>NZ_CP063425.1:0-4909996 GCF_015167415.1 Kosakonia pseudosacchari
TCGCACGATCTTTAATCGTTATTGAGTAAATTTTTCCAGGATCCCAGCCATTCTTCTGCTGGATCTTCCGGAATATCGTGATCAAGGATGTTGATCTTCAGCGTTTCGCCGATCTGTTTTGCACCGCACGCTGTTAATGACGCTTCCAGTTTTTCGATCGCCTGACAGAAAGTGTCATATTCACGACTACCGATACCGATAGCGCCAAAACGTACCTGGGACAGATCCGGCTTTTGCTCATTCAAATCATCTAAAAGCGGTTGCAGGTTTTCGGGCAGATCGCCCGCACCATGGGTGGAACTGACCACCAGCCAGGTGCCCTGCAAAACAAGATCCTCTAAAAGCGGGCCGTGCAGCGTCTCGGTACTGAAACCCGCGTCTTCCAGCTTTTCCGCCAGATGTTCCGCCACGTATTCCGCGCCGCCAAGAGTACTGCCGCTAATAAGAGTGATGTCTGCCATGAAGCCCGCTCCGTTTTACTCGCCATTCGGCGATAAATAGGGGGGCATTGTACGCTGTGAATGGGCTGGGATCTACCTGTGGACAATACGGGTATTATTTGAGGATGAAAACGCCCGGTTAAGGGCGGATCGTACGCATGATCGGGTTTTGCAGGGAGATCAGTGTCTCCGTGGACTGAATTTCATCAATGGTTTGGATCTTGTTGATAAGTACCTGCTGCAAGGCGTCTATGGATCGACACATCACCTTAATAAAGATGCTGTAGTGACCGGTGGTGTAATAAGCCTCGGTCACCTCTTCCAGACTTTCCAGCTTCGCCAGCGCGGAGGGGTAATCTTTGGCGCTTTTCAAAATGATGCCGATAAAGCAGCAAACGTCATATCCCAATTGTTTTGGGCTTACGTCAATGCGTGCACCGGTAATGATCCCTGCTTGCTTCATTTTCTCCACGCGTACGTGAATGGTGCCAGGGCTGACACCAAACTGTTTGGCCAGTTCGGCGTATGCAGTACGCGCATTCGCCATCAACGCGTCGAGGATGCCGCGGTCCAGATTATCGATCTGATAATTTTCCATAGGATTTTCTTATTAAGAATAATGAATATTTCTATTTTAGCTTGCTGTATTGACGAATCAAAAGCGTTACTGGCTTTTTAATTGTGAATTATTGAGTTATTGCGATGTTTTATTGCTTAATGAATAGCAACAGGACACAGGAGTGACATAATGAAAACCGCTTACATCGCAAAACAACGCCAGATTGCTTTCGTGAAATCTTTTTTCTCTCGCCAGCTGGAGGAGAAACTGGGCCTGATTGAAGTTCAGGCGCCGATCCTTAGCCGCGTGGGTGATGGCACGCAAGATAACCTGTCGGGGTGTGAAAAAGCGGTACAGGTCAATGTGAAAACGCTGCCGGATGCCCGTTTCGAAGTGGTGCATTCACTGGCTAAATGGAAACGCCAGACGCTGGGCCAGCATGACTTCAGCGCTGGTGAAGGGCTATACACGCACATGAAAGCCCTGCGCCCGGATGAAGATCGCCTTTCTTCTATTCACTCCGTTTATGTGGATCAGTGGGACTGGGAACGTGTGTTGGGTGACGATCAGCGTCAGCTGGCAACCTTAAAAAGCACCGTTGAGGCGATCTGGTCAGGGATCAAAGAGACTGAAGCTGCCGTTAGCGAGCGATTTGGCCTGGTACCGTTCCTGCCAGAACAGATCCACTTTGTACATAGCGAAACGCTGCTTAGCCGCTTTCCGCATCTCGATGCCAAAGGGCGCGAGAGAGCGATCGCGAAAGAGCTGGGCGCAGTGTTCCTGATGGGCATTGGCGGCAAACTTAGCGACGGCAAGCGCCATGATGTGCGTGCGCCGGATTACGATGACTGGAGTACGCCGGCGGAAACGGGTTTCAGCGGTTTGAACGGCGATATTCTGGTGTGGAACCCGGTACTGGAAGACGCGCTGGAACTATCGTCGATGGGCATTCGCGTTGATGCCGATGCCTTAAAACGGCAGTTGAAGCTGACCGGCGATGAAGATCGCTTACAGCTGGAGTGGCACCAGGCGCTGCTGCGCGGTGAGATGCCACAAACGATCGGCGGCGGGATCGGTCAATCGCGCCTTACCATGCTGCTGCTGCAATTACCGCACATCGGGCAAGTGCAGTGCGGCGTGTGGCCTGCGCATGTTCGCGAGCAGGTTTCCGGCCTGCTTTAACGCCGCCAGCGCCGTAACAGGCGGCTGCGCATCCCGGTATCAAAGCGCCAGATATGGTCGAAGATACGCATGATGCCGGGCTTGCCGTGCGACGACATCGCCACGGCGTGAAAGCGATGCTGATGAACCTGTTGAAGCTCTTTCACTTTATTAACGACATCGTCCGGCAGGCGCTGGGCGATAAAATCAGAAATCACCACCGCGTCCGCGTCATACCACTCTCCGCCCTGCATCCGTTCGATGATCGCGCGAAAACAGCTCGCCAGATCGGTGCCACCGCGAAAGCGCTGGCTGAGAAAACGGATCGCCTGCTCCAGCCCCTGCGCACTGGTAAGTTCATAGCGCACCACTTCGCTGGAAAACAGCATAATAAAACAGCGTCGTTTGTCCGCCAGTGCCACGCGCATCAGTGCGAGGCAGAACGCTTTGGCGCACTGTTCGTTGAAACCACCCATGGAACCGGAGGTATCGACACAAACAATAAAGGGGCCGCGCGGTTGCTGGTCAAAATCCTGGTGAACAACCGGGCGTTCTGTCACTTTTTCCCGCCAGGCATCGCCATGCAGTCGGTAAGTCAGCAACTGCTTTTCCACCAGCCGCCGGTAAAACTCATACTCCAGTTCGGTGATGCCCAGCGTCGCCAGTTCCGGCGGCAATAAGCGCAGGATATCGTCGCTCTGATGCAGCCCGTCAACCTGCTCCGGTACGATTGCCGGTTCGCGCACCAGGGTGCGGAAGGTTTCCATTGGCGCATCTTTTCGCGGCACCGACCTGGCTTCCCGTGAGCGGCCAAGTTGTTCCGCGAGCTGCTGGAGTTCCGGTTGTTCTTTGAGAAAATCACCATACTTAACGATCAACTGATAATCACCGCGTTTAAGCTGACCGGCGCTCATATCCCATAGCCTGCCTGCGGCGTTTTCATTTTCGATCAGCACCGGCTCTAGCTGGCCGCTGAGCGTCATGCGTTCCTGCACTTCACTGAGCAATTGCTCGCGCTCTTCTTCCAGTAACTGCTGGTTGAAAGCGGTGGTTTGCACCACCAGACTCAACCGCCAGCGTTGCAAAAACAGAGTATGCAGCGCGGGCGTAAAGACCGGGTTATCGGCAACCATTTGCCTCGCTTGTGTTGCGAAAGGCGAGCGCAGCTTATCCAGCAAAGCCAGAATTTGTGGCAACTGAACAGTAAATTGCGACGTTGAAAGCAGCTGACTTTGCTGGTAGCTCAACACTTCTTGTGCCAGCTCTGGCGGCACTTCACTCTCTTTGAGGTGCTTTTTTAGCGCTTCACGCCAGCGCGGGACGTCCTCGGTGATGGCGTGTTTGAGTTTGGGAAATTTTTCGAAAAACAGCGCCAGTTGCGGGGACGCCAGCAGCAGAACTATCAGTTCTTCAACCAACGCCTCCTCACTGATAGTGAGCATTACATTGAGTGTTTCCAGCGTTAGCATTGCCGCGCCTGTTGGATCTGCGCTCTGACATCCTGCAGGCTGGCTTCAATGCGACCTAACCAGTCGGCGGCAATAAACAGGCATTTTTGCTGCTCGCTAAAACGGGTGTGCTGCTGGTGCCAGGTGTTGTCCAGTGCTTCCAGTTGCTGCTTAATCTCTTCCGGCACATTTTCTGAGGTACTGCCACCGGGCAGGGCAAGACGCGATCCTTGCAGACTGACGTCGCGGATCAACAGATGCAGGCTGGCATCCACTTCCAGATTCAGCACTTGCGCAAAACCAATGCCGTTAAGTTTGCCGCGGATCTCACCGCCTTTCGCCAGCCACTGCTCCAGCGCGCTGCGTTCAATGGTGACGTGAATAACCTGCAAATCATGTAATTTTAACGGCTGTTGCAGGAGGAGTGTCAGCACCGGTTCGGTTACATCGGCGGGTAAATCGTAATGAGGGCGTCGGCTGAACATCCCGCCCTGGCGGCTCACTTTGAGCGCCGTTTTGTCGCTTTGCTGTTGCTGAAGTTGCAGGTGGCGCTGCGAAATAGTGGTGAGCTGCGCGAGCATCGATTGTTGTTGCCAGGCGTGCCCGGTCATCAAAATTTCCAGTTGTTGTTGCAGCAGGCGCATGCCTTCAGCGTCGTGCCACAGACAATCTTTCAGCAAGATTAAATCAATCGGCGCGACCGCATCGCGGCCACTGAAAAAGGCGCTGGACTGCAACAGGCGGATGGCCTTTTTCCAGCGACGATCGGAAACATACGGCGCGCTCGGCAATGCATCAAGCTGCTGGCGCAACGTATAGATAAGCTCAAAAACATTATCCGGTAGTTTGACCTTGCTGATTTCCTGTTGCCAGCTGGCGTACTCGTCATCAGTGATTTGCAACTCCGCAGGCACCGGGTTGTCGTTCTCATCCTGCTGGCTAATCAGCATCGAGCGGAAGTTACCCTTCTCCTGCACTTTGTCGAGCCACAGGCGAATCAACATGCGGTCATACAGCGCTTCAAGGCTGCTATCCGCTTCCGGCAGTTCGTTAGAGGCGGCCACCAGCAAGCGCATGGGGATTTTCTCTTCGCTGGCACCATTGCGAAAACGTCGTTCGTTAATCGCCGTCAGCAGCGTGTTGAGAATGGCCGGACCTGCTTTCCAGATTTCATCCAGAAAGACAATTTCAGCTTCCGGTAAATAGCCGCTGGTTAAGCGCTCGTAGCGCCCTTCATCTTTTAATGCCTGGATGGAAAGCGGGCCAAACACCTCTTCCGGCGTCGAGAAACGGGTCATCAAATATTCAAACGCGCGGGCATGTTTGAAGGCAAACTTCAGACGGCGAGCAATCAGGCTTTTGGCAATGCCCGGCGGGCCAAGAAGAAACACACTCTCACCGCTTAGTGCCGCCAGCAAACACAGGCGAATGGCGTGGCTGCGCTCAAAAAGCCCTTTTTCCAGCGCGCTGCTCAAGCGGGAAATTCTTTCTGCTAATAAATGTGAGTGAGCCATAATAGATTTGCGTCCTTTCGCCGTGTTATCCGGCTTGCAAAAGCGAGTATAGACGTTCCTGAAAGGGCTTGTAATAGACTGAAGAACGGCTTTATTTTCTTTGCGCCAGATTAATGTGGCCGCATTTAGGGGTACGATTTCACAAATAATCGTGCATACTGTGCGCTTTTTGTGGGCCAAGGGACTAAGCACACATTTTGGCATTCAATCAAAAGATTAGTCTATGAGCACTGATAATAAGCAATCATTACCTGCGGTTACGCTTGCGGCGATTGGGGTTGTCTACGGTGATATCGGCACCAGCCCACTTTATACACTTCGTGAATGTTTGTCTGGTCAGTTTGGTTTTGGCGTTGAGCGCGATGCTGTGTTCGGCTTTTTGTCGCTCATCTTCTGGCTGCTGATTTTTGTCGTCTCCATTAAGTACCTGACCTTCGTCATGCGGGCGGATAACGCCGGTGAAGGCGGGATCTTAACGTTGATGTCGCTGGCCGGGCGCAATACCTCCGCAAGGATGACCTCGGTGCTGGTGATCATGGGGCTGATTGGCGGCAGCTTCTTTTATGGCGAGGTGGTGATAACCCCCGCGATTTCTGTGATGTCGGCGATAGAGGGGCTGGAAATTATCGCGCCTTCGCTCGACGACTGGATTGTGCCGCTGTCGATTGTGGTGTTAACCCTGCTGTTCGCGATTCAAAAACACGGTACAGGCCTTGTGGGGAAGCTGTTTGCGCCCATTATGCTGGCGTGGTTTTTGATTCTCGCGGTGCTCGGCGCACGTAGTATTATTGCCAACCCTGAAGTATTGCAGGCACTGAACCCGATGTGGGCGGTGAATTTCTTCCTGCAATATAAAGCTATCTCCTTTGTGGCGCTGGGCGCGGTCGTGCTCTCTATCACCGGGGTGGAAGCGCTGTATGCGGATATGGGCCACTTCGGTAAGCTGCCGATCCGCGTGGCGTGGTTTATTGTGGTATTGCCGTCGCTGGTGCTGAACTACTTTGGTCAGGGCGCGTTATTGCTGAAAACGCCGGAAGCGATTAAAAACCCCTTCTTCCTGCTTGCGCCGGAATGGGCGCTGATCCCGATGCTGATTATTGCCACGCTGGCGACGGTGATTGCCTCGCAGGCGGTGATTTCCGGCGTGTTCTCCCTGACGCGCCAGGCCGTACGTCTGGGTTATCTGGCACCGATGCGTATCATCCATACCTCGGAGATGGAATCCGGGCAGATCTATATCCCGTTCATTAATTGGCTGCTCTACTTTGCGGTGGTGCTGGTGATTGTCAGCTTTGAGCACTCCAGTAACCTGGCGGCGGCATATGGCATCGCCGTGACCGGCACCATGGTGTTGACCTCTATTCTCTCCACCACGGTGGCGCGCAAAAACTGGCACTGGAACAAAGTGCTGGTGGGGCTGCTTCTGCTCTTATTCCTCTCTATCGATGTGCCGCTGTTCTCGGCGAACCTCGACAAAATCGTCTCCGGTGGTTGGTTGCCATTAACCCTTGGGCTGGTGATGTTCATGGTGATGACGACCTGGAAGAGCGAGCGTTTCCGCTTGCTGCGCCGTATGCATGAACATGGTAACTCTCTGGAGGCAATGATTGCCTCGCTGGAGAAATCACCGCCGGTGCGCGTACCGGGAACCGCGGTTTATATGTCGCGTGCACTGAATGTTATCCCGTTCGCGATGATGCATAACCTGAAGCACAACAAGGTGCTGCATGAGCGCGTGATCCTGCTGACGCTGCGTACTGAAGATGCGCCGTATGTGCACAATGTGCGCCGCGTGCAGATTGAGCAATTGTCGCCAACCTTCTGGCGTGTGGTGGCGAGCTATGGCTGGCGCGAAACGCCGAACGTGGAAGAAGTGTTCCACCGCTGCGGTCTGGAAGGGTTGAACTGCCGCATGATGGAGACCTCGTTCTTTATGTCGCATGAATCGCTGATCCTGGGCAAACGCCCCTGGTATTTGCGTCTGCGCGGGAAACTTTATCTGGTGCTGCAGCGTAACGCGCTGCGCGCACCAGACCAGTTTGAGATCCCGCCAAACCGGGTGATAGAGCTGGGAACGCAGGTCGAAATTTAATGCTAATAAAACCCCTCTTTATGAGGGGTTTTTGCTATTAATTACTGGCTATTTTACTTAAAACAGGAAAGCTGTTTTTTTCATCAATTCGGCAAGCGAAACGTTTCGATATCGATCACACTTCTGTAACGGCAAGATAGTTTTCTGCACATTCTTCGTACTACACTGCAATACAGCGAAACGTTTCGCTGATGGAGCATAAAAAATGAAAAAAGGTCGTGTGCTGAACGCTGACATCTCGTCAGTCATCTCTCGTCTTGGTCATACTGATTCGCTGGTGGTGTGTGATGCCGGGTTGCCGGTACCGCGTAACACCCAACGCATTGATATGGCACTCACTCAAGGCGTGCCTTCCTTTATGCAAGTACTGGAAGTAGTGACGGCGGAAATGCAGGTTGAGACCGCGATTATCGCCTCGGAGATTAAGCAGCATAATCCGCAGCTCCATGAAACGTTGCTCAAGCATATTGAGCAGCTGCAAAAACACCAGGGAAATAACATCAATGTGCGGTACGTTACGCACGAGCAATTTAAAAAACACACCGCGGACAGTCATGCGGTGATTCGCAGCGGGGAGTGTTCCCCGTTTGCGAATATCATTCTCTGTGCTGGCGTGACCTTCTGAGGCCATCATGGACGCGTTACTACAACTCAAAGGCATTGATAAAGCCTTTCCCGGCGTAAAAGCCCTCTCCGGCGCGGCGCTAAATGTTTACCCTGGCCGCGTGATGGCGCTGGTGGGTGAAAACGGTGCCGGCAAATCAACGATGATGAAAGTGCTGACGGGCATCTACACCCGTGACGCCGGTTCGCTGCTGTGGTTAGGCAAAGAGACCACGTTCAGCGGGCCGAAATCCTCCCAGGAAGCCGGTATTGGCATCATTCACCAGGAACTGAACCTGATCCCGCAACTCACCATCGCCGAGAACATCTTCCTTGGCCGTGAGTTTGTGAATCGCTTTGGCAAAATCGACTGGAAAAAGATGTTTGCCGAAGCGGACAAACTGCTGGCGAAGCTGAATCTGCGTTTTAAAAGCGATCGGCTGGTCGGCGAACTGTCGATTGGCGATCAGCAGATGGTCGAAATCGCCAAAGTGATGAGCTACGAATCGCAGGTCATCATTATGGATGAGCCAACCGATGCCCTGACCGATACCGAAACCGAATCGCTGTTCCGTGTTATTCGCGAGCTGAAATCGCAGGGGCGCGGCATCGTCTATATTTCTCACCGCATGAAAGAGATCTTCGAGATTTGCGATGACGTGACCGTTTTCCGTGACGGGCAATTTATCGCCGAGCGCGAAGTGGCCACGCTGACCGAAGATACGCTGATTGAAATGATGGTTGGCCGCAAACTGGAAGATCAATATCCGCGGCTGGATAAAGCGCCGGGCGAGATCCGCCTGACCGTTGATAATCTGTGCGGGCCGGGGGTGGAAAACGTCAGTTTCACGTTGCGTAAAGGCGAGATCCTGGGCGTGGCCGGGCTGATGGGCGCGGGGCGCACTGAACTGATGAAAGTGCTGTATGGCGCGCTGCCGCGCACCAGCGGTTATGTGACGCTCGACGGCCATGAAGTCATAACCCGCTCACCGCAGGACGGTCTGGCAAACGGTATTGTTTATATTTCGGAAGACCGCAAGCGTGACGGGCTGGTCCTCGGCATGTCGGTGAAAGAGAACATGTCGCTGACTGCGCTGCGTTACTTCAGCCATGCGGGCGGTACGCTGAAACACAAAGATGAGCAGCAGGCAGTAAATGATTTTATTCGTCTGTTTAATGTGAAAACGCCTTCTATGGAGCAGGCCATTGGTTTGCTCTCCGGCGGGAACCAGCAAAAAGTGGCGATCGCGCGCGGTTTGATGACGCGGCCGAAAGTGCTGATCCTCGACGAGCCGACGCGTGGTGTCGATGTTGGGGCGAAAAAAGAGATTTATCAACTAATTAACCAGTTTAAGGCCGATGGCCTGAGCATCATTCTTGTCTCCTCCGAAATGCCGGAAGTGCTGGGCATGAGCGATCGCATAATGGTGATGCATGAAGGGCATCTCGGCGGGGAATTCACGCGCGAGCAGGCCACTCAGGAAGTGTTGATGGCTGCCGCTGTGGGCAAGCTTAATCGTGTGAATCAGGAGTAAAAAAGATGACTACCCAGGCTGTTTCTGGTCGCCGTTATTTCACCAAAGCATGGTTGATGGAACAAAAATCGTTGATTGCCCTGCTGGTGCTGATTGCGATTGTCTCGACCATGAGCCCGAACTTTTTTACCGTCAATAACCTGTTAAACATCCTGCAACAGACCTCGGTCAACGCCATTATGGCGGTCGGTATGACGCTGGTTATTTTAACGTCGGGAATCGATCTGTCCGTCGGATCTCTGTTAGCGCTCACCGGCGCGGTTGCCGCCTCGCTGGTGGGAATGGAAGTTAACGCGCTGGTGGCGGTTTTCGGCGCGCTGGCGCTCGGCGCGGCTGTTGGCGCACTGACCGGTACGATTGTCGCGAAAGGCCGCGTACAGGCGTTTATCGCCACGCTGGTGATGATGCTGCTGCTGCGCGGTGTGACGCTGGTTTATACCAACGGTAGCCCGATTAACACCGGCTTTACCGATAACGCTGACGTATTTGGCTGGTTCGGTATCGGTCGCCCGTTCGGCATTCCGACGCCGGTGTGGCTGATGGCCGTCGTCTTTATCGCGGCGTGGTATCTGTTGCATCACACCCGTTTGGGTCGTTATATCTATGCGTTAGGCGGTAACGAGGCAGCAACGCGCTTGTCCGGTATCAGCGTTGATAAAGTTAAAGTTATCGTTTACTCCCTGTGCGGCCTTCTGGCCTCGCTGGCGGGCATTATTGAAGTGGCGCGTCTTTCCTCGGCGCAACCTACTGCGGGAGCAGGTTATGAGCTGGATGCTATCGCTGCGGTTGTTTTGGGTGGGACCAGTCTCGCAGGTGGCAAAGGACGTATTGTCGGAACGTTAATCGGCGCACTGATCCTTGGCTTCCTCAATAATGGATTGAATTTGTTGAGCGTTTCCTCCTATTACCAGATGATCGTTAAAGCAGTGGTGATTCTGCTCGCGGTGCTGGTAGACAACAAAAAGCAGTAATTACCTACACAACAGGACTCATGAAAATGAACATGAAAAAACTGGCCACTCTGGTTTCTGCTGTTGCACTGAGCGCCACCGTAAGCGCAAACGCGATGGCGAAAGACTCTATTGCTCTGGTGATTTCCACGCTGAACAACCCGTTCTTCGTTTCCCTGAAGGATGGCGCGCAGAAAGAAGCGGACAAACTGGGTTATGACCTGGTGGTGCTGGACTCGCAAAACAACCCGGCGAAAGAACTTGCGAACGTGCAGGACCTGACCGTGCGCGGCACCAAATTGCTGCTGATCAACCCGACCGATTCCGACGCTGTAGGTAACGCTGTGAAAATGGCAAACCAGGCGAAAATCCCGGTGATCACCCTTGACCGTGTGGCTTCCAGCGGTGAAGTGGTAAGCCATATCGCTTCTGATAACGTGCTCGGCGGCAAAATTGCCGGGGATTACATTGCTAAGAAAGCGGGCGAAGGCGCGAAAGTGATTGAACTGGCGGGTATTGCCGGGACGTCCGCTGCGCGTGAACGTGGTGAAGGCTTCCAGCAGGCAGTTGCTGCGCACAAATTTAACGTACTGGCCAGCCAGCCGGCTGACTTCGACCGCACTAAAGGCCTGAACGTCATGCAGAACCTGCTGACCGCGCATCCGGATGTGCAGGCTGTTTTCGCGCAGAACGACGAAATGGCGCTGGGTGCGCTGCGCGCACTGCAAACCGCCGGTAAATCCGACGTCATGGTTGTTGGTTTCGACGGTACGCCAGACGGCGTGAAAGCGGTTAACGACGGTAAACTGGCGGCGACTATCGCTCAGTTGCCGGAGCAGATCGGCGCGAAAGGCGTGGATACCGCAGACAAAGTGCTGAAAGGTGAAAAAGTCTACGCCAAAAACCCGGTTGATCTGAAGCTGGTGGTTAAGCAGTAATTCGTCATTCTGGTGGAGGGCAAACACCTTTCACCTGAGGGACAATGCAAAAAAGAAAAGCATGGCACGCGCCACCGAAAGGTGGCGCATTTTACGGACAAGCTCATCATGAAAACCGCAGGCAAACTCGTTGTCCTTGGCAGTATCAATGCCGATCACATTCTTAACCTTGAATCTTTCCCGACACCGGGCGAAACCGTGACGGGCAGCCAGTATCAGGTGGCTTTTGGCGGTAAAGGGGCAAACCAGGCGGTAGCCGCCGGGCGTAGCGGTGCGGATATTGCGTTTATCGCCTGTACCGGCGATGACGATACCGGTGCGCGCGTACGTAAACAGCTTGAGAGCGACAATATTGATGTTACGCCGGTGAGCGTGATTGCGGGCGAATCCACAGGTGTTGCGCTGATTTTCGTTAACGGTGAAGGTGAGAATGTTATCGGTATTCATGCGGGAGCGAATGCGGCGCTCTCAATTGATCGCGTCAACGCGCAGCATGATCTGATCGCGCAGGCTTCTGCACTGTTAATGCAGCTGGAATCACCGGTTGAGAGTGTACTGGCTGCGGCGCGTATTGCGCATCAAAACAATACCATTGTGGCGCTGAATCCGGCTCCGGCGCGCGAGCTTTCCGATGAACTGCTGGCGCTGGTGGATATCATCACGCCGAACGAGACCGAAGCGGAAAAACTCACCGGCATTAAGGTAGCCAGCGACGAAGACGCCGCGCGGGCTGCGCAGGCGCTGCACGCCAAAGGTATTAACACGGTGATTATTACTCTCGGTAGCCGTGGTGTGTGGACCAGCGTTAATGGCGAAGGCAAACGGGTACCGGGCTTTAAAGTGAAAGCCATCGATACCATTGCGGCGGGTGACACGTTTAACGGCGCGTTGCTAACCGCGTTACTGGAAGATAAACCTCTGGATGAGGCGATTCGTTTTGCTCATGCGGCGGCGGCGATTGCCGTCACGCGTAAGGGTGCGCAACCGTCTGTGCCGTGGCGCAATGAGATTGACGATTTTCTCTCTTCGCAGGGGTGACGCTTGGCGACCATGAAGGATGTTGCCCGCCTGGCGGGCGTTTCTACTTCAACCGTTTCCCACGTAATTAACAAAGATCGCTTTGTCAGTGAGGCTATCCGCGAAAAAGTGGAAACGGCGATCAAGACGCTGAACTACGCGCCTTCTGCTATCGCGCGTAGCCTGAAGATCAACCAGACGCGTACGATTGGTATGCTGATCACCGCCAGTACCAATCCGTTTTACTCGGAGCTGGTACGCGGCGTGGAGCGCAGCTGTTTCGAGCGGGGTTACAGCCTGGTGTTGTGCAACACCGAAGGTGACGAGCAGCGGATGAATCGCAACCTGGAAACTCTGATGCAAAAACGCGTCGATGGGTTGCTGTTGCTGTGTACCGAAACGCACCAGCCTTCGCAAGAGATCATGCAGCGCTACCCTTCAATTCCTACCGTAATGATGGACTGGGCGCCATTCGATGGTGACAGCGATCTGATTCAGGACAACTCGCTGCTCGGCGGCGATATGGCGACGCAATATCTGATTGGCAAAGGGCATACGCGTATCGCCTGCATTACTGGTCCGCTGGATAAAACCCCCGCACGTTTGCGCCTGGAAGGGTATCGCGAAGCGATGGCTCGCGCCGGGTTGGTGATTCGTGAAGGGGATGAGATCGAGAGCGATTTTGAGTTTGGCGGCGGCTTCGACGCGATGCAGACATTACTGGCAATGAACGAGCGCCCGCAGGCGGTATTTATTGGCAATGATGCGATGGCCGTTGGCGCGTATCAGGCGCTTTACCAGGCGGGGCTGAAAATCCCGCAGGACATGGCGATCGTCGGTTATGACGACATTGAACTGGCGCGCTATATGACGCCGCCGCTCACCACTATTCATCAGCCAAAAGATGAACTGGGTGAGCTGGCGATTGATGTGCTTATCCACCGGATTGCGGAGCCAGGTTTGCAACAGCAGCGTTTGCAGCTCACACCAATATTGATGGAGCGCGGCTCAGCCTGATTTTTTGTGCCGTTCTTTAATCAGGTTGCGGCCATCTTTTGCTTTTAACAACATAAAAACTAACGCGGAAATCAGCGTAATCGCGCCCATAGTAATAAAGGTATAGTGGAATTGCTCAACGGTGTTTGTGCCGTCAAACCCTTCATAGAAACGTAGTACCGCTGCGCTAACCGCCACGCCGAGGCTAATCGACAGTTGCTGTGTTACTGCCAGCACACTATTACCGCTGCTGGCGTTCTCATCGGTTAAGTCTGCAAGCGTAATGGTGTTCATTGAGGTGAACTGCGTGGACATCGCCATCCCAAGGATGAACAGCGGCAGCACCAGCATCCATATTGCCATCGCCGGTGTTTGTAAGGCGAACTGCGCAATCATCAAACCAATAAACAGCGTGATACCAACCAGTGTTTTCCGGTAGCCAAACCAGCGCAGTACCTGAGTTACCGTGGATTTCGCCAGGATAGAACCCAGCGCAGTGGGGGCCATCATGCAACCGGCAATCAATGCCGGATAACCGAACCCAACTTGTAACATCAACGGCATCAAAAAAGGCACACAGCCAGTACCCAGGCGTGAAGCTATGTTCCCGGCGATCCCGACGGAAAAGGTCCGGGTGTTAAACAGGTTGAGCGATATCAGCGGCGTCGGGTGTCGACGCGCATGGCGAACGTAGGCCAGTAACAGCAAAATGCCGCTCAGAATGATAGTAAAAGCGATCCAACTGGCGACCAGCTTCTCACCGAACAACTCCATTCCGCTTGAGAACAGCACCAGGCTTAAACCGAACAGGAAAAAACCGCCCATATCGAAACTGCGTCGTGGCGTAGTGAAGTTCGGCATATATTTGCGCGCATAAAACAGACCGGCGAGGCCAATCGGGATATTAATTAAGAAGATCCAGTGCCAGCTCGCCCAGGTGACTAACACGCCTCCCATCACCGGCCCAAGAATTGGCCCGACAAGCCCAGGCATGGTGACGAAGTTCAGTACCGGCAGCAATTCGCTACGCGGATAAGCCCGAAGCAATGCCAGGCGTGCGACCGGCATCATCATCGCGCCGCCAATCCCCTGAACCACGCGGAACATAACCAGCATCGATAATGAATTAGAAAGTGCGCAGGCCAACGAGCCAAGGGTAAACAAGCTGACTGCCAGCATAAAGACGCGCCGTGTACCGAAGCGATCGGCCAGCCAGCCGCTCATAGGGATAAGCATGGCGACGGTCAGTGTGTAGCTGATAATCGCCGATTGCATTGCTAAAGGGGAACGGCCAAGGCTTTGTGCTATTGCGGGAAGTGCGGTGTTAAGAATCGTGGCATCCAGAGCCTGCATAAAAAAGGCCATTGCCGCAATCCACGGCAGGCCGGCCATACTGCGCGCTTTTTTTTCTGTCATACCATGTCCTGTTAATTCGGCGTATTCAGTAACAGCTGGCACGCCCGGAACGCGCTGTCGCCATCGCTTTCCTGGATGGCGTCCACAATCGCCTGGTGAAGGTCGAGCTTGACCACTTCATTTTGGGTAATAGAAGTAAAGTAGCTGTGATAAACCGAATGGAAGAGCGTGGAAAAAGAGATTAGGAAAGGGTTATCGCTCATTGCGTAGATATGTTCATGCCACGCCGTATCGATTTCCACCCAGCGTTCGCGGTTGAAGTTCTTTTTCAGGAACACCATCTCTTCCATTAATGTGTTGAGATACGCTTTTTGTTCCGCGCTACCCAACGTGGCGGCAAGCAGACACGCCTGAGGCTCAAGGCTACTGCGCATAATAAGAAAGTGTTGAACAACTTCCTGGAAGTTATCCTCATGCATCCACCAGGAGAGCAGTTCCTTATCAAGGAAGTTCCAGTTTCCGCGCGGCATAACGCGAGTACCAATACGCGGGCGCGGGAGCACCATCCCTTTTGCTGTTAATGTCTTTACCGCCTCTCTGACAGCGGTGCGGCTTACGCCAAACTTCTCGCCCAGCTCCATCTCACCCGGCAGAATACTGCCAGGGGCATATTCTCCCTTCAGGATTTGTTGCGCCAGTTTCTCAGCCAGAACCCAGGAGATGTTTTTCTGCGCGGCAAGTTGTTGTGCGTTTAGCGGCATTTTTACTTCCTTATCTCTTTATTTCACTGGCTAGTATGCCATTCGATACCTTTCAGTGGTGGTAAAAACAGCGAAATCGGCAATTTATGCCGCTTTTTACCACGCTTTGTTGAAAAAAGAGACGGTTGAAAACTTTTTTGAAATTAGGGGTTGTCAGCGGGAATTAACGCCCTATAATGCGCCACCACTGACACGGCACAACGGCAAATACACCGGCCTGTCAGGTGAAGAAATCTGAAAATAAACAGTTGACTTCACGGCGGGAAAGCGTAGTATACGCAACCCGCGCCGCAGCAAAAAGCGAGGCGGCACTGCTCTTTAACAATTTATCAGACAATCTGTGTGGGCACTCAGGGTGACTGGATTCTTGAACGTCGCAAGACGAAAAATGAATACCAAGTCTCAGTGAGTGAACACGTAATTCATTACGAAGTTCTTTTCTTTAGAAATAAAGAAACATTGAGCATCAAACTTTTAAATTGAAGAGTTTGATCATGGCTCAGATTGAACGCTGGCGGCAGGCCTAACACATGCAAGTCGAACGGTAGCACAGAGAGCTTGCTCTCGGGTGACGAGTGGCGGACGGGTGAGTAATGTCTGGGAAACTGCCTGATGGAGGGGGATAACTACTGGAAACGGTAGCTAATACCGCATAACGTCGCAAGACCAAAGAGGGGGACCTTCGGGCCTCTTGCCATCAGATGTGCCCAGATGGGATTAGCTAGTAGGTGGGGTAACGGCTCACCTAGGCGACGATCCCTAGCTGGTCTGAGAGGATGACCAGCCACACTGGAACTGAGACACGGTCCAGACTCCTACGGGAGGCAGCAGTGGGGAATATTGCACAATGGGCGCAAGCCTGATGCAGCCATGCCGCGTGTGTGAAGAAGGCCTTCGGGTTGTAAAGCACTTTCAGCGGGGAGGAAGGCGATACGGTTAATAACCGTGTTGATTGACGTTACCCGCAGAAGAAGCACCGGCTAACTCCGTGCCAGCAGCCGCGGTAATACGGAGGGTGCAAGCGTTAATCGGAATTACTGGGCGTAAAGCGCACGCAGGCGGTCTGTCAAGTCGGATGTGAAATCCCCGGGCTCAACCTGGGAACTGCATCCGAAACTGGCAGGCTTGAGTCTCGTAGAGGGAGGTAGAATTCCAGGTGTAGCGGTGAAATGCGTAGAGATCTGGAGGAATACCGGTGGCGAAGGCGGCCTCCTGGACGAAGACTGACGCTCAGGTGCGAAAGCGTGGGGAGCAAACAGGATTAGATACCCTGGTAGTCCACGCCGTAAACGATGTCTATTTGGAGGTTGTGCCCTTGAGGCGTGGCTTCCGGAGCTAACGCGTTAAATAGACCGCCTGGGGAGTACGGCCGCAAGGTTAAAACTCAAATGAATTGACGGGGGCCCGCACAAGCGGTGGAGCATGTGGTTTAATTCGATGCAACGCGAAGAACCTTACCTGGTCTTGACATCCACAGAACTTGCCAGAGATGGCTTGGTGCCTTCGGGAACTGTGAGACAGGTGCTGCATGGCTGTCGTCAGCTCGTGTTGTGAAATGTTGGGTTAAGTCCCGCAACGAGCGCAACCCTTATCCTTTGTTGCCAGCGGTCCGGCCGGGAACTCAAAGGAGACTGCCAGTGATAAACTGGAGGAAGGTGGGGATGACGTCAAGTCATCATGGCCCTTACGACCAGGGCTACACACGTGCTACAATGGCGCATACAAAGAGAAGCGACCTCGCGAGAGCAAGCGGACCTCATAAAGTGCGTCGTAGTCCGGATTGGAGTCTGCAACTCGACTCCATGAAGTCGGAATCGCTAGTAATCGTGGATCAGAATGCCACGGTGAATACGTTCCCGGGCCTTGTACACACCGCCCGTCACACCATGGGAGTGGGTTGCAAAAGAAGTAGGTAGCTTAACCTTCGGGAGGGCGCTTACCACTTTGTGATTCATGACTGGGGTGAAGTCGTAACAAGGTAACCGTAGGGGAACCTGCGGTTGGATCACCTCCTTACCTTAAAGAACCGTTCTCTGCAGTGTCCACACAGATTGTCTGATGAAAAGTAAAAGCAAGGCGTCTTGCGAGCGAGACTTTACGTCCCCTTCGTCTAGAGGCCCAGGACACCGCCCTTTCACGGCGGTAACAGGGGTTCGAATCCCCTAGGGGACGCCACTTGCGCGGTAATGTGTGAAAGGCGTTGCCCATCTGTATCTCAAAACTGACTCACGAGTCATGTTTGAGATATTTGCTCTTTAAAAATCTGGATCAAGCTGAAAATTGAAACACTGAACAGTGCGAACTGTTCTGTGAGTCTCTCAAATTTTTGCGACACGCGGATGTTTCACGAAACATCTTCGGGTTGTGAGGTTAAGCGACTAAGCGTACACGGTGGATGCCCTGGCAGTCAGAGGCGATGAAGGACGTGCTAATCTGCGAAAAGCGCCGGTAAGGTGATATGAACCGTTATAACCGGCGATGTCCGAATGGGGAAACCCAGTGTGACTCGTCACACTATCATTAACTGAATCCATAGGTTAATGAGGCGAACCGGGGGAACTGAAACATCTAAGTACCCCGAGGAAAAGAAATCAACCGAGATTCCCCCAGTAGCGGCGAGCGAACGGGGAGGAGCCCAGAGCCTGAATCAGCTTGTGTGTTAGTGGAAGCGTCTGGAAAGTCGCGCGATACAGGGTGACAGCCCCGTACACAAAAATGCACAGGCTGTGAGCTCGATGAGTAGGGCGGGACACGTGGTATCCTGTCTGAATATGGGGGGACCATCCTCCAAGGCTAAATACTCCTGACTGACCGATAGTGAACCAGTACCGTGAGGGAAAGGCGAAAAGAACCCCGGCGAGGGGAGTGAAAAAGAACCTGAAACCGTGTACGTACAAGCAGTGGGAGCATCCTTCGGGGTGTGACTGCGTACCTTTTGTATAATGGGTCAGCGACTTATATTCTGTAGCAAGGTTAACCGAATAGGGGAGCCGAAGGGAAACCGAGTCTTAACTGGGCGTTAAGTTGCAGGGTATAGACCCGAAACCCGGTGATCTAGCCATGGGCAGGTTGAAGGTTGGGTAACACTAACTGGAGGACCGAACCGACTAATGTTGAAAAATTAGCGGATGACCTGTGGCTGGGGGTGAAAGGCCAATCAAACCGGGAGATAGCTGGTTCTCCCCGAAAGCTATTTAGGTAGCGCCTCGTGAATTCATCTCCGGGGGTAGAGCACTGTTTCGGCTAGGGGGCCATCCCGGCTTACCAACCCGATGCAAACTACGAATACCGGAGAATGTTATCACGGGAGACACACGGCGGGTGCTAACGTCCGTCGTGAAGAGGGAAACAACCCAGACCGCCAGCTAAGGTCCCAAAGTCATGGTTAAGTGGGAAACGATGTGGGAAGGCCCAGACAGCCAGGATGTTGGCTTAGAAGCAGCCATCATTTAAAGAAAGCGTAATAGCTCACTGGTCGAGTCGGCCTGCGCGGAAGATGTAACGGGGCTAAACCATGCACCGAAGCTGCGGCAGCGACACTATGTGTTGTTGGGTAGGGGAGCGTTCTGTAAGCCTGCGAAGGTGTGCTGTGAGGCATGCTGGAGGTATCAGAAGTGCGAATGCTGACATAAGTAACGATAAAGCGGGTGAAAAGCCCGCTCGCCGGAAGACCAAGGGTTCCTGTCCAACGTTAATCGGGGCAGGGTGAGTCGACCCCTAAGGCGAGGCCGAAAGGCGTAGTCGATGGGAAACAGGTTAATATTCCTGTACTTGGTGTTACTGCGAAGGGGGGACGGAGAAGGCTATGTTAGCCGGGCGACGGTTGTCCCGGTTTAAGCGTGAAGGTGTGTGCTCCAGGCAAATCCGGAGTGCTTTAACACTGAGGCGTGATGACGAGGCACTACGGTGCTGAAGTAACAAATGCCCTGCTTCCAGGAAAAGCCTCTAAGCTCCAGGTAACACGAAATCGTACCCCAAACCGACACAGGTGGTCAGGTAGAGAATACCAAGGCGCTTGAGAGAACTCGGGTGAAGGAACTAGGCAAAATGGTGCCGTAACTTCGGGAGAAGGCACGCTGGTGCGTAGGTGAAGTGACTTGCTCATGGAGCTGAAACCAGTCGAAGATACCAGCTGGCTGCAACTGTTTATTAAAAACACAGCACTGTGCAAACACGAAAGTGGACGTATACGGTGTGACGCCTGCCCGGTGCCGGAAGGTTAATTGATGGGGTCATCCGTAAGGAGAAGCTCTTGATCGAAGCCCCGGTAAACGGCGGCCGTAACTATAACGGTCCTAAGGTAGCGAAATTCCTTGTCGGGTAAGTTCCGACCTGCACGAATGGCGTAATGATGGCCAGGCTGTCTCCACCCGAGACTCAGTGAAATTGAACTCGCTGTGAAGATGCAGTGTACCCGCGGCAAGACGGAAAGACCCCGTGAACCTTTACTATAGCTTGACACTGAACACTGGTCCTTGATGTGTAGGATAGGTGGGAGGCTTTGAAGCGTGGACGCCAGTCTGCGTGGAGCCGTCCTTGAAATACCACCCTTTAATGGCTGGTGTTCTAACGTGGACCCGTTACCCGGGTTGCGGACAGTGTCTGGTGGGTAGTTTGACTGGGGCGGTCTCCTCCTAAAGCGTAACGGAGGAGCACGAAGGTCAGCTAATCCTGGTCGGACATCAGGAGGTTAGTGCAATGGCATAAGCTGGCTTGACTGCGAGCGTGACGGCGCGAGCAGGTGCGAAAGCAGGTCATAGTGATCCGGTGGTTCTGAATGGAAGGGCCATCGCTCAACGGATAAAAGGTACTCCGGGGATAACAGGCTGATACCGCCCAAGAGTTCATATCGACGGCGGTGTTTGGCACCTCGATGTCGGCTCATCACATCCTGGGGCTGAAGTAGGTCCCAAGGGTATGGCTGTTCGCCATTTAAAGTGGTACGCGAGCTGGGTTTAGAACGTCGTGAGACAGTTCGGTCCCTATCTGCCGTGGGCGCTGGAGAATTGAGGGGGGCTGCTCCTAGTACGAGAGGACCGGAGTGGACGCATCACTGGTGTTCGGGTTGTCATGCCAATGGCACTGCCCGGTAGCTAAATGCGGAAGAGATAAGTGCTGAAAGCATCTAAGCACGAAACTTGCCCCGAGATGAGTTCTCCCTGAGACTTTGAGTCTCCTGAAGGAACGTTGAAGACGACGACGTTGATAGGCCGGGTGTGTAAGCGCAGCGATGCGTTGAGCTAACCGGTACTAATGAACCGTGAGGCTTAACCTTACAACGCCGAAGGTGTTTTGGCGTGAGAGACAGAATTTTCAGCATTGATTCAGAGTCCGAAGGATTTTGCGCTGGGACAAGGCGGCAAATGAGGCGACGGAAGGAGCATACAGGGGTATGTGACTGACGTTCGTGAATGCAGCCAACGCGGTACCGGTGCAAAAGACACAGGACAGGGCACAAAGAATTTGCCTGGCGGCAACAGCGCGGTGGTCCCACCTGACCCCATGCCGAACTCAGAAGTGAAACGCCGTAGCGCCGATGGTAGTGTGGGGTCTCCCCATGCGAGAGTAGGGAACTGCCAGGCATCAATTAAGTGAAGAGGCCATCCTGACGGATGGCCTTTTTGCGTTTTTATGCAGCGAAACTTCTGCTTGCGAAACAGGTTGCTGGTATCCAGCAGTCCTCTGTGAGTGACGGAAAAAACAGACTGCCTGCCGGAACCCGCTCACGTTCAGAAAGCCTCATGCGGAACAGGCAGTGCGTACCAGAAGCTACTCCACTTTCCTAATCCAGCGCAAAATAAACGTTACTATCTGCTCAATATCATTCAGGTTTAGTACCGGCACACCATGCCTAAGAGGGATATCACTGGCGATGGCGATAACATGCTCGTCCAGCGTCAACTCTGCTAAATCATGACCACAGTCATGCCGCCAGAGCAGGATTTTGGGCACAGACTCGTGTTTAAAACCCTCGACCAGTACCAAATCCAGTTTTGTCGCATCCATTCTGCTAACCAGATAGGTCAAATCTAACTCTGCTTCATCCGGCGTTTCTGTCATTAACGCCCACCGTTGTGAACTGGCTACCAACGTTTGCGCCGCACCTGCTTTACGTAATTCATAACTGTCTTTACCAGGCTTATCGACATCCATATCGTGATGAGTATGTTTGATTAACCCGGGGCGAATACCTTGTTCACAGAGCGCCGGAATCAACTGCTTAAGTAGTGTTGTTTTCCCGGTTCCGCTCCAGGCGGCAATGGCAAGTAATGGGATCATATTCTCTCCTGCCAGTGTGCAAGATCATCAGGGGTGTTCACATTGGTGAATGCGAATTTCACATCACTAAAATCGACCGCATGCCCTCCTGCTTGTCGCATAAATACCATCACTCGACGTTCGCCGTTGGCGAAATAATCCTGCAAAAATGGTAAAACGCTGCGGTGTACCAGTGCAATTGCCGGGTGATCTCGCTCGCCATCATTAACCCACACTGCCGGCGCATTATGCTGCCGGTTCTTTTGTAACCGTGCCATAAGATCCGTTGGTATACGTGGCGTATCGCACGGACAAAACAGAAACCACTCTCCATCGCTTTGCTGCATAACGGAGAGCATTCCCGCCAGCGGGCCGGGAAAATCATTCAGCGTATCTGTGAGAACCGGTAAGCCACTGGCGCGATAAATTTCAAGGTTTCGATTGGCGCTGATAACTAAGCTGGATACCTGTGGTGCCAGCCGTTCGGCAACATGTTGCCACAGCGGTTTACCATTTAATTCCTGCAGCCCTTTATCTTTCCCACCCATCCGCGAGGCTTTTCCTCCCGCCAGCACCACACCTGTTACTGCATGACTGTCCGTCACCCTTATCGCCTCTTTTATTGTGGGTTTTACCCTGCTACCGTGTCTGTACCCAGAGTAAGGAGCACAATTATGAAATGTAAACGCCTGAATGAAGTTATCGAACTTCTCCAGCCCGCATGGCAAAAAGAGCCAGAGCTTAATTTAGTGCAATTTTTGCAGAAACTGGCGCAAGAGTCAGGTTATCAAGGCGACCTTGTGGATTTAAGTGATGACATCCTGATCTATCACCTGAAAATGCGCGACTCCTCGAAAGATGCGGTGATCCCTGGCATTCAGAAAGATTATGAAGAGGATTTTAAAACCGCGCTGCTGCGCGCGCGCGGCGTTATTAAAGAGTAAAAGCTTGTAAGCGACGCAACCGAATACGCTACGAAATGATATCCTGAGTTATTCGTCGTATTTTCGGATCCCAGGATGACCTGCAACGCTTTTACCTTCCAGACATTACACCCGGATACCATTATGGATGCGCTGTTTGAGCAGGGGATTCGGGTGGATTCCGGGCTTACCCCGCTTAACAGCTATGAAAACCGTGTTTATCAATTTCAGGATGAAGATCGCAAACGTTATGTGGTGAAGTTTTATCGCCCGGAGCGTTGGTCTGCAGAACAAATTCTTGAAGAGCATGAATTTGCTTTAGATTTGCATCGTGATGACGTTCCGGTCGCGGCACCGCTTGCTTTCAACAATCAAACCTTACTTACTCATCAGGACTTCTTTTTCGCTGTTTTCCCAAGCGTTGGTGGCCGTCAGTTTGAAGCCGACAATCTGGATCAAATGGAGTGGGTGGGCCGCTACCTTGGCCGTATGCATCAAACCGGCAGTAAAAAGCGTTTTACAAGCCGTCCGGAAATAGGTGTTAAAGAATATCTGATTGAGCCACGCCACCTCTTTGAAACATCAACGCTCATTCCTTCTGGTTTAAAAGATGAATTTTTGCGTGCAGCCGATAAGCTTATCGATGCTGTAATGGCGCAATGGCATAACCGTTTTAATCTTCTGCGCCTGCACGGTGATTGCCACGCAGGGAATATTCTCTGGCGTGACGGGCCAATGTTTGTTGATTTAGACGATGCCCGTAATGGCCCTGCCGTACAGGATTTGTGGATGTTGCTACACGGCGATAAAGCCGAACAGCGTATGCAACTGGAGATGATCGTCGAGGCCTACGAAGAGTTCAGTGAATTCAACGTGGCTGAGCTGGGATTAATAGAGCCGCTACGCGCCATGCGCCTGGTTTACTATCTGGCATGGCTGATTCGTCGTTGGGACGACCCGGCATTTCCCAAAAATTTCCCGTGGCTGAGCAGTGAAGATCACTGGCACAGACAGATATTGATTTTTCTTGAACAGGTGAAAGTTCTTCAAGAACCACCTTTAGCATTAACACCAATGTATTAAATGGAGAGAATTGACCATGAAGAAGATTTGGCTGGCGCTGGCAGGAATGATTCTGGCTTTTAGCGCCTCAGCAGCACAACCTACAGACGGTAAGCAATTTATTACACTTGATAAGCCAGTGGCGGGTGAGCCGCAGGTGCTTGAGTTCTTCTCGTTTTATTGCCCGCACTGCTACGACTTTGAACAGGTTTGGCATATTGCTGACGCGGTGAAGAAGAAGCTGCCAGAAGGCACAAAAATGACCAAATACCACGTGGAATTCTTAGGCCCACTGGGTAAAGAGATGACGCAGGCGTGGGCTGTGGCCATGGCGCTTGGTGTAGAGGATAAAATCACCTCTCCACTGTTTGAAGCGGTGCAGAAAACGCAAACCGTGCAGTCTGTTGCCGATATTCGCGATGTCTTCATCAGCGCGGGCGTGAAAGGCGAAGAGTATGATGCTGCGTGGAACAGCTTCGTGGTGAAATCACTGGTTGCTCAGCAAGAAAAAGCAGCTGCGGATTTACAACTTCAGGGTGTGCCAGCCATGTTTGTTAACGGGAAATACCAGGTTAACCAGCAGGGCATGGACGGCAGCAGCCTGGACGCCTTCGTTCAGGATTACGCAAACACCGTGAAATATCTGGTTGAGAAGAAGTAAAAATAACGCCGGTCACTGACCGGCGTTTTTGTATTCTGCTTTGATGGTATCAATCAGTTCATCTTTCTCAAGCCACAGTTTATTTAGCCACTGCTGGAAGCTCCGTTTAAAATTCTTATCGTTTACGTAATCCCCATGTAGCGCTTCATCCACCGGCAATAAATTGACTCGCACGACAATACGCGTCAGCTTACCGCTGAGCATATCAAAGAACGGCGTACGGTCGTTTTCCGGGTAACAGAGCGTAACATCAAGCAATTTATCGAACTGTTTACCTAACACATTTAGCGCCATGGCAATACCTGCAGCTTTTGGCGACAGCAGGTTTTTGAAAGAAGAGCGTGTCTGTTGGCGCTTTTCTTCCGTAAAGCGTGAACCTTCGACAAAGTTCACAATGGTGGTGGGGTGAAAGCGAAATTTCTCGCATGAACGGCGTGTGGTTTCGACATCTTTACCCCGACGTTCAGGGTGGCGAATCAAATAACTTCTGGAATAACGGCGCATAAAAGGCATATCCAGCGCCCAACAGGCAAGGCCAATAAAAGGTACCCACGCCAGTTGCTGTTTAAGGAAATACTTGTTCATGGGAATATGTTTACGAAACAGCACACATAACACCACAATATCCGCCCAGCTATGATGATTGCAGATCAGCAAATACCAGTTCTTCTTATCCAGGCCTTCCAGCCCCTCTACATCCCATTTTAAATAAGGGTTGAGGTGCAATAGCCATGAAAGCCCTTCACACCAGCAATACATCATAAAATTGCAGAAAGTGGAGATCGCGCGCCATACCGCGGGAACAGGAATTAACAACTTGAGCATTCCGGCGATAATAATGGGCACGGAGCAAATAATGGTAACCAATATGGTGAGCAGGACACTCAAAAATAGAGTGGTTACCGCAAGAAATCTCGACATAGTTTTATTATTCAGAAAGTTAGCTGGTAAAAGCACACTAATAAAAGCGCAAGGCGCAGATCTTAACAGAAAACTGTTATCAGGAATGCGTAAACCTTGCTGGTAATACCTGAGAAATTATCGGCAATAAATAAAATCAAAATTACTTATATCCACATAGCGTAAATTGCCAGCAAACAGCAATAACGATCATCTTTTATCGTATAAGCCATTGAATATAAATGGTTTGTATAATCCTGCGATCGACGGAATGGCACAAAAGTCCAGCCTGACAAAAACTATTCACAAACTTATCCACAGGATGTTTATGCGAGCGATCCCGACGATCGCGAAATCTTTTCGGCATTTTCCGCGAAAAACTCATGTTTTCTCCCTGTCTGTGGCATCCTTTAACCATAATTTGATAAACAGGCATGGACATCATGGTTCAGATCCCAGAAAACCCACTTATCCTTGTTGACGGCTCGTCTTACCTTTATCGCGCGTATCATGCGTTTCCGCCGCTGACTAACAGCGCCGGTGAGCCTACTGGCGCCATGTACGGCGTACTCAACATGTTGCGCAGCCTGATTTTGCAATACCAGCCGACACATGCTGCGGTGGTGTTTGATGCGAAAGGCAAAACCTTCCGTGATGAACTGTTTGAGCATTACAAATCACATCGCCCGCCAATGCCGGACGATTTGCGTGCGCAAATAGAGCCGCTGCACGCCATGGTAAAAGCGATGGGGTTGCCGTTACTGGCGGTCTCCGGCGTTGAAGCGGATGATGTCATCGGCACGCTGGCGCGTGAAGCCGAAAAAGCGGGTCGGCCCGTGCTGATAAGCACCGGCGATAAAGATATGGCACAGCTGGTGACGCCGCATATTACGCTTATCAACACTATGACCAATACGATCCTCGGACCGGATGAAGTCGTCACAAAATATGGTGTCCCACCGGAGTTAATTATCGATTTCCTCGCCCTGATGGGTGACTCCTCAGATAACATTCCAGGCGTGCCGGGCGTTGGCGAGAAAACGGCGCAGGCGCTGCTACAAGGGCTGGGTGGCCTGGATACGCTCTATGCCGAGTCGGATAAAATCGCCGGGCTTACTTTCCGCGGTGCCAAAACCATGGCGGCGAAACTTGAACAGAATAAAGAAGTGGCCTACCTCTCTTACCAACTGGCCACGATTAAAACTGATGTCGAACTGGAACTGACCTGCGAACAGCTGGAAGTTCAGCAGCCTGCGGCGCAGTCGCTCCTTGAGCTGTTTAAGAAATATGAATTCAAACGCTGGAGCGCAGATGTAGAAGCGGGTAAATGGCTTCAGGCGAAAGGCGGTAAACCGGCGGCGAAACCGCAGGAAACCATTGAGATTGCGGCAGAAGCTGATATTCCCGCAGCTGCGCTGTCGGCGGAAAATTATGTCACTATTCTCGATGAAGAGACGTTACAAGCATGGATCGGCAAACTGAAAAGTGCACCGCTCTTTGCTTTCGATACTGAAACCGACAGCCTCGATAATATCAGCGCCAACCTGGTTGGTCTCTCTTTTGCGACTGAACCAGGTATCGCGGCTTATGTGCCTGTTGCGCATGATTATCTTGACGCACCGGATCAAATCCCGCGCGAGCGCGTGCTGGAATTACTGAAACCGCTGCTGGAAGATGAAAATGTCCGTAAAGTGGGACAGAACCTCAAATACGATCGTGGTGTGCTGGAAAACTACGGCATTGAACTGCGCGGCATTGCCTTCGATACCATGCTGGAATCCTACACGCTGGATAGCGTCGCAGGCCGTCATGATATGGACAGCCTCTCCGAGCGCTGGCTGAAGCACAAAACCATTACCTTTGAAGAGATTGCCGGAAAAGGTAAAAACCAACTGACGTTTAATCAGATTGATCTCGAGCAGGCCGGGCGTTATGCGGCGGAAGATGCCGATGTCACGCTGCAACTGCATCTGAAGATGTGGCCGGAGCTGCAAAATAATGCCGGGCCGCTGAACGTCTTCCAGAACATTGAAATGCCGCTGGTGCCGGTAATTTCTCGTATCGAGCGTAACGGCGTCAATATCGATCCCGCCGTGTTACACAAGCACTCCGAAGAGTTGACGCTGCGTCTGGCTGAGCTGGAGAAAAAGGCGCATGAAATCGCGGGTGAGCCGTTTAACCTCTCGTCAACCAAGCAGTTGCAAACCATTCTCTTTGAGAAGCAGGGTATTAAACCGCTGAAGAAAACGCCTGGTGGCGCGCCGTCGACGTCGGAAGAGGTGCTCGAAGAGCTCGCGCTGGATTACCCGTTGCCAAAAGTTATTCTCGAACACCGTGGGCTGGCAAAACTGAAATCGACTTATACCGATAAGTTGCCGCTGATGATCAACCCGAAAACCGGGCGCGTGCATACCTCGTATCATCAGGCGGTGACGGCAACGGGCCGTTTATCTTCAACCGATCCGAACCTGCAGAATATTCCGGTGCGTAATGAGGAAGGCCGCCGTATTCGCCAGGCCTTTGTCGCGCCGAAAGATTACGTCATTGTCTCGGCGGACTACTCGCAAATTGAGTTGCGTATTATGGCGCATCTGTCACGCGACAAAGGTCTGCTGTCTGCATTTGCCGAAGGTAAAGACATTCACCGCGCAACGGCGGCAGAAGTATTTGGTTTGCCACTGGAAAGTGTCAGTAACGAACAGCGTCGCAGCGCGAAAGCGATCAACTTCGGGCTGATTTACGGCATGAGCGCCTTTGGCTTGTCGCGCCAGCTCAATATTCCGCGTAAAGAATCGCAGAAGTACATGGATCTCTACTTCGAGCGTTATCCTGGCGTGCTGGAATATATGGAGCGTACCCGCGCACAGGCGAAAGAGCGTGGCTATGTTGAGACACTGGACGGGCGCCGTCTTTACCTGCCGGACATTAAATCCAGCAATGGGGCCAGACGAGCGGGGGCAGAGCGTGCGGCGATCAATGCGCCGATGCAAGGCACGGCGGCGGACATCATTAAACGCGCGATGATTGCTGTAGATAGCTGGTTGCAAAGCGAGAAACCGCGCGTGCGGTTGATCATGCAGGTGCACGATGAACTGGTATTTGAAGTGCACAAAGATGATGTCGAGGCTGTGTCGAAAAAGATCCATGAACTGATGGAGAGCAGCACCAAACTGGATGTGCCGTTGCTGGTGGAAGTCGGGAGCGGTCAAAACTGGGATCAAGCGCACTAAGTATACGGCGGGTAAAGGGCTTTTTCTGTAAGTAAGCAACAAATAGCCGTCAGTTTTGTGACAATCATTAGAATTCCCTATGTAAAAATTGAAAAGAAATTACAAAAAGTGCTTTGTCCGGATCTAAAAAGGGAGTAGAGTTATTCGCGTAGGGTACAGAGGTAAGATGTTCTATCTTTCAGACCTTTTACTTCACGTAATCGGATTTGGCTGAATATTTAGCCGCCCCAGTCAGAAATGACTGGGGCGTTTTTTATTGTGCAAAAGAAAGAAAAAGCGCGGCGAATGCCACGCTTGAGATAAAGGTTACTCGCCGGTTGCTTCTTCCACTGGCGGCAGGTTATTGAACCAGCCATCCAGTTTCTCACGTAATTTGTCCACGCCCTGTTTCTTCAGCGACGAGAAAGTTTCAACCTGTATGTCGCCGTTAAAAGCAAGCACGGCTTCACGCACCATATTCAGCTGCGCTTTCCGCGCGCCGCTGGCCAGTTTATCCGCCTTGGTCAGCAGCACCAGCACTTGCAGATTGCTCTCGACTGCCCACAGGATCATCTGCTGATCAAGATCTTTCAGCGGATGACGAATATCCATCAGCACTACCAAACCTTGCAGGCACTGGCGTTTTTCGAGGTATTCACCCAGCGCGCGTTGCCATTTGAGCTTCATCTCTTCCGGCACTTCCGCGTAACCGTAGCCCGGCAAGTCGACAAGACGTTTGCCATCAGCGACTTCAAACAAGTTGATCAGCTGCGTACGGCCGGGCGTTTTCGAGGTCCGCGCCAGGTTTTTCTGGTGGGTCAGGGTATTAAGTGCGCTCGATTTACCTGCGTTGGAGCGGCCAGCAAAAGCCACTTCAATGCCGGTATCGGCGGGTAAGTGGCGAATATCAGGCGCACTGGTGACAAAGTGCGTCTGTTGGTAATTCCAGTTAGTCAAAATGGTCGTCTCCATCGTCAAAGCATGCGGCGATTATACCTGAACCCACGCAAAAGGCTGTTTTTCTCGCCAGAAACTCTGCTGTGAGCCATTACCGTGCGATATGTAAGATATTTGCCCTTTTCGTTATACGAACTTTCGGAGAAGTTGCAGATTAAAAAATGGCTAAAATGTCTCTAATCAAAGGGTTATCTATATAGAATTTTCTTAAACTGCGGGTTCTGGGGCTTTTCCTGCTTGTCAGTTTAGCTCAGAAGGGTAAAGTAACCCACCAAGGCCGGATGCTGCTTGTGGAAGGATAACTCACGGAATGAGGGGTCAGGAGCGCCAGGAGGCGAAGACCGGAGACTAACGTCAGAAGACGTTGAACAAGGAAAAGGAACCGTAACAGGGAACGTTCTACGCTAACGGATAAACAGGGTAAGTTGATAGCGAACACGGAATGTAAAACCCGTTACGGGTAAAGGGTCAAGAAAAAAGGCGACAGTTTGCACTGTCGCCTTTTTTCTTTGCTTGCTTTCTGCTAGATTCCGCCGCAATTCTATACTGATGAAAAACGACTTAAGATCACTAATATGAAAAAACCGTCCACCAATCCGCGCGGTAAAGTGCGCCGTAAAACCCGTGAAGAGTTAAATCAGGAAGGCCGCGATCGTAAGCGTGAGAAAAAGCACCGCGGTAATGCTTCAGGCAGCCGTGCGAACGGTGGCGACGGCGCTTCTGGCTCCGGAAGGAGTAAACAGCAAAAAGATCCGCGTATTGGCAGTAAAAAACCGATCCCGCTGGGTGTCACCGACACGCCGGTCAACAAGCAGCACAAACCTAAGAGCGAGAAACCTATGCTTTCACCGCAGGCTGAGCTGGAAATGCTGGAAACGGATGAGCGCCTGGACGCGCTACTGGAACGTCTGGAAGAGGGGGAAACCCTGAGCGCTGACGATCAGGCGTGGGTCGATGCCAAACTGGATCGCATTGATGAACTGATGCAGAAACTCGGCCTCTCTTACGATGATGACGAAGAAGAGGAAGAAGAAGGCAAAGAAGATATGATGCGTCTGCTGAAGGGCGGCAACTAATCCTTTTCTATGGGGCTTTCTGTCCTGCTTATAACCCTTCCGGTTATATGTTATCTGGTGTGGTTATTCGTTAAACTACAGCGGTTGTCGCGGCGCAAACTGTGGCTGCGCAACCGGCTTATGACCCGAAACGAGGTCAGGCCGGGCCGCCGGAACCGCCAGCGGCGTCATCGGAAGGAGTAAACAATGTCTGAGCAAGTCATCGACTGGGACCTGGCCCTGATCCAGAAATATAACTATTCCGGGCCGCGTTACACCTCATATCCTACCGCGCTGGAGTTTTCCGACGCTTACGGCGAAGACGATTTTCGCCAGGCTGTGGCGCGTTATCCTGAGCGACTACTGTCGCTATATGTGCATATCCCGTTTTGTCACAAGCTGTGCTACTTCTGCGGCTGCAATAAGATTGTCACCCGTCAGCAGCATAAAGCCGATCAGTATCTGGACGCGCTCGAGCAGGAAATTATTCACCGCGCACCGCTTTTTTCTGGTCGCCACGTCAGCCAGTTGCACTGGGGCGGCGGTACGCCGACCTATCTGAACAAAGCGCAAATCAGCCGTCTGATGAACCTGTTGCGCGGTCATTTTGCGTTTAATGCTGATGCGGAAATCTCGATCGAAGTTGATCCGCGGGAAATCGAACTGGATGTGCTCGATCATCTGCGCAGCGAAGGCTTTAATCGCCTGAGCATGGGTGTGCAGGATTTCAACAAAGAGGTTCAGCGTCTGGTCAACCGCGAGCAGGATGAAGAGTTTATCTTCGCGCTGCTCAATCATGCCCGCGATATTGGTTTTACCTCGACCAATATTGACCTGATTTACGGCCTGCCCAAACAGACGCCGGAAAGCTTCGCTTTTACGTTACAACGCGTGGCGGCGCTTAGCCCGGATCGCCTGAGCGTTTTTAACTACGCGCATTTGCCGACACTGTTCGCCGCGCAGCGCAAAATTAAAGACGTTGATTTGCCAACGGCGCAGCAGAAGCTCGACATTTTGCAGCAAACTATCACTTCGCTGACCGGCTCCGGTTACCAGTTTATTGGCATGGATCACTTTGCCCGCCCGGACGACGAGCTCGCTATTGCTCAGCGTGAAGGTGTATTGCACCGTAATTTCCAGGGGTACACCACGCAGGGCGACAGCGATCTGCTGGGGCTGGGTGTTTCTGCCATTAGTATGATCGGCGATAGCTACGCGCAAAACCAAAAAGAGTTGAAACACTATTATCAGCAAGTGGACGAGCGCGGAAATGCGCTGTGGCGCGGTATCGCGTTAACCCGTGACGACTGTATTCGCCGCGATGTGATCAAAGGGCTGATTTGCAACTTCCGCCTCGAGTTCGCTGCGGTGGAGCGCGCCTGGGATCTTAACTTCCGTGACTATTTTGCCGAGGATTTGCGCCTGCTGGCGCCGCTGGTGGAGGACGGGCTGGTGGCGATGAGCGAGCAAGGGTTGCAGGTCACAGCGAAAGGGCGTTTGCTGATCCGCAATATCTGCATGTGTTTCGATGCTTATCTGCGTCGCAAAGCGCGTTTGCAGCAGTTTTCACGAGTGATTTAACGAAGACGGCGCATCAAGCCTACAAAACACGTTCTGTAGGCCTGATAAGCGCAGTATAACGCGAAGGTTAGCTAAACAGCCCAACCAACGCGGCACACAGAACAGCCGCGATGGCCGTTTGCGGTGTGTGGCTTGCCGACGCGCCTGCTTCTACGCCTGCAGTGACCACATTGATTAATGATTCCAGCATGATGACCTCTCCCATGAACGGGCAAGATCATACGTCACTGCCGGTAACAGTAAAGCGCAAAATAACGGCAATTTGCGATCGCGGTTCATTCTTTACACTTCACCTGACAGCTATTCCATTCCCAGCTCTTTCAACTTACGCGTCAGGGTGTTACGACCCCATCCGAGCAGTCGCGCCGCTTCCTGTTTGTGGCCCTGTGTGTGACGCAGCGCCGTAGTCAGTAAGGTACGCTCCATTTCCGGTTGCGCTTCTGAAAGCAGGTTTTGATGACCGGAACGTAATGCGCGATCCGCCCATTGCGCCAGCAGTGTTGCCCAACTGTCCGGCAGACTCTGCGAAGGGCTGTCCGGCACGGTGGTTTCAAACAATTCGCCTGGCAAATCCTGAATCAACACTTCCTGGCCTGCGGCCATAACCGTTAACCAGCGGCAGGTGTTTTCCAGCTGGCGGACGTTACCCGGCCATGCCAGACGCGTTAGCGCGGTTTCAGTTTCCGGATGCAATTGTTTCGTTTCCACACCAAGTTCACGTGCGGCGACTTGCAAAAAGTGGCGTGCTAAACGTGGAATATCTTCCCGGCGTTCGCGCAGCGGCGGCAAATGGACGCGGATCACGTTCAGGCGGTGGAACAGATCCTCACGGAATTTGCCCTCCTGAACGCGCTGTTCCAGATTCTGGTGCGTGGCGGCGATAATGCGGACATCGACCTTCACCGGCGCATAGCCGCCAACGCGGTAAAATTGACCATCGGCCAGTACGCGCAGCAAACGTGTCTGCACATCCAGCGGCATATCGCCTATTTCGTCCAGAAACAGTGTCCCACCATCGGCTTGCTCAAAACGTCCCTGACGAATCGTATTCGCGCCGGTAAACGCCCCTTTTTCGTGACCAAACAGTTCCGATTCAATCAAATCCTTCGGAATGGCGGCCATATTGAGGGCGATAAAGGGCGCTTTCACGCGCGGGCTGTGGCGATGCAGCGCATGTGCCACCAGTTCTTTACCGGTCCCCGATTCACCATTAATCAATACGCTGATCGACGAGCGCGACAGGCGACCGATAATGCGAAACACATCCTGCATCGCTGGTGCTTCGCCGATAATGTCTGTTGTCGGGCCGCTGGCTTGCACATTGCGCGGCTGCTGCTGTTCCTGATAATGGCTGATAGCGCGCTCAACCAGCGCAACAGCTTCGTCGATATCAAACGGTTTGGGCAGATAATCGAATGCCCCTTGCTGATACGCGCTTACCGCCGCATCAAGATCGGAATGCGCGGTCATAATGATGACCGGGAGCATCGGATGGCGCTGTTTGATCTGTTTCAGTAACGCAAGACCATCCATCCCTGGCATACGAATATCCGAAAGCAGTACATCCGGGGTTTTGGTGGTGAGTGCATCTAGCACTTCATTGGCACTTTCAAACGTTGTACAACTCAAGCCTGCCCCGGTGAGCGCGCGTTCCAGCACCCAACGGATGGAGCTATCGTCATCAACGATCCAGACTATCCCTCGTTGCATAAACACCTCTACTTCCGAATAGGCAGAAATACCGAGAATTCGGTATGGCCTGGCCAACTGGTAAATTCAATTTTGCCAGAATGTTGATCAATCAAACTGCGTGCGATAGATAATCCAAGCCCGGTACCGCCTTCGCGCCCGCTCACCATCGGATAGAACAATGTATCCTGGAGCTGCGACGGAATACCCGGGCCGTTATCTTCCACATCTATTCTCGCCGCAAGGCGATAACGCACACCGTGCAGCGTCAGCTGGAAGGCGGTACGGGTGCGCAGAATGATTTCGCCCCCTTCCGGCCCCAGCGCTTGCAAAGCGTTACGCACAATATTCAGTAAAACCTGCTCAATTTGGTCGGGATCGTGCGCGAGCTCCGGCAAACTCGGATCGTAATCACGGGTTAAGGTGACATTATCCGGCAGCTCCATTGAAACCAGTTTCACCACGCGCTCGGCCACTTTGTGAATGCTTTCGGTAACATGCATCCCCGGCTGTTGCGGCCCCAACAGGCGATCCACCAGGTTACGCAAGCGGTCAGCCTGCTCAATGATCACTTTGGTGTATTCCAGCAGTGCCGGATCGGGCAGAGCTTTGCTCAGCAACTGCGCCGCGCCGCGTAAACCGCCAAGCGGGTTTTTAATTTCATGCGCCAGACCGCGTACCAGATCGCGCGCCGCAACTTGTTGGGCGTGCTGGAGTTGCTCCTGGCTAAGACGGCGCTGGTTATCCATCGGCGCCATTTCCAGCAGAATCAAACCATCCGGCAGACGTTGCGCCGTCAGCGAAAGAATGTGTGAGCGCCCGTCAATAACGAGTGTCACTTCGTTATCGGTAAACCCCTGCCCGGCGTGCAAACTTTCCCGCATCAAATCGATGTTCAGTGAAAAGTAACTCAGCAGTTCGGGGAGCGGTGTGCCGAATAGCTTACGAGAACTTTGCGCCAGCAGTTGCTGTGCCGCAGGGTTGGCGTAATGTACCGCCAGGTCGTCATCAACCAGCAAGATGCTGTTGATCAAAGAATTGAGGATCTGCCCAGCATCGGGCAGCACGCCGCTTGCCATTTAGCAGTCTCCCGGAGGTGTGCACCAATTTAGTGCAGTATAGCGTTTTATTGGTAAAAAGCGCGTTAGATCAGGTTGTTGGTGGAGAAAAAAGCCCATCCAGGGATGGGCTAAAAGTTCCACGGCAACTAAAAATCCTCTGGCCTCTTTCTCACCGTAGCGGCGTTGGCTGCCCTCATTCGCCCGAATCACTTATCGACTAAGCTCATCGGGACATCTTCGGTTGCCGCCTTGCTGCGAAAAGACTTCTGCCGAGTCTTAATATTAAACGCTGTAGTACAGTTCAAACTCTACCGGGTGCGGCGTCATGCGAACGCGGTCGTTCTCTTCCATACGCAGCGCGATGTAAGCATCGATAGCGTCGTCGGTGAACACACCACCTGCAGTCAGGAACTCGCGGTCAGCATCCAGCGCGTTGAGCGCTTCTTCCAGAGAGCCTGCAACCTGCGGGATCTCTTTCGCTTCTTCAGCCGGCAGGTCATACAGGTTTTTGTCCATCGCTTCGCCCGGGTGGATTTTGTTTTTAATACCATCCAGACCGGCCATCAGCAGCGCTGCGAAGCACAGGTACGGGTTAGCAGCCGGGTCCGGGAAGCGCACTTCGATACGACGCGCTTTCGGTGAAGCCACAACCGGAATACGGATAGAAGCAGAACGGTTACGTGCAGAGTAAGCCAGCATGACCGGTGCTTCATAACCCGGGACCAGACGCTTGTAAGAGTTGGTGGTCGGGTTAGACAGGGCGTTGATCGCTTTTGCGTGTTTGATTACGCCGCCAATGTAGTACAGCGCCATTTCAGACAGGCCAGCGTACTTGTCGCCAGAGAACAGGTTAGTGCCGTTCTTGGACAGGGACATGTGGCAGTGCATACCGGAACCGTTATCACCGAACATCGGTTTCGGCATAAAGGTCGCGGTTTTGCCGAAGCGGTGAGCAACGTTGTGCACTACATATTTGTAAATCTGAATTTCGTCCGCTTTTTTGGTCATGGTGTTGAAGCGAGTAGCCACTTCGTTCTGACCAGCCGTTGCCACTTCGTGGTGGTGAGCTTCAACAACCAGGCCCATCTCTTCCATCACCAGACACATGGTGGAACGCAGATCCTGTGATGAATCTACCGGCGGAACCGGGAAGTAACCGCCTTTCACTGCCGGACGGTGACCTTTGTTACCACCTTCGTATTTGGTGGAGGTGTTCCATGCGCCTTCGATATCGTCGATAGCAACGCTGGAACCGGAAATGGAGCTGCCGAAGCGCACGTCGTCGAACAGGAAGAATTCCGGCTCTGGCCCGAACAGCACGGTGTCTGCCAGACCGGTGGAGCGCAGGTACTCTTCAGCGCGTTTAGCGATGGAGCGCGGGTCACGATCGTAGCCCTGCATGGTGCCTGGCTCGAGGATATCGCAACGAATAATCAGAGTAGACTCTTCGTAGAACGGGTCAATGACAGCGGTAGTCGCGTCCGGCATCAGCACCATGTCTGATTCGTTGATGCCTTTCCAGCCACCAATCGAAGAACCATCAAACATTTTACCTTCTTCAAAGAAGTCGGCGTTTACCTGATGGGCTGGGATAGTGACGTGCTGTTCTTTACCTTTGGTATCGGTGAAGCGCAGATCGACAAACTTCACTTCGTGCTCATTCAGCATCGTCAAAACGTGTTCAGCGGACATACTTAAACTCTCCCGGATTTGTCATTGTCGTCGTGGTAACGAGGTCTTCTAATTACTACGTAAGCTGGCGTAGTTATCGTACAATCGTTAAAGCGAAATCTATGCCAACTTTTAAATGCCCCTAAAAAGGCGTTATCATGCTCGGTATAGTGCAAAAGGGCTGCACCATGATGGTTATGTTGCACCAATATAGTGCCTTTATGTGAACATCGGGCACTATATTGGTGCAATTTTCGTTAAATGCCCCTTTTAACGCTCCGTGAAAACGATCACAAAGCAACTCTGCAATACTTGTTTGCGGAGGATGTTTGTGATCCTGTTTAGTCCTTCGATTAATACGTGTACAATAACGCGCTATTTCTAATGCCTGAGGCAAAGTTGTGATCGAAAATCTGCGTAACATCGCCATCATTGCTCACGTTGACCACGGTAAAACGACCCTGGTTGACAAGCTGCTGCAGCAATCCGGTACGTTCGACGAACGTGCTGAAACTCAAGAGCGTGTGATGGACTCCAACGATTTGGAGAAAGAGCGTGGGATTACCATCCTCGCTAAAAACACCGCTATCAAATGGAATGATTACCGTATCAACATCGTTGATACCCCAGGGCACGCCGACTTCGGTGGTGAAGTTGAGCGTGTGATGTCCATGGTCGATTCCGTGCTGCTGGTGGTTGACGCATTTGACGGCCCTATGCCGCAAACGCGTTTCGTGACCAAAAAAGCATTTGCCCATGGCCTGAAACCGATTGTGGTAATCAACAAAGTTGACCGTCCTGGCGCGCGTCCGGACTGGGTTGTCGATCAGGTGTTCGACCTGTTCGTAAACCTGGATGCGACCGACGAGCAGCTGGACTTCCCGATCGTTTACGCTTCTGCGCTGAACGGTATCGCGGGTATGGACCACGAAGACATGGCTGAAGACATGACCCCGCTGTACCAGGCGATTGTTGACCATGTCCCTGCACCGAACGTCGATCTCGACGGCACGTTCCAGATGCAGATCTCCCAGCTCGACTACAACAACTATGTTGGTGTAATCGGCATCGGTCGTATCAAGCGCGGTAAAGTAAAACCGAACCAGCAAGTCACTATCATTGATAGCGAAGGCAAAACCCGTAACGGTAAAGTCGGTAAAGTGCTGACCCACCTGGGGCTGGAGCGTATTGATAGCGAAATCGCAGAAGCGGGCGATATCATTGCGATCACCGGTCTGGGCGAGCTGAACATCTCCGACACTATCTGCGATCCGCAGAACGTCGAAGCGCTGCCGGCGCTGTCTGTTGATGAACCGACCGTGACCATGTTCTTCAACGTCAACACCTCTCCGTTCTGTGGTAAAGAAGGTAAGTACGTGACTTCACGTCAAATCCTCGACCGCCTGAACAAAGAGCTGGTACATAACGTTGCGCTGCGCGTTGAAGAGACCGAAGACGCTGACGCATTCCGCGTTTCCGGCCGTGGTGAGCTGCACTTGTCCGTGCTTATCGAGAACATGCGTCGTGAAGGTTTCGAAATGGCGGTTTCCCGTCCGAAAGTTATCTTCCGTGAAATCGATGGCCGCAAACAAGAGCCGTTCGAAAACGTCACGCTGGACGTTGAAGAGCAGCACCAGGGTTCTGTGATGCAGGCGCTGGGTGAGCGTAAAGGCGATCTGAAAAACATGAATCCGGACGGCAAAGGCCGCGTACGTCTCGACTACGTGATCCCAAGCCGTGGCCTGATCGGCTTCCGTTCTGAGTTCATGACCATGACTTCCGGTACTGGTCTGCTGTACTCCACCTTCAGCCATTACGACGATGTTCGTCCGGGCGAAGTGGGCCAGCGTAACAACGGCGTGCTGATCTCCAACGGTCAGGGTAAAGCGGTTGCTTTCGCCCTGTTCGGTCTGCAGGATCGCGGTAAGTTGTTCCTCGGTCACGGCGCGGAAGTGTATGAAGGCCAGATCATCGGTATTCACAGCCGTTCCAACGACCTGACGGTAAACTGCCTGACCGGTAAGAAACTGACCAACATGCGTGCGTCTGGTACAGACGAAGCCACGGTTCTGGTTCCGCCGGTGAAAATGACGCTGGAGCAAGCTCTGGAGTTCATTGATGATGACGAACTGGTAGAAGTGACCCCGCTCTCTATCCGTATTCGTAAACGTCACCTGACGGAAAACGACCGTAAACGCGCAATGCGCGGGGCGAAAGAAGAGTAATCCCGCTTTATTTGCCTGTAAAAAGCCGCTGATTTTCAGCGGCTTTTTTATGCCCGTATCCTCTTCGCGTGAAGCCGCGAACTATTCAAGTCAGAACTTTCCCGCTACAGTTAACTCTCCACGGCTGGCAAGGAGAGAGAAATGCTCTATATCTTTGATTTAGGTAACGTGATTGTCGACATCGACTTCAACAGGGTGCTGGGTGCCTGGAGCGATTTTAGCCGTGTGCCGCTGGCGACCTTAAAGCAAAGTTTCACCATGGGCGAGCCGTTTCATCAGCATGAACGAGGGGAAATCAGTGACGAAGATTTCGCCAAAGCGCTGTGCCATGAAATGGCACTCCCGCTCAGCTACGAGCAGTTTTCCACCGGCTGGCAGGCGGTGTTTGTCGCGCTGCGCAAAGAAGTCGTCGACATCATGCACAAATTGCGTGAGCAGGGGCATCGGGTCGTCGTGCTGTCGAATACTAACCGTCTGCACACCACATACTGGCCGGAGCAATATCCGGAAATTCAGGCGGCGGCTGACCATATTTATCTTTCCCAGGAGATGGGAATGCGCAAACCCGAAGCGCGAATTTATCAGCAGGTACTGGCGCGCGAAGGTTTTTCTGCCGAAGATAGCGTCTTTTTCGACGACAATGCCGACAATATCGCCGGTGCGGAACAACTGGGCATTACCAGCATCCTGGTAACGGATAAAACCACTATTCCGGACTATTTCGCGAAACAGCTATGCTAAAAAATCTGCGGCATCATGCAAAACATCGCACGCGCCCGCTTGTTGCCTGGTTGCGGCTGCTATGGCGGCGCATTGATGAAGACCATATGACGACGCTGGCGGGGAATCTCGCCTATGTCTCTTTGCTTTCGCTGGTGCCCCTGATCGCGGTGGTGTTTGCATTGTTCGCTGTTTTTCCTATGTTTTCTGACATTAGCATCCAGTTGCGCCACTTTGTGTTTGCTAATTTCATTCCCACCACCGGCGATGTGATCCAAAACTATATTGAGCAGTTTGTTGCCAATTCCACCAAAATGACGGCGGTGGGCGCATGCGGGCTGGTGGTGACATCGCTACTGCTGATGTACTCCATCGACTCGGCGTTAAATACTATCTGGCGCAGTACGCGTGTACGCCCGCATGTTTATTCTTTTGCCGTCTACTGGATGATCCTGACGCTCGGCCCGCTGCTGGCGGGTGCCAGCCTGGCAATAAGCTCCTATTTGCTGTCGCTGCGCTGGGCCAGCGAGCTGGATAGCGTGATTGATGATGTGCTGCGCATATTTCCGCTGATCCTCTCCTGGCTCTCTTTTTGGCTGCTGTACAGCATTGTGCCAACAACGCGCGTGCCGAACCGCGATGCCATTGTCGGCGCGTTTATCGCGGCGCTGTTGTTTGAGTTAGGTAAAAAGATTTTTGGCCTCTACATCACCATGTTTCCGTCTTACCAGCTGATTTATGGCGTGCTGGCTGTCATCCCCATTTTGTTCCTCTGGGTCTACTGGACCTGGTGTATCGTCTTGCTTGGCGCTGAAATAACTGTCACTCTCGGTGAATACCGAAAACTCAAAATAGCCGCACAGCAAGAAGAAGCAGACCAACCATGATTGCATTAATTCAACGTGTTTCCCGCGCGAGCGTTAGCGTGGCGGGTGAGGTGACGGGCGAAATCGGCCCTGGACTTTTGGTGTTGTTGGGCGTCGAAAGGGAAGACGATGAACAAAAAGCGAACCGCCTGTGCGAACGTGTGCTGGGGTATCGTATTTTTGGCGACGCGGAAGGGAAGATGAATCTTAACGTCCAGCAGGCGGGTGGGAGTGTGCTGGTGGTGTCGCAATTTACGCTGGCGGCGGATACAGAACGTGGAATGCGCCCGGGCTTTTCCCGGGGCGCTGCGCCGGAAAAAGCCGAGGCGCTGTACCACTATTTTGTTGAACGTTGCCGCAGCCAGCAAATGGAAACGCAAACCGGGCGATTCGCTGCCGATATGCAGGTTTCGCTGGTCAACGACGGCCCCGTCACGTTCTGGTTGCAAGTATGAGCCAGCTTGCGGCGTGGCCCCTGGTTACAAGAGAGAGTGCTGCTATGTACCACCTTCGCGTACCGCAAACGGAAGAAGAGTTAGAACTCTATTACCAGTTCCGCTGGGAAATGCTGCGTAAACCGCTGCATCAACCGAAAGGTTCCGAGCGTGATGGCTGGGATGCGATGGCACATCACCAGATGGTTGTCGATGAAGAGGGCAACATTGTCGCTATCGGGCGGTTGTATATCAACGCGGATAACGAAGGGTCTATTCGCTTTATGGCGGTACACCCGGACGTGCAGGAAAAAGGCCTCGGCACGCTGATGGCGATGACGCTGGAGTCCGTGGCCCGCCAGGAAGGGGTAAAACGCGTGACCTGTAGCGCCCGCGAAGATGCGGTGGCGTTCTTCGCGAAACTGGGCTTCGTCAACGAAGGGGAAATCACCGCGCCGCAAACCACGCCGGTACGCCACTTTTTGATGATCAAACCGATCGCCACGCTTGATGATATTCTGCATCGCGGCGACTGGTGCGGGCAGTTGCAGCAGGCCTGGTATCAACATATTCCGCTGAGTGAAAAGATGGGTGTGCGCATTCAGCAGTACACCGGGCAGAAATTTATCACCACCATGCCGGAGACCGGCAACCAGAATCCGCACCACACGCTGTTCGCCGGTAGCCTGTTTTCCCTCGCGACACTCACCGGTTGGGGGCTGATCTGGCTGATGCTGCGCGAGCGCCATCTCGGCGGCACCATCATTCTTGCCGATGCGCATATCCGCTATAGCACGCCGATCACCGGTAAGCCGAGCGCGATTGCCGATCTTGGCTCGCTAAGCGGCGATTTGGATCGCCTGGCGCGCGGGCGCAAAGCACGCGTTCAGCTCCAGGTTGAACTGTTTGGCGAAGATAAGCAGGGCGCAATTTTCGAAGGCATTTATATCGTGTTGCCCGCCAAACCCTTCGGCTCGTTCGAAGAGGGCGGTAACGAGGAAGAGTAAGCCGTTGCGCGCCTGCTAATGCGGGCGCGCAACGTCCTGCGAACCACCCTACTGCGCGAAGAAAAACCACGCGGTTTTGATCAGCCCATCCTGCACGTCATAGACCGCCATATTTTCAATGGCTGACTCGCCTATGCCGTAGATTTTTTCGTGATCGAACACCTTATTACCCATCACCGTGCGTGAGAGTAACTCGGCACGTAACGCGGGGTTGTTAAAACGATGCGTCGCATAAAAGGCGCGTAATGCTTCACGCCCCTGCAGCGACGGCTCAGTGGATGGCAAGCGATAAGCGATAAAATCCTCGCTAAAACAGGCGGTAAATGCCTCAATATCATGGGCATTGTAAGTAGCGAACTGCTTTTCCACAGGACTTACGACAGACATCGACTCCCCTTTTTATGCGCGGTTATATTCTGGCCACCCGTGCGGCCACGTCTCTTATCGCGTCTCTTGCGCTTTGGCTGATCCCGGCAAGCTGGAAGAAGCCATGGATCACGCCCTGATATTGTGAACAAGTACAGGTGACGCCCTGCTCGGTCATGTGCTGGAACAGTGCTTCACCTTCATCGCATAACGGATCGAACTCGGCGGTAATGATGTGCACTGGCGGCAGACCGGAAAAATCATCGCGCCACAGCGGGCTGACATCCGGTAACAGGCGGTCGGTATCGCCGAGATACATTTCGTAGCCCGATAACAGCGCCTCGCGGGTAATCACATAATCGGAACCGTTAAAGGTATAGCTATCGAAATAGGCGGTGGCGTCGAGCATCGGATAAATCAACACCAGCTGCGCCGGTTGCCATGTCGCCGCGGCTTTCAGCCGTAGCGCCGTCACCAGCGCCAGGTGACCGCCCGCGCTATCCCCCGCAAGCGTGATGCGTTCTTTGTCGATACCGAGTTTATCGGCGTTTTTCCACACCATATCGGCACCAGATTGTGCATCATCATGTGCGGCAGGCCAGCGATGTTCTGGCGCTAAACGGTACTGCACAGCAACAACCCGGCAGCCACTATAAAAGGCCAGCTGACGCAGTTGCTTATCGTGCGTGTCGAAGCCGCCGCTAATAAAGCAGCCGCCGTGGTAGTAAATTAACGCGGGAAGATGGCCGCTGGCGTCCTGCGGCGAAAACAGACGAAACGTTATGCCTTCAAGCGTTATCTCTTCAACCTGAACGCGTGTTTCCGTTTCCCCTGCCAGCACTGTGCTGGCGACATATCCACTGCGCCGGTCATCAATACTCTTCGCCCGCGCAGACGGGCGACCTGCGGCAATAAAGTCGCTCACCAGCCCGGCAATACCTTTTTCCAGTGCCATTCCGTTAACCTTTTATCTGTATAAATATCCAGCTTTATAGCCTGGTTTATGCGGAATGGGAATGGTCGTTTTTTAGCAATGTGTGGCAAAAAGCAGGACGGAGATAAACACGTGGAGAACCAGACAGGCGGACAACCCTTGCCAGAAAGGCAAGGGTTGAAGGGTATTATTCCCCTTCGCCGGGGAATAAGAACGGGTTGATGGAGCTGCGGGCGAAACCTTCCTGCTCCATGCGGGCATCTAACACCAGCGAGGCCAAATCGTCCGCGACCGGCTCGACGTTCGGGTCTTTTTCCTGATAAAGGATCTTCAGGTAAGTGCCGCAGTCGCCGCAGCTTTCCGCTTTGATTGCCGCCTGCTCGTTATCCAGCGACCAGTAGTGCAGATCACGGGTTTGCTCGCAGTTGCTGCATTTGACGCGCACCACATGCCATTCGGTTTCGCACAGGTTGCAGTGCAGATAGCGCAACCCTTGCGTCGTGCCAATATGCACCATGCTGGAGACCGGCATTGCGCCGCACACCGGGCAGAACTGGCGCTGTTCACCATATTCCGCGCGCGCTTTGCCAGGAATTAGGCTGGCCATTTGCGCCCAGTAGAGCGACAGCGCAGCCCAGATAAAAGGCGCTTTATCGCTGCTTACGGAGGCGAAATCAGCGGCAAACAACGCGCTGGCCATTGCTTCCAGTTCCTGCGCAGAGGCTTTTTCCAGGTTCTCAATGACCGCCAGCGCCGGGCCGCTCATCTCCGGCTTCAGCTCGGCGATCAGCGAATGCAGCAGCTTGTGCCAGTGCGTATCACGCGGCAGCACATGAATGTCCAGCGGCGGTTTGCCCTGTTCGGCGGCCTCTTTAATGCGCGCAGTCAGGTCAAGGTGCAGAGGGTGGTCGTAAAGCACCACTTCCTGGGCATGGGCGATAAGCGCAGCAAAACGCAGATAATCACCCAGCGGGTTACTCTCTGCCAGCTCACGCAAACGCTCTGCGCGGCGGTTATAGAGATTTTTCAGTCTGGGGAATAATAACGGCGGAATCACTTCCGCCGTGCGTTTATCGCTCTTCTCCAGCTCATCTTGCGGGATTATGCGAATACTCATTCAGTCGATTTTTCCGTTGTCTTGCGAACTTCCCGGTACCAGCGCGGGTGATGTTTCTTCGCCCACGAGCTGGTAACCCAGCCTTCCACCATTGCGGTTATCGTGCCTTTCACCCACAGGGCGGCGTAAATGTGCACCATAATAACCACAATTAACGCGACGGCGGCAAATGAATGCACCATCAACGCTAATCGGATCACCGGAATGGGAAACGCTGGCGCGAAGTAAGGGCGCCAGATAACCACGCCGCTTACCAGTAGCAACACCAGGAAAATAATCGCCGCCCAGAAAACACATTTCTGACCGAAATTATAGCGCCCGGTGTCACCCACTTCCTCATTGACGACGATCTTACGAATATTCTTCGCCCAAAAGATATCATCCCTATTGATGAGGTTATGGTGCCAGTAGCGGAAAAACATGATTATAAACGACGCGAACATCACCACACCGACAAACGGATGGAGAATGCGCGCCAGCTGCGGCGTACCCAGAATCCCCATCAACCAATTGAAGGAGGGGAAGAAAAACCCCAGCCCGCTCACCGCCGCCAGCACGAAGCAGAAGGCGGTGACCCAGTGGTTGATGCGCTCTGGCGCCGTGTAGCGCACGATGGTGTCACGTTTTTTCATTTGCGCACCTCGTCTTTCTCTTCATGCAGGTTATCGTCTTCCTCTTCTGCGCGGTTCGGACCGACACCGACATAGTGGAAGATGCTGGCAGCGAAGGTCGCGGCAAAGCCGACCGCCGCAAGAGGTTTCCAGATACCTTTCCAGAACTTCACGGTAGAGCTGATTTCCGGGTTCTCCGGCAGGCCGTGATACAGATTCGGCTTGTCGGCGTGATGCAGTACATACATCACGTGCGTACCACCAACGCCCGCCGGATCGTACAGACCGGCGTTGTCGTAACCACGGGTTTTCAGTTCCGCTACGCGCTCGCCAGCCAGCGTTTTCATATCCTCTTTGGAGCCAAAGTGGATAGCGCCGGTCGGGCAGGTTTTCACACACGCCGGTTCCTGGCCCACGGTCACGCGATCAACACACAGCGTACATTTGTAGACGCGGTTGTCTTCCGGGTTCATGCGTGGCACGTCGAACGGACAACCGGCGATGCAGTAACCGCAGCCGATGCACTGCTCGGACTGGAAGTCGACAATGCCGTTGGCATACTGAATGATAGCCCCTTCTGACGGACATGCTTTCAGACAGCCAGGATCGGCGCAGTGCATGCAGCCATCTTTACGGATCAGCCACTCCAGTTTGTCGTTCTGCTCCACTTCCGAGAAGCGCATGACCGTCCACGACTTGGCGGTCAAATCTGCCGGGTTGTCATACACCCCGACGTTATGTCCCACCTCATCACGAATGTCATTCCACTCGGAACAGGCCACCTGACAGGCTTTGCAGCCGATACAGGTGGTGACGTCGATAAGCTTCGCCACTTCCTGCTGGTGATCCCGCGCCTGCGGCGCGGGAGTGAAACCATTAGTCGCGGAACGACGGATGATGTCTTGCGATTGATAAGCCATAAGTCGTCTCCGTTACACCTTTTCCACATTCACCAGGAACGCCTTAAACTCCGGCGTTTGGGTGTTCGCATCGCCGACGAACGGCGTTAACGTATTGGCGATAAAGCCTTTCTTCGCCACACCTTCATAACCCCAGTGGATCGGAATACCGATGGTATCGACTTCCTTACCGTGCACGTTGAGCGTGCGAATACGTTTGGTCACCACCGCCTTGGCTTTGATATAGCCACGGTTAGAGGAGACGCGCACCGTATCGCCCTGCGTGATGCCCAGCTTGTTTGCCAGTTTTTCGCCAATTTCCACAAACTGCTCCGGCTGCGCAATAGCGTTAAGCAGCGCGTGCTTGGTCCAGTAGTGGAAATGCTCGGTTAAACGGTAAGTGGTACCGACATACGGGAACTTATCCGCTTTACCCATCGCTTCCAGATCGCCTTTAAATACGCGGGCGGCCGGGTTGGAAACCACTTTCGGGTGCAGCGGGTTGGTGCCCAGCGGCGTTTCAAACGGCTCGTAATGTTCCGGGAACGGCCCTTCTGCCATCTTATCGAGTGCGAACAGGCGGCCCATGCCTTCCTGCTGCATGATAAACGGCCCGACATTGCTACCCGGTGCGGCGGCGCTGTAGTCCGGAATATCCACGCCGCCCCATTTCGCGCCGTCCCATTTCAGCAACTGACGCTTCGGATCCCACGGGTTGCCCTGCGGATCAGCGGAAGCGCGGTTGTAGAGAATGCGACGGTTAAGCGGCCATGCCCATGCCCAGCCCAGCGTATTGCCGAGGCCCGACGGATCCGCGTTATCGCGGTTCGCCATCTGGTTGCCTTTCGGCGTCCAGCTCCCGGCGAAAATCCAGCAACCGCTTGAGGTGGTGCCGTCATCGCGCAGGTGAGCGAAGGTGCTCAGTTGCTCGCCTTTCTTCGCCAGCACGGTGCCGGTTGCCGGATCGATAATATCCGCCAGCGCTTTACCGTTGCTTTCCATGGCCACTTCTTCCGGCGACGGGTTTTCCGGCGTCGAGTAGTTCCAGGTCATGTTCAGCACCTGTTCCGGGTTGGCGCCGCCTTCTGCCGCGTACATTTTACGCATGCGCAGGAAGATGCCCGCCAGGATCTCGCCGTCGTTCAGCGCATCGCCCGGGGCGTCCGCGCCTTTCCAGTGCCACTGCAACCAGCGGCCCGAGTTAACGATAGAACCGTTCTCTTCCGCGAAGCAGGTTGATGGCAGTCGGAACACCTCGGTCTGAATTTTCGACGGATCGACGTCGTTAAATTCGCCGTGGTTCTGCCAGAAGTTCGAGGTTTCCGTGTTGAGCGGGTCAATCGTTACCAGGAACTTCAGTTTTGACAGTGAGGCGACCACCTTATTTTTGTTCGGGAACGACGCCACCGGGTTAAAGCCCTGGCAGATATAGCCGTTGACCTTGCCCTGGTTCATCATGTCGAAGTACTGCAGAACGTCGTAACCCTTGTCCCACTTCGGCAGCCAGTCAAAGCCCCAGCTATTTTCCGCTGTCGCTTTGTCGCCAAAGAAGGATTTCATCATCGAAACGAAGAATTTCGGGTAGTTGCCCCAGTAGTTTACCTGGCCTTCCAGCAGCGGTTTTGGCGTGTTGGCGGTCAGATAGGTCTGGAGATCGGTCTGTTTTTCATTTGGCAGCGTCATATAGCCCGGCAGGCTTTGTGACAACAGGCCAAGATCCGTCAGCCCCTGAATGTTGGAGTGACCGCGCAGGGCGTTCACTCCGCCGCCCGCCATCCCCATGTTGCCGAGCAGCAACTGAATCATCGCCATGGTGCGGATGTTCTGCGCGCCAACGGAGTGCTGCGTCCAGCCAAGTGCATACAGGAACGACGCGGTTTTATCACGAGCGCTGGTTTCGGCGATGTATTCGCACACCTTCAGGAAGTCCGCTTTTGGCGTCCCGCAGATGTCTTCCACCACGTCCGGCGTATAGCGGGAGACGTGCGCTTTCAGCAGGTTCCACACGCAACGCGGATGGGTGAGCGTGGTATCGCGTTTGGCGAAACCTTTCTCATCCAGCTCGTAGTTCCAGCTGGTTTTGTCGTATTTACGTTTTTCCGCGTCATAGCCGGTGAACAGGCCATCTTCGAAGCCAAAATCTTCACGCACAATAAGCGTGGCGTTGGTATAGGCCTCGGTGTATTCGCGCTGATATTTTTCGTTGGTCATCAGGTACAGCAACACGCCTGACAGGAAGGCAATGTCAGTACCGGAACGAATCGGCGCATAGAAATCCGCCACAGAGGCGGTACGCGTAAAGCGCGGATCGATAACAATCAGCTTCGCGCCATTGTGGATCTTGGCTTCCATCGCCCAGCGGAATCCCACCGGATGCGCTTCTGCCGCGTTCCCCCCCATCACAACGATAAGGTTGGCGTTTTTCATGTCGACCCAGTGGTTGGTCATCGCACCGCGACCAAAAGATGGAGCAAGACTTGCTACCGTTGGTCCGTGTCAGACACGCGCCTGGTTGTCGACGGCTAACATGCCGAGTGCGCGGGTGAATTTTTGCGTTAAATAGCCGGTTTCGTTACTGGATGCGGATGCGCACAGCATCCCGGTGCTCAGCCAGCGGTTGACGGTCGTCCCTTCCGCGTTTTGCGCGATATAGTTGGCGTCACGATCCGCTTTCATCAGTTTGGCAATGCGGGTAAAGGCTTCATCCCACGAAATTTGTTGCCACTTATCTGAGCCTGGCGCGCGGTATTCCGGGTATTTCAGGCGACTTTCTGAGTGGATGAAATCCACCAGACCTGCCCCTTTCGGGCACAGCGCCCCACGGTTTACCGGATGATCGGGGTCACCCTCGATATGGAAGATTGACGCTTTGGCGTTTTTCGCTCCATCGCCGAGGCTGTACATCAACAGCCCACAGCCGACGGAACAATATGTGCAGGTATTCCGGGTTTCGCGGGTACGCAGCAGCTTATACTGCCGTGTTTCCGCGAGCGCAACACTCGGGGCAAAGCCCAGCGCCGCTGCCGTGGTTCCTGCCATACCGCCAGCGCAGATCTTAAAGAACTGCCTTCTGCTGACCTGCATGGTTTGCTCCTGGTTCGACATTACTCTTATCGTTTTTTTCTTTGCGGTGGTTTTCGCAAAGGTTCAGAATTGCTGTTAATCCCTCATATCCAGGGGGATTAGCAACGAAGAATACCACAATGTAGGTATGCTCATTCTGACGTGAAGGGTTCAGAACTGCTGCTATTCCCTCTTTTCCCCAAGGGATATGCGCGGAGAATACCATAATGTCGATACGCTTGTTCGATAACGGTTAAGACAAAGTGAACGATTTGCAGACAAAAAAGCACAAAAATGCAACATCAGTCACAGGAGCCCGCGAGGTTAGCCTGTGGAAACGCGCTGATTTGCAGCATGCCGTGCCGGATATGCTGGCGGAGGAAGTGCCTGTTGCACTGGTGTACAACGGCATTTCGCACGTGGTGATGATGGCGTCACCAAAGGATCTCGAACTCTTCGCGATCGGCTTCTCCTTATCCGAAGGGATTATCGAAAACGCATCAGACATTTACGGGATGGATGTGGTCCCCTCCTGTAACGGCCTTGAAGTACAAATTGAGCTCTCCAGCCGCCGTTTTATGGGGTTAAAAGAGCGGCGACGCGCGCTGGCCGGGCGCACCGGTTGTGGCGTATGCGGCGTCGAGCAGCTAAACGACATTGGCAAACCCATCGCGCCGCTGCCTTTTACGCAGACTTTTGACTTACAGGCGCTGGATGCCGGGCTGGCGCATTTAACCGATTTTCAGCCTGCCGGGCAGCTAACCGGCTGCACGCACGCCGCTGCCTGGATGTTGCCATCCGGTGCGTTAGCGGGGGGCCATGAAGATGTCGGGCGTCATGTCGCGCTGGATAAGCTGCTTGGTCATCGCGCCCGTGAAGCGCGAGCCTGGGCGAGCGGTGCGGTGCTGGTTTCCAGCCGCGCCAGCTATGAGATGGTGCAAAAGTCCGCCATGTGCGGCGTTGAGATCCTGTTTGCCGTCTCTGCCGCGACCACGCTGGCGGTAGAAGTGGCGCAGCGCTGTAACCTGACGCTGGTGGGTTTTTGCAAGCCGGGCAGGGCGACCATTTATACCCATCCGCAGAGATTAATCGGTGTATAAATTAGTCAAAAAAGTTGAATATTGAGAACAAATCCTTCCGCTTTTTGTTGTGAGTAAACAGGTCTACTATTTATTTCATCGAGGCACAGCGCCTCACTCAAACAAATTAACGTAAGGGTTTATATCATGAAAAGCATCAAAACTTTTGTCGCAGTTATCGCTCTGGCTACCTCTTTTGGTTCTTTCGCTGCACAGTCTGTGACCGCAACTGATTTAACCCTGAGCGGCGCAGAAGCGAAAATCGCCGCGCAGGCTCAGCAGGCTGGCGCATCTTCTTACCAGATCACTGAAGCCTATACCGGCAACCAGGTTCATATGACCGCCGAACTGAACAAATAAGTCACGCTGTATTGTCGAAAGAGCGCCTGCGGGCGCTTTTTTTTGCCTGTTATCCCGCCTGCCGGGTGAGCCGCCAGTACGACACCAGCGTACTGAGAATGAAGGCGCTCTCCATGACAACCGCCACGGGCGATCCGATCACCATATTATTCACCAGCCAGCAGCCGCTCCCGCAGAGGGTGAGCCGCCGCATACTTTTGGCCGCCGGGTGAAAAGCAGCGCTGGTCATCAGCAGGCTACCGAGTAGCGGTAAAACATCGGTGGGTTGCTGCCAGCTTAGTGCGCTGCACAAGCAGGTTGCGACAATAAATCCATTTTTCATTTTCCGCGCGGTCGTCATGATGGCGGTCAGATAACGGCATGCGGCCAGCGCCATCAAACTCGCGGCTACAGGCGCGTTCAGCAAGCAGAAATGTATCGCCAGCAGGCTGGTGGAGGCGGCAAGTATCGCCAGGGTGATCCGCCGGCGGGCAAACTGAAACGCCAACAAATCAAAAATGAAAGAAAAGCCAGCCAGCATTTGTGATAACCAAAAAGCGCTCATCATCGTCTCCTCGGGTGCGAGATGACGGCGATGGTAGCGGCCCGGCGGCAGGCTTTCGTTAACCTTTGTTAAGACGCGCGCGGATGCGCGACAAGCTCACCGGCGAGATGCCGATATAACTGGCGAGATCTTTTTGCGTTAATTGTGCCTCCCATGCCGGGAAATGGGTCTGCACATAGCGATAGCGTTGCTCCGGGTTATTGAGCAAAAACATCTGCTCCTTCTTCTCTTTAAAGATCAGTTGCTGGCGCAGGAGCGCTATTTTGGCCGCCTGATGTTCTTCTTGTTCCAGTAAACGCAGCGGTACTTCGCAGAGCGCGCCTGACGTCAGCATTTGCAGGCTGTAATCCGCCACGCTACCGGTTAGCCAACTGAGATAGAGAAAGCAGCACTCGCCGGGGAAATAAAACTCTTTGATCCGTTCGTTCCCCTCCGGCGAATGCCAGACCGCCCTGGCAATACCCTCCTGCAAGACAAACATGTTTTGTTGCCTGTCACCCTGCCTGAGCAGGGTTGTTGTCGGGCTGACCTGTACCGTTTTTCGACCCGCCAGCAGCGGTGCTAATTCAGTCGCTATCATCGGAAACTCGTTTGTTCAGTAATTTTGAATTTTAACGGCAAATACTTCCGCTTTTTGTTGTGAGTAAACAGGCCTATTATTTATTTCATCGAGGCAGAACGCCTCACTCAAACAAATTAACGTAAGGGTTTATATCATGAAAAGCATCAAAACTTTTGTCGCAGTTATCGCTCTGGCTACCTCTTTTGGTTCTTTCGCTGCACAGTCTGTGACCGCAACGGACACCACACTTGCCGGCGCTGAAGCGAAAATTGCTGCTCAGGCTCAGCAGGCTGGTGCATCTTCTTACCAGATCACTGAAGCCTATACCGGCAACCAGGTTCACATGACCGCTGAACTGAGCAAATAAGCAATGTTGTCCTGTCGAAAGAGCGCCTGCGGGCGCTTTTTTTATTTCTATGATGGGATGATAGCGTATTACCGGGGAGGTAGTGGTATTCAGCCATTTCCTGAAGTGTTTTAAAAATATCCATATATCACTGAAATGCCCGATGGCATATAAGACATCGGGCATTATTATTATGGGTAAAGTAAATTCACATTCTTATTATTACAGTGCGTTATCAGTAATAATAAAATTACGCGGGAAGCGAATTATTAATTAGAATGTGTAGTTAACAATAACCTGGCTTGACTGGCCATTGACTGTCACCATTTTACCGGTGCCGTTTACACGAGCCCAAAGACTAATTGGCTGGTTCGGTGCAATATTATCGTTGGTAAAGTTAACGCTGCCTGAACGCGCGTTGGAGACATCATAGCAGGTATTACCGTTGTTATAGCATAAGTAAACCTGCATTCCAGCCGGGTAGGAACTGTAAGTCCAGGTGTAATAAACCTGGCCAACTTTACCGGTTGATGGTGTACCGGCAGGGACAGGAAATGCTTTGTTATACCATTGGTTTTTAACGCTAATTGATGGCGGCACCATTGAGGAAGTGGCAGTACCACCCGTGGCAAATGCGCTTGAAGAGATAAACATTAAGCCTGATAAAGCCAGCAGGATCGATTTCCGTTTCATTTAAAGCCTCATTAAAGAGTAAGCTAACTCATATCCATGATATTTACCTTAAATCATGGGAATTATTGAGTTGCCCTGCGTGAATACAAGGTAACTCAATAATTCTTATTTGCCAGCTCTAATTTCCGTTTGCCCATGGAAAGCTAGATAATATATTTATTTTTGTCAATGCTTATTATTTTAATTAAGCATGGCTTAATTGTTGTTTAATATTTAAATATGTTAGGTAAAATGTACCAAATACCTATCGGCGATTGCAGTTAATTCTTTAGATATCAATTTTGGTAGGTTTTGTTGAAATGCATCTACGACAAAAACACTAAAGGTTTCGTTTTTCTGGCCGTTAATATTGATATGTAGTTCACACCATATCCGTGTTCTTCAGGATGAATTATTGGCAAACATGGAACGGTCGCACGACTCAGGGATAAGCGAAACTCACCACACGACATCTGGCGCTGATTTGATACGCCTGGATTCGGTGACCTATTCCTACGCCGCTGGTGCCGCGCGGCAGACTATCCTGCACAATATTTCGTTATCTATCCCCGCCGGGCAAAGTTGCGCCATTGTTGGCGCGTCTGGATCGGGGAAAAGCACACTGCTCAATCTGCTGGGATTGCTTGATACGCCCACGTCCGGACGCGTGATGTTTCATGGCGAAGATATGTCCCGCTGTGGCGCAGACGCCCGCGCGACGGCGCGTAATCACATCATTGGTTTTGTCTTTCAGAGTTTCAATTTGCTGCCCCGGCTTACCGCGCTGGACAATGTTGCCTTGCCGCTACTCTACCGCGGCGTCCTGCGCCATGAGGCTCAGGAGGCTGCCCGCAAGCAGCTTCAGCGCGTCGGTTTAAGTGATCGCGCGCATCACCGCCCTGCAGATTTGTCCGGTGGGCAGCGCCAGCGTGTGGCCATTGCCCGTGCGTTGGTTGGTGAACCGGCTTTGCTGCTCGCCGATGAACCCACCGGTAACCTTGATAGCCAAAACGCCGCTGACATCATCGACTTACTGCTGGCCTTGAATCGCGACAGTGGCACCACACTGGTGCTGGTAACGCATGACAATGCCATTGCCCGCCGCATGTCGCGCTGCATTCAGGTGGCTGACGGGCGGATCAGCGAGGCCACGCATGTCTGATCGCCGCCTGCCCGTCGCACTGCGCGTTTCTCCGCCTTCACGCTACGGAATGCCGTGGCTGCAACTTTTGCTGGAGTCGCTGGATAACCTGCGGCTGCTGGGGCGCCGTGCGGTGCTGGCGCTATTGGGTATCGCGGTGGGCTGCGCGGCGGTGGTGGCGTTGCTCAACATTGGCTACAACGCCGAACGTGAGGCGATGAGCATTTTTCGCGGTATGGGCAGTGAGTTACTGGTTGCCAACATTCAGCAGCCTGTCGGTTCCGGCCGAAAACCGCTGGTTGCCCCCGCCGATCTGGATATCGATGCCTTGCATCAACATATCCCGGAAATTGACGCTGCCTCTGCGCTCATTCCCAGCAACACGCAAGCGCGTTTTAATGGCCGAACGGCGGCGGCAACACTGGTCGGTAGCGGCGCTGAGTTGCCTTCTGTTCTGCGACTGCAACTGGAACAGGGCCGCTTTCTGAGCCGTTTTGACGCGCAGAGCACCTACGCCGTTATCGGGGCGAATGTCGCCGCACAATGGGCCCAGCCCGACCGCCCTGTACTGCTGGGCGACCGCATCCAGATTGGCGGTTATCTCTTTGAGATAGTCGGCATTCTGCGCGCGCAAGGACCAAATCCGATCATTCCTGTCTCCGTGGATGATGCCATTTTGCTGCCGATAACCGGTATGCGCCGGGTGATCGATTTTCCGCAAATCACTGGCGTCGCGGCGCGTAGCCGCAGCGGTGAACAACTGGAGCACATCGCGCCCAGGCTACAGGCGTGGCTCAACGAAAAGATGCCCGGCTTCGAGGTTAATGTGCAGGTTCCTCAGCAGTTGCTGGAAGGCATTGAGCAGCAGTCGCGCCTGTTTTCAGGGTTGCTCGCCGGGCTTGGCGGCATCTCGCTGTTGGTCGGCGGGGTGGGCGTGATGAATGTGATGGTGATGAATGTGTCGGAGCGCCGCCGGGAAATTGGTGTGCGCATGGCGCTGGGCGCGCGTCCGCGCGATATCGCGATGCTCTTTTTGCTGGAAGCCATCGTGCTAGCGACGGCAGGCGCGCTGCTTGGCGCGGCGGCGGGTTTCGCGGCGGCGTGGCTGTTTGTCTGGTTTTCTGGCTGGTCTGATTTTGCCTTATCCGCCGCGGCGTTGCCGTTGGGCATTGGCAGCGCCATTGTTATTGGGCTGTTTTTTGGCTTATCTCCCGCACTGGCGGCGTCCCGGCTGGAGCCGGTGGAGGCGTTGCGCGATGCGTAAAAATGTCTGGCTGATATTCCTGGCAAGCCTGAGTGTTTGCCCGGTGCGTGCGGAAATGCCGGTGAACCCTTCCCACGCCACGCGAGACGGCGAGATAGCGCGTATTGCGCTGAAAGGCGACAGTATCGATCTCACCCTGAGTGATGCCATCTATCTTGGACTGCGTGATAACCGCGCCATTCGTAGCGCGTATCTCGACAGGGTTGCGCAGAAATTTGACCTGCGCGTGGCCGAAGATCGCTTCACGCCAAAACTGGTGCTCTCCGGCAATTATCTCTCCACGCGTAACCAGGACGACCGCTACCGGCAGGGAAACCTGACGCCGACCTCCACGCTGCTCACCCCTTACGGCACGCGCGTTAGCCTCGGCTGGACATATCAACACACCGACGCCAACCTGGCGGGGTTATCCCACAATGACGGCGCGAACTTTTCTGTTATTCAGCCGTTGTTGCGCGGGGCGGGTAAAGATATTGCCACCGCGCCGGTTCGCCTTGCGCAGATGACCGAGCAAATCAACCGCCTGAATTTGAAATCCACCGTTTCGCAGACGATCACCCAAATTATTACCGCTTACCGCGATCTGTTGCTGGCGCAGGAGCAGTTGAAGATTGCTCAGGACTCGCTGGCGCGGGCGCGCCAGTTGGTGGACGTGAACCAGGCGATGATCAGCGCCGGGCGCATGGCGGAGTTTGAAATTGTGCAAACCGAGGCCGAAGTGGCCTCACAAGAACTGGCGCATGAAGAGGCGCGAAATCGGGTGGATATAGCGCGGCTGGCGCTGTTGCAATTGCTGGCGTTGGATCTGCATGCGCCAATCGTCGCGACCGAAGCGCTACAGGCAAAGCCTGTCGAGGTGCAGGCCGATCGCGCGTTGAAACAGGCGGAGGCGTCGCAGCCCGCTTACCTGGCGCAGCTGCTTGTTGGCGAACAGGCTGCGATTAACCTCGCCGTCGCCCGGAATGACCGGTTGTGGGATGTTTCACTGGTCGGCGGCGCGACGCAGCAGCGTAACCGTGCGGCGCGAGGTGATGGCGCGCGCAACTGGGATAACTATGTTGGGATTCAGGTGGAGATCCCCATCGGCGACATGACCGCTCGGCAGGCGGAAGTGCAAGCGCAGGTCAATGTGAAAAATCAGCAAATCCAGCTGGCGGAAGCGCACCAGCAGCTTGACCGTGATGTCACCAACGCCGTGCGCGATATGGGTACCCGCTGGCGGCAGTTTGAGATAGCCCAACGCGCACGGGATTTGTCACGCCGCAAACTGGAAATTGAACGGGAAAAACTGACCGCCGGACGCTCCAGCAACTTCCAGGTGCTGAGCTTTGAAAACGATCTTCGCAACGCGGAAAACGCCAGGCTAAATGCACTTATCAGCTATTTGAATGCGCAGGCCGGGCTCGATCAAACGCTGGGCACCACGCTGCAAAGTTGGGATATTTCGCTCAATGATTAAGTTTCTTACGCACAAGCAACGCCTGCTTTTATTGCTGATGTTTGCAGTGATGGCTGGCGGCTCACTCTTCTGGTGGGCCGTTGCACACGAACCTGACAGTGGCGTTACGCAGGAGATCTGGCTGCCGGTTCAGCCGCAGCGGCTGGAAAACCAACTGGGGCTGGTGGGGCGTATTCAGGCGGCCCGCCAGCAAACCCTTGCCGCGCCATTTGATGGGGTGATCCGCGAAATCGCGGTTCACGAAGGGCAGCGCGTTGAAAAGGGACAAATGTTGATAGTGCTTGATCCCGGACAGATTGAGATCCAACTTCGCCAGGCGCAGGCGGAGCTTTTGAAAGCGCAAAAGGAGGTGGCGCTGTTTCGCAACTGGAACAGTAGCCCGGATGTCTCGCGCGCCAGGCGCATGGTGCAGGCCGCGCGCGCGACGCTCTCCAATACGCAGGCCAACCTTCGCGATACCACTGCGCTTTTTAAGCGCGGGATTGTCGCCCGTATGGAAGTCGATGCGCTGACGCAGCAGGCACAAACGCAGCAGCAGGATCTGGCGGCCGCGCAGGAAGAGTTACAAACGATAGAAGCGCGGGGTAAAGGCGAGGACAGCAAAATTGCCGATATGGAACTGGCGAATGCGCAGGCCCGCTACGCTGCGCTGAAGGCGCAGGTGGAGCGACAAACCATACGTGCGCCCTATGCCGGTTTTATCGTGCGCCCGGTCGCGCCGGATAGCGGTAAACCGGTGACTCTCCAGCCGGGTTTGTCGGTGAGCCAGGGCGCGGCGTTGTTAACGGTGACAGGGCTGGACACGATCCAGGTGGTAACGCGTGTTGAGGAAGCGGATCTCCACCAGTTAAAAGAGGGGATGCCGGTTAACATCACCGGTGAAGGGTTTGCCGGAAAAACGCTCAGCGGGCAGATCCGCGAAATTGGCGTGCAGAGCAGCCCGGCAGAGACGCAGGGCGCTTATTACGATGTCACGGTGTCGGTAGATACCCCACTGGCGGATTTACAGCAAGATATTCGGCTGGGGATGAGCGCCCGGCTGGCGGTGATCACCTGGCAGAACGAACACGGTTTTGCGGTGCCCGCTCAGGCATTACATTTCGATCAGCAATCGGGTTCGCGCTGGGTGCTCTGGCGAGCATCATCCGGTGCGACACCGCGAAAAGTGGTGGTCACCACCGGGCAGACGGTGGCGCAGGGGGTGGAAATACGCGGTATTGACGCGGGGGAGGTGCGCGTTGACATGAGCGCGCAGGGCGGTTCGGCTAACCCGGTTTCCGTGAGTATCCATTAACGCGCCCGTTTCTTATGCTATTCCGGCCAGGCGCAGCAACGCGGTGACAACCGCAGCGGAAAGGATCACCACAATCAGCGGCATTTTGCGCCAGGCGAGAAACAGCGCGAAAAGCACGCCCAGTACGCGCGCCATGCCAGCGAAATGTTCACCTTCATAGAGCATCGACGCCAGTGCGACCGCGAAAAGCAGGGTAGTTGCCGCATCCGACAGCAGCGCCTGCGAGTGTTCGGAAAGCGCCAGCCGGCTGCCAAGTTTTGCGCCGCCAAGACGCATCAAATAAGTGCCGACAGAAAGGGTGGCGATACCGCCGATAATAAGCGCGACGCTGGTCATTATTTCTTCCTCGTCAGTAAGCCAAGTAAAGAGAGCAGCACCGGTAATCCCACCGGCGCAAAAGGAACGGCGGCGAGCGACAATACCGCGCCGCTTGAGGCGCGAATCAGCGTGGTGCGCTTTTTCAGCGCCGGCAACACCAGCGCCAGTAAAATTGCCGGGAAAACCGCATCCAGACCAATGGTTTCCGGCGCGGGCAGCAATTTACCTACCACCGCGCCCACCAGTACGCCAGCGGGCCACAATAACGCGACACCTAAACCACACAGCCAGTAAGCGGCTTTACGCTGCTCGGCGGTGGGTTGTGATAAACCGAACACCACGCTTTCATCGTTCATGATGTGGCAGCCGAGAAAACTGGCTGCACGTTGACCCACCAGTTCACGCACCGTGACGCCAAAAGGAATATGGCGAGCGTTGACCAGCAGACCCGCGAGCGCGGCGGCCAGTGGATTGCCGCCGCTGGCGACAATACCGATAAACATAAATTCGGAAGCGCCAGCCAGCACTAGCGTGGAGAGCGCCAGCGGCACCCATAAAGGAAAGCCGTACGCCATCGCCAGCGATCCATACGAGACGCCGACGACGCCCACGGCCAGGCAGACCAGGAAGATAGCTTTTACGGTGTCGCTTTTCAGCGAGGCGAAGTGTCTGGTGAACATCTCTCTTTACCCATATCGAACGTTTATCCATTATAATGAACACACCAGAATCGTTTTTCAACAAGAACGATTCGTTCGATTAAATGAACAATGGGGTGTTTATGACACAGCCAATTAGCATCATTGCCAAAAGTCTGGTGCGTGAGCGACTGCGAACCGGCCTTTCGCTGGCAGAGATTGCCCGCCGGGCGGGTATCGCCAAATCCACGCTTTCACAGCTGGAAGCGGGTAACGGTAATCCTAGTCTGGAAACGCTCTGGGCGCTCTGCGTCGCGCTGGACATTCCCTTTGCTCGCCTGCTGGAACCGCAAAAACCCACCACGCAGGTTATCCGACGTGGTGAAGGCACCAAAGTGATTGCCGAAGAGGCAAATTACCAGGCGATATTGCTTGCGGCCTGCCCGCCCGGCGCACGACGCGATATCTATTTATTGCTCACGCAACCTGGCGCCGATCGGATCTCGCATCCTCACCCGACAGGTTCAGTGGAGCACATTATTGTGACACAAGGGCGCGCGCTGGTAGGGCTGACGGAAGCGCCGGAAGAGTTAGGCGAAGGGGATTACATTTGTTATCCGGCGGACAGGGAACATATCTTTAAAGCGCTGCAGGCGGATACGCAGGCCATTCTGGTAGCTGAACAAAATTAATCCGCTTTAATTCCACTCGGCAATAATAAAAACGAATAAAGATAACAGAGAAGGGAGCAATATAATTGCCCCCTTTATCTCTTTTAATCTTTTTAAGATTCTTCATTTTATTTTTCTTTGTGAATATTCTGATTAAACACTTATTTTAATGAATTAAATCATCGATTTACTTAAATCCATATTAAACTATCTTGCTGTTTTGATTAGGGTTTTAATTTGTTTTTTATAGTTCTTACGAATAGTTGTTTGAGTGTCATTTATTATTTTGATGTTATAGATTAGTTCCATTAAACGCCCTCTCTTAATACCTTTACATCAATATTAAGCCAGTGTAATTTACTCGCGATATTAAATTGATTGAATATATATCAATCAAGTGTTTTGGGGTTGTTAATATTAATAGTGAGGCGAGTTTATGAATAAGTTGGTAAATGTTTTTGCAGCGACGGCTATTTTGTCGTTGAGCAGTTCTGCTTTTGCAGCGACATCAAATAACACCGTGCGTTTTATGGGTGAAGTTAGCGAACAGACCTGTGATATTAATATTAATGGTAGTAGTACATCGCCGATTGTACTTTTACCTACCGTCAGTGACAGTCAATTAGCGACTTCCGGTTCAACAACAGGTGAGACGCCGTTCACTGTGACGCTTTCTGGCTGTGGCGGTGCGCAAGCATCCAATGCCGGTATTGTTTTTGTTGCCAACGATATTGATGGTACGAATTTGAAAAATACCGCGAGCACTTCACCGGCAACAAACGTTGCGATTCAGCTGATGGAAGGTTCAAATGCGCTGGACTTTACGGGAAATAAAGCCCAAACCACGACACAATCTGTCGGCGGGGCCAACACTACCGTAACCTATGATCTGGCTGCACGTTATTACGCAACCGGGCAGGCAACACCTGGCGCTGTTGAAGCACAAGCGCAATTTGCTGTGACTTATCAATAATCTTTCTTAAAGCGCTGCATTATGCAGCGCTTCTATGCGGCTTATATCAGTATGTCGAAATATATATCACTGACAGCATTATTATTTTTTATAGTCGGAAATGTTTGCGCCAGTGTGACGATGGTCGGGACGCGAATTATTTATCCTGCTGACATAAAAGAGAAGGGATTAGCTTTTACTAATACGGGCAATGAACCTGTTTTAGTGCAAGTTTGGGCGGATAAAAATAACCCACAGTCAACACCGGAAACGGCTGATGCGCCATTTCTTTTGATGCCGTCGATTTTCCGTATTAATCCAGCTACTGAGCACACATTACGGCTGAAATTTACCGGGGCGCAACTTCCTCAGGATCGGGAATCTCTTTTTTGGTTGAACTTTCTGCAATATCCGGCAAAGAAAACGTCTGAACGTGGGCAGAACAGTTTAACCATGCTGATAAAAAGCCGACTGAAGATTTTTTACCGCCCCGACGGTATTACAGGAGATGCTAACCATTCTCTGGACAATGTAAAAGTGACATTACATGGCCAAACTGTTGAAGTGAATAACACAAGCGCTTATCACATTTCTGTAATTAGCGCATTCACTGAAGAACGGGAAAAGAAGCATCCAATAAAAATCAAAGGAATGATTGCGCCACGCTCCATTACGCAGTGGACTCTCCCGACGCGTGGCGGGGATAAATTAACGATTAATGCAATAAATGATTATGGTGGAGTATTTAGCAAGTCGTATTCTTTAGTTAAATAAATCTTCCGCTCGGAAATATAAAACATTATTCAACTCGGATGGTACTGATGCATCTGCGCTCCTCATGCTTTCGTATTCTCATAGGGTTTATTTCTGTTGTATCGTTGACAGCATCAGCGAAAGATAATGAATTTTATTTTGACGCTTCTTTATTAAAGGGGAGTGGATTATCTAATGAAGATCTCCTGCGTTTAAATAATGATGAATTAATTACGCCAGGCCGACATTCTCTCGATATTTATCTTAATGGGCAATTTACTACTCACCGCGAGATTGAATTTTCCCGGCGCGGTAAAAAAATCGAACCGTGTCTGCCCCATGATTTATTAACAACGTTGGGTTTTAACGCATTGTCTGATGACTCTGCGCAAACATGTTATTGGCCAGACGATAAGGTATTGAACGGTATCACACGTAAAGATGACATGGCGCAATTGCGAATGGATTTCACCGCGCCGCAGGCGTTATTGAAATCGGTTCCCCGTGGCAGCGTAAGCGAAGCCAGTCTCAGCGCCGGGGAGAGCATGTTATTTCTCAACTATATGGCTAACCAATACCATGTTAAGTCGCGGCAGGGTAATACGGGCGGCATGGATTCAACCTGGTTGAGTTTCAATGGCGGTATTAATTTGGGATTATGGCGTTATCGCCAGCAATCCACTTTAAATTACAGCAGAGATAACGGCAGCCGCTGGAGCACCAGCCGCCGCTATATCCAGCGTGCGATTTACCCGTTACGCAGTGAAATCTTGATTGGCGAAGGTTACACCAACGGGCAATTCTTCTCCGGCATGAGTTTTCGTGGTTTCCAGATCTCATCGGATACGCGAATGTTGCCCAGCTCCCAGCGAGGTTATGCGCCCGTCGTGCGTGGGATTGCTAAAACCAACGCCAAAGTGACCATCCTGCAAGGCAAAACCACACTATACGAAACCACGGTTGCCCCCGGCCCGTTCACCATAAATGATCTCTATCCCACTAACTTTGCCGGGGATTTAACCGTTGTTGTCAGCGAGGCGGACGGCAGTGAAAACACCTTTAGCGTGCCGTTCTCCGCGCTGGCTGAATCCATGCGTCCGGGTACTTCTGATTACGTTTTCACTGTGGGGCGAGCGCGCGACGTTGGCGATAACAATGTCTTTAGCGAAGCGGTCTGGCGGCAAGGGCTGACGAACTCCCTCACTCTCAACCTCGGAAATCAGCTCGCCGCGGGTTATATGAGCTATTCATTGGGCGCGGTTTATAGCAGCGTGGCCGGGGCATTTGGCCTGAACAGTATGTTCTCGCGCGCGAATATGGGCAGCGACGGTAACAAGAGCGGTTGGACGCTGCGCGCGAACTACAGCAAATTTATTCCACGCACCGGCACCTCATTTACGCTGGCGGGTTATCGCTATTCAACGGAAGGGTATTCTGAACTTTACGACGCATTAGGCTCGCGCGAAGCACGTCATCACGGGCAAAAATGGCAATCGCTGAGCTGGAAGCAACGCAGCCGCATCGAGATTTCCGCCGGTCAGCACATTGGCGTGCTGGGTGATATCACCCTCTCTGCGTCGTCCCAGGATTACCGTGACGGTAAAAAACGCGACAAACAGTTACAGTTCAACTGGAGTAAAACCTTCAACCATGGCATTTCGCTGAATCTGGGCGTGGCGAGGACGTACAACGTCGTGCCTGGCATGAACAGTACGCCATGGCAAAACAGCGGTAACGAACATACGATTTTTCTGCGTGATCGCATACAAACCATGTGGTCGCTCTCTGTTTCCGTGCCGCTTGGCAGTACGCGCTATGCCCCGATTTTGTCGGCCAGCGCGAACCGATCAAACGGCAGCAATAGCCGCGATGGCGGCTACCAGTCGACGCTGAGCGGGGTGTATGGCGAGCAGAACCCGCTGAACTACAACCTGAATTACTCGACCGACAGCAAAGGTGAACAATCCGTTTGGGGCGGCGGGCTCCAGCGCAGTTTCCCGTATGCCAATGCTGGCCTCTCATGGTCCTCATCGAAAAATTACTGGCAAGCGTCTGGTTCGCTTCAGGGCGCCCTGGTGGCGCATAAAGGTGGCGTAACGCTCGGTCACTGGGTGGGCGACAGCTTTGTGTTGGTTGATGCACCCGGTGCCAGAGGTGCGGAAGTGATTGGTGGACAAGGGGCGCGCATTGACGCCTTTGGCTATGCGATTGCGCCGTCGCTGGGGGCTTATCAGTTCAACAACATCGGTCTGGATCCCCGCAATATGAGCGAAGATGTTGAACTGCAAACGTCACTTCAGCGCGTTGCCCCGTATGCGGGCGCGACGGTGCGGGTTCGTTTTAACACGCTAAGCGGCCAGGCCATGCTGATCACCGCGCAACCGCAGAACAATACGCCCATCCCGATGGGTTCCGCCGTCTATGACAGCTACGGCAATTACGTCGGCATGGTCGGCCAGGCCAACCAAATTTACCTGCGTTCGAGTGACGACAAAGGAACGTTGCGCGTTCAGTGGGGAAACAACGCTCAGGACATCTGCCATATCTCATGGCGTATTACGCCGCCGCGCAAACCTCTGCTTCTGATGAGCTTGCCTTGTCGTTAATCGACGGAGTTTTTGTATGTCACTTATACGCATTATTTTGCTGAATATCCTTTTATTAACCAGCCTGTCTGCGAGCGCGCTATGTAAAAAAGGCCCCGATTTCGTTCGCACGGAAGAAGATTCTCTGGGCCTTAGCCTGGCGATGGGAACCATCAACGTTTCCAGCCTCGAAATCCAACCGATAGGTTCCCCGCTGGGTTCGAATATCGTGACCTTCTCGCAGAACCCGCGTTACAAAAGCCCGGATAGCGTGCTGTGGGTCTGCGATATCGCCGATAAAAACAATATCTTTGAAATCATCGCCACCAATGGCGACGATCGTTACAGCGGTTTTTATGAATTGGGTAAAGCGGATGGTTATCCCGACTACTACGGCACGCTGTTTGAGCATGTTGCGCTACGGTTGACGCACATGAATTCGGGCACGGTGTTTACGCGTCAATATCAGCGTATCCCGATGAAGAACTACCAGGTGTCGCCGGATGGCAGCCAAATCTATATTCGTGTCAAAGATTTCAGCCCTATTCGCGCGGATCTGATTCGGGTAAGCGGGAAAACCTCTGCGGGTTCCCCTTCTAACTATTGCGCTCGCTCGTCAGAATTAACTGCAGGTTCGTATAGCTGCAACCAGCCCAACGGTTATGTCTCTTTCTGCTCACCCGGCAGCCCGGACGCCTATTGTGATTCTGGCGATTCTGCTTACACCTTTAATGGCTGGTATTTAGATAACTGGATGGCCATCAATATGGGCATTTCTACGGGTTACCCCGCCAACCTGGTATCGATACCCACCTGTGTCGCGAAAAGCGTCACACCGATGGTCTTTTTCCCCACCATTTCCATTAACGATCTGAACAATGGTCAAACCGCTCAAAGTAGCTTTAACGTGCATATCCTCTGTGAAGGGCAGTCGACAAGCGGTGAAACACAAGGGATGACGGCAATGGGGCTTCAGGTGCCCTATGAAAGTTACCTGACGGCGCAGCAACTCAACCTGGTGAATGCGTCCGGTGGCGTAAGTTATCTGCTTTCCGAAAAATATGGGCAACCGGGTTATGCCAGCGGAGTCGGTATTCAGATAGCCAATAGCAATGACGGTGTACTGCGTAATTTTATTGGCTGGTTTCGCTGCCAGGCCGCAACCTGTAGACCGGGCGGCAGCGGCGGCTGGTACGCCGTGCGTGATGGTGCAACGCAGATCACCAATAACGGCTCCGCAGCGATTAACGAATATGTGGTGAATTTCAATGCTTATCTGACCCGTATCGCGGGCGAAACGGTGACGGCTGGCAAGGTTGATGCCAGTGCCGAAGTGCTGGTGAAAGTCCAATGAGACAACGGCTTGCCTTAGCGCTGCTCACCGCTTTGTTGGTGGCTACCTTTTCCACCCGCGCCGGGCTTATCGCCGCCTCGACGCGGGTGATTTTTAACGAAGGCCAGACCCAGCAAAGCCTGATGCTGGTAAACGCCAACAACTGGCCGGTGATGGTGCAAACCTGGGTCGATAACGGCGAAGCGGATGTCGATGCGCCAGCCCGCGTTAAAGCGCCGTTTGTGGCGGTTCCCACGCTGTTTTCACTCGAACCCAAAGGGATGAAGGGGTTGCGGCTGTTGTATAACCAGCAAACGCTGCCAAAGGATCGGGAGTCGGTCTTTTGGCTCAATCTGTACGAAATGCCGCCAAAATCAACCACCTCCGCGCCAGACGCGCGCAGCGTGATCCTGACGATGAATACGCAAATGAAAATCTTCTGGCGACCAAAAGGGCTTGGCGCGCCGGTGGATATAGCGAAAAAAATCCGCTTCAGTGTGGTCAACAGCGGCAAAAACATGGAGATCGTCTGCCATAACGCCTCGCCGTGGCATCTCTCCTTTGGCGGATTATCGTTACGCTATGGCGAAAAAAACTACGCTGTGGAGCAGCAGCCGGACATGATGGTGGCGCCCTACGGCGAGAAGCGATACACCGTGGCCGCAAACGATCTTCAGCCCACGGTTTTACCGCTGCGTATCCAGGCCAAACTGATTGATGATAACGGCCTGGTTGCCGAACAGACATTTCCCGTTCGTTAATCCCCCCTCCTTTGCGAAGGGGGGCAACCGCTTACTCCAGGTAGAACACTTCTTTTAGCTCCGCGCTTACCGGGCTGTTGTCCGGGTTGGCCGGCATCACATCACGCATATGTTTCCACCAGCGCTGGCACACCTCGGTCTTCGCGACGGCGTTCCAGCGTACTTCCGATTCAATCTCAACGGTGGCGAACAGCAGATTGCGCTGTTTATCAAGAAAAATGGCGTAATGGTGTGCGCCACCCGCTTTCAGCGCCGCTTCCAGCTCCGGCCAGATGGGGTTGTGGCGGCGTTCATACTCTTCGTGCGCATCGGGATTTACCTGCATCACAAAGGCTTTGCGGATCATAATGCCTCCAGATAAAGCTCGCGGACGTCGTCCCGGCTGGCGGTTCGCGGGTTGCACGGCGCGCACGGATCGGCGAGCGCTTTATCCAGCCAGCCTTCGATATCCGCTTTGGTAACGCCGAGTTTGCTGAAACCAGAAGGAATACCGACGCGCGCGCTCAGGGCGCGGATGGCATTGATGGCTTCCATGCTGGCGGTTTCATCGCTCATCCCGCGGGTATTCACGCCCATCGCCTGCGCCACGCGGGCAAAACGGGCAACGGCGTTCGGGCGGTTAAAGTTTTCGATAACTGGCAACAGGATGGCATTGCACACGCCATGCGGCAGATTATGCGTGGCGCCTGGCTGGTGCGCTAACGCGTGAACCAGGCCCAAACCGGCGCTGTTAAAGGCCATCCCGGCAAGATACTGGCCGTATGCCATTTGCTCACGCGCTGCAAGGTTGTGGCCGTCATCAACCGCTTTTGGCAGCCACGCGGTAATTAAGCGAATGGCTTCCAGCGCATTGGCGTCGGTCAACGGGTGCGCGCCCACCGAGACATACGCTTCAACGGCGTGGGTAAGAGCGTCCATGCCGGTTGCGGCGGTAACCGACGCGGGGATTTCCAGCATCACGCTGGCGTCATCCACGGCGATGTCGGGAATAATGTTCGGGTCGATAATCACTTCTTTTACCCGGCGCGCGGAATCAATGATCACCGCGTTACTGGTCATCTCCGCCGCCGTACCGGCGGTGGTATTGATGGCGACCAGCGGTACGCCGGGGTTTTTCACTTTACCGACGCCGGAATAGGCGGTCGACGGGCCGGGGTTGGCGGTGAGGATTTTCACCCCTTTGGCGGTATCGATCGGGCTGCCGCCGCCGAAGGCGATAATGTAGTCGCAGGCGCTGTTTTGATACGCCGCATAGCCTTGTTGTACCAGCGCTTCCGTTGGGTTCGGGAACACCTCATCAAACAGGTGATACGCCATGTTATGCGCTTTCAGCGCGGCAAACAGGCTATCGAGCAGACCCAGTTTGACCAGTTGCCCGTCGGTGACAATCAGCGCTTTTCCCCACTGTTTGTTCGCCACCATAGTGACCATATCGCCGATAGCGCCCGCGCCGTGCAGGCTGATTTTGGGTAGTGCTAACATAAAGCTCATACATCACTCCTTTATCTTGTTTGATTTTTACCGGCGACGAAACGCCCTGTCGCCGGAGGGATTCATAAACGCCTGCGCTGCATCATGCGGCGGGTGATGATCGGCAGCGAAATCACCACAATCAGCATCGCGCCGACGATAATCGACATCACAATGCCCGGCACATTGAGCAGGCTCAGGCCAAAGGTCACCAGCCCCATCAGGAAGGCGGCGATAATCACGCCGACCATGCTGCCGGAACCGCCGAGAATATTGACGCCGCCGAGCACCGCCATCGTCACTACCGACAGCTCCCAGCCGAGCGCAATCGTCGGGCGTGTGCTGCCCAAACGCGACGTCAGCAGCACCGAGGCCAGGCCCGCCATCAGCCCCACCAGCGCGAAGAGGATCAGGTTGTGGCGTTTCACATTAATACCGGAATACCACGCGCCGGTCGGGTTATTGCCAATGGCGTACGTGCGGCGGCCAAAGTTGGTTTTGTGCAGCAGAAAAGCGAACAGCAGCGCCAGCACGATAAACAAAGCAAACTCAAACGACAGCGCGCCCCACACGTAACCCTGGCCAAACCACGCAAAGCTCGCAGGCCAGGTGTTAAGTGCCTGATCGCCCAGCAGAATATAGGTAATGCCGCGATACAGGCTCATGGTGCCGATGGTGATCACAATCGAAGAGAGGTTGAAGCGCGTTACCAGCATGCCGTTGAACAATCCGCACAGCAGCCCAACGCCCAAACCGACGCACACCAGCAGCGGCGTATCCATACCCGACTGGGCGCAAAAGCCCATCGCCGTGGAGCTGAGCGCGATGATGGCGGCGACAGAGAGGTCAATTTCGCGAGCAATAATCAGCATCGCCATCGGTAAGACGATGATCGCCTTTTCGGTGAAGTTGAATGTCGCGTCGGAAAGATTCCAGATATTGAGGAAATAGGGCGATGCGAGGGCGTTCACCACAAACACCGCCAGCGTCACCGCCAGTAAAAACCCTTCCCAGCACAACACGCGCTTAAAGAATGGTGCCGTAGCAGGGGGATTTTTCACGCCTTCGGAGGTCAATATTTTGCTCATGGTTTCACCGCCTGTTTTTGTCGCGCCAGCGCCGCGTCACGCAGGATCAGGCGGCCTTTGCGTTTGTTACCGCGCTCGTTGAGCAGCACCGCAATGACGATCACCGTGCCGGAAATCGCCATCTGCCAGAACGGTGAAATGCCAATTACCGGCAGCGCGTTATTGATAACGCCGAGGAACAGCGCGCCGAACAAACAGCCGAGCACACGCCCGGTGCCGCCCATGGTGCTGATGCCGCCAATCACACAGGCGGCAACCACTTGCAGTTCGAACCCGTTAGCCACGTCGACATAGGCCACGGCAAAACGTGAAATCCACAAGTAGCCGCAAAAACCCGCCAGTGCGCCAGAAAGGCAGAAGCTGACAAACTGCATTTTCCCGGCGTTGATACCGGTGTAATACGCCGCCGTGGCGTTGCCGCCTGCGGTATAGAGCGCTCGTCCGGTGCGGCTGTAACGCAGGAAGTAGCCCACCAGCAGCAGCACGGCGATGGCGCACCAGCTCAGTACCGGCAAACCAAGCAGTGAGGCGCGTGGCAGGCCGAGAAAATCTGCGCCCATCTGGTTCGAGTTCACCCAGCCGCCGCCGGAGAGCAAAAAGATAATCCCGCGATAAATACTCATGGTGCCAAGCGTGACGACAATCGCCGGGATACCCAGTTTCCACACCAGCAGACCATTGATGACGCCCATCACCAGCCCAAGCACCGTCGCCAACAGCAGCAACGACCAGACGGGTACATCCGGGTGATGGAAGTTGATCAGCGCGACAATCATGCCGGTCAGCGCCAGGTTGGCCGCCATCGACAAGTCGATGCCTTTGGTCAGCAGCACCATCATTTGCCCGAGAGCGAGAATGATCAGAATGGCGGTGTCGTTGAACATCTCCACCAGGTTGCCGGGGCTGATAAACGCCGGCACGCGGCTGCCGATAATCAGCACCAGCAGCACAATCACGCCGCCGAGCAGCGCTTCGCGATGTTTAAGCAGTTGTTGCCACATTATGCTGCCTCCTTCCCGGCACCGCTGGCGGCGCTGACGATGGTTTCCGCCGTCGCTTCACCGGCCTGGTACTCGGCGACCATCAGCCCTTCGTGCATAACGATCACCCGATCGGCCATGCCCATCACTTCCGGCAGTTCGGAAGAGACCATAATCACCGCCAGCCCCTGTGCCACCAGTTCAGACATAAACTGGTGTACGGCGGCTTTGGAGCCGATATCGATGCCTTTCGTTGGCTCATCAAGAATGATCACTTCCGGATGGGTGGCGAGCCATTTGCCGATCACCACTTTTTGCTGATTGCCGCCGGAGAGGGTTTCCACCGCCTGTTTCCAGCTAAAGGCTTTCACCTGCAAACGCCGGGCGTACTCATCCGCCAGTGCCCACTCTTTGGCCTCGTTAAGCACGCCGTTGCTATTGAGTTTGCTGAGCTGCGGCAGGCTGATGTTCTGGGCAATCGACAGTTCGATAATCGCGCCCTGCTTTTGCCGCTCTTCCGGCACACAGACAATCCCGGCGTTGATGGCATCCGCAGGCTGGCGGAAATGCACCGTTCGTCCGTTAAGGATGATGTCGCCCGAAGAAGGGCGCGACACGCCGGAAAGCGCCTGCATCAGTTCCGTACGACCGGCACCGACCAGGCCGTAAAAGCCGAGGATCTCGCCTTTGCGCAGCGAAAAGTTGATATGGGCAAATTCGGTGGGATGGCATAAATCGCGCACTTCCAGCACGGTTTCGCCTGGTTCGCACGCCACTTTCGGCCAGCTCTGGTTAATGGCTCGCCCGACCATCATCGCCACCATCCGCTCTTCGCTGATGTCATTGATGGCGCCGGAATCGACATACACCCCGTCGCGCAAAATAGTGTAGTGATCCGCAAGCTCAAAAATTTCATCAAACTTGTGCGAGATAAACAGGATCGCTTTGCCTTCCTGCTTCAGGCGCTCAACGATTTGGTAGAACTCCAGAATTTCATGCTGCGAGAGCGCGGCGGTCGGCTCGTCCAGAATCACCACCTGCGCGTCAAACGACAGCGCACGCGCGATCGCCACCATGTGGCGCTGGGCAATACTCAATGTTTTTAGCGTCGCGCGCGGGTCAATTTGCACCTCCAGTCGGGTGAGGATCGCCTGCGCTTGCTGGTGCATGGCGGGCCAGTCGAGTTTTTTCAGCAGCCCTTTATATAAATACTGCCCGACAAAGATGTTTTCGGTGACCGAGAGTTCGTCGAACAGTACCGTTTCCTGGTGAATGGCGGTGATCCCCACTTTATGCGCCGACTCGGGCGTAGGCAGTGAAATCGGGATCGCTTTATAGAGAATTTCGCCCTCTTCAGGCTGGTAAATACCGGTCATCACTTTGACCAGCGTGGATTTTCCCGCACCGTTTTCACCGATCAACGCGGTGACTTTGCCGGGCCAGAGATCGAGCTGCACGTTCTCAAGGGCGCGCACACCGGGAAAGACCTTGGTGATGCCCTTGAGCGACAGCAGAGGAGTGGATGCCGTCATGATAGTTCTCCAGTTTGTGCCCTCTCCCGTAAAAGAGGGCCGGAAGGGATCAGAAAATCTTCGAGAACTTATCAATGTTGCTGGCGTCGTAGACGAACGGTTCCGCCATTGCGCCGTTACCGTCGGCATCCAGTTTCACTTTGCCGAGTTTGCCCATGCTGGCTTCGTCTTTGGTTGCCGTACCTTTCACCAGATCATCCGCTAAATAGGTGGCGGCATAACCGAGGTCGATCGGGTTCCAGATGGCGAAACTTTTGCTCGCGCCGGACTTAATCGCGCCCGCCATTTCCGATGGCAGCCCTAAACCGGTGACATACACTTTGCCAATCTTGCCCTGGTCTTTTACCGCTTGCGCCGCCGCGACAATGCCGACCGACGATGGCGAAACAATCACTTTCAGGTCCGGATACGATTTCAGTAGGCCGACCGCTTCGCGGTAGCTTTTATCGGAGAGATCGTCGCCATAAGCGACAGTCACCAGGTTAATCGACGGGTACTTCGGCAGCACCTTTTTCATCTCCGCAATCCAGATGTTCTGGTTGGTGGAAGTCGGCGTGGCGCTAAGAATCGCCACATCGCCTTTTTCAACATGCAGCGCTTTTAGCGCATCGGCGGCCAGTTTGACGTTGGTTTCGCCAATCAGCGCGTTATTAGACGGATTGAGATGGATCTGGCGTCCGGCTTTCGCCACGCCGGAATCCCACGACACCACTTTAATGCCGCGCTGCATCGCTTTTTTCAGCACCGGTACCACCGCATCGGGATCGTTGGCCGAGATGGCGATCGCATCCACCCCCTGGGCGATCAAGCCGTTAAGCACTTCGATCTGCGCTTCGGCGGTGGTGGTGGTCGGGCCGGTGTAGATCACTTTGACATCGCCTAGCTCTTTGGCTGCCTCCTGTGCGCCGGTGTTTGCTGCTTCAAAAAAGCCATTACCTAAAGATTTCGCCACAAGGGCGATTTTTACTTCAGCTAAAGCGGAACCGGACAACGCCAGCATGGCAACGGTGAGGATTAAGCTTGCTTTTGTTTTCATTGCTTTTACTCCACGAGAGTTAGTGTTTGTAGGGCTTGCAGGTGAGGATTCGCCCCGTCTCAGTGAGCGGGGCGCGATGTTGTTATGGGTAGAGATCTAATGCGGATTGCAGCGGCGTCACGCCAAAGCGTTTACCCAGTGCAATCAACTCTTGCTTCGTGATGGTCTGTTTCATCCCGCCCATCGAGTAGATTTTTACCAGCACTTCGGCGGATTTCTCGGCGGTGTCGATCAGGCCAAAGGCTTCGTCGAGCGTCGGCCCGCTGCCGAACACACCGTGGAAGGGCCACAGCACCAGCGAATGTTTCTGCATATCTTTGGCGGTCGCCTGGCCGATTTCATCGGTGCCTGGCACCATCCACGGCAGAATGCCGACACCATCCGGGAACACCACCAGACATTCGGTGCTGCCTTCCCACAGCTTGCGGGTAATCAAATCAGAGGTATTTTCCAGCACGTAGGTCAGCGCAATCAGGTTGGTGGCGTGGCAGTGCATAATCACGCGGTCTTTTCCGCCGGTGGCTTTGATGCGTTCGCAGTGCGACAGGAAGTGCGCTGGTAGCTCTGACGTCGGAACCGCGTCATGCTCCAGCCCCCACAGAATGTGGTAGCCCGCGCCGTCGCTGTCGACTTTCACTACGCCTAAATTGGCGGCCGGATCGAGCTGCACGTTACGGAAAAATTTACCGGAGCCGGTGACGATAAACGGCGTATTGGCCAGCAGCGGCATTGGCTGGCTCAGGGCGATATAGCGCGGTTTCTGGTGAAAATCGGCGGCGAACGATGTGATATCGGCCTCATCCAGGCGCAGCGTCAGGTTGCCGCCGTTGCGTTCATCCCAGCCTTTCAGCCAGGCGTCCGAGGTGGCTTTGATCATCCCCTGGACGAACCAGGAATCGGTAATGGTCTGCATAGTCTTCTGTTTCCCGTTTATTGCCCGGTAGCGCTGCGCTTACCGGGTCTGATGAATGCGCAGCGATTAGCCACGTTTGCTTAATACGTCTTTCTCATAGGCACGCACGCTTTCCAGCCACTGGCTACCGGCTGGCGTATCGTGGCGCTGGCAGTACATTTCCCACACCGCCTGCCACGGCAGGGATTTCTGCTCTTCGAGCAGCGCCAGACGCGCGGTGTAATCACCGTCCGCTTCCAGTTGGCGCAGTTGTTCAACCGGTTCGAGCAGCGCGCGCAGCAGCGCTTTTTTCATGTTGCGCGTGCCAATCACCCACGCGGCGATGCGGTTGATGGAGGCGTCGAAGAAGTCGAGCCCGATGTGGACGCGATCGAACAGTTTGTGGCGGATAATTTCACTGGCGATGGCCTGCGTTTCGTCATCCAGCAGCACAACGTGGTCGCTGTCCCAGCGTACCGGACGGCTGACGTGCAGCAGCAGACGCGGCACATAAAGCATGGCGGCAGAGATTTTGTCGGAGATAACCTCCGTCGGATGGAAGTGGCCGGCATCAAGGCACAGCGCGGTCTGGCGGCTGGTGGCGTACCCCATATAGAACTCGTTGGAGCCGACGGTGTAGCTCTCTGCGCCGATGCCGAACAGCTTACTTTCCACCGCGTCGATATGGTGCGCCGGATTCAGTTTTTCGCTGATCACCTCATCGAGCGCGTCGAGCAGACGCTGGCGCGGCGCGAGACGGTCAACGGTGACATCTTTCATGCCGTCCGGGATCCAGATATTCATTACTGACGGCGTACCCAGTTGCTCGCCGAACCAGGCTGACACGCGACGGCTGGCTTTCACGTGATCGATCCAGAACTGGCGGATCTCGGGATTGGCGTGGGAGAGCGTAAAACCATCGGCGCTCAACGGGTGCGAGAAGCAGGACGGGTTGAAGTCCAGCCCTAGGTTATTGGTTTTTGCCCACTGTACCCAGTTTTTGAAGTGTTCGGGTTTGATTTCATTCCGCGCGACCGGCGTTTCGGCTTCGTGATAAATCGCATGCAGGTTCAGGCGTTTTGGACCTGGGATCAGGCTTAGCGCTTGTTCCAGATCGGCGCGTAATTCCGTGGCGTTGTGCGCTTTGCCCGGATAATTACCGGTAGCCTGAATGCCGCCGGTCAGGCTGCCTTGCGGGTTTTCGAAACCGGCAACGTCATCGCCCTGCCAGCAGTGCATGGAAACCGGCAGCCTGTCGAGCTGGCGCAGCGCCTCCTCGACATCAATCCCCACAGCGGCGAAACGCTGTTTAGCTATGTCCCAGGCTTGTTCAAGTTGAGTGGTCATGCGCAAAGCTCCTTTGTCTGTCGTTTTGGCTGAAAGCGCGCGACATAGCGGGCGATTTCATTATCAGGATTAGGGGTAAACGTAATCAGTGAGTGGTTAGCCGTGATCAGCTGGCGAAAATCATCGACGTTGCTTAACTCATCCAGCGTCATCAGTTGCACGCTAATATTGCCCAGCGTCGAGGCCTCCACCGGCCCGGCGACGACCGTCAGCCCGCAGGCATCGGCGCAGAGCTGGTTCAGTAACTGGTTCTGGCAGCCGCCGCCGACAATATGCAGGCGGGTAAACGGCTTACCGCGCAGGAACGCCAGTTCGCTCAGCACATCGGCATACAGCAGCGCGAGGCTATCGAAGATGCAGCGCGCCAGTTCGGCGGCGTTCTGCGGTACGGGTTGGCCCGCGTCCCGGCAGGCGGCCTGGATCTCAGCGCTCATGTTGTCCGGGTTGATAAAGCGATCATCGTTCGGGTTAATCACAAAACGGCAGACAGGAAGTTGCTCGGTGAGCGCGATTAACGCCGGTAAGTCGGAGATGTTTTGCTCTTTCAGCACGCGTTGCAGCAGCCACAACCCCATGATGTTTTTCAGTACCCGGTAACGGCCTTCGGCACCGCCTTCATTGGTGATGTTGGCAGCGAGCGCCTCATCGCTGGTGTAGGGGGTTTTGCTCTCAAAGCCCATCAGTGACCAGGTGCCGGAAGAGAGATAGGCCGCGTCGTGATTTTCCAGCGGTGCGGCGATCACCGCGCTGGCGGTATCGTGGCTGGCGACGGCGACGACCGGAATGGCATTACCCTGCGGGCAGATCCAGTTGCCGATAACATTGCCCGGATGGGTTGGCGTGCCAAACCAGCGAGACGGAACGCCAGCCCAGCCCAGCAATGATTCATCCCAGGTATCGGTATTGATATTGACCAGTTGGGTAGTGGTGGCGTTGGTGTATTCCCAGTTGAGATTGCCGGTCAGGCGGTAGCTGAAGTAATCCGGGATCAGCAGCGCGTGATCGGCCTGTTCCAGCAAGTGCGGTTGCTGTTCTGCTAATGCGCGTAACTGGTACAGGGTGTTGAAGGGTAAAAACTGAATACCGCTGCGACGATAGATATCGGCTTTGCCGGGATTTTGCAGCGCCCGGTGCATCACGCCATCGGTGCGATTGTCGCGGTAGGCTATCGGCAACCCGACGCGCTGGCCTTCGCGGTTAATCAGGATGTAATCAACACCCCAGGTATCAATACCGATGCTGTCTGGCTGTATGCCTTCGGCGCAAACCTTGTTCAGTCCAAGGCGGATTTCAGCTTCCAGGCCGTCGATATCCCAGCAATCAAAGCCGTCCACTTTTTGCAGACAGTTTATAAAACGGTGAATTTCGCGAAGCGAAAGCGTGCGGTTCTGACGGTCATAGCGCGCCAGCATGACGCGTCCGCTGGAGGCGCCTAAATCCACCGCAACACAATGGCGAAAAGTCATGATCGGGTCCTTCTTAGAGTCATTGCGGACAGTCTAAAAAGGGCGCGACAGCCGTACCTTCTTGCTACTGACAGCGGCGATTTCGCGCTGGCAAGAAAGCAAAGGTGAACGTGAGAGAGTTCACAGTTTCCAGTAATCGCGCGGTTTTCGGCCATTGTGACCCTCACCACATTTCCCGATCTTTCCGGGCGTTTCTTGAAAAAACGGCAGGCTATGCGCGAATTGGCGTCGAAAATTTAAGGTGAGGTCGAAAACCCTTAATTACTATTTTGAGAACATTTCTCAAGACCGGGGCAATCATGACCGTACTGCATAGCGTGGATTTTTTTCCGACAGGTAAATCACCCGTTGCCATTGAACCGCGATTGCCCCAGGCCGCGTTTCCGGAACATCACCATGATTTTCATGAAATCGTTATTGTCGAACACGGAACGGGGATCCATGTTTTTAATGGCCAGCCTTATACCATCAGCGGCGGCACGGTCTGTTTTGTGCGCGATCATGACCGCCATTTGTATGAACATACCGATAATCTCTGTTTGACCAATGTGCTGTACCGCTCGCCGGATGCGTTCCAGTTCCTTGCCGGGTTGAACCAGTTGCTGCCGCAGGAGCAGGATGGGCATTACCCGTCGCACTGGCGGGTAAGCCAGCACACGCTGGGGCAGGTGCGCGGCATCATTAGCCAGATGGAAGAGATGGGCAGTGAAGTGGCAACCCATGACATTGCCAACCGCGAGATCCTGTTTATGCAGTTGCTGGTGTTATTGCGTAAAAGCAGCCAGCAGGAAGATGCGGGTAACAGCGATGCGCGGCTGAACCAGCTGATGCTGTGGCTGGAGGATCACTTCGCCGAGGATATTTGCTGGGAGTCGCTGGCGGAACAGTTCACCTTGTCATTGCGCACGCTGCATCGCCAGCTTAAACAGTCCACCGGTATGACGCCGCAGCGCTATTTAAACCGCCTGCGGTTGATTAAGGCACGCCATATGCTGCGCCACAGCGACGAGAGCGTGACGGATATCGCGTTTCGCTGCGGGTTCGGCGACAGTAACCACTTTTCGACGCTGTTTCGCCGCGAATTTGACTGGTCACCGCGTGATATTCGCCAGGGGCGCGACACGCTGCTCCAGTAACGAGAAGGTTATCACCGATTTTTTTTCGGGCTTCCGCTAATAATGTCAGGTTGTTCACGGCAGAGGTGGCGTTGTGGCTGGTGAGTTAATTCTTCGTAAAGCAGACTTTTTCCCGCGCGCCGGACAGGCGGTTGTGGTGGCCGATCGCTACCCGCAAAATGTCTTTGCTGAACATACGCATGAGTTCTGCGAACTGGTGATGGTGTGGCGCGGCAATGGGTTGCATGTGCTTAATGACCGGCCTTACCGCATTACGCGCGGCGATCTGTTTTATATTCGCGCCGAAGATTGTCACTCTTACGCCTCGGTTAATGACCTGGTGTTACAGAACATTATCTACTGTCCGGACCGGCTGACGCTGAATCTCGACTGGGCCGCGCATATTCCGGGGCTTAACGGCGCGCCGTCCAACCCGCACTGGCGGATTGGTAGCAGCGGAATGGCGCAGGCGCGGCAGGTGATTACGCAACTTGAACATGAGAGCGCGAAGGACGATCCGCTGGCGAATCTGATGGCGGAAACCCTGTTTGCCCAACTGGTGATGACCCTAAAACGCCACCGTTTCGCTACCGATAACCTCGCCGCGACCCACAGTGAAGCACTGTTGGATAAACTGATCACCGCCCTTTCCGGCAGCCTGAATCGCAGCTTTGTGCTGGAGCGTTTTTGTGAACAGGAACAGTGCAGCGAGCGGGCGCTGCGCCAGCAGTTTCGCACTCAAACCGGGATGACTATCAACCACTATTTGCGCCAGTTACGCATTTGCCATGCGCAATTTTTGTTGCAGCACTCCGAGCAGATGATCAGCGAAATCGCCATGCAGTGCGGGTTTGAAGACAGCAACTACTTTTCGGTGGTGTTTAGCCGGGAAGTGGGGATGACGCCGGGTCAGTGGCGCCATCGCAGCCGGGTTGCTGCCTGATTCGCTTGCCCTGTCTGGTTCGACGCACTACGCAGCCCTGTCTTGCGGGTTGCCATCAATGGTTTTCCACCCTTAAAAACCTCATCCAGCCGCACACAGATTGCTGCGCTGCCTGGTCGATGGACGTAAAAATCGCACAAAGGATCACACTTCAAATATTTGCCGCGTTGCGTTGCAGACCGGCAACCATGGCGTGATGCGGACGGACGGCTTCACGATTTCAATAACATAACCAAAAGTTATAACCTTATTAAAACTACGGCATTGATAAACATTTTCAATATCATTTAATTAACTATAATGAACCAACTGCTTACGCGGCGTTAACACAATAGCCGCTTACCCTTAATGGAGATGAATATGAGCTATACACTGCCCGCTCTGCCGTATGCATACGATGCCCTCGAACCGCATTTCGACAAGCAGACGATGGAAATCCATCACACTAAACATCACCAGACCTACGTGAACAACGCGAATGCCGCGCTGGAAAGCCTGCCGGAGTTCGCCAGCCTGCCGGTTGAAGAGCTGATCACCAAACTGGACCAGCTGCCTGCGGACAAAAAAACCGTACTGCGTAACAACGCAGGCGGTCACGCGAACCACAGCCTGTTCTGGAAAGGCCTGAAGACAGGCACCACCCTGCAGGGCGACCTGAAAGCTGCTATCGAGCGTGATTTCGGTTCCGTGGACAACTTCAAAGCTGAATTCGAAAAAGCAGCGGCAACTCGCTTTGGTTCCGGCTGGGCATGGCTGGTACTGAAAGGTGACAAACTGGCTGTGGTTTCTACCGCTAACCAGGACTCCCCGCTGATGGGTGAAGCGATCTCTGGCGTGTCCGGCTTCCCGATCCTGGGTCTGGATGTGTGGGAACACGCTTACTACCTGAAATTCCAGAACCGCCGCCCGGACTACATCAAAGCGTTCTGGGACGTAGTGAACTGGGACGAAGCGGCTGCGCGTTTCGCTGCGAAAAAATAAGCCGCTTTCGTCACGTACGATAGCGTGAGTCGAAGCCCCGCCAGGCGTTGCCAGCGGGGCTTTTTTATTCCTTTTTGCCCGCCAGAAACCAAAAGGAACGCTGATCCTAAAATAATGAAATAATGTTTTGTTATGGTTGTTTGATCACTTTTCTCGCATCAATCCGGGTCTACGCTCTCTTCATCCGCGCGGCTGTTGTTCCGTTCAACCGGAGTGCCAGCGCCATAAAAATCGAACGGTTTTTACAGGTGAAGATATGCAAATCAAGCGTGCAATAGAGAAAATCCCTGGCGGGATGATGCTGGTTCCATTGTTCATCGGTGCCTTGTGCCACACTTTTGCGCCTGGTGCCGGGAAATACTTCGGTTCGTTCACTAACGGCATGATTACCGGGACGGTGCCGATCCTTGCAGTGTGGTTTTTTTGTATGGGAGCTTCAATCAAACTGAGCGCGACCGGTACGGTGCTGCGTAAATCCGGCACGCTGGTGGTGACGAAAATCGCGGTGGCGTGGATAGTGGCGGCGGTTGCGTCGCGGTTGCTTCCGGAACACGGCGTGGAAGCTGGGTTTTTCGCCGGGCTATCGACGCTGGCACTGGTGGCCTCGATGGATATGACCAACGGCGGGTTGTACGCCTCCATCATGCAGCAGTACGGCACTAAGGAGGAGGCCGGGGCATTTGTGCTGATGTCGCTGGAATCCGGCCCATTGATGACGATGATCATCCTCGGTACTGCTGGTATTGCTTCTTTTGAACCGCATGTGTTTGTCGGCGCGGTGCTGCCCTTCCTCGTGGGGTTCGCGCTGGGTAATCTCGACCCGGAACTGCGCGAGTTCTTCAGCAAGGCGGTGCAGACGTTGATTCCGTTCTTCGCTTTCGCGCTTGGCAACACCATCGATTTAAGCGTGATTGCGCAAACCGGGCTGCTGGGGATTTTGCTCGGCGTCGCGGTGATTGTCATCACCGGGATCCCGCTGATTATTGCCGATAAACTGATTGGCGGCGGCGACGGAACCGCGGGGCTGGCGGCCTCCAGTTCGGCGGGTGCTGCGGTGGCTACGCCGGTGCTGATTGCTGAAATGGTGCCGGACTTCAAAGCGATGGCCCCGGCAGCCACCGCGCTGGTGGCGACATCGGTGATTGTTACTTCGATCCTGGTGCCGATTTTGACTTCTGTCTGGTCACGAAAAGTGAAAGGGGCGGAAGCGGAAGTTTTACTACGAAACACCGTCAAATAACGCAATGAGGCCGACCTTTACCGGTCGGCTTTTGCATTACCGGATAGCAAAAACGGTGTCGATAAGGTTGCACTGATCTTCATTGAGGGCGCTGCCGAAGTTACGGGCGACAGGCGTGCAGTAGCCAAATTTGCGCGATACCACGGTTTTGATGGTAGTAACAAAATCGTCGCCAATGCTGTAGATGACCATCAATTTGCCGATCTCTTGCTGCACCTGATGCAGCGTTGCCACATCACCTTGCCGCCACGTTTCCCGCGCTTTAACAAACAGTTCCGGCATCACGTTGTTTAAGCCTGAAATCACCCCTGCGCCGCCCGCCAGCAGGTTGGGAATGAAATATTCGTCGTAACCGCACAGCACGGCGAAATCATCGCGCACGTTCTTGGTTGCCAGAATCATATTGCGGGTGTGCGACTGGCAATCCACGGTGTCTTTAATGCCAGCAAAATCGGGGAATTCGGCGGCCAGCGTCGCCACCAACTCGGGGGTTAAATCGCAGCCGGTTCGCGCCGGGAAGTTATAGGCAAACCATTTGCCGCTGATCGCTTTGCCCAGCGCGCGGAAGTAGCTTAAAAGCTGGTTGCTGGTTTGCCCATAGTAATAAGGCGGCAGCACCATCACGGCTTCATAGCCTGTGCGGTAGGCTTCATCCGCCATCCACAGGATGTCGTTAAAACAGGTGGAAGAGACGTTAGCCACCATCGAAATGGGTGACATAGCGCGCGCTTCACGAATCAACATTATTCGTTCATCGAGTGTGAAAGAGGCGAACTCGCCGATACTGCCCATCAGCAATACCACGTCGATTTTCGCCGCCGTCAGGCGGGTAATATGCTGCTTTAATCCATTGAGATCGATGTTGCCTTCACTGTCCATCGGCGTGATGGAAGGACACCAGACGCCGGAAAAGGGGATTGTTTGCGTCACGTCACTGCCTCCTCGATTAATGAAATCATGTTTCAAAAGCGTAAGGTAAGTGATAGCACGGCACAGCGGTGCGCATGTGCATGAATGTCTCATTTTTGCAGGTTTGGTCTGCGAACAATTGTGGTGTAATACCGTGATGAACGAAGCCTGTTGGAGGGAATATGCAACATCCGGTTGACGTGTTTGTAGGAAAAATAAGGGATTATCAGGGCAGCCGACCGAGCGCCATCGCAAAATTGCAGGTTGATGGTGAACTCACGCTAACCGAAACCGGCATCGTCGGGGACGAGCAGGCGGAAAAGAGTTACCACGGTGGGACGGATCGCGCGTTGTGCCATTACCCGCGAGAACACTATGCGCACTGGGCGCAGATGTTTCCGCAGCAGGCGGCATTATTTTGTGCGCCCGCGTTTGGCGAAAACCTTTCCACCAGCGGCCTGACAGAGAAAAATGTCTTTATCGGCGATATCTTTCGCTGGGGCGACGCGCTGATTCAGGTAACGCAGCCGCGCTCGCCCTGTTTCAAACTCAATTTCCACTTTGGCATCAGCGATATGTCTTCGCAGATGCAGTCCAGCGGTCGCACTGGCTGGCTTTATCGGGTGATTGCGGGCGGCAATGTGTCGGCGGAAGCACCGCTGGAGCTGGTTTCACGTGTAAGTGATGTTAGCGTTTATGACGCAGCGGCGATTGCCTGGTTTCAGCCATTTGACGATGAGCAGTATCATCGCCTGCTGTCCGCTGCGGGATTGTCGGCGAGCTGGACACGTACGATGCAAAAGCGGCGTTTGAGCGGCAAGATTGAAGACAATTCACGCAGGTTGTTGGGAAAATAAAACGCCTCCTCCGGTGAGCGGAGAGGGCGGGTTATCAAGCGCGTTTATATAACGGCAGCCATATCGTCAGGCGTAAACCACCGAGCGGGCTGTCGTCTGCTTTTACCCAGCCGCGATGCTGCTGGATAGCGGTTTCGACAATCGCCAGACCAAGCCCCGTACCGCCGGACTCGCGATCGCGTGCTTCGTCGGTGCGGTAGAACGGGCGGAAAATCTGTTCCCTGTCTTCCGGGCTGACGCCGGGACCGTCATCGTCCACATTAATGGTGATGCCGTCTTTATCCACCGCGAAACTGACTTCGATTTTGCTGTGCGAGTAGCGCAGCGCATTGCGCACGATGTTTTCGACCGCACTTTCCAGTGCGCTGGGGTTACCGTACAGCGGCCACGGGCCTGGCGGGAAATTGACCGTCAGGGATTTGCCCATCTGTTCCGCTTCAAACGCCGCGTTATCCAGCACCTCATTCCACATCTGATTGGCTTTCACCGTTTCGCTGACCAGCGCGTTTTTCTGCTGATTGCGCGACATCACCAGCAGATCGTTGATCATGCTGTCCAGCCGCTGCGCCTCAGTTTCAATGCGCTCCAGCTCTTTGCTTTCACCGCTGCGGCGACGCAGCAGGGCGGTGCCGAGCTGTAAGCGCGTGAGCGGTGTACGCAGTTCGTGAGAGATGTCAGAAAGCAGGCGCTGCTGTGCGGTCATCATGCGTTCGAGCGCCGTGACCATCTGGTTGAAACTGGCGCCGGCGGCCAGAAATTCCTGCGGCCCGGATTCCAGTTCCGGATGTTGCCGCAAGTTGCCTTGCGCCACTTCATCCGCCGCATTTTTCAGCTTCCTGGCCGGTTTCGCCAGGCTCCACGCCAGCCACAACAGCAGCGGCGAGCTGATAAGCATGGTGACAATCAGCAGCAATAACGGGCGGTCAAACAACAGGTTGATAAAGTCAGATTGTGAACTGCTGGCGGGACGAATCAGATAGAGTTGGTAGTTATCTTCCCCGTCACGAACGGAGAAGGGCCCTACCATTTCGACCCGGCCATATTTTTTCTTCTGCGGATGGTCGGAGTTGTCCGCCTGGCCGATGAAGTTACGGATGATTTGCATCTCGTTGCGTTCGGCGCCAATGACGCGCCCTTCGCTGGTCACCAGCAGCAGACGTTGACCCGGCGGCGCCCATTTGTCAATGGCGCGAAAAAGCCTGCGCCACCACATCAGGTCGTTCGGCGGGTCGTTCGACAGTTCCGCTTCAACATGTTGTTCAATCATCACGCCCTGGCGTTGCTCGCTGTCCAGCAACTCCGTCATCTGACGGGAGTCCAGCTTTGGCACCATCAACACCAGCATCAATACCAGCGCCAGCGTTAACCAGAAAATGGCAAAGATGCGGGCGGTCAAACTTCCTATCATGAAGCGGACACCATCAGATAACCGCGGCCACGCAGGGTTTTAAACCACGGATGCCCATCTTTACGCTCCGGTAGTTTGCGGCGCAGATTGGAAATGTGCATATCGATAGCGCGATCGAACGGTGTTAAACGTTTACCCAGCACTTCCTGGCTCAAATGTTCACGCGATACCACCTGGCCTAAATGTTGAGCCAGCAAGTAAAGCAGGGTGAATTCGGTGCCGGTCAGTTCCAGCGCCTGGCCTTCAAAACTGGCTTCCTGACGACCCGGATTCAGACTTAGCGCGTCCACTTCAAGCGTAGGCGAGCCGTTATCGTTGCTTTGCTGCTGTTCGCTCCAGTGCGAGCGACGAAGGATGGCGCGAATACGCGCGACTAATTCACGATCGTTAAACGGTTTTGGCAGATAGTCATCCGCGCCCAGCTCAAGGCCGAGTACGCGATCGAGTTCGCTGCCGCGGGCGGTCAGCATAATGACCGGTGTCTGGTGTGTCTGGCGTAGCTCTTTAAGTGTGTCGATACCGTTTTTCTTCGGCATCATGACATCAAGCAAAAGCAGGTCGATGCTGTCGTCGAGGAGGTCGAGCGCCTGCTCCCCGTCATGGGCAACGAGCACATTGAAACCTTCCATGTCGAGAAGCTCCTTTAACAGGGAAGTAAGCTCTCGGTCATCATCTACTAAAAGGATTTTATTCATTGTTTAAATACCTCCGAGGCAGAAATTACGTCATCGAGACTCGCTAATCCATGACTTTACGTTGTTTTACACCCCCTGACGCATGTTTGCAGCCTGAATCGTAGACTGATTATCGTTGAATCGTGAGACGAAAAGGTTACTGGAGTAAATGATGCGCATCGTTACCGCTGCCGTCATGGCCTCAACGCTGGCGTTTAGCACCGTTAGCCAGGCTGCTGACGTCGTAACAGGCGATAACTGGCACCCGATTGATGGGTTTGCGCAGCGCAGTGTTCAGAGCCATATGTTCGACGGTATTAATTTAACCGAACATCAGCGTCAGCAGATGCGGGATTTAATGAGGCAGGCGCGGCACGATCAGCCTCCTGTTAATGTTAGCGAAATGGAGACAATGCATCGCCTTGTCACCGCAGAAAATTTTGATGAAAACGCTGTGCGCGCTCAGGCAGAAAAAATGGCGCAGGAGCAAGTAGCTCGTCAGGTTGAAATGGCGAAAGTCCGCAACCAGATGTACAACCTGCTTACGCCGGAGCAGCAAGCGGTTTTAAACCAGAGACACCAGCAACGGATGACGCAACTGCGCGAAGTGGCGCAGATGCAACAAAGTTCTCCGTCGATGGTTATGAGTAGCAGTAGTACCCGGCATTACCAGTAACAAACCCTGTTTTCCTTGCCATAGACACCATCCCTGTCTTCCCCCTCATGATGAGGGGGTTTTTTTTGCCCGCAATTCCACTGCTTAATTTCCCCATTGCTGTTGTCTGCCTTTCGTTATAATCCCTGCAGGATCCAGGCAGGAGCGTTTATGAATCAATCCTATGGGCGTTTGGTTACCCGGGCAGCGGTTGCGGCGACCGTCACGGCATCGTCACTGCTGGTAATTAAAATCATCGCGTGGTGGTTAACCGGTTCGGTCAGTATTTTGGCGGCGCTGGTGGATTCGCTGGTGGATATTGCCGCGTCGTTAACCAACTTGTTAGTGGTACGCTATTCGCTGCAACCCGCTGACGAAGAGCATACATTCGGCCACGGAAAGGCGGAATCGCTGGCGGCGCTGGCACAAAGTATGTTTATTTCTGGTTCGGCGCTGTTCCTGTTTTTGACGGGGATTCAGCACCTTGCTAAACCTGAACCGCTTCGTGATGCAGGTATTGGTATTACGGTCACGTTGATCGCGCTGTTTAGCACTGTGATCCTTGTCACTTTTCAGCGCTGGGTAGTGCGGAAAACCCACAGCCAGGCGGTGCGGGCGGATATGCTTCATTATCAGTCTGATGTTATGATGAACGGCGCAATTCTCATCGCGCTGGGGCTCTCCTGGTATGGATGGCATCGTGCAGATGCATTGTTTGCGCTGGGTATTGGCAGCTATATTTTGTATAGCGCGTTACACATGGGGTATGACGCGGTTCAGGCATTGCTGGACCGAGCTTTACCCGACGAAGAGCGACAGGAAATTTTCACCATTGTCACCTCCTGGCCGGGCGTCAGCGGCGCTCACGATCTTCGCACGCGGCAGTCAGGGCCGACCCGCTTTATTCAAATACATTTGGAAATGGAAGATAACCTGCCGCTCGTTCAGGCACATCTTATTGCTGAGCAGGTAGAACAGGCGATTCTGCAACGTTTCCCGGGTTCTGATGTGATAATCCATCAGGACCCATGTTCGGTAGTACCTCAAGGACGATAAGCACGCAGAGGCTTTCGTATTTCGTTGTAAAAGAGTGAGCCAGACCAACTTTTTGTGTATAAATTACCGCCATTTGGTCTGACCTGAATCAATTCAGCAAGCTGGGATTGATATACTATTTGCACCATAGCAGCATAGTTGTTCGCTCCCACAGGGGAGTCGCTTCGGGCCACAGAATTTTATTTTGCATTCCTAAGTTCAGAGGTAGTCATGATTAAAAAAATCGGTGTGTTGACAAGTGGCGGTGATGCGCCAGGCATGAATGCCGCGATCCGCGGCGTCGTCCGCGCAGCATTGACAGAAGGTCTGGAAGTGTCAGGTATCTATGACGGTTACCTCGGCCTGTACGAAGACCGCATGATCCAACTTGACCGCTACAGCGTGTCCGACATGATCAACCGCGGCGGTACATTCCTCGGCTCCGCCCGCTTTCCGGAATTCCGTGAAGAGCATATCCGCGCCGTGGCTATTGAGAACATGAAAAAACGCGGTATCGACGCGCTGGTGGTAATCGGTGGCGACGGTTCCTACATGGGCGCTAAGCGACTGACTGAAATGGGTTTCCCGTGCATCGGTCTGCCGGGCACCATCGATAACGACGTAGCAGGTACCGACTACACCATCGGTTACTTCACCGCGCTGCAAACCGTGGTGGAAGCCATTGACCGCCTGCGTGACACCTCTTCTTCCCACCAGCGTATTTCCATCGTTGAAGTGATGGGTCGCTACTGCGGCGACCTGACGCTGGCGGCGGCGATTGCGGGCGGTTGCGAGTTTATCGTACTGCCGGAAGTGGAATTCAACCGTGAAGACCTGGTAGCAGAAATCAAAGCGGGTATCGCCAAAGGTAAAAAACACGCCATCGTGGCGATTACCGAGCACATCTGCGATATCGACGAGCTGGCGAAATACATCGAAAGCGAAACCCAGCGTGAAACCCGCGCCACCGTTCTTGGTCATATCCAGCGCGGCGGTTCTCCGGTGCCTTACGACCGCATTCTGGCTTCCCGTATGGGTTCTTACGCGATCGAACTGCTACTGCAGGGTTATGGCGGCCGTTGTGTTGGTATTCAGAACGAAAAAATGGTGCACCACGACATCATCGATGCCATTGAGAACATGAAACGCCCGTTCAAAGGCGACTGGCTCGACTGCGCGAAAAAACTCTACTAAGAGCAAAAACGCCCTCAATAACGAGGGCGTTTTTTTATCCTGATTTATTCCCCAAAGTTATAGCCAATCTTTTTTTATTCTTTAATCATTGGATCTCTTTCTGGCAGTCTGACCACATCAAAATCGATAACCTTAAGAGAGTGGGCGATGAATAAATGGGGCTTGGGGATTACATTACTGCTGGCTTCTACCAGCGTTCTGGCAAAGGATATCCAGTTATTAAACGTCTCTTACGATCCAACGCGTGAGCTGTATGAGCAATACAACAAAGCCTTCAGCGCGCACTGGAAACAAGAGACTGGCGACAACGTTGTGATCCGTCAGTCCCATGGCGGTTCCGGCAAACAGGCAACCTCTGTTATCAACGGTATCGACGCCGACGTGGTCACTCTGGCGCTGGCCTACGATGTTGATGCGATTGCAGAGCGTGGTCGTATCGATAAAAACTGGATCAAACGCCTGCCGGATAACTCCGCTCCGTACACCTCGACCATCGTTTTCCTGGTGCGTAAAGGCAACCCGAAACAGATTCATGACTGGAACGATCTGATTAAACCGGGCGTTTCTGTGATCACGCCGAACCCGAAAAGCTCTGGTGGCGCGCGCTGGAACTACCTGGCAGCCTGGGGCTATGCGCTGCATCAGAACGGCGGCGATCAGGCAAAAGCGCAGGAGTTCGTCAAAGCGCTGTTTAAAAATGTCGAAGTGCTGGATTCCGGCGCGCGCGGTGCGACCAATACCTTCGTTGAGCGCGGCATCGGCGATGTACTGATTGCGTGGGAAAACGAAGCGCTGCTGGCAACGAACGAACTGGGCAAAGACAAGTTTGAAATTGTCACCCCGAGCGAATCTATTCTCGCAGAACCGACCGTCTCCGTTGTCGACAAAGTGGCAGAGAAGAAAGGGACTGAGAAAGTTGCGGAAGCCTATCTGAAATATCTCTACTCGCCGGAAGGCCAGGAGATTGCCGCGAAGAACTTCTATCGTCCGCGTGACGCGCAGATAGCGGCGAAATACGCCAGCGCGTTCCCGAAACTGAAACTCTTCACCATTGATGATGTGTTCGGTGGCTGGACGAAAGCGCAAAAAGAGCACTTCTCTAACGGCGGTACGTTCGACCAAATCAGTAAACGTTAATCTCCCCCGGACGCCCTCGTAAGAGGGCGTTTTGCTTTTCATCTGCGCAAAATCCAGGATTTTCAACTTGCCTTGCAATTTGCGCTATCATTCCGGTTCTTTCAGCTAAGGAAGCGGAAAAAATGAAAAAAGTGCGTCGCATCGTCATTGTTCTGTTGGTGCTGGCCTTACTGGCAGCGGCGGGAGCGTGGTTATGGTTTAAAAACAGCGGTAACCCGGATGCACTGCGCCATATCGTCACCGAACAATGTTTACCGAATATGCGTGAGCATAACTCGCCACAACCCTGCGCTCAGGTGAACCTGAAAAGCGGCTATGTGTTGATGAAAGATCGTAATGGACCGCTGCAGTTTTTGCTGATGCCAACGTACCGCATCAACGGCACGGAAAGCCCGTTGCTGCTGCAACCGACAACGCCCAACTTCTTCTGGCAGGCGTGGCAATCCCGCGATGTGATGAGCAAATTGCGTGGCAGCCCGGTGCCGGACAGCGCGATCTCGTTGACCATTAATTCACGCTTCGGGCGCACGCAGAACCATTTTCATATTCATATCTCCTGCCTGCGTTCCGATGTGCGCACGCAACTGAATGACAATGCGGCACGCATCAGTAGCCAGTGGCTGGCGTTTCCGGGCGGTCTGCTCGGTCATCAATATTTAGCCCGCCGCGTGACGGAAGAAGAGTTGGTGCAACGCAGCCCGTTTGTGATGCTGGCAGAAGAAGTGCCGGAAGCAAAAGCGCATATGGGACGCTTCGCGCTGGCAATGGCGCAGCAGGCCGATGGCTCATTTGTGTTGCTGGCCACCGAGCGCAATCTGTTAGCGCTTAACCGCGCATCGGCAGAGGAAATTCAGGATCATCAATGCGATATCCTGAAATAACCCCACCATAATTCACGTTTACTCCGCCTGCCTGTCACCGTAGACTTGCTGAAAAAATCTACAGGAGACAGGCATGTCGCTCTGGTTTGCTCACCCTCTGTTCCTTCCCTCTGTCATTGTCGGCATCACCATCGTGCTGTGGGCCACCTCGTTATTGCCGGAATTTATCACCGCGCTGCTGTTTTTTACGGCGGCGATGGTGGCGAAAATTGCGCCGCCGGAAGTCATTTTTGGCGGTTTCGCTTCATCGGCCTTCTGGCTGGTATTCAGCGGGTTTGTGCTCGGTGTGGCAATACGCAAAACCGGGCTGGCGGATCGGGCGGCGAGAGCATTATCGGCAAAGCTGGCCGACTCATGGCTGCAAATGGTCGCAAGCGTTGTACTGCTCAGTTACGCCCTGGCGTTTGTAATGCCTTCGAACATGGGGCGCATTGCGTTGTTGATGCCAATCGTCGCAGCAATGGCAGCGCGCGCAGGCATTAACGAAGGGACGCGCTCCTGGTATGGACTGGCGCTGGCGGTCGGTTTTGGCACTTTTCAGTTATCGGCAACCATTTTGCCCGCCAACGTCCCAAACCTGGTGATGAGCGGCGCAGCAGAAGGCTCTTACGGTATTCATCTTAACTATGTGCCTTATCTGCTGTTGCATACGCCGGTGCTTGGCATTTTAAAAGGGCTGATTTTGATTGGCCTGATTTGCTGGCTTTTTCCTGGTCGGCCCCGCGCCTCTCGTGAACAAACCCCTTCTGAACCGATGAGCCGGGAAGAGAAACGACTGGCGTGGATGCTGGCAGTGGTGCTGACGCTGTGGGTTACCGAAAGCTGGCACGGCATCGGCCCTGCATGGACGGGGCTTGCTGCCGCCTGCGTGACGCTGTTGCCGCGCGTGGGTTTTATCACTGGCGATGAGTTCGCCAGCGGCGTGAACATTCGCACTTGTATCTATGTGGCGGGCATTCTCGGCCTGGCGATTACTGTGACGCAAACCGGGATCGGTAGTGCCGTTGGTGACGCGCTGCTGCACGTGATGCCGCTCGATCCGGCGCGGCCGTTTACCAGTTTCCTGGCGCTAACCGGTATTACCACGGCTCTCAATTTCATTATGACCGCGAACGGCGTACCGGCGCTGTTTACTACGCTTGCGCAGAGTTTCGCCGACGCCACCGGTTTTCCGTTGTTGTCAGTGATCATGATCCAGGTGCTGGGGTACTCCACGCCGCTGTTGCCGTATCAGGCGTCGCCGATTGTGGTGGCGATGGCGCTCGGCAAAGTCCCGGCGAGATCGGGGATGCTGCTCTGTCTGGCACTGGCGGTGGTGACGTATCTGGTGTTGTTACCGCTGGATTACGCGTGGTTTAGCGTGCTGGGGAAATTGTAAGAGAAAACCCTCTCCCTGGCAGGGAGAGGGTAAACAGCATTACGCCTGTTTTGCCGCTTCTGCCGCTTTAACGATCACCGCGAAAGCGTCTGCTTTGAGGGATGCGCCGCCAACCAGTGCGCCGTCGATATCCGGCTGGGTGAACAGCTCAGCTGCGTTGCCAGCGTTAACGGAACCGCCGTACTGAATGATCACTTGTTCAGCCACTTTCGCGTCGGCTTTAGCAATGTGGTCACGGATAAATTTGTGAACAGCCTGTGCCTGAGCCGGGGTAGCGGATTTGCCGGTACCGATAGCCCAAACCGGTTCGTAGGCAATTACCGCGCCTTCGAATGCCGCAGCACCCTGCGTTTTCAGCACGGCGTCGATCTGACGTGCGCACACTTCTTCGGTTTTACCGGCTTCGTTTTCTGCTTCGGTTTCACCGATACACAGAACCGGCGTCAGACCCTGCGCTTTCAGCACCGCGAATTTCTTCGCGATCAACTCGTCGGATTCTTTGTGGTAAGTGCGGCGCTCAGAGTGGCCGATGATGATGTATTTCGCGCCAATATCTTTCAGCATTTCGGCAGAGGTTTCGCCGGTGAATGCGGCAGACAGGTTAACGTCAACGTTTTGCGCGCCCAGTACGATGTGGCTGCCGTCAGCGGCGTGTTTAGCCAGATCGAGATACATTTCCGGCGGAGCGATTGAGACAGCACAACCCGTTACGCCAGTCAACTCGGTACGCAGGTTTGCAACCAGTTCGTTTACCATGTGGCGGCTGCCGTTCAGTTTCCAGTTACCCATCACTAAAGGATGTCGCATTTTTACTCTCCACGCGCTTGGCGAATTAAGGAATATGGCCGCCCCTCAGGGCAGCATGGTCTGTGAAACAGTATAGAGATTCATCCCCTGAAAGGCTTTGCTTTTTGTCATTTATTGTTCTCTTCCAGCGAATCAGATAGCGTCAGCTTAATCGGTTCAACAGCGAAGGTCAGCCCTTTTTCGCCGTTGTCTGCCACCACATAGCGAATCGCACCTTCCGTTTCGGCGTAATAAGGTTTGTTTTTGCCGTTAGTCAGCAATTTTTGCAGCTTTTGCGTACTTTGCGTGGCGGTTAGCGTCGGTAAAAAGGCACGGATAAACGCCGCCATATACTCCTGAGCCTTTGCTTTCGCCGCTTTTTGCTCCGGGCCTTGCACTGGCAGCCAGGTAATCTGCATCGATTTGATTTTCAGCGTACCGCGCTCCAGCGCCGTTGAGGCGTAGAGGTAATCATTGATTTTCGTGGCTGCGCGCGTCAGGTTCGCCTGATCGCCCCGGCTATCCACCGCGCGAAATTCACTGAGTGCCAGCGTCGGGTTATCGGTGTTGAATTTCTCGCGAAATTGACTAATCGACTGGTCAAATGTCGGCGCGCCCGGCAATAAATAGGGCGCAGTGGTGGCGGTCGGCGGCTCTTCTGCATGAACCGGCATGCTGAAAACCAGCGCGGAAAAGAGCAGCCAAATGGGATAACGCCATGCTTTCATTCACATCGCCCTCTGTTGAGTTTGCTCACGATTAAAACGATATCGGGCTGGCTTGTCAAAAACTCCCGCCGCCAGGGTAAACTACGCAGCACTACGATAATAAGGAACCTTACATGGGCATACAGCAGTGGTTGTTCTCTTTTAAAGGGCGCATTGGGCGTCGTGATTTTTGGGTCTGGGTGATCCTGTGGGTGTTGAGTATGACGGTGCTGTTCACGCTCGCCAACGGCGGCATGCTCGATTTTCAGATGGCGGCATTTATCCTGGTGTGTCTGATCTGGCCGACAACCTGCGTGATGGTAAAACGCCTGCATGACCGGGGGCGTCACGGTGCGTGGGGCTTGCTGATGGTGCTGGCGTGGATGCTGCTTTCGGGTAACTGGCAAATACTCGGTGGTACGCTGGAGTGGACGGTGGGGCGTCTCATTCCGGTGGTAATTATCGTCATGATGCTGATTGACCTGGGCGCGTTTATTGGCACCCAGGGAGAGAACAAATACGGCAAAGAGACGCAGGATGTGAAGTACCGCTGATTACCAGTAGTGTTCGGCGGTGATATGCCCCGGACGGCGGCGAAGGTGCTTAGCCATCTGCCGGGTATCTTTCAGTAACTGTGTGGTATCGCGCACCATTTGCGGGTTGCCGCACAACATCACATGGCTGGTTTCGGCATTTAACGCAAGTCCAACGGCCTCTTCCAGCGCACCGCTTTCAATCAACGCCGGGACGCGCCCGGTCAGCGAACCGGAAAGGGTTTCCCGACTGACCACCGTCTGAATCCGCAATTTCCCTTCGTAGCGTTTTTGCAGTTCCAGCATCAGTGGCAAATAACTTAAATCCGCCGCGTAGCGCACCGCATGTACCAGCACCAGATTTTTGAAGCGCTCCAGATCTTTGCCTTCCTGCAAAATCGACAAATACGGCCCAATCGCGGTGCCGGTTGCCAGCATCCATAAAGTCTCGCAGTCCGGTATTTCTTCCAGTACGAAGAAACCGGCGGCTTCGCTCACCAGCAACACTTCGTCCCCCGGCTGAAGCGCGGCCAGGCGTGGGCTGAGTTTCCCTTCCGGTACGGTAACCAGATAGAACTCCAGATCGGGATTGCTCGGTGCGTTTACGTATGAGTAGGCGCGCTGTACGCGCTCGCCGTCAATTTCCAGCCCGAGCTTGGCGAATTGTCCGGCAGTGAAGGGGTGAACGGGGGCATGAACGGTGAGGCTGAATAGCGCATCGGTCCAGAACTGCACCTTTGTGACTTTTCCTGTTACCCAGTCCGCCATGGTTTTCTCCTGTTCTGTAGCGTTGCCTTATCTTCGTGTCTGTCGGGTGAGATTTCCAGCCCGCGAAGGCCGGAAAGCTCAATTGAACAAATACCCTTACAGTATATGACGCTGCACTTCCGGGTCTTTGCGATCCAGGTAGTGAATAGACTGAATACGGCGAATGGTGCGCGATTTGCCGCGGATCAGCAGCGTTTCGGTGGTGGCGATATTGCCTTTACGGGTGATGCCGTCCAGCAGGTCGCCTTTGGTGATGCCGGTGGCAGCGAAAATCACATTGTCGCTGCGCGCCATTTCATCCAGACGCAATACATTACCCGCTTCAATTCCCATACCACGGCAGCGTTTTAACTCATATTCGCCAATACGACGATTCTCTTCGTTGTCGCCTTTTACCTGATGGCGCGCCAGCAGACGGCCCTGCATATCGCCATCGAGCGCGCGGATAACCGCCGCGGAAACCACACCTTCCGGCGCGCCGCCAATACCGTAGAGAACGTCCACTTCGCTATCCGGCATGCAAGTGAGGATCGACGCGGCAACGTCGCCATCGGGAATGGCGAAAACACGTACGCCCAGCGCCTGCATTTCGGCAATGGTGGCGTCGTGACGTGGTTTAGCCAGAATGGTGACCGTCAGTTCACTCAGCGGCTTGCCGAGCGCAGCGGCGACATTACGCAGGTTATCAGCCAGCGGCAGATTGAGATCGATAGCGCCTTTTGCGCCAGGACCGACTATCAGTTTCTCCATGTACATGTCCGGCGCGTTGAGGAAACAGCCCTTATCGCCAACCGCCAGCACTGCCAGCGCGTTGGCCTGGCCCATTGCCGTCATGCGTGTCCCTTCGATCGGGTCAACGGCGATGTCGACCGCGTCGCCTTTGCCGGTACCGACTTTTTCACCGATAAACAGCATCGGCGCTTCGTCTATCTCGCCTTCGCCGATCACGATGGTGCCGTCAATGTCGACATTGTTGAGCATGATGCGCATCGCGTTAACCGCTGCGCCATCCGCCGTGTTCTTATCGCCACGCCCCAGCCATTTGTAGCCAGCCAGCGCTGCAGCTTCGGTCACGCGGGAGAATTCGATGGCAAGTTCTCGTCTCATAACAAACTCTATAGTGAAAGAAATTGAGCGAAGTTTATCACAGCGAGAAGCGGAGGGTTTGTTGAGCAGCCCCCTCTCCGGGGAGAGAGGGCAAGGTTGAGGCTAATTACTTGTCGTGATCTTCCCACGCCAGCGCGCGTTTCACCGCTTTTTTCCAGCCGTCGTAGCGGAAGTTACGCTCGGTGGTTTCGATACCCGGACGGAACTCACGTTCGATAACCGCTTTTTCCTGAAGTTCATCCAGGTTCTGCCAGAAACCAACCGCCAGACCTGCAAGGTAGGCCGCACCCAGCGCCGTAACTTCACGCACTTCCGGACGTTCCACGCGGGTGCCGAGAATGTCAGACTGGAACTGCATCAGGAAGTTGTTGGCAACCGCACCGCCATCCACGCGCAGAGCGTGTAAGCGAATGCCGGAATCTGCCTGCATCGCTTCCAGCACGTCGCGCGTCTGGAACGCGATAGACTCAAGCGTAGCGCGGATGATGTGGTTCGCGTTGACGCCACGGGTCAGACCGAAGATGGCCCCACGTGCATACGGGTCCCAGTACGGCGCGCCCAGGCCGGTAAAGGCCGGTACGACATACACACCGTTGGTGTCTTTCACTTTGGTGGCGAAGTATTCAGAGTCGAAGGCATCACTGATAAGCTTCATCTCATCGCGCAGCCACTGAATGGATGCGCCCGCCATAAACACGGCACCTTCCAGCGCGTAGTTCACTTCACCTTTCGGGCCGCAACCGATGGTGGTCAACAGACCATGCTCAGATTTCACCGCTTTCTCGCCGGTGTTCATCAGCATAAAGCAGCCCGTACCGTAGGTGTTTTTCGCCATCCCTTCTTTCACGCACAACTGGCCAAACAGCGCCGCCTGCTGGTCACCGGCGATACCGGCGATAGGAATACGTGTGCCGCCTTTACCACCAATGTTGGTCTGGCCATAAACTTCAGAAGACTTACGTACTTCCGGCAGCATGGCGCGCGGGATGTCCAGCGCCTCCAGCATTTTGTCATCCCAGTCCAGCTCGTGGATGTTGAACAGCATGGTACGTGAGGCGTTGGTGTAATCCGTCACGTGTACGCGACCCTGGGTCATTTTCCAGATAAGCCAGGTATCAACAGTACCGAACAGCAATTCACCGCGTTTCGCACGTTCGCGCGAGCCTTCAACGTGATCGAGGATCCATTTCACTTTGGTGCCGGAGAAATACGGGTCAACCACCAGACCCGTGGCGTTGCGTACATACTCTTCCATGCCGTCGCGTTTCAGTTTTTCGCAAATATCAGCGGTACGGCGGCACTGCCAGACAATCGCGTTATGAATCGGTTTACCGGTTTCACGTTCCCAGACGATCGCGGTTTCACGCTGGTTAGTGATGCCGATAGCGGCGATTTCGTCGGAATTGATATCCGCTTTCGCTAATACTTCTACCAGCGTAGAGCTCTGCGATGCCCAGATTTCCATCGGGTCGTGCTCAACCCAGCCTGGCTTCGGATAAATTTGTTCAAACTCGCGCTGAGAAACGCTGATGATGTTGGCGTCATGATCCATCACGACGGCGCGGGAGCTGGTAGTGCCCTGGTCGAGCGCAACGATATATTTTTTGTCAGTCATGGTTATGTTCCCGTAGTCACATTACAGCGAAGCTTTTTGTTGAGTCGTGGAGGCGGTGCCTTTTTCTTCCGCCGCCTCACTGGTTCCAGACGGCAGATGGCGACCAATCAGTTTACGATAACCGAATGCGCCGAGCGCCGCGCCTACGATCGGCCCGAACAGCGGGACGAGGAAGTAGGGAATATCTTTGCCGCCGGTAAAGGCGACGTTGCCCCAGCCAGCCAGCCAGGCGAACGTTTTCGGACCAAGGTCACGCGCCGGGTTCATGGCGAATCCTGTCAGCGGTCCCATTGATGCACCGATAACCGCAATCAACAAACCGATGAGCAACGGTGCCAGTGGGCCGCGCGGAATACCGTTACCGTCATCACCTAACGCCATGATGACGCCCATCAGTACAGCGGTGATCACCATCTCAACGGCGAAGGCCTGCACAAAGTTGATGTGCGGGTTCGGGTAAGTTGAGAAAATACCAGCTAAATCAAGACTTTCAACACTGCCGCGCACCATATTGTGCGTGTGTTCGAAATCGAGGAAAAGATTGTAGTAAAGCCCGTAAACAAGTGCAGCCGCGCAAAACGCGCCGGCAAACTGAGAAATGATGAAGGGAACAACTTTGCGCCCATCAAAACTAGCGAAGAGCCATAATGCAATAGTCACAGCCGGGTTCAGATGTGCGCCGGAAACCCCTGCGGTCAGGTAGATGGCCATCGCCACGCCCAAGCCCCAGATAATACTGATTTCCCATTGGCCGAAGGTGGCGCCAGCCACTTTCAACGCCGCGACACATCCGACACCGAAGAAAATCAACAACCCGGTGCCGAGAAACTCGGCGATGCACTGGCCTTTTAAGGTTGATGTCTGACTCATAATCGGATCCTGCAAAAGAGTAATGGTTATTGTTAGCACGGGCGATCGCTCCCCCATGATGTCGTGTAGACATAGTGTTAATTTATCGTTAACGAGCAAAAACGAGAAATATCGAAATTAAAATGTGTGTACTGCGTCAATAAAATGAGCGTTTTCGAGCGCTGAAGCGCGTTTTTGCACCATAGCGAAATGTGAGCTGAATCATTTTTGTAACCCAGGCCTTAACAATTTAGTGGCAGGCGCACGCGTTGCACCAGGATGAGGACGAAAAGTGTTGCAAAGCGCAAACAGCGCGGCTCCGCGCTGGACAGGGGCTGGTGGGCTTCATACAATCGGGGACAAGCGAGATCCGCTCAATATCATAAGGCGTCGCCGATTTTCGGGACGGGGATTTTTAAAGACACGAATCTTTGGGTTGCAAGAAAGCGGCGACGCAACTGCAACGCGAAGAGGCAAGTGTATATCCATCAGCGCCTTGCAACTCAGGAGAGGTATGACAATGTCATTAGAAGTGTTTGAAAAACTGGAAGCGAAGGTGCAGCAGGCGATTGATACCATCACGCTGCTGCAGATGGAAATCGAAGAGCTGAAAGAGAAAAACAATAGCCTGGCGCAGGACGTACAGTCTGCTCAGCAGAGCCGTGAAGAGCTGGAGCGTGAAAACCACCAGCTGAGAGAGCAGCAGCACGGCTGGCAGGAGCGCTTGCAGGCGCTGCTGGGGCGCATGGAAGAAGTCTGATAACGCTTTGCGGGTTGTCTCATCCAGGTAACTACGCTGCCGGATTAACGGGCTTAGCTATAGCGCGAAATTGGCAGGGAAAGTGCTGCGACATCGGATAAGCGAAGCGCCATCCGGCAAAAAGAAGAAGGGCACCTGACGGTGCCCTTTTGTTTACTCGATATCGAGAGGATCTTCGGAAAGGATAATGCCGGTGCTATCGGCATAGAGATGGTCGCCGGAGAAGAAGGTCACGCCGCCGAAATTGACGCGTACGTCGCTTTCACCGATGCCTTCACCCGCTGCGCCAACCGGAATGGCGGCAATCGCCTGAATCCCAATATCCAGCTCTTCAAGGTCGTCTACCTGGCGTACTGAGCCATAGACCACAATCCCTTCCCACTCGTTTTGCACCGCAGTGCGGGCGAGATCCGCGTCGATTAACGCACGACGCATTGAACCACCGCCGTCGACCAGCAGGACGCGACCACGGCCGTTTTGTTCGAGCAGATCGTACAGCAACCCGTTATCCTCGAAACATTTCACCGTGATGATTTGTCCGCCAAACGACGACCGTCCGCCAAAATTGGAGAACAGCGGTTCCACGACGTTGATCTCTTCCTGGTAAATATCACAAAGCTCAGAAGTATCGTATTTCATAGGATTAGCGTTCAGTTGCTGCGAGAACAGTCAGTATATCGCGCATCACGCGCTGTTGGCAAAATCATCAATTGTTCGTTGACATTTATCAGTTAAAAATGCGTTTGACTGAGGATTATTCCTAATACAAACAAGAGATTAGTTAACAGTGCGCCTTTTACCGTGCGCTCCAGCATCGGTGGCATAGCGCGCGGGTCGAGCTCGCGTAGCACAAAGCGCGCCTGTTTGATAAGCAGCGGCGCAGCCAGCACAAACAGCCAGCCCCACAGGCTTTGCAACGAAAACAGGTTAAACAGCGCAAGGCATACCAGCGCGCCAACCAGCAGACCTGCATGATAACGGCGTGCGTTGACCGGCCCTAAACGGACTACCAGCGTATTTTTGCCATTTTCGCGGTCGCTTTCGATATCGCGCAGATTATTGATATTCAAAACCGCCGTCGCCAGCAGACCGCAGGCGGTCGCGGGCAGAATAACGGCCGGGATCAGCATATGCGTCTGCAGATACCAGCTACCCATTACGCTTATCCAGCCGAAGAAAAGCAGCACGGAGATATCGCCAAGACCAAGATAACCATATGGACGTTTGCCGACGGTATAAGTGATGGCGGCAATAATCGACAGCCCACCGAGCGCAAGGAAGCCGATGAAATCCGCCATTGTTTGTGTCGCAGCGGTCACCAGCAACAGCCCGGAGATGCAGCTTAGCGCGATGACAATCATCAGCGCGCGCTTCATCTGCGCAAGGGAAATGACCCCTTTTTGCATGCCGCGCAACGGACCAATACGATCGGGTTTATCGCTGCCTTTAACCGCATCGCCGTAATCATTGGCAAGGTTGGAGAGGATTTGCAGCAATCCTGCGGTGATAAGCGCAAGCACCGCCACCAGCGGATCAAAATAGCCTTGCCACCAGGCCAGCACTGTGCCAACGACAATCGCGGCGAAAGCCAGCGGTAATGTTTTCGGTCGCAGGCTTTCCAGCCAGGCCTGGGTGAGGCTAAGAGATTGCGTTTCGTTCATAAGGTCAGCCAACAAAAATGGGGGCATAAGCCCCCATCGAATGTGATGAAAACGTTGTGACCGGGATTATAAGATAAAACGGCTCAGATCTTCATCTGCCACTAAAGCATCAAGATGTTTACTCACATAGTCTGCATCGATGATGATCGTCTCACCGCCCAGATCGCTGGCGTCATAAGAGATATCTTCCATCAGACGTTCCAGCACCGTATGCAAACGACGCGCACCGATGTTTTCAGTGGTTTCGTTCACCTGCCATGCGGCCTGAGCAATACGTTTGATGCCGTCTTCGGTGAAATCAATGTTTACGCCTTCGGTCGCCATCAGCGCTTTGTACTGTACGGTGACAGACGCGTTTGGCTCGGTCAGGATACGTTCGAAATCTTCCGTGGTTAACGCTTTCAACTCAACACGGATCGGCAAACGGCCTTGCAGCTCCGGGATCAGATCTGACGGACTGGCAATCTGGAACGCACCAGACGCAATAAACAGAATGTGGTCCGTTTTCACCATCCCGTGTTTGGTCGACACAGTACAGCCTTCCACCAGCGGCAGCAGATCGCGTTGCACACCTTCGCGCGAAACATCCGGGCCAGAGGTATTGCCGCGTTTACAGATTTTGTCGATCTCGTCGATAAACACGATCCCGTGCTGCTCAACGGCTTCGATTGCATCCTGCTTCAGTTCTTCCGGGTTCACCAGCTTCGCCGCTTCTTCTTCAATCAGCAGCTTCATCGCGTCTTTGATTTTCAGCTTACGTGGCTTTTGCTTCTGGCCGCCCAGGTTCTGGAACATGGACTGGAGCTGATTAGTCATCTCTTCCATGCCCGGAGGCGCCATAATTTCTACGCCCATCGGCGCGGCAGCGAGATCGATTTCAATCTCTTTGTCATCGAGCTGGCCTTCGCGCAGTTTTTTACGGAAAGACTGGCGCGCGGCGGAAGGTTCAGCCGACTGTTCCGGCTGGCCCCAGTTATTTTTCGCCGGTGGGATCAGCACGTCGAGAATGCGCTCTTCCGCCATCTCTTCCGCGCGGTAGCGGTTTTTCTCGATCGACTGACTACGCACCATTTTCACGGCCGCATCGGTCAGATCGCGGATGATCGAATCCACTTCTTTCCCAACGTAACCGACTTCGGTGAACTTAGTCGCTTCAACTTTGATAAACGGCGCGTTGGCCAGTTTTGCCAGGCGGCGGGCGATTTCGGTTTTACCGACGCCGGTTGGGCCGATCATCAGAATGTTTTTCGGCGTGACTTCATGGCGCAGCTCTTCATCAAGCTGCATGCGGCGCCAGCGGTTACGCAGGGCAATCGCCACAGAACGCTTCGCCGCGTCCTGGCCGATAATGTGTTTGTCCAGTTCGCTGACAATTTCGCGTGGGGTCATTTCAGACATGGGAGATCCTTACGCTTTATAGGCTAATTCTTCGATGGTGTGGAAGTGGTTGGTGTAGATGCAGATATCGCCTGCAATCCCCAACGCCTTCTCAGCAATTTCGCGTGCGCCAAGCTCGGTGTTTTCCAGCAACGCGCGGGCAGCGGCCTGGGCGTATGGCCCGCCGGAACCAATGGCGATCAGGTCATTTTCCGGCTGGATCACATCGCCGTTACCGGTGATGATCAGCGACGCGGTTTCGTCGGCAACCGCCAACAGTGCTTCCAGCTTGCGCAGCATGCGATCGGTGCGCCAGTCCTTTGCCAGCTCGACAGCCGCTTTCACCAGATGACCCTGGTGCATTTCCAGTTTGCGTTCGAATAATTCAAACAGAGTGAAGGCATCAGCCGTGCCGCCGGCAAAGCCCGCAATGACTTTGTCGTTATACAGGCGGCGAACTTTTTTCACGTTGCCTTTCATTACGGTGTTGCCCAGTGTGGCCTGGCCATCACCGGCGATAACGACATGGCCGTTACGGCGTACGCTTACGATTGTTGTCACGAGCAGACCCCTTGGTTACAAATGCACAATACAGCGCCCCGCACGGTGTACGGGGCAGAATGCAATTATAAATGGGGGGTGTTTTGGGGGTTTCAACCCCCGGCGGCGAGACGGATGCAGTTTGCGTGACCGGCCATTTTCAGGCGGCTGATGGTGGCATCGGCGCTCTCTTTGCCTTTTACCGGGCCCATCACCACGCGATTCCAGCCATTGTTGCTGGTAATGCGTGAGTCGAAACCTTCAAATGCCAGCTGCGCACGTACCGTTTCTGCCTGATCCTGACCTTTAAACGAACCGCACTGGATAAGCCAGCGGCGATCGTCTTTCTTCTCAGCCGTTTGCGGTTGCACCTTAGGCGTTTCCACTTCACGCGTAACCGGCGCAGCTTGTTGCGTTTTCGGCGGCGTTGCAGCGGTATGCGGCGGCGTTTGCAGCAGATCCTGATACGGTTGCGAGGTGGCCGGTTTTTGCTGCGTTGTGCTTTGCGTCTGGCGCGGCGGCGTGGTTTGCGTGGTACGCGCCTGCTGCTGCACCGGCTGCTCCGTCACGCGTGGTTGCGTGCGCGGCTGCTGTGCCTGTACCGGCTGTGACTGCGTCCACTGCTGCTGCTGTTGCATCTGCACTTGTTGCTGCGCCTGACGCTGCCGCTGCAGTGTTTGCTGGCGCTGCTCCGGCGTTTGTTCGTTCCACGGCACTTCATTGAGCTGCGTCGGCTGCTGGCGCATGTCGGCCTGCATCTGCGCCAACAATTGGCGCTGCTCATCAGTTAACTGTTCCGGTTTTTGCACTTCGCCACCGGCCGTCGGCTCGGTTGGCGCTCGTACGCCAGGCTGGCGGCTTTCCAGCTCTTTAATATAGCGCCAGCGCTCTTCCGGTTTCGGTGGCAGGCCGTTGCCGGTCATTTTCTGGTTTTGCAATGACTCGGATTCTTCTTTTTTGTGGTGCGTAATAAAGTACAAACCACCGATAAAGGCGACCAGCACAGCGGCTGCAATAGCGACCATCGCTGGAGAGACCGCAGACTTGCTGCGCTGTTTTTTCCTTGAGTTACTCGTCTTTCGCCGCGCAGGAGCCGACTGGCTGCGGCGTACATAATCTCGTTGTGCCACTATCGTTTCGCTGTATTTATTTCGTTTATCAGCCCGCCATGTTACTTAAGCGACGGGGTTTTGACCAGAAGAGGGCGTCTGAAAGCCCGCGCCTTTACTTCAGCGCCCGGGTGCTGCCGCGCAGGATTAATTCACACTCCAGCAAGCGCGAACCGCTGCTTACGTTATGCCCCTGCAACTGCTCCAGCAGCAATAACATCGCTTCGCGACCAATCTCATAACGCGGTTGCGAAACGGTGGTCAGCGGCGGGTCGCAGAATTCAGCCAGTGAAATGTTATCAAAACCGATGATGGATAAGTCATCCGGGACTTTCAAACCCCGGCGTTTCGCTTGCGACAGGGCACCAAGCGCCATCACATCGCTGTGGCAGAACACGGCAGTTGGTGGCATCGGTAGCATCAATAACTGATCCAACGCCCGCGCGCCCGCCTCGAAAGTGAAATCACCGCGCGTGATGTAATGCGGATCAACGGTCACGCCAGAGCGGCGCAGCGCCTGGACATAGCCTTGCAAGCGATAATGGCACAGCGGCATCTCTTCCGGACCAGCGATACAACCGATCCGCTGGTGCCCCTGTTCCTGCAAATAGTTAACAGCATTAAAGGCGGCGGTCAGGTTATCGATATGCACCGTCGGCAACTCCAGCTCCGGCGCGAATTCATTGGCCATCACCATTGGCGGTAAATTGCGTTGCTCTTCAATGCTGGCGTCAAACGGCAAACGCGAACCGAGCAGCAGCATGCCGTCGATTTGCTTAGTGATAATCAGATCGATAAACGTTTTTTCCTGCTGATTTTGATGAGCGCAGTCGCCAATCAGCACCAGATAGCCGTGTGCCGCGGCGGTCACTTCAATGCCGCGAATAATCTCGCTGAAAAAGGGATCGCAAATATCCGGCACAATCACCAGTAATGTGCGTGATTCATTGCGTTTGACGTTGCGTCCCATCGACTGAGGCAAATAACCCACTTCCATTGCCGCTTGTTCCACCCGGTTGCGGGTAGCCTGCGACACTTTTTCCGGGTTCATTAATGCACGTGACACGGTTGCCGTCGAAACCTTTGCTTTCATGGCAACATCTTTCATGGTCGCTGCCGCAACCTGATTTTTGGGTTTCACCTTGTTCTCCTCGCATGCACGGCGCAGGCGTTGTCACATTTTTATCAGATAGTTAAGCGCACCGGTTACAGAATTTTCATGAAAAGTGTGATGAAAGTTGAATTTTATACGCCGACTCGCAGACTTAACTTTCAATCGGGTCGACATCCAGCACCCATTTCACCCGCCGTGCATCCGGCAAGGTGTTAATCAGGGCCAGCGCGCCCGTGACGATATGCTGCAGGCGGATTCGGGAAGGGTGTTGTAGCAGCAACTGCCAGCGGTAACGCCCGGCGCGTTTGGCCGTCAGCGCCGGAACCGGGCCCAGAACCCAGAGTTGGTTGTCTGCCAGTGGGCTGGCCTGCAACAGATTTTTAAGCTGTTGCAAAAACAGCGGTGCGTGCTGGTTGTTCTGATCTTCAGCGCGGATCAGCACATGGCTGGTCCACGGCGGCAATTGCATGGTTTGCCGCTCCGCCAGCGCCTGTTCCGCGAAGGTGTCATAGCCTTTATGCAGCAATGTTTGCAGAAGTGGATGTTCCGGGTGGTGCGTTTGCAGTACCACTTCGCCCTCTTTTCCCGCGCGCCCGGCACGACCGGAAACCTGGGTATAAAGCTGGGCGAAACGCTCGGCAGCGCGGAAATCCGCTGAGAACAGCGCACCGTCGACATCCAGCAGAGCAACCAGCGTCACATCCGGGAAGTGGTGGCCTTTCGCCAGCATTTGCGTACCAATCAGAATGCGCGCGCCGCCGCGATGCACTTCGGCAAGGTGCTGCTCCAGCGCGCCTTTGCGGCTGGTGGTGTCGCGGTCAATACGTGACAGCGGTACACCGGGAAACATCGGCGTCAGGGCATGTTCCAGCTGTTCAGTGCCAAGGCCAACGGGCAATAAATGTGTGGAGCCGCAGGAGGGGCACTGACGCGGTACCGGGCGCTGGCTGTCACAGTGGTGACAGCGCAAATGCTGCTGCGCCTGATGGAAGGTGTAATAGTGATCGCAGCGCGGGCATTCCGCTATCCAGCCGCAGTCATGACACAGCAATGCAGGCGAAAAACCACGGCGGTTAAGAAACAAAATAACCTGGTTCCCGGCCTGCAAATGCTGGCGCATACGGTTGATCAGCGCCGGAGCCAGACCGGCCTGTAACGGCTGGCCTTTCAGATCCAGCACATGTTGCATCGCCGGTCGCGCGTGGCCTGCCCGGCGGGTCAGGCGCAGCAGATGGTATTTGCGCGACCGCACATTGTGCAGCGTTTCCAGCGCCGGCGTTGCCGAGCCAAGAATAATTGGGATCTGTTCGCTGTGGGCGCGATAAACCGCCAGATCGCGGGCGTGATAACGCCAGCCTTCCTGCTGTTTATAGGAGCTGTCGTGCTCTTCGTCGATGACGATCACGCCAAGGTTCTTAAAGGGGGTAAACAGCGATGAGCGCGTGCCGATCACAATCGCCGCTTCACCGCTCTTTGCTTTTTGCCATGTTATCAGGCGTTCGCTGTCGTTCAGCCCGGAGTGCAGCACTTCGACTGGCGCATTAAAACGCTCGCGAAAACGGGCGATAGTTTGCGGCGTCAGACCGATTTCCGGCACCATCACCAGCGCCTGTTTTCCTTGCGCCAGCACGTTTTCCAGCACGCTTAAATAGACTTCTGTTTTGCCGGAACCCGTCACGCCAGCCAGCAGCCAGGCGGAAAAGCGATCGGCGGCGCTGTGTATCGCGCCAACAGCGGTGGCTTGTTCTGTGTTCAGGCGCAGCCGGTCGCCGCTAACGGAAAACGTCGTGCGCCAGTCGTTAAAGGCTGGCGTTTCGCTGTTCATCTCCGCCAGGCCTTTGGCGCGTAGCGCTTGCAGGGTAACGCTTTTCAGATCCAGCGCCGCCAGTTGATGCTGCCAGATTTTGCCTTTTCGCAGCGCCGAGAGTGCCTGTTGTTGTTTGGCTGATTTGACGCGGTTGATGTCCACCGCCTGGCCTTGCTCGGTCGCAAACCAGTAGCCCTGAAATTCCGCGCTGGCCGGTTTCGTCTGGCGTAGCAGAACGGGCAGGGCGTTGAACAACACATCACCGATCGGATGGTGATAATAATCTGCCGCCCACAGCAACAGCCGCCAGACCGCCGGGGGGAAAACCGGTTCGCTGTCGAGCACCTCTTCCACGCTTTTGAGGTCGGCCAGCGGTAACTCGCTTTCGTCGCCCACAGCCATCACAATACCGACACGGTGCTGGTTACCAAACGGCACACGCACGCGACAACCCGCGCGCGCGGACATCTCATCCGGCAACAGGTAATCGAACGTGCGGGGCAACGGTACAGATAGCGCAACGCGGGCGACGGGCATCTCATCATCCTGACTTGAAAACTGGCGGGATAGTATACACATTGTTGCTACGGGCGAGCGGATCAGTTTGCATGTGCTGGTTAATTTCTGTATGATTCGCCGCCTTTGATGCGTTTTGAACGTGCCAAAGATACACTTACATATTAACTCGCGTGGTGTCTGGCGTTAGGGCTGGAAGAGCGACGCGGCCTTAAACTGAGGTTTCCCATGAAAAAAGGTATTCACCCGAATTATGTAGCGATTACTGCAACCTGTTCTTGCGGTAACGTGATCAAAACCCACTCCACCGTGGGTCACGACCTGAACCTGGACGTATGCGGCAAATGCCACCCGTTCTTTACTGGTAAACAACGTGTTGTTGATACCGGTGGTCGTGTTGAGCGTTTCAACAAACGCTTCAGCATCCCGGGCAGCAAATAAGTTGCCAAAGAAAAAAGCGCCGAAAGGCGCTTTTTTTTGTCTCTGCGTTTTGCCGACTGGGTGAATTTTTGTGATTGACGTCACAAAAATATTGCTCTGATTAAAAAACGAGCATATTCTTTTCGCCATCCACTTCTGTGAACCCTGGCGAAAAAATGAGTGATTTGCTGACGGCTGTGAAAAACGTATTGATGTCTTACCTGCTCTCTCTGGCTGAAGTGCATCCGGAAGTGACGCGCTTTTGAGTAAGCCGATGAGATAAACAAAAAGGGCGGAAGATATTTCCAGCCCTTTTTTGTTGCGATCAGTATTCCCACGTATCCGGGTCGATCCCCAGTTCACGCATAATCACTTTCGCCTCTTCCGGGATTTCATCGCTGCGCTCTTTACGCAGGTCTTCATCGTTCGGCAGGGGTTGACCGGTAAACGCATGCAAAAACGCTTCACACAACAGCTCGCTGTTAGTGGCGTGACGCAAGTTGTTCACCTGACGACGGGTACGTTCATCGGTGAGGATTTTTAACACCTTAAGAGGAATGGAAACCGTAATTTTTTTTACTTGCTCACTCTTCTTGCCGTGCTCAGCGTATGGGCTGATATATTCGCCGCTCCATTCAGCCATGAGATACCTTTAATCCTCTCAGTCATTAGTCTAAACCCGGACACCGCCGGGCCGTAATTCCGCGTAGTTTACCGTAGAGTCAACATGGTGACACGGTGTATCGCTCAGCTACCGGTACTAAAGCGTATAATTTTAACGGCTATTGTACTTTTGCTCAATCTATACGCAAAGAAGTTTAGATGTCCAGATGTATTGACGTCTATTGTCGCAGTGTTTACTCTGTCGTGAGACTTTTCATCCATTAAGCCAGGAAGCCTTCACCATGACGCGTAAACAGGCCACCATCGCAGTGCGTAGCGGATTGAACGATGACGAGCAGTACGGTTGCGTTGTCCCGCCTATTCATCTCTCCAGTACTTATAATTTCACCGGCTTTAACGAACCTCGTGCGCATGACTATTCGCGTCGCGGCAACCCAACGCGTGACGTGGTTCAGCGCGCGCTGGCGGAACTGGAAGGTGGCGCGGGCGCGGTATTGACCAATACCGGCATGTCGGCGATTCACCTGGTGACGACAGTCTTTCTCAAACCTGGCGATCTGCTGGTGGCGCCGCACGACTGCTATGGCGGCAGCTATCGCCTGTTCGATAGCCTGGCGAAACGCGGCTGCTACCGGGTGAAATTTGTTGATCAAGGCGATGAGCAGGCACTGAAAGCGGCGCTGGCGGAACAACCGAAGCTGGTGCTGGTCGAAAGCCCAAGCAACCCATTGTTGCGCGTCGTGGATATCGCGAAAATTTGCCAGCTTGCGCGTGAAGCTGGCGCAATCAGCGTGGTGGATAACACGTTCCTGAGCCCGGCGTTGCAAAACCCGCTGCCGCTGGGTGCGGATTTGGTGCTGCACTCTTGCACCAAATATCTTAACGGCCATTCCGATGTGGTGGCGGGCGTGGTAATTGCGAAAGATGAGGCGACTGTCACCGAACTGGCATGGTGGGCGAATAACATTGGCGTCACCGGCAGCGCCTTCGACAGCTATCTGCTGTTGCGCGGTCTGCGTACGTTGTCGCCGCGCATGGAAGTGGCGCAGCGTAACGCTCAGGCGATCGTCGATTTTCTGCAAAAACAGCCGTTGGTGAAAAAACTGTACCACCCGTCTCTGCCGGATAATCAGGGGCACGAGATTGCTGCGCGTCAACAAAAAGGCTTTGGCGCGATGTTAAGTTTTGAGCTGGATGGCGACGAACAAACGCTGCGTCGTTTCCTGAGTGGTCTATCGTTGTTTACGCTGGCGGAATCGTTAGGTGGGGTTGAAAGTTTAATCTCCCACGCCGCGACAATGACCCACGCAGGCATGGCGCCGGAAGCGCGCGCCGCAGCGGGAATTTCTGAGACGCTATTGCGTATCTCAACCGGTATTGAAGACAGTGAAGATCTAATTGCCGATCTGGAAAATGGCTTCCGGGTCGCAGCTGAGGGGTAAACATGAGTGTGATTGCGCAGGCAGGGACGAAGGCTCGTCAGCTGCACAAATTTGGTGGGAGTAGTCTGGCGGATGTGAAATGTTACCTGCGCGTCGCAGGGATCATGGCGGAGTATTCACAACCGGGCGACATGATGGTTGTCTCGGCCGCAGGCAGCACCACCAACCAGCTGATCAACTGGCTGAAATTGAGCCAGACTGACAGGCTTTCTGCGCATCAGGTACAACAATCGCTGCGTCGTTACCAGAGTGATTTAATCAGCGGGCTGTTGCCTGCCGCGATCGCCGACGGTCTGACCAGCGAGTTTATTCACGATCTTGAGCACCTGGCGGTGCTGCTGGATGGCGGCATTACCGACGCGGTTTACGCCGAAGTGGTTGGCCATGGTGAAATCTGGTCGGCGCGTTTAATGTCCGCCGTGCTGAATCAGCAAGGGCTGGATGCCGCCTGGCTGGATGCCCGCGATTTCCTGCGTGCTGAACGCGCGGCGCAGCCGCAGGTGAATGAAGGTGCCTCTTATCCGCTGCTGCAACAACTGCTGGCGCAGTATCCGGGCAAGCGTATCGTCGTGACCGGCTTTATCAGCCGCAACGACGCTGGCGAAACCGTGCTGCTGGGGCGTAACGGTTCGGACTACTCGGCCACGCAAATTGGCGCGCTGGGCGATGTCACCCGCGTCACCATCTGGAGTGATGTGGCCGGTGTTTACAGCGCAGACCCGCGTAAAGTGAAAGATGCCTGCCTGTTACCGCTGCTGCGCCTTGATGAGGCCAGCGAGCTGGCGCGCCTGGCGGCACCGGTGCTGCATGCGCGTACCTTACAGCCGGTTTCCGGCAGCAATATCGATCTGCAATTGCGCTGTAGTTACCACCCGGAACAGGGGTCAACACGCATTGAACGCGTGCTGGCTTCCGGCACCGGGGCGCGGATTGTCACCAGCCATGATGACGTCTGCCTGATTGAGTTTCTGGTGCCGTCCGGGCAGGACTTCAAACTGGCGCACAAAGAGATTGACCTGATCCTCAAGCGTGCGCAGGTGCGCCCGCTGGCGGTTGGCGCACATGCTGACCGTAATCTGCTGCAACTTTGCTACACCTCAGAAGTGGTCGATAGCGTCTTTAAACTGCTTGATGAAGCCGGTTTACCGGGTGAATTGCGTCTGCGCCAGGGTCTGGCGTTAGTGGCGATGGTGGGGGCAGGCGTGTGCCGCAACCCGCTGCACAGCCACCGTTTCTGGCAGCAACTTAAAGGCCAGCCGGTGGAGTTTATCTGGCAATCTGACGAAGGCATTAGCCTGGTCGCCGTGCTGCGCGTTGGCCCGACGGAAAGCCTGATTCAGGGGCTGCACCAGTCACTGTTCCGCGCGGAGAAACGCATTGGTCTGGTGCTGTTTGGCAAAGGCAATATCGGTTCCCGCTGGCTGGAGCTGTTCTCGCGCGAGCAGAGCGCGTTGTCGGCGCGTACCGGTTTTGAATTTGTGCTGGCGGGCGTGGTGGATAGCCGCCGCAGCTTGCTGAGCTACGATGGGCTGGATGCCAGCCGTGCGCTGGCGTTCTTTAATGATGAAGCGGTGGAGCAGGATGAGGAGTCGCTGTTTTTGTGGATGCGCGCCCACCCTTACGATGATCTGGTGGTACTGGATGTCACCGCCAGTTCGCAACTGGCGGATCAGTATCTGGATTTCGCCAGCCACGGCTTCCATGTGATCAGCGCTAACAAACTGGCCGGGGCCAGCACGACGGATACCTATCGTCAGATCCATGATGCATTCGAAAAAACCGGTCGCCGCTGGCTCTATAACGCGACTGTTGGCGCCGGTCTGCCGGTGAATCATACCGTGCGCGACCTGCGTGAAAGTGGTGATGCGATTCTGGCGATTAGCGGTATTTTCTCCGGTACGCTCTCCTGGCTGTTCCTGCAATTCGACGGCACCGTGCCGTTTACCGATTTAGTGGATCAGGCCTGGCAGCAAGGGTTGACCGAGCCGGACCCGCGCGTCGATCTTTCCGGTAAAGATGTGATGCGCAAGCTGGTGATCCTCGCCCGCGAAGCCGGTTACGACATCGAACCTGATCAGGTGCGCGTGGAGTCTTTAGTCCCGGCGGGCTGCGAAGAGGGATCGGTCGATCACTTTTTCGAAAACGGCGAGGAACTGAACGAGCAAATGGTGCAGCGGCTGGAAGCCGCCCGTGAAATGGGGCTGGTGCTGCGTTATGTGGCGCGTTTTGATGCTAACGGTAAAGCGCGCGTCGGCGTTGAGGCTGTTCGCCCGGAACATCCGCTGGCGGCGGTTTTGCCGGGGGATAATGTCTTCGCCATTGAAAGCCGCTGGTATCGCGATAACCCGCTGGTGATCCGCGGGCCGGGCGCGGGCCGCGATGTGACCGCTGGCGCTATTCAGTCAGATATCAATCGCCTCGCACAGTTACTGTAGTTCCTATCTCTTATCCTCTCCCTGTGCAGGGAGAGGACACTTCTGCGGCATCCTGAATTTTTTTCATCTTCGCTGAACATTCCTCACACAGAATGGTGATTTTCCTGTTGACGCCCCGATCGTTTTCCGTCATTTTTACATCTGGACGTCTAAACGTATAGAAGTTCACAAGACAACAAACAATGACATGCGATTGATGAGGTAAGGTATGAGCTTTTTTCACGCCAACCAGCGGGAAGCCCTGAATCAGAGCCTGGCGGAAGTTCACGGCCAGATTAATGTTTCCTTTGAATTTTTCCCGCCGCGCACCAGTGAAATGGAACAGACCTTATGGCACTCCATCGATCGTTTAAGCAGCCTGAAGCCGAAATTCGTTTCGGTGACCTATGGTGCAAACTCAGGCGAGCGCGATCGCACACACAGCATCATTAAAGGCATCAAAGATCGCACCGGGCTGGAAGCGGTGCCGCATTTGACCTGCATCGATGCCACGCGTGACGAATTGCGTACTATCGCGCAGGATTACTGGAACAACGGCATTCGCCACATTGTGGCATTGCGCGGCGATTTACCGCCGGGTGGCGGTAAGCCGGATATGTACGCCGCCGATCTGGTGACGTTGTTAAAAGAGGTCGCGGATTTCGATATTTCCGTCGCCGCTTACCCGGAAGTTCACCCGGAAGCGAAAAGCGCGCAGGCCGATCTGCTGAACCTGAAGCGAAAAGTGGATGCGGGCGCGAGCCGCGCGATCACGCAATTCTTCTTCGATGTGGAAAGCTATCTGCGTTTTCGCGATCGCTGCGCGGCAACCGGTATTGATGTGGAGATCGTGCCGGGTATCCTGCCGGTCTCCAACTTTAAGCAGGCGAAAAAATTCGCCGATATGACCAATGTGCGTATCCCGGCGTGGATGTCGCAGATGTTCGACGGCCTGGATGATGACGCGGAAACCCGCAAGCTGGTGGGCGCGAATATCGCCATGGATATGGTGAAAATTTTAAGCCGCGAAGGGGTGAAAGACTTCCACTTCTATACGCTGAACCGCGCCGAAATGAGCTACGCCATTTGTCATACCCTGGGCGTTCGCCCGGCCGTTTGAAAATCCAGACAGTGGAAAATCAAAGAAAAGCCGGATTGCGATCCGGCTTTTTTATGGCTCACTGAAAACCACGCCCTGTGCGCATGGTCATCAACCGATATTAGCTCTGCATTGTTTTGGATTTACATCTCACAGGGTTGGCAGAGACGCTTTTTAAGGGTTTCAGCACTCTACTGAGGGCGCAAAATTCTGAATGCTATTCCCACTCTTCAAGAAAACGCTGCCCGTACTGATCGGCGACCAGTAGCGCGGCATAGACCTGATCCGGCGTCGCGCCGCCCGGCATATTATGAATGGTTTCCCCTTGTGCACAGGCGGCTTGCGCCACGATGCGCATTTTCGCCGGAATATCGGTTTTAATACCCAGTTGCGCCAGCGTAATCGGTAAGCCGACGGTATGGCACAGCGCCGCGACGGTTTCGAACTCTTCCAGCGGCGCGTTTTCCAGCACCAACTGGGTTAAGGTGCCAAACGCCACTTTTTCGCCGTGGTAGTAATGATGTGCCTCCGGAATCGCCGTGATGCCGTTATGAATGGCGTGTGCTGCCGCCAGACCCCCGCTCTCAAAACCGACGCCGCTCAGGTAAGTATTGGCTTCCACCACGCGCTCCAGCGCAGGTGTTACCACATGCTGTTCGGCGGCGAACATTGCTTTTTCACCCTCTTCAAGCAGCGTGTTGTAACAGAGCTCCGCCAGCGCGAGGGCGGATTGTGTACACTGACCACCCGCCATGGTTTTTGCGCCACTGCGCGAACAAGCACGCGCTTCAAACCAGGTAGAGAGTGCATCGCCAATCCCGGCTGCCAGCAAACGCGCAGGGGCTCCGGCGACAATTTTGGTGTCGACAATCACCCGATCCGGGTTGTTGGGCAGCAGCAAATAGCGGTCGAACTCGCCACTGTCGGTGTAGATTACCGACAGCGCGCTACAGGGCGCATCGGTAGAGGCTATGGTCGGGGCGATTGCTACCGGCACCTGCATGAAATGCGCCAGCGCTTTAGCGGTATCCAGCGTTTTGCCGCCGCCGATGCCGAGCACCGCGCCACAGCGGGCGCTTTCTGCCACACCGCGCAGCCGGTCAATTTCGTTTTGTGAACATTCGCCGCCGAACGGCGCGATTTCGCAGGCCAGCCCGGCATCCACCAGACTTTTTTGCAGCGTTTCCTGCGCAAAACTAAGCACAAATTTGTCACCGACCACCAGCCAGCGATCGGCCAGCGGTTTGAGATAGTCACCGAGGCGGGTGATAACATCTGCACCCTGGATATATTTGCCCGGTGACTGGATGATGCGGTCCATATACTGCCTCCTTACAGGTTGAGGTTGCCAAAAACTGTTTTCCAGTCCTGTTCAAACTTCTCAATGGCTGACTCTACTGCGGGCGTATTGAGCATTTGTTGCGCTACATCTAATGGGAGCGTGATCGCTTCGCATCCGACCAACAAACACTCCAGTGCCTGGCGCGGCGTTTTAAAACTGGCCGCCAGCACTTTGCTCTCTGGCGCATGGAGTTTCAGCAGGGTTTGCAGCTCCTGCACCATGCGGATCCCGTCTCCGCCCTGTGCATCGACGCGGTTAACATAAGGCGCGACATATTTTGCGCCCGCCAGCGCGGCAAGCAGCCCCTGCGCGGCGCTGTAAACTGCCGTACCAAGCGTAACAATGCCCTCTTTTTTCAATTGTTTGATGGCGGCAAGGCCTTCAGCAGTGACCGGAATTTTGACCACGATATCCGGCACGGCGTTATTGAGGCGCTTGGCCTCCGCCACCATGCCATCCGCTTCGCGGCTCATCACCTGGGCAAACAGCGTTCCTTGTGGGCCAATAGCGCGTTGCAGGCGTGGCAATACGTCCCACAGGGAGCCTTTACCGGCGGCGATAATGCTCGGATTGGTGGTTACGCCCGCCAGCGGGTAAATTCGCGCCAGGCGCTCCACTTCCGCTACGTTTGCGGTGTCCAGATACAGTTCCATCATGCTTCCTCATATAGCGTTTCTGCACACAGCATAAGAGCGGGGGTTGTATGCTCGCCATATAACAAATCTGCCAAACACTGGACAAATGTGATCGAGAGGGCAAAGTGCGAGCTGTCTCACAAATTACGTGATAGCAGATGAAAAAGGCGTTGTAGAGCGCCGCGAAAACAAACCGGGTATTTTTAACGTACAAAAATCCAGTTTTGCGTTTATTCGTCCAGCGGGGACTTTTCGCTGAGATGGCTGTGGTACTGCTGGCGATATTCCGAGGGGGAGCGTTCCGTGTTTTTACGAAACAGGCGGCAGAAGTAGTTGCTGTCAACAAACCCGCAGCTGTGCGCCACTTCTTTGACTTTTAAATCGTACCCTTTGAGCAACGTTTTGGCGTGCTCCAGCCGGGTATGAGTAAGATATTCGTTGAAGCCGACAGAACTGGTTTTCTGAAACAGGTGCGACAGGTAATTGGGTGAAATATAAAACGCCTGCGCCACCGATTCGCGCGTGAGCGGCAAAGCGTAATTTTCGTCGATATAGTCGCGAATGGCTTCGAACAGCGCCTGGCTGCGCGACGCGGTTTGGATCTGGCTACCGAGCAAGTCATGACAATGGCTGAGCAGGCTGGTGACGATCAGGCGTGCGGTTTGCTGTTCGTGCGGTTGCATCTGCATTTCATGCAGGGTTTGTAGCAGGAAGGAGCCGACGCGCGGACCGCGTCGCGCAACATGTTGTTTCGCCAGGTTTTGCAGCATGGCGCCATCCCACTGCGTGACGTTAAAACTGAGCTGTTGCTTGCCAAACAACACGCTTAAGGTAGTGGCCGGGAGCTGCCATTGTGGGTGATTCCAGCTACCGGCGGGAACATACAGCACGTCGTGCTGCGACATTCGCGCGGTTTCGCCGTTGATCCCCATATCGGTCACCGTGCCTTCCAGCACAATCTCCAGGCGTGGAAAATCGACCTGGCAGGCCTGCGCAGGCGCGGTTCCGGTCACGCCCGCAAAGCATATCTGCCGTAGCGGAGCCGGGCCGTTTATCAGGCGCGAGATAAGATGGCTGACATCGAGACTCATGGTGTCCCTTTAGTTGCTGGCGAAGGGATAACCTTAACTGGCAGGATCAAAAAAGGCCACAACCTGTGTGGCCTTTTGCGATAACCGCTAAATTAGCCGGTATTACGCATACCCGCCGCCACCCCGGCGATCGTGACCATCAGCGCTTGCTCAACGCGGTGATCCGGCTCTTTACCTTCTTCTTCCGCAAGGCGCGAGCGGTGCAGCAGCTCAGCCTGCAACACGTTCAGTGGGTCGGTATAGATATTACGCAACTGGATAGATTCGGCGATCCACGGCAAATCGGCCATTAAGTGCGAGTCGTTGGCGATTGCCAGTACCACTTTGATATCCGCTTCCAGCAGCTTGCGAAGTTCGCTACCCAACGCCCACAGTTCGGGTTTCACCAGACGCTGATCATAATATTCTGCCAGCCACAGGTCGGCTTTCGAGAACACCATCTCCAGCATGCCAAGGCGGGTGGAGAAGAATGGCCAGTCGCGGCACATGGCTTCCAGCTCGCTCTGTTTGCCATCTTCCACCACTTTCTGCAATGCCGCCCCCGCACCCAGCCAGGCAGGCAGCATCAGGCGGTTTTGCGTCCAGGCGAAGATCCACGGGATCGCGCGCAGCGATTCAACGCCACCGGTCGGGCGACGTTTCGCCGGACGAGAACCCAGCGGTAGCTTGCCCAGTTCCTGCTCCGGCGTGGCGGAACGGAAGTACGGAACGAAATCCTTGTTTTCACGCACATAGCCACGGTACATATCGCAGGAGATGGTTGAGAGCTCGTCCATGATATGGCGCCACTCGCTTTTCGGCTCCGGTGGCGGCAGCAGGTTAGCTTCCATGATGGCGCTGGTATAAAGCGACAGGCTGCTGATGGTGACTTCCGGCAGACCGTATTTGAAGCGGATCATCTCGCCCTGTTCGGTGACGCGTAAGCCGCCTTTCAGGCTGCCTGGCGGTTGCGAAAGCAGCGCGGCGTGAGCCGGTGCGCCGCCACGGCCAATAGAGCCGCCACGACCGTGGAACAGTGTCAGTTCAATACCGGCTTTTTCGCAGGTTTTGATTAACGCGTCCTGCGCCTGATATTGCGCCCATGAAGCAGCCATTACGCCCGCGTCTTTCGCCGAGTCGGAGTAGCCAATCATCACCATCTGTTTGCCCTGGATAAAGCCGCGATACCAGTCGATATTCAGCAACTGGGTCATCACGTCGTCGGCGTTATTCAGGTCATCAAGGGTTTCAAACAACGGCGCGACCGGCAGCGCGAAACCGATACCGGCTTCTTTCAGCAGCAGGTGAACCGCCAGCACGTCTGAAGGCGTCTTCGCCATGGAGATCACATACGCGGCGATGGATCCGCGTGGCGCTTCGGCGATCACCCGGCAGGTGTCCAGCACTTCGCGGGTCTCTTCGCTTGGTTCCCACTGGCGCGGCAGCAGCGGACGTTTGGAGTTCAGTTCACGGATCAGGAATGCCTGTTTGTCCGCTTCCGACCAGCTTTCGTAGTCGCCAATGCCCAAATAGCGCGTTAATTCGCCCAGCGCTTCCGTATGACGGGTGCTCTCCTGGCGAATGTCGATGCGCACCAGCGGCACGCCAAAACTCTTCACCCGGCGTAATGTATCAAGCAGCTCGCCATTGGCGATAATGCCCATGCCGCAGGCCTGCAACGATTTATAACAGGCGTAGAGCGGTTCCCACAGTTGCTCGTTTTGCGTCAGCAGCCCGGCAGGTTTCGGTAATTTCTGGCCTTTCAGGCGCGCTTCCAGCCAGGCCTGGGTGGCCATCAGATCGCCGCGCAGCTTCTTCATCAGGTAGCGATACGGTTCACGCGCGCCTTCTGCGCCCGCCAGTTCGCGCAGCTCGTCGGTACACTCCACCATCGACAGTTCGGAAATCAGCAACTGAATATCTTTCAGGAACAGGTCGGTCGCTTTCCAGCGGCTGAGCAGCAAGACATGGCGGGTGATATCGGCGGTCACGTTCGGGTTACCGTCACGGTCGCCACCCATCCACGAGGTAAAGCGCACCGGAACAAAATCCACCGGCAGTTTGTAATTGAGGTTCTCTTCGAGTTGTTCGTTCAGCTCGCGCAGGTAGTTTGGCACACCTTCCCACAGGCTGTTTTCCACCACCGCAAAGCCCCATTTGGCTTCATCTACCGGGCTTGGGCGGTTTCTGCGGATTTCATCGGTATGCCAGGACTGAGCAATCAACTGGCGCAGGCGGCGCATCAGCTGGTGGCGTTCATAATCGGCGATGTCGCTGTTATCTAACTGCTTTAAGCAGTTATTCACTTCCACCATTTTGTGGATCAGCGTACGGCGAGTGATTTCGGTTGGGTGCGCAGTCAGCACCAGCTCCAGCGACAGTGATTCAATCGCTTTGATAATCGTGGCTTCGTTGAGATTGGGTTGGTCTTTCAGCTTTCTGATGGTCTGGGCAATCACTTCCGGGTTGCTGGCCGCTTCGCCTTTCGCTGAAATGCTGTGGTATTGCTCAGCAGTGTTGGCAAGGTTCAGGAACTGGCTAAACGCGCGTGCTACCGGCAGCAGCTCGTCATTGGACAGATTCTGCAACGTGGTGAGCAGTTCCTGACGGTTGGCTTCATTCCCGGCGCGAGAAGATTTGGACAGCTTACGGATTGTTTCTACCCGGTCGAGAATGTTCTCGCCGAGTGCATCCTTGATGGTATCTCCCAGCAGTTTGCCGAGCATACTGACATTACTACGCAAAGCGGAATATTGTTCGTTCATGTTACCCCAGACACCCCATCTCATTTTATTTTGTTATATCTGTCGTTGAGCAGATATAAGACACCGTCTTTTATAAAGCCACGTAAAACCCATCGCGTCAATTGTTGCGAAATCGCTTCAGCAAACGAATAAATGCCGACAATTTACGAAATTTAATTCGCATCGTGTCCAATAAGTATTGCTTATGAAAAAGTGACATTTGTCACTCTTTTTCACAGACAAAACCCCCTCGGATGAGGGGGATTAAGAGCAAAAACAGAATCAGTGCCAGCAGAAATGATGCACAACCTGGGTGATGAGTTCGCGCGTTGGTTTAATAAAGCGGGTTTCCAGGTATTCATCCGGCTGGTGCGCCTGGTTGATAGACCCAGGCCCCAGCACCAGCGTCGGGCAAAGCGTCTGAATAAAGGGCGCTTCGGTGCAGTAGTTCACGACCTCCGTTTCGACGCCGAGCAGTTTTTCTACCACTTCGACCAGGTGGTGATCCGGCGGGCATTCGTATCCCGGAATCGGCGGGTGCAGTTCAGAAATGGTCAAACGGCCCGGCCAACGAGAACTTACTGGTTCCAGTGCATCGTTTAACAGCCCATTGAGATCGTTAAGCGTCATGCCTGGAAGTGGACGGATATCCATGTGCAGTTCGCAACAGGCGCAGATACGGTTTGCCGCATCACCACCGTGAATATGCCCGAGATTCAGCGTCGGATACGGCACGGTGAATGCGTCATAGTGATAACGTTCTTTCAGGCTGTCGCGCAGTTGCAGAATATGGCCGATGGCATCATGCATCAGTTCGATGGCGTTGACGCCGCGCGCCGGATCGCTGGAGTGGCCGGACTGACCAAGAATGCGAATCGCATTAGAGATATGGCCTTTGTGCGCACGTACCGGCTGCAACGAGGTCGGTTCGCCAATGATGGCGCAGTCCGGGCGCAGCTGCGTGTTCTCGGAGAAATAGCGCGCACCCGCCATGCTGGTCTCTTCATCGGCGGTGGCGAGCACATACAGCGGCTTGCTCAGTTTTGTCACATCGACGTCACGCAGCGCATCAAGAATAAAGGCGAAAAAGCCTTTCATGTCGGCAGTGCCCAGACCGTAGAGCTTGTTGTCATGTTCGGTGAGCGTAAACGGGTCGCGCGTCCAGCGCCCGTCATCAAACGGCACTGTGTCGGTGTGGCCGGTCAGCAACAGACCGCCCGCGCCGGTTCCGGCACTAGCGAGCATGTTGAATTTATTGCGGGTGCCGGGAACCGGCTGCACTTCAACCGTGAAACCGAGGTCGCCAAACCATCCTGCCAGCAAATTGATTAAAGACGCATTACTCTGATCCAGCGCTTCTTCCGTCGCGCTGATCGACGGCGTGGCTATCAGGGCGCGGTAGATCTCGATAAATGGTGGCAAATTCATTTTCATTGTTGACATACCTGAGTTCGTGATAGTATCAATATTCATGCACTAAATGTGAATAAAAATACATTAATGTTGAGCGTAAAGGAACCCATGCGGCGACTTCGCTCAGCGACGCGGGATTGATGCCGAGTCTTTCCCTGGCACACATGACGTAAGAAGGTAAACCGCCCCAATGTTGAACACATTAATTGTGGGTGCCAGCGGTTATGCTGGTGCAGAGCTAGTGACCTATGTAAATCGCCATCCTCATATGAACATAACCGCTTTGACGGTTTCTGCGCAAAGTAATGATGCAGGAAAATGTATCTCTGATTTACATCCGCAGTTGAAAGGTATGGTTGATCTCCCGTTACAGCCGATGTCCGATATTGGCGATTTCCTGGACGGCGTGGATGTTGTTTTTCTCGCCACCGCCCATGAAGTGAGCCACGATCTGGTGCCAACCTGCCTGGCGGCGGGATGTGTAGTGTTCGATCTCTCCGGGGCTTACCGCGTTAACGATCCTGCATTTTATGAAAAATTCTACGGTTTCACCCATCAGCACGCCGATCTGCTGGCGCAGGCGGTTTATGGCCTGGCGGAGTGGAACCATGACAAACTGAAAGAAGCGCAATTAATTGCCGTACCGGGTTGCTACCCGACAGCGGCGCAGCTGTCGTTAAAACCGCTGATCGATGCCGGGCTGCTGGATCTGAACCAGTGGCCGGTGATCAACGCCACCAGCGGGGTAAGCGGTGCGGGACGTAAGGCGGCGCTTTCGAACAGTTTCTGTGAAGTGAGCCTGCAACCTTACGGCGTTTTCAACCATCGCCACCATCCGGAAATCGCTACTCACCTTGGTGCGCAGGTGATTTTCACCCCGCACCTGGCGAGCTTCCCGCGTGGGATCCTCGAAACCATTACCTGCCGTTTGCAACCGGGCGTTACCCACGCGCAGGTGGCGGATGTGTTCAAACAGGCGTATGGCGATAAACCGCTGGTACGTTTATACGACAAAGGCGTGCCGGCGTTGAAAAACGTGGTTGGCCTGCCGTTCTGCGATATCGGTTTTGCGGTACAGGATGAGCACCTGATTGTCGTCGCCACGGAAGATAACTTGCTGAAAGGCGCGGCGGCGCAGGCAGTACAGTGCGCGAATATTCGTTTTGGCTATGCTGAAACTCAGTCACTTATTTAATTGAACAGGCGTGATGATGAATCCATTAATTATTAAGCTCGGTGGCGTACTGCTGGATAGCGAGGAAGCGCTGGAGCGTTTGTTTACGGCACTGGTGCACTATCGTGAATCTCATCAGCGCCCGTTAGTGATTGTCCACGGCGGCGGCTGCGTGGTGGATGAGTTAATGAAACAACTCAACCTGCCGGTGAAAAAGAAAAATGGCCTGCGCGTGACCCCGGCGGATCAGATTGACATCATCACCGGTGCGCTGGCCGGTACGGCCAACAAAACCCTGCTGGCGTGGGCGAAGAAACACCATATCGCCTCTGTCGGCCTGTTCCTCGGCGATGGCGACAGCGTGAAAGTGACACAACTGGATGAAGAGCTGGGGCATGTGGGCCTGGCGCAACCGGGTTCACCGAAACTGATTAACGCGCTGCTCGATGGCGGTTTCTTGCCGGTGATCAGCTCCATTGGCGTCACCGATGAAGGTGAGTTGATGAACGTCAACGCCGACCAGGCGGCAACCGCGCTGGCTGCAACATTGGGTGCGGATTTGATCCTGCTGTCTGATGTAAGTGGCATTCTGGACGGTAAAGGCCAGCGCATTGCCGAGATGACAGCAGCGAAAGCGGAACAATTGATTGCCCAGGGCATCATTACCGATGGCATGATCGTCAAAGTGAATGCGGCGCTGGATGCGGCGCGCACGCTGGGTCGCCCGGTGGATATCGCTTCCTGGCGTCATGCCGAGCAGTTACCCGCGCTGTTTAACGGCACGCCGATCGGCACCCGTATTCTGGCGTAACGACACAACAATTTATGTTGGCCGGGCAGGCGCAGCGCCGTCCGGCAAAACGGATAAAGAGAAGGAACCACACTATGGCACTTTGGGGCGGGCGTTTTACTCAGGCAGCGGATCAACGGTTCAAACAGTTCAATGACTCTTTGCGCTTTGACTATCGCCTGGCGGAGCAGGATATCGTTGGCTCTGTGGCCTGGTCTAAAGCGCTGGTAACCGTTGGCGTGTTGACAGCGGCTGAGCAGCAGCAACTGGAAGAAGCGCTGAATAATTTGCTGGAAGAAGTGCGGGCTAACCCGCAGCAGATTTTGCAAAGCGATGCAGAAGATATTCACAGTTGGGTGGAAGGTAAGCTCATTGATAAGGTTGGCCAACTGGGCAAAAAACTGCACACCGGACGCAGTCGTAATGACCAGGTCGCGACCGATCTGAAGCTGTGGTGCAAAGACACCATCAGTGAATTGCTGCTGGCGAATCGACAGTTGCAGAGCGCGCTGGTGGTGACGGCGGAAAATAACCAGGACGCCGTCATGCCGGGTTATACGCACCTGCAACGTGCGCAGCCAGTGACGTTCGCGCACTGGTCGCTGGCCTATGTTGAGATGCTGGCGCGTGATGAAAGCCGTTTGCAGGATACGCTGAAACGCCTGGATGTCAGCCCGCTGGGCAGCGGCGCACTGGCAGGAACGGCGTATGAAATCGACCGTGAGCAGTTAGCGGGCTGGCTGGGTTTTGCCTCGGCAACCCGCAATAGCCTGGATAGCGTTTCCGACCGCGATCACGTGCTGGAGCTGCTTTCTGATGCGTCAATTGGCATGGTGCATCTGTCGCGCTTTGCCGAAGATCTGATTTTCTTTAACTCCGGCGAAGCGGCGTTTGTTGAGCTTTCTGACCGCGTAACCTCTGGTTCTTCGCTGATGCCGCAAAAGAAAAACCCGGATGCGCTGGAGCTGATCCGTGGTAAGTGCGGCCGTGTGCAGGGCGCGTTAACCGGCATGATGATGACGCTAAAAGGCCTGCCGCTGGCGTACAACAAAGATATGCAGGAAGACAAAGAAGGGCTGTTCGATGCGCTCGACACCTGGCTTGACTGCCTGCACATGGCGGCGCTGGTGCTGGACGGTATTCAGGTGAAACGCCCGCGCTGCCAGGAAGCGGCGCAGCAGGGGTACGCTAACGCCACCGAACTGGCGGATTATCTGGTTGCGAAAGGCGTACCGTTCCGCGAAGCGCACCACATTGTTGGTGAAGCGGTGGTAGAAGCGATTCGCCAGGGCAAACCGCTGGAAGATCTGCCGCTTGCCGATTTGCAAAAATTCAGCGATGTGATTGGCGACGATGTTTATCCCATTCTGTCACTGCAATCCTGCCTGGATAAACGCGCGGCGAAAGGCGGCGTGTCACCGGTGCAGGTTGCACAGGCGATTGCGGATGCGAAGGCGCGGCTGGTGTAAGCGCGGCGTGGTTTGCAAACAGGAGCCTGGCGTGACGCCGGGCTTTTTTATGCAAAAAAAAGCGGACTCTCAGGTCCGCAAAACGTTCACGTTGGCTTTAGTTGTTCAGAGAGAAACAGGGGTAGTGGCCTCATCACGGGTCAAACAGAGGTACCGCTTCGTTTCTGGTGCTAATTATTGAACAGAATGCTTGATAGGGATAATCGTTCGTTGCTATGCTATCTATCGCCATGAACTATCGTGGCGACGGAGGATGAATAATGAATATTCGTGATCTTGAGTACCTGGTGGCGTTAGCCGAACACCGCCATTTTCGCCGTGCAGCCGACTCTTGCCACGTCAGCCAGCCCACGCTGAGCGGGCAGATCCGTAAACTGGAAGATGAACTTGGCGTAATGCTGCTGGAGCGTACCAGCCGCAAAGTGCTGTTCACCCAGGCGGGTTTGTTGCTGGTAGATCAGGCGCGCACTGTGCTGCGCGAGGTCAAAGTGCTGAAGGAAATGGCAAGCCAGCAGGGGGAAACGATGTCCGGCCCGCTGCATATTGGCCTGATCCCAACCGTTGGACCTTACCTGTTGCCTCATATCATTCCGCTGCTGCACCAGACTTTCCCGAAACTGGAAATGTATCTGCATGAAGCGCAGACGCATCAACTGCTGGCGCAGCTGGACAGCGGCAAGCTCGACTGCGCGATCCTCGCGCTGGTGAAAGAGAGCGAAGCCTTTATTGAGGTGCCGCTGTACGATGAGCCGATGATGCTGGCGATTTATGAAGATCACCCGTGGGCGAACCGCGAATGTGTGCCGATGGCTGACCTGGCGGGCGAAAAGCTGCTGATGCTGGAAGATGGGCACTGCCTGCGCGACCAGGCGATGGGCTTCTGCTTTGAAGCGGGTGCGGATGAAGATACGCATTTCCGCGCAACCAGCCTGGAAACGCTGCGCAATATGGTCGCCGCCGGGAGCGGTATCACGTTGCTGCCTGCGCTTTCCGTTCCGCGCGAGCGTAAACGCGATGGCGTGGTGTATCTGCCGTGCATCAAACCTGAACCGAAACGCACGGTTGGGCTGGTGTATCGCCCGGGTTCGCCGCTGCGCAGCCGCTATGAGCAGCTGGCAGAGGCCATCCGTGGTGCGATGGATGGCCATTTCGACACGGCGTTAAAACAGGCGGTTTAAGCCGTTTAGCGCCGCTACCCGGTAGGCTTCCGCCATGGTCGGGTAGTTAAAGGTGGTGTTAACAAAGTACTCGATGGTGTTACCGCCACCTTTCTGCTCCATAATCGCCTGGCCGATATGAATAATTTCGGCCGCGCGCTCGCCAAAGCAGTGAATCCCCAAAATCTCTTTCGTTTCGCGGTGAAACAGGATCTTCAGCGTACCGACATTCATGCCGACAATCTGCGCCCGCGCCAGGTGTTTAAACTGCGCGCGACCCACTTCATACGGCACTTTCATGGCCGTGAGCTGCTGTTCGGTTTTGCCCACGGAACTGATCTCCGGAATGGTATAAATCCCGGTCGGAATATCTTCAATCAGATGGGCGGTGGCTTCACCTTTGATCATCGCCTGCGCGGCAATGCGCCCCTGATCGTAAGCCGCTGATGCCAGGCTTGGGTAACCAATCACATCGCCCACCGCATAGACGTGCGGCAGCGCGGTCTGATACATGCTGTTAACCTTCAACTGACCACGGCCATCGGCTTCAAGGCCAATATTCGCCAGCTGCAGGCTGTCGGTGTTCCCGGTACGGCCGTTGGCGTAGAGCAGGCAGTCGGCTTTCAGTTTTTTGCCGGATTTCAGGTGCATAATCACCCCGTCATCCAGCGGTTCAATGCGCTCATACTCTTCGTTATGGCGGATAACGACGCCGCTATTCCAGAAGTGATAAGAGAGTGAGTCTGACATCTCCTGATCAAGGAACGCCAGCAGGCGATCGCGCGTGTTGATCAGATCCACTTTGACGTTCATACCGCGGAAGATCGACGCGTATTCGCAACCGATCACCCCCGCACCATAGATGATCACATGGCGGGGTTCGTGGTGCATATCGAGGATCGAGTCGCTGTCGTAAACGCGCGGATGGGCGAAATCGACATCGGCAGGACGGTAGGGTCGTGAGCCGCAGGCGATAACAAACTTTTCGGCAGTGATGGTTTCGACAGTGCCGTCGTGACACTCCAGCGCCAGTGTGTGGTCATCAATAAAATGGGCGTTGCCTTCTAAAATTTCACAGCGGTTACGCTCATAAAAGCCCTGACGCATGCGCGTTTGCTGATTAATCACGCTTTCAGCATGGTTCAGGATATCGGCGAAAGAGGAGCGGAGAAGGCGGGTGTGGTCACTGTAGAGCGGGTTTTGGTTGAATTCGATAATACGGCTAACGGCGTGACGCAACGCTTTTGAGGGGATGGTGCCCCAATGCGTACAGCCGCCGCCGACATTGTGGTAACGCTCAATAACCGCGACCCGTGCTCCTTGTTTAACCAGGCCCATGGCTGCGCCTTCGCCGCCGGGGCCGGAGCCTATTACTATTGCATCATAATCGTAGGAATGTGGCATGGTAAGGCTTACCTGTTCTTATACATAAAAGCAACATAATACTAACATCAAAGCGGCGGTAACCCAATTATCGTTGTGCTCTTTTGCCACGAAAAAGAAGAAACTGCGCGTAAACAATCAGTCACAATCCAGTACAATCGGATCGGATTTATTCTCTGGTATAGTGCCAGCGGGCCCCTGGAAGGATTCAAACATCGTGATGGGTGTAAGAGCGCAACAAAAAGAGAGAACCCGGCGTTCGCTGATCGAAGCCGCATTTAGCCAACTCAGCGCGGAGCGCAGCTTCGCCAGCCTGAGCCTGCGGGAAGTCGCCCGTGAGGCAGGCATTGCGCCAACGTCTTTTTATCGTCATTTCCGTGATGTGGATGAACTCGGTCTGACCATGGTGGACGAAAGCGGGTTAATGCTGCGCCAGTTGATGCGCCAGGCGCGTCAACGTATTGCGAAAGGCGGTAGCGTGATCCGCACGTCGGTTTCCACATTTATGGAATTTATCGGCAATAACCCCAATGCTTTTCAGCTCCTGTTGCGGGAACGCTCCGGAACGTCCGCCGCCTTTCGTGCGGCGGTAGCGCGTGAGATCCAACATTTTATTGCGGAACTTGCCGACTACCTTGAACTCGAAAACCATATGCCGCGCGCGTTCACCGAAGCGCAAGCCGAAGCGATGGTGACGATTGTCTTCAACGCCGGTGCTGAGGCGCTGGATGTGGGGGCGGAACAACGCAGGCAATTAGAAGAGCGACTGGTACTACAATTGCGCATGATTTCAAAAGGCGCGTATTACTGGTATCGCCGTGAACAGGAAAAACTGGCGCATCAACCGACGAGTGAAGGATGAGTAATGAAACAGTCTGGTCAAGATAAAGGTACGTTGCTGCTGGCGCTCATCGCTGGCTTATCGATTAACGGTACGTTCTCCGCCGTGTTCAGCTCTATTGTACCGTTTTCCATATTCCCGATTATTTCGCTGGTGCTGACGGTGTACTGTCTGCATCAGCGCTATCAAAATCGCACGATGCCGGTGGGGCTGCCAGGCCTTGCCGCCGCGTGTTTTATCCTCGGAGTGCTGATTTACAGTACGGTGGTACGCGCGGAGTACCCGGATATCGGTTCTAACTTCCTGCCTGCCGTATTGTCGGTGGTGCTGGTTTTCTGGATTGGTTTTCGTCTGCGCGGTCGCAAACACGAAGCCTCTGAATAAGCGTTAACCCCTCTCCCTGCGGGAGAGGGGTTTATATTCGTGAATAAGTGAGCGCCGACAATTATCTCTTTCTTTTTTATCCTCCGAAATAGTTTCCAGCCTTAATGAATTAATAATTTATTAATTAAAAAAATCTACGATGTAATTCCCTTTCTTTGTTGTACTGGAGCGGCATTTTATTCGGTTGCCTGATGCTTTCAGGTTGCAGGTAAAAATTAACTCTGGACATCCTCATGAAAAAAATAACACAACTTCTATTAGCCACTGCAGGTTTAGTTATTTCGATCACCGGATCCGCGGATACAACCAAAACGAACGTGAGCGAACATCGTATTCCGGCGATAAAGCTCATTAATACGCAGGATAACCACTCTGCGTTTATTAAAGGTTCTGTTCCCTCGCTGGCGAAGCTCTCTTCGCAAAATCTCTACTTCAGCAATACCTTCGAAGAGTGGCAAAAAGGTGTGCATCCGGCACCGAAGAAGCAATACGTGGTGACGATGAAAGGTAAGTTGAAGTTCAGGGTCAGCGATGGCTCAACCTTTATCATCGAACCCGGCACCATTTTGCTTGCGGCAGACACGGCGGGAGAAGGTCACAGTTGGGATATTGTCGACGGTAAAGAGTGGGTTCGTGTTTATATTCCGGTAGGCGATGATGATCACTTTATTGCCGATAAATAACCCTTAAAAGACATTACTTCTCAGCCCTGTTTCGTGCAGGGCTGATTGCTTAATAACAGGATTAAATATCTCTGGTAATATAAATACCGTGTCAGAACATTCACAAATTATTATAAAATAACGTTAGCGCGATCACGTTCCGCAATCGTCATTATTCTGATAAATAAATAGTTACGTGCAGCAGTTATTTTCCTCTCACCACTATTATTCGGCTGGCCTGTTTGACAGGCCAGCCGTTAAATGGAATTGGCGTATTTTATACAGCCTGAATAGCGCTATTTGTCTTTACGCGTAAGCAGTACGCCGCACTCCATGTGGTGCGTATACGGGAATTGATCGAACAGCGCCAGACGTGAAACGTTGTGCGTCTGGCTCAATATTTCCAGGTTCTTACACAGTGTTTCCGGATTGCAGGAGATATACAGAATACGCGGATAGGCCTGCACCATTTTCTCGGTTTCCGCGTCCAGCCCGCTACGCGGGGGATCGACGAAAATCGTTTCGCACTGGTAGCTCGTCAGATCGATTCCTTGTAAACGGTTAAAGGCGCGTACGCCATTCATCGCCTGGGTAAACTCTTCGGCGGACATGCGGATAATCTGCACATTATCGATGTGGTTAGCCGCGATATTGTATTGCGCTGCCGCCACGGACGGTTTGGCGATTTCGGTGGCCAGTACACGATCGAAATTGCGCGCCAGCGCCAGCGAGAAGTTGCCGTTTCCGCAGTACAACTCCAGCAGATCACCCGTAGAATGACGCGTAACATCCAGCGCCCACTCCAGCATCTGAATGTTCATCGCCGCGTTAGGCTGCGTAAAGCTGTTCTCCACCTGGCGGTAGATCATCTCTCTGCCGCCGACCGGCAGACGCTCGTCGACAAAATCCTGATCCAGCTCGATTTTGGTTTTCGTCGCACGGCCAATCAGCTGCACATTCAGATTCTGCGCGCGCAGCGCGTCACGCAGGCGCGCTGCTTCTGTTTGCCATTCATCATCCAGCTTTTTGTGGTAGAGCAGGGTGACAATCGCCTGGTTGCTGATGGTACTCAGGTAGTCAATCTGGAACAGCTTATGACGCAGGGTTTTATTTCCGCGTACCGCCTCGATCATGACCGTCATTAATTGGTTAATCAGCTCGCTTGCCGCCGGGAAGCTATCCACCCGGATACGTGATTTGGTCTGCTGATCGAAAATGATGTGGTAGAGATCATTGCCGTCATGCCAGATGCGGAATTCGGCGCGCATACGGTAATGGCTGACCGGTGAGCGGAACACCTCCGGAAGCGGCGCGGAAAAAGGCGTCATCATTGATTGCAGACGCACGACTTTTTCGGCCAGTTGGGCTTCGTACTGATCTGTCGGCAGGTGTTCGGGGGTCATCATGCTTCCTGAGTGATTAAGAATAACGCGGGGATTGTAGGCATTGCTCAGACGATGTCCAGCCCGGATGCGAGCTAAATAGTCAGTTAGCAGTCTGGACATCCATATGTTACAGAATGTAGCATCCCTGTTCCGGTCCTGTGAGTTAAAAGGGAATCCAGTGAGAATCTGGGGCTGACGCGCAGCGGTAAGGATCAAGGTGAGAGAGCAGACACTGCCTGTTGGGTGGGAAGTCGCTTTCTTGATGTACCTCCAAGCCCGAAGACCTGCCGGTTTACGTCGCATCTGGTTGACATCATCGCGTGCTATTGATGGAACCTGCGGCATCCTTACTCTTATGTGGATGCTTTCACAATGATTAAAAAAGCTTCGCTGCTGACGGCGCTCTCCGTCACAGCTTTTTCCGGCTGGGCGCAAGATAGCAGTTCAGACAATTTGGTGGTGACAGCAAATCGTTTTCAACAACCGGCTAAGACGGTGCTTGCACCAACGGAAGTGGTGACGCGTGAGGACATCGATCGCTGGCAGTCTCGCTCACTGGTTGATGTGTTGCGTCGCCTGCCTGGTGTTGATATTGCGCAAAACGGCGGATTAGGCCAAACCGCCTCGGTTTATGTGCGGGGCACGGAAGCGAAACACCTGCTGCTGTTGATTGATGGCGTACCGGTCGCGCGCTCCGGGATTTCCAACGATCCCGAACTGAACCAAATCCCGCTCTCTTTAGTGCAACGCGTTGAATATATTCGCGGGCCGCGCTCTGCCGTGTATGGCTCCGGGGCAATTGGCGGCGTGGTTAACGTCATTACCATGACCGGCAATGAGAAATCACAAATCAATGCCGGGGTTGGTTCGAAGGGCTATCAGACGTATGACGGTACGCTGCGTCAGCGATTTGGCGACACGGTGGCAACGGCGGCGGGTTCTTATACCAGCACGCGCGGTTTTAACGTGCAGCCCGGTTCAACCTGGGATCATGATGATGATCGCGACGGCTATCGCAACAAAACGTTCTGGGGCAGCCTGCAGCACAAATTCAACGATAACTTTGACGGCTTCTTTCGCGGCTACAACTTTAGCAACAACGTGGATTACGATCTTGGCAGCCCGCCGTTCGCGCCAGACTATAGTGCCGATGAGCGTCAGCTTTATGTGCAAGGGTGGGATACCGGGCTGAATTTCGCCCAGGGGATCTACTCATCCCAACTGTTGGCCAGCTACCAGAAAAGCAAAGACTACAACTACAGCAGTATTTATGGCCGCTATAACGACGGCACCACACTGGATGATATGGAGCAGCGCTATATCCAGTGGGGCAACAACGTTAATGTGGGCAAAGGTTCTGTCGGCGCCGGTGTCGACTGGAAACAGGAGCGTCTGGTTTCTTCCAATAGCACGACGCGCGACGCTTACGACCGTGAAAACACGGGCTTATATCTGAACGGGATGCAGCAGTTTGGCGATGTCACGCTGGAAGCGTCGGGCCGTGAAGATAAAGATGACGAATTCGGCTGGCACGGCACCTGGCAGACCGCGGCTGGCTGGGAGTTCGTGGAGAATTACCGTCTGACCGTTTCTTACGGCACAGGTTTCCTGGCACCTTCTTTAGGCCAACAGTTTGGTGCGAAGCGCTTTGGTATTGCTTCCAATCCGAATCTGAAACCGGAAGAGTCCAGACAGTGGGAGGCTGGCGTTGAAGGCTTAACCGGCCCGCTGGACTGGCGTTTGTCTGCCTATCGCTATGAGATTGAAAACCTGATCACCTATAGCGATACGGCTTACTACAACATCAACTCTGCCACCATTAAAGGCGTTGAATGGACGGGCAGCGTCGATACCGGCATTTTCTCGCATCGCGTGACGCTGCAATATATTGACCCGCGTGATGATGAAACCCATGAAGTGCTGCCGCGTCGTGCGAAGCGCCAGGCGAAGTATCAGCTTGACTGGTCCGTATTGAATGTCGATATGGATCTGGCCTGGGAGTACTTCGGTAAGCGCTATGACAACCGCACTTCGACCTATAATCCTGAGCAACGTATTTTGCCAAGTTATAGTACGGTTGATTTTTCTGCCTCATATCCTGTGACCTCTCATCTGACAGTTCGTGGTAAAATCGCCAACCTGTTCGATAAAGAGTACGAGACAGCATATGGCTACCAAACTGCAGGACGGGAATACACCTTGTCTGGCAGCTACACCTTCTGACGCACGTCCTACCGTGCTGGTGTTTGACTCCGGCGTCGGTGGGTTATCCGTTTATGATGAGATCCGGCATCTCCTGCCGGATCTGCATTACATCTACACATTTGACAATGTCGCTTTCCCCTATGGCGAGAAGAGCGAAGCGTTCATCGTTGAGCGCGTTGTCGAAATCGTCACTGCCGTTCAGGCCCAATACCCCCTCGCACTGGCTGTTATCGCCTGTAACACGGCGAGCACCGTATCGTTACCTGCGTTGCGGGAGAAGTTTTCCTTCCCTGTCGTCGGTGTTGTGCCTGCCATCAAACCCGCAGCGCGCCTAACGGCGAACGGCGTGGTAGGGCTGCTGGCAACGCGGGGGACGGTGAAGCGCCCTTATACACACGAACTGATTTCGCGTTTCGCGAATGAGTGCCGGATTGAGATGCTGGGTTCGGCGGAATTAGTGGTGCTGGCGGAAGCGAAACTGCATGGTGAAACGGTCTCGCTGGATGAGCTGCGACATATCCTTCGCCCATGGCTACGCATGAAAGAGCCACCGGATACGGTGGTGCTGGGATGTACGCACTTTCCTTTACTGCAAGATGAATTGCTGCAAGTGTTACCGGAAGGGACGCGTTTGATTGATTCAGGTGCGGCAATTGCGCGACGTACTGCCTGGCTGCTTGAACACGAAGCGCCGGATGCGAAATCTTCCGATGAGAATATTGCCTATTGCATGGCCTTAACGCCAGAGACCGCACAATTATTGCCCGTTTTGCAACGCTATGGATTCAAAAAGCTCGAAAAACTGGCGCTTTAGCGCAGTTTTGCGCAAAAAAGAGACGGTTGAAAAGTTTTTTGAAATTAGGGGTTGTCAGCGGGAATTAACGCCCTATAATGCGCCACCACTGACACGGCACAACGGCAAATACACCGGCCTGTCAGGTGAAGAAATCTGAAAATAAACAGTTGACTTCACGGCGGGAAAGCGTAGTATACGCAACCCGCGCCGCAGCAAAAAGCGAAGCGACACTGCTCTTTAACAATTTATCAGACAATCTGTGTGGGCACTCAGGGTGACTGGATTCTTGAACGTCGCAAGACGAAAAATGAATACCAAGTCTCAGTGAGTGAACACGTAATTCATTACGAAGTTCTTTTCTTTAGAAATAAAGAAACATTGAGCATCAAACTTTTAAATTGAAGAGTTTGATCATGGCTCAGATTGAACGCTGGCGGCAGGCCTAACACATGCAAGTCGAACGGTAGCACAGAGAGCTTGCTCTCGGGTGACGAGTGGCGGACGGGTGAGTAATGTCTGGGAAACTGCCTGATGGAGGGGGATAACTACTGGAAACGGTAGCTAATACCGCATAATGTCGCAAGACCAAAGAGGGGGACCTTCGGGCCTCTTGCCATCAGATGTGCCCAGATGGGATTAGCTAGTAGGTGGGGTAACGGCTCACCTAGGCGACGATCCCTAGCTGGTCTGAGAGGATGACCAGCCACACTGGAACTGAGACACGGTCCAGACTCCTACGGGAGGCAGCAGTGGGGAATATTGCACAATGGGCGCAAGCCTGATGCAGCCATGCCGCGTGTATGAAGAAGGCCTTCGGGTTGTAAAGTACTTTCAGCGGGGAGGAAGGCGATACGGTTAATAACCGTGTTGATTGACGTTACCCGCAGAAGAAGCACCGGCTAACTCCGTGCCAGCAGCCGCGGTAATACGGAGGGTGCAAGCGTTAATCGGAATTACTGGGCGTAAAGCGCACGCAGGCGGTCTGTCAAGTCGGATGTGAAATCCCCGGGCTCAACCTGGGAACTGCATCCGAAACTGGCAGGCTTGAGTCTCGTAGAGGGAGGTAGAATTCCAGGTGTAGCGGTGAAATGCGTAGAGATCTGGAGGAATACCGGTGGCGAAGGCGGCCTCCTGGACGAAGACTGACGCTCAGGTGCGAAAGCGTGGGGAGCAAACAGGATTAGATACCCTGGTAGTCCACGCCGTAAACGATGTCTATTTGGAGGTTGTGCCCTTGAGGCGTGGCTTCCGGAGCTAACGCGTTAAATAGACCGCCTGGGGAGTACGGCCGCAAGGTTAAAACTCAAATGAATTGACGGGGGCCCGCACAAGCGGTGGAGCATGTGGTTTAATTCGATGCAACGCGAAGAACCTTACCTGGTCTTGACATCCACAGAACTTAGCAGAGATGCTTTGGTGCCTTCGGGAACTGTGAGACAGGTGCTGCATGGCTGTCGTCAGCTCGTGTTGTGAAATGTTGGGTTAAGTCCCGCAACGAGCGCAACCCTTATCCTTTGTTGCCAGCGGTCCGGCCGGGAACTCAAAGGAGACTGCCAGTGATAAACTGGAGGAAGGTGGGGATGACGTCAAGTCATCATGGCCCTTACGACCAGGGCTACACACGTGCTACAATGGCGCATACAAAGAGAAGCGACCTCGCGAGAGCAAGCGGACCTCATAAAGTGCGTCGTAGTCCGGATTGGAGTCTGCAACTCGACTCCATGAAGTCGGAATCGCTAGTAATCGTGGATCAGAATGCCACGGTGAATACGTTCCCGGGCCTTGTACACACCGCCCGTCACACCATGGGAGTGGGTTGCAAAAGAAGTAGGTAGCTTAACCTCCGGGAGGGCGCTTACCACTTTGTGATTCATGACTGGGGTGAAGTCGTAACAAGGTAACCGTAGGGGAACCTGCGGTTGGATCACCTCCTTACCTTAAAGAACCGTTCCCTGCAGTGTCCACACAGATTGTCTGATGAAATAACGAGCAGTAAAAATCTCTGCAGGCTTGTAGCTCAGGTGGTTAGAGCGCACCCCTGATAAGGGTGAGGTCGGTGGTTCAAGTCCACTCAGGCCTACCAAATTCATGCTGATACTGCGTTGTGGCAACGCTCACATACAGATGTATGCTTCGCGTCACCCGGCCTTGTGTCAGAATGAATTACGGGTATACGGGATTTAACTACGATGGGGCTATAGCTCAGCTGGGAGAGCGCCTGCTTTGCACGCAGGAGGTCTGCGGTTCGATCCCGCATAGCTCCACCATCTTTACTGCAGAAATCAAGAAAACTTCAGAGTACACATTCTGTGTGTGCTGCGAAGTTTTGCTCTTTAAAAATCTGGATCAAGCTGAAAATTGAAACACTGAACAGTGCGAACTGTTCTGTGAGTCTCTCAAATTTTTGCGACACGCGGATGTTTCACGAAACATCTTCGGGTTGTGAGGTTAAGCGACTAAGCGTACACGGTGGATGCCCTGGCAGTCAGAGGCGATGAAGGACGTGCTAATCTGCGAAAAGCGCCGGTAAGGTGATATGAACCGTTATAACCGGCGATGTCCGAATGGGGAAACCCAGTGTGACTCGTCACACTATCATTAACTGAATCCATAGGTTAATGAGGCGAACCGGGGGAACTGAAACATCTAAGTACCCCGAGGAAAAGAAATCAACCGAGATTCCCCCAGTAGCGGCGAGCGAACGGGGAGGAGCCCAGAGCCTGAATCAGCTTGTGTGTTAGTGGAAGCGTCTGGAAAGTCGCGCGATACAGGGTGACAGCCCCGTACACAAAAGCACACAGGCTGTGAGCTCGATGAGTAGGGCGGGACACGTGGTATCCTGTCTGAATATGGGGGGACCATCCTCCAAGGCTAAATACTCCTGACTGACCGATAGTGAACCAGTACCGTGAGGGAAAGGCGAAAAGAACCCCGGCGAGGGGAGTGAAAAAGAACCTGAAACCGTGTACGTACAAGCAGTGGGAGCATCCTTCGGGGTGTGACTGCGTACCTTTTGTATAATGGGTCAGCGACTTATATTCTGTAGCAAGGTTAACCGAATAGGGGAGCCGAAGGGAAACCGAGTCTTAACTGGGCGTTAAGTTGCAGGGTATAGACCCGAAACCCGGTGATCTAGCCATGGGCAGGTTGAAGGTTGGGTAACACTAACTGGAGGACCGAACCGACTAATGTTGAAAAATTAGCGGATGACCTGTGGCTGGGGGTGAAAGGCCAATCAAACCGGGAGATAGCTGGTTCTCCCCGAAAGCTATTTAGGTAGCGCCTCGTGAATTCATCTCCGGGGGTAGAGCACTGTTTCGGCTAGGGGGCCATCCCGGCTTACCAACCCGATGCAAACTACGAATACCGGAGAATGTTATCACGGGAGACACACGGCGGGTGCTAACGTCCGTCGTGAAGAGGGAAACAACCCAGACCGCCAGCTAAGGTCCCAAAGTCATGGTTAAGTGGGAAACGATGTGGGAAGGCCCAGACAGCCAGGATGTTGGCTTAGAAGCAGCCATCATTTAAAGAAAGCGTAATAGCTCACTGGTCGAGTCGGCCTGCGCGGAAGATGTAACGGGGCTAAACCATGCACCGAAGCTGCGGCAGCGACACTATGTGTTGTTGGGTAGGGGAGCGTTCTGTAAGCCTGCGAAGGTGTGCTGTGAGGCATGCTGGAGGTATCAGAAGTGCGAATGCTGACATAAGTAACGATAAAGCGGGTGAAAAGCCCGCTCGCCGGAAGACCAAGGGTTCCTGTCCAACGTTAATCGGGGCAGGGTGAGTCGACCCCTAAGGCGAGGCCGAAAGGCGTAGTCGATGGGAAACAGGTTAATATTCCTGTACTTGGTGTTACTGCGAAGGGGGGACGGAGAAGGCTATGTTAGCCGGGCGACGGTTGTCCCGGTTTAAGCGTGAAGGTGTGTGCTCCAGGCAAATCCGGAGTGCTTTAACACTGAGGCGTGATGACGAGGCACTACGGTGCTGAAGTAACAAATGCCCTGCTTCCAGGAAAAGCCTCTAAGCTCCAGGTAACACGAAATCGTACCCCAAACCGACACAGGTGGTCAGGTAGAGAATACCAAGGCGCTTGAGAGAACTCGGGTGAAGGAACTAGGCAAAATGGTGCCGTAACTTCGGGAGAAGGCACGCTGGTGCGTAGGTGAAGTGACTTGCTCATGGAGCTGAAACCAGTCGAAGATACCAGCTGGCTGCAACTGTTTATTAAAAACACAGCACTGTGCAAACACGAAAGTGGACGTATACGGTGTGACGCCTGCCCGGTGCCGGAAGGTTAATTGATGGGGTCATCCGTAAGGAGAAGCTCTTGATCGAAGCCCCGGTAAACGGCGGCCGTAACTATAACGGTCCTAAGGTAGCGAAATTCCTTGTCGGGTAAGTTCCGACCTGCACGAATGGCGTAATGATGGCCAGGCTGTCTCCACCCGAGACTCAGTGAAATTGAACTCGCTGTGAAGATGCAGTGTACCCGCGGCAAGACGGAAAGACCCCGTGAACCTTTACTATAGCTTGACACTGAACACTGGTCCTTGATGTGTAGGATAGGTGGGAGGCTTTGAAGCGTGGACGCCAGTCTGCGTGGAGCCGTCCTTGAAATACCACCCTTTAATGGCTGGTGTTCTAACGTGGACCCGTTACCCGGGTTGCGGACAGTGTCTGGTGGGTAGTTTGACTGGGGCGGTCTCCTCCTAAAGCGTAACGGAGGAGCACGAAGGTCAGCTAATCCTGGTCGGACATCAGGAGGTTAGTGCAATGGCATAAGCTGGCTTGACTGCGAGCGTGACGGCGCGAGCAGGTGCGAAAGCAGGTCATAGTGATCCGGTGGTTCTGAATGGAAGGGCCATCGCTCAACGGATAAAAGGTACTCCGGGGATAACAGGCTGATACCGCCCAAGAGTTCATATCGACGGCGGTGTTTGGCACCTCGATGTCGGCTCATCACATCCTGGGGCTGAAGTAGGTCCCAAGGGTATGGCTGTTCGCCATTTAAAGTGGTACGCGAGCTGGGTTTAGAACGTCGTGAGACAGTTCGGTCCCTATCTGCCGTGGGCGCTGGAGAATTGAGGGGGGCTGCTCCTAGTACGAGAGGACCGGAGTGGACGCATCACTGGTGTTCGGGTTGTCATGCCAATGGCACTGCCCGGTAGCTAAATGCGGAAGAGATAAGTGCTGAAAGCATCTAAGCACGAAACTTGCCCCGAGATGAGTTCTCCCTGAGCCTTTAAGGCTCCTGAAGGAACGTTGAAGACGACGACGTTGATAGGCCGGGTGTGTAAGCGCAGCGATGCGTTGAGCTAACCGGTACTAATGAACCGTGAGGCTTAACCTTACAACGCCGAAGGTGTTTTGGCGTGAGAGACAGAAAAGATTTTCAGCGTGATACAGATTACGTCAGAGTGTGAGAACGTTCTGACAGACAGAATTTGCCTGGCGGCAACAGCGCGGTGGTCCCACCTGACCCCATGCCGAACTCAGAAGTGAAACGCCGTAGCGCCGATGGTAGTGTGGGGTCTCCCCATGCGAGAGTAGGGAACTGCCAGGCATCAAATTAGCAGTGAAACCGGGGCAACAAACCGGTGGTTGTAAAGAAATTCGGTGGAGCGGTAGTTCAGTCGGTTAGAATACCTGCCTGTCACGCAGGGGGTCGCGGGTTCGAGTCCCGTCCGTTCCGCCACCCTAATTAGGGGCGTAGTTCAATTGGTAGAGCACCGGTCTCCAAAACCGGGTGTTGGGGGTTCGAGTCCCTCCGCCCCTGCCAGAAATAATCCTTAGCATCTGCTAAGGATTTTTTTTGCTTCTTTTTCAGCATCCATGCCACAAATCATCTCTCACATGGCATCCTTGCCAGAAATGCTCAATCGATCACTTTGATTTTCAAAAGATCGCGGATCTGATTCTGTTTATCGCTGTTCTGCAGCCAAATTGCATAAAGTGGGCGAGAAAGCATCGCTGTGTCAGCAACTGGATATAACTTCTCTTTTTGCTCTGCCCATGAGACAGGCAGCCAGGTGCAACCATTGAGCTGCGGTAATTGTTGATGGGCCACTTCTGCTGAACTGGTCGTCAAAGTTGGCACATCATCACTGGCGATTAACTCCGACTCATGCTGTTGAAAATCCGGACCCCATTCGAGGCGCAGATAATTCAATTCTGACTTGCTCTTTTCCGGGACTGCGCAATAAAGCGCAAGTGTGAAATGGCCAAGTAACTGGCTGCTAAATTCATCCATCTTTGGCGTTTCTGTGGTGATCAACAGATCCAGTTGCCGCTCATGTAACTGTTTAACCAGTGATTGTCGTTGTGCAATTCGTGCTTCGAACTGAAGGTTCCCTTGCAGGTTATACAGCCGGGTTAACCAATCGCTAAGCATGCATTCCCAGAGCGATGCGCTGGCTCCAATAGAAAATTGGTGGTGTCGCGATGTATGTGCCACTTCCTTTCTTGCTGCCTGCCACGTGCTCATCAATGTTTCCGCATACGGCAGCAGCTTCTCGCCCGCTGCTGTCAGGCGAATATTGTTGCGATGGCGTGTAAAGAGATTAACCCCAAGTTGGTTCTCTAACTGGCGAATACGAAAACTCACCGCGGACTGGGTCAGATAGAGTGCTTCGGCTGCACGACCGAAGTGACGAGTCCTGCTAACTTCGAGGAAAGTTTTTAGTAATTCCGTATCCACAGTTTTCTCCACAAAAATATTTGTCGTAATGATTTAAATGTTTTGTTTTACACTCTGTCAAGCGTAACTAATACTCCGCGCCATAAATAGCTCGGCCAAAGAATTAGGAGCGTGCAGGATGGCGGAAAGCTTTACGACGACGAATCGTTTTTTCGACAATAAGAATTATCCGCGCGGGTTCTCTCGCCACGGTGACTTCACCATCAAAGAGGCGCAACTGCTTGAGCGCTATGGTTATGCTTTTAACGAACTGGAACTCGGTAAGCGTGAACCAGTGACTGCAGAAGAAATGCAATTCGTTGCAGTATGCCGTGGAGAGCGTGAACCAGACACCGAAGCAGAACGCGTCTGGATCAAGTATATGGCGCGCATTAAGCGTCCGAAGCGCTTTCACACTCTTTCGGGTGGGAAACCACAGATGGAAGGTGCGGAAGACTATACGGATTCCGAAGATTAAGAGAAAAGGGGCTAAGGCCCCTTTTTTTACATCAGCATCTTTTGTAAATGAATCAGTAACCTGTCGATTGCGCGATAGCTTAATGCTTCCTGCAGGTGCGCACGCTGGATCGATGGCTCTTCTTCGAGATCGGCTATCGTTCGTGCAACTCTCAGCAGGCGTTGCCAGGCACGTACCGACAATCCCAGACGTGTTAACGTCTCTTCCAGCCAGGCCCCATCTTCTCTGGTCAGTATACAAAGCTGTTTCGTTTCGCTGCTGTCCAGACGCGCGTTAAGTTTATTCTGCCGTTGATATTGCCGTGCCTGGGCCTGAATAACCCGTAAGCGCACAGTTTCACTGCTTTCACCTTTATGCTGTGGCTGGCTCATCGACCCCGGTGCAAGCAGGGGGATCTCGAGCGACAGATCGAAGCGATCGAGAAAAGGGCCTGATAACTTTCCCAAATAGCGCAGCGTTTGCTCCGGTGTCGAGCGGTTATGATTTCCCTGGTAATGGCCTGTCGGACTCGGGTTCATGGCAGCGATTAACTGGAAACGTGCGGGATAAGTAACTTTCGCCCTTGCCCGCGAGAGATGGATTTGTCCTGATTCGATAGGTTCGCGGAGTGCATCCAGCACGCGGCGTTCAAATTCCGGTAATTCATCCAGAAACAGAACGCCATTATGCGCCAGCGAAATCTCGCCCGGGGCTGGTATGGAGCCGCCGCCAACCAGCGCCGCTAGTGAAGCACTGTGATGCGGCGCTCTGAATGGGCGTCTGCGCCAGTGGCGAGAGAGTACCGCTGAATTTACCACGCTCATAATGGCCGCGCTTTCCAGTGCCTCCTGGTTGTTCAATGGCGGCAGCAATCCCCCCAGCCGACTGGCCAGCATGGTCTTGCCCGTGCCCGGTGGTCCGATTAACAACAAGTTATGTCCACCTGCCGCTGTGATTTCCAGTGCGCGCTTCCCTTGTTCTTGTCCAATAACATCGCTTAAATCCTCGCTGTAGGCCTCCTGGTTGCTACAAAAGGGGGCAGGCGAAGGTAATGCCTGTTTTCCTTCCAGAAACGCGCATACTTCCTGTAAATGGTCGGCGACCAGACACTCCTGCGTTTCCGTAAGGCTTGCTTCAGCTTCGTTTTCTCTGGCAATAACGATGCGTCTGTTGGCTTTGACTGCTTCAATGACAGAAGAGATGGCACCGGGAACCCCACGTAATGCGCCTGTAAGGGCAAGTTCGCCGACAAACTCATAACGACTCAGTTCTGATGCTGTTAGCTGCTCAGAAGCGGACAGAAGCGCGATAGCGATGGGTAAATCGTATCGTCCACCTTCTTTGGGCAGATCCGCGGGTGCCAGGTTGATCGTGATCCTTTTTGCCGGGAATTCATACCCGCTATTGATAATGGCGCTACGAACACGATCGCGTGCTTCTTTAACGGTGGTTTCCGGTAGCCCAACAATAGTCAGCCCCGGTAGCCCATTACTGATATGCACTTCAACGGTGACCAGGGGGGCCGTCACGCCTAACGCCGCTCGCGTAAAAATTACAGACAATGCCATAGGCTCTCCTTTTCGCAGACATTATCTGTTTTGGTTATCGCTTTTCATTATCGAAACATTGTTTTTGCGCGCACATTTCCTGAATTTCACTGCAATTAGTCGCTTTTTTCATTGTGTTGGAATGGTGATCGCAGCGTTGTATTACGCCTACAAAACGTGAGAAATTTTCACCAAGGCTTTTCTCTATAAAAAACAAACATTTTTTGTCATTTTGTCGGGGCAACCGCAAATTGCGTCATAAATTTTTCTTGTTTCTTGTCTTAAATCTGTGTTACCTCTTTAGGCATTCCTTCGAACATGAAGCAAGAACGAACACAAATGAAAGCCCTTCTACGAGTGATTAGCCTGGTTGTGATTAGCGTGGTGGTGATTATTATCCCACCGTGCGGGGCTGCACTTGGACGAGGAAAGGCTTAAAAAACAAGCCTTAACGAACTAAGACCCCCGCACCGAAAGGTCCGGGGGTTTTTTTATGACCTAAAAACATAAACGAGGAGCAGAGAATGAGTAGTAGCACAAAATTCTGTTTCTCCCGATATCCGGCGGGGAACTGACTATGAATGGGGCACAGTGGGTAGTACATGCGTTGCGAGCGCAGAAAGTCGATATCGTCTTCGGCTATCCGGGCGGCGCAATTATGCCGGTTTACGATGCATTGTATGACGGCGGCGTGGAACACCTACTTTGCCGGCACGAGCAGGGCGCGGCGATGGCCGCTATTGGCTATGCTCGCGCTACCGGTAAAACCGGCGTTTGCATCGCCACTTCCGGCCCGGGCGCGACGAACCTGATCACCGGTCTTGCTGATGCGTTATTAGATTCCGTCCCGGTTGTTGCCATCACCGGCCAGGTTGCTGCCCCGCTTATCGGTACCGACGCGTTTCAGGAAGTAGACGTACTCGGTTTATCCCTGGCCTGCACCAAGCACAGCTTCCTGGTTGAATCGCTGGAAGAGTTACCGCGAGTCATGGCTGAGGCGTTCTACGTGGCGAATTCCGGTCGCCCAGGTCCGGTTCTGGTGGATATTCCGAAAGACATCCAGCTGGCTGAAGGCGAACTGGAACCCTGGTTAGCGACCGTTGACGATGAGCACTCTTTCCCGCAGGCTGAAGTTAAACAGGCCGTGCAGATGCTTTCGCAGGCAACAAAACCGATGCTGTACGTTGGCGGCGGTGTGGGCATGGCGCAGGCGGTTCCGGCGTTGCGTGCGTTTCTGAGCGTGACGCAAATGCCGGTCACTTGCACGCTGAAAGGGCTGGGCGCGGTGGAAGCTGATTATGCTTACTATCTCGGCATGCTGGGGATGCACGGTACGAAAGCCGCGAATTTCGCCGTGCAGGAGTGTGACTTGCTGATTGCCGTTGGTGCCCGCTTTGACGATCGCGTGACCGGTAAGCTGAATACCTTCGCCCCGAACGCCAAAGTGATCCATATGGATATCGATCCGGCGGAAATGAGCAAACTGCGCCAGGCGAACGTTGCGTTGCAGGGCGATTTAAATGCGCTGCTGCCTGCGCTGCAACAGCCGCTGGCAATTGATGCGTGGCGTCAATACAGCGCGGACCTGCGTCGCGAACACGCTTGGCGTTACGATCATCCGGGTGAGGCTATTTATGCGCCGCTGTTATTAAAACAGCTCTCCGATCGCAAGCCGGAAAACAGCGTGGTCACTACCGACGTGGGTCAGCATCAAATGTGGGCGGCGCAACATTTGTGTTTCAGTCGCCCGGAAAATTTCATCACGTCCAGTGGATTAGGTACGATGGGCTTCGGTCTGCCCGCCGCCGTTGGCGCGCAGGTTGCCCGCCCGGACGATACGGTAATCTGTATCTCCGGTGACGGCTCCTTCATGATGAATGTTCAGGAGCTCGGCACCGTTAAACGTAAGCAATTACCGCTGAAGATTGTCTTACTGGACAACCAGCGTTTAGGGATGGTTCGCCAGTGGCAGCAGTTATTCTTCAACGAGCGTTATAGCGAAACCACCCTGACTGATAACCCCGATTTCCTCACGCTGGCCAGCGCTTTCGGCATCCCCGGCCAGCACATCACCCGAAAAGACCAGGTTGAAGCGGCACTCGACACGATGCTCACGAGCCCAGGGCCATACCTGCTTCATGTCTCAATTGATGAACTTGAGAATGTCTGGCCGTTGGTGCCGCCCGGCGCCAGTAACTCACAAATGCTGGAGAAATTATCATGATGCAACATCAGGTCGCCGTTGAGGCCCGCTTCAACCCTGAAACGTTAGAACGCGTGCTGCGCGTGGTGCGTCACCGTGGCTTTCAGGTATGTGCGATGAATATGGAAACCGCCAGTGATGCGCGGAATATAAATATCGAATTGACCGTTGCCAGCCCGCGGCCTGTCGAATTACTGTTTAGCCAGTTAAGCAAACTTGTTGACGTTGCCCGGGTTGATATCCGCCAGCGTGCCACATCATCACAATCACAACAAATCCGCGCGTAAGCGCAAAAGGAAGAATAATGACGACGAAAAAAGCAGACTACATTTGGTCTAATGGCGAGATGGTTCGTTGGGAAGATGCAAAAGTCCACGTGATGTCCCACGCGCTGCATTACGGTACTTCCGTGTTTGAAGGTATCCGTTGCTATGACTCGCACAAAGGTCCGGTAGTCTTCCGCCATCGTGAACATATGCAGCGTCTGCGCGATTCCGCCAAAATCTATCGTTTCCCGGTATCTCAGAGCGTTGATGAGCTGATGGAAGCCTGCCGCGCAGTGATCCGCAAAAACAATCTGACCAGCGCCTATATTCGTCCGCTGGTGTTTGTGGGCGATGTTGGCATGGGCGTTAACCCTCCGGCGGGCTACACCACTGATGTGATCATCGCCGCGTTCCCGTGGGGCGCTTACCTCGGTGCGGAAGCGCTGGATCAAGGGATCGACGCGATGGTTTCTTCCTGGAACCGCGTTGCGCCGAACACCATCCCGACAGCCGCAAAAGCGGGCGGTAACTACCTCTCTTCCCTGCTTGTGGGCAGCGAAGCCCGCCGCCATGGCTACCAGGAAGGGATCGCGCTGGACGTGAACGGCTACATCTCTGAAGGTGCGGGCGAAAACCTGTTTGAAGTAAAAGATGGCATCCTGTTCACGCCGCCGTTTACCTCCTCTGCCCTGCCGGGTATCACCCGCGATGCGATCATCAAGCTGGCGAAAGAGCTGAACATCGAAGTTCGTGAGCAGGTGCTGTCCCGTGAATCGCTGTATCTGGCGGATGAAGTATTTATGTCCGGTACCGCAGCGGAAATCACGCCGGTGCGCAGTGTCGACGGCATTCAGGTGGGCGAAGGTCGTTGCGGCCCGGTCACCAAACGTATTCAGCAAGCATTCTTTGGCCTCTTTACCGGTGAAACGGAAGATAAGTGGGGCTGGTTGGATCAAGTTAATCCATAAATACCCGTCATACTTCAGGTTGTAGGTGTGTTGGCCGCAATCGTTCATCCCCGTCACTTACTTAGGTAAGCTCCCGGGGATTCGCTCGCTTGCCGCCTCCCTACAACCCGAATTTTTAGGGTATCGCAAATAAATATGGGATGGCACGCACCACCCCATCGACAAGATAGACGGGAGTAAAAGAGCATGCCTAAGTACCGTTCCGCCACCACCACCCACGGGCGCAATATGGCGGGTGCCCGCGCGCTGTGGCGCGCAACCGGGATGACCGACGCCGATTTCGGCAAGCCGATTATCGCTGTCGTGAACTCGTTTACCCAGTTCGTGCCGGGCCACGTTCACCTGCGCGATCTCGGTAAGCTGGTTGCGGAGCAAATCGAAGCCGCAGGCGGCGTGGCGAAAGAGTTCAACACCATCGCCGTTGATGATGGCATCGCCATGGGCCACGGCGGCATGCTTTACTCACTGCCTTCCCGCGAGCTGATTGCCGATTCCGTTGAATACATGGTCAATGCCCACTGCGCTGATGCGATGGTGTGTATTTCCAACTGCGACAAAATTACCCCGGGGATGCTGATGGCTTCTCTGCGGTTGAATATTCCGGTGATTTTCGTCTCCGGCGGCCCGATGGAAGCCGGGAAAACCAAACTTTCCAACCAGATAATCAAACTCGATCTGGTGGATGCCATGATTCAGGGCGCAGACCCGAAAGTCTCTGACGATCAGAGCGAACAGGTAGAGCGCTCCGCCTGCCCAACTTGCGGCTCCTGCTCCGGCATGTTCACCGCCAACTCGATGAACTGTCTGACCGAAGCGCTGGGGCTGTCGCAGCCGGGTAACGGCTCGCTGCTGGCGACGCACGCTGACCGCAAAGAGCTGTTTATCAACGCGGGCAAACGTATTGTTGAGCTGACCAAACGCTATTACGAGCAGGATGATACCAGCGCACTGCCGCGTTCCATCGCCAGTAAAGCGGCGTTTGAGAACGCCATGACGCTGGATATCGCCATGGGTGGCTCTACTAACACCGTTCTGCACTTGCTGGCTGCCGCGCAGGAAGCGGAGATTGATTTCACCATGAGTGACATCGATAAACTGTCCCGCAAAGTTCCGCAGCTGTGTAAAGTCGCGCCGAGTACGCAGAAATACCATATGGAGGATGTACACCGCGCCGGTGGCGTGTTGGGCATTCTTGGTGAGCTGGATCGCGCTAATTTGTTGAACCGGGATGTGAAAAACGTACTCGGTCTGACGCTGCCGCAAACCCTTGAGCAGTACGACGTGATGCTGACCAAAGACGACGCGGTGAAAACCATGTTCCGCGCAGGCCCGGCAGGCATCCGCACCACGCAAGCGTTCTCACAAAACTGCCGTTGGGACACGCTGGATGACGATCGCGCTGAAGGCTGCATCCGTTCGCTGGAGCATGCCTACAGCCAGGACGGCGGTCTGGCCGTACTGTACGGCAACTTTGCGGAAAACGGCTGTATCGTCAAAACCGCAGGCGTTGATGACAGCAACCTGACATTCACCGGTCCGGCGAAAGTGTACGAAAGCCAGGACGCAGCGGTGGACGCTATTCTCGGCGGCAAAGTTGTCGCAGGGGACGTGGTGGTGATTCGTTACGAAGGGCCGAAAGGCGGGCCGGGGATGCAGGAAATGCTCTACCCAACCAGCTTCCTGAAATCAATGGGGCTCGGCAAAGCGTGTGCGCTGATCACCGACGGGCGTTTCTCCGGCGGCACATCGGGTTTATCTATCGGTCACGTTTCCCCGGAAGCGGCAAGCGGCGGCAATATTGGCCTGATTGAAGATGGCGATATCATCGCTATCGATATCCCGAGCCGTAGCATTCAACTGCAACTGAGCGATCGCGAGCTGGCGGCACGTCGTGAAGCGCAGGAAGCCCGCGGCGATAAAGCCTGGACGCCGGTTGACCGTGAACGTCAGGTCTCCTTCGCGCTGCGCGCTTATGCCAGTCTCGCGACCAGTGCGGATAAAGGCGCGGTTCGCGATAAATCCAAACTTGGGGGTTAATGATGGCCGAATCCCAACCCCTCTCAGCCGCTCCCGAAGGAGCGGAATATCTGAGAGCGGTGCTGCGTGCGCCGGTTTACGAAGCGGCGCAGGTAACGCCGCTGCAAAAAATGGAGAAGCTCTCTTCGCGTCTCGACAATGTGATCCTGGTGAAGCGCGAAGATCGCCAGCCGGTGCACAGCTTTAAGCTGCGTGGCGCGTACGCGATGATTGCCGGGCTGACGCCTGAGCAAAAAGCGCATGGTGTGATTACGGCTTCTGCGGGCAATCATGCGCAGGGCGTGGCAATGTCATCGACGCGTCTGGGTATCAAATCGCTGATTGTAATGCCTGTCGCCACGGCGGATATCAAAGTGGATGCGGTGCGCGGCTTTGGTGGCGAAGTGCTGTTGCATGGCGCCAACTTTGACGAAGCGAAAGCGAAAGCCATTGAACTGGCCGAACAACAAGGTTTCACCTTTGTGCCGCCGTTTGATCACCCGATGGTGATCGCCGGGCAAGGTACGCTGGCGCTGGAATTGCTGCAACAGGACGCACACATTGATCGCGTTTTTGTGCCGGTCGGCGGCGGCGGTTTAGCGGCGGGCGTGGCGGTGTTGATTAAACAACTGATGCCGCAAATCAAAGTAATCGCCGTTGAAGCGGAAGACTCCGCCTGCCTGAAAGCGGCACTGGATGCAGGTCATCCGGTCGAGTTACCGCGCGTGGGCTTGTTTGCCGAAGGCGTGGCGGTAAAACGTATCGGTAACGAAACCTTCCGTCTGTGCAAAGAGTATCTCGACGATATCATCACCGTGGATAGCGATGCGATTTGCGCGGCGATGAAAGATCTATTCGAAGATGTTCGCGCCGTCGCGGAACCGTCTGGCGCGCTGGCGCTGGCAGGAATGAAAAAATATATCGCCAAACATAACATTCGCGGCGAGCGGCTGGCGCATGTGCTTTCTGGCGCAAACGTCAATTTCCACGGCTTGCGTTATGTTTCTGAGCGTTGCGAGTTGGGCGAGCAGCGTGAAGCGCTGCTGGCGGTGACCATTCCGGAAGAGAAAGGTAGCTTCCTGAAGTTTTGCCAGTTGTTGGGCGGGCGCTCTGTGACCGAGTTTAACTATCGCTTTGCCGATGCCAAAGATGCCTGCATTTTTGTCGGTGTGCGGTTAAGCCGCGGGCTGGAGGAGCGTAAAGAGATCCTCGATCTGCTGCACGAAGGCGGTTACAGCGTGGTGGATCTTTCCGATGACGAGATGGCGAAACTGCATGTGCGTTACATGGTGGGGGGACGACCGTCGAAACCGCTGCGTGAACGTCTGTACAGTTTTGAGTTCCCGGAATCGCCGGGTGCGCTGCTGAAGTTCCTGCATACGCTCGGTACACACTGGAATATTTCATTGTTCCATTACCGCAGCCACGGCACCGATTATGGGCGCGTTCTGGCGGCGTTCGAACTGGGCGAGCATGAACCGGATTTCGAAACCCGGCTCAACGAGCTGGGTTACGAATGCCACGACGAAACGCATAACCCGGCGTTCCGCTTTTTCCTTGCCGGTTAGTTGTTTGGCAGGATTTTCCAGAACGCATCAATAAGCGGCTCATAGAGCCGCTTTTTTTGTACACAGACGCCAAGCTCAAATGGCGTTTTCTCATCACTGCGTTCAAGGATCATCACGCGGTTGCGCACCGGCTCCGGGCTGTTTTCCAGCACCACTTCCGGGATGAGCGCCACGCCGCAACCGAGCGCGACCATCGACACCATCGCTTCGTGGCCGCCGACGGTGGCGTAAATTGACGGATTGCTGATTTTATGACGGCGGAACCATAGCTCGATACGGCGGCGCACCGGGCCCTGATCGGCCATGATAAACGGCACGGTGGACCAGTCTGGTTCGGGCTGCGAAACCTGGTTACGCACCGGGCAGGGAAGCGCAGGTGCTATCAGCACCACGGCCAGGTTTTCCAGCATCGAAAACGCTACCGCGCCGGGCAGCGTTTCCGGTTTCCCGGCAATGGCCAGATCCGCTTCGCCGGTGACCACTTTTTCCATCGCATCGGCGGCATCGCCGGTGGTGAGTTTGATCTCTACCGACGGATGTTCCGCGCGAAAACGATCGAGAATCGGCGGCAAGTGGCTATAAGCCGCAGTAACGGAACAGAAAAGATGCAGCTCGCCGGAGAGCGACGGGCCTTGCTGGTCGATGGTGTGGCGCAATTGCTGATACTGCAATAACGTTTGTTGCGCGAAAACACGCAGCTCTTCACCCGCTTCTGTCAGCGTGACGGTACGGTTATCGCGCACAAACAGCGGCTGTCCGAGGTCTTCTTCCAGCCGTTGGATTTGCCGTGAAAGCGTGGAAGGACTGACATGCATGGCGCGCGCGCTGCGGCCAAAATGGCGGCTTTCGGCCAGATGCAGGAACGTTTTCAGATCGCGTAAATCCATGAGACAGACTCCACAAATTTACATTGCAAAAATTGCAATGTGACATTGTTAATATATCAATTTAAGCAACGCATTTCCTGTCATATAGTGGGTTCAATCTCGCTTATCAGCGAACTGAACAATAAATATTGCCCTGAATAATTTGCGCAACAGAAAACCTAAAGCGTTAGCGCAAAAAAGAACGGCACAACACAACATCACACGACGAGGTCTCAAATGGCTAACTACTTTAATACACTGAACCTGCGCCAGCAGCTGGCGCAGCTGGGCAAATGCCGCTTCATGGCGCGTGACGAATTTGCCGATGGCGCAAGCTACCTTCAGGGTAAAAAAGTGGTCATCGTCGGCTGCGGCGCCCAGGGGCTGAACCAGGGCCTGAACATGCGCGACTCCGGTCTGGATATCGCTTACGCGCTGCGTAAAGAAGCCATTGCGGAGAAACGCGCGTCCTGGCGCAAAGCGACCGAAAACGGTTTTAAAGTCGGCACTTATGAAGAGCTGATCCCGCAGGCGGACCTGGTCGTGAACCTGACGCCGGACAAACAGCACTCTGACGTCGTGCGTGCCGTGCAGCCGCTGATGAAAGACGGCGCGGCGCTGGGCTACTCTCACGGTTTCAACATCGTGGAAGTGGGTGAGCAGATCCGTAAAGACATCACTGTCGTGATGGTGGCACCGAAGTGTCCTGGCACGGAAGTTCGTGAAGAGTACAAACGTGGTTTCGGTGTTCCGACCCTGATCGCTGTCCACCCGGAAAACGACCCGAAAGGCGAAGGGATGGCGATTGCTAAAGCCTGGGCTGCGGCAACCGGTGGTCACCGTGCGGGCGTTCTGGAGTCCTCTTTCGTTGCGGAAGTGAAATCTGACCTGATGGGCGAGCAGACCATCCTCTGCGGCATGCTGCAGGCGGGTTCCCTGCTGTGTTTCGACAAGCTGGTGGCGGAAGGTACTGACCCGGCTTACGCAGAAAAACTGATTCAGTTCGGCTGGGAAACCATCACCGAAGCGCTGAAACAGGGTGGTATTACGCTGATGATGGATCGCTTGTCCAATCCGGCGAAACTGCGTGCTTACGCGCTGTCAGAACAGCTGAAAGGCATTATGGCGCCGCTGTTCCAGAAACATATGGACGATATCATCTCCGGCGAGTTCTCTTCCGGCATGATGGCTGACTGGGCCAATGACGATAAGAAACTGCTGACCTGGCGTGAAGAAACCGGTAAAACCGCGTTCGAAACCGCACCGCAGTATGAAGGCAAAATCAGCGAGCAGGAGTACTTTGATAAAGGCGTGCTGATGATTGCGATGGTGAAAGCGGGTGTTGAACTGGCGTTCGAAACCATGGTGGCGTCCGGCATTATCGAAGAGTCCGCTTACTATGAATCGCTGCACGAACTGCCGCTGATTGCCAACACCATCGCGCGTAAGCGTCTGTATGAGATGAACGTGGTCATTTCCGATACCGCAGAGTACGGCAACTATCTGTTCTCTTATGCTTGCGTACCGCTGCTGAAAGAGTTCATGACCACGCTGCAAACGGGCGACCTGGGTAAAGCGATTGCCGAAGGTGCGGTAGATAACGCGCAACTGCGCGATGTGAATGAGGCAATTCGCAGCCACGCCATTGAGAAAGTGGGTCAGAAATTGCGCGGTTATATGACGGATATGAAACGTATCGCCGTCGCGAGCTAATTCCCATCGTCTTTCGGTAGCGATAAGCCGAATTTCATAGAAAAGTTTAAGCCCGGAGGCGTTAGCGCTTCCGGGCTTTTTTATGAGTGACAATGGACGCGATCTTTTTTTGCCGTCTGTCTTGTTGAATTTGTTTTTATGTAATATCGTAAGTTACATGAAAATAAATAACTCCTTCTCCGCGACATTGCACATCCTGCTCCACATGGAACAGGCTGATAAACCGATGACTTCGGAACAGATGGCTGAATACATCGACGGTAACCCGGCGTTTATTCGCAAACTGCTCGCCGGATTACGGGAGCAGCAGATTGTCTGCGCGACCAAAGGGCACCACGGCGGCTGGCGACTTTGCCGCTCCGTCGGCCTGGTCACACTCTACGACATCTACATCGCACTGGGATCGCCTGCGTTGTTCGCGTTGGGCAATCGTAATGAAAACCCTGAGTGTCTGGTTGAACAAGGGGTGAACCGGGTGATGTCATCAACGCTTGCCGACGCACAATCGCTGATCCTCGAACGTTTTAAAAACCTGACACTACACGATGTCGGCGCAGAATTTATTCGTTACTTCAACGAGAAGGGGCACCACTGATGATTGCCGATTTAACCACCTGCCTGATGATTGCGCTGGCTGCCAGCAGCATTTCAATAACGGTGACACAAACGGAGCTATTTGCGGCTTTTCGTGAATGGACGGTGAAAAAGAACGCGATGATAGGGCACTTGTTTCAGTGTTTCTATTGTCTGAGTCACTGGGCGGTGTTTGGCGGCATGCTGGTGTACCGTCCTGCGCTGTTGCATAGCGGTATCGCAGTGATTGACTGGGTAATGACAGCGTTCATTACCATTACCCTGGCGACATTGATTAATGGCCTGATGTTCAAAGTATTCCAGGCGGCAATCAATATGCATGTGATGAAGCATGACGCGCAGCAGAAGCTGCAATCGCACAAATAAAAAAGCCTCTCTGTGATGAGAGGCTCAACCATTAGTTGCGGTACAGCACTTTGATGATGTGGTAACCGAACTGGGTGTGCAGCGGGCCGGTTGGCTCCAGTACCGGGCAGGAAAACACCACTTTATCGAACGCGGGAACCATCTGGCCCTGACGGAATTCGCCCAAATGTCCGCCTTTTTTGCCTGACGGGCAGATAGAGTGTTTCTTCGCCAGCTTTTCGAAATCGCCGCCGTTTTTGATCTGTTCCAGAAGATCCAGCGCCAGTTTCTCTTCTTTAACAAGGATATGCAGTGCTGCTGCGGTTTTTGCCATGATCGTGCCTTGAGTGAGGTTGTTGAGGCTGGCTATACTACCACGCGTTTTCTTCCCTCCAGACTTTTCATTGAGTGATCTTTTATGCGTTTAAATCCCGGACAACAACAAGCCGTTGAATTCGTCACCGGACCATGCCTGGTGCTGGCGGGAGCGGGATCCGGTAAAACACGCGTGATCACCAATAAAATCGCCCATTTGATCCGTGGCTGCGGCTACCAGGCGAAACATATCGCGGCGGTAACCTTTACCAACAAAGCGGCGCGCGAGATGAAAGAACGCGTTGCGCAGACGCTGGGGCGCAAAGAGGCGCGCGGGTTGATGATCTCTACGTTCCACACGCTGGGGCTGAATATCATCAAACGTGAGTTCGCCGCGTTGGGGATGAAATCTAACTTTTCCCTGTTTGACGACACCGATCAGGTCGCACTGTTAAAAGATCTGACCGAAGGGCTGATCGACGATGACAAAGTGGTGCTGCAACAGCTGATCTCTACGATCTCAAACTGGAAAAACGATCTGCTGACCCCGCCGCAAGCTGCGGCGCGCGCAAACGGTGAACGCGATCGTATTTTTGCCCACTGCTATGGTCTGTACGACGCCCATATGAAGGCGTGTAACGTACTCGATTTCGACGACCTGATCCTGTTGCCAACGCTGTTATTACAGCGAAACGAAGAGGTGCGCGAACGCTGGCAGAACAAGATCCGTTATCTGCTGGTGGATGAATATCAGGACACCAACACCAGCCAGTATGAACTGGTAAAGCTGTTAGTGGGCCAGCGCGCGCGCTTTACCGTCGTGGGTGACGATGACCAGTCGATTTATTCGTGGCGCGGGGCGCGGCCGCAAAACCTGGTGCTGCTGAGCCAGGATTTTCCGGCATTGCAGGTGATTAAGCTGGAGCAAAACTACCGCTCTTCCGGGCGCATCCTGAAAGCGGCGAATATCCTCATCGCCAACAACCCACACGTGTTTGAAAAGCGGCTCTTTTCCGAGCTGGGTTATGGTGCGGAGCTGAAAGTGCTCAGCGCCAACCATGAAGAACATGAAGCCGAGCGTGTGACCGGCGAGCTGATTGCTCACCACTTCGTGAATAAGACCGAATACAAGGATTATGCGATCCTCTATCGCGGTAACCACCAGTCGCGCGTATTCGAAAAATTCCTGATGCAGAACCGCATCCCGTACAAGATTTCCGGCGGTACCTCGTTCTTTTCGCGCCCGGAAATCAAAGATCTGCTGGCCTATTTGCGGGTGCTGACCAATACGGATGATGACAGTGCGTTTTTGCGGATTGTGAATACGCCAAAGCGTGAAATTGGTTCGGCAACGCTACAAAAGCTGGGGGAATGGGCGATGTTGCGTAATAAGAGCCTGTTTGCCGCCAGCTTCGACGTTGGCCTGAACCAGACGCTGACCGGACGCGGTTATGACGCGCTGACGCGTTTTACTCACTGGCTCGGTGAGGTACAACGTTTGTCGGAGCGCGAGCCTATCGCAGCGGTGCGCGATTTAATTCACGGCATCGATTATGAATCGTGGTTGTTCGAAACCTCCGCCAGCCCGAAAGCGGCGGAGATGCGTATGAAAAACGTCAATACGCTATTCGGCTGGATGACGGAGATGCTGGAAGGCAGCGAACTGGATGAACCGATGACGCTGGCGGAAGTGGTGACACGCTTCACCCTGCGCGACATGATGGAGCGTGGCGAGAGCGACGACGAATCCGATCAGGTGCAGTTGATGACGCTGCATGCTTCTAAGGGCCTTGAATTTCCCTATGTTTTCCTGGTGGGTATGGAAGAGGGGTTATTGCCGCACCAGAGCAGTATCGATGAAGACAACGTCGATGAAGAGCGGCGTCTGGCCTATGTGGGCATCACCCGCGCGCAGAAAGAGCTGATTTTCACCCTCTGCAAAGAGCGCCGTCAGTATGGTGAGTTAGTTCGCCCGGAACCGAGCCGCTTTCTGCTGGAATTACCGCAAGACGATCTGATTTGGGAGCAGGAACGCAAAGTGGTCAGCGCCGAAGAGCGCATGCACAAAGGTCAGGCTAACGTGGCGAACATACGCGCGATGCTGGCGAAAGCGAAGGACAAATAAAAATTCACCTTTATCGAGAGCCGCGAAGATTACGGCTCTTAAAGAGCGGGCTGAAATCTTAAAAATAAGCGCCCGCCCGCTCGGTAAGGTTGCAACCCGGCAGAGCTGCTGGACTGTGTTTTTCAGCAAGCAATAAGAAAGCCCGCAGCGAGCGGGCCATATTCCGAATGGGGATTACTGGATTTCCAGTGACCAGTGCACGTAACTTTGCCACTGGCTTTCCTGATCAATCAGTTCTGCGCCAAGCGGGTGACTTGCCAGCCACCCTTGCGGCAGCGTCAGCACCAGCTTCTCGCCCTGCGCGGTGACCGCTATTTCCGGCAGCAGATCATCGCGACGACGGCTGGCGAAAATAATGGCAAGACGAAGCAGACGACAAAGATGCTCGGCGACGCGCGGCGGTACGGCGTTTTGTTGATGCAAGGATGAGAGATCGACCGCGTTCGTCTGATTAAGCAGCAATGTCGCGAGCAGTTTCTTTTGCGCGGGGGTAAACCCGGGTAGATCAAGATTACGTACCAGCCATGCCGCATGTAACGGCGCTTGCTTAAACTCAATACTCAAACCAATTTCATGCAGTTCGCAGGCAACTTTCAGAATTTCGATGCTATAGGTGTCTAATTCCCACTCTTTAGCGACGCTTTGCGCAAAACGCCCGGCCAGCGTTGTCACGCGCCGGGATTGATCGGTATCGATAATAAAACGGCGTTGAATATTGCGCAGCGTGCGGCTACGAATGTCTTCATCTACCGCCAGGTGCAACATGCCGTAGACCAGACCTTCGCGTAATGCGCCACCGGCCAGCGTCATGCTTTCAATATTCATTTCGGTGAAGATAGCGATAAGGATGGCCAGACCGCTCGGGAACACCAACGCGCGTTCCAGCGTCAGGCCTTCGATTTCCAGCTCTTCGAGTCGCCCGCACTGTATGGCGCGCTGTTTAAGCTGCTGCAATTTAGCGAGGGTGATGCGCTCATCCATGCCCTGCGCCATCATGATTTCTTGCAACGCCTGAACCGTACCCGATGCCCCGACACACACTTTCCAGCCATGGCGGCGAAGCTCATCGGCAACCGGGCGCAGCACCTCACGCGCGGCCTGTTCGGCGGCGGCGAAGTTTTCCTGCCCGAGATTTCGATCGGTGAAAAAGCGCTCAAGCCAGGTGACGCAGCCCATCGACAGGCTGAAAAGGGAGGTCGTTTGTGCCCCGGTGCCGGTCACCAGCTCCGTGCTGGCGCCGCCAATATCAACCACCAGACGCTGATCCGCGCCACCCGTCGTGTGCGCAACGCCCTGATAAATCAGCCGCGCTTCTTCCTCGCCGCTAATGACTTGCACCGGGCAGCCGAGGATTTCTTGCGCTTTGTCGATAAATTCCTGCGCGTTAACCGCCAGGCGCAACGTGGCCGTTGCTACGACGCGGATTTGCTCCTGGGGAATATCCTGCAGACGTTCGGAAAATAGCCGCAGGCACTGCCACCCTCGCTCCATCGCTTCCTGAGAAAGACGATTGTCGGGGCTTAACCCTGCAGCCAGGCGAACTTTACGTTTGATGCGAGAAAGCGTCTGAATGCTTCCCGCCACCTCGCGCACAACCAGCATATGAAAACTGTTGGATCCAAGATCAATAGCGGCATAGAGCGAGGCGGAACCGAGCATATTTTTAACCTGAACGACGACGATTACGTGGGGCGCCACCGCTGCGGCGCGGGCCGTTGCCAGAGCGTGAACGCGTCAGGCGTTTTGGCGGCGGCAGCTCGGTGAGCAGGGCATCCGGATCGTATTTGCTGACCGGGATAGAATGCCCGATATAGGTCTCAATCGCCGGCAGGTTCAGGGCGTACTCTTCACAAGCGAGGCTGATTGAGTGACCGCTGGCACCAGCGCGACCGGTACGACCGATACGGTGAACGTAATCTTCACAATCGTCCGGCAGATCGTAGTTAAAAACGTGCGTGACCGCAGGAATATGCAGACCACGTGCGGCAACGTCAGTCGCCACCAGAATGTCGAGATCGCCACGCGTGAACTCATCAAGAATACGCAGGCGCTTTTTCTGCGCGACATCGCCGGTCAGCAAACCAACACGATGACCATCTGCGGCCAGGCTGCCCCAGATATCTTCACAGCGGTGTTTGGTATTGGCGAAGATAATGGCGCGATCCGGCCACTCTTCTTCGATCAGCGTCTGCAGCAGGCGCATTTTCTCGTCGTTGGACGGGTAGAAAAGCTCTTCTTTAATACGGTGGCCCGTTTTTTGTTCCGGCTCCACTTCCACGTACTCAGCGTTATTCATCTGCTCAAACGCCAGCTCACGCACCCGGTAAGACAATGTGGCGGAGAAGAGCATGTTCAAACGTGACGTCACTGGTGGCATACGGCGGAACAGCCAGCGGATATCTTTGATAAAGCCCAGATCGTACATACGATCTGCTTCGTCCAGCACCACGACCTGGATCGCGCCCAGGTTAATATGGTTCTGCTTTGTATAATCAATTAATCGACCCGTGGTGCCGATTAAAATATCGACGCCGCTTTCAAGCACTTTCAGCTGTTTGTCATAGCCGTCACCGCCGTAAGCCAGGCCCAGTTTCAGGCCAGTCGCTTGCGCCAGTGGTTCTGCATCGGCGTGAATTTGTACCGCGAGTTCACGTGTCGGCGCCATAATAATCGCGCGCGGTTGGTTCACTTTACGGTCTTCGATTGCCGGGTGAGAGAGAAGGTAATGAAACGTTGACGTTAAAAACGCCATCGTTTTGCCGGTACCGGTTTGCGCCTGACCTGCAACATCACGGCCCGCCAGCGTCAGCGGAAGAGCCAGAGCCTGAATAGGCGTGCAATTATGAAACCCTTTTTTTTCAAGGGCTTCGATCACTTTTGGGTGCAGGGCGAAGTCGGAAAACTTCTGTTCTGTTAAATGTGTTTTGCTCATAGTGTGGTAGAATATCAGCTTACTATTGCTTTACGAAAGCGTATCCGGTGAAATAAAGTCAACCTTTAGTTGGTTATTGTGGCATCAACACGTTGCTGTTTTATGCTACACCAACATGCCAGGCTTATTCCTGTGGAGTTAGATATGAGCGATAAAATTATTCACCTGACTGACGATAGTTTTGACACGGATGTACTCAAAGCGGACGGGCTTGTGCTCGTTGATTTCTGGGCAGAGTGGTGTGGACCGTGTAAAATGATCGCCCCGATTCTGGATGAGGTCGCTGATGAGTACGAAGGCAAGCTAACCATTGCGAAACTGAACATCGACAACAATCCAGGTACCGCGCCGAAATACGGCATCCGTGGTATCCCGACCCTACTGCTGTTTAAAGACGGTGAAGTTGTAGCAACCAAAGTTGGCGCTTTGTCTAAAGGCCAACTGAAAGAGTTCCTGGACGCCAACCCGGCGTAACCCCAGACTCCGCCGGCGTGCCAGCAGTCCTAATTTTTTTGGATCGCTGGACGCCCGGCTTCAGCCGTGCTAATTTAGTTTTGACTTCGTTTTGAACATACCTTTAGTTGTTTGAATCTTGCATTACCCCGATACTTCCCGCAGAGCAACACCATCGCGAGAGAAGTCGACAGATTCCGGGCTTATCACTTATTCCGTCTTATCGTTTCAGTTCTGCGTACTTTCCTGTGACCAGGCACCGATCAGACATAAGTTGATGGCCGTTAACAGGCATGGATGACCCTGCCATACCATTCACAACATTAAGTTCGAGATCTACCCCGAGTTTAAGAACCCACACCATTATGAATCTTACCGAATTAAAGAATACGCCGGTTTCTGAGCTGATCACTCTCGGCGAAAATATGGGGCTGGAAAACCTGGCCCGTATGCGCAAACAGGACATCATTTTCGCCATCCTGAAGCAGCACGCGAAGAGTGGCGAAGATATCTTTGGCGATGGCGTGCTGGAGATTCTGCAGGATGGATTTGGTTTCCTCCGCTCCGCAGACAGCTCCTACCTCGCCGGCCCTGACGACATCTACGTATCCCCCAGCCAAATCCGCCGTTTCAACCTCCGCACTGGTGACACCATTTCAGGTAAGATTCGCCCGCCTAAAGAAGGTGAACGTTACTTTGCATTGCTCAAAGTTAACGAGGTGAACTTCGATAAGCCGGAAAACGCGCGTAATAAGATTCTGTTTGAAAACTTAACGCCGCTGCACGCGAACTCTCGCCTGCGTATGGAACGTGGTAATGGCTCGACGGAAGACTTAACCGCGCGCGTACTGGATCTGGCGTCGCCGATCGGTCGTGGTCAGCGTGGTCTGATTGTCGCACCACCAAAAGCCGGTAAAACCATGCTGCTGCAGAACATCGCGCAGAGCATTGCTTACAACCACCCAGATTGTGTGCTGATGGTGCTGTTGATTGACGAACGTCCGGAAGAAGTGACCGAGATGCAACGTCTGGTTAAAGGCGAAGTGGTTGCTTCCACCTTTGACGAACCGGCTTCCCGCCACGTGCAGGTTGCAGAAATGGTTATCGAGAAGGCCAAGCGCCTGGTCGAGCACAAGAAAGACGTTATCATTCTGCTGGACTCCATCACCCGTCTGGCCCGCGCTTACAACACCGTTGTTCCGGCGTCCGGCAAAGTGCTGACCGGTGGTGTCGACGCGAACGCCCTGCATCGCCCGAAACGCTTCTTCGGTGCCGCGCGTAACGTGGAAGAGGGCGGTAGCCTGACCATTATCGCGACCGCGCTGATTGATACCGGTTCGAAAATGGACGAAGTGATTTACGAAGAGTTTAAAGGCACCGGTAACATGGAACTGCACCTCTCGCGTAAAATCGCTGAAAAACGTGTCTTCCCGGCGATTGATTACAACCGTTCCGGTACGCGTAAAGAAGAGTTGCTCACCACTCAGGAAGAACTGCAGAAAATGTGGATCCTGCGCAAAATCATTCACCCAATGGGTGAGATTGACGCCATGGAGTTCCTCATTAACAAGCTGGCAATGACGAAGACGAATGATGAGTTCTTCGACATGATGAAGCGCTCTTAATATAAATAAACCTCGGAAACGCCACGTTTTTACGTGGCGTTTTTTATTTACGGGCTATACGCTATATGCACCGGGACAGGCACTGTCCGATGCTGGCCGCTCAAGAGTGATAGATAAATCTGTTGAATATCTCGTTCGGTTGAAAAACAGACAATAAAGCTTGTAAACGACCTGCTTTCTCATTTTATGAGGCATGGCAACGTCGTTATACTGCCAGGATTAACATTCGCTGAGAGCATCCACTGTGAATTTACTCACTGCGTTTACTGAATTATTCAGTATTTTCTTGTTCACAACCGTCTTTTTGTTTGTTGCTCGTAAAATGGCAAGACATGTCGGACTGGTGGACAAACCCAACTATCGTAAACGGCATCAGGGATTGATCCCTCTTGTTGGGGGAATCTCAGTATTCGCAGGGGTTTGTTTTACGTTTGGTATCACGGATTATTACATTCCTCACGCTGCCCTCTACCTCTGCTGTGCTGGTGTTTTGGTTTTTATAGGCGCGCTGGACGATCGATTCGATATTAGTGTAAAAATTCGTGCTGCTGTCCAGGCGACTATTGCCGTAGTGATGATGGCTGTCGGCAAGCTTTACCTCAGCAGTCTCGGCTACATTTTTGGTTCATGGGAGATGGTGCTGGGGCCTTTTGGCTACTTACTTACCCTCTTTGCAGTCTGGGCGGCAATTAACGCGTTCAATATGGTTGATGGCATTGATGGTCTGCTGGGTGGGCTTTCCTGCGTCTCTTTTGCTGCTATCGGTGTGATTTTATTGTTGGATGGTCAGTTTAGCCTCGCAATGTGGTGCTTTGCCATGATTGCGGCTATTTTGCCATATGTTCTGTTGAATCTGGGCGCGTTGGGACGACGTTACAAAGTCTTTATGGGAGATGCGGGCAGTACGTTGATTGGTTTTACGATCATCTGGATTTTACTGCAAACAACGCAAGGCCCTATCCACTCAATTAGCCCGGTCACCGCGTTATGGATCATTGCCATTCCGCTGATGGATATGGTAGCGATAATGTTCCGTCGACTACGTAAAGGAATGAGCCCATTTTCACCAGATCGCCAGCATATTCATCATCTCATCATGCGCGCAGGGTTTACTTCCCGTCAGGCCTTCGTGCTGATAACTCTCGCGGCTTCCCTGCTGGCCAGTATTGGGGTCGTCACGGAGTATCTCCGTTTTATTCCTGAATGGGTGATGTTGGCATTATTTTTGCTATGCTTCTTTTTGTATGGCTACTGTATTAAGCGCGCATGGAAAGTGGCGCGCTTTATCAAGCGAATTAAACGCAGAATGCGCCGTAATAGCCTTTCTAAATCAACACTAACCAAGTAAATCCGGGAAAGCGATGATTCAACCAGCGTCAGGAACACCTTCGATGGGGACGGAAAATGAACTGGATATCCGGGGCTTGTTCCGTACTTTATGGGTAGGAAAATTATGGATCGCGGGAATAGCATTGTTGTTTGCTTTGCTCGCCTTAGTCTGGACCTTCTTTGCTACCCAGGAGTGGAGTGCGACCGCCGTTACCGACCGCCCCACGGTTAATATGCTGGGAGGTTATTATTCCCAGCAGCAGTTCCTGCGTAACCTGGACGACAAAGCTAACCAGACGCCAACCGATCAGGTATCGGTCATGGATGAGGCATATAAAGAGTTCATTATGCAACTCGCCTCATGGGATACGCGCCGCGATTTCTGGTCGCAAACGGATTACTACAAACAGCGCCTGGTCGGTAACAGCAAAGCGGATGCGGCGATGCTTGATGAGCTCATCAATAATATCCAGTACACGCCTGGAGATGTTGTCCGCAACCTTAACGATAACGTTAAGTTGATTGCTGAAACCGCGCCAGATGCTAACAACCTGCTGCGTCAGTATGTCGCCTTTGCCAGCCAGCGTGCCGCCAGTCATCTTAACGATGAACTGAAAGGTGCCTGGGCCGCGCGAACCATCCAGATGAAAGCACAGGTTAAACGCCAGGAAGAAGTCGCTAAGGCGATTTTTAACCGTCGTCAACACAGTGTTGAGCAAGCGCTCAAAGTCGCTGAGCAGCACAATATCTCTCGTAACGAAACCGAGGTTCCACCGGACGAGCTGCCGGATTCAGAACTGTTTATGCTGGGCCGTCCAATGCTGCAAGCGCGGCTGGAAAACCTGCGGGCAGTGGGGCCACAATTTGATCTGGACTATGATCAAAATCGGGCAATGCTGAATACGCTTAACGTCGGTCCGACACTTGATCCCCGTTTTCAGACATATCGTTATTTGCGTACGCCGGAAGAACCGGTAAAACGCGACAGCCCGCGTCGTGCTTTCCTGATGATTATGTGGGGAATTGTTGGTGCGTTAATCGGCTCCGGAATTGCATTAACACGCCGCCGTTCGAATTAAACGCCGTCTGAGATAAAGGCTCCGTGCCTTCATCTTCTAATCGAAGAGAATCGTTGTGAAAGTACTTACCGTATTTGGCACGAGGCCAGAAGCTATCAAAATGGCTCCGCTGGTACATGCGCTGGCAAAGGATCCAGACTTTGAAGCAAGAGTTTGCGTCACTGCGCAGCATCGGGAGATGCTTGATCAGGTGCTAACGCTCTTCTCTATTGTTCCGGATTACGATTTAAACATTATGCGGCCAGGACAAGGGCTTACAGAGATAACCTGTGGCATTCTTGAAGGGTTAAAACCCATCCTGGAATCCTTCCGCCCGGATGTGGTGCTGGTGCATGGCGACACGACAACGACGATTGCGGCGAGCCTTGCCGCATTTTATCAGCGTATTCCTGTCGGGCATGTTGAAGCGGGTCTGCGTACTGGCGATCTCTCTTCGCCATGGCCTGAAGAGGCAAACCGCACGTTGACCGGCCACCTGGCGATGTATCACTTTGCGCCGACGGAAAACTCCCGCCTCAATTTACGCCGTGAGAATGTTGCGGATAACCGCATTTTTGTCACTGGCAACACCGTCATTGATGCGCTTTTCTGGGTTCGCGACAGCGTGATGAATAACCCTTCGCGTTACGAGGAGCTGGCGGCGCGTTATCCGTTCCTCAGCAGAGATAAAAAACTGATCCTTGTTACCGGCCATCGCCGCGAGAGTTTTGGTCGTGGTTTTGAACAGATTTGCCATGCGTTAGCGGATATCGCCGCGCAACATGATGATGTGCAAATTGTCTATCCGGTCCATCTGAACCCCAATGTCAGCGAGCCCGTAAACCGGATTCTTAGTCACGTTGAGAACGTTACGCTAATAGAACCTCAGGATTACCTGCCGTTTTTGTGGTTGATGAATCATGCCTGGCTGATCCTGACGGATTCGGGCGGCATACAGGAAGAAGCCCCTTCGCTCGGCAAGCCGGTGCTGGTGATGCGTGATACCACCGAACGCCCGGAAGCCGTGGATGCGGGCACGGTTAAACTGGTTGGCACGGATCGCCAGCGCATCGTGGAAGAGGTCTCGCACTTGCTTCATGACAACGATGCCTGGCAGGCGATGAGCCGCGCGCACAACCCTTATGGTGACGGGCTGGCCTGCGGCCGCATTTTGCACGCACTTAAAAATAATCGGGTAACACTATGAGCTTTAAAACCATTTCCGTTATTGGCCTGGGCTATATTGGTCTGCCTACCGCAGCGGCGTTTGCGTCACGGCAGAAGCAGGTTGTTGGCGTCGATATCAACGCCGATGCGGTGGAAACCATTAACCGTGGCGAAATCCATATTGTCGAGCCGGAACTGGGAAGTGTAGTGAAAGCGGCGGTAAACGGCGGCTATCTTCGCGCGAGCACCACGCCTGTCGTCGCAGATGCTTACTTGATCGCCGTGCCAACGCCATTTAAAGGCGAGCACGAGCCGGATATGGCCTATGTTGAGGCGGCAGCGAAATCCATCGCGCCAGTGCTTGGCAAAGGCGCGTTGGTGATCCTTGAGTCGACCTCGCCGGTAGGGGCAACAGAACAGATGGCTCAGTGGCTTGCCGACGCGCGCCCGGATCTCACTTTCCCGCAGCAGGCGGGTGAAAACGCCGATATCAATATCGCCTACTGTCCGGAGCGCGTGCTGCCGGGGCAAGTCATGGTTGAGCTGATTAAAAATGACCGTGTGATTGGCGGGATGACGCCGGTTTGTTCGGCGCGGGCCAGTGAGCTGTACAAAATTTTCCTCGAAGGCGAATGCGTGATCACCAACTCGCGTACCGCTGAAATGTGCAAACTTACCGAAAACAGTTTCCGCGATGTCAACATTGCCTTTGCCAACGAACTGTCGCTGATTTGCGCCGATCAGGGGATCAACGTTTGGGAGTTGATTCGTCTGGCGAACCGCCATCCGCGCGTCAATATTCTGCAGCCTGGTCCTGGCGTTGGCGGGCACTGTATCGCCGTTGATCCGTGGTTTATTGTCGCGCAGAACCCGCAGCAGTCGCGGCTTATCCGCACCGCGCGTGAAGTTAACGACTTTAAGCCGCACTGGGTGTTGAATCAGGTCAAAGCGATGGTTGCCGATTGTCTGACGGCCAGCGGCAAACGTGCCAGTGAAATCAAAATCGCCTGTTTCGGGCTGGCCTTTAAGCCCAATATTGATGATTTACGTGAAAGTCCGGCAATGGAAATTGCCCTCGACATCGCCCAGTGGCACAGCGGTGAAACACTGGTAGTGGAACCGAATATTCATCAACTGCCGGCTAAATTCGCCGGACACGCCACGCTGGTAAATACCCATGATGCGCTGGCGCAGGCCGATGTGCTGGTGATGCTGGTTGATCATAACGAGTTTAAAGCGGTGGAGAGCGCCAGCATTGACCAGCAATTCGTTGTCGATACCAAAGGTGTCTGGCGCTAAGCGAGCGTAAAGGAAACAGCATGACCATTCACGGCACGGTAGAAGAACTGGCATGGGAAAGCCGTTTTTTTAGCTTGCGTAGCGCGATAGTTCGCCTGCAACCCTCGGCACCTGCGTTAACCAGCACTGATTTCGCAAACTGGGAGCGTGTGCAGGTAAAACTGCCGGCATCGCAGCCCGGCATGTTGGATGCGTTGCAGCAGCTCGGTTTTCAACTGGTTGAAGGCGAGATCGACCTTTCGCTGGCGCTAGAGGAGCAGGGCGTTGATCCGGTTGCTGATGTGGCGACGCTTGCGGATATCCCTGTGCTACGCCAGCTGGCAGCTGAAATCTTTGTGCAGAGCCGATTCCGCGCCCCCTGGTATCCAGCAGAGGCGAGCGGGCGTTTTTATGCGCAATGGATCGAAAACGCCGTAAAAGGTGAATTTGACCATCAATGCCTGGTCTTTCGTAACGCAGATGGCGCTATCGCTGGCTTTGTTTCGCTGCGCCAGCTCAACGAACAGGAAGCGCGCATTGGCCTGTTGGCCGGGCGCGGTATGGGCGAAAAATTAATGCAGGCGGCGTGCCACTGGGCGCGTCAGCGCGGGCTAAAACGTGTGCGGGTAGCGACTCAGCTAGGGAACACTGCCGCACTTAAACGCTATATTCAAAGCGGGGCGAATATTGAAAGCACCGCTTTGTGGCTATACAGGTGACTCTATGATCCCCTTTAACGCCCCACCGGTGGTGGGAACGGAACTCGACTACATGCAGTCGGCGATGGGCAGCGGTAAGTTATGCGGCGATGGCGGTTTTACCCGCCGCTGTCAGCAGTGGATGGAGCAACGTTTTCGCAGCGCGAAAGTCTTACTAACACCCTCCTGCACGGCGTCGCTGGAGATGGCTGCGCTGTTACTGGATATCCAGCCTGGCGATGAAGTGATCATGCCGAGCTACACCTTCGTGTCGACCGCCAACGCGTTTGTACTGCGCGGTGCGAAAATCGTCTTTGTCGATATCCGCCCGGATACCATGAACATTGATGAAACGCTGATCGAAGCCGCCATCACCGAAAATACCCGCGCCATTGTGCCGGTGCATTACGCGGGAGTCGCCTGCGAAATGGACACCATTATGGCGATTGCCAAACACCATAATTTGTATGTGGTGGAAGATGCGGCACAGGGCGTGATGTCGACCTATAAAGGGCGGGCGCTGGGCACGATCGGCCATATTGGTTGCTTTAGTTTCCATGAAACCAAAAACTACACCGCGGGCGGCGAAGGCGGTGCGACGCTGATTAACGATCGCGCGCTGGTGGAACGGGCAGAGATCATTCGTGAGAAAGGCACCAACCGCAGCCAGTTTTTCCGTGGGCAGGTGGATAAATACACCTGGCGCGATATCGGTTCCAGCTATCTGATGGCAGATCTCCAGGCGGCCTATTTATGGGCGCAACTGGAAGCGGCAGAACGTATTAACCAGCAGCGCCTGGCGCTGTGGCAAACCTATTACGATGCCTTAAAGCCGCTGGCGCGCGCGGGTCGCATTGAGCTGCCCTCGATCCCTGCGGAATGTAGCCACAATGCACATATGTTTTATATCAAGCTGCGCGATGAAGCCGACCGTAGTGCGTTGATTGCCTTCCTGAAAGAAGCGGAAATCCTCGCGGTGTTCCATTATATCCCGCTGCATGCCTCACCAGCTGGTGAAAAATTCGGCGAATTTCACGGCGAAGATCGTTACACCACACAAGAAAGTGAGCGTTTGCTTCGTCTGCCGCTGTTCTATAACCTGGCACCGGTTAATCAGCGCACCGTTATCAGTACGCTTCTGAGCTACTTCAACTGACATGTCGCTGGCAAAAGCATCGATATGGACGGCCGCCAGCACGCTGGTCAAGATTGGCGCGGGCTTGCTGGTGGTCAAATTGCTTGCGGTGGCGTTTGGGCCGTCAGGTGTCGGGCAGGCGGGGAATTTTCGCCAGCTTATCACTGTGTTGGGTGTGCTGGCAGGTGCCGGGATTTTTAATGGCGTAACGAAATTTGTCGCGCAATATCATGATGATCCTGCTCACTTGCGTATTGCTGTCGGCACGTCGTCTGCTATGGTACTGGGCTTTTCGACGCTGCTGGCGCTGATTTTCCTGCTGGCGGCGGCACCGATTAGCCAGGGGTTATTTGGCCACACTCATTATCAGGGGCTGGTGCGCTTAGTGGCGCTGGTACAGATGGGCATTGCATGGGCCAACCTGCTGCTGGCGGTAATGAAAGGTTTTCGCGATGCTGCGAGTAACGCGCTGTCGTTGATTATCGGTAGCGTGATTGGCGTGCTGGCCTGGTTTCTCTGTTTCAAACTGGGTGGCTATCAGGGGGCGTTGCTGGGGATGGCGCTGGTGCCCGCGCTGGTGGTGGTTCCGGCAATGTTCATGCTGATGCGACGTGGCAGTGTTCCGCTGGCGTACTTTGCGCCGAGATGGGACAACGGATTAGCGGGGCAGTTAAGCAAATTTACGTTAATGGCGCTGATCACCTCGGCAACCCTGCCGCTGGCCTATGTGATGATGCGAAATCAGCTGGCGGCGCACTACAGCTGGGATGACGTGGGGATCTGGCAAGGGGTCAGCAGTATCTCCGACGCTTATCTGCAGTTTATTACCGCTTCGTTCAGCGTTTATCTGTTACCGACATTGTCCAGATTGGCGACAAAAGCAGAGATTTCGCGCGAAATTGTTAAATCGCTGCGTTTTGTGTTACCGGCGGTAGCGGCAGTGAGCCTTTGCGTCTGGTTGCTGCGCGATGTGGCGATTTGGCTGCTGTTTTCCGACAAGTTCACTGCGATGCGCGATCTGTTCGCTTGGCAGCTGGTCGGGGATGTATTGAAAGTGGGTGCTTACGTATTTGGCTATTTGGTTATCGCCAAAGCGTCGCTGCGCTTTTATATTCTGGCGGAAGTGAGCCAGTTCGCGCTGTTAACCCTGTTTTCGCGCGTGCTTATCCCGGCGCATGGCGCTATCGGCGCGGCGCAGGCCTATATGGCGACCTACATTGTTTATTTTGCCGCGTGCTGCGGCGCTTTTTTGATTTGGCGTAAGAAGGCATGACTGCACTGATTCACGTATTGGGATCGGATATCCCACACCATAACCAGACTGTTCTGCGGTTTTTTAATGAAAACCTTGCGGCCTCGGGCGCGTATGCCCGTGAATTTATGGTAGTTGGCTGCGACGAAGGGCAAAGCGCGGCGTATCCGGAATTAACGCTGCACTTCTATGCCGATAAAAAAGCGCTGGCAAAAGCCGTTGTCGCGCGCGCAAAAGCCGATCGTCAGCAACGCTTCTTCTTTCACGGTCAGTTCAACTTCGGCCTGTGGCTGGCGCTTTTGCGCGGTGCCATCCAGCGCGAACAGTTCTACTGGCATGCCTGGGGCGCCGATCTGTATGAAGTGTCGCGCAGCCTCAAATTCCGTCTTTTTTATCCGCTGCGTCGGTTAGCGCAACGCCGGGTGGGCTGCATTTTTGCTACCCGTGGCGATCTGGCCTGGTTTGGGCAACGTAACCCTGCCGTGCGCGGCGAACTGCTCTATTTCCCTACGCGGATGGATCCGGCGCTGAATACCATGGCGCACGAATTACAACGGGAAGGCAAACTGACGATTCTGGTGGGTAACTCCGGCGACCCGAGCAACGAGCATATTGCTGCATTGCGAGCGATTCACCGCCAGTTTGGCGATACGGTTAATATCATTGTGCCGATGGGTTACCCGGCAAATAACGACAGCTATATCACCGCGGTACGCAACGCCGGTCTGGCGCTATTTAGCGCAGATAACGTGCGTATTCTGAGCGAAAAAATGGACTTTGACGCTTATCTGGCACTGCTGGCGCAATGCGATTTAGGCTACTTTATTTTCGCTCGTCAGCAGGGGATTGGCACGCTTTGCTTACTGATTCAGGCCGGCGTTCCCTGCGTACTGAACCGGGAGAATCCTTTCTGGCGCGATATGGTGGCAGAAGATATTCCGGTGTTGTTTACCAGCGACGCGCTAAATGAGGCGGTGATCCGCGAAGCACGGCGGCAACTGGTGGCAGTGGATAAGAATGCCATTACGTTCTTTAGCCCCAATTACATTACGCTTTGGCATAAAACGCTGCGTATGGCTGCGGGGATCGTCGGATGAGCCCACTGGAATTTTGCGGACTGTTTATCATCTGGCTGCTGGCGGCGCTTTTTATCGCCACGCTAACCTGGTTTGAATTCCGCCGTGTGCGTTTTAACTTTAACGTTTTCTTTTCGCTGCTGTTTCTGCTGACTTTTTTCTTCGGTTTTCCGCTGACCTGCGTGCTGGTGTTCCGTTTTAACGTCGCCGTGGCACCGCCGGGAATTATGATGCAGTCATTGCTGGCAGCGGCGTGTTTCTATGGCATCTATTACGTCACGTACAAAACGCGGCTGCGGGCGAAAGCTGAACAGGCGACACGTCGCCCTCTGTTCTCCATTAACCGGGTGGAAGCGCATCTGACATGGGTGATGCTGATGATCATCGCGCTGGTGAGCGTGGGGATCTTCTTCATGCACAACGGCTTTTTGCTATTCCGCTTGCACTCTTATAGCCAGATCTTCTCCAGCGAAGTGTCCGGTGTCGCGTTAAAGCGTTTCTTCTACTTCTTTATTCCGGCGATGCTGGTGGTCTACTTCCTGCGTCAGAGTGCGCAGGCGTGGCTGTTCTTTCTGGTCAGCACCGTAGCGTTTGGCCTGCTGACCTATATGATTGTTGGCGGTACGCGCGCCAATATCATCATTGCGTTCGCGATTTTCCTGTTTATCGGTATTATTCGCGGCTGGATTTCGCTCTGGATGCTGGCCGCTGCGGGCGTGCTGGGGATTGTCGGTATGTTCTGGCTGGCGCTGAAACGCTATGGCTTAAATGTCAGCGGTGACGAGGCGTTTTATACCTTTTTATACCTGACGCGTGATACCTTCTCGCCGTGGGAAAACTTGTCGCTGCTGTTGCAAAACTACGACAAGATTGATTTTCAGGGGCTGGCACCAATTGTGCGCGACTTCTACGTGTTTATCCCTTCCTGGTTATGGCCTTCGCGGCCTGGCATTGTGCTCAACACGGCGAACTACTTCACCTGGGAAGTGCTCAACAATCACTCCGGGCTGGCAATTTCGCCCACGCTGATTGGTTCGTTAGTGGTGATGGGCGGTGCGTGGTTCATCTCGCTGGGTGCGGTGGTCGTGGGCCTGATCATTAAATGGTTCGACTGGTTATATACTTTAGGAAACCAGGAAACCAACCGCTATAAAGCCGCGATCCTTCATAGCTTCTGCTTTGGTGCGATTTTCAACATGATTGTGCTGGCGCGTGAAGGGCTGGATGCGTTTGCCTCGCGTGTCGTGTTCTTCCTTGCCATTTTCGGCTTCTGCTTGCTGATGGCGAAACTACTGTACTGGCTGTTTGACAGTGCAGGGCTTATACATCATCGCGATACGCGCGTAGTGAAACCCCTCTCCCAGGTGTGAAAAGGATTTAACATGACGGAAAAGACGGCAGCGCCGCTGTATGACCTGCGCGGTCTGAAACTGGTTGGCTGGCGCGATATGCAACACGCGCTGGATTTTCTCTGTGCGGACGGGCAAATCAAGCAGGGTACGCTGGTGGCGATCAATGCCGAGAAAATGCTGACGCTGGAAGATGACGCGCACGTTCGGGCGTTGATTGAGGCGGCGGAATATAAGTACGCCGATGGCATCAGTGTCGTTCGATCGTTGCGCAAGAAATTCCCGCAGGCGCAGGTTTCTCGCGTGGCGGGGGCCGATCTCTGGGAACAACTGATGGCGCGGGCAGGAAAAACGGGCACGCCGGTGTTTCTGGTCGGTGGAAAGCCTGAAGTGTTGACGCAAACAGAGCAGAAACTGCGTGCGCAGTGGCAGGTTAATGTCATCGGGAGCCAGGATGGTTATTTCAGCCCGGAACAGCGGCAGGCACTGTTTGAGCGGATCCGCGATAGCGGGGCGAAAATCGTCACCGTGGCAATGGGTTCGCCGAAGCAAGAAATTTTCATGCGCGACTGCCGTGCTGTCTGGCCGGATGCACTGTATATGGGGGTGGGCGGCACTTACGATGTCTTTACCGGCCATGTGAAGCGCGCGCCGAAATTCTGGCAAAAATTAGGGCTGGAGTGGCTGTATCGCTTATTGTCACAGCCGACGCGGCTGAAACGCCAGTTACGCTTGCTGCGTTATCTGCGCTGGCACTACAGCGGAAAACTCTGACGCTCTCCCGGCGGCGTAATGCGCTGCCTTTTTCCTTTCGGTTGTTGTTTTATTGTGCATTACGCCTGTTTTTTTTATACATCGTTTGCCATTTCCCTCATTTTAAGAAACCATTCGCTCGCTCATTGCAGTGCCGTGGTGTTTTTTGCGCCAACCATTTCCGGGTCGGTGCAGCATGGCCTGTTATGAGCTGAGGAAAAACTCATAACAATAACCCGCTGAGCGGGCAAAGGTAGACGCAAACACAACAGAGGATTTATGGCCGAAAACAAACCAGAGCTTCAGCGTGGTCTGGAGTCTCGTCACATCGAATTAATTGCCCTCGGGGGCACCATAGGCGTAGGCCTGTTTATGGGAGCTGCAAGTACGCTGAAATGGGCAGGCCCGTCGGTATTGCTGGCGTATATTATCGCCGGGATTTTCGTCTTCTTTATTATGCGCTCAATGGGCGAGATGCTGTTTCTGGAGCCGGTCGCCGGTTCCTTCGCGGTTTATGCGCATCGTTATATGAGCCCGTTCTTTGGCTATCTCACCGCCTGGTCCTATTGGTTTATGTGGATGGCGGTTGGCATCTCGGAAATCACCGCGATTGGCGTGTATGTCCAGTTCTGGTTCCCGGATCTTGCGCAGTGGATACCCGCGCTGATTGCGGTGGGGCTGGTCGCCCTGGCCAACCTGGCCGCGGTGCGTTTGTATGGTGAAATTGAATTCTGGTTTGCGATGATCAAAGTCACCACCATTATCGTGATGATTGTCGTGGGCCTGGGGGTGATTTTCTTCGGCTTTGGTAACGGCGGTCACTCTATCGGTTTTGGTAATCTGACCGAACATGGCGGTTTCTTTGCCGGTGGCTGGAAAGGCTTTTTAACCGCGCTCTGTATCGTTGTTGCCTCTTACCAGGGCGTCGAGTTGATTGGTATCACCGCAGGTGAAGCGAAAAACCCGCAAGTGACGCTGCGTAGCGCGGTAAGTAAAGTGCTGTGGCGCATTCTGATTTTCTATGTGGGTGCCATCTTTGTTATCGTCACCATCTTCCCGTGGAACGAAATTGGCACCAATGGCAGCCCGTTTGTGCTCACCTTCGCCAAAATCGGTATCACGGCGGCGGCAGGCATCATTAACTTTGTGGTGCTGACAGCGGCGCTGTCCGGTTGTAACAGCGGCATGTATAGCTGTGGTCGTATGCTTTACGCATTGGCGAAGAACCGCCAGCTGCCGGCGGTGGTGGCAAAAGTGTCCAAAAGCGGCGTTCCGGCGATGGGCGTGACCATTTCCATCATTATTCTGCTGGTCGGCTCTTGCCTGAACTACATCATTCCCAACCCACAGCGCGTATTTGTTTACGTATATAGCGCCAGCGTATTGCCCGGCATGGTGCCGTGGTTCGTGATTTTGATAAGCCAACTGCGTTTTCGTAAGGCACATAAAAAAGCGATTGCCAGCCATCCGTTCCGCTCGATGCTGTTCCCGTGGGCAAACTGGTTAACCATGGCATTTCTGATTTGCGTGCTGGTGGGGATGGGCTTCAACGACGATACGCGTATGTCGCTGTTTGTCGGCATTATCTTCCTCGCTGCGGTAACGGTGGCGTATAAGGTATTTGGCTTCCATCGGCATGCTGTTACGCAACGTGTGGGTGAATAAGAGGCAAAATGCGCAAAGCATAACCAAACGCGCATTTTCTTCAAAAAAGCACTAGACAGCCGCGCCCGAAGTCCGTACTATCCACCCCCGCAACGGCGCTACGCGCCCGTAGCTCAGCTGGATAGAGCGCTGCCCTCCGGAGGCAGAGGTCTCAGGTTCGAATCCTGTCGGGCGCGCCATTTAAACCCGGCGCTTGAGCTGCGGTGGTTCGTGAAATATCACGATACCGCGTGAACAGATTTACAGTGGTGGCTATAGCTCAGTTGGTAGAGCCCTGGATTGTGATTCCAGTTGTCGTGGGTTCGAGTCCCATTAGCCACCCCATTATTTTGCAGTAGAAGTTTCGTGGAATGCGAAGGTGGCGGAATTGGTAGACGCGCTAGCTTCAGGTGTTAGTGTCCTTAGGATGTGGGGGTTCGAGTCCCCCCCCTCGCACCACAACTTAGATTGAACAAAAAATTCAAAAAGCAGTAAAACGGCGAGTAGCGCAGCTTGGTAGCGCAACTGGTTTGGGACCAGTGGGTCGGAGGTTCGAATCCTCTCTCGCCGACCAATTTTGAACCCCGCGTAAGCGGGGTTTTTTGTTTTTATCTTCCTTTCCTTCTTCTCTTCTTTTGCACGTTTCCATCATCCTTTTTGCCTGTGTTGCTCGTGGACGACAATCTGCCCTTACGGTGTCGCTCTGTGGCGACATTTAACTCACTGATTTTAAATGGACTTGATGATTAGCCTGCTATTTGTCGTTCCGGAGCGACACATTGGCATTTGGCAAAGGCGGTGAAGGCGTGGTCGATGGGCAAGAAACGCTGAATTTGCTGATATTTTAAAAGTTTGCGCGGTGTAACATTTGTTAATGCAGTTATGGCACGGTATGTGCAATAATATACCCGTAGATGCTCATTCCATCTCTTATGTTCGCCTTCAGGCCTCATAAACTCAGGAATGATGCAGAGCCGTTTACGGTGCTTATCGTCCACAGACAGATGTCGCTTCGGCCTCATCAAACACCATGGACATAACGTTGAGTGAAGCACCCATTTAGTTGTCAAAGACCTGTTTTAACGCCTGCCTGAGTATTCCGGCAGGCGTTTTTTTATGTCGTAACACTCCATCTTCGGATTGCAGGCGCTTTGGCTTTCCTGCAACCCGTATCAATGGGTGTTAGTGAGGCGGGTTGTTTTGCAGCGTCAGTAACAAACCGTCACGGCGCATGGTGGCGGCTTCTTCCGGTTGATGCAGGCGATCGAGACAGTCTGCGAGCCAGGCATAATCAAACGCGTCAGCACGCTGTTTCAGCGCGGCGCGAAACGCAAGGCAGGCTTCCTGCCATTCACCGTGCTTCATCAACGATTGCCCCAGCGTACTCCACAGCAGTGGGCGATCTCCCTGCGTTTTGATTTGCTGGCGCAGGACTTTTTCGATCTGCTCCGGGTTGTTGGTTTTCAGGCGAGGGATGACCAGTACCAGGCGATCGTCGTACTGGCGCTTCAGGCCATCAAGCACGATCTCCTGTGCGGTATCGTGATCGTCGCACTCAATTAAGTGCTCGGCCATGGCCACCTGCAACACCACCTGCTGACGGGTTTTGCGGCTCTGGTTTTTCCACCAGGTTTTCAGCCCCTCGCTGCCTTGATCGGCACGAGCTTGATCCATCATGCCGATCCACGCCTGCTGCTGCAGAAGATCGCGGTGTTCATCGTCGCCAACGTTGGCTTTTGCCATCGACGGGATGATATCTACCAGCGACGTCCACGCACCGGTGCGAATATAAGCCTGCTCTGCCAGACGCAGCACTTCGGGGTGGCGAGGTGTGATTTCCAGTAACTTATCCACACCATGACGCGCAGCATGGTTTTCGTTGCGCGCCAGTTGCAGACGCACACGCGTGATTTCTACCGGAATCGGATCGTTCTCTGCCAGCTCTGCGGCGCGTTCCAGATGCTGATTCGCGCGGACTTCATCGCCGCGCTGCTGCGCCGCTTCTGCCGCCAGCAGGTAGTTAACCACCGGTTGCTCAGCGTGATCGGCATTCTTCGACATCAGCTTTTCAACCTGCTGATAATCGCCTTCCGCCAGTTTCAGCAGCGCCTGCTCAGTCTGTTTACGGGCGCGACGGCGTTTGCGGCCGACAAACCAGCCACGCGTATGCGAGCCAGTACGGAAAATGCGGCGCAGCACCCACTCGAGAGCAAAGATAACCACTAATGCCAGCACCAGAATAATGACCAACCCGGTGACGCTGGTTTCGATGTTGTAGTTATCGGTCTGGATCAGCACATAGCCTTGATGTCCGGCGAGCATTGGTCCGAGAACGATCCCGGCGATCAGCAGTGCAAAGAGTAATAACACTTTCAACATAGTTACTCTCCCTGGGCTGCGTCGGGTGCTGCGGCTGCGGGTGCCTGTTCAGCGGCTACGGCTGGCTGGGCCATCAGATTGCGTACGCGTGTCTGCATGAGTTTTTCCAGAATCGGCTGGCTTTGCAGTGATTCCGGCAAATCCATGGCAATGGTTTGTTGACTCAGCTTGTCCACTTCTTCGAGAAACGCTTTAGTCGCAGCGTCATCGGTATCGTAGTAGGCCCGTACCCAGGTGGAGACATTATCCAGCGCTTGCTTATAGGTCTCTTCCTGGTGGCGCGGAACGGCTTGCGCGGCAACCAGCAGGCGCGAGCGGATATTTTCGCGCAGGTAAACATCCTGGTTCGGCGCGAGCAGCGGTACGGCTGTCTCATCACGGCGACGAATGGTAATAAAACTGTCCATAAAGTTCTGCCAGCTTTTTTGCAGATTAACTCGCCATTCGCTCAGGGAACCGGAAAGCTCGCCGTTATCAGCGTCCATCGGGGAGTCATCATCGTTATTGTCCGCCAGACGCAGGTTATCAATCTGGTTGGAAAGCTGATTTAACTTCAGAATGGCACCGTCGTAATCCACCTGAGTGATAGCGGAAAGAGTGGCGATATCGTCAGTAATTGCGCGGCGGGCGGTGATAAGGCTCGGATCGTTCATATCCGCGAGGCTGGCATCGGCGCTTTTCAGCAGTGCCGCCGCGGTGGTGACATCCTGATCGCTCCACAGTTTGCGACCGGCCAGTTTCACCAGGAAATCAGCCTGGGCCAGCTGCCAGGTTTTGGCGTCGGAGCCGGAAATGGTCGCCACTTTCTGCTGTACGTCATTCAGCTCTTTTGCCAGCACGTCGTTCTGGTGTTTGGCCGCGGCAAGCTCGCTGGATTGCTGCTTGATTACGCCTTCCAGTTCCGCACGCTGCTTATCCTGCGATTGTTGTAGGGCAATCACCTGATCGGCGAGTTCGCCATTGTTGTTGTTCAGGGTTGCCGTCTGCTGTTTCACCCAGCCATAAAGCCCTGCGCCAGATGCCAGTGCAATCGCGATGGCGATCGCGCTGAGTGCAAGGCTGGTCCTGTTAGCGCGTGCATTTTTCTCTGCTTTCTCCGGCGGCGGCGTTGCGCCGTCAGCCGCTTTGGTCTCTTCAACCTCAGCGGAGGAGTGTTGTTGTTCCGTCATTATGGCTTCCCATTATGAGAGTTATTGTAATGCGCGAAGCAGCGCATCGTTGTCGGCATTGTCAGCGACCTGAATATCCTGCCAGCCCAGATCCCGGGCGAGGTGCGCCAGACGTTCGCTTACCACCACCAGGCGGCAGCGAAGTAACCAGTTCTCCCGATACCAGGGAGGAATAAGTGAATACAGTTGTTGCATCATTTCGCCGCTGGTGACCACAAGCGTGGTCACACCGCGTGTGTGCCAGCGCATCGCTTCTTCCGCGCCGTCATAGCATTTCGCGCTGCGTTGATAGCACTCGCAAAACTCAACTTCAGCGCCGCGCGCCGCCAGCGTTTCTGCCAGCACTTCGCGCCCGCCATTGCCTCGTAAGATTAGCGCATGCTTGCCCTGAACACTTTGCAATTCAGGTAATTGTAGCAACACTTCGCTGATTTCCCGATCGAGGGGATAGCGCACGTCAATCCCGCTAACGGTGTGTAACGCCAGCGCGGTGGTGCGACCTATTGCGAAATAGTGCGGTTCGTTGGGAAAACGTAGCCCTTTTTGTTGCAGGTGCGCGTGGGCGAATGAAACGGCATGTTGCGATAGCGCAAACACCATGTCATCAGCGGTTAACGCGGCAAGCCGGGCGGGGAGCGAACTCAGCTCACGGCCCGGCGTAAATTCGATCAGCGGAAAGCTCCAGGCCACCAGCCCCAGTGTGCGCAGTCGGCTCACTAATTCTTCCCCTGCGGGGGACGGGCGGGTGACCAGAATGCTCATGCGGGGGCGTCTCCGTTGTAAATTTCGGCCAGAATGGCGCGTGCGCCATTATCGAGTAACTCTTCCGCCAGCGAGATACCAAGCTGCTCGGCATCCTCCAGGCGGCCGCGACGTTCGCCGCGTACCATAATGGAACCGTCTGGCGCGCCAACCAGCCCGCGCAGCCAGATCCCGCCATCAATCAGTTCAGCATAGCTGCCAATTGGCACCTGGCAGCCGCCTTCAAGACGCGTATTCATAGCGCGTTCGGCTTTCACGCGCACGGCGGTGTCGTCATGATTCAGCGGTGCGAGCAGGGCGCGCGTGCGCGTATCGTCCAGGCGACACTCGACACCTACCGCACCCTGGCCGACAGCTGGCAGCGAGGTTTCCGGCGACAGCGCGGTGCGTACGCGGGAACCCAGTCCAAGGCGATTAAGACCGGCAACGGCGAGAATAATCGCGTCATATTCACCGTTATCCAGCTTGCTCAGGCGCGTACCGACATTCCCGCGCAGCGAGCGGATCACCAGGTCCGGGCGATGCTCCGCCAGTTGACACTGGCGACGCAGGCTGGAGGTGCCGACAATGCTGCCAGCGGGCAATTCATCCAGCGAGTGATAGCGATTTGATACAAAAGCGTCGCGGGGATCGTCGCGCTCACAGATGGTCACCAGGCCAAGCCCTTGCGGGAAATCGACTGGTACATCCTTCATGGAATGCACGGCGATATCGGCACGGTTTTCAAGCAGCGCCAGTTCGAGTTCTTTGACAAACAGGCCCTTGCCGCCCACTTTTGCCAGCGGTGTATCGAGGATCACATCTCCGCGCGTGACCATCGGCACCAGTTCAACTGTTAATCCTGGATGGCACGCCTCAAGACGTTCCTTAACGTATTGTGCCTGCCAGAGCGCAAGAGGGCTTTGCCGTGTGGCAATTCTTAAAACATTGTCTAACATGCTTGTTACCGTCCTTATCGTCCGTTGACCATCCTAACATTGTTGCATTAGGGTGTCAGTGCTCGCGGTAGATTGCATGGCTGCGAGAAGGCGACAGCGCTGCAATGCAGGCGCAACCGGGCTGTAATTCGGACTTTACAGAGAGCGTTTGCTGCTACACTGGTTTGTAGCGCATCTTTCTTTACGGTCAATGAGCAAGGTGTTAAATTGATCACGTTTTAGACCATTTTTTCGTCGCTCCCCCTATAAAGATAAGGGCGAAAAAAGGTGACGGCTATTTTGGATTTTCTGTAAACATCAGGCGATATGTCTTGTACCTCTATATTGAGACTCTGAAACAGAGACTGGATGCCATCAATCAATTGCGTGTGGATCGCGCGCTTGCTGCCATGGGACCTGCTTTCCAGCAGGTTTACAGTCTGCTGCCAACATTGTTGCATTACCACCATCCGCTGATGCCGGGCTACCTTGAAGGTAACGTTCCCCAGGGCATTTGCTTTTACACGCCTGATGAAAACCAACTTCACTACCTGAACGAACTTGAACTGCACCGTGGCATGCCGCCGCAGGCTTCGCCGAAAGGCGAACTGCCGATTACCGGCGTCTATTCTATGGGCAGTACCTCATCGGTTGGGCAAAGCTGTTCCTCGGATCTGGATATCTGGGTCTGCCATCAATCCTGGCTCGATAATGAAGAGCGCCAGTTGTTGCAGCGTAAATGCAGCCTGCTGGAAAGCTGGGCGGCCTCGCTCGGCGTTGAAGTAAGCTTCTTCCTGATTGATGAAAACCGTTTCCGCCATAATGAAAGCGGCAGCCTCGGTGGCGAAGACTGCGGTTCCACGCAGCATATTTTGTTGCTTGACGAATTTTACCGCACCGCCGTGCGGCTGGCCGGTAAACGTATCCTGTGGAATATGGTGCCGGGAGACGAAGAAGAGCATTACGACGATTATGTCATGACGCTCTATGCGCAGGGCGTGTTAACGCCGAACGAATGGCTCGATCTGGGTGGCCTGAGCTCGCTTTCGGCGGAAGAGTACTTCGGTGCCAGCCTGTGGCAGCTCTATAAAAGTATTGATTCGCCGTACAAAGCGGTGTTGAAAACGCTGCTGCTGGAAGCTTATTCCTGGGAATACCCCAACACGCGCTTGTTGGCGAAAGATATCAAACAGCGTTTGCATGATGGCGAGATTGTCTCGTTTGGTCTCGATCACTACTGCATGATGCTGGAGCGCGTGACGGCATACCTGATCGCCATTGAAGACACCGCGCGTCTCGACCTTGCTCGTCGATGTTTCTATTTAAAAGTGTGCGAGAAACTGAGTCGCGAGCGCGCCTGCGTTGGCTGGCGCCGTGAAGTGATTTCGCAACTGGTGAAAGAGTGGGGCTGGGATGACGCGCGTGTAGCGATGCTGGATAACCGCGCAAACTGGAAAATCGATCAGGTTCGCGAAGCGCACAACGAACTGCTCGACGCGATGATGCAGAGCTACCGCAACTTGATTCGCTTTGCCCGCCGTAACAATCTGAGCGTTTCCGCCAGCCCGCAGGATATCGGCGTATTAACCCGTAAGCTGTACGCGGCGTTTGAAGCGCTACCGGGTAAAGTGACGCTGGTGAACCCGCAAATTTCACCGGATCTCTCCGAACCGAATTTAACCTTTATCCATGTGCCGCCGGGCCGTGCCAACCGTACGGGTTGGTATCTTTACAACCGCGCGCCAAATATGGATTCGATCGTTAGCCATCAGCCGCTGGAATATAACCGCTACCTTAATAAGCTGGTCGCCTGGGCGTGGTTTAACGGTCTGCTGACTTCGCGTACACACCTGTTTATTAAAGGCAACGGCATTGTTGATTTGCCGAAATTGCAGGAGATGGTAGCGGATGTTTCACATCACTTCCCGCTGCGGCTGCCTGCGCCGACGCCAAAAGCGCTCTACAGCCCTTGCGAAATCCGTCACCTGGCGATCATCGTTAACCTGGAGTACGACCCAACCGCGGCGTTCCGTAACCAGGTGGTGCATTTTGATTTCCGTAAACTTGATGTGTTCAGCTTCGGCGAGCAGCAAAATTGCCTCGTTGGTAGCGTAGATTTGCTCTATCGCAACTCGTGGAATGAAGTGCGAACCCTGCATTTCAACGGCGAGCAGGCGATGATCGAAGCGCTGAAAACCATTCTGGGTAAAATGCATCAGGATGCCGCGCCGCCGGATAGCGTAGAAGTGTTCTGCTACAGCCAGCATTTACGTGGCCTTATTCGCACACGTGTACAGCAACTGGTTTCAGAATGTATTGAGCTGCGTCTCTCCAGCACGCGCCAGGAAACCGGACGTTTCAAAGCGTTGCGTGTTGCCGGGCAAACCTGGGGGCTGTTCTTTGAACGTCTCAATGTCTCGGTGCAGAAACTGGAAAACGCGATTGAGTTTTACGGCGCGATTTCTCATAACAAGCTGCATGGCCTTTCGGTGCAGGTGGAAACCAATCACGTGGAATTACCTGCGGTGGTGGATGGTTTTGCCAGCGAAGGGATTATTCAGTTCTTCTTTGAGGAGACCGGCGAAGAGGGCTTTAACATCTATATCCTGGATGAGAGCAACCGCGCGGAAGTCTATCACCACTGCGAAGGCAGCAAAGAAGAGCTGGTGCGCGATGTCAGCCGTTTCTATTCTTCATCTCATGATCGCTTTACGTACGGTTCGAGCTTTATCAACTTTAACTTGCCGCAGTTCTACCAGATTGTGAACGTTGAAGGGCGCGCGCAGGTGATTCCGTTCCGTAATCAGGCAATTAGCACCGCGACGCCGGCAAATCAGGATAACGACGCGCCGTTGCTTCAGCAGTACTTCTCTTAATCGATTTGCCCGGCGTTCCACCGGGCAATGAAAGTCAGCGGAAGCTGACCGTTTCTCCTGCTTGTTGGCTCGCCGCCTGTTCCAGCAGATCCCAGAACGTCTCACCGCTGCGGTCGCACACCCATTCGTCGCCTTTCAGGTCAAAATGGTAGCCGCCTTGTTTGGTCGCCAGCCAGACCTGGTGTAGCGGTTCCTGGCGGTTAATAATGATTTTGCTGCCGTTTTCAAAGCTGATAGTCAGCACGCCGCCGTTGATCTCGCAGTCGATATCACTGTCGCCGTCCCAGTCATCCAGGCGTTCTTCAATGGTCAGCCACAGGCCGTCTGCGAGGCGATGAAATTCACTGTCGTTCATTCTCTTATCCCGTTTTTTATGATGGCAGCAGTATAACGCGAAACATTTCCCGATGCCCTAAACGCGCAAACTCTTGCTTTTGTGTCTTCTCCTGCGATGATAGAAAGCAGAAAGAACGAACTTACAGGCAACTTATAATGAAAGATGTGTTTCGCACGCTGGCCGTACTGCTGACTCTGTTTAGCCTGACGGGCTGTGGTCTGAAAGGCCCACTCTACTTCCCGCCCGCCGATAAAAACGCGCCGCCGCCAACCAAAACGCAAACCAGCACGATTCAGCCAGCCACGCCGGATAAAAACGATCGTGGTGATGACGGCTCGCCGACGCAGGTGAATTACTGACGTTACCGTTCTGTATCCGCGCAAATGGAGTAGATGATGCAGTTCTCAAAAATGCATGGCCTTGGCAACGATTTTATGGTCGTCGACGCGGTAACGCAGAATGTCTTTTTTTCCCCGGAGCTGATCCGTCGTCTGGCGGATCGCCATCTTGGCGTAGGGTTCGACCAGTTGCTGGTGGTTGAGCCTCCTTACGATCCTGAACTTGATTTTCACTATCGAATTTTTAATGCCGATGGTAGCGAAGTGTCGCAGTGCGGCAATGGCGCGCGCTGCTTCGCTCGTTTTGTTCGCCTGAAAGGATTGACCAATAAACGTGATATCCGCGTCAGTACGGCGAACGGTCGTATGGTATTGAGCGTAACGGAAGATGAGTTAGTGCGCGTGAATATGGGCGAGCCGAACTTCGAACCGTCGCAGGTGCCGTTTCGCGCGAACAAAGCGGAAAAGACCTATATTATGCGCGCGGCAGAGCACACAGTATTGTGCGGCGTTGTCTCGATGGGCAACCCGCACTGCGTGATTCAGGTGGACGACGTCAACACCGCCCCCGTCGAAACGCTGGGGCCGGTTCTGGAAAGCCACGAACGTTTTCCTGAGCGTGCGAACATCGGCTTTATGCAAGTCGTTAAACCGGACAACATTCGCCTGCGCGTTTATGAGCGCGGCGCCGGGGAAACCCAGGCCTGCGGCAGCGGTGCTTGCGCGGCTGTCGCTGTCGGCATCTCGCAGGGTTTGCTGGCGGAAAATGTTCGCGTGGAGTTACCAGGCGGTCGACTTGATATCGCATGGAAAGGCCCGGGCCAACCACTGTATATGACTGGCCCGGCGGCACATGTCTACGACGGGTTTATTCAGTTATGAAGCAGCCAGGGGAAGAACTACAGGATACCTTTACACAGCTGGATGACCGTGAGGTCATCGATTATCTGCTGCGTAACCCTGATTTCTTTATCCGCAATGCACGGCTGGTGGAACAGATGCGTGTACCACATGCGGTGCGCGACACCGTTTCGCTGGTGGAATGGCACATGGCGCGCTCGCGCAATCACATCAATGTGCTGGAAGAGAACATGACGCTGTTGATGGAGCAGGCCAGTGCGAATGAAGGTTTGTTCTACCGTTTGTTGCGTCTGCAAGGGCGGCTGGCGTCCGCGCCGAGCCTCGACGAGTTGCTCAACCGTTTCCATCGCTGGGCACGCGATTTAGGGCTGGCGGGCGCCACTATCCGTCTTTTTCCCGATCGCTGGCGTCTTGGTGCGCCGTCGAAGTTTACCCATCTTGCGCTCTCAAGACAGGCATTTGAACCGCTGCGCATTCAGCGTCTTGGCCAGCAGCATCACTATCTTGGGCCGTTAAACGGGCCGGAGTTACTGCTGCTGTTGCCGGATGCGAAAGCGATTGGTTCCGTCGCGATGTCGCTGATGGGGCCGGATGGCGCGCTGGGCGTTGTGTTGTTCAGCAGTCGCGACGTTCACCATTATCAACAGGGACAAGGCACTCAGTTGCTGGAAGAGATCGCGCAGATGCTGCCGGATCTGCTGGAGCGCTGGATTGAGCGCGTATGACCGATTCTCCGCTGTTTTCGTTCGTCACCCGTTTTCTGCGCTACCTTAGCGTTGAACGCCAGCTCAGCCCGATCACGCTTTTAAATTATCAGCGTCAGCTTGATGCCATTATTGCTTTGACCGAAGAAACGGGTCTGAAAAGCTGGCAACAATGTGATGCTGCGATGGTGCGTACCATTGCCGTGCGTAGCCGACGCAAAGGGCTGGGCGCGGCGAGCCTGGCGCTGCGGCTCTCGGCGCTGCGCAGTTTCTTTGACTGGATGGTCAGCCAGGGCGAGTTGCCCGCCAATCCGGCAAAAGGCATTTCCGCGCCAAAAGCGCCGCGCCATCTGCCGAAAAATATTGACGTTGATGATATTAACCGCCTGCTGGATATCGATCTTAACGATCCGTTAGCCGTACGCGATCGCGCGATGCTTGAAGTGATGTATGGCGCGGGTCTGCGTTTGTCTGAACTGGTGAATCTGGATATTAAGCATCTGGATCTGGAAAGCGGTGAAGTGTGGGTGCTTGGTAAGGGCAGCAAAGAGCGCCGCTTGCCGATTGGCCGCAACGCGGTCGCCTGGATTGAACACTGGCTTGATCTGCGTGGCCTGTTCGGTGCCGAGGACGATGCGCTGTTTTTGTCGAAGCTCGGCAAACGCATCTCGGCGCGCAATGTACAAAAGCGCTTCGCTGAATGGGGCATTAAGCAAGGATTGAACAGCCACGTGCATCCACATAAGCTGCGCCACTCTTTCGCCACCCATATGCTCGAATCAAGCGGCGATCTGCGCGGTGTGCAGGAACTGCTTGGTCACGCCAATCTGTCCACCACTCAGATATATACTCATCTTGATTTTCAACATCTTGCTTCGGTATACGATGCGGCGCACCCGCGCGCCAAACGGGGGAAATAATGCGTTTTTACCGCCCATTAGGTCAGATCTCAGCGATCACCTTCGACCTGGACGACACCCTTTACGACAACCGGTTGGTTATCCAGCGCACAGAACAGGAAGCGCTGGCGTTTGTGCAGCGTTATCACCCGGCGTTAAGCAACCTGGAAAACACAGAATTCCACCGCTTGCGCCAGTCGCTGCGGGAAACCGAACCGGATATTTATCACGATGTCACCGAGTGGCGTCGGCGTGCCGTTGAACGCGCGATGCTGGACGCCGGTCTGACCGCGGAAGAAGCCGCTGCCGGTGCAAATGCCGCGATGGTCAATTTTGCCAAATGGCGCAGCCGTATTGATGTGCCAGAGGAAACGCACGACACGCTGAGGAAGCTCGGCAAAAAGTGGCCGCTGGTGGCGATCACCAACGGTAACGCGCAGCCGGAGTTGTTCGGCCTGGGCGACTACTTTGAATTCGTGCTGCGTGCCGGACCGGATGGTCGCTCAAAACCGTTTAGCGATATGTACCACCTGGCGGCTGAGCGTCTCGGCGTGGCGATTGGTGATATCCTGCATGTTGGCGATGATTTGACCACCGACGTTGCCGGGGCGGTGCGCTGCGGCATGCAGGCTTGTTGGATCAAGCCGGAAGGCGCAGATCTGCTGCAAGCCAGCGACAGCCGGTTACTACCGCATGTGGAAATTTCGCGGTTGGCATCCCTCACTACGCTGATATAATCACCAGCTGTTCTGTATAAATTTCCAGTAATATTTCGCGGCGGTGCCAATGGACGTTTCTTATCTGCTCGACAGCCTCAATGACAAACAGCGCGACGCCGTAGCCGCCGAGCGCAGCAATATGCTGGTGCTGGCAGGGGCGGGGAGCGGTAAGACGCGCGTGCTGGTACACCGTATTGCCTGGCTGATGACCGTGGAAAACTGCTCGCCATACTCCATTATGGCGGTGACTTTCACCAACAAAGCGGCGGCGGAGATGCGTCACCGTATCGGTCAGTTGATGGGTACGTCGCAGGGCGGGATGTGGGTTGGCACGTTCCACGGCCTCGCGCACCGTTTGCTGCGCGCGCACCATATGGACGCCAACCTGCCGCAGGATTTCCAGATTCTGGACAGCGAAGATCAGCTGCGTTTGCTCAAACGCCTGATCAAAGCGATGAACCTCGACGAGAAGCAGTGGCCGCCGCGCCAGGCGATGTGGTACATCAACGGCCAGAAAGACGAAGGCATTCGTCCGCACCATATTCAAAGTTTCGGTAACCCGGTGGAACAAACCTGGCAGAAAGTTTACCAGGCCTATCAGGAAGCCTGCGATCGCGCCGGGCTGGTGGATTTCGCCGAACTGCTGCTGCGCGCCCATGAGCTGTGGCTCAACAAGCCGCATATTTTGCAGCATTACCGCGAACGCTTTACCAATATCCTGGTGGACGAGTTCCAGGATACCAACAACATTCAGTACGCGTGGATCCGTCTGCTGGCGGGCGATACCGGCAAAGTGATGATTGTCGGCGACGATGATCAGTCCATCTACGGTTGGCGCGGTGCGCAGGTGGAAAACATCCAGCGCTTCCTGAAAGACTTCCCCGGCGCGCAGACTATCCGCCTGGAGCAGAACTACCGTTCGACCAGCAATATCCTGAGCGCGGCGAACGCCCTGATTGAAAACAACAACGGGCGTCTGGGTAAAAAACTGTGGACCGATGGCGTCGATGGCGAGCTGATTTCGCTTTACTGCGCCTTTAACGAGCTGGATGAAGCGCGTTATGTCGTCAATCGCATTAAAGCCTGGCAGGATAACGGCGGGCAGCTCTCGCAGTGCGCCATTCTCTATCGTAGTAACGCCCAGTCGCGCGTGCTGGAAGAGGCGCTGCTGCAAGCCAGCATGCCATACCGGATTTATGGCGGTATGCGCTTCTTCGAACGTCAGGAAATTAAAGATGCGCTCTCTTACCTGCGCCTGATCGCCAATCGTAACGATGACGCTGCCTTTGAACGTGTGGTGAATACGCCAACGCGCGGCATCGGCGATCGCACGCTGGACGTGGTGCGCCAAACCTCGCGCGATCGCCAGTTAACCTTGTGGCAGGCAACGCGGGAACTGTTACAAGAGAAAGCGCTGGCGGGCCGCGCGGCGAGCGCGCTGCAACGTTTCCTGGAACTGATTGACGCGCTGGCGCAGGAAACGGCGGATATGCCGCTGCATGTGCAAACCGACCGGGTGATCAGCGATTCCGGCCTGCGCATGATGTACGAGCAGGAAAAAGGCGAAAAAGGCCAGACGCGTATCGAGAACTTAGAGGAACTGGTCACCGCGACGCGCCAGTTCAGCTACAACGAAGAAGACGAAGATTTAATGCCGCTGCAGGCGTTTCTCTCCCACGCCGCACTGGAAGCGGGCGAAGGGCAGGCGGATACCTGGCAGGATGCGGTGCAGTTAATGACGCTGCACTCGGCGAAAGGGCTGGAGTTCCCGCAGGTGTTTATTGTCGGCATGGAAGAGGGCATGTTCCCCAGCCAGATGTCGCTGGATGAAGGTGGTCGGCTGGAAGAGGAGCGCCGTCTGGCGTATGTCGGCGTGACGCGCGCGATGCAAAAGCTGACGCTGACCTACGCGGAAACCCGCCGTCTGTACGGCAAAGAAGTGTATCACCGCCCGTCGCGCTTTATCGGCGAACTGCCGGAAGCGTGTGTGGAAGAGGTGCGTCTGCGTGCCAGCATCAGCCGCCCGGTTAGCCACCAGCGCATGGGTACGCCGGTGGCGCAAAGCGACACGGGGTATAAACTCGGCCAGCGCGTACGCCATGCCAAATTTGGTGAGGGCACGGTGGTGAACATGGAAGGCAGTGGCGAGCACAGCCGTTTGCAGGTGGCTTTCCAGGGGCAGGGTATCAAGTGGCTGGTGGCGGCTTACGCCAGGCTCGAAACCGTGTAACTTTCAGAAAAATATCATTATTTTGTAATATTCTGCTAGCCTTATACGCTGAAGGGCAAATATTGCTCTTTAGCGTTTCGTTGCGTGTTGACGCCTTCTGAGTGCTGGCGTAACATGCGCGCACGATCACGCTAAGAGGACATTCGCCTTGGACACACCCAGTAGATACTGGCTCAATTTCCTGGTTTTCAGGAACAACTCCTAAGGCTATCTCCTCATGCTGATGGCCTTAGAGGTTGTCAGCGACCCGCTGTATTCCCGTCGCGCTGAGTCAGGCTGTTTAATGGTCTGAAACCCAATTTGTTTCTCTGTGTGCCCACCGAACTGTCCGATATTTTTTGCATTGGGAGTCCCGGCTATGCTGAGCGCATTTCAACTGGAAAACAATCGTTTAACCCGCCTTGAGGCTGACGAAATCAAGCACCTCGCCAGCTCTGTTTGGGTTGATTTGGTCGAGCCGGACGATGAAGAACGTACCCGCGTGCAAACGGAATTGGGCCAGAACCTGGCCACCCGACCTGAACTGGAAGACATTGAGGCGTCGGCGCGTTTTTTTGAAGACGAAGACGGCCTGCACATCCACTCCTTCTTCTTTTTTGAAGATGCTGAAGATCACGCAGGAAACTCAACCGTAGCATTTACCATCCGCGAAGGTCGCCTGTTCACTCTGCGTGAACGCGAGCTGCCCGCGTTTCGCCTGTATCGTATGCGTGCCCGTAGTCAGGAGATGGTCGACGGCAACGCTTATGAGCTGCTGCTGGATCTGTTCGAAACCAAAATTGAGCAGCTGGCGGATGAAATCGAGAACATTTACAGCGATCTGGAAAAGCTGAGCCGCGTCATTATGGAAGGCCAGCAGGGCGACGAATATGACGACGCGCTCTCGACGCTGGCGGAACAGGAAGATATCGGCTGGAAGGTGCGCCTGTGTCTGATGGATACCCAGCGCGCGTTGAACTTCCTGGTGCGTAAGGCGCGTTTACCGGCCGGTCAGCTTGAGCAGGCGCGCGAGATCCTGCGCGATATCGAATCCCTGCTGCCGCACAACGAATCATTGTTCCAGAAAGTGAACTTCCTGATGCAGGCGGCGATGGGTTTTATCAATATCGAGCAGAACCGCATCATCAAGATCTTCTCGGTGGTATCGGTCGTGTTCCTGCCGCCGACGCTGGTGGCTTCCAGCTACGGCATGAACTTTGAATTTATGCCCGAACTGCACTGGAGCTTTGGCTACCCTGGCGCAATCATCTTTATGATCCTCGCCGGGCTCGCGCCGTATCTCTATTTCAAACGCCGTAACTGGCTGTAAAACAAAAAGGTTCAGCATAGCGCTGAACCTTTTTTATTACAGGCTCCAGTCCTGTTTGCCCTTCACTTTTAGATCGTAATACCAAATGTTGGCCCGACAGGCGATGAGGGCGTTTACCATATAACCCAGGAAGCCAAGGTTAAAAATAACCGCAAACACGATAACGACAACGTTGATAACTAAAACTAACAGGGCTTTTTTCCATAAGCCAAGGATCAGCAGATAGATAATAGAAAAAAACCAGGCGAAGAAATTGAAAGAGACTTTTATCTTCTGGCCAAAGGTCATCTCTTTATAGGCATTTTTCCATGCCGGGCTCATCCCCCAAAAAGATGGGTAGCCGTTCTTCTCATAGAATGCGAAACGATACTTCCATTTGTCGCTTAATGAATGGTCGCTTTTATAATCATAAGTGTTGATGTTACTCATTTTCCCCTCCTGAAATAGACACATGGTCCGTCGAATTAATTTGTTGTTGTAACTGCGTCGGTGCGAGCATAAAGACGAAAAATACCAGCACGTCGTAGCCGAAATAGATTCTGATACCTAAGCTCACGCACTCTACGTCGCTGGCAACACCGGTGGCGGCAACGGCCAGCGATGCCAGGTAGACCAGCAGTGAAAAAATGACCACATAGCGGCCTCTTGCGCCGCTATCCCTGCAGCGTTGCGCGTTAATATTGAGCTTTAAATAGGTGTAAAGCAGAAAGCACACCAGCGGCAGAACAGGCAGTTCGGCTACATTAAAAGCAACAATTAAAAAGAGAATATGCAGAAGTAAAAAGATAAGGATATACGGCCCACGCGCGAGGCACGTTTTGCCCGACGGCAAAAAAATCCTGCGGATCATCGCTGATTCATCCTGAATAACGTAATGACGAAGGGGCAAACATAGCATTCCATTGCGCATTACGCGATTGAGTAAATCCTTACCTCTGAATTTTTGTAGGTATTGGGCGGCTATTCCGCCTATGAGTTTAATCAGGTTTTTTGCGTAAACCACGCTGTGTATACACCGCGTCGAGCACAAAAATAGCCAGCGCAACCCAGATAAAGCCGAAGGTCACCATTTTATCCGCACCGGGATGTTCGCCGTAAAAAAGCACCGCCAGCACGAACATCAACGTCGGGCCAATGTACTGGAAAAAGCCGAGCGTCGACAGGCGAAGACGCGTTGCCGCACCGGTAAAACAGAGCAGCGGCACGGTGGTTACGACACCTGCGGCCATTAACAGCAGATTAAGCGACAGGCTGTTTTGCCCCATATGGCTGGTCGGGCTATCGGTAATGCCGAACAACCACACTGCGGCAACCGGCAGCAGCCACAGCGTTTCTATCAACATCCCGGTTTGCGCTTCGACGGCAATCTTTTTGCGTAGCAGGCCGTAAAACGCAAAGCTGAAGGCCAGACCCAGCGCGATTATCGGCAGCGAGCCGAATGTCCACAATTGTACCAGCACCCCGATCGCTGCCAGCAGCACCGCCAGCCACTGCATGCGGCGAAAGCGTTCGCCCAGAAACAGCATCCCCAACAGAATATTCACCAGCGGGTTAATAAAGTAGCCCAGGCTGGCTTCCAGCATATGGTTATGGTTTACCGCCCAGATAAACAGTAACCAGTTGCCCCCCACCAGCACGGCAGAGAGCGCCAGCAGCAGGATCTTTTTCGGCGTTTGCAGCAGGGCTTTCACGCTGCTCCACTGGCGGCTCACGCTAATCAACGCCAGCATAAAGAAGAAAGACCAGATCACGCGATGCGTCAGAATTTCGTCGGCCGGAACGAACCAGATCGTTTTGAAGTAAGCCGGGGCAATGCCCCAAATAAAATAAGCGGCCAGGGCAAGAAGCACGCCCAGCCGCGTCTGTTTTGCATCCATCGGGAAAGCTCTTAGCTGAAAGGAATCCTCATGGTACCCGATTTTTATGCCCGGCTCACCCCACCATATAGGTGGCGGTCGCGCTGGCAATATAGAGCTGTTCTTCGTTGTGCAGCTCTACGCGCGCGACGGCAACTTTATTACCCGCGCGCAGCAAGCTGCTACTGGCGGTAAAGCGCGTGCCGCGACCCGGTCGCAGGTAATCGACGCGTAAATCGATCGTGCCCATGCGTGCTAAACGCTGGCGCAGCTCCTCTTCGCTAATCGTTTCATGGCGGGTTAATGTGCTGCCCACACAAACCAGACCTGCGGCGACATCCAGCGCAGAGGCAATCACACCGCCGTGCAAAATGCTTTGCGCCCAGTTGCCGACCATCATAGGTTGGTTATTGAAACTCAGCTGCGCGTACTCTTTCTCATAACGCTCCAGCTCCAGCCCTAACGCACGATTAAACGGCATGTGGTAAACGAATATCTCGCCGACCGTTTTCAGGACTTCTTCCGCTGTGAGAACAACTGACATGGCTATCTGATCCGATGAGTTAATGAAATGTTGATTTTATGCTTATCGATTGTTGATTTCCACTTTCGGAACCGATACATGAGCAGTGACTCAATAAATATGTAGAATACCTGCGGGGAAATTCGTCAATTCAACAATATGATTTGGAGCAGCAAACCGATGCGGACCTCTCTGGGTTGGTTTTTCGCAGTGCTTGCACTGCCGTTTATGGCTTACGCACAAGAAGCGACGGTAAAAGAAGTTCATGATGCGCCAGCCGTGCGCGGCAGCGTCATCGCCAACTTATTACAGGAGCACGACAATCCGTTCACGCTCTATCCTTATGAATCCAACTACGTTATCTACACCGATACCAGCGATCTGAATAAAGAAGCGATTCGCTCCTATAACTGGGCGGACAATGCGCGTAAAGACGAAGTGAAGTTCCAGCTCAGCCTGGCGTTTCCGTTCTGGCGCGGGATTTTGGGGCCAAACTCGGTGTTCGGTGGTTCCTACACACAAAAATCCTGGTGGCAGCTGTCAAACAGCGGCGAGTCTTCTCCGTTCCGTGAAACCAACTACGAACCGCAACTGTTCCTCGGGTTTGCCACCGATTACGAGTTTGCTGGCTGGACGCTGCGCGACGTGGAGTTTGGTTTTAATCACGATTCGAACGGGCGTTCCGATCCGACTTCGCGCAGCTGGAACCGCGCGTATACGCGCTTAATGGCGCAAAGCGGTAACTGGCTGGTGGAGGTGAAACCGTGGTATGTGGTGGGATCGGTTGATGACAACCCGGATATCACCAAATATATGGGTTATTACCAGTTGAAAATCGGCTACCAGATTGGCGATGCGATCCTCAGCGCAAAAGGACAATATAACTGGAATACCGGCTACGGCGGCGCGGAACTCGGGCTAAGCTACCCAGTGACAAAACACGTACGTCTTTATACGCAGGTCTACAGCGGGTACGGCGAATCATTGATTGACTACAATTTCAATCAGACACGTGTCGGCGTGGGTGTGATGCTTAACGATCTGTTTTAAGCATTGCAGTTTCTCTCTCAGGCGCTGAAAATAGCGCCTGTTTTTATTTCAGGCAAATGGGGTCAGAGTGGCACAGGCGGAAGTATTGAATCAGGAATCGCTGGCGAAACAGGTTCTGCAAGAGACCTTCGGCTACCAGCAATTCCGCCCGGGCCAGCAGGACATTATCGACACCGTGCTCAGTGGCCGCGACTGTCTGGTGGTGATGCCAACCGGCGGCGGGAAATCCCTGTGCTACCAAATTCCGGCGCTGGTATTAGATGGCCTGACGGTGGTGGTTTCACCGCTCATTTCGCTGATGAAAGATCAGGTCGACCAACTGCTGGCAAACGGTGTCGCAGCGGCGTGCCTGAACTCTACCCAGAGCCGCGAACAGCAGTTTGAGGTGATCAACGGCTGTCGCAACGGCCAGATTCGGTTGCTCTATATCGCCCCCGAGCGCCTGATGCTCGACAACTTCCTCGATCAACTGCGCCTGTGGAATCCGGTGTTGTTAGCCGTGGACGAAGCGCACTGTATTTCTCAGTGGGGTCATGATTTCCGTCCGGAATACGCCGCGCTGGGCCAGTTGCGCCAGATGCTGCCTTCCGTGCCGTTTATGGCGCTGACCGCCACCGCTGATGACACCACCCGCCGCGACATCGAACGTTTGCTGGGGCTTAACGATCCGCTGATTCAGGTCAGCAGCTTCGACCGCCCGAACATCCGCTACATGCTGATGGAAAAATTTAAGCCGCTCGATCAGCTCCTGCGTTATGTGCAGGAGCAGCGCGGCAAGTGCGGCATCGTGTATTGCAACAGTCGGGCGAAAGTGGAAGACACCGCTGCCCGTTTGCAAAGCCGCGGTTTTAGCGCGGCGGCCTACCATGCCGGGCTGGAAAATGAGGTGCGGGCGCGGGTGCAGGAACAGTTCCAGCGCGACGATCTCCAAATTGTCGTGGCGACGGTGGCGTTTGGTATGGGCATCAACAAGCCTAACGTGCGTTTCGTGGTGCATTTCGACATTCCGCGCAATATCGAATCGTATTATCAGGAGACTGGTCGCGCCGGGCGTGACGGCCTGCCTGCGGAAGCGATGCTGTTTTACGATCCGGCGGATATGGCGTGGCTGCGCCGCTGCCTGGAAGAGAAGCCCGCCGGGCCGCTGCAGGATATCGAGCGGCACAAGCTCAATGCGATGGGCGCGTTTGCCGAAGCGCAAACCTGCCGCCGTCTGGTGCTGCTGAACTACTTTGGCGAAGGTCGCCAGGAGCCCTGCGGTAACTGCGATATTTGCCTCGATCCGCCGCGCCAGTACGATGGTTTGCAGGACGCGCAAAAAGCGTTGTCGGCTATCTACCGCGTCAATCAGCGTTTCGGTATGGGCTATGTGGTGGAAGTGCTGCGCGGGGCGAACAACCAGCGTATCCGCGAGTTTGGCCACGACAAATTACCGGTATATGGCATTGGTCGCGAGCAAAGCCACGAACATTGGGTAAGCGTGATCCGCCAGTTGATTCACTTAGGTTTCGCCACGCAAAACATTGCTCAGCACTCGGCGTTGCAGCTCACCGAAGCGGCGCGCCCGCTACTGCGCGGTGAAGTCCCGCTGATGCTGGCGGTGCCGCGTATGGTGGCGCTGAAACCGAAAGTGATGCAGAAAGCGGCGGTCGGCAATTACGACCGCAAGCTGTTCGCCAAGCTGCGCAAGTTGCGTAAAGCGATTGCCGATGAAGAGAATATTCCGCCTTACGTGGTGTTTAACGATGCGACGCTGATTGAAATGGCCGAACAGATGCCGCTCTCTCCCGGCGAAATGCTCAGCGTCAACGGTGTGGGGACGCGCAAACTTGAGCGCTTCGGCCAGGAGTTTATGGCGCTGATCCGCGCGCATGTCGACGGCGAAGAAGAGTAGTCAGCCTGCGAAAAAAATGGGAGGATGGTTTCCCCCTGAACTATTTTCCCGCGAGTTATCTATGTTGATGTTATTTCTCACCGTGGCGCTGGTGCATATCGTCGCACTGATGAGCCCCGGCCCCGATTTCTTCTTCGTTTCACAAACCGCTGTCAGCCGCTCGCGCAAAGAAGCGATGATGGGCGTGCTCGGTATCACCACGGGTGTCATGATTTGGGCAGGCGTGGCGCTGTTCGGCCTGAACCTGATCCTCGCGAAAATGGCGTGGCTGCATAACATCATTATGGTCGGCGGTGGTCTCTATTTATGCTGGATGGGTTACCAGATGCTGCGCGGTGCGCTGAAAAAAGATCCGCAAAACGGCGACGCGCCGCAGGTTGAGCTGGCCGCCAGCGGGCGCAGCTTTATCAAAGGGTTACTGACTAATCTCGCCAACCCGAAAGCGATTATCTACTTCGGTTCTGTTTTCTCGCTGTTTGTTGGCGATAGCGTGGGCGCTGGCGCGCGCTGGGGGATTTTTATGCTGATTGCGGTGGAAACGTTCGCCTGGTTTACCGTGGTCGCGAGCCTGTTTGCCTTACCGCAAATCCGCCGGGGTTATCAGCGTCTGGCGAAGTGGATTGATGGTTTTGCAGGCGCGCTGTTCGCCGGTTTTGGTATTCACCTGATTATTTCCCGCTAAACGATAAAAGCCGGAGTCGCTATCCGGCTCTCTTCTCAGGCGTGTCTTGCCGATGCCAGCAGCGCGCCAACCAGCATAAACAACGAACCAAACACTTTGTTCAGCGCTTTCATCTGATGCGGGCCTTTAATCCATGTCGCAATGCGCTGCGCCAGCGTGGCGTAGCCAATCATCACAATGATATCCACCACAATAGTGGTTACGCCGAGCACCACGTACTGCATCACTTGCGGTTGATGCGGCACGATAAACTGCGGGAAGAGGGCGGCGAGAAACACAATGCTCTTCGGGTTGGTCAGGTTGACGAAGACGGCGCGTTTAAACAAACGCCCGCGCGATTGGGTTTTTGCCAGCGTATTGAGATCGATAGCGCCTGCGGCGCGCCACTGCTGGATGCCAAGCCAAATCAGGTAAGCCGCGCCTGCCCATTTCAGCACTTCAAAGGCCAGTACCGAACGCGAAAATAACGTGCCCAAACCGACACCAACCAGCACGATGTGAATGCCTAAGCCGGTTTGTAGCCCGGCAATGGACGCTGCCGCGCCGCGATAACCGTGGCTGATGGAAGTGGACATGGTGTTAATCGCGCCGGAGCCGGGGGAAAGGCTCAGAATTAAGGATGTCAGCAGGTAAGCGAACCACCATTCGAAGGTCATGAGAATCTCCCTGGATGTCTGTTTTTATGCCACAATACGCTATTGTCAGTGGAATTTGCTATTGGTCACAAAAAAACGATTTTACATGGCTAAAAGGGGCGAAATCCCAATGTTTCGGCAAAAAATGGCATGGGAAACCAGAGAAAAAGCGTTCGCGGCTTTTACCATGGGACCGCTGATGGATTTCTGGCGTTCGCGGGAAGAAGCGGTCTTTACCGGCGTGGACAATGTGCCGGTCAGTTTTGTCCGTTTTCGCGCGCAAAGTAACGATCGCGTGATTGTGATTTGCCCCGGCCGCATTGAAAGCTACGTAAAATACGCAGAGCTGGCGTATGACCTGTTCCACCTCGGTTATGACGTGCTCATTATCGATCATCGCGGCCAGGGGCGTTCCGGGCGCATGTTGCCGGACACGCATCGTGGTCATGTGGTCAATTTCAGTGATTATGTCGACGATCTGGCGGCATTCTGGGATCAGGAAGTGGCCAGCGGGCCGTGGCGCAAACGCTATATTCTTGCTCATTCGATGGGCGGCGCGATTTCCACTTTGTTCTTGCAGCGCTATCCGCAGGCCTGCGACGCGATTGCCCTGTGCGCGCCCATGTTTGGCATTATCATTCGCCTGCCGGAATGGATGGTGCGTCCGTTGCTGGACTGGGCCGAAAGCTACCCGAGTCTTCGTGACGGTTATGCCATTGGCACCGGGAGCTGGCGCCCGTTGCCGTTCGCGATAAACGTGTTAACCCACAGCCGCGAGCGCTATCGCCGTAATTTGCGTTTTTATGCCGATGAACCGCAGCTTCGCGTTGGCGGACCCACCTGGCACTGGGTTCGTGAAGGGATCCTTGCTGGCGAACACGCGCTGGCGGGGGCGGAAAAAGACGCCACGCCGACATTGATTATTCAGGCAGAAGAGGAGCACGTGGTCGATAACCGCATGCATCAACGCTTCTGTGAACGACGCGCCGCAGCGGGTCACCCTTGTGAAGGGGGGAAACCGCTGGTCATACAAGGCGCGTACCATGAGATCCTTTTTGAAAAGGACGCTATGCGCTCGGTCGCGCTCAACGCCATCGTCGAATTCTTCGATCGGCATAACTGATGAATTATTGAGGTTAAATTTTCTTATGTACCAGGTTGTTGCATCTGATTTAGATGGCACATTGCTCTCCCCCGACCACACACTGTCGTCCTTTGCCAAAGAAACGTTAAAACTGCTTACCGCGCGCGGCGTCAACTTCGTCTTCGCCACCGGCCGCCACCATGTGGATGTCGGGCAAATCCGTGACAATCTGGGCATTAAAGCCTACATGATCACCTCCAACGGTGCGCGGGTACACGACACCGATGGCAATCTGGTGTTCACCCATAACCTGGATCGCGATATCGCCACCGATCTTTTCGGCGTGGTGCATAACGAGCCGGATATCATTACCAACGTCTACCGCAACGATGAGTGGTTCATGAACCGCCACCGCCCGGATGAGATGCGGTTTTTTAAAGAAGCGGTGTTCCAGTATTCGCTGTATGAACCGGGTTTGCTTGAGCCGGAAGGGATCAGCAAAGTCTTCTTCAGCTGCGAAAGCCATGAAAAACTGCTGCCGCTGGAGCAGGCCATCAACGCTCGCTGGGGCGATCGCGTGAACGTCAGTTTCTCGACTTTAACCTGCCTGGAAGTGATGGCGGGCGGCGTGTCGAAAGGGCATGCGCTGGAAGCGGTCGCGGGCGCGCTGGGTTATAGCCTGAAAGAGTGCATCGCCTTTGGTGACGGCATGAACGACGCGGAAATGCTGTCGATGGCGGGTAAAGGTTGCATTATGGGCAACGCTCACCAGCGTCTGAAAGAACTGCACCCGGAGCTGGAAGTGATTGGCACCAACGCCGATAACGCCGTACCGCATTACCTGCGTAAGCTGTTCCTCGAATAAGATTGACGAGTGGTTTTAAATTAACCACTCGTCAACTAAATACTCAAACCTTGCGCAACTGAGTTCGCTACAATGCCTGTCCACTCATCGGAGAGACATTCATTGTGGCGTTACTCATCATCACCACTATTTTGTGGGCTTTCTCTTTTAGCCTGATTGGCGAATACCTTGCGGGTCATGTCGACAGCTACTTCTCCGTGCTGATGCGCGTGGGGCTGGCGGCGCTGGTCTTTTTACCTTTTCTGCGCACGCGTGGGCATAACCTCAAGACCATTGGCCTGTACATGCTGGTGGGCGCGCTGCAACTGGGCATTATGTATCTGTTCAGCTTCCAGGCGTATCTCTACCTGACGGTGTCGGAATTCCTGCTGTTTACCGTTTTCACACCGCTGTATGTCACCCTGATTTACGATCTGCTCAGCAAGCGCGGGCTGCGCTGGAGCTACGCGCTAAGCGCCGGGCTGGCGGTGATTGGCGCGGCGATTATTCGCTACGACAAAGTGAGCGATCACTTCTGGATTGGCCTGATTCTGGTGCAACTGGCGAATATCAGCTTTGCTATCGGTATGGTCGGCTATAAACGCCTGATGGAGACGCGCCCAATGCCGCAACACAACGCGTTCGCCTGGTTTTATCTTGGCGCATTCGTGGTCGCCGTGGTGGCGTGGTTTGTGATGGGTAACCCGCAGAAGCTGCCGACCACGACGCTGCAGTGGGGCGTGCTGGTATGGCTTGGCGTAGTGGCATCCGGGCTGGGTTATTTTATGTGGAACTATGGCGCCACGCAGGTGGACGCCGGGACGCTCGGCATCATGAACAATGTGCACGTTCCCGCCGGGTTACTGGTTAACCTCGCGATTTGGCAGGAACAACCGCACTGGCCGAGCTTTATTATTGGTGGTGCGGTGATAATGGCCTCGCTGTGGGTGCATCGCCGTTGGGTCGCTCCGCGCTCCGTACAAACGGCAGATGGTCGCAAGCGTGGTTCCGCGCTGAGCGAATAAACGCTTCCGTTACCGGCTGACGCTGCTCGCCGTCGCGCACGGCGGCGTACAGCCGGCTCCACAATCCTTCGCCCAGGGTTTTGGTCACCACCAGGCCCTGGCGCTCAAAGCTCTCCACCACCCAGTGCGGCAGTGCCGCAATGCCCATCCGCGCGGCAACCATCTGAATCAGCAGCAGCGTGTTATCCACACTTTTCAGCGACGGACTCACGCCCGCCGGTTGCAGGAAGTGACGCCAGATATCCAGGCGACTGCGCTGCACCGGGTAAATCAGCAGCGTTTCGCTGGCGATATCGTCCGGCGTGATACGCGCTTTCGCCGCCAGCGGATGATCCGGCGCCAGCACCAGCCGCACCTCAAAATCAAACATCGGTGAATAGTGCAGACCGCTGCGCGGCAGAATGTCGGAGGTCATCACCAGATCCAGCTCGCCCTGTTGCAGCGCGGGTTGCGGATCAAACGTGACGCCGGATTTGAAATCCATCTCCACTTGCGGCCAGTTCTGGCGGAAGTTCTCAAGCGCAGGCGTCAGCCACTGAATACAGCTATGACACTCAATAGCGATGCGCAGCGTGGCTTGCTGCGGCTCATTGCAGGCCTGCAGCGCGCGGCTAATCTGCGGCAGCACCTGATTCGCCAGTTGCAGCAGAATTTCACCCTGCGGCGTAAAGCGCAGCGGCTGGCTTTTGCGCACAAACAGACGAAAGCCAAGGCGCTGTTCCAGATCGCTGAACTGGTGGGAAAGCGCGGACTGCGTTTGATGCAGCGTTGCCGCCGCCGCCGCCAGCGACCCGCTGTTTCGTAACGCCTGTAGCGTTTTCAGGTGTTTAATTTCGATCATGAAAGTCCTTCACTCCGGCATGAACATTTTGCGCTTGAGGAATATACAGTACCTACACAATATGGATGTGTAAACATCTGGACGTCTAAAAAACCTGCGTCTTTCGAATTAATGGTGCGTTGGCTGCGCTCATTCACCCCAGTCACTTACTTCGGTAAGCTCCTGGGGATTCATGAACTTGCCGCCTTCCCTTAATCCGAAATCCTTTGGATTAACCCAATTGAAGAGGCTCAAAATGACAATTCTTAATCACACCCTCGGTTTCCCTCGCGTTGGCCTGCGCCGCGAGTTGAAAAAAGCGCAAGAGAGCTACTGGGCGGGTAACGCCACCCGTGAAGAGCTGCTGGCGGTAGGGCGCGAGCTGCGCGCCCGCCACTGGGAGCAGCAAAAAGCGGCAGGAATTGATCTGCTGCCGGTGGGCGATTTCGCCTGGTACGACCATGTTCTGACCACCAGCCTGCTGCTGGGCAATGTGCCGGCTCGTCATCAGAACAACGACGGCTCCGTGGATATCGACACCCTGTTCCGCATTGGTCGTGGTCGTGCGCCCACTGGCGAACCGGCGGCAGCCGCGGAAATGACCAAATGGTTCAACACCAACTACCACTACATGGTGCCGGAGTTCAGCAAAGGCCAGCAGTTCAAACTCACCTGGACCCAGTTGCTGGACGAAGTAGACGAAGCGCTGGCGCTCGGCCACAAGGTGAAACCGGTGCTGCTTGGCCCGGTCACTTACCTGTGGCTGGGCAAAGTGAAAGGGGAACAGTTTGATCGTCTAAGCCTGCTGAACGACATCCTGCCGGTTTACCAGCAGGTGCTGGGCGAGCTGGCAAAACGCGGTATCGAGTGGGTGCAAATCGACGAACCGGCGCTGGTGCTGGAGCTGCCGCAAGCCTGGCTGGATGCGTTTAAACCGGCTTATGACGCGCTTTCCGGCCAACTGAAATTGCTGCTAACCACCTATTTTGAAGGCGTGACGCCGAACCTTGATGTGATCACCGCGCTGCCGGTTCAGGGGCTGCACGTTGATTTGGTACACGGCAAGGACAACGTGGCCGAGTTGCACTCGCGTCTGCCTGCCGACTGGCTGCTCTCTGCCGGTCTGGTGAATGGCCGTAACGTCTGGCGTGCCGATCTCACCGAGAAATATGCGCAGATCAACGAGGTGGTTGGTCAACGTCCGCTGTGGGTTGCCTCTTCTTGTTCTTTACTGCACAGCCCGATCGATCTGAGTGTTGAAACGCGTCTGGATGCGGAAGTGAAGAGCTGGTTCGCCTTCGCCCTGCAAAAATGCCAGGAACTGGCGCTGCTGCGCGATGCGCTGAACAGCGGTAATACGGAAAAACTGGCGGAATGGAGCGCTCCGATTCAGGCGCGTCGCCACTCTACGCGTGTTCACAACACGGCGGTAGCGCAGCGTCTGGCGGCGATCACCGCGCAGGACAGCCAGCGCAACAGCCCATACGCCGAGCGCGCAAAAGCCCAGCGCAAGCGCTTTAATCTGCCCGCCTGGCCGACCACCACTATCGGTTCCTTCCCGCAGACCACGGAAATTCGCGGCCTGCGCCTGGATTTCAAAAAAGGCCATCTCGACGCGGGCAACTACCGCACCGGTATCGCTGAACATATCAAACAGGCGATTGCCGAGCAGGAACGTCTGGGCTTAGACGTGCTGGTGCATGGCGAAGCCGAACGTAATGACATGGTGGAGTACTTTGGTGAAAACCTCGACGGCTTCGTCTTTACGCAAAACGGCTGGGTGCAGAGCTACGGCTCCCGCTGCGTGAAACCGCCGGTGGTTATCGGCGACGTCAGTCGCCCGGAAGCGATTACCGTGGAGTGGGCGAAGTATGCGCAGTCGCTGACTGACAAACCGGTGAAAGGCATGCTGACCGGCCCGGTGACCATTCTTTGCTGGTCATTCCCGCGCGAAGATGTAAGCCGCGAAACCATCGCCAAACAAATCGCGCTGGCATTGCGTGATGAAGTGGCAGATCTGGAAGCGGCGGGGATTGGTATTATCCAGATTGATGAACCAGCACTGCGCGAAGGCTTGCCGCTGCGTCGCAGCGACTGGGATGCCTATCTGGCGTGGGGTGTGGAAGCCTTCCGCATTAACGCGGCGGTAGCGAAAGATGACACGCAGATCCACACCCATATGTGTTACTGCGAGTTCAACGACATCATGGATTCCATTGCCGCGCTGGATGCCGATGTGATCACTATTGAAACCTCGCGTTCGGATATGGAATTGCTGGAGTCGTTTGAAGAGTTTGAGTACCCGAACGAAATCGGTCCAGGCGTGTATGACATTCACTCGCCGAATGTCCCGAGCGTTGAGTGGATCGAAGCGCTGCTGCAAAAAGCGGCGCAGCGCATCCCCGCACAACGCTTGTGGGTGAACCCGGACTGCGGCCTGAAAACCCGCGGCTGGCCGGAAACCCGTAGCGCGCTGGCAAATATGGTGAAAGCCGCGCAGAACCTGCGTCAGCAGTAAGCCTTACCGCGCCGTCCGGTGTGAAGCCGGCGGCGCAAAAAAACTTATTTTTTAACGTACTGCGCAAACCATGCCAGCATCCGCTGCCAGCCATCGGCGGCGGATTCTGCGTGATAGCTTGGGCGGTAGTCCGCATTAAACGCGTGACCCGCTTCGGGGTAGACGATGATTTCAGCCTTGGCGTTCGCGGCTCTGAGCGCCTGGCGCATGGTTTCCACACTCTCCAGCGGAATACCGGTATCCTGTGCGCCATATAAACCGAGCACTGGCGCGGTAAGTTCAGTGGCGATATCCACCGGGTGACGCGGAGAATTGAGCGATTTCTCCCCCACCAGCTTGCCATACCAGGCGACGGCGGCTTTCAACTGCGGATTGTGCGCGGCATACAGCCAGGCGATGCGTCCGCCCCAGCAAAAACCGGTCACTAACAGCTGATGCGCGTTCCCGCCGTTGCGCGCTGCCCAACTGGCGACATGATCCAGGTCGGCGAGCACTTGCGCGTCCGGTACTTTGCTTACCAGGCCGCTTAGCAGGGTTTGAATATCGGCGAAATCATTTGGATCGCCCTGACGGAAATAGAGCTCCGGCGCGATGGCGAGATAGCCTTCCAGTGCCAGACGGCGGCACAGATCGCGAATATGCTCATGCACGCCGAAAATTTCCTGCACCACAATGACAATCGGCAATGGGCCTTCGGCATTTTTCGGTCGGGCGTGAAAAGCGGGCATATTTTCGCCCTGTGTCGGAATAGACGTTTCGCCTGCGATTAAGGCGTCTTCCGGCGTGTGAACAACGGTTGAAGCGAGAGGTGAAGCCGCAGGTGCAAAGCCTGGTGTGTTGTTGGTTGTCATGGCATTCTCCATACCTTTTTTAGCGCTTCAATAACTATAGACGGGAAGGCCTGCCGCGCGCGCAAATCACCGTGCCGTAGACTATCTTTGCTGCTGAGTTGTGGGATGTGTCGTGTTAATGTGATGTAAATCACTAATTTATGGAAATGAAATGCAATCAGTTTTATTCATGGTGATATCAGTCACGAAATTATATCCGTGCCTTCTGTAAAGTATCTTTTTGCCTCTACTGATAAAACCGACCACAGAGGAGTCTGTTATGTCCAAGTCTGATGTTTTTCATCTCGGCCTCACCAAAAACGATTTACAAGGGGCTACGCTGGCCATCGTCCCTGGCGATCCGGAGCGTGTGGAAAAGATCGCCGCGCTGATGGATAAGCCGGTCAAACTGGCATCTCACCGCGAATTTACCAGCTGGCGCGCAGAGCTGGATGGCAAACCGGTTATCGTTTGTTCCACCGGCATCGGCGGCCCGTCAACCTCTATCGCCGTTGAAGAACTGGCGCAGCTTGGCATCCGCACTTTCCTGCGTGTGGGCACCACCGGTGCGATTCAGCCGCACATTAATGTTGGCGACGTGTTGATCACCACCGCGTCCGTGCGCCTTGACGGCGCGAGCCTGCACTTTGCACCGATGGAGTACCCGGCGGTGGCGGATTTTGAGTGCACTACCGCGCTGGTTGCCGCAGCGGATGCGATTGGCGCAACGAAACATATCGGCGTTACCGCCTCTTCCGACACCTTCTACCCAGGCCAGGAGCGTTACGACACCTTCTCTGGTCGCGTGGTGAACCGCTTTAAAGGTTCCATGGAAGAGTGGCAGTCCATGGGCGTGATGAACTATGAAATGGAATCCGCCACGCTGCTGACCATGTGCGCAAGCCAGGGGCTGCGTGCAGGCATGGTTGCCGGTGTGATTGTAAACCGCACCCAGCAAGAGATCCCGAATGCGGAAACCATGAAGCAGACCGAAAGCCACGCGGTGAAAATCGTGGTGGAAGCGGCGCGTCGTCTTCTGTAATTCGCCTTCCCTTTTGCAAAGGCCGATGCGTTCGGCCTTTTCTTTTTGCGTACTGCTTCGCAGGAAAACCCCTTCCAAACTGGACGTTTATACAGCACAATCCTCCGCTACAGGCGTTATCACTAAGGGGACGTGGTGGACACTTCAATCATCGTCATGGCAGCCGTTGCGCTGGCGGGTTTACTGGTCGGCTGGCTGGCAGCAAGCTGGCGAGGGGCGCAGCAGCAGGCGGATCTGCTCGCGGAGCAGCGTGATGTCTTTAGCGAACTGAGCGCCGCCCGGCAGCAGATAACCCAAAACGAACACTGGCGCGAAGAGTGCGGGTTGCTCAATAACGAGCTGCGTAGCCTGCAACATATCAATAGCTCGCTGGAAGCGGATTTACGCGAAGTGACGACCCGGCTTGAATCTACTCAGTTGCATGCTGAAGAGAAGCTACGCCAGATGCACAGCAGCGAGCAGCGGTTGAGCGAACAGTTTGAAAATCTTGCTAATCGTATCTTCGAGCAGAGCAATCGCCGCGTGGATGAACAAAACCGGCAAAGCCTGAACGGTCTGCTAACGCCGCTGCGCGAGCAACTTGATGGTTTTCGCCGTCAGGTGCAGGAGAGTTTTGGTCAGGAAGCGCGTGAACGCCACACGCTGGCACATGAAATTCGCAACCTGCAACAGCTGAATGCCCAGATGGCGCAGGAAGCGATAAACCTGACACGGGCGCTGAAAGGCGATAACAAAACCCAGGGTAACTGGGGGGAAGTGGTGCTGACCCGCGTGCTGGAAGCCTCTGGTTTACGTGAAGGTTATGAATACGAAACCCAGGTCAGTATTGAAAATGACCATCGCGCGCGGATGCAACCGGATGTGATCGTGCGTCTGCCGCAGGGCAAAGATGTGGTGATCGACGCCAAAATGACGCTGGTCGCTTACGAACGTTATTTCAATGCCGACGACGACTTTACGCGCGAAGGAGCGCTACAGGAACATATCGCCTCGGTACGAAACCATATTCGCCTGCTTGGTCGTAAGGATTATCAGCAACTGCCGGGGCTGCGTAGCCTGGATTATGTCTTGATGTTTATTCCGGTGGAGCCGGCCTTTTTGATTGCGCTGGACAGACAGCCTGAACTGATCACCGAAGCGCTGAAAAATAACATCATGCTGGTCAGCCCGACGACATTGCTGGTGGCGCTGCGAACTATCGCCAACCTGTGGCGTTATGAACATCAAAGCCGCAATGCGCAGCAGATCGCGGAGCGGGCGAGCCGCCTGTATGACAAAATGCGCCTGTTCGTTGACGACATGTCATCCATTGGTCAGAGCCTGGATAAAGCCCAGGAAAATTACCGCCAGGCGATGAAAAAACTGAGTTCCGGGCGCGGCAATCTGCTGGCTCAGGCAGAGGCATTTCGCGGGCTCGGCGTCGAAATCAAACGCGAGATTAATCCGGAATTAGCGGCGCAAGCACAGGAACAGGACGAAGAGTTCCGTTTGCGTTCCGGGCAAAACGACTCCCTCGATTGCTTTGAAGACAATGCATTAGATAGCATGGCCGCGGGCGATGATCCTGAATCGAAGGCGTCTTCGGGTGGTTGAATCGTAGGGCAATCGCCTCCAATCTGATACACTTCACAAACAATTTCTTGAATAGCAGGCACTAAGATGGCGGAAGATTCAAAAGAGACAACACACTTTGGTTTTCAGACCGTCGCCAAAGAAAACAAAGCCGACATGGTGGCGCATGTCTTCCATTCGGTCGCGTCAAAATATGACGTTATGAACGATCTGATGTCGATGGGCATTCACCGTTTATGGAAGCGCTTTACCATTGATTGCAGCGGCGTGCGTCGTGGGCAGAAAGTTCTCGATCTGGCCGGTGGTACGGGCGATCTGACGGCGAAATTCTCCCGCCTGGTGGGCGAAACCGGCCAGGTTGTACTGGCAGATATTAACGATTCGATGCTGAAAATGGGGCGCGAAAAACTGCGCAACCTCGGTGTGATCGGTAACGTCGAATATGTGCAGGCAAATGCTGAAGCCTTGCCGTTCCCGGACAATACTTTCGACTGCATCACTATCTCGTTTGGTCTGCGTAACGTGACGGAAAAAGAGAAAGCGCTGCGCTCCATGTTCCGCGTTTTGAAACCGGGCGGCCGCCTGCTGGTGCTCGAATTTTCCAAGCCCATTATTGAACCGCTGAGCAAAGCTTATGATGCGTACTCTTTCCACGTCCTGCCGCGTATTGGTCAACTGGTGGCAAACGACGCGGAAAGCTATCGCTATCTTGCTGAATCTATCCGTATGCACCCCGATCAGGAGACCCTGAAAGCGATGATGCAGGACGCCGGTTTCGAAAACGTCGATTACTACAACATGACGGCCGGTATCGTTGCTCTGCATCGTGGCTACAAATTCTGACAGGAGTGCGTATGCCTTTTAAGCCGATGGTTGCCGCCGGAATTGAACGTGTACTGAATACGTTTTTATACCGTGAAGGCGCGCTGAAACCTGCGCGCCAGCGTTTGCATGGCAAGGTGTTGCGCGTAGTGCTGCAAGAGTTCTCTTCCCCCTTTGTACTGGTGTTCAGTGAGCGCCAGATTGATGTATTAGGCGAGTGGGAAGGGGAAGCTGACTGTTCCGTGATTACGCAACTGCGGGTGCTGCCTAAGTTGCGTGACCGCCAGCAACTGACTGCGCTTATTCGCAGCGGCGAGCTGGAAGTGCAGGGCGATATTCAGGTGGTGCAAAACCTGGTTTCGCTGATGGATTTGGCGGAATTCGATCCTGCCGAGATCCTCGCGCCATGGACTGGCGATATCGCCGCTGAGGGGATCAGTAAATTCCTGCGCGGCGGTGCTCGCTTTCTGCAACACGGTTTTCAACGCCAGCAACGCTATGTCGCTGAAGTGCTAACGGAAGAGTGGCGCCTTGCGCCAGGCGCACTGGAAGTTGCCTGGTTTGCTGAAGAAACGGCTGCTGTGGAAAGGGCTGCGGATGCCTTAGCCAAACGCCTGGATAAACTGGAGGGCAAATGACGCCTGGAGAATTACGGCGCCTCTATTTCATCATCCAAACCTTTTTAAGTTACGGGCTTGATGAGCTCATTCCCAAAATGCGTATCACCCTGCCGCTGCGGTTATGGCGGCGGACGCTCTTCTGGATGCCAAACCGGCACAAAGAAAAAATGCTTGGGGAACGCCTGCGTCTTGCCTTGCAGGAACTGGGGCCGGTATGGATTAAATTCGGGCAAATGTTGTCTACTCGCCGTGATTTATTTCCGCCGCTGATTGCCGATCAGCTGGCAATGTTGCAGGACCGCGTTGCGCCTTTTGATGGTCATCTCGCCAAAAAGCAGATTGAAAAAGCGATGGGTGATCTGCCAGTTGAAACCTGGTTTGATGACTTTGCCATTGAACCGCTGGCCTCTGCATCCATTGCGCAGGTGCATACAGCACGGTTGAAAGAGAGTGGCAAAGAAGTGGTGATTAAGGTCATTCGCCCGGACATCCTGCCGGTGATCAAAGCGGATCTGAAACTGATCTACCGCCTGGCGGGCTGGGTTCCTCGCCTGTTGCCGGATGGTCGCCGCCTGCGCCCGCGTGAAGTGGTGCGCGAATATGAGAAGACGCTGATTGATGAACTGGATCTGCTGCGTGAAGCCGCTAACGCGATCCAGTTGCGCCGCAACTTCGAAAACAGCCCAATGCTGTATGTGCCGGAAATCTATTCGGATTATTGCAGCCAAAACATGCTGGTGATGGAACGTATTTATGGCATTCCGGTTTCCGATGTTGCTGCGCTGGAGAAGAACGGCACCAATTTGAAACTGCTGGCCGAACGTGGTGTGCAGGTCTTTTTCACCCAGGTATTCCGCGACAGCTTTTTCCATGCAGACATGCATCCGGGTAATATTTTTGTTAGCTACGACCATCCGGAAGATCCGCAATATATCGGCATTGACTGCGGTATTGTCGGTTCGCTGAACAAAGAAGATAAGCGTTACCTGGCGGAAAACTTTATCGCCTTCTTTAACCGCGACTATCGCAAAGTGGCGGAGCTGCATGTGGATTCAGGCTGGGTTCCGCCGGATACCAATGTTGAAGAGTTCGAGTTTGCCATTCGCACCGTTTGTGAGCCGATCTTTGAAAAGCCGCTGGCGGAAATCTCCTTTGGGCATGTGCTGCTCAACCTCTTCAATACGGCACGTCGCTTTAATATGGAAGTGCAGCCGCAACTGGTGCTGTTGCAGAAAACGTTGCTCTATATCGAAGGTGTCGGCCGTCAGCTCTATCCGCAACTGGATTTATGGAAAACCGCGAAACCTTTCCTTGAAACGTGGATCAAAGATCAGGTGGGTATTCCGGCGCTGGTCAGAGCGCTGAAAGAAAAAGGCCCCTTCTGGATCGAAAAAATGCCGGAAATTCCTGAACTGATCTACAACGGATTGCAGCAAGGCAAGCATTTGCAGCAAAGCGTGGATAAGATTGCCAGTGAATTACAGGCAAACCATGTGCGGCAGGGGCAATCACGCTATCTGTTTGGTATTGGCGCGACACTGTTATTGAGCGGTACGCTGCTACTGATTAACCGCCCAGAGTGGGGTTTAACGCCGGGGTGGCTAATGGTCGGTGGCGTTCTGACCTGGTGTGTGGGTTGGTATAAAACACGTTAAGCGAAACGCCGCCCGGGTGGGCCTGGTGCACAGAAGCTGCCAACAAAGAGGCAGCTTAATGGATAAAGTGTATACTGGGGCCTGTTTTTAACATCATCTGTTACAGAGGACTATGTATGGGTGGTATCAGCATTTGGCAGTTGTTGATTATTGCGGTCATCGTTGTGCTGCTGTTTGGCACTAAAAAGCTCGGCTCGATTGGTTCAGACCTTGGTGCATCCATTAAAGGCTTCAAAAAAGCCATGAGCGATGACGATAAAGAGGAAAAGCAGGATAAATCGGCGCAAGATGCGGATTTTACGGCAAAGTCTCTTTCCGACAATAAGACATCCGACGACGCTAAAAAAGACGAAAAACGTCACGACAAAGAGCAGGTGTAATTCGTGTTCGATATAGGTTTTGGCGAACTGTTACTCGTTTTCATCATTGGCCTCGTGGTATTAGGGCCGCAACGGCTACCCGTGGCTGTGCGCACTGTGGCGGGCTGGGTCCGCGCGCTGCGCGCGCTGGCCACGACAGTGCAGAATGAACTGACGCAGGAACTGAAGCTGCAAGAGTTCCAGGACAGCCTGAAAAAGGTGGAAAAAGCGAGCCTGGAAAACCTGACGCCAGAGTTAAAGCAGTCGATGGATGAGCTGCGCCAGGCGGCGGAATCGATGAAGCGCTCCTACAGCGCTAACGATGCCGAAAAAGCCAGCGATGAAGCACATACCATCCATAACCCGGTGGTAAAAGATAACGAAGCGCAGCATGAAGGTGTTACGCCTGCCGCCGCTGAAAACCAGGCCAGTTCGCCGCAGCAAGTCCCTGACGCTGCAGAAACGAAAAAAGCGCCGCAGATGACGTCTACGGTGCAAGCGGCCTCGCCGGTTTCCGACTCCACACCTTCTTCAAGTGATAAATCCTGAACATGGCTGTAGACGATACCCAACCGCTGATCGCACACCTTATTGAGCTGCGTAAGCGTCTGCTGAACTGCATTATCGCCGTTATCGTGATTTTCCTCGCGCTGGTTTACTTCGCGAATGATATCTATCAACTGGTTTCCGCACCGCTCATCAAGCAGATGCCATTGGGCGCGACGATGATCGCCACCGACGTGGCCTCACCCTTTTTTACGCCGATCAAGCTGACCTTCATGGTGTCGCTGATCCTTTCTGCGCCGGTCATTCTGTATCAGGTCTGGGCGTTTGTCGCGCCGGCGTTATACAAGCATGAACGTCGTCTGGTGGTACCGCTGCTGATTTCCAGTTCGCTGCTGTTTTACATCGGCATGGCGTTTGCCTATTTCGTGGTGTTCCCGCTGGCCTTCGGTTTTCTGACGCACACGGCGCCGGAAGGCGTGCAGGTTTCCACCGATATCGCCAGTTACCTTAGCTTCGTGATGGCGCTATTTATGGCTTTTGGCGTTTCGTTTGAAGTGCCGGTTGCCATTGTACTGCTGTGCTGGATGGGGGTGACCACACCAGCCGATCTGCGGCAAAAGCGCCCGTACGTTTTGGTTGGCGCATTCGTTGTCGGTATGTTGCTAACGCCACCGGATGTCTTCTCTCAGACCTTACTGGCAATACCGATGTATTGCCTGTTCGAAGTCGGCGTCTTTTTTGCTCGCTTCTACGTCGGCAAGCGCCGTATTCCGGACGAAGAGAACGAAACCGAAACCAGCGAAGAGTAACTACCAGCCGCCCGTCAGGGCGGTTGTTGTATGGAATAAAGTATGTTTGATATCGGTGTGAATTTAACCAACAGCCAGTTTGCTAAAGACCGGGATGACACCGTGGCGCGTGCGCAAGCGGCGGGCGTGACAGGTATGCTCATTACCGGAACCAATCCGCATGAAAGCCAGCAGGCACAGCAACTCGCTCAACGCTATCGTCATTGCTGGTCCACTGCCGGCGTGCATCCGCATGACAGCAGTTGCTGGGATGATGAAACCGCAGAGGCGATCCGCGCGCTGGCTGCTACAGCGGAAGTCGTTGCCGTGGGTGAATGCGGGCTGGATTTCAACCGCAATTTTTCGACGCCGCAGGAGCAGGAGTACGCTTTCGACGCGCAATTGGCGCTGGCCGCCGAGCTCAACATGCCGGTGTTTTTGCATTGCCGCGATGCGCATGAGCGCTTTCTGACGCTGCTGGATCCGTGGCTGGATAAGTTGCCTGGTGCGGTGCTGCACTGTTTCACCGGTTCAGCGCAGGAAGCGCGAGATTGTCTCGATCGCGGTATCTACTTAGGCATTACTGGCTGGGTATGCGATGAACGTCGCGGGCTGGAGTTACGTGAGGTGGTTCCACTGATCCCCGCCGAGCGGCTATTGATTGAAACCGATGCGCCGTACTTACTGCCGCGCGATATCAAACCAAAGCCTGCGTCGCGGCGTAATGAACCGGCCCTGTTAGGGAATATTCTTGCCACAGTTGCCGGGCTTCGTGGGGAAGAGGCTCAGTGGCTGGGTTCGGTAACGGATCAGAACGTGCGGCGGTTATTCGGCGTGGATTTTTAACGCGCCGCTCACGCCTTGCGAAAATCGGTGTTCTTGACGCTTTGCAGTACCTGCTTGTTAAGCAGGTGGAGTAAGAGCATGGAGCGCGCTTCGCCGTCCGGCTCTTTAAAGATTGCCTGCAACCCCTCAAGTGCGCCCTCGGTGATCACCACATCATCGCCTGGATAAGGCGTGTCAGGGTCGGTAATCCCTTCTGGCTGATAGAGCGAAAGCTGCTGAATGACGGATTGCGGAACGGTTGCCGGGTGCATGCCAAAGCGGACGAAATGGCTGACGCCGCGCGTGGCGTTGATCGTGGTGGTATGAATCACCTCAGGATCAAACTCCACAAACAAATAGTTCGGGAAAAGAGGTTCGTTCACTGTTGTGCGTTTGCCGCGCACCATTTTTTCCAGTGCAATCATAGGCGTCAGACAGCTGACCGCCTGGCGTTCTAAGTGTTCCTGGGCGCGCTGGAGCTGGCCACGTTTGCAGTAAAGTAGATACCAGGATCGCATAATGACTCTTTTCCGTAAGTTCGGGCGCAAGAATATCAAAACCGCAGCATGATGGCTAAGTTGATTATAACCTGCGCCTAAAGATGTCGTTGTAATTCACGCAGATTTAACAAAAATACAGCAACCGCCGGGCGAACACCGTATAATAAGCCCCTTACCTGGAGGCGATAATAGACCGCATGAAATACAACGACCTACGCGACTTCCTGACGCTGCTTGAGCAGCAGGGCGAGCTGAAACGCATCACTCTTCCGGTTGACCCCTATCTGGAAATGACGGAAATAGCCGATCGCACGTTGCGTGCGGGTGGCCCGGCGTTGTTATTTGAAAATCCCAAAGGTTACACCATGCCGGTGTTGTGCAACTTATTTGGCACGCCGCGCCGCGTGGCGCTGGGCATGGGGCAAGAAGATGTCAGCGCGTTGCGGGACGTGGGCAAATTGCTGGCGTTTCTCAAAGAGCCGGAGCCACCAAAAGGTTTCCGCGATCTGTTCGATAAACTGCCGCAATTTAAGCAAGTGCTGAACATGCCGACAAAACGCCTGCGCGGAGCTCCTTGCCAGCAAAAAGTGATGCAGGGTGATGACGTCGATCTGCGCAACATTCCGATTATGCAGTGCTGGCCGGAAGACGCCGCGCCGCTGATCACCTGGGGGCTGACGGTGACGCGTGGCCCGCATAAAGAGCGGCAGAACCTGGGTATTTATCGCCAACAGCTGATCGGTAAAAACAAATTAATCATGCGCTGGCTCTCCCATCGCGGTGGTGCGCTCGATTTTCAGGAGTGGCAGGCGGCGCATCCTGGCGAGCGTTTCCCGGTTGCTGTGGCGCTGGGTGCCGATCCGGCAACCATTCTCGGCGCGGTAACGCCAGTGCCGGATACGCTTTCAGAATATGCCTTCGCCGGGTTATTGCGCGGTACAAAAACCGAAGTGGTGAAGTGCGTATCAAGCGATCTGGAAGTTCCGGCCAGTGCAGAAATCGTGCTGGAAGGCTATATTGAGCCCGGTGAGATGGCGCCGGAAGGGCCGTATGGCGATCACACCGGTTATTACAATGAAGTTGATCATTTCCCGGTGTTTACGGTTACCCATATTACGCAGCGCGAAGATGCGATTTACCACTCTACTTATACTGGCCGTCCGCCAGATGAGCCGGCAGTGCTGGGCGTGGCGCTAAACGAAGTGTTCGTGCCGATCCTGCAAAAGCAGTTCCCGGAAATCGTTGATTTTTACCTGCCGCCGGAAGGGTGCTCTTATCGCCTGGCGGTAGTCACCATGAAGAAACAGTATCCCGGTCACGCCAAGCGCGTAATGATGGGCGTCTGGTCTTTCCTGCGTCAGTTTATGTACACCAAATTTGTGATCGTGTGCGATGACGATGTGAATGCCCGCGACTGGAATGACGTTATTTGGGCGATTACCACCCGAATGGATCCTGCGAGGGATACGGTTCTGGTGGAAAACACGCCGATTGATTATCTGGATTTTGCCTCGCCGGTTTCCGGACTGGGCTCCAAAATGGGACTGGATGCCACCAATAAATGGCCGGGTGAGACCCAGCGTGAATGGGGCCGCCCCATCAAGAAAGACCCGGAAGTGACGGCAAGAATCGACGCCATCTGGGATGAACTGGCCATACTGAACGACCAAAATAGACCCGACAGAGAGAGCGCATGACAACCTTAAGCTGTAAAGTGACCTCGGTAGAGGCCATCACTGATACCGTATATCGTGTCCGTTTAGTGCCGGAGGCGGCTTTTTCGTTCCGCGCGGGCCAGTATCTGATGGTGGTGATGGATGAGCGAGACAAACGCCCGTTCTCTATGGCCTCGACGCCGGATCAGCATGATTTTATCGAACTGCATATTGGCGCGTCTGAGCTGAATCTCTACGCCATGGCGGTGATGGATCGCATTCTGAAAGACCGGGAAATCGTTATCGATATTCCGCACGGCGACGCCTGGCTTCGTGACGATGAAGAGCGTCCGATGGTGCTGATTGCTGGTGGTACCGGCTTCTCCTATGTCCGCTCTATTTTGCTGACCTCTCTGGCGCAAAACCCGAATCGTGACATCACGATTTACTGGGGTGGTCGTGAAGAGAAGCACCTCTACGATTTAAGCGAGCTGGAAGCGTTGTCGGTGGATCATCCGAATCTGCGTGTGGTACCCGTCGTTGAGCAGCCGGAAGCGGACTGGCGCGGCCGCTCAGGCACCGTGCTGGCTGCGGTGTTGCAGGATTTCGGTTCGCTGGCCGAGCACGACATCTATATTGCAGGCCGTTTCGAGATGGCGAAAATCGCCCGCGATCTGTTCTGTAATGAGCGCGGTGCGCGTGAAGATCGTCTGTTTGGCGATGCATTTGCGTTTATCTAAGTCTGTCTTCGCTTTTGTCACTCTAGCCGCGTTGGTTGGCTTCATTCTCCCCGGTCACATAGTTCGCTATGCTGCCGGGGATTGATTTATTGCCGTCTTGAATTGTCACCAGCGTCTTTGCTATCGCTCTCTCTGCCGTGGCTGCCTGCCGAATAACAGAAATAAAAAACCCGCCCCTGACAGGCGGGAAGAACGGCAACTAAACTTTTTCTTTGCCCCTGGTGCCATAGCGGAATTAGCGGCTTGTGTGCACCCCGGTCACACAGTTGGCTATGCTTGCGGGGATTTACTCAACAGCCAGCTTACTCTGGCACCCATCGTTTCGGGGCTGATCCTTTTCCTGCCTGAAGCGCTAAACGCGTTCAAACACCGTGGCGATCCCCTGACCTAACCCGATGCACATGGTCGCCAGACCAAATTGTGCGTCTTTGCGTTCCATCAGGTTCAGCAGCGTGGTGCTGATACGTGTCCCGGAGCAGCCCAGTGGGTGGCCGAGAGCGATCGCGCCGCCGTTGAGGTTGATCTTCTCATCGATCTGCTCCATAAGGCCCAGATCTTTAATACACGGCAGGATCTGGGCGGCAAAGGCTTCATTCATCTCAAACAGATCGATATCACTGGCGGTCAATCCGGCTTTTTTCAGCGCCAGTTGAGAAGCCGGAACCGGGCCATAGCCCATGATCGACGGATCGCAGCCAACAACCGCCATCGAACGAATACGCGCGCGCGGCTTCAGACCCAGCTCACGGGCGCGGCTCTCGCTCATCACCAGCATTGCCGATGCGCCGTCTGACAGCGCCGAAGAGGTGCCAGCGGTAACGGTGCCACTGACCGGATCAAAGGCCGGGCGCAGCGTTGATAGCGCTTCAACCGTGGTTTCCGGGCGGATCACTTCGTCATAGGTAAACTGTTTCAGTACGCCGTCCGCATCATGACCGCCGGTAGGGATGATCTCGGCTTTGAAGGCACCGGATTGCGTCGCGGCCCAGGCGCGAGCATGGGAGCGAGCGGCGAAGGCATCCTGCATTTCACGGCTGATGCCGTGCATGCGCGATAACATTTCAGCGGTCAGCCCCATCATTCCCGCCGCTTTTGCGACGTTACGGCTCATACCCGGATGGAAATCCACGCCGTGGCTCATCGGTACATGACCCATATGTTCTACGCCGCCGACCATACAGACCTGCGCATCGCCGGTCATGATCATGCGTGCCGCGTCGTGCAACGCCTGCATTGAGGAGCCGCACAGACGGTTAACCGTTACGGCGGGTACAGAATGTGGGATCTCAGCCAGCAGCGCGGCGTTACGGGCAATGTTAAAACCCTGCTCCAGCGTCTGCTGTACACAGCCCCAGTAAATGTCGTCGATAGCGCTCGCGTCCAGCGCCGGGTTACGCGCCAGCAGGCTGCGCATCAGGTGAGCGGAAAGATCTTCTGCCCGAACATTGCGAAATGCGCCGCCTTTTGAACGGCCCATCGGGGTGCGAATCGCATCGACAATGACAACGTGTTCCATTGTGACTCCTTAAGCCGTTTTCAAATCGCCCACCGGGCGCGCAGGTTCAACCGCAGGATAGTAAGGTTCGTTGTGACGCGCTTTTTCACGCAGCCCGGCCGGGACTTCATACAGCGGGCCAAGATGTTGATAATGCTGCGCCATATCGAGGTATTTCGCGCTGCCGAGTGTATCCAGCCAGCGGAACGCGCCGCCGTGGAACGGAGAGAAGCCCAGGCCGTAAACCAGCGCCATATCCGCTTCTGCAGGGCTGGCGATAATGCCTTCCTCAAGGCAACGCACCACTTCGTTGACCATCGGGATCATCATACGGGCGATAATTTCATCGTCGCTGAAATCCTGTTTGCCTTTGCTGACTTCCGCCAGCATGGCGTCCACGGCGCTGTCTTCTTCTTTCTTCGGTTTGCCTTTGCTGTCTTCTTTATAGCGCCAGAAACCGAGGCCGTTTTTCTGCCCAAAGCGATTTGCATCAAACAGGGCGTCAATCGCATCGCGATAATCTTTCTGCATCCGCTGCGGGAATCCAGCCGCCATCACGGCCTGCGCATGATGCGCGGTGTCAATGCCGACGACATCGAGCAGATAAGCCGGGCCCATCGGCCAGCCAAACTGTTTTTCCATCACTTTGTCGACTTTGCGGAAATCCGCGCCATCGCGCAGTAACTGGCTAAAACCGGCGAAATAGGGGAACAGCACGCGGTTTACAAAGAAGCCGGGGCAGTCATTGACCACAATCGGCGTTTTGCCCATTTTGCTCGCCCAGGCCACCACTTTCGCGATGGTCTCATCGGAGGTTTTCTCGCCACGGATCACTTCAACCAGCGGCATCCGGTGTACCGGGTTAAAGAAGTGCATACCGCAGAAATTCTCCGGACGCTTCAGCACGCTTGCCAGTTCGCTGATAGGAATCGTCGAGGTGTTAGAGGCCAACACGGTATCGGCGCGAACCTTGTCTTCTGTTTCTGCCAGTACCGCTTTTTTCACTTTCGGGTTTTCAACGACCGCTTCCACCACCACATCGACACGCTCAAAACCAGCGTATTCCAGCGTCGGCTGAATAGTTGCAATCACGCTCGCCAGCTTCAGACCATCAATCTTGCCGCGTTCAAGCTGCTTATTCAGTAACTTGCCCGCTTCATTAATGCCAAGCGCGAGAGATTTCTCATTGATATCTTTCATTAATACCGGCACGCCTTTCCAGGCCGACTGGTAAGCGATACCGCCGCCCATAATGCCCGCGCCCAGCACAGCGGCATGTTTTGGCGTTTCAGTCTCTTTGGTGAGTTTCTTCGCTTTGCCTTTCACATACTGGTCATTCAGGAAAATCCCGACCAGCGCGCGGGCTTCATTGGTATGCGCGAGCGGAACAAAGCTCTGGTTTTCCAGCTTCAGCGCTTCCTCGCGGCCAAATCGGGCGGCGGCTTCAATGGTTTTTACCGCCGTGATCGGTGCCGGATAGTGTTTTCCGGCCGTTTGCATCACCATGCCTTTGGCGATGGTAAAGCTCATGGCGGCTTCAATTTTACTGAGCTTCAATGGCTCCAGCTTCGGCTGGCGTTTGGCTTTCCAGTCGAGATCGCCATTGATCGCCTGGCGCAGAATCGCCACCGCGCCGTCGCGCAGTTTCTCCGGTTTGACGATGCCATCAACCAGGCCGATTTTCAGCGCTTGTTCCGCGCTGACATCTTTCCCGGCGGCAATGATCTCCAGTGCGCTATCGGCACCCAGCAAACGTGGCATACGCACCGAGCCGCCAAAGCCCGGCATGATGCCGAGTTTGGTTTCCGGCAGGCCAATGCGCAGATCTGGTGTGGCTAAGCGGTAGTCTGTCGCCAGTACACATTCGCAGCCGCCGCCGAGGGCATAGCCATTCACGGCGGAGATCGTCGGAACGGGCAGATCTTCCAGACGATTAAAGACGCTGTTAGCAAAGTGCAGCCATTGGCTCAACTGTTCTTCTGGCACCAGGAACAGAGAGAGGAATTCGGTGATATCGGCGCCAACAATAAAGGCCGCTTTTTCTGAACGCAGCAGCAGCCCTTTTAAATCTGGTTGCTTTTCCAGCACGCCCAGCGCTTCGCCAAGGCTGGCGACTGTGGCGGTATCAAGCTTGTTAACTGAGCCAGGCGCATCGAACACCAGTTCTGCGATGCCGTCTTCCAGCCAGTCGAGGTACAGGTTATTGCCTTTGTAGAGCATGTCAGTCTCCTGAATCCAGCGGTGATCTGGTCGTACCAGATGAAGCGGAGTGTGGTTTTTATGTTAATAAAATGCAAATAACTCATTAAAAAAATGCAGCGCCGATCACGCTCGGCGGAAATCACTCAGTTGCGGGCAGGTGTGCTAAGATGCGAAAACTTGAGGTCACAAGAAACAGAAGGAAAAACGATGGACTCACTGGCTGAACTTTATAAAAATCATATTGTTACTTTGCAGGAACGCACGCGTGATGTGCTGGCGCGGTTTAAACTCGACGCGTTACTTATTCACTCCGGCGAGTTGTTTAACGTCTTTCTTGATGACCATCCTTATCCGTTTAAAGTGAACCCGCAATTTAAGGCCTGGGTACCGGTAACACAGGTGCCGAACTGTTGGCTGCTGGTGGATGGCGTGAATAAACCGAAGTTGTGGTTTTACATGCCGGTTGACTACTGGCATAACGTGGAACCGTTGCCGACCAGTTTCTGGACCGAAGAAATTGACGTCATTGCATTGCCGAAAGCGGACGGCATTGGCAGCCAACTGCCAGCCGCGCGCGGCAACATCGCTTATATTGGACCTGTTGCGGAACGTGCGTTGAGCCTTGATATCGCGGCAAACAATATCAACCCGAAAGGGGTGATCGATTATCTGCATTATTACCGCGCGTATAAAACCGATTATGAACTGGCGTGTATGCGTGAAGCGCAGAAGACGGCGGTGATTGGTCATCGCGCAGCGCATGAAGCCTTCCAGTCTGGCATGAGCGAGTTCGACATCAACCTCGCCTATCTGACTGCCACCGGCCATCGCGATACAGACGTACCTTATGGCAACATTGTGGCGCTGAACGAACACGCCGCTGTGCTGCATTATACGAAGCTTGATCACCGCGCACCGGCGGAAATGCGCAGTTTCTTGCTGGATGCTGGCGCGGAGTACAACGGCTATGCCGCTGATCTGACGCGTACCTGGGCGGCGAACAGCGATACCGATTACGCGCAACTGGTGAAAGACGTTAATGATGAGCAACTGGCGCTGATTGCCACCATGAAAGCGGGTGTCAATTACGTGGAGTACCATGTGCAGTTCCATCAGCGTATCGCGAAGCTATTACGTCGCCACCAAATCATCACCGATATCAGTGAAGAAGCTATGGTTGAGGAGGATATTACCGGGCCGTTTATGCCGCACGGTATTGGTCACCCGCTGGGCTTGCAAGTGCATGACGTCGCCGGTTTTATGCAAGATGACAGCGGTACGCATCTGGCTGCGCCATCAAAATACCCCTATTTGCGTTGCACGCGTGTGATGGAACCGCGCATGGTGCTGACCATCGAGCCGGGTATCTACTTTATTGAGTCGCTGTTAGCGCCGTGGCGCGATGGCCCGCTCAGCAAGCACTTCAACTGGCAAAAAATTGATGCGCTGAAACCGTTTGGCGGCATTCGTATTGAAGATAACGTGGTTATCCACGAAAACGGCATTGAAAACATGACGCGGGACCAGAAGCTGGCGTAATGGAGAGCTGGCTGATCCCGGCGGCACCGGTCACCTTTAGCGAGGAGATCAAAAAGAGCCGCTTTATTACGCTGCTGGCGCATACAGAGGGTGTTGATGCGGCAAAAGCGTTTGTCGACGCCGTTCGGGCGGAACATCCGGACGCGCGTCACCACTGTGTAGCGTGGGTCGCAGGCGCGCCGGATGATTCGCAGCAGTTAGGCTTTTCTGATGATGGCGAACCGGCGGGCACGGCGGGTAAACCGATACTCTCGCAGTTAATGGGCAGCGGTATCGGCGAAATTACCGCCGTAGTGGTCCGTTATTATGGCGGCGTGCTGCTGGGAACCGGTGGTCTGGTGAAAGCTTACGGTGGCGGTGTGCAGCAGGCGTTAAGCCTGTTAACCACCGTCCGCAAAATGCCATTAACCGAATATACTTTGTGGTGCGATTACGCACAGCTCGCCGGAGTTGAAACGCTGCTTGGGCAATTTGAGGGGAAAATTGTCGCAAGCGAGTATCAGGCTTCCGTACATCTGCGAGTGGCGCTTCCTCACAGCAGACTGGACGCATTTTCAGCAAGGCTTGCTGATTTTAGTCGTGGCGCATTGCAATTGTTAAAAACTGAAGAATAATCCCCCACCTGATTTTCTGAACACCTAAGGAAGCGGCAGAGATGCAATTTCGCGCCATAACCCGAATCGTTGGACTGCTGGTTATCCTCTTTTCCGGAACGATGATCTTACCCGGTCTGGTAGCCCTTATTTACCGCGATGGTGCGGGTCGTGCATTTACCCAGACCTTTTTCGCTGCGCTGGTGATTGGCTCCATCCTGTGGTGGCCAAACCGTCGGGAGAAAAAGGAGCTGAAATCCCGCGAAGGATTTTTGATCGTCGTGCTGTTCTGGACCGTGCTGGGAAGTGTGGGTGCGCTGCCGTTTATTTTCTCGGAAAGCCCGAACCTGACGGTGACCGACGCCTTTTTTGAATCCTTCTCTGGCCTGACGACCACGGGGGCGACCACGCTGGTGGGGCTGGACTCGTTGCCGCATGCCATTCTTTTCTACCGTCAGATGCTGCAATGGTTCGGCGGGATGGGGATCATTGTCCTGGCGGTCGCGATACTGCCGATTCTGGGCGTGGGGGGGATGCAGCTCTACCGCGCGGAGATGCCCGGGCCGCTGAAAGATAACAAAATGCGTCCGCGTATTGCCGAAACGGCGAAAACGCTGTGGCTTATCTATGTATTGCTGACCGTGGCTTGCGCGCTGGCGCTGTGGTTTGCCGGGATGCCCGCGTTTGACGCCATCGGGCATAGCTTCGCGACCATCGCCATTGGCGGCTTCTCGACACATGATGCCAGCGTGGGTTACTTCAATAGCCCAACTATTAACACCATCATTGCTATTTTCTTATTGATCTCCGGCTGTAACTACGGCCTGCACTTCTCTTTACTGAGTGGGCGCAGCCTGAAAGTTTACTGGCGCGATCCTGAATTCAGAATGTTTATTGGCGTGCAACTGACGCTGGTGGTGATCTGCACCGTGGTGCTGTGGTTCCACGACGTTTACAGCTCTGCGGTGACGACGGTGAACCAGGCCTTCTTCCAGGTGGTATCGATGGCCACCACTGCCGGGTTTACTACCGACAGTATTGCGCGTTGGCCGCTGTTCTTGCCGGTGCTGCTATTGTGTTCGGCGTTTATTGGTGGCTGTGCGGGTTCTACCGGTGGTGGTTTGAAAGTGATCCGCATATTGCTGCTGTTCAAACAGGGTAACCGTGAGCTGAAACGTCTGGTGCACCCGAATGCGGTTTACAGCATCAAGCTTGGGAATCGCGCATTGCCGGAACGTATTCTTGAAGCGGTATGGGGGTTTTTCTCTGCCTATGCGCTGGTGTTTATTGTCAGCATGCTGGCGATTATCGCCACGGGCGTGGATGACTTTTCTGCTTTTGCTTCTGTTGTCGCCACGCTGAATAACCTGGGGCCGGGGTTGGGCGTCGTTGCTGATAACTTCGCGAGTATGAACCCGGTGGCGAAGTGGATCCTCATCGCGAATATGCTGTTTGGTCGCCTTGAAGTCTTCACATTGCTGGTACTGTTTACCCCAACTTTCTGGCGCGAATAAGGGAGTGTGACGTGAAAACATTGATTCTATTTTCGACCCGGGATGGGCAAACAAGGGAAATCGCCTCTTATCTGGCGTCCGAGCTGAAAGAGCTCGGTATTTATGCGGATGTGGTGAACCTGAACCGTACGCCAGAGATTGAATGGGATAACTATGAGCGCGTGGTAATTGGCGCGTCTATCCGTTACGGCCATTTCCACCCGGCGCTGGCGAGCTTCGTGAAAAAGCATCTGCAGCAGTTGAATGCGCTACCGAGCGCGTTCTACTCCGTTAACCTTGTTGCGCGTAAGCCTGAGAAAAGTTCTCCGCAAACTAATAGCTATACGCGCAAATTTTTATTCTCTTCGCCGTGGCAGCCAGATCAATGCGCGGTATTTGCCGGTGCGCTGCGTTATCCCCATTATCGTTGGTATGACCGCTTGATGATTCAACTGATTATGAAGATGACCGGTGGCGAAACGGATCCTACTAAGGAAGTTGTCTATACCGACTGGCAGCATGTGGCGAATTTTGCCCGCGAAATCGCTCAATTAAAGTGCAAATCGGCCGATTAGCAGCCGTTGCGACTGAAAATTAAGCGAACGAAAACTTTTTTTAAATTTATGCTTGTCAGCGGGAATTAACGCCCTATAATGCGCCACCACTGACACGGCACAACGGCAAATACACCGGCCTGTCAGGTGAAGAAATCTGAAAATAAACAGTTGACTTCACGGCGGGAAAGCGTAGTATACGCAACCCGCGCCGCAGCAAAAAGCGAAGCGACACTGCTCTTTAACAATTTATCAGACAATCTGTGTGGGCACTCAGGGTGACTGGATTCTTGAACGTCGCAAGACGAAAAATGAATACCAAGTCTCAGTGAGTGAACACGTAATTCATTACGAAGTTCTTTTCTTTAGAAATAAAGAAACATTGAGCATCAAACTTTTAAATTGAAGAGTTTGATCATGGCTCAGATTGAACGCTGGCGGCAGGCCTAACACATGCAAGTCGAACGGTAGCACAGAGAGCTTGCTCTCGGGTGACGAGTGGCGGACGGGTGAGTAATGTCTGGGAAACTGCCTGATGGAGGGGGATAACTACTGGAAACGGTAGCTAATACCGCATAATGTCGCAAGACCAAAGAGGGGGACCTTCGGGCCTCTTGCCATCAGATGTGCCCAGATGGGATTAGCTAGTAGGTGGGGTAACGGCTCACCTAGGCGACGATCCCTAGCTGGTCTGAGAGGATGACCAGCCACACTGGAACTGAGACACGGTCCAGACTCCTACGGGAGGCAGCAGTGGGGAATATTGCACAATGGGCGCAAGCCTGATGCAGCCATGCCGCGTGTATGAAGAAGGCCTTCGGGTTGTAAAGTACTTTCAGCGGGGAGGAAGGCGATACGGTTAATAACCGTGTTGATTGACGTTACCCGCAGAAGAAGCACCGGCTAACTCCGTGCCAGCAGCCGCGGTAATACGGAGGGTGCAAGCGTTAATCGGAATTACTGGGCGTAAAGCGCACGCAGGCGGTCTGTCAAGTCGGATGTGAAATCCCCGGGCTCAACCTGGGAACTGCATCCGAAACTGGCAGGCTTGAGTCTCGTAGAGGGAGGTAGAATTCCAGGTGTAGCGGTGAAATGCGTAGAGATCTGGAGGAATACCGGTGGCGAAGGCGGCCTCCTGGACGAAGACTGACGCTCAGGTGCGAAAGCGTGGGGAGCAAACAGGATTAGATACCCTGGTAGTCCACGCCGTAAACGATGTCTATTTGGAGGTTGTGCCCTTGAGGCGTGGCTTCCGGAGCTAACGCGTTAAATAGACCGCCTGGGGAGTACGGCCGCAAGGTTAAAACTCAAATGAATTGACGGGGGCCCGCACAAGCGGTGGAGCATGTGGTTTAATTCGATGCAACGCGAAGAACCTTACCTGGTCTTGACATCCACAGAACTTGCCAGAGATGGCTTGGTGCCTTCGGGAACTGTGAGACAGGTGCTGCATGGCTGTCGTCAGCTCGTGTTGTGAAATGTTGGGTTAAGTCCCGCAACGAGCGCAACCCTTATCCTTTGTTGCCAGCGGTCCGGCCGGGAACTCAAAGGAGACTGCCAGTGATAAACTGGAGGAAGGTGGGGATGACGTCAAGTCATCATGGCCCTTACGACCAGGGCTACACACGTGCTACAATGGCGCATACAAAGAGAAGCGACCTCGCGAGAGCAAGCGGACCTCATAAAGTGCGTCGTAGTCCGGATTGGAGTCTGCAACTCGACTCCATGAAGTCGGAATCGCTAGTAATCGTGGATCAGAATGCCACGGTGAATACGTTCCCGGGCCTTGTACACACCGCCCGTCACACCATGGGAGTGGGTTGCAAAAGAAGTAGGTAGCTTAACCTCCGGGAGGGCGCTTACCACTTTGTGATTCATGACTGGGGTGAAGTCGTAACAAGGTAACCGTAGGGGAACCTGCGGTTGGATCACCTCCTTACCTTAAAGAACCGTTCTCTGCAGTGTCCACACAGATTGTCTGATGAAATAACGAGCAGTAAAAATCTCTGCAGGCTTGTAGCTCAGGTGGTTAGAGCGCACCCCTGATAAGGGTGAGGTCGGTGGTTCAAGTCCACTCAGGCCTACCAAATTCATGCTGATACTGCGTTGTGGCAACGCTCACATACTGATGTATGCTTCGCGTCACCCCGCCTTGTCTCAGAATGAATTACGGGTATACGGGATTTAACTACGATGGGGCTATAGCTCAGCTGGGAGAGCGCCTGCTTTGCACGCAGGAGGTCTGCGGTTCGATCCCGCATAGCTCCACCATCTTTACTGCAGAAACCAAGAAAACTTCAGAGTACACATTCTGTGTGTGCTGCGAAGTTTTGCTCTTTAAAAATCTGGATCAAGCTGAAAATTGAAACACTGAACAGTGCGAACTGTTCTGTGAGTCTCTCAAATTTTTGCGACACGCGGATGTTTCACGAAACATCTTCGGGTTGTGAGGTTAAGCGACTAAGCGTACACGGTGGATGCCCTGGCAGTCAGAGGCGATGAAGGACGTGCTAATCTGCGAAAAGCGCCGGTAAGGTGATATGAACCGTTATAACCGGCGATGTCCGAATGGGGAAACCCAGTGTGACTCGTCACACTATCATTAACTGAATCCATAGGTTAATGAGGCGAACCGGGGGAACTGAAACATCTAAGTACCCCGAGGAAAAGAAATCAACCGAGATTCCCCCAGTAGCGGCGAGCGAACGGGGAGGAGCCCAGAGCCTGAATCAGCTTGTGTGTTAGTGGAAGCGTCTGGAAAGTCGCGCGATACAGGGTGACAGCCCCGTACACAAAAGCACACAGGCTGTGAGCTCGATGAGTAGGGCGGGACACGTGGTATCCTGTCTGAATATGGGGGGACCATCCTCCAAGGCTAAATACTCCTGACTGACCGATAGTGAACCAGTACCGTGAGGGAAAGGCGAAAAGAACCCCGGCGAGGGGAGTGAAAAAGAACCTGAAACCGTGTACGTACAAGCAGTGGGAGCATCCTTCGGGGTGTGACTGCGTACCTTTTGTATAATGGGTCAGCGACTTATATTCTGTAGCAAGGTTAACCGAATAGGGGAGCCGAAGGGAAACCGAGTCTTAACTGGGCGTTAAGTTGCAGGGTATAGACCCGAAACCCGGTGATCTAGCCATGGGCAGGTTGAAGGTTGGGTAACACTAACTGGAGGACCGAACCGACTAATGTTGAAAAATTAGCGGATGACCTGTGGCTGGGGGTGAAAGGCCAATCAAACCGGGAGATAGCTGGTTCTCCCCGAAAGCTATTTAGGTAGCGCCTCGTGAATTCATCTCCGGGGGTAGAGCACTGTTTCGGCTAGGGGGCCATCCCGGCTTACCAACCCGATGCAAACTACGAATACCGGAGAATGTTATCACGGGAGACACACGGCGGGTGCTAACGTCCGTCGTGAAGAGGGAAACAACCCAGACCGCCAGCTAAGGTCCCAAAGTCATGGTTAAGTGGGAAACGATGTGGGAAGGCCCAGACAGCCAGGATGTTGGCTTAGAAGCAGCCATCATTTAAAGAAAGCGTAATAGCTCACTGGTCGAGTCGGCCTGCGCGGAAGATGTAACGGGGCTAAACCATGCACCGAAGCTGCGGCAGCAACACTTATGTGTTGTTGGGTAGGGGAGCGTTCTGTAAGCCTGCGAAGGTGGCCTGTGAGGGTTGCTGGAGGTATCAGAAGTGCGAATGCTGACATAAGTAACGATAAAGCGGGTGAAAAGCCCGCTCGCCGGAAGACCAAGGGTTCCTGTCCAACGTTAATCGGGGCAGGGTGAGTCGACCCCTAAGGCGAGGCCGAAAGGCGTAGTCGATGGGAAACAGGTTAATATTCCTGTACTTGGTGTTACTGCGAAGGGGGGACGGAGAAGGCTATGTTGGCCGGGCGACGGTTGTCCCGGTTTAAGCGTGAAGGTGTGTGCTCCAGGCAAATCCGGAGTGCTTTAACACTGAGGCGTGATGACGAGGCACTACGGTGCTGAAGTAACAAATGCCCTGCTTCCAGGAAAAGCCTCTAAGCTCCAGGTAACACGAAATCGTACCCCAAACCGACACAGGTGGTCAGGTAGAGAATACCAAGGCGCTTGAGAGAACTCGGGTGAAGGAACTAGGCAAAATGGTGCCGTAACTTCGGGAGAAGGCACGCTGGTGCGTAGGTGAAGTGACTTGCTCATGGAGCTGAAACCAGTCGAAGATACCAGCTGGCTGCAACTGTTTATTAAAAACACAGCACTGTGCAAACACGAAAGTGGACGTATACGGTGTGACGCCTGCCCGGTGCCGGAAGGTTAATTGATGGGGTCATCCGTAAGGAGAAGCTCTTGATCGAAGCCCCGGTAAACGGCGGCCGTAACTATAACGGTCCTAAGGTAGCGAAATTCCTTGTCGGGTAAGTTCCGACCTGCACGAATGGCGTAATGATGGCCAGGCTGTCTCCACCCGAGACTCAGTGAAATTGAACTCGCTGTGAAGATGCAGTGTACCCGCGGCAAGACGGAAAGACCCCGTGAACCTTTACTATAGCTTGACACTGAACACTGGTCCTTGATGTGTAGGATAGGTGGGAGGCTTTGAAGCGTGGACGCCAGTCTGCGTGGAGCCGTCCTTGAAATACCACCCTTTAATGGCTGGTGTTCTAACGTGGACCCGTAATCCGGGTTGCGGACAGTGTCTGGTGGGTAGTTTGACTGGGGCGGTCTCCTCCTAAAGCGTAACGGAGGAGCACGAAGGTCAGCTAATCCTGGTCGGACATCAGGAGGTTAGTGCAATGGCATAAGCTGGCTTGACTGCGAGCGTGACGGCGCGAGCAGGTGCGAAAGCAGGTCATAGTGATCCGGTGGTTCTGAATGGAAGGGCCATCGCTCAACGGATAAAAGGTACTCCGGGGATAACAGGCTGATACCGCCCAAGAGTTCATATCGACGGCGGTGTTTGGCACCTCGATGTCGGCTCATCACATCCTGGGGCTGAAGTAGGTCCCAAGGGTATGGCTGTTCGCCATTTAAAGTGGTACGCGAGCTGGGTTTAGAACGTCGTGAGACAGTTCGGTCCCTATCTGCCGTGGGCGCTGGAGAATTGAGGGGGGCTGCTCCTAGTACGAGAGGACCGGAGTGGACGCATCACTGGTGTTCGGGTTGTCATGCCAATGGCACTGCCCGGTAGCTAAATGCGGAAGAGATAAGTGCTGAAAGCATCTAAGCACGAAACTTGCCCCGAGATGAGTTCTCCCTGAGCCTTTAAGGCTCCTGAAGGAACGTTGAAGACGACGACGTTGATAGGCCGGGTGTGTAAGCGCAGCGATGCGTTGAGCTAACCGGTACTAATGAACCGTGAGGCTTAACCTTACAACGCCGAAGGTGTTTTGGCGTGAGAGACAGAAAAGATTTTCAGCGTGATACAGATTACGTCAGAGTGTGAGAACGTTCTGACAGACAGAATTTGCCTGGCGGCAACAGCGCGGTGGTCCCACCTGACCCCATGCCGAACTCAGAAGTGAAACGCCGTAGCGCCGATGGTAGTGTGGGGTCTCCCCATGCGAGAGTAGGGAACTGCCAGGCATCAATTAAGTGAAGAGGCCATCCTGACGGATGGCCTTTTTACGTTTTTATGCAGCGAAACAGCACAAGCACTCACCCTGCGGATGCGGTAAACTAGCCGTGTTTTTGCATCAGGATAGCGCTAATGAATCTCTCCCTTAAGCCCTGGAATACCTTTGGTATTGATCGCCAGGCTCACCACATTGTTTGTGTCGAAAATACGCAGCAACTGCTCAATGCGTGGCAGACTGCAGTACAAAGCCAGCAGCCTGTATTGATCCTTGGCGAAGGAAGCAACGTATTGTTTCTGGAAGATTTTGCCGGAACAGTCATTATCAATCGTATTAAAGGCATTGACGTTCACGAAGAAGCGGACGCATGGCTTTTGCATGTCGGTGCGGGAGAGAACTGGCATAACCTTGTGCGATTGACACTCGAGAAAGGCATGCCGGGACTGGAAAATCTGGCGTTAATTCCAGGCTGTGTGGGTTCCTCTCCTATCCAAAACATTGGTGCCTACGGCGTTGAGTTACAGCGTGTCTGCAGCTATGTAGATTGTATGGAGCTCAGTAGCGGCAAGCCGCAGCGTTTATCTGCAGACGCCTGCCGTTTTGGCTACCGTGATAGCATCTTTAAACATGAGTATCAGGATCGTTATGCCATTACTGCTGTTGGATTGCGGTTGGCAAAATCCTGGCAACCGGTGTTGACCTACGGCGATTTAACCCGTCTGGATCCCGCAACTGTAACGCCTCAACAAGTTTTCGATTCCGTTTGCCAGATGCGTACCAGCAAGTTGCCGGATCCTAAAGTGAACGGAAACGCAGGTAGTTTCTTCAAAAACCCGGTGATCACGGCTGAGCAAGCCCGCACCCTGCTCGCAAGTTTCCCTCATGCTCCGCATTACCCACAGGAAGATGGTTCAGTGAAGCTGGCAGCAGGCTGGTTGATCGATCAATGCCAGTTGAAAGGAACCTCATTAGGGGGGGCTGCTGTCCATCACTTACAAGCTTTAGTACTGATTAACACCGGCCACGCAGCGAGCGAGGATGTAGTGCGTCTCGCACATTTTGTCCGGCAGAGCGTAGGCGATAAATTTGATATCTGGCTGGAACCGGAAGTGCGCTTTATAGGATGTTCTGGCGAGGTGAATGCGGTGGAGGCTATTGCGTGAAAGACAATACCGTTCCATTAACGCTGATTTCGATTCTGGCGGACGGCGAGTTCCATTCTGGCGAACAGCTTGGTGAGCGTTTGGGCATGAGCCGCGCAGCCATCAACAAACATATCCAGACGCTGCGTGACTGGGGCGTAGATGTCTTCACCGTGCCGGGAAAAGGCTACAGCTTGCCAGAACCCATTCAGCTACTGGATGAAGCCTTTATCAGTAGCCAGGTCGTGCAGGGTTCTGTTGCTGTACTTCCGGTGATCGATTCAACCAACCAGTATCTGTTGGATCGCCTAAGTGATTTGCGCTCCGGTGACGCCTGTGTTGCCGAATATCAGCAGGCTGGCCGTGGGCGGCGCGGGCGCAAATGGGTATCTCCGTTTGGTGCCAACCTCTATATTTCCATGTACTGGCGGCTTGAGCAGGGGCCGGCAGCGGCTATTGGTCTGAGCCTGGTCATTGGTATCGTTATGGCCGAGGTGTTGCGCGATTTAGGCGCTGAGCAGGTACGGGTCAAATGGCCAAATGATCTCTATCTACAGGATCGTAAACTTGCAGGGATCCTCGTCGAATTAACGGGAAAAACCGGCGATGCAGCACAAATTGTTATTGGTGCTGGCGTCAATCTTGTGATGCGTAAAACACAGGCAGAAGATATTAGTCAGAGCTGGATTAATCTGCAGGAAGCTGGCGTGCGTATTGATCGCAACCAACTGGCTTCACGTTTGATCATTGAACTTCGCACCGCCTTGCAACGCTTTGAGCAGGAGGGACTAACGCCTTTCCTCTCTCGCTGGGAAGCGCTGGATAATTTCATTAATCGCCCGGTTAAGTTGATTATTGGTGAAAAAGAGATCTTTGGCATTTCCCGCGGGATTGATTCACAGGGAGCTTTGTTACTTGAGCAAGACGGCGTTATTAAACCTTGGGTGGGTGGAGAAATATCGCTTCGCAGCGCGGAATAATAAAAAGGGAGCATGAATGCTCCCTTTTTATTTATTTCCGTAGTCGAACTTGCTCCACTGCATGGTTGGCGCTTTTTGTCATAATCAGGCTAGCGCGCTCACGGGTTGGCAGGATGTTTTCTTTAAGATTTAACCCGTTAATTTCTTTCCACAATGACATAGCAATCTCAATCGCTTCGGCTTCCGACAATTTGGCGTAGTTGTGGAAATAAGAATCAGGATTGGTAAATGCCCCTTCGCGGAACTTCAGGAAACGGTTGATATACCAGGTTTGCAAAAGGTCTTCTGGTGCATCTACATAAATCGAGAAATCAACAAAGTCGGAAACAAATACATGATGTGGATCGTGTGGGTAATCCATCCCACTTTGTAAAACATTTAACCCTTCGAGAATTAAAATATCCGGTTGCGAGATCGTTTTATCCCCATCCGGGATCACATCATAAATAAGATGCGAATAAACCGGCGCGGTGATATTAGTCACGCCCGATTTAATATCTGAAACAAACTGCACAAGGCGGTGCATATCATACGATTGCGGAAACCCTTTTTTCTTCATTAAACCGCGATCCTTCAGCACCTGGTTTGGGTGCAAAAAGCCATCGGTCGTGATGAGTTCTACGCGGCGATGCTCTGGCCAGCGGCTCAGCAGTGCCTGCAAGACGCGAGCGGTGGTGCTTTTGCCCACAGCAACGCTACCGGCAATGCTGATGATATAAGGAATACGCTGCCCGTTAGTGCCGAGAAATTGTTCAAGAACGGCCTGACGGCGTAAGTTCGAACTGATGTAGAAATTGAGTAAACGGGAAAGTGGAAGATATATTTCCGCAACTTCTTCCAAAGAAAGGTCTTCATTAATGCCTTTTAATCTCGCGATCTCGCCTTCAGTTAAGGTCATAGGGACAGAATCGCGAAGCGCAGCCCACTGGCTGCGATTAAACTGTAAGTAAGGCGTCATTAACGTTTGCTCTTTTTTACTCATAAGCTTTTATTAGCCTGCCATTATCACTCACTGCGTTGGCTTCCTGCGCGCAGTAAGAGAGAGACTCTAAAGATAATGCTATGGCACGACGTTATTGAAATAAGTGGGATCAATGGGCAGGAGGTTAACACCAGATGACAGGGAATAATATGAAAAATCGCGTCGAGGTGATGCTTTCCGTAGAAAGCATCACGCACTTCACTTTAGCTGGCAATAGAACGAACCATCTGATTTACAGCAAATAAGCGTTTAAAATATATGGCGGCCGGGTGGTAATAGCCGTCCGCAGAGCAGAGAAAATCTGGCACTTCACCGAGACAACGATATCCTTGCGAGCGATAGAACGCTTCTCCGGCAGAACCTGCCAGCACTTCAAGTGATAGCAAACCTCTCTGACGTGCACACGCTGCTTTCTCGAGCTCAGCTATGAGCTTCTTGCCAACACCTGTGCGTCGGGCGCGGCGATGTACCAGCAGAAGTTTGATAGTTCCCCGGTTAAGGGCTTCAGGTTGCATGTTGAGTTGCAGACTGACGCTGCCCGAAACGCCCTGTTCATCCCGCGCGATCCAGATGAGTCGCTCGCCTTTTTCCAGTTCACTGCGTAAGCGATAAAAACTGCTTTCAGCTTCCTGTTGGCTCATTGAACGTTGATACGCCACGGATGCGCCGCTGTGCAATGCATCCAGTAGCAATTGAGCAAGCTCCGGGCAATAGACCGGCAAGGTGGCTGCATTTAACAAGACAATCTTCATGATGACGCCTCCGCTGGGGTGTAATAGTGGAGATGCAATTAGTGATCCATTTCACAATCCCGCCTTAGCGCTGAGGAATCGGCTTAAGCGGCTATGGATTTGCACCACGATAATGCAATTGCACTGGCAAGGGACCACACAGGTATTGAGCAGAGGGTGGATGTAGAGAGAATAGATAGGAATGAATCAAGAGAAATGGTGGTTTTTTCCACGGTGTTGCATGAAATTACAGCATTTCTTCGGCTTGTCGCGCAAAATGTGAGCGATAGAACGTTTTGTGCAATTTTTTAGTTGCATCAATCCCTCTGTCTCCCTAGAATGCGCGCTACTTGATGCCGACTTAGCTCAGTAGGTAGAGCAACTGACTTGTAATCAGTAGGTCACCAGTTCGATTCCGGTAGTCGGCACCATCAAGTCCGGTGGGGTTCCCGAGCGGCCAAAGGGAGCAGACTGTAAATCTGCCGTCACAGACTTCGAAGGTTCGAATCCTTCCCCCACCACCATTTTCGGTTACGCTAAAACGTAACCTGAGTTGGTGTCAGTAGTGAATCAGCTCTTTGGGAGAGTGTCTTCTCCCGATAATACAGAAAGTACTGGGTAGCCGAGTTTCAGGATGCGGGCATCGTATAATGGCTATTACCTCAGCCTTCCAAGCTGATGATGCGGGTTCGATTCCCGCTGCCCGCTCCAAGACGTGCTGATATGGCTCAGTTGGTAGAGCGCACCCTTGGTAAGGGTGAGGTCCCCAGTTCGACTCTGGGTATCAGCACCACTTCACTTCTCCTCCCTGGTTTCTCTTCTGTTATTAGCATTCAACGAGTCGGGCATGTTGCCTGGTTGATGTGGTGATATCACCGATTTATCCGTGTCTTAGAGGGACAATCGATGTCTAAAGAAAAGTTTGAACGTACAAAACCGCACGTTAACGTCGGTACTATCGGCCACGTTGACCATGGTAAAACAACGCTGACTGCTGCAATCACTACCGTTCTGGCAAAAACCTACGGTGGTTCTGCTCGCGCATTCGACCAGATCGATAACGCGCCGGAAGAAAAAGCTCGTGGTATCACCATCAACACATCTCACGTTGAATATGACACCCCGACTCGCCACTACGCACACGTAGACTGCCCGGGCCACGCCGACTATGTTAAAAACATGATCACCGGTGCTGCGCAGATGGACGGCGCGATCCTGGTTGTTGCTGCGACTGACGGCCCGATGCCGCAGACCCGTGAGCACATCCTGCTGGGTCGTCAGGTAGGCGTTCCGTACATCATCGTGTTCCTGAACAAATGTGACATGGTTGATGACGAAGAGCTGCTGGAACTGGTAGAGATGGAAGTTCGTGAACTGCTGTCTCAGTACGATTTCCCGGGCGACGACACGCCGATCGTTCGTGGTTCTGCTCTGAAAGCGCTGGAAGGCGAAGCAGAGTGGGAAGCGAAAATCATCGAACTGGCTGGCTTCCTGGATTCCTACATTCCGGAACCAGAGCGTGCGATTGACAAGCCGTTCCTGCTGCCGATCGAAGACGTATTCTCCATCTCCGGTCGTGGTACCGTTGTTACCGGTCGTGTAGAGCGCGGTATCATCAAAGTGGGTGAAGAAGTTGAAATCGTTGGTATCAAAGACACCGCGAAATCCACCTGTACCGGCGTTGAAATGTTCCGCAAACTGCTGGACGAAGGCCGTGCTGGTGAGAACGTAGGTGTTCTGCTGCGTGGTATCAAACGTGAAGAAATCGAACGTGGTCAGGTACTGGCTAAGCCGGGTTCCATCAAGCCGCACACCAAATTCGAATCTGAAGTGTACATTCTGTCCAAAGATGAAGGCGGCCGTCATACTCCGTTCTTCAAAGGCTACCGTCCGCAGTTCTACTTCCGTACAACCGACGTGACTGGCACCATCGAACTGCCGGAAGGCGTAGAGATGGTAATGCCGGGCGACAACATCAAAATGGTTGTTACCCTGATTCACCCGATTGCGATGGACGATGGTCTGCGTTTCGCAATCCGTGAAGGCGGCCGTACCGTTGGCGCGGGCGTTGTAGCAAAAGTTCTCAGCTAATCGCTGATAACATTTGACGCAATGCGCAAGAAGAGGGCATCATTTGATGCCCTTTTTGTACGCTTTCGAACCAGAACCTGGCTCATCAGTGATTTTATTTGTCATAATCATTGCTGAGACAGGCTCTGAAGAGGGCGTTAGTCCGAATCTCGCCAGAGCATTTCGGTTTGGTTGCCTCGCTTATGCGGGGCAAAAATGTTTGTCTGAATTCTTGTGACAGGTTGGTTTATGAGTGCGAATACCGAAGCTCAAGGGAGCGGGCGCGGCCTGGAAGCGATGAAGTGGGTTGTTGTTGCAGTACTGCTGCTCGTGGCTATCGTTGGCAACTATCTTTATCGTGACATGATGCTGCCGCTCCGCGCGCTGGCAGTTGTTATTCTGATTGCTGCAGCAGGTGGTGTCGCGCTGTTGACGACGAAGGGTAAAGCGACCGTCGCTTTTGCCCGTGAAGCGAGAACCGAAGTACGTAAAGTGATTTGGCCCACTCGTCAGGAAACATTGCACACCACATTGATCGTGGCTGCCGTAACTGCAGTCATGTCACTGATCCTGTGGGGACTGGATGGTATTCTGGTCCGCCTGGTTTCCTTTATCACTGGCCTGAGGTTCTGAGATGTCTGAAGCTCCTAAAAAGCGCTGGTACGTCGTTCAGGCGTTTTCCGGTTTTGAAGGCCGCGTAGCCACTTCGCTGCGCGAGCATATCAAATTACACAATATGGAAGAGTTGTTTGGCGAAGTCATGGTGCCGACCGAAGAAGTGGTCGAAATCCGTGGCGGTCAGCGTCGCAAAAGCGAACGCAAATTCTTCCCGGGCTACGTCCTTGTCCAGATGGTGATGAATGACGCCAGCTGGCACCTGGTACGCAGCGTTCCGCGCGTAATGGGCTTCATCGGCGGCACGTCCGATCGTCCGGCGCCGATTAGCGATAAAGAAGTGGATGCGATTATGAACCGCCTGCAGCAGGTTGGTGATAAGCCGCGTCCGAAAACGCTGTTTGAACCGGGTGAAATGGTCCGCGTTAGCGACGGCCCGTTCGCCGACTTTAACGGTGTGGTTGAAGAGGTGGACTACGAGAAGTCTCGCCTGAAAGTGTCCGTTTCTATCTTTGGTCGTGCGACCCCGGTAGAGCTGGATTTCAGCCAGGTCGAAAAAGCCTAAATATTCGGCGATCAAACGTTGCACAGGGCGCGAAATTGACATACAATTTCGCGCCTTTTGTTTTTATGGGTCTCGTATCCGTAAAACGTATTCAAACACGGGGAGCCTTTCGGGGCGCTATACCCAAACGAGGAAATTTTAATGGCTAAGAAAGTCCAGGCCTACGTCAAACTGCAGGTTGCAGCTGGCATGGCAAACCCGAGCCCACCGGTTGGTCCGGCTCTGGGTCAGCAGGGTGTTAACATCATGGAATTCTGCAAAGCGTTTAACGCCAAAACTGATTCCATCGAAAAAGGTCTGCCAATTCCGGTTGTTATTACCGTTTACGCTGACCGCTCCTTCACTTTCGTTACCAAAACGCCTCCGGCAGCAGTTCTGCTGAAGAAAGCGGCTGGTATCAAGTCTGGTTCCGGCAAGCCGAACAAAGACAAAGTGGGCAAAGTAACCCGCGCTCAGGTGCAGGAAATTGCTCAGACTAAAGCCGCGGACATGACCGGTGCCGACATTGAAGCGATGACTCGCTCAATCGAAGGTACTGCGCGTTCCATGGGCCTGGTAGTGGAGGATTAAGAAATGGCTAAACTGACCAAGCGCATGCGCGTGATCCGTGACAAAGTTGATGCGACCAAACAGTATGACATCAACGAAGCCATTGCTCTGCTGAAAGAGCTGGCCACTGCTAAATTCGTAGAAAGCGTAGACGTTGCCGTTAACCTCGGTATCGACGCGCGTAAATCTGACCAGAACGTACGTGGTGCAACTGTACTGCCGCATGGTACTGGCCGTTCTGTTCGCGTAGCCGTATTTACCCAGGGCCCGAACGCTGAAGCTGCTAAAGCAGCTGGCGCTGAGCTGGTAGGTATGGAAGATCTGGCTGAGCAGATCAAAAAAGGCGAAATGAACTTCGACGTAGTTATTGCTTCTCCGGATGCAATGCGCGTTGTTGGCCAGCTGGGCCAGGTTCTGGGTCCGCGTGGCCTGATGCCAAACCCGAAAGTTGGTACCGTAACGCCGAACGTTGCTGAAGCGGTTAAAAACGCTAAAGCGGGTCAGATTCGTTACCGTAACGACAAAAACGGCATCATCCATACCACCATCGGTAAAGTGGATTTTGACGCTGACAAATTGAAAGAAAACCTGGAATCTCTGCTGGTAGCGCTGAAAAAAGCAAAACCGTCTCAGGCGAAAGGCGTGTACATCAAGAAAATTAGCATCTCCACCACCATGGGTGCGGGTGTTGCGGTAGACCAGGCTGGTCTGAACGCAGTAGCGAACTAATATTCGCCTTTACGTGGGTGGTGGATTTGTCTACAATCTTCCCCCCACGTTTTGCTAGCGTAAGTTAGCAAACAAACAGATTTGTTCGTTGGAGCCTGGCCTAATCCAGGCCTCCGTCGAAGACCGCAGGTGTTTCGTAAGAAGCTTAATTCCCTGCGTAGACGGTGACAGAACCTAAAGATTATTTTTAAAGTACTCTTTGGCTTGTTTCTGCTCACCGTATTAAGACGCTCTTTTCATTGAGAAGAGTGAAGTGAGTTCCAGGGCATGAGCCCTGGCAAACATCCAGGAGCAAAGCTAATGGCTTTAAATCTTCAAGACAAACAAGCGATTGTTGCTGAAGTCAGCGAAGTAGCCAAAGGCGCGCTGTCTGCGGTTGTTGCGGATTCCCGTGGCGTTACCGTAGATAAAATGACCGAACTGCGTAAAGCAGGTCGCGAAGCTGGCGTTTACATGCGTGTTGTTCGTAACACCCTGCTGCGCCGTGCTGTTGAAGGTACTGCTTTTGAGTGCCTGAAAGACGCGTTCGTTGGTCCGACCCTGATTGCATACTCTATGGAACACCCGGGCGCTGCTGCTCGTCTGTTCAAAGAGTTCGCGAAAGCGAATGCAAAATTTGAGGTCAAAGCCGCTGCCTTTGAAGGTGAGTTGATCCCGGCGTCCCAGATCGATCGCCTGGCAACCCTGCCGACCTACGAAGAAGCAATTGCACGCCTGATGGCAACCATGAAAGAAGCCTCTGCTGGCAAACTGGTTCGTACTCTGGCTGCTGTACGCGATGCGAAAGAAGCTGCTTAATCGCAGTTTTCTTTATAAAGCATTTGCTTACGTATAAACTTATTCTGATATTCAGGAACAATTTAAATGTCTATCACTAAAGATCAAATCATTGAAGCAGTTGCCGCTATGTCCGTAATGGACGTTGTAGAACTGATCTCTGCAATGGAAGAAAAATTCGGTGTTTCTGCTGCTGCTGCTGTAGCTGTTGCTGCTGGCCCGGCTGCTGATGCTGCTGAAGAAAAAACTGAGTTCGACGTAATTCTGAAAGCCGCTGGCGCTAACAAAGTTGCTGTTATCAAAGCAGTACGTGGCGCAACTGGCCTGGGTCTGAAAGAAGCTAAAGACCTGGTAGAATCTGCTCCGGCCGCTCTGAAAGAAGGCGTGAGCAAAGATGACGCTGAAGCTCTGAAAAAATCTCTGGAAGAAGCTGGCGCTGAAGTTGAAGTTAAATAAGCCAACCCTTCCGGTTGCAGCCTGAGAAATTAGGCTGATGGCTGGTGACTTTTTGGTCACCAGCCTTTTTGCGCTGTAGAAGGTACCGGTAGCGTTTCACACTGTTTGACTGCCAGTAGCCTTTACAATGCTTGTTTCTATCGACGACTTAATATACTGCGACAGAAAATCCTTTCTGTGTAAATCGCAATGAAATGATTTAAGCGTGATAGCAACAAGCATTGCGGAAAGTGCTCCACTTTCCGGTCTAAAAAAATAGTGTTGCATAAACTGTCCCTTTCGACGGACAGAGTGGGTCGACTTGTCAGCGAGCTGAGGAACCCTATGGTTTACTCCTATACCGAGAAAAAACGTATTCGTAAGGATTTTGGTAAACGTCCACAAGTACTGGATGTCCCATATCTCCTTTCTATCCAGCTTGACTCGTTCCAGAAGTTTATCGAGCAAGATCCTGAAGGGCAGTACGGTCTGGAAGCGGCTTTCCGCTCCGTGTTCCCGATTAAGAGCTACAGCGGCAATTCGGAACTGCAATACGTCAGCTACCGTCTTGGCGAACCTGTTTTTGATGTTAAAGAATGTCAGATCCGTGGCGTAACGTATTCCGCTCCGCTGCGCGTAAAACTGCGTCTGGTGATCTACGAGCGCGAAGCGCCGGAAGGCACCGTTAAAGACATTAAAGAACAAGAAGTCTACATGGGCGAAATTCCGCTCATGACTGACAACGGTACCTTTGTTATCAACGGTACTGAGCGTGTTATCGTTTCTCAGCTGCACCGTAGTCCTGGCGTCTTCTTCGACAGCGATAAGGGTAAAACCCACTCATCTGGTAAGGTGCTTTATAACGCACGTATTATTCCTTACCGTGGGTCATGGCTGGACTTCGAGTTCGACCCGAAAGATAACCTCTTCGTGCGTATCGACCGCCGCCGCAAACTGCCGGCGACCATTATTCTGCGCGCGCTGAACTACACCACTGAGCAGATTCTTGATCTGTTCTTTGAAAAAGTTGTCTTTGAAATCCGCGACAACAAGTTGCAGATGGAACTGGTGCCGGAACGTCTGCGTGGCGAAACTGCATCCTTCGATATCGAAGCAAACGGCAAAATGTATGTTGAAAAAGGCCGCCGTATTACCGCGCGCCATATTCGTCAGCTGGAAAAAGACGAAATTCAACACATTGAAGTACCGGTTGAGTACATCGCAGGCAAAGTTGCGGCTAAAGACTACGTTGACGAATCTACTGGCGAGCTGATCTGCCCGGCAAACATGGAGCTGTCGCTCGATCTGCTGGCGAAGCTGAGCCAGTCTGGTCACAAACGTATCGAAACCCTGTTCACCAACGATCTGGATCACGGTCCGTACATCTCTGAGACTGTACGTGTCGACCCGACCAACGATCGTCTGAGCGCGCTGGTAGAAATCTACCGCATGATGCGCCCTGGTGAGCCGCCGACTCGCGAAGCCGCGGAAAGCCTGTTCGAGAACCTGTTCTTCTCCGAAGACCGCTACGATCTTTCTGCGGTTGGCCGTATGAAGTTCAACCGTTCTCTGCTGCGCGACAGCATCGAAGGTTCCGGTATCCTGAGCAAAGAAGACATCATCGAAGTGATGAAAAAGCTCATCGGTATCCGTAACGGCATCGGTGAAGTGGATGATATCGACCACCTCGGCAACCGTCGTATCCGTTCCGTCGGCGAGATGGCGGAAAACCAATTCCGCGTTGGCCTGGTTCGTGTAGAACGTGCGGTGAAAGAGCGTCTGTCTCTGGGCGATCTGGATACCCTGATGCCGCAGGACATGATCAACGCGAAGCCTATCTCTGCAGCCGTTAAAGAGTTTTTCGGTTCCAGCCAGCTGTCACAGTTTATGGACCAGAACAACCCGCTGTCCGAGATTACGCACAAACGTCGTATCTCTGCACTCGGCCCAGGCGGTCTGACCCGTGAGCGTGCGGGCTTTGAAGTTCGAGACGTACACCCGACCCACTACGGTCGCGTATGTCCGATCGAAACGCCTGAAGGTCCGAACATCGGTCTGATCAACTCCTTGTCCGTGTACGCACAGACTAACGAATACGGCTTCCTCGAAACGCCGTACCGTAAAGTGACCGACGGCGTGGTGACTGACGAGATCCATTACCTTTCTGCTATCGAAGAAGGTAACTACGTTATCGCTCAGGCGAACACCAACCTGACGGAAGAAGGTCGTTTCGTAGACGATTTGGTAACCTGCCGCAGCAAAGGCGAATCCAGCCTCTTCAGCGCAGACCAGGTTGACTACATGGACGTTTCCACCCAACAGGTGGTTTCTGTCGGTGCGTCCCTGATCCCGTTCCTGGAACACGATGACGCCAACCGTGCATTGATGGGTGCGAACATGCAACGTCAGGCGGTTCCGACTCTGCGCGCTGACAAGCCGCTGGTTGGTACCGGTATGGAACGTGCTGTTGCCGTTGACTCCGGTGTAACCGCGGTTGCTAAACGTGGCGGTACTGTTCAGTACGTGGATGCCTCTCGTATCGTTATCAAAGTTAACGAAGATGAGATGTACCCGGGCGAAGCAGGTATCGACATCTATAACCTGACCAAATACACCCGTTCTAACCAGAACACCTGTATCAACCAGATGCCGTGTGTTTATCTGGGTGAGCCAATTGAGCGCGGCGATGTGCTGGCAGACGGCCCGTCCACCGACCTCGGTGAACTGGCGCTCGGTCAGAACATGCGCGTAGCGTTCATGCCGTGGAACGGTTACAACTTCGAAGACTCCATCCTTGTCTCCGAGCGTGTGGTTCAGGAAGATCGTTTCACCACTATTCACATCCAGGAACTGGCGTGCGTGTCTCGTGACACCAAGCTGGGGCCAGAAGAGATCACCGCAGACATCCCGAACGTGGGTGAAGCTGCGCTCTCCAAACTGGATGAATCCGGTATCGTTTACATCGGTGCGGAAGTGACCGGCGGCGACATTCTGGTTGGTAAGGTAACGCCGAAAGGTGAAACCCAGCTGACGCCAGAAGAGAAACTGCTGCGCGCGATCTTCGGTGAGAAAGCGTCTGACGTTAAAGACTCTTCTCTGCGTGTACCGAACGGTGTTTCCGGTACCGTTATCGACGTTCAGGTCTTTACCCGCGATGGCGTGGAAAAAGACAAACGTGCGCTGGAAATCGAAGAAATGCAGCTCAAACAGGCGAAGAAAGACCTGTCTGAAGAACTGCAGATCCTCGAAGCTGGCCTGTTTAGCCGTATCCACACCGTGCTGGTTTCCGGCGGCGTTGAAGCTGAGAAGCTCGACAAACTGCCGCGTGACCGCTGGCTGGAACTCGGCCTGACCGACGAAGCGAAACAAAATCAGCTGGAACAGCTGGCTGAGCAGTATGACGAACTGAAACACGAGTTCGAGAAAAAACTCGAAGCGAAACGCCGCAAAATCACTCAGGGCGATGATCTGGCACCGGGCGTGCTGAAAATCGTTAAGGTTTATCTGGCTGTTAAACGTCAGATCCAGCCTGGTGATAAAATGGCAGGTCGTCACGGTAACAAGGGTGTTATCTCTAAGATCAACCCGATCGAAGATATGCCATACGATGAAAACGGCACGCCGGTTGATATCGTACTGAACCCGCTGGGCGTACCGTCGCGTATGAACATCGGTCAGATCCTTGAAACCCACCTGGGTATGGCTGCGAAAGGTATCGGCGATAAGATCAACGCCATGCTGAAACAGCAGCAAGAAGTCGCGAAACTGCGCGAATTCATCCAGCGTGCATACGATCTGGGCGCTGACGTTCGTCAGAAAGTCGACCTGAGCACCTTCAGCGATGATGAGGTTCTGCGTCTGGCGGAAAACCTGCGTAAAGGTATGCCGATCGCAACGCCGGTATTTGACGGTGCGAAAGAGTCTGAAATCAAGGAACTGTTACAGCTGGGTGGCCTGCCGACTTCCGGTCAGATCACACTGTTCGACGGTCGTACCGGTGAGCAATTCGAGCGCCAGGTTACCGTTGGCTACATGTACATGCTGAAACTGAACCACCTGGTTGATGACAAGATGCATGCGCGTTCTACCGGTTCTTACAGCCTGGTTACTCAGCAGCCGCTGGGTGGTAAGGCGCAGTTCGGTGGTCAGCGCTTCGGGGAGATGGAAGTGTGGGCGCTGGAAGCATACGGCGCGGCATACACCCTGCAGGAAATGCTCACCGTTAAGTCTGATGACGTGAACGGTCGTACCAAGATGTATAAAAACATCGTGGACGGCAACCATCAGATGGAACCGGGTATGCCTGAGTCCTTCAACGTACTGTTGAAAGAGATTCGTTCGCTGGGTATCAACATCGAGCTGGAAGACGAGTAACTCTCGCTCAAACAGGTCACTGGTGTCGGGGTAAAACCCGGCGCCAGATTGTGCTAACTCCGACGGGAGCAAATCCGTGAAAGACTTATTAAAGTTTCTGAAAGCGCAAACTAAAACCGAAGAGTTTGATGCGATCAAAATTGCTCTGGCCTCGCCAGACATGATCCGTTCATGGTCTTTTGGTGAAGTTAAGAAGCCGGAAACCATCAACTACCGTACGTTCAAACCTGAGCGTGACGGCCTTTTCTGTGCGCGTATTTTCGGGCCAGTAAAAGATTACGAGTGCCTGTGCGGTAAGTACAAGCGCCTGAAACACCGTGGTGTGATCTGTGAGAAGTGCGGCGTTGAAGTGACCCAGACCAAAGTGCGTCGTGAGCGCATGGGCCACATCGAGCTGGCATCTCCGACCGCCCACATTTGGTTCCTGAAATCTCTGCCGTCCCGTATCGGCCTGCTGCTGGATATGCCGCTGCGCGATATCGAACGTGTTCTGTACTTCGAATCCTATGTGGTTATCGAAGGCGGTATGACCAATCTGGAACGTAACCAGATCCTGACCGAAGAACAGTACCTGGACGCGCTGGAAGAGTTCGGTGACGAATTCGACGCGAAAATGGGCGCCGAAGCTATTCAGGCCCTGCTGAAAAGCATGGATCTGGAGCAAGAGTGCGAACAGCTGCGCGAAGAGCTGAACGAAACCAACTCCGAAACCAAACGTAAGAAACTGACCAAGCGTATCAAACTGCTGGAAGCGTTCGTACAGTCTGGTAACAAACCGGAGTGGATGATCCTGACCGTTCTGCCAGTGCTGCCGCCGGATCTGCGTCCGCTGGTTCCGCTGGATGGTGGTCGTTTCGCAACGTCGGATCTGAACGATCTGTACCGTCGCGTGATCAACCGTAACAACCGTCTGAAACGCCTGCTGGATCTGGCGGCGCCGGACATTATCGTACGCAACGAAAAACGTATGCTGCAGGAAGCGGTTGACGCCCTGCTGGATAACGGCCGTCGCGGTCGTGCGATCACCGGTTCCAACAAACGTCCGCTGAAATCTTTGGCCGATATGATCAAAGGTAAGCAGGGTCGTTTCCGTCAGAACCTGCTCGGTAAACGTGTTGACTACTCCGGTCGTTCTGTGATCACCGTAGGTCCATACCTGCGTCTGCATCAGTGCGGTCTGCCGAAGAAAATGGCACTGGAGCTGTTCAAACCGTTCATCTACGGCAAGCTGGAACTGCGTGGCCTCGCCACCACTATCAAAGCCGCGAAGAAAATGGTTGAGCGCGAAGAAGCTGTTGTTTGGGATATCCTGGACGAAGTTATCCGCGAACACCCGGTACTGCTGAACCGTGCACCAACACTGCACCGTCTGGGTATCCAGGCGTTTGAACCGGTACTGATCGAAGGTAAAGCTATTCAGCTGCACCCGCTGGTTTGTGCGGCATACAACGCCGACTTCGATGGTGACCAGATGGCTGTTCACGTACCGCTGACGCTGGAAGCCCAGCTGGAAGCGCGTGCGCTGATGATGTCCACCAACAACATTCTGTCTCCGGCGAACGGCGAACCTATCATCGTTCCGTCTCAGGACGTTGTACTGGGTCTGTACTACATGACCCGTGACTGTGTTAACGCCAAAGGCGAAGGCATGGTGCTGACTGGCCCGAAAGAAGCTGAGCGTATTTACCGCGCTGGCCTGGCCTCTCTGCATGCGCGCGTTAAAGTGCGTATCACCGAGTACGAAAAAGACGCTAACGGCGAATTCGTAGCGAAAACCAGCCTGAAAGACACGACCGTTGGCCGTGCGATTCTGTGGATGATCGTTCCGAAAGGTCTGCCTTTCTCCATCGTCAACCAGGCGCTGGGCAAGAAAGCGATCTCCAAAATGCTTAACACCTGTTACCGCATTCTGGGCCTGAAACCGACCGTTATTTTTGCTGACCAGACGATGTACACCGGCTTTGCTTATGCAGCGCGTTCAGGTGCATCCGTTGGTATCGATGACATGGTCATCCCGGCGAAAAAACACGAGATCATCTCTGAGGCAGAAGCCGAAGTTGCTGAGATCCAGGAGCAGTTCCAGTCTGGTCTGGTGACCGCTGGCGAACGCTACAACAAAGTTATCGATATTTGGGCCGCGGCGAACGATCGCGTATCCAAAGCGATGATGGATAACCTGCAAACCGAAACCGTTATTAACCGTGACGGCGTTGAAGAGCAGCAGGTTTCCTTTAACAGCATCTACATGATGGCCGACTCCGGTGCGCGTGGTTCTGCAGCCCAGATTCGTCAGCTTGCTGGTATGCGTGGTCTGATGGCGAAGCCGGATGGCTCCATCATCGAAACGCCGATCACCGCGAACTTCCGTGAAGGTCTGAACGTACTCCAGTACTTCATCTCCACGCACGGTGCGCGTAAAGGTCTGGCGGATACCGCACTGAAAACCGCGAACTCCGGTTACCTGACCCGTCGTCTGGTTGACGTAGCGCAGGATCTGGTCGTAACCGAAGACGATTGTGGCACGCTGGAAGGCATCACCATGACGCCGGTTATCGAAGGTGGTGATGTTAAAGAGCCGCTGCGCGATCGCGTTCTGGGTCGTGTAACTGCAGAAGACATTCTGAAGCCGGGTACCGCAGATATTCTGGTTCCGCGCAACACGCTGCTGCACGAACAGTGGTGTGACCTGCTGGAAGCGAACTCTGTTGACTCCGTGAAAGTGCGTTCCGTTGTATCGTGTGACACCGACTTTGGTGTGTGCGCCCACTGCTATGGCCGTGACCTGGCGCGTGGTCACATCATCAACAAAGGTGAAGCCATCGGCGTTATCGCGGCACAGTCCATCGGTGAGCCGGGTACACAGCTGACGATGCGTACGTTCCACATCGGTGGTGCGGCATCTCGTGCGGCTGCTGAATCCAGCATCCAGGTGAAAAACAAAGGTAGCATCCGCCTGAGCAATGCGAAGACGGTTGTGAATTCCAGTGGCAAACTGGTTATCACCTCCCGTAACACTGAGCTGAAACTGATCGACGAATTCGGTCGTACCAAAGAAAGCTATAAAGTGCCTTACGGTGCGGTCATGGCGAAAGGTGATGGCGAGCAGGTTGCTGGCGGTGAAACCGTTGCAAACTGGGATCCGCACACCATGCCGGTTATCACTGAAGTGGCTGGTTTCATCCGCTTCACCGATATGATCGATGGTCAGACGATTACGCGTCAGACCGACGAACTGACCGGTCTCTCTTCGCTGGTGGTTCTGGACTCCGCAGAGCGTACCTCTGGCGGTAAAGACCTGCGTCCGGCACTGAAAATCGTTGACGCCAATGGCAACGACGTACTGATCCCGGGCACCGATATGCCTGCCCAGTACTTCCTGCCGGGTAAAGCGATTGTTCAGCTGGAAGATGGCGTACAGATCAGCTCCGGTGACACCCTAGCGCGTATTCCGCAGGAATCCGGCGGTACCAAGGATATTACCGGTGGTCTGCCGCGCGTTGCGGATCTGTTCGAAGCACGTCGTCCGAAAGAACCGGCAATCCTGGCGGAAATCAGCGGTATCATCTCCTTCGGTAAAGAGACCAAAGGTAAACGTCGTCTGGTGATCACACCGGTTGACGGTAGCGAACCGTACGAAGAGATGATTCCGAAATGGCGTCAGCTCAACGTGTTTGAAGGTGAACGTGTAGAACGTGGTGACGTGGTTTCCGACGGTCCGGAAGCGCCGCACGACATTCTGCGTCTTCGTGGCGTACACGCGGTAACGCGTTATATCACCAACGAAGTACAGGACGTTTACCGTCTGCAGGGCGTTAAGATCAACGATAAGCACATCGAAGTTATCGTTCGTCAGATGCTGCGTAAAGCCACCATCGTTAACGCAGGAAGCTCCGACTTCCTGGAAGGTGAGCAGGTTGAATACTCTCGCGTCAAGATCGCTAACCGCGAACTCGAAGCGAACGGCAAAATCGGTGCAACCTATGCACGCGATCTGCTGGGTATCACCAAAGCGTCTCTGGCAACCGAGTCCTTCATCTCCGCGGCATCGTTCCAGGAGACCACTCGTGTGCTTACCGAAGCAGCCGTTGCGGGCAAACGCGACGAACTGCGTGGTCTGAAAGAGAACGTTATCGTGGGTCGTCTGATCCCGGCTGGTACCGGTTATGCGTACCATCAGGATCGTATGCGCCGTCGTGCCGCTGGCGAACTGCCGGCAGCACCGCAGGTGACTGCAGAAGACGCGTCCGCGAGCCTGGCAGAACTGCTGAACGCAGGTCTGGGTGGTTCCGACAACGAGTAATCGTTTCGCGTAATAAAAAACCCGCTTCGGCGGGTTTTTTTTCGCCTGAAATCCGCGCGTTAAGTCTGTTCTCGCGCTGCAGGACGCGTTGTATATGCACCGGGAGTAGCATTCCACCGCACCATTCCGAATTGCCATGTGGTGCATTTACGTAGGGAAAATACGTCATGGTTTTTGGCTGCGCGAAAAAAAGCCCGCCAGAGCGGGCATAGTGGTCGTATTAAAGCGATGTGTTAATCACGCGGTGGGATGCGGCGGTAAAGCTCGATCATGTCGGTTGCCAGATCCTGAATCACCATCGCGTTCATCAGGTGATCCTGTGAATGAACGGTGATCAAATTCACCGGCAGCTTACCGGTGCCTTCATCGAGCCCGATAAGCTGAGTTTGAATTTTATGCGCGGCTTTAACGAATTCGCGCGACTCCTCCATCGCTTTTTCTGCTTCTGCAAAGTCGCCTTTACGCGCCATCTGTAACGCGGTTAATGCCTGGCTACGCGCCGCGCCCGCGTTAACCAACAACTCCATAATGATGGTTTCTAAATCTTCCACGCCTTCACTCCAGTAGCTTAAGGGCTTTTTCCAGAACGACATCGCCTTTCATCATGCCGTAATCCATCATGTCGATAACCGCCACTTTCTTACCCAGCGGATCCGCCTGCGCCTGCAATTTTGCCTGCTCGTATTTCACCTGCGGCCCCAGCAACACGATATCCGCTGTTGCAATTTCATCTTTAAATTCCGCAACAGGAACCGCTTTGATAGTGACCTCGACGCCTTTTTTCTGCGCCGCGTCTTTCATGCGTTGCACCAACATGCTGGTGGACATACCCGCTGCACAGCATAAAACGATGTTTTTCATAGTCAGCCTCGGTGTTGATGGGATAGGTGATAATTATCCCGCACTGTTGGGTTCAACAACCGCTTTACCGCGATTGTGTGTAGGGCATCACAAAGAATCCCTGCATAACATGAAACCGGTTGCAACCTTGCGAAGCGCCGCCTGGTTACGGGTGATTCACCAGTAGAATCCGGTTTTTACCTTGCTGCTTCGCTTTATAAAGCGCTTCATCCACACGGCCGACCAACTGGTTCAGCGGTTCCATGTGCCACTCGCCCAAACCAGCGCTAAAGGTGACCGACAGCTCTTTTTCACGCCAGGTTCGGTTCTCCACTTTCACACGCCACTGCTCCAGTAGCGCCAGCGAATTATCGATATGCGCATGCGGGAAAATCACCGCAAACTCTTCGCCACCGTAGCGATAGAGCGAAATCCCCTGCGGCTGCAGGATCTGAATACCTTCGCGCGCCACGTTGCGCAGCACGATATCGCCATTCAAATGGCCCCAGGTATCGTTAATCGATTTGAAATTATCGATATCCACTAACGCCAGCGCGAACGGCTGATGATCGTTCATCAGCGCGGTAATATCGGCATCAAAGGCGCGGCGATTCTTACAATTGGTCAGCGCATCCATGGTCGCCTGTCGTACCCATGTTTGCTCGCGCTTTTTACTGCTTTCAATGGCGTTACTCAGCATCGCTTCGAGCCGTGGTGCGCGGGTTACATCACCGGTTTTTATCGCATCAATGATGTTGATCAGCACCGTGCGCGCGCTGTGGCGTAAATAGAGGCCAAACAGAATGATAAACACTGCCGCCGTGGTTAACCCCCAACCGACAAGCTGCATTTGATGGCGAACGCGTTTATCAAGTGTGCTGGCGGACACTTTATAGATGACAAACCATTCCGGGTTGGTGAAAGCATAGTAGTAATACCAGCACGCATTTTTTTCATCGTAAAGCGCGCTTTCAGCACTGGTCATCGCCGCGAGTATTGCCGGGCTGATAAGGGTCTTGTATAGCGCGCCAGTGTCCGGGTGCAGCATCGCTTTGCCTTCGCCGTCGATAACGAAGAATTCACCAGGCATCGGTGGTTGCATGGTGCGCAGGGTGTAACCCATTGAGGCCAGATCAAGATGAAAAGCCAGCGTTCCTTTTAATTTACCGTCTGGCGCTATCACCGGTTTATAGATGCTCACTGTCGGGTTATGGGTAAAAAAATCCATATAGGTGTGGGTATAGTGGTTAAACATGCTGGCTTCCGCCTGGTGCATAAACCACGGGCGCGTACTGGCGTTGAAACGCTCACCGCTGCCCATCACCTGTGGCGCACGCAAATAAGTGCCGCGCGAGTCGGCGAGAGAAATCGACGATACCGAGGGCATTAGCGCCAGCAACTGCATCAGTAATTTCAGCCCCTTGTCCCGATCGCCGTTCACGGTGGCGTATAACTGATCGTCATGGGCGAAGAATGCGGCGGCGCGATTGAGAACATAGTCGTTTTCGCGCAGGATCGACTGGGTGTAATTCACCGCCAGGTTATGCGCGAAGTTACGATTCACATCGTGGTACTCCTCCAGCGTCTCTTTGCGCATACCGACGATAATCATTATCGCGATGATCACAAAACTGAGGAGGATGCCGGCAAGGCTCACCAGAATTGGTCTTGTAAAGGATAGTTGTTTGATATGCATTTTCTTGTCCTTGAACATGCAAAAGAGGAACTGTTAACAGTATAGGGGCTGCGCAAGAGATAGCGTACCTGAAGTGAGTAAGGCGGAGCGGAAGAGAGGAAGAGCGCCCGCTCCGGTCAGTCTCATAACCTGACAGCGCAAGCATGACGGTTCGGGCGACAAGCCGCTATCGCCCGATGTTGCTTTTACGTAACAGGCCGAAAACGTGTTAACCCGTTATCTGCGCGTTGCCGCTTTTTTGCGGCACACGTCCCAGCCAGCTATCCCAGTCTTTCCACACCGGTTGTAGCCCACGGGCGATCAGCGCATCGGCAACTTCCTGCGGGCGGCGTCCATCATGGGGCGAGAACTGCTCCAGTTCCGGGTGATTATCGGCATAGCCGCCCGGCTGCGTTTTGGAAAACGCGCTCACGTTATTAATCGCCAGCGGAATAACGTGATCGCGAAAGTGTGGTGATTCGCGCGTGGATAGCGACAGCTCCGTATCCGGTGCCAGCAGGCGAAACGCGCAAATGGTTTGCACCAGTTGCCGCTCATCCATCACCGACGCCGGTTCCACGCCGCCTGCGCAAGGGCGCAAGCGAGGGAAAGAGATGGAATAACGGCTTTTCCAGTAGCGCTGTTGCAGCCACAGCAAATGCTCGGCAACCATATAGCAATCCACCCGCCAGCTGTCGGACAGGCCCATTAACGCGCCGAGTCCAATCTTGTCGATACCCGCGCGGCCCAGCCTGTCCGGCGTCTCCAGCCGCCAGAAGAAATCCTGTTTTTTACCGCGCAGATGGTGACGTGCGTACTGGCCTTCGTGGTACGTCTCCTGGTAGACCATTACGCCATCAAGACCAAGGGTTTTCAGCTCGGCGTACTCCGCTTCGTAAAGCGGCTGCACTTCCATTTGCAGCGAGGCGAACTGGCGACGGATCGCCGGCATATGGCGGCGAAAGTAGTCCATCCCGACTTTGCCCTGATGTTCGCCAGTGACCAGCAACAGATGCTCAAACCCCAGTTCGCGTATCGCCGCGCATTCACGCGCAATCTCCTGCTCATCCAGTGTTTTGCGCTTCAGGTGATTGCTCATCGAAAACCCGCAATAGGTGCAGTCGTTGGCGCAAAGGTTAGAGAGATAAAGCGGAACATAGAAGCTGACAGTGTTGCCAAAACGCTGGCGCGTGAGCCGCTGCGCTTGCTGTGCCATCGGTTCCAGAAAACCGGCGGCGGCGGGGGAGAGCAGCGCCATCATATCGTCGCGCGTGAGCTGCCGGGCATTGAGGGCGCGCTCGACATCGACGGCGGTTTTGCTGTGGATGCGCAGGCGGATATCATCCCAGTTCAATTGCCGCCAGCGGTCAGTGAAGGTGCTCATAATGTTTCCTCCAGGAAACCGGTGAGCGGGCTGGTGGCCTGCGCGTAACGCTGACGGGCGCCCGGTACGGCCTGGCGGGCCAGTGTTCCGGCCTCAACCGCCAGGCGAAAAGCGCGCGCCATGTTAACCGGGTCGTCGGCGACCGCGATCGCGGTATTGACCAGCACCGCATCCGCGCCCATCTCCAGCGCCTGCGCCGCGTGGCTGGGGGCGCCGATCCCGGCATCGACCACCACCGGCACATTCGCCTGCTCGATAATAATCTCCAGCATGGCGCGGGTTTCCAGCCCCTGGTTGGAACCGATCGGTGCGCCCAGCGGCATGACCGCCGCGCAGCCCACTTCTTCAAGCCGCTTGCACAGCACCGGATCGGCACCGCAATAAGGCAGAACGACAAAACCCATCTGCACCAGTTTTTCCGCTGCGCGCAAGGTTTCAATGGGATCGGGTAGCAGCCAGCGGGCATCCGGATGAATTTCCAGTTTTAGCCAGTGCGTGCCGAGTGCTTCGCGCGCCAGTTGGGCGGCGAAAATGGCCTCTTCGGCGTTTTTCGCTCCGGAGGTGTTAGGCAGCAACGTCACACCCGCATCCAGCAAGGGTTGCAACAGCATATCGGTGCGCTGGCGCAGGTCGACACGCTTCATCGCCAGTGTCACCAGTTCGCTGCCCGACGCGTGAATTGCCCCGACCATCAGTTGTGGTGTGGCGAATTTGCCGGTACCGGTAAATAGCCGTGAAGTGAACTCTTTTTCTGCAATACGTAACATCTCAGCCCCCTGCGATAACCTGAAAAAGCAGGATGTGATCGCCTTCCTGCACAAGGTGGTTTTCCCACTGCTCGCGCGGCAGGATCTGTTGATTAACGGCCAGCGCGACACCGGGTTTGAGCTGGTTGAGTTGCTCAAGCAGGGTCGCGACAGAAAGCCCTGCGACGCAGTTCATCGACTCGTCATTGAAGCGTATCTGCATGTCGCCCTCCACAAACCGGGCACTGGCGGGAAGCGTGCAACGCCAGCGTGCGCCAAAGATTGGTACGCGCATCAAACAGGCGCAACTCGCCGCTGGTGGTGTGCAGGCCGTTCAGCAATTTGATGGCTTCCAGCGCCTGCATGGCGCCCATAATGCCGACCACCGGGCCGACAATACCGGCGGTGCGACAGTTGCGTTCTGGCTCGCTGTCGTCCGGCCATAAACAGCGGTAGCAGCCCTGCTGCCAGGGCGGTGTCAGTACCATCAACTGACCACCAAAACCGACCGCGCTGGCGGTGATAAGCGGGGTCTCCAGTGCCACGCAGGCGGCGTTGATCGCCTGGCGCGTCAGTATGTTGTCGCTACAGTCGAGCACTACATCGGCCTGCTGAACCTGCTCGCGCAGAGCCTCGCCGCTTAAGCGCTGCTGGAGCGTAATCAGCTCAATATCCGGGTTTAACCTGTGCAGGCGCTGCGCAGTGACCTGGGTTTTCGGCTGGTTGATATCATCGGTAGTAAACAGGATTTGCCGCTGTAAGTTGCTCAGGTGTACGGCGTCATCATCTGCCAGCACCAGCGTGCCAATCCCCGCACCAGCAAGATAGACCGCCGCCGGTGCGCCAAGCCCTCCGAGGCCGATAATGAGTACCCGGCTGGCGAGCAATTTTTGCTGGCCGGTAACCGCGATATCCTCCAGCAGGATCTGGCGGCTGTAGCGCATAAAATCGCGATCATTCATCGCCCACCCCCGCCAGCTGCAGCAATTGATAGGTTGCCTGTTGCCAGTCATCCGCCTGGGTAATGGCGCTGATCACCGCAATGCTGCCCACGCCGGTTGCCAGCACGTCCGAAGCCCGCGCAAGGCTAATGCCGCCAATGGCGACGGTTGGATAATCTTTCAGCCGCGCAATGTGACGCGCCAGTTGTTCCAGCCCCTGCGGGGCAGAAGGCATCTGTTTGGTTTGCGTGGGAAAGACATGCCCCAGCGCGATGTAAGAGGGGCGCGCCGCCAGCGCCACGTCGATTTCCATATCGTCATGCGTGGAGACGCCAAGGCGCAAACCCGCTGCGCGAATGGCGTTTAAATCGGTCGTTTCCAGATCTTCCTGACCAAGATGCACACCGTAAGCCTGGTGTTTGATCGCCAGTTGCCAGTAATCGTTGATAAACAGCCGCGCGTGATAGCGGCGGCCTAGCGAGATGGCTGCCACCACATCCGCTTCAACCTCTTCGTCACGTTTATCTTTGATGCGCAGTTGCAGGGTGCGCACGCCCGCCTCCAGTAAACGGGCAATCCACGCAACACTGTCGACCACCGGGTAAAGCCCGAGGCGAAAAGGCACCTGCGGGAAATCGGGCTGATACATCAGGCTTCCTCCTTTTTCAGGTAGATCTCGCCGCCGCGTGCGCGGAAGTCGCTGGATTTATCCGCCATGCCGACTTCAATCGCCTGGGCTGCTGCGTAGTCACGCACCTCTTGCGAGATTTTCATTGAGCAGAATTTCGGCCCGCACATGGAGCAGAAGTGCGCGACTTTGCCGGATTCCTGCGGCAGCGTTTCATCGTGGTAGGCGCGCGCGGTGAACGGGTCGAGCGCGAGGTTAAACTGATCTTCCCAGCGGAACTCAAAACGCGCTTTCGACATGGCGTTGTCACGGATCTGCGCGCCAGGGTGGCCTTTGGCCAGGTCGGCAGCGTGAGCGGCGATCTTGTAGGTGATGAGCCCCTGTTTGACGTCCTCTTTGTTCGGCAGGCCAAGGTGCTCTTTCGGCGTGACATAACAGAGCATGGCGCAACCAAACCAGCCAATCATCGCCGCGCCAATGCCGGAGGTGAAATGGTCATAACCCGGCGCGATATCGGTAGTCAGCGGCCCCAGCGTGTAGAACGGCGCTTCGTGGCAATGTTCCAGCTCTTCGGTCATGTTGCGGCGGATCATCTGCATCGGCACATGTCCCGGGCCTTCAATCATTACCTGGACGTCATACTCCCAGGCGATTTTGGTCAGCTCGCCAAGCGTGTGCAGTTCGGCAAACTGCGCTTCGTCGTTGGCGTCCTGAATGGAGCCTGGGCGTAAGCCATCGCCAAGCGACAGCGAAACGTCATAGGCGGCGCAGATTTCACAGATCTCGCGAAAGTGGGTATAGAGGAAGTTTTCCTGATGATGGGAGAGGCACCATTTCGCCATGATCGAGCCGCCGCGCGAGACAATGCCGGTCAGGCGCTGCGCGGTCATCGGCACATAGCGCAGCAGCACGCCCGCATGGATGGTGAAGTAATCCACCCCTTGCTCCGCCTGCTCCAGCAAGGTGTCGCGAAATGCTTCCCAGGTGAGATCCTCGGCGATCCCGTTAACCTTCTCCAGTGCCTGGTAGATCGGCACTGTGCCGATCGGCACCGGGCTATTACGCAGGATCCATTCGCGGGTTTCATGGATATAACGGCCGGTGGATAAATCCATGACCGTGTCCGCGCCCCAGCGCGTCGACCAGACCAGTTTTTCCACCTCTTCTTCGATCGAAGACGTGACCGCCGAGTTGCCGATATTGGCGTTTACCTTCACCAGGAAGTTGCGGCCAATGATCATCGGTTCCGATTCCGGGTGGTTGATATTCGCAGGGATAATCGCGCGCCCGGCGGCGACTTCATCACGCACGAATTCCGGGGTGATGTTTTCCGGCAGCCTGGCGCCAAAACCCTCGCCCGGATGCTGCCTGCGCAGCACTTCGCTGCGAATGCGCTCGCGGCCCATGTTTTCGCGAATGGCGATGAACTCCATCTCCGGCGTGACGATCCCTTTGCGGGCATAGTGCAACTGCGTGACGCGCTGGCCAGCTTTCGCGCGGCGCGGCGTCAGTAAACCGCGAAAACGCAGTTCGTCGAGGCCGTCATCGGCCAGCCGTTCGTTGGTATAGGCAGAGCTGCGTTGTTCCAGCGTTTCGCTGTCGTCACGGGCGATAATCCACGGTGCGCGCAGTTTCGCCAGCCCTTGCTGGACATCAATCGCAATATCCGGATCGCCATACGGACCCGAGGTGTCGTACACCGGCACCGCTTCATTTTCTTCAAACTGCGGGTGTTCTTTTGTGCCGCCGGTAAGCGTTGGGCTTAACTGGATTTCGCGCATCGGGATGCGGATATCGGGTTGCGAACCGGTGATGTAGATGCGGCGTGAGTTGGGGAAAGCGGTGCCTTCCAGCGTGTCGATGAAGTGTTGCGCCTGGGCGCGTTGTTCACGGCGTGTAAGTTTTGCAGACATAGCTCATTCCAGAATGTAAAGGATATGGCTTGTCAGACGACGGATGGAGTAATGGCAGCAAACCGCCCGTGAGGGTGGTTGATGTGAATGGATTACTCTTGTTCCCTTCGCAGGTTTTAACCTGATCAGGTTCCGCGGATCCCGAATGAACGGTCTCAGCCTTTTACACGTCATCTTTCGCATGGTGTCTGTGTTAGCTGCGTTCGCTCACCCCAGTCACTTACTTAATGTAAGCTCCAGGGATTCACGAACTTGCCGCCTCGACGCATCGCGAATGATGCCGTGGAAATATAGGCACTCCGACAAGAAAAACCCCGTCCGAAGACGGGGGACTGCTTTTTAAATTACGCGTTAATGTTTAAGAACTCAAGCGGGTCGCGCGATGCCGCTTTCATCGTTGGCGCTCTCTTTGAGGTTGTTATCAAAGGCCAGCACGATTAACTTGTCTTCAAGGGTAAAGCGGGCGGCCAGCGCTTCGCCGATATCGGAGAGCGCTTGCTGGAACTCCAGACAGTTATCGTCATCGATGGCGTTTTCCAGGCTGGAGTCGTAATAGTTCATGATTTCTACTGTATTCGCTTCAAGCATTGGGTAAAGCTGCGTCGCCGCTAAAAGTGGGCTGCTCCCTTCCAATTCGCTGATGATGCGTTCATAAATATTGAAGTGGCCAGCGGAAAGGTATTCCACCAGGTTGTGGCAAAAGTCGTCCAGCGCTTTTTCGTTAAGCTGCATGTAGGATCCTTTACCAGGCTTAATGCCAACCAGATTGTAATAAGAAACAAGCAGTTGCTTACGCGCTTGCAGCCAATGGTCGACAAGTTTGTTACTTCCTCCAACGCGCTCTGTCAGGCTTTCTAACTGGTTTAGCATAAATGGCTCCGCAAATATGTAAGATCAAAACAATGTAATAATAATGTTAATAACATGCCAGTAAAGCGAAGGTAGTTCACCAAATGGTACGTATTATTGAAGCACACGATCAGGGCTGGTGGATCGTCAGCCATGAACAAAAATTATGGATGCCCGGCGGGGAATTACCACATGGCAAGGCAGGAAATTTCGATCTTGTGGGGCAGAGCGCGCTTCACATTGGCGAGTGGCAGGGTGAAGCGGTATGGATGATCCGCCAGAATCGTCGGCAGGATATGGGATCCGTACGTCTGCTCATCGATCAAGACGTGGGGCTGTTTCAACTCGCGGGGCGCGGCGTGCAACTGGCGGAGTTTTATCGTTCACACCAGTTTTGCGGTTACTGCGGGCACACAATGCACCCCAGTAAAACCGAGTGGGCAATGCTGTGCGATCACTGCCGCGAGCGCTATTACCCGCAAATCGCGCCTTGCATCATTGTCGCCATTCGCCGTGATGACACTATTTTGCTGGCGCAGCACACGCGCCATCGCAATGGCATTTACACGGTGCTCGCTGGTTTCGTCGAAGTGGGGGAAACCCTTGAACAGGCGGTGGCGCGTGAAGTGATGGAAGAGAGCGGTATCAAAGTGAAAAATTTGCGCTATGTCACTTCGCAACCGTGGCCATTCCCGCAATCGCTGATGACCGCGTTTATGGCGGAATATGACAGCGGCGAAATCCACATTGACCCGAAAGAGCTGCTGGACGCGGGCTGGTATCGCTATGACAACCTGCCGCTGTTACCGCCGCCGGGTACGGTTGCGCGCCGCCTCATCGAGGATACGGTGGCGATGTGTCGGGCAGACGACGAATAAGGTGTATATACTGGCGGCCTGACGCTTGAGGAACTGACAATGACCGAACTGAAAAACGATCGTTACCTGCGCGCGCTCCAGCGCCAGCCAGTAGATATGACCCCGGTGTGGATGATGCGCCAGGCAGGCCGTTATTTACCGGAATATAAAGCGACCCGCGCACAAGCGGGCGATTTTATGTCGCTGTGCAAAAACGCCGAGCTGGCCTGCGAAGTGACGCTACAGCCGCTGCGCCGCTACCCGCTTGATGCGGCGATCCTTTTCTCCGACATTCTTACCGTGCCGGATGCGATGGGGCTGGGGCTCTATTTCGAAGCCGGGGAAGGGCCGCGTTTTACCTCGCCCATCACCTGCAAGGCCGATGTTGATAAGCTGCCGGTGCCAGACCCGGAAAACGAACTGGGCTACGTGATGAACGCGGTGCGCACCATTCGCCGTGAGCTGAAAGGGGAAGTGCCGCTGATCGGCTTTTCCGGCAGCCCGTGGACGCTGGCAACCTATATGGTGGAAGGCGGCAGTAGCAAAGCCTTTACCGTGATTAAAAAGATGATGTACGCCGAGCAGCACACCCTGCATGCGCTGCTGGATAAGCTGGCGCAGAGCGTCACGCTGTACCTGAACGCGCAGATCCGCGCGGGCGCGCAATCCGTGATGATTTTCGATACCTGGGGCGGCGTGCTGACCGGGCGCGATTATCAGCAATTTTCGCTCTATTACATGCACAAAATTGTCGATGGTCTGCTGCGTGAAAATGAAGGTCGACGCGTGCCGGTGACGTTATTCACCAAAGGCGGCGGGCAGTGGCTGGAAGCGATGGCAGAAACAGGCTGTGATGCGCTGGGCCTCGACTGGACGACCGATATCGCCGATGCGCGCCGTCGCGTTGGTCATAAAGTTGCGCTGCAAGGCAATATGGACCCGTCTATGCTTTACGCGCCGCCTGCGCGCATTGAAGAAGAGGTCGCGACGATTCTCGCGGGCTTTGGCAAAGGCGAAGGTCATGTGTTTAACCTCGGTCACGGCATTCATCAGGATGTCCCGCCGGAACATGCAGGAGTATTTGTCGAGGCGGTGCACCGTCTTTCGGCCTCCTGGCATCAGTAAGGAGAGAGTATGGATCTCGCGTCACTACGCGCACAACAGCTTGAACTGGCTTCATCCGTGATCCGCGAGGATCGGCTGGATAAAGATCCGCCCACATTGATCGGCGGGGCCGATGTCGGTTTTGAGCAGGGTGGAGAAGTGACGCGAGCGGCGATGGTGCTGCTCTCCTGGCCCTCGCTGGAGCTGATGGAATATCAGGTGGCGCGTATCGCCACCACCATGCCTTATATCCCTGGTTTCCTTTCTTTTCGTGAATACCCGGCGCTGCTGGCGGCGTGGGAACAGCTGTCGCAAAAACCCGATTTGCTGTTTGTCGATGGCCACGGTATTTCCCATCCGCGCCGTCTTGGCGTTGCCAGCCATTTTGGCTTGCTGGTCGATGTGCCCACTATCGGCGTGGCGAAAAAGCGGCTGTGTGGCAAGTTCGAGCCGCTGGCGGACGAGCCGGGTGCGCTCTCCCCGTTGATGGATAAAGGTGAGAAGCTCGCCTGGGTGTGGCGCAGTAAGGCGCGCTGTAACCCGCTGTTTGTCACCACCGGGCATCGTGTCAGCCAGGATAGCGCGCTCGCGTGGGTGCAGCGTTGCATGAAAGGTTACCGGTTACCGGAACCGACTCGCTGGGCGGACGCGGTAGCATCCGGACGGCCCGCGTTTACGCGTTGGCAGGCAATTCAGCGTGATATCAGGTAAACTGCCGCGCATTACCGATTTTGAGAAACGATCATGTTACAAAACCCAATTCACCTGCGTCTGGAAAAGCTGGAAAGCTGGCAGCACGTCGTCTTTATGGCTTGCCTGTGCGAGCGTATGTACCCCAATTACGCCATGTTCTGCAGACAGACAGAGTTTGGCGATGCGCAGCTTTACCGCCGGATCCTTGACCTGGTGTGGGAAACGCAGATCGTCAAAGACGCGAAAGTGAACTTCGACAGCCAGCTGGAGAAACTGGAAGAGGCGATTCCGGTGGCGGACGACTACGATCTGTACGGTGTCTACCCGGCTATTGATGCCTGCGTGGCACTCAGTGAACTGATTCATTCGCGCCTGAGCGGCGAAACGCTGGAGCATGCTATCGAGGTCAGTAAAACGTCGATCACTACCGTTGCGATGCTGGAAATGACCCAGCAGGGACGTGAGATGACCGACGAAGAGCTGCGGGAAAACCCGGCTGTTGAGCAAGAATGGGATATTCAGTGGGAGATTTTCCGCCTTCTGGCTGCCTGCGAAGAACGCGATATTGAACTGATTAAAGGGCTGCGCGCAGACCTGCGCGAGGTCGGCGAGAGCAATATCGGTATAAATTTGCAGCAATGAGACAATAAAACGTGATTTAACGCCTGTTTTGTCGTGCCTGAAGGCTTCCCTTAATACCCCCGTCTGGTCTACATTTGGGGGGCGAAAATAAGTGGCTATCGGTGCGTGTATGCAGGAGAGTGCTTTTGAGGCATTTCCGTCGCACTCGATGCTTAGCAAGCGATAAACACATTGAAAGGATAACTTATGAACAAGACTCAACTGATTGATGTAATTGCAGACAAGGCTGATCTGTCTAAAGCGCAAGCGAAAGCTGCACTGGAATCCACCCTGGCTGCCGTTACTGAGTCTCTGAAAGCAGGTGATGCGGTACAACTGGTTGGTTTCGGTACCTTCAAAGTGAACCACCGCGCTGAGCGTACTGGCCGCAACCCGCAGACCGGTAAAGAAATCAAAATCGCCGCAGCTAACGTGCCGGCATTTGTTTCTGGTAAAGCACTGAAAGACGCAGTTAAGTAAGACCGCGTGGCAGTGAACAGTTTTGTCGAAGGGGCGGTTTCGCCCCTTTTGTCATTCTGGCGTCGCCCGCTGTTGTTAGCGGGCGCAGCACTGTTGCTGACAGCCTGTAGCCATGATTCTTCCTTGCCGCCTTTTACCGCCAGCGGGTTTGCCGGCGATCAGGGCGCGGTGCGGATCTGGCGCAAAGATTCAGGCGGTGAGACGCACTTGCTCGCCGCGTTTAGCCCGTGGCACCACGGGAATACATCGCTTAGTGAATACCGCTGGCAGGGCGATGCGTTAACCCTCATTGAGCTCAATGTTTACGGTAAACCGCCGGAGCATATTCGCGTCCGTTTTGACGATCGCGGCGAGCTGAGTTTTATGCAGCGTGAGGTCGACGGGCAGAAACAGCAGCTTTCCAGCGACCAGGTCGCGTTGTATCGTTACCGGGCAGAGCAGATCCGCCAGACCAGTGACGCGCTGCGTCAGGGGCGGGTGATCCTGCGTCAGGGGCGCTGGCAGCCTAATCATACGGTACAGACCTGTGAAGGGCAGACCGTGAAACCCGATCTGGATGATTACGCCTTAAACCGTATTGAGCAGCGTCAGAATCGCTCTGCGGTTGCGGTAAGCGTCGCATGGCTGGAAGCGCCGGAAGGGGCGCAGCTATTGCTGGTGGCGAATGAAGATTTTTGCCACTGGCAGCCGACGGAAAAGAGTTTCTGAAACCCTCTCTCCGGCGGAGAGAGGGTGAAAGGGCAGGAGTTACTTGCCTTGCTCGCGCGCAATCGCGCGGTAACCAATATCCCGGCGGCTGAAGCTGCCATCCCAGTGAATATCGGTCATTAACGCATACGCGCGCTGCTGCGCTTCGGCGACCGTGTTACCCAGCGCGGTGACGCACAGTACGCGTCCGCCGTTGGTCAGCACCTGGTCGTCGGCAGAGAGTTTGGTGCCCGCGTGGAACACTTTGCCGTCTGCCACTTCTTCCAGTGGTAAACCGTGGATGACATCGCCATTGCGGTAGTTGCCCGGATATCCACCTGCTGCTACCACCACGCCCAGCGATGCGCGGTTATCCCACTTTGACGTTTTCTCATCCAGCTTGCCTTCACACGCGGCCAGGCACAGCTCCACCAGGTCAGACTGCATGCGCAGCATAATTGGCTGCGTTTCCGGGTCGCCAAAGCGGCAGTTAAACTCGATAACTTTCGGGTTGCCCTGCTTATCGATCATCAGCCCGGCATACAGGAAACCGGTGTAGGTATTCCCTTCCGCCGCCATACCGCGCACGGTTGGCCATATGACACGTTCCATGGTGCGCTGATGGACTTCATCCGTCACCACTGGCGCAGGCGAGTAAGCGCCCATACCGCCGGTATTCGGGCCGGTATCGCCATCCCCGACGCGTTTGTGATCCTGGCTGGTGGCCATTGGCAGCACGTGCTCGCCATCAACCATCACGATAAAGCTGGCTTCTTCACCATCGAGAAACTCTTCAATCACAATGCGGTGACCCGCGTCGCCAAACGCGTTGCCTGCCAGCATATCGTGAACCGCTGCTTCGGCTTCTTCGAGCGTCATGGCGACGATCACGCCTTTGCCCGCCGCCAGACCATCGGCCTTGATCACGATAGGCGCGCCTTTCTCACGCAAGTAAGCCAGCGCAGGCTTGATGTCGGTAAAATTCTGGTACTCGGCAGTCGGGATATTGTGGCGCGCGAGGAAGTCTTTGGTGAATGCTTTGGAGCCTTCCAGCTGCGCGGCGCCCTGTGTTGGGCCAAAAATCTTCAGACCGGCCGCACGAAACGCATCGACCACGCCGATCACCAGCGGTGCTTCCGGGCCAACGATAGTCAGATCGATCTTCTCATTCTGCGCAAAGCTCAGCAGCGCCGGAATGTCGGTTGCGCCAATCGCGACGTTTTGCAGCGTCGGTTCCAGTGCCGTACCGGCGTTGCCCGGTGCGACAAAAACAGTATCAACCAGCGGTGACTGTGCGGCTTTCCACGCCAGCGCGTGTTCGCGCCCGCCGTTGCCAATTACTAATACTTTCATTGTCTGCTCCGTGGATTAATGGCGGAAGTGACGCATGTCGGTGAAGATCATCGCAATGCCGTGTTCGTCGGCGGCGGCAATAACTTCGTCATCGCGGATGGAACCGCCAGGCTGAATAACGCAGGTCACGCCAACCGCGGCAGCGGCATCAATACCATCGCGGAACGGGAAGAAGGCGTCGGAAGCCATGGCGGAACCTTTTACTTCCAGCCCTTCGTCACCCGCTTTGATCCCGGCGATCTTCGCTGAGTAGACGCGGCTCATCTGGCCTGCACCGATGCCGATGGTCATATTCTCTTTCGCGTAGACAATGGCGTTGGATTTGACGAATTTCGCCACTTTCCAGCAGAACAGCGCATCACGCAGCTCCTGCTCGGTCGGCTGGCGTTTGCTGACCACGCGGAGTTCACTCGCGCTTACCATGCCGAGATCTCTGTCCTGAACCAGCAGGCCGCCATTCACGCGTTTGAAATCGAGGCCAGGCACACGCTGCGCCCATTCGCCGCATGTCAGTACGCGGACATTCTGCTTAGCGGCGGTAATTTTCAGTGCCTCTTCGCTGGCGGACGGGGCGATGATCACTTCAACAAACTGGCGAGAGATGATGGCCTGCGCGGTTTCAGCGTCCAGCTCGCGGTTAAAAGCGATGATGCCGCCAAATGCGGAGGTCGGATCGGTCTTATAAGCGCGATCGTAAGCATCCAGAATCGAACCACCAACAGCGACACCACACGGGTTGGCGTGCTTCACAATCACACACGCGGGTTCGCTGAACTCTTTCACGCACTCCAGCGCCGCATCGGTATCGGCAATATTGTTATAGGAGAGCGCTTTGCCTTGCAGCTGCTGCGCGGTAGCAACAGAGGCTTCTTTGATCTCTTCTTCTATATAGAAGGCGGCTTGCTGGTGGCTGTTTTCGCCGTAGCGCATATCCTGCTTCTTAATGAAGTTCAGGTTCAGGGTACGCGGGAAGCGGCCGGCGGGTTCTTTGCTTTCGCCGTGATAGGCCGGAACCAGGCTGCCGAAGTAGTTGGCTATCATGCTGTCGTACGCCGCAGTGTGTTCAAACGCTTTAATCGCCAGGTCAAAACGGGTAGCAAGCAGAAGTGAACCTTCGTTGGCATCCATTTCATTAATAATGGCGGTGTAGTCGCTGCTCTTTACAACGATCGCGACATCTTTATGGTTCTTCGCGGCGGAGCGCACCATCGTCGGACCACCGATATCAATATTTTCTACCGCATCTTCCAGTGAGCAACCTTCACGCGCAACGGTTTCGGCGAACGGATAAAGGTTAACGACCACCATATCGATCGGCGCGATAGCGTGTTGCGCCATGATCGCGTCATCCTGACCGCGACGACCCAAAATGCCGCCATGGACTTTCGGATGCAGGGTTTTCACGCGTCCATCCATCATTTCCGGAAAACCGGTGTAGTCGGAGACTTCAGTCACTGGCAGACCTTTTTCTGCCAGCAAACGCGCGGTGCCGCCGGTAGAGAGCAGTTCTACGCCACGCTGAGAGAGCGCCTGTGCGAATTCGACAATACCGGCCTTGTCAGAAACACTGAGCAAAGCGCGGCGGACTGGACGACGTTGTTGCATGGTAAATCCCCTGGATTTGGCTTTAACAGAGAGCGTTAGCTAAATAGTAGGATCTTTTTGATCCGCAAATTTAGCTAACGGCCCAGCGAGGGCTGCTGATTTTTGCGCGGGCATTGTAACGAAAACGTTTGCGTAGCGCTCGCGAATTTTTGTACTTTTGCCGGATTGTGGATAAGTCTGTGCGTAAATGGGTATAAAGGCGGGTTTTGCTGTGGAATGCAGCAGTCAGTCATTTTTATGTCATTTTTCTATTGCGGGGGGCGGAGAACTCCCTATAATGCGCCTCCATCGACACGGCGGATGTGAATCACTTCACACAAACAGCCGGTCCGGTTGAAGAGAAAAAATCCTGAAAATCAGGGTTGACTCTGAAAGAGGAAAGCGTAATATACGCCACCTCGCGACAGAGCGCTGAAGCGCGTCGCACCTGCTCTTTAACAATTTATCAGACAATCTGTGTGGGCACTCAGGGTGACTGGATTCTTGAACGTCGCAAGACGAAAAATGAATACCAAGTCTCAGTGAGTGAACACGTAATTCATTACGAAGTTCTTTTCTTTAGAAATAAAGAAACATTGAGCATCAAACTTTTAAATTGAAGAGTTTGATCATGGCTCAGATTGAACGCTGGCGGCAGGCCTAACACATGCAAGTCGAACGGTAGCACAGAGAGCTTGCTCTCGGGTGACGAGTGGCGGACGGGTGAGTAATGTCTGGGAAACTGCCTGATGGAGGGGGATAACTACTGGAAACGGTAGCTAATACCGCATAACGTCGCAAGACCAAAGAGGGGGACCTTCGGGCCTCTTGCCATCAGATGTGCCCAGATGGGATTAGCTAGTAGGTGGGGTAACGGCTCACCTAGGCGACGATCCCTAGCTGGTCTGAGAGGATGACCAGCCACACTGGAACTGAGACACGGTCCAGACTCCTACGGGAGGCAGCAGTGGGGAATATTGCACAATGGGCGCAAGCCTGATGCAGCCATGCCGCGTGTATGAAGAAGGCCTTCGGGTTGTAAAGTACTTTCAGCGGGGAGGAAGGGGATAAGGTTAATAACCTTATTCATTGACGTTACCCGCAGAAGAAGCACCGGCTAACTCCGTGCCAGCAGCCGCGGTAATACGGAGGGTGCAAGCGTTAATCGGAATTACTGGGCGTAAAGCGCACGCAGGCGGTCTGTCAAGTCGGATGTGAAATCCCCGGGCTCAACCTGGGAACTGCATCCGAAACTGGCAGGCTTGAGTCTCGTAGAGGGAGGTAGAATTCCAGGTGTAGCGGTGAAATGCGTAGAGATCTGGAGGAATACCGGTGGCGAAGGCGGCCTCCTGGACGAAGACTGACGCTCAGGTGCGAAAGCGTGGGGAGCAAACAGGATTAGATACCCTGGTAGTCCACGCCGTAAACGATGTCTATTTGGAGGTTGTGCCCTTGAGGCGTGGCTTCCGGAGCTAACGCGTTAAATAGACCGCCTGGGGAGTACGGCCGCAAGGTTAAAACTCAAATGAATTGACGGGGGCCCGCACAAGCGGTGGAGCATGTGGTTTAATTCGATGCAACGCGAAGAACCTTACCTGGTCTTGACATCCACAGAACTTAGCAGAGATGCTTTGGTGCCTTCGGGAACTGTGAGACAGGTGCTGCATGGCTGTCGTCAGCTCGTGTTGTGAAATGTTGGGTTAAGTCCCGCAACGAGCGCAACCCTTATCCTTTGTTGCCAGCGGTTAGGCCGGGAACTCAAAGGAGACTGCCAGTGATAAACTGGAGGAAGGTGGGGATGACGTCAAGTCATCATGGCCCTTACGACCAGGGCTACACACGTGCTACAATGGCGCATACAAAGAGAAGCGACCTCGCGAGAGCAAGCGGACCTCATAAAGTGCGTCGTAGTCCGGATTGGAGTCTGCAACTCGACTCCATGAAGTCGGAATCGCTAGTAATCGTGGATCAGAATGCCACGGTGAATACGTTCCCGGGCCTTGTACACACCGCCCGTCACACCATGGGAGTGGGTTGCAAAAGAAGTAGGTAGCTTAACCTCCGGGAGGGCGCTTACCACTTTGTGATTCATGACTGGGGTGAAGTCGTAACAAGGTAACCGTAGGGGAACCTGCGGTTGGATCACCTCCTTACCTTAAAGAACCGTTCTCTGCAGTGTCCACACAGATTGTCTGATGAAAAGTAAAAGCAAGGCGTCTTGCGAGCGAGACTTTACGTCCCCTTCGTCTAGAGGCCCAGGACACCGCCCTTTCACGGCGGTAACAGGGGTTCGAATCCCCTAGGGGACGCCACTTGCTGGTTTGTGAGTGAAAGTCACCTGCCGATGTATCTCAAAACTGATTCCGTTGTGTGAACAGCGAGTCATGTTTGAGATATTTGCTCTTTAAAAATCTGGATCAAGCTGAAAATTGAAACACAGAACAGTGTGAACTGTTCTGTGAGTCTCTCAAATTTTCGCGACACGCGGATGTTTCACGAAACATCTTCGGGTTGTGAGGTTAAGCGACTAAGCGTACACGGTGGATGCCCTGGCAGTCAGAGGCGATGAAGGACGTGCTAATCTGCGAAAAGCGCCGGTAAGGTGATATGAACCGTTATAGCCGGCGATGTCCGAATGGGGAAACCCAGTGTGACTCGTCACACTATCATTAACTGAATCCATAGGTTAATGAGGCGAACCGGGGGAACTGAAACATCTAAGTACCCCGAGGAAAAGAAATCAACCGAGATTCCCCCAGTAGCGGCGAGCGAACGGGGAGGAGCCCAGAGCCTGAATCAGCTTGTGTGTTAGTGGAAGCGTCTGGAAAGTCGCGCGATACAGGGTGACAGCCCCGTACACAAAAGCACACAGGCTGTGAGCTCGATGAGTAGGGCGGGACACGTGGTATCCTGTCTGAATATGGGGGGACCATCCTCCAAGGCTAAATACTCCTGACTGACCGATAGTGAACCAGTACCGTGAGGGAAAGGCGAAAAGAACCCCGGCGAGGGGAGTGAAAAAGAACCTGAAACCGTGTACGTACAAGCAGTGGGAGCATCCTTCGGGGTGTGACTGCGTACCTTTTGTATAATGGGTCAGCGACTTATATTCTGTAGCAAGGTTAACCGAATAGGGGAGCCGAAGGGAAACCGAGTCTTAACTGGGCGTTAAGTTGCAGGGTATAGACCCGAAACCCGGTGATCTAGCCATGGGCAGGTTGAAGGTTGGGTAACACTAACTGGAGGACCGAACCGACTAATGTTGAAAAATTAGCGGATGACCTGTGGCTGGGGGTGAAAGGCCAATCAAACCGGGAGATAGCTGGTTCTCCCCGAAAGCTATTTAGGTAGCGCCTCGTGAATTCATCTCCGGGGGTAGAGCACTGTTTCGGCTAGGGGGCCATCCCGGCTTACCAACCCGATGCAAACTACGAATACCGGAGAATGTTATCACGGGAGACACACGGCGGGTGCTAACGTCCGTCGTGAAGAGGGAAACAACCCAGACCGCCAGCTAAGGTCCCAAAGTCATGGTTAAGTGGGAAACGATGTGGGAAGGCCCAGACAGCCAGGATGTTGGCTTAGAAGCAGCCATCATTTAAAGAAAGCGTAATAGCTCACTGGTCGAGTCGGCCTGCGCGGAAGATGTAACGGGGCTAAACCATGCACCGAAGCTGCGGCAGCAACACTTATGTGTTGTTGGGTAGGGGAGCGTTCTGTAAGCCTGCGAAGGTGGCCTGTGAGGGTTGCTGGAGGTATCAGAAGTGCGAATGCTGACATAAGTAACGATAAAGCGGGTGAAAAGCCCGCTCGCCGGAAGACCAAGGGTTCCTGTCCAACGTTAATCGGGGCAGGGTGAGTCGACCCCTAAGGCGAGGCCGAAAGGCGTAGTCGATGGGAAACAGGTTAATATTCCTGTACTTGGTGTTACTGCGAAGGGGGGACGGAGAAGGCTATGTTGGCCGGGCGACGGTTGTCCCGGTTTAAGCGTGAAGGTGTGTGCTCCAGGCAAATCCGGAGTGCTTTAACACTGAGGCGTGATGACGAGGCACTACGGTGCTGAAGTAACAAATGCCCTGCTTCCAGGAAAAGCCTCTAAGCTCCAGGTAACACGAAATCGTACCCCAAACCGACACAGGTGGTCAGGTAGAGAATACCAAGGCGCTTGAGAGAACTCGGGTGAAGGAACTAGGCAAAATGGTGCCGTAACTTCGGGAGAAGGCACGCTGGTGCGTAGGTGAAGTGACTTGCTCATGGAGCTGAAACCAGTCGAAGATACCAGCTGGCTGCAACTGTTTATTAAAAACACAGCACTGTGCAAACACGAAAGTGGACGTATACGGTGTGACGCCTGCCCGGTGCCGGAAGGTTAATTGATGGGGTCATCCGTAAGGAGAAGCTCTTGATCGAAGCCCCGGTAAACGGCGGCCGTAACTATAACGGTCCTAAGGTAGCGAAATTCCTTGTCGGGTAAGTTCCGACCTGCACGAATGGCGTAATGATGGCCAGGCTGTCTCCACCCGAGACTCAGTGAAATTGAACTCGCTGTGAAGATGCAGTGTACCCGCGGCAAGACGGAAAGACCCCGTGAACCTTTACTATAGCTTGACACTGAACACTGGTCCTTGATGTGTAGGATAGGTGGGAGGCTTTGAAGCGTGGACGCCAGTCTGCGTGGAGCCGTCCTTGAAATACCACCCTTTAATGGCTGGTGTTCTAACGTGGACCCGTTACCCGGGTTGCGGACAGTGTCTGGTGGGTAGTTTGACTGGGGCGGTCTCCTCCTAAAGCGTAACGGAGGAGCACGAAGGTCAGCTAATCCTGGTCGGACATCAGGAGGTTAGTGCAATGGCATAAGCTGGCTTGACTGCGAGCGTGACGGCGCGAGCAGGTGCGAAAGCAGGTCATAGTGATCCGGTGGTTCTGAATGGAAGGGCCATCGCTCAACGGATAAAAGGTACTCCGGGGATAACAGGCTGATACCGCCCAAGAGTTCATATCGACGGCGGTGTTTGGCACCTCGATGTCGGCTCATCACATCCTGGGGCTGAAGTAGGTCCCAAGGGTATGGCTGTTCGCCATTTAAAGTGGTACGCGAGCTGGGTTTAGAACGTCGTGAGACAGTTCGGTCCCTATCTGCCGTGGGCGCTGGAGAATTGAGGGGGGCTGCTCCTAGTACGAGAGGACCGGAGTGGACGCATCACTGGTGTTCGGGTTGTCATGCCAATGGCACTGCCCGGTAGCTAAATGCGGAAGAGATAAGTGCTGAAAGCATCTAAGCACGAAACTTGCCCCGAGATGAGTTCTCCCTGAGACTTTGAGTCTCCTGAAGGAACGTTGAAGACGACGACGTTGATAGGCCGGGTGTGTAAGCGCAGCGATGCGTTGAGCTAACCGGTACTAATGAACCGTGAGGCTTAACCTTACAACGCCGAAGGTGTTTTGGCGTGAGAGACAGAAAAGATTTTCAGCGTGATACAGATTACGTCAGAGTGTGAGAACGTTCTGACAGACAGAATTTGCCTGGCGGCAACAGCGCGGTGGTCCCACCTGACCCCATGCCGAACTCAGAAGTGAAACGCCGTAGCGCCGATGGTAGTGTGGGGTCTCCCCATGCGAGAGTAGGGAACTGCCAGGCATCAATTAAGTGAAGAGGCCATCCTGACGGATGGCCTTTTTACGTTTTTATGCAGCGAAACAGCACAAGCAGGCACTTATCCTGGTGGTACGTCACTCCTGTCGGATTTTACTGCTTGCCCCTGCAGACACCACAGCATCTCCCCTCCGGGATGCCGGACCCCTCAGATGCCAGCCTGTTGCTCAAAGTCCACTGCTGGCCGGAGATCACATCACCGTGTGGAGGCTGTTTTCCCGCGCACATCCTGTGAGGTTCCGTCCTGTATGCCTCATTTCTCCCGTATGCCCGCGCTTTTTTGCTATTGTTTCTGCTCCATTTATCGCTAAAGGACATCTCCATGATCGTTCTCTACGCCCAGCTTTATAAAAACCGCATGGTTGTGCGTAACCTCCAGACTCAGCAGCAGGTTTCGGGTAGCCAAACCTTCAGCAACCAGCGAATACTCATCGCAGACTTTTTCCCGGCGGAAAAGCTGTTACGCGATTTGATTCTGCAAGTGGCACCACGCGCATTCTGGCACGCCCTTCCGGGCATGGGGCGTCTGGCGATCCTCGCGCATGCGCTGGAGATGAATGAAGGTGGCTTATCGCCTGTCGAAGAGCGCGCCATCCTTGAAATGACCTTCGGCGCTTCACAAGGCCGATGCCGTTACCCGCAGGTCGTTGCCAGCCAGACACCGCTAAGCGATCAACACGTGCTGGCGACACTGAGCCAATCGAAAATGCCTCCCTCTTCGCGCGATAACAAACCGAAAATCATTAGCTAATATCAATGCTACACAGGCCGCGACGTGAAACTTTCTCACCTTTCACTTGCGTACTCGACATTTTGCCGATTCCTGGGTATCTTCGGCTATCTGGATGTCTAAACGTTTAAACGTATGCAGTGAGGATATAAGATATGCCGATTCGGGTGCAGGACGAGCTGCCAGCCGTCAATTTCTTGCGTGATGAGAATGTCTTTGTGATGACGACATCGCGCGCAACAGTGCAGGAAATCCGCCCGCTGAAGGTGCTGATCCTCAATCTGATGCCAAAGAAGATTGAGACGGAAAACCAGTTCCTGCGCTTGCTGTCAAACTCACCGCTACAAGTTGATGTGCGCCTGCTGCGTATCGACTCGCGTGAATCACGCAACACACCGGCCGAGCACCTCAATACCTTTTACTGTAATTTCGATGAAATCCGTGATGAAAACTACGATGGTTTGATCGTCACTGGTGCGCCATTAGGCTTAGTTGAATTTAACGACGTGGCCTACTGGCCGCAGATCGAGCAGGTTCTGGAGTGGGCCAAAGATCATGTCACCTCAACCCTGTTTGTCTGTTGGGCGGTACAAGCCGCGTTAAACATCCTTTATGGCATCCCCAAACAGACCCGCACCGAAAAGCTCTCCGGCGTATACGAACACCATATCCTTCATCCTCACGCGTTGCTGACGCGTGGTTTTGATGATGTTTTTCTGGCGCCGCACTCGCGTTACGCCGATTTCCCGGCTGCATTGATCCGCGACTACACCGATTTAGAGATCCTTGCCCAAACGGAAGAGGGTGACGCCTACCTGTTCGCCAGCAAAGACAAACGTATCGCCTTTGTCACCGGCCATCCTGAATATGATGCCAACACACTGGCGGACGAGTTTTTCCGCGATGTGGATGCCGGGCTAAGTCCGGCGCTACCGCACAACTATTTTCCCCATGACGATCCGCAGAATAAACCGCGTGCATCCTGGCGTAGCCATGGCAATTTGCTGTTCATCAATTGGCTTAACTACTACGTCTACCAGATCACGCCATACGACCTGCGTCATATGAATCCCACGCTGGATTAAGCGTTTCAGCCCCTTATTACAGGCACCTTCGGGTGCCTTTTTTATTTGCGAAAATCACTTCTCAACACAATAAAACTATAACCTCTTTGTTATCAATCGGTTATTTCCATTTTAATTTAAAAATGGAAATTGTTTTTGATTTTGGAAAATTTATTAGCCAGGATTGATCCTGCTGAACGAAAACTGCACACCCGATCTTCGTTGGCATTGGGAAATGTCTTTGCTGCAAAAAAGAGGAATCGCACCATGACACAACAGGCAACAACAACCGATGAATTAGCCTTTATGCGACCGCACGGTGAACAAGAGAAGCAGATTCTCACCCCGGCAGCCGTGGAATTCCTGAGCGAGCTGGTCACACGCTTTACGCCAAAGCGCAACCAATTGCTGGCCGCGCGTGTGCATCAGCAGCAACAGATCGATGCCGGTACGTTGCCTGATTTTATTTCGGAAACAGCTTCCATTCGTGAAAGTGACTGGACGATCCGGGGGATTCCCGACGATCTGCTGGACCGCCGCGTTGAAATCACCGGGCCGGTTGAGCGCAAAATGGTGATCAACGCGCTGAATGCCAATGTGAAGGTGTTCATGGCGGATTTTGAAGATTCACTGGCACCAAACTGGGACAAAGTGATCGACGGGCAGATCAACCTGCGCGATGCGGTCAACGGCACCATCAGCTACACCAATGAAGCGGGTAAAATCTACCAACTGAAACCCAACCCGGCGGTACTGGTTTGTCGTGTACGTGGTTTACACCTGCCGGAAAAACACGTCACCTGGCGCGAAGAGGCCATTCCGGGCAGCCTGTTCGATTTCGCGCTCTACTTCTTCCATAACCACAAAAATCTGCTCGCCAAAGGTAGCGGCCCCTATTTCTACCTGCCGAAAACGCAGTCGTGGCAAGAAGCGGCATGGTGGAGCGAGGTCTTCAGCTTTACCGAAGATCGTTTCAATCTGCCACGCGGCACCATCAAAGCCACGCTGCTGATTGAAACCTTGCCTGCGGTATTCCAGATGGATGAGATCCTGCACGCGCTGCGCGACCACATTGTTGGTCTGAACTGCGGGCGCTGGGATTACATCTTCAGCTACATCAAGACGCTGAAAAACTACCCGGATCGTGTGCTGCCTGACCGGCAGGTGGTGACGATGGATAAACCGTTCCTTAGTGCCTATTCGCGTCTGCTGATCAAAACCTGCCATCGTCGTGGCGCTTTCGCGATGGGCGGTATGGCGGCGTTCATCCCCAGCAAAGACACCGAGCGTAACAACTGGGTGCTGAACAAAGTAAAAGCCGATAAACAGCTCGAAGCGAATAACGGTCACGATGGCACCTGGATTGCACATCCCGGGCTTGGCGACACGGTGATGGAGGTGTTCAACGCGGCGCTGGGCGAACACAAAAACCAACTTTTTGTCAGCCGTGAGGACGATGCGCCGATCACCGCAGAAGATCTGCTGGCACCTTGTGAAGGTGAGCGCACCGAAGAGGGCATGCGCGCCAATATCCGCGTCGCGGTGCAGTACATCGAAGCGTGGATCTCCGGCAACGGCTGCGTACCGATCTACGGGCTAATGGAAGATGCCGCGACGGCGGAGATTTCCCGTACTTCAATCTGGCAATGGATCCATCACGAAAAAACGTTGAGCAACGGCAAGCCGGTTACCAAAGCGCTGTTCCGCCAGATGCTGGCCGAAGAGATGCTGGTTATTCAGGAAGAGCTGGGTGAGCACCGTTTCAGCAGCGGGCGTTTTAACGATGCCGCGCGCCTGATGGAGCAGATCACCACTTCTGATGAGCTGATCGACTTCTTAACGTTGCCTGGCTACCGCCTGCTGGCGTAATCGCCCGGGCTATTTTGTTCGCCAATTTGGCTCCAGCCAGTGCGCAAGACCTCATGTTCTACAAGTGCGTTGCGGTTTTGCTCATTGGCCATGACCAAACTGCCTTCACCAATAACGCCTGGCGAGCCAGGAGAAGAATATGGAGCATCTGAATATGAAAACCCGTACCCAACAAATCGAAGAATTACAAAAAGAGTGGACACAGCCGCGCTGGGAAGGCATTCGCCGCCCTTATAGCGCGGAAGACGTGGTGAAGTTACGCGGCTCGGTCAACCCGGAATGCACGCTGGCGCAACTGGGCGCGGCGAAAATGTGGCGCTTGCTGCATGGCGAATCGAAAAAAGGGTACATCAACAGCCTTGGCGCGCTGACGGGCGGGCAGGCGCTGCAACAGGCGAAAGCGGGAATTGAAGCGGTGTATCTTTCCGGCTGGCAGGTGGCGGCGGATGCTAACCTCGCCGCCAGCATGTACCCGGATCAGTCGCTCTACCCGGCAAACTCCGTGCCGTCGGTGGTTGAGCGCATCAATAATACATTCCGTCGCGCCGATCAAATTCAGTGGTCTTCCGGTATTGAGCCGGGCGACCCGCGCTTTGTCGACTATTTCCTGCCGATCGTCGCAGATGCCGAAGCGGGTTTCGGTGGCGTGCTGAACGCATTTGAGCTGATGAAATCGATGATTGAAGCCGGTGCGGCGGCAGTACATTTCGAAGATCAGCTCGCGTCGGTGAAAAAATGCGGCCATATGGGCGGCAAAGTGTTAGTGCCAACGCAAGAAGCGGTGCAGAAACTGGTGGCGGCGCGTCTGGCGGCGGATGTGCTGGGCGTTCCGACGCTGTTGGTGGCGCGCACCGATGCCGATGCCGCCGATCTGATTACCTCAGATTGCGACCCGTATGACAGCGCGTTTATCACCGGTGAGCGCACCAGCGAAGGGTTCTACCGCACCCATGCGGGCATTGAGCAGGCGATCAGCCGCGGTCTGGCTTACGCGCCGTATGCCGATCTGGTGTGGTGTGAAACCTCCACGCCAGACCTCAACCTGGCGCGCCGTTTCGCCGACGCGATCCACGCCAAATACCCAGGCAAGCTGCTGGCGTACAACTGCTCGCCGTCGTTTAACTGGAAAAAGAATCTCGACGACAACACCATCTCCCGCTTCCAGCAGGAGTTGTCAGATATGGGGTACAAGTTCCAGTTCATCACCCTCGCGGGCATTCACAGCATGTGGTTCAACATGTTCGATTTAGCCCACGCGTACGCCCAGGGCGAAGGGATGAAGCACTACGTCGAAAAAGTGCAGCAGCCAGAGTTCGCCGCAGGCAAAGAGGGCTACACCTTCGTTTCTCACCAGCAGGAAGTGGGGACCGGTTACTTCGATAAAGTCACCACCATCATTCAGGGCGGCACCTCGTCGGTAACGGCGTTGACGGGTTCAACGGAAGAAGCACAGTTCTAATCGTCAATCTGCCCGGTAGCAAGCCTGCCGGGCTAATGCCTGGGGAATACGATGTCGCGTGGTCTGGAACTGCTCATTGCCCAAACCATCCTGCAAGGCTTTGATGCCCAGTATGGCCGTTTTCTGGAAGTAACGTCCGGCGCACAACAGCGCTTTGAACAAGCCGACTGGCACGCCGTTCAGCAGGCGATGAAGCAGCGCATTCATCTTTATGATCACCATGTTGGCCTGGTCGTCGAGCAACTGCGTTGCATCACCGACAGCCAAAGCCCGGACGCCGCGTTTTTGCTGCGTGTTAAAGAGCACTACACGCAACTGTTGCCGGATTATCCCCGCTTTGAAATCGCCGAAAGCTTCTTTAATTCAGTCTATTGTCGGCTATTCGATCACCGCTCTCTCACGCCCGAACGGTTGTTTATCTTTAGCTCCCAGCCGGAACGCCGCTTTCGCACCATCCCGCGCCCGTTAGCCAAAGCGTTCTGGCCGGAACGCGGCTGGGAAGCGCTGCTGACCAAAGTGCTGTCGGATTTGCCGCTGCGCCTGCCGTGGCAGGATAAAGCGCGTGATGTGGGCTATATCACCGCGCATCTGCAAGAGGCGTTTGGCAGCGAAACCCTTGCTCACTCTCACTTGCAGGTGGCGAACGAGCTGTTTTACCGCAATAAAGCCGCCTGGCTGGTGGGTAAGCTCATTACCCCGTCGGCTACGCTGCCGTTCTTGTTGCCGATCCACCGCACCGATGAAGGCGAGCTGTTTGTCGATACCTGTCTGACCACATCGGCGGAAGCCAGCATCGTGTTTGGTTTTGCCCGCTCCTATTTTATGGTTTACGCCCCGCTACCCGCCGCCACCGTTGAGTGGTTGCGCGAGATCCTGCCCGGTAAAACCACCGCCGAACTCTATATGGCAATTGGTTGCCAGAAACATGGCAAAACAGAAAGCTACCGCGAGTATTTAAATTACATCAACGCCAGCGACGAGCAGTTTATTGAAGCGCCTGGCATTCGCGGCATGGTGATGCTGGTGTTCACGCTGCCCGGCTTTGATCGGGTATTTAAGGTGATCAAAGACGTTTTTCCCCCGCAAAAAGAGATGAGTGCTGCGCACGTGCGGGCGTGCTATCAACTGGTTAAAGAGCATGACCGTGTGGGACGCATGGCCGACACACAAGAGTTTGAAAACTTTGTGCTGGAAAAACGGCAGATTTCCCCGGCGTTGATGGCGCTTTTGCTGGAACAAGCGCCTGGCAAAATCACCGATCTCGGCGATCGCATCGCCATCAGCCATCTCTATATTGAGCGGCGTATGGTGCCGCTCAATCTGTGGTTTGAGCAGGTCAAAGGTCAGCAACTGCGCGACGCGGTTGAAGAGTATGGCAACGCCATTCGCCAGCTTGCCGCCGCCAATATTTTCCCCGGTGACATGCTGTTTAAAAACTTCGGCGTCACCCGCCACGGACGCGTGGTGTTCTATGATTACGACGAAATTTGTTATATGACCGAAGTGAATTTCCGCGACATTCCCGCGCCGCGTTACCCGGAAGATGAGCTGAGCGCCGAACCGTGGTACAGCGTGTCGCCAGGGGATGTCTTTCCGCAAGAGTTTCGCCACTGGTTGTGCGCCGACCCGGAAATCGGCCCGCTGTTCGAAGAGATGCATGCCGATTTGCTGCGTGCCGATTACTGGCGCGGATTGCAGGCCCGCATCCGCGAAGGGCATGTCGAAGATGTTTATGCCTACCGCAAACGCCAGCGTTTCAGCGTACGCTTTGGCGCAGGCGCGCTGCGGCAGGCGGGGTAAATCAGGTGAAGTAATATCTCACCACATGAAAGAAGATGGGCGCGGCAAAGCAGAGAGAATCAATCCTGTCCATCATGCCGCCGTGCCCTTCGAGCATCGCGCCGAAATCCTTCACGCCGCGATCGCGTTTAATCGCCGACATACATAAACCGCCAGAAGACACGCGCGTGAATGTCCCTGGCACCATAAGGTGAATAAAAAGGGACTTTCATGCTGTAACCTTTTGGAAGTTAACGCATTCCCCCGTACGCCAGCGTCACTTCTTTCGCGCCACGGATCACCATCGCGCCCAGTTCGGTCACGCGGTCATCGGTGATGCGAGAGATGGGCCCGGAGATGGAAATCGCGGCGAAGGGTTCGCCGTGCTCGTCAAAAATGCACGCCGCTACGCAGCGTAAACCCAGCGCGTGCTCTTCATCGTCAAAGGAATAGCCGCGTTTACGCGTCTGGGCGAGATCTTCTTTCAGGTGTACCGGCGATACCAGCGTGGCATGGGTGTATGCATGCAGCCCCTGGCGGTGCAGCAAGCTACCCACTTGCTCATCGCTCAGACGCGACAAAAACGCTTTTCCCGCGCCGGAAGCATGCATCGGCAATTTGCCGCCAATCGGCGCGGACATGCGCATCAACTGCGTACACTGCACCTGATCGATAATAATCGCCTGATGGTCGCTCTTATCCAGCACCGCGAGATTCACGGTTTCGCCGGATGCTTCCATTAAGTTGCGCAGGATCGGGTGAACAATCGCCATCAGGTTACGGCTTTGCAGAAAACTGCTGCCAACGATAAACGCATGCGCGCCTACCGACCAGTGCCCCAGCTCGCCCACCTGGCGAACAAACCCGAGCTGTTGCATGGTCGTGAGTAAGCGGTGGGTGGTTGAGTTCGGCAAACCGGCCTGTTGCGCCAGTTCGGTGAGGGCGACGCTGCCATGAGACTCGGCAATCCATTCCAGCAGTTTCAGGCCGCGGGTCAATGACTGAACTTGCCCACCCGCCGGAGCGGCCGGGGCGGTAGCTTTTCTGCCTCGTTTAGCGGGAACGGACGTGGCCATGACAGGCTCCTTTTTCTGTATCGTGGAAATCATTTTCGTTTTAATTGAGTATAACGCAACTCCCCGCCAGACTGATCGGATGAGTTCGCACAAAACAGCACGAAAATGGCAGATACAGGGTATTTATTGCCGCACGTGTTTCGCCAGTTGAATATGTTGCGCACAAAGCGTAATGGTTCGTCTTACCTGGCTCAGTGGATGCTCCGGAAACATCTCATCATATTGACGATCGTCGCTCGGCAGGCAACGCAGTTCACTTTCCTGCAATTTGGCGAAGAGCGCGTCGGCAGAATCAATAAATTCTGGCTCGTCGTTAGTGGGCGGTATGTTGCCCTGCTTAAGCTGTAAATCCATCACTACCGCTTCGCGAAAGCCAGTGTTCCATTTTTCTACCGCTTCCGCATTGATCTGAAAGAGCCCGTTTTTAACGGGGAGCCAGATAATCGCGACAAAATACATACCGAGTGAACCCGGTGTCGGATCGCGATATTTAAATATGCCCTGCAACGCGGCGACATCCTGAATATTGAGCGCTGTTAACTCCAGTAACGCACCGCCGATTTTTGCTGTTTCTTGCTGCCAATAGCGTGTAGCGGCAGCAATATCGTGTAAGGCGAAGGGCCACTGCACCGGATCGTGGAGCTGAAGGCGCACCGCGCTCTGTTCCGGCGTGGACCATGCCATGCTGGTGTCACGGCTCTCATACAGTTGCCACCCGGCAATGTTGAGTTGCAGGTCGGTGAGGCGAGGTTTCTTATGGCCAAAAAGAGACGTCAAAAAAGACATAATCCGTTCCGTAAGTCGGTGTGCCTGTCAGAGGGCAGAAGGTTTGAACATACATCGGCAATCAGGCCTGAAAACTTGACAAGTCATCGCACTGAAAGGGTAACGGACTGGCGCAACACTCAGGTTTACGGGCGTTACGTGAGCATCTCTCATGTTCACCCCGCGTCGCTTTTCCGCTCTGCCACTTTATGCCAGTATGTCCTGCTGGCCTTTTGGCCTGGTTGAGCATTGTCGGGAGCACGTGTGAGCAGCAAAGTTGAGCAACTGAAGCAGCAGTTAAGCAAAAGAATTCTGGTTCTGGATGGGGGCATGGGCACCATGATCCAGAGCTATCGTCTGAGTGAGCAGGATTTTCGCGGCGAGCGCTTCGCCGACTGGCCCTGCGATCTTAAAGGCAACAACGACTTGCTGGTGCTCAGCAAGCCAGAGGTGATAAGCGCGATTCATGACGCCTATTTCGCGGCGGGCGCGGATATCATCGAAACCAATACCTTTAACTCAACGACAATCGCCATGGCAGATTACCAGATGGAATCCCTGTCGGCGGAAATCAACTTCGCTGCAGCCAAACTGGCGCGTGCCAGCGCCGACAAATGGACGGCGCAAACGCCGGATAAACCGCGTTATGTCGCCGGGGTGCTTGGCCCGACCAACCGCACTGCCTCAATCTCACCGGACGTTAACGATCCGGCGTTTCGTAATATCTCCTTCGATCAGTTGGTTACCGCTTATCGTGAATCCACCAAAGCGCTGGTGGAAGGGGGATCTGATCTGATCCTGATCGAAACCGTGTTCGATACGCTGAACGCTAAAGCCGCGATCTTTGCGGTAAAAGCGGAGTTTGACGCGCTCGGCGTTGAGCTGCCGATCATGATTTCCGGCACCATTACCGACGCCTCCGGGCGTACGCTCTCGGGGCAGACAACCGAAGCCTTTTACAACTCCCTGCGCCACGCCGATGCGCTCACCTTCGGCCTGAACTGCGCGCTGGGGCCGGATGAACTGCGCCAGTATGTGCAGGAACTTTCCCGAATCGCCGAATGCTATGTTACCGCCCACCCGAACGCTGGTCTGCCTAACGCTTTTGGCGAATATGATCTCGATGCCGACACGATGGCGGTGCAAATCGGCGAATGGGCGCAGGCCGGTTTCCTGAATATTGTCGGCGGCTGCTGCGGTACCACACCAGAGCATATCGCCGCCATGAGCCGCGCGGTCGACGGTGTGCCGCCGCGTCAGCTACCGGAGGTGCCAGTTGCTTGCCGCCTCGCGGGCCTGGAGCCGCTCAATATTGGCGACGACAGTCTGTTTGTGAACGTCGGCGAACGTACTAACGTCACCGGTTCCGCCAAATTTAAACGCCTGATCAAAGAAGAGAAGTACGCCGAAGCGCTGGACGTGGCGCGCCAGCAGGTGGAAAGCGGCGCGCAGATCATCGATATCAACATGGATGAAGGGATGCTGGATGCCGAAGCGGCGATGGTGCGTTTCCTCAACCTGATTGCCGGTGAGCCGGACATTGCCCGCGTGCCGATCATGATCGACTCCTCAAAATGGGAGGTGATCGAAAAAGGGCTGAAATGTATCCAGGGCAAAGGCATCGTTAACTCGATTTCGATGAAAGAGGGCGTTGAGCCATTTATTCACCACGCGAAACTGGTGCGTCGGTATGGTGCCGCCGTGGTGGTGATGGCCTTTGACGAAATCGGTCAGGCGGATACGCGCGCGCGCAAAATCGAAATTTGCCGTCGCGCCTATAAAATTCTCACCGAAGAGGTGGGTTTCCCGCCGGAAGACATTATCTTCGATCCGAACATCTTCGCCGTGGCAACGGGTATTGAAGAGCACAACAACTATGCGCAGGACTTTATCGGCGCGTGTGAAGATATCAAACGTGAACTGCCGCATGCGCTGATTTCCGGCGGTGTTTCCAACGTTTCGTTCTCGTTTCGCGGCAACGACCCGGTGCGTGAGGCGATCCACGCGGTGTTCCTCTATTACGCTATTCGTAACGGCATGGATATGGGCATCGTCAACGCCGGGCAACTGGCGATTTACGATGATTTGCCTGCCGAGCTGCGCGACGGCGTTGAGGATGTGATCCTTAACCGCCGCGATGATGCGACCGAGCGCATGCTGGATCTGGCGGAAAAGTACCGCGGCAGCAAAGCCGCCGATGAAGGGGCAAACGCGCAGCAGGCGGAGTGGCGCAACTGGGATGTGAAAAAACGTCTCGAATATTCGCTGGTAAAAGGTATCACCGAATTTATCGAGTTCGATACCGAAGAGGCGCGTCAGCAGGCCGACCGCCCCATCGAGGTGATCGAAGGGCCATTGATGGACGGCATGAACGTGGTGGGCGATCTGTTCGGCGAGGGCAAAATGTTCCTGCCGCAGGTGGTGAAATCCGCCCGCGTGATGAAACAGGCCGTGGCCTATCTCGAACCCTATATCGAAGCCAGCAAAGAGAAGGGCAGCAGCAACGGCAAAATGGTGATCGCCACCGTGAAAGGCGATGTTCACGACATCGGTAAAAATATCGTGGGCGTGGTGCTGCAATGTAACAACTACGAAATTATCGACCTCGGCGTGATGGTGCCCGCCGACAAGATCCTGAAAACCGCCCGCGAAGAGAAGGCTGACTTGATTGGCCTTTCCGGGCTGATTACGCCGTCGCTCGACGAAATGGTCAACGTGGCGAAAGAGATGGAGCGCCAGGGGTTCACCATTCCGCTGCTGATTGGCGGTGCAACCACATCGAAAGCGCACACGGCGGTGAAAATCGAGCAGAACTACAGCGGGCCGACGGTGTATGTACAAAACGCCTCGCGTACCGTGGGGGTGGTGTCAGCTTTGCTTTCGGATACGCAACACGATGAGTTCGTTGCCCGTACCCGCAAAGAGTATGAAACCGTGCGCATCCAGCACGCGCGGAAAAAACCGCGTACGCCGCCAGTCACATTGCAAGCCGCACGGGAAAACGATCTCGCGTTTGACTGGGAAAGTTATACGCCGCCGGTCGCACACCGGCTGGGTGTGCAGGAAGTCACCGCCAGCATTGAGACGCTGCGCAATTACATCGACTGGACGCCATTCTTTATGACGTGGTCGCTGGCCGGGAAATATCCGCGCATCCTTGAAGATGAGGTGGTGGGTGAGGAGGCGAAACGTCTGTTTGCCGATGCTAACGAGATGCTGGATAAACTGAGCGCGGAAAAGCTGCTCAACCCGCGCGGCGTGGTCGGGCTTTTCCCGGCTAACCGTGTGGGCGATGATGTGGAAATCTACCGCGACGAAACCCGCACGCAGGTGCTGACGGTGGGTTGCCATCTGCGCCAGCAAACGGAAAAAGTCGGTTTTGCTAACTACTGCCTGGCGGATTTTGTCGCCCCCAAACAGAGCGGCAAAGCGGACTATATTGGCGCATTCGCAGTGACTGGCGGTCTTGAAGAAGACGCGTTAGCACAAGCGTATGACGCCGCGCACGATGATTACAATAAAATCATGGTGAAAGCGGTGGCCGACCGCCTGGCAGAAGCCTTTGCGGAATATCTGCATGAGCGGGTACGCAAAGTGTACTGGGGCTACGCGCCGAACGAGAACCTCAGTAACGAGGAATTGATCCGCGAAAATTATCAGGGCATTCGCCCGGCGCCGGGCTATCCGGCTTGCCCGGAACACACGGAAAAAGGCACCATCTGGCAGTTGCTGGACGTTGAAAAACATACCGGGATGAAACTGACCGAATCCTATGCGATGTGGCCAGGAGCATCCGTTTCCGGCTGGTATTTCAGCCACCCGGACAGTAAATATTTCGCGGTAGCGCAAATTCAGCGCGACCAGGTGGAAGATTACGCGCGGCGTAAAGGCATGTCGGTGGCGGAAGTTGAGCGCTGGCTGGCGTCTAATTTAGGTTACGACGCAGATTAATAACCACAGGGCATTTTTTTAAATGCCCTGTTTTTTCGCCATTTCATTTTCGCGAAACTATCGTGAAGCAAACATAATACCGATTGAAACTAAGAACATTCTTAAAAATGGATATTTTCTTAGACCCTTCTTCCCCTTCATGCGTATGATGGGGACGGACTACACGGCAAGATTGCTTACTCTTTTGCGGTTCATTTAATTGTCATAAATTTAACTTAGGTATTATAAAATGGATATTTATGATATAAGAAAAAGAAATCTATTGCCGAAGGATTACGAAAATATCCTGGCGCCAGATATCGCGAAGAATATTATCAAAAAGGAATATTTCATCGAGAATAGCCCGAATAATATTTTGGGCAGTATCGATGGTTATACGATTAAGCAGCACCACGGTTTTAAATATGGCTTACCGCACGATCCGCTTGGTCATCAAAAAGAAAAACATATTGATAGCCTGGTGGATAAAGGCGTGGTGGTGGTCGTTCGCCCGAATGTCAGTACGCGTAACCGCTTCTATTACCCGTTCTTTATCGCGGAAAACGCCGAACTGTTTTGCGTGCAAGGCCTGTCATTTAATGCGGTGTTTATCAGAACCATTTTGAACGGGTTTAAAGACAGTGTGGCTATGCATGGGCGACCCGCCCCGACCCGAAGTACCTTTGTACCGGTGACGCCTGAGTTTGGCCCAGGTTACTGGAAAACCAGCGAAACAGACTTTCACGGCGTCAAAAATGCCGCGGTAATGATGCTCAACCGGGCGACCAGTATGGGCGATCAAGGGCGCGTATTTGGCTCTGACGGCAAAGATTATATGAACACCTCGCGAGATAAAATTCAGCTGTGGACGCCAATACCGGAAAGCGTCTCATCTGATACCCGAGAAATCCTCTATAATCGCTCGGTGATCCGGCGTTATGGTGAAAAGCGTACCGTTTATCAGAAATACCTTGAGGGTGATGATGCCTGGGCGCAATCGGGGAAATCATGGCAATGGATTCCAGGCGTAAGGGATGAGGATTATGAATTTAAGAAATAAGATATTTGCTTTCTGGGGTATTATGGACGTGCTGGCGCTGGCCAGCTATTTGTTTTTTTCGCTGCAAGGCGGTAACGTTCCTTTTTATTCCGACATTAGCGGCTTTTATACTAATTATTCACAGCTGGGTGTGAATGGATTAATGGGTGTAATTATTCAGACGATGTTCTTTATTAATATCGCGCTGATTATCTCGCTGGTTTTTTCTGCCTGGTCTTTTTTCGTTAAAAAAGACATCCATACTATTTTCTTTATCGTGCAGGAAATAGCCCGCGTGCTGTCGTTAAAGTGCTCAGTGGCGCTGATTCCGCTGTTTATGCATTTTGCAGGTTTTACCGCTGCGTGGGGGGCAATGTTGCTGTTTGTCATCTCGGAAGTGCTCAAAATTGCTTCGGTGGTGTGGGCTAAACGCCAGCGCAACCCGCAAACGGCGCCTGCCGTTTCCCGCTAACCGGTAAAGCCTCGCTTCTGTCACAAAACCGTCATTTTTGTTTACAACTCTCAGGGGGCTTAACCGGCACCCTGCGCTTTTCTTCGCATTGACGCCTTATACTTACTTCATAATGTTGACGTTATCTTCCCGGTAACGAGCAACGCATAACGATAAGGAGAACCAGATTCTGTGCTGACTTTGCTTCATCTGCTTTCTGCCGTGGCTCTGCTGGTGTGGGGCACACACATTGTACGTACCGGAGTGATGCGTGTTTTTGGCGCACGTTTGCGTACCGTTCTTAGCCGTAGCGTCGAAAGGAAACCACTCGCCTTCTGCGCGGGTATCGGCGTGACTGCACTGGTGCAGAGCAGTAACGCCACCACCATGCTGGTGACCTCGTTTGTCGCCCAGGATTTAGTGGCGCTCACCCCGGCGTTGGTGATTGTGCTGGGCGCAGATGTCGGGACAGCACTGATGGCGCGCATTTTGACGTTCGATCTCTCCTGGCTGTCACCGCTGCTGATTTTTCTTGGCGTCATTTTCTTCCTTGGGCGTAAACAGACGCGCGAAGGCCAGCTTGGGCGAGTCAGCATCGGTCTTGGGTTGATTCTTCTGGCGCTGGAGCTGATTGTGCAGGCGGTTACGCCGATCACCCAGGCCAATGGCGTGCAGGTGATTTTCGCCTCGCTGACCGGCGATATTATGCTCGATGCGCTGATTGGCGCGGTATTCGCCATTATCAGTTACTCCAGCCTGGCGGCGGTGCTGCTGACGGCGACGCTGGTGACGGCGGGGATTATCTCTTTCCCGGTTGCGCTGTGTCTGGTGATTGGTGCCAACCTCGGTTCCGGCTTGCTGGCGATGCTTAATAACAGCGCCGCTAACGCTGCCGCCCGCCGCGTGGCGCTTGGCAGTTTGCTGTTCAAGCTGGTGGGTAGCCTGATTATTCTGCCGTTTGTCCATCTGCTTGCCGATTCATTACATAAACTTCCGTTGCCGGAAGCAGAACTGGTTATCTATTTCCATGTGTTCTACAACCTGATCCGCTGCCTGGCGATGGTGCCGTTCGCCGGGCCCATGGCGGCGTTTTGTAAGCGCATTATTCGTGAAGAGCCCGAGCTGGATGCGCGCCTGAAGCCAAAACATCTCGACAGCTCCGCGCTGGATACGCCAACGCTGGCGCTAGCCAATGCGGCGCGGGAAACCTTGCGCATGGGCGATGCGATGGAACTGATGCTCGAAGGGCTGCATAAAGTGATGCACGGCCAGCCTCGCCAGGAGAAGGAGCTACGCAAGCAAGCCGATGACATCAATGTGCTGTACACGGCGATTAAGCTCTATCTGGCGCGGATGCCGAAAGAGGAGCTGGCGGAAGAGGAGTCGAAACGCTGGGCGGAAATTATCGAGATGTCGCTGAACCTTGAGCAAGCCTCCGATATTGTCGAGCGCATGGGCAGCGAAATCGCCGATAAATCGCTGGCGGCACGGCGCGCTTTCTCTGTTGAAGGCTTGCAAGAACTCGATGCGCTGCATGAACGGCTGGTGGGGAATCTGAAGCTGGCGATGTCGGTATTCTTCTCCAGCGATGTAACCAGCGCCCGGCGCTTACGCCGCAGCAAACACCGTTTTCGCATTATGAACCGCCGTTATTCACATGCCCACGTTGATCGATTACATCAACAAAATGTGCAAAGTATTGAAACCAGCTCCCTGCACCTCGGTTTGCTGGGCGACATGAAGCGTCTTAACTCCCTGTTCTGCTCGGTGGCCTATAGCGTGCTGGAACAGCCGGATGAAGACGACGAGCGCGACGATGCATAACCCGTACCGTGCCTGCGGGCACGGTAGCTAAAACCCCCACTTTTACTGCGTAACTGCACAAATTCGATTTGGCGCGGCGAAAATCCGGTTTTATCTCCCGGCGAAGCCAGTTATATTCCGCTTTTACAGGAGAATTTATGCTGCCAACCCAATCAACACGTTTAAACAAATACATCAGCGAAAGCGGGATTTGCTCACGCCGCGAGGCTGACCGTTACATCGAGCAAGGCAATGTCTTTATCAACGGCAAGCGCGCCGGGATCGGCGATCAGGTGGTAGCCGGCGACGTTGTGAAAGTAAACGGTCAACTTATCGAGCCGAGAAACGACGAAGATCTGGTGTTTATCGCGTTGAATAAACCCGTTGGTATTGTCAGTACCACTGAAGACGGCGAAAAAGACAATATTGTTGATTTCGTTAACCACAGCAGCCGTATCTTCCCCATCGGCCGTCTGGACAAAGATTCGCAGGGGCTGATTTTTCTCACTAACCATGGCGATTTAGTGAATAAAATCCTGCGTGCGGGCAACGATCACGAGAAAGAGTATCTGGTGACTGTCAATAAGCCCGTCACCGACGAATTCGTGCAGGGGATGAGCGCGGGGGTGCCGATCCTCGGCACCAAAACCAAAAAATGTAAGGTTAAAAAAGAAGCGCCGTTTACCTTCCGCATTACCCTGGTTCAGGGGCTGAACCGCCAGATCCGCCGTATGTGCGAATACTTTGGTTATGAAGTCACCAAACTTGAACGCACGCGCATTATGAACGTCAGTCTCACTGGCTTGCCGCCGGGAGAGTGGCGTGACCTGACGGATGACGAGCTGATCGCGCTGTTTAAGCTAATTGAGAACTCATCCTCAGAAGCGAAGCCGAAAGCAAAAGCAAAACCGCAGGCGGCGAAAAAGCCCGCAGTGAAAGTGGCGAAGCCCGAAGAGAAAAGCCGGGCGAAACCGGCGGGAAAACGCTTTACCCAGCCGGGCAGGAAAAAGAAAGGGCGCTAGTTAGCGCTTGCCGCGCGTTGAGGTGTTTGCCGACCAGGAAAATGTGGCGTTCTCATCGGGTTTATAAGCCTGCTGTTTCTTCAACTGGCGGGCTTTCTTCGCTGCCGCTTCGCGCTGCGCCATCAGTTTATCGATGTACTCCTTTTTCACATGATTAGCTTCAGCGTTGCTGAGTGGGCGTCCGTGTGCGATGCGGGCGCGATCCAGCAGCGTTTTCAGCTCCCGCTGTTCACTCTCCGTCATCTCTTTTTGCGTCAGTCTGGTCAGGGCCATAAAGCGTTCTCCTTGGGAAGTGCATCGAGTCTACGCGATGTAAGAGGGCATGTCTGCGTGGTGATGCATAAACCCTGGAAAGCGCTTCGCAGATCTATTTTGGGACGGGTGACTTCATCTGCTGCTGGTCTAAGCTGGTAGGGATTTTCGGTATAAAATTTTATACAAGGATGTGGTATGCTCCCTTCACGGCCTACTTTAAAGCCCATCATCTGGATAGGCTCGTCATACGATGACTTACGCGCTTTCCCTGAATGTGTCCGCAAGGATGCTGGTTATCAGCTACATAAAATTCAAGCTGGTCTGGAAGCTACAGATTGGAAACCGATGATGGAAATTGGTGCAGGCGTTGCAGAAATCCGTCTTCGCGATCGCGCAGGAGCGTTTCGTATTTTTTATTTGGCCAGGTTTGAAGATGCACTCTACGTTTTGCACTGTTTTCATAAAAAGTCACAGCGCACGCCATTTAAGGATAAAACGATTGCCCGGACGCGTTATCGCGCTTTGGTTGAGCACCACAGGAGCCAAAAATGAGAACGACACAAGATGGCCTGATTGGCCATGTAACCCCAGCAGATGCCAACATTTTTACTGAACTGGGTTTTGAAGCCGAAGAGGCTAACGCGCTTGCGCAGGATGCAGAAAGAGAAGTGATCCAGCTGTTGAACATAAAACGGCAACTGATGCAGGAAATTTCTGGCTGGATAGCAGAAAACCATCTCAAGCAGACTGAGGCGGCGGCAAAACTCAATATTTCTCGCCCTCGCGTCTCCGATGTGGTCAACCAAAAAGCCAGCAAATTCACTATTGATGCACTTGTCACCATGCTGGCTAAACTCGGCAAGCCAGTTACCATTACAATTGGTTAAGCGTTGTAAACGGCCGGATAGCTGATAACGTTATCCGGCCGCTATCGACTAACCCTCTTTCACCGCTTCCGTTTTACGTCTGTCGACCGGTTTGCCCGACCAGTAGCCCGCCAGTAGCGAGCCGGAAAGGTTGTGCCACACGGAGAACAGCGCGCCAGGCAGCGCGGCGAGCGGTGAGAAGTAGATTTTACCTAATGCCGCAGCAAGGCCGGAGTTCTGCATCCCCACTTCAATCGCCAGCGTACGGCAGGTGGATTCATCAAAGCCGAACAGACGGCCGCCCCAGTAACCGCCGAGCAGGCCAATGCTGTTATGCAGGATCACCGCGACAATCACCACCAGGCCAACAGAGGCAATATAGTTCGCGGAACCGGCGACTACGGCGCTAATGATCGCCAGAATGCAGACCATGGAAAACGCCGGCAGATAAGGTTCCAGCGCGTTAACCACGCGCGGGAACAAGTGGTGCACAATAAGCCCTAATGCAATCGGGATCACCACAATCTGCAGGATGCTCAGTAGCATGCCCATCACATCTACCTGAATATGCGCATCGACATACAGACGCGTCAGCAGCGGCGTGGCGATAACGCCCACCAGTGTTGAAACCGAGGAGATGGTAACCGATAGCGCGACATCACCTTTTGCCAGATAAATCATCACGTTTGATGCCGTTCCACTGGCGACGCTGCCGACCAGTACCATCCCGGCGGAGAGATCCGGCGGCATCTTAAAAATCAGCGCCAGTAGCCATGCCGCCAGCGGCATCACCAGGTAGTGCAGGAAAATGCCGGCGGCAACCGGAGCCGGGCGCGACAGGACACGTTTGAAATCGTCAATTTTTAAGTGCACGCCCATACCAAACATAATCAGCATCAGTAGCGTGGTGACCCACGGGCCAATGGCGATAAAGGTGGGTGGAAAATAATAGGCAAATACCGAGAGCAGCAGTGCCCATAACGGGAACAGCCGCGTGAACGTTGCGAGCATGTGGGAATTCCTTGCGATTGTTGTGTTGTATTTTTATTACCCTTCACTCTTCAGGCTACAGGTGCGCTGACGAAGCCAATAGCGTCAGAAATTTCTGCGCCGGTAACCCGGCAGTCTCACCGCGGGGATGAGCGTTGTTCGCAACGGTTCTGCAACCCGAATGAATGAGGGTATTTAAGGAAGGGATCGAGCCCGACCATTGGTATTGTTTATCGTGCTTAGGAATATTATTCAAACAAATTATGATGAAGATCGTTTATGTTGCGCCGCGAACGCTTTTCCAGCTTAGCCCGAAGCGGGCCAGATATTTGCGCAGGCGATCCGCATCGTTCGGATTGGCCTTTTTCTGCCGGGAAATGGCGAACAATTCACGTCCCGCTTCTGAAAGCGTCTGGCTGCGCCGACAGACGGCAATCACCGTTTCCAGTTGGCGTTGATCGAACAGATCCAGCGTGCTGATATCCACGGGGAGATTCGGCAGTGCTGATTCTCCACGCCAGTGCTGCGCTAAACGCTGCACCTCTTCCTCGACTAACGCGTCGTTAATGCGCCCCTGTTCCGCCAGCGTTGCCATTCGCGCGATTGACGTGCTCAGTTCGCGAAAATTACCGCGCCACGCCGCGTGAGGAGAACAAGCGAAGGCCAGATAGCGTTCACGTGCGTCCTTATCAAAGCGGATTTGCGTCTGCTGCTGCCGGGAAAAACGCTGGAGTTCATATTCGATGTTCGGGGCGATATCTTCCCGCCGCTCCGCCAGGCCCGGCAGTGCGAACGTCCACATATTGATACGTGCAAAGAGATCTTCCCTGAAACGTCCTTCAGCCACCCACTGCTGCATATTCCGGTGCGTGCCCGCAATCAGTTGAAAATCACTGTGCACTTCTTTATCGGAACCAAAGGGGAAAAAAGTTTTCTCTTCAATCGCTTTCAGCAGCATCGCCTGCTCATCCAGCCCCAGTTCGGCGATCTCATCCAAAAACAGCACGCCGCCATCGGCTTCGCGCAGTAACCCGGTACGCGCCTGTTGTGCGCCGGTGAACGCGCCTTTCACATGGCCGAATAGCGTCGACATGGCATTATCGCCGCGCAGCGTGGCGCAGTTCACCGCCACCAGTCGCCCCTGTACCAGATGGCGGGACTGGCGTAACTGAAAGATGCGTTTCGCCAGAAATGATTTCCCCGCACCGGTTGGCCCGGTCAACAGAATGGGCGCAGTTGAGCGCAGCGATACGCGTTCGATTTGCTCGATTAAGCGGTTAAAGGTGGCATTACGCGTATCAATCCCGGATTTCAGAAACGACACCGACTGCTGCTGTTCGCGCTGAAAACGGCTGGTCAACGTCGCGTAACGGCTTAAATCCAGATCGATAACAGAACAGACACCAGCGGCTATCGCCTCGTCAGTTGCGCCTTTCGCCGCCGGACCGGTCTGCAACAGGCTGGCGGGCAAATAACGGGCTTCGGTCAGCAGGAACCAGCAAATCTGCGCGACGTGCGTCCCGGTGGTGATATGCACCAGGTACTCTTCATTTTCCGTATCGAACGGGTAACGGGTGGCGAAATCGAGAAACGCGGCATACACCTCTTCAAAATCCCACGGATCGTTAATCATCACCGCATGTTTGCGCACTTCGGTATGCGGTGAGACGAGGGCAATATCTTCCGCCGTCTGTTGCGCCAGACCTTCATCGCGTGGCTGGTGCAGCAGTTCAAGCCGGTCGACAGCGAAATCCGGCTGCTGGCACAACCCCACGGTGGGCCGCCATTTACGAAAGCGGTTTTGCCGTTTACCCCGTTTATCCAGCACCGTTCCCAGTACACCAATAACCACCCGACGCTTCATTGTTTATCCCATAAGATAAAAACCGATATTGAAAGATAAAAAAATACCTTATTCACTTCAACATCATCAAACCGGGATGAAAATAAAACTCTTATTTTTCAATTAAGTAAAAATTTTATTTGCTTGTTCTTGATTCTGGCACGCTTCTGGCAATAACCAGTACGTCAGCACGCTGAGTTAGCAGGGGTTACGCACCCCGCCGGCGCACCAGGAACGGCACGAGACGTTTTCCAGGGGGCGTTCCGTCAGTGGAAAGACATTTGCGAAAAGTCGGTTCTTTTTCGGGTTCGAATCCCGGATTCGCCACCTTATCTATGAAGATAAACAGGTAGTACCCCGGTAGTCGGGCTTTGGACGATTACCCCCAACGACCGCCGGTAACGGCGCCGGGCCACAGGCAAAACGTTGTTTCCCCTGCGGCTTCGCCCCTGCATTCGCGGTCGTTAAGGCTAACGATTTAAGGAGAACGTGATGACCAACAAAATCACAATACGTAAAGGTCAATTAGGTTTACTGGCAAAAGAGGGTGACTACTACCAGGTTCTGGAAACCGGTGAGCACCGCCTGCCGTGGTTTAACAAACCCGACGTGCTGGTGGTGAATACCGATGGCAGCGAAGTGGCCGCGGGTCTGGCGGAGTATTTGCGCCGTTTCCAGCCAGAGTGGGTGGAGCGTTTCTGTCTGGTGGCCGATATGTCAGATAACGAAGCCGGTGCGCTTTATCTCAACGGCATGCTGCTGGAGATCCTGCCGCCTTCAACGCGCCGTCTTTACTGGCAAGCGGATGACGCGCTGAAACTGGTACGCATGGACACTCGCGATGTGCGGGTTCCCACGGAGATCCTTACCGCCGTGGCGCAACCCGCACGCGGTGTGGCGGTAAAAGGCCGCGACACGATTCTGGCAGTGCAGGTTCCGGCCTGGCATGCGGGCGTTTTAAAAGTCGATGGCGTGACGCAGGCGCTGTTACCGGCGGGATTGAGCGGCTACTGGAAAGTAAACCATCTGGTGGAAGCCGAGGTGGTGGATTTGCGCCTGCAAGTGCTGGAAGTGAGCGGCCAGGAGATCCTGACCAAAGATAAAGTCACCTTGCGGCTGAACCTGGCGGCGAACTGGCGTTACACCGATGTGTTAAGCGCCTTTGCCCAACTGAGCAAACCGCTGGAGCACCTCTATCGCGAGTTGCAGTTTGCGCTGCGCGAAGCGGTGGGCACGCGCACGCTGGATGAGCTGCTGGAAGATAAGCAGGTTATTGATGCGTTAGTGAGTACGCAGGTGGCAAATCGCATGGCGGCGTTTGGTATTGAAGTGGCGTCGCTGGGGGTGAAAGACATCATTTTGCCGGGTGAGATGAAAACGATCCTGTCGCGCTTAGTGGAAGCGGAAAAATCGGCACAGGCCAATGTTATCCGCCGCCGGGAAGAGACCGCCGCGACCCGTTCGTTGCTGAACACGGCAAAAGTGATGGAGAGCAACCCGGTGGCGTTGCGGCTTAAAGAGTTAGAAACGCTGGAGCGTGTGGCGGAGCGCATCGATAAGATCTCGGTCTTTGGTGGCCTCGACCAGGTATTGCACGGCCTTGTTAACATCAAAGGAAGTCATGATGCAGCGTAACGACTATCAACTGCTGGCGCAGGAGAACAGCGCGCCGGTCAAAATGTGGACGCACGGCGTGCCGGTGGAACCCGAAGCGCGGGAGCAGTTGCTCAATACGGCAAAAATGCCGTTTATCTTCAAACATCTGGCCGTGATGCCAGATGTGCACCTGGGAAAAGGCTCGACCATCGGCAGCGTGATCCCAACCAAAGGGGCGATTATCCCGGCGGCGGTTGGCGTGGACATCGGCTGCGGCATGATTGCCGTGCGCACCTCGCTGCTGGCGGCGGATCTGCCGGATAACCTCGGCGGGTTGCGCAGCGCCATTGAGCAGGCGGTGCCGCACGGACGTTCGGTGAACCGGTCGAAACGAGATAAAGGCGCGTGGGAAAAACCGCCGCAAGAGGTGGATAGCCACTGGGCGTTGCTTGCGCCGCGCTTTAAGCGCCTGACGGATAAATACCCGCGCTTGCGGCAAACCAACAACCATCAACATTTGGGAACGCTGGGAACCGGCAACCACTTTATCGAAGTATGCCTGGATGAGCAGCAGCGCGTGTGGGTGATGTTGCACAGCGGGTCGCGCGGAGTGGGTAACGCCATCGGTAACGTGTTTATCACCCTGGCGCAGCAGGATATGCAGCAGCATATCGCCAATTTGCCGGACCGGAACCTGGCCTATTTCCAGGAAGGGAGCAAGCACTACGAGGACTATCTGGAAGCGGTCGAATGGGCGCAGGATTTCGCCCGCCATAACCGGGAAGTGATGATGTCGCGCGTGCTGGCGGCGCTGTCGCGTATGGTGACCAAACCGTTTATCACGCAGCAGGAAGCGGTGAATTGCCACCATAACTATGTGCAAAAAGAGACGCACTTTGGTGAGGAGGTGCTGGTGACGCGCAAAGGTGCGGTTTCCGCGCAAAAAGGGCAGATGGGGATTATTCCCGGCTCGATGGGCGCGAAAAGTTTTATCGTGCGTGGGCTGGGAAATGAAGAGAGCTTCTGTTCATGCAGCCACGGAGCAGGGCGAACCATGAGCCGTACGGCGGCAAAAAAACGCTTTACAGTGGAAGATCACATTCGCGCGACCGCGCATGTGGAGTGCCGTAAAGACAGCGAGGTGATCGACGAGATCCCGATGGCTTACAAAGATATCGACGCGGTGATGGCCGCGCAGGACTCGCTGGTCGAAGTGGTGCATACCCTGCGGCAGGTGGTGTGTGTGAAAGGATAAGAAGGACAATAATAATGGAACCTTTAGGCGTTGATGTCGCCATGCGCGGGCGTGTGCGGCAGGTGTTACACGATGTGGAACACACCTATGGCGTGAAAGTGCTCTACGCCTGTGAATCCGGCAGCCGCGGCTGGGGCTTTGCTTCACCGGACAGCGATTACGATGTGCGCTTTTTATATGTGCATCAACCGGACTGGTATCTGCGCGTCGAGCCTCAGCGTGACGTGATAGAACTGCCAATAGACGATGAGCTGGACGTTTGCGGGTGGGAGTGGCGCAAAGCGCTGGGGTTGCTGAAAAGCGCTAACCCGGCCTTAATCGAATGGTTAGATTCGCCGATCGTCTACCAGCAGGATGACGCCACGCTCGCTGCGTTGCGCGCGCAGGTGCCGCACTGGTTTTCGCCGGTCAGAGCGCGATGGCACTACTATTCGATGGCGAAAAAGAACTTTCGCGGCTATTTGCAGAGTGAACAGGTACGGCTGAAAAAGTACTTTTACGTGCTGCGTCCGCTGCTGGCGGTGCGCTGGATAGAAGCGGGCAAAGGGATGCCGCCAATGCGTTTCGCGACGTTGCTGGCAGGTAGCTGCCTCGACGCGCCATTACGGGCAGAAATCGATGAACTGCTGGTGTTAAAACAGCGGGCAGGCGAAGCACAGTACGGCGCGCGACGCCCACTGCTGCATGCATTTATCCACGACGAACTGGCGCGCGGCGAAATCGCCGATGCACTGCCGGAAAGCCGCAGCGGCAAAGTCAGGGATCTCGACGCGTTGCTGTACCAGACGGTGATGGCATAAAAAAAGCCCGGTAATTTACCGGGCTTTTTGCTCTCATCCGCACACGGGAGGAGTTACTCAAACAAGTTGTGATGCAGTTTTTGCACCACCTGCTCGGCCTCTTTTCCCGGTACCAGGAAGCAGAGGTTATGGCTGGATGCGCCATAACAAATCATGCGGATATTAAACGGGTCCAGCACGCCAAACACCTCTTTACCCACGCCACAGGCTTTCGACAAATCGTTGCCGATAATCGCCACCAGCGCTAAATCTTCTTCCACTTCCACCCGGCACAGAGAAGAAAGCTCGGTCAGCAGCGCCTGGGTTAATAAGGTGTCGCCGGTCGACGTTGAACCGGTGGTGTCCAGCGTCAGCGCCACGCTCACTTCTGAGGTGGTGATCAAATCAACCGAGATATTGTGACGCGCCAGGATGCCAAACACTTCCGCAAGAAAACCGCGTGAGTGCAGCATATTCAGGCTGTGCAGCGTGAGCAGGGTCTGCTTGCGGCGCAGCGCCAGTGCGCGGAACAGCGGCGGGTTACTGGTGTTATTGCATACCAGTGTGCCACCGGCTTTCGGATCTCTGCTGGAGCCGACAAAAACCGGAATGTCGCTGCGTACGGCGGGCAACAGCGTGGCGGGGTGCAGCACTTTCGCACCGAATGTCGCCATCTCTGCCGCTTCTTCAAAGGCTATCTCATCAATGCGTTTCGCGGCGGGCACTACGCGCGGGTCGGTGGTGTAAATGCCCGGGACATCGGTCCAGATATCCACGCGTGAGGCGTGCAGTGCTTCACCTAACAGCGCGGCGGTATAATCGCTGCCGCCGCGGCCAAGCGTGGTGGTGCGGCCTTTGGCTTCGCTACCGATAAAGCCCTGGGTGATCACCAGCCCTTCATTCAGGCGCGGTGCGAGTTGTTGTCCGGCAAGTTCCGCCAGGGCGGCGACATCCGGCTCAGCGCGACCAAACCGGTCGCTGGTGCGCATCACTTTGCGCACATCAAACCACTGCGCCTGTACGCTGCGTTCGCGCAGCACTTCGACAAACAGCAGCGTCGACATCAGCTCGCCGTGGCTGACTAATTCGTCGGTCAGCGCGGTGGATGTCGCCAGCGATGCGGCTTCGGCAAGCGTGGTGATATTTTCCAGCAGGCGCTCAATCTCTTCGCGGATAACCGCCGGGTTCGCCAGGCGTTCCAGAATATCGAACTGAATTTTGCGGATAGCGTCGAGCTTGACGAAACGCTCGCTGGCTTCCAGCCCTTCGGCCAGCGCCACCAGCAGATTAGTTACGCCTGCGGAAGCGGAAAGCACCACCAGACGAACGCTGGTGTCGGAAAGCACCACGTCCGCACTGCGGTTCATGGCATCAAAATCGGCAACGCTGGTGCCGCCAAATTTGGCGACAACGAAACTAGTCATAACAACCTCGTGTCAGGGGATTCTCTATTCAGCCATGGCACAAGGAAAGAGCGAAAAACGGGGTGGGCGCAGAGCGATAAACAGCTACGATTTCCCCAGAAGTGCTCCACCTTGTCTGCCCGCTTTCCGTAACGTCTGCGGACATGAAACGTTCGACTGCGAACGCTTCTGGTGACAACCCAGGGGATTCAGCCCCTGTAGCCGATAACGCACGCTGCCAGGCGTTTTGTTATCTCGGCGTTACTCCCCCTCAGGTGTTTTCATCAGCCTGGCGCTTCGAACACCGTGTGCCTGGGTAACGCGCCTCTTCTGGCAATGTTTACCTTCGCCTTTCACGCCGCAGCGGCGTTAGCCGCCTTCACTTACCCCGGTCACTTGACTTTTGTAAGCTCCCGGGGATGTGCTAACGCGAAAAGTTCTGGTAATGCAAACCCGCGCATGCGCGGGTTGTGCGTTTATAAATAAAGGGTTAGCAGGCATGCTGTCAACGCCGGGATTATGCGGATTTTTCATGCTGCATGAGGCGTCAGTAAAATGACTTATGTTGTGCTCAAATTCGGCGATTTTTGGTCGTTATTCGCCCGCGTGTATGGCGAGCCGGCACAAAAACCATCACAATTTTCCCCGGCAGGCGCTACAATCGACGGCAGTCACAATTCTCAAATCAGAAGAGTATTGCTATGAAAAACATCAATCCAACGCAGACATCTGCCTGGCAGGCATTACAGAAACACTACGCTGACATGAAGGACGTCACCATCGCGGAACTGTTCGCGAAAGAGGGCGACCGCTTTAGCAAATTCTCCGCAACCTTTGACGACCTGATGCTGGTGGATTTCTCCAAAAACCGCATCACGCAAGAGACGCTGGACAAGCTGCTGGCACTGGCCAAAGAGACCGATCTGGCGGGTGCGATCAAATCCATGTTCTCCGGTGAGAAAATCAACCGCACCGAAGATCGCGCCGTGCTGCATGTCGCGCTGCGTAACCGTAGCAATACGCCGATTGTGGTAGATGGCAAAGATGTGATGCCGGAAGTCAACGCGGTGCTGGAGAAGATGAAAGCCTTCTCTGAAGCGATCATTTCAGGTAGCTGGAAAGGTTACACCGGCAAACCGATCACCGACGTGGTGAACATCGGTATCGGCGGTTCCGACCTCGGCCCGTTCATGGTGACCGAAGCGCTGCGTCCGTACAAAAACCATCTGAACATGCATTTCGTCTCCAACGTCGATGGTACGCACATCGCCGAAGTGCTGAAAAAAGTGAACCCGGAAACCACGCTGTTCCTCGTGGCGTCTAAAACCTTCACCACTCAGGAAACCATGACCAACGCCCACAGCGCGCGCGACTGGTTCCTGAAAACCGCCGGTGACAACAAACACGTGGCGAAACACTTCGCGGCGCTCTCCACCAACGCGAAAGCGGTTGGCGAGTTTGGCATCGACACCGCTAACATGTTTGAATTCTGGGATTGGGTCGGTGGTCGCTACTCTCTCTGGTCGGCGATTGGTCTGTCTATCATCCTCTCCGTGGGATACGACAACTTTGTTGAGCTGCTCTCCGGCGCGCACGCGATGGACAAGCACTTCTCCACCACTGAGCTTGATAAAAACCTGCCGGTGCTGCTGGCGCTGATTGGTATCTGGTACAACAACTTCTTCGGCGCTGAAACCGAAGCGATTCTGCCGTACGACCAGTACATGCACCGTTTTGCCGCTTACTTCCAGCAGGGCAACATGGAGTCCAACGGTAAATACGTTGACCGTAACGGCAACGCGGTGGATTACCAGACTGGGCCGATCATCTGGGGTGAGCCGGGCACTAATGGTCAGCACGCGTTCTATCAGCTGATTCACCAGGGCACCAAAATGGTTCCGTGTGACTTTATCGCGCCGGCTATTACCCATAACGCGCTTTCCGATCATCACCAGAAACTGCTGTCCAACTTCTTTGCGCAGACCGAAGCGCTGGCGTTCGGTAAATCCCGCGAGGTCGTTGAGCAGGAATATCGCGATCAGGGTAAAGATCCGGCAACGCTCAATCACGTCGTGCCGTTCAAAGTGTTTGAAGGCAACCGCCCGACTAACTCTATTCTGCTGCGTGAAATCACCCCGTTTAGCCTGGGTGCGCTGATTGCGCTGTACGAGCACAAAATCTTCACTCAGGGTGCCATCCTCAATATCTTCACTTTCGATCAGTGGGGTGTGGAGCTGGGTAAACAACTGGCGAACCGCATTCTGCCTGAGCTGGGCGATGACAAATCCATCTCCAGCCACGACAGTTCAACCAATGGTCTGATCAACCGCTACAAATCCTGGCGCGGTTAAGCCACATAAGCGTCGCTTCGGCGGCGCTTTTTTTTACCGATTATATTTATCCCTGCATGGTTATATTGCGCGAGGATTTCGCCCGATATATATAAGCAATTCCGATATCGATATTTTAAAGCTAAATTATGGGGATTATTCCTGGCGTGTCGTTTGTATATTGATGATCAGGTTTATCTGAAAAAGGGAGCAAGCCTGCCAGCCATAGCTATAAATTTTAGGACTAGCCTTATTGTGTCAATATTTTGTCATTATTTAACTGATTGAAAGTTTTGCTATTTTATTTTTTGCTCTTCTTTTTTTAAATGCCCGATACCAATTTTCCGAAAACGTTCCCCGCTATTTCCCGATGCGTAAACCCTCTGCTGTAGTTGTGTATACTCGATATCGCCTGAATTCTTTCAGGTAAATCTCCATTCATTCAATGAAGGGAAATTGATATGAAAAAAGTCCTGTATGGCATTTTTGCCATATCCGCGCTTGCGGCGACTTCTGCTTTTGCGGCACCGGTGCAAATCGGTGAAGCGGCAGGGTCGGCAGCGACCTCTGTTTCTGCGGGTAGCTCCGCAGCAACGAGTGTTAGCACCGTAGGGTCCGCGGTGGGTGTCGCGCTGGCGGCAACCGGTGGCGGTGATGGCTCCAACACGGGAACCACGACCACCACGACCACAAGTACCCAGTAATAGCGGGTACATTAACTATAACCACACTTCGGTGTGGTTATTCCGCCCCTTTCGGAGAAGAGTCGTGAAGCGACCTGGTATCATCTTGATTTGCCTGCTCCTTCAGGCATGTTCAGGCCCCATCAAGGGTCTCGGGAATTCACTCTGGAATAGCGTATTTGGCACGCCGGGCGTACAGCTCACGGATGAAGAAATCCTCAATATGCCGTACGCCAGCCAGTACATGCAGCTCAACAACGGCCCACAACTGTTTGTGGTGCTCGCTTTCGCCGAAAACGGGCAGCAGAAATGGGTGACGCAGGATCAGTCCACGATCGTCACGCAAAACTATCGCATCGTGAAAACGCATCTGCCTGGCGACAACCTGCTGGATGTGAATAACCTGGCGGCAGATCCGCTGGCGAAACCGAACCAGGTTGTTGACGGCGCGAGCTGGACACGCTTAATGGGCTGGACGGAACACAAGCAGGTGCGCTACGCCACCGCCCGTTCTGTCTTCCACTGGAATGGCACCGACACGGTGAAACTGGCGAGCGACGTAACGGCCGTGCGCATTCTTGAAGAAGAGGTAACGACCGACCAGAAACGCTGGCGAAACCGCTATTGGTTGGATGATCAAGGGGTTATCCGGCAATCCGAGCAGTACCTTGGCGCGGACTGGTTCCCGGTGAAAACCACCCTGATTAAGGCGGCGAAATAATGAAAAAACGCGCTCTTCTTCCGCTGTTAGCCTGCCTTGCTTCTCCGCTGGCGTTCGCTGTCGGCACGGTGGATGTCTATATGGAAGGCGACAGCAAACCGAAAACCCTCACCAACGCCGAGTATCTGGTGGATCTGGTAGGGCAACCGCGTCTGGCGAATAGCTGGTGGCCCGGAGCGGTGGTGAGTGAACGCCAGGCGACAGTTGCCGAGCAGGCGCGCCATCAGGCACTGCTTGCGCGACTTAGCGCCCTTGCCGCCGACGAGAGTGGTGACAGCGCCGCTGCCATTAACGCGCTGCGTCAGCAGTTGCAGGCCATGAAAGTGACCGGGCGGCAAATTGTCGAACTGGATCCTGATTACCTGCGTACCCATCGCCTCGCCAACCGCCCTTTACAGGGGCAATACACCTTATGGGTTGGCTCGCAGCCAACCACCATCACCGTGGTTGGGCTTATCAGCCGCCCGGGCAAAAAAGTGTTTACGCCCGAACGGGATGTGGTGAGCTATCTGGATGAGATGAGCCTGCTGAGCGGCGCGGATCGCAGTTACGCCTGGGTGGTGTACCCGAACGGCAAAACGCAAAAGGTACCGGTGGGCTACTGGAACCGACGTCACGTGGAGCCGATGCCCGGCAGCGTGATTTTTGTCGGTTTCGCACCGGGTTTGTGGAGTAACGAGTATGACGAGCTGAATGCCGACATTCTTCAGTCCCTGACGCATCGGATACCGGAATAATAATGAAAAAATCGTTTGTCATTAGCCTGTTGGCGCTGGGGATTAGCGCCGCCTGTCACGCAGAATCGTACCCGGACCCGATTGGCCCCTCGCAGTCGGACTTCGGCGGCGTCGGTCTGCTGCAAACGCCCACAGCGCGTATGGCGCCTGAAGGCGAATTGAGTTTTAACTACCGCGACAACCATCAATATCGCTACTACTCCGGCTCGGTGCAGCTCTTCCCGTGGCTGGAAACCACGCTGCGCTACACCGATGTGCGGACGCGCAAATACAGTACGGTAGAAGCCTTCTCTGGCAATCAATCCTACAAAGATAAAGCCTTCGATGTGAAACTGCGCCTCTGGCAAGAAGGTTACTGGCTGCCGGAAGTTTCCGTGGGCGCGCGCGATATTGGTGGTACGGGTCTGTTCGATGGCGAATATCTGGTGGCGAGCAAAGCCTGGGGGCCGTTTGATTTCTCGCTGGGTCTCGGTTGGGGCTACCTTGGCACCAGCGGCAACATCAAAAACCCGCTCTGCTCTTACGACGAGAAATATTGTACGCGCGACACCCGTTACAAAGCCGCAGGCTCCACGGATACCAGCCAGATGTTCCGTGGGCCGACCGCGTTGTTTGGCGGGGTTGAGTACCAAACGCCATGGAACCCGCTGCGCTTAAAACTGGAGTATGAAGGAAATAACTACCAGCAGGACTTTGCCGGTAAACTGCCGCAGCGCAGCAAGGTCAACGTCGGCGCGATTTATCGCGTCACCGACTGGGCGGACATCAACCTGAGCTATGAGCGCGGGAATACCTGGATGTTCGGCTTTACCCTGCGTAACAACTTCAACAACCTGCGCCCATCCTATATCGACAACGCCCGGCCGAAATATCAGCCGCAGCCGCAAGATGCGATCCTCCAGCATTCGGTGGTGGCGAATCAGTTGACCTTACTGAAATACAACGCCGGGCTTACCGATCCGCAAATTCAGGTGAAAGGTGACACGCTGTATGTCACCGGCGAGCAGGTGAAATACCGCAACACCCAGGAAGGCGTGGAGCGCGCGAATCGCATCATCATGAATGACTTGCCGGATGGCATACGCACTATTCGCGTGACGGAAAACCGCCTCAACATGCCGGTTGTCACCACCGAGACGGATGTTGCCAGCCTGAAGCGCCACCTCGAAGGTGAACCGCTGGGGCAGGATACGGAACTGGTACAAAAACGCGAAACGCCGATCGTGCCGGACAAACCAGAGCAGGGTTGGTATATCGATAAATCCTCGTTCGATTTCCACATCGATCCGGTGCTTAACCAGTCGTTCGGCGGCCCGGAAGCTTTCTACATGTACCAGCTTGGCGTGATGGCCACCGCCGACTGGTGGTTAACAGATCACCTTCTGACCACCGGTAGTCTGTTTGGCAACCTGACCAATAACTACGACAAGTTTAACTACACCAACCCGCCGAGAGATTCAGCGCTGCCGCGTGTGCGTACCCGCGTGCGTGAATATGTGCAGAACGATGTTTACATCAACAACATGCAGGCGAACTACTTCCAGTACCTGGGCAATAACTTCTATGGTCAGGTATATGCCGGATATCTGGAAACCATGTACGGCGGTGCGGGTGCCGAACTGCTGTGGCGGCCGGTTGATAGCCATTGGGCGTTTGGTATTGACGGCAACTATGTAAAACAGCGTGACTGGCGCAGTGCGCAGGACATGATGAAGTTCACCGATTACAGCGTGAAAACCGGCCACTTCACCGCTTACTGGACGCCGTGGTTTGCCGAAAATGTGCTGGTGAAAGCCAGCGTCGGTCAATATCTGGCAGGCGATAAAGGCGTCACGCTGGATGTGTCGAAGCACTTCGACAGCGGCATTGTTGTGGGTGCCTATGCCACCAAAACCAACGTTTCAGCCGCGCAGTACGGGGAAGGGGACTTCACCAAAGGGGTCTACATTTCGGTTCCGCTGGATCTCTTCAGCACCGGCCCGACCCGCAGCCGCGCTGGCATTGGCTGGACGCCGCTGACGCGTGACGGTGGTCAGATGCTGGGTCGTAAGTTCGAGCTTTACAACATGACCAACGATAAGACGGTCAACTTCCAGTAAACGTGTTCTCTCCCCGTTCGGGGAGAGAAATGCGGCAAGCACTGCCTTTCTTCATTGCCGACCACACTTCTCTCCCCGCCAGGGGAGAGAAATGCGGCAAGTTCTGCCTTTCTTCATTGCCAACCACACTTCTCTCCCCGTCAGGGGAGAAGTGCCGCAAGCTCTCTCTTTCTCCATCGCCAGCCATATTTCTCTCCCCATCACAGGAGAGAAAATGGCATTCACAACCGGCGCAACAGCCGCGCCGGATTGCCGGCATACACCCCTTTCTCGCTGAGCGATTTGGTCACCACGCTGCCCGCGCCTATCACACAGCCATCGGCAATGGTCACCGCCAGAATGGTTGCGCCGCTGCCTATCGACACATCATTGCCAATCACAATTCTCCCCCAGCTTTCCCGGTCGGGGTTCGGTTTACCCTCGCGAAACATATCGTTGGCGAACATCACGCCATGACCGATAAAGCAGCGCTCACCAATGGTGACATATTCGCAAATAAAGCTGTGCGACTGGATTTTCGAGCCTTTACCGACCTGCGTATGCCCCTGGATTTCGACAAACGGGCCGACAAACACATCGTCCGCCAGCGTGCAGCCGTATAAATTGACGGGTTCATAAATCACCACATTTTCGCCGCAGGTGACATTGCGTATGGCGGTTTGGCGCAAAGAGGCGCTTGTCATCATCCCTCCTTAAAGCGAAAGCGGTTTGCCCAGAATATGCAGCGTACTTTGCTGCGACGCGGTACTGAATTGGGTGTCTTTAAGATGCGTGAATCCCTGGCGGAGATAAAAACGTTGCGCGTTCGGGTTGGCGTCCAGCACTTCCAGCCAGATAAACCGCTCACCACGCAGTTGCGCCAGGCGTTCTACTTCTGCCAGCAGTTGCTCGCCGTAGCCTTTACGCGTTTCGCCCGGTAACAGATAGAGTTTATGCAGTAGCGTGCCCGCCGGGCCCTGTTCATCAACGGCGCGGTGCCAGGTAACTTTGGCGAAGCCGACAGGCGCAACATCCTCGGCGATAAACCAGTTGCCCGTTGCGCTTTGCAGGCTCTGCTGGAGCGCGGGTACGGAATACTCCTGCGTAAGAAAATCTTCCAGTTCGGCCGGTTCGCGCCACAGAGGGGCAAAATGATGGCGATAACTGGCGTAGCCCATTTCACTCAGTAACGCGGCGTCCGCGATTTCAGCCTTACGTACGATAAGCATGCTCTTTTTGTCTCCTGCGTGGACATGTCTGCGCAACATGTCATCACGCGGTGTCACAAAATATAAGCAAATAATGTAGATCCAGATCACATTTTTGCGATATACAAAGTGTTGTTCACAGCAATGAGGTGCCGCTATGACATCGCTAACTCGTCCACGCGTTGAGTTTATTTCGACCATATTGCAGACCGTGCTGAATCTTGGTCTGTTGAGCCTCGGTCTGATTCTGATTGTCTTTCTGGGCAAAGAGACACTGCATCTGGCGGATGTCCTGTTCGCGCCAGTGCAAACCAGCAAATATGAGCTGGTGGAAGGGCTGGTGGTTTATTTTCTCTATTTCGAATTTATCGCCCTGATTGTGAAGTACTTTCAGTCCGGGTTTCACTTCCCGCTGCGCTACTTTATCTACATTGGTATTACCGCGATTGTGCGGTTGATCATCGTCGATCACCAGTCGCCAATGGATGTGTTGATCTACTCGGCGGCGATCCTGTTGCTGGTGATCACGCTGTGGTTGTGTAACTCGCAACGGCTGAGGCGCGAATAAAAAAAGGGCGGCCTTCGAGGGCCGCCAATGACTTCACAAGTTACTCGTCATTCTTCAGTCTGCAGGGGGCGTTGGCTGCGTTTGTCCACCCCAGCCACTTACTTATGTAAGCTGCTGGGGATGATCTCACTTGCCGCCTTCCTGCAACCTGAATTATTGAGAGTTTCGGGTGATACAAGTTGAGGGTGCAGTGGCAACGCCGGTCATCTTTCGGGTGATAGCTGTGTTGGTTTCCTTTACTCACCCCGGTCACTGACTTCAGCCAGCTCCCGGGGATTCGTGCAGTCGCCGCCTTGCGTTAACCCGAAACATTTAAGGCGTAATAACAACAATGAAAATTAACCTTTCACACCGCCTGCGGTCAGGCCGTTAACCAGCCAGCGCTGCGCAAGCAGGAAGACAACCGTAATTGGGATCGCGGACAGCACCGCCGCCGCGGCAAAATCGCCCCACAGGTAGTTTTGCGGGTTGAGATATTGCTGCATCCCGACCGCCAGCGTGTAACTGTTCACATCGCGCAGCAGCAGCGAGGCAACCGGTACTTCGGTAATGGCGGCGATAAACGACAGAATAAACACTACCGCCAGAATCGGCACCGACAACGGCAGCAGCACCAAACGGAACGCCTGCCACGGTGTTGCGCCATCCAGCGAGGCCGCTTCTTCCAGCGAACCGTCGATCGTTTCGAAATAACCTTTGATCGTCCATACATGCAGCGCGATCCCGCCCATGTAAGCGAAGATCACCCCGCCGTGTGTATTCAGACCGATAAACGGCACGTACTGGCCGAGCCGGTCAAACAACGCGTACAGCGCCACCAGCGACAATACCGCCGGGAACATCTGGAAAATCAGCATCCCTTTCAGCAATGTCGCTTTGCCGCGAAAACGCATACGGGCAAAGGCATACGCACACGTCGTGGAGAGCGCGACAATGCCGACAGCGGTGATACTGGCGATTTTTACCGAGTTCCACAGCCACAGCAGCACCGGGAACGGCGGCGGTGTGACGCGGCCATCAGCGTGTTCGACGCTAAAGCCCAGCGCGAGACGCCAGTGCTCCCACGAAATGTTTTCCGGAATCAAACTGCCGGTGGCGAAGTTACCTTCACGCAGCGAAATGGCGACCACCATCAGCAGCGGGAACATAATGGCGGCAATAAACACCAGCAATAACAAATGGGTGATAAACAGCCGCAGCTTTTGCGATTTCGCCTGCACCATAGCCATAATTTTCGTCCTCCTTAATCGAATTTCATGCGCGTAGCTTTCAGGTTGACGATAGCTAACGCACCCACCAGCAGGAAAATCAGCGTGGCGATGGCGGCGGCGAGCCCAAAGTCCTGACCACCGCCGCCTTCAAAGGCGATGCGATAGGTGTAGCTCACCAGCAGGTCGGTATAACCGGCCGGTGTGGTGGTGCCAATGCGATCCGGCCCGCCGTTGGTCAGCAGTTGGATCAGCACGAAGTTGTTAAAGTTAAACGCGAAGCTGGCGATCATCAGCGGCGTTAGCGGCTTGATCAGCAGCGGAAAGGTGATACGGAAAAAGTTTTGCAGCGGCCCGGCACCATCCATCGCCGAGGCCTCATACAGATCGTCAGGGATCGCTTTCAATAGTCCCATGCACAAGATCATCATGTACGGATAACCGAGCCAGGTGTTGACGATCACGATCATCGAGCGCGCGGTTGCGGGATCGCTAAACCACGCCGGTTTAATGCCAAACAGCGCGCTCAGCATCATGTTGATCTCACCAAAGCTCTGGTTAAACAGCCCCTTGAAGATCAAAATTGAGATAAACGACGGCACCGCATACGGCAGAATCAACAGCACGCGATAAATCGCTTTGCCTTTTAGCGATTCCCACTGCACCACGCAGGCCAGCACCATGCCGACAGCAACGGTCAGCACCACGGTTAGCACCGAGAACACCACCGTCCAGATAAAGATCTCAATGAACGGTTTTTGAATGCCTTCATCGGTAAAGACGCGAGTGAAGTTATCCCAGCCGATGGTCACGGTATAGCCGGGGCTGAGCCTTTCGCTACCCCAACTGCCGTCGGCGTTAATTGCCTGGAAGTAGCCGATATCGTTGTTCGCCCGGTATTTCACGCCGCTCTGGTTGTTGGTCAGCGTACCGTCCTGTTCAAGCTGATACAGCGGGCGCGTACCGGAGAACTGGCGCAGCGAACTCATCGCCACTTTGCTGCCATCCGGCAGGAGGGCGGTGAGTTGGTTCAGCGCCTGGCGATTTTGCGTAATGATGCGCAGATTGGCGCGCTCGCCAGCGGGCAGGGCATCAGCCTCTTTTAGCGTCAGTTGCTGCTCGCCGCCGGGTTTGAACGCATCGGAAACGTAGTTTTTACCGCTGTCGCCGTCGGTCAGCGCCAGTCGCCATGCGTCACCTTCCGGGTAGAGCCCAAAGTTATACGCTTTACCTGCCTGGTAGGAACGATCAAGCAGCACCTGCTGCGCGCGCTCCTGGGTGAGCTGGTTAGTGCTGCTGTAGTTGGTAAACGCGATGGCGATGGTACAAATCAGCGGGAACAGGACAAACAGCCCCATGCCCGCCACGCCGGGATAAACATAGCGCCAGGCGTAGGCTTTACGGTTGGCGAAGATATAGAGGCCCGCCGAACTAAGCACGAGCGTGGTAATGGCGAAAAGGTATTCCCCCTGGGCATACATCATAACGACAAGGTAAGCCACCAACAGGCCAACAACGGTGATGGCCGCCCATGCGAGCTGCGGGCTTTGCCACCAGTGGCGTTTTCTTCTTACATCCATGGGGATTTCCTCTCTACTCGACACCCTTCACGCAGCCGCTTTGTTGGTTGCGGTTGCGCACGCTTGATGCTTACTTTTGTAAGCGCTCCGGGATACACAACGCTACCGCCGTGGTGCGCGCGAAGGATGCCGCGTATACAACATGTCCAATTCGCCTTATCCCCGTCCGGGGATAAGGCATTCACATTTTTACTTGGTAATACGACCCTGGGCGTCTTTCAGCGCGGCGTCGACGGTCTGGCGATCGCTAACGGCGTTGATAACCGCGGTACGTGTGGCGTACCAGAAGGCGGCCATTTGCGGGATGTTCGGCATGATTTCGCCGGTTTTCGCGTTATCCATGGTCGCGGCGATGCGTGGATCTTTCGCCAGTTCATCCTGGTAAGATTTCAGCGCGACCGCACCCAGCGGTTTGTCCTTGTTGACGTCTGCCAGGCCTTGATCGGTCAGCAGGTAGTTTTCGAGGAACTCTTTCGCCAGCTCTTTGTTCGGGCTGGCGGCGTTGATGCCTGCGCTCAGCACGCCAACGAACGGTTTAGAAGGCTTACCTTTAAAGGTTGGCAGCAGCGCGACGCCGTAGTTGATTTTGCTCTTATCAATATTGGCCCATGCCCACGGCCCATTGATAGTCATCGCGGTTTCACCTTTGTTGAACGCCGCTTCCGCAATGGAGTAATCCGTGTCGGCATTCATGTGCTTGTCTTTAATCAGCTTCACGAGGAAGCCGAGACCCGCTTTCGCGCCTGCGTTGTCGACGCCGACATCTTTCACGTCATATTTGCCGTTTTCAAACTTGAAGGCGTAACCGCCATCGGCGGCAATCAGCGGCCAGGTGAAGTACGGCTCTTGCAGGTTGAACATCAGCGCGCTCTTACCTTTCGCTTTCAGCTGTTTATCCAGCGCCGGGATCTCTTCCCAGGTTTTCGGCGGGTTCGGCACGAGATCTTTGTTGTAAATCAGCGATAAGGATTCGACAGCAATCGGGTAGGCAATCAGCTTACCGTTATAGCGTACGGCGTCCCAGGTGAAGGGGAACAGCTTGTCCTGGAAGGCTTTATCCGGGGTGACTTCTGCCAGCAGACCGGATTGCGCATAGCCGCCAAAGCGATCGTGTGCCCAGAAAATAATGTCCGGGCCATCGCCGGTCGCGGCTACCTGCGGGAATTTCTCTTCCAGCTTATCCGGGTGTTCTACGGTGACTTTAATGCCGGTGTCTTTCTCAAATTTCTTACCCACTTCGGCCAGGCCGTTATAGCCTTTGTCGCCGTTAATCCAAATGACCAGCTTACCTTCTTCGATTTTGGCGAGGGCAGAGGCGGAAAACATCATCGTCGCCACTGCGGACAAAGCGAGGATGCGTGCGCCTGTTTTGATTTTCATATATCCCGTCCTTTAGGTTATGTGCTCGTGGATACGCTCAAGGTAGTTCGACGGGATTAGTCTCCTTTTTTGACAAGCGCTTCTCATCCTCCTTAACCCTACGCCCCTGGGGCGATTTGTGTGATCTCTGTTACAGAGATTTGCATTATGTGTGTTGGCGCACATAAAAAAGCGCCGATTTTTGCAGAGCCCATCACGAAAATGCCCGCAGCCCGCCCATCCAGGGGGCAGAGCCGTTGTTCTCATCCTCCCGCCTCCTCCCCCACAAAAAACCAGGGGGGTGGAGGATTCGCCCGCTGAATCGATGCTCCATAGTCAGCCCACGTTGAATGTTTCTGTTGGTGACAGGTTGTAACGAAGGGAGAAGGGCATGGCGAGCGTACAGCTGCGTAATGTAACGAAAGCCTGGGGCGATGTGGTGGTGTCGAAAGACATCAGTCTCGACATCCACGAAGGAGAATTCGTGGTGTTTGTCGGCCCGTCAGGCTGTGGTAAGTCGACGCTGCTGCGCATGATTGCCGGGCTGGAAACTATCACCAGCGGGGATTTGCTGATTGGCGATACCCGCATGAATGAGGTTCCGCCCGCCGAACGCGGCGTTGGCATGGTGTTTCAGTCCTACGCGCTCTATCCGCATTTGTCGGTGGCGGAAAATATGTCTTTCGGCCTGAAGCTCGCGGGCGCGAAAAAAGAGATGATCAAATCGCGCGTCACGCAGGTAGCGGAAGTGCTGCAACTGGCGCATTTACTGGATCGCAAACCGAAAGCGCTCTCCGGTGGCCAGCGCCAGCGCGTGGCGATTGGTCGTACCCTGGTGGCTGAGCCCAGCGTCTTCTTGCTTGATGAACCTCTCTCCAACCTTGATGCCGCCCTGCGTGTGCAGATGCGTATTGAGATCTCCCGTCTGCACAAACGCCTTGGCCGCACGATGATTTACGTCACTCACGATCAGGTGGAAGCGATGACGCTCGCCGACAAAATCGTGGTGCTCGACGCCGGGCGCGTAGCGCAGGTGGGTAAACCGCTGGAGCTGTATCACTACCCGGCAGACCGCTTTGTCGCCGGTTTTATCGGCTCGCCGAAGATGAACTTCCTGCCGGTAAAAGTGACCGCTACCGCTATTGAACAAGTACAGGTTGAGCTGCCCAACCGCCAGCGCGTCTGGCTGCCGGTGGACAGCGCCAATGTGCAGGTCGGCGCGAATATGTCGTTGGGCATCCGCCCGGAGCATCTGCTGCCCAGCGACATCGCCGATGTCACGCTGGAGGGCGAAGTTCAGGTCGTCGAACAGCTTGGTCACGAAACACAAATTCATATCCAGATCCCTGCAATACGTCAGAACCTGGTCTACCGCCAGACTGACGTGGTGCTGGTAGAAGAGGGTGCCACATTCGCCATCGGCTTACCGCCGGAGCGTTGCCATCTGTTCCGTGAAGATGGCAGCGCCTGCCGCCGGTTACATAAAGAACCGGGCGTTTAAGCGTACCCCACAAAGCGTTTACACAAAGCCATTCGCATTATGTCGAGGCGGCAACTGACTGAACTTCCCGTTTCGTACCCAGGTACGCGACCGGAGTGAAAGAAGGCTGCCAGTAAAGAGATAGCGCGAAGGGGGATGTGTAAAAAAAAGAAAAGCAAGCTCAGGAGATAGAACGATGATTGCTCTGCGCAAACTTCCACTGGCTCTCGCCATCGCGGCAGGCGTACTGTCTGCACAGGCGGGTGCTGTCGACTTCAAAGGTTACGCCCGTTCGGGGATTGGCTGGACCGGCAGCGGCGGCGAGCAGCAATGCTTCCAGGCCACCGGTGCAGATGCCAAATACCGTCTCGGTAACGAATGCGAAACCTATGCGGAAATTAAATTAGGCCAGGAAGTCTGGAAAGAAGCGGATAAAAGCTTCTATTTCGACTCCAACATTGCCTATAAAACCGCACAGCTGAACGACTGGGAAAACGACAACGTACCAGCGGTTCGCGAATTTAACGTAGTGGGTAAAAACCTGATCGACTCCCTGCCAGGCGCCAACATCTGGGCCGGTAAGCGTTTCTATCAGCGCCATGACGTACACATGATCGACTTCTACTACTGGGATATTTCCGGCCCGGGTGCAGGTATTGAAAATATTGACGTTGGCATCGGTAAACTCTCTCTGGCCGCAACGCGTTCTTCTGAGCTGGGTGGTTCTTCTGCCTTTGGCGATCGCGACTCGACCACCGGTCTGCGCACTTACAACCATGCCGTGCCGAACGATGTCTTCGATGTGCGTTTAGCGCAGTTGGCGACCAACCCGAACGGTGTGCTGGAACTGGGCGTTGACTACGGTCACACCAACATTCCTGACGACTATTACCTGGAGCCGGGCGCATCGAAAGATGGCTGGATGTTCACCGCTGAACATACTCAGAGCATGATGAAGGGCTACAACAAGTTCGTGGTGCAGTACGCCACCGACGCGATGATCTCACAGGGTAAAGGCCAGGCTCGCGGCGGCGCTGTGGATAACGACGGTCACCTGATCCGCGTACTGGATCACGGTGCTATCAACCTCGCTGAGAAGTGGGATTTGATGTATGTCGGTATGTATCAGGACACCGATCGCGATAACAAGCGCGGTAATACCTGGTACACCGTGGGTGTCCGTCCGATGTACAAATGGACGCCGATCATGAGCACGTTGATGGAAGTGGGCTACGACAATGTCAAATCCCAGCAAACGGGCGATCGCAACAGCCAGTACAAAATCACCCTGGCGCAACAGTGGCAGGCGGGCGACAGCATCTGGTCTCGTCCGGCAATCCGCGTTTTCGCTACCTACGCCAAGTGGGATGAGAAATGGGGTTACGTGAAAACGGACGCCGATGGCAACACCTCTTCCCTGGCTGCGAGCAATGGCGCCACCACACCGTTTGGCTTTGGCACCAATAGTCGTGGTAACGACGACGAGTGGACCTTCGGTGCCCAGATGGAAATCTGGTGGTAAGGCTTAAACACCCGCTGTAATGACCAAATGAGGGGCGCAAGCCCCTCAATCTTAGGTGACGCGCGCTATTGCCTGGCCAACGCTCACCACGCAATCAAGGTGATCATAATGAAAATGAAAAAAAGTCTCGTCGCACTCTGCTTATCCGCAGGGTTGCTGGCTGCGGCTCCCGCTGTGAGCCTGGCTGCTGTGAATATCGTGCCGCAGGATATCTCTGCTGCGCCATCTATCCCAACGTCAACGCTGCAACAACTGCACTGGACTCCGGTGTCACCTTCACAAACGCTGAGCAGTGATATTTCTGCCGCCGGGCAGACGCTGAACGCCGGAGATATTACTGGCCCGGTGATGGCCTATAGCGTTCCGGCGAATATTGGCGAGTTGAACATAACATTGACCAGCAAAGTGAACAACGAGAGCGTTTATGCGCCGAACGTGCTGGTACTTGATCAGAACTTCACACCTGCGGCATTTTTCCCGTCCAGTTTCTTCGCTTATCAGGAACCGGGTGTGATGTCGGATAACCGTTTAGAAGGTACGATGAAACTGACCCCGGCGTTGGGTCAGCAGAAACTTTATCTGCTGGTATTTACCACGCAAAAAGATCTGCAAAAAACTACGCAGATGGTGGATCCGGCTAAAGCCTATGCCAAAGGTAACGGTAACGCTGTACCGGATATTCCCGATCCAATTGCCCGCCATGGCGTAACGGGTTCACTGGCGCTGAAAGCCAGTACCTCTTCCTCTTCCAGTATCTTAGTCGGCCCGCTGTTTGGTTCTTCCGGCCCGGCTTCCGTTACCGTGGGCAATACTGCCGCACCGGCTTATAGCGCGCAACCGGCTCCGGCCGCCGCGACCGCTGCGGCTCCTGCTCCAGTGGTGAAAAGCGAGCCGATGCTCAACGATACAGAGAGCTACTTTAACCAGGCCATCAAACAAGCCGCTGCGAAAGGTGATATTGATAAAGCGCTGAAATTATTGAATGAAGCAGAACGCCTCGGGTCGAAAACCGCCCGTGCCACTTTTATCAGCAGTGTAAAAGGCAAGGGGTAATCTCTCCCCACAATGCTGATATTTGCAGCAACTGGTGCGTCGCCTGACGCACCTTTTTTTCCGGCGCAGATGCGCGCTGTTGCGCATCTGTTGCGCTGATGAAAACTGAATGAAGTTTCCCCGCCCCGTGCGCCGGTTCTGCGATACAATAACGCTACGTTATGTACCGGAGAGTTAGGCATGTCACACCCTGCGCTTACGCAACTGCGTGCGCTGCGCTACGTAGACGCAATCCCCGCGCTTGACCCGCAACTGCTCGAGTGGCTGTTGCTGGAAGATTCGATGACCAAACGTTTTGAGCAACAAGGCAAGACGGTCAGCGTGACGCTGATTCGGGAAGGCTTTGTGACGGAAGATGAGATCGCCGAAGAGCGCGACAGTCTGCCGAAGGAGGATCGTTACTGGTTGCGGGAAATTATTCTCTGCGCCGACGGGGAACCCTGGCTCGCCGGACGCACCGTGGTGCCGGAATCAACGCTGAGCGGCCCGGAACTGGCGCTGCAAACCCTGGGTAAAACGCCGCTTGGGCGATATCTCTTTACCTCATCTACGCTTACGCGTGACTTTATTGAAATTGGTCGTCATGAGCAGCTCTGGGGACGCCGTTCCCGTCTGCGTCTGGGCGGAAAACCGCTGATGCTGACCGAACTGTTTTTGCCTGCATCGCCGCTGTACTAAGAGGAAAAGAAAATGGAGTGGAGTCTCACGCAGAATAAGCTGTTGGCCTTTCACAGGCTTATGCGTACGGACAAACCAATTGGCGCTTTGCTGCTGCTGTGGCCAACGCTGTGGGCGCTGTGGGTGGCAACGCCGGGCGTGCCGCCGCTGTGGATTTTGCTGGTTTTTGTCGCAGGTGTCTGGCTGATGCGCGCTGCCGGTTGTGTGGTCAATGACTATGCGGATCGTAAATTTGATGGTCATGTTAAACGCACGGCGAATCGCCCGTTGCCAAGCGGCGCGGTGACGGAAAATGAAGCGCGCGTGCTGTTTGTGGTGCTGGTGCTGCTGGCCTTCGCGCTGGTGCTGACACTGAATGTGATGACCATTCTGCTCTCCGTCGCGGCGCTGGCGCTGGCGTGGGTTTACCCGTTTATGAAGCGCTATACGCATCTGCCGCAGGTGGTGCTCGGCGCGGCGTTCGGCTGGTCGATTCCGATGGCGTTTGCCGCCGTGAGTGAGTCTGTACCGCTGAGCTGCTGGATTATGTTCCTCGCCAATATCCTATGGGCGGTGGCGTACGACACGCAGTATGCGATGGTTGATCGTGACGACGATGTGAAGATTGGTATCAAGTCGACGGCGATTTTGTTTGGTCGTTTCGACAAGCTGATTATCGGGATTTTGCAGGTGGCTGTGCTGGCGCTGATGGCGTCTGTTGGCTGGCTGAATGGGCTGGGATGGATGTACTACGGGACAGTGCTGATCGCCGGTGCGCTGTTTGTTTACCAGCAAAAATTGATTGCCGGTCGCGACCGGGATGCCTGTTTTAAAGCGTTTATGAATAATAACTATGTGGGGCTGGTGCTGTTTTTAGGGCTGGCGTTGAGTTACCTGCATTTGCCTTGAGTTTTTTCCCCTCTCCGGGAAGAGAGGGGAAAATTTACTATCACGCTTCCGCTTGCGTCGCGCTCTCAATCGTCAGACGCACATCCGACGTTATCAAGTCCGCCAGCATCTGGTACACGTTTAAGGTGCGTGCCGGATCCGCATCGCCGGTATCGCTGATATAACCTTCATCGCGCAGCGTCAGCACCAGCGTACTGAATACTGCTTTATCGAAGAACTCCGGCGCGTTAATGCCGTGCAGCACCGACAGACGCTGCGCCAGCGTGCGGCTCTCTTTTTCCAGCGTGCTGCGGTTCATCGCCGGGTTGGCGCTCAGCAGCCAGAAAGTAATGGCGTAACGCTGTAAGGTTTCACGCGCGCCTGCCGCCAGCAGTTGCAAAGTGCGGGAGTGCGCCGGATTGATGCTCAGACGATCGTCTTTCACCGTCAACAAGCTCTGGCGCAGCAGTTCTTGCGTCAGATTCTCCAGCACGTGCGACAGTTCTGCTTTTTCCCAGCGCAGGAATAGCTCGGCTTTCAGCATCGGGTAGAGTAATTCGACGTGGCGCAGGATCTCGCTACGGGAGATCGCGCGGTGCTGGGTGACAATGGCCGCCAGCAGCGACGGCAGCATCAGCATATGCGCAATGTTGTTGCGGTAGTAGGTCATCAACACCGCCTGCTCACGCGGCAGAATGATGATATCGCCGATGGTGTCTTTCTCGACTTCGAATTTATTCATCTGCAGCGCGTGATCGATAAGCTCGCTGGCGCTGGCCGAAGGTGTGGTCGAATCCGGCGAATAAGGCACGTTGCGCATCAACTCGAGATAACAGCTTAACTGCTCGGTCAGCTGCTCACGCGTCAGTGAACGCTGGCGGGAGGCCAGCAGCGCCGTACAGCACAGGTTCATGGCGTTAGCCGCACCCGCGTTGTTGATGCGCACCATCAGGTCAGCGGCAATGGCGTTCACCGTTGGTGTTAACCACGCCGGACGGATGGATTCAATGGGATCGATGGCTTCGCGCCACTCCGGAACATGGTGGTTCAGGTAGTTCATCAGCGGGATAGGTTCGCCGAAGTTCACATAGCCCTGACCGAGGTTACGCAGCTTGCTTAAACCTCGCACCATCTGCAACAGGCTCTCTTTCTCTTTCGTCGCGCCACGCAGCTCTTTGGCGTAAGTGCCCACTTCCATCACGTGTTCATACCCGATGTAAATTGGCACCAGCGTGATTGGGCGCGTACCGCCGCGCAGCATCGCCTGGATGGTCATCGACAACGTACCGGTTTTCGGATCCAACAAACGCCCGGTGCGCGAACGTCCGCCCTCAACGAAGTACTCCACGGAATACCCACGGCTGAACAGCTCGCCCAGATATTCGCGGAACACGGTGGAATAGAGCTTGTTGCCTTTAAAGGTGCGGCGAATGAAGAAAGCGCCCAGCCGGCGGAAAATCGGTCCGGCGGGCCAGAAATTCAGGTTGATACCAGCAGCGATATGCGGCGGCACCAGCCCCTGGTGATAGAGCACATAGGAGAGCAGCAGGTAGTCCATATGGCTACGGTGGCAGGGCACATAGACAATTTCGTGGCCGTCATGCGCCAGCTGGCGTACGCGCTCTGCATTATGCACGTTGATACCCTGATAGAGACGGTTCCAGGTAAAACCCAGAATGCGGTCGGTCAGGCGAATCATCTCGTAGGAGAAGTTCGCGGCAATCTCTTCCATCAGCGCGATGGCGTTTTGCTGCGCCTTATCATGGGAGATTTTTTTGCTGCGCGCTTCATCTTCAACGGCGCGGGCAATCGCTTTGGACGAGAGTAATTTGTTAAACAAATCCTGGCGAGCCGGCAGTCGTGGGCCTACCGCAGCCAGACGCTGGCGGGCAAAGTGCATACGCGCCACGCGCGCCAGTTTCTGCGCGATAATTTTATCGGTGCCGTGCTCGGTCGCCATCCGGCGCAGCGAAACCGGTGGTGAAAAACGCACAAAGCTGTCGCGGCCAAGCCAGGAAACCGCAAAGAATTTCTGGATGCCATTCAGCATGCGCAGCGGCGGGTTAATTTCGCCTTTTTCACGCCCTGGCGAACGACCAAACATCACCGATACCGGCACCATTTGCACATCCAAATCGGGATGGCTGCGATGTAAATCCAGGTAGTCGTGGAACAGCTTGATCGACTCTTCTTTCGGCGCGTAATACGTGAACACACGCGGGCCGCCGTGGATAAACACGAAACGCGGCAGCAAAGCGCCGTCGATTTCCAGCGGTTCCAGGGGATCGGGCAGCTCATGCGCCAGACACTGCGCGCGTAAAGTCAGTAAATCTGCCTTTGAGTTATAAGGCAGCACATACATGATGGGGCGTGATGTATCGAGACCCAGTTCCTGTGCAGGTTCTGCGGGAATCGATTTACTTTTTACCAGCACGCTTAATGGTAAATTCAGTAATTTGTAGTAAATTCGTGGCCAGCCGGACATAAAGGATGTAAAGCCTCTGGTTAATAGTGCCATTGCGCCGCAAGAATATCAGAAAGCGCACATAATTTCTGTTGTACCGCTGCGCGCTTGCTGAGACATTGACGCCAATTTAATAAAAAGGTTCTTTTAAATGGCTAATAATACCACCGGTTTCACCCGGATCATTAAAGCCGCTGGATATTCCTGGAAAGGCGTTCGCGCCGCCTGGATTAATGAAGCGGCATTTCGTCAGGAATCCGTTGCGGTTATCCTGGCAATTATAATCGCTTGCTGGCTCGATATTGACACAATGACGCGCGTACTGCTGATTGGTTCTGTGACGCTGGTGATGATTGTCGAAATTCTGAACAGCGCCATCGAAGCTGTGGTAGACCGTATTGGTGCGGAATTCCATGAACTTTCCGGGCGGGCGAAGGATATGGGGTCGGCGGCGGTGCTGATGTCCATCCTGCTGGCGCTCTTTACCTGGATCGCATTACTCTGGTCACATTTTGGATAACGCTTCCAGAATTCGATAACGCCCTGGTTTTTTGCTTAAATTTGGTTCCAAAATCGCCTTTAGCTGTATATACTCACAGCATAACTGTATATACACCCAGGGGGCGGGATGAAAGCATTAACGGCCAGGCAGCAAGAGGTGTTCGATCTTATTCGCGATCGCATCACTCAAACCGGTATGCCACCAACGCGTGCGGAAATCGCACAGCAATTGGGGTTCCGTTCCCCAAATGCGGCGGAAGAACACCTCAAAGCGCTGGCGCGCAAAGGGGTTATCGAAATCGTTTCGGGCGCATCACGCGGCCTTCGCCTGCTGCTTGAAGAAGAAGAGGACGATATTGGCTTACCGCTGATTGGTCGCGTCGCTGCGGGTGAGCCGCTGCTGGCGCAGCAGCATATCGAAGGTCATTACCAGGTCGATCCGAGCCTCTTTAAACCTCATGCAGATTTCCTGTTGCGCGTTAGCGGCATGTCGATGCGTGACATTGGCATTATGGATGGCGATCTGCTGGCGGTGCACAAAACGCAGGATGTGCGTAACGGCCAGGTTGTTGTTGCGCGTATTGAAGACGAAGTAACGGTCAAGCGTTTGAAAAAACAGGGTAACACCGTCGAACTGTTGCCGGAAAACAGCGAGTTTTCTCCGATCGTCGTCGATCTGCGCGATCAAAACTTCACCATCGAAGGGTTAGCGGTCGGTGTCATTCGTAATGGCGCGTGGCTGTAACGCACATTCGTTTTGCTGCGGGGCTGATTCAGGTTCCGCAGCGATCTCTTCTTTTCCCTCACTCACTTTTACATGCATACCATGCCACTGCTAACCGGGTCCGATAAAGCGCTCTGGCGACTTGCGCTGCCGATGATCTTCTCGAATATCACCGTCCCATTGCTGGGTCTGGTGGATACGGCTGTGGTGGGGCATCTGGATAGCCCGGTTTACCTGGGCGGTGTGGCGATTGGCGCAACGGCGACCAGTTTCCTCTTTATGCTGCTGCTCTTTTTGCGCATGAGCACCACCGGCCTGACAGCTCAGGCATTCGGCGCGAAAAATGCGCCCGCGCTAGCGCGGGCGTTAGTCCAGCCTTTGCTGCTGGCGCTTGGGGCCGGTGTGTTGATTGCGCTGCTGCGCACGCCGCTTATCGACCTGGCGCTGCATATCACCGGCGGTAGCGAGGCGGTACTGGAACAGGCGCGGCGGTTCCTTGATATTCGCTGGTTGAGTGCACCCGCTTCGCTGGGCAATCTGGTATTGCTCGGTTGGCTGCTCGGCGTACAGTATGCGCGCGCACCGGTGATATTGCTGGTGGTGGGGAATCTGCTCAATATCGTGCTCGATCTGTGGTTGGTCATGGGGCTGCATATGAATGTGCAAGGCGCGGCACTTGCCACGGTCATCGCGGAATATGCCACTTTCGCCATTGGCTTATGGATGGTGCGACACGTACTGGTGATGCGCGGCATTTCATTGCTGACGCTGAAAAATACCTGGCGCGGCGGCGTGCGGCGTTTGCTGGCGCTGAACCGCGATATCATGTTGCGTTCGCTGCTGCTGCAACTCTGCTTTGGTTCGATAACGGTGTTTGGCGCCCGCCTCGGGGATGAGACAGTGGCGGCAAACGCGGTACTGATGATGTTTTTGACCTTTACCGCCTATGCGCTGGATGGTTTCGCGTATGCGGTTGAAGCGCATTCCGGGCAGGCTTACGGTGCCAGAGATGGCAGCCAATTGATGCATATCTGGCGGGCTGCTTGCCGGCAGACCGGTCTGGTAGCGCTGTTCTTTGCCGTTGTCTATGCACTGGCGGGTCAGCAAATTATCGCGTTGTTAACGTCGCTCCCCGCGCTACAACAGCTTGCCGGGCATTATCTGATTTGGCAGGTCATCTTACCGTTAGTGGGAGTGTGGTGTTATCTGCTGGACGGTATGTTTGTTGGTGCGACGCGTGCGGCCGAAATGCGTAACAGTATGGCGGTGGCGGCGGCCGGGTTTGCCGTTACATTACTCACTGTGCCTGTTTTGGGTAACCACGGTTTGTGGTTGTCGCTCGCGGTGTTCCTTGCTCTGCGTGGGCTGACGCTGGCGCTGATCTGGCGTCGACACTGGCGTAACAATAGCTGGTTTGCTGCCAGCGATCCTTCCTGATAGCGCTTTATTCCCTGATTTAGCGCTCCGATTTTTGCGCCTCGTTTACGCTGTTTTTATCCTGTTAGATGGTTAAAGATTCCGAATAAAATTCATAATGCCGAATCCCTGACTACAATAATCAGTACGTTCAGCACAGCGAGAACGTCATTTTAAACCGAACGATAAGGAGTCCATGATGAATAAAGACGAAGTCGGCGGTAACTGGAAACAGTTTAAAGGCACTGTGAAAGAGAAATGGGGCAAACTCACCGATGACGATATGACGATCATTGAAGGTAAACGTGATCAGTTGGTGGGTAAAATCCAGGAACGTTACGGTTACGCGAAAGATCAGGCGGAAAAAGAAGTGACGGACTGGGAAACGCGTAATGATTACCGCTGGTAGCCAACACATCCCCTCAAATGTGTTAACCCTCTGAAGGCTACCCTACCCGATGGTACAAGGATGTACCACCCCTGTATTTTTCCCGTCTTTTCAGCACCAGCAGTATCCCACTTAGTTGTATACCTGTTTGCATCCTCTGCCTGCGGCACACAAGTTTTGCAGTATCACTTCATCTTTCACATGCTATTTCTGGCTGCGTTAACTCACATGTGTATTTATGTTCTTGCTGAATTTGTTTGGCTAACGCCAGACTAAAACACGACGCCTGGCTGGGGCCGTGAATCGAATAACCAATAACAGCGGGACAGCGCTAGCGCGGTTTTTTCTTTAGCGGGACGCTATGGTCGTGGTGGCAGTGATCGTGATGGCGGCAGGCTTCCACTTCGACGCAGGCTGCGCACAGGCCGTGGGCTTCAATAACATTATGGCGTAGGGCAAAACCCATTTTCGCCGCCAGTGCATGCATAATATCTTCCACACCTTCGGCCTGCTCTTCTTTCACCGAACCACAGCGGTCGCAAATGAACATCGCAGAAGTATGAGTCGGCTGATCAAAAAGATGACACAGCACATAGCTGTTCGTGGACTCAACCTTGTGGACAAATCCTTGCTCCAGCAGGAAATCAAGCGCGCGATAAACGGTAGGCGGCTTTGCTTGCGGCTCGCTTTCGCGCAGCAGATCAAGCAAATCATATGCGCTGATCGCCCCTTGTTGCAGGCTCAGTAATCGCAATACTTCAAGGCGCTGGGGAGTCAGGCGCACATTGCGCTGCGCGCACAGCTTTTCAGCCTGCACTAACATCTCTTGCGAAGTGGTCTTATCCATTGGCGCTCTCTGATCAGTGGGAATAGAAGGCCACACTTTACCATGTCCTGCCCAAAACGCCGAGATCGCCGCCCGTAAACTCCTTTTCTCGCTTTCCTTCCCGAAATGAATATCCTCTTCTATAAATAGTGAGAGTTTCCTCAATAACTATAGCGTTCATATATCCTGTACGTTCACTTGATTTAGCTTCTTTTTGGTCGTTGTTCGCAGCAATAGTGAATTCCTGTTTGTTACAAAATAAGCAGGCTTAAAAAACTCATCTGGCTACGAGACACATATTGTGAATAAAAAACGTAAACTTTCAGTGGTCGCTATCGCTGTCTCCTTCTTTGCGGCAAATCAAGCAGGAGCAGCCAATACCTGGGCAGAAGCACGTAACGATGCAATGGGGGGAACCGGTGTTGCATCAGCTAATTATGGCAGTGGAGCATTAATCAACCCGGCACTGCTGGCAAAAGCCAAGCCGGAAGATGACATCACGATTATCCTGCCGAGCGTGCAGGCGCAAATTACCGACAAAGATAACCTTCGCGATGAAATCGATAACATCAATGACAAAATTGATGGTTACAAGGATGTGATCGATAACCTGACCGCCGCACAGGTCATTGCTAACCCGATTGGTACATTGAATCAGTTCCAGGGAGCGGCGAAAGATCTGGCTGACGAACTGGTGTTCCTGAAAGGCAAAACCGCACAGGCCAAAGCCGCTGCCGGCCTTGCCGTGAGCATTCCCAATGATGTGCTTTCTCTGGCCTTTGTTACCAAAGCGTATGCACACGCTCGCGTAAGTTCGAATGTCGATCAACAAGATATTGATTATCTGCGTAGCATTCAGAACAACGACGGTATTGCTTTGGGCGAAGCGCTGCGGGCGGTTGTCTCGCCAAATGGCAGTGAAGAGATCACCAAAAACCTTAACTCCACCGCCGCAGGCCGCGCGGCCATTGTTTCTGACTTTGGTATCGCGATGGCGCGCCAGTTTGAGGTCGGCGGCATACCGCTTTCCCTTGGTGTAACGCCGAAACTGCAAAAAACCTGGGTCTACAACTACACCGCCTCCATTTATGACTACAAGAGCAGCGACTGGAATAGCAGCCGCTATCGCACTGATGACACGGGCTTTAACATTGATGTTGGTGCGGCAGCTGACTTTGGCGAAAACATTACCGTAGGCTTAACCGGAACCAACCTGATCTCCCGCGATATTGATACCCAGGATGTGCGTATTCGCAACGGTAGAACCGGCAACGTCACTAATTACAAAGATACTTACCAGATTAGCCCGGTAGTGACGGCTGGTGCGGCCTGGCACAATGATCTGGTGACCTTAAGCGCTGATGGGGATTTAACCGAAACCAAAGGCTTTAAGAGCGAGAAAAATTCACAATACGTTGGCGTCGGTGCGGAAGTTCGCCCGCTTAGCTGGCTGGCGGTGCGTGCCGGTTACCGTGCGGATGTGAAAGGTGACGATAAAAACGTATTCACTGGCGGTGTCGGTTTTGCACCGTTTAACCGCGTCCATGTCGATTTGATGGGGCTGGTCGGCGAAGATGAAACCTGGGGCGCAGGCGCACAGCTGAGCGTCACATTCTAAGATGTTCTCACCGGAGGCTTAATGCCTCCGGTTCTCCTTTATGCTTATAAATCAGACAAGTAAGCCAGGTGGGGTTATTTGCTACTCATCTTGTTGAAGCTGGTCATCAGATTGCGGTAGTCAGGGATGTGGTTAGAGAACAGGTTGCCCAATCCTTCAATGTCGTTACGCCAGTCGCGATGTAATTCGCAGGCAACACCAAACCAGGTCATCAATTGCGCTCCGGCCTGCGACATACGGTCCCATGCTGAATGGCGGGTAATTTCATTAAATGTACCTGACGCATCGGTGACAACAAACACCTCGAAGCCCTCTTCCAGCGCGGATAACGCCGGAAATGCCACGCAAACTTCCGTCACCACTCCCGCAATAATCAACTGTTTCTTACCCGTTGCTTTTACTGCCTTCACAAAATCCTCGTTATCCCAGGCGTTGATATTACCTGGGCGGGCAATATAGGGGGCATCGGGAAACTGCGCTTTCAGCTCCGGTACAAGAGGGCCATTCGGGCCCGTCTCGAAGCTGGTGGTCAGAATAGTGGGTAGTTTAAAATACGTAGCGAGGTCGGCCAGCGCCAGCACGTTATTTTTGAATTTATCTGGATCGATATCCCTGACCAATGACAGCAAGCCCGTTTGGTGATCGACGAGCAACACAGCGGCATTGTTTTTATCAAGACGTACATACGGTTTAGTCATTTCCTTGAACTCCCTTTGACCCATTACGGTGATAAATAGCTTTCGCTATTAATGAACATTTCCTATGCCTACCAAAAATGTTAGGTAGTGGTTCCGTTTTGCGCAAGGCGACCCCGGGCATATATCCACAGGGAATGTAGGTCATACGTTGTCTCAGCAGGTTTACGCACTTTCTCTATGCTAGAATAATGCCCCCGCTATTTCAGGCGTCGGCGATGGCCGGACCTGAGCGGAAATCAGATACGAAAACCTATTTAAAACTGTCCAAAATGCACGGTAACCCTGAAATGACAAACCCCCATCAAACCAACGCAATGCCGCTCCATTCCTCTCAACACTGGAATGGCCGGTTTAGCGTGGCGCCGATGCTCGACTGGACGGACAGACATTGCCGCTACTTCTTGCGCCTGCTGTCGCGCCAGACGTTGCTCTACACCGAAATGGTCACCACCGGTGCCATCATTCATGGCAAGGGCGATTACCTGGCGTACAGCGAAGAAGAACATCCGGTAGCGTTGCAGCTCGGCGGTAGCGATCCGGCGCAGCTTGCCCATTGTGCGAAGCTGGCCGAAGCGCGCGGGTATGATGAAATTAACCTCAACGTCGGCTGCCCGTCCGATCGCGTGCAGAATGGCCGTTTCGGCGCGTGCCTGATGGGCGAAGCGCAACTGGTGGCGGATTGCATCAAAGCGATGCGTGATGTGGTGTCGATTCCGGTGACGGTCAAAACGCGTATTGGCATTGACGATCAGGACAGCTACGAATTTCTCTGCGACTTTATTGGCACCGTGGCCGGAAAAGGCGAGTGTGAAAGTTTTATCATCCATGCGCGCAAAGCGTGGCTTTCGGGGTTAAGCCCGAAAGAGAACCGGGAAATCCCACCGCTGGATTACCCGCGCGTTTATCAGTTAAAACGTGATTTTCCGCACCTGACAATGGCCATTAACGGCGGGATCAAATCGCTGGAAGAAGCCAAAGCGCATCTGGAGCATGTGGATGGCGTGATGGTCGGGCGCGAAGCGTATCAGAACCCAGGTATTCTGGCGTCTGTTGACCGGGAGATCTTTGGCGCAGACGTGGCGGATGCCGATCCGGTCGCCGTGGTACGCGCTATGTATCCCTACATTGAGCGTGAACTGAGCCAGGGCGCGTATCTCGGACATATCACGCGCCATATGCTGGGGCTGTTTCAGGGCGTTCCTGGCGCGCGCCAGTGGCGTCGTTATCTGAGTGAAAACGCGCACAAAGCTGGAGCGGATATCGCGGTGGTGGAGCACGCGCTCAACCTGGTGGCGTCTAAGCGTTAAAATTTCACCAAAAGGTAGTCAAATTCACTAAGCTCCGCCTTCTGTCGCGGAGCTTTTTTATTGATAAATAAGCTAATTTTCCCCTGGCATGGTTCTTGTAATAACAGCGGGAGTTACCTCTTTGGGAGATCCATCATGCTGGAATTACTGTTTATTGTGGGCTTTTTTATTATGTTGCTGGTGACCGGTGTTTCACTGCTGGGCATCATCGCGGCGCTGCTGGTGGCAACGGCTGTCATGTTCCTCGGCGGGCTTTTCGCGTTGATGATCAAGCTATTGCCCTGGCTGCTGCTGGCCGTCGCCGTTGTCTGGATTATCCGTGCCGTAAAAGAACCGAAGGTTCCACGTTATCAACGCAATAACCGTTGGCGTTACTAAAGTATTGCGTGGTTCGTCACATACCGAAGACTTTTCCCGCAACATTGCTTAGAACCGAATAGGATTTACTTATTAAATCTGTCACTATCGCGACGTTAACGAATTCATCGCGCTGTACCCTACAATGCAGCCGAACTAAAAAAGAAAGGGCTTCCCACGGGAAGCCCTAATTCTTTCAGGCAATTAGCTTAAGGGATCAGCAGGCTTGAGCCCTGCGTCGCCCGGCTCTCCAGCACTTCATGCGCCCGCTGCGCATCTTGCAGCGCGAACTTCTGGCTGTCGGCCACATCCACTTTGATAACCCCACTGGCAATCAGCGAAAACAGCTCATTACTGGCTTCCTGCAACTCTTCCCGGTTAGTGACATAGCCATTGAGGGAAGGACGTGTGGCGTAGAGCGAGCCTTTCTGGTTAAGAATGCCCAGATTCACACCAGTAACCGGGCCGGAAGAGTTGCCAAAACTCACCATTAATCCGCGACGGCGCAGACAATCAAGCGACGTTTCCCAGGTGTCTTTTCCTACCGAGTCGTACACCACCGCCACCTTTTTCCCACCGGTGAGTTCTTTGACACGTTCAACCACATTCTCTTCGCTGTAGTTGATCACCTGCCAGGCGCCCGCCTGTAATGCGCGCTGCGCTTTTTGCGCGGAACCCACGGTGCCAATCAGCTTCGCGCCGAGCGCTTTTGCCCACTGGCAGGCAATCAGCCCGACACCACCGGCGGCAGCATGGAACAGGAACATTTCATCTGGCTTGATTTCGTAGGTTTTACGCAGCAGATAAAACACCGTCAGCCCTTTCAGGAATGACGCCGCCGCTTGTTCAAAGGAGATAGCGTTTGGCAACACCGCAACTTTATCCGCCAGAATGTTGTGTACCGAGCTGTACGCGCCCAGACCCGATTGTGCATATACCACGCGATCGCCCACTTTCACCTGCGTGACGCCGCTGCCCACCTTGCTTACCACGCCTGCCGCTTCGGTGCCCAGCCCGCTTGGTAATGCCGGCGGTGGATATAACCCGCTACGGATATAGGTATCGATATAGTTGATGCCAATGGCTTTATTTTCTACCTGCACTTCGTTTTCCGCTGGCGCAGCGGGGGTGAACTCAACCGCTTTAAGCACCTCAGGCCCACCATGCTTTTGAAATTCTATTCTCGTCGCCATGCTTCCTCCTGATGTGATAATCTCTCAACCCATTCATAACCCGGATAGCTCCATTCACTATGGCAGGAAATAAACCCTTCAACAAACAGACTGAAACCCGCGACGTACAGCTCGAGGGGATGAAAGTGCCTCCGCATTCTATTGAAGCGGAGCAGTCGGTGTTGGGCGGTTTAATGCTGGATAACGAGCGCTGGGATGATGTCGCTGAACGGGTCGTGGCGGATGATTTTTATACCCGTCCGCACCGCCACATTTTTACCGAGATGCACCGCTTGCAGGAGATGGGCAAACCCATCGACCTGATAACGCTCGCGGAATCGCTGGAGCGCCAGGGGCAACTGGACATTGTTGGCGGTTTTGCTTATCTGGCGGAGCTCTCCAAAAATACGCCAAGTGCGGCAAATATCAGCGCTTATGCCGATATCGTGCGCGAACGCGCGGTAGTGCGCGAAATGATTTCTGTCGCGAATGAAATCGCCAACGCCGGTTTTGATCCGCAGGGGCGCACCAGCGAAGATCTGCTCGACCTTGCCGAATCTCGCGTTTTTAAAATTGCCGAAAGCCGCGCGAATAAAGACGAAGGCCCGAAAAACATCGCCGATGTGCTTGAAGCGACCGTTTCGCGCATCGAACAGCTTTTCCAGCAGCCGCATGATGGCGTGACCGGCGTTAACACCGGTTATGACGATCTGAACAAGAAAACCGCCGGTTTGCAGCCGTCGGATTTGATTATCGTCGCCGCGCGTCCGTCGATGGGTAAAACAACATTTGCAATGAACCTCGTCGAAAATGCGGCGATGTTACAGGATAAACCGGTATTAATTTTCAGCCTTGAGATGCCCTCCGAACAGATTATGATGCGTTCGCTGGCCTCCCTTTCGCGTGTCGATCAGACGCGCATTCGTACCGGCCAACTGGACGATGAAGACTGGGCGCGCATCTCCGGCACCATGGGCATCCTGCTGGAAAAACGCAATATCTATATTGATGACTCTTCCGGCCTGACGCCGACGGAAGTTCGCTCCCGTGCGCGGCGCATCGCCCGCGAACATGGCGGCATTGGGCTTATCATGATCGACTATCTGCAACTGATGCGTGTACCGTCGTTGTCGGATAACCGTACGCTGGAAATCGCTGAAATCTCCCGCTCGCTCAAAGCGCTGGCGAAAGAGTTACAGGTGCCGGTGGTGGCGCTGTCACAGCTTAACCGCTCCCTTGAGCAGCGCGCCGATAAGCGCCCGGTGAACTCGGATCTCCGTGAATCTGGTTCCATCGAGCAGGACGCCGACCTGATCATGTTTATTTATCGTGACGAGGTTTATCACGAAAACAGTGACTTAAAAGGCATTGCAGAAATCATTATTGGTAAACAGCGTAACGGGCCGATTGGTACCGTGCGTCTGACATTTAACGGGCAGTGGTCGCGCTTTGATAATTATGCCGGGCCACAATACGACGACGAATAAATCCTCTTCATCCTTCGCATTACAGGAGCGTTAACGGCGTTCGCTGATCCCGGCCGTCTGGTTTACTGCACCGCCGGGAGCCACGGGCTTGTCGTCTACCTGTAGTCGAATGATGTTGACGATTGCTTTAAGGGTAATGTAAATGCAAGCGGCAACCGTAGTAGTAAACCGCCGCGCTCTGCGACACAATCTGCAACGCCTGCGCGAACTGGCTCCCGCCAGCCGTGTGGTTGCGGTCGTGAAAGCGAACGCCTATGGACACGGTCTTCTCGAGACCGCGCGAACGCTCCCCGATGCCGATGCTTTCGGTGTCTCCCGTCTTGAAGAAGCCCTGCAATTACGCGCGGGCGGCATCACACAACCGATTTTGCTACTGGAAGGTTTCTTCGCCGCCAGTGACCTGCCACTGGTCGCTGAACACCAGCTGCATACGGTTATTCACAGCGTTGAACAACTGGAAGCGCTGGAAACGGCAACGCTGACATCGCCGGTAACCGTGTGGATGAAGCTCGATACCGGTATGCACCGCCTTGGCGTACATCCGCATGAAGCGGAGGCTTTTTATGCGCGTTTGTCACAGTGCAAAAATGTGCGCCAGCCGGTCAACGTTGCCAGCCATTTTGCCCGCGCCGACGAGCCCGAATGCGGCGCAACAGAGCGCCAGCTTGATCTCTTCACCACGTTTACCGATGGCAAACCCGGCCTGCGTTCCATTGCCGCTTCCGGTGGTACGCTGCTGTGGCCACAATCGCACTTCGACTGGGTTCGCCCTGGCATTATTCTGTACGGTGTTTCGCCGCTCGATCATAAACCGTGGGGCGCGGATTTCGGTTTTCAGCCCGTCATGACGCTCACTTCGCAACTGATCGCCGTGCGCGAGCATAAAGCGGGTGATGCGGTCGGTTACGGTGGTACGTGGCAAAGCACGCGCGACACGCGTTTAGGCGTAGTGGCAATGGGTTACGGCGATGGCTATCCACGCGCTGCACCTTCCGGCACACCGGTGCTGGTTAATGGCCGCGAAGTACCGATAGTCGGGCGTGTGGCGATGGATATGATTTGCGTCGATCTCGGCCCGGATGCACAAGACAAAGCCGGTGATGAAGTGGTGCTGTGGGGTGAAGGTTTGCCTGTTGAACGCATTGCTGAAGCAACAAAAGTAAGTGCTTACGAACTTATCACACGCCTGACTTCGCGGGCGACGTTAAAATACATCGACTAAAAGGATTACGCCTTGTCGCCAATGGAAATCGCCGCTTGCCTGGCTTATGCCCTCTCTGTGTGGCTCGCCGCGCGCAATAATATGCACACCTGGTGGACGGGGATTATCGGCTGTGTGCTGTATGGCTGGGTGTTCTATTCTGTACAGCTCTATGCCGATGTCACACTGCAACTGTTCTTTATTGCCAGCAGTATTGCCGGGTGGATCAACTGGCTGAAAGGCAACCACGGCAGCGAACTGGCGGTGCGCAAAACGCCGCTTAACCATTTGTTGCTGATGTTAGCGGGCGCGCTGATTGTCGCCGGGTGTTACGCCTGGCTGTTGCACCGTTTTACCAACGCGTGGTCGCCGTGGCTGGACTCCGCCATTATGGTTTTCAGTGTGCTCGCGCAATTTATGCTGATGGGGCGCAGGCTCGAAAGCTGGTATTTCTGGTTGCTGGTCAACACCATCGCCGTGCCGCTGTATGCCGCGCGCGACCTCTGGCTTACCGCCGGGTTGTACCTTGTCTTCTGGTGTAACGCCTGGCATGGTCTGTATCAGTGGCGCAAAGCGATGGCCGCGCGATGAAGCGTTTTGCCAGCGGGCTGGTTGTCGGAAAGTTTGCGCCGCTGCACTGCGGCCACGAACGATTGATCAACGCCGCGCTGGAACAGTGTGAGCGTGTCTGGATAGTCAGTTATTCCCGTCCGGAGTTGCCCGGCTGCGAGCCTGAAAAACGCGAGCGCTGGCTGCGTGCGCGTTTCCCGCAGTGTGACATTCTGGTGTTAACACCAAAGCGCCTTGCTGACGCCGGGTTGCGCACACCGCCGCATAACGACGCCGATGGTGATCTGCACCGGCACTACATGGCAGATATCTGTTTGCAAGTGCTGCACTGCCAACCGCAGGCGGTTTTTACCGCCGAAGAGTACGGCGACGGCTTTGCCCGCGTACTCAGTGAACGCTTCGCCAGCCCCGTCGTACATGTGCGTTTGCAGCGTGAGCAAGGTGATCAAGCGCCTTCCGGCACGCTGATTCGTCGTGATGTTCATCGCTGGCGGCACATGTTAGCGCCCGTGGTTTACCGGGATTTCGTGCAGCGCATCTGCCTGCTGGGTGGAGAATCGACCGGCAAAAGCACGCTGAGCATCGCGCTGGCCCAGGCGCTGAAGACGGCGTATGTGGCGGAATATGGCCGTGAGCGTTGGGATGAAAAGGGCGGTGAACTGGTTTATGACGACATGCTGCCGATCGCGCAAACACAGGTGCAGCGCGAAGATGCCGCCGACGCCCGGCAGTGGCTGGTGTGCGACACGTCGCCGCTAACAACGCTGTTCTATACGCTGGCGATGTTTGGCCGCGCGCCGGACGAACTCTATGCCCTGGCGCAGCGGCATTATCATCTCGTGGTGCTGTGCGAGGACGATTTCCCGTTTGTGCAGGACGGCACCCGCCAGAATGAAACCTTCCGTCAGCGCCAGCAGGCCTGGTACAGCGAACAACTGACGCAACGCGGCATTCCCTTTCTGCGTGTACGTGGTTCGGTAAGCGAGCGTGTGGCGCAAATCCTTGCCGCGCTGCGTAACTGACTCGCTTATTTTTTATCACCGTTGTTGCTGCTCTCGATCTTCCTCGGCTTCCGGTTTATTGTGGTGTTCTTGCCTACTGTAAACCTGGAGAGTACACGCGTGTTTCAGAAAGTTGACGCCTACGCCGGCGACCCTATCCTGTCGTTGATGGAGCGCTTTAAAGAGGATCCCCGCAGCGACAAGGTCAATCTCAGTATCGGGCTGTATTACAACGAAGACGGGATCATCCCACGTTTGCAGGCGGTAGCCGAGGCCGAAGCGCGCCTGAACGCGCAGCCGCACGGTGCGTCGATCTATCTGCCGATGGAAGGGCTAAACAGCTATCGCAACGCCATCGCTCCGCTGCTGTTCGGTGCAGAGCACCCGGTACTGGCGCAAAAACGCGTTGCCACCATCCAGACATTAGGCGGTTCCGGTGCGCTGAAAGTTGGCGCAGATTTTCTGAAACGGTACTTTCCAGATTCCGGCGTGTGGGTCAGTGACCCGACTTGGGAAAACCATATTGCGATATTTGAAGGCGCCGGGTTTGTAGTGAGTACTTACCCCTGGTACGACAGCACCACTAACGGCGTGCGTTTTGCTGCCTTTCTGGAAAAACTGAATACGCTTCCGGCGCAAAGCATTGTGCTGCTGCATCCGTGCTGCCATAACCCGACCGGCGCGGATCTTACCCATGCGCAGTGGGACCAGGTGGTTGAGGTGTTGAAAGCGCGCAACCTGATCCCATTCCTCGACATCGCCTACCAGGGTTTTGGTGCCGGTATGGAAGACGATGCTTATGCCATCCGCGCGGTTGCCCATGCCGGGCTGCCTGCGCTGGTCAGCAACTCATTTTCGAAAATTTTCTCGCTGTATGGCGAGCGCGTGGGCGGGCTTTCCGTGGTGTGTGACGATGCGGATGCTGCCAGCCGTGTGCTGGGGCAGCTCAAAGCCACCGTGCGCCGTAACTACTCCAGCCCGCCGAATTTTGGCGCACAGCTGGTGGCGACAGTGCTTGGCGACGCAGGCCTGAAAGCCTCCTGGCTGGCGGAAGTGGAAGCCATGCGTACGCGCATTCTGGCGATGCGCCAGGAACTGGTCACCGTGCTGAAAGAGGCAGTACCGGGCGGTAATTTCGATTATCTGCTTAAACAGCGCGGAATGTTCAGTTATACCGGCCTGAGCGCGGCGCAGGTTGATCGTCTGCGTGAAGAGTTTGGCGTTTATCTCATCGCCAGCGGACGGATGTGCGTCGCCGGTCTGAATAGCCGCAATGTGCACCGCGTGGCGAAAGCATTCGCCGCAGTAATGTAAGCATCCACTTACTTTTTCCTGTCCCCTGCGTTCTGGCAGGGGATTATTTATGCCTCAGTATTCGCTTATTCTCTGAATATTCTGCAAAAAATCCTTTTTTTCATCGGCCTCACAAGGTATGGTCTGGTAACATTTTGACCATTCGCACCATTAATAAAATATAACGAACTGATCATTTAGGGATAAATATGCGAAAGTTCATACGCGCGCTCGGCGCGGTCTGCCTGTGGATGACGTTTGGCAGCGCGGTTTACGCTTCGGCGCCCACGCCGGTATCTGAAGGCACCAATGTTGCCAAACTGGCCGAACAAGCGCCTGTTCACTGGGTTTCTGTGGCGCAAATTGAAAATTCTCTGATCGAACGCCCACCAATGGCGGTCGGATTTGATATTGACGACACGGTGCTGTTTTCCAGCCCCGGTTTCTGGCGCGGTAAAAGAACCTGGTCGCCGGAGAGCGAAGCCTATCTACAAAACCCGGCGTTTTGGGAAAAGATGAACAACGGCTGGGACGACTTCAGTATTCCGAAAGAAGTGGCCCGCCGTCTGATTGCGATGCATGTAAAGCGCGGTGACAGCATCTTTTTCATCACCGGACGCAGCCCGACAAAAACTGAAACGGTGAGTAAAACGCTACAGGACGATTTTCTAATTCCTGCGGCCAATATGAACCCGGTGATTTTCGCCGGCGATAAGCCCGGTCAGAACAGCAAAACCCAGTGGCTGAAAGCGAATAAAATCCGCATTTTCTATGGCGATTCTGACAGCGATATCTCCGCCGCGCGTGAAAGCGAAGCCCGGCCAATTCGCGTGTTACGCGCTTCAAATTCAACCTATCGCCCTTTACCGCAGGCGGGCGCACTGGGTGAGGAAGTGATTGTGAACTCCGAGTATTAGCCTGAGCTTTCCTGTTTCGCCGCCTGCTGCCACACTGACAAGAGTTCATTTTGCTGACAGGAGATGTGCATGTGGTATCAACAAACGCTTACGCTTGGCGCGAAGCCGCGCGGGTTTCATCTGGTGACGGACGAGGTGCTTGGGCAACTTCGCGATATTTCCCGCATTAACGTTGGTTTGCTGCATTTATTGCTGCAGCACACCTCTGCTTCGCTCACCCTGAACGAGAATTGCGATCCCACCGTGCGCCACGATATGGAGCAGCATTTTCTGCAGGCCGTGCCGGACAACGCGCCGTATGAGCATGATTACGAAGGGCCGGATGATATGCCGTCGCACATTAAATCCTCTACGCTTGGCGTTTCGCTGCTGCTGCCCGTGCAAAAAGGGCGCGTGGTGCTTGGCACATGGCAGGGAATTTGGCTTGGTGAACACCGTATTCACGGCGGGTCGCGCAAAATCATCGCCACGCTGCAAGGAGAGTAACCGCTCCATCAAACCTCCATATACCCCGGTTATAAGCCTGCATAAAGACATGTGGGTGCGTCTGATAACACGGGGTAGTTATGGTTTTACGGAATGTTTTCGCGTGGCTGTGCGGTTGGGAACCGTGCGATTTCGCCACCTACAAAATGGTCTGGCAACAACGTGGCGGTTCGGTCTGTACACATCCGGATGTGTTGCAATTTTTAAGTGCTGAAACGGGGGCGACGCTGGCTTTTTACGCTATTCGTCGCAAGCAGGTTTATGTGGGCGCGTGTTACGCAGTAAATGGGGCGTTATCGCTACAGGATCGGCGTTACCCCTTTGTTTTCGATGACATCATACTGCCGCTGCAAACGACAAAAGTGGGGTATTTACCCGCTATTACCAAACGGTTGTCGCCGCACCATCGAACAAATTTTCTCAATGTTTTATTCAGCTGTTATTTAAAAAATAAGATCTGCTACGTCAAAGAGAGCCTCTCGAAAGCGTCACAGAAAAAGCGCAACGGCGAAATGAAAAAGTTTCTTGCCTGTGGCGGTGAGGTTCGCTGGGTTGATGACTTTTCAGATAGTGAGCTGGCTGACATTTATATCGACGTGTTCAAACAGCGCTGGCAGGGTAAAATTTACTGTTTTGCGCGTGATGACTTAATCAAAACATTTGCCGCATTACGGCATTTACTCTTTGGTGCAGTATTATTTATCCATGGTCGACCCTGCGCCTTTGATATTATTTTTATGGCCGAATGTGATGGCTATTTTTATTTCGATGATATTAATGGTGGATATTCGCAAGACTACCCTGAATTTAATTTAGGCAGTATTTTATTGTGGGTGAATATTTGCAAGGCGAAAGAACTATGTACCGCTAAAGGTAAAGAATTCAAATTTTCTCTCGGGGTCTATAAAGATTACTGGCACTATAAAAAACAGTGGTGCGACATTCTGCCGTTGGGCAGGACGCTGTTTTAATGGAGGCTTCCGGCGGTGGTTATCCCCCGCCAGAAGCCTGTTTTGTTAGATTAATCTCCCAGCCGATAGCCGAAGCCGCGAACGCACTCCGGCACATTGACAATACCCGCCTGCTGGATCTTCTTTCTTAATTTGCTGACATGGCTATCCACAGTACGATCGCAGGCATTACCCTCTGGCATGCAAGAATTCATAATCTCTTCGCGCGTAAAGACACGTTGCGGGTAGCGAATTAAATGCATCAATATCTTAAACTCTGTTGAGGTTAAGTCTGTAGATAAATCCATTTTCATCGAACCAACGTAAACCTGGTGCGTGATTTTATTAATTTCAATATTTCTGGTTTTATACAGTTTCAGGTTTTCCCGGGCATGATATTGCTGGCTTCTTTTTAAAATAACATGCACCCTGGCGACTAATTCCTCCGGGTTGAACGGTTTCACCAGAAAATCATCAGCGCCCGTTTTCAAGGCCTGGATCTTATCCGCGTCGGTGTCCATCGCCGTCAGCATCATAATCGGGACATCGGTGGTCTGGCGTAGCTCCATCAGCACTTGCCAGCCATCCTTTTTCGGCATTTTGATATCCAGAATAATAAAATCAGGCTGATATTGTTCTGCCATCCTGATTGCTTTTTCGCCATCAGCGGCATGAATCACCGCGAACTTGTCGCGTTCAAGGTAAGCAATAATCACACCGGCAATATCACTATCATCTTCAGCGACAAGAACGGTTTTCTTCTCGCCATGTAATATGCTCATCAGGCATCTCCGGGAGTTTTCTCTTTTATCCGCAATCAATTGCACATCAATGTGCTGTTTTTATCTTATTGAAAAAAATGAAAAAATAACGGTTACTTTCTACTTGTAACTATTTGTCACTCTAAAACACAAAAGGTTCCAGCGTTCTCTGTTCTGTTTAGGTTGTGTTAATCGTCAGGTTTTGTAACGACCCACGATTTTTTTATCCATACACTACGCTTTAATGACGTATTTATGCCGATCGCGATCCCCACCACGACATGACAAGGAGAAGCAAAAGTGACAATTTCCGAGTTATTGCAATATTGCATGGCGAAGCCCGGCGCTGAACAGAGCGTGCACAGCGACTGGAAAGCAACACAAATCAAAGTTGCGGATGTGCTGTTTGCGATGGTGAAAGAGGTAGAAGGGCGGCCGGCCGCGTCGCTGAAAGCAAGCCCCGAACTGACGGATTTACTGCGCCAGCAGCATGAAGATGTGCGCCCCAGCCGCCATTTGAATAAAGCACACTGGAGTACCGTTTATCTTGATGGTTCGCTACCGGATTCGCAGATTTACTATCTGGTGGATGCGTCGTATCAACAGGCGATTGAGTTGGTGCCGGAACAGGTCCGGCAGCAACTCTCCGTGTAATTACTTCAGCATCGGTTTGAGGAAGCGCGCCGTGTGAGAGGCTTCGCATTCGGCGACCGTTTCCGGTGTGCCGGAGACCAGAATCTCGCCGCCGCCGCTACCGCCTTCCGGGCCGAGGTCGACAATCCAGTCCGCCGTTTTAATCACGTCCAGGTTGTGCTCAATCACCACAATGGTGTTGCCCTGATCCCGTAACTGATGCAACACATCCAGCAACTGCTGGATATCCGCAAAGTGCAGGCCGGTGGTCGGTTCGTCGAGGATATAGAGCGTCTGCCCGGTGCCGCGTTTCGACAGCTCGCGCGCCAGTTTCACGCGCTGGGCCTCACCGCCGGAAAGCGTCGTAGCCGACTGTCCAAGACGAATATAGGTCAGGCCAACATCCATCAGCGTTTGCAGCTTACGCGCCAGCGCCGGAACAGCATCGAAGAACTCGCGTGCTTCTTCGATAGTCATATCCAGCACTTCATGGATGGTCTTGCCTTTGTATTTGATCTCCAGCGTTTCGCGGTTGTAGCGCTTGCCTTTGCACTGGTCGCACGGCACGTAAATATCCGGCAGAAAGTGCATCTCAACCTTGATTACGCCGTCACCCTGACACGCTTCACAGCGACCGCCGCGTACGTTAAAGCTGAAGCGCCCCGGCGTGTAACCGCGCGAGCGGGACTCCGGCACGCCGGCAAACAGCTCGCGTACCGGCGTAAAGACGCCGGTATAAGTGGCCGGGTTGGAGCGCGGCGTGCGCCCAATCGGGCTCTGGTCGATATCAATGACTTTGTCGAAATGCTCCAGCCCCTGCACATCGCGATACGGAGCCGGTTCGGCGATGGTCGCGCCGTTCAACTGACGCTGGGCGATCGGGAACAGCGTATCGTTGATCAGCGTCGATTTACCGGAACCGGAAACGCCGGTGATACAGGTGAACAGGCCCACCGGTAGCGTCAACGTCACATCTTTCAGGTTGTTACCGCGCGCGCCGGTCAGCTTCAGCACTTTTTCTGGATCGGCTTTCACGCGCTGTTTCGGCAGCTCAATTTTACGTTTGCCGCTCATGTACTGCCCGGTAAGGGATTCCGGTACCGCCATGATGGCATCCAGCGTCCCTTCGGCCACCACCTGACCGCCGTGTACGCCCGCACCAGGGCCGATGTCGATTACATGGTCGGCGGCGCGAATGGCGTCTTCGTCGTGTTCAACGACAATCACCGTGTTACCGAGATTACGCAGATGGATAAGCGTGCCGAGCAGACGTTCGTTATCGCGCTGATGCAGGCCGATTGACGGCTCATCCAGCACGTACATAACACCTACCAGACCCGCGCCAATCTGGCTTGCCAGACGAATACGCTGCGCTTCGCCGCCGGAGAGCGTTTCCGCCGAGCGCGAGAGCGTCAGGTAGTTCAGGCCGACGTTCACCAGGAACTTCAGGCGATCGCCAATCTCTTTAAGCACTTTTTCGGCGATTTTTGCCCGCTGGCCGGAAAGTTTCAGATTGTTGAAGAAGTCCATCGCATGGCCGATGCTCATATCGGAAATGGTCGGCAGCGGGGTGTTTTCAACAAAAACGTGGCGCGCTTCGCGACGCAGACGCGTCCCTTCACAGGAGGCGCACGGGCGATTGCTGATAAATTTCGCCAGCTCTTCACGTACCGCGCTGGATTCCGTCTCTTTGTAACGGCGCTCCATATTATGCAGCACGCCTTCAAACGGGTGACGACGCACGGAAGTATCGCCGCGATCGTTCATGTATTTGAACTCAATCGACTCTTTACCGGAACCAGACAGCACCACTTTCTGCACGTTGGCGCTCAGGCTTTCCCACGGCGCTTCCACATCGAATTTGTAGTGTTCCGCCAGCGATTTCAGCATCTGAAAATAGTAGAAGTTGCGGCGATCCCAACCGCGGATCGCACCACCGGCCAGCGACAGCTCCGGGTTCTGGATCACGCGATCCGGATCGAAATATTGCTGCACGCCCAGACCGTCGCAGGTCGGGCAGGCGCCAGCCGGGTTGTTGAATGAGAACAGACGCGGTTCCAGCTCGCGCATGCTGTAGCCACAAATCGGACAGGCGAAGTTGGCGGAGAACAGCAGCTCTTCGGCGGTCGGCTCGTCCATATCGGCAACCACGGCCGTGCCGCCGGAAAGCTCCAGCGCGGTTTCAAAGGATTCCGCCAGGCGCTGGGCGAGATCGTCGCGGACTTTAAAGCGATCAATCACCACTTCAATGGTGTGTTTCTTTTGTAGCTCGAGCTTCGGCGGATCGGAAAGATCGCACACTTCGCCATCAATACGCGCACGGATATAACCCTGGCTTGCAAGGTTTTCCAGCGTTTTGGTGTGCTCGCCTTTGCGCTCTTTGATCACCGGCGCCAGCAGCATCAGGCGTTTGCCTTCTGGCTGCGACAACACGTTATCCACCATCTGGCTCACGGTTTGCGCCGCCAGCGGAACGTCGTGATCCGGGCAACGCGGCTCGCCAACGCGGGCGAACAGCAGACGCAGGTAATCGTGAATTTCCGTGATCGTACCAACGGTGGAACGCGGGTTGTGGGATGTCGATTTTTGTTCAATAGAAATGGCGGGCGATAAACCTTCAATGTGGTCAACGTCCGGTTTTTCCATCAGCGACAGAAACTGACGCGCATACGCGGAGAGTGATTCAACGTAACGACGCTGCCCTTCGGCATAGAGTGTGTCGAAAGCCAGTGAGGACTTACCAGAACCCGACAGCCCGGTAACGACAATCAGTTTGTCGCGGGGGATGACGAGGTTGATGTTTTTGAGATTATGGGTGCGGGCGCCCCGTACTTCTATCTTATCCAATCCATTCACCTTTTACCCGGAGGAACACTTTTTGCCTGGTGTGTTTGAAGGACAACCAGCGGTCAGAAACGGCTAATTATGACACAATTTAACCTGAATGAATATACAGTATTCGCATGCATCTTCGCTTCGGGTATGTCAAACTATGGCGCGCGGCGATTATCTGGAATCCTCCTCGCAGCTATCTAAGTGTGGCTTTGTAATGCTACAATCGCGCGTTTACACTACTAAGAATCAAGCAACGTTTTCAGGAGACACAATATGGCCAGCAGAGGCGTAAACAAGGTGATTCTCGTCGGTAATCTGGGCCAGGACCCGGAAGTACGCTATATGCCGAGTGGTGGCGCAGTTGCCAACATTACGCTGGCTACTTCCGAATCCTGGCGTGACAAGCAGACCGGCGAAATGAAAGAGCAGACCGAATGGCACCGCGTGGTGCTGTTTGGCAAGCTGGCGGAAGTCGCTGGTGAATACCTGCGTAAAGGCTCTCAGGTTTACATCGAAGGCCAGCTGCGTACCCGCAAATGGACCGATCAATCCGGTCAGGAAAAATATACCACTGAAGTCGTTGTTAACGTTGGCGGCACCATGCAGATGCTGGGTGGCCGTCAGGGTGGCGGCGCACCGGCGGGTGGCGGTCAGCAGCAGGGCGGTTGGGGTCAGCCTCAGCAGCCGCAGGGTGGCAATCAGTTCAGCGGCGGCGCGCAGTCTCGCCCGCAGCAGCAGTCCGCACCGGCACCGTCTAACGAACCGCCGATGGATTTCGACGACGACATTCCGTTCTGATTGGCGTTACGCCGCGAATTTAAAAACCCCGCTTTGCGGGGTTTTTTTGTCTATAGAAAACCGCAACCAGGTTCGGGGTTCCGGAAAGCTTTCAACTTTAAGCCAGCTATTATTATGCGCCGCGTCCGCTGAACTGATGCAGTAGTCACACCGCAACAGTGGGCGCAACGCCGCCTGCGGCAAGCAGCACAAACGCAGCGCCCAGGATTTGCATAGTGTCGAACTTACATATTGTCGAACACGCGCGCAAATAAAACGGGTGCCCGTGCGCAAGCAACCAGCGGCATAAAAAATCGCGCGTTGCGGGGGCTTATCATTCAGCGGTTACGCATTACTTCGACACATCCGCGCCGAAGTATTTCTGCGAAATGCGTTGATAAGTGCCGTCGGCTTTGATCTCTTCCAGTGCTTTATCAATGGCGGCTTTCAATTGCGGGTTGCCTTTGCGGAACAACACGCCGGATTTCTCCGCGTCCGACTGCGTGGCAACGATTTTCACCGGCGCGTCTGGTTTATGTTTTTTGAAATCCAGGAATGACAGGTTGTCATTGATGGTCGCATCCGCGCGGCCCTGCACCACCAAATCGACAGACTGGTTAAAGCCGTCGGTGGCAACGATCTCCGCGCCATATTTACGGGCGATCTGCGCATAGTTGCTGGTCAGCGTATGGGCGGATTTTTTGCCTTTTAAATCTTCAAAACGGGTAATTGCCGTGTTTTTGCTGTTAACGATCAGCACCGCTTTGGAGGCGATATACGGCTCGGAGAAGTCATATTTTTTCTGGCGTTCCGGCGTAATGCCCACCTGATTTATTACCGCATCGTAGCGGTTGGCATCAATACCGGCGATCAGGCCATCCCATTTGCCTTCAACAAACTGGGCATTCACTTTCAGGCGCTTGGCAATCTCCTGGCCGATTTCGACATCAAACCCTTCCAGCTTGCCGGAGGCATTATGAAAAGTGAACGGCGGATAAGTCCCTTCGGTGCCAATCTTTAACACTCCGGCGGATTGAATTTTTGCCAGATCATCCTGCGCCAGCGCCGCGTGAGCAAAGCCCAGCTGCATCACGCCAGCTATCACCAGTGTTGCGAATGCTTTCATCTGCGTTACCCCTTAAATATTGTTATTGGTGCGCTTCGATAGCCGAAAACGCTGTGCTTAAAGAGGCGATGAATTCCGTGGTTCGCGGTTTCTTCGCCTGTGAAAAAAGGGTGCTGGCGCTGCCTGTTTCGACAATCTCTCCGCCTTCGAGAAATACCACCTGGCTTGCGATATGGGCTGCTAAGCGCAGATCGTGGGTAGCCATAATCATGGTGGTGCCCTCATGCGCCAACTGGCGAAGAACGGAAACCACTTCGCCGGAAAGCTCCGGGTCGAGCGCCGATGTTGGCTCATCGCACAGCAACACCGCAGGCGAAGGCGCCAGCGCGCGGGCAATCGCCACACGCTGTTGCTGGCCGCCGGAAAGCGTATTCGGTAGTGCGTTACGCTTATGCAGCATGCCAACCTTCTCCAGCAGCGCTTCGCCGCGTTGCCGGGCGCGATCGCGGTTCCATTTATGCACCGTAATTAGCCCTTCAGTAATGTTCTCAAGGGCAGTCATATGCGGAAACAGCGCGAAGTTTTGAAATACCATTCCGGTCTGGCGGCTCATCCGGCGAATATCCTCACCGTTAATGCGTGCGCCCGGTGTAAATAACATTTTCTCTTTGCCAATTATTAATTCCCCGGCCTGCGGAATTTCCAGCAAATTAATGCAGCGTAATAACGTACTTTTTCCGCTGCCGGAGGGGCCAATTAAGGCGGTAACGGTGCCTTCTGCCACCGTTAAATGAATATCCCGCAACACCTGATGACCATCGAAACTTTTTTCAATGCTGGAGAGCGTTATCATTGGATCGCTCCTTAACGGTGGTGCCGGCTAATTTCCGCTCCAGCCTCTCTTGTAAATGCGATAAGACAGAACTGAATAAGAGATAAATCACCGCAGCCTCGCTATATAAAATTAACGGCTCGTAAGTCACCGCCGCAATTTGCTGTGCGGCGAGAAACATCTCCGGTACGGTGATCACCGAGGCCAGCGAGGTGTCTTTTACCAGCGAGATAAAGGTATTGGATAACGGTGGCACGGCGATGCGCGCGGCCTGCGGCAGAATAATGCGCCGTAGCGACTGTGCCCAGGTCATGCTGATGGCATGCGCGGCTTCCCACTGGCTTTTAGGCACGGCGAGCAGCGTGGCACGGATGACTTCCGAGGTATAAGCACCAATATTTACCGTAAAACCAATCACCGCCGCCGGAAATGCATCGATAGTGATTCCTGCGCTGGGTAACGCGTAAAAAATTAAAAAAAGCTGTACTAATAACGGCGTGCCGCGAATTAACCAGACGTAAAATCTGACTATCGGTTTTAAAAATGCAGGGCCATATAAACGCAATAACGCCACAATAAAACCGAGCGTCAAACCAAGAATAAATGCGCTTAACGTTAAGGGAATGGTAAATTTCAGCCCGGCGGAAAGCATTGGCAAAAATGAGTCTATCGCTAAGGGTAACCATGTCGGCACTACACACCTTCCGCACATTGCTGATTGCCAGAAAAAGCTGGCAGAATGCTATCTTACTATTTCAGTTTTTCATTCTGCTACCGTATGCAAGCGGATTATAGGCGTTGCGCCTGCGGCGAAAACCAATATATCCGGATAAGAATATACGCAAATGTGCTAAAGGCCTTGTGCTGCCGGACAGCGGGCCGCGCGAGGCGAGGTGCAGTGTTGTGAAAGCGAAATCACCAATGGGGATGCCATGGTGCGCGCCGGGGATAAAAATGCAGGCTAACTGACGCTGTTTTTAATTTGAAATACGCTAATTTTACTTAAGGAGATATTATCAAAAATAAGAGGATATATGCTGCGTTGTTATTTATTGTTAGCTGAATCGAATAACCTGAAGTCCATTATTTTATTATGGTAATTTGCATTGGTTTGATTTTAAATAAGTTATTATTTTAATTATAAAATAAGACGATTCTGAGATGTATTTGCCTGTCGTTTTTATGAACTGACGATAATATTAATCGTAAGCATTGGCTGTTAATAAATAATACGCGCGCGTATAAGTTGCATTTGAATGATTTCGTATAAATCGTTTTCTCCCGAAATATCCGCCGCCGCTACCAAGGAATACGTATGGTTAACCGGATAACCGTCCTGTCATCCGTTGGCAGTGATTCACTTCTGTTCTGGAAATTGACAGGCGAAGAGCATCTTTCCGCGCCTTTTCGTTTTCAGGTCGACCTGCTGAGTAAAGACTTCACCCTTGACCGACAAAAACTGCTCGGCCAAGAGATGACAGTGGTGATCCCGTGCCAGATGCCGGGCAGCGAACGCTATCTTTCCGGGAAAGTGACCGCTGTTTCGGTACGTACCGAAGAGCTGGACGGCACGCAGTACGCGGCATACCAGGCAACGCTGGAACCCGATTTCTGGCCGATGATGCGCGATCGTAACTTCCGCATTTTCCAGCAGCAGCGCGTGCCGGATATCGCCAAAACGCTGTTTTCCGAATACAACGTCAAAATTGAAGACAAACTGACGCGCAGCTACCGCCAGTGGGATTACAGCGTGCAGTATGGCGAAAGCAGCTTCCACTTCATCAGCCGTTTGCTGGAACTGGAAGGCATCAGCTACCTGTTTCGCCACAGCAAAGAGGGCCACACGCTGGTGCTGATGGACGACTACTCGCAGGCCGAGGCGTTTCCCGGTTACGACACCATTCCCTGGCATGCGCAAACCGGCGGCGGCGCGGTCAACGAAGAGGGCGTCAGCCAGTTACTGGCGCGTCATGTTGTTACGCCGGGTCTTTACAGCACCGACGATTACGATTTCCGTAAACCGCACGCCTGGATGTTGCAAACCCTGCAAAACCCCGTTTCGCCAAGCCCGGGGAAAATTGATGTCTATGACTGGCCAGGCCGTTTTGTTGAGCATGGCGACGGTGAATCGTACGCGCGTATTCGCCAGCAGGCCTGGCAGGCGGAGCAGCAGCAAATGCAAGGTTCCGGCACCGCGACCGGTATCGCGCCCGGCCATCTTTTTCGGCTTACCAGTGCGCCCAACTTCGCCGATAACGCCCAGTGGCTGGTGATTGGCGCACAGTATGCGTTTGAAGAGAATCAGTACGCCTCCGGCGGTTCATTCACGTCGCAGCACAATATCGCCTTTACGGTTATCCCGGCGGCGACGCCTTTCCGCCCGGCGATGGTCACCGACTGGCCGCGAACCTATGGCCCGCAAACCGCGCGCGTGGTCGGGCCGCAAGGCGAGTCGATCTGGACGGACAAATATGGCCGCGTGAAGGTGAAGTTCCACTGGGATCGGCAAAGCCAGGGCGATGAAAACAGCTCTTGCTGGGTGCGCGTCTCCAGCGCGTGGGCGGGCCAGGGCTACGGCGGTGTGCAGATCCCGCGCGTGGGCGACGAGGTGGTGGTCGATTTTATTAACGGTGAGCCGGACAGACCGATAATTATTGGCCGCGTCTATAACGAAGCCAGCATGCCGCCGTGGGCGCTGCCGGCGGCGGCGACGCAGATGGGCTTTATGAGCCGTTCGAAAGATGGCTCGCCGGATAACGCCAACGCCCTGCGCTTTGAAGATAAACCTGGAGAAGAGCAGCTCTGGCTGCATGCTGAGCGCAACATGGATACGGAAGTCGAAAACGACGAAACCCATGATGTCGGCAGCAACCGCACCAAAACCGTTGGCAAAGACGAAACCAGCCATATCAAACAGAACCGCACCCGCACGGTGGACGGCAATGAGACTGTCACCATTGGCCAGGATCGCAGCAAAACCATCAACGGTAACGAAACCACCACCGTGCAGCAGAACCGCACGGAAAGCGTGAAAGGCAATGAAACCCTCACTGTCGAGCAAAACCGCGACGAGACCATTACCGGCAACCACACCACCACGGTGAAGAGCAACAACACAGGCACCGTGCAAGGCAACCAGACGCTGACCGTGGTGCAGGACCGAACCCGCACTGTACAGGGCAACGAAAAGGTGAGCGTGCAGCAAAACCGCACCGTACAAGTGACCGGCGACCAGACGCTGGAAGTGACCGGCAACCGCAATGTCACCGTCAGCAGCAGTGAAGTGCGCACGGTGGTGCAAAAGCAAGAGGTGAATATCGGTGCCGGGCGCACGCTGAGCATTACCGGCGGCGACACCCGTTTTACCCAGGGCAGCGTGGCGGACAGCGCAACGGATACCTTCCAGATCAACGTCGGTGAAAGCGGCATTCTGATTAGCAACGGCAGCGTGGAGATTTCAGCGGGCGGCTCGACCATCACCATTAACGCCGCAGGCGTGATGGTCAACGGCAAGAAAATCGAGCTTAACGCCTGATAAGGACATGCAATGAGCGCGGCAAAGAACCCCACAGAGAAGGTGATGAGCGAGCTGGAGCTAAGCTGGCTGGACGCCAGCGAGAACGCCGCGCGTACCCGCTTGTTTATCTGGCGCGTTCCGGCGGGCGGCGAATCACTGCTGGATGCCTTTATTGCCCTGCAACAACATCCTGAAGGCCGCACACTGCCGGATCTGTTTCTTGGGCTGAATACCCCTTTCGAAACCGGTTATGGCTACAGCGAGGCGCTGGGGCGCGAGTTTGTCGAACAGTACGAAGCCACCGAAAATGCCGCCGCCTGGGACGCGGAACCCTGGCTGCCCTGTTACTCCCCGGCGCAACTGCACACGTTGTTGCAGAGCTTCGCGCAGGCGTTTGCCGAGGATCTCCGTTACCTGGTGCTGGTGCTTAAACCCTCCGGCGTCAGTGATGAAAGCGCGCTGACGCGCTGGTTGCAAGGCTGGCTGGAACAGGGCGCGGACGCTGCGCGTGTGCTGCTCATTGATACGCTGGAACAACCGATCTGGCAGCCGTTATATGAGGCGCATCCGCGCGTGGTGCAGCTCATTGTCGACGAGGTGGATGGCATGCGGGTGATGCACCAGACCGCGCAGCAGCAGACGGACCCCGATGCCGACCGGTTGCTGTTTCGCCGTTATCTGGCGGACGCGATGTTGCTGTTGGAAAAAGGCAGTAGCGCACAAGTCGCCGCGCGCGGCGAGCTGGCGCTGGGCATTGCGCAGCGGCGCGGCTGGGCGGATCAACAAGCGATGATGCACAACCTGATAGCCGGTGGCTGGTTAAAAGGAGGCGATCACGCGCAGGCCGTTACCCACTACCGGCAGGCACAACATCTCTCTGGCGAGATCCCGGATCCGGCGCTGAAAGGGCAGTTGCGCACGCAAAGCACCTTCGGTGAAGCGGGCGCGTGGTTCGCGAAAAAAGATCACCTGCAAGCGGCGAAAGGCTATCGCCAGGCGGCGCTGGAAGCGCAGGTCATTCCCCATCCGGTATTTGAAATGGAAGGCTGGCGCATGTCCGGTTTTTGTTTGTGGCTCGCCGGGCATCGACCGACGGCGATGAAAGAGTACGCGCGTGCCGTTCAGGCGGCGGAAAGCGTACCGCTGCCAGAACGCAGCCAGACCACGCTGTCGCTGGTGTTTCAGGATTTATTGCGTATGCACGATAAGCGGCGTACCGAGGCGCTCGAAGCCTGCGCCGCGCGCTGGCAACGTGAAAAACAGCGGCTGATCCAGCAGGCCGAAGCGGCGCTGCCCGCCGAGCCGACCGTTACGCAAGTTAAGCAGACCGAAAGCCGCTTGCAGTTACAACTTGAGGCAATGTTTACCGTGATCCGTGAGGAGCGGGAAAATCTGATTCGTCGCGGCGATGAGAGTTTTCGCCGCGTTATCCGGCTGGCGCGGGAAAAATTACACCCGCACTGGAATGGCCTGCCGGAGATCGCTCACCCCTTTGATGCGCCCCCCGGCGAGTGGCAAACCCTGCCCGAGTGGGGAAACCATGACGCATCGTTATCTGACACTGCAGGAAGCAACCCGCTATGAAAAATCGCATCATCATTATTGTTGTCGTCACGCTGCTCGCGCTGCTGTTTTTAAGCCTGTCTGATAGCGAACTGGCGACAGAGGTTCGAACGTTCTTGCGCGCGCTGTTGCGCGCCATGTTCTGAGGCCAGACTTATGCACTCCGGCGCGCACTTCGATCCGCAGCTCGGGCTGGATATTCACACCTACCCGTGGCCGCTGCCAACGCCGCATATCGGCATTGTTTTTGACGTGTTCGATTATCTGCCGCTGATTGGCACCACGGTGCACGTCAACAGCATTAAGCGTGCAAGTGCAGGAACGGGCGGCATCGCGGTACATATTCCGGTCGGCGGCGTCTGGGTGCCGCCGCTGCGCGCGCCGGGCGGCCCACAAATTGAAGACGAGCTGTTTATGGGCAGCAAAACCGTCTCGGTGGACGGCGAACCGTTCTCGCGCATCGGCATGCCGGTGCTGAGCTGCAACATTATTGGTCTGGTGCCGCCGTTTCGTCTCAAGCGCGCCGCCAAGCCAAAACCGCTCTCTCTCACCCTGCCGCTGACCTTTAACCTCGCCATTCCCAATAACGTCGTCGTTGGCGGCCCGCCGACCATCAACCTGATGGCGCTGTTGATGCGCGCCGGATTAAGCGGGCTGGGCAAGGGCTTTAAGAAACTGAAGAAAACGCCGAAGTGGCGGCTGTTTATGCGCCGCTTTCGCAAGCTGCGCCAGAAGCTGTTTCGTAATATGGACTCCGGCTTCCTCAAGTGCCGCGTGCTACGCGCTGAACCAGTGGATATTCGCGACGGCAGCGTCAGCCTGGAACAGCAGGATTTCCTGTTAGCGGGCCGTCTGCCGCTGGCGTGGGTGCGAACCTATTCTTCGGCAGATATTGAGGTTGAAGGGCTGTGCGGCTTTGGCTGGTCGACGCCGGCCGATATCCGCCTGGATGTGCTGGCGGAAGAGGGCGTCGCGATGCTGACGCAGCCGGAAGGGATGACGCTGTTTGCCGCACTGCCGCAGAGCGACGGGCGCGAACATGCCATTAGCGGTTTGCCTGAGGGCAGCCGTTTGTGGCGGGAAACCCGTGATGGCGAGGTGCTGTGGCGAGTAGACCAGGAAAGTGGCCCACTGCTGCACTTTAACGGTAAACAGGGTGCCCTGCCGATTGGCGAGATTGTCGATCGTAGCGGTAACGGCTGGCGATTTGAGCGGGAAGCGGGCGAACTACGGCAAATTCGCGAGTTCACCCATGCGGGGATGACCGGGCGCGACATCCTCGTCACGCAGGAGCGAAACCGTCTGCAGACGCTGCGTCTGCATAATGCGCTGGACGGCGAAATTACACCGCTTACCCGCTACGAGTATGACACCCACCGCCAGTTGAGCGCCGAGATCGATGCGCTGTCGCATCCGCGCCGTTTTGTTTATCAGCAGCGCCGTATGGTCAGCCATGTTGATCGCAACGGACAGGGGTTTCACTACCAGTACAACGAGGCCTGGCAGGTGATCCACGCCTGGGGTGACGGCGGAGTCTGGGATTATCATTTTGTATACCACGCGCTGCTCAACGAAGTGGAAGTCACCGACTCGCAGGGCGCTGTTTCGCGTATCACCTTTGACGAAAATGGCCTGCCCGTCTCAGAAATCGATCCGTTAGGCGGCAATACCGTGTTCCGCTATGACGATTTTGGCCGCACGGTGGAAGTGACCGAACCGGATGGCAGTACCCATCGCTGGGAGTATGACGAACAGGGGCGCATGACCGCCGAACAGCTGCCCGATGGTGGCGTGATTCAGGCGGTTTATGACGATGACGGGCAATTACTGGCGCTGACCGATGAGAAAGGCGCGGTCTGGCGATCGGAATACAGTGAGGCTGGCAATCTTACCCGCGAAATCGATCCCACCGGTGTCGCCACGGCGTATCAGTACGACGCCTTTGGCCAGCTTTGCGCGGCGAATGTGCCCGGCATTTCGCCCACGCGCTATTTCTATGATCGGTATGGCTTTCCGCAACGCATTGAACAGGCGGGCGCAGGCGCGATCCAGCTTCGCCACTCGGTACGGGGAACGCTGCTGGAGCGTATTGACGAAAGCGGGGGGACGACCCGTTTTCACTGGGATATGAAAGACCGTCTGGTGGCGACCACCGATCCGGCCGGCGGTGAAATACGTGTTGTCTACGATCGCGAAGATGACCCGCTTAGTTACACCGATGAGCTGGGGCGAACGACGCAGCTTCGCTATAACGGCAGCGGCATGTTGACGTCGTGCGAAACCCCGGACGGCGCGACGCTGAGCTTCCTTTATGATGCGGAAGATCGGCTGGTGACGGTGGAAAATCAAAATGGTCAACGCTGGCAACTGACGCGCGATGCGCTCGGGCGGGTGACGGAAGAGCATGATTATTGGGGGCAAGTGACGCGTTACGGTTGGGATAAGGCCAGCCGGTTGATACGTCGCGAGGATCCGCTGGGTCGCGAAGTGCGCTATGGCTATGACAAGAGGGGACGGCTGACTGAGCGGCGCAGCGGCGACACGTTACAGGTGAAATACCATTACGATCCCTGCGGGCGGATGGTGCTGTGTGAAAACCCGTGGCGGCGGCTGAGCTGGCGCTATGACGATGCCGGGCGTGTGCTGCTGGAAGAGCAGGATGGCTTTCAACTGCGTTACGGTTACAACGAACGCGGTGTGTTGATCACACGCGAAAGCGACAGTGGTCACCAGGTGCGTTATCACCTCGATGCGCATGAACGGCTGAGCCAGATACAACTTAACGACGATGCGCCCATTCTGTTCACCTACGACGAGGCCGGGCGATGCGTGAGCGAACAGCTCTCCAATGATGTCCTGCGTATCTTTAGTTTCGACAGGCTTGGGCGGCTAAGTTCCCAGCAGGTGCTGCAACAGGATTTACCGCTCTTCGCCTGCGGGTTTGCTTACGATCGCGCCGGGAATCTGACGTTACGGGAAGATAGCCAGTGGGGCAGCGATCGCTACAGCTACGATCCGGTGGGACGATTGATGGCGCATACGGCACCCGATGGCGCGCTCCGTCAATTTGTGCAGGATGCCGCCGGTAATCAGTTGCAGACGCAAACGCGTGAGGTGAATGACAGCGCGGGGGGATGGTTTCGCGAAGGCATTCACCACGGCGTGCGCTATGTGTTTGACCGCGCCGGTGAGCTACGCCAGCGGCGGGATAGCCAGTGCGAAGGCGAAAAAGAGGATTTTGTCTGGGATGACAACCGGCAACTGATCGCTGTGCGTAAAGGCGACAGTCTGGTGCGCTATGGTTATGACGGCCTGGGGCGACGGGTATTCAAGCAGACGGCGAGCGAAACACGCTGGTTCTACTGGCAGGATGAGGTGCTGGCGGGTGAAACAGTCACCGCGCGACAGGAGCCCCTGGCCGCGCTCAGTATTTTCGATACCGGCGGCAGGTTAAAACGGCAGAAAGCGCAGGCCAAACTTTTCAGTGAGATGCGGGAATATATCTACTACCCGGACAGTTTCTGGCCGCTGGCGCTACTGACGCAAGAGGAAGGCGTAAAACAGAGCTGGCACTACCACTGCGATCCCAACGGCGCGCCGGTAAGATTGACCTCGCCAGAAGGGGAGATTGTCTGGTCGGAGAAAAGCGGCATCTGGGGCGAGAAAGGGCAGGTTTACGCCAGCCGCATTGATAACCCGCTGCGTTTTCAGGGGCAGTATTACGATGCGGAAACCGGGTTGCACTACAACCGCTACCGCTATTACGACCCGAACATAGCGGCTTATATCAGCCAGGATCCCGTGGGGATGGTGGCGGGAGTTAGCGTGTATCAGTACGCGCCAAATCCGCTGGCATGGAGCGATCCGCTCGGCTTGCAGCGCTGCCTTGGGCTGCCGTCTACGCGCCCGCCCGGTGGCTCAAGGAAGAAATATAACCGCGCCAAAGGGCAAGGGTTATATATTCTGCATGAGAATGGCAAAATCCGTTACGTTGGGCGCGGTGATGCACCAACCCGTTTAAACGCCCATGCCAAAACGCCGGGTAAATCGCATCTGGAACAGCTGATCATTTTTGACAATAACTTAACCAAAGCTGAAGCTAAATTTCTGGAAGAAAAACTTATAGGTATGCATGGTGGTGCTAAATCGATGAATCCATTAACGAATTTATTGAACGATATCCGGTCTTACCGCCCCGGAAATAAAAATGCACCCACCTATAAAATCGCTGGCGATAGCTCAGCATGGGGTAAAGAAATCTTACAAGACGCGCTGTCTATCATAAGGGGTAGCATATGAGTCAAAAATACCAGGAAGGTGATATCTTTCTGATCCCAACCGCCGATGGCCGGTTTGCCGTGTGTCAGATCGTCTGTGCGTTAAAAGGGCGTTTTAAAAAGGCTTTCGCATTTGGCGTGCTAAGCATTCAGGCCGATAAAAGCATTCCGCAACACGATGAGTTTCTGCAATTTAAAAACTCACGAGGCATCACTAAGGTGATCTTTGCGGCGGTGGATAGCCTCAAAAGTGGTGAGTGGGAAATTATCGGTAATATCCCGCTGACGGACTGGAAAAAAGAGCTGCAAATATTCCACAGTGCCGGACATTTATACAATGGCGATGAATACGTTCGCGTGCTTGATAAAAGTGAATACAAGCAATTCAATGTGATGGGCGTGGCCGGTAACGAACTGGTGCAGCAATATCTGGCGCAACATTAATCCCTGAAGAAGTGAAGACGTTGCGCTTCACTTCTTTTTTTATTCCGGTATCTCATCAGGCGTGTCTTACCCCTTTTTATTTATATTGCCGCTTTGGATATTTTTTTATGTGGCGCTGAAAGGTGGCGATCTTTCACCGCGTTACACCATGGCGAAGTTAAAAAATAACCATACTCTGTTTAAAAATGATTCTTGAATTTAATGTGACCAAAAAATCGCAACTTTTATAGATCACAAAAGCGGGTGGTAAATAAGAGGTTCTTATTATTGCGTTATTAGAAGATTGGTAGTGAAAAGCGTAAATCGCTACGGGATTTCGCTTTCCATGAGAAAAATCGCAGCATTGAAGAACTGTGCATTTCTGGAGGCAATTCCGTTGCGTTTTAACCGGTCATAGGACACTAAAAATATTAAATTCTGCTACTTAACCGGCGAGGATAGGGAACTATAGTAGACATCTGGCACACTGCCACCAGTGGTCTTTTACCCCATCAAGACAATCCCATCTACCGTAAAGAAAAGATCCATCAGCGCTTCGCTAAATAGCCCTCAACCCATGAAGAAGATATATGCTTCACACGCATCTTTTTATTGTTTTAATTTTTTTAACTTCCGAGGATATATCTACGCACAAAAAGATCATGAATAATCCTGGGAATTTATTTTTTCATGATTAATCTTATTTATCTTTTTTGTCTATATATGAAGAATCCTAGATAATTATGGGAATTTAAATTTCACATCCGGTTTGTAACGCTTTTTTTATTTGATAAATCCAGAATAAAGTTCTGAAGGAACTTTTTATTTCTGGCTATTCCTTCCTGTATCCTTTTGAAATCGCCTTTGTTATTACATTTTTTCCCTATTTCGCACCGCAGAATTTCTGGCTGGAGTGATGTAAAAGGATCTTCTACGCTCTATTTCAACTTCCTCTTTCGGGCTGTTTCGCTGCCCGCCTTATTTATGAGGTAATGAAACTAATCCAGTGTTAAAGCGGTTAAACAACGCGTCTGTCTTTCCCGGCATGTTGTGAAAAAGCATGTTTTTCCTGAGGTTTACTTCGCCAGCATTTTTTAATGATGGTGCGGCTATCTGCTGTTTAAAGAATTTCGTCTGTCTCAAACCAACTTCTCTATTTAAAAAGTTGAGGGGATACCTTTATGTACGACTCCTATTACGATATCGAGACGATCTTAAGCAAAATTAATTCCTCCGGTACCCGCTCGACGGTGCTGGACGCCAATTCCCTGCTCGCCTCACTGATGCCCAACTCCTTTGCCGAGATCTGGGCCGGCTATCAGGACGTGTTAACCTGGGGCGAGGCGAACTACCTCAGCCGGTCAGTCCGCGACGCGCAGAAAAAAAACCTTGAAACCGAAGCGCGTATTTTCAGCCGGGCCAACCCGCAGCTGACCCGCGCGGTCAGGCTGGCGATTGATCAGAGCCGCAGCCTGCGGAATTACACAGACATCTTCGGCAACCGGGCGGCTCAGTATGTTTCGCCGGGCTCGGTGGCCTCGATGTTCTCGCCCGCCGGTTATCTGGCGGAGCTGTACCGTGAAGCCCGCGATCTGCATGGCTCCTATCATGCGCGCCATCTGGACAACCGCCGCCCGGATCTGACCCGTCTGGCGCTGAGCCAGGACAATATGGACGCGGAGGTCAGCACGCTGTCGATTGCCAACGACATTGTGCTGGGCACGATTGCCAGCCGTGAAGGGACGGACAGCGACGCGGTGATGGAAAAACTTGCCACCTGGCGCCTCTCCGGCAACATGCCATACCACCTGCCGTATGAAAGCGCGCGGCTGGCGGTGCTGCTGCAGGATCCAATGCTGGACGCCCTGGTGAATAACCCGGCGATTGCGCAGCAGGTGGATCTGTTATCGCTGCTGGCGATTGTGGCGGATGTCTCACCGGAGCTGTACAGCATCCTGACGGAAGCGGTCACGGCTGACAATGCGGCCGAGCTGTACACGAAAAACTTTGGCACCGTCACCCCCGATACATTAATGGGTACCTACATGCTGGCCGGTTATTACGATGCCAGCATGGAGGCACTGACATCGCTGACCGGCCTGCTGACGCACCATGATTTTTCGGAGCCGGTGCAGTACTACGCCAACAATATGCTGACCACACTGGTGGCGGGTGATGAAGGAACCGTGGGCGGCATCATGCAGATTGTCAGAAGCGATCAGACCGATCAGCTCAACTATATAGAACTGCTGCCCCAGGGCGGGGACAGCTACCTGGTGAATTTTAATTTCAAGTCCGTGTGGACGCCGGGAGAGATACTCTATATCGGTACACAAAGCGGGAATTCTTCCGATCTGTACAATGGAACGCTTCAGCCGCAGTCGAATGAACATATCAGTATTCCGGTCACACTTTCAGCAGAGCAGTTAACTGCGGGTGTCAACATTGGCATTTCAAGGGTCAGGCCCGATACGGGCCGTTATTATTACGCTGAGGCCAGATTCCAGCAGTACACCCTGTCCGCCGAGCAGTACCTGCTGTACCTGAATAAAATCATCCGCCTGTACAAGGCCTGCCACCTCACGCCGGAGCAGATGTACCTGCTGATTTATAACCATCCCGGCACGGAAATTTTTGACCCGGCGGTGCTGCCGCTGAGCTTCCTCACCTACTACTACTGGCAGCGCTACAGCATGCGCTTTGAGGACGCGCTGGTGCTGGCGGGCGGGCGCATCAGCGCGGTGGGGGTGAAAGGTGAGAACAGCTACTTCACCACGCTGTTCAACACCCCGCTGCTGAATAACCGTGAGTTCACCGCTGACGGCACGGCGGTGGACTTTGACGCCCAGGATGCGGACAGCCTGTTCCGGGTCAGCGCCATCAAGCGCGGTTTTCACGTCAGCGGCGCAGACCTGAAGGTACTGTGGCAGCTGGCGGCGGGTGAGGGCACGGCCTTCACCACGACTGCCGACAACCTGGCGGTGCTCTACCGCACGCACCTGCTGGCGGAGGTGCACCATCTGACGGCCGCTGAGCTGGCCCTGCTGCTGGCGGTGTCGCCGTGGCGGGACACGGCGCTCGCCTCGCTGGATACCGGCGGCTTCACCGGGGTGGTGAATTTTGTCTACAGCACCACCCGCTGGCTGACGGAGCTGGGGTGGACGACGGGTGACCTGTACCTGATGACCACCACGGAATACAGCACGGTACTGACGCCGGAAATCAGCAGTCTGATAGCCTCCGTGCGCGGGGCGGTGAGTACAGCGGATGCGGAGACGGACACACTGATTAATGCAATAGCGCCGGTGATAGCCGCCGCCGGGCAGCTGGACCTGACCGGCAAGGCGCAGAGCGTTCTGCGCTGGCTGGAGGCGTTAAAGCCGGGCGGGACGGACGTGAAGACGTTTGTCGCGCTGGCGCTGAAGGATGACCGCAGCGGGGCGGAAACGGCGCAGCTGGTGGCGTTCTGCCAGGCGCTGGGGCAGCTTGCGCTGCTGGTGCGCAGAACCAGTATCAATGACTACCTGCTGTCGGTGCTGATAAGCGATCCGTCGCGGTTCGAAAGCGGGGTGAGTGTTATCCCGCTGGATATCGAATCGCTGCGGCTGCTGGGGCGGATGAACCGGCGGATACTGCAGACCGGGAGCTACGCGCAGGAGTTGCTGGCGGCGCTGGAGGCGGGGACGCTGACCACGGCGCTGCTGGTGCAGGCGCTGGGGGCGACGCCGCAGGCGGTGGAGCAGGCGCTGGCGCTGGCGGACAGCGGGGCGGGCGGGGTTATCCGTTCGCTGACCACGCTGGATGTGACGCTGCAGTGGCTGGATTTTTCGGCGGCGCTGAACGTCACGCCGTCGACGGCGGCGGCAGTGGTGGCGCTGAAATACACGAACATCAGCGCGGGTAACGCGCCGTCGTTTGAGGCGTGGCTGGCGGTGAGCAACCTGCTGCAGGCGGGGCTGGACACGGAGCAGACGGTGACGCTGCACCGGCAGCTTGACGAGCTGACGAGCGCGGCGCTGAGCAGTTACTACATCCGGACGGACACCACCTCGGGGGTAACCAACCGCGAGCAGCTGTACGCGTGGCTGCTGATCGACGGCCAGGTGTCGTCGCAGGTGATGACGACGCGGGTGGCGGAGGCGATTGCCAGTATCCAGCTGTACGTTAACCGCTGCCAGAACGCGCTGGAGGCGGAGGTGGATCGCGTGGTGCTGACGCGGCAGTTCTTCACGGACTGGGACCGGTACAACAAACGCTACAGCACGTGGGCGGGGGTGTCGGAGCTGGTGTACTACCCGGAAAACTACATTGACCCGACGGTGCGCACCGGACAGACCAGCATGATGGATGCAATGCTCGGGACCATCGGGCAGAGCGAGCTGAGTTCTGACTCAGTGGGCGATGCGTTCAAGGGCTACATGGCGCAGTTTGAGAAGATAGCCAACCTGGAGATTGTCAGCGCCTACCACGATAACGCCAGTATGGAGGAGGGGAAAACCTGGTTTATCGGCAAATCAATGGTGGACGGGGAGAAGTACTACTGGCGCACGCTGCAGCAGAACATGCTGACGGACGGGAAGTACCCGGCGACGGCGTGGAGCGAGTGGCTGGAGATAGGCACGGGTATCGCGGCGTACAACAACATGGTGCACCCGGTGGTGTTCAATGACCGGCTGTATGTGGTGTGGGTGACAGAGCGTCCGGTGGCGGCGGACAATAACGGCACGGTGACAGAAGCCACGGATTATTTTATCAGTTTCTCCTACCTGCGCCATGATGGCACCTGGAGTACACCGTTTAACGAAAAGCTGTCAGATTATTTGACCTCTGCGGATATCAGTGCGATGTCTTCAAAACATCTTTATTGCTCCTTTCAGGGGGGGAGTTATTCTCAAATTCTGGTGATCTTTTACACCCCAGGAACCAGTGAAGCAGATAACCACACGTTGACGCTATCTGGGGTATCTATATCCGTAGAGCATAAACTGGCGGTGTTGGGCAGGCTGGATGATTACAAGGAATATATTTGGCGAGACTTTGATACGCAGAGTGAGCTACGGGTTAATTTTTTATATTCGCCAACTTTACCATTTATCGCCGGGGAGTTGGGTTACGAATGGGGATATGAATATTTGGCTCTGATGTATGGCGGAAGTTATAAAATTAATTATATCACTCTGGATGAGAAGGGAGAATATTTTACTATTTCATATGATATGCATGTTCGTTATACTTTTAATGGCTATGCTTCAGGTTCGTTCGGCGCTAACAGAAGGAACTGGATGGATTTTATTAAGTCTGTCCAGAGTGTTGGGCATGGCTATACTTTTTTTAAAACGCCGCTTAAATACAGTATAGCGACCGGATCCTATGAAGGTTATGCTGTTTATTTTAATGATAGAAGTAATAATATTGGACCGGCAAGTTTCTTAAAAACAGAATCTGCAGTTGATACGTTTATTGTTATTTCAAATGATGGCAGTAGATTTGAGACTTGGTTATCACCTTCATCATCTGAAACATATGGCGACACTTGGTATCTTGCCGCCAGAGCAGACCAATTAGGGGACATTAAAGAGATTTATAATTCCAGTAATCTTCGTATGCTTCAAAAGCCTGGTGACCCCATTGAATATAGCACCGTCGTTAATCCGGGGGATGTGGGTTATACAGTCACAAGCCCTAGTGGAGTTTATTCCCACAACAGCGGTACGTCGGCTATGGCCACGCCAGGCTGGGAAACTACCTACAGTTTCGTTAATCGTGTCACTACCTTTTCAACGTCTGAATTTAAGAACGGGAAAATGGATCTGGCTATTCGCTTTCACGCAAATAATGCGCTGGGGCAATCGCTGGGAGGGCAGGCTGCTACCGTTACTATTTATCAGTCATTAGCAACGCGGAAAATGTCCCTTTTGCGTACCGATACTGGTGTCCAATATTTGCAGCGTGGCCCCTATCGGGTGCGTATTAATACCCTTTTCGCGCGCCAGTTAGTGGCGCGGGCGAATCTGGGGCTGGATGCGGTACTGTCAATGGAAACCCAGCTGTTGCAGGAACCGAAACTGGGCAAGGGTAACTATGTGACCGTCACATTTCCGGCATATAACGATGCGGTTCATGGCTCGAATCCGAATGTGCAGCTCAGTATTTCACCACTTTCATCTTCATCAACAGATACAACCCGCTATACATTCTGGACGGGTATGTTGCAGAGCTTGCCATTGACTGTCCGGATTTTTGTGCCGACATCCCAGACTGCCTATGGCGATCCCATTCAGTTTCCAGAAAACAGGGATAATGGTCTTGCAGTTTTTCTTACTTGCCAGAAAGGCACCTATTACCAGGGTGTTTTTGCAAATATTACTGTGGCCGATCTCTCCCTTACAGGATTTACCTCTAATAGTGGAGCAGATACAACACGCGATGTATCTATTGTTGTTTTGACGGAGCAGAACAGCGAACCGATGGATTTCGCCGGCGCCAACGCGCTCTATTTCTGGGAGATGTTCTTCTACGTCCCGTCGATGGTGTTCCAGCGTCTGTGCAGGAGAGCAAATTCGACGAAGCCACCACCTGGATGAAATACATCTGGAACCCGGCCGGCTACTACAGCAGCGACGGCACGCCCGTACCGTGGACGTGGAACGTGCGCCCGCTGGAGGAGGACACCTCGTGGAACCCGGACCCGCTTGATTCCGTCGACCCGGACGCGGTGGCGCAGTCTGACCCGATGCACTACAAGGTCGCCACCTTTATGCGGGTGCTGGACTTGCTGATTGCCCGCGGCGACGCGGCCTACCGGCTGCTGGAGCGCGACACCCTCAACGAAGCCAAAATGTGGTACGTGCAGGCGCTGAACCTGCTGGGCGACGAGCCCTATGACTCGCTGGTCTACGGCCAGGGGAACTGGTCCAGCCCGGTACTGGGCGCCGCCGCCAGCCAGACGCTGCACCAGGCGTATCAACTGGATTTGCTGAACATCCGCACCCGGTCCGTCCCGGCAATAGAACCCCGCACGGCAAACTCGCTGCTGGGGCTGTTCTACCCGCAGCTCAACAGCAAACTGAGTGGCTACTGGCAGACGCTGCGCCAGCGGCTCTACAACCTGCGGCACAACCTGTCGATTGACGGTCAGGCGCTCTACCTGCCGGTGTATGCCGCTGCCGCCAGTCCGTCGGCGCTGCTGAGCGCGGCGGTGACCTCTGCCAGCGGCGGGGATTCGCTGCCGTCGGTGGCCCTGCCGCTGCTGCGCTTTCCGACGCTGCTGGAGAGCGCCCGTGGCGTGGTGAGCCAGCTTATCCAGTTCGGTAATGCCATGCAGGCGATTACCGAACGCCAGGATGCGGAGGCGCTGTCGGTGCTGCTGCAGACCCAGGGGGTGGCGCTGCTGAACCAGAGCATTCAGGTGCAGGAGCATGCCCTGGCCGAAATCGACGCGGATAAAGCGGCGCTGCAGGTGAGCCGCCGGGCGGCCGAGCAGCGGCGGGACAGCTACCGCAAACTGTATGACGAGAACGTCAACGCCGGGGAGACGCAGGCGATGAACCTGCAGCTCTCCTCCTCCATTACGGCGGAAGCGGGCAATGCCCTGCATATGGGGGCGGCAGCGCTGGATATGGTGCCCAATATCTACGGCCTGGCGGTGGGCGGCAGCCGCTACGGTGCCCTGCTGACGGCGTTTGGTATCGGGGTGCAGATTGCCGCCGATGGTCAGCGGATCGCCGCCGATAAAATCTCGCTGTCGGAAGTCTACCGTCGCCGTCGCCAGGAGTGGGATATCCAGCGCAACAACGCCGAGGCGGAGATAAAACAGGTGGATGCGCAACTGGCGTCGCTGGATGTGCGGCGTGAAGGGGCGGCGCTGCAGAAAGCGCAGGTGGAAACGCAGCTGGCGCAGACGCAGGCGCAGCTGGATTACCTGCAGGGCAAGTTCACCGGTCAGGCGCTGTACAGCTGGCTGCGGGGCACGCTGTCGTCGATTTACTACCAGTTTTATGACGCGGCGCTGGCGCGCTGCCTGCTGGCACAGCGGGCATGGCAGCTGCATTTTGCTGACGAGGCGACCACGTTTATCAGACCAGGGGCATGGCAGGGTAACTGGCTGGGCTTTATGGCGGGTGAAACGCTGATGCTGGGGCTGGAGCGGATGTCGCAGGCGTGGATAGAGCAGGATGAGCGGATGCTGGAGGTGAGTAAAACCGTCTCGCTGGCAAAAGTTTACAGCGGACTGGCAAGCGGAGCATTCAGCTTTATAGATGCGATCGGAATGATTAAAACCACTACAGTGAGTGAGGGAAGTGGCGGTAATACGTTGAAGCTTTCTGGCGGTGAACTGCAGGCCAGCGTAAAACTCGCTGACCTGAATATCGGGGGCAATTATCCGGCCGAGCTTGGCGCGCGGCGGCGTATCAAACAGATAAGCGTCACGTTGCCAATGCTCCTTGGACCCTATCAGGATGTGCGCGCGGTACTGAGCTACGGCGGCAGCGCGGTATTGCCGCAGGGGTGCAGTGCGCTGGCGGTCTCGCACGGTATGAACGACAGCGGTCAGTTCCAGCTTGATTTTAACGATGCCCGCTGGCTGCCGTTTGAAGGGATCCCGGTGGATGACAGCGGCACGCTGACCCTCAGTTTCCCGAGCGCGGATAACCAGCAGAAAGAACTCTTACTCAGCCTAACGGATATCATTCTGCATATTCGCTACACCATTACCGGCTAAATCGATGTCTTTATTTCAGGCTCCCTGCGGGGAGCCTGTGGGAGCGCAGCCATGCAAAACACAGATATTGTCAGGTCTGAAACTCTCTCGTTGCCAAAAGGCGGCGGTGCCATCTCCGGGTTAAAAGGGGATGTCGCGGGCGCGGGGCCGGACGGGGCAAATACCCTGAGTATACCGCTGCCGATTAATGCTGGTAGGGGGTATGCGCCGTCACTGGCGCTGAGTTATTACAGCCGAGCCGGCAATGGTCCGTTTGGGATGGGCTGGAGTGTCGATAATCCTGCTATTCGTCGGCGCTCGAAAAAAGGGGTGCCCAACTATAACGACACGGATGAGTTCCTTGGGCCGAACGGGGAGGTGCTCGTCCCGTTTCTTGCGGACGACGGCACGGCGAGTACGCGTACCGCCAGCGCTCTGCTGGGCGTTACTCTCGGTAGCGACTTTACCGTTCACCGCTACCGTTACCGCGTAGAAACAGATTTTAGCCGGCTGGAATACTGGGTAGAGACAGGCTCCGGCGGGCGCGATTTCTGGGTGCAGTACACACCGGACGGGCAGGTCTATCTCTTTGGCGGCAGCAGTCTGGCGCGCATCAGCAATCCGGCGACACCGGAAAATACGGGCATCTGGTTGCTGGAGTCGTCGGTATCGGCAACCGGTGAGCAGATCTACTGGATCTATCGCGCGGAAGATGAGACCGGCTGTGAGGCGTCAGAAACCGCCGCGCACCCCAACGTAACGGCACAACGCTACTTGTCTGCCGTCTGTTACGGCAACCGGGTCGCCGGGCGTGTTTTGGCGGGATTGACCTCCACACCTGCCCTTACTGACTGGCTGTTTATAGTGGTGTTTGATTATGGCGAGCGCACCGCCGATGCGGCCACCGCGCCTGCCTGGGTGGCACCGGGTTCCGGCGATTGGGCGAGCCGACAGGATTGTTTCTCAAGCTGGGAGTATGGCTTCGAGCTTCGTACCCGCCGCCTGTGTCGGCAAATATTGACTTACCATTTTACTGGCACTTTAGGCGGCAGTACCTCCGAGAGCGTCCCGCAACTGGTTTCGCGTATTGCGCTGAGCTACGAAGAATCGCCGATGGTGACAACGCTCACTGGCGTACAGCAATCGGGTCTGGCGCTGGATGGGACATTCACTTCGCTACCAATGGTGCAATTTTCCTGGAGTACTTTCGATCCTTTAACCTATGGACCCTTTTGGCCAGCGAGCAAATGGCAGGAACGTGACGATCTGGAAAACATGAATAGCTCTCAGCCATACCAACTGGTTGATCTTAATGGCGAGGGGCTGGCAGGCATTTTATACCAGGATAGCGGCGCGTGGTGGTACCGCGCGCCGGTTCGCCAGCAAGGTGATGATGCCGATGCCGTTACCTGGGACGAACCCACCCGCCTGGCGGCTATTCCCTCCTTGCGCGACGGTAGTATGCTCGCGGATTTGAATGGCGATGGCTATATGGAATGGGTCGTCAGTTCGGCAGGCGTCAATGGCTACTATTCGCGTACGCCGGAGCGGGGCTGGTTGAATTTCACACCGCACTCCGCCTGGCCGATAGAGTACCGACATCCGCGCTCCATGATGGCGGATATCACCGGCGCGGGGATGGCGGATCTGGCGTTAATTGGGCCGAAAAGCGTGCGGCTCTACGCCGGTACCGGCGATGGCTGGGAAAAAGCGCTGAATGTGCTGCAACCCACCGGTATCCAACTGCCAGTCCCCGGCACGGATGAGCGTGTGCTGGTCGCGTTCAGCGATATGGCGGGCAGCGGGCAGCAACATCTGGTGCAGATACGAAAACAGGACGTTCGTTATTGGCCTAATCTGGGTCATGGTCAGTTTGGCGAGCCCATTACGATAATGAGGTGGTTTTTTCCTTCGTCAATTGCCTTTAATCCTACCCAATGTTTTCTGGCCGATCTTGACGGCTCCGGCACTTCGGATGTGATTTACGCACTTAAAGATAGTGTGCTTATACAAATCAATCAGAGCGGGAACACTTTTACACAGCCTTTTGAAATTGCCTTCCCGGATGGGGTGCATTACGACAATACTTGCGAACTTCATGTCGCGGATATTCAGGGACTCGGCATTGCCAGCCTGATACTAACCGTGCCGCACCCGAAAGTGCGCCATTATGTCTGCCATTTATCAGAGGTTAAACCCTGGCTGTTGAATCAAATGCTCAACAATATGGGGGCGGAACATGATTTCACCTACCGCAGTTCGGCGCAGTTCTGGCTCGATGAAAAACAGGAGGCGGCGACGGCTGGCGCTCCCGTTCCTGCCAGCTATTTGCCGTTTGCGCTTCATTTGTTATCCCGCACCGATGTCACCGATAAAATTACCGGTAATCGCCTGGTGAGCACCGCCCGCTACCGCGCTGGCGCGTGGGATGGGAAAGAGCGAGAGTTCCGGGGGTTTGGTTATGTGGAAATTCAGGATACCGACACGCTCACAAGCCAGGGGACGACCACCGAAATTAGCCAGCCATCATTAACACGCAACTGGTTTGCCACCGGGATGGCGGTACTGGATGATCGTATGCCCGAGGCGTGGTGGTCTGGTGATAGCGGGGCATTTAGCCATTTTGTCACGCGTTTTACCTCCGGCGTCGGCGACAATGAACAGCCCTATACGCCAAATGATGATGACGATTTTTGGCTGCGTCGTGCGACAAAAGGCATGCTGCTGCGCAGTGAACTTTACGGTCTTGACGGCAGCGAGGCGCAATCAGTTCCGTATCAAGTGAGTGAGGCTCGCCCGCAGGTTCGCCTGGTGGCGGCCGCGGGTGAGGGGCGTTACCCGATTGTCTTGCCGCTTAGCGCCGAGACGCGCACGTATACCTATGAGCGGGTAAGCAACGATCCGCAATGCAGCCAGCAGGTAACGTTGACCAGCGACCAGTATGGTCAACCGTTATTTGCGATGACGCTTAATTACCCACGCCGTTCTAAACCAGCGACCAGCCCCTATCCGGATACGCTACCGGAGACGCTGTTTGACTCCAGTTACGATGATCAACAGCAGCAACTGGTAATTACTCGCCAGGAAAACCATTGGTATGGCATTGATGATATGGCATCCGGGATTTGGGTAAACGGCTTGGTGGATGCAATAAGGAGCGATGTTTACCTCTACTCTTCCGCACCGGCTGCAGGACTAACGCTGGAAGATCTTAGCCATTCCGGTGCGCCACTGGGAACACCTGCCAGCCAGGCGTTCGCAGGCTGGCACCAGCCATGGTATCTGGATGGCAATAACAACCCCACCTCAGAACTTCCGGCTTTCCCGCCACGTGTCGGTTTTACCGAAACGGCGGTACTGGATGCGGAAATGGTGGCCGAGTTGAAAGAGGATCTGACAGACAGTGTGCTGCAACAGGCTGGCTATATCTGGCTCTCGTTCCTTGGCGCGTGGGTCGTACATCGCAATATCACCACCTATGGCACGGCAGAGCATTTCTGGCTGCCGCAAACCGTGCGGGATTCTGAATTAACGGGGGCGATAACGCTCACCCACGATGCGCACGACTGCGTGGTGACCAAAGTGGTGGATGCCGCCGGGCTAACAACCCAGGCCGAATACGACTGGCGGTTTTTAACGCCGATTAAAATCACCGATGTGAACAACAACATTCATCAGGTAACGCTTGATGGGCTGGGGCGCGTAACCAGCCAACGCTTTAGCGGCACCGAAAATGGTGTGGCGGCCGGTTACAGCGATACGGATTTCACCCCGCCAACGACGGTTGATGAAGCATTGGCGCTGACACCACCGCTACCGGTGGCGCAGTGCCTGGTTTATGTCAGTGATAACAGCTCGGCTATGCCGCCTCATGTGTTGACGCTTACCACCGATCGTTATGATCAGGGCGACGGCAGTGCAGAACAGCAGATTCGCCAGACGGTCTCTTTCAGCGATGGTTTTGGCCGCGAACTGCAAACGTCTGTTCGCTTTGAAGCGGGCGAAGCCTGGCAACGCTCGGATGATGGAACGCTGGTTACTGAAACGGCGCAAACCAGTACTCGCTGGGCGGTAAGCGGGCGCACGGAGTATGACAACAAAGGCCAGGCTATTCGCACTTATCAACCCTATTTTCTTAATAGCTGGCAGTGGGTGAAAGACGATAGCGCGCGTACTGATCTGTATGCCGATACGCACTACTTTGATCCTCTCGGGCGTGAAAGAGAGGTTGTTACTGCCAAAGGTTATCTGCGGCGCACGCTTTACACGCCGTGGTTTATAGTCAGCGAAGATGAAAATGACACACTAAGCGAATAAGCGCGCTTTAATAAAACGGCTCTGTGGAGCCGTTTTCTATTTTTGTGAATAGCTGACTTTTACTCATTGCGCCCTATAAAAAGGATTCCTGAGGTTCTATTTTTTTGGGGCGGGGGAAGTCAGTAATAATACTTCCACCCGCAATTACGTAAAACGGCGCCGTTGCAACAGTTTTCGGCGCTATTCCGGCGCATTAGCCTGTAGCACCACGGACATGGGCGCACCCTTCCATGCTGAAGTAAACAAAAAACGGGAGCCGAACCGATGCTAAGCAACTTGCTGCGCGATCTCCCCGCCAGCGCAAATGGCGCGGAAACGTTTGACGATGTGCTGTTGCGAACCGATCTTAAAATCGAGCGCATTGTCTCTACCGGGCAGGCCAGCCCACCCGATTTTTGGTACTGCCAGCCACAAAGCGAGTGGGTGCTGATTCTTCAGGGGGCTGCGGGTTTGCACCTCGCAGGCGAAGCGCGAGAGCGGGTGTTGCAGGTGGGGGATTTCGTCAATATTCCCGCGCATTGCCGTCACCGGGTGAACTGGACACGCGCTGAACCGCCGACCATCTGGTTAGCGGTTCATTACGAATACCCGGCAGAAGAACAGCCCGAATGAGCCGTTTTCCTGAGCCACCGGATTTAACCCTTTGGCAGCAAAATCGGTTGCAGACGCCGCCACACGTGCGGCGTTGCCGCCCAGGTGTTATTGCCCTGCGTTAGCCCATTGTTGGCGAGAAAATCGTTATGCATCCCGCCCGCCTCTTTAATAAGGATCAGCCCCGCCAGCGCATCCCAGCTGTGCAGGTGCGCTTCGAAATAACCATGCACCAGGCCGGCGGCTACGTGCGCCAGCATTAATGCCCCTGCGCCGAAACGGCGGTGCTCCACACCATGTTCAAACAGGGTTTCGATGGTGTGCGTGTATTCGCGTGGCGGTCTGCGGCTGGAGCGACCAATGCCGAGCACCACCGCGTCGGCGGCGGGTTCGGTGAGGGTTAAGCGTTTATCATTTAAGAACGCACCCTTACCGCTTTCGGCGAAGAAAAACTCATCGCGATCCGGGGCGTAAATCACTCCCAGTTTAATGGCATCACTGCGCACATAAGCGACCGAAATGCACCAGTAATCCATGCCGAGAATAAAATTGGTGGTGCCATCAATCGGGTCGATCACCCATATGCCGTCGCTGCCCGGCTCAAGGCCGCGTTCCTCACCCAGCAGGCCGTCCCGCGGGCGTTCGGCTTTCAGCCAGGCGCGTAATTCGGTTTCAACATACACATCCGCCTGGGAGACAAAATCCTGGCGGCCTTTCTGTTCGATGGTCAGCCCGTTGTCACGCAACTGTTTCGCCTGCTGACCGAGACGACGAATCAATGAACACAGGGCGTGGGTAAACTCTTCTCTCATATCTGGACTCTTAGCCAATCTGTGGCGAGGTTTGTCGGTAAATCAGTTTCACCTTAACCCACTCAACGCGGGAAGGCTGTAAAGGATTTTTCGCCCGCTCCAGCAGGCGCGTCAGCGCCCGGTTCGCGATTTCCGCCACATCCTGATGCAGCGTGGTTAACTGGTAGCTGAACTGGCCGCTCTGCGGCGTGTTATCAAAGCCTATCAAATGAAAATCGGCTGGCGCGGATTTGCCGCGTTTTCGCATACCGTCGAGAAAACCGCAGGCTAACTGCGCATTGGCGCAAAAAATCCCTTCCGGTAATGTGTCGTCGCAGGCCAGCGCTACCTGAAAGCCGCCGTCGTAACCCTCTTCACGCGCGTCAAACCAACGCACTTGCTGCTGAGTATCAACGCCGAGTTGCTGTAAGGCGTGAAAAAACGCCTCGCCGCGCTGAATGCCCGCCCAGGTCGATCCGCAGTTATTGAGCCAGCCAAAACGGCGGCAGCCGGAGTCATAAAGCTGTTCGGCGGCCTGGCGTGCGCCAGATACGTTGTCGGAGCAGACAAAATCGACAAGCGGGATATCCGGGCGGCGGTTGATCCCGACCACCGGAATGCGCTGGCTGACGCACTCGTTAACAATCGCTTCTGGCGGTTGGCCTGAGGTGACAATCACGCCGGAGACGCGAAACTGGGTAAACCGGCGCAGGGTGGCGACCAGATCCTGTTCGCCGGTGATTTCGGTGACCAGCGCCTGGTAGCCCCGGCGCTGGATTTCATGCAGCAAACTTTCCAGCAGGCTGCTGCGAAACGGGTCGCCAATACGCGCGACAATCACGCCAATCAAGTGGCTGCGTTGGCGATTAAGCCCCTGGGCGAGAAAATTGACCTGGTAGCCGAGCTCCTGCGCGGCACGCAGCACTTTCTCTTTGGTCGCCGGCGAAATACTGCCGTTGCTGCTGAGCGCACGTGACACCACGGCGCGGGAAACGCCCGCGCGTTTCGCCACATCTTCGGCGGTCACCGCTTGCTTGCGTAAACTCTGGCTCACCCTTTCCCCTCCGCACGACGGCTGAGATCGGTGGCGAAACCATCGTGGCTGAGAAACAAGCCCGGATAGGGCGCGCAAGCCTGTTCAAGTGCGGGCAGCGCGGCGTCGTTGCAGTGGTATAAACCCAGGCGCGGTAAGCGCAGTTGCTCAAACAGCGCCAGGCAACCGGGGAAATCGCCGTGCGAGGCATCATTAGGTAGCGCGGTTGCCGAAGCGCACTCCTGAAACGCCAGGCAGGCGTTGTGCATCAGCGCGATGCTTTCCGGCGTCGGGCGCCCGTCGCCACTGTAGAACAGAGTGTAGCCGTCTGCTTCGATTCGCAGGGCGAGATTGGCGAGTTCATGATGGGTAAACGCGGTGCGCATCTGCCAGCCATGCCACTGCCAGGCGGGTTCGCTGTCGTGCCAGTCGATATCAAAACAGAGGCTGGTTTCCGGCCAGTTGGCGAGGCTTGCCAGTTTTATCAGTACCGGGCGCTGTTCGCGCTGCGACCAGATAATAAGCGGTTTTTTACGCCGAAAACTTTTCCAGTAATTCAGCAGCGCAGTCAGCCCGGTGCAGTGATCCGGGTGGACGTGGGTGAAGTAAATGGCGTCGATGTCGTTCACGTCGCCGCCGCGCTGCCACAGCGCACGGGGGATTGTCGGGCCACAGTCGATCAGCAACTGGCGGTTTTCCTTGTCGATAACGCGAATCGCCGAGGTGTTTTGCTGCATCGAGAACGCGCTACCACAGCCCAGAACATCTATTTTCATTTCGCTTCACCAAAATTATCGCGGACTTAATCAAATTGTCACAAATAGCCGACAAAGTAGGCTCACATAATGTCGGTGCAACGTTGCATTTTTTTTACAAATAAATGAACACGTGTTCATCGAAGAAAGAAACGCTGAAGAAAGGAACGCCCGTGAGTTATTTACAGATTGAAAAACTGAAAATTGGCTATGGCGAAAATATCGTTCTTCACGATATTCATCTCGCTGTGGAAAAGGGCGAAATGATTGCGCTGCTTGGGCCATCTGGCTGCGGAAAAACCACGCTACTCAACGCGTTATGCGGTTTTATTCCGGTGCGATCCGGCGTTATTGCCGTGAATGGTCGGGATATTACTCACAGCACGCCGGAGCAGCGAAATATTACCATGGTGTTTCAGAGTTATGCTTTATGGCCGCATTTTACCGTCGCGAAAAATATTGGTTATGGCTTAAAAGTCCGCCGCGTTAAAAAAGAGGCGATCGCGCAGCGGGTGCAGGAATTATTAAAAATCGTCAACCTTGAGAATTATGCGGATATCAAAGTCACCGCGCTTTCCGGCGGCCAGCGTCAGCGCGTGGCGCTGGCGCGCGCATTAGCCATTGAGCCGGATGTGCTGGTGCTGGATGAGCCGCTGTCGAACCTGGACGCCAAAGTGCGCCTCAATGTGCGCCATGAGATCAAAGCGCTACAGAAAAAACTCGGTTTTACCTCGTTAATCGTTACGCACGATCAGCAAGAGGCGCTGGTGATGGCCGACAGAATTGCAGTGCTGAACAACGGGCGTATCGAACAAATGGGCACGCCGGAAGATATTTATCACCGCCCGGCAACGCCGTTTGTCGCCGATTTTATGGGCGCGGATAACTGCATGACGCGGGCTGATGCGGGCGGGGAAACGCTCTATTTCCGCAGTTCTGACGTCAACATGCACCGCCCGTTAACGCAGCCGGAGCAGCCGGGCCTGGTGCTGAATGGCGTGGTGGAAGAGAGCGCGTTTCTCGGCCATCAGTATCGTCACAGCGTGCGCTGCGATGGGCAGATTTTTCTCGCGGATTCCACTCTGTTCTGGCCCGTCCGAACGCCGGTGATTTTGCATGTGCCGGAAACGGCGCTGCATGTTTTTGCCTCTTTTGCATCAAGCCAACCAACACACTCTTTTTCTGGGGAAACATCATGTCCGTAAACACGAAACTTGCTGTGATAGCCGCACTCTGTTTGGGTTATGGCGTCCAGACCGCCAGCGCCGAAACGGTGCTCAATGTGGCGACGGCGGGCGATCAAAATATGGTCGACTACGTTAAAACCTGGCTGGGGCCAAAGTTTGAAGCCGCCCATCCGGGCGTGAAAGTGCAGGTGGTCGGCACCGGGCCGGGTGATGCGGGTTCCAACAAGATTGTCGAGAAACTGACGGCGCAACAGCAGAGCGGCGCGAAAAGCTGGGATATCGACGTTGCGGTAGTGCACCAGGCGGCCGGTGGTCAACTGGTGGAAAAAGGGCTACTGGAGAAATACCGCTCGTCCATTAACACCGGTTCGATGGTGACGGCCGGGAACGCCAAAAACGCGCTTGGCGTGAACGTTGACGGCTACGTGATGCCGATGTTTTTAAGCCAGACCGCTATCGCGTATAACAGCGATCTGATTAAAACCCCGCCGAAATCCTACGACGAGCTGGTGCAGTGGTCGCAGAAAAACCCGCAAGCCTTTGGCTATAACGGCATTAAAAACGGCATGTCCGGCGTTAGCTTTGTGGTCGGCTGGATCTACGCTTACGGCACCGACGCGGCGCGTCTTTCCGCGCTGCCGTATGACAAAGGCGTGGAAAAAAGCTGGAGCCAGGCGTTCGCCAGGCTGAAGGAATTCAACAAAAACGTCACCTTCACGCCGGGTAACGCCGGCACGCTGGATATGCTGAGCCGGGGCGAAATCACCATGGGACCGGTGTGGGTCGATATGTTCTATAGCTGGAAAGATCAGGGCAAAGTGCCGCCGTCGATCAAACTGGCGTTAATCTCCCCGGGGATGCCGGGCCAGCCGATGTATTACGTCGTTCCGGCACACGCTGCGCAGGGCAAACTGGCGCAGGAGTTTATCGCGCTGGCGACCAGCCCGGAGGTGCAGGCGCAGGGCATTGTGAAGCAGTTCAACTGGTATCCGGGCATCGACGCGAAATATGTGAAAGCGAAGCTGGACGCGGCCACCTGGCAGAAACTGTTTGCGGAAATTTCGCCGGATGATTTAGCCAAATATGGCAAAAGTTTCCCGATCACGCCGTACTTTGACGATATCAAAGAGGGCTATGAGAGCCAGGTTTCTAACTGACAGACGGATGTGCCTGGGCATTTCGCCCGGGCATTTTTTTGCTGTGATTATTCAGGTTCACCATGCGACACGCCTTTAAATACTGCTTACTGGTTGGCCCGGCGACGCTGCTGATAGCCATCTTTTTTCTCTGGCCGCTCGGCTTTTCGCTGATCTCGGCGTTCACCAGCGATACGCAGCCTTTTACACTTGCGCATTTTGCGAAAGTCTTTGCGCTTTACTCGAACGATATTCTCTTCACCGTGCTTATCGTGCTGGTTTCACTGGTGATCCTCGCGCTGCTGTCGATAACGATTTCCGCCATGATTGTGCTGTCGCCGTTTCGCCGCATCGTTAAGGCGCTGGCCTTTTTATACCGCCTGCCGCTGTTTATTCCCTTTATTGTTACCGCGCAGATGATGCGCACCTTCCTCGCCAAAAATGGCCTGATGAACAATGTGCTGGTGGCGAGCGGGCTGTTAACACCGATGGATACCACCTCGCTTTTGGGCTGGAGCGGCATCATCATCACTTTCGTCTGGAAGCAGATGGCGTTCTCGACATTACTGATTTGCGGCGCGATGTCGGCGGTGGATCCGTCGCATATGCTGGCGGCGAAAAACCTCGGTGCGTCGCGTTTACGCATCCTGTTCGACATTATTTTGCCGCAGGTGCTGCCGACGATTGGTGTGGCGATGGTGCTCTCCATGGTGACGATGATGTCGGTGCTCTCCGTACCGCTGATGATTGGCACCGGCACGCCAACCATGATGACCGTCGATATGGCGTTTCGCGTGAATTCGTACGGCGATTACCCGGTGGCGAACGCGATGGGGGTGATCTCCTGGCTGATTTGCGCGGCGCTCTCCTGGTTCTATTTACGTCACAGCCTGCATGCCAAAGGAGCGCAGTGATGACCTCGTTTCGCCAAAAACTCCACGGCAGTTTTCTGCTGCAAACCCTGTTGCTCACTTTTCTGGTGCTGGCGCTGTTTGGCCCGCTGTTGAACCTGATTATCTGGACGGTGGCGGAGAGCTGGTTTTTCCCGCACACCTTGCCGAGCCAGTGGGGATTAAAATACTGGAGCCAGGTGTTTAGCCCCTACAGTGATGTTTCCGGTTCGCTCTCAATCAGCGTATTCATTGCGGTGTTGTCGGTCATTGTCTGTCTGCTGATCTCCATTCCGGCGGGTTACGCGCTGTCGCACCGATCCATGCCCTGTCGCGCCTTTTTTATGCTGCTGTTTCTTATCCCGCAGGCGTTTCCCAACCTGACGGTGTATATGAACGTGGCGCGGCTCTTTTATCAGTGGGGGCTAAACGGCACGATTGCGGGCGTGGTACTGGTGCATAGCGTTCACGGCCTGATGTACTCGATCTGGATTAGCGTGGCGGCGTTCTCGGCGCTTGATCCGTTGCTGGCGCGCGCTTCGCGCAATCTGGGTGCCGGGCCGGTCTATACATTTTTCCATATCATTTTGCCGCAGGCCGCGCCTGGGCTGATTGCCGCCAGCATTTTTGTGTTTCTGGAATCATTAGACGAGTTTACCGCCACCTTTTTTGTCGGCGCGCCGGATATCACCACGCTGCCCATTTTGCTCTATACCGCCAGTATGTCGGGCAACTACCAGGTGTCGTCCATCACCGCGCTGATCCTGCTGGTGCCATCGGTACTGTTTATGCTGGTTATCCATAAATTTATGCGCCCGGAAATGTTGTCGAAACTGGGGAAATAATTGCGCCTTAACGCCGCGAAAGTCGTCCATCGAGCCACTTAATCAACGGCAATGAAGCCAGACAACCGCTATTAAAGGAGCGCGCATGGACATTAAAGGCCCGGCAGCAATTGATGTTTTTAAACCCTATGATATTTCGCCTTACGCAGACAAAACGCTAAGAGCGGTGCAGCTGGAGCCTGCCTATACGCCGGCAAAAGAGACTTTCCAGGCGTTTCAGCAGCGGCATTATTCATGGCGAACCGGTGATAGACAGGCCGATCTTTCCCGCGTACCCAAAGATGAAGGCAAAATACCGTTGCCCACGCTGGGCGAAAGTTTGCAGGAGATTTTCCTCGGCGCGGTGTTGGGCGGGCCGCTGCCGGAATTCCCCGGTGCGTCGCGTGCCTTTGCCGGTGCTGGTGCCGGGCGTCTTGCAGAACGACCCGCCAGCGCGCTTAAAAATGCGCATCTGCAAAACAAAACCGCGCTGGCTGAACCGGCAAGTGCGACAGCGAAATCCTTCACCTCCCTTGCGCAGGAAAATACGCCAGGTATACGGTCGTTAAGCCATGCCGCTGCTGATGTTTCCGGGCCGGATGCGATACACGTTGTTCTGCCGGAAGGGAAAGGGGGTTTTGCAACATCTACAACGGCAAAAACAGACAGCGCCAGGTTAGCGGAGGTTTATCAAGTCGGCATGGATGTCGGCGAGAGAGAAATGGGCGCGGTGACGTTGTCAGGCGAGATCAATATTGTTCGCCGGGATGCGGGGTTGAATAACGAAAATTTGTACCTGTTTTTCACGGATACCTATAAAGGCGAACCGCGGTTGAATATCATCGGTCACGGTGTGTTTACGCCAAAGGGTGACAGCACCACGGGCCTGCAAGTCGCTGGTGGTGTTAAAGCGCCGTTTGATGTGGCAATGGATACGCTGGAACTTGCCGGGGAGGTGAAGTTTAAAAATATCCGCTGTTTAAGCTGCCACAGTGGCGAAGGCGGGATTGATGCTTTCGCACAAAAACTGGCGAATTATACCGGCGTGCCGGTAAAGGGCTATCACGGTTCGGTGACCATTGGCGGGCGCGCGGATGGCTCCAATATTGTCGTCATCAAAAATGAGATGGATGCACTGTTCCATTTCGGCGAACGCGAAACGACGCACTATCAGCCACAGAAATTCCACCCGCTCTGGCGACCATGGGAAGCCCGCATTCTTGAGTAAAATCGTTGTGCTGACGTAAAACACCGATGCCCGCTAAGCCGGGTCTTTTCGGGCATCTGCATTTTTTACGCCCTGGCTCGGTAAGTGGGCGTTCCCGCTTAGCGGGCCCGCAGGTAATCAAATGCGGCTTCTCCGCCCGAACAGTGTTGTCAGCGAAAGGCTGCTAGTCTCTTTACGCGGCTACCGCGGGCGGGAAAGATCGGCGGTTGGCGCCGATCTGTTGTTTATATTTATGCGAAGGTGCGTGGCGTAGAAAAGCGAGCACCCGAGGAAATAAAAAAGCGCCCGCAGGCGCTTTAAGCAATCACGTTACGATCATCGGCCACTCGGGTGGCGCTTTTTGCGCGATCTCTTCCATCACGACGACCAGGTTGTGCCAGGTCGTGGCGAGATCCATCACTGTAATGCCCAACAACCCGGTAGCGAACCAGCATGCCGCCGCTAAGCCCATGCCGCTGCTGATCACCGCCAGGCCAATATAATCAGCACGACGGAAACGAATGTTCAGCGTACTGGCCATAAACATCAACACTGCACTCAGTAACTGCCAGCGGAGAAGCACGACGCTGGCGGTAAAGGTAGCCATCAAACCATCCTCAGAAAGAACCGAATACCAGGCGGATAAGCACGCTGCGCGAGTGGCAATGCTGGAGGTCCGCGAATAACACAACGAATTGAAACGGCGTTTCCCGTTTCAAGAATGTGTGAACTATATCACATTTGCTGATTTATTCGCCAGTACAAAAATCGTGCTTTTTGCGTCGTGTTAGCGCTGTTTCATACGACAATATATCGCCAATATATTTCTATATGCCGGGGGAATTAATGCTTTTTCTATCTAATACATTTGAGTGATATTTAGCATCCTAATTGCCACAACGTTTACAGGTTGTGTCGCATATATTATGCTTTTGAGGAAAATCTTATTAGCCTGTGAATGATGATTCAGGGTTTTGATCTTTATCGATATATTTTTTTCATCACGTTCTTTATGCGTGATGAAGATATTTGTGCGTGCAGTTGCGCTAACTGAATTGATGGCCGCCTCTTCTTTTTTCCTGATAACGTCATTTTAAGCTGGTTTCGCGTCATATAACCTGCGAATGAAAAAATATGAAAATAGAAAATTCCGCCGTGCCGCCTGAGGACGCTGATGCGGCGTTGTCGGTTCTGGCCAGGCTGATGCCCTGGCTCACCGCGCAACGCTCAATGGAAGAGATATTACGCGCGATCAATGCAGCACTCGGCTCCACGCTTGCGTGGGTGGTTATCCGGCAGGACGATGCGTGGCAGCTCGTCAGCGCAGGTACGCCGGACTGCACATTGCAGGATGTGCACGCTTTTCTTGAACAGTCTCAACTGCAACGACATCAGCGCGCCTGGCGAGTCATTTGCTGGCGGCGACATGCTGGTGATTTATTATTTCCTCATCAGCAAATAGCGGCCAGTAAATTACGCAGCGGCATTTTGTGTAAATTAAATTATAAAGAGTCCGGACTCGAAGGTTATTTCTTTTTGGCATTTCCGCAATCCTTGCACGCTTTATCTATCGTGAAAAATGTCGTTATTGTTTTGGTCGAAAAATTAAAAAATTATCTTGCTGAAATTGTCGCCAGAGAACGCACAGCGAAAGAGATGCAGCGCATTGTGACGCAATATAAAGCGTTATTTGAACGCGCACCGGTTTTAATGAACGCTTTTGACAAAACCAATCGCTGCATATTATGGAACGCGGAGTGTGAACGTGTATTTGGCTGGAGCATTAATGAGCTCAATCAGCAGGCCGATCCATTAGCATTATTTTTCCCCGATCCCGAAGTTCGGCAAAAAGTTCGCGCTTCGGTTAATACATCGCCAGCCGTCGACATGCACGAATGGCACCCGGTACGCCGTGATGGTCAGGTGCTGACGGTGCTCTGGTCGAATATTCAACTGCCGGATCACTCGGTGCTCAGTATTGGGCTTGATATTACCGAACGTAAAAAAGCGGAGCGGCAGCTGGAAATGAAAGCCACCATTGACGATCTGACTGGCTGCTATAATCGTTTTGCTATGCTGCGGAAGTTAAAAGAGGCGCTGGTGGCGTGTCGGCCAGACGAGCCGCGCAGCCACTTTAGCCTTCTGATGCTGGATCTTGATTATTTTAAAAATATTAACGATCGCTGGGGGCATTTAACGGGCGACGCCGCACTGATCCACTTTTGCGATCAGATCCGTGAACATTGCGATCCGTCCTATATTTTTGGTCGTTTAGGCGGTGAGGAATTTCTGATTTTAATGCCGCATACCGACAGTAAGATGGCGCTGCGTTTTAGCCAAAAGGTTCGCGCGTCGCTGGCGCGAAATCCATTGTTTAGCAATGGTGAAAAGATAGCCTTATCCTTTAGCGCTGGTTTAGTATTCGTCACCGGCGAAGAGTCTGATACTTCAGTTTTACTAACGCTTGCGGATAACGCCTTGTACGATGCGAAACGCGCAGGACGCAGCCAAACCGTGGTGGTTGGCGCTTTTTAATAAATAATGAAGAAATGATGAAAGCGGCTCGGCTACAGATGAAAAAATACCCGAATGGCGCGCCATTTTTTTATCCTGCGGCCAGTTTGGCTTAATCAGCGATACTCTGTTGTATTAAGTTAAAACACCCCCATGCGAATGGATTAATATTTTCCTTAATATAAACATTGGGCACACTCTGAGTTTGCTTTATGGTCGCGTATTTCGGTCATAACCAAATATTAGGTTTTTAATGAGAAAAGTCAGTTGCTAATGTCGTTTGATTCATGCAACGTAATCACCTGTTTATCAAAGCATCCTGCCAAACATTAAAAAAGGCACTTTAAATGCATGGATATAGGCGGATATGAATCATAGCGTGCGTCGCAAGATGCTCAGCGTCGTCGTGCTCATCACGGTAGTTCTTCTGCCGCTGATGTTGTCGCTATGGTTTGCGCATATTCGTGCGGTGAAAGAAACGAGTGCCCAGCTTCAATCGTTTGCTCAATTAGCGCTAAATAAAACGGAGCGCGTTATCCAGCAAGTGGATACGGTGCGCAGCGCGGCGGAAAAATACCGCGGACAAATTTGCGCGCCGGAACATCGAACGGCCATGCTCAATATCGTCCGCGGCAGCATGTATGTTTCGGATTTAATTTATGCCCGTGGCGACCACTTTTTATGTTCGAGCGTAATAACGCCCGCGCAATCGTATGCTATTTCACCAGCGGATTATAAACGCGCGCCCGATATCGCTATTTATTACTATCGGGATACGCCTTTTTACGCGGGCTACAAGATGGTGTACATGCAGCGTGGAAATTATGTCGCGGTGATTAATCCGCTCACTTACAGCGATGTGGCATCAGACAATACTGATCTGGCTTACGGTATTTACGACACCGTGACGCATCAGTTTTTTTCTGTTAGCCAGAATGCCCGCATTGATAAGTTAGCTAAGCTGTTACGCACCGATGATTTAACATTCCAGCAGGATCAGCGCTTTTATACCATTGCACGTTCGAATAATCGTCCGATCGCGATTATTGTTTCGACATCGAGTGACCACTATTTTCAGGCGCTTTATCACCAGGTCACATTAACGTTGCCGCTGGGCGTGATTGGTAGCGTTATTTTGCTATTAATATGGTCGCGAACACGGCAGGAGTTTAACTCTCCACGCCGTATGCTCCACCGGGCGTTAACCCGACGCCAGCTTCGCCTTCATTATCAACCTATTATCGATATCAAAAACGGCACTTGCGTTGGCGCGGAAGCGCTGTTGCGATGGCCGGGGTTTAATGGACCGGTCATGAGCCCGGCGGAGTTTATTCCGCTGGCAGAAAAAGAGGGCATGATTGAGCGTATTACCGATTATGTCGTCGACGAATTGTTCAGCGATCTGGGCGATTTCCTGGCAATGGCGCCGCAACTTTATATCTCGATTAACCTCTCCGCTGCAGATTTCCACTCCTCGCGCCTGATTTCATTGATTGCCAATAAAGCCAAGATGCATGCGGTACGCGCCGAGCAGATTAAGATTGAAGTGACCGAACGCGGGTTTATTGATGTGCCGAAAACCACGCCGGTTATTCAGGCGTTTCGCCAGGCGGGTTATGAGGTGGCGATTGATGATTTCGGTACCGGTTATTCCAATTTGCACAACCTGTACTCGCTGAACGTCGATATCCTGAAAATCGACAAATCGTTTATTGATACATTGACGACCAACAGCACCAGCCATCTGATTGCTGAACACATCATTGAGATGGCGCAGAGTCTGCGTCTGAAGATTATTGCGGAAGGCGTTGAGACCGCGGAGCAGGTCACGTGGCTGTTAAAACGCGGCGTGCAGTTCTGTCAGGGGTGGTACTTTGCAAAGGCGCTGCCGTCACAGGAATTTAAACGCTGGGTACAGCAGCCGCCTTCATTAAAGTGACAGGGCATCACGCCTGGTGCCGGTAATCGCTGGGGGTGCGATCAAACTCCCTGCGAAAGACACGTGAAAACGTCTGTTGCGAGACATATCCCAAATCCATCGCGATATCAAAAATAGGCCGCTGCGTGGTTCGCAGCGCTTCCGCTGCCAGCAGTAAACGGCGCTGGCGAATGTAGTCACCCAGCGTTTGATGCATCACGGTGCGGAACATCCTCTGTAGATACCACTTCGAATAACCTGACTTTCTGGCGACTACATCAATGTTCATTGGTTGGTCGATATGTTCATCAATCCATTCAATAAGTGTCTGAATAATTTGCTGATGGGACATATGGCTTCCTCATTTCCCGATTCGTCGTTTTGTCTGGAAGCGAGTATAATTCCTCAAGTTAACTTGAGGTAAAGAGGTTTTATGGAAAAGAAAACGCCACGTATTAAAGCCTTACTCAGCCCCGGTGAAGTGGCGAAGCGCAGCGGGGTTGCCGTCTCTGCGCTGCACTTTTATGAGAGTAAAGGCTTAATCAAAAGTACCCGTAACACCGGCAATCAACGGCGCTATACGCGTGATGTGCTGCGCTATGTGGCGATCATCAAGATTGCTCAGCGCATTGGTATTCCGCTGGCGACCATCGGCGACGCGTTTGGTGTGCTGCCGGAAGGGCATACGCTAAGCAAGAAAGAGTGGAAACAGCTGTCGTCACAGTGGCGCGAAGAACTGGACCGGCGTATCCATACGCTGGTGGCTCTGCGTGATGAACTGGATGGCTGTATCGGTTGTGGCTGCCTGTCACGCAGCGATTGTCCACTGCGTAACCCCGGCGACCAGCTTGGGCAGCAGGGCACCGGCGCGCGCTTGCTGGAAGACGATTGAAACGTACAAAAAACTAAAGCGCCCGTTGGGGCGCTTTAGTCGTTTTCCGGTCTTTGTCTTTCTCTCTATCCCGCTCGGTTACGGGAGGGTTTCCCCCGACATCGGCACCCCTGCGTATGTTACAGGTTCCGGGTTGTACCGACACTTTTAGTGTAGGCCACCGCCGCATAATTGCTACTTTTTTGAGCAATTATTTTTGTCTTTTTTTTCACCGCTGTAAGTAGGGGTTTTCTATAGTTAATGTGTCTGAATTTTCTGGAGAAAAACATGCTTACGGTGCATCACCTTAATCAGTCGCGCTCCCAGCGCGTACTCTGGGCGTTAGAAGAATTGGGCGTGCCGTATCAAATTGTCCGTTACCAGCGGGAAAAATCGATGCTGGCGCCGGAATCCCTGAAAAAAGTGCACCCGCTCGGCAAGTCACCCGTCGTGGAGGATGAAGGGCTGATCCTCGCCGAATCCGGAGCGATCCTCGAATATTTGCAGGAAACGTACGACCCTGAGCAGCGCTTTAAACCGCAGGAGACCAACCAGAAGCGGGATTACCGCTTCTGGCTGCACTATGCCGAAGGCTCGCTCATGCCCGTGCTACTCATGAAACTGGTGATGAACAGCCTGGGTAAACCCCCGGTGCCGTTCGGGATACGCAGTGTCGGCAAACTCCTCGCGAAGGGTGTCGATAAAGCGTTCCTGAAACAGCAAATTGAAAACCATGCGCGCTTTATCGAAGGCGAACTGGCGCAGAAAAGCTGGTTTGCCGGAGATCAGCTAAGCATGGCTGATATTCAGATGAGCTTCCCGGTGTTCGCGTTGCTGGCTCGCGGCGGCGTGGAGAATTTACCCAACTTACGTGCGTGGAAAAAACGGGTAGAGATGCGCCCGGCATGGCAACGGGCCATTGTGCAGGGCGGGCCATTTGATCTGCCTGGCAGCTAAAATTGATCGGCAAATGTTGCAAAGTTGCGCATCGACGATAACGTTTGCGCATCCGCCGTCCACTTCTTCGCCGCTTCGCGCGAAATTTAGCGAAAAGCGGCAAAGTTCAGTTGAAAAGCGCCATATAAACGCTGGATAATCGTTTGCCTTTTTTCGACCAACCGTTGTATGCGCGGAGTTAAACGTTTGCTTTTTTGTGGCCCCTTGTCACAACGCAGCACAGGGAGATGACGTTTAACCGGCAGTGGACTGTCCACCACGCATACCAACGCACAATAAAATTCTCAGGGGATGTTTCTATGTCTACGCCTTCTGCGCGTACCGGCGGTTCGCTTGACGCACTGTTTAAAATTTCTGCCCGTGGCAGCACGGTTCGTCAGGAAATCGTTGCCGGTTTAACCACCTTCTTGGCGATGGTCTATTCGGTCATCGTCGTACCTGGCATGCTGGGTAAAGCCGGGTTTCCACCTGCGGCGGTGTTTGTCGCCACCTGCCTGGTGGCTGGTGTCGGTTCTATCGTGATGGGCCTGTGGGCGAATCTGCCGCTGGCTATCGGTTGCGCTATCTCTCTGACCGCCTTTACCGCATTCAGCCTGGTGCTGGGCCAACACATCAGCGTACCGGTCGCGCTTGGCGCGGTGTTCCTGATGGGTGTGCTGTTCACGGTTATCTCTGCCACCGGCATTCGTAGCTGGATCCTGCGCAACCTGCCGCAGGGCGTTGCGCACGGCACCGGTATCGGTATTGGTCTGTTTCTGCTGCTGATCGCCGCGAACGGCGTGGGTCTGGTTATCAAGAACCCGCTGGACGGCCTGCCGGTTACGCTTGGACACTTTGCCAGCTTCCCGGTGATCATGTCGCTGATTGGTCTGGCGGTGATTATCGGCCTGGAAAAACTGAAAGTGCCGGGTGGCATTCTGCTGACCATTATCGGTGTGTCGATTGTCGGTCTGATTTTCGACCCGAGCGTACACTTTTCTGGCATTTTCGCCATGCCGTCGCTGAGCGATGACAAAGGCAACTCGCTGATCGGCAGCCTGGATATCGTCGGCGCGCTGAACCCGGTCGTGCTGCCAAGCGTGCTGGCGCTGGTGATGACGGCGGTGTTTGACGCCACTGGCACTATCCGTGCGGTCGCGGGCCAGGCAAACTTGCTGGGCAAAGATGGTCAGATTATCGATGGCGGCAAAGCGCTGACCACCGACTCCCTGAGCAGCGTTTTCTCCGGTTTAGTTGGCGCGGCGCCAGCGGCGGTCTATATCGAGTCTGCGGCAGGTACGGCGGCAGGCGGTAAAACCGGCCTGACGGCGATCACCGTGGGCGTGCTGTTCCTGCTGATCCTGTTCCTCTCTCCGCTCTCTTACCTGGTTCCAGCTTACGCAACGGCACCGGCGCTGATGTACGTTGGCCTGCTGATGCTGAGCAACGTGGCGAAAATCGATTTTGCCGACTTCGTCGACGCGATGGCAGGCCTGATTACTGCCGTGTTTATCGTGCTGACCTGCAACATCGTAACCGGCATCATGATCGGTTTTGCGTCGCTGGTGATTGGCCGCGTGGTGTCCGGTGAGTGGCGCAAGCTGAATATCGGCACCGTGGTGATTGCCATCGCGCTGGTGGCTTTCTATGCGGGCGGCTGGGCAATCTGACATCGCGTTTCCTCTTCCTGTGGGCAGAGGACGTTGAGCGTAAACCTTTACACAATGGGCGACTTCGGTTGCCCATTTTTTTGCCCACAGCCCGGTTTCTTTGCGTTAAGCTGAAGGCTCTGGCATCAAGGTCTGAGGCCTTTTATAACAACACATCGCAAACAGGGAACGCATGGAAATATTTTTTACCATTCTCATCATGACCCTTGTCGTCTCGCTTTCTGGCGTCGTGACTCGTGTTCTTCCATTTCAAATCCCGCTTCCGCTGATGCAGATCGCCATCGGCGCGCTGCTGGCCTTTCCCACCTTTGGCCTGCATGTGGAATTCGACCCGGAACTGTTCCTGGTTTTGTTTATTCCGCCGCTGCTGTTCGCCGATGGCTGGAAAACGCCCACGCGTGAGTTCCTCGAACATGGCCGCGAAATCTTTGGCCTGGCGCTGGCGCTGGTGGTGGTCACCGTGGTCGGGATCGGCTTCTTAATTTACTGGATGGTGCCTGGCATTCCGCTGGTGCCCGCCTTTGCGCTGGCGGCGGTGCTGTCGCCAACCGATGCAGTCGCGCTTTCCGGCATTGTCGGGGAAGGGCGCATTCCGAAGAAAATCATGGGCATTTTGCAGGGCGAAGCGCTGATGAATGACGCTTCGGGTCTGGTGTCGCTGAAATTCGCCGTGGCGGTCGTGATGGGCACCATGGTGTTTACCGTGGGCGGAGCAACGTTTGAATTTTTCAAAGTAGCGATTGGTGGTTTGCTCGCCGGGTTTGTGGTGAGCTGGCTGTATGGCCGCTCGCTGCGTTTTCTCAGCCGCTGGGGCGGCGATGAACCAGCCACGCAAATCGTATTGCTGTTTCTGCTGCCGTTTGCTTCCTATTTGATTGCGGAACATATCGGTTTTTCCGGCATCCTCGCGGCGGTCGCGGCAGGGATGACCATTACCCGTTCCGGCGTGATGCGCACCGCGCCGCTGGCGATGCGTCTGCGCGCCAACAGCACCTGGGCGATGCTGGAGTTCGTCTTTAACGGCATGGTGTTCTTGCTGTTAGGCTTGCAGTTGCCGGGCATTCTGGAGTCTTCGCTGGTGGCGGCAGAAGCCGATCCAAACGTCGAAACCTGGATGCTGTTTACCGATATTGTGCTGATTTACGCCGCGCTGATGCTGGTGCGCTTTGGCTGGCTGTGGACGATGAAGAGATTCAGCCAGCGTTTCCTGGTGAAAAAACCGATGGAGTTCGCCTCGTGGAGCGACCGCGAGTTGTTGATCGCCACCTTTGCCGGGGTGCGCGGGGCGATAACGCTTGCCGGTGTGCTCTCCATTCCACTGTTGTTGCCGAGCGGCGATGTCTTTCCGGCGCGTTACGAGCTGGTCTTTCTCGCCGCCGGGGTGATTCTGTTCTCGCTGTTTGTTGGCGTTATCGCACTGCCTGCGCTGTTGCAGCATGTTGAAGTGCGCGACCACGCGCAGCAGTACAAAGAGGAGCGGATGGCGCGCGCGGCAACGGCGGATGTGGCGATTGTCGCGATTCAGAAGATGGAAGAGCGCCTGGCGGCAGACACCGAAGAGAACATCGATAACCAGTTACTTACGGAAGTGAGTTCGCGGGTAATTGGTAACCTGCGCCGTCGTGCCGACGGACGCAATAACGTTGAGAGTTCTCTCCAGGAGGAGAATCTGGAACGTCGTTTCCGCCTGGCGGCGCTGCGCTCAGAGCGCGCCGAGCTTTACCACCTGCGTGCCACCCGGCAGATCAGCAACGAGACGCTGCAAAAACTGCTGCACGATCTCGACCTGCTGGAAGCGCTGCTGTTAGAGAATAAGTAAACCTCGCGCCGGGCAGACATTGATGCGCTGCCCGGCCAGTTAACCCCGCTACTCGCTTTTCTCATTGAGCCAGAACCCTTCACAACACTGCAGCCACGCCTGCGCACTGCGTGAAAGGTAAACGCCGTCGCGCCAAATCATGCCTAACTCCCAGCGCAAGTCGCTCTGGAGCGGGATCCAGCGCAGATTCTGCTTATCCAGCCGCTGGCAGACCGGCTCCGGCAGAATGGCAATGCCCACGCCCGCTTGCACCATGGCGGCGAGAAAATCCCACTGACCGCTGCGTACGGCGATACGCGGCTTCACGCCATGCTGTTGAAACAGCAGCATGAGCTGGCGGCTTAAGGCGAAATCTTCGTTGTAGATCAGCAGCGGATGTTCAGCGAGCTCCTCTGGCGTGACCACTTCACGTTCAAGCCAACTGCCGGAACGCGGCACCAGCACGCACATTGCATGGCTAAACAGCGGCAAGGTCGCCAGGCCACTCTCTTCTTCGACCGGCAGCGCCGTCATCGCCACATCCAGCTCACCGTTGCTGACGGCTTGCTGTACGGTCAGGCCGCCAAACTCGGCAATTTTCAGTTCCACACCGGGGTAGCGCTGGCTGAACAAGTTGATCGGCCCGGCCATCAACATGCCGACCATCGGTGGAATGCCGAGGCGCAAAACACCTTTGTTCAGGTGGTTGATGTCGCCAAGTTCGGTTTCTAACTGGCGAAACTCCGCGAGGATGGCGAGGCCGCGCTCATACACCACGCGGCCGGTATCGGTGAGTAAGAGTTTGCGCCCGTCACGGATAAGCAGGGTGCAGTTCAGCTCATCTTCGAGGTTTTTCAGCATCTTGCTGATGGTCGGTTGCGTCACAAACAGGCGCTCCGCCGCGCGGGTGAAACTTTGCTGGCGTACCACCTCCACAAAATAGCGCAGCGTTCTGATGTCCATAATTATTCCTTAGAACTATGTATGCGATGAGTTTAATTCATTTCAGTAGCGCATTGGGGCTCTCTATACTGGCCGCCTGCTTATTTGATGGAAAATCATTATGGACGTGGCGTTAAGCCGTGTTACGCCTGCCCTTGTGCGTCGTTTACAGGTTTCGGTTCAGGTGGTGCTTTATGCCGGGCTGTTTATCTTTGCGCAATACCTGGTTCAATGGCTGCATCTGCCGCTTCCCGCCAACCTGGTGGGCATGATACTGCTGCTGGGGTTAATACTTTGTCGGGTGATCCCGCTTAGTTGGGTACGTGCCGGTGCGCATTGGCTGCTGGCGGAAATGCTGCTGTTCTTTGTGCCTGCGGTGGTCGCCGTGGTTAATTACGCGCAATTGTTGATGGTAGAAGGCTGGCGCATTTTTATGGTGATCGGTTTGAGTACGCTGTTGGTGCTCGGCGCCACTGCCTGGGTGGTGGATAACGTCTATCGCTTTGAACTCAGCAGGCTGAAAAATGAGTGATTTCGCCTTGAGCCTGCTGTGCCTGGCGATGACGCTGGTGTGCTATTTCCTCAATAAACGTCTCTACCGCCGTTTTCGAAAATTGCCGCTGATGCCGCTGGTATTCACGCCGCTGCTGTTGGTGTTAATGCTGGTGTTCGGTCATATCTCCTGGCAGGACTACATGGGTGAATCCCACTGGCTGATGTGGCTGTTGGGGCCCGCGACCATCGCTTTCGCCGTACCGGTGTATGACAACCTGGCGATTATTCGCCGCCACTGGATGTCGCTTTCGGCGGGCGTAATCACCGCTTCGGTGGTGGCGGTGACCAGCTCGGTTTGGCTGGCGCGCCTGTTTACGCTGCCGGATGAGATCCAGCGCAGCCTCGCGGTGCGTTCGATCACCACGCCTTTTGCGCTGGCGGCCGCCGGGCCGATTGGTGGCCAGCCGGATCTGGTGGCGTTGTTTGTAGTGGTCACCGGTGTGTTTGGCATGGCGGTTGGCGATGTGCTGTTTCTGCGCTTATCGATTCGCGAAGGGGTGGCGAAAGGCGCGGGCTTTGGCGCAGCCTCACACGGCGCGGGCACCGCACGTTCTTATGAGCTCGGTCAGCAGGAAGGCGTGGTCGCAAGCCTGGTGATGATGCTTTCCGGTGTGGTGATGGTGCTGGCAGCGCCCTTGATCGCCAGCGTGATGTTTTAGCTCCCCGCCGTGCAACGGGGAGCCGGAAGGTCACTGCTTTTTCAGCCTTGCAACCAGTTCGAACTCGTTAAAGTTTACCGGGCGTTGCTGTTGCATTGAAATATTCCCGGCAATGCCGGTCAGGATCGACATCGCACCGGCGCGATGATCGGCGGCGCGTTGCAGTGGGTCGTGTCCCTGTGTACCAAATAAGTCCGCCAGCATGGCGTTATCGCCGCCGCCGTGGCCGCCTTCGCCAAGGGTGAAGTCCGCTTTCCACGGTACGGCAAACATCGGGAACACGGTAATGTCGCAGGATTCCAGGCTGCCTTCATTGGCGCGCTCGCCGCCGGCGTTGACGTAGGATTTCTCGACGATTTTCATCTCCAGCCGCCCCTGGCTGCCGTTAAATACCACGTTTAATCCTTCCCACGGCAAGTAAGTGTTGAGTGAATAACTCAACTGGCACTGGTTCTGGTATTTCACCAGCACCGACAACGTATCTTCAATGGTAATGCCGTCGCTGAATACGCTCTGGTCGCGCCAGTAGTTATCTTCATGTTCCGCATCGAGATAGAGCGCTTTTAACTGCGGATTGTCGGCCATATGGAGGGCAAACGGATCATCGTCAGCGGCGGCATAGCCATGTGTTCGCGGGTAAAACTGCGTGACGCCGCGTTTTTCGGCGTTCTCTTTGCCATAAAAACGCAGCCCGCCTTCGGCATACACCCGCTGCGGGTAGCTGTTGAGCCAGAAGTTCATCAGATCAAAATGGTGCGTCGATTTATGCACCAGCAGCCCGCCGCTGTTGCGCTTTTCCCGGTGCCAGCGGCGGAAATAATCGGCGCCATGCTCGGTATTCAGCAGCCATTCAAAATGCACGGAGTAGACGTCGCCGATGGTGTTGTTCATCAGCAACTCGCGCACTTTACTGTGATGCGGCGCATAGCGGTAATTAAACGCTACGCGCACGGTTTTGCCGGTCTGCTCAATGGCATCGAGAATACGCAGCGCACGCTGTTCGTCGATGGTCATGGGCTTTTCAGTGATCACATCGCAGCCTGCGTGTAATGCCCGCACAATATAGTCGTCATGGGTTCTGTCCATGGTGGTGACGATAACAACGTCTGGGCGGGTTTCGCGGATCATCGCTTCAAACTGCGCTGCTTTCCACGTAGAAACGCGTGGTGCGTCTTCGTTTTGTAAGAGCTGGTTGGCGTAGTCCATACGCGTCTGGTTGCTGTCGCAAAACGCCACCATGCGGGCATTCTCTTTCCATTGTCCGCCAATGGCGGAAATATACAGCCCGGCGCGCCCGCCGGTTCCCACTAAAGCATATTTTTTCATCACAGCCTCTTCAGTCATAAATGAATTAACGTGCTGATGTATTAAAAACACCGTTTCAATAAGCTGAAGGTACTGTAGCGCGCTGGTGCGAGAGGGGTAGCGAAAAGGCAGGAAAGTGTGATCCCCGGCCATTACTGACCGGGGTAGAAAGATTAATGGGCGCGGCCCTGTTCGATACCGATCCCGGTTTGCGAACGGATAAACTGCGCACGGAACTGTTCGCGCTCCAGTTTGCCGGCTTCGGTGTTATCGGTGGCGGAGAAGATCCAGATGCCGATAAACGCCACAGCGATAGAGAACAACGCCGGGTACTCATACGGGAACACCGCGGTGGCGTGACCGAGGATCTGCACCCAGATGGTCGGGCCGAGGATCATCAGGACAACCGCCGTCAACAGACCCAGCCAGCCGCCGATCATCGCACCGCGCGTGGTCAGCTTCGACCAGTACATCGAGAGCAGAATGATCGGGAAGTTACAGCTGGCGGCAATCGAGAAGGCCAGCCCGACCATAAAGGCGATGTTCTGTTTTTCGAACAGGATGCCCAGCAGAATGGCGACAACCCCCAGCACCAGCACGGTAATTTTCGACACTTTCAGTTCTTGGCGTTCGGTCGCGCCTTTGCGGAACACGTTGGCGTAGAGATCGTGGGAAACCGCCGAGGCACCCGCCAGCGTTAACCCGGCGACCACCGCCAGAATGGTGGCGAACGCCACGGCGGAGATAAAGCCTAAGAACAGGTTGCCACCGACCGCATCTGCCAGATGCACCGCCGCCATATTGTTGCCGCCAATCAGCGCGCCCGCCGCGTCTTTAAACGCCGGGTTTGCGCCCACCAGCATGATGGCGCCGAAGCCGATGATAAAGGTCAGAATATAGAAATAACCCATAAACCCGGTGGCGTAGAACACGCTCTTGCGCGCTTCACGCGCATCGCTGACGGTGAAGAAACGCATCAGAATATGCGGTAAACCGGCGGTGCCGAACATCAACCCAAGGCCGAGCGACAGGGCGGAGATCGGATCTTTCACCAGCCCGCCAGGGCTCATGATCGCCGCGCCTTTCGGGTGGACGGCCATCGCTTCGGTGAACAGGTTGTTGAAGCTGAAGCCGACGTGTTTCATTACCATAAAGGCCATAAAACTCGCGCCGAACAGCAGCAGCACCGCTTTGATGATTTGTACCCAGGTGGTGGCGAGCATGCCGCCGAACAGCACATACAGCACCATCAGCACGCCAACCAACACCACGGCGACGTGGTAATTCAGGCCAAACAGCAGCTCAATTAATTTACCCGCGCCAACCATCTGCGCAATCAAATAGAGCGCCACAACCACCAGCGAACCGCAGGCAGAAAGGGTGCGGATTGGGCCTTGTTTCAGACGATAAGAGGCCACATCAGCAAAGGTATAACGCCCCAGGTTACGCAAGCGTTCGGCGATCAAAAACAGGATGATCGGCCAGCCGACCAGAAAGCCGAGCGAGTAGATCAGGCCGTCGTAGCCGGAGGTGTACACCAGCGCGGAAATCCCCAGAAACGAGGCTGCTGACATAAAGTCACCGGCTATTGCCAGCCCGTTCTGAAAACCGGTGATATTGCCACCGGCGGTGTAGTAATCGCTGCGCGAACGCACCCGTTTGGATGCCCAGTAGGTGATGTACAACGTCAGTGCGACGAAAATCACGAACATAATGATCGCCTGCCAGTTGGTTGGCTGGCGTTGAACCGCGCCGGTAATGGCATCGGCGGCGTGAGCCGTAAAAGGAAGTGTGGCGGCCAGCGCCGTCAGGACTCTCTTCATGATGCTTTTACCTCGCTAAGAACCGCTTTGGTCAGGCGATCAAACTCGCCGTTTGCCCGCCAGACATATACGCCGGTCAGCACAAACGAAATTACAATCACACCGATACCAATCGGGATGCCGCGCGTGACGTTGGTGCCTTCATGCAATGGCGTACCGAGCCAGTGCGGGGCAAACGCGATCAGCAAAATAAAGCCGACGTAGATAATCAGCATGATGATGGAAAGCATAAAGGCAAACCGTTGCCGTCTTTCGACTAACTCCCTGAAATGCGCACTGTTTTCTATCTGTTGATAAATGTTATTCATCACAGAATTCTCCAGAGGTCTCCCCGTTGTCCTGCGCGCTGCCGGTCAGGTGGCCGCACGCGCCCGCCCCAGTCACATCGTTATCGTTGCGCCTGGGATCTGCGCGTTTGCCGCTTTCCTGCAACACGAAATCCATTAGGGATTGTAGGGTGAGGTGATTGTTTCCTCTCCTTGCAAGGAGAGCGTTATGGTTGCGTTTGCCGCCGGATAAGACGCTTTCGCGCCGCTATCCGGCAGGGTTTTTCGAGTATTACGATGGCATGGTAATGGCCTGCTTCTCTTCGAGCAGTTTTTCCACTACGCCAGGATCGGCGAGCGTTGAGGTATCGCCGAGATTGCTGGTATCGCCAGCGGCGATTTTGCGCAGAATACGGCGCATGATTTTGCCGGAGCGGGTTTTCGGCAGTGAGTCTGTCCAGTGCAGCACATCCGGCGTCGCCAGCGGACCAATCTCTTTACGCACCCAGTTACGCACTTCGGTGTACAACTCCGGCGACGGTTCTTCGCCGTGGTTGAGCGTGACGTACGCGTAAATGGCCTGGCCTTTAATATTGTGTGGAATGCCCACGACCGCCGCTTCGGCGATTTTCGGGTGCGACACCAGCGCCGATTCGATCTCCGCCGTTCCCAGGCGGTGGCCGGAGACGTTCAGCACGTCATCCACGCGACCGGTGATCCAGTAGTAGCCATCTTCGTCACGGCGTGCGCCGTCACCGCTGAAGTACATGTTTTTGAAGGTGGAGAAATAGGTCTGCTCAAAGCGCTCGTGATCGCCAAACAGCGTACGCGCCTGACCCGGCCAGGAGTCGGTGATCACCAGGTTACCTTCGGTCGCGCCATCGAGCGCGTTACCTTCGTTATCCACCAGCGCAGGCTGCACGCCAAAGAACGGGCGCGTGGCGGAACCGGCTTTCAACTGGGTAGCACCAGGCAGCGGGGTGATCATAAAGCCGCCGGTTTCCGTCTGCCACCATGTGTCCATGACCGGGCATTTACCGTTACCGATTTTCGACCAGTACCACTCCCAGGCTTCCGGGTTAATCGGCTCGCCCACGGAACCGAGGATCCGCAGCGAAGAGCGGCTGGTGCCGTCAATCGCTTTATCCCCTTCCGCCATCAGCGCACGAATGGCGGTTGGCGCGGTATAGAGAATGTTGACGTTGTGTTTGTCCACCACCTGGCTCATGCGTGCCGGGGTCGGCCAGTTCGGCACACCTTCAAACATCAGCGTGATGGCACCGCAGGCCAGCGGCCCGTAGAGCAAGTAGCTGTGCCCGGTGACCCAACCGACATCGGCGGTACACCAGTAGACATCGCCCGGATGGTAATCGAAGACATATTTAAAGGTTGAGGCGGCATAGACCAGGTAACCACCGGTGGTATGCAGCACGCCTTTCGGTTTCCCGGTAGAGCCTGAGGTGTAAAGGATAAATAGCGGATCTTCCGCGCCTACTTCGACTGGCTCATGCTGATCGCTGGCGTTTGCAGTCAGATCGCTCCACCACAGATCGCGCCCTTCGTGCCAGTCGATGTTGCCGCCGGTACGTTTTAGCACCACGACATGCTCGACGCTGTTGACGTTCGGGTTTTTCAGCGCGTCATCAACGTTTTTCTTCAGCGGAATGTTGCGCCCGGCACGGACACCTTCGTCGGCGGTGATCACCAGTCGCGAACTGGAGTCAATGATGCGTCCGGCGACCGCTTCCGGCGAGAAGCCGCCGAAAATCACCGAATGCACCGCGCCAATACGCGCACAGGCGAGCATCGCCACGGCGGCTTCCGGTACCATCGGCATATAAATAGCCACTACGTCGCCCTTCTTAATGCCCAGTGAAACCAGTACATTGGCGAAGCGGCAAACATCGCGGTGCAGCTCACGGTAGGTGATAAGCCTGCTCTGGCTGGCGTCATCACCTTCCCAAATAATGGCCGTTTGATCGCCGCGTTCGGCGAGGTGGCGGTCGAGGCAGTTGGCCGCCAGATTCAGCGTGCCGTCTTCATACCATTTAATCGAAATATTGCCCGGTGCGAAGGAGGTGTTTTTCACCTTCTTGTAAGGCTTGATCCAGTCGAGGATTTTGCCTTGCTCGCCCCAGAATGTGTCAGGGTCAGTTACCGATTGCTGGTATTTGGCCTCATACTGCTCCGGATTTATCAGGCAACGTTCCGCAATATTGGCGGGAATATCGTGTTTATGTATTTGGCTCATGGCGATTGCTCTCCTTGTAAGATGTTAATAATATGTCACAAGAACGTTAATTGTAGGGCCTTTGCCAGCTTTGTTTACTATTTGCGCGATAGATCACGCATTAAATGAATTGTGCAAAAAGCGAGCAAAATAAATGTGCTGGTGCGCGGAAGAACGCAAAAGGGTGAGACGAAAAGAAAGGCGCTTCATAACAGCAAGTTATGAAAGGTGACAATTCGATTACGCTTCCTACCGGCGTAAAAATTCACGCTGCTGCAAGCCTATGAAAATCCATCACGTAATCAGTAGGGTGATAATGGTTTGTCTGCTGAATTATTCACTGCGTTAACCACGAATAGCAGACGAATTTTTGGCTAGCGTTGCCCATAACGGCATTTTTAGTGATTAAAAAATGCGCAAATGAACGAATTGTGCGTAATAATTTCCAGACGTAAATATTGGAATTAAGGCCAGTGAAAAGTTTTTCATAACAAAGAGTTATTTTTAATAACTGGAATAAAAGACGGCTTTTAAGTAAAAATTCAGTCAAACCCCCTCCCGGTATAGGGTTGCGCGTTACACCCTGCAAATGATACTGATAATGCGCGTTAAAAAACCCCGCAATACTGCGCGACGTGAATCATACCCTTTCAGTATGTGTCGTTCCGTGCCTGGAATGGCGCTTCATTGAGGATGTCTGTAGTTATGAAAAACATGAAAATCAGCCTGGCCTGGCAGATTCTGCTAGCCCTTGTGCTGGGTATTCTTTTGGGTAGTTATTTGCACTACCACAGCGACAGCCGCGAATGGCTGATTGCGAATCTCCTGTCTCCGGCGGGCGATATCTTTATCCATTTGATCAAAATGATTGTCGTGCCGATTGTTATCTCGACGCTGATTGTCGGCATTGCAGGCGTTGGCGACGCAAAACAGCTTGGCCGTATCGGCGCCAAGACCATCATCTATTTCGAAGTGATCACTACGGTGGCGATTATTCTCGGCATCACGCTGGCGAATGTGTTCCAGCCGGGCGCGGGCATTGATATGTCGCAACTGGCGACGGTGGATATTTCGAAATACCAAAGCACCACCGCGGATGTGCAAAGCCACGCCCACGGCCTGATGGGGACGATCTTATCGCTGGTGCCGACCAATATCGTCGCGTCAATGGCGAAGGGCGACATGCTGCCGATCATCTTCTTCTCGGTGCTGTTTGGTTTGGGGCTTTCCTCGCTGCCAGCTTCGCACCGCGAACCGCTGGTCACCGTGTTCCGCTCTATTTCCGAAACCATGTTTAAAGTCACCCATATGGTGATGCGCTATGCGCCGGTCGGCGTGTTTGCGCTGATCTCCGTCACGGTGGCGAACTTTGGTTTTGCCTCGCTGTGGCCGCTGGCAAAGCTGGTGATTCTGGTCTATTTCGCCATTCTGTTCTTTGCGCTGGTGGTGCTGGGCATTGTGGCGCGCGTATGCGGGCTGAGCATCTGGATTTTGATCCGCATCCTGAAAGATGAGCTGATTCTGGCGTACTCCACCGCCAGCTCGGAAAGTGTGTTGCCGCGTATTATTGAGAAGATGGAAGCCTATGGCGCGCCGGCGTCGATCACCAGTTTCGTGGTGCCGACCGGTTACTCCTTTAACCTTGATGGTTCGACACTGTACCAGAGCATTGCGGCTATCTTTATTGCGCAGTTGTATGGCATCGACCTGTCGCTGTGGCAGGAAATCATCCTCGTGCTGACGCTGATGGTGACCTCAAAAGGTATCGCCGGTGTGCCGGGTGTCTCCTTTGTGGTATTGCTGGCGACGCTGGGTAGTGTCGGTATTCCGCTGGAAGGTCTGGCGTTTATCGCCGGTGTGGACCGTATCCTCGATATGGCGCGTACGGCGCTAAACGTGGTGGGCAATGCGCTGGCGGTGCTGGTGATCGCTAAGTGGGAACACAAGTTTGACCGCAAAAAAGCGCGCGCTTACGAGCGCGAAATGTTGGGCAAATTTGATAAAACCGCCGATCAGTAAGTTTATCAATCCCTCCTTTATGGAGGGATTTTCATAAAGGGCGGCATTTCCTTGCCCTTGCGATACGCCTGGCGAACGCAGGCTCGCTTTCAGACCGGTTCATCTGGATACCACGCTAACGCCTGCAAGCCTGTCAGGCGAGAGAGGATCCCCCGGCAGGGCGTGGAAGCGGCAGATCGCTAATCAATAAAACTATTGATACCCAGCGTCTGTTGCAAAAACGCTTTGCCTGTGGGCGTAACCAGCAGCACACGCGGTTCATGCGCTTTGATAAGAAACCGCTTCTCAAGCAGCGCCGCGAAGAGACGGGTGCCTAATTCACCCGATAAGTGATAACGCTGCTCGCTCCAGTCCATACAGATTATTGCCAGCTCCCGGCGCGATCCGGCGTGCATGTTATCGATATCTATCCCCAGTTGCGTAGCGAACCAGTCTCGTCCCTTCGGAGTGACGGAGAGATGTCCGTCTGTGACAACCAGCATGTTTGTTTGTAAAAGATGCTCATAGATAGCGACGCCGATATGCCCGGCAACGTGGTCGTAGCAGGTTCTGGCATAACATATTTTCTTAAACCCGCTGGGTTTTAACCGCTGCTGAAAATCGTCATCGGCATAGGTTGCCACCATCATCGATTCAATGGCCTGGGCAATCAGCGCGTTATAGAGCCGGTAATAACGGTTGCGTCCCACTTTATCGAAGGCAACTACCCGGCAGTGGGTTAATTTCGCCAAATGATTGCTCGCGGATTGCGCCGAAAGCCCGGCAACACGCGCTAATTCCGATGCGGTAAGCCGGTTATTATCCATCAACGCGCAGAGCATTCGAGCCCGGCTGGCATCGGCTAATAGACAAGCCAGTCGGCTGAAATTAGGAAGTTGTTCTGTCATCACGTTCATAGTTCATTAAAGAATTAAACATTTATCTGTTTGTTCGTAAAGAATACCGCAATTCAGAACAGACAAGGCAGTCATAATGTTCTTACAACGACCTTTATATAAGGATGCGCTTCATCTTTTCAGATTTTTTTGTTTAATCCTCTGGTTATTATTGACGGTATATATTACTGGCTTCGCTGGAATAGCTGAGAATTATATTTTAAGTTTCGCCATGATGGTGGGGGCGTTTGTCGGAAGTGCGACGCCAGTGGGTGGCGGTGTGGTAGCATTTCCAGTACTGACGTTCATCAAACAGATCCCGGCCAAAGAGGCCGCCGTTTTTTGCCTGGCAATGCAATCGTTTGGCATGACAGCATCTTCTTTAGCGATATTTACCCGCAAGATACCGGTCGATAAATTTCTGATAACCTGGTGTGTAATAACCAGTTTTGTAGGTTATTTGTTGGCGCTGTTTTATATTCCTAATCCCTTTTCATCCGCAGGATTAAAAGTTTTTTTCTCCTCTTTCTGGCTCGCCTTTGGCGCGGCGATTTTCCTTGTCAGAAGAAAACAAACCATTAGGCGAACCGTAGCACTTACCCGCGTGAACGGCTGGCGATTGCTGTTGTTTATCGCTATTTGCTTCGCGGGTGGAATTGTGACCTCATGGATCGGTAATGGTATCGACGTGGTCTTTTTCTGCGTGTTGATTTTAATGTTTTCCCGCACCGAATCCGTAGCAACACCTTCTGCGGTCATTGTGATGGCGTTGATATCACTGCTGGCGACGGTTTTAAATATCAGTGCCGGTAACGTAACTATGCAGACCTTAACATATCTGAGTGCAACGATTCCGGTGGTCATTATCTTTGCACCTTTAGGTATTCTCTTTTCTGTTCGGCATGGGGATGCGTTTATCCGAAAACTTCTGCTGGCGCTGGTCATTATTCAATATCTCTTTACCGCCGTGGCTTTTTTCAGACAGCTGGATTACGTGCTTCTCTCCATGCTCGTTATTGCTCTTTCATTCGTTTTATTGTTTGCCATTGGCTGTATTGATAAAAGGAAAGCAGCGTGACCACGAGAAATATGAACTTTCTACTAAAAGTTGTTATTGCGACCCTCTGTATGGGGTCGTCTTTTCCAACCGGGAAATATTTAATCTCTTATGAAAATATGCCGCCGTTTTTAATGGGCGGTTGGCGGTTTATGGCAGCCGGGATTTTTATGCTATTAATTCCGGTTTTTACCCGTGGCGTTCAGGCTATCATTCCGACCAGTGAAGGATCGGTCGCGAAGGGATTACTTTTAACCGCGGTAGTGGGAGCGTTGCAGACGACAGGGACCATGGGCTTTCTCAACCTGGCGCTGGAGAGTGTTACCTCATCCATGTCTTCTATTATTTTGTTTACCAATCCCTTGTGGCTCGCAATATTAGCGCATTATCTGCTGCACGATAAATTAAATAAGCGAAAAATTATCTCACTGATTATTGGCGTCGCGGGCGTGATTGTTTGTCTGGGGCTTGAGAGTGTCAAAGGCGGAACCGGTTTATTTTATGCGTTTTTAGGATCGATATGCTGGGCGGTATGCACGGTCGTGAGTAAGCGATTTGTTTTTGACAAAGACAGCTGGGTATTTACCGGCTGGCAGCTTTTTCTCGGTGCGCTGTTTATGTTAATCATCGCCTGGATAAGAGATGAAAAATATAACATCGGCGATTTACAAATCTGGGGCTGGGTGTGGTTTATTTGGCTTATTTTACCGGCCAGCGTCGGCTCGTTCGGCTTGTGGTTTTCAGCGCTACGGCAGGGAGGCGCAACGCTTGCCAGTGGCTTTCTGTTTCTCGTTCCTCTCTTTTCAACGATCTTTTCTATTTTCACATTACATGATGGTCTCTCCATTCAACTTATTATCGGCGGATGCCTGATTGTCCTTTCACTCTTTCTTCTTAATCGGGAGTATTAACATGGAAGTGGGTAACAGTATTTCGATATCAACCGGGCAGCAATGGTCTTTTGATAATGATGTCGCCAGCCACTTTGATGAACATGTGCAAATGTCGGTGCCGGTTTATCAAGAAGGGCATGAACTTATTGGTTTTCTAAGTGATTTCTTTATTAAAGACGGCTCAGTGTTTTATGAAATAGGCTGCTCCACCGGTGCATTGATTCATAAAATATATACCCGCCACAGCCAAAAAGCAGCGACACGGTTTATTGGTGTTGAACCGGTTCAGAATATGATCGCGCAGGCGAAAAAAAGAACCGGTAATTTACCCATTGAATATGTACATAACACTATTGAAAATATTGATATGGAAGCGTGCGACTTTATCGCTTCTTATTATTGCTTACAGTTTATCCCACTAACTAAACGCATAACGGCTTATGAAAAATTATATGATGCATTAATTCCTGGAGGTGCGTTGATACTTTTTGAAAAAGAAGTTATCGACGACTCGAAAATAAATGAAATGATCGAGTCTTGCTATCTGAAGTTCAAGCTGTCGCGAGGCTTTTCGGTTGATGAGATTATCGCTAAGAAATTTAGCCTGGAAGGAATGATGCGGCCTTGCACCGAGCGAGAGAACAGAAAAATCCTTGCGGAAGTCGGGTTTAAACAAATTGCTACGATTATGAAATACGGGGAGTTTCATGGATATCTTTGCATCAAATAAGCGCAGCCAGCAAAATAAAAGTAAGTGGGAAGCGCTACATAAAAAATCGGCCGATGAAAATGTGCGTACCACGCCCAGTTACGCCATTAAACAAATTTATGAAAGCCTGGAGTTGATTCAAACCCAATCGATTACCGTTAATACGCTGGAAATTGGCTGCGGTTTTGGCCGTAATCTTCATTACCTTATTACGCATGGTTTTTCTGATAATTATGTCGGCATTGATCAAACTGATATCGCTATCAGAAAATCAAAGGAGTTGCTGAGCGATTATCAACAAAAAGGTATTGTACAACTTATGAAGGCCAACGCAGCGGGCGAGTTACCCTTTCCGGATGCTCACTTCGATTGCATTTTCGATATTATGTCCGCCATTACCTTTATTCCTGATGAAGCGGTACGAGTGGCGTATTTCAACAACGTGGTCAGGCTGCTGAAACCGGGCGGCGCTTACTTCTTCCTCGCAGTCAGTAGTCAGGCGGTGTTTAACGATAAAGTCGTCGATGCAACGCTGGATGAACCCGGTCTGTTTAAACGTAAGTTCGACAACATGATTGAAAAAGCCTATTCAGCGGAGGAGCTGAAACGCTATCTGGCGGGGTTGTCTGTGTGCTGCCTGGATGTGGTTTCCGAACATACTCGCGCTTTTGGCGATGAAAAGTTCGAACGAGAGAATGGGTTCTGGTTTGGCTGTTTTACCAAAGAGATCTGAAAAAAGCGGGGTGGTAAACACCCCGCATTAACCGCTTAACCCATTGCGCTTTCGCGCAGGCGAGTCTTCAGCTTGTTGTACTCATCTATCACATACTGCTCGGCGGCGCGCTGATCGGCGATCGGCTCCACGCGCACGGCGCAATACTTGTACTCCGGCGTTTTGGTTATCGGGCTGAGGTTTTCCGTCACCAGCTCGTTACAGGCTCCAATCCACCACTGGTAGGTCATATACACCGCGCCTTTATTCGGACGCTCGCTGACCTGCGCACGCGTGATGATTTTGCCTTTGCGCGAGTTCACCCACACCAGCGCTTCATCTTCAATGCCCAGCCTTGCGGCGTCGGCGGTGTTGATTTGCGCATAGCCCGGTTCATCCGCCAGCGCGGCGAGCGCGGCGCAGTTCCCGGTCATTGAACGGCAGGAGTAGTGACCCACTTCACGCACGGTGGAAAGCACCATCGGATACTCCTCGTTGAGCTTATCCATTGGCGCGACCCAGTCGCAGGTGAAGAACTTCGCCAGCCCATTCGGCGTATCAAATTTTTCTTTAAACAGATACGACGTTCCCTGGTCGGCATCCGACGTGTCACGACACGGCCACTGAATGTAGCCCAGCTCACCCATTTTTTCGTAGGTGGCGCCGTAGAAATCCGGGCACAGATGACGTAATTCATCCCAGATCTCCTGCGTGTTGTTGTAATGCATCGGATAACCCATCCGGGTGGCGATTTCGCTGATGATTTGCCAGTCCGTTTTCAAATCCCACTTCGGTTCCACCGCTTTAAAGAAGCGCTGGAAGCCGCGATCCGCTGCGGTATACACACCTTCGTGCTCACCCCAGGAGGTCGACGGCAGGATAACGTCCGCCGCGGCTGCGGTTTTGGTCATGAAAATGTCCTGCACAATCACCAGTTCAAGCCCTTCAAACGCCTTACGCACTGCGGAAAGTTCGGCATCGGTCTGCAGGGGATCTTCACCCATGATGTAAGCGGCGCGGACTTCGCCGTGCTCAACGCGGTGCGGTAGCTCGCTAATGCGATAACCGGTGTGCGCAGGCAGACTGTCGACGCCCCAGGCTTTGGCGAATTTCTCGCGGTGCGCCTCCTCTTTCACGTACTGGTAACCGGGGTAGGTATCCGGTAGCGCACCCATATCGCAGGCACCCTGCACGTTGTTCTGACCACGCACCGGGTTCACCCCAACATGCGCTTTACCGAGGTTGCCCGTCAGCATCGCGAGGCTGGTCAGCGAACGCACGGTTTCCACACCCTGGTAGAACTGGGTCACGCCCATGCCCCACAGAATGGCCGCCGTTTTCGCTCCGGCATACATGCGGGCGGCCTGGCGAATCTCCTGGGCGCTAACGCCGGTAATTTCCTCGACCGATTCCGGCGTATAGCCTTCAACGATTTTCCGGTACTCTTCAAACCCTTCGGTACGATTAGCGACAAACGCCTGGTCGTAGAGATTTTCCTCAATAATGACATGCCCCATCGCGTTGAGCAGGGCGATGTTCGACCCGTTTTTCAAGGCAACGTGCATATCAGCAATGCGCGCCGTTTCGATTTTGCGCGGATCGCAGACGATGATTTTCGCCCCGTTTTGTTTCGCGCGAATCACATGATTAGCGACGATCGGGTGAGAATCCGCCGGGTTGTAACCAAAGATAAACACTAAGTCCGTGTTATCAATTTCATTAATGGCATTACTCATCGCGCCATTACCGACCGACTGGTGCAGACCTGCAACCGATGGGCCGTGTCAGACGCGAGCGCAGCAGTCGACGTTATTGGTACCAATAACGGCGCGCGCGAATTTTTGCATTATGTAGTTGGTTTCATTACCCGTACCGCGGGAAGATCCGGTGGTCTGGATCGCATCCGGACCGTACTTCTCTTTAATGGCGCTCAGACGACTGGCGACATAATCGAGCGCTTCATCCCAGGATACCGACTCCAGTTTGCCGCCGCGCTGGCGGCGGATCATCGGGGTTTTCAGGCGGGGCGTCAGAATCTGGGTATCGTTAATAAAATCCCAGCCGTAGTAACCTTTCAGGCAGAGCGTGCCCTGATTGGTCTTGCCCTGCGCTGCCTCCGCCCGAACGATTTTGCCGTTATCGACCACCAGGTGAATCTTGCAACCTGAGGCGCAATACGGGCAAACCGTGACGACTTTTTTCATCACTTTCGCTCCAGTTAAGAATATCGCCCCCGATTATGCATCTTCTATGCCACAGTGTTGCTGGGGGTATTTACTGATATTACGGCGGATATTTGGTCAAAATACTGACGAAACGCAGGTCATCGTCAAAAGTGACGTGTCGAAAGGCGAGGGGATGTGACCCCGATTAAAAATCCGGCATTTATTCGCTGCAATTATCAATCACTGCCAACAGAATGAGCCAGAATGAGCAAACGAAGCCTGGCGGAAGCGGACAATGAAACCTGCGATTCTGGTTGTGGATGACGATACGGCGGTGTGTTCACTGCTGGAAGATGTGCTCAACGAGCATGTCTTTACGGTCTACGCCTGCCATAACGGGCGCGATGCGGTAAATCTCTGTGCGCAGCATGCGGATATCTCGCTGGTGCTGTTGGATATGATGTTGCCGGATATCAATGGCTTGCAGGTATTACAGCAGCTACAAAAACTGCGCCCGTCACTGCCGGTGGTGATGTTGACCGGGCTGGGTAGCGAATCGGATGTGGTGGTCGGTCTGGAAATGGGCGCTGATGACTACATTGGTAAGCCGTTCAACGCGCGTGTGCTGGTGGCGCGTGTTAAAGCCGTACTGCGACGTACCGGCGTGCTGGCGGCGGAAACCTCTGCGGTAAAAACGGCGGGTTTCCTGTTTAACGGCTGGCATCTCGATCCCGAGCGCTGCGAGCTGTTTAACCCCCAGCAGCAGAGCGTGGCGTTGACGCAAGGGGAGTACAGTTTATTGCTGGCGCTGGTGCAAAACGCCCGCCGGGTGCTTAATCGCGAACAGTTGCTGGAGCTGACGCACAGCGAAAGCGTCGATGTGTTTGACCGCACCATTGACGTGTTGATTATGCGCCTGCGCCGCAAAATTGAAATCAATCCCCACCAACCCGCGTTGATCAAAACGTTGCGCGGGCTCGGCTACGTATTTGCCGCAGATGTTTCTCACGGCGATAAAGCCGCATAACGCCTGTTTATCGCCGCAAGAGACATCCGGGCGCGTGGTCTCACGCCGGGGTGCCTAACTCAAGCAGGAGCGCATCCAGTGTTTTCGCCCCGTCAATCGCATTGGCACACAGCAGGCTGGCGCGGGCGCAGGTATGCGCAAGCTGAATGCTTTTTTGCAGCGGCCAGCTTTCGTGGCAGCCATATAAAAACCCGGCACAGAAGGCATCTCCCGCCCCCACGCTGCCAATAATTTCGGCCTGGCTCAGCATCCGCGACGGCACCCAGTTGCCCGTTTCGCCGGGCGCTTCGCCCCAGGCACCTTCCGGGCAGTGGATCACCACCCGCTGTTTGACGCCGGCTGCCAGCAGTTTTGCTGCCGCGCTGGCAATATTTTCAATATGCGGCTCGTCGTCGGTGGTTCGCATCGCTAACCCGCTGAATTCGCCCGCTTCCAGTTCGTTGATCACCAGATAATCAAGATGCGGCAAGCAGGGAAGTACCAGAGGCTGATAACGCGGATCGCCTTTGCGCGACACCAAATCCAGCGAGGTTTCAAAGCCCTGTTCGCGCATTTGCGCCAGCAGGCGTGCGCTGCGGGTGCCAAATTCTTCATCAGCCTTATCAAGGCTGTCGAGCAGCAGCAAATAGCCGAGATGGAAAATTTTCATGCTGCCGTCCAGCCCGTCAAAAGCGGGCAGATCCAGCAGGCGGTTCGCGCCAGGCGAGTGGAAAAAGGTGCGTTGCCCGGAAGGGTCAGTCATCACTTGCGACATGGATGTCGGTGCTGACGTGGTGCGCTGCACATGCTGGCGGTTGACGTGGTACTGCTCCAGCATCGCCAGAATGTAGTCGCCGTCGCTGTCTTCCCCCACCAGGCCAACGGCCTGCAGCGGTAAGCCAACGTGCATTTTCGCCAGTGTCAGCAACACATTCAGTGGCGCACCGCCGGTGGAGCGTTCGCTGTGGGTGATTTCCGCCAGCCAGCCGCGCTCCGGCCATTGCACAATCTGGTGGACATGATCGACCAGCATATTTCCGGCGGCGATAACCCCTTTGCGTTCCATCACAGTTGCCCCGCACTGCCAAAGATACGCATCTGCCCGGCGACGGTATCGGTAATAGCCTCTTCAACACTGAGCAATAGCTGCGCGAACTCATCATACAGCGGCTGGCGGTTGCCCATACGCTGCTCAATGGCGCCCAGTGCGGCTTGTGACATGCCGGTGTAGAAGTTGATTTTATGAATGCCGAGCGAGATAGCGCGGCGGAAATCCTCATCGCTGATGCCGGAGCCACCGTGCAGCACCAGCGGCAGGCCGGTTTGCTGGCGAATGGCGTCAAGGCGCTCAAAATCGAGTTTCGGCTCGCCTTTATACTTACCGTGCGCGTTGCCGATGGCGACCGCCAGCGTGTCGATGCCGGTGCGATCCACAAAATCCCGCGCCAGCGCCGGATCGGTGAAACAGGCTTCATCGGCGTGGCCGTACAACGCGCCGCCTTCATCGCCGCCGACCGCGCCCAGTTCGGCTTCAACGGACACGCCAACCGCATGGCACATCTTCACCACTTCCCGCGTCTGGCGAATATTCTCTTCGTACTCCAGCGTCGAGCCATCGAACATCACCGAGCTGAAGCCGAGCCGCAGGGCACGCACCACCGACTCAAAATGCAGGCCGTGGTCGAGATTTAACACCACCGGAATGTCGCAGCGGGCGGCTTCGAATTTCACCGCTTCAACAAGCGAGTCCAGCGAGATGTACTTAAAATGCACTTCGGCGATATTGATGATAAACGGCGATCGCTCCTGCTTCGCGGCGGCGAACAAGGCGCGTAGAAAGTGAGAGTCGAGCACGTTGAACGCGCCCAGGGCGTAGCGATGTTTGCGGGCGTGCGCCAGGCCTTCGGCAAGAGAAATCAGCGGCATAGCAAACTCCTTTAGCTCAGAAACAGATGATACTCGTTGCACAGCACCAGCAGCGCCGGTTCATCTTCCAGAACGGTGTTGTAGCGATCCTGGGCATACAGGAAGTGGTTATCGTGCTCGTCATCGTTTACCGACGACACTTCCCCGACCAGCACATCACCGAAGCCGGGTTCGCCCCAGAAGCTGTGATACAGCCCCGGTGGCAGGCAAATACTTTCCCCTGGTGAGAGGCGCAGCTGGCTGCCCGCCGCGTGTGTCTGAATGCAGCCATCAATGACCACGGTAACGTCGGTATTCAGCGTCTCGTCATTCGCCCCGGCGTTCCACAGTTCAATAATTAAATTACCGCCGCCGCGATTAATGATGTCCTCGCGCTTACGCCAGTGAAAATGCATCGGTGTCACCTGTGCGTCGCGCACATGCATGATCTTTTCCGCATAACATTTTTCATAGGGCGCGCCGTTGGGCGAGCCGTTGCGCAGCGTAAACAGCGTCAGTCCCTGGGCGTAGAAATTCTCGCTGCCGAAGGCGGTGACATCCCAGCCTAACTTCAGATCGAATACTTCGCGCCAGGCCTCTCTGTCCAGTTGTTGCCATTTGGTCGGCGGAAAGCTGGCAAACGGAGGCAGATGCACATCGTGCATTGAGAAGAACTGTCGTGTATGGCCGAGAACCTCATTAATGGCGGAGCGTTTCATGGTATCCCCTGTGTTGGCACTCCCTCTCCCCTGCGGGAGAGGGATAAACCGTTATTTCACCGTCCAGCCTTTGTAGCTGCCAACATTCTGCTTATCGATCATGGTCACCGGGATCAGCACCGGTTCTTTAGGCGCAGGCTTGCCTTGCAGGATGTCATAGCCAATTTCCACCGCACGGGCGGCCATTACTTGCGGATCCTGCGCCGGTGTGGCGACAAACAGCGAGTTCTTACGTTTCAGCGCCTCTTCACCGTCCGGGCTGCCGTCGACGCCAACGATAAAGAACTCGTTGCGTTGCGCCTGTTTAGCGGCCAGATCGGCACCGATCGCCGTCGGATCGTTAATCGCAAATACGCCGTCGATTTTCGGGTTAGCGGCAAGCAGTGAGGTCATCACCTCCAGCCCGCCTTCACGGCTGCCTTTGGCGTTCTGGTTATCGGAAAGCACCTTGATGTCCGGGTGGCGTTTAAACTCGGTCTGGCAACCTTCAACACGGTTCTGCACAGCGGAAACCGGCGGCCCGTTGATGATCACGACATTGCCTTTGCCTTTCAGGCGGTCGGTGATGTACTTACACGCCATTTCCCCCGCCTGGGTGTTATCGGAGGTGATGGTGGCGTCAGCGCCTTCCGCTGCTACGTCAACCGCCACGACGACAATTCCGGCCTCTTTCGCCCGCTTCACCGCCGGGCCGATGCCTTTGGAATCCGCGGCGTTGAGGATGATCATGTCGACTTTGGCGGCGATAAAGTTGTCAATCTGCGCCACTTGCTGGCCGAGGTCGTAGCCGCTGGAAACCAGCGTGACTTTGACTTTATCGCCCGCCAGTTTGCGCGCTTCCAGCTCCGCGCCTTTGGTGATTTGCACGAAGAAGGGGTTCGCCAGATCGCCCACCGTCACGCCGATGGACTTCAGTTCTTTGGCCTGCGCGAACGGGGCGCTGGCCAGCAGAGCACCCGCGCAGAGCGCAGTGACAAGAGGTTTAAGACGCATGCTGTAATCCTCGCTTATGTTGCTGTTTTGTAGGGTATTGTTATGCTGCCTGATGATGCCGGGTACGGTATTTGTCGATCAGCACCGCTATGATGATCACCGCCCCTTTGATCACCAATTGCCAGAAGTAGGAGACGCCCATCAGCGTCATCCCGTTGTTTAAGGTGGCGATAATCAGCGCCCCCACCAGCGTGCCGGTGATGGTGCCAATCCCGCCGACAAAGCTGGTGCCGCCAAGGATCACCGCCGCGATGGCGTCCAGCTCATAGCCCATGCCGAGGTTGCCGTTGGCGCTGTACAAGCGCGAGGCGCTCATTACCCCGCCAAGACCAGAGAGCAACCCGCTCATGCCATAGACGAACAGTAAAACCAGCCACACTTTGATGCCGGTCAGGCGTGCGGCCTGCATATTGCCGCCCACCGCGTAAATATGAACGCCAAGCGTGGTGCGGCGCAGAATAAACCAGCACACCACAATCACCGCCAGCGCGATCACCACCAGCCACGGTACCGGGCCAAGATAGTTATTGCCGATCCATTCAAAACTGATGTCGGAGTTAATCACCGTGGTGCCGTCGGCCAGCAGATAGGCCGCGCCGCGCAGCGCGGTGTAAGTGCCAAGCGTGACGATAAACGGCGGTAATCCGGCAAAGGCCACCAGCGCACCGTTAAATAACCCCAGCACCAGACCAAGCATCAGCGCCGCCGGCACCGACAGCATGGCGAGTTCCGGTATCAATGACACCACCATGGCCGCCACCGCCGTGGTGCCAAGAATCGAACCGACAGACAGGTCGATGCCGCCGGTCAGAATGATGAAAGTCATCCCCGCCGCCAGCACAATGTTGATCGACGCCTGGCGGGTGATATTCAGCAGGTTGCTCTCGGTAAAGAAATTCGGCGCGATAAAGCCAAACACGGCGACGATGAGGATCAAAATCGGCAGGATGCCGACCGTTTGCATCAGATCGCCCATTAACATCTTTTTGGCGGAGGCCGATTTGGCGACCTCGGTGGCTGCATTTTCTTTGTAATCAGTCATGGTGTACCGCCGGGTGTAGGGATTCGTTAACGCCGGTCGCCAGCGTCATGATGTTTTCCTGGGTGATGTCGCCGTTGAGTAACTCACCGGCAATGTCGCCTTCGCGCATCACATATACGCGATCGCTCATGCCGACCACTTCCGGTAGCTCACTGGAGATCATCAGGATCGCCACGCCTTTGCGCGCCATCTGGTTCATGATCCGGTAGATCTCGCTTTTTGCGCCGACATCGACGCCGCGCGTTGGCTCGTCGAGGATCAAAATGCGCGGGCCGATCGCCACCCAGCGCGAGATCAGCAGTTTCTGTTGGTTGCCGCCGGAAAGCCCGCCCGCGCGTACCTGCGCGTGCGGTACGCGGATGTTGAGCAGCTTGATGGCATCATCGGAGATCGACTGCGCTTTTTTGCGGTCGAGCATTCCCCAGGCGGCGTCGCGCTCAAGCGTCGCCATGGTGATGTTCTCCTGCGCCGCCAGTTCGAGAAACAGCCCTTGCTCTTTGCGGTTTTCGGTCAAAAAACCAATGCCCAAATCGATGGCGGCGCGCGGGGAGTGGATCACTACCGGTTCGCCATCCACTTCGATCATGCCGCCGGTGGCTTTGCGCACGCCGAAGATCAGTTGCGCCAGTTCCGATCGTCCCGCGCCAACCAGCCCGGCGAGACCGACGATCTCCCCGGCGCGGACATGCAAGCTAACCGGCTGGATCTTTTCGTTATCGGTCAGGTGGTGAATGCTCAGACGCGGGCTGCCGAGTGGAATATCGCGCTCTTTGTTAAACAGATCGCTGAGCGGCCGCCCGACCATCATGCGTACCAGTTCGGAGGCGTTAAGTTTGTCGCGGGTCAGGCTGCCGACGTATTGCCCGTCGCGCAGCACGCTGACGCGATCGGAAAGCTCATACACTTCCGCCATGCGATGGCTGATGTAAATAATCGCCATACCTTGATCGCGCAGGCGCAGGATCAGTTCGAACAGGCGGTGAGTTTCACGCGAGGAGAGGGCGGCGGTGGGTTCATCCATTACCAGAATACGGCTGTTGCGATGCAGGGCGCGGGCGATCTCCACCTGCTGCTGTTCGGCGATGGTTAACGTCATCACGCGATCAGTGGCTTTGAAGTTGGCGCCAAGGCGATCGATCACCGCCTGAGCTTGTGCGGCCATCTCTTTGCGCTGCACCAGCCCGCCACGGGCGATTTCGCTGCCGAGAAAAATGTTTTCGGCGACGGTCAGATTGGGCGCGAGCTGCATCTCCTGATAAATCAAGGTGATGCCCGCTGCCAGCGCGTCTTTCGGGCCTTTTATTGTGTAGGGTTGGCCGTCAATCAGGATCTCGCCGCTGGTGGCGCTGTACGCCCCGGCAAGGATTTTCATTAACGTACTTTTCCCCGCGCCGTTTTCCCCCATCAGCGCGTGGATCTCGCCGGGCCAGACCGTCAGGTCCACCCCTTTGAGCGCATAAAACTTGCCAAACGCTTTGGCAATGTTGCGCATCTCCAGAACGGGCGTTGTGCTCATGTCAGGCTCCTCGGAAGGACGATATCCGCACTTCATCACACGTTCGTAAATGCACAATGTCAGAAGCTGTTCATATTTGTCATAGTGACGCCACATCACCGCGTTGAGCCTCTTGTGGAGCCACTATGCCGTATCGCGCGAACCCGTTCTTTTCCAGCGCCCGTGGGCGGCTGCTGTTTTTTAATGTGCTGGTAGTGGCAGTGACCTTAATGGTGTGCGGCGTCGCCGTGCTCGGCTTTCGCCATGCCAGCCAGATTCAGGAACAGGTGCAGCAGCAGACGCTGGACGATATGACCGGCAGCATGAACCTGGCGCGCGATACCGCAAGCGTCGCCACGGCGGCGGTGCGTTTGTCGCAGGTGGTCGGCGCGCTGGAGTACAAAGGCGAAGCCGAGCGGCTGAAAGCGACGCAAAGTGCGCTGCAACACTCGCTTAACCAACTGGCGAACGCGCCGCTTGCGCAACTGGAGCCGCAACTGGTGGCTCAGATCACGCGGCGCAGCCATGAGTTGCAGCAAAGCGTCACCGAGATGCTGCAACGCGGACAGCGCCGCCATCTGGAGCGTAATGCGCTGCTCAGCTCGCTCTATCAAAGCCAAAGTTACCTGCGTCATTTACAGGAGATAAATGCGCGGGAAGGGGGAAAGATCCCCGACAGCCGCCTGCTGGAAGAGATGGACCGGCTTATCATCGCCGCCATTCAAACGCCTTCTCCGCGCCCGACCATCAAACAGTTATCGGAGGTGATGGCGACATTACCGCTGCAAAGCGCCAGCCCAAAGGTGGCGTTTATCCTGCCCGATTTCAGCGCCGAGTTGCGCAAACTGGAGCCGCTGTCGCTGCAACTGGAAGAGAGCGATCTGGCGATAAGCTGGTCAATGTTTCATATCAAAGCGCTGGTGGCACTGCTCAATAGCGACATTAACCAGTATGTTTCGGAAGTGGCGAACGCCTCTGAGCTGCGCACCACCCAGAGCCACCAGGAGATGCGCTCCATCATTGCGTTTATCAGCGTTTTCGCCCTGCTGGCGCTGGTGATCACCGGCTTTGCCGGTTGGTATATCTACCGTAACTTAGGATCCAATTTGACCGCGATTTCACGCGCCATGTCGCGGCTGGCGCACGGTGAAAAGGAGGTTTCCGTACCGGGTTTGCAGCGGCGGGACGAGCTGGGCGAGCTGGCGCGGGCGTTTAACGTCTTCGCGCGCAATACCGCCTCGCTGGAGCACACCTCAAAGCTGCTGAAAGAGAAAAGCACGCAACTGGAAACCACTTTTCATGCGATGCGCGACGGCTTTGCCCTGTTTGATAACCAGGGTTGTCTGGTGGTGTGGAACCCGCAATATCCGCTGCTGCTGGGGTTAACCGCCGATGCGCTCCAGCGCGGCCAGCATTACCAGCGTTTGCTGCACCAGGTGAGTGATCTGCCCGGCCACGTGCAGGAGAATCTCGCCCGACCGCTACCCAAACCGCAGGAGCTGCGGCTGGCAGATGACCGCACCATTGAGCTGCGCTTCAGCCCGGTGCCGGGACGTGGAATGGTTAACGTGGTGCTGGACCGAACCGAGCGGAAGGGGTTGGAAGCTGAATTGTTGCACAGTCAGAAGATGAAAGCGGTCGGGCAGCTAACCGGCGGGCTGGCGCATGACTTTAACAACCTGCTGGCGGTGATTATCGGCAGCCTTGAACTGGTCTCGCCCGATTCACCGGATGCGCCGCGTATTTCGCGGGCGCTGAAAGCCGCCGAGCGCGGCGCGTTACTCACGCAGCGCCTGCTGGCGTTTTCACGTAAGCAGTCGCTGCACCCGCACGCAGTAGAGATGCAGCCGCTGCTGGAAAACCTCGGCGAGCTGATGCGCCATTCCCTGCCTGCGACGTTGTCGCTGGAAATAGAGGCGCAGAACCCGGCGTGGCCCGCGTGGATCGATGTCGGTCAACTGGAAAACGCCATCATCAACCTGGTGATGAACGCCCGCGATGCCATGGAAGGGCAGAGCGGGGTTATCAAAGTGCGCACCTGGAATCAGCGCGTGACCCGCACTGACGGACGCAAGCAGGATATGGTGGCGCTGGAGGTGGTGGATCACGGCTGTGGGATGTCGCAGGAAGTCAAAGCGCAGGTGTTTGAACCGTTCTTCACGACCAAACAGACCGGCAGCGGCAGCGGGTTAGGGCTGTCGATGGTTTACGGTTTTGTCCGCCAGTCCGGCGGGCGGGTAGAGATCGAAAGCGCGCCAGGGCAGGGCACCACGGTGCGTTTGCAACTGCCCCGCGCGGCGGTGCAGGTGGTCAATCAGCCCGAGCCCGATTTGGCGCAAACACGTGATACCCGCGACACGCTGATTCTGGTGCTGGAAGATGAGGCGGATGTCCGCCAGACCTTGTGTGAACAGTTGCATGAGCTGGGGTATTTAACGCTGGAGGCCGAAAGCGGCGAGCAGGCGTTACAACTGCTGAGCGCGTCGCCGGAGATTGGCGCACTGATTAGCGACCTGATGTTGCCCGGCGCGCTAAGCGGGGCGGAAGTGATTAACCTTGCGCGTCAGCACTATCCGCAACTGCCGCTGTTGCTGATAAGCGGCCAGGATCTGCGCCCGACGCAGAACCCTGCGCTGCCGGATGTCGAGCTTTTGCGCAAACCGTTTACCCGCGTACAACTTGCTCAGGCGCTGCGGCGTATTGCGGCGTAGTGGATTTGAGATTCCTCCGCTACCCGGCGCGCGCGTGGCTGAATTAACGTAAGCCTCGTCCCTATTTGAGGCTGGCCTTTATGAAACGTTACGCGAACGCGCTGGTGCTCGGCGCTCTCTTACTCAGTGGTCAGGTTGCCCACGCGGATATGATTGATGATGCGATTGGTAATATCCAGCGGGCGATTGGCGAAGCGTATAACACAGATAGCCGCGATGACAGGCGCGATGATGACTACCAAAGCCGCGACCAGCGCAGGCAGTACGACGATCGTTATCAGCAGCTTGAGGATCGGCGTCGTCAACTGGATGACCGCCAGCGCCAGCTCGATCGCGAGCGGCGCCAGCTTGATGATGAACAGCGCAGGCTGGAAGACGACGATTATTATCGCTAACGCGGCTACGCAGGGATGCGCAAACCTAAACGCGCCGGAACGACATCTTCCAGCAACGCGACCAGTTGCGGGTCCATAAAGTGGTAATGGTCAGGAATATCCAGCACGTAAACCGGTTTATGCTGCACCAGGCGGCTGAAGTCTTCCAGAATCCGGCTTTTGTGATGCTCTTCCATGACGCAAATAACATCCGCCCAGGAGAGAATGGCGGGGGAGACGGTTTTTCTCGCCTGGCGTTGTGTGCCAGCGGAACGGGCATTCAGCCCGGGATAGCGACGAAATACCTGCTCAGCCGTGGGGCTGCGCCACTGGTTTCGGCTACAAATAAAAAGCACATTCATGGCAAGCTCAATACTCTTCAAAGCCGCGATGTGCTAATAACTGCCTGGTCACACGCGGGTAAGTAAGACCCCGTTGCGTTATGCGCAACAACTTTTTTGTTTTTGCTGCGAGTCTGTACGCTTAATCCTTCAAACGACCTCTTTACAGGCTGCGTTTGCTTATTTCCGCTTCCACCGGAATTGATGCGACGAATATATCCATATTATGCGGTCTAATCCAGCACAATCCGCATGCCATCATACCCTGCTTCAAACCCCGTCGGCAGCGGGTTTTTCATCATCCATTGATCAAAGACATGACTGATATGCGTTAGGATAACTCTTGGACAGCCAATCACCTCATTCAGGGCGATAACGGTGTTCAAATCGCAGTGATTTTTCGGCGTTTGCGCACGCGGTTCATAAGAACAATCTATGAACATAACGTGCGGATGATTATTAAGCAGAAATTTCAGAGACTTGTCCGGCAAACCCGCCGTATCGGATAGCCACGCCACCCGGCTGTGCGCCGACTCCAGTAGATAACCGAACGTGAGTTTCGAATGATTCAGCGGCAGCGGCGTCACCTGTAAACCTTGCAGATTAAACACCACAAAGGGTTCAACGGTATGGCTGAAATCAAGCAGACCGGGGTGTTTGAACAGATCGTCGCAGCCCTGTTCATCCGGCGGGCCAAAGACCGGAATTTTAGCGCCCACGCCCCAGCGCAACGGAAACAAACCCTGCACGTGATCCATGTGATAGTGAGTTAACAGGAATTGTTGAAAGTGACCTGCGGGGAAGTTCTCCATCAGGTCAGGGATACCGGCGTCGAGTAAAGTTACTGCCTCGTTAAACTTCACGGCTGCGCTACAGGGTTTGCGGCGATAAGTTTCATTCTGACGGGCGCGGCGGCAGGCGGCGCAGTCGCAACCAAAAACCGGCACCAGTTGTGCGCCGCCGGTACCGGTAAGGGTGATTGTCAGGCTCATAGCGCCTCGCTTTAACGGTTGAGTCAACGTAACCGGCGCAGCAACGCTACGCCGACATCATTACGCGCTTTTCCCTTGTTGCGCACGAATCAGCATGACCAGTCCTTCTACTGACTGTAGCAAACTGCCATCGTTATTCAGCGTCAGGCAATTACCCGGCTGGTAACGCGCCGCGCGCTCCAGCCGCGCTTCAATCTCTGCGGCGCTCTCTCGCCCGCGTTTTTCCAGGCGCTGGCGCAAAATAGCTGGCGAAACCTGCACGTACACCGGTATCAGCGTGTCGCCATATTGCGCTTGCGCCTGTTGCAGATGCCCGCGCGAACCGTTTACCATCACATCAAACCCGGCCTGTAGCCAGAGGTCTATCTCTGCGCCGATGCCGTAATAAAAGTCGTTGGCATGCCAGCTCAGCGTAAACAGATGCTGCTCGGCACGCGTAAAAAACTCTTTTTCACTCAACGCGATATGGTTTTCGCTCCCGGCGCTGGCCGGGCGGGTGATATAGCGGTGCGCAACCAGTAATTGCGGATGTTCCCGCTGGCGCAGCGCCGCCAGCAACGAGTCTTTGCCCGCGCCGGACGGCCCCATTAACCAGATCAGTCTGCCCATCAGAACACCCTTTTCCCCTCGCGCCAGACGTGATCAATGCGTACGTGGTCGCCTTTGTGGTGCGCCAGCACCAGATCCGCCCGCTTCCCTTCGGCAATCACGCCGCGATCGTTAAGATTCAGCGCCTGCGCCGGGTTTTTGGTCACCAGGTGAAGCGCTTTCTCCAGGCTGAAGTCATTCTCTTCATCGCTGGCTACACGAAACACCGCATCCAGCAGGCTGGCGGGATAATAGTCGGACGACAAAATATCCAGCATGCCAAGCTGCGCCAGTTTGTGCGCCGCCACGTTGCCGGAGTGGGAACCGCCGCGCACGATATTGGGTGCGCCCATCAGCACGCGCAATCCATGCTCACGCGAGGCTTCCGCCGCCGCGAAAGTGGTCGGGAATTCAGCAATCACGCTGCCTAACTGGTGCGATTCGACAACGTGCTCGCGCGTTGCGTCATCGTGGCTGGCCAGCGGCAGGTTACGCGCATTGCATATAGCGGCGATGGCTAACCGGTTTGGCTGCGACCACTGTGCCGCCAGCGCCAGTTGTTCCTGCTCGAACTGATCCATCTGCTCATCGGTGAGATGGTATTTGCCCTGATAATATTCACGATACTTCTCATAGCTGGCGTACTGGCGCTGTCCTGGCGAATGGTCCATTAGCGACACCAGCGCGACCGGCTCGCGGCCAACCAGTTTTTCAAACAGCGGCAGCGTCGTGTGGTGCGGCAGTTCGCAGCGCAGATGCAGGCGGTGCTCCGCGCGGTTCAACCCGCGCTTTTGCGAATCTTCCACGGCGTTGATCATCTTTTCCAGATTCTCCAGCCGGTCACCGCCGTCGCGCACATCGCCAATCGCTACCGCGTCCAGCACCGTGGTAATCCCGCTGGCGACCATCAGCGCGTCGTGGCTGCTCATCGCGGAATGGGCGGGCCAGTCCACTTTCGGGCGCGGGGTGAAGAACTTATCCAGGTTATCCGTATGCAGTTCAATAAGCCCCGGCATCAGCCAGCCGCCGTCGCCATCATGCGCGCCGGGCTGGCGGCTTTGGGTTTCGGCAAAAGCACGAATGACGCCGTCACGCACTTCCAGCGAGCCGTTGATTACCTCATCTTCGAGGATCAGTTTTACGTTGTTGATGATCATGCAGAGATCCCCATCGGGTAGAGGCGATCGGCGACATGTTCGCGCACGGCGCCATCGTGAAAGATGCCGACAATCGCTGCGCCGCGCGCTTTGGCTTGCGCGATCAGTTCAACGACAGCGGCGCTGTTTTTCTCATCCAGCGAAGCGGTAGGTTCATCAAGCAGCAAAATCGGGTAGTCGACAATAAACCCGCGCGCGATATTGACGCGCTGCTGCTCACCGCCGGAAAAGGTGGCGGGAGCGAGGTGCCACAAACGTTCCGGCACATTCAGCCGGGTGAGCAACTCGCCCGCTTTTTGTACGCACTGTTCGCGGGCAACGCCCTGTTCCAGCAGCGGCTGCATCACCACATCCAGCGCGCTAACTCGGGGAATCACGCGTAAAAACTGGCTCACCCAGCCAATGGTGTGGCGGCGCACTTCCAGCACTTTGCGCGCCGGGGCCTGCACCAGATCCACCCATTCGTCGCCATGTTTGACATGAATATGTCCGGCGTCGGGCAGGTAATTGGCATATAGCGAGCGCAGCAGGGTCGATTTCCCACTGCCGGAATGCCCGTGCAGCACCACACATTCACCGGCCTCAACGCTGAGCGATGTCTCACGCAGTACCGGCAGGCGCACGCCGTTTTGATGATGCAGAACAAAGGTCTTGCTGACATTTTCCACACGCAAAACAGTCATCATCCACTCCTTAATTTTGCAATACCGAGGAGACCAGCAATTGGGTGTAAGGGTGGTGCGGATCGTCGAGCACCCGATCGGTTAACCCACTTTCCACCACCTGACCCTGTTTCATCACCAGCAAACGGTTCGCCAGCAGCCGCGCGACGCCCAAATCATGGGTCACCATCACTACAGCAAGGTTCATCTCCACCACCAGGCCGCGCAGCAGATCGAGCAAACGCGCCTGTACGGAAACATCGAGCCCGCCGGTGGGCTCATCCATAAACACCAGTTTCGGGCGCGTGACCAGGTTACGGGCGATTTGCAGACGCTGCTGCATGCCGCCGGAAAAAGTAGTTGGCAGGTCGTCGATGCGTGAGGGCGGGATCTCGACATCACCGAGCCACTGCTCAGCGCGGGCACGGATATCGCCGTAATGCCGCGCCCCGGTCGCCATCAGACGTTCGCCGATATTGCCGCCGGCGGAAACCTGGCGGCGCAGGCCATCGAGCGGATGCTGATGGACTACGCCCCATTCGGTGCGCAACAAGCGGCGGCGTTCAGCTTCGCTCATCGTGTAGAGGTCGCGCGCCTGGTAAGTGATGGTGCCGTGTTGCGGCACCAGGCGCGCCGAAATCGCATTCAGTAACGTGGTTTTGCCTGAGCCAGATTCACCGACAATGCCCAGCACTTCGCCCGGCCACAACTCGAAAGAGACATCCTGAAAACCCTTGCCTGGCGCATAAAGATGGGAAAGGTGATTCACCGAAAGCAGCGGTTGGGTCATTTGCGTAAAGCCTCGCTCTGTTGGCGGCAGAAATCGGTGTCGGAGCAGACGAACATGTGCGTGCCGGTATCATCCAGCACCACTTCATCCAGGTAACTATGGGTGGAACCGCAAATGGCGCACGGCTGATCCCACTTCTGCGGTGCGAAGGGGTAATCCTCAAAATCGAGGCTCTCCACCTGCGTGTAGGGCGGCACGGCGTAGATGCGTTTTTCACGCCCGGCGCCAAACAGTTGCAGGGCGGGCATCATGTGCATTTTCGGGTTATCAAACGCCGGGATGGGCGACGGGTCCATCACGTAACGGGCATTCACTTTTACCGGCCATGCATAGCGGGTGGTGAAATTGCCAAAACGGGCAATATCCTCGTACAGCTTCACCTGCATTACGCCGTACTCTTCGAGCGCGTGCATGGTGCGGGTTTCTGTCTCGCGCGGCTCGATAAAGCGCAGCGGTTCCGGGATCGGCACCTGGTAAATCAGAATTTGATCTTCTTTGAGCGGCGTTTCGGGAATACGGTGACGGGTCTGAATCAGCGTGGCGTCGGCGGTGTGTTCGGTGGTTTCCACTCCCGTAACACGGGTAAAAAACTGGCGGATAGAGACGGCGTTGGTGGTGTCATCCGCGCCCTGGTCGATCACTTTCAGCACGTCCTCTTCGCCAATCACGCTGGCGGTAAGCTGAATGCCGCCAGTGCCCCAGCCATAAGGCATTGGCATTTCGCGCCCGCCAAACGGCACCTGATAACCGGGGATCGCCACTGCTTTTAGCAGCGCACGGCGGATCATGCGTTTGGTTTGCTCATCCAGAAAAGCAAAGTTGTAACCGGTCAGCGCGTTAGCCACGGTGTCTCTCCTGTTGTAGCTGTCTGAGCAAATCCAGTTCGGCCTGGAAATCAACGTAGTGGGGGAGTTTCAGATGCGAGACAAAGCCTGCGGCTTCAACGTTATCCGCGTGCGCCAGCACAAACTCTTCGTCCTGCGCCGGGCTTTTAATTGGCTCGCCATAGTCGGCGGCTTGCAGGGCGCGGTCGACCAGCGCCATCGCCATCGCTTTGCGTTCGCTCATGCCGAACACCAGCCCGTATCCGCGCGTGAAGTGCGGCATCTCCTCTTGCGGGGCGACAAAGCCATTGACCATTTCACATTCGGTTATCAGCAGTTCGCCGATGTTGACCGCAAAACCCAGCTCTTCCGGCACAATTTCGATGTCGATATAGCCGCTGCGGATCTCACCGGCGAACGGGTGGTTGCGCCCGTAGCCACGCTGCGTGGAGTAGGCCAGTGCCAGCAAGTAACCCTCATCGCCGCGCGCCAGTTGTTGCAGGCGCGCAGAGCGTGAGCAGGGGTAGACCGGGGGATTGCGGGTAATGTCGTCCGGGGTTGCGCCGCTATCTTCTTCGGCTTTCGCCAGCCCTTCGTTGACCAGCAAACTAAACACGTGCGGTGCGGCGTCCTGCTGCGCTTCACGCGTGGTGAGCGTCGGCGTTTCGCCTTCGGCGAGCAGGGTAAAATCGAGCAGGCGGTGGGTGTAATCGTAAGTGGGGCCAAGCAACTGACCGCCAGGAATATCTTTATAAACCGCCGAGATACGGCGTTCTAAACGCATTGTCGCGCTGTCGATAGGTTCGCTCACCGCCAGGCGCGGCAGCGTGGTGCGGTAAGCGCGCAGCAGAAAAATGGCTTCGACGTTATCGCCGCTCGCCTGTTTTAACGCCAGCGCCGCCAGTTCCCGATCGGCAATGCCGCCTTCGGTCATCACGCGGTCAACCGCCAGATGCAACTGGTCGGCGATTTGCGCAACGCTCAGCTCCGCAAGCTCCGCGTCGCCACGGCGTTTATGCTCCTGCAGTGCGTGGGCAGCGGCGATGGCCTTTTCGCCCCCCTTGACAGCAACGTACATCAGTACACCTCCACCAATGTGGTTCTGGGGATTGCCAGCGCGCGTTCGCCACAGGTCAGGATCACGTCGATGCCTGTCGGGAACGAGTGCGGGCGGTCGGTAAACTCATCGGTAATGCACTCCGGCAACTGCGGAGCAATCATGCGTTCTTCCAGAATGCCCGGCCCGGTCAGGCGCAGCATGCGTCCGCCGCTCAGCGCAGGTAGTTGTAAAATCAGGGTCGCGCTACTTTCCGGGCTGATATCGGTGCCGCCCGGCAGCGCGTTCAGTTGTCCGGCGCTGAGGGTGTGATCGGCAATGGCGAACAGCGACTGTTGCGGTTGATCGACCAGCGGCGCGTTAGTGTGAAAGCGCAGATTCTGGCGCACGATATCGTTATCCACGGCGGCGGAAAGCCAAATTGGCGTGTCGTTATCGGCAAGCGTCAGCAACACGCTGGTGGTGGCCGGGTTGAGCGGCGGCCAGCCATGTTTTAACTGCGGCAGCGAGACAATCACGCCCGGCTCGCTCATGGCTTTTAACAGACGGCGAAAACAGTGTTGGGCATCGTGAACCGCCGAGGCGAAAGCGGGTTGTAAGGTCATGCGTTATCTCCGCGAACCAGCGTAAAGAAGTCGACCCGGCTGGCGTTGACTTCAGCCTGGCGCGCGGTAAGTCGCGCGGCGCGGTCCGCTTCCAGCGGGGTAATAAGGGTTTCCATCAACGTCTGGAAACGGGAAGGGTCCTGTAACAGCGCATCACACACGGCGCAGCGCTCGGCGTGGCCTTTATCGCGCCCGAGCACCCAGCTAAAACCGAGCGTGCCGCATTCGAGGCGAATAACGGCGCGTGTTAATGTGGCGTCACCCGGAAAGAAACGCTCGCCGGTCGCGCCCATGCGTGCCTGGATCTGCACCAGGCCGGTCTGCGGGGCGCGCACCTGTTCGTATTCCGGGGTGAGTCCGAGGGTGCGCATTCGGCCGCGCAGCATCTCCGGCGTGGCGTGCGCGAGTGCGGCCATCCAGCGCTGTCGGGTTGGCGTATCAAAATGCATTCAGTGCTCCATGGTGAATTCAATCATGTCGGCGCGCGTCAGGCTGACGGAGTATTCCGTGGCGTTGACCTCGCCTTCACGATGGTTAAGGGTGCGCACGCAGAGCAGCGGCGCCATAGTGGGGATCTCCAGCCAGCGGCTCTCTTTAACTTGCGCGCGGCGGGCGCTGATGCGTGTCTGGGTGCGTTTCAGGCTGACACCAGCCCGATCGCGTAAAAAGTCATGCAGTGAACCGCTATCAAACTGCTGCAACAGCGGCCATAACTGCATGTCGGAGAAATAGTGATCGATAAGGCACAGCGCTACGCCATTCACCCGACGGCGAGTACGCAGGTGAATAACGTTGTCGCCCTCCTGGATGCCTAACGCATCGGCGACGTGTTGAGACGCCGGGCGCAGCACTGCCAGCAGGCGTTCGCTGGTGGGATGGCTGCCCTGATCGAGTAGGTTCTGGCTAAAGCGCGCCTGCGCATTAAGGGGGTAATCGAACGGGCGCATCAGCACCATCACGCCGACGCCCTGGCGGCGCTGTACCCAGCCTTTTTCCACCAGTTGATCGATCGCGCGACGCAGTGTGTGGCGGTTAACCTCAAAACGCGTAGCCAGTTGCTGCTCTGCGGGTAGCCAGTCGCCGCAGCGATAGTTGCTGCGAAGCTCCTGCTCTAACCGTGCGGCGATTTCCTGATAGCGCGTGGGGTAGCTGGTCGGATGTCTGGACAAGTGCATGCTCATTGTAGCTCCGCGGGCCAGGTAAAATGTGGTCTTATCGTGAAGGGCAAATGTTGCATTTTGGTTATGCGGTGATTGCGCGGGGATGAATCTTGGCAAGCAGGAAAAGCCATATGGCGGTATAGAAATGAAAAAGGAGCCATTGGCTCCTTTTTAAATGAAGAGATTAAGCGGCAGGTGGTGCTTTGACGACATTCACCATCCAGGGAATGCCGAATTTATCGGTCACCATGCCAAAGCCGTGCGCCCAAAACGTCTCCTGCCACGGCATGGTGACGCGTCCGTCGGCGGCAAGCGCGTCGAACCAGGCCTTGCCCTGATCTATATCCTGTGTGGCGAGGCTTAAGGTAAAACCGCTGTAATCTGCGCTGTTTTGCCTGCCATCGCTCATCATGATTTCGCTGTCGGCAATGCGTAAATTCGCGTGGGCAATATCGTCATTGGCAAAAGCCTGACCCGCAGCGCAGCCTTCATCGTTATTGCGCTCTTGCGAGGACGTGGGCATTTCACCAAATGTAATCTTATAGGTTAATTCAGCATGAAGTGCCTGCTGGTAAAACTCGATGGCCTGCTGACACTGACCAGAAAAAGAGATGTAGGGACTGAGCGGCATAATCATTACCTCGGGTAACGAAATCTGCCATAAGTGTAGCCGTTGCGGGAAAAAGTAAACCAGACGGGAAGCGAATGCTTCCCGTCAAAACATCAATTCTTTTTAACAAATTCAGATTTGAGTTTCATTGGACCGAAACCGTCGATTTTACAATCGATATTATGATCGCCTTCGACCAGACGAATATTTTTTACCTTGGTGCCGATCTTCAACATTGAAGAACTGCCTTTTACTTTCAAGTCTTTAATTACGGTGACGCTATCACCATCGGCTAAAAGATTGCCGTTAGCATCTTTGACGATTAATTCATCTGCATCGTGAGCAGGTTCCGCATCGTTCCACTCGTGAGCGCATTCCGGGCAAATGAACATGCCATTATCTTCATAGGTGTATTCGGAATTACATTTTGGGCAGTGGGGGAGTTGCATAGGGAGTTCCTCAAAAGTACATACAAGCGGGGTAAACCGCACAAAGGCTCAGCGCCAGAAAGGCTGCGATTATACAGCAAAACCGTACTATTGCCGTTGTTATTATTTTTTTCAGAAAAAACATAAAAAGTGTTTGTAGTGACATAACCTGTCATTCGGTTAAGCGATGCTTATTCCTGAAACATGATGAGTAAATTCTTACGCCAGTTATTTAGATTATTTTCTGGTGGAAATTGCCAGCATTTACTAATTCATATAAGGTGGCGTGGAGTATCTGGTGTAATTCGAACCTGAACTGTCATGCCTGCAACGCTGCCAGCAATGGTGGTTATTACCTCTCAAATTGGGTGGGTAAATAAATGATGATATATCCTGGTTGTTCCTGAAAATGAGCTAAGCTCAAACTCTCTGGTTTTTATCACCGGAGTTGCGGCGCTGTCATTTTTTGAGAAAAAAAATATATATTTTCCTGAGTATCATCAGGTGTTTATCTTTTCGAAGATATTTTCCACACGTAATTATAAAAGCCGAAACTTCACTAATAAAACATTCCGGCTAAATAAAAGTAAGAAAATTTGCGTTAAGGAAAGACTTTTGACATGCACACACAAACAATTTTTGAATTAAGCCAGGAAGCAGAAAGATTGTTGCAACTTTCCTTGCACAATCTCCAGGCTTTAAAAAAAATACCGACGGCGACGTTTGATGAGTCGCACGCCAGCGGTAAGGCGGAAAACGCCAATGTTTTGCCGTTGCATTTCAGCGCGCGCGGCGTTGAAGCGCAGCAGGCGACGCTGCATAACGAATTACGGAAAATTACCCGGCTGGAAATGGTGCTGGCGATTGTTGGTACCATGAAGGCAGGCAAGTCGACCACCATCAACGCGATTGTCGGCACGGAAGTGCTGCCCAACCGTAACCGGCCGATGACCGCGTTGCCCACCCTTATTCGCCACACGCCTGGTCAAAAAGAGCCGGTGCTGCACTTTTCTCACGTCGGGCCTATCGACGCGCTGGCGCAACAGCTGCAGACGCGGCTGTTTAATTACAACCGTGAAAAGCTGGCGCAAAAAATTGAAATCGATAAAGACATGGCCGCGCTGCTGGATCGTATTGCGCAAGGCGATGCGTTTGATAAGCACTACCTGGGCGCACAGCCGATTTTCCACTGCCTGAAAAGCCTCAATGATCTGGTGCGCCTCTCCAAAGCGCTGGATGTGGATTTCCCGTTTTCCGCCTATGCGGCGATTGAACACATTCCGGTGATTGAGGTGGAGTTTGTGCATCTGGCCGGGCTGGATAATCAACTGGGTCAACTGACGCTGCTGGATACCCCCGGGCCGAATGAAGCCGGGCAGCCACATCTGCAAAAAATGCTCAACGAGCAACTGGCGCGCGCTTCGGCGGTGCTGGCGGTGATGGACTACACACAGCTTAAATCCATCTCTGATGAGGAGGTGCGCCGCGCGATCTCCTCGGTTGGCCGTTCGGTGCCGCTGTATGCGCTGGTGAACAAATTCGATCAGAAAGATCGTAACAGTGACGATGAAGATCAGGTTAAGGCGCTGATTTCCGGGACGTTAATGAAAGGAAACATTAACCCGGCGCAGATTTTCCCGGTCTCTTCAATGTGGGGCTATCTGGCGAACCGCGCCCGCCACGAGTTGCAGCACCAGGGGCGTTTGCCGGACCCGCAAGAGCAGCGCTGGGTGCAGGACTTTGCCGAAGCCGCGCTCGGACGCCGCTGGCGTAACGCCGATTTAGAGGATATTGAGCATATCCGCCATGCCGCCGATCTGCTGTGGGAAGATTCGCTGTTTGAAAAACCGATTCGCACACTGCTGCATGCCGCGCACGCAAACGCCTCGCTTTATGCGCTGCGCTCGGCGTCGCATAAGCTGCTGAACTACACCCAAAGCGCCCGCGAGTACCTCGATTTTCGCTATCAGGGTTTAACCGTGGCCTATGAAAAGCTGGAGCAAAACATCTCCCGGCTGGAAGAGGATATGGCGCTGCTGCGTAGCTGTCAGGAAGGTGTGAGTGATGAAATTGAACACGAAGTGGAAGAGGCGCTCGCCGCAGCCGAGATCTATATTCATGGTCAGCAATTTGAAATTGTCGAAGCCATTGATGCCTGGTTCCATGATGGTCAGTTAATGACAATGGTCAGTGAAAGCCATGCTGACTTAGGTTTTGATGAGCGCTTCGCGTCGGGACAACTGGTGCTGGAAAATGAAGGCCAGGCGCAGGTCGCGCTCAGTAAAATTCGCTCGGTGTGCGAGACGATTTTAGTCGCGGCGCAGGAGCGCATCAGTCGCGAGCTGGCACAGCGCTTCGACGAACTGGAAAACACGCTGGCACGTTCGTTGAACGATGCGATGCGCCCCATCGAAACTCGTATTAAAGAGGAACTTACGCACGCCGGTTTTCGCGCACGTATCAGTTTCCCGGCGTTCCAGGCGAGCGCGCTCAACTTTAACGCCCGTTCGTTGTTTACCAATGTGATAGCGCCGCAAGATTTGCCGGCCGGGCAGGCGCCGCGCGCTGGCAGCATGCGGGAAACCGTGTCGCGTTGGCTCAATAACCCCAGTTGGGGGTGGGACGATTATGTCGCCACGCGAACCCGCTATGTGATCGACCTTACGGCGTTAAACAAGAAACTCATCGACCATGTTGCTCATTTTTGTGAACAAATTCGTAAAGCTTTGAGCGCGCAGGTCGATGTTTCTGTTACGGCGGGAATGGCGACATTTTTTGCCGAATTCTCGTTAAGTCTTGCGGGTCTACAGGAAAGTTTGCGTGACAGCCTGGCGATACGACAGCAGAACGAGTCGTCAGTGTTGGCGTTGCGCCAGCAGTTGCAGCAGAGCATCAGGACAGCCAATTGGATCCATGAGGACGCACGCCTGTTACGCGATGATATACAAACCCTCTTCGCGGCAGATCTACCATGAAAAATCGACTACTGGACGGCCCGGGGCGCGTACTTGAGTGTATTCACCCGAAATTTATCGTGGACTTGGTGCAGGGCGTTGATGCGCCGCGCCAGACGCCGATTGTGCCTCAACAGCAGTTGTTTCGTGAGCGGCTGACGCAGGAGATCATGGCGCAAACGCAGCTGCGCCCGTGGGCGATGTCTGGCGTATTAAATGAGAACGACGCGCTGCGTCTGGGGCTGGCGGAAAAACTGGCCAGCATGCTTGATCCTGGGTATCTGGCATTAACCCGCATTACCGAGCGGCTGGCGGCGTTACAACAAGCGGAGCGCCGTCCTGCCAACGCGACGCCTGGCGCGCAGCAGCAATATGACGAGCTGGTTGACCATTTTAGCCAGCGTGCGGCGTGGAAAGAGAAAGCGCTGACCCAGCGCGGGCTGGCCGTACAGGCGGGGAACCATAGCGAGCAAGTTTTTGCACACTGGCGCGCCGGGAATTACAACGGCTGGTCGATGGCCGGTCGTTGCTACATCGCGCTGGAAGAGTTGCGCTGGGGGGCGTTTGGTGATGCCTGTCGCCTGGCGAATGAAGGTGTGGCGAAAATGCTGAAAGATAACCTGCGTGCGATGGCTGCCGATTTTCTGGCGCAGGGAATTAATGCTTCGCCGGCGACCCGACATTTCTACCACCAGTGGCTGGCGACACCTTCAACGCCAGGGTTGATGGACTATAAAGATTTACTTGGCTGGCTTGGCGACTGGTGTGATGCTGAACGCCATCCGATCTGCTGGTCTGTTACTCAGAGCTGGCAAACGGTGGCGCTGGGCATGCCGCGGCTCTGTTCGGCAACGCGCATCGCGACGGCGATGGTGGATGAAGTGTTTGGCGAATAACCCGCTTTCCCGCGCGTAAACCTCCGCCTTCTATCTATAAAGGCGGCACGGGTTAACGGTGAAAGGGCCGGGCAAAACCCGTAAAGGCCTTTTCTTCCCGTCATGTGTGCGTGCATATCAGACAACCTCTTTTGCTCATCACATCCGCCGGATCTGGTTTTCAACGGGCCATAAAAAAGCCCCTGACGGGGCTTTTTTGTTCGAAAATCGTTTAGTGTCCTGTCGACTCGACGGGGTTCTCTGCTTCCTCTTTCGCTTGCGGCACATCACCGAAGCGTTTCGCATACAGCGCGGTGATAATCGGCACCAGAATGGCCGTCACGATTACACTCGCGGCGACCAGTGCGGTTGCGGATGCGGCAACCGGTTCGAACGCCGGGTTAATCTGCGCGATAATCACCGGGTTCGCCACCGCCGCGCCCGCTGCAGATGAGGCAGCGACACCTGCCGTTCCGTTGCCGCCACCGATGACGCGGTCGGCGATAATCAACGGAATACCGGTAATAATAATCACCGCGACGCCAAGGAAGATGCCCAGCAGGCCGGTTTGCATGATAACGCTCAGGTTGATGGTGTTACCCAGCGCGAAACCGAAGAACGGGATCAGCACCGGCGTTGCTTTACTGAAGAAAGCGCGCAAATCGTGATCGAGGTTACCCAGCGCGAAACCAATCAGGAACGGCAGCACGGCGCCCACAAAATGGTGTGGTTCAAACGAGGCCAGACCGGCGGAGCCGAGGATCACCATGGTCATCAGCGGGCCGGATTCCAGCGACATCAACACAAATGCACCGGACTCCTCTTTACTGCCGTACTGGTTCATCAGGCTCGCGTACAAACCACCGTTGGTCATATCCATCGCTGACACCAGCGCCAGCACGGAAAGCCCGGCGAAGAATCCAGTCTGGATGCCGGTATCCGGAATAAACGACGCGGCGATCATGGCAACTACCCAGGCGACAGCGATTTTGGTGAGTACCAATGTGCCGGATTTACGTAAAACAGTACCGGTAGCACGTAAATCAATGGATGCGCCGATACAAAAAAACCACACGGCAAGAATGGGTACCGTGCCAGTAATCATCCCTTTGGTGAATGAACCGAAATAAGCACCGGTATCCGGCGCCAGCGTATTCAAAATTGCGCCTAACAGCAGCGGAACCAGCATCATCCCGCCAGGAATGCGTTCTATCGTGGCCTTGATTTTCATAATAAATCCTCACTGCTCGTCATTCACCATGAACGAGGAAAGCTAAAAATTAAAAGTGCGTAATTTCAATCCATTAAAGAATTTCTCAGGCAGGGCATTCGCTATCGATTGCCGCTGGTCGCCGCATCAAAAGACGTTGTGTTGCGCCATTGTGCGGGTTTATGTCGTTATCATCCGATCAATGGAATATCTATTCAATAAGAATGAAACAATGTTTTAGTTACTCCGATCACATATTTTGCGTAAAGATAATCTGATATTTGTTTATTTATTTTTGCTGTAAATGAGTTGTGAAGAAATATATGGGGAAGATGGCAAGGAAGGTAATAATCACGAGAGTGATTACCGGTGTTTTTTCCGCCTGCTGCGCATTAGATGTTTCTTATTCCCGAGGAGAGAAAAAGCGTTAAAACTGTGAGAGGGATTATTGCGGGGGAAAACTATGTGAATTTGATCACATTTTTAAACCCTGTTAGGGTAAAAAGGTCATTCACTGCCCGGCAGGCGTCAACAGGTTCGGTTGTACAGGCTTTAAACAGTCCGTGTAAGTAAACCTGCTACGCTTGAACAGGAAGGCTGAAAAGCCATTTAAAACGTCCGGCAGGGAGAGTACGCCGGGCGGTTCAGGGCGAAAGTCTAAAGAGGAATAGATGCATGCTAAAAAGGAAAAAAATTAAACCCATCACCTTGCGTGATGTGACCATTATTGATGATGCCAAATTGCGTAAAGCGATTACCGCCGCATCATTAGGCAACGCCATGGAGTGGTTTGATTTCGGCGTTTATGGCTTTGTGGCCTACGCCCTTGGTAAGGTGTTCTTCCCCGATGCAAACCCCAGCGTGCAGATGATTGCCGCGCTTGGGACCTTCTCCGTTCCGTTCTTGATTCGTCCGTTAGGCGGCCTGTTCTTCGGCATGTTAGGCGATAAATACGGTCGGCAAAAAATCCTCGCGATAACGATAGTGATCATGTCCGTCAGTACCTTCTGTATTGGTCTGATTCCGTCGTATGCCACCATTGGTATCTGGGCGCCGATTTTACTGCTGCTGTGTAAGATGGCGCAGGGCTTTTCGGTGGGCGGCGAATATACCGGGGCATCGATCTTTGTCGCCGAATACTCGCCGGACCGAAAACGCGGCTTTATGGGCAGCTGGCTGGATTTTGGTTCCATCGCCGGTTTTGTGCTCGGCGCGGGCGTAGTCGTTCTGCTCTCTACCATTGTCGGTGAAGAGAACTTCCTCGACTGGGGCTGGCGTATCCCGTTCTTCCTGGCGCTGCCGCTGGGGTTAATTGGTCTCTATCTGCGCCACGCGCTGGAAGAGACGCCGGCGTTCCAGCAGCACGTCGACAAACTGGAGCAGGGCGATCGTCAGGGGCTGCAGGATGGGCCGAAAGTCTCGTTTAAAGAGATTGCAACTAAACACTGGCGCAGCCTGCTGGCCTGTATTGGTCTGGTGATTTCCACCAACGTGACCTACTACATGCTGCTGACCTACATGCCAAGCTACCTGTCGCATAACCTGCACTATTCCGAAGACCACGGCGTGCTGATCATCATTGCCATCATGATTGGTATGTTGTTTGTGCAGCCGGTAATGGGGCTGTTGAGTGACCGCTTTGGCCGCCGTCCGTTTGTCATTCTGGGCAGTATTGCGCTGTTTGTGCTGGCTATCCCGGCCTTCATTATGATTAACAGCAACATCATTGGCCTGATTTTCGCGGGTCTGTTGATGCTGGCGGTGGTGCTGAACTGCTTTACCGGTGTAATGGCCTCGACGCTGCCCGCGATGTTCCCGACGCATATTCGTTACAGTGCGCTGGCGAGCGCGTTTAACATCTCTATCCTGATTGCCGGTCTGACGCCGACGCTGACGGCCTGGCTGGTGGAAAGCTCAGCCAACCTGCTGATGCCTGCCTATTACTTGATGGTGGTTGCGGTGGTTGGCCTGATTACCGGCCTGACGATGAAAGAGACGGCGAACCTACCGCTGAAAGGGGCGACCCCGGCGGCGTCGGATCTGCAGGAAGCGCGGGAAATCTTGCAGGAACATCACGATAATATTGAGCAGAAAATCGAAGACATCGATGAAGAGATCGCGCAGTTGCAGGAAAAACGTGCGCGCCTGGTGCAGCAACATCCAAAAATAAACGAGTAATACCCATCCCGGATGGCATCGCCATCCGGGCTTTTTTAACATCCCGCCGCTATATAATCCCCGTTCGCACTCACCGGAATGACCGTTAAAAACAGCACCAGCGCGAACAGCATCAGCGCCACGCCACCGGCGATTTTAAGCACCGGAACCAACCGGTGTAACGTGCTTGCCTCACCGCCAAAAAACGCCGCCGTGCTGTTGCGCGCATAGCGTACCGCCAGCGACAATCCGGCGATCGACAGTGCCGTGCCGACCGCCATGGTCATCACCGCCGCAATACCCCAACTCACGATGCCCAGTGCGTTGGCGAAGAGCAAAATCATGATTGCGCCGCTGCACGGCCGTGCACCGATAGCGAGGATCACGCCGAGACGCGTTTTCCAGTCACCTTGTGTGCTAACGCCAACGCCGTGGTGGCCGCAGCCACACAGATCATCATGCTGATGGGCGGGCGTAAGCGAGTGGATGGTCAGTTTGCGCGGCTTCAGGCTTTTCAGCGCGTTCCAGACAACAAACGCCCCAAAACCGCCAATCATTACCGCGCTTATTTTCTCAACGTACCAGCGGCTTTCACTGAGATCGCCGGATGCGAGGTTGAAACCGACCGCCAGAATAAAGACGAACAGAATAGCGCTTACGCCTTGCATCAGGCTGCCCAGCACGGGAATGACACGCGTCGCGGTCTGGCTTTCGTTGTTGGTGCTAAGCCAGGTGGTAACAATAAACTTGCCGTGGCCGGGGCCAATCGCGTGCAGTACGCCATAAAAGAAAGCGCCGGTCAGCAGCCATAAGCCGCCGCTGTACTGGTGGTTATTCAGTTGCAGCAAATACATCACCAGATAGCGGTGCAGGGTGATTTGCGTTGCCAGGCACCATTGCAAAAAGGCGGCCCAGTGGGCATGTAAAGCGAAGGCCGCAGCCAGCACCACCGCCAGCAGGGCAACGGCGGCGGGCAAGCGCCAGTCTCGGGTGAGGAGTTGCGTAGTCATAAGTGTGTGGACGTTGGGAGGGATCACCGGAGTATAGGCGGCGAATACCGTTGGCTCCAGTCTTCGCCGCGCTTTGTCTTACACGTTGAGCTGGCGTTTGTGCCAGCGCCCCAGAACCAGCACCGTGGTCAGCGCGCCGAGCAGGGCGCAGAACATATCCGACTGGGTATCCCACGGATCGCCCTGGGTGCCGAGAAACTCGTCGGCGCCCTGACCCATCGCCAGCGCTGCCCACCACTCAATGAGTTCATAGGTGGCGCTAATCGCCAGTGCAATACAGCAGACGACAAAGTCGAGCATCTTCCCGCCCCGCACATACTGCCCGCGTAGCAGTATTTCTCTGGCCGCAAGCGCGGGCACCAGCCCCTGAAAGAAGTGGCCGAGTTTGTCATAGGGATTACGGCTTAGCCCAAAGAGCTGTTGCACATCAAAACCGATCGGCACTTTCGCGTAGGTATACATGCCGCCGACCATCAGAATGATGGCGTGGAAAAAGATCAGCACATACAGCAGCGATGTCAGCGGATAACGCTGCCAGGTCACGAGCAACAACGGCACGACAATCATTACCGGCACCACTTCCATCAGCCAGGTCACCCGGTCTTTGGCAAACCAACCGGTATAAATCAGGATCAGTAACAGCACCAATGCCGCTGTATATAGCGAAGTGCGATTTACGCTTTTAACCATTTGAATGTCCGTTTCGGCAAAAGAGACACTATCGGCGTGATGGCATGGAAAAACAAGGCGCTGCGATTTTCAGTGGAACAATGTGGCGCAAATCATAAAAATATGGCGTCCACAGCACGCCTCGCTTTGACAGGATTCAGAGGCTTATCCCTGTGACTTGCATTAAGTTAGTCTTACGGTAAGCACACTACTTTACGGGACCATTCACTTTCACCGATCTTCCGACACCCTGATTATGTCGGTTAAAGAGAGCGCCATGTGTAAAGCTCGATTTGCCTAGTATCATATTATCGCCATTCTGAAGTCTATTGAAGCCGGACGCGCCGTCAAATATGACTTCCTTGAGCTCGGGATCTCTGAAGCCTCGTACGACAACTGGAAACCAAAATATGGTGAGCTGGAATTAGTTGATATTAAAAAGACAAAAGATGTGGAAGACGAAAAACTATAACTCAAACAGATGCTTGCCGACCTGAGCCTGGAAAATCGTGCGTTAAAAGACGTCATTGGGAAAAACTTTCGAACCCACGATAAAAAGTGGCCTTATCAGCTATTTGAAAGAGGTCTTTCAATGAATATACACTAGTCTTGCGGAACACAGTCGCTGAGCAGGACCGTGTATTTTATTAGCAGGATACCAGGCGCGACGAACCGGTGCACCGGACACTGACTGAAGCCGTTGAGTGTTATCCGCGATACGGCTTTAAGAAGTATTGTGAATGTAGAGACATGTCTGGAACCAAAAACAAGTTAACCGGATTTACTATCTGCTGAAACTGAATTTTCCACGTAAGGGAAAACTTTGTATGCGGTACGTAATCCTGAATCATTGGCGATTCCGCGGGCACTTAACCAAAACGAGGTCGGCATTATGCATTGCTGTCTATCAGAGATTTCCGGGCCTTCAGTATGATGAATAACTTTAGCCATGAGGCTTGACGATTGAGTTTAATTTGAATATGCCGCACAGTGAGTTTTAAGAGTGTCGGACAAAATAATGGAAAAGCGCTGTTATCTACTAAAAATGTGGATGGATAATTGCCCGGAACTGGCATCACAGAATCTGTTTCATATGCAAAAGAACATGGAATGGTTCTGGATTTATCAGGCAGGGAAAGCCGGCACAGAATGCTTCTATAGAGTGTTTTAACCGGACACGCCGTACGGACATTCTCTTTTTACCTATTCAGAACACCGCGTGAGGTACGGGACATTACGAAGTACTGGCCGAAAATCCGGAAAACTCTAAAGCTGTATGGAGCAAAAATGGTCTAGTTACAGTCGGTTAACCAGTTTTCTTGGTGCTTGCTAGCTGGGGAGATAATAGTGTCAGGTCATTACTGAGATACGATGAGTGCATCAGCGAATCTCCAGTAATTTATATGTGATATTGTTGAACGAATCATGCGATCAATGAAAATAAAATTCAATCCGCTACGTAACCCTATAAACCACTTGTATTGAATAGTTCTACGCGATTCGAGGGATGGTCCGTATCTTTAAAAGCAAAGAACCCGCCTTTAGGACGGGTTCATAAAATAAAAGTGAAATATGCGGAATAAAACTAGCGGCATCGTGGATGTATAATCCTGATAACACAGCCTTGAACTTAAATCAATATATATGTCAGTGAGTATTATTTTCTTCCGACAAAAATAAATCGAGAAAGAATGAATGTTAAGGGAATAGTCAAAATTATAGATACTATAGGGGCTATTTCAGAAGCCAGCTTAAGCACAGAAACCCAGAGCCAAACTATAAATAGCCCAAAACAGTACTGGAATACATAAACAAAGGGGTAAAGAACAATCGATTTTATTCCCTTATGCGTAGCAAAGACAAAAAAACGATTAAGAATAAAAGATAAAAGCACCCCTGATATATAAGCGATACTGTAACTTACCTTATAGTTAACAAAGTGAAGTAAAATTAAATAAATAGCATATGTAAATGCAGTATTTATCCCGCCAGACAGAAGGAATCGGAAAAAGGAGTTATTTTTCACAATCATTAAATGATCATCAACTAGTTTAGCCTTTTGACAGCAATAAATTCATCATAATCTCGGATGTAGTCTTTTGCATCATAATAATCCGAGGCGAAAGCCAATAGGATTGCATCAGATGAATAACGATATTGAATGCCCCAGGTTTTAGGAGGGAGGTAGATACCTATATTGGGGGCATTAAGAACAAATTCTTGGCGATTGATTCCATCATCGGCTACAACATGAATAATGCCTTTTATTGCGATCAAGAATTGATGACACTCATGGTGAGCATGCTCTCCTCGGGTTTCTTTTGTCGGTACATCGTAAACAATGAAGTAGCGTTTGGCCTCGAAAGGAATAGAACGAGAGAACTCACCAACGGAAAGGCAACCTCGCATATCTGTTACGACAGGAAGATTATGAAGCGTGACGCCATGTACCGCAGTCTCTATGACCTCTTGGTTAACCAGTGTATTTTCTTTTTTAGCATCTTTGGTTGAAACGGTGTCAACATAACCAACAATTTTGGCTGGGCTACCGATGACAATGGCGTTTGGCGGTACTGAACGAGTCACTACAGCACCTGCACCTATCATCGCATTTGAGCCTATCGTAATTCCATGAAGGACAGTAGAATTTGCACCCAGCGATGCGCCTTTTTTAATAGTTGTACGCACGAATTGCTCGGGATATATTTTGCTGCGCGGAAATTTAGCGCTAGCAAATGTAACATTAGGTCCTATAAATACATCATCTTCGATAGTAATACCATCCCATATCTGGACACCGCATTTCAGTGTCACCCGATTCGCAATGATAACGTCATTTTCAATAAAGACATTATCACTTATATTACATTCACTGCCAATTTGTGCGCCAGGTAATACATGGGTAAACGCCCAGATTCGAGTGTTTTCTCCAATGTTATTCGATTCACAGATTCCTTTTTCATGAACAAAATATTTCTTATCGGACATGTTTTCCTCTAAAATGATCAATTTTCATAGGAATAGAGATTGGACGATTCTTTGTATTTTCATAAGTTCGCCACGCATACGATCCTATAATTCCAATGCCAAGTAAATTTAGGCTTGAAAAAAATAATATAGTAAAGATTGTCATAGAATAACCGGGTAGTGTAATAACTCCAAGTATTCTGGAAATTAAAACAAATATGCCATATAGCCCAGCTAAAATAGTTCCTATAGCCCCAGTTCTAACCAGTAATCTAATCGGAAGGTCAGTAAAAGAAAACACGCTATCCATTAAATAAGTTATTTTTTTTCGTAGTGTCCATGCTGATTTCCCGTGTTGTCTTTTCCTTCGCTTATACGAAACAACTCCCCGATTAAATCCAATCCAGAATAATTGTGAAATTAACGAACTATGTCTTTCCTCCAGAGTAAGAAGAACGTCTCTGAATTGTTTATTACAGGCAAACATATCAACTCCGCCTGTTGGCATTTCGGGGATAACATACTTTTTATAAACCCACCAAAAAATTTTGGAAGATAGTTTTGATAACAAAGGATCGGCTCGTGATTCTCTGACACCAACAACAACATCCAGATCTTCAGTAAGAAGTTTTTTATTCATTTCTAACACAAGTTCAGGCGGCTCTTGTAGATCTGCTGCCATGACTGCGAAACGTTCGCCTGTACTTAACTGAAGACCAGTTCGTGTGGCGATAAATGAGCCAAAATTACGGGACAGGAGTATTAGTTGTGACTTAAATTGCTTATCGGCAAGTGATTTTTTTAATATTTGATAAGAGTTATCCGGACTGCCATCGACAACAAAAACAACTTCCAGCTCTTCTTCAAGGGCATTATCTATATTACTAATAGAATGTAATAACTCCGGGAGAGAACCTGCATTTAAATAAACTGGTATAATCAATGATAACAAGGCATTACCCTCTTCTAAAAAAATCACAGACTGTACTGATTACTTTATCAATGTGTGTTTCATCCATTCCCTGATAGCAAGGCAATGATATAATTTTCTCACAAACTCTTTCGGTCCTTGTCAACTTTATTGGATTTCGATAGTTATAGGCCGACTGCAGATGGTCAGGTACTGGATAGTGTATGTCGCAACTTACGCCATTATTTTTTAAGTAAATGGCTAGCTCATCCCTCTGTTCCGATTGGATAACATACAAATGTGCAACATAACCTTCATCTATTAAAGCAGGCAGCACAAGCGGTAACTTACTGAACTCACTATTATAACGTTGCGCAATTTGTCGTCTTTCTTCGTTTGATTCGTCAAGAAATGGTAGCTTTGCTCTTAAAAAAGCCGCCTGCAATTCATCCAGGCGGCTATTTTGACCATCTTTAACGGTAACATGATATTTTTCTGTCCATCCATACTGACGTAAATGTCTTGCATTAACAGCAAATTCATCATGAGATGTTACAATTGCTCCACCATCTCCAAGTGCGCCGAGATTTTTGGTCGGATAAAAGCTAAAGCAAGCTACATCCCCAAATGTTCCAGCATGACGGTTATTATTTTTTGCTCCATGGGCTTGAGCACAATCCTCAATAACTTTTATTCCCTTTTCCTTTGCCAGTGCTGCAATTTCTTTTATGGCTGGAGATAATTTTCCATATAAATGAGTAACAATCACAGCTTTGGGTTGACAGTCCAAGGCGGCAACAAAATCGGCAAAACTCATTGTTAATGACTCAGTATCAATATCTACATAAATTGGTTCTGCGTCTACGGCATATATAGCGGTACTACTATAAAACCCTGCATTTGCTGTAGTGATAACTTTATCACCCCTGCTTACGCCAACAGTCTTTAGCGCAATAGTTAACGCATCTGTTCCATTCGCGACAGAAATGCAATGTTTTATATTTAAATAATCAGCGAATTCCTTTTCAAACTCATTGACTTCATTCCCAAGAATATACCAATAAGAGTCTATAACTTGCTGAGCAATACTGGATAAATCAAATTTTGAGTTGACTCGTGAAGTACTGAAAAATGGCACATTAATATTTTTTTTATCACTCATGATGATTTACCTCAATAGACGTTATCTTTAGATGTGATTTGACTTTAGATATGAGGAAATGGATTCCTTTTTAGTGCTCTTGTATGGAAATAGTCGATATAGGGATCAAATAGGTATGTATCAAGAAACCACGCTACCGCCCCAGGCTCTTCAGCTACCCGTGCACTGTGCTTTTGTAACAACATGTAAGAACTGGAGTTGCGTTCTTGCGGTATGATACCCTCCAAAAAACTCAAATCAATAATGCGATTGCAAATTCAGCGAGTTAAATATGCATGTTCCCAATAACTCGCTGCATTCTGTACGAGATGCATGGGGCAGTTTTTTCGCTCCATTGTCACGATTGGTTGTAAGCCTCTATTTTATCTACCTTTTCCACTGCCAGAAGTTATCCACATTTATGGGGTACAACATGCAGCTTTTCAGTTTGTATGAGTTCAAAAATGACAGCCAATTTCAGTCGTTTGCACTCATCAGAATAAACCACACTGTTCGTCATGATTGAATTACTATCATAATTCTTAAAACCATAACCAAGTGCTTTTTCTTGTATTGAATGTATCATTTGGATACCGGTCATGGCATAGAGATTCATAGCGTAGAATTTTTTCTGTCCTGCATTTATTTTTGAAATAAATTCTTTCTCTGCAGTATCGCGAGGAATAAAGATAGCAACATCTTTTTTTTCTATTTTATTATCATCCATGTATTTCTTAATTTGAGTATAAAAGTTATAAATTTCACCGCTCTCTTTTAATGTCGAGTATTCTTCTTTCTTGGGCTCGTGAAATAGATTATATTTATTTTCTGAAATGTTTGATATTGTTTTGTATGGACTAATTAGTGCCGTAGTTAATATTTTATTCAAATTACCAGGCGTTAACTTTTGAATGGTTGATATAGGTAAGAAAAAAAATGAAGTTATAAATAAAGATGAGAGTACTGTAAGTGTTCCTAATAATTTTTTTGATTCAATATTTTTTTCTGGTGATTGTAAGGCGAAGTTATTATAATAATTGCTACACAACATAAATGCGATAACTATCATTACAGAGAAATATCCTTGTGCGAAATAATATTTATCACTATAGCCAAAACCACTAAAAATATTAGTTATGATATAAATGGTGAATATGGTTGTCAGGGTGGAAAATAGCATTTGCATAGCAATCTTTTTTTTACTTAATAAATAAATACCAAAATATACAACTGAAAATACTATAAATGAATTTTTATATTTATTATCTTCTGCTATGAAAGTTGAAAAGCTCTTAAAATTTATATTGCTGAAGTTAATAGTGCTGTTTATTCCATAAGAGTAATTGAAAAATTTCTGATAAAAAAATAGAAAAATCAACAAGCTAATGCAGGAAATATAAAACCTTAAGCTTCTGGAGTCCTTCAGAAACAAGACGGAGTAATAAATGCAAATAAACGCAAAGCCAGTAGATAGTTTACCAGCACACAGCAAAATGGCGACAAAAGTTAAAAATAAATAGTCAAAAATATTGGTTTTTTCTTTTAATAAGATCGCATATGTTTTCAGCGAAATCATGATTAGCAGAAAACTTGTAGCCCATAGGGCATGGGAACCGATGGCGTGCCAAGTACCTATAAATGCGGGGGTGAATATTATGGAGCCCCATAAAGTAAAATTTCTATTTTTCGAGAGAGATGAAACAAAAGATATGCAAGTTAGACTAAGCATTAAGGCCTTTGTATACACCATAAAACCATATCCATCATAAGCATCTATTCCGGATATTGAAATAAGAGCTGCATCTATATAATGACTAAGTAAATGATAGGTTGTTAATGGATGTCCGTCTAAACCAACACTCGGGTATCCCCAATTAATAATGCTTCTAATTAAAGCAGTATGAAATGCAGTATCCTGATGCCACGTATTCAATAAGTCTGCATCAATCCATGGCGTAAATCTGGCATATACCTGCATGCCCGGTTCGAAGCTGGCAGTTGTAAATAGAGAAAAGAATGTTAATATAAGAGAGTAATAAATATTATGGCGACTAAGGATAATTTTATGTGATTTGTTCGAATTCACGTATGTGAATAACCAGATTATGGCACTGAAAATAATAATGTAAACTATCAACTTCAATGGGGATAAAAATGGAAATGCCAGTAAGGAATATCCGGACCATATCGCAGATGAAAAGTATATTGTTAAAAAAACCAAACCCTTATCATCAGATCCTTTTGTTGTAATAGGCGCATCAATCATTTTTCATCTGTTTCCAAATTTAGTTTTTAATTCTCAAATCCAATATGAGAAATTATTTATGTTAAAGGTATTAAATTATAGGGATAAGGAATAGTAAAGTCAATTCCTGTACAGATATTGATGAATATATTAACTCTGTTGGGGAGTATGTTGAGACACATGTATTACTGCAATGCGGGTGATTTATATAAAGTTCATACACAGGCGTATTTTAAGCCATCGACCACTTCAGCGTCATATCCGTCAATCTTGGTGTGTTGATGTATAATATTGCATTGTCCACATTATCTGATCTCCTCCCTGAAAACAGTGCCAGTCTAAACTGAAGGCTCCGCTCTTTCTTCCATGTCGCCGGGAGGCACATCGCCATGAAAAAGACCCGTTATACCGAAGAACAGATTGCATTTGCGCTGAAACAGTCCGAAACCGGCACCCGCGTCGGGGAAGTCTGCAGAAAGATGGGCATTTCTGAGGCCACCTTTTACAACTGGAAAAAGAAATTTGCCGGTTAGGGGGTGACGGAACTGCGGCGTCTGCGGCAACTGGAGGATGAAAATCAGCGGCTGAAGAAACTAGTGGCTGACCTGAGTCTGGATAAGGAGGTGCTTCAGGAGGTGCTGAAGCAAAAGTTCTGAGGCCGGCTCAGAAGCGCCAGGCGGTGCATTTCCTGCTGGAGGCTTACCGTATCAGCGTCCGGCGGGGTTGCGGGCTGCTGATGCAGAGCAGAACTGTTTACCACTGGCTGAGCCGGCGTGACGATCGGGCGATAACCCTGCGTATCAGGGAAATAGCAGAAACCCGGATACGCTACGGTTGTCCACGCATTCATATCCAGTTACGTCGGGAAGGCTGGCCTGTTAACCACAAGAAAACCCACCGTATTTATTGTCTGGAAGGACTGAACCTGCGCAGAAAGCGGCCCCGCAGGCATGTCAGTGCAGCACGCCGTCAGCAGCGTCCGTCTCTGACGCATGTCGACCAGTGCTGGAGTATGGATTTTGTGTCGGATAATCTGTTTAACGGGCGGCGATTCCGGGCACTGACTGTAGTGGATAATTTTAGTCGGGAATGTCTGGCGATCCATGCCGGAAAATCGCTGAAAGGTGACGATGTGGTCAGTGTCATGGAAGCACTTCGGGTGCTGGATAACCGTCTGCCGGCTCGCATTCAGACAGATAACGGCAGCGAGTTTATCTCGAAAAGCCTGGATAAATAGGCTTATGAGCACGGAGTTACGATGGACTTCTCCCGCCCCGTAAAACCAACAGATAACCCGTTTATTGAGTCATTTAATGGCAGTCTGCGGGACGAATGCCTGAACATTCACTGGTTTTTGTCACTGGAAGATGCGCAGGACAAACTCGAAAACTGGCGCAGGGAATATAATCATGAGAGAACGCATTCATCATTAAATAACATGACTCCGGCTGAATTTATCCGAAGTCTCCGGAAAGACCAAGATCTCTGATTTAGCACTGCACTGATTTTGGGTCAGGGTCACCTACAGTCATGCAGTCTGTTGCATGTCATTACGTTAAATGCATCTCGCTCCGAACTGCTCGATGAGAAATCTACTGGGACACTAAAAAGCAAAAACCCGCCTTTTGGGCGGGTTCTCTGAATAAGTGGTGCCCGGACTCGGAATCGAACCAAGGACACGGGGATTTTCAATCCCCTGCTCTACCGACTGAGCTATCCGGGCAACGGGGCGCATTAAACCTTAATCGTATTAAGGCGTCAACTTTATTTCCTTCAATTCTATCCAGTTGCTCAACTTTACGGCAATCTGCGCAATTGCGCGGCACAAATCGACCCTTGCACAAATCTTCCAGACTTTTACCTTAAGGAGATGAATGCTGATTTCCGGTGTCACTTTGGAGGCGATATGGCGAAAGACTGGCTGGAACTGCGGCAACACGCGGACACGGGAATTGAAACCATCCGCGCCCATTTTGAAGGGCACGCGTACGATCCGCACTGGCACGACAGCTACCTGGTGGGCATTACGCTTTCCGGTACTCAGCAGTTTCACTGCCGGCGGGAGCGCCATCGCAGTACGCCGGGCGATGCCTTTCTGCTGGAACCGGGCGAAATTCATGACGGCGACGCACCGGTCGAAGGCGGTTTTACTTATCTGACCTTTTACCTTGATGATCGCTGGCTCAGCGACACGTTACGCGGCCTGTATGAATCGGTGCCGTCCAGTTATTCACTGCATTTTTCCCACACTATCGCCAGGGAACCGCAACTGATTCGCGCGATTGCGAACACCTTTTACGCACTGCACAGCGAAGAGATGCGCATCGTCCAGCAAAGCGCCATGGATGGGCTGCTCAGCCAGCTTACGCACCACTGCCAGTGGCGCAAACGGCTGCCGTCGCAATTGCAAAGCACAGCCATTGCACACCGTGCGCGTGATTATCTGCATGCGCACATTGGCGATAACGTTGGCCTTTCGGATCTGGCACGGGAAACGGGAACCGACCGTTTTACGCTGACACGCTGCTTTAAACGCGAGTTCCACTTAAGCCCGCACGCCTGGCTGATCCAACTGCGGCTGGCCACCGCACGTTCGCAACTGGCGAAAGGGGAGACGCCAGCCGATGTCGCCGCCGCGCTGGGGTTTGCCGATCAAAGCCATCTGGGACGCTGGTTCCAGCGCGCGTATCGCCTTTCGCCCGCGCACTACCGCAGGCTGTGCACAAATCTTCCAGACGACGACGGCAAATAACGCGACAGTCTAAGGCTCATTAAATAAGGAGCCTGCCTGTGAACCTGTTTTATAGCTATCTGCCGTTTTTACTCTTCGCCTTTGTGGCGTCGATTACGCCTGGCCCAACCAACATTTTGATCCTGACCAGCAGCCAGCGCTTTGGCATCAAAGCGACGTTGCCTGCGGTGGTGAGCGCCTGCGTGGCGGCCAGCCTGATTGTATTTATTTCCGGTGCGGGAGCGGGCGAAGTGCTGCGCAGCTATCCGCTGGTGCGTGAGGTGATGAGCTGGGCGGGGGCGTTGTGGTTAAGCTGGCTGAGCTGGCAATTATTTACCGCGCCCGCCGCCGATTTGCAGGGCGAAGCGCAGCGACCGTTTAGCGGCCGTGCGGCGGCGTTGTTGCAATTGATAAACCCGAAAACCTGGATGATGGCGCTGGCGGTGGTAAGCCTCTTTGCCCCACACGGCGCGCATCCGTTGCGCGAGGTGTCGTTACTGTCGCTGTGGTTTTTGCTGATTTCACTGCTGTGCCTGAGCGCGTGGACGCTGCTCGGCAAGGCGGTCAACCGGCTGTTTCGCACCACCACCTCGCTGCTCTGGTTTCAGCGAGTGATGGCACTGTGCCTGTTGTTCTCAGCCTGGGCGGGATTTCTGGGCGCTTAGGTCAGCGCGCCGCCCTGGCGGCAGCGGGCAAAACGCAGAATATCTTCTGCCAGCCGTTGGGCGGTGTCGACATCGGCCTGGCTGCGGTTAACCATCATCTGGCTCAGGCAACCTTCCAGCACCAATTCCATCTGTTTCGCCACCATCGCCGGATCGTCCACTTCAAGCTGCGTCAGCAGTTGATGCGAGAAGTCATGGGCGTCGCGCTTTTGCTGAGCCGCCAGTTGATGGATGGGGTGCGCCGGATCCGAGAAGAAGGTGCAGGCGGCAATAAACAAGCAACCCGGATAGCGGTTATTGCTCACGCACTCCGTGAGCGCGCCGTAGCGTGCCAGCAATTTTTGCTCATTGCTGAGCGTTTCGTCTAACAGCAGTTGCCTGCGCCAGACATCCACCTGCTGGCTGAGATAACGCAGCGCGTCATACAGTAGCGCCTCTTTGTCTGGCCAGAAACGGCGGAACTCATCGATGGGATAGTCGATGCGCTCGGCAACCATTTCAAGAGTGGTGTCCGCAATCCCTCTTAATTCAAGTAATTGCAAAGTTTGACTCAAAACGTCTTCGCGTTGCACGGTGATATCCTCCGTTATCTGAAGCTCATTCCCCCACCAAGTGTTGTTTACGGGGCGCGATTGCGCAAATGCGCGGCGAACGCGGCGGCGTCCATAAACCCGGTCACCCGGGCAGCCGGTTGCTCATGGCCTTGCGCGTCGAAAAACAGAATCGTTGGCAGACCCAGCACATTGAGCTGGCGCAGCAGCGCGGCGTCCTGCGCGTTGTTGGCCGTTACGTTGGCCTGCAATAACACGGTATCTTTCAGCGCCGCCTGCACGCGGGCGTCGCTAAAGGTGTACTTCTCAAACTCTTTACAGGCCACGCACCAGTCGGCGTAGAGATCTAACATGACCGGTCGACCATTGGCCTGCGCCAGCGCCTGGTTCAGATCGTCGACGGTCGAAATGGACGTGAACGCCAGCGGCGAGTGCGTTTGCGCGGTGGGGACGCCAAACGCCCAATCCTGTAACGGACGTGCGCAGACCAGCGCCGCGCCGAGCAGTGCGATTTGCAGCACGCGAATAAATCTCCGCTTCGCGCCAAGGCTAGTGATAAACGCCCAGCCGAAAAATGCCACGCCGAGCAGTGACCACAGCCGCAGCCCCCACGCGTCACCGAGTACACGCTCCAGCAAAAAGACTGGCAGGGCGAGGATCACAAAGCCAAAAGCGGTTTTGACCTGCTCCATCCACGGCCCGCTTTTTGGCAGCAGCCGGTTGCCAAAGACGGTCACGAGGATCAGCGGCAGGCCCATGCCGAGTGCGTAAAGATAGAGCGTGCCGCCGCCGAGCCACAGATTACCGCTTTGCGCAATATAGAGCAGAATGGCGCTTAACGGCGCGGTGGTGCAGGGCGAACAAATCAACCCGGCTATCGCGCCCATGGCAAACACCCCGCCCACGGAGCCGCCCTGCTGGCGATTGCTCCACAGGGTTAAGCGGGTTTGCAGCGCAGAAGGAAGCTGTAAGGTAAACAGGCCAAACATCGACAGCGCCAGCAGCGTGAACAGCGCTGACAAGCCAACCAGCACGTACGGGTGTTGCAGCGCCGCCTGGAATGATAAACCCGCCGCTGCGACTACCAGACCCAGCGCCGTATAAGTGAGCGCCATCCCTTGCACGTAGACAAACGCCAGCAGCAGCGCGCGCGGCGTGGCAAGGCGCTGTTTGCCGCCAAGCACAATGCCGGAAATCAGCGGGTACATTGGCAGCATACACGGCGTAAACGCGATACCAATACCGATCAACAGTGCCCACAGTGCAGAGAAGGGAAGCTGGTTTGCGGTGGTTTCCTGCGTTGCGGCTGGCGGTGCATTTACCGGTGCCTGTGTCGTTGCCGCCGCGACTTCCATCAGCGGCACCACTTTGGTTTCCGGCGGGTAACAGAACCCGGCATCGGCGCAGCCCTGGTAAGTGACGGTCAGCGTCGCGCCTTTTGCCGCCGCGTGGATATCGAGCGGCAGGTTCAGGCGCTGGCGGTAGATTTCTGTTTTGCCGTAGAACTCGTCTTCATGCATCTCCCCTTTTGGCAGCGTTAACGCGCCAAGGGTTGCTTGCGCCGGGGTGACGCGAATTTGCTGGCGATAAAGGTAGTAACCCTCTTTCACCTGCCAGTTGAGCGTTAAATCATGCTGATGCTGCTGAAAATCAAAGGTAAACGCCTGGTCGGCAGGTACAAAACTGGAGCGACCGGGCGCGTCGAATAAGCCTGCAAAGGCGGTTGTGCTGCACAGCAGCAGGATCAGCGTAAAGATGCGTTGAGCCATGTGAGGTAATCGTAATCTCCGTGGGTGACGGGTAAAGCCAGTAATTCCGGGGTCTGGTAAGGATGGTGCGCTTTGATGCTGGCGAAGAGATCTTCCAGATGTGCGACGTCGGTTTTGAGCAGCAGTTGCACTTCATACTCTTGTTCGAGTTTGCCTTCCCAGTAATAGAGCGAAGTCGCGCCCGGCAAAATAGTGACACAGGCAGCGAGTTTATCTGCCAGCACTTTGGCCGCCAGATCCTGGGCGGTGGCTTCATCCGGGGCGGTGCAGAGTACAACAACGGCGTCAGGCGTGTTCATCGTCAACCTCGTAAGCGCGAAAGCAACGACTATACCACGCGAAGTGAGAGGATCGGGCCGCCGGGCGACCCGATTTTAAGACCTTTACAACAAGATACCGCCGAAGATAAAGCCCAGTATGACGCACAGGGCGATGGCGATCACGCCGGGAACGAGGAACGCATGGTTAAAGACAAACTTGCCGATGCGCGTTGAGCCGGTGTCATCCATCTCCACTGCCGCCAGCAGGGTTGGGTAAGTTGGCAGTACAAACAGCGCGGAAACGGCGGCAAACGACGCAATTGCCGTCAGCGGGGTGACGCCGAGCAGCAGCGCAGCAGGCATCAGCGCTTTGGTGGTCGCGGCTTGTGAATAAAGCAGCGTGGCGGCGAAGAACAGCACTACCGCCAGCAGCCACGGATAACTGTGCAGCAGATCGCCCGCCACCATCTGGATATCTTCAATATGATGCTTAACGAAGGTGTCACCGAGCCACGCCACGCCGAGCACACAAATACAGGCGCTCATACCGGATTTGAAGGTACTGGCATTCAGGATTTCGCCAGTGTCGATTTTGCAGGTCAGGCAAATCAGCGTGGCGATGGTCAGCATAAACACCACAATCGCTTCGTTACGCGGCAGCACCGGGTTGGTGATTAATCCAACGGTCGGGCTGATGGCGGTGGCGTAAAGCATCACGGCGACAATACCAATCAGGAACAGCAGTACTGAACGTTTAGCATGAGGTTTTAATTCAAAAACCTGACTGCCGCGTAACTTCACTTCGCCTTTTGCCAGGCGCTCCTGATAGACCGGATCATCTTTCAGCTCGCAGCCGAGGAAGTTACAGACCACCGCCGTCAACATGACGGCAATCAGCGTTACCGGAATACAGATCGCCAGCAGCGTCAGGTAGCTGACGCCAAGCGGCTCAAGGATGCCAGCAAAAAAGACTACCGCAGCGGAGATGGGCGAGGCGGTGATAGCAATTTGCGATGCGACGACAGCAATCGACAACGGACGCGACGGGCGAATACCTTGCTCTTTCGCCACTTCGGTTATTACCGGTAGCGTGGAAAACGCAGTGTGTCCGGTACCGGCGAGAATGGTCATAAACCAGGTGACCAGCGGCGCGAGAAAGGTGATGTACTTCGGATGGCGGCGCAGCATTTTTTCCGCCAGGCTCACCAGGTAATCCATACCACCCGCTACCTGCATGGCGGCAATCGCGGCGATGACCGCCATAATAATTTCTATGACATCGAAGGGGATCGCCCCTGGTTTGATTTGAAAGAACAGGGTGAGAACCAGTACACCAAGGCCACCGGCAAAACCAATGCCGATGCTGCCTAATCTGGCGCCAAGGTAGATAGCAATCAGGACGAGGACAAGCTCTGCAGCAAACATAGTTGGCTTCCTTGTTTAACTAAGTGATATCGAATTGTTATATTTTAGTAACCATCCAAAAGAAAAAGGCACGTCACTCAGGACGTGCCTTTTGTCTTTCTAACCGTCGGAATTACTGTTCGCTTTCATCGGTGTAACGCTTCGCTTTATAAGCCGGGTGCATCAGGTTTTGCGCAGAGAAGATGTCGTCCAGCTCCGCTTCCGTCAGCAGGCCGCGCTCCAGCACCACTTCACGCACGCTCTTACCGGTTTCGGCGCAAATCTTGCCAACGATGTCGCCGTTGTGGTGGCCGATGAACGGGTTGAGGTAGGTGACGATGCCAATGGAGTTATAGACGTAGCCTTCACATACGGCTTTGTTGGCGGTAATGCCGTTGATGCATTTTTCCAGCAGGTTGTAGCAGGCGTTGGTCAGGATATGCACCGACTCAAACATCGCCTGGCCAATTACCGGCTCCATCACGTTCAACTGCAACTGACCCGCTTCGGACGCCATGGTGACGGTGGTGTCGTTGCCGATCACTTTAAAGCACACCTGGTTCACCACTTCCGGAACCACCGGGTTCACTTTCGCTGGCATGATGGACGAACCCGCCTGCAACTCCGGCAGGTTGATTTCATTCAGCCCGGCGCGCGGCCCGGAGGAGAGCAGGCGCAAGTCGTTACAGATTTTAGACAGTTTCACCGCCAGGCGTTTCAGCGAACTGTGCACCATCACGTAGGCGCCGCAATCGGAGGTTGCTTCAATCAGGTCTTCCGCCGGGACGACCGGCAGGTTGCTCACTTCCGCCAGTTTTTGCACGGCCAGTTGCTGATAGCCGTCCGGGGTGTTGAGACGCGTACCGATTGCCGTTGCGCCAAGGTTCACTTCCAGCAGCAGTTCGGCGGTACGCAGCAGGTTTTTGGTTTCTTCATTCAGCAGCACGTTGAAAGCGTGGAACTCCTGACCCAGGGTCATTGGCACCGCGTCCTGCAACTGGGTGCGGCCCATTTTCAGGATATCCTTGAACTCTACAGCTTTGTTTTCGAAGCCTTCGCCGAGCTGTTTGATGGCATCAACCAGTTTGACAATGGAGGCGTACACCGCGATGCGGAACCCTGTCGGGTAGGCGTCGTTGGTGGACTGGCATTTATTGACATGATCGTTCGGGTTAAGGAACTGGTATTCACCTTTCTGATGGCCCATCAGCTCAAGACCGATGTTCGCCAGCACTTCGTTGGTGTTCATGTTCACGGAGGTACCCGCGCCGCCCTGATAGACGTCTACCGGGAACTGGTCCATGCATTTGCCATTGTTGAGGACCTCATCACATGCGGCAACGATAGCGTTGGCGATACTTTTCGGGATGGTTTGCAGCTCTTTGTTCGCCAGCGCTGCCGCCTTTTTGACCATCACCATGCCACGGACAAACTCAGGAATGTCGCTGATTTTGCTGTTGCTGATATAAAAGTTTTCAATCGCTCTCAGAGTATGCACGCCGTAATAGGCATCCGCTGGCACTTCCCTGGTACCTAACAAGTCTTCTTCGATACGAATGTTGTTTAACATGTGAACCTTCTTTTTCAAGCTACGAATGAATACACCAAACACACAATATTAATGTGGTTATGTGTCTTTTTCGACCGACGATTATCCCCTTAATCGGCCGGATGACTGAAATTATATGCTGAAGGAGAGGAAATGCCGTAATCGGGATCACTTATTATCCCAGTGAATGCATCATAATTAATAATATGTGAAATAAGTCACCGCTTCGTAACAGACAAAAATTTACAACCGCCGCGAAATTGAATTTTCCGCATTTGCCACCATCTGATCAGGATGCGATTTGCAAACCCATTTCGACAGACGCTCTGGAGCGGCTGTTCATCAACAGGAGAAGCCAGTGCGCTGGATACCGTTTATTGCAATCTTTTTATACGTTTACATCGAGATCTCGATCTTTATTCAGGTCGCGCATGTTTTTGGCGTACTGATGACACTGATTCTGGTGATCTTTACCTCGGTGATTGGCATGTCGCTGGTGCGCAACCAGGGATTTAAGAACTTCTTGCTGATGCAGCAAAAGATGGCGGCGGGTGAAAGCCCGGCGGCGGAGATGATCAAAAGCGTTTCGCTGATTATCGCTGGCCTGCTGCTGGTGCTGCCGGGGTTCTTTACCGACTTCCTCGGTCTGCTGTTACTGCTGCCGCCAGTGCAAAAGCACCTGACGCTGAAACTGATGCCGCATTTGCGTTTTTCGCGGATGCCGGGCGGCGGCTTTGGCGCAGGCGGTTCAGATGGGCAGACCTTTGAAGGCGAATATCAACGTAAAGACGATCAGCGCGATCGTCTGGATAATAAAGACGATCGCTAATTTCTGACGCCCGGTGATGCCGGGCTTCTTTTTATGCTATGGCTGAGTGGAATGCATCGACGTTGTGCGCCGTTTTGGCAGCAGCAGCCACAATGCCAACAGCATAAAAACCGCGTAAAGACTCTTCCAGCCGGGAATGATCAACAGCAGCAAACATAACGCACTGCCGAGTACCGCCAGTGCCTTAAATCGCCCTTGCAACAAGCGGCAGCCCGCCAGCATGCACAGCAGATAAATCATGATGAAAATGCCGTTCGCGTAGATGATCAGCGTATCGAGATGAATGTTGAAGGCGTAAATCGCCAGCGTGCAGAACATGCAGCAGATGATTACCGCGTTCAGCGCATTCAAGGGCAACTGGCGTTTTGAGAGCTTCGCCAGTGCGCTATCCGGTTTGTACGCTGCCTGCGACCACACCAGCCGGGCAAAACTCTGGATATAGATATTCAGGCTGGCGAAACAGGCCAGGTAGCCAATAATGCAGGCAATCCACAGCGCGTGATTACCAAACAACTCGACGACAATCACCGGCAGCGACGCCGCTGCCCCCTGGGCGCGCCAGACATCGAAATGCAACACCACCACGGTACACGCCCAGTAAACCGAGCCTGCCAGCAGCAGGCCAATCATCAGTGCGCGAGGAAAATCCCGCTCGGGGTTTTTGAATTCAGAGGCCAGATGGGCGAAGGCTTCAAGCCCAACAAAACACCAGAACATCACCGCCAGCGAGGACGACATCGCCGAAACGGGTACCTGTGAGATCGGCGGAAAGGGAATATCGTTGAAGCTAATGCCGCCGCGCCACCAGATAGCCACAATTAACGCCACGATCAGCCCGGCGATAATCGATTGCAGATTCGCGCTGGAACCTGCGCCTCGTGTACCGAGCAGCCAAATCAGCGCCAGCGTACCCAGCTCGGTCATCAATAATTGTGGCCCCTGCCAGCCAAACATGCCTTGCCAGAAACCCGCGGCAATGTGCAGCGCGGCGGGCAATCCGACCGGGATAACTGAGAGAAACAGCCAGCCCGTTACCCGTTCAAGACGCGCGCCGAAGGCCATCCCGACGAAATATGCCACACCGCCCGCGCTGGGAAAGTGGCGGCCCAGCGCGGCAAAAACAATGGCGACCGGGAACACGAGCAGAATCAGTAACGGCCATGCCCACAGGCTGCTGTTACCCGCCGCCAGTGCGGCCAGCGCCGGAACGGCGAACACGCCGGTGCCCAGTAAGGAGGTGGAAAGTAACCCAATGCCCTGAGCCAGCCCCAGCTCTTGTTTTAATCCGCTCATTGTCTTTTGTCTGCTTATCGTCGGGAGCGTCGATGGTATCACAATCAGTTTTGCTGATGGTTGCCGCAGCCCCTGTCAGCAATGGTGGCTTATGCGCGGATAGACTTTCGCAAATTTTTTTTGTTGTTCCCCCTTGAAGGGGGAACAAGCCAACCCCATCTCTCAGGTCACCAGCCGGATAACCGTTTGTGGCCCGGCGTCATCCATAACTGATAAAGACTTTCTCAAAGGAGAGCTATCAATGAGTATTCGTCCGTTACATGATCGTGTGATCGTCAAACGTAAAGAAGTTGAGTCTAAATCTGCTGGCGGTATCGTTCTGACCGGTTCTGCGGCAGGTAAATCAACGCGTGGCGAAATCATCGCTGTCGGTAAGGGCCGCATCCTGGAAAACGGTACTGTGCAACCGCTGGACGTGAAAGTGGGTGATATCGTGATTTTCAACGATGGTTACGGTGTGAAGGCTGAGAAGATCGACAACGAAGAAGTGCTGATCATGTCCGAAAGCGACATTCTGGCAATTGTGGAAGCGTAACAGCGCGCGCGAACGAAACTGAACGAATTTAAGGAATAAAGAAAATGGCAGCTAAAGACGTAAAATTCGGTAATGACGCTCGTGTAAAAATGCTGCGCGGCGTGAATGTTCTGGCAGATGCAGTGAAAGTTACCCTCGGTCCGAAAGGCCGTAACGTGGTTCTGGATAAATCTTTCGGTGCACCGACCATCACCAAAGATGGTGTTTCTGTAGCACGTGAAATCGAACTGGAAGATAAGTTCGAAAACATGGGGGCGCAGATGGTGAAAGAAGTCGCTTCCAAAGCGAACGACGCTGCGGGCGATGGTACCACCACTGCAACCGTACTGGCGCAGTCCATCATCACCGAAGGCCTGAAAGCCGTTGCTGCGGGCATGAACCCGATGGATCTGAAACGTGGTATCGACAAAGCTGTTGCTGCTGCGGTTGAAGAGCTGAAAGCACTGTCCGTTCCGTGCTCTGACTCTAAAGCGATTGCGCAGGTTGGTACTATCTCCGCTAACTCCGACGAAACGGTAGGTAAACTGATCGCCGAGGCGATGGACAAAGTCGGTAAAGAAGGCGTGATCACCGTTGAAGACGGTACCGGTCTGCAGGACGAACTGGACGTGGTTGAAGGTATGCAGTTTGACCGCGGTTACCTCTCTCCTTACTTCATCAACAAGCCGGAAACTGGCGCAGTAGAACTGGAAAGCCCGTTCATCCTGCTGGCTGATAAAAAAGTTTCCAACATCCGCGAAATGCTGCCGGTTCTGGAAGCCGTTGCAAAAGCAGGCAAGCCGCTGCTGATCATCGCTGAAGATGTGGAAGGCGAAGCACTGGCAACGCTGGTGGTGAACACCATGCGCGGCATCGTGAAAGTGGCTGCGGTTAAAGCACCTGGCTTCGGCGACCGCCGTAAAGCTATGCTGCAGGACATCGCAACCCTGACCGGTGGTACCGTGATTTCTGAAGAAATCGGTATGGAACTGGAAAAAGCGACTCTGGAAGATCTGGGCCAGGCTAAACGCGTTGTGATCAACAAAGACACCACCACCATCATTGATGGCGTGGGTGAAGAAGCGGCAATTCAGGGCCGTGTGACGCAGATTCGTCAGCAGATCGAAGAAGCCACTTCTGATTACGACCGTGAAAAACTGCAGGAGCGTGTAGCGAAACTGGCTGGCGGCGTTGCCGTTATCAAAGTTGGCGCAGCAACTGAAGTTGAAATGAAAGAGAAAAAAGCCCGCGTTGAAGATGCGCTGCACGCGACCCGTGCTGCCGTTGAAGAAGGCGTGGTAGCAGGCGGTGGCGTGGCGCTGATTCGCGTAGCCAGCAAACTTGCCGAGCTGAAAGGCCAGAACGAAGATCAGAACGTGGGTATCAAAGTTGCGCTGCGCGCAATGGAAGCTCCGCTGCGTCAGATCGTGCTGAACTGCGGTGAAGAGCCGTCTGTCGTCGCTAACTCTGTGAAAGCAGGCGACGGTAACTACGGTTACAACGCGGCGACCGAAGAGTACGGCAACATGATCGACATGGGTATCCTGGATCCGACTAAAGTGACCCGTTCTGCTCTGCAGTACGCGGCCTCCGTCGCTGGCCTGATGATCACCACCGAGTGCATGGTGACCGACCTGCCGAAAGGCGATGCGCCGGACTTAGGTGCTGCCGGTGGTATGGGCGGCATGGGCGGTATGGGCGGCATGATGTAATTGCTGCCGAACGCGCGTTCAGGGCAACCTGGCGCGAGTTCAACCAAAAAGAGCGGGCTTCGGCCCGCTCTTTTTTTTAACTTAAAACCACGATTTGCGGATGCGATCAGCATCAGGTCATGGTTCTGCCATTGTCTTTGGTTTTAATGGAATGGGCTGCAGCACCTGTTAAGGAGGTTGATATGCCTTTTTGTGGCGTAATCACTGCCCCTTTCTGTGACGTCGGATTATTACACTTCGCACCGCGCCTTTTTTCACTATTTTCCCCAATTTGTGCGGCCTGAGATGGCGGCATTTTTCTTTTGGTCATCTTTTTAGTATAAGGTTTACACACGGGCGACATGCGTCCAGCTCATTGATTATGGGGAATAACATGTACGTAAAACATTTAGCAGGGATTATTGGCGCCTCGCTGTTGCTGGCAGGGTGTAGCAGCAGTAATGAATTGACTAGCGGCGGGCAGAGCGTTCGCTTTGTCGAGGAGAAGCCGGCGGCAACCTGCCAGTATCTCGGCACCGCCACGGGTTCACAGAGCAACTGGCTCTCTGGTCAGCATGGTGAGGAGGGCGGTTCAATGCGCGGTGCAGCGAATGCATTGCGTAACCAGGCAGCGGCGATGGGCGGTAACGTGTTGTACAGCGTCTCAAGCCCAACACAAGGCTTCTTATCGAGCTTCGTGCCGACCGCCAGCGAAATGAATGCACAAGTGTATAAATGCCCGAACTGATATATTTAATTGTGCCCCGTCAGTAATGGCGGGGCACGACTATCTAAAATAATCTCGCTTTCATTCTCAACAGGTGGCTTCTAATTATTTAAGTATGAATAAGCGTGAATATAATTCCTCTGCTAATTAACTGTTCTATCACCCTGAATATTAAGTTTTCTTAAGATTTATCCAATGTGATTATATTCACAGGTTTGGATATATTTTTCACCAAAAAATGCATTGGTGACTAAAGTAATATTACGACTTGCCGATACTCATCTCAGGACAAAAAACGAGGGACTGTATAATTTAACAATATATTTTATGCATGATGGTGTCGGGAGTTACTAATGAATATTACAAAGAGATTGTTACTTGCTTTCTCGTTACTGATCTTAAGCCTCATCGGCACTAATGTTATCGCTATACTTTCGCTCTCTAAAATTGGTGAGTCACAAAATTATTTTCAGGAAAATACCTTACCCAGCCTGGATGCAATGAATAAAGAGACAATGCAGATCTTAAAAGTTCGCGGGCAGCTCTTTTTACATGGTCTGACGGACGATCCCGCCGGGATGGCCGAAATAAAACAGAATGCAACAAAATTGTATGACGATCTCTACGCCATGCACCAGGGTTACCTTAAAGATCTTGTTTCTGACCAACATGATCAGGATTTATCTAATAAAACATTAAGTGATTTAGAAAAATTCCGTTCTGTAATGGACCAGTATTTTAAAGTCTCAGAAAGTAATGACCGCGTTGCCATTATTAAGTCAATGCAGAAAGGTGGGGTTGTCGCAGATAATATTGCGCTGTTAATTAATGATTTTGCTGAGCAAGTGGCGTACAACTCATCATTAGTCGCTAAGGCTGTTGAAGACAGTGACAATTTAATTTCCCGGGCGATGGTTCTTTCGTTAACGGCGACGATTGCCGCTACCCTCATTCTGGGTTTGTTCGGACTGTTTACCGTGCTGAATATCAAACGTCGACTGAACGGTATGAAAGATGGCATGGTCACTATCAGCGAAAAACTGGATCTCAGCCATGCGTTACCGACCGGGCGTTTGGACGAAATTGGGCAGGCAGTCAGTGCATTTAATAATCTTGTTGAGCGCGTGGCTGAATCGCTGGCAATGGTACGTGCCGCTTCCGGCTCCGTGAATACCGCCGCCAATGAGATAGCCTTAGGCAACAATGAACTTTCGGCGCGTACCGAGCAGCAATCCGCCGCTGTGGTTGAAACTGCCGCCAGTATGGAAGAGTTAAGCTCCACGGTTAAACAGAACGCGGAAAACGCGCATCAGGCCAGCCAGCTTGCTCTTACCGCCTCTGATACCGCTTCGCAAGGTGGGAGCGTCGTTGGGACTGCCATCAGCCGTATGAAAGATATTATGGATAGTTCCAAACGTATTTCGGAAATTACGTCGGTCATTAACGGCATCGCTTTTCAGACCAACATTCTGGCGCTTAATGCGGCCGTTGAAGCGGCAAGAGCCGGGGATCAAGGGCGAGGTTTCGCTGTGGTAGCTGGTGAGGTGCGCTCATTAGCCCAGCGTAGCGCGCAGGCGGCAAAAGAGATTGAAGCGCTGATCAGCGAGTCGGTCACCTTTGTTGAAGAGGGCTCGCGGCAGGTAGACCTGGCGGGTGAAACCATGAACGGCATTGTAAACTCGGTGCTGCAGGTGAAAGATTTGATGCAGGAAATCGCTGCAGCCTCCGACGAACAAAACCGCGGCATTTCGCAGATTGCCCAGGCGATGTCCGAAATGGATACCACCACCCAGCAGAACGCCGCGTTAGTTCAGGAATCGTCTGCGGCGGCCGGTAGCCTCGAAGATCAAGCCACCAAACTGCAACAGCTGGTTGATGTCTTCCGTTTGCCCGGTCAACAACCGGCTGTCGTGAGGTCTTCAGTGTTGCCCGTCAGACAGCCGCGCCCGGCAGTGGCGGGTGGCGGAGATGATGGGTGGGAAACCTTTTAAGTTTTAGCGACGAGCCGCTGTAGGCTCGTCTGTTTCGCGGCTACGTTTGCTCTCATCGCGTAGCCGTTTTTTTTAGCTCTGACGAAGCTGCAGATCGAGCGGCGTTTTACTGGGTTCACCACCAATCTCACGGGCCAGTTTCGGCACCATATAACCTGAAACCAATGTCAGCAGCTCACGCATAATCGTGCGCGCCTCATCATCACTGACCATAAAGTGCGCCGCACCCTGCACTTTATCCAGCACATGCAGGTAATAGGGCATTACACCCGCATCGAACAACGCATTGCTTAAATCCGCCAGCGTTTGCGCATTATCATTCACGCCGCGCAACAGCACGCTCTGATTCAGCAGCGTGACATTGGCCTGACGCAGTTGCGCCATCGCATGGCGAAAATCATCACCGATTTCCTGTGCGTGGTTGATGTGGTTCACCAGCAAAATTTGCAGCGATGAGCACGCAAAACGCGCGCTTAGCGTATCGGTGATCCGCGCCGGAATCACAATTGGCAGACGGCTGTGAATGCGCAGACGTTTGATATGCGGGATGGCTTCCAGTTGGCTAAGCAGCCAGTCCAGTTCATGATCTTTTGCCATTAGCGGATCGCCGCCGGAAAAAATGATCTCATCCAGTTCCGGGTGCACCGCGATATAGTCCAGCGCGCCTTGCCAGTTGCGTTTGTTGCCCTGGTTATCGGCATAAGGAAAGTGGCGACGGAAGCAATAACGACAATTTACCGCGCAACCGCCTTTCACCAGCAGCAGCGCACGATTGCGATATTTGTGCAGTAAACCGGGTACGACACTGCTCTGTTCTTCCAGCGGATCGGTGCTGAAACCTGGCGCGGCAATGAACTCTTCCTGGGAAGTAAGTACCTGACGCAAAAGAGGATCATGAGGATTCCCCGGCTGCATGCGCGCGGCGAATGCGCGGGGGACACGCAGCGGAAACAGGCGTTTTGCCGCCCCGCCAGCGATTAAATTTTCATCAGTGTCTATCTTTAGAAAACGTAACAGTTCATCCGGATCGGTGATTACATCGGCAAGTTGTATTAACCAATCTTCTCTGGATGGGGTTTTTAGGGTTACAATATGCGCCATTTTGTGGCTTAGCTACCAGTTAACAATTTCAGAGGGCCTTATGGCGACTTACTATAGCAACGATTTTCGTGCCGGTCTTAAAATCATGATGGACGGCGAACCTTATGCGGTTGAAGCCAGCGAATTCGTTAAACCAGGCAAAGGCCAGGCTTTCGCACGCGTTAAACTGCGTCGTCTGCTGACCGGTACGCGTGTAGAAAAAACCTTCAAATCCACTGATTCTGCAGAAGGCGCGGATGTTGTCGATATGAACCTGACTTACCTGTACAACGACGGTGAGTTCTGGCACTTCATGAACAACGAAACCTTCGAACAGCTTTCCGCTGATGCGAAAGCCATTGGCGACAGCGAAAAATGGCTGCTGGATCAGGCTGAGTGCATCGTAACGCTGTGGAACGGCCAGCCTATCGCTGTTACGCCGCCGAACTTCGTTGAGCTGGAAGTTATTGAAACCGATCCAGGTCTGAAAGGTGACACCGCAGGTACCGGCGGCAAACCGGCGACCCTGAGCACTGGCGCAGTGGTTAAAGTTCCGCTGTTTGTGCAGATTGGTGAAGTGATTAAAGTAGATACTCGCTCTGGCGAATACGTATCTCGCGTGAAATAATCCTCACGACGTCGGCGTAGCACCGTGCTACGCCGTCGAACTTTGCAGGCAGGGATGATATGAAACGTCTGACGAAATTCCTCTCTCTACTTCTTATCAGTTGCGCACTGCTTTCCGGTTGCAATACCGCCCGTGGCGTTGGTGAAGATATCCAAAGCCTGGGTCATGTCATCTCTCGCGCAGCGAACTAAAACTTCCTCTCTTCCTAAAAATGCTTCCGTTCCGGTAACCTTCCCGGATTTTGTCTATGCTTAAGTGGCTATACACAAACAATATTGGCTACAAAAGGAAGATATTATGGTTAAGAAGACAATTGCTGCGATCTTTTCTGTTCTGGTTCTTTCCTCAGTCCTGACGGCCTGTAACACCACGCGTGGTGTGGGAGAAGATATCTCCGATGGCGGTAACGCGATTTCTGGCGCGGCATCAAAAGCGCAACAGTAATCACTGTCGGTACGGCGCTTGCCGTACCGTTAGTTTGAGTTTTCCGGCAGTGATAAGAACGGTGTAAAGCGGTTTCCCATCCCCAGTTTCATTCTGATATTGCGCTTGTAGGTGTAAACGGTCTTACCGTTAATGCTGAGATTATTGGCAATCGCCTGGTTATTATTCCCTTCCATCCACAGCGTCAGCACTTTTTCTTCCTGCTTTGTCAGCAGCGGGGTAGCGATTTTCGGTATTGCACGGATTGGGCGCGCCAGCACCATTGCGTCGATAATTTTCGCCAGCTTTTCCAGCGGTTCTGTTTTCAACAGCGTCGCCTGAATGGCAAACTGCGCGCAAAATTCTGACAATTGCGCATCTTCGCCAGATTCTAACAACATCACTTGCGTGGGATCGCTACAAACGGAGAAAAACGACGCAAGTTGTTGAATATGATGGATTTCATTCTTGAATCCGTGAAGATCGGCAATAACCAGGTCCGGCTGCCACTGCACAATATGTTCTTTGGCGAGCATCAGGTTATGCAACGCGGTTACCAGGAAGGAAGCGGGGAACAAATCGGGTTGATTGAGCCAGGATTCCATCCCTGTGCGGGTGAAGTAACAGCGGTCAATCACGAGAATCTTGAACATATTTTTCTTCGCAGTCAGAGAGTGGCGCACAACGTCCTGAATTCAGGAGAGCGGATTTATCATAGGGGGTAGATATGGTGGATAAATGCCGGAATTCCGTTGCGAACAGTGGCTATTTCTCGCTTTAAAGCGCCTGAAATTGAGCTACAACAAAAATATTGAAATAACGAGCCAAAATCGGCAAAATTTGCCTCTCTTCACACGCCGAACGGGACGACCCGTTTGTGCTCATTCACAATGGGGACGGCCCCGCACGGGAGCCAAAAATGTCCTGGTTAATTCTTCTTATTGCAGGTCTTCTTGAAGTGGTTTGGGCTATCGGCCTGAAATATACCCACGGTTTTACCCGGTTAACACCAAGCATCATTACCGTGACGGCGATGATCGCAAGCGTTGTGCTGCTGTCATGGGCGATGAAAACATTACCGGTGGGCACGGCGTATGCCATCTGGACCGGTATTGGCGCAGTCGGCGCCGCCGTCGCCGGCATTGTGCTGCTCGGCGAATCTGCGAGCCTGGCGCGTATCCTCAGCCTTTGTCTGATTGTCGCCGGGATTATCGGATTGAAACTCAGCGCCCACTAATGGGGCTGGTTAATCCATAGCAGTTTTTCCACGGCAAACCCCTGCCGGGCCGCGATGTCCAGCATCTGCTGTTTTACGTCTGCCGGAAGGGTTGGCGTGCGGGACAGTATCCAGAGATAGTCGCGGTCCGGCCCGCAAACCAGCGCGTAGCGGTAGTCATTGTCCAGCGCGAGGATGTTATAGCCGCCATAGAAGGGGCCGAAGAAGGAGACTTTCAGCGCGGCGGTGCGTGGGTCGCCGGTGAAATACGCGGTGCCGATGGCTTGCTGCCACATACCGCGTTCTGTGTTGTAACCACGATTCACTACCGTCAAACCGCCATCGTCGCGCAGGCTATACGTGGCGGTGACCCTTTCCAGCCCGCGCTCAAAGGTGTGGTCAAAGCGGGCAATTTCGTACCATTTACCCAGATAGCGTTGCGTATTGAAATTCTGTACGACGGTCACGCCGTCAGGAGGAGTGGGAGAACTACAGCCGGAGATGTACAGCGCAGCGATAACAGTCACGACAAGCAGCATCAGGCGCATGAGATTTTCCTTCCAGATCTTTCTTTAGGGTATAGACGCTGGCGGGAAATTTGCTCTCCCGCTTACGCAGGAGAGCGACTGGTATCAAAGAAATAAAACACCGATCAGGGTAACGACGGTGAGAATGGCCGCAAGGCCATAAAACACCCATTTACCGCTGGGAACATGGATTTTCAAATCATGCATCATGTGGTGTATACGATGCAGACCGCACCACACCGGCAATACAATCATCAAAAAGATAAAAACGCGGCCAATAAAGCTTTGCGCAAATGCCAGCACGTGATCGTAGCCGAGTGCGTCGCCGGGGTAGAATCCCAGCGGCAACAGCACGCCAATCAACAGCACGATAACCGGTGTAACAATCGCGCCCCACATACCGCCAGCGCCAAATAATCCCCAGAAAACGGGTTCGTCAGAACGTTTTGGATTCGGGTTAATCACGTTGGCCTCCTTACCAGAACAGTGCGACAAACAGGATCACCACGGTGACCACTGCCGTTACCACCCAAAGCCCTTTAATAACCGGCTCTGGACCCAATTTTTCGCCCTTAACAATAATGAGCTGCGCTTTCGGCGCCAGATCAAACCAGGTTTTGGTGTGCAGCAGTGCTGCCGCCAGCGCGATCAGGTTGAGGATCAGCACAATCGGGTTTTGCAGAAAATGCACAAACCCTGCCCAGCTTTCCGGCCCATGTTTCAGCGAAAAAAGACCGAAGATCAGTTCGAGGCTAAACCAGACCGCCGCAACCGCCGTTCCTTCACGCAGCATATAGAAGCGATAAAACGGCAGGGTTTTCCACCAGGTTGATGGCATGGGACGTACCCAGGCTTTGCGTTTAGTCGTCATAATGCACTCCTTAGCGTGGTTTCAGGGTGGCGATAAGAAAGTCTTTCGAGCTCTCTACCTTGCCCTGCTGAATAGCGGCGGCCGGATCGACATGCTTCGGACAGACTTCCGAGCAGTAACCGACAAACGTACAGCTCCACACGCCGTTCTGGCTGTTGAGTTGCCCCATGCGCTCTTTCTTACCTTTATCGCGGCTATCGAGGTTATAGCGATGCGCCAGCGTAATTGCTGCCGGGCCGATAAACTCCGGGTTAAGGCCGAATTGCGGGCAAGCGGCATAACACAAACCGCAGTTGATACAGCCAGAGAACTGGTGATACTTCGCCATCTGCGCCGGCGTTTGCTTGTTAGGCCCCTGATCCGGCGTGCGCGTGTTACCAATAATGTAGGGCTTAATCGCTTCGAGGCTTTCGATAAAGTGGGTCATATCGACCACCAAATCGCGCTCTATCGGGAAGTTGGCCAGAGCTTCGACTTTCAGCCCTTTCTCGTAATCACGCAAAAAGGTTTTACAGGCGAGTTTCGGCACTTTGTTCACCATCATGCCACAAGAGCCGCAAATCGCCATACGGCACGACCAGCGGTAGCTCAGGTCCGGCGCGAGGTTATCTTTGATATAGTTCAGCGCATCAAGCAGCGAAGTGGCTTCATCGTAGGGCACATCGTAAAAAGCGCTGTGCGGCGCGTTGTCCACTTCCGGGTTGTAACGGACAATCTCGATTTTCAGATTCTTCAACTCAGCCATTGTTCGTCTCCTTCTTCTCGGTCGCTTCAGCTTCAGCACCGTAGACGCGTTTTGCTGGCGGCAGCGTGGTGATCTTCACGTCGCTGTACTCCAGACGGGGCGCGCCATCGGCACCGCGGAACGCCAGCGTGTGCTTGAGGAAGTTAACGTCATCGCGCTCGGTACAGCCTTCGTCCAGACGCTGATGCGCACCGCGAGACTCTTTACGTGCCAGCGCGGAGTGCGCCATACATTCGGCGACATTCAGGCCGTGGCCCAGTTCAATGGTGTAAAGCACATCAGTGTTGAAGACGCTGGAGGTATCGGTGATACGCACGCGTTTAAAGCGCTCCTGCAACTCCGCCAGCTTATCCACGGTTTTCTGCATCAGCTCCGTCGTGCGGTAGATGCCGCAACCTTCTTCCATGGATTCACCCATTTCATCGCGGATTTTCGCCCAGCTTTCGGTGCCGTCCTGATTCACCAGCGCTTTCAGGCGTTTTTCCACGTCGGCGGCTTGTGCGTTCAGCGCGCTGTCATTGGCCTCGGTTGCGGTTGCGGCGCGTTCCATAGCGCGTTCGCCGGCAAGACGGCCAAACACCACCAGTTCCGCCAGCGAGTTCGAACCCAGACGGTTTGCGCCATGCAGGCCGACAGAAGAGCACTCACCCACGGCAAACAGACCCTTGATACGGGATTCGCAGTTTTGATCGGTTTCGATACCGCCCATGGTGTAGTGCGCGGTTGGACGTACCGGAATCGGCTCTTTGACCGGATCGACGCCAACATAGGCTTTCGCCAGCTCGCAGATAAATGGCAAACGTTCGTTGATTTTCTTCGCGCCGAGATGACGTAAATCGAGGTGCACCACATCGCCACGCGGCGTGGAGATGGTGTTGCCTTTGCGCCACTCGTGCCAGAAAGCCTGCGACACTTTGTCGCGCGGGCCAAGCTCCATATATTTGTTCTTCGGCTCGCCAAGCGGGGTTTCCGGGCCCATGCCGTAATCCTGCAAATAGCGGTAGCCGTTCTTGTTGACGAGGATCCCGCCTTCACCGCGGCAACCTTCAGTCATCAGAATGCCGGAGCCGGGCAGGCCGGTCGGGTGATACTGCACAAACTCCATATCGCGCAGCGGCACGCCGTGCGCAAGCGCCATGCCCATACCGTCGCCGGTGACAATGCCGCCGTTGGTGTTGTAACGGTAAACGCGACCCGCGCCGCCCGTTGCCATCACCACCGCATTGGCGCGGATCTGCACCAGCGTACCTTCCATCATATTCATGGCCACCAGCCCACGGGCATGGTTGTCATCGACCAGGATATCTAGTACGAAATGCTCGTCGAAACGTTGAATTTGTGGGAACTGAAGGGATGTCTGGAACAGGGTATGCAGCATATGGAAGCCGGTTTTATCGGCGGCAAACCAGGTGCGTTCGATTTTCATCCCGCCGAAGCGGCGCACATTGACCGTTCCGTCAGGACGGCGGCTCCACGGACAGCCCCACTGTTCAAGCTGGGTCATCTCTGTCGGGCAATGATGCACAAAATAGTCAACGACATCCTGTTCGCAGAGCCAGTCACCGCCAGCAACGGTATCGTGGAAATGGTACTCGAAGCTGTCATGATCCTGGGCGACGGCGGCAGAGCCGCCTTCCGCAGCAACAGTGTGGCTGCGCATGGGATAGACTTTTGAAATCAGTGCGATTTTGGCGTTGGGGTGGGCTTGCGCCGCAGCGATCGCGGTGCGTAATCCCGCTCCGCCTGCGCCAATCACAGCGATATCGGCTTGAAAGGTATGCACGACATTCCTCCAGATTATTGTTGTTCCGCAACGATAAGCCAGAAGCGCTCAAGGTAGTTGCGGATATGTTCCACTGCTCCTTTTTGGGTAAGGGCAGTATAACCGTAGAGATTCGGGGGAAATTTGATGCGTTCGATTTTTTTGCTGTTCTATGCGGTGATATGTCATCGATCTTGATTGATATCACCATTAAATGTTTACCCTTCTAGTTATAGACGACATTAATGAAATTATTTTGCGCAAAATTTGTCTCTGCGGATCGATGCGGGTAGACTTCGTGCCCTTGTCTGAAATCGGAGAAAGTACCATGAGCGAGACGGCAACCTGGCAGCCGAGCGCATCCATCCCCAATCTATTGAAACGCGCGGCAATTATGGCGGAAATTCGCCGTTTCTTTGCCGATCGCGGTGTGCTTGAGGTGGAAACGCCCTGTATGAGCCAGGCAACGGTGACAGATATTCACCTGTTCCCGTTCGAAACCCGTTTTGTTGGTCCAGGCCACTCTCAGGGGCTTAATCTCTATCTGATGACCAGCCCGGAATACCACATGAAACGCCTGCTGGCAGCGGGTTGTGGTCCGGTTTTCCAGCTGTGCAGAAGCTTTCGGAACGAAGAGATGGGCCGTCATCACAACCCTGAATTCACCATGCTTGAGTGGTATCGCCCGCACTACGATATGTATCGCTTGATGAATGAAGTGGATGATTTGCTCCAGCAAGTTCTGGAGTGCCAGCCTGCGGAATCGCTCTCTTACCAGCAGGCTTTCCAGCGCTATCTGGAAATCGACCCACTCTCCGCCGATAAAACCCAGCTGCGTGAAGCGGCGGCGAAGCTTGATCTGAGCAATATCGCCGATACAGAAGAAGACCGGGACACGCTGCTGCAATTACTGTTCACCATGGGCGTGGAGCCGCAGATCGGTAAAGATCGTCCGGCCTTCGTGTACCACTTCCCGGCAAGCCAGGCGGCGCTGGCGCAGATCAGCACAGAAGATCACCGCGTTGCAGAGCGTTTTGAGGTTTATTTCAAAGGGATTGAGCTGGCGAACGGTTTCCATGAGCTGACCGATGCCCGCGAACAGCAGCAACGTTTCGAGCAGGATAATCGCAAACGTGCCGCGCGCGGTTTACCGCAGCAACCCGTGGATGTAAACCTGCTGGAAGCACTCAAAGCTGGTCTGCCGGATTGCTCTGGTGTCGCGCTGGGCGTTGATCGTCTGGTAATGCTGGCACTGCAGGCTGAAAGCCTGGCGGACGTGATTGCGTTTACCGTCGACCGGGCCTGATGACCCGATGAGTAAACCGTAAAAAAGGCGCCTGAGGCGCCTTTTTTGTTGGCTTACAAACTGCCCGCCGGGCGGCTGCTTTTGCCTGAGGACGTCAGCGTTCTTGCCGTGCGTTTGCCATCAAGACTCTCCAGACGCATCTGGAATGGTGGGAACGGCAAATCAATACCGTGTTCGCGGAAGCCCGCCAGAATCAGCTGGTGGATTTCGTGGCGTAACGGCATGCGATGCCCCATTTCCGCCGCATAAATTCGCAGCTCAAACAGTTGCAGCCCCTGTTGTAAATCTACAAGGAACACTTCCGGCGCCGGGTTATCAATCACCAGCGAACAGCGTTCAGCGGCGGTGTAAAGAATCTGCGTCACTTCTTCGCTGTTGGCGTCGGCCGGCGCCGGTACCGTCAGCACAACACGCGTGACCGAATCTGACAACGACCAGTTAATAAACTGCTCGGTGATAAACGCTTTGTTCGGCACGATGATCTCTTTGCGATCCCAGTCGCTGATGGTGGTCGCGCGGGTATTGATCCTGGTGATACTGCCGGTCAAATCGCGGATGGTCACCGTATCGCCAATGCGGATCGGCTTTTCAAACAAGATGATCAGGCCAGAGATAAAGTTGGCGAAAATCTCCTGCAAACCAAAACCGAGCCCGACACCGAGTGCTGCCACCAGCCACTGTAATTTTGACCACTCAATGCCGATCATCGAGAAGCCTACCAGCCCGCCAAACAGCATCAGCAGGTATTTGGTGATAGTGGTGATGGCATAACCCGTACCCGGCGCCAGATCCAGATGCTGTAACAGCGCCAGTTCAAGTAACGCGGGGAGGTTACGCACCAGTTGGGTTGTGATAATAAACACCAGAATGGCGATCAGCACCGCGCCGAGGGTGATGGGCTCCAGGCTTTCCACGCCTTGTACCGTTGAGGTGACATCCCACAGCGGGATATTTTCCAGAAAGCCAAACGCGGAATGGATTTCGGACCACAGCACAATCACCGACAGCAGAGCGATCAGCATCAGGATCGAACGCACCAGGCGCAGCGATTGTACGCTGATAGCATCCAGATCGACTTCCGGCTCATCCACCTCGGCAGTGCCTTCGGTACTGGTGTGATGCGGAGCCTCTTCTTCACCACGGGCGCGCTGGGCGAGGATCTCCGCGCGGCGGTGGCGGGCGCGTTCAAAGGCCAGTCGGCGGCGCTGGATCAGCATCCAGCGACGAATGATGTGATAGACCACCAGCAGCAAGAACCAGATGGCGACCGAGGTTTCCAGACGCGCCAGCAGCGCCTGCGCCGTGGCCAGATAACCCACGCAGGCGGCCAGAATCGCCGCAAGAGGCGCACTGAGTAACAGGTTCCACAGCAAGTGGTTGGGCATATTGTCACTGTTACCCGCTTTATCAACATACAGCGGGATCCCGGCACGCTTCAGGCTTAGCGTCACGATCGCCAGCGCCCCGCAAATCAGAATAAAACAGAGCCGCCCCAGCGACGCGGAGAACTCACGATCGTTAAGGTTATCAAACATGATCAGCGCCATGATCAGCGGCACAATAAAACCGATGCTCATCAGGTAATAACGCATTCCCCGTGCCACGCGGTTACGCGGCCAGCCGAAGTGGGCGACAAATAAGCCGGTCGGACGGGCGAACGTAGCGCAGATCATCACCACCCACAGCAGTGGCACAGTGGCGGTCACGCCATCGCCAATCGCCACTGCCAGCGGGTAGGGCCAGGCTTCCTGCAAGCCATAGCCGAGCGTTTTCCACAATACCGGCAGCGGCGACGCGACCAGAATCGACCAGAACACCGTACGCATGGTGAGCCAGAAGTGATCCTGCGTCACTTTGCCCACGCGCGCGCTGGAACGTTCCAGAAAGCGTGTGAAGTGACGGCGGGAGTAAATGCTAAAGCCCACCAGCAGCAAGGCACCAAACAGCGGGAATAGCGTCTCTTTGCTGGTGAGCATCATGGCGCTGGCTTTGCCCAACTGACTGATGGTATCGAGCGACAGCAAGCGACGCAGATCCTGCACGATCTCGATTGGCCAGGCGAAGGAGATCGGGCTGACATCCGCCGTCCAGAACAGATAGCGGTGCGTCGCTTCATTCACTTCTTTTAGCGCGTCTTCCAGTTGGCTATTGGAAACTTTGAGCTTGGTGAGTTCAAGGATAAGCGTATCGCCGCCCTGCAATAGCGAATTCAGCAGCTCGCGCTGGGTGCGCAGTTGCGCTTCCAGAATACGGTTTTGCTCAGCCGTTAGCGGCTGGCCATCCGCCTGGCGGATTTGTCGCAGCTGCGGCTGCTTATTCAACAGATCTTCATAGCGCATGCGATGCACACGCAACTGCGCCATTTCGGTATCAAGCTGCTGCGGTTTTGGCATCTCTGGCAGACGAGCGACCTGCGCGCGTAACGCTTCACCGAGCATATTGGACGCGCCAAGCCATTGCGATTGTTCGCGCAGGGTATTCAGCGCCTGACGAACCTGCAATGTCTGCCCGGTGGCCTGGCGCTGCTGTGAGGCCACCAGATCCATGCGCTGCGCCTGCTGGTTTAGCGCCTGCGACAACTCGCGGTTAATGCGGAACTGCTCGACAATTCCCGCCGGTAAATTAGCGCTGTTTTCGGCCAGTAATTCGGTGCTTTCCAGCGCCTGTTCCGCTTCGCGTTGGCGCTGGCTATTAAGTTGATTACGCAACGCCTGCAAATAGGCGTCGAGTTGCTGGCTCTGCTTTTGCGCCAGCTCGGAACGCATGCGCGCCAGCTCCTGACGGTTATTCGCCGATAGCTGCGCCAATTCCAGTTCATCGACCAGGGCTTTCAGTTTCGCGGATTCCGCCTGCGCGCCAAAGTTTTGCGCTTGAGCCAGCGGGGTATTGCTGTTTTGCGCACCGAGGCGGCGTTCAACTTCGGTGACCTGGCGGCGCGCGTCGGTTTGCTGCTGCGGTAGCTGGCTTAGCGAATCGCTGATTTCCCGGGCGCGCTCCTGCTCCTGCTGCGCTAAACGGGTTTTCTCCAGCAACTGGCTGCTGACTTGCAGGATCTCCTGGTTTAGCGCATCGCTGCTCATGCCCGCTGGAACGGGTTTCGGTTCGTCGCGCAGGTTATCCAGCTGTGCGCGCAGCGTTCGGGAGAGTTTGGGGAAGTTATCAATGACGTCTTGATATTGCCTGGCGCGCTCGAGCGAACCTTTACGTTCTTCGAGCGCGTTTAGCGCGGCCTGGAGCACCTCGACGGTTTCCGCCTGATCCGGCGTGTTTTTCGCCGCTTTGGCTTGCTCCAGCTCCTGAGCGATTTGTCGGGCATCGGGGGCGGTTGCGGCGATAGCCCCCAGGCTGAGGCACCAGGCCATCAGAAAAACGATAATCAGGCGCACATCAGTCTCCAGAATGGTTAAGGCTTAGCTTTCGTCTTGCTTGTCGTCTACCAGCGGGCTGGCGTCATGCTCGGCTTTAATTTCCGCTTCCGGCAGCGGTGCCGGTTGTGCATCCACAGGCGCGAAAGCTTCGGTGGAAACCGCCAGCGGCTGGCCAATTTTGGTCACTGACAGGCTCTGTAACTGCTCGACCAAATTCACTTTGCCCGGCGCAAACAGGTTAATTACCGTGGAACCGAGTTTAAAGCGGCCCATCTCCTGACCTTTCAGCAACGCAACCGCACCTTCACTTTCACCAGCAGGCCAGGTCCAGCGTTTGATAATGCCTTCGCGCGGCGGCGTGATGGTGCCTGCCCATACGGTTTCGATGCTGCCGACAATCGTTGCGCCGACCAGAATTTGCGCCATCGGGCCAAACTCGGTATCAAACAGGCAGATCACGCGTTCGTTACGTGCAAACAAGTTCGGCACGTTCTGCGCCGTCAGATGGTTCACGGAGAAGAGATCGCCCGGCACGTAAATCATCTCGCGCAGGATGCCGTTGCACGGCATATGCACGCGGTGATAGTCGCGCGGCGAGAGATAGGTGGTGACAAAGCTACCGTTACGGAACAGATCCGCCATCAGATAGTTGCCCGCCAGCAGCGCTTCCAGGCTGTAATTATGCCCTTTGGCCTGCAGGATTTTGTCATTGTCGATGGTGCCAAGCTGGCTGACGACGCCGTCTGCCGGCATCACCAGTACGTTCGGATCGGTGTTGAGCGGGCGTACTTCGTCACGCAGTGGGCGGACGAAAAAGTCGTTAAAAGTGCGGTAGCTGGCGGTGTCCGGCTTCTGCGCTTCTTTCATATCGACCTTGTAGTATTTCACGAACAGATCGATAACCAGTTTGGTCAACCAGCCTGCGCGTTTGCTTGCGCCCCAGCCCGCCAGGCGAGTGAGCCACAGTTTCGGCAGAATGTATTGAAGCGAAAGTTTAAATGAATTTAACAAGGTAGCCTCCAGGCTATTGTTTTTGTCGTTCCTGACCCGGCGCGCAAGCACCGGGGTCTTTGAAAATGGGGGACGATTTTAGCGACGCTTAGCGTAGTTGTCAGTCATCAGATTCAGAAAAGCTTTTACGCGTTTTTACTTGCGCCATGCTCTCAAGAATGCGGTGGTAGTTTTCAAACCGACTTTCGGCAATTTCGCCTTTCTCTACCGCCTCGCGGATGGCGCAACCTGGATCAGTATCATGCTTGCAGTCGCGGTATTTGCAATGACCAAGATAGTCATGGAATTCGACAAAACCGTTGGTGATTTGTTCCGGTTCGAGATGCCAGAGGCCAAACTCGCGAACGCCCGGTGAATCAATCACATCGCCGCCATGCGGGAAATGATAAAGCCGCGCCGCGGTCGTGGTGTGCTGGCCGAGGCCAGAGACATCAGAAACGTCGTTGGTGAGAATTTGATCTTCCTGAAAATCAAGCAACGCATTGAGCAGGCTCGATTTCCCCACACCGGACTGACCCGCGAAGATGCTTATGCGGTCGGTCAACGCTTCGACAAGCGGTGCCAGCCCGTCTTGCGTATGGCTTGAAACCATCAGCACTTTGTAGCCAATCCCACGATAGATATCCATCTGCTCGTTAACGAAGGCCATGCTTTCGTCATCCAGCAGATCAATTTTGTTCAGCACAATCAACGGCTCAACCTGCAGGGCTTCACACGCTACCAGATAGCGGTCGATGATATTGAGCGATAATTCCGGCAGGATGGCGGAAACCACGACGATCTGGTCGATATTTGCCGCGATCGGTTTGACGCCATCGTAAAAGTCGGGGCGCGTGAGCACCGAGGTGCGCTCATGGACCGCTTCAACGATACCTTTCACGGTGACACCTTCCGCCGCCTCTTTACCCGGACGCCACACCACGCGGTCACCGGTGACCAGCGAGCGGATAGTTCGGCGTATGTTGCAGCGATGCACTTTGCCATCGGCGGATTCCACATCGGCGTGCATGCCAAAGCGGCTGATCACCACCCCTTCGGACGGATCACCGAACAGGTTGTCATCGTAGTCAGCTTTCTCCGCAGACGTTTTTAGTCGGCGCTGGTGGTTCGCATTGACGCGGCGCTGCTGGCCTTTGGAGAGTTTATTTTTACTCAATCGTGCTGGCTCCTGGTCGCCCCGGATGGGCAAAACGACTATGATACACGCAATTTTAGATGAATATAGTTACGCGAGAAGGGTGGAAAATAGCATGAGCGCAAATGAAAACAACCTCATTTGGATCGATCTTGAAATGACGGGGTTAGATCCCGAGCGCGATCGCATTATTGAAATCGCGACGCTGGTGACCGATGCAAACCTCCACATTCTGGCGGAAGGCCCGGTAATTGCAGTCCACCAATCCGACGCGCAATTAGCGCTGATGGATGACTGGAACGTACGTACGCACACCGGCAGTGGACTGGTGGAACGCGTGAAGGCCAGCCAACTGGATGACCGTGCGGCAGAACTGGCGACCATTGCGTTCCTGAAAGAGTGGGTACCAGCGGGGAAATCGCCGATTTGCGGTAACAGTATCGGCCAGGATCGCCGCTTTCTGTTTAAGTACATGCCGGAACTCGAAGCCTATTTCCATTATCGTTACCTTGATGTCAGCACGCTGAAAGAGCTGGCGCGTCGCTGGAAACCGGAAGTGCTGGAAGGGCTGAAAAAGCAGAACACCCATCAGGCACTGGATGATATTCGCGAATCGGTGGCGGAACTGGCTTACTATCGCGAACATTTTATTAAGCTGTAATGCGTCAGCGACGCGGAGCCGGAAATTTTTCGCTTCGGCTCTGTAAGCCACTCGTGGCGCGATTTTGCCGGAAAAATGCGCGTTTTGTCGATTAAATCGGCACTTGAACAAAAAAAGCGAAAATTTGCTTTCGGGGGCTTGCAGCAGGAAGGATTTCTCGTATAATGCGCCTCCCGTGAAGACACAGAAATGTGCAACACGGCATCACGAAATTTTAGTGAAAAGCGAAAGCAAGTTACTGAAAAATCGATGATAAGCGGGAATAGCTCAGTTGGTAGAGCACGACCTTGCCAAGGTCGGGGTCGCGAGTTCGAGTCTCGTTTCCCGCTCCAAAATTTGAAATGCACCATCCAGATTTACTGGCTTCGGCATTGACGTTGAACCCAGATAAATATGCGGGAATAGCTCAGTTGGTAGAGCACGACCTTGCCAAGGTCGGGGTCGCGAGTTCGAGTCTCGTTTCCCGCTCCAAATTTGAAATGCCGAAAGGCACGCACCATCCAGATTTACTGGTGACGGCAAGCAAGCCAAACCAGATAAGTATGCGGGAATAGCTCAGTTGGTAGAGCACGACCTTGCCAAGGTCGGGGTCGCGAGTTCGAGTCTCGTTTCCCGCTCCAAATTTTCAAATCCAATAAATTATCCACAGGGAATTTCCTCGTTGGGGACGTTTTTTATTGTCTTCGCTAAACGTTTGTGAACAGACTTATCCACAGGCTCACCTTTCATTCGCAACCCATCCATTACTTCGGTAAGTAAATGATTTGTTTTTAGTGCATTGAAAAATAGAAAGAAAATAACATTGCAAACTGTTAACGCGATCGCTTGACGATTTTGGGCGCGTTGAATCGTAATGTGTTTTTAATTTTATTCACAAGCTGTGGATGGCTCAGGCGTCGCGCGGCAGACCTTTTTCAACCACCCGCACCAGCCGTTGTTTTTTCGAGGTTTGGACTTCCACGACGCAGGCATTACGCTTCTCAATTTGCTGCGCAATCGCCCACTGTATGTGTTCGTCGAGAAGTGGGTGCTCACCAAGGCGTTTTTCGAGCGCCTGAATATTGGCGATATCCCACGGCGCATTCCCCAGCGCGACGGCAATATTCCGCAGCCAGCGCAGGTGCCCAATACGGCGTATGGCCGAACCTTCAGTGATTTTCAAAAAATACGCCTCGGTCCAGCCGAACAGCTCAATCAACGCTGGCGCGTGCAGCGCTTTACGCGGGCTGAAATCCTCTTCTTCGGTCAACTGAGAGAAACGGTTCCACGGGCAGATCAACTGACAATCGTCACAGCCGTAAATCCGGTTACCTATCAGCGCACGAAACTCTTCAGGGATAGCGCCTTCCAGCTCAATGGTGAGATAAGAAATGCAGCGCCGGGCATCGACCGTATAGGGTTCGACAATCGCGCCGGTCGGGCAGATGGTCATGCAGGCCACACAGCGACCGCAGCCTTCTTCCACCGGTTGGTCGACGGGTAGCGGTAGATCGATCAATAACTCGCCAAGGAAAAAGAACGAGCCCGCGTCGCGGCTCAAGATAAGTGAGTGCTTACCTGTCCAGCCAAGCCCGGCTTTTTCCGCCAGTGGGCGCTCAAGAATGGGCGCGGAATCGACAAAAGGTCTAAAATTCAGCGAAGCACATTGCTGCTGAATTAACTCGCCGAGCTTTTTTAACCGGTTGCGCAGCAGCTTATGGTAATCGCGGCCCAGCGCATAACGGCTGACATACCCGAGCGCCGGGTTTTTCAACGTGCTGGCGAAGGCCGCTTGCGCGGGAAGGTAGTTCATTCGCACGCTGATAACGCGCAGTGTGCCGGGGAGAAGCTCATGGGGGCGGGCGCGCATCATGCCGTGACGCGCCATCCACTCCATCTCGCCGTGATATTGTTTGTCCAGCCATGCCTGTAACGCAGGTTCGCTGGCGCTGAGATCGGTATCAGTAATACCGACCTGCTGAAAACCTAGTTCAGTGCCCCACTGTTTGATTTGTTGCGCTAAGTGATTGAGATCGAGGGGCTCTGACATGACGGACCATACAATGAAGAAAATCGCAGCAAGTATACCACACTCTGTCTGGCCTGCTGAGGACCTCAAGCGCGCTGAAAAAGAGGCGGCGGATAGCCTTGGTATCACGCTTTATGAACTGATGCAACGCGCGGGAGAAGCGGCGTTCAACATTGCGCGAGAACATTTTCCCGATGCGCGCTGCTGGCTTGTGCTTTGTGGTCACGGCAATAACGGTGGCGACGGCTATGTGGTGGCGCGTTTAGCGGCGGCGGCGGGGCTTTCCGTGACGCTGCTGGCGCTGGAAGGCAACAAACCGCTGCCGGAAGAGGCAGTGCAGGCGCGCGATGCGTGGCTCAACGCCGGCGGCGAGATCCATGCGGCTGATGTTCTGTGGCCGGAACAGGTTGATCTCATTATTGATGGGCTGCTTGGCACCGGGCTGACCAGTGCGCCGCGCGATGATGTGGCGGCGCTAATTGATCATGCCAATGCGCACCCGGCTCCTGTGCTGGCACTGGATATTCCCTCTGGCCTGAATGCGCAAACCGGCGCGGCCGCAGGTGCGGTGATGCAGGCGCGTCATACGGTGACGTTTATCGCCCTTAAACCGGGTTTGCTAACGGGCAAAGCGCGCGATGTAGTTGGTCAATTACATCACCATGCCTTAGGGCTTGACGCCTGGCTTTCTGGCCAGCAAACATCAATTTCCCGTTTTGATGGCAGCCTACTTACACAGTGGTTTACGCCACGGCGGCCCACTTCGCATAAAGGCGATTTCGGGCGGCTGGTGATTATCGGTGGCGATCACGGAACGGCAGGCGCGGTGCGCATGGCGGGAGAAGCCGCGTTGCGCACAGGAGCCGGCCTGGTGCGGGTACTCACGCGTAGTGAGAATATCGTGCCCATTATTACCGCGCGCCCGGAATTGATGGTGCACGAACTCACCGCCGAGTCGCTGGATGAGAGCCTTGCATGGGCGGACGTGGTGGTGATTGGCCCCGGTCTTGGGCAACAGGAGTGGGGTAAAAAGGCGCTACAGAAAGTGGAAAATTTTCGCAAACCGATGTTATGGGATGCGGATGCGTTGAACCTTCTGGCAATCAATCCCGATAAACGTCACAATCGCGTTCTGACGCCGCACCCCGGCGAAGCCGCTCGCCTGCTTAACTGTAGCGTGGCAGAAATTGAAAGCGACCGCTTACTTTCCGCCCGGCGTCTGGTAAAACGTTACGCAGGTATTGTCGTGCTGAAAGGTGCGGGTACGGTTATCGCGAGCGACGAAGGCGAAACGGGCATTATTGATGCCGGCAACGCCGGAATGGCAAGTGGCGGAATGGGCGATGTGCTGTCGGGCATTATCGGTTCGCTACTGGGGCAAAAATTGAGCCTGTATGACGCAGCCTGTGCCGGGTGTGTCGCACACGGCGCGGCGGCGGATCGTCTGGCGGTGCAGCACGGCCAGCGAGGCATGCTGGCAACCGATCTTTTTAGCACGCTGCTGCGTGTTGTTAACCCGGATGTAATTGAAACAGAAGATGATTAATCGAGTTATTCCTTTACCTGACGAGCAATCAACACTGGATCTCGGCAAGCGTGTGGCGCAGGCCTGTGACGGCGCGACAGTGATTTATTTATATGGCGATCTTGGTGCAGGTAAAACCACCTTTAGCCGGGGATTTCTCCAGGCTTTAGGCCATAACGGTAATGTCAAAAGCCCAACGTATACATTGGTTGAACCTTACACCCTCGATAAATTAATGGTGTACCACTTCGATTTGTACCGCCTTGCGGACCCGGAGGAGCTGGAATTTATGGGGATCCGTGATTATTTTGCCAACGATGCGATTTGCCTGGTCGAGTGGCCGCAACAAGGTGCGGGTGTACTGCCTGACCCGGATGTCGAAATCCATTTAGATTACCAGGCACAGGGGCGTGAGGCGCGCATTAGCGCTGTATCCTCATCTGGCGATTCGTTACTGGCACGTATGGCCGGTTAACCGGAAGGATGACGGAATGATCTGTCACGTGAAAAGTTGGTTGGCGCTCGCGTTGTTCCTGCTGTGTACGCAGGTGAGTGCGGCGAGTTTAGCGGATATTCAGGTGTCGAATGGCGATAGCCAGGCGCGTATCACTTTCAGTTTTATGGGCGATCCAGACTATTCGTTTTCTCAACAGGGCAAACGCAGCGTTGCGCTGGACATCAAGCAGACTGGCGTTATTCAGGGTCTGCCGCTGCAGTTCAGTGGCAATAATCTGGTGAGAAGCATTCGTGCCGGTACCGCACAGGACAACCAGTCGATTCGGCTGGTGGTGGATCTGACGCAGAACGGTAAAACCCGCGCGGTGAAACAGCAAAGCGGTGCGGGTTACACCGTCGTCTTTACCATTGATGCCGACGTTCCTCCGCCTCCACCGCCGCCAAAAGTGGTGGTGAAACGCCCAGAAACCCCGGCGGTTATGTCGCAACAAACGGCACCGGGACGTAATCCGTTTAAAGGCGAAAACGATCGCATCACCAGCGTCACCAGCAGCAATACCATCACGCGGCCTGCGATGCAGTCACGCGCCGTTTCTGGCGATAAAGTGGTGATTGCCATCGATGCCGGGCATGGCGGTCAGGATCCCGGCGCGATTGGCGCAGGGGGAACGCAGGAGAAAAATGTCACTATCTCCATTGCGCGGAAGCTGCGGGCATTACTGAATAGTGACCCCATGTTCAAACCGGTAATGACCCGCGATGGCGATTACTTTATTTCGGTAATGGGTCGCTCCGACGTGGCGCGTAAGCAGAATGCAAACTTTTTGGTTTCGATTCATGCCGATGCCGCGCCTAATCGCGATGCGACCGGCGCTTCGGTATGGGTGTTATCTAACCGCCGTGCAAACAGTGAAATGGCGGGCTGGCTGGAGCAGCATGAGAAGCAGTCCGAGCTGCTTGGCGGTGCGGGCGATGTACTGGCAAATAGCCAGTCCGACCCTTATCTGAGCCAGGCGGTGCTGGATTTACAGTTCGGCCATTCCCAGCGCGTAGGCTATGATGTCGCCACCAGTATGCTCAGCCAGCTTCAGCGCATCGGTGCATTACATAAACGCCGCCCTGAGCACGCTAGCCTTGGTGTTCTGCGCTCGCCGGATATTCCGTCGGTGCTGGTCGAAACTGGTTTTATCAGTAACAGCAGCGAAGAGCGGCTACTGGGAAGCGATGCCTACCAGCAGCAAATTGCCGAAGCAATTTATGGCGGGCTGCGTAACTATTTCCTCGCACACCCGTTGCAATCCTCGCCGCAGAGCGGCGGGCAAACCGCCAGCGCGGGCTCATCTGCTAACGGGTTGCTCAACTAAGGATTTTTTTCATGCCGATACAGGTTCTACCGCCACAGCTTGCGAACCAGATCGCCGCGGGCGAAGTGGTTGAACGCCCTGCGTCGGTGGTGAAAGAGTTAGTGGAAAACAGCCTTGATGCTGGCGCTACGCGTATTGATATTGATATCGAACGCGGTGGCGCGAAGTTGATTCGAATCCGTGATAACGGTGTCGGCATCAAAAAAGAGGAGCTGGCGCTGGCGCTGGCACGTCACGCCACCAGCAAAATCGCGTCTCTGGATGACCTGGAAGCGATCATTAGCCTCGGTTTTCGCGGTGAAGCGCTGGCAAGTATCAGCTCGGTTTCCCGCTTAACGTTGACTTCCCGTACTGCCGATCAGCAAGAAGCCTGGCAGGCTTACGCCGAAGGGCGCGAGATGGCGGTGACCGTGAAACCTGCGGCCCACCCCGTGGGCACGACGCTTGAAGTGTTGGATCTGTTTTACAACACGCCCGCACGACGCAAATTCATGCGCACGGAAAAAACCGAGTTCGGCCATATCGATGAAGTGATCCGCCGCATCGCGCTGGCGCGTTTTGATGTCACCATTAATCTCAATCACAACGGTAAATTGGTGCGTCAGTATCGCGCGGTTGCTGAAGGGGGGCAGAAAGAGCGCCGCCTTGGCGCGATTTGCGGTACGCCATTTTTAGAGCAGGCGCTGGCCATTGAGTGGCAGCATGGTGACTTAGCATTGCGCGGCTGGGTGGCCGATCCCAAAAGTACCTCCAGCGCTTTCGCTGAAATCCAGTATTGTTATGTGAATGGTCGCATGATGCGCGACCGGCTGATTAACCACGCTATTCGCCAGGCCTGTGAAGATAAACTGGGCGCGGATCAGCAGCCTGCGTTTGTGCTTTATCTGGAAATCGATCCGCATCAAGTGGATGTGAATGTCCATCCGGCAAAACATGAGGTGCGCTTTCATCAGTCGCGGCTGGTACATGATTTTATCTACCAGGGCGTGTTGAGTGTGCTGCAACAGCAGATGGAAACACCGTTACCGCTTTCTGAAGAACCCGCGCCAAGAGCGCTGCCGGAAAACCGCGTGGCGGCAGGGCGCAACCAGTTTGCTGAACCGTTGGTCGCTCGCGAGCCGCAAGCGTCGCGTGTTTCCCCCCCTTCTTCCCGGGGAGCGCGTAGCAGTACCACCGCTCAGCCATGGCCTAACGCTCAGCCGGGTTATCAGAAACAGCAGGGGGCGCTTTATCGGCAATTGCTGGAAACACCAGTTGTCGAACGTAAACATGAAAATGCGGAGCCTGTCGCTCCGTCACTGGACGGGCACAGCCAGAGTTTTGGTCGCGTATTAACGCTTATTGCGCCGCATTTCGCGCTACTTGAGCGTGACGGAAAGTTAGCATTGCTGGCGCTGCCGGTGGCTGAACGCTGGCTGCGCCATGCGCAACTGTCGCCAGACCATGCGCCTGCCTGCGGTCAGCCGTTATTGATTCCGGTGCGTTTAAAAATCTCTGCGCAAGAGAGCGCAGTGTTGAAGCGTGCGCAGGCAGTGCTGGCGGAAATGGGTATCGAATTTGTGCCAGATGGACAGCACGTGACCATTCGCGCAGTGCCTTTACCCTTGCGCCAACAAAATTTACAAATCTTGATTCCCGCTCTGATAGGCTACCTGGCGCAGCAGACAAGCATTGATGCGGTGAATATTTCTCACTGGCTGGCGCGCCAGCTGGTGAGCGAACATCCACAATGGAGTGTGGCGCAGGCGATAACCCTGCTTGCCGACGTTGAACGGCTTTGTCCGCATCTGATGAAGACCCCGCCGGATGGTTTATTACAACCTGTTGATTTGCAAAAGGCGATGAACGCCCTGAAAAATGAGTGAAGTGAGTAAGGCTGGCCTGCCGAAGGCTATTTTTTTGATGGGGCCCACGGCCTCCGGCAAAACTGCATTAGCCATTGAGCTTCGTAAAGTTTTGCCAGTAGAGTTGATAAGCGTAGATTCAGCCCTTATCTATCGGGGAATGGATATCGGTACCGCCAAGCCAAGTTCGGAAGAATTGCAAGCTGCGCCGCACCGGTTGTTGGATATTCTCGATCCGGCGTTAGCTTATTCCGCCGCTGATTTTCGCCGCGATGCGCTGGCGGAGATGAAAGAGATAACCGATGCAGGGCGTATTCCTCTGCTGGTGGGCGGTACGATGCTCTACTTTAAGGCGCTGCTGGAAGGGTTATCGCCTCTTCCGTCGGCAGACGCGCAAGTGCGAGCAGACATTGAAAAACAGGCGGCAGAGCGTGGATGGGAAGCGTTGCATCAGCAGTTGCGGGAGATTGATCCCGTTGCCGCAGCGCGGATTCATCCAAATGATCCGCAAAGGCTTTCCCGGGCACTGGAAGTTTTTTTCATTTCGGGTAAAACTTTAACGGATCTGACGCAAACGTCAGGAGACGCTCTGCCTTACCAGGTGCATCAGTTCGCCATCGCCCCGGCGAGCCGTGAACTGCTCCATCAACGAATTGAGCAGCGTTTTCATCAGATGTTGGCTTCAGGTTTTGAAGCAGAAGTGCGGGCGCTTTTTGCTCGCGGTGATTTGCATACGGATATGCCTTCCATTCGTTGTGTGGGATACCGCCAGATGTGGTCATACATTGAAGGCGAAATTTCATACGATGAAATGGTTTATCGAGGTATTTGCGCGACGAGGCAGTTAGCCAAGCGGCAGATAACCTGGTTACGGGGCTGGGATGGCGTTCACTGGTTAGAGAGTGAAAAGCCAGAAAAGTCTTACCGTGACGTGCTGCAGGTTGTTAGTGCTATCGCAGGGTGAATGTGTACAATTAAGTCGTATGGCGCGCAAATTTTTACGCAGTTTTCAGAACTTACGGGTTCTAAGTACAAAACAAGCATATAAGGAAAAGATAGAATGGCTAAGGGGCAATCTTTACAAGATCCGTTCCTGAACGCACTGCGTCGGGAACGTGTTCCAGTTTCAATTTATTTGGTGAATGGTATTAAGCTGCAAGGGCAAATTGAGTCTTTCGATCAGTTCGTGATCCTGTTGAAAAACACGGTCAGTCAGATGGTCTATAAGCACGCGATTTCAACTGTTGTTCCATCTCGTCCGGTTTCTCATCACAGCAACAATGCCGGCGGCGGTACCAGCAGTAACTACCATCACGGTAGCAACGCGCAGGGCTCTGCACAGCAGGAAGGCGAAGAGACCGAATAAGGTTGACGGCTGATTTTCCAGATCGGGGAGCCAGTAAAGCTGTGTTCCCCGCTGGTATTTTATGAGGGTTTACGCTTGTTTGACCGTTATGACGCCGGTGAGCAGGCGGTACTGGTACACATCTATTTTTCGCAAGACAAAGATATGGAAGACCTCCAGGAGTTTGAATCTCTGGTCTCTTCCGCCGGTGTCGAAGCAATGCAGGTGATTACCGGTAGCCGTAAAGCACCGCATCCAAAATATTTTGTTGGTGAAGGTAAAGCAGTTGAAATTGCGGATGCCGTAAAATCTGCGGGCGCTTCTGTTGTGCTCTTTGATCATGCGCTAACCCCAGCCCAGGAACGTAACCTGGAGAGACTGTGCGAATGTCGAGTCATCGATCGCACCGGTCTGATATTAGATATTTTTGCCCAGCGTGCGCGTACGCATGAGGGGAAATTGCAAGTAGAGTTGGCGCAGTTGCGCCATCTGGCGACACGCCTTGTGCGTGGCTGGACCCACCTTGAACGACAAAAGGGCGGCATTGGTTTGCGCGGTCCGGGTGAAACCCAGCTCGAAACCGACCGTCGTTTGTTGCGTAATCGTATTACTCAGATCCTCTCGCGCCTCGAAAAGGTTGAAAAGCAGCGTGAACAGGGGCGTCGTTCCCGCACGAAAGCCGATATTCCAACGGTCTCGCTGGTGGGGTATACCAACGCCGGTAAATCCACGCTGTTTAACCAGATAACCCAGGCGCAGGTCTACGCGGCCGATCAGCTATTCGCCACCCTCGATCCGACCCTGCGTCGTATTGATGTCGCGGATGTCGGCGAAACGGTGCTGGCGGACACGGTAGGGTTTATTCGCCACTTGCCGCACGATTTGGTTGCCGCGTTTAAAGCAACCTTGCAGGAGACGCGCCAGGCGACGCTGTTGCTGCATGTGATTGACGCCGCCGATGTGCGAGTGCAGGAAAACATCGATGCAGTGAACACCGTGCTGGAAGAGATTGAGGCGCACGATATCCCGACACTGCTGGTGATGAACAAAATCGATATGCTGGACGATTTCGAACCGCGTATTGATCGGGATGAAGAGAACAAACCGATCCGTGTCTGGCTCTCCGCGCAGACAGGGGTTGGTGTACCACTGTTATTCCAGGCTTTGACTGAACGTCTTGCGGGTGAAGTGGCGCAGCACACGCTGCGATTACCGCCGCAGGAAGGGCGTCTGAGAAGTCGGTTTCACCAGCTTCAGGCAATAGAAAAAGAGTGGATGGAAGACGATGGCAGCGTAGGTATGCAGGTGCGTATGCCGATCGTCGACTGGCGTCGACTCTGTAAACAAGAACCGGCACTCGAAGAGTACGTCGTTTGACCGGCAGCCTGAAGATTTTTCCCCTTTGGGGGTGCCCGCCAAAGGCCGGGTATACACCGCAAATAAATATGGAGCACATACATGGCGTGGAATCAGCCCGGTAACAACGGACAAGACCGCGACCCGTGGGGAAGCAGCAAACCAGGCGGCAACTCTGAGGGAAATGGAAACAAAGGCGGTCGCGATCAGGGGCCACCTGATCTGGATGATATTTTCCGTAAACTGAGTAAAAAACTCGGTGGCCTGGGTGGTGGTAAAAGCACCGGCGGCGGTAATCCGGGTTCTTCTGGCCCTCGTGGCCAGGCGAGCGGGCGCATTGTGGGTATCGTTGCCGCAGCGGTCGTTATTATCTGGGCTGCAACCGGGTTCTACACCATCAAAGAAGCGGAACGTGGCGTTGTCACCCGTTTTGGCAAGTTTAGCCATTTGGTCGAACCGGGCCTGAACTGGAAACCGACCTTTATTGATGAAGTAACTCCAGTAAACGTGGAATCCGTTCGTGAACTGGCGGCATCTGGCGTGATGTTGACGTCTGATGAAAACGTCGTGCGCGTTGAAATGAACGTGCAGTACCGCATTACTGATCCTGAGCGCTATCTGTTTAGCGTTACCAGCGCCGACGACAGCCTGCGTCAGGCAACGGATAGCGCGCTGCGCGGCGTTATTGGCAAATACACCATGGATCGTATTCTGACCGAAGGTCGTACCGTTATTCGTAGCGATACCCAGCGCGAACTGGAAGAGACCATTCGCCCATATAACATGGGGATTACCCTGCTGGACGTTAACTTCCAGGCCGCTCGTCCGCCGGAAGAGGTGAAAGCCGCGTTTGATGATGCCATTGCCGCCCGTGAAAACGAGCAGCAGTACATCCGTGAAGCCGAAGCTTATACCAACGAAGTTCAGCCGCGTGCGAACGGTCAGGCGCAGCGTATCCTTGAAGAGGCGCGCGCGTACAAAACGCAAACCATCCTGGAAGCACAGGGTGAAGTGGCGCGCTTTGCTAAGATCCTGCCGGAATATAAAGCCGCGCCGGAAATTACCCGTGAGCGTCTGTATATCGAAACCATGGAAAAAGTGCTGAGCCATACCCGCAAAGTGCTGGTTAACGATAAAGGCGGCAACCTGATGGTGCTACCGCTGGATCAGATGCTGAAAGGTGGTAATGCCGCGCCTGCGGCAAAGAGTGACAACAGTGGCGCGAATAACTTGCTGCGTCTGCCGCCAGCGTCAAGCTCCAGTAGCAGCGCCAACAGCGCCCCCGCAACGTCTGCGGGAGATATCATGGACCAACGCCGCGTTAACGCGCAGCGTAACGACTACCAGCGTCAGGGGGAATAACGATGCGTAAGTCAGTTATCGCGATCATCATCATCGTGCTGGTAGTGCTCTACACCTCTATTTTTGTAGTGAAAGAAGGCGAGCGCGGTATCTCGCTGCGCTTTGGTAAAGTGCTGCGTGATGATGAAAACAAGCCGTTGGTTTATGCGCCGGGTCTGCATTTCAAACTGCCGTTTATTGAGTCGGTTAAGCTGCTTGATGCACGTATCCAGACCATGGATAACCAGGCAGATCGCTTTGTGACCAAAGAGAAAAAAGACCTGATCGTCGACTCTTACATCAAGTGGCGTATCAGCGATTTCAGCCGTTACTATCTGGCGACTGGCGGCGGCGACGTCTCCCAGGCGGAAGTGCTGCTGAAACGTAAGTTCTCTGACCGTCTGCGTTCTGAAATCGGTCGTCTGGATGTGAAAGACATCGTTACCGATTCTCGCGGTCGTTTGACGCTCGAAGTGCGCGATGCGCTGAACTCTGGTTCTGCAGGCACTGAAGACGAAGTGTCGACGCCTGCTGCCGATGACGCCATCGCGAAAGCGGCTGAGCGTGTTCAGGCTGAAACCAACGGTAAAGTGCCGGTTATCAACCCGAACAGTATGGCGGCGTTAGGTATTGAAGTGGTTGATGTGCGTATTAAGCAGATTAACCTGCCGACTGAAGTGTCGGATGCGATCTACAACCGTATGCGCGCCGAGCGTGAAGCGGTTGCCCGTCGCCACCGTTCACAGGGTCAGGAAGAAGCGGAAAAACTGCGTGCTGCCGCGGATTACGAAGTGACCAAAACGCTGGCGGAATCGGAGCGTCAGGGACGTATCCTGCGTGGTGAGGGTGATGCTGAAGCGGCGAAACTGTTTGCTGATGCATTCAGCCAGGATCCGGACTTCTATGCTTTTATCCGTAGTCTGCGCGCCTATGAAAGCAGCTTCCAGAGCAACCAGGATGTGATGGTGCTTAGCCCGGATAGCGATTTCTTCCGTTATATGAAGACGCCGACTTCCGCGACTCGTTAAGATAACCTGCGGTTTTCATCGTAAAAACCACCGCCTTTTCCGGCGGTGGTTTTGTGTTTATAAGGATCAGCAATGAATTCGACAATCTGGCTCGCTCTGGCGCTGGTTTTGGTACTGGAGGGGCTTGGGCCGATGCTTTATCCGCGTGCCTGGCGGCGTATGATTGCCTCTCTGAGCCTGTTGCCGGACCATCTTTTGCGTCGATTTGGCGGTGGGCTTGTGGTCGCGGGTGTGGTTATCTACTACATGTTGAGGAAAACGATTGGCTGAGGGAAATCAGGCGTTCTTTGGGCATTTTTGCACAGAAAAAGTGCTGAATCTGAAAAAAAGCGGTGGTAGAATCCATTTTTAAGCAAACGGTGATTTTGAAAAATGGGTAACAACGTCGTCGTACTGGGCACCCAATGGGGTGACGAAGGTAAAGGGAAGATTGTTGATCTTCTGACTGAACGGGCTAAATATGTTGTACGCTACCAGGGCGGTCACAACGCAGGCCATACTCTCGTAATCAACGGTGAAAAAACCGTCCTCCATCTTATTCCATCAGGCATTCTTCGCGAAAACGTCACCAGCATCATCGGTAACGGTGTTGTGCTGTCTCCTGCTGCGCTGATGAAAGAGATGAAAGAACTGGAAGACCGTGGTATCCCGGTTCGCGAACGTCTGCTGCTCTCTGAAGCATGTCCGTTAATCCTTGATTATCATGTAGCGCTGGATGTGGCGCGTGAAAAAGCGCGCGGCGCGAAAGCTATCGGTACTACCGGTCGTGGTATCGGCCCGGCGTACGAAGATAAAGTTGCTCGTCGCGGTCTGCGTGTTGGCGATCTGTTCGATAAAGCCACTTTCGCCGACAAACTGAAAGAAGTGATGGAATATCACAACTTCCAGCTGGTGAACTTCTACAAAGTGGAAGCGGTTGACTACCAGAAAGTGCTGGATGATGTCATGGCGATTGCCGACATTTTGACGGCAATGGTGGTAGACGTTTCCGATCTGCTGGATCAAGCGCGTAAACGCGGCGATTTCGTGATGTTCGAAGGCGCGCAGGGCACGCTGCTGGATATCGATCACGGTACTTATCCGTATGTGACCTCCTCCAACACTACCGCTGGCGGTGTCGCGACAGGTTCCGGCCTGGGCCCGCGTTACGTGGATTACGTGCTCGGCATCATCAAAGCTTACTCCACGCGCGTAGGCGCGGGTCCGTTCCCGACCGAACTGTTCGACGACATCGGCGAGTTCCTTTGCAAGCAGGGTAACGAATATGGCGCCACGACTGGTCGTCGTCGTCGTACCGGCTGGCTGGACGCGGTTGCTGTGCGCCGCGCGGTGCAGATTAACTCCCTGTCTGGCTTCTGCCTGACCAAGTTAGACGTGCTGGACGGTCTGAAAGAGGTGAAAATCTGCGTTGCTTACCGCATGCCGGATGGCCGCGAAGTCACCACCACACCGCTGGCGGCTGACAACTGGGAAGGTATCGAGCCGATTTACGAAACCATGCCAGGCTGGTCTGAATCGACCTTTGGTGTAAAAGATCGCAGCGGTCTGCCGCAGGCGGCGCTGAATTACATCAAACGCATTGAAGAACTTACCGGCGTGCCGATCGACATCATCTCCACCGGTCCGGATCGTACTGAAACCATGATTCTGCGCGATCCGTTCGACGCATAATATGGTTTAAGGGCGCGTAAATCGCGCCCTTTTTCTTCGCTTATTTCACCCTTCCGTTCAAATAAATTAGCGACCTGACAGGTGGCTGGTTTATCATCAATAGTGTCAATACCTGCGGGTATCTCATTTTTTTCCCCTTTTATGAGGTTGATGTGCAGTTAACAAGCTTTACCGATTACGGTTTGCGCGCCCTGATTTACATGGCGTCGCTGCCGGCAGGACAAATGACCAACATTACTGAAGTTACAGAAACGTATGGCGTGTCCCGTAATCATATGGTCAAGATAATCAATCAGCTGAGCCGTGAAGGCTACGTCGCGGCCGTCCGTGGGAAAAACGGTGGGATCCGGCTGGGGAAACCCGCGCAGGATATTCGTATTGGTGATGTTGTCCGCTCACTGGAGCCGCTGGCACTGGTCAATTGCAGCAGCGAGTTTTGCCATATCACCAGTGCCTGTCGCCTGAAAAAGGCACTTGCCAAAGCTGTGCAAAGTTTTCTTAAGGAGCTGGATAACTACACGCTGGCCGATTTGGTTGAAGAGAATCAACCGCTTTACAAATTATTGCTGGTGGAATGACGAAAATTCCCACCAGAGCTGACAACGGAGGAACCGCAATGTCACAAGATCCTTTCCTCGAACGCGAATCTGAAAAATATACCAACCCCATTCCCAGCCGCGAATTCATCCTCGATCACTTAGCCAAACGCGAAAAACCAGCCAGCCGGGATGAACTGGCTATTGAACTCAATATCGAAGGTGAAGAGCAACAAGAAGCGCTGCGTCGACGTCTGCGCGCCATGGAACGCGACGGACAATTAGTCTTTACCCGCCGTCAGTGCTACGCCTTACCGGAACGTCTCGATCTGCTCAAAGGCGTGGTGATTGGTCATCGCGACGGCTATGGTTTTCTGCGCGTTGAAGGCCGCAAAGACGATCTTTATCTCTCCAGCGAGCAGATGAAAATGTGCATTCACGGCGATCAGGTGCTGGCGCAACCGCTGGGTGCCGATCGTAAAGGTCGTCGCGAAGCGCGCATCGTACGCGTACTGGTGCCGAAAACCGGGCAGATCGTTGGCCGCTACTTTACTGACGCAGGCGTCGGTTTTGTCGTGCCGGATGATAGCCGCATGAGTTTCGACATCCTTATCCCGCCTGAAGAGGTTATGGGCGCGCGCATGGGCTTTGTCGTGGTCGTTGAGCTGACGCAGCGTCCAACTCGCCGCACAAAAGCGATTGGTAAAATCGTCGAAGTGCTTGGCGACAACATGGGTACCGGCATGGCCGTTGACATGGCGCTGCGCACCCATGAAATTCCTTACCAGTGGCCGCCGGAAGTGGAAAAACAGGTCGCCGGGCTGAAAGAGCAAGTGCCGGAAGAGGCCAAAGTCGGACGCGTGGATCTGCGCGACCTGCCGCTGGTCACCATTGATGGCGAAGATGCCCGCGACTTTGACGACGCGGTGTATTGCGAGAAGAAACGCGGCGGTGGCTGGCGCTTGTGGGTAGCGATTGCCGACGTAAGCTACTACGTACGTCACGGTACGGCGCTTGATAACGAAGCCCGTAATCGCGGAACCTCGGTCTACTTCCCGTCGCAAGTGGTGCCGATGCTGCCGGAAGTGCTGTCGAACGGTCTGTGCTCGCTGAATCCGCAAGTGGATCGCCTGTGCATGGTCTGTGAAATGACCGTCTCCTCAAAAGGGCGTTTAACCGGCTTTAAATTCTACGAAGCGGTGATGAGTTCCCACGCACGTCTGACGTACACCAAAGTGTGGCATATTCTGCAAGGCGATCAGGAACTGCGTGAGCAGTACGCGCCGCTGGTGAAACACATCGAAGAACTGCATAACCTGTATAAAGTGCTCGATCAGGCGCGCGCTGAGCGCGGTGGCATTTCGTTTGAGAGTGAAGAAGCGAAGTTTATCTTCAACGCCGAGCGCCGCATTGAGCGCATTGAGCAGACTCAGCGTAACGATGCGCACAAGCTCATTGAAGAGTGCATGATCCTCGCCAACATCTCCGCCGCGCGTTTTGTGGAGAAAGCCGACGAGCCGGCGCTGTTCCGTATTCACGATAAGCCCACGACTGAGGCGATCACCGCGTTCCGCTCCGTGCTTGCTGAGCTGGGTCTGGAACTACCTGGTGGCAATAAACCGGAGCCGCGCGATTACGCCGAGCTACTGGAATCGATTGCCGATCGCCCGGATCACGAAATGCTGCAAACCATGCTGCTGCGCTCGATGAAACAGGCGATCTACGATCCGGAAAATCGCGGCCACTTCGGCCTGGCGCTGCAATCTTATGCACACTTTACGTCACCGATTCGTCGCTATCCCGATTTGTCGCTGCACCGCGCCATTAAATATTTACTGGCGAAAGAGCAGGGGCTGAAGGGCAACAGCACCGAAACGGGCGGCTGGCACTACAGCATGGAAGAGGTGCTGCAACTGGGCCAGCACTGTTCGATGACCGAACGCCGCGCCGATGAAGCCACTCGTGATGTTTCGGACTGGCTGAAATGCGACTTTATGCAGGATCAGGTCGGCAACACCTTCCCTGGCGTTATCGCCAGCGTCACCGGCTTTGGTTTCTTCGTGCGGCTCGACGATCTCTTTATCGACGGGCTGGTACATGTCTCCTCGCTGGACAACGATTACTACCGCTTTGACCAGATCGGTCAGCGGTTGATTGGTGAATCCGGCGGGCAAACGTATCGCCTCGGCGATCGGGTGCAGGTGAAAGTCGAAGCGGTCAATATGGATGAGCGCAAGATCGACTTCTCGCTGATCTCCAGTGAGCGCAGCCCGCGTAACGTGGGGAAAACCGAGCGTGAAAGAGCGAAAAAAGGTTCGGCAGGCAAAAACGGCTCTGCGAAAAAGCCGCCGCGTCGCCAGATGGGCAAAAAAGTGAATTTCGAGCCAGACAGCGCCTTCCGGGGTGAAGGTGGAAAAGGCAAAGCGAAAAAAGCCAAAAAACCCTCGGCGAAAACGCAAAAAATCGCCGCCGCGACCAAAGCGAAACGCGCGGCGAAAAAGAAAACCGCTCAGTAATATTGCGAAGCCCTTCCTTGTGAAGGGCTTTTTTCTGTCTACGTTATTTCAGTACGACCGTAGTGATCGTTATTCTTTGCGACCTGCGAGTAAATTCCCCTTCTTCATTCATACTATGTCATTCGCAGATTGGGCGCTTCGCTAACGGCCTGGTTTTATCAGACGCGATGAGAGCGCAATGTGAACTCTCCTTTCATCAGCAGGCAAAGCAGCCCCTGACCTGCGGAGGTACTTTCTGCCGCGCGGGTCGGTTATACTGAGCGCCAGTGACGAGTATCACAGCCCATATAACGCGGCGAAACCGCCCCAAATGAGTACCATCAATGAGTGAAATGATTTACGGCATCCACGCGGTGCAGGCCCTGCTGGAGCGCGCCCCGGAGCGTTTTCAGGAAGTGTTTATTCTGAAAGGCCGCGAGGACAAACGTCTGCTGCCGCTGATCCACGCGCTGGAAGCACAAGGCGTGGTGATCCAGGTGGCGAACCGCCAGTATCTGGATGAAAAAAGCGAAGGCGCGGTGCATCAGGGGATCATTGCACGCGTGAAACCAGGGCGTCAGTACCAGGAAAACGATCTGCCGGATCTGATCGCCAGCCTCGAACAGCCCTTCTTTTTGATCCTGGATGGTGTCACCGATCCGCACAACCTGGGCGCTTGTTTACGTAGCGCAGACGCGGCGGGCGTACATGCGGTGATCGTACCGAAGGACAAATCCGCACAGCTGAATGCCACGGCGAAAAAAGTCGCCTGCGGCGCGGCAGAGAGCGTACCGTTGATCCGCGTGACCAACCTTGCGCGCACCATGCGCCTGCTGCAGGAAGAGAATATCTGGATTGTCGGTACAGCGGGCGAAGCGGATCACACCCTGTTCCAGAGCAAAATGACCGGGCGTATGGCGCTGGTAATGGGTGCGGAAGGTGAGGGTATGCGCCGCCTGACGCGGGAGCACTGTGATGAGCTGATCAGCATCCCGATGGCGGGCAGCGTGTCGTCGCTCAACGTTTCTGTCGCCACCGGTATCTGCCTGTTTGAAGCGGTGCGCCAGCGCGCGCTTTAAACTTCCCGCGCACGGTAAAACCACCCTTATTCGGGTGGTTTTTTTTGCTCTGAACACTGGTAGAATTTGCCGGCAGATATTTTCTCTTTTTACTTTTATTGCGATGGAATAAGCAGGGTATAAATGATGGCATGGACTGTAGAGACACTTAGCGCGGCATTATTGCAATCATCGACGCTTAATTTAAATATCCGACATGAAGCCGATGCGTTAATTATTAAACTGGATGACTACGGCGACTTACAATTAAATCTGTTACTGACTTCCCGGCAGATAATTATTGAAACCTATATTTGTCCTTTAAGTGAAATTAAACAACAGGACGCTTTTAACGCCTTCCTGCTGCGCAATCAAAAACTTTTACCGTTATCTTCTGTTGGCATCTCGCCTGTCGGTGGGGAAGAGTATTATGTCGCCTTCGGCGCGCTGTCGCTGAACTCCTCGCTTGACGATATCCTGCTGGAAATCTCCACACTTGCGCAAAACGCGCTGGATCTTGCTGAATTAACCGATGATTTTACCCAATAACATTATCAGGGAGTGGTGGTATGGGAATTTTAAAAAGCCTGTTTACGCTGGGTAAATCTTTTATTGCTCAGGCAGAAGAGTCGATTGAAGAGACCCAGGGTGTGCGTATGCTGGAGCAGCATATCCGCGACGCGCGCGCTGAACTGGATAAAGCGGGAAAATCCCGCGTCGACCTGCTGGCACGCGTTAAATTGAGCAATGATAAACTGGCCGATTTGCGCGAACGTAAAGAGAGCCTTGAAGCCCGCGCGCTGGAAGCGATGGCGAAAAATGTGGACGCCGGTTTGCTCAATGAAGTCGCCAGCGAAATTGCCCGTCTGGAAAATACCATTGCGGCGGAAGAGCAGGTGCTGGCAAACCTTGAAACGTCGCGCGATGCCGTTGAAAAAGCGGTGACCGCCACGGCTCAGCGTATTGAGCAGTTTGAGCAGCAACTGGAAGTGATCAAAGCCACCGAGGCGATGCAGCGCGCGCAACAGGCTGTTACCACTTCTACCGTGGGCGCGTCCAACAATGTGGCGACGGCGGCGGAGTCCCTGAAACGCCTGCAGGCGCGCCAGGCTGAACGCCAGGCCCGACTGGACGCGGCAACGCAGCTTGAGAAAGTGGCGGACGGACGCGATCTCGACGAAAAACTGGCGCAGGCCGGTATTGGCGGCAGTGATAAAACCTCGGCGCAGGATGTGCTGGCGCGTCTGCAACAGCAACAAAAACCGTGATGCTCTCTTTTCTGAAAAACCTGCTGGGGCGGCCTGATGCGGCCGCCCCGGTAAGAGGTCCACTTGGGTTGCATCTGCACGCGGGTTTCACCATAGATACGCTGCTGTTTCGCCTGTGCGAAGACGATTTGCTGGTTCAGCTTCCCGGCGAAGAGTACACCATTGGCGCGTGCGGTTCGTTCGATCTCGGTGCCGGATGCATGATTCATCGCTACTACACCACGGGCGATGAGTTCCTGCAAATCAGCACCTCGGGCGGCCTGGAAACGCACAACATCGATGACATCAAACTGTTTGTGTATGAAGAGAGCGCGGGGGTTTCCGGCGAAAAAGCCTGGCGCGATATGTTGAGCGCAAAAGCGATGGGTAAGCCCGCGTTACGCTGGCGCGATTGCCAGTGGCTGCGCGTGTTTAACGCGGAAGAGCGGGGCGATATCGAACCGGTCTACACGCTGGAAACCGTCAACAACCACGCTGGCGCAAGCTGGGAAGTGCACAACTTTATGATGGCGTACCAGCGTGAGGTCACCACAGATGTGTTCGAATATTTGCTGTTAAACGGCGAAGAAACCTTTAATGCGCAAAACCAGCCGGAGTGGATCTACTCGCGCGCGCTGGGCGTGGATATTCCGCTGACATCATTAAAGGTCATTGGTTAATTATGGGTGTAGACATGCATATTCTGGGATCGCTGCTGGCGTTTTGCTCTTATTTCTTTATTGGCATTGCGATGGTGCTCTGTTTTCTTTTCGTTTATACGCGCATTACCCCGCATGATGAATGGCGGTTAATTAAAGAGAATAATGTCGCCGCATCGTTAGCATTTAGTGGTTCGCTGCTGGGCTATATTATTCCGCTCTCCAGCGCGGCGATTAACTCGGTAAGCATTCCGGATTATTTAATCTGGGGCGTTATTGCACTGGTAGTGCAGTTACTTGTTTACGGCGGTGTGCGTCTCTATATGCCGAAACTGAGTGACAAGATAATTAACAGCAATACTGCCGCCGGGATATTTATGGGGGCAGCGGCCCTGGCGGGCGGGATTTTTAATGCCGCCTGCATGACGTGGTAATGGAAAATCATGGCCAGAAAGAGATCAAATCGGCAAAGAAATCCTATTCTTTCGCCAGCGCAGAACCGTGCCCAACGGCCCATTTTCTCCCAGCCGAAAGAGCGTAAAAGCGGGCAATACCTGACGCTGGCGATTATGGGCGGTGCGGCCTTTTTTGCGTTAAAAGGCTGTAACGATCATAAAGACGATAACGACGGCGACGGTGTTTATTACACCTCGCAGCAAGATTGCGTTGACGACGGCAACACCGCGCAGGTGTGCAACGATGCGTGGAATAACGCGCGCATGAACTTTGAGCAAGAGATCCCGCGCAATATGTCGCAGCCGTACTGCGTGCAGCAATACGATAATTGCTATTACGACAATATTGGTCAGCGCTGGATGCCGGTGCTCAGCGGTTTTCTGCTCAGCAAAGCCTTGCGTAAAGACCGGGATGAGCAATACAGCTACAGCAGCGGCGGCAGTTCCTACGCCTCCCGCCCGGTGTGGCGCAACCGTGACGGCGATTACAGCTGGCGTTCCGGTGGAAGCAGCAGCGCGAGTAGCCATTACGGTTATACCACCAAAAAAGCGACGACTTCATCACGTGGCGGTTTCGGGCGCTCTTCCAGCGCGCGCGGAAGCTGGGGAGGCTAACGATGCTGCGTCATGATGTTGCTGTGCGTCCGGATCTTGAGCGGATCGCCCGCGACCACGGTTTCGACTTCCATATCATTGATAACGAGGTTTACTGGGATGAGAGTCGGGCCTACCGTTTTACGCTACGCCAGATTGAAGAGCAGATCGAAAAGCCGACCGCCGAACTGCATCAGATGTGCCTTGAGGTCGTGGATCGCGCCGTGAAGGACGAGGCGATCCTGCGTCAACTGGCGATCCCGCCGCTGTACTGGGACGCGATTGCCGAAAGCTGGCGCAACCGCGATCCGTCGCTCTACGGGCGGATGGATTTTGTCTGGTGCGGCAAAGACCCGGTGAAATTACTCGAATACAACGCCGATACGCCGACCTCGCTGTACGAATCGGCCTATTTCCAGTGGCTGTGGATGGAGGATGCGCGGCGTAACGGTACACTCCCGCGCGACGCCGATCAGTACAACGCCATTCAGGACAAGTTGATTGCCCGTTTCGCCGAGATCCAGAGCCGTCACCCGCTCTACTTTTGCTGCTGTAAAGGAACCGAGGAAGATCGCGGCACGGTGCTCTACCTTGAAGATTGCGCCCGTCAGGCCGGACTCGATACGCGGTTTATTTATATCGAAGATGTTGGACTGGGGCTGGGCGGCGTATTGACGGATCTGGATGATAACGTTATTCGCCAGGCGTTTAAGCTCTATCCGCTCGAATGGATGATGCGCGACGAAAATGGCCCATTGTTGTGTAAACGCCGCGAACAGTGGCTGGAACCGTTGTGGAAAAGCGTGCTCAGCAATAAGGGATTATTGCCGCTGCTGTGGCGTTTCTTCCCCCATCATCCGAACCTGCTGCCCGCCTGGTTTGACGGGGAAAAACCGCAAATCGCGGCGGGTGGCAGCTACGTGCGCAAGCCGCTGTTTTCCCGCGAAGGCGGCAATGTCACCCTTTTCGACGGGGCGCACAACGTGATTGACCATGAAGAGGGCGACTACGGTGAAGAACCGATGATCTACCAGGCTTTTCAGCCGCTGCCGCGCTTTGGCGACAGCTACACGCTGATTGGCAGTTGGGTGATAGACGATGAAGCCGTTGGCATGGGTATCCGCGAAGATTGCACCCTGATTACCAAAGATACCTCGCGGTTTGTGCCGCATTATATCGCCGGGTAATTCACCGCCCGGCAAGCGCAACGCTGCCGGGCTGCTCAAACGTTACTCCTCAAGCGAGCGCAAATGGTCATCTTTTTTGAGCGTCATCAGCGCCACAATGCTGACCAGCGCCGTTGCCATCACGTAATAGGCCGGGATATCGACATTTCCTGTCTCTTTGATAAGCCCGGTGATGATTAACCCCGCGCAGCCGGAGAACAGCGCGTTCGACAGCGAATACGCCAGACCAAGCCCGGTATAACGCACGCGGGTTGGAAACATCTCCGCCAGCATCGCCGGGCCAGGGCCTGCCAGCATACCGACCAGACCGCCCGCTACCAGCACCACCGCGGCTTTTATCGCCAGCGTGCTTGTTTCCGCCTGCAGGATTTTCAGCAGTGGCAACGCGAGGATCAATAACAGCGCGGTGGCTATTACCATCACTGTGCGGCGCCCGATACGATCGCTCAGCATACCGGAGGGAATGATCGTCAACGCAAAGCCAATATTGGATATCACCGCAATCAGTAGCGCCTGATTAAAGCCAGTATGTAGCGCCGACTGTAAATACGCAGGCATGATCACAAGGTAGGTATAACCCGCGGCGGACCACACCATCACCCGGCCAATCCCCATGATGATGGCTTTGAATGTGTCGCTCAGCCGGGCGCGTTCGGTAGCCGGTTGCGCCTGCTGTTGCACAAAACTTGGCGTCTCCTCCATGCTCACCCGCAACCACAGCGCGACAACGCCCATCGGCAGCGCAAGGAAGAAGGGGATGCGCCAGCCCCAGTCGTGCAATGCTTCTGGCGTCAGCAACACGGAAAGCAGCGCCACAATACCGGCACCCGCCAGCAGTCCCAGCGCCACGGTAAAAGATTGCCATGCACCATACAACCCGCGTTTGCCGCGCGGCGCGAACTCCGTCATCAGCGATACCGCGCCACCGTATTCGCCCCCGGCAAACAGCCCCTGCAAAATGCGCAAACCGGTGATGATGAGCGGCGCGGCGATGCCAATGCTGGCATACACCGGGGCAAGACCAATTGCGAATGTCGCGAGCGTCATCATCACCAGCACGATAATCAGCGTCGGCTTGCGGCCAATCCGGTCACCGATGCGCCCGAACACCATTGCCCCCAGCGGGCGAAAGAAAAAGGCGACGGCAAAAGAGGCGTAAGTCAGGATCAGGCTGGTGAGCCCTGTTTCGCCCGTGAGTTGAAAGAAGTTTTTCGCAATCACGGTGGCAAGAAAGCCGTAGACCGCGAATTCGTACCACTCGATAAAGTTGCCGATCGAGCCGGCAATTAACGCGCGCTTGTGCGCCTTTGGTGCGTGTCGGGAAGCTGGCATTGGGATTCTCTATGGCAAGGTGAGAATAAATTATTCATCAGTAATCTCATTCATGAAATATATTATTCTTATATTGTGTGAGCCGTTTCACGAATGATTGCCGTCAAATTGCGGCCTTGTGAGCCTACTCCCATGCAGCGTTAGCGCGGGCTGTCCATACTTATCTTCATTGCCATTGAAGGAGGGAGACACGATGCACTGGCAGACGCATACCGTTTTTAACCAACCCATTCCGTTAAAAAACAGCAACCTTTTTCTTTCTGATCGCCCTTTGTGCGAGGCAGTGGTGCGCGAAGGCGCGGCGTGGGACGCCGAGTTGCTCGCCAGCCTTGGGCAACAATTGGGCGCGGCGGAATCACTGGAGCTGGGAAGATTAGCCAACGCCAATCCCCCGGAGCTGCTGCGTTATGACACCACTGGCGAGCGGCTGGATGATGTCCGTTTTCACCCGGCGTGGCATCTGTTGATGCAGGGGCTGTGCGCCAACCGGGTGCATAACCTGGCCTGGGAGGAGGAGGCGCGTGTCGGTGCTTTTGTTGCGCGGGCGGCGCGGTTTGTGCTGCACGCCCAAGTTGAATCCGGCACGTTGTGCCCCATCACCATGACCTTCGCCGCAACGCCGCTGCTGCAACAGGCATTGCCGATGCCTTTTCACGACTGGTTAAAACCGCTGTTGAGCGATCGTTACGATCCGCATTTAGCGCCAGGCAACCAGAAACGCGGCCTGCTGATTGGGATGGGAATGACCGAAAAACAGGGTGGAACGGATGTACTGAGCAACACCACCCGGGCGGAAAAAAGCGGTGATGAATACCGGCTGGTGGGGCATAAATGGTTCTTTTCCGTACCGCAAAGTGACGCGCATTTGGTGCTGGCGCAGGCCAAAGGCGGGCTCTCCTGCTTCTTTGTACCGCGCTTTCTGTCTGACGGTCAGCGTAACGGTGTGCGGCTGGAACGCCTGAAAGACAAGCTCGGTAACCGCTCTAACGCCAGTAGCGAAGCGGAGTTTTGCGATGCCAGCGGCTGGCTGCTTGGCGAAGAGGGCGATGGTGTACGGCAGATCCTCAAAATGGGCGGGCTAACGCGCTTTGATTGCGCGCTGGGAAGTCATGGGCTGATGCGCCGCGCCTTTTCGGTGGCGCTGTATCACGCGCACCGGCGGCAGGCGTTTGGCAAAAACCTGGTCGATCAGCCGCTGATGCGCCACGTGCTGAGCCGGATGGCGCTGGAACTGGAGGGGCAAACCGCCATGCTGTTTCGCCTCGCCCGTGCATGGGACAGCCGCCGCAATGAGCAAGAGGTGCTTTTTGCGCGCCTGTTTACTCCGGTGGCTAAATTTGCGGTCTGTAAAGGCGGCATCCCGTTTGTCGCCGAAGCGATGGAAGTGCTTGGCGGTATCGGCTATTGCGAAGAGAGCGAATTACCGCGCTTGTATCGCGAAATGCCGGTCAACAGCATCTGGGAAGGTTCCGGCAACGTCATGTGCCTGGATGTGCTGCGCGTGTTGGGTAAACAGCCGGGGATAGTGGATGTGCTCAGTGATGATTTTGCGGCGGTGAAAGGGCAGGATCGCCATTTTGATCGCGCATGGCGACAGCTTCAGCAGCGGCTACGCAGACCGGATGAAGCGCAGGGTAGGGAGATTACGCAACTGCTTTGGCGGCTGGGGACGGGGGCGCAAATGCTGCGCCACGCATCGCCGCCGATGGCGCAGGCGTGGTGCCAGATGATGCTGGATACCCGTGGCACGTCACTGATTAGCGAGCAGGTGCAAAATGACCTGCTGCTTCGCGCCACGGGGGCAGCGAATTAATCCATCTTCAGGCGGAACAGGCTTACCAGCTCGCTCAGGTGCGCGCCTTTTTCCCGCAGCGTACGGGCGGTTTCCTCACTTTGTGAAACGCGCCCGGCGTTGACGTGCGTGGCATCACCGATGTGCGTCATTGCCAGATTAACCTGGTTGATCCCGGCTGATTGTTCGCGGGAGGCATGGTTGATTTCATGCACCAGTTGGTTGATTTGATCCATGTGGCTGATGATCGATTGCATGGCGACTCGCGTGGCTTCTGACTGGGAGTGGCCTTCGCCCACTTTTTTCAGCGTGTCACCAATCAGCGCTTCAATCTCTTTCACCGCGTTGGCGCTGCGCGCAGCCAGGGCGCGTACTTCCTGGGCAACCACGGCAAAACCTTTACCGTGTTCGCCCGCGCGCGCAGCTTCCACTGCGGCGTTCAGCGCCAGGATATTGGTCTGGAACGCGATGGATTCAATCACATGGGTAATGTCGGCAATGCGCTGCGATGCCGCGCGAATGTCTTCCATTGTCGCCACGGAGTGATCGACGGTTTTCCCGCCTTTTTGCACCGCGTCGGTGGTTTCATTGACCAGGCTTTGCGTTTGTTCCATGTTGGCGGCGTTTTGCTGCACGGTGGCGGCAAGCTGCTCCATGCTGGCGGAGGTTTCCTCCACGCTGCTGGCTTGCTTGTTAATCTGCTCGCTGATCTCGCCGCTGTCGGCGGCCAGGGCGTTGGTGCCGAGGTTAATCTCGGCGGCGGATTCGCGCACCTGCAACACAATCTTGTGCAGCCCGTCGCCAATGCCGTTAATGGCTTCGATCAACTGACCGACTTCATCATGACGATCCACCACCAGAGTGGCGCGCAGATCGCCTGCCGAATACTGCTGAGCGAGTTCGATAACGTTACGCAGCGGGCGGCTGAGCCAGCGGCGAATGATGACGACAAACAGTGCGGCGAACAGCAGGGACACCACTACGCCAGCCAGCAGGAATTGGTTACGCATGGTGGTGACATCGCGCAGCAGCACGGCTTTGTCGACTTCGCCAACGACTGTCCAGTTCCAGCCGGGTAGCGCGGTGTAAGACATCAGCAATGTGCGGCCGTCCGCGCTCTGGCGCGCCAGCGTACCGCTGTTGCTTGTCAGCAAGGTTTGCAGATCTTTTTCATCCCACTGCGGGCGTTTGCCTTCGTCGGTATCGTGGAACAGGTAGTTGCCGTAATTCTTGCCCTGGTTACGATCAAGCACGAAGAAATGACCGCTTTCACCCAGCTTACGACCGAGGATCTTATTGCGCATCACGTCCCATGAACGGGTGATATCCACGCCAACAAACAGAATGGCAATGGTATTGCCGCTGGCGTCTTTCACCGGCTGGTATTGGGTGATGTAGCGTTTGCCAAACAGCAGCGCCAGCCCGCGATAGACTTCACCTTTCATTACCGGCGCAAAAGCCGGGCTGGCTTTATCCAGCTTAGTGCCGATGGCACGATCGCCATTCTCTTTACGCAGTGATGTTGCAACGCGCACAAAGTCGTCACCGCTGCGCACGAATAGCGTCGCGATAGCGCCTGTACGGTTGAGGAAATCGTCCGGGATAGCATTGTTGTTATGCAGTTCACTATCGCCGCCTTTGAAGAGCGGCACATCGATACCGTTAATCTCGCGGCGCTGTTGTGGATCAACCGCGAGCGGCTGTGGCAGAAAACTGCTGAACAAGCGCGTGTAGCTCTCCACCTCATCACTGAGACTACTGTTGAACATTTCCACCATATCCACCACCCCGGTAGATTGGCTGTGCAGGTCTTCCATGGCCAGCGTTTCCAGCTGTTGGCTGGCTTTATTGCTCATCAGAAAAGTGAATAAGAGGAAAAGCGTTGCAACGCTTGCGCCAGTCAGGAGTGACAATTTTGCACCGAGGCCGGTGCGACGAAAAAAGGCGCTCATAATTTGTCCGTTGTTCTGTGTATGTGGCTCCTTCAACGGCACAATTGCGATAACATTTAGTTTGTCAATGTAACAAAATGTTACACCGATGTATCATTGCGATAACATAATCTTAATGATTGTAGGGGCATAAAAAAGCCACCAGATTTAGGTGGCTTTTTCCAGCGGCTCAGGCGTACAAAATGGCCTGCACTCGCCAGTGGTCAACGTGTTGATCTTCCTGCATTCGCACAATGCGATACCATGAGGCTCCCTGTTCATCTGCTTTTAACGCGATAACCCGCTCCACGTCCTGTAGGCTCCCTGAGACATTATTGACGGAGATAAGACCGATTTCGTTTAATCCCGTCACGCAGTCAGCGCTGGCGAACTCTGCAGGCTGCGCTGTTGTATTTAGCAAACCGGTAGAAAGCAACAGTGAGTTTAAGGCAAGAGATCGTTTCATAGTCAGCTCCATTTTACGTTACCCCGATTTTTTGCAGGGCTTCCTTTCGCGCAACGGATTCGAAAAATCCTATTGTGCACAGGAGAACATCAATGGACGCAAAGCAATGTAAATGTCCTGAAAATCAACGCCTCGCTACTGCTTGTACAGCAGGGCGCGTCCGAACCAACGACCGGGAATTATGGTGTCATCCATCATGATGATGACGTAATAATCGGCGCTGGCAGCCACGGCTTTGGCTTTGATTGCGTCTTCCACGTCCATGGGAGAACCCAGTACCGTTACGCTAACGGCGCCAATCTCGCGGAGCTCCTGCGTTTGATTACGGCGGATTTCCTGCGGATGGTCGCTAACCGGCGGTGCAGATTGCGGCTTACCTTCCAGCACTGCGCAGCCGCTTAACAGCAAGGCGAACAGTATGCACAGTAAAGCACGCATGGTTTTCTCATCTCTCCTGATTGCCATAGTGTAGTTCCTGGTGAATTTCCGTTTGGGGGAATGTTCCCGAAATGTTATCCCGAGCACTAATTTCGAATGAAAGTGTTTTGAAAGCGTAATCTATCTCGCAATGTCATCAGATGCTCATGCGAAATCTGACTTGCACCTCGCTGTCGCCAGTGGCATACCAGCACTATAGATCAAGGAGGGAGTAATGATTGAGCTTCAGGTTGAACAATTTGCGGGTGTCGAAACATTGCATGCCTTCCCGGCGGGAAAACGCGGCGAACCGCTGCCTTGTATCGTGTTTTATCACGGCTTCACCTCATCAAAGCTGGTCTACAGCTATTTCGCTGTGGCGCTGGCGCAAGCCGGTTTTCGCGTGGTGATGCCAGACGCGCCCGATCATGGTGCGCGTTTTAGTGGCGATGTTGAGCGGCGTTTGCACCAGTTCTGGCAAATTCTGAGAGGCAATATTGAAGAGTTCGCCGCGCTGCGCGACGCGCTGGCGCGCCTTGAATTGATTGATAACCAGCGGCTGGCGGTCGGCGGTGCGTCGATGGGCGGGATGACTGCGCTGGGCATCATGACGCGTCACCCGGAAGTGCGCTGCGTCGCAAACCTGATGGGGTCCGGTTATTTCACCTCCCTTGCCCGCACGCTTTTCCCGCCGCTCGCGGTGACGACGCCGGAACAGCAGCGTGAATTCGACGCGATTATTGCTCCACTCTCACGGTGGGATGTCAGTACGCAACTGTCGCGCATCGCCGATCGCCCGCTGCTGTTGTGGCACGGCGAGCAGGATGATGTGGTGCCAGCGGCGGAATCTTTCCGTTTACAGCAAGCGTTGCAGGAACAGGGGCTGGACACCCATCTCACTTACCAGTGGGAAGCCGGGGTAAAGCACCGCATTACCCCGCACGCGCTGAGTGCGACAACGGACTTTTTTAGCCGTTATCTTTAAGCCGCTCGGCGAAGGCGGATAACCATCAGCGCGAGCACGCAGATGAGGGTACCTGCCCAGAAGGTTGACGCCGCGCCGTGGGTTTCCCACAAAACGCCGGCACCGAGGCTTGCCAGCAGCAGCGCAACACCGCTGAGTAAATTGAACATGCCAAACGCCGTGCCGCGCAGTTCCGCTGGCGCGGTATCGGCAACCATGGTTGCTAACAAGCCTTGCGTCATACCCATGTGTACGCCCCACAGTGCGACACCGAGCAGCAACGTGCTCCAGTGCTGGCTGAGCGCCAGCGCCATATCCGCGAGGATCAGCACCACCAGACCCAGCTGTAATAACCGGCTGTGGCTGATGCGGTCTGACAATTTGCCAAACGGATACGCCGTCACCGCGTAGACCAGGTTCATGGCGACCATCACCAGCGGGATTGTCGCCAGGGGGATATGCATTTGTTGGGCGCGCAGCACCAGAAACGCTTCGCTAAAGCGGGCGAGAGTAAAAACAAAACCGAGCGTCACAACCCACCAGTAAGCACGGCTTAACCGGTTGAGATTTTCACGGCTAATGGGATTGGTGCGTTTATGGGTGATGGGAGTTTTCGGTTCGTGCAGGCCAAAGAATAACAGCGCGACCGCCAGTACACCGGGGATCACCGCAATCCAGAACACGGCCTGAAAGTTGTCATTCCACAGCAGCATCAATGCGACCGCCAGCAATGGCCCGAGGAACGCGCCTATGGTGTCCAGCGACTGGCGTAACCCAAATGCCGCGCCGCGGATTCCTGCCGGGGTGACATCGGCAACCAGCGCATCGCGCGGCGCACCGCGAATGCCTTTGCCAAGCCGGTCCATCAGGCGTGCGCCAAATACCAGACTGGACGTTGAGGCCAGCGCAAACAGCGGCTTGCTTAATGCGCCCATGCCATAACCGAGCAGCGCCAGCCCTTTACGTTTGCCGATGTAGTCGCTGAACATACCGGAAAAGACTTTCACCATCAGCGCGGTGGCTTCCGCCAGCCCTTCAATCAGGCCAATAATCACGACACTTGTGCCAAGCGTCGTGGCCATAAACAGGGGCAACAAGCTATGGATCATCTCCGAGGAAATATCCATCAACATACTGACGCCGCCTAATATCCAGACGCCTGCAGGTATGCGACCTAACGTTGAAAACCGCTTGAACATTGTCTTGCCCGCCAAGTTTCTTTGCCTATGTCTGACGATGATTAAAGCGGTCAAAAAGCGGTTTGGTAAGGGCGAATGAAAAAATTCTTATTGAGGTGTGCGGCCCCAATGCGGGGCCGCAAATGCAAGAGGAACTAGCCTGTAAACCGTGTGATTAGCGGTAGATAAATGCGCTGGCGTGCAGATTGCCGTTGCTTCCCGGCTCATGCGTGAGCTCTGCACGGTAATATTTGGCGCTGTGGGCGTCGGCCTCGTCATTGAGTGCCTCGTCCGCGTCATGCTCGGTGGCGAAGTTATGATTGATATAGATAACGCCTAAGCTATGTACATCATCCATGTTGCGGGCTTGCTGGTTGTTGAGTTTAATTGCCGCTGCGGCATTGGCGCTAAGCAGCAAGGTTGTTAATAATATTGCGATGTATTTCATGATGTTATGCTCCGATAAAACGTCGTTTTTTAGTTCTTGAACATCTCTCCTCCTTATGTGTGAGGCCTGTGTAAAGTTTACGCGTTAGCCCGAAAAGGTATCGCGACCATTTCTGATGCTGTCGTTCAAAAAATTGCCGTAATGCGTTGTGCTTAATTTTAATTCGCCAGGCGCGCTTCTCTTTGCGCTTAGTGCGAATTATTTGTGCAATTGCCTTGAGTTTGACAGGGGACATCAGTATTATGACGCGTCAATTTTTCAGCCGACCTTTAACACGTTCCTTGCCTCCCCGGGATTCGGCTGACCCAGACAGGAGGCTGAATAATCCGTAAGGAGCAATTCGATGCGTCATTACGAAATCGTTTTTATGGTCCATCCTGACCAGAGCGAACAGGTTCCGGGCATGATCGAACGTTACACTGGTGCAATCACTGCAGCAGAAGGTACGATCCACCGTCTGGAAGACTGGGGCCGCCGTCAGCTGGCTTACCCGATCAACAAACTGCACAAAGCCCACTACGTTCTGATGAACGTTGAAGCTCCGCAGGAAGTGATCGATGAGCTGGAAACAAACTTCCGCTTCAACGATGCCGTTATTCGCAGCATGGTTATGCGTACTAAACACGCTGTTACCGAAGCATCTCCGATGGTTAAAGCGAAAGACGAGCGCCGTGAGCGTCGCGATGATTTCGCTAACGAAACCGCAGATGATGCAGATGCTGGGGATTCTGAAGAGTAATTACTGATGACCAACCGCCTGGTGTTGTCCGGCACAGTGTGCAGGGCGCCGCTTCGTAAGGTCAGCCCGTCAGGAATTCCTCACTGCCAGTTCGTGCTTGAGCACCGTTCTGTGCAGGAGGAAGCCGGTTTCCACCGGCAGGCGTGGTGCCAAATGCCTGTGATAATCAGCGGGCAGGAGAACCAGGCCATTACTCACAGTATAACGGTCGGCAGCGCAGTAACTGTTCAGGGGTTCATCAGTTGCCACAAGGCAAAGAACGGCTTGAGCAAAATGGTTCTGCATGCCGAGCAGATTGAATTGATAGATTCTGGAGACTAGCCAAATGGCACGTTATTTCCGTCGTCGCAAGTTCTGCCGTTTCACCGCGGAAGGCGTTCAAGAGATCGACTATAAAGATATCGCTACGCTGAAAAACTACATCACCGAAAGCGGTAAGATTGTCCCGAGCCGTATCACCGGTACCCGTGCAAAATATCAGCGCCAGCTGGCACGCGCTATCAAACGCGCTCGCTACCTGTCCCTGCTGCCGTACACTGATCGTCATCAGTAATCGGTCACGGTCCATTAATACGACTTTGAGAGGATAAGGTAATGCAAGTTATTCTGCTTGATAAAGTAGCAAACCTGGGTAGCCTGGGTGATCAGGTTAACGTTAAAGCGGGCTACGCTCGTAACTTCCTGGTACCGCAGGGTAAAGCTGTTCCGGCTACCAAGAAAAACGTTGAGTATTTCGAAGCACGTCGCGCTGAACTGGAAGCCAAACTGGCTGACGTTCTGGCGGCTGCTAACGCTCGCGCTGAAAGCATCAATGCACTGGGCTCTGTTACCATCGCGTCTAAATCTGGCGACGAAGGTAAACTGTTCGGTTCCATCGGTACTCGCGACATCGCTGACGCTGTAACTGCAGCTGGCGTGAAAGTTGCGAAGAGCGAAGTTCGCCTGCCGAACGGCGTTCTGCGTACTGTTGGTGAGCACGAAGTGGACTTCCAGGTTCACAGCGAAGTATTCGCTAAACTGACTGTAAACGTTGTTGCTGAGTAATTCGTTACTCACAGCAATGCCTCTGAGTCGTTCGGGCTTGCAGGAAGGCGGCAAGTGAGTGAATCGCCAGGAGCTTAGATAACTAAGTGACTGGTGTGAGCGAACGCGGCCAACGCATCTGCAACGCGAAATACAACGGGGAATAAAACGCCGGCCTTGTGCCGGCGTTTTGCTTTTCAGCACCACCAGAAATGGTCATTGTTCCTTGCAGAATCGTGATTTCTTATGCATCCTCGGATAATAATTGAAACGCAATTTTATCTTTGAGATTTGTCATGGAAACCGCTCTGCCCGCGTCCGTTTTTGCCCGCCGAAATGTGGCTTACGCTTGCGCCACGCTCTGTTGTCTGCTCTGGGGTAGCTCTTACCCGGCCATTAAAAACGGCTACGAACTCTTTCACATCGCCCCCGATGACATCCCGTCAAAAGTGGTCTTTGCCGGTTATCGTTTCCTGTTTGCGGGCGTGTTGCTGCTGCTGTTCGCGATGGCGCAGCGTAAACCGATCGGCAGACTATCGGCGACACAGTTTGGGCAACTGACGGTGCTTGGGTTAACGCAAACGACCCTGCAATACACTTTCTTCTATATTGGTCTGGCGTATACCACTGGCGTAAACGGGTCGATCATGAACGCGACCGGCACCTTCTTCAGCGTGCTATTGGCGCACTTTATCTATCAAAACGACAAACTCAGCTACAACAAAAGCCTCGGCTGTATTTTGGGTTTTGCCGGCGTCATGCTGGTGAACTTTCACAGCGGTATGCGGGATTTTGTTTTTGTCTGGAACGGCGACGGTTTCATTGTGCTGGCGGCGTTTATCCTCTCTGCCGCCACGCTGTATGGCAAACGTATTTCCCAGACGGTCGATCCGACGGTGATGACCGGCTGGCAGCTGGCTATTGGCGGCGTCGCGCTGCTGATTGGCGGCTATTTGTCGGGCGGAACGCTGGCAGTGCATAGCGTCAGCGCAGTGGCAATCCTTGGCTATCTTACGTTGCTGTCGTCGGTGGCGTTCGCCCTGTGGAGCATGCTGCTGAAAGTGAACCGCGTCAGTATGATCGCGCCGTTCAATTTCGTGATACCGGTTGCCGGTTCGGTGCTCTCCGCCATTTTCCTTGGTGAAAATATTCTCGAAATCAAATACGCGGTCGCACTGGTGCTGGTCTGCTCAGGAATTTGGTGGGTCAACAAACGAGCCGGGTAACGTATACCCGGCAGAGTAGATTAACGCGCGCGGATAAAGCTGCCGTCCGGCTGACGGGTAAACAGCACCGGCTGGCCGCCGGTTTCGATGGTCAGCCCGGTCACTACGCCGTTGGCGTTCTGGCGAATTTTCACCATCTGGCCGCTTTGCAGGGTGCTCAGCGGTTTACCGTCGCCTTCCACTTTGGCCATCGCATAAACATCGGTTGGCGGCAGATTGTGATCGCGGAACAGTTGCGCCAACGTTTTCCCCTCTTCAACACGGTAAGCGCGCCACTGTTGCTCGATGCCGCTGGAAGAGGGCAACGTGTTCTGCGTTACATGCTGGCGCGGTTGCTGCTGCTCTACGGTTTGCTGCTGTTGCATGGACGCTTCCGCGCTCGGCGCGGTCTGCTGCGGCTCACTTACTACCTGCGGCGGTGTGGGTTCCGTTGTGGAAGGTTGCGGCTGTGAAGAGGCTGGAAGATTGAGTTGCGCTTCGCGAGCGCCGGAAGGCGCGGTGGCGCGGTTGCTGTCGTCAGTTGACGGTAACAGAAAACCGATAACCACCAGCAAAGCCGCGAGGATCAGGCCGCGACGGTGCAATGGCGGGAGCGGGTCCATCAGGCGAAAATGGTCCGGGGCTTGCCAGATTTTCACCAGGGTAGGTTTCAGTTCAAATCGCCCGGGCATGGCTTTCCTCCTGCTCCGCGTCATGTAATGTCCTGTCTCGTTGAGTATATACACTTTATTCCGCAACCGCGGCGTGCGCCGTTTTTAACTGCCTGAAAGTCGACAAAAAGCTGCATTTTGTGACCGCAATTCGGGATAAATCTTACTTGCTGTATTCTTTCCCTTTCCCTGCGATTTGTCATCTTTCCTGCGACAAAGTTTTACCCGGTGCAGCGCGGCTGTTATGCTGCGCGCTACCTTAAAAAGCGATGAAAGGAAAACCCATGACAACCCCAACTTTTGACACGATCGAAGCGCAAGCCAGCTACGGCATTGGTTTGCAGGTAGGACAGCAGCTGAGCGAATCCGGGTTAGAGGGGCTGTTACCGGAAGCGCTGGTCGCAGGTATCGCAGATGCACTGGAAGGCAAACAACCCGCTGTTCCGGTCGACGTTGTCCACCGCGCGCTGCGTGAAATCCACGAGCGTGCCGACGCTGTGCGTCGTTCCCGTTTCGAAGAGATGGCGGCAGAAGGCGTGAAATATCTGGAAGAGAACCGCGAGCGTGAAGGCGTGAACAGCACCGAATCCGGTCTGCAATTCCGCGTTATCACCCAGGGCGAAGGCGCTATCCCGGCGCGTACTGACCGTGTGCGTGTGCACTACACCGGTAAACTGATTGATGGCAGCGTGTTCGACAGCTCCGTTGCGCGCGGCGAACCGGCTGAATTCCCGGTTAACGGCGTGATTGCTGGCTGGATCGAAGCCCTGACGCTGATGCCGGTGGGTTCCAAATGGGAACTGACCATTCCGCACAACCTCGCGTACGGCGAGCGCGGCGCTGGCGCGTCTATTCCGCCGTTCAGCACGCTGGTATTTGAAGTGGAACTGCTGGAAATTCTGTAATTTCCCGCATGAATGCCTCTTCCCGTCAGGGAAGGGGCGGCACCTGCTGCGCTGATCGTTTGTTAATAAAACCAATACCGACAGATTATCTTGCAAATAGCGCAATCGGGTGTATTTTTGTGAGCTATTTCGCGTTGCCTGAGTGATATGACACTCACTTTAAACAAATATTTAACATTGTTTTTAATTCCGAGTATTCATCCCGCCGATTCTTACCTAATATCTTTGCGTCCATACAAGGGCGGAACACGCAACTAAAAAAGGCCAGTAGAGCCCCAACAACACAGACAGGAATACAACATGGTAGATCAGGTTAAAGTCGTGGCCGACGAACAGGCGTCGACTGAACAGTCGCTACGGCGAAATCTCACAAACCGGCATATTCAGCTTATCGCCATTGGTGGTGCCATCGGGACCGGGCTGTTTATGGGCTCCGGGAAAACCATCAGCCTCGCCGGTCCGTCGATCATTTTTGTCTATATGATCATCGGCTTTATGCTGTTTTTCGTCATGCGCGCCATGGGTGAATTACTGCTGTCAAATCTCGAATACAAATCCTTTAGCGACTTCGCCGCCGACCTGTTAGGGCCGTGGGCGGGGTATTTTACCGGCTGGACATACTGGTTTTGCTGGGTGGTAACCGGCATGGCGGATGTTGTTGCCATCACGGCTTACGCGCAGTTCTGGTTCCCCAATCTCGCCGATTGGGTAGCGGCACTGGCCGTTGTCGTCGTGCTGCTGAGTCTTAATCTCGCGACGGTGAAAATGTTCGGCGAGATGGAGTTCTGGTTTGCGATGATCAAAATCGTCGCCATTGTCGCGTTGATTATCGTGGGTGTGGTGATGGTGCTGATGCACTTTAAATCCCCGACCGGCGTTGAAGCCTCTTTCTCGCATCTGTGGAATGACGGCGGCTGGTTCCCGAAAGGTATCAGCGGGTTCTTTGCCGGTTTCCAGATCGCGGTGTTTGCTTTTGTGGGGATTGAACTGGTCGGTACGACCGCAGCGGAGACCAAAGATCCGGAGAAATCCCTGCCGCGCGCCATCAACTCGATTCCGGTGCGCATCATTATGTTCTACGTTTTCGCGCTGATTGTGATCATGTCGGTGACACCGTGGAGCTCCGTGGTGGCGGATAAGAGCCCGTTTGTTGAGTTGTTCGTGCTGGTGGGTATTCCGGCGGCGGCGAGCATTATCAACTTCGTGGTGCTGACGTCGGCGGCCTCTTCCGCCAACAGCGGTGTCTTCTCCACCAGCCGGATGCTGTTCGGCCTGGCGCAGGATGGCGTGGCGCCGAAAGCGTTCGCCAGGCTCTCTAAACGCGCGGTCCCGGCGAAAGGACTGACCTTCTCCTGTATCTGCCTGCTGGGCGGCGTGGTGATGCTGTACGTGAATCCGAGCGCGATTGCCGCGTTCACCATGATCACCACCGTATCGGCGATCCTGTTTATGTTCGTCTGGACGATCATCCTCTGCTCGTACCTGGTGTACCGTAAGCAGCGCCCGCAGTTGCATGAAAAATCGAACTACAAAATGCCGCTCGGCAAAGTGATGTGCTGGGTGTGCATGGCGTTCTTCGTTTTTGTACTGGTGCTGCTGACGCTGGAAGCCGATACCCGTCAGGCGCTGATTGTGACGCCGCTGTGGTTTGTGGTGCTGGGCGCAGGCTGGCTGTACGCGGGCAAAAAGCGTCTGGCTAACCGCCAGCCATAAAAAAAGAGCCGCGCGGCGGCTCTAAACTTCCATGAATCAGGGCGCTCTCGGGCGCCTTTATTTATTCGCCAGCGAGGGCACGCGGGAACAGAGTATTGTTTTCCAGGCTGATGTGTTCCATCAGATCGTCAATCAAGGTATTGATGCCGTTATACATCGCTTTCCAGGTGGTGCAGGCTTCCGGCGGCGGTGTGACGTTATTGGTAATGTGTTTGATCACTTCCAGCAGTTCGCCCGCTTCATCGTGCTCGCTCTCCATTACGCTTATCGGCCCCATCGCCTGCGAACCCATACCCTGTTTGATCATCGGGAACAGGATCTGCTCCTCTTTCATCATGTGGCTGGAAAGCTCTTCGTGCAGCATGGTCAGGTATTTGGTTAAGCCGCGCGGCACGTTCGGTTTATCGGCGTGGACGCGCTCCACTTTGGTGGCCTGCAGGATCAGTTCCGGCAATTGTTCACGGTGACGGTCATGGTAACGCACAATAATGTGGTCAATGATTTCCGCCAGCCCCGCCACACGCCAGTCTTTCTCAATCGGCTGCCCGGCAAGTGTCGCCAGCTCGGCTTCGATGACGTCAATATCCAGTTCTTTGCGGGCCGCAGAACGGCCCAGCGTCTGCTTACCGCCGCAGCAGTAATCCATATCATATTTACGGAACAGTGCGGAGGCGCGGGGGATAGAGAGCGCCAGCTCACCCAGGGGTTGATCGCGGAAAGCCATAGCAGTTACCTCATGTGGAATTTATAAGTTGTATTTTAAATGCATCTTTAAGTCGATGATATACCCCTTTTGGGGCAGCGGGAATCGCCTTATTCCTTTCTTTCGCGAAAAACTGTGATATTCATCACAAAAAATCTTACAGATTTAACATGTTGAATACAGGCGTTTTTATTGGAAATTACTGGATTGCGACCTGCATCACAATTAAACAACTCCGCGTCGCTGCCGATACCAAGACTCCAGACAATATCCTGCACGCTATAAAGGCTTACAATGTTTAAAAAAATAAAAGTTATTACTTTATTAATCATGGTTTTACTTGTGCTTGGTGCTATGCAGCTGATCTCGGCTGGCGTGTTCATCAGTGCGCTTAATAACGATAAAAACAACTTCAATGTTTCCCAGGTTTCCAGCCAGAACGTTTCCGAATTTACCGATGCCTGGATCAGCCTCAACCAGGCACGTGTGACGCTGAACCGCGGTATGCTGCGTCTGCAAAGCAGCACCGCCAGCCAGATTAATGGCGGTCAGCTTAATGAACTGGCGCAAACGGCCACCAATTTGCTGAACCAGGCGCAACAGCATTTCGAGAAGTACAAAACTATTCCGGACACGCCAGGGCTGGATAAAAACCTGTCGAAAGATCTGGAAACGCAGTACGGCGTCTACCATGCCACGTTGACGGAAATGAACCGTCTGCTGCTGGCGGGCGACCTGGAAGATATGTTCCGTCAGAACGCCGAAGCGAAACAAGTTGCCATGCAGAAGAGCTATCGTGCGTGGCGCGATGCGCAGACCGTACTGGCGAGCGAAGGGATCACCCAGAACGAACAGGATTATCAGCGCATTTTGTGGATCCTCGGCACTGTAATGTTGGTGGTGCTGGTGGTGATCATCATGAGCTGGGTAGCGATGCAGCGCGTCCTGCTGAAGCCGTTACATGAAGTGATGAATCATATTCGTCACATCGCGACCGGCGATTTGACGCATGACATCGACGCCGAAGGCAAAAACGAAATGGCGCTGCTGGCGCAGAATGTGAAAGAAATGCAGCAGTCGCTGGTGAAAACCGTGAGCGTCGTTCGCGATGGCGCAGACACCATTTACACCGGCGCGGGTGAAATTTCTGCCGGCAGCAACGATCTCTCTTCACGCACTGAGCAGCAGGCCGCTTCTCTGGAAGAGACCGCCGCCAGCATGGAGCAGCTCACCGCGACGGTGAAACAGAACGCCGACAACGCTCGTCAGGCAACGCAACTGGCGCTGAATGCTTCCGGTACTGCGAAGAAAGGCGGTGACGTGGTGGATGGCGTGGTGCGCACCATGGATGAGATTGCCAACAGCTCCAGCAAAATCGCGCAGATCACCAACGTGATTGACGGTATCGCCTTCCAGACCAACATCCTGGCGCTGAACGCCGCCGTTGAAGCGGCGCGTGCGGGCGAACAAGGCCGTGGTTTCGCCGTGGTTGCCGGTGAAGTACGTACCCTGGCGCAGCGCAGTGCGCAGGCAGCAAAAGAGATTAAAGGGCTGATTGAAGACTCCAGTAGTCGCGTCAATGCGGGTGCCGCGCTGGTGCATGAAGCCGGGGAAACCATGGCTGAAATCGTCAGCGCCGTCACGCGCGTGACCGACATTATGGGCGAAATCTCGTCTGCTTCTGACGAGCAGAGCCGTGGTATCGATCAGGTGGGCCAGGCCGTTGCCGAGATGGATCGCGTGACCCAGCAGAACGCCTCGCTGGTGGAAGAGTCTGCCGCCGCTGCTGCGGCGCTGGAAGAACAGGCCGCACGCCTGACTGAAACCGTGGCGGTATTCAAGGTCAATCGTACGCGTAGCGCACGCCGTCCGGTGCTGGTGACGCCTGCCAGCAAACCGCAGACCAAAGCGCCGGAGAGCTTCAATGAGGCCAACTGGGAAACGTTCTGATAACGGTTGAGTCGCACTCCTGAAACCCGGCCTGTGCCGGGTTTTTTTACGGCTAACCGAAAATCACAGTCGACGATGTGCGCACAGGCAGACCGAGCATTTTTGGCATTCATGCCCACTGTGCGGGCAGTCGCGTTGATGGTTTTTAGCTCACCGCCCGGGGCGAAACCGGGCGGAAACGGCTTCTTACTCTGCGCGCAGCGCGGTGACGCTGGCTCTTTCCGGTTTCGACAGCACCGCCATCAGCACGCCGCCGACCAGCAAGATAATGCCGCAGACGGTGAGCAGCGGCGGCAGGCTTTGGCGCAGCACAAAGGTATAGAGCAGCCCGGCCAGGGTTTCAAAGACAATCAGCGGGCCGACAATCACCGTCGGGAGCCGCTGGCAGGCAATGTTCCAGCACAATGCGCCTACCCACGAGCAGAGCACCGCAATGGTGAACATCAGCGTAATAAACACCAGCGGACGCGGGCCGAAGGGCAGGGTGAAATCGGGTTGTTGCACACCAAGCCACAGGCATGCCGCAAGATAGCCCACCAGTGACACCGGAAGCGTGACCAGCGCTTGTGCCGTGGCCCACATCATCGGGTTTTTGTCCGGGTTTTCCCGCAGCCAGCGGGCATTGCGCAGCGCATACCAGGCCCAGCATGCGACCGAGGTGAACGCCAGCACAATACCGGAACCGTAGCGCCAGCCGCTGAAATTGGGCAGTCCGTGGCGCAGTTCGGCGATATTGACGCAACCTAACCCAAGCGCAATGCAGATCAGCGCGGGAGCCAGCCGTTGCCAGGCGAGTTTGCCGTCACGCTGGCTGTAGAGCAGGTTAGCGCACACCGGGATCACCACCGGTAGTGTGGCGATAATCATCGTCGACACCGGCGCGCCCGTGCGCTGAATGGCGCTTGCCAGGCAGACGTAATAGATAAGGTTGCCCATCATCGTCAGCCATAAAGCAGTGAACCAGTCGCTGCGCGTAAGCTGGCGCAAGCGCGCGCGACCCAGCCACGCCAGCGGCAGGGCGATAATCCCCAGCGCCAGATAGCGCCCGGTGGATTGCAGCGCCGCCGGGTAATCCGGCACGATCAACGGGCCGACAAAAATAAGCCCCCACAACAGCCCGGCAAGCAGGGCATACAACACACCACTAATCATCTTTTCACCTACAGTGACATCGGCAGCGGACAGTGTAGGAGAGCAACGCGCGGGAATATTGTATGAGATTGCGCATTAACGGCGGGTGACCTGCTTTTGGTAGCGCACTGGCGTGATGCCGTAGCGGTGGGTAAACGCGCGGGTCAGGTGTGATTGATCGGTCAGGCCAGTAACGGCGGCGACATCGGCGGCGGCCATGCCCTGGGTCAGAAACGATTTGGCGCGCCACAGGCGGATCGCCATCAGCATCTGGTGCGGGGTGACATGAAAATGCGCCTTAAACTGGCGTTGAAAATGGTACGGGCTGAGCGCCGCCACTTTCGCCAGCTCGTCGAGCGTCAGGCTGTGCATATAGTTGTCATGCAGATAATCGCGAACCCGCTCAAACCGGTGCGCGCCTTCCGGGCGCTGCGGCGCATGGTGCGCCAGCGGGCGGAAGGTATCAATGAGATCCAGCAAAATCCCCTGTTGCGCCAGCGGATCGTCGGTGTGCCACAGGCCGTGGATCTGGGTGCAGATCTGCCGGGTGCGCAGCGGATCGTGTCGCATCACATCGCTAAACCACCAGTGGCGGATCCCGGTGACCTCTTCCAGTAGGTCTGGCTCAAGATAAACCATGCGATAGCGCCAGCCGTCGGCGGTTTCCGCCTCGCCAGTGTGCAGCTCATCAGGGTTCATCGTGACTACAGAATGCGTCGGCGCGACATACTGCGTACCGCGATAACGAAAGCGTTCGGCACCGGCTTCGATAGCGCCAATGCCAAACGCTTCATGGGTGTGAGGCTCAAAGGCGTAACGCGATATATGCGCGTGGTACAGCTCCACCCCCGGCAGTAACGCCAGGTGGCGAAAGCGCGCGCAATCTCGTTCGTCAGTAAACTGCTCAGGTACGCCTTCCACGGTCTCTCTCCACACGGATCATCCCTTCATTATTAGGGATGGTCCGGCGGGAGGCTACAAAAATTAACCACTTTGTAACCTTTACAGAATGTCGTTGACGCTCTTTTCAATCGACGTGGTCGGGCGGCCAATTAATTTGCTCAGCGTTTTGCTGTCGTCAAACAGCCCGCCTTTTGCCGCGCCCGCGTCGGAATCGGCCAGCAGATTGGCAAACGCCTCCGGCAGACCCGCCCCTTTCAGCGCGGCGGCGAAGTCGGCTTCGCTCAGGTTCTGGTAGACCACGTTTTTACCACTGGCTTTGCTGAGCAGCGCGGCCAGTTCAGTGAGCGTCCAGCCGTTGTCACCGGCCAGTTCATAGACTTTGCCCGCATGTCCCTCTTCGCTTATCACGCGCGCAGCGGCAGCAGCGTAATCGGCGCGGGTAGCGGAGGCGATTTTGCCGTCACCGGCAGCGCCAATAAAGACCCCGTGCGCCAGTGCTGCTGGCGCGCTTGCCAGGTAGTTTTCGCTGTACCAGCCGTTACGCAGCAGGGCATAAGGAATGCCGGAATCGGCGAGCATTTTCTCGGTTTCAACATGTTCAACATGCAGACCAAGCGGGGATTTATCGGCGTGCAGCAGGCTGGTGTAAGCAATGAATTTCACCCCGGCGGTTTTGGCGGCGTTAATCACATTGCGGTGTTGCAAAGCGCGCTGACCCACTTCGCTGCTGGAAATCAGCAACAGCTTATCGACGCCCGCCAGCGCCTGCGTTAGCGCGGCCTGGTCGCCATAATCAGCCTGGCGTACCAGCACGCCTTGCTTACTGAGCGCTTCGGCTTTCGCCGGGTTACGAACGATAGCGACAATCTCTTTTGCCGCCACGGTTTTCAGCAGTTCTTCTACCACAAACTGGCCCAGTTGGCCGGTCGCGCCGGTGAGTGCGATCATGAGTATTCTCCTTCGGTGTTCGGTGAGTGTTGTGGTACGCTAACACCTTAACTAACTTTTAGTAAGTACGTACAAAAAGGTAAGTATGAAAATCGACACCCAACCACAAACGCTGAGTGAACTGGTGCGCAATGGCAACCTGTTCGCCGAGCAGTGTCCCTCGCGGGAGGTTCTGAAACATGTCACCAGCCGCTGGGGCGTGCTGATCCTGGTGGCGCTACGCGATGGCACTCACCGCTTTAGCGATTTACGCCGCAAAATGGGCGGCGTCAGTGAAAAGATGCTGGCGCAGAGCCTGCAATGGCTGGAGCAGGATGGCTTTATCAACCGCGTGGCTTACCCGGTGGTGCCGCCGCATGTCGAGTATAGTCTGACACCGCTGGGTGAGCAGGTCAGCGAGAAGGTTGCCGCGCTTGCCGACTGGATAGAACTGAATGTTCCGCAGGTACTGGCCTTCCGCGATGAACGGGAAGGCCAGCAGGCGTTGGCGGGATAATTACTTGTTTAACTGAACGTTATAGATAGCAAAGCCGATCTCGTCGTTGGCGACTTTCGCCATCGGGTAGCGGGCTTTCTCTTTGATAAACGCGGCGGCTTTATCCGTGGGCGCGGTTTCAAAACGAATATCCAGTTTCGTGTCGCTGTCGATCGGCGCCAGTTGCCAGTTGTTATCGGCGGCAGGGTGAATTTCACCCGCGCGCTGGGTTTCATCGCTGATCCATTTCGCCAGCACGGCACGGTTTTCATCCGGCGAGGCAAAGGCAATATGGCTGTCGCCCGTACCGGCAAACTTGCCACTGTAGGCGCGATAGTTATTGGTGGCAACAAGGAACACCGCGTTCGGATCAATCGGCTTGCCGTTAAAGGTCAGATTTTTAATGCGTTCCGCCTGCGGGTTAACGCTCTGGCATTCGCCGTCATAGCGTGCTGGCTGCGTGACATCAATCTGGTAGTTCACACCATCAATCACATCGAAGTTATAGGTGCGAAAACCGTCCCAGTTGATCAGGCTTTGCGGCTTGTCGCTGTGCGGATCGATCTGGTTAAACTGACCGGCGGAGCACTCCAGCCACTCTTTCACCTCTTTGCCGGTCGCTTTCACCACCACCAGCGTGTTCGGGTAGAGGTACAAATCGGCGGCATTGCGGAAGGTTAACTGGCCTTTTTCCACTTCGACATAACTGGCGGGATCGTTTTTACGACCGCCCACTTTAAACGGCGCGGCAGCAGAGAGCACCGGCAGTTTTGCCAGATCCGGATCGCCCTGAATAAAGTGTTCGACGTAGGCTTTCTGCGCGTTGTTGACCACCTGTACGGTCGGATCGTCCTGCACCAGCGCCAGATAACTGTACATGTTGTCGGCGGATTTACCGATCGGTTTACCAACAAAATCGCGGGTGGCGTCGTGATCGTGCTTGAGGATCTGCACCAGCTTGCTGTCCTCGCCAACGAGGGCTTTTTTCGCCGCCGCGTCATAAATCGGGCGCGCTTCAGCTTTCGATTCGCGCACCTGCCATTTGCCGGAATCATTGTTCAGCACCAGATCGACCACGCCAAGATGATCGCCCCACATGCCTGGCATCACGGCAGGAATACCGTTCAACGTTCCTTTCTTGATATCTGCGCCTTTTATCGCAGCGAAATCTTTACCCGGGAACACCGCATGGGCGTGACCAAACAGGATCGCGTCAACGCCTGGTACTTCGCTAAGGTAATAAACGGAGTTTTCCGCCATCGCCTGGTACGGCTCCGCCGACAGCCCGGAGTGTGCGACCACGACCACTAAATCCGCCCCTTTGGCGCGCATTTCCGGCACATATTTACGCGCGGTTTCGGTAATGTCGTTCACCGTCACTTTGCCGCTCAGGTTGGCTTTATCCCAGACCATGATTTGCGGCGGCACAAAACCGATGTAACCGATGCGCAGCGTGTGGGTTTTGCCTTCGCTGTCGGTGACCGGCGTCTCTTTGATTAAGTAAGGCGTGAACAGCGGTTTTTTGCTTTTCGCGTCGATGATATTGGCGTTCACATACGGGAATTTCGCGCCAGCCAGCGCCTTGTGCAGGTAATCCAGACCGTAGTTGAATTCGTGGTTGCCCAGATTGCCGACGGCGTAATCAAGGGTGTTCATTGCTTTATAAACCGGGTGAACTTCCCCGGCTTTCAGCCCTTTCGCCGCCATGTAATCGCCCAACGGGCTGCCCTGGATTAAGTCGCCGTTATCCACCAGCACGCTGTTTTTGACTTCATTTCGCGCGGCGTTAATCAGGCTGGCGGTACGCACCAGGCCGAACTTTTCCGTCGCCGTGTCTTTGTAGTAATCAAAATCCATCATGTTGCTATGCAAATCAGTGGTTTCCAGAATACGTAAATCCACCGTTGCCGCCTGCACGCTGGCCGCAATCAGCGTGGCCAGAAGCGTTGCACTAAACTTAATCATCAGAGGCATCCTTTTTCGATCTAAGCCACAAAAGAAAGTGTTATGTACATTTTGTTGCTTACAGAATTGTGAATACTGCCATAAAAGCGCGCAAAGAAAACGCAATCGCTATCACAGATGGCAGATTCCGTCGCAATACGATATAAGTAAAACAATGAGTTACAAACCACTGAACAGAAGAGGTGGAAAATGTTAGATGCAATTTGCCAGCTCGCGCGCGAAGCGGGCGATGCCATTATGCAGGTCTACGATGGGCATAAGCCGATGGAAGTCACCAGCAAAGTGGATGACTCACCGGTGACGGCCGCAGATATTGCCGCCCACGGAGTGATTGTGCGCGGCTTACAGGCGTTGACGCCGGACATTCCGGTGCTGTCGGAAGAAGATCCACCCACCTGGGAGGTTCGCCAGACATGGGGGCGTTACTGGCTGGTGGACCCGCTGGACGGCACCAAAGAGTTCATCAAACGCAACGGCGAGTTTACCGTCAATATCGCCCTGATTGAGAACGGAAAACCGGTGCTCGGCGTGGTTTACGCGCCGGTACTGAAAGTGATGTATTCCGCCGCAGAAGGGAAGGCGTGGAAAGATGAAGCGGGGCATCATCAGCAGATTCAGGTACGCGATGCGCGCCCGCCGCTGGTGGTGGTGAGCCGTTCACACGCCGATGATGAGCTGAAAGAGTATTTACAGCATCTTGGCGAACACCAGACCACGGCGATTGGTTCCTCGCTGAAATTTTGTCTCGTGGCGGAAGGTAAAGCGCAGCTTTACCCGCGCTTTGGACCCACCAACGTCTGGGACACCGCGGCAGGCCATGCGGTGGCGGTCGCTGCCGGGGCGCATGTCCACGACTGGCAGGGGCGCACACTGGATTACACCCCGCGTGAATCCTTCCTCAACCCCGGCTTTCGGGTTTCGCTCTACTGATTAAGCAGCTTGTGCAGCAGGTCGATGACTTGCTGCACCTCTTGCTGGCTCAGACCACCATCTTTTGCGTACTGTACGCGCCCCTCTTTATCCAGCACCACAATCGCCGAGCTCTCTTCGTCCAGTTTCCAGGCTTTGCGCGTCACGCCTTCGCTATCCACAATGAATTGTGACCACGGATAGAGTTTCTTATTGCTTTCGATACTGCTGCGTACAAACATCGCGCTGCCGGGAATGGCGTCATCGGTGTTAACGATGGTGGTGGTTTGGTATTTATCGTGCGGCAGTTTTGCGGATTTGATCGCTTCAATCAGCGCGGCATTCTTCTCTTTTGCCGAGGTTCGACCGGCAATATGCTGCACCACTCGCACTTTGCCTGGAAGTTGAGCGCTATTCCATTTTTTATAGCTAAACTTGTCGTTATCCAGAATCAACTCCCCTCTGTCGGCTATGCCCACAGGCGGCACGCGTTGGTTGTTCTCAAAATTATGGGCTGAAGCAACCAACGGCAGTAACAGGCATGTCGCTGCCAGGATGTTACGTAGGGTCATGGCGTTTCCTTATTATCTCTTGTGTTTGTGCAGGTGATCCGACCACTTGGGCTCGCGTTTTAATCATAAATGCGATCAATGCGTTTTTCCCGCAATCTGGATGCCAGTTTGCGGGCGAACGCACATAACCGTGAAAAAATGTGGGCTTATACTGCGTAGAGTAAGGTGTTGAAAAGAATATTCTGAATAATTGTCATCAAAAGGTAAATAAAGTTATTCACACTATGTATAGGTTAGGTTCTGAACTATAGTCATTGAGCATTAAAATTTGCGCTCATCTACGTTGGTCCGATTGTGGAACCGCAAGAGCGTAATGTTTCACAGGAGATACAAGAATGAAAATTTTCCAACGTTACAACCCACTTCAGGTGGCTAAGTACGTAAAAATCCTGTTTCGTGGACGGTTGTATATCAAGGACGTTGGCGCTTTCGAGTTCGATAAGGGCAAAATCCTGATCCCGAAAGTGAAAGACAAACAGCATCTGTCTGTTATGTCTGAAGTTAACCGTCAGGTGTTGCGTTTGCAGACCGAGATGGCTTAACAGCTGTGCTATGCAGTAGTTTAAGTACTATAAAAAAACGGCCCCAAAGGGGCCGTTGACATTTCTGCGACAGATTACGCCGCGCCTTTACCCTCAGCGTCCGGCAGCTTCGGCGTTAACACCGCCGCGCGGGTATCGATGCGGGTCACCAGCAGTTGATCGATGCGGTAGTTATCGATATCCACCACTTCGAATTTGTAGCCGGAAAACTTCACCGCATCGGTGCGTTTCGGGATTTTACGCAGCATAAACATCATAAAGCCGCCGATGGTTTCGTAGTTACCGGACTGCGGGAATTCATCGATATCCAGCACGCGCATCACGTCATCAATCGGTGTACCGCCGTCAATCAGCCACGAGTTTTCATCACGCGCGACGATCATCTCTTCCACCTGGCCGACCAGATCGCCCATCAGTGTCGTCATCACATCGTTAAGGGTAATAACGCCCACCACCAGCGCGTATTCGTTCATGATCACCGCAAAGTCTTCGCCCGCGGTTTTGAAACTTTCCAGCGCTTCAGAGAGCGTTAACGTATCCGGGACAATCAGCGTATTGCGGATCTGCACGCCGCTATTCAGCGCCATGCTCTGGTTTGCCAGCACGCGGTTCAGCAGATCTTTGGAATCGACATAGCCAACAATGTGGTCGATGTCATCGTTACAGACCAGAAACTTCGAGTGCGGATGCTCCGACACTTTCTTTTTCAGGCTCTGTTCATCTTCGTGCAGATCAAACCAAATAACGTTTTCGCGCGAGGTCATCGACGACGGCACGGTGCGCGATTCCAGTTCAAACACGTTCTCAATCAGTTCGTGTTCCTGCTTACGCAGCACCCCGGCTAACGCACCGGCTTCCACTACCGCATAAATATCGTCAGAGGTAATGTCATCTTTACGCGCCATCGGCAGTTTGAAGATGCGGAAAATGACATTGGCCAGGCCGTTGAAAAACCAGACCAGCGGGCGGAAAACAAATAAGCAGAAGCGCATCGGGTTGATGATACGCAAAGCCACGGCTTCAGGCGCAATCATACCGATGCGTTTCGGTGTCAGGTCGGCAAAAAGAATGAATAACCCGGTTACCAGCGAGAAAGAGATAATAAAGCTAAGTTGTTCAGCAAGCTCCGGTGAAACGACATTGATCAGCAGGCCGTGAAAAACGGGGGAGAATGCCGCGTCGCCGACGATACCGCCCAGAATGGCGACGGCGTTAAGGCCGATTTGCACCACCGTAAAGAACATACCAGGCGTTTCCTGCATTTTTAAAATGCGTTGCGCGTTGATATTGCCTTCATCGGCAAGCAGTTTGAGCTTAATTTTTCGCGATGCGGCGAGTGAGATCTCGGACAACGAGAAAAACGCACTTACCGCGATCAGACAGAGTATGACTAAGATACTGTTTAACATAATTTATCCAGCTATTAACCGGATCCTCGGAAGGGGTTTTTGAATATCCATGTGGTAAACACTTATGAAAGCCGGCCCGAAGCGGTGGACCGGCAATTTCGAGGGGTAGTATAGCGTAAGCCTGTTGCAGGCTGCCAGAGGCTTAATTTACGCCGTTTTTCGGCGATAAAACCCGTGGCTTTTTAAGGGTTAAGCTGCGGTGGCAAACAAACACCAATACCGCCGATACCGCAGTAGCCGTGCGGATTTTTATACAGATATTGTTGGTGCTCATCTTCCGCGTAATAGAACGGCGTCGCCGCTTTGATTTCAGTCGTTACCTGACGCGCATCGCCTGCACTGCGCATTGCTTGCTGGAAGCGCACAAGGCTGGCTTGTGCGGCGTCGCTTTGCTCCGGCGTCAGCGGGTAAATGCCGGAACGATACTGGGTGCCGGAATCATTGCCCTGGCGCATGCCCTGCGCCGGATCGTGGTTTTCCCAGAACACCTGCAGCAGTTTTTCATAACTCACCACGCTCGGGTCGTATACCACGCGCACCGCTTCCGCGTGGCCGGTCAGACCGGAGCATACTTCGCGGTAGGTCGGATTTGGCGTATAGCCGCCGGTATAGCCTGCGGCGGTGCTGTAAACGCCATCTAATTGCCAGAACAGGCGCTCTACGCCCCAGAAGCAGCCCATCGCGAACAGGGCGATCTCCATCCCTTCCGGAACATGACTCATTGAATGCCCGTTAACAGCATGTAAACTGGCAACGGGCATTGGTGTATTGCGTCCGGGCAATGCATCTGATTGGGAAACAAGCTCTTTTTTATCGAACAGACTCACGGTGATACCTCCCGGAGGGGCTAATTGCGGTTAGGGTTGTGTTGCGGCCTGTGTTTTAACACAATAAACGCCATAAATCAGACTAGATTTAAACATAAGAAATTTTGGGGTAGTCGTCCGTTTTTCAACCTGTGTTAACGGGTTTTTATCGGCTTGTGAATTGCCGCAGGGCAAAAACAGGCTCAGCGCGGAGCTGCGCTTACGTTTCCTTCCAGGGGTGGGAACAAGGATATTCAGGAGAGAACGTGCCAAAGATCCGTCTGTTATGTTTTGCCGCTTTACTGCTGGCGAGCGAAACGGCTTTCGCCGCCAATGTGCGATTACAACTGGAGGGGCTAACCGGGCAGTTGCAAAAAAACGTGCGCGCCCAGTTGTCCACCATTGAAAGTGATGAAGTGACCCCGGACCGCCGTTTTCAGGCGCGCGTGGATGACGCCATCCGCGAAGGGTTAAAAGCCTTAGGCTACTACGAACCCACCATCGATTTCGAACTGCGCCCGCCACCAGCGAAAGGGCGCCAGGTGCTGATTGCGCGCGTGCAGGCCGGTGAACCGGTGCGCATTGGCGGCAATAGCGTGATCCTGCGCGGCGGCGCGCGTACGGACCGTGATTATCTCGACTTACTCAAAAAACGCCCTGCTATCGGTACGGTGCTGCACCATAACGATTACGACAATTTCAAAAAATCGCTCACCAGCGTGGCGTTGCGTAAAGGCTACTTCGACAGCCAGTTCCTTAAAAGCCAGCTTGGTATTGCCCTTGAGCGCCGCCAGGCGTTCTGGGATATCGATTACGACAGCGGCCAGCGCTACCGCTTTGGTACGGTGACGTTTGAAGGCTCGCAAATCCGCGACGAATACCTGCAAAACCTGGTGCCCTTCCACGAAGGCGATTATTACCAGACGCAGGATCTGGCAGAGCTAAACCGCCGTTTGTCCGCCACCGGCTGGTTTAATTCGGTGGTTGTCGCGCCAGAGTTTGATAAAGCGCGTAAAACCAAAGTGTTGCCGCTTAAAGGCGTGGTGTCACCGCGCACGGAAAACACCATTGAAACCGGGGTGGGCTACTCGACCGACGTCGGGCCGCGCGTTAAAGCAACATGGAAAAAGCCATGGATGAACTCCTACGGCCACAGCCTGACCACCAGCACCAGCATCTCCGCGCCGGAACAGCAGCTTGATTTTAGCTATAAGATGCCGCTGCTGAAAAACCCGCTGGAGCAATATTACCTGGTACAGGGCGGCTTTAAACGTACCGATCTGAACGATACCGAAGCGGATTCCACCACGCTCGCCCTGTCGCGCTATTGGGATCTCTCCAGCGGCTGGCAGCGCGCCATTAACCTGCGCTGGAGCCTCGACCACTTTACCCAGGCGAATGTCACCAACACCACGATGCTGCTTTATCCCGGCGTGATGATCAGCCGTACCCGTTCGCGCGGCGGCCTGATGCCAACCTGGGGCGATTCGCAGCGCTACTCGGTGGATTATTCGAATACCGCCTGGGGATCGGATGTCGACTTCTTAGTATTGCAGGCGCAAAACGTCTGGATCCGCACCCTTTACGATCGTCACCGTTTTGTGATGCGCGGCAATCTGGGTTGGATCGAAACCGGCGATTTCGATCGCGTGCCGCCGGATCTGCGCTTCTTCGCCGGGGGCGATCGCAGTATTCGTGGTTACAAATACAAATCTATCGCGCCTAAAAATGACAGCGGCAAGCTGATTGGTGCCTCCAAACTGGCGACCGGATCACTGGAATACCAGTACAACGTCACCGGTAAGTGGTGGGGGGCGGCGTTTGTCGACAGCGGCGAAGCGGTGAGCGACATCCGTCGCAGCAATGTGAAAACCGGCGCGGGTGTTGGCGTGCGCTGGGAGTCGCCGGTCGGGCCGATCAAGCTCGATTTCGCGGTGCCGGTCGGCGATAAAGAGGAACACGGATTACAGTTTTACATCGGGTTGGGGCCGGAATTATGAGTTTATGGAAGAAAATCAGCCTCGGCGTCCTGGTGTTTATCCTGCTGGTGCTGGGCACCGTGGTCTTTCTGGTGGGCACCACCAGCGGGCTACATCTGCTATTTAACGCGGCCAACCGTTGGGTGCCGGGGCTGGAGATTAGCCAGGTCACCGGCGGCTGGCGCGATCTGACGCTAAAAAACATCCGTTTTACCCAGCCGGGCGTGGCGGTTAACGCGGGCGAAGTGCATCTGGCGGTGAAGCTCGGCTGCCTGCGCGACAGTAGCCTGTGCGTGAACGATCTGTCGTTAAAAGATATCAATGTCGCTATCGACAGCAAAAAAATGCCGCCCGCCGCACCGGTAAAAGAGGAAGAGAGCGGGCCGCTGAACCTCTCCACGCCATACCCGATAACGCTTAGCCGGGTGGCGCTTAACAATGTAAATATCAAGATCGACGACACCACCGTTTCGGTGATGGATTTCAGCACTGGTCTGAACTGGCAGGAGAAAAACCTGACGCTGAAACCCACTTCGCTGCAAGGGCTGCTGATTGCGCTGCCGAAAGTGGCCGAGGTGGCGCAAAAAGAGGTCGTTGAACCGAAAATTCAGAACCCGCAGCCGCAGGAAAAACCGCTCGGCGAAACCATGAAAGCGCTGTTTGAAAAGCCGCTGCTGCCGGAAATCACCGATGTTCACCTGCCGCTCAACCTCAATATTGAAGCGTTTCGTGGCGAACAACTGCGTCTTACCGGCGATACCGACATTCTGGTGCGCAGCCTGTTGCTGAAAGTGAGCAGTATCGACGGGCAGATGAAACTCGACGCGCTGGAGGTGGATTCTAACCAGGGGCAGGTGCGCGCCACCGGTAGCGCCCAGTTGCGCGATAGCTGGCCGGTGGATATTACGCTCAATTCCACGCTGAATATCGATCCGCTGAAAGGTGAGAAAGTGAAACTGAAAGTCGGTGGCGAAATGCGTAAGCAACTCGACGTCGGCGTCAATCTCTCCGGGCCGGTCGACATGGATTTGCGTGCGCAAACCCAGCTGGCCGAAGCCGGTTTGCCGCTGAATCTGGAGATAACCAGTAAGCAGCTTTACTGGCCGTTTACCGGGGGAAAACAGTACCAGGCCGATGACCTGAACCTGAAGTTCACCGGTAAAATGACCGACTATGTTTTGTCGTTTCGCACGGCGGTGAAAGGTCAGGATGTACCGCCTGCGACCATTACGCTTGATGGTAAGGGCAACGAGCAGCAACTGAACCTCGATAAACTGGTTATCGCCGCGCTGGAGGGCAAAACCGAGCTGAAAGCGCTGCTCGACTGGCAGCAGGCGATTAGCTGGCGCGGTGAATTAACGCTCAAAGATATCGATACCGCAAAAGCCTTTCCGGAGTGGCCGTCAAAACTGAATGGACTCATCAAAACGCGCGGCAGCCTCTACGGCGGCACCTGGCAGGTTGATGTGCCGGAGCTGAAATTGAACGGCAACGTGAAGCAGAACAAGGTCAACGTTGACGGGCAGCTTAAAGGCAACAGCTATTTGCAGTGGACGATCCCCGGCTTACACCTGGAACTGGGGAAAAACAGCGCCGATATTAAAGGCGAGCTGGGGGTTAAAGATCTCAACCTTGATGCCACGATTGATGCGCCGGGGTTGAATAACGCGCTGCCAGGTCTTGGCGGTACGGCGAAAGGGCTGGTGAAAATTCGCGGTACGGTGGATGCGCCGCAGGCGCTGGCGGACATTACTGCCAATAACCTGCGCTGGCAGGATCTTTCCGTGGCTCGCGTGCGGGTGGAAGGCGATGTGAAATCCAGCGATCAGATTGGTGGCAAACTGAATGTACGCGTGGAACGTATTTCTCAGCCTGGCATTAACGTAAGCCTGGCGACGCTGGCGGCGGACGGCAATGAGCAGCAGCATAAACTGCAGTTGCGCGTGCAGGGCGAGCCAGTTTCCGGCCAGCTTAATCTGGCGGGCAGCTTTGATCGCCAGCAGCAGCGCTGGAAAGGGACACTGAGCGATACACGTTTTGCCACGCCGGTTGGTCCGTGGTCGATTAACCGTCCGGTAACGCTGGATTACCGCAATCAGGAACAGAAAATCGCTATCGGTCCGCACTGCTGGCTGAACCCGAACGCTGAACTCTGCATTCCGCAAACCATTGATTCAGGCGCAGAAGGCCGCGCGGTCGTGAATCTTAACCGCTTCGACCTGGCAATGCTGAAACCCTTTATGCCGGAAACCACGCAAGCAAGCGGCGTGTTCAGCGGTAAAGCGGATGTCAGTTGGGACACCACCAAAGAGGGGTTACCGCAGGGGGAAGTGACGCTCGCCGGGCGCGGTGTGAAAGTGACGCAGGTGGTGAACGACGCACCGCTGCCGCTCGCGTTTGATACCCTCAATCTCAACGCAAAACTGCGCGATAACCGGGCCGATCTCGGCTGGCTTTTCCGCCTGACCAACAACGGTCAGTTCGATGGCCAGGTGCAGGTAACCGATCCGCAAGGGCGGCGCAATCTGGGCGGCAACGTCAATATCCGTAACTTCTCGCTGGCGATGGCGAACGCCATTTTCAGCCGGGGTGAGAAAGCGGCAGGCACGCTGAATGCCAGTTTACGTCTTGGCGGCAACGTGCAAAGCCCGCAGCTATTCGGGCAACTGGGGCTGAACGGGCTGGATATTGACGGCAACTTTATGCCGTTTGACATGCAACCCAGTCAGCTGGCGATGAATTTCAACGGCATGAGTTCGACCTTGCAGGGCGTGGTGCGTACCGGGCAGGGGCAGATCAACCTGAGCGGCGATGCCGACTGGAGCCAAATCGATAACTGGCGCGCGCGGGTGGCGGCGAAAGGCAGCAAAGTGCGCATTACCGTGCCGCCGATGGTGCGCCTGGATGTCTCGCCGGATGTGGTATTTGAAGCGACGCCAAGCCTGTTTACGCTGGATGGCAACGTGGATGTGCCGTGGGCGCGCATTGTGGTGCATGACTTACCGGAAAGCGCGGTGGGTGTCTCCAGTGATGAAGTGATGCTGAATAACGACTTGCAGCCTGAGCAGCCAAAAAGCGCCTCGATTCCGATCAACAGCAACCTGACGGTGCATGTCGGCAACAATGTGCGTCTCAATGCTTTCGGCCTGAAAGCGCGACTGACGGGCGATCTGAAAGTGGCGCAGGATAAGCAGGGGCTGGGGCTGAACGGGCAGATCAACATCCCGGAAGGGCGTTTCCACGCGTACGGCCAGGATCTGCTGGTGCGCAAAGGTGAACTGCTGTTCTCCGGGCCGCCGGATCAACCGATGCTGAATATCGAAGCGATTCGTAACCCGGAATCGACAGAAAACGATGTGATTGCCGGGGTTCGTGTCACCGGCACCGCCGATGAGCCGAAAGCGGAAATCTTCTCCGATCCGGCGATGTCGCAGCAAGAAGCGCTCTCTTACCTGCTTCGCGGTCAGGGGCTGGAGAGCGAGCAGAGCGACAGTGCGGCGATGACATCGATGCTGATTGGCTTAGGGGTTGCACAAAGTGGTCAGGTTGTGGGTAAAATCGGCGAGACTTTTGGCGTCAGCAATCTGGCGCTGGACACCCAGGGCGTCGGCGACTCCTCGCAGGTGGTGGTCAGCGGCTATGTGCTACCGGGTCTACAAGTAAAATATGGTGTAGGAATTTTTGACTCACTGGCGACTCTCACGTTACGTTATCGCCTGATGCCTAAGCTGTATCTTGAAGCGGTGTCTGGCGTAGATCAGGCACTAGATTTGCTCTATCAGTTTGAGTTTTAGCAATGCGAATATTTGTCTACGGCAGTTTACGACGCAAGCAGGGCAACAGCCACTGGATGACCAATGCTCAGTGGCTGGGGGACTTTTGTGTCGAAAATCATCAGCTGTACAGTCTGGGGCACTATCCGGGCGCAGTACCCGGTGAAGGAAGCGTCAAGGGCGAAGTCTATCGCATCGACGCAGCAACGCTCGGTGAGCTGGACGCGCTGCGCACCGCGGGCGGCGAGTACAAACGCCAGTTGATCCAGACGCCTTATGGCAGCGCCTGGATGTATGTTTACCAGCGTTCGGTTGAGGGAAAAACCTTGATCGAGAGCGGTAACTGGCTCGATCGCGAGCAGTACCAGAAGTAATTACACTTAGAGAACCGCGCCGCTGGCGCGGTTTTTCTTTTCCAGAGTGAGGACGAGAAGCATGTTACGTAAGACAGCCTGGGTATTTGCCGCAGCGCTGCTGCTGGCGGGGCTCTTTAGTTTTGGCTACCTCACTTATTATCCTTTTCTCCACTTTTTCTGGGGACATGCCGAGCTGGTAACGACCACTGTTTCCGCCACCCTGCTGGCGACGCTGATTAATGGCCTGCTATTCGCTTTTTCTGGCTTGCTGATACTGGTTTTGCTGTTGCGACAAAATGCGCGGCAGCGCTTTTCAGCGCAGAGGATTGTGGCAAGAAGCCTTGGGATCGCGCTGGGTAACGTGGCGCTGTTTAGCCTGTTTGTCGCCGGACATAAATTTCTGCTGGCGCCGCAAATACCGCAAGGCGTTGGCGTGAATGTTACCCACGACTATTTCCACCCGGAGCGGGTACTGAGCACGGTTATTGCGCTGGCGTTCTCTGTCTGGCGGCATAAAGCCCGGCCAGAGTAAGCGTGCCGGCGTGCGCTGCGCATATCCGATCTCTGCCATTTCGTTGCCTGGAGCAGAAACCGAAAGCCCACAAAGCCAGGGCGAAAAAAAGCCCCGGTAGCATCACGCGCACCAGGGCTTTTTTCAGATAGCGCGGATTACTTCTTCGCAGCGCGCTCGAAAGAGGCAACGATTTCTGCTTTCGCCGCTTCAGCGTTGTCCCAGCCGTCCACTTTCACCCATTTGCCTTTTTCGAGATCTTTGTAGTGCTCGAAGAAGTGCGTGATCTGTGCTTTCAGCAGTTCCGGCAGGTCGTTCACATCTTTAATGTGATCGTACTCTTTGCTCAGTTTGGTGTGCGGTACGGCAACCAGTTTGGCATCTTCGCCAGACTCGTCGGTCATTTTCAGCACGCCAACCGGACGGCAGCGGATCACAGAACCTGGCTGCAGCGGGTACGGCGTCGGCACCAGCACGTCAACCGGGTCACCATCCAGAGAGAGGGTGTGGTTGATGTAGCCGTAGTTGCACGGATAGAACATCGCGGTGGACATGAAACGGTCAACGAACAGCGCGCCGCTCTCTTTGTCGACTTCGTATTTGATCGGGTCAGCGTTAGCCGGAATTTCAATAACAACGTAGATATCTTCTGGCAGATCTTTACCCGCCGGGACGTTCAATAAGCTCATGTTTGTTTCCTTTAAAATGTGTGGCAAACAAGTGCCGGGTATTATAGCCAACTGGCGGTGAATGTCTTGGGCTGTTTTAACCACCTCACACTTTTTCAGACGCTTTCTGACACCCATTTTTGACCGTTTTATCCATAACCATAGCAGCATCATCAATAATTTTGTGTAAGCGATTACAGCGAAATTTCATTCTCATCCGTACGCAGTAAATTTCTGCAATTTCAATGGATAAATGAGGTGAATTAAAACCGCGCTTTTCGCGCGCCAGATCGCAACTGGTCAACAACAATTCATTCACTTTTCCGATTTGTGATGTAACGCATTCTGTTACATCTCCGATTGTCTATAGTTTTCCCGCAGGTGAAGTTGTAGCCAACAATAACCCTACGAGGATGCTCTTATGTGGAAGCGCTTACTTCTTGTCACAGCAGTTTCGGCAGCCATGTCGTCTATGGCGATGGCCGCCCCGTTAACCGTGGGATTTTCGCAGGTTGGATCTGAATCCGGCTGGCGAGCCGCTGAAACCAACGTCGCGAAAAGCGAAGCCAGCAAGCGCGGCATTACGCTGAAGATTGCTGACGCCCAGCAGAAACAGGAAAACCAAATCAAAGCGGTACGTTCGTTCATTGCCCAGGGCGTTGATGCCATCTTTATCGCGCCGGTGGTAGCGACAGGCTGGGAACCGGTGTTGAAAGAAGCGAAAGACGCCAAAATCCCGGTGTTCTTGCTCGACCGCTCCATCGATGTCAAAGACAAATCGCTCTATATGACCACCGTTACCGCCGACAACATTCTGGAAGGTAAGCTGATTGGTGACTGGCTGGTGAAAACCGTTGATGGCAAACCGTGTAACGTCGTGGAGCTGCAAGGCACCGTGGGTGCGAGCGTGGCAATCGATCGTAAGAAAGGGTTTGCTGAAGCCATTTCCAAAGCGTCCAACATCAAGATTATCCGTTCTCAGTCTGGCGACTTTACCCGCAGTAAAGGTAAAGAGGTGATGGAGAGCTTCATCAAGGCGGAAAACAACGGCAAAAACATCTGCATGGTTTACGCCCACAACGATGATATGGCGATCGGCGCGATTCAGGCCATCAAAGAAGCGGGTCTGAAACCGGGCAAAGACATTCTGACCGGCTCCATCGACGGCGTGCCGGATATCTACAAAGCGATGATCGACGGCGAAGCCAATGCCAGCGTCGAACTGACGCCAAACATGGCTGGCCCGGCGTTCGACGCGCTGGAAAAATTCAAAAAAGATGGCACGCTGCCGCCGAAGTTGACCATTACCAAATCGACGCTCTATCTGCCGGATACGGCGAAAGAGGAGTTAGAGAAAAAGAAAAACATGGGTTACTGAGTCGCAAAAACCCTCTCCCCGATGGGGAGAGGGTAAATGTGTGAGGGGTCAACAATGAACGCGGAAGCACACCAGGAAATCCTGCGTACTGAAGGCTTAAGTAAATTTTTTCCCGGCGTAAAAGCGCTCGATAACGTGGATTTCAGCCTGTACCGCGGCGAAATCATGGCCCTGCTCGGGGAGAACGGCGCCGGAAAATCGACGCTGATTAAAGCGTTAACCGGCGTTTACCACGCCGATAAAGGCGCTATCTGGCTGGAAGGCCAGCAAATCAATCCGAAAAATACCGCCCACGCCCAGCAGCTCGGCATCGGGACGGTATACCAGGAAGTCAACCTGCTGCCGAATATGTCGGTGGCGGATAACTTATTTATTGGCCGCGAACCCCGGCGTTTTGGTTTCTTGCGCCGTAAAGAGATGGAAAAACGCGCGACGGCGTTAATGGAGTCCTACGGTTTTTCGCTTGATGTTCGCGAGCCGCTCAACCGTTATTCGGTGGCGATGCAGCAGATTGTGGCAATTTGCCGCGCTATCGATCTCTCCGCCAAAGTGCTGATCCTTGATGAACCCACCGCCAGCCTCGATACCCAGGAAGTGGAGATGCTGTTTACCCTGATGCGTCAGCTGCGCGATCAGGGCGTCAGCCTGATCTTCGTCACCCACTTTCTCGATCAAGTGTATGAAGTGAGCGACCGTATCACGGTGCTGCGCAACGGTGGTTTTGTCGGTTGCAAACCGACCAGCGAGTTGCCGCAAATCGAGCTGGTCAAAATGATGCTCGGCCGTGAGCTGGAAAGTAACGCGCTGCAACGCGCCGGACGTACATTGCTGAGCGAAAAACCGGTCGCGGCGTTCAATGGTTACGGCAAAAAAGGGGTTATCGCGCCGTTCGATCTGGAAGTGCGCCCCGGCGAAATCGTTGGGCTAGCGGGGCTGTTAGGCTCCGGTCGTACGGAAACCGCCGAAGTAATTTTTGGCATCAAACCCGCCGACAGCGGCAGCGCCACCATCAAAGGCAAAACACAATCTTTACGCTCGCCGCATCAGGCCTCGTGTCTGGGCATCGGTTTTTGCCCGGAAGACCGGAAAACCGACGGCATTATCGCCGCCGCGTCGGTGCGGGAAAACATCGTGCTGGCATTGCAGGCACAGCGCGGCTGGCTGCGGCCTATCCCACGCAAAGAGCAGAACGCGATTGCCGAGCGTTTTATTCGCCAGCTTGGCATTCGCACACCGAGTGCCGAGCAGCCGATTGAGTTTCTTTCCGGCGGCAACCAACAGAAAGTGCTGCTGTCGCGCTGGCTGCTGACGCGCCCGCAATTTTTGATCCTCGACGAGCCGACGCGCGGTATCGATGTGGGGGCGCATGCGGAGATCATTCGCCTGATCGAAACCCTCTGTGCCGATGGGCTCGCGCTGCTGGTTATTTCGTCCGAACTGGAAGAGCTGGTGGGCTATGCGGATCGGGTGATTATCATGCGCGATCGTAAACAGGTGGCGGAGATCCCGCTCGCTGAGTTGTCCGTTCCGGCGATCATGAATGCCATTGCGGCGTAAGGAGTAAAGTGTGATGCCTCAATCACTTGGCCAAACGACGCCGCCAAAGCGCCGTTTTAACTGGCCGACCGGAACGCCGCAGTTGATAGCGCTGCTGCTGGTGTTGGTGGTGGATAGCCTGGTTGCACCGCATTTTTATCAGGTGGTGTTACAGGATGGTCGCCTGTTCGGTAGCCCGATAGACATTCTTAACCGCGCCGCGCCGGTGGCGCTGCTGGCCATTGGAATGACGCTGGTGATTGCCACCGGCGGCATTGATCTGTCGGTCGGGGCGGTAATGGCGATTGCCGGCGCGACGGCCGCGTCGTTAACGGTCGCCGGACACAGCCTGACGGTGGTACTGCTGGCGGCGATTGGCACCGGTGTGCTGGCCGGGTTGTGGAACGGCATTCTGGTGGCGATTTTGAAGATCCAGCCGTTTGTCGCCACGCTGATTTTGATGGTCGCCGGGCGAGGGGTCGCGCAGTTGATCACCTCCGGGCAGATTGTCACCTTTAACGCCCCGTCGCTGGCATGGCTGGGCAGCGGTTCGCTGCTGCTGTTTCCCACGCCGGTGATTATCGCGCTGGTTACGCTGGTGCTGTTCTGGCTGTTCACCCGTAAAACCGCCCTCGGCATGTTCATTGAAGCGGTCGGCATCAATATTCGCGCGGCGAAAAACGCAGGGGTGAATACCCGCGTTGTGGTAATGCTGACTTACGTGCTGAGCGGCGTGTGCGCGGCGATAGCCGGGGTGATTGTCGCGGCGGACATTCGCGGTGCGGATGCCAACAACGCCGGACTGTGGCTGGAACTGGACGCGATTCTGGCGGTGGTTATCGGTGGCGGTTCGCTGATGGGTGGGCGCTTCAACCTGGTACTGTCGGTCGTGGGGGCGCTGATTATTCAGGGCATGAATACCGGCATTTTGCTCTCCGGTTTCCAGCCGGAACTCAACCAGGTGGTGAAAGCGGTGGTGGTGATGTGCGTACTGATTGTTCAGTCGCCGCGCTTTATCGCGCTGATTAAAGGAGCTCGCGGTCATGATAAAACGTAATTTACCGCTAATGATAACGCTGGGCGTGTTTGTGCTCGGCTACCTCTACTGCCTGACGCAGTTTCCCGGTTTCGCCTCGACGCGCGTGATTTGCAACATCCTGACGGATAACGCTTTCCTGGGGATTATCGCCGTTGGTATGACCTTCGTGATCCTCTCTGGCGGTATTGATTTATCCGTTGGTTCGGTGATTGCCTTTACCGGTGTTTTTCTGGCGAAAGCCATTGGCGACTGGGGCATCTCGCCGCTGCTGGCGTTCCCGTTGATTTTGCTGATGGGCACCGCGTTTGGCGCGTTTATGGGGCTTTTGATCGACGCGTTAAAAATCCCGGCGTTTATCATCACCCTGGCGGGGATGTTTTTCCTGCGCGGCGTCAGTTACCTGCTGTCGGAAGAGTCGATTCCGATTAATCACCCGATTTATGATTCACTCTCCAGCATGGCATGGATGATCCCCGGCGGCGGGCGTTTGAGCGCGATGGGGCTGCTGATGCTGTTCGTGGTGGTGATCGGGATTTTCCTTGCGCACCGCACCCGTTTTGGCAACGAAGTCTACGCGATTGGTGGTAATGCCACTTCCGCGAACCTGATGGGCATCTCAACGCGCAGTACCACCATTCGTATCTATATGCTCTCCACTGGCCTTGCGACACTGGCGGGAATTGTCTTCTCCATTTACACCCAGGCCGGTTATGCGCTGGCGGGTGTGGGGGTTGAACTGGATGCTATCGCCTCGGTGGTGATTGGCGGTACGCTGCTTAGCGGTGGCGTCGGCACCGTGCTCGGCACGCTGTTTGGCGTGGGTATTCAGGGGCTTATCCAGACCTACATTAACTTCGATGGCACGCTCAGTTCATGGTGGACCAAAATTGCCATCGGCATTCTGTTGTTTATTTTTATCGCGTTGCAACGTGGCTTAACGGTGCTGTGGGAGAACCGCCAAAGCTCACCTGTTACGCGCGTTAGCACAACGGCAACAAAGTAATAACATATTGAAATGACTATTTTTCCCTAAAGTAATTCCGGTAGCGGTCGATAACTGACGAATCGGCTTAATTTACGCCAAAAAGTATCGCTGCTACCGGGATTCACATCATGCTTAAAACGCTTTCGATCCGTACTGGTTTACTTTCTTTGTTGGCTGTTATGACGCTTCTGCTGCTGCTGGTCAGCGGTATTGGCATTTATGCACTGAATAAAAGCTCCTCTTCGCTGGAACGCATTAGCCAGCTACAAGGCGAAAAAATGGCGCGCCTGAGCGATGGCTACACGCTGATCCTGCGTGCGCGTAATGAAGCGGGCCAGGCCGTTCGCATGATGGAAGTCGGTTTGCTGGATGATGCCGCCAAATCGGTGAAAATGATCAATGGCGAAATTGATCGCGGCGAAAGTGCGCTGACCGGCGTGATTAAGGCGGGCGTGGATGATGAGCAGGGCTCCGCGCTATTGGCGGCGTTAGCGAAAAGCTACGGCGACTATGTCAATCAGGGCATTAAACCGATGCAGGATGCGCTCAACCAACAGAGCGCCGATGCCTATTACGACCTGCTGGAAAACAAACTGATCCCTATCTCCCGCCAGTTTGATAACGATATGCAGGCCTTCCAGAAGTGGGGCGAAGTGCGCGGCAAAGCGGAAGTGAGCGCCGTTCAGAGCAGTAAAAACGGCGTTATGCTGCTGATTCTGGTGGTGGCGTTGCTGGTGGCCGGGATCATTGTGCTGGCCTGGCTGGCGTTGCGCCATTTACTGCTGAAGCCGCTGGATACGTCTATTCAGCAGCTGGAACAGGTGGCGGCAGGGGATTTGACCTACCTGAAAACCGACGTCAGCAGTAAAGAGTTTAACCGGTTGAATGCGGCTATCGAAGAGATGCGCCAGTCGCTGGTGGGTTCAGTCACCCGCGTACGTGATGCCAGTTCGCAAATTGATACCGGCAGCCGTGAGTTAGCGGCGGGCAACATCGATTTGTCGCAGCGTACTGAATCGACCGCCACATCGCTGGAGCAAACCGCAGCCAGCATGGAGCAGATCACTGCCACGGTGAAACTGAACGCCGACAACGCCGAGCAGGCGCACAAACTGGCGAAGACGGTTTCCGATACTGCCGATCGCGGCAGTGAAATGGTCTGCTATGTTATTGAAAAAATGCGTGATATCTCCGCCAGCTCCGATCGTATCGCCGACATTCTTAGCGTGATTGACGCTATTGCTTTCCAGACCAATATCCTGGCGCTCAACGCCGCCGTTGAAGCCGCGCGTGCGGGTGAACAGGGGCGCGGTTTTGCTGTGGTTGCCGGTGAAGTCCGTAACCTCGCCAGCCGCAGCGCCGAGTCGGCGAAAGAGATTCGGGCGCTTATCAGCAGCTCTCAGGCGCAGGTCTCAGAAGGCAGCGAGCTGGCGATGCAGGCCGGGGAAACGATGGACGAAATCGCCGAAGAAGTGTTGCGAATGACCAAATTGATGCGCGAAATCGCCAATGCGTCGCAGGAGCAGAGCCGCGGCATTGAGCAGGTGAATATCGCCGTCAGCCAGATGGATGAAACGGCGCAGCAAAACGCGGCGCTGGTGCAGCAATCTTCTGCCGCAACCCGTTCGCTGGAAGAGCAGTCACGCGAATTGTTGCAGGCTATGGCTTCATTCCGTTTACAGACGCAGGGATAACGAAAGGCAACACCATGGGAACCTGTATTCAATGCGATAAGGAAGCGCTGAAAGAGAGTGATTTCTGCGCGGAGTGTGAAGCGCGCGAGTTTAAAAAAATTCGCGGCTGGCTGTTTGTACCCGCTATTTCGCTGGTGCTGTCGCTGCTGACGATTGTGGTGTCGATCAACACCACCGTCAAAGCCCTGATGGAGAACGACGGCGCGTTCGTCGGCGGGCAGAAAGGGCTGCTTATTTTCGAACTGGTTTTCTTTGTGGCGATGTTTGCCTACACGCTGTTCGTTTCGAGCCTGTTCTTTCGCAAAAAGCGTCAGCTTCCGCGCTTTTTCATTGGTTTTCTGCTGCTCTGGCTCGCGTTTTACGGGGTGGATTTAGTGCTGGCGCATCAGCTTATGAATCTGCCTTACGTCTACGATAACGTTAAGCCGTTGCTGCGTAACGCGGTAAGCGCGGCGATTTGGATCCCCTATTTCCTGGTGTCCGTGCGCGTCAAACGCACGTTCGTGCGCTAAAAAAAGCGCCACAATCGTGGCGCTTTCTCGTTCTACCCGGCCGATTAGGCGTCCGGGAACTCACGCATATAGCGTTCTACGTCATCCACCATGTGTTCGTTGCCGACAAAGAATGGACGGCGCTGATGCAGGCTTTCCGGCTGGATATCCAGAATACGGTTTTTGCCGTCGCTGGCTTTGCCGCCCGCCTGTTCTGCGAGGAACGCCATCGGGTTGCATTCGTACAGCAGGCGCAGCTTCCCTTCCGGATGGCTGGCGGTGCTTGGGTAGAGGTAGATCCCGCCTTTCAGCAGGTTACGGTGGAAATCCGCCACCAGCGAGCCGATATAGCGCGTGGTGTATGGGCGGTTGGTCGATTTATCTTCTTCCTGGCAGAATTTGAGGTATTTCTTCACGCCCTGCGGGAATTTGATGTAGTTGCCTTCGTTGATGGAGTACGTGTTGCCACGCTCCGGGAAGCGCATACGCTCCTGGCACAGGCAGAATACGCCAAGTGACGGATCGTACGTGAAGGCGTGTACGCCGCAGCCGGTGGTGTAAACCAGCATGGTGGACGAACCGTAAACCACATAACCCGCGGCGACTTGCTTGTTGCCCGGTTGCAGGAAGTCTTCCATGGTGACCGGCGTGCCGACTGGCGTGACGCGGCGATAGATGGAGAAAATTGTCCCGACGGAGACGTTAACGTCGATGTTGGATGAACCATCCAGAGGATCCATCAGCACCACATATTTCGCGTGTTCGCAGCCTTCGAAAACGACGATCTCATCTTCTTCTTCAGAGGCGATCCCAGCCACGATATCGCGGGCGCGGAGTGCGGCTTTCAGTTTTTCGTTCGCGAACAGATCGAGTTTTTGCTGCACCTCGCCCTGCACGTTTTCAGCACCGCTTGCACCCAGGATATCGACCAGACCGGCCTTGTTGATATCACGATGAATGATCTTGGCGCCCAGTTTTATCGCCGACAGCAAAGCAGTCAGTTCACCCGTTGCATGCGAGAACTCATGCTGCTTTTCGACAATAAATTCACCTAACGTTTTCATAACACTTTCCCTGCATTTTTCATGATGGAGTAAAGCGATTGTAGCCTGTGGTTTTCAGGTTGCTGCTCACAGCAAGTCCCGGATAGTAAACAGCTGGCACCGTAACAGCCAGAGCTTTCGCAAACGAAAACGCGAAGGTCATGCAACAATACTAACAAACATTCAAAAGTCCGCGCACAGGTGAATCGCGCCAGCAACATACGGATTATCCTGAAATGCATTTCTCTGCGGTGAAACATATGAGTAAAATGTGCGCCAGTTTAAGAAAGGATAATGACGTATGCGCATTCATATTTTGGGGATTTGTGGCACTTTCATGGGCGGGCTGGCAATGCTGGCGCGCTCGCTGGGACACCAGGTAACGGGCTCGGACGACAGTGTCTATCCGCCGATGAGCACGCTGCTTGAGAATCAAGGGATTGAACTGATTGAAGGCTACGACGCAAGCCAGCTCGATCCGGCACCGGATTTGGTCATCATCGGCAATGTGATGAAGCGCGGTAATCCCTGTGTGGAAGCCGTGCTGGAAAAGAACATTCCGTTTATGTCTGGCCCGCAATGGCTGCATGACTTTGTGCTGCGCGACCGCTGGGTTGTCGCCATTGCCGGTACGCACGGTAAAACGACTACCGCTGGCATGGCGACCTGGATTCTGGAAGCCTGCGGTTACAAACCGGGGTTTGTGATTGGCGGCGTACCGGGCAATTTTGATGTTTCGGCGCGCCTGGGCGAGAGCCCGTTCTTCGTGATTGAAGCCGATGAATATGACTGCGCCTTCTTCGACAAACGTTCCAAATTCGTTCATTACTGCCCACGCACGCTGGTACTCAATAACCTTGAGTTTGACCATGCAGATATTTTCGACGACCTGAAAGCGATTCAGAAACAGTTCCACCACCTGGTGCGCATCGTGCCGGGGCAGGGGAAAATTATCTGGCCGGAAAACGACATCAACCTGAAACAGACGATGGCGATGGGCTGCTGGAGCGAGCAGGAGCTGGTGGGCGAGCAGGGTCACTGGCAGGCGAAAAAACTGAACACTGACGCCTCCAGTTGGGAAGTGTGGCTGGATAACGAATGCGTCGGCCAGGTTAACTGGGGCTTAGTGGGCGAACACAACATGCACAATGGCCTGATGGCGATTGCCGCCGCGCGTCATGTTGGCGTCGCCCCGGCAGATGCGGCGAAGGCGCTGGACTCGTTTATCAACGCGCGCCGTCGTCTGGAACTGCGTGGTGAAGCCAATGGCGTGACGGTGTATGACGATTTTGCCCATCACCCGACGGCAATTCTGGCAACCCTCGCGGCGCTGCGCGGGAAAGTGGGCGGCACCGCGAAAATTATCGCTGTGCTTGAGCCTCGCTCGAACACCATGAAAATGGGCATCTGCAAAGACGATCTGGCTCCGTCGCTGGGACGTGCTGACGAAGTGTACTTGCTGCAGCCGCCGCATATTTCGTGGCAGGTGGCGGAAGTGGCTGATGCCTGCGTACAGCCTGCATACTGGAGTGCGGATGTGGATACGCTGGCGGATATGATTGTCAAAAGCGCGCAGCCGGGCGATCACATTCTGGTGATGAGCAATGGCGGGTTTGGCGGTATCCACCAGAAACTGCTCGACGGGCTGGCGAAAAAAGCGCAACTCGCTGCTGAAAGCGCCTGATTGCATTAAGCCGAATAAAAAACCGCGCCTGCAAACCGGCGCGGTTTTTTTGTGCCTGCGCGTTACTCTTTCGCCATCGGCGTTGCAATCGACTGCGGAGTTTTACTGCCCTGAATCGCCTGCACGCGTTTCTCTACTTCAGCCACCTGGCTGCTGTTGTGCAGCAGCGTATAGGTTAAATCGAAGCGGGTGCTCTGGCCCGGTTGCAACTGCTTCACGCGTTTTTGTTCGCGTTCAATCGTCACCGGATAGGCGTAGCTGGTGCCCGGTTCGATACCGGTGACGTAGCCCTGTTTTTCCGTGTCGGTATTTTTCCACAGTGTCAGTACCGGCAACTGTTCGGTGTTGTAGCTAATCGACACGCCTTTATCTCCTGCCTTGTTCAGCAATGCCGCGACGGTCTGTTTACTGGCGTCAGCCAGCGGCTTGATATTGAACACCATTTCGTCGAAGCCTTTGGTTGGCCCGACGTAGGTTTGCCACTCTTTCAGCCCTTTTTTGGCGTAATCATTGAACGGGCTGACATTTTCATACGGCGTAATAAAGCGCGCGCCCTGTTCAAGGATCGGTTTGCTGAAGTTGCTGTGGTAGATGATTTGGTAATCGTGCGGGTAATCCGCGTGGTTGGTCAGCACGTCATGCAGGCTGAAACTGTTGCTGCCCGGAATGTAGCGCAGCTCCATTTCCGTTTGCAGATCCGCTTTTTTGAAGGTGCTCTCTTTAACTAATCCGCGAATGCGAATTTCATAGGGTGCGGTTTCGCTAACATCGACGGAAACCTGCGACGCCGGCGTGTTACCCACTTTGCCGTGCAGGGTGTAAATCTGCCCGTCCGCCGTGACCGGATGGCCGGTCCATTCATAGCCGCAGCGCACTACCATCTCGTTGAAACCTTCCAGCCAGCCTAAGCCATTGCGGCTTTCCAGATTGATGAATGCCGGGTTAACGACCTCTTTTACCGGTGAACTCCAGCCCATATGCACGCCAAAACCATCGGCATAGAGCAGGTTCATTCCGCGAGTTGGGCTCAGCGCGATAGTCAGGCCATTTTTGCTGCTGATTTTGATGACTTTGCTGCCCTCTTGTTTCCCACCGTGCAGCACCACCTGCTCAATGCTGAACTGCTGATCTTTGATGTTCAGCTGATCGCTGCTGATCCGCCAGTTTCCCTGCTCAACGCCGCCTTCAGCACTTGTCAGCACCCAGGTTTTTGCCGCTACCTGACCAGAAACAAGCAGGGCAAGCACGGAAAGCATTACTGTTTTTTTCATCATTTCGTCCTTTTTGGCTGAATCGATTATTTGCACCACGGCTGAAATCTACGTTTTGCGCGGTGGAGAAAATGTGATCCGTTTCATTTGGTGAAAATGAGCGGTAATGAGAACGTCAATAGCGGGTATTGATCGCATTTATCTATGAAATGAAAGCGATATGCACCGTAAATATGTGAAGTTGGATGTTTTTAGCTTTAACGATTCAGCTAAATTTGATTGTGTTCAGAAGGAAATAAATGAAACAGGAAAAGGGAAGCGGGAAAAGCCCTCTCCCGCAGGAGAGGGATTATGCAGAAAGGTTATTGCTCGCTGGTTTCAGCCAGTTCACGCAAATACTGGAAGATTAAACGCGCGGATTTCGGCGGTTTGTTGCCTTCTTTCTCTTTCTTCGCGTTGCGGATAAGCGAGCGTAACTGCTGGCGGTCAGCGTCTGGCCACAGGTTCAGCACCTCCGGCACTGCATCATCACCCTCTTCAATTAGGCGATCGCGGATCTGCTCCAGCTTGTGGAAAAAGGCCACTTGCTGGTTGTGGCGGTTTTTCAGCTTATCCAGCGCCTGGCGAATCGGATCGACATCGCGCTGACGCAGCATTTTACCGATCAACTGCAACTGACGGCGGCGACCCTCTTTCTTAATGCGCTGCGCCAGCTCAATGGCGTCGCGCAGATCCTGGTCGAGCGGGAGCTTATCCAGCGCGTTTTTGCCAAGATCCACCATTTCGGCGCCGAGCTGCTTTAACTCTTCAGCATCGCGCTTAATTTCACTCTTACTGACCCAGATGATCTCATCATCTTCGTCTTCAATATCATCACCGGGCACGTCGTCGAGCCAGTCGTCGGGCTGCTTTGTCATCTCAGGCTCCTTAAAAAAAGAGGCTAATGTTACCAGTTAAGGCGCGCACTGAAAAACGGTTCTCTGTTAGACTTCAAAGAATCTCTCCCTTAATTATGGCATTGGCAATGAAAGTAATCACACAAGTTGCACAACAACGCAAAACGCTGGAAGAGGCGGTTTCCACAGCGCTGGAATTAGCTGCCGGAAAAGCGGACGGTGCGGAAGTGGCTGTTAGCAAAACCACCGGGATCGGCGTCAGCACGCGCTACGGCGAAGTGGAGAATGTCGAATTTAACAGCGATGGTGCGCTTGGGATCACCGTTTATCACCAGAACCGTAAAGGTAGCGCCTCGTCAACCGATCTCAGCCCGGATGCGATTGCCCGCACCGTACAGGCCGCGCTTGATATCGCACGTTACACCTCACCGGACCCTTACGCGGGCGTGGCAGATAAAGAGCTACTGGCGTTTGAGGCACCGGATCTCGACCTGTTCCACCCGGCGGAAGTGACGCCGGATGAAGCCATTGAATGGGCCGCGCGCGCCGAGCAGGCGGCGCTGAAAGCGGATAAACGCATTAATAATACCGAAGGCGGCAGCTTTAACAGCCACTACGGCATTAAAGTCTTCGGTAACAGCCACGGCATGCTGCAAAGCTACTGCTCCACGCGCCACTCGCTCTCAAGCTGCGTGATCGCCGAAGAGAATGGCGACATGGAGCGCGATTACGCGTACACCATCAGCCGTGATATCAACGAACTGCAAACGCCGGAGTGGGTGGGCGAAGAGTGCGCGCGTCGCACCTTGTCCCGCCTGTCGCCGCGCAAGCTGCCGACCATGAAAGCGCCGGTCATTTTCGGTCACGAAGTGGCGACCGGCCTGTTTGGCCACCTGGTGGGGGCGATTGCCGGCGGCTCTGTCTACCGCAAATCGACCTTCCTGCTGGACTATCTCGGCAAGCAGATCCTGCCGGAATGGCTGACTATCGAAGAACATCCGCACCTGCTTAAAGGGCTGGCCTCTTCACCGTTCGACAGCGAAGGCGTGCGCACCGAACGCCGCGATATCGTGAAAGATGGCGTGCTGATGCAGTGGCTGCTGACCAATTATTCCGCGCGCAAATTGGGGCTGAAAAGCACCGGACATGCGGGCGGTATCCATAACTGGCGCATTGCCGGGCGCGGTTTGAGCTTTGAGCAAATGCTCAAAGAGATGGGCACCGGCCTTGTGGTCACTGAGCTGATGGGGCAGGGCGTGAGCGGTATTACCGGTGATTATTCGCGCGGTGCGTCCGGTTTTTGGGTAGAAAATGGTGAAATCCAGTACCCGGTGAGCGAAATTACCATTGCAGGAAATTTGAAAGAGATGTGGCGTAATATCGTTACCGTTGGTGACGATATCGAACACCGCAGCAATATTCAGTGTGGTTCAGTGTTACTCCCGGAGATGAAAATCGCCGGACAATAACTCCGTGGCGCACGGCGTTGCGCCTTTAGCGTGAATAATAAAAAGGAAGTGAGCAATGCGTAAAAACCTGTTAGCGATCCTTGCTGTGTCATCGTTATTTGTTGGATCGTCGGTGTTCGCCGCCGATCTTGAAGATGATATGGGCACCCTGAATGACAATCTGAAAGTGGTGCAGAAAACCAGCGACGCTGGCGAGATGAAAGATGCATTAACCAAAATGCGTACCGCTGCGCTGGATGCACAAAAAGCGACGCCGCCGAAACTGGAAGGTAAAGCGGCAGACAGCGTGGAGATGAAAGATTTCCGCCACGGCTTTGATGTGCTGGTCGGGCAGATTGACGGCGCGCTGAAACTGGCTAATGAAGGCAAAGTGAAAGAGGCGCAGGACGCCGCCAAAGGGTTCATTGATACCCGCAACACCTATCACAAGAAATACCGTTAATCAGCAATAGATTTGAAATGGCCGCAACCGCAACGTTGCGGCCATTTTTTTTATAGCGATGCATCTGCTGTTTCAGGTTTTAATGTTGAAGCGAAGGGGTTGAGTCCCCGCTGAAATTGGCGAACCGAAGAGTGAATGGCAAGGTCTGGGCGCCAGGGATGGCGACCAGAGGCGAAACGAGACACGACAAAATTGCCAGGAGCCATTTTGAACAGCGCTTGCGCTGGCCCCGAAGGGGCGAGTCCCAGGGATGGGACGAGTAATCTCGAGTCGAGCCGACCGAAGACAGACACTCGGGAGGTGAGCGTAGTGCGTAGCACCAATTTCTCGCGGGGCCGCGGGGATTGATAAGGGGGACGCGGTGTCCCCCTTATCCCGTTCACGATACGGACGTCTATTCAGAAAACCGTTCTATTAATGAACGGAACAATTCCACATATCTTAAATAACAACGCTTACTTACCTGGCATTTCACCTGTTAGTTGGTGAATGCTTTTTTATTATGGGCTTCCCTGGTGCTGTTTCATTTTAAAAAACGCGCAAGGTCAGGGGATCAAAATCACCTTCCCGCTAAACCTTCTGTTTTCCAGCAAGTCATGCGCCTCTTTCCCCCGGTAGAGTGGAAAAGATGTCACCTCCGGCAATTTAATATGTCCCTCTTTTAACAGCGCGAACAGGCGATCGGCGCGGCGCTGCCGCTCTTGCTGCGATGTCAGGTAAGTCCACAAATCGGCACCGATAACGCCGGTGGAACGCAGCAAAAACTGCGCCGGATCCGGCGTGGGGATCGCACCGCCGGACATGCCGAACAGCACCACGCGCCCGCCCTCTTTCAGGCTCTCCAGGCTTTGTAATAGCGTGCTGCCAACCGAATCAAACACGATGTCACAACCCGCTGTATGCCAGGCGCGAACCTGCTCAGGCCATGAGTCGTAATCGGCGGCGGCATCCGCGCCGTTACGCAGACAGAGGTGCTGCTTGGCCTGGTTTGAGGCCACGGCGAACACCTGCACCCCCCGGTGTACCAGCATTTGCGTCAGCAGGCTGCCCACGCCGCCAGCGGCGGCCAGCACGGCGACACGCATGCCGGGTACCACCGGCAACACGTCATGCAACAGATAATCTGCGGTTAAGCCTTGCAACAGAATCGACGCCGCCTGCGCTTCAGAAAGCCAGTCAGGCAGGCGAATAGCATGTTCCTGCGGCACCACAATATGGCTGGCGTGCGCCAGCGGCACATCGGCAAAGCCCATGCGATCGCCCGGCTGCCAGCCGCTTACCCCGCTCCCCACAGCAATCACCTGGCCGGCACCTTCATACCCGGCAACCCAGGGGGCGCTTCCTGCCAGTGGGTAACGCCCCTGGCGGCGATAAATATCTGCAAAATTCAGCCCGGCGGCAGACACCTCAACCAGCAACTCACCCGTGCCGGGCTGCGGCGTGGGGTGATTGCGCATGAAGAGCACATCCGATGCGCCAAACTCATTGAACACCAGCGATTGCATAATTCAACATCCAACAAACGATAATGGCGCTATTATTTCCCGCGTGCTGTTGCGGATAAATGGGGCGTTGTTATCTTCATTTAATAATGAAAGTTTAGAATGCGGGTGGAAAATGGATTATCTCAAATGCGTTGAGTCGTTTGTCAGCACCATCAAGTTCGGCAGTTTTACCGCCGCCGCCGACTCGTTAGGCATCACCCCGGCGATGGTCGGTAAACATGTGCGTGAACTGGAGCGTCGCACCGGTTGCAAGCTGCTACACCGCACCACGCGCCGCCAGGGGCTAACCGAAGCCGGTCAGCGTTTTTACCAGTATGGCCTGCAAATCCTCGCCACCGTTCGCGAAGCGGACGGGTTAGCCAATCATCTTTATGAAAATGTCTCGGGCCTGCTGCGCATCAGCGCGCCGGTGGCCTGGGGCAACCATGTTTTAACCCCCATCTTGTCGCGTTTTTTACAACAATATCCCGGCGTGGATGCGGAAATGGTGCTTAGCGATCGCAAAGTCTCGCTGATTGAGGAGCGTTTCCAGCTCGCTGTTCGCGTCGGCGCTATCAACGACGAGGGGATGATTGCCATTCCGCTGGCACCGTACCAGATGATCCTCGCCGCATCGCCAGACTATCTGGCTCGCCACGGCACGCCCGAAACCCCGGAGGCGCTGAAACAGCACCACTGCATCAGTTTTAGCCAGTGGCGATCCGATCACAGCTGGCAACTGGACGGGCAGGACGGTAAGCACGAGGTGCCGATTACGCCGCGGCTGATGGTGGATTCCGGCGAAGCAATTCGCCAGGCGGCGCTGGCCGGGCTGGGGATTGTGCAGCACGCCGACATCATGTTGCAGCGGGATATCGATGCAGGCCGTCTGTGTTCCGTGCTGCCGGGCTATTTGCCGCCGCCGCGCCCGATGCACTTATTACATTTACCCGGCAGGCCGTTGTTGCCGCTGGTGTCGTCATTCACGGATTATCTGTTGCGGGCGCTGAACAGCGGGCAGGAATAAGTAAACCTTATTCACCTCACACTTTTCCCCTCCCGCCCGCCGTTTTTTTGTGCTTTGGGGCTGCCGTTTTTCCGCCTCTTTAGGTCAAAATTGTGACCGCTATACAGTGAAAAATCCCTGAACGGCCTCATTTTGAGGCGCAGATCACTAAAGCCTTCCGCGTTTCCACTTCGAAGTGGAAAACTCCTCGCTACAAACTCTTAACCTGCAACGTTAGTTTTATTCCGAAGCCATTAACGGGGTACGACGAGTGAATAACGGAGCGGTAATAAACGACGCGGAGCAGGCTGCGCAAACGGCAACCCTCGCTGAACGCATGCTGAAGCAGGTGTATGCCTTACTCAGTTCTCAGAACATTACGCCGAACGCGGTGCAGCAACAGATGCTGACTTCTCATGTCCGCGCGATGGCGCACCGGTCGGTGACCGGCGAACCGCTGCCGGAAGTGGACGCCAGCTTGTTCGACGAGATCTCGGCGGAATCCATGAGCCTTGCCCGCGACGTTGTGGCGGCCTTTGGCAACCTTCCGGATGAAGAGGCCTGGCTGCTGTCGGTGCACTTCGAAGTGGCGAAAGACAACCTTTAAGGAGCGAAAAATGGAACAGATTACCGTAGTGATTGGCGACCGCCTGGGTAAAGGCCAGAAAGTGGCGGCAGGTGTGGAAAAAGCGGGCGGCCGCGCGGTGGTCGTGCCGGGCGTGGCGGCGGATATGAAGCTTGGCGACGTCATGAAAGCGGAAAACGCCACCTTTGGCATCTCCTTTTGCGGCAGCGGCGGCGCGGGCGCTATCACCGCGCAGAACAAGCATGGCTACAAAGCAAAATACGGTATGCGTTCTGTGGAAGAGGGCGTGACGGCGATTAACGAAGGCTGCAACGTGCTGGGCTTTGGCTTTATGGACAAAGAAGAGTTAGGCGAGCGTCTGGTGCAGGCGTGGCAGAAAAAATACGGCGCATAACCATGAAAGAACAGTTCACCACCACGGTCAGGGTAAACGGCAAGGGCGATGCGAAAGCGCGCGCCTTCGCCGATGCGCTGAACCATGTTCAGGCCGCGGTGATGAAAGCGTCGCCGCACATTTTACTGCGCATTGAGCCACAGGACGTGCAGGTTGTTCAGGCGCAGGAAACGACGCGCAAAGAGGCGTTTTTGTTCCTCTTTCTGCGCCGGATAAGACGCACGTACAGCGTGGAGCTGGACGTCACCGTCAACGTGACCGCCATCAATCTCGATAAAGTGGATTTCGTCACGAAATAACTCACCGCATACCCCGTGAGCCAGTATCACAGGGTAGAAGAGGGCAGACTGATGTTCTTAATCATACTAATAAAATCGCTCATTATCGGCGGCCTGGTGGGCGTCGGTGTGGGCGCAGGGGCTGCACGCATGTTCCATGCGCCGACCACGCAAGGGATGGGCGCATTTCGTACACTGGGCGAACTGAACTCCTGCGAAGGGGACCCGGCTTCGCACTTCTCGTTTGGTCTGGGTTTCTTCTTTAACGCCTGGGCGTCGTCCGTTGCGGCGGGGTCGTTCACGCAGGACGTTGACCACCGCATTATTCCGAACTGGGGTGCTGCTGCGTTGATGGTGAAAAACCGCAACGTGGGCGAAACCCTGCATGATCCGAAAAAGATGGCTATCGCCTGTGGGCTTATCGGCATGGTGGTCGTCACCTTCCTCAACCTGACCGCTTCCTCCGTTCCGGCGGCGTTGCAGGTGACGGCGGTGAAAGTGCTGGTTCCGGCCGCGAACCTGCTGGTCAACACCGTGATGCCGGTGATTTTCTGGCTGGCGGCGATTGATGCGGGCAAGAAATCCGGCTTCTGGGCGACCGTCTTTGGCGGCGCAGCGCAGCTGATTATGGGTAACGCCGTACCGGGTCTGGTGCTGGGCATTCTGATAGGTAAAGGTGTGGAAGAGAGCGGCTGGAACCGCGTCACCAAAGTGATGATGACGGCGATTGTCGCGCTGTTTGTCCTGAGCGCCTTCTTCCGTGGCTTCGATCTGAAAATGATCGAGTCCTTCCACCTGAGCGCGCCGGACTGGCTGTCGCTTATCCACAACTCGCTCAGCGGCAAATAAGGAACCGAGATGGAACAGAATAAAGGGTTTTGGTACGCCGACTGGTCATTCCCGATTTTTGTCGGCCTGCTCTCTTCCGGCGTGTTCGCCGGGACACACATGTACTACCTGTACGGTATTGGCGCGTTTAACGAAGTGGCGTTTGTCTCGATGCTGCGCTCCGGCATGGATACCGGGGTTTATGGCGCGGTAGCGGCGTTTGGCGCTAGCTTCCTGTTCGCCCGCATTATCGAAGGTTCGCTGGTCGGGATCCTGGATATCGGTGGTGCTATCCAGACCGGGGTTGGCCTTGGTGTGCCGGCGCTGCTGCTCGGCGCAGGCTTTGTCTTCCCGGTGGCGAACTTTGTGGCTTCGCTGGCAACCGGTTTGATCATTGGCCTGGCGATTGGCTACCTGATTATCCTGGCGCGTAAGTTCACCATCAACCAGAGCGACTCCACCTACGGCGCAGACGTGATGATGGGCGCGGGTAACGCCTCCGGTCGCTTCCTCGGCCCGTTGATTATCCTCAGCGCGATGACCGCTTCTATTCCGATTGGCATTGGTTCGTTGATTGGCGCGCTGCTGTTTTACCTCTGGCAGAAGCCGATCACCGGGGGCGCGATCCTCGGTGCGATGCTGCTGGGCTCCATTTTCCCGGTAGCCCTCTGACACCCGCGGGCGCTGCGGCGCCCGTTACTCCTGGAGATTCGCATGTTTGATTTACTCCTGCGCCGGGCGCGTCTGGTTGACGACACGGTGACGGATATCGCCATCGCGGCGGGCAAAATCGCGGCGCTTGGCGATATCGACGGCCCGGCGGCAAAAATCGTGGATTTACACGGCGAACACTATGTCAGCGCCGGGTGGATCGACTCCCATGTCCACTGCTATCCCAACTCGCCCATCTATCACGATGAGCCCGATAGCGTCGGCATTCAGACCGGCGTCACCACAGTGATTGACGCCGGAAGCACCGGCGCGGATGACATTGATGATTTCTATGCTATTACCCGCACGGCGACGACGGACGTTTACGCGCTGCTGAATATTTCCCGCGTCGGGCTGATTGCGCAAAACGAGCTGGCGAACCTGACTCATATTGACGCCGACGCCGCGCGCGATGCCATAACACGCCACCCGGATTTTATTGTCGGCCTGAAAGCGCGCATGAGCAGTAGCGTCGTCGGCGATAACGGCATCACGCCGCTGCAACGCGCCAAAGTCATCCAGCAAGAAAACGGCGATTTGCCGTTGATGGTGCATATTGGCAACAACCCGCCCAATCTCGATGAAATCGCCGATCTGCTCACTTCCGGCGACATCATTACCCACTGCTATAACGGCAAGCCAAACCGCATTCTGACGCCAACTGGCGAGCTGCGAGCTTCCGTGACTCGCGCGATTGCACGCGGTGTGCGCCTTGATGTTGGACACGGCAGCGCCAGTTTCAGCTTTGCGGTGGCACAGCAAGCTATCGCGCTTGGCATTTTGCCGCAGACCATCAGTTCCGACATTTACTGCCGCAACCGTATCGATGGCCCGGTGCGCTCGCTGGCGAATGTGATGTCCAAATTCCTCGCTATTGGCATGTCGCTGCCACAGGTTATCGCCTGTGTGACCGACCACGCTGCCGATGGCCTGCGCCTGAAGCATAAAGGGCGTCTTGCCGTAGGTTTTGACGCTGACCTGACCATTTTCGACCTGAAACGCCAGCCGGTACTGTTCACCGATGCGGAAAACGAGACATTACAGGCCGAACACATCCTCACGCCGCTTGCCGCCATTCGTGCAGGCAAGGGCTATATGACCGAACAAGGGAGTGCCGAACATGCCTTCGATTTATGATAAGTACCAGTTGAAACAGGTGATTAACGCCTCCGGGCGCATGACGGCGCTCGGCGTTTCCACGCCACGCCCGGAAGTGGTCGACGCCGTAGTCAGCGGCATGAATCACTACTTCGAAATGAAAGACCTGGTGAATAAAACCGGTGAATACATTGCGAAACTGCTGGAAGTTGAAGGCGCGACCGTGGTGTCGTGCGCGTCGGCCGGGATTGCCCAGTCCGTCGCCGCTGTGCTGGTACGTGACAGCGACTGGCTGCTGGAAAACCTGCACAGCACGCCGATTGAGAACAACGAAATCGTGCTGCCGCGTGGGCATAACGTTAACTTTGGCGCGCCGGTTGGCACCATGGTGGCGCTGGGCGGCGGCAAAGTGGTGGAAGCCGGTTACGCCAACGAATGCTCTGCCGATCAACTGGCGGCGGCAATCTCGCCGCGCACGGCGGCGATCCTCTTTATCAAATCTCATCACTGCGTACAGAAAAGCATGCTCAGCGTGGAACAAGCGGCTGTGGTGGCGCGCAAGCACAACCTGCCGCTGATTGTTGATGCGGCGGCAGAAGAGGATTTGCAGTGCTACTACCGCGCCGGCGCCGATTTGGTCATCTACAGCGGCGCAAAAGCGATCGAAGGGCCAACCAGCGGGCTGGTGATCGGCAAAACGCAGTATGTAGAGTGGGTAAAACGCCAGACGGCGGGCATTGGCCGGGCGATGAAAGTGGGCAAAGAGGGCATTCTCGGTCTGACCTGCGCCATTGAACACTATCTTTCAGCCAGTAAAGAGAGCGGGGCGGAGATGGTCGCCAAAATGACGCCGTTTATCGACCAGCTAAACACGCTGAAAGGCGTGAGCGCACGCGTGGTGTGGGACAGCGCCGGGCGCGATATTGCCCGCACCGAAATCAAATTTGATGAAGCCGTCACCGGGATCGCCACTGGCGAGCTGGTCAGCGCCCTGAAACAGGGTGAATACGCCATTTACTTCCGTGGTTATAAAGCCAATGAAGGGATTATCGAAGCCGATGTGCGCAGCGTCACCGCCGATCAACTGACGATCATTTATCGCCGCATCGCCGAAGAACTGAATAAGGGAACAAATGCATGAAACTGACGCCAAATTTTTACCGCGACCGCGTATGTCTGAACGTGCTGGCGGGCAGCAAAGAGAACGCCAGCGCGATTTACGAGGCCGCAGAAGGCCATGTGCTGGTCGGCGTGCTGTCGAAAAACTACCCGGATGTCGCTACTGCCGTCGCGGATATGCGCGACTATGCGGCGCGTATTGATAATGCGCTTTCCGTTGGCCTCGGCGCGGGCGATCCGAACCAGTCGGCAATGGTCAGCGCCATCTCCCGTGAAGTACAACCGCAGCACGTTAATCAGGTGTTCACCGGCGTAGCAACCAGTCGCGCCCTGCTCGGACAGAACGACACGGTGGTTAACGGTCTGGTCTCGCCAACCGGCACGCCGGGGATGGTAAAAATCTCCACCGGGCCGTTGAGCAGCCAGGCGCCAGACGGCATTGTGCCGGTGGAAACCGCCATTGCGCTGCTAAAAGACATGGGCGGCAGCTCCATTAAATATTTCCCGATGGGCGGGCTGAAATGCCGCGACGAATTCATCGCCGTGGCGCAAGCCTGTGCGCGGCATGATTTCTGGCTGGAGCCGACCGGTGGAATCGATCTGGACAACTTCAGTGAAATCCTGCAAATCGCGCTGGATGCGGGCGTTCGTAAAGTGATCCCGCATATTTACAGTTCAATCATTGATAAGGCGAGTGGCGACACGCGCCCGGCGGATGTTCGCCAGTTGCTGGATATGACCAAAGCACTGGTGAAGTAAACGATCTTCCCTCCCGATAAGGGAGGGGAAACTCCCCTCGTCACGTAAGGAGCTCTCATGCTTACCGCTCGTCATCTGCTTACCGTTTCACTTTCTCTGCTGGCGACCAGCGCCATGGCACAAACGCAATACGCCTGGGTGGGCACCTACAACCCGAATGGCGAAGGGCTGTACCGTTTTACCGTTGACCCGCAATCCGGGGCGCTGGGCAATAAAACGCTGGTCAGCCCGTTGCCGAATGCGGCACAGCTGACAGTTGCGCGGGATGGTAAAACGCTCTATCTCGCCAGCGAGGTGGAAAAGGGCGCGGTGCAGGCGCAGCATATTGGCGATAACGGCGAGTTGAGCGTGCTGAACCAGGTGGCGTCCGGTGGTGCCGGGCCGGTTTATTTGTCGCTGACGCCGGAGGGACGTTTCTTGCTGGTGGCAAATTACGTTAGCGGATCGATTGCCGTGCTGCCGGTGAAAGCGGATGGTAGCCTCGGTGAGGCGGTGGATACGCGTCAGGATCAGGGCGAGCCGGGCGCGGCGAAACCGGCTGCGGCGGTGGAAGGCAGTTTTGCGATGAGCGATCACAATGGCCCGCATGCGCATATGATCGCCGCCGATCCGAGCGGGAAGTTTGTCTTTTCTACCGATCTGGGGCTGGATCGCATTTATCAGTATAAGTTTGATGGCAAAACAGGCGCGTTAACGCCGAATGATCCACCCTTTATTAGCGCCTCTTCACCCGGTGCCGGGCCGCGCCATTTTGTGTTCACACCGCAGGGCGACGGCCTGTGGCTGATCAATGAAGAAGCCTCGACGCTCACGCACTATGCGCTGAACAAAACCACCGGCACGTTGCAGCCGGGGAAAACCGTTTCGGCGCTACCGAAAGCGTATAAAGGCACCAGTTTTGCCGCCGGGCTGGTATTAAGCGGTGACGGCAAACAGCTGTATGTCGCCAACCGGTTGCATAACAGCATCGCGCACTTTACGGTGAAAGCCGATGGGTCGCTAACCCATCAGGACGATGTCTGGACGCGCGGCGATTACCCGCGCACGTTGACGCTGGCGGACAATGGTCGCTGGCTATACGTAATGAACCAGCGCAGCGATAACATCACCCGTTTTCGCGTGGAACGCGACGGAAAACTGCATTTTGAGCCGGACTATACGCCGGTAGGCAGCCCATCCCAGATGGTTATTTCTTCTCACCCTTAAGCTGGAGAGCGACGTGCGATTCCCGAACCAACGTTTGGCGCAACTGTTTATGATGTTGCAAAACGAGACTCTACCGCAGGATGAGCTGGCACAGCGCTTGTCGGTCTCGACGCGTACCGTTCGGGCCGATATCACCGCACTGAACGCTCTGCTGCTGCACCACGGCGCGCAGTTTATTTTGACGCGCGGCAGCGGCTATCAACTGAAAATTGACGACGCCACGCGTTACCAGAGTTTGCAGGCGGCGCGCCCGCGCGCGCTGCGCATTCCGCGCAGCGGGCCGGAGCGCGTACATTACCTGGTGGTGCGTTTTCTCACGTCCGCCTTCTCGCTCAAGCTGGAAGATCTGGCGGATGAGTGGTTTGTCAGCCGCGCCACGCTGCAAAATGATATGACCGAGGTGCGCGAGTGGTTTTCCCGCTACCGTCTGACGCTGGAAACCCGTCCGCGTCACGGCATGAAACTGTTTGGCAGCGAAATGGCGCTGCGCGCCTGTCTGACGGATCTGTTGTGGGAACTGGCGCAGCAAAATGCCGATAACCCGCTGATCACCGAAGAAGCGCTTAATCCGGGCGTGCTGGAGACGCTGGCCGCCATTCTGCATGACTGTTTTAACCGTCACCATATTCGCCTCACGGATGAGGGCGATCTGTTTATCCGCCTGTACTGCGCGGTGGCGGTCCGCCGCATCAGCGAGGGCTATCCGCTCTCTGAATTCAGCGCCGAAGATGGGGACGACAATGTCAAAGAGGCGGCGCGGGATATCTCTGCTGCGTTGCAACAACTGGCGGGAAAACCGCTGGCGGCGGCGGAAGAGCACTGGCTGCGGGTGCATATCGCCGGGCGACGCGTGCAGGAGATTGCGCCCAGCGCCATCAGCGCCGATGACGACGAAGCGCTGGTCAACTACATCCTTGGCTATATCAATACGCACTATAACTACAACCTGCAAAACGATGACCAGTTACATGCGGATCTGCTCACGCATATCAAAACCATGATCACGCGCGTGCGCTACCAGATTATGATCCCTAACCCATTGCTGGATAACATTAAACAGCACTATCCCATGGCGTGGGATATGACGCTGGCGGCGGTCTCCAGTTGGGGGAAATATACGCCGTATGTGATCAGCGAAAACGAGATCGGTTTTCTGGTGCTGCATATCGGCGTGGGTCTTGAGCGCCATTACAATGTGGGTTATCAGCGTCAGCCGCGCGTGTTGCTGGTGTGCGATGTCGGTAATGCGATGGTGCGGATGATTGAGGCGGTGCTGTCGCGTAAATATCCGCAGATTGTGGTGACGCGTACCGTGACGCTGCGTGAGTACGAGCAGTGCGACGGCATCGCGGAGGATTTTGTTATCTCTACCGCGCGGGTAAATGAAAAAGATAAGCCGGTCGTCACCATCGCGCCGTTTCCGAGCGAGTATCAACTGGAGCAGATCGGCAAGCTGGTGCTGGTAGACCGAACGCGTCCGTGGATGCTGGAAAAGTATTTTGATGCCGCGCATTTCCGCATCATCGACGGCGCGATGGATCAACAAACGCTGTTCAACACCTTGTGTCACCAATTGCAGGATGAAGGCTTTGTCGACGCGGAGTTTCTCGATTCGGTGGTCGAGCGCGAAGCGATTGTCAGCACCCTGCTCGGCGAGGGCATCGCGTTGCCGCACGCCCTGGGGCTGCTGGCGAAAAAAACGGTGGTTTATACCGTGCTGGCGCCGCAGGGGATTGCGTGGGGCGATGAAACCGCGCATGTCATCTTCTTGCTGGCGATCAGCAAGAGTGAGTATGAAGAGGCGATGGCGATCTACGATATTTTCGTTACCTTCCTGCGCGAACGCGTAACGGCGCGACTCTGTGCCTGTGCCGATTTCGCGTCGTTTAAAAGTGTGGCGATGGAGTCGCTGAGCCGCTTTTGAGCCCATTCCGGGGCGCTTTCGCGCCCCGTGTCTGTTAACCATCGGTAGAGCGGGTAAGCGCCTCCCATGCGTCAATCTCCGCGCTGAGCGCAGCCAGTTTGTCACGCACCAGACTGAGCGCATCGCTGCCCAGCAGCAGGTGCGCGGGCGGCGTGTCGCTGTCTATTATCGTCAGCATGGCACGTGCCGCTTTGACGGCATCGCCAGGCTGTTTTCCACTTTTTTCCTCGCGCGCCTGGCGAATCGGATCAAAAAGCGCATCGTAATCGGCAATGGCGCGGGGCGTGCGGATCATTGAGCGGCCGGCCCACTCGGTACGAAACGATCCCGGCGCCACCGCCGTCACGTGGATGCCAAAAGGCTTCACCTCTTTGCCCAACGTTTCGCTGATCCCTTCGAGCGCGAATTTGCTGCCGCAATACCAGGCTATTCCAGGCATGGTGATATAACCGCCCATCGAGGTGATATTGATAATGTGCCCGCTGCGGCGCTGGCGCATGCCGGGTAGCACGGCTTTCATCATGGCCGCAGCGCCAAACACATTGACGTCGAATTGGTGGCGCATCTCTTCAAGCGAAGACTCTTCCATGATCCCTTCATGGCCGTAACCGGCGTTGTTTACCAGCACGTCGATTGCCCCGATGCCTGATTCAACCTCTGCGACGACATGATTGATTTGTGCAACATCGGTGATATCAAGCAGGCGGGCAAACGCCCGGTCTGGATGCAGGGCTTCAAATGCCTGCTGCGCTTCGCGGTTGCGCACCGTGCCAATGACCTTGTGGCCCGCAGCCAGTGCTTCCTGAGCCAGCGCGCGACCAAAGCCGCTGCTGACGCCGGTGATGAACAGTGTTTTTGCAGGTGACATAACGCTTACTCCCATGAAAAATGGAAGCTGCATAGTATTCTCTGGCCTGCTGGCTTTTTAGGCCATATCTTCTCTTTTTATTGCCTGATCTTATGAGGTATGCGATGTCAGATATGATTGCGAGGTTAATGGAACTTGCCCCGCAGGAGGGGTACAACCTGACCGCGCTGGCGGATGTGCGCATTTTGCGTTCCGATCGCCCGCTGGCCCGCACGCCGGTACTGTACGATCCGGGGATCGTGATTGTCTGCCAGGGCAGTAAGCGGGGTTATTTCGGCCAACAGATCTATCTTTACGACGAGCAGCACTATCTGGCGGTATCGGTTCCGGTGCCTTTTGTGATGGAAACCGATGCATCGGCTGACCACCCGCTGCTGGCGATTTACATGCATCTGGATTTCCAGGTCGCCGCAGATGTGATGCTGCAAATTGAACAGCACGGCTTTCCGCTAGTCTCCGCTTCGCCGCAAAGCATGATGTCCAGCCCGATGGATGAGACGCTGAAAAGCGCGGTGCTGCGTTTACTGGAGACGCTCGGCAACCCGCTTGAAGCGGCGATCCTTGGCCCGGCGCGGGTACGGGAACTCTATTTTCGTGTGTTGACCGGCGCACAAGGCAATGCGATGCGTGCCGCGTTAGCCTTGCAGGGGCAGTTCGGTAAAATTGGCAAAACGCTGCGTTACATTCACGCGACTTATGCTCAATCCTTAACGCTGTCGCAACTGTCTCAGCAAGCCGGGATGAGTGTGCCGACATTCCACAGCCATTTCAAAGCGATAACCCAGATGCCGCCGATGCAGTATGTGAAATCGGTGCGATTGCACCAGGCGCGGATGTTAATGGTTCGTCAGCGACTCACTGCCGCAGCGGCCTGTTACGCTGTTGGTTACGAAAGCCCGTCACAGTTTAACCGTGAGTTCAAACGGCTCTTCGGTTTACCGCCAGCGGAGGAGGTCAGACGTATGCAAAACAGTTTTGCCGTTCCTCCGGCGCATTCAGCGTCGGAATACATATCGTCGCACTGAAAGAGAGAGAATGAGAGCGGCTTTCCATAAATGCGTGTAATGCGAATGTAATGCTATATTGCATTACACATTCTCTTTTTACCGGAGGCATAATGGCGACGTTAAATGTTCGACTGGATGACAAACTCAAAGAAGAGGCCTGGCGCGTGCTGGAAAAACTCAATATCACCCCAACCGAAGCCGTTCGCTTACTGTTTCAATATGTCGCTGAAAACGGGCGTATGCCGATCAAAACAGTGACGGTGAGCGAGGACGAATCGGCGTTGCTGGAGATTGTCCGGGAGCGGCTGGCGAACCCGCAAAAAGGCATCAAGGTTAATCTGGATGAATTATGAGCTGGTGTTTGATCCCCGCGCATACAAAGAATGGAAAAAACTCGGCGCCACGGTAAAAACACAGTTCAAAAAGAAACTGGCGGAGGTGCTGGTTCAACCACGAATTGAAAAGGCCCGACTGCATCAATTTCCGGATTGCTACAAAATCAAATTGCGAACATCAGGCTACCGGTTGGTCTATCAGGTCAGAGACAATGTGGTGACGGTATTCGTTGTGTCTATCGGTAAACGCGAAAAAGCCGCCGCTTATCAGGATGCCAGCAAGCGGCTCTAATGGGGTCAACGCAAGTGATGCACAACCTGGTTGCTGCTGCCGCGCCAGATCAGCATCGGGTCTTTCAGATCCTGAACAAATTTGCCGTCGATCAGCACGTTGATCAATCCGACCACCTCCCGCTGCGCGGCGCTCAGTTCGTCCATTTTGTAACCGGTCCACACCCAGATATCTTTACCTGGGCACTCGGCGCGGATGCGGGTCACCAGCTTTAAAATGTCCGGCACGTTTTGCGGGTGCAGCGGATCGCCGCCGGAGAGCGAAATCCCCTGGCGTTTGATACGCGTATCGTTGAGATCGGCAATGATCCGATCTTCCATTTCTTCGGTAAACGGCACGCCGGAATTCAGCCGCCAGGTGCTTTTGTTGTAGCAGCCCGGGCATTCATGGACGCAGCCGGAGACGAACAGTGTGCAGCGGGTGCCGGGGCCGTTGACGATGTCGACTGGGTAGTATTGGTGGTAATTCATGTTTCCTCGTCGCATTTGGCGCTGTAGCTGCGTTGGCTACTCTCGCGCACCCGGGTCACTTACTTATGTAAGCTCCCCGGGATTTACTCGTTTGCCGCCTTGCTACAACGTCAACTGCTTAGAGGAAACGTATCAGAGAAAAATCGTAGCGGCAGAAAACGTAGGCCCGATAAGCGTAGCGCCATCGGGCAATCAGGTACGGTGAAGTCACTGACCGTGTGCCCGGCGCGGGTAAACGCCACTCACCGGGCGACGGAGGTGTTAACCGATTTGCCCGTTGCCGAGGTGTTTCACGCGGCGTTTCACTTCTTCCTGCTTGCCAGCGTTGAACGGACGTGCGTCCGGGCTGCCGAGGTAGCCGCAAACGCGGCGGGTAACGGAAACGCGGGACGCGTCGTGGTTACCGCATTTCGGGCAGGTAAAACCTTTGCTGGTGCATTCGAACTCACCGGTAAAACCGCACTCGTAACACTCATCGATTGGCGTGTTGGTGCCGTAATACGGCACATGCTGGTAGCTGTAATCCCAGACATCTTCCAGTGCGCGCAGGTTGTGCTGAATGTTCGGGTACTCGCCGTAGCAGATAAAACCACCGCTGGCTAACGGCGGGTACGGCGCTTCGAAATCGATTTTGTCGTACGGGTTCACCTTTTTCTCGACATCAAGGTGGAAGCTGTTGGTGTAGTAACCTTTATCGGTTACCCCTTCCACTACGCCGAAGTCAGCGGTATCGATACGGCAGAAGCGGTCGCACAGGTTTTCGCTCGGCGTACTGTAAAGGCTGAAACCGTAGCCGGTCTCTTCTTTCCACTGATCAACCGCCTGGCGCAGACGCTCAACGATCGCCACGCCTTTGGCACGCAGTGCTTCACTGTCGTAGATGTGCTTATTGCCAGACAGGGCGTTAATCGTTTCGTGAATACCGATATAACCCAGCGAAATCGACGCACGGCCGTTTTTAAAGATCGGCGCGATATCATCATCCGCTTTCAGGCGCACGCCGCAAGCCCCTTCCATATACAGGATGGGCGCAACGCGGGCTTTCACCCCTTCGAGGCGCGCGATACGGGTCATCAGCGCTTTTTTCGCCAGTTGCAGGCGGCTGTCCAGCAGTTTCCAGAACGCCGCTTCATCGCCTTTCGCTTCCAGCGCGATACGCGGCAGGTTAAGACTGATGACACCGAGGTTGTTGCGCCCGTCGTGGATCTGTTCGCCGTTCTCTTCATACACGCCAAGGAAGCTGCGGCAGCCCATCGGCGTTTTAAACGAACCGGTCACTTTCACAACCTGATCGTAATTGAGGATGTCCGGGTACATGCGCTTGCTCGCGCACTCCAGCGCCAGTTGTTTGATGTCGTAGTTCGGATCGTCGAACTTGTGATTCAGACCATCGCGAATAGCAAACACCAGTTTCGGGAACACGGCGGTTTTACGGTTTTTACCCAGCCCCGCAATGCGGTTACGCAGGATTGACTGCTGGATCAAACGGGATTCCCAACTGGTGCCCAGCCCGAAACCGAAGGTGACAAAAGGAGTCTGACCGTTCGCGGTATGCAGGGTGTTAACTTCATATTCCAGCGACTGGAACGCGTCGTAACACTCTTTCTCGGTGCGGCTGCGCGCATAGCCATCGGCGTCAGGAATATTCCACTCGCTGGCGACTTTGCGGTGTTTTTCGAAGCTGGCGCTGACGAACGGTGCCAGCACTTCGTCGATACGGTTGATGGTGGTGCCGCCATAAATATGGCTGGCGACCTGGGCGATAATCTGCGCGGTAACCGCCGTGGCGGTAGAGATCGATTTTGGTGGTTCAATCTCCGCGTTGCCCATTTTGAAGCCGTGGGTCAGCATGCCTTTCAGATCGATCAGCATACAGTTGAACATCGGGAAAAACGGCGAGTAGTCGAGATCGTGGTAGTGGATCTCACCGCGTTCGTGCGCCAGTACCACATCGCGCGGCAGCAAGTGCTGGCGAGCGTAGTGCTTGGCGACAATCCCGGCCAGCAGATCGCGCTGAGTCGGGATCACTTTGCTGTCTTTATTGGCGTTCTCATTGAGTAGCGCCGAGTTGGTTTGCTCAACCAGACCGCGAATATCCTGGTTCAGACGGCCGCGTTTTTCACGGGCGATATCGCGATCGTGGCGATACTCAATGTAGGCGCGCGCCAGTTGTTTATACGGCCCGGACATTAACTGGTTTTCGACGGCAGTCTGGATTTCGCTAATATCGACCTGCGATCGGCCCTGCATCTGACGACTAATAACCTCTGCGACGGTGGCGCAATAGTCTGCGTCATCGACTCCCGCTGCTTTAGCTGCACGCAAAATCGCTTCTTGAATGCGCTCTGACTTGAAAGGCACTTTACAGCCGTCTCGTTTCATCACATGCGGTGTCATGATCACTCCATTTTAGAAAACAGGTTATCCACAGTATGAGGACGCGCCGACTGGCTGGTTATTCATTACTAAAACCAATAAGTTTGTCCCGTCCTGGCCCGTGTTATCCACAGCGTGTATCGCTTTCGCGGTGGTCAGCTTGTTCGAATAATAGTCGATTAATACAACATATAGGGCCGGGGTGCATTCTAATTTCTATATATAGTGATTTGCATCAAACATGTTTACGCTTTTATTGACTCAGAACAAAGTAAAAACCGGATAGCGCAGGGGACGGGCATTCAGAAGAAATATAAATTCAGTGATTATTTCGTTGACTAAAAATGCAGCAAAAACAGCAGGTTTATGCCTGCTGTTTTTTTGCGCCAGGGAAGTGAAAAACGCTTATTTTTGATGCCACCAAACGGCTTCGAATGGTCGCAGGGTCATTTCAGCAGGAACAGGGGAAACTTCCGCATAGTTGCTGATGGCAACCTGCCAGTCACCTGGCAACGTTTCTGGTCGCCACGGCTGGAATTGATTGCTGAGGTTGGCGATAACCAACAACGTTTCTCCCTGCCACTGACGGCGGTAACACCATAAGTGCGGATGAGTGGGGAGCAGATCCTGATAATCGCCCCAGTTGAGTATCGGCAAGTTTTTACGCAGGCGAATCAACGACTGGTAGGTATAGAACACCGAATCGCGATCGTTAACCGCGTTTTCGACGTTGATTTCCCGATAGTTATCGCACAGACCAATCCACGGATCGGCGGTGGTGAAACCGGCATTTTTACGCGCGGTCCACTGCATGGGCGTGCGGCTGTTATCGCGCGATTTGCTGGCGAGGATCGCCAGCAGCTCTTCCGGTTCGCGCCCGGCCGCCCGCAGTTCAGCAAACATATTCTGGCTTTCCACATCGCGGTAGTCGGTAATGCGCGCAAAATGCGGATTGGTCATGCCAATCTCTTCGCCCTGATAGATGTACGGCGTGCCCTGCATGCCATGCAGCACCAGCGCCAGCATTTTGGCGGCGGGCACGCGCAACGCGCCTTCATCGCCAAAGCGCGACACAATGCGCGGTTGATCATGGTTACACCAGAACAGCGCATTCCACGCCACGTTGTGCATCCCTTGCTGCCAGTGGCGGAACAGCGATTTCAACGCCACGAAATCCGGTTTCGCCAGCGACCATTTTTCGCCGTCGGGATAGTCGACTTTCAGATGGTGGAAATTAAACGTCATCGACAGCTCACTGCCGTCGAGCGCACCGTAGCGCTGGCAATGTTCCAGCGTGGTGGAGGACATCTCACCCACCGTCATTAATTCGCGTGGGCGAAAAACCTCGCGGCTCATCTCTTGCAAAAATTCATGGGCGCGCGGGCCGTCGGTATAAAAACGTCGCCCGTCGCCGCGGTGATCGTCGGGGAAATCCTGCTGTTTGGAGATTAAATTCACCACATCGAGACGCAAACCGTCGACACCGCGATCGGCCCAGAATGTGCAGACTTTTTTCAACTCGTCGCGCACCGCCGGGTTTTCCCAGTTGAGATCTGCCTGCTCTGGCGCGAACAGATGCAAATAGTACTGGCCGCTCTGGCTGTGCCAGCGCCATGCGCTGCCGCCGAATTTCGATCGCCAGTTATTCGGCGGCGTTTCTGGTTCGCCGTCGCGCCAGATATAGAAAGAACGGTAGGGGCTCGCCGGATCTTGCGCCGCCTGAAACCAGGCGTGTTGCGTCGAGGTATGGTTAAACACCATATCCAGTACCAGCCGGATACCACGCTGGTGCGCCTGGGCGACCAGTTCATCAAAATCTGCCAGTGTGCCGTAAAGCGGATCGATGGCGGTGTAATTCGCGACGTCGTAGCCGTTATCCACCTGCGGGGAAATATAAAATGGCGTCAGCCAGATGGCGTCGACGCCGAGGGTTTGTAAGTAGTCGAGGCGCGTTATCACGCCGCGTAAATCACCGGTGCCTGTGCCGGTCGTGTCCTGAAAACTCTTTGGGTAAATCTGGTAGATAACGCCGTTTTGCCACCAGTGGGGAAGGGTATTCATCATGATTTCCTGCGAAAACGAAGGGGCGCAAACGCGCCCCAAAAATTACACAATCTGTAATGTGCCGTGACGGAACTTACGCTGATAAACAAAGGAGGTCAGCACCAGCGGGATGACAACCGCCACCGCTGTAGCCAGTGCGAAGACCTGCCAGAAAGCGGGTTGAATCGAGAGAAAACCTGGCAGACCGGCCACGCCAATCCCGTTCGCCAGCACGCCGTTAAGGCCGCACAACAACCCGGCAAGGCCGGAACCGATCATCGCGCACAGCATCGGGAAGCGGTATTTCAGGTTGATGCCGTACATGGCCGGTTCGGTTACGCCGAGAAACGCGGAGATAGCCGCCGGAACCGAGATTTCACGCTCATTCTCTTTACGGCTGGAGATAATGATGCCCACCACCGCCGAGGCTTGTGCAACGTTTGACAGCGCAATCAGCGGCCACACCGGTGTCCCGCCCATGTTCTGAATCATCTGCATATCGATAGCCAGCGTGGTCTGATGCACACCGGTAATCACCAGCGGCGCATAAAGGAAACCAAACAGTGTCGCGCCAATCGGGGCGAAGCTGCCGGTCATCAGATGGCGAACCGCCCATGCCACGCCATCACCAATCATGCGGCCGAACGGGCCGATTAACGCATGCGCCAGGAACACCGCCAGGATCAGTGAACACACCGGAACAATCACCAGATAGAGGGAATCCGGCACCAGCTTTTTGAGCCGCGTTTCAATGATGCCGAGCGCCAGGCCCGCCAGCAGCGCTGGGATCACCTGCGCCTGATAGCCCACTTTTGCGATGCTGAACAGACCAAAGTTCCATACTTCCGGCACTTGCGAGCCCAGTAAATAAGCGTTCATTAATTGCGGAGAAACCAGCGTCACACCGAGGATGATACCGAGGATCGGCGTTCCGCCCATTTTGCGCACCGCAGACCAGCAAACGCCGACCGGCAGATAGAAGAAGACCGCTTCGCCAATCAGCCAGAGAAAGTCATACACGGTTTTCAATGGCGGAAAGATCTGCACCAGCGTCTGGCCGTTGCTCATTGGAACATCGCCGACAATGTTGCGAAAACCGAGGATCAAACCGCCACTAATCAGTGCGGGCAGCAGCGGGAAGAAGATTTCCGCGAAGTGGGAGATTAAGCGCTCATGCCATTTCATATTTTGTCGCGCTGCCTGTTTGGCCTGCTCTTTATCCGCATGAGCCAGACCGGTAGCGGCGCGCAGCGCCTGATAGTAGTCGCCGACGTTGGTGCCGATCACCACCTGGAACTGCCCGGCGTTGGTGAAACTGCCTTTGACCATCGGTAGCTGGTCAATCGCTTTTGGGTCGGCGGCGGCCGGGTTGTTTAATACAAAACGTAAACGGGTAATACAGTGACTGACCGTCGCGATGTTTTCGCGCCCGCCAACCAGCGTAATAAGTTGTTCGATATCTGATGGATTGACTTTGCTCATCCTGGTGCCTCTCGGGGGGAGAAATGATGCGTAACTTGACCGAGGCAAAGCGTAACCGCAGGCAAAAAAATTAAAAATGGGAACGTTCCCGAAACTTGGCGAGGATCACAATAAACGATAAAGCGGCTTAAACGAGGCGGGCAGGGATCACGATTTGGCGAGGCGTGGCGCGGCCATTGACCTGTTCTATTAATTGCGCGGCGGCCTGGCGACCCGCTTCGGCGTAACCGGGATCAACGGTGACAATTTCCGGGTGCAGAAACTTCATCAGCGGCGTGTTGCCGACGCTGGCCAGTTGCAGATTATCAATGCGCTGTTCCTGCAAATATTTACTGGCACCGAGTGCCAGCGTATCGGTCGCGCAGAGCAGCGCGGTGGTGTCAGGGGTTAAAACGTGGGCGACATGTTCATAACCCTGCTTCATGGCAAGGCCCGGTAGGGCGAACCTGGGTTCGAGCTGGTGTTTTTGACAAAATGCCATATAGGCGTCGTGGCGGCGTTTGCCGGTGGTGGCATCGCTGTGCGGTACGCCAATAAAGCTGATATGGCGGTGCCCGCGAGCGTAAAGATTTTCCATCAACAGTTGGATTGCGCCGTCATCGTCGTAACAGACCGAGGCGAAACCGCTGGCGTCGCGCGCCAGCAGCACCAGCGACGACTGCCAGGAGGTGAGCAGGCTTTCGGTGACGCCGGTAAAGCCAAACAGCACCACGCCATCAATATTCCGGTGGCTCAGCATCTGCAAATGTTCTTCGACCAACCGCGGTGAGAACTGGCTTTCCATCATAATCGGGTCATAACCCTGTTCGTAAAACGCCGGGAGCATGGTCTGTACGGCAAGGTTTTCAGAGAGAGAATCCAGACGCGAAACGATAATCGCCACCACTTTATCGCTCTGTCCGCGCATGGCGCGCGCGGAGCGGGAAGGGGAGAAACCGTGCTGATTAACCACCGCTTCCACCCGTTCGCGTGTGCGCTGGCTTACGCCGCTTTCGTTATTCAGCACACGGGAAACAGTGGATTTGCCCACGCCGCTTAAACGTGCGATGTCTTTGATTGTCAGCCGGTTTTGCATACTTCAATCCTTTCCTGATGGGGGCGGGTTGCAGGATAAAGGAGTTTTGCATCCCTTCCAAGCGCCAGCAATGAGCAAAGTCTGGTTTATACACTTTGTGCTACCAATTGGCGGTGTGTATATGTTTGGTTTAATTCAGCGGGTCTATGATACCGCTACGTTATGATTCGCCCTTCACACCTTACCGGAGGCCAGATGGATCCCGATCCCACCCCTCTCCCGCGACGGAGATACTTTTTCCGGTAAGCCTGCTGTTGCTGCCTTACCGGATGCGTAAGGCAGCGACGTCGTTTTCGTCCCTGCCCGATTAAAAACGCCAGCTGGCGCGGCTTTGCTATGCCAGTTATAAATCGCACCCGCGTGACGCGGGGGCAAGGACACTATCATGCTGAAAAACATTACCCGGCAGCTTTTCGCTCGCCTCAACCGCCATTTACCGCATCGTCTGGTACAGCGCGATCCGCTCCCCGGCGTGCAACATATCGCGCAGGGCGCAATTCCCGCTTCGATGGGTGAACGCTGCCTGCAGATTGCTGCGATGGAACATGAGCAGCTCTGGCACACTTTCGCCAGCCATCCGGAAGGGCTGAACCCGCAAGAAGTGGAACTGGCGCGGGAAACCCACGGCGAAAACCTGATCCCGGCGCAGAAACCCGCCCCCTGGTGGGTGCATTTGTGGGTGTGCTATCGCAACCCGTTTAACCTGCTACTGACCTGCTTAGGCATTATTTCCTATGCCTCCGAAGATCTGTTCGCCGCCTGCGTGATTGCGCTGATGGTAGCGATTTCGACGCTGCTCAACTTTCTGCAAGAGGCGCGTTCCACCAAAGCGGCCGATGCGCTGAAAGCGATGGTTAGCAACACCGCGACAGTGCTGCGTGTGGTGAATGAGAAGGGTGAGAATGGCTGGTGCGAATTGCCTATCGACCAGCTTGTGCCGGGCGATATCGTCAAGCTGGCCGCAGGCGATATGATCCCGGCGGATCTGCGCGTGTTGCAGGCGCGGGATCTGTTTGTCGCTCAGGCCTCGCTGACTGGCGAATCTTTGCCGGTGGAGAAAGTGGCGACGACGCGCCAGGCCGCGCAGCGCAACCCGCTGGAAGCCGATACCCTGTGCTTTATGGGCACCAATGTGGTGAGCGGTACGGCGCAGGCGATGGTCATCGCCACGGGCGGCAACACTTGGTTTGGTCAACTGGCCGGGCGGGTCAGTGAGCAGGAAACCGAGCAAAACGCCTTTCAGAAAGGCATCAGCCGCGTCAGCATGTTGTTGATCCGTTTTATGCTGGTGATGACGCCGATTGTGTTGCTGATCAATGGCTTTACCAAAGGCGACTGGTGGGAAGCGGCGCTGTTTGCGCTGTCGGTTGCCGTGGGGTTGACACCGGAAATGTTGCCGATGATTGTCACCTCCACGCTGGCGCGCGGTGCGGTGAAACTGTCGAAACAGAAAGTGATCGTGAAACATCTGGACGCCATTCAGAACTTTGGCGCGATGGATATCCTCTGTACCGATAAAACCGGCACCCTGACGCAGGACAAAATCGTGCTGGAAAATCACACGGATATCAGCGGTAAAGTCAGCGAATTGGTGTTGCACAGCGCCTGGCTGAACAGCCACTACCAGACCGGGCTGAAAAACCTGCTGGATACCGCCGTGCTGGAAGGTGTGGACGCGGAAGCGGCGCAAACGCTGGCGGCGAGCTGGCGCAAAGTGGATGAGATCCCCTTTGATTTCGAGCGCCGCCGCATGTCGGTGGTGGTGGCGCAGCAGGCGGATGTACATCAACTGATTTGCAAAGGCGCGTTAACGGAGATCCTCAGCGTCTGCTCGCAGGTGCGTTTCAACGGCGAAATCTTCCCGCTGGATGACACCATGCTGCGCCGCATTGAACGGGTGACCAGCACGCTAAACCGCCAGGGGCTGCGCGTGGTGGCGGTGGCGACCAAATATCTGCCAGCGCGTAGCGGTGACTACCAGCGTATTGATGAGTCGGATCTGATCCTCGAAGGTTATATCGCCTTCCTCGATCCGCCGAAAGAGACCACCGCACCGGCGCTCAAAGCGCTGAAAGCCAGCGGTATCACCGTCAAAATCCTTACCGGCGACAGCGAACTGGTAGCGGCGAAAGTGTGTCACGAAGTGGGGCTGGAAGTGGGCGATGCGCTAACCGGCAGCGAAATTGAGCGCATGAGCGATGATGAGCTGGCGCAAATGGCGAAGCACATTACGCTGTTTGCCCGTCTGACGCCGATGCATAAAGAGCGCATTGTCCGTCTGCTGAAACGCGAAGGGCACGTAGTCGGTTTTATGGGCGATGGCATTAACGACGCCCCGGCGTTGCGCGCGGCGGATATCGGGATTTCCGTCGATGGCGCGGTGGATATCGCCCGCGAGGCGGCAGATATTATTTTGCTGGAAAAGAGCCTGATGGTGCTGGAAGAGGGGGTGATTGAAGGGCGCCGCACTTTCGCCAACATGCTGAAATACATCAAAATCACTGCCAGCTCCAACTTCGGTAACGTCTTCAGTGTGCTGGTGGCGAGCGCGTTTCTGCCGTTTTTGCCCATGTTGCCGCTGCACTTGCTGATTCAGAATCTGGTCTATGACGTATCGCAGGTGGCGATCCCGTTTGATAACGTCGATGACGAGCAGATCGCTAAACCGCAGCGCTGGAATCCGGCGGATCTGGGCCGTTTTATGATCTTCTTCGGCCCGATAAGCTCCATCTTCGACATCGTGACGTTTTGCGTGATGTGGTGGGTGTTTAAAGCCAACGTGCCGGAAGCGCAAACCCTGTTCCAGTCCGGCTGGTTTGTCGTCGGTTTGCTGTCGCAAACGCTGATTGTGCATATGATCCGCACCCGCCGCGTGCCGTTTATCCAGAGCCGCGCCGCCTGGCCGCTGGTGGCGATGACGCTGATGGTGATTTGTGTCGGCATTGCGTTGCCGTTCTCGCCGCTGGCGCAATACCTGCAATTGCAGGCGCTGCCGCTGGCGTACTTCCCGTGGCTGGTGGCGATCCTTGCAGGTTATATGACGCTCACGCAGTGGATGAAAGGGTTCTACAGCCGCCGTTACGGCTGGCAGTAAACCTTCACCTGACTCCGGCCTGTGCTTAGCGCACAGGCCGGGTATTTCTCTCAATTCCCGCAAGCTGTGATCCCTGTCGCCCGGCGTGCTTGACGCTCCTGAGGGCGCATGTTAACAAAATGTTTTCCCTCGCCTGACCTCTTCTGAAGGAACATTTATGTTGCGTTACAGCCTGTTAACTGCCGGGTTGCTGCTCGGCTCTACCGCTTTTGCTGCGCCCGCAGGCGACTTGCCGCTGATGCCGTGGCCGGCAAAGGTTGAACGTCCGGCAACGCAGGGCTCGCTGGTATTGGCGGACGCGCTCTCTGTCAGCGTCAGCGGCGACGATCTGGGCGACGCCGTTACGCGATTGCGCCAGCGTATCGCCCGGCAAACCGGCTGGACGCTGCAGCCGCAGGCCGAAAAACCGCAACATCCCACCATTTCGATAACCATCGCCAAAAAAGTGGCGCCGCTGCCGAGGCTGGATAGCGATGAGCGCTACACGCTGACCATCGATGCGAATGGCGTGAAAATTGCCGCCAATACCCGTTTTGGCGCACTGTGCGCCATGGAAACGCTGCTCCAGCTAATACAAAACGGCACGGAAAATACCACCTTGCCGTGGGTGACCATTGACGATGCGCCGCGCTTCCCGTGGCGCGGTTTACTGCTCGATTCCGCCCGTCATTTTGTGTCGGTCGAGGACATCAAACGGCAGATCGACGGCATGGCGGCGGCGAAACTGAACGTGCTGCACTGGCATTTAACCGACGATCAGGGCTGGCGTTTTAGCTCAAAGCGTTACCCCAAATTGACGCAACTTGCCAGCGATGGCCTCTTTTACAGCGAAGAGCAAATGCGCGAAGTGGTGCGCTACGCCACAGCGCGTGGCATTCGCGTGGTGCCGGAAATCGACATGCCGGGACACGCTTCGGCGATTGCTGTCGCCTACCCGGAACTGATGAGTGCGCCGGGGCCGTATCAGATGGAGCGCCACTGGGGCGTGTTGAAACCGGTGCTGGATCCGACAAAAGCGGCGACATATGCCTTTGCTGAGGCGATGGTCAGCGAACTGGCGGCGATCTTCCCGGATGCGTATCTGCACATTGGTGGCGATGAAGTGGACGATACGCAGTGGAAAAACAACCCGGCGATCCAGCAATTTATGCGCGACAACAAACTGGCCGATAGCCACGCATTGCAGGCCTATTTCAACCGCAAACTGGAGGCGATCCTCGAAAAACATCAGCGCCAGATGGTGGGCTGGGATGAGATCTTCCACCCGGATCTGCCCAAAAGTATTGTGATCCAATCCTGGCAGGGACAGGACGCGCTGGGCGAGGTGGCAAAGCAGGGTTACAAAGGCATTCTTTCGACCGGTTTTTACCTCGATCAGCCGCAGTACACCGCCTATCACTATCGCAATGAGATTGTGCCGCAGGGCTTAAATGACGTGGATGTGATAGCCGATAACGACAGTGCGCAAAGCTGGTCGTTTTCGATGCCGCGCCTGAAAGGCAGCCCGGTGGAAGGGATGTTTACGCTGGTGAAAGGCGAAAGTGGCTGGCGCGGATTTATTGATTTCAAAGGTAAATCCCGCCGCGCCGTGCAGCATATCGACTGGCGAAGCGACAGCCAGGTCAGTTTTGTCGTTGATACGTGGATGGGCGAAACCCGCCCGGTCATCACCCTCTCCGACGATAAACTCGGCGGTTACTTCCTGCTGGGTAACGCGCGCTATCCGGTCACCGGCGCGCGGCTAAACGAGGTGCCGAAAGGCATCGCGCCTGCCATACCGGACGCCAGCCAGCAGGCGAATTTGCTCGGTGGCGAAGCCGCGCTGTGGGCGGAAAATGTGGTCGCGCCGGTGCTGGATATCAAACTGTGGCCGCGCGCGTTTGCCGTGGCGGAACGTTTATGGTCGGCGCAGGATGTGAACGACACCGACAACATGTACAGCCGTTTGCAGGCGATAGATAGCTGGTCCACGGTGTCGGTCGGCCTGCAACAGCATAGCCAGCAACTGGTGCAATTCACGCGCCTTGCGAACAGTGCTGATACATTACCGCTACAAATCCTCGCCCAGGCTATCGAACCGGCGCACTACTACACGCGCCAGCACCTGAAATTCCAGGCCGGTAACTATCATCAGTTCGAGCCGTTGAACCGCTTTGCCGATGCGCTGGCACCGGAGAGCAGCACTGTTCGCCAGATGAACCAGTGGGTTGACAATGTAGTGAGCGACGCCGAAGACAGCACCAGCGCCGTGGCGCTGCGCCATCTGTTTAGCCGCTGGCAGGCTAACACCAGCGATGCGCTGGCGCTTAGCGACAGCAACTATCAGCTAAAAGCGATGCGACCGGTGATTTTGCAGGTGGATAAGCTCGCCACTATTGGGTTGCGGCTGACGGATTTGGTGGCGCGTCAGGGGACGCTGGATGATGGCGAGATAGCGTCTATTCAGCGCGAGCTGGATAACGCGGCGCAAATTCAGGACGAAGTGGTGATAGCGGCGGTCTATCCGCTGGAAAAACTGCTGCGCGCCACGCGCAACCAGTAATAAAAAAGGCAGCGTAAGCTGCCTTTTATCTCTCGCCTGGCCGCAATCAACGGCGAACGGCGATGGCTTCAATCTCGATTTTCACGTCTTTCGGCAGACGAGCGACTTCCACGCAGGAACGCGCCGGGAAGCTGGCGTTATGCTCGTTGAAAAACGCTTCATAGGTGGCGTTAACGGTGGCGAAATCGTTGAGATCTTTTACGAAAACGGTGGTTTTCACGATGTCGCCGACTTTCAGACCCGCAGCTTCAACAATCGCTTTCACGTTGTCCAGCGACTGACGCGCTTGCGCCGCCACATCTTCCGGTACGCTACCGGTCTTTGGATCCACCGGGATCTGACCCGAGGTCAGGATCATGTTGCCAAGATCAACAGCTTGCACATAAGGGCCAATCGCTGCTGGCGCATTTTCCGTGGCGATAACTTTGGTCATAATTACTCCTGAATGACAGCGGTATTGAGGTTCCGCCCCATTATAGGGAGGGAAAAACGCAATACCAACCGCAATTAGTTAGCCAGCACCACATGGTGCGAGAACTCTTTCTCACAATATTTGCACTTCAGCGCGATGTCGTTTTCGCGTTTTTTCACCGCAAAACTGGAGGCAACTGGCTCTGCATGGCTGATGCAGTTGCTGTTCGGGCAGACGAGCACGCCCGTAATGCGATCCGGCAGGCTCGGGCGCGATTTGCCCACCACTTCATACTCATCAATGCGATTAACGGTGGCCTGCGGCGCATACAGCGCCAGCTGGTTTACCTGCTCGTCGGTCAAGAAGGTGTTCTCGATCTTGATCAAATCTTTGCGCCCCATCTCGCCGGACGGTAGATTCAGGCCGATGGTGATGCGCTGGTCGGTTTCTGTCAGCTTAAACAGCGTCAGCAGTTTAAACCCGACGCGGGCGGGAATGTGGTCAATCACGGTGCCGCGTTTGATGGCTTCGACCTGCAGTTTGTTATCGTGTGTCATTGTCTCTCTCCTTACAGCGCCAAATCGCGATTGAGAACCAGCGCCAGCAGAGCCTGGCGGGCGAAGATACCGTTACCGGCCTGCTGGAAATACCAGGCGTGCGGTGTTTTATCCACGTCGGTGGTAATTTCATCCACGCGTGGCAGCGGGTGCAGCACCTTCATATTGCTGCGCGCGTTAGTTAAATCGCTGGCGCGCAGAACAAATTGGGCTTTGACGTTGGCGTATTCCGACGGGTCCAGACGCTCTTTCTGCACGCGCGTCATATAGAGAATATCCACCTCCGCCATCACCTCTTCGATGCTGGCGTGTACGCTCCAGGCCATGCCTTTTTCGTCCAGCATATCGAGAATGTACTGCGGCATTGCCAGCGCGTCCGGGGCGATAAAGTAGAAGCGGTTGCCGCTGAATTTCGCCAGCGCCTGCGCCAGCGAATGGACGGTGCGGCCATATTTCAGGTCGCCGACCATCGCGATGTTGAGGTTTTCCAGCCGGCCTTGTGTTTCCTGAATGGTGAACAGGTCGAGCAGCGTTTGCGTCGGGTGCTGGTTAGCCCCGTCACCAGCGTTGAGCACCGGAATGCCGCCGGAAAACTCGGTAGCCAGACGCGCCGCGCCCTCCTGGGGGTGGCGCATGACAATGGCATCCACATAGGTGCTGATCACCGAAATGGTGTCGGCCAGCGTTTCGCCTTTTTTACCCAGCGACGTGTTGCTGCTGTCGGAGAAACCGACCACGCTCGCGCCGAGGCGGTGCATGGAGGTTTCAAACGATAAACGCGTGCGGGTGGAGGCTTCAAAGAAGCAACTGGCGATCACTTTATGCTTGAGCAACTCCGGCTGCGGGTTGGCCTTCAGTCGTGCGGCGGTGTGTAGCACCAGTTCGAGTTCTTCGCGGCTGAGATCGTTTATGGAAATGATATGTTTCTGATATAGCGGGTTAGCCATGGTTATCTCCTGACGACTGCGCAAAAAAAAGCCCCTCAATAGAGGGGCTGTGGAATTCGGTGATCAACGGGAAGGAAAACGGCAGGCCAGCGCCTTTTTTCAGACGCGGTAAGACAGTTTGTCGTACACACTGATTCATGCTTCCTCCCGGCAAATTGTCCCGGATTATACGCAGCTGTTTTCGCGGATCAAGCGATTGATGCACATTTTACGCAATGCAAACGGTTCTCTTTGAATATTAATGCGTTCTAAGTAAATAATTAATTTGCTTATGCACCAGCGCCGTGTGCTTCACGATCCTCGGTGCGACCCAGACGATACTGCTTCCTGCCACCACGCCGAGGATCTCCGGCAACTGGTGGTAATCCAGAATACGTGCCACTGCGCGGCCATATCCCGCTACGGTGTGAATAAGGATAAATTCGCTATTGTGCTCAACGCTAACCACCATTTCGGAGACGGAGCGGGCGGCGTCCGGCACCGGGCGCGACTGCGGATTGAGCGAATAAATTTTTTGCCCTTTGGCGTTGCGGATTTTGATTACGCCGAGCAACGTCAACAGACGGGAAACGGTGGACTGGCTGATGCTGTCGAAACCGTGGCGCTGCAAATCACGCCGGATCTCCTCCTGTGAAAGATAACTCTTTTCGCTAATCAGGCGCTGGCAGACCGCCAGTTGTAGCTGCTCTTTCGGTGAATAATCTCCATATTCCATCATCTTTTACCCGTAGTAGTTAGCGAAACAAAACGCCCGGCAACGCCATGCTTACCGGGCTGACATATTATCCACAGACCGGGGCCGCAAAGCGCCACCCGGCGCGCTACAGCAGAGCGCCAAGGCTGAGTGCCGCCATGATCACCACCGTTAATATCGCCAACAAGGGGGCGACCCACTTCAGGTAACGCACATAGGGGACATGGGCGATAGCCAGCCCACCCATCACCACCGCCGACGTAGGCGTCACCAGGTTGACGATGCCGGAAGCCGATTGGTATGCGGTAACCACCAGATCGCGGTTGACGTTAGCGAAATCGGCCAACGGCGCCATGATCGGCATCGTCAGCACGGCGAGGCCAGAGGAGGAGGGCACGAGGAACGACAGCACCACTTCCAGCCAGTACATAACGTTGATAAACGCGACGGTGGATAGCCCGCTGACCATGCCTTCAGCACTGTGCAAAATAGTATGAGTAATCATGCCTTTATCCATGATCACTACGATACCGCGGGCAATGCCGATAATCAGCGCTACGCCCAGCAGATCCCGCGCGCCGTTGATAAATGTTGAGGTCAATTCCTCTTCGCTCATACGGGCGATCAAACCCACGATGATGGCGCTTGCCAGAAATACCGCTGAGATCTGCGCCATCCACCAGCCGAGCACCGCCACGCCATAAATCATCACCACAAAGGCCAGTGCGAAGATAAGCAGGATCAGCTTGCGCACCGGGGTGAATTCGAGCATCTCCGGCGATTTATTACCGAGGAAAAACGCCCGATTTTCCTCTTGCTTATCGGCGATGATCGACGCCGCCGGGTTGGCGCGTACCTTACGGGCGTAGCGCATCACCCAGGCAACACAGATAATCCAGCCAATCACCAGCAGCGCAACACGCAACAGGATGCCGTGGGTGAACGGGATCCCGGCGGCGTTGGCGGCGATCACCGTGGCGAACGGGTTGATGGTTGATCCGAGCGTGCCGATCCCCGCGCCGAGCAGCACGGTGGAGGCGGCGACAACCGGATCAAAACGGGCGGCGAGCATCACGGGAACCAGCAGCGTATAAAACGGCAGCGACTCTTCGGCCATACCGTAGATGGTGCCGCCTGCGGCAAACAGCGCCATCAGGATCGGGATCATCCACTCTTCACGACCACGCAAACGGGTAGTCACGCGCTCGATCCCGGCGTCGATGGCGCCGGTTTTGGTGACGATGCCCAGAAACCCGCCGATGATCAGAATAAACAGCGCCACATCAATGGCACCGGCCTGGCCGGTATCGGGATCGTAAAGGCCGCTTATTGGTGCCATGATCACGGCGATTAACCCTTGAGGATGCGCGGCGACATGCGCATAAGTACCGGCAATCGGCACCTCTTTACCGAGGGCCGGGTTCATTGCCATCTGGTATTGCCCGGCGGGGATCACCCAACTGAGCGCGGCGACAATGGCAATCAACAAAAAGAGAATGGTGTAAGCGGAAGGGAACTTGAACTTGCCCATGATGTGCTCCTTAACCCCGGCGCACCTGCGGCGCGCCGGGGGAGTGGTTAGTCGCCGAGAGTTGCCACCATCACCGCTTTGATGGTGTGCATCCGGTTTTCTGCTTCATCAAAAACGATAGAATTAGGCGATTCGAAAACCTCTTCGGTAACTTCCAGCCCTTTCAGGCCATACGCCATTTCGATCTCGCCGCCCACTTTGGTGTGCTCGTTATGAAACGCGGGCAGGCAGTGCATAAATTTCACCTGCGGATTACCGGTGGCTTTCACCACCGCGCCGTTTACCTGGTAGGGTTTCATCAGGCTGACGCGCTCGGACCAGGCTTCTTTCGGCTCGCCCATCGATACCCACACATCGGTGTAGAGGAAATCGACGCCGTGTACGCCTTCTTCCACATCCTCGGTGAGCATGATGCGCGCGCCGGTTTCACCGGCGATGGCGCGGCACTGCTCGACCAGCGCCGCCTCCGGCCAGAAGGATTTCGGGGCCACCAGGCGGATATCCATGCCCATCTTCGCCGCGCCGACCATCAATGAATTGCCCATGTTGTTGCGTGCGTCGCCCAGATAAGCAAAGCGCAATTCTGACAAGCGCTTGCCCGGTGCGTGTTCCAGCATGGTCATCAGATCGGCGAGGATCTGCGTGGGGTGAAATTCGTTGGTCAGGCCGTTCCACACCGGCACGCCCGCGTATTGACCCAGTTCTTCCACAATCTGCTGCCCGTAACCGCGATATTCGATGCCGTCATACATGCGCCCCAGCACGCGGGCGGTGTCTTTCATCGACTCTTTGTGGCCAATCTGCGATCCGCTTGGCCCGAGATAAGTTACCTGCGCGCCCTGATCGAACGCGCCCACTTCAAACGCGCAGCGGGTGCGGGTGGAGGTTTTTTCAAAAATCAGCGCAATGTTTTTGCCAACCAGCGTTTTCTTCTCACGACCTGCTTTTTTGTCTGCTTTTAGCTGAATAGCCAGATCGATCAGGTACTGGATCTCCGCCGGGGTGTAGTCGAGCAGTTTGAGAAAGTTGCGGTTTTTCAGGTTGATGCTCATGAGATTTCCTTTTTTAAATCAGTAACGAATCAATGTGCCTTTGTCCCCGGCGAGAATGGCCGGGCCATCCGCCAGCGCGCCGATACCCGCGATGCCGTGACACTGCTCGACAAACTGGCGGCAGGCGGCGACCTTCGGCCCCATCGAGCCTGCGTCGAACTGCATGCCTTGCAGCATGTCCGGGGTGACCTGCGCCAGCGGGCGTTGCGTCGGTTTGCCCCAGTCGAGGTACACCGCGTCGGCATCCGTCAGGATCAGCAGCGCATCTGCTTCGATTTGCCGTGCCAGTAACGCCGCCGAGAGATCCTTGTCGATCACCGCTTCGATGCCGTGGTAGCCAGTGGCGTTTTCCACCACCGGCACGCCGCCGCCGCCATTGCAAATCACCAGGTGATCGCGGTCTATCAGCGCGCTAATGGCGTCGCTTTCGACAATGCGTTTAGGTTGCGGGGAGGGGACAACGCGGCGGAAGTAGCGGCCATCGGCCTTAAATACCCAGCCTTTCTCCTGCTGCAGCGCCTGGGCTTGCGCCTCGCTGTAGACCGGGCCGATGTATTTGCTCGGGTTGCTGAACGCCGGGTCTCTGGGGTCCACTTCCACTTGGGTGAGCAGCACGCTCACTTCACGCTGGGGCAGGCTGTTTTTCAGCGACTGTTGCAGCATGTAGCCGATCATTCCCTGGCTTTCCGCGCCGAGAATGTCGAGCGGGTAGGGGGTGACTTTGTCGTACGCGCTGTTTTGCAGCGCCAGCAGGCCAACCTGCGGCCCGTTGCCGTGTACCAGCACCACGCGCCACTGCGCGGTCAGCCCGGCGATGGTGCGGGCGGCAAGATCAATATTCTGGCGCTGGATGTTCGCTTCCAGCGGTTCGCCGCGTTTTAGCAGCGCGTTGCCGCCCAGCGCGACAACCAGTGTGGGTTTTCTTTCCATGATGGCTCCTTTAAATGCCGTCGCGTTCCAGTGGGCAGCTCATGCAGCGCGCGCCGCCGCGCCCGCGTCCCAGCTCATCACCGGGGATCGGCAGCACGGTGATCCCGGCTTTGTCATATTTTTCGTTGGTCCAGATATTGCGCTCGTAGCCCACGACCACGCCGGGACGCAGCGTGAGGACGTTATTGGCGTCATTCCACTGTTCGCGTTCGGCTTCAAAGGCATCGCCGCCGGTAGTGATAAGGCGGATCTGGTCAATACCCAGCGCTTTTTCGATGGCGTGCAGCAGGTCGCTTTCCTGCGTGCGTTGCAGGCCGCCGCGCCCGTCCGGGGTGAGCGTCCAGCACTGGGCGTCTTTGCGCACCACTTCGGGGTAAACGGAGAAGGTGTCGATATCGATATGGGTCATCACCGTGTCGAGGTGCATACAGGAGCGATGTTTTGGCAGTTCAACGACGATAACGCGTTCGGCCTGGCGGTGTTTGAACAGGCTATTGGCAAGGAATTCCACGCCCTGCGGTGTGGTGCGTTCAGAGAGACCAATTAATACCGCGCCGCGGCCAATCACTAATACATCGCCGCCCTCTAAGGTGGCGTGATCGTAATTAATATTCTCGTCGCCAAAATATTTAATAAAATTTCCATCGGCGAAATCCGGATGCCAGCGATAAATAGCGCGCAGATTATTCGTTTCCCGCTGGCGGGCCGGTTTAGCCATCGGATTAATCGACACGCCGTTGTAAATCCAGCACGAGGTATCTCGGGTAAATAAATGGTTGGGCAGCGGCTTCATAATAAAATCATTTGCCGTGTGGGTATCAACCACCATATTTTTAATAAATGCCGGGATCTCGCCGTAGGTTAATCCACCGCTGAGCCGCCGCGCCAGTTCGCGATGCGACATATCCGCCAGCCAGCTGCGCACGTCTGCGGCGAAGGTGGGGCCAAGGCGATAATCGGAGATCTGGATTTCCAGCAGCCAGGCTTTTGCCTCTGCAATATCAAGCGTTTGGGTCAGAAGGTCGGTCAACAGCAGGACTTCCACACCCTGCTCGCGCAGTGTGTTTGCGAAGGCGTCATGCTCCTCCCCGGCGCGCTCGACCGATAACACGTCATCGAATAACAGCTCCTGACAATTCGACGGTGTTAACCGTTTCAGGCTTAAATTGGGGCGGTGCAGCATAACGCTACGCAATTGACCTATTTCAGAACCGACGTAGTGCTTTTCCATAATTATTCCTTTAACTTTTTTTTAGAATAAAAAGGGGGCGGCAATGAAATGTGATTAATTTCATTGCGCGTTGATAACCATTAATTTCATGGCTCATAGTAGAAGCCGTATAAATTAATAGTGTGATTGTGCTCACGTCGAATGGGATATTAAATCGTCGGCGTTCAAATGCATGATTCGCATCAGAGAATAGAGAATTAACCTAATTATCCAGATGAATGCTTACGCATTAACGGCTGAACTTATTCATGGTTGTTATTGTTTTGTAGCTATCCATCTATTTTCATGAATATGTAACCCATTGATTGATAAATTTTTTCAATGGGGAGTGGAATAGATATGCATAAAAATGAATAAAGCGGAGTTTTAGAGCGCAAAAAAAGGGAATAACCAGTGAATGAATGCGCAAATTACCAGGCTGCTGAAGTGTGATCGGGAAAGGTTTATTTAAATAAAGGCTTTTTAATCAGTGGGTAACAGCTTTATGTCAGCGCGCGGCTGTGGGCTTTATGCATCTATGCTGCATAAAAGCGTAATCAGCCTTAACAGGCATATAACATATTTTCCGATAAACATGCGTTGTGACAAATCTCCGGCAGAAAGTGGTGGTATGGCAGTGTGAATTTTCGTATAAAAGCTAAAAATGAAACAATGTTTTATATTGAGGGCTACACCATGATCGTTGGCAATATTCACCATTTACAATCCTGGCTGCCGGAAGAGCTGCGCCAGGCCATTGAACACGTTAAACAGCACGTGACCGATGCGACGCCTGTCGGCAAACATGATATCGACGGCAACCGCCTGTTTTTCCTCGTTTCCGAAGATATGACCCAGCCGTTCGCTGAACGCCGCGCCGAGTATCACGCCCGTTATCTGGACATCCAGATTGTGCTGAAAGGCCAGGAAGGGATGACGTTTAGCACTCAGCCTGCGGGCGCGCCAGACACCGACTGGCTGGCAGATAAAGACATTGCATTTTTGCCGGCAGGCGCACAGGAAAAAACCGTGGTGCTGAGCGAAGGGGATTTTGTGGTGTTCTACCCGGGGGAAGTTCACAAACCGCTGTGTGCGGTAAATGCGCCAGCCCAGGTGCGTAAAGTGGTGGTGAAACTACTGGTGGCATAAAAGAAAAGCCCGGTTGTACAGCGCGACCGGGCTTGTTGCGTTATTTACTGAGGGTGGCGACCATCACCGCTTTAATGGTGTGCATCCGGTTTTCCGCCTGATCAAACACAATACTCGCCGGTGATTCAAACACCTCGTCAGTCACTTCCATGCCGCCGTGCAGGCCAAACTCTTCTGCCATTTTCTTGCCGAGCGCGGTCTTATCATCATGAAACGCGGGCAGGCAGTGCAGGAATTTCACCTGCGGGTTGCCGGTAAGCGACAACATTTTGCTGTTGACCTGGTAAGGCCGCAACAGCGCGATACGCTCCGCCCACTTCTCTTTGGCTTCGCCCATCGATACCCACACATCGGTGTAAATGAAATCGGCATCTTTCACTCCGCTCGCGATATCTTCCGTCAGCAGAATGTTGCCGCCATTTTTTACCGCCAGCGCTTTGCATTCGGCGACCAGGCTCGCGTCCGGCCAGCACGCTTTGGGGGCGACAAGGCGCAGATCCAAACCTACCAGCGCGGCGGCTTCCAGCATCGAGTTACCCATATTGTTACGCGCATCACCGACATAAACCAGTTTCATCTGGTTAAAAGCTTTGCCCGGCAGGTGCTCGCGCATGGTCAGCAGATCCGCCAGCAGCTGGGTCGGGTGAAATTCATTGGTTAAACCGTTCCACACCGGTACACCGGCGTATTGTGCCAGCGTTTCGACAATCTCCTGACCATAACCACGATATTGAATGCCATCATACATACGCCCCAACACGCGTGCGGTGTCTTTAATTGACTCTTTATGCCCGATTTGGCTGCCGCTTGGGCCGAGATACGTGACGCGGGCACCTTGATCATATGCGGCAACTTCGAAAGAGCATCGTGTGCGGGTTGAGTCTTTTTCGAAGATGAGCGCGATATTTTTACCGGTAAGCTTCTGGACTTCCTGGCCTTTTTTCTTATCCGCTTTCAACTGAGCGGCGAGTTGCAGCAGGGTATTGATTTCTGCAGGTGTAAAATCGAGCAGTTTCAAAAAATGCTTTTGATAAAACGCGGACATATTTCCCTCACATGGCGAAGGCCACTTATTGAATTAAAATTCAATTTATATGTGTGAATATGCATTTGCAACCCCGGGTTATAAATCTTTTCGGCGAGGAGTGGAGGCAATGCCAGCGGTGTGTGACAATAAGTGTATCTGCCACATTGATGAGGAACGAGCCATGGCAAACCCGGAACACCTGGAAGAACAGCGCGAAGAGACGCGTTTGATTATTGAAGAGTTGCTCGAAGACGGCAGCGATCCTGATGCGCTGTATACCATTGAGCATCACCTGTCGGCAGATGATTTCGAAACGCTGGAAAAAGCCGCTGTCGAAGCCTTCAAACTGGGCTACGAAGTAACAGAGCCGGAAGAGCTGGAACTGGACGAAGGCGAAGTGGTTATCTGCTGTGACGTGCTGAGTGAAAGCGCACTGAACGCCGATTTGATCGACGCGCAAGTTGAGCAACTGCTTAACCTGGCTGAGAAATTCGACGTGGAATACGACGGATGGGGAACCTACTACGAAGACCCGAACGGCGAAGAGGGTGACGATGACGACGAGGATTACGTCGACGAAGAAGATGACGGTGTTCGTCACTGAGTAAATATTGCGGCAGCGCTCGCTGCCGCAATGCAAGGAAAGAGCATGGATTACCCGCAAATACTCTCCCCGGTTTTAAACTTTCTGCACTGCCCGACACCGCAATCCTGGCTGGACAAAGCGCGCGATCCACTGATGCTGCCGCTGCTGCTTACCGATCATATGGTGTGTGAACTGAAAGCGGCGCAAACCGCCATGCTGCTGGTGCGCCGTTATGTCGCCGATAAAAGTGGGTCGGACGCGCTACTGGCGTGGCTGAAACCCTATGAAGAATTTACCTTTCGCGAAGGGCCGGAGCCGGATTTTGTCGCGCTGCATAAGCAGATTGGCAAAAGTGTGATGCCGCAAACTGACGATGTCTGGGGCCAGGCTCTGATTGATAGTATGGTGCTGTTGATCAAAGAGGAACTGCATCACTTCTGGCAGGTGCGGGAAGCCATGCTCGCCCGCAACATTCCCTACGTGAAAATCACCGCCAGCCGTTATGCGAAAGGGATGCTCAAAGAGGTTCGCACGCATGAACCGCTGACACTGGTCGATAAGTTAATTTGCGGTGCCTATATCGAAGCGCGCTCCTGCGAGCGGTTTGCTGCGCTGGCGCCGTGGCTGGACGATGACTTGCAGAAATTTTACCTGTCATTGCTGCGCTCTGAAGCGCGCCATTACCAGGATTACCTTGCGCTGGCGCAGCAAATTTCGACCACGGATATCAGCCCGCGTGTGCGCCATTTCGGTGAAGTGGAAGCGGCGCTTATCTCAACACCGGATGCGGAGTTCCGTTTTCACAGCGGCGTACCGGTGTAATACATCGGGGCGCTCCGACGTTACAGCGTTTTCAGCATCCGCACTTCGCAGTCTACGTGACCGGTACAGCCGAGCGGGCCGTCGATATGTTCAAAGCCAAGGCGTTCATAAAGCCCGATGGCGTCGGTCAGAAAGGCGGTGGTTTCCAGATAACAGCGGGTAAAACCCTGTGCGCGGGCGTGTTCCAGCGCCATCTGCGCCAGTTTCTTCGCCAGCCCTTGCCCACGCGCGCTGGGCAGGAAATACATCTTTTGCAGTTCGCAGATATCCGGCTCGCTACATTTCAGCGGCGCGACGCCACCGCCGCCCACGACCTCGCCGTTTTGCTCCACCACCCAATAGGCGCAACCCGGGCGACTGTATAACTGATAGAGCTCATCCAGTTCAGGGTCGGCAACGGTGTAGCCTTTATCGGCGGTGAGGCCATATTCCGCAGACACCTGGCGGATCACCGATGCGATTGCTGCGTTGTCGGCGGCAGCAATGGGGCGCATTTTTACCTCTACCGGTGCGGTCACATTCATCTCTGCACTCTGTTTTCAGGGTTATAAGCTGATCCTGCTTAATACCACTACAGGCGCGTTCTGGCAAGACCAGGAATATTGGGCGCTATTTTTTTGACCAGCAGCTATTTAGACTTAATAGTGGAGATAACCATATTCGCAATATTGTTATGGTTGACTGCGTTTTTCCTGGCTTCTTTTTTACGATAAGGATTGTTATGACTTCCGAAACTCATGGTTCCGTGGCGGTTCCCGTGCGCCGTTTTCTCTTTCAGGGCAGCGGGAAAGGCTATTTCGTGGTTTGGCTGGTTAATATTTTACTGACCTTAATAACGCTGGGGTTATATTTGCCGTGGGCGTTAGTACGCGCGCGTCGTTATTTTTATGAGAACACTGAACTTAGCGGTGCGCGTTTTTCTTATCACGCGACCGGGCGTTCTATTTTTGTCGGCTGGCTCTGCCTGCTAGTGCTGTATGCGATTTTCTTTATTAACGTGGCCTATCAGAACGTGCTTTTACAGCTCTGTATGATAGGGCTGTTCCTGATTTTCTTCCCGTGGTTGATTACTCAGGGGCTGCGTTATCAAATGCTGATGACAGAGATAAACGGCGTGCGTTTTAATTTCTACGCCAGCCCCTTACGCGCCTGGTGGGTGATGATGGGGTGCCCGTTGCTGATTATTATCGCCTCGGTGGTGGTGTTCTCCCTCTTTGTTACTTCGGCATTAAGTAGCGGCTCATATGGCGCTATTTCCGTGATGATTGGTATCGGTACATTGGTATTGCTGCTGGGTATTGCCATTATGCAGGGTGTATATGCAGCGCAATGGTTTGGCATGCTGATTAATAATTTGCAGTACGGCAAACTGAAATTCTCGGCTGAAATTTCAATGAAAAAATGCATCACCATTGTGGTGTTGTCGATGCTGCTGTTTGTACCGTTTATTTTGCTGGTAATGGTACTGGTTATGCCGTCACTGATGACTCTGCAAGAGAATGCCTACGCAGCAGGTGGCGATCCGGAACAATTAGCGATGATGATGGGACCGATTTACGGCAAACTGGCGCTGAGCTACCTGATTTATATTGCCGGGGCGATTGTCTGCTTCCTTTTCGCGTTTGTGAAACTGCGCGCCTATATTTACGGGCAACTGGTGCTGGAAGGGAACCTTCGTTTCTCTTCGACGGTGGCGATGGGCCGTATGTTCTGGATTTCTGTTTCTAACATGCTGGTGTGCTTTATTACGCTGTTCCTGGCATGGCCGTGGGCGAAAGTACGCATGACCCGTTATCTGCTGGAAAACACTCATGTTCATGGCGAGCTGGAAGCGCTGACGCTGGAAGACCACGGTGTGCAGCCGGCGAAAGATCCGGCGAACCTGCTGGCTCGAGGCCTGTCGTTCTACCCGGCGGTGCTGTAATTCAGGGAAATTTGCCGGATGGCGGTGACGCTTTATCTGGCCTGCAAAATAAAAAAAACCGGGCATCGCTGCCCGGCTTTTTCTTTATGCGCAGAGATTACAGCGCGGCGATAACCGCCTGCTGCTCAATCAGCTTCGCTTTCGCTTCCGCGTAGCCATCCAGTTTTTCGCGCTCTTTGGCAATGACCGCTTCCGGCGCGCGCGCCACGAAGCCTTCGTTGCCCAGTTTGCTTTCGATGCGGCCAATTTCCTGCTCAACTTTCGCCACTTCTTTCGCCAGACGCGCCAGTTCGGCCTCTTTGTCGATAAGCCCCAGCATCGGGATCAGCAGCTCTGCGCCATCGACAATTTTGGTCACCGAAACCGGGCCTTTATCGTCGGCAGGCAGAATGGTGATGCTCTCCAGACGCGCCAGCGTTTGCAGGAAGCTCAGGTTGTCGTTCACACGACGCTTCGCATCCTCGCTTGCGCTACGCAGCAGCAGCTCCAGCGGTTTACCCGGCGCGATGTTCATTTCGGCACGAATATTACGTACCGCGGTGATCGCCTGCTTCAGCCACTCGGTGTCCGCCAGCGCTTTCTCATCCACCTGAGACGCATCGTACTGCGGGAACGGTTGCAGCATGATGGTATCGGCAGTGATGCCTTTCAGCACTTTCACGCGCTGCCAGATGGTTTCGGTGATAAACGGAATGATCGGGTGCGCAAGACGCAGCAGACCTTCCAGCACGGTAACCAGCGTGTTGCGGGTGCCGCGCAGTTCCGCTTCTGAACCACCGTTCATTACCGGTTTGGTCAGTTCCAGATACCAGTCGCAGAACTGGTTCCAGGTGAACTCATACAGAATGCCCGCCGCGATATCGAAGCGGAAGTTATCCAGCGCGTCACGGTAGGCTTTGATGGTCTGGTTGAACTCAGCCAGGATCCAGCGATCCGCCAGCGACAGCACCATTTCGCCGCCATTGAAGCCGCAATCCTGATCTTCGGTGTTCATCAGTACAAAGCGGCTGGCGTTCCACAGCTTGTTACAGAAGTTACGGTAACCTTCCAGGCGTTTCATATCCCAGTTGATATCGCGACCGGTCGAGGCCAGCGCTGCGAGGGTGAAACGCAGGGCGTCAGTACCGTGTGGCTCAATGCCGTTCGGGAACTGTTTCTCGGTGCGCTTGCGGATTTTCTCCGCCAGTTGCGGTTGCATCATGTTACCGGTGCGTTTTTCCAGCAGCTCCGGTAAAGAGATACCGTCAACCATATCCAGCGGGTCAATCACGTTGCCCTTGGATTTGGACATCTTCTGGCCTTCGTCATCGCGGATAAGACCGGTCATATAGACGGTTTTAAACGGCACCTGCGGCTTGCCATTTTCATCTTTGATGAAGTGCATGGTCATCATGATCATGCGCGCGATCCAGAAGAAGATGATGTCGAAGCCGGAAACCATCACGCTGGTCGGGTGGAACTGGCGCAGCGCGTCAGTGTTTTCCGGCCAGCCGAGCGTTGAGAAAGTCCACAGCGCGGAGGAGAACCAGGTATCCAGCACGTCTTCATCCTGGCGCAGCGCAATATCGGCGCTCAGATTGTTTTCCTGGCGCACTTCGTCTTCGCTGCGGCCAACATAAACGTTGCCTTCGTTGTCGTACCACGCCGGAATGCGGTGACCCCACCACAACTGACGGGAGATACACCAGTCCTGAATGTCGCGCATCCAGGAGAAATACATGTTTTCGTACTGTTTCGGCACGAACTGGATGTCACCGTTTTCAACGGCTTCCACCGCCGGTTTCGCCAGTACATCAGCGCGAACGTACCACTGGTCGGTGAGCATCGGTTCGATAACCACGCCGCCGCGATCGCCGTACGGAACGGTCAGGTCGTGCGGTTTGATCTCTTCCAGCAGGCCAAGCGCGTCCACCGCCGCGACGATGGCTTTACGCGCGGCAAAACGCTCCAGCTTCTGGAACTCTGCCGGGATATCCGCCGGATAGACATCAGATTCGTTGCCGTTGGTGTCGTAAACCTGCGCGCTTTCACGGATATCGCCGTCAAAGGTCAGGATGTTGATCATCGGCAGTTTGTGGCGACGGCCAACTTCATAGTCGTTAAAGTCATGCGCCGGGGTGATTTTCACGCAGCCGGTGCCTTTTTCCATGTCGGCGTGTTCGTCGCCCACAATCGGAATGCGGCGGTTGACCAGCGGCAGCACCACGAATTTGCCAATCAGATCTTTGTAGCGTGGATCTTCCGGATTCACCGCCACGCCGGTATCACCGAGCAGGGTTTCCGGACGCGTAGTGGCAACTACCAGATAATCTTTACCGTCGGCGGTTTTCGCACCATCGGCCAGCGGGTAGCGGATATGCCACATTGAGCCTTTCGACTCGCGGTTTTCCACTTCCAGATCGGAAATCGCCGTGCGCAGTTTCGGGTCCCAGTTCACCAGGCGTTTACCGCGGTAAATCAGGTCTTCTTTATACAGGCGGACGAACACCTCTTTAACGGCGTTAGACAGGCCTTCGTCCATGGTGAAGCGTTCGCGATCCCAGTCTACGGAGTTGCCGAGACGGCGCATCTGGCGGGTAATGGTGCCGCCGGATTCCGCTTTCCACTGCCAGATTTTGTCAATAAAGGCGTCGCGACCATAGTCGTGGCGGGTTTTACCCTCTTCGGCGGCAATTTTACGCTCAACCACCATCTGCGTGGCGATACCCGCGTGGTCAGTCCCCGCCTGCCACAGGGTGTTTTTCCCCTGCATGCGTTGGTAGCGGATCATGGTGTCCATGATGGTCTGCTGGAAGGCGTGGCCCATATGCAAACTGCCGGTGACGTTCGGCGGCGGGATCATGATGCAGAAGCTTTCCTGGCTTTCATCACCGTTCGGTTTGAAATAGCCCTGCTTTTCCCACTGCTCGTACAGCGGCTGTTCGATATCTTTGGGGTTGTATGTCTTTTCCATTATTTCCAGGTTGCCGTGTTCAGGTTGAAACCAGCCATGCGGTACGCTTTATAGCGTTCGCGCGCCAGTTGTTTCAGAGAATCTTCGTAAGGGACGAAGTCTATCACTTCTGTGAAAGCGGTGGCAAAATCTGCAAATTCCGCGCGCAGGCTGATCAAAATATCGCGCGGGCTGCTGTTGCGTTTTTGTGGCCAGGCCAGCTCCACCGGCGCACCGCCGCGTGGTCCTTCGCCGGCCAGGTTGTGCGGAACGAAGCTCTCCGCCGGGCGCGCCCACAGCGCTTCATCCAGACGAATCGCTTGCTGCTCATCAGCGCAGGCAATCAGCACGCGTTTACCGTTACGCCAACGTTCTGCGGCAATTTCACACACCAGTTGTTCAACGGCGTTTAAGCCATCCTGTTGGGTATTATTGTCCAGAAGGTAGAACGTCGCATTTTTCATATATGGGACTTTTGGTTGAGGATTTAAACGCTATAGCCGTCGCTCTTTCGTACTGCCTCTTTGTTGGCTGCGCATACGAGGCCCATCCCTGGGCCTCGCCCTCAAGGGGCCGCTGCCGGCCGCGTTCATATCTGCTACCGGCAGATTTGTTGCGCACCCCAGTCATAGAGTTATCTATGCTGCCGGGGATTTGCTCAGGTGCCGCGACGATGCAAAGCGAAATCCATTGGGTATAGCATTCGCATTGCTGAGGCTCCAGGCCGGATAAGGCGTAGCCGCTATCCGGCAATCACAGCTATCCGGCCTTACGAGGCTTACTCTTCGCCGTTAAACCCGGCGCGGTTCAGCAGGAACTGCGACAGCAGCGCCACCGGACGACCGGTCGCGCCTTTGGCTTTACCGGAACGCCATGCCGTACCGGCGATATCCAGGTGCGCCCAGTTGTACTTACGGGCAAAGCGAGAAAGGAAGCAGCCAGCGGTGATCGCACCACCTGGACGGCCACCAATGTTCGCCATATCCGCAAAGTTGGACTCCAGCTGTTCCTGGTACTCATCAGCCATCGGCAAACGCCACGCGCGATCGCCCGCCTGCTCGGAGGCGCCAATCAGCTCGTGCGCCAGCGGGTTGTGGTTCGACATCAGCCCGGTAATGTGGTGACCGAGCGCAATCACACACGCGCCAGTCAGCGTCGCGACATCAATTACCGCTTCCGGCTCGAAACGCTCAACGTAAGTCAGCACGTCGCACAGCACCAGACGGCCTTCGGCGTCGGTATTCAGCACTTCTACCGTCTGGCCGGACATCGTGGTCAGTACGTCGCCCGGACGATAAGCGCGCCCGCCAGGCATGTTTTCGCAACCCGCCAGCACGCCAATGACGTTAATTGGCAGTTGCAGCTCGGCGACCATGCGCATCACGCCATACACCGCCGCCGCACCGCACATGTCGTACTTCATCTCATCCATGCCTTCAGCAGGCTTGATGGAGATACCGCCGGAGTCGAAGGTCAGGCCTTTACCGACCAGCACGATGGGACGCGCGTCTTCCGCCGGGTTGCCTTTGTATTCAATCACCGACATCAGCGATTCGTTCTGCGAACCCTGGCCGACCGCGAGGTACGAGTGCATGCCCAGCTCGCGCATCTGCTGCTCGCCAATCACGCGAGTTACCACGTTTTTGCTGTAGGTGTCGGCTAGCTGGCGCGCCTGAGAAGCGAGGTAGCCCGCATTACAGATGTTTGGCGGCATATTGCCGAGATCTTTTGCCGCTTTGATACCAGCGGCAATGGCCAGACCGTGCTGAATAGCGCGCTCGCCGCTGGTCAGCTCGCGGCGTGTCGGCACGTTGAATACCATTTTACGCAGCGGGCGGCGTGGCTCGCTTTTGTTGGTTTTCAGTTGATCGAAGCTATAAAGGGTCTCTTTCGCGGTCTCAACGGCCTGGCGTACTTTCCAGTAAGTATTGCGCCCTTTTACGTGCAGCTCGGTCAGGAAGCAGACGGCTTCCATTGAGCCGGTATCATTCAGCGTGTTAATGGTTTTTTGAATCACCTGCTTGTACTGGCGCTCGTCCAGCTCACGCTCTTTACCGCAGCCAATCAGCAAAATGCGTTCGGAGAGGACATTCGGTACGTGGTGCAGCAGTAAAGTCTGCCCCGGCTTGCCTTCCAGTTCCCCGCGACGCAGCAGCGCACTGATGTAGCCGTCACTGATTTTATCAAGTTGCTCGGCGATCGGAGAGAGCCGGCGCGGTTCAAAGACGCCCACAACGATGCAGGCACTCCGCTGTTTCTCCGGGCTACCGCTTTTTACACTGAACTCCATGCACTACGCTCCTGAATCTTAAAGACAACGGCGGCGGCTACGGATAGAATTGCAAGCTTTCGTAACTCGTGTCCGCTGTTGCGGTGACTTCGTGTTAATCTTAATGTTACTTCGGTTTCGGCACGTCAGAATCGGGTCTTACGCACGTATCCGCTGAGTATATTAATCTTAGCGATCATTTCGACGACTCAAGAGAATAAATGACGTTTAAGCCATGAAACAAGCTATTTTCCAGCAAAAATACTGGTTTTTACGGGCGTATTTAAAGTGATAATCATAAGATATCTGGTTCGGGAGACGCTAAAAAGCCAGCTTGCGATCCTATTCATCCTGCTTCTGATTTTCTTTTGTCAGAAACTGGTCAGGATTTTAGGCGCAGCCGCTGATGGCGAAATTCCGACGAACCTCGTGCTCTCACTGCTGGGGCTGGGCGTGCCGGAAATGGCGCAGCTTATCCTGCCGTTGAGTCTGTTCCTCGGCCTGTTGATGACGCTGGGCAAACTTTATACAGAAAGTGAAATCACCGTGATGCACGCCTGCGGCCTGAGCCGTGCAGTATTGGTGAAAGCGGCGCTGATCCTCGCGTTGTTCACCGGGATTGTCGCGGCGGTCAACGTCATGTGGGCGGGCCCGTGGTCTTCCCGCCATCAGGATCAAGTGCTCGCAGACGCGAAAGCGAACCCTGGCATGGCGGCGCTGGCGCAGGGGCAGTTCCAGCAGGCGACGGATGGCAACTCGGTGCTGTTTATCGAAGGCGTTGAGGGCAAAAACTTCAAGAATGTCTTCCTGGCGCAGATTCGTACCAAAGGCTCCGCCCGTCCATCCGTTGTCGTGGCGGATTCAGGGCATCTCTCGCAGCATAAAGACGGCTCGCAGGTGGTGACGCTCAATACCGGCACCCGCTTCGAAGGCACCGCCATGCTACGCGATTTCCGCATTACGGATTTCCAGAACTATCAGGCGATTATTGGTCACCAGACGGTGGCGCTCGACCCGTCGGATACCGAGCAGATGGACATGCGCACGCTGTTCAAAACCGATACGCCGCGCGCCCGCGCCGAGCTGCACTGGCGTTTAACGCTGGTGTTTACGGTGGTTATGATGGCGCTGATGGTAGTGCCGCTGAGCGTGGTCAACCCGCGTCAGGGGCGCGTACTGTCGATGCTCCCCGCCATGCTGCTCTATCTGGTCTTCTTCCTGCTGCAAACCACGCTGCGCTCGAACGGCGCGAAAGGCAAACTCGATCCACTGGTGTGGATGTGGCTGGTAAACCTGGTCTATTTAGCGCTGGCTGTGGTGCTGAACTTGTGGGATACGGTGCCAATGCGCCGGGTTCGCGCCCGTTTTACGCGTAAAGGAGCGGTATAATGCAGGCTTTTGGCGTACTTGACCGCTATATCGGTAAAACCATTTTCACCACCATCATGATGACGCTGTTCATGCTGGTGTCGCTCTCCGGCATTATCAAGTTTGTCGATCAGTTGAAAAAAGCAGGCCAGGGGAGCTATGACGCACTGGGCGCGGGGATGTACACCATTCTCAGCATCCCGAAAGATATTCAGATCTTCTTCCCGATGGCGGCGCTGCTGGGTGCGCTGTTAGGGCTGGGCATGCTGGCGCAGCGCAGTGAGCTGGTGGTTATGCAGGCGTCCGGCTACACCCGCATGCAGGTGGCGCTGTCGGTCATGAAAACGGCTATTCCGCTGGTGCTGCTGACCATGGCGATTGGCGAGTGGGTCGCGCCGCAGGGGGAGCAGATGGCGCGTAACCAGCGTGCGCAGTCGATGTATGGCGGCTCGCTGCTCTCCACGCAATCAGGTTTGTGGGCGAAAGACGGCAACAACTTTATCTATATCGAGCGCGTAAAAGGCGACGATGAACTTGGCGGCGTAAGCATCTATGCCTTCAATAAAGATCGTCGTTTGCAGTCGGTGCGCTATGCCGCGTCGGCGAAGTTCGATCCGCAGGAGAAACTCTGGCGGCTGTCGCAGGTTGATGAATCTAATCTGACGAACCCGAAACAGGTTACCGGCGCGCAAACGGTGAGCGGCACGTGGAAAACGAACCTGACGCCGGACAAACTCGGTGTGGTGGCGCTGGATCCGGACGCGCTCTCGATCAGCGGTTTGCACAATTACGTGAAATACCTCAAATCGAGCGGCCAGGATTCCGGGCGCTACCAGCTCAATATGTGGAGCAAAATCTTCCAGCCGCTGTCCGTGGCGGTGATGATGCTAATGGCGCTGTCGTTTATCTTCGGGCCGCTGCGTAGTGTGGCGATGGGCGTACGTGTTATCACCGGCATCAGCTTCGGCTTTGTCTTTTATGTGCTGGATCAGATTTTCGGCCCGCTGACGCTGGTATACGGCATTCCGCCGGTGGTCGGCGCACTGTTGCCGAGCGCCAGCTTTTTCCTGATTAGCCTGTGGCTGATGACGCGAAAAAGCTAATTGATACCTGAAAAGAGAGGCTGAGGCCTCTCTTCTTTTTTCTGCAAGGAGCACCGCATGTTGATACGCGCAGCGACGCATCTCTCCGCCATGATCGTCTCTTGTTTGTTGAGTGCGCTGGTTACCGTGGCGATGCTGAGTGCGCAGTGGGCACTCAGTATCCTTAGTGATAGTGCGGTGCTGGTGTTTGAACTGCTGGTGGCCGTCATTGCGCTGAGCCTGGTACGCTGGCTGATTCAGCGAGCAGATGCGCTGGCGCAGCAGGTTGGTACCGTGCGACGCGGTTCGCCGCAAGAGTCTCAGGCAGATCGGGTGCTCGCCCGTTTTAGCGTGGCGGAAAACACGCTAAACAGTCTGTGGGTGGCTTTTTCTCTTCCGGCTATTGCCGGTTTCTTCCTGCTGGATTCGCGTATTGCCATGTCTGTGCATGGTGTGCTGCTGGTGCTGGCGATTAGCGGGGCTGTTGTGCTTGGCAACCGTCTCGACACGCTGCGCAACCTGCGCGGTTATGCCGTGCATTTTGGCCGCAGAGCACCGTAAACCCCTTCAGTAAAATCTGTTCTTTACCCCGGCCCGCACCGCGCGGGCTATGCTTGAAGAACGATTCACAACTTTTTGGAAACTTATGTCCAGATTCTTTTTCAATGACCGCAAACAGCTGGTCAATGATGCCATTGAAGGTTTGGTAATTTCTGCACCACACGGCAACCTCGTTCGACTCGATATCGATCCTGCTATTCGCATTGTGGCCCGCGCCGACTGGGATAAAAGCCGCGTGGCGGTGATTTCCGGCGGCGGTTCCGGGCATGAACCGGCGCATGCCGGGTTTGTCGGTAAAGGGATGCTCACCGCTGCCGTTTGCGGTGATGTTTTCGCCTCGCCAAGCGTGGATGCGGTACTGAACGCGATTGTGGCAGTCACCGGCGATCGCGGCTGCCTGCTGATTGTGAAGAACTACACCGGCGACCGGCTTAACTTCGGCCTCGCGGCAGAGAAAGCCAAGCGCTACGGCCTGAAGGTGGAGATGGTGATCGTCGCAGACGACATCGCGCTGCCGGACAACAAACAGCCACGCGGTATTGCCGGTACGGCACTGGTGCATAAGATTGCGGGTCATGCTGCGGAGCACGGAAAGTCGCTAAGTGAAGTGCGCGATATCGCTCAGCAGGCCTGTGACAACGTTTTCAGCCTCGGGCTGGCGATGGAAACCTGCAATCTGCCGGGCGGCGATAGCGAAGAGGGGCGCATTCAGCACGGCAAAGTCGAGCTGGGTCTGGGTATTCACGGCGAACCCGGCGCAACCACCGTTGATACGCACAACAGCAAGGCGCTCATCGATACGCTGGTAAAACCGCTAAAAGCGGCGGTGGGTAACGATCGGGTGGCGGTGCTGATTAACAACCTCGGCGGTGTCTCGGCGCTGGAAATGGCGCTGCTGACCAAAGAACTGGCGCACTCAGCCTTTAAAGCGCAAATCGCCTATCTGATTGGCCCCGCACCGCTGGTCAGTTCACTGGATATGAAAGGGTTTTCGCTGTCCGTATTGCGCCTGAATGACACCTTCGAGCAGGCGATTTGCGCCGATGTGCAGACCGTCGGCTGGCAGAAACCGGTGCCGTTCGCGCCGATGAAAACCCAGCCGCACAGCGCGGTGTATGACGGGCTGGAGATTGAACCTTCCGACAACCCGCAGGTGAAAGCGCTGGTTAATACAGCAGTCGATACATTGATTGACCTCGAAAACCGGCTTAACGCGCTGGATGCGAAAGTGGGCGATGGCGATACCGGTTCAACCTTTGCTGAAGGGGCGCGGGAAATCAAACGTCTGCTGGAGCAAAATGCCCTGCCGTTGAACAACACTTCGCAATTGCTGCAACTGGTTGGCGAGCGACTGGCGACCGTGATGGGTGGTTCCAGCGGTGTGCTGATGTCGATTTTCTTCACCGCCGCAGGTCAGGCCGTACACAACGGCACGGCGTTGCCGGAAGCGCTACTGCTGGGGCTGAAGCAGATGAAACATTATGGCGGTGCGGATCTCGGCGATCGCACGCTGATCGATGCGCTGCAACCGGCGCTTGAAGCGCTGCGCGATAGCGGGCTGGATGCCGCCGTTGCCGCTGCAAAAAGCGGTGCGGCCAGCACGGCATCGATGCAAAAAGCGGGGGCCGGGCGCTCATCGTATGTGAATAGTGAAAATCTCGACGGGGTAACCGATCCGGGGGCTGTCGCGATTGCGGAAGTGTTTGCTGCTATTAGCAGGTAAGCTCCCGCCTTGCTGGAAAGCGGCTTTGATTTCGCGTTTGAAGGGTGTACCGAAAACCATAAAAGATCTGCCTGCCAGGCCAGTCGGAAGTCAATTCAAAGACATTAAGGCGGCCCAAACTCTGGCGCTGTTCGCGTTAACAAGACGGGGTAGCGCAATAAAAAAGCCCGGCGATATTGCCGGGCTTTTTCACATCAGAAATCCGCTTTTAATACCACGCGGTAACGGGCTTTGCCGTCGCGTACGTGCTGCAACGCTTCGTTAATCTGCGACATCGGGAACATCTCCGTGGTCGGTGCCACTTTCGCGCGTCCGGCGAACTTCATCAGCTTACGCAGTTCAAACGGCGTACCAGTTGCGGAGCCGGAAACGCTGCGATCGCCTGCGATCAGCGTAAATGCCGGGACTTCGAGCGGCTTCAGCACCGCGCCAACGGTGTGAAAATGCCCGCCGTGCGTCAGCGCCTCAAAGTAGGGCTGCCAGTTCAGATCGACGTTAACCGTGTTGATAATCAGATCGTACTGACCTGCCAGCGCTTTCAGCGCATCCGCATCGCGGCTATTTACCACATAATCGGCACCCATGATGCGTACTTCTGCCTCTTTCGCCGGGTTCGAGCTAAACGCCGTCACTTCGCAGCCCATCGCGTGTAGCAGTTTAATGGCGATATGGCCCAGCCCGCCGATACCGATCACGCCAACGCGGCTGGTGGCGGTAATGTTGTGCATCAGCAGCGGTTTAAATACGGTAATGCCGCCGCAAAGCAGCGGGCCGGCGGTTTCGATATCAATGCTGTCCGGCAGCGGGATCACCCATTGCCAGTCGGCGCGGATTTTGTCGGCAAAGCCGCCGCGATTGAGAATGGTTGGTACCGCACCTTCCTGGCAGTTGATCTGGTTGCCATCAATACAGGCATCACAATGACCACAGCTGCGCGCTGTCCAGCCGATGCCTACGCGTTGGCCGATTTTCAGCCCTTTATTTTGTGCCGCGCTGCCAAGATCCACCACACGGCCAATCACTTCATGCCCGGCGACCAGCGGGTACTGGGAGAAGCCCCATTCGTTATCAATCATCGAGAGATCCGAATGGCAGATCCCGCAGTAATCCACCTGCACTTCCACATCTTCCGCCGCCAGCGGGCCAGCGTCGTATTCCTGCAATTCGAGCGCGGCACCAGCCTGTGGTGCGGCGTAGCTTTTAATGATGCTCATCACGGATTCCTTTGATTCAGAGGGAGTCGCATGAAGTGTAGGGCATCTGCACACTCTGCGGCAGCCTGTGGGTGTGCATACCGCCCGTTTCGTTAAGCTATGGCGGTGTATGGCACGCCGCAGGCCGCTATTTTCGGATTTTCCATACGGCTATTTTGGCGCGGTGACTTTGCAACACGATGTGTCCGAACCATCCTCAAAAGGTGCTGTACCCACCCACAAACCAGGAGTAACCACCATGGCGAATCAACCGCAAAGTACAGGCGCTGGCGGGCTGGCGCTCATTAAATCTTTTGAAGGTCTCAGGCTGGAAAAATACAAAGATGCCGTGGGTAAGTGGACCATTGGCTACGGACATTTGATCTTACCGAATGAAAACTTCTCCCACCCGATTACCGAAGCCGAGGCCGAAGCGCTGCTCCGCACCGATCTGTTAATGACCGAGCGCGGGGTACACAAAGCGGTGACGGTGGATCTCAATCAGAACCAGTTTGATGCGCTGGTGTCGTTTACGTTTAACCTGGGCGCAGGCAATTTGCAGAGCTCGACGCTGCTTAAACTGCTCAACCAGGGGGAGTACGCGCAGGCCGCAGAGCAGTTTCTGCGCTGGAACAAAGCGGGCGGTAAAGTATTGGCCGGGCTGACAAGACGGCGTGAAGCCGAGCGCGCGCTGTTTGTAAAACCTGCGTAACCCTGCACGCGCCGTAGGCCATTTTCCCCGTTTTTTACCGCCATCCAGCCAATATTTTCATCCTCTGCCGACCGCTACTGTGGGTTTGCGAATTCGCAACGCGATCTTTTCGTATAACCCACAGGAGTATGCATTATGGATTCACAATTTATTGGATCGGTCATTAATGCACTGCCGCTGGAGCACATGATTGGCGGCCCACTGCAGGCGATGATCAAAGCGCAGGTGCAGGCGAGTAAAGCGTACGCCGACTTCCTGCTCTCGGTGTGTATCAAGGACGGTAAGGCGGAGTCGGTGCAGTTTGATTACGACGAAACCGTGGTGGATGACAAGGGCGTTATCCAGGGCGTGGTGAAAAAGACCATGCGCATCCCGCTGCTGGCGGCCATTTCCCACCCTAACATCAGTATCGAAGAGGGCACCATCGACTTCGAGCTGGAAGTCTCCCAGAGCGAAGCCAGCAGCAGCCAGACCGAAGCGGAAGCCTCGCTGGAAGCCTCCGTTGGCTGGGGGCCGTTCAGCGTGAAAATCACCGGTCGCGTCTCGCACAAAGCCCAGCAAACCCGCTCCAGCGATACCCGCGCAAAATACAGTATCCATACCCAGGTAAAACGTCAGCCGCCACCGGAAGCCCTGATGCGCGTGATTGATTTCCTGACGGATGCCGCAACACGCCCGGCTGTTCTGCCGTCAGAGGCGCAAAAGCTGGAATCGAAACAGCTTGATGCCTACCCCGCAACGCCTGCCGCAGCGGAAAAAGCGCCGGCGTAATTCTCGCTATCTCCACCCTGAGGCTGCCTGGCAGCCTCATTTCTCACGGAGCGCACTATGTCAATGAAAGACTGGCTTCGCGGCAACCGTGGCGCGCAGCCGAAGGCGGATTCACCTGCGCCGCCGCCACCGCCGGAAGAGAGTGCCGGGCTGCCACCTGCCGATCCGCCACCCGAGGATGTCGCCGGATTACCGCCCGCCGATCCACCGCAGGACCCGCCACCGCCCCCGGGCGACGGCACGCCACCCTCTGCGTCGGGTGTGACGCTGGCCGATATCACGCGCGGCATGCAGCATGCGGCCTCGGCGGCGAACCAGCTGATCGCGCATCAGTACATGCAGGCGCTGGATCCCTTTTTCGAACACAGCGACGACGGGCGGCTGGTGCCGAAAATCGTCGAAATGGAGCTGGACGAGCGACACCACTTCAAATTGCCGCTGGTGGCGCTCTCCACACCGCGTGGGCTGATGCTGGAGAAGATGAAAGTGTTTCTCACCGTGCGTACCGACGCGGTGGAACAGCAGAGTGCTATGTCCGGCACGCCTGACGACGCGGTCAGCCGTTTTCACGTCAGCATGTCGCCGCCGAGCCACGGAGGCAGCGGGCGCGACAGCGGACATGTGGATATCGAAATGCAGTTCACCGTACTGGAGCCGCCGGAAAGCGTGTTGCGGCTTATCGAAGAGTACACCCGACAAGTTCTTCCTCAAGTAAACGACAGGAGTGATGACAATGGCTAATCAACCCCTGAGCACCGGCGCTGCCGGGCTGACGCTGATTAAATCTTTCGAAGGGCTAAGCCTTGAGAAGTACCGCGACGCGGTAGGCAAATGGACCATCGGCTACGGGCATTTGATTTTGCCCAATGAAAACTTCCCCCAGGCGCTGAGCAAAGTGGAGGCGGAAGATCTGCTGCGCGCCGATCTCGGGATGACCGAGCGCGGCATTCATAAATATGTGACGGTCGATCTCAACCAGAACCAGTTCGACGCGCTGGTCGCCTTCGCCTTTAACGTCGGGCTTGGAAACTTGCAGAACTCAACGCTGCTGCGCCTGCTCAACCAGGGCCAGTATCAGGAGGCGGCAGATCAACTACCGCGCTGGAACAAGGCCGGCGGCAAGATTCTGGCGGGGCTGACGCGCCGACGTGATGCCGAACGCGCGCTGTTTTTGGCACCGATAAACTGATCCATGGAGCGAACAGATGAAACGATATCTCCCGGTAGTCGCCTTTGTCGGTCTGCTGCTAACTCAGCCTGTGTGGGCTGAATTGCCGCAGTGCAGCGCGGTGGTGCAGGCGGCAAATCAAGAGTTGGCAAAACTGAATAAGAAAACCGTTCAGGACGACAAGAAACTGACGGCTCTGCTCAAAACCCTGAACCGTGATGACGTGCTGCCAGCCGATTACGTCACCCGCGATCAGGCCATCAAACTGGGCTGGAGCGGCAAGGCGGAGGATTCGCTATGGAGCGTGTGGGCGCTGAACAAGAAGCAGTTGGGCGGCGACCCGTGGAGCGGTAAACCGCTGCCGGGTAAAGGTAAGTGGTACAGCGCGGATATTGATAGCGTACGCGGTCTGCGCAGTAACAAGCACCTGATTTACAGCCCGGAAAGCGCGACGCGTTATCTCACTACAGATAACGACGCCACAACCGTCACGCTTCCTCCTTGCCAGTAGTCGCTATTGCGGCCTCATCCGATTCGTTGAGGCCGCCTGTTCAGGAGGTAATGCGATGGCCGCAGATGGACTGCAATTGCTAAGCCAGGGGCTGGCCGCGCTCGCCGGATTGTTCGGCGGGCTGAGCGTGTCGTTTTTCTGGCAGCCGAAAAAACTGCATCAACACGGGCGCCTGGCCGCCGGGGTAATCATTGGCGCGATTAGCGTGAGCACCACTTTCACGCTCGGCGGGTTTATTGCCCGCTGGCTGGGAATGAACTTTAAAGACAGCGATATCGCCATGGGCATCGGCTACTTTGTTGGCGCAATAAGCGTCGGCATGATTGCCTGGCTGGCCAATTTCTTTAACCGCCGCGAAGGGCATGACATTTTGCAGGTGGCCGGTGAGTTAAAACGCGCGGCTCGCGGCGTGAAAGCAGCACCGCGTCGCCGTGTGCCACGACGTAAACCAGAGGAACCATCATGACGCTTAAACTCCTTTTTTGGGCCATCACGCTGGTGGATGTGGCGATTGCCGTGATCATTTTTGTGAGCGCCCTTAGCAGCCGCATGCTTGATATTCCATTGTGGTATCGCATTGGGCTTTTAATTACGGCGTTCGGTTTTACCGTGCAGGGCTGTTTAAATTTACCCTATCTGTTGTTTAACGTGATATTAATGGCTCAGGAGTTGCCTTTCTGGATATTAAAAGATGTGGGTATCGGGATAATCTCAATTTATTATTTTTGGCACACTATGCATAAAACTGATAAACCCGACAAAACTCCGGTACGTAAAAAATCAGCAGTAGCGAAAAAGACAGTTGTCGCTAAAAAAATCCCTGCTGCTAAAAAAACACCCACCCCTCGCGCACCGCGCAAGAAAATCCCCGCACAATAATTAACGCGGAGTGGTGAATTTATTTTGCTGCTCCGTAAAATGGCCCAGGCCATTTATCACCTCTGCACTGGTCACTTGCCAAATTCTCTGTAATTCACACTGGCGTTAATTTAATTCTGCGAATTCGCACTTTCTTTATTCCACTCGCAGGAGATGATTATGTCTGTAAACTCTGTTTTTTCACGTAAGGTTAAAACGCGCAGCATTATTTCTGTGGCTGCGGTATCGCTGTTTTTATTTTCAACCGGGGCCATGGCCGTTAATGTCGGCCCTGCCTGTAATTTGCCCGGCGCTGGCCTGACTGCCGCGCAGTGGGCGCAGAATCAGGATAACGCCGGTGGGCATATGACGGTTTGCCATGTCGGTAAATCCGATGCATGGCTGCAGCAGCGCACGGTTGCCAACCAACCGAGCTGCCCGCAAACGAATACCGCTTCGACATGGACGGATGCGGATGCGGCGTGGAATTCTATTGGCAACACCATTCAGGCGTTTTGTGCTGGCGCGGCCAACAATACCGCAGCGGTTAATTTCACCATTGCGCTGGGTGGGAATGGTACTGTGAACGTGGGCAGGGCGTATGGCAATGGGGCTTTTTATAATATCGCCAACGATCGCCAGGCGTTTATCCGCTTAGTGAATAACGGTGGACAGTGGCGCGTACAAACAAGTTATCCGAGAAATTAAGTTAAACGACAGGAGCATTATGCCCACGCATAATGCTCCTTTTACGCTCAGGAAAAAGAAAATAAGCTAACGCAATCAAATAAAGATAATCAGGACTACTCTTCCGAATACATCATTGCGGCCTGCGTGCGGTTATTCACATTCAGACGGCGGAAAATTGATTCCAGATGCGCTTTCACCGTGCCCGCGCTGATATTTAAATGGCGGCTAATTTGTTTATTTGACTCCCCGGCGGCCAGCAGTTTCAGGATCTCTCGCTGGCGTTCGCTCAGACGGGCAAGGGCGCTGTGCCCGTTGTCCAACAGCGTAATGCTCTCCTGTGGCAGACAGAACATTCCCAGCGATGCGCTACGCAGTGTTTGAGCGATGGTTTCCGGGGGCGAATCGCGCCGGACAAACGCTACCGCGTGATGATTTAAAAATAATCGTAATAATGTCGGCTGACATTTATTCATCAGCATCACTACGGGGATATTCGGATGACGACAGGCTAAAATATCCAGCAATTCGAGACTCGAAGTTTTATTACCATCGCCATCAAGCAGAATTAACGATGCCGGAAATTCATTAAGCGTATCATCGATATCTTTTTGATTATTCAGTCCACGAACTTTCACCTCCGGAATATATTGCGATAGTACTGATGCCATTCCTTCAATAAATATTGACTGCTTGTCAATCATGAGTACATGCATACATTATCTCCACGTAATAGCGTTCGCCATTGAGACTGGTAATCATCAAAGTATTCAATGAAATGCAAAAAAAGAAACAGGCTAATTGTCATAGGTCTTTTAACCGATACGACGAATAAAACAATATGGAATGGTATAAAGTGGTTGAAGAAATATTATATATGAAGAATGGTCGCTTCGCTATTTACGGATTATTAGCAGGCTCAGTTTTATAAAATAACGGGAAGGGGAGAAGGTTTATTCCTCTCCGGGGATTGTTGTGGTGAAGCTGGGCTGGAGAAGGGAGAAGGGAGAAGGGAGAAGGGAGAAGGGAGAAGGGAGTGTTAGCGGATTGTGATGTTGGAAGGGCAGAGGCTGATGTGGAATGTTCAAAAATGGGAACTGGGAGGATGAACGTTCTGGATCGAAGGGTGAAGCGGGTAAGGGATCAAGAGATTATAAAGAGTTAAGGAGGAAAGGATTTATAAAGAGAAAGGTGACCGCTTGTAGAACGCTGATTTTTTCAGCACTTAGCGGCGTATGACAACATCGTGACTTGCATAGCCGTCCGCGGCAGGTATAATCCAACACGTTTCCGCATCCCCTTCAGTGCCGAAGTGGCGAAATCGGTAGACGCAGTTGATTCAAAATCAACCGTAGAAATACGTGCCGGTTCGAGTCCGGCCTTCGGCACCAAGACCTCTTCCAGGACCATCCGAGAAAGTCCACTAAACCCTTTAAAATCAAGGTATTCAGCGCTTTTTGTATCCGGCGTTGTCCGAGTCTGTCCGTTGAAATCCGGGGGGCATTGGGGGCATAATTGGGGGCATCTTAACTTCGATTAGAAATGTGCCCCCAAAATGAAGCTCAACGCCAGACAGGTAGAGACCGCAAAGCCTAAAGACAAAACCTACAAAATGGCCGATGGCGGCGGTTTGTATCTTGAGATTTCGGCCAAGGGTTCTAAATACTGGCGTATGAAATACAGACGACCCTCTGACAAAAAAGAGGATCGCCTTGCTTTTGGTGTTTGGCCAACTGTTACGCTTGCTCAGGCTAGAACAAAGCGTGATGAAGCTAAAAAGCTGTTAGTGCAAGGTATCGACCCGAAAGCTGAACAGAAGGAAGCTCAGGCTGAAAACGCGGGGGCATACACTTTTCAAACCATCGCCCTCGAATGGCATGCCAGTAACAAGCGATGGAGTGAAGACCATCGATCGCGTGTTCTTCGCTATCTTGAGCTTTATATTTTCCCTTATATCGGCTCGTCTGATATTCGCCAGCTCAAAACCAGCCATTTGTTAGCCCCGATTAAAAGGGTTGATGCCAGCGGTAAGCATGACGTCGCGCAGCGCCTGCAACAGCGCGTTACGGCCATTATGCGTTATGCCGTACAGAACGATTACATCGACTCTAATCCAGCCAGTGATATGGCCGGTGCTTTATCAACAACTAAAGCGCGGCATTATCCCGCTTTACCCTCTAGCCGGTTCCCTGAATTTCTTGCTCGTCTTGCTGCATATCGTGGTCGTGTGATGACACGTATCGCGGTCGAACTTTCCTTACTGACTTTTGTGCGTTCTAGTGAATTACGTTTTGCGCGCTGGGATGAATTCGACTTTGATAAATCTCTTTGGCGCATCCCTGCAAAAAGAGAAGAAATTAAGGGCGTTCGTTACTCGTACCGGGGCATGAAGATGAAAGAGGAACATATAGTTCCCCTCAGTCGGCAAGCGATAGGGTTGCTAGAGCAGCTCAAGCAAATCAGCGGTGACAAAGAACTTCTATTTCCGGGGGATCACGACGCAACTAAAGTCATGAGTGAAAACACGGTAAATAGTGCCTTGCGTGCCATGGGGTATGACACTAAAACCGAAGTTTGCGGGCATGGGTTTAGAACGATGGCGCGTGGTGCATTGGGTGAGTCAGGGTTGTGGAGTGATGATGCGATAGAGCGTCAGTTGAGCCATACAGAGCGTAATAATGTACGTGCGGCTTATATTCACACTTCAGAGCATTTAGATGAGCGTAGGCTGATGGTTCAGTGGTGGGCTGATTATCTCAAAGCAAATGAAAGCAAAACAGTTACACCTTATGATTTTGCTAACATAAACAAAAAACTATAGCGAAAATAAACGCCTATGATATAAATAGGCGTTTATTTTATATTAAACACTTTGATCATAATCTTCTGGTAGCAACTTTTTTTCGTACTTCGTCTTTCCAATTACCATTATGGATTATCCTATCGAAATTATCTCCTGCTCTTCCTGATAACAAGTCAATCCGAGATAGCTTGCTGATGTCATCCCAGTTATCATAGAGGATGTATATCGCATTTCCATATTCTATATTCTCAAAAACAACTAGATCGTCCTCTAGCATAGCTCCAATATAATTGCTGAACGTACTATTTCCAGTGACTATTTTTTTAGGTTCAAGACTCATGAAGAAGTCATATCTATTTTCAGCAACATTTTTCTTGTCGGCAGTAACATTTTTCCCTCTAAAAATTCTTGCTAAAGCTTCTTCTTTACTACCTGGCGGGAATATGTCCCATGAGACTATAAGTGTGTCAGCATAAGTCGATATAGGCTTGTCAGCATTCTCAACTCCACATTTTCCAAGATTTTCTTGAAGAAGATTTAAATCAAATAATAGTTCATCATCAAAGTTATTTGATTGTTTATCTAAAATTCTTGTCACTCTGAAATTAAATATAAAATGGCTATCTGAGGACTCTTTATGATTAATTTGAATTGCTATTAGTTTGGGTGGGATGATGTCTCTGGGGTATTTCTCGTGAGGTAATCTAACAGTATGCGTACCGTTAGAGCTATCACCCCAGTTAGGTGACTCAATTTCAGTGTAATGAGTTTCTTTTGGGAGGTCTTTTCTTATGACTTCTTCACCGAAAACATTTTTAAGTGAATATTTCCCCTGCAATGGATCCGGTATAACTGACGCCTCATATGCGTTAACACCATTATCAAAATATATTCCAAGGTGCTCTAATATTCCATTTTTTAGTTGGTTTTCTGTAAATGCAATGGAAGTGCCAGCAACAACTGTGTTGCCAAGCCTTTTTAACTTGCTATGAATGTTTTTAGGTATAACACGTATGTTCCTTTTCATTTTTCCCTCATACTTGATCATCGATGTCTCGTTGCTCTCGCTTATTATGTAGATCATTGATAAACATAACATTTGCAAGAATTACACTAATGACTGCCTCAATCTGCATGTACGATATAGCAATAATTAATGATAAAGATGTGTTTTTTATTACTTCTTGGCTCTCTAAATAAAGATGACTCTTAAAAAACACTAGCTTAACTAAATATACAACAAGTAAAGTAATCATAACGAAAGATGACTTTAGAACACTTCCAACTATTGCTTCTAACCTTCTTGTATCTTCGAGCTGATCGGTGAAATCAACAGCTTCTATAGTTTTGGGGTTAACGATACGCTGCAAAGCATTTGGGTAAAGAAATGCTAACCAAATTCCCATAATAGTAAAAACCATTCCAGAAACTGATACGAGAAGAGTGCAATAATTAGCAAAATCGTTATACACATATTCAATATCGGATTGTGAAATAATTATCAGCGATATAATGAATATAGCTATGTATATCCACGTGTATTTGACGATGCCTGCTATAGCTTTCAATATTCAATCCTCTCCAGATGCTTTCTTAATTGTTGATTGAGATTGTAATGCTTTTAATTCTTTTAATATAGGGGAAATGAACTCTTTTCTTTTGTGTGATATTTGTTCGTAAATATATGCGGCAGAATATGTTGAATAGTCTTCAGAAGGGACATTGAGAATATCTCGCATCCTGTATTTATCCACCCAAGTTATACCCTTGTCCGTAGCAAATCCTACATTGTCCCAAAGACGTTTTTCTCTATCCTCAGCAGAATATTTTTCAATGATTTCTTGAACTTCATTAAGGGATGGTTTCGCTTCTGCTTTTATTTCAATTTGTCTTGTTCTGGTGTTTTTCTTTCCTGACACATATGGAACGAGTGTACTGAAGGTCTTCAACCAATCAGCTCGTGCGTCATTTGGATTTATAATAATAGTTTCTCTGCGAACTATGTGTGTTATTTTAGGTATCAATTTACCTAACTCAGTATGAGTGGTTTCTAAGCTTCGTAGCTTCATATCAAATCTGTACATATATTTATATAAATTTTCGTCATCAGTATTAGATAACCTTATATAACCTTTCTCTGTTTTGTTTTTAACCCTTTTGCTATGTTTGACTCTATTGGTAATAGATGAATGTATATAATCTTGAAATAGTTCAGAGTCACAAACAGAATGGTCGAATTTAATGGATACTATAGTTTCAATCTCAGGGATAACCCAATAAAAGCATGGCCGACCCCAGATGACTTTTTTCCCTCTGTAGCTATTAGTATATTTAACTACTGATGAACTTCCGATTTCACCGTCTTCACTAGCTCCTAATAAAGAACCAGTACTATCAGTATCAGATTTCCACAACATGATTAAGAAATCACCAGTATTTGCATCCTTATAAATGTCCTTGCAATAACACTTTGATCTGTTAGGTTTTTCTTTTGGATCCCATGGTATCGTGAGTGCAAGAGATTTAGTTCCCACCCAATCCTGTATGAGGTCAAATGTTTCGCTGAGTTCTAAACCATAGGTATTGTCATCATTTACCTTATATAAACCGCACTTATTAACTTTGAAGAAATTGAGATGCCCTACATTCATGCTCTTTCCTTAGCTTCTTACTTAGAGATGTGTGCCATGTTCAGAAATTAAGCGTACTCTCATTGACTTCATGCGGGCAATCTTTTCATCCTGGAATTTGATCGGTTTAACGTTAAATATTCATGAGTTGCATGAGAGTTTTTCACTTCTTACCAATTACAAACGTCATGAGCTGGATATTAATTAAATAATTATCCTCACAGCTTGGCGCGCAGTGCTTTCCCCGCCTCGCCTGCCCGCTTCATGGGGCGGTTTACATGCAGGTGCATGACCGGGCTCAGGTCGCGCCGGGACTGGCGCGGGCGGGCACGAGTCGGGCGCAGAAATAAATGCAGTTAAATGCAGTGTATGCATGCAGGGTATTTTTTAAATAATTAATGGATTTTTGGGGGATTTTTCAGGAGAGGTAAGGTGCGCCCGGCAGGGGATGGCCGGTGCGCATTTTTCGGGGAGTTTATTGCTGCTGGCTGTCCTTGCGCGACGCTTTATCAGGTCTGATGCCGACGGTATTCAGCACCGCGCAGCCCTCATGATTAATCCCGTTACCGGCGGCCAGCCACGATGCGAGCGCATCTTGCAGGTGATGCGTTGCCCGGTCGAGTGCGCGCTGTTGCAGGTGCGCCGGGAGGCTGCGGATATGTATCAGCTCGGGGGCAAGAATGGCGGCCAGCTCTGCGCCGTGCTGATGCATGAAGCCATCAAGCCGGTGGCTGATACTGAGTGTCTGGACGGTCTCATGGGCGCGGATGTACTGCCGTGCGGCCTGCCGGGTTTCTTCCGGGGCACAGTGAGTTTCCCGGCGGCTCAGCCACACGGCACGGTGGTGCAGGCAGGCCTCTGCGGCCTGCGTCAGGGTGTTGGTCATGGTGTCTCTCCTGCGGTCAGAAGCGCCACGGCGTTTTCCGGCATGGCGGGCTGACGTATCACCCCGTCGAGCGTCTCAGATGTGCGGAACGTGGCCGAGCACTCAATACTGGTGCACTGGTGATAGCGCTGTTTGAGGTTTTCCGTCAGATAGCGGCTGGTACGCACATGCGCGGGCTGTCTGCAGAACGGGCAGTGAAACATGGCTCAGCCCTCCACCTGCTTTTTCTTTTCGGCCAGTTGCGTGGCAAGCTGCGAACGCTTCAGCGGACTTTTATACAGCGCCATATCCACGCCGGTCAGCGGCGGGCGGTACATGCCGAGTTGTGAGAAGACCGGCTCATTGTCCATATCAAAGTTATAAAATTGTGCCTGCACCGCAACATGCATGTGCAGCTCCTCAGCCAGAATGTCCGCCGGGCGCGTCGCACCGTTCAGCTCCAGCGCACGCAGGCGCAGACAGAACGCCCGCACCAGCGCCGGGCTGATGTCCCGCATGGCCTCTGCCCACTCCGCCTGGGCGCAGACGCTAAACGCCCGTGCATGTTCAGTGATATACGTTTCACCTGTTGTGCACGCTTCCAGCATGGCGCGGGATTTGTCCGTCTCCAGTTCAGCAATCAGGCCGGTGAACTCCTCCGCCAGCTCACGACCGGCGATGTGTCTGCTGTGTCCGGCTTTGAGCTCCGGCGTCATGACACCGCCGAGACTGCGGAAACGCTCGCGCCAGCTCTTCTCTGCTGCGGCGCTTTCTTTAAGCGCGTTCTGACGTTCCTTTTCGCTGCGCGTGATGGCTGCGCCGATGTCGTTCAGTTTTAGCATGCTGCCGGTGTGAGCGGCTTTTGCCTCTGTAAAGGCCTTCAGGGCACGGTTGACGGCGGCGGCGTTATCCTCTGCGGCTTTTTTATGCACGGTCTTAAGGGCACCGTCGATAACGGCGCGGGAGGCACCGGTCTGTGTGCTGCCGATGGTTTTCATGATGGAGGTCATAAGTTCAGTTTTCATGGCGGGGCTCTCTGTGTTGTCAATGTAAGTGCATTCTGCCGCGCCCTGCACAACGAGACGACCGGTTGCAGTTGTGGCCGGGATGGCACAGAAAGCCGCTGAAAAAACCGGCTCGCCAGAAAGAGGTCGCAGTAAAACCCCTCTCCCTGTTTGTTTTTCTGTATTTAATTCTTCACACTGTTCACCAAGAATATAAAAAGTAAGTAATACAGTAAGTTAACGGGTGAATAGTTGAAGGTCTGACTGTTCACCCACTGTTCACCACTGTTCACCAGCTGTTTTTGGAGACACTTACGGCATCTATACTTTATTGCGATAATAGAAAGGTTATTTATAACCATAAATGATTAGCAATGTGCCAGACTGTTATCAGGAAATGCCAGAAATTGTCAGCGTTTGCCACTGTTTGCCATTTGCATGTTAACAAATTGTTAAGCGAAGAATGCAAGCAAAATAACCTGTTGCTCCGGCTGAAAATATTCACAAAATAGAGCGCTACCTGACGCCGGAAAGATACGACCGGCACCACACGGACTTTATGAGGTAGCCCGATGCACACCGCTTTTTCTTCCCCGATTTCTGCCCCTGCCGCCCCGTTAATGCCGGTGACTGAGCCCGCCCAGGAGCGCTTTCTGCGCCTGCCCGAAGTGATGCATCTCTGCGGCCTGTCGCGCTCCACCGTTTACGATCTCATCAGCCGGAATGCCTTTCCGCAGCAGGTCTCCCTCGGGGGCAAAAATGTCGCCTGGCTGCACAGCGAAATCACCGCCTGGATGGCTGCCCGTATCGCCGACCGTAATCGGGGCTGTGACGCATGATGATGTCCGCCCTGCAAAAACCGCCTTTTCCTGGCTTGCTTCTTCTGGCCGTTTCCAGGTATAGTTTTCCCGCTGCCGCAAAATCGGCTGCCGGGATTGGCGTCCCGTATACAACATTGGTGACACCAGACGCGTCACGCGTCTTTTTTTGTGTCTATGCCTTAGTGCATCCATTTTTGGTTCGAAGGTTCTTCCACCTTTGGATCTATAGAGTAATGGTGGCTCAGGCGGGGGCTTCTTATGAAGCGCCGGTTTCCAATGTTGCCGGTTACGCCAACCCCGTCTGGGCTACCACCAGTGAAATTGGCGTTTCCGGTGGTAGCGTTAAAACGCAAACATTGGAGGCTGCCACCATGGCTACCCACCTCACCCTGTCACACCCGCAGTTTGTCTATGTCTTCGCAGCCGTTCGCCGCGCAGACCGCACACCCCGTATCTGTATGCTCCGTACCGTTGCCGGTGACGAGCGCGCTGCACGCCGTTCCCTTGTCCGGGACTACATTCTCGCCTTTGCCGGGCGTCTGCCGGTGGCGGAGGTGTGCGCGTGAAAGACCTGACCCTGACGCTCACCCGTGATGAGCTTGCGTGCCTTGAGCACCTGCGTAACGTCGGCCAGTTCGTGAATGCCATGACGCTGTTAAATGACAGCGTGACTGTCAGCCGGGAAACGACACACCAGGCGCAGCTCTCCTCCGTGATTTACCTTATGACCGCCCAGCTCGACGGCGTGGTGGAGCGCTGCATGCAGCGCTGGCTCACCGAGGAGGTCAGCGCATGAAAACCCCGTTAACACCTGTCCTGCGCGCCGCGCTTTACCGCCGCGCCGTGGCCTGTGCCTGGCTGACCGTGTGCCATCGTCAGCACCGTTACCCGCACCTCACCCTCGATGCGCTGGAATCGGCCATTGCCGCCGAGCTGGAGGGCTTCTACCTGCGCCAGCACGGCGAGGAGAAAGGCCGCCTGATTGCCTGTGCCCTGCTGGAAGATTTAATGGATGCCGGTCCCCTGAAAGCCGCCCCGTCGCTGTCCTTTCTCGGTCTGGCCGTGATGGATGAACTCTGCGCCCGCCATATCAGCGTGCCTGTCCTGCACTGAGGAAAACACCAATGAAAATGAACGTAACGGACACCGTTAACATAGCGTGCGGCCACTGGCCGCGCATTCTCCCGGCGCTGGGCGTCCCGGTCATCAGAAACCTGCATCAGGCCTGCCCCGTCTGTGGCGGCTCTGACCGCTTCCGCTTTGACGATAAAGAGGGGCGCGGAACGTGGTTCTGTAACCAGTGCGGCGCGGGTGACGGGCTGAAACTGGTTGAAAAGGTGTTCGGTGTGACCCCGTCCGAGGCCGCCGGGAAGGTGAATGCCGTGACTGGCACCCTGCCGCCGGTTACCCCGGTTGACACCGCGACCGCAGACACCGGCACGGATGCCGGGCGAAAAGCTGCGGCCGCAGTGGCGGCTGAGCTCGTGGCATCTGCCCGCCCGGTCACCGGTAACGCCTACCTGACCCGCAAGGGGCTGGCTGAGCGCGAGTGCCTGACCCTCGCCACCACGCACAAAACCGGCGGGGTGAGCTACCGCGCCGGGGATGTGGTTGTCCCCCTGCATGACGACACCGGAGCACTGGTTAACGTCCAGCTCATTAACGCTGACGGGGACAAACGCACCCTGAAAGGCGGGGCGGTGAAAGGCGCATGCCATATCACCGAAGGCCAGAAACAGGCGGGAAAACGCCTGTGGATAGCGGAGGGGTATGCCACGGCGCTGACCGTGCATCACCTGACCGGCGAAACCGTGATGGTGGCACTTTCGTCCGTGAACCTCCTTTCTCTGGCGAGCCTTGCCCGCCGTCAGCACCCGGCCTGTCAGATTATCCTCGCGGCTGACCGTGACCTGAGCGGTGACGGCCAGACAAAAGCCGCAGCGGCCGCAGATGCCTGCGGGGGCGTGGTTGCGCTGCCGCCGGTGTTCGGTGACTGGAATGATGCCTTTATCCTTAACGGGGAGGATGCCACACGCCGGGCAGTTTACGACGCCATCCGCCCGCCGGTGCAGAGCCCGTTCGACACCATGAGCGAGGCGGAATTTACCGCCATGAGCACCAGTGAGAAGGCCATGCGCCTGCATGAGCACTACGGCGAGGCGCTGGCAGTGGATGCGAACGGCCAGCTCCTGTCCCGATATGAAAACGGCATCTGGAAGGTGATACCACCCTCAGACTTTGCCCGCGACGTGGCCGGGCTGTTTCAGCGACTTCGCGCCCCCTTCTCCTCGGGACGCATTGCCTCGGTGGTGGAGACCCTGAAACTGATTATCCCGCAACAGGAGGCACCGGCGCGTCATCTGATTGGCTTCCGTAACGGCGTGCTGGACACGAAAACCGGCACGTTCAGCCCGCACAGCAGGGCGCACTGGCTGCGCACCCTGTGCGATGTGGATTTCACCCCGCCGGTGGCGGGCGAAACGCTGGCATCCCATGCCCCGCATTTCTGGCAGTGGCTCGACCGCGCCGCCGGTGGCAGTGCTGACAAACGCGACGTGATACTGGCTGCCCTGTTTATGGTGCTGGCGAACCGCTATGACTGGCAGCTCTTCCTCGAAGTGACGGGGCCAGGCGGAAGCGGGAAAAGCATTCTGGCCGAGATTGCGACCATGCTCGCAGGCGAGGACAACGCCACGTCGGCAACCATCGAGACGCTAGAATCGCCACGCGAGCGTGCCGCCCTGATTGGCTTCTCGCTCATCCGCCTGCCTGACCAGGAGAAATGGAGTGGGGACGGGGCAGGACTCAAGGCCATCACCGGGGGCGATGCCGTGTCGGTTGACCCGAAATACCGCGACGCCTATTCCACGCATATTCCGGCGGTGATTCTGGCCGTGAACAACAACCCGATGCGCTTCACCGACCGCAGCGGGGGCGTGTCCCGTCGCCGGGTGATTATCCACTTCCCGGAGCAGATAGCCCCGGCGGAGCGCGATCCGCACCTGAAAGACAAAATTGCCCGCGAACTGGCGGTAATTGTGCGCCAGCTTATGCAGCGCTTCAGCGACCCAATGACCTCCCGCACGCTGCTCCAGTCACAGCAGAACTCTGACGAGGCACTGAGCATCAAACGCGATGCTGACCCGGCGTTTGATTTCTGCGGTTATCTGGAGGCGCTGCCGCAGACTAACGGGATGTTCATGGGTAATGCCAACATCGTGCCGCGCCAGCCCCGCAGCTATCTCTATCATGCCTACCTGGTGTATATGGAGGCAAACGGGTTTAAGCATGTGCTGAGCCTGAAAATGTTCGGAACAGGGCTGCCGATGATGCTGAAAGAGTACGGCATAAACTACGAAAAGCGGCACACAAAACACGGGACGCAGACCAATCTCACCCTCCGGGAAGACAGTAACAGCGACTGGCTGCCGAAGTGCGACGAGCCCGCAGCGACATAATCTCACCAGACCGGCAGCCGCCGGTCTTTTTTTATCTGACATCCCAGGTGGTGAACAGTGCACTGTTCACCCTTCACCTTCTGTTCACTACTCAAGTCACTGAAAGTAAAGGGTAAAATAGGAGGGTGAACAGTGTGAACAATAAAACCAAGAAAAAGTTTTTACCCCCCCCCCCTCACTCCACATCCGTATGCGGCATTCCTTTGCCTCAATACGTAAGTGCGCGCAGGGGTGAAGAGTCGAATGTTCACTGTTCACCAACTCATAACATCCTATCTTTATGATATTAAATGGAAAGCTATCGAGGTGAACAGTGTGAACAGTTAGGTGCAAAAAAACTTTTTTTGCATATGATGATGCTATGCACATCATGGGAAGATTTAAGCAGTGGATAAAACCAGAGATTTCATTCTAGAAGGGCTCTCCCGATTTGGATTGGCTGATTTGCCGGGTCGACCTTATGACTGCGCCTTTGATCTCCTGGCCGCAACACCATCAAGAAAGCGGCTAATTGTGATGGGCTTTAATGGCTCGTTAGCTGATTCATGTATGACAAATCGCCAATCTATTCTTGAAGATTATGCTCATCCTTTTATCTCCGGGGTTCAACAAGGAATAGAAGGAAAATGGGGGATCACGCATCTTGCAAAACGATTACAACAAATACCTGTTTGCCTCGGTTATAGGTGGGAAGACGTTATCTATACCAATGCATTTATGATGTGTTCTCAGAATGCAGTAACCCTAAAAAAAGAAGCAGCTTGTCGAAATATGACAATGAACGAGATCGAAGCAAAATCAATGGCATTTTTTGAGCATGTGACTGCCAATTTGAGCGAACCAGATCTCATCGTTGCATACAGCAACAGTCTTCAGTCCATCTCTGCTGCAAGCCTGTTGCTAAAACACTTTGGCGATGCAACTACTCTCAAATTTTCTCACCCCAAGGGTTACCACACCACTTTCGCTTTTATGGCCAATATTAGTAGTAGAAGTATCCCGGTTGTCTGCGTACGCCACATGTCACGATTCAAACCTGAAGAGGGTTATGTAAGGGCGGCTCTGAGATTAATGGAATGTTAATTTTTGTTCCGGTAAGGATCCTGACAGCGGAACCTCACCGGCAGGAAGTACCACCCTTAAAAGGTATATGCTCATACTTATTATCAATGCTATGGCATCAAAACGTCTGGGGGCACAAAAGGGGGCATGTGTTAATGATTAAAATTAAAAACGCTTATAAATTATAAGTTTAATCCGATATTTGAGTCCGGCCTTCGCACCATCGGAACATCAATAGACGTCAACGGACGTCTTTTTTTGTGCCTGAAATCCAGTATCCGCAAGGCTTTCCTCGCTTTTTCACTCAACCTAAGTCAACCTGATTCAACCTACATCAACTTACTGATGCGGGTACATCTGCGGGTATATCCCGGTTCGATAATGTTTGTACCCACATAGAACCCTTGAAAGGATACTCATCATGGCTCTGAGTGATGTGAAGGTTCGTTCGGCTAAGCCTGAAGCAAAAGCTTATAAACTTACTGACGGTGAAGGCATGGTGTTGCTGGTTCACCCTAACGGCTCCAAATATTGGCGGCTTCGTTATCGTTTTGGCGGTAAGGAGAAGATGCTGGCGTTGGGGAAATACCCTGAAGTGTCGTTGGCGGATGCCCGGGCACGCCGGGATGAAGCCCGTAAGCTGTTAGCTAATGGCGTCGATCCTGGTGAGAACAAGAAAGCTGTTAAGGTAGAACAAGAGCAAGAAGCGATAACGTTTGAAGTGGTCGCCAGAGACTGGCATGCCAGTAATCAGAAGTGGTCGGCATCGCATAGCGCTCGTGTATTGAAAAGCCTCGAAGATAATCTCTTTGCTGCCATCGGTAAGCGGAACATTGCTGAATAGAAGACGCGGGATCTTCTTGTTCCCATCAAAGCGGTGGAATCATCTGGACGACTCGAAGTTGCGGCTCGTTTGTAACAGCGAACTACCGCGATTATGCGGTTTGCCGTTCAGGGCGGCTTAATCGATTACAACCCAGCACAAGAGATTGCCGGTGCAGTTGCTACGGCGAAAAGACAGTACCGTGCTGCTCTGGAGCTTAACCGCATTCCTGAATTGCTTCACCGCATTGATCACTATTCTGGCAGGCCGTTAACCCGACTGGCGGTTGAACTCACTTTGTTGGTTTTCATCCGTTCAAGCGAGCTGCGTTTTGCACGCTGGACAGAAGTGGATTTTGAAACGGCCATGTGGACGATCCCCGGTGAGCGTGAACCGCTGGACGGTGTTAAACATTCACAGCGTGGTTCAAAGATGCGGGCTCCTCATCTTGTTCCTTTGTCGCGGCAAGCCTTAACAATTCTGGAAAAGATTAAAAGCATGAATGGGAATCAAGAGCTGATCTTTGTTGGTGATCATGATCCGCGCAAACCCATGAGTGAGAACACAGTGAACAAGGCTTTGCGAGTGATGGGCTATGACACGAAAACAGAAGTCTGTGGGCATGGTTTCAGGACGATGGCTTGTAGCTCATTGATTGAATCGGGTTTGTGGTCGAGAGATGCGGTGGAAAGGCAGATGAGCCATTAAGAGCGTAGCTCTGTGCGTGCAGCTTATATTCATAAGGCTGAACACTTGGGGGAGCGAAGGCTGATGGTGCAGTGGTGGGCGGATTATCTGGATGCAAATCGAGAGAAGGGGGTTAGTCCATTTGATTTTGGAAAACTAACGACTGGTTAAAATTGTCATAAGTGAGCAGGCTGTAAGAGAGGCCTGCTTGTGAGCCCTGATTAGGCTAGGAAGGTGCGTTGAAAACCATGCTCAAGATTTAATGATAAATGGAAAACTGCTTCAGTTCATTGTAATGGTGCACAGGGATAACCAGTCTGTAAGCGTGGCGATTCACCGCTTGTTATCTTACCCCCAACGGGGCATTAGGCTTGCTATTATCCGCAAACGGAAGAAGGGAAAAGGCCGGAACTAGCCGGCCTTTGGCCGTCATCTCACTTTCTGAAAGATGAGTAAGGTCAGTACAAGACAGATGGCAGTACCAGTAAACGCAGTGATAAAAAGATTATCTAAGGATCGAGATAAATCATTTGTGATCGCTTCACACAGATGGACTTCCATCGTTCCAATTGAAGGTGGGCCGTTATATTTTATGGTTAACCCAAAATCCAGCACAGGTATCATCAATGCAACTGAATAGATGAGGAAAATTAAGGTAATACCTCCCCAACGCAGAATAGTTTTGATTCTACTCGTCAATGTCATATGAGCCACCTAAAAAACCACCGACGGTCCCACCAGAATAACCGGACGATACACCAATAGCCGAGGCACTGTTAGCAAGTCCTTCCTCCACTTGCCCAGTCAGGTTTTCAGCATTTGGCTTGAAGTTTTCGATATTCGGATATTGTTCTCTGAATGCGTTGGTTACTTCCAGAACGTTCATTGAGGACAGATCGCTGCTCTTATCAGTCAAGTAACGCTGTAAAGATACCGGAATAGTGAAATCTTCTTCACCTTCGATATGAAGTTGCGTCGTTGTTGATGTGTAACTGGTATTAAATATTTTAGTCCCGGCCTCTCTGATTGCTTGCACTGTGTGAGTGGTGCAGTTGCTACCAGTCAGATCGTAAACGTCAATCACCTTTCCGCGCCGCTTAGTGCGATCTCCCATCGAATCTGTGAACACTGGTGTTTTTCCTGAGTTCCATAGAGATTCGAAAATCCGGCGGGTTTCTTCGGGTGTAACATCATCGATCTGGAATACTCTCGCCTGATATTTATAGAGTTCTTCACGATAATAAAGACGGGCATCATCTCCAGTCAGAAAGTTAAGAATCCCATCACCTGTTAATGTAGCGGGGCCTTTTCGACCAAAGCGCCCGTATGTGTAAACGTAGATTGAGTTACTCTCGTGTACCGAAACATAAGCGTGTCCTGCATCGGTGATTTCAGTCCAGATGTAAACGCCGTTCAATAACGCGTTATCTTCTGGTTTGCAGGTGTCAGCAAAGCTGTTTTGCTTTTTCGCTACTTGTACGTACTGCACTGGCTCTTGTATTGGTTCAGATACTGCTTTCGTTGTCACGGGTGCAGATGTTGCTTTTACTGGTGCCTGGTAAGGGCCGTGCCGCATAAAGGTATGGGTAGGGATGAAAAAAGCCTTGCACGGACAGGTCGAACGGCTATAAATCGTACTTGCGGCCAATTGCCCGTGAATATACTCGCCGGGGTATCCACCTGCCACGCTGTATGTACCGGGATGTTTACCGCAAGATACAGTACAGCCTACGGTTGCCTGTCTGTTTTGATTCGGGCCAATCTTCTTACCTTTCGGGTGTCCGCTCAGAACAGATCCCCCGCATGTTGTTTTATCACCTTGCACTATCCAAAAGCCTGTAGCCATTGTCTGAACTCCTTATTTTTTTAGAGTGCCACTGGAGCGAGAAAATCGGCTGGCATTGTGGGGCTGTTTTCTAATTGGCACAGGAGAGCAAAATCTTGTGGGGTGCTAATAATCACATCACCGTTATCAAGCTGGCTACCTACAAGGGCAAAAGAAACACCGTTTCCGTTAGTTGCGGCTGAGCCTGAGCCGTTGATTATTCTTGCGCGTTTTCCGTCAGGATAAACAACGTAATCCCCAACCATTGCCCGATTGACCTCGTTCCCGTCTTCAAGAGTAAATGAGTCGTTGGCGTTGGCTTTTTCAATCTTCCCGCCGTTTCGTGTGAGTGATCCCGCGGTGGCAAAGCGCCAAATTGCCATTAAAGAACGGTCTTTCATTTCTTCAACATGGGATTTGAAAATCTGGCGTTGTTCTTCGTCTGCGTTTGCCAGTTGTTCTGCGCTGAATGGATTCTTGAATGATGCAAGCACTGATGGAGTGAGTTCGTTGGTGTATTGCTGTTCCATGCCTTAGTCCTTTAAATGAGTACGGTTAAATCGGTGCAATATTAGCCGAAATTTCACTTAAAGGCGCTATTTATCATGCGTCCATGATACTGTGCTGTAAGTGTGGTCGGATTGAATAATTTCGTTGTTGGACCCCCGCAGAATGCGGCTCTCAAGGGCTTGTGCGCATGAAGCAATGCGGTTGTACTGGGTGGGTGTCCACAAGGCTCTACAAGCCGCATTCTACCGTTAGCCTATAGCTGGCTCCCCGGCTTGAAAAATTGCATATTTATAGTTCGGCCTCCCTCAACGATTAAGGCTTCAACTTCCCGCGTGCGCCTCTCCCAGCCGAAGGCTGGGCGGGCTGTATATCGATTTGTCTTCCTCTGTGGCGTTTATGACCCTGTTTCGTGTTCTGATCATGAGGCTGTGGGGTAGGGTTACTCTTCTCTTTAAACACTAAATCACTCCTGAATATCCACTGTTAAAGCACTTTGCGTTGATACTGGGTGCTGCTCTTGCCTGCGCTTGTATCTGTCTCATTTAACTATCTGTCAAACCTTATTGACTACTGTAGTGGTTTACAGAATTTGGCCACCAGAATCGAGGTGATGTGCTCACTTCAGAACAATACAGGTGTTCCAATGAAAAGAAGAAATTCCAGCGCAGAGTTTAAATGCGAGTCTGCTCAACTGGCCCTTGACCAGAACGTAGCTGCTGCGGCCAGTGCTATGGATGTTCATGACGCGATGGGTAAAGCAGTTGCGGGATGAACGACAGGGCAAAATGCCAAAAGTCTCCCCCATAACCCTGAAACAGATCGAAATGTGTGCGCTGAAGAAAAAGCTACCGCGCATCGAAATGGAAAACGAGCACTGGCCCGGGATATGTTGTGTACGAAAGGGGATTTAGCTGCTGAAGATTTTAATCAACTTCTTCGTTCCTGACTCATTATCAAAATAGCTGAGGGTGTATGTTTTCACTGGAAAGCGTACCCCCTGTTACGCAAGAAACGGATGATTTTGCTTTACTGGCGTTAATTAGCGCTGTTGCGTTAATGATGAAAAAGAGCTTTAGCAAGGTGGCAACGGATTAAGATTTAAACATTTGTGTCAAACGTCCTTCGAAAAACGGTTCTGCTGAGCAGACGGTTTTATCTTTTGGCAGGATAAGCGGTTCTCCGTCTCGATCTCAAAAAAGCCCATCTGCCGAATGATGCTCCCTACAACCCGCGCTAATTTCCCCCGCGCGAAGCAAAGAGCGCCTGATATTTCCCTGTGTTAACCCAATACTTTTGCGTAATGCCGGAGCCGCTCAGCCCCGGCATGCAGATTAAAATTCGTATCGGGCACCAAGGTTATAGCGGCGGCCTTCCAGCACGGATGTCTGGTTATACGAAGTGACGTGAATGGGGTTCACATCGAACAGATTGTAAACGCCGCCCATCAGGGTGATGTTCTTGCTCAGATGGTAGCGAGCGCCCAGATCGACCAGCGCATAGGCTTGCGTTGAAGTGGATTTACCAATATTTGGCGTATTGCTGCGCCAGCTTGCTTTAGTCCATAGCTCGACGTCATTAGCCGCCTCCCAGGTAACAGAAACGTTAGCCATGCTGGTTGGATATTCATTGAGCGCATAGCCCTTGTACGTGCCGCTTTTCTGTTCGCTATGGGTGTAGGTGTAGTTCGCGTTGGCCTTCAGCGAATCAGTCACCTGCCAGTCGCCATTTAACTCCAGACCATAGATTTCGGCGTCGCTGACGTTGAAATATTGCGAGACGCTATCGGCAACATAACCATTGTATTGGCACTTTTGGGTTTCGGTTGCCGTACAAATCGTGTAGTCACTGATTTTGTCTTTAAATTTGGTATAGAAAACGGTGGCATCCAGCGACAGTGCGTCTTGCTGCCAGTAAACGCCCAGCTCGGTGTTGACGCTCTGTTCCGGTTTCAGGTCATCGTTACCAATGCCGATCTCAGAATAGGGATAAGCACCGTATACGCTGGTGAAACCTGAATTATTCTCGCGCAGATCCGGTTTTTTATACCCGGCCGAGACACCGCCTTTCAGCGCCCAGTTTTCGTCGATGGTCCAGTTACCATAAAGTTTTGGCGTCACGTGGTAGCCAAAATAGCTGTCGTGATCCAGGCGAGCCGAGGTGGTGAGCGTGAAATCCGGCACCAGCATCCATGCATCTTCAGCAAACAGCGCCCAGCCGTCGCGGTCAATTTTGCTGACTGGCGTCACGCCCGGTGCGATCTTATCTGCGATACCGAAAGTGTCGTTCAGCTCATTGCGGGTAAAGTTGGCTCCCAGCGTCAGTTTGTGGTCGCCGAGCGTGAATGTGTTTGCACTGTTGGCTTCAAAGTTTCGCTGTTCAATAAACTGCGACGACATGCCGGGCACGCGATATTCCGTGCGTGCTTTTTCATAACTGACGAAGTTCTTCACCTCGACCAGATCATCGCCGTACCAGGCGTGCTGCGAAAGCGAAGCCGCATCGCGGTCGAAGCCCCAGTACCACTGTTTATCGTTGTGTGATTTCTCCTGATGCCCCCTCGAGGCATTCAATTCCCAAAGCTGGGTGTCGACAGGCGACATCGAAATAGTGGCATCCAGGTTTCCGGCCTGGTGTTTAACAAAACGTTCGTCATTCACGCTGTCATCGTCGCGGCGATCCAGGTAATCCGCCCCCACGCTGACCCCAAGTTTACCTGGGATAACCGGTCCCATTAAAAAGGCATTGGTCTGATTGGTGTTACCGTATTCACTTTTCTCCTGAAGGAAATAATTGTCCTCCAGCACGCCGGTCCATTTATCGAGGTTAAAAGCCTTTTTGGTGATAACGTTGACCACGCCGCCGATGGAGTCAGAACCGTAAAGTGAAGACATTGGCCCGCGAATCACCTCGACCCGCTCAATGGCAGCGAGCGGCGGCATAAAGTTCGCTTCGGTGCCGAGATGGTGCCCGTAAGGACGTGACTCGCGCGTGCCTTGTTTAATGCCGTTGACCATGAATGCGGTATAGTTCGAGCCCATCCCGCGCATCTGCACATCACCGGAAGCCAGACTTCCGTTACCGCTGCCCGTCAGCACACCGGGCATTTCACGTAGCGCCTCTGTGACATTCTGGTTTGAACGGGTGTTGAGCGCCTTCTCGTCAATCAATGAGATGGTCGCCGGTGCTTCGCGTCGCTCCTGGCTGAACCCGGTGGCAGTCACCACCATCTCATCTTCTTTTTTTGCCTCGCCATCTGTGGCAAAAACGGTGGCAGGAAGGGTGGCGCAGGCGAGCGTCATCGCCACGGACATGCGTGTTTTGGCTATCACAGAAGCGTCCTTAGAGTCGGGTTAAATCAATGTTGAGAACGTAGTCATCCTGCGTGCTTTTCTCGTCCTGCTTCACGCTGGCATACAGCGTTTTGGCATCGGCAGAGAGCGCCAGACTGTTGGGCATCGCGCTGGTTTTAATGGTGTGCTTTAACGCATAGCGAGTGGCATCAATCACGCTAATCTGCCGATCATTACGATGGGTGACATAGATTTCATTGCGCGCGGCGTTATACAGCACCGCGATGGAGTTCGGCGTCGGGATGCGGTGAAGGAGTTGGCCAGAGTTCAGGTTGACCACCAGCACATCACGGGTATTGGTATCTGCGATATAACCCACCCCGGCGGCGGGGTTCAGGGCAATATTCAGGAAGTAATGTTGCGGCTCGGCCGGGTCGACCTTCACGCGTGAAAGCAGTTGTGATGTTATGCCATCAAGGGTAATCAGCTCTCCCTGACCGGACACGGCATAGACTTTATCGCCAGCGGTATCGACAGCAAAACCGACGGGATCCATCTTCTCAAGGGTATGCGCCAGTTGCTGCTTTTGTGTATCGACAACCCAGAGCAGGCCATTGCCTTTACTCGCTATCCCGGAAACGTAGAGACGATGGTGCTTTTTATCCAGCACCACTTCGCGGACATGAGCTTTTTTCTTCGGATCCGCCTCATTACTGAGTTGAAGCGTTTTGATAACCTGATTCGTGCGCGTATCCAGCACCGTCACGGAGCCTTCCATGGCATTGCCCACATAGAGAATATGATTTTCTTCATCCAGCGAAATTGCAAAGGCACGGCGTTCGGTCTTTATTTTTTCGTGAATCTGCAAGTTATCCGCCGCCAGGCGAAATACCACGCCTTCTGGCTTATCGGCATCAAAGGAGGGCGCGGAGGCGGCGTAAAGCGACTTTTGCCCGTTGTCATAAGCAAGTTCATAAACCCCGTGACCAAGCGGCTGCATTAGGAAATCTTTCTCGGAGAACGCTTTTGCAAACAGGTCGCTGGAGAAAAAAACAAAGGCGATAGCCAGAGCATGAAACGCCGTGCTTTTTATGCTTTGTGAAGACATGTCATTTTTCTTTACAGTTGGTTACTTTGTGAAAATGATAATTATTATTAATCGCGTTTGCAATTGAGTGTGAGGAGATCAAGACCTACCATTTTTGGCGTTGTGTGATGCATCACAGCAATGACGTTCAGGTCTTCGCTGTTGCAAAACGATAAGTAATTTACCAACGCCGTGTTTTGCCGATACCCGAACAGGCGCGGCCTGTGCGGCGTACCTCAAGCCTTTGTACTACTATTACGCGTCATCTGTTTTTATGAATTCGCGTTTTCACACCACACCACGACAGGAATAAAATTTGCCTCAGCGCCCGCAGCAGACGAAGCGGCGAACTGCATTTATTGCAGATACCACCGCGTTAATCGTTTTTTTCACCATCACTGGCATCATTAACGAACGGATTCTCGCGGGCATGACGTGGGAACAAGTGTTTCACGCCCGGCTTCTTGGTGCCGTCCTGATGGTTCCGGTGGCAAGGCCATATGGCATTTGGCGGGACTGGGTGATGAAGCGTGCCAGTGCGAGCCGGCTCTCAAAATTGCTGTGGGACAGCGCGGCGCTTGTGAGTTTCCAGGTCCCTGTCTATGCAGCGATCATTGCGGTGAGTGGCGCTTCGGGAAGCGGGCTGATAAAAGGGACGTTAGGCGCAGCGTTGATGATGCTCTTTCTGGGGCGTCCTTACGGTGCCTTTCTTAACGCGGTGCGTAAGCTGTTTGGCTTACCACCAGGCGGCGACAAACCCATGTCACTGAATAATTAAAATTTCTCCTGTGCCGATGCGAACGCTTCCCCGGCGTGTTAAGCAACCGGGAGCCATCATAATCAGGCTGTGGCGAAGTGGCACATTGAGCACTGCTTGATAAATCCTCCAGGCTGGTGGCAGATCTGTTAAGACGAGGTTTTTTCAACGGGAGACGATCAAGAGATCTTATTTATTCGTGGTCAATGCTCAATTTCATAATACCTGCTTAGAATTGCGAAATGATACATAATATATTTAGATTTTATCTGTAGTATTTTTCATAGCGGTTAATCATTTTATTCTGTCATGGCTGATTTGCTAATACAGAATGTCTTTACCTTGTTCATGTGTTTAATCATTACTTTTGCAATTATTAAACCCATCCCTGATGAGATGTTCGGGAGTTTTTCTCTTTTTATTTATGTATAACGAAAAGTCATGAAAAATAGTTATAAATAGCAATGCGTGTTGTTGGATTATTGTTAATCCTGGCTGTTTTATATTTCTCCCATCGCTTCGGTTACTCTAAATAATGAATCCGGAATATATCCGGCGCTAAAGCTAAATTTTAATAGCTTTTCTCTATTTACGTCCTGAATATTGTTTTTTCATTAAGCCCATAAGAAAATACTTAAAAATGATGATTATAACCAGCCTAACCAAAATTTACTGGTGAGGGCGTCATTTATTCTGGTCAGGGACGGGCTAACGTGCGCTATTTAGTGGTGTTGATATTTTTTGTCACGGCGGGATTGCAGGCCGCGCCATTATCACCGGCGGATCGTGATGCTGTCCGTCAGCAGCAGGAACAACTGCTGCGCCAGAACCAGCAGCAGCGCGACGAGCTGGAACGCGCCACACCGCTGCCGCGCGCAGGCCAGAGTACATCTGCCCCGCAGACCGGCGGCCCCTGTTTTGATATTCACACCATCACCCTTTCCGGCGTCACCCTTATTAACGCAAAAGCGCAGCAGAAGCTGCTCGCGCCCTGGCAGAACCAGTGTCTGAATATGGCGAAAATAACCGGACTCACCGCCGCCATTTCCGACTGGTATATCAGCCGGGGCTATATTACCAGCCGCGCGTTTCTCACCGAACAGGATTTATCCCACGGGGAATTACGCATTGTGGTGCTGGAGGGAAAATTACGTCATATCCGCCTGGAAGGTGAATCGCCGCGCATGCTGAAAATGGTATTTCCGGGGCTGGAGGGAAACGTTCTCAACCTGCGGGATATTGAACAGGGCATGGAGCAGATTAACCGTCTGCGCAGTCAGCCGGTACAGATTGAAATAGTGCCGGACAGCGAACCCGGTTATTCCATTGTTAATTTAACCGCCACGCCGGAATTTCCGTTAAGTGCCTCCGTGTCGCTGGATAACAGCGGGCAGAAAAGCACCGGTGAAAATCAGCTGAGCGGTTCACTGACCGGCAATAATTTACTGGGACTGGCGGATAAGTGGTTTGTCAGCGGCGGACGCAGCAGCGATTTCGCCACCGGGTATGACGCGCAGAGCTTTCAGACAGGGGTCAGTATTCCGTACGGCTACAGCCTGCTGGATTACAGCTACGCCTGGAGCAACTACCGCACCACTATCCTCAACCAGGGGTTTCCGTGGATCTCTACCGGGGATACGAAAACCCACCGCCTGAACCTCTCGCGCGTTATTTTCCGCAACGGCGACATCAAAACCGCGCTCAGCGCCGGCATCACACAGCGCGCATCGCGCAACTGGCTTAACGACGCCCCGCTGGTGAGCAGCACGCGCAATCTTTCCAGCCTGCAGCTTGGCATCAGCCACACGCAGAAACTGCTGGGCGGCGTGGCGACCTTTAACCCGACCTACAGCCACGGCATGCCGTGGTTTAACGCCGAAACCGATGACGGCAAAACCGGCGATGTGCCGCGCGCGCAGTTCCGCAAGGGGAGCCTCAGCGCCAGTTTTCAGCGCCCGCTCACCAGTGACCTGCTGTGGCTCACCAGTCTGTACGGGCAGTGGTCGCCGGACCGGCTCTACGGCAGCGAGCGCCTGACGCTCGGCGGCGAAAGCTCGGTGCGCGGGTTCAAAGAGCAGTATATCTCCGGCGATAACGGCGGTTACTGGCGCAACGAAGTGAATTACACCCTCTTCACACTGCCGGTACTCGGGCAGATAAGCGCCACGGTGGCGCTGGACGGCGGCTGGCTGGAGAAAGACCGGCTTGACCGGTACGCCGCCGGCACGCTGTGGGGAACCTCTGCGGGCCTGGGCAGCGCCGGGCGCTGGTTCGCCAGCCAGCTCTCGGTCGGCACACCACTGCGTTACCCGGACTGGCTCGGCCCGGACCACCTGACGTTTAACTGGCGTGTGGCTGTCACTTTTTAAAGGAAGACAAGGATGAATACCGATAAACCGGTTCGTTTTTCGCAGCGCGCACTGAGCTGGCTGATTATCGGCCTGCTGGTCTGGCAGCCCGTGGCACCTTCCTTCGCGGCGGCCATCACGCCGACCGGCCAGGCCACCATGGACAAAGCCGGCAACGGCGTGCCGGTGGTGAACATCGCCACACCGAACGGCGCGGGCATCTCGCACAACCAGTTTAACGAGTACAACGTCGGCCAGCAGGGGCTCATTCTCAACAACGCCACCGGGCAACTGAACCAGACCCGGCTTGGCGGGCTTATCCAGAACAACCCGAACCTGAAGGCCGGGCAGGAAGCGAAGGGCATCATCAACGAAGTGACCGGCGGCAGCCGCTCGCAGCTGCAGGGCTACACGGAAGTGGCAGGCAAGGCGGCAAATGTGATGGTCGCCAACCCGTACGGCATCACCTGTAACGGCTGCGGCTTTATCAACACGCCGAATGCCACGCTGACCACCGGCAAACCGCAGTTTGACGCGGCGGGCAACCTCTCCTCACTCGAGGTGACAAAAGGCACCATCACCGTCGAAGGCCAGGGGCTGAATGCCAGCGGCAGCGACGCATTATCCCTTATCTCCCGCGCCACTGAAGTCAACGCCGCCATCCATGCGAAGGATTTAACGGTCACCACCGGTGCAAACCGGGTGGACGCCAGCGGGAAGGCGACCGCCATCAGGGGCGAGGGCACGGCACCGGTGGTGGCGGTGGATACCGGCGCACTCGGCGGCATGTATGCCAACCGTATTCATCTGGTTTCCACCGAGAAAGGCGTGGGGGTGAACCTTGGCAACCTGGCGGCGCGCCAGGGCGACATCACGCTGGATGCAAACGGGAAAATGACCGTCCGGGAGAGTGTCACCAGCGGGTCGCTGACGGCGAAGGGCGACGGCGTGACGCTCACCGGCAGCCATAAAGCGGGTGGCGATATCGCGGTGAACAGCATGCAGGATGTGGCGCTGAACAGTGCCACACTGGCGGCGGACGGCAAACTGACGCTGGCCGGTAATGGCAATACCACGCTTACCGCCAGCAAAATCGCCGCCGGGCAGACGGCGCTCAGCGCAAAACAGATTAACGGCGATGCGGAAAGCCAGCTCAGTACAGCGGGTAACGCCACGCTGGAGGCGCAGGGTATCAACTGGCGGGGTGAGCTGACCGCCGGCGGTAACAGCCGGATAACGGCGGATAAGCTGGATAATGCCGGTACGATAACGGCGAAAGGGAAACTGACGGCCACCACAGGCAACCTGAACAACAGCGGCACCCTGCAGGGGCAGGCGCTGGAGATTAACAGCCAGACGGCGCACAACAGCGGCACGCTGATGGCGGCGGGGGATACCCGCATTACCGCCGGGCAACTGGATAACCAGGGTACGGTGGCAGCAAAAGGCAGCCTCACCGCATCGGCCTCTGCGCTGAATAACGGCGGAACATTACAGGGCCAGTCGCTGGGCGTGACCGGCGATGCGCTGCACAACAGCGGCTCGCTGCTCTCCGAAGGTGATACCCGGCTTACGGCCACACAACTGGATAACCAGGGGACAGTGGCAGCAAAAGGTCAGCTTACGGCCACCACCTCCACGCTGAAGAATGGCGGCACACTGCAGGGGCAGACGCTTGCGGTCTCCGGTGATGGGGTACAGAACAACGGCACCCTCGCCGCTGACGATTCCCTGAACGTGAAAGCCGGTGCGCTGACCACCGGCACCGGCTCCACTGTTACCGCGAAAGGCGATGTGACGCTGACCGCGCAGACCACCGCTGATATCGGCGGGCAGGTGAATGCCGGTAAAGCCCTGAACGTGAAAGCAACTGACCTGCAGACCCGCCAGCAGGCACAGCTGCAGAGCGGCAGTAACCTGACGCTGGCGGCGGATAACACTGCAACCCTCAACGGCACCCAGGCGGCGAAAGGTACGCTCAGCGTGACGGCGAAATCCGTCAGTCACGGCGGGAAATCAAATGCGTCCGCCATCACCCTGACCGCCCCTGATGTGCTGAACAACAGCGGCACGCTGGTCGCGGATACGCTCAGCCTCGGCAGCCAGCATGTCACCAGCAGCGGGCTGCTGCAGGGCACACAGGCTCTGAACCTGCAGACGGACTGGCTGGAAAACCTCACCGGCGGCACGCTCTACTCCGCAAAAGACCTGACGCTTGCCATCCCGCAGCTGAACAACAGCGGCTTAATCACCACCGACGGTGACCTGCATCTGCACGGTAACAGCCTGACCAGTAGCGGCGAACTGAACGGCGTGAACCTGTTCAGTGACTACACCCGTCTGGAGAACAGCGGGCGACTGCTGGCGGACAACACGCTCAGCCTGACGGCGGATGACATCCGTAACGGCGGCGTGCTGGCGGCAAAAAACACTGCTATCACCGCGAACACCCTCAGCAATACGGGCAGCGTGCAGGGCGACGACGCGCTGACGCTTAACGCACAGAACACCACCAACAGCGGGGCGCTGGCGACGGCGGGCACGCTGAACCTCGGCGGGCAGACCCTCAATAACCAGGGCAACCTGAGCGCCACCACGCTGCTGCTGACGCTGGCGCAACAGGTGAATAACGCGGCGGACGGGCGCATGGTCGCGGACGACGTCGCCACGCTGAATGCGCCGCAACTGAGCAACAGCGGCCTGATTGCCGCGAAAAACCTGACGCTGAACAGCGCTGACATCACCAGCAGCGGCACGCTGCAGGGCACGGCGCTGCTGACCGCTTCCGGCACCACGCTGACTAACCAGCAGGGCGGCCTGCTGCTCAGTAACGGCGCGGTGACGCTGAAAAATGACCGGCTGGACAACGCCGGGCAGATTCAGGGCGACACGCTGAACCTCGCGACCGGTCAGTGGATGAACACCGGCACGGTTCTCGGGCAGAGCGGCCTGACCGCCACGGTCAGCGGCACGCTGGATAACCAGGGGCAGGTGGTCAGCCGGCAGGGGATGACGCTCACGGCAGGCAACAGCAGCAACAGCGGCGCGCTGATGGCGAAAGTGCTCGCCCTGCACGGCGATTTGCACAGCAGCGGTCTGATTCAGGGCGCTGACACGCTGACATGGGACGGCAACACGCTGACCACTTCCGCGGACGGGCAGCTGGTCAGCGGCGGCAGTCTGGCACTGCAGGGCAACGCCCTGGACAACGCGGGCCGGATGCAGGGGAAAACCCTGACCGCGACGGCGGACAGCCTGCATAACAGCGGCACGATGCAGGCGCAGGACGCGCTGAACGCACAGGTTACCGGCACACTCGCTAACCAGGGGCAGATACTGAGCCAGGGGCAGGCGGATATCCGTGCGGCACAGCTGAATAACGACGGGACGCTGGCGGCAAACGACCTCGCCGTGACGGCGCCGGTGGTAACCAGTAACGGCATTCTGCAGGGCAATCACAGCCTCACCTTCGCCACGCAGAGCCTGTTTAATGGGCGTAACGGCCAGCTGGCAAGCGGCGGGCTGCTTGATGTAAACCTTGATACGCTGGAAAACCAGGGGCTGCTGTATGTCGGCGACGCCCTGACGCTGCATGCCGGCAAACTGGTGAACAGTGGCAGCCTGGAAGCGGACGCACTGGACATCACTTCTGACGGCACACTGAGCAACAGCGGCACGCTGCTGGCGCACACTGCGGCTTTGCTTCGCGCGGATGCGCTTGGCAACAGCGGACAGATTGCCGGCAACACCGTGTCGCTCAATGGCAACACGCTGACCAACAGCGGCCTGATTCAGGGCGCGCAGCAGGCACAGGTGCATGCAGGCAGCATTATCAACACCGCCTCCGGTAACTGGCTTTCCGGTGGTGCGCTGACGTTTGACGGCGGCAGCCTGAGTAACGCCGGAACGCTGCAGGGCGATACGATTTCCCTCACCGGCACCTCGCTCGACAACAGCAACATCATCAACGGGCTGCATGGCCTGAGCGGCGTCTACAGTGGTGACATCACCACTGACGGGCAGATGGTCAGCGGCGGGGCGACGAACCTGCGGGCAGACGCCATCACAAGCGCCGGGCGCCTCACCGGCGATACGCTGGCACTGGATGCCGGCACACTCGTCAACAATGGATTGTGGCAGGGGACGCACGGTCTGACGCTGAACGCCGGTACGCTCATCACTGGCGCGAACTCGCGCACCCTGAGCGGCGGCGATTTCACACTGAACGCCGGGCAGCTTAACACTGGCGGCACCCTGCAGGGCGGGCGGATCAGTGTGATGGCAGATGACTGGACGTCCGGCGGTTCGCTGCTGAGCCAGGGGAGTCTGAACGCGGATGTGGCGGGCACGCTGGCGCTGCCGGGTGCGCTTACCAGCCAGGGCGCGATGACGCTCCGCGCGCAGACGCTGAATAACGACGGGCAACTGCTCAGCGCCGGGGATATCACCCTGCGCGGACAACAGCTCACCAACAACGGCAGCGTGCAGGGCAAAACGCTGTCGGCCCATGAAGGTCATGTCACCAACAACGGTACGCTGACCGGCCTCGACAGCCTGACGCTGGATAACAGCCCGGCCACGGCGACCCTGATGGCGCGGATGGCGATGGCCACCCCGCAGCTGGAGTTGATTAACGCCGGTTCGCTGCTGACGCAGGGCACGCTGGATATCACCGCCGGGAATGTGAATAACACCGGCACCTGGCAGGGGAATAACATCCTGCTGGCGGCGCAGTCGCTGGATAACCGCGGCGCCATTCAGAGCGCCGGGGCGCTGAACCTGCAACTGGCGGGCAATCTGACTTCAGCGACAGGCAGCAAAATCACCGCCATGGGCACGGCGGCACTGCAGGCGCTGGCGCTGACGAACAACGGGCAGTGGGCGGCGAAAAACCTGACGATTAGCGGCGGGACGCTGAATAACAGCGGAGTCATCAGCGGCAGCGACGGCCTGACCGCCACGCTGAGCGGGGATATCACCCAGCAGAGCGGCGGCTCGCTTGTCAGTAACGGCGCCCTGAACCTGACGGCGCAGCGTCTCGGTAACGGCGGTAACATCCAGGGCGGCGGCGTGACCGTCAGCGCAGACATACTCACCAACAATGCCGGTGCGCAGCTGGTCAGCGGGCAGGGGCTGACGCTCACCACGCCGCAGATGCTCAACGACGGGCTGATTCAGTGGGCGGGTGAAAGCCGGATTACTGCCGCCACGCAGGCGCGCAATGAGGGGAAACTGCTCTCCGGCGGGGCGCTGACGCTGACGACACCGCAGTACAGCGGCGCGGGCTGGCTGCAGGCAACCGACCTCATTCTGAACGCGGCAAACAATGCCGCTACCGGTACGCTGCTGGCCGACCGGATGACACTCACCGGCGATACCTTCACGAACCAGGGCACCACTCAGGCGAACGACCTGGCGCTGAATTACCGCCAGCTTACCAACAACGGCACGCTGCTGGGTAACCGCCAGTTAACGGTGACCGCCGCGCAGGTGAATCAGTCTGCCAGCGGGAAGTTCTTCAGTGGCGGTGACCTGCTGGTCGGTGCGAGCGGGCTGAACGCGCTGGGGCAAATCGTGGCGCTCGGCAACCTGACGCTGCAGCTGGCCGATGCGTTTACCGGTAAAACCGCGCTGGCGGCGGGGAAAACCCTGAGTATCACCAGTAACGGCGCGATAGATAACCAGAGCGTGATGCAGGGTCAGGCGGTGAACCTGAGTGCGGGCGGACAACTGACCAACAACGGGCAAATCACCACCGGCAGCGGCGCGAGTACATTAAGCGGCAGCAACATCGTGCTCAACGGCAACAGTTCGCTGCAGGGCGGCGGCGATGTGACGCTGGCAAGTCGTGGCAATATCACGGCGAACGGCTTTGCCGGAACGCTCGGCAGTCTGACGCTCAGTGCGCCAGGAAGCATCGTCAACACCGCGCTGCTGTACGCGGCGAATAACCTGGCTTTATACGCTGGCAGCATCACCAACCAGCGCGGCGATATGCTGGCGGGCAACAACCTGAGGCTGCAGCGCGACGCGGCGGGCAATGCCAACACCGAGGTGGTGAACACCTCCGGCAATATTGAAACCCGCAACGGCGATATCACCATTAATACCGGGCATCTGCTGAATCAAAGGGATGGGTTGAATGCAAATTCTGCAACGACGACACATAACTTGATAGCAGGTATTGGCGATCAAAGGCTCAACCTTCACTATTCGCAGCTTCCTGACGGGACTTACGGGTTATTCAGCACTAACAGAACAGTGAATACCTGCGAAACCCAGGGCGGGTCATGTTCTCTCTGGAATTACACCACTATTAATGTGGCACCTCTCAAGGAATACACTGATTATAAATTTGTACTGAGTGAAACACGTACTGACGTAACCAGTAGTGGTGGTACATCGCGTATTGCATCTGGTCGAAACATGAGCGTCGCAGTAGGTGTACTGGATAACAGAGCCAGCGAAATACTCAGTACGGGTAATATGGCCTTACAGGGAACGCAGCTTAATAATCAAAGCTGGCAAAACAGCATAACCACAGATGCCATCGTATATAAATATGCATCTGATACCTATGCCAGTAGCCCTTATACGGGCGGCCCAATAAAAGAGCACAACACCAACCTTATTTCCTATAACCTGACCATTCCTTACATCCTGCAGGGGCATGAAATAACCACCACTCAAGGGCAGCTTTACCGCGCTGTCATCCAGGCTGGTGGTAACGTCAGTGCCAGCTTCAGCAGCAATATCAGCAACACCAGTACGACCGCGAATGCCGGCGGCGTCAGCGGTACCATCACCGCGCCGTCACTGAATACCCTGAGCAATCAGAATATTGGCGGTAGCGTGGCAAAACAGACGCTTGCCGCGGGGTCGGTGACCGTCAACTCCCCGCAGTGGCAGGACCAACTGCACAACGCCCTGCAGCAGATTAACGGCGGCGGCGCGCTGGATAGTGCCAGCGCAAAGGGTGCCGCGCTGGCAAATATCGGCAGCCAGCAGAAAGGCAGCGCCAGCCTCGGCAATGCGGGCAATCTGGCAAGCGCAGGCGTCACAGGTGCGGTGCTTAAAAACACCAGCACTGGCGCGCTTGACGCGCATCAGGGGAAATCCGTTGATACCAGCGCCTACCCGCTGCCGTCCGGTAATAACGGCTACTTTGTGGTGTCGGCTAACCCGGAAAGCCCGTACCTCATCACCGTTAACCCGAAACTCGATGGCCTCGGCCAGCTTGATCCGAACCTGTTTGGCGATCTGAACAAACTGCTCGGCATCACGCCGTCTGCCGCACCGCGTGAGACCAGTAGCACTTACACCGATGAGAAGCAGTTCCTCGGCTCCGCCTACATGCTGGATCGCATCAAACTTAACCCGGATCATGACTACCGCTTCCTTGGCGATGCGGCGTTTGACACGCGCTATGTGAGTAACGTCGTGCTGAACCAGACCGGTAACCGCTACCTGAATGGTATCGGCTCCGATCTCGCGCAGATGCAGTATCTGATGGATAACGCCGCTAACGCGCAGCAGTCGCTGGGGCTGCAGTTTGGTGTGGCGCTCAATGCCGATCAAATCGCCGCGCTTGACCACAGCATCCTGTGGTGGGAAAGCGCCACCATCAATGGTGAAACGGTGATGATCCCGAAAGTCTACCTGTCGCCGAAAGATGTCACGGTCAATAACGGCAGCGTGATTGCCGGGAACAATGTCAGCCTCGAAGGGGGCAGTGTCACCAACACTGGCGGCACGCTGCTGGCGCGCAACAACCTCAGCGTGGAGAGCGACGGGGCCATTACCAACAGCAACGATGCGCTGATGAAAGCGGGCGGCAACGTCAGTCTCAGCGCCATCGGCGATATCAGTAACCTCAGCTCCACCATCAGCGGCAAAACCGTGGCGCTGGAGAGTCTCGACGGCAGTATTAACAACATCACGCTGGTCGATCAATTTGCGCTTAACACGAAGAGTAAATCGGGTTCGGTCAGCCTTAAAAACACCACGCTTGGTACTAACGCCAGCATCACCGCCACCGATGGTCTGTCGCTGACCGCGAGTAAAGATATCACCCTGACCGGCGCCACGCTGAAAGCGGGCGGTGATCTGCTGATGGATGCCGGTGGCAATATCGCCGTCAACGCAATCGAGAAAAATGACGCGTACGGCCAGTCGGGTTTTAAAGCAGGTTATCTCCGTCAGACGGCCACCAGCCGCGAGCAGGTGTCGTATCAGGGAAGCAGTATCACCGCAGGCGGCAACCTTGCCATGCAGGCGGGCAACGACCTGACGCTCAGCGCCAGTGATGTCAGCGCCGGGAAAGACGCGAAGCTGTCGGCGGGTAACGATCTGAACCTCAATGCGCAGCAGACCCGCAACAACAGCCGCAATGGCAAAAGCGAAAATCACAGCACCGGCCTTGATCGCACCACCGTCAGCGCGGGTAATAACCTGATACTCACCGCAGGCCAGGACATCAATTCGCAGGCCGCCGGGCTGGCGGCTGAGCAACAGGTTGGCATGCAGGCAGGGCGCGATGTGAATCTGCTGGCGGAGGCCACCACCCAGGGTGACAGCTACAAAGCCAGCAAGAAAACGGTGATTAACGAGCAGGTGCGCCAGCAGGGCACCGAGATCGCCAGCGGTAAGGGAACTACGATCATCGCCGGACGTGATATGAACGCCGAAGCCGCGCAGGTGACGGCGAAAGGCGATATCGGCGTGCAGGCCGGGCGTGACGTCAACCTGACGACCGCCACCGAAAGCGATTACCACTACAAGGAAGAGACCAAAACCAAAAAAGGTTTCCTGAAAAAAACCACCACCCACACCATCTCCGAGCAAAGTGCCACCCGTGAATCCGGCACGCTGCTGAGCGGCGATAACGTGACGGTGAAATCCGGCCATGACCTGCTGGTGAAAGGCTCGTCCGTGGTGGGTGATGGCGATGTAGCGCTCAGTGCGGCGCACAATGTCGATATCACCGCCGCCACCAACACCGACTCGAACTGGCAGTTTAAAGAGAAGAAAAAGAGCGGCCTGATGGGCTCCGGTGGCATCGGCTTCACCATCGGTTCCAGCAAAACCAGACAGGATCTGAAAGAGAAAGGCACCACCCAGAGCCAGAGCATGAGCACCGTGGGCAGCAACGGCGGCGATGTGACGGTCAGTGCGGGTAATCAGCTGCACGTCGGCGGCTCAGACCTTATCGCCAAAAACGATCTCGCCCTGAGCGGCGACAGCGTGGTTATTGACCCCGGTCACGACAAACGCACCACCGACCAGAAATTCGAGCAGAAAAGCCGCGGGCTGACGCTGGCGCTCTCCGGCGCGGTGGGGGATGTGGTGAATACGGCTGCCTCCACGGCGATGGCGGCAAAAGATCAGAGTGACGGTCGCCTCGCGGCATTGCAGGGCACCAAAGCCGTGCTCTCCGGGATTCAGGCCTCGCAGGCTTCACGCCTGGCGGCGGCGAAAACCGGCTCTGATGATGCAACGAAGAACGGCTCGTTTGGCGTGATGGTTTCCATCGGCGGGCAGTCGTCGAAATCCACGTCGCATTCCGAGCAGGACACCACCACCGGCAGCACGCTTAACGCAGGCAACGATCTCAGCATCTCCGCCACCGGCAAAGGCAATGCCGCCAACAGCGGTGATATTACGGTTGCGGGCAGTCAGCTAAAAGCCGGGAAAGATCTCACGCTGGACGCGGCACGGGACATCACCCTGACGGGCGCGGCGGATACGCAGAAAACCACCGGCAGCAACTCCAGCAAGGGTGGCTCGATTGGCGTCGGCATTACTGCCGGGCCGAATGGCGCCGGGTTTATGGTGTCGGCCAGCGCGAATGCGGGCAAAGGCGGTGAAAAAGGCAACGGCACCACATGGAATGAGACCACGCTGGATGCCGGGCAGAACATCTCCCTGAAGAGTGGTCGCGATACGTTGCTGCAGGGCGCGCAGGTTAATGGCGATAACGTCACAGCCGATGTCGGGCGCGACCTGACGCTGAGCAGCCTGCAGGACAGCAATAACTACAACAGTAAGCAGCAGAACGTCAGCGGCGGGCTGAGTTACACCTTTGGACCTGGCGGCGGGTTGGGAGCCAGCTTCAGCTACAGCCGCGACAAAATGAAGAGTAATTATGACTCGGTGCAGGAGCAGACCGGGATCTTCGCGGGTAAAGGTGGCTTTGATGTCACGGTGGGCAACCACACGCAACTGGACGGCGCAGTGCTCGCCAGCCGGGCGGATGCCGACAAAAACCGGCTTGATACCGGCACGCTGGGCTTCGCTGATATCAACAACAAAGCGGATTTCAAAACGGAACACCAGGGCGCCGGGTTCAGCACCAGCGGCAGTATGATCGGCAATGTGCTCGGGAATATGGCCAATGTCATGCTGGCAGGCATGAACGGTAAGGGTCACGCCGAAGGCACCACGCAGTCAGCAGTGGCCGACGGCACGATTGTGATCCGCGACAAGGCTGGCCAGCAGCAGAATGTCGCCACGCTGAGCCGCGATACCGAACATGCCAACGGCAGCATCGACCCGATATTCGACAAGGAAAAAGAGCAGCGGCGTCTGCAGACCGCACAGATGATCGGCGAGATTGGCACGCAGGTTGCGGATATTGTGCGGACCGAAGGGGCGATTGCCAAAGAAAGGGCGAAGAACGATCCTGCGGCGCTGCAAGCGGCGAAAGAAACGCTGGCAAGGGATGGCAAACTTAACCCGACGAAAGAAGAAATAGCTGACCAGGCGGGAAGAACTGCGGAAGCGCAATACGGTACGGGAAGTACGCTTCAGCGCGGAATCACGGCTGCCACGGCGGCGATACAGGCGCTGGCTGGCGGAGATATTAAAGCCGCGCTCGCGGGTGCTGCTGCGCCGGAAATTGCTTATCTCATCGGGCAGAATGTAAACGATGATGCAGCGAAAGTTATTGCTCACGCAGTGGTTAATGCGGCACTGGCAGCGGCGAGCGGAAAAAACGCAGCCACTGCAGCAGCGGGAGCTGCAACGGGCGAGCTGGCCGGGATAATTGCCCTCGACGCGTGGGGCATAAAAGATGTCAGTAAACTGAGTGAGGAACAGAAACAAACCGTTTCGGCGCTGGCGACACTTGCTTCCGGGCTGGCTGGTGCGCTGGTGGGTGACAGTGGGGCAAATGCTATAGCGGGTGCGCAGGCCGGGAAAACGACGGTTGAGAATAATGCTTTGGCAATGGAGATGTATGATCTCAACAGAAAAGTTAAAGCAGCCAAGGCAAAAGGTGAGGACATTACCCCGATACTGGATGAGTTCAGGGAAACTGCCAAAAAAGACAGAGCTAAATTAAAAGTAGCTTGTACAGCCAATCCCGACACCTGTGGATTTGCTCGTGATCCTGTAAATGATGCTTACAGCGAATATCTCCAAAACGGGTTTTATCAGGGGATCGATCCTGATGTGGCTCGTACAATAGCTCAGGAAACAGCGAAAGATAATGCGGTTATCAATCAGAATACGAGTGACTTTGGTAAAGGGCTCGTTGTTGCGGCTGAAGGTGTATCTATATTAGCCGGGGTAGGAACCAGTCTTATATTACCGAAGGGTAGCACCGCACAGAAGGGAACAGTTCAGTACACTCAGACTGTAAGCCAGCAAAAGCAAATGAGACATCTACAGGGATCTGCACCTACAAATAAAAGCTATCTTAATTCCCTTGAAGATGCGCAGAAAGTTCTGAATGCATATAACTCTGGCAATTATAGATTGATTAGCGAAAATCCAAAGCAAAGTACAGTAGTGATTGAAGTGAAAACCGTTTCTGGTACGTATATAAATGTTGGAAACCCAAATGGATTGCCTGATGTGAATAAACCAACAAGTATTTTTATGATTCAGTCGAGTAGCTCACCAAAGATTGTTCCAGTGAACCCTGATAAAGGAAAATAATAATATGAATGAGGTTCGTATCTTATTATCAGCACAGAGAGCGATGTTATTTAACATCTGCTCTAAGTTCAGGATGATCTCACTTGAGGTAAATGGTGATAATGTATTGAAAGTTTTGATTATTATCTCAGAGGCTTTAACTGATGAGGAAAAGGACTTAGCTTATTCTTTATCTGGCGAGATAGAAGGTGATTATCCTGAGTTAGTCTCAAGTGATGTTAGTTTTTTACTGGATACGCGAGATATTGACTTATTACCAAGATTAAAAATTTTAGTGTTTTCTCTTTATAAGTAGTTATAACCAGCACGATCCTGGCCTTTACACCGGGATCGTGTTATCAGCGGTTATACTCCTGAAAATGACCCTTGCCATTTCAGAGTGCGCCGGTGTCATTAATCGCGCTCGGAAATCCTTACAGACAGAGCTTCATCTTTTGTTGACATAAGCCACGCTCATACCCTCGGCACAGCCCCACAGTTCGCGGGTGTTCTGGGCGGTGATGATGATGCAGTCCGGTGTCATCCGGATCCGGATCGGCATCCCGCCGGTAAATCCCGCCTGTTCTATCCAATCGCCCTTCAAAAATATCGCGTGATGAACGGCCCGGCTGTAGAACTTGCAGCGGGTGATGGTGACCTTCTCCCCCCGTCATTTTCCCTACACAGAACCGGCATAAAGTAGTGCGATCTGTCATGAGGGAAACCACCGATGAAGCTCGTAAAACTCGCCGAAACCTGGATAGACCCCAGCGTGCGCATACGTGAATGCAAAATTGGTCAGCAGTGTGAAGTGTTGGCCAACAGCCTGATGGAGTACGCCACGCTGGGGGATTTCTCCTACCTGGGAGAATACTGCACCGTCGCCGATGCGCAGATCGGTAAATTTGTGGCGATTGCCAACAACGTGCGTATCGGCGCGCCCAATCATCCGATGGAACGCCCGTCACAGCATCGCATCACCTATTGCCCGGAGTACTACTCTGCCAGCGCCACGCGCGATCACGACTTTTTTGCGCGTCGCCGTGGCGACAGCGTCACCATTGGCAATGATGTTTGGATCGGCCATGCGGCCATTGTATTGCCAGGCGTCACCGTGGGTGACGGCGCGGTGATCGCCGCCGGTGCGGTAGTGAGTAAAAATGTCGCCCCTTACACCATCGTCGGCGGCGTCCCGGCAAAAACGATCCGCCTGCGCTTCCCGCCGCATATCGCCCGGCAGTTGCAGCAGATTGCGTGGTGGGACTGGCCGCTGGAAACCCTCATCGAGCGGCTGGCTGATTTTCAGGATGAACGCGTCGAGGCATTTTGCGAAAAGTGGAGTAAACCGTAACAGCGCTATCGCTGCTCCCGGCTGCAGAGTGCGATCAACATGCCCGCCACGGCTGCGCCGCACAACAGATGAAAGACGACTGACCATGCTGTTAAGTCCGGCTTCGCGCCCAGCAATACGGAAATGATCGCGAGCATCATCGCTCCGGCGATGTACTGGCTGGTAATCATCAGCGCACTGGCGCGCCCCTGCTGGTGCGCTGGCACCGCCGTTAACCCCACGGCAAACATTGCCGGGTATATCAATCCGTGGCCAATACCGCTCAGCGCAATGCCGAACATAAACGCGGGCGACATCGGAGCCTCCAGCGAAATGGCCAGCAGCCACAGGCCGAGCGCGGCGCTGGCAAATCCTGCCGTCAGCACTTTCGCGCTGGCATAACGCGCCGTTAGTCGGGTGTAGAGCGCGTTGCCCGCCACAATCAGCAGCGCCAGCGGCGTGAACAGTAGCCCGGTGGTGACGGCGTCGAGCTGTAATGTCTGTTGCCACAACAGTGTCATGGCATAGAACTGGCTGCCGACGCTCGCCATATAACAGGCGCTGCTCAGCCAGCCACTTTGTAGGCCTGGCAGGCTGCGCAAGGCGCGCGATAACAGCGGCTGCGGGGCAAAGCGCTCATGCAAAATAAACAGCAACAACATCGCCGCTGCCAGCCGGTTGGCGAGAAAATCCGCCGTGCCCGTTTCGCCATAACGCATTAACGCCCATACCAGCGCGCCGGCGGCTGCACAGCCAACCAGTGCACCAACGCCGGAGCGTGGCGTGTCACGTTGCGGGATCAAGTGCTGAAAATCGCGCTTCACCCGCCACAGCGCCAGCAAGCCTGGTGGCAGGTTGATAAAGAAAATTGCCCGCCAGCTTAGCGTTGTGAGTACGCCACCGAGCACCACGCCCGCCACCAGCCCAAGTGCGCCAATCGCGCTCCAGATTGCCAGTGCGCGGCGGTGAGATTCGCCATGAAAGCGTTGACCGATCAGGGCCAGCACCGCGGGTTGCAGTAGCGCAGCGGCGATGCCTTGCCCGGCGCGGGCAACCAGCAACAGTTCGCCACTGCGAGCCAGCCCGCCGAGGACAGATGCCAGTAAAAACAGCGCCATGCCGGTGCTGAAAACGCGCCGTGCGCCAAAGCGATCGCACAGGTTTCCGCCCAACAACAACAGCGCGGCGAAGGTCAGGCCGTAGAGCGACACCACCCACTGCATCGTGCTAAGCGAGAGCTGTAAATCGTGCGCCAGCGTCGGCAGCGCAACGTAGACAATGGCGTAATCCAGCGCGATAAGCGCCTGGGCGATGCCGGGTGCCAGCAGTGCAAAATAGCGTGTTGAAGCGGGCGCAGTCAGTGTGTTGAGTTGCGTCATGGGGTTTTCCTGTTAATCTGCAAGAGGTGAATAATCTTCATGATTACTTTATATGCATTACAGGCTACGCCATGATTTATGGGCAAGGCAAAGTCATATTCTTCAGCTAAAGATGAGTTAAATTCAGTCATGCGCACACGCCGTTTACCGCCGCTTTCCGCTATTCGCGCTTTTGATGCCGTTGCCCGCCATGCCAGTTTTAAAGCGGCGGCGGAAGAGATTGGCGTAACGCCAACGGCAATTAGCCATCAGATCCGCGTGCTGGAGGCGTCTCTGAATCAGCGGCTTTTTAACCGTTCGGCGCGCGCAGTCACCTTAACGGCAGCCGGAGAGATCCTGTTTCGTGCATCGGGGAATATGTTTGCCACGCTGCGCGAAGCGGTTGACGCCATCGACAATGCCAGTCAGCCGGAGGCGTTGACGCTAAGCACTACCTCCAACTTCCTGACCAACTGGCTGGTGCCGCGCCTTCCTTCGCTGCATCAACGCCATCCTGAACTGGAGCTGCGTTTGCACAGCAGCACCGATCTGGTAGATGTGCGTGGCGCAATGGCAGATTGCGCGATCCGTTACAGCATGCAGGCCGATGAGACGCTGGATAACACGTTGCTGTATCGCGATCGCTTTGTGCTGGTCGCCAGCCCGCAACTGGTGCTGAAGCGTCCGCAAGATCTGGTGGGTTTAACGCTGTTCCATATCGAAAACCGCCATGTACCAACGCCGGAACCGGACTGGCAGCACTGGCAAGCGGCGTTTGGCCCGGCGGGTTTACCGGTGCAATCTGGCATTCGTTTTGACGATGAGACGCACGCGATTCAGGCGGCGATAGCCGGGCAGGGCGTGCTGCTCGCCAGCGAGTTGCTGATCCAGAACGCGCTGGCTCAAAAGCTGCTGCGTATCGCGTTGCCGGGCAACTTACCCGGCGGGAATTATTATTTTGTGACCAGCCGCGAGAAAGCGCAGCGACAAGATGTGCAGCAGTTTAAACAGTGGGTGCAGGAGGCGTTTGCTACCGTGAGCATTCCGGCAGAACGCTAAAGAGATGCTGTAAGCACTCACAAAAAAGCCAGGTTTCCCTGGCTTTCTGTTATTGAATTACCGGAAAACTCAGTTAAACCGGCGCGCGATATCCGCAACGCGTTGGCCGAATTTCACTGCGGTATCCAGATCGCCGGAGGCGATCTGGTCTGCGCCTGCATCGGACGGAGACTGCACCAGCAGGCCAACGGAGCCGCCGAGGTTGTTGATGTCCTGGCGCGTCGCGGCCAGTGTATTCGCGGGCAGTAAGCCCAGGCTTACCCAGATGCCGCCATGCTGTGAGGCCAGCGTTTGCAGGTATTGCAGCGATACTTGTTTGTCGCCGTTCAGGCTGGCGCTGTTGCTAAAACCGGCGAAAACTTTGTCCTGCCAGGCGCGGGTGAACCATGCTTTTGAACTGGCGTCGGCGAATTTTTTAAACTGCCACGGCACGCCGCCCATATAGGTTGGTGCGCCGAAAATGATCGCTTTTGCGTCATTCAGCAATTGCCAGTCGCTCTCCTGAATATCGCCGTTATTATCAATGACGATAAGCTGTGCGTTGGCGCCTTCGGCCACTTTCTCCGCCACTGCTTTGGTGTGGCCGTAGCCGGAATAATAGATCACAACAGTAGACATAATTTTCCCCTATTGAAGAGAGATGTCGTGCAAACCAATTTGCACGATCGCCATCATTTTTCTTTGCCAGCAAACAGGGTGTATTTCCCCGCGCCCAAAAACATAATGCTTAAACCACCCAGGAAATAGAGCGCCTCGCTTTCCAGACCCCATGCGCCAACATTGGTCAGGGTAAAGAATTTCCCCGTGCCGACCAGTAATGTGGCGACCAGAATATTGAAGGCGTAAATAAACGCCGCCTGACGAGTAAACAGACCGATAATAATCAGCACTGGCGTAATGATTTCGCCAATGAATACGCCGTAAGCAATAAAGCCCGGCAAGCCCTGCGCCACCAGCATGCCGGAAATCCAGCCGATGCCATGTTGCACTTTGGCTACGCCGTGGAACAGCATCAACACACCAAATGTCAGACGCAACAGCAGCTTGCCAAATTCCGGGTGCGTGGTGAGCCTGAGAAACGCATTGTTCAGCCGGGTAATCATCCTTTTATTCCTTACTCTTGCGCAGGAGAACTTTTGCCATTTCTGGCACCTTAGTATCAAATAGAAACTTAGGCTTTGAGTTATACACATCCGGTTCCGGTTGCGGAAGAAGGCACCCCAAGGGCACTACGTTTCCTCAAGGAAACCTACTACGAGAGTTTGTCGTTATGATTAAGCCGTCCATTCCTTACGATATCTACGATAACCGCTGTCCGACGCGCGATATGCTGGCACGTCTGGCGGATAAATGGGCGCTGCTGGTGCTGGCGCGGCTGGAAAATGGCCCGATGCGCTTTAACGGCCTGAAACGGGATATCCGCATGATCACCCAAAAGGTGTTAACCCAGACGCTGCGCAAACTTGAGCGTGACGGCATTATCGCCCGCCAGGTGTTTTACACCGTGCCGGTGTCGGTGGAGTACAGCCTGACGCCACTGGGCCGCACGCTGACGGAAACGGTCTCCGTGCTGGCGCACTGGGTGGAGCACAATATGGATGCGGTGCTGGCCGCGCAGGCGGCGTATGACGAGGCGAACCCGGCCAAAATAAAAGAACCCACCGCGTAGGGTGGGTTCGTGGGGCTTATTGCAGGTGGGTGCGCAGTTCGTGTGCGGCCTGTGATAACGCGGTGCGCACGGTTGGCTCTTCACTGAGGGCGTTCAGCAGACCGTAGTCGTGGATCATGCCGTTATAGCGGGTGACCGTCACCGGCACGCCAGCGGCATCCAGATTACGACCAAACGCTTCACCTTCATCACGCAGCACGTCCAGCTCAGCGGTCTGAATCAGCGTCGGCGGCAGGCCTTTCAACTGCGCGCTGCTGGCTTCCAGCGGGGAAGCGAGGATATTGCGGCGGTCGCTCTCTTTGGTGGTGTAGTTGTCCCAGAACCATTTCATCATGTTTTTACTGAGGAAATAGCCGTTAGAGAACTGGTTATAGGAGCCAGTTTCAAAGCGCGCGTCGGTAACCGGCCAGAACATCACCTGGTAACGAATCGCGGGTGTATGGTGTTCTTTGGCCTGCAAGGCGACGGCGGCGACCATATTGCCGCCTACGCTGTTACCGGCCAGCGCCAGGCGTGAACCATCGACGCCAATCTCTTTGCCGTGCTCGGCAACCCAGCGGGTCGCTTCATACGCCTGATTAATCGCTACCGGGAAGTGCGCTTCCGGCGATGGCGTGTAATTGACAAACACCGCCGCCGCGCCGGACTCATTCACCAGATCGCGAACCAAACGTTCATGAGTTGGATAGTCGCCCAGCACCCAGCCACCGCCGTGGAAGAACATAAACACCGGCAATGTTCCGGTTGCGCCTTGTGGTTTAACGATAGTCAGTTTCAGCGGCTGGCCGTTAACGGTGATGGTTTTCTCCGAGACATCAGCCGGTGGCAGTTTCGCGCCTTGTTGTGCGCCAATCAGCACCTGGCGGGCATCCTGTGGGGAAAGTTGTTCAATCGGTTTACCGCCGCTGCTGTTCAGCACGGAAAGAAATTTCGCCACACCCGCTGTCGGTGTTGGCGCATCGGCGGCCCAGGCGGTGGAAACGCTGGAGGCAACTAAACTCATGGCAATCAGTAATGAACGTGACATCTTATCTCCCTTGCGATTGTATCGCGTGCTATTTAGTTGGTTGTGTTAAGTGCCGTTGTGTCCGGCTGTGGAGTGCAATTTAAGTAGTGCGCTATTTGATTGCAAGCTAAATTTATAAGGTTAATGCGCGATAGCGTTTTACTGATTGATTTTAAAAAGATTAAATTTTCAAAAAAACAGTGTCAGACGCAGAGGATCGCCTGACTGCCTGTAAAGTACCAAAGATGAGGATGTCATGGGACTGGTAAAAAGAGGATAATAACCGCTTGTTTTTCCTTAAATAAAATTTTAATGAATCTTCAGCGTTTTATTACGGAATATGACGAATCGCTCAGCGGTGAACTGAATATCGACCCGCTTGGTCAATTGATTGTCTGGTCCTCTTTCGGGCAGCAGATTTTTCGCAACCGTATTAGTTCAGTCGCCAATGATGTTCGTCACTACACACTCAATCTGCTCCACCATTATGTTATTCGTAGCGTCCTCAGTGATGACAAAACGCGGCTCGGCGACGCATTACAAAAAATCTACAGCGGCAAAAACGATGTAAAACTGACGCACGCCTGTTTGATTTTCCTGGAGAATATTTACACCTTGTCGATGTGTGATAGCCAGAGCAAAAAGGGTGTTGTTACCACCGGCGTGCTGGGCATCGTTAAAGCCCGCGACAAATTTGCGAAATTCGATAATAACCCGCGGCTTATTTTCGGCCACGGAGCGGATAGCCAGTTGCTGACCCAACAATTATTTCTCGGCACCAACGGGCGCTATAAAACGCCGATGATGAATATGCATTTCTTCGATCAAAAATATCATTATCAGTTGGCAGAAGGCATATCCGCATGGCAACAGGCCGGACAATTTATTTTGCAAACACCGCAGCTAAAAACGCTTTTTCGCCGGTTATGTGACTGCCTGAAAACGCAGCTTGGCGTGCGGCTCCAGCAAGGGCTCACGCTGCGCTTTGCCGATATCGATAAGAAAATCACCCGAGCGTATGTGCAGGCGTTTCGCTCGTCGGAATATGTTGGCAGTTACGCCAAAGATTTCTGGCTGGCGATGAGCCGTTTACGCGAAGGCGCTTCCGGCGCGCTGTATGACGCCCTTGAACAAGCGTCGGAAAAGCTACCTGCGGCGGCGATTTTCCAGCAGGCGTTGCGTCTTAGCCATAACCAAGCCGACCGCCAACTTCTGCGTCACATTGTGCATGTTGAGCCGTTACTGGCGGCGATTGATCTGCTTTTTAGTGGGATGTTACAGCGTAAAAAACAGACGCTGGAGGAGATTCGCCAGTTCTGGGCGCAGCGCGGGCTGGACGATCGCACGCTACCGAAACGTGCTGAGCAGGTGATAAACGATAAAACACTGCTGCCCGCGCTTTCCGGCACGGCGCATAGCCGCCTTGCACGTTTGTTGAATGTCGCACAAGCGCCCTCCGTTGCCACGCAAGCTGTTGAATTACTGAAATACCATGAGTATGTGATGCAAAGCCGCGGCCAGTTACCGTGGATAACACTTACTGGCGAAACGCTGACATTGCAGGTTCCCGTACGCGCTCTGCACGACGATCGCCAGAATGACGGCTGGGTTAACGATTATTACATCCCGCAGTTCCGCCATATGCTGCAAGGATTGTGGGGAGTCGAACAATGAAGCTCATCAGCGAATTTAAAGCGCAACTGGCCACGCTTGGCGAGATAAAACGGGTCTGGCTGACCAGTTTTAATATCAATATTGGTTTTATCGAAACGCACCTGCTGCCTGCGGTGCTGGGGATGGAAGAGCCACCGAAAAACCGCAGCGAGTTTGAACGCCTGCAATTTGACCTCACCCGCAAAAAAATCGATTTCCGCGTCTATTGCGATAAACGGCTGATAACCCAGGAGCAGCACAAGCGCACATCGATCGCCATTCTGCCGGTTTCCGTGCGGCAAATTGCCCCGCATCTGGATGCCCAAAATAGCCTTTTTCACCCCAAAGTGATTTATCTCGAAGATGTGCACGGCAACATGATCCTCGGCGCGGGCAGCGCGAACCTGACGCTCAGCGGCTGGGGGCGCAACCAGGAAGCGGTAGATTTTCGCCGCGTCAGCACCAACAAGCAGTATCAGCAGATTAAGTCCTTTTTTACGCAGGTCGACCCGGACATGGATGTTGACGACGTGTTCCCGGTGCGGCGGAAATTTTCCCATGACGATCCTGACTGGGATTTTATTCATTCCCTTTCCGGTAAAACGCTGCTGAAAGCGCTGGCGAACGGCGACACCATTAAAAAGCTCTCTGTCTGGTCGCCCTATCTGGCCGCTGATTTAGCGGGTTTTATTGACTCTTTATCGCATGCGTTTGGTAACCCGGCGCTGAGTGTCGAGCTGGTGCCCGATCTGGCGCGCGGGCGGTTTTTGCGCACGCCAGGCGGCGAAAACGTTGAGGCATTACGAGCGTCGAAACGGCTACTTCTTTGCGAAAACCCGATCGCGCGTGACGAGCGCTCAGAACTCACCCACGCCAAAGTCTGGCTGGCGACGGGGAAAAGCTCAGCAACACTGGCGATCGGCTCGTGGAATTTTACCGCGCCGGGCTGCAGCAGCCTCAACGTAGACAGCACAGACGAGGCGCACCGGAACATCGAAGCGGGCATTGTGCATCGCGTCTCGCCGAAAACAAACATCGTCGGTGATGTACTGGCTGAAAAGGCGTTCGATTTCGCCAGCGCCGGGTTGCTGGAAGCAGAGAGCTTGCACGTTCCCGAGCAATTACCCTTTGATTTACAGGTGCAATTTGACTGGCGTTCGGGAAAATACAGCGTATCCGGCGAATGGTTTGACGGCAAATCTACCGCGCAGTATGCCCTTCGCTTGCCGGGTATCGCGCAGGCGATTCCGCTGGGCTGGCGCGGTAAGTCGTTGATTGTACTGCGCGATCTCGTGGCCGAGCAGCCGGATGATGTATTAACCCAGCACTTTTACACCGTCATCCGCCCCGGCGAGGCGGACTGGCAAGGCATCATTCACGAAGTGGGGCAGGCGTTTCGCCGGGTGAACGGGTTTGACTCGCTGCACGATCTTCTGAACAGCTATATCAGTGATGTCGATCCGCAGGCTAACGATGCGGTGCAACTGCGGGAAACGCTGTGCGATGGCGATTCCGCAGAGGATGCGCCGCCAGAGGAAAAACCGCCGGTACAGACCAGCGCCACCAGCTATTTCCGTCTTTTCTACGCGCTGGAAAAACGTCGTGAGCAACTCGAAACCCTGAACGATGACGCCTCGTTGCACTACTGGCTGTTCACCTGCCCTGGCTGTTTGCTCGAGCTGGTGGAGAAAGTGCGCGAAAATCTCGCCGCGCAACCGGGAACGTTGTTTGGCTGGTTTATGGCCAACGAGGTGCAAAGCCTCTGTCTGCTGGCGAAAAAACGCTACCGCAAAAAGCGCCTCGCCGCCCACTGGTGGCCGAAGCTTGTCATCGACATTCCGCCCTTACCGGTGAAAGGAAAACAGCGCCAGCAGTACCTCGATGCGATAAAGCAAAGGTGTGGATATGAAGCCTGATAACTGGAAAGCCATTACCCCGCAGGCCGTGGCGAAAATGATGAGTTTTGACGCGTCGCAAGACGACTGGCAATACGATGCGCAGGAATCGTCAATGGCCGCGCGTCAGGCCGAAGGTGTCGCCGGGCTGTGGAATATTCTGGCAAAACGCCGGCTGGCGCTGCTGGCCGATGAAGTAGGGATGGGCAAAACCTACCAGGCGATTGGCGTGGCGCTCCAGCTCTGGCATAAAAAGCCTGACGCGAAAATCCTTATCCTCGCGCCTAATAAAGACATTTGCCTGCACTGGAAACGGGAATACAAAACCTTTTTGCAGCATCACTATCGCGCTAAAAATCCGCAGATTTGTAACGCCAACAGGGAACCCGTGCATGAAGCGCGCATTTTCACCCGGCTGAACGAGCTTGCGCAGGATATCCATGAATCACAGGGGAATTTTTACCTGACCACGATTCACTCGCTCAGCGGACTGGTGCCGGCGGAGGAGAAAAATAGCAGCAATACGCAAGCATGCGCGGCGCATGAAGCGGGGAAAATCCATGCGCAAATCAAAGCGATGCTGGGCGAGCAAGGGTTTGATCTCATCATCATTGATGAGGCGCACTACTTCCGTAATCGCGATGGCAAATCCCAGCGCGCGGCGGCGGCGAAGCGCTTTTTTGGCGAGGAGAAAAACCGCTTAGGACAACGAACGTTATTACTCACTGCGACGCCGAATCACTCTTCATCGCGCAATGTCGCCGATATCTTACGTTACTTCGTCGATCCCGAGGCGATTAGCCCCGATGGTGATGCCAAAACGCTGTTAAAAACTTTTGCCATTCGCCGCCTGCGACAGATGCAGGGAAAAGGCGTGACCAACAATAAATATAACTACCGCCATGAGCAGGCGACGGCGGCGGATTTTACCGACAACCCGGATGCAGAGCTCTTTTTCGCCCTTTACCAGCGCGAACTGGTCAAGACGCTGGGCGCAAAAGGTGAGCGCCGCCAGTTCCAGTATGGCTATCTCGAAGGGTTTGAATCGACCGGTATTGTGGCCAAAGAGGACAGCGAAAGCGGTGAAGAGAATTCGGACGATATGGCAAAAGATACCTTTCATCAGGCACCGGACTCCCGTTTGCTGGTGGAGCTGACGGAGGAGTTTCAGCGCATTTATAACCGCTTTCCGGATCACCCGAAATATGGCGCGCTGGTCAGGCAGTGCGTGCCTGAACAGTTGTTTACTGCATCACGCCCGCTGTATCGCGATAAACACCTGGTGTTCGTGCGCCGTATTCCATCGGTGCGAGAAATTACCCAGCGCATCAACGCCGAATATGACGAGCTAATGGCGCAGGAAATTATTGCTGCCTGGGGCGTTGAATCCCCGGAGGAGACGCTAAAAGCGTGGCGCAAAAGCGGCTGGTCACGTAAATATTTCAACCGCTTAACCCAGACGGCGCACGTGTTGCAAGAGGCGTCAGCGTTCCAGGATGACGACGCCGGGAGTGATGACGATGAGGAGATCAACGAGCGCAAGCAAAATGAACTAAAGCTGTCATCGAAAATCGCCGATCTGTTTGTGGTGAAAAAAACGGGTGAGAAGCGAACCGATTGCACTAACGTCAGCCAGCGTTTTCGCCGGGCCGAAAGCCTGTTCTCGCTGTTTCTGGAGCCTGCGGCGGATTATCGCTGCGCGCAATATGCCACCTATTACCGGCTCACCGATCGCCAGCGCGATAACTTTGGCGATGCGGCGCGTGACGCCCGCCTGCAAACGTGGCCTGCTGCGCCGGGCCTGGCGCGTCGCGAAACGATGCAGGAAAACCGTTATGAGCAGCCACTGCAAACGGCCTGGGGGATGATGTTTCCGCTGCTGCCTGCGCACTGCCAGCAGCAACTTCGAGACTGGCAGGCAAGCAACCCGGCGATTGTGGAAAACCTCGCCAACTACCTGAAAACGGGCTACATCTTTGCCAGCCCGGTGATGATTGAACTCTACTGCTGGTTTATCCGCTTTAGCCGCCAGAACAGTACGGCGGACGTGCAAAAGCGCTACCGAGATTTTACCGCCAGCATTGCTGATAAATTGCCGGGATCGTTACTGCTGCGCTATTTCATCAATGGCATTGAAACCTTCGGGGCGATGTGTGAAAAAATCACCGATCACCCGCTGGCTGACTGGAAAACACCGTGGCGGGAACTGACCAACCTCTCAAGTCCGGCGTGGTACGCCAGTGGGCAAACCGATAACCGGCAACGTTTGATCCTCGGGTTCAACAGCCCCTTTTATCCCAATGTGCTGGTGGCAACATCTGTGTTCCAGGAAGGGGTGAACCTGCATTTGCAGTGCAACCAGGTGCATCACTACGGGATTGCCTGGACACCTGGCGACAACGAACAGCGCGTAGGGCGTGTCGATCGGCTGTTTGGCCGCGTTAATCAGTTACTGAAAGAGCAGGGCACGACTGAGCTGCGCATTCACTATCCTTACCTTGCACAGTCGCTGGATCAGGATCAGCTCGCCGCCTTTATCCAGCACAAACGTAACTTTGAAGCGAAGCTTGATGCCTGCGACTTTGAGCAGTTCAGCCGGGATATCAATCTCAACGACGAAACCGGTGGCTGGCAGGCGGCGCTGCGTAAACCGCAGGCTGCCCTTAAACCAGTCGATCCGTATCCGGCGGAATTTGCCGGGGCAAAAGACCCGGCAAAGTAACGACTTCCTGGCTGGATCAGGCTCTGTCAGCCCAGGCGGGCATCGACGTCAGGTAGCGAACGGCGCGTTTACGCGCTTCTTCGTTACCGACGTGCTGCCAGGAATCCAGGTACTGCGCCAGGCCGGAAACGGCCTCTTCCCAGGATTTCAACTGGCCTTCGCTGTCGGTACACCAGACGCAATATTTATCGTTGGGGCCACGCGCTTCCGGTGCGGATAGCGGCATTCCGCAGGAGTGGCAGTGAAGTTCGGCGTGAGACATGGTGTGCTCCTTGTCAGTGGGTTGAGTAATAAACATACAGAAACGGCTGGCGGGAAACTGTTCATCTGCTCATAAAGACGCATTATTTTCGTGGTTATTGTGGGCGGCATGTTGTTTTACACTTTTCGTTCATTTCGCAGGGAGGATGGCATGACAGATTACTGGTGGAAGGATCTTCGCGATCGTAATGAGAGCTGGCAGGGGCTGGAACTGATGGTGCGCGAAGGCGACGGCCAGGCGATGGAAATGCTCAGCGGGCACAACGGGCGCATGGCGTTGCAGGTTAACGGCCAGACGCTGTTCTGGGCCACCATGCTGAAAGATCACTCCGGCGTCTGGCTGGTGTTCAACGCGGAACATCCTTGTCAGGAATTGCTGTTGCCGGCAATCACCTCGGCAGAGGTGGAAAGCGCTAAACGCGCAGGCGACGCGAACTGGATAAGCCACTGGTGTCGTTATTTTGCCCGCCAGTTGATGGAGGCGCCAACGCCGCTGCTGGCACCGCGCCGCTGGTTGCTGCGCCCAATGGAGCAGGTCAAACCGACTGCGCCATATGTCCTCAATAAACCGCTACCGTTTGAGCAGTGGCGTTTTCACACGCCGGCCAGCAGCGCGCAAATCAGCGTTAACTGGTCGCTGTGGAGCGAGGATTTCCCCGACCTGCAAAACCCGGAAAAGGTGACGTTTGTCGACTGGTGGTGGAATGGCCATCTGCTGCTGGCGCGTTACCCGGTGGACCCGGCAAGCGGACGTGTGAAGTGGTGGCGCAAGAAATGCCGCGAGGGCGAGTTGCCGCCGATTCTGGTGTGGTTTATCGCCGGGCTGGCGTCGTTCGTGATCCTCGACGGTCACGATCGTTTGCAGGCCGCGCTGGCAGAGAGTATTCAACCGCAGTTCCTGGTGCTCAGTGAACTGACTGAACGGAGTTATACCCCCGACGAAGAGACGCGGGAACGGGTGTTGCGCTCACTGGCTATCCAGCAGGAGAAGTGCAAAAAAACCGGGGCCAATATTGATGCAATGAACCAGTCGCTGCTGAACCTGTATGACACCCGTTATCTTTACGCCCCGACGCACAGCCGCGCGGTGCTGGGCGATGGCAAAGGCTGGGAACGCGACGTGACCAACTATTTGCAGCGCCACCAGTTAGAGGGGTATCTGGCGAAGATCCTTTCGCGGGAAGAGTGAGGTGAAAACGCCAGCCGTTATAGCATTTTCAAGCGCTGGCGTGTAAGTAAATACTTACTGGGGCTTGCTCAGTACTTATCACCGATTGCACTGGTCAATCTGGTTATCCCGATGGGTTTTATACCCGGCGCACTCCCCGGTGTGTGCATTGACGTAATACCGAATCGGCGAGGGCAAGATCTGCTCATAGAATGGCGTGCCAGGCGGTGACGCCAGGTTGGTATTAATTTCCCAATACTGAACACCGTTGAGCTCTACAAGCGCCGCAAGGTGAATATCATAGTCCCAGCAGTTGATGAAATTTTTTAACGCGTAAGCTTTCGCGGATTCAATCGCTGCTTTTTCATCAATCATTGCTGAATAACTCCCTTATCGCTAAAGCCCATTGAATACCTCTTCCATTGCGATCAACCTGTCGCACAAATGCGTTAAGCCTGTTGACTGGCGCTCAAATAATACTGAAAAAGCAGAGAAAATCATGGCGAAAAAGGAGAACTGCCCCGCATCCTTGCGGGGCTGAATGGCTTATTTCACGGCTTGCAGCGCCGTTTTTTCAACGTACGGTTTCATCAATGCATCGGCTTCTTTCTGCGCGGCTTCAGCGGCGGCTTGTGGCGTAACTTTCTCGTCGTTCACCACCGCCGCGAGCTGGTTTTCCATCGCTTTACGCACCGCGACCGTCTCATACGTCGAATACCACGGATGGGCGTATTTCAGCTGTTCCAGCGCAATCGCCGCGCGCGGATCCTGTTTCAGGTACTCTTTCATCTCGGCGGTGTCATAAGAAGCCTTCAGCGGTGAGAAGTAGCCGGTAAAGCGGCTCCAGGCGCCGTTCACTTCCGGGCTGACGAGGTACGTCAGGAACTGATAAGCCGCTTTTTTCTGCGCATCGTTGATGCCCTTAAAGCTCACCAGGCTGGCGCCGCCAATCGGCACGGCGCGCTGCTCCTGCGCGGGCATCATCGCCACGCCCAGCTCGAAATCTTTGGTGTTCTCACGCATAAAGCCCAGCGCGCCGGTGCTCAGCATTGCCATGCCCAGCTTGCCGGAGAAAAACGCGGCGCTGATCTGCTTAGAGTTCAGCACGCCGGAGGGCATCACTTTGTCTTTGTAGATCAGATCCTGCCAGAAGCGCAGCGCGCCAATGGTGGTCGGTGCGTTGTAATAGACTTCGCCGGGATAGTTTTCATTGAAGTAGTTGCCACCGTTGGCGCGCACCAGCGAGGAGAAAATCCAGCCGCCGTAATCGTCGTTAGTCGATGGCAGCATAATGCCCCACTGGCCTTTGCTCTGATCGGTGAGTTTTTTCGCGTCGTCGAGCAGTTCTTTCCAGTTTTGCGGCGGCTGTTTGATGCCCGCCTGGTCGAACATCGTTTTGTTGTAGTAAAGAATCGGCGTCGAGTTGTGGAACGGGATGGCGTAGGTTACGCCCATCACCTGCGCGTTTTTGCGCATCGCAGGCCAGAAGGCAGCTTGCAGGAAATCGCCCGCTTTTTTGTCGCCATATTTGAACAACTCGTCCATCGGCAGAATTTCATCTTTCAGCGCCAGATCGGTGGTGAAGTTGGCAGACATGATCACCAGCGCAGGGGGCTGACCCGCTTTCTGCGCGGATTCGGCTTTCATTTTGGTGGTGTCGTAATTGCCGGTGAAAATCCCGCGCACTTCCACCTCTTTTTGCGAATCATTAAACGCTTTGATGACGCGCGTCATCTCCATCGTCAGTTTGCCGTCCACCGGGGCCGGAAACATGAAATCAATCTTCTCCTGCGCCATCGCCGTGCCGCTGATGGCAAAGGTTATGGCGTAAGTAAGCACTCGCAGCGTCTTTGGCAGAGGCTTATACATGGTCTTTCTCCTGGTGTAAGTTAAGCAAGGTTTGCGCATCAAAAAGATGGCTATCAAGGGGTGAAAAACCGACGCGGAGTGTGTCCCCTTTATTGGGCACATCGCCTCTGTGATGGCGGATATAACGCAGGTTGCCGATGGGTGTGCTGACGTGAAGCTGGTAATCCGCGCCCATCAGTTCCCGCTGAATCACCGTGGCGGGCAGCACCAACTGGCCCGCTTCCGGCGTATCGGTAATGTGTTCCGGGCGAATGCCCAGCCACACATCGGCGGCATCGCGCGCGTGAGGCGGTAACGGCAGACGTTGCTCATCCAGCAGCACGTTGCCATTAGCGCACGGCAACGCGAGCAGATTCATTGCCGGAGAGCCAATAAACCCGGCGACAAACAGGTTCGCCGGGTGCGCATAAAGGTGCTCCGGGCGACCAACCTGCTGCACGTGACCGCCATTCATCACCACAATGCGATCGGCCATCGACATGGCTTCGGTCTGATCGTGCGTGACATAAATGGTGCTGGTTTTGAGCTGCTGGTGCATCGCCATAATGCTGTCGCGCACTTCGGTGCGAAGGCGCGCATCAAGGTTAGAGAGCGGTTCGTCCATTAAAAACAGCTTCGGGTTACGCACAATCGCGCGCGCCATCGCCACACGCTGGCGCTGGCCGCCGGAGAGTTTTGCCGGTTTTCTCTCCAGCAGCGTGTCGAGCTGCAACATCTGCGCCACGCGCTCCAGACGCGGCTGCCAGGTCGCTTTCTCTTCGTGGCGCACTTTCATGCCGAAGGTGATGTTGTCGCGCACGGAAAGGTGCGGAAACAGCGCGTAGTTCTGGAAGATCATCGCGAAATTGCGCTCGCGCGGTGAACGCGTAGTGATGTCGTCGTTATCGAGCAGGATCGCGCCGTCGCTGACGCTTTCCAGCCCGGCAATCAACCTTAGCAACGTGCTTTTACCGCAGCCGGAAGGGCCAACCAGCACCACGAATTCCCCGTCGTGGATATCCAGCGACAGCGCGTTGAGCGCCGGTTTGCCATCGAACTGTTTGCTTATGTTTTGCAGTCTTAACATGGTGTTAACGCTCATCCACCGGGCAACTGATGCTCTCGTTGTATAACCACGGGCCAGCGTAATGCGACAGCGGATGCAGGTAGCTCACCCACTGTTCGCCAATCTGGCGGTGCATCAGGCACGACGGCGGCGACATGTCGTAATACGGGCGAGTATCTTCGTGGCAGTACGGCACCTGGTGCACTGTCGCCGGGATGGTGGCAATCGTCGCCTGGCGATACTGGGTCATGGTCAGGCTGTGGTTGTGGCCGCAGAAAATGCGCGTCAGCGCCGGGAAGCGCTCCACCAGTTTCAGCAACAGATGACCATTTTCGCAGGCGATGCGATCCATCTGCGCGTTACCGAGCGGCAGCGGCGGGTGGTGCATAAAGATTGCGGTCGGTTTGTCTTTGCTATTGCTGAGCTGTGCTTCCAGCCAGCTCAGCGTGTCGTTGGTCAGCCAGCCTTTTGACTCCCCGGCAAGGCTGGAATCAATGAACAGCAGGCGGGTAGCGAAATCATCAATCGCGTAGCGCATGTTCTGCGGATCGTTACCCAGATGCGGGCACAGCGGATGCAGGTATTCGAGAAAATGGGCTTTGTCGTCGTGGTTGCCAGGAATAACAAACAGCGGGTAGTCGAGGCTGCCTAAGATCTGGCGCGCCACGCGGTACTCTTCCGGACGACCACAGTTAACAATATCGCCGCTGACCACCACCGCATCCGGGCGCTCACGCAGGGCGTTAAGCTGGCACACCACATCGGCATTCCCGGCGTTGATATCAATAAAACCGTACAGCTTCTCGTTCTGGCTGCGGAAATGGGTATCTGAAATTTGCGCTAAAAACATCACTCAACTCCTTATTTAATCCCGGAAAAGCCAAAGCTCCGGAGAAACTGCTTTTGAAAAGCGATAAACGCGACCATCAGCGGCAGGCAGACCATCAGCGTCCCGGCGCTGATCATTCCCCACTGGCCGCCGGACTCCGCGCCCATGGCGAATGACACCAGGCCGACCGTCAGCACCTGCTTGTCAGGATCGTTGAGCATCATTAATGGCCATAAATACTCGTTCCAGTGGTAGGTAATGCTGACGGTGGCGAAGGCCAGCACCGACGGCCACGACATCGGTAACATCACGCGAAACAGCACCTGCCACCAACGGCAGCCCTCCATCAGCGCCGCTTCTTCGATCTCTTTCGGGATCGCGAGAAACGCCTGACGCATCAGGAACACGCCGAACGCCGAGGTGAAGTAGGGCATCATTACGCCGGTCAGGGTGTTGAGCAGGCCGAAGGTTTTCAGCGTCAGCATGTTGGGGATCATCATCACTACCGGCATGATCATCAGTTGCACCAGAAACAGGATGAACAGCGTTTTCTTGCCGCGAAATTCGTGGCAGGCAAAGACGTAACCGGCAGTAGTGATAGTGAACAGTTGAACGAAGAAGGTGCCGAAGGCGAAAATCAGCGTGTTGGCGTAGAGGCTCAGCCAGTTGGCGCTGTCCCATGCGTCGCGAAAATTATCCAGCGTCAGCGGGAAGCGCGGCAGAATCGACGCCATGTCTTCACCAAAGGTGGTAGCGCTGAACGCAGACGACAGCATCCAGATAAACGGGCTCACCCACAGCAGCGCCAGGCAAACCATCAGTACCGCAATCGTCACCGGGCGGGAGTGGCGCAGGCGCAGCCACAACGGGCGTGCTACAGACGTGCTGCGGCTGATGGCAGGCGTGATTTCAACGCTCATAATGCGCTCCTCTTTCCAGTAGTTTCAGGTTGACCAGCGAGAAGACGAACAGCCCGACCAGCGTCAGAAAGGTGGCGGCGGAAGCTTTACCCAGATCGTGGGTATCCCAGGCGAGGTTTTGGATGTAATAGAGCAGCACGGTGGTGGCGTTGTCCGGCCCGCCGCGCGTCATCACCGCCACGTGGTCGATCTGGGTAATGGAGTAAATCAGTGCCGTAGTAACGACAAAGCTGATGGTCGGGCGCAGCAGCGGCAGCGTTACCTTGAAGAACACCTGCGTGGTGCTCGCGCCTTCCATTACTGCCGCTTCACGCGTGGACGCAGGAATGCCCTGCAAGCCAGCAAGAAAAAACAGCATGTAATAGCCAGCAAATTTCCATACGCCAATCAGCGCCAGCGCAAACAGCGCGCTGTTGCTGCGGCCCAGCCAGTTGTTGTTCATCGGGCCAAAGAGTTGCGCCAGATAGTGGTCGAGCATCCCCATGCCGGGCATAAAGATAAACAGCCACAGTGCGGCGGCACTGACCATCGGGATAATCATCGGAAAGAAAAAGGCGGTGCGCAGCCAGCGGTTGACGCGGTGGTTTTCCCATAATGCCACCGCCAGCAGCAGCGCCAGCGTGACGCCCGGGATCACCGTCAGCAGCAGATAAACCAGGTTATTGAACAACGATTGCCAGAACACGCTGTCATCCAGCAGGCGGGTGAAATTTCCCAGTCCGACATACGGCGCATCCTGGGTTGCCATGCGGGTGTCGAACAGGCTGTCGTACACTGAGCGAAATAGCGGAAAGTAGGTAAACAGCGCCAGGAACAGCAGTGACGGCGACAGAATCAGCCAGGGAAGCCAGTATTTTTTCATAAATGCCTGAAAACAAATTTACGGGTTTCGAAAGCCAGAGAGTCTGTGAAAAAAATGCTGCAATAGGATGGCGCGCAAATGACTATTTAGTGAACAGAATGCTACTGCATAGATGTCAGCGGCGAGCGGCTGGTTTTTCAGTATGACGACGCCGACTTCCTGAGTTGGACGTTGTGCAGGTGGTGTGGCGTTATCGCATCAAACCACGCGAGGGCGGCCATCAATGTTGTGGTTATTAACTTCATGACTATTTTCCTGGCATGCGCGAAGCCTGCCCGTTTTTAAAACAGGAGAATAAGCAGGCGAGTTGGCATTTATTTCAGAAGGGCTGGAAATAAGCGAGGGTTTATATTTGTCGGGTTATTTATTTGGCAGAAATATCATCGTGATGATTTCCTGATAAAACTTTTTTAACTGCGTCGGGTCGCATTTTTGCGGGGTTAAACGGCGTAATGTCGCGCCTTCCATCAGGCCTGCCAGCAGCTCAACGCAGCAGCGCACCTGTTCGGCGCTTAACTACGGATGTCGGCTCTGCATATGGTTGCAGGCATTGTTAAACATGCGGGCATCGGCTTCGACCATCATTGCCTGAATGTGTGGATTGCGCGTCGCTTCGGCAGACATCTCCAGCATTAACGCGTCGTCATCCGGGCTGAGCGTTTGCCGCCAGGCCAGCACCTCCGGCAGGTGCGTGGTTTCGGCTTTGTTTTCCATTTCGGCGATGCGGTAGTCGATGATTCGGCGAACAATCTCCTCAATAATGGCGCCTTTGCTGCTGAAATAGCGGTAGATCTGCCCGACGCTCAACTGGGCTTCGAGGGCGATTTGCGACATGCTGGCGGCGTGAAAGCCACTCACGCGAAAACGCCGACGGGCGGCGGCGATAATCTCATCTTTACGCTGCTGATGACATTGTTCCTGCGTGGTTTTCGGCGGCATCGGTAGCCCTCGATTGACTGATTTTTGAGAGTGATCGTTCTCAACTCTCAAATAGATTAAACGAGTTTATATTTTCCGATTAATCATTTTCTGCGCAAATTATTTGAGTTTACAAAACTCGCTATTGTGAAGAAATAATGAAAAACAATGGAGAAATGCGCCAGAAAATAATAGCGAAGAGAGTTGATATTAATTTGAAGGCATGGTGAGGGAGTGCAAATAGAATAAACCGGCATCATTTATCGACGCCGGTTATTTTTATGCGTTTATTCTTTTCTTTGCTGATGAATGGCCAGCCCACTTTCGCCCGGCGCAATCTCCGGACGCAGTGTTAACGCCGGTATGGTGTAATCCCCGCCGTTTTGCTGGCGAAACGGCAGCGGCGGCGTCTGCCATAACGTATCCAGCCGCTGTGCCAGCTCTTCACGGTGCGCGGCGAATCGCGCGTCATCAACGCGACTGGTGCGATAAATCACCAGCGGCGGCAGCACCTCAAAACCCGGGTAAAACAACATGCCGTGCTGGATCGGAAACAGAATGTCGTCGATAGAGCCGTTGATACCGCGCGGGCTGTAGTGCGATTCCCAACCACCGGCGGTGACCAGCAGCATGGCGCGCTTACCGGCCAGGCTGCCTTCGCCGTAGCGATCGCCCCAGTGTGTGTCGCTGTGTTCGCCCACACCGTAGGCGAAACCGCAGGCGTAAACGCGATCGAACCAGCCTTTCATGATGGCGGGCATGGAAAACCACCACAGAGGAAACTGGAATATTACCGCGTCGGCCCACAGCAGTTTGGCCTGTTCGGCAGCGATATCCGCAGCTTGTCGGCCCTGCCCGAAGGCGTGTTTCGAATCTGCCGACGGGTTGAAAACATCGCCAACAGGCGCATCAAGGCTGTCGTTCGCGTCGAGCTGCGCTTTCCATTGCATGGCGTACAGGTCGGAAACCTCGACATGGTGGCCTGCTTTTTCAAGGTGCTGCACGGCGAACGCTTTCAGCGCGCCATTCAACGAATGCGGCTGCGGATGGGCATAAACAATCAATACATTCATAACAACTCCCGGCAATAAGATTGAAGCTGCAGGGTAGGCGACGCGCGGATATAGTAGAAATTAATTACTGATATCACAGGTATAGTCATGATTAATCTCAACCGCCTGGATCTGAACCTGCTGCTGACGCTGGATGTACTGCTCCGTGAGCACAATGTCACGCGCGCGGCGCAGCGGCTGAATCTTTCTCAGCCTTCGGTGAGTGTGCAACTGGCGCGGCTGCGCGAGATCTTTGATGATCCGTTGCTGTTGCCCGGCCCGCGCGGTATGCAGCCGACCGTACGGGCAGACGAACTACGTGAACCGTTACGCCAGGCGCTGGAAGCGCTGGAGCGCGCAGTGTCGCCAGTCAACGCGTTTGATCCCGCCCGCGCCAGTGTTACCTGGCGGGTTGCGGCGACAGATTACACCGAATCGGCGGTACTGCTGCCGCTGCTTAGCACGTTGCGTCGCGACGCGCCCGCCAGCCGCCTCGCGGTGTTTGAGCTTAACCCCGGCCAGATTAAGCGCCAGGCCGAGCAGGGCGATATCGATCTGTTCTTCCATTTGCGCGAAGGCGCACCGGCGTCGCTGCACCAGCGGTTATTGTTCACTGAGCGCTATGTGCTGGCCGGCCGTTTAGGCCATCCGGCGCTTAAACGCCGCCCGTCGCTCAAACAGTTTTGCCAGCTGGAGCATGTGATTGTCTCACCGGAGGGCGGCGGTTTTCAGGCGGCAACAGACGACGCGCTGGCGGCTCGCGGATTGACGCGCAATGTGGTGCTTTCGGTGCCGCATTTCCTGTTTATGCTGGATGCGCTGGCGCGCACCGATTTGGTCGCTGTGCTGCCGGAGCGGCTTGTCGCCACCACTGGAACACTGCAGGTGGTTGATCCGCCTGTTGAGCTGGCAGGATTTGACATGCTGATGCTCTGGCATGAACGGCTGCACCGCGATCCCGGACATAAATGGTTGCGCCAGCAAATCCTCGGTGTGCTGGGAAACGCCGACGGGGCTAACACGCCGTAATCAGTGTGTTGAGAATAGTTCTCAATATTATTGAAGCGTATCAGGGCGAATGATAAGGTGTAGGCCGTTTCGCCCGCGCGGGTGAGGGTTCGACAGATAGCGATGGCTGCCGTCTATGCAAAAAAGACACTTTTCAATTGAAGACTTTATCGGTTTTGGCGAGCGTTATGGGATTGATTACCGCTTCCCGTCGCTGGCAACCGGTCTTTTCAGCAAAGCGCAGCGCATTGTGATCCAGGGCGATGTTGAAGAGATGACGCTCTCTTCGGGTATCAACCTTACCCGTTCTGATATTCGCGTTCTGCAACCTTATGAAACCACCTCGCTGCACAGTTGCCCGCTCTATATGCTGGTGGTGCTGGAAGGCAGTGTGATGCTGCGCCTCAACGGCGAAGCGTTTGTTGTGCGCTCCGGCATGGCGTTTACCTCGCGCCTGAGCGAACACCAGGTGATGAACGCCAGCCATCTGGCGGATTGCCATCTGCGCACGTTATCGCTTGGCGTCGATCCGGCAAGCTGCTGGCAATCGCCGCTCCTCAGCGCACTTTTACAGCAGTGGGAAGCGCACGGCGCACCGACCTTTTTATGGCAGGTGCCGGGCTTTTTACTGTCTGGTTTACAGCAAACCCAGCAAGCCTCGCTGCCTGCGCTCTCTCGCCAGTTGATGCTGGAAGGGGTGATGTTGCAACTGCTGGGCAACGCGCTGTCGCAGCGCTTGCAAGGACAGGAGAGCCGCCGCACAGCCCCGTGTGGCGCACAGCAGCGGCTGGAAAACGTACGCCGTTTGCTGGAGCAGCACCCCGAAAAAGAGTACACCCTGGCGGCACTGGCGCAACTGGCGGCGATGAGCGCCAGCAGCCTGCGCGTGAAGTTCCGCCAGGCGTACGGCCACTCGGTGTTTGATTACCTGCGCGATTGCCGTCTTGAACTGGCGCGTCGCTATCTGGCAGAGGGCTACAGCGTACAGCAAGCCGCGTGGATGTCCGGTTACCAGCACGCCACCAATTTTTCCACCGCGTTTCGCCGCCGCTACGGTATGGCTCCCAGCGAAATCCGCGCGTCCTGATTTTCCCCTGTGTAGACCAGTTTTGCTGTTGCGGGCGCGGTTTTATCATTGCGCATACGTGAATCATCACTGCGCATAGCTATTGGCGAATTCAAAAGGGTAATAATTCTTATTTACAATAATAACGGCTTCTGGAGATTTTCATGTTCGCAAAAACGCGACTGGCGCTGATGATTGGCTGCATAACCGGCGGGATGAGCGTAACGGTGCTGGCACAAGAGACTACCTCTGGCAACGATACCGTGGTAGTGACTTCACAAATGCAAAGCGGCGCGACCAAACTGGAGACGCCGGATATCGAAACGCCGCAGGCGGTATCGATTGTTACCCGCCAGCAGTATGAAGAGCAGGGCGCCATCAGCGTGCGCCAGGCGGTGAGTTACACACCGGGTGTTTACAGCAACCAGATTGGCGCATCGAACCGTTTTGACTATATCGTGCTGCGCGGTTTTTCTGACGGCAGCCTGGATAACGTCTATCTCGACGGGCTGAAAATGATGGGCGACACCAACTCGCACAGCTCGCTGGTTATCGATCCGTGGTTCCTGGATAGCGTAGAAGTGGTGCGCGGCCCGGCATCCGTATTGTATGGACGTTCATCGCCGGGCGGCATTGTGGCGCTGAATTCGCGCAAACCCTCGTTTGATCCTGGCGGTGAAGTGAAGCTGTTCGCCGGAAATAATAACCAGCGCGGCGCGGCGTTTGATGTCACCGGCCCGGTGGATGACAACGACCGCGTGGCGGTGCGTTTAACCGGTATGACGCGCTATGCGGATTCGCAGTTTGACCACCTGAAAGAGCAGCGTTACGCCATCGCGCCGAGCCTGACCTGGCGCATTACCGATCACACGCGCCTGGAGCTGATGGCGTACCTGCATCGCGATCCGGAAGGCGGCAGCCACTCCGGTTTGCCGTATGAAGGCACCGTGGTGCCGCACGCGGGCAAGAAAATCTCCAGCACCTTCTTTGAAGGCGAAGATGATTACGACAAATACGATCGCCGCGAAAATATGGTCGGCTACAACGTTGAACACGCCTTTGACAGCGGCTGGTCGGTGCGCCAGAAATTGCGCTACCTGCATACTACCGTTGATCTTAACCAGGTGTATGCTTCGGGCTGGCTGAACGACACCGAGTTGAACCGGGGTTACTCCGGCTCGGATGAATCGCTCTCGGCGGTGACGCTGGATAACCAGATCGATGGCAGCATTGATACCGGCGTGATCAACCATCGCTTGCTGTTTGGCGTGGATTATCAGCGTCGCAGCAATAATGTCACCGCGTCGTACGGCAGCTTCCCGGCGATCGACGCTTTCCACCCGGTTTATGGCGCCGATCCGCTGTCGATCAGCGTTTATAGCCGTGAAAAACACAAACTTGAGCAGACCGGGATCTACGCCCAGGATCAGATGTCCCTCGACAGATGGCGTCTGACGCTCGGCGGTCGTCACGATCAGGTGAAGATCACCAACGTCAATAAGATCAACGACACCCGCGATACGCTGGATAAGAACCACTTCAGCAGCCGCGCGGCGCTGATGTACCTGTTTGATAGCGGTTTTGCGCCGTATGTCAGCTACTCGACCGCCTTCACGCCGACCAGCTTTACCGACGAGTACGGCAAGATCCTGCAACCGATGAAAGGCAAACAGTGGGAAACAGGGCTGAAATACCAGCCGGAAGGCTCGCAAACCCTGTACAGCGCGTCGGTGTATCGCATCAATCAGGAGAACATCGCCACCAAAGTGGAGCCGACCGATCCCTACCGTTCTATCGGTGAGATCGAATCTGAAGGCGTGGAACTGGAAGCGGTGGGGCAACTGATGGACAACCTGCGTTTGCAGGCGGCTTACACCTACAACGACATTCGCTACAAAAAAAGCAGTGCGCAGGAGCAGGGTAAACGCGCGGTGTACGCGCCACGTAATCAGGCCAGTGCATGGCTCAGTTACGACGTGAAAGAGGGGGCGCTGAACGGGCTGACTGTCGGTTCTGGCGTGCGCTATGTCAATGGCATCACCTCCGATCGCCAGAACACGCACACGCTGCCGTCTTACACGCTGGTCGATCTGGCGGTGGGTTATGACCTGAGTAATGTGGGTCTGAAAGGGTTGAGCGCGCAAGTGAATGTCAACAACCTGACCGACAAACGCTATGTCGCGGCGTGTAACTCGCTCTCTTACTGCTATTTCGGTGCGGAACGCAGCATCGTCGGCAGCCTCTCTTATCGCTTTTGATGCCCTGATGTCACCTGGCTTTGCGCCGGGTGACAGTGGGTATTAGCTCAAATCCACGTTTTTGTGACCAAAAAACCAGGTAGCGAGAAAACCGCACACGTAGGCGACAACCACGCCTGCGGCGTAGACCGCCATTCCCGTGTAGATCCCCTGCCCGGAAGTCATCAACGGCAGCGCCACCAGGCCAGAAGGGCCAAACACGGTATTTAGCCCAACCGGCAACCCGAACCAGGCAATAGTGCCAATAAAGAAACCGCCGCAGGCACCGCCGATACAGGCCGTGACAAACGGTTTTACGCGCGGCAGCGTGACAGCGTAAATCAACGGTTCGCCGACACCGAGCAGGCCGGGAATGATCGCGCCACGGATCTGATTACGTAGCACCGACTCGCGCGCCGAGCGGAAATAAAGCGCCAGTGCCGCGCCCACCTGGCCGCCGCCCGCCATCGCCAGAATCGGGAACAGCGAGTTAAAGCCCTGCGCATCCATCAGCGCGAAATAGACCGGAATAAAACCCTGATGCACGCCAAACACCACGGCAATCAGGAACAGCCCGGCCAACACCGCGCAGCCGAACGGGTTGCCGTTAAGGTGCAGGAACAGCCACGACATGCCTTTAAACAGCTCAACGCCGATCGGCATGATCACCGTGAAGGTGAGCGCGCCGGTGATCAGTAGCGTCAGCAACGAAGTGAGGATCATATCGAGGTTATCCGGCATGAATTTACGGATTTGCCGCTCGATCCAGGCGCCGAGGATCGCGGCGATCAGCACGCCGATAATGTTGCCGCGCGGATCGATGCCCATGCCGAAAAAGTTATCGATACCGGAAAAATAGCCCACTGTCGCTTTTGGATCGTAACCGAGCACAAATAGCGCGGCGATGATCGCGCCATTGACGCCGCTGCCGCCAAAGGCTTTTTGCGCGTTGTAGCCAATCAAAATCGGCAGGAAAGTGAACAGCCCTTTGCCGAAAACTTTCATATAACCCACGATATGGACAAGCGTGGCATTTTTTTCGGCGGCATTGATAAGCAGGCTTTGCTCAATCAGGGTGGCGAAGCCGAGCAGCATCCCGGCGGCGATAAAGCCAGGGATTAATGGGGTGAAAATGGTAGAAAATTTCGCGAGAAACTGATGCACGCCGCTGGTCTGTTTCGCTTTCATCTGCTGTTTGGTATCGCTGGCGATACTTTTCAGCGACGCCGCTTCTACAGGCGCGCTGACGCCACCTGTCATTGCGCTCATCATTTCCGCCGCCGTTTGTGCTTTGCCGGGGCCAACGATAATTTGCAACTGATCCTCACTATTGACCACGCCGAGAACACCGGGCAGTGCTTTGAGCCCGGCGTTGTCAACCAGAGCATCGTTGTTCAGCGTCAGACGCAGCCGCGTCATGCAGTTGCCGCAGGTTTTAATATTCGCTTTGCCGCCCACCAGTTGCAGGATTGCGGCAATAAACTGCTCGCTGATTTTGGCCATTACTTGACTCCCGCGTTAGCCAGTGCCTGGCGAATGAATCCACCGTTATCGGCTAACAGACGTGCTGCCTGGTCAGCGCTCAGCCCGCCTGACACCATGACGATGGCGGTTTTACAATGCCCGTCGCAGGCTTTCAGCGCCTGGGTTGCGGTGGCGCTGTCGCAATCGGTCGCTTCCATCACAATATTGATTTGCCGCTGGACCAGCTTCTGGTTGGTGGCTTCCACATCGACCATTAAGTTGCCGTACACTTTGCCGCTGCGGATCATCGCGCCAGTCGTCAGCATGTTCAGCACCAGTTTCTGCGCGGTGCCAGCTTTCATTCGCGACGAGCCGGTAACGACTTCCGCACCCACCACGGGAACGATGGCGATATCGGCGATTTGCGTCATTTCACTGCCCGCGTTGCAGGTCAGCGCGACGGTGGTCGCACCGAGTTTTTGGGCGTATTGCATCGCGGCAATGACATACGGCGTGCGGCCGCTGGCGGCAATGCCGACCAGGATATCGTTGGCGTTAAAATTGAGCGCCTTAAGATCGTCAACACCGAGCGTCAGGCTGTCTTCGGCGTTTTCTACCGCCTGCAAAATGGCGCGATGGCCGCCAGCAATCAGACCCACCACCTGCTCGCGCGGGGTGCCATAGGTTGGCGGGCATTCGCTGGCATCCAGGATCCCAAGCCGCCCGGATGTACCGGCGCCGCAATAAATCAAGCGCCCGCCTTTTTGAAAAGCCGCCACAATAGCGTCTACCGCTTGCGTGATCGCCGGGATCGTTTTTTCCACCGCCAGCGCCACTTTTTGATCTTCACGGTTGATAACCCGCAACATTGCTTCGGTATCAAGCATGTCAATGTCAGCGCTGGCAGTATTGCGGCCTTCGGTAGTCAGTCTGGAGAGATCAATGTTCATCAACGTTTCGCTCAACTCGGTTTCACAGTTTTTTGCCTGTTGCCCTGCGGCCCAGGCATCCGTTAAGGAATAATATATTACTCACAAAATGTTTAATAAGAATAATTTATTCTTATTTGCTTATTACAGCAGAAATGTGACGCCGTTCATGCGGCACTATTCCATGCAGATTTTACTTACTGGCATGTTTTCTAAGCGTTAATTATTTAATGTCGTTGATTGATGGGACTTTTCACCCTGTCTGCGTTAAAAGACCCACCGGCTTTAACTATCTATGGTCAGTCACAAATACCATTATGACGCCTGTTATCTGCAAGGATGATGCAATGCATAAACTGAATTACGCCGCTACTTTCCCTTTCTGGCAGAGCCCGCAGCTGTCGCTGCATTGCAATTTACAGTGGCGCAGTTTTGCAAAGGTAGCAGTGCTCTTTAATGTGCAGGATCAGGCATTGCTCGGTGCGCAATGTGCAGTGTTAAGCCAGGCGGGCATAAGCGCGGAACAACTCTGGCCTGTTGCCAGAGCGTCAGGGAGTGATAGCAGACTGGCTGAATTACAAACACAGTGCATGGTATTGAGCGAAGCGCAACGGCAAGGGTGGCGCAATGTCCTGCTGTTCGATGCCGGCTTTCAGCTGGTGCAGGATGAAAGGGCATGCGCCCAGGCGAATCGCATCTTTATGAGTCTTCATCGGCTGGACTGGCATGTGTTGCTGCTGGGTGGGCACTATCAACATTTCTCGCCGCTATTGACGCTACCCGGCATCGCTCGTGTGCATCATGCCGGGAGCGCTGCGGCCTATGCCGTTAACGCCAGCTATTATCCCGTGTTATTAAATGCTTACCATCGTGCGATAGAGCATGCCGCCAGCCTTAATGATATTTGGCCATTACTAATGGGGAAACATTGCTGGCTGGCGATGAATCCGGGTCTGGTGAGCTGGCGTGATAACAACCCCACGCCGTTCCCTACTTGTCGTCCAGCGGGTAGAAAAAGATCATCCCGTTTTGCATAGTGACCAGCGGCACGCCATCTGGCCAAAGTTGCTGCATACGCACTTGCGAATGCACCAGTAAATCAATGTTGCTGGCAAGCAACTGGGTCTCCGGTGAGGGGACGAAATGAACAGGTGTGTAGGTAAAAATGCGTTTCTCACCCACCTGGTTTCTCTGCACGAAACTCCCTTTTAGCCTGAACTGAGGGTTAGTCGGACTGCTGACATGGCTTACGATCGTCTCTCCAACGGTGGACAAACGGACGTCATAAAGCTCTTTTTGCTGCTGCGGCAAATCGTAAAAACCGAATTGCTGCGTCATGTTACTGCCCGGTTTTAATGCCGACTGCGAACGATGCCACACATAACCGCAGGCAGCGCCAATCAGTGCCGTGAGCATCAGCATGACTCCGTACTTATGCGGTCTTGCAAGGCACCATTTCATCGAGTTTTCTCCGCGTTTCTTCAAGGATCAATTCATTAAGTGAAGCCAGATTGGCCCGCCAGTGATAGATCTGCATCGCCAGAATATTCTGCCCACAGGTGCTGTATAAGCGCAGGGTGAAGTTCAGCGTTTGTTTATCACTTCGCGAATAGATGTTCAGGTTGATGGATTGCTTTTTTATCTGCTCATTTAAAAGGTGATAAGTGTCTTTGAGCCGGTTGTATACCGTGGCCTGATCCTGCAGATGCTCGCCGGGTTTTATAAGCGTATAAAGACGAATATTGCTGTACTCGTTTTTTGCCAGCTCTTCAGGTCGTATGCTCTGGCCGCGAGCGATTTTCAAATAGCCGATAAAGGCGACCAAAAGCGCGACAATCAGTAATAACGATACGATGGCGCCACGGCGATAGCGCATTGGTTGTACACCTGTTTCATGCGCCACGTCAGAAGCGTGCGGCAGCGTATTGGCTGTTTCCGCCTCTGCGAGAGATTTCTCATTATCTAATGAAATATCTTCCTGAGGACTTTCAACCTGCTGGCAATATTCAGCATCCAGTATGTAGCCCCGTTTAGGTACAGTGCGAATAATGCGTTGCTGTTTGCCGTCATCTTCCAGCGCCGCGCGCAGGGCGTGAATGGCGTTTGGCAGGCTATTATTGCCAATAACCCGCCCCTCCCAGACCTGGTTGGTCAACTCTTCCCGCGTAAAAACCTTACCCGGGTGCTGTTGCAGCAGATCCAGCAGTTTGAGCTGATAGGCGCCCAGCCGCTTATGTTCTCCGGTGACTAAATGAATAATTGAACCGGAAGGTAAATCAATTAACCAATTGTTAATAGCGTAACAATATTTTTTCATGACGAATGTCGGGTCGCTCCATCCTGGAACAAGCTATTATTTAGGCTGTTAACCGTAATTGAGGATTAATTAACGTGAAGGCAGATGAGTAAATCCTCTGACCCCAGTAATCATTCCATATGAGATATTAATAATACTACTGTGCGATAGATGAATTATACGCAAATTCATTAATTGGCGCTTTTCGGGGGATTAAAAATAGGGGGTGTGGTGTATCTTTTTACACCAGCTAAGGAGGGAGGCCGTGCAGTGCCGCTGGTTGTAATAGTTTGATGTTAATTTATTGTTGTTTGTTTAATTAATTAAATAATTAATTTTTTTACGCACTGAACTAATGAGAAACCTCAGCCTTAAAAATGTAAAAACAGCATACGTCTGTTTTTATTTAATAAATCTAGTCTGCGCTGTTAATAATGATGAGTGTAATTTCCTCTGAAACGATAACGTTTCCCGATGAAGCGCGCTACGTACGCGATTATTTGCCGCTGGTGCATAAAGTAGTGAAACAATTCGCCTGGCAAACCAGCAACGTAATGGATAAAGACGATATGCGCCAGGTCGCCCTGACGGGGTTGCTCTTTTCATTGCGTCGCTATGGACAACCGGATGCGCAATTTGCCGGTTACGCCATCCAGCGCATTCGTGGGGCAATTCTTGACGAGCTACGCCAGCAGGATTGGCGTCCCCGGCGGCTGCGCCAAAAAATGTACAAGCTCAACGACGCCATTCGCGATCTGGCGCGTGAACTTGGCTATGTGCCGAATTTTAATGAACTAAGCGAACGGCTTTCTATTACACCAGAGGAGTATCAGCACTATTTATTGCTCGACTCCGCCAGTGAGCTGGAGAGCCTGGATAACGATCTTCACGCCCACGCGCTGGAAAGCCGCTCGCTTGAAGCTGAAGTACTGGATAGCCGGGCACTAAAAAGCGCGGTAGCAAGCCTGACACAGCGCGAACAGACGATTCTGGGGTTGTATTACCACCATGAATTAAGCCTGAAAGAGATTGCCTCAATGCTTGGCCTGACAGAAGCCCGAATTTGTCAGCTTAATAAAGTCATCGTACAAAAGTTGCGGGCGTTTTTTGATGAGTGAGTACGTTTCTCCTTCCGTTAAGGAATGAAAAATGTATTTAAAATTTTAACCCATTATTTTTATTAGTATTAATGTTGTGAAATATTTAACTGTATCATCCATCGTTGCCCCCAGGCAGAGCATGCTCCGCGGGTTTTTGGGGCTTTTTTTTCTTATTTTGCTTGCTGTGTTCCTGACCGGTTGTGTGCAATCTAAACCGGTTAGCCGTACACACTCGCCAACGATGCTTGCCGAACAGCGCAAGATCACCCGTGAAGCGATGCTTGCGGCGACGCGTCAGTCAAAAGTTGACAAGGTTGTGCATCATCTTAAAAAACAGTTGGGTAAACCATATGTTTTTGGCGGCGTCTCGCCGGCGCGCGGTTTCGACTGCAGTGGGCTGGTGTTTTATGCCTACAACAAAGTGTTGAGTAATAAATTACCCCGCACCACCAAAGCCATGTTTCATGACAAACGCTTGATGCGAGTAAAAACCGCGAACTTGCGCCAGGGGGATTTGCTGTTCTTTCGCAGCAAATTACGCGGCCCGGTCGATCATGTCGGTGTCTATCTGGGGCATAACCGCTTTATCGAAGCGCCGCGTACCGGGTTGAATATCCGTATCAGCCATTTTCTTGATGACTACTGGCAGGATCACTACCTCGGCGCACGCCGGATTCTGACAGGCAAACGCGTACTTTGAATTCAGTCCTCTAAGGCGTTGTGAATGGCTTCACCTAAGTGCTTGATCACCTCGCGATTGGCGTCGGTCAGCGGCAGGGCGCAATTCAGGCGCAGGCAGTTACGGTACTTGCCAGACGCTGAAAATAACGAGCCGGGCGCAATCTGGATTTTCAGGCGGCACAGTGCGCGGGAAACACAGACCATATCGACGGTTTCCGGCAACTCGACCCACAATAAATAACCGCCTTGCGGGCGCGTCACGCAGATACCACAGGGAAAATATTGGCGCACCCAGCAGGTATAAGTTTCCAGTTGCTGCTGATAAAGCTGGCGCATGCGTCGCACATGCCGATGGTAATGACCGTCGCGAATAAACGCCGCAACCGCCAGTTGTGTTCCCGGCACATTGGTGCCGATGGCGGCATACTTTTTATGCAGCACCCGATCCAGGTAACGTCCCGGCGCAATCCAGCCGACGCGCAGACCCGGCGCCACGGTTTTGGTGATAGAGCTGCACAGCAGCACGCGACCATCAATATCATAGGATTTTATGGTGCTGGGGCGCGGATATTCCGCTGCCAGCTCGCCGTAAATATCGTCTTCAAAAATCACGATGTCGTGGCGCTGCGCCAGCGCCAGCACGGCTTTTTTTCGCGCGTCCGGCATGATAAAGCCGAGCGGGTTATTGCAGTTCGGCACCAGAATCACGCCCTTAATGGGCCACTGTTCCAGTGCCAGCTCCAGGGCTTCCACGCTGATGCCGGTTTCGGGATCGGTCGGAATTTCAATCGCTTTAATGTCCAAACCACGCAGCAGCTGCATTGTGCCGTAATACGAGGGGGATTCAACGGCGACGATATCCCCCGGCTGGCACACCGCCAGCAAGGCGAGCGCCAGCGCCGGATGGCAACCACTGGCGATGACAATATCATCGGCGCTGACTGATGCGCCGCCATCCAGCATCAGCCGGGCGATTTGCTCGCGCAGTTCACGGCGGCCCGGCAGCGTGTCGTAGCTTAACGCATCCATCACCTGGTGTTGGGCGATACGGCTCATCTCGCGCCACAGCGGTTTAAGCGTGGGCTGAGTGATATCCGGTGCGCCGCCGCCAAACGCAGCAATCGCTTTATCCGTGCGCGCATCCAGCAGCGTCAGCACTTCATCCCACTGCGTAACTTCCACTGGCCGCTGTACCGGGCGTGACATCGCGGGCACGGGCGGTTTTGCCTTGCGCGGCGCGACAAAGTAGCCGGAACGCGGTTGGGGCGTTATCAGTTGCAGGTTTTCCAGCACCTGGTACGCCTGCTGCACGGTGCTGATACTCACGCCGTGCTCCTGGCTCAGGCTGCGCACTGACGGCAGCTTTTCGCCGTGGCGATACAAGCCCTGTTCAATGCGTTCTGCCAGCAGCGTGGCCAGATGTTGGTAGCGTGTCATGCTGTATCCTTAAAATTCACCATACAGATTTAAGAACCAGTACAGATTGGCGTGAAATTCGCGATTCAGACGTTGTTTTAAGCGATCTGTATGTTAAAGAAAAGTGATTTCTGAATCTGTATTGTCATGGGCGAGAACGGCGAAGATAGAGCTCTTTTCAGGCGAGGAGAGCACCATGGAATTCTTTGAAAATCGACCCAACCGCCCGTTTTTAGGCTTTGTTTTACTCTGGCGCAAACTGCAACGACTGCATGAACGCGTGAAAACGCGGCGGTTACTGCGCGCATTAAGCGACGAGCAGCTAAAAGACCTCGGGTTACGCCGCAGTGAACTGTGATGAGGGCGATAACGCGCGGAGATAACATCTTGTTATTTCCGCCCAACCTGCGTTGGGCTATGCTTAGCTCCACAACCTGAAGGGGAGAAAGCGCATGCACTTTATGAACGAAGACGACGAGAAAAAAGAGAAAGAGACCGGTAACGTCTCACAACTGATGCAGCAAAAACTGCTGGATGCCCGCTCGATCATTATCTCTGGCGAGATCAACCAGGCACTGACCGAAAAAGTCGTCACCCAGTTGCTGCTGTTGCAGGGCATCAGCGATGCGCCGATTAAGATCTATCTCAACAGCCAGGGTGGCCATGTTGAAGCGGCGGATACCATTCATGACATGATTAAGTTCATCACCCCGGAAGTGCACATCATCGGCACCGGTTGGGTGGCAAGCGCCGGGATCACCATCCTGCTGGCGGCGAAAAAAGAGCACCGTTATTCGCTGCCGAACACCCGCTTTATGATCCATCAACCGCTGGGCGGCGTACGCGGCCAGGCCAGCGACATTGAAATCGAAGCGAAAGAGATCATCCGCACGCTGGAGCGCGTTAACCGCATGATCGCTGAAGCAACCGGCCAGCCAGTGGAGAAAGTGAAGCAGGATACTGACCGCAACTACTGGATGAACACCAAAGAAGCCATTGATTACGGCATCGTTTCCCGCGTGGTGAAATCCTACGGTGAGCTGAATCTGGATTAAGTGTGTTCACTACCTTGAGGCGAGAATTTTTTCTCGCCTTTTTTCTCTTCACCCCCGCCAAAATACACTTCTCCCTGACACATAATTTCTGCACACTGTGCGCATTTCTCATTACGGAGTGATGGCATGAAAAGCAGTATCAAAGCGGCGCTGGTGATGACGGCAACGCTAAGTGCGCCCGTGCTGGCGGAGCAAAGTGGTGTCTCGTTTGACCATAAAGACTGGGAAGTGGTTTGCGATAACACCCTGACCTGCCGCGCCGCCGGTTACAGCGCGGAAGAAGAAGCCACCGGTTCGGTATTGATCACGCGCAAAGCCGGGCCGGACACGCCGGTGACCGTTGATGTGGTGCTGGCGGAAATGGACGCCGACGAAACGACGCAGCAGGCAAAACTCAGCCTGTGGATCGAGGGTAAATCACAGGGTGAGATCGCGACCGAAGATAACGATAGCTGGCGTTTATCCGATGCGCAGGCGCACAGCATGATCGATGCTGTGAAAGGTAGCGGTAAAGTCGAATTCAAAGGCGGCGCGAAACCGTTTGTGCTCTCCGGCGATGGCGCATACGCCGTGTTGCTGAAATTTGATGATGTACAAGGGCGCGTGGGCACACCGGGTGCGCTGAGTAAAAAGGGCGATAAAGCAGAAAGCTCGGTGACGCCAGCGGTTGCCGCGCCGGTGATTCAGGCGGTGGAAGTGAAAGGCGGTGAAGATCGCACCCTCACCAAAGCCGAAACCGCAGCGCTGAAGCCGCGTTTGCTGGCGGCGCTTACCAGCGGTAACGAGTGCGATCGCCTTGTCTCCCCACAGGAACCGGTTATCGACGGTGATAACGACATTACCCTGACGCCGCTGGATGGCAAACATGCACTGATCTCCACCCTTTGCTGGCGCGGGGCGTACAACGAAGGTTATGGCTACTGGGTAGTGGATAAGGCGCTGAAAGGGACGCCGCAATTTATTACTAACTCCGCCTCTGATTACAGCGATGGCGTGATCTCATTGGGCCAGCGTGGTCGCGGCATTGGCGATTGCTGGGCGTCGGCGGAGTGGGTCTGGGACGGTGAAACCTTCCGTAAGAGCAGTGAATCCACCTCCGGCATGTGCCGCTATGTGCGTGCGGGCGGCACCTGGGATCTGCCGGAATTCGTCTCGGAAGTGAAAGAGGCGAAGTAATTCGCAGCCCAGTTAACGCTGCATTCAACGCTTTTGTTGGGTGCCGCGTTTTTCCTTCCTATGGCCGGAGTACCAAGCATGTTAATCAGCCTCAACCACCTGACCCTGGCGGTTAGCGACCTTGCCCGCAGTATCGAGTTTTATCATCAACTTCTTGGCCTGAAACTGCATGCGCGCTGGGACAATGGCGCTTATCTCACCTGCGGTGAGTTGTGGCTTTGCTTATCTGTCGACGCGCAGCGCCAGTATGTACCGCCAACACAAAGTGACTACACCCATTATGCGTTCAGTGTTGATGCATGCGATTTCGCCCGCTTTGTCACTCGCCTTGAGCAGGCTGGGGTGGTGAGCTGGAAAGCGAACAAAAGCGAAGGCGACTCCTGGTATTTCCTCGATCCCGACGGACACAAGCTCGAAGCGCATGTCGGCAATCTTGCCCAGCGGCTGGCCGCATGCCGCGAGAAGCCTTATAAGGGAATGGTATTTTTTGATTAAACTTTCGCAATCCATGCTCTTTGCTATTCCCGTTTCTTGATACTTACCCTGATAACTATTATCGTACCCCGCCTGTGAAACGAGAGGTTTCCGATGACGGAAGAGGAACTGTTCGCCCGCCGACCGCTGGGTATGCGCATGGCGATGGTTGTACGCCAGTGGCGCGCCACTATCGATCACGCATTGAGCGACACGGGCATCACGCAGTCGGGCTGGACGGTGCTGATGCAGCTTCACCAGTTAGGGAATAACGTCTCCGTCAGTGAGCTGGCGGAAGTGCAGGGCATTGAGCTGCCGCCGTTGATGCGCACCCTGACACAACTGGAAAAGCAGGGGCTAATTGTGCGTACGACATCGCCGTACGACAAACGTATTCGCCTGTTAGCGCTCACCGCCGAAGGGACGCGTATGTTGGGTAAAATCACGCAGGTGATCGAAGCCTGCCAGCTACGGGCAGCGGGAAATATTCCGCCCGCGAGTCTGCTCGCCTTTAGCGACACCTTGAATCAAATCGCCTGTAATTTGCGTGTGATGCGCGAAGAAGACAACCAAACCGAATAAGAAAATCATGACGCCAGAACAAAAGTTTGCCCGCTGGGTAAGGGTGAGTATTGCCTCTTTCCTGCTGATGTTTGTCTATTTTATCGTTGCCGATATCTGGATCCCGCTGACCCCGGATTCCACCGTCATGCGCGTGGTGACGCCGGTTTCCGCCCGCGTTTCTGGTTACGTTGCGCAAGTGTATGTGCAGAACAACAGCCAGGTGAAGAAGGGCGATCTGCTGTTCGAACTGGACGCCACGCCGTTTAACAACCAGGTAGAAGCCGCGCAAATCGCGCTGGCACAAGCAAAGCTCACCAATCAACAGCTGGATGCGCAAATCGTTGCCGCGCAGGCCAGCCTGAAGACGGCGCAGCTTACCGCGCAAAACGATCGGGTGACCTTTGAGCGCTACCAGAACCTGAGCGTGATGCATAACGTCTCGCAAGCCGATGTCGATAAAGTACGCACCACCTGGCAGAGCAGTGTGCAATCGGTGAACAACCTGAATGCCTCGATTGATGCGCTGAACATTGAGCGCGGCGATCGCGATGATGCCCGCAACGTAACGCTGCAGAAATACCGCAATGCCCTGCAACAGGCGCAGTTGAATCTGAGCTGGACCCAGGTTCGCGCCGAAGCCGATGGTGCGGTCAGTAACCTGCAGTTAAGTCCCGGTTTTTATGCCGCTGCCGGAACTGCCGCACTGGCGCTGGTGCACGATAAAACCGATATTGTGGCGGATTTCCGTGAGAAGAGCCTGCGCCATACGCGCGTCGGCACCGATGCGGCGGTGGTGTTTGACGCGCTGCCGGGGCATGTGTTCAAAGCCCATGTCACCAGCAGTGATGCCGGGGTGCTGGCCGGGCAGCAGGCGGTGAATGGCGAGCTTTCCGCGCCGCAAACCTCTAACCGTTGGGTGCGTGACGCGCAGCGTATGCGCATTCACGTTGCACTGGATGAACCGTTGCCGAAAGAACTCCCGACCGGCGCGCGTGCTACGGTGCAGTTGTATAACAGCGAAGGGGTGTTCGCGCGCTTTTTCTCGGGCGTGCAAATCCACCTCGTGAGCCTGTTGCACTATGTCTATTAATACGCTGGCGCGGGTTTTCACGCCTCACGGCAATATCGTTTACACGGCGAATGACTTTCGCCAGACGCTGCGCATCGTCTTTGCCGGGATGATAGCGCTCAGTGTGTCGAGTTTTTATAACACCCAGTACGGCGTGTTTTATGTCGTCTATCCGGTGATGTTGCTGTCGCTGGTGCCAGTGTTTAACCGCCATGTGGCGAAACAGTTCATCTTCAGTGCGGTGATTAACTGCATCGAAATGGTGTTCATCATCGGCTATTTGTCGCGCTGGCCGGTGATCATGACGCTGGTGGTGTTTGCGCTGTACGTGATGCGCTTTCGCTTTATGAGTAAAGGCGCACTGTTTCTGTTTGGCTCGGCGGGCGTGGTGTGCCAGAGTACGATGCTCAACTTTATGAGCTACCCCTCCAGCGACTGGCACACACTGCTGTTTTCCAATATTGAAGCCAGCATCATGGCGGTGGCGCTGAGTGCGTTGATGAACTATCTAATCCCGGATGTCGAACCGCGCACGCGTCCACCGATGATCGAGAAAAACGCCGCGCGCGTGCGTCACGAATCACTGCTCTCCGGCACCGTGGCGACGATGATCTTTGTGGTTTTTCAACTGAGCGATCTTAGCGATTCGTTATCCGCGCTGATGGCCGGGATTTTGATCCTGTTTCCGATGCATTATCGCGGTGCGGTGATGAGTTCTGTGTGGCGTGTCGTCGGCGTGGTGCTCGCCTGCCTGTATATCCTGCTGGTGCAGTTGATCCTCTACAACCACAGTAGTCACATGTTATTGATGATGCCGCTGATTGGCCTCGGGCTGGCGTTCAGCGCGCGGCTGCATGTGATGGAGAAAGTCGGGGCCGGTGTGGGGTTTGCCAGTGTGACCACTATCGGCATTATGTTTGGTCAGAACCTGCATCCGGACACGGATTTAGTATTCAGCGATCTCTACCGCATCGTCTCCGTTACCGTGGCGCTGCTGGCGACCTTAACGATGATCTATCTGGTGCATCTGATTTTGAACCGCTTCGAAGCTACACGGTTTGTGATTGAGGAGCAGTAAAGGGGAATGCGCCCGAAAACGCGGTGTTTTTCGGGCCGAACGCACTGTGTCGCAGCGATTTTACACGCCAGATAAAGCACCCGCTCATTCTCCCATGCGCGTAAATTCCTCACCGTCACAACGATAAATCGCCTCTGTCACACCGGGCGTCACCCACCGATTGACGGCTTCCGCTTCGCTGTGAAAACGGATGCATAGCCCGCAGCCGCCTTTGAGCTGGCGCGGAATATCCTGCACGCGAAAAGCGATGCCCGCCGACTGCATCGCTTTGCGCGTTTGCAGCACGCCGGGCGTGTTATGAAACAACAAAAGATATTCCGCCATTAGCGCTTCCTCTGCCGCTGGCCGATTAACGCCGCGCCCAGCGCGCCCGCGTACTGGGCGTCGTCATGCGTAAACACATCGCTTTTCAGATGTCCGGCCAGCATGCGGCGAAAGGTAGCGCAGTGGCTGACGCCGCCGGTAAACAGCAATGGCCCTTGCGTGGACAGGCGCGAGATAAAGTGCGCGCTGCGTCGCGCCATAGCGTTGATGACCCCGGCGAGAATCGCCTCCGGCGCGATACCCGCCGAGCGCAGGCTGATCACTTCGGATTCGGCAAACACCGTACACATGCTGGTGAGCGGATGCGGCTCCACGCCGTCGGTAATGGTGTCCAGATGTTCCACCTGCGTACCCAGTGTGCGCGAGATAACGTCCAGAAAACGCCCGGTTCCGGCGGCGCATTTGTCATTCATCAGAAAATCGGTGAGATTGCCCTGTTCATCAAGCGCGATCACTTTGCTGTCCTGTCCGCCAATGTCGATCACCGTGCGTGTTTGCGCGAGCAGCAAACGTGCCCCCAGTCCGTGGCAGGAGATTTCAGTCACCTGCTTATCGGCGAAATCGACCAGTTGCCGCCCGTAGCCGGTCAGCGTCAGAAAGGGCTTTTCCTCAAGCCCTGCGCGCAGCGTTTCCCAGGCTTCAACAATCGATGCCGCCGGGCGAAACGAGGTCGGGCACAGGAAGCGCCGCACAATCGTCTCGCCCTGAAGCAAAACGCCTTTGGTGGTGGTCGAGCCGGAATCAATACCAACGGTAAACGTCACGCCCGCTCCTTATAACATCTCGATAAACGCGGCGACGCGGGTGCTGAGCTGCCCGATATCCGCTGTCGAATAATCCGTTTCAATCGCCATATAGGGAATGTTGTGCTGCTGACGGACATGGCGTTTGATTGCCAGCGACTCCACCGCATAGGTGTGGCAGGCCTGCAAAATCACATCGATCACACCATCGGCCTGGTATTCGTCGACCATCTGGCTGAGCAGTTTCAGACGCTCATCATTAGGGGAAATGCAGGAGCAGCCGATCGCCAGATATTTGTCGGTCAGCGCGTCGTACACATCGCCGCTCTCCTCGACGCAGCGCTCGGTGGCTTTTGCGCCGGTACAGTTTTCATACCCTACGACCCAGCCGCCGTTCTCTTCAATGGCGCGCACCACTTTTTCCGCCGCGCCGCCAATCGGACAACCGGTGATTAAAATACGTGGGCGCGGATCCAGCCGTTTACCTGCCTGCCACTCCTCGCGGATCCGCGCCGCTGTGGCGTTCAGTTCGTCGATCAGCGCCGATTTATCAAAGCGGAAGGTCGCGCCGTACACTACTTTCAGGATATCCGCGCCGCTGATTGCCGGTGGATTGAGCTGCCCGACGCGGTAGAAATTCGCCAGCGCCTGGCGCTCGCGGTTTTTCAGCGCGATAGCCTCACGTAACGCGGCTTCGCTAATCGGCTGACCAAAACGTTGCTCGATCGTGTGCTGTAAACGCAGGATTTCCGCTTTCCACAATGCGCGGGAAGCGGCGTCTGCTGCGCTGTTTGGCAACTGCATGACATGGACCGCTTTGAATTCCGCCATGTATTCATACATTTTCTTTTTGCCGTCGCAGGTAGTTTCACCCACCACCAGATCGGAAAAGTAGAAGTAGGGGCATTTGTCGGTTTTGCCAAAGCCGTAGCTGCTTTTAATCAGCGGACAGAGGTTGCGCGGCAGATCTTTTTCCGCTTCCTCAATGGTTTCATCATTGGTGGAACAGAGGGAAACCACCACCGCGCCGGCGGCCATGGCGATCTCTTGCGGCATAAAGGTGCAGTAGGTGCCAACCAGCGGGATCCCTTGCTCTTTGAGATCCATTACGGTGAGAAAACCTTTCTGGCGGGCTTCAGAAAACTGTTCGAAAACTTCTGGAAGTACGGTGATAAGCGACATGATTTTCCTTCCCCGTAACACGGGAGAGATTGAAAAGAGGCCGCATTATAGGCATGCAAAAAATGTGGAGATATTGATCTCCGGCGGATGAAAAGGTGAAAAAAACGTTTTCAGTAAGCTCAGAGTATTTTTTTGAGATCCATCTCTTCCTGAATACGCTCGCTGTAGAGCGCATGTGTGCGAATCGCTTCATCGATGCCAGCGTTATAAAAAGCCGGGCCAATCTGTTCGGCAATGAAATCGAGAAAGAACTCAGCGTCAAACTGCTCCAGTTCCAGCTCAAAATTCTGCTCACAATAGGTCTGCAATTTTTTGCGTAACTGCTCGCGTTCGCTGGTGGTGAGGGTAATGTCGGCCATCGTTTCTCCTGGCAACTTAGAAAGCGCTAACGTGCAGCAGCGCGGGCAACTGCGACAGCAAATAGAGGATCAGGCCGATCGTCCCGCCGACGAGTGTGCCGTTGATGCGGATAAATTGCAGATCTTTACCGATATTCAGCTCAATTTGCTGCGACATATCCCGCGCGTCCCAGCTTTTTACTGTGTCGCTGATATGGCGGGTGAGAAACGCGGCGAACTCCGGTGCCACGCGGTGCGCGGCTTGTTCCAGATGCTCATTTAATGAAGCGCGCAGCGCGCCATCCGCCAGCAGCGTTTCGCCAAACCACAGGCCCGCGTCGGTGATGCGTTTTTGCATACGCGAATCGTCAGACTGCATATCCGCTTTCATCCAGTTACGCAGATCCGCCCACATTTCGCCCACGTAGCGGTTAAACGTCTCGTCGTTTTTCAAATACTCTTTGATGTTTTCTGCACGCTCGGCCATTTCCGGATCGCTTTTCAGATTGGCGATCAGCTTCATTGTCGCGCGATCAAAAGCCTGGCGGATCTGATGTGTGCTGTCGGCATTAACATCGTCGAGCAGCGAATTTACCGCCTCGGAAACCCAGTCGGCACTCTGCTCGCCCAGCCATTCGGTGGGCAGGATCTTCGCCTTCATCGGGTGATCGGTTTTCAGCCAGCGCACGATTTGGCGGGCAATAAAATCGCGGCTGCTTTGCCGTTGCAGCAGGGCGATCAATTGTGCAATGACGGTATCCAGCAGCTTTTGGTGGCGATTGTTGCGGGTCAGGCTTTCCAGCAGCAGTGCGCTGGTTTCGGTGAGATCCACTTTGTCGATGGCTTTGTGCACCGCGCGGCGTAACAGGCGCTGAATGCGGCTGTCGTCGGCCATCTCCAGAAAGCCGCTCATCACCTGCAACAGATGCACCCCCACGCGCTGCGCGTTTTCGGGCTGGCTGAACCAGACGCCAATCATCTGCGCAGGCTGGTGGCGATGAATTAACGCCACCAGCGATTGGGTATCCAGAAATTTTTCCTGCACGAACTGGCCGAGATTGTCGCCAATCCGCTCTTTATTACGCGGGATAATCGCCGTATGGCGGGAGATAAACGGGAACGGCACACGGTGAAACAGCGCGACCACCGCGAACCAGTCCGCCAGTGCGCCGACCATCGCCGCTTCGGCAATGGCTTTCACCCCGCTTACCCAGAAGTTGGGCGGCAGGAACAGTGTGGTGATAAACGTCGCGGCCGCAACCAGCAACAGCGACAGCGCCAGGCGCTTGGCGCGCTTGAGTTCTGCGAATTTATTCATGGTTTAAGCATATAACCCAACGCCGGGTTCTTGCAAAAGGTTAAATCCTAAGCAGATTACGCAGCATGCTCCATAAAATCGACGCCCCAAACACCATTAGCACCGCGCCTGCGATGCGCTCGATCCACCACACGCTGCGGCTCAGTCGCTGTTGCACGGCGGGCAGCCCAATGAGCCAAACCACGGCTATATCCCAGACGAATACGACCATTACCATCCACACGCCGCTTACCGACTGCTGGATCAGTGTGACGTCCGGGCCGAGCAGGGCGGTCATTAGCGCGAGGTAAAACAGCGCATTTTTGGGATTAAGCAGCGCGGAGCCCAGCCCGAGTAAAAACTGTTTTCTCAGGCTCGGGCACGGCGGGCGGCTTTCATCGACGCAAAACGTCTGCGTGCGGCTGTGCAGCAGGTGCCAGCCAATCCACAGCAAATAGATTGCGCCCAGCAGTTCAATGGCTCTAAAGAGCACCGTGAACTGGCGCAGTGCGCTCGCCCCGATAATCACTATCAGGATATAAAACGCATTACCTGCGGCGATACCCGCGCACAGCCCGGCGCTGCCGCGCAGCCGATAGCGGATCGCAAACCCCATTAACAAAAAGAAATCCGGGCCGGGGCTGAGCAGGGCAACAAAATGTGCCAGCGCCAGCGCCGGAAACGCGGTGGGAAATAACGCCATAGTGACCTCCACAGAAAAAAGTGAAGCTCACCTTAGCGGCGCGTCGGCGCTATTTATTGTCGGATATTGATCGGCCAAACGCGTACTGGCGCGGCGTGGCGGCAGTGTAGCTCACAAAGGTTCGGTGAAAATGGCTTTGATCGGCAAACCCGCTCTGGTAGCCGACATCCGCCAGCGTGTCGCCCGCGCGCAGGCGGCTTTTGGCAAACTCAACGCGCGCGATATTCAAAAAGCTGCCCGGCGTCAGGCCGGTGTCCTGCTTGAAGGTGCGGATAAGCGTCTCTTTGCGCAGGGAAAAGGCACTTGCCAGCGCATCCAGAGTGGGCGGTTGCTGCAAATCGTGGGTCAACGCCGCCAGCACCTGCTGGCTTACGGGGCGCAGCGGCGCGCAGTGATCCGCACCGCGAGGTAAGGCGCTGAGCAGGGCATTGAGTGCAGCAGGTAATCGTGGCGAGTCGTCACGCTCAATCAGTGCCACGATTCTTAAGTACAACTGGAATAACATCGGGTTGCGAATCACCTGCTGTTGGCTGTTTTCATGCGGCAGGTAAAGCATATGGTAGCTGCGAGGTTGCCCGGCGATCGGGTTACAACTGTGCGGCATATGTGGCGGGATAACAATGAGATCGCCCGGTTGCAGCAGATGCTCCTGCCCGTTGCAGAGGCAGCGGGTTTGCCCCTCCACAATCGCGCCGATCGATAGCTCCGCATGGCGATGGCGCTTATAGGCCTGCTGGCTGCGCCAGGTGCTGCGCAGTTCGACGCCTGGTAACGTCAGCGGGCGGCAAAAGGATTGCTGTATATCGCGGGTTATCGACATGCTTTTCCTCGTCTGGTCGGCTTTCTGGTATACCACACCCCTTTATTTATCGCGAAAGGCATTATGCAGAAGCCGCCACATATGGTGGGCTGCTGGCGTAAAGCGCCGATCGGAGTTACGCAACAGATGGCACTGAGCACTACTGGCGACCGGATGATCGAGTGGAACGGCGACCAGTGCGCCAAGGCGAATGGGATCGGCGGCGGCGTAAGCGGTCATAAACGAGATACCCAGCCCCGCCTGGCTTAGCCCCATCGCGGTGGAAAACTGGTTACAGCGATACGCCGGATGAAATTGCAAACCCTGGCTTTTGAACATGGCATTCATATGGCGTTGCAGGCCGAAGTTTTCTGTCAGGGCAATCAACGGATAGTCGACCAGCGCTTCAATGGTGATGCTTTGCCGCTGCGCGATAGGGTGCTCTGGCGAGACCACAGCACAGATTGGTCCCCACTGAAAGCTGTGGCGCTTGAGTTCCGGCGTTCCAATCGGCCCAAAGGCCAGCGCCATATCCGCTTCGCCGCTGACGATGTCGTTGAGCATCTCCTGCATGCTGCCCACCACAATGTCGACAAAAACCTGCGGGTACGATTTCGCAAACTCGCGCATTACCCCTTCGATAAAGGCGGTGATCAGCCCACCGCCAATGCGCACTGAGATTGTGCCGCCGCGCATATGGCGCAGATCTTTTAACTGGTTTTCCAGCTTTTCACGCCGCTGGCGGCTGGCAAAATAGTCCTCTGCCAGCAGGCGTCCCGCTTCGGTTAACACCACGTTACGCCCGCGCCGCTCCAGCAACGGAAGCTGGAGCGCACGTTCCAGTTGCGCGATCTGGCGGCTGACTACGGAGGGGTTGACGCCAAGGATATCCGCTGCGCGACGAATCCCGCCCTGGTTACCCACCTCATACAAATAACCCACCTGTTTGTCCTGGAACATTCGCCACATTCCTTCTCAACTGTTGACCTGAAAGCAACAATAACATCATTAATCGGATATTTATCATCCGCATTGAATAGTGATAATCAAAATAACCGCCATTTTTTATGAGTGAAAGAAAATGAAAAGCTGAGTCTGTCTTTTTGCACCAAAAGGGTGCCCGATAACGGTGAGAAATTATTTTATTAGAATGTTCTTGGTGCTTAATTAAATAATTTTTTAGTTACTTTGCTTTTTATTCTCGGTATTTCTCGGGAAGGTTTTTTATTGCGTAATAATTCGCGGTAAAAGATTTTTATTTTAGCGTCGGGCTATTCAGGCACGGATCCTGCTTAGTAATGAGTCATTGTCATCTAATTATTTCAAAGAGAGATATTATGAGTGAATCGAAAACGCTGGAGCAACCCGTGAAAGCGCACGCGGAAGAGTGGAAAGTCGGGCCAGGCGCCTGGATTTCGTTGGTGATTGTTCTGTTGGTTTTTTCCGGCTTCTTTTTCAAAGTCGAGGGCATGGCGTGGTTGGGCGCGTTTGACTTCACCACGCTGGGCGGCGCGTTTGGCACCATGAAAACGCCGGAAACCAACACCTTTATCGGCAGCGGCGGCATCAGCGCAAAGGCCGGTTTCCTGTTTGCGCTGTCGCTGGTGCCAACGGTCATGCTGGCGCTGGGGTTACTGGAAATTTTTACTCACTATGGCGCGATCCGTGCGGCGCATAAATTACTCACGCCCTTGCTTAAACCGCTGCTGGGTATTCCGGGCTATACGGGGCTGGCGTTGATTACCGACCTGCAAAGCACCGATGCCGGGGCAGCATTAACTAAAGAGTTATACGACAGCGATAAAATTACCCGTAAAGATGTGGTGATTATGGGGTCGTGGCAATATTCCGGTGCCGGGTTAATCAATAACTATTTTTCAATTGGCTCGGCGATGTTCGCCTCATTAACGATCCCGATTATTGTTCCGTTGGTTTTAATGTTTGTCCTTAAATTCGTGGGCGCAGCCGTGGTTCGTCTGGCATTAGATACTGTTTATAAGCGAGATTTCGATAATGAATAATTCAGCAAAAGTCTCTGGTAATCCGTTCGATATTTTCGTTATTGGTGCGCGTAAAGGTTTTAATATCGCTATTAATAATCTGATGCCAAACGTATTAATGGCCTACGTCATCGCCGAAATGCTCAATTTACTCGGTGTAATGCAGATTATCGGTCATCTTTGCGCGCCGTTAATGGGCCTGTTCGGCTTGCCAGGCGAAGCCATCACCGTGTTGCTCACCGCCTGGCTTTCATCGTCGGCAGGAACCGGTGTGGCGATAAGCCTGCTCAGCAAAGGTCAGCTTGATGTTGGCCAAATCACGATCCTCGCGCCCGCCATCTTTTTAATGGGTTCGCAGCTACAGTATATGGGCCGCCTGTTGGGCGTTGCCGATGTGCCGAAGAAGTACTGGCCGCTACTGATGGCGGTCAGCATTCTCAATGCCGTAATCGCCATGCTGATTATGCGCGTTATTGCCTGAGTACCAAGGAGTAAGACGTGTCACGCACACTTGAACATTTTAATTACCTGCATCAGATCCCGGAACTCGGGTTCGAAGAGTATAAAACCTCCGCTTATATCGCCGGGGTACTGGAAGCGGCGGGCTATCAGGTTACGCGCCAGGTCAACAACACCACCGGCATTGTCGCAGTGCTGGACAGCGGTAAGCCGGGGCCAGTGCTGGCGCTGCGCGCCGATATGGATGCGCTCGGGCATATCATTGACGGCGAGCATGTCGCACGCCATACCTGCGGGCACGATGGGCACTCAACCGTGGTGCTGACCACGGCGCAGGAAGTCATCGCCGAAGGGCTGGTGAAAAAGGGCACGCTGAAGTTTATCTTCCAGCCCGCAGAGGAGCTGGGCACCGGGGCGATTGCGCTGACGGAGGCTGGCGTGCTGGACGATGTCGACATGCTGCTTGGTTTCCATCTGCGCCCGCTGGAAGAGTGCCCGATGGGCCAGGCGGTTCCGGCGATGTATTACTCGGCGTCAGCCACGGTTGAAGTGGTGTTCCACGGTAAAGCGGCGCACGCGGCGCGCCCCCACTTAGGTGTAAACGCGCTGGACGCCGCCGCTCACGCTGTGCAGGCGGTCAACGGTATTCATCTTGCGCCCTCGCTCACCTGGAGCGCGAAAGCGACGCGTTTTCTCTGCGACGCCGGGGTGACCAACTCGATTCCGGACAACGCGCTGGTGTGCTGGGATCTGCGTGCGGCGGAAAACGAGGCCATGGATGCGCTAAAACCGCAGGTACTGCGCGCGATTGAAAGCAGTGCGGCGGCATACGGCGCACGGGCTGAGATCCGCATTCTGAAAGAGATGCCGGCGGCGATCATTGATGACGAGGCAACCGACGTGGTTTCCCGCGCCATTCGCAGCGTGTTTGGCGATAGCGGGCTGACCGCGCCAAAATCCACACCCGGCAGCGAAGACTTTTTCCACTACTTGCGCCTGCGCCCGCAGGTAAAAGGTGGTTTCTGGGGGCTGGGCGCCAACCTGACGCCGGGTCTGCATCACCCGGACATGCATTTTGATCGCGACGCGTTAGCGCTCGGCGTGAAAGTGTTTAAAGCCTGCGTGCAGGATGTGCTGGGCTGATTTACGGCTTCCAGCGACGCAGCGTGGTATCGCGTTCATAAGGCATCGGCGCGGGCCAGGTAATAAACTCGACGATGCTACCCCAGGGCGTGCGCCCATAGCAAAAGCAGTTGCCTGCGCCTTTCTCTGTCGGAAAACCGAGCGGTTGCGGCGCGGTAAACACCTCGCCGCCCGCATCCGCAAAGCGCTGCAGCGCAACATCGATATCATCGCAATAAACCGCAAAATGTTGCAGGCCAACATCGCTGGCCCGCAGCGGCTCACGCTGTTCTGGCCCGTGCATTTCGAAGAGTTCGATACCGGGGCCGTGCTGAAGTTTGAGCATGCGTATTGATGTGATGGTCGTACCCGGCACGAGACGCAACGTTTTTTGCTGCGCCTCGTTATCAAGGTTTTTATCTTCTGGCGCAACGGACTGATAAATCAGCTCCGCGCCCAGCGCTTCAATTAAAAAGCGGGTAGCGTCTTCAATATCCGGAACGGTAATACCAATATGATCGATGCCGCGAATGCTCATGTATCCTCCTGTTAATTGCTCTTTTTTAAGCATAGAACAGATGCAGATGGTGCTTTTTGTGGCTACAATGTGGCTACAAAAAGCACAGGAGGTTTTATGGATTCCATTATTCGATCGCGCATTAACAGCGATTTAAAAGCCCGCGCCGGTTCAGTGCTTGAAAGCTGTGGCCTGAACTGGAGCACCGCCATTCGCTTGTTTGCCGAGCAAATCGTAAAAACGGAAGGTATTCCCTTTGAAGTCACGCGCAAACCCACGGCAAGACTGCGTAAAGCAATGACTGAAACAGAAGACATCCTCGCACATCAAAATGGACGCTTTGATGGTATTGACCAGCTTATGGACAGCTTAAACGATGGGAAAGAGTAAACGCGCACCACTGCCTTACCGTTCCGATTATACGAAAACCTTTATTAAAGCCTGCGAGCGCTACAACAGAGCTGGCCGGAGAGATATGCATGAAACCGCTGCGATAATGTCGCTGATTCTCTCCGGTAATCCTCTCCCCGCACAATATAACGATCATGCTTTAACTGGTGACATGGTGGGTTTTCGTGAATTACATATTGGCGGGGATTATTTATTGGTTTATCGCGTCGATAAAGATAAACATTTAGTCGTGTTTACCGATATCGGCACTCATGCGGAATTGTTTGAATAATTATAGCCAGGGCACCAATTAAATACCTCTGGCAGATTATTTCGCGGCGATAATAATATAGCCCGGCTTAACATGCCTATCCACCTGCTGCGAAAGCGTGGATAACACAATCGTACCGCGCTAAGAGCCTGTGTGTAACCTCAGGGAATAACAACAAAATTTACAGGCAAGTAACGCGGAGAATATCGCGGTAAATCTTAGAAAAAAATAAAAAGATAATGATCGCATTTAATTGTAATTAACGCTTCTGTTTGCTTTGGTATTAGTGCCATTTATAAAATCAGGATTTACTTTTGTTTTCTGTATCAGAAACATCTGTATATACCCAACTTTACTTTCAGGCCCGGTCGTTTTTACTACCCTTAATACCCTAAGCGGTAAATAAGGAGACCAATATGGCTTACCAGACAGTGAATCCTTTTAACAACCAGCTCATTAAAAAGTACCCCAGCCACAGCGACGCCGATATCGAGGTAGCACTTCGTAAAGCCGATGCGCTGTACCACTCTTCCTGGTCAAAGGGGGATATCGAACAGCGGTTGCCTATATTGCACAAACTTGCCGATTTGCTGGAAAGCCAGCAGGAGGAGCTGGCGAAAATCGCCAGCCGTGAGATGGGCAAGTTGATTGCGCAGAGCCGCAGTGAAGTCAAAATTTGTGCGCAGATCGCCCGCTATTACGCGGATAACGCGAAACAGTTCCTTGCGCCCGTGAAATATGAAACGGGTCTGGGAGAGGCGTGGGTGGAACATCATCCGATCGGCGTGATCATGGCGGTGGAACCGTGGAACTTCCCTTACTACCAGTTGATGCGCGTACTGGCACCGAATCTCGCGGCCGGTAACCCGGTTATCTGTAAACATGCCAGCATTGTGCCGCAGTGCGCCGAAACTTTTGCGCAGCTGGTGCGCGAAGCGGGCGCGCCGGAAGGTGCGTGGACGAATCTGTTCATCTCTTCCGATCAGGTCTCTGCGATCATTGCCGATCCACGCGTGCAAGGTGCTGCATTGACTGGATCGGAAAAAGCCGGTAGCGCGGTGGCGGCGCAAGCGGCGAAACACATCAAGAAATCGACGCTGGAACTGGGCGGTAATGACGTATTTATCGTGCTGGGCGATGCGGATCTGGAAAAAGCGGTGGAGACGGGCGTGCAGGCGCGCCTGGCGAACGCTGGGCAGGTCTGTACTGCCGCGAAACGTTTTATTATTCATCAGGATATTGCCGATCAGTTCCTGCGTAAATTTACCGAAGCCTTCAGGCAGGTGAAGCTGGGCGACCCGCTGGATGAAAGCACCACCCTTGGCCCGCTCTCCTCGAAAGACGCACTCAATACCCTGAGTCAACAGGTGAGTGAAGCGGTACAAAACGGGGCTAAACTGCACTTTGGTGGTAAACCGGCTAACAGCGAAGGCAACTTCTTCGAACCGACTATTTTGACCCATATCACGCGCGACAACCCGGCCTATTTTGAAGAGTTCTTTGGCCCGGTGGCGCAGATTTATGTTGTTAACAATGATGAAGAAGCGGTGCGCCTGGCCAACGATTCGCACTACGGCCTCGGTGGGGCGATCTTCAGTCGCAATATTCAGCGTGCCAAACAGATGGCGTCTCGCATCGAAACCGGCATGGTTTATATCAACTGGCTGACGGATACCGCCGCAGAACTGCCGTTTGGTGGGGTGAAACGCTCCGGGTTTGGCCGCGAGCTGTCTGATTTAGGCATCAAAGAGTTTGTGAATCAGAAACTGGTGGTGGTGCGACAGTAATTTCTTTTCCCTTCCTCCAGCCGTTAGGGGGAAGGGGATTTCGTTACTTCTTCAAACCCGCAAACGCGGCTCTGATCTCATCTTCTGGTAGCTGTACGCCAATAAATACCAGTGTGCTGTGCGGTGTTTCGTCGCCCCACGGACGATCCCAGTCGGCGCTGTAGAGGCGCTGCACGCCCTGAAACAGCAGGCGGTTTGGCTCACCGTCGATCCACAACATGCCTTTATAACGCAACAGTTTGTCGGCAAAGCTCAGCAACAGGTTTTCCATTACGCGGGAGACCTCGCTGATATCTACCGGGTAATCCAGCTCGACCACCAGCGAATTAATGTCGTTCTGTTTGTCGGCAATAAAGTGGAAACGCGGTTTTGCCGCCACCACGTTCTCTTCCAGCATAAAACCATTGGTATTAAACAGCTGCGCCAGCTCGATATCGCCGTGCGTCACGGTGTAAATCGGCGCGCGGGCGTTGATGCGACTTAAGCGTTCACGCAGTTTTTCGCTCTCGCCTGCAACATCCGTTTTGGTCAGCAGAATACGGTCGGCATAGCCTACTTGCGACTGTGCCAGCGTGAACTGATTCATTTGCTCATCGGCATGTACCGCATCAACCAGCGCGATGACGCCGTCCAGCAGATAGCGCTGGCAGAGGATTTCATGAGAGAAAAAGGTCTGAATGACTGGCCCAGGATCGGCCATGCCGGTGCACTCGATCACCAGCCGATCAAAGGCGATGTCACCGCGATCGAGGCTGTCGAGCAGATCCAGTAATGCATCTTCCAGCTCATTGGATCGGCTACAGCAGATACAGCCATTGGTGAGGGTTTTGATTTGCGTGGCACGATCGCCAATCAGTTGATCATCAACAGAAACTTCGCCGAACTCATTTTCGATAACGGCAATTTTGTAACCGTGTTGCTCATTGAGGATATGGCGTAAGAGGGTGGTTTTGCCGGCGCCGAGAAAGCCGGTCAACAGGGTTACAGCAATCGGGGTCATAGATTCTCCTTTAGCAACAGCGGACTCCGCCCTTGCCGTCTCCGCCGTAACGCGCTTGCTGGCGTTCGCGGAAGAACTCTTCGTAAGTCATGTATGGCTTATCCGGATGGTTGGTTTTCATATGATCAACGTAGTTGTCATAGTCCGGGATGCCAATCAGCATCTTCGCCGCCTGACCGAGGTACTTTTTTGCTTCGCCTAAGTTACCAAACATGGCTTGTCTCTGTAAAAGTTAGCCCCACTGTCGTGGGGCTAATTGTGACGCAATTAGTGATGTGAAGAGGTTTTCACACCGCCTTCCGGCACCGGCACATACGGTGTTTCTTTGTCGGTACGCACGGTGTTGTTACGTACTTTCAGCCAGGTTTTGATGCCATAGAAGATGATGCTGTACACCACCACCAGGAACAGAATACTCAATCCGGCGTTGGTGTAGTTGTTCACCACGATATGGTTCATGTTGGCAATCTGCTGCGCGGTCAGATCACCGCCACCAGCGGCGATCTTCGCTTTGTACTGGTTAGCCATATAGAGGAAGCCTTCCAGTTGCGGGTTGGTGCTGAACAGTTTCAGACCCAGCGCCCAGGTGGTGCACAGCAGCAGCCACATGGCAGGAACCACGGTGACCCAGATGTATTTGGTACGCTGCATTTTCACCAGCACTACGGTACCCAGCATCAGTGCGACGGCCGCCAGCATCTGGTTAGAGATACCGAACAGCGGCCACAAGCTTTTCACGCCGCCCAGCGGATCAACCACGCCTTGATACAACAGATAACCCCACAGACCCACGCAGCCCGCTGTGCCAATGACGCCAGCAACCAACGAGTCGGTTTTCTTCAGGAACGGCACGAAGTTACCCAGCAAGTCTTGCAGCATAAAGCGGCCTGCACGTGTACCGGCATCCAGTGCGGTGAGGATAAACAGCGCTTCAAACAGAATACCGAAGTGGTACCAGAAGCCCATGTCCGCCATCGGAATGATTTTATGGAACACATGCGCGATACCGACAGCCAGTGTTGGTGCGCCACCGGCGCGGTTCAGTACCGACGGCTCACCGATATCTTTCGCGGTTTGCAGGATCTGCTCCGGCGAAATCACAAAGCCCCAGGAGCTGACTGTTGCTGCCGCGTGCGCGGTCACGTCTTTCAGTTGCGCCAGGATCATCGGCGCGTTATCACCGCCCAGCTCATGCAGGTTCGGCATGGTAATCCCAAGGCCGGCCGGCGGGGTGTTCATGGCGAAGTAGAGACCAGGTTCGATAATGGAAGCCGCAACCAGCGCCATCACCGCCACAAAGGATTCCATCAGCATCGCGCCGTAACCGATAAAGCGCGCGTCAGTTTCATTAGCCAGCAGTTTCGGCGTGGTGCCGGACGCGATCAGCGCGTGGAAGCCCGAAACGGCACCACAAGCGATGGTGATAAACAGGAACGGGAACAGCGCACCTTTCCACAGTGGCCCAGTACCGTCGATGTACTGGGTGACCGCAGGCATTTTCAGTTCCGGGTTGAGGATCACAATACCCAGCGCCAGACCGACGATCACGCCGATTTTCAGGAAGGTCGCCAGGTAGTCGCGCGGCGCGAGGATCAGCCATACCGGCAGTAGCGCGGAGATAAAGGCGTAACCAACCAGCGCGAAAGTGATGGTGGTGTCTTTAAAGGTCAGCGCCGGGCCCCAGTACGGGTCGTGCGCGATCACGCCGCCAAACCAGATGGACGCCACCAGCAGCACAATACCGATAACCGACACTTCGCCCACGCGACCAGGGCGCAGGAAGCGCATGTAAATGCCCATAAACAGGGCAATCGGCACGGTGGAGCAGACAGTGAACACACCCCACGGGCTTTCCGCTAGCGCTTTCACCACAATCAGCGCCAGTACCGCGAGGATGATGATCATAATCAGGAAGCAGCCAAACAGCGCGATGGTGCCCGGTACGCGCCCCATCTCTTCTTTCACCATCTCACCGAGAGAGGCGCCGTTACGGCGGGAAGAGATAAACAGCACCATAAAGTCCTGCACCGCACCGGCCAGCACCACGCCCGCCAGCAGCCACAACGTACCCGGCAGGTAGCCCATTTGCGCGGCCAATACCGGGCCTACCAACGGGCCAGCCCCGGCGATAGCGGCGAAGTGGTGACCAAACAGCACGTAGCGGTTGGTCGGCACATAGTTGAGGCCGTCGTTATTGATGACCGCTGGTGTGGAACGGGTTGGATCGAGTTTCATCACCTTCTGGGCGATGTAAAGGCTGTAGTAGCGGTACGCCACAAGGTAAACGGAAACGGACGCAACCACGATCCACAGCGCGCTGACATGCTCGCCCCGGCGTAGTGCGACAACGGATAAACAGAAAGCACCGATTATCCCGAGGATGGCCCAGGGTATGTGCTTGAGTAGTTTTTTAGTATCCATATTCAGACCTGGTTTTAGCAGAAATAGTGAATGGAATTTGGAATGGTTCAATTGGCTGAAATGCTGGCATTTATGATGGCAAATTACGCGCGCGAATCGGCTGCGATTTGACTGAGTGGTTGGAAAAAGGCGGTGAGCGGTAACGAATACGTCATAAGCGGTTTTGAGGGCTGGAAAACGGTCGTGGATCTGTGACGCATGTCACGCTAAGTCCTTGTCTGGCAAGGAAGGGAGAGGATTTTACCGGGGGGCAATCAATGTATAACTGGTGAAAAAATAGCACGTTAAACCATAAAGTTTTCCTATGCCAGGCCGAAAACCTGGTATCTGTTTATAGGGAAAGAGAAAACATGTTGACTCGTATTAAACTTGTGACCAGTTTGTTGCTGGTATTGGCATTATTTGGCTTGTTACAACTCACTTCCGGCGGCTTGTTCTTTAACGCGCTGAAACAGGACAAAGAAAACTTCAACGTTTTACAAACCATTCGCCAGCAGCAATCCACGCTGAATGCTAGCTGGGTTGCGCTACTGCAAACCCGTAATACCCTGAACCGCGCGGGTATTCGCTACATGATGGATCAGAACAATATCGGCAGCGGCGCGACCGTTAACGATTTGATGCAGATTGCCAGCACCTCGCTGAAACAGGCGGAAGCGAACTGGAATGCTTACCAGGCGCTGCCGCGCGATCCGCGCCAGAGTGAAGAGGCTGCGGCAGAGATCAAACGCAACTACGACATCTACCACAACGCGCTGGCGGAACTGATCCAGTTGCTGGGCGCCGGTAAGATCAATGACTTCTTCGACCAGCCGACCCAGAGCTATCAGGATGGTTTTGAGAAACAATACGTTAACTATTTGCAGCAGAACGATAGCCTGTATGAACAAGCGGTTCGCGACAGCGAAAGCTCCTATGGTTCTGCGGTGTGGGTCATCATTACCGTGCTGATCGTGGTACTGGCGGTGATCGTCTGTGTCTGGGTTGGGATCAAAGGCGCGCTGATTAAGCCGCTCAACCATTTGATCGACAACATTCGCCATATTGCCGGTGGCGATTTGGTACAGCGCATCGAAGTGCAGGGTTCCAATGAAATGGGCGTGCTGGCAGAGAGCCTGCGCCATATGCAAAGCGAACTGGTGCGTACCGTTAGCGATGTACGTAACGGTGCCAACGCCATTTACAGCGGTGCCAGCGAAATTTCCGTGGGTAACAACGATCTCTCTTCCCGTACCGAACAGCAGGCGGCTTCTCTGGAAGAGACCGCTGCCAGCATGGAAGAGCTGACCGCCACGGTGAAACAGAACGCCGAAAACGCCCGTCAGGCAAGCCACCTGGCGCTGAGCGCGTCTGAAACCGCGCAGAAAGGCGGTAAAGTGGTGGATAACGTGGTGCAGACGATGCGCGACATTACCGCCAGTTCGCAGAAAATCGCTGACATTATCAGCGTGATCGACGGCATTGCCTTCCAGACTAACATCCTGGCGCTTAACGCGGCTGTCGAAGCAGCGCGTGCGGGTGAGCAGGGACGTGGCTTTGCGGTGGTTGCGGGCGAAGTGCGTAACCTGGCACAGCGCAGCGCCCAGGCTGCTCGCGAGATCAAAAGCCTGATTGAAGACTCTGTTGGTCGCGTTGAAGTGGGTTCGACGCTGGTGGAAAGCGCCGGTGAAACCATGGATGAGATCGTTAACGCCGTTACGCGTGTTACCGACATCATGGGCGAAATTGCCTCTGCTTCTGATGAGCAGAGCCGCGGCATTGACCAGGTTGGTCTGGCGGTCTCTGAAATGGATCGCGTTACCCAGCAGAACGCCTCGCTGGTGGAAGAGTCTGCCGCCGCTGCAGCCGCGCTGGAAGAACAAGCCAGCCGCCTGACGCAGGCCGTTTCCGTGTTCCGCATCATGCAGGATCAACGTAAAAACGCTGGCGTAACGCCAACCAGTTTCGTCAAAGCGGAACCTGCATCCGCCCTGCCGCGTAAAGCCGCGACCGATGCGGGTGAGAACTGGGAAACCTTCTAATTGTTATTTGCGCCCTGTCACACAGGGCGCATTTTCTCCCGCTTCACCGTGCTATGCTCATTGCATCATGTCGCGGAGAAGCCTTATGAACCTCGTCGCTGTTCCTGCCATCCACTATAGTTGCGAAGCGCTGACCACTATCACCGGTGCCTGTTTTGAAGGCTACCGCGTACCGTTTTCTCTGCCGCCCGATGTTTTTGCACAACGCTTTCTTGCCGAAGGGTTAAGCCTCGTCGATTCCTGCGTCTGGCTGGCAGGTGATACGCCTGCTGCAGTGGCGTTGATCGCCCGGCGTGGCGATTTCGCCCGCCTGGCGGCCTTTGCGGTTTGCCCGCAATTTCGCGGCCAGGGCGTGGGCAGACAAATATTACCGCCGTTAATGGCGACACTGCGCAGCAAAGGCGTTCGCCAGATATGGCTGGAAGTGATGAGCGATAATCATGCCGGTATCGCCCTTTATCATGCGCTGGGGTTTGCCACCGTTCAGCCGCTGTTTGGTTATCAGGGACGCGCGGATGTGGCTGAAGAGAACGGCACATTACAGGAGCGCGATCCGCTGGAAGTGGTGCGCAGCGCCATCAGTGAATGCCATGACCGGCTACCGTGGCAGGTGGATCCGCTCACTGCGGTATCGTTACCCGCGCGGGCGTTCGAGTACCGCAAACATGCTTATGCGCTGGTTTCCACTCTCGGCGACAAACCCCTGCTGCGGTTTATTTATGTGGAGTCCGAATACCGGCGCAAAGGGTTTGCCTGCGAGTTGCTGCAGGCGCTGAACCAGCATTTTCCGGCGCTTGGCACCACCGTGGCGGTGCCAGAGCGTTTTTCATCTCTGTTTCAGCGCGCGGGCTACGCCACCATGACCATCAGCCAGTACGAAATGAAAGCGGAACTGTAGCGGTCAGCCTTCACGGTTCACCACTTTGATTTCCACCAGGCCGACGCCCAGTTTGCGCGGCGAATGACCAAGAATATTACCTTCGTTGGTGGATTGCGGTTCCGGCGGCACGATGACCAGCCGGTTGCTGTGAGACGGATTGCTAAAGTGCAGCGTGGTGGTGCTGAGCTCATTACCCAGCGTCAGCGTTTGTTGTTGATCGCCAACGCGCACCGGAATTGGCCGATTGGCATTCGGGCCATAGGCTTTGGCGGTGATCACCAGCTCAAACTGTTCCGGCAGCGGTTGGTTATATTCGATAGCCACTTCCTCGCCCAGATTGGCATTCGACCAGCGCCCCCAGCTTTCCGGCCGGGAGAGGCCGCTGAACTGTTTTATCTCTTCCGGCGCGCCCGCCACGTTAAAGACAAAACTGTCGGCTTTGTAGCGAATGCTATCGTCGAGGATCTTCAGGGTATCGACGTTTTTCTGGTAACGATCGCTACTGATCACCGTTTGTTTAAACGCGGTTTTCCCTTTCCACTGCACTTTGTCGACACGCTGGACTTGCTGTTCGCCGCCCAGTTGCCCCTGCGAGACGCACCAGTCGGTAGACAGCGCCAGTTCCGGTGACCATAAGCGCGCCATTTTGTAGCATTGGTCGATCCAGACGAAATTATCGCGCGGGGCGAAATCCGCCAGCTGGAAGCGCAGCGGTGCAGAATACTCACTCTCTGGCAGCGGTTCGACTTTATCCGATACCCGCACCAGCAGTGGCAACCGGAACTGGCTGCCAGAGAAGGCCACCATCTGTTTATCCGTATCGATGGTGAAATCTTTCATCTCTTTCGGGAAGTTCCACAGACGGATAATGTCCGGTTTCCACGCCAGCATTTTCGCTTTCATATTGAGGAAAATCCCCGAAAGCGACTGCCCGGACAGGCTGCTACGACCAAGGCCGAGGAAATTATCGCCGCCGAGAATATCCAGCACGGTTGCGCCGTTATCAAGGGTACTGCGCTTAATCCCGGAGATATCCTGCTGCGGTTCATCGCCGCGCAGCACAAAGAACAGGTTGCTGCGATCGTGCTTGTTGAGGTATTTCCATGCGGTGTTATTCATCGCCAGGTGATCCGACGACACCACGATCACTGTGTCTTTAAACCACGGTGAGGCTTTGATTTTATTGATAAGCGCGGCGATATTTTGCTGGCTGCAGGTTACCGCGCTAAATGACTGGTTCGGCTTGCCATCGTAGGCATAACGTTTACGTTCGCAGCCGCGCGAGATAAAACCGTCCGGGTGGTGGGTATCTACCGTCAGTGCAAACAGCGAAAAGCGTTTACCGGAACGGGAGAGTTCCTCGTACTGTTTCCACACGGTATCCAGCACTGTATCGTCATAAAAACCCCAGTCGTTACGGTAATGCGGGTCCGCTACCTCTTTTTTTAGCTCTTCTGCGCCGGTCAGGTAATCAAAACCGTGGGATTTCAAAAACACATCTTTCCCGGCAAAACGCAGGTTAGCCCCCTGAATGAAGTGGTTTTCATAACCTGAATTTTTCAGGATGTCACCAAGGCAAAGATTCTGCGGAAAGAAGCTGGAAACGGAGGCCGACGCGTTGCCTTCGAACGGCGCGAACAGCGGGATACCGCACTGCGATGAGACCATGCCGGCGATAGTGTAATCGGTGCCGGGTAGCTGTTCGGTATGGCTAAAATCAATACCTTCTTCTTTAAGCGCCCCCAATTCTGGCGTCAGGCCGGGAAACGCTTCCTCGTTAAAATAGGTGCGCTCAAGGCTTTCACCGTAGATGTAAACGAGGTTCAGTTTGGGGTTGGGGATCTGCTTTGCCGGCACTTTATAAAAAGTGGCAAAGTCAGGATCGCCTTCGCGCGTCTGGGATTTTACCAGCTCGGTAATCTGGCGGAACGCCGGGCTGGCGTCTACCGAACCGAGCGCCAGCGCAAGTGCAAGTAAGCTATAGCCGAAATGGTGTGGCAGATGGCGACGACGGCGCAGCACCCAGCCGAGCGCGCAAAACACCGCCACCAGCGCTAACACTAATCCTGCGCCGGGAAGCAGATATTTGCCGACCCCTGCGCCTGTCAGGCTGTTGGTCAGGGTGTATAACACCGCGTCGTTGATGCCGTCGCCAGTAAAATAATTGCTGGCGTAAAGCGTGATATTCAGGATGACAAACAGACCCAGCACCAGCAAGGTGGCGCTAAACCACCAGGTATTACGGCCCGCTTTCCAGGCATAGATAGCCACAGAGGCAAGAAACAGCGCGATAGAGAGCAACTCGGACAACCGTTATTCCTCATCAACGCCAGACATATTGCTGGCCATTAAATTTTGTAACAGGGCGTATAATTTAATGTTGGTGTCACATATCTGCAATTGTAGTGTCACTTTATAACGAGCTTATTCAGAATTGGTTTAGAAAAGCGTAATAGTGATGGCCGTCGCACTGGCGGCGTTCCGGTAACGTGGGGAAGGGGAAGGCCGCGTTCTGGCTGAACGCGGCGGGATATCAGGAGAGGAAATTAACGCCCTGCTTAAGGACGATATCGCAGGCTTTGGATTTCACTTTTTCCGCCAGCGGCGTACTACCGATGTTGCTCAAATTCAGCTGTTCACCGTTTTTGGTGTTCAGCATGCCCTGGATCCCTTCGAGATAATTGGTGTCTTGCTTTTGCTGAGCGGCACCCAGACCCAGTTTATCCAGCACCTGGTTTTTCACATTTTCGGTATTCGTCAGGCTGGAGAGCTTGTTTTTCGCACACCAGCTCATCACGCCCGCCGCGTTGTTCATGGTGCCAGCGCTCAGCGCCTGGTTACCGCCATTAAGCAGGCTTGTCAGGGAAGAGAGCGACAAGCTCCCTTGTTGAGAGGATGAGGCGGTGGATTTTTGGCTGAGCTCGCTGGCGGCGCTGGAAAGCGTGTCCTGCCAGGAGGCGGCTTGCGCAAAACCGGTGAGCAGCGCGCTACCGAGTGCGGCGCCGCAAAGCAGGCGTTGGGTAAATTTCATATCGTGCGGATCCTGATGTCAACGAAGGCGGCCAGTATACACCCGGGCGCGGGCGCGCCACGGATGGGAAAACTCTCAATACTCTTTACCGGTGACGCGGCTGCGGTAACTCTCCCAGTTGAAAATCACCCACAGGCTGTTGCCGAGGCGCATCCTGTCCATCACGCGTTCGCCCAACAGCTTATTCATCTCTTCCAGGTTGCTGTTGGTCAGCATGCCTGTCGGGCGCTTGGACGAAGAACGGCGGTCAACAATCTGGTTGATAATGACTTTTTCGTAGCGGGATTCCGTCTGCATACCGATTTCATCAATCACCAGCAGGTCAACGCTGCTTAAATCATTGAGCAACTGCTCTTCGCTGTTTTCTTTATTGCCGAAGGTCTCTTTCATCGCCGACATAATGTCGGCAACGGTAATGATCAGCACCGATTTACCGCGTAACAGCAGTTCATTACAGATAGCCGCCGCCAGATGATTTTTACCGGTTCCCGGTTTGCCCGAAAAGATAAAACTGGCGATGTTACCGTCGAACTCTTCTACATATTGCCGTGCCTGGCTCAATGCCCGCATCTGGCCTTCCGTCTCAACACGATAGTTATCGAAAGAGCAGTTCTGATGCAGGGGACGAATGCCGGAACGGTTGAAGGTGCGCTGCATTTTCATAGCGCGATTTTCGCGCTCCAGCGCCGCCGAACGGATTTCGCCTTGTTGCTTCTGCCAGGCCATCAACTCTTCGCCGGTTTTAAAAGCAGGCTCGGTGTTGGCTGGCATCATTTTTTGCAGTCGCTTCATCAATTCGCCGACGTTTTTCATCGTTATCCTCTAAAACCTGGTGGGATTTGATTATCCGGTTCGGACAGGGCGTTAATATCCCGCTTTGTTGCGCCGTTCTGGCTGCTACGGCCCATTTGCAGGCTACGTGCCAGTTTTTGCTGCCACTGGACGTGATGGAAAACTTTGCCTTCTGCCTGCCAGTAAGCCACGAACGAGGCCAGCTCTTCCGGCGTTGCGGGCTGGGCCAGCGCAATGCCCCACATCGCCGCCAGGCGCTGAAAGTCAGCATCTGGCTGCCAGCCTGCGTACATGGCGAATTTGCCCATGGGCACATTTACCGGCGCGGCGGCGGGTTCTTCGTAAAATTGTGCATCGAGCGAAATATCGCTCACTGGGCGCGCCAGCTGTGCTTCGAGCGCCAGAAGCTGTTCAAGGCGCTGCGGCGTAATAGCGTAAAACGCGGGGCGATTATTGGCAAAAACGGCGATGGCGCCGCCTTCCGTGCGTGCCAGCACGCTGGCGGGATCGCGCACAAATTCATCAATGCCAATGACATTCGGCGTCAGGATTCTGGAAGACATAACGCGTTCTCAAACAGGATTACTACGGATACGGCGCACTGTGCTTTTTTCACACAGGCATAATCACACATAGTAACACAGTGAACGCAAAGGGCAGTACCGCACGAAAAAGCCGGGTTTCCCCGGCTTGTGATTTTCCTGATACGTTAGCTTGTTAGCGTTACGCGATGATATTCAGCGTAACGTCGATGTTGCCACGCGTGGCATTGGAGTAAGGGCAAACAATATGCGCGGCATCGACCAGTTTTTTGGCTTCGGCGGCGTCCATCCCCGGCAGGTGGATGTTCAGTTTGGCTTCGATACCAAAACCGGTGGGCAAAGGCCCGATACCGACTTCACCTTCAATAAAAGCCTCTTTTGGCATGCTGATTTTGTCGCGACCGGCGACAAATTTCATGGCGCCGAGGAAGCAGGCGGAGTAACCCGCAGCGAACAGCTGTTCCGGGTTAGTGACTTCGCCACCCGCGCCGCCCATCTCTTTCGGCACGCCCAGTTTGACATCCAGTACGCCGTCGGAAGAGGTTGCGCGACCATCACGGCCTCCGGTTGCTTTGGCTTTGGCAGTGTAAACCACTTTTTCTAAAGACATGGCAGGTTCCTTATTATCTAGAGTGTTTGCTATAAAGTAGCGTGCTATTTTGTTGCTGGAAATAAACTCCCTGCAAAGGGAGCTTATGCCCGTTGAAACTGTTGGCGAAGCCGTTCCAGTTGCTGCTTGAGATCGGCAAGCGTTGCGCTATCACAAGCCATTGCACAGCCGATTGCTTCCGGAATCGACGTCGCTTGCTGCTGCAGTTCATGCCCGCTTTCGCTTAAGGTGATCACCACCTGACGTTCATCCTGGCGCGAACGTTGACGACGAATCAACCCGGCGCTTTCCAGACGCTTCAGCAGCGGCGTCAGCGTGGCGGAGTCAAGAAACAGGCGCTCGCCAATTTCCGACACCGTGATGTCATCTTTCTCCCACAGCACCAGCATCACCAGATATTGCGGGTAGGTGAGATTCATCGGTGCCAGTAGCTGCCGGTAGAGCTTATGCAGCGCCAGATTTGTTGAGTACAGCGCAAAACAAAACTGGTTATCTAACGCGAGCTGCGCATTCGCGGTTGGAGTCGATGTTTTCTTCATGGAATTGAATATATATAGCGTGCGATTTTATTGCAAGTTATTTTTTTGAACAGGTAGACGCATGAGAACTTGCCTGTGGTTTCAACATGGTATTGGCGCTTCGCAACCCGGACCGGGGGTTTTGTAAAAAGGGTTGCGAAAGAGTCAGTATCGTCGATCCGGTGAAAACGAACATTGCTTACTGAGTGTTTGGTAAATCGCTGCTTTAGAAAATCTTTCTCTATCATGTGATTACGTTGCACGTTCCGCAATGGCTGTCAGTCTCTATGCCTCAAGATTATTACCGGCAGATGTTGACTGCGACGGCAAAAAATGGACCTTATACGCGGGGGCGTTTGCGGTAAATCCACAGACCAGGAATCGACAGGCCAATAGAGAGTGCCCCGACAATCGAGGATGCTTTCAGGAAATTCGTCAACAGTAAAATCATCAGTTCTTCGTTGTAGCCAAAATGGCCAATCTTCACCGCCGAAATCATCGCGGTATAAGCGGAAATGCCCGGAAACATAGGGATCACCGCCGCCACGGTAAAGACTTTCGGGTGCGCCAGATACCAGCGTGACCAGTGGATGCCAATCGAGCCGACCAGCATTGAGGCGGCAAAGGTCGACCATTCGATATTGAATCCCCAGTGCACCATAGCGAAGCGCGAACCATGACCAATCGCGCCAAGCAGCGCGCACCAGGGTAGGGCGCGGTGCGGCACGTTAAATACCATGGCAAAGCCAACGGCAGGGATGGTCGCCAGTAACATATCCTGCGCCAGTGCAAGAAGGAACAAAATTACATCCATCCGCGTAACCCCCACAGTGTCATTGCCATTACCACACCAATACAGGTGGCAAGCGTTAATAAGCTGGCGATTGCCCAACGTGCAAGCCCCGTATTGATATGCCCTTTAAACATATCGGCAACCGAGTTAATCAGCGGAAACCCCGGTACCAAAAGCAAAACGCTGGCCGCCATGGCGACGGTGGATGATTGCAGAAAAACGGGCAGCGTCAGCATCAGGCCGGAAACTGTCGTAGCGACAAAAGCGGTGATACAAAAGTTGATTTGCGGATGTAAGTGACGACCTGCCAGAACCAGGCGAACATACATCGCGACACTACTGGCACAAAAAGTTATAAAAGCACCATCCCAGCCGCCATTATTGAGCTTGCAAAAGCAGGCACAAGAGAGACCTACCATCAACGTGACCAGCCAGCGTGGGTAGCGTAAGGGTTTGACCTGAGCGAAGCGCTTCTCGACGTCTTTACAATCCAATAACTTATGTTCAGCGAGAATGACAATATGCTGGACTTCCGTCACCACGTGCATATTGATGCCGCGATCGCTATTTTTGCGGGTTGAAGTGAGGCACTTTCCGTCTTTAATGGTGGTAAGGACAATGGCATTGGAAGAAATCGAGCTTTCAACACTGTCCATGCCCAGCGCCAGTCCCAGACGCGTTGAAAGCTCCTCAACCAGCGCGCTCTCAGCGCCGTGCTGTAACAAAAAAAGGCCGCACTGAATGCACAGCCGCGTAATGGCCCGCTGTGATGACTGGTCTGTTTGCATGATTACCCTGGTATTGTTGCACTGACGCTCACGAAGGATGGAGCGGAAAGCCTATTTTTAGCACAGGACAAGGGCTGGATGACGCTAAGAAAGATCAAGAATTGTGCATTAAATCACGCTTGTTCATGTTCAAAAGGAGAGCTTAACGCATGTTAAGAATGACGTGATAACGGAAAAGAAACAGCAGATTTTTTCTACTTAGCTGAGAATAATGATGAAGTTAGCGTTAATAAGATCTTATCTATTATTTAAGATAATTGTTTTTTCCTTATATTAATATATGTCGGCTCTTTTAAATTTCTTATTTTATTATTAATAATGTATCGGATATTTTAATGCGCATTGTGCAATGTTGACACACTACTTGTGGATATTATAATTCAGTACATTATATTTGTTGTCATTCATAAACTGTGCCAATTTTATAGTGACTGCATCAAAAAGGTGTTGCTACTTTACGCAATATGAGTATTAACTGAGTAAATACTTATAAATAAGATTGATAGAACGCGCAAATGGAAGCGGAGGTTTTATGCTATCGAAAGACGGCAATCAGGGGATTATCATCAGCAAAACGCCAGTGCTTAGGGTCGGGATTGGCGGCATTCTTGAGCGACATTTCCCGGAATATGCACTTAATTATTATTCGTCAGTGGAAGAGGTTGCACCGCTCAAATTAAAATCTGCCAGACTGATAATCACTGACTTATCAGGGGAACAGCGCTATGCAAGAAAAAGCTGTCAGCAATATTATTCACTGTTTCCTCAATGCGATAACGCACGCTGGTTATTCTTCGTCTCGCGCAGCCTCTATCCTGTGGCTGCTGAGCTTCTTATGCAGCCCAAAACGACATTGCTGGCGGACGTGGAACCGATCGAGGGTGTAATTGAGGCGATTCGTAATGGGCATAAGGACGTTGAGAATATTAGCCAAACCTTATTGACTTCAGGATGGCATAAACACAACGACAATTCTTTTTCTAACGCAATGTTAACGTTGTCTGAGCGTAAAGTGTTACGTCTCCTCGGGAAAGGGTGGGGTATTAATCAAATCGCCACACTGCTTAAAAAAAGTAATAAAACAGTCAGTGCGCAAAAGAACAGCGCAATGCGGCGATTATCACTTCGTAGTAATGCAGATTTGTATACATGGATTAATAGCAGTCAGGGAATGAAACAGCTGGATTTTGGTACGGCGGACGGAGAACATAATGAATGGAAAATACCAGGAAGAAGGGAAATGTTGCCATCATAGAAAAATGCATAATGAGCGGGGAGGGTCTACGACATTTATTTGATGAATCTGCTATTAATCACTATCAATTTTATTTTTTTAAAGACCATTCGGCGTTTCGGCAGGCGCTGAAACAGACTTCGTTTTTTTCCGTTATCTATTCCCTTTTTGGTCAGCGGAAAGAACGACTCGAATGTCTGATGTGTCTGCATTTACTCTCCCTTTCTCATCCAGAAATGCAACGCATTGTATTAGCGGGAGACAACCGTGAAGCGCGGCTGGTTGGGCATCTCTCCCCCTCACGGTTGCACGGGATATTAAGCAAATCATCGCCACTTTCTGTACTACTGGAGGAGTTGGTCACGTTGTTTGGTGAAACGCGGCGTATTAACGAAAACATGATTAACCATTGGTATGTTAGCCAGTGTCGTATGCTCAGCCCGACCGAAAGGGAAATTCTGAACTACATGACGCGAGGTTATTCTGTGGCCGAGATTGCATCGCAGCTGGATCGTAACGTGAAAACTATTCGCGCGCATAAATTCAACGCGATGGCAAAGCTGGGGGTCACATCAGATGTCGGTTTGCTTGATGCGGCGGATATTCTGACATGGAAGCCGCCCTGCGCACGCGCAACGGCTGAGTTAATGTAAAAGGGTTTTTTGGGAACTGGCGCCAGGCTACCCCTGGCGCTTTGTTATGCTACTACAGACACACATCAATCCATTTCGCGTGCGTTAACTCCGCCATTCTGTCGGGAGAAATACGAATCGCGCTGTGAATTGCTCCCGCCGCCGGTAACACTTCCTGATAGCGTTTTAGCGACACGTCACAATATACCTGGAGCGGGTTTTCCAGACCAAACGGGCAGACGCCACCGACGGGGTGCCCGGTAATGGTGACGACTTCATCACTGCTTAGCATGCGGGCTTTCGCGCCAAAGGTATTTTTTAGTTTTTTGTTATCAAGGCGTGCATCACCTTTCGCGACGACTAATATCACTTCGTTTTTCACTTTTAACGACAGTGTCTTTGCGATTTGCCCGGGTTCGACATTATGCGCGGCGGCGGCCAGTGCCACGGTCGCTGTGCTTTGGTTAAGCTCAATAATATTGATGTCAGGGGCGTTATCGGCAAAGAACTGCCGCACGGACTGCAAACTCATGATGTTCTCCAGCTAATGACCGCCATTAATCTGTCACAAGCCTGTTATGTGTGTAAATAACCGGGCATAACAAACATCTTACTGCCAGATTCTCGATCCTCTTCACAATCGCGGAAACCGGTTACAGTAACCGGTTGCAGTGTTAACAAGCCGGGTTAATACTCATTTTGTCATTTCCCTCTGTCCATAAAATTAAAAAAGAGCCGTCTATGAAACCTACTCAACTTTGCTGTAATGCTGGTTCGAAAACCTGCATGGTTTCACGTCAACAACATGGATCGCTGCACGGCAGAACGGTTGCTGATGCGCTTACTTTGTTAGCCTGATAGGAGATCTACTATGTCTGCCAACCATGCTGCGTTTAATCTTATTTTCCGGTTTATAGAAAATTATGTCAGTCCGGTAGCCGGACGCATCTCTTCCCAGCGTCATGTAATGGCGATTCGCGACGGTTTTATCTCCGCGATGCCGTTTATGATAGTGGGTTCATTTTTGCTGGTGTTTGCCTACCCTCCATTTTCGCCAGATACGACCTGGGGTTTTGCCCGAACATGGCTGGACCTGGCGAAGCAGTATGAAGGGCGGATCCTTACGCCTTTCGATATGACGATGGGCATCATGTCTATCTATATCTGTGCGGCGATTGCTTACAACCTCGGTAAACATTATGTGAAGTCGCACCAGCTGGATCCGTTTATGTGTGCGATGCTGTCGTTGATGGCATTTCTACTGGTCGCAGCGCCGAAAACTAACGGCACATTGCCAGTGGATAGCCTGGGCGGTACCGGTATTTTTACCGCGATCCTGGTGGCAATTTACTGCGTGGAAATGATGCGTTTCCTGAAAGCACACAATATAGGCATCCGTTTGCCAGACCAGGTGCCGCCAATGATCAAAAACTCTTTTGATTTGCTGATCCCGGTTTTGGTCGTGGTGCTGACCCTTTATCCGCTGAGCCTGCTCATCCAGACGCAGTTCAACATGTTAATCCCGCAAGCCATTATGGCGCTGTTCAAACCGCTGGTGGCGGCGGCGGACTCGCTGCCGGCGATTTTGCTGGCGGTGATCATCGGTCATTTATTGTGGTTTGCGGGGATTCATGGCGCGGCGATTGTTTCCGGAATGCTGCAGATGTTCTGGTTAACAAACCTCGGGCTTAACCAGAGCGCGCTGGCACAAGGTGCGCCGTTACCGCATATCTTTATGGAAGCGTTCTGGACATTCTTTATTGTTATCGGCGGATCCGGGGCGACCATGGGGCTGGTGTTCTGCTACTTGCGTAGCCGCTCGGTGCATTTGCGTTCGATCGGACGTCTGAGCGTGGTGCCCAGTTTGTTCAACATCAACGAACCGGTTATTTTCGGAACTCCCATTGTAATGAACCCCGTGTTCTTCATCCCATTCCTGCTGGCTCCGACTCTTAACGCGATTATTGCCTGGGCGGCAATGAAACTGGATCTGATTGGCCGGGTTATCTCGGTCGTACCCTGGACCGCGCCAGCGCCGATTGGCGGCGCATGGGCATTAGGTTGGGATTTTCGCGCGGCGATTCTTGTCGTTCTGCTGGCCTGTGTCTCGGCGGTGATTTACTACCCGTTCTTCAAAGTGTATGAGAAACAGTTGCTGGAACAGGAAGCTGAGGAGGCGCAACGCGCAGAGGAAGAGAAACAAGTTGCGTGATGGTGTCGAATAAAAACGCAGAGGGCGATTAATCGCCCTCTGCTTATTTCAATGTACAGTCACCGCACTGCTGAACATCCGGCAGGCGATAGCGCTGGCAGCAAGTACGACGCACCAGAACGCCGTCGCGCAGAACCACTGTGCGCCACAAAGGGTTATCACTGCCGTCCGCAAGCTGCTTTTCAAAAAAGCAAAGCTGGCGAAGCGCGGCGACACGCGTTTCACCCAGCTGTGGGATGAGTTCCCCCAGGCACCAGTTAATCAGATAACCGGTATTGCTCCAGATAAGTTTACCGTTGATATCACCGGTGGCTTCCAGCGCCTGAACAACCGGGAGCATCGCCTGTGTCGTTAACGCACAAATTCGCTGCGCGTCATCGCATGACGACAACTGATTATCCCGTTGCACATCAATCCAGAAACACGCGGCGCGGCCAGTTTCATGGAACTCAACATGAAAATGTTCCTGGGAGAGGTCAATGGCGCTTTTTTGCGTTAGCAGCGTCAATAATAGTGGCGGCACCAGCAGGCCGAGATACCACTGCGCCCATAGCGACAGCAACGGTTTGTTCTCACGCGGCTGCGTCAACTGGTTACGGTAAATATGATCGGAATAGGTGGCGATAAGTGACTGCAATGCCGCAGGGCGCGTCCACTCGGTCAGCGTCATTGCCGCATACGGTGCGGGTTCATTCAGACGAATAAAATCGAGTAAATATTCACGGGTGCTGGCGATAGTTTCCCGCATGGCGTTTGCCAGCGAATCGCGCTCATCAGTGAGTCGGCTTCGCCAGATAATGTTTTCGGTGATCGATGCGGTGCGATAAGCCATAGCGCCAGCCGATAGGAAATCTAAACGATAATGATTGCCAATCCTATCCAGAGGGAAAATCGATAGCAACATTTTTATCGTAAAGTTAGCGCCGACAACGCCTCAGGCGACTTGCAGCTCACCACTGACCAGAATGTTATTACGACCTAAATGTTTGGCTTCATATAAGGCTTTATCGGCGAGCGAAAGTGCCGCATCAATATCGTGATCGACAAGAGGCGCAATGCCGATGCTGATTGTGACGTTCGTGGCGACGCTTTCGTTAAACATATGCGGGATTTTTAAATCGTACACTTTCTGGCGGATGCGCTCTCCGGTAAAGCGCGCCTGTTCGACATCGACATTATTCAGCAGGATCATAAATTCTTCGCCGCCAAAGCGCGCGACGATATCACGGGAGCGCACGGCGTCCCGTAAAGCGGCGGAAACGCGGATAAGCGCCTGATCGCCCATCATATGGCCGTAATGGTCGTTGTAGGCTTTGAAATGATCAATATCGAGCAGCAGGACGAAACGCGAACTCTCATCGACGGCCAGCAAGTTATCGAGTTTATGTTGCAAACCACGACGGTTATACAAGCCGGTTAGCGGGTCAAGCATGCTCAGATCGTTGAGGGTTTTGCGCTCCTGCATCAGGCGGTTCATCAGCGCAAGGGCAAAACTATCGTTACGTTTTTGGATCGCATGCTGGATAGAGATCCCCAGCACTGGCAACGCAAAGGTACAAATAAGCCTGATTGCGCTTTCCCCTTCGTTAAGCCATAGGCATGTTACGAACACAGGCAAAGAGTGCAGCAAAAAGGCGACAATGTTATTTGAAAAAGCGATGGAGCCGATAAAAAGCACACTTAACAAGGCAATCAGCAGGTAAGTGGAGGCATTGTCATTGAGTAACCTGACTTTGGTGATCACATGCCATGCCCACAGGCAGCCAAATATACATGAGATGAATGTAATATTGATTTTTGCTTTTGGATAACACTTTTGCCAGGCGGGCAACAGGACGCTTGCCGCAAAAATAGCGCACACCGGAAAGGTGAAGGCGTGCTGATTGTAAAGCGGCATAGCAATAGAGAACAAAGCTGAGATCGCGTTGAGCAGTAAAAAGAGTCGTAGGGACAATCGATATCTCTTATTACACAGAGATTGCCAGGTTTGTAATGTCATACCTAAAAATCGTTATTTATCCGCGAGTTGTCGCTGCGTTATGAGTCAAAAAGAAAAGAAGTAACGCAACAAAACTATCATTGCGAAAAATTAGTGATTTGGATTTAGATTTAAGCAGCGCTTAATTTATCACCTTCCTGAATGACTGTCATTAGATGATGAGTAATCTTCATACGACCGTATGACCGCAGGCTGACAAATGAGAAAAGATATCATATGATATTGGTTATCATTATCGGTTTGAGAGATAAAACCATGTTGCAACGCGCGCTGGGAAGTGGCTGGGGAATTGTTGTGCCGGGAGTCATTGTTGCTGTGCTGATGCTGGCGGATTTATCAGCCAATGCGTGGCGAATGGTGATTGTTCTGGGCTTATTACTCACACCCGTCATGCTTTACCATAAGCGTTTACGCCATTTTATTTTATTGCCTTCAGGCGTGGCACTGGTTGGCGCAATGATGCTGATCTTGTTGAATCTAAAGATGATGATGTAACAGGAGAGAGATACAGGGAAGGAATAAGATATCTGGTGCGAGGGGGGGGACTTGAACCCCCACGTCCGTAAGGACACTAACACCTGAAGCTAGCGCGTCTACCAATTCCGCCACCTTCGCACAGTCATCTTACTTTTTGATATCGCCTCGTTGGTGCGAGGGGGGGGACTTGAACCCCCACGTCCGTAAGAACACTAACACCTGAAGCTAGCGCGTCTACCAATTCCGCCACCTTCGCACAGTGCGAGCGATATCAACGTGGTTTATGGTGCGAGGGGGGGGACTTGAACCCCCACGTCCGTAAGGACACTAACACCTGAAGCTAGCGCGTCTACCAATTCCGCCACCTTCGCATACCATCGATACTCTTGAAGTATCGTTACCACGGAGGCGCATTCTAGATGTTTTCAACTTTTCGTCAATAGTTAATTGCACAGACTGAGGCTGATCGCTGTAAAAATGGCCGCGGCGTGATGAGGGGGGAAATTTGCCCGATGAATGATTCCATCGGGCCTGCGGGTTACTTCAACGCCTGGCGCGTCATGATCGTACGGTAGACTTTGAACCGGCCTGTCTGGGCGATGACTTCGTGGAAACCAAACGTTTGATCCAGCACATCCGGGTAAGGCAGGAAGGCGTTCGCAACAATACGCAGTTCGCCGCCGCTATTCAGATGGCGTACCGCACCGCGAATCAGCGTTTGCGCGGCTTCCTGGCTGGTTTGCAAACCATCATGGAATGGCGGATTGGAGATGATCATGTCAAAGCGGCCCGTGACTTCTGAGAAGACATTGCTGGCGAAAACCTCACCTTCAATACCGTTCGCCGCAAGCGTTGCGCGGCTGGCTTCTACCGCCGGGGCGGAAACATCGCACAGCGTCAGGCGCACTTTCGGCGAGTGGCTGGCCAGTACCGTTGCAAGCACACCCGCGCCACAACCTACATCCAGCACTTTCCCCTTGGTATGCGGCGTAAGCGTCGACAGCAGAAGTTGGCTACCGACATCCAAACCGTCACGGCTGAACACGCCTGGCAGAGTTTTAATGGTCAGGTTATCCAGCATGTATTCGCCCCAGAAACTGTGCGGATCGAACTGCGACTGCTTCTCAAGACGACCGTGATACAGCCCACAGCGACGAGCGCTATCGACTTTATTCAACGGACAAAACTCAGCCAGCATCTGTTCGGCACTGCGCACACCGCTACGGTTTTCACCCACCACAAAAATGTCGGTGCCCACCGGCAGCAGCGATAACAGGTTCATCAACTGAAATTGCGCTTCGGGTTTATTCTTCGGCCAGTAATAAATAAGCGTGTCGCTGTTACCGACAGTCTCGCTATCGGCCACCAGGCTATAACGGGCATGTTCACCCATCTGCTGGCTTAAGGTCTGCCACTGATGAAATTGTTGCGTCCAGGCACGGCTTTCAGCGGTGTCCAGGCGAGCGGGCAGGTCATCCTGCAAATCGCCGGCAAATAAAATACGGCTTGGTTCGAAATCGTCACTGTGGCGCAGCAAGACTTCACTTGCCGGGGTATAAGCAGACATGAATGGTTCCTCTTTCAATTCAGGCGGCGATTATACACGTTATCCTTCACACTGCCTCTTTCTTGGCTGCGTCTTCGCCCCTCAGTTAAGCGCCTGGGGCGCCTTAATTCTTGCATTCACAACGCAGTGTGAATGATTTTGTGTATACGCGTTATTTTATCGCGCGGCCTCTTTACGGGTTGCGTGTTGATGGCGCAATTTTGTCGAGTTTGTTATATTTGCGCGCCTGATAGAGGAGTGTTTCACGATGACTTCCCGACGCGACTGGCAATTACAGCAACTGGGCATTACCCAGTGGACCTTGCGTCGCCCGGCGGCGCTGCAGGGGGAAATTGCTATTTCGCTGCCCGCGCATATCCGTTTGGTGATGATTTCACCGACATTGCCGACGCTGAGCGATCCATTAGTCAGCGACGTGCTGCGCGCGCTAACCGTGACAGAAGATCAAGTCCTTCAGTTGACGCCCGATCGCGTCGCCATGCTACCGCCCGAAAGCCAGTGCAATAGCTGGTGGTTGGGTGTTGAAGCGCAGCAGGCGCTGGTAGGCGCTCAGGTTGCGACGCCGACAGTTGATGAGCTACGCACAAACCCTGCGGCTCGCGCCGCGTTATGGCAACAAATCTGCGAACATGAACACGATTTCTTCCCTCAGCACGGCTGATTTAACTCGCGCATATCAAATAGAAACACGGGCACATGCCTTCCCCTGGAGCGAAAAAACGCTGGTCAGCAATCAGGGCGAACGCTATCTCAACTACCGGTTGATGGTCGGAAATGAAATGGCCGCATTTGCCATTACCCAGGTGGTGCTCGACGAAGCCACGCTGTTTAACATCGCCGTCGATCCGGCCTGGCAGCGTAAAGGGCTGGGACGTCAGTTGCTTGAACATCTGATTCATGAACTGGAAGTACGCGACGTGCTGACGCTGTGGCTGGAAGTCCGCGCCTCTAATGTGGGTGCTATCGCGCTGTATGAAAGTTTAGGTTTTAACGAAGCGACCATTCGCCGTAACTATTACCCCACCGCCAACGGGCGCGAAGACGCGATAGTGATGGCTTTAGCAATTTAAAAAGGTGATGTAATGAAATGGGACTGGATACTCTTTGATGCTGACGAAACGCTGTTTACCTTTGATGCGTTTGGCGGCTTACAACGGATGTTTCTTGACTATAGCGTGACATTCACCGATCAGGATTTTGCAGAATATCAAGCTGTTAACAAACCGCTGTGGGTGGATTACCAAAATGGCGCCATCAGCGCATTGCAGTTGCAGACGCAGCGCTTTCAGAGCTGGTCTGAACGCCTGAACGTCCCCGCCGGTTCGCTGAACGATGCGTTTCTGAATGCGATGGCCGAAATCTGCGCGCCACTGCCAGGCGCTGTATCATTACTGGACAGCCTCAAAGGCAAAGCGAAACTCGGCATCATCACCAACGGTTTCACCGCCTTGCAGCAAATCCGCCTGGAACGTACCGGCCTTCGCGACTATTTTGATTTATTAGTGATTTCCGAAGAAGTTGGCGTGGCGAAGCCCGATGCGAAGATTTTTGATTACGCGCTGCAAAAAGCGGGTAATCCGGATCGCGCGCGCGTGCTGATGGTTGGCGATACGGCTGAATCCGACATTCTGGGCGGCATTAACGCCGGGCTTTCGACCTGCTGGTTGAATGCGCACGATCGCACACTGCCTGAAGGTATCAACCCGACCTGGACCGTCACGTCCCTGAACGAACTGGAGCAACTCCTGTGTAAACATTGATTGTCTGCTCTCCACCGTTGAGTACAATAGCCGCATTTTTCGTATTTCATCGCGGGGCCTCAGGCCGCGCAATTACACAGAAGATTTCATTATGACGTTGTCTCCTTATTTACAAGAGGTAGCAAAGCGCCGCACGTTCGCTATCATCTCGCACCCCGATGCCGGTAAAACCACCATCACTGAAAAGGTGCTGCTGTTCGGACAGGCGATTCAAACCGCCGGTACGGTAAAAGGCCGCGGCTCCAGCCAGCACGCGAAATCCGACTGGATGGAGATGGAAAAGCAGCGTGGGATCTCTATTACCACCTCCGTGATGCAGTTCCCGTATAAAACCAGCCTGGTCAATCTGCTGGATACCCCGGGGCACGAAGACTTCTCCGAAGATACCTACCGCACACTGACGGCCGTGGACTGCTGCCTGATGGTTATCGATGCGGCAAAAGGGGTTGAAGATCGGACCCGTAAGCTGATGGAAGTTACCCGTCTGCGCGATACGCCGATCCTCACCTTTATGAACAAACTTGACCGTGACATTCGCGATCCGATGGAGCTGCTGGATGAAGTGGAAAATGAGCTGAAGATCGCCTGTGCGCCGATTACCTGGCCGATTGGCTGCGGTAAGTTGTTCAAGGGCGTTTATCACCTCTATAAAGATGAAACTTACCTGTATCAGACAGGGCAGGGGCACACCATCCAGGAGGTGCGCATCGTTAAAGGGCTGAACAACCCGGATCTGGATAAAGCCGTGGGCGAAGACCTGGCACAGCAGCTGCGCGATGAGCTGGAGCTGGTGCAGGGCGCATCGAACGAGTTCGATAAAGAGCTGTTCCTGAATGGTGAATTAACGCCGGTCTTCTTTGGTACCGCGCTGGGTAACTTTGGTGTCGATCATATGCTGGACGGTCTGGTGGAGTGGGCGCCCGCGCCAATGCCGCGTAAAACCGACACCCGCGAAGTGAAAGCAGACGATGACAAATTCACCGGTTTTGTCTTTAAAATTCAGGCCAACATGGACCCGAAACACCGTGACCGCGTGGCGTTTATGCGTGTGGTATCTGGCCGTTATGAGAAGGGCATGAAGCTGCGCCAGGTGCGCACCGGCAAAGATGTGGTTATCTCTGACGCCCTGACTTTCATGGCTGGCGATCGCTCTCATGTGGAAGAAGCCTACCCGGGTGACATTATTGGTCTGCATAACCACGGTACGATCCAGATTGGTGACACCTTCACCCAGGGCGAGATGATGAAGTTCACCGGTATTCCGAACTTCGCACCGGAACTGTTCCGTCGCATCCGTCTGCGTGACCCGCTGAAGCAGAAACAGTTACTTAAAGGCCTGGTTCAGCTTTCAGAAGAGGGCGCGGTGCAGGTGTTCCGTCCCATCGCTAACAACGATCTGATTGTCGGCGCGGTGGGTGTGCTGCAGTTTGACGTGGTGGTTTCCCGTCTGAAGAGCGAATACAACGTGGAAGCGGTGTATGAGTCTGTGAACGTGGCGACGGCACGCTGGGTTGAAAGTACTGACGTGAAGAAATTCGAGGAATTCAAACGTAAGAACGAAATCCAGCTGGCGCTTGATGGCGGTGATAACCTGACCTACATCGCCCCAACGATGGTAAACCTGAATCTGACACAGGAACGCTATCCGGAAGTGACTTTCCACAAAACTCGCGAGCATTAATCCTTCTGCAGAGCACGGTTTGCGCCGTGCTCTGTCACTTCTCCTGTCTAATTAGCCCCTTGCGGATTGTTCTTAAAACCCGTCATTTCGCCTCCATTTGTTCGTTTTTTACCCACCCGGCCATGATTTTTGTCGATTGTGATCTATATTTAACAAAGTGATGACAAATTGGGTGGATAAAAGTCCTGTTCAATGCGTGAAATATAGTCTTTTATCCAATCATTTCTTCACAAAGGAATATTAACAACTGCTTTAGCGCGATGTTCGGCGGGATTGTAAACGCGTCATCAGTTGCTGAATTGGGTGGTTTTCACCACAGCAGTAGAGCGGCACACGTTGCTGCTTATGGCCCAAATTGTGGGCAAACCAACAGGAATAACATCGATGACTATGAAAAAACTGACTATTTCCAAAACTCTGCTGGCCGTAATGCTGGGCTCTGTTCTGGCAAGTGGTTCCGCATTCGCTGCGGAGACTACCACCGACAAAGCGCAAAATGCTGCTTCCAGTGCAGGGGAATCAATCGATAGCTCAATGAATAAAGTCGGTGGTTTCATGGATGACAGCACCATCACCGCGAAAGTTAAAGCGGCGCTGGTGGATCATGAAGACATTAAAAGCACTGATATCTCCGTGAAAACGGACAAAAAAGTGGTCACGCTGAGCGGCTTTGTTGAGAGCCAGGCGCAGGCAGAAAAAGCCGTCTCCGTAGCGAAAGGCGTAGAGGGTGTGGCTTCTGTGAGCGATAAGCTGCACGTGCGTGACGGCAAAAACAAGACCATGAAAGGTTATGCGGGCGATACCGCAACAACCAGTGAAATCAAAGCAAAACTGCTGGCCGACGATGTTGTCCCTTCCCGTAAGGTGAAGGTTGAAACCACCGATGGCGTGGTGCAGTTGTCCGGTACCGTAGATTCACAAGCACAAAGTGAACGCGCTGAAAGTATCGCCAAAGCAATCGACGGCGTGAAAAGCGTGAAGAACGATCTCAAAGTGAAGTAACTAATCCTGAAAACGTCACTACCCGGTGCAAGCCGGGTATGACAAGCACGTACCAGGAAAAACATCGCCGGTGGGCATCCTGAGCGTCCACCTTAAGCGGTTGAAATTAACTATGGTAAAGGAGAGTTTTATGTTTCGTTGGGGCATTATATTTCTGGTTATCGCGTTAATTGCCGCCGCACTGGGCTTTGGTGGTCTTGCGGGTACGGCAGCAGGAGCCGCGAAAATTGTCTTTATCGTCGGTATCATCCTGTTCCTCGTCAGCCTGTTTATGGGGCGTCGGCGTCCATAGCGTATTACACGCTTAAATTTCGGTTACATTAAAGCCAGTCCTTGTGACTGGCTTTGCTGTTTCGGCTGCGGGAAAAGTGCGCTACTTTGAGACATTCAGCGCATCAATAAGGAAAGCAGAGTGGGCCAGCATATTCCCGTTACGCTCGGCAACATCGCGCCGCTGGCGTTAAAACCCTTTCGCCCGGGCAGGCTTGCGCTTGTATGCGAGGGCGGTGGACAGCGAGGTATTTTTACCGCTGGCGTTCTGGACGAGTTCATGCGTGCGGAATTTAATCCTTTCGACCTCTATTTTGGCAGCTCTGCCGGTGCGCAAAACCTTTCCGCTTATGTCTGCAACCAACCTGGTTACGCACGCAAAGTGATCATGCGCTACACCACCTCGCGGGAATTTTTCAATCCGGTGCGCTTTGTGCGCGGCGGCAACCTTATCGATCTCGACTGGCTGGTAGAAGCGACCTCAAGCCAGATGCCGCTGGCAATGGACTACGCGGCGCGGACTTTCGATGCGGGCAAAGCGTTTTATATGTGCGCTTGTCGGCAGGATGATTACTCCGCAGCCTATTTCTCCCCTACGCATCAGACATGGCTCGATTTGATCCGTGCTTCCAGTGCGATCCCCGGCTTTTATCGTCCGGGCGTGATGCTTGATGGCATAAATTATCTCGATGGCGGTGTTAGCGATGCCATTCCGGTGCAGGAGGCGGCAAAACGCGGCGCGAACACGATTGTGGTGATCCGTACTGTCCCGTCACAAATGTACTACACGCCCCAGTGGTTCAAACGGATGGAACGCTGGCTGGGAGAGAGCAGCCTGCAATCCTTAATCAATCTGGTGCAGCACCATGAGAAAAGTTACATGGCAATCCAACGCTTTATCGAAGCGCCGCCGGGTAAACTGCGTATTTTTGAAATCTATCCGCCGAAGTTGTTGAACAGCATGGCACTGGGTAGCCGTTTACCGGCGCTGCGCGAGGATTATAAAATCGGGCGTTTGTGCGGGCGCTATTTCCTGGCGACTGTGGGCAAATTGCTGGCGGAAACCCCGCCGCTGGTGCGCCACTCACCGGTTATCGCGCCTGCGACACGGGTTGTTCCACCGGCTGCGGTGGCCAACGACGCGCTGGATACGCCGCTGGTCAGCGTCGAGCAGGCCAACGATTTACCCATCAACAAAGAGGATACGGCGTGAGTTTCCGCTTTATCGATACCCACTGTCATTTCGATTTCCCGCCGTTTTACGGCGATGAGGCGGCGAGTATCGCCCGAGCGGGCGACGCTGGCGTGGAGCGCATTATTGTTCCGGCGATCGCCGCGCGTTATTTTGATCGCGTTTGCCATTTAGCGCACCAGCATACCGCGCTGTACGCCGCGCTGGGGCTACACCCGATTGTGATTGAAGAGCACAGCGAGGAAAGCCTGCAACAACTTGAACAGATGCTTGCGACAAAGCCTGAGAAAGTGGTGGCGATAGGGGAAATTGGCCTCGATCTTTACCGCGACGATCCGCAATTTTCGCGCCAGCAGCAGATGTTAGACGCACAACTAAAACTGGCAAAACGCTTTGATCTGCCGGTGATCCTCCATTCACGCCGCACGCATGACAAACTGGCGATGCATTTAAAAAAACATGATTTACCCCGTCGTGGCGTGGTGCATGGTTTTGCCGGTAGCCTGCAACAGGCGCAGCGCTTTGTTGAACTGGGCTATTGCATCGGCGTGGGCGGCACCATTACCTACCCGCGCGCCAGTAAAACCCGTGACGTAATAGCGCAGTTGCCGCTTTCTGCATTGCTGCTGGAAACGGATGCGCCGGACATGCCGCTCAATGGTTTTCAGGGCCAGCCCAACCGGCCTGAGCGGGCCGCGCAAGTGTTCGACGTTTTGTGCGAGTTACGCCGCGAAGCACCAGATGTCATTGCCCAGGCGCTGCTGGAAAATACGCAGCGGCTCTTTGCGCTACAGATATAACGCCGGGCGCAGCACGGTTTTCACGCCCCGTTCCCGTAGCGCCTGCGCCAGTGGTTCCACATCCTCCGGCGTGGCGCTGCGCCATGTCTGCGCCTCACCGTACACGCCATGCGCATGGAAGGCGTTTAGCCGCACCGGCACCTCGCCGAGTTGATGAATAAAGGCTGCCAGCGCATCAATATGCGCGAGATAATCGCTCTGTTCCGGGATCACCAGCAGGCGCAACTCCGCTAATTTCTTCTCTGTCGCCAGTAGCCGCAGGCTGGTTTTCACTGGCGCATTATCCCGTCCGGTAAGAACACGGTGGCGCTCGTTGCCCCAGGCTTTCAGATCGATCATCGCGCCGTCGCAGACCGGCAACAGCTTGCGCCATCCGGTTTCGCTGAGCAGGCCGTTACTGTCGACCAGGCAACTCAGATGGCGCAGTTGTGCGTCATGGCGCAAGGCGGAGAACAGCGCATGCAGAAACGGTAGTTGCAATGTTGCTTCGCCGCCGCTGACGGTAATGCCTTCAATAAACAGCGCCACTTTGCGAATCTGCGCCATAACGTGTTCAATCGTCATTTTCTGCGCCATTGGCGTGGCGTGCTGCGGGCACATGCGCAGGCACGTGTCGCACTGCTCGCAACGCATTGCGTTCCATTGCACTTCTGCGCCATTGAAGGAGAGCGCCTGTTGTGGACAACCTGCCACACAACCACCGCAGTGGTTGCAGCGACCGATAGTCCACGGGTTATGGCAGCTTTTACAGCGCATATTGCAGCCCTGTAAAAACAGTGCCAGCCGGCTGCCGGGCCCGTCCACGCAGGAGAAAGGGAGGATTTTACTGACGAAAGCGCATCTGCTGTTCATGGCTGACCACGCGGGGTTGTCGATCCAGAATAGGCGTGTTACGCGCTGCCTCTTCACCCAGCCAGGTGGTATTGGTGCGTGAGCCTTCGGCACGGAATTTCTTGATATCTGACAGGCGCACCATATACCCGGTGACGCGAACCAGATCGTTGCCTGCGACGTTAGCGGTGAATTCGCGCATGCCCGCTTTAAACGCGCCAAGACAGAGTTGCACGATCGCTTGCGGGTTGTGTTTCACCGTTTCATCGAGGGTCAAGATGTCGCTGATCCCGGCGTGATACCACGCATGATGCGGCGCGACGGTGAGCAGATGGGTAATCGGATCCGGCTCGTCGCCATAAGGCAGCCGCGCGCCTGGCGTGGTGTCAGTGTCGGAGCTGATTCCCGATTGCGCATGGAGCATGGCGCGCTGTCGCCAGCCATGTTTTACCGGCGTGTCTGCCACAAAGCTCGCCAGTTGTTCACTGATGCGGTAACCGAGCGCGTTGGCCTGTTCATCGTGGCCATAAAGCGCGGCGAGACCGGCTTTTTCGCACAGCGTATTGACCGCTTCGGCCAGCCCATACATACCAAACATAGGCACAAAACGGTTGGCAGAAATCAACCCTTCCTGCACCAGGAAGCTATGCTCAAAGAAGCCGGATTGTTGATACAGAAAATCGCAGCGGGCATCGATAATAGCTATTTGCTGCTGGCAATAGTGTGGCAGCTGACGGGTAAAAAAATCCTCCAGTGACGCGCTACGCTCAGCGATAACTTTCAGATTGAGGCGTACCAACGTGCTGCCGCCACCGCCCAGCGGCAGAGAGTTGTAGCAACTCACAATACCGTAGCCGCCTTTTGTGAAAATATTATCATGCACCGGGCCGTTGGCGATGTGCGGTTTGCTGCATTCGCAAATAATACGCGCCACCTCCAGCAGAAGATCATCTGGCGTAATATCCGGGTCATAGATGAAGGTTAAATTTGGCGCAACCTGCTTCAGTTCTGCATCCGCGCGTAAAATGGCGCGCGTGACGGGGGGATCGTATGGGCCAATATTGGCATGCATAAAGGCGTCTGGAAGCGTTCTGTCGAGGTAGCGCCAGAAACGTTTTATGCGGATATCGATCTCGTGTTGTGTTAGAATTTTAACATATGGTTGTAGCAGGGCATCAAGCTGACCGAGATAAACAGGCATTGATGTCACTGATGGAACATGGTGGTAGAGGATCGTCAGCAACGAGAGGGCATCATCGAGATCTTTTGCCCCTTCCAGCTCCAGCCAGGCGGAACCGTTCGCAAGAAATTTAGCGTAATCCGGCAGCACATAGCGCGGTTTGTAGGGGGCGTGGCCCTCAAACATATCGCAGATGGCACCCTCATCTAGTGCTGCGCGTGCCGCTTGCGGCAACGCCGGATAGGGCAGGGCGTTTTCCGCTTCCAGCGCCAGGAAGTGGCGCTTTTGTTCCGGTGTGAGCGTTGGGCTGGTAACAATCTGCTGGCAGCGTGACAGCAATAAAGGATCAACAGACGGGGACATCATCGTTCCTCTTATTTCCTTGAGTGATGGCGATGAGTGTACGGAGCCGGCTGTTTGTCGCTTTTGATCCCGTCCCCTGTCCGCGCAATCATTACCGATGTGAATTTAAAAATTTGATCAATGTCCCATTATGGTTTTGCAAACGTGAATTTAGTTTTCATTAACTGTGATGGGTGTCGAAGTGTGAAAGTGGGTTGATGTTAAAATACTAACAAACCCGAACAGAAAACCGGCATTACGCCGTCGGAGAGAATGATGAGTGATTTAACGGCAAGTAGCCTGCGTGCGTTGAAACTGATGGACCTGACCACCCTGAATGATGATGACACCAACGAGAAAGTCATCGCCCTGTGTCATCAGGCAAAAACCCCGGTGGGCAATACCGCCGCCATCTGTATCTACCCGCGTTTTATCCCGATTGCGCGCAAAACCCTGAATGCGCAAGGTACGCCGGATGTGCGTATCGCAACCGTGACCAACTTCCCGCATGGTAACGACGATATCGACATCGCGCTGGCCGAAACGCGCGCCGCCATTGCTTACGGCGCGGATGAAGTTGACGTGGTATTCCCGTACCGCGCGCTGATCGCCGGTAACGAGCAGGTGGGTTTTGATCTGGTGAAAGCCTGTAAAGAGGCTTGTGCGGCGTCGAACGTACTACTGAAAGTGATTATCGAAACCGGTGAGCTGAAAACGGAAGCGCTGATCCGTAAAGCGTCTGAAATCGCCATTAAAGCTGGTGCAGATTTCATTAAAACGTCGACCGGTAAAGTGCCGGTAAATGCGACTCCGGAAAGTGCACGCATCATGCTGGAAGTGATTCGCGATATGGGCGTTGAGAAAACCGTCGGTTTCAAACCGGCTGGTGGCGTGCGTAGCGCGGAAGATGCGCAGCAGTATCTGGCCATTGCCGACGATCTGTTTGGCGCCGATTGGGCCGATGCCCGTCATTACCGTTTTGGGGCTTCCAGCCTGCTGGCAAGTCTGCTGAAAGCGTTGGGCCACGGCGACGGTAAGAGCGCAAGCAGCTATTAATTTGTCATTGCCGGGTAGCGGACTGTTACCCGGCCTCAATGGATTTTCCGGCTTTATTCCTCAGGGGGTTACCTTGTTTCTCGCTCAAGAAATTATTCGAAAAAAACGCGATGGTCTCGCGCTGAGTGATGAAGAAATCCGTTTCTTTATCAACGGAATACGCGATAACACCGTTTCTGAAGGGCAGATTGCTGCTCTGGCAATGACCATTTTCTTCCACGACATGACGATGCCGGAGCGCGTTTCGCTGACCATGGCGATGCGAGATTCAGGCACCGTTCTGGACTGGAAACCGCTCGATCTTAACGGCCCGGTGGTGGATAAACACTCGACCGGCGGCGTGGGCGATGTTACCTCGTTGATGCTCGGCCCGATGGTGGCGGCCTGCGGCGGCTATATTCCGATGATTTCCGGGCGCGGACTTGGTCATACTGGCGGCACGCTCGACAAACTGGAAGCGATCCCGGGGTTTGATATCTTCCCGGAAGATAACCGTTTTCGCGAAATTATTAAGGATGTCGGTGTGGCGATTATCGGCCAGACCAATTCACTGGCACCAGCGGATAAACGTTTCTACGCCACCCGCGATATTACCGCGACGGTGGACTCTATCCCGTTAATCACGGCTTCTATCCTCGCCAAAAAACTGGCAGAAGGGCTTGATGCGCTGGTGATGGACGTCAAAGTGGGCAGCGGCGCATTTATGCCGACTTACGCCCTGTCTGAACAACTGGCGGAAGCGATTGTTGGCGTTGCCAACGGCGCTGGCGTGCGGACTACCGCACTGTTGACCGATATGAATCAGGTGCTGGCTTCCAGCGCGGGCAACGCAGTGGAAGTGCGCGAAGCGGTGCAGTTCCTGACCGGTGAATACCGCAATCCACGCCTGTTTGACGTCACCATGGCGCTGTGCGTGGAGATGCTGATCTCCGGCAAGCTGGCGCAAGATGACGCCGATGCGCGAGCGAAGCTGCAAGCGGTACTGGATAACGGTAAAGCAGCCGAGGTCTTTGGTCGTATGGTTGCGGCGCAAAAAGGACCGTGCGATTTCGTGGAAAATTACGCGAAATACCTGCCAACGGCGACGCTCAGCAAAGCGGTATATGCCGATGATGAAGGGTTTATCACGGCGATGGATACGCGCGCGCTGGGCATGGCGGTGGTGTCGATGGGCGGCGGTCGTCGCCAGGCGTCGGACAATATTGATTACAGCGTCGGCTTTACCGATATGGTGTGTCTGGGCGAACGCGTTGATGGTCAGCGACCGCTGGCCGTTATCCACGCCAAAGACGAAACCAGCTGGCAAGAGGCTGCGCAGGCGGTGAAAGCGGCCATTACGATGGGCGACAGCGCACCAAAAGAGACACCGACGGTCTATCGCCGCATTACTGAATAGCGGTATACTGATCTGATCGCTTTTTTACAAAGCACAAGGTACGGAGAACATATGAAACGTGCATTTATTATGGTGCTGGACTCTTTCGGCATCGGCGCGACCGAAGACGCGGAGCGCTTTGGCGACGTGGGTTCCGATACCCTCGGTCACATCGCTGAAGTTTGCGCGAAAGGTGAAGCCGACACCGGGCGCAAAGGCCCGCTGAATTTACCCAATCTGACCCGTCTGGGTCTGGCGAAGGCGCATGAAGGCGCTACAGGTTTTATTCCTGCCGGGATGGACGCCAACGCAGAAATCACCGGTGCTTACGCATGGGCGCATGAGCTCTCTTCCGGGAAAGATACGCCGTCAGGCCACTGGGAAATCGCCGGTGTGCCGGTGCTGTTCGACTGGGGTTACTTTAGCGACACCGAGAACAGCTTCCCGCAGGAACTGCTGGATAAGCTGGTGAAACGCGCTAATCTGCCGGGTTACCTCGGCAACTGCCACTCGTCCGGTACGGTGATCCTTGACCAGCTCGGCGAAGAGCACATGAAAACCGGCAAGCCGATTTTCTACACCTCTGCGGACTCGGTGTTCCAGATTGCCTGCCACGAAGAGACCTTTGGTCTGGACAAGCTGTATGAGCTGTGCGAAATCGCGCGTGAAGAGCTGACCGAAGGCGGTTATAACATTGGCCGCGTGATTGCGCGCCCGTTTGTTGGCGACAAAGCAGGTAATTTCCAGCGTACCGGTAACCGCCATGATCTGGCCGTTGAACCACCGTCAGCCACCGTGCTGCAAAAACTGGTCGAAGAGAAAGATGGCCACGTGGTTTCGGTCGGTAAAATCGCCGATATCTATGCCAACTGCGGCATCACCAAAAAAGTGAAAGCCACCGGCCTGGATGCGCTGTTTGACGCGACCATTAAAGAGATGAAAGAAGCCGGTGATAAGACAATCGTCTTTACCAACTTCGTTGATTTTGACTCATCATGGGGCCATCGTCGCGATGTAGCGGGTTATGCCGCTGGGCTGGAGTTGTTTGACCGTCGCCTGCCGGAACTGATGGAATTGGTCGGTGAAGACGACATTCTGATCCTGACCGCCGATCACGGCTGCGATCCGACCTGGAAAGGCACCGACCATACCCGCGAGCACATCCCGGTACTGGTTTACGGCCCGAAAGTGAAACCGGGCTCGCTGGGTCACCGTGACACTTTCGCCGATATTGGTCAGACGGTTGCGAAGTACTTTGGCGTCTCTGATATGGAATATGGCAAGGCCATGTTCTGATGATTTTGGGCGGGAGCTTCCCGCCCTTTCTGTTTCAACGACAATGACATAAAGGAATTGACGATGGCTACCCCACATATTAATGCAGAAATGGGCGATTTCGCTGACGTAGTGTTGATGCCGGGCGACCCGCTGCGTGCAAAACATATTGCGGAAACTTTCCTCGAAGACTACCGCGAAGTGAACAACGTGCGCGGCATGCTGGGTTACACCGGCACTTATAAAGGCCGCAAAATTTCTGTTATGGGCCACGGTATGGGGATCCCGTCCTGCTCCATTTACACCAAAGAGTTGATCACCGATTTCGGCGTGAAAAAAATCATTCGTGTCGGCTCCTGCGGCGCGGTACGTATGGACGTGCAACTGCGTGACATCGTTATTGGTATGGGTGCCTGCACCGATTCCAAAGTGAACCGTATGCGTTTCAAAGATCACGATTTCGCGGCGATTGCGGATTTCGACATGGTGCGTAACGCGGTTGATGCGGCAAAAGCGCTGGGCGTAGACGCGCGCGTGGGCAACCTGTTCTCCGCCGATCTGTTCTACTCCCCGGACGGTGAAATGTTCGACGTAATGGAAAAATACGGCATCCTGGGCGTGGAAATGGAAGCGGCGGGCATTTACGGCGTTGCGGCGGAGTTCGGTGCGAAAGCGCTGACCATCTGCACCGTTTCCGACCATATCCGTACGCATGAGCAGACCACTTCCGCTGAGCGTCAGACCACCTTCAACGACATGATCAAAATTGCGCTGGAATCTGTCCTGCTGGGTGATAAAGCGTAAGTTTCTTTTCTAAGGGCAGGTTCTCTGCCCTTTTATTTATTCATTTTAATATCTCTTCTTTCCGTTTTTTCCTTTCAATTCATAAAAATAGTGCTATAAATTTATTCAAGTATCTATTCAGGAATCTATTCATTGATGAGTGCGCTTACCGATCTTCTGCTACAAGGGCCACAGTCAGCGCTGGCTTTACGTACGGCATTAAAGATTAGTCAGGCAACCTTTTCACGGCTGGTTGCCACCGAGCCACAGGTACTGCAATTTGGCAAAGCACGTGCTACGCGCTATGCCTTGTTACGCCCTGTACGTGGTATTGAGCGTTTTGCATTACGCAGAATTGATGAACAAGGCCATGTTTACAAGTGGGGCGAACTACACACATGCTGGCCACAGGGCAGTTGTCTGGTCACATTAGAAGAGGGTGGCTGGCAATGGTTTGACGGTCTGCCATGGTATCTCACCGATCTGCGGCCGCAGGGTTTTTTGGGGCGATCATGGGGGCGGAACATCGCCCGTCAGTTTGGCCTGCCGGAAGATATTCACCTGTGGCAGGAAGAGGATGTATTGTTCGCGCTCTCGGTCTTTAGCGGCGAGAACCCGGGAGGCTGGCTGATTGGCGACGCCAGTTATCAACGTTGGGTGCAGACGATGCGGCCCACGGCTATAGCAGAGCGTGAAAAAGTCAGTGCCTACGCAGCGTTTGCCAGCGATGCGCTGGAAGGAGAGATCATCGGTTCATCTGCGGGTGGAGAGCAGCCGAAATTTACCTGTTTTGCGCAGACGGAAACTGGGCCGGCTCATGTATTGGTCAAATTTACCGCACCACAGGTATCTGCTTCTTCTCAACGCTGGGGGGATTTACTGGTAGCGGAGTCGATTGCGCTGAACGTGCTGAGGGCTGCGAATATCCCGGCCAGTGCAGCCAGAGTATTTAGCAATGAAAGCCGCCAGGTTTTTCTGGAAAGTGTGCGCTTTGATTGTGTCGGCACGGAAGGACGGCGTGCCATTGTCTCTCTGGAGGCTCTAAAAAGTGAGTATGCCCCTGTGCCAGGTACATGGCCGAAAAGTGTCGCTGAACTTGCCAGCCAGAGGCTTGTGGGTGAAGAGGTTGTAGCGCAGACGGAGCAACTCTGGGCGTTTGGTCGCCTGATCGCCAACAGCGATATGCACGCGGGAAATCTGTCGTTTTACTTTTCTGCGCCGCCGATGGGGTTAACGCCTGTCTACGATATGTTGCCGATGGCCTTTGCCCCTGCCAGTTCGGGCGCAATGCGTAGCGATGCTATCGAACTGGCGCTGGATACGTCGGTCAGCAAGGCCGCCTGGAGCTTCGCTATCCCACTGGCGCAAAGATTCTGGCAAGCAGTGGCTGCAGATGAGCGCATTAGTGAGGCGTTTCACCAAATCGCCCGGCAAATGGGCGATAACGTCGCCCAACTGGAACGGATCGCACAACGGCTGGCGTAGTCAGTCATTACAGGGCTACCTCACCGCGCTGGCAATCCATGCGGAAAGCTCGCGAAGCTCTTGTTCCTGCTCAGGAAAATCGACTAATAGCGCATCACACTCCTGCGCCAGCATATCTGCGCGGTAGAGGCAGCCCTGCAAACGTGCGGCCAGCGCTTCTAACGGCGCGGGGTTGAGGCTATCGGTAAACACCTGTGTGCGGGTGATGTGGCCTTTTTCCACGTCAAAATGCAGTTCCACACCGCCCCAGGTAAAGCGCTCATCCAACAGATGGCTGAACGCCGGGGCCTGGCCGAAGTTCCACTCCCAACTGCTCTGACGGGCAAAGGTTTCGGCGAAATTGGGTAAATCCGGGGTTTTGTCTGGCGAGATAACTTCCGCCGTGACCCGCTCGCCATAGTGGGCGAAAAAGGCTTCGGTGATCGCTTCACAGATTTGCTGATGGGTAATGCCCGGCAGCAACTCCACCAGATTTGCCACGCGCCCACGCACCGACGTAATGCCTTTGGCTTGCAGCTTTTTCTTGTCTGGATTGAGGTAATTGGCCAGACGACTGAGATCGGCGTTCAGCAATAACGTGCCATGATGGAAACCGCGATCTTTGGTTTCCCGGTAGGCTGAACCGGATACTTTGCGATCGCCTTCCGCTGTTTTCACCACCAGGTCGTTGCGCCCGGAAGCTTCTGCGGTAACGCCTAATGAATTCAAGGCATTAAGCACAATCGATGTGGAGATAGTTTTGTCGTACTCCGGTTTCCCGGCCATAAAGGTGAAGCAGGTGTTACCGAGGTCATGAAATACCGCGCCGCCGCCGCTGCTGCGCCTTGCCAGCCGCACGTTATCTTCTTCCATGCGGCGGGTATTGCACTCTTTCCACGGGTTTTGCGCCCGCCCAATTACCACCGTATCCGCGTTGCGCCATAAGAACAGTACGCGCTGCGTGGCGGGCATCTGGCGGAAAATGCACTCTTCCACCGCCAGGTTGAACCAGGGATCGTACGAGTCAGAGATAAGCAGACGAAGCGTCGACATAGCAGATTTCCTTTCTGTAACCTGTAATTTTTACCGATAGCAGGCAGCGCTACTCTTTCTTTTGCTGCTCTTCTTCTTCCGGTACGGATTTGTTGGCCGTCAGCAAAAACGGCGACTGCTGCCAGCGCGTGCGTTTACCCTGCAACAGGGTGCGCGTCAACACTACGCCAATGGCCAGCGACAGCAGTAACATCAGGCGCAGAATATTGGTGGTGTTATCCACCTGTTTGGCTTCTGTCGCCAGCGTGTGCGTATCCAGCGTCAGACGCAAGTAGCCCAGTGGGCCGCTCTTGCCCTGAATCGGCTCAACAATTTGCTGGTTGAAATAGCCGCCGGCTTTTTTGCCGTCCAGCGCCAGCCTGTCGCGTACATCAATACTTTCGCCGGAGCGCGCGATCAGATCGCCTTGCGCATCGTACACCCCCGCATCCAGAATGCGGCTCTCTTCGATGAGCTGGCGCAGCACGACGTTGATCCGTTTTTCGTCCGGAGTTTCTGTGCGCATCAGCGGCGTGAGATTCAGCGTCACCTGGCGCGCCAGCGTTCTTGCCAGCTCTTCAAACTGCGGATTGCGATGGCGCTGATGGTTTTGGCTGAACCAGGACGCGCCCTGCATCAGAGCGACCAGCAGAGCCAGACAGATGAGGACGATTACGGCGCGATGCAGCCGAAATTTAAGTTTTGCGCGAGCCATATTCCACCTGTTGAAAATTTGAGGCTTAATGTTGCCAGAAGCGCTGGTTACAAGGTAGCCTCATGCGTTATTTTCCCCTCCGATGCTTTCTGGCGCGAACGTTTTTACAGGAGCTTTAATGCCTAACAGTTTGACCTGGTGCGATCTGCCCGATGATGTTTCTCAGTGGCCGGGATTGCCGCTCTCTTTAAGTGGTGATGAGGTTATGCCTCTGGACTATCACGCTGGTCGCAGCGGCTGGCTGCTGTACGCACGTCATCTGGATAAACAACGTCTGACGACTTATCAGCGCAAACTGGGCGCGGCAATGGTGATAGTTGCCGCGTGGAGCGTTGACGACTATCAGGTTCTTCGCCTGGCGGGTTCGCTGACGCCGCGCGCGACGCGCCTCGCGCACGACGAAGGTATGGACGTCGCCCCGCTGGGGAAAATCCCGCATCTGCGTTCGCCAGGGTTGCTGGTGATGGACATGGACTCCACCGCCATTCAAATCGAATGTATCGATGAGATCGCTAAGCTTGCCGGTACCGGCGAAATGGTGGCGGAAGTGACCGAACGGGCGATGCGCGGCGAGCTTGATTTTGCCGCCAGCCTGCGCAGCCGTGTGGCGACACTGAAAGGGGCTGACGCCAATATTTTGCTGCAAGTGCGGGAAAAACTGCCGTTAATGCCGGGGCTGGTGCAGCTGGTGTTGAAGCTGGAAACATTAGGCTGGAAAGTGGCTATCGCCTCGGGCGGTTTTACTTTCTTTGCCGATTACCTGCGCGATAAGCTGCATTTGACGGCGGCGGTCGCCAACGAACTTGAGATCATGGACGGTAAATTCACCGGCCAGGTGTTGGGCGATATCGTTGATGCGCAGTTCAAAGCCAATACGCTGAAGCAACTGGCTGAAAAATATGAAATCGCGCCGGAGCAAACGGTGGCGATTGGCGATGGCGCGAACGATTTGCCGATGATCAAAGCCGCCGGGCTCGGCATTGCGTTTCATGCCAAACCCAAAGTGAATGAGAAGGCGGAAGTCACCATTCGTCACGCCGATCTGATGGGCGTATTTTGTATTCTTTCCGGCAGCATTAATAAGAAGTAGAGGTTATTGTGGCGAAAGCTCCCAAACGCGCGTTTGTCTGTAATGAATGCGGTGCGGATTATCCGCGCTGGCAGGGGCAGTGCAGCGCCTGTCACGCATGGAACACCATTACGGAAGTGCGTGTTGCCGCTTCGCCCACCGTGGCGCGTAATGAGCGCCTTTCCGGTTATGCGGGCAGCGCTGGCGTATCAAAAGTGCAGAAGCTGGCGGATATCAGCCTCGAAGAACTGCCGCGTTTTTCCACCGGTTTTAAAGAGTTCGACCGCGTACTCGGCGGCGGTGTGGTTCCCGGTAGCGCGATTCTGATTGGCGGCAACCCCGGCGCGGGTAAATCCACGTTGTTGTTGCAGACGCTGTGTAAGCTCGCCGAGCAGATGAAAACGTTGTATGTCACCGGCGAAGAGTCATTGCAGCAGGTGGCGATGCGCGCGCACCGTCTGGGGTTGCCGACCGGTAACCTCAATATGCTGTCGGAAACCAGCATCGAACAAATCTGCATGATCGCTGAAGAGGAACAGCCGAAGCTGATGGTGATCGACTCGATTCAGGTCATGCACATGGCTGATATCCAGTCGTCGCCCGGCAGCGTGGCGCAGGTGCGTGAAACGGCGGCTTATCTGACGCGCTTTGCGAAAACGCGCGGCGTGGCGATTGTGATGGTCGGCCACGTCACCAAAGATGGTTCGCTGGCCGGGCCGAAGGTGCTCGAACACTGTATTGACTGCTCGGTGCTGCTCGACGGCGACGCGGATTCACGTTTTCGCACCTTGCGCAGCCATAAAAACCGTTTCGGCGCAGTCAACGAACTCGGCGTGTTCGCCATGACCGAGCAAGGGCTGCGTGAAGTCAGCAATCCGTCGGCGATTTTTTTAAGCCGCGGCGATGAAGTGACTTCCGGCAGTTCGGTGATGGTGGTGTGGGAAGGCACTCGCCCGCTGTTAGTCGAAATTCAGGCGTTGGTCGATCACTCAATGATGTCCAATCCGCGCCGCGTGGCGGTGGGACTGGAGCAAAACCGCCTGGCGATTTTACTGGCGGTGCTGCATCGCCACGGTGGTTTACAGATGGCGGATCAGGACGTGTTCGTCAACGTGGTTGGCGGGGTCAAAGTAACCGAAACCAGCGCTGATTTGGCGCTATTGCTGGCGATGGTTTCCAGCCTGCGTGACAGACCGTTGCCGCAGGATTTAGTGGTGTTTGGTGAAGTGGGGCTGGCGGGAGAAATTCGCCCGGTGCCCAGCGGCCAGGAGCGCATTTCAGAAGCCGCGAAGCATGGCTTCCGCCGCGCGATTGTCCCGTGGGCAAATGTGCCGAAAAAAGTGCCAGAAGGAATGCAAATTTTTGGTGTGAAGAAGCTCGCGGATGCGTTAAACGTCTTTGACGACTTATAATTGGCTAATGATTTTTTGCAGGAGGCAACAATGTCGTCATTCGACTACTTAAAAACCGCGATTCGCCAGAAAGGCTGCACGTTACAGCAGGTGGCCGATGCCAGCGGTATGACCAAAGGCTATTTGAGCCAGCTGCTGAATGCCAAAATTAAGAGCCCCAGCGCGCAAAAACTTGAGGCGCTGCACCGCTTTCTCGATCTTGAGTTTCCCCGTCGGCAGAAAAGTATTGGTGTGGTTTTCGGCAAGTTTTACCCGCTGCATACCGGCCATATCTACTTAATTCAGCGCGCCTGCAGCCAGGTGGATGAGTTGCATATCATCCTTGGTTATGACGAAACGCGCGATCGCGAGTTGTTTGAAGACAGCGCGATGTCGCAACAACCGACGGTGAGTGACCGTTTGCGTTGGCTGCTACAGACCTTTAAGTACCAGAAAAATATTCGTATTCATGCTTTTAACGAGGAGGGCATGGAGCCGTATCCGCACGGCTGGGATGTCTGGAGTAAAGGCATCAAAGCGTTTATGACCGAAAAAGGCATCACGCCAGACTGGATTTACACTTCCGAAGAGGCTGATGCGCCGCAGTACCGGCAGCATCTGGGGATTGACGCGGTACTGGTCGATCCAAAGCGCACCTTTATGAATATCAGCGGTTCGCAAATCCGCGAGAACCCGTTCCGTTACTGGGATTATATTCCGACGGAGGTGAAGCCCTTTTTTGTGCGCACGGTGGCGATTCTGGGCGGAGAATCCAGTGGTAAATCGACGCTGGTTAATAAACTCGCCAATATCTTCAATACCACCAGCGCATGGGAATATGGTCGCGATTACGTCTTTTCTCATCTTGGTGGTGACGAAATTGCGCTGCAATATTCTGATTATGACAAAATTGCTCTCGGACATGCGCAATACATCGATTTTGCCGTGAAGTACGCCAATAAAGTGGCGTTTATCGATACGGATTTTGTCACCACGCAGGCGTTCTGCAAAAAATATGAAGGCCGCGAACATCCTTTCGTTCAGGCTTTGATTGATGAATATCGTTTTGACCTGGTGATCCTGCTGGAAAATAATACGCCGTGGGTGAATGATGGCCTAAGAAGCCTCGGCAGTTCAGTCGATCGCAAGGAGTTTCAGGATTTATTAGTGACGATGCTGCGGGAAAATAATATCGAGTATGTGCGTGTTGAAGCCGCAGATTATGACTCACGTTTTTTACAGTGCGTCGACCTGGTAAAACAGTTAATGGGGCCGTAAGCTGAGGGCAGGCCGGTCTGGTATATTCCGCGGCCTGTATATCGGTTAGTTTGCAGGTTGATTACGAAAGTTCTCCCAACGGTTATGCACCTGCGTCAGCGCGGCGATTGACGGCTGATTCACCTTTTTTAACATATTATATTTGTGCGTACTGACCGTTTTGATATCCAGCCCACTGTGAATTAGCCTGCTTTTCTTGTTACCTGCACTAATAATATGGCTAAGCAGCATTCTCTCTTTTTGTGTTAACGTAATTTTCAATTCCTGACCTTGTTTATTTCGCCACGATTTATGTTTTAACGTGTGGAATATTTCGGTTAGTTTTGTATCTTTTTTAATTTTCAAAAATGAATGCAATAAGTAACATTCAAATGCATTGTCGTTTTTTATTATTCTGTTCAGTGTCGATAATGTAGTGATAATAATAAAGTTATTATCAAAATCTAAAATAACATCGTTACTATCCAGTGTTATTTCTTTTTGCTTAATAAATGTCTGTAATCCGTTTTTAAGAAAAACATCTTCCGTAATGATATGCATTAATTATAACCATGCGTTCATTTATTAACTAAGGTAATGAGTATCATGTTAGCGTCTGGTCTTAGCGTTAAGCAATATAGAGACAAAATGGCAAATACTAAAAGCATTAGTCTGTTAAAATGAAATTGCTGGATGCTTATTCTATGGGGTGGGTTTTATTCAGGATTTTAGTTTTAGATTATTTCTGCAATGAATGCATCTGCCTCTGGATCGCGGCGAAGATAGTATAAAAACAAATAAACTTTTTTATGCGCTTATTACAGAGGATTTCGCTGAGCGTTTGGGAGGAAAGCGAATGGGTCTCCCCATTCGCTTTTGTCTCGGCTTATTTGGCGATACGTTTGTACTTAATACGCTTCGGCTCCAGCGCATCCGCGCCCAGCGTGCGTTTCTTATACTCTTCGTATTCGGTGAAGTTACCTTCGAAGAACTCCACTTTGCCCTCGTCCTGGTAATCCAGAATGTGGGTGGCGATACGGTCAAGGAACCAGCGGTCGTGCGAGATAACCATCGCACAGCCCGGGAATTCAAGCAGGGCGTTTTCCAGCGCACGCAGAGTCTCGATATCCAGGTCGTTGGTCGGTTCGTCAAGCAGCAACATGTTGCCGCCAACCTGTAACAGTTTTGCCAGATGCAGACGACCGCGCTCACCGCCGGACAGCTCGCCCACGCGTTTACCCTGGTCGGTGCCTTTAAAGTTGAAGCGGCCTACGTACGCGCGGCTTGGCATTTCAGTGTTACCGATGCGCATAATGTCCAGCCCGCCGGAAACTTCTTCCCACACGGTTTTGCTGTTATCCATCGCGTCGCGGAACTGATCAACCGAGGCCAGTTTGACGGTTTCACCCAGCGTAATGGTGCCGCCATCAGGCTGCTCCTGGCCGGACATCATACGGAAGAGCGTGGATTTACCTGCGCCGTTCGGGCCGATAATGCCGACAATCGCGCCTTTCGGCACGGAGAATGACAGGCCATCAATCAGCTGGCGATCGCCGTAAGATTTACTGAGGTTGCTGACTTCAACCACTTTATCGCCCAGGCGAGGTCCCGGTGGAATAAAGAGTTCGTTGGTTTCGTTACGTTTCTGATATTCAGTGCTGTTGAGTTCTTCAAAGCGCGCCAGACGGGCTTTGCCCTTAGATTGACGGCCTTTCGTACCCTGACGCACCCACTCCAGCTCTTTCTCAATAGATTTACGACGGGCCGCTTCCTGAGAGGCTTCCTGCGCCAGACGCTGATCTTTCTGCTCCAGCCAGGAAGAGTAGTTGCCTTCCCACGGAATACCTTCACCGCGGTCTAGTTCGAGGATCCAACCGGCGACGTTATCGAGGAAGTAACGGTCGTGGGTAATCGCCACCACGGTGCCTTCGAAGTCGTGCAGGAAGCGCTCCAGCCAGGCAACGGACTCGGCGTCCAGGTGGTTGGTGGGTTCGTCGAGCAGCAGCATGTCCGGCTTTTCCAGCAGCAGACGGCACAGCGCGACACGACGGCGTTCACCACCGGAAAGATTGGCAATTTTTGCATCCCAGTCCGGCAGGCGCAGCGCGTCGGCGGCGCGTTCCAGTTGCACATTCAGATTATGACCGTCATGCGCCTGGATAATCTCTTCCAGCTTGCCTTGTTCTGCCGCCAGTTTGTCGAAATCCGCTTCTGGATCGGCATACAGCGCATACACTTCATCCAGACGTTTCAGGGCCTCGACCACTTCGGATACGGCTTCTTCAACCGATTCACGTACGGTCTGCTCCGGGTTCAACTGCGGTTCCTGCGGCAGGTAACCGATCTTAATGCCAGGCTGCGGGCGGGCTTCACCTTCGATGTCTGTATCGATGCCGGCCATGATGCGCAGCAGGGTAGACTTACCGGCACCGTTAAGACCCAGCACGCCGATTTTTGCGCCCGGGAAGAAGCTTAGCGAGATATTTTTCAGAATATGACGTTTCGGCGGGACAACTTTGCCGACACGATGCATGGTATATACGAATTGAGCCACGTTGGACTTCGCCTCTTTGTAATGAGAGTGGTATTCAACAGCGGAGTGTAGCCGTTTTCGCGGCTTAATCCCAGCCAGCCGCGACGGGTGTGTTAAATCACGCCAGAAAGGTAAAAAAGTGTGCGCAACGTGGCGCGTTACGAGTTGCCCGGTTAGCATTAACGCATTACGCGGCATGACGCTGCAAAAACGTGACAGATAAGAGGAAAGAGCTGTGCAGAGAGCTAAACATGCCGCCTGGCGATTCGCGGCGGCCTGCGTTTGTTTGCTGTCCCTCAGCAATGTGGCGCGAGCAGATTCACTGGATGAACAACGTAACCGTTACGCGCAGATAAAAAACGCATGGGACAACAAACAGATGGACGTGGTGCAGCAACTGCTGCCCACGCTCCAAACCTATCCGCTTTACCCCTACCTGCAATATCGTCAGATTACCGACGATCTGATGAATCAACCCGCCATTACGGTGACTAACTTTGTGCAGGCCAACCCGACGCTACCGGCGGCGCGCACGCTGAAATCTCGCTTTGTTAATGAGCTGGCCCGTCGGCAAGACTGGCGTGGTCTGCTGGCGTTCAGCCCGGAGAAACCCGCTACAACCGAAGCGCAATGTAACTACTATTTTGCGAAGTGGAATACCGGCCAGGCCGATGAAGCATGGGCTGGCGCGAAAGAGCTGTGGTTAAGCGGCAAAAGCCAGCCTAATGCGTGCGATCAGCTATTTGGCGCATGGCGCGCTTCCGGGAAACAGGATCCACTCGCCTTTCTGGAGCGTATTCGCCTGGCGATGAAAGCGGGTAATACCAAACTGGTCACGCTGCTGGCCGGGCAGATGCCGCCTGATTATCAAACCATTTCGGCGGCTATCATTAATCTTGCCAACAATCCATTGAGCGTGATGTCCTTTGCCACCACCACCGGCGCAACGGATTTTACCCGTCAGATGGCTGCGGAAGCCTTTGAAAGCGTAGCGCGTCAGGATGTGGAAAATGCGCGCTTGATGATCCCGTCGCTGGTGCAGGCGCAGCAGTTGAATGAGGAACAAACCCAGACGCTGCGCGATATTGTCGCATGGCGGTTGATGGGCAATGACGTCACCAGCGATCAGGCGCGCTGGCGCGATGATGCGATTATGCGCTCGCAATCGGTCTCTTTGCTGGAGCGTCGGGTGCGTATGGCGATTGGCAACGGCGATCGTCGTGGGCTGAATACCTGGCTTTCGCGCTTGCCGATGGACGCAAAAGAGAAAGACGAGTGGCGCTACTGGCAGGCGGATTTATTGCTTGAGCGCGGACGCGAGGATGAAGCCAAAGAGATCCTTCACGCCCTGATGAAGCAGCGCGGTTTTTACCCGATGGCCGCTGCGCAGCGGCTGGGTGAAGATTACTCTATGCAGATAGACAAAGCGCAGGGAAATGTCTCCACGACGCTAACGCAGGGCGCAGAAATGGCGCGCGTTCGTGAACTGATGTACTGGGGGCTGGATAACACCGCGCGCAGCGAGTGGGCGAATCTGGTGACCAGCCGAACTCAGCAAGAGCAGGCGCAACTGGCGCGTTATGCTTTTAATCAACACTGGTGGGATCTGAGCGTGCAGGCCACGATTGCCGGCAAGTTGTGGGATCAACTTGAAGAGCGTTTCCCGCTGGCGTATAGCGATCTTTATGCCCGCTACACCAGTGGAAAAGGGATTTCGCAAAGCTATGCGATGGCGATATCTCGCCAGGAGAGTGCCTGGAACCCGACGGCGCGCTCCCCGGTTGGCGCGGCAGGTTTAATGCAGATTATGCCGGGTACCGCCACGCACACGGTGAAGATGTTTAATATTCCGGGCTACAGCAATTCCGGCCAATTATTTGATCCGGAAATGAATATCAACATCGGCACCAGCTACCTGCAATATGTCTATCAGCAGTTTGGCAATAACCGTATTTTCTCGTCGGCAGCCTATAACGCCGGGCCGGGAAGGGTGCGCAGCTGGTTGAATAACAGCGGCGGCAAACTGGATGCGGTGGCGTTTATTGAGAGCATCCCGTTCTCGGAAACGCGCAGCTATGTGAAAAACGTGCTGGCTTATGATGCTTATTACCGCTATTTCCTGAACGGAGATAAGCCGGTAGTGTTTAATGATGCTGAATGGCAGCGCCGTTATTGATTTCTGTGGTTTATGCTATGATGTGTACTCGCTAAAGAGTACACATCGGTAAACCTTTAACATGGCGGCTAATTATGACTCAGCAATCACCCTATTCCGCAGCGATGGCCGAACAGCGCGATCAGGAGTGGCAACGCTTCGTTGATCTGGTCCGGCAATCTTACGAAAAGGATCTGCACATTCCATTGCTTAACCTGATGCTTACGCCCGATGAGCGCGAGTCGTTGGGCACAAGAGTGCGGATCATTGAAGAGCTGCTGCGCGGCGAGATGAGCCAGCGTGAACTGAAAAGCGAGCTGGGGGCAGGTATCGCGACCATTACGCGTGGTTCCAACAGCCTGAAAGCTGCGCCTGCTGATTTACGTTTATGGCTGGAGCAGACGCTGCTGAATACTCAGCGATAAATTGCGTTGTGAAAGGGGCTAAGCGCCAGAATCACCGCCTGGTGGTAAACGCTTTCGCGAGTGAGTTTACCTGCGGTGAAAACGCCGATGGCACCCTCTTTGCGGTCGATCTCATCAATTCCGGTATAACGCGACATGACAGGCCCGAGCGCTTCACCAGCGCGCACTTTCTGTAAAATGATCTCCGGTAGCGGCAGCGTTGCCGAGCGGGCTTCACCTTTCTGATCAGCGCTTTCTATCACCACCCAACTGAAGGTACTTCCTTCATCGATCCCGGCTTCGATCGCCACCCAAAAATCCGCTTCGGGGCGCACATGACGGGCATTGGCCACGCGATTTCGTGCGCCAGTACGCGTTTCTTCATTGCCAAACGGCTGTTCCGGTACGCCGCTATCGACGGAAACGGCGTCTATATGGCAGGATCCTTCGCCGAAGATCTCGTTAAAAGCGTGCAGAATCGCCCGAATTTTCGCGGGATTTGTGGTAGCTGAGACAACATGGTGCATAATCAATAACGGTATGTTCGGAATGAGATGCGTTCTTTTACCCCGGACAGAGACCTTCCTCAGATAATAAATTCATCGCAGTATAATGGATAAAAAAGCATGTTACAGGTATACCTTGTTCGCCACGGTGAAACGCAGTGGAACGCCGAGCGTCGTATTCAAGGCCAGTCAGACAGTCCGTTAACCGAAAAAGGGGAGAAGCAGGCGTGGCAGGTCGCTGAGCGCGCAAAAGCGCTGGGCATTACTCACGTTATTGCCAGCGATCTGGGCCGAACCCGCCGGACGGCTGAGATTATCGCTGAAGTCTGCGGTTGCGACATCACCTTTGAGCCGCGTTTGCGCGAGCTGGACATGGGCGTGCTGGAACGCCGTCATATCGATTCCCTGACTGAAGAAGAAGAGAGCTGGCGTCGCCAACTGGTGAATGGCACGGCCGATGGCCGCATTCCCGATGGCGAATCGATGCAGGAGTTAAGCGACCGTATGCATGCGGCGCTGGCAACCTGCCTGGATCTTCCCGAAGGGAGCCGCCCGTTGCTGGTCAGTCACGGTATGGCACTGGGCTGTCTGGTCAGCACGATCCTTGGGCTTCCGGCTTATGCTGAACGCCGTCTGCGTCTGCGCAACTGCTCCATTTCCCGTATTGATTATCAACAGAGCCCGTGGCTGGCTTCCGGCTGGGTGGTGGAAACCGCAGGAGACGTCTCGCATCTGGACGCCCCGGCGTTGGATGAGTTACAGCGTTAACGGCGAATGGGCACAAGATACTCGCAGCGGATGTGTGATGGCGGTTCACCGTCTGCGCGCGGCTCTTCATGCTGCGGGTAAAAATGCTCAATATCCTGGCCTTTACGGCGCGTGAGGTTAAGCATCGGCATGCACGTTCCGTAAACGGTCAGGATGAAATCCTGAAAACCGTGTGGTGAACCTTCATAGGCGAAGGAGACGTAGTCGCCGCCTTCCAGCAATACTGGCTGCGCGTTGCTCAGATAACCGTTCGCCATCTCCGGCGTTAGCGCTGTGGTGTAAAACACTTCCTGTTCGTCATCTTTTTCCAGGCTTGGGCGCGGCTCATGCAGGCCATACATTTCCGGTGGAATCTTCGGTGAATTGCTCAAAAACTCGCGCCAGAACTGAATGCGCATTTGATTACGGAAATCGGAGATCTCCTCCAGCGCGCAGGTATAGCTCTGAGTGGTGCCAATAAGGTGCATTGGCGGCAGGGTGACAAAGTCATGTTTTGGCATGGTAAATTCGCCAAGACGCATCGGCGGGCGAATGCCAAACGCGCTCCAGTCTGGTGAACGGCGATAGAGCGCAGGAGTGACAGCAAACTGTTTTTTGAAAGCGCGGGTGAAGGTTTGTTGCGAATCAAAGCGGTATTGTAGAGCAATATCCAGAATAGGGCGGGCAGTAAGGCGCAGAGCAACCGCGGATTTTGACAGACGACGCGCACGAATATAAGCGCCGATGGCATGACCGGTCACGTCTTTGAACATCCTTTGCAGGTGCCACTTGGAATAGCCCGCTTTTGCCGCCACATTATCCAAAGCGAGCGGCTGATCCAGATGGCTTTCCAGCCAGGAAAGTAAGTCGCGAATGATCCCAGCCTGATCCATACAATATCCTCTTCCTTAAAACAGCATTAACGCCTGATATCAGGCAACGGATAATAACGGGTTTTTAGGTGTTTAGCATTCGGTGTTTTTTTTGTGCACAAATACGCATTGTGACTGATTTTCATCATAAATTTTGTAAATTAGTGATCTGCAAACAGTTTCTCATTTGAAAGCTGAATAGTTGCTCACCGTAATATTCAAAAATGGTAACAATATGAAATATACAAAGTTAATCCTTCCTGCAGTAATGTTGGCCACGCTGGGTTCTGCTCATGCAGAACAAATTGGTTCCGTGGATACCGTGTTTAAAATGTTTGGGCCGGATCACAAAATCGTGGTCGAAGCGTTTGATGATCCTGACGTGAAAAATGTCACCTGTTACATCAGTCGGGCGAAAACCGGTGGCATCAAAGGTGGGCTGGGGCTGGCGGAAGACACGTCCGACGCCGCTATCTCTTGCCAGCAGGTTGGTCCGGTTGAGTTGAGCGATAAGATCAAAAACGGTAAGGCGCAGGGCGATGTGGTTTTCCAGAAACGGACGTCGTTGGTCTTCAAGAAATTGCAGGTGGTGCGTTTTTATGACGCGAAACGTAACACACTGGCGTATTTGGCTTATTCCGATAAAGTGGTCGAAGGATCGCCGAAAAACGCCTTAAGCGCGGTACCCATCATTCCCTGGAGTAAATAAGCCCAATGTCTACGCCGCAACCGCTGATCTGGCTGGTAGAGGATGAAGCCAGCATCGCTGAAACGTTGATTTACATGTTGCAACAGGACGGTTTTGCCGTCACCGCGTTTGAGCGAGGTTTACCGGTGCTGGATGCGGCGCAGCAGCGGCTGCCGGAGCTGGCGATTCTGGACGTCGGTCTGCCGGATATTAGCGGTTTTGAACTCTGTCGGCGGCTCTTGGCGCGCGCACCCGCGTTGCCGGTGCTGTTTCTTACCGCGCGCAGCGATGAAGTCGACAAATTGCTGGGGCTGGAGATGGGCGCGGATGATTACATTGCCAAACCCTTTTCTCCCCGCGAAGTATGTGCCAGGGTACGCACTGTGCTGCGCAGGTTGCAAAAAGCATCTCTTCACCATGAAATGCGGCGAATCGGCCAGTTTGAGTTGGTCGAGGACGCCGCGATTATTCGCTGGTGCGGCGAAACGCTGCTGCTGACCCGCTACGAATTTTTGTTGTTAAAAACATTACTGTTGGCACCAGGACGTGTTTTTTCTCGCCAGCAATTGATGGATCAAGTCTGGAGCGATGCTCAGGAGAGTTTCGATCGCACTGTCGATACTCATATCAAGACTTTGCGCGCCAAGCTACGCGCCATCAATGCTGAACTCACTCCTATCAATACACATCGCGGTATGGGCTATAGCCTGGGGATCCGCTGATGCGCATTGGCATGCGCCTGTTGCTGGGGTATTTCCTGATCGTGGCGGTTGCCGCGTGGTTCGTGCTGTCGATCTTTGTTCAGGAGATCAAACCCGGCGTACGACGTGCCACCGAAGGTACGCTTATTGATACCGCGACACTGCTGGCGGAGCTGGCTCGCGAAGATTTACGTTCTGGTCATGCACAGGATGGCCGCCTGGCGCAGGCGTTCTCGACGTTAAATCACCAGCCAATCAATGCGCATATCAGCGGGATCCATAAAGTGCGCAATGAGTATCACGTCTACATGACCGACAGCACCGGGCGCGTGGTGTTTGATTCGTCTGGAAAAGCGCTGGGTGAAGACTACTCACGCTGGAATGATGTCTGGCTGACGCTGCGCGGGAATTACGGCGCCCGTAGCTCGCTGGCGGATGCCCGTAACCCGCAGAGTACGGTGATGTATGTTGCCGCCCCGGTGACCGATCAAGGTCGCATTATCGGTGTCATCAGCGTGGGTAAGCCAAACAGCGCGATGGATCCGGTGATTAAACGCAGCGAGCGGCGGATCTTATGGGCTGGCGGCGCGCTGCTGGGTATTGCGCTGCTCATTGGTGCAGTCATGGTCTGGTGGATAAATCGCTCGATTGGCAAGCTGGCGCGCTACGCCGATTCGGTCACCGAAAACCGCCCGGTTCCTTTACCTGAACTTGGCAGCAGTGAGTTGCGTAAACTGGCGCAGGCGCTGGAAAGTATGCGTGTGAAACTGGAAGGTAAAAACTATATCGAGCAGTATGTTTACGCCCTGACGCATGAACTGAAAAGCCCGCTGGCAGCCATTCGCGGCGCGGCGGAGATCTTGCGGGAAGGGCCGCCGCCAGAAGTCGTGACACGTTTTACCGACAATATTCTTTCGCAAAACAGCCGCATGCAGACCCTGGTTGAGAAGTTGTTACACCAGGCGAAACTGGAAAACCGGCTGGAAATTACGTTGGCGGCAGTGGACATCGGTATGCTTTTTCGCCAGTTGCAGGAGCAGCGCGGCGTGGTGTTGTCGGCGAAAGGCTTAACTCTGCATATTGACGCCGCAGATGCGGTGGCGGCAGGGGATAGCGAACTACTGGCTCAGGCGTTGGGCAATTTACTGGATAACGCCATTGATTTTACACCGCCTGGCGGTGTGGTCGCGTTACGCGCCAGCCGGGAAGATGAAGCGCTGGTGTTAACGGTCAGCGATAGCGGTTCAGGTATCCCGGATTATGCACTGCAGCGCGTTTTCGAACGCTTCTACTCCCTGCCGCGTGCCGACGGGCAAAAAAGCAGTGGGCTGGGGCTGGCTTTTGTTCAGGAAGTCGCACGGCTACATCATGGTGATATTAGCGTCCTGAACCGCCCGCAAGGGGGTTGCGAGGCCCGGCTGACACTTCACCCACACTTCACATAACTTCAAATCCTTCACACATAGCCTCGCTACTCTGCGCACATCACTAAGGAGAAGGCTATGTTGAAATCCCCCCTGTTCTGGAAAATGGTAACGCTGCCAGGTTGTCTTTGTGTTCTGCTTATCCCGCTGACGCTGCTGAGCGGCTTAATTGGCGAACGCGCGAATTATCGTAACGATGTGACGGATACGCTGCGCCAGAGTAGCGCTGGCAGTCAAAAATTGATCGGGCCGTTGATCGCCATCCCGGTGACCGAAACGGTGGTTTCCCTGGAAAAAGCCAGTGACAACGAGGCGCCCAAAGAGGTGCGGCGTAAACAGAGTTATCTGCGTTTTTGGTTACCGGAATCGCTGATGGTCAACGGCAAACAGCAGGTCGAAACCCGTAAGATCGGCATTTATGATGGGCAAATCTGGCACAGCGACATTGAGATCAACGCGGAGTTCGACCCAAAGCGGCTGGATATCAAAGCCGATGAAAATATCTCCCTCGGCGAGCCATTTCTTGTTCTAGCGTTGAGTGATTCGCGCGGTATTGGTCAGTTGCGTACCACCAGGTTAAATGGCGAGACACTCAGCGTTGAGCCAGGAACCGGGCTGGCAAGCGATCTGCAGGGCGTGCATATGCCATTGTCGATGGCGAACTTGCAGCAATCGCTGAAGCTATCCATGGCGTTTAGTCTGAGCGGAACCGGTGATTTTTCCGTGGTGCCGCTGGGGCGAAATAGCGAGATGACACTGAATGGCGACTGGCCGCATCCGGGTTTTATGGGCGATTTTCTGCCGGAACAACGCACGGTGAGCGCCAGTGGTTTTCAGGCGCACTGGCAAAGTAGTTGGTTTGCCAACAATCTGGACAGCAAAATGCGAGCTGCCGGAGCGCTGTCTGTCAGCAAAAGTTGGGAATTACCTGCTTTTAGCGTCAATATCTCTACACCCGCTGATCAGTACCAGTTGACCGACAGAGCCGTTAAATACGCGATTTTGCTGATCGTACTGACTTATCTGGCATTTTTCGTTTTCGAAAGTTTAACCGCGCGGCAGATGCATCCGATGCAGTATTTGCTGGTGGGGCTATCGCTGGTGATGTTCTACCTGGTATTACTGGCGCTTTCTGAACATACCGGATTCACCATTGCCTGGGGAGTTGCCAGCTTGCTTGGTGCATTACTAAACGGTGTTTATTTACAGGGCGTACTGAAAAGCTGGCGTGCGGGTTTGTCGTTTTGTCTCGCACTGTTAGTTCTTGATGCGGTGATGTGGAGCCTGTTGAACTCAGAAGATAATGCGCTGTTGCTCGGCACCGGTGTTTTGTTTATCGCTCTGAGCGCAGTGATGGTGTTGACGCGCAAGATCGACTGGTATGCGCTTTCTGGTTCGGCAAAGAAAATACCGCAACCAGTGAGTGACGAAGAATTACGCATCTGGAAATAAAAAAAGCGGCACTTAGTGCCGCTTTTTCATCATTATTCTGGCTTATTCCTGCAAATCACCGCAGAAACGGTAACCTTCACCGTGAATGGTGGCGATGATTTCCGGGGTATCCGGCGTCGATTCGAAATGTTTACGAATACGGCGGATAGTTACGTCGACCGTACGATCGTGTGGCTTCAGTTCACGACCGGTCATTTTTTTCAGCAACTCAGCACGAGACTGGATTTTGCCTGGGTTTTCGCAGAAGTGCAGCATCGCGCGAAATTCGCTGCGCGGCAGCTTATACTGCTCGCCGTTCGGGCTAATCAGTGAACGGCTATTGATATCCAGTTCCCAACCGTTGAATTTGTAGCTGTCAACGCTGCGGCGTTCTTCGCTAACCGTGCCCAGATTCATGGTACGGGACAGCAGGTTGCGCGCGCGGATAGTCAGCTCGCGTGGGTTAAACGGTTTGGTGATGTAGTCGTCGGCACCAATTTCAAGGCCCAGAATCTTATCGACTTCGTTATCACGGCCCGTCAGAAACATCAGCGCGACATTCGCCTGTTCGCGTAATTCACGCGCCAGCAAAAGACCGTTTTTACCCGGCAGATTGATATCCATGATCACCAGGTTGATATCATTTTCAGAAAGGATCTGATGCATTTCAGCGCCATCTGTCGCTTCAAAGACATCGTAGCCTTCTGCTTCGAAAATGCTTTTTAACGTGTTGCGTGTTACCAACTCGTCTTCAACAATAAGAATGTGCGGGGTCTGCATGTTTGCTACCTAAATTGCCAACTAAATCGAAACAGGAAGTACAAAAGTCCCTGACCAGCCTGGTGCATGTCGAAAATTAACATGACGGCGTAACATGACTAAAGTACGTAATTGCGTTCTTGATGCACTTTCCATCAACGTCAACAACATCATTAGCTTGGTCGTGGGCACTTTCCCTCTGAACCCGACAGTGTCAAAAACGGCTGTCATCCTAACCATTTTAACAGCAACATAACAGGCTAAGACGTAAATGACACCCAATAAAACTACGCTTCGTTGACATATATCAAGTTCAATTGTAGCACGTTAACAGTTTGGAAAAATCTTGATAGCCAAATGCTAGCGTTTCTTACAATTTTTCAATAAACCAACTAGTTGCGCATATTAATTGATAAACAGGGCGAATCCAATACAAGTGGGAAATTCTGTATTAAAATGCCATGAATAAACATAGGGATAAGTCCCTTCTGTTAACATCTTAGCAGGTAATATCACTGATAAATAGTTTAGCTTTTTTTAACCGTAGGCAAGGGCTAAATCAGTGATTTGTGTTACATAATTGTAAATTCGCACCGCGTAGTATGATGACAAAGGTCACATTTCCCCGTGGTCTCAGTAAGAAGAGAAAGTAAAATGCAATTGGCTGTTGTTCTTGTCTCCCCCGCGAGAGCGGAAAATGTCGGCGCCGCTGCCCGCGCGATGAAAACCATGGGGTTTAGCGATTTGCGTATCGTTGACAGCGAAGCGCACTTGCAAGACGGTGCACGCCGCGTGGCGCATGGCTCCGGCGATATCCTTGATAATATTAAAACTTATGCAACTCTTGCCGACGCGCTGGTGGATATTCCCTTTACCATCGCTACCACTGCGCGCAGCCGGGCGAAATTCCATTATTACGCGACGCCTGCGGAACTGGTTCCATTGTTACAAGAGAAAAGTACGTGGTTGAGCAGTGCTGCGCTGGTGTTTGGTCGTGAGGATTCCGGGCTCACTAATGAAGAACTGGCGCTGGCTGATATTTTAACGGGTGTTCCAATGGTGGCGGATTATCCTTCACTTAATCTCGGCCAGGCGGTGATGGTTTTCTGCTATCAATTAGCATCTTTAATGCAACATACTCCGAAAGAGGCAGCCCCGGTTGACGGCAATCAGTTACAGGCGTTGCGTTTGCGAACTCGCGGATTACTGGAAAAATTAGGCGTAGTGGATGACATTAAAATGGCTGACTGGCTCGATCAGCGTCTTGGTCTTTTGGAACAGCGCGACACCGCAATGTTGCATCGTTTGCTGCACGATATCGAAAAAAAACTCGCCGAGTAAATCGCTGTCATAATGTTTTTTTATAGTTAAAGTCACTGAGATATATGACGAGAATGATCCTAATAGGTTGAAAATGACGTCTGTTGTGGCGTAGCCGGGAATATCGGCAACAGGGCGAAAAATAAAAATAAATTGACTTGAGCAGGCAGATACTTTAACCAATATAGGCATACAGCACAGACAGATAATGATTACAGAGCACACAACATCCATGAAACGCATCAGCACCATTACCACAATTACAACCATCACCATTACCACAGGTAACGGTGCGGGCTGACGCGTACAGGAAACACAGAAAAAAGCCCGCACCTGAACAGTGCGGGCTTTTTTTTCGACCAGAGATTAAGGGGTAAACCATGCGAGTGTTGAAGTTCGGCGGTACATCAGTGGCAAATGCAGAGCGTTTTCTGCGTGTTGCCGATATCCTGGAAAGTAATGCCAGGCAGGGGCAGGTAGCCACCGTGCTTTCTGCCCCTGCGAAAATTACTAACCATCTGGTGGCAATGATCGAAAAAACGATCGGCGGCCAGGATGCCATTCCGAACATTAGTGACGCCGAGCGTATCTTCGCCGACCTGCTGCAAGGGCTGGCGGATGCGCAAGCTGGGTTTCCTCTCGCACAATTAAAAGCGTTTGTTGAACAAGAGTTCGCGCAGATCAAACACGTCCTGCATGGTATCAGCCTGCTCGGCCAGTGCCCGGACAGTATCAACGCTGCGTTAATTTGCCGTGGTGAGAAACTCTCTATCGCCATCATGGCAGGGTTACTGGAAGCGCGTGGTCACAAAGTTAGCGTTATCGATCCGGTTGAGAAATTGCTCGCTGTCGGCCATTACCTTGAATCAACGGTCGATATCGCTGAATCTACTCGCCGTATCGCCGCCAGCCGCATTCCTGCGGATCATATGGTGCTGATGGCCGGTTTCACCGCCGGAAACGAGAAGGGCGAGCTGGTGGTACTTGGGCGTAATGGTTCCGACTACTCTGCTGCCGTGCTCGCGGCCTGCCTGCGCGCAGATTGTTGTGAAATCTGGACCGATGTCGACGGCGTTTATACCTGCGACCCGCGCCAGGTGCCTGACGCCAGGCTGCTCAAATCGATGTCGTACCAGGAAGCCATGGAGCTCTCCTACTTCGGCGCCAAAGTTCTTCACCCTCGCACCATTACCCCCATCGCTCAGTTTCAAATTCCTTGCCTGATTAAAAACACCGGAAACCCGCAAGCACCGGGTACGCTGATTGGCGCGACCTCTGATGAAGATGGTCTGCCGGTAAAAGGCATTTCGAATCTGAATAACATGGCGATGTTCAGCGTCTCCGGACCGGGGATGAAAGGTATGGTTGGCATGGCGGCACGCGTTTTCGCCGCGATGTCGCGCAACGGCATTTCCGTCGTGTTGATCACTCAATCCTCCTCGGAGTACAGCATCAGCTTCTGTGTGCCGCAATCCGATTGCTCCCGTGCCCAGCGCGCCATGAGCGAAGAGTTCTATCTCGAATTGAAAGAAGGGCTGCTGGAGCCGCTGGCGGTGATGGAGCGTCTGGCGATCATCTCTGTCGTCGGTGACGGTATGCGCACATTGCGCGGAATTTCGGCGAAGTTCTTTGCGGCGCTGGCGCGCGCGAATATTAATATTGTGGCGATTGCTCAGGGCTCCTCTGAACGCTCGATCTCTGTGGTGGTTAGCAACGACGATGCCACCACCGGCGTGCGCGTCACGCACCAGATGCTGTTTAACACCGACCAGGTGATCGAAGTCTTTGTGATTGGCGTTGGCGGCGTCGGCGGCGCGCTGCTGGAACAGCTTAAGCGCCAGCAAACGTGGCTGAAAAACAAACATATTGACCTGCGCGTTTGTGGTGTGGCGAACTCGAAAGCGCTGTTGACTAACGTTCATGGCCTGAACCTGGATAACTGGCAAGCGGAACTTAGCGAAGCCAAAGAGCCGTTTAACCTGGGCCGCCTGATTCGCCTGGTGAAAGAGTATCACCTGCTGAACCCGGTGATTGTTGACTGTACTTCCAGCCAGGCGGTGGCCGACCAGTATGCGGATTTCCTGCGGGAAGGTTTCCACGTTGTCACGCCGAACAAAAAAGCCAACACCTCATCGCTGGATTATTACCACCAGTTGCGTCGCGCAGCGGAAAAGTCGCGGCGTAAATTCCTGTACGACACGAACGTTGGCGCGGGCTTGCCGGTGATTGAAAACCTGCAAAACCTGCTAAATGCGGGTGACGAGTTGCAGCATTTCTCCGGCATTCTTTCCGGTTCCTTGTCGTTTATTTTCGGCAAGCTGGATGAAGGGGTGAGCCTGTCGGCAGCAACGAATCTCGCCCGCGAAATGGGCTACACCGAACCGGATCCGCGAGATGATCTCTCCGGTATGGATGTGGCGCGTAAGCTGCTGATTCTGGCGCGCGAAACCGGTCGTGAACTGGAGTTGTCGGATATCATCATCGAACCGGTGTTGCCGGCGAGTTTTGACGATTCAGGCGATGTCGAGAGTTTTATGGCGCGTTTGCCGGAGCTGGATGATGATTTTGCCGCGCGAGTCGCAAAAGCGCGCGATGAAGGTAAGGTGCTGCGTTACGTTGGCAACATTGAAGAAGATGGCACTTGCCGGGTGAAAATCGCGGCGGTCGATGGCAACGATCCGCTGTTCAAAGTGAAAAACGGCGAGAACGCGCTGGCGTTCTACAGCCACTATTACCAGCCGCTACCGCTGGTGCTGCGCGGGTATGGCGCGGGTAACGATGTGACGGCAGCGGGCGTGTTCGCCGACTTGCTGCGCACCCTGTCCTGGAAGTTAGGAGTCTGAGATGGTGAAGGTGTATGCTCCGGCCTCCAGTGCCAATATGAGCGTGGGTTTTGATGTGCTTGGCGCGGCGGTTACGCCCGTGGATGGTACGTTGTTGGGCGATAATGTCAGTGTGGAAACCGCCGATCATTTCAGCCTGAAGAATGTGGGCCGCTTCGCCAGTAAATTACCGACTGAGCCGAAAGAAAATATCGTTTATCAGTGCTGGGAACTGTTCTGCCAGGAGATCGGCAAGCAGGTTCCCGTCGCGATGACGCTGGAAAAAAACATGCCGATCGGCTCCGGGCTTGGTTCCAGCGCGTGCTCAGTGGTCGCGGCGCTGGTAGCCATGAATGAGTTTTGCGATAAGCCGCTGAACGAAACGCGCATGCTGGCGCTGATGGGAGAGCTGGAAGGGCGTATTTCCGGTAGTGTGCATTACGATAACGTCGCGCCTTGCTACCTCGGCGGCATGCAATTGATGATCGAGGAAAGCGGCATTATCAGCCAGCAGGTGCCAGGCTTTGATGAGTGGCTATGGGTTTTGGCGTATCCAGGCATTAAAGTCTCGACAGCGGAAGCGCGCGCGATTCTGCCCGCGCAATATCGCCGTCAGGATTGCATTGCTCACGGCCGCCACCTGGCGGGCTTTATCCATGCTTGCTACAGCCGTCAGCCTGCGCTGGCAGCAAAATTGATGAAAGATGTGATTGCCGAACCGTACCGCATGAAATTGCTGCCAGGTTTTGGGGAAGCACGTAAAGCAGTGGCGGATATTGGCGCGCTGGCCTGCGGGATCTCGGGTTCCGGGCCAACGCTGTTTGCCTTGTGCGACAAGCCGGATACCGCGTCGCGCGTTGCCGACTGGCTCGGCAAACACTATCTGCAAAATCAGGAAGGCTTCGTTCATATTTGCCGGCTGGACACGGCGGGCGCTCGCGTAGTGGGATAACCAATGAAACTTTACAACTTAAAAGATCATAACGAACAGGTCAGCTTTGCGCAGGCCGTTACTCAGGGGCTTGGCAAAAATCAGGGGCTGTTCTTCCCGCACGATCTGCCGGAATTTAACCTGACCGAAGTCGATGAGATGCTGGCGCAGGATTTCGTCACCCGCAGCGCAAAAATCCTGGCGGCGTTTATTGGCGATGAAATTCCTGAGGAGCAGCTTAAAGCCCGCGTACGTGCCGCGTTTGCTTTTCCTGCGCCGGTGAAACCAGTGGAGAGCGATGTCGGCTGCCTGGAGCTTTTCCATGGGCCAACGCTGGCGTTTAAAGATTTCGGCGGGCGTTTTATGGCGCAGATGCTGAGCGCTATCAGCGGCGACAAGCCGGTGACGATTCTGACGGCAACCTCCGGTGACACGGGGGCCGCGGTGGCGCACGCCTTCTACGGAATGAAGAACGTACGTGTGGTGATCCTCTATCCGCAGGGCAAAATTAGCCCGTTGCAGGAAAAGCTGTTCTGTACGCTCGGCGGCAATATCGAAACCGTTGCTATCGACGCAGACTTCGATGCTTGCCAGGCGCTGGTGAAGCAGGCGTTCGATGACGAAGAACTCAAAGCGGCGCTTGGGCTGAACTCGGCAAACTCCATCAATATCAGCCGCCTGTTAGCGCAGATTTGTTACTACTTTGAAGCGGTTGCGCAGTTGCCACAGGAAGCACGCAACCAGCTGGTGGTTTCCGTGCCAAGCGGTAACTTCGGCGATTTGACCGCCGGTTTGCTGGCGAAGTCGCTGGGGCTGCCGATCAAGCGTTTTATCGCCGCCACCAACGCCAATGACACGGTTCCGCGTTTCCTGAAAGAGGGACAGTGGCAACCGAAAGCGACGCAAGCAACGTTATCGAACGCGATGGATGTCAGTCAGCCAAATAACTGGCCGCGTGTTGAAGAGTTGTTCCGTCGTAAGATCTGGCGCTTAAACGAGCTGGGTTATGCCGCGGTGGATGATGAAACCACGAAAGCCACGATCCGCGAGCTGAAAGGCAAGGGCTACATTTCTGAACCGCATGCCGCCATCGCTTACCGTGCGCTTCGCGATCAACTGCAACCGGGCGAATATGGTTTGTTCCTCGGCACCGCGCATCCGGCGAAGTTTAAAGAGAGCGTCGAAGCGATCCTCGGTGAAACCTTGCCGCTGCCGAAAGAGCTGGCCGATCGCGCCGACTTACCTCTGCTTTCGCATCAGTTGCCTGCGGATTTCTCCGCACTGCGTCAGTTGATGATGAGCAAAGCGTGATGTCTCTGTTTCCCCTGCCTGCTGGCGGGGGAAACATAACGCTTACTGCTCGTGACGCTTAAACACCATTTCGTCCGGCGCGGACGCTTCTTCATCAAAGAAATACCCTTCGCTATCAAACCCGGCTAACTGCTCCGGTTTCGTCAACCGCTGTTCAATGATGTAGCGGCTCATTAGCCCGCGCGCTTTTTTGGCGTAGAAACTGATGACCTTAAATTTGCCGTTTTTCTCATCAAGGAACACCGGCTTGATTACTCTGGCTTTCAGTTTCTGGGTTTTGACCGAGCGGAAATATTCGTCAGAGGCCAGATTGATAACAATGTCGTCGCCCTGAGCGGCAATGGCGTCGTTGAGTTTGTTGGTAATGGTATCGCCCCAGAATTGATACAGATCCTTACCTTTGGCGTTCTCCAGCCGGATACCCATCTCCAGACGATAGGGCTGCATCAGATCCAGCGGGCGCAGCACGCCGTATAATCCAGAAAGCATGCGCAGATGCTGCTGCGCAAAGTCGAAATCCGCCTCGCTGAAGGTTTCAGCCTGCAGACCGGTGTAGACATCACCTTTGAATGCCAGAATCGCCTGGCGCGCATTTTCTGGAGTGAAATCAGGCTGCCAGTCGTGAAACCGGGTCGCGTTCAGATCGGCGAGCTTATCGCTGATACCCATCAGCGCCTTGATTTGTGGCGCAGAGAGTTTGCGGGCGGTCTTAATTAATTGCTGGGCGTGATCCAGCAGTTCCGGCTGGGTAAAGCGCGTGGTCGCCAGCGGGCTTTGGTAATCGAGCGTTTTAGCAGGTGAAATCAAAATCAGCATACTCAGTCCTTGCTGTGCGAGAAATTTCCGCTGACTTTAGCAAAAAAACTAACAGACTTGATCGATAGTTGCGATTAGCGCTACGAACGGGGAATGTCATCCCAGCTCCCCGGCGCCAGCTGGCGTTTGATCTCCGGATAGCGCTTCGGATCAAAGACCGGCATGACGCCAAGTTTACGCTGGCGCTGGTAATCACGCGCCAGCACTCTCACCACAGGCGAAAGCAGCAGGATTGCGGTCAGGTTGGTAATCGCCATCAGCGCCATCATCACATCGGCGATGTGCCAGATTAGCGGCAGGCTGAAAAACGAACCTATCAGCACCATCAGCAAAACAGCCGTGCGCAGTACCCAGATATTCCTTGCGCTATTACGGCGCAAAAAGATCAGGTTATTTTCCGCGTAGGTGTAGTTCGCCACAATCGAGGTAAACGCAAACAGCGCTACGATGACGGCAACGAAACCCGCGCCCCAGCTTCCCGTCAGCGACACCATCGCCTGCTGCATCAATTGCGTTCCGCCGATCGCGCCCGTGGCTGGCGCGGTTCCCGCGAGTAGCAGAATAAGCGCGCTGGCGGTACAGACCAGAAAGGTATCGGTCACGACGCCAATCATCTGCACAAACCCCTGTGCGACAGGATGTGGCGGCCATGATGCGGCAGTGGCGGCGGCGTTGGGGGACGATCCCATGCCCGCTTCATTCGCGAGCATGCTGCGTTGAAAACCGCTGGTGATGGCCTGGCTCAGCGTGTAAGCCATGGTTCCGGTTGCCGCTTCCTGCCAGCCAAAAGCGCTTTTGACAATGTTAACAAGAACAGCAGGCAGCAGATTGGCATGCCACAGGCTGACGCCAAAACTTACGACAATCCAGGCCAGCGCCATGACCGGCACCATCCACTGCATCAAGCGCGCAACGTTGTTAAGCCCTTTGAGCATGAACAGGAAAGCACACGCGGCAAGCACAATCCCACTGATAAACCCGGGCACGTTCCACGCATAACGCGCGGCTTGTGCCATTGCTGTGGATTGAATGGTGTTAAACACCAGGCCATAGGTCAGCAGCAAAAAAATGGAGAACAGCACGCCCATCCAGCGCATGCCCAGCCCGCGCTCCATATACCAGGCAGGGCCGCCGCGCAGCTGCTGATTGTCATCACGTTCTTTGTATAATTGCGCCAGCGAACATTCGGCAAAGCTAATGATCATTCCGATGATGGCGGAAACCCACATCCAGAAAATTGCCCCCGGGCCGCCGGTGGTCAGGGCAAACGCCACGCCCGCCAGGTTACCGCTGCCGAGCCTTGTCGCAAGGCTCAGACATAACGCCTGATATGACGAGAGCGCGCCAGGCTGTGCAACACGGCTGCTTTTCAGACTTTGGCCAAAATCGCGAATGAAACGGAAGGGGACAAACCGGCTACGAAAAGCAAACCAGATACCTGCCGCCGCCAGCAGATAGACCATCAATGAGCCCCAAAGTATTTCACTGATGAATGAGAAAAATTCAGGCATTAACATTCCTCTTGTTGATGCCGGGAGTTGGCCTGGGACGTGGCTACAGGCGTGTACGCATCACTTTGCAGGCAATTAATTGAGTGAGTTTACCATACAATTTTCAGAGCATTGTCTGCGGTTGCGCTGGCAAGGCGTCGTGTTATCATCATGGGCAGACCGGTTACATCCCCCTAACAAGTATACTCGTCATACTTCTCGTTCAGGTGCGCTGGCCGCGTTAATGCGCCAGGCGCAGCAACGCGTCGTCGGTCTTAGCGTGGAGTATTAGGGTATCGTTTAAAGAGAAATATTATCATGACGGATAAATTGACCTCCCTGCGTCAGTACACCACAGTCGTGGCTGATACCGGAGATATCGCGGCAATGAAGCTGTACCAGCCGCAGGATGCAACAACTAACCCTTCTCTGATTCTTGGGGCTGCCCAAATCCCGGAATACCGCAAACTGATTGACGACGCCGTAACCTGGGCGCGCAGCCAGAGCAGCGATCGTGCGCAGCAGGTTGTTGACGCAACAGACCGCCTGGCGGTGAACATCGGTCTGGAAATCCTCAAACTGATCCCTGGCCGTATCTCCACTGAAGTGGATGCTCGCCTCTCTTACGACACTGACGCGTCTATCGCGAAAGCAAAACGCCTGATCAAAATGTACAACGATGCAGGTATCAGCAACGATCGTATCCTGATCAAACTGGCATCCACCTGGCAGGGTATCCGCGCTGCGGAACAGCTGGAAAAAGAGGGTATCAACTGTAACCTGACGCTGCTGTTCTCCTTTGCGCAGGCACGTGCATGTGCTGAAGCTGGCGTGTTCCTGATCTCTCCGTTCGTTGGCCGTATTCTCGACTGGTACAAAGCCAATACCGACAAGAAAGAGTACGCACCGGCAGAAGATCCGGGCGTGGTTTCCGTCACGGAAATCTACCAGTACTACAAACAGCACGGCTATGAAACCGTGGTGATGGGCGCAAGCTTCCGTAACACTGGCGAAATCATTGAGCTGGCAGGTTGCGACCGTCTGACTATCGCTCCGGCACTGCTGAAAGAGCTGTCTGAAAGCGCGGGCACCATTGAACGTAAACTTGCTTACACCGGTGAAGTGAAAGCGCGTCCTGAGCGCATCACCGAAGCGGAATTCCTGTGGCAGCACAACCAGGATCCGATGGCGGTTGATAAACTGGCGGACGGTATCCGTAAGTTTGCCGTTGACCAGGAAAAACTGGAAAAAATGATCGGCGATCTGCTGTAATCATCAGGCGTGGCCGGGTTCCCGGTCACGCTTCTTCTCTCTGCTCTGTTTGCCTTTCCCCTCAGCGTGTATCATTTCGTTAAATTGTTTTTTTGTACGGAATGAATATGGACACACTACGCATTGGTTTAGTTTCGGTTTCCGATCGCGCCTCCAGCGGCGTTTATCAGGACAAAGGTTTGCCTGCACTGGAAGCATGGCTGGCAAGCGCCCTGACTACCCCGTTTCAGATTGAAACCCGTCTGATCCCGGATGAGCAAAGTATCATTGAGCAAACCCTGTGCGAACTGGTCGATGAAATGAGTTGCCACCTGGTGCTGACTACCGGCGGAACCGGGCCTGCGCGCCGCGATGTGACGCCGGATGCAACGCTGGCGGTGGCCGATCGCGAAATGCCAGGGTTTGGCGAGCAGATGCGACAAATCAGCCTCAATTTTGTGCCAACGGCGATCCTTTCCCGTCAGGTTGGGGTGATCCGCAAGCAGGCACTGATCCTCAATTTGCCCGGTCAGCCGAAATCAATAAAAGAGACGCTGGAAGGACTAAAAGATGAAGACGGCGCAGTAAAAGTGCCGGGCATTTTTGCAAGTGTACCGTATTGTGTACAGTTACTGGATGGGCCATATGTTGAAACTGATCCGCAAGTAGTAGCATCTTTTAGACCTAAAAGCGCAAGGCGCGAAACATTATCCTAAAAAGTCGTCTTTTATGAGATAAGCACTGCCGTCTATGGAGTGTTAATTTATTTACGGTATAGTAATTTTTAATTTACATAATCCGTAATAATTAAATTAACGCTCCCTCTTTACAAACGGTTCGCTATGTCAACTTATACACGCCCTCTGAACAGACAAGACTATAAAACGCTGACGCTGGCCGCGCTGGGTGGCGCGCTGGAGTTTTACGATTTCATCATTTTTGTCTTTTTCGCCACAGTTGTTGGTGAACTCTTTTTCCCTGCGGATATCCCGGAATGGCTGCGACAGGTTCAAACCTTTGGCATTTTTGCTGCGGGTTACCTGGCGCGTCCGCTCGGCGGCATTGTGATGGCACACTTCGGCGATTTGGTCGGGCGCAAGAAGATGTTTACGCTCAGTATCCTGCTAATGGCGCTGCCCACGCTGGCAATAGGTTTGTTGCCGACTTATGCCTCGATGGGCATTGTTGCGCCGTTGCTGCTGCTGTTTATGCGCGTGCTGCAAGGCGCGGCGATTGGCGGCGAAGTGCCTGGCGCCTGGGTTTTTGTTGCGGAACATGTTCCGGCTCGCCGCATTGGCATCGCCTGCGGGACGTTGACAGCGGGGCTGACGGTAGGCATTTTGCTCGGCTCTGTAGTCGCCACGCTGGTGAACACCAGCATGACGCAGCAGGCTATTCATGATGGCGGCTGGCGTATTCCGTTCCTGTTGGGCGGGGCGTTTGGCCTGGTGGCCATGTACTTGCGTCGCTGGTTACAGGAAACGCCGATTTTCCTTGAGATGCAGCAGCGAAAGGCGTTAGCGCAGGAGTTGCCGGTCAAATCCGTGGTACTGAAACATAAAAAAGCGGTCGTGGTTTCGATGCTGCTGACCTGGCTGTTGTCCGCCGGGATTGTGGTGGTGATCCTGATGTCGCCGGTTTGGCTGCAAAAACAGTATGGTTTCCCCCCTGCGGTAACACTGCAAGCAAACAGTATCGCCACCGTGATGCTCTGTTTGGGTTGCCTTGCTGCCGGGTTGCTGGTGGACAAATTTGGTTCCAGCCGTACCTTCATCGTTGGCAGTATTCTGCTTGCCTGTTCCAGCTGGTTTTTCTACCACCTGGTCGGCAGCCATCCTGAGCAGCTGTTTATTTTATATGGCGTGGTCGGGCTGTGCGTTGGCGTGGTGGGCGCGGTGCCCTACGTTATGGTGCGCGCCTTCCCGGCAGCGGTGCGTTTTACCGGTATTTCATTCTCTTATAATGTGTCGTATGCCATTTTCGGCGGGCTGACGCCTATTGCCGTTACTATGCTGATGGGCGTCTCGCCGATGGCTCCCGCATGGTACGTGCTGGCGCTGTCGCTGCTTGGACTGGGATTGGGGATTTTGCTGCGCCAGGATCTTCATCACCAGGATAACGTGGCTGAAGGCGCGGTACAGCAATCATAAAAAAACGGAGCCAAATGGCTCCGTTTTGTTTTATCCGTTTGCAGAGAAATTAGTGCTTCTCACCAATTGGCAACACGGTGCGTTCGAACTGCTCGTTCAGCACTTCGCCCATCGCCAGATAGATAGCGCTGGCACCACATACCAGACCGATCCAGCCTGCGACGTGAACAATGCCTTCGTTATCAGCAAGGTGACCCATTGCCAGCAGCGCGAACAGTACCGTCAGGCTCAGGAAAACGAATTGCAGCGCGCGTGCGCCTTTCAGCGTGCCGAAGAACATAAACAGTGTGAAGACGCCCCAGATGCCTAAATAAACGCCCAGGAAGTGACCGTTGGTTGCGTCTGCCAGCCCCATTTTCGGGAACAGCAGAATCGCCACCAGCGTCAACCAGAAAGAGCCATAAGAGGTGAATGCGGTTAAGCCGAAAGTGTTGCCTTTTTTATACTCAAGCAGGCCGGCAAAAATTTGTGCGATACCGCCATAGAAAATGCCCATCGCCAGGATAATGACATCCATCGGGAACAGACCAATATTGTGCAGGTTAAGCAGAATAGTGGTCATGCCGAAGCCCATTAAGCCCAGCGGAGCCGGATTAGCCAACTTAGTGTTGCCCATAATTCCTCAAAATAAATCAATATGAAAAGGGAAAATGAAAGCCCCGCGTCAGTCTTGAGGAGGCGGGGCGCGGCATCATAAATAGCGGCAATGCACCTGTCTATGATCTGAACAGGTGTAAATTAAAAAATTTTTTACCGTTCCCCCTTGATGCGCGAGCTTGCGACCCCATCTTGTAGTCAACCGCAGTGTGTGAACCTGAAAAAAACAATACAGGGTAGTTGAAACCGCACGTTTCGCCCTTATTACAGGTTCACAACCACATGATGACGAATTTTTAGTGGAGACGTTTAGATGGGTAAAATTATTGGTATCGACCTTGGGACAACCAACTCTTGTGTAGCCATTATGGATGGCGCTCAGGCTCGTGTGCTGGAGAACGCCGAAGGCGATCGCACCACGCCTTCTATTATCGCTTATACACAGGATGGCGAAACTCTGGTAGGTCAGCCGGCTAAACGTCAGGCAGTGACGAACCCGCAAAACACCTTGTTTGCGATCAAACGCCTGATTGGCCGTCGCTTCCAGGACGAGGAAGTCCAGCGTGACGAAGCTATTATGCCGTACAAAATCATCGCAGCCGACAATGGCGATGCGTGGATTGATGTAAAAGGCACCAAAATGGCGCCGCCGCAGATCTCTGCGGAGGTGCTGAAAAAAATGAAGAAAACCGCTGAAGATTACTTGGGTGAACCGGTAACTGAAGCTGTTATCACCGTTCCGGCTTACTTTAACGATGCGCAGCGTCAGGCCACCAAAGACGCCGGCCGTATCGCAGGCCTGGAAGTTAAACGTATTATCAACGAACCGACGGCGGCAGCGCTGGCCTACGGTCTGGATAAAGAAACTGGCAACCGTACTATCGCGGTATATGACCTGGGTGGCGGTACTTTCGATATCTCTATCATCGAAATCGACGAAGTTGATGGCGAAAAAACCTTCGAAGTTCTGGCAACCAACGGTGATACCCACCTGGGTGGTGAAGACTTCGACAGCCGACTGATCAACTACCTGGTAGAAGAGTTCAAGAAAGATCAGGGTATCGATCTGCGTAACGATCCGCTGGCAATGCAGCGTCTGAAAGAAGCGGCAGAAAAAGCGAAAATTGAGCTCTCTTCCGCGCAGCAGACTGACGTGAACCTGCCGTATATCACTGCAGATGCGACTGGTCCGAAACACATGAACATCAAAGTGACTCGCGCGAAACTGGAAAGCCTGGTTGAAGATCTGGTTAACCGTTCCATCGAGCCGCTGAAAGTTGCACTGCAGGATGCGGGTCTGTCCGTATCTGACATCAACGACGTGATCCTGGTCGGTGGCCAGACACGTATGCCGATGGTGCAGAAAAAAGTGGCCGAGTTCTTCGGTAAAGAGCCGCGTAAAGACGTTAACCCGGACGAAGCCGTTGCTATCGGTGCTGCGGTGCAGGGCGGTGTTCTGACTGGTGAAGTGAAAGACGTTCTGCTGCTGGACGTTACCCCGCTGTCGCTGGGTATCGAAACCATGGGCGGCGTAATGACTGCGCTGATCAACAAAAACACCACTATCCCGACCAAGCACAGCCAGGTGTTCTCTACTGCGGAAGACAACCAGTCTGCGGTAACCATCCATGTGCTGCAGGGTGAGCGTAAACGTGCATCCGATAACAAATCGCTGGGCCAGTTCAACCTTGATGGTATCAACCCGGCACCGCGCGGCATGCCGCAGATCGAAGTGACCTTCGATATCGATGCCGACGGTATCCTGCATGTTTCTGCGAAAGACAAAAACAGCGGTAAAGAGCAGAAGATCACCATTAAGGCTTCTTCTGGTCTGAACGAGGACGAAATCCAGAAAATGGTACGCGATGCTGAAGCAAACGCTGAAGCTGACCGTAAATTTGAAGAACTGGTACAGACCCGTAACCAGGCCGATCATCTGCTGCACAGCACCCGTAAGCAGGTTGAAGAAGCCGGCGACAAACTGCCAGCTGAAGATAAAACGGCTATCGACGCTGCGCTGAGCGAGCTGGAAACTGCGCTGAAAGGCGAAGACAAAGCGGATATCGAAGCGAAAATGCAGGCGCTGGCGCAGGCTTCCCAGAAACTGCTGGAAATCGCACAGCAACAGCACGCGCAGCAGCAGGCGGGCGCTGATGCTTCCGCGAACAACGCGAAAGACGACGATGTTGTTGACGCCGAGTTTGAAGAAGTAAAAGACAAAAAATAATCGCCCTGATGCAGGGTAGATAACCAGCACGGGCGTCGGGGTTTTCTCCACGCCCGTGCTCGTATGTTAAGGGGCAGATAAACCGATGGCGAAGCAAGATTATTACGAGATTTTAGGCGTTCCGAAAACAGCGGAAGAGCGTGAAATCAAAAAGGCGTACAAACGCCTGGCCATGAAATATCACCCGGACCGCAATCAGGGCGATAAAGAGGCCGAAGCCAAATTCAAAGAAATTAAAGAAGCCTACGAAGTCCTGACCGATGCCCAAAAACGTGCGGCTTACGATCAGTACGGCCATGCGGCGTTTGAACAAGGCGGCATGGGCGGTGGTGGATTCGGTGGCGGCGGTTTTGGCGGCGGCGCGGACTTCAGCGATATTTTCGGCGACGTGTTTGGCGATATCTTTGGTGGTGGCCGTGGTCGTCAGCGTGCGGCGCGCGGCGCGGATTTGCGCTACAACATGGATTTGACGCTGGAAGAAGCGGTTCGTGGCGTCACGAAAGAGATCCGCATTCCTACGCTTGAAGAGTGCGACGTGTGCCACGGCAGCGGCGCAAAAGCGGGTACGCAGCCGCAGACCTGTCCGACCTGTCACGGTTCTGGCCAGGTGCAGATGCGCCAGGGCTTTTTTGCCGTACAGCAGACCTGTCCGCACTGTCAGGGCCGCGGTACGCTGATTAAAGATCCGTGCAACAAATGTCACGGTCACGGTCGCGTCGAAAAATCCAAAACCTTGTCCGTTAAAATCCCGGCAGGCGTGGATACCGGCGATCGCATCCGTTTAAGCGGTGAAGGCGAAGCGGGTGAGCACGGTGCACCGGCAGGCGATCTGTACGTTCAGGTACAGGTGAAACAGCACCCGATCTTTGAACGTGAAGGCAACAATTTGTACTGCGAAGTGCCGATCAACTTTGCCATGGCGGCGCTGGGTGGTGAAATCGAAGTGCCGACCCTGGACGGTCGCGTGAAGCTGAAAGTACCGACCGAAACCCAGACGGGCAAACTGTTCCGTATGCGCGGCAAAGGGGTGAAATCCGTTCGCGGCGGCGCACAAGGCGATTTGCTGTGTCGCGTGGTTGTAGAAACGCCGGTCGGCCTGAACGACAAGCAGAAACAGTTACTCAAAGATTTGCAGGATAGCTTTGGTGGTCCGACAGGCGAAAATAACAGCCCGCGTTCCAAAAGCTTCTTCGATGGCGTGAAGAAATTCTTTGACGATTTAACTCGTTAATTCTTCTTCATGACGTGTGATCAGGCCCGGCTTCTGCCGGGCTTTTTTATCAGTGTTTCAATTGCTCGGAAAAAGAGAGTTTATCAGCAATAATAATCTGTTTTTGTCGAGGATTAGAGCGGAGTAAGATAGCCGCCACGACGTTACAGGGATCGGAGAACAAGATGAAATTATTGCAACGCTTCTTTAGCAGCGATGCCTCGGGCGGCATTGTACTGATCATCGCGGCGGCACTGGCGATGCTGTGCGCCAACCTCGGTGCTACGCAGGATTTATACAGCTCTTTTCTGCAAACGCCCGTTGAGCTGAAAGTCGGTTCGCTGGAGATCAAAAAAGACATGCTGTTATGGATCAACGATGCGTTGATGGCAGTCTTTTTCTTAATGGTCGGTCTGGAAGTGAAATATGAACTGGTTCAGGGCACGCTCGCCAGCCGCCAGCAGGCCGTCTTTCCGGTTATCGCGGCGCTTGGCGGCATGGTCGCTCCGGCGCTGATCTTTTTGCTGTTCAATCACGATAATCCCCTGGCGAGCCATGGTTGGGCCATTCCCACGGCGACCGATATCGCCTTTGCGCTCGGGGTGCTGGCGTTGTTGGGCAACCGGGTTCCGCCTGTGTTGAAAGTGTTTTTGATGGCGCTGGCGATCATTGATGATCTGGGCGCGATTATTATTATCGCGTTGTTCTATACCAGCGACCTCTCAACGCTGGCACTGAGTGTTGCCGCCGGCGCGATTGTTGTGCTTGCTATCATGAATGCGTTGAATATTCGGCGCATTGGTCTTTACATGCTGGTCGGCGTTGTATTGTGGACAGCGGTGCTTAAATCCGGTGTGCATGCGACGCTCGCGGGTGTGGTTGTCGGTTTCTTTGTCCCACTCCGTGAAGAAAAGGGCGTCTCGCCGTTACATCAGCTGGTGGATGCGATTAACCCGTGGGTTGGCTGGCTGATCCTGCCGTTGTTCGCGTTTGCGAACGCGGGTGTCTCATTACATGGCATGTCCCTGGCCGGGCTTGGCGATATTTTGCCATTGGGTATTATCGCCGGTCTGGTGATTGGCAAACCGCTGGGGATCTCGCTGTTTTGCTGGCTTGCTCTGCGTTTGAAACTGGCGAGATTGCCGCAGGGCGCGGTGTTCAAACAAATTATGGCGGTCGGCGTGCTGTGCGGTATCGGCTTTACCATGTCGATATTTATCTCCTCGCTGGCCTTTGGCGATGCGCATGCGGATATGGTTGCCTGGAGTAAGCTTGGGATCCTGACGGGCTCTATTATTTCGGCGGTAACAGGTTATTGTCTGCTGCGCACACGTATTATCCGTGCCTGACGGCGAGCAGGGCAAAGGACGATGTCGTACATCAATTACAACCATCTTTATTATTTCTGGCATGTCTATCGGGAAGGCTCCGTCGTTGGCGCGGCGGAGGCGCTCTTTCTGACGCCGCAAACCATCACCGGGCAGATCAAAGCGCTTGAAGATCGCTTACAGGGCAAGCTTTTCAAGCGTAAAGGAAGAGGGCTGGAACCTACCGAGCTGGGCGCGCTGGTTTTCCGCTACGCCGACAAAATGTTTACTCTGAGCCAGGAGATGCTCGACATCATTAACTACCGCAAAGAGTCGAACCTGCTGTTTGATGTTGGCATCGCCGATGCGCTCTCGAAAAAACTGGTAAGCGGTATTCTCGATGCGGTTGTGCAGGAGGGAGAGCAGATTCACTTGCGCTGCTTTGAATCCACCCATGAGCTGCTACTGGAACAGTTGAGCCAGCATCAGCTTGATATGATTATCTCCGACTGCCCTATCGATTCCACGCAGCAGGAAGGGCTGTTCTCGGTAAAAATTGGCGAGTGCAGCGTCAGTTTCTGGTGCAGCGATTCATCGCTCAAAAAACCGTTTCCGGCTTGCCTGGAGGAAAGACGCCTGTTGATACCCGGCCGTCGTTCAATGCTTGGTCGTAAGCTACTGAACTGGTTTAACGCGCAGGGATTGCAGGTGGAAATATTGGGTGAGTTTGATGATGCGGCGCTGATGAAAGCCTTTGGCGCGGCGCATAACGCCATTTTTGTTGCACCGACGTTATATGCGGATGACTTCTATGCTGACGATCGCATGATAGAAATCGGTCGGGTGGAAAACGTGATGGAGGAATACCACGCCATTTTCGCAGAACGGATGATCCAGCATCCGGCGGTACAGCGTATCTGTAATCGGGATTACGCCGCGCTTTTTACACCCGCGCAGAAATAAAAAAACCCGCCGAAGCGGGTTTTTTCACAAAGCCAACAACGTAGCGATTAAGCCAGTTTGTTGATCTGCGCGGTCAGGTTAGCCTTATGGCGCGCTGCTTTGTTTTTGTGGATCAGACCTTTAGCGGCCTGACGATCCACGATCGGTTGCATTTCGTTAAATGCGTTCTGCGCAGCGGCTTTGTCGCCAGCTTCAATTGCTGCGTATACTTTCTTGATGAAAGTACGCATCATTGAACGGCGGCTAGCGTTGTGCTTGCGAGCCTTTTCAGACTGAACGGCGCGCTTCTTAGCTGATTTGATATTAGCCAAGGTCCAACTCCCAAATATGATCTATATGGACAATTCAAAGGCCGGGGAATATGCCCTTTTCGCCTTCTTTTGTCAATGGATTTGTGCAAATAAGCGCCGTTAAAGTACAACGCTCGTTACGTATTGATGGCGCAGGATTCTAACAGCTTGCGTGTCGCGAATACAGCTTTTCCGCCAGAAAAATCGTTATCTAAGGCAGATTTTCATGGCACAGGTAGACAGCCCGATGAAATCCTTCCCCTTTCTGCGTTGTTAAGGCAATCGTCGGTTAACGTCGCCCGCTGTACAAGGTATAATCCGACGATTTTCACTGTTTTGAGCCAGACATGAAGCTGATACGCGGCATACATAATCTCAGCCAGGCACCGCATGGGTGTGTGCTGACTATTGGTAATTTCGATGGTGTGCATCGTGGCCATCAGGCGCTATTGCAAGGGCTTGGCGCCGAAGGGCGCGCCCGTGGCCTGCCGGTGGTCGTGATGATTTTTGAGCCGCAGCCGCTGGAGTTGTTCGCCGGGGAAAAAGCCCCTGCGCGATTGACCCGCTTGCGTGAAAAGCTGCGCTTGCTGGCCGATTGCGGCGTGGACTACGTGCTCTGCGTGCGCTTCGATCGCCGTTTTGCGGCGCTCACCGCACAAACGTTTGTCAGCGATTTGCTGGTTGAACGACTTGGTGTGAAATTCCTCGCCGTCGGCGACGATTTCCGTTTTGGCGCTGGTCGCCAGGGGGATTTCTTGTTATTACAGAAGGCCGGTGAAAAGTACGGTTTCAGCGTCACCAGTACGCAAACCTTCTGCCAGGGCGGCGTACGTGTGAGCAGCACGGCAGTGCGGCAAGCGCTGGCGGAAGATAACCTGGAACTGGCTGCAAATTTACTGGGCCACCCCTTTACCATTTCCGGGCGCGTTGTGCACGGCGATGAACTGGGGCGCACCATTGGTTTCCCGACGGCGAATTTACCGCTGCGCCGTCAGGTTTCCCCGGTCAAAGGGGTGTATGCGGTCGAAGTGGCTGGACTGGGCGATACTGTCCTTCCCGGCGTTGCCAATATTGGTACTCGCCCAACAGTCGCGGGTGTGCGCCAGCAACTGGAAGTGCATTTGCTTGACGTTGTAATGGATCTCTACGGGCGCCATATAGATGTAGTACTGCGTAAAAAATTACGTAATGAACAGCGATTTGCCTCGCTTGACGAACTGAAAGCGCAAATCGCCCGAGATGAGGTAGCGGCCCGCGACTTTTTTGGGCTATCTAAACCGGCTTCTTAAGGCCTGGTGGTATTAATCAAACCGAAATACGGAACCGAGAATCTGATGAGTGACTATAAATCTACCCTGAATTTGCCGGAAACAGGGTTCCCGATGCGTGGCGATCTCGCCAAGCGCGAACCGGGAATGCTGGCGCGTTGGACTGATGATGACCTGTACGGCATCATCCGTGCGGCGAAAAAAGGCAAAAAAACCTTCATTCTGCATGATGGCCCTCCATATGCGAATGGCAGCATTCATATTGGTCACTCGGTTAACAAAATTCTCAAAGACATTATTGTGAAGTCCAAAGGACTCGCAGGATTTGACTCGCCTTATGTTCCGGGATGGGATTGCCACGGTCTACCGATCGAGCTGAAAGTGGAGCAGGAATATGGCAAACCGGGGGAGAAGTTTACCGCCGCCGAATTCCGCGCTAAATGCCGTGAGTACGCCGCCACACAGGTTGATGGCCAGCGTAAAGACTTTATCCGCCTCGGCGTATTAGGCGACTGGTCGCACCCTTACCTGACCATGGATTTCAAAACCGAAGCCAATATCATTCGCGCGCTCGGTAAAATCATCGGCAATGGCCATCTGCTGAAAGGTGCCAAACCGGTGCACTGGTGCGTCGACTGCCGCTCTGCACTGGCAGAAGCGGAAGTGGAGTACTACGACAAAACGTCTCCGTCTATTGATGTTGCGTTCCACGCGGTCGACCAGAACGCAGTGAAAGCTAAATTTGGTGCGTCTAACGTTAATGGCCCAATTTCGCTGGTTATCTGGACCACCACGCCATGGACGCTGCCTGCGAACCGCGCAATTTCTCTTTCTCCGGAATTTGAGTATGCTCTGGTGCAGATTGACGGGCAGGCGCTGATCGTGGCGAAAGATCTGGTCGATAGCGTGATGAAACGTATCGGCGTTGCTGATTATTCGGTGCTGGGTACGGTAAAAGGTTCCGAGCTGGAGCTGACGCGCTTTAAACACCCGTTCCTCGACTTCGACGTTCCGGCGATCCTCGGCGATCACGTTACGCTGGAAGCCGGTACCGGCGCGGTGCATACCGCAGGCGGCCACGGCCCGGATGACTACACCATTAGCCTGAAATACGGCCTGGAAATCGCCAACCCGGTTGGCCCGGATGGTACCTATCTGCCAGGAACTTATCCGACGCTGGATGGCGTCAACGTCTTTAAAGCGAACGATCTGATCGTGGCGCTGTTGACAGAAAAAGGTGCGCTGCTGCACGTGGAAAAAATGCAGCATAGCTACCCGTGCTGCTGGCGTCACAAGTCGCCGATCATCTTCCGCGCGACGCCGCAGTGGTTCGTTAGCATGGATCAGAAAGGGCTGCGCGCGCAGTCGCTGAGTGAAATTAAAGGCGTGCAGTGGATCCCGGACTGGGGCCAGGCGCGTATCGAATCGATGGTTGCTAACCGCCCGGACTGGTGTATTTCTCGTCAGCGCACCTGGGGTGTGCCGATGTCGCTGTTCGTACATAAAGACACCGAAGAGCTGCATCCGCGCACGCTGGAATTGATTGAAGCCGTTGCCAAACGTGTTGAAGTTGACGGTATTCAGGCATGGTGGGATCTCGACCCGCGCGACATCATGGGCGACGATGCCGATAACTATGTCAAAGTGCCGGATACGCTGGACGTCTGGTTTGACTCCGGTTCAACCCACGCCTCTGTTGTTGATGTGCGCCCGGAATTCGCCGGTCATGCAGCCGATATGTATCTGGAAGGTTCAGATCAGCATCGCGGCTGGTTTATGTCCTCGCTGATGATCTCCACGGCGATGAAAGGCAAAGCGCCGTACCGCCAGGTGTTAACGCACGGCTTCACCGTTGATGGTCAGGGACGCAAAATGTCCAAATCCATCGGCAACACCGTTTCACCGCAGGACGTGATGAACAAACTCGGCGCGGATATTCTGCGTCTGTGGGTCGCATCTACCGACTACACCGGTGAGATGGCGGTTTCCGACGAGATCCTCAAACGTGCTGCCGACAGCTATCGCCGTATCCGTAACACCGCTCGCTTCCTGCTGGCGAACCTGAACGGTTTCGATCCGGCAAAAGATATGGTGAAACCGGAAGAGATGGTGGTGCTGGATCGCTGGGCGGTGGGTTGCGCGAAAGCGGCACAGGAAGACATCGTTAAAGCCTACGAATCCTATGACTTCCATGAAGTAGTGCAGCGCCTGATGCGCTTCTGCTCTATCGAAATGGGTTCGTTCTATCTCGATATCATCAAAGACCGTCAGTACACCGCGAAAGCGGACAGTGTGGCACGTCGTAGCTGCCAGACCGCGCTGTATCACATCTGTGAAGCGCTGGTGCGCTGGATGGCACCGATCATGTCCTTCACCGCCGATGAGATCTGGGGTTATCTGCCCGGTTCCCGCGAGAAATATGTGTTTACCGGTGAATGGTATGAAGGTCTGTTCGGCCTGGCTGACAGCGAAGCGATGAACGATGCCTTCTGGGACGAGCTGCTGAAAGTACGTGGCGAAGTGAACAAAGTTATTGAGCAGGCACGCGCCGACAAAAAAGTCGGTGGTTCGTTGGAAGCGGCGGTGACGCTCTTTGCCGAGCCGGAACTGGCAGCGAAGCTGACTGCGCTGGGTGAGGAATTGCGATTTGTCCTGTTGACCTCTGGCGCGAAAGTTGCGGATTATGCCAGCGCTTCTGCGGATGCACAGCAGAGCGAGCTGCTCAAAGGGCTGAAAGTCGCATTGAGCAAAGCCGAAGGTGAGAAATGCCCGCGCTGCTGGCATTACACCACCGATGTCGGTCAGGTGGCGGAACACGCAGATATTTGCGGACGCTGTGTAAGCAACGTCGCCGGTGACGGCGAAAAACGTAAGTTTGCCTGATGAGTAAATCGATCTCTTCAACAGGGCTGCGCTGGCTGTGGCTGGTGGTGGTCGTGCTGATTATCGATCTGGGCAGCAAATACCTGATCCTCCAGAACTTTGCTCTGGGGGATACGGTATCGCTGTTCCCGTCGCTTAATTTGCACTACGCGCGTAACTATGGCGCGGCATTCAGTTTTCTGGCGGACAGCGGCGGCTGGCAGCGCTGGTTCTTCGCGGGTATCGCTATCGGTATCTGCGTGGTGCTGGCGGTGCTGATGTATCGCGCTAAGGCCTCGCAAAAACTGAACAATATCGCCTATGCGCTGATCATTGGCGGCGCGCTGGGTAATTTGTTTGATCGCCTGTGGCATGGCTTTGTCGTCGATATGATCGATTTTTATATGGGCGACTGGCATTTTGCTACCTTTAACCTTGCCGATACCGCAATCTGTATTGGCGCGGCGCTGATTGTGCTGGAAGGTTTCCTGCCCTCAACGGCCGCGAAGAAACAAGCATAAGCAAACCGCTTTGTAGGCCCGGTTAGCCACTGGCAGCCGGGCAATACAACACTAAAACATAAAGAGCAACCTGCATGTCTAAATCCGTACAGAGCGATAGCGCGGTGCTGGTGCACTTCACGCTTAAGCTCGAAGATGGCTCTCTTGCCGAGTCAACCCGCAACAATGGCAAACCGGCGCTGTTTCGTCTTGGCGACGGTTCACTCTCCGAAGGACTGGAACAACATCTGCTTGGCCTGAAAGCCGGGGAGAAAAAAGTCTTTTCTCTGGAGCCAGACGCCGCATTCGGCACGCCGAGCCCGGATCTGATTCAGTACTTCTCGCGCCGTGAATTTATGGATGCTGGTGAGCCGGAAGTCGGTGCGATTATGCTCTTTACCGCAATGGACGGCAGCGAAATGCCGGGCGTGATCCGTGAAGTCAACGGCGATTCGATTACCGTTGATTTTAACCATCCGCTGGCGGGCAGAACCGTTCATTTTGATATCGACGTGCTGGAAGTTGATCCGGCACTGGAGGAAACAAATGCAGATCCTGTTGGCTAACCCGCGCGGTTTTTGCGCCGGCGTTGACCGCGCTATCAGCATTGTTGAAAACGCGCTGGCTCTCTACGGCGCGCCGATTTATGTGCGCCATGAAGTGGTGCATAACCGCTATGTTGTCGATAGCCTGCGCGAACGGGGCGCAATCTTTATTGAGCAAATCAGCGAAGTGCCGGATGGCGCGATCCTGATTTTCTCCGCGCACGGTGTCTCTCAGGCGGTGCGTAACGAAGCGAAAAGCCGCGATTTGACCGTTTTTGACGCCACCTGTCCGCTGGTTACCAAAGTGCATATGGAAGTGGCGCGTGCCAGTCGTCGCGGTGAAGAAGCGATCCTGATAGGTCACGCCGGGCATCCGGAAGTGGAAGGCACCATGGGCCAGTACAGTAACCCGAAAGGGGGCATGTACCTGGTTGAATCGCCGGAAGATGTCGACACACTGAATATCAAAGACGCGGGCAAACTGTCGTTTATGACGCAAACCACGCTCTCCGTCGACGATACGTCAGATGTGATTGACGCGTTGCGTGCGCGTTTCCCGCAGATTGTCGGCCCGCGCAAAGACGATATTTGCTACGCCACCACCAACCGTCAGGAAGCGGTGCGCGCGCTGGCGGAACAGGCGGAAGTGGTGCTGGTGGTCGGTTCGAAAAACTCCTCTAACTCTAACCGCCTGGCCGAGCTGGCACAGCGGATGGGGAAAGCGGCGTATCTCATCGACGACGCTTCTGATATTCAGGAGGCATGGGTAGAAGGCATTAATTGCGTGGGCGTCACCGCCGGGGCTTCCGCGCCGGATATCCTGGTGCAAAATGTTATCGTCCGCTTGCAGGAATTGGGCGGCGGCGAAGCGATCCCGCTGGAAGGGCGCGAAGAGAATATTGTCTTCGAAGTGCCAAAAGAGCTGCGGGTGGATGTTCGCGAAGTCGAATAACGTTTTACGCGAAGCTTTATGCGAAGATGCCAGACTGAGTCTGGCATTTTTTATGGATAATTTTTGTGGAGGCGTTATGCGTTTACCCATGATTCTCGACACCGATCCCGGTATCGATGATGCCGTTGCCCTTGCCGCCGCGCTGTTCGCGCCACAGTGCGATCTCAAACTTATCACCACCGTTGCAGGTAATGTTTCGCTGGAAAAAACTACCCGCAATGCGCTGCAACTGCTTAATTTCTGGCATGCGGATATCCCGCTGGCGCAGGGGGCGGCTACACCACTGTTGCGCCCGCTATATAGCGCCGCTGACGTACATGGCGAGTCCGGTATGGATGGCTACGATTTTATTGAACATCAGCGTCAGCCATTGGCTATTCCTGCTTTTCAGGCCATGCGTGACGTACTACTGGCTTCTCCGGAACCGGTGACGCTGGTCACTATCGGCCCGTTAACCGACATTGCGCTATTGTTAACACACTACCCGGAGTGCCAGTTCAATATTCGCCGCCTGGTGATGATGGGCGGTTCTGCCGGGCGCGGCAATTTTACGCCCAATGCCGAATTTAATATTGCTATCGATCCCGAAGCCGCTGCGCGCGTGTTTACTAGCGGGCTGGAGATCGTGATGTGCGGGCTGGACGTGACTAATCGTGCGACGTTGACACCGGAATATCTGGCGGCGCTGCCAGCGCTCAACAACACCGGCAAAATGTTGCATGCCCTGTTTAGCCATTACCGTAGCGGCAGCATGGCGACCGGGCTGCGGATGCATGACCTTTGCGCTATCGCCTGGCTGGCACGTCCGGAACTGTTTACGCTGAAATCCTGCTTTGTTGCGGTGGAAACGCAGGGGCAATACACCGCCGGAACCACGGTAGTGGATATTGAAGGCAAACTGGGATTGCCGCCCAATGCGCAAGTTGCGCTGGATATCGATGTCGACGGCTTCCGTCACTGGGTGGCTGAAGTGCTGGCGCTGGCTCCCTGAGCGGCCATTTTCTCTGTCAGGTAATCGATCATTGCCCGCATTCTGGCGGGCATATGCTGGTTACGCATCCACAGCAACCACAGTTCACCGCTATAGCTGCTGATGAATTCCCACTCGGGTAAAACTTGCACAATCTCGCCACGGCTCAGCGCGTGTTGCGCGGTAAAGAGCGGAAGGCTGCCAATCCCCAAATGTCGTTTTACGGCATCCAGGCGGACACCGGTATGGTTAGCCGCATAGCGCCCTTGTGTGGTGATAGTTTCTGTTTTCCCGGCGCGACGGAATTTCCAGCGCGCATCCGCTGGCGTTTCGCCAAGGCTAATACAGCTATGTTCGCGCAGCGCCAGTGGTTGTAATGGCGTACCGTTGCGGCGCAGGTATTCAGGGGTCGCGCAAATGACATGCGTTACCGGCATTAATGCTCTGCCATACAGGCCTGGAGAGGGAGAGTGGGTTATGCGTAACGCCAAATCAACACCGCCGTCAATCAAATCAATGTAGCGATCTTCGAGGCGTAAACAGATATCCACTTGCGGGTAGCGCTGTAGAAATTCGGGGATCAGCGGATGGATAACAAAACTGCCCACCGCTTTGGGCACGCTGATAGTCAGCTTACCTTGTGCGATTTGTTGTGCGCTGCTACTGGAATCTATTGCCTGGCGAGCGGCGTCAAGCATGTCCAGCGCATGTTCATAGACACTTTTCCCCGTCTCGCTAAGCGCCAGTTTACGTGTCGTTCGGTGCAACAGTTTGCTGCCTAACTCGCGCTCAAGACGCGATACGCTGCGGCTGATAGCGGAAGGTGTGGCACCGGAAACCCGCGCAGCGGCGGAAAAACTGCCTTGTTCTACGATCAACACGAAGGTAGCAAGGTCGGGAAGCAGAGAAAGATTCATTTGTGCATACCAGGCAAAGGTGCAATGAATACATACAGGATTATCGCTTTGGGAGTATGAAATATACTCTTCTTCTTTAGAGGAGAACAGCCGATGACAGAACGTCTTTATTACACCCACGATGCGCTGGAATGCACCGCCCGGTTAATACGCACTAGCCTGCAGGATGATGGCCGTTATGCGGTGGTGCTGGATCAGACCCTTTTTCACCCACAGGGCGGTGGGCAGCCCGCGGATACAGGCTGGATCAATGGCGTCGTGGTTGAAAGTGTCCTTCAGCAAGATGACGAGATTATTCATCTCCTGGCCCAACCCTTGCCCCGCGAGGAGGTCACTTTACAGGTAGATGCGGTTTCCAGGGCGCTACACACCCAGTTACACTCCGCCGGGCATTTGGTTGGTTATGCGGGAGAGTTGCATGGCTGGCAACCGATTAAAGCGCACCACTGGCCGGGAGAAGGGCGGATTACATTTAACGCAACCGACAGTGCCAGCGTGCCTGATATTGATGCGCTCAGCGAGCACATCGCGCACTGGCAGGCGGCTGCATTGCCTCGCATTGTTACCTTCGACGCGGGACGTCGCACCGTGCGTTTTGGCGATCTTCCCGCCTATGGCTGCGGCGGAACCCATGTCCCCTCGCTGGCGGCGCTTGGTCAAGTGGTTATCAGTAATATTAAAATCAAAAAAGGTCAGCTTATTGTGTATTACACGGTGCAATGAGCCTTTCTGAACGCGCGCTTCGTCGTATCATGCCTTTTACTGATATTTCCGGCTGTATATCATTAATTTCTTATTATCGGTGTTTTCGGCTGGTGGCCCCGACACGGGCTGGTTAATCTGGAAACGATTCTTACGCATTTTTTTAACAAAAGAGCACAACTATGCATGATGCACCAATCCGCGTAGCCATCGCGGGTGCTGGCGGGCGTATGGGCCGCCAGCTGATTCAGGCAACACTGGCAATGGACGGCGTTGAACTTGGCGCGGCGCTGGAACGCGAAGGTTCTTCTCTGCTGGGAAGCGACGCCGGTGAACTGGCTGGCGCGGCGAAAACCGGTGTGACCGTGCAGAGCAGTCTTGAGGCGGTGAAAGAGGATTTCGATGTCTTTATCGATTTCACCCGCCCGGAAGGCACGCTGGCACATCTGGCTTTCTGCCGCCAGCACCATAAAGGAATGGTAATTGGCACCACCGGTTTTGATGACGCGGGCAAGCAGGCCATTACCGAAGCGGCACACGATATCGCCATTGTTTTTGCTGCCAACTTTAGCGTTGGCGTCAATGTCATGCTCAAACTGCTGGAGAAAGCGGCGAAAGTCATGGGGAATTACACCGATATCGAAATTATCGAAGCGCACCATCGCTACAAAGTCGATGCCCCGTCGGGTACGGCGCTGGCGATGGGTGAGGCGATTGCCGGGGCACTGAATAAAGATTTAAAAACGTGCGCGGTTTATGCGCGCGAAGGGCATACCGGCGAGCGTGTTCCCGGCACGATTGGCTTTGCCACGGTACGTGCAGGCGACATCGTCGGCGAACATACCGCGATGTTCGCCGATATTGGCGAACGTGTTGAAATCACACATAAAGCCTCCAGTCGCATGACGTTTGCCAATGGTGCGGTTCGCTCCGCTTTGTGGCTGAAAGGAAAGAATAATGGCCTTTTTGATATGCGGGATGTGCTTGATCTCAACAATTTATAAGGTTTATTACCCATCGTGATGTGGTTGTTGCAGTCATAATCAGTTGATTGCAAAGGGCAATATGTTATTGCCCTTTTATTTTTCCTTTTTCATCCTTCATTTTATACAAACCTGCCATAATCTCTGTTTATCTACCTGTTTTAAGTTTCTCAATTGTAAATTTTGACCATCTGGTCTACTTTTTTGATGTCCGCTGTTAGAAAATGCAATTTTCTCAGCGCGCAAGCGTTTTCCCGCTGAGTTTATCTGATCTTTTTATCGATTAAATCCAGTAAAAAGGGGCAGTGGCGTAAAAGAATAAGAAAAATACCGGAGAAAAGTTGACTTTTAACCGACATCTCTCCAGAATGCCGCCGTTTGCCAAAAATCCACGGCAAGCAAATTTGCATTGATTCAGGCTCTCAATATGAATTAATATGCAAATAAAGTGAGTGAATATTCTCTGGAGGGTGTTTTGATTAAGTCAGCGCTATTGGTTCTGGAAGACGGAACCCAGTTTCACGGTCGGGCCATAGGGGCAACGGGCACGGCGGTTGGGGAAGTCGTTTTCAATACTTCAATGACCGGTTATCAAGAAATCCTCACTGATCCTTCCTATTCCCGCCAAATTGTTACTCTTACTTATCCTCATATCGGCAATGTCGGCACTAACTCCGCTGATGAAGAATCCTCCCAGGTACATGCGCAAGGTCTGGTCATTCGTGACCTGCCGCTGATTGCCAGCAACTTCCGCAGTACCGAAGATCTCTCTTCTTATCTTAAGCGCCATAACATTGTGGCGATTGCGGATATTGATACCCGTAAGTTGACGCGTCTGCTGCGTGAAAAGGGCGCGCAGAACGGCTGCATCATCGCGGGTGATAACGTTGATGCCGCGCTGGCGCTGGAAAAAGCGAAAGCCTTCCCGGGCCTGAACGGTATGGATCTGGCGAAAGAAGTCACAACGGCGGAAACCTACAGCTGGACGCAAGGCAGCTGGACACTGGCGGATGACCTGCCGCCGGCGAAGAGCGAGAGTGAGTTGCCGTACCACGTTGTCGCATACGACTACGGTGCAAAACGCAACATCCTGCGCATGCTGGTAGACAGAGGCTGCCGCCTGACGGTCGTTCCGGCGAAAACCCCGGCGGCGGATGTGCTGAAACTCAATCCGGACGGCATCTTCCTGTCTAACGGTCCTGGCGACCCGGCACCGTGCGATTACGCCATCGAGGCGATTAAAACCTTCCTTGAAACGGATATTCCGGTGTTCGGTATCTGTCTGGGTCATCAGTTGCTGGCACTGGCGAGCGGTGCGAAGACGGTGAAAATGAAGTTTGGCCACCACGGCGGTAACCATCCGGTAAAAGATATCGATAACAATACCGTGATGATCACTGCGCAGAACCACGGTTTCGCGGTTGATGAAGCGTCAATGCCTGCAAACCTGCGCGTAACGCACAAATCGCTGTTCGATGGCACGTTGCAAGGCATTCACCGCACCGATAAACCGGCGTTTAGTTTCCAGGGGCACCCGGAAGCAAGTCCAGGCCCGCACGACGCCGCGCCGCTGTTTGACCACTTTATTGAGTTAATCGAGCAGTATCGTCATACCGCCAAATAATCAGGAGAAAAGAGCAATGCCAAAACGTACAGACCTAAAAAGCATCCTGATCCTTGGCGCTGGCCCGATTGTTATCGGCCAGGCATGTGAATTTGACTACTCTGGCGCACAAGCGTGTAAAGCGCTGCGTGAAGAGGGTTACCGCGTCATTCTGGTCAACTCCAACCCGGCGACCATTATGACCGACCCGGAGATGGCTGATGCGACCTATATCGAGCCGATCCACTGGGAAGTAGTACGCAAAATTATTGAAAAAGAGCGCCCGGACGCGGTGCTGCCGACCATGGGCGGCCAGACCGCGCTGAACTGCGCGCTGGAACTGGAACGCCAGGGCGTACTGGAAGAGTTTGGCGTCACCATGATTGGCGCGACTGCCGATGCGATTGATAAAGCGGAAGACCGCCGTCGCTTCGACATTGCGATGAAAAAAATCGGCCTTGATACGGCGCGTTCCGGTATCGCGCATACCATGGATGAAGCGCTGGCTGTCGCGGCTGATGTCGGTTATCCGTGCATTATTCGCCCCTCCTTTACCATGGGCGGCACCGGCGGCGGTATCGCCTATAACCGCGAAGAGTTTGAAGAGATCTGCGCCCGCGGGCTGGATCTCTCGCCGACCAATGAGCTGTTGATTGATGAGTCACTGATTGGCTGGAAAGAGTATGAGATGGAAGTGGTGCGCGATAAGAACGACAACTGCATCATTGTCTGCTCGATTGAAAACTTCGACGCCATGGGCATCCACACCGGTGATTCCATCACCGTCGCCCCTGCGCAAACGCTGACCGACAAAGAGTATCAAATCATGCGTAACGCCTCGATGGCGGTACTGCGTGAAATCGGCGTTGAAACCGGCGGGTCTAACGTGCAGTTCGCGGTGAACCCGAAAAATGGTCGCCTGATTGTTATCGAAATGAACCCGCGCGTATCGCGTTCTTCGGCGCTGGCGTCGAAGGCGACGGGTTTCCCGATTGCTAAAGTCGCGGCGAAACTGGCGGTGGGCTACACGCTGGATGAGCTGATGAACGACATCACCGGCGGGCGTACTCCGGCCTCGTTCGAACCATCTATCGACTATGTTGTGACCAAAATTCCTCGCTTCAACTTCGAGAAATTTGTGGGCGCGAATGACCGTCTGACCACGCAGATGAAATCTGTTGGTGAAGTGATGGCAATTGGCCGTACCCAGCAGGAATCAATGCAGAAAGCGCTGCGCGGCCTGGAAGTGGGCGCGACCGGTTTCGACCCGAAAGTGAGCCTTGACGACCCGGAAGCCCTGACGAAAATCCGCCGCGAACTGAAAGACGCGGGCGCTGAGCGTATCTGGTACATCGCCGATGCGTTCCGTGCGGGCTTATCTGTTGATGGCGTGTTCAACCTGACCAACATCGACCGCTGGTTCCTGGTGCAAATCGAAGAGCTGGTGCGCCTGGAAGAGCAGGTGGCAAGCGTGGGCATTAACGGCCTCGACGCTGACTTCCTGCGTACCCTGAAGCGTAAAGGCTTTGCCGATGCCCGTCTGGCAACCCTGGTCGGTGTGCGCGAAGCGGAAATCCGCAAACTGCGCGACCAGTACAACCTGCACCCGGTTTACAAGCGTGTGGATACCTGTGCGGCGGAGTTCGCGACCGATACCGCTTACATGTACTCCACCTATGAAGAAGAGTGCGAAGCTAACCCGAACCCGGATCGCGAAAAAATTATGGTGCTCGGCGGCGGGCCAAACCGTATCGGCCAGGGCATTGAGTTTGACTACTGCTGCGTACACGCATCATTGGCGCTGCGCGAAGATGGTTACGAGACCATCATGGTCAACTGTAACCCGGAAACTGTCTCGACCGATTACGACACGTCTGACCGTCTCTACTTCGAACCGGTTACTTTCGAAGATGTGCTGGAAATTGTGCGTATCGAAAAACCGAAAGGCGTTATCGTGCAGTACGGTGGGCAGACACCGCTGAAACTGGCGCGTGCGCTGGAAGCCGCCGGGGTACCGGTGATTGGCACCAGCCCGGACGCTATCGACCGTGCGGAAGACCGCGAGCGCTTCCAGCATGCGGTTGAACGCCTGAAACTGAAACAGCCTGCTAACGCCACAGTTACGGCGCTGGAGCAGGCAGTTGAGAAAGCGAAAGAGATTACTTACCCGCTGGTGGTGCGTCCTTCTTATGTCCTCGGTGGTCGCGCGATGGAAATCGTCTACGACGAAGTGGATCTGCGTCGCTACTTTATGACCGCGGTTAGCGTTTCCAACGACGCGCCGGTACTGCTGGATAAATTCCTCGACGACGCGGTGGAAGTGGATGTTGATGCGATTTGCGACGGCGAAACTGTGCTGATTGGCGGCATTATGGAGCATATCGAACAAGCGGGCGTACACTCCGGCGACTCCGCTTGTTCGCTGCCCGCTTACACCCTGAGCCAGGAAATTCAGGATGTGATGCGCCAGCAAGTGCAGAAACTGGCGTTTGAATTGCAGGTTCGCGGCCTGATGAACGTGCAGTTTGCGGTGAAAGATAACGAGGTTTACCTGATTGAAGTGAACCCGCGTGCCGCACGTACTGTTCCGTTCGTCTCCAAAGCCACCGGCGTACCGCTGGCGAAAGTGGCGGCGCGCGTGATGACCGGCAAAACGCTGGCTCAGCAAGGTCACACCAAAGAGATTATCCCGCCGTACTACTCGGTGAAAGAAGTGGTGCTGCCGTTTAACAAATTCCCTGGCGTTGACCCGCTGTTAGGGCCAGAAATGCGCTCTACCGGTGAGGTGATGGGTGTGGGACGTACGTTCGCCGAAGCCTTCGCCAAAGCGCAACTGGGCAGTAACTCGACCATGAAGAAACAGGGGCGCGCGCTGCTGTCGGTACGCGAGGGGGATAAAGAGCGCGTGGTGGATCTCGCCGCGAAGCTGCTGAAACAGGGCTTTGAGCTGGATGCGACCCACGGAACGGCGATTGTACTGGGTGAAGCGGGCATTAACCCGCGTCTGGTGAATAAGGTGCATGAAGGTCGACCGCACATTCAGGATCGTATTAAGAATGGCGAATATACCTACATCATCAACACCACGGCGGGGCGCCAGGCGATTGAGGATTCCAAGCTGATTCGCCGCAGCGCGCTGCAGTATAAAGTGCACTACGACACCACGCTGAACGGCGGCTTTGCTACCGCGATGGCGCTGAATGCCGATGCCACAGAAAAAGTGATTTCCGTACAGGAAATGCACGCGCAGATTAGCAAATAATCCGCTCCCCTCTCTCCCTTGTGGAGAGAGGGTTCTTTACTTCCCCCTTCAGAGTGTTCTGCATTTTCCCCATCGTTCAGTGAGTTAACCTAAAATGGCTTAACAGACGAATGAAATTCACTGGAAAGCAGGGAGATAACCATGCGAACTAAACTTCTGATGACCTCGATTTTTACTGCAGCAGCACTGTTTACCGTTGCCGGGTGCTCCTCCAACCAGGCAGTACGCACGACTGATGGCCGCACCATTGTGACCGACGGCAAACCGCAGGTTGATGATGACACCGGGCTGGTTTCTTATAAAAATGCCGAAACCGGAAAAACCGAGCAGATTAACCGCGATCAGGTGAAAAACATGAGCGAACTGGATAACTAATCCCTTCCTCACTTGCGGTGGCTCCGGCTGCCGCATGCCTTTCCGCTATTCCCGCACAGATTGCCGCTTTTAGCCAGACGATTAACTGACTACACTTTCAAGAAAAAGCGTGTAGTGAAAACAGGTTAATCAATGATCCTCATAATTTATGCCCATCCTTATCCGCAGCATTCTCATGCGAATAAGCGCATGATTGAGCAGGCAGGGACGCTGGAAAACGTTGAAATACGTTCTCTTTACGAACTCTATCCTGACTTCAATATTGACGTCGCCGCCGAGCAGGAGGCGATTTCCCGTGCCGATTTGGTTATCTGGCAACACCCGATGCAGTGGTACAGCGTGCCGCCATTATTCAAACTCTGGCTGGATAAAGTGCTGGCGCACGGCTGGGCGTATGGTCACGGTGGAACCGCGCTTCACGGCAAAAATGTGCTGTGGGCGGTGACAACGGGTGGGGATGACCACCATTTTGATATCGGCTCGCACCCTGGTTTTGATGTGCTTTCCCAGCCGCTGCAGGCGACAGCGCTTTATTGCGGGATGAACTGGCTGCCGCCTTTTGCCGTGCACTGTACGTTTATCTGCGACGATGAGACGTTGCAGGCGCAGGCGCGCCATTACAAACAACGTTTACTGGAGTGGCAGGAGGTGCAGCATGGATAGCCATTCGTTAATTCAGGCGCTGATCTATCTCGGGTCGGCGGCGCTGATCGTGCCGATCGCCATGCGCCTGGGGCTGGGGTCAGTGCTTGGTTATCTGATTGCCGGGGGCATTATTGGCCCGTGGGGATTGCGGCTGGTAACTGACGCGGAATCAATTCTCCATTTTGCGGAAATCGGCGTCGTACTGATGCTGTTCGTGATTGGCCTTGAACTCGATCCGCAGCGTTTATGGAAACTGCGTGCCTCGGTGTTTGGCGGCGGCGCGTTGCAAATGGCCAGTTGTGGGTTATTGCTCGGCGGGTTTTGTGCGCTTCTCGGACTCCCGTGGCCGGTTGCGGTATTAATTGGTCTGACGCTGGCGTTGTCATCAACAGCAATTGCCATGCAGGCGATGAATGAGCGCAACCTTACCGTATCGCAAATGGGGCGCAGCGCCTTTTCCGTGCTGTTGTTCCAGGATATTGCCGCGATCCCGTTGGTGGCGATGATCCCTTTGCTGGCTGCCAGCGGTGGGGCGATGACGCTCAGTGCCTTCGCGCTTTCAGCGCTCAAAGTGGTTGCCGCTCTGACGCTGGTGGTGCTGATCGGGCGCTATGTTGCCCGCCCGGCGTTGCGCTTCGTTGCGCGATCCGGTTTACGGGAAGTGTTCTGCGCCGTGGCACTGTTCCTGGTCTTTGGTTTCGGCTTATTGCTGGAAGAGGCGGGGCTGTCGATGGCAATGGGCGCGTTTCTTGCCGGTGTGTTGCTTGCCAGCTCCGAATATCGCCATGCGCTGGAAAGCGATATTGAACCCTTTAAAGGCTTGCTGCTTGGGCTGTTTTTTATCGGCGTGGGAATGTCGATTGACTTCGGCACGCTGGTGACGCATCCACTGCGCATCTTACTGTTGCTGGTCGGTTTTTTGGTGATCAAAAGCGCGGTGCTGTGGTTGATTGCCCGTCCGTTACGCGTTCCCGGCAAGCAGCGGTTATGGTTTGCCGCCCTGCTTGGGCAGGGAAGTGAGTTCGCCTTTGTGGTGTTTGGTACCGCGCAAACCGCGCAGGTGCTGGATAGCGAATGGGCGAAAGCGTTAACTCTGACGGTCGCGTTGTCGATGGCTGCAACGCCGCTGCTACTGGTGCTGTTGGCCCGTCTTGAAGCATCCGGCAGTCAGCAGGAGCGCGAAGCGGACGAAATCGACGAGGAAGAAGCGCGGGTTATTATTGCCGGGTTCGGACGTTTCGGGCAGATCGCCGGGCGTTTGTTGCTCTCCAGCGGCGTGAAGATGGTGGTTCTGGATCACGATCCCGATCATATTGAAACGCTGCGTAAATTCGGCATGAAGGTGTTTTATGGCGATGCGACACGCGTTGATTTGCTGGAATCCGCCGGTGCCGGGCGGGCAGAAGTATTAATTAATGCCATCGACGATCCGCAGGCCAGCCTACAATTAACGGAGCTGGCGAAAGAGCACTTTCCGGATCTGCGCATTATTGCCCGCGCCCGCGATGTCGATCACTACATTCGCTTGCGCCAGGCGGGTGTCGAGAAACCGGAGCGTGAAACCTTCGAAGCGGCGTTGAAAACCGGAAGGCTGGCGCTGGAAGGGTTGGGGCTTGGTTCGTATGAAGCGCGTGAACGCGCCGATCATTTCCGTCGTTTCAACACCGCGATGGTGGAAGAGATGGCGCAGGTGGAAAACGATACGCAGGCGCGCGCGGCGGTGTTTAAACGCACCAGCGCGATGCTGACGGAGATCATTTCGGAAGACAGAGCGCATCTGTCATTAACCCAGCGCCACGGCTGGCAAGGTACGGAAGAGGGGCGTCATACGGGCGATCCCGCAGACGAGCCGGCAGTTAAACCGCAAGCGTAAATCGTCGCTTACGGATAACGTGCTGATTCAACACGGCTGGAAAGCTGGCGGTGCAGATTCGGGGTGCGGTGCCGCCAGCAGAATAGAAAATTTTCTTATTCTTTACCTCGCGCCCCGTCGACGAAAGATTGCGCTTTCCGTATAGTGGCGACAATTTTTTGGCTTCCAGGAATGAATAAATGATCAGTCTGATTGCGGCGTTGGCAGTGGATCGCGTCATCGGCATGGAGAATGCAATGCCGTGGAATTTACCTGCCGATCTCGCCTGGTTTAAACGCAATACCTTAAACAAACCGGTAGTCATGGGGCGCCTGACGTGGGAATCCATCGGTCGTCCGCTGCCGGGGCGTAAGAACATTGTGATCAGTAGCCAGCAGGGTACTGACGACCGCGTGCAGTGGGTGAAATCCGTTGATGAAGCGATTGCACAATGCGGTGACGCTGAAGAGATCATGGTGATTGGCGGTGGTCGTGTTTACGAGCAGTTTCTGCCGAAAGCGCAGCGTTTGTATCTGACGCACATTGATGCGGAAGTGGAAGGTGATACCCATTTCCCGGATTACGATCCAGATGACTGGGATTCCGTGTTCAGTGAGTTCCACGATGCGGACGCGCAGAATTCTCACAGCTATTGTTTCGAGATCCTCGAGCGCCGTTAATTCACTGCGCTACGGCCGTGGTTGCACGGTTCTTCTCTTTCCCCGGCCCAGGCCGGGGAAATGATTTCAGGAGGCAATTGCCTCGCCGTCGCCCAAATCCATCTGGCGGTTCGACGCTTGCGTGAAGTACTGTTTATCTTCCCAGCGCAGGCAGGTCAGCACGCCACCCCAGCAGCAGCCCGTATCCAGCGCGTAGATGCCTTCAGGCGTCCCTGCGCCTTCCAGTGATGCCCAGTGACCAAAAGCGATGCTGTACTCTTGCGCTACCGGTCCCGGAATTGAAAACCACGGTTTTAGCGGCGCGGGTGCGTTCTCAGGGATGTCTTTGCAGTACATATCGAGCTGCCCGTTCGGGAAGCAGTAGCGCATGCGGGTAAAGGCATTGGTGATAAAGCGCAGGCGGGCAAGACCGCTGAGCTCAGGCGTCCAGTGGTTCGGCAGATCGCCGTACATGGCGTCGAGAAAAAGCGGATAAGAGTCGCTCGACAACACGGCTTCAATATCACGCGCGCAATGTTTAGCCGTTTCCATATCCCATTGCGGGGTGATCCCGGCGTGCGCCATCACCAGTTTTTTCTCTTCGTCAATTTGCAGCAGTGGCTGGCGGCGCAGCCAGTTAATTAGCTCGTCGGCGTCGTGCGCTTCCAGCAGTGGGGTAAGCCGGTCTTTGGGCTTGTTGCGGCTGATGCCGGCGTAAACAGCTAGCAGGTGCAAATCGTGATTACCCAGCACGATACGTACGCTGTCACCAAGTGATTTGACGAAGCGCAATACCTCAAGCGAGCCAGGGCCGCGTGCGACCAGATCGCCCGTCAGCCATAAGGTGTCCTGCTCAGGTGAAAATTCAACCTGTTTTAACAGCGCGACGAGTTCATCGTAGCAACCATGAACGTCACCAATAAGGTATGTAGACATTGTATTAATGGATAAGTGTTGGAACGGCGAGTCGGAAGACCGGAATAGCGATGCGGAAGGTTTCTCCCTGCGCATCGATCATTTCGTAGTGGCCTTGCATGGTGCCCAGCGGCGTTTCAATCACCGCGCCGCTGGTATATTGATATTCGCCGCCTGGCTCAATGTGCGGCTGTACACCAACCACACCTTCGCCCTGAACTTCCGTTGCGCGGCCATTTCCATTGGTGATAAGCCAGTAGCGCTTGAGCAACTGGACAGGGGTTCGCCCCAGGTTCCGGATGGTAATGGTGTAAGCGAAAACATAGCGTTCATCGTCGGGAGCGGACTGAGACTCGATGTAGATGCTTTGTACCTGAACACAAACTCGGGGCGAATTGCTCATACGTTAACTCTCCTTCGGCGGCGCATTCTCAGTCAGGTAGTTCGCCAACTGGCAATATTGCGCAACAGAAATATTTTCCGCGCGCATCGCCGGATCGATACCTAACGACGCCAGCACTTCAACGGTAAAGACGTTGCCGAGGCTGTTGCGAATGGTTTTACGACGCTGGTTAAACGCTTCGGTGGTAATGCGGCTCAGCGTGCGGATCTCTTTCACCGGATGCGGTAATTGAGTGTGCGGCACCAGACGAACCACAGCAGAATCCACTTTTGGCGGCGGCGCAAACGCGGTGGGCGGTACTTCCAGCACCGGAATAACCTGGCAATAGTACTGCGCCATCACGCTCAATCGACCATACGCCTTACTGTTTGGCCCTGCAACCAGGCGATTCACCACCTCTTTTTGCAGCATAAAGTGCATGTCGGCAATGGCATCAGTATAGCTAAACAGATGGAACATCAACGGCGTGGAGATGTTATACGGCAAGTTACCGAAAACACGCAGCGGCTGACCTATCGTTTTTGAGAGTTCACCGAAATCCATGGTCATTGCATCTTGCTGATAAATAGTCAGTTTAGGTGCAAGGAATGGGTGTGTTTGCAGGCGTGCAGCCAGGTCGCGGTCAAGCTCAATGACCGTTAATTTATCCAGACGTTCGCCCACCGGTTCGGTGAGCGCGCCAAGGCCTGGGCCGATTTCGACCATAGCCTGACCCTTTTGCGGGTTGATGGCCGAGACGATGCTGTCGATCACGAACTGGTCGTGGAGAAAGTTTTGCCCGAAGCGTTTGCGGGCTAAATGGCCCTGATGGACGCGAGTATTCATTGAGTATTAACAATCATTTTGATGGCGAGATTAAGCGCCGTAATAAAACTGCCGACATCCGCTGTTCCTTTGCCCGCGAGTTCAAGTGCGGTGCCGTGGTCGACGGATGTACGAATAAAGGGTAAACCGAGGGTAATATTCACGCCGCGGCCAAAGCCCTGGTATTTTAGCACGGGCAGACCCTGATCGTGGTACATCGCCAGTACGGCGTCGGCATTATCAAGGTATTTGGGCTGAAAAAGCGTGTCGGCAGGCAGCGGACCGCTTAAATTCATACCCTGCGCGCGCATTTCATTGAGCACCGGAATGATGGTATCAATCTCTTCCGTTCCCATGTGGCCACCTTCACCGGCATGCGGGTTCAGGCCGCAGACCAGAATATGCGGTTGGGCGATACCAAACTTCTGTTGCAGGTCCGTGTGCAGAATGCCGATCACTTCCCGCAATAAATCAGGCGTAATGGCGTCAGCCACCGCTTTGATGGGCAAGTGTGTGGTCGCCAGCGCCACGCGTAGCTCTTCGGTCGCCAGCATCATCACCACTTTGGCGGCGTGAGAGCGCTCTTCGAAAAACTCCGTGTGACCGGTAAACGGCGTGCCTGAATCGTTGATCACCCCTTTATGCACCGGACCGGTAATCAGCGCGGCAAATTCGCCATTCAGACAACCGTCGCACGCGCGGGCGAGGGTATCAACAACGTAAGCGCCATTAAGTGTATTAAGTACGCCAGCGGTGACGGGCGCATGCAAAGGGATGGGCAACAGCGTTAATGTGCCCGCTCGTTGCGGTACTGCTGCGGCTGTTGGATCGTAACCGCGCAGCTGAAGCGGTAGACCGAGCCGCGAGGCCCGGTCGGTCAGCAGCGTTGCGTCTGCACAGATAACCAGTTCAACCGGCCAGTCGCGCTGGGCGAGTTGCACTACCAGATCCGGGCCAATCCCGGCGGGTTCGCCGGGAGTGATAACGACACGCTGTGTTTTCATTAGTTGCTCAGAATCTTGACGTAGGCGCTGGCACGCTGTTCCTGCATCCAGGTTGCCGCCTCTTCAGAGAACTTACGGTTCATCAGCATGCGATAGGCTCTGTCTTTTTGCGCCGCGTCGGTTTTGTCAACGTTACGGCTATCCAGCATTTCGATCAGGTGCCAGCCAAAGGAGGAGTGAACCGGGCCGCTCATCTGGCCGCGTTTCAGCTTCATCAGCGCATCGCGGAAGGCCGGATCGTAAATATCCGCAGACGCCCAGCCGAGATCGCCGCCCTGGTTTGCAGAACCCGGATCCTGAGAGAACTCTTTCGCCGCGTTAGCAAAAGTAGTTTTGCCACTCTTAATATCGGCTGCGATCTGTTCCAGTTTCACACGTGCTTGATCGTCGCTCATGATCGGCGACGGTTTCAGCAGAATATGACGGGCATGAACTTCTGTCACAGAGATGCTCTGCGTCTGACCGCGCAGATCGTTCACTTTCAGGATATGGAAGCCAACGCCCGAGCGGATTGGGCCAATGACATCGCCTTTTTTCGCCGTACTCAGCGCCTGAGCAAAAATGCTTGGCAGTTCCTGAATTCGACCCCAGCCCATCTGACCGCCTTTCAGTGCTTGCTGATCGGCAGAGTAAGTGATGGCCAGTTTGCCAAAATCACCGCCGTTACGAGCCTGTTCCACAATAGATCGCGCCTGACTTTCCGCTTCATTCACTTGATCAGAAGTTGGGTTTTCCGGCAGTGGGATCAGAATGTGGCTCAGATTCAGCTCGGTGCTGGCATCATTCTGGTTGCCTACCTGTTGTGCCAGGGCTTCGACTTCCTGTGGCAGCACCGTGACACGACGGCGCACTTCGCTGTTACGCACTTCGGAGATGATCATCTCTTTGCGGATCTGATTACGGTAGGTGCTGAAATTCACCCCGTCATAGGCCAGACGGCTACGCATCTGATCCATCGTCATGTTGTTCTGTTTGGCTATGTCGGCGATGGCGGCGTCGAGCTGTTCGTCAGTCACTTTGACGCCCATTTTCGTGCCCATCTGCAAAATGATTTGATCCATGATCAGACGTTCAAGGATCTGGTGGCGCAGCGTTGCGTCGTCCGGTAACTGCTGCCCCGCCTGGCCTGCGTTGGCCTTCACGGATTGCATCAAACCATCAACGTCACTTTCCAGCACCACGCCGTTATTGACCACGGCGGCGACTTTATCAACAACCTGAGGCGCGGCAAAACTGGTATTCGCAACCATAGCGATACCGAGAAGCAGCGTTTTCCAGTTCTTCATACCTTTTCCATTTCAATTAACCGCAATGCGGATTACGTTGCAAATCAAACAAATCACAGTGAGCTACGGTACGGCAGAATGTTCGAACGCAGCATTTGTTGCGTTCCCAGGCCGTAGTTGGAGCTCAAGCCACGCAGCTCAATGTTGAAGCCGATGACTTTGTCATATTTGCTTTGTTCATTTTCCCAGCCGTTGATTTTGCGCTCATAGCCAACGCGAATCGCATAACAGCAGGAGTTATATTGCAGACCCACCATCTGATCGGCAGGTTTACTGGTATTGGTATCGAAATAGTACGCACCAACGATGGACCAGCGGTCCGCAATCGGCCAGCTTCCAGCTGCGCCCACCTGCGAAATACCATCTTTATACTGCGCTGCGGTTGCATAGTTTGGCAGCGTAGCCTGAATGTATTCCGGGCTGGCGTAACGGTAGCTCAATTGCAGCATACGGTCTTCATCGCGGCGATACTCCAGCGACGAGCTGCTGTTAGCGATATTATTCAGACGGGTGTCGTACTGCACCCCGCCGCGCAGACCCCAACGATCGGAGATACGCCAGTACGTATCGCCCGCCCACACCAGCGAACCTGTTTTGTTGTCTTTCTCCCAGTTAATGTTGTCATCACCGGTACGGGACTCGGTGAAATAGTAGATTTGACCAACAGAAACGTTAAAACGTTCAACTGCCGCTTCATCATAAATGCGGGTTGTGACGCCGGTAGTAACCTGGTTTGCTGATGCGATACGATCCAGACCGCCATAAGTGCGATCGCGGAACAGCCCGCTGTAGTCGGATTGCAGCAGTGAGGAGTCGTAATTGTTGATGTGGCTCTGATCGCGATACGGCACATAAAGATACTGAGCACGTGGCTCCAGCGTTTGGGTGTAGCCCTCCGCCCAGTTCATATCGCGCTCAAACACCAGTTTACCGTCCGTTTTAAATTGCGGCATAACGCGGCTAACGGACTCTTTGTAATTGGTGTTCTCAATGTTGCTTTGCTGGTAGTGGGTCGCCAACATTTTCACTTCAGTGTTCAGACTGCTCCATTCATTAGACACTGGCAGACTGAGCGTTGGTTCCAGATGAACACGGGTCGCTTCCGGTCGGCTGGAGTTAGTATTGGTAAATTTCACTGCCTGGCCGTACATGCGGAAATCAAACGGACCAAGATCGTTGTGATACCAGTTAACATCCACCTGCGGCAGCGCCGAGTAAGAGTTGCTATTCTCGCGGTTAAAGACCTGGAACTGCTTAGTTGAAACGGTAGCGTTAAAATTTTCTACGCCATAGCCTACGCGGAATATCTGTGTCGCGTAACCATCCGTACTTGAGCCATATTTTGAATCGAAGTCATTAAAATAGTGCGGATCGCTTACTTTCGTGTAGTTCGCGCTGAAGCGCCACACTTGATCCATCACCCCACCATGTTGCCAGTAAAATAACCAGCGATGACGATTCCCTTCAGACTGGTATTCATCTTCATAGACTTTATCTGACGGCAGATAGTCAAATTCGACCAGGCCAGCACCAGCCTGAGTCAGATAGCGGAATTCGTTTTCCCATTGCACGTTGCCGCGCTTATGGATGTAGTGCGGCGTAATTGTCGCATCCATATTCGGCGCAATGTTCCAGTAGTACGGCAGATAGAACTCGAAATAGTTCGTCGTGCTGTACTTGGCATTGGGGATCAGGAAACCTGAACGGCGCTTGTCACCAATAGGCAACTGCAAATATGGGCTGTAGAAGACTGGCACCGGGCCGAGCTTAAAGCGCGCATTCCAGATTTCCGCAACCTGCTCCTGGCGATCCTGAATAACTTCGCTGCCGACAACGCTCCAGGTGTTTGACCCAGGCAGGCAGGAGGTAAACATCCCATTGTCGAGAATGGTGTAGCGGTTTTGTCCACGCTGCTTCATCAGATCAGCGGTACCGCGGCCCTGACGCCCCACCATCTGGTAATCACCTTGCCAGACGTTGGTGTCTTTGGTGTTCAGGTTTGACCAACCTTTCGGACCTTTCAGGATGACCTGATTATCGTCATAGTGCACATTACCGAGTGCATCCACTGTGCGAACCGGGTCCGTCTGACCTTCCGGCTGCTGCTGATGAAGCTGCACCTCATCGGCCTGCAAACGGCTATTTCCCTGATTAATATCGACATTACCGGTAAAAACGGCATCGTCAGGGTAGTTGCCTTTTGCGTGATCGGCATTGATCGTCACCGGCAAATTATTGGTGTCGCCCTGTACCAGGGGGCGGTTGTAGCTGGGAACGCCAAGCATACACTGCGAGGCAAGATCGGCTGCCATCCCCTGCTGGCTGTAAAGGGCGGAGCCAATCATGGTGGCCAGGAGGGTGGGGATACGTTTTTTCATACGTTGTATTTGTTGTTCCGTCATCTGTGGCTTTACGCTGGCAAACGGTCTGAGACTAACTTACTCGCCTTTGCAACGCTAGTTTTAATCCTGCCCGCGTTCGAGCCAGGAAGAGAAGACTGCGCCTGTGCATGGCATAGAATGACGGGTATGATAAAGCAAATTTTAGCCGACGGCATGACGATTTGGGGAGTATATGCAGTATTGGGGGAAAGTGGTTGGGGTTGTCATCGCTCTTTTCATGGGCGGCGGCTTTTGGGGCGCGGTTCTTGGGTTGTTAATCGGGCACTTTTTTGACAAGGCGCGCAGCCGGAAAATGGCGTGGTTTGCCAACCAGCGGGAACGTCAGACGCTTTTTTTCGCCACCACCTTCGAGGTGATGGGGCATCTAACCAAATCGAAAGGCCGGGTGACCGAAGCGGATATCCAGGTCGCCAGCCTGTTTATGGATCGCATGAACCTGCACGGCGAGTCGCGCAGCGCAGCGCAGCAGGCGTTTCGCGTCGGCAAAACGGATAATTACCCGTTACGCGACAAGATGCGTCAGTTTCGCAGCGTCTGCTTCGGACGTTTCGACTTGATTAGGATGTTTCTGGAAATACAAATCCAGGCGGCCTTCGCCGATGGCTCTTTGCACCCCAGCGAACGCGAAGTGCTGTACGTTATCGCTGAGGAGCTTGGGATTTCGCGTCTGCAATTCGATCAGTTTCTGCGCATGATGCAGGGCGGGGCGCAGTTTGGCGGTGGTTATCAGCATCAGCAGCAAGCGGGCGCTGGTGGCTGGCAGCAGGCGCAACGAGGCCCGACGCTGGAAGATGCCTGTAATGTGCTGGGTGTGAAGCCGTCAGATGATGCGACCACCATCAAGCGTGCCTACCGTAAGCTGATGGGCGAGCATCACCCGGACAAACTGGTGGCGAAAGGGCTGCCGCCGGAGATGATGGAGATGGCGAAACAAAAAGCGCAGGAAATTCAGAAGGCTTACGAGTTAATTCGCGAGCAGAAGGGTTTTCGTTAACCGTATAAGGTTCCCCGGCGGCAAAGCCGGGGAACCTTTTAAAAATCCACTGGTGCCTTAAACGTCATGCTGTTGCCAAACGCCGGATGGGTGATGGTCAGCGTCTCTGCATGCAGCAGCAAACGCGGTGCCATTGCCAGCGCGTCTGGCGTAGCGTAAAAACGGTCACCGAGAATCGGGTGACCTAACGCTAACATATGCACGCGTAGCTGATGCGAGCGCCCGGTAATCGGCTTCAGACGGACGCGAGCGGTGCCATCTTCCTCAAACGCCAGCACTTCATACTCGGTCTGCGCCGCTTTGCCGGTTTCAAAACACACTTTCTGCTTTGGTCGGTTCGGCCAGTCGCAAATCAGCGGTAAATCCACCAGCCCTTCGGCTTTTTCCGGGTGACCCCAAACGCGCGCCAGATACTGCTTTTTCGGCTCACGTTCGCGGAACTGGCGCTTTAACTCACGCTCGGCATCTTTGGTGAGCGCCACCACAATCACACCGCTGGTCGCCATATCCAGGCGATGTACGGATTCAGCCTGCGGGAAGTCGCGCTGAATCCGCGTCATCACGCTGTCTTTGTGCTCATCCAGACGCCCTGGCACCGACAACAAGCCACTGGGCTTGTTGACGACCATAATGTGTTGATCCTGATACAGAATTACCAGCCAGGGATCCTGCGGCGGATTGTAGGGTTCCATCACCATTGGGGCTCCGTTATTGGTGCGTCACGACAATCAAACGCAGCGCATCAAGCCGCCAGCTTGCCTGCGCCAGGCTTTCCAGTACTTGCAGACGGTTGGTCTCAATCGCGGCCAGTTCATCGTCGCGGATGTTTGGGTTAACCGCTTTTAACGCTTCCAGGCGCGCCAGTTCCGCCGACAGTTTTTCATCCGCTTCGCTGCGCGCGGCGTCAATCAGCGCGCGTGCGGCGGCTTCCACCTGCGTTTCGCCTTTTTGCAAAATGGTGTGAACCTCCTGCTGCACCGCGTTCACCAGTTTGCTGCCGGTATGGCGATTCACTGCGCTAAGCTGGCGGTTGAAACTTTCGAACTCCACTTGGGCCGCGAGGTTGGTGCCGTTTTTATCTACCAGCAGGCGGATCGGCGTCGACGGCAAGAAGCGATTAAGTTGCAGCTGCTTCGGCGCCTGCGCTTCCACCACGTAGATCAGCTCCAGCAGCAGCGTACCAACCGGTAGCGCTTTGTTTTTCAGTAGCGAAATCGTACTGCTACCGGTATCGCCAGAAAGGATCAGATCCAGACCGTTACGAATGATCGGATGTTCCCAGGTGACAAACTGCGCGTCTTCGCGCGAAAGCGCGACGTCACGATCGAAAGTGATGGTGCAGCCATCTTCCGGCAGGCCCGGGAAGTCCGGCACCAGCATATGATCCGATGGCGTCAGCACGATCATGTTTTCACCGCGATCGTCCTGGTTAATGCCAATGATATCGAACAGATTCATGGCGAAGGCAATAAGCGCCGTGTCGTCGTCCTGCTCGGCAATGCTTTCCGCCAGCGCCTGTGCTTTCTCACCGCCGTTAGAGTGGATCTCCAGCAAGCGGTCGCGGCCTTGTTCCAGCTGTGCTTTTAGCGCGTCGTGCTGCTCACGGCAGGTTTTGATCAACTGATCAAAACCGTCGGTATCTTCCGGTGCCGCCAGGTAGTTAATCAGCTCATTGTGGACGCTATCGTAGATTGTGCGCCCTGTCGGGCAGGTGTGCTCGAAGGCGTCCAGCCCTTCGTGATACCAGCGCACCAGTACGGACTGCGCGGTTTTTTCCAGATAAGGCACGTGGATCTGGATATCGTGCGCCTGACCAATACGATCCAGACGGCCGATACGCTGCTCCAGCAGATCCGGGTTAAACGGCAGATCGAACATCACCAAATGGCTGGCGAACTGGAAGTTACGCCCTTCAGAGCCGATCTCCGAACACAATAGCACCTGCGCGCCGCTATCTTCTTCACCAAACCATGCCGCTGCACGGTCGCGTTCAATAATCGACATACCTTCATGGAACACCGCCGCACGGATGCCTTCACGTTCGCGCAACACCTGCTCCAGTTGCAGCGCGGTGGCGGCTTTGGCGCAGATCACCAACACTTTTTGCGAACGGTGGCTGGTAAGGTAGCCCATCAGCCACTCAACGCGCGGATCGAAGTTCCACCATGTTCCGGTATCGCCTTCAAATTCCTGATAAATCTGCTCCGGATAGAGCATATCGCGGGCGCGCTCTTCCTGGCTTTTACGTGCGCCCATAATGCCGGAGACTTTAATCGCCGTCTGATACTGCGTCGGCAGCGGAAGCTTAACGGTGTGCAGTTCGCGTTTCGGGAAACCTTTTACACCGTTACGGGTGTTGCGGAACAGCACACGGCTGGTGCCGTGTCGGTCCATCAGCATAGAAATCAGTTCCTGGCGCGCGGCAGTCGCGCCTTCGCGATCACTGTTGGCGGTTTGCAGCAGCGGTTCGATATCCTGCTCGCCCACCAGATCGCTCAACATATTGAGATCATCGTTACTCAGGCGTTCACCTGCCAGCAGCAGGGCAACAGCATCGGCGACCGGACGGTAGTTTTGCTGCTCTTCCACAAACTGGGCGAAATCATGGAAACGGTTCGGGTCCAGCAAGCGCAGGCGGGCAAAGTGGCTCTCCATCCCCAATTGTTCCGGGGTGGCCGTCAGCAGCAGAATGCCCGGTACGCGCTCGGCCAGTTGCTCAATTGCCTGATATTCACGGCTGGCTTCGTTTTCGCTCCACACCAGATGGTGTGCTTCGTCGACCACCAGCAGATCCCATTCGGCATCACACAGGTGCTCCAGGCGCTGCTTGTTACGGCGCACGAAATCGAGCGAGCAAATCACCAGTTGCTCGGTATCGAACGGGTTGTCGGCATCGTGCTGTGCTTCGGCGTAACGTTCATCATCAAACAGGGAGAAACGCAGGTTGAAGCGGCGCAGCATCTCAACCAGCCACTGATGTTGCAGGGTTTCCGGTACCACGATCAGCACGCGTTCAGCCGCGCCTGCAAGCAACTGTTGATGCAGGATCATCCCGGCTTCGATGGTTTTCCCAAGACCCACTTCATCCGCCAGCAGCACGCGCGGCGCATGGCGACGACCCACATCGTGAGCGATATGCAACTGGTGCGGGATCAGGTTGGTGCGCTGACCGCGCAAGCCGCTCCACGGCATGCGGTACTGTTCACTTTGGTATTTACGCGCGCGAAAACGCAGCGCGAAGCGATCCATACGGTCGATCTGCCCGGCGAATAAGCGGTCTTGCGGTTTGCTGAACACCAGTTTGCTGTCGAGTAACACTTCGCGCAGGGTGACATTGCTTTCCTGCGTATCCAGGCGTGTGCCGGTGTAAGCGAGCAGCCCGTTTTCCTCTTTTACGTCTTCAATTGTGAGCTGCCAGCCATCATGGCTGGTCACCGTATCACCGGGGTTGAACATCACACGGGTAACCGGAGAGTCGCTGCGAGCGTATAGACGGTTTTCACCCGTTGCCGGAAAAAGGAGGGTGACCGTGCGCGCATCCATTGCGACGACTGTGCCAAGTCCGAGTTCGCTTTCCGTGTCGCTAATCCAGCGTTGACCAAGTGTAAAGGGCATAAATGAACTCTATATCTCAAATTGCAGGCAATAGTTCGTCACCGCCTGAAGGCAGGCGGGCGTATAAAATTTGGGGCCAGAAAAAGGAAGGGCGCTATGGTAAAGGAAGCAATCCCTTTCGTCACTACCTATACCTGCCGTCTTTCACGCCGTATCGCGGTGAAAATCTGAAATAGCCAGGATAGAGCGGTAGCGTTGCAAGCCGGGAAACTCGACAGGTAAATCTCAAAAGAGTCCCAGCTGCCCTGTAAGTAGTGTAGCAAAATCGTCGTCAATGAAAGGCAGAATTCCCTCAGCGACCGGCTGTAGCTGTTTACTCAGATAGTGATCGTAATCGAGCGGCGAGTGCTGGTAATCCACCGGCTCTGGCCCGCTGGTGGTCCAGACATATTTGATGGTGCCGCGGTTCTGATACTGCGCCGGGCGGCCCCGTTTGCGGTTCTCTTCATCCGCCAGCCTCGCTGCACGCACGTGCGGCGGCACATTACGTTCATATTCCGAAAGCGCTCTGCGCAGGCGCTTGCGATAAATAAGCTGATCGTCGAGTTCGCCCGCCATCAGGCTGGCAATGGTGTCACGGACATAATCCTGATAAGGCTCATTGCGAAACACGCGCAGATAGAGTGTTTGCTGAAACTGCTGCGCCAGCGGTGTCCAGTCGGTACGTACGGTTTCCAGCCCCTTAAACACCATGCGCTGGTTCTCGCCTTCCTGAATCATCCCGGCGTAACGCTTTTTACTACCCTGTTCGGTGCCGCGAATAGTTGGCATCAGAAACCGGCAGAAATGGGTTTCAAACTCCAATTCCAGCGCGCTTTCCAGTTGCTGGCTTTTCAGATGCGCCGACCACCAGTCATTGACGTGTTCGACCAGCGCGCGGCCAATACGCGCGGCGTCCTCTTCGCTGTGGGCTTTTTTTAGCCAGACGAAGGTGGAGTCCGTGTCGCCATAGATAACGTCGTAACCCTGCGCTTCAATCAGCGCTTTGGTCTGGCGCATGATCTCATGGCCGCGCATGGTGATCGACGATGCCAGCCTGGGATCGAAAAAGCGGCAGGCGCTGGTGCCAAGCACGCCGTAAAACGCATTCATAATGATCTTCAGCGCTTGCGAAAGTGGCTTGTTGCCGTGACGTTTGGCTTCATCGCGCCCGTGCCAGATCTGCCCGACAATCCCCGGCAGACAGTGTTTTTCACGCGAAAACCACGCGCCAAGAAACCCCTCGGTACTGTGCGCGTTATCCGGCTGCGCCATGCCCTCAACCAGGCCGACGGGATCAATTAGAAAGGTGCGGATAATAGACGGATAGAGGCTTTTGTAATCCAGTACCAGCACCGAGTCATACAGGCCTGGGCGCGAATCCATTACATAACCGCCGGGGCTCGCTTGCGGCGGCACGCCACCGAGATTCGGCGCGACATAGCCTGCACGGTGCATACGCGGGAAATAGAGGTGGCTGAAGGCCGCCACCGAGCCACCATGGCGATCAACGGGCAAACCATTCACCGTGGCGCGCTCCAGCAGAAACGGCATGATCTCCGTCTTGTGGAAGATGCGTGTCACCAGTTCACAATCTTTCAGGTTATAGGTCGCGAGCGCCGGTTTATCCTCTGCGAAACGCCGGTCGATCTCATCCATGCGATCCCACGGATTATCAATCGCTTTGCCTTCGCCAAGCAGCTCTCTGGAGACGGCTTCCAGCGAGAAGGAGGAGAAGTTCCAGAACGCGGATTTCAGCGCTTCAATCCCGTCAATAATTAGCCGGCCTGTCGCCTGCGCGAAGAAGACGCCATTTTTAAAACCGTGCTCGCGCCACTCCAGCTCGCTGCCGTTACGCCCGAGCGTCAGCGGAACACGGTAGCGCTCGGCGCTTTTTTGCAGTACGCGCAAATCGAATTGCACGACGTTCCAGCCAATAATCACATCCGGATCGTGCGCGGCAAACCAGGCGTTGAGTTTTTCCAGCAGTTGCGGGCGGCTGGCGACATACTCCAGTTCAAAATCCAGCCCCTGTGCGTTGCCGTTTTCTGGCCCGAGCATATAGACCGTGCGCTGTCCGCAGCCCTCAAGGCCGATGCAGTAAAGTTCGCCGTGGCGGCTGGTTTCGATATCCAGCGACACCCATTTCAGCGGCGGGCGATAGTGCGGGCTGGGTTTCAGCCGCGCGTCAACCAGTGCCGCCCCTTGCGGTGTGCCGTCGACCCACACCGGCGCGGTGATAAAACGCTCCATCAGAAAGCGTTCCGGCGGGCGGATATCGGCTTCGTAAACGGTGATGCCGTCATCGCGCAGCATTTTTTCAATGCGCATCAGTTGGCGATGGGCGCGGCAGTAAAGGCCATATACCGGCTGGCGGTGAAAGTCGTTCAGGTTCAGCGGCGTTAAACGCCACTGCTTTTCGGCGCGCAGCAGCAACTGCACTTTTTCTACCTGCGCGGCGGGAATAAAGGCGACCGACTCTTGCGGTGGCAGCACGACACGCAGCGGGCCATTATCCGTCGCCAGCCAGAATTCTACCTCGGTTCCGCCGGGGGTATCCCGCCAGTGTCGGGTTAAAATAAAACCTTCTTGCGCCTGCGCCACAGCCGTCTCTCATAAAACAAAACCAGGCGAGATTATAGCCTGGTTTGTTGTCGAGTGCTGTGGTTTTATACAGCTATTGGCCGTAGTACGCTTTCGCGCCGTGTTTACGTAAATAGTGTCTATCCAGCAAGGTTTGTTGCATGGCGGGTAATTCAGGCGCGAGCTGGCGGCAGAAAATGCCCATATAGGCCACCTCTTCCAGCACGATGGCATTATGTACCGCGTCATCCGCGCTTTTGCCCCAGGCGAACGGGCCGTGAGAATGCACCAGCACGCCGGGCATTTGCGCCGGATCGATGCCTTTCTTCTCAAAGGTCTCGACGATCACATTGCCGGTTTCCCATTCGTATTCGCCGTTGATCTCCTCATCGGTCATCTTACGGGTACACGGGATCTCGCCATAAAAATAGTCGGCATGCGTGGTGCCGGTTGCCGGGATCGGCTGACCGGCCTGCGACCAGATGGTGGCGTGGCGCGAATGGGTGTGCACAATACCGCCGATGGTCGGAAACGCCTGGTACAGCAGGCGGTGAGTCGGCGTATCGGAGGAGGGTTTTTTCGTGCCTTCAACCACGTCGCCGGTAGTGATGTTGACGACCACCATATCGTTAGCGGTCATGATGCTGTAGTCCACACCCGAAGGTTTAATCACCATCAGGCCGCTTGCACGGTCAACGGCACTGACGTTGCCCCATGTCAGCGTGACCAGGTTGTGCTTCGGCAGCGCCAGGTTGGCTTCCAGCACCTGCTGTTTCAATGCTTCTAACATGCGTTCCTCCAGGAAAGATGGCCTGCCGCAGCAGGCCGGGTGTTCCCTGTTAACGTTTTGAACCGTAATACACTTCGTTCCAGCGCAGCGCGTCTTTAAACGCGGGCAGGCGGGTGTCGTTGTCGATAACCGTCAGCTCAAGATCGTGCAGTTCGCTGAACTGGCGCATATCGTCGAGCGTCAGCGCCTGGCTGAAGACGGTGTGGTGCGCGCCACCGGCGAGGATCCACGCTTCAGACGCTGTCGGCAGATCCGGTTGCGCTTTCCACAACGCGTTGGCGACCGGCAGTTTCGGCAGGTCGTGCGGGGTTTTCACCGCCTCAACACAGTTCACCAGCAGGCGGAAACGATCGCCTAAGTCGATCAGACTGGCGTTAATCGCTGGGCCGGTTTTGGTGGAGAAGATCAGGCGTGCCGGATCGGCTTTGCCACCGATACCGAGGTACTGCACATCCAGCGTCGGTTTTTCGTCAATGGCGATAGAAGGGCATACTTCCAGCATGTGCGAGCCAAGCACCAGATCGTTGCCGTGCTCAAAGTGATAGGTGTAATCCTCCATAAAGGAGGTGCCACCGTTCAGCCCGCCGGACATCACTTTCATGATGCGCAGCAGCGCGGCGGTCTTCCAGTCGCCTTCACCGGCGAAGCCGTAGCCTTGTTGCATCAAACGCTGTACCGCCAGACCCGGCAATTGTTTCAGGCCGTGCAGATCTTCAAAAGTAGTAGTGAAGGCATGGAAACCGCCCTCTTCGAGGAAGCGTTTCAGACCCAGTTCGATGCGCGCGGCGTCAAGCACGTTCTGGCGTTTATCGCCATGAACCTGCGCGGCAGCCGTCAGGCGATAGCTGCTTTCATACTCATCAACCAGCGCGTTGACATCACCCTCGCTCACGGCGTTCACCACTTGCACCAGATCGCCTACGCCCCAGGTATTGACCGAGAAACCGAACTTGATCTGTGCGGCGACTTTATCACCGTCCGTCACCGCCACTTCGCGCATGTTGTCGCCGAAACGCACCACTTTCAGCTGGCGGGTATCCTGTTTAGAGACCGCCTGGCGCATCCACGCGCCGATGCGTTGATGGGCGTGTTGATCCTGCCAGTGGCCGGTCACCACGCTATGTTGCTGACGCATACGCGCGCCGATAAAGCCGAACTCACGGCCGCCGTGCGCGGTCTGGTTGAGGTTCATAAAGTCCATGTCGATGCTGTCCCACGGCAGGGACGCATTGAACTGGGTGTGGAACTGCAACAGCGGCTTATTGAGGATAGCGAGGCCGTTAATCCACATTTTCGCTGGCGAGAAGGTGTGCAGCCACACCACCATCCCGGCACATTTATCATCGTAGTTGGCGTCGCGGCAGATGTGGGTAATCTCATCCGGCGTGGTACCCAGCGGTTTCAGCACCAGTTTGCAGGGGAGTTTCGCTTCCGCATTGAGGGCGTTGACCACCTGTTCGGCGTGCTTCGTCACCTGTTTCAGGGCTTCCGGCCCGTACAGGTGCTGGCTGCCAATGACGAACCACACTTCATAATTGTCGAAAATAGTCATGATCTTGTCCTTAATGAGTTAACGCGGCCTGCGAGACTGTCGCGGCTGAAGGGAGATAGTGTTGCTCGGCGCTCTTCGCCCACTGCTGATAGCGGCGATAGAGGCGCTCAAACTGTTGCGCCTGCGCGGTCGGTTGCAGGGTTTTTTCGATAGCGCTGGCCATTTTCAGCTGCGCCGCCGGGATATCGGCATGCACACGCGCGGCGACAGCGGCGAAAATCGCCGCACCCAGCGCGCAGCACTGTTCAGATTCAACCACCTGTAATGGGCGGTTCAGCACATCGCAGCAGGCCTGCATTACGCCGAGGTTTTTACGTGCGATACCGCCAAGCGCCATTACGTTGTCGACGGCAATACCCTGTTCGGTGAAGCACTCCATAATGGCGCGCGCGCCGAACGCGGTTGCGGCAATCAACCCGCCAAACAGCGCCGGGGCGTCGGTGGCGAGATTCAAATCGGTGATCACCCCTTTCAGACGCTGGTTGGCGTTTGGCGTACGGCGGCCGTTAAACCAGTCCAGGATCACAGGCAGATGTTCGAGCGACGGATTTTTTACCCACGCATCGGTCAGGGCGGGTAAAAGCTGTTTCTGGCTGGCTTTGATCTGCGCTTTCAGCTCCGGGTGCTGCTGCGCCAGTTGTTCCAGCGGCCAGCCAAGTACGCGGCCAAACCAGGCGTAGATATCACCAAAAGCGGATTGCCCGGCTTCAAGGCCGATACAGTCCGGCACCACGCTGCCATCGACCTGGCCGCAAATGCCTTTCACTGCACGCTCGCCAACGCTCTGTTTGTCGGCAATCAGAATGTCGCAGGTAGACGTACCAATGACTTTCACCAGCGTATTCGGTTGTGCGCCTGCGCCAACTGCGCCCATATGGCAGTCGAACGCGCCGCCGGAAATCACTACGGATTCAGGCAAACCAAGGCGCTGCGCCCATTCGGCAGTCAACGTGCCAACGGGTAAATCTGCGGTATAGGTGTCGGTAAACAGTGGCCAGTTCAGGTGTTTATTAATGATGGGATCGAGCTCATCAAAGAACGCGGCGGGCGGCAGGCCACCCCAGCTTTCGTGCCACAGGGATTTATGCCCGGCGCTGCAACGGCCGCGACGAATCGCTTCCGGGCGCGTGGTGCCGGAGAGCAGGGCAGGAACCCAGTCACACAGTTCAATCCATGAAGCGGCCGCCTGCGCGACAGCGCTATCCGCGCGGGTGACGTGCAGGATTTTTGCCCAGAACCATTCGCTGGAGTAAATGCCGCCGATGTAGCGCGAGTAGTCAGTTTTGCCGGGGGTGTGGCACAGGCGGGTGATGGCTTCTGCCTCTTCGACGGCGGTGTGGTCTTTCCACAACACAAACATCGCGTTCGGGTTGTCGGCGAATTCGGGGCGCAGCGCCAGTACGCGGCCTTCGGCATCAATCGGCGCGGGTGTTGAACCGGTGCTGTCGACGCCAATGCCTTTGATCTCAGCGCGTTGCGCGTCGCTCAGTTCAGCCAGCACATTTTTCAGCGCCGCTTCCATCGACTCGATGTAATCGCGCGGGTGGTGGCGAAATTGGTTATGCGGCGCATCGCAATAACGCCCCTCCTGCCAGCGTGGATACCACTCGACGCTGGTGGCGATCTCCGCCCCGGATGTGCAGTCTACCGCCAGCGCACGTACTGAATCGCTGCCGAAATCGAGGCCAATTGTGATTGCCATGTATCTTGCTCCATGAAGAATAACCGTTAGAAAAACGATAGTGAGCGGCGGCAAAAACCGTCAGGCAGGATCCGCTAATCTTATGGATTAAAATGCTATGGGATCGTAAAGTGTGACGCTGTGCAAAAATTCGATGTGGACATTTCTGCCGCCTTTATAGACACTTCCGTTATCCCTTTTTGCCCTGTTCAACGGCGTTAAAAAGGCGTAATCGCTTTTATCTGGCGGGATTGGACAATTGGCATGTTTACGCCCTTCGCCTGCGGGTGGCTGAGGAATGACGGGATTCTCAATATGGACAATTGGTTTCTTTACCAGGCACGGGAGTATTGCGTTTATGGCTGAATCACAGAACGATCCACTGCTGCCAGGGTACTCGTTTAATGCGCACCTGGTGGCGGGGCTAACCCCCATTGAAGCTGACGGTTATCTCGATTTTTTTATCGACAGGCCGCTAGGCATGAAGGGCTATATCCTGAATCTCACCGTGCGCGGCGAGGGTGTGGTGATGAACCACGGCAAGCAGTTTGTTTGCCGGCCTGGCGATATCCTGCTTTTCCCGCCGGGAGAAATTCACCATTATGGCCGCCACCCTGACGCCACCGAGTGGTATCACCAGTGGGTTTACTTCCGTCCGCGCGCTTACTGGCACGAGTGGTTGAACTGGCCGACACTGTTCGCGCAAACCGGTTTTTACCGCCCGGATGACGCGCATATGGAGCGTTTTCGTGAGCTTTTCGCGCAAATTATCGATGCCGGGCAAAGCGTTGGGCGCTATGCGGAGCATCTGGCGATAAATCTGCTGGAACAGCTGCTCCTGCGGCGTATGGAAGCGATTAACGAATCGCTGCACCCGCCGCTGGATAACCGCGTACGCGACGCCTGCCAGTACATTAGCGATCACCTGGCGGATAACCATTTTGATATCGCAAGCGTTGCTCAGCACGTCTGCTTATCGCCTTCGCGTTTATCCCACCTGTTTCGTCAGCAACTGGGCGTGAGTGTGTTGAGCTGGCGCGAGGATCAGCGGATCAGCCAGGCAAAATTACTGCTTAGCACCACGCGGATGCCGATTGCCAGCGTTGGGCGCAATGTTGGCTTTGACGATCAGCTCTATTTCTCGCGGGTTTTTAAAAAATGCACCGGTGCCAGCCCCAGTGAATTCCGCGCGGGATGTGAATAAAAAGTAAAGAATGGCAATGAAAGGTTCTGCAATGTGACATAACCGGTAAAATTTTCAGATAATTGAAAGCTTGACGCTTACGGATGACCTCCGGAGAATCCAGCGTTCATTCTGAACAGGACACCTTATGGAAGCGTTGCTGGAACACTTTATTACCCAATCTGCTATCTATTCGCTGGTGGCGATTATGCTGGTGGCGTTTTTTGAGTCGCTGGCGTTAGTCGGGTTGATTTTACCCGGCACGGTAATGATGGCGGCACTCGGGGCGCTTATCGGCAGCGGTGAGGTGAACTTCTGGCATGCGTGGCTGGCGGGGATTGTTGGCTGCCTGCTCGGCGACTGGATCTCCTTCTGGCTGGGCTGGCGCTTTAAAGGGCCGCTGCACCGCTGGTCGTTTATGAAAAAGAACAAAGCGCTGCTCGATAAAACCGAACACGCGTTGCATCAGCACAGCGTTTTTACCATTCTGGTTGGGCGTTTTGTCGGGCCGACGCGCCCGCTGATCCCCATGGTTGCCGGGATGTTGGATCTACCCATTCGCAAGTTTTTGCCGCCGAATATTGTTGGCTGCCTGCTGTGGCCGCCGTTCTACTTCCTGCCCGGTATTCTGGCCGGTGCGGCAATTGATATCCCCGCCGATATGCAAAGCGGCAACTTCAAATGGCTGTTATTGCTGACCGCGCTGCTGCTATGGCTGGCCTGCTGGTTGTGCTGGCGGTTATGGCGCGCGGGGAAATCCGGCGTTGACCGTTTGACAAACTACCTGCCACGTCGCCGCCTGTTGTGGCTGGCACCGGGCATGCTGGTCGTTGCTGTTGCGGCGGCGATCGCGCTGGCACAGCACCCGCTGATGCCGATTTATCTCAACATCTTAGGCGACGTTATCCGCGGTCACTGACCGCGAATACCCAGCAAGCCCGATGCGGACGATTTGCCGCTGAGCAACGCGTCCGTGTTGCCATCCCATGCAATGCGCCCGTCGGCAATAACCAACGAACGTGCGGCAATCCGCGCCGCATCCTCCACGCTGTGCGACACCATTAGCAGTGTTAACTGTTGGCGACGGCATACCGTCTGCACCAGCGCGAGCATCTCCTGGCGCAGCGCCGGGTCGAGCGCGGAAAACGGTTCATCAAGCAATAACACAGGTTGTTCGCGTACCAGGCAGCGCGCCAGCGCCACACGCTGACGCTGACCACCGGAAAGCTGCTCCGGCAGACGCGCCAGCAGTGATTCCAGCCCCATGGTTTCGGCGATCTGCTCAAGTTTATGCTGTTGGTCGCTATTCAGCTTCAGGCCTGGGTGTAACCCCAGCCCGATGTTTTGCCGCACAGTCAGGTGGGTAAAGAGGTTATTTTCCTGAAACAGCATCGATACCGGTCGCTGCGAGGGCGTGGTATGCGTGTGATCCTCGCCCGCGATAGTTATTGTGCCGCTGGCGGGCGTAAGAAACCCGGCGACCAGGTTAAGCAGCGTGCTTTTTCCCGCGCCACTTGGTCCTAGAACGGCAATCTGCTCGCCCCGGGTAACAGAGAGGGAAAAGCGCATTGGCAGATGGTGATAAAGCCAGGTGACATCAATCAGTCTTAACATGGCGGCCCGGAAGTTTTTCAATCACGGTGAATAAGAAAAAGCACAGCAGCAGCAAGATGAGCGCGGTTACCGCGCCGTCCTGGCTGCGGTACGACCCAATCTGCTGATAGAGATAAAACGGCAGAGTGCGAAAGTCGTCATTACCAAACAGCGCCACCACGCCAAAATCGCCAATCGACAGTACGCAGGCAAACGCCAGCGCCTGGGCCAGCGGGCGCTTCAGCGCGCGTAGTTCGACCACGCGCAGGCGCTGAAATCCCTGCATTCCCAGCGACTGGCACAACATGCTGTAGCGGGATGTCAGATCGCGCATCGGGTTTTCCAGTACTTTCAGCGCATAAGGAATGGCCATCAGCGCGTTAGTAAAAATGACGATGCCATCGGCGGAAGCGGGCAGGCCAACGCTGTTATTGAGCAGCAGAAAGAAGCCCGTCGCCAGCACGATCCCTGGCATCGCGAGGATCAGCATGCCGCTGATTTCCAGCGCTTGCCCGGCCATGATTTGCTGGCGCGCGCGTAACTCCCGGCTGCTCCACAACAGCATCATGGTCAGCACGACGCACAATAGCCCTGCGCCCAGAGCGATGCGCAGTGATGTCCATACCGCTTGCCACAACACAGGCTCGGCCAGCACTTTCACCAGGCTCAGATTGAGGCCATCGACAATCACAGCCAGCAGCGGTGGCAGCAGTAATAACAAAGCCAGCACAATCTGCGTGCTATCCGCGATCTTGCTGAACAGCCGATCCTCCGGGTTGCGCCAGCCAGTAATCTGGTGGCTGCCCACGGCGATCGCTTTGCTCATGCGCTGGCTCAGCAGCACCAGCCCGAGGCAGCAGATCATCTGGATCAGCGCCAGCATCGCCGCACGGGCGGGATCAAAATCGAAGCTCAGCGCCTGGTAAATTGCCAGTTCAATGGTGGTGGCCTGCGGCCCGCCGCCCAACGACAGCACGGTGGCGAAACTGGCGAAGCAGAGCATAAAAATCAGCGCGGCGACCGGCGGGATCTGGCGACGTAACCACGGCCATTCGACAAAACGGAAGAATGCCCAGCCGCGCATACCAAGCTGTGCGGCCAGTTGCCGTTGCTCGCCGGGGATCTGCTCCAGCGTTTGTAGCAGCAGGCGCGAGGCCATCGGCAAATTAAAAAAGACGTGCGCCAGCAAAATGCCCTGCAAACCATAGGGCGAGAACGTCCACTCCACGCCAAGCTTGTGCCAGAGCGTTGCCAGCCAGCCCTGACGGCCATACACACTAAGAATGCCGAACACGGCGACCAGCACCGGCAGGATCAGGGTCATGGCGCACAGGCGCAGCAAGGCGAGACGACCAGGGAAACGCCGCCGGTAGAGCGCGCGGGCAAGAAATATCGCCGGTACGACAGAGAGCAGCGCGGAGAGAAACGCCTGCCAGAAGGAGAAACGCACCACATGCCACAGGTAGCTGTCTTGTAAAAAATCAGCCAGCCCGCTAAACGGGGCGTTTTGCCACAGCGCAAGAAACGCGGCCAGCGCCACCGCCACCATCAACGTGGCGGCGGTGAGGCCGGGTAGCAGCCAGCCCGCAATCAGCGGCTGACGGCGCGTTGCCATGCATTAATCCATGTTGCGCGCTGAGTCGCGACCTCATGCGAAGAGTATTCCAGCGAGGTTTGCGGTTTCACCAGTTGGTCGAAGCCCGCAGGCAGCGTCACATTGGTGACCGGGTACATCCAGTTACCGCTCGGGATAGTGTTCTGGAACGCGGGGGAGACCATAAATTTCAGGAATTTTTCCGCCAGTTCCGGCTGTTTACTGGCAGCGGTACGTGCCGCGACTTCGACCTGCAAATAGTGGCCTTCGCTGAAATTCGCCGCCGCGTAGTTGTCTTTCTTCTCTTCAATAATGTGGTAAGCCGGAGAGGTGGTGTAACTCAGCACCAGGTCGCTTTCCCCTTTCAGGAACAGACCATAGGCTTCGCTCCAGCCTTTGGTGACGGTGACCGTTTTGGCCGCCAGTTTCTGCCACGCTTGCGGGGCTTTGTCGGCATAGACTTTCTGCATCCACAGCAGCAGGCCGAGACCCGGCGTGCTGGTTCGCGGATCTTCGTAGATAACGCGCCATTTCTGATCGCTTTCGACCAGCTCTTTCAGGCTTTTCGGCGGGTTTTTCAGTTTGTTTTTATCGTAGACAAAGGCGAACCAGCCATAATCGAACGGTACAAACGTGTCGTTCTTCCAGCCGCCCGGCACGTTAACCGCATCGGTGGCGACGCCACTTTTGGCGAACAGTTTGGTTTGTGTCGCGGCTTCCAGCAGGTTGTTATCCAGCCCAAGCACCACGTCGGCTTTGCTGTTTTTACCTTCCATGCGCAGGCGGTTAAGCAGCGAAACACCATCTTCCAGCGCCACAAATTTCAGCTCGCAGTTGCAGTCGCTTTCAAAGGCTTTTTTTACCGCAGGCCCTGGGCCCCAGTCGGCAGAGAAGGAGTCGTAGGTGTAAACAGTCAGTACGGGTTTAGCAAAAACAGGCGCTGCGATCAGCAGCAGAAACGGCAGTGATTTTTTTAACACTTTGCACCTCAAAATGGGTGGCAAAGGATTTTGAGAGGTAGCCTCAAATCCCTTCGCCGGCGTTATCCGGATCAGGTTCGACGGGTATTTTCTCAGCACACGCGCATGGCGCAGCACCCCGTTGAGAACGCCGCTATTGTAATGATTTGGTAAAAAATGGGAAAGCCTTATGGATCCGGTGGCGCAAACCAGGCGGATTTAAAGTCGAACCAGCCCAGCGTGTTCATGCGCAGCCCGCGCATGGTGCGCTGTCCCTGGAGCCTCAGCCAGTGGTGGATCAACGGTACGATGGCTTTACTGGCGAGTAACTGCTGCGACCAGACGGCAAGATTCATCTCCCCGTTGCGCCATTTTGCCGCATCCGCCTGCCAGTCGAGCGGAATACAGTGCTGCAGCAGCGGCACTTCGTAGAGGTTGGCGAACACCGAGAAATCCAGCGGTAGTGTGAAATTGGCGCTGTTAAGCCAGATATCGCTCTCGGTTTCGCCCCGGTGCCATTCGTCGTAATCCACTTCCTGCACGATAAGCTTCACGCCGTGTTCGGCCAGCAGTGTGCTCATGGTGCGGGAAAGCGCTTCGTGCTCATTGTGTTCGCGGTAGAAGGTGAGGGTGAGCGTTTCCAGACCGGCCGGTTTTTCACCGCTGCCGGGGCGCGCGTGGTGCCAGCGCGGCAGCAGGCCGTAAGCCGGGAACCAGTAACGCTGATACTGCTCATTGGCGTGCCACAACAAATTGGTAGGGGAGAGCACGTGGCTGACCCACTCCCTGATCGCCGGGTTCGCGCCACGGCTGGAACGCGCATCAAACAGCAGGTAATAACAGCCCTCTTCGAGGCGGCTTTCCACCGCTTTTTCGCCGTCGGTTGGCCCTTCAAGCGTCAGGCCGCTGGTCGGCTCGTCGCTGAGATCCGGCAACACCCAGACGTTGACTTCATCGATCAGGGCGCGAAAACCGAAGTAGTCATCAAAAGCATGGATTTTTAGCTGGTTATTGGTATTGCGCGTCACCGCGTAAGGGCCGGTGCCAATCGGCTGGCTGGCGAAGTTGCTCATCGTGTTCCACTCGCGCGGCAAAATCATGGCGGGCACATGTCCCAGCAACCACGGTAGCCAGTTATCCGGCTGGCTGAGGTGAATATCCAGCGTCCAGGGCGTTGGTGAGAGCACTTCGCGGATGTGCGAATAGAGCGGCAGGGCGGTGGCGCGCTCCAGAGAAGCAATCACATCGCTCATTTCCAGCTCACGGCCATGGTGAAAATGAATGCCGGGGCGCAAATAAAACCGCCAGTGCAAAGGGGAAATCAACTTCCAGTGGTGGGCGATATCCGCTTCCAGTTCCCCGTTTTCCTCATTTATTCGCGTCAGCGCGCTGAAGATTTGCCGTGCTATATGGGTTTCGGAACGGCGCAATGCGCTACCTGGCAGCAGGTTGCGTAGCGGCCGGTAGTAAAGCACCCGCAGGATATGTCGCCCCTGGCGAAAGCTGCGGCCGAGATGCGAAACCAGCATCTGACGCACGGCCTTTTTATCACCGACCAGTTGCACCAATTGATCGATACGATCCTGCTCCAGCAGGTCTTCGGCGCGCTGTTGCTGGAGCGCAAGGCCGGTATACAGGAAGGTGAGCCGCGAACGTTTGCCGCGGCCCGCTTCCGCATCCCATGTCAGCCAGCCGCGTTCCTGCATGGTGTTAAGCAAGGTACGCATGTGGCGGCGCGAACAGCTAAGCAGCTCCGCCAGCTCGTTGAGCGTGGTCTCTTGTGACTTCCCATCGCAGCATTGCCACAGACGGATGAACTGTTGTTGCAGGCGGCCGGACGACATAAAAGGGGAACTCCTGATAAAAACTCAGCAATTTATTAATCCCTATATTAAGCCAATACTTCTCTGCGATGAAAGCGAGGAGGTCATATGCAGAGATCATCCCTACGACGGTTTTATCTGGACTATTTTCGCGCCACGCAGGATGCGGGCTGGCTCGCCCGCCTGAGCGCACGGCAGCGCCTGAAAATGCTGGAAGAGCTGATGCAGTGGGAAGTGACAACGCCGATCTCGAAAGACTGAACCGCCGAAATCATGTGTGACTGAGTATTAAGTGCGAATGCACCCGCCAGCAAAACGTTTTTTGCTGGCTTTTTTCGTTTATGCTGGCAGCCGCCTTTTGGGCTTTCACTTTTTCCCGTTTTAACAAGGAAATCTTCATGCTCTGGTTAATGACGATGGGACGCCGCCTTAACGGTGTTTACGTCGCTTTTATGATCGTCGCCTTTATGATGGGAGTTGCCGGAGCGCTACAGGCACCGACGCTCAGCTTGTTTCTGAGCCGGGAAGTGGGCGCTGAGCCGTTCTGGGTTGGGCTGTTTTATACCGTCAACGCCATTGCCGGGATCGTTGTCAGCCTTGGGCTGGCAAAACGATCCGACAACCAGGGCGACAGGCGCAAGTTGATCCTCTTTTGTTGCCTGATGGCGGTGGGCAATGCGCTGTTATTCGCCTTTAATCGCCACTATCTGACGCTTATCACCTGCGGTGTACTGCTGGCGTCGCTGGCAAATACCGCCATGCCGCAGCTTTTCGCGCTGGCGCGCGAGTATGCCGACAGTTCCGCACGTGAAGTGGTGATGTTCAGTTCTGTTATGCGCGCGCAGCTCTCGCTGGCGTGGGTCATTGGTCCGCCGCTGGCGTTTATGCTGGCGCTTAATTATGGCTTTACCGCCATGTTTTCCATCGCCGCCGGGATTTTCGTTATCAGCCTGATGCTGGTGGCGTTCTGGCTGCCTTCGGTGGCGCGTGTTGAACAGCCCGCCGACGTGGCGGTGACGCAGGTCAGCGGCTGGAGCGATAAAAATGTGCGCATGCTGTTTATTGCCTCTACGCTGATGTGGACCTGCAACACCATGTACATCATCGATATGCCGCTGTGGATTAGCCTGGAGCTGGGGCTGCCCGACAAACTGGCCGGGATTTTGATGGGCACGGCGGCGGGGCTTGAGATCCCGGCGATGATCCTGGCGGGTTATTTTGTCAAACGCATAGGCAAACGGCGCATGATGGTTACCGCCGTTACGGCGGGCGTGCTGTTCTATATCGGCCTGATTTTTTTCCACAGCCAGACGGCGTTACTCTCCCTGCAACTGTTTAATGCGGTATTTATCGGCATTATCGCCGGGATTGGCATGTTGTGGTTTCAGGATCTGATGCCGGGGCGGGCAGGTTCGGCGACCACGCTGTTTACCAACAGTATTTCGACCGGCGTGATCCTGGCCGGGGTGATTCAGGGGGCGCTGGCGCAAAGCTATGGCCACGGCGCGGTGTATATCGGCATTGCGATAATTTCAGTGGTAACGCTGTGGCTGACCAGTCGCGTTAAAGATGTGTAAGCGTAAAAAGGCCCGGAAACCGGGCCTTTGGTGGGTTAGCGCATAAAAGCGGGCTGTTTGTTTTCATAAGCGGCGATGGCATCGTCGTGCTGTAACGTCAGACCGATGCTGTCCAGACCGTTCAGCATGCAGTGGCGGCGGAAAGCGTCGATTGAGAAGTTGTACGACTTCCCGCCCGCTTTCACTACCTGGGCTTCCAGGTCCACTTCAAAGGTAATGCCCGGATTGTTCTGCACCAGCGTAAAGAGTTCATCGACCTCTTTATCGCTGAGCGTCACCGGCAGCAGCTGGTTGTTAAAGCTGTTACCGTAGAAGATGTCGGCGAAACTTGGCGCAATCACCACTTTGAAACCGTAATCGGTCAACGCCCACGGCGCGTGTTCACGTGATGAACCGCAGCCAAAGTTTTCCCGCGCCAGCAAAATCGATGCGCCTTTGTATTGCGGGAAATTCAGTACGAACTCCGGGTTCGGCTGTTGGCCTTTGTCATCCAGAAAACGCCAGTCGTTAAACAGATGAGCGCCAAAACCGGTGCGCGTCACCTTCTGCAAAAACTGCTTCGGGATAATGGCGTCGGTATCCACATTCGCGGCATCCAGCGGAACGACCAGGCCGGTATGTTGGGTAAATTTCTCTGCCATGGTTGCTCTCCTTACAAGCTGCGAATATCAGCGAAATGGCCGGTTACAGCGGCGGCGGCGGCCATCGCCGGGCTGACCAGATGCGTGCGTCCGCCGCGGCCCTGGCGGCCTTCAAAGTTACGATTACTGGTCGACGCGCAACGTTCACCCGGATTCAGGCGATCGTTATTCATGGCCAGGCACATGGAGCAACCCGGCAAGCGCCACTCAAAACCGGCTTCAATAAAGATCTTGTCCAGACCTTCGGCTTCCGCCTGCGCTTTCACCGGACCGGAACCCGGCACGACCAGCGCCTGCACGCCCGGCGCGACTTTTCGCCCTTTGGCGATTTCCGCCGCTGCGCGCAAATCTTCAATGCGTGAGTTGGTGCAGGAGCCGATAAAGACTTTATCGATAGCCACTTCCGTTAACGGTACACCGGGTTTCAGCCCCATATAAGCCAGCGCTTTTTCCGCCGACGCGCGCTCAACCGGATCGGCAAACGAGGCCGGATCGGGAATGATATCGGTCACGGAAATGACCTGGCCTGGGTTAGTGCCCCAGGTAACCTGCGGGGCGATCTCTTCTGCTTGTAAAGTGACGACGGTATCGAAAACCGCACCTTCATCGGTGTGCAGCGTTTTCCAGTAGGCTACCGCCTCATCGAAATCTTTGCCCTTCGGCGCGTGCAGACGGCCCTGCACGTAGTTAAAAGTGGTTTCATCCGGCGCGACCAGTCCGGCTTTCGCCCCCATTTCGATTGCCATATTGCACAGCGTCATACGGCCTTCCATGCTCAGCGCACGGATGGCGTCACCGCAGAATTCAACGACGTGCCCGGTTCCGCCCGCGCTGCCGGTTTTACCAATGATCGCCAGCACGATATCTTTCGCGGTGATCCCAGGTGCTGCCGTGCCTTTGACTTCGATCTTCATGGTTTTGGCGCGCCCCTGTTTCAGGGTTTGCGTCGCCAGAACGTGTTCCACTTCCGATGTACCGATCCCGAACGCCAGCGCGCCAAATGCGCCGTGGGTGGCGGTGTGGGAGTCGCCACAAACGATGGTCATGCCCGGCAGGGTGATGCCCTGTTCCGGTCCCATCACGTGGACAATGCCCTGATACGGGTGGTTCAGGTCATACAGTTCAACGCCGAATTCGTTGCAGTTTTTGATTAACTCCTGCATCTGAATGCGCGCCATCTCGCCGGAAGCGTTGATATCTTTGGTTTGCGTCGAGACGTTGTGATCCATCGTCGCGAAGGTTTTACCGGGCTGGCGCACCGGACGATGGTGCGCGCGCAGCCCATCGAACGCCTGCGGTGATGTCACTTCGTGCACCAGATGGCGGTCGATATACAACAGTGGGGTTTCATTCGGCGCTTCATAGACCACATGGGCGTCAAACAATTTTTCGTACAAACTCTTAGCCATGATTACACCCCTTCGGCGACATAACGAGCGATGATGTCGCCCATCTCATCGGTACTGACAGCGGCAGCGCCACGGGCTAAGTCGCCGGTGCGCACGCCTTCTTCTAATGCACGATTGATAGCGCCTTCGATGGCGTCAGCCGCGTCGCCTGCATTCAGGCTGTAACGCAGCAGCAGCGCCAGCGACAGGATTTGCGCAATCGGGTTGGCGATATTTTTCCCGGCGATATCCGGCGCGGAACCGCCTGCTGGTTCATACAGACCAAAACCTTGTTCGTTCAGGCTGGCAGAAGGCAGCATGCCCATCGAACCAGTGATCATGGCGCATTCGTCGGACAGAATGTCACCGAACAGGTTGGAGCACAGCAGTACGTCAAACTGGGACGGATCTTTAATCAGCTGCATGGTGGCGTTGTCGATATACATGTGCGCCAGTTCAACGTCCGGGTATTCCCCGGCGATTTCGTTGACGATTTCACGCCACAACAGCGAGGTTTGCAGCACGTTGGCTTTATCAATCGAGTGGACTTTTTTGCGACGTTTACGCGCGGATTCAAACGCGATACGCGCAATGCGCTCAATTTCAAAACGGTGATAGATCTCGGTATCAAACGCTTTTTCATGCTGACCGCTGCCTTCGCGGCCTTTCGGTTGACCGAAGTAAATACCGCCGGTCAGTTCGCGTACGCACAGAATGTCGAAGCCGTTGGCGGCGATGTCTTCGCGCAGCGGACAGAATGCTTCCAGCCCCTGATACAGTTTTGCCGGGCGCAAGTTACTGAACAGTTTGAAGTGCTTACGCAGCGGCAGCAGCGCGCCACGTTCCGGCTGCTGCGCCGGAGGCAGGTTTTCCCATTTCGGGCCGCCGACAGAGCCGAACAGAATGGCGTCGGCTTGCTCACAGCCTTCAACCGTGGCCTGCGGCAGAGGGTTACCGTGACGATCGATGGCGATGCCACCAACGTCATAATGGCTGGTGGAAATACGCATACCAAAACGGTTACGCACGGCTTCCAGGACTTTCAGCGCTTGTGCCATTACTTCCGGACCGATACCGTCGCCCGGTAACACAGCAATATGGTAATTCTTCGACATCACACGGTTTCCTTGTTGTTTTCTTTGTTCTGAGCCTGGCGTTGCAACTCTTTTTCGACTTCGGCGGCGCGCCAGATGTTGTTCAGCACGTGCACCATGGCTTTGGCAGAGGACTCCACAATGTCGGTCGCCAGACCGACGCCGTGGAAGCGGCGACCGTTGTAGTTCACCACGATATCAACCTGACCCAGCGCGTCTTTGCCCTGGCCTTTGGCGCTCAAATCGTATTTCACCAGTTCGATGTCATAGGCCGTCACGCGGTTAATGGCCTGGTAGACCGCATCGACCGGGCCGTTGCCGTTCGCGGCTTCGGCTTTGATCTCGTCGCCACACGCCAGCTTCACAGACGCGGTGGCGATATCGTTAGAGCCGGACTGCACACTGAAGTAGTCCAGGCGGAAATGTTCTGGCTCTTCCTGCTGTTTATTAATGAATGCCAGCGCTTCCAGATCGTAATCAAAGACCTGGCCTTTTTTATCCGCCAGCTTCAGGAAAGCGTCGTACAGGTTATCCAGGTTGTAATCAGCTTCTTTGTAGCCCATCTCTTCCATGCGGTGTTTCACCGCAGCGCGCCCGGAACGGGAGGTCAGGTTCAACTGAACCTGGTTCAGCCCGATGGATTCCGGGGTCATGATTTCGTAGTTTTCGCGGTTTTTCAGCACGCCATCCTGGTGAATACCGGAGGAGTGGGCGAAGGCGCCGGTGCCAACAATTGCTTTGTTCGCCGGAATCGGCATATTGCAAATCTGGCTGACGGTCTGGCTGGTGCGCCAGATTTCATGGTGATTGATTTGGGTGTGCACGTTCATGATGTCTTTGCGCACTTTGATGGCCATGATCACCTCTTCCAGCGAGCAGTTACCGGCGCGTTCGCCGATACCGTTCATTGCGCCTTCTACCTGGCGCGCGCCGGCATGTACTGCGGCGATAGCGTTGCCCACGGCTAAGCCTAAGTCGTCATGAGTGTGAACAGAGATAATGGCTTTATCGATATTGGGTACGCGTTCATACAGGCCGGTGATGATATTGGCGAACTCGAACGGCATGGTGTAGCCGACGGTGTCCGGAATATTGATGGTTTTTGCACCGGCATTGATGGCGGCTTCTACAACGCGCGCCAGATCGGCGATCGGGGTGCGGCCTGCGTCTTCACAGGAAAACTCCACGTCGTCGGTATAGTTGCGGGCGCGTTTAACCATGTAAATGGCGCGTTCAATCACTTCATCCAGCGTGCTGCGCAGCTTGGTAGCGATATGCATCGGCGAGGTGGCGATGAACGTATGGATACGGAACGCTTCGGCAACTTTTAACGACTCGGCGGCAACATCAATATCTTTTTCGACGCAGCGGGCGAGGGCGCAAACACGGCTGTTTTTCACCTGGCGCGCAATGGTTTGTACGGATTCAAAATCGCCCGGGGAAGAGACCGGAAAACCCACTTCCATCACATCGACGCCCATACGTTCCAGCGCCAGGGCGATTTGCAGCTTCTCTTTCACGCTCAGGCTCGCCTGTAACGCCTGTTCACCATCACGTAATGTGGTATCGAAAATAACGACTTGCTGGCTCATGGTTTAGGTCCTTTGTCTCTTAGGTCGCCTCGCTACGAGCATAAAAAAACCCGCGCCAAGGCGCGGGTTCTTAGTCTTAACTGGAAGGACGATTCAACTCAGAATGTCGCCCACCGGTCTACCGCGCACGAGAGATGCGTTTAGTAGTAGTAGACCAGCGAAACCGACGTTGCGAATCATGAATCATGCTCCAGGTGAATGCGATATGCTTTTAGTGGTACTGGATACGTAAGTTAATGTCAACCCCTCGTCTGAAAAGCGTGGCTGAAGAGCGCCGGTTATTTTGTTGCGCATTAGTTAATAATTCTGCCTGTGAGATGGAAAACCATTTTTCATGCTTACAAATGGTCGGTTGTATCTGGCGTAATGCACTATATAAGGCTTTCGTAAACGCGACACGCATGATCGATTTAGGTGTGCTGAAAAACAGCGTCAGGGATATATTTTTATTGAGATTACAGAATGTTTGCCAACGTAAAAATATATGAAGCGCTCCCTTGATTTAAGATGAAATATTAAATATTCATTCGCCATGAAAATAAAATAGCAGCTTTATATATTCCTAATTTGTCACACCACACTTCTAATAATGCTATATGCGTGATAAATCATCTTCCTGAATATTATTATGACGCAGGTCGAGGGAGTTCAAGATGACGACGGATTGCAAAATACCTGGTGAAGACGTTTATAATCAGCACGTTAATGAAGAGGGGAAACCGCAGTTACGTTCTGTCGATCTCAATTTACTGACTGTTTTTGATGCAGTAATGCAGGAGCAAAATATCACCCGCGCAGCACATGCTCTGGGTATGTCGCAACCCGCAGTGAGTAATGCTGTTGCGCGGCTTAAGGTCATGTTTAATGACGAGCTTTTTGTTCGCTATGGCCGTGGGATCCAGCCAACGGCACGTTCGTATCAACTGTTTGGATCTATCCGCCAGGCGCTGCAACTGGTGCAAAATGAACTGCCCGGTTCCGGATTCGATCCGCTTAGTAGTGAACGAGTATTTAATTTGTGTGTTTGTAGCCCGCTGGATAATCTTTTAACGTCTGCGATTTATAACAACGTGGAGAAAATCGCCCCGGGTATTAATTTGGTTTTTAAATCCGATCTTAATCACAGCACCGAGCACCAACTGCGTTATCAGGAAATTGAGTTTGTGATTGGCTACGAAGAGTTTCGCCGACCAGAGTTTTCCTGTATCCCGCTATTTAATGATGAAATGGTGCTGGTCGCCAGCCATCAGCATCCCCGCCTCAATACGCTCACTACAGAAAACGCCGTATTCAGAGAACAGCATGCGGTGGTTTCGCTGGATCGGTACGCATCATTTAGCCAGCCATGGTATGACAGCGTGGATAAACGCAGTTGTATTGCTTACCAGGGTATGGCGCTGACAAGCGTATTAAGCGTGGTTTCGCAAACCCATCTGGTGGCGATTGCACCGCGTTGGTTAGTGACGACATTTGCGGAAGGGCTGGATTTAGCGATGCTGCCGCTCCCGTTAGATCTCAAGAGCCGCACGTGTTATCTCTCCTGGCACGAAGCCGCAGGAAGAGATAAGGGGCATCAATGGATGGAAGAACTCCTGGTGTCGGTGTGTAGCCATTAACCATTGGGCAGAATCATCCAGCGGTGAAAACGTTTGGTTATTCTGCTCTGTTTTTTTCTGGCAGTATTTTGTCCTGTTTTATGTCTGTCGCAATGACAGACGATGTTGCAAAAATGGATCAATTACTGGACAACTTCGTATTCAGATGATGAATGGTCATCGTCTTTACTTATCACAGATGTTTCCACCAATTCTGCGTTTTTGACGTCGTTTTTTCACTTTTGCTCAGGGTTCGCCGCCAGGGCTTGCTAATTGCCTGCCAGATTTTGAGCGGTTATGGTAACTGCCATTCATAATCAGAGTGCAGGGGTTTCCTGTTCTGAACAGAGCGACAGCGCGGAAATGATTTTCGCCGTCAGTCGACAAACATAAGCCTGGAGGCAAAGCATGGAGATGTTGTCTGGAGCCGAGATGGTCGTCCGATCGCTTATCGATCAAGGCGTAAAGAAAGTATTCGGCTATCCCGGAGGCGCGGTTCTTGATATCTACGATGCCCTGCATACCGTCGGCGGTATTGAACACGTGCTGGTTCGCCACGAACAGGCGGCAGTACATATGGCCGATGGTCTGGCACGTGCGACGGGTGAAGTGGGCGTGGTCCTGGTAACGTCCGGCCCTGGCGCGACCAACGCCATCACCGGCATCGCCACGGCATATATGGATTCTATTCCGCTGGTGGTGCTCTCCGGTCAGGTTGCAACGTCGCTGATTGGCTATGATGCCTTTCAGGAGTGCGACATGGTGGGTATCTCCCGTCCGGTGGTAAAGCACAGTTTCTTAGTCAAACAAACGGAAGATATTCCCGGTGTATTAAAGAAAGCTTTCTGGCTTGCCGCCAGTGGTCGTCCTGGACCGGTAGTGGTGGATTTGCCGAAAGACATCATGAACCCGGCCAATAAGCTGCCTTATGTCTGGCCGGAGTCCGTCAGCATGCGCTCCTATAACCCGACTACTCAGGGACATAAAGGGCAAATTAAGCGCGCATTGCAAACGCTGGCGGCGGCGAAAAAGCCAGTGGTATATGTAGGCGGTGGCGCGATCAATTCTGCCTGCGAAGCACCGCTACGCCAGCTTGCGGAAAAATTGAATTTGCCGGTGGTCTCTTCATTAATGGGGCTGGGGGCATTTCCTGCTTCTCACCGACAGGCGCTCGGCATGCTGGGCATGCACGGCACTTACGAAGCCAATATGACGATGCACCATTCGGACGTCATCTTTGCCGTTGGCGTGCGTTTTGACGATCGTACTACCAACAATCTGGCGAAATATTGCCCGGATGCGACGGTGCTGCATATCGATATCGATCCCACGTCCATTTCCAAAACCGTGCAGGCAGATATTCCCATTGTTGGCGATGCGCGGCTGGTGCTGGAACAGATGCTGGAATTGCTGGATCAGGAAGCGTATCCGCAGCCGTTAGATGAGATCCGCGACTGGTGGCTGCGCATCGACCAATGGCGCGCCCGCCAGTGCCTGAAATACGATACCCAAAGTGAGAGCATTAAACCGCAGGCGGTGATTGAAGCGGCCTGGCGCCTGACGAAAGGCGAGGCTTACGTGACATCAGATGTCGGCCAACACCAGATGTTCGCCGCGCTCTACTACCGCTTTGATAAGCCGCGCCGCTGGATCAACTCCGGCGGGCTGGGCACGATGGGATTCGGTTTGCCTGCGGCGCTTGGTGTGAAGATGGCGTTGCCGGAAGAGACGGTGATTTGCGTGACCGGCGACGGCAGTATCCAGATGAACATTCAGGAGCTTTCTACCGCATTACAGTATGAATTGCCGGTGCTGGTGCTCAATCTGAATAACCGTTACCTGGGCATGGTGAAGCAGTGGCAGGACATGATCTATTCTGGTCGCCATTCACAATCGTATATGGAATCGTTGCCTGATTTCGCCCGCCTGGCGGAGGCTTATGGGCACGTTGGGATCCGCATTACGCGCCCGGATGAGCTGGAAGCGAAGCTGGCTGAAGCACTGGAACAGGTGAAGAATAATCGCCTGGTGTTTGTTGATGTTACCGTTGACGGTAGTGAACACGTTTATCCGATGCAGATCCGCGGTGGCGGTATGGATGAGATGTGGTTAAGCAAAACGGAGAGAACCTGATTATGCGCCGGATATTGTCTGTGTTACTGGAAAATGAATCGGGCGCGTTATCGCGCGTGATTGGTCTGTTCTCTCAGCGTGGTTATAACATTGAAAGCCTGACGGTTGCGCCAACCGATGATCCTACCTTATCAAGAATGACTATCCAGACCGTTGGCGATCAGAAAGTGCTTGAGCAGATCGAAAAGCAACTGCACAAACTGGTCGATGTTCTGCGCGTCAATGAGTTGGGGCAAGGCGCGTATGTTGAGCGCGAGATTATGCTGGTGAAGATCCAGGCCAGCGGCTACGGACGTGAAGAGGTGAAACGCAACGCGGAAATTTTCCGTGGACAAATCATCGATGTCACTCCGTCTATTTATACGGTTCAGCTTGCCGGAACCAGCGACAAACTGGATGCATTTCTGTCGACGATCCGCGATGTCGCGAAAATCGTTGAAGTGGCGCGGTCTGGCGTGGTGGGTTTGTCGCGCGGCGACAAAATCATGCGTTGATCGTGATCGCTCTCTCCATTTATCCGCCCGGCCTCTTACGCCGGGCTTTTTTTTGCGAAATCATACGGAACCCGATACGAAAGCGGTTGCCGCAGTGAGTATTCTGCGCTTAGATGTTATGGAAATTAGCCTATATCCCTAAAAAGGTTATGGAGTGCATTATTTTAAGGGGCAATTGTGAAACTGGATGAAATCGCCCGGCTTGCCGGCGTCTCACGAACCACGGCCAGCTACGTCATTAATGGTAAGGCGAAGCAGTATCGTGTCAGCGACAAAACCGTCGAAAAAGTGATGGCGGTTGTTCGTGAGCATAACTACCACCCGAACGCGGTGGCGGCTGGGCTGCGAGCAGGACGAACTCGCTCGATTGGGTTGGTTATTCCCGATCTCGAAAACACGAGCTATACGCGTATTGCCAACTATCTGGAGCGCCAGGCGCGTCAGCGCGGCTATCAGCTTCTGATTGCCTGCTCTGAAGATCAGCCTGATAACGAAATGCGTTGTATTGAACATTTGCTACAACGGCAAGTGGACGCGATCATCGTGTCTACTTCGCTGCCGCCGGAGCATCCGTTCTATCAACGGTGGGCGAATGACTCCTTCCCGATCGTCGCACTCGATCGCGCATTGGATCGGGAACACTTCACCAGCGTTGTCGGTGCCGATCAGGATGATTCGGAAATGTTGGCAGAAGAGCTGCGTAAATTCCCGGCGGAGCGTGTGCTTTACCTTGGCGCTTTACCGGAGCTGTCGGTGAGCTTCCTGCGCGAACAAGGCTTTCGCACCGCGTGGAAAGACGATCCGCGCGAGGTTCAGTATCTCTACGCCAACAGTTATGAGCGGGAAGCCGCTGCTCAACTGTTTGAAAAATGGCTGGAAACCAACCCGATGCCGCAGGCGCTGTTTATCACCTCGTTTGCCTTATTACAGGGTGTGCTGGATGTGACGCTGCGTCGCGACGGCAAGCTGCCGTCTGATTTGGCGATTGCTACGTTCGGCGATCATGAATTGCTGGATTTCCTGCAGTGCCCGGTGCTTGCGGTGGCGCAGCGTCATCGCGATGTGGCCGAACGTGTGCTGGAGATCGTGCTGGCAAGTCTTGATGAGCCACGCAAACCGAAAGCGGGCCTTAGCCGCATTCGCCGTAATCTCTACCGTCGCGGCATACTTAGTCGGGTGTAGTTTCGGGTGAAAGGCAGCGAGAGCTGCCTTTTTACTATTCACCGCTTACCTTTAATCAAATTATTGTTGAGATTCTCCTAAGATAAATCCTTAATTTCCCAATGGCTGCTGCTAATTTATTTTGCCCATTTCTTAAAAAACATTTTTAAAGCGTAATTGAGAAGTAACTTATCCCGATTTTTGTATTGAATTGTTACATCAAAAAAAGACCATGCGCATTGAATTAACGCTCATTTATCGCGTTGAGGTTTTATCACTGCGGAAGTGCCGCCGCGCTATGTGCGCGTTGGTGTAACTGGTGCTGTTAACTCTCTTCAATATGTCTTAAAATGCCGCCCGCGTCGCAAACTGACACTTTATATTTCGCGCGCAGAAATTGAATGGTTTTAAACGCGCGTGCGCATATTCTGTTTTTTTTCTTGCAAATATTCATGACGTTAATTTGCCTCGTAAGCTGAGCACTATTTCACCGGCGCAGATATTCGCTGCGAATAAGGGATCTTTTGTTCTGGTTAGCCATTGCGCTGGCTTGACAAGCTTTTCCTCCGCTCCGTAAACTCCCTCAGTGGGGATTTGTGGGATAAAGTGGTGTAAAAGGGTCACCTGGGGGTGAATCGGAAATGTTCCGTGGAGCGACGTTAGTCAATCTCGACAGCAAAGGGCGGTTATCCGTACCCACCCGATATCGGGATTTGCTGCAGGAGAATGCCTCCGGTCAAATGGTTTGCACCATTGACATCCGTCACTCATGCCTGCTGCTTTACCCTTTGCCCGAATGGGAAATTATCGAGCAAAAACTGTCGCGTCTGTCGAGCATGAACCCGCTCGAACGGCGCGTACAACGTTTGTTGCTGGGGCATGCCAGCGAGTGCCAGATGGATAGCGCCGGGCGTATTTTGATTGCGCCTGTTTTACGGCAACACGCCGGATTAACGAAAGAAGTGATGCTGGTCGGGCAGTTCAATAAATTTGAGCTGTGGGACGAAACGACCTGGTATCAACAGGTCAAGGAAGATATCGACGCTGAGCAATCGGGTTCCGAAGCGCTTTCGGATCGGTTGCAGGATTTGTCTCTGTAATGATGATGGAAAATTTTAAACACACGACGGTGCTGCTGGATGAGGCCGTTAACGGCCTGAATATTCGTCCGGATGGCATTTACATCGATGGCACTTTTGGTCGCGGTGGCCACTCGCGCTTGATCCTCTCCCAACTAGGAGCGGAAGGACGCTTGCTGGCGATCGATCGCGATCCGCAGGCGATTGCTGTAGCTAAAACCATTGATGATCCCCGCTTCTCCATCATTCATGGTCCCTTTTCCGCGCTTGCTGATTATGTCAGCGAGCGCGACCTTATTGGCAAGATCGACGGCATTCTCCTCGATCTTGGCGTCTCTTCACCGCAGCTTGACGATCCGGAACGCGGCTTTTCCTTTATGCGTGATGGCCCGTTAGATATGCGTATGGATCCCACACGTGGCCAGTCTGCCGCCGAATGGTTGCAAACCGCTGAGGAAGCCGATATTGCCTGGGTTTTAAAAACCTTTGGTGAGGAGCGCTTTGCTAAACGTATTGCCCGCGCCATTGTCGAGCGCAATCGTCTTGATCCCATGACCCGCACCAAAGAGCTGGCGGAAGTGGTGGCGGCGGCAACGCCGGTGAAGGACAAATTCAAACATCCCGCGACCCGTACCTTCCAGGCGGTGCGCATTTGGGTGAACAGTGAACTGGAAGAGATAGAGCTGGCGCTAAAAAACTCGCTCGGCGTGCTTGCCCCGGGAGGGCGGCTTTCGATTATCAGCTTCCATTCACTGGAAGACCGCATTGTGAAACGCTTTATGCGTGAGCAAAGCCGTGGCCCGCAGGTTCCTGCCGGGTTGCCGATGACCGAAGAGCAACTCAGGAAACTGGGAGGCCGTCAGTTGCGAGCCTTAGGAAAGTTGATGCCGGGTGAAGAAGAAGTGGCTGAAAACCCACGTGCCCGTAGTTCAGTTCTGCGCATTGCAGAGAGGACGAACGCATGATCGGCAGAGTGACAGAGACCCTGAGCAAAGTGAAGGGATCGTTAGGAAGCAACGAGCGCCATGCTTTGCCTGGCGTGATCGGCGACGATCTTTTGCGATTTGGGAAACTGCCACTCTGCTTGTTCATTTGCATCATCATGACGGCAGTGACGGTAGTCACCACCGCACATCACACGCGTTTATTAACCGCGCAGCGTGAACAACTGGTTATTGAGCGTGACGCGCTGGATATCGAATGGCGCAACCTGATCCTTGAAGAGAACGCGCTCGGCGATCATAGCCGGGTTGAACGGATCGCCACAGAAAAGCTGCAAATGCAGCATGTCGATCCCTCACAGGAAAATATCGTGGTGCAGAAATAGAGATGAATAAGGAATCACGCAACGCATGAAAGCAGCGGCGAAAACGCTTAAACCGAAACGCCAGGAAGAACAGGCCAACTTTGTCAGTTGGCGTTTTGCGTTGCTTTGCGGTTGTATCCTGCTGGCGCTGGCGTTCCTGCTCGGACGCGTTGCCTATCTGCAAGTTGTCAATCCGGACATGCTGGTGCGCGAAGGGGATATGCGTTCTCTGCGTGTACAAGAAGTGGCGACATCACGCGGGATGATAACCGACCGTTCTGGTCGCCCACTGGCGGTGAGTGTGCCGGTGAAAGCTATCTGGGCGGATCCTAAAGAGCTGCACGATGCGGGCGGTGTGACGCTGGATAATCGCTGGAAGGCGCTCTCTGACGCGTTGAATATGCCGCTCGACCAGCTTGCTTCGCGCATCAATGCCAACCCGAAGATGCGCTTTATTTATCTTGCACGCCAGGTGAATCCTGATCTCGGCGATTACATCAAAAAACTGAAATTACCCGGTATTCATCTGCGTGAAGAGTCTCGCCGTTACTATCCGTCCGGAGAAGTAACCGCTCACCTCATCGGTTTTACCAACGTCGACAGTCAGGGCATTGAAGGCGTTGAGAAGAGCTTTGATAAATGGCTCACCGGTCAGCCAGGTGAACGCATTGTGCGTAAAGACCGCTACGGGCGCGTGATCGAAGATATTTCGTCTACCGACAGCCAGGCTGCACACAATCTTGCCTTAAGCATTGATGAGCGTTTACAGGCGCTGGTCTATCGCGAGCTGAATAACGCCGTCGCGTTTAACAAAGCAGAGTCGGGCAGCGCCGTGCTGGTGGATGTGAACACCGGCGAAGTGCTGGCAATGGCCAACAGCCCTTCCTATAACCCAAACAACTTCACCGGCACGTCGAAAGATGCGATGCGTAACCGCGCCATTACCGACGTATTTGAACCGGGTTCCACCGTGAAACCGATGGTTGTCATGACCGCGCTTCAGCGCGGTGTGGTAACGCCAAATACGGTGCTGAATACGGTGCCTTATCGTATTAATGGCCATGAAATCAAAGATGTGGCGCGATACAGCGAATTAACCCTTACCGGGGTCTTACAGAAGTCGAGTAACGTTGGCGTTTCGAAGCTGGCGTTAGCGATGCCCTCCTCAGCGTTAGTAGATACTTACTCACGTTTTGGCCTGGGAAAAACGACCAATTTGGGGATGGTCGGGGAACGCAGTGGCTTATTTCCTCAAAAACAACGGTGGTCTGACATAGAGAGGGCCACCTTCTCTTTCGGCTACGGGCTAATGGTAACGCCGTTACAGTTAGCGCGAGTCTACGCAACCATTGGCAGCTATGGCATCTATCGCCCGCTGTCGATCACCAAAGTTGATCCGCCAGTACCGGGCGAACGCATCTTCAACGAATCCATTGTCCGTACCGTTGTACACATGATGGAGAGCGTGGCGCTACCAGGCGGCGGCGGTGTGAAGGCCGCCATCAAGGGGTATCGCATCGCGATTAAAACCGGTACGGCGAAAAAAGTCGGTCCCGATGGCCGCTATATCAACAAATACATTGCTTACACCGCGGGCGTCGCGCCTGCCAGCCGCCCGCGCTTTGCGCTGGTGGTAGTCATTAACGATCCGCAAGCGGGTAAATACTACGGTGGCGCCGTGTCCGCGCCGGTCTTTGGTGCCATCATGGGCGGCGTTCTGCGCACCATGAACATTGAGCCGGATGCGCTGACTACGGGCGAAAAAAGTGAATTTGTAATTAATCAAGGCGAGGGATCAGGTGGCAGATCGTAATTTGCGCGACCTTCTCGCTCCGTGGGTGCCAATGCTACCTGCGCGAGCGCTACGAGAGATGACACTCGACAGCCGTGTGGCTGCATCGGGCGATCTTTTTGTGGCAGTGGTCGGTCATCAGGCGGACGGGCGTCGATATATCCCGCAGGCGATTGCGCAAGGTGTTGCTGCCATTATTGCTGAAGCGAAAGATGAAGCAAATGACGGTGAAATTCGTGAAATGCACGGTGTTCCAGTCGTTTACCTCAGTCAGTTAAATGAGCGCCTCTCCGCGCTGGCGGGCCGTTTCTACGGCGAGCCTTCTGAACAATTGCGCCTGGTTGGCGTGACCGGTACGAACGGCAAAACAACCACCACGCAGTTACTGGCGCAGTGGAGCCAACTGCTTGGCGAAACCAGCGCGGTGATGGGCACAGTGGGTAACGGTCTGTTGGGGAACGTCGTGCCGACGGAAAATACCACCGGATCGGCTGTCGATGTTCAGCATGTTATTGCCGGGCTGGCGGCGCAAAACGCGACCTTTGCCGCGATGGAAGTCTCTTCCCACGGTCTGGTTCAGCATCGCGTGGCGGCACTGAAATTTGCCGCCAGCGTGTTCACCAATTTAAGCCGCGATCACCTGGATTATCACGGTGATATGACGAACTACGAAGCGGCGAAATGGCTGCTGTTCTCTTCGCATCATTATGGCCAGGCGATCATTAATGCTGATGATGAAGTTGGCCGTCGCTGGCTGGGCAAATTACCGGACGCCGTTGCAGTATCAATGGAAGAAAATATCAATCCGGACTGCCATGGACGCTGGTTAAAAGCGGTAAGCGTTGATTATCACGACAGCGGTGCGACGATCCATTTCGACTCCTCATGGGGCAACGGTGAAATTGAAAGCCGCCTGATGGGCGCGTTTAACGTCAGCAACCTGCTGCTGGCGCTGGCGACGTTGCTGGCGCTGGGTTACCCGCTGAGTGAGTTGCTGAAAACCGCATCGCGTCTGCAACCGGTTTGCGGTCGTATGGAAGTCTTCAGCGCGCCGGGTAAACCGACCGTGGTGGTGGATTATGCCCATACGCCGGATGCGCTGGAAAAAGCGCTGCAGGCAGCGCGCCTGCACTGCACTGGCAAACTGTGGTGCGTGTTTGGCTGCGGTGGCGATCGCGATAAAGGTAAACGTCCATTAATGGGCGCGATTGCCGAGCAGTTCTCTGATGTCCCGGTCGTGACGGATGATAACCCGCGTACCGAAGAGCCGCGCGCCATTATTAACGATATCCTCGCGGGCATGCTGGATGCGGGTCAGGCCCGCGTAGTGGAAGGCCGCGCTGAAGCGGTGACCAATGCCATTATGCAAGCCAAAGAGAACGACGTTGTGCTGCTCGCCGGTAAAGGCCATGAAGATTATCAAATTGTCGGTACGCGCCGTCTGGATTACTCCGACCGCGTCACCGCAGCGCGTTTGCTGGGGGTAGTGGCATGATTAGCGTAACGCTGAGTCAACTTACCCGTACGCTGCACGCGGAACTGCACGGACAGGATGTGCAGATTGAGGCGGTAACCAGCGATACACGTAAACTGACGCCGGGCTGCCTGTTTGTCGCGCTGAAAGGCGAGCGTTTTGATGCTCACGACTTCGCAGATAAAGCGAAAGAGGGTGGGGCGGGCGCGCTGCTGGTGAACCGAAAACTGGATATCGACCTGCCGCAGTTAGTGGTGAAAGACACCCGCCAGGCCTTTGGCGAGCTGGCTGCCTGGGTTCGCCAGCAAGTACCAACGCGCGTGGTGGCGCTGACCGGTTCTTCCGGCAAGACGTCAGTGAAAGAGATGACCGCCGCCATTCTCAGCGAATGCGGCAATACGCTCTACACCGCAGGCAATCTTAACAATGACATTGGTGTGCCAATGACCTTGTTGCGCCTGACCAAAGAGCACCAGTTTGCGGTGATTGAACTGGGGGCGAACCACCAGGGCGAAATCGCGTGGACTGTGGGGCTGACGCGCCCGGAAGCGGCGCTGGTCAATAACCTGGCGGCAGCGCATCTGGAAGGCTTCGGCTCGCTTGCCGGTGTGGCGAAAGCGAAAGGCGAAATCTACACCGGTCTGCCCGCCAACGGTATCGCCATTATGAATGCCGACAATAATGACTGGCTGAACTGGCAGAGCATTATTGGCGATCGCAAAGTCTGGCGCTTCTCACCCAACGCAGCGAATAGCGATTTTACCGCGACGAACGTGCATGTGACTTCACATGGCACCGAATTCACGCTGCAAACCCCAACCGGCAATGTGGATGTCACTCTGCCGCTGCCGGGTCGCCATAATATCGCTAATTCGTTGGCAGCAACGGCGCTGGCGATGGCGGTTGGCGCAAGCCTGGACGCGGTAAAACGTGGGCTGGCAAACCTGAAAGCGGTGCCGGGGCGCTTATTCCCGGTGCGGTTGGGCGAGAATCAACTGCTACTGGATGATACCTATAACGCCAACGTCGGTTCTATGACCGCCGCTGCCCATGTGTTATCTGAAATGCCGGGTTACCGGGTGATGGTGGTCGGCGATATGGCTGAGCTGGGTGATGAGAGCGAAGCGTGTCATATCCAGGTCGGTGAAGCGGCGAAAGCCGCAGGCATTGATAAAGTTCTGAGCGTCGGCACGTTGAGCAAAGCGTTGAGCGAAGCCAGCGGCGTAGGCGAGCATTTTAACGATAAAGCGGCAGTGACAGCGCGTTTAAAAGCGCTTATCGCCGAGCAGAAAATTATTACTATTTTGGTGAAAGGTTCACGTAGCTCCGCCATGGAAGAGGTGGTACGCGAATTACAGGAGAACGGGACATGTTAGTGTGGCTGGCCGAACATTTGGTCAAATATTATTCCGGCTTTAACGTCTTTTCCTATTTGACGTTTCGCGCCATTGTCAGCCTGCTGACCGCGCTCTTCATCTCTTTGTGGATGGGGCCGCGCATGATTGCCCGCTTGCAAAAACTCTCTTTTGGTCAGGTTGTGCGTAACGACGGTCCGGAATCGCACTTCAGCAAACGCGGTACGCCAACGATGGGCGGGATCATGATCCTGACCGCGATTGTGGTTTCCGTTGTGCTGTGGGCGTACCCATCCAACCCCTACGTCTGGTGCGTGCTGGTGGTACTGGTGGGTTACGGCGCAATTGGCTTTGTCGATGATTACCGCAAAGTGGTGCGTAAAGACACCAAGGGCCTGATTGCTCGCTGGAAGTATTTCTGGATGTCGGTCATTGCGCTGGGCGTAGCGTTTGCGCTCTATCTGGCAGGGAAAGATACTCCCGCAACCGAACTGGTGGTGCCGTTCTTTAAAGATGTCATGCCGCAACTGGGCATGTTTTACATTCTGCTGGCTTATTTCGTGATCGTTGGCACCGGTAACGCGGTCAACCTGACGGATGGCCTGGATGGTCTGGCGATTATGCCGACGGTCTTCGTTGCTGGCGGTTTTGCGCTGGTGGCGTGGGCGACCGGCAACATGAATTTTGCTAACTACCTGCACATTCCTTACCTGCGTCACGCAGGGGAACTGGTGATTGTCTGTACGGCGATTGTCGGGGCAGGGTTGGGGTTCTTGTGGTTTAACACCTATCCGGCACAGGTCTTTATGGGCGATGTCGGTTCACTGGCGCTGGGCGGCGCGCTGGGCATTATCGCTGTGCTGCTGCGCCAGGAGTTCCTGCTGGTGATCATGGGCGGGGTGTTTGTAGTGGAAACATTGTCGGTCATTTTGCAGGTCGGTTCATTCAAACTGCGTGGCCAACGTATTTTCCGTATGGCACCGATTCATCACCACTATGAACTGAAAGGCTGGCCGGAACCGCGCGTGATCGTGCGCTTCTGGATTATTTCGCTGATGCTGGTGCTGATTGGCCTGGCAACGCTGAAGGTACGTTAATCATGGCTGATTACCAGGGTAAAAAAGTCGTCATCATCGGTTTGGGTCTCACAGGCCTTTCCTGTGTGGACTTTTTCCTCGCACGCGGTGTCACGCCGCGTGTGATGGATACGCGCGTTTCTCCGCCGGGGCTGGACAAGCTGCCGGAGGCGGTGGAACGCCATCTTGGTAGTCTTAACGATGACTGGTTGCTGGCCGCCGATCTGGTCGTTGCAAGCCCGGGCATCGCACTGGCGCATCCTTCCCTGAGCGCGGCGGCAGATGCAGGTGTTGAGATCGTTGGCGATATTGAACTTTTCTGCCGTGAAGCGCAGGCTCCGGTAATCGCCATCACTGGCTCTAACGGCAAAAGCACCGTCACGAAGCTGGTTGGTGAGATGGCTGAAGCTGCCGGAGTGAACGTCGGGGTTGGCGGCAATATCGGTCTGCCAGCGCTGATGCTCCTCGACGATGCGCGCGAACTGTATGTACTGGAGCTTTCCAGCTTTCAGTTGGAAACCACTTCAAGCCTGCACGCGGCGGCGGCCACCATCCTGAACGTCACGGAAGATCATATGGATCGCTATCCGTTTGGGTTGCAGCAATATCGTGCTGCCAAGCTGCGCGTGTATGAAAACGCGAAAGTGTGCGTGGTGAATGCCGATGACGCTTTGACGATGCCGGTACGCGGCGCGGATGAACGTTGTGTCAGTTTTGGCGTTGATGTCGGCGATTACCACTTAAACCGCCAACAGGGTGAAACCTGGCTGCGCGTGAAAGGTGAGAAAGTGCTGAACGTAGCCGAGATGAAACTGAGCGGCCAGCACAACTACACCAATGCGCTGGCAGCGCTGGCGCTGGCGGATGCCGTCGGTTTACCGCGCGCCAGCAGCCTGAAAGCGCTGACGACCTTTACCGGGCTGGCTCACCGCTTCCAGCTGGCGCTGGAGCATAACGGCGTGCGCTGGATCAACGACTCGAAAGCAACCAATGTCGGCAGCACAGAAGCAGCATTGAATGGTTTGCACATCGACGGCACGCTGCATTTGCTGCTCGGCGGTGACGGGAAGTCGGCAGATTTCTCCCCGCTGAAGCGTTATCTGAGCGGCGATCGTATTCGTCTTTACTGCTTCGGTCGTGACGGCGCGGAGCTGGCGGCGCTGCGCCCGGAAATCGCGGATCAAACCGAGACAATGGATCAGGCCATGCGGTTAATCGCGACACGTGTACAGCCGGGCGATATGGTGCTGTTGTCACCCGCTTGCGCCAGCCTTGATCAGTTTAAAAATTTCGAACAACGGGGCGATGTCTTTACCCGTCTGGCGCAGGAGTTAGGCTGATGCGTTTAACGCTCCCCCGCCCGAGAATGCCGCGCCTGCCAGGATTTAGCATCCTGGCCTGGCTGTTCACGGCGTTAAAAGGCTGGGTCATGGGCTCGCGGCAGAAAGATACCGACAGCCTGGTCATGTATGACCGCACGCTGCTGTGGCTGACGCTGGGCCTTGCGGCAATCGGCTTCATCATGGTGACGTCGGCGTCGATGCCAGTTGGGCAGCGCCTGACAGACGATCCCTTCTTCTTTGCCAAGCGTCACGCGCTGTATCTGTTCCTCGCGTTTTGTATGTCGATGGTGACATTACGGCTGCCAATGGATTTCTGGCAAAAATACAGTTCAGCAATGCTGATCGCCGCGATCATCATGCTGCTGGTGGTGCTGGTTGTGGGGAGTTCGATCAATGGGGCATCGCGCTGGATTGACCTCGGGCTGATGCGTTTCCAGCCAGCGGAGTTCACCAAGCTGTCATTGTTCTGCTATCTGGCGAACTACCTGGTGCGCAAAGTAGACGAAGTGCGAAACAACCTGCGCGGCTTCTTAAAACCAATGGGGGTTATCCTGGTGCTGGCGGTGTTGCTGCTGGCGCAGCCGGACCTCGGTACGGTGGTGGTACTGTTTATCACCACGCTGGCGATGCTGTTCCTGGCGGGGGCGAAGCTGTGGCAGTTCATCGCCATTATCGGTATGGGGATTTCAGCGGTAGTGCTGCTGATCCTTGCCGAACCTTATCGTATTCGCCGCGTAACGTCGTTCTGGAACCCATGGGAAGATCCCTTTGGTAGCGGTTATCAGCTTACCCAGTCGTTAATGGCGTTTGGCCGCGGTGAATTGTGGGGCCAGGGCTTAGGTAATTCGATTCAGAAACTGGAGTATCTGCCGGAAGCGCATACCGACTTTATCTTCTCCATTATCGGCGAAGAACTCGGTTATATCGGTGTGGTAGCGGCACTTTTAATGGTATTCTTCGTCGCTTTCCGCGCCATGTCCATCGGGCGGAAAGCGCTGGAAATTGATCACCGTTTTTCAGGGTTTCTGGCCTGCTCGATAGGTATCTGGTTTAGCTTCCAGGCGCTGGTTAACGTTGGTGCTGCGGCAGGTATGCTGCCGACCAAAGGGTTGACGTTGCCGCTTATCAGTTACGGTGGTTCCAGCTTATTAATTATGTCAGTGGCGATTACGCTGCTGCTACGCATAGATTATGAAACGCGTCTGGAGAAAGCCCAGGCATTTACACGAGGTGTGTGATGAGTGGTCAACCAAAGCGGTTAATGGTGATGGCTGGCGGTACCGGCGGGCATGTCTTCCCCGGTCTTGCGGTCGCGCACCATTTGATGGATCAGGGCTGGCAAGTGCGCTGGCTCGGAACCGCCGATCGCATGGAAGCTGACCTGGTGCCAAAACACGGCATCGAGATCGATTTCATTCGCATCTCCGGTCTGCGCGGCAAAGGTATTAAGGCGCAGTTGCTGGCGCCGGTGCGTATCTTCAATGCGTGGCGCCAGGCACGCGCCATTATGCAGCGCTTTAAACCTGATGTGGTGCTGGGGATGGGCGGTTATGTTTCCGGTCCTGGCGGGCTGGCAGCCTGGTCACTCGGTATTCCGGTGGTGCTGCATGAGCAAAACGGTATTGCCGGTTTGACCAACAAATGGCTGGCGAAAATCGCCACCAAAGTGATGCAGGCATTTCCGGGCGCTTTCCCGACAGCGGAAGTCGTCGGTAATCCGGTGCGTGTCGATGTGTTGGCGCTGCCGCTGCCGCAGCAACGTCTGCCCGGTCGTGAAGGCCCGGTGCGGGTGCTGGTTGTTGGTGGATCGCAAGGCGCGCGCGTGCTTAACCAGACGATGCCGCAGGTTGCAGCAAAGTTAGGCGCCGCCGTCACTATCTGGCATCAGAGCGGGAAGGGTGCGCAGCAGGAGGTTGAGCAAGCCTATGCAAGCGCTGGCGAACCTCAGCATAAAGTTACTGAGTTTATTGACGATATGGCACAAGCCTATGCGTGGGCGGATGTGGTGGTTTGCCGCTCCGGCGCGCTAACGGTCAGCGAGATCGCCGCCGCAGGATTACCAGCGCTATTTGTGCCGTTCCAGCACAAAGATCGGCAGCAGTACTGGAATGCCTTGCCGCTGGAAAAAGCGGGTGCAGCAAAGATTCTGGAGCAACCGCAATTTACCGTTGATGCGGTGGCTGCGACGCTCGCGGGCTGGAACCGCGAGGCATTACTGGAGATGGCCGAACGCGCGCGCGCGGCAGCGATCCCCGATGCTACCGAACGGGTGGCAAACGAAGTGAGCCTGGCAGCGCAGGCATAAATACTGGCGACGCCTTTTGCGTCGCGCAAATTTAAGTAGTCGATGGCGTTTAGAGAATGAATACACAAGAACTGGCGAAACTGCGTTCAATCGTGCCCGAGATGCGTCGCGTCCGGCACATTCACTTTGTCGGCATTGGCGGTGCTGGCATGGGCGGTATTGCCGAAGTGCTGGCCAACGAAGGTTACCAGATTAGCGGCTCCGATTTGGCGCCCAATCCGGTTACGCAGCAATTGACGTCGCTTGGCGCCACGATTTATTTCAACCACCGCCCGGAAAACGTGAGCGATGCGAGCGTTGTGGTGGTCTCCAGCGCGATCTCTGCCGATAACCCGGAAATCGTAGCGGCGCATGAAGCGCGCATTCCGGTGATCCGCCGCGCAGAGATGCTGGCGGAATTAATGCGTTTTCGCCACGGCATTGCCATTGCCGGTACGCACGGCAAAACAACCACCACGGCGATGGTGGCAAGTATTTATGCTGAAGCCGGGCTGGACCCGACTTTTGTCAATGGTGGGCTAGTGAAAGCCGCTGGCGTGCATGCGCGCCTGGGGCATAGCCGTTACCTGATCGCGGAGGCGGATGAGAGCGATGCCTCGTTCCTGCATCTGCAGCCGATGGTGGCGATTGTCACCAATATCGAAGCTGACCACATGGATACCTACCAGGGCGACTTCGAGAATTTAAAAACGACCTTTATCAACTTCCTGCACAACCTGCCGTTCTATGGACGTGCGGTGATGTGTGTCGACGATCCGGTGATTCGGGAGTTGTTGCCGCGTGTAGGTCGCCAGATTACCACCTACGGTTTTAGTGATGATGCTGATGTCCGTGTGGAAAACTACCGCCAGGTTGGGCCGCAAGGGCACTTTACGCTGGTGCGCCAGGATAAACCGGAACTGCGCGTGACGCTGAATGCGCCAGGTCGCCATAATGCGTTAAACGCGGCAGCAGCCGTTGCAGTGGCAACGGAAGAGGGGATTGAAGATGACGCGATCCTGCGTGCGCTGGAAAGCTTCCAGGGGACAGGCCGCCGTTTCGACTTCCTTGGTGAATACCCGCTGCAAGAGGTAAACGGTAAAGCCGGTACCGCAATGCTGGTTGACGATTATGGTCACCATCCGACAGAAGTGGACGCCACTATCAAAGCAGCGCGTGCAGGCTGGCCGGATAAAAACCTGGTGATGCTGTTTCAGCCGCACCGTTACACGCGTACACGTGATCTGTATGACGATTTTGCCAATGTGCTGACCCAGGTGGATTCGCTGTTGATGCTGGAAGTTTATCCGGCGGGCGAAGCAGCGATCCCTGGCGCAGATAGCCGTTCTCTGTGCCGCACTATTCGCGGGCGCGGCAAGATCGATCCGATTCTGGTGTCCGATCCGGCGCAGGTTGCCGCGATGCTGGCACCGGTGCTGACCGGCAACGATCTGATCCTGATCCAGGGGGCCGGTAACGTCGGTAAGATTGCGCGCAGCCTGGCCGAGAGCAAACTGAAACCGCAGACTATGGAGGAGGAGCGCCGTGGCTGAGAAAGTAGCGGTTCTGCTGGGCGGAACCTCCGCCGAGCGCGACGTTTCGCTTAATTCCGGTGCAGCGGTGCTGGCAGGTTTGCGTGAGGGCGGCGTTGATGCGCATGGTGTGGATCCGCGCGATGCGGATGTCACCCGCCTGAAAGAGATGGGTTTCAGTAAAGCGTTTATCGCTTTGCATGGTCGCGGCGGCGAAGATGGCACCCTGCAGGGGCTACTTGAATTAACCGATATCCCATATACCGGGAGCGGTGTGATGGCCTCGGCGATTTCAATGGATAAATGGCGTAGCAAGCTACTGTGGCAGGGGGCGGGGTTGCCCGTTGCGCCGTGGGTAGCTCTGACGCGCAGCGAATTTGAATCAGGCCTGAAAACTATTGATATTCAACGCATTGAGGAGTTGGGTTTACCTGTTATTGTCAAGCCCAGCCGCGAAGGCTCAAGCGTCGGAATGTCAAAAGTCGATAAAAAAGAAGAATTGCATGCAGCATTAGCGCTTGCATTTCAACATGATGATGAAGTTCTGATCGAAAAATGGCTCAGTGGGCCGGAATTTACTGTCGCATTGCTTGGAAACGAAATTTTACCGTCGATCCGTATTCAACCTGCGGGAATCTTCTATGATTATGAGGCGAAGTATCTCTCTGATGAGACGATGTATTTTTGCCCATCAGGTCTGGAAGCGGACGATGAAGCAGCATTACAAGACCTGGCGCGTGAAGCCTGGCAAATTTTAGGCTGTCGCGGTTGGGGTCGTGTTGATGTCATGCTGGACAGCGATGGACAATTTTATTTGCTGGAAGCGAACACGTCGCCAGGGATGACCAGCCATAGTCTGGTGCCGATGGCAGCACGTCAGGCAGGGTTGAGTTTCTCCCAGTTAGTTGTTCGCATTCTGGAATTGGCGGAGTGATATGTCACAGGCTGCGCTGAACACGCGAAACCGCGAAGCGGAGGCTGTAAAAATCTCCCGCCGCAACAATGGAACGCGTCTTGCAGGTATCGTATTCCTGCTGACGGTGCTATGCACTGTGTTGGTGAGTGGCTGGGTGGTACTGGGCTGGATGGACGACGCGCAGCGTTTGCCGTTATCAAAGCTGGTGTTGACTGGCGATCGTCATTACACCCGCAACGATGATATTCGCCAGTCTATTTTGGCGTTGGGCGCGCCCGGCACGTTTATGACGCAGGACGTTAACATCATTCAAAGCCAGATAGAACGTCTGCCCTGGATCAAGCAGGCGAGCGTCAGAAAACAGTGGCCAGACGAATTGAAGATTCATCTGGTTGAATATGTGCCCATTGCACGGTGGAATGATCAACATATGGTCGATGTGGACGGCAACGCATTTAGCGTGCCGGCCGAACGTACCAGTAAGCAGGTTTTACCGATGTTGTACGGCCCTGAAGGGAGTGAAAGCGAAGTATTACAGGGCTACCGCGACATGGGGCAAGTGCTGGCAAAGGATAAATTCACGTTAAAAGAGGCGGCGATGACCGCGCGGCGTTCATGGCAAGTAACGCTGAGTAATGACATCAAGCTTAATCTGGGCCGTGGCGATACGATGAAACGTCTGGCGCGTTTTGTGGAACTCTACCCGGTGCTCCAGCAGCAGGCGCAAACGGATGGCAAAGAGATTAGCTACGTGGATTTACGCTATGACTCAGGTGCGGCCGTAGGCTGGAAAGCGGCCCCTGTTCAGGAACCGAATCAGCAGCAAAATCAGGCACAACAGAATCAGGCACAGGCAGAGCAACAATGATCAAGGCGACGGACAGAAAACTGGTAGTTGGACTGGAGATTGGCACCGCGAAGGTCGCCGCTTTAGTAGGGGAAGTTCTGCCCGACGGTATTGTGAATATCATTGGCGTAGGCAGTTGTCCGTCTCGTGGGATGGATAAAGGCGGAGTGAACGATCTGGAATCGGTGGTGAAATGCGTTCAGCGCGCTATCGATCAGGCTGAATTGATGGCCGATTGCCAGATTTCATCGGTCTACCTTGCGCTCTCGGGGAAACATATTAGCTGTCAGAACGAAATTGGTATGGTGCCGATTTCGGAAGAAGAAGTTACGCAGGAAGATGTGGAAAACGTGGTGCATACGGCTAAATCGGTACGTGTGCGCGATGAACACCGTGTTTTACATGTGATTCCACAGGAGTACGCTATCGACTACCAGGAAGGGATTAAAAACCCGGTAGGTTTGTCCGGCGTACGCATGCAGGCGAAAGTGCATTTGATTACTTGCCATAACGATATGGCGAAAAACATCGTTAAAGCTGTTGAACGATGTGGATTGAAAGTTGACCAACTTATTTTTGCCGGACTGGCTTCCAGCTACTCCGTGCTGACTGAAGATGAACGTGAGCTGGGTGTCTGCGTTGTCGACATCGGCGGTGGTACAATGGATATGGCGGTTTATACCGGCGGTGCGCTGCGTCATACCAAAGTTATCCCTTATGCGGGGAACGTGGTTACCAGCGATATTGCGTATGCGTTTGGAACACCGCCGAGCGATGCTGAGGCGATTAAAGTTCGCCATGGTTGTGCCCTGGGTTCGCTGGTTGGCAAAGACGAGAGCGTTGAGGTGCCGAGTGTCGGTGGCCGTCCGCCACGTAGCCTGCAGCGCCAAACGCTGGCAGACGTAATAGAGCCGCGCTACACCGAGCTGCTCAACCTGGTGAACGACGAGATTTTGCAGTTGCAAGAACAGCTTCGCCAACAAGGTGTGAAACATCATCTGGCGGCGGGGATTGTGTTGACCGGCGGTGCTGCGCAAATGGAAGGCCTGGCGGCCTGCGCGCAGCGTGTGTTCCATACGCAGGTGCGTATCGGTGCGCCGCTCAATATTACTGGCTTAACGGATTACGCCCAGGAGCCGTACTATTCAACGGCGGTGGGGTTGCTGCACTACGGGAAAGAGACCCATTTAAGTGGTGAAGCAGAAGTTGAAAAACGCGTGTCAGTGGGTTCGTGGTTCAAACGAATCAACAGCTGGCTACGAAAAGAGTTTTAATTTTTTTCAGAGACCGTAGAGAATTAGCGGTCTCAGGCGACAGGCACAACGGAGAGAGATTATGTTTGAACCGATGGAATTAACCAACGACGCGGTGATTAAAGTCATCGGCGTCGGTGGCGGCGGCGGTAACGCCGTAGAGCATATGGTGCGCGAGCGCATCGAAGGGGTTGAGTTCTTCGCGGTGAATACCGACGCGCAGGCGTTGCGTAAAACAGCGGTGGGACAGACCATTCAGATCGGCGGTGGTATCACTAAAGGTCTGGGCGCTGGGGCAAACCCTGAAGTAGGCCGTAACGCGGCGGAAGAGGATCGTGAAGCGCTGCGCGCTGCGCTGGAAGGTGCTGACATGGTCTTTATCGCAGCGGGAATGGGTGGCGGTACCGGTACCGGTGCGGCGCCTGTAGTGGCTGAAGTTGCAAAAGATTTAGGCATCCTGACCGTTGCTGTCGTGACCAAGCCTTTCAATTTTGAAGGCAAGAAGCGTATGGCATTTGCGGAACAGGGGATCACTGAGCTTTCCAAGCATGTGGACTCGCTGATCACCATTCCTAACGACAAACTGCTGAAAGTGCTGGGCCGCGGTATTTCTTTGCTGGACGCATTTGGCGCGGCGAACGATGTACTGAAAGGCGCCGTGCAGGGTATTGCCGAACTGATTACGCGCCCGGGTCTGATGAACGTCGACTTTGCTGACGTGCGCACTGTGATGTCCGAAATGGGCTACGCAATGATGGGTTCTGGCGTTGCCAGCGGCGAAGATCGCGCGGAAGAAGCGGCCGAAATGGCCATTTCCAGCCCGCTGCTTGAAGATATCGATCTGTCTGGTGCGCGTGGTGTACTGGTTAACATTACGGCGGGCTTTGATCTGCGTCTGGATGAGTTCGAGACGGTAGGTAACACTATCCGTGCGTTTGCATCGGATAACGCAACCGTGGTGATCGGTACTTCGCTTGATCCGGATATGAACGACGAACTGCGTGTCACTGTTGTGGCGACCGGTATCGGTATGGACAAGCGTCCGGAAATTACCCTGGTCACCAATAAACAAGCGCAGCAGCCGGTAATGGACCGCTATCAGCAGCACGGCATGCAGCCGATGCAGCAGGAGCAGAAGCCAGCGAAAGTGGTTAACGACAATACGCCGCAGACCACTAAAGAGCCTGATTATCTGGATATTCCAGCGTTTTTGCGTAAGCAAGCAGATTAAGAATTTGCTGGAAGTTGGGCTTCGTCGCTCTTTGTGCTAAACTGCCCGTCCGATTGTGTTATACACTTTGGATGGATTGGTAATTAGGCGAGATTATACGATGATCAAACAAAGGACACTTAAACGTATCGTTCAGGCGACTGGTGTCGGTTTACATACCGGCAAGAAAGTCACACTGACGTTGCGCCCTGCGCCGGCAAATACCGGGGTCATCTATCGTCGCACTGACTTAAATCCACCGGTAGACTTCCCGGCTGATGCTAAATCTGTGCGTGATACAATGCTCTGTACTTGTCTGGTGAATGAGCATGACGTGCGGATTTCAACCGTTGAGCACTTAAATGCTGCTCTGGCTGGTTTAGGCATCGACAACATTATTGTCGAAGTCGATGCGCCGGAAATTCCGATTATGGATGGCAGTGCTGCACCATTCGTTTACCTGTTGCTGGATGCAGGGCTCGAAGAACTGAACAGTGCCAAAAAATTTGTTCGCATCAAAGAAACGGTGCGCGTTGAAGACGGTGACAAGTGGGCTGAGTTCAAACCGCATAACGGTTTTTCACTCGACTTCACCATCGACTTTAACCACCCGGCAATTGATGCCAGTACGCAACGTTACGCGATGAACTTCTCTGCCGACGCGTTTATGCGCCAGATTAGCCGTGCGCGTACCTTCGGTTTCATGCGTGATATCGAATACCTCCAGTCTCGCGGACTGTGCCTGGGCGGTAGCTTCGATTGTGCCATCGTAGTGGATGATTATCGCGTACTGAACGAAGACGGTCTGCGTTTCGAAGATGAATTTGTTCGCCACAAAATGCTGGATGCAATTGGCGATCTGTTCATGTGTGGTCACAACATTATTGGTGCATTTACCGCTTATAAATCTGGTCATGCGCTGAATAATAAACTGTTGCAGGCTGTTCTGGCGAAACAGGAAGCCTGGGAATATGTGACTTTCGAAGACGAAACAGAACTGCCGCTGGCATTCAAAGCTCCGTCAATGGTTCTGGCGTAACGCCATAACCTCAAAAATCGACTGGTTAACCTGGCACTCTCTCCGGTCAGGGAAACCAGTCGTTTTTATTTGTGCACTTCATAAAAACGCCTGTGCGCAGAACCAATTCAAAATCTTATCTTTCCGCTTTTTCAGCGCGACTGCTGCTTTCCTGTCCAGTTTTCTACCTTGCAACGTCCGAATACTGCTGTGGCGTGGTGGCTTTAGTGGTAAGATTTGGGGCGCAAAACGACATATACTGACGCATTTTGAGACAGGCGTTATTTTAGGGTGGAGCAAGTGAGCGGAATACTGACGCGCTGGCGACAATTTGGCAGACGCTATTTCTGGCCGCATCTCTTATTGGGGATGGTCGCGGCAAGTTTTGGTTTGCCTGCGCTTGCCTGCAATACGGAAGCCGCTCAGCCTGCACGCGAAACGACCCGCAATCACGATAACGCCAGCGCGGTCAATTTCAGCAGTTTTGTCTTGCTGGAAGCCAAACGCCGTCCGAACTTTACCGTCGACTATTGGCACCAACATGCCATTCGCACCGTTATTCGCCATCTTTCGTTCGCCATGGCACCGCAAGCGCTGCCGGTTGCAACGGAAGAGCCGTTGCCGATTCAGGCACATCATCTTGCTTTGCTGGACACGCTCAGCGCGCTGCTGACGCTGGAAAGCAAGCCGCCAGCAATTGTTCGTCTTGCTGACCAAACCTCCTTCGCACCGCCTGCTGCGTTTCGTGTTTCCACCTGGATAAGCCAGGTACAAGGTATCCGCGCCGGGCCTCAGCGTCTCAGCTAAAAAAACGAGTCTTTTTATCCATTTTTAGCTCCGTAAAACGGGGCGCTTGAGATTTTTATTATGCTTACCAATTTGTTAACTAAAGTATTCGGTAGTCGTAACGATCGTACGCTGCGTCGCATGCGTAAAACTGTTGCCCAGATTAACGCCATGGAACCGGCCATGGAGCAGCTCAGTGATGACGAGCTGAAAGGTAAAACTGCTGAGTTCCGCGCGCGTCTGGAAAAAGGCGAAATCGTAGATAGCCTGCTGCCAGAGGCGTTTGCGGTCGTACGCGAAGCGAGTAAACGCGTGTTCGGCATGCGCCATTTCGACGTGCAATTGCTGGGCGGTATGGTCCTGAACGATCGCTGTATCGCAGAGATGCGTACCGGTGAAGGTAAAACGTTAACCGCAACATTGCCGGCCTACCTGAACGCCCTGAGCGGTAAAGGCGTGCACGTCGTAACCGTGAACGACTATCTGGCGCAACGTGACGCCGAAAACAACCGCCCACTGTTTGAATTTCTCGGCCTGAGCGTTGGCATCAACCTGCCGGGCATGCCGTCTGTCGCTAAGCGCGAAGCCTATGCCGCTGACATTACTTACGGCACAAACAACGAATACGGCTTCGATTACCTGCGCGATAACATGGCATTCAGCCCTGAAGAACGTGTGCAACGTAAACTGCATTACGCGCTGGTGGATGAGGTCGACTCCATCCTTATCGATGAAGCGCGCACCCCGCTGATCATCTCTGGTCCGGCGGAAGACAGCTCCGATCTGTATAAAAAAGTAAATAAAATCATTCCGCACCTGATTCGTCAGGAGAAAGAGGATTCCGACACTTTCCAGGGCGAAGGCCACTTCTCCGTAGACGAGAAAGCGCGTCAGGTTACCCTGACCGAACGTGGTCTGGTGCTGATTGAAGAGCTTCTGGTGAAAGAAGGCATCATGGAAGAGGGCGAGTCGCTCTACTCGCCAGCGAATATCATGCTGATGCACCATGTCACTGCTGCTTTGCGTGCCCACGCACTGTTTACCCGCGATGTTGACTACATCGTGAAAGATGGTGAAGTCATTATCGTTGACGAACACACCGGGCGTACCATGCAGGGGCGTCGCTGGTCAGATGGTCTGCACCAGGCTGTTGAAGCCAAAGAAGGCGTGGAGATCCAGAATGAAAACCAGACGCTGGCCTCGATCACCTTCCAGAACTATTTCCGTTTGTATGAAAAACTCGCCGGGATGACCGGTACTGCGGATACCGAAGCGTTCGAATTCAGTTCAATCTATAAACTGGATACCGTTGTCGTTCCGACTAACCGTCCGATGATCCGTAAAGATATGGCGGATCTGGTCTATATGACCGAAGCGGAAAAAATTCAGGCGATTATCGAGGATATTAAAGAGCGTACGGCAAAAGGCCAGCCGGTGCTGGTGGGGACTATCTCCATTGAAAAATCAGAAGTTGTGTCCAATGAGCTGACAAAAGCGGGCATCAAGCACAACGTTCTGAACGCCAAATTCCACGCCAAAGAAGCAGAGATCGTGGCGCAAGCGGGCTACACCGGTGCGGTGACCATTGCGACAAACATGGCGGGTCGTGGTACGGATATCGTGCTGGGCGGCAGCTGGCAGGCTGAGCTGGCAGAGATCGAAAACCCAACGCCTGAGCAAATCGCCAAAGTGAAAGCCGACTGGCAAGTGCGTCACGACGCGGTGCTGGCGGCTGGCGGCCTGCACATTATCGGTACTGAGCGTCATGAATCACGCCGTATCGATAACCAGTTACGTGGTCGTTCCGGTCGTCAGGGCGATGCGGGTTCCTCCCGTTTCTATCTTTCCATGGAAGATGCGCTGATGCGTATTTTCGCCTCCGACCGTGTTTCCGGCATGATGCGTAAGCTGGGGATGAAACCGGGCGAAGCGATTGAACACCCTTGGGTCACCAAAGCCATTGCCAACGCTCAGCGTAAAGTGGAAAGCCGCAACTTTGATATTCGTAAGCAACTGCTGGAATACGATGATGTGGCCAACGATCAGCGTCGCGCGATTTACACCCAGCGTAACGAATTGCTGGATGTGTCTGATGTTAGCGAAACGATTACCAGCATTCGTGAAGATGTCTTTAAAGCAACGATTGACGGCCATATTCCGCCGCAGTCGCTGGAAGAGATGTGGGATATCCCGGGTCTGCAGGAACACCTGAAAAACGACTTCGACCTTGACCTGCCGATCGCAGAATGGCTCGATAAAGAGCCGGATCTGCATGAAGAAACGCTGCGTGAACGTATTCTGCAAAGTGCGGTTGAAACCTATCAGCGCAAAGAGGAAGTTGTTGGCGCAGAGATGATGCGCCACTTCGAAAAAGGCGTAATGCTGCAAACGCTTGATTCCCTGTGGAAAGAGCACCTGGCAGCGATGGATTATCTGCGTCAGGGTATCCACCTGCGTGGTTATGCGCAAAAAGATCCGAAGCAGGAATATAAGCGCGAATCTTTCGCCATGTTTGCTGCGATGCTGGAGTCGCTGAAATACGAAGTTATTAGTACCTTGAGTAAGGTACAGGTTCGGATGCCGGAAGAAGTGGAAGAGATGGAGCAGCAGCGCCGTCAGGAAGCAGAACGTCTGGCGCAGATGCAGCAACTGAGCCACCAGGATGACGAATCCGCCGCTGCGGCAGAGCTTGCCGCGCAAACTGGCGAACGCAAAGTAGGGCGCAACGATCCGTGCCCTTGTGGTTCCGGTAAAAAATACAAACAGTGCCACGGGCGTCTGGCATAACTCGTTGATAATAATTACTAAGGCGCAGATATCTGCGCCTTTTTTATGGGGTCTGCAAAATGAAAATACTCAACATCGCCGTAGGGATCATCCGTAATCCGCAAGGAGAAATCTTTATTACCCGGCGAGCCGCCGATGCGCATATGGCAAATAAACTGGAGTTCCCGGGTGGCAAGATTGAGACCGGTGAAACACCGGAGCAAGCCATGATCCGCGAATTACAGGAAGAAGTGGGTATAACACCAGTTGAAGCGGTACTGTTTGATAAGCTGGAATATCAGTTCCCGGATCGCCATATCACGTTGTGGTTTTGGCTGGTAGAGCGCTGGGAAGGGCAACCCTGGGGCAAAGAGGGACAGCCAGGCGAGTGGATAGCGCAGGATAAGCTGAATGCGGACGATTTCCCGCCAGCAAATGAACCCATTATTACCCGGCTGGCGCAGCGCTAAGCAACGCGCCAGCAAGTTCGTCAGCGATTACGGCTGCTCTTCACTCCAGTCATCGCTGTCGGTGAGATCGCCTGAACTCGGAATACGTTTCTCTTCTGCTGCCCATTCACCTAAGTCAATAAGCTGGCAGCGTTTGGAGCAGAAGGGGCGAAACGGGCTTTCTTCACCCCAGACCACAGATTTGCCGCAGGTTGGGCAGTTAACTATCGTAGCTTCAGTCATTACGGAACTCCTTAACAGCAGGCCAGTTCAAAATCCAGCCGCTCCGGTACCAGGCCGTTTTCGCTGTCGAGGGGCATAAAACGTATAGCAAAGCGGCTCTTATGGCCGGAAATTTGTGGATATAAACGCTCTTTCAATGGTAATTGCAGGCGCAACAAGTCGGCATCTTCGCCATTATCCTGGTAAAAACCATTCAGGCTGGTCTGGCGACGAAATGGTGCAGCGCTGCGAATGAGATCAAGTATAAGCGATAGCGTCGCGCGCAGCGGCTCAAGGCTTGCAAGCCATAATTCGATTTGCGCATCGCGCTGTTCTTGCGGTAAGTGCAGCCACATATGCAGCGTGGGTAAATCGAAACTACAACATCCGCCAGGGATGCTCAGGCGCTGACGCACCAGCCCAATCAGGCGATCTTCACGTAACAACTGACCGATACGTGGTGCAGTCATCAATACCGCGCCACTCTCTTTTAACTGCTGGCGGATAGCGTCAATACGGTTGAGATCAACGCCGGGCAGTTCGCTCCAGGCTCGCAGTTTACGCTGCTGGCGTTCCAGCTCTTTCAGTAATTCAGTGCGGGTATCGCCCCGCTCAAACACATCCAGCAATTCACCTACGTTGCGGAAAAAGTGCAGTGCGCCTGCGTGATCGCTCACTGGTAAATGAACCGAAAGTTGTTGCAGTAAAAACTCAACGCGCAACCAGGTACGCATCTTTTCGTTAAGCGGATGTTCAAAAAGAATGTGGGTGTGCATTACGGTTTTTCCTGTGATACGGCCTGCGAAGCATTGCGTAGATAGGTTGCATGCAGGCGGGCAACATCCGATGCTATCGCATCTGGTGCGCCATTATTGTCAATAACATCATCTGCGATGGCAAGTCGCGCTTCACGTGTGGCCTGAGCCGTGAGAATTTTTTCTGCATGTTCTCGGCTCACGCCATCGCGCTGCATGGTGCGTAAAATTTGTGTCTCAACCGGGACGTCGATGACTAAAATGCGATCGGCTTTATCATTAAGCTGGTTTTCCACCAGCAACGGAACAACCCACAGTACATAAGGTGACGTCGCTTGCGCAATCTGGCGTTGAGTCAGTTTTTGAATAAGTGGGTGGAGCAAACCATTTAGCCATGCTTTCTCGGCTGGGGAAGCAAAAATATGTTCACGCAACAAACGACGGTTCAGTGAGCCGTCCTTGAGGAGCATTTCTGCGCCGAAATGTCCGACAATCGCGCGTAATGCTTCAGTACCGGGTTCTACAACCTGACGTGCGATAATATCCGCGTCGATAACAGTAACACCCAATGCAGCAAAGGCATTTGCCACGGTGCTCTTACCGCTGCCGATGCCGCCTGTTAACGCGACCGTATACCCCATAACGCTTTGTCCTAAAATAGCCTGCCATTCATCACTATGCGCCTTCTTTTCCTGCTTTAGTAACGGTATTTTGCCGTCCCGGGTAAGAGAAAAACGCAAAAGTGCTAATATAATTATTAAATTATTCAGCGAGTTGTGTTTAAAGCAAGCGACAATGAAATCAATTAACCCAAACTTGCCTGTTCACCAGGTAAATTTATAGGATTGTAGCGTAAAAAAAGAGAATTTCGCAGTCTTGCGCGGTCCTTATTAGCGCGTATGATAGCGTCACTGGAGTTGTGAGTTTGTCATGTCGCCATTAACCCCAGGAATCTGCACCCATGCGTATTGAAGAAGATCTGAAATTAGGTTTTAAAGACGTTCTTATCCGCCCTAAACGTTCTACCCTCAAAAGCCGTTCCGATGTCGAACTGGAACGCAAATTCACCTTTAAACATTCCGGGATGAACTGGTCCGGTGTACCGGTTATCGCTGCCAATATGGATACCGTAGGCACGTTCGCGATGGCGAAAGCGTTGGCCTCCTTCGATATTCTTACCGCTGTACACAAACACTACTCTGTTGAAGACTGGAAAGCCTTTGTTCAGCGTGAGTCTGCAGATGTGCTGCGTCATGTGATGGTTTCTACTGGTACATCCGATGCGGATTTCGAAAAAACCAAACAGATCCTCGCGTTACATGCAGATCTGAATTTTGTCTGCATCGATGTGGCGAACGGCTACTCAGAACATTTTGTGCAATTCGTTGTTAAAGCGCGTGCAGCCTGGCCGAATAAAACCATCTGTGCCGGTAACGTCGTAACGGGTGAAATGTGTGAGGAGCTCATTCTTTCCGGCGCCGATATCGTGAAAGTGGGTATTGGCCCGGGTTCTGTGTGCACCACACGGGTGAAAACCGGGGTCGGTTACCCTCAATTGTCTGCGGTGATCGAGTGTGCCGATGCGGCTCACGGCCTCGGCGGTCAGATTGTCAGTGATGGCGGCTGTACCGTGCCTGGTGATGTGGCGAAAGCGTTCGGTGGCGGCGCGGATTTCGTCATGCTCGGCGGTATGCTGGCGGGTCATGAAGAGAGCGGTGGCACCATCGTTGAAGAAAACGGTGAGAAATTCATGCTTTTCTATGGCATGAGCTCCGAATCCGCCATGAATCGTCACGTTGGTGGTGTTGCGGGTTACCGCGCGGCGGAAGGCAAAACCGTGAAGCTGGCACTGCGTGGTCCGGTGGAAAATACCGCGCGCGATATCCTCGGTGGTTTGCGTTCTGCCTGTACTTATGTTGGCGCTTCCCGCCTGAAAGAGCTGACCAAACGCACCACCTTTATCCGCGTTCAGGAGCAGGAAAACCGCGTTTTCAATAGCCTCTGATATTTTTGCAGGCGCACAGCGTTGCGCCTGCATTATCCGCCACCACTCATCGCATCTCCCAGATGAAAGATGGGCAAATACATTGCCACAACTAATACGCCGATAATAAGCCCTGTCCCCACCAGTAATAGCGGCTCCAGCACTGCAGCCAGACCATCAGCCTGACGCTGGGTTTGCTCGCTATGATGTTGCGCCAGATTCTCCAGCATGCTATCCAGCGCCCCAGAAACTTCCCCTGTACGAACTAACTGAATGCACAATGGCGGAAATTCACCACTCTCCTGTAACGCTGCTGAAATGGCCGCGCCCTGGGTAATTTCCTGATGCGCGCGTCGCAGCACCGCCTGCCAGTAAGGGCAGGAGAGGGTTTCCCGTACACTCTCCAGCCCTTGCAAAAACGCGATCCCTGCCCGCTGCGTCAGCGCAAGAACGGTAAATATCTGGCTCAGGCGCTGTCCACGAACCAGCGGGCCAATGATCGGGCTTGCCAGGAGTAGCCGCTGTCGATGGCGTTGCCAGCCTGTATGGTTGCGCAGCATCCGTAAGACACCGACTGTTAAGAATGCGCAAATCATTAAGGGCAGTGCCGCTTGCTGCATGATTGCGGCACCCGCAATGACCCCTCGCGTCAGCATTGGCAGCGGGGTATTGAATGTCCGGTAAATGGCGGTAAATTCCGGCAGTACCAGATAGATCATTGCCAGCACCACGACGGTAGTCAGCGCGAGGATGATTAACGGATAGCGCAGCGCTTTTTTCACCTTCAGTGTTAACTCTCGTTGCGCTTTTTGCTGGCTGGCGAGTTTAAAGCAGCACTCATCCAGCTTGCCGGTTAATTCACCGGTGCGAATCATCGCCAGCCAGAGCGGTGGAAATACCTCTGGCCACTGGCGCAGCGCAGCGGAGAAGGTTTCCCCCTGTTCCAGCGCTTGTGCCAGGTGGTGTAACAACGCACGCCATTGCTTTGCAGGGTGCTGTTCTGCCAGAAGTTGTAACCCTTCCGGCAACGTTAATCCTGCCCGCAGTAAGGTTGCCAGTTGATGAAGTAACTGGCTGCTGTGTTCCGGCTTCCACAGTGCACGCCGTATAACGCAGCGCTTTATCGCAAGCGGATGGATTTGCTGTTGGTGCAACAGCAACAGTATGCTGGTGCGGTTTTCGCTCCATAACAGGCCGCTTTGCAGTTCGCCGCTTTTCTCAAGCCCGGACCATTGCCAGAGTTGTTTACTGGCCATCAGGGAAACCCAATATACGAACCAGTTCCTCGAACGTGGTCAGCCCTTGCTCAACGGCGAGGCAGCCATGCTGAAAAAGCGTGGTCATCCCACCTGCGCGTGCCCGCTGTTCGATCTCATCCGCGCTGAGATCGCTGGCGATGGCCTGGCGAACGTCTGGGGTGATGGCGAGTACTTCGAATAACGCGACGCGTCCATAGAAACCGTGGTAGCACTGTTCGCAACCTTCGGCGCGCCAGCGAGGCAGCGGACGCGGCCACAGATTGCCGGGCAAATGATGGTTTTCTACCGCCAGTTTGCGGCAATGCGGGCAAAGCTTTCTCACCAGCCGCTGCGCGACAACCAATGATAGCGCGGAGGAGATCATCCAGCGCGCAACGCCCATTTGCTGAATGCGCACCAGCGTTTCGCTGGTAGAGTTGGTGTGCAATGTCGACAGCACCAGATGGCCGGTTTGTGCGGCTTTGATGGCAATTTCCGCCGTTTCGCCATCGCGAATTTCGCCGACCATGATGATATCGGGATCCTGGCGCAGTAAGGCGCGAAGCACGCTTTGAAAGGTCAACCCGGCACGCGGGTTTATCTGTGTCTGATTTAAACCGTTCAGCGGGATCTCGACCGGATCTTCAACGCTACAAATGTTGACTTCCTGCTTGTTACGCGCCTGAAGTGCGCTGTATAGCGTTACTGTTTTACCACTGCCGGTTGGCCCGGTGACCAGTAACAACCCTTGTGGTTGCGCCAGCGCGTTATTAAAGAGCGCCATTTGCGCTTCCGTCATACCAAGGGCGGCGATCTCCAGGGCTTGGTTAACCTGGTGCAAAAGCCGCAAGACGACTTTTTCACCGTGGCGGCAGGGCAGGGTTGCGATACGAAACGAAATGGACTGCCCGGACAACTCGACATTGAACTGCCCATCCTGCGGGAGGCGTCGTTCGGCAATATCGAGATTACCAAGCACTTTTAGCCTTGCCGTCAGGGTGCTGGCAAGTGAGCCGGGTAGTGGCGATAAAGCATGCAGTACCCCGTCAACACGCAGGCGAATGACATACTGGGTTTCACCGGGCTCAAAATGGATGTCGGAAGCGCGCAGCATCAGGGCCTGTTGCAGCGTGTGGTTTAAAATTTCAACCGCAGAGCCGCTCTCTTCTTTGGGTTCTTGTATTGCCGGCGCTGGAGCCTGCGCGGTTATCTGTTGGTGTTTATCCATCTGTTCTGCTGTCCAGCAACGGATATCGATGCGTTTTTGCACCGCGAATTGCAGGGATTCCATCAACTCTGTGCTGGGGCTATCCACGACGGCAATAGTGAGCACATCGATTTCATTATTGAGCACTACCGCATTGTGGCGCTGGCAGAGCGCGATAAGTTTGTCCTCTTTCATTGCTGCTCCTTAGCGTCCGGTACGGAAAACATCTTCGCAAGCCTGCTGCAATGCGCTATCCGCTTGCGTATTGCAGGTGCGCGTCCAACCCTGCATGCCCTCTGCACTGTTCCACTGTGGTGTCATGACCACACTCAGCCCGTTCAGGCTTTCCTGGCCGGTCAGTGTGACGATGCCTTTTGCAACACTCATGGCAGAAACATATCGCGTGGTTGTCGGCGCAGGGATGCCATTACTGCTGGCATCACAGGTATCTAAGCCACCGCGCTCAAGTGCGCATAACTCGATTGCGGTGCGATAGGGAACATAGGCTTGCAGCATGTCGGTTAGCGCGGCTTTACGCAGGTAGTTTTGATAGGCGGGAATTCCGATAGCGCTCAAAATCGCAATGATGCCGATAACCACCATCAGCTCAATTAAGGTGAATCCTTGTTGTCTGTTCATAAACGGCTCCTTGTTTTGAGCCGCTACTCTGTCAGCCCCTGGACTGGCTGGCGAGGTGTAAAAAGGAAGGTGGGAAAGAGGCTTCCAGCGTTATTGATGAAATTGCAGTTCACAACAAAAAAGGTGCGAGTTAACACGCAAAAAAACGGGCCAGCGGCCCGTTCAAAAGTGAGGACTAGCGAAAGCGCATTGACAGGTCGAGAGCGCGAACATGCTTGGTGAGCGCTCCGACAGAGATGTAATCAACACCGGTTTCGGCGTATTCGCGCAGGGTTTCCTGCGTCACGTTGCCGGAAACTTCCAGCCGCGCCTGGCCGTGGGTACGCTTCACGGCTTCGCGCATTTGTTCGGTGGCAAAGTTATCCAGCATGATGATATCTGCTCCGGCTTTCAGGGCGTCATCGAGCTCTTCCAGCGATTCCACCTCGACTTCAACCGGCACATCCGGATGCATCCAGAAGGCTTGTTCTACCGCCTTACGTACAGAACCCGCAGCGATAATATGGTTCTCTTTGATCAGAAATGCATCGGAAAGACCCAGCCGGTGGTTAGCGCCGCCGCCGCACAGCACCGCGTATTTCAGGGCGGTACGCAGCCCTGGCAGCGTTTTGCGGGTATCCAGTAGCTGTGTTTTGGTGCCGTTGAGTAGATCCACATAGCGGCGCACTTCGCTGGCGACACCGGAGAGTGTCTGAACAAAATTGAGCGCGGTACGCTCGCCGGTCAACAACACGCGCGAAGGGCCTTCAAGCTCGAATAGCGGCTGGTTAGCGCGAATCGCGTCGCCATCCGCGACATGCCAGGTGATAGCGACATCATCGCCCGCCAGTTGAATAAAGACCTCTTCAACCCAGCGTTTGCCGCAGAATACGCCATCTTCACGGGTGATGATCACCGCATGAGAGCGGTTCTCTGGCGGTAACAATTGCGCGGTAATGTCGTTATTTGCATCGACTTCTCCACCTAAGTCTTCACGCAGGGCCTGAGCCACTGCGGCGGGGATATCCAGTTCGATGCGTTCGAGCAGCGCGTCACGTCGGTGATCGGGGTTATAGCGGCGAGGCGGCATGATAAACTCCAAAAAGGGTAACGAATCACAAAGTTAGGTGATGTCCTGCTGGCAACGCCATTACGGGACACAGTGCAAACATGCTACTCTGAAGCGTGTTTCAGCACCATCCTCTATAAGGAGTTCCTTATGCAGTTACGTAAGGGCTGGCTGGTCGAGGCGCGGCATGTGCCGTCTCCCCATTTTGATTGCCGCCCGGATGATGAACAGCCTTCATTGCTGGTGGTACATAATATTAGCCTGCCTCCCGGCAAATTTGGCGGCCCGTGGATAGACGCGCTGTTCACCGGCACGCTGGATGCCAGCGCCGATCCCTTCTTTGAAGAGATTGTTCATCTGCGTGTTTCCGCACACTGCCTGATTCGCCGCGACGGGGAGATTGTGCAGTATGTGCCTTTCGATAAACGCGCCTGGCATGCGGGCGTCTCTTCGTACCATGGGCGGGAACGCTGTAACGATTTTTCCATTGGTATTGAGCTTGAGGGCACCGATCATCTGCCTTATACCGATGCGCAATACCGTCAGCTGGCGGCAGTGGCACGAACGGTGATTGAGCTTTACCCGTCGATTGCCGACAATATGACCGGGCATAGCGATATCGCCCCCGAACGCAAGACCGATCCCGGGCCGGCTTTTGATTGGGCGAGATTCCGTGCGCTGGTTGCCGGTATGTCAGAAAAGGAGATGCCATGACATTATTCACTCTGCTGCTGGTGTTAGCAGCAGAACGGCTGTTTAAACTGGGCGAGCACTGGCAACTGGATCATCGGATGGAAGTGCTGTTCCGGCGGGTAAAACACTACTCCATGTTCAGAACGTTGCTGATGACGGCGCTGGCGATGCTGGTTACCTTCCTGATTTTGCGTGCTTTGTATGGGCTGTTTTTCAATGTTCCGCTGCTGGTGGTGTGGATTTTGCTCGGCGTGTTGTGTATCGGCGCGGGTAAAGTGCGGCTCCATTATCACGCCTATCTGAAAGCGGCAGCGCGCAATGACGCCCATGCTCACACGGCAATGGCGAATGAGTTGACGCTGATCCACGGTGTACCGCCAGGCTGCGACGAGCGCGAGTTTCTGCGCGAGTTGCAAAACGCGCTGGTGTGGATCAACTTCCGTTTTTATCTCGCGCCAATGTTTTGGTTTATCGTCGGTGCGTCGTGGGGGCCCGTATTGCTGGTGGGTTACGCCTCACTGCGTGCGTGGCAATACTGGCTGGCGCGTTACAAAACGCCAAACGAACGTCAGCAGTCGGGCATTGATGCGATTTTGCATCTGCTGGATTGGGTACCGGTACGCCTCGCGGGCGTGGTTTATGCACTGGTCGGGCACGGAGAAAAAGCGCTCCCGGCCTGGTTTGCCTCGTTGGGCGATCGTCATACTTCGCAATACCAGGTGCTGACGCGTCTTGCACAGTTCTCGCTGGCGCGCGAGCCGCACACGGATAAAGTCGAAACGCCGAAAGCCGCTGTCTCAATGGCGAAGAAAACGTCGCTGGTGCTGGTGGTCGTGGTGGCGTTGTTAACGATTTACGGCACGCTGATTTAACCGCGTGCCGCAGTATCACTGATTATCCGCTGCCGGGATGCCGAAATCGGGCATCCCGTTTTCTTGCCAGCGGATGGTTTTCAGGCGGGTATGGCGATTGGGATCGTAAAGCGGATCGCCTTCAATTTCGGTGTAATTCCGTGCGTGATAGACCAGCACATCTTCCCCTTCCGGTGTTTGCGTAAAACTGTTGTGCCCCGGGCCGTACTGGCGGTTTTCATAACTGGTTTTAAACACCGGCTGCGGCGATTTATGCCAGTTTTTGGGATCCTGCGGGTTGGCGGTGATATCGATCCACAACAAGCCCATGCAGTAGTTTTCGTCGGTGGCGCTGGCGGAATAACTCACAAAAAGTTTATCGCTGTGGAACAATACCGCCGGGCCTTCATTGACCAGAAAACCACGACACTCCCAGTCAAACTCTGGTTTGCTTAACATGATCGGTTCGCCTTTCAGCGTCCAAGGATTTTCCATTTCCGCCAGGTAAAGATTAGAGTTACCGGCAATATCCGGCGCTTTTTGCGCCCATAAATACCAGCGTTTCCCCTGATGTTCAAAGGTCGTGGCATCGAGGGCAAACGTATCGAAAGGCGTTTTTACCTGGCCTTTTTCGACCCAGCGCCCGCTGAGCGGATCGGCATCCGCGCACTCCAGTACGAACATGCGGTGCTGGAACATATTCAGCGCATCCAGCGCCTTAGTCCATGTCGCGGCAAAATATAAATACCATTTATCCTCAATGTGATGCAGTTCCGGCGCCCAGATAAGCTCGCTCATCGGCCCACTTTGCGGTTTACGCCAGACCACCACGCCCTCGGCTCCTCGCAGACCTTCCAGCGTACTGGCGCGGCGGATCTCCAGTCGGTCATATTCCGGCACCGAGGCTACGAAGTAGTACTCGCCTTGATGGTGCAGGATAAACGGATCGGCACGCTGTTCAATAAACGGGTTCGGCCAGGTATTCATTATGCATTCCTTACGTTATCGCCCGCCGGTAGAGGCTGATTTTCCGTCAGTTCATGGTAGTTGACGCGGCGTTTTTCCAGATCCGCCTGGATCTGTTTCATCAATTCACGGTCGACTTTCAGCAGGCGCACCACGCCTGCGGTGATCAGGTAGCCCACGCCTGGAATAATGGTAAACAGCAGCATGATGCCGTTAATGGCGCTGGCGCTTTGCTGTTTGGCTCCGGCGTCATAGCCGTACCAGGAGAGCAGGAAACCGACCATCGCCCCGGCAACTGCCAGGCCCACTTTCAGGAAGAACAGGTTGCCGGAGAAGCTCATACCGGTAATGCGTTTGCCGGTTTTCCACTCGCCGTAATCATCGACATCCGCCATCAGCGACCAGTGCAGCGGGGAAGGGATCTGATGCAGAATGTTCAGCAGGAAGTAGAGCACCACAATCAGCACCGTGGCGTGCGGGTCAAAGAAGTAAAAGGCGCAGGAGAAAAACGCCAGCACGATATTGGTCCAGAAGAAGACTTTCAGTTTGCACCAGCGGTCGGTCAATACTTTCGCCAGCATACTGCCGAACATCATGCCGACCACGCCAAGGCTAATAAACATCGTCGCGAAATGGGTGCTTTCCCCCATCACCCAGGTGACGTAATACATGGTAGCCGCCATGCGGATAAAACCGGGACAAACGTTGCAGAGCGTCAGCAACAAGATGCGCACCCATTGATCGTTTTTCCACACATCTTTGAAGTCTTTCTTCAGATCATCGTTGGTTGGCACCGCCGGGCGGATACGCTCGCGCACGGTGGCAAAGCAGAACAGGAACATGCACATGCCGATAAATGCCAGTACCGTCATTGCCATCTGGTAGCCTTTGGCTTTATTGGCCCCGCCGAACCACTCAGCCATCGGCAGCAGCGTGAGCGACAACAGCAGGGTTGCAATCCCCACCATCACAAAACGGTAAGACTGGCAGGCAACGCGCTCTTTCGGGTCGTTGGTGATCACACCGCCCAGCGAGCAGTAGGGGATATTGATCGCGGTATACGTCAGCGACAACAGGAAATAGGTGACAAAGGCATAGATAACTTTGCTGTTATAAGTCCACTCCGGCGTGGTGAACATTAGCACGCTGAAAACGGCGTAAGGTACGGCTATCCACAACAGCCACGGGCGAAAACGGCCATATTTACTTTGTGTCCTGTCAGCAAGCGCTCCCATCAGCGGGTCGGTCACCGCATCAATCACGCGAATCGACAGCAGTAATACCCCAACCAGCGCAGGTGCGAGGCCGAAGATATCAGTATAGAAATAGTTAACAAACAGCATGATAGCGCCAAAGATGATGTTGCATCCGGCGTCGCCCATGCCATAGCCAATCTTTTCTTTAACAGACAGTTTGTTGTCCATTGCCGGTTCTCCCTATGAGATATGGCATGAAGTATTTGTCTGTAAGTTTTTGTTTGCGTAGCAGGATCAGGCCGCAGAGATGGACAAAATGGCTATGGAAAGGAAAGTGTGAGGAAGTTAACACAGTGATAACAACCCTCTCCCGGGCGGGAGAGGGCAGAACGGATAAGGATTAATGCGCTTTCACGGCATTGGCGTTTTTCTGCTTCAGCAGGTAGCCGATGCCGAGGATGGCAATCCACACCGGGATCAGGTAGACGGAGATCGCCATGCCGTCTGTCATCAGCATGATCACCAGCACCGCCGCCATAAACACCAGGCAGATCCAGTTCCCCAGCGGGTAGAACAGCGCCGGGAAGCGCGGTGTTACACCTTGCTGTTGTTTGGCGCGGCGAAAACGCATGTGCGCCAGGCTAATCATCGCCCAGTTGATCACCAGCGCGGAAACCACCAGCGCCATCAGCAGACCAAATGCGGATTCCGGGGCGAAGTAGTTGATCAGCACGCACAGCGCGGTAAACAGCGCAGAAGTGATGATGGTGTTCACCGGCACGCCGCGTTTATCCACTTGTTGCAGTATTTTCGGCGCGTTGCCCTGTTTTGCCAGACCGAACAGCATACGGCTGTTGCAGTACACGCAGCTGTTATAAACAGAGAGCGCGGCAGTCAGCACCACAATGTTCAACGCATTGGCCACAAACGCGTCGCCCAGTTCATGGAAGATCAGCACAAACGGGCTGGTATCAGAAGTAACGCGCGTCCACGGCAGCAGGGAGAGCAGCACGGCCAGCGAACCCACATAGAAGATCAGAATACGGTAGATAACCTGGTTGGTGGCTTTGGGAATGCTTTGTTCCGGGTTGTCGGCTTCTGCGGCGGTGATCCCCACCAGCTCCAGACCACCGAAAGAGAACATGATGATCGCCATCATCATCACCAGCCCACCGATGCCGTGCGGCAGGAAACCGCCCTGTTCCCACAGGTTACGCACGGTGGCCTGCGGACCCGCGCTACCGCTAAACAGCAACCAGCCGCCAAACACGATCATCGCCACAACCGCGAAAACCTTAATAATGGCGAACCAGAACTCCATTTCGCCAAACACCTTAACGTTGGTCAGGTTGATGGCGTTGATAATGACAAAGAACACGGCGGCGGAGACCCAGGTTGGGATTTCTGGCCACCAGAACTGAATATATTTCCCGACGGCAGTGAGTTCCGCCATCGCCACCAGCACGTACAACACCCAGTAGTTCCAGCCGGAAGCAAAGCCTGCAAAGCTGCCCCAATATTTGTAGGCGAAGTGGCTGAATGAACCGGCTACCGGCTCTTCAACCACCATTTCGCCCAGCTGGCGCATGATGAGAAACGCGATAAAACCGGCAATGGCATAACCCAGAATTATCCCCGGGCCGGCAGATTGAATGACGGATGCGCTGCCCAGAAACAGGCCAGTCCCAATAGCGCCACCCAGCGCGATAAGCTGAATGTGGCGGTTCTTAAGGCCGCGCTTTAGCTGATCGCCGTGCTGTTGACCTTCCATTATTAAACCTCGTGTGTGGTTGTTATTTGTACGCTGCGGTTTGCGTGTAATAAATAAATTCCGTTTTTTGTATTTTTTAGTTTACGAAATGTCGACGGGTTTTTTCGTCAATCCCTTTCATAGGGCTCAGAATAGTGATAAGTGCGCGGGAATGCATCTGCTTTATGAAACTCTGATGACGAGCGGGTAAAAAAGAAACCATTTCTGCGTACCTCCTCTACCTCTGCATTGAACTCATTTCTTCGTTTTATGCGCCTAAACAGAATAACCATTCATATATTCAACAACTGAATCGGTTCATATGCCTTAACTGGCGTTTCAGGAAAGTTAAAACTGCCTCTTTCGTGGTAAACGAGGCATTTGTGCAAGGTTACATCTTTGAAACGCTATTTCTGTAACATTGTTAAAATGTGCGTGGTTTCCTGATTTCAATCAAAACCTGTATGGACAGAAGGTGAATACTTTGTTACTTTAGCGTCAAGAACATGAAATTGGTAAGACCAATTTACTCCGGGCGAGTGGTAGAGACAGGGAACAATGGCCTACAGCAAAATCCGCCAACCAAAACTTTCCGATGTGATTGAGCAGCAACTGGAGTTTTTGATTCTCGAAGGTACGTTGCGTCCCGGCGAGAAACTGCCTCCAGAACGCGAGCTGGCCAAACAGTTCGATGTTTCTCGTCCTTCACTGCGCGAGGCCATTCAGCGCCTCGAAGCGAAAGGTCTGCTCCTTCGTCGCCAGGGTGGCGGTACTTTTGTCCAAAGCAGCCTGTGGCAAAGCTTCAGCGATCCGCTGGTTGAGCTTCTGGCCGATCATCCCGAATCCCAGTTTGACCTGCTTGAAACCCGCCACGCGCTGGAAGGCATCGCTGCATATTACGCGGCGCTGCGCAGCACCGATGAAGACAAAGCGCGGATCAGCGAACTGCACCAGGCCATTGAGCTTGCGCAACAGTCCGGGGATTTGGACGCGGAATCCAGTGCCGTCGTGCAGTATCAAATAGCCGTAACCGAGGCGGCACATAATGTTGTGCTGCTTCATCTGCTACGCTGCATGGAGCCCATGTTGGCGCAAAACGTTCGTCAGAACTTTGAATTGCTGTACGCGCGCCGCGAGATGCTGCCGCTGGTCAGCAACCATCGCTCGAGTATTTTTGCGGCGATCATGGCCGGCAAGCCGGAAGAGGCGCGTGAAGCGTCGCACCGTCACCTGGCGTTTATTGAAGAGATTTTGCTGGACCGTAGCCGTGAGCAGAGCCGTCGTGAACGCTCGCTTCGCCGGTTAGAGCAGAGAAAGAATTAAGATTTTCTGGTGCAGGTTGTACCGGAAGAGTTGTAACACCAGCGCCAAACTTTAGAGCGCGGCAACTAAACGCAGAACCTGTCTTATTGCACTTTTGTGGTTTGAACGAAAAGGCATGAGAATGCAATGGGACAGGTTCCAGACAAATCAACGTATTAGATAGATAAGGAATACCCCCCATGTCAGAACGTTTCCAAAATGACGTGGATCCGATCGAAACTCGCGACTGGCAACAGGCGATCGAATCGGTCATCCGTGAAGAAGGTGTTGAGCGTGCTCAGTATCTGATTGACCAGCTCCTTTCTGAAGCCCGCAAAGGCGGTGTGAAAGTGGCAGCTGGCACAGGGGCGAGCAACTATGTAAACACTATTGCCGTTGAAGATGAACCGGAATACCCGGGCAATCTGGAACTGGAACGCCGCATTCGTTCAGCTATTCGCTGGAACGCCATCATGACGGTTCTGCGCGCGTCCAAAAAAGACCTTGAGCTGGGCGGCCACATGGCGTCCTTCCAGTCTTCCGCGACCGTTTATGAAGTTTGCTTCAACCACTTCTTCCGTGCCCGTAACGAGAAAGACGGCGGCGACCTGGTGTACTTCCAGGGCCACATCTCTCCGGGCATCTACGCGCGTGCGTTCCTGGAAGGTCGTCTGACTGAAGAGCAGATGAACAACTTCCGTCAGGAAGTTCACGGTAAAGGCCTCTCCTCTTACCCGCACCCGAAACTGATGCCGGAATTCTGGCAGTTCCCGACCGTATCGATGGGTCTGGGCCCGATCGGTGCTATCTATCAGGCGAAGTTCCTGAAATATCTGGAACACCGTGGTCTGAAAGATACTTCTGAACAAACCGTTTACGCCTTCCTCGGCGACGGTGAGATGGATGAGCCGGAATCCAAAGGCGCTATCACCATCGCCACCCGTGAGAAACTGGATAACCTGTGCTTCATCATCAACTGTAACCTGCAGCGTCTGGATGGCCCGGTAACCGGTAACGGCAAAATCATCAACGAACTGGAAGGCATCTTCGCAGGTGCTGGCTGGAACGTTATCAAGGTGATGTGGGGCGGTCGTTGGGATGAGCTGCTGCGTAAAGATACCAGCGGTAAACTGATCCAACTGATGAACGAAACCGTTGACGGCGACTACCAGACCTTCAAATCCAAAGATGGCGCGTACGTACGTGAGCACTTCTTCGGCAAATACCCGGAAACCGCAGCGCTGGTTGCAGACTGGACTGATGAGCAGATCTGGGCTCTGAACCGTGGCGGCCACGATCCGAAGAAAGTTTACGCGGCACTGAAAAAAGCGCGTGAAACCAAAGGTAAAGCGACTGTTATCCTGGCCCATACCATTAAAGGTTACGGCATGGGCGATACCGCAGAAGGTAAAAACATCGCTCACCAGGTGAAGAAAATGAACATGGACGGCGTGCGCTATATCCGCGATCGTTTCAATGTTCCGGTTACCGATGAGCAGGTTGAAAACCTCTCTTACATCACCTTCCCGGAAGGTTCTGAAGAGCATAAATACCTGCACGAACGTCGCCAGGCGCTGAAAGGCTACCTGCCGTCTCGTCAGCCGAACTTCACCGAGAAACTGGATCTGCCTGCGCTGGAAGACTTCTCCCAGTTGCTGGAAGAGCAGAACAAAGAGATCTCCACCACTATCGCTTTCGTGCGTGCCCTGAACGTGATGCTGAAGAACAAGTCGATCAAAGACAGACTGGTTCCGATCATCGCCGACGAAGCGCGTACTTTCGGTATGGAAGGTCTGTTCCGTCAGATTGGTATTTACAGCCCGAACGGCCAGCAGTACACCCCGCAGGACCGTGAGCAGGTTGCTTACTACAAAGAAGACGAGAAAGGTCAGATCCTGCAGGAAGGTATCAACGAACTGGGTGCTGGCGCATCCTGGCTGGCGGCTGCGACCTCTTACAGCACCAACAACCTGCCGATGATCCCGTTCTACATCTACTACTCCATGTTCGGGTTCCAGCGTATCGGCGACCTGTGCTGGCAGGCGGGCGACCAGCAGGCTCGCGGCTTCCTGATCGGTGGTACTTCTGGTCGTACAACCCTGAATGGCGAAGGTCTGCAGCATGAAGATGGTCACAGCCACATTCAGTCGCTGACTATCCCGAACTGTATCTCTTACGACCCGTCTTACGCGTACGAAGTGGCAGTCATCATGCATGACGGTCTGCAACGCATGTACGGTGAAGCGCAAGAGAACATTTACTACTACATCACCACGCTGAACGAAAACTACCACATGCCGGCGATGCCGGAAGGCGCCGAGGAAGGTATCCGTAAAGGTATCTACAAACTCGAAACCGTTGCCGGTAGCAAAGGTAAAGTTCAGCTGCTGGGCTCCGGTTCTATCCTGCGTCATGTTCGTGAAGCAGCGCAGATCCTGGCGAACGACTACGGCGTGGGCTCTGACGTGTACAGCGTCACCTCCTTCACTGAACTGGCGCGTGATGGCCAGGATTGTGAGCGCTGGAACATGCTGCACCCGCTGGAAACGCCGCGCGTTCCGTACATCGCTCAGGTGATGAACGACGCACCAGCTGTGGCATCAACTGACTATATGAAACTGTTCGCCGAGCAGGTTCGTACTTACGTACCGGCTGATGATTACCGCGTACTGGGTACAGATGGTTTCGGTCGCTCCGACAGCCGTGAAAACCTGCGTCACCACTTCGAAGTTGATGCTTCTTACGTGGTGGTAGCAGCACTGGGCGAACTGGCTAAACGTGGCGAAATCGACAAGAAAGTGGTGGCGGAAGCCATTACCAAATTCAACATCGATGCAGAAAAAGTTAACCCGCGTCTGGCGTAAGAGGTAAAGAGATAATGGCTATCGAAATCAAAGTACCGGACATCGGGTCTGATGAAGTAGAAATCACCGAGATTCTGGTCAAAGTGGGCGACAAAGTAGAAGCTGAACAGTCGCTGATCACCGTGGAAGGCGACAAAGCCTCTATGGAAGTTCCGTCTCCGCAGGCTGGCGTTGTTAAAGAGATCAAAGTCTCTGTAGGCGACAAAACCGAGACGGGCAAACTGATCATGATTTTCGATTCCGCCGATGGTGCAGCAGCCGCTGCACCTGCTCCGGCAGAAGAGAAGAAAGAGGCCGCACCGGCCGCTGCTGCGCCAGCAGCCGCGGCAGCAAAAGAAGTGAACGTGCCTGACATCGGCGGTGACGAAGTTGAAGTCACCGAAATCCTGGTGAAAGTGGGCGACACCGTTGCGGCAGAACAATCTCTGATCACCGTAGAGGGTGACAAAGCCTCTATGGAAGTTCCGGCGCCGTTCGCCGGCACCGTGAAAGAGATCAAAATCAACACCGGCGATAAAGTGTCTACTGGCTCGCTGATCATGGTCTTCGAAGTGGCGGGTGCTGCACCTGCTGCGGCTCCGGCTCAGGCCGCCGCTCCGGCTGCGGCGAGCGCACCGGCAGCAGCGGCTGGCCCGAAAGAAGTCAACGTACCGGATATCGGCGGCGACGAAGTTGAAGTGACCGAAGTGCTGGTGAAAGTGGGTGACAAAGTCTCCGCTGAACAGTCGCTGATCACCGTCGAAGGCGATAAAGCCTCTATGGAAGTTCCGGCACCGTTCGCAGGTGTTGTTAAAGAGCTGAAAGTGAACGTGGGCGACAAAGTCTCCACCGGTTCTCTGATTATGGTGTTTGAAGTGGAAGGCGCTGCGCCTGCCGCTGCTCCGGCTGCCGCTGCTGCTCCGGCATCTGCTGCTGCCCCGGCTCAGGCTGCTAAACCTGCTGCGGCACCGGCTGCGAAAGCAGAAGGTAAATCTGATTTCGCGGAAAACGATGCTTACGTTCACGCTACCCCGCTGATCCGCCGTCTGGCGCGCGAGTTCGGCGTTAACCTGGCGAAAGTGAAAGGCACCGGTCGTAAAGGCCGTATCCTGCGCGAAGACGTTCAGGCTTACGTGAAAGACGCGGTGAAACGCGCTGAGTCCGCACCTGCCGCTGGCGCAACCGGTGGTTCTCTGCCGGGTCTGCTGCCGTGGCCGAAAGTGGACTTCAGCAAGTTCGGCGAAATCGAAGAAGTGGAACTGGGCCGTATCCAGAAAATCTCTGGTGCTAACCTGAGCCGTAACTGGGTGATGATCCCACACGTTACACACTTCGACAAAACCGATATCACCGATCTGGAAGCGTTCCGTAAACAGCAGAACGCCGAAGCTGAGAAGCGCAAACTGGATGTGAAATTCACCCCGGTTGTCTTCATCATGAAAGCCGTTGCTGCCGCGCTTGAGCAGATGCCGCGCTTCAACAGCTCGCTGTCTGAAGATGGTCAGCGCCTGACGCTGAAGAAATACATCAACATCGGTGTTGCGGTGGATACCCCGAACGGTCTGGTTGTTCCGGTCTTTAAAGACGTGAATAAGAAGAGCGTTACTGAGCTGTCCCGCGAACTGACGGTGATTTCCAAAAAAGCGCGTGACGGTAAGCTGACCGCTGGCGAAATGCAGGGCGGTTGCTTCACCATCTCCAGCATCGGCGGCCTGGGCACAACCCATTTCGCACCGATTGTTAACGCGCCGGAAGTGGCTATCCTGGGCGTCTCCAAATCGGCAATGGAGCCGGTCTGGAACGGTAAAGAGTTCGTACCGCGTCTGATGATGCCGATTTCGCTCTCCTTCGACCACCGTGTGATTGACGGTGCTGATGGGGCGCGCTTTATCACCATCATCAACAACATGCTGTCTGACATTCGCCGTCTGGTGATGTAATCGAAGAAGCCGGCCTGACGGCCGGCTTTTTTCTGGTAATCTCATAGAGCTGTTGGGGTTATCAGGGGCAAAAGGACAAATCGTTTGCCGTTTGTTGTTTCAAAATTGTTAACAATTTTGTAAACTGCGGGCGGATAGAACGTCCCGGTGGATGAAGGGCGACATGAAGTACCCCTGACCGCCGGAAATCAATAAGAGGTCATGATGAGTACTGAAATCAAAACTCAGGTCGTGGTACTTGGGGCAGGCCCGGCAGGTTACTCTGCTGCCTTCCGTTGCGCTGATTTAGGTCTGGAAACCGTCATCGTTGAACGTTACAACACCCTCGGCGGTGTTTGTCTGAACGTGGGTTGTATCCCTTCTAAAGCGCTGCTGCACGTTGCAAAAGTTATCGAAGAAGCCAAAGCGCTGGCTGAACACGGTATCGTCTTCGGCGAACCGAAAACCGATATCGACAAGATTCGTACCTGGAAAGAGAAAGTGATCACTCAGCTGACCGGCGGTCTGGCGGGTATGGCCAAAGGCCGTAAAGTGAAAGTGGTTAACGGTCTGGGTAAATTCACCGGGGCGAACACCCTGGAAGTGGAAGGCGAAAACGGCAAAACCGTAATCAACTTCGACAACGCTATCATCGCGGCGGGTTCCCGTCCGATCCAACTGCCGTTCATTCCGCATGAAGATCCGCGCGTATGGGATTCTACCGACGCCCTGGAGCTGAAATCCGTACCAAAACGCCTGCTGGTGATGGGCGGCGGTATCATCGGTCTGGAAATGGGTACTGTGTACCATGCGCTGGGTTCAGAAATTGACGTGGTTGAAATGTTCGACCAGGTTATCCCGGCCGCAGACAAAGACATCGTGAAAGTCTTCACCAAACGCATCGGTAAGAAATTCAATCTGATGCTGGAAACTAAAGTGACCGCCGTTGAAGCAAAAGAAGACGGCATTTACGTTTCCATGGAAGGCAAAAAAGCCCCTGCTGAAGCGCAGCGTTACGACGCCGTGCTGGTGGCTATCGGCCGTGTGCCGAACGGTAAAAACCTCGACGCGGGTAAAGCCGGCGTGGAAGTGGACGACCGTGGCTTTATCCGCGTTGATAAACAGCTGCGCACCAACGTGCCGCACATCTTCGCTATCGGCGATATCGTCGGTCAGCCGATGCTGGCGCACAAAGGCGTGCATGAAGGCCACGTGGCCGCTGAAGTTATCGCCGGTAAAAAACACTATTTCGATCCGAAAGTTATCCCGTCTATCGCCTACACCGAGCCGGAAGTTGCATGGGTGGGTCTGACCGAGAAAGAAGCGAAAGAGAAAGGCATCAGCTACGAGACCGCCACCTTCCCGTGGGCAGCGTCTGGCCGTGCCATCGCTTCTGACTGCGCTGACGGTATGACCAAACTGATTTTCGACAAAGAGACGCACCGCGTGATTGGTGGCGCGATTGTCGGCACCAACGGCGGCGAGCTGCTGGGTGAAATCGGTCTGGCTATCGAAATGGGCTGCGACGCTGAAGATATCGCGCTGACCATTCACGCGCACCCGACGCTGCATGAATCCGTCGGTCTGGCTGCTGAAGTGTTCGAAGGTAGCATTACCGACCTGCCGAACCCGAAAGCGAAGAAAAAGTAAGTTTCGCCAATTTAAGATAAAGCAGTCTGCGGGCTGCTTTTTTTTATCTCTTTCCCGTCAATCTCCTCTTTTCACATAACTACAAGTTTTAGTAGGCATTTTTATTCAGATTATTCCTTAAAATGCCGATAACTCATCCAGAAATATTTTTAATAACGCAGGCAGTAAGCCCGCGCCTCTGGCTCCGTCATGACATGGACTGTGTGACTTTTCCTCGTTTCATTGCTCCCGTCCGGCGTTTGCCGCATTTGTTGTTCTTATCCCTGGTTTGGAATGAAAAAAGGAATCGTTATGTCTTATAAAAAAGTCGCTGTCGTCGGTGTGGTACTGGCTGCGTTCGTGCTGTCGGGTTGTGGCGCGATGACCACGGCGGTGAAAAAACGTAATCTGGAAGTGAAAACCCAGATGAGCCAGACCATCTGGCTGGAACCCTCCTCTGAGAAGACCGTTTATATCCAGGTGAAAAACACCTCTGATAAAGACATGAGCAACCTGCAGACGCTGCTGTCAAAAGAACTGACTGATAAAGGTTACAAAGTGACCTCTTCCCCGGATACCGCTTACTACTGGATCCAGGCCAACGTGCTGAAAGCCGACAAAATGGACCTGCGTGAAACCCAGGGGTATCTCAAAAGTGGTTATGAAGGTGCGGCGGTGGGTGCGGCGCTTGGCGCAGGTATTACTGCGTACAACAGCAACTCTTCCGGCGCGGCGCTGGGCGTGGGCCTGGCCGCTGGCCTGATCGGTATGGCGGCTGACGCAATGGTCGAAGATGTCAACTTCACCATGGTAACCGACCTGCAAATCTCTGAGCGTAGCAAAGCGAAAGTGACCACCGACAACGTGGCAGCGCTGCGTCAGGGCACTTCCGGTATCAAGCTGCAAACCAGCACCGAAGAAGGCAACCGCGCGAAATACCAGACGCGTGTTGTGTCTAACGCGAACAAAGTGAACCTGAAATTCGAAGAAGCCAAACCGGCTCTCGAAGCACAGCTGGCGAAATCTGTCGCGAACATCATGTAACGGCTGACGCATTCCAGTCGCGAATGCGGGAGTAGTCTAAAATAGGCGAGTCAGGTAACTGGCTCGCTTTTTTTATTGTATTTCGTGATGAATTTAGGGTTTTCATCCGCAGAGTATAAAGATTGTGCAAAAACTGCCGATGTTAGATGACTACCACTATCGGTGAGAGAGGGAGTTTCATCGTCATGATCCGCGGACTTAGTTTTGCCTTACAGCTGCCTTCTGTTACGCGCGTGAGCGCGACAACGCAGGTTGGCGCTGCTGCTCGTGCCGCCAGCAGCAATAACGCTGTCGCCAACAATAACATCTCGGCGAAAGTGATGTTCGGGAGCCAGACTTCCGAGATTTCGGCGGTTTATAGTCTGTCACCGAAAAAAATGAGCACCAGTGTCGCACAGCACGCCAACCCCGTTATTGAAGGGCTGATGCAATCGGCAGTGGGCAGTGCTTCGGTTTCCTCAATGGCTGGCCTTGGCAGTGCGCTGCTTGACAATCTGAAGGAGAACCGGGGCGATTTCACCCAGGCGCTGACCGGAGTGCGTGCTGAATTGGGCGCCAGCGCCGGTGCGAATAAATCGGCGGTAACGCTCAGCATCGCCACCAAATCCGGCTCGACCGTTCACCTGACGATGACCCAGCAGGACAATGGCATCGCGGTTGAGGTGAAAACAGAGGGCGAGGCGTTAAATGATGATGATGCTGCGGCAGTGGCGAACCTCGGCAATGCGTTGAGCAAAGCGCTTAGCGGGCTGGGGCAGCAACCGCCGAAACTGGATATCGCTGGTTTAACCAACTTTGATAGCAATCGGTTGAAATCTGTCGATCTGAAAACGGATATACGCAATGGCGATGATTCGCTGCAGTCGCTGAACTTTCATGCCGATGATAAAGCGCGCTCCGTTGCCTACCAGGATGGCGACTACTCGCTGAAGATGAGCAGCGATATGTCCAAACCTGCGCTCTCCGGCAGCTACGGCCAACAGCAGCTCGCGCTGAAAGCGTATGACGATAAATTCGATAAAGCGCGTATCGCCGGTAATGGCGATCGGGGTCAGATGGAAGCGATGAAATCCGTCTTCCGCGCGCTCAACACCACTCGCGATGCGGAAAGCGCCAACGTCACTCCAGGCCAAAATTTCACTCTTAATACGAGCGGCGTTTCGCAATTAAGCGGGCTGAATGATTTTTCGCTGTCGCTCGTGCAAACCGAGAAATCACCTAACCCATTGCATGAAGAAGAGAAAGATCGCTTCTCCTATACCGCCTCGCAATCTTCCGAAGAGCAGACACGCGATGACGGCTCAAAAACCGTGAAGCAGACGACACGCAGCCATTTGAGCGCCGCCTGGCATGAGGCTATCGACCCGTCGATTCCGCTGGCGCTGAACAAAATGAAGTCGTCGCAAAACTACTTCTACCATCTGGTGGAAAACGACGAAGAGAACACCACCACGCTCAACTATAACGGTCGCGGGCAACTGGCAAGCGTCGGTCATAACGAGCAGGTGAACAACCGCTCAACGGTACAAAAATACGTGCTGGGTAAACTGGTGGACCAAACCGTCACGCCGGAAAAATATGCCAACAGTAATGTGCGTTCGTTGTTAGGTTCGGTGTAACAGCCGCGTAACCAAACGGTCCTGCGGGGCCGTTTTTCATTTCTGCTGGCGAGGATTCTCTGTCGTTAAAACCTTCTCCCGCCTGCTTTATTCCGTCCTTAACGATTCAGCAAGTATTTAATGTTGCTTTTTTGTAAACAGATTAACACCCCCTGAAAATCCTGCTATGCTGCCCGACGCGGTTCGCGGATTTACCCTACAAACTGCTGTCTCACAGGAGCGTGAAGAGAAACGCCTGCCGCATTATGACAATGAGAGCGAGGAGAACCGTCGTGCTAGAAGAATACCGTAAGCACGTAGCTGAACGTGCCGCTGAGGGGATTGCGCCAAAACCATTAGATGCAACCCAAATGGCAGGGCTTGTCGAGCTGCTGAAGAACCCGCCTGCTGGCGAAGAAGAATTTCTGATTGACCTGCTGGCTAACCGTGTCCCACCGGGCGTCGATGAAGCAGCCTATGTAAAAGCGGGTTTCCTTGCCGCTATCGCCAAAGGCGATGCCACCTCCCCACTGGTTACCCCTGAAAAAGCGATCGAACTGCTGGGCACCATGCAGGGCGGCTACAACATTCACCCGCTGATTGACGCGCTGGACAGCGAAAAGCTCGCGCCGATCGCCGCCAAAGCCCTGTCCCACACGCTGCTGATGTTCGATAACTTCTACGACGTGGAAGAGAAAGCGAAAGCGGGCAACGCCTACGCCAAACAGGTGATGCAGTCCTGGGCCGATGCCGAATGGTTCCTGAGCCGCCCGGCGCTGGCAGAAAAAATCACCGTTACCGTTTTCAAAGTAACCGGTGAAACCAACACCGATGATCTTTCCCCGGCGCCGGATGCCTGGTCGCGTCCGGATATCCCGCTGCACGCGCTGGCGATGCTGAAAAACGCCCGTGAAGGCATTGAGCCGGATCAGCCAGGTAGCGTGGGGCCGATCAAACAGATCGAGCAGCTTGCGAAAAAAGGTTTCCCGCTGGCCTATGTGGGCGACGTTGTCGGTACCGGTTCTTCGCGTAAATCCGCCACCAACTCGGTGCTGTGGTTTATGGGCGACGACATTCCGTTTGTGCCGAACAAACGCGGTGGTGGCCTGGTGCTTGGTGGCAAAATCGCGCCGATTTTCTTTAACACCATGGAAGACGCCGGCGCGCTGCCGATCGAAGTGGATGTTAGCAGCCTGAACATGGGCGACGTGATTGACGTTTACCCGTTCAAAGGCGAAGTGCGTAACCACGAAACCGGTGAGCTGCTGGCGAGCTTCGAGCTGAAAACCGAAGTGCTGATTGACGAAGTGCGCGCTGGTGGCCGTATTCCGCTGATTATCGGTCGTGGCTTGACCACCAAAGCGCGTGAAGCGCTGGGCCTGCCGCACAGCGATGTTTTCCGTCAGGCGAAAGATGTGGCGGAAAGCAACCGCGGTTATTCGCTGGCGCAAAAAATGGTTGGCCGTGCCTGCGGTGTGGCCGGTGTCCGCCCTGGCGCTTACTGCGAACCGAAAATGACCTCTGTGGGTTCTCAGGACACCACTGGGCCGATGACGCGTGATGAACTGAAAGACCTGGCGTGCCTGGGATTCTCTTCCGATCTGGTGATGCAGTCTTTCTGTCACACGGCGGCGTATCCGAAACCGGTTGACGTCACCACGCATCACACGCTGCCGGACTTCATTATGAACCGTGGCGGCGTTTCCCTGCGTCCGGGCGACGGCGTTATCCACTCGTGGCTGAACCGTATGCTGCTGCCGGATACCGTTGGTACCGGTGGTGATTCACATACCCGTTTCCCGATTGGTATCTCCTTCCCGGCAGGTTCTGGTCTGGTGGCGTTTGCCGCTGCGACCGGCGTGATGCCGCTGGATATGCCGGAATCTGTGCTGGTGCGCTTCAAAGGCAAAATGCAGCCGGGTATTACGCTGCGCGATCTGGTGCATGCGATCCCGCTGTATGCCATCAAACAGGGTCTGCTGACCGTTGAGAAGAAAGGTAAGAAAAACATCTTCTCCGGCCGCATTCTGGAGATCGAAGGTCTGCCGGATCTGAAAGTTGAGCAGGCGTTTGAGCTGACCGATGCCTCTGCAGAGCGTTCCGCTGCCGGTTGTACCATCAAGCTGAACAAAGAGCCGATTATCGAGTATCTGAACTCCAACATCGTGCTGCTGAAGTGGATGATCGCTGAAGGCTACGGTGATCGCCGTACGCTGGAGCGCCGTATCCAGGGCATGGAGAAATGGCTGGCCGATCCGCAACTGCTGGAAGCGGATGCCGACGCGGAATACGCGGCGGTGATCGATATCGATCTGGCGGAAATCAAAGAGCCGATCCTCTGTGCGCCGAACGATCCGGACGACGCGCGTCTGCTCTCTGACGTGCAGGGTGCTAACATCGACGAAGTGTTCATCGGTTCCTGCATGACCAACATCGGTCACTTCCGCGCTGCCGGTAAACTGCTGGACAGCCATAAAGGTCAGTTGCCGACCCGCCTGTGGGTGGCGCCGCCGACTCGTATGGATGCGGCACAGTTGACTGAAGAGGGCTACTACAGCGTGTTTGGTAAGAGCGGGGCGCGTATCGAGATCCCGGGTTGCTCGCTGTGCATGGGTAACCAGGCGCGTGTCGCGGACGGCGCGACGGTGGTATCCACCTCAACCCGTAACTTCCCGAACCGTTTAGGTACGGGTGCGAACGTCTACCTGGCTTCTGCGGAGCTGGCGGCGGTGTCGGCGCTGATCGGTAAACTGCCAACGCCGGAAGAGTATCTCAACTTTATGGCGCAGGTGGATAAAACCGCTGTTGATACGTACCGTTACCTCAACTTTGACCAGTTGAACCAGTACACCGAAAAAGCGGATGGCGTGATTTTCCAGACAGCCGTCTGATAACGAAGGCCACCCTGCGGGGTGGCTTTTTTTTGCCCGCTTGTTTTTATTCCCGTCACTGAAACGCATCCCGCGCCTACTTTCTCTTCGCCCAGGCGGTTATTTTTCCTCGCTTCCGGCCGCTGCGCTTTTTTTCTTGTATTGTGCTGCGATAATTACTGCATAGGCGGCGATTTGCCTGCATGAGGAAGCGATTATGGATTACGAATTTTTGCGTGATATCACCGGAGTGGTAAAGGTGCGCATGTCGATGGGCCACGAAGTGGTGGGCCACTGGTTCAATGAAGAAGTAAAAGAGAACCTGGCGCTGCTCGATGAAGTGGAGCAGGCGGCGAAAACGGTGAAAGGCAGTGAGCGTTCCTGGCAGCGCGCGGGTCATGAATATACGCTGTGGCTGGATGGCGAAGAGGTGATGATTCGCGCGAACCAGCTGGAATTTTCCGGCGATGAAATGGAAGAGGGGATGAGTTACTACGACGAAGAGAGCCTGTCGCTGTGCGGCGTCGAGGATTTTCTTCAGGTGGTGGCGGCCTACCGGCAATTTCTCCAGCAGCGTTAATCAGGGCGCGTCCTTGCGCCCCAGGTGCGTTACACGGCCGGAATGTTACGGCCGTAGTAGATCTCGCGCATCTCTTTCCACAACGCTTCCGTGATCTCTTTACGTTCTTGCGGCGTCAAATCTTCCGGTTTGGTATGGAACATGTAGTGTTTCAGGTCGAACTCTTTAAGCAACATCTTGGTATGGAAGATATTTTCCTGATACACGTTAACGTCCACCATGTCATACAGCGATTTCATGTCATCTGACATGAAGTTCTGAATCGAATTAATCTCATGATCGATAAAGTGTTTCATGCCGTTGATATCGCGGGTAAAGCCGCGCACGCGGTAATCGACGGTGACAATATCGGATTCGAGCTGGTGGATCAGGTAATTCAGCGCTTTCAGCGGTGAAATCACGCCGCAGGTTGAGACTTCAATGTCCGCGCGGAAAGTACACAAGCCGCCTTCCGGGTGGCTTTCCGGGTAGGTGTGCACGCAGATATGGCTTTTATCCAGATGCGCGACGACCGCTTCCGGCAGCGGGCCGGGATGCTCGGTTTTGTCGATAAGCTGCGGGTCGACGGGCTCTTCGCTCACCAGGATGGTTACGCTTGCACCTTGCGGCTCGTAATCCTGGCGGGCAATGTTCAAAATATTCGCGCCAATGATGTTGCAGGTTTCCGTGAGGATCTCCGTCAAACGATTGGCGTTATAGAGTTCATCAATGTAGGCAATATAGCCGTCACGCTCTTCTGCGGTTTTGGCGTAGCAGATGTCGTAGATACAAAAACTCAGGCTTTTGGTCAGGTTGTTAAAGCCATGTAGTTTAAGCTTTTTCAATTTTTATCACCCCCTTAGTGTTACTGTGCAGCCAGTGCATCATGTAAATATTGCGGCAGGGCAAAGGCTGCCGTATGAATCGCCGGGTTGTAGTAGCGGCAGGTGAGACGGGCACTGTGGAAACGGGCAGCAATAATCTCGGTTGAGAGATGGCGCAGTGCCTCGTTATCCGTGGCCCAGGCGAACGTCATAATGCCGCCGTAATAGGTTGGTACCGCCGCCTGATAGAAGCCGACATCGCTGAAATAGTGGCCGAGCTTGCGGTAGCTGTCGACCGCTTCATCTTGCTGTAAGAAGCTGACGCCGTTTTGCGCGACGAAGATCCCGCCAGGGTTCAGGCAGCGTTTGCAACCTTCATAAAACGCAGAGGTGAACAGGCTCTCACCTGGCCCGATCGGATCGGTACAGTCCGAGATAATCACGTCAAACGTCTGGTCAGTGTGAGTCACAAAATTAACGCCGTCGTCTATCACCAGCGTAAAACGCGGATCGTCATAGGCACCTGCATTGTGCTTTGGCAGATACTGGCGGCAGAAAGAGACGACGCCAGCGTCGATTTCTACCATGGTGATGGTTTCAATATTTTTATGGCGGGTGACTTCGCGCAGCATCGCGCCGTCGCCGCCGCCGATGATCAGTACATGTTTCGCGTGGCCGTGCGCCAGCAGCGGAACATGGGTCATCATTTCGTGATAGATAAACTCGTCACGTTCGGTGGTTTGCACCACGCCATCCAGCGCCATAACGCGGCCAAAAGCGGCGTTCTCGAAAATAATCAGATCCTGATGATCGGTCTTTTCGTGATACAGCACCTTATCAACGGCAAAGTATTGACCAAAATGGTCGTGCAGCGTCTCTTGCCATACGTTGTTATCGGCCATCGGTAGCTCCTTTGTTAACACCCGCGAAAAACGGGCGCAACATCATAGCTAACTCTGCTTAGCGATGCACGGTCAAAAGTTCACCGTTATTTGACGTAGGCGAGCAGGCTCAGGGAGTCGCGGGCGAGGGCTTTACATTTTTTCGCGGTCGGAATGCCGATACCGCTGAGATCGCGATAACTCTCTTCGCCAAGCGATTTCATGTCCCACGTGTCATAGTTGCTGAGATCCCACTGATTTTGCTGGGCGAAAAAAACCAGTGCGCGGCGGATCTGCCCATTCGGTAAGTTGTTATAACCGCAGTCGTTTTTCAGAAATACAAACACCGCCGTGAGATCGGCCATGTCTTCAGCTTCGGATTCACTCAGGGCATAACTGTTAGCGGAGACAGCCAGCAGGCTGCCCAGGACAATTGTTCTGAAAAACGTCTTCATTATTTCTACCACGGCGTAACGGAATTTAAACGTTAGCACAGTCCGGATATGGCGACGATATTTATTATTGCCTCTTTTCTTGACCTTCCGGCAGGGGGAGGGTTTAAGCTCAAAAGATGACCTGCAATCGATAAGGAAATGCCCATGCAACGTCGAGATTTCTTAAAATATTCCGCCGCGCTGGGGGTGATGAGCGCGCTGCCGCTGTGGAGCCGTTCACTGTTCGCCGCTGAGCGCCCCGCATTGCCCATCCCGCCACTGCTCACCGCCGACGCGCAAAACCGTATCACGTTAACGGTGCAGGCGGGGGAAACCCTATTCGGCAATAAACGTGCTGCCACCTGGGGATACAACGGTGCGCTGTTAGGCCCGGCGCTTCAGCTCCGCCAGGGGCGTGAGGTGACCGTTGAGATCCGCAATACGCTGGCCGAAGAGACCACCGTACACTGGCACGGCGTTGAGGTGCCGGGCGAGGTCGATGGCGGGCCGCAAGGCATCATTAAAGCGGGCGGTAGCCGAACCGTAACGTTTACCCCGACACAGCAGGCGGCGACATGCTGGTTCCATCCGCATCAACACGGCAAAACCGGTCGACAAGTTGCGATGGGGCTCGCGGGTCTGGTGCTGATTGAGGATGACAACAGCCGTAAATTGCGTCTGCCGCAACAGTGGGGCATTGATGATGTGCCGGTCATTGTGCAGGACAAAAAATTCACTGCCAACGGGCAGATTGACTACCAACTGGATGTGATGAGCGCAGCCGTTGGCTGGTTTGGCGATACGCTGCTCACCAACGGTGCCATTTATCCGCAACATTCCGCCCCGCGCGGCTGGCTGCGTTTGCGTTTGTTGAACGGCTGCAATGCGCGCTCGCTGAAGTTTGCCACCAGCGATCAACGCCCACTATATGTGGTAGCCAGCGATGGTGGTTTGCTTGCGGAGCCGGTGAAAGTGAGCGAGTTACCGGTGCTGATGGGCGAGCGCTTTGAAGTATTGGTTGATACCAGCAATGGTAAGCCGTTTGATCTGCTGACCTTACCGGTTCAGCAGATGGGAATGACCGTTGCGCCGTTTGACCAGCCGCAACCGGTACTGCGCATCCAGCCACTACAGGTGACGGCTTCCGGCACGTTACCGGATACGCTGGCGACGCTGCCGGCTTTACCCGCGCTTGCAGGATTAACCCAGCGCACTTTGCAGCTGTCGATGGATCCGATGCTCGACATGATGGGCATGCAGGCGCTACAGCAGAAGTATGGCGATAGCGCGATGGCCGGAATGATGGATCATGGGCAGATGGGCGGGATGCATATGGATCAAAACCAGATGCACCATGGCGACATGGGCAATATGCAAATGGGTAACGGCCAGATGCAGCACGGCAACATGCAGATGAATCACGGCCAAATGAATCACGGTGGCAACGGTTTTGATTTCCATAACGCCAACCGCATCAACGGCAAAGCCTTTGATATGACGACGCCGCAATTTGCCGCGCAGAAAGGACAGTATGAGCGCTGGGTGATTTCTGGCGAGGGCGACATGATGTTGCACCCGTTCCATATTCACGGCACACAGTTCCGCATTTTGTCGGAAAATGGCAAACCGCCAGCGGCGCATCGCGCAGGCTGGAAAGATACGGTTGAAGTATATGGCGCACGCAGCGAAGTGCTGGTGCGTTTCCAGCATGACGCGCCGAAAGAATTTGCGTATATGGCGCACTGTCATCTGCTGGAACATGAAGATACCGGGATGATGCTAGGGTTTACGGTGTAGCGCTTAACGCTCCGCTTTATGCGGTGGTTTGTGGCCGAAAAAAGAAATCCCCTCGTGCCAGATGGCAGAGGGGATTTTTTATAGCCAGTAATATTTACCGCTCCCGCTCAGGGAGAAAGCGCATTATTTGGCGTCATCCGGCAGCGCGTAAGCGACAATGTAGTCGCCCATTTTGGTACCGAACGAACCGTGACCGCCTGCGGAAATGACCACGTACTGCTTGCCATTCACTTCATAAGTCATCGGCGTTGCCTGGCCACCGGCCGGCAAACGGCCCTGCCACAGTTTCTCACCGTTGCTCATGTTATAAGCGCGCAGGTAGTTATCTGCGGTCGCGGCGATAAACAGCACATTACCGGCGGTGGAGATTGGGCCACCAAGCATCGGCATCCCCATATTGAACGGCACCGGGACCGGCATCGGGAACGGCATGCTGTCTTGCGGTGTACCAATACGTTTTTTCCACACCACCTGGTTGGTTTTCAGATCCAGGGCGGAAATGTAGCCCCAGGCCGGTTGTTTACACGGCAGGCCGAACGGCGAGAGGAACGGGTTCAGCGTCACACCAAACGGTACGCCATACTGCGGCTGAATACCGGATTCCGAACCGGTGCCTTTCGCATCTTTCGGCGGCTCCATCGGGTTGCCTGGGCCGCGCGGGATCAGTTTTGATACAAACGGCAGCGCCATTGGGTTGGCAATCGCCACCTGACGGTTTGGATCAACGGAGATACCGCCCCATTCGAACATCCCCAGGTTCCCCGGGAACACCAGCGTGCCCTGCTCAGATGGCGGCGTAAAGATACCTTCATAGCGCAACTGGTGGAACATCACGCGGCACACCAGTTGGTCAAACATGGTGGCGCCCCACATATCCGCGCCGCTCAGATCTTTCTTCGGACGGAAACTCAGGTCGGAGAAGGGCTGCGTTTTGGCTACGTAATCGCCTTTTGCCGCGCCCTGAGGAACCGGTTTTTCCGGTGCCGGAACCACCAGCTTACCGTTAGTGCGATCGAGGACGAAAATGTTGCCGGTTTTCGCTGGCGCGTAGATAACCGGTACGGTTTTGCCATTCACGGTGATGTCCGCCAGCGTCGGCTGGGACGGCATATCCATATCCCACAGATCGTGGTGTACGGTCTGGTAACTCCAGGCGAGCTTACCGGTAGTGGCATTCAGCGCGACGATCGAGCTGGCATAGCGCTCCTGCTCCGGTGTGCGGTTGCCGCCCCAGATATCCGGAGTGGTCACGCCCATCGGCAGATAGACTAAATCCAGTTTCGCGTCATAAGCCGCAGGTGCCCACGAGTTCGGTGAGTTAAAGGTGAAAGAGTGTTCATCCGATGGGATAGCGTTCGGATCTTTCGCGCCCGGATCGAAGGCCCACAACAGCTTACCGGTGTTCACATCGAAACCACGGATAACACCAGAGGTTTCACGGGTCGAGAAGTTATCCGTTACCGAACCGGCAATCACGATGGTTTTATCAGTGATGATTGGCGGAGACGTCGGCTCATACAGACCCGGTGTGGTGTCCGGCATATTGGTTTGCAGATTCAGAATACCTTTGTTGGCAAAGGTTTCGCACAGCTTACCGTTATCCGCATTCAGCGCAAACAGACGGCCATCGTTCACCGGCAGAATAATGCGGCGCGGACAATCCGCGACCACATCCGGGCTGGCGTTATCGGCACGGGCTTCATGATACGAAACACCGCGGCAGGTCACATGCTGGAACGACGGATTGGTGTTGAGTTGTGGATCGAAATGCCACTTCTCTTTACCGGTTGCCGCATCAATCGCAAACAAACGCTGGTGCGCGGTACACAGGAACAGCGTGTCGCCCACTTTAATTGGCGTCACTTCGTTGGTGATTTCACCGGGATCGTTTGGCATTTTCAGGTCGCCGGTGCGGAATACCCAGGCTTCCTTCAGGTTTTTCACGTTATCGGCATTGATCTGTTTCAGCGGCGAGTAGCGCTGGCCTTCCTGGTTACGCCCATAAGCTGGCCAGTCACCATCGGCTACCTGTGAAATCGGCGCGGCCGGTGTGGCATCGGCGCTCAGGGTACCGTGAACTTCTTGCGGATCGTTGAAACCCGCCCAGGTGAGAATACCGCCGCTAATCAGCAACGCCACGACCAGTGCCGCCACTGCGCCGCTGGACGGCACAATCAGACGACGCCAGACGAAAGGCAGGATCAGCCAGATACCGAAGAAGACGAGGATATCGCAACGCGGCGTCAGCGCCCAGAAGTCGAAACCGACTTCCCACACGCCCCAAATCATGGTTGCCAGCAGCAGGGCGGCATACAGCCACAGCGCGGTGCGCTTCCCTTTCCACAATAGCCATGTCACGCCGAGCATGACCAGACCGGCGATGGGGTAGTACCAGGAACCGCCAATGCTAACGAGCCAGACTCCACCAAGTAAAAGATACAGCCCGCAGAAGGCTGCAAAGAGCGTCGTCAGCGTAATAAGTAGCCGCGACTGTTGAGTTTTTGTTTCCGCCATAAAACACATCCGTTGATTTGTTAATATTTTGATAGCAAGTAATTATAGGAGTTAACAAGTGTGACCGTCATCACAAAATGAGCTTTGTCGCGGAATAACCCGCAATAATCTTTTTGCTGGTATACTGCGCATCTTGCGTTTCAATCACTGGTTTAAGCGCCGGTATTGAGTGATTTACTCTTTAAATCATATGGTTAGTAAAATGAAACACACTGTTGAAGTGATGATCCCGGAAGCGGAGATCAAAGCGCGTATCGCTGAGCTGGGTCGTCAAATCACTGAGCGTTATAAAGATAGCGGCAGCGAAATGGTGCTGGTTGGGCTGCTGCGCGGTTCGTTTATGTTTATGGCTGACCTGTGCCGTGAAGTGCAGGTGTCGCATGAAGTCGACTTTATGACCGCCTCCAGCTACGGCAGCGGCATGTCCACCACGCGTGATGTGAAAATCCTCAAAGATCTCGATGAGGATATTCGTGGTAAAGACGTGCTGATTGTCGAAGACATTATCGATTCGGGTAATACGCTGTCGAAAGTGCGCGAGATCCTGCGTCTGCGCGAGCCAAAATCGCTGGCGATTTGTACCCTGCTGGATAAACCGTCGCGTCGTGAAGTGGATGTGCCGGTCGAATTCGTCGGTTTTGCTATCCCGGACGAGTTCGTGGTGGGTTACGGAATTGACTACGCTCAGCGCTACCGTCATCTGCCGTATGTTGGCAAAGTGGTGATGCTGGACGAATAAAAAAACGGGGCCGATGGCCCCGCTTGTTATTTGTGGTTGATATGCTTCTGGCTCAGATTGGAAACGCCCTGGCGATAGCGCTGTTCCAGCGTTTCGCGGTTAGTGGCGGTCACGTCCAGATCGCGCAGCAAGCCATCATGAATACCGTAGGCCCAGCCATGGATCGTCACGTTCTGACCACGTTTCCACGCGGACTGCATGATTGTCGAGTGGCCTAGGTTATACACCTGCTCCATCACGTTCAGTTCACACAGGGTATCGAGACGGCGTTCCGGCGGCATTTCGCCTAACAGCGAGCTATGTTTAAACCAGATATCGCGAATATGCAGCAGCCAGTTGTTGATCAAGCCCAGTTCCGGGTTTTCAACCGCCGCCTGCACACCGCCGCAGCCGTAGTGACCGCAAATGATGATGTGCTCAACTTCCAGCACATCCACCGCGTACTGGACGACCGAGAGGCAGTTCAGGTCGGTGTGAATGACCAGGTTGGCAACGTTACGGTGGACAAACAGTTCACCCGGTTCGAGGCCGGTGAGGCGTTCGGCGGGTACGCGTGAGTCGGAGCATCCAATCCAGAGAAAGCGCGGCTTCTGTGCTTGCGCCAGTGTTTCGAAGAATCCAGGATCTTCCTCTACCAGCATTTTTGACCATAGTGCGTTGTTGCTGATGAGTGTATCTATGTCTTTCATGGAAGTTAACGACCTGTAACCAAATAAGTGCGTTGCGCTAATATAGGTCAACTCTTTCTCTTTTTAAACCACACATCGAGTGTAAGAAAACAGGTAAGTGAGAATTCATGACCATTGCACTGGAGCTTGAGCAGCTTAAAAAAACCTATCCGGGCGGCGTTCAGGCGCTGCGCGGCATTGATTTACAAGTAGAAGCGGGCGATTTCTACGCGCTTCTCGGACCAAATGGCGCCGGTAAATCCACCACCATTGGCATTGTCAGTTCGCTGGTAAATAAATCATCCGGGCGTGTCAGCGTTTTTGGTTACGACCTGGAAAAAGACGTGGTGAACGCTAAACGCCAGCTGGGGCTGGTGCCGCAGGAGTTCAACTTTAACCCGTTTGAAACCGTGCAGCAGATTGTGGTTAATCAGGCGGGTTACTACGGTGTCGATCGTAAAGAGGCGTTGATTCGCAGCGAAAAGTACCTCACACAGCTCGATCTGTGGGAAAAACGCAACGAACGCGCACGGATGCTCTCTGGCGGGATGAAGCGCCGTTTGATGATTGCCCGCGCGCTGATGCACGAGCCAAAACTGCTGATCCTCGACGAGCCAACCGCGGGGGTTGATATCGAACTGCGCCGCTCAATGTGGGGCTTTTTGAAAGATCTCAACGACAAAGGCACCACTATCATTCTGACGACGCACTACCTCGAAGAAGCCGAGATGCTGTGTCGCAACATCGGCATCATTCAGCGTGGCGATCTGATTGAAAACACCTCGATGAAAGCGCTGTTGTCGAAACTGAAATCCGAGACTTTTATTCTCGATTTAGCGCCGAAAAGCCCGCTGCCGAAGCTGGAAGGGTATCAGTACCGGCTGGTGGACACGTCCACGCTTGAGGTGGAAGTGCTGCGCGAGCAGGGCGTGAACAGCGTGTTCAGCCAGCTTAGCGCCCAGGGTGTGCAGGTATTAAGTATGCGTAACAAAGCCAACCGTCTCGAAGAGCTGTTTGTCACGCTGGTTCATGACAGAAAAGGAGAAAGCGCATGATGCAGCTATTCTGGGTGGCGCTGAAGAGTATCTGGTACAAAGAGATCCAGCGTTTTATGCGCATTTGGGTGCAAACCCTGGTGCCGCCGGTGATCACCATGACGCTCTACTTTATTATTTTCGGCAACCTGATCGGTTCGCGTATCGGTGAAATGCACGGCTTTACCTACATGCAGTTTATCGTGCCGGGCTTAATCATGATGGCGGTGATCACCAACGCTTACGCCAACGTGGCTTCATCGTTCTTCAGCGCTAAGTTCCAGCGCAATATCGAGGAGCTGCTGGTGGCCCCGGTGCCAACGCATGTCATTATCGCCGGCTATGTGGGCGGCGGCGTGGCGCGCGGGCTGTGTGTGGGCATTCTGGTCACGGCGGTGTCGCTGTTTTTCGTGCCGTTCCAGGTTCACTCCTGGCTGTTTGTCGGCCTGACGCTGCTGCTGACAGCGGTGCTGTTTTCACTGGCCGGGCTGTTGAATGCGGTATTTGCCAAAACCTTTGATGACATCAGCCTGATCCCGACTTTTGTGCTGACACCGCTGACTTATCTGGGCGGGGTGTTCTACTCCCTGACGCTGCTGCCGCCGTTCTGGCAGGCGCTGTCGCACCTCAACCCGATCGTGTACATGATTAGCGGCTTCCGCTTTGGTTTCCTCGGCATTTCCGATGTGCCGCTGTTTACCACCGTAGGGGTGTTGGTGGTGTTTATCATCGTCTTTTACCTGCTGTGCTGGTATCTGATCAACCGCGGACGCGGGCTGCGCAGCTAATCCACACCGCAACGGCTCTCTTCTGTGGAAGAGAGCCAATCCTCAGGATTAGGCTATTTTTTAGCCTGCTCATTGCCGTTGGTTTCTCCCGTTCTGTTGCTACAATAGGTGCAGTTTTTCTATTCGGTTCGTCTCATGTCTCGTTTGATTACCCTTTTGCTGTTGCTGGTTGCCTTGAGCGCATCTGCCAGCATTGTCAGTGAACAACGCATTCCCGCGCGCTATATGCAAACCACTGAAGATGCCAACATCTGGGCGCAGGTGGGGGACAGAGTCGTTACCGTCGGCAATATTCGCGCCGGGCAGATCCTGGCGGTCGTGCCAGGGGCGGAAGATTATTACGCGTTTCGCTTTGGTTTTGGCAGCGGGTTTATCGACAGAGGTCATCTTGGCGCGGTGTCAGGTAATGAGCGGGTCGAAGATACGCTTGGCGATCTGAATAAACCGCTCAGTAATCAAAACCTGATCACCTGGCAGGATACGCCGCTCTATACGTCGCCGGATATCACCAGTAAACAGGTGGGTACGCTGGCGGAAAACTTGCGTTACCCGATAATCGATAAGCTGAAAGATCGCCTGAACCAGACCTGGTTTCAGATCCGCATCGGCAACCGGCTGGCGTGGATAAGCAGCCTGGATGCACAAGAAGACAACGGGATTCCGGTGCTGACTTATCACCATATCTTGCGTGATGAAGAAAATACCCGTTTTCGCCACACCTCAACCACCACGTCGGTACGCGCCTTCACTAACCAGATGACCTGGCTGCGCGATCAGGGTTACACCACGCTGTCGATGTATCAGCTGGAAGGCTATGTGCGTAATCGTATGAATTTGCCTGCGCGTTCGGTGGTGATCACCTTTGATGACGGGCTGAAGTCGGTCAGCCGTTACGCCTGGCCGATCCTGCGCGAGTACGGTTTTAAAGCCACGGCGTTTATCATTTCCTCGCGCATTAAGCGCAAACCGCAGCCGTGGGACCCGAAATCCCTGCAGTTTATGAGTGTGTCGGAGCTGAATCAGATTCGGGATGTGTTCGATGTGCAGTCACATACCCATTTCCTGCACCGGGTTGATGATGCTATGCACCCGATTTTGCTCAGCCGCAACTACCACAATATTCTGTTCGATTTTAAACGCTCGCGCCGCGCGTTAGCGCAGTTCAATCCGCATGTACTTTATCTCTCGTACCCGTTTGGCGGCTATGACGATAAAGCGGTGAAAGCGGCGAATGACGCCGGTTTTCATCTGGCGGTGACCACGGTGCGTGGCAAGGTGAAACCGGGAGATAACCCGTTTTTACTGAAACGGTTGTACGTGCTGAGAACGGATTCGCTGGAGACAATGTCGCGGCTGATCAGTAATCAGCCGCAGGGGTAGGGCGTCAGGCAACCTGAACCGGCACGGCTTTCGCGGTGCGTTTCATCTCGTTGTCGCCATCAAAATAGGCCACTTTCGGCTGCCAACTACGGGCAACCTCATCCGGCACGGTGACATAGCTGGCGATAATCAGGATATCGCCAACGTCCGCGCAGTGCGCTGCTGCACCGTTAACCGAGATAATGCGTGAACCGCGCTCGCCGGCAATCGCGTAGGTAGAAAAGCGTTTGCCGTTGGTCACGTTATAAATGTCGATGGCTTCGTATTCCAGAATACCGGCCGCCTCAAGGAAATCCTGGTCAATCGCGCAGGAACCTTCGTAGTGCAGGTCGGCCTGCGTCACTTTGACGCGGTGGAGCTTGCCTTGCAGCATCGTGCGAATCATAAGTTAAACCTTCATTACTGATAATTAACCTGAAAATGGAGGGCGGCTCCCTGCGAATCCCTCGTGTGCTCGCGCCACGTCCTGGCGGGCGTAAGGGCAAGCCAGGAGTGGAGTATTGCCCGATTTTTTCGCCCTGTCTAGCGGGGTAACTCAACCACTTTATTATCGATAAGCCGCGCCTGGCCGAGCCATGCCGCCATCAAAATTACCGCACGTTTACTGTCCTCGGACAGCGCCAGCAGCGTATCCGCATCGCGGATCTGAATGTCATCGGCGCGCAGACCCGCGTCGTTGATCTCCTGCTCAGCAATGGCAATCAGCTCTTCTTCATTGCGCTCGCCCGCCAGCAGTTTATCGGCAATCGAATTCATTACTTTGCTGAGCGCCGGGGCGATTTTGCGCTGTTCTGCGGTGAGATAGCCATTACGCGAGCTCAGCGCGAGGCCATCTTTTGCGCGCACGGTCGGCACGCCGACAATCTCGATGTCATAGCCCATGTCGGCAACCATTTTGCGAATCAGCTGCAGTTGCTGGTAATCCTTCTCGCCAAAGCAGGCGATATCCGGTTGCACCAGGTTGAACAGCTTGCTGACGATAGTCGACACACCGCGGAAATGGCCCGGACGGCTCGCGCCTTCCAGCATGGTAGAGATACCCGGCACATCAACATAGGTTTGGCTGTCGGTGCCCTGCGGGTAGATATCCGCCGGTGCAGGGGCGAAAACAAGATCGACTTTGCGCTTGTTCAGCTTTTCGCAATCTTCCTGCAAGGTGCGCGGATAACGCACTAAATCATCCGGGCGGTCAAACTGCATTGGATTCACGAAAATACTCACTACCACCACATCGGCGCGGGCTTTCGCTTCGTCGACCAGCTTCATATGGCCATCGTGCAGGTTGCCCATCGTTGGCACCAGCGCAATACGCTTTCCTTCCTGACGCAGTCTGCGGATGTGCTGGCGCAGCAGCGGGAGGGTTTCAATAATCAACACAACCAGGCTCCTTAATGGAAACTATGTTCTTCACCCGGATAGGCTCCGGATTCGACGTCGGCAACATACTGCCTGACCGCTGTGCGCATGTCGCCTGCTTCACTGAGGAAATTTTTGGCGAATTTCGGGATATGTCCGCCGGTAATACCGAAGGCGTCATGCATCACCAGAATCTGACCGTCGGTGACATTACCTGCGCCAATACCAATTACCGGAATGGTTAATGCCGTCGTGATACGTTGCGCCAGCTCGACCGGAACACACTCCAGCACCAGTAGCTGTGCGCCTGCGGCTTCCAGCGCCAGCGCATCGTCAAGCAGACCTTGTGCCGCGTCGCCGCGCCCCTGCACTTTATAGCCACCGAAAATATTAACGGACTGCGGGGTCAGCCCCAGGTGGCCGCACACCGGCACGGCGCGCTCGGTCAGCATTTTCACCGTCGGCGCCAGCCAGCGGCCGCCTTCGATTTTCACCATATTGGCGCCCGCGCGCATGACCACAGCGGCATTTTCAAATGCCTGCTCCGGCGTGGCGTAGGCCATAAACGGCAGATCGGCGAGCAACAGGCAGGCCGGTGCGCCGCGGCGCACAGCCTGGGTGTGATAAGCGATATCGGCAACCGTTACCGGCAGGGTGGAGTCGTGACCTTGTACCGTCATCCCTAACGAATCACCAACCAGCATCACGTTAATCCCTTCTTCGGCAAACAGTTTCGCGAAGCTGTAGTCGTATGCGGTGATAGTGGCGAAGCGTCTTTTTTCCTGCTTGCACTTGTGCAGCCAGGAGATGGTGGTGGGTTTCATAGCGTTTCCTGATAGTCGAAAGCGATTCTGGCGCATTCTAGCAGCAACCATCAGGTGGGCAATGATTTTAGGCAAGCGGTGAGCGCGGGGCGTGACGAACGCGGGAAATTACCAGGCGTCGGGTTTCGGCGCGTTCAGGTTTGCAAGAATTTCCTGCAACGATGTACCGTCCGGGAAGTGCAGATCGGACGCAATTTCAAACAGCGGCCACAGCATAAAACCCCGGTTTTTCATGTCGTAATGCGGCACCGTCAGGCGTTCGGTATTCAACGTAAGATTGCCAAACAGCATGATATCGAGATCGAGCGTGCGCGGTCCCCAGCGTTCTGCTTTACGTACGCGGCCTTGCTGGAGTTCAATGCCTTGCGTGTGATCGAGCAGCGTTTCTGGCTCAAGGGCAGTTTCCAGCGCCACGGCGGCGTTGAGATAGTCCGGTTGATCCGGCGGGCCAAGCGGGGGAGTGCGATATAACGAAGAGACCGCCACGATGCGGCTTTGTGGGATCTCTCCGAGGGCGGTAATCGCGGCGTTAACCTGGTCGAGCGGTGACGCCAGGTTGCTGCCAAGCGCGATATACGCGAGGGTCATGCGCTACCTTCACGGCGCGGCGCGCGTTTGCGCGGGCGGCGGTGGCGACGGCGTTCTGCCGGTTCATCGTCTAAATTATTGAGCATATCTTTCTGGGCTGGCGGCGCGGAAACCTGGAACTCACCCCACCATTTCGCCAGACGCTGCAGTTCGCCGTTATTTTCGGCTTCGGCCCGCAGCGCCAGTAAATCATAAGCCGCGCGGAATTTCGGGTGTTCCATCAGCTTCCATGAGCGCTTGCCCTGGCGGCGGGACATCCGCAATTGCAACTGCCAGATATCACGAATCAGCGTGGTGATGCGTTTCGGGATCGCCAGTGAACGGCACGCTTCATCCAGCACATCGTTCATCGCCAGCGCGAAAGCGTCGTAATAAGCAAGTCCGCCTTCCTGGGTAATACGCTGGGCGTTTTCCAGCAGCGGATACCAGAACATGGCGGCAAACAAAAACGCCGGGTTAACGCGCATGTCGTTGCGAATGCGGTTGTCGGTATTCTTCAGCACCTGGTCAATAATCCGCTCCATCGGGCTGTCGCCTTTTTCGGTGAAGTAGCGGGTGATGCTGGGGAACAGCGGCTGGAACAGACCATATTCACGCAGTAAACGGTAGGTTTCGTAACCGTAACCGGCCTGCAGCAGTTTCAGCGATTCCTCAAACAGGCGCGCCGGAGGAACATCGTTAATCAGCGTTGCCAGGCGCGGGATCGGCTCGGCGGTCTCTTCACTGATACGCATGTTGAGTTTGGCGGCAAAGCGCACCGCGCGCAGCATGCGCACCGGATCTTCGCGGTAGCGGGTTTCCGGGTTACCAATCAGGCGAATCACACCCTCTTCTAAATCACGCATGCCGCCGACGTAATCACGCACGGTGAAATCAGCCACGCTGTAATAAAGGCTGTTGATGGTGAAGTCGCGGCGCTGGGCATCTTCTTCGATGGGGCCGAAAATGTTGTCGCGCAGCAGCATGCCATTCTGCCCGCGCTGGGAGATGGTGCGATCGGTTTGTTGTTCGTCGTGATGACCACGGAAGGTGGCAACTTCGATGATTTCCGGCCCGAACATCACATGGGCGAGGCGGAAACGGCGGCCAACCAGGCGGCAGTTGCGAAACAGTTTACGCACCTGGTCCGGCGTTGCGCTGGTGGTCACGTCAAAATCTTTTGGTTTTTTGCCCAGCAATAAATCGCGCACACCGCCGCCTACCAGGTAAGCGTCGTAGCCCGCTTTATTCAGACGATAGAGCACTTTGAGCGCATTTTCACTGATATCTTTGCGGGAAATAGCGTGCTGCTCACGCGGAATAACCGTCATCTGCGGTTGGGCCATAGCCTCAACGACCATGCTCTCTTCGCGGCTTAGCACCTTGCGGCAAAAATTAGCGACTCGGGTAAAAATAGTACACCTCGGTAGTGTCAAACGTCAGGACAAAAAAATAGCGGCTAATCATAGCTCAGCGCGAGCCGTTTGAGAATGCTGTATTCGCATCCACGGCATCTGGCACACGGCAAAGCGTCCAGTTTTCCACCGCTTTTTGCAGCAGTGCGTCGATGCGCAGATCCTGCCACTCATTTGTTACATCCTGGTTCAAAAATTGTAAAGCCCTGATTATTACCGGGCGCGGATCGCCTTCAGGCAACGCGGGGGCGTGGTTTTGCTTGGAAAGCTTGATCCCCTGCTCATTGAGCGCCAGCGGCAAATGAACGTACGTCGGAACCGGCCAGCCAAACTGGTTATAAAGGGAGATTTGCCGCACCGTCGGTTCAATCAGATCCGCGCCGCGCACAATTTCCGTGACACCCTGAAAATGGTCATCGACCACCACCGCAAGGTTGTAGGCGAACAGCCCGTCACGGCGATGAATAATGAAATCTTCCCGCGCCAGTTTTTCGTCGGCGGTAATGCGCCCACGTAATTTATCGTCGAAGTGCAGTACTGGATGCTGCTGTACCAGCCGTACGGCGGCGTTTTGCGGGCCATTTTGTAATGTCCGGCAATGCCCATCGTACGTGCCGCCGATGCTTTGGATGCGCGCGCGCGTGCAGGTACAAAAATAGCTCAGCCCTTTGCGTTGCAGGGTGGCGAGCGCCTCGCGGTAGGCGTCATGACGCCGGGATTGCCACAGCACCTCGCCGTCCCAGTGCAGACCATAATGCTCAAGCTGGCGAAGAATGGTGTTTGCCGCGCCGGGAGCTTCTCTGGGGGGATCGATATCTTCGATGCGAACAAGCCAGGTGCCGTGGTTGGCGCGGGCTTGCAGATAGCTGCCGAGAGCAGCAATTAACGAACCAAAATGCAGTTCACCGGACGGGGATGGCGCAAAGCGCCCAATATAGTGTGATTCAGGCATATCGCTGGCAAAAATATAGGCGGGAATCCATCCCGCCATATAGGGCGCACCACACCTTAGCGGTGCGCCATCGAAGATGTCAGGAGATTAACCCGCCATCTGTTTTTCGCGGATTTCCGCCAGGGTTTTGCAGTCGATGCACAGGTCGGCAGTCGGACGTGCTTCCAGACGACGGATACCAATTTCAACGCCACAGGATTCGCAGAAGCCGAAATCTTCGTCTTCCACTTTTTTCAGCGTCTTCTCGATCTTTTTAATCAACTTGCGCTCGCGATCACGGTTACGCAGTTCGAGGCTGAACTCTTCTTCCTGCGCGGCGCGGTCGACCGGATCGGGGAAGTTAGCTGCTTCGTCCTGCATGTGCGTGACGGTGCGATCGACTTCATCCCTAAGTTGATTACGCCATGCTTCAAGAATACGCTTGAAGTGCGCCAGCTGGGCTTCGTTCATATACTCTTCGCCCGGTTTCTCTTGATACGGCTCCACCCCAGCGATGGCGAGAATACTCAGGGACGATGTTTTACGGTTTTGCCCTTCTTGCATGTTGCTTCTCCTTAACACGCACTATCGATCCCCGTGTGGGGGAAAAATCAGGCCGCTATAAATAGCAGATGCTTTTACGGATGGCAAATATCTAAACGTAACACTTGACAACCCTGTGAAGAAAAGCGTATTTGCGCACGCGACCAAATCACTTACTCGTCAAAAGCTTGCCTTTATACCGTAAAAGGTAGTGGCAACCTAAGAGTGATATTATCGGCAGAAAGTTCCGCTTTATAAGCGATTACTTCCACCCCACGGCGTTGTGCTTCATTCAGTAATCGTGCGTATTCCTCATCAATATGGCGTGCGGGAGAAAAATGTTCAACGGCGGAGTGCAGAACGGCAAACAGAATTACCGCGCGATCGCCGTTGGCCGCGACGCTCATTAATTCCCGTAAATGCTTCTGTCCCCGCAGGGTGACGGCATCCGGGAAGTAGCCTGACTGCTGCTCGGCGAGCGTGACCGATTTCACTTCAATATAGCAGTTGCGCCGGTCATCTGCCTGTAACAGAAAATCAATTCTGCTACCTTCCGCACCATATTTTACTTCGCTTTTCAGCGTGCTATATCCGGTTAACTCAGGCAGGCTGCCTGCTAATATTGCTTCTTTTGTCAGCATATTTGCCCGCTGAGTATTGACGCAAATAAATGCCCCCTGTTGGGTTTGGGATAATTCCCACGTATGGGCATATTTGCGCTTAGGATTATTCGACGTGGAATACCAGACCGTGTCGCCTGGCGTCGCACAACCGGTCATCGCACCGGTGTTCGGGCAATGCAGCGTGAGGGTTTCCCCTTCAGGCGTAACCACATCCGCAAGGAAGCGTTTATAACGCTGAATCAGCGTGGCGGCGTTAAGCGGCGGGGAAAAATCCATGGAGAATCCTTAGTTTTTGAGCGTCCAGCGATGCAACGGCGTGTAGCGGGTTCGACCCTGAATAAATTGCGATTCATACAGTGCAAACGCCGTCACCGGAAATGACCAGCGAAAACCCGGCGGTGGAATAGTGACGGCGTGGCTGGCGTCGCGCAGCAGCGTAATGTGCGGGTGAAACGGCTGCGGGCTTTGATAACACCCGCTGCGGGAAGCCTGGGCGCGGAGCATATCCGCCAGTTGCAGCAGCCCGCGCGGCGGCTGGCGTGAACCGAGCCAGACGACGCGCGAACGCAGCCATTGCCCGGCATCGTCCAGCGTGAGCGTGAAACCTGGCTGACGTATCCGTCCGGCCAGCGCTTCCAGTGCGCGCTGTTTTTCCGCACTGATTTCGCCGAGAAACGCCAGCGTCAGATGCAGATTCGCCGCTGCAATCGGTCGCCCCGCATCCGGCGGGAACTGCTGCGCACGCCACTGCACCACCTGCGTCTGAATATCCGCAGGGAGTTCAAGGGCGAAAAACAGCCTTTTTGGTTCAGACATGGCAGGCTCGAGGTCAAAGGTTTACGGCGATGTTATACTGCTGGCCGGCTTATGTTAACCCTCCGGAGCTTTTGTGTCCTCACTGCCAGTCGCCGCCGTTCTGCCCGATATTCTTTCTGCCCTGCGCACCGCGCCACAGGTACTGTTAAGCGCGCCCACTGGCGCAGGGAAATCGACCTGGTTGCCGTTGCAACTGCTGCAACACGGCGACATTGATGGCCGTATTTTGCTGCTTGAGCCGCGTCGGCTGGCGGCGCGCAATGTGGCACAGCGACTGGCGGAGCTGCTTGATGAAAAACCCGGCGAAACCGTGGGGTACCGTATGCGTGCGGAAACCTGCGTAGGGCCGACTACCCGGCTCGAAGTGGTGACAGAAGGCATTTTGACGCGGCTGGTGCAGCAAGATCCGGAACTCAGCGGTGTGGGGCTGGTGATCCTCGATGAATTTCACGAGCGCAGCCTGCAAGCGGATCTCGCCCTGGCATTGCTGCTGGATGTGCAGCAAGGGCTGCGCGATGACCTCAAACTGCTGGTGATGTCGGCAACGCTTGATAATGCACGTTTACAAGCGCTGCTGCCGGATGCGCCAGCCATTATTTCCGCCGGGCGTGCCTATCCGGTTGAGCAACGCTATCAGCCATTGCCGACTCATCTTCGCTTTGACGAGGCGATTGCCCAGGCGACAGCGGAAGTGCTGCGTAATGAACCCGGTTCGCTGCTGCTGTTTTTACCCGGTGTTGGTGAAATCCAGCGCGTACAGGAGCAACTGGCTTCCCGCGTCGGCAGCGATGTTCTCCTCTGCCCGCTCTATGGCGCGCTACCGCTCAGTGAGCAGCGCAAAGCCATTTTGCCCGCGCCCAAAGGGCTGCGAAAAGTGGTGCTTGCTACCAATATCGCCGAAACCAGTTTGACCATTGAAGGCATTCGCCTGGTGGTGGATAGCGCCCAGGAGCGCGTCGCGCGGTTTGATGCCCGCAGCGGCTTAACCCGGCTGGTGACACAGCGCATTAGTGTTGCTTCGATGACGCAGCGCGCCGGGCGTGCCGGTCGCCTTGAGCCTGGCATTTGCGTGCATTTACTGAGTAAAGAGCAAGCGGAGCGCGCGGCGGCGCAGAGCAGCCCAGAAATATTGAGTAGTGATTTATCCGGACTGTTGATGGAATTAATACAGTGGGGATGCCAGGATCCTGCCCAGCTCAAATGGCTGGATCTGCCGCCAGCGGTGAATCTCGCGGCGGCACGCAAGCTGCTCAGCCAGTTGCAGGCGCTTGAGGACGGGCGGCTGACGCCGTTTGGACAACGCATGGCGGCGCTCGGTAACGATCCGCGGCTTGCGGCGATGCTGGCGGCGGCGAATGGTCGCGACGAAATTGCCACGGCGTCGAAGCTGGCGGCGATTCTGGAAGAGCCACCGCGCGGCGCAAACAGTGATTTAAGCGCGGCGTTTTCACGCAACCAGCCAAACTGGCAGCAGCGTGCGCGCCAGCTGGCACGCCGCCTGAACAGCAGTGATGGCGAGCTGGACAACACCGCTCTTGCGCCGTTGCTGGCAAGCGCCTTTGCCGATCGCATTGCCCGCCGGCGCGGGCAGGAAGGTCGCTATCAACTGGCGAACGGCATGGGCGCAACGCTGGATGCCGATGATGCGCTCAACCGCCACGAATGGCTGATAGCACCTCTGCTGTTGCAGGGCAGCGCATCACCGGATGCGCGCATTTTGCTGGCGCTGCCGCTGGATATCGACGCGCTTATCATCCGCTGCCCACATTTATTGCAGCAGTCCGACACGGTTGAGTGGGACGAGGTGCAGGGCACATTAAAAGCGTTTCGTCGCAGCCAGATAGGCCAACTGACGTTAAAAGTGCAGCCGCTGGCGAAGCCCTCTGAAGAGGAGTTGCATCAGGCGATGCTGAACGGCATTCGTGATAAAGGCTTGCGGGTACTGAACTGGACGTCGGACGCCGAGCAATTGCGTTTGCGTTTACACTGTGCGGCGAAGTGGCTACCGGAGGTTGACTGGCCTGCGGTCGATGAGGCCTCGCTGCTGGAAAACCTTGAGCAGTGGTTATTGCCGCAAATGAGCGGTATCCGCTCGCTGCGTGAGCTGAAAGCGCTCGATTTAAGCCAGGCGTTACAAAATGCGATGCCGTGGTCATTACGTCAACGTCTGGATAGTGAGCTGCCTGCGCATTACACTGTGCCGACGGGAAGCCGGATAGCGATTCGTTATCACGAAGATAACCCACCGGCGCTGGCGGTGCGCATGCAAGAGATGTTTGGCGAAGCGACAACGCCTGTCATTGCGCAAGGGCGCGTGGCGCTGGTGCTGGAGTTGCTTTCCCCGGCGCAACGTCCGCTGCAAATCACCCGTGATTTAAGCGCGTTTTGGGCGGGCGCGTATCGCGAAGTGCAAAAAGAGATGAAAGGGCGCTACCCGAAGCATGTCTGGCCGGACGATCCGGCCAATACGGCACCGACGCGGCGCACCAAAAAGTATTCGTAACAGGGATGGGCTTCTCGCCATCGAACCGTGCGATAAATTGAGAGATTTCTTCTTCTGCCCCGGTGCGGAAGAGTTGAGAATCAGGCCCTTGCGCCTGAAAGTTGCGGAGAGTAAAGCATGGCGGGGAATGACCGCGAGCCAATTGGACGCAAGGGGAAACCAGCGCGTCCGGCGAAAGAGAAAATCAGCCGTCGTCGACTTCGGGAAGAGGAGTACGACGAGTATGAAGATGACGATGAAGACGAGGAACCGATGCCGAAAAAAGGAAGAGGCAAAGGCAAGAAGCCACGCGGCAAACGCGGCTGGTTCTGGCTGCTGTTAAAAATTGCCATCGTTCTGGCCGTGCTGTGCGCCATTTATGGCGTTTATCTGGATCAAAAAATCCGTGCCCGTATCGACGGCAAAGTCTGGCAACTGCCTGCCGCGGTGTATGGCCGTATGGTCAACCTCGAACCGGATATGGCAATCAGTAAAAACGAGATGGTGAAACTGCTGGAAGCTACGCAGTACCGCCAGGTGACGAAGATGACGCGTCCCGGCGAGTTTACCGTGCAGGCGAAAAGCATTGAGATGATCCGCCGTCCGTTTGATTTCCCGGACAGTAAAGAAGGGCAGGTGCGCGCGCGTCTGACCTTTGACGGCTCTCGTCTGGAAACCATCGAGAATATGGACAGCAACCGCCAGTTCGGTTTCTTCCGCCTCGATCCGCGCCTGATCACCATGCTCTCTTCGCCGAATGGCGAGCAGCGTCTGTTCGTACCGCGCAATGGTTTCCCGGATCTGCTGGTGGATACGCTGCTGGCGACCGAAGACCGCCACTTCTACGAGCACGACGGCATCAGCTTTTACTCCATTGGCCGTGCGGTGCTGGCGAACCTGACCGCCGGACGCACGGTGCAAGGGGCGAGTACGCTGACGCAGCAGCTGGTGAAAAACCTGTTCCTCAGCAGCGAGCGCTCTTACTGGCGTAAAGCCAACGAAGCCTATATGGCGCTGATTATGGATGCCCGCTACAGCAAAGATCGCATTCTTGAGCTGTATATGAACGAGGTGTACCTCGGTCAGAGCGGCGACAATGAGATCCGCGGTTTCCCGCTGGCGAGCCTCTACTATTTTGGCCGCCCGGTGGAAGAGCTGAGCCTTGATCAGCAGGCATTGCTGGTGGGGATGGTGAAAGGCGCGTCAATCTACAACCCGTGGCGTAACCCGAAACTGGCGCTGGAACGCCGTAACCTGGTACTGCGTTTGCTGCAACAGCAGAACGTTATCGACCAGGAGTTGTATGACATGCTGAGCGCGCGTCCGCTCGGCGTGCAGCCGCGCGGCGGGGTGATTTCACCGCAGCCGGCATTTATGCAGATGGTACGCCAGGAGTTGCAGGCTAAGCTCGGCGATAAGGTGAAAGATCTCTCCGGCGTGAAGATCTTCACCACTTTTGATTCCGTGGCGCAGGACGCCGCCGAAAAAGCGGCAGTGGAAGGTATTCCGCTGCTGATCAAACAGCGCAAGCTGACCGATCTTGAAACGGCAATGGTGGTAGTTGACCGCTACACCGGTGAAGTGCGCGCGATGGTCGGCGGTGCGACGCCGCAATTCGCGGGCTATAACCGTGCGATGCAGGCGCGCCGCTCCATTGGTTCGCTGGCGAAACCGGCAACCTATCTGACGGCGCTGAGCCAGCCGAACATCTATCGCCTGAATACCTGGATTGCCGATGCGCCGATTTCGCTGCGCTTGTCTAACGGCCAGGTGTGGGCGCCGCAGAACGATGACCGTCGTTTTAGCGGCCAGGTGATGCTGGTCGATGCGTTGACCCGCTCGATGAACGTACCGACGGTGAACCTCGGGATGGCAGTGGGTTTACCTGCTGTAACCGATACCTGGCAGAAACTTGGCGCGCCGAAAGATCAACTGACCGGCATGCCGTCTATGTTGCTCGGGGCGCTGAACCTGACGCCGATTGAAGTGGCGCAGGCCTTCCAGACCATCGCCAGCGGTGGTAACCGCGCGCCGCTTTCCGCGCTGCGTTCGGTCATTGCTGAAGATGGCACGGTGCTGTATCAGAGCTTCCCGCAGGCCGAGCGCGCCGTACCGGCGCAGGCGGCATACATGACGCTGTGGACGATGCAGCAGGTTGTCCAGCGCGGCACTGGCCGCCAGCTTGGCGCGAAGTATCCGGGCCTGCATCTGGCGGGTAAAACTGGTACCACCAACAACAACGTTGATACCTGGTTTGCGGGCATTGACGGGCGCGAAGTGACCATTACCTGGGTCGGCCGTGATAATAACCAGCCGACGAAGCTGTATGGTGCCAGTGGCGCGATGGCGATTTACCAGCGTTATCTGGAAAACCAGTCGCCGATCCCGTTGGATCTGACACCTCCGGAAGACATTACCAATATGGGCGTTGACGACATGGGTAATTTCGTTTGCGGCGGTGGCGGCGTGCGTCAGCTTCCGGTCTGGACGACGAACCCGGAAACGCTGTGTCAGCAAAACCAGGTGCAGCCGCCAAGCGGCAACCCATTTGATCAGTCCCAGCAGCCGCAGCAACCAGCGCAGCAGCAGCCTCAACAGCCGCCGCAGCAGGAGCAGAAAAGCGATGGTGTCGCTGGCTGGATCAAAGAGATGTTTGGCGGTAATTAACTATCTGTCGTGACAAAACCTGAAACCCCCGATGGCGACACCGGGGGTTTTTTAACGCCTTAAACATGCAAATAACGTTGTTTTAAACCCCTGTTAACCACCTGCTTTTCGTCTGGTTATTTCTTCATCCTTCACGCTGTTTCAGGCGGCTTACTGCTTGCTATGCGCACAGCGCTTCGCATATTATGCTGCGGTCATAATAATAATTCTCGTTTACGTTATCGTTCACTCATTTGAATCAGAGATAAACCAATGGCGCGTCCTAACACTGCTCAGCCAGTCAACACTACGCTGCGTAAAATCGCAGTTGTAGTAGCCACAGCGGTTAGCGGCATGTCTGTTTACGCACAGGCTGCAACAACCCAAAAAGAAGAGACCATCACCGTTACCACCAGCGCGGCTCCGCAGGAAAGCGCATGGGGACCGGCACCAACTATCGCGGCAAAACGTTCCGCCACGGCGACCAAAACGGATACCCCGATTGAAAAGACGCCGCAGTCTGTTTCGGTGGTAACGAATGAAGAGATGCAAATCCGTCAGCCTGCCTCGGTGAAAGAAGCGCTGGGTTATACGCCTGGCGTGGTGGTTAGCAACCGTGGTGCATCGAACACTTACGACTTCGTCAGCATTCGTGGTTTCTCCACACCTGGACCTACGCAGAACAACTACCTGGATGGCATTAAACTGCAGGGGGATTACTACAGCGGTGCGACCATCGATCCCTACATGCTGGAGCGTGTTGAACTGATGCGCGGACCGACTTCCGTTCTGTACGGTAAGAGCAATCCGGGCGGTATCATCGCGATGGTCAGCAAGCGTCCGACCACCGAGCCGCTGCATGAAATTCAGTTCAAAATGGGCACCGATAATCTCTACCAGACTGGTTTCGATTTTAGCGATGCGTTGGATGATGACGGCAAGTATGCTTACCGCTTGACCGGTCTTGCACGTTCTAACGATGAGCAGCAGGACTTTGCGAAACAAAAACGCTACGCCATTGCACCGTCATTTAGCTGGCGCCCGGATGATAAAACCAACCTGACATTGCTGGCGAACATTCAGAACGAACCGAATACGGGTTATTACGGTTGGTTGCCAAAAGAGGGCACGGTTGAGCCATTGGCTTCGGGAAAACGTGTCTCGCCAGGCTTTACTGACAGTGCGCCGAACAACGAATATTCCCGTTATCAGCGTCTGGTGGGTTACAGTTTTGAACACGCGTTTGATGATGTGTTCACCGTTCGCCAGAACCTGCGCTACAGCCAGATTAAAACCTCGCAGAAAACCGTTTATGGCTTTGGCGCTACAAACGATCAGCTTACACGTTCAATCATTGTGGCTGACGAAGACTACAGCGATTTCGGCGTCGACACCCAGTTAGAAAGTAAATTCGCGACGGGTAATGTTTCCCACATCGTTCTGACGGGCATTGATTACTCCCGTTTTCGTAATGACATCAAAAACGCCTACGGAAGTGCGCCTACGCTGGATATGAATAATCCGGTTTATACCGATGTTGATTTCCCGACCGCGACGCCTTTCCAGTTAAATACCCAACACCAAACCGGGCTGTATGTTCAGGACCAACTGGAATGGAATAAGTGGGTGGCAACCGTCGGCGGTCGTTATGACTGGTCCGAACAGGCAACGCTTATTCGCAGTAGCGGCCAGAAAGTGAAGCGCGATGACAATCAGTTTACCTGGCGTGCCGGGGTGAACTACCTCTTCGATAATGGCATTACGCCTTATGCCAGCTATAGCGAATCTTTTGAGCCTAACCCGTCAAAAGCCTGGGCTGCGACCCCTGCTGATAACGTGGCTTATGCGCCGTCGAAAGGTAAGCAATACGAAGCGGGCGTGAAATACGTACCGAAAGATATGCCGGTTGTTATTACGGGCGCGCTTTATCAGCTCACCAAAACAAACAACCTGACTACGGATCCGACTAACCCGTTCGCACAAGTTCCTGCAGGTGAAATTCGCTCTCGTGGCGTTGAACTGGAGGCAAAAGCCGCAGTTAACGCGAACGTCAACGTAACGGCGTCCTACACCTATACCAATGCCGAGTACACGCAGGACACCACGCTGAAAGGCAAAACGCCGGTACAAATCCCGAAACATATGGCTTCCTTGTGGGGTGACTACACTTTCAACTCGGGCATGCTTTCTGGCCTGACCGTGGGTACAGGTGGCCGTTTAATCGGTTCCAGCTACGGCGATCCGAATAACACATTCAAGGTCGGTAGTGCGGCGGTGATGGATGCCGTGGTGAAATACGATCTGGCACGCTTTGGCCTGGCGGGCTCCAGCCTTGCCGTGAACGTCACTAACCTGCTTGATCGTGAATACGTCTCAAGCTGTTTCGACACCTATGGCTGCTTCTGGGGCGCAGAACGCCAGGTGGTGGCGACAGCAACCTTCCGCTTCTAATCTCTCTTCGGGCACGGTTCGCCGTGCCCTTTTATAAGTTGGCAATCATGCAGGAAAACAAAGCGCTTCCCGATACCACCTTTCAACTTACCGATGTCACCTTTCGTGTGCCCGGACGCACGTTGCTGCACCCGTTGTCGCTCACCTTTCCGGTGGGTAAAGTCACCGGTTTGATTGGTCACAACGGTTCCGGTAAATCCACTCTGCTGAAAATGCTTGGCCGCCACCAGCCGCCATCGGACGGGGATATCCTGCTTGATGGGCAGCCGCTTGAGAGCTGGAACAGCAAAGCGTTCGCCCGCAAAGTGGCCTATCTGCCGCAGCAGTTGCCGCAGGCGGAAGGGATGACGGTTCGTGAACTGGTGGCGATTGGCCGCTACCCGTGGCACGGGGCGTTGGGACGTTTTGGTATTGCCGACAGAGAAAAAGTGGAAGAAGCGATTGCGCTGGTGGGGTTAAAACCGCTGGCGCACCGCCTGGTGGATAGCCTTTCCGGCGGTGAGCGCCAACGCGCGTGGATCGCCATGCTGGTAGCACAGGACAGCCGCTGCCTGCTGCTGGATGAACCCACCTCGGCGCTGGACATCGCCCATCAGGTGGATGTGCTGGCGCTGGTGCACCGGTTGAGCCAGCAGCGCGGGCTGACGGTGATTGCTGTGCTGCACGATATCAATATGGCGGCGCGATATTGCGATTATCTGGTGGCGCTGCGCGGCGGTGAAATGATCGCCGAAGGGACGCCGGAAAGGTTAATGCGCGCCGAAACGCTGGAACAGATTTACGGCATCCCGATGGGGATCCTGCCGCATCCTGCGGGGGCAGCACCGGTGAGTTTTGTCTACTGATGACTGGATTACATCACATTAGCCGTCGTCGCTTACTGACGGCGATGGCGCTCTCTCCCCTGTTGTGGAACATGCGCAGCGCGCAAGCAGCGGCGATCGATCCCACGCGTATTGTCGCGCTGGAGTGGCTGCCGGTTGAATTGCTGCTGGCGCTCGGCGTCGCGCCTTATGGCGTGGCGGATGTGCAGAGTTACAACTTGTGGGTCAACGAGCCTGCGCTGCCCGCTTCGGTGATTGACGTTGGGCTACGTACCGAGCCCAATCTCGAATTACTGACGCAAATGAAACCCTCCTGGCTGGTGTGGTCGGCAGGTTATGGCCCTTCCGAAGCGAAGCTGGCGAAAATCGCGCCGGGACGCGGCTTCACTTTTAGCGATGGCAAAAAGCCTCTCGCCATGGCCAGGCACTCGTTAAACGAGATGGCGCAGATCCTGAATCTGGAAGCGGCGGCGAAAAAACATCTCGACGAATTTGATGCCCTGATTGAAGCGCGAAAACCGCATTTTGCGCGCCGTGGCGATCGCCCGTTGTTGATGATCACCTTGCTCGACCCGCGCCATGTGCTGGCGTTCGGGCCGAACTGCCTGTTCCAGGAAGTGCTCGATAGCGTGGGTATTCGTAACGCCTGGCACGGCGAAACCTCTTTCTGGGGCAGCGTGGCGGTGGGTATCGACCGGCTGGCGGAATACAAAGACGTTGATGTTATCTGTTTCGATCACGGTAACGAGCAGGATATGCAAAAACTGATGGCGACGCCGTTGTGGCAGGCAATGCCCTTCGTGCGCGCCGGGCGTTTCCAGCGGGTTCCGGCGGTCTGGTTTTATGGTGCAACGCTGTCGGCGATGCATTTTATCCGCGTGCTGGACAACGCGCTGGGAGGCCGGGCATGAACCGACGTGTTTCGCCTTTCCCGGCGTTGCTGCTGACGGTGCTGTTTATCACTGCCGCCGCGCTTACCTGGAACAATTTAACCGTCGCCTTGCCGCGTGCGCAGTGGGCGCAGGCATTCGTCGCGCCGGACATCAACTTTATCGATCAGATGCTGTTTCACTACAGCCTGTTGCCGCGTCTGGTGATTTCTCTGCTGGTAGGCGCCGGGCTTGGCCTGGTCGGCGTGCTGTTTCAGCAGGTGCTGCGTAACCCGCTTGCCGAACCGACCACGCTCGGTGTGGCGACCGGCGCGCAACTGGGCATTACCGTGACCACGCTGTGGGCGATCCCCGGTGTGCTGGCTTCACAGTTTGCCGCGCTTGCCGGGGCATGTGCGGTCGGTGCGCTGGTGTTTGGCGTTGCCTGGGGCAAGCGCTTGTCGCCGGTGACGTTGATCCTCGCCGGTCTGGTGGTGAGCTTGTATTGCGGGGCGATTAACCAGTTGCTGGCGCTGTTCCATCACGATCAGCTGCAAAGCATGTTTTTATGGAGCACCGGGACGCTAACGCAAACCGACTGGAGCATCGTGCAGCGCTTGTGGCCGCAGCTGCTTGGCTGTGCGGTGTTAACGTTGCTGCTGTTGCGCCCGCTGACGCTGATGGGGCTGGATGACGGCGTTGCGCGTAATCTTGGCCTGGCGCTGTCGCTGGCGCGTCTGGCGGCGCTGACGCTGGCGATTGCGCTGAGTGCGTTGCTGGTCAATGCGGTCGGGATCATCGGTTTTATCGGCCTGTTTGCACCGCTGCTGGCGAAAATGCTCGGTGCGCGTCGTTTGTTGTCACGCCTGCTGCTGGCACCACTGATTGGCGCGCTGATCCTCTGGCTTTCCGATCAAGTGATCTGGTGGCTGACACGCGTATGGATGGAGGTTTCCACCGGTTCGATTACCGCGCTGATTGGTGCGCCGCTGTTGCTGTGGCTGTTGCCACGGCTGCGCAGTATGAGCGCTCCGGCAATGAACGCCGGGGATAACGTGGCCGCTGAGCGTCAGCAGGTACAGTGGTTTGCGCTGGGTGGCTTAGTGCTCCTGCTGCTGGCGATGGGGCTAGCACTGACCTTCGGGCGTGATGCGGCAGGCTGGCACTTCGCAAGCGGTCAGTTGCTTGAGGAACTGATGCCGTGGCGCCGGCCGCGCATTGTCGCGGCGCTTACCGCTGGCGTGATGCTGGCGGTGGCGGGCTGTATTATTCAGCGCCTGACCGGCAATCCGATGGCCAGCCCGGAAGTGCTGGGCATAAGCTCAGGCGCGGCGTTTGGCGTGGTGTTAATGCTGTTCTTCGTACCGGGTAACGCGTTTGGCTGGTTGATGCCTGCCGGTAGTCTGGGCGCGGCGATGACGCTACTGATCATTATGGTTGCCGCCGGTCGCGGCGGATTTTCGCCGCACCGAATGCTGCTGGCGGGGATGGCGCTCAGCACCGCGTTCACCATGCTGCTGATGATGCTGCAGGCAAGTGGCGACCCGCGTATGGCGACGATCCTGACGTGGATCTCCGGGAGTACTTATAATGCCTCTGCTGAGCAGGTCTGGCGTACCGGAGCGATGATGGTGATTTTGCTGGCGTTGACACCGCTGTGTCGTCGCTGGTTAATGATCTTGCCGCTCGGCGGTGATACCGCGCGTTCGGTCGGGATGGCGTTGACATCGTCGCGCGTCGGCCTGCTGTTACTGGCGGCAGCGCTCACGGCAACAGCGACGATGACCATTGGCCCGCTGAGTTTTGTTGGCCTGATGGCTCCGCATATCGCGCGGATGATGGGTTTTCGGCGCACGATGCCGCATATGGTGATTTCGGCGCTGGTGGGGGGATTACTGCTGGTGTTTGCCGACTGGTGCGGACGGATGCTGCTGTTTCCGTTTCAGATCCCTGCCGGGTTGCTGTCGACCTTTATCGGCGCGCCATACTTTATCTATTTGCTGAGAAAGCAGAGCCGCTAAAAGAGCGCCTCTCCCGTCGGGGAGAGGCTTTGCGAATTACAATTTGGCGAATGCGCGACGCGCGGCATCGATGGTGTTATCAATGTCCTCTTCACTGTGCGCAACAGACATAAAGCCCGCTTCAAACGCTGACGGTGCCAGATAAACGCCTTCTTCCAGCATCAGATGGAAGAAGCGTTTAAAACGTTCAACGTCGCACTTCACCACATCCTGGTAGCTGGTCACGGTATCGGCATCGGTAAAGAACAGACCAAACATCCCGCCGACATGGTTGACCACCAGCGGAATGCCGGCGTCCTGCGCGGCTTCAAGCAGGCCGTTGGCCAGTTGCGTGGTCAGCTCGGTCAGCGTGGAGTGAATGCCCGGTTGGGCAACTTCGGTTAAACAGGCATAGCCCGCCGCCATGGCAATCGGGTTACCGGAGAGCGTACCCGCCTGGTAGACCGGGCCGGTAGGTGCCAGCGCGTCCATCACCTCGCGACGCCCGCCGAATGCGCCAACCGGCATGCCGCCGCCGATGATTTTGCCAAGGCAGGTCAGATCCGGTGTGACACCGTAATAATCCTGCGCACCCGCCAGCGCGACGCGGAAACCGGTCATCACTTCATCAATAATCAGCAACGCGCCAAACTCATCGCACAGCGCGCGCAGGCCTGGCAGGAATTCCGGCAGCGGCGGCACACAGTTCATGTTTCCGGCCACCGGCTCGACGATAATGCAGGCGATCTCCTGCGGATATTGCTCAAACGCCGCGCGTACCGAGCTGAGATCGTTATAGGTGCAGGTGAGGGTATGTTTAGCGAAATCAGCCGGGACGCCCGGTGAGTTCGGCTGGCCCAGGGTTAATGCACCGGAGCCGGCTTTCACCAGCAGGCAGTCGGCGTGACCGTGGTAGCAGCCTTCGAATTTGATGATCTTATCGCGGCCGGTAAACCCGCGCGCCAGGCGAATGGCGCTCATCGTCGCTTCGGTGCCGGAGTTCACCATGCGCACCATATCCATGGTCGGCACCAGTTCAGTGACCAGCTCCGCCATTTTGACTTCCATTTCGGTAGGCGCGCCGAAGCTCAGGCCGCGGCTGGCGGCTTCAATCACCGCGTTGCGAATCGCCGGATGGTTGTGACCGAGCACCATGGGCCCCCAGGATCCGACGTAATCGATATAGGCTTTGCCATCGACATCATACAAATAAGCACCGTCAGCACGCTCGATAAACAGCGGCGTACCGCCCACGCCGGTAAAGGCGCGTACGGGTGAGTTCACACCGCCCGGGATAAGCTCACGCGCTGCGTTATAGAGGTTTTCAGACTTACTCATGCTTTTCATTCCTGGTTCGTGGAAAAATCAATGCCGGTCATTCTATGTGATTACGGGAATGTTATGAAAGTTTTGCCCCGGTGAAACGACATATTTTGCAGGGATTTTGCCCGCGACGCGGCGGCACTTGCCGGGTAAAATGCCCCTTTTGTATTACTTATCGAAAACCCATGTCAGCACAAACCCCTTCATTTGAACAACAGCAGGTTGAGCAACGGCGACGCCGCAACATCATGCGCCAGATGCTGCAACGCGATAAAACGCCACTGGCGATTTTGCTGGTTGCCGCCGTCGCGGGCGCCGTCACAGGATTGGTCGGCGTATTTTTTGAAAAAGCCGTGAACGCGGTGTTGAACGCACGGATTGGCGCGCTGGCGCAGGTGGCGGACAGCGCACTGGTGTGGCCGCTGGCCTTTATTGGCTCGGCAGTGCTGGCGATGATGGGCTATTTTCTGGTGCGTCGATTCGCTCCTGAGGCTGGCGGTTCGGGTATTCCGGAAATTGAAGGTGCGCTGGAGGAGTTGCGTCCGGTGCGCTGGTGGCGGGTCTTACCGGTTAAGTTTTTCGGCGGGATGGGAACGCTTGGCGCGGGCATGGTGCTGGGGCGAGAAGGGCCAACCGTGCAGATCGGCGGTAATATCGGGCGCATGATGAGCGATCTGTTTCGCCTGCGCAGCGGTGAAGCGCGTCATACGTTGCTGGCGACCGGCGCGGCAGCCGGGCTTTCCGCCGCGTTTAACGCGCCGCTGGCCGGCATTCTTTTCATCATAGAAGAGATGCGTTCGCAGTTTCATTACAACCTGATCTCGATTAAAGCGGTGTTCACCGGCGTGATTATGTCGAGCATTGTCTTTCGCGTGTTTAACGGCGAGGCGGCGGTCATTGATGTCGGTAAGCTCAGCAATGCGCCGGTGAATACGCTGTGGCTTTATCTGCTGTTGGGCATGATTTTTGGAACGATCGGGCCGCTATTTAACACGCTGGTGTTACGCACCCAGGATCTGTTTCAGCGTATCCACGGCGGGCATACCGGGAAATGGGTGTTGGTTGGCGGTGTCATCGGCGGTTGTTGCGGCGTGCTTGGCTTGATTGCACCCGCGCTCTCCGGCGGCGGTTTTGCGCTTATCCCGATTGCGACCGCTGGCAATTATACCGTTGGCGCATTGCTGTTTATTTTCCTTATTCGTGTGGCAACCACATTACTCTGTTTTAGTTCCGGTGCGCCTGGCGGCATTTTTGCGCCGATGCTGGCGCTTGGCACGGTATTAGGCATGGCGTTTGGCAGCGCGAGCGCAGCGATTTTTCCGCATTATCAGCTCGACGCGGGAACGTTCGCGATCGCCGGAATGGGGGCATTACTGGCCGCTTCGCTGCGGGCGCCGCTGACCGGGATCGTGCTAGTTCTGGAAATGACTGACAATTATCAGCTTATTTTGCCAATGATCATTACCTGTCTTGGTGCGACACTGTTAGCACAGTTTTTAGGCGGAAAACCGCTCTATTCCGCGATCCTGGCACGTACGCTTGCCAGGCAGGATGCGGCTCGCGAAAGTGAGTTGCCGCGGGAGAATACTTGAACGATTTAGTAGCGTATTGGATAATAGCTGAAAAGGTCGGGTTACTATTTGACCAGATCGCAGTATCAACGGGAGCAAGACATGAGTGATGACGTAGCGTTGCCGCTGCAGTTTACCGACGCGGCAGCCAACAAAGTAAAAAACCTGATTGCGGACGAAGATAACCCAAATCTGAAGCTGCGTGTCTACATCACCGGTGGTGGTTGCAGCGGCTTCCAGTATGGTTTTACCTTTGACGATCAAATCAACGATGGTGATATGACCATTGAGAAGCAGGGCGTTGGCCTGGTGGTTGATCCGATGAGCCTGCAATATCTGGTTGGTGGTTCAGTCGACTACACCGAAGGTCTGGAAGGTTCCCGCTTTGTGGTGACTAACCCGAACGCGACCAGCACCTGTGGTTGCGGTTCTTCATTCAGTATTTAACCAATCCCATCGCGCATAAAAAAGCCGTGTCACTGACACGGCTTTTTGTTATCTGCCTGATTCATCAAGCGCAAACGTGGGTAACTTCAGATGCCAGCGAATCGCCGCCAGCCTGATAACCAGCGTGACCACCATGCCCAGCATACTTGCCGTTTCCAGCGGTATGGCAAAGAAGTGATACGCCGTCGCATGCACAATGCCACCCGCAATACAGGCGGTGGCGTAGATTTCGGTACGCAGGATCATCGGCACTTCGCGTGCCAGCACGTCCCGGATAATCCCGCCGCCAACGCCCGTAACGACGCCCATACAAATCGCCACCAGCGGGCCGGTTTCGGCGAGAAAGGCTTTATTCACGCCGATGCCGACAAACACCGCCAGCCCGACGGCATCCAGTACCGGTAATATCCATTTCGGCAAGCGCCGCGGCTGACGCACCAGCACAATGGTTAGCATGCAGGTCACCATCGCCACCACTAAATCCGTTGGATCTTTAACCCAGAACACCGGACCGTGCGCCAGCGCCATATCGCGGATCGTCCCACCACCAACGGCGGTGACCACGCCGAGTACCAGCACACCAAACGGATCCATTCGCAGTTTTCCCGCCAGCAGAACGCCTGAAATCGCAAATACGGCGGTGCCGATAATATCCAGCCAGTAAACCAGCATGGTGAATTCCCCGGTTATTTCACCTGCGCAAGGGCAGTGCAGAGTTGTTGAGCGGCGAGGATAATACGCGGGCTTGCCCGTTCAAACCAGTCACCGTGCAGAGAAATAATCGGTACATTGAGCTGGTTTCGCCAGAACTGTTCGATTCGCGGGATCTCTTTTTCATCACCTGCCACCACAATCGCCTGCGGCTGGCGCGCCAGCACCTGTTCACGGCTCACTTGTGGCCACGGTACGCGGCTGGCGGCAAAGATATTTTCCCCTCCGCACAACTCCAGCACCTGGTTTTGAATCGAACCTTTTCCGCTGGTAAACAGCGGCTGCGCGCCAAATTGCAGGAACACACGCTTTTTCGGCAGGCTGGCGTAGCGGGTTTTCAATTCGCGGTACTGAGAAAGCAGCATTTGCGCCGCTTGTTCTGCCTGCTGCGGATGCGGGCTGTATGCTTTGAGCTTACGCAGCGTCTCGATGACCTGCTCAATGGTGATCGCATCAACCCACATCACGGTGATACCGAACTGCTTGAGCTGATTTACCTGGCGTTCGGTATTGCCGCCGCGCCAGGCCAGTACCAGATCCGGTTTCAGCGCGACAATACGTTCCAGATTGATCCCTTGCCAGCTTGCCACCTGCTCAATTTGCGCGGCTTGTGGCGGGTAGTCGGAATAGCTGCTGACGCCGACAGGGGTAATGCCCGCAGCGAAAAGCAGTTCAGTATTGGCTGGCGAAAGTGAGATAACACGCGGTGCGGCGAAAATCCACGCCGGAAGCAGAATAAGCAGGGCGGCAAGCGCCCTGAAAAGAGAGTTAGCCACGCGCCAGTTTCTGCACCAGGGTTTCAACCATCAGGCTGGATTGCTTCGCAGCCACCACCAGGAATTCGTCAAAGCTCAGATGGGATTGCTGGTCCGCCACGTCGGAAATAGCGCGGACCACCACAAACGGCACGCCAAAGTTATGGCAAACGTGCGCGATGGCGGTCGCTTCCATCTCAACGGCGATCGCTTGCGGGAAGTTGTGGCGGATTTTCGCCAGACCGTCGGCACCGTTAATAAAGGCGTCGCCACTGACGATAAGGCCGCGTACGGCGTGCAGGTTCAGCTCGCCAATGCAGGCTTCTGCTGCGGCAACCAGTTTGTCATCCGCTTTGAAACCCGCCGGGCAGCCGGGTAATTGACCAATATCATAGCCAAAGGCGGTTACGTCAGCATCGTGATAACGCGCTTCGTCGGAAACCACGATATCGCCCACTTTCAGCGTCGCTGCAAGGCCACCGGCAGAACCGGTGTTGATGATCACATCCGGCTGGCAGCGCTCCAGCAGCAGCGTCGCGCCCATGGCGGCAGCCACTTTACCAATGCCGGATTTCAGTAGCGCAACCTCTGTACCATTCAGCGTACCGGTGTAGATTTCGCTCCCGCCGACGTTCAGCGTCTGACGGTTCTCGATTTTGTCACGCAGCAGCGTAACTTCTTCTTCCATTGCACCAATAATGCCAATTTTCATGGAGATACTCGCTAATGTGATAAGACAGGATTACGTTTTCAGGGCATAGTCTATCATGGCATACACAATTGCATGATATCCCGTGACGCTAAGCACAGGAGAGGAAATGGCAGAGATCGACTTTCGCAACAAGATAAACTGGCGCCGCCGCTACCGTTCACCGCAGGGTGTAAAAACCGAACGTGAAATACTGCGCATCTTTGAAAGCGATCGTGGGCGCATTATCAACTCTGCCGCTATCCGACGTTTGCAGCAAAAAACCCAGGTCTTCCCGCTGGAGCGTAACGCGGCGGTGCGCACGCGTTTGACGCATTCGCTGGAAGTTCAGCAAGTGGGGCGTTATATCGCCAAAGAGATTTTGAGCCGCCTGAAAGAGCAGCGCCTGCTGGAAACCTACGGTCTGGATGAGTTGACCGGGCCGTTCGAAAGTATCGTTGAGATGGCGTGCCTGATGCATGATATCGGCAACCCGCCGTTTGGCCATTTTGGTGAAGCGGCAATCAATGATTGGTTTCGCCAGCGTCTGGCGCCGGATGATGCGGTGAGCCAACCGCTCTCGGACGATCGCTGCGAAGTGGTGGCGCTTAAATTGCGTGAAGGCGAAGACACGCTGAACGCATTACGCCGGAAAGTGCGCCATGATTTAAGCCATTTTGAAGGTAACGCCCAGGGGATCCGCCTGGTTCACACATTAATGCGTATGAACCTGACCTGGGCACAGGTCGGCTGTATTTTAAAATATACGCGCCCGGCGTGGTGGATTGGTGAGCCGCCGGCATCACACAGCTATTTAATGAAAAAACCGGGTTACTATTTTTCTGAAGAAGCCTATGTAGAACGGCTGCGTAAAGAATTAAATCTCGATACTTACAGCCGCTTTCCGCTGACGTGGATAATGGAAGCGGCGGATGATATTTCCTATTGCGTGGCGGATTTAGAAGATGCGGTAGAAAAACGGATATTTAGCGCGGAACAACTTTATCAGCATCTTTATGACGCCTGGGGGCAGCATGAAAAAGGATCGTTGTTTGCTCAGGTTGTTGAAAACGCGTGGGAGAAATCACGTGCTAATTCGATGAGTCGCAGCGCGGAAGATCAATTTTTCATGTATCTGCGCGTCAATACGCTGAATAAACTGGTGCCGTACGCGGCACAGCGATTTATTGATAACTTGCCGCAGATTTTCAGCGGCGAATTCAATCATGCGTTACTGGAAGATGAAAGCGGCTTTAGTCAGCTACTTGAATTATATAAAAATGTCGCCATAAAACAGGTGTTCAGCCATCCCGACGTTGAGCAGCTGGAATTACAAGGCTATCGCGTCATCAGTGGTTTGCTGGATATTTATCGTCCGCTGTTACAATTATCAACGGCGGATTTTGCCGAGCTGGTGGAAAAAGAGCGTTTGCGTCGTTTTCCGATTGAATCGCGCCTGTTTCAAAAACTTTCGACGCGCCACCGGCTAGCCTATGTTGAGGCGGTGAGCAAATTATCGCCCGACGCGGCAGAGTATCCGGTGCTGGAGTATTATCATCGTTGTCGATTAATTCAGGATTATATCAGTGGGATGACGGATTTATATTCATGGGATGAATATCGTCGTTTGATGGCGGTGGAATAACACCGTTGAATTGTAAAGAACGACAATAAATTTTTACTTTTTCCAGACACTTAATACCTGAACTTCACGCTATAAATCGACTCTGAGTGACACATACACAGCAGTTTGCGTTAATCGGTAAAGAGTGAGAGACATGAAAAAAACCACGTTAGCAATGAGTGCACTGGCTTTAAGTTTAAGTTTGGCGCTGTCTCCTCTGTCGGCTATGGCAGCGGAAACGGCATCGTCCACGGCCACGACATCGCAGCAAATGCCTAGCCTCGCGCCGATGCTGGAAAAAGTGATGCCATCAGTGGTGAGTATCAATGTTGAAGGCAGCACCACGGTAAACACACCGCGTATGCCGCGCAACTTCCAGCAGTTCTTTGGTGATAATTCACCGTTCTGCCAGGATGGTTCCCCGTTCCAGAGTTCGCCGTTCTGTCAGGGCGGCGGCGCACCGGGCGGGCAGGGCGATAGCCAGCAGCAGAAATTTATGGCGCTGGGTTCCGGCGTAATCATTGATGCCGCGAAAGGCTATGTGGTGACCAACAACCACGTGGTCGATAACGCTACTACTATCAAAGTGCAGCTGAGTGACGGGCGTAAATTTGACGCCAAAGTGGTGGGTAAAGACCCGCGTTCCGACATTGCGCTGATTCAGATTCAGGATCCGAAAAACCTGACGGCGATTAAACTGGCGGATTCCGATGCGCTGCGCGTGGGGGATTACACCGTGGCGATTGGTAACCCGTTTGGCCTCGGTGAAACGGTGACGTCCGGGATTGTCTCCGCGCTGGGTCGCAGCGGCCTGAATGCGGAAAACTACGAAAACTTTATCCAGACGGATGCCGCGATTAACCGCGGTAACTCCGGTGGCGCGCTGGTGAACCTGAATGGTGAACTGATCGGTATTAATACCGCGATCCTCGCACCGGATGGCGGCAACATTGGTATCGGTTTTGCCATCCCAAGTAACATGGTGAAAAACCTCACCGGGCAGATGGTCGAGTTCGGCCAGGTTCGTCGTGGCGAACTGGGCATTATGGGAACCGAGCTGAATTCCGAGCTGGCGAAAGCGATGAAAGTCGATGCGCAGCGCGGGGCGTTTGTCAGCCAGGTCATGCCGAATTCTGCCGCCGCGAAAGCCGGTGTGAAAGCAGGGGATGTGATCACCTCGCTTAACGGTAAACCGATTAGCAGCTTTGCCGCGCTGCGTGCGGAAGTCGGTTCAATGCCGATCGGCAGCAAAGTTGCGCTTGGCCTGCTGCGCGATGGCAAACCGGTGAACATTACGCTTGAGTTGCAGCAAAGCAGCCAGAATCAGGTTGATTCCAGCACCATCTTCAGCGGTATTGAAGGTGCGGAGATGAGCAACAAAGGCAAAGATGGCGGCGTGGTGGTTAATTCGGTGAAAGCCAATACCCCGGCGGCGCAGATTGGCCTGAAAAAAGGCGATGTGATTGTCGGCGCGAACCAGCAGCCGGTGAAAAATATCGCCGAGTTGCGCAAAATCCTCGACAGTAAACCTTCTGTGCTGGCGTTGAACATTCAGCGCGGTGACACCTCTATCTACCTGCTGATGCAGTAATCCGCTCTACACCCTCTTCCCTGACGACGGGAAGAGGGCCTTTCCTCTGTTTTGTGAAGCCTTCCACAACTCCATACTTCTGAATGCCGCTTTGTGCAATTGCACAGTGCGTACGGTAATTATCTTCCCTATGCTTGGGCTCTGCACACGGGAGGGTTACATGGCTGGCTGGCATCTTGATACCAAAATGGCACAGGATATCGTGGCGCGCACGATGCGCATCATCGATACGAACATTAACGTGATGGATGCACGGGGCCGCATCATTGGTAGCGGTGACCGCGAACGAATTGGTGAATTGCACGAAGGGGCGCTACTGGTGCTCTCGCAAGGGCGCGTGGTGGATATCGACGATGCGGTTGCCCGCCATCTGCACGGCGTGCGCCAGGGCATCAACCTGCCGTTACGTCTTGAAGGGGAAATCGTGGGTGTTATTGGCCTGACGGGTGAACCTGAGACGTTACGCAAATATGGCGAATTAGTCTGCATGACCGCCGAGATGATGCTGGAACAATCTCGTCTGATGCATCTGTTGGCGCAGGACAGCCGTCTGCGCGAAGAACTGGTCATGAACCTGATCCAGGCGGAAGAGCACACGCCTGCTCTGACCGAATGGGCGCAGCGTTTAGGTATTGATTTAAACCAGCCGCGCGTGGTGGCGGTGGTGGAAGTGGACAGCGGTCAGTTGGGCGTAGACAGCGCCATGGCTGAGTTACAGCAACTGCAAAATGCCCTTACCACACCCGAGCGCAACAACCTGATTGCTATTGTTTCGCTGACCGAAATGGTCGTGCTGAAACCAGCGCTTAACCAGTTTGGTCGCTGGGATGCGGAAGATCATCGCAAGCGGGTGGAGCAGCTGATCACGCGTATGAAAGAGAACGGCCAGCTGCGTTTTCGCGTCGCGCTGGGCAATTATTTCACCGGTCCTGGCAGCATTGCCCGTTCTTACCGTACCGCACGCACCACCATGATGGTGGGTAAACAGCGTATGCCGGAAAGCCGTAGCTATTTTTACCAGGATTTGATGTTACCGGTGTTGCTCGACAGCTTACGCGGCGGTTGGCAGGCCAACGAGCTGGCACGACCATTGTCACGTTTAAAAGCGATGGATAATAACGGCCTGTTGCGCCGCACGCTGGCAGCATGGTTTCGCCACAATGTGCAGCCGCTGGCAACATCTAAAGCGCTGTTTATTCATCGCAATACGCTGGAGTATCGTTTGAACCGGATTTCGGAACTGACCGGGCTGGATTTGGGGAACTTCGATGATCGGTTGTTGCTGTATGTGGCGCTGCAGTTAGACGAACAACATTGATAGTAATATTGTGCCGGGTCGTTAGCCCGGCACAATGCGATAGACCCCGCGTTTTACTTGCCGCGTGTCAGCTTTTCAAGATCGGATTCGATTTCGTTGATCTTGTTGGTAACAACACTTTCCAGGTGGCGCAGATCGTCCAGGATCTTACGTTTCAGATCCACTTCCGTGCGATCGCGCTGGCAGATTTGATCCAATTCATCAATCACATAGCGCAGGTTCGGGCTGATTTCCTGCACCTCTTTATACCCCTGACCGACACCGTCGGCGACAACAGTTTTACGCTGGCGTGGGTATTTGAATTTGACGCTCTTGGCAAAAAACTCGCCTTTATCCTTATGAAAATAGATTTTCAGAATATCGTTATTGGCTTCCTGGCGGAGGCTATAGCGATCGATTTCATCGGGATTGGTGATGCCTAAACTTTTCAGATTATCGTACATAGCGGTACCCTTAAGCTCAACATAACCTATGAATAATTAACGAAAAAATCTATTTTTGCCACCTGTGAATGCAAAAAAGGCGGGATATATCACCCTCTTCCAGACAGGAAGAGGGACAGACTTAGTCGATGGTACGCAGCAGTTCGTTAATACCTACTTTGCCGCGCGTTTTCGCATCCACTTTTTTCACGATTACCGCGCAATACAGGCTGTATTTGCCATCTTTAGACGGCAGGTTGCCGGAAACAACCACTGAGCCTGCCGGTACGCGGCCATAATGCACTTCGCCGGTTTCACGATCGTAAATACGCGTGCTCTGACCGATGTATACACCCATCGAGATGACAGAACCTTCTTCAACGATAACACCTTCCACCACTTCAGAACGTGCGCCGATAAAGCAGTTATCTTCAATGATAGTCGGGTTTGCCTGCAGTGGTTCCAGAACGCCGCCAATACCTACACCACCGGAAAGGTGAACGTTTTTACCGATCTGCGCACAAGAGCCGACGGTCGCCCAGGTATCCACCATGGTGCCTTCATCAACATAAGCGCCGATATTGACATAAGACGGCATCAGCACGGTATTGCGGGCGATAAACGCACCCTGGCGCACTGCTGCTGGCGGCACTACGCGGAAACCTTCTTTCTGGAAACGCGCTTCGTCGTAGTCGGCGAATTTCATCGGGACTTTGTCGAAGTAGCGGCTTTCCGCACCGTCGATAACCTGGTTATCGTTAATGCGGAAAGAGAGCAGAACCGCTTTCTTCAGCCACTGGTGAGTGACCCACTGGCCATCGATTTTTTCTGCGACGCGAAGTGCGCCGGAATCGAGCAGGGCAATAACCTGATTCACCGCTTCACGGGTAACGGTATCGGCATTTGCCGGGGTGATCTCTGCGCGACGCTCGAAAGCGGCTTCAATAACGTTCTGTAACTGCTGCATTGTTTACTCTTTCCATCTGTGTAAAAAAATAATCACCCTTTATCGTTTGGATTGAGGGCCTCTGTCAACCGTTGTTGCACCTCCTTTTGCAGCGCATTATTAAGGCCACGCCGGTCGGCAGTGGCGATTATGAATAAATCTTCTACTCGCTCACCAATGGTTGTAATTCTCGCCCCGTGCAGCGAAATTCCCAGATCCGCAAACACCTGCCCGACGCGGGCAAGCAGCCCTGGCTGGTCAAGGGCAATCAATTCAAGAAACGATTTTCTGTCGGTATGGGTCGGCAGGAAATTCACTTCGGTATCGACGGTAAAGTGGCGCAATTTGGCAGGCTGGCGGCGCGGCTGCGGCGGCTGCCAGGTGTGTTGTGTAATGGCCTGTTCCAGCCCGAAACAAATCGCATCGTGGCGATCGGCGGAGAGTGGGCTGCCGTCCGGTTCCAGCACTATAAAGGTGTCCATTGCCATGCCGTCGCGGGTGGTAAAAATCTGCGCGTCGTGGACGCTCAGGTTGCGGCGATCAAGCTCGGCGCACACTGCCGCGAACAGATAGGGGCGGTCAGGGCTCCAGATAAAGATCTCCGTGCCGCCGCGCGTCGCCTGTGGGCTAAGCAAAATCATCGGTTTGCTCAGATCATGTTGCAATAAGTGCCGTGCATGCCAGGCGAGCTGGTTTGGGCTATGGCGCACAAAGTAGTTCGCCCGACAGCGTGCCCAAATCTGATGCAATTGCTCTTCATCAATGTTGTCCATACGTAACAACGCCAGCGCCTGAAGCTGGTGATGGCGCACACGCTCGCGCATGTCCGGCGTATTTTGCATGCCGCGACGCAGCTGTTTTTCAGTCGCGAAATAGAGCTCGCGCAGCAAGCTCTGCTTCCAGCTGTTCCAAAGGGTTTCGTTAGTGGCACAGATATCCGCCACAGTCAGGCAGACAAGGAAGCGCAGACGGTTCTCCGTTTGTACCTCTTCGGCAAACTGCTTGATCACTTCCGGATCCTGAATATCACGGCGCTGGGCGGTGACCGACATTAACAGGTGATGGCGCACCAGCCAGGCGACAAGCTGGGTTTCGCGTGAGTTAAGCCCATGTAATTCAGCGAACTTCAGCACATCCTGTGCGCCCAGCACGGAGTGGTCGCCGCCACGGCCTTTGGCGATATCATGAAACAACGCCGCAATCAGGATCAGCTCCGGGTGGGTTAAACGCGGCCACAGTTCCACGCATAAAGGGTGCTTATTGCGCGTCTCTTCTTTGGCAAAACTTTCCAGCTTCAGCAACACGCGAATGGTGTGTTCATCCACGGTATAGGCGTGGAACAGGTCAAACTGCATCTGGCCAACGATGTGCGACCACTGTGGCATATAAGCCCACAACACGCTGTGGCGGTGCATCGGCAGCAGACCACGGCTGACGGCGCCTGGATGGCGTAACATGCTGAGGAAAATAGAGCGCGCTTCGGCGATATAACACAGCGGCTGCGTCAGATGGCGGCGGGCGTGGCGCAAGTGGCGCAGCGTGGTGGAGTAGATGCCAGTAATGGTGCTGTTGCGCACCATAATATAGAACATGCGCAGGATGGCCTGCGGCTCACGGATAAACAGCGTTTCGTCACGCAAATCGATAAGTGAACCACGCAACTGGAACTCGTCGTCAATCGGGCGCGGTTTTTCGTCGGTGGTCAGCGCCAGAATCGCTTCATCGAAGAGCTGTAACAGCATCTGGTTCAGTTCCGCGACACGGCGGGTGACGCGGAAGAAATCCTTCATCATATGTTCGACGGGCTGGTTGCCTTCGCCGACATAATTCAGACGCTGCGCTACGCTCAGTTGCCTGTCGAACAGAAGCCGGTTGTCGTAGCGATTCACTTCCAGATGCAGTGCGAAACGGATTCGCCAAAGCAGGTGCAAACACTCGTTCAGCTCATTGCGCTCGGCTTCAGTCAGAAAGCCAAAGCCCACCATTTCATCCAGCGAGGTGGCACCAAAGTGACGACGAGCAACCCATTGCAGGGTGTGAATATCACGCAGACCGCCGGGGCTACTTTTTATATCGGGTTCCAGGTTGTAACTGGTGCCGTGATAGCGCTGGTGGCGCTCGTTTTGTTCCGCCACTTTTGCCGGGAAAAAGGTTTCCGATGGCCAGAAGTTGTCGCTAAAAATATGCTTTTGCAGTTCCAGAAACAGCGCAACGTCGCCAATCAGCAGGCGTGATTCAATTAAGTTGGTTGCGACAGTGAGATCCGATAATCCTTCCTGTAAGCACTCATCCAGCGTACGAACGCTGTGTCCCACTTCGAGTTTGACATCCCACAGCAGCGTGAGCAGCTCGCCAATCTTTTGCGCTTGTTCGTCGGAAAGCTTGGTACGGCTGAGGATCAGTAAATCAATATCCGATAGCGGATGCAGCTCGCCGCGACCGTAACCGCCGACCGCTACCAGCGCAGTATCGCTGACGTCGCCAAAACCGTACTCCAGCCATAAGCGTTGCAGAAGTTGATCAATAAATTCGGTGCGGGCTTCGATTAATTGCTCGGCTGAAATACCCGCGTCAAAGACATGCCCCAGCCACTGCTGGAACGCTTCAATATGCGCTTTGATATGTGCGCACTGGAATTGATCTTGTGACCAAACCCCTGGATATTCAGGCTGGCCGGGAAGGGTGGGTTGTACCGCGCTGACAAATTGTTCTGAAGTGATGTTGCTCATTATGGGCCACCCGTCTGGAGTGCATATGCATAGCAAAACAACTTAAAAGAGATAATGAAAAATGAAAAGTCGTTTATATGTATGACGCAGCAGGGGAGTGCGGTAAAAAAAACGGCCCGCAGAGCGGACCGTTTAGTGCGTTTGGCAATGTCAGAATCAGGCGGCAGTCAGCACGGCATCGATGGTGTCATCTTTACGCAGCGTCAGGATCTCGCAGCCGGTTTCGGTGACGACAATCGTGTGCTCATACTGCGCAGAGAGGCTGCGGTCTTTGGTTTTCACCGTCCAGCCATCTTTCATGGTGCGAATACGGTAATCACCGGCGTTTACCATCGGCTCGACGGTAAACGTCATGCCCGCTTGCAGCACCACACCGCCATCGTCCGCATCGTAGTGCAGCACCTGCGGCTCTTCATGGAAACCGCGGCCAATACCGTGGCCGCAATATTCGCGCACGACGGAGAAGCCTTCACCTTCAACATATTTCTGAATGGCGGCGCCCAGCGTACGCAGGCGGATGCCTGGTTTGACCATGCGCAGTGCCAGGTAAAGGCTCTCCTGGGTTACGCGGCACAGGCGCTCGCCCAGAATCGTCGGTTTACCGACGATAAACATTTTGGAGGTGTCGCCGTGGTACTCGTCTTTAATCACGGTTACGTCGATGTTGACGATGTCGCCATCTTTCAACAATTTTTCGTCATCCGGAATACCGTGGCACACTACTTCGTTAATAGAGATGCAAACGGATTTCGGGAAACCATGATAACCAAGGCAGGCGGAAATGGCGTGCTGCTCTTTGACGATGTAGTCGTTGCAGATGCGATCCAGTTCACCGGTGCTGACGCCCGGCTTAATGTGCGGTTCAATCATCTCCAGTACTTCGGCGGCGAGTCGACCCGCGACGCGCATTTTTTCGATTTCTTCAGGTGTCTTAATAGAGATAGCCATGGAATGTGTCCATCAGTGTCGATTTTTTCGACTATACCAGGATTAGTGCTGTCAATGGTAACAGTCGGGCAAGTGTTGTGCCAAATCGAGAATCATTAACAGCACGCTGCGTCAACAACTATTGGTTTCCGGCGGGGTTTTATGGTATAAAGCGCGCCGGACTTCCGTTCCTGTTTTGGGATGGGAGCCACAAATCTCACTTTGTGTAATAACACACACGTATCGGCACATATTCCGGGGTGCCCTTCGGGGTCGGTAATATGGGATACGTGGAGGCATAACCCCAACTTTTATATAGAGGTTTTAAACATGGCAACTGTTTCCATGCGCGACATGCTCAAGGCTGGTGTTCACTTTGGTCACCAGACCCGTTACTGGAACCCGAAAATGAAGCCGTTCATCTTCGGTGCGCGTAACAAAGTTCACATCATCAACCTTGAGCAAACTGTACCGATGTTCAACGACGCTCTGGCTGAACTGCACAAAATTTCTGCTCGTAAAGGCAAAATTCTGTTCGTTGGTACAAAACGCGCAGCAAGCGAAGCGGTAAAAGAAGCTGCTCTGAGCTGCGACCAGTTCTTCGTGAACCATCGCTGGCTGGGCGGTATGCTGACTAACTGGAAAACCGTTCGTCAGTCCATCAAACGTCTGAAAGACCTGGAAACTCAGTCTCAGGACGGTACCTTCGACAAGCTGACCAAGAAAGAAGCGCTGATGCGCACTCGTGAACTGGACAAGCTGGAAAACAGCCTGGGCGGTATCAAAGATATGGGCGGCCTGCCGGACGCACTGTTCGTTATCGACGCTGACCACGAGCACATCGCAATCAAAGAAGCAAACAACCTGGGTATCCCGGTATTTGCTATCGTTGATACCAACTCCGATCCGGACGGCGTTGACTTCGTTATCCCGGGTAACGATGACGCAATCCGTGCTGTTAGCCTGTACCTGAATGCCGTTGCTGCTACCGTTCGTGAAGGCCGTTCTTCGGATCTGGCTACTCAGGCGGAAGAAAGCTTCGTAGAAGCTGAGTAATAAGGCACGCTCGTTGAGCCCCTTATTGAGCAGGTAGTACCGAGTTTGGTTAGGGGGCCTGTTTATGGCCCCCTTTTTCACTTTTAAGCCTGTTTGGTTGCAAACCGTGCAGGTCATATCTCTCCCGAGGAATAAAGAATGGCTGAAATTACCGCATCCCTGGTAAAAGAGCTGCGTGAACGTACTGGCGCAGGCATGATGGATTGCAAAAAAGCGCTGACTGAAGCGAATGGCGACATCGAGCTGGCGATCGAGAACATGCGTAAGTCTGGTGCGATCAAAGCGGCGAAAAAAGCAGGCAACGTTGCTGCTGACGGCGTGATCATCACCAAAATCGACGGCACCTACGGCATCATTCTGGAAGTTAACTGCCAGACTGACTTCGTGGCAAAAGACGGTGGTTTCCAGGCATTTGCTAACAAAGTTCTGGACGCTGCTGTTGCTGGCAAAATCACCGACGTTGAAGTTCTGAAAGCGCAGTTCGAAGAAGAGCGCGTTGCACTGGTTGCTAAAATCGGTGAGAACATCAACATCCGTCGCGTTTCCGCTCTGGAAGGTGACGTTCTGGGTTCTTACCAGCATGGCGCGCGTATCGGTGTTCTGGTTGCGGCTAAAGGCGCTGATGACGAGCTGGTTAAACAGCTGGCAATGCACATCGCTGCAAGCAAGCCGGAATTCGTTAAACCGGAAGACGTATCCGCTGAAGTCGTAGAAAAAGAGTACCAGGTTCAGCTGGACATCGCCATGCAGTCTGGCAAACCGAAAGAAATCGCAGAGAAAATGGTTGAAGGCCGCATGAAGAAATTCACCGGCGAAGTTTCTCTGACTGGCCAGCCTTTCGTTATGGATCCGAGCAAATCTGTTGCTCAGCTGCTGAAAGAGCACAACGCTGACGTAACTGGCTTCATCCGCTTCGAAGTGGGCGAAGGCATCGAGAAAGTTGAGACTGACTTCGCAGCAGAAGTTGCTGCAATGTCCAAGCAGTCTTAATCAATAAAAGGAGCCGCCTGAGGGCGGCTTCTTTTTATGCCCTTCATCTGAAAATCAGCCAGCACACTAGTGTTTGCGCTGGCAGGCGACGTATCATAAGCGCCGGTATTAACCCCGTCCAATTGTTGACAGTCTCAGGAAAGAAACATGGCTACCAATGCAAAACCCGTCTACAAACGCATTCTGCTTAAGCTGAGCGGCGAAGCGCTCCAGGGATCCGAAGGCTTCGGTATTGACGCAAGCATTCTTGACCGTATGGCGCAAGAAATTAAAGAGCTGGTCGAACTTGGGGTTCAGGTTGGCGTGGTGATTGGTGGCGGCAACCTGTTCCGTGGGGCGGGTCTGGCGAAAGCGGGGATGAACCGCGTAGTGGGCGACCACATGGGTATGCTGGCGACCGTGATGAACGGCCTGGCAATGCGTGATGCGCTGCATCGTGCCTATGTGAACGCACGTCTGATGTCCGCGTTTCCGTTAAATGGTGTTTGCGACAACTACAGCTGGGCAGAGGCGATTAGCCTGCTGCGCAACAACCGTGTGGTCATTTTCAGCGCCGGTACGGGTAATCCGTTCTTTACGACCGATTCCGCAGCTTGCCTGCGCGGTATCGAGATTGAAGCGGATGTGGTGTTGAAAGCGACCAAAGTGGACGGCGTCTTTACCGCCGATCCGGTGCTCGATCCGACAGCCACGCTGTGCGAACAGCTGAGCTACAGCGAAGTGCTGGATAAGGAACTGAAAGTGATGGATCTGGCGGCCTTTACGCTGGCTCGCGACCACAAACTGCCGATTCGCGTGTTCAACATGAACAAACCTGGCGCGCTGCGTCGTGTTGTCATGGGCGAAAAAGAAGGCACATTGATTACGGAATAATTCCCGTAAGCAATAAATAAAGGTAAGATTCCGCTTTAATTTATTGAGCAGTTCTTTCTGGCATCTTCAGGGTGCCAAAAATTGAACAGGCTATACTTAGCACACCCGCCGTATGGCCTGCCTGCGACAAGATTTCAAGGATCCGTAACGTGATTAGCGATATCAGAAAAGATGCTGAAGTACGCATGGATAAATGCGTCGAAGCGTTCAAAACTCAAATCAGCAAAGTGCGCACTGGCCGCGCTTCCCCGAGCCTGCTGGATGGCATCGTTGTGGAATATTACGGTACGCCGACACCGCTGCGTCAGTTGGCTAGCGTTACCGTTGAAGACTCCCGTACGCTGAAAATCAACGTGTTTGACCGCTCAATGAGCCCGGCTGTTGAAAAAGCAATTTTGACCTCCGATCTCGGTTTAAACCCGAGCTCTGCGGGCAGCGATATTCGCGTTCCGCTGCCGGCACTGACCGAAGAGCGTCGTAAAGACCTGATCAAAGTTGTACGCGGCGAAGCGGAACAAGCGCGCGTTGCGGTTCGTAACGTTCGTCGTGACGCGAACGATAAAGTGAAAGCACTGCTGAAAGATAAAGAAATCAGTGAAGACGACGATCGTCGTTCTCAGGATGACGTCCAGAAGCTGACCGATGCTGCAATCAAAAAAGTGGATGCGGCGCTGGCGGACAAAGAAGCGGAACTGATGCAGTTCTGATTCGAAACAAACCGACTAAAACGCCGTACAGAGAGCTGCGAAAGTGGCTTTGCTGGCGGCGTTTTGCTTTTTATCCTTGCAATGTTGCGAGCGTTTCATGAAGCATTTAACTCTTCTGGGCTCAACGGGTTCTATTGGTTGCAGCACGCTGGCCGTGGTTCGCCACAATCCCGATCGTTTCTCCGTTACTGCGCTGGTTGCCGGTAAAAACGTTACCCGCATGGTTGAGCAGTGCCTTGAGTTTTCTCCCAAATTTGCGGTGATGGACGATGACGAAAGCGCGCAACAGGTGAAGCGTGTTTTGCGGGAACATGGTAGCCGAACAGACGTGCTGAGTGGCCAACAGGCAGCCTGTGAAATGGCGGCGCTGAGCGGCGTCGATCAGGTGATGGCGGCCATTGTGGGCGCTGCGGGCCTGGTACCCACGCTTGCTGCTATTCGCGCCGGGAAGACGGTGCTGCTGGCGAATAAAGAGGCTCTGGTGACGTGTGGCCGTCTGTTTATGGATGCGGTGAAGGAGAGCGGGGCGCAGCTTTTGCCTGTAGACAGCGAGCATAACGCTATTTTTCAGAGTTTACCGGAAACAATTCAACATAACCTGGGGTACGCTGATCTGGAGCAGAATGGCGTTTCGTCTATTCTGCTTACCGGGTCTGGTGGCCCGTTCCGGGAGACCCCACTTTCCGATCTGGCCGCAATGACGCCGGATCAGGCATGTCGGCACCCGAACTGGTCAATGGGGCGCAAAATCTCCGTTGACTCCGCCACTATGATGAATAAAGGTCTGGAATACATTGAAGCGCGCTGGTTGTTTAATGCCTCTGCCCGCCAGATGGAAGTGTTGATTCACCCGCAATCGGTGATCCACTCCATGGTGCGTTACCAGGATGGCAGTGTATTGGCACAACTGGGTGAGCCGGATATGCGTACGCCCATCGCTCATACGATGGCCTGGCCGGAACGCGTGCCGTCAGGTGTTAATGCCCTCGATTTTTGCAAACTAAGTTCGTTAAGTTTCGCGCAGCCCGATTTTGACCGCTATCCTTGCCTGAAGCTGGCCATTGATGCTTCTGACGAAGGGCAGGCGGCAACAACGGCGCTCAATGCGGCGAATGAGGTAACGGTTTCGGCATTCCTGGCATCGGCTATCCGTTTCACAGATATTGCCGCCCTGAATCTTTCTGTGCTTGAACAGATGGATTTACGCGAACCGCAGAGCATTGATGACGTGCTGGCTGTAGATGCACAGGCACGCGACGTTGCGCAAAAACAAGTGATGCGCCTCGCAAGCCAGTGATATTACAGCGATGAGTGACGGTGCTATTTGTTAGCGTTGGGCTTCGGTGATATAGTCTGCGCCACAAAATTGCCAGTTCGTATTATGGCGTTTGGTGTAAGCCGTGGTTTACACGGCTTTTTTGCGTAAAGGCTTTTGTATTCCTGAGTACCGCTAAATCCTTTTCAGGGACTAAAACGCGTTATGTTGTCTGCTAACCAACCGATAAGCGAAAGTTTGCCAACGCATGGCTGCCGCCATGTAGCGATAATTATGGATGGCAATGGTCGCTGGGCGAAAAGACAAGGGAAACTCCGGGCTTTTGGTCATCGGGCCGGAGCGAAGTCTGTACGCCGTGCGGTCTCTTTTGCCGCCAATAATGGTATTGATGCGCTGACGCTTTATGCTTTTAGTAGCGAGAACTGGAATCGCCCGGCGCAGGAAGTGAGTGCGCTGATGGAGTTGTTTGTGTGGGCGCTGGATAGCGAAGTAAAAAGCCTGCACCGCCATAATGTGCGTTTACGCATTATTGGCGATACCAGTCGTTTTAATACGCGTTTGCAGGAGAGAATCCGCAAAGCGGAAGCGTTAACCGCCCAGAATACCGGGCTGACGCTGAATATCGCAGCGAACTATGGTGGACGCTGGGATATCGTACAGGGAGTCCGGCAGCTTGCCGAGCAGGTGCAGGAAGGGCTGTTGCGCCCGGATCAAATTGATGAAGAAACGCTCAATAAGCAAGTCTGCATGCATGAGCTGGCTCCTGTGGATTTAGTGATTAGGACTGGCGGGGAACATCGCATAAGTAATTTTTTACTTTGGCAAATTGCCTATGCCGAACTTTACTTTACAGATGTTCTTTGGCCCGATTTTGATGAACAAGACTTTGAAGGTGCGCTGCATGCCTTTGCCAATCGAGAGCGTCGTTTCGGCGGTACCGAGCCAGGTGGCGACAAAGCCTGATGGGGGTTGCTTTTGCTGAAGTATCGCCTGATTTCTGCTTTTGTATTGATACCCATTGTTATTGCAGCGCTTTTTTTGCTGCCGCCGGTGGGATTCGCGATCGTTACGCTCGCTGTTTGCATGCTCGCTGCGTGGGAGTGGGGGCAATTAAGCGGCTTTACTTCCCGGAGTCAACGGGTTTGGTTGGCCGTATTATGCGGGTTTTTACTCGCCCTTATGCTGTTTACGTTGCCGGAATATCACCATAATACCCATCATCCGCTGGTGACGATTTCGCTCTGGGCTTCTCTTGCCTGGTGGCTGGTGGCGTTGGTGCTGGTGCTGAGTTACCCGTCATCTGCCGCGGTATGGCGTCACTCTAAAATTTTGCGCCTGATTTTCGGGATCTTGACGATTATCCCTTTTTTCTGGGGCATGCTGGCGCTGCGCGTGTGGCATTACGATGTAAACCACTACAGCGGCGCACTGTGGTTGCTGTATGTGATGATCCTCGTCTGGGGAGCAGATTCAGGCGCTTATATGTTTGGCAAACTATTTGGTAAACATAAACTTGCACCGAAAGTCTCACCGGGGAAAACCTGGCAAGGTTTCCTGGGAGGCTTGCTGACGGCGGGTATTATCTCCTGGGGTTACGGTGCGTGGGCGAATCTGGATGTGACTTCATCGACGCTCTTTATTTGCTCGGTGGTTGCGGCGTTAGCCTCTGTATTGGGCGATCTCACGGAAAGTATGTTCAAGCGTGAAGCCGGAATTAAAGATAGTGGGCATCTTATTCCGGGTCATGGCGGTATACTGGATCGCATTGACAGCCTGACAGCGGCAGTTCCTGTATTTGCCTGCCTGTTATTGCTGGTTTTCAGGACGATTTGACGGAAGGTTTTATGCTGAGCATTCTCTGGAATCTGGCGGCGTTCATTGTTGCGCTTGGTGTATTGATCACCGTGCATGAATTTGGCCATTTCTGGGTTGCTCGCCGCTGTGGCGTGCGGGTTGAGCGTTTTTCCATCGGTTTTGGTAAAGCGCTCTGGCGTCGCACCGACAAACACGGCACCGAATTTGTCATCGCCCTGATCCCCCTGGGCGGTTATGTCAAAATGCTGGATGAGCGCGTTGAGGCGGTTACGCCGGAAATGCGCCACTACGCTTTCAATAATAAAACGGTCGGTCAGCGTGCCGCTGTTATCGCTGCCGGTCCCATCGCTAACTTTATCTTTGCCATCTTCGCTTACTGGCTGGTGTTTATCATCGGTGTCCCTGGCGTTCGTCCGGTTGTTGGTGAAATAACGCCCAACTCTATCGCTGCAAACGCGCAAATTGCACCCGGCACGGAACTTAAAGCGATTGATGGTATCGAAACGCCTGATTGGGATGCTGTGCGCTTACAGTTGGTGTCTAAAATTGGCGATAGCCAGACGACCGTCAGCGTAGCGCCATTCGGCAGTAACAATCGTCAGGAAAAGGTGCTGGATTTACGTCACTGGGCCTTTGCGCCTGATAAAGATGATCCGGTTATGTCGCTGGGGATTCGTCCTCGGGCGGCGCAGCTTGAACCGGTGCTTGCGGAGGTGCAACCCGGTTCCGCCGCCAGCAAAGCGGGTTTGCAAGCTGGCGACAGGATCGTTAAAGTCGATGGTCAGCAGTTAACGCAGTGGATGACGTTCGTTACGCTGGTACGGGATAACCCAGGTACGTCGTTAGCGCTGGAAGTGGAAAGACAAGGGGCTCCTTTGTCTTTGACGTTGATACCGGATACAAAGCCCGGTAGCAAGGCAGAAGGGTTTGCGGGCGTGGTGCCCAAAGTCATTCCTCTGCCAGATGAATACAAAACAGTACGCCAGTACGGGCCATTTAGCGCCATCGTTGAGGCCACGGATAAAACGTGGCAGTTGATGAAGCTAACGGTCAGTATGTTGGGGAAATTGATCACCGGTGATGTAAAACTGAACAACCTCAGTGGGCCGATTTCTATCGCTCAGGGGGCTGGGATGTCAGCGGAGTTCGGGTTGATTTACTACCTGATGTTCCTTGCTTTGATAAGCGTGAACTTAGGCATCATTAACCTGTTCCCTCTGCCCGTTCTTGACGGCGGGCATCTGCTGTTTTTGGCGATTGAGAAGCTGAAGGGCGGACCGGTATCCGAGCGAGTTCAAGACTTTAGTTATCGCATTGGCTCTATCTTGCTGGTGCTGTTAATGGGGCTTGCACTTTTCAATGATTTCTCTCGCTTGTAAGAGAGTTTGTTAGGAAGAACGCATAATAACGATGGCGATGAAAAAGTTGCTCATAGCGTCGCTGCTGTTTAGCAGCGCCACCGTATACGGTGCTGATGGATTCGTAGTGAAGGATATTCATTTCGAAGGCCTACAGCGTGTCGCCGTTGGTGCGGCCCTCCTCAGTATGCCAGTTCGTCCTGGCGATACGGTGAATGATGAAGATATCAGTAACACCATTCGCGCGTTGTTTGCCACCGGCAACTTCGAGGATGTTCGTGTCCTGCGTGATGGTGATACGCTCCTCGTTCAGGTGAAAGAACGCCCGACAATCGCCAGCATCACCTTCTCCGGCAACAAGTCGGTGAAAGATGACATGCTGAAACAGAACCTTGAAGCTTCTGGCGTCCGTGTGGGTGAATCACTGGATCGCACCACCCTCTCCGATATTGAAAAAGGGCTGGAAGACTTCTATTACAGCGTGGGTAAGTACAGCGCCAGCGTCAAAGCTGTCGTCACCCCATTGCCGCGTAACCGTGTTGACCTGAAGCTGGTCTTCCAGGAAGGCGTTTCCGCGCAAATCCAACAGATTAACATTGTCGGCAACCATGCCTTCACGACGGAACAGCTGATCTCCACTTTCCAGCTGCGTGATGAAGTGCCGTGGTGGAACGTTGTCGGCGATCGTAAATACCAGAAACAGAAACTGGCGGGCGACCTGGAAACCCTGCGCAGCTACTATCTGGATCGTGGTTACGCACGTTTCAACATTGATTCGACTCAGGTTAGCCTGACGCCGGACAAAAAAGGCATCTACATTACGGTTAACGTGACCGAGGGCGATCAGTACAAACTTTCTGGTGTGCAGGTTAGCGGTAATCTCGCAGGCCACTCTGCGGAAATTGAAAGCCTGACGAAAATCGAGCCGGGCGAGCTGTATAACGGCGCCAAAGTGACCAAAATGGAAGATGACATTAAAAAGCTTCTTGGTCGCTATGGTTACGCCTATCCGCGCGTTCAATCGCAGCCTGAAATCAACGACACGGACAAAACGGTTAAACTGCATATCAACGTCGATGCTGGTAACCGCTTCTATGTGCGTAAGATCCGTTTTGAAGGTAACGATACCTCTAAAGATTCCGTACTGCGTCGCGAAATGCGCCAGATGGAAGGGGCGTGGCTGGGCAGCGATCTGGTCGATCAAGGTAAAGAGCGTCTGAACCGTCTGGGCTATTTTGAAACGGTCGATACGGAAACCCAGCGTATTCCGGGTAGCCCGGATCAGGTTGATGTTGTCTATAAGGTAAAAGAGCGTAACACCGGTAGCTTTAACTTCGGCGTTGGCTACGGCACCGAGAGCGGCGTCAGCTTCCAGGTTGGCGTTCAACAGGATAACTGGTTAGGTACCGGCTACTCTGTCGGTATCAGCGGGACCAAAAACGACTACCAGACCTACTCAGAGTTCTCCGTCACCAACCCGTACTTTACGGTGGATGGCGTGAGCCTCGGCGGTCGTATCTTCTATAACGACTTTAAAGCTGACGATGCGGATCTGTCGTCCTATACCAACAAGAGCTACGGTCTTGATGGTACGCTCGGTTTCCCGATCAACGAATACAACACGCTGCGCGCCGGCTTAGGCTATGTTCATAACAGCCTGTCGAAGATGGAACCGCAGGTGGCAATGTGGCGTTACCTGGATTCCGTGGGACAGAACGCCAGCACGCAGAACGACAGCAACGGTTATTCGGCGGATGATTTCACCTTTAACTACGGCTGGACTTACAACAACCTTGACCGCGGCTATTTCCCGACGAAAGGTTCACGCGTCAACCTGAACGGTAAAGTAACGGTTCCGGGCTCGGATAACGAGTTCTACAAAGTCACTGTCGACACCGCTTCCTACTTCCCGATTGACGACGATCACAAATGGGTGGTCTTAGGTCGTACACGTTGGGGCTACGGTGATGGTTTAGGTGGCAAAGAGATGCCGTTCTATGAGAACTTCTACGCAGGTGGCTCCAGCACCGTGCGTGGCTTCCAGTCCAACAACATTGGTCCGAAAGCGGTTTACTACGGCGGTAACAACCAGAGCAACTGTAAGAACACGATTGCAGATTCAATCTGTAAGTCTGATGATGCGGTGGGCGGTAACGCCATGGGCGTTGTCAGCGCCGAGCTGATTACACCGACGCCGTTTATCAGTGATAAATACGCCAACTCTGTGCGTACCTCGTTCTTCTGGGATGCGGGTAGCGTGTGGGATACAAACTGGCAAAATACCGCGCAGATGAAAGCGCTGGGTATTCCGGATTATAGCGATCCGAGCAATATCCGTATGTCTGCCGGTATCGCATTACAATGGATGTCCCCATTGGGGCCGTTGGTTTTCTCCTACGCCCAGCCGTTTAAAAAGTACGATGGAGACAAAGCGGAACAGTTCCAGTTTAACATTGGTAAAACCTGGTAACGCCGTACTGCAATGGAATGCACCAGCAGTGTAGTGATGGCTGGGGTTTTCAATAGTAAGCCCGGCCACGCAAAGAACTGTACCTCCGGGTACAAACGGGATGGTAAGGAGTTAATTGTGAAAAAGTTGTTATTAGCTGCAGGTTTCGGTTTGGCAATGGCTGCGTCGGCTCAGGCCGCTGACAAAATTGCGATTGTTGATATGGGTAGCCTGCTGCAGCAGGTTGCGCAGACTTCCGGCGTTTCTCAGACGATGAAAAACGAATTCGGCGGCCGCGCGAGCGAACTGCAAAGCATGGAATCCGACCTGCAAGCAAAAGCACAGCGTTTGCAGCGCGATGGTTCCACGATGAAGGCAAGCGATCGCAGCAAGCTGGAAAAAGACATCACTTCTGGTCGTCAGGCATTTGCTCAAAAAGCGCAGGCTTTCGAGCAGGATCAGGCCCGTCGTTCTAATGAAGAACGTGGCAAACTGGTGACTCGTATCCAGACCGCGGTGAAAAAAGTGGCTTCTGATCAGGGTGTTGATCTGGTTATTCCTTCCAACGCCGTTATTTACAACAGCAACGATGTAAAAGACATCACTGCTGATGTACTGAAACAGGTTAAATAAGTAATGCCTTCAATTCGACTGGCTGATTTAGCTCAGCAGTTGGATGCAGAACTACACGGTGATGGCGATATCGTCATCACCGGCGTTGCGTCCATGCAATCTGCCGTAGCGGGCCACATCACTTTCATGGTCAATCCTAAGTACCGTGAACACCTGACCGCATGTCAGGCCTCTGCCGTTGTAATGACGCAGGACGATCTTCCTTTTGCCAACAGCGCTGCGCTGGTCGTAAAAAATCCTTACCTGACCTACGCACGTATGGCGCAAATTCTTGATACCACGCCGCAGCCTGCGCAAAACATCGCGCCTGGAGCAGTAATTGATCCAACGGCTAAGCTTGGTAGCAACGTAGCGATTGGTGCGAACGCCGTGATCGAATCTGGCGTTAGCCTGGGCGATAACGTGGTCATCGGCCCGGGTTGCTTCGTTGGGAAAAATACGAAAATTGGCGCGGGTTCGCGTCTGTGGGCCAATGTATCCATTTACCATGAGATTGAGATCGGTGAAAATTGCCTGATCCAATCAGGCACGGTGATCGGTTCCGATGGTTTTGGTTATGCCAACGATCGTGGCAACTGGGTTAAAATTCCCCAGCTTGGTCGCGTTATTATCGGCAATAACGTCGAGATCGGCGCATGTACCACAATCGATCGTGGTGCGCTGGATGACACCCGTATTGGTAATGGCGTCATCATCGATAATCAGTGTCAGATTGCACATAACGTTGTGATTGGCGACAATACCGCGGTTGCAGGTGGCGTTATCATGGCGGGTAGTTTGAAAATTGGTCGCTATTGCATGATTGGCGGCGCCAGCGTAATCAACGGGCACATGGAAATTTGCGACAAGGTTACCGTAACGGGGATGGGGATGGTCATGCGCCCTATCACTGAGCCGGGTATTTACTCCTCAGGTATCCCGCTGCAACCGAATAAAGTGTGGCGAAAAACCGCAGCCCTGGTGATGAATATTGATGATATGAGCAAGCGCCTGAAAGCTATCGAGCGCAAGGTTAATCAGCAAGACGAATAATTCATCCGCATAACGCTTGTACACAGAAGAATTCGGGGGACAGAAAAGCCTCTGCACCTCGAAGAATAAAGTGTATATACTTCCCGGCCTGTTGGCATTCTTATGATTGCCGCGGGCCGTGTTATTATTGCCTTTTAGTATATTTGGACAGGAAGAGTATTTTGACTACTGACACTCATACTCTGCACATTGAAGAGATCCTGGAGCTTCTGCCGCACCGCTACCCGTTCTTACTGGTTGATCGCGTGCTGGATTTTGAAGAAGGTCGTTTTCTGCGCGCAGTCAAAAATGTTTCGGTAAACGAGCCGTTTTTCCAGGGGCACTTCCCTGGCAAACCGATTTTCCCGGGCGTGCTGATTCTTGAAGCAATGGCGCAGGCAACCGGTATTCTGGCGTTTAAAAGCGTTGGTAAACTGGAGCCGGGTGAGCTGTATTACTTCGCCGGTATCGACGAAGCGCGCTTTAAGCGTCCTGTTGTGCCAGGCGATCAGATGATCATGGAAGTCACTTTCGAAAAAACCCGCCGTGGCCTGACCCGTTTTAAAGGGGTTGCGCTGGTAGACGGTAAAATTGTTTGTGAAGCTACTATGATGTGTGCACGTAGCCGGGAGGCCTGATACGTGATTGATAAAACCGCCTTTATTCATCCTACCGCCATTGTTGAAGACGGTGCCGTTATCGGTGCTAACGCTCACATTGGCCCATTTTGTATTGTGGGACCTCACGTCGAAATTGGTGAGGGTACCGTACTGAAATCTCATGTCGTCGTGAATGGTCATACGACTATCGGTCGTGACAACGAGATTTATCAGTTCGCCTCCATCGGCGAGGTTAACCAGGATTTAAAATATGCTGGTGAACCGACTCGTGTGGAAATTGGCGATCGCAACCGCATCCGCGAAAGCGTCACCATCCACCGTGGCACAGTACAGGGTGGTGGATTAACGAAGGTGGGCAGCGATAACTTGCTGATGATCAATGCGCACATTGCGCACGATTGCATCGTTGGGAATCGCTGTATCCTCGCAAATAACGCAACGTTGGGGGGACATGTTTCCGTCGACGACTTTGCAATCATCGGTGGCATGACCGCAGTGCATCAGTTCTGCATTATCGGTGCGCACGTGATGGTTGGCGGCTGTTCTGGCGTTGCCCAGGACGTACCGCCTTACGTGATCGCTCAGGGCAACCATGCCACACCGTTCGGTGTGAACATTGAAGGTCTGAAACGTCGCGGCTTTAGCAGAGAAGCGTTAGTGGCTATTCGTAACGCGTACAAATTGCTGTACCGCAGCGGTAAAACGCTGGAAGAGGCGAAACCGGAAATTGCTGAGCTTGCTGCTAAGCATCCGGAGGTTGACGCATTCATGCAATTCTTTGAGCGTTCAACACGTGGTTTGATCCGTTAATGATCGACGCGCGTCCTCTTACGATAGCCCTCGTCGCCGGAGAAACCTCCGGCGATATTCTTGGTGCCGGTCTTATCCGTGCGCTGCGGGCTCGCCTGCCGAATGCGCGTTTTGTTGGTGTCGCCGGGCCGCGTATGCAAGCCGAAGGCTGCGAAGCCTGGTATGAAATGGAAGAGCTGGCGGTAATGGGCATCGTTGAGGTGCTGGGCCGTTTGCGCCGTCTGCTGCATATCCGCGCCGATTTAACCCGTCGTTTTAGCGAACTGAAACCGGATGTCTTTGTCGGTATCGACGCACCGGACTTCAACATTACCCTCGAAGGCAATCTGAAAAAGCAGGGTATCAAAACCATCCATTATGTCAGTCCGTCCGTCTGGGCGTGGCGACAAAAACGCGTTTTCAAAATCGGCAGAGCTACCAATCTGGTGCTCGCGTTTCTGCCTTTCGAAAAAGCGTTTTACGATAAATTTAATGTCCCGTGCCGTTTTATCGGCCATACCATGGCGGATGCCATGCCTCTGGATCCTGATAAGAACGCGGCGCGGGCGCACCTGGGTATTGCCGATAACGTGCATTGTCTGGCTTTACTGCCGGGTAGTCGCGGGGCGGAAGTCGACATGCTGAGCGCGGACTTCCTGCGCACCGCGCAGTTGTTGCGTGAGCGCTACCCCGATCTGGAAGTGGTGGTGCCGCTGGTTAATGCGAAACGGCGTGAACAGTTTGAACGCATCAAAGCGGAAGTCGCGCCGGAGCTGCCGGTGCATATGCTGGATGGCCAGGCGCGGGAGGCGATGATCGCCGCAGACGCCGCGCTGCTGGCCTCGGGAACCGCTGCGCTGGAGTGCATGCTGGCGAAATGCCCGATGGTCGTTGGCTATCGTATGAAGCCATTCACTTTCTGGCTGGCAAAACGTCTGGTAAAAACGCCTTATGTTTCGCTGCCAAACTTGCTTGCCGGGCGTGAGCTGGTGAAAGAGTTGCTCCAGGATGAATGCAATCCCCAGGCGCTCGCTGCCGCGCTGGAACCCTTACTGGCCAACGGCAAAACCAGTCACGAGATGCACGACATTTTCCGCGAATTGCATTTGCAGATTCGCTGCAATGCCGATGAACAGGCGGCTGACGCCGTACTGGAGTTAGCACAATGATAGAGTTTGTTTATCCGCATACGCATTTGGTCGCGGGTGTGGATGAAGTCGGTCGCGGCCCGTTGGTGGGCGCGGTGGTGACAGCGGCGGTGATCCTTGATCCCGAGCGTCCTATTGTCGGTCTGAACGATTCTAAAAAATTATCCGAAAAACGTCGTTTGTCGCTCTGCGATGAGATCAAAGAGAAAGCGCTGGCCTGGAGCCTGGGCCGCGCAGAGCCGCATGAAATCGACGAGTTGAATATTTTGCATGCCACCATGCTGGCGATGCAGCGTGCTGTTGCCGGGCTGGCAATCGCGCCCGAGTTCGTGCTGATCGACGGTAACCGTTGCCCGGCTTTGCCGATGCCTTCGCTGGCGGTGGTAAAAGGCGATAGCCGTGTCGCAGAAATTAGCGCCGCATCGATTCTCGCCAAAGTGGCGCGCGATGCGGAGATGGCAGCACTTGATATCATTTTTCCGCAATATGGTTTTGCGCAGCATAAAGGCTATCCTACGGCTTTCCATCTGGAGAGACTGGCGGAGCACGGCGCAACCGAGCATCACCGACGCAGCTTTGCGCCGGTCAAACGCGCGTTGGGTCTTGCGTCCTGATTCTTGTGAACGTGAAATAAACCAGGCTGGAATCTAAAAATGGCTGAACCACGTTTCGTACACCTGCGGGTGCATAGCGACTATTCCATGATTGACGGGTTGGCGAAAACCGGGCCGCTGGTGAAAAAGGCGGCCGCGCTCGGCATGCCTGCGCTGGCGATCACCGATTTTACCAACCTGTGTGGTCTGGTGAAGTTTTACGGAACGGCGCACGGTGCCGGGATGAAACCAATCGTCGGTGCTGATTTTCATGTGCAAAGCGATCTGCTCGGTGACGAGCTGACGCAGCTCACCGTTCTCGCTATCAACAATACGGGTTATCAAAACCTGACACTGCTTATTTCGCGTGCCTACCAGCGTGGTTATGGTGCGCTGGGTCCGTGGATCGACCGGGATTGGCTGGTAGAACTCAATGAAGGGCTGATTCTGCTTTCCGGCGGGCGCATGGGCGACGTGGGTAAAAGTGTGCTGCGTGGCAATAGCGCACTGGTAGAGCAGTGCCTTGAGTTCTATAAAACCCATTTTCACGATCGCTACTACCTGGAACTGATCCGTACGGGGCGAGCGGACGAAGAGTCTTACCTGCATGCCGCCGTCGCACTGGCAGAAGAGCATGGTTTGCCGGTAGTTGCTACCAACGATGTGCGGTTTATTGATGCCGGCGACTTCGACGCCCATGAGATCCGCGTGGCGATCCACGACGGTTTTACCCTCGATGATCCCAAACGCCCGCGTAACTATTCGCCGCAGCAATACATGCGCAGCGAAGAGGAGATGTGTGAGCTCTTCTCGGATATCCCGGAAGCGCTGGAGAACACGGTCGAAATCGCCAAACGCTGTAACGTCACCGTTCGTCTTGGCGAATACTTCCTGCCGCAGTTCCCGACAGGTGATATGACCACTGAGGATTTCCTCGTAGCGAAATCCAAACAGGGGCTGGAAGAACGACTGGCTTTTCTCTTCCCGGATGAGAACGTGCGCGCTGAAAAGCGCCCACCTTACGATGAACGTCTCGATGTTGAACTCCAGGTTATCAACCAGATGGGGTTCCCGGGCTACTTCCTCATCGTGATGGAATTTATCCAGTGGTCAAAAGATAACGGCGTGCCGGTAGGGCCGGGGCGTGGTTCCGGTGCGGGTTCGCTGGTCGCTTATGCGCTGAAAATTACCGATCTTGATCCGCTGGAATTTGACCTGCTGTTCGAACGTTTCCTTAACCCGGAACGTGTGTCGATGCCTGACTTCGACGTCGATTTCTGCATGGAAAAACGCGACCAGGTTATCGAGCACGTAGCGGATATGTACGGGCGCGATGCGGTATCGCAGATCATCACCTTTGGTACCATGGCGGCGAAAGCGGTTATCCGCGACGTTGGTCGTGTGCTTGGTCACCCGTATGGCTTTGTCGACCGAATTTCAAAACTGGTGCCGCCCGATCCGGGGATGACGCTGGCCAAAGCGTTTGAAGCCGAACCACAACTGCCGGAAATTTACGAAGCCGACGAAGAAGTCAAAGCGCTGATTGATATGGCGCGGAAGCTGGAAGGGGTCACGCGAAACGCCGGGAAACACGCCGGTGGGGTGGTTATCGCGCCAACCAAAATTACCGACTTTGCGCCGCTGTATTGTGATGAAGCCGGTCAGCACCCGGTTACCCAGTTCGATAAAAACGATGTGGAATATGCGGGCCTGGTGAAGTTTGACTTCCTCGGGCTGCGAACGCTGACCATCATTAACTGGGCGCTGGAAATGATTAACGCCCGGCGCGAGAAGAATGGCGAGCCGCCACTGGATATCGCCGCTATTCCGCTGGATGACAAGAAAAGTTTCGATATGCTGCAACGCTCGGAAACCACGGCGGTTTTCCAGCTTGAATCCCGCGGCATGAAAGATCTGATCAAACGCCTGCAGCCCGACTGCTTCGAAGATATGATCGCGCTGGTGGCGCTGTTCCGTCCGGGACCGCTGCAATCGGGCATGGTGGATAACTTCATCGACCGTAAACACGGGCGCGAAGAGATCTCCTACCCGGATGTTCAATGGCAGCACGAGAGCCTGAAGCCGGTGCTGGAGCCAACCTATGGCATCATTCTGTATCAGGAACAGGTGATGCAGATTGCCCAGGTGCTTTCCGGTTACACTCTTGGCGGCGCGGACATGTTGCGCCGTGCGATGGGCAAGAAAAAGCCGGAAGAGATGGCCAAGCAGCGCGGCACGTTTGAAGAAGGCGCGAAGAAAAACGGCGTCGATGGCGAACTGGCGATGAAAATCTTTGACCTGGTGGAAAAATTCGCCGGTTACGGATTTAACAAATCGCACTCTGCCGCCTATGCTTTGGTGTCATACCAGACGCTGTGGCTGAAGGCGCACTATCCGGCCGAGTTTATGGCGGCGGTAATGACCGCCGATATGGACAACACCGAGAAAGTGGTCGGCCTGGTCGATGAGTGCTGGCGCATGGGGCTGAAAATTCTGCCGCCGGATATCAACTCGGGTCTGTACCATTTCCACGTCAATGACGATGGCGAAATTGTTTACGGCATTGGCGCGATCAAAGGCGTGGGTGAAGGGCCGATCGAGGCGATCATTGAAGCGCGTAACAACGGCGGCTATTTCCGTGAACTGTTTGATCTGTGCGCCCGCACCGATATCAAAAAACTCAATCGCCGGGTGCTGGAAAAATTGATTATGTCCGGGGCGTTTGATCGCCTTGGCCCGCATCGTGCCGCGCTGATGAACGCGCTGGGCGATGCGCTGAAAGCCGCCGATCAGCACTCGAAAGCAGAAGCGATTGGGCAGGCAGATATGTTTGGCGTGCTGGCAGAAGAACCGGAGCAGATCGAGCAGTCCTACGCCAGCTGCCAGCCATGGCCGGAACAGGTGGTGCTGGACGGCGAGCGTGAAACGTTAGGGTTGTACCTGACCGGGCACCCGATTAACCAGTATTTAAAAGAAATTGAGCGCTATGTCGGAGGCTACCGGCTGAAAGACATGCATCCGACCGAACGTGGGAAAGTGACCACGGCGGCGGGGCTCGTCATTGCCGCGCGGGTTATGGTCACCAAGCGCGGCAATCGTATCGGCATCTGTACCCTGGATGACCGTTCCGGGCGTCTTGAAGTGATGTTGTTCACTGACGCCCTGGATAAATACCAGCAACTGCTGGAAAAAGACCGCATACTTATCGTCAGCGGACAGGTCAGCTTTGATGACTTCAGTGGGGGGCTTAAAATGACCGCCCGCGAAGTGATGGACATTGACGAAGCCCGGGAAAAATATGCCCGTGGGCTTGCTATCTCGCTGACGGACAGGCAAATTGATGACCAGCTTTTAAACCGACTCCGTCAGTCTCTGGAACCCCACCGTTCGGGAACCATTCCAGTACATCTCTACTATCAGAGGGCGGATGCGCGCGCGCGATTACGTTTCGGCGCAACGTGGCGCGTCTCTCCGAGCGATCGTTTACTCAACGATCTGCGTGGCCTCATAGGTTCGGAGCAGGTGGAACTGGAGTTTGACTAATACAGGAATACTATGAGTCTGAATTTCCTTGATTTCGAACAGCCGATTGCTGAGCTGGAAGCGAAAATCGATTCTCTGACCGCCGTTGGCCGTCAGGATGAAAAACTGGATATTAACATCGACGAAGAAGTGCATCGTCTGCGTGAAAAAAGCGTTGAGCTGACACGTAAAATTTTCGCCGATCTTGGCGCATGGCAGGTCGCGCAGTTGGCTCGCCATCCGCTGCGTCCATACACCCTGGATTATGTCCGCCTGGCTTTCGACGAGTTCGACGAACTGGCTGGCGATCGCGCTTACGCTGACGATAAAGCCATTGTTGGCGGGATCGCGCGTCTGGATGGGCGTCCGGTGATGATCATCGGTCACCAGAAAGGCCGCGAAACCAAAGAGAAAATCCGCCGTAACTTCGGCATGCCAGCGCCGGAAGGTTATCGCAAAGCGCTGCGTCTGATGGAAATGGCAGAACGCTTTAACATGCCGATCATTACCTTTATCGACACGCCGGGTGCTTATCCGGGGGTTGGCGCGGAAGAGCGTGGTCAGTCTGAAGCGATCGCGCGTAACCTGCGTGAAATGTCCCGCCTGAACGTGCCGGTTATCTGCACTGTGATTGGTGAAGGCGGCTCCGGCGGCGCACTGGCGATTGGTGTGGGCGATAAAGTGAATATGCTGCAATACAGCACCTATTCTGTTATCTCTCCGGAAGGCTGCGCATCGATTCTGTGGAAAAGTGCCGACAAAGCGCCGCTGGCTGCTGAAGCGATGGGGATTATCGCCCCGCGTCTGAAAGAGCTGAAACTGATCGACTCGATCATTCCGGAACCGCTGGGCGGCGCTCACCGTAACCCGGAAACGATGGCGGCTTCGCTGAAAGCGCAGCTGCTGGCCGATCTGGCCGATCTGGACGTGCTGAGCAAAGATGATCTGCGTAACCGCCGTTACCAGCGTCTGATGAGCTACGGCTACGCCTGATCCTCATCCCACTCTGAAAAGCCGCACCGCTGTGCGGCTTTTTTTATACCTGCCGTTTAGCTCAACTATGCTTAGCTAAGGTTTTTAACGGAGGTAGCCGTGAATATTATTGCCATCATGGGACCACATGGCGTTTTCTATAAAGATGAGCCAATTAAGGAGCTGGAGCAGGCATTACAGGCGCAGGGTTTTCAACTTATCTGGCCGCAAAACAGCACCGACTTACTGAAATTTATCGAACACAACCCACGCATCTGCGGTGTTATCTTTGACTGGGACGAGTACTCCCTCGATCTGTGCAGCGAAATCAATCAGCTTAACGAATATCTCCCACTGTACGCCTTTATCAATACCCACTCGACGATGGATGTCAGCATCCAGGATATGCGCATGGCGCTGTGGTTTTTCGAGTATGCGCTGGGCGTGTCCGAAGATATTGCTACGCGTATCGGTCAGTACACCCGCGAGTACCTGGAAACCATCACACCACCGTTTACCCGTGCGCTGTTTACCTATGTGAAAGAGGGCAAATATACCTTTTGTACACCCGGACATATGGCGGGTACGGCTTATCAGAAAAGCCCGGTTGGCTGCCTGTTTTACGATTTTTTCGGCGGCAATACGTTAAAAGCGGATGTCTCTATTTCGGTCACGGAGTTGGGCTCGTTACTGGATCACACAGGCCCGCATCTGGAAGCCGAAGAGTATATCGCCCGCACCTTTGGCGCGGAGCAGAGCTACATGGTGACCAACGGTACTTCCACGTCGAATAAAATTGTCGGCATGTATGCCGCTCCGGCCGGTAGCACCTTGTTAATTGACCGTAACTGCCATAAGTCACTGGCGCATCTGCTGATGATGAGTGACGTTACGCCGCTATGGCTGAAACCCGGGCGCAATGCGCTGGGGATTCTGGGCGGTATTCCACGCCGTGAATTTACCCATGCCAGCATCGAACAGAAGGTGGCAAAAACGGCGGGCGCACGCTGGCCGGTACATGCGGTGATCACCAACTCCACCTATGACGGATTGTTGTATAACACCGACTGGATCAAAAAGACGCTCGATGTGCCATCGATCCACTTCGATTCTGCCTGGGTTCCGTATACCAATTTTCACCCGATCTACGCCGGGAAAAGCGGTATGAGCGGTGAGCGGGTACCGGGAAAAGTGTTCTTCGAAACCCAGTCGACGCACAAAATGCTGGCAGCATTTTCGCAGGCGTCGCTGATTCATATTAAAGGTGAATATGATGAAGACACCTTTAACGAAGCCTTTATGATGCACACCACCACCTCGCCGAGTTACCCGTTGGTGGCCTCTATCGAAACGGCTGCTGCGATGCTGCGTGGGAATCCTGGCAAACGGCTGATTAACCGCTCCGTCGAGCGCGCGCTGCATTTCCGTAAAGAAGTTCAGCGGCTGAAAGATGAAGCCGATGGCTGGTTCTTTGATATCTGGCAGCCAGAAGAGATTGAAGAGGCTGACTGCTGGCCGGTTGCGCCCGGTGATGCATGGCACGGTTTCCGCGACGCGGATGCCGACCATATGTTTCTCGATCCGGTTAAAGTGACCATTCTGACGCCGGGGATGGACGAGCAGGGGAATATGAGCGACGAAGGGATCCCGGCGGCGCTGGTGGCGAAATTCCTTGATGAGCGCGGCGTGGTGGTCGAGAAAACCGGGCCCTATAATTTGCTGTTCCTGTTCAGTATTGGCATTGATAAAACCCGTGCGATGGGTTTGCTACGCGGGTTGATGGAGTTTAAACGCGCCTACGATCTGAATCTGCGCGTGAAGAATATGCTGCCGGATCTTTACGCCGAAGATCCCGATTTCTACCGCAATATGCGCATTCAGGATCTGGCGCAGGGGATCCATAAGCTCATCCGCCAGCACGATCTTCCACGCTTAATGCTGCAAGCGTTTGATGTGTTGCCGGAAATGAAGCTGACACCGCACCAGGCCTGGCAGCGGCAAATTCAGGGCGAGGTGGAAACCATTGAGCTGGAGCGGCTGAACGGGCGGATTTCGGCGAATATGATCCTGCCTTATCCGCCAGGCGTGCCGCTGGTGATGCCCGGCGAAATGATCACCGAAGCGAGCAGAGCCGTGCTGGATTTCCTGTTGATGCTCTGCGCCATTGGCCGCCACTATCCTGGTTTTGAGACGGATATTCATGGTGCGAAGCGGGACGAAGAGGGCGTTTATCGGGTACGAGTCTTAAAAAGCCGCTGATCTATTGCGGGCAAACACCGGCAGGCGTAACGTTCTGGCATTCAGAAAAGGAGAAACTATGCTGGGTTTAAAACAGGTTCATCATATTGCCATCATCGCTACGGACTACGCGAAGAGCAAAGCGTTTTACTGCGATATCCTGGGGTTTACGCTGCAAAGCGAAGTCTATCGCGAAGCGCGTGATTCATGGAAAGGTGACCTGGCGCTGAACGGTCAGTATGTGATTGAGCTGTTTTCTTTCCCGTTCCCGCCTGCGCGTCCCAGCCGGCCAGAAGCCTGTGGGCTGCGCCATCTGGCCTTTAGCGTTGATGATATCGACAAGGCAGTGGCGCATCTGGCTGCTCACGGTGTGCAGTGCGAAGAAATCCGCATCGATCCCTGCACCGATAAACGCTTCACCTTCTTTACCGATCCTGATGGCCTGCCGCTGGAGCTTTACCAGCAGTAGTACTTGCCACTTCCGCGAATGCCCGGTAACGTGCCGGGCATTACTCCGTTTTGATAATCACTATGACCACGCCCTTTTTTGCATCAATGCTAACCACATCGCGCCAGTTTCTGGTGGCGTTTAGCGGTGGGCTGGATTCGACCGTCCTGCTGCATAAATTGATGCTTTGGCGCCAGCAATTACCCGAACTCAAGCTGCGAGCCATTCATATTCATCACGGGCTTAGTCCACACGCCGATGCATGGGCGGAGCATTGTGAGGATATTTGCGCGCGCTGGCAGATCCCGCTTCGCGTCATTCGCGTTCAACTGGTGAACAACGGGGAAGGGATTGAAGCGCAGGCGCGCAACGCACGTTATCAGGCGTTTGCGGAGGCATTGATGCCCGGTGAAGTGCTGGTTACGGCGCAGCATCTGGACGATCAATGCGAAACGTTCCTGCTGGCGTTAAAACGCGGCAGCGGGCCTGCCGGGCTGGCGGCCATGCCCGAAAGCATGCCGTTTGCCGGAACCCAGCTTATTCGTCCGTTACTGACACAAACTCGTGATGAGTTGCACCAGTGGGCGCTTCACCATGCGCTTTCATGGATCGAGGATGAAAGTAACGCCGACGCCAGCTTCGATCGTAATTTTTTACGCTTGCAGGTTTTGCCGGCACTGACCGCGCGCTGGCCGCATTTTGCTGATGCCGTTGCGCGTAGTGCCGCGCTGTGTGGCGAACAAGAGCGGTTACTTGATGAGCTACTGGCGGAGGAACTTGATGCGGCGACGACGGCTGAAGGGGCGCTGGAACTTGCCCCTCTATTTGCGCTAAGCGATGCGCGCCGTCGGGCACTATTGCGGCGCTGGCTGGCGCAGCGCGGTGCAGTCATGCCATCACGCGCCATGCTTGACCGCTTGTGGCAGGAAGTGGCGCTGGCACGTGAAGATGCTTCACCGTGTCTGCGACTCGGCGAGTTTGACGTGCGTCGTTATCAGTCGAGCCTGTGGTGGATCCGCACAATTGAAAGCCAGCGCGATACGCTACTGCCGTGGCTGGCACCTTTCGAACCGCTACTATTACCGGCGAATCTTGGTGAGCTTTTGCTATTAGCGGGGGGAGAAATCCGCCCGCCCAACGCTGGCGAGGCGGTTTCGATCCGTTTTCAGGCTCCCGGTATGTTGCATATCGTTGGGCGCAGCGGCGGGCGCAAGCTGAAGAAAATCTGGCAGGAACTCGGTGTGGCGCCCTGGCGACGCGATACCACGCCGCTGCTGTTTTATGGTGAAACGTTGATTGCGGCGGCGGGGCTATTTGTCACGCGGGAAGGGGCGAAAAGCGCGGAGCAAACGGGCGTACGACTTGAGTGGCGAAGTTAACGGGCAACAGGCGCTGCCCGCAAAATGTCAGGACTCGCTCACCACAACGGTGCCGATTTCAGGATGGCTGAAGCTGGCAATTTTATCGAGACGCAGTTCGCGCGCAGCGCCTGCGACATCAACCACCAGATACTCCACATTTTTACGTGAGACTAAATCATTGGCTTTGGCGCTGAGCACCTCGCCGTCTTTCATTTCCAGCTTCAATAAAAGATGATGCTGGCAGGCGAGTTCAAGGTTGTCATAGTCATCACAGTTGATGGGTTGATAGGCATCATTCATTGACATAATCGCTCACCAGTAAGTTCGCGGCAGCATACGCCGCCTTTTCCCTGACCGACTCTGAAAGGGTGTCATCCGACGCCATTTCATTCAGCACTTTCAACACGCACCCCAGCGCATCCGGGATATACCCTAAATCTCCGCTGGCGATTTCCGCATAACGTCTGCGTACTAACTCACAATAATTGTTCACATCACCTCCTGTCAGCAACCTGACTTTACTGTGAGATAACATTAAGCCTACGAAGTTAAACTCTGTTTAGCAAGGTGACTATACCACAGCTTGTTTATCATTATCAGGGCGATGAATACCCGCTCCGACAAGAGATAACAGCGCTTTATGCTTATATTCGCTACAATAGCGGCCATTTTATGAAGGAGCGGTGATATGGCATTAAAAGCGACAATTTATAAAGCGACGGTGAACGTTGCCGATTTGGATCGTAATCAGTTTTTAGATGCAACGCTGACGCTGGCTCGCCACCCTTCCGAAACGCAAGAACGTATGATGCTGCGCCTGCTGGCGTGGATGAAATACGCGGATGAACGCCTGCAGTTTACCCGCGGTCTCAGTGCTGACGATGAACCGGAACTCTGGCTACGCAATGATTATCTGGGGATCGACCTGTGGGTTGAGCTCGGGTTGCCGGATGAAAAACGGCTAAAGAAAGCCTGCTCTCAGGCGAAAGCGGTGGCGCTTTTTACCTATAATTCTCGTGCGGCGCAGATCTGGTGGCAGCAGAATCAGGCGCGCTGCGCGGCATTTAGCAATCTGAGCATCTGGTATCTGGATGATGTGCAACTGGCCGGGTTGAGCGCGTTTGCCAGCGATCGCACCATGACGCTGCAAGCGACCTTGCAGGATGGCGCTATCTGGTTATCAGACGAGAACCAGAATCTGGAAATTCACCTTGAAGCCTGGCAGCAGCCGCAATGATTGCGATCTCCCGTTCGGTCTTTATTGCTGACGAAGAGCTGGACATCACGGCTGTGCGGTCGCAGGGTGCGGGCGGTCAACATGTCAATAAGAGCTCAACGGCGATCCACCTGCGTTTTGACATCCGGGCTTCAAGCCTGCCAGAGTATTACAAAACGCGTTTGCTGGAAGCGTCGCACCATCTGATTAGCAGCGAAGGCTGGGTGGTGATAAAAGCACAGGAATATCGCAGCCAGGAGATGAACCGCGAAGCGGCAATCGCTCGTCTGGTGGCGTTAATTAAAGAATTAACCGTCGTGCAGAAGAGCCGTCGGGCAACGCGCCCAACCCGCGCATCGAAAGAGCGTCGGTTATCGGGCAAGGCGCAAAAGTCGTCGGTAAAAGCGTTACGCGGCAAAGTACGTGGTCATGAAGGCTAACAGAATTGGGCAGAAGGAATCGAGTGTGAAAAAAGCGATTTTATCCGTGCTGGCGGGGTGTACGCTCTTTGCGCTTTTCGGCTGTAACAACCGTGGCGACGTCGAGACGGTGCAGCCAACACAGGTTGAAGAATTGAAACCAATGCAGCAAAGCTGGCGCGGTGTTTTACCTTGCGCGGATTGTGAAGGGATTGAAACTTCTCTGTTCCTGGAGAAAGACGGGAGCTGGGTGATGAATCAGCGCTATCAGGGGGGAAAAGCGCCCGCAGTGTTTGCCACGTATGGTAACTGGGCGCGTACGGCGGATAAACTGATCCTCACCGATACGCACGGTGATAAAACCTTTTTCCGCGCCAAAGGCGATGCGCTGGAGATGCTTGATCGGGAAGGCAATCCCATCACTTCTCAGCTCAATTACACGCTACAGCCTGTAAAAGCCGCGCTACCTGCGACGCCAATGGCGATGCGTGGCATGTATATGTACATGGCGGATGCGGCAGTATTTACCGATTGCGCAACCGGCAAGAAGGTAACCGTTGCCAGCAATGCGCAGCTTGAGCGTGACTATGCGGCCGCACGCGGAACAGAAACCAAACCTATTCTGCTGGTGGTCGAAGGGCATTTCACCGTTGAGCCAAATCCGGACACCGGTGCGGCGCAGAAAGTGCTGGTGACGAATAAACGCGGTAAGTTTAGCCCCAATAAAGGCTGTGATGATTAAGCATTAGCAGTGCAAAAACCGCCTTCACAGAAGGCGGCATGATTTATCATGAAGGGCATGCGAAACCTGCGTTTACAATGAAACCTCTGTTGATCATTCTTGATTTAAGCCCAGTAATAATAAGGCAGCGCTAAAACCAGATGCCCGTCATGTGGTTTTCCGGTAGTGATAAAAAAGCCCCGCAGTGCGGGGCTTTTTGTTGGCTCGCTTAGCCTTTGATGGCGTTAACCAGATAGTTGAGGATATCCCCGGTTTTGATCAGCTGCTTCTCGCCATTGCGACGGTATTTATATTCGATATCGTCATTGTCGAGGTTGCGATCGCCAATCACCACCGTGTGCGGGATACCGATCAGTTCCATATCGGCAAACATCACACCCGGGCGCTCTTTACGATCGTCCATCAGCACTTCAATACCCTGCGCACGCAGCTCAGCGTAGAGTTTTTCCGCCAGCTCCTGCACACGATAAGATTTGTGCATGTTCATTGGCAGCAGTGCGACCTGGAACGGCGCAATTGCGTCTGGCCAGATGATCCCGCGCTCGTCGTGGTTCTGCTCAATGGCCGCAGCCACTACGCGCGTTACGCCGATACCGTAGCAACCCATAGTCAGGATCTGGTTGCGACCATCTTCACCCTGCACGGCGGCATTCAGCGCCTGGGAGTATTTGGTGCCCAACTGGAAGATGTGACCAACTTCGATACCGCGTTTAATAAGCAGCGTCCCTTTGCCGTCCGGGCTCGGATCGCCGGCAACAACATTACGAATATCTGCCACTTCCGGGGTGACCACATCACGATCCCAGTTGATGCCAAAGTAGTGTTTGCCATCAATATTCGCGCCAGCGGAGAAATCGCTCATCGCCGCAACGGTACGGTCAATCACGACCGGAATCGGCATATTCACCGGACCAAGCGAACCCGGGCCTGCGTTCACTACCGCGCGGATTTCCGCTTCGGTGGCGAAGGTCAACGGCGCGGCAACCTGCGGCAGTTTTTCTGCTTTAACTTCGTTCAGCTCATGATCGCCGCGCACCAGCAGCGCAACCAGCGGATAGCTGCTGCCTTCAACGGCTTTAACCAGCAGAGTTTTCACGGTTTTTTCAATCGGCAGGTTGAACTGCTCAACCAGCTCAGCGATGGTTTTGGCGTTCGGCGTATCAACCAGCGTCATTTCCTGCGTGGCAGCCGCACGCGGCTCTTTGGGAGCCAGCGCTTCGGCAAACTCAATGTTGGCGGCAAAATCGGAGGAGTCAGAGAAGATCACATCGTCTTCACCGCTTTGTGCCAGCACCTGGAATTCATGCGAGGCGCTACCGCCGATCGAGCCGGTATCTGCCTGTACGGCGCGGAAATCCAGACCCATACGGCTGAAGATTTTGCTGTAGGCGGCGTACATCGCATCGTACGTCTCCTGCAACGATTCCTGAGAGGTATGGAAAGAGTAGGCATCTTTCATCAGGAATTCGCGCGAACGCATGACACCGAAACGCGGGCGCACTTCGTCACGGAACTTAGTCTGGATCTGGAAGAAGTTCAGCGGCAGCTGTTTGTACGAGTTCAGCTCGTTACGGATCAGGTCGGTGATCACTTCTTCATGCGTTGGGCCGAGGACAAACGGACGATCGCCGCGATCGACAAAACGCAGCAGTTCCGGGCCATATTGCTCCCAGCGGCCGCTTTCCTGCCACAGGTCGGCGGGCTGCACTACTGGCATGGACACCTCAATCGCACCGGCGTTATTCATCTCTTCACGCACGATGTTTTCGACTTTTTTCAGAACGCGCAAACCGGTTGGCAGCCAGGTGTATAACCCGGAGGCCAGTTTGCGGATCATCCCGGCGCGCAGCATCAGCTGGTGGCTGATGACTTCGGCGTCGGCAGGCGTCTCCTTCAGAGTGGAGAGCAAGTATTGGCTAGTACGCATGTTGTTACGGTTCCATTTGGACAATCGGAACAGGCCTAAGACAGGCCTGACACAGAAAAAAGTGGTTTAGTTTATCAGCCTGGCAGAGATGCAAAAAGAGAGGGGGATAAAATTAGCGCGCTTCGAGCGCAAACACTTCAAAGCCGCCCTCGGTTACGCGCCAGCGCACGTTAAAATCCAGCAGCCAGACGGCGTAAGTTTTTCCCTGCTCTTCCCCTTTTTTATAAGCCGGGCGCGGATCCTGCGCCAGCACTTCGCACAGAAAGGTTTTGAAGTGCGGGTAGCGCTTTTCAAGCCCACTAAGCTGCGCTTCGACATCCGGTGTAAAGGTGACGGCGACATCAGCCGCGGGTGCCTGTTGCGCGTAACTGGCTTGCGCATCCGGCAAGGCTTCAGCAAACGGCAAATAGGGTTTGATATCCACCACCGGCGTGCCATCGACCAGATCAAGACTGCCAAGTTGTAAAATCACCTGATCTTTCTGGCAGCGGATGCCGTGCAACTCAACCAGTGACATCCCGATCGGGTTGGGGCGGAAGGTCGAACGCGTGGCGAAAACGCCCATCCTCGCATTTCCTCCCAGCCGGGGCGGGCGCACGGTTGGCCGCCAGCCGCCTTCCATCGTTTGATGAAATACGAAAAGCACCCACAGGTGGCTGAAATCTTCAAGACCACGCACGGCATCGGGCTGGTTATAAGGAGGAAGCAAATGAAGTTCGCCGCCGCCGTGTTTCACAAGGCCTGGCTGGCGCGGTACGGCGAACTTCTCTTTATAGGGTGAGCGGATAACGCCGATTTGCTCGAAAGCAAATGTACTCATTTGGATGAGATATTGAGTGCAGAACCTACGCAAACCGCCTGACGGTAGCAACCCGGCGTGCCGCTGGTCACTTCGCAGCTGTGCTGCAGAACCGCGTTAGCTTTCAGCTTAGATGCATTGATCTGCATGCGTTTACGCGCGGTAGGGATATTCGGCGGAGAGTCCTGATTGCTGGCCTGGCAAGATTCGCCGGTAACTTCGCCCAGATCGCGGAACGGTTTACCCACCAGTTCAGTGGCATCCGTAATGACCCGTACAGGGGCAGGACGCGTGACTTTCGGTTTCTCCGGTTCTACTTTTGGCGCCGCAGCGGTGCTTTTTACAGGTTCGACAGGAGATCTGCTTAGCAAGGAGCAGCCACTTAGCATGAGTGCTAATAAACAGATCGGTAAAGCACGCATAATATATCCTCGAAGTAATTTTCTTAACGCCGCTTATTGAATCAGGCGCGTGCACAAATGACAAGGCGGGCTTGCGCCCGCCTTGAATGATATTACAGACTGAGGAGATTACCAGCCTTTCACTGCGCCGCCGTTGAAGACTTTTCTTGCTGCTTCGCTAACTTCGTCAGACTGGTAAGCCTGAACGAATTTCTTCACGTTTTCCGCGTCCTTGTTATCTTCACGCGCGACGATCAGGTTGACGTACGGGGAGTCTTTATCTTCAACGAAGATGCCGTCTTTTTCCGGCGTCAGGCCAATCTGGCTGGCGTAAGTGGTGTTGATGACCGCCAGAGCAATCTGCGCATCGTCCAGTGAACGCGGTAGTTGCGGGGCTTCCAGTTCAACAATTTTCAGGTTTTTCGGGTTTTCGGTGATATCCAGCACGGACGGCTGCAGACCCACACCATCTTTCAGTTTGATAAGACCCTGTTTTTGCAGCAGCAGCAGCGAACGGCCGAGGTTGGTTGGGTCGTTCGGAATCGCTACCTGAGAACCATCCTGCAGCTCAGACAGCGCTTTGATTTTTTTGGAGTAACCAGCGATGGGGTAAACGAAAGTGTTGCCGACCGGAACCAGTTTGAAGCCACGGTCTTTGATCTGCTGATCCAGATACGGTTTATGCTGGAAGGCGTTCGCGTCAATGTCGCCTTTACTCAGCGCTTCGTTCGGCAGCACGTAGTCGTTAAAGGTAACCAGCTCAACGTCCAGACCATATTTCTCTTTGGCGACTTTCTGGGCGACTTCAGCAACTTGCTCTTCCGCACCAACAATCACACCGACTTTAATGTGATTAGGATCTTTTTCGTCCTGGCCGCAACCAGCCAGCGCCAGAGAACCCAGCAGAGCACCAACTGCCGCAAAGGTCTTGAATTTAAAAGCCATGCTATTTTCCTTTCTATCTGAGTCGTTATGTTGTGTGTAACGTTATTTATGCGTCACAGCCCGGACGATACGATCGCCAGCGAACTGAATTAAGTAAACCAGCACCACGAGCAATATTAGTACGGTATTCATCACTAACGGATCGTAGGTCACGTAACCGTAGCGGATACCCAACTGACCTAAACCGCCCGCACCAACGGCACCGCCCATCGCTGAGTAACCCACCAGGGTAATAAGCGTAATGGTCGCCGCGTTAATCAGCCCCGGCAACGCTTCCGGCAGCAAAACTTTGCGGATGATCTGCATCGGGGTTGCGCCCATGGCGCGTGATGCTTCAATCAGACCCGCAGGCAGCTCCAGCAGGGTATTTTCTACCATGCGGGCAATAAACGGCGCGGCACCGACGGTCAGTGGAACGATAACCGCGTAGAGGCCAATAGATGTGCCAACAATCACGCGGGTGAAAGGAATCATCCACACCAGCAAAATGATAAACGGGATGGAGCGGAAAATATTCACCAGGGCGGAAATCACGCGATACAGCCCAGGGTTTTGCATGATCTGACCCGGACGCGTCACATACAGCAGTACGCCGAACGGCAGACCGACGATAAAACCCAGCAGGCCTGAAGCAAAGGTCATAAATAATGTTTCCCAGATGCTGCGGGCAAAAAGCCACATCATTGCCTCAGACATAACCGAGTACCTCTACTTTTACATGGTGTTCTTGCAGCCAGGCGATTGCCGCCTGGGTATCCTCCGGGGTGCCGTGCATTTCGGTCAGCATAATGCCGAACTTCACGCCGCCCGCGTAATCCATCTGCGCGCTGATAATGTTGTTGTTCACGTTAAAACGACGCGCCGTTTCCGACAGCAGCGGGGCATCGACGGACTGACCGGTAAACTCCATCCGCAACATCGGTACACTGTCCGCTTGCGGCTGCGCCTGTAAGCGCTGGAGGTAATCTTCCGGAATATCCAGGTGCAGCGTGGACTGGATAAACTGCTGCGCCAGCGGTGTTTTCGGATGGGAGAACACTTCGCTCACCGTATCCTGTTCAATCAGCTCACCGTTGCTGATTACCGCCACGCAATCACAAATGCGTTTTACCACATCCATTTCATGCGTAATGAGCAGGATGGTCAGCCCGAGGCGACGGTTAATATCTTTGAGCAGTTCAAGAATAGAACGTGTTGTGGCGGGATCTAAGGCGCTGGTGGCTTCATCACATAACAACACTTTCGGGTTGCTGGCCAGCGCACGTGCAATGGCGACACGCTGTTTTTGCCCGCCGGAAAGATTGGCCGGGTAACTGTCGTGCTTATCAGCCAGACCTACCAGCTCGAGAAGTTCTGCCACCCGGCGATTGATCTCTTCGCGCGGGGTGTTATCCAGTTCCAGTGGTAAAGCAACGTTACCGAAAACGGTTCGTGAAGAGAGCAGATTAAAGTGCTGGAAGATCATGCCAATTTGGCGGCGCGCTTTGGTTAATTCCGCTTCTGACAGTTGCGTCAGATCCTGGCCGTCGACCAGTACATTGCCCTGCGATGGGCGTTCAAGCAAGTTCACGCAGCGGATAAGCGTACTTTTCCCCGCGCCTGACGCGCCAATAACGCCATAAATTTGGCCAGCAGGAACGTGCAGGCTAACGTTGTTAAGCGCCTGAATCGTACGGTTTCCTTGCTGGAACACTTTGGTGATATTCGAAAGTTTAATCATTAGATTATTTTTATCGTATGAGAGTTAGCCGTGGCATTTTCTTCTGCCGGTTACGACTTTCAGCCGTAAACAGAGCGGATGGTAAGGCATCCAGACGTCTAAATCAATGTTGCTCATCAACGATGAGCACTTTCCTGTGTAGCGAAACATGAGATACTAAGAACATATGCCTTTTTCAGGAGCAAACCCGTGGCAAAGTCTGTACCCGCTATTTTTCTCGATCGTGATGGCACTATTAATGTTGATCACGGCTACGTCCATGAGATTGATGAATTTGAATTTATTGACGGCGTTATTGATGCCATGCGCGAACTGAAAGAAATGGGTTATGCGTTGGTGCTGGTGACTAACCAGTCTGGTATCGCGCGCGGAAAATTCACCGAGGCGCAGTTTGAAACGTTAACCGAGTGGATGGACTGGTCTTTAGCCGATCGCGGCGTTGATTTGGACGGCATCTACTATTGCCCACATCACCCGCAGGGAACTGTGGAAGAGTTCCGTCAGGTTTGTGACTGCCGTAAACCGCACCCGGGCATGCTCATCTCGGCGCGCGATTTTCTGCACATTGATATGGCCGCTTCTTATATGGTTGGCGATAAGCTGGAAGATATGCAGGCGGCCTCTGCCGCACAAGTAGGAACAAAAGTACTGGTACGCACCGGTAAACCTGTCACGCCGGAAGCTGAAAATAGCGCCGATTGGGTAATTAATAGCCTTGCGGAGCTGCCTGCAGCCATTAAAAAGCACCAAAAATAGCCGTTATGACGAAAAGATGAGCGGTTGAAATAAAAATGTGTTTTTCCGCTTGTCATTCAGCCCCGGCTCCCTATAATGCGCCTCCATCGACACGGCGGATGTGAATCACTTCACACAAACAGCCGGTTCGGTTGAAGAGAAAAATTCCTGAAAATCAGGGTTGACTCTGAAAGAGGAAAGCGTAATATACGCCACCTCGCGACAGAGCGCTGAAGCGCGTCGCACCTGCTCTTTAACAATTTATCAGACAATCTGTGTGGGCACTCAGGGTGACTGGATTCTTGACGTCGCAAGACGAAAAATGAATACCAAGTCTCAGTGAGTGAACACGTAATTCATTACGAAGTTTAATTCATCGAGCATCAAACTTTTAAATTGAAGAGTTTGATCATGGCTCAGATTGAACGCTGGCGGCAGGCCTAACACATGCAAGTCGAACGGTAGCACAGAGAGCTTGCTCTCGGGTGACGAGTGGCGGACGGGTGAGTAATGTCTGGGAAACTGCCTGATGGAGGGGGATAACTACTGGAAACGGTAGCTAATACCGCATAATGTCGCAAGACCAAAGAGGGGGACCTTCGGGCCTCTTGCCATCAGATGTGCCCAGATGGGATTAGCTAGTAGGTGGGGTAACGGCTCACCTAGGCGACGATCCCTAGCTGGTCTGAGAGGATGACCAGCCACACTGGAACTGAGACACGGTCCAGACTCCTACGGGAGGCAGCAGTGGGGAATATTGCACAATGGGCGCAAGCCTGATGCAGCCATGCCGCGTGTATGAAGAAGGCCTTCGGGTTGTAAAGTACTTTCAGCGGGGAGGAAGGCAGTACGGTTAATAACCGTGTTGATTGACGTTACCCGCAGAAGAAGCACCGGCTAACTCCGTGCCAGCAGCCGCGGTAATACGGAGGGTGCAAGCGTTAATCGGAATTACTGGGCGTAAAGCGCACGCAGGCGGTCTGTCAAGTCGGATGTGAAATCCCCGGGCTCAACCTGGGAACTGCATCCGAAACTGGCAGGCTTGAGTCTCGTAGAGGGAGGTAGAATTCCAGGTGTAGCGGTGAAATGCGTAGAGATCTGGAGGAATACCGGTGGCGAAGGCGGCCTCCTGGACGAAGACTGACGCTCAGGTGCGAAAGCGTGGGGAGCAAACAGGATTAGATACCCTGGTAGTCCACGCCGTAAACGATGTCTATTTGGAGGTTGTGCCCTTGAGGCGTGGCTTCCGGAGCTAACGCGTTAAATAGACCGCCTGGGGAGTACGGCCGCAAGGTTAAAACTCAAATGAATTGACGGGGGCCCGCACAAGCGGTGGAGCATGTGGTTTAATTCGATGCAACGCGAAGAACCTTACCTGGTCTTGACATCCACAGAACTTGCCAGAGATGGCTTGGTGCCTTCGGGAACTGTGAGACAGGTGCTGCATGGCTGTCGTCAGCTCGTGTTGTGAAATGTTGGGTTAAGTCCCGCAACGAGCGCAACCCTTATCCTTTGTTGCCAGCGGTCCGGCCGGGAACTCAAAGGAGACTGCCAGTGATAAACTGGAGGAAGGTGGGGATGACGTCAAGTCATCATGGCCCTTACGACCAGGGCTACACACGTGCTACAATGGCGCATACAAAGAGAAGCGACCTCGCGAGAGCAAGCGGACCTCATAAAGTGCGTCGTAGTCCGGATTGGAGTCTGCAACTCGACTCCATGAAGTCGGAATCGCTAGTAATCGTGGATCAGAATGCCACGGTGAATACGTTCCCGGGCCTTGTACACACCGCCCGTCACACCATGGGAGTGGGTTGCAAAAGAAGTAGGTAGCTTAACCTCCGGGAGGGCGCTTACCACTTTGTGATTCATGACTGGGGTGAAGTCGTAACAAGGTAACCGTAGGGGAACCTGCGGTTGGATCACCTCCTTACCTTAAAGAACCGTTCCCTGCAGTGTCCACACAGATTGTCTGATGAAAAGTAAAAGCAAGGCGTCTTGCGAGCGAGACTTTACGTCCCCTTCGTCTAGAGGCCCAGGACACCGCCCTTTCACGGCGGTAACAGGGGTTCGAATCCCCTAGGGGACGCCACTTGCGCGGTAATGTGTGAAAGGCGTTGCCCATCTGTATCTCAAAACTGACTCACGAGTCATGTTTGAGATATTTGCTCTTTAAAAATCTGGATCAAGCTGAAAATTGAAACACTGAACAGTGCGAACTGTTCTGTGAGTCTCTCAAATTTTTGCGACACGCGGATGTTTCACGAAACATCTTCGGGTTGTGAGGTTAAGCGACTAAGCGTACACGGTGGATGCCCTGGCAGTCAGAGGCGATGAAGGACGTGCTAATCTGCGAAAAGCGCCGGTAAGGTGATATGAACCGTTATAGCCGGCGATGTCCGAATGGGGAAACCCAGTGTGACTCGTCACACTATCATTAACTGAATCCATAGGTTAATGAGGCGAACCGGGGGAACTGAAACATCTAAGTACCCCGAGGAAAAGAAATCAACCGAGATTCCCCCAGTAGCGGCGAGCGAACGGGGAGGAGCCCAGAGCCTGAATCAGCTTGTGTGTTAGTGGAAGCGTCTGGAAAGTCGCGCGATACAGGGTGACAGCCCCGTACACAAAAGCACACAGGCTGTGAGCTCGATGAGTAGGGCGGGACACGTGGTATCCTGTCTGAATATGGGGGGACCATCCTCCAAGGCTAAATACTCCTGACTGACCGATAGTGAACCAGTACCGTGAGGGAAAGGCGAAAAGAACCCCGGCGAGGGGAGTGAAAAAGAACCTGAAACCGTGTACGTACAAGCAGTGGGAGCATCCTTCGGGGTGTGACTGCGTACCTTTTGTATAATGGGTCAGCGACTTATATTCTGTAGCAAGGTTAACCGAATAGGGGAGCCGAAGGGAAACCGAGTCTTAACTGGGCGTTAAGTTGCAGGGTATAGACCCGAAACCCGGTGATCTAGCCATGGGCAGGTTGAAGGTTGGGTAACACTAACTGGAGGACCGAACCGACTAATGTTGAAAAATTAGCGGATGACCTGTGGCTGGGGGTGAAAGGCCAATCAAACCGGGAGATAGCTGGTTCTCCCCGAAAGCTATTTAGGTAGCGCCTCGTGAATTCATCTCCGGGGGTAGAGCACTGTTTCGGCTAGGGGGCCATCCCGGCTTACCAACCCGATGCAAACTACGAATACCGGAGAATGTTATCACGGGAGACACACGGCGGGTGCTAACGTCCGTCGTGAAGAGGGAAACAACCCAGACCGCCAGCTAAGGTCCCAAAGTCATGGTTAAGTGGGAAACGATGTGGGAAGGCCCAGACAGCCAGGATGTTGGCTTAGAAGCAGCCATCATTTAAAGAAAGCGTAATAGCTCACTGGTCGAGTCGGCCTGCGCGGAAGATGTAACGGGGCTAAACCATGCACCGAAGCTGCGGCAGCAACACTTATGTGTTGTTGGGTAGGGGAGCGTTCTGTAAGCCTGCGAAGGTGGCCTGTGAGGGTTGCTGGAGGTATCAGAAGTGCGAATGCTGACATAAGTAACGATAAAGCGGGTGAAAAGCCCGCTCGCCGGAAGACCAAGGGTTCCTGTCCAACGTTAATCGGGGCAGGGTGAGTCGACCCCTAAGGCGAGGCCGAAAGGCGTAGTCGATGGGAAACAGGTTAATATTCCTGTACTTGGTGTTACTGCGAAGGGGGGACGGAGAAGGCTATGTTGGCCGGGCGACGGTTGTCCCGGTTTAAGCGTGAAGGTGTGTGCTCCAGGCAAATCCGGAGTGCTTTAACACTGAGGCGTGATGACGAGGCACTACGGTGCTGAAGTAACAAATGCCCTGCTTCCAGGAAAAGCCTCTAAGCTCCAGGTAACACGAAATCGTACCCCAAACCGACACAGGTGGTCAGGTAGAGAATACCAAGGCGCTTGAGAGAACTCGGGTGAAGGAACTAGGCAAAATGGTGCCGTAACTTCGGGAGAAGGCACGCTGGTGCGTAGGTGAAGTGACTTGCTCATGGAGCTGAAACCAGTCGAAGATACCAGCTGGCTGCAACTGTTTATTAAAAACACAGCACTGTGCAAACACGAAAGTGGACGTATACGGTGTGACGCCTGCCCGGTGCCGGAAGGTTAATTGATGGGGTCATCCGTAAGGAGAAGCTCTTGATCGAAGCCCCGGTAAACGGCGGCCGTAACTATAACGGTCCTAAGGTAGCGAAATTCCTTGTCGGGTAAGTTCCGACCTGCACGAATGGCGTAATGATGGCCAGGCTGTCTCCACCCGAGACTCAGTGAAATTGAACTCGCTGTGAAGATGCAGTGTACCCGCGGCAAGACGGAAAGACCCCGTGAACCTTTACTATAGCTTGACACTGAACACTGGTCCTTGATGTGTAGGATAGGTGGGAGGCTTTGAAGCGTGGACGCCAGTCTGCGTGGAGCCGTCCTTGAAATACCACCCTTTAATGGCTGGTGTTCTAACGTGGACCCGTTACCCGGGTTGCGGACAGTGTCTGGTGGGTAGTTTGACTGGGGCGGTCTCCTCCTAAAGCGTAACGGAGGAGCACGAAGGTCAGCTAATCCTGGTCGGACATCAGGAGGTTAGTGCAATGGCATAAGCTGGCTTGACTGCGAGCGTGACGGCGCGAGCAGGTGCGAAAGCAGGTCATAGTGATCCGGTGGTTCTGAATGGAAGGGCCATCGCTCAACGGATAAAAGGTACTCCGGGGATAACAGGCTGATACCGCCCAAGAGTTCATATCGACGGCGGTGTTTGGCACCTCGATGTCGGCTCATCACATCCTGGGGCTGAAGTAGGTCCCAAGGGTATGGCTGTTCGCCATTTAAAGTGGTACGCGAGCTGGGTTTAGAACGTCGTGAGACAGTTCGGTCCCTATCTGCCGTGGGCGCTGGAGAATTGAGGGGGGCTGCTCCTAGTACGAGAGGACCGGAGTGGACGCATCACTGGTGTTCGGGTTGTCATGCCAATGGCACTGCCCGGTAGCTAAATGCGGAAGAGATAAGTGCTGAAAGCATCTAAGCACGAAACTTGCCCCGAGATGAGTTCTCCCTGAGACTTTGAGTCTCCTGAAGGAACGTTGAAGACGACGACGTTGATAGGCCGGGTGTGTAAGCGCAGCGATGCGTTGAGCTAACCGGTACTAATGAACCGTGAGGCTTAACCTTACAACGCCGAAGGTGTTTTGGCGTGAGAGACAGAATTTTCAGCATTGATTCAGAGTCCGAAGGATTTTGCGCTGGGACAAGGCGGCAAATGAGGCGACGGAAGGAGCATACAGGGGTATGTGACTGACGTTCGTGAATGCAGCCAACGCGGTACCGGTGCAAAAGACACAGGACAGGGCACAAAGAATTTGCCTGGCGGCACTAGCGCGGTGGTCCCACCTGACCCCATGCCGAACTCAGAAGTGAAACGCCGTAGCGCCGATGGTAGTGTGGGGTCTCCCCATGCGAGAGTAGGGAACTGCCAGGCATCAAATTAGCAGTGAAACCGGGGCAACAAACCGGTGGTTGTAAAGAAATTCGGTGGAGCGGTAGTTCAGTCGGTTAGAATACCTGCCTGTCACGCAGGGGGTCGCGGGTTCGAGTCCCGTCCGTTCCGCCACTTATTTTAAGAGCCGCATCTCTAACGAGATGCGGTTTTTTTTCGTCTGTTATTTCGCTAAAAAGGGCAACCACGCCCTTTTTAGCGTGTGTTACTCCCAGCGTTTCAGCAGCAGGCTGGCGTTGACGCCACCAAAACCAAATCCATTGGATAAGGCATAGCGCATCTCCAACGGCTGTGCAGTCAGCGCAACCAAATGCAATCCTTCTGCCTCGTCATCAGGGTGATGCAAATTTAGCGTTGGCGGTACAACCTGATCACGTAAAGCCTGGATAGTGAAAATAGCTTCGATACCCCCTGCCGCGCCCAGCAGGTGGCCCGTCGCTGATTTTGTAGAGGTAATTGCAACCGGAGCGTTACCAAAAAGTCCCTTAATCGCTGCCAGTTCTCCTTTGTCACCGACCTGTGTTGAGGTCGCATGCGCATTAATATGCTGAATATCCGCAGTGGTAATCTCTGCCTGGCGAATGGCTGCTTCCATGGCGCGACGCGCGCCGTTACCATCTTCCGGGCCTGCCGTCAGATGGTACGCATCCGCGCTGGTTCCGTATCCCACCAGCTCTGCCAGCGGTGTAGCGCCGCGTGCCAGGGCATGTTCCAGCGATTCGATAACGAGCAATCCGGCGCCTTCTCCCATCACAAAACCATCACGATCGCAATCAAATGGCCGTGATGCTGCCGTTGGATCGTCGTTAAAACTGCTTGATAGGGCTCTTGCAGCCGCAAAACCGGCAAGACTAACCCGGTGTATTGCCGCCTCACTGCCGCCACACAGCGCGATATCCGCTTCACCGCTACGGATCATGCGCGCGGCGTCGCCGATGGCCTGCGCCCCTGCGGCACAGGCGGTTACCGGTGCGCCTATGGGGCCGCGAAAACCATGCGCAATTGAAACATGTCCGGCAGCGAGGTTGGCGAGGAAGGAGGGGATGGTAAAAGGGGAGAGGCGACGAGGTCCACGATCGTCCGTTGTGTGCACGGCATTGGCGATTTCGTTAAACCCACCGATCCCGGTCGCAATTACCGTGGCAGTGCGATCTTTTTCTGTTTGATCCTGTGGGAACCAGTTCGCCTGCGTCAGGGCTTCTTTTGCCGCCACCAGTGCGAACTCAATAAAACGATCCATCTTTTTGCGCTCTTTGGCTGGAATAGCCACCAGCGGATCAAAACCATATTGCGGATCTTCTTCTATAGAAGGGACCTGTCCTGCCACTTTGCAGGAAATATCATCGACAATCTCATCTGCAAGCCGGCTAATCCCTGATTTACCCTGTAATAGCGATTGCCACACATGCGAGACACCACAACCCAGCGGGCTGACAATTCCCATACCTGTTACTACGATGCGTTTTGTTGAAACGCTCATCATCAATTCTCCTGAAATATCATGCTGTTTGCGGTTTTTTCATTAAAGGAACCAGCAGCGCAGCGATTAAAAACCCTAACATGATCAGATAGAAAGCATCTGAAAATGCCTGTGTCCGAGCTTCACGCAACGTGATAGCCGAAAGATTCTTTAGCGCAGCACTGTTGGCGATATCGGGTGAAATCCCCTGGCTAACCAATCTGCTGGCGGTGCTCTGAACGAATTCCGTTACGGAAAGAGAGGCATTATTGAGATGATCCGCGAGGCGGCTGTAGTGCAAATTGGTTCGGTCATTAATCACGGTGCCGCACAAGGCGATGCCAATCGCGCCACCCAGATTGCGCATCAAATTGAACAGACCTGATGCCAGCTTCAGCCGCGTTGGCGGCAGGCTGCCAAGCGTCAACGTGACCGTCGGGGCAACCGCAAATTGTTGTGCCAGCCCACGAAATGCTTGTGGTAACAGGAGTTCTTGCGCTCCCCACTCATGGGTGAGCGGAATAAAACTGTACATCGACAACGCAAATCCAAGCAGCCCTGCCATCAGCAACCAGCGTAAATCGACCCGATTTGCAAGCCACGCATAGAACGGGATCGACAGCACCTGAAAAAGCCCGGTGGAAAACACCGCCAGACCAATTTCCAGTGCGCTAAAGCCGCGCACCGTGCCAAGAAATAAGGGCGTTAGATAGATCGTAGCAAAGATGCCAACCCCCGCCATAAACGAGAAGTAGCAGCCCAGTGTGAACGTTCTGTCCTTAAGGGCGCGAAGATCCATGACCGGTTGTGCGTGTCGCAGTGTACGAATAACGAAACCAATACCGCTCAGCAAGGCTAGCCAGCCAGTAAGTGTTAATGTGCTGTCATCAAACCAGCCCCAGCGCGGGCCTTCTTCGAGGGTATATTCCAGACACCCCAGCGATACCGCGAGCAGCAGGATGCTCAGGTAATCCGCGCCGCGTAATAGCGACGGATTAGGTGTATCTATTTTGACCAGCAGTGGCACGGCGAGGGCGATGTAAAGCCCCGGCACGATGTTGATATAAAACAGCCAGTGCCAGCTGAAATTTTCTGTTATCCAGCCACCGACGGTGGGGCCGAGCGTCGGCGCCAGCGATGCTAAACCACCAATTGTCGCGGCAGCGATAACGCGCTGTTTGCCCTGAAAAAAAGCAAATGCAGTGGTGAAAACCAGCGGGATCATTGAGCCTCCCGCCAGCCCTTGTAACGCGCGAAAAACGATCATACTTTGGATATTCCACGCCCAGCCGCAGAGCAGGCTCATCACCGTAAACCCGGCGGCGGAAGCGGCAAACAGCCAGCGCGTGGACATCACCCGCGCCAGCCAGCCGGAGAGAGGAATAATGATGATCTCGGCGATCAGATAGCTGGTTTGTACCCATACTGTTTCATCATCGCCAGCAGAAAGCCCTCCCCCGATATCACGCAGCGACGCCGATACAATCTGGATATCAATCAGGGCGATAAACATGCCCACACACATAGTCGCGAAGGCAAACACTTTCTGACTCACCGGCATTGAAACGCCAGGCTGCAGCGGTACAGCATCGGTCGTGCTCATGGCGCGCTCTTTTCGTCAACGGTAACGATGACAGAAAATCCCGGGCGCAATACACCGAGTTTTGCCGCTTCGCCATCCAGCGCGATACGCACGGGCACACGCTGGACGATCTTAGTGAAATTTCCGGTAGCATTTTCTGCCGGGAGAAGACTAAATCGTGAACCGGTCGCGGGGGAAACGCTGAGAACATGACCGTGGAATGTTCGACCCGGCATGACATCCGCCACAATGGTCGCGCGTTGGCCTGGAAGCATGTGGGCAAGCTGGCTCTCTTTGAAATTAGCGTCCACCCACAACCCTTCTGCGGGAACCAGTGAAAGCAGCTGGGTGCCGCCGCCGACGAAGGAGCCGGACCAGGCCCGGCGATTACCTATAACGCCATCGAACGGGGCGCGGATCTCGGTATAGTTCAGGTTTAATTTCGCGATTTCAAGATTCGCCTGGGCTTGCTGCAGCGCCGCTTGCGTCTGTTTTTCTCGCGCATCAAGCACAGCCAGCTGGCGCATGGCGACAGCGTTGTCTGCCTGCGCTTTGCTCTCCTGCGCACGTGCCTGGCGATAATCCGCCGCCGCATTTTCCCGTACCTGCGCAGAAACGGCACTGGACATAACCAGCGCGCTGTAACGCCGATTGTCATTGGCTGACTTATCACTCACCGCTTTGGCTGCCGCCAACGATGCTGTTGCGCCTTCAATGGTCGCCAACTGCAACTGGCGCGTCGCGGCAATATCAGCCAGCGCCGCCTGCTGCGCGGCTACCTCACCTGCAGCTTTTACCAGTGCTGCCTGGTAATCTCTGTCATCAAGACGGATTAAAAGATCACCTTTCCTGACCAGCATATTGTCCTGAACGGCAATCTGCTGGACATAACCGGACACTTTACTGGAGATGGCGCTGATATCACCACCCACATAGGCATCGTCGGTGGACTGTATAAATCGCCCGCTTTGCCACCAGTACACGCCATAACCCGCAGCGGCGAACAGCGCTGCGGCTAACAGCACCAAGGTGAGCGCCTTTTTCTTTTTACTGAGCGTCATTATTGCGGCTCACATAGTGAAGGGGGGCGAATTTTTGCGTGTTATCGCCAGCGTGTTTGCGTTGTAAATAATCGTGGCGGTAATGGATAACCGGGGCCGCTGCAGGGCCGGGCACCAGGGCATATTTCTCTGGCGTGATGGGTTCGCCGGTTGCTTTATCAATGAGGATGGTCTCGACCGGACGCTGTGTTTCACGCTCGACTAACTCTATTTGCGCGCCTTCTGGCGAGAAGTGACGGTTTCCCCACTCCACCAGGGCGAGGATCACCGGGCGAAAATCGCGCCCGAGAGCCGTCAGGTGATATTCATAGCGCGGCGGTGTTGTGCTGTAGCTCACTTTTTCCAGCAGCCCGTCATCAACCAACTCTTTCAGGCGGCGGGAGAGAATGTTGGGGGCGACATTAGCGCTTTTCTGGAACTCATCGAAACGAGTGAAACCGGCAAAAGCGTCGCGCAGGATGATTATGCTCCAGCTGTCACCAATGCGGCCTAAGCTACGGGCAATGGGGCAGGGAGCGTTGCAAAGCGGTTCATTTTTCATGGTCTGATCCGGTTACTGATTAGATTCTGCGCTTACGGTGACATAGTGACTTTCAAAATGCAAGTTACTAGCTTTACGCTCCGAATTCCTTACTTTTGCTTCTCTGGCAAAAAACCTCTGCGTTTTCGCCTCTTTTTCCCCTTGCTGAAGCGGGGAATAATCAGCGCAACGAAACATTACGAAATCAGAAAGAGGAATTCTTATGGCTATCCCTGCATTTGGTCTTGGCACCTTCCGTTTAACTGACGAAGCGGTTATCGCTTCTGTAAAAAACGCCCTTGAACTGGGCTATCGCGTGATTGATACCGCGCAGATCTATGGTAACGAAGCTGCCATTGGCGAAGCGCTGGCTCAGAGCGGCGTTGCGCGTGAAGAGCTGTTTATTACCACCAAAATCTGGACCGAAAATTTGGGCACTGACAAACTGATCCCCAGCCTGAAAGAGAGCCTGAAAAAATTAGGCACGGATTATGTTGATCTGACCCTGATCCACTGGCCGTCTCCGGGTGCCGCTGTGGCGGTTGATGTCTCTATGCAGGAGCTGATGAAGGCAAAAGCGCAGGGGCTGACACGCCAGATTGGGGTATCGAACTTCACCATTCCGCTGATGGAGCAGGCGATTGCCGCTGTGGGCGCGGAAAACATCGCCACTAACCAGATTGAATTGTCGCCGTATCTGCAAAACCGCAAAGTCGTTGACTGGGCGAAACAGCACGGTATCCATATCACCTCTTACATGACGCTCGCATACGGTAAAGCGCTGAAAGACGAAGTGATTGGACGTATCGCACAGAAACATAACGCCACGCCGGCACAGGTCATCCTGGCATGGGCGATGGGCGAAGGTTATGCGGTTATCCCGTCCTCGACCAAGCGTGAGAACCTGGCAAGCAACCTGCTGGCACAGTCGCTGAAGCTGGATGCGGAAGATAAAGCGGAAATCGCGAAGCTTGATTGCAATGACCGTCTGGTCAGCCCGGAAGGCCTGGCGCCGAAGTGGGATTAAGCAGAAATTTAACGGGAGCGTAATGCTCCCGTTGTTGTTATTGCGGCAGATGTTCGCTAATAAAATCGATAAAGGCGCGTATACGCGTACTCACCGCACGGTCACTGTAATAAACCGCACTAAAAGGCATCTCTACCGGCAGGCGCTTATCCGCCAGCAAATCCACCAGTTCCCCGCTTGCCAGCTCCTTATCAATCATATAGTCCGATAAACTGGCGATACCGTTACCGCTCAGACACAAATGTTTGAGTGTTTCTCCGCTATTTGAGGAGATATCCGGCGTGGCTTCAAACAGTTGACCATCGGCAGAGGCAATCGGCCAGGTATTAAGGGAGACCGGTTCGGTAAACCCGAGTAACACATGATTACGCAACTCTTCGACGGTTTCAGGCTTGCCACAGCGAGCGAGGTAATCCGGTGAGGCGATAATTTTTCGATAGCTCTTGAACAGCGGACGGGCGCGCAGGCTGGAATCCGTTAATTTGCCCACGCGGATTGCCACATCCACTTTGCGCTCAATCAAATTGATAAACGTCTCGCTTGAGACCAGAGAAAGATTGATTTCCGGGTAGCGTTCACGAAACGGTTTAATCAGCGGCATAAGAAAATGCAGCACGACCGGCGTTGCCGCATCAATGCGCAGCGTGCCGCGCGGCGTGGATTTCGTTTCCATCACCTCTGTTTCTGCGGCCGCCATCTCCTGTAACACGCTTTGTACTCGACGGAAATAGCGCTCGCCTTCTTCGGTTAAACTGAGCTGGCGCGTGGTGCGATTAAGCAAATTTACGCCCAGCTTGTTTTCCAGTTTTTTTACTGCACGGCTGATTGCCGAGTTCGCCTGTCCCAGGCGTTCCGCTGCCCGGCTGAAGCTGCCGCTTTCAACAACAGCCACAAAAATCGCGAGTTCTTCTGAGGTGGTTTTCATTATTGCCTCTGTAGCAACACTGCAACGATATTATTCATCCAGGCGCTATTTAACCATGTTGAAGCCTGTGATGCCACGCACGCGCGGCGCGGGTGGCATTAATAAGCGCTCACTAACCCATAACCGGTAGTTTTTCTGCCGATTGTGCGTTGAAAGTGTGCGCTAAAATCCCTATAACTGAATGACCACCCCGGAACCGGGTGCGGAAATCAATGAGGTTTGAAGCCGAAAGTGCCAAAGAATACCTATGCCATGCGATATGTTGCCGGACAGCCAGCGGAGCGAATTTTACCGCCGGGGTCTTTCGCGAGTATCGGCAAAGCGTTGCCTGCGGGTGTGCCTTTAAGCAGCGACGAAAAAATCCGTGTGCTGGTATGGAATATCTTTAAGCAGCAGCGCGCTGAGTGGTTATCGGTACTGCAGAGTTTTGGCAAAGACGCGCATCTCGTGTTGTTACAGGAAGCGCAAACCACGCCCGAACTGGTCAGGTTTGCGACCACTAACTATCTTGCTGCCGATCAGGTTCCCGCGTTTGTGCTGCCGCAACATCCCTCTGGAGTGATGACGCTTTCATCTGCGCATCCGGTCTATTGCTGCCCGCTGCGTGAGCGGGAGCCGATTTTACGGCTGGCGAAATCAGCGCTGGTCACAGTGTACCCACTGCCTGATTTACGTAACCTGATGGTAGTGAATGTCCATGCGGTGAATTTCAGTCTGGGTGTAGATGTTTATAGCAAGCAGTTGTTGCCGATTGGCGATCAGATTATGCGCCACGCCGGACCTGTGATTATGGCGGGGGATTTCAACGCCTGGAGCCGGCCGCGCATGAATGCGCTCTATCGCTTTACGCGTGATATGTCGTTGCGACAGGTGCGTTTCACCGATGACAATCGCCGCCGCGCCTTTGGTCGTCCGCTGGATTTTGTTTTTTATCGTGGTTTGAATGTGCAGGAAGCATCGGTACTGGTGACGCGCGCATCGGATCACAACCCGCTGCTGGTGGAGTTTACCCCAGCTAAACCGGCTTGAGGGGCGACAAGCAAGCAAAAAAAAGCACCGTGGGGAAACGGTGCTTTTTTATCGGTTTGTATCAGGAATCCGGTGTGGCGCTGTTCTTAACAAACAGTGTCAGCTGATCGCCTGGCTGCAGATTATCGGTATCGTTATTCCAGCGCATCACATCCTGGATGTTCACGCCGTGACGTTTCGCAATACTCGATAACGAATCACCTTTGCGTACGCGATAGGTAATGCTATCGCTGTTGCTGGCGAGACGCTGTGCGCTGCTACCTGCACCCACCGTCAGACTCTGGCCCACTTTCAGGTTCGAACCGCGCAGGTTATTCCACTGCTGGATATCCTTTGCGCTAACGCCGAGACGCGCCGCGATGGCGGAAAGCGTATCGCCTGAGCGAACCTTGTAGCTCCGGCCTTGCAGCGGTGTGTTATCCGCAAGCTGTGTCGGCTGTACAGCGGCGATTTCGCCGGAGGCCAGTGATTCACGCAGTTGATCGGCGTGTTTCTTCGGCACCATCACGTACTGCGGACCCGCTGAACCTAACGTCGAACCTTTAACGCCAGCGTTAAAGGTTTTCAGTTTGTTCACCGAAATCCCGGCCATTTCTGCCAGCTGATCAACCTCAACGGGGCTGCTCAGTCTGACTCGCGCCAGCGCACGGCTTTCGTCTGGTGTTGGCAGACTCACGCCATAGCGCTTACTGTTTTTGAGAATATCGCTCAAAGCCAGCATTTTAGGCACGTAAATCTTGGTTTCCTGCGGCAATGAAAGTGACCAGAAATCGGTGGGTTTACCCCGCGATTTATTGGCTTTCATCGCTTTCAACACGCGACCTTCACCGCTGTTATAAGCCGCAACTGTCAGTAACCAGTCGCCATCAAACATGCGGTTGAGACGCTGCATCATGTCAAGCGCGGCCGTGGTAGAGGCCACAATGTCACGACGCGCATCGTAGCTGCGAGTCTGCTTTAAACCATAATTTCGCCCGGTGCTCGGTATGATCTGCCAAATGCCTGCGGCATTGGCGCCAGACGTCGCGTGTGGGTCAAAAGCGCTCTCCACTATGGGTAGTAGTACCAGTTCCATGGGCATGTTACGTTTTTTAACTTGCCCTGCTATCCAGTACATATACGGCTCTGCCCGTAAAGTTACATCGTGGAGATAGCTCTTATTGCTTAAATACTTGAGTTTTTGTTCGCGAATCCGGGTATTTTCCGGAATTCCCATCTTTAGCTCGTCGCTAATGGAGGTCCACAAGTCACTGTTATTCTGGGCGGCGAATGTTCCATCGTCCATCCACCGCGCCTGACTAGTAAACTTCCCTGCTTCCCCTTGACCAGCTGCAGAAAGGCTCTGTGCGTGCTGTTGTACCGTACCGTCGTGGTTAGACGCCTGGCACCCAGCAAGCAAGACAGAGGCGAATAAGATCGCTTTTGCCTTCATGTGTGTGTCAATAGTAGTTGCTTAAAAGACGAGCGATGATAACGGCGTCGTCTTTAAAAGGCAACCCGGAAATATCAGAAGTTATCTTTCTTTGACCTTAACCATGCGAAACGCTCCTCTGGGTGTTGCAACTTTGTTTCTTGGTTAATTATATTAATTAAATCAGCATCTTCCGTGCGTAAAAATAAATTAATTCGCCGTTCATTTTTCAGAATTACGGGGAGTGTTTTTTGATTTTTCGCACGTAACTCATTAACTTTTCGATAATATTCGTTAAGTGCAGGATCCTGCGGTAAGATGCTGATCGCAAACTTCATATTCCCTAAAGTATATTCGTGTGCGCAGCAAATCACCGTATCATCCGGAAGCGCATCGATCTTACAAAAGGATTGATACATCTGGCTTGCCGTCCCTTCAAACAATCTTCCACAGCCACCAGAAAATAGTGTGTCACCGCAAAATAGATAAGGGGAACTGAAGAAACAGATATGTCCTAAAGTGTGACCTGGCGTGGCAAAGACAGAAAAATCATGTCCCAAAACGGAGATAACGTCCCCCTCTTTAACGATCTGGGTGGTTCCCTTATCTTGCGTTTCTTCTGGCCCATAAACCACTATATCCGGGAAATGCTGACGCAACGTGTTCACGCCGCCAACGTGGTCGTTGTGATGATGGGTGAGCAAGATAGCTTCCGGCTGCCACTGGTTTTCTTCTACTGCGCGTAATACCGGTGCGGCTTCACCTGGATCGACAATCAGGCAGCGACCATCATCATTGTTCAGCACCCAGATGTAGTTATCCTGGAACGCCGGAATACTGTTAAGATTCATAAATTACCTCTCAAAGCGTAGCGGAAGGTTGTGATGAAACCGGCAAGGACTCCTAAGACATTGGTCGCACCTGCAAGCTGGAGCGATTTACCTAAAGGCGCGCATTACCGTGAAGCGCTGGAAGGAGAACTTAAGCCGTGGTTTGCAAAAATGTATGGATTTCATTTGCTTAAGATCGGCAATCTGAGCGCGGAAATCAATGCCGAAAGCTGCGCTATTTCCCACCAGGTCAATGTTTCCCTTAGCGGCGAACCGGCGCAGGTCAGAGCCGATCCGCTGCATTTACCGTTCGCAGAAAAATCGGTAGATGCCTGCTTGCTGGCGCATACGCTTCCCTGGTGTACCGATCCGCATCGGTTATTGCAGGAAGTCGATCGGGTGTTAATTGACGACGGCTGGCTGGTGATGAGCGGTTTTAACCCGATTAGCCTGCTTGGGCTTGGCAAAGCGGTTCCTTTTGCGCGCCGATCGCCTGCGGTAAAAAGCCGGATGTTCACCCTGATGCGCCAGTTTGACTGGCTATCGTTGCTTAATTTCGAGGTGTTACATTATAGCCGCTTTCGCGTGCTACCCTGGACAAAACAGGGCGGGAAACTGCTTAGCACGCATTTACCGGCGCTGGGGTGTATGCAACTTATCGTCGCGCGCAAACGCACCATTCCGCTTACGCTAAACCCCATGAAGTCAAGCCTCAGTAAACCCCGGGTTCGCCAGCCCGTGGGCGCGACCCGCCAGTCTTAACTTTCCGGCTGATAGCCTACATCTTCCTGAGTTGGGTTCATCGCGGCGGCGCGCGCCAGCTCATCGCAGCGTTCGTTTTCCGGATGGCCTGCGTGGCCTTTTACCCACTCCCAGCGGATTTGATGTTGGCTCAGCGCCGCATCGAGCCGCTTCCAGAGATCGACATTCTTGACCGGTTTTTTTTCCGCTGTTTTCCAGCCGCGCTTTTTCCAGTTGTGGATCCACTGCGTGATGCCCTGGCGCACATACTGGCTATCGGTACTGAGCACCACTTCGCAATGCTCTTTTAACGCTTCCAGTGCGACAATAGCCGCCATCAGTTCCATACGGTTATTGGTGGTCAGACGGTAGCCTTCGCTAAACAATCTTTCATGCTGACGATAGCGTAAAATCGCCCCGTAACCGCCCGGACCCGGATTGCCAAGACAAGATCCGTCGGTGAAAATTTCTACCTGTTTAAGCATCTCTGGTAGACTTCCTGTGTTTAAAACGACAAGTCTGACATAAATGGCCGCTATGAGCACAGCAATTACACGACAGATCGTCCTCGATACCGAAACCACCGGTATGAACCAGATTGGCGCCCACTATGAAGGGCACAAGATTATTGAGATCGGTGCGGTGGAGGTGATCAACCGCCGCCTGACCGGTAATAATTACCATATTTATCTCAAGCCCGACCGGCTGGTGGATCCGGAAGCGTTTGGCGTTCACGGTATCGCCGACGAATTCCTGCTCGATAAACCGACGTTTGCTGACATTGCCGATGAGTTTATTGAATATATCCGCGGTGCGGAGCTGGTCATTCATAACGCGTCGTTTGATATCGGCTTTATGGATTATGAGTTCAGCAAGCTGAACCGCGAGATTCCAAAAACCGAAACGTTTTGCAAAATCACCGACAGCCTGGCGCTGGCGCGTAAAATGTTCCCCGGCAAGCGTAACAGCCTCGATGCGCTCTGCTCGCGTTACGAAATAGACAACAGCAAACGTACGCTGCACGGGGCATTACTCGATGCCCAAATCCTTGCCGATGTCTATCTGATGATGACCGGCGGCCAGACATCAATGAAATTTGCGATGGAAGGCGAAGGGCAAACGCAAACAGGCGATGCGGGGATCCAGCGTGTTGTTCGTCAGGCAAACCGCTTGCGCGTGGTTTTAGCCAGTGATGAGGAGCTGATGGCCCATGAATCACGGCTTGATTTAGTGCAGAAGAAGGGCGGAAGCTGCCTGTGGCGCGGGTAAAATCGTTTTGTTAACGCTGGAAAATCGCCGCACGGGTGATTTTTGCAGCAAACAATTCAAAACGATGGAAAAAGCGTTGACGGCACCAGGTGCAATCCGTAATATGCGCCTCGTTCCCTAACAGGAACACAACGCGGAGCGGTAGTTCAGTCGGTTAGAATACCTGCCTGTCACGCAGGGGGTCGCGGGTTCGAGTCCCGTCCGTTCCGCCACTATTCAGAAGGCCTGAATCAGCAATGATTCAGGCCTTCGTCGTTTCTACTCTTTTGCCGTCACGCGCTGGGCGGTAAATGTGCTGCTCACACCTTCGCGTTCACGGCGTGCCAGAAAGCGGTAGCAACCCGCACCAAGGAACGCGCCAATAAACCAGCTAAAGTTGGCCACTTCATGCAGCGCAGGAATAAAGCTAATAATCAGCCCAACCGCCACTGACGGCACCAGCGCCGCAATCGCTTTCGGGTTGAAGCCGTTTTTGTACCAGTAACGCCCGTTTGGTGAGTCGGTAAACAGATCGTCGACAAACACATTTCCGCGTTTAATCAGATAAAAATCGGTCAGTAAGATACCGAACAGCGGGCCAATAAACGCGCCGAGCACATCCAGCGTGTAGTGGATCAACTCCGGAGACTGGAACAAATTCCACGGCGTCAGCAGTACCGAGCCGATAGCTGCGATCATCCCACCGGTACGGAAACTGATTTTCTGCGGGGAGCAGTTAGAAAAATCGAAGGCCGGGGAGACAAAGTTCGCCACAATATTAATGCCGATAGTGGCAGTGATCATCGTCAACAGGCCAATTGCCATCGCCAGGCTGCTGCCTACATGGCTCACCGTTTCGATAGGGTCAGTGATCATCTTGCCAAACAGCGATTGTGTGCCGGAAACAATCACCACTGTGACAATGGAAAACAGCAGGAAGTTAAACGGCAAACCCCAGCGGTTGCCGCGGCGGATCTCCTGCATGCTTTTACCATAGCGGGAAAAATCGCCAAAATTGAGCAGCGGGCCGGAGAAATAAGAAACCACTAACGCTGTCGCGGTGATCATCTGCCAGGTTTGCTCACCGGCCGTCAGTTGTTTGCTGGCGAGCGTAAAAGAGATGCCCTCGAAACCCGTTTGCCAGAGGATCCACCCTGCCAGCGCCATCATCACCACGTATACCGCCGGGCCTGCGATATCGATAAAGCGTTTAATCGCGCTCATTCCGTGCCAGAACACCAGTGCTTGCAGCACCCACATAATGCCGAAACAGAGCCAGCCCAAATGCGACAGGCCCAGAAAATGGCCGTTGGTCAGGGGAGTCAGGGCGGGCCAAAACTTCAGGATCACCAGCATCAACGCGTTGGCGGCCAGATAGGTCTGAATGCCGTACCACGCAAACGCAATCAACCCACGGATCACCGCCGGGATATTCGCGCCGAATACGCCAAATGCCTGACGGCAGATCACCGCATACGGCACACCGGCCATTTGGCTCGGTTTCGCCACCAGGTTTGCGCACAGCTGCACAATACAGATCCCCAACAGCAGGCAAAGTAGCACCTGCCAGCTGGCAAGCCCTAAGGCGAAGAAGCTGGCGGCGACCACATAGCCGCCCATGCTATGCACATCGGACATCCAGAAAGAGAAAATATTGTACCAGCTCCAGGTCTGATGGCGGGTCGGCGCCAAATCTTCATTGGTCAGGCGTGGGCTGTAGCGAGCATCGTAATTTGGTTCAAGGTTTGGCATGGATTCTGCTCCTCTGAATACAGATAGTGACGTGTAGTCTGCTATCCCTCGTTGCATTAACCAGGCCAGGTTTTAATTTTATGTATACAAAATAAATTAACGGTGTATACAAAAATAGATGAATTGAGTAACAAAGGAAGTGCGTTATGAACCAGCAAATAGGGCTGCGAACCCCTGCAGATCTGGAAGATAAAGAGCATGTCATTTGGCAATCGTTAATGACCGCCATCGTTGAACATCAGTTGCCACCGGGAAGTAAACTGCCGGAAGAAGCGCTGGCGGAGGTTTTTGGCGTCAGCCGTACCGGGATCCGCAAAGTATTAACCCGCCTTGCGACGGTGCAAATGATCACCATGACGCCCAGACGTGGTGCATTTGTCGCCAATCCCAGTGTTGAAGAGTCAAAAGCTATCTTTACTACCCGTAAAATGATCGAATGCGCCAACCTGCCGCTGGTGCTGGAACATCTTCAGCCGCCACACCTTGCCGGGCTGGAAAAGATCATCGCGCAGGAAGAAGAGGCGCATCAAAACCATGATGGCGCGGCGGCTATCCGCCATTCTGCGGCTTTTCATATCCAGCTGCAGGCCATTTCCGCTAATGCGGTGGTGACTGACATTATCACCACGCTGGCGCAGCGTTCGTCGCTGGTGATAGCCGCCTGGGGCGCGCCCTGGCAGCGCGGTTGCCGCTGTGACGATCATGACCAACTGATTACGCTGCTGCGTAAAAAAGATCTGTCAGGGCTCAGTGATGCGATGGCCCACCACTTTGATCACATCGTTTCCAGCCTGCGTTTTGAGCGCAGCGGCGAGACATTGCCAGATTTTGCCCGACTGTTTGGTGCCCCAGGAGAACACTGATGAGCCAGTTTTGTATACAAGTTATCAATCCCAATACCAGCCCTGATATGACCAACACCATTGCCCGTGCGGCGCGCAGCGTGGCGGCACCCGGCACCACCATTCTCGCCAGTTGCCCCTCGCAGGGGGTGGAATCCATCGAAGGGCATTTTGATGAGGCCATTGCGGCGATTGGCGTGCTGGAGCAAATCAAACAGGGTAAAACCCAGGGCGCACAGGGACACGTGATTGCCTGTTTTGGTGACCCCGGATTACTGGCGGCGCGCGAGCTGGCGAGCGGGCCGGTTGTCGGTATTGCTGAAGCGGCGATGCACCTGGCAACGCTAGTGGCGACGCGGTTTTCGATTGTTACCACGCTGCCGCGCACGGTAATTATTGCCCGTCATTTACTGCGTCAGTATGGCTTCGAACATCACTGTGCTGCGCTGCACGCGATCGATTTACCTGTACTGGCGCTGGAAGATGGCACGGGTCTTGCTCAGCAAAAGGTACGCGAACGTTGTATACAAGCCAAACGGGAAGATCACAGCGGTGCCATTGTGCTGGGCTGCGGCGGCATGGCGAATCTTGCCCGCGAGCTGACGCAAGAGCTGGGCATGCCGGTGATCGACGGTGTGACGGCCGCGGTGAAGATGGTGGAATCTCTTCTCGCGCTGGGACTTGGCACCAGTAAATACGGCGATCTCGCGTATCCCAATAAAAAGCCGCTTTCAGGATGTTTTGAACAGCTTTGCTGAAAGCGGCCCCGTAAAGAGGTCGAATCAGCATGCAATCAGCAACGGACAAACCTTTCTGGCATTTCACCGCCGACTACCCCCGCGATATGGCGGGTTATGCGGGAAAACCGCCGCACCCCCGCTGGCCGGGCGGCGCGCGCATTGCCGTCCAGTTTGTCCTTAATTTTGAAGAGGGCGGCGAGAACCATGTGCTGCATGGCGACGCGGGTTCAGAGCAATTTTTGTCGGATATTATTGGCGCGGCCAGCTATCCCGCGCGGCATATGTCGATGGACTCGCTGTACGAATATGGATCGCGCGCCGGATTCTGGCGTATTCATCAGGCTTTTCAGCAGCGTGGCCTGCCGCTCACGGTTTTTGGCGTGGCAATGGCGCTGGCGCGCAACCCGGAGATTGTCGCGGCGATCAAAGCGGCTGATTACGATGTAGTAAGCCACGGCTGGCGCTGGATCCATTATCAGGATCTCGATATTCAAACCGAACGACAGCACATGCAGCAGGCGATTGAAATCCTGCAAACGCTGTTCGGCAAAAAGCCGCTTGGCTGGTATACCGGGCGTGACAGCCCCAACACCCGCAAGCTGGTGGTCGAGCAGGGCGATTTTCTCTACGACAGCGATTATTACGGCGATGATTTACCCTTCTGGACCACGGTGGAAGGGAAACCGCATTTGATTGTGCCGTATACGCTTGATGCCAATGATATGCGCTTTGCCACGGCTCAGGGTTTTAACACCGCCGAGCAGTTTTATACCTACCTGAAAGACAGTTTCGATGTGCTGTACGAAGAAGGTGAGCATGCGCCAAAGATGATGTCGATTGGCATGCACTGCCGCCTGCTCGGGCGGCCCGGGCGCTTTCGCGCACTGCAACGTTTTCTTGATTACGTGCAAAGCCACAGTGACGTCTGGATCTGCCGTCGCCAGGATATCGCCGAACATTGGCTGAAGCACCATCCGTATAAGGTCTAAAGCGAGGCGAAAAGCCCGCCACCGTGCGGGCTTTGCTCAGCGCGTCAGACGTAGCTGTTGTAAGTTGCCGTCCAGTTGCAGATCTGTTTGCAGACGCGCGACATCTCGACAGATAAAGGCCATTGCTTTATGCGCTTCCAGTTTTTGCCGCCACTTTTCCGGCACGTCCGCGAGGTTGTCGTACAGCGCTTCCAGCGTCGGGAAGGTGTTTAACAACTGGGTGGCGCTTTTCGGGCCAATGCCAGCAACGCCTGGCACTTTAGAACTGCTGATCCCCGCCAGCCCCCAGTAATCCGGCAATTGCTCTGGCGTGACGCCATACTCCTGCGCAATAAAGGGCGCATCCAGCCAGCGTTTCTGGAAATAGTCGCGGATGCGAATGGTCGGGGAAAGCAGCTGGCAATAGCCTTTATCCGTGGAAACAATCGTCGCCTGCTGCCCGGCCTGCGCCATTTTCACCGCCAGCGTCGCGGCGAGATCGTCCGCTTCGTTACCCGGCGTTGCCCAACAACGAATGCCGCGCTGCTCAAAGGCGCTGCGCAACGCGGGCATCTCGGCATGAAGCGTCTCCGGCATAGGAGGTCGCCCGGCTTTATAGTCGGGTAATAACTGGTGGCGCCAGCCCTGGCTGCGGGCCTCATCATCGAACACCGCCACGGCGTGAGTCGGCTGGCTGTGAACCACAAGCTGCTCCAGCGCGTGCAGGCAGGTGTCTACACAGGGCGATCCCTGCACCGCGTGGATCCGGCGGATAAGATTAAGCGCGTCGACAATTAACAGATGAGCCACAGATACCCTCCTTGAAATCGTGCCTAAGGGTAACATCGCGTGCGGCGTGAGGCTATGAAGCGGGGGATAATCAGGAAGATGCCTCGCAAAACGAGGCATCTTCCTGGGCTTAATCGCAGGTGACGATCTTCATCGCCAGCCCACCGCGTGAGGTTTCGCGGTACTTGGCGTTCATATCTTTCCCGGTTTCGTACATGGTTTCGATGACTTTATCCAGGCAGACGCGCGGCTCGCTGGTACGGCGCAGGGCCATACGCGCGGCGTTCACCGCTTTCACCGAAGCAATGGCGTTGCGCTCGATGCACGGAACCTGTACCTGGCCCGCGACTGGATCGCAGGTCAGTCCGAGGTTGTGTTCCATACCGATTTCTGCCGCGATGCAGACCTGCGCCGGGCTTGCGCCGAGCAGTTCCGCAAGGCCTGCGGCGGCCATGGAACAAGCTACGCCGACTTCGCCCTGGCAACCCACTTCAGCACCGGAGATAGACGCGTTCATTTTATAGAGCGATCCAATCGCGCTGGCGACCAGCAGGTAGCGCGCCAGTGAATTGGCGTTCACCTGGCGAATAAACTTGTCGTAATAAGCCAGCACTGCCGGCACAATGCCGCACGCGCCGTTGGTTGGCGCGGTCACTACGCGGCCACCGGCGGCGTTCTCTTCGTTGACCGCCAGTGCGAACATGTTGATCCAGTCGACGACCTGCATCGGATCTTTACTGGTGTTATCGCTGCTGACCAGCATGCGACGCAGCGCGGCGGCGCGACGCGGAACGCGTAATTTGCCTGGCAGCACGCCTTCGGTGCTAATTCCGCGCTCAATACCACCCTGCATCACTTCCCAGACGCGCGCGAGATGCTGTTCCAGCGCCTCTTTGCTGTGTAGCGCCAGTTCGTTCTTCATCATCAGGCCAGAGAGCGACAGCCCGGTTTCCTGGCAGTGACGTTGCAGATCCGCCGCATTTTTGTACGGGTAAGGTACGTCGACAGGCGCGTTGTTGGTCTGGCCAAAATGTTCTTCGTCGACAATAAAGCCGCCGCCGATGGAGTAATAGGTCTGGCTGTAGATAACCTTGTCGCCCGCGAGCGCGGTAATACGCATGCCATTCTCATGTAGCGAGAGGTTATCGGCATGGAAGTTCATGCATTGATCGACAGGAAACTCGACTTCGTGCTCGCCGTTAGCCAGCAGCAGGCGGCCGTGCGTGTTGACATCCTGAATAAATCCCGGAATAGCATCAATGTCGACGCTATCCGGCAGGTTACCCGCCAGGCCCATAATAATAGCGATATCGGTATGGTGCCCTTTACCGGTCAGGGAGAGGGAACCGTAAACGTCCACCACCACACGGGTCACGTCGTGCAGCATGCTGCGGGCAATCAGATCGTCAGTGAATTGCTTTCCGGCTTTCATTGGGCCAACGGTATGCGAGCTGGAAGGGCCAATGCCGATTTTAAAAATATCGAATACGCTGATCATGACGCATTATCCATTGCAATGAGAGTCGCGCCGCCCGTGGAGAGCGGCGCGAAAGAGATTAGCTGAACAGAGAGTAGAAGATCGCGGAGATAGCGATAAGGCCCATGATAACAATGAAGATGTTGCTGATTTTACCGCTGTATTTACGCATTGCCGGTACTTTGGCGATGGCGTACATCGGCATCAGGAACAGGATCATCGCGATAATCGGGCCGCCCAGAGTTTCAATCATCCCGAGGATGCTCGGGTTCCAGGTCGCAACAGCCCAGGTGGTCAGCAGCATAAACAGCGCGGTAATGCGGTTCAGCTTGTTGATTTCGATGCTTTTACCTTTGCCACGCAGAGATTTGATCACCATACCGTTGAAACCTTCACGTGCACCCAGATAGTGGCCGAGGAAGGATTTGGTGATGGCGATCATCGCGATGATCGGCGCCATCCAGGCGATGATCGGTGCGTTAAAGTGGTTTGCCAGGTAAGAGAGAATCGAAATGTTCTGCTGTTTCGCCGACGCCAGGTCAGCCGGAGAGAGGCTCAGCACGCAGCTGAACACGAAGAACATTACCGTCAGCACCATCATGATGTGTGCGAACGCCAGAATACGTGAACATTTGCTCTCTGCTTCATCGCCGTACTCTTCACGTTTTGCAACCGCGAACGAGGAGATGATCGGCGAGTGGTTAAAGGAGAACACCATCACCGGAATGGCCAGCCACAGAGTCATCCACAGGCCGTTACCGGTCGCGGAAGTGCTGTTCAAAGAGAGTGTATCGAGTGCTGCGCCGTTCCACTGCGGGATCAGGTAAACCGCCAGCAACATCAGGGCGATAACAAACGGGAACACCAGAATACTCATCGCTTTTACAATCATCTGCTCGCCAAAACGCACGATGGTCATCATGCCGACAATCAGGATCAGCGACAGAATAGCGCGCGGCGGCGGCGTCATGCCCAGCTGGTGGGTCATAAAGCTGTCAACGGTGTTGGTAATGGCCACGCTGTACACCAGCAGGATCGGGTAGATAGCGAAGAAGTAGAGCAGGGTAATCAGTTTACCCGCGCCGATACCAAAGTGTTCTTCAACCACTTCGGTGATGTCTTCGCCTGGGTTTTTACCCGACAGCACAAAGCGGGTCAGACCGCGGTGGGCGAAGTACGTCATTGGGAAAGCGAGGATGGCCATGATGATCAGCGGAATTAAACCGCCAACGCCGGCGTTAATTGGCAGGAACAGTACACCAGCGCCGATGGCAGTACCGTACAGGCCCAGCATCCACATGGTATCCGTTTTGCGCCATGAACTTCGTGTAGCCGATGTGGCCAGCGTACTGGTTTGAGTGGTTTCCATTTATAAATCTCCTGGGAAAAGCAAAATGCTGGCATGACGGGCGAATACATTGCCTGGCAGGCTGGCGGTAATATTAAATTCGGTCAATCACGGTTTTTTTATAATTTCTTTCCGTAATTATTTGCGGCGGAAAGATACATTTATGTTATGACTCTATCAGTGATCGCGATCGCAATTGCAATAAATCACTTTTTATGTGGATATATTTAGACCATCTCTCTGCTTAATGATCGGGAGGTGACATTTATGGGCGCGAAGGCTATCACCAGCAAGATTTGCGATCAAACGCACACCGTTGAAAGACGATAAATGCCCTGTAAAAAACCGCTATCGCAGTGATTTATCGACGTTTAAAGGCAACTGAAACGTAAGAATATGCTGGCGATATTGCTGAGTGTCAGACGGGGGAAAATCCGAGGTATAAGGGCGACTTATGTGTCGCCCTGGAAGATCAGGCGCAGATTTCGTAGCAAGGAATATACGCGCTGCCTGGCAGTTTCATACGATGCTGGGCGACAAAGCCCTGTAGCAGGTCATCCATGCGGCGCATCATGTCGCTATCGCCATGAATTTTATACGGGCCGAACTCCTCAATTGCCCGAATGCCGTGCTCTTTCACGTTACCCGCCACGATGCCCGAGAACGCCCGGCGCAGATCCGCCGCTAGCGTTTCCACCGGCTGATCCGGATAAAGTTTCAGGTTAGCCATATTTTCGTGCGTCGGTTCAAACGGCACCTGCAGATCCGGCGCGATGCGGATAGACCAGTTGAAACTATAGGCATCCCCGGTTTCACGACGGTTTTCTTTTACCCGCGGCATCGCTTTTTTCATCTGCCGCGCCACTTCTGCCGCATCATTGATGATGATGGTGTAGTGGCTGCGTGCGGCTTCGCCCAGCGTGTTGACGATAAATTCGTCCAGCACGCGGAAATAATCCGCACTCTCTTTCGGCCCGGTCAGAATCAGCGGCAATACCTGGTTTTTGTTGGCCGGGTTCATCAAAATCCCCAGCAGATACAACAACTCTTCCGCCGTGCCTACGCCGCCTGGGAAGATAATGATGCCGTGGGCGATACGGACAAAGGCTTCCAGACGTTTTTCAATATCCGGCATGATGATCAGTTCGTTGACCAGCGGGTTTGGCGGTTCAGCGGCAATGATCGACGGCTCGGTCATGCCGATAAAACGGCCCTCTTTATAACGTTGCTGTGCGTGACCGACCGCGGCACCTTTCATGGGCGCTTCCATCGCGCCCGGGCCGCAGCCCGTACAGATATTTAGCTCGCGCAGACCAAGCTGGGTTCCCACGCGGCGAGCGTACAGGTACTCGGTTTCGTTAATGGAGTGACCACCCCAGCAGACCACCATGCTCGGCGCTTCGCCGACATGCAGCGCGCGGGCATTACGCAAAATGGAAAAGACCAGGTTGGTGATATGAATGGAGCTTTCCAGATTTAAATGCTGGACGCGTCCGGCGTTATGAATCTGCCCATTAACGAAGAGAATATCGCGCAGAACAGCAAACAGGTTGGCCTGTAGCGAGCGGATAATACGCCCGTCGACAAAGGCCTCTTCCGGTGGGTTGATCAACTCCAGCTTTACGCCACGTTCACGGCGTAACACGTTGATATCAAAACTTTCGTTACGGGAGAGCAGCTCTTTGCTGCTGTCGGTCTGGCTCCCTGAGTTCAGTACAGCGAGCGAGCAGTTGCGAAACAGTTGATACAGGTCACTGCTGGCCGTGCGTTTAAGCATATCGACTTCCAGCTGCGACAGCATATCCATTGAGCCAAGCGGGCTAATATGTGTAATCAAGTGAACTCCTTTACGGGACGAAAATTTTATCTTTCCCGTGATTACAATAGCCCTGGCTTATGACGTTTAACAACCTGTCGCGTGGGATCTTCTACGCAGAGTCGTAAAATGTTGTGTTTTACTGGCGCACTAGCCGTCCGGTGGCCGGAACAAAGTCGGTATTGGTACGCCATGGGTTGATATCCAGCCCGCCGCGTCGGGTATAGCGCGCGTAGACGCTCAGTTTTTCCGGCTGGCAGAAACGTTGAATGTCCGTAAAAATGCGCTCGACGCACTGTTCATGAAATTCATTGTGATGGCGGAAAGAGACCAGGTAGCGCAGCAATTTTTCACGGTCGATTTTCGCGCCGCGATACTGAATTTGCACCGAGCCCCAGTCTGGCTGGTGGGTGATCAGGCAGTTCGATTTCAATAAATGGCTGACCAGCGTCTCTTCGACAACGTTACCGCTGGCGGCATCGGTTAACAGCGTGGCGTCAAAGTCGTAGTTATCGATCTCAATATCCTGATCGTCGATACAGGTGCCATGGAAATGAGCGACAGGCTGCCCTTCCAGCTCATCAATACGGTACAGCACCACGCTGACGTCACCCTGGGCGCAGGCGCTCAAATCGCGTTGCAGCGTGTCGCGCACCTCTTGCCAGCTGGCAAAACGTGTCTGGTTAAAACTATTTAGATAGAGCTTGAAGCTTTTCGATTCCACCAGATTGATGCTGGCGTGATCCAGCTCCACGTGACCGACGGCTACCTGCGGCAAACCTTTCGCATTGAGCCAGGAGAGCTCATACAGCGTCCAGATATCCGCGCCGCGAAAAGGCAGGCTCCCGGCTTTTAAGCCTAACGGATCGCGGTTTAACGAACGGGGAACGCCTTGCAGCAAGCTGGCGTCGTAAGTGTCGCGGTAATCGGTGGTTTTGCCAAGCGTCAGGCCAGCCAGCGCCTGGTGGTTATCATAAGAGGACATGTTTCATCGCCATTTTGCAGGTAAACTATGACGCAGAGTTTATCCTGGCTTATGTGAAGAGAGAAATCGGTGGAAAAAGAGACGGCGCATGCCCTGAAAGCCTTTACGGAACGTTACTGTAATGCGTGGCACGCACAGCGAGACAGCTGGCCGCAAAGCGAAGAACTTTACGGTATTCCCTCGCCGTGCATTATTTCTTCCACCGATAAATACGTTATCTGGCAGCCACAACCGTTCGTGCCCGAACGAAATGTAAACCCCATTGAACAGGCTATGGAAATTGTGGTACAAACGCCGCTCCATACCTTTTACACCACACAATTTGCCGGTGATATGACCGCGCGTTTTGGCGAATTGACGCTGACGCTGCTGCAAACGTGGAGTGAAGATGACTTCGTGCGTATGCAGGAAAATCTGATTGGTCACCTGGTGACGCAGAAAAGACTGAAGTTATCACCTACACTTTTTATTGCCACGCTCGACAGCGAACTGGATGTGATTTCGTTGTGTAACCTGAGCGGCGAAGTGGTGAAAGAGACACTGGGTACGCGTCAGCGCACCGTTCTTGCCCCAAGCCTCGCAGCATTCCTCGACCAACTCGAACCCGTTGTGTAATCCTCTCTACTACTCATCTTGTGAGAGATCTCTTACACGACCTGTAAGAGATCGCAGGGTCTTTTTCCATAATTCTTATGAGCCTTCTCATTCATAATGAATATAAATCATGAGGTTAATCTAAAACCTTGCATATCCTATGGTTTCATTCAAAGGTAAATTTGCGTTAAGTATTCTTGTAAGACGCTACGTAATGGGTAATTCTATCTGAGTCGACACGGAGTCTGACAACGAAGCGTACATCAGGATGATGTTGTTTCGAGGACTCACCAGGACGGTGCTACAAGGATAGGCTTCAGGACGAAGCAAAGGGACATCGCTGGAATGCGTTAACGGACACCTCCAGGACGGAGAATGAGAGCCGATAAGGATGTTCGGCAGATCAGGATGATCCAGGACACGCTTTATGGATGAGGCCAGGTCACATCGGGGTGGTGTGAGCATGATGCGCTGTTTAAGGATGAACGGGTCAGGAGACCGCAGGAAAAGTTTTCAAGGATGAGCAGGGAGCACACGAGTAGCGGGACTGCTGCGAAACGAACCGGGAGCACTGTTTTTACAGTGCTCCCTTTTTTTATTTATCCCGCTCTTTGGTATGCTGCGCGCCAGTCTGATTAGTCCGGGGGTTTATATGACTCAACATCAACGCGTGCGTGAGCAACTTCATCTTCTCGAAGCGCAACTGCGTGAACAGAATCTTTGGCAAACCAACGCGCCTGCGGCAAGCGCCTTTGAAAGCACGCAGCCTTTTTGCATGGACACTCTTGAGCCATTCGAGTGGCTGCAATGGGTGCTTATTCCGCGTATGCACGCTCTGCTGGATGGTCAGCAACCGTTGCCGCAGGCGTTTGCCATTGCGCCATACTATGAAATCGCCCTGGATGCGACGCACCCCGCGCGCGAAGTTATGCTGGTACATTTACAGCAGCTCGATGCGCTGTTCAGCGACGAAAACACCTGATGCTGGAGATTATTTACCAGGATGAGTGGCTGGTTGCGGTGAATAAACCTTCCGGCTGGCTGGTACACCGAAGCTGGTTGGATCGCGATGAAAAAGTGGTGGTAATGCAAACCGTGCGCGACCAAATCGGCCAGCACGTTTTTACCGCCCATCGCCTCGACAGACCCACTTCCGGCGTGTTGCTAATGGGGTTATCCAGCGAGGCCGGTCGCCGCTTAGCACAGCAGTTTGAGCAACATCAGATTCAAAAACGCTATCACGCGATTGTGCGCGGCTGGCTGATGGAAGAGGCGTTGCTTGATTATCCGCTGGTCGAAGAGCTGGATAAAGTGGCCGACAAGTTCGCCCGCGCCGATAAAGAGGCGCAGCCTGCCGTAACGCACTATCGCGGGCTGGCAACGTGCGAAATGCCGGTGGCGACGAGCAAATTTCCCACCACGCGCTATGGTCTGGTTGAACTGGAACCGAAAACGGGCCGCAAGCACCAATTGCGTCGCCATCTGGCGCATCTGCGCCATCCGATTATTGGCGACAGTAAACATGGCGATTTGCGGCAAAATCGCAGCGCGGCAGAACACTTTGGCTGCAACCGCTTGATGCTGCATGCCAGCCAGCTAACGCTCACGCACCCATTTACCGGCGCGCCGTTAACCATTCGCGCCGGGCTGGATGAGCGCTGGATGAGCGCGTTGTCGCACTTTGGCTGGCGCGGGCTTCTCCCTGAAAATGAAAGGGTTGAGTTCTTGCCAGTGAGCCGCCAGGATGAGGGCAATCTGGAATCACGCAAGGAGTGATGAGCATGGCGAAGGTCGGAATTTTTGTTGGCACCATGTACGGCAATTCGCTGCTGGTGGCGGAAGAAGCGCAGGAGATCTTACAGGCGCAGGGCCACAAGGCGACGGTATTTGAAGATCCCGACGTCAGCGACTGGGAAAACAACAAAGGCAATTACGCGCTGATCATTACCTCCACGACCGGTCAGGGCGATTTGCCGGAAAGCATTGCGCCGCTATTCCATTATCTGCGCGACACCGTGGGTTATCAGCCCGATCTGCACTATGGCGTGATTGCCCTGGGCGATAGCACATACGCCCATTTCTGCGGTGGGGGCAAGCAGTTCGATGCCTTGCTGCAAGAGCAAGGCGCACAGCGTATCGGCGAGGTGTTGCTGATTGACGCCAGCGAAGACCCGGAACCGGAAACCGTTTCAAATCCGTGGGTTGAGCACTGGGCGACCCTGCTTAAATAAGCGGTATTCCTCTCCGTAAGCGGGGAGGAATACCCTCTTTTTGCCGCGTCAAGCGACGCATTTCACACTCTTTAACGCTGCCTCTCTTTTGACCGCCTTCGGTCATGCTCCATTTTCATTTCCGTGAAGTACTCCCCATCCGCCTGGGCTAATGCCTTAAAGGGAATAGCCGCGCCCGGCGAATGTTGTGTTGTTGCACGGTGAGAGTTGAAAAGGGGCTCCATATACTTTTTCTCGCCAGTTAAAAAAACGCGGCCCGCCGGGTGTGGCAAACCCGGCAGGTGCAGCAAAAAACACAACGACATCATCCTGTCTTCCCCTACAGGTTGCGCCGTACAGGATGAATGGACAAAAGAACATTTATGCTTCGGGAGTACAACCATGAGTACATTTAGCCAGGCGGCGAGCGGCGCTGAAAAGCGTACCAACGCCCGCTACTGGATAGTGGTGATGCTGTTTATCGTCACATCCTTCAACTATGGCGATCGCGCCACGTTGTCGATTGCCGGTTCGGAGATGTCCAAAGCGATTGGCCTGGATCCGGTCGGTATGGGTTATGTTTTCTCCGCGTTTTCATGGGCTTATGTGATTGGCCAGATACCGGGCGGCTGGTTGCTGGATCGCTTCGGATCAAAACGCGTCTATTTCTGGTCGATCTTCACCTGGTCGCTGTTTACCTTGCTGCAGGGCTTCGTCGACATCTTCAGCGGCTTTGGCATCATCGTTGCGCTCTTCACCCTGCGCTTTATGGTCGGTCTGGCCGAATCCCCTTCTTTCCCTGGTAACAGCCGTATTGTCGCGGCATGGTTCCCGGCGCAGGAGAGGGGCACAGCGGTGGCGATTTTTAACTCCGCGCAATATTTTGCGACGGTGATCTTCGCGCCGATCATGGGCTGGCTGACCCACGAGGTGGGCTGGTCGCACGTCTTCTTCTTTATGGGCGGTCTGGGCATCTTTATCAGCTTCCTGTGGCTGAAAATGATCCACGAGCCGAACCAACACCCTGGCGTGAACAAAAAAGAGCTGGAATATATTGCTGAAGGTGGCGCGCTGATCAACATGGATCAGGCGAAAAGCGCGCACCATGTTCCGTTCTCAGAAAAATGGGGGCAGATCAAGCAACTGCTGGGTTCCCGCATGATGATCGGCGTCTATCTGGGCCAGTACTGTATTAACGCCCTGACCTATTTCTTTATCACCTGGTTCCCGGTTTACCTGGTGCAGGCGCGCGGCATGTCGATTTTGAAAGCAGGCTTTGTTGCGTCAATCCCGGCGATCTGCGGCTTTGTCGGTGGCGTGCTGGGCGGGATCATTTCCGACTGGTTAATGCGCCGCTACGGCTCGCTGAACGTGGCGCGTAAAACGCCAATCGTATTGGGGATGCTGCTCTCCATGAGCATGGTGTTCTGCAACTACACCGACTCCGAAACGCTGATTATCGCTTTCATGGCGCTGGCGTTCTTCGGTAAAGGTATTGGTGCGCTGGGCTGGGCGGTGATGGCAGATACCGCGCCGAAAGAGATCAGCGGTCTGAGCGGCGGTCTGTTCAACATGTTCGGTAATATCTCCGGCATCGTGACGCCGATTGCCATTGGCTACATCGTCGGTACTACCGGCTCGTTTAGCGGCGCGTTGATTTATGTCGGTATCCATGCGCTGGTGGCGGTACTGAGCTACCTGGTTCTGGTGGGCGATATCAAGCGTATCGTGCTGAAACCTGTGACAGGACGTGAATGATGAACACACAAGCAAGCCCCATTATCACAGAGATGAAAGTCATTCCCGTGGCCGGGCATGACAGCATGCTAATGAACATCGGCGGTGCGCATAACGCTTACTTCACCCGCAACATCGTGGTGCTCACCGACAACGCCGGTAACACTGGCGTCGGTGAAGCGCCGGGCGGCGAGGTGATCTACAACACGCTGGTCGACGCCACGCCGATGGTGGTGGGGCAGGAAGTCGCGCGGTTGAATAAAGTGGTGCAGCGGGTACACAAAGGCAACCAGGCGGCGGATTTCGACACCTTCGGTAAAGGCGCCTGGACGTTTGAGCTGCGCGTGAACGCGGTGGCGGCGCTGGAAGCCGCTCTGCTGGATCTGTTAGGTAAAGCGCTGAACGTCCCGGTGTGCGAGCTGCTTGGCCCCGGTAAACAGCGTGATGCGGTGACGGTGCTGGGGTATCTGTTTTATGTCGGCGATCGCACCAAAACCGATCTGCCTTATCTGGAGGCGACACCGGGTAACCACGAGTGGTATCGCCTGCGTCATCAGGAAGCGATGAACAGCGATGCGGTAGTGCGCCTGGCGGAAGCGTCGCAGGATCGCTACGGTTTTAAAGATTTCAAACTCAAGGGCGGCGTACTGCCGGGTGAACACGAGATCGACACCGTGCGGGCGCTGAAAAAACGTTTCCCGGACGCGCGTATTACTGTCGATCCCAACGGGGCCTGGCTGCTCGACGAAGCCATCAGCCTGTGCAAAGGCCTCAACGACGTGCTGACCTACGCGGAAGATCCGTGTGGCGCAGAGCAGGGCTTCTCCGGGCGTGAAGTGATGGCGGAGTTCCGTCGCGCCACCGGCTTGCCGGTCGCCACCAATATGATTGCCACCAACTGGCGTGAAATGGGGCACGCGGTGATGTTAAACGCGGTGGATATCCCGCTGGCCGATCCGCACTTCTGGACGCTTTCCGGCGCGGTACGCGTGGCGCAACTGTGCGACGACTGGGGCTTAACCTGGGGTTGTCACTCCAACAACCATTTCGACATTTCACTGGCGATGTTCACCCACGTTGGCGCGGCAGCACCGGGAACGCCGACCGCCATCGACACGCACTGGATCTGGCAGGAGGGTGACGCGCGCCTGACCAAACAGCCGCTGGAGATCCGCCAGGGAAAAATCGCCGTGCCCGATGCGCCAGGCCTTGGCGTGGAGATCGACTGGAGTCAAATCGAAAAAGCGCACGCGGCATACAAGAAGCTGCCCGGCGGTGCGCGCAATGACGCAGGCCCGATGCAGTACCTCATCCCTGGCTGGACGTTTGACAAGAAACGCCCCGTTTTTGGACGTCATTGATAGAGCAAAAGGATTAAAAAAATGAGCACATACAGTTCGACACCCGTTGTTTCCTCCATGCAGGTCATCCCGGTTGCGGGCCACGACAGCATGCTGATGAACCTGAGCGGCGCGCACGCTCCGTTCTTCACCCGCAATATCGTGGTGATTAAAGACAACGCCGGTCACACCGGTGTCGGGGAAATCCCCGGCGGCGAGAAAATCCGTAAAACACTGGAAGACGCCATTCCGCTGGTGGTGGGTAAAACGTTGGGTGAGTACAAAAACGTCCTCAACACCGTGCGCAATACCTTTGCCGATCGCGACGCCGGTGGCCGTGGTCTGCAAACTTTCGATCTGCGTACTACGATCCACGTGGTGACCGGTATTGAAGCGGCGATGCTGGATCTGCTCGGCCAGCACCTCGGCGTCAACGTCGCTTCCCTGCTTGGCGAAGGCCAACAGCGCAGCGAAGTGGAGATGCTCGGTTACCTGTTCTTCGTGGGTGACAGCAAAAAAACACCGCTGCCGTATCAGAGCCAGCCGGATGACAGGTGCGACTGGTATCGCGTGCGCCACGAAGAGGCGATGACGCCGGATCGTGTGGTGCGCCTGGCGGAAGCGGCCTATGAGAAATACGGTTTTAACGATTTCAAACTGAAAGGCGGCGTGCTGGCGGGAATGGAAGAAGCCGAAGCAATTTCTGCGCTGGCAAAACGCTTCCCGCAGGCCCGCGTCACGCTCGATCCGAACGGTGCCTGGTCGCTGGATGAAGCGATCAACATCGGTAAGCACCTGAAAGGCGTACTGGCCTATGCAGAAGATCCGTGCGGCGCGGAACAGGGCTTCTCCGGTCGTGAAGTGATGGCGGAGTTCCGCCGCGCGACCGGCCTGCCGACGGCGACCAATATGATCGCCACCGACTGGCGTCAAATGGGTCACACGTTGTCACTGCAATCGGTGGATATCCCGCTGGCGGACCCGCACTTCTGGACCATGCAGGGATCGGTACGTGTAGCGCAAATGTGTCACGAGTTCGGTCTGACCTGGGGCTCGCACTCGAATAACCACTTTGATATTTCGCTGGCGATGTTTACCCATGTTGCCGCTGCGGCACCGGGCAATATCACCGCTATCGATACGCACTGGATCTGGCAGGAGGGCAACCAGCGCCTGACTAAACAGCCGTTCGAGATTAAAGGCGGGATGGTGCAGGTACCGAACAAACCGGGTCTTGGCGTGGAGCTGGATATGGACCAGGTGATGAAAGCCAACGAGCTGTATCAAAAACACGGCCTCGGTGCGCGTGACGATGCAATGGGAATGCAATACCTGATCCCGGGCTGGAAATTTGATAACAAGCGTCCGTGCATGGTGCGTTGATGAAATTGCCAGTCCTTGCGGGGGCTGGCATTTCCTCATCTTTCCTGGGTGTATGCTTAAAGCGGTGAATATGCGTAAGGATGGCTTATGAAAATTGTGATCGCACCAGACTCTTACAAAGAAAGTTTAAGTGCCCTGGATGTGGCGACCGCGATTGAGAGCGGTTTTCGTGAAATTTTCCCCACGGCGGAATACGTCAAAATACCGGTGGCGGATGGTGGCGAAGGGACGGTTGAAGCCATGGTCGCCGCCACCGACGGGCGTATCGTTAAGGTCGCGGTAAAAGGCCCGCTCGGCGAGCAGGCGGAAGGGTTCTACGGGCTTTCTGGCGACGAGCAATCCGCTTTTATCGAAATGGCCGCCGCCAGCGGGCTGGAAATGGTGCCACCGGCCAAACGCGATCCGCTCATCACCACGTCGTGGGGCACCGGCGAGTTGATTCGCCATGCGCTGGACGCGGGTGTAAAACATATCATCATTGGCATCGGCGGCAGCGCGACCAATGACGGTGGCGCTGGCATGGTGCAGGCATTGGGTGCAAAGCTACTGGATGAGAAAGGCCAGCAGATTGCGCTGGGTGGTGCGGCGCTGGAAACGCTGGCGCGTATTGATATCGCGCAACTGGATAAACGCCTTGCCGGGTGCCGTATCGAAGTGGCCTGCGACGTGACCAATCCCCTCACCGGAAAAGAGGGCGCTTCGGCGGTGTTTGGCCCGCAGAAAGGGGCGACGCCGGAGATGATCGAAAGGCTCGATAAAGCGCTTGGACATTATGCGCGGATCATTGCCCGCGATCTGGATTTGGACGTGCTGCACCTGGCAGGCGGCGGTGCGGCAGGCGGGATGGGTGCCGCGCTGTATGCGTTTTGCGGCGCTGAGTTGCGCCAGGGTATAGAGATTGTCACCGATGCGCTGGCGCTGGATGAGTACGTGATTGGCGCTGACCTGGTGATCACTGGCGAAGGGCGTATCGATAGCCAGACGGTGCATGGCAAAGTGCCTGTGGGCGTAGCGAAAGTCGCGAAGCGACATAATATTCCGGTAATCGGCATTGCCGGCAGTCTGACCGCCGATGTTGGTGTGGTGCACCATCACGGTATCGATGCGGTGTTCAGTGTGATCTACAAGGTCTGTTCGCTGGAGGACGCGCTGGAAAATGCCGGCGAAAATGTTCGTATGACCGCGCGCAACGTGGCGGCAGTGCTGAAAGCAGGGCAAAAGCTGTAACCGCAAACCGCCCGGTAGCTGCACGCTTACCGGGCTTATATCTGCGCATTCTCACTCGCCGGGTGCTGATACGCTGAGTGGAAAATTAACGGGTTGGCTATCAACTCGCGCAACGTGTCTGAACTCAACGCCCGCCAGCGGTTATGCGGCAGGCTACCCCAGCAATTTATGTGCTTCGCGCGTGACGTTATCCATCTCATCAAGCAGTTCCAGGAACTCCGGCTCCAGCTCTTCGGGCGCCACGCCACTGCGTAACTGCTGCTCAATCAACTGGCAGAGATTTTTCAGCCGCGGAACACCGCTGTAACCGCAACTGCCGTGCAGCTTATGGATCCCTTCAGAAAGCCCTTGCGGCGCTTCGCCAACCAGCTGTTCTTCCACCATATTGCGGATCTCCGGCAGGAACTCGACCAGCATATGCAGCATCTCACGCGCCAGATCTGTTTTCCCGGCCGCCTGGCGCAGTGCCAGTTGCCAGTCGAGCGTCGTATCGGCGTCAACGACGATGTCCGCAGGTGGCACTGCCTGTTCCGGCGGCACCAGCCAACTGCCCATATCCGGGCCGGGCTTATAACGGCGCAGCAAGCTGCGCAGCTTATCCTCTTCAATGGGCTTCGCCAGATAATCGTTCATCCCGGCGCTGAGCAGTTTCTCTTTTTGCCCGGCCATGGCATGGGCAGTCACGGCGATAACCGGCGTTTGCTGCTGGTGCGGCAACTGGCGAATCAGCTCGCAGGCGCGGATGCCATCCATGTCCGGCATCTGAATATCCATCAGGATCAGATCGAACTGGAGCTGTCGGGCGCGCTCGATAGCCTGTATCCCGCTTTCGCAAAGCTCGACATGCTGCACCTGATCTTCCAGCAACGCGCCGATGAGCTTCAGGTTGGCCGGGTTATCGTCCACGGCCATTACCGTCATCGGCAGTTTTGTTTCATCTGGCGGCTGAGCCTGCGTAATACGGGTCGCACGGCAATATTCCGTGAGCGCGGGCAGCAGGCGGGTGGTGGTCAGCGGTTTCAGCAGGCAGGCCGCCGCGCCGTCTTGTTTCAGCTCCTCGGCGTTCACCTGGGCATGGCAAGGCAGCGCTAACAGCAGGTAGTCGGTCATGGCGGCGGCCCGAGCAAGGCGGTCGTGCTGCATGTTGAGCGGCTCACGCACCGTCACCGGAATGGCCATCAGCAGAATGTCGTAATGCGCCTGCGGCAGCGCCGAGAACGACGGGCTATAAATCACCTCCAGCGGCGTTTCATGCAATACGTCCAGCGTACTTTGCGCGGCTGTCGCATTGGGCTCGACATAGGCAAGGCGTTTGCCCGCCAGACAGCCTGTGGCTGGCGCTTCGCTGATGGCGTTTGGATTGAGATCGAGATTAATGTGGAACCAGAAAGTGGAGCCGCGATTCGGCTGGCTATGGAAGGAGATATCGCCGCCCATTTCATTGACCAGCTTTTGGGTTATCACCAGCCCCAGCCCGGTGCCGCCGTGGCGGCGAGAGATGCTGGCATCGGCCTGACGAAACGCCTGGAATAGCCGCGACTGATCGCGCTCGGGGATGCCGATGCCGGTATCGCGGATCTGCATCTCCACCTGCACTTTGTTGTTACTGATGGCGCGCTTCTCAACCACAATGTCGATATTGCCATGCTCGGTGAACTTGATGGCGTTACCGACAAGATTGGTGATCACCTGTTGCAGGCGCAGCGGGTCGCCAATCACGTTATCCGGCACATCGTTTTTGATATTCAGCGTCAGTTCCAGCCCTTTGTCGTGCGCCGAGTGCGCCAGCAGTATCACCACCTCATCGAGCGTATTGCGCAGCGGGAACGGGATGCTTTCCAGAATTAACTTGCCCGCTTCGAGCTTGGAGAAATCGAGCACGTCGTTAATGATTGCCAGCAGGTTGTTCGCCGAACGTTCAATTGTCAGCAGGTGATCGCGCTGCGTGGGGTTGAGCTCAGATTTCAGTGTCAGGCGGGTAAAGCCAATCACGCCATTCAGCGGTGTACGCAGCTCATGGGACATATTGGCGAGAAACTCAGATTTGATGCGCGCCGCTTCCTGGGCGCGCTTTTTCGCCAGATCCAGCTCGACGTTCTGGATCTCCATCTGCTCCAGTGTTTCGCGTAGATCGGAAGTGGACTGGTCAATGTTGTGCTGCATCTCTTCGTGGTAGGCCGCCAGCGACATCGCCATTGAATTGATACCGTTTTTCAACATATCCAGCTCGCCAAGCATAAAGCCTTCGACGCGGCTGTCGAGTTGCCCGCGACGAATGCGGTCTACGGTGTTGACCATATTACGAATCGGGCTGGTTACATCGCGCATTAAGCGCCAGCCGAAAATCAGCGCAATGCCAATACAGAACAAAATCATCAGGCTGGAGATAAAAATCTCTTTGTACTGCTGTAAACGTACCGATTTGAGATCCAGCTCCAGCGCCACATAACCGAGCATATTGCCGGTGATTTTATCCGCCGGTAGCGCCGTGTTGGTTTGCGTATAGCCCTCGGAGAGGATAGGCGTGCGCAGGATCATTACATCGCCGCGCCGGGAGACGCTGAGCCTGCGCGGAAAAGGTTGCCCTTCCGCCAGCCGGAGATTATCGCCATCAAGCTGGAAATTAGAGGAAACGAATACGTTATTCTGCCCATCGTAAACGGAAATTGCCCGCACAATATCGGAATGGCGGCGATGCAAAACGCTCACCAGTTGGCCAATCGCATCTTTGTCCTGCAGCGTCATGCTGTATTCGCTGGAGACCGCCAGCGGCTCAATAATGCTGGTGCCTGCGTCTTCCAGTTGACGCTGCAAATCGTTATAGCGGTGAACAACGAAGAAGATGCTGAGCAACACACCGATAAGCACGGTGGGCGCCAGGATCAGAATCATCATGCGTGCGCGCAAGCTGTAGTTGGTCATGGAGTTCCGTTATGGGAGAATTAGGCCATTAATCTGTAAATGAGATAAATCCCGGCAATGGCGCAATTCTACTCTGCAAAACGACGTGTGACGACTAGTCAAAAAGTAACCGTAACCGTAACTGATCTTGATCCTTTTGGGCAGGGGGTTGCGCGCCATAACGGGAAAGCGCTGTTCATTCCGGGGCTTTTACCCGGCGAAACGGCGGACGTGGTGCTTAAAGAGGATAAGCGGCAGTTTTCACGTGGTGAGGTGAAACGCCGCCTGAATGATAGCGATGAGCGCGTTACGCCGCAGTGCCTGCATTTTGGCGTTTGCGGTGGTTGTCAGCAGCAGCATGCCAGTATTGCCCTGCAACAGCGCAGCAAAAGCGCGGCGCTGGCACGTTTGATGAAACAGGGCGTTGATGAAGTGATTGCAGGCGAACCCTGGGGATATCGCCGCCGCGCGCGGCTTAGCCTGAGCTGGCAGCCCAAAAGCCAAAGTCTGGAGATGGGGTTTCGTAAAGCGGGCGGTAACGACATTATTAATGTCACCCGCTGCCCGGTGTTGGTGCCCCGTCTTGAAGCATTACTGGCGCCGCTGCGTGAATGTCTGAGCGGGTTGCAGGCCGTGCGTCAACTTGGTCATGTCGAGCTGGTAGAGGCCGATAATGGCCCATTAATGGTTTTACGTCACACCGCTGCATTAAGTGCAACAGACAGAGAAAAACTGGAACAGTTTTCGCATTCTCAGGAACTCTCTCTGTATCTCGCGCCACAAAGCGAGATACTAGAACAGGTTAGCGGGGAGTCTCCCTGCTACAGCTCTGACGGGCTACGCTTAACGTTCAGCCCGCGGGATTTTATTCAGGTTAACGATGGGGTTAACCAGCAGATGGTGGCGCGAGCGCTGGAATGGCTCGATGTGCAGCCCGGCGACCGGGTGCTGGATCTGTTCTGCGGCATGGGCAATTTCACGCTGCCACTGGCGAAACGTGCGGCCAGCGTGGTCGGAGTGGAGGGCGTCGCCGATCTGGTGGCGAAAGCGCAGGATAACGCGCAACAGAATGGCTTGCAGAATGTGACATTCTTTCATGAAAATCTGGAGGAAGATGTCACGAAACAGCACTGGGCGAGCCGTGGGTTTGACAAAGTTTTACTCGACCCGGCACGCGCAGGCGCTGCCGGGGTGATGCAACATATTCTAAAATTATCGCCGGGCAGAGTGGTGTACGTTTCCTGTAACCCCGCCACCCTTGCCCGCGACAGTGAAGCGCTATTGAATGCGGGTTACCAGATTCAGCGGCTGGCGATGCTGGACATGTTCCCGCACACTGGCCACCTGGAATCGATGGTGTTGTTTGTGAATCACAAATGATTAATTTCGGCTTGTCGAGTTCGACAGGCCCGGTCCCTGAAAGGAGAGGACAATGGTTGCGGTACGAAGTGCACATTTGAACAAAGCGGGTGAATTCGATCCGGCCAAATGGATCGCGAGTCTGGGGATCACCAGTCAGCCGTCGTGTGAACGCTTAACCGAAACCTGGGCATATTGTCTGCGACAAACACAGGGACATCCGAACGCGGAATTACTGCTGTGGCGCGGTGTGGAGATGGTGGAGATCCTCTCCATGCTCAGCATGGATACCGACACGCTGCGCGCGGCGCTGCTGTTCCCGCTGGCCGATGCGGAAGTGGTCAGTGAAGAGGTGCTGCGCGAAAGCGTCGGCACGTCGGTAGTCAACCTGATTCATGGTGTACGTGATATGGCGGCTATCCGCCAGTTGAAAGCCACGCATACCGATTCCGTCTCCTCCGAACAAGTCGATAACGTTCGTCGTATGCTGCTGGCGATGGTGGATGATTTCCGTTGCGTGGTTATCAAGCTGGCGGAACGTATCGCCCATCTGCGCGAAGTGAAAGATGCGCCGGAAGATGAACGCGTACTGGCGGCGAAAGAGTGTACGAATATCTACGCGCCGCTGGCGAACCGGTTGGGCATCGGGCAGCTCAAATGGGAACTGGAGGATTACTGCTTCCGTTACCTGCATCCGGCGGAGTACAAACGCATCGCCAAACTGCTGCACGAACGCCGTATCGATCGTGAACACTACATTGACGAATTTGTTGGGCATTTGCGTGCCGAAATGAAGACCGAAGGCGTCAAAGCGGAAGTGTATGGCCGCCCGAAACACATCTACAGCATCTGGCGCAAAATGCAGAAAAAACATCTCGCCTTTGATGAGCTGTTTGATGTGCGCGCCGTGCGTATCGTCGCTGAGCGCCTGCAGGACTGCTACGCTGCGCTGGGGATTGTGCATACCCATTACCGCCATCTGCCGGACGAGTTCGACGATTACGTTGCCAATCCGAAGCCGAATGGTTACCAGTCCATCCATACGGTGGTGCTTGGTCCTGGCGGGAAGACCGTAGAAATCCAGATTCGTACCCGCCAGATGCATGAAGATGCGGAGCTTGGCGTCGCTGCGCACTGGAAGTACAAAGAGGGCACCGCTACCGTTGGCGGCCCGCGTTCGGCGCACGAAGACCGCATTGCATGGCTGCGTAAACTGATCGCCTGGCAGGAAGAGATGGCCGATTCCGGCGAGATGCTCGACGAAGTTCGCAGCCAGGTGTTCGACGACCGCGTTTATGTCTTTACCCCGAAAGGCGATGTGGTGGACTTGCCTGCTGGCTCGACGCCGCTGGACTTTGCTTACCATATTCACAGCGATGTCGGGCACCGTTGCATCGGCGCGAAGATCGGCGGGCGCATCGTGCCGTTCACTTATCAATTGCAAATGGGCGATCAGATCGAAATTATCACCCAGAAGCAACCGAACCCAAGCCGCGACTGGCTGAACCCGAACCTGGGCTATGTGACCACCAGTCGTGGGCGCTCGAAGATCCATGCCTGGTTCCGGAAACAGGATCGCGACAAAAACATTCTTGCGGGGCGTCAAATCCTCGACGATGAGCTGGCGCATCTTGGCATTAGCCTGAAAGAGGCGGAAAAATTCCTGCTGCCGCGCTACAACTTTAACGAGCTGGACGAGTTGCTGGCGGCGATTGGCGGTGGGGATATCCGTCTTAATCAGATGGTGAATTTCCTGCAGTCGCAGTTCAATAAACCGAGCGCCGAGGAGCAGGACGCCGCCGCGCTGAAGCAGCTGCAACAGAAAACGTACACGCCGCAAAGCCGCAGCAAAGACAATGGCCGCGTCGTTGTCGAAGGTGTAGGCAATCTGATGCATCATATCGCGCGTTGCTGTCAGCCGATCCCGGGGGATGAGATTGTCGGGTTTATCACCCAGGGCCGCGGGATCTCTATTCACCGCGCCGACTGCGATCAGTTGGAAGAGCTGCGTAACGTAGCGCCGGAACGTATCGTCGACGCCGTCTGGGGCGAAAGCTACTCGGCGGGTTACTCGCTGGTGGTGCGCGTCACGGCGAACGACCGCAGCGGTCTGCTGCGCGACATCACCACGATCCTCGCCAATGAGAAGGTGAACGTGCTCGGCGTCGCCAGCCGCAGCGACACCAAAGAACAGCTGGCCACCATCGATATGAACATCGAAATCTACAACCTGCAAGTGCTGGGCCGCGTGCTTGGCAAACTCAACCAGGTGCCGGATGTCATCGACGCTCGCCGCCTGCACGGTGGCTGATTCTCTCTTCATCCGAGCCTCGCCTTGATGGGTGAGGCTCAACACTCATTATCAGGGATTTCTCATGACTCAAATCGATCGTCTGCTCGGGATTATGCAACGCCTGCGCGACCCGGAAAACGGCTGTCCGTGGGACAAAGAGCAGACTTACGCCACCATTGCGCCTTACACGCTGGAAGAGACATACGAAGTGCTGGACGCGATTTCGCGCGAAGATTTTGACGACTTACGCGGCGAGCTGGGCGATTTGCTGTTCCAGGTCGTTTTTTATGCGCAGATGGCGCAGGAAGAAGGGCGTTTCGATTTTAATGATATTTGCGCCGCCATCTGCGACAAACTGGAGCGCCGCCATCCGCACATTTTCGGTGACGCGCATGCGGGCAACAGCACGGAAGTGCTGGCGCGTTGGGAACAAATTAAAAGCGAAGAGCGCGCGGAAAAATCTCAGCACTCCGCGCTGGACGATATTCCCCATAGCCTGCCTGCGCTGATGCGCGCACACAAAATCCAGAAACGCTGCTCGACCGTCGGCTTTGACTGGACGTCGCTAGGCCCGGTACTCGACAAAGTGTATGAAGAGATCGACGAAGTCATGGACGAAGCCAAACAAGCGGTGGTAGACGAAGCGAAACTGGAAGAAGAGGTCGGCGATTTGCTGTTCGCGACTGTTAATCTTTCACGCCATCTTGGCGTCAAAGCGGAAGTGGCGTTGCAAAAAGCCAACCTGAAATTTGAGCGGCGTTTTCGCGAAGTTGAGCGTATTGTGCGCGAACGCGGTCTGGAAATGACCGGTGTAGATCTGGAAACAATGGAAAATGTCTGGCAACAGGTAAAACGCCAGGAACATGATCTTTAAAGCATTTGTTCCAGTAAGCGCGATTTGTGTGATTTTTTAAATAACAAGCGCTTGATTTGCGTCAAAAACATTTACCCAAAAGTGGCTATTTTCACACTCCTTAAGTTTGTAGAAATGCCTTGAGAATCGCCTCTTCGAGTAATTCGGGTCGCAGCAAGGCGGCAACCGAGCGAATCTTCAGCCGCAGCGAAATGCGCTGCGTCTGGGGTGAGCGAAAGAAGCCAATGCAGATGCGGCCTGAAGAACAGAGGAGAGGGGCAATGAAAGTTTGTGGCGTAGACCATCATCGGGTATACTGCTTTCCCGTCCTGGTTATTCCATCGTCTTTTAAACCTAACTTCTCAGGTTCAGCATGACAACGAACTATATTTTTGTGACCGGCGGGGTCGTATCCTCTCTGGGTAAAGGCATTGCCGCAGCCTCCCTGGCAGCTATTCTTGAAGCCCGTGGCCTCAACGTCACCATGATGAAATTGGATCCGTACATCAACGTCGATCCAGGGACGATGAGTCCAATCCAGCATGGTGAAGTGTTCGTTACCGAAGACGGCGCTGAAACCGATCTGGATTTGGGTCACTACGAGCGTTTTATCCGCACCAAAATGACCCGTCGCAACAACTTCACCACTGGTCGTATCTATTCCGAGGTTTTGCGCAAAGAGCGTCGTGGCGACTATCTGGGTGCAACCGTACAGGTTATTCCGCACATCACCAACGCGATTAAAGAACGCATTATTGCCGGTGGCGAAGGCCATGACGTTGCGCTGGTCGAAATCGGCGGTACGGTGGGTGACATCGAATCCCTGCCGTTCCTTGAAGCTATCCGTCAGATGGCGGTAGAAGTGGGCCGTGAGCGCACGCTCTACATGCACCTGACGCTGGTGCCTTATATGGCAGCTTCCGGTGAAGTGAAAACCAAACCGACGCAGCACTCTGTTAAAGAGCTGCTCTCTATCGGTATTCAGCCTGATATCCTGATTTGCCGTTCCGATCGCGCGGTTCCTGCTAATGAACGTGCAAAAATTGCTTTGTTCTGTAACGTTCCAGAAAAAGCTGTGATTTCTCTGAAAGACGTCGATTCCATTTATAAAATCCCGGGCCTGTTGAAATCTCAGGGGCTGGACGATTATATTTGTAAACGATTCAGCTTGAACTGTCCGGAAGCAAACCTGGCCGAATGGGAACAGGTGATTTACGAAGAAGCGAATCCGTCAGGCGAAGTCACCATTGGTATGGTCGGTAAGTACATTGAACTTCCGGACGCATACAAATCGGTTATTGAAGCACTGAAACACGGTGGTCTGAAAAACCGCGTCACCGTCAACATCAAGCTGATTGACTCGCAGGATGTTGAAACGCGCGGCGTAGAGATCCTCAAAGGTCTCGATGCCATTCTGATCCCTGGCGGCTTCGGCTACCGCGGTGTGGAAGGCAAGATCGCCACCGCGCGCTATGCGCGTGAAAACAATATTCCTTACCTGGGTATTTGCCTGGGTATGCAGGTTGCGTTGATTGAGTTCGCACGTAACGTAGTCGGGATGGAGAACGCCAACTCCACGGAATTTGTGCCAGACTGTAAATACCCGGTTGTGGCGCTTATTACCGAATGGCGTGACGAAGACGGCAACGTTGAGCAACGTTCGGAGAAGAGCGATCTCGGTGGCACCATGCGCCTCGGCGCACAGCAGTGCCAGCTTGGTGATGACAGCCTGGTTCGCCAGCTGTATGGCGCGCCAACCATTATTGAACGCCATCGCCATCGTTACGAAGTCAACAATATGCTGTTGAAACAAATCGAAGCTGCGGGTCTGCGTGTTGCGGGCCGTTCCGGGGATGATCAGTTGGTCGAGATCATCGAAGTGCCGAATCATCCGTGGTTCGTCGCTTGTCAGTTCCACCCGGAATTTACTTCTACGCCGCGTGATGGACATCCGCTGTTTGCCGGTTTTGTGAAAGCCGCCAGCGAGTATCAGAAGCGCCAGGCGAAGTAAAAAAGTTACAACAGCAACGCGTACCATCGGTACGCGTTGTTTGTCTGGAGTTTTAGTTTAACTTGTACTGAGGAAAACCTAATGTCCAAAATCGTTAAAGTCATCGGTCGTGAAATCATCGACTCCCGTGGTAACCCGACTGTTGAAGCCGAAGTACACCTGGAAGGTGGTTTCGTAGGTCTGGCTGCTGCGCCGTCAGGTGCTTCCACTGGTTCCCGCGAAGCGCTGGAACTGCGCGATGGCGACAAATCCCGCTTCATGGGTAAAGGCGTACTGAAAGCGGTTGGCGCGGTTAACGGCCCGATCGCTCAGGCAATCCTGGGTAAAGACGCGAAAGACCAGGCTGGCATCGACAAAATCATGATCGATCTGGATGGTACCGAAAACAAATCCAACTTCGGTGCAAACGCAATCCTGGCCGTGTCTCTGGCTGTTGCTAAAGCTGCTGCTGCCTCTAAAGGTCTGCCGCTGTACGCACACATCGCTGAACTGAACGGCACCCCGGGTAAATACTCCATGCCGGTTCCGATGATGAACATCATCAACGGTGGTGAGCACGCTGATAACAACGTCGACATTCAGGAATTCATGATTCAGCCGGTTGGCGCGAAAAGCCTGAAAGAAGCGGTACGTATGGGTTCAGAAGTGTTCCACAACCTGGCGAAAGTCCTGAAATCCAAAGGCATGAACACAGCTGTGGGTGACGAAGGTGGCTACGCGCCGAACCTGGGTTCCAACGCAGAAGCACTGGCTGTTATCGCTGAAGCGGTTAAAGCTGCGGGCTACGAGCTGGGCAAAGACATCACTCTGGCGATGGACTGCGCAGCATCTGAGTTCTACAAAGACGGTAAATACGTTCTGGCTGGCGAAGGCAACAAAGCGTTCACCTCTGAAGAGTTCACTCACTTCCTGGAAGATCTGACCAAACAGTACCCGATCGTTTCCATCGAAGATGGTCTGGACGAATCTGACTGGACTGGCTTTGCTTACCAGACCAAAGTGCTGGGCGACAAAATCCAGCTGGTGGGCGACGACCTGTTCGTAACCAACACCAAAATCCTGAAAGAAGGCATCGAAAAAGGCATCGTTAACTCCATCCTGATCAAATTCAACCAGATCGGTTCTCTGACCGAAACCCTGGCTGCGATCAAAATGGCGAAAGACGCTGGCTACACCGCTGTCATCTCTCACCGTTCTGGCGAAACTGAAGACGCTACCATCGCTGACCTGGCTGTTGGTACTGCTGCAGGCCAGATCAAAACCGGTTCTATGAGCCGTTCTGACCGCGTTGCTAAATACAACCAGCTGATTCGTATCGAAGAAGCGCTGGGTGAACAAGCACCGTACCACGGTCGTAAAGAGATCAAAGGCCAGGCGTAATCGCTAAGCGTTGATCAAATAAAAATGCCAGTCAGTTGACTGGCATTTTTTTGGCTTTTTCTGACTATTTAAAATCGACTTCCATCTGCTGTGGTATCGTCAGGCCGCGCGTTGTCTGCACGCAGCGGGCGATATAATCGGTAAAACGCGGCGGCTTCGGCATGCCCATGCTGAGCAGCTTATCATTGCTGAAACGCACGTTAAGTGTGGCAAACGCTCCGTAAAGACGCATCGCTTTCAGCATCAGGCGCTCGTTGCACGGCCCGAAGATATCCTTCAACTCGCGGCGCATTTTCACCAGCGTTTCATAGCTAACCTGCGCGTATTTATCGCCAACCGGCGCTTTTTCCAGTGCCTTCGCCATTGCCCTGTCGATATCGGCAAAGCGTACGCTATTCTCTTCCCCGGCCGAGATATGCACCACTTCACCCTGTGCAATCTTGCCGCTAAGCAGCATCAGCAGCGCGTCGGCGCAGTAATCCACCGGGATCACATCCACGCGATCTTCCAGCGAACACATAAATTTTTGCAGCATCAGCCCCATGCTGAACACCCAGAAGATACTGGTAGACGGGGTACAGCCATGGCTGGTATGGCCGACGACAATAGAGGGACGTGCGATCACCAGCGGCAACTGCGGGCACTCTTTGCGCATCAGTTGCTCGATAGTGGATTTGGAGTGCGTATAGGCCACCAGATGCTCGGCGTTCTCGCGAAACTCGCTGCTTTCCGGTACCAGTGAATCCGGCTCCGGCGTGCATGACATCGCGGTGCCAACGTGCAGAAAACGCTGTAACCCGGCAACGTGCGACATCCGGCGGGCAAACGTCAGCGTGCCTTCCACGTTGACTTTCCAGACCAGCGGATTGTTACCAAAAGAGGCTACCGCTGCGCAGTTCAGCACGTGGGTTACATTTTCCAGGCGTGGATCGGCAATAAAACCTTCTGGTTCGCCCAAATCGCCGAGCAGGATCTGCGACGTTGAAAGTGCGTTCAGTACCTCATCACTGAGGTTGAATTTGCGCATATTACTTTTAACGCGCGCCAGCCCGGCTTCGCTATCTTCGGCACGAACCAGCAGCAATAAATTCATTGGTAGATTGTTATGAAGAATTTTTTCTAATACCGCCCCGCCAAGAAACCCAGTGACACCCGTAATCAATAATGTATTCATCAACGCTTTCTCATCATGGTTGTTCTGGCGGATTGTAGGCACAGAAAGCTAAACGCCATATCAATCAACTGGCGGGCAAAATCGCGGGTTTATTAAGGGTTTTTAAGGAAAAAAGCGCAGGGGATTTGTCTACGACAACCAATAAAATGAAAAGATTCCGTCACGCCTCGGGAAATATTTATGTCGATGATATTTAATGACTTATTTTTAGTTCATTCGCCTGCAAATTAGTCGTAAATATCATTCAAAATGTAAAATAAATAATATTTGGTTACATCATTTGTTTTGCGATTGATGGCTTACCAGTTCCCCGACGCGCCGCCGCCGTCACTCGATCCGCCGCCACCGTTGGAATTATCGCTACTGCTATGGCTGGAACTCTCGCTGCTGGTGTAAGTGGTTGTGTCGGTACTTATCTCGCTTCCACGAGAATAAGTGAGCTGCCTGCTCTCATGATATTTTTGCCGGCCTGCGGTGGTAAGCCGCTGCGGGTAAATCAACCATACGCACAACATCATCAGCAAGCTAAAGGCGGGCACGGCAGCGCAGAATAGCGTAAAAGGCAGCAGCAAAGGGTTTTGCTCGCTGTAAGCGAACAATATCACGGCCAGAGGGCAGGCGATAAGAAACAGCCCTGCCAGCGTGCGGATTTTGCCCTTAACCGTCAGGGCAATGATGACCACCGCCAACATTAGTAAACTCTTCCACAGAGAAAACCAAGCGGCCATTTGCTCGAAAAACGAAGGGGGTTGCGCTTTGGGCAGGGGCTGGCTGGCAAGAACGGTGCTGATCCCCTCAACGCCGCGCACGATTCCGCTATTCAGGTCATTCTGCCGGAAGGCTGGAAGCATATATTCATCAATAATTTGCTTTGCCAGCGCGTTGGTTAACATATCTTCAAGACCGCTTCCCACCTCGATACGCACTTTTCTGTCCTGCCAGGCGACCAGCACCAACACGCCGTCATTACGCGTAGCATCGCCGGGGTGCCAGTGGTTAAAAACCGCGTTGGCAAACTGTTCAATGGTTTCGCCATGGGCCGCGGGTATCAGCAGTACGACGGTTTGCGTACCCGTGCGGGCATTCAGATCGCTCACCTGCTGAATAAGCGCTTTACGCTGCCAGAGGCTTAATTGAGATTCGGGATCGTTAACCACGCCATTCATCGGTGGAACAGGCACAGCCAGCGCCGGAAGGGTAAAACTCAGCACCAGCAGCAGTGCCACTATGCGCGCCATTTGCATCATCCTTGGGGGGCAACTCAGGGAAATAACCCTCATAGAATAGCGGTTGATAGCAGGTAATGACAATTTGCCATAACTGATAGTTTTCATTATCAGCGGCTTAAATAGTCCGCCGTGCGCGGCGCAAATGGCACATGATCCCCCGCGGGTTATCTGCAATAATGGCGTTTTTCCCCGGTAATAAGAGCGACGATGCAGTACCCGATTAACGAGATGTTCCAGACCCTGCAAGGCGAGGGTTACTTCACCGGCGTTCCCGCCATTTTTATTCGTTTACAGGGATGCCCGGTTGGTTGCGCTTGGTGCGATACCAAACACACCTGGGATAAGCTCGCGGATCGGGAGGTTTCGCTGTACAGCATTCTCGCGAAGACCAAAGAGAGCGACAAATGGGGCGCGGCAAGCAGCGAAGATCTGCTCGCTATTATCCAGCGCCAGGGCTGGACAGCACGCCATGTGGTGATTACCGGCGGTGAGCCCTGCATTCACGATCTCACGGCGTTAACCACGCTGCTGGAGCACAATGGCTTTAGCTGTCAGATTGAAACCAGCGGCACGCATGACGTTCGTACGTCGCATGCCACCTGGGTCACCGTATCGCCGAAAGTGAATATGCGCGGCGGTTATGATGTCCTTCAGCAGGCGCTGGAACGCGCCGATGAGATTAAGCACCCTGTTGGCCGCCTGCGCGATATTGAAGCGCTGGACGAGCTTCTGGCGCAGCTGCACGATGATAAGCAGCGGGTGATCGCCCTGCAGCCGATAAGCCAGAAAGAGGATGCGACACGCTTGTGTATTGAAACCTGTATCGCCCGCAACTGGCGGCTGTCGATGCAGACGCACAAATATCTCAATATTGCTTAATACAAACCCGCCGCTGGCGGGTTTTTTCATGCAAAAAGGGAAAACAAAGTGATTATTCCGAAGTGAATTCTCGTGATAATTTTACTTTGACCTCTATCAAAGGTTATTTTATTTATCTGTGTATTTTACTTCTCTGCGCCAGAAAACGTGCATTCTTAATATTTAAATATTGCAAGCGTCGCTTCGTTATTGCGGAGTGTCGCTTTTTTCTAAAAGGATTTTGGAACACGCAATGTCAATGAGATCAATTAATAATTTTTCACTGGACTTTTTCTCCTTGCAGGGAAAAACCGCTATTGTCACCGGCGGTAATAGTGGATTAGGACAGGCATTTTCCGTTGCGCTGGCAAAAGCCGGGGCCAATGTTTTTATTCCGGCGATTACTTCGGATGGTGGGGAAACAGAAGAAGCCATTAAACAGCAGGGCGTAGATGTTGAATTTATGGAAGTGGATATTACCGCCGAAGGGGCGCCGCAAAAGATCATCAGCGCCTGTTGCGAGCGATTTGGCACGGTAGATATTCTGGTTAATAATGCGGGCATCTGCAAAATGAATAATGTCTGGGCGTTTAATCGTGCTGACTGGGATCCGATGATTAATGTGAATCTAACGGCGGCCTTTGAATTATGTCACGAAGCAGCAAAAGTGATGGCGAAAAACCTGCGTGGCAAAATTATCAATATTTGCTCGGTGCGTTCATTTTTAGGCCAGCAAGGATCGCCCGCTTATTCCGCGACAAAACATGCGCTCGCCGGTTTAACAAAAGCCTATTGTGACGAATTAGCGCAATTTAATATTCAGGTAAACGGTATTGCGCCGGGATATTTCTCCACGGATATCACGCAAATAATTCGTAACGATCGCAAGCAATATAAATGGGGAATTGATCACACACCGGCTATGCGCTGGGGAGATACGCAGGATTTAATGGGCGCGGTAATTTTTCTCGCCAGCCGCGCCTCGGATTATGTGAATGGTCATTTGCTGGTCGTCGATGGCGGCTATCTGGTGCGTTAAACAGACTGCCCTCTGTGAGGGGAGCAGATAACGCGTGGGCACCTGTGCTGTCAACCTGCAGGCCTGGTCGGCTTGCAGGTTGGCGGTACGACAGTAATTTATTCGCCGCGATAAACGCAACCTGCCGTGCAGGTCTCTTTTACCATCACCGCGCTCAGCAGCGGCACCACCGGTTTCATCTGATCCCAAATCCATTTCGCCAGCACTTCGCTGGTGGGGTTTTCCAGCCCCGGGATCTCATTCAAATAGTAGTGATCCAGGCGCTCGTAAAGCGGTTTAAACGCGGCTTTCAGTTCGGCGAAGTCCATTATCCAGCCGGTATAAGGATCCACCTCGCCGGTGATCTCCAGGCGCACCATAAACGAGTGACCATGCAGACGACCGCATTTGTGCCCCTGCGGAACATGCGGCAGGTGATGCGCGGCTTCGAAAGTGAAATCTTTAAACAACGTGGTCGACATAATGAACTCTCAGGCTTACAAAAAACCGCCGCATGGTAGCGGAAATGACCTTTTTTAGCATTAATTAAAATCACTAAAAGCGGTTACGGTAGAAGCTAAGCCACGATACATTCATTTTGTGAATATAATTCAATGAGTTATTTAACCTGTTTTAGTGTTAACAACTATAACTAAAACAGGTTAGTTCTTTTGGTTATTTGTTATTTCCAACCTTTCTTTAATTGTTATTATCCCCACCGTTAACCTTAGTTTCACTTCACTTTTTTAAAATGATATCCCATGGATTTCGCGGCATTGGCGCGTTCACAAGCTGCGCGAAAGACGAAAGGGAATTGCTACTGGAACAATACGACGCATGACGACCCAGGTCCCACCTTCCGCGTTGCTTCCGCTTAATCCGGAGCAACTGGCGCGCCTCCAGGCGGCCACCACTGATTTAACACCCACCCAGCTCGCCTGGGTTTCCGGCTATTTCTGGGGCGTGCTGAATCAGCAGCCGGCCGGCGCGGTTGTCGCTGCACCACCGGTCGCAGAAGCGTCCTCTATTACGCTGATTTCCGCTTCGCAAACCGGTAACGCCCGCCGTGTAGCCGAAGCGCTGCGCGATGATTTATTGGCCGCGAAACTCAATGTCACGCTGGTCAACGCGGGCGACTACAAATTCAAACAGATAGCGAATGAGAAACTGCTGATCGTCGTTGCCTCAACGCAGGGTGAAGGGGACGCGCCGGAAGAAGCCGTTGCGCTGCATAAATTCCTGTTCTCGAAAAAAGCGCCAAAACTGGATGGCACCGCCTTTGCGGTCTTCGGTCTGGGCGACACCTCGTATGAGTTTTTCTGCCAGGCCGGGAAAGATTTCGACAGCAAGCTGGCGGAGCTGGGCGCTGAACGTCTGCTGGATCGCGTCGATGCCGATGTCGAATACCAGGCCGCCGCCACAGAATGGCGCGCCCGTGTGGTCGAGGTGCTGAAAGCCCGTGCGCCAGCCTCTTCGCCTGCGCAAGCCGCTGTTGCCGCCAGCGGCGCGGTGAATGAAATCGTCTCCAGCCCCTACACCAAAGAAGCCCCGCTTAGCGCAAGCCTGTCGGTTAATCAGAAAATCACCGGGCGCAATTCAGAAAAAGATGTGCGTCATATCGAAATCGATCTGGGTGATTCTGGTTTGCGTTACCAGCCGGGCGATGCGCTCGGCGTCTGGTATCAGAACGATCCGGCACTGGTTAAAGAGCTGGTTGAACTGCTGTGGCTGAAAGGCGATGAGCCCGTCACGGTCGATGGCAAAACCCTGCCGCTCGCACAAGCGTTGCAGTGGCATTTCGAATTGACGGTTAACACCGCCAATATCGTGGAAAATTACGCCACCCTGACGCGCAGCGAATCATTGCTGCCGCTGGTTGGCGACAAAGCACAGTTGCAGCACTACGCCGCGACCACACCGATTGTCGACATGGTGCGTTTCTCTCCGGCGCAGCTGGATGCGGACGCGCTGATTGGCCTGCTGCGCCCGCTGACGCCGCGCCTTTACTCCATTGCCTCTTCGCAGGCGGAAGTAGAGAGCGAAGTGCATATCACCGTCGGCGTGGTGCGTTATGACGTCGAAGGCCGCGCCCGCGCGGGCGGTGCCTCCAGCTTCCTCGCCGATCGCGTAGAAGAAGAGGGCGAAGTTCGGGTGTTTATTGAGCATAACGATAATTTCCGCCTTCCCGCCAACCCGGAAACACCGGTGATCATGATTGGGCCGGGCACCGGTATCGCGCCGTTCCGCGCCTTTATGCAGCAGCGCGCCGCCGATGAAGCGCCAGGTAAAAACTGGCTGTTCTTTGGCAACCCGCACTTTACCGAAGATTTCCTCTACCAGGTTGAATGGCAGCGCTATGTAAAAGAGGGCGTGCTTAATCGTATTGATTTGGCCTGGTCCCGCGATCAAAAAGAAAAAATTTACGTACAAGACAAACTGCGCGAACAGGGCGCGGAGCTGTGGCGCTGGATCAACGACGGCGCGCACATTTATGTCTGCGGCGACGCCAATCGCATGGCGAAAGACGTTGAGCAGGCTTTACTGGATGTGATTGCCGAATTTGGTGGCATGGACACCGAAGCGGCGGATGAATTTTTAAGTGAGCTGCGCGTTGAGCGCCGTTATCAGCGAGATGTCTACTAATGAGCGAAAAACACCCAGGCCCACTGGTGGTCGAAGGCAAACTGACCGACGCCGAACGTATGAAACGCGAAAGCAACTACCTGCGCGGTACGATTGCTGAAGATCTACATGACGGTCTGACCGGCGGCTTCAACGGCGACAACTTTCTGCTGATCCGTTTTCACGGCATGTATCAGCAAGACGATCGCGATATCCGCGCCGAGCGTGCCGAGCAGAAGCTGGAACCGCGCCACGCGATGATGCTGCGTTGCCGTCTGCCGGGGGGCGTCATCACCACCAGGCAGTGGCAGGCGATTGATCAATTCGCCCATGACAACACGATCTACGGCAGCATCCGCCTGACCAACCGTCAGACCTTCCAGTTTCACGGCATTCTGAAAAAAAATGTGAAACCGGCGCACCAGATGCTGCACGCCGTTGGGCTGGACGCGCTGGCGACCGCCAACGACATGAACCGTAACGTGCTCTGTACCTCGAATCCGTACGAATCTGAACTGCACGCTGAAGCTTACGAATGGGCGAAAAAGATCTCTGAACATCTGCTGCCGCGCACGCGCGCTTATGCCGAGATCTGGCTCGATCAGGAAAAAGTGGCGACCACCGATGAAGAGCCAATCTTAGGCCAGACTTATTTGCCGCGTAAGTTCAAAACCACGGTGGTTATTCCGCCTCAGAACGATATCGATCTGCACGCCAACGACATGAACTTCGTGGCGATTGCGGAAAACGGCAAGCTGGTGGGCTTTAACCTGCTGGTGGGCGGCGGTCTGTCTATCGAGCATGGCAACAAGAAAACCTACGCCCGCACGGCGAGCGAATTCGGTTATCTGCCGCTGGAACACACGCTGGCCGTCGCCGAAGCGGTGGTCACCACCCAGCGCGACTGGGGCAACCGTACCGATCGTAAAAACGCCAAAACCAAATACACCCTTGAGCGCGTTGGCGTTGAGACGTTCAAAGCGGAAGTGGAACGCCGCGCCGGGATCAAGTTTGAACCGATTCGCCCGTACGAATTTACCGGCCGTGGCGATCGCATCGGTTGGGTGAAAGGTATCGACAACAAATGGCACCTGACGCTGTTTATTGAAAACGGTCGTATTCTGGATTATCCGGGACGGCCGCTGAAAACCGGCCTGCTGGAAATTGCCAAAATCCACAAAGGCGAGTTCCGCATTACGGCTAACCAGAACCTGATCATCGCCGGTGTGCCGGAAAGCCAGAAAGCGAAGATCGAAAAACTGGCGCGTAGCCACGGTTTGATGGACGCGGTAAAGCCGCAGCGTGAAAACTCCATGGCCTGCGTGTCGTTCCCGACCTGCCCGCTGGCGATGGCGGAAGCCGAGCGTTTCCTGCCTTCGTTTGTCGATAAAGTCGAAGCGGTAATGGAAAAACATGGCGTCGGCGACGATCACATTGTACTGCGTGTGACCGGCTGCCCGAACGGCTGCGGTCGTGCGATGCTGGCGGAAATCGGCCTGGTCGGCAAAGCGCCAGGACGCTATAACTTGCATATCGGTGGTAATCGCAGTGGTACACGAATTCCGCGCATGTACCGTGAAAACATTACTGAAGCCGAAATCCTTGGCGCTATCGACGAGCTGGTAGCACGCTGGGCGCACGAGCGGGAAGAGGGCGAAGGTTTTGGCGACTTCACCATCCGTGCGGGAATTATTCGCCCGGTGCTCGATCCGGCGCGGGATTTCTGGGAATAACGCCTGAATCCTTCCTCCCCGCTCGGGGAGGAAAAGGTGATAAGAGAGGTCAATATGTCCGTACTCGATCTGAACGCGCTAAACGAGCTGCCCAAAGTAGACCGCATACTGCAGCTTTCTGAAACCAACGCGCAGCTTGAGAAACTCAGTGCTGAAGAGCGTGTCGCCTGGGCGCTGGAAAATCTACCGGGGGAATATGTGCTCTCCTCAAGCTTTGGTATTCAGGCGGCGGTGAGCCTGCACCTGGTAAACCAGGTGCGCCCGGATATCCCGGTGATCCTTACCGATACTGGTTATCTGTTCCCGGAAACCTATCAGTTTATCGACGAGCTAACGGACAAGCTCAAGCTGAACCTGAAAATCTACCGCGCCGAACAAAGCCCGGCATGGCAGGAAGCCCGCTACGGCAAGCTGTGGGAGCAGGGCGTTGAGGGGATTGAAAAATACAACCACATCAACAAAGTTGAGCCGATGAACCGTGCGCTGGGCGAACTGAACGCGAAAACCTGGTTTGCCGGGCTGCGCCGCGAGCAATCCGGTAGCCGCGCCACGCTGCCAGTGCTGGCTATCCAGCGCGGCGTGTTCAAAGTGCTGCCGATCATCGACTGGGATAACCGCACGGTTTACCAGTACCTGCAAAAACACGGGCTGAACTACCATCCGCTGTGGGATCAGGGCTACCTTTCCGTGGGCGACACGCACACCACCCGCAAATGGGAGCCTGGCATGGCAGAAGAAGAGACCCGCTTCTTTGGCCTGAAACGCGAATGCGGGCTGCACGAAGGTTAATGTTCGCCCTCTCCTTTACCGGAGAGGGTTTTTGTTACCCCATCACACTCACATGCGCCGCCACAATGCGCCAGCCCCACGGGAACTTCACCCAGGTCTGCATCTGGCGGCCAATTTTCTCGCTGTTTTCCCGCGTAAACTCGGTGCTCGCCACCGCCATATCATCGCCGAAGGTGGTGATGGTGGTATTGCGTAGCACGCGCTCAAGCCCGGCCGAAGGGCGAGCGTTGCGAAAATCGCGGATCGCGGCAATGCCATACAGGTTTTCGGTGGCGCCGTAACGCACCGTACGCGCGTCATCCCAGAACAGCTCGTCCAGCACATCAATATCGTTGCTGATAAGCGCCTGCTCATAGCGGTAAAACGCGGTGGTCACTTCATTGAGGATCGCCGGGCGATCAACATTATCTCGGTTCATGCTGCATCCTGTGGGAAAAGAAGACCGGCCTGCTCCAGCCGCCAGGCGGCCTGTAAACAGCGCGCTTCCTGCCAGGGCGCGCCAATAATCTGTACGCCTATCGGTAAACCGCTGGCGGTTTTCAGCGCCACGGTCACCACGGGCAAGCCAAGAAAGGAGATGGGCTGCGTCAGCATCCCCATGCTCGCTTTCACCGGCAAATCGACACCATTGATATGCATGGTTTGTGCGCCAATCAGCGTGGCACAGCAGGGCGTTGCCGGGGCTAACAGCAGATCAACGTCATTGAATAGCGGCAGCGTTTTGTCGCGAAACCAGGCACGGAAACGCTGTGCCTGGGTGTACCAGGCCGAGGGCGTCATCGCGCCTGCCAGCAGGCGTTCGCGTGAGTTGGGTTCAAACGTATCAGCATCGGTACGCAGGGCGGGTAAATAGTGGTTGCCGCCTTCCGCCGCCGACAGCAAAAACGCCGCCGTTCGCGCCAGTTCCGCTTCCGGCAGCGTTATCGCATTGTCTGCGCCCAGCGCTCGCGCCACATGGGTCACGGCCTGACGCGCATCATCATCGCACCAGGTGGTGAAATACCCCTCCAGCACGGCGCAGCGCAGCCTGCTTTCCCCATACAACTGCGGCAACGCGGCATCACTGGCGCGATCGGATTGCCAGCGATCGTCCGGATCGTGACCTTGCAACGCGTCATACACCTGGGTCAAATCCTCAACGCTACGCGCCAGCGGGCCGATATGATCGAGACTGGCGACAAACGGATGGCTACCGCTGCGCGACAGGCGGCCAAATGTCGGTTTCAGCCCGTTAATACCGCACAGCGAAGCGGGCACGCGAATCGATCCATTGGTATCGCTGCCCAGCGAAAAATTGACCATCCCTGCGGCGACAGCCGCCGCTGAACCGCCGGACGAACCGCCTGCAATACGCTGCGGATCGCGCGGGTTGTGCGTTGCGCCGTAGTGGCTATTTTCGGTGGTAAAACCATAAGCGTAGGCATCCATATTCAGCGCGCCAGCGAGCATCGCGCCCGCGCACGTCAACTGGCGAAGCGCAAAAGCATCGGCCGTTGCGGGCGGTTGCTGGCTGAATAGTTTCGCCCCGGCAAGCGTGGTGACACCTTCGATATCAAACAGGTTTTTCACCCCATATGGCACGCCTGCCAGCGCGGGCACTGCTTCGCCCTTCGCGATTTGCCGGTCGATTTGCGCGGCCTCAGCCAGCATGCGCATAGCGGTGATGTCGGTAAAGGCATTGATGCCCGGATTGTCGCGCTCAATGTACGCCAGCGTCTGCTGCGCCAGTTCGCTGGCGCTAAACGCTTTTTCCTGCAGACCGCGCTGAATATCAGCAATTGATAAATTCATAACCGATACTCTCCTGCGCCTTGCTGGCGGTGAGCCAGTTTGCTGTCGCTAAAGGTTTTTTCCCGCAGACCGCGCTGAATATCAGCAATCGATAAATTCATAACCGATACTCTCCTGCGCCTTCCTGGCGGTGCGGCAGTGTAAAGGCCATCAGCGGTTGCGCCATCGCTGCGATTCTGGCGAGCTGAATTTCCAGCTCGGCGCGGCGTGCGTCATCCAGCGGCACATTAAGCAGCTGTTCCATCAGCCGGATATAGGTCGGCCAGTCAAATGTGGTATTCATCATTGCCCCTTAAAATCCCGCCGCGCTGCCGTTACTGCGCGGATCGTAAGCCCCTTCCAGCATGCCGCTGGTATGGCGCACAATCGCCCCTGCGTGACCGGTCGCTTCGCTCATTCCCGGCAACCACTCAACCTCATGCCCCAACGCCCGCAGCGCCTGGAATGTCTCTTCGCTAAAGCGTCCTTCCAGTTTCAGGCTATCGGATAGCTGCCCCCATGTGCGGCCCAGCAACCAGCGTGGGGCGCAAACCGCCTCCTGCAATGGCATACCCTGCAGCACATGGCGGGTAAAAATGGCGGCCTGTGTTTGCGGTTGACCGTCGCCACCCATGGTGCCGTAAACCAGCGTGCGCCCATCTTTCAGCCGCGCGGCAGCGGGGTTTAAGGTGTGGAACGGCTGTTTACCGGGCATCAGCGCCAGCAGATGCGCCGGATCGAGACTAAAGGCCGCGCCACGGTTTTGCAGCAGCACGCCGCTTTCCGGCAGCACTACGCCGCTGCCAAATTCGTGATAAATGCTCTGGATAAACGACACCGCCAGCCCGTTTTTATCGATAACCCCCATCCACACCGTATCACCCGGCCCTTTCCCCTGGCCCCAGGGCGCGGCGCGCTGCTCATCAATGCTGGCCGCCAGTTGCTCCAGCGGCGCTTGTTCCAGCAGGCTCTGTACCGGCAGCGTGACGTGGCGCGGGTCGGTGATGTAGCGATCGCGCAGACCGAAGGCTTTTTTGGTTGCTTCCACAATGCGGTGAATGGTCTGCACTTCGCTGGCCTGCGCCATCTCCAGATGATCGGTAATGCCGAGGATAGCCAGCGATACCAGCCCCTGCGTTGGCGGCGTCATATTGAAAATGTCGCCCTGGCTATGGCTGAGCTTCAACGGTACGCGGCGCTGGGCGCGATGGTTCGCCAGATCCTGGGCGGTCACGGGCAAACCTAACGCCTGCATTTCGCGGGCGATCACCTGCGCCAGCGAGCCACGGTAAAAGCTCTCCAGCCCTTCGGTGGCAAGCTGGGTCAGCGTGCGGGCAAGTTTCGGCTGACAAAAGCGGCTGCCTGCCAGCGGGGCGGTGCCGTGCGGCAAAAAGGTGTCTGCAAAACCGGGGATATCCACCAGTTCCGCATATTTACTTTGCGTAGCGCTGGCCTGCGACTGGGTGACGGGAATGCCGTCGGCGGCGTAGCGAATGGCATCGGCCAGTAACCGTGAGAGCGGAAGTTGCCCGCCGCCGAGCGCGGCGGAGACCTTCAGCGCCTCATCCCAGCCGCTGAGCGTGCCGGGTACGGTCAGCGCGGCAAGTGTACCGCGATGGGGAATATTCACATGACCTGCGTAAAACTCGCATGTTGCGTGTTGCCCGGCCGCACCGCTGGCGTCAATGGCGAGCGGTTCGCCCTCTGGCGGCACAATCAACCAGAAGCCGTCGCCGCCGATGCCGTTCATGTGCGGGTAGGCCACCGCAATGGTTGCCGCTGCGGCCACCATCGCCTCAATCGCGTCGCCGCCGTGGCGCAACACCGATAACGCCGATTCGCTGGCGAGGTGGTGCGGCGTTACCGCCATGCCGGAGGGGGCCATATTACTTTGCATCGTCACGCTTCCTGTTTTCTGCGGGTAAGTGCAGAACACTAAGCAAGAGCTGTTCCAGATTGACGACAGGCGTTTCACTGTGTCAGCTTAGCCTGAAACAAAAGTTGCAGGAGAAGCTATGCAGCAGCTGGATGAGCGTTTACGGGCGAGCTTTGGCGAGCTTTCCCCACAGGAACAACGGGTTGCATCGTTTATTATCGATCATTTCGACGATCTGGTGAGCTACAACAGCGCCGAACTGGCGCGCCTGAGCGGGGTATCGAAAGCGACCGTCAGCCGCTTGTTTAAACGGCTGGGCTACGATCGTTTCAAAGAGATGCGCGATGAACTGCGCACGCTGCGCCAGAGCGGTATGCCGCTGACCGAAAACCGCGACGCGGTGCAGGGCAACACCCTGCTGGCACGCCATTACAAGCAGGAGATGGCGAACCTGACGCTGTGGGTCAATACGCTGGATGCCGGGCAATTCGCCGACATCGTCACCGCCCTCACCACGGCGAAGCGGGTTTTTATTTTAGGTCTGCGTAACAGCGCGCCGGTGGCGCTACATCTGCGCCAGCAACTGCTGCAAAGCCGTGGCCAGGTGCTATTGATGCCGCAGCCGGGGCAGACGCTGGCGGAAGAAGTGGTTGATATCACACCGCAGGATATGGTGGTGGTGGTGGCCTTTCGCCGCCGCCCGCGCGTGGTGCGCCCGCTGCTCGACGCGCTGCATCAGCAGGGCATTCCGTTACTGGCGATCAGTGAGCCGCAGGCGGCCAGCATTAAACCGCTGTGCCGCTGGCACATTGGTTTGCCGCTGGAGAGCGTCTCCGCATTCGACAGCTACAGCAGCGCCATGAGCCTGGTTAATTTGCTCTCCAATGCCGTGCTGCACACCGCGCTGAGCGAAGGGCGCCAGCGTATTCACCACATCGCCTCCCTGTATGACGAGCTGGACGAACTTGAGCACCGTTAATGCACCATAACGGTGCTTTTGCACCATCCTGATGGGTTATGACGGGGCGTTCAGCGCGCCGTTTTCTTTTGGTTTTGTGCGTGAAATAGCGATTACTCAGCGCTGGTGTCGTTTTTTTGCCTGTGGCACATTAGTTGCAGAAATTAATTCAAAGAATCTTTTGTTTCATATCTTAGGCTGTCGCAGACTAAAGGACGCGCCCATGTTTGATTTCCAGCAGTTCCCGCAAATTAATCCGCCTTCGCGCCTGTTGATGGGGCCGGGGCCAATCAACGCCGACCCGCGTGTGCTGCGGGCAATGGCGAGCCAGTTGGTAGGGCAATACGATCCGGTAATGACCGGCTACATGAATGAAGTGATGGCACTCTACCGCGAGGTGTTTCGCACTGAAAACCGCTGGACGATGCTGGTGGATGGCACCTCGCGCGCGGGTATCGAGGCGATCCTCGTTTCCGCCATACGTCCTGGTGATAAGGTGCTGGTGCCGGTGTTTGGCCGTTTTGGTCATCTGCTGTGTGAAATTGCCCGCCGCTGCCGCGCTGAAGTCCACACCATTGAGGTGCCGTGGGGCGAGGTGTTTAGCCCGGATCAGATTGAAGACGCCATCGTTCGCATCAAGCCGCGCCTGCTGTTAACGGTACACGGCGATACTTCGACCACCATGCTGCAACCGCTGGATCAATTAGGTGAAATTTGCCGCCGCCATGATGTGCTGTTTTATACCGATGCCACCGCCTCGCTCGGCGGCAACCCGTTAGAAACCGATGCATGGGGATTAGATGCCGTTTCCGCCGGGTTGCAGAAGTGCCTTGGCGGCCCGTCCGGTAGTTCGCCCATCACTCTCAGCCCGCGCATGGAAGCTGCAGTGCGGGCGCGCAAATGTGTAGAACAAGGCATTCGCACCGAGGCGCATCAGGACGGCGCGGAGGAGATGATCTACTCCAACTATTTTGATCTCGGCATGGTGATGGATTACTGGGGGCCGGAACGTCTGAACCATCATACGGAAGCGACCAGCATGCTGTTCGCCGCCCGCGAATGCGCGCGCATTATGCTCGAAGAGGGCATGGATAAGCTGATTGCGCGCCACGAACTGCACGGGCGTGCAATGCTGGCAGGTATCCAGGGGATGGGGCTGGCGGTGTTTGGCGATATTCAGCACAAGATGAACAACGTCCTCGGCGTGCAAATCCCGCGGGAAGTACATGGCGAAGAGGTGCGTAAACGTCTGCTGGATGATTTCCATATTGAAATCGGCACCTCGTTCGGTCCACTGCAGGGTAAGATCTGGCGCATCGGCACCATGGGTTATAACGCGCGCAAAGATTGTGTCCTGCAAACGCTGACGGCGCTGGAAGCGGTGTTGAACCGACTGGGTTTTCGCACCGTTCAGGGAGCAGGCATGCAGGCGGCATGGGACATTTACGAAGGAGTCAGTTAATGATGACACCTTTCGATGCCGCGCAAGCCGCCAGCCGGGTTATGCAGCGTTGTGATGCGCTGGCGCAAATCAGCGAAACGCCGGGCCAGCTCACCCGGGTGTATCTCTCGCCCGAGCATTTGCAGGCAAATGCGCTGGTCGCCGGGTGGATGCAGCAGGCGGGGATGCGTACCTGGCAGGATGCGGTCGGCAATATTTTTGGCCGTTACGAGGGTATCGATGCGGGGGCGCAGGCGCTGCTGCTCGGTTCGCATCTTGATACCGTACGCGATGCCGGGCGTTACGACGGTATGCTTGGCGTGCTGGCGGCGATTGAAGTCGTTGATGGCCTGAATCGGGCCAACCTGCGCGGCAGACAAGCGATCGAGATTGTTGGTTTCGCCGACGAAGAGGGGACGCGGTTTAATATTGCGCTGCTTGGCAGCCGTGGGCTGACCGGTAGCTGGCCGCAAACGTGGCTGGCCTGTGAAGATGGGCAGGGCATCAGCGTGGCGCAGGCGCTGGAACAGGCCGGCCTGGATGCCGCGCAGATTGCTACGGCGCAGCGCCCGGTCGAGGATTTTTCTGCTTACCTGGAGCTGCATATTGAACAGGGGCCGGTGCTGGAACAAGCGGATCTGGCGCTCGGCGTGGTCACCGCCATCAACGGTGCGCGGCGGCTTAGCTGCCGTTTTACCGGGGAGGCCGGGCACGCCGGTACGGTGCCGATGCGTCATCGCCGGGATGCGCTGGCGGCCGCCGCCGAATGGATACAGATTATCGAACAGGCCACGATAGATGCCGGACCGGAAATGGTCGCAACCGTTGGCACATTACAATGCGAGCCCGGTGCGGTAAATGTGATCCCCGGTGCTGTTGGGCTTACGCTGGATATCCGTAGCCCGCAGGATGATAAACGCGAAGCGTTGCTCAATCACTTGCTGGAGGAAGCCAACCGCATCGCCCGGCAACGCAGGCTTGAGTTCCGCCACGACATTTTTTACACCATCGCCGCCACGCCGTGCGATATGCCACTGCGTGAAGAGCTGGCCGATGTGGTTCACACCGTACAGGGGAAGGTGTTATCGCTGCCGAGTGGGGCAGGGCATGATGCTATCGCCATTGCGGAACGCTGGCCATCGGCCATGCTGTTTGTGCGTTGCTATAAAGGCATCAGCCATCACCCGGCGGAAAGTGTGGCCTGTAGCGACGTAGCCCAGGCGCTTCGCGCCCTGAGCCTTGCGGTAGGGCGGCTGATTCACGCCGAGTAGCGTCAAGCTGTTACCACCGTTTCAGCGTGCGGTTGTCGGGGAGCGCACGACACTATCCGGCACCCTGCTCTGTTCGGGCATACCGGAGCAGTGGCCGCCGGGATAGTGAATTCGCTATGCTGAGAACTGGCCATGTGTGCAGGTGCGGCAGGTTTTGTGTGTTTCTCTCTTCGACGTAGTGATGGAGGAGGTCTCCTTTCGCCTCCTCATCACTACGTCCCTGTCGCATTCAGGTATTTCCCTCTTTGGTTCCTTTCTTCCCTTTTAGTGCATGGTTTGCACGCTAATTGTGCATTTCATCGCCTGCATCCCCTGGTGTCTGTGAAGTCCTCTGTGTTAGCCCAAAAATAAACATTAATAAATCAAAGTATTAACAAAAATTTATCGAACCAATGCCGTATTGGTTCGCGAATTGCTTAGTAAATAACGAGGCATACAGACGGTATAAGTATTAACTGTCTGTAATTAAATAAAAAGATAACGCGAAACGCGGATGAACCAATATGGAAAAACCGTCACGCTATCTGGCAAATTCCAGTACGGCGCTTGAACAACTTCGTGGGCTGATTCACCAGCACGAGTCAACACCAGGGGCTCCTCTGCCCACGGAACGTGAACTGGCGGAGAACTTAGGCGTCGGGCGACGCGAAGTGCGTCGCGCGCTGGACGTGCTGGAAGAAGAAGGGCGGATCTGGCGTAAACAGGGCAAAGGTACCTTTATTGGCCCTGCGGCACCGGTTTCGCCTCTTGCACTACAGGGACTGGTGCAACAAACCAATATGCTGGAAGTGATGGAAGCGCGTCTGCAAATTGAGCCCGGTCTTGCGCGGCTGGCGGCACTTCGCGCCAGCCCGGAAAATCTGGCGCTGATGCAGCGTATGCTGGAACGCATCGACAACGTTAATCCGGATGATCCGGATCTGAATGAGCTGTGGGACAGCGCTTTTCACCGGGCTATCGCCGAGGCGGCAGGAAACCGTCTGATGCTCGGTCTTTTTGACACGCTTGACGCGGTGCGGCGCGAACCTGCCTGGCACCATCTGCGTGAACTGGCGCGAACGCCAGCGAAAGTGGATCGCTACAACGATCATCATCATCGCATCATGATCGCCATTCGCCAGCGCCAGCCGCATGAGGCGGCGACGGCGATGCGCGAACATTTGCTCGACCTGCAACATGCGCTGATCCAGGCCATTCATCTTGAGGACGATACCCCATGACGACGATCCCGTTTACAGAGGCTGCGCCGGTGCTGCGTCTGCATAACCTGGAAGTGCAGTTTGCTGGCAGTCCGGTGAGCGTGCTGGACAGGATTTCGCTCTCTGTCAAAAGTGGAGAAACGCTGGCGCTGGTTGGCGAATCCGGCTGCGGCAAAAGCATTACCTCGCTGGCCTTGATGGGGCTGCTGCCCGCCAGCGCGCAGATCCTTGGCGGTGAGATGCAGTTTCGCGGGCGTAACTTGCGCCAACTCTCCCCGCGCGAATATGCCGATCTGCGTGGCAATGAACTGGCGATGATTTTCCAGGAGCCGATGACCTCGCTCAACCCGGCGTTTACGCTTGGCGACCAGCTCAGCGAAGCGGTGATGCGCCACCAAAACGTGTCGGCGAACGCGGCGCACGAGGCGGCGCTCCGCATCCTGGAAAAAGTGCAGATCCCGGCCGCGGAGATGCGTCTGAAAGCCTATCCACACCAGCTTTCCGGCGGCATGCGCCAGCGGGTGATGATTGCGATGGCACTCATCAACAAGCCGCGTCTGTTAATTGCCGACGAACCGACAACCGCGCTGGATGTGACGATTCAGGCGCAGATCCTCGCACTGCTTAACATCCTGAAAGCGGAAACCGGCACGGCGGTATTGATGATCACCCACGATCTCGGTGTGGTGGCGGAAGTGGCGCAGCAGGTGGCGGTGATGTACGCCGGACAAGTAGTGGAGCAGGGCAGTGTGGAGGCGATTTTTGCTGACCCGCAGCACCCGTACACCATTGGTCTGATGGGATCTATCCCTTCGCTGGGGGCGCGTAAAGGGCAACTGTCGACCATTCCTGGCGCAGTGCCGTTGCCAGAAGCGATGCCGCAAGGCTGCCGTTTCGCCACCCGTTGCCCGTTTGCCCGGACACGCTGCCATCAGGAAAAACCGCCGCTGCTGCCGCAAGGGCGCGGCCATCAGGTCGCCTGTTTTCGTGTTCCCCTTGAACAGCATATTGCACTGGGAGAAACCGCATGAGCACGCCGATACTTGAAGCTTTTGATCTGAGTAAACGCTTTGCCGGGCCAACCCGCTTGTTCGCGCCAAAACGTTATGTCACGGCGGTGGATCGTATTTCCCTGGCGGTTTACCCCGGCGAAACGCTGGCGATTGTGGGGGAATCCGGTTCAGGAAAATCGACGCTGGGCCGCCTGCTACTGCGTTTGTTAACGGCCTCTGAAGGGCGCGTTTACTACCAGGGGGAGGAGATCACCCATGCCAGCGGGGCGCGATTAAACCAGCTTCGGCGCGAGCTGCAAATTATCTTTCAGGATCCGTTTGCCTCGCTCAACCCGCGTATGACGGTAGAGCAGATTGTTGGTGAGCCGCTGTGGTTGCACCAGAAGATGGGAAAAGCAGAACGTCAGGCGCGAGTGGCGGAACTGCTCGGTACTGTCGGCCTGCCTGCGGCCTGGGCGCGACGCTATCCGCATGAGTTTTCCGGCGGCCAGCGCCAGCGCATTGGCATTGCCCGCGCGCTGGCTTCCGGGCCGAAATTGCTGCTGGGCGATGAACCCGTTTCCGCGCTCGATGTGTCGGTGCAGGCGCAGGTGGTCAACCTGCTGGAGACGCTGAAACAGCAGCTTGGTTTAACCATGATTATCGTCGCGCACGGGCTGGCGGTGATCCGTCATATGAGCGACCGTGTGGCGGTGATGTACCTTGGGCAAATCGTGGAAATGGCAACGGTGGATGAGATCTTCGATGCCCCGCTGCACCCCTACACCCAGGCGCTGATTGCGTCTGCACCGCAACCGCAACCCGGCATTGTGCGCGAAACACCGCTGTTGCAGGGCGATTTGCCCAACCCCGCAAGCCCGCCGCAGGGCTGCCGTTTTCATACCCGCTGCCCGTTTGCGACAGACGAGTGCCAGCAACGTGAGCCCATCACTCAGGTGCTCGAAGGTGGCCGTCAGGTCTCGTGTCATCGCTGGCAGGAGATTAACCGCGACCGCAGCGTGATTCAGATTGCTCCCCCCTCAGCCGCGTTCTTGCGCCGTCGCGCGCTGTTTGAACACGCGGCCTCTCACTCCTCCCCTTAAAGGAAACAATAATGATGATGCGAAATTCGCTTTTGACCGTTCTGGGAAGTGTCATGTTGCTGGGCGCGGCGCTGCCTGCCCAGGCTGAAAGTGTGCTGCGCGTGGGTCTTGGCGCGGATCCGGATATGCTCGATCCGCACCTGGCGCGTACTTATTATGGCCGTTTTGTCTTCGCTTCTCTGTGCGACCGGTTGGTGGACGTGGATGAAAACCTGAAAGTGGTGCCAGGGCTGGCGAAGGCCTGGTCATGGAGCGACGATGGCAAAACCCTGACCATGGATCTGCGTGAGGGCGTGACCTTCCACGATGGCGAGAAGTTTGACGCCTCAGCGGCGAAATTCAGCCTCGATCGCGCGCTGACGCTGCCGGGTTCGCTGCGAAAAAGTGAAATCTCCTCTATTGAGTCCGTGGAGGTCAGCGGGCCGATGCAAATTAAGCTGCATTTGAAAACGCCGGACTCAGCGTTGCTGATGCAGTTAACCGATCGCGCTGGCGCGATGCTGGCGCCGGAGGCGGCGAAAAAGCCGGACTTTGCCGCGCATCCGGTGTGTTCCGGCCCGTATAAATTCGACAGCCGCGTCTCGCAGGACCGCATTGTGTTGTCGCGTTTTGATAACTACTGGAACAAAGGCGCGTACCACTTCGACAAAGTGATCTATTTGCCGATCCCGGATGCCTCCGTGCGACTGGCGAACCTGCGTGCGGGCGATCTCGATCTGACTGAAGGTATTGCCGCCAGCGATGTGAAAACCGTAGAGGCCGACAGCAAACTGCAACTGGCGAAAGTGACGGGGCTTGGGTATCAGGGCATCACGTTTAATATCAATAACGGCAAAGTCCCGGCTAACGATCCGTTCAAAGATGCGCGCGTGCGTGAGGCTTTCTCGCTGGCGATTGATCGCGAGGCGCTCAACCAGGTGGTCTTCGAGGGGTTATACGCCCCGGCGAATCAGGCGTTTTCACCGGTTAGCCCCTATCACGTGAAGCTGCCTGTTGCGCCGCGTGATGTGGAAAAAGCCAAAGCGCTGCTGCAAGCGGCAGGGGTGAAGACGCCGATCACCGTCTCACTGCTGGTGCCGAACAACCCGACGTCACAGCAAGTGGGCCAGGTGTTGCAGGCGATGACCGCCGAAGCCGGTTTTAATGTCAATCTGCAAATGACCGAGTTCGCCACGCTGCTCGACAGACAGCAAAACGGCGATTTCCAGCTCAGCTACTCCGGCTGGTCTGGTCGCCCCGATCCCGATGGCAGCATCTTCGGTTTCATTAATAGCAAAGGAACGCTCAACGATGGTCGCTACAGCAACCCGCAGGTGGATGAGTGGCTGACGCAGGCGCGTTTGCACAACGATCCGGCAACCCGTCAGGGGCTCTATGAGAAGGTGGTGAAGCAGTTGCAAACGGATATGCCGATTGCCTACCTCTACTTTGAGCCGCGCCTGTTTGGGCTGAACAAAAAAGTGCAGGGCTTTAAACCTTACCCGGACGGCATTGTGCGTCTGGCGGGTCTGTCGCTTGCCAACTAAACGGCATCGCCTGGAGAAACCATGCTGGAATTGATTTGCAAACGCCTGCTGCTCGCCGTTCCGACCTTGCTGCTGGTCAGCATGATGGTGTTCGGTTTGCAAAAGTTGCTACCCGGCGATCCGCTCACGGCGATGCTGGGCGAGGAGCGCGATCCGGCGGTCATCGCCCAGTTGCGCGCGGAGCTGAACCTGGATGCGCCGATCCCGGTGCAATATTTTCACTGGCTAACCCGTGCGTTGCAGGGCGATCTTGGCGTCTCGTTGCGTACGCAGGAACCGGTAACGCACCTGATTGCCACCAAGCTGCCGGTGACGCTTGAGATGTCGCTGCTGGCGATGGTGATTGCGCTGCTGTTTGGCATCAGCATGGGCATTCTGGCGGCGGTGAACAAGAATAGCTGGATCGACCACGGCGCTAATTTTGTCGCGATATCCGGCATTTCGGTGCCGCACTTCTGGCTGGGGATCCTGCTGATCCTCATCTTTTCCGTCAATCTGCAATGGCTGCCGGCGTCTGGTTTTGTGCCCTTTAGCGAAGATCCCTTGCAGAACTTGCGCACGTTGTTGTTGCCCGCGCTGGTGCTGGGAACAGGGCTGGCGGCGACGTTAATGCGCCATACTCGCGCGTCGATGATTGCGGTGCTGAAAGCGGATTATATTCGTACCGCACGCGCCAAAGGGTTACTGCCAAAAGCGGTGATCATGAAGCATGCGTTTCGTAATGCGCTGGTACCCGTGATCACCCTGACCACGCTGTTGTTTGGCGAGCTGCTGGGCGGCGCGGTGCTGACGGAGCAGGTGTTTACCATTCCCGGTTTCGGCAAGATGATTGTCGATTCGGTGTTCAACCGCGACTACGCGGTGGTGCAGGGTGTGGTGCTGGTGGTGGCGATTGGTTTTCTCGCCCTGAACCTGCTGGCAGATGTGCTGTATGTGTTAATCAACCCGAAAATGCGGAGCGAATAATGGCCGAACTCTCCACCACCAGCGTGGCGGCATCGCTGCCGCGTACGGAAAACCGGGTACTGAAAAAATTCCTCGCTAACCGTAGTGCGGTGATTGGCGCGGTGATTGTCGGCGTGTTTGTGCTGATTGCGCTGCTCGCGCCGTGGATCGCGCCGTTTGATCCGGTCAAAGCGAACTTTCTGGCAGTACGCAAACCCCCGTCGGAGCTTTACTGGTTCGGCACCGATGAGTTGGGGCGCGATATTCTCTCGCGCATGATTTGGGGAGCGCGCACTTCACTGCTGGCGGGCTGCGTGTCGGTGGTGATCGCCGTAGTGATTGGCGTACCGCTCGGTTTGCTGGCAGGTTACTTCCATGGCGTCTGGGACGGTGTGATTTCCCGCGTTATCGAAGCGCTGCTCGCCTGTCCGTTTCTGATTATGGCCATTGCACTGGGCGCGTTTCTTGGCCCCAGCCTGACCAATGCGATGATCGCCATTGGCTTGTCGGCGATGCCGATCTTTGCCCGCCTGACGCGCGGCCAGGTGATCGCGATTCGCAACGAAGAGTATATCGACGGCGCGCGGGCGATTGGTCTGCCTGATCGCTGGATCATCCTGCGTTACGTGCTGCCGAATGTGATGTCGCCGATCCTCGTGCAGGCCACGCTGGCGATCGCTTCGGCGATCATTACCGAAGCGAGCCTGTCGTTTCTCGGCCTTGGCCAGCAGCCTCCCTATCCGTCGTGGGGCGCAATGCTGAACACCGCGAAGGGCTTTCTGGAACAGGCTCCCTGGATGTCTATTTTCCCCGGTGTAACCATTTTTCTGACCGTGCAGGGTTTTAATTTACTCGGCGACGGGCTGCGCGACGCGCTCGATCCGCGCCACGACTAAGGAGTTCTGATGACCAAAGCGATTGATTTCAATGTAAATTATGCCTCGCATCGCGCGCCGATGATGGGCCGCAACGCGGTAGCCACCTCACAGCCGCTGGCGGCACAAGCCGGGATGCGGATGCTCGCGCTCGGTGGTAACGCGGTGGATGCGGCGATTGCCACCGCGATGGCGCTCACCGTTGTCGAACCGACCGGTTGCGGGATCGGCAGCGATGCCTTCGCCATTGTCTGGGATGGCAAGGAACTGCACGGCCTGAACGCTTCCGGGCGTTCGCCCGCAAGCTGGCATGCGGATATGTTCGCAGGTAAAGCAGCCGTGCCGGAACTGGGCTGGGATGCCGTCACCGTGCCGGGCGCGGTATCCGGTTGGGTGGCGCTGGCACAACGCTTTGCCACCCTACCGCTGACCACGCTGGCGCAACCGGCTATTGAGTATGCACGCCACGGTTTTCCCGTCTCGCCGCTGATTGGTCACTTGTGGCAACGCGGCTATAACAAACTTAAAGATCAGCCGGGCTTTAGCGCCTGCTTTGCGCCGGAAGGGCGAGCGCCGAAACCCGGCGAAATTTTCCGCAACCCGGCGCAGGCGCGCACGCTGGAGCTGATTGCCCAGACCAATGGCGAGGCGTTTTATCGCGGAGAATTGGCGCAGAAGATTGCCGCCTTCGCCAGAGAGCACGGTGCGCACCTGAGCGAGGCTGACCTGGCGAATCACAAAGCCGATTGGGTCACGTTGTTGTCGCGTGAGTTCGCCGGCGGTTCTGTGCAAGAGTTACCGCCAAACGGGCAGGGTATCGCCACGCTGATTGCGCTCGGCATTCTTGAGCAGTGCGATATTGGCCGTTATCACCCGGACTCGGTGCAATCGCTGCATCTGGCGATTGAAGCCATGAAGCTGGCGCTGGCCGATCTTGACCGCTATGTTGCCGATGACGCACACCTGGAGTTTGCCGCAGAATTGCTGCTCAGTGACGACTATCTGCAGTCGCGTGCGGCGCTGATCGACCCGGATAACGCGTCTGATTTTGTCTATGGCGCCCCGACGCAAAGCGGCACGGTTTACCTCTCTACCGCCGATGCCAGCGGCATGATGGTGTCGTTTATTCAGTCCAACTTTATGGGTTTTGGCTCCGGCGTTGTGGTACCGGACACCGGCATTAGCCTGCAAAATCGGGGCTGCGGCTTTGTGCTTGATCCCAAACACCCGAACGCGCTGGCGGGCAGCAAGCGTCCGTTCCACACCATTATTCCCGGTTTTGCGATGGGCGCTGACGGTAAACCGCTGATGTCGTTTGGCGTAATGGGCGGGCCGATGCAGGCGCAGGGGCATTTGCAGATGGCGCTGCGCATAATGCTGCATGGACAGAACCCGCAGGCGGCGATTGACGCGCCGCGCTGGCGAGTGATTCAGGGGCGCGAAGTGGCGCTGGAGTCAAGTTTCGATCGCAACGTGATTGCGGCGCTGCGCGAGCGCGGGCATGTGATAACGGTGGAAGATCCGCTGGCGGGCTATAACTTTGGTGGTGCGCAGGTCATTTACCGCATGCCGGAAGGCCACTATGTGGCGGCGACAGAGAGCCGCAAAGACGGGCAAGCGTTGGTGAGTTGATAAATCCCCTCTTCCGACAGGGAGAGGGGATCGCATTATCCCAGCGTAAAGGGATCGGCATCCTGCCAGGCCGGAAACTTCTCGCGGTATTCCCGCAACGCGCTGAGTGACAATTCGGCGTCAATGCGCGTGGCCAGGTGTGGCTCGGCGGTGGCGATGATTTCGCCCTGCGGGCTGATAACCCGGCTGTCGCCACGATAGTGATGCCCGTTGCCATCGGTGCCAACGCGGTTGCAGCCCGCCACCCAGGCGAGGTTTTCAATCGCGCGGGCCACCAGCAGAGATTGCCAGTGCAGCGAGCGCGGCGCGGGCCAGTTGGCAACATAGAGCAGCAGATCGTAATCATTGCGGTTGCGCGACCACACCGGAAAGCGCAGGTCATAACAGACTAGCGGCAGAATGCGCCAGCCGCGCCACTCAAACACCACGCGCTCGTTACCCGCTTCGTAGTGGTGGTGCTCATCGGCCATGCGGAACAGATGGCGTTTATCGTAGAAGTGCACCTTGCCTTGCGGTTCGACCAGCAAAAAGCGGTTCACCGGGCCGCGATCGGTTTGCAGCGCGGCGCTACCGGCGACCAGCGCATTGGTCTGGCGCGCTTTGCTCTGCATCCAGGCGATGACCTCATCTTGCGGCATGGATTGTTTCGCCGCCTCCATGGCAAAACCGGTGGTGAACATTTCCGGTAGCACAATCACATCACGCCCGGTGACGTCTTCTAACTGGATATCGAAATGGCGCAGGTTAGCGGGGCCATCCATCCAGACTAACGGTTGTTGTAACAGCGTAATTTTTAAACCAGGCACAATAGCAACTCCCCGTAAGACAGCATCTGCACACTGTAGCATGAGGATAAATAAAAAAACCCGCATGATGCGGGTTTCGATAAGAGGAGAGGGTTTTCAGCCGCTTAGTCCGTTATGCGGCTTCCGGTTTGCGCGTCTTTTCCGGCGTTTTGACCACCGGCTGAGTCGCCAGTGCCTCCGGTTCAAAGTCGTCAACGTTGATACTGCGCAGACGGCTGGCTTCGGCTTTATTAAGCAGATTCGCTTCATCCTGGTTGATCAACCCGCTTGCCAGCGCCTGCTGAGCCAGTACGTCCAGACGGGTGAACGGCAGGTTTTTGCCCAGCTCTTTACAGATGCGCTGGTGAATCGGATCGGCGGCCATCACATCTACCAGCGCCTCTTCCAGCAGGCCGACCGGGTTATGCTCGCTCGGCGTCAGGTACTGGCCACGACCAATACGCGAACGCGTTGCGCTCGGGGTTTGCAGGATCTTCGCTATTTTGTGATCCAGTTTGTCGGACGGCGCGCGGTAGTGACGACCGGTCGGGAAAATCACCAGGCTCAGCATGCCTGCGACAAAGCGGTTCGGGAAGTTCTCCAGCAAGTCATGCATCGCCTGTTCCGCCTGGTAGAGCGCATCCTGCACGCCCCAGTGCACCAGCGGCAGATCCGCTTCCTGACGGCCTTCGTCGTCATAGCGTTTCAGCACCGCCGAGGCGAGATAGAGCTGGCTTAACACATCGCCGAGACGTGCCGAGATGCGCTCGCGGCGTTTCAGGCTGCCGCCAAGCACCGCCATGGACACGTCCGAGAGCAGCGCGAGGTTGGCGCTCACACGGTTCAGATGCTGATAGTAACGTTTCGTGGCGTCACGGGTCGGCGTGGCGCTGGTTAAACCGCGTGTCAGGCCGAGCCAGAGGCTGCGCATTTCATTGCTGCCGACGTGGCCGATATGTTTGAACAGCAGTTTGTCAAAAGCGTCCAGATCGTTATTCTGCGCGGCAGCCATCTCTTCCAGCACGTACGGATGGCAGCGGATTGCGCCCTGGCCGAAGATCATCATGGTACGGGTCAGGATATTCGCGCCTTCAACGGTAATGGCGATCGGCGCACCCTGGTAGCTACGCGCCAGGAAGTTGCTCTCGCCAAGCATGATGCCTTTACCGCCGGCAATATCCATTGCATCAATGATTGACTGCTGACCACGGTGGGTACAGTGATACTTAACGATGGCCGAAAGCACCGCCGGTTTTTCACCCAGCATAATGCCGTAGGTCACCAGCGATGCGGCTGCATCCATGGCGTAGGCGTTACCGCCAATGCGCGCCAGCGGCTCTTCGATGCCTTCCATTTTACCAATCGATACTTTGAACTGGCGGCGGATATGAGCGTACGCGCCGATCCCCATCGCGACGGATTTGACGCCACCGGTGGAGTTGGACGGCAGTGTAATACCGCGACCTACCGACAGACATTCCACCAGCATACGCCAGCCCTGACCGGCCATTTTCGGCCCGCCAATAATGTAATCAATCGGCACAAAGATATCGTCGCCACGGGTCGGGCCGTTCTGGAACGGCACGTTCAGCGGGAAGTGACGGCGACCAATTTCCACGCCCGGCGTAGACGTTGGGATCAGCGCACAGGTAATGCCTAATTCTTCCTCGCCGCCCAGCAGTTTATCCGGGTCGGAGAGTTTGAACGCCAGGCCCAGCACCGTCGCGATTGGCGCGAGCGTAATGTAGCGTTTGTTCCAGGTCAGGCGCATACCGAGCACCTGCTCGCCCTGCCAGTCGCCCATGCAGACGATGCCGGTGTCCGGAATGGCGCCTGCATCGGAGCCCGCTTCCGGGCTGGTCAGCGCGAAGCAGGGGATTTCCACCCCGCGCGCCAGGCGCGGCAGGTAGTGATCTTTTTGTTCCTGGGTACCGTAGTGTTGCAGCAGTTCGCCCGGGCCTAAGGAGTTCGGTACGCCGACGGTGATTGCCAGAATACCGGAGACACCCGCGAGTTTTTGCAGTACGCGGGATTGGGCATAAGCAGAGAATTCCAGCCCGCCGTACTCTTTTTTGATGATCATCGCAAAGAAGCGGTGCTCTTTTAAGAACGCCCACAGTTCCGGCGGCAGATCGGCCATTTCGTGGGTGATTTGGAAGTCATTCGCCATGCGACAGGCTTCTTCCACCGGGCCGTCGAGAAACGCCTGCTCTTCGGCAGTCAGACGCGGCTGCGGATAGTTGTGCAGTTTTTTCCAGTCCGGGTTACCGCGAAACAGATCGCCTTCCCACCAGGTTGTCCCGGCGTCGATGGCCTCTTTTTCGGTACGCGACATTGGCGGCATCACTTTACGGAAACCACGAAATACCGGTGCGGAAATCAACGCTTTACGCATCGGCGGCAGGTTAAACGGCACCAGAATAATCGCGAGCGGCACCAGCAGCCAGATAGACCACAGGCCAGCAACGCCCAGCGCGGCGGTCCACGCCAGCAGGATCACGCTGCTGAGCAGCAGGTTAACGCGGTGGTAAAACAGCGCGCCGAGCAGAACAACCGTTGCGATAATGCTCAAAATCATCATAAAGAAAAGCTCCCTTGCTTGTAGGAGGTCTGACCACTTGTGATGTATTGGTTGTAGTGGATGTGATTTCTTTTAGCAATGTGTTTACAAAATAATTACAACCTGGTTCACATTGTTGAGGGCTTTTTGCGCACGGAAAATGAAAACAACGGGGGGCTACGGCTTTAACTTCTCGCCTGGAATAGTATCCGGTACACTGCGCAGTGTTATTTACATTTATGCTGAAGGATATCCTCATGTACCAGGATCTTATTCGTAACGAACTGAACGAAGCGGCCGAAACGCTGGCGAACTTCTTGAAAGATGATGCCAATATTCACGCTATTCAGCGCGCGGCGGTATTGCTGGCCGACAGCTTTAAAGCCGGCGGCAAAGTGTTGTCCTGTGGTAACGGCGGCTCGCATTGCGATGCGATGCATTTCGCAGAAGAGTTAACCGGGCGCTACCGTGAAAACCGTCCGGGTTACCCGGCGATTGCCATCTCTGATGTGAGCCATCTCTCCTGCGTCAGCAACGACTTCGGTTACGACTATGTTTTCTCCCGTTATGTGGAAGCCGTTGGCCGCGAAGGCGACGTGCTGCTGGGTATCTCCACTTCCGGCAACTCCGGCAACGTGATCAAAGCGGTTGCGGCAGCGCGTGAGAAGGGGATGAAAGTGATCACCCTGACCGGTAAAGACGGCGGTAAAATGGCGGGCAGCGCAGATGTTGAAATTCGCGTGCCGCATTTTGGTTATGCTGACCGTATTCAGGAAATTCACATTAAGGTGATTCATATCCTGATTCAGTTGATTGAAAAAGAGATGGTGAAGGCTTAAGGAAGGCTGTTTTTGCCTTTTTGATTCCGGCAGTGCCCGAACACAGTGAATCGGCGCACTGCCCGTATGCAAACTGGCTGCACCAATTACGCCTTCTCTGATAAGGGCGCTGTGTGGGGGTGTGTATGTGCGAACTGCTCGGTATGAGCGCAAATGTGCCAACCGATATCTGCTTTAGTTTTACCGGTCTCGTCCAGCGTGGCGGCGGAACCGGGCCGCATAAAGATGGCTGGGGCATTACCTTTTACGAGGGCAAGGGCTGTCGCACGTTCAAAGATCCGCAACCGAGTTTTAATTCCCCTATTGCGAAATTAGTGCAGGACTACCCGATCAAATCCCGTTCAGTGATTGCCCATATTCGCCAGGCTAACCGTGGCGAAGTGGCGCTGGAAAATACCCATCCGTTTACCCGTGAACTGTGGGGGCGCAACTGGACGTATGCGCACAACGGGCAGCTTACGGGTTATAAATCGCTGGAGACCGGGAACTTCCGCCCGATTGGCGAGACCGACAGCGAAAAAGCGTTTTGCTGGTTGTTGCACAAGCTGACCGAACGCTATCCGCGCACGCCAGGTAATATGGCGGCGGTGTTTAAATACATTGCGGCACTGGCAACGGAACTGCGTGAGAAGGGTGTTTTTAATATGCTGCTGTCGGACGGGCGTTATGTGATGGCGTTTTGTTCGACCAATCTGTTCTGGATCACCCGCCGTGCGCCATTTGGCGTGGCGAAGTTGCTGGATCAGGATGTGGAAATTGATTTTCAGCGGGAAACCACACCAAATGATGTGGTTACCGTGATTGCCACCCAGCCGTTAACCGGCAATGAAACCTGGCAAAAGATTATGCCAGGTGAGTGGGCATTATTTTGTCTGGGGGAGCGTGTAGTTTGACGCCAGCTGTGGCTGAACAGCGGTGTTCAGCGGCTTGCTAACCACATAGCGACCATCCACAACCGAGACAACCGGCGGCTGGTGGGTGGTGGCGAAGTAGTCATAACCCGGCTTCAGTTGCTTCCAGAAATCCGCATAGGTTGAATATTTATGGCGCTGCATATTGGCGTCGGTCATGCGGAACGGATAGATACTCACCTGCACGTTCGGCTGCCCGAAAACCAGCGCGGCGGTAACAAACTGGAAGATCTCGTCAATACCGGAATCCGTCATCGCGTAGCAGCCAATAGATACGCAAGCGCCATGGATCATCAGGTATTTACCTTCATAGCCGTGGGCGCGATCGTAGTTATTCGGAAACCCAATATTAATGGCTTTATAAAAGCGGCTATCCGGCTTCAACTGGTTGCGCTGCACGGAGTAGAACCCCTCCGGGCTTTTAAAATCACCCTGGCGCTGCTTGGGGCCTAACCCGCCGGAGTAATTACAAATCTTGTAGCTGTCGAGCAACTGGTATTGCTCGCCCATCTTGACGTAAAGATCAAGGGTGCGCTCTTCTTTGAAGATCTGGATATAAACCGGCGACCCCATCAACTGCTGCTTATATTCTTTGCTGACCGGCGTTACTGAACCGTTGCTGCTCACCAGGCCAGCAAAAGAGACGCACGGAAGCAGAAGCATCGCAATAAATAATGCGATTTTGCGCATACTACTTGTTTCCTTGATAAAGCTAATACCACATTGCCAGGACGGCAAAAGAAGCCCAAAATTCAGACTATTCTGTTTTGGAGCGCCCACATTAGCATTACGGCATTTTTTCGCAAGCCCCAATCTACGTCGTCTTTCCCGCTGCCTTGTTATGGGCTTTGCTTTTGTCTGGCGCGAATAAGATTGAGGATTATGTATCAAACGCTTGGCCGAAAGCTGGCGACTATTATGCGAGTAAAAAGCCTGAATTACCGCTTATATTCCCCTCTTTTCGTCAGATTTACGTGCTGGCTTCTCAATTGCTGTAAATGTGCTGTATACTTATCCAGTGTTCTGTGAGGGCGTACGTATGCGCAAAATCATACATGTTGATATGGACTGCTTTTTCGCGGCGGTTGAGATGCGCGATAACCCAGCCCTGCGCGATATTCCCATCGCTATCGGCGGCAGCCGGGTACAACGCGGCGTCATCAGCACAGCGAACTATCCGGCGCGCAAATTTGGCGTTCGCAGCGCGATGCCAACCGCGATGGCGCTTAAACTTTGTCCGCACCTCACGTTATTGCCCGGTCGTTTTGACGCTTATAAAGAGGCGTCCAACCAGATCCGCGATATCTTCTCTCGCTACACCTCACTTATTGAACCGCTCTCGCTGGATGAAGCCTATCTTGATGTGACCGATAGCCCGCACTGCCACGGTTCGGCGACGCTGATGGCGCAGGAAATTCGCCAGACCATTTTTAATGAAACCCAACTGACGGCTTCAGCGGGCGTCGCGCCGGTGAAGTTTCTCGCCAAAATTGCCTCGGATCTCAACAAACCCAATGGGCAATATGTGATTACTCCGGCTGATGTACCGGCGTTTCTGCGCACATTACCGCTCAGCAAAATCCCCGGTGTGGGGAAGGTGTCAGCGGCAAAGCTGGAAACCCTGGGGCTGCGGACTTGTGAAGATGTGCAAAAGAGCGATCTGGCGATGCTACTTAAACGCTTTGGTAAATTCGGCCGTGTTTTATGGGAGCGCAGCCAGGGCATTGACGAGCGGGAAATTAACAGCGAGCGGTTGCGTAAATCCGTGGGTGTAGAGCGGACGCTGGCGGAAGATATTCATAGCTGGGAAGAGTGCGAAGCGATTATTGAACATTTATACCCTGAGCTTGAGCGGCGGTTGGCAAAAGTAAAACCGGATCTGTTAATCGCTCGCCAGGGGGTAAAACTGAAATTTAATGATTTCCAGCTGACGACTCAGGAGCATGTCTGGCCGCGCTTAAATAAAGAGGATTTACTGGCGACGGCGCAAAAAACCTGGAATGACCGCCGTAGCGGGCGCGGTGTCCGGCTGGTCGGGTTGCATGTCACGCTGCTTGATCCGCAACTGGAACGGCAACTGGTATTAGGGCTATAAAAATTACGCTACGGATAGACGACACGCTGCTTTATCCCCGACGTTTATTTCACGTTACTGCAAAAGCATTTCACCGTACCCTGATGTCTCTTTGTCGTTCCTATAACCCCGGTTTCGTCTGCCGGTCCCTTTTATTTGTTCATATATAAAAGGAGATACGGGCAATTCTCTTTGCCATCTCGCTTCGGAAAATATTTCTACTAAACGGCTGGCAACCTTGCTGATTGCTCATCGTCTGCAACAAATAAAGGATGCTGAACGCGTGACGCTGAAATTAGAACGTCGATTGTTTCACCCGCAGATTGAACGGGGAGAAACCCGCTGCGCGCGTTTAAAGGGATGGCATTTAAGGCAGTGTAGAGTCGGGGAAAATGTCCGCGCCGGGCGGCGCGGACAACAGGCTTATTTCGCCGGAATCGCTTTCAGCAATTCGGTCAGCAGGGTCCAGTAATGGCCCACGCTTTCGATATGCACTTGCTCATCCGGTGAGTGCGGGCCGGTGATGGTTGGCCCAATCGATACCATATCCATATCCGGGTACGGTTTTTTGAACAGACCGCACTCCAGACCCGCGTGGATCACCTGAATGTTCGGCGTTTTGTTGAACAGACGCTGATAAGTTTCACGCACCAGCGCCATCACCGGTGAACGCGCGTCCGGCTGCCAGCCAGGGTAGCCGCCTTTCGGCGCGGTTTTCGCGCCTGCCAGCGCCCCCAGTGATTCCAGCATGCTCACCACATAATCTTTCCCGCTATCTACCAGCGAGCGGATCAGGCAGATGATCTCGGCGTTGTCATCCTGCAGCGTCACCACACCCACGTTCAGCGAGGTTTCCACCACACCTTTTGCCACGTCAGAGTTACGGATCACGCCGTTCGGTGTCGCGTTCAGCAGGCGCACAAACGTATCGCGTGAGGCGGTGGTCAGCGCGGCTTTATCGCTGCTTGCGCTGTCCAGCAGCACCACCAGATTCTTCTCTTTCGCTTCCAGCTCGTTTTTCAGGATTGCCTGATATTCGCTGGCCAGCGTTTTCAACTGTGCGGCTTTATCTGCCGGAACGGCGATAACAGCAATCGCTTCGCGCGGAATCGCGTTACGCAGCGTGCCGCCGGTGAAATCCAGCAGACGCAGATCCAGCTCCGCCGCGTGGCCGGCCAGGAAGCGCGCCAGCAGTTTGTTGGCGTTACCTAAACCGACATGAATTTCGGCACCAGAGTGGCCGCCTTTCAGCCCTTTCAGCGTCAGCTTAAAGGTTTCATACCCGGCGGGTACGGCTTCGCGGGAGAGCGGCAGGGTGGTGATAAAATCGATACCACCTGCGCAACCCATGTAGATTTCACCCTCTTCTTCAGAGTCGGTGTTGATCAGGATATCTGCTTGTAACCAGTTCGCTTGCAGACCAAACGCGCCATCCATGCCCGCTTCTTCGGTCATGGTCAGCAGCACTTCCAGTGGACCGTGTTCAACGCTGTCATCTGCCAGCACCGCCAGCGCGGAAGCCATGCCGATGCCGTTATCCGCGCCGAGCGTAGTACCGCGCGCTTTAACCCATTCCCCGTCGACATACGGGCGAATCGGATCGGTAGTGAAATCGTGTACTGTGTCGTTATTTTTCTGCGGCACCATATCAAGGTGTGCCTGCAGAACTACCGGCTTGCGGTTTTCCATGCCCGCGGTGGCTGGTTTACGGATCAGAATGTTGCCAACCTGGTCGCGCTCCGCATGCAACCCCTTTTCTTTCGCCCAGCCCATAATGTGTTCGGCGAGTTGTTCTTCATGGTAGGACGGGTGCGGAATAGAACAAATTTTGGCAAAAATATCCCACAGCGGCTGTGGCGATAGGTGAGACAGTTCAGACACGATGAGTCTCCTTACGAAGAGCCTGCGCAACGTACCTTGCAGGTCACAGGGTTAAATAAACGAACATCGCAAGCGATGAGCTTGCGAGATGGCGTTGAGAATACCACTTTATTGCCGCGCTGCGAGCACCAGTGCGCGGAAAAAGCGCCGGTAATGCCGGGTAATACTGGTTTTTAGCGCTTCAGATCTCTATAATCTCGCGCAACCTATTTCCCCCTCGAATAATTTTTAAGCCGTAAAACACAGGCTGGGACACTTCACATGAGCGAAAAATACGTCGTCACCTGGGACATGTTGCAGATTCACGCACGCAAACTGGCCGCCCGATTGATGCCTTCAGAACAGTGGAAAGGCATTATTGCCGTAAGCCGTGGCGGTCTGGTGCCAGGCGCACTGCTGGCGCGTGAACTGGGTATTCGTCATGTGGATACCGTTTGTATCTCCAGCTACGACCACGATAACCAGCGCGAGCTGAAAGTGCTGAAACGCGCGGAAGGCGACGGTGAAGGTTTTATCGTGATTGATGATCTGGTGGACACCGGCGGTACCGCTGTCGCCATCCGTGAAATGTATCCTAAAGCGCATTTCGTCACTATTTTCGCCAAACCGGCAGGTCGCCCGCTGGTTGACGATTACGTGATCGATATTCCGCAGGACACCTGGATTGAGCAGCCGTGGGATATGGGCGTGGTATTTGTGCCGCCAATCAGCGGCCGTTAATCCCGCTTTGAAACATTTGCTCACGCCCGGTTTTGCCGGGCGTTGTTCTTTTTAACGCGCAACAGGTTACAATAACCGCCGGTGATAGATACAGGGAGCCTGCGCGCAATGTCACAGCCCAATCTTAGCGAAACCTTATTCAAACCCCGCTTCAAGCACCCGGAAACTTCCACGCTGGTACGTCGGTTTAATCGTGGCGTGCAATCGCCGGTACTGTCGACTCTCGATGGCAAAAATGTGCCGCACTGGTATCGCATGCTCAACCGGTTGATGTGGGTCTGGCGCGGCGTGGATCCACGAGAGATCCTCGAAGTACAGGCGCGTATTGTCATGTCCCAGGCCGAGCGCACCGACCCGGAGCTGTATGACACGGTAGTAGGTTACCGTAACGGCAACTGGATCTATGAATGGTCCGTGCAGGCCATGTTGTGGCAGCAAAAAGCGATGCAGGAACCCGCGCCGGAGCTCAGTGGCAAACACTGGCTGCATGCGTCCGGTTTGTTCAGCATTGCCGCTTATCCTCATATTAAAGGCGATTCGCTGGCGGAGCAGGCGCAGGCGCTGGCGAACCGCGCGTATGAAGAGGCAGCGCAGCGTCTGCCTGGGGAGATCAAAGAGCTGGAGTTCGCCATTCCCGGCGGCGCGCCTGTCACCGGATTTTTGCATATGCCGCCTGGCAATGGCCCGTTCCCGACGGTATTAATGTGCGGCGGGCTGGATAGCCTGCAAAGCGACTATTACACCCTGTATGAACGCTATTTCGCGCCGCAAGGCATCGCGATGCTGACGCTGGATATGCCGTCGGTTGGTTTCTCTTCGAAGTGGAAACTGACACAGGATTCCAGCCTGCTGCATCAGCATGCGTTGCAAGCGCTGCCGAACATTCCGTGGATCGATCACACGCGGGTGGCGGCGTTTGGTTTTCGCTTTGGCGCGAATGTGGCAGTGCGCCTGGCGTACCTTGAATCTTCGCGCCTGAAAGCGGTGGCTTGTCTTGGGCCGGTAGTGCATGCGCTGTTAAGTGAGCCGCAGCGCCAGGGACGCGTGCCGGAGATGTATCTGGATGTGCTTGCCAGCCGTTTAGGGATGCACGACGCTTCCGACGAGGCGCTGCGCGTGGAGTTGAATCGCTACTCGCTGAAAACTCAGGGTTTGCTCGGCAGACGTTGCCCCACGCCGATGCTTTCCGGTTACTGGCAAAACGATCCCTTCAGCCCGGAGGAGGAGTCGCGTTTAATCACCTCGTCATCTGGTAACGGCAAACTACTGGAGATCCCGTTTAACCCGGTTTATCGAAATTTTGATAAGGCGTTGCAACAAATAACCGGATGGATCAACCATCATTTCCGTTAATAGATTGATAAATTCTATCGGTTTGGTAAAACAGTTGCTTCACAAAAGGAGATCGCAATGACGTTACCGAGTGGACATCCGAGAAGCAGGTTGATTAAAAAGTTTACTGCGCTAGGGCCTTATATCCGCGAAGAGCAATGCGAAGAGAACCGTTTTTTCTTTGATTGCCTGGCAGTTTGCGTGAATGTTAAACCCGCGCCGGAAAAACGAGAGTTCTGGGGCTGGTGGATGGAAATGGAAGCGCAGGAGACACGTTTTACCTACCGTTATCAGTTCGGCCTTTTTGATAAAGAAGGGCAATGGAAGCCCACGGCAATAAAAGATCAGGAAGTGATCGATCGTTTAGAGCACACGCTGCGCGATTTTCATGAACGTGCGAAAACCCTGCTGGCTTCACTTGAGCTGAAGCTGGAACCTGCCGAAAACTTCAAAGAACAGTTGAAGCTCACCGCGTAACTTCCCGCATAAAAAATGCCCGATAGCTTACGCTTATCGGGCCTGGCCGCAGTTTCCCGGCCTTCCACCTGAATCAGGTTAAATAAATGCCCTCTTGCGAGGGCATTCGATATAACGAGGGATATTACAGTTACTGCAACTTAGAACTGGTAAGTCACGCCAACGGCAACAACATCGTCATCAGCCAGACCCAGTTTGTTGTCGTCTTTAAGCTGGTTGATTTTGTAGTCAACCATTGCAGAGAAGTTCTTGTTGAAGTAGTAAGTGGCGCCCACGTCGATGTAGTTAACCAGATCTTCGTCGCCAACCCCTTTTTCCAGGTCTTTGCCTTTAGTCAGGACATAACCCAGAGACGGACGCAGACCGAAGTCGAACTGGTACTGGACAACCGCTTCGAAGTTCTCGGTTTTGTTAGCAAAGCCTGAACCCAGCCCGGTGCTCGCTGCGGCAGAGACTGGCGTCATGTTGTAAGCGACGCCGTACATGGTGGCGATGTAGAGGTTGTTAGCGTCATATTTCGCGCCGGTTGCCCAGGCTTCGGCTTTCTCGCCGCGACCAAACGCTGCGGTGTTCTGCGCGGTGGTACGGTCAGAGTTCGCATACGCACCAATCAGGCTGAACGCGCTACCGCCGAAGTTATAGGAGAGTGAAGTACCCCAGCCGTCTCCGTTCTGTTTGCTAACCGCACGGTTGCTTTCGTTTTTACCCTGGTACTGCAGGGTCATATTCAGGCCATCGATCATGCCAAAGAAGTCGGTATTGCGATAAGTTGCAACGCCAGTGGTACGTTTGGTCATGAAGTCATCGGTACGGGTCATGCCGTCGCCGCCGAATTCCGGGAACATATCCGTTACGGAAGCCACGTCGTACAGCACGCCCAGGTTACGACCGTAGTCGATAGAACCAAAATCTTTGATTTTCAGACCAGCAAACGCCAGACGGGTTTTTTGGCTGGTTGCTGAGTTATTGTTGTTGGTTTCGTCGTTGTTACCAGCAAATTCGGCTTCCCAACGGCCGAAACCGGTCAGCTGATCGTTAATCTGGGTTTCGCCTTTGAAGCCGAAACGCACGTAAGTTTTGTCACCGTCGTTGTTGGTATCGTCACTGAAGTAGTGCATGGCTTTCACTTTGCCGTACACATCCAGTTTGTTGCCGTTCTTGTTATAAACTTCCGCTGCATGAACAGAAGAAGCAGAAGCGACAACGCTCATCACCATTAATGCCAGAGTGCTCTTTTTCATTTTGATTCCTGATTTGACTAACGCGCTAATATTCGCTGGGCATACGCCCCGTGAAAAACAGGAAGGGTTTTAACGCTGTGAAATTAAAGATTTATGACAAATTAAGAATATTTTTAAAAAGTTATGTTTTTTTGTATTTGCCATAAAAGTGTCAAATCCTGCCGCTACGCTTGCTGATCCCGCGCAACAAAAAAGTGAGCTGACAGCTCTGGCAGTTGGCAATCGCTCTGACTCCTGTTACAACGTCTGACGACGATTTACTTTCCTTATATTTCCTTAAAAAACGGCAGAGAATCATGAGTGACAGCCAGACGCTGGTGGTAAAACTCGGTACCAGTGTTTTAACGGGCGGTTCCCGTCGCCTGAACCGCGCCCATATTGTTGAACTGGTGCGCCAGTGCGCGCAGCAACACGCCGCCGGGCACCGAATTGTAATTGTGACGTCGGGGGCGATTGCCGCCGGACGCGAGCATCTGGGTTATCCGGAACTGCCCGCGACTATCGCGTCGAAACAGCTGCTGGCGGCGGTAGGGCAGAGCCGTTTGATTCAACTGTGGGAACAGCTGTTTTCCATTTACGGGATTCATATTGGGCAGATGCTGCTGACGCGTGCCGATATGGAAGATCGTGAGCGTTTCCTCAATGCGCGCGACACGCTGCGTGCGCTGCTCGACAACAATATCGTGCCGGTGATTAACGAAAACGACGCCGTTGCCACCACGGAAATCAAAGTCGGCGATAACGATAACCTCTCGGCGCTGGCAGCGATCCTCGCTGGTGCCGACAAACTGCTGCTGCTGACCGATCAGCAAGGTCTGTTTACCGCCGATCCGCGTAGCAACCCGGATGCGGAACTGATCAAAGATGTTTACGGCATCGACGATGCGCTGCGCGCGATTGCCGGGGACAGCGTTTCTGGCCTCGGTACGGGGGGGATGGGCACCAAGTTGCAAGCCGCCGATGTTGCCTGCCGCGCGGGGATCGACACCATTATTGCTGCGGGCAGCAAGCCTGGCGTGATTGGCGATGTTGTCGAAGGGATTTCCGTCGGCACGCGCTTTCACGCCCAGGAGTCTCCGCTGGAGAACCGTAAACGCTGGATCTTTGGCGCGCCGCCTGCCGGTGAAATCACCGTTGATGAAGGCGCAACGGCGGCCATTCTGGAACGCGGCAGCTCGTTACTGCCCAAAGGTATTAAAAGCGTGACAGGCAACTTTTCCCGTGGTGAAGTGATCCGCATTCGTAATCTGCAAGGCCGCGATATCGCCCACGGTGTAAGCCGTTATAACAGCGATGCGCTGCGTCGCATCGCCGGGCAACATTCGCAGCAGATTGACGCCATTCTGGGCTACGAATATGGCCCTGTCGCGGTGCACCGCGACGACATGATTACCCGTTAAGGAGCAGAAGTATGCTGGAACAAATGGGCATCGCTGCCAAAGCAGCGTCATACAAGCTGGCATTGCTCTCCAGCCGCGAGAAAAACCGTGTGCTGGAAAAAATCGCTGATTATCTCGAAGCGCAGGCGGATGAGATCCTGCTCGCGAATGAACAGGATCTGCTGGAAGCTCGCCGCAACGGGCTGAGCGAGGCGATGCTTGACCGTCTGGCGCTCAACCCGGCGCGCTTAACCGCAATCGCTAACGATGTGCGCCAGGTGTGCAAACTGGCGGATCCGGTAGGCCAGGTGATTGACGGTGGTCTGTTGGACAGCGGGTTGCGTATTGAACGCCGCCGCGTGCCGCTGGGGGTGATTGGTGTGATTTATGAAGCGCGTCCTAACGTCACCGTGGATGTCGCCTCTTTGTGCCTTAAAACCGGGAATGCCGCGATCCTGCGCGGGGGCAAAGAGACCTGGCGCACCAATGCCGCCACGGTAAAAGTAATCCAGCAGGCGCTGGAAGAGTGTGGCTTACCGGCCGGCGCGGTGCAGGCTATCGAAAGCCCGGATCGCGCACTGGTGAATGAAATGCTGCGCATGGATAAATACATCGACATGCTGATCCCGCGCGGTGGCGCGGGTTTACATAAGCTGTGCCGCGAGCAGTCGACCATCCCGGTGATCACGGGTGGTATCGGCGTGTGTCATATCGTGGTTGATGAGTCTGCGGAAATCGATCCGGCGCTAAAAATCATCGTTAACGCGAAAACCCAACGCCCCAGTACCTGCAACACGGTGGAAACCCTGCTGGTGCATCAGGGGATCGCGCAGCGATTCCTGCCCGCGCTGAGCAAGCAGATGGCGGAAAGTGGCGTGACGCTGCATGCGGATGAGCAAGCGATGGCGCTGCTGCAAAACGGCCCGGCGAAAGTGGAGGCGGTAAAAGCGGAGCAGTATGACGACGAGTTTTTATCGCTGGATCTGAATGTGAAAATCGTGGCGGGGCTGGATGATGCCATCGATCATATTCGCCAGCATGGCACTCAGCACTCTGATGCCATCCTCACGCGTACGCTGCGCAATGCCGATCGCTTTATCAACGAGGTAGACTCCTCTGCGGTGTATGTAAATGCTTCTACGCGTTTTACCGACGGCGGGCAGTTTGGCCTGGGGGCGGAAGTCGCTGTTAGCACGCAGAAGCTGCATGCGCGTGGCCCGATGGGGCTGGAAGCGTTGACGACTTATAAGTGGATTGGCTTCGGCGACGACACGATTCGTGCTTAATTGAAAAAGGGTGATGCAAAAGTAGCCGTTTGATTCCCAAGGGCATTGACGCATCACCCGCTTAGTTTTAACCTTCTACTCCGTGATTCACGCTCGTGAACACATCGCAGGGCCGATATAGCTCAGTTGGTAGAGCAGCGCATTCGTAATGCGAAGGTCGGAGGTTCGACTCCTCTTATCGGCACCATCTTTTCTTATTTAAAATCAATAACTTATGCTTAAGTGGTCATGCTTTGATCGACCTGGAATTTCTCCGTGTTGAACATTCAAAGCGTAACGTGGCGTAAGTCATATCATGCCCTTTGCTTTATTGTCGGCGTCCCATTTATGGAATTAACAGCAGGCTGGATTAATTAATCCAGTGCTGTATTCCATGAAGCTGGCAGAAAGTGGATCGGAAATAACTCATCTTCTCTCCATAAAGATATATTTTGTATTAAGCCAGACCTCAACATGGTGCGCGCAAATAAAATACGTGGCGTGTATATTAATGGTCGGTTTCATAACATCATGTGTGCATGTTGAATTTATCGCCATTTTATTGATAGGGATGATCGTGATGAGAAAACTTATAGCTCTGTTGTCTATTTCGATTTTAAGTGGATGCGCTCAGCAACCACTTGTAACGGTAAATGCGCTATCCTCAGGCCAGAGTGTAGGGAAACGCTTCATCATCCTGCCAGCCAGTCAAGCGCTGTATGACGCTAACCAGATTGAATACAATCAAATCGCCGCCGTCGTTTCTGCATCGCTGACACGTCAGGGGTATGTACAAGTTAACGAACCGGAAAAAGCCGATCAGGGAATTTTATTAGGATTTGCAAGAAGTGGGGCGGTGACCAGCACACGTAATGTTACTGTTCCAGTCTATGGCCAGACCGGTATTAGTTCAGCGACGACATACGGCAATGCCAATACGACATATAACTATCTCGGTGGCGGTAACTTAACGTCGAACACGACAGGCAGCGCTACGACAGTCTACACGCCAACCTATGGAATTACCGGGGCATATGACACAACAGTAACTAATACATCATACGGAACAGCGGTAGCGCTTAATTCATACGATGCTAAGGTATATCTGAAAAGTAAGCGCGTAAATCTCCTGTGGAAATCAAGTGCAGCACTCGTATCTTCCAGAGCTGACAGTATTGCCGATTACAGAGGTCTGGCATTAATTGCGGCTAATTACGCCAATATGAACACTAACGGTGATACACATTTGAGAATCGATCCACGTAATCCCGTTCAGTAATTTAACCGGGGTGTGATAAATGCTATGGAAATTAACACCCCGTTCAAACCCAAAAATATACCGCTAGTGAGCTGCATTGACCTTTCAACATTTCCTTCCTGATATTCACGCTACGCAAGATACCGTTTTAGCTATAAAAAAAGCGCCCGCAGGCGCTTAGAGAGTAGTGTTCGACCAGGCATACTTATTTGGTCAGTTCAGCCGTCATATGAACATTATTATTGGTGTTGGCTTCAATGATTTTATATGAAGCGCCAGCCTGCTGTGCTTTAGCGGCAATTAAGGATTCTGCTTCGTCAAGCGTTGAAGCTGTGGCGGTTACGCTCTGAGCGAAAGCACCAAATGACAGGACGGAAAGCACAGTAGCGACAGCAAGTGAATTGATGGTTTTCATAATGGTATTCCTTAAATTTAATTTGTGTGGGCGATAACGCCCGATTCAACATCTGTTGTGAATGCCGGTTTTATACGGCAGAGCTTATTTGTAAATCACCGCGGTACCGTGCAGGGTGTTCGGGCCGGTCACGGAAGTAATGCGGAATGATTTCGCACCCATTTCATCGGCTTTCTGCGCCAGCTCGCTTTGCAAAGAGGAGAGATTGGTGCCGGCATTGGCAGAAATCACGCCCACTTTTTGTTGGTCAGCCGGAGTGGATTGCACTTCGACGGCGGCTACGCTTGCGAAAGAGAGGGAACTAAGTACAGCGACAGCGATCAGGGATTTGATGGTTTTCATAATTTTTGCCTTCTGAATCTGGATTTGTGTGAGGTCGTAAGTATTAACTTAACGATCGATAGGTAAATGATAAGTGTGATCTGTGTCACCCGTCAACACTATTTTTATAATGATCATTTAAATAATTAAAAAACACTTGTTATTCATGTAGATAAATCTTGTATTTTTTCGAAAAATTTCTACTGGTCAGCCGCTTTGTAATGTTTTTATAATGATTATTAACTAAATTGATGTGAACGGGGGAGGAACAATGGCAACCGACGTCACATGCTGTACGAGAAAAGGTCGTGGTCGGCCAAAAATTTTTGACCGGGACGCGATGCTGGATAAGGCGATGATGCTGTTCTGGCAACAGGGCTATGAAGCCACATCACTGGCAGACCTTGTTGAAGCCACCGGTGCAAAAGCACCGACGTTATATGCGGAATTTAACAATAAAGAGGGATTGTTCAGAGCCGCGCTTGATCGCTATACGGCTCGGTTTTCCGCCAAACACCGGGCAGCGCTTTTTTGCGAAGAGAAAACGGTTGAGCAGGCGCTGCGCGATTATCTGCAAGCGTTAGCCCGTTGCTTTGCCGGTAGCGATACTCCGGCAGGCTGCTTTTTGATAAATAGTTCCGCCACGGTTTCTGCTTCTTCAGAGCCGATAGCTGACACCATCCGGGAACGGCAAACGGCGCAGGAACAAACGCTACTTACCTTTTTGCTGCAACGTCAGTTGCGTGGCGAGATCCCGGCGCAAACAGAAGTGAAAGCCATCGCGCTTTTTTTAAGCTGCATCATTCATGGAATGTCGGTCAGCGCGCGAGAAGGTGCCAGTGTGGATAAACTGCAGCAGATTATCGATACGACGCTGCGGTTGTGGCCGTTATTAATCAACGAGTAATGGCGAGGCGTTACCACCGTGAACGTCTGGCGCTTTGCCATCGTCCGCGATACGCAGCGAAACGTTGCTATTGTTCACTATCACCGGCAATAATTCGGTAGTGAAACCAACCATACATTAATCGCTGTGCCTGCCGGTGGTGACCTTCAGGTGGACTGTTCCGCCATGGGAAACCAGTGCAAACGAGGGAAAACGCCCGCCAGCAATGCCAGCCCGGCTTCATCATTTTCCTGCTCGGATTAACGCTGAGCGCAATTTGCGTGGTGAACGTGAGTAATGAGGTGAGTGGCGTCGGGCGAAAATCTCGCCTGGAAGTGTTGAAAGTCAGCCAGAACGAACGGAACGCAGGTTAAGAGAACGGCTGACAATGGATTGTTGATTGCCAATTGCGGGCGAGAGGATGGTTCGCCCGCGGTGAAACCATCAGTGATGCAGCATTTCGTCGACAATCTGCGCTTTCGTCATATTGTACGGATAATATGTCGGCCAGTTATCCATCTCTTTTAACAGCGCTTCTTGCGATTCGTTGCCCATAAAAATATGGAAATGTTGCGACTGGCGTGAGCCGATAATATGGTCGCTGAATTGCACATATTTTGGCGCTTTTGATTGCGCGTCTTTGCATTCAAACAGATAACGCACGCCTTTTTTCCCGGAGGTGTAGGTCAGAATTTTATAGCCCGCGTAATCATAACGGCAGGCATTTACTGTTTTGCCAACGTGAAACTCCATCACATTGTTTTCTATGCCAATCGTTTCGACATCGGTGGCATAACCTTTTTGGTAATAGGCGCGGTACTCTTCCACGCTTTTACCGCCTTGTTTTGCTTTTTTCTCCAGCACCGGATCAAGCGCACCGCTGAGCAGATACGGGTTCACGGATTGCCAGATCCCGTCCCAATCGGACAACGCCCGGTCTTTCACGTCCTTATCATCAAAAATGCCTTCGCTGGCTTTACGTTCTGCTTCCGTAAGCGGTTTGCCGTGGTGGTGGTCATGCGCTAACGTCTGCGCGCTCATTAGTAGCATACCCATGCCAAGTACAAAGGCCGATTTCTTCATGATCATATTGCGCTCCCTGATTATCATTTGTTACGAAATGAAATGTTATAATATAACAAAATAAAATACCAGACTGCCTGCGCCTTTCCAGCCTGCGGGAAGTGCCTGACGAGCGATATAGCCGCAGCTATAAATCATAAAATCAACTATATCTTATTGAATAGTAAATAGTTTTTGTATTTTTAATTTGTCTTCGGCACCTTGCCGCTCTTTTCGCAGTGTCTGCGTTTTTGCCCTCGCCAGAGGGCATTTAAGGGGCAGCTATGAGTTTTTACGCAATTAGCATTCCTGCTTTCGGTATGTCGATGGATTCTTTTGCTGCCGCTATCGATAAAAGAGCGATGTTGAAACGCTCGCCGGTAAGCGAAACGTTACGCACCGGGAAGCCATCACCCCAATTATTGGTTGAGCCGCCAGCCAGCACATTATGCGACAGAACCACTGGATAGCCTTCGTACTGCTCTTTGCGCCGGGTATGCGCATGATGAAAGAACATTACGGATGAAGAAGCCGAAGCACCGCGTCGCCACGGTTTCTGGTTGCTGGTTACCACTACTATTGCTACCAGCTTTGATGCGATGGCCGTGGGTGTCGGGCTGGCGTTTCTCAACGTGAACATCGTGGCGACGGTGCTGATGATTGGCTTTGCGACCACCATCATGGCTACCACCGGTATGTTGCTGGGGCGCTTTCCTGGCGCGGCGTTCGATAAATGGGCGGAAGTGTCCGGCGGTGTTGTGGTTATCTGTATCGGCAGCTCAATTCTGATTGATCACTTAGGTTTACTGTAACTTGCCCGAACGCGCGAAATCGTCAACAATGCGTGCTCAGGTGATGGCGTTCCACCTGACCCAACCGCTTCCCTGAGAAGCTGATGACGCCTGGTATGTCTCTGTAATGAGGCATGTCGGGCGTTTTTCTTTTGTCTCCCGCATGCCTCGCACTTATGTTGATGAGGAAAAACATGCTGAAGTCTTTATTTGCCGTAATCATCGGTGGTTCTGCCGGCTGCGTGATCCGCTGGCTGCTCGCGATGCGTTTCAATACGCTGTTTCCCAATCTGCCGCCCGGCACGCTGCTGGTAAATCTACTCGGCGGGCTGATCATTGGCGGTGCGCTGGCGTTCTTTACCCGCCAGCCGCATCTGGATCCCACCTGGCGGCTGCTGATCACCACAGGCTTATGCGGCGGCATGACCACCTTTTCCACGTTTTCTCTGGAAATTTTTGCCCAGTTGCAAGCGGGCAACTATGCGTGGGCACTGGCTTCCGTGCTGGTGCATGTGGTGGGATCGATTTTAATGACGGCACTGGGGTTTGCGCTGATAAACGCCTGGTATTGATAAAACAGCAAGGGGAGCCATACCGCTCCCCCTTACTCAGCTTATTTCATGCCGCCATTTGCAGGCAGGCTTCTGCGCAAGCCCGGCAACGTTTAGCGCACTGCTGGCAGTGCGGATGTTGGTGCTTACTGCACTCTTCGGCGCAGGCTTTGCATACGTCGACGCAAATCCGGCACAGTGAGGGTAAATGTTTGCTTTCCAGCGCCATGAATTGGCCGGCAAGGCGACACAGGGCGGCACATTGCACGTCCAGTTTGATGCATTCACGCATCATGTCGATATTCTCTTCCTGCAGGCAAGAAAGCGCACAGTGTTCGCAAGCCGCTGCGCATTGATAACAGGCTTCTGCGCATCGTTGATGTTCTGTATGCATGGTTTTACTCCACAATATTTATGTGTCATGAGATAAGTGTGCACAGAATATTTATCCCTACCATTTTATTTACATATTTCATCACATCGGTAATTTTAGGCGATGAACAAAACTTTAGTAACCTGCTTATATCTATAGAGATTTATTTATCACGCAACATATGTGTTTAAATATTTATTTCGGAAATATTGATTTAATTTGGATATATTTTTGGTCGATCGATTGACTAATCGGGATAAATAGCCAGACTTAAGGTTCCAACGCGATTGATATGGGCTTTTAACCGTATCGATTATATCGAAAACGAGATGTGGAGATATAACATGGCCGAACATAGAGGCGGTTCCGGTAATTTCGCTGAAGATCGTGAAAAAGCTTCTGAAGCGGGACGTAAAGGTGGTCAGCACAGCGGCGGTAATTTTAAAAATGATCCCGAACGTGCATCCGAAGCCGGTAAGAAAGGCGGTGAAAATAGCCACGGCGGTGGAAGAAAATAACCACTTTTTAAAGTCATTATTTTCTTAATGCTAGCGAGCCGGAGACGGCTCGTTTATTTTTTAATTAACAATGACTTAAAAATAAAAATGTAGAGGTAGTGTAGTAATGAGTTCAAAAAATAATGACGAGGGCGAGAGAATTGGTTTGCTATCTGAAAATTTACCCACCTGTCTATCCACTAATTTAATTGAACATTCCCACCAACCTGCCGAAATAATGGCTATTAATTTTACCGAAGCCGTTGATTTACCACTCCCGCCTTATAAGAAACGTCTGGTGCATAAAATGGCCAACCGCAAACAATCCTCAAAAAGCTAATAACCAGTTAATCCTTTTCCTTTCCCTCACGACGTTGTGCTTCTTACACGCGCAGAACGCTCCGTTTAATGGTATGCCGCTGCAAGTGGTGGGAAGCCTTTCGCTATTCCTCTTTACGAAATGATCAGAGCCATTTTTAGCGCGTTGAAAATGATTAAAAAAAACCTTCAGGCTCAGCCAATTCGCGTTGCGCCTGAAGGCGTGCAATTGCATCTTCGTTACTAACAATAAGCGTGCTAATTATTAACGAATTTCAACAAGAAAAGCGCTATAAAACAGCGAGTTATGATGAAATAAACCGATCTTTTCGAATAAATTTTTTTATCGTTAACACATTGATGTTATTGATGATTTGTCTAAATTTCATCCGTTTCACGTTTTTAAATAACCTGTGTCGCAGCGGCAATAACGCGTTATGGGCAGTTTTTTTCGCCTGCCGCCTGGCCTCTATGGCGGCGGAGAGTCTATAGTGAGGGAACTAAAGGCAACGAGAGGAGGTTTCGTGTTCAACGTTGAAAAAGATGACCCCCGTGAAGCGCCGGAATCGGGTGATAAAAAACCCCAGCCGGTGAAGAAATAAATAAAAAGGCCGCTACGGCGGCCTTTTTATTAGCTATTCAGCGTGTTAACAACAAAACCGTAAGACACTCAGGCCTCTCTCCACGGCCAGGTTCCTTTATCGCACGCCCATTTACACCTGCTGTGTTTCTTATCAATACCGCTGAAGCGTTACGCACCGCAAATCGCCCTGCGGGTGCGAGCACAGAGATTTACTCGGCTTTCTTTTCCACATGCCCGAGCGGTTTTTCCGGAAAGCAGTAGTCGCGCACGCGGCGCTTTAACTCTGCCGCATCGGGGAAACCGCCATCCAGCTTGCGATCCCAAATCACATTGCCATCAATATCGATAACAAAGATCCCGCCGGTGCCCGGTATCAGCGTGACGGAGCCGAGATCCGCATTAAACGTCTGCAACAATTCTTGCGCCATCCAGGCGGCGCGCAACATCCAGTTGCATTGTGAGCAGTAGTGCAAAGTGATGGCCGGTTTATTCATGGTTACTGTCTCCTGGCGCGAATGATAAAGAGGGCATAAAACTCATGCGGCTGAAAATCTGACGGTAAAACAAATTTATTGCAAATGATAACCGTTATCATTATCTTCGGTGTCGATAACATAACAATAACCTGCAACTCTTTTGCGCTGACTGCAATCTTCCGCGGTCTCCTGGAAGTCATACGTGAGCCTGATACTAATAAATTCTAAGGCTTACAAGACAATATGTGTAAATCGCACCTTTCCCTGCTGCGCTTTAACAAGCGTGTGCTGGTCACTTCATTACTCGCAGCGTTGTATCAACCCTCCGCATTTGCGGTGGATAACGACACCTCATCGACAGCTTCCAGTGGCGCTCAGCAAGATAACGCTGAGGAGATGCTCGTCACCGCACCAGCACCGACATTAAAAGCCGGCAGTTCGCATTCCCTCAGCGCTCAGGATCTGCAAAACAAAGGCGCGAAAGACTTTGGCTCCATTATGCGTTATGAACCGCTCATCAGCGCCACGGGCGCAAGCGGCGGTTCCGGAAACGGCAAAAGCGGCTTCGATCGCGGCGGGTACACTGGCTACAACATTCGCGGGCTGGAAAGTAACCGCGTCGGCATCGATGTTGACGGCATTCCGCAGCCGGACGCCACCGGGCGCAGCTACGTGAGCCGTGCAGGCCTTAACACCTTCGGCATTGGTCGCGACTATATCGATCCGTATATGTACGGCAGCGTTGATATCCAGTCCGGCGCGACCCGTACCGAGCAAGCCAACACCTCCATCGGTGGTAACGTCTCCTTCCGCCCGAAATCGGCAGATGACTATCTGCGCCCTGGCAAAGAGACATATTTTGGTTACCAGAGCGATTACGACTCCGCCGATCGCAGCTGGCACAATGGCGTGACGGGAGCCGCAGGGGACGAAACCCTGCGCGGCATCGTGGTCTACAGCCGTCGCGACGGTCAGCAAACCCGTAATAACAGCGGTACGGTTGACGCCTACCCGGCGAACTGGCACGCGGATGCGATGATGGCCTCCGGCATCTGGCAACCAAACGATGTACACAAATTCACCGGCACGCTCGATTACTACCATAAGACCAACCACACCCACTACGATGCGTGGAACAACGCCGGTAGCGCCATTCTTGGCGACGCACAGCAAACCAGCCAGACGCGCCGCTGGGGTGTTAGCCTGAAAGATGACTGGACGCCGATGAACGACTGGCTGGACAGTATGTCCAGCAAAGTCTATTACCAGCACACCGAGGCACATGACCGTACGTATATGCCGGACAGCGTCACAGCGACCATGGAAACGGTCTACTCCAATTACGACACCGATACCTGGGGTATTCAGAATGCGCTGGCGAAAACGTTAGGACGCCACGATCTGAGCGCCGGTTTTAACGCCAGCACCAGTAAAACCGAACGCCCCTTTAACCAGTCACCGGTGCCGAGCGCCTTTAGCGAGATCATGCAGCCGGAAGCCGACAGCCGCAGCTATACATTAGGCGCGTTCCTGCAGGATCAGATCAATTTCGCTGCCGATGGTCACCACTTCGCTATCATTCCTGGCGTGCGCGTGGTTCACCAGTCGACAAAACCGGATAATCTCTCCAGCCTGACCGCCAACAGCAGCGTGCTGGACGAATCCGACGTGTCGACCCTGTACGGTAAAAATTCCGACACCCAACTGCTGCCGTCGCTGACTTTCCAGTACGACATCACACCGCGCCTGATGACATACCTGCAATACAAACGCGGCGCGCAGTTCCCCAACGCCAGCCAGTTATATGGCTCGTGGAACCTCGGTTCCAGCTACGCCGGGCGTGGACAGTATGCGCTTATTGGCAATACGGATCTGGACACCGAAACCAGCGATAACCTCGAGTGGGGCATGAAGGGCGAGGTGACCGAGGGCGTGACGTTGCGCACGGCGCTGTTTTACAACAGCTATAAAAACTTTATCGCCTATACCCGTTACACCCGTTCCGGCAACCCGGATAAATTCACTAACGTGCCGTCTAACATCTACACCACCTATCAGGCGGAAAACCGCGATAAAGCCTTTATCTATGGCGGCGAAATTAGCGCGAAATTGAATTTTGGCACCTGGTTTGAGCAGGTTGATGGTCTGAGCGCCACGCTGGCGTATGGCTACAGCGAAGGGAAGGCGAAATCGCGCTATCTGGGCGACAAATACATCGATCTCGATAGCGTCGCGCCAATGAAAGCGATTGTCGGCGTCGCCTGGGATGATCCGGCGAAACGCTACGGTACGGCGCTGACCGCCACCTTCGTCAAAGGTAAGCAAGCCACTGCCACTAACCGTCAGACCTACACCAACACCGGCGGGTCGCTGGGCGATTCCAGCACGGAATATATGCGGGTGCCGGGCTATGGGCTGCTCGACTGGACGGCGTACTGGCAGGTGGCGAAAAACGTCAAAATTAACGGCGGCGTTTACAACATCACCGATCGTAAATATTGGGATTACCTGAACAGCCGTAACCAGGAAGAGACCACCAACCAGAATGCGTATGACAAAGCGCTGGCGGTAATGCCGGGGCGGACATGGCAACTGGGCGTCAATGTTGATTTCTGAGGTGATGTCATTTCACGTTGTCCGCCTGGCGGCGCTAGCGCTTCACCGCGACGCAATGCGAACGATTTCTTTGCACATCAGTTGGTAATTTCCATCCCCCGGTATCGCTGCCGGGGGCTAAAACAGTTAAGGATGTGAAAAATATGCCTGCAACATCACACGATTTCACCGCCATCTGGCAGCAGTATCAGGCCATTAAAGCGCAACAGCCAACGAAGTACGCCCGCGATATCGCGACCGAAATGGCGATAAGCGAAGCCGAATTAACCTGCGCCCGTGTTGGCCATGACGCCGTGCGCCTGCAAGGGGAAATGCGCGACATCCTCGCTGCGCTGGAAGCGGTCGGCGACACGAAATGCATTTGTCGCAACGAATACGCGGTGCATGAGCAAATTGGTCGTTTCACCAATCTGCATATCAGCGAGCGCGCGGGGCTGGTGCTTAACCCGCGGGCGCTCGATCTGCGTTTGTTTATCAACCAGTGGGCCAGTGCCTTTCATCTGCATGAACAGAGCCCGCGCGGCGAGCGTTACAGCATTCAGTTCTTCGATTATCAAGGCGATGCGCTACTGAAGGTCTACCGGACGGAAGCCACTGATAGTGCCGTGTGGAACGACGTTATCGCCCGCTTTACCGCGGCGGAGAACCCGCCGTTAACACTCATTAAAGCCGAGGGCGCACAGCACGCGGAACAGGCAGATGGCGCCGCGCTGGAGAGTGAGTGGCGTACCATGACCGACGTGCATCAATTCTTTGGTTTGTTGAAAAAGTACAACCTTTCGCGCCAGCAGGCGTTCCGGCTGGTGGGCGACGATCTTGCCTGTCTGGTCAGTAATGACGCGCTGCCCAGCCTGCTGGCGGCGGTGCAACAGCAGGGTAACGAAATCATGATTTTCGTCGGCAACCGTGGCTGCGTGCAGATCTTTACCGGCGTGCTGGAAAAACTGACGCCGATGAAAGGCTGGACCAACATCTTCAATGAGAACTTCACCCTGCATCTGCGTGATACAGAGATTGCCGAAAGTTGGGTCACCCGCAAACCCACCGCCGACGGCCATGTCACCAGCCTTGAGTTGTTCGCCAAAGACGGTACGCAAATCGCCCAGCTTTACGGTCAGCGTAGCGAAGGCCAGCCGGAGCAGAGCCACTGGCGCGCACAGATTGATGCATTAACCAATCCGGGAAAAGCCGCATGAAAAAATTGCTGATTCTGCTGGCGGCGCTGCCGCTGGTAGCAAGCGCCGCCGGGCAAAAAATTGTCTCCTTAGGCGGCGATGTCACCGAGATTGTCTACGGGTTACATGCGCAGGCGCAGCTGGTCGGGCGCGACAGCACCAGTACCTGGCCTGCCAGCGCACAAAAACTGCCGGATGTCGGCTATGTCCGCCAGCTCAACACCGAAGGCATTCTCTCTTTGCGCCCGACGCTGGTGCTGGCCAGCGACCAGGCGCAACCTTCGCAGGTATTGCAAAAAGTGCAGGACAACCACGTCAGGGTCGTTGCGGTGCCGGGCGGTTACACGCTGGCGGCAATTGATAAAAAAATCGCGGTCATTGCGGATGCCATCGGCAAAACCGATGAAGGCGCGCAGCTGCGTAAAACGCTGGCGAACGATATTACCGCCCTGCCGAAACCGCCGCTGAACAAGCGCGTGCTGTTTATCCTCAGCCACGGCGGGATGGGAACACTGGTCGCCGGGCAGAAAACCGCCGCCGACGGTGCGTTGCGAGAAGCAGGATTACAAAATGCGATGCAGGGTTTTGACCATTACCGTTCGATGTCGCAAGAAGGGGTGATTGCCAGTCAGCCGGACCTGGTGGTGATCTCCGCCGACGGCGTAAAAGCGATGGGCGGTGAAGAGAATCTGTGGCGGTTGCCTGGTCTGGCGCAAACGCCCGCCGGGCGCAATAAACAGGTGTTGCTGGTCGATGATGTCGCGCTGCTCGGTTTTGGCTTACGCACTCCGCAGGCGCTGCTTGCTCTGCGTCATAAAGCGGAGCAACTACCCTGATGAACCGCCACGCTTCCCGCTCGCTCTGGGGACTTGCGTTGCTGCTGCTTGGGTTGACGGGGCTGGCAAGCACGCAGGGCGCGATGCAACTGCCACTCAAAAGTTTATGGCAGGCCGGTGACGAGGCGCTGCGCCAAATCTGGCTGACGGTGCGGTTGCCGCGCGTGCTGCTGGCGCTGCTGGTTGGCGCGGCGCTGGCACTTTCCGGCTGCGTGATGCAAGGGCTGTTTCGCAACCCGCTCGCCGATCCTGGTTTGCTGGGCATCAGCGGCGGCGCGTCGTTAACCGTCGCCTGCTGGCTGGTGCTGCCGATTACCGTTTCACCGCTGGTGGCGCTGTATGCACCGATGCTGGCGGCGTTTATCGGCAGCCTGGCGGTGATGATGGTGATTTATCTGCTCAGTAAAGCAGGAGCAGGAGAGACTGGTTTATCGCGATTGCTGTTGGTAGGGATCGCCATTAATGCACTTTGTGGTGCGGGCGTTGGCCTCCTTTCGTGGATCAGCAACGACGCGCAATTGCGCCAGCTTTCGCAGTGGGGAATGGGTAGCCTCGGGCAGATCGAATGGTCGACGTTATCGGTCGCCGCCAGCCTGATCCTGCCCGCATCGCTGGTGGTATGGCGCGTAGCCAGCGCCCTTAATCTGCTGCAACTGGGCGATGAAGAGGCGCACTATCTGGGCGTCAATGTGCCGCGGCTCCAGCGTCTGTTGCTGGTGTGCAGTGCGCTGCTGGTGGCAACGGCGGTCGCCGTGAGCGGCATTATCAGTTTTGTTGGCCTGGTGGTACCGCATTTGATGCGTATATGGCTGGGGCCAGATCACCGTGCGCTGGTGCCCGGCGCGCTGCTGGCAGGAGCAATGTTGCTGTTGGTCGCCGATACCGTGGCGCGCACCGTTGTCGCGCCCGCCGAAATGCCGGTTGGCCTGCTGACCAGCATGCTTGGCGCGCCGTGGTTTTTATGGCTCATCTTTCGCCAGTCAAAGGCGGTGCCATGAACAGACTTTTAACCGCCGCGCATTTGCGGCTCAACGCCGGTTCACGGCAGTTGATTGACGATGTTTCCCTGACGCTGACCGGCGGCGAAAGGGTGGCACTGATTGGCCCAAACGGCGCGGGTAAATCGACGTTACTGCGCCTGTTGACCGGTTTTCTGCCGACGACGGCGGGGGAGTGCCATCTGGAAGGCAAGCCGCTAAAGGCGTGGACGGCGCAAGCGCTTTCGCGCCGCCGGGCGGTAATGTTGCAACAAACCACGCTTGGTTTTGACTGGCCGGTTGAGGCCATTATCGCCATGGGACGCGCGCCCTGGGGGCCACAACACGAACGCGAAATTGTGCAGCAGGTGGTGGCGTTGACCGGCTGTGACGCGCTGCTCGGGCGGCGGTATGTCACTCTATCCGGCGGTGAACAGCAGCGGGTACAACTGGCGCGCTGCCTTGCGCAACTGTGGCGTCATGACGGCCCGGAAGGGTGGCTGTTTCTGGATGAACCGACATCGGCGCTCGATCTCTACCACCAGCAGCAGGTGCTGCGTCTGCTGAAGCGGCTGACGCTGGGCGGCAAACTGCATGTCTGCGCGGTGCTTCACGATCTCAACCTTGCTGCGCGGTGGGCGCAGAGGATCTTGCTGTTACACCAGGGAAAACTGGTGGCGCAAGGCACGCCGGAACAGGTGATTCAGGCGCCGCTTATCGCACAGTGGTACGGTGCCGACGTCGAGGTCAGCCCGCATTCAGACGGCAAAACGCCGCAGGTTTTTCTCTCCGTCTGATAAACGCCACTGTTGGCTGATGAAGCCGTATTTTTGCTAAAGTTTAGTGTGACTTAACTGATGCGGAGATCGGCAATGACCTTACCGCCTTTGCAGGCGCTCATCTGTTTTCATGCTGTCGCACAACACGGCAGTATGAAAGCGGCGGCAGCGGCGTTATCTATCAGCGCCAGCGCAGTGAGCCAGCAAATTGCCAAACTGGAAGCCTGGGTGAATGTGCGGCTGTTTATGCGCGGCTCGCGCGTGCTCACGCTGACGCCGGAAGGGAAAATTTACCTGCGGGCGATTCAGCCTGCCTTTCATCAGATTTCGCATGCCACCCACCGGTTAATTGACGCAACGGCGCACAACCGCGTGAGCGTCAGTTGTTCAACGGATTTTGCCATGCACTGGCTGCTGCCAAGGCTTGGCGGCTTTGAACGTTATTACCCGCATGCCGAGGTGCTTATCACTACCGCTACGCGGGATGTTGATTTGAAAACGGAAGGGATCGATTTTGCTTTTCGCCGTACGGTGCAGGCCGGGAGCGAAGGCATCTTGCACCCGCTGGAAAACAGCGGCGGGATGCTGCTGATTTACGATAAATCGGCGCTGTTAGAACCACTTTGCCATGCCTTTCGCGACTGGCTTCTGGCTGTCGCACAAGAACATCATTGGCCGGAACGGTAAACGCAAAGGCCGCGGCACGTTCGTGTTCCGGCAATGGTGTGTTCATGAGAAATTACGCATATTTCCACCACAATCGATGCAGTTCATAGCCATTGTCACCGGGTTCGGGGCGCGTTTCCCATGGTTTGTCGATAATAAAGTGGAGGTTTTTCACCTGCGCCAAATCCCACATTTGCGGATGCTGAAGCGGCAATGTTTTTAAGGCGTTATAGCCGTAATGCAGCGGCAGCCAGCGGTCGCGGAATACTTCGTTGAGAAAATCCTGCTCGGCGAACACATAGTCCGAAATGTCGGCTTTCTCCGCCAGCGTCGCCATCATCTGCTGATAGAGGGATTTATCCGGCGTGAGCAGCAGAAAACCGCCGTTCAGGTAGTTGTCCAGCGACGCCGGTGGGTTGGCGTGCATTTGCGCGTCCGTACACCAGCTGTAATAACAGTTTTCCGGCCGCCAGCTCGCCGGGTAGCTTTCGATATGGTTAGGGTTACAGCGACAGGCATGACAGGCGGCAATAGTACCTGGAGCCAGCGGCAGTTCAAAGAGATGATCCATATTTTGCAGCACCAGCATATCGGCATCGAGAAACGCCACCCGTTGGTATTCCTCAAGCGTCCACACCGCCAGTTTGCTCCACACATCGGCAAAACGGGCGTTCGCATAGCGGCTTTCAAGGGTGGGATCGGGGCCGATAACCGGCACTTCCCGCACCTTGCAGCCTTGCGCACTCAGGTGCTGGCGCGTGCTCTCGTCAATGGCGTCGGTCACCATCACCACCAGCGGCCACGGCGAACCACTGGCGCGTAACGAACGGTGCAACGTTTGTACGCCCGGCAGGTAATCGGGCTGCGTCAGAAGAGTGACCCAGGCGAAGGCGGCGCTCATGACAACAGCTCCGCCATAAACGTGTTGAGGAATTTGCCCTGCGGATCAAAACGCTGGCGTACAGCCTGAAACGCCGTCCATTGCGGGTAGAGCGTTGGCCAGTCGTATAGCGTCGTATCGAAGTATTTCCCCCAGTGCGGCTTCCCGCCTTCTTCTGCCAGCAACTGTTCGGCGGCGCGCAGAAACGCCAGCCCCTCTTCAGAGAGCGAGCCGTCTTCGGCGTAATAGACCACAAAGCCAAAAAAACAGGTTGGCTGCTGCCAGGCCGGGCTTAGCCACGCGTCGGAAGGCCCGGTACAGCGCAAAATAATCGGGTAGTGCATATGCGGGTGCGATTGCTGATGCCACGCTTTAATGCGCGCAATCACCGCCGGGGCGCGCGCCAGCGGAATGCCAATTTCAATATTAATTTGCGGGGTGGCAATACCGCGGCAGAACACCTGATAGATATCGCCAATGACATCTGAAAAGTCTTTAAAGCGCGTCACGGTGCGAAACGGCTTGCCGTTTTCATCAACAATATTGGTGTCGTCATGCATCTGCTCCAGCGTTTTTTCCACCGTGTCGTTCATCTGCGTGTCGGTCTCTTCCCGCTCGACCAGATCGCCATGGTTATCGCGCCATAGCGCCATTTCATCGGCGGTGGATTCACGCGCGTTCCAGGTGTGAACTTTGTTTTCATCCGGGAACCACCACGTTTTGCTGAACGCCCATTGCTGGTTCCAGTTAAGCAGGTCTTGCGCAAGATTGTCGGCGCTGCTGACGCTTTTAAAACAGGTATACAGCGTTGCCGGACGCGTGCGCAGGGTGACGGCGGTAATTGCCCCCAGTGTGCCGAGCGCCAGTTGCGCGGCGGCAAACTCTGGCTGCTGGCGGTCAATCTCATGGATCTGCCCGGCGGCATCCACCAGCCGGATGCGCAGCGCTTCATCCGCCAGCGAGCTTTGCTGCATGCCCTGGCCGTGGGTTCCCGTCGAAATGGCGCCAGCCAGCGTTTGCGAGTCAATCACGCCCGGCGACGCATGCAGCATGCGGTTCATGCCGGTGAGCAGTTCAAACACTTCGTGCAACGGCGTCCCGGCACCAAACGTCACGCTATCCTCATCCACTGCCAGCACACCGCGCAGCGCTGAGATATCAATCAGCGTATCGCCCGGCTGGCTCAGTTTTAGCATACGCCCGGGCGACATACGACTACCCATCACCCGCACGCGCCCGGCAGCGGCGGTAATCACCTGCTGCAACTGCGCTTCATTTTCCACATGGATAACGGCGTTTTTGCTGGCCAGTACCGCGTTTTTCGCCCAGTTGAAAAGGTGTGGATCTTGCGGGTCCGCGTGCGGCTGACGGCGTGGGAAAAGGGTCTGCGTAGTGGTCATGGGCGGCTCCTCGCTCAGATTTTTATTTATTAACCAAGCGTAGCGCATCACACAAAGGTGTGAGTTTTTCACAACATTGCCTCGGAGTGCAGCAGAGAGTGAGTGACTGACAACCTGGCGTCACAACACGCAGGTGAGCATTAACCCACTCGCTACCTTCACGCGGGCGTAATGCGGGTCATCAGGCCCTGTGTGGCCTGATTATTGAGGTTTACAGCGTGATGGACGAAAAAGGGAGCCAGCGCGACATAACGACGCGCGACGACGTGAAAAGGTTAGCCGTTTAACAGTGTGATTAACGTTGCCAGCGCATATTTCACCGACTGTTCAATCACGCTTTCGCAATCCCCGGCAAAATGGCGCAGTGCCGTGATTGGAGATTGCCCTGGTAGCGCCCAGGCAAACCACACGGTTCCGGCAGGCGTACCATCTTCGCCGCCGTCCGGGCCGGCATAACCGGTGACGGCAATCCCGACCGGTTCATGGCTGACCGCGCAAGCGCCTTGCACCATCTCGCTGGCCGTCTGCTCGCTCACCGCTGTCCAGCGCGCCAGCGTTTCGCGTTTAACATGCAACAGGGTGCTTTTCGCTTCATCGGTAAACGAGACAAACCCACAGCCAAAGAAGGCTGGCGTATCGCCTGCGGCGCACAGCGCGGTGGCGATTTGCCCGCCGGTGCAGGATTCCGCCGTGGTGACGCGCAGCTGTTTTTGTGTCAGCAGCTCACCCAGCTGCGCTGCCAGCATCGGAATAGGCAGGCAGAGCAGCGCATTCATGTTGTTCGTTAAGGTAACATCTTTATTCATAGGGTATTTTTCGTTAATTCGGTGGTGACTCGGTAAGCAAAGTATAGCGAGTGAAACGTTATGATGAGTTTTTGGGAATAATCGAGATATGGCCGTTGCGCTCAAGAATGGCGAATTTTATCTCCGCCAGATCGGCAATGCCCTGGTTGTTTCGCGCTGACACCATAATATCGTCGCGCGTGATATCGGCTTCGCGCATTTTGTTTTCCAGCATTTGGCCGTTTTCCACTAACACAACTGGCGTGCCGTCGATCAGGTTCTCCGCCCCTTTGACATACTTCTTCAGCGTGCCGAATAAGATATCCACCACCACCAGCGTGATAATGGTCAGCGCCGCGCCGGTCACGGAGAAGTCATTGCCGAGCAGCGCTTGTTGCGTGGCTTCACTGATGATCAGCAGCAAAATGAGATCAAAAGAGGTCATCTGTAGCAGCGCCCGGCGTCCGGCGATTTTGAACACCACCATCAACACCAGATAAATAGCTATCGCGCGTAATACCATGTCCATCGCGTTCTCCTCAGGGCCAGATAAACTGCGTCAGGGTGACCGGGGTTGCGTTATTTACTGAAATCCGCTGCGTGCTGTTACCGATGCCGAGCGGTGTCAGCCCCAGCCATACGGTCAGCGGTTTATCGGCGGCAGGACGGGCATATTCCAGCACCAGTTCGCCGCTGCGGCTGTACATGTTTAACGGTTGTGGTTGCAGGGTGCGGATCTCAAAATCGTGCATGAAATCGCCGCCCAGGGTGAAGGTGATGCGGTTATCGGCCGTGGCATTAGCGGTTATCTGCATGTCCAGATCGCTTTGTAGCCGACCAAAGCGGTCGTACTCAACGGTGAGACGTTGATCGGCGCTGATCGCCGTTTTTTTGCTTAGTAAGCCCTGGGAAAAGAGTCCGCACAGCCCGGCAATCACAATGGCGATAAGCACTATCGCCCCCCATTTTTGCACCTGCATTTCCACATGCAGCCAGAAGGGGTTGTCTTCCACGGGCCATGTTCGCTCTGCGTCAGTGCTGTTTTTTTTCTCCATACGCCCTCCACGGGTTCGCCGTAAATAACGTAAAGAGTGTAGATGACGGGGGAGAAAGAGCGCTTCATCACGCCAGCGCTCTGTATTGAGATCAGGTCGTAATGCGGGGTGTCACGCGCCCGTGCAGCGCCGGGTTATCACTTTCATCTTTCAGTTTGACGCCGGTGAGACGGCGCAGAAATGCCTGTTCCAGCAGCCAGGCGAGCTTAAACGCGGCAGCCTCGTAATTCAGCCCTTCCGGGCGAATATTGGAGATGCAGTTGCGCTCGGATTCAATGCGCTGGCGCTCTGGCTTCCAGGTGAGGTAGACACCGAGGCTATCGGGCGAGGATAACCCCGGACGCTCACCAATCAGTATCGCCACCGCTTTACTGCCCAGCGTTTCGCCAATGTCATCGCCCAGCGCCACGCGCGACTGGTGCGCCAGCACGATGGGGCCAAGGGAGATACCCAGCGTGTCCAGATAGGGCAGCAGGGCGGTGATAAGCCCGACTGACTGGCGGTGTACGGCGTGGGAAGAGAGCCCGTCGCCAATTACCAGCAGCAGATCATGCGCGGCCGGGCGATGAGCAGCAAGCGTTTCGCGGCTCTCATCACTGAGCCTGCGCCCGAGATCCGGGCGGTTCAGGTAGATGTGCCGGTCGGCGGCGGCGCTGTGCGCGTCCAGTGTTTTTAAGCCAAGTGCATGGAGCTGATGCGCCAGGCTTTCGCTGTCAAAGGGCTGGTGAATGGCATCACGCGCCTGGGCGTGCGCGAGGCCAAAGTTGAGCACTTCCCGCGTCGGCAGGCTTGCGCCACTGCGCCCCAGCGCAATACGGGCATCGGTAAACTCACGCAGCAGTGTCCAGGCATCGGGTCCATTCATGCGTGCGCTCCTTGTGGCATCACGGTCAGCAGCGGGTGGTTCGCGCCGGTCAGGCGTAACTGACCGTGGGTGTCGATAATCTGCATTTTGGTTAACCACTCGGCGAACTCCGGCGCGTGTTTCAGCCCCAGCAAGCGGCGTGCGTAGAGCGCATCGTGGAACGAGGTACTCTGGTAATTGAGCATGATGTCATCCGCGCCCGGTACGCCAATCAGGAAAGTCAGCCCGGCGGTGCACAGCAGCGTCAGCAGCGTATCCATATCGTCCTGATCCGCTTCCGCGTGGTTGGTGTAGCAGACGTCGCAGCCAATCGGCAGCCCCATCAGTTTGCCGCAGAAGTGATCTTCCAGCCCGGCGCGGATGATCTGTTTGCCGTCGTAGAGGTATTCCGGGCCGATAAAACCGACCACCGTGTTGACCAACAGCGGCTTGAAGTGCCGTGCGACAGCGTAAGCGCGTGCTTCGCAGGTTTGCTGATCGACGCCGTGGTGCGCGTTGGCAGAAAGACAACTGCCCTGGCCGGTTTCAAAATACATCACGTTTGTGCCGAGCGTGCCGCGCTTCAGGCTCAGCGCCGCCTCATGCGCCTCCTGTAATAGCGCCAGGTTGATGCCAAAACCGCTGTTAGCCGCTTCAGTACCGGCAACCGACTGGAACACCAGATCAACCGGTGCGCCGCGTTCAATGAGCTGAATGGTATTGGTGACATGCGTCAGTACGCAGGACTGGGTAGGAATGGCAAAGCGCTCAATGATGTCTGCCATCATGTGGTTGAGCTTTTGCAGCACCGGCAGGCTGTCGCTGGCCGGGTTGATACCCACCACCGCGTCGCCCGCGCCATACAGCAGGCCATCGAGCATACTGGCGGCAATGCCTTTCAGATCGTCGGTCGGGTGATTGGGCTGTAAACGCACGCTCAGATGACCCGGCAGGCCAATGGTGTTGCGAAAACGGGTGATCACGCTGCATTTGCTGGCCGCGAGGATCAAATCCTGGTTGCGCATTAGCTTACTGACGGCGGCGGCCATTTCCGGGGTGATCGCCGGTGCAACATGGCTAAGCGTGGCGGTGTCGGTGCTGTCGGCCAGCAGCCAGTCGCGGAATTCGCCCACCGTCAGGTGGGCTATCAGGGCAAACGCGCGGCTATCGTGGGTATCGATGATTAACCGCGTCACTTCATCGTCTTCATACGGGATGAGCGGCGAGGCGAGAAGTTCGCGTAGCGGCACATCCGCAAGGGCGATTTTCGCCGCCATCCGCTCTTCTGCCGACTGTGCCGCAACACCTGCCAGTACATCCCCGGATCGCGCCGGGGAGGCTTTCGCCATCAACGTTTTCAGGCTATCGAATTGATAAGTACGGTGAGCCAGCGTGGTTTTATACATTCCGTCTCCTCAGGAGAGCGCCCGCAGTTGCGGGTCCATCTCGGCACGTTCACGCGCGTGCGCCGTTTTACGAAACCACATATAGCCGCCCAGCATCATCAGCGCGAAGATCAGTGCCAGCAGCGTGTTGTACCAGACCATCGCCACCAGGCAGAGCACCGCCATGCCCAGCGCAAACGCAGGCGCGTACGGGAAGAGTGGCGCTTTAAACGGGCGCTCAAGTTCCGGTTCGCTGCGGCGCAGCTTAAACAGCGCGGCCATTGAGGTGATATACATAACGATAGCCCCGAAAACGGACATCGTCACAATACAGGCGGTGAGCGGCATGCCGCTGATGGTGACCAGCGAGTCGGAGAAAATCGCCGCAATCCCGACCATGCCCCCGGCGAGGATCGCCAGATGCGGCGTGCGGGTTTTGCGGTTGAGGTTCGCCAGGCTTGCCGGCAGATAGCCCGCGCGCGCCAGCGAATAGATCTGGCGTGAGTAGCCCATAATGATGCCGTGGAACGATGCTACCAGGCCAAACAAACCGAGCCACACCAGCATATGCAGCCAGCCGCTGCTGTTGCCGACCACCACTTTCATCGCCTGCGGCAGCGGGTCGTTAATGTTCGACAGCGCACGCCAGTCGCCGACGCCACCGGCAAAAATCATCACGCCAACCGCCAGCACGGTGAGGGTTAAAATACCGCCGCCGAGTGCGCGCGGGATGGTGCGTTTCGGATCTTTGGCTTCTTCCGCTGCCATAGACGCACCTTCAATGGCGAGGAAGAACCAGATGGCGAAGGGGATCGCGGCGAACATGCCCGGCAGCGCCAGGCTGCTGAAGCTCTCAGCGCCTGCCCAGCCGTTAGCAGTAAAGTTGCCCCACGAGAAGCCCGGTGCCACCACCCCCATAAACACCAGCAGCTCGAAAATGGCCAGCAGGGTGACAATCAGCTCAAACGTGGCGGCAATGCCGACACCGAGAATGTTCAGCGTCATAAAAATGAGGTACGCGCCGCAGGCCACCCATTTCGCATCCAGCGACGGGAACTGCACGTTCAGGTACGCACCAATCGCCATGGCGATAGCCGGAGGCGCGAAGACGAATTCGATTAAGGTGGCAAACCCGGCGATAAACCCGCCCGTTGGCCCAAATGCGCGGTACGCGTAAGCGAAAGGACCACCGGCATGAGGAATGGCGGTGGTCAGCTCGGTAAAACTAAAGATAAAGGCGCAGTACATCGCGGCAATTAACAGCGCGACAATCAAAAAGCCGAGTGTCCCGGCCTGCGACCAGCCATAGCTCCAGCCAAAATACTCTCCTGAAATCACCAGTCCGACGGCAATGCCCCACAGACGGAAACTGCCCAGTGTTCTTTTTAATGTTGTTTGTGTGCTCATGCTTTACTGCCTCGCCATTGAATACAGTTAGCGGTGAATGTGCAAAGGCGATGCCAGGAGATATATTTCTTGGTTAATTAAATAGTTAGATGATTATGGTTTTGAAATGCTGCATGGCTTGCACCGTGGCAGATCGGATTCTGGTGCAGTCTGCCCTGCAATGGTGAAACTGGCGAATATGCTGCTTAAGGTGAAATTAATTGCCGGCAGGTTAATAAAAAAAGGCGATAGCCCGGTTTCTGGAAATGTTATAGGGAATAACTGGAAATTTAAATCCGACTATTCTTAGCTCTTTTTTGTTATATCAGGCTTTAATTAAAGTGACGATGTGTTATTTAAATGGTGCATTTCACAATAACTTAACATGTTGATTTTATTGCGTCATTTGTTTTGTTTTTTTGTGAGGCGCAACACATATCATTAGTCTACTAACCTGATGTTAAATCTAATCCGGAATAATGGGTTGACCTGAATTGTCTGGCACTTTAGTTTGACACAATAATTTTCAGCCAAACCCAGGATGATATTTAGCAAAGGAGGACGTCATGGCCTGGCGACCCATTTTATATGTCATTTTTACCGACAACCCTCGTTTAAATAGCCGACGAGCACAGTTGCGGCTGGTGCATGGCTGACAGGATCCATAAAAAAGCCGTCACGCATAACGCGACGGCTTTTATATTTTGTGCCGGTTTACTTTATGCCGTTTCTGTTTCCGGTTGCGGCAGATGCGCAGCAATATAGCGCTCGTAGCGGTTTGCTTTCAGGTGCGTTAAATCTACCAGCACCAGACCATCCACGCAGTTGTTGAAGTCCGGATCGCAGCCGAAATCAATAAATTGCACGCCGCCAGGCTCACACAGTTCGGAATATTGTTTATAAAGCGGCGGAATGCCGCAGCCCAGGTTTCCCAGCAGCGATTTCAGCCGCGTCAGATCTTCGGTGTAGTCATCGCCGGTAAACTGCGCCAGCACTTCCGGCATGCTGGCAGGCCACGGGCGGCGCGATGACGCCAGCGGCCAGGTTGCCGGGAACCACAGACGGTAGAACGCCACCAGCAGATCGCGCGCCGCAGGCGGCATGCCGCCGGAAATAGAGACCGGGCCAAACAGGTAGCGATACTGCGGATAACGTGCCAGATAGGCACCGATACCCGACCACAGATAATCCAGCCCGCGACGTCCCCAGTAGCGCGGCTGAATAAAGCTGCGCCCCAGTTCAATGCCGTGGCGCAGCACATCTGCCATGCGATCGTCGTAATGGAACAGGCTGTGGCTGTATAACCCTTCGACGCCGCGCGCCGCCATTTGCTGCGCAGTTGGCATAAAACGGTAAGCGCCGACAATTTCCAGATCGGCTTCATCCCACAAAATCAGATGCAGGTAATCGTCGTCATATTTATCCGTATCACGACGTTTACCGCTGCCTTCGCCCACGGCACGGAAGGCGATTTCACGCAGCCGTCCAAGCTCGCGCAGCAGCGGCGCATCTTCCTGCCCTTTACGTTGCCACAGATAGATGATCTTGCCATCAGCGGTGCGACCGAGGCACTCGGCGTTGTTAAGCTCCCGACGCAGCGTAATGCGCGCTTCCGGACGTGCGATGGCGCATTCGGTTTTGAAGGGGCCGGGCAATCCCTTGCCAAGACGCAGGACATGTTGGCGACACTTATCGGCCAGCTCGCGCGGCGCGAGCTGCGGCGTGTGCCAGCTGTCCCAGGGAATACGTTCACCGATTTTGATCGGCAGTGCGCTGTCGCGCCGGCGAAACATCTGCTGCATCAGCAGTATAAAGGGAAGCGTTTCAGAGACCATCGCGCTGGCGTAGAACAGGGCGCTGTTGCGCGCGTCAATCCACACCGGCAGTAACGGCGTGCGGAATTTACTGGCCAGCTTGATAAACCCGGCGTGCCAGCTTTTATCGCGAATGCCTTTGCGCGTCATGCGCGACACTTCCCCGGCCGGGAAGAAGATCAACACGCCGCCGCTTTGCAACTGGTTTTCCATTTGCTGCAATGAGGATTTACGCGTGCGACCGCCCATGTTATCCACCGGAATAAACAGGGAACTGAGCGGCTCAAGGTGCGTCAGCATGCGGTTGGTGACCACTTTCACATCGCGGCGTACGCGGGAAACGGCGTACAACAGCGCCAGCCCGTCGAGTGTGCCTGTCGGATGGTTGGAAATGATGACCAGCGGGCCATGTTCAGGGAGTTGTTCGAGGCAGTAAGCGGGAACGGTGCAGCGGATTTGTAGATGTTCGAGTACTTGTTCCACCATATCCAGCCCTTTCAGGTGGGGGTGGCGCGCGGCGAACTGCTGAAACTCTTGCTCATAGAGCAGGCGTCTGAGCAGATTTTTTTGCCAGGGGGCTGGCCTGGCCTGTGGCCAGAGATCCTCAAGTACATTGTCGAGACTAAACATGGTGATTCCTCCTCCCGTCTTGTCGATGACAGTAAAGGGCGAAGATGACGCTTGCATTTCATTACAATGAAGAAATGACAATTTAAAGACGGCAGGAGAATCAGAGAGAAAGGCAAAAAAAAGCGGGCCAGGCCCGCTTCGTTCAGAGGATGCCGCGTTCGGCGAGATCGAGGGCGAAATAGCTGAAAATCAAATCCGCGCCGGCGCGTTTAATCGCACCCAGGCTTTCCAGTACCACTTTGTCTTCATCAATCGCGCCTGCCTGAGCGGCAAACTTGATCATCGCGTATTCACCGCTCACCTGATAAGCGCCCAGCGGCAGTTCGGTGCGCTCGCGGATATCACGCAGGATATCGAGATAAGCGCCAGCCGGTTTCACCATCAGGCAATCTGCGCCTTCGGCCTGATCGATAAGCGACTCGCGAATCGCTTCGCGGCGGTTCATCGGGTTCATCTGGTAAGTTTTACGATCGCCTTTCAGCGCTGTGCCCGCGGCTTCGCGGAACGGACCGTAGAAGGATGAGGCGAATTTAGTCGAATAGGACATGATGGCGGTATCGGTAAAGCCCGCCGCATCCAGCGCACGGCGAATCGCCTGCACCTGACCGTCCATCGCCGCTGATGGCGCAATGAAATCGGCGCCCGCCGCGGCGGCAATCACCGCTTGTTTACCGAGATTAATCAGCGTGGCGTCGTTATCCACGCCGTGATCGCACAACACGCCGCAGTGGCCGTGCGAGGTGTATTCGCAAAAACAGGTATCGGACATCACCACCATTTCCGGCACTGTCTCTTTGCAGATACGCGACATCCGCGCCACCAGGCCATTTTCCTGCCAGGTATCGCTGCCGGTGGCATCGGTGTGGTGCGAGATACCAAAGGTCATCACTGAGCGGATCCCGGCGTTGGCGATGCGTTCGATTTCGCGCGCCAGATATTTTTCCGGAATACGCATCACGCCCGGCATGGCGGCGATGGCTTTGTAATCGTCAATTTCTTCTTCAACAAAGATCGGCAACACCAGGTCGTTTTTGCTCAGTGTTGTCTCTTCAAACATGGCGCGTAGCGCAGGCGATTTGCGCAGGCGGCGGGGGCGAGTAATTAAATCGGTCATGGTATGCCTGATGTTTGTGGAACAGATGGCGGCATTGTAGCCGAAAAGGCGGTGGGCTGTTTTACCAAAATCGCTGTTAAAAGGGGAAGGCAGGCGGCAAACCGCCTGCCTTTTGCCGCATCAGGATGCCGGAACTACCAGCGGCTTATTGTTGCTCAGCTCGCTGACCAGGTCATTCGCGCCGTCGCTCATGCTGGTAAAGCGCGTCAGCGGGGAACGGGTCATCACCACAAAGACGCCGACGTTATGCTGCGGCACCATCGCTATATAGGTGATGAAACCGCCGCCACCGCCGGTTTTCTGGATGATGCCCGGGTGACCGTCTTTCGGCGCCATATAGACCCAGCCGAGGCCGAGCGCGTCGGCTTTGCCGGGGACATCCATGCCGATCACTTTAGTCAGCTGATTACGCGGGTAGATCAGCGTTTGCATACGGTCGGCCTGGCTGTTGCGGGTGTAGAAATCGGACGAGAGGAACTGCTGCATCCAGCGCATCATATCGCCTGGCGTGGAGTAAACGCCGCCGCTGCCAATCGCCGCCAGCGTGTTGTCACACGGGCTGGCGCCTTTTTCCGCCACCATCAGGCGCTTGCACTGATCCGGCGACGGGGTAAAAGTGGTGTCTTTCATCCCCAGCGGGCGGGTTATCTGCTCTTCAAACAGCTGCGGATAGGGTTTGCCCGCCGCCTGAGAAAGCGCATCGGCCAGCAGGTCAAACGCCAGGTTGGAGTAAGACGCCTGCGCGCCCGGCGCGGTTTTTAGCTTCGCGGTGGAAAGCCAGCTCCAGCGCTGCTCGCGCGTTGGCCAGACAAATACTGAACGGTGCGCCGCGCCGCCAGGCTGCTCACGCGGCAGCGCGCTGGTGTGGGTCGCGAGGTTAACCAGCTTGATCGGCGTACCCTCGTAAGTCGGCACGCGTGCGCCCGGCGGTGCATATTTGCTTAATGGATCGTCGAGGCGCACCCGGCCTTGATCGAGCAGTTTTACCAGCATTTCGCTGGTCATCAGTTTGGAGAGCGAAGCAATACGGATAACCGAATCCAACTGCGGGCGCACATTGTTGCCCGGACGGGTTTCACCAAAGCTTCTGAACACGCGCTGGTTACCGTCAATGACCACCATTGCCATCCCGGTCGCACCGCTACCGTAATAGATGTGGTTGGCGTAACGATCGACAATGTCAGAGGCAAATACCGGATCGGGAGATTGTTGCGCCGCACGGGCGCTGGTCATACTCAGCGCGCAGAGCAACGCGGAGAAAAGCAGACAACGTTTCAACGAAGGGGATCCATATAAGAATGGGAACGATAGAGGATATTTATACTACCTGGCGTTTCGATGCAAAGCACCAATAAGCGTGTTATTTCTCCCTAATACGTAACGATGGGTAAATATGAAATTTTTTCCCTATGACTTCGGGGGAAGAGGGCTGTGATAACCTCTTCCTTTCCCGCACTCAGGAGTCAGGCAATGGCAAGTCAACGGGTAGTGATGGTGGTGGATATGCAAAATGGGGTGTTTGCCACAGAGCGTATTGAGCGTGAGCAGTGCGTGGCGCGCATTAACCAACTGACCGCGGCAGCGGATACGGTGATTTTTATTCAACATGCCGAGGCCGGTGGGCTGGAAGAGGGCAGTGACGGGTTTGCTCTTTTGCCGGAGCTGACGCAACCGGCGAATGCGCTGTATGTCACCAAAACCGCCTGCGACGCGTTTTATCACACCACGCTTGAAAGCGTGCTGCGAGAGCATGATATTCGCGCCTTTGTGATGTGCGGATGCGCCACCGATTACTGCGTGGATACTACGCTGAAGAACGGCGCCAGCCGTGGTTACGCTATCACCGTCGCGCAAGATGCGCACACCACGGCGAATCGTCCGGCGGCACGGGCCTCGGTGTTAATCGATCACTATAACGAGGTGTGGCGCACGCTAACGGTGCCGGGCAACCCGGTGTTAGTGAAACCCGTCGAAACAATTCTTCACGAATGGCAAACGAACTAAGGCGTTAACCTCAGGTCAGATTTAACCAGACGGCGCCGCACTTCGCGGCGCTTTTTTTGTCGCGGCCCATTAAGGGGCTTACATACAGCGATGCACAGCATTTGTCGTAAATAATAAGAAGTGAGCAGGAGAGCATTATGTTTAAGTCCTTCTTTCCGAAACCGGCGTTGTTCTTTTTGTCGGTGTTCATCTGGACCGCGATTACCGTGGTTTTCTGGCAGGCGGGTGGGGAAGCGTGGTTGATGCGTCTCACCGGTGCGTCTGCGGATGTGCCGATTAGCGCCGCGCGTTTCTGGAGCCCGGGTTACCTGCTTTTTTACGCCTATTACGCGCTCTGTGTTGGCGTTTTTGCGCTGTTCTGGTTTACCTTTTCGCCGCATCGCTGGCAGCGTTGGTCGATTCTCGGCACCGCGTTAATTATCTTTGTGACCTGGTTTTTGGTGGAAGTGAATGTCGCCATTAACGCCTGGTATCAGCCGTTTTACGATCTTATCCAGACCGCGCTCAGTGCGCCGAACAAAGTCAGCATTCATCAGTTATACAGCGAGATTGGTGTGTTTTTGTGGATCGCGCTGATTGCCGTCACGGTGGCGGTGCTCAACAACTTTTTCGTCAGCCACTATGTGTTCCGCTGGCGTACGGCGATGAACGAATACTATATGGCGCACTGGGATCGTTTGCGCCATATCGAAGGCGCAGCGCAGCGCGTACAGGAAGACACCATGCGTTTCGCCTCGACGCTTGAAGATATGGGCACCAGTTTTATTAACGCCATCATGACGTTGATTGCTTTTTTGCCGGTGCTGGTGGCGCTATCGCCGCATGTACAGGAAATACCGGTGGTAGGGCACATCCCATATGGGCTGGTGATTGCCGCCGTAAGCTGGGCGTTGCTCGGCACCGTGCTGCTGGCATTTGTAGGTATCAAGCTGCCGGGGCTGGCGTTTAAAAACCAGCGCGTGGAAGCGGCTTACCGTAAAGAGCTGGTCTATGGCGAAGATGATGCTGGTCGCGCCAGGCCGCATACCGTTGCGGAGCTGTTCGCTGCCGTGCGCCGTAACTATTTCCGGCTCTATTTTCACTATATGTATTTCAATATCGCCCGTATCCTGTACATGCAGGTTGATGTGGTGGTTGGCCTGATTGTGCTGTTCCCGACGATTGCTGCCGGGGCTATCACTTTCGGTCTGATGCGCCAGATAACTAACGTGTTTGAGCAGGTGCGCAGTTCGTTCCAGTATTTGATCTCTTCCTGGACGACGCTGGTGGAGCTGATGTCTATCTATAAACGTTTACGCAGTTTTGAGCGTGAGCTGGATGGGCAGGAGATCCAGCCTGTGCCCCATACTTTTGGTTAACACAAGGAACGTTATGGTTTACGTCCCCCGTTTTGGCTGGTTACTGGCGACGTTGATTCTCGCCGGGTGTAGTACGCAGGGCACGCTTTCGCAAAAAGAAGCCGAAGCTGAAAAAGAAAAAGCGCTGGAACAACAGCAGAACAAGCCGATGGATGTCGCAAGCGTGGTGCGGCGAACGATCCCCGCCAGTGTAAAAGATCGTGAAGGCTGGGCGCAGGATCTGGCGACGACCTTTAGCAGTCAGAAGCTCTCTCCAACGCTGGAGAACATCTGCTCGGTGCTGGCGGTGGCGCAGCAGGAATCCAATTACCGGTCTGATCCGGTGGTGCCGGGGCTGAATAAAATCGCCTGGAAAGAGATAGACAAGCGCGCCGAGCGGATGCACATCCCAACGATGCTGGTGCATACGGCGCTAAAAATTCCGTCGCCGAATGGTAAAAGCTACAGCGAACGGTTGGACAAAGTGCGCACGGAAAAAGAGCTCAGCGCCATTTTTGATGACTTCATTGGCATGGTGCCGATGGGGCAAAAATTGTTTGGCTCGCTTAACCCGGTGCGCACCGGTGGGCCAATGCAGATTAGCGTCGCGTTTGCCGAGCAGCATACGGACGGTTATCCGTGGAAAATGGAAGGCACCGTGCGCCAGGAGGTCTTCAGCCGCCGCGGTGGATTATGGTTTGGCACCTATCATCTGCTCAATTACCCGGCCAATTACACCGCACCCATTTACCGTTTCGCCGATTTTAACGCCGGGCTGTATGCCAGCCGTAACGCGGCGTTTCAGAACGCCATCAGCAAAGCGACCGGCGTGAAACTGGCGCTCGACGGCGACCTGATTTTGTATGGCAGCAGCGATGCGGGGAGTACGGAATTAGCCGTGCGCAAACTGGGTGCGTCGCTTGGCATGAGCGATCGTGATATCCGTCGGCAACTGGAGCGTGGAGACAGCGACAAGCTGGAAGAGACTAAACTCTATCGCGAAGTGTATCGGCTCGCCGAAAAGAAAAACGGCAAACCATTGCCGAGAGAGGTACTGCCGGGGATCAAGCTGGAAAGCCCGAAGATCACGCGCAACCTGACAACAGCATGGTTTGCGAAGCGCGTCGACGATCGTCGGGCCGCCTGCATGGCGCAGAACTAGCGCGAATGGTGGTGTCGCCAGCGTAAGATAAGGAAGATGACGCCGAGCAGGGCGCTTCCCACGAGGAAAGGCACAAGACCGAAAATCGTGCCGACGCCCATTCCCATTTCTACGTGGGGGCGGGTGGTGTCCTGCACTTGCATCAGATGCTCGAACACGCCCGGTGCGTGCACCAGCAGGTTCAGCAACTGCGCACCCGCCCAGAAGCAGAGTAGTACGAATATGGCGTAAGCAATATTACCCGGTCTGGAGGTGTCACGTTGTTTTGCGCCCTTAAAGGGTTTCGACATAGTAAAGTCAGCCATAAGACCTCCGGTACTCTTTACTTTTAACGCTCGATTTAGTTGGCGTGTGGCCTCAACTGACGCTAATTTTGGCAGTTGTACCGCTTTGTCAACATCAGAATGGTGATAATTTCGCCCCGGGAATGATTCCAGTTGGATGATTTTTGCCGATGCTCACATTTCTGTAACGTTTTAATTACCTTGGTAACATTTCAGAATTTCCGCATACGCCACAGACGGTAAGCGGTGGTTGTGCGATGATGCCGTTTTGACTGCCGGAGTTGTCATGAAGCTGCCTGTAAAAATCCGCCGTGACTGGCACTATTACGCGTTTGCGATTGGGTTGATCTTTATTCTGAATGGCGTGGTCGGGCTGCTGGGGTTTGAAGCCAAAGGCTGGCAAACCTACGCGGTGGGGCTGGTGACCTGGGTGATTGGTTTCTGGCTGGCCGGGTTAATTATCCGCCGCCGCCCGGAGGACGAGGAGACGGCGGATAAACCGCAATAATTAGCTGTTAACGGTAATTTTCAGCGCGCTGTTAGCCTGATGGCGCGCAATCGCCAGTTCAATCAGACGTGTGATTAACTCGCTGTAACCAATGCCGCTCGCCTGCCACAGTTTCGGGTACATGCTGATATTGGTAAACCCTGGCAGCGTGTTGATTTCGTTGATGATCACCTCGTTTTCCGGCGTCAGGAACACATCCACGCGCGCCATCCCTTCACAACCCAGCGTCTGATAAGCCTGCACCGCAATGCCGCGGATTTTATCGTTGATTGCCGGATCAATGTCGGCGGGCACTACCACTTGCGCACCGTTTTCATCAATGTATTTGGTGTCGTAGGCATAAAACTCGCTGTTAAGCACGATTTCACCACAGGTACTGGCCTGCGGAGAGTCATTGCCCAGCACGGCGCACTCGATCTCACGGCCTTTGATGCCGGTTTCAACAACCACTTTTTTATCGAATTCGAACGCCAGGTTTACTGCAGCTTGGTACTGCGCTTCATTGGTCACTTTGCTGACACCCACGGAGGAACCCTGGTTGGCGGGTTTAACAAACAGCGGTAAACCGAGCTGGGTTTGCACCTCGCTAAAGCTAATCTGCTCGCGATTGGCGCGGGTGAGCGTGATAAACGGGGCGATAGAAAGCCCGGCGTCGCGCAGCAGGCGCTTGGTGACGTCTTTATCCATACAGGCCGCAGAAGCGAGCACATCGGAGCCGACAAACGGTAAGTTCGCCAGACGCAGCATGCCCTGCAATGAACCATCTTCGCCCAGCGTGCCGTGAACAATTGGGAAGATCACGTCGACATTCGGAAGCGGTGTGCTGTTTTCTGCCTGGATCAGTTGCTGCTGTTGGTTTCCCGGCACCAGCGCCACACTATTTGCCGAAGGGTTTAAAGCGATACGCGCCGGATCGCTGGCGTTTAGCAGATAATTATTCGCATCGCTGACATGCCACTGCCCCTGTTTATCGATCCCCAGCAGCACCACGTCAAAGCGTGATTTATCCATAGCGTCGACGATATTTTTCGCCGACTGTAACGACACTTCATGTTCCGCTGATTTGCCGCCAAAGACGACCCCTACCCGCAGTTTTGCCATTTCTCCGTTCACTCACACTGAATTCACAAAGCACATACCATAGCACGTCAAAACGCACGATTCGCGGCCTTCTGCCATAATGTTTTCTGGAAACCAGAAGGAGGCGATGTGAGCGGGAAAGGGCTGATTGTTTTGTGCATTCTTCTGGCGGTGATTTGGATTGGCTACCGCGCGTTGCCGTCTTATTACAACCCGTTTGCGCCGTTACAGCTTAGCGACCCGCCCGGGCGCATCACGCAGTTCAAACTGCGCCGCTTGCAGCCGCAAGCCTGTTCCGAATTATTGACGCAGGCGAATCAGCAGCAGTTGATTTCCTCGGTTCCGGTTGCCGACAGCGCCGGGGATTGCCCATTAACCAATGTCGTGCGGGTGCGCGATTTTGGGGCGGTTAAACTGAGCAGCAGTTTTCTCGCCAGTTGCCCGCTGGCGCTCAGCTCCGCGCTGTTTATTGAGCAACAGGCGCGACCACTTACCGAGCGCTTTATGGGCAGCCAGCTTACGCGTATCGATCATCTTGGCAGCTATGCGTGTCGCAATATCTACAACCGCGCTGACGCCAGGCGTAGCGAGCATGCCAGCGCAGAAGCGCTGGATCTCAGCGGTTTTCGGCTGGCGAATGGTCAGTCCGTGACGGTATTAAAGGGCTGGCGCCAGGCGAGAACACAACCGTGGCTGCGGGCAATGTTAAGCGCCAGTTGCGGCTATTACGGTAACGGCCTTGGGCCGGAGTACAACGCTGCTCATGCCAACCATTTTCATCTTGGCATGCGCGGCTTTGGCCTCTGTCGCTAAGCATAATCCACTGTGAATAATGGGGTTTTTCTTTCAGGCAGCAGCGTGAAACGAAAGCTGGCAGATAAAATACCGAAATCGCTGTCACCGCATCTCTGGTGACTCATCGTAGGCGCATTCTTGTTAACCTGTGCGCTGTTTGTCAAATTCTCAATAATTACGCGTACTTATGGAATCCTGGAAGGTCAATCTTATCTCGGTCTGGTTCGGTTGTTTTTTCACCGGCCTTGCCATCAGCCAAATTCTGCCGTTCTTGCCGTTATATGTTGCGCAACTGGGCGTGACGTCCCATGAAGCGTTGTCGATGTGGTCAGGCTTAACGTTCAGTATCACCTTTCTGGTTTCGGCGATTGTTTCGCCCATGTGGGGCAGCCTGGCGGACCGGAAAGGGCGCAAACTGATGTTGCTGCGTGCCTCGCTGGGGATGGCGATCGCGATTCTGTTGCAGGCGTTTGCTACTAATGTGTGGCAACTGTTGATTCTGCGCGGTGTGATGGGGCTGACGTCTGGCTATATTCCCAATGCGATGGCGCTGGTGGCCTCGCAGGTGCCGCGCGAACGGAGCGGCTGGGCGCTGAGTACACTCTCCACGGCGCAGATAAGCGGCGTAATTGGCGGGCCGCTGATGGGTGGTTTTCTCGCCGACCATGTGGGGCTGCGCATGGTGTTCCTTATCACGGCGATACTGCTGATGGTGAGTTTCCTCGTTACGCTGTTTTTAATTAAAGAGGGCGTCAGGCCGACGGTGAAAAAGGGCGATCGTCTGAGCGGCAAAGCGGTGTTCTCGACCTTGCCGTACCCGGCGCTGGTTATCAGTTTGTTTATTACCACCATGGTCATTCAGTTGTGCAACGGCTCTATTGGCCCGATCCTGGCGCTGTTTATTCAATCGTTGTCACCGCACACCACGAATATTGCTTTTCTCAGTGGGCTTATCGCCGCTGTGCCCGGTGTCTCGGCGCTGATTTCCGCGCCGCGCCTCGGCAAATTGGGCGATCGCATTGGTACATCACGCATTTTAATGGCGACGATGGCGGTGGCCGTGGTGCTGTTTTTCGCCATGTCGTTTGTCACCTCGCCGCTCCAGCTTGGGATCTTGCGCTTTATGTTGGGCTTCGCGGATGGCGCGATGCTGCCCGCCGTGCAGACGTTGTTGCTGAAATACTCCAGCGATCAGGTCACCGGGCGTATTTTCGGTTATAACCAATCGTTTATGTATCTGGGAAATGTCGCCGGGCCGCTGATGGGGGCGACCGTATCCGCAATGGCGGGTTTCCGTTGGGTATTTGCCGCTACGGCTGTGGTGGTGTTTATTAATCTTTGGCAATTACTGCTGGCGTTTCGCCGGGTAAAACGCTAACGCAACGGGGCCGAAATAATATAAGTTTGCTTCGGCCTTACTATCGCTTTTTCTTATGAAAATAAGCCATGCGCTTTTTTTTATTTGCCGCTAAGCCACTCAAATCATTTGCCTTCGATGCGGGAGAAACGTTTCGTTAACCCTGTTTTTTAAATGACTATTACGCGTTGTGAGAAAATCCGCAAAAATAATACATGTATCTACTTTGCAACATCAAAACTCAATGCTAACGTCTTTGAAATCTCGTAAGGAAATAGCGCTATGAAAAATCTCATTGCAGAGTTATTGGTCAAGCTGGCAGAAAAAGAAGAAGAGTCGAAAGAACTGGTCGCTCAAGTTGAAGCGCTGGAAATCGTGGTGACCGCGCTGCTGCGCCAGATGGCGACGACGGAACAACAGGCGTTAATTCAGAGTATCGAAGGCGCGCTGGAAGAAGCCCGGCCGGGAACGCACGTTACCCATCAGGACGCGGAGTTGTTGCAACAATATGTAAAAAAGCTTTTAAGGCATCCGCGCAGCTAAACCTCTGACGCGCTGCCTGCACTGTCATATCACTGTCATCTGCGCTACCTATAGTCGCTCTGTTTTATTTTCTTTAAGTATTTGTACATGGAGAATATTAAAGTGAAACAGAGCGCATTATTTCTTGCCTTATTACCTCTGATCTTTACCCCTGCTATTTATGCCGAAACGACGTCGGCACCGGTTCTTGATAATCGTGCTGCTCAGGGGGATATTTCCACGCCCGGCGGTGCGCGCCGTTTAAGTGGTGACCAAACCGCTGCTCTGCGTGATTCCCTCATTGATAAGTCCGCCAAAAATATTATTTTGCTGATTGGCGATGGCATGGGGGATTCTGAAATTACCGCCGCGCGAAATTATGCCGAAGGGGCTGGCGGATTCTTTAAAGGTATTGACGCATTACCGCTGACTGGCCAGTACACGCACTATTCGCTGGACAAAAAAACCGGCAAACCGGATTACGTCACCGATTCCGCCGCGTCTGCCACGGCATGGAGCACAGGCGTGAAAACCTATAACGGCGCACTCGGCGTCGACATTCACGATAAAGATCACACCACCATTCTGGAGATGGCCAAAGCCGCCGGTCTGGCGACGGGCAACGTTTCCACTGCGGAACTGCAAGATGCTACGCCCGCCGCGCTGGTTTCTCACGTTATCTCACGTCGCTGCTACGGCCCGACGGTGACCAGTGAGAAGTGTGCGCTCAACGCGCTGGAAAAAGGCGGTAAAGGGTCGATTACCGAACAACTGCTGAACGCCCGCGCGGATGTCACGCTGGGCGGCGGCGCGAAAACCTTTAGCGAAACCGCCACCGCCGGTGAGTGGAAAGGGAAAACGCTGCGCGAACAGGCGCAGGCGCGCGGTTACCAGCTGGTTAGCGATGCCTCTACGCTTGCGGCGATCACCGAAGCGAACCAGGATAAACCGCTGCTGGGGCTGTTCTCCGACGGCAACATGCCGGTGCGCTGGGAAGGGCCAAAAGCCTCGCTGCACGGCAATATTGATAAACCTGCCGTGACCTGTACGCCCAACGCGAAACGTACCGCCAGCGTGCCAACACTGGCGGCAATGACGGAAAAAGCCATTGATTTGCTGAGCAAAAATGAGAAGGGCTTCTTCCTGCAAGTGGAAGGCGCGTCTATCGACAAACAGGATCATGCGGCGAACCCGTGCGGTCAGATCGGCGAAACGGTTGATCTCGACGAAGCGGTACAGAAAGCGCTGGAATTTGCCAAAAAAGATGGCAATACGCTGGTGATCGTTACCGCAGATCACGCCCATGCCAGCCAGATCATTCCGCCAGATACCAAAGCGCCAGGCTTGAGCCAGGCGCTGAACACCAAAGACGGCGCGGTAATGGCCATCACTTACGGCAACTCGGAAGAGGAGTCGATGGAGCATACCGGAACGCAGGTTCGTATCGCGGCTTACGGGCCGCATGCGGGCAACGTGGTGGGGCTGACGGATCAGACCGATCTGTTCTACACCATGAAGGCGGCACTGAATCTGAAGTAACGGCCTCCCGGCGGTAAATCTTTGCTGCCGGGTGGTTTTTTCACCAATTAGTACCATCCTTAAAAGGCACATTAAGAGAAGGATGGTGCTATGAAAATAACATTACTGGTTACCCTCGTTTTCGGTCTGCTGTTTGTCACGGCGCTGAGCGCCGCTGAAAAAACACTGACCCCGCAACAACAACGTATGACCCTCTGCAATCAACAGGCAACGGCGCAAACCCTGGCGGGAGACGCCCGTAAGAAATACATGAGTGACTGCCTGAAAAACACCAAAACTGAGCCCGGACAAAAAAGCCTGACGCCGCAGCAACAGCGGATGCGCGAATGTAATGCCCAGGCGACGCAACAATCCCTTAAAGGCGAAGATCGCAGTAAATTTATGAGCGGTTGCCTGAAAAAACCGTAATAACGCAGCGGGTGAGCAGCGCGTTTGCTCACCCTTTTTTCGGAATTTTCCCCGTCTTTTTGCCCGCCCGCTAATCTCTGCCAGGCTTACTTTGTGAGCTTCGTTTTATTTTTCCTTTTCCTCGTGGTTGTGCGCTGTCTGGCGTTACGCCCGTTTTCGCAACACTGACACGGGAGCAAAGTGATGAACTATCAATATGTTACTGAACTAAATGCCTTGCCGGAAAGCCAACCGGTCAAAGTGGATGTCGCGGGCACCTCAATGATCCTTATCCGCACCGGGGCAAAAGTCCGCGCCTTTCAGAGTAAATGCCCGCACGCAGGCGGGCCGCTGGAGAAAGGGGCCGTATGCGATGGCAAACTGGTCTGCCCGTGGCATAAAGCTGCGTTTGATATCACCAATGGCGAATGGCGCGAACCACTGGCGCTGCAAAACCTCAAGCAGTACCCGGTGATGCTTGAGCAGAATCGTGTGCTGGTGAACCCGCGTCCACTTTCTCCCGCCAGCCACTCACTTATCCGTGGCGAGCGTCCGCAAACCGCCGTGATCCTGGGAACTGGCGCGGCAGGCAGCGCGGCGGCGATAACGCTGCGTGACGCCGGATTTAACGGCCACCTGGTGTTGATCGATAAAGAAGATGATGCGCCCTACGATCGCACCGCGCTGAGTAAATTCGTTCCGGCGGGAAAAATGAAAATCAGTGACGTTCCCCACTTGCTGGACAGCGCCTTTTACAGCCAGCCTGGCGTCGAAAGCCTGCGTGAAGAGGTGGCGAATATTGATTGCCACGCTCACCAGCTTACGCTTGCCGGTGGCCGACAAATCGCCTTTGACAAGCTACTGCTGGCCACCGGCGGCCAGCCAGTGTGGCCGGATATCCCCGGCAATCACCTGGCGGGCGTGCATGTACTGCGTGGTATCCACCAGGCCGAGCGTTTGCTCAATGAAGTGGAACAGGAGCAGCAACTAGTAGTGATCGGTAACAGCTTTATCGCCATGGAGCTGGCGGCGGCGCTGCGCAATCAGGATATCGATGTGACGGTGCTGTCGCGCCATGCACTGCCGTTTGTACCGCAGTTTGGTGAGGAGATGGGGCGGTATTTTATGAACCTGCATAAACAGAATGGCGTCAAGTTTGTTACCGGCGAACCGGCTGCGCTGGAGGGGAACGGCCATGTGCAGAGCATAACGTTAAAAGATGGCCGTTCCGTGCCAGCCCACGTGGTGGTGTTTGCCACGGGCGTGAAACCAGTAGCCGACATGGCGCACGACCTGCCCCATGAAAAAGATGGCAGCCTGACGGTGGATGAAACGTTAAGCGCGGCACCGGATGTCTGGGCGGTAGGAGATATCGCCAGCTACCCGGCACCAGAAGGGCGTCGGCGTATTGAACACTGGCGTGTGGCGCAGCAGCAGGGGCGGCTCGCCGCGCTGAATATGCTGGGTGAACAGCATACCTTTGATCGGGTGCCCTTTTTCTGGACGACTCACTTCGGTAACCGCTTTGAATACCTCGGTTATACCCGTGAGTGGGACAGCATGAAAATGCTGGGATCGTTTGATAATAAACGTTTTGCCGTGCTCTACGGCGAAGCAGGCATACTGAAAGCGGTGCTGAGTTGCGGCGAGTACAGTGAAACGGCGGGTTTACTGCTGAAAATGCAGCAACCGATCAGCATGCAAGCCGCCAGCGACATGCTGGCCTGAGAGTTGCGCCACGCGGATTTTGCGTGGCGCATTGCCTTAGCTGCTCAGCTTGTCAGATTTCGCCATACAAGCGGCAATGGCTTCGATCACCGCCGAGCGGAAACCTTTCTCTTCCAGCACTTTTACCGCCTCAATGGTGGTGCCGCCAGGCGAGCAGACCATATCTTTTAACTCGCCCGGATGCTTACCGGTTTCCAGCACCATTTTCGCGGAACCCATTACCGCCTGCGCGGCAAATTTATAGGCCTGCGCGCGCGGCATCCCGCCCAGTACTGCAGCATCGGCCATGGCTTCAATAAACATAAACACATACGCCGGAGCCGAACCGCTGACGCCAACCACCGGATGGATCATCGGTTCGGCAATCACTTCTGCTTCACCAAAGCAGCGGAAGATGTTCAGCACATCGGCGGTATCTTCCGGCGTCACCAGCGCGTTAGGCGTCACGGAAGTCATCCCGGCATTCACCAGCGAGGGTGTGTTAGGCATCGCGCGGATGATTTTGCGGTCGTGGCCGAGCGCGCGTGCTAACTGATCAAGCGTAACGCCGGCGGCGATGGAGACCACCAGCGTCTCTTTGTTCAGGCTGGAGGCTATGTCGTTAAGCACTTTCACCATAATGTTCGGCTTCACGGCACCAAAGACGATATCGGCAATCTGCGCCACTTCCTGCGCGCTTTGCGCGGCGTTCACGCCAAACTGGTCATGCAGGGCAGCCACTTTATCCGGCGACGGGGTATACACCCAGATTTGCCCCGGCAGCACCTGGCCGCTGGCAATCAGGCCGCCAACAATCGCTTTTCCCATGTTACCGCAGCCGATAAAACCGATTTTCTTCTCCATCACATCCGTCTCTCTGCTTGTAAATGTTTGTGCGATATAGCTTAACGTGGATTGGCGGCGAGGGCGAAAGGATCTCTCCTTTCCCCGACAGGAAATTAAAGCGACAATGCGCCGCAAACAGAAAGGAGTAACGATGGCGATTTGGGTTGATGCGGACGCCTGTCCGAACGTAATCAAAGAGATTTTATTCCGCGCCGCTGAGCGCACACAGACGCCGTTAACGCTGGTCGCGAACCAAAACCTGCGCGTGCCGCCGTCGCGGGTGATCCGTTCCATCAGGGTGCCTGCCGGTTTTGACGTTGCCGACAATGAAATTGTCCGGCTGTGCGAGGCCGGTGATTTGGTGATCACGGCGGATATCCCGCTGGCAGCGGAAGTGCTGGCAAAAGGCGCGGCGGCGCTGAACCCACGCGGTGAACGCTATAGCGAGGCAACCATTCGCGAAAAGCTGACGATGCGCGATTTTATGGATACCCTGCGCGCCAGCGGTATTCAAACCGGTGGCCCGGACAGCCTGTCACAGCGGGATCGCCAGCAATTCGCCGCCGAGCTGGATAAATGGCTGCTGGCCGACAAGCGCCGCCAGGGCGAGTAAATTCTGCGCATCCCCGCATGATGTGTTACTGTTTGCCGCCTTGCGGGCTTGCCAGCCTGTGTTACATTCAGTAAGGTTGCCGCGACACGTACTGCCATAGAATGTTTACAGAGGAAACCCGGATTCACTCTGGTTTTCCCTGAGCTTTTTACCGACGCAGACATAAAAGTGTAACGTTAATTTTACGATGAATTTCGTACTAGTTTGGTGATAATATCGCTGTCTTATTTTCCGTCCTGCGCAGTGCAGGACCCGGAGGGAACACCTGCTCATGACGCTCCCCATTTTTCTTATCGGCGCACGTGGTTGCGGTAAATCGACAGTTGGCCGGGCGCTGGCGCTGGCGCAGGGGTGCCAGTTTATCGATACCGATTACTGGTTGCAGGAAAATGCCCAACAGACCATCGCAGCGATGGTTGAACAGGAAGGGTGGGATGGTTTTCGCGCACGGGAAACTGCCGCGCTGGAAGCAGTTAGCGCGCCATCACGCGTGGTAGCGACCGGCGGCGGGATTATCCTTAGCGAATACAACCGCCGTTTTATGCACGAACACGGAGTGGTGATTTATCTTTGCGCACCGGTTGATGTGCTGGCTGACCGGCTGGAGGCCTTTCCCGAGGAGGGGCAACGCCCGACGTTAACCGGTAAGCCCATCAGCGAAGAGGTCAGTGAAGTGCTGGCGCAGCGCGACGCGTTGTATCGTGAAGCCGCGCATTATGTGGTGGATGCGGCGCAGTCGCCGGATAAGGTGGTGTCTGATATTGAAGCGGCATTACAACTGGCGCGCGCCAGTTAGCGAAACGTTTGTCTATACTTATTGCTCGACCCGCAAAATGAGGAAGAGCTATGCCGACTAAACCGCCATATCCGCGTGAAGCCCGTGTTGTCGCCGTTGAAAAAGGGGCGAATGGCCCGACTGTTACCTGGTATGAACTGCGCGCCGACCATCCGAAACCGGATACCTTAATTAGCGAACATCCCACCGAGCAGGAAGCTCTGGACGCCAAACGGCGTTATGAAGATCCGGATAAAAGTTAAGCCGGATCTCGCAGGCTGGATGATTTCCTGACATTACAAAAAAGGATCTACATCACGTTTTTAAACTGGCTAAATAATAGTCAGCGGTTACTCTCTTATGGTTACTGGAATTTATATGAACACAGGAGTGGCATGTTCTCTTTACACAACAGCCGTCAAAAAGGCGTGATTGAGAGCGAATAAGAACAAGCAGTGATGAAAGGCGGAAAGTAAAAAATGAGTGCGTCCTTGGCGATCCTCACCATTGGTGTGGTGCCGGTAAAAGAGATTTTTCCGCTCCTCGCGGAACACGTTTCAGAAGAGCAGATTACCCATCTCAGCCTGCTGGGCAAAATGGATCCGGAAGAGGTGCGCCGTGAATACGCCGTTGATGCCGGGGAGCACGCCATTCCTACACGATTACGCGATGACAGCCTTGGGATGGTTTCCCGCGAGAAAGTGGAGCGCGATCTCCAGGGCGTTATCGAAGTGCTGGATAACCAGGGCTACGATGTCATTTTGTTGATGAGCACGGCGGATATTCGCGGTTTTGTTGCCCGTAACGCGATTCTGGTTGAGCCACAGCGCATCATTCCGCCCCTGGTCGCTTCCATTGTTGACGGGCATCAAGTGGGCGTCATTGTGCCCATTCCCGAACTCATGGCCCAGCAAAAGAAAAAATGGCAAGTACTGGAAAATGAACCTTACTACGCGCTGGCGCATCCTTACCTGGCGACAGAACAGGAATTAATTGAAGCGGGTAAAGGGCTTATTGAGCGCGGCGCGGATGTGTTGATGCTGGATTGTCTTGGTTTTCACCAGTATCACCGCGATTTGCTGCAAAAAGCGCTGGATGTGCCCGTTTTGTTATCGAATGTGCTGGCCGCACGGCTGGCATCAGAACTGCTGGTTTAGGCCCGCAATCGTGTGAATTTCTCGTGACAGAAGCAAAGCCCGGCCTCTATAGTGTTTTTCCATACATTTTCTTTATAAGGGCCAGTTCATGCTTCAAAGTAACGAATACTTTTCCGGTAAAGTGAAATCCATTGGTTTTACCAGCAGCAGCACTGGCCGTGCCAGCGTTGGGGTGATGGCAGAAGGGGAATACACCTTCAGCACTGCGCAGCCAGAAGAGATGACGGTGGTCAGCGGCGCGCTGAATGTCCTGCTGCCGGGCGAAACCGAATGGAAAGCTTACGCCGCGGGTGAAGTGTTCAATGTACCTGGCCATAGCGAATTTCATTTGCAGGTGGCGGAACCGAGTTCTTACCTCTGCCGTTACCTGTAATGCAAAACGCCCGGAAAACCCGGGCGTTTGTCTGTGGATAAACGGTTAGCGCTGCGCCTCGCCGCCTAAGCCTTCCACCAGGTTTTGAATCAACGCCGCCAGCTCGCCGGTCATCAGAATAAAATCGGCATCGAATCGCTGAGCGAAATCTTCTCTGTCGATATCTTCATTCTGATCGCGCAGCTCATCGCAGAATTTCAGGCGTTTTACGGAACCGTCATCGCACATCAGGAACTGGATACGCTGCTGCCAGTCGAGCGCCAGCTTGGTGACCACTTTGCCCGCCTCAATGTGTACGGCAATTTCATCGCTCACCAGATCCTGTTTTTTCGCACGGATCACGCCGCCATCTTCCAGCATCGCTTTCAGTTCTGCTTCGTCCAGCAACTGGAAACCCTGCGCCACCGTGCCGGAACGTACCCATTCGGTCAGCGTCAGTTCGATAGGATTTTCCATCGCCAGCGGTACGACCGGCAGCGAGCCGAGGCTTTTTCGCAGCAGCGCCAGCGTGTCTTCCGCTTTTTTGGCACTGGCGCAATCAACCATAATCAGACCATTCACGGTGTCGATCCACATCATGGTCTGGCTGAAACGGCTGAACGCACGCGGCAGCAAGGAGTGCAGCACTTCGTCTTTCAGCGAATCTTTTTCGGTTTTTTTCAGCTTGCGACCCTGCTCGGCTTCGAGGCGGGAAATTTTCGCTTCCAGCGCTTGCTTGACCACAGGTGTTGGCAGAATTTTTTCTTCTTTACGCGCACAGATAATAATCTGACCGTTGGCGGTATGGGTTAGCGCTTCGCTGTGTGAACCCATCGGTGGAACCCATCCGGTTTTCGCCATATCCTGACTACCGCATGGAGTAAACGATAGTGGGGCAAGCTGTTTTTCCATCTCTTCCGCACGCAGCGCAACATCGCGGCTGAGACGGTATACCATTAAATTTTTGAACCACAGCATGATTTTTTCCACGGCCTTGTCGTTAAATGCAGCGGGCATGATAGCGAATTGTCGCCGCCGTTGCATTGCTAATGCGTGGTCCACTATGAGGAGTTTGATGTGCGTATCGGTATCGACTTAGGTGGTACAAAAACAGAAATTATTGCGCTGGGTGAACAAGGCGAAGAGTTGTTTCGCCATCGGCAGGCCACGCCGCGTGACTATTGGCAGACCATTGAGCTAATCGCCTCGTTGGTGGATCTCACGGAAAAAGAGACCGGGCAGCGCGGCACGGTAGGCATGGGGATCCCCGGTTCGATTTCGCCCTACACCGGTGTGGTGAAAAATGCCAACTCAACCTGGTTGAACGGTAAACCGTTCGATAAGGATTTGAGCCAGCGGTTAAACCGCGAGGTGCGGCTGGCAAATGACGCCAACTGCCTGGCGGTTTCCGAGGCGGTGGATGGCGCGGCAGCCGGTGCGCAAACGGTGTTCGCGGTGATTATTGGCACCGGCTGCGGTTCCGGCGTGGCGCTTAACGGCCACGCGCACATCGGCGGTAACGGCACTGCGGGCGAATGGGGGCACAATCCGCTGCCGTGGATGGATGAAGATGAGCTTCGCTATCGCACCGAAGTCCCCTGTTATTGCGGCAAGCAGGGCTGTATTGAAACCTTTATTTCCGGCACCGGTTTTGCCACGGATTATCAGCGGCTTAGCGGCAATGCGCTCAGGGGCCATGAAATCATGCGGCTGGTAGATGAGCAGGACGCGGTGGCGGAACTGGCGATTAGCCGCTACGAGCTGCGGCTGGCGAAATCGCTGGCGCATGTGGTGAACATTCTTGACCCGGATGTGATTGTGCTGGGCGGCGGCATGAGTAACGTCGAGCGGCTTTACCAGACCGTACCGGTTCTGCTACGCAACTGGGTATTTGGCGGTGAGTGCGAAACGCCGATCCGCAAAGCGCTGCACGGCGATTCCAGCGGCGTACGCGGCGCGGCATGGCTGTGGCCGCAGGGCGAATAAACAACAAGGGCGCGGTTGAACGCGCCCTTATTTTTAACTCACCGCGAATTTCCCGTCGAGTTTGCTGTAGCCCAGCCCGTTAATTTTCTTCACTTTGATCTGCACCGGGATGCGCTCTTTCATCGCTTCCACATGGCTAATCACGCCGATGGTTTTACCGCTGGCGTTCAGCGCGTCAAGGGCATCCAGCGCCGTGTCCAGCGTTTCACTGTCCAGGGTGCCGAAGCCTTCATCGAGGAACAGTGAATCGATGCGGGTTTTATGGCTGACCAGATCGGAGAGCGCCAGCGCCAGCGCCAGGCTGACCAGGAAGCTCTCGCCGCCGGAAAGGGTGCGCGTATCGCGTACCGCATCCGCCTGCCAGGTGTCGACCACCTCAAGTTCCAGCGCATCGCTCTCCTTGCGTTTCAGCAGATAACGTCCATGCAGGCGATTAAGCTGGTTGTTCGCCAGCCAGACAAGGTTATCCAGCGTTAAACCCTGGGCGAATTTGCGGAATTTATCTCCCTCTTTGGAGCCGATAAGCGCGTTCAGGTGTCCCCAGTCGTCATACAGCACGCTGGCATGCGCCATCTCCTGCAATACGTTTTGCTGGCGCTTGCGGTTATCGTCGTCCTGCTTCAACTGTTGGCGGCATTCCCCCTGGCGGGTGGTGTTTTCCCGAAGCTGGCGCGAAATCGCGTCCAGCGCCAGGCCGATGCTTTCAACCGTGGCATCCGGTGAGAGTGCCGCAGGCGGCTGCGCCTGGTGCGCACGCAATGCCTGTTCAGCGCTGTTCGCTAGTGCCTGTTTCTGCTGGCATTCGCTGTCGAGCTTCTGGCGTAACTGCTCAAGGCGCTGGCGTTCAGGTTCGGTGAGCAGGGCGTCGAGAAAGGCCTGATGATCGGCGAAAATGCTGTTTCCCAGCGCATCGGTAAATTGTTGCTCCAGCGCGGCTGCGGTTTGCTCCTCTTGCGCCAGTTGCTGATGCAAGGTTTGCCACTGGCTTTGTAGCGCAAGGCACGCATCGTGTATTTTCCGCCAGCCTTCCAGCGCCGCCGTTTGCCCGCCGCTGGCGGTGTCGCTTTCCGGTAGCGTCTCGAGGATCGGCGTGAGTTGCGCCATCTTTTCGTGCAGCGCGCTGAGCTGTTGCTGCTGGTGTTGCCATTGTTCGGCTTCCTGTGCGCGCGCCGCCAGCCACTGCTCCTCTTCGCCTTCCGGCGGTAGAGCCAGATCCAGTTGTTGCAGCGTGGTCGCCAGTTTTTCACGGCGGGCGACCACGGCTTGTTGGTACTGTTCGCTTTGTTGATGAAGTTCGCGGATTTGCACCTGCAATGTCTGGCGCTGGTTTAGCAAGTAAAGCTGATGTTCATACGCATCCTGCGCGCTTTGCCAACTGGTTAACTCACGATGCGGCTCCAGCGTGACGCTGAGCGCGGCGCAGGCTTTCGCCCACTCCTGCAACCAGTTTTGCTCCTCCTGTTGCAGGTTTTTCACTTCGCGCTCATCTTTTTCGTAGCGTTCAGCCAGCCCTTTCAGCCGCTCGCTAAGTGCGACGCCATCCTCTTTGACCTGGCGCACTTCGAGATCCAGCGCGCTGCGCCGCGCCTGATTGACGCCGGGTTCAAGGGTTTGGTAATGCGCAATCGCCGGATGTTCGGTTGCGCCACACAGCGGACAAGGCTGACCCGGTTGCAGGCGCGCGCGTTCGCTTTCCAGATCTTTGATGCGGTTTTCCAGCTCGCAAATGGTGGTGACTTCCGTCAGCAGCTGGTTTTTCTCTTTGTACAGCTCGCGTTTGCGCGCCAGCTCAAGGCTTATCTTTTCCTGCTCGGCGCGTAAATCAAGCAAGCTTTGCTGGCGCTGCGCCAGCTGCTTGCGCAGCGGAGCGAAACGGGCATGCAGGGCGGTAAGCTGCTGGCGCAGCGGGCGGTTTTGTGCGCACAACGCCATTGCCGCCGCCGTCTCTTCTTCGCTCATCGCCAGTGTTGACACAGGCAAGGTGCGCAGTTTCGCCTCCTGGCTCTGCACGCGTTGCTGCAGCCCAATCCACTGTTTTTTCTCTTCTTCCAGTTGATTGTACAACACGCGCCAGCCGGTTAATTCGCTCTGCCAGCGCTGAAAACGGGCGTTCTCAGCAAGCCAGCTTTCCAGCGTTTTCTGCATGTCCCGCAATGTTGCATGCTGCTGCTGGGCGCTATGGCGAATGCGCGCACGCTGTAACAGACTGGCATGTAAGCGAGTATTTACTTCTTCGCTCTGCGCACGGGTGCGAACCAGCGCTTTACGCTGTTCTTCAAGCCGACCCCACAATGGGCGCAATTGCAGCGCCGGTTGCGCACGTTCCAGCGCCGCTAACTGCGGCTGGGCACCGGCCAGCGCCTGCTGAGCCTGTACCAGCGCGGCCTGCGCGCGTCCGCGCGTGGCGCGCAACTCCGCGTCGCGGTTCAGCCAGTTGGCCTGCGCCTGTATATCGCGTTGCCCTGCCAGCAAACGTTGCTCTTCGTCAGTAAGCGCCTGCAAACTTTGCGCAAGCTGCTGGCGCTGCTCATCGTTAAGCAGTTCCACGCCTTTTGCCTGCGCCTGCAACTGCTCAAGCCGGGTTTTCGCCGCTTTGTGTTTTTCAAACACCATGGCGGAAATCTGGCCGTAAATCTCGGTGCCGGTCAGCTCTTCGAGCAGCTCTGCGCGTTCACGCGGTTTCGCATTGAGGAACGCGGCAAACTGCCCCTGTGACAACAACATGGAGCGGGTAAAGCGGCCATAATCCAGCCCGGTCAGTGAGGCGGTCAGATCAAGCTTGTCTTTCACTTTATCGGCAAGGATTTTGCCGTCGGCGCAGAGAGCCAGCTCAACTCGCGGGGCTTGCAGATTGCCCTCCGGCAGCCCGCGGGCGCGGCTCTGGCTCCAGAATGCGCGGTAGGCAACGCCTTTCACTTCAAACTCCACTTCAGCCAGGCAGTCAGCGGTGTCGCGAGTCATTAAATCGTTTTGCGATTGTGAAAGGGTGCTAAGGCGCGGTGTTTCGTGGTACAGCGCCAGGCAGATGGCGTCGAGCAGCGTGGTTTTCCCCGCACCGGTCGCGCCGGTAATGGCGAACAGACCGTTGCTGGCGAACGGCTCTTCGGTGAAGTCTATTTTCCACTCGCCTTTAAGCGAGTTCAGGTTTTTTAGCCGCAGGCTCAGGATTTTCATGCCTCATTCTCCTCATCCAGCGCCTGGCGCGCTTCGCTAAACAGCGTGTGTAACCGCGCATTTTGTGTGTCGTCGAGTTCTGCCAGCACAAGGCGGCGGGCGAAGACCTCTTCGACTTTTAATTCGTTTAAGGTTTCGCGTAACTCGCCGGAGAGAATGCGTTCGCGTTGCTCACGGCTGCGGCGCACCAGCAGCACTTCGACTGGCAAAGCTTCTGTCACCTGCTGGATTTTGCGCTGCATATCTGCCAGATATTCATGGCTTTCGATTTCGATATCCAGCCATACGGTCTGCTCTGTGGGCGCATCGCGCCACCGTTCTAACTGACGGCAAATTTCCGCGAAATCGCCTTTTATCACCGCTAGCGGCTGAGTTTCCGGAACCTCCAGCGCCGTGACATCGGCGAGTTTACCTTCGGCGAAGGTCACCAGATTGACGCTTTTGCTTTTCCCGGTTTCATCAAAACTTAATGCAATCGGCGAGCCGCAGTAGCGGATATGCTCGAGGCCGCCAATCTTCTGCGCCCGGTGAATGTGGCCGAGCGCGAGGTAATCCACCGGTGGAAAATTTTGCGCAGGGAAAGCGTCTAACGTGCCGATATAAATATCACGTACCGCGTCACTTTTACTGGCACCCACCGTGGTTAAATGGCCGCTGGCGATAATCGGCAGTGGTTTGTCACCGCGCAGTTCACAGGCCTGAGAAAATTGCTGTTGATAGTAATCGGTGATCGCCGCCAGCAAATGCTGCTGTTTTTGTTGTCCGGAAAGCCCCGCCTGGCTCACGGTAATATCGCGCGGGCGTAAAAACGGCACCGGGCAAAATACCGCACCGGGTTCGCCATCGCGGCGATAGAGCCAGAACGGCTGGGTGCCTGCACTGGCCACCACGGTGGTTTTCAGGTAGGCAAGGATCGCTTTTGATTCATTCAGCGTGGCCACGGAATCGTGGTTTCCCGCCAGCACGATAAGCTGGCAGCCCGTCTGCTGGAGTTTGACCACAAAGCGGTTGTAAAGCTCGCGGGCGTAGCTTGGCGGGGAACCGGTATCGAAAATATCGCCTGCGACAATAATGGCATCCACCTGATGCGTTTCGGCGGCGGCGAGCAGCCAGTCGAGAAAAGCGTCATGTTCGGCGGCGCGGTTTTTACTGTAGAAGTTTTGACCCAGATGCCAGTCTGAAGTGTGAATGATGCGCATAGCGGTTCCGTGGCGAAAAAGCGTAAAGCCGATTATAAACATTAAGCAGATGAGGGACATAACCGAACGCAAATTTGCGTTGTCACACGGCCACCGCACGGGTCATATAGCGGTCATCTTATTCATAAATCTGTCATAAAACTGACGCATAATGGCGCCGCTACATATACTGACGACTTAATTAAAACAGGGCGAATTATGGCGAGACGAATTCTGGTCGTAGAAGATGAAGCACCGATCCGTGAAATGGTGTGCTTCGTGCTCGAGCAAAATGGTTTTCAACCGGTGGAAGCTGAAGATTATGACAGCGCGGTGAACCAACTTAACGAACCCTGGCCCGACCTGGTTTTACTGGACTGGATGCTGCCTGGCGGTTCTGGCATTCAGTTTATTAAACATCTTAAACGCGAAGCGATGACCCGTGATATTCCGGTGATGATGCTGACCGCGCGCGGGGAGGAAGAGGATCGCGTTCGCGGTCTGGAAACGGGGGCGGACGATTACATTACCAAGCCATTTTCACCGAAAGAGCTGGTCGCGCGCATTAAAGCCGTGATGCGCCGTATTTCACCGATGGCGGTGGAAGAGGTGATTGAAATGCAGGGGCTGAGCCTCGATCCTTCCTCGCACCGCGTGATGACCGGTGAGAATCCGCTGGATATGGGACCGACAGAGTTTAAACTCTTACACTTCTTTATGACGCACCCGGAACGGGTTTATAGCCGCGAACAGCTGCTGAACCACGTATGGGGAACCAACGTTTACGTTGAAGACAGAACCGTGGACGTGCATATTCGCCGTCTGCGCAAAGCGCTGGAACACAGCGGCCACGATCGTATGGTGCAAACAGTGCGCGGCACGGGATATCGTTTTTCGACCCGTTTCTGAAATTTGACAGGAGTGTGACGCGTGCTGGAACGGCTGTCATGGAAAAGGCTGGTGCTGGAGCTCCTCCTTTGTTGTATCCCCGCCTTTATTCTCGGCGCGATTTTCGGTTACCTGCCCTGGTTTTTGTTCGCCGCGGTAACCGGGTTGCTGATCTGGCATTTCTGGAATTTACTGCGTCTTTCCTGGTGGTTGTGGGTCGATAAAAGCATGACGCCGCCGCCGGGCACGGGAAGCTGGGAGCCGCTACTTTACGGGCTACACCAGATGCAGATGCGTAACAAAAAGCGCCGCCGCGAACTGGGAAATTTGATCAAACGCTTTCGCAGCGGTGCGGAATCGCTGCCGGATGCGGTGATCCTTACCACTGAAGAAGGGGCGATTTTCTGGTGTAACGGTCTTGCGCAGCAGATGCTGGGGCTGCGCTGGCCGGACGATAACGGCCAGAATATCCTTAACTTATTACGCTACCCCGAATTCACTAAATACATCAGGAACCAGGAGTTTGGCCGACCTCTGCATCTGGTGCTCAATAATGGGCGGCATCTTGAGATCCGCGTCATGCCCTACAGCGAGCAACAGCTGCTGATGGTGGCGCGCGACGTGACGCAAATGCACCAGCTGGAAGGCGCGCGGCGTAACTTTTTCGCTAACGTCAGCCATGAACTGCGCACGCCGTTAACGGTGCTGCAGGGCTACCTGGAGATGATGCAGGAGCAAACGCTGGAAGGGGCGCCGCGCGAAAAAGCGCTGCACACCATGCGTGAGCAAACGTCGCGGATGGAAGGGCTGGTGCGTCAGTTACTCACGCTGTCGAAAATTGAAGCCGCGCCGACGCTGCCGCCAAACGAAACCATTGATGTGCCGATGATGCTGCGGGTCGTCGAGCGTGAAGCGCAAACCCTCAGTCTGCAAAAGCACACCTTCAGTTTTGAAGTGGATAACACGCTTAAAGTGCTTGGTAACGAAGAGCAATTGCGCAGCGCAATCTCAAATCTGGTGTATAACGCCGTCAACCACACGCCAGCGGGTACGCACGTTATTGTGCGCTGGCAGCATGTCCCGCAGGGGGCGGAATTTAGCGTGGAAGATAACGGACCGGGCATTGCCGCAGAACATATTCCGCGCCTGACCGAACGTTTCTACCGGGTGGATAAAGCCCGCTCGCGGCAAACCGGCGGCAGCGGTCTTGGGTTGGCGATTGTCAAACACGCGGTGAATCACCACGAAAGCCGCCTTGATATTGTCAGTGAACCGGGCAAGGGCACCCGTTTTAGCTTTGTTCTGCCGGAACGTCTGGTTGCCAAAAAAGCCGCTTCCTGAAGGTCCTGTCAGCATATCTTTCCAGCGGCCTGCGAAAACAGGCCGCTTTCCCGCACCGTCTACCGCCGCTGAAACGTATTTTGTACGTCTGTTGATTTTTTGTTCGCATGATCAGCCATGTGTTTTTCTGATAAATAGAGTATTTAACTGCTTGTTTTTTGCAATGCAGCATAACAATCTGGTTTTGCGATCCCACCTTGCCTTTAAACGTTATAAGCGTTTAAATTGCGCCCCATACATTGTCAGACCGACTGTGTTCACGTGGTAAATCGAAAAACTATTCTTCGCCACGTTGTAGATAAAGCATTTCCCGCTGAATTTTCACGCAATTGGCGTTTTATTGTTCGGTCGGGAAAGGCCAATAATTCATCACTTTACGACACCACATCCACAGGCAGTAAAACTTATGACCCATCACTTAAAACCACGAGACATTGTTGCTCTGGGCTTTATGACCTTTGCCCTCTTCGTTGGCGCAGGTAATATCATTTTTCCTCCGATGGTCGGCTTACAGGCGGGTGAACACGTCTGGACGGCGGCATTTGGCTTTCTGATTACCGCTGTGGGGTTGCCGGTGCTTACCGTTATCGCGCTGGCGAAAGTGGGGGGTGGCGTCGATAGCCTGAGCACACCGATTGGTAAAGTGGCGGGTGTGCTGCTGGCGACGGTTTGCTACCTGGCGGTTGGGCCACTGTTTGCGACGCCGCGTACGGCAACCGTGTCGTTTGAAGTCGGCATTGCACCGCTGACCGGCGAAGGCGCGATGCCGCTGCTGATTTACAGCGTGGTGTATTTCGCGCTGGTGATCCTGGTATCGCTCTATCCGGGCAAACTGCTTGATACCGTGGGTAACTTCCTTGCCCCGTTGAAAATCATCGCGCTGACTATCCTCTCGATCGCCGCGATTGTCTGGCCGGCTGGCTCCATCAGTCACGCGCTGGACGCCTACCAGAACGCCTCTTTCTCCAACGGTTTCGTCAACGGCTACCTGACGATGGATACGCTGGGCGCAATGGTCTTTGGCATCGTGATTGTCAATGCGGCGCGTTCGCGCGGCGTGACCGAAGCGCGTTTGCTGACCCGTTACACCGTTTGGGCTGGCCTGATGGCGGGCGTGGGTCTGACGCTGCTGTATCTGGCGCTGTTCCGCCTGGGTTCAGACAGCTCTTCGCTGGTTGAGCAGTCTGCCAACGGCGCCGCCATTCTGCATGCTTACGTGCAACACACCTTTGGCGGTGCGGGCAGCTTCCTGCTGGCGGCGCTGATTTTCATCGCCTGCCTGGTGACGGCGGTTGGCCTGACCTGCGCCTGTGCTGAGTTTTTCGCGCAGTATCTGCCGCTCTCTTACCGTGCGCTGGTGTTTATTCTGGGTATCTTCTCAATGGCGGTCTCCAACCTTGGGTTGAGCCACCTGATTCAGATTTCGATTCCGGTGCTGACGATGATCTACCCGCCCTGTATCGTACTGGTGGTGCTGAGTTTTACCCGCTCCTTCTGGAACAGTTCAACACGCGTTATTGCGCCGACCATGTTTATCAGCCTGCTTTTTGGTATCCTTGACGGCGTGAAAGCCTCCGCGTTTGCTGAACACCTTCCTGCCTGGACACAGCGCTTGCCGCTGGCGGAGCAGGGGCTTGCCTGGTTGATGCCAGGGCTGGTGATGGTGATTCTGGCCGCAATCTGGGATCGCGCCGCAGGACGACAAGTGACATCCAGCGCGCATTAACAGCAGCAAACACGGTTTGTTTAACCACGGGGTACGCGCTCCGTGGTTTTTTATTTTTGTGTTGAATAATGGCAGTGGAAACGATGGAAAGTACTAATAAGCTGAAGCGTGGGCTAAGCACCCGCCACATTCGCTTTATGGCGCTGGGTTCAGCGATTGGCACCGGGCTGTTTTACGGCTCCGCAGACGCCATCAAAATGGCCGGGCCAAGCGTGCTGCTGGCTTACATTATTGGCGGTGTCGCCGCGTATATCATTATGCGTGCGCTGGGCGAAATGTCCGTGCATAACCCTTCTGCCAGCTCCTTCTCTCGCTACGCACAGGAAAACCTCGGCCCGCTGGCCGGTTATATCACCGGCTGGACGTACTGTTTTGAAATCCTGATTGTCGCCATTGCCGATGTGACCGCGTTTGGCATTTATATGGGCGTCTGGTTCCCGACGGTGCCGCACTGGATTTGGGTGTTGAGCGTGGTGCTGATTATCTGCGCCATTAACTTAATGAGCGTGAAGGTGTTCGGCGAACTGGAGTTCTGGTTCTCGTTCTTTAAAGTCGCCACGATCATCATCATGATTGTCGCTGGTTTCGGCATCATCATCTGGGGCATTGGCAACGGGGGGGAACCGACCGGTATCAGCAACTTGTGGAGCCACGGCGGCTTCTTTAGCAATGGCTGGCTCGGCACGGTAATGGCGCTGCAAATGGTGATGTTTGCCTACGGCGGTATTGAAATCATTGGTATCACCGCCGGCGAAGCGAAAGATCCGGAAAAGTCGATCCCGCGCGCCATCAACTCCGTGCCGCTGCGCATCCTGGTGTTCTATGTCGGGACGCTGTTCGTGATTATGTCCATTTACCCATGGAACCAGGTAGGCACTAACGGCAGTCCGTTTGTGCTGACCTTCCAGCATATGGGCATCACCTTTGCCGCCAGCATTCTTAACTTTGTGGTGTTGACCGCCTCGCTTTCTGCCATTAACAGCGATGTGTTCGGTGTCGGACGGATGCTGCACGGCATGGCAGAGCAGGGAAGTGCGCCGAAGATGTTCGCCAAAACCTCGCGCCGCGGTATTCCGTGGGTCACGGTGATGGTGATGACGGTCGCGCTGCTGCTGGCGGTCTATCTGAACTACATCATGCCGGAAAATGTCTTCCTGGTGATCGCCTCGCTGGCGACCTTCGCCACGGTGTGGGTGTGGATCATGATCCTGCTCTCACAGATTGGTTTTCGTCGCCGTCTCTCCGCTGATGAAGTGAAAGCGCTGAAATTCAAAGTCCCGGGCGGGGTGGCTACGACCGTCGCCGGGCTGATTTTCCTCGTGTTTATTATTGCGCTGATTGGCTGGCATCCGGACACCCGCATCTCGCTGTATGTCGGCTTCGCGTGGATTGTGCTGCTGCTGATTGGCTGGATGTTTAAACGCCGCAAAATCTGATAACCGTGCCGGATAAGCGTTAGCTTGTCCGGCATTGTCTCGCCAGACGCTGGTTAAACCACCGGCGTCAGCAGTTTTCCTTGCGTAAAATAGCTCACCAGATTATTGATGGTCAGATCTGCCATCGCCTGACGTGTTTCGGCGGTATTACTGGCGATATGCGGCAATAACACCACATTTTGCAGGCTGCGCAGCGCGGGCGGAATATGCGGTTCCTCTTCAAACACATCCAGCCCGGCGCCGCGTAGTTTCCCTTCCTGAAGCACAGCGATTAACGCCCCGGTATCCACCACGCTGCCGCGCGCAATATTGACCAGAATGCCCTCTGGCCCCAGCGCTTCCAGTACTTCACGGTTGATAATGTGCTGCGTTGTTGCACCGCCTGGCAAGGTGAGCACCAGAAAATCGACCGCGTTTGCCAGCGAGGTAAGCGAGTTATGGCGCTGCCAGCGACGATTGCGCGCTTCCCGTGGGCTGAAATAGTGGATCGGCATATTGAATGCTGCCGCGCGTTGGGCGATGTCATGCCCAATATTGCCCATGCCGACAATGCCGCAGCGCTTGCCACTCATCTTCCATGCGCCGGGAAAGACGCCATGTTCCCATTCGCCGGCGCGGGCAAACCGATCGGCCTCGCAAATTTTCCGCGTGACGGCCAGCATTAACGCCAGCCCGGTATCGGCCACGCATTCGTTAAGCACATTTGGCGTGTTGCTGACGCGAATCCCGCGTTGACGGCAGATGTCGAGATCGGTGGCATCCACGCCGACACCGAAACCGGCGATCACTTCCAGCGCCGGCAGCTGCTCTATCAGCGCGGTACTGATGCCTTTGGCAGCGCGTGTCAAGGCGCCACGGATGGCAGAAGCGCGTTCACGTACCAGGGTCTGTGCATTGGGCTGCCAGTAACGATGCACCACGAAATGGCATTCGAGGGTGTCGATCATCGCCTGCGGGATTTCGCTGATGACGAGGATCTCGGGTTTGCTGCTCATACTAAGCCCTTTATTCATCTATAGTTTTTATCAGTATAAAAAGCGCGTTTGCCTGCGGCTTCGGGCATCAGCACGAAGCGGGCGTGGAAAATCTCACGCAAATGCCTGGTGAATATCTCGCCAGATCACATCTGCGCCCTCTCTCTCACCCCCGGAAAAAAGTGGAAAGAAGGAGGCAGGGCGAGAATCGCTGTGGAAGAGTGGCGTCATTTTGAGCAAAGGGGATTTTTTGATGTTGAATGCATGGCATTTGCCCGTCGCGCCGTTTGTGAAACAGAAACAAGATCAAGTCGTTATTAGCCTTTGGCTAAGCGGAACCTCGCTGCCGGAGCGGGTGACGCTGCGCACGGAAATCGATAACGAAGAGACGCCGGTGGTGATGCATCGCGCGCGCAAACCGACAGCCGATGGGGTGACGGTCTGGCGGGCGGCGATCGATGTCGCGAACGGGCAGCCGCGTCGTCGCTACAGCTTTAAACTGCTATGGGAAAACCGCCAGATCTGGTTTACGCCGCAGGGTTTTAGCCACTTTCCGCCCGCGCGGCTTGAGCAGTTCGCCATTGATGTGCCGGACAGCGGGCCGCAATGGGTGGCAGATCAGGTGTTCTATCAGATTTTCCCGGATCGTTTTGCCCGCAGCCTGCCGCGCGGCGAAAATCAAGACAAAATCTATCATCACCATGCGGCCGGGCAGCCAATCGTCATGCGTGAATGGGACGATCCGCTGACTGGCGACGCGGGCGGTTCGACCTTTTATGGCGGCGATCTTGACGGCATCAGCGAAAAACTGCCGTACCTGAAAAAGCTCGGCGTCACCGCGCTGTACCTCAACCCGGTATTTGTCGCCCCCAGCGTACATAAATATGACACCGAAGATTATCGCCATGTTGATCCGCAGTTCGGCGGCGATGAGGCGTTACTGCGCCTGCGGCACAACACGCTGGAGGCGGGCATGAAGCTGATTCTGGATGGCGTCTTTAATCACACCGGTGATTCCCATGCCTGGTTTGACCGGCACAACCGCGCAACGGGCGGTGCGTGCCACAACCCGGATTCGCGCTGGCGTAGCTGGTTCAGCTTTGACGAAAATGGCCACGCCCGCGACTGGCTGGGGTATGCGAGCCTGCCAAAACTCGATTACCAGTCGCCCGCGGTCGTGGACGAAATTTATCAGGGAGAAGAGAGCGTGGTGCGCCACTGGCTGAAAGCGCCGTGGCATATGGATGGCTGGCGGCTGGATGTGGTGCATATGCTGGGCGAAGATGGCGGGGCGCGTAACAATTTGCGCCATGTCACGGGCATTACACAGGCGGCGAAAGAGACTCAGCCGCAGGCGTATGTTTTTGGCGAACATTTTGGCGATGCACGACAGTGGCTGCAGGCGGATGCCGAAGACGCAGCAATGAACTATCGCGGTTTTACCCTGCCGGTGTGGGCTTTTCTGGCGAAGACCGATCTCTCTTATGATCCGCAAAAAATTGATGCGCAAACCTGTGCGGCATGGATGGATAACTACCGCGCCGGGCTGTCGCATCAGCAGCAATTACGCATGTTTAACCAGCTCGACAGCCACGATACGCCGCGCTTTAAAACCGTGCTCGGCAAAGACATTGCGCGCTTACCGTTGGCGGTGGTCTGGCTGTTTAGCTGGCCGGGTACGCCGTGCATTTATTACGGCGACGAAGTGGGGCTGGATGGCGCTAACGATCCGTTTTGCCGCAAGCCGTTCCCGTGGGACAAAAAGCGCCAGGATAGCAAACTGCTGGCGCTTTATCAGCGCATGGCGAAGTTGCGTTCACGTTCACAAGCGTTGCGCTACGGCGGCTGTCTGGTGATTTACGCGCACGACAACGTGCTGGTATTTTTGCGCGTTTACCGTCAGCAACGGGTTTTAGTTGCCATTAACCGCGGCGAAGCCTGTGAAGTTGTGCTGGAGGATTCACCGCTGTTACGGGGGAAAAGCTGGCGGCTTCAGGAAGGTACAGGTACGCTACAGGATGATGTGCTGACGCTTTCAGCCATTAGCGCATCTGTCTGGTCCGCCGCCTGAATCGCCACGCGAAAAGGGGCGGGCATTACGTCTCCCCTTTAGCGAAGGCGATAGTACATGGATGGTCTTTTACTCTTTGGCGTGGTGGTGCTGTTTCTGGCACTGGTGGTGGTGCCCATTGTGGCTATCACCGCCTGGCGGCGCAGCATTGCCACCCAGAATGAACTGCAACAACTGCGTCAGCGGCTGAGCATACTGGAACGGCAGTTTTCGGCGATGCCGGAAAGCCGCGAACCAACCCCGGTTCCGGTGGCGACGGCTGAAATTGCGCATTCCACCGAACCGGCTGACATCACTCAACCTGCCGCGCCGGCGGAAAACCCATGGGGGCGTAAAGTCGAACCGACCTCCACAGCGGAAACCCCGTGGGGACGCAAAACTGAAACACCCGCACCGGTGATGTCTACGCCTGCTATTGATGAACCTGCTGTAATCACAAAAACGCCGGAAACCGCATCGTGGGGAATGGTAACGTCGCTGGTACGCTGGTTTATTCAGGGCAACCCGCTGGCAAAACTGGGCGTCATCCTGCTGTTTATCGGCCTCTCTTTCCTGCTGCGCTACACCGTGGAATACGCGTTATTCCCGCTCGAATTGCGGCTGGCCGCCGTCGCGCTGGTGGCGATGGTGCTGCTCGGGCTTGGCTGGCGACTGCGGCATAAACAGACGGTCTTTGCGCTGATACTACAAGGCGGTGCGGTTGGCGCACTTTATCTCACCGTGTTTGGCGCGTTTCGCTTATGGCAGATGCTGCCGATGACGCTGGCCTTTGTGCTGTTAATCGTTATCTGCGCGGCGAGCGTTGGCCTGGCGGTGCTGCAAAAAGCGCTAAGCCTGGCGCTGCTGGCAAGCCTTGGCGGCTATCTTGCGCCGATCCTGCTCTCTACCGGCGGCGGCAGCCATGTCGCGCTGTTCTCGTTTTACCTGCTGCTTTCGGTGGGGATCCTCGCCATCAGCGTCTGGCAGCACTGGCGCGAATTGAACCTGCTCGGCATGGTCTTCACTTTCGGCGTTGCCGGGCTGTGGGGCATGGATAACTATCGCCCGGAATTCTACTTCAGTTGCCAGCTGTTCCTGATGGCTAACCTTCTCATCTTCGGTGTACTGAGCGTGGCGCTTTCGCTGCGCGCGCAGCGCCGGGGCGAGCGCATTATCGATGGTGTCTTACTCTTTGCGCCGCCGCTGGCGGGCTTTGGTATGCAGTACGCCATCACGCAACACTGGCATTATGGCCCGGCATTTAGCGCGCTGGGCTTTGGCCTCTTCTACCTGGCGCTGGCGCTGCTGGCGCTCAAACGCTTCCCTGCGACCGCAAAACCGCTGGTGCTGGCGGCGCTGGCACTCGGCGGCGCGTTTGCCACGCTCGCCATTCCGCTGGCGCTGTCGGCGCGCTGGACAGCGATGGCCTGGGCGCTGGAAGGGCTGGGTATTTTGTGGCTTGGCGTGCAGCAAAATCTGCGCCGCATGAGCTACAGCGGCAGCGCATTACTGCTGCTGGCACTGTGTAGCGCACTGTGGGCGGCGGCGGACGGCATTAATGCCGTATCGACATTGCTGATCTTTGCTGTGCTCAGCGGCTGCTGGCTGGCAGCCTCCTGGTTGTGGCGTGGCCTGCGGCAAGAGGGCAGCTGGCTACTGCTGGTAGGCGGCATTGCGTTTTGGCTGGTTGCGCTCGGCGGCGCGTCTCAGGCTATGCTGCCATCCTCCGTCGATAACGGTTTCGGCGTACTGGCGTTGCTGGCGCTTTCCGTATGGTTATGGCGTGCGGGCAGCTTGCGCTGGACATGGCCGGAGCTGGGCTACGCCCGCTGGCTGTTATGGCCGGGAATGGCAGTCATGCTGGTCTGGCAGATTATGACCCAGGGGCATCTGCTGGCAGCGGGCTGGCCGAATCTGGCCTGGTGTGTCGCACTGCCTGCCGCGTTGCTGCTGCTTTATCGTGAAACGGGGATGATACCCGCGCGGGTATCGCAAGGGCTGCATATCGCGCTGTGGTGGATATTGCTGCTGGCGGCTGGTACGGAGCTGTGGTGGTTTGTCGATGGGCTGGCATGGGGGAATGAACCCTGGCAGACCGGGCTGCCAATGGCCGCGAGTGGTGTGGTCATTGCGTTGGTGCTGGCGGCCATTCGCCGCCAGTTCTGGCCGTGGCGCATCTGGCCTGCGCTGTATGGCGCGTTGGGGCTGCTGCCGCTGGTTTCTGTGCTGCTGTGTTTGCTGGTGTACGCCAATCTGGGCGACGGGGTGGTGATGGGCATGCCGTATCTGCCGGTCATTAACCCGCTGGAAGAGGGCGCGGCGTTTGCGCTGATCGGCGTCTGGCTGTACAGCCGTTTTGCCGAAGCGCACTACCCGGCGGTTGCGCCGCAACTCTGGCGCGCGCGTCCGTGGGTGATGGCGGCGCTTGGTTTCTGGTGGCTAAACGGCGCGTTACTGCGCCTGCTGGCTTACTACGGCGATGTGGCCTGGGAGAGTGGAAGCTTGTGGCAGTCGCGATTGATCCAGACCAGTTTTGCGCTGTTCTGGATGTTGATCGCGCTGGTGGTGATGATCCGCGCCACACGTCAGCATGCGCGTCAGCAGTGGTTGTGCGGCAGTGTGTTGCTGGGCGTGGTGCTGCTTAAATTAATGCTGGTAGACAGCGCGGGCGGCGGTGGGCTTTCGCGTGCAATTGCTTTTATTGGCGTGGCGGTTTTGGTGCTGATTGTGGGGTACTTTTCACCCTTGCCGCCAAAAGCCGTGCGGGAAGAGGATAAGGGAGAAGAGCAATGAAAAAGTGGCATGGATTACTACTGGCCGCACTGGTGACAACCGCAAGCGTGGCGACAGGCAGTGACGCTGTTGTGGATTCACCGCAGGATTACGCGTTTGGCGCGACACTCGATCTACCGCAACCAGCATCCTGGTATCGTGTCGATCTGCCACAGGATACTTACGCGCAGAGCGCCTGGCCGGATCTGCGCGACGTGCGGGTGTTTAACCACGATGGCGAGCGTGTGCCGTTTACGCTGGAAACGCAGCGTGCCACAGCGCGTGAGCCTGAGCCCATTGCGCTGCGCGTGTTCCCGCTGGATACGTCGCCGGTCGACACCGGTACAGAGGGGCAACATGTGGTGCGTTTGCACTCCTCGTCCGGCGTCGATATTCGTATTGAAGGCGAGCCTGACGAAGTGGTCGGGCAGAGCTATTTGCTGGCGTTCCCGGAAAATACGCCGGAAAGCTTTAATCTCGCGCAGCTGAAGCTGGCCTGGTCAGAACCTGTAAAAAACTGGCGTGGCAAAGTGACGCTCTTTTTCAGCAGCGATATGCGCAACTGGACAACGTTGCAGAACGACGCGCCGGTGATGGAACTGGCAAGCGGCAGCGATCGGCTGAAGCTCGATCAGATTAACCTCGATCAACCGATGCCCGCCGATGGCGTACGTTACTTGCTGATGGTATTTGATAACCCGACTCTGCCTGTGACGATTACGCAGGTCACCGCGCGGCCAGGCAGTGAGCCAACGCCGCTGGAACAGGTGGAGATGACAGGCCACGAACAACGGATTTCCCAGACCGAAGCACAGTATCAATGGGCGCAACCGCAGCCATTAAGCGCACTGTCGGTAAGGCTTGCGCAAGAGGGCGTGTTGCCGGTGGCGATTGACTGGCGCAGCAGCGCCAGTGATGAGTGGAAACCATTAAGTAAAACGGTGCTGTGGGCGCTTAATGGGCGTGTTTCCGCGCCGCTCAACCTGCCAGGAGATGTTGTGCAAGCGGTGCGCATCACCACGCTTGATGCCCGTTTCCCCGAAGCATTGCCACTGGTGACCGGCAGCCGCGACCGACAATCGTTGGTCTTTAATGCGCAGGGCAAGGGGCCGTTCATGCTGGCGTGGGGTAACCGGGCAGCGGCGCCTGCTGCGGTGACAATGGACGGATTGATCCCGGAAGCGCTGCGTAAACAGCTCGATCTTACGGCGATACCGGAAGTGCTGGTGCAGGATCGTGTGGCACTTGGCGGCGGGGAGCGGTTAACGGCAACATCACCGGCAGAGCGACAGCAGACGTGGAAAACAGTGCTGGTGTGGGGTGTCTTACTGTTGGGGGTAGCGGTGCTGGTATGGATGGCGCTGCGTATCTGGCGTGAAGTGAAAACAGGCAAATAACGATCCGCTTTTTCAGCGGGCGACATTGATTTCGCCCCTGAACAGTGCGCGGAACCCGGCAAGCCGCGGCGGCTCGTGGTGTTAGTTCGTCATCTAAAAACAATGCGGTCGATCCAGACTTGTTGATGGCGACGCATACTGATGTTGGTTTGAATTAGCCATAAAAAAGGCCCGCAGTGCGGGCCTTTATCAATGCAGCCAATTACAGGCTGGAGACGTTTTCGCTCAGGTATTTTGCCACGCCGTCCGGAGAGGCGTTCATCCCTTCTTTGCCTTTTTCCCACTGCGCCGGGCACACTTCGCCGTGCTCTTCGTGGAACTGCAGCGCGTCAACCATGCGCAGCATTTCATCGATGTTACGGCCCAGCGGCAGGTCATTGACGACCTGGTGGCGCACGATGCCGTTTTTGTCGATCAGGAAAGAACCACGCAGGGCAACGCCCGCGTCCGGGTGCTCGATGCCGTAAGCCTGCTGAATTTCACGTTTGATATCAGCGACCATCGCGTATTTCACCGCGCCGATGCCGCCTTTCTCAACCGGCGTGTTACGCCATGCGTTGTGAACAAACTCGGAGTCGAAAGAGACGCCAACCACTTCCACACCGCGGCTTTTGAACTCTTCGTAACGTTTGTCGAACGCGATCAGTTCAGACGGGCAAACGAAGGTGAAGTCCATCGGCCAGAAGAACAGCACGGTCGCTTTACCGTTGGTGTGCTGTTTGAAGTTGAAGTTTTCAACAATTTCACCGCTGCCCAGAACGGCTGCGGCAGTAAAATCCGGTGCCTGACGAGTAACCAGTACCATATGTACTCCTGTGATTTACAAGGTTAATAGAACGCAACGCGGGCCAGTATAGGGAGAGGGGTAGGGTAGCTCAAAGCGCCATTGACAATCGCTGGTATAGGTTTTATCTATCGATTGTTTCTGCAATAACGCTTTCCAACATAGCGCAACGCGCCGTCAGTGCAAGAATTAAAGCTGCTGATCTTTGGCCTGCGCCATCATACGCGGATAGAATTCCCAGAATTGCGACTCCAGCGCGGCGTAGTTGGCGTCCAGATCCTGCCAGGAGTCACGCAGTGCGTCCAGCCGCGGGCGACGGTTGGCCATGCCGTTAAGCACATTCTGGATAAAGGCCATCTCGCGGTAGCGCTCCAGCCAGCGCTCAGACCAAAGGTAATTGTTCAAATTAATAAATCGTGGTGGAGAGTCGGGCAGGATGGTCGCCACCTGCGCATGGGCATAGTGAACAAAATCATTCAGCGGGAAATCCGGCGAGATTTGCGCCCAGTGTCGCGAAAGGAAATGATCCCACATCACATCCAGGGTTATCGGCGCGACCCTCCGGGTTTGCGGGCGGAACCACTCGCGGGCGGTTTTCACTTCCGGCAAGTTGTCGGTCATCACATCAATACGGCGATGCATATGAATTCCTTCGACAATATCCGCCGGATAGAGGCTTTCCGGGTTGCCGCGAACAAAATCCGCCAGCAGGTTGCCGGGCAATGAGCTTTCGGCAAGATGGGCTAAGTGCAGGTGTGCTAAAAAATTCATGCTTATTGTTTGTCCAAAAGCGGCTAACGGTTGCAGCGAAGGGGCGTGGGCACTAGACTACCCGCCTCTTAAATATGTATCGAGTTAGTGTCATGCGCGTTGCCGATTTTTCCTTTGAATTGCCTGAATCCCTGATTGCCCACTATCCGCAGCCTGAGCGCAGCAGTTGCCGCTTACTGTCGCTGGATGGCCCAACAGGCGCGCTGACGCACGGTACTTTCACCGATTTGCTCGATAAGCTCAACCCCGGCGATCTGCTGGTGTTCAATAACACCCGCGTGATCCCGGCGCGCCTGTTCGGCCGTAAAGCCAGCGGCGGCAAGATTGAAGTGCTGGTTGAGCGTATGCTCGACGATAAGCGTATTCTGGCACATATTCGCGCTTCCAAAGCGCCAAAGCCGGGCGCGGAACTGCTACTGGGCGACGCGGAAGATATTCAGGCGACGATGGTGGCGCGCCACGATGCGTTGTTTGAAGTGGAATTCCACGACGAACGCCCGGTGCTGGATATTCTTAACGCAATCGGCCATATGCCGCTGCCGCCCTATATTGACCGCCCGGATGAAGAGGCGGACCGCGAGCTTTACCAGACCGTCTACAGCCAGAAGCCTGGCGCGGTTGCCGCGCCGACGGCGGGCCTGCATTTTGATGAGCCACTGCTTGAGCGTCTGCGTATTAAAGGCATTGAGATGGCGTTTGTGACGCTGCATGTGGGGGCGGGAACTTTCCAGCCGGTGCGCGTAGACAGCATTGAAGACCACATTATGCATTCCGAGTACGCCGAAGTACCGCAGGAGGTTGTTGACGCGGTACTGGCGGCAAAAGCGCGCGGCAACCGGGTTGTCGCCGTAGGTACCACGTCCGTGCGTTCGCTGGAAAGCGCCGCGCAGGCAGCCAAAAAAGATCTCATTGAGCCGTTTTTCGGTGATACGCAAATTTTCATTTATCCGGGTTATCAGTACCGGGTGATTGATGCGCTGGTCACCAACTTCCACCTGCCGGAATCGACGCTGATCATGCTGGTTTCTGCCTTCGCCGGATACCAGAACACCATGAATGCGTACCGCGCCGCAGTTGCGGAGAAATATCGCTTTTTTAGTTACGGGGATGCGATGTTTATCACGTACAATCCGCAAGCCATTTTTGAACGCGTCGGGGAATAGGTCCGCGGCGCTGGTTTTAAACGTCAGACTGTCTTTCTGGCTGGAGAAGAAATGAAATTTGAACTGGATACCACTGACGGACGCGCCCGCCGCGGTCGTCTGGTGTTTGATCGCGGCGTGGTTGAAACGCCAGCGTTTATGCCTGTGGGCACTTACGGCACCGTAAAAGGGATGACGCCGGAAGAAGTTGAAGCCACCGGCGCGCAGATTATCCTCGGCAACACCTTCCACCTGTGGCTGCGTCCGGGTCAGGAGATCATGAAGCTGCACGGCGATCTGCACGACTTTATGCAGTGGAAAGGCCCTATCCTCACCGATTCCGGCGGTTTCCAGGTGTTCAGCCTTGGCGACATCCGCAAGATCACCGAAGCGGGCGTGCACTTCCGTAATCCGATCAACGGCGATCCTATTTTCCTCGATCCCGAAAAATCGATGGAGATTCAGTACGATCTCGGCTCCGATATCGTGATGATCTTTGACGAATGTACGCCGTATCCGGCGGACTGGGATTACGCAAAGCGCTCGATGGAGATGTCTCTGCGCTGGGCGAAACGCAGCCGTGAGCGTTTTGATGGGCTGGATAACAAAAACGCGCTGTTCGGTATTATTCAGGGCAGCGTTTACGAAGATTTACGCGATATCTCGGTCAAAGGTCTGGTAGAGATTGGCTTTGATGGCTACGCTGTCGGCGGTCTGGCTGTGGGCGAACCGAAAGAAGATATGCACCGCATTCTGGAGCATGTCTGCCCGCAAATCCCCGCAGACAAACCACGATACCTGATGGGCGTCGGTAAACCAGAAGATCTGGTTGAAGGCGTGCGACGCGGCATTGATATGTTCGACTGCGTAATGCCGACGCGCAACGCCCGTAATGGTCACCTTTTTGTGACCAATGGCGTGGTGAAAATCCGTAACGCGAAATATAAAAGCGATACTGGCCCGCTTGATAGCGAGTGTGATTGTTATACCTGTCGCAATTACTCTCTTGCTTACTTGCATCATCTCGACCGTTGCAACGAAATATTGGGCGCGCGTCTCAATACCATTCATAACCTGCGGTATTATCAGCGTTTAATGGCTGGTTTACGCAAGGCTATCGAAGAGGGTAAATTAGAGAGCTTCGTCGCGGATTTTTACCAGCGTCAGGGGCGGTCTGTACCACCTTTGAACGTTGATTAATTTAATAATGAGGGAATTTGAATGAGCTTTTTTATTTCTGATGCGGTAGCAGCAGCAGGCGCACCGGCAGCCCAAAGCCAGTGGACGTTGATTCCGATGCTGGTGGTGTTCGGTCTGATTTTTTACTTCATGATCCTGCGCCCGCAACAAAAACGCACAAAAGAGCATAAAAAGCTGATGGACTCCATCGCCAAAGGTGATGAAGTGCTGACCAACGGTGGTCTGATCGGCCGCGTGACCAAAGTAGCAGACACTGGCTACATTGCAATCGCCCTGAACGACACCACCGAAGTGGTAATCAAACGTGACTTCGTAGCTGCCGTTCTGCCGAAAGGCACGATGAAGGCGCTGTAATCTATTGTTTTCCCAAAGGGAACTGCCGTGTTAAACCGTTATCCTTTGTGGAAGTACATTATGCTGGTCGTCGTTATTATCGTCGGCCTGCTTTACGCACTTCCCAACCTGTATGGTGAGGATCCGGCTGTTCAGATCACTGGCGTGCGCGGCGTCGCCGCCAGTGAGCAAACGCTGATCCAGGTCCAGAACGATCTACAAAAAGAAAAAATCAACGCGAAGTCTGTGGCACTGGAAGAGGGCGCGATTCTTGCTCGCTTCGATTCTACTGATACGCAGCTGCGCGCCCGCGAAGTGCTGGTTAGCGCGTTAGGCGATCAGTACGTTGTCGCGCTTAACCTTGCTCCGGCAACACCACGCTGGTTGACCGCCATTAAAGCTGAACCGATGAAACTCGGCCTTGATCTGCGCGGCGGTGTGCACTTCCTGATGGAAGTGGATATGCAAACAGCGCTCAGTAAACTGCAGGAACAAAACATGGACAGCCTGCGCAGCGATCTGCGCGATAAAGGCATTCCTTACACCACAGTGCGTAAGGAAGATAACTATGGCCTGAGCATTCAGTTCCGCGACAGCGCGGCGCGCGATCAGGCGAATGCTTACCTGACAGCCCGCCACCGCGATCTTGTTATCTCCAATCAGGGCGACAACGTACTGCGCGCCGTGATGAGCGATGCGCGTCTGAGCGAAGCCCGCGAATATGCTGTTCAGCAGAACATCAATATCCTGCGTAACCGTGTAAACCAACTGGGCGTGGCTGAGCCGCTGGTACAACGCCAGGGCGCTGATCGTATCGTGGTTGAGCTGCCGGGTATTCAGGATACGGCGCGTGCGAAAGAGATTCTGGGCGCTACCGCGACGCTGGAATTCCGCCTCGTTAACAGCAGTGTGGATGCTTCCGCCGCCGCTGCTGGCCGCGTACCGGGTGACTCCGAAGTGAAACAAACGCGCGAAGGTCAGCCCGTTGTGCTGTACAAACGTGTGATCCTGACCGGTGACCATATCACCGACTCCACTTCCAGCCAGGATGAGTACAACCAACCGCAGGTGAACATTTCGCTGGATAGTGCGGGTGGCAACATCATGTCTAACTTCACCAAGGACAATATCGGTAAGCCGATGGCGACCTTGTTTGTGGAGTACAAAGACAGCGGTAAAAAAGATGCCAACGGACGTGCGGTGCTGGTGAAACAGGAAGAGGTGATTAACATTGCCAACATCCAGTCTCGCCTGGGTAATAGCTTCCGTATTACCGGTATCAGCAACCCGAACGAAGCGCGTCAGCTTTCTTTGCTGCTGCGTGCTGGTGCGCTGATTGCGCCGATTCAGATTGTTGAAGAACGTACTATCGGCCCAACACTCGGTTCGCAGAACATCACCCAGGGCCTGGAAGCATGTCTGGCAGGTCTGGTGGTTTCCATTATCTTTATGATCTTCTTCTATAAGAAGTTTGGTCTGATTGCCACGTCTGCGCTGATTGCCAACCTGGTGTTAATTGTCGGCATTATGTCGTTGTTGCCTGGTGCAACGCTGACAATGCCGGGGATTGCCGGGATCGTGCTTACCCTTGCGGTCGCGGTGGACGCCAACGTTCTGATAAACGAACGTATTAAAGAAGAGCTTAGCAATGGCCGTTCGGTGCAGCAGGCAATTCACGAAGGTTATCAGGGCGCGTTTTCGTCCATTTTCGATGCGAACGTCACCACGTTGATCAAAGTACTTATTCTTTACGCAGTCGGTACTGGTTCAATTAAAGGGTTTGCGATCACTACCGGTATCGGTGTGGCGACCTCTATGTTCACCGCCATTGTCGGCACCCGTGCCATCGTCAACCTGTTGTACGGCGGCAAACGCATTAACAAGCTGTCTATCTGAGGAGTGCGTTGTGGCACAGGATTATACTGTTGAACAATTGAACCACGGCCGTAAAGTCTGGGACTTTATGCGTTGGGACAACTGGGCTTTTATTATTTCCGGCGGGCTGCTGATCCTCTCCATCGTTGTGATGGGGGTTCGCGGCTTTAACTGGGGCCTGGATTTTACCGGTGGTACGGTTATCGAAATCTCGCTGGAAAAACCAGCGGATATGGATTTGATGCGTGACGCGCTGGAGAAAGCGGGCTTCCAGGAGCCGCTGTTGCAAAACTTCGGTAGCAGCCGCGATATTATGGTACGTATGCCGCCTGCTCAGGGCGAAACCGGTGGTCAGGTGCTGGGAAGTAAAGTCGTTAGCGTGATTAACGAAGCGACCAGCCAGAACGCAGCCGTGAAACGTATTGAGTTTGTCGGTCCGAGCGTGGGCGCTGACCTGGCGCAAACGGGTGGGATGGCGCTGCTGGTTGCGTTGATTAGCATTCTGGTTTATGTCGGTTTCCGCTTCGAGTGGCGTCTGGCGGCGGGCGTGGTTATCGCGCTGGCGCACGACGTTATTATCACGATGGGCGTACTCTCGCTGTTCCAGATTGAGATTGACCTGACCATCGTAGCGTCGCTGATGTCGGTAATTGGTTACTCGCTTAACGACAGCATCGTGGTATCTGACCGTATTCGTGAGAACTTCCGCAAGATCCGCCGCGGTACGCCATACGAGATCTTTAACATCTCTCTGACGCAAACATTGCACCGTACGTTGATCACGTCCGGTACGACGTTAGTCGTGATTTTGATGCTTTATCTCTTTGGCGGCGCGATGCTGAAGGGCTTCTCGCTGACCATGCTTATCGGTGTTTCCATCGGTACGGCGTCGTCTATCTATGTCGCGTCTGCTCTGGCGCTGAAAATGGGGATGAAGCGCGAGCATTTACTGCAGCAGAAGGTGGAAAAAGAAGGGGCGGACCAACCGTCTATTCTGCCGTAACCATTCGTTGTACAGAACAAACCGCAGCCACGTGCTGCGGTTTTTTTATCTATAGTATTTTTTCTATTTATAATAAAAGCACGTATATTTATTAATCATATCAATTCCGCTTTATTATTTTTATAAAATGCGAGCCTCTTTCCTTTATTAAATATTCATTCTGCATTGCCATTTTTTTTTGTTAAAGTGCGGGAACTCGTAATGATATGGTTGTAACCAGAGATTTGTAAGCGTGTTGAAACCTAAAAAAGTGTTGATTGCTGATGATCACCCTATTTATTTGATGGGGATGAGAACGTTGCTCGCACCACTTTCCGCGCAATACCTCATCATTGATGAAGCCATGACCACCGATGAAGTCGTGGCGAAGCTGGAGCAACACGCAATCGATATTCTGATAACCGATCTCAGCATGCCCGGAGAGCGGTACAACGATGGTCTGGCGCTCATTCAATTATTAAAAAGACGCTGGCCAGATTTACTGATAATCGTTGTTTCTATGATCAATAATCCCGGTATTCAACATTCATTACTCCGTCTCGGAGTACACTCGGTATTAAATAAAGCCAGTTTGTCGACAAGACTATTACAGACATTGCAAGCGCTCACCTGGCCTGCTATTTCCCCGAAAACAAACACGCTGCAAGAAGAGGCTGCAGCGCAACTCGAAGTGAAGCTGACGCCAAAAGAGAATGAGGTGCTGCGCCTGTTATTGCGCGGTATGACGGTGAACGATATCAGTACCCGGCTTAGCAGGACGAAACAAACTGTCAGCGCACAGAAAAAAAGTGCCATGCGTAAATTGGGTGTCACCTCCGAGTACGAGCTCTATCAATACCTGCAACAAATTGGATTAACAAGTTAATGACATGGAGTTGGTTATGCATGGAATGCAGACACTACTTGCGACGTACAGTGCGGAACAACAGTTGCGCTTTTGCAGTGATTTACATATCGCGACTGTCAATATAAGCGATGCGCAGGATGCGCTTTCCCGTCATTCCTGGGACGCGTTACTGGTCGATTTACGCGAGAATGCAAATTCAGGTATTGCTTTCGTTGAGAAACTTCTCACTGCGGAATTGGCAGGAGAAGTAACCTTACCGCCGTTATTATTGGCCTGCATAGATGAAGAACAGGCAGAAACAGAATCCATGCTGCGTCTGAAAGGCTTCGATCATGTTTTGTACTTTCCTTTATCTAAAGAGCGCTTACGCTGCTCTTTTCTATCAAGGGATATGGAAAAACCGGAGTTGCGTGAATTACATCTTCTGGCAAATCATCAGCAGCCGATAATTGATGCCATGGTGTCTAAACTTTTGCAGACGCTAGCCGCCGATATTCAACAACTCGACAGCATCGCAAGGGCTGGAACACATCTTCAGATCGCGAATCTTGCCCACCGAATGAAATCTTCCTGGTATCTTTTGGGAATGCGCCGGGCGATACGGAGCTGCATTGTGATGGAACGGTTGCCGCAGCTGATTGATGAGGGAGTAATAAACGAGGGAAATATTTCAACAATGCGTCAGCGTTTTATTTCGCTCATCTTTAAAGATTATAAGCAACTGGTTTTTCTGTTCGGTTGATTTACTGTGAGTATGCCCGGTTTGGAATAGAAATAGTATTTTTACCTGTTGCATTGATCAGCAATTAAAACCTGGGAAAGAGAATGCGTTCTTTTATTTTTCACCGTATTAAGTGGTGCGTTTTTTTATTATCGCTACTCTTCACTTGCTGCCTCGCGGCTAATGCTCGTCCGGCGAATATCGTTTTTCATACAGCCGATATTTCTGGCGGTGGAGCAGCAGAAAAGCAAAAAGTGCAAGAAGTGCAAGTCGTCCATCCTATCGGATCGGCAGTCGTGAACACGTTTCCGGTGAATAAAGCTGGATTTGACGCGCAAAAGAGCGTGTTTTGGCAGGGAGGGCGCCGTCATATCAAGGTCATTAGTCTGGTGATGTTGGCGATAGTTATCATCTCGATGATGTGGATCATTTCACTCAGACGCCAGGTCAACCAGCGCATACGCATGCAACAGCGGCTCAAAGAGCAACTCTCCTGCATGAGCAATATGATGTTTTCCGTCCCCTGGCCGGTCGCGGTGCGTAATTTGCGCGGGGAGCTTGTCAGTTGCAATATCCGCTATCTGGAAGAGATGAACGTCACGCGCGAAGAGGTGTACGGGAAAACTGTCGATGTTTTGCCTTTGCCGGATTTCATGCTCCGTGAGATTCATCGCGACTATCAACGGGTGATCACCACTGGTGTCCCGCACATGCATGACAGGTTGCTGACGTTTAATCACTCTGCACAATCACGCACCGTTTTCTACTGGATCATTCCTTTTCATGGGAGCGATGGCAGAAACAATGGTGTTTTAAGTGGCTGGATAGACATGACTGAGCGGCAGGAATTCATTCAGCAATTGAATGAGGCGAGGGATGAAGCCGTAGCGGCAAATCGGGCGAAGACGAATTTTCTCTCGGTGATGAGCCATGAAATTCGCACGCCGTTAAACGCGATCCTTGGCATTCTGGAACTGCAAATCAAACAGAATGTGCTGGCGCAGCAGCCACAGCCAATGCTGGAGGTTGCGCACGATGCCGCAAAAAATTTACTCGCTGTCGTGGGGGATATTCTGGATATTTCACGGATTGAATCGGGCCGTATGGCAATCGCGCCACGTAAAGAGGAGCTGATTGCGTTAACACGCTCTGTGGCACTGTTATTCAAAGAGGCGACCGATCAAAAACAGCTAGCTATTAATATGCATGTAGAAGGTGGCGATCGGTGTCTGCTAAAAATTGACCCTCATCGCTATAAACAGATCCTTTCTAACCTGTTAAGTAATGCGGTTAAATTTACTCGCGAAGGTTCAATAGACATCATTCTAAAACATGAACCAGTAGTTGAGGGGATGATTGCGGTTTCACTGACAGTCAAAGATACCGGTATTGGAATTACACCCGAAGACCAAAAAAGGCTTTTTAACCCCTTCACCCAGTTGGATGCCGATAAAGACGCTTCGCGGCTCGGCTCAGGGCTTGGGCTGTTTATCTGCCGTACACTATGCGAACTGATGAAAGGCGAATTAACGCTGGAAAGTACCCCCGGTGAAGGCACCGCTGTTCATGTGCGTTTGCGTCTGCCTGCTGTAGCGGTAAATCCTGCTGAGCATGCGTCGACTGCACCAGTAAGGCGCTCATCTTCCGGCGTAAAACGGGTGCTCATTGTTGATGATTATCCGCCGAACCTTATGCTGTTGCGTCATCAACTTGAATTTCTCGGTCATCAGGTCAGCGAAGCAACGAATGGAGAAGAAGCGCTCACCCTTTGGCTTATGACCCGCAATTACGATTACATTCTGATTGATTGCAACATGCCGGTGATGGACGGTTTCACGCTTGCAAAGCTGATACGCGCGGAAGAGCAGCGTTCAGGAGAGAGGCGTGCAACCCTGTTGGGGTTCACCGCCATTGCGCAAGCCGAGGTCGTTGAACAGTGCATCGCGGCAGGAATGGATGGCTGTTTATTCAAGCCTTGCAGCCAGGAAGTTATCAATAAATGGATTAAATAACCGGTGATAATTTTTAAACTCTACAAAAAGGCCTGAGTTGGAAAATACAGAGGCCTTTTTATTTGTCATGTAATAAATTAAAAGCGGAGCAGCGATTCACATGGCGATATCAAACATCCGCGTCTGAAATAATAAGCAATAAAGCTGGCAATCCGTTCGCACATTGAGTTTTCCCATGGCGCGGAGTTTATGTGCGCTGACCGTTTTAATACTGATATTCATGCGCTTGGAAATCGTTGTTAACGAAAGCCCGCGGCATAATAAGCGTAAAACTTCACTTTCGCGCGTTGATAATTCCTGCGGCCTCAGCGCATCGCGGCAGAAAAGTGAATCCATTAACCCTCGCTCAATATAGACTTCGTCCATCAGCACTGTCGTAATGGCCCGCCAGAGCGTACGTTCGCTGGTGTTACGGCTTATATAGCCCTTGGCACCCGCCTCCAGCGCAATACGAATAAGATTCGTATTGTTATAAGGAGATAAAACGATGGTTTTTGTATGGGGGTAACGGCTTGAAATCCATTTCACCAGCGCCACGCCATCCAGTTCCGACACAGGGTTACCGGTTTTAATGGTATGCAGGCCATAACCAAGAAAGAGAAGATCCACTTTTTTACTGGCGAGAATATCAAGAAGTTCTGTTTGCTCATTGGTATCGCCGATAACGTCAATATCAAGTTTATCAGTATTAAGATTGCTGTTTTTTAGTGAGTTAATCATCGAGGCCATTCCCCGACGTATAATTGCATGCTCATCCACAATTAAAATATTAATGGACATAGATTAACCTCCTAAACCTGCCTGAGGAATGTAAGCGGGATAGAGAAGATACGATGTTCTATTCCTGTTTTCTATCTGACCAGTAAGAAAAATGACCATTATATTTAATCCCGGTTTATAAGATGTGAGAGATAAACTGTCAGCGTCATTTGCATGGCTGTTATATTTCCCAAACGGATGAATTGCCGTTCAATACCTGCTGTGGTGATGAATCGTTATTCGTATTCCCATTGTGGGCAGAGAGGATGATGCTCCGGCAATATCGTACGATTTAAAAATAGTAATCCACAGAGAGTTGCCAGCGCCTGTCTGGCTGCACGTTATAGGTCTTTTTCACCTCAGCGCGGTAGATTTTTTGCCACTGAAGGGCAATATCCACCGAATTCAGGTGACGCCTTAGCTCCACAAATCCCATATTTTTCTGGCGCTGCAAATCCCGCTGCCAAATCAGATTGAAATCATACTGGTCAGCGATGTCTTTCCAGTACGCCTGCAACAGCGCACCACGGCGTGGTGTCAGCCCGTCCTGTACTTGCTGCGCTGTGCTGTCTGCGGGAGCGGCGGCGATCTGTGCAGCGATATACGGTGGCGCGGTACGAAGTGCGGAGATGGCCTTTTGGCTGTCAGCACTGCCGTCATAGTGGCCCTCCAGGCGCAGGGTTAAATGGTTCTCGCCAGTCCAGGTTAAACCCACTGCTGCACGATTACGCCACGCCATATCCCACTGGCTTTCGGGCAGCGCTTCCTGCCAGTTGAAGGGCTGGCGTCCTCCCGCCCATTCAGCATAGACCAGCGTGGAGCGCGACAGCACCCGCGAAAGATTTACGCCCAACTGAGGGGAGCGGTGTTCTTCCTGTAGCAGCAATAACTGAGGGTTAAGGTTTTCGGCAAAGCGATAGCTTCCCGCCAGCAAGACGCGTTCACGGGGGTTACTGGCATTCCAGTCAAGGCTGGCGCTGTTCTGCCGCCGACGGGCACTGATTTTGGGCGACCAGATCACCGTTGCAGACGCCTTGTCCCAAAATTTTTGCAACCGGATCATGGCATTGCCCAGACGGTTGCTGCGCAAGGACTCCGGATCGGCCGATATAGCTGAACGCACAGTACCGCGACCAAGAAAGTCGGTAGGGTTGTAGCCCAGCGCAACACCATAACGGGTGTTAATGCGCCCGACATCGATGGAGGCCTGGGACGTCAGCACATAGCTAAGCCAGGCTTCACGCAAGGTATTGATGTTGCGGTTTTGAGTGAGACGGTGAGAGAAACGGCTGTCGAAGCGGTTCGAAAGGACAACCCGCCAGTTGCGTAGCAGGTTTTTGTCCCAGCGCATATCCAGTGATACGCGTTGCTCTTTGGCGCTGTTTTCGTTCAGGCTGCTGGCTATTTCGAGCAGTGCACTCATCGCCTTGTTTTCCACGGTGGTAAACTCGGTTTTGTCCGCCAGTTCAAGCGCCGCCAGAGTGCTATCCTGCTGTGCGCTGGCAGAAGCGTTGCACAGCGCGCCGAGTGCGATGAACCAGCTTACGCGCGCGCGCGTAGCCTTCATTGCTCTGTATCCTTAAAGTGCGCCAGATAATCGCGCTGTAGCCACGCTTCCGGGACATCCCGCCAGGCAAAGTTCTGCTGGCGCAGAACGGTAACAAGCTGGGCGTTAACGCCATCAATAATCACCGCCTCGGTGGGACGCACACCGCCCAGCGCGGGTTCGTAGCGACGATACCAGGTCGTTTTCAGCAGGTTGCCATTAACGGCATAAAACTCCGCTTTACGGCTTTTGAAATCGTTTTTATCGACCCAAAGATCCATTGAAGGGTACGGCGCGTCCGGATTGGTTGCGACCAAATGGAGGTGGTAGCAGTCGCGCATTTGCTTTTCGCCGTCCTGGATCTGTTCTTCTGCCAGCAGGCTTGCCTTGTAATCCTCGGCCCAGTTTGCCGTTACGACATCGCCGTTAGACGCTTGCCCCAACAGGCGCTGTTGCGGGGAAATCGGCACACTCGCCTGGCTCGCCGGATCATAAAGCCAGAGATCGCGGCCGCTTTTCAGCGTCAATTTACCCGCATCGCGTTGCGGGCTGATAAAGCGCAGCAGGCTGCGGAATTGACCGCCATTCGGCGATGCGCGCGAATAAAGCACCAGTTTGCTGGTGTCGTTCTGCTTGCCGTTTTTATAACTGATAAGCGTGGTGACCAGGCTAAAGGAGCGATCCGGGTTACGCACCTCGTCGCTTTTTTTCAGGATCTGTTGCGCATCAAGCGCGGCACTTGCTGGCATCGCGGCCAACAAGAGCCACACCAGGCACAATGGCGCTAGTGGTTTCTTTTGCAATTGCATTACGTTCTTCCTTGTTAACAGATGAAAGGCAGGGATCAGATATGGCGCAGCGCCTCGACGATAGAGACATTCGCCGCGCGTCGTGCAGGCCACCACGATGAGATCACGGTTATCAGCAACAACACGCCGACCACACTGCTCATCATTGCCCACTCGCCCCACACGCTGATGTGGATCCTGATTGGCACAGTCACTCCGGGAGGCTGCCAGGTAAGCCCGGCGTGATTGATCAGATAGGCCAGTAATAAAGAGACGATTACCCCGATAATTGAGCCAAATAGCCCCAGTAGCGAGCCTTCGCTGAGGAACAAGCGCTGGATATCACGCCGTTTCTGCCCGACAGCCCGCAGTGTGCCAATCTCCACCGTGCGCTCCATTACCGCCATTCCCATGGTGTTACTGACGGTGAATAGCGCGATGGCGAGGATAAGAACCAGCATGAAATTGAGCATGTTGCCGAACATTTTCAGTACCTGGTTATACAACGGCTGTAGCTCGGTGAAGTCGTATACTGCCAGGGGATAATCGGCGAGTTCGCTGGCAAAAAGCTGCTGGAGACGCGCTCGCGCTGCCGCCATTTGTGAGGTGCTGTGCAGTTGCAGAATGATAGCCGTCGCGCCTGGCGGCTCCTGACCAAATAGCAGTTGTTGCGCCTGGTGCAGATGGATGCCGACGAAGCTATCGTCTAGCTCGCGAGCGGGTTGCGGCTGAATGCCTTCTACTTTAACGCGCACAATATTCGGCGCGCCGTTACCGGATGCCGCCAGCAGTTCAATGTAATTGTCGCTATCCGCAGTGTGTGCCTGTCGCGCTTGCTGCGACAGTTGCAGAAGATCGTCTGGGAGATCGGCGGCGTGGTTCTCTTTTGCCGGAGGAGCACTGCAAGGCTGGCTTTTTGCGAGATCGCATAATTGCAGCAAACGCGCCAGACCGCCGCCAATAAATGCCGAATCTGCTGCGGCACCAGAATATATCTGGCGGTTTTGCAGGAAATCACCGAGGTGGTATTCGTCCCATTTGTTCAACTGTACTTTACCTGCGGCTTCACTGCCGTAAATCAGTGCCGGACGTGACGTACCGACCGCATAATGCCCGGCGATGCCCGTCAGCATGAGCACCGGTGTGCTGACGGTGAGCATTGGTTGCAGCACCGGATCGCGGGCAATGGTATTCATCACTTTCTGGTAATGGCGGATACTGTATTGCGCCGGGTTTCCCGTGCCGTGCAGTAAATAATCGCGATGCTGAATTTGCAGATGACCGGTGCTACGCACAAATGTCGTTTGCAAACTGTATTTGATCGAGTGGTTATAACCGCCAAACAACAGAATACCGACGGCACCAACCACAATTGCACAGAGCGTTGATAAGGTACGGCGACGGTTGCGCAGCAGGTTGCGCAGCGCGTGTTTCAGCGTTTTTAGTCTCAGCATGTTCTCTCCTTATCGATCGCTCGCGCCGTTCACACTGCCATCGTGGACGACATACAGATCATCGGCCTCGGCAATCACCTGCGGATCGTGGGAAGAGAACACCACCGTAACGGCATGCTCCCGCTGTAAACGCCGTAACAGCTGTAAAATGGATTTGCCGGTTTTGCTGTCGAGGTTCGCCGTGGGTTCGTCGGCCACCACCAGCATTGGGCGGTGAATGAGCGCGCGGGCGATAGCGACGCGCTGACGCTGGCCGCCAGAGAGCTGGTTCGGTAATGAATCGGCTTTATCGCCAAGTCCGACGCTCTCAAGCATGTCGTTGACTGCCTGCTTGCGCCAGGCCGCCGTTCGACGCTGAGCGAGAAGCGGAATTTCCACGTTTTCGCGCGCGGTCAGCACCGGGATAAGATTGAAATTCTGGAAGATAAATCCAAGATTACGGGCGCGAAAAGCGCTGCACTGGTCGTCGTTGAGGCTGTTCATTTCGCGATCGGCAATCACCAGACGACCACTATCAGGAGTATCGATGCCGCCGATTAAATTCAGGAGTGTCGTTTTGCCACTGCCGGACTGACCGGATAATACGGTAAACCGTTTTGCCGCAATGTTGAGCGTCACCTCTTTTAATGCGTCAACACGAACCTGTCCTAATAAATAACTTTTACTGACGCCCTGCATTTCAACTGCCCACATTGTTCCCTGTTCCTTAGCGTGAAATTCCTGTTTGTGTCGGCTACCCATTACGGCAGGGGGCGGATTCTATAGATATCATTTTGCTTTGAATATATAGCCTGCTCATTAATGGTTTGGTTAATTATGTTTTTCGGATAATTATCGCGGCGGAAGGGAAAATAGTAAGACGATCCCTACTGACAATATGCTGTCAGGAGCCTTCATGCAGACTCGCTGTGTTGACTTTTTTAACGCAGAGGAACAGAGCATGAACACATTAGTGAATTGGTTTGAATTGCCGGTACAGCAGTTGGATCGTGCGGTAGCGTTTTATGAGCATGTCTTAGGCGGCCAGTTTCGCCATGAGACTGTAGCCGGTATTGAGATGGCGGTTTTTCCGCATGTAAAACCCGCCACCGGCGGCGCGCTGGTAAAAGGGGCAATGTTCCAGCCGGCAAGCGGTGGTACAGTGGTTTACCTGGCGACGGCAAACCTTGCGGCTGCGCTGGAACGCGTGCGTGAAAAGGGCGGTGAGTGTTGTTTTGGCCCGGAAGTATTGCCGCAGGACATTGGTACTATTGCCCTGATTCTTGACAGTGAGGGTAACCGGGTTGGATTGCATCAACCTGCATGAACCACTGATGCCCGTGCTGCATGCGCGGGCTTTTCTTCATCCGGATAAGTTATGAGCCGTCGTGCTGATCGATTGTTTCAGATAGTTCAGGTTCTGCGTACCCGACGTCGCGTGACGGCGGCGCTACTGGCTGAGCGGCTGGAGGTTTCTGAACGCACCATCTACCGTGACATTCGCGACTTGTCGCTCTCCGGCGTACCGATTCAGGGCGAAGCGGGCAGCGGTTACCGCTTATTGCCCGGTTTCGATTTGCCGCCGTTAATGTTTACGGGTCTTGAGGTTGAAGCATTGATCGCCGCTATCGGCATGTTGCAAACATGGAGCGGCGATACGCTGGCACAAGCTGCCGGTTCGGCGCAGGAAAAACTGTTGGCGGTGCTGCCTTACGACAAACGCATTACGGCTGAACGCAACCGCATCGTTTCACCCAATTTTGATAAATATCCCCAGGTGCGCGTCTGGTTTGATGTGATGCACCAGGCGATGCGGCTGCATCAGGAGCTGCATCTGCATTATAAAGACGACAAAGGAAAAGCCTCGGAGCGGGTGATCCATCCATTAGGGCTGTCGTTTATGGGCAGCGTGTGGGTATTGGTGTCGTGGTGTACGTTGCGCGATGACTATCGTTGTTTTCGTCTCGATCGCTGCACGTCGGTCGCTTTTACAGGCAAGACATTTACGGAACGCGCGGACAGATCAATGCAGGATTTTGTTAACCTGCAGAAAGCGCGCTGGCAATAAAAAAGCCGACCATCGGGTCGGCTTTTATGCGAGGCGGCGGGATTAGAAGTTGTAACCAACCACCAGGTAACCACCCCAACCGGTAGAACGTACATAGCTATCGCCCAGGGCTGCATCATCTTTGAACTGACCGCCATTGTGCCAGTAACGCGCAACCACAGAGTAGTGCCAGTGATCGTAGCCCAGCGAAAGAATATGGCTGGAAGCAATCGAGTTGTTGGTGCGGAACTGCTCGCCGTTAACATAGTAGCGGCTGTCGCCCAGTTTTGAACCCCAGTCAAAGTTGGTAAAGCCGATGTAGCTCAGTTGACCGCCCCACAGGCTGGTGATTGGCACGAAATATTTAACTTTAAAGCGGTAGCCGTCCCATTCGTTCTGGTTTTCGGCACCGTAGTTCTGCCACTGGTATTTCGCATAGACGTTCAGGGAGAGGCTCATCGGCAAGCCGGTGTCGATGTCGGTACCCAGACCCATGTACCAGGTGCTCTGACGACCAGATTCGTTGCGACCCATGTCGTAGATGTAGTTGTTAGCGAAGTACCACTCTTTGAACGGACCGAAACTCAGATCGGTTCCCGTCAGTTTATCAATAGAGAAACGCGGCTCGATTTCCATAAACAGCGGCGAACCGTGGTTCCAGATCCCCTTCGCACCGGTGTTACCGCCGAAGAAGACCGGCGCATCCAGGTAGCCGTAGAAATCAAACCAATCTTTCTTGGCGAACGCTTCATATTCCAGATAAGTATCGTTACGCGGAACAGGTCCGAAACGGGTGTGGTAGCTGCCCACCACGTTTACGCTCTGGTGCCACCAGTCGGAAACGTATTCAGGTTTGCTGTTATCCGCTGCGTTAGCAGTAAAAGAAGCGGAAAGCGCCAGAGCAGCACCGGCTGCGAGAATTGTTTTTTTCATCATTACGCCACTGATTGAGATCCCAGACGGGAGTGAAAGAAAGCACGCATGGAGTTTCTAAATGTTTCATATTTCTGCGCGCCTATTATAAGTATCCGCGTTCACAAAAATATGTGTTGTTTCACATTATTGACACACGCGTAATCGATTGCGTTCACGTTTGCGTGCAATAAACGACGGCGATTGTACTGGCATTTATCGATATTGCAAATTGGTGAATGTGATGAAGAGATGACAAAAAAGAAGAAAATGCATGACAGAAGGTAAGAAAGGGCGACAGCGTCGCCCTGATGTTACTGCAAATTGGTGGGCTGTATATCGTGAATGCGGACAAAGCCTAACTGCTCTGGTGTGATGCCGTTAAGTTGCAACGGGATGTCCACATCGCTCGGCGCCAGTGTGCTGGCCGGTGCGTTAATCAGCTGGTTTTGTACGTTCACTTCCTGGTAGTTCTCGGTAGTGCCCTGAATCTGGCCCCATTCAACGGTGCCGCTAAAAGCCGGTAACGGATCGTTGGATTCGCCCTGGATTCGCAACACGACGCGGGTTCCCGCCGCATTCGGCACGATATTTTGCAACGACATACGCAGCATACCGATTTGGCTATTCAACCGGGCGGGCGTGTTGGCACCCGGCAGCAGGTAAACGCCGCTGCCGGATTTGGCATTCAGCGTATTCTGCTGGGTGATTTTCACCGTCTCTTTGTTTAGCTTGCTCATTTCATTATTGAGCGTGCTGACACTTTGATGAAGCTGGCGAACTTCGCTTTGCTGGGCGCAGGCACTGAGGGCAAAAAGGCTTCCCAGTAACAGGGTTCTTAGGTAACGTCTTGTCATTGTGTCTGTTTCCTTGGATAGGATCTTCTCTGTAATGGTAGATCGCAACGGCCTCGTTGCCATCGATCCATTGTCTCAAAAACGGTCTGCCTTTGTTGTCATGCCAGTTCAGGGTAAAATAGATTTCAGTTAACTCTAACGTCAGGACGCCGTATGCATTGCCCATTCTGTTTCGCCGTGGATACCAAAGTTATCGATTCTCGCCTGGTGGGTGAAGGTTCATCCGTTCGCCGTCGCCGGCAGTGCCTGGTCTGCAATGAGCGTTTCACCACGTTTGAAGTGGCGGAGCTTGTGATGCCACGCGTCGTGAAAAGCAATGATGTGCGTGAACCGTTCAATGAAGAGAAGCTGCGTCGTGGCATGTTAAAGGCGCTCGAAAAGCGTCCGGTCAGCGCAGATGACGTAGAAATGGCGCTGAACCATATTAAATCGCAACTTCGCGCAACCGGTGAACGGGAAGTGCCGAGTAAGATGATTGGCAATTTGGTGATGGAGCAGCTGAAAAAGCTCGATAAAGTGGCCTATGTCCGCTTTGCCTCTGTTTACCGTAGCTTTGAAGATATTCGCGAATTTGGCGAAGAGATCGCACGTCTACAGGACTAATCATGCACGACGAAATGTACATGGCGCGGGCGCTGAAACTGGCGCAGCGCGGGCGTTTTACGACTCACCCGAATCCGCGTGTCGGCTGCGTAATTGTCAACGATGGCGAAATTGTCGGCGAAGGTTTTCATTACCGTGCTGGCGAACCGCACGCGGAAGTACATGCATTGCGCATGGCGGGCGAACGGGCTCGCGGCGCAACAGCGTACGTTACGCTCGAACCGTGCAGCCATCACGGGCGGACGCCGCCATGCTGTGAAGCGTTGATTAATGCTGGCGTCGCGCGCGTGGTCGCCGCGATGCAGGATCCTAATCCACAGGTTGCCGGGCGCGGTTTGTATCGCTTGCAGCAGGAAGGTATCGAAGTCAGCCACGGCTTAATGATGAGTGAGGCTGAAGCGTTAAATAAAGGCTTTCTCAAACGCATGCGCACCGGGTTCCCTTACGTGCAGCTTAAGCTCGGCGCGTCGCTTGATGGCCGTACCGCAATGGCCAGCGGCGAAAGCCAGTGGATCACCTCACCGCAGGCGCGACGTGATGTGCAACTGCTACGCGCGCAGAGCCACGCGATCCTGACCAGCAGTGAAACGGTGCTGGCGGACGATCCGGCACTGACCGTGCGTTGGACCGAGTTAAATGCGGATACGCAGGCTCTTTACCCGCAGGAAAATTTGCGTCAACCGGTACGCATTGTTGTCGACAGCCAGAACCGGGTGACACCTCAGCATCAGTTAGTTGGCCTGCCGGGAGAAACCTGGTTTGCCCGCACGCGCGCCGATGAGCGCCAGTGGCCTGAAAATGTGCGTGAAATTATCGTACCGGAACATAATGGCCATGCCGATCTGGTCACGCTGATGATGCTGCTCGGCAAACAGCAGATCAACAGTGTGTGGGTCGAAGCGGGCGCACACCTTGCCGGAGCATTGCTGCAGGCCGGTCTGGTGGATGAGCTGATTGTCTATCTGGCGCCTACACTGTTAGGCAGCGATGCGCATGGTCTGTGTGTGCTGCCGGGATTATCCGCCCTTGCGGATGCACCACACTTTAAATTCAATGAGATACGTCAGGTTGGCCCGGATGTCTGCCTGCATCTCACTCATGCGTGATGCCTGCTGTAAAAGGGAAGCAGCGCGTAAAATATTATGCTAAAATCCGCCCCCCTGCGGGGGCCGAACTGAACCTGTGAAGGAAGTGTATGAACATTATTGAAGCCAACGTTGCTGCTCCGGACGCTCGCGTCGCCATCACTATTGCCCGTTTCAACAACTTCATCAACGACAGCCTGCTGGAAGGCGCGATTGATGCGCTGAAACGCATCGGCCAGGTGAAAGATGACAACATCACCGTCGTGTGGGTGCCTGGCGCTTACGAACTGCCGCTGGCGGCAGGTGCGCTGGCAAAAACCGGTAAATATGACGCGGTGATTGCGCTTGGTACCGTGATCCGCGGTGGTACCGCACACTTTGAATATGTTGCCGGTGGTGCAAGCAATGGCCTGGCGCATGTTGCGCAGGACAGCGAAATCCCGGTGGCTTTCGGCGTGCTGACCACTGAAAGTATTGAACAAGCCATCGAACGCGCTGGCACCAAAGCCGGTAACAAAGGTGCGGAAGCCGCACTGACCGCGCTTGAAATGATTAATGTATTGAAAGCCATCAAGGCCTGATTTTTGTAAGGGGAATTCCGTGAAACCTGCTGCTCGTCGCCGCGCCCGTGAGTGTGCCGTCCAGGCGCTTTACTCCTGGCAGTTGTCCCAGAACGACATCTCTGATGTTGAGTACCAGTTTCTGGCAGAGCAAGACGTTAAAGATGTTGACGTCCTGTACTTCCGTGAACTGTTGACCGGGGTGGCGACTAATAGCGCATATCTCGATGGCTTAATGAAGCCGTACCTGTCCCGCCTGCTTGAAGAGCTGGGTCAGGTCGAGAAAGCGGTATTGCGTATCGCGCTGTTCGAACTGTCCAAACGTGATGATGTGCCGTACAAAGTGGCGATCAACGAGGCTATCGAACTGGCAAAAACCTTTGGCGCTGAAGACAGCCACAAGTTTGTTAACGGCGTGCTGGATAAAGCCGCACCTGCGATCCGCCCCCACAAGAAGTGATCCGCAAGCCGGAGTCTGGCGCTGCACTTTGCGCGTCGGTTCCGGCTTTTTCTTTTTTCTACAGAGGCATAACGTATGGCATGCGGCGAATTTTCCCTGATTGCCCGTTATTTTGACCGCGTACGAAACTCCCGTCGCGATGTAGAAACTGGCATCGGCGACGACTGCGCACTACTCAATGTTGCCGAAAAACAGACGCTGGCGATAAGCGTCGATACGCTGGTGGCGGGCAACCATTTTCTGCCGGATATCGATCCGGCCGATCTGGCGTACAAAGCGATGGCGTCTAATCTCAGTGATTTGGCGGCAATGGGCGCCGATCCGGCATGGTTAACGCTTGCCTTAACGCTGCCCGAGGCGGATGAAGCCTGGCTGCAAGCCTTTAGCGATAGTCTGTTTGAGCAGCTCAACTACTACGATATGCAATTGATTGGCGGCGATACCACGCGCGGACCGCTGTCGATGACCATCGGCATTCATGGTTATGTTCCGGTGGGGCGGGCGATGAAACGTTCTGGCGCGAAGCCAGGAGACTGGATTTACGTCACCGGTACGCCGGGTGACAGCGCTGCCGGGCTGGCGATTTTGCAACAGCGTTTAGCCGTTAACGATAGCGCTGATGCGCAGTATTTGCTCCAGCGCCACCTGCGTCCAACGCCGCGCGTATTGCAGGGGCAGGCGCTGCGTAATCTCGCAAGTTCGGCGATTGATCTCTCCGATGGCCTGATTTCTGACCTGGCGCATGTGCTGAAAGCCAGCAGTTGCGGCGCGCGTATCGATCTGGATGCGTTGCCGTTTTCTAACGCTGTTCGCCGACATGTCATGCCGGATCAGGCTCTGCGCTGGGCGCTTTCCGGCGGCGAAGATTACGAATTGTGCTTTACCGTGCCGGAGCTGAACCGCGGTGCGCTGGATGTCGCGATTGGTCAGTTGGGCGCGCCTTTTACCTGTATCGGGCAGATCAGTGCAGATATTGAAGGGCTGCATTTCACCCGCGACGGCAAAGCCGTGACGCTTGACTGGAAAGGATATGACCACTTTGCTGCGCACTAAAGATGTGGCGAAAAGCCGTCTTAATTTACGCAACCCCTGGCATCTGCTGGCTACTGGCTTTGGTAGCGGTTTAAGCCCAATCGTGCCGGGAACAATGGGCTCGCTGGCGTCGATTCCCTTCTGGTGGGCAATGACCTTTTTGCCCTGGCAGCTCTACTCGCTGCTGGTGATGTTGGGTATTTCGCTTGGCGTTTACCTTTGCCACCAGACGGCAAAAGACATGGGCGTGCACGATCACGGCAGTATTGTCTGGGATGAGTTCATCGGCATGTGGATAACGCTGATGGCGCTGCCGACCACGGACTGGCAGTGGGTCGCTGTGGGGTTTGTGCTGTTCCGTATTCTGGATATGTGGAAGCCGTGGCCGATCCGCTGGTTTGATCGCAACGTGCATGGCGGAATGGGGATCATGGTCGATGATATTGTCGCCGGGATCATCGCCGCCGGGCTGCTCTATCTGATTGGCCATCACTGGCCGCTCGGGCTTATCTGACGTTTCCCTCTCCCGGTGGGAGAGGGCGTTTCCTGCTTTATTTAAAGCCGACCACCGGATGTGGTTTATACGGTGTTTCGAGCTCGGCAATCTGCTCCGGTTTCAGCGTGAGATCTACCGCGCCCAGCAAGTCGTCCAGTTGCTCTTCACGCGATGTACCAATAATAGGCGCTGCAACACCCGGTTTACTTAGCAGCCACGCCAGCGCGACCTGCGCGCGCGATGCGCCAATCTCTTCTGCCACACCCGCCAGTCGTTCGGCGATCTGCGCGTCGTTGTCATCCGTTTCGCTGTACAGCGTTTTGCCGAATTCATCCGACACCAGACGCGCAGTGGTTTCACCCCACGGACGCGTTAAACGCCCGCGCGCCAGCGGGCTCCACGGAATAATCGCCACGCCCTCTTTGTAGCACAGTGGCAGCATTTCGCGCTCTTCTTCGCGGTAGATTAGGTTGTAGTGATCCTGCATGGTGACAAAGCGTGTCCAGCCGTTTTGCTCCTGCAATGCCAGCGCCTGCGCAAACTGGCGGGCATGCATGGAAGAGGCGCCGATATAGCGTGCTTTACCGGCTTTCACCACCTCGTTCAGCGCTTCCAGTGTCTCTTCAATAGGCGTGGTGTAATCCCAGCGGTGAATTTGCAGTAAATCGACATAATCCATGCCTAGACGCCACAGGCTGTCGTCAATGGAGCGCAAAATTTGCGCGCGTGACAGGCCTTCGGGCAGATCGCCAACCTGGTGATACACTTTAGTCGCTACCACCACTTCATCGCGGCGGGCGAAATCACGCAGCGCCCGGCCAACAATCTCTTCACTGCTGCCGTCCGAGTAGCTGTTTGCGGTATCGAAAAAGTTGATCCCACCTTCCAGGGCGCGTTTGATGATGGGGCGGCTGCTCTCTTCAGGCAAGGTCCAGGCGTGTTTACCGCGATCCGGCTCGCCAAACGTCATGCAGCCCAGACAAAGGCGGGAAACCTTCAGGTCTGTTTTTCCTAATGTGTTGTATTGCATGGTTCCACTCCTGCTTGTCAAAACGTTCGTTTAAGCATAGCAGGAGCGGAGGGGGAGGGTCAGGCAAGCCAGTTTCTGATGCGGGATTCAATACCGGCAGCGTCGAGACCCAGCTCAGCGCGGGCTTCATCCTGCGTGCCTTGCGGGATAAAGAAATCCGGCAGTCCAAGATTTAACACCGGTACCGGTTTGCGGTTAGCCATCAGCACTTCGTTCACGCCGCTACCTGCGCCACCGATAATGGCGTTTTCTTCCAGCGTGACCAGCGATTCATGGCGCGCGGCGGTTTCCAGAATCAGCGCCTCATCCAGCGGTTTGGCAAAACGCATATCGATTAGCGTGGCGTTCAGCGCTTCGGCGGCTTTTTCCGCCTCCGGCAACAGCGTACCAAAATTAAGGATTGCCACTTTTTCGCCATGGCGTTTCACCACACCTTTGCCGATGGGCATTTTTTCCAGCGGTTGCAGCGGTACACCAACTGCATTCCCGCGAGGGTAGCGCACCGCGCTTGGGCCATCTGCGTAGTGATAGCCGGTAAACAGCATCTGGCGACATTCGTTCTCGTCGCTCGGTGTCATCACTACCATGCCCGGGATGCAGCGCAGATAAGAGATATCAAACGCGCCCTGGTGGGTTTGACCGTCAGCGCCGACGATACCTGCGCGGTCGATAGCGAACAGCACCGGCAGTTTCTGGATCGCCACATCATGGATAACCTGATCGTAGGCGCGTTGCAGGAAGGTGGAATAAATCGCCACCACTGGCTTGTAGCCGCCAATCGCCAGACCTGCGGCAAACGTCACCGCGTGTTGTTCGGCAATCGCCACATCAAAGTATTGATCCGGGTATTTGCGTGAGAACTCGACCATGCCGGAACCTTCACGCATCGCTGGCGTGATTGCCATCAGCTTGCTGTCTTTCGCGGCGGTTTCGCACAGCCAGTCGCCGAAAATCTTCGAATAGCTCGGCATGCCACCGCTGCTTTTTGGCAACGTTCCGCTGGTCGGATCGAATTTCGGTACGGCGTGGAAGGTGATCGGATCTTTTTCGGCCGGTTCATAACCGCGCCCTTTTTTGGTCATGATATGCAGGAACTGCGGACCTTTCAGATCGCGCATATTCCGCAGCGTCTGCACCAAACCCAGCACATCGTGACCGTCGACCGGGCCGATATAGTTAAAGCCCAGCTCTTCAAACAGCGTGCCCGGCACCACCATACCTTTGATGTGCTCTTCGGTGCGCTTAATCAGCTCTTTAATGGGCGGGACGCCGGAAAGCACTTTTTTGCCGCCTTCGCGCAGCGTGGAGTAGAGCTTGCCGGAGAGCAACTGGGCCAGGTGATTATTCAGCGCGCCGACATTCTCAGAAATCGACATTTCGTTGTCGTTTAACACCACCAGCATATCCGGGCGGATATCACCCGCGTGGTTCATGGCTTCAAACGCCATGCCAGCGGTGATCGCGCCATCGCCAATCACACAGACGGTGCGGCGCTGTTTGCCCTCTTTCGCCGCCGCGACGGCCACGCCAATACCGGCGCTAATGGACGTCGATGAATGGCCAACGCTCAGCACGTCGTATTCGCTTTCGCCGCGCCACGGGAAGGGGTGCAACCCGTTTTTCTGGCGGATGGTGCCGATTTTGTCACGACGTCCGGTCAGAATTTTATGCGGATACGCCTGGTGGCCTACGTCCCAGATCAACTGATCAAACGGTGTGTTGTAGACGTAATGTAGCGCGACGGTCAATTCAACCGTGCCAAGCCCGGAGGCGAAGTGCCCGCTGGAGCGGCTCACGCTGTCGAGAAGGTAGCGGCGCAGTTCGTCGCATAGCTTCGGCAGGCTCTCTTTCGGCAACAGGCGCAACTCTTGCGTGGTATCAACCAGCGCCAGCGTCGGGTATTTGGCTATATCAAAACTCATCAGAGACTCATCGTGGTGTTTTCGTTATTTATCACGCTGGATTATGTAATTCGCCAGTGCTTCCAGTGCCGTCGTATCCAGCGACTGTACCGCTAGCAGGCCTAAAGCTTGCCGGGCGTCGTCAATCAGATCGCGGGCTTTTGTCCGGGCTTGCTCAAGGCCCAATAGTGCGGGATAGGTACTTTTCCCCAGTTGCTGGTCAGCGCCCTGGCGTTTGCCAAGCGTCGCAGTATCGCCGACAACATCCAGAATGTCATCCTGAACCTGGAACGCCAGACCAATGCATTCGGCATAGCGATCGAGCAACGGCAGGGCTTCGCGGCCCTTATCACCTGCGCTTAACGCGCCCATGCGGACCGCTGCGCGAATCAGCGCGCCGGTTTTATGGCGATGGATCTGCTCCAGTTCAGCCAGAGAAACCCGCTTGCCTTCCGCAGCCAGATCCAGCGCCTGGCCGCCGCACATTCCGGCAACGCCACTGGCGTGAGCCAGTTCCGAAACCATCGCCAGCCGGTCACGCGCATCGACTTCTGCCATTGGCGCATCCGCAAGAATGGAGAAAGCCAGGGTTTGTAACGCATCACCCGCGAGGATGGCGCTGGCTTCACCAAACTTAATATGGCATGTCGGTAAACCCCGACGGAGGTCATCATCATCCATGGCGGGCAGATCATCGTGGATCAGCGAGTAAGCGTGAATGCACTCCACCGCCGCTGCGGGCGCATCCAGCGTTTGCTGGCTAACGCCGAACATGTTGCCCGTGGCATAAACCAAAAAAGGGCGCAGACGTTTACCGCCTAATAATGCGCCATAGGAAATGGCCTCAACCAGAGGAGTGTTCTGAAAGGGCAGTGGCGCGATAAATCGGCGCAGCGCTTCATTGGCCTGAGAGACACAGGCCTGTAACTGTTGATCGAAATCCATTTATTCAGCGTCCGGAGCAAAAGGCGTGAGGGGAGCCTCTTGTGAATCAGAGAGCAGGATCTGCACGCGTTGTTCCGCTTGCTGGAGTTTCACCTGTCCCTGGCGCGCCAGCTGCACGCCGCGTTCGAATTCATTGAGCGCCTCTTCAAGTGGCAGATCGCCGCTTTCAAGACGAGTGACAATCTGTTCCAGTTCGCTTAGCGCTGTTTCAAAACTGGCCGGTGCGTCGTTTTTCTTTGGCATAGTGAATGTCTGACTCTTCTAGTGTTCTGGCTCAACGTAGCTATGGTAGCGAAGTCACGGCGCTTAGCAAATAACGCGCAATGGTAATGCAATGTGCGCAGCTTTATTGCGATGGTGGTATACTTCCGCGCCTGGATGCAGCCGCGGGTATGGGGCTGCTGTATTATTTTCCATTACAGGCCCAGCCGGGCTTGCCAACGAACCATTGCCGCCATGAAGTTTATCATTAAATTGTTCCCGGAAATCACCATCAAAAGCCAATCTGTGCGTTTGCGCTTTATTAAAATTTTGACCGGGAACATTCGTAACGTTCTGAAGCACTACGACGAGACTCTCGCCGTTGTCCGCCACTGGGATCATATCGAAGTGCGCGCCAAAGATGAAAATCAGCGGCTGACTATCCGTGATGCGCTGACCCGTATTCCGGGCATCCACCATATTCTTGAAGTGGAAGATGTTCCTTTCACTTCGCTGCACGACATTTTTGAGAAAGCGCTGGTGCAGTACCGCGAGCAGATCGAAGGTAAAACCTTCTGCGTACGCGTAAAACGTCGCGGCAAGCATGAGTTTAGCTCGATTGAAGTTGAACGCTATGTTGGCGGTGGACTGAACCAGCATGTCGAATCTGCGCGCGTCAAACTGACTCACCCGGATGTGACGGTAAATCTGGAGATCGAAGACGATCGCTTGCTGTTAGTGAAAGGCCGCTATGAAGGTATCGGCGGCTTTCCGATCGGCACCCAGGAAGATGTGCTGTCGCTCATCTCCGGTGGTTTTGACTCCGGCGTTTCCAGCTATATGCTGATGCGTCGCGGTTGCCGCGTACACTACTGCTTCTTTAACCTCGGCGGCGCAGCGCATGAAATTGGTGTTCGCCAGGTAGCGCACTACCTGTGGAACCGTTTTGGTAGCTCTCACCGCGTACGGTTTGTGGCGATCAACTTTGAGCCAGTGGTGGGTGAAATCCTCGAAAAAGTGGATGACGGCCAGATGGGCGTGGTGTTGAAACGCATGATGGTGCGCGCCGCGTCAAAAGTGGCTGAACGCTACGGCGTACAGGCGCTGGTGACCGGTGAAGCACTTGGCCAGGTTTCCAGCCAGACGCTGACCAACCTGCGTCTGATTGACAACGTTTCTGACACGCTGATTTTGCGCCCGCTTATCTCTTACGATAAAGAGCACATCATCGACCTGGCGCGTGAAATCGGTACTGAAGATTTCGCCCGTACCATGCCGGAATATTGCGGAGTGATCTCGAAAAGCCCAACCGTTAAAGCGGTGAAGGCGAAAATCGAAGCGGAAGAGGAGCATTTCGACTTCTCCATCCTCGATAAAGTGGTTGCTGAAGCGAGCAATATCGATATCCGGGAAATCGCCCAGCAGACGCAGGAAACGGTGGTCGAAGTTGAAACGGTTAACGGTTTTGGCCCGAACGATGTGATCCTGGATATCCGCTCTATTGATGAACAGGATGACAAACCGCTGAAGCTGGAAGGGATCGACGTGGTCTCGCTGCCTTTCTATAAACTGAGTACGAAATTTGGCGACCTCGATCAGAACAAAACCTGGCTGCTGTGGTGCGAGCGCGGTGTGATGAGCCGCCTGCAGGCGCTCTATCTGCGCGAGCAGGGCTTTGCCAATGTGAAGGTTTACCGCCCTTAAAACAGAACCGGAGGACTTGCGTCTCTCCGGCTGCGCTTCAAGCTGAAAGCCCGGTACGCGAAAGCGCCGCCGGGCTTTTTTTCAGGCTTCGTAGTAGTTATAAATGCCGGCCGCCATCACCAGTTGTGAGGCCACTTCGTGTGCTTTTTCGCGCCCCACCAGCAAATCAATAATCTTCAGCCCAAAATCGATGGAGGTACCCGGCCCCTGGCTGGTGAGCAGATTGACGCGCGGATCCCACACGACACGTTTATCCTGCCACTGTTCGGCGGGAATCGTCTCTTTCAGGCCTGGAAAACCGGTCATATTACCCAGCGGGAAAATCGCATGTGGCACCAGCACGGTGCCCGCTGCCGCACAGATTGCAGCAACAATACGGCCCGAAAGATGAAACTGGCGCACGGTTTCCACCAGTAACGGACTGTCGCGAAAACACTCTGCCCCTTTCAGACCGCCGGGCAGCACAATCACGTCGTAATCGCCATCGGCTACTTCTACTAACGGCGCATCTGCCAGCAGTTTTACGCCGCGTGAACAGGTGATGACCAGGTTGCCATCGCTGGCGACGCTGGCGGTAGTAACGGCAATACCGCCACGTACCAGCAGATCGATAGTGGTGACCGCTTCGGTTTCTTCACTACCAGGGGCGAGACATATCAGAGCCGATGCGCTCATACTCACTCTCCTTACGTTTAATCATTTCATACAGACGGGCGTTTTCTGGCACCGCGATGCCGTGCGCACGGGCGCGTCTGAGCAGGTAACCCGTAATATAATCGCACTCGGTATGGCGCAAAGCGCGTACGTCCTGCAGCATAGATGAAATATTTTCTGCCGTATTTTCAATAATCTGATTCACATAGCTCAACAAATCATCGGCAGAAATATGGTGGCCTTCGCGTTCAATCACTGCGGCAACCTCATGAGTGACTTTTTGGATCTCCGCCGGGAAAGCACGCAGATCGCCATTTTTACAATCATGCAGCGCGGTTAACGGGTTGATGACGCAGTTCACCGCCAGCTTGCGCCACAGCGCCGGACGGATCGTGTTATGCCAGGCAACGTCCGGCAGCACATCTTGCAGAATATCGGCCAGATAGCTGAACTCGCCATCCTGCTGGCGCGCCGGACCAATGTGTGTGGTGCCGCTGGCAACGTGTACGATAACGTTGCCATCCCGGCGCGCCGCATGAGTAGTGGTGCCGATCAGTAACGGATTCGCCAGTGCTTTCAACTCTTCGACAGTACCCATGCCGTTGTGAAGCAGCAACACGGGAGTTGAAGGCGAAAGTGTGGCTGCCAGCCCTTTCACCGCATCGGAAACTTGCCACGCTTTTAACGTCACCAGCAATAAATCGCTACGCGCCAGGAATTCAGGATCGTTGGCCGTCAGGGATTCGTTAAATATTGAGCCGTCTTCATCAACGACATTCACACTGCAAAAAGGCTGTGGAACGCGTAACCAACCCTGTACCTCATGTCCCCTTTTACATAACGCGGTTAACCACAATTGCCCTAAAGCACCGCATCCGAGTACGGTAATTCTCATTTATCCTCCTCACCTGCAACGTCGCCAGGTGTTGCTTTCACCATTATAGCGCTGTCGGCTAAGCTTCCCGTATTACAAGTTGAGTTATGCCTCGTTGCGGGTATTATGCAACGCAACAAATGCAGAGGGAGAAGAAAAGATGCCATCTTTCGATATCGTTTCCGAAGTTGAAATGCGAGAAGTGCAAAACGGCGTTGAGAATGCAACCCGTGAAGTAGGGACTCGTTTTGATTTTCGCAACGTTGAAGCCACGTTTGAACTGAACGAAGAGAAACAGACCATTAAGGTTTTGAGCGAATCCGATTTCCAGGTAAATCAGTTGCTGGATATTTTGCGTGCTAAATTGCTGAAACGCGGCATTGAAGGGGCGTCGCTGGACGTGCCGGAAGAGTTTGTTCACAGCGGCAAGACCTGGTTCGTTGAAGCAAAACTGAAACAGGGTATTGATGCGGCGACGGCGAAGAAAATCATTAAGCTGATTAAAGACAGCAAGCTAAAAGTGCAGGCGCAGATTCAGGGCGAAGAGATTCGTGTGACCGGGAAATCCCGTGATGATTTGCAGTCCGTGATGGCGCTGGTGCGCGGCGGTAATCTTGGTCAGCCTTTCCAGTTTAAGAACTTCCGCGATTAAGGTGCGTGCTCTCTCCCCGGCGGAGAGAGCGTGTCGCAGATTTAACCCGCTACGGCTTGTTCAACTTCAAAGCGGTTAGTGATCTTACTGTCAATCTTGACGTAAGCGCTGCGCTCTTCGGCAACCACCAGCACTTCACTTACACCCGCTGTTGCCAGTAAACGCTGCTGCAGCGCGTCATTGATGGTGACATTTTCCGGGATCGCGATGCGTAAGCTGCTGACATAGGGCGGTTCCTGCATGGTGCCCGCGACAAGCAGCCAGACCATCGCCAGCAAGGCGCCGGCAAGAAATACCGTTTGGGAATCAAACATACCGTCTACCCAGCCGCCAAGCGCGCCGCCAATCGCCACGCCGATAAACTGGCTGGTGGAGTAAATTCCCATCGCCGTGCCTTTATAACCCGCTGGCGCTTCTTTGCTGATTAACGAGGGTAATAACGCCTCCATCAGGTTAAAGGCGAGGAAAAAGATCTGTACGCCAATAACGATTTCCCAGAAATGTGGCCCCGCGCCCCACAACACGATCTCCGCAATCAACAGCAGCGCCACGCAGAACACGAAAACGCGCTTCATACGGCGCTTCACTTCAGCGTAAATAATAAACGGCACCACAGAAACGAAAGAGATAAGCATGGTGACAAGGTAGATTTTCCAGTGATCCGGTGCGAGAAAACCGGCGGCTTCAAGTTGCCCTGGCAGGGCAACGAACGTCGACATCAGCAGGATATGCAGGCACATAATGCCAAAGTTGAGCTTTAGCAGCTTCGGGTTGACCATCACCATCTGGAAACAGTCTTTCACCATACCGGATTCACGGTTACGCACATGTTGCTGACTGTCTGGCACGACCCACACGGTCAACGCAATACCGACGGTTGCCAGCCCGGCAATCATCCAGAACAGCGCATGCAAGCCCAACTGATGCGTGATAATCGGGCCGAGCACCATGGCGATGGCGAAAGTGACGCCAAAACTGACACCGATAAAGGCCATCGCTTTGGTGCGATTCTGTTCGCGGGTGAGATCGGAAAGCAGTGCCATGACGGCGGCGGCGATAGCGCCGGAGCCTTGTAATGCGCGGCCAAGAATAATGCCCCAGATAGAGTCGGAAAGGGCGGCAATAATGCTACCGGCGACAAAAATCGCTAACCCGCCAACGATAAGCGGCTTGCGGCCGATGCGGTCAGAAAGCAAGCCAAAGGGGATTTGAAACACGGCCTGCGCGAGGCCATAAATACCAATCGCCAGACCGATGAGTGCTTCACTGGCGCCCTGCAGCGCCATACCGTAAGTGGTCAGAACGGGCAGGACCATAAACATGCCGAGCATGCGCAGTGAGAATACAGTCCCTAAACCCCAGGTGGCGCGCAACTCGCCTGGCGTCATTTTATAATCGTTCATTACCACCTCAATTTGAAAACCGGACATAGTGTAGTGCGGGGGCAGGGCGGGGTAAATAACAGCTTAATTAACAAATATTACCTGTAAAGCGGGGTGTTCAGGCATGAAAAAAGGGTGCCGTAGCACCCTTTAGAATGGCGGTTTGGATCACCAGACGTAGGTCAACAGATTATGGGAATCCGGCACCATAAAATCGACCGACATCATCACGCTCAGTGAGGTGATAGCGACAATGGAGAAGACGAATAGTTTGCGCGCCCACACCTTGTCATCCTCAACTTTATAACCACGCAACGCCATGCCTAACCACCAGAGGCTTACCGCCGCGGCAACGACCAGGTATTTGTAACCGGCGTAGCCGCCAAGCGACAGCATCAGGGTGGCGATAGCGAACGCCAGGATGTACAGCGTGATATGGTTTTTCGCCACGGAAATGCCTTTCACCACCGGCAGTACTGGGATGTTCGCTGCCTGATAATCCTTAAAGCGGAAAATCGCGATGGCATACGAGTGAGGCATCTGCCACAGGCTGAAAATCGCCAGCAGGATCGCCGCGCCGCTGTCAAACTCGTTGGTGACGGCGCAGTAGCCAATCACCGGCGGCGCCGCGCCGGAGAGTGAGCCAATCAGCGTGCCGTAAACGGAGTGGCGTTTCATATACAGGCTGTAAACGCCTACATATACTACGAACCCCATTACCCCAAGCCAGCAGGCCAGCGGGTTGGCGCCAAACCACAGCAGCATGAAGCCAGCAATACCCAGCAAGGCGGCGTAAACCAGCGAGACTTTTGGCGAGATCAGCCCTCTGACCAGCACCCTGTTTTTCGTCCGTTCCATCTTTTTATCGATGTCACGATCGATGTAGTTGTTAAAAACACAACCAGAGGCGACCACCAGCGACACACCAATCAGCGTGTAGATGAACAGGGGATAATCGATGTGGCCTTTCGAGGCCAGCAGGAATCCCCCGATCACGGAGATCAAGTTGCCAAAAATAATGCCCGGTTTCGTGACTTGCAGGTATTGCTTAAACATACTTCGCCGCTCTTATCGAACCATCATGTTGTAGTTGAGGTTCCACATAATCCAGATGGAACCTACCACCACGATCGCGATGATCAGCACAGTAAAGACGAAAGCCGTCATGTTCCAGCCCTCATCAGACTTGGTGTTCATGTGCAGGAAGCACACCAGATGCACCAGAATCTGTACTACTGCGGTCACCAGCACGGTGCCGAGGATCGCCACGTGGGACGCAGTACCGCTCATCACCATCCAGAACGGGATCACCGTCAGGATGATCGACAGGATAAAACCTGTCATGTAGGTTTTTACGCTACCGTGGGAAGCGCCATGATCGGTTGAATGACTCATTACATCGCCCCCATCAGATAAACGACTGAGAATACACAAATCCATACCACGTCCAGGAAGTGCCAGAACAGGCTCAGGCACAGGATACGTGTACGGTTTGTACTGGTCAGGCCGCGACGGGAAATCTGGAACATCAGCACTGCCATCCAGATTAGACCCGAGGTTACGTGCAGACCGTGGGTGCCAACCAGCGCGAAGAACGCTGACAGGAAGCCGCTGCGATCCGGACCCATACCTTCAACAATCAGATGATGGAATTCATAGAGTTCCATCCCGATGAAGCCTGCGCCGAACAGCCAGGTCAACGCCAGCCAGGAAACGACCTGGCTTTTGTTGTTCTTATACATGGCGATCGCCGCCATGCCATAGGTAATGGAGCTGAACAGCAGCAGGGCGGTTTCCACCAGAACGAACGGCAGTTCGAAAATGTCTTTACCCGACGGACCACCCGCCGTGTTATTGACTAACACGGCATAGGTCGCGAACAGGATCGAGAACAGAATGCAGTCGCTCATCAGGTAGATCCAGAAACCGAAGACTTTCATCGGTCCTGTATCATGGTGCCCATGTTCGTGCGCGTGGGCGTTCGCAGTCGTCAGAGTATCAGTTGCCATTTTTCAGCCCTGCCTTTTTGATCTCATCGAAATGCTGGTTTTCCAGTTTTTCGACTTCTGCAACCGGTACGTAGTAATCCACGTCCTCGTCAAAGCTCTTCACAATCCAGCTAATTACGATGCCGGCGAAACCGACGATCGCCATCCACCAGATGTGCCAGATCATGGCAAAGCCAAACACCGTTGCGAAAGCGGCAATAACAATGCCCGCACCGCTGTTTTTTGGCATATGAATTTCTTCATAATGCGCAGGTTGCTTGTACGCTTCGCCTTTTTCTTTCATTTCCCAGAAGGCATCACGCTCATGAACGTGCGGCACTTCAGCGAAGTTGTAGAACGGCGGCGGAGAAGAGGTCGCCCACTCCAGCGTACGGCCGCCCCACGGGTCACCGGTCAGGTCACGGTTCTGGTGACGGTCGCGGATAGAGACGTAGTACTGAATCAGCTGGCACAGAATACCGCAGGCAATCAGCGCAGCACCGCAAGCGGCAACCACCAGCATGGTGTGGAACTGCGGATCGATCTGCTGGCTCAGACGACGGGTCATGCCCATAAAGCCCAGCACATACAGCGGCATAAATGCTACGAAGAAGCCGATAATCCAGAACCAGAACGCGCGTTTACCCCAGGTTTCATTCAGGGTGAAGCCAAACGCTTTCGGCCACCAGTAAGTGATACCCGCAAAGCAACCAAATACCACACCGCCGATGATGACGTTATGGAAGTGAGCAATCAGGAACAGGCTGTTGTGCAGCACAAAGTCCGCGCCCGGTACCGCCAGCAATACGCCAGTCATACCGCCCACAGAGAAGGTCACGATAAAGCCGATGGTCCACATCATCGCTGAATGGAACACGATACGGCCCTGGTACATGGTGAACAGCCAGTTGAAGATCTTCACCCCGGTCGGGATGGCGATAATCATGGTGGCGATACCGAAGAAGGCGTTAACGTTCGCGCCCGCACCCATGGTGAAGAAGTGGTGCAGCCAAACGATGAACGACAGTACGGTAATACACACGGTCGCCCAAACCAGAGAGGTGTAACCGAACAGACGTTTACGCGAGAAGGTCGCGGCGACTTCCGAGAACACACCGAACACCGGCAGAACCAGGATGTACACTTCCGGATGGCCCCAGGCCCAGATCAAGTTGATGTACATCATCATGTTGCCGCCCATTTCGTTGGTGAAGAAATGGGTACCCAGATAACGGTCCAGGGTCAGCAGCGCGACGGTGACCGTCAGGATCGGGAACGAGGCGATAATCAGCACGTTGGCGCACAGCGATGCCCAGGTAAATACCGGCATCTTGAACATCGTCATGCCCGGCGCACGCATCTTCAGAATGGTAACGAAGAAGTTGATACCGGTCAGTGTCGTACCGATACCGGAGAGCTGAAGTGCCCAGATCCAGTAGTCAACCCCGACACCAGGACTGTATTCAATTCCCGATAGCGGCGGATAAGCCAGCCAGCCAGTCTGCGCGAATTCACCCACGCCGAGAGACAGGTTAACCAGGATCACACCGACAACCGTGAACCAGAAGCTCAGGTTGTTCAGGAACGGGAACGCCACGTCGCGAGCGCCGATCTGAAGTGGGATAACCACGTTCATCAGACCGATAACCAGCGGCATTGCTACGAAGAAGATCATGATCACGCCGTGGGCGGTGAAGATCTGATCGTAGTGGTGCGGCGGCAGGAAGCCTGCTTCACCCGCCGAGGCGAGTGCTTGCTGGCTGCGCATCATGATGGCGTCAGCAAAGCCACGAATCAGCATCACGATACCGACGATGCAGTACATGATACCGAGTTTTTTATGGTCAACCGAAGTCAGCCACTCTTTCCACAAGTAGTTCCACTTACCGAAGTAAGTAATCAGGGCCACTAATGCCAGGCCACCGATGATAATGGCAGCCACCGTAACCATAATAATGGGTTCATGGTAGGGGACTGCATCCAGTGTCAATTTTCCGAACATCGTTTTCTTCCTCGACCCCTTAGTGAGAGGTTTCCGCGTGGCTCATGTCCATGCCTTCCATACCTTCGTGCTCGCTATGCTCGCCCTTCGGTTGGTTCATGTCCATGCTCATGCCGTGGCCCATAAATTTGTTGATAACGTCTTTAAACAAATCGGGTTTCACGCTGGAGAAGTATTCAACCTTGTTGTATTCGCTTGGCGCTGCAAGTTTTTCATACGCTGCCATATCCGGCAGGGTATTCGAAGCTTGTTTCGCTTTTGCGACCCACTGGTCGAATGCGGCACGATCCGGCGTAGCAATTGCTTTAAACTTCATACCCGAGAAGCCCGGGCCGCTGTAGCTTGCGGAGATACCATCGTAGGTGCCAGCTTCGTTGGCGATCAGATGCAGGTTGGTCTGCATACCGGCCATCGCATAAATCTGACTACCCAGTTTCGGGATAAAGAACGAGTTCATCACGGAGTTGGAGGTCACTTTGAACTGAACCGGAACGTTAGCCGGGAAGGCGATTTCGTTCACGGTAGCAATGCCCTGCTCCGGATAGATGAAGAACCATTTCCAGTCCATAGAAACAACTTCAATGGTGATCGGTTGTTCATCATGGGCTAATGGTTTACTCGGTTCGAGCGCGTGGGTGGTTTTCCATGTCAATACGGCAAGGAACAGGATGATAAGAATTGGCACCGTCCAGACCACAGCTTCCACTTTATTGGAGTGTGACCAGTTAGGGCTATACTTCGCATCTTTATTGCTCGCACGATACTTCCAGGCGAAACCAACGGCCATCAAGATGGCGGGAATAACGACAATCAACATCAGGCCAAAAGCCGTCAGTATCAGCGAACGTTGCTCCAGTCCAATCTGTCCTTTGGGGTCAAGAAGTGCAGAATCGCAGCCACTGAGTAAAACAGTACCGGCGATTAATGACAACCATCCCAAACTTTTATTGTATTTCCTGAGTCTCATTTAACGACCTCAATTCCACGGGATCTGGTGGCGCTTAAAGTGTGCGGGCATTTTACGGAAAGGTTACGTTACTGTAAACATGATTGGCTCTGTGTCAGTAAGGTGTTACTGGCTTTTGCCGTTTATGTCACATCGAATGCAACAATCTGTAAAAAAAGCGATTCGCACTGCCAGAGAGTGAGATTATAACGGAAAAATTACATGACAATCAGTGTTGGGGGTAAATTGGTATAACCAATCAGTTAAATATACATTTATTTAACAAATATCCAGCAAATATTGAACATTATTGGAACGAACTTGAAACCCAACAATTAATAACCGTGCTGAATCGTTAAAGAGTAGCCTTTAATTTATAAGGCACAAAACAATTAAGATTTTTTATTTGTTCGATTTGAATTAGGCGATTTGCAAAAAAAGAGCGGTGTTTATTTATTGAGCATAATAATAACTGCGGTGAATTGTTTTGGGCTGTTTTTATTTTTTGATGGCCTGATTTTAATAGCAAAATAGCGACTAAATATATTCTTGAGTGATTTTTTTTGTCATTTTACTGTTTTTTAACATCCGCATGCTTTTGACACCGAAAAAAACGCCCGCAGGCGCTTTTTTATCCCGTCATAGCAACTCTGTTTTACGTAGCGCCAGCAGATCCAACACACCGCCAAACACAATGCCGATAATCGCTAACAGTGCGCCCCATTCCAGAAGCGTGGTGCCAAAAGACCAGTCGGTAAAACCTGTGGCGTTGACCATCAGCACCAGCAGCCAGCAGCCTAACAGCATGCAACCGGCGCTGAGTATGCGTAGCGCCAGCCGGTACGCTGCAGCGTATTCCGTTCTGCAGAGAAAACTTTCACTCTGTTGCGTAAATGCCAGTGTTTTTTTGCACAACACCAGCAATACCAGACCGGGAAGCGCGGCCACAATCGAAAAGAGATAGAACGTCGACCAACTGTAACTTTCAACAAACCAGCCAGCCAGCGGGCCGACATAGACGCGTCCAACCGCCGACAGCGCCGAGAGCAGCGCAAACTGCGTTGCCGAAAAGGATTTGTTGCAGAGCGTCATTAATAGCGCGACAAACGCCGCAGTCCCCATGCCACCACACAAGTTTTCTAAAAAGACGGCTGAACCCATCGTAAAAATGCTTTTCGCCGTAATCGATAGCAGCCAGTAACCGGCATTCGAAATGGCCTGCAGTACGCCAAAAATTAACAGCGCACGGAACAGGGATAACCGCTGCATCAGTACGCCGCCAAACAACGCTCCGATAATCGTGGCGACAAGCCCCAGGGTTTTGTTCACCACGCCGACTTCTCCGGCGTCAAAACCGACACCGCGGATGAGAAATGTTGTCGTCAGGCTCATGGCGAACGCATCGCCCAGTTTGTACAGCACTATTAATAGAAGGATAAGCCAGGCGTTATTGCGCCCGAAGAAATCACGCAGCGGCTCGACAACGGCGCGTTCCAGCGTTTTCGGCACCGGAATCACATCCTCTGGCTCCGGTGCGAGCAGGGTGGCGATAATGCACGGGACCAGAAGCACGGCCATCAGCCAGTACATCCCCTGCCAGCCGAGCCAGCGATCCGCCAGCCATAAAGCCAGTCCCCCGGAAACCAACATTCCGAGCCGATAGCCCAGCACGCTTATTGCCGCACCTGCGCCTCGCTCTTCGAGCGGCAGCACATCCGTTTTCCAGGCATCGAACACAATATCCTGAGACGCAGAGCAGAATGCGATAAGCACAGCCAGCGCCGCCATCCAGCGCAGATGGTTGGCCGGATCGAGGAACCCCATTGCGGCAATCGATACCAGCAGCAGAATTTGCGTAAGGAGCAGCCAGCCGCGACGACGCCCGAATAAAGGCGGTGTGTAGCGATCCATCAGCGGCGACCACAAAAATTTAAACACGTAAGCCTGGCCGACCAGAGAAAAGAAACCGATGGTTTTTAAATCGATGTTCTCAACGGTCATCCATGCCTGGAGCGTGCCGCTGGTCAGGGCGAGAGGCAAACCGGAAGCGAAACCCAGAATCAGCAGGATGGCTGATTTTGGCTGAGTGAATATGCGTAAGTAGTGACTGGACATGAGTTAAAAACTGGCCCGGAAAACCGGGCCAGAAAAAGATTAACGGGCGTTTTGCTTGATGAAGTCGTGAATGCTGGTGTCCTGAGACATATCAGCGATGGTGTCAGTCAACACGCTGTTAACCGCACCGGCAATCTTGTCGTTGGTAGCCTGAAATGCGCCTTCGACGTTATAGCTTGCGCGGTAGTTTTTGGTCATCTTGTTGCCGTTCGCAGCCGTCGCGATGATGGCGATATCCGCTTTGGTCGCGATGTTGTAGCGGACGTTGCCCTGAGAGACATCCGCATACAGCTGGTTAACAATAATCTGCAGGTTTACCGCGCCGTTCGGCCCGATCATATAACCGCGCGCGGTCATCTGTTTTTCCAGCACTTCTTGCAGCAGGAAACGCAGATCGCGGGAGGCTGTCAGGGTAACCAGCTGGTTATCGCGCGTGACTTTGGCCAGCGCCTGATCCGGACGCTGATCGGCACCGTTGATGCTCACGGTGACACCCATCAGGCTTGGATCCTGCTGTGGCAGAGTAATTTTTGGGGTGACATCAAGTGTTGTCGGCGGGGTTGCACACCCGGCCAGCATAAATAAAGCGACCAACGGAAAGAGTAGTTTTTTAAACATGTTCAGGCTCTCAAGGATCTAAGCTTCTGGGGGAAAATTCTCGCCATCATAACATTGCCGCTGTTAAGAGGAAGTCCTCAATGCATGGAAATTCATCGTCTTGTGCTTTTTTTGCCGTCAAAAACCTTTTTATGGGTGATGCCGCGCAAAAAAAGCTGCTTTCAGTAGAGTTCATCCCCTTGAACGGGAAAATAGGACGAACGCTAATTTTTTGTTGTTTTATTGTTATAGAGACGGTAAAAGCGGCTAACATTTAAAGAGATGGCTGGCATCTCAGCGTTGTCGGAGGTGTAATATCATGATGATGCGTGAACAAATAGAAGCAAAGCTGAAGGCGGCGTTTGAGCCCCTCATTCTTGAGGTTGTTGACGAGAGTTATCGTCACAATGTCCCCGCAGGTTCTGAAAGTCACTTCAAAGTTGTACTGGTGAGCGACCGCTTTACTGGAGAGCGTTTTCTTAACCGTCATCGCATGATTTACGGCACGTTGGCAGACGAACTGTCTACGACGATTCATGCACTCGCTCTGCATACTTACACACTTAAGGAGTGGGAAGGTTTGCAGGATACCCTGCTGACCTCGCCAGCCTGTCGTGGTGCCGGAAGCATCGCGTAAAAACCGGGTTGCAACTGCCCAAACTTTTCCAGTATGTTGCATGCAGATTATGTAAAAACGGCCTACGGGCCGTTTTGTTTTGTCTGAATTTTGAGCGAGAAACGCAGTTTTTTGAGCGAAATTGCTTCAGAAGTGTGAAAAATGACGCACCATTGCGACATTCCCGTTCTCGACTCATATCTGTGATGCCGCTATAATGCTGCGTCTTATTTTTCGGAATGTCTTCGGGATGATTCTGACGACAGGGAATGTATATCTGATTTGAGAGAACATCCCGGTTCTGCAAGCGAAACGGTTTGCTTCGCAGAGTAGAGTTGACCGAGCACTGTGATTTTTTGAGGTAACAAGATGCAAGTTTCAGTTGAAACCACTCAGGGCCTTGGGCGCCGTGTAACGATTACAATCGCTGCTGACAGCATCGAGACCGCTGTGAAGAGCGAGCTGGTCAACGTAGCGAAGAAAGTGCGTATTGACGGCTTCCGTAAGGGTAAAGTACCGATGACCGTTGTTGCTCAGCGTTATGGCGCGTCTGTTCGCCAGGACGTTCTGGGCGATCTGATGAGCCGCAACTTTATCGATGCGATCATTCAGGAAAAAATCAACCCAGCTGGCGCGCCGAACTATGTTCCGGGCGAATACAAACTGGGCGAAGACTTCACCTACTCTGTAGAGTTCGAAGTGTATCCGGAAGTTGAGCTGAAAGCGCTGGATACCATTGAAGTTGAAAAACCGGTTGTTGAAGTGACCGATGCTGATGTGGACACCATGCTGGAAACGCTGCGCAAGCAGCAAGCGACCTGGAAAGACAAAGACGGTGCTGTTGACGCTGAAGATCGCGTGACCGTTGATTTCACCGGTTCCGTTGATGGCGAAGAATTCGAAGGCGGCAAAGCCACTGATTTCGTACTGGCAATGGGCCAGGGTCGTATGATCCCGGGCTTTGAAGACGGTATCAAAGGCCACAAAGCGGGTGAAGAGTTCACCATCGACGTGACCTTCCCGGAAGAGTACCACGCTGAAAACCTGAAAGGTAAAGCGGCGAAGTTCGTCATTAACCTGAAAAAAGTTGAAGAGCGTGAGCTGCCGGAACTGACCGAAGAGTTCATCAAACGCTTTGGCGTGGAAGATGGCTCCGTTGCAGGTCTGCGCGCTGAAGTGCGCAAAAACATGGAGCGTGAGCTGAAAGGCGCGGTGCGTAACCGTGTTAAATCTCAGGCAATTGAAGGCCTGGTGAAAGCGAACGAAATCGACGTTCCGGCTGCGCTGATTGACAGTGAAATCGACGTTCTGCGCCGTCAGGCTGCACAGCGTTTCGGTGGCAACGAAAAACAAGCTCTGGAACTGCCGCGCGAGCTGTTTGAAGAGCAGGCTAAACGCCGTGTTGTTGTTGGTCTGCTGCTGGGCGAAGTCATTCGTACCCACGAGCTGAAAGCTGACGAAGAGCGCGTTAAAGGCCTGATCGAAGAGATGGCATCTGCGTATGAAGATCCGAAAGAAGTGATCGAATTCTACAGCAAAAACAAAGAGCTGATGGAAAACATGCGTAACGTCGCGCTGGAAGAACAAGCGGTTGAAGCGGTTCTGGAAAAAGCGAAAGTGACTGAAAAAGCCACTTCCTTTAACGAACTGATGAACCAACAGGCTTAATCGACTTCTGCGATAGCTAAAAGCAATAAGCCCGTCACCTGCTTGCTGGTGACGGGCTTTTTTTATCGCATCAGGACTATCAGATCTGTGCTAAAAGGGCGTTTCAGTGTTAGCGTAACAGCAAAAGATTGTTATGCTTGAAATCAGGTAATGTCATCCCCACTAAGGGAAAAGCGACAGAAAAGACTCTGGCTGATAATCCGTCCGTGAGGCGTCGTAGTCAGACCCCACTCACTCAAGTACAATCAGTACAGCAGGTTTGTTAATTTTTTATCCAGGAGACGGAAATGTCATACAGCGGCGAACGAGACAACTTTGCACCCCATATGGCCCTGGTGCCAATGGTTATTGAACAGACCTCACGTGGTGAGCGCTCTTTCGATATCTACTCCCGTCTTCTCAAGGAACGCGTAATTTTTCTGACTGGTCAGGTTGAAGACCACATGGCGAACCTGATTGTGGCGCAAATGCTGTTTCTGGAAGCGGAAAACCCGGAAAAAGACATTTATCTGTATATTAACTCGCCTGGCGGGGTAATTACCGCAGGGATGTCAATTTATGACACCATGCAATTTATTAAGCCGGACGTCAGCACGATTTGTATGGGCCAGGCGGCGTCAATGGGCGCATTCCTGCTGACGGCGGGGGCAAAGGGCAAGCGTTTCTGCCTGCCAAACTCACGTGTGATGATTCACCAGCCTCTGGGGGGCTATCAGGGCCAGGCGACGGATATTGAAATCCACGCGCGTGAGATTCTGAAAGTGAAAGGACGCATGAATGAACTTATGGCGCATCATACGGGTCAATCTTTAGAACAAATTGAACGCGATACAGAACGTGACCGCTTCCTTGCTGCGCAAGAGGCGGTTGAATACGGGCTGGTCGATTCAATTTTAACCCATCGTAACTAAGCTCAGGCTACAGGTGCCGCTATACTATTGGGTACAAGCGGCACACGCTTGAGTAACGTTTTGCGCCTGGAATGGCATATGCGTCGTCATGTGCGGCACAAAGAACAGATAAGAGGTTTTGACTCATGACAGATAAACGCAAAGATGGTTCGGGCAAACTGTTGTACTGCTCTTTTTGCGGCAAAAGCCAGCATGAAGTGCGTAAGCTGATCGCCGGGCCATCCGTGTATATCTGCGACGAATGTGTGGATCTGTGTAACGACATTATTCGCGAAGAGATTAAAGAAGTTGCGCCGCATCGCGAGCGCAGCGCGCTGCCGACTCCGCATGAAATTCGCCACCATCTTGATGATTATGTCATCGGTCAGGAGCAGGCGAAAAAAGTGCTGGCGGTCGCGGTATATAACCACTACAAACGTCTGCGTAATGGTGACACCAGCAACGGCGTTGAACTGGGCAAAAGTAACATCCTGCTTATCGGGCCGACGGGTTCCGGTAAAACGTTGCTGGCGGAAACGCTGGCGCGCCTGTTGGATGTCCCGTTCACCATGGCCGATGCCACGACGTTGACCGAAGCAGGTTACGTGGGTGAAGACGTAGAAAACATCATCCAGAAACTGCTGCAGAAGTGCGACTACGACGTGCAGAAAGCGCAGCGCGGGATTGTCTACATCGATGAAATCGACAAGATCTCCCGTAAGTCTGATAACCCGTCGATTACCCGTGACGTTTCCGGCGAAGGTGTACAGCAGGCGTTGCTGAAGCTGATCGAAGGTACTGTGGCTGCGGTTCCGCCGCAGGGTGGACGTAAGCATCCGCAGCAGGAGTTTTTGCAGGTTGATACCTCTAAAATCCTGTTTATCTGTGGTGGTGCGTTCGCAGGGCTGGATAAAGTGATTTCTCACCGTGTTGAAACCGGTTCTGGCATTGGTTTTGGCGCGACGGTGAAAGGAAAATCTGAAAAAGCCAACGAAGGCGAACTGCTGGCGCAGGTTGAACCGGAAGATTTGATTAAATTCGGTCTGATCCCTGAGTTTATCGGTCGTCTGCCGGTAGTAGCAACGCTGAGCGAATTGAGCGAAGAAGCGCTGATTCAGATTCTGAAAGAGCCTAAAAACGCCCTGACTAAGCAGTATCAGGCGCTGTTTAACCTGGAAGGCGTGGATCTCGAATTCCGCGACGAAGCGCTCGACGCTATCGCTAAGAAAGCCATGGTGCGCAAAACCGGCGCTCGTGGGCTGCGTTCTATCGTTGAAGCCGCGTTGCTTGACACCATGTATGATCTGCCATCACTTGAAGATGTCGAGAAAGTGGTGATTGATGAGTCGGTCATCGCGGGTCAAAGCAAACCCTTGCTGATTTATGGCAAGCCGGAAGCGCAGCAGGCATCTGGCGAATAATTAACCAAATCTTACAATCAGTTAATCGAAAAGGGGGGATTTTATCTCCCCTTTTATTTTTCCGTAAACACGGCGTTGAATGTGTGGGAAACATCCCCATATACTGCTTTACATGTTAATGGTGCGTGTTGCACAGTCACGTCACCTGATTACCTGGCGGACTTTAAACTAAGAGAGAGCTCTATGAATCCTGAGCGTTCTGAACGCATTGAAATCCCCGTATTGCCGTTGCGCGATGTGGTGGTTTATCCGCACATGGTCATTCCGTTATTTGTGGGACGGGAAAAATCTATCCGTTGTCTGGAAGCGGCCATGGACCATGATAAAAAAATCATGCTGGTTGCACAGAAGGAAGCCTCAACGGATGAGCCGGGTGTAAACGATCTTTTCACCGTCGGGACCGTGGCGTCTATATTGCAAATGTTGAAACTGCCTGATGGCACGGTAAAAGTGCTGGTCGAGGGGCTTCAGCGCGCGCGCATTACCACGCTTGCCGACGATGGTGAGCACTTCTCAGCGAAAGCAGAATACCTTGACTCGCCGGCGATTGATGAGCGCGAGCAGGAAGTGCTGGTGCGCACGGCGATCAGCCAGTTTGAAGGCTATATCAAGCTCAACAAAAAAATCCCGCCAGAAGTGCTGACGTCGCTCAATAGCATCGACGATCCTGCGCGTCTGGCTGACACCATCGCTGCACACATGCCGCTGAAACTGGCGGATAAGCAGTCTGTGCTGGAGATGTCCGACGTCAACGAACGTCTGGAATATCTGATGGCGATGATGGAGTCTGAAATCGATCTGCTGCAGGTTGAGAAGCGCATCCGCAATCGCGTGAAAAAGCAGATGGAGAAATCCCAGCGTGAGTACTATCTGAATGAACAGATGAAAGCCATTCAGAAAGAACTGGGTGAAATGGATGACGCGCCGGACGAAAACGAAGCGCTGAAGCGTAAAATCGACGCCGCGAAAATGCCGAAAGAGGCAAAAGAGAAAGCCGAATCTGAGCTGCAAAAGCTGAAAATGATGTCGCCGATGTCTGCGGAAGCAACCGTGGTGCGCGGCTATATCGAATGGATGGTGCAGGTTCCCTGGAACGCGCGTAGCAAGGTCAAAAAAGATCTTCGTCAGGCGCAGGAAATTCTGGATACCGACCACTACGGCCTCGAACGTGTTAAAGACCGTATTCTTGAGTATCTTGCGGTCCAAAGTCGTATGAACAAACTGAAAGGGCCGATTCTGTGTCTGGTGGGACCGCCGGGGGTAGGTAAAACCTCTCTGGGCCAATCCATTGCGAAGGCTACCGGGCGCAAATACATCCGCATGGCGCTGGGCGGCGTGCGCGATGAAGCGGAAATCCGCGGTCACCGCCGTACTTACATCGGCTCAATGCCGGGTAAATTGATTCAGAAGATGGCGAAAGTAGGCGTTAAAAACCCACTGTTCCTGCTTGATGAGATCGACAAAATGTCGTCCGATATGCGCGGCGATCCGGCTTCAGCTCTGCTGGAAGTCCTGGATCCGGAACAGAACGTGGCATTTAGCGATCACTATCTGGAAGTGGACTACGACCTCAGCGATGTGATGTTTGTCGCCACCTCCAACTCCATGAATATTCCGGCGCCGCTGCTGGATCGTATGGAAGTGATCCGTCTTTCTGGGTACACCGAAGACGAGAAACTGAACATTGCCAAGCGTCATCTACTGACCAAGCAAATTGAACGTAATGCGCTGAAACCTAATGAGTTGACGGTTGATGACAGTGCTATCATCGGCATCATCCGTTACTACACGCGTGAGGCGGGTGTGCGTGGTCTGGAGCGTGAAATTTCGAAATTATGCCGCAAAGCGGTGAAACAGCTGCTGCTGGATCCGTCTTTGAAGCATATCGAAATCAACGGTGAAAACCTGCATGACTACCTTGGCGTGCAGCGCTTTGATTACGGTCGTGCGGACGATGAAAACCGTGTGGGTCAGGTCACCGGTCTGGCATGGACGGAAGTGGGCGGCGACTTGCTGACCATTGAAACCGCCTGTGTCCCAGGTAAAGGTAAGCTGACTTACACAGGCTCGCTGGGTGAAGTGATGCAGGAGTCGATTCAGGCAGCGCTGACGGTAGTACGCGCCCGCGCTGAAAAACTCGGCATTAATGGCGATTTCTATGAGAAACGCGATATCCACGTTCACGTGCCGGAAGGTGCCACGCCGAAAGATGGCCCGAGCGCAGGTATCGCTATGTGCACCGCGCTGGTTTCTTGTCTGACCGGTAACCCGGTTCGTGCAGATGTGGCGATGACAGGGGAAATCACCCTGCGCGGCCAGGTTCTGCCGATTGGCGGTCTGAAGGAAAAACTGCTGGCGGCGCACCGTGGGGGCATTAAGACTGTTCTGATTCCTTACGAAAACAAGCGCGATCTGGAAGAGATTCCGGACAACGTTGTCGCCGATCTGGATATCCATCCGGTTAAGCGTATCGAAGAAGTTCTCAGCCTTGCGCTGCAGAATGAACCCTTTGGTATGCAAGTCGTAACGGCAAAATAGTGACCTTGCGCAAAGTGCGTTAATAAAAACAAGGCTGGTGAGTGATTTCGGACTTGCCAGCCTTTTTTTGTATAGCTAATTTAGATTGCTGGTTGGGTGTGTCATCATCAACTGGTGTTGTAAGGGCATGACAGGCCTGATATAACTGCTGCGCGGTCGCGCTGTGAAGGATTCAGGTGCGATATAAATTATAAAGAGAGGAAGAGTAGAGTGAATAAATCTCAACTGGTAGACAAGATTGCCGCAGATGCTGACATCTCTAAAGCTGCGGCTGGACGTGTGTTAGATGCTTTTATTGCTGCCGTTACTGATTCTTTGAAATCCGGGGACGACGTAGCGCTGGTAGGTTTTGGCTCTTTTGTTGTTAAAGAGCGTGCTGCCCGTACAGGCCGCAACCCTCAGACCGGCAAAGAAATCACCATTGCTGCGGCTAAAGTTCCTGGTTTCCGCGCAGGCAAAGCACTGAAAGACGCAGTAAACTGATCGCCTTCCCTTTGAAGGGATAGCGACAAACTACAAGGGCGCATCGCGAGATGTGCCTTTTTTATTTGTGCAAACGCACTTTCTGCGAGTTAATACGCGATGCGGGCTAACAATTGCCCCGTTTTCTTGTCAAAATACGCGTTTACACGCAGCGGGCAACTTGAGCTGCCTGAGATCTACAGTCACCTACAGCGGAGTGTTGTTACACCATGATGGACAATTTACGCGCGGCGGCAAATCACGTCGTGCTCAAGATCATTCTGGGTTTGATTATCGTGTCATTCATTTTGACTGGCGTAGGTAACTACCTGATTGGCGGTAACAATAATTACGCCGCAAAAGTTAATGGTCAGGAAATCGGCCGTTCACAGTTTGAAAATGCGGTGAATAGCGAGCGCAACCGCATGGCGCAACAGCTGGGCGATCAGTTCTCGGAACTGGCGGCCAACGAAAACTATATGAAATCTGTGCGTCAGCAAGTGCTCAACCGCTTAATTGATGAAGCGCTGCTGGACCAGTACGCAAAAAACCTGGGTCTCGGCATTAGCGATGATCAGGTGAAAAAAGCGATTTTCGCTACTCAGGCATTCCAGGCTAACGGTAAATTTGATAACAATCGCTTCAGCGCCATCGTAAACCAGATGGGGATGAGCACCGATCAATATGCACAGGCGCTGCGCAATCAGTTAACTTCTCAGCAATTGATTAATGCAGTTGCCGGTACGGATTTCATGCTCAAAGGCGAAACCGATGAACTGGCTGCGCTGGTCGCTCAACAGCGTGTTGTGCGCCAGGCGGTGATTGATGTCAACGCGCTGGCGGCGAAGCAGACCGCAAGCGATGAAGAAATTGCCAGCTACTACGATCAGAACAAGAGCCGCTTTACCTCGCCGGAGCAGTTCCGCGTAAGCTATATCAAGCTGGATGCGGCATCGATGCAGGAAACCGTCACCGACGAGCAAATCCAGGCTTATTACGATCAGCATCAGGATCAGTTCACTCAGCCACAGCGTAATCGCTACAGTATTATCCAGACCAAAACGGAAGATGAAGCAAAAGCGGTGCTGGACGAGCTGAAAAAAGGCGCAGACTTTGCCGCGCTGGCAAAAACGAAATCTGCGGACATCATTTCTGCGCGTAACGGCGGTGACATGGGCTGGCTTGAAGACGCCACCACGCCGGAAGAGCTGAAAAACGCTGGTCTGAAAGAGAAAGGCCAGTTGTCTGGCGTCATTAAATCTTCTGTGGGTTACCTGGTTGCTCGTCTGGATGATATCCAGCCAGCGCAGGTGAAACCGCTGAACGATGTGCGCGATGAACTGGCAGCGAAAGTGAAACAGGAAAAAGCGCTGGATGCATGGTACGCGCTGCAGCAGAAAGTGAGCGAAGCGGCGAGCAACGATAACGAATCGCTGGCGGGTGCTGAACAGGCTGCTGGTGCCAAAGCAGTACAGACTGGCTGGTTCAGTCGCGATAATCTGCCGGAAGAGCTGAATTTCAAACCGGTAAGCGATGCCATTTTCAATGGTGGTCTGGTAGGGCAGAACGGTACGCCGGGCAGCAACTCCGATATCATCACCGTTGATGGTGACCGCGCATTTGTGCTGCGTATCGCCGATCACAAAGCCGAAGCGATCAAACCGCTGGACGAAGTAAAAACCCAGGTCAGCGATATCGTGAAGCACAACAAAGCAGAGCAACAAGCAAAACTCGATGCGGATAAACTGCTGGGCGAGCTGAAAGCTGGTAAAGGTGATGATGCGCTGAAAGCGGCTGGCCTGAGCTTTGGTGCGGCGAAAACGCTGGCACGTACTGGCCAGGATCCAGTCAGTCAGGCGGCGTTTAATCTGCCGCTGCCAGCAAAAGATAAACCTTCCTTCGGCACTGCCAACGATCAGCAAGGTAATGTTGTTATCATGGCGCTGGATGAAGTGAAAGCCGGCACGATGCCGGATGCGCAGAAAAAAGCGATGGTGCAGGGCATCACGCAGAACAACGCGCAAATCGCTTTTGAAGCGTTGATGAGCAACTTGCGCAAAGAAGCCAAGATCAAACTGGGTGACATCGTCGCTGAGCCACAGCAATAAAAGGCTCGATGCATCTCGCAAAAAAAGAGTAATACGCTGCAAACCTTAAAGGCCGCTTTCGCGGCCTTTTCCATTTTAGAAGTTTGTGTTTTGTCTGCCTTCTTTGCTGTGGTTATTGTTGTCTGGCGTTGAAAACAAAGGAGAAACACAATGAAACATGGAATCAAAGCACTCTTAATTTCGCTGTCCCTCGCTTGCGCGACGCTGAGCCACAGTGTGCTGGCAGCACCTTCTGCTGCGGCTAAGCCACCGGCTGCGCAAAGTAAAAGCGATACCGCCACCTCAGCGCAAGCTAAAGCGCAGGATGCGGCGAAAAGCGCGGATGATGAAGGTGGTACCCGGGTGAGTATCAATAGCGCAACGGCAGAAGAGTTGTCGCGGGTTATGAATGGCGTAGGCATTAAGAAAGCCCAGGCGATTGTCAGCTACCGTGAAGAGTATGGCCCGTTTAAATCTGTAGACGATCTTAAGCAGGTGCCAGGCATAGGAGGGACGCTGGTTGAGCGTAATCTGTCGAATCTGAAACTGTAAGCCGCTTGCGTAGTCGCTAATCTTTGCCAGAATAAAGAGGTCATACCAGTATGACCTCTGTCTCTATAACTATAAACGGTAAAGGTTGAAGCGCTATGCAGACGCAAATCAAAGTTCGTGGTTTTCATCTTGATGTCTACCAACATGTGAATAATGCCCGCTATCTTGAGTTCCTTGAAGAGGCGCGCTGGGATGGGCTGGAAAACAACGAGAGCTTTAAATGGATGACCGCCAACAACATCGCTTTCGTGGTGGTCAATATTAATATCAACTATCGACGCCCGGCCGTATTGGGCGATGTGCTTACGGTAACCAGCCATGTGCAGCAGATTAATGGCAAAAGCGGTGTGCTGAGCCAGGCCGTGACATTGAACCCTGAAGGGCAAATGGTTGCTGATGCGCTGGTGACGTTCGTCTGTATCGATCTCAAAACGCAAAAAGCGCTGGCGCTGGAAGGTGAATTGAGAGAAAGGCTGGAGAAGATGATCCGCGAAGGCGATTAATTCATCATTTTCGTGTCGTTTCGTCGTTCAGATAAAGCAATGCCGCCATCGGCTAACGCCCGGTGGCGCTGACGCTCACCGGGCCGGGTATCGTGCTTACTTGAGCCCGGTTTTCTGTTTCATTGCCGCCGTCACGGCAGTTTTATCCGCCAGGTAATGCTGTAAACCGTTGGCGCGCAGGTTACAGGCCGCACAATGCCCACAGCCATCGCCTTTGATGCCGTTATAGCAAGTCAGCGTCTCGCTGCGCACCAGATCCAGCTTGCCCCAGTAATCCGCGAGCGCCCAGGTTTCGGCTTTATCAATCCACATCAGCGGCGTTTCGAAACGAATCTCTTTTGCCAGCCCCAGGTTGACCGCATGATTCAGCGCCTTAACAAACTCATCGCGGCAGTCGGGATAACCAGAAAAATCAGTTTCGCATACGCCGGTGATCACCGCTTCCGCCTGTACCTGATAGGCATACACGGCGGCCAGCGTCAGAAACAGAATATTACGTCCCGGCACGAAGGTGTTCGGAATGCCGGTCGCGTCGGGTTCATAATCCGGAACCGGGATGCTGTCGCGCGTCAGGCTACTCACCGCCAGTTCATTCAGCAGCGTTACATCCAGCACTTTATGCGCGCGTGCGCCCAGCGTTAGCGCCAGTTCTCGTGCCACATCGATTTCGGCGCGGTGACGCTGGCCATAATCAAAGGTTACGCAATGTACTTCATCGTACTGCTGCAACGCCTGAACCAGGCAGGTTGTGGAGTCTTGTCCGCCACTAAACACAACAACGGCACGTTTCATAATTCTTCCTGACAATGACAAATAAAGCGCTATGGTAGCGCGAGCGGCTGGCAGCGACCAGCTTCTTCACAGCGATGGGGCAGGGAGCCAGGCTTCTGCAAAATCAAACCAGCCGCGCGTATTTAACTGGATCCCTTCCACACCCGGTGGCGCACTAATGCGGTACTGATAATTAAACATCGGGGTGAGAATAGCTTTGTCCATCAAGTGATAAAAAACATCCTGTAGCGCGCGGTTGCGCTGCTGTTCGTCGGGCTGGCGCTGAACCGCATCCAGTGTGGTTTGTAGATGCGCAAATTGTTTAGTATTCAGCAGGTTTGGCCACAGCGGATCGCAGCGCAGCCACTGTTCCAGTGTACATTCTGGCGCTTCGCCGATCAGTCTGTCCCCCATCATCAAATCGGCGCTGGCGAGCTGATGACAACCTTCCCAGTTTTTGCCGTCATGGAAAATCACCGTCAGCTCACAGCCAAGCGTCTGCAAATGCCGCTTAAACTGTTCCGCCATGGTGTGTAATTCCACGGGCAAGTGGTAAACCAGCGTAAGTTTGCCAGGTAGCGAAACCTCTTCGGTAGGCCAGTCAGGCATGTGCCAGCCGGGTAGTAGCTCCCGGCTCGGTGTGATGAGATTCTCATCCAGCGGCAGCGTTTGTAGTAGCGAAGAGTGATGAATAATCTGCACCAGCCGGCGTAACTGGGCGTCATTCAACCGCGCACCCGGGCGCAAAGTAAGGTAGCAGAACCCCAGGCTGATACTGTTACTCACCGGCTGCAAGTGCTGCAACTCATCGGCCTCGCCAATGGCAATCTGCACCGGGTGCCGACAACTGGTGCCGAGACCTTGCTCAAAGAGTTGCGGGGTTATCCAGAATTCCACCGCTTTAAGCAGCGGGTGGCCCAGGTGGTAATAGTCATGGCTTTCCAGACGCACCAGCTCCCGGCTGAATGTCACCAGCCGAAAAGGGCCGGTACCCAGCATCGGGTGCTGCGGATGCGCCAGGCGGCTGCCGTAGCTGGCCAGCCTGTGCGCCAGCCAATAATCGGGGTGATGCAGCTTGAAGGTTAAACACCAGGGATGTGTTATGTCGATGCGCTCGACGCTGGCGAACAGCTTTTGCAGAGCGGGCAGCGTCAGCAGCATGTGCAGCCGCGCCTGTAACTGTTCAGCCGTCACGGCGTCGCCGTTATGCCAGTGCAGCGTTGCGTGCAAATGAAAACGCCAGCACAGCCCATCCGGGCTGATATCCCAGTGGTGCGCCAAATCGCCCTGCGGCTGAAAACTGCGCGCCACGAAACGTGTTAAGCCGCTAAAAATCTGTCCGGCTAAATGTTGCTCCGCACGGCCGGGAAGAAATCCCGGAACCAGTGGATCCAGCGGGCGATAATAGGGAATGCGCAGCGTCGGCGTTTCGTTTTGCCATAAGCCACCCAGAAAGGGATTCAGCAATGCGCGCAGATCGTCAGGATCGAGCTGCGCCAGTGCCAGCGCGTTCTGCTGTTGCCCGGCGTTTAACGCAAGCTCCAGCATTTCGCTGCGCAGGGATTCAGGTGTGACGAGAAAATGAAGCTCACCGCGCTTGCCGCGCCCGGATTGCGAGTGCCAGTTTAACCAACCCGCGTCCTGCATCTGGCGCAGTAGCGTGCGCATATGCCTCTCGCTGCAAAAACAGCGCGTCGCCAGTTCACGAATGCTGACGGATTGTGCCTCTCCGGCAGATGCCTGCCACAGACGCTGGTATTGATTAAGCCGATTCAGTTGTCGCATAAACCCGGAACAATAATTTTCATCTATTCACTATTACTTCCGTATATCCCACGCAATACTGGAATACAACACTGAACTTCACAATAACGCACTGCAAGCGGAGAAAAATCATGGCACGTCTGGCCGCTTTTGACATGGATGGCACCTTGTTAATGCCCGACCATCGTTTGGGCGACCAAACTTTAGCAACTCTCCGGCGCTTGCATGAGCGGGAGGTGACACTCGCTTTTGCGACCGGGCGGCATGCGCTGGAGATGCGCCGCATTCTTAGCGCTATCGCGATGGATGCTTTCTTGATCACTGGCAACGGTACGCGGATCCATTCTCGCGAAGGCGATGTGTTGTATCGCCAGGATCTCAACCCGGAAGTGGCCGATCTGGTGCTGCACAGTCGCTGGGAAACCGTTACCACTGTCCATGTTTTCAATGATTCGGGTTGGTTTACCGACAAAGCGCTGCCAGAGACGTTGCAGGCGCACCTTTACAGCGGGTTTACCTACCAGCTCACCGATCTTAAACGGCTGCCTGCGCACGACGTGACCAAAATCTGCTTTGTTGGCGATCACGACGATCTTTGCCGTTTGCGCATTCAGTTAAATGAGGTGCTGGGCGCACGCGCGCACTTGTGCTTCTCGGCGATGGACTGCCTGGAAATCCTGCCGGTGGGATGCAATAAAGGCTCGGCACTGGCGGTGCTCAGCACAAAGCTGGGTTATTCATTGCAGGATTGCATGGCATTTGGCGATGCGATGAATGACCGGGAGATGCTCGAAAGCGTCGGGAAGGGCATGATCATGGGCAACGCCATGCCGCAACTGCGTGCGGCGCTGCCCCATTTACCGGTAATTGGACACTGCCGGGATCAGGCGGTATCCCATTTTTTGACACACTGGCTGGACACACCCAATCTTCCTTATTCCCCCGAATGAAAAGATCTTTCCAGCAAGCCAGGCACCACTGCCTGGCTTTTTTTATGCCGTCAGTCGGGCGATTTCCGCTTTCCACGGTTCAATATCACCGAAATTCGCCGCGACCCATTGCGGATTGTAGTAGGTGTCCAGATAGCGTTCACCGCTGTCGCACAACAATGTGACGATAGAACCCTTACGGCCTTCTTCACGCATCCGCGCGGCGAGTTGCAACACGCCCCACATATTGGTGCCGGTGGATGCGCCCACTTTGCGCCCCAGTTGCGTTTCCAGCCATTGCGCAGTGGCAATGCTTGCCGCGTCAGGTACACGCAGCATCTCATCAACAACGTCGGCGATGAACGAGGGTTCCACACGCGGGCGGCCAATGCCTTCGATTTTACTGCCCACCGTGCTTCGCAAACCGGCGTCGCGATGTTGCCAGTAGTCGAGGAATACGGAGTTTTCAGGATCGACCACCAGCAACTGAGTGCCATAGCCCTGGCTGCGAATATAGCGGCCAATGGTGGCGGAAGTCCCGCCGGTGCCCGCGCTCATCACAATATAATCGGGTTGCGGGTGCGGTTCATTTTTCATTTGGCGGAAAATACTGTCGGCAATGTTGTTATTGCCGCGCCAGTCGGTTGCGCGCTCGGCAAAAGTGAACTGGTCCATATAGTGGCCGTTCAACGATTTCGCCAACCGTTCGGACTCGGCGTAAATCTCGCAGGCGCTATCGACAAAGTGGCAACGACCGCCGTAGAACTCAATCTGCTCAATCTTGCGTTTCGCCGTGCAGTGCGGCATGACGGCGATAAACGGTAAACCTAAAAGCCGGGCGAACCACGCTTCTGAAACCGCCGTGGAACCGGAGGAGGCTTCAATAATCGTGGTGCCCTCTTTGATCCAACCGTTGCATAAGCCGTAAAGAAACAGCGAGCGCGCCAGACGGTGCTTCAAGCTGCCGGTCGGATGAGTGCTTTCGTCTTTTAAATAGAGATTAATGCCTGCAAAACCCGGCAATGCCAGGCGGATCAAATGGGTATCTGCTGAGCGCTGCGCATCCGCATTGATTTCGTTGATAGCGTATTTAACCCAACTGCTATTCATGGTGATTATCCGTTTGTCATTTTGTGCCCAGTCTAGCGAAAGAGAAAGAAAAAAGGGTTGTCATTTCGCCTTTGTATTAGACTGTTAAGAGAAAATTTTTCTCCAGAGGTGCGAAGTGCTAGATAAAATTGACCGTAAACTGCTTTCGCTGTTGCAACAGGATTGTTCGCTCTCTTTGCAGGCGCTGGCAGATGCCGTTAATCTGACCACCACACCGTGCTGGAAACGTCTGAAACGGCTGGAAGATGACGGCATTTTACTCGGTCGGGTGGCGGTGCTGGATGCGGAAAAGCTGGGGTTAAATTTGACGGCGTTTGTGCTGATCAAAACCCAGCATCACAGCAGCGACTGGTACTGCCGTTTCGTTAACGAAGTCACGCAGATGCCGGAAGTGCTCGGTTTCTGGCGCATGGCGGGAGAATACGACTATCTTCTGCGTGTGCAGGTGGCAGATATGAAACGCTATGACGACTTTTACAAGAAGCTGGTGAACAGCGTTCCGGGCCTGTCAGATGTCACTTCTAGCTTCGCTATGGAACAGATAAAATACACCACGGCTTTGCCCATTGAATAACCCTCGCGGCAGTAATTCACTGCCGGAAAATCACGTTCAGGATGTAACCGCGTGCGATTATTTGCTCAGTTAGGCTGGTACTTTCGCCGGGAATGGCAACGCTATCTCGGGGCTGTCGCCTTACTTATTATCATTGCTATCTTGCAGCTTATCCCCCCCAAAGTGGTGGGGATCGTGGTGGATGGCGTTACCCAACAGCGCTTCACCACGCAACAAGTGTGGATGTGGGTGGGTGTTTTGGTCGCTGTTGCGATCGTCACCTACTTGCTGCGCTACGTCTGGCGCGTCTGGCTGTTCGGCGCATCCTATCAACTGGCCGTTGAGTTGCGGGAAGATTTTTACCGCCAGTTGAGCCGACAACACCCGGAATTTTATCTCCGTCACCGCACCGGTGATTTGATGGCGCGCGCGACCAACGATGTCGATCGCGTCGTTTTTGCCGCGGGCGAAGGGGTGTTGACGCTGGTGGATTCACTGGTGATGGGCTGCGTGGTGCTAATAGTGATGTCGACGCAAATCAGCTGGCAGCTTACGCTGCTGTCGCTATTACCGATGCCGATCATGGCGTTGGTTATCAAGCGTTATGGCGATCAGTTGCATCAACGCTTTAAGCTGGCGCAGGCGGCGTTTTCTGCGTTAAACGATCGTACCCAGGAGAGCATGACCAGCATTCGCATGATCAAAGCGTTCGGCCTGGAGGATCGCCAGTCGGCACTGTTCAGCCGTGAGGCGGCCGACACCGGCGCGAAAAACATGCGCGTGGCCCGCGTTGATGCCCGTTTCGATCCCACTATTTATATCGCCATTGGTATGGCGAACATGCTGGCGATTGGCGGCGGTAGCTGGATGGTGGTGCACGGTTCCTTAACGCTCGGCCAGTTGACCAGCTTTGCGATGTATCTGGGGCTGATGATTTGGCCGATGCTGGCGCTGGCGTGGATGTTTAACATCGTCGAGCGCGGCAGCGCTGCTTATAGCCGCATCCGCGATATGCTGGCGGAAGCGCCGGTTGTGAATGACGGCTCCGAACCCGTGCCGGAAGGGCGCGGTAACTTGCATATCGCCATCCGTGAATTTCGTTACCCGCAGACCGAGAGCGCGACGCTCAATAATGTGGCTGTGACGCTGGCACCGGGCCAGATGTTGGGGATTTGCGGCCCGACAGGCGCCGGAAAAACCACCTTGCTTTCTTTGATTCAGCGCCATTTCGATGTTGATCAGGGCGATATCCGTTTTCACGATATCCCCCTGACGCGCCTGCAACTGGACGCCTGGCGCAGCCGCCTGGCGGTGGTCAACCAGACGCCATTCCTCTTCTCCGATACCGTGGGCAACAATATTGCGCTGGGTAAACCCGGTGCGACACAGGAAGAGATCGAGCATGTGGCGAAACTTGCCAGCGTGCACGACGATATCCTGCGCCTGCCGCAGGGGTATGACACCGAAGTGGGCGAGCGCGGCGTGATGCTCTCCGGCGGGCAAAAGCAGCGAATCTCCATTGCCCGTGCGCTGCTGCTGAATGCGGAGATCTTAATCCTTGATGATGCGCTCTCCGCCGTGGATGGGCGCACTGAACACCAGATTTTGCATAATTTGCGCCAGTGGGGCGAAGGACGCACCGTTATTATCAGCGCGCATCGCCTGTCGGCGCTGACCGAAGCCAGTGAGATTATCGTCATGCAGCATGGACACATCGCGCAACGCGGCCAGCACGAACAACTGGCGCGCCAGCCGGGCTGGTATCGCGATATGTATCGCTATCAGCAACTGGAGGCGGCGCTGAATGATGTGCCTCAGGAGGCGGTTGATGCGTAATTTCACCAAACAGTGGCCAACGCTGAAACGCTTGCTGAAATATGGCTCACCGTGGCGCAAACCGTTGGCGAAAGCGGTGCTGATGCTGTGGATCGCGGCGATTGCCGAAGTTTCTGGCCCGGCGCTGATCAGCTACTTTATCGATAATATGGTGGCGAAAAACTATCTGCCGCTCGGCGTGGTTGCCGGGATGGCGGCGGTCTATATCGGCCTGCAACTGCTGGCGGCGCTGCTGCATTATGCGCAAGCGCTGCTGTTTAACCAGGCGGCGGTCGGCGTCGTGCAACAGTTGCGTACCGATGTGATGGACGCCGCCCTGCGCCAGCCGCTTAGCGCGTTCGATACCCAGCCCGTCGGGCAAATTATTTCGCGTGTGACCAACGATACTGAAGTGATCCGCGATCTCTACGTCACGGTGGTGGCAACGGTGTTGCGCAGCGCGGCGCTGATTGGCGCGATGCTGGTGGCGATGTTCAGCCTCGACTGGCGTATGGCGCTGGTGGCGATGGCGATTTTCCCGGCGGTGTTAATAGTGATGCTGCTATACCAGCGTTACAGCACGCCCATTGTGCGGCGTATGCGAGCTTATCTGGCGGATATCAACGATGGTTTCAACGAAATCATCAACGGTATGAGCGTTATTCAGCAGTTCCGTCAGCAGGCGCGTTTTGGGGAACGCATGAGCGAATCCAGCCGTTCGCACTATATCGCTCGCATGCAAACCCTGCGGCTGGACGGCTTTTTGCTGCGTCCGTTGTTGAGCCTTTTCTCCGCGCTGGTGTTGTGTGGCTTGCTGATGCTATTCGGCTTCTCGTCCGTAGGCACGGTAGAAGTCGGTGTGCTGTACGCCTTTATCAGTTATCTCGGGCGTCTTAACGAGCCGCTGATTGAGCTGACAACGCAGCAGTCGATGTTGCAGCAGGCAGTCGTCGCTGGCGAGCGCGTGTTCGAACTGATGGACAGGCCGCGCCAGACTTATGGTTACGATGACGCGCCGCTACAAAGCGGGTCTATCGACATCGACAATCTCTCGTTTGCTTACCGCGACGATCAACTGGTGCTGCAGGATATCTCCCTGCACGTTGAACCGCGCAGCTTTGTCGCGCTGGTCGGACACACTGGCAGCGGAAAAAGTACGCTGGCCAGCCTGTTAATGGGCTATTACCCGCTGACGAAAGGGGAGATCCGTCTGGACGGGCGTCCTCTTTCTGCATTAGGGCACGCGCCGCTGCGCAAAGGTATAGCGATGGTGCAGCAGGATCCGGTGGTACTGGCGGACAGCTTTTTTGCCAACGTCACACTGGGACGTGAGATCAGCGAAGAGCAGGTGTGGAAAGCGCTGGAAACGGTGCAACTGGCGGAACTGGCGCGTACGATGAGCGACGGCATTTACACCCGGTTGGGCGAACAGGGTAATAACCTCTCGGTGGGACAAAAGCAACTGCTGGCGCTGGCGCGCGTGCTGGTTGATACACCGCAGATCCTGATTCTGGATGAGGCGACAGCGAACATTGACTCCGGCACCGAACAGGCGATTCAGCACGCGCTGGCGGCCGTGCGTGAGCATACGACGCTGGTGGTGATCGCCCACCGCTTATCGACCATTGTTGAGGCAGAAACGATTCTGGTGCTGCATCGCGGGCAGGCAGTTGAGCGGGGCACACATCAGCAACTTCTTGAAGCGAAAGGCCGTTACTGGCAGATGTATCAGTTGCAGCTTGCCGGTGAAGAGCTGGCTGCCAGCGCGCGCGAAGAGTCGCTTATCGCCTGATGCACCAAAATTAAGCACGCACCTTTACGGAATCTTTGTTGGTGCAAAAAAGTAACGCACCGTGCACTGTCATGGTGCGTTTTTCTTTGCGCGTAACCTGCCGAATCACAAGCAGACTTTTTTCGCTTTCTTGCTCTGCCCGCCCGGGCGCACTAACAACCTGAAATCCTCCCTGTTTTCATTCCTGGCACAACGATTGCAATGTCTACTGCGTGTTAGCTGCGGCCATTATCGAATTCGACTGGAGGGGGATCTATGAAGCTGGTTACCGTGGTGATTAAGCCATTCAAACTTGAAGACGTGCGTGAAGCGCTTTCTTCTATTGGTATTCAAGGGCTGACCGTAACTGAAGTGAAAGGCTTTGGCCGTCAGAAGGGTCACGCTGAGCTGTACCGCGGTGCGGAATATAGCGTCAATTTCCTGCCAAAAGTGAAAATTGATGTGGCGATCGCCGACGATCAACTCGATGAAGTGATCGATGTGATCAGCAAAGCGGCCTACACCGGAAAAATTGGCGACGGCAAAATCTTCGTTGCCGAGCTGCAACGCGTCATTCGTATTCGTACCGGCGAAGCCGACGAAGCGGCACTGTAATACAAGACACACAGTGATGGGGATCGGAACAATGAAAAACACAACATTAAAAACGGCTCTTGCTTCGCTGGCGTTGCTGCCAGGCCTGGCGATGGCGGCTCCCGCTGTGGCGGATAAAGCCGACAACGGCTTTATGATGATTTGCACCGCGCTGGTGCTGTTTATGACCATTCCGGGCATTGCGCTGTTCTACGGCGGTTTGATCCGCGGTAAAAACGTGCTGTCGATGCTGACGCAGGTTGCCGTCACCTTCGCTCTGGTGTGCATCCTGTGGGTGGTTTACGGCTACTCTCTGGCATTTGGCGAGGGCAACAGCTTCTTCGGCAGCTTCAACTGGGCGATGTTGAAAAACATCGAATTGAAAGCCGTGATGGGCAGCATTTATCAGTACATCCACGTGGCGTTCCAGGGCTCCTTTGCTTGTATCACCGTTGGCCTGATTGTCGGTGCGCTGGCTGAGCGTATTCGCTTCTCTGCGGTGCTGATTTTTGTGGTGGTATGGCTGACGCTTTCTTATGTGCCGATTGCGCACATGGTCTGGGGTGGCGGTCTGCTGGCAACCCACGGCGCGCTGGATTTCGCGGGCGGTACGGTTGTTCACATCAACGCCGCGATCGCAGGTCTGGTAGGTGCTTACCTGATTGGCAAACGCGTGGGCTTTGGCAAAGAAGCGTTCAAACCGCATAACCTGCCGATGGTCTTCACCGGCACCGCGATCCTCTATGTTGGCTGGTTTGGCTTCAACGCCGGCTCTGCAAGCTCGGCGAACGAAATCGCTGCGCTGGCTTTCGTGAACACGGTTGTTGCCACTGCGGCCGCTATTCTGGCGTGGGTATTTGGCGAGTGGGCAATGCGCGGTAAGCCGTCTCTGCTCGGTGCCTGTTCTGGTGCCATCGCGGGTCTGGTTGGTATCACCCCGGCGTGCGGTTATGTGGGTGTCGGCGGCGCGCTGATTGTGGGTCTGATTGCCGGTCTGGCAGGGCTGTGGGGCGTTACTGCACTGAAACGTATGTTGCGTGTTGATGACCCGTGCGATGTCTTCGGTGTGCACGGCGTGTGCGGCATCGTGGGTTGTATCCTGACCGGTATCTTCGCGTCTACGTCGCTGGGCGGTGTCGGTTTCGCTGAAGGGGTGACCATGGGCCATCAGGTACTGGTACAGCTGGAAAGCGTTGCCATTACTATCGTGTGGTCTGGCGTGGTGGCCTTTATCGGTTACAAACTGGCGGATATGACGGTAGGCCTGCGCGTACCGGAAGAGCAAGAGCGTGAAGGGCTGGATGTGAACAGCCACGGCGAAAACGCCTATAACGCCTGATTATGTTGAGTTATCTCCTGAGCATAAAAAAGCCTCCGTTCGGAGGCTTTTCTTTTTTAAAACGGGATTAGTTGCGATTGCGCATGACGCCTTCCTGCACGCTGGACGCCACCAGCACACCCTCTTGTGTATAGAACTCGCCGCGCACAAAACCGCGAGCGCTGGAGGCTGAGGTGCTTTCCACACTGTAGAGCAACCATTCGTTCATATTAAACGGGCGATGGAACCACATCGAGTGGTCAATAGTGGCAACCTGCATACCGCGCTCAAGAAAGCCTACGCCATGCGGCTGAAGCGCAACCGGCAGGAAGTTAAAGTCAGAGGCATAGCCAAGCAGATATTGATGCACGCGGAAATCGTCCGGCACGGTGCCGTTTGCGCGGATCCATACCTGGCGGGTGGGCTCGGCGACATGGCCTTTCAGCGGGTTATGAAACTCAACCGGGCGGATCTCCAGCGGCTTGTCACTGAGAAACTTCTCTTTGGCCTGCGGGGGTAATAAATGAGCAAGCGCGCGGGCAATATCCGTTTCAGATTGCAGCGAATCCGGCGACGGTGCCTGCGGCATCGTTTTTTGGTGCTCGTAGCCGGTTTCCGGTGCCTGGAAGGACGCGGTCATGTAGAAAATCGGTTTGCCGTTCTGGATGGCCGCAACGCGTCGGGCGCTGAAACTGTTGCCATCACGCAGCACTTCCACGTCGTAGACAATCGGTTTTTCGCTATCGCCCGGACGTAAAAAGTAACTGTGGAATGAATGCACCAGGCGCTCGGCAGGAACGGTCTCTTTGGCGGCGTACAAGGCCTGACCTACGACCTGACCGCCAAAAACCTGGCGCAAGCCGAGATCTTCGCTCTGCCCGCGAAACAAGCCCTCTTCAATTTTTTCCAGGTTCAGTAATGCCAGCAGATTGGATAACGCCTGACTCATAAATTTCCTCAAAATAATAACGGCTGACGGAGCGAATTATCCGAATAGTATAACCTGGAAAAATTGCTGGTCCGATGGGTTCAATAATCTGAATAGATGGCAGTTTGCAGGAATATATCCGGCACGTGTGCCACACTTGTTCAGGTTACGATGGTTTGACCACACATCCTGGCGGGCGAAACGCCTGCCGGTGCATTGAAGATAAGGAGAAATCAATGAAACTCGTGCACATGTTAAGTGGTTTAGCAGTCGCGGTCGCGCTGTCTGCCTGCGCCCAAAAGGGCGGCGATATTCCGACACCTGCACCTAACCCAAATGCACCTGCGGCAACAAATAAACCGGCGATCACGCAACCGAATGTTTCGGGTACGGTTTGGATCCGTCAGAAAGTGGCGCTGCCGCCAGACGCGGTACTCACCGTGACGGTTTCTGATGCTTCGCAGGCAGATGCGCCGTCGAAAGTACTGGCGCAGAAAGCTGTCCGTACTGAAGGTAAACAGTCACCGTTTAGCTTTGTGCTGCCATTTAACCCGGCGGATATTCAGCCGAACGCCCGTATCCTGCTGAGCGCGGCGATTACCATTGACAACAAAATTGTCTTTATTACCGATACGGTTAAGCCAGTTATCAACCAGGGTGGTACAAAAGTTGACCTGACACTGGTGCCGGTACAGCAAACCGCTGTGCCGCTGCAACAAAGTGGCGGGGCGGCAACGACGGTGCCTTCCACTTCTCCGACGCAGGTAAACCCGTCGGAAGCGACACCTGCGCCGACGCAGTACTAATATGACCAGGCTCCTCCCGGTTGGGAGGAGCCTTAATAGACCCAACGATAATGCTGTAAATCGATTTGCCCACTTCCCGACACCACCACGCCTTCCGCCAGCAGCGCCTGGCGCTGACGCTGTAAATCCGGCCCGGTCAGCGAGATACAACCATGACGATTCACCACCCGATGCCACGGTAACGTGCTGCCTTCCGGTAAACGTTTCAGCACGCCGCCCACCTGGCGCGCCGCGCGCGGTGAACCGGCCAGCTTCGCCACATCACCATAGGTCGTGACATAGCCTTCGGGGATGGCGGCAACGATTTGCCACACCCGCTGCGGGAAAGAGTCCTGTGTATCCATTGTGATGTCCTGAAGAAAGAAGAGGCAGCATAAACAGCGAAACGTGTGCTGTGAAGTGGGGATTGCGCAAGAAACCAGCATCCGCCCCGGCGCGGCTTGCAATTGCCATCCCGGATAGGGATAATGCGCCAGCGCGTTGGTTAACAACGCTCTCAATGGGGGCTCTGTTGGTTCTCCCGCAACGCTACTCTGTTCACCAGGTCAGGTCCGGAAGGAAGCAGCCAGGGCAGATGACGTGTGTGCCGGGATGTAGCTGGCAGGGCCCCCACCCATTTCTGCTTCCTTTGTTTTGCTCACTCGCGTGAATAGCGCAAATACCCGGCAATACCCTCGCTTCCGCCATCCGACGGGTGATTAACACCTTCTGAAACCGGCACTTGCGCAAAATCAAAGGGCGAAACACCAGCAATACAGGCCACATTGACACCGTACTGATCCGGGTTTGAACGCCGCTGATGGAACGTGTAGATACCGCAAACCGAGCAAAAATAGTGCACAGCGGTTCCGGTGTTAAAGCGGTATTCGGTCAATTTATCCTTGCCCTTAAAAACCTCAATACCGGAGAGCGGGGCCGACACGGCAACGGCGCCGCGCATTCGGCAAAAAGAACAGTTACAGCGCCGAACGGTGTTAAAACCGTCCGAAAGCTGCACAGTAAACGCCACCGCGCCGCAGTGACACTGCGCCTTTAACTTTTCCGACATCACTTTCCTCATAGAGCAAATTAAACGGGTCTTTCAACCTTAGCCTTTTTTACCTTTTTTGGTGGGGGAAACGCGTGGGTTCACTGATGATGTTTTTATGCAGAAACGGTACGCTGTAGCCGCAAAAATAATTCTGATAAAAGGGCAGGGAGTATGCGCAACATCGTATTGGCATTGACATTATCGGTATCGACGGCACCTTTTGCCGCCACATTGCAGTCGGGCGTTTATGAAGGGCTGCAACTGGCGGTATCCCCCTCCGGGCAGGTCACGGGTTACTACTCTGAAACAATGGGGGTTGGCGTGACGCGAAACTGCTCCTTTGCGCTGGCGGGTAATGCGTCTCCAGCCGGGGAGGCGGAAATATCCAGTTGGTCTTCCGATGTGCTGCCGGGGCATCTTTCCGCCACGGCAGACGGCGTAACATTGAAGATTGCGAACGGGCAAAACCATGACGGCTGCATGAATGTGATGGTGCCGCAAATCAACGAGGGGATTGCGTTGAGCAAAACCCAGTCGACACGATGGGTTTCTCTCGCCGAAGTGATTGATGAGCGGGTTTATCTCAGCAGCACACCGGATGCCAGCACGCGGCGTAAGGCATGGATTGTCAAAGATGATGTTGTGGGGGTGCTGAAAACCGGGCAAGGCTGGACGCAGATCCAGTTTATTAGCGAGGCGGGGAAAAGCACTACTGGTTGGGTTAACAGCCAGTCGCTAAAGCCGCTGACACCACCTGCGTCCTGAGTATTACACCAGGCTACGTTTTAATGGCGCTTCCGTTGCTCGAAGCGCCAGCCATAAGGGTTTGAGCCGCAGTAGCGCATTTTCCAGCTCATTTGAATCCAGCGCGAAAGGGATACGCAAATAGCGTTCAAACGCCCCTGTCAGCCCAAAACGCGGGCCAGCGCCGAGGTGGATACCGATCGTTTCCGCGCGCGCGGCAAATTGCGTTGCCAGCATGTCGGGCAGCTCTATCCAGAAAGAGAGGCCACCTTCCGGCAGCGAGAAACGCCAGTCGGGGAAATGTTCCCGCAGCAGCGCCGCGCAGCGATCGCGGCGTGCTTTGAGCATGTCACGACGCGCAGGCAGGAAGCTTTCGCCATTTTCCATCAGCCATAGCGTCGCCAGCTGTTCCAGTAGCGGTGAGCCAAGCTCCAGCGTATCGCGCGTCTGCACCAGCGTGGCAATGGTCCGCGATGAGGCACGGATCCAGCCCAAACGCAGTCCACCCCAGAACGTTTTCCCCGCCGAACCGATCGTAATGACTGTACTGCTACTATCAAACGCCGCCATGGGCGGTGGTGGCGGAGATTCGTACCACAAATCAACCATCGTTTCGTCGACCACCAGGGTGGTGCGCGCTTGCGCGGCAACGCTGACGATGGCCTGGCGCGTGGCAATATCCATACAGCGGCCGGTTGGGTTGTGATAATCAGGCATGACGTAAGCCAGCCGTGGCGCGGTCTGCGCCAGCGTCGCGGCGAAACCGTCGGTGTCCCAGCCCGTTTGCGGCAAAGAGACGCCAACTGGTCTGCATGACGCGCCCTGAATGGCGGCAATGGCCAGCGGATAGGTCGGATGATCGACCACCACGCGATCGCCGGGCCCGGTCAGCATACGCAGAACCAGCGCCAGCCCGCTGAGTGCGCCATTGACCACCATCACTTCATCTGCATGCGTCGGCAAGCCGCGGGCGGTGTATCGCGCGGCAATCGCTTCGCGCAGCGCCTGCACACCTAATTGCCCGTAACCTGTGCGCGAAAGATAGGGCGGGATGGCTGCCAGCGCGTGGGTGTAAGCCTGGTGAATTTCCGGGCCAGCGCTGAGTGCGGCAGTGGAGAGATCAAGTGCGGTGCCCGCCGTGCTGAGCGTGGGGATCGCGCGGCTATCGGGCAGGATCACGCGCGAGCCACTGCCGTGGCGGCTCTCCAGATAACCTTCATCACGCAGGTGTGTGAGTGCGCTGGCAACCGTTGTGCGGCTGATCTCAAGCGCTGAGGCCAGTTCACGCTCTCCGGGAAGGCGTGTCTCCATTGCCAGCCTGCCATCCAGGATCAGCAGGCGCAGCGCGTCGGCAAGTTGTCGCCATAACGGCGTACGGGAAGCGGGTTGTTGCCAGTGACCCAACAGACGGTGTAAAGAGTGGCTACCCAGGCGGCGTGATGACATATACAGTCCACTATTTTAAAACTGGACATTAATAATAAGGCCATTTCCGGTAAAGATGAAAGCCTGAACAACCGGAGAAAAACAATGCTGCGTCGATTAATTCAACTTTATATAGGCCTGGTTCTGTACGGCGTTTCCACCGCCATGTTTGTGCGCGCGGATCTGGGCGCGGACCCGTGGAACGTTTTTCACCTGGGCGTAATGAAACGGCTATCGCTGGATATTGGGACGGTGATGATCGTTACCGGGGCGCTGGTGCTGCTGTTGTGGATCCCGTTGCGCCAGCGGCCCGGATTGGGAACGATCAGTAATGTGATTGTATTAGGCCTTGCCGCCGATGCCGCGCTGTCGCTGATGCCGGTGCTGGATTCGCTGGTGGCGCGCGGCACGTTGCTGATTTCTGCCGTGGTGGTGAATGCCCTCGCGACCGGAATGTATATTGGCGCGGGGTTTGGTGCCGGGCCGCGCGATGGGTTAATGACCGGTATTCATGCGCGTACCGGCTGGTCGGTGCGGGCTATCCGCACAGCGATTGAAGTTTCTGTGTTGCTTATCGGCTGGCTGTTGGGCGGAACCGTTGGCGTGGGGACGGTGGTTTACGCCCTGGCGATTGGCCCGTTGATCCAGCTTTGCCTGCCATGGTTTCGTCAGAAACCAGCGCTAAAACCTGAACCACAAAGCGAGCCAGCGCTATAAGTGTCTATGACATGCAATGCGCTGCGCCATTCACTCCCCTCAATTTTGCTGTTGAACGGGCGGTTTACTTTATAAAACGGCCAGGGGATTCTGGTGTAACACATCCGCTGGCGTTGAAATGGAGTGATGGCAATGACCACACCCGAGCTCGAAACCGCAAGACTTTTTCTCAAGCCGCTGGCATCGGAAGATGCCACGCAAATTCAGCGTATTTTCCCGCGCTGGGAAATCGTGCGCTACCTGATAGCCAGTGTGCCCTGGCCCTACCCGGAAGGTGCCGCGCAGCATTATGTCGATAATGTTGCGCTGCCGGCAAACCGCGCAGGGGAAGGCTGGTTTTGGACGTTGCGTCGCAAAGCAGACCCGACAGAGTTAATGGGTGTTATTTGCTTAATGAATACGCCAGACAATAACCGTGGTTTCTGGCTCGCGCCGGAGTGGCAAGGGCAGGGCTATATGACGGAAGCTTGCCATGCGGTGAATGATTACTGGTTTAATGTGCTCGAGCGTGATGTGTTGCGCGCCCCGAAAGCCGTGGCGAATGTGCGCTCGAAAAAGATCTCTGAACGTTGCGGAATGCGGCTGGTTCGCCGCCAGAAGGGGCAATATGTCTCCGGCGAACTGGACACCGAACTTTGGGAGATAACCCGCGACGAATGGAATAATCTTCACCGCTGAATCCTGTCAGCCTAATGAGGCTGGCAGGATATTTAAATTTTATTGTCGATATATTTATTTATGCTGGTTTAGTTTGTCATTTTACTGAAATATTAATTTAATTTTTTTGTCATAATTGTCAGGCAGATTAATCTTGGGCTTTTATAAGTTGTTATAATTCTGAAATATATTTGTGGATCAGTTCCATAAGTTCGTGTATTAATTAGCATGTTTATTCACACAAGAAGGGATAATCATGGCCAGTGCTGTATTAAACGTCAAAATTGATGAAGCGCTAAAAGAGAAACTTCGTCATTACGCAGAAGTAAATAGTGAAAATCTCGGTACCGCGACAGAAAAGCTGTTGCTGCTGGCTTTTCAGGCTGCGGAAGAGGCGGGAGTATCGGAAGACGACATTGATAACCAGCATACCGAAGAAGAGAGCTCTACTCCGTTAACTCCTAAAGAAATTAAAGCGTTACGCAAACTTCTGAAGAAGAAAAAATGAACCAACAACTGCTATCTACCGCCAGCAACTACGGCGAAGCCTGCGAGATGCTGCGCTCAGGTTTTGTCAAACAAGTTCGTCTGGACTGGAATATCGGAAGTGATGAGTTTTTTCGCATTGCATCAGACTGGTGCGACGCCGGAGCAAAAATTAAAAAAGACGGACACAGCTTTATTATTTCGCTAAAAGGCTTCCCGATCCCACGTCAGCAGTAATGTATTTGTCATGAAACTGTCATTTTAATTGCATTAAAAAATGTGATGGTGGTTTCATAATAAAAATACGTAACCATCTCAAATGCACATTACGGATGATGTTTCCGACGAGCCTTTTGTGGCTCGTCGCTATTTCTTTTCCCGCAAAATATCCTTCAACGGTATTTGGCCCTGCCTGGTATTTTCTCTGAAGCGCTCACAGGCGCAGACCTGCAAACCGGGTATACTGGAAAACTGTTTGCAACCGGGAAGCGCTATGAAAACCATCACTCTTTATGATGTCGCCAGCCATGCGGGCGTCTCTTACCAGACCGTTTCGCGCGTGATTAACGATGCGGCGCATGTCTCTCCACGGACGCGCGAGAAAGTGCTCGCTGCGATGGCGGAGCTGCATTACATCCCCAATCGCGGCGCTCAGCAACTGGCGGGTAAACGTACGAAAACGCTCGGTTTGTTGACAACCGATCTGGCTTTGCATGCGCCATCGCAAATCGCGTCGGCGGTAAAGTCCCGCGCCGGGCAGGCCGCCGCCAGCGTGATCATTTCTATGCTGGAGCAGCACGATGCAGCCAGTTGTTCGGCTGCCTTACAGGAACTGCTGGCGCAGCGCGTTGAAGGCGTGTTGATCAACGTGCCGCTTGATGATGCGCTGGCGCAGCAACTCGCGGCACAGGCGACACCCACGCCCGTGTTATTCCTGGATGTTAGTGAGACGGCCGCGGTGAACAGCCTGGTATTTGATGCCATGCAAGGTGCGCGGCTTGGCGTAGAACATCTGCTGGCGCAGGGGCACCGTCAGATCGCGTTACTCGGTGGGCCGCAGGCCTCGGTTTCCGCGCGTACCCGCTTTGCCGGCTGGCTAACGGCACTTCAGCAGGCTGGCCTTACGCCTTGTGCCAGCGCGCATGGTGACTGGAGCGCGGCTTCCGGGTATGAAAAAGCGCACAGTTTGCTCGCGGGTTCGCAGTTACCCGACGCGGTGCTGGTGGCAAATGATCAAATGGCGCTTGGCGTTATCCGCGCCTGCGTCGAGAAAGGGATTGACGTGCCGGCACAGATCTCGGTGGTAGGTTATGACGATACCGCCGATAGCGCCTGGTTTTCCCCGCCGCTTACCACCATCCGCCAGACGTTTAAAGAGGCCGGAGAGCGAAGCGTCGACTGGCTACTCAGCCCGTCAGCCCGGAGCGATGTCACAGGCCAAACGCGGTTGCCGGTGATGCTCATCGAGCGACACTCCACCGCGCCAGCCCGGCAACAGAAACTGAGTGGTGAAACCCTTGCCAGGCGCTTAAACGAACTGGCGCAGCAGGTCGCGATGCTGGATCGCCGTTAACACTTTTGTGATCGCCTTCGCTTTGATCCTGTTACCCGCTTTACCAGTGGTGAAAAATGCGTCATTGTGCCTCTGATTGTGAGCGCTTCGCAAAATGAGGTTTTTTATGTCCGCTTCTGCGTTAAATTCGATTCTCTCCCGCCGCGACTGGGAAAACCCGGTTCTCACACAGTGGCACCGTTTACCCGCGCATGCACCGATGCGCAGCTGGCGCGATGAAATTTCTGCGCGCGACAACACGGCATCGCCCGCACGTCGTTTACTCAATGGCTACTGGCAATTCAGCTTTTTCGCTGCGCCAGACGCGGTGCCGGCAGGTTGGATCGACGAAGATTGCGCTGATGCGGTGGCAATGCCAGTGCCTTCAAACTGGCAAATGCAGGGGTTTGATACGCCGATTTATACCAATGTCACTTACCCGATTCCGGTGAATCCCCCGTTTGTACCGCAACAAAATCCGACAGGTTGTTACTCGCTCACATTTGAAATGAGCGAATCAGAACTGGCGTACGGGCAAACCCGTATTGTTTTTGATGGGGTGAACTCGGCTTTTTATCTGTGGTGTAACGGGCAATGGATCGGCTACTCCCAGGACAGCCGCCTGCCTGCGGAGTTTGATTTGAGCCAGGCGCTCAAGGCCGGAGATAACCGGCTGGCGGTGATGGTATTGCGCTGGTGCGATGGCAGCTACCTGGAAGATCAGGATATGTGGCGGATGAGCGGCATTTTTCGCGATGTCTATTTGCAACATAAACCGGCCACGCGGATTGCTGATTTTCATCACGTTACGCAGCTAAATGCGCAACTGACTCACGGGGAGTTACAGGTTAACGCCCGGCTTGAAGGTGAAGTTACCGATTGCCGCGTTGCTTTCGCGTTATGGCGAGGGGAAGAAAAAATCGCCGAAACGCAGCAAACACCGGGCAGCGCGGTGGTTGATGAACGCGGAAGCTGGGCAGAACGTCTGAGCGTCACGTTGCCGGTGGCTTCTCCATTGTTGTGGAGCGCCGAGACGCCGCATCTTTATCGCCTGACGCTAACCCTGCTCGACGCACGGGGAAATGTACTGGAGGTGGAAGCCTGTAATGTCGGGTTCCGCCAGGTTGAAATCAGCAACGGCTTGCTGAAACTCAACGGTAAACCGCTGCTGATCCGTGGCGTTAACCGCCACGAGCACCACCCGGAAAACGGGCAGGCGATAGATGAAGCCACCATGCGCCGCGACATTGTGCTAATGAAACAGCATAACTTTAATGCGGTGCGCTGCTCTCACTATCCCAACCATCCGCTGTGGTATCAGTTGTGCGATGAGTACGGTTTATATGTGGTGGATGAGGCCAATATCGAAACCCACGGAATGGTGCCGATGAGCCGTCTCGCTGATGATCCGCTCTGGCTTCCGGCAATGAGCGAACGCGTGACCCGCATGGTGCAACGCGATCGTAATCATCCGTCGATCATCATCTGGTCGCTGGGAAATGAGTCGGGGCATGGCGCGAACCACGATGCGCTGTATCGGTGGCTGAAAACCACCGATCCGACGCGCCCGGTGCAGTATGAAGGGGGCGGGGCGAACACCGCCGCGACCGACATCATCTGCCCAATGTATGCGCGTGTTGACCAGGATCAGCCATTCCCGGCGGTGCCAAAGTGGTCAATCAAAAAGTGGATCGGTTTGCCGGATGAAAGCCGTCCGCTGATTTTATGTGAATACGCCCACGCGATGGGCAACAGCTTCGGCGGCTTTGCCAAATACTGGCAGGCCTTTCGCGCTGCACCGCGCTTGCAGGGCGGCTTTGTCTGGGATTGGGTCGACCAGGCGCTAACGAAAACGGACGAGAACGGACAGAAATTCTGGGCTTATGGCGGCGATTTTGGCGATACGCCAAATGACCGGCAGTTCTGTATGAACGGGCTGGTTTTCCCGGACCGAACACCGCATCCGACGCTGTATGAAGCGCAACGCGCCCAGCAATTTTTCCAGTTCAGCCTGCTGAGTACGCAGCCGCTGGTTATTGAGGTGGAGAGCGAATACCTGTTCCGCGCCAGCGATAACGAGTACCTCCGCTGGCGCGTGGAGCGTGATGGTGAAGTGGTGGCGCAGGGAGAAACGGCACTCAATATCGCACCGCAAGGAAAACAGAAAATTGCGCTCACGCTTCCTGAACTGCATGCGGCACCCGGTGAAGTGTGGCTGAATGTCGAGGTTTACCAGCGGGCAGCGACACGCTGGTCGGCGGCGGAACACCTTTGCGCGTGGGATCAGTGGCGTTTGCCCGCGCCATTGTATATCGCACCGCGCGAGGTCAAAGGCGCGCGACCGACACTGCAGACGAATGCACAGGATTACACTATCAGCGCGGGTCATCAGCGCTGGCAGTTCTGTCGGCAAAACGGCAACCTGGTGCAGTGGTGGCGCGATGAGCAACCCACGCTTTCCACACCGCTTACGGACTGTTTTGCCCGTGCGCCGCTGGATAACGATATCGGCATCAGTGAAGTGACGCGTATTGACCCCAACGCCTGGGTAGAGCGCTGGAAAGCGGCTGGCATGTATGACCTGCACGCGCAGTTGCTCTATTGCGAGGCGCAAGAGGGGGCGGCAGAAATTGTTATCCATACGGGGCATTGTTGGGTGGGCGCGGGAAAAACGGCCTTTATCAGCCACAAGCGCTGGCGCATTGATAGCCACGGTGTATTGCATGGTGAAGTGGAGGTGCAGGTGGCGACGGATATTCCGCCGCCGGCGCGTGTTGGCCTGGTTTGCCAGCTCGCAGAGCACCATGCGCAGGCAAGCTGGTTAGGGTTGGGACCGCATGAAAACTACCCCGACCGTAAACTGGCGGCGCGCCAGGGATTGTGGACATTGCCCCTGGCCTCGCTGCATACGCCCTATATTTTCCCCGGCGAGAATGGCCTGCGTTGCGATACGCGCATGTTGCGCTATGGCGCGCATCGCCTGGACGGCAATTTCCACTTTTCGCTGGGGCGCTACAGCGATGAGCAACTGCGCGAAACCACGCATCATCATCTGCTGCATGAAGAGGACGGTTGCTGGTTGCATGTCGATGCGTTCCATATGGGCGTCGGCGGCGATGACTCCTGGAGCCCAAGTGTGTCGTCGGAGTTTATTCTCAATACGGACAAGGTGCGTTACGCCTTTTGCTGGCGACAAGACTAAACTTATCGGGCCTGATGCGGTGGGGCTGTCCTGCCGCACGGCCACTTCGGAGGTCAACTCATGAAGTATGTTGATGGTTTTGTGGTTGCCGTACCGGCCGATCAAAAAGAGGCTTATCGCCAACTGGCGGCGAAGTCTGTCGTGCTGTTTAAAGAGTTTGGTGCCACGCGGGTTGTTGAATGCTGGGCGGACGATGTGCCCGACGGCAATTTCACCGACTTTCGCATGGCCGTGAAAGCGGAAGACAACGAAGAGGTGGTATTCAGCTGGATTGAATACCCGTCAAAAGAGGTACGCGACGCCGCGAATCAGAAAATCATGGCGGACCCGCGGATGCGCGAGTTGGGGAACGAGATGCCCTTTGACGGCAAACGCATGATTTACGGGGGCTTCGTTCCCATTCTTGACGAATAATTAGCCGCTCAGGACACTTTGGTAAACAGCGCCTTGCGTTCCAGCACGTCGCCATCGGTACGGAATACCCCCCCGCCGACATAATGCAGGGTTTGCGGCCACTCCGGCTGGGGGTTAACCCGTGCGGCAACCACTTCAAAAATAAAGAAGTTATAGTTATCCACCATTGCGTCATCGTAGAGCCGGCACTCAAACTGCCCGAAACACTCTTTTATCGACGGCGCGCTGACCTTGTCGCTTTTTTCTGCCGTCAGGCCAAATTCCGCGAACTTGTCGACGTCATCGCCGGTGCAGTTACCGATGCGTGAAACGGTATCGATCATGCTGGCTTCCGGCAGGTTAATCACACATTCACCGCTTTGGCGAATGCGCGCAAAACTGGCGTTTCCCGCTGAGATCATGCAGCCCACCAGCGACGGCGAAAACTCCAGAATCGTATGCCAGCCCAGAGTCATAATATTGCTTTGCCCTTGCCAGTGGCTGCTGAGCAGTACCACCGGGCCGGGTTCCAGCCAGTGCCGGACATCATGCAGCGGCCAGGATTGCTTTTTCATCATGCTTCCTCCGCGTGTTAAACCACTTTTAACAGTAGCAAAACTAGGCGGCGCGCAGGTTGTTTTCCGCCCACTGAATAAATGCGTCAGGCGGCAGCGCTTTGCTGTAGAGCCAGCCCTGGCCGTACTCCACGCCATACGTCTTTAGCCACTGAAGCTGGCCTTCGGTTTCAATGCCTTCAGCCACCATCGCCAGCCTGAGCGCTTTGGCCATATCGATGATGTGCGGCGTCACGGCTTTGTACTCCAGCGCATCGACAAACGATTTGTCGATTTTGATGATGTCGACATCCAGATTTTGCAGATAGCTCAGGCTGCAATAGCCGGTGCCAAAGTCATCAATGTAAATGGCGTGGCCGGCGGCGCGCAGCGCATTGATTGCCGGGCCGCTCACCGCCGGATCGGCGAAACCGCGTTCGGTGAGTTCAAGGGCGATTTGTGAAGGCGAGAGTTGCCACTGGGCGATCAGACGAGCCAGCAGATCCGGCAGGGTGGGGTCAAGCAGATCCGCCGGCTCAAGGTTAATCGAGATATGTTGATCCGGGTGTTGGTGCAGCCAGGATCCGAGAGTGGAAAATACGGTTTCAACCACCAGTTTGGTCAGCTGAGGCATCAGACCGCTGTGCACCGCCAGCGGAATAAAAATATCTGGCGCAAGGTAGCTGCCATCTTTTTGCCGCCAGCGTGCCAGCGCCTCTGCGCCGACTATCTTGCCGTTATCAAGCTCAACAATTGGTTGAAAAAACACGGTAATTTCACGTCCGTGAATGGCGTCCTGCAACTGCGCGCGCGGTGAATGCAAACGGCGCAGAAGCCTTAACATGACAAAAACGAGCAGCAGGCTGACCAGCAAACCGAGTGGCAACCACATCATCAATAACCGGTGCCAGTTTTTTTCCAGCGGCGCAATCGCCATCCAGGTGACAATCGCCAGCCCCATATCGGCATCGCGCTGGATCCGGTAGACCTCGCCATCGGTAATGATGCGCGTTGGCCCCTGCTGGTTTATTTGTGCCAGGTTGGCCGCCGTCAGCCGGGGGCTTCCGGCAATGCGCTGGTGCGTTTTGGTATTGATCAGCGCGATATAAACGGGGGAGGTGCCATGCGACAAAATATCAATAAACGATGTTGGATCGACCATCACCACATAATGCGCGCTGCCGATCGCGACCATATATTTCGCCAGACCCAGATCGTTGTGGCGAGTCAGCCAGGCGCGAAAGCCATCAGAGGTGATCTTTCCGGGTTCGGGAAAGGGCAGGATGGGGCTGTCGGCTTGCAGGGATGAGCAGAGCGGTTGCAGCCCGTTGATGTATAGTGCTTCACGCACATAGCGCCACGAATAAGAAATACGCCGCATCGCCAACAAATGTTCGGGCGTACAGGGCGCGCCATCGTAGGCATCCAGCTCACGCAGCGCGGCTTTACTCTGGTTGATGACGCGTTGGGTACGCATTTCTGCCAGAGTGGAGTACATGTCCAGATCATTCATAAAGTTTTCTTCAGCCTGGCGGTGACTCATCCAGATACTCAGGCTCACCGGCAGGAAAATGGCGAGCACCAGAGCAACTGTCGCAAGACTCATCAGTCGTCGGTTGGTCATGATCAAAAATCCTTCTTTGATACTGATAAACGAGGAGTATCTTTTAGCCGCTGATGTTATAACACGCGGCAGCGATTGTTTTCTTTCAGGAAAGAAAGGATGAAGAAAAAAGAGTTTGTGACCCAGGATTTGCTAAGCAAAATTTATCAAATCAGTGCGCCTGGCCCGCGCAAACTCCCACCTGAACGCCAGCTGGCACAGGAGTATGGCGTCTCGCGCTTTACCATCCGACAGGCGCTGGAAAAACTCGCGAGTATTGGTGTGGTGAATATTGTGCAGGGTTCCGGCATCTGGATTAACGAGCAGGCGCGCAACAATCCGCTGGTTTATAACTCCATCACCGAAAAGCGTTTTGATCAGATTCGTTTCCGCATGATTAGCCTGCATAAAAAGCGCCCGGATCGCGATGAACAGCAAATCTTCGGCCTCAACGAGGAGAGCTTTATCTGGCAGTTTTGCCGCCTGCGCTTTGTCGATGAACAAGCGGTACAGATCGAAATATCACGCATGCCGGTAGAAGGGTTTGCCGATCTCAACCAGCAGGTCATTGAGCGTTCTATCCAGCAGTATGTGCTGGGCAAAGGCTACCGGATTTCACATCTGCTGACCACGTACCGGGCGGTGAGCGTGAGTCGCGAACAGGCGGTGCTGCTGGGCTGTAAAAAGGGTAGCCCGGCCATGCACATCAGTAACCGCGGCATCCTGGAAGGCGGGCAGGTGTATGAGATCAGCGACATTATTGATATTAACTACACCTGCACGTATGTCATTCCGCATAACCGCGAAAACCTCACCTTCCGCCAGGGCGGCGGCTGACGTTACGGCGTGTGGATTGCGCCGTCGGCAAGGCGGCTTTGCGTCCATTCGTGCGGGCGATAGATCCCTGGGTGTGCCAGCGCTTGCTGTTCATCAAACTGCACGCCAATACCTGGTTTTTCCGGCGCATAAATGAATCCATCTTTCACTTCCGGCGCGCCCGGGAAAACCGCATCTGTGCTGGCGGAGCGGGGGATATACTCCTGAATCGCCGCATTATGCAGATGAATATTGAGATGCGTATTCACCGCCACACCAATGGGCGTCATATCTCCCGGCCCGTGCCAGGCCAATCGTACGCCGAATGCCTGGCACAGAATCGCCAGTTTTAATGCCGGTGTGATGCCGCCAATCTGCGAAATGTGGCAGCGGATAAAATCGATGCGGCGGTTCACAATCAACTCATGCCACTCTGCCGGGTTATTAAATAGCTCACCCATCGCCAGCGGCGCACTGCTGTGCTGGCGCACGTGATCCAGCCACGCGCTTTGCGTCGGCGGCAAAATATCTTCAATAAAATAAGGCAGATAGGGCTCAAGCTGCTTCGCTAACTGCACCGCTTGCTGCGGGAATAAGCGTTCGTGAACATCGTGCAGGATCTGCAAGCGATAACCATATTTTTCCCGCAACGCTTTAAACATCGCCACGGTATTGGTCATGTACTCCTGCTGATCAAAATAGGCGCCTGTGGTTGGATTTTCCGGCGTATGCAGTTGCGCAGGCGTACCGCCGTAAAAACCGAGCTGGCAGCGAATATGCCGGTAGCCCTGAGCCGCCAGCTTGTCGACAGCGGTGAATAATGCTTCCAGCGTTTCGCCACTGGCGTGGCTGTAGGCGGCGATAGCATCACGAGATTTCCCGCCGAGCAACTGGTACAGCGGCATACCCGCTAGTTGACCCTTGATATCCCAGAGCGCCATATCAACGCCGGAGATGGCGTTATTCATGATGGGACCGTTACGCCAGTAGGCGTTGACGTTCATCATTTGCCAGAGATCTTCAATATGGTTGGCATCGCGGCCAATCAACAAGGGTTTCAGATATTCATCGACCAGCGTTTTTACCGCCAGAGGACGTTGCTGGAAGGTGGCGCAACCGTGCCCCGTGATGCCTTTATCGGTTGTCACCCGCACTACCACCAGGTTGTGGCGGTCGGGTCGGGTAATAAAACATTCGATATTCTGGATAAGCGTGGGCGTCACGGGAGCTCCTTTACAACGTGAGATAAGCGAGTGAGGGCTATTATCTTCGCCCTAATTTTGGCGAAAGGTAAACTGTTTTGTTGAATAAATTTTTTGGTCAGTTATAACTTTCATTTTTAATTAAAAACCGAACCAATTTAAAATTTGATGTGTTTTTATTGCTTGTTAACTGCTAATTGTGACGCAATTCATATTTTATTGGTTTGTTTTAATATTTGGCTTTCTCTACCATTTGTGGCAATGATTAAAACGACAACATCCGGCAGGAGTTTTTATGGGGACGCAAGAAGCCATCGGCAATATTATTCGCCTGGTGGGCGGACGAGATAACATCAACAACGTCTGGCACTGCATGACACGCTTACGTTTTGACCTGATCGACGATGACAAAGTGGATCAGAACGAAATTAAAAAACTGCCGGGCGTGCTGGGCGCACAACTGCAAAGTGACCAGTTCCAGATTGTCATTGGTCCAAAGGTGAATAGCTGGTACGAGCAACTGCTGGTGATGCTGGGTAACGCGCCAGAACAGGCGGCAGGGCAGGGGAAAGCGCGCAAAAGCCTGGTGTCGCTGTTTATGGATACGGTATCCGGCGTGTTTGGGCCGATTGTACCCGCCATCGCGGGCGCAGGGATGATCAAAGGGCTGCTGGCCGGGTTGATTGCGCTAAAAGTGGTGTCGGCGAAAAGCGATACGGTGATGGTTATCGATCTTATCGCCAGCGGCGTTTTCTATTTTCTGCCGTTTTTCCTCGCTGTTTCGGCGGCAAAAATATTCAAGACCAATGAATATCTCGCGGCGGCGGTTGCCGCTTGCCTGATGTATCCGTCGCTGATTGAGGCGGCAAAAGCGCTGGCGGCACACCAGGATGGCGCGGTCAGCGCGTTCTGGCTGCTTAATGCTCTGCCGGTGTCGGTGTTTAACTATTCGGCCAGCGTCATCCCGGTTATCTTCTCGATCCTCGCGTTGAGTTATATTCATCGCTGGGTCGACAGCATTATGCCGGATGTGTTGAAAACGGTCTTTACCCCAACATTGACGCTGTTTCTCGGCGCGCTGGCGGCGCTGGTAGTGATTGGCCCGATTGGTATTTACCTGGGCAAAGCGCTGGCGTGGTTTATTGAAGGGCTGTTTGGTGTGTCGGCGAGTTTTGCCGGGCTGATTGTCGGCGCGATTCGCCCGGTGGCGATCCTCACTGGGATGCACCATGCGATGACGCCGATTGCCTTACAGAACTTTAGCGAGCGCGGTTACGACATGCTGATGCCGATGATGTTTATGGCAAACATGGCGATTGCCGGGGCGACGTTTGCTATCTGGCGGTTGAGTAAAAACCGCCAGGATAAAACCGTTACGCTGTCGGCGGCCATCTCCGCGCTGCTGGGGATCACGGAACCGGCGCTGTTTGGCGTACTGACGCGCTACAAAAAAGCCTTTATCGCCGCCACCGTCGCAAGCTCACTGGCCTCTGCGTTCATCGCCTTCTTCGGCGTGCGGCTGTATGGCTATATTTTGTCGAGCATTTTCAGTTTGCCCGCTTACATCGGCCCCTACTTTATGTTTGCGGTTTCAGGTGTGATCATCGCGCTTGCGCTGTCGTTTGTGCTGACCACCTTACTGGTGGGCAAAGAGGCGCAAGAGTAACCTTATCGTCGGTGCGCCAGGCGGCGCACCAGCCTGTCGCCCGCCATTTGTACCCCTTGCACCAGCGCCACCAGAATCACCACCGTGCCGATCATGACCTGATCGTTAAAGCGCTGATAGCCGTAACGAATTGCCAGATCGCCAAGACCGCCGCCGCCAATCACGCCGGCCATCGACGAGAAACCAATCAGCATAACGATGGTAAGCGTAATACTTGCCAGCAGCGTGGGTAACGCCTCCGGCAGCAGCGCTTTGGCAATCACATGCCACAGATTGCCGCCCATCGAGAGAATGGCTTCAATACGCCCGTAATCCACTTCATCAAGCGCGTTTTCCGTTAACCGTGCGAAGAAGGGAAATGCGCCGATGGTAACGGGCACCACGGCAGCGGTGCTGCCAAGCGTGGTGCCAATTAGCGCGCGGGTAAAAGGGATCAGCGCAATCAGCAGCACAATAAAAGGCAGCGAGCGGCCAACGTTAATCACCGCACCCAGCAAGGCATTGAGTTTTGGCATTGGCGCCAGCCCGTTGCTGCGGGAGACAAATAACAACACGCCGACCGGCAAACCAATCAGTACGGTGAAAAAGGCCGCCAGCCCAACCATATAAATTGTCTCCAGCGTACCGTTAAGCAGCAGCGGCCAGAGATCTTCCCAGCTCATGCGACCACGCATAACGGCCTCCCGTTAAAACCATGACGCGCCAAAAAGGCCTGTTCGGCTTTCGGATCGTGTAATAGCGCCTGGCGCAGTTTTGACCACGGCGCGACCAGTAAATCGGCGATTTTTCCGCTCTCGATAAGCTCGCCATTTTCCAGCAGCGCGGCGTGATCGCACAGGGTTTTCACCACTTCCAGCTCGTGAGTAATCAACACAATGGTGAGATTCAGTTTTTGATTGATATCTGCCAGCAGCTCAAGCACCGATGCGGTGGTTTGTGGATCTAACGCGCTGGTGGCTTCATCGCACAGCAGCACGTCTGGCCTTGTCGCCAGCGCACGGGCGATACCGACGCGCTGTTTTTGCCCGCCGGAAAGCTGCGAGGGAAAAGCATTGGCTTTTTCACTCAAGCCAACCAGCCAGAGTAGCTCTTCAACCCGCGCCTGGCGCTGCGCTTTTGCGACACCGGCAATTTCCAGCGGCACGGCGATGTTGTCGGCCACCGTGCGCGCATGCAGTAAATTGAAGTGCTGAAAAATCATGCCGGTGCGCAGGCGATGCTCGCGTAATGCCGCTTTGTCTAACTGTGTGATGTCCTTGCCGTTGACAATAATGCGGCCCGCCGTGGGCCGCTCCAGCAAATTAAGGCAGCGAATCAGCGTGCTTTTGCCCGCGCCACTGCGCCCGAGGATGCCGTAAATCGCCCCCTTCGGTACGCTCAGCGAGACCTCTTTCAGCGCCGGTCGGCCTGTTCCGGCATAGGTTTTACTCAGCCCTTCAATCTCTATCATGACTGCGGCGCGACCGGGAGCACCGAGCCGTTATATTGCTTACGGATAAACTCCGCCACCTGCGGCGAGGTGAGATCTTTCGCCAGTTCTTTGATACGCGGATCGTTAGCCAACTGCGGATTGGTAACCAGAATATTGGCATACGGGTTGTGGCTTGCACTCTCCAGGCCGAGCGCATCTTTCGCGGGAGTTAACCCGGCTTCCAGCGCGTAGTTACCGTTAATCACCGCCAGATCGACATCATCCAGCGAGCGCGGGATCTGTGGTGATTCAATCTCAAGGATCTTCAGATGCTTTGGATTCTCGGCAATATCTTTCGGCGTTGCCAGCGTGGTTGCCGGGTCGGTGAACTTACTGTTCAGTTTTATTAATCCCTGCGCTTGCAGCAGGAACAGGGCGCGGCTCAGGTTGGTGGCGTTGTTCGGTACGGCTACGGTGGCGTTATTGGGTAGCGATTTGAAATCTTTATACTTGTGCGAGTAAATACCGAGAGGCTCGATATGTACCGTCGCGGCGACGGCAAAGGTTTTACCCAGCGCTTTTTCCTGATCTTTCAGGTAAGGAACATGCTGGAAATAGTTTGCGTCAATGTCGCCGTTCGCCAGCAGTTCGTTGGCATTAGCCCCACTGGTTAGCTCAACGACTTGCAGATCCAGCTTCGGGTCGATCTTTTTGATGTAGTTAAGAATTTCTGCATGTGGTACCGGGTCGGCAGCAACGCGCAGGGCAGCCGCCTGAGCGGAGGACCAGGCCAGTGAAAGAGACAGTGCAACCCCTGCCAGAGTAAATGCGGCATGTTTCATGGTGTGTGTTCCTGTGTTGTTATTAGACGATCAGTTGTTCTGTGCGTTCGCGCAGCACATCGCGGTAATAGCGTTCCGCCACATCCGGGTGGGAGCGCAGACGCCCTTTCAGGTAGTTCCATCCCACGTCGCGCAGCAGCGGATTTTGCGGGTCGCTCTCTGGCCCGCGCGCTTCTTGCGCCAGCTCAGGTGGCAGTGTGTAAAGCGGGACGACGGCATCCAGTTGCGCGCCGAGGAAGAAGGCGATAGAGAGGCGCTGCTGGCCGGCTGGGGGCGATACCACGCGGTGCACGGTGGCGCGCAGATAACCGTTTGTCGCCAGCTCCAGCAACTCGCCAATATTGACCACAAAACTTCCTTTCAGCGGTAACGCATCGATCCAGCGGCCAGGTTCGACTTCGACCTGCAACCCTTTTTGCTCGTCCTGCAAGAGGAAGCTGAGGAAACCCGAATCTTTATGCGCGCCCACGCCCTGTGAGCTCTGCGTATTTTGCTGGCCGGGATAGCGGATCAGTTTGATGTGTTCGTTGGGCTTGCTGCCATACAGCGCATCAAAGGCGTTGGCGGGCAGTTGCAGCGCCTCGGCAAAGGCGCGCAGCAAGGTGATCGCCATGTTGGTCATCGCCTGTTGCCAGTTAAGCAGGGCGGGTTTTAGCGTTGGTTGCGCCGCCGGCCACAAGTTTGGGCCTTGTAAACGTCGCCAGCGCGGGTCGTCTTCGCTGAGCAGCAAGGCCGGGCGTTCCGCGCCAATATCAAACTGTTCGCGCCAGTCAGGCTGCCCACGGGTGATCTCCGAAGCTGCGCGGTTGTAGCCGCGAAAATGCGGGGAGCGGATCATCGCCACTTGCTGTTTTTGCTCGTCTGAAAGGGCGAAAAATTGCCGGGCTTCGTGCTGGACAGCCTGCTGCAACGCGTCATCGACGCCGTGGTTAATCAGGTAAAAGAAGCCGATATCGCGTGCGGCATGGCGCAGGTCGGCAAGAAAGGTATCGCGCTCAGCGCGTTGCGTATAGCGGGCGAGATCGAGAATAGGCAGTGTTGTCGCGGTCATTGTGTTCTCCGGGGACGGTAAAAAGATGTCGGTTCTGGCTCAGGGGGCGGGGACAACAACAGCGCATTTTCATTTCCTCACATTTGGGTGTCGTCACAGCTTGCCTTATGACAAACACTTCAACCAATAACGTTCTTTTCTAATTTATGACCGGGCAGGATCATGTGCTTTTGCAAAAAACGCATAACGCGGAACGCTTGAAATGGGGAAATAAGTTCGATAGACTTTTGTTATGTTATAACAAAACAAAAGAGTGAATAATGAGACCTGATATCCACCCCCATTACCGTACCGTTGTGTTCCATGACACCAGCGCCAATGCGTATTTCAAAGTGGGTTCAACCATTAAAACGGACCGCGAAATTGAACTGGAAGGCGTGACGTATCCGTACGTCACGATTGACGTCTCTTCGGCTTCGCATCCCTATTACACCGGTAAACAGAAAGTGATTGCTAACGAAGGCAGCGCGGCGCGTTTCCAGCAGCGTTATGGCCGCTTTTTTGCCGATAAAAAGGAGTAAATGATGCAGGTGCTGAATTCACTACGTAGCGCGAAACAACGCCACCCTGACTGCCAAATCGTTAAGCGCAAGGGGCGTTTGTATGTGATTTGCAAATCTAACCCGCGTTTCAAAGCCGTGCAGGGTAAAAAGAAAAGACGCTAAGCGCGAAGCGATGCCAGGGAATAACGCTGCTTGCCGTCAGCCGTGAAATTATCTGCGGCAAGCCAGCGTTGCAGCGCGCTATTCACGGCTGGCCATTCACTATCAATAATTGAAAACCAGTCGGTGTCGCGGTTATGGCCTTTACTCACCAGCGCCTGACGAAAGCGGCCTTCAAACTGAAAACCTAAGCGCAGCGCGGCCCGGCGTGAAGGTTCATTCAGGCTGTTGCATTTCCACTCATAGCGGCGATAGCCAAGCGTGTCGAAGACGTAGCGCATCAGTAACCATTGTGCTTCAGTTGATGCCGGGGTCCGGCTTAGCAGGGGCGAAAAATGCACGCTTCCCACTTCCACCACACCGTTTTTTTCATCAATCCGCATCAACGATAAGCTACCCACCGGCAAACCGGTTGGCTTATCAATGACGGCAAAATGAAGCGGATCACGCAAGTCGCATATGCTGGCGATCCACGCGCCAAATGCGGCTTCATCCTGCTCGGGTTCGCGTAACAGCCATGTCCAGCTACGGTTGTCGCCTGCACTTTGATGCGCCTGGAACAGCGCGGCGGCGTGGCCTGGCTGCAAGGGTTCGAGATGACAATAATCGCCTTTCAGCACTACACGCTCCGGGAAAGGTCGCGGTTGCCAGTCCGGCAACGCTGCGCCGATCGGCTGTTGATATACGTTCAATGCGTTCATTGTGGCTCCTTTTGATGTACCGTCAGCGTAGCGTGGTACTGGTTCCCTAAAAAGAGCCATACCGATATAGTCTTATGGGGCCACGATTGAGAGCGTTAAATGAACATTCCGGACGATGAGCTATATGCGCTGCTGCGTCAGCCACTGGCGGCGCGCGCGGGCGCGACACGGCAGCGGACGCTTTATCTGGCGCTGCGTGATGCGATACTTAATGGTCGGTTAAAATCGGGCAGCCGGTTGCCGGGTTCGCGCGTGCTGGCGCAGGCGTTGGTGCTTTCGCGCAATACCGTTAACACGGCGCTTGAGCAACTGGCGGTGGAAGGATATGTATTGCGTGACCGGCAAGGAACGCGTGTCGCCACCCTGGCAAATGTTGAACGTTCAACGCCGACGCCGCCACCGGTCAGGCTGGCTCGCGGCGTACAACAGTTGCCCGGCGGTGTTCAGCGTTATTCACCCGCGCTGGCATTCACTCCCGGCATTCCCGCCGCCAACTATTTTCCGCTGGCTATCTGGCGGCGTCTGACGGAACGAGTATGGCGTGATGAGGGCAGCACGTTATTGAATTATGGCGCATCTGCCGGTGAACTGCGTCTGCGCACGGCAATTGCGCGTCATCTGGCGATTTCCCGTGGTATTCATTGCGACGCCGAGCAGATTGTGATCACTGAAGGTGCGCAGGAAGCACTGATGTTGTGTGTGCGGTTATTGTGCGATGCCGGTGATGAAGCCTGGGTGGAAGAGCCTGGCTATGGTGGAGCAAAAACCGCCTTTCTATCGGCGGGGTTAAATGTCACGGGCATCGGCGTCGATAATGAAGGAATGAGGCTGGACGTTACGGCAACGACGCCGCGCATTATTTACACCTCGCCGTCGCATCAATACCCCTTAGGCCAGGTGATGAGTGCAACCCGGCGGCTGGCGTTGCTGGATTATGCCAGTTCTGCGGGGAGCTGGATTATAGAGGACGATTATGACAGCGAGTTCCGTTATCCCGGCGAGCCTATTCCAGCCATGCTCGGCATGGTGGCTCATCCGCCGGTGGTCTATATCGGCACCTTCAGCAAGACGCTGTTTCCCTCTCTGCGTATTGGCTTTATGGTTATGCCGCCCGCCCTGGCGCAGGCTGCCGCGCCGGTTATTGGTAGTTTATTGCGCGGTGGCCACCGGGCAGAACAACTGACGCTGGCGCGTTTTATTGAAGAGGGGCATTACACGCGCCATCTGGCGGCGATGCGGCGTCTCTACCGCAAGCGGCAGGCACATTTGCTGGAAACGTTACACAGTGAGATGCGGGTTGAACATCATATTTATGGCGGCGGCGGTGGGCTGCATTTAGCGTTGTCGATTCCGGGGGTTGACGATCAAGCCCTTGTCCGCGAAGCGCACAAACTTCAGCTTGCGCCGCATGCGTTAAGCCGTTTCTGGCTCGAGCAAAACGCAGCATCGAGTGGGCTGGTTTTAGGGTACGGTAATACTTCCGCCGCACGGTTTCCGGCGGCGGTGGGTGCGCTTAACCGGCTGATTGTGCGCCAGCAGGGCGGGTAAGGGTGAAGACATCGTAAAAAGAGAGTTCACCTTTACGCTCCACCATTTTCTGTAGCTGCGCTTTGTGTTCGTCATCTACATTAGGCGAGTGAAGAATGGCCTCAATCAAACCATCAGGCACAAAACGGGTGTTGTACCACTCGCCGTTATAACAGACGCGAAAATCGAGAACATCGATATCGTCGTAGTTGTAGCGCGGGTAAACGTCGAAAAAGAAAAAGCCATTTAGCACGATGAACAGAACAATCAGCAACCATACCGAACCGGAGAGGGTTTCGGATTGCAGCATCACGGCGAGCGTAGCAAACCAGGCCAGATACATGCCGATAAACAAGCCTGGATGGTTGCGAATAAAACTGATGCTGAAGCGCGGCCGGTTATCCCGTTTCTCGCGCTGATTGATCTCTTCAATCGTTTCGGTGAGCAGCCGCTGTATCTCTGTCATCTTACGCCTATGTTGATACTGTTTTTGCAGGTGGACAGCCTATTTTAAGTTGCCACCATATGTGAAAAAAGTAACAGTTTCACCACAAAAAACGATAACAGTTACAGCGCGGTGGGGGGCAATGTCTTGATGATCTGCGCCGGGTTACCACCGACGACGACATTGGGTGGCACATCTTTGACCACCACCGCACCGGAAGCAATGACAGCGTTATCCCCGATAGTGACGCCAGGATTAATCACCGCTCGCCCGCCAATCCAGACGTTATGACCAACGGTGACCGGTTTTCCATATTCAATGCCGCTTATGCGTTCAGCGGCATCAACCGGATGTGTGGCGGTGTAAATATGGACGCCTGGTGCCAGCATGCAATTGTCGCCGATGTGAATAGGGCAGACATCGAGCATCACGCAATCAAAATTCGCGTAAAACGACTTACCGAGGAAAATATTGTATCCATAGTCACAGCGGAAATTGGGTTCGATATAAGCGCCTTCACTTTGACCAAGAAGATCGTTGAGGATGGCTTTGCGTTCAGCTTTTTCCTCCGGGCCTGAATGGTTATAACGATGAAGCAACTGCCGGGCACGCAGACGGTCGGAACGCAAGGTTTCATCAGACGGGCGGTAGGGCAGGCCGGCTGTCATTTTTTGTTTTTCATCATTCATTGGGAGCGGATACACCTGTCACCAAGGTTGAACGCCATGTTGCGGTAGAAAAATCTTCGATAAACATTCAGGAGAATTAGCGCACAAACTTCCACACGGAGGAGGGGATTTTGTCATAAAGCTTATTCATGGTCAGTTCTGCCAGACGATGATCGGCTGCTGAATAAAACACCGCGAGTTCCTCGTCGGGAAGTTCGTATTTATTTTTTTCAATTACACGCTCAAGGGTATCAATTGTCTGACAGCGTCTTAAACGCATCAAATAATCAATTTTTGTTAATGGTTTTTCGGACATACCTTCACCTTAGTGTTGAAAAATTAACAAGAGTGGCTAACGGGATTAGCCTTGCTTACATTGACGAAACTGCGGAACAATTTGTTACCTGTTTTGCGCCATTTCTGTAAGTCGTGTGTATTTATGCCATAGCTACTGAACAACATAAACGTATCGTCGAGGTATTCGTCTATCAGTTCAATCAGCTTATTATCTTCATTGTACTTAATTTTATAATTAAGTGCGAAAGTGGCTATGTGTTCTATCAGCTCGTTTAACTGCAAATTGATTGCTGAAGTAGGATCGTTAACCCACCCATGATGGCTCTCTTCAAGATTAACGAGGCAGTCATGGTACAACGTTTCGCAGAGAAATTTGAGCTGCGCAATATCATGCCTTTTCGGCGAGTATTCGTCCATAACGCATCCCCTTCTGAGTGGTAATTTTTTTTACTAACCAAACACTGTTTCAGGATGGGAAACTTCTGCTCTGACCAGAGACACAGGCTGCTTTATGATGTTGATATAACTATAAGCTAGTCTGAATAAGATTTCATGGTGCCATCATGAAAAATTACAAATAATATGTTTTCTTGTCCAAAATGGACGAAATAGCAATCAACTTAACGGAGATAAAATGTTGCGTTTATGCGCTTTATTGTTCGAGCTTCCTTACGATTCATTAAGTTAGCGCTATTGAGATTATTCCTCAAATCGGAATATTTTTATACCAGGATTTTTCTGACTTAATCTGATTGTACCAGCTAATTAAGAGTATTACCTGGCATCAAAGTTGTATCCCAAATACACAGTTATTATATGCCTTATATTTGCAGCATAAAATAAACAAACAGACAATAAATGCTTTTAATGAGCGTTTATGGGCGGATGAGTTGATGTGAAAAAGGCCGCTAAGTGCGGCCTTTTCTAATATAGAGACTGAGAAACTTAGTGCTGCTCAACTTTGTGGCTATGTTCGATATCTTCGCTGCGGCGGCTAAAGCGGCGGCGGACCACCACAAAGAACACCGGAACGAAGAAGATAGCCAGTACGGTTGCGGTGATCATCCCGCCCATAACGCCTGTACCTACGGCGTTCTGCGCGCCGGAACCTGCACCGGAGCTGATAACCAACGGCAGTACCCCGAGGATAAACGCCAGAGACGTCATCAGAATCGGGCGCAAACGCATACGTACTGCTTCGAGCGTCGCTTCTATCAGCCCTTTGCCCTCTTTATCCATGAGATCCTTGGCGAATTCGACGATAAGTATCGCGTTCTTAGCCGACAAGCCAATGGTTGTCAGCAGGCCTACCTGGAAGTACACGTCATTGGTCAGGCCACGGAAAGTCGCCGCCAGTAACGCACCAACTACCCCCAGTGGCACCACCAGCATGACCGAGAACGGAATCGACCAGCTCTCATACAGTGCCGCCAGACAGAGGAAGACCACAATCAGCGAAATGGCGTACAGCGCTGGCGCCTGGTTACCGGAGAGACGTTCCTGGTAGGACATCCCCGTCCAGTCATAACCGATACCGGTAGGCAATTTGCTGGCCAGTTCTTCCATCATTGCCATCGCTTCACCAGTACTTTTACCCGGCGCTGCCTGACCAAGAAGTTCCATTGACGGCAAACCGTTGTAACGTTCCAGACGCGGTGAACCATACTCCCAGTGCGTGGTGGAGAAGGCCGAGAACGGCACCATCTGACCATCGGTCGCACGGACATACCAGTTACCGATGTCGCTTGGCAGCATGCGGTATTTCGCCTGCGACATCACGTACACTTTCTTCACGCGACCGCGGTCGATGAAGTCGTTAACATAGCTGCCACCCCATGCTGCTCCCAGTGTGGTGTTGATATCGCTAATCGATACGCCCAACGCCTGCGCTTTTTCCTGATCGATATCGATCTTGAATTGCGGTGTATCTTCAAGCCCGTTAGGGCGCACGCCGACCAGCAGATCCGGATGCTGCGCGATTTCACCAAACAGCTGGTTACGCGCCTGCGTTAACTTCTCATGACCGAGGTTGGCCTGATCAATTAACTGGAAGTCAAAGCCGGTAGCCGTACCCAGCTCGACAATCGCTGGCAGGTTGAAGGCGAAGACCATCGCATCTTTAATGGACGCAAAGTGCGCGCTGGCACGACCCGCAATCGCAGGAACCTTGTTCGCTTCGCCTGGACGTTCATCCCAGTTTTTCAGCGAAACGAATGCCAGACCAGTGTTCTGACCGCGACCGGAGAAGCCGAAACCGTTAACGGTAAAGACGGAGTTCACATTGTCTTTCTCGTTTTCCAGATAATACTTCGTCACTTCATCCAGCACTTTCTGCGTACGTTCTTGTGTCGCACCCGCAGGTAGCTGAGCCATGGTCAGAAATACACCCTGGTCTTCATCCGGCAGGAACGAACTTGGCAGACGCACAAACAGCACCGCCATGCCCGCAACGATAATGATATAGAGCAGCAAATAGCGACCGGTGCTGCGCAGGATGTTGCCCACGCTGTCGGTGTAATGGTGCGTGCTCTTCTCGAACATGCGGTTGAACCAACCGAAGAAGCCTTTTTTGCCTTCGCCGTGATCGCCTTTGGCGACCGGTTTCAGCATTGTGGCGCACAGCGCAGGCGTCAGGATCAACGCTACCAGTACAGAGAGCACCATCGCAGAAACGATAGTGATCGAGAACTGGCGATAGATAGCGCCGGTAGAACCACCAAAGAAGGCCATCGGGATAAATACGGCTGACAGAACCAACGCAATACCAACCAGCGCGCCCTGAATCTGCTCCATAGAGCGGCGTGTCGCCTCTTTCGGCGGCAAGCCTTCTTCCATCATCACACGCTCGACGTTTTCCACCACCACGATGGCGTCGTCCACGAGCAGACCTATCGCCAGTACCATACCGAACATGGTGAGGGTGTTTATCGAGTAGCCAAACGCGGCGAGTATGGCGAAAGTCCCGAGCAGCACCACCGGCACCGCGATGGTTGGGATAAGCGTTGCGCGGAAATTCTGCAGGAACAGATACATTACCAGGAACACCAGCACGATCGCTTCAACCAGCGTTTTCACCACTTCGTTAATAGAGATCTTAACGAACGGGGTGGTGTCGTACGGGTAAACCACTTTCAGACCGTGCGGGAAGAAGGGTTCCAGTTTGGCAATGGTTGCGCGTACCGCTTCTGCGGTATCCAGCGCGTTCGCGCCGGTAGCCAGTTTAATCCCCAGACCGGCTGCCGGTTGACCGTTGTAGCGGGCGATAACGTCATAGCTTTCGCCGCCCAGTTCGATCTTCGCGACATCGCGCAGACGAACCTGCGAACCATCGCTGTTCACTTTCAGCAGGATTTTGCCAAACTCGTCGGTTGAGGTCAGACGGGTCTGCGCGATGATAGAGGCGTTCAACTGCTGCCCTTTCACCGGCGGTGTACCGCCTAACTGACCAGCCGCTACCTGGGCGTTCTGCGCTTTGATAGCCGCGATCACGTCAACCGGTGTCAACTGGAAGTTATTGAGTTTGTTCGGATCCATCCAGATACGCATCGCATACTGCGCACCGAACAGCTGAACATCACCCACGCCCGCAGTACGGCTGACCGGATCTTTAATGGTCGCGCCCACATAGTCGGCGATATCTTCCTGCGTCATTGAGCCATCGGTACTGATCATACCGAGAACCATCAGGAAGCTACTGGATGATTTCTCAACGCTAACACCTTGTTGTTGCACTTCTTGCGGTAACAACGGCATCGCCAGTTGCAGTTTGTTCTGCACCTGAACCTGCGCGATATCCGCATCAGTACCGGAATCGAAGGTGATAGTGATCTGTACCGTACCAGAGGAATCACTGGCAGAGGACATATACAGCAGGTTATCGATACCGTTCATGTTCTGTTCGATAACCTGCGTTACGGTATCCTGCACCGTTTTCGCATCAGCACCTGGGTAGGAAGCCGTGATCTGAATTGCGGGTGGCGCGATCGTCGGATACTGCGCCACCGGCAATTTGAGGATCGAAAGCGCCCCCGCCAGCATGATGATAATCGCGATAACCCACGCAAATATGGGGCGATCGATAAAAAACTTAGCCATGTCTTAACGGCTCCTGTTTAAGTTAAGACTTCGGTTTTTCTGACTGGCCGCCGGCCTGGGCTTGCTCTTTATTGTCAGAAGTCACTTCCTGCGCTTTCACTTGCGCGCCTGGTTTGACTTTTTGTAAGCCCGTGATGATCACGCGATCGCCGGCTTTCAGACCATCCGTTACGAGCCATTTGTCGCCAATGGCCTGAGCCGCAGTGATATTACGGATTTCAACTTTGTCGCCTTCGCCCACCACCATCACTGTTGCATCGCCGCGCGGCGTACGGGCAACGCCTTGTTGCGGAACCAGCATCGCGTTCGGGTTTACACCTTCTTCAAGCTTGGCGCGTACAAACATGCCCGGCAGCAGAGTGTGGTCAGGGTTCGGGAACACCGCACGCAGCGTGATAGAACCGGTGGTCTGGTCAACGGTCACACCGGAGAACTCCAGCGTACCAGCTTGCGAATACTGAATGCCGTCATTGGTGACTAACTGCACTTTCGCTTTGCCGTTTTCCTGTTTCAGAGAACCATTTGCCATCTCTTGTTTCAGGCGCAGGAAGTCGTTGCTCGACTGGGTTACATCAACATAGATCGGGTCAAGCTGCTGCACGGTAGTCAGCGCAGTCGTTTGCCCACTCTGCACTAACGCGCCTTCCGTGACGGTTGATGTACCGGTGCGGCCGCTAATGGGCGAGGTCACTTTAGTGTAAGCCAAATTGATGCGTGCGCTTTCAACCGCTGCTTTTGCGGCGACAACCGACGCATTAGCCTGCTGTGCATCCGCCTGGGCTGTGTCGTAATCCTGTTGGCTGATGTACTTGGTGCCGAGCAATTTTTTATAACGATTCACGGTCATCTGCGCGATATTCGCAGCAGCTTGCGCCTTAGCAAGATCACCTTTCGCGCTGTCGTAAGCCGCTTGATAAGTTGCCGGATCAATCTGATAGAGCGAGACACCAGCTTCAACGTCACTGCCTTCCGTGAAGTTGCGTTTTAAAATAATGCCGCTAACCTGCGGGCGGACTTCCGCAATGCGGTACGCACTGGTTCGGCCCGGCAGTTCCGTGGTGATTTGCAGAGGTTCAGTTTTGACCGTTACGACGCCAACTTCTGGCATCTGGCCTGCTCCCTGCTGCGCAGGTTTTTCGTCACATCCTGTAAGCGCTAAGCTGCCCGAAAGCATCAGAACGACCGCCAGAGGCGTTAACCCTCTGTTTTTGTTCATAAGTAAACCTCGAGTGTCCGATTTCAAATTGATCAATGGATCAATGGCCCAAAAACCCATTGCTGCGTTTATATAATGGTCGTGCTATGGTACAAACATTCACAAATGTATGTAAATCTGACTCCTGTAAATTCACCAACATATGGCACGAAAAACCAAACAACAGGCGCTGGAGACTCGTCAGCACATTCTTGATGTCGCCATGCGTCTATTTTCGCAAAATGGCGTTTCTGCAACGTCGCTGGCTGAAATTGCGCAGGCGGCAGGCGTGACTCGCGGCGCGATTTACTGGCACTTCAAAAACAAGTCGGATTTGTTCAGTGAAATATGGGAGCTATCAGAGTCCAGTATTAGCGATCTTGAGACTGAGTATCGGGCAAAATTCCCCGGCGATCCACTCTCTGTATTAAGAGAAATATTGGTTTATATCCTTGAAGCAACAGTTGTTGAAGAACGGCGTCGCTTAATGATGGAGATCATTTTTCACAAATGTGAGTTTGTCGGTGAAATGGCGATTGTGCAAGAAGCGCAGCGGAATTTGTGTCTCGAAAGCTATGATCGAATCGAGCTTACACTTCGCGAATGTATGCAGGCAAAATTGTTGCCGGACAATCTACTGACCCGCCGCGTTGCCGTGCTTATTCGTGCCTATATTTCAGGAATTATGGAAAACTGGCTCTTTGCCCCGCAATCTTTTGATCTCAAAAAAGAAGCGCGTGATTACGTTTCTATCCTTCTGGAGATGTGCCAGCTCTGTCCGACGCTGCGCGCTGAGCCGCACGCGCTCAACGCATAAATTGCAAGCCGCCAGGATTTCTCCTGGAGGCTTCTCACATTGCTAGGTTGTTGCATAACAGCGTGATATTCTTGCGCGCGTGGCTATTCCGGCCGCCTTCCCGAACAGAAAACGATCGCTCAAATTATGTTGCACAACTATCGCACGCGAAACACGTTCGCCGCTTTTGCCGCCGCATTGTTTCTTGTCTTTATTTGCCTCGCGAGTAACGTCGCCCGGGCGCAGACAACCAACGATTTGCCTTCCCGCACCGACGTGCAAAACCAGCTTGACGCGCTGAATAAGCAAAAAGAGCACTCCGCGCAGGACAAACTGGTTATCCAGGATTTAACGGAGACGCTGGACACGCTCGACAAAATTGACCGGGTCAAACAAGAAACCGCGCTGCTCAAGCAGAAAGTTGCACAAGCGCCAGACAAACTGCGCCAGGCAACGGATGCGCTCAACGCGCTGAATGATAAAGACAACGACGACGAGACGCGTAAAACGCTGGCCTCGCTCTCCCTGCGACAGCTGGAATCCCGCGTGTCGCAACTGCTGGAAGATCTGCAAACCGCGCAAAACGACTTATCCAATTACAACAGCCAACTGGTGTCATTACAGACTCAGCCGGAGCGCGTGCAGAATTCTATGTACTCCGCTTCGCAGCAACTGCAGCAAATTCGCAACCGTCTGAACGGCACTGCAGCGGGCGAGGGCGCGTTACGTCCTTCGCAGCAAAACCTGTTGCTGGTACAGCAGGCATTGCTCAATGCACAGATCGAACAGCTGCGCAAAAGCCTGGAAGGCAACACGGTATTGCAAGATACGCTGCAGAAGCAGCGTGATTACGTGACTGCGAACAGTAACCGTCTTGAGCACCAGCTCCAGTTATTGCAAGAAGCGGTAAACAGCAAGCGCCTGACGCTAACTGAAAAAACCGCACAAGAAGCGGTCACGCCGGACGAAACGGCGCGCATCCAGGCGAACCCGCTGGTAAAACAAGAGCTGGATATTAACCATCAACTGAGCCAGAAATTGATTGCCGCGACAGAGAGCGGTAACGCGCTGGTGCAGCAGAACATCAAGGTGAAAAACTGGCTCGATCGTGCGTTGCAGTCTGAGCGCAATATAAAAGAACAGATTTCCGTATTGAAAGGCAGCTTGCTGTTGTCGCGTATTCTCTACCAGCAACAGCAGACATTACCGTCGGCGGATGAACTGGAAGATATGACCAACCGCATTGCGGATCTGCGTCTTGAGCAGTTCGACATCAACCAGCAGCGTGACGCACTGTTCCAGAGCGATAACTTTGTCGCCAAACTGGAAGAGGGGCACCAGGCCGACGTTAATGACGAGGTTCATGACGCGCTGTTGCAAGTGGTGGATATGCGCCGCGAACTGCTCGATCAATTGAACAAGCAGCTTGGCAACCAGCTCATGATGGCTATCAACTTGCAGGTGAATCAGCAGCAATTGATGAGCGTGTCGAAAAGCTTGCAAGAGATCCTGACCCAGCAAATCTTCTGGGTGAACAGCAATAAGCCGATGGACTGGGAGTGGTTCAAATCTTTCCCGAAAGCGCTACGCGACCAGATTAAAAGCACCAAAATCACCGTTAACTGGGAAAAAGCCTGGCCAGCGGTGGCGATTGCTTTCCTGGCTGGTTTGCCATTATTGCTGATTGCCGGGCTGATCCGCTGGCGTTTGCGCTGGCTGAAAAGCTACCAGGCAAAACTTGCCGCCCAGGTCGGGCAATTGCGTAGCGACAGCCAGCTGCATACGCCGAAAGCGATTTTTATCGATCTTATTCGTGCCCTGCCGGTCTGTTTGCTGATCCTTGCGGTCGGCCTGATCCTGCTTACCATGCAGCTAAATATTAGCGAGCTGTTGTGGGCATTCAGTAAAAAACTGGCGCTGTTCTGGCTGGTATTTGGCCTGTGCTGGAAAGTGCTGGAAAAAGACGGCGTGGCGGTCAGCCACTTCAATATGCCTGCCCAGCTCACCAGTCACTGGCGTCGGCAGATTGTTCGCATCAGTCTGGCATTACTGCCGTTGCATTTCTGGTCGGTGGTATCAGAACTCTCCCCGCTGCATCTGATGGATGATGTGATCGGGCAGTTTGTCATTCTCATTAACTTGCTGGTGATCACCGCGCTGGTGTGGCCGATGTTCCGCGAAAGCTGGCATGATAAAGAGTCGCACAGCATACGTCTGGTGACGGTCACCGTGCTGGCGATTGTGCCGATTGCCTTAATGGTGCTGACGGCGACGGGTTATTTCTACACCACGCTGCGCCTCTCCGGGCGCTGGATTGAAACGGTTTACCTGGTCATTATCTGGAACTTGCTTTATCAGACGGTACTTCGTGGCTTAAGCGTCGCGGCGCGTCGTATTGCCTACCGCCGTGCGCTGGCGCGTCGGCAGAACATGGTGAAAGAGGGTGCGGAAGGGGCTGAACCGCAAGAAGAGCCGACCATTGCGCTGGAGCAGGTTAACCAGCAAACCCTGCGTATCACCATGTTAGTAATGGTGGCGCTGTTTGGCGTGGTGTTCTGGGCGATTTGGTCTGATTTGATCACCGTTTTCGCCTACCTCGACAGCATCACCTTGTGGCATTACAACGGCACTGAAGCTGGCGCGGCGGTGACGAAAAGCGTGACGCTTGGCAGCTTGCTGTTTGCGGTGATTGTCTTTGTGGTGGCATGGGCGCTGATCCGCAACTTACCGGGCTTGCTGGAAGTATTGATCCTCTCGCGGCTGAATATGCGCCAGGGCTCGTCCTATGCCGTTACCACGATCCTTAACTACGTCATCATTGCCGTTGGCGCGTTAACGGTGTTTGGCTCGCTTGGCGTCTCGTGGGACAAACTGCAATGGCTCGCCGCCGCGCTGTCGGTTGGTCTGGGGTTCGGCTTACAGGAAATTTTCGGTAACTTTGTTTCCGGCCTGATTATTCTGTTTGAACGCCCGGTGCGCATAGGCGATACAGTAACCATTGGCACTTTCTCCGGTACGGTCAGCAAAATCCGTATCCGTGCCACTACCATTACCGATTTTGACCGCAAAGAGGTCATCATCCCCAATAAAGCGTTCGTTACCGAACGCCTGATTAACTGGTCATTGTCCGATACCATTACCCGCGTGGTGATCCGTATAGGCGTGGCGTATGGTTCAGATCTCGACAAGGTGAAAAAAGTGTTGCTGAAAGCGGCGATGGAGCATCCAAAAGTGATGCACGATCCGGAACCTGCTGTCTTCTTCACTACCTTTGGCGCCAGTACGCTGGATCACGAGCTGCGTCTGTATGTGCGTGAACTGCGCGATCGCAGCTATACGGTGGATGAGCTTAACCGCACCATCGACAAGCTGTGTCGTGAGAACGATATTGATATCGCCTTCAATCAGCTGGAAGTGCATCTGCGTAATGATAAAGGTGATGAGCTGACCGAAGTGAAGCGTGAGCTAAAAGGTGACGATCCGACACCGTCGGTCGCACAGTAAAAATGTGCCCCCTCTCTTACGGGAGAGGGGCTGCCAGTTGTTTGTTTTCAAAATCTTTTTTAACAATCTCCAGCGCCTTGAGCACCAGTTCTGGCGCGATATCATGCTGCTCCAGCAACATAATCAAATCCACCGCCAGCTTGACTTCATCCGGGGCATTTTCCAGTGACATTCTCTCTCCTGGGTTAACGGGTTAAGCGCGTCAGCACACCTTCGATCTTCTCCAGCGCATGGCGGCAACGGGTGAGCCTGTCGGAAAACACTTCAACTTCCTTCTGCAATTGTTGCTGTTCAACAAGCGTAGTGACCGAGCGCAAACGCTGTTCACGTGCTTGTTTCATTACCAGCAGCCGACGCTCATATTCCTGATGCTTCAGGCGCCTACGCTGCCAGCGTGCGATGCCCGGCGACGCGTGATCCCACTCGCGTAATGACCAGACGGCGCTTTCACGCGTCAACGCCGCGATTTGCGCGGTCAAATGCTCCGCCAGCCAGATCACTTGTTCTAGCCGCTCATGTTCAACCGCGTGGCGTAGCGCCGCCATATTCGCTATGCTTTCATCAAGATAAGATTGCATTCGCGTACTGCGGGTTTGAAAAAGATGCCTGTCAAAACGGGCGCTAACCGTGGCGTGTTGCGCCAGCGGTGCGACCTGCTGGCGTAGCGTCGCGAGTTGTTGTTCCAGCCTCTGTAAAAGCACGGCGCTTTTCACGCGTCTTCCCCCTGTAAATCACCCTGACTGTGCTACATTAGCCGCTCATCCTGATAACGATTCGCATTATGCAACGCACTATTTTAATCATCATAGGCTGGTTGGCGGTAGCCCTTGGTACGCTCGGCGTGGTGTTGCCGCTGCTCCCGACCACCCCTTTTATATTGCTGGCGGCATGGTGCTTCGCCCGCTCTTCGCCGCGTTTTCACCAGTGGCTGCTCTACCGCTCCTGGTTTGGCGGCTATCTGCGCCACTGGCAGCAGTACCGCGCGATGCCGCCGGGGGCGAAGCCGCGTGCGGTTGCGGTCATCCTGGTTACGTTCGCCATTTCATTATATTTCGTGAACATGCTATGGGTTCGAATTTTGTTACTGGTCATCCTGGCCTGTCTGCTTTTCTTTATGTGGCGCATCCCGGTGATTGATGCAAAGCAACAAAAACCATAAAGCGCAGCGAAGGCAGTTGCAATTGTGGCAGAGTGCCAGTAAATTCGAGCGTTTTCGAGCACGGGTGCGGCTGATTAAATGTTAATCAGAGGTTACATCAGGCCTTCAACGCGCGTACCGTGAGTAATACCGTTTCTATCAGGCAAAAATCCATGACAGCGACTGCGCAGCAGCTTGAATTTCTTAAAAACAGCATCAAAAGCATTCAGGATTACCCGAAACCGGGCATCCTGTTCCGTGATGTCACCAGTTTGCTGGAAGACCCGAAAGCGTACGCTCTCAGCATCGAACTGCTGGTTGAGCGTTATAAAAACGCCGGGATCACCAAAGTTGTCGGTACCGAAGCGCGCGGCTTCCTGTTTGGCGCGCCGGTCGCACTCGGTCTGGGCGTCGGTTTTGTACCGGTGCGTAAACCGCGTAAACTGCCGCGCGAAACCATCGCCGAAAGCTATGAGCTGGAGTACGGCACCGATCAGTTAGAGATCCACGTTGATGCGATCCAGCCCGGCGATAAAGTGCTGGTGGTGGACGACCTGCTGGCAACTGGCGGCACCATTGAGGCGACGGTAAAACTGATTCGTCGTCTGGGTGGTGAAGTGACCGACGCCGCATTTATCATTAATTTGTTCGACCTCGGCGGCGAGCAGCGCCTGCAAAAACAGGGCATTACCAGCTACAGCCTGGTGCCGTTCCCGGGCCATTAATCGCGCTGTTTACGCCAATTACCTCCATTCCTCACGCCTGAGGGATGGAGTGTATTCACAGCCTGGCTGTGTTAGCATTATCCCTTCGTAAATCCACCTTCCAGCGTTTCAGAGCCTGCCAATGAGTTATCAGGTCTTAGCCCGAAAATGGCGACCACAAACTTTTGCTGACGTCGTCGGCCAGGAGCATGTGCTGACTGCACTGGCGAACGGCTTATCCTCAGGACGCATCCATCATGCGTATCTGTTTTCTGGCACCCGTGGTGTCGGAAAAACCTCTATTGCCCGCTTGCTGGCGAAGGGGCTTAACTGCGAAACCGGCATCACCGCCACACCGTGCGGCGTCTGTGATAACTGCCGCGAAATCGAGCAGGGCCGCTTTGTTGATTTAATAGAAATTGACGCCGCCTCGCGCACCAAAGTGGAAGATACGCGCGATCTGCTGGACAACGTACAGTACGCCCCGGCGCGCGGGCGTTTCAAAGTTTATCTCATCGATGAAGTACATATGCTCTCGCGTCACAGCTTTAACGCGCTGTTAAAGACGCTGGAAGAGCCGCCCGAGCATGTCAAATTCCTGCTGGCGACCACCGACCCGCAAAAACTGCCGGTGACCATCCTCTCCCGTTGCTTGCAGTTTCATCTTAAAGCGCTGGATGTCGACCAGATCCGTAACCAGCTCGAACATATTCTCGATGACGAGAAGATCGAACACGAATCCCGCGCGCTGCAACTGCTGGCGCGCGCCGCCGACGGCAGCCTGCGTGATGCGCTGAGCCTGACCGATCAGGCAATCGCCAGCGGCAACGGCCAGCTGTCTGCTGACGTGGTCAGTTCAATGCTCGGCACGCTGAATGACGACCAGGCGCTGTCGCTGGTTGAAGCGGTCGTCGCCGCCAATGGCGAACGCGCAATGGTGCTGGTGAACGATGCGGCCTCACGCGGCGTCGAGTGGGATGCGTTGCTGCTGGAAATGCAAACGTTACTGCACCGCATCGCGATGGTTCAGCTCACGCCTGCAGCGCTTGGCAGCGATATGGCGCCCGTTGAACACCGTTTGCGCGAGCTGGCCCGTACGGTGCCGCCCGCCGATGTGCAGCTCTATTACCAGACGCTGCTGATTGGCCGCAAAGAGCTGCCGTTTGCGCCGGACAGGCGTATGGGCGTCGAGATGACGCTGCTGCGCGCGCTGGCTTTCCACCCGCGGATGCCGCTGGTCGCGCCGGAAGCACCCCAACAATCTTTTGCTCCCGTCGCGCCTACGGCAGTCGTCGCGCCGCAGCAGGTTGCTGTCGCACCGCAAATGCCTTCGCAGATGCCGCCACCGCAAGATGTGCCGATGCCCGATGCGACCAGCCAGGTGCTGGCAGCACGCAGACAACTGCAACGCGCCCAGGGAGCAGACAAAGCAAAAAAGAGTGAACCGGCAGCCGCAACCCGCGCGCGGCCGGTGAGTAACGCCGCGCTGGAACGACTGGCTTCGGTGACCGAGCGCGTGCAATCGCGTCCGGCTCCGTCGGCGCTCGAACAGGCTCCGGCTAAAAAAGAGGCCTACCGCTGGAAAGCGACAACGGTCGTGGAAACGGTAAAAGAAGTTGTCGCCACGCCAAAAGCGTTGAAAAAAGCGTTGGAGCATGAAAAAACGCCGGAACTGGCGAAAAAACTGGCGGAAGAGGCGATAGAACGCGACGCCTGGGCAAAAGAGGTCAGCCAGCTCAAATTACCGAAACTGGTCGAACAGGTGGCATTGAACGCCTGGAAAGAGCAGGACGGCGAACGGATATGCCTGCATTTGCGTAGCTCTCAGCGCCATCTAAACTCGCAGGGCGCGTTGAAAACGCTGGGTGAGGCGCTGAGTGAATTACACGGCGCGGCGGTTGAACTGACTATCATTGAAGATGATAATCCGGCAGTGCGTACGCCGCTGGAGTGGCGCCAGGCAATCTATGAGGAGAAGCTCGCGCAGGCGCGCGAGTCGATCATTGCGGATACCAACATCCAGACGCTGCAACGTTTTTTCGATGCGGATCTGGACGAAGAGAGTATTCGCCCCCTTTGACGGGCAGCTGCGGCTACCCGTTTTCAACCCTGAATGTGACTTATCACTCTGGTCAGTCACCACAGCTAAAGAGAGAAGCCTATGTTTGGAAAAGGCGGTCTGGGTAACCTGATGAAGCAGGCCCAGCAGATGCAAGAAAAAATGCAGAAAATGCAGGAAGAGATCGCGCAGCTGGAAGTGACCGGCGAATCGGGCGCGGGTCTGGTAAAAGTGACCATCAACGGCGCGCACAACTGCCGTCGCGTGGAGATCGATCCGAGCCTGCTGGAAGATGACAAAGAGATGCTGGAAGATCTGGTTGCCGCTGCTTTTAACGATGCCGCTCGCCGCATTGACGAAACGCAGAAAGAGAAAATGGCCTCTGTCTCTTCCGGTATGTCTCTGCCGCCAGGCTTTAAGATGCCGTTCTGATGCAGACCAGCCCGCTGTTAACGCAGCTTATGGAAGCACTGCGCTGCTTGCCGGGCGTTGGCCCGAAATCGGCGCAGCGTATGGCGTTTACGCTGTTGCAGCGCGATCGCAGCGGCGGCATGCGGCTGGCACAGGCGCTCACTCGGGCGATGTCGGAAATCGGCCACTGCGCCGATTGCCGCACGTTCACCGAGCAGGAAGTCTGCAACATTTGCAGCAACCCGCGACGCCAGGAAAACGGTCAAATCTGTGTGGTGGAAAGCCCGGCAGATATCTACGCCATTGAGCAGACCGGGCAGTTTTCCGGTCGTTACTTTGTGCTGATGGGGCATCTGTCTCCGCTCGACGGTATCGGCCCGGACGACATTGGCCTTGACCGGCTGGAGCAGCGTCTGGCGTCCGAGAAAATCCAGGAACTGATCCTCGCCACCAACCCGACGGTGGAAGGCGAAGCGACCGCTAACTATATTGCTGAGCTTTGCGCGCAGTATGGTGTGGAAGCCAGCCGTATCGCCCACGGCGTGCCGGTGGGCGGCGAACTGGAAATGGTTGACGGGACGACGCTGTCGCACTCGCTGGCCGGCCGCCACAAGATTCGTTTTTAACCAAACGGAGGCAGAAATTTTTGCCTCCGCTTGAAATTTCCCGCCAATATCCCCACTTCTCCCTCAACGCATTTTTACCTTGTAAATGGCATTGTTGAGGTTTTCCCAATGAAAGGACAAGAAACTCGCGGTTTTCAGTCTGAAGTGAAACAGCTTCTGCACTTGATGATCCATTCTCTTTATTCGAACAAAGAAATCTTCCTGCGTGAGCTTATCTCCAACGCCTCGGATGCGGCGGATAAACTGCGTTTCCGCGCACTGTCCAAACCGGAACTGTACGAAGGCGATGGCGATCTGCATGTGCGCGTCTCCTTTGATAAAGAGAAGCGTACGCTGACCATCGCTGATAACGGCATTGGTATGACGCGCGATGAAGTGATCGACCACCTGGGGACGATTGCAAAATCGGGTACCAAGGCGTTTCTGGAATCAATGGGGTCCGATCAGGCGAAAGACAGCCAGCTGATTGGTCAGTTCGGCGTCGGTTTCTATTCGGCATTCATCGTTGCCGATAAAGTGACCGTGCGCACTCGCGCGGCGGGTGAAAGCGCTGAAAATGGCGTGTTCTGGGAATCCGAAGGCGCGGGTGAATACACCGTTGCCGATATCACCAAAGCCGATCGCGGTACTGAAATCACCCTGCACCTGCGTGAAGGGGAAGATGATTTCCTCAACGACTGGCGCGTACGCTCGATTATCAGCAAATATTCCGACCATATCGCCCTGCCGGTAGAGATCGAAAAACAGGAAGAGAAAGACGGCGAAACCGTGGTTTCCTGGGAAAAGATCAACAAAGCGCAGGCACTGTGGACGCGTAACAAAGCGGAAATCAAAGACGACGAATACAACGAGTTCTACAAACATATCTCCCACGACTTTACCGATCCGCTGATCTGGAGCCACAACCGCGTGGAAGGTAAACAGGAGTACACCAGCCTGCTTTACATTCCGTCGCAGGCGCCGTGGGATATGTGGAACCGCGATCATAAACATGGCCTGAAACTCTACGTTCAGCGCGTGTTTATCATGGACGAAGCCGAACAGTTCATGCCGAACTACCTGCGCTTTGTGCGCGGCCTGGTCGATTCTAACGACCTGCCGCTCAACGTTTCCCGTGAAATCCTGCAGGACAGCAGCGTCACGCGCAGCCTGCGCACCGCGCTGACCAAACGCGTGCTGCAAATGCTGGAAAAACTGGCGAAAGATGACGCGGAAAAATACCAGACCTTCTGGCAACAGTTTGGCCTGGTGCTGAAAGAGGGCGCGGGCGAAGACCACGCGAACCTGGAAACCATCGCCAAACTGCTGCGCTTTGCCTCCACGCACAACGACTCCTCCGCGCAAACTGTATCGCTGGAAGAGTATGTGTCGCGCATGAAAGAAGGGCAGGAAAAGATCTACTTCATCACCGCCGACAGCTACGCCGCGGCGAAGAGCAGCCCGCATCTGGAGTTGCTGCGTAAGAAAGGCATCGAAGTGCTGTTGCTTTCCGATCGCATTGACGAGTGGATGATGAGCTACCTGACCGAGTTCGACGGCAAGCCGTTCCAGTCTGTTGCCAAAGCTGACGCTTCGCTGGACAAACTGGCAGACGAAGTGGATGAAAGCGTAAAAGAAGCTGAAAAGGCGCTGGAACCGTTCGTTGAGCGCGTGAAATCCTTCCTCGGTGAGCGTGTGAAAGAGGTGCGTCTGACTCACCGTCTGACCGACACGCCAGCCGTGGTAGTGACTGATGCCGACGAGATGAGCACCCAGATGGCGAAACTGTTCGCTGCGGCGGGCCAGAATGCGCCGGAAGTGAAATACATTTTCGAGCTCAATCCGGATCACGCCCTGGTGAAACGCGCGGCTGACACGCAGGACGAAAATCAGTTTAACGAATGGGTCGAATTGTTGCTGGATCAGGCGTTGTTCGCCGAACGCGGTACGCTGGAAGATCCGAACCAGTTTATTCGCCGAATGAACCAGTTGCTGGTGTCATAAGCAGATATCATCGATCAATTAGGGAGGCCTCAGGCCTCCCTTTTTTATCTCTGTATCGCCGCATTTCCGGCTTGCCGATGTTACCGGGCACTTTCCTCTTTAACTCTCGCATCCCCTAAGAAAACGTATCATTAACCGTTTCAGCCGATCCCGCTTCCTTGAGCGCTGGTCGTTCTGGTGGTATCTTTTAGCGCTTTTTGAAAAATTGAACCAACATTTGAGGGGATTTTCGCAATGCGTATTATTCTGCTTGGCGCTCCGGGCGCGGGTAAAGGAACTCAGGCTCAGTTCATCATGGAGAAATACGGTATTCCGCAAATCTCTACCGGTGACATGCTGCGCGCCGCTGTTAAATCTGGCAGCGAACTGGGCAAACAGGCTAAAGACATCATGGACGCGGGCAAGCTGGTCACTGACGAGCTGGTTATCGCGCTGGTGAAAGAGCGTATTGCCCAGGAAGATTGCCGCAACGGTTTCCTGCTGGACGGTTTCCCGCGCACCATTCCGCAAGCAGACGCGATGAAAGAAGCCGGCATCACTGTTGATTTCGTGCTTGAGTTCGACGTGCCGGACGAGCTGATTGTCGATCGCATTATCGGCCGCCGCGTTCACGCTGCTTCCGGTCGCGTTTACCACGTCAAATTCAATCCGCCTAAAGTAGAAGGCAAAGACGACGTGACCGGCGAAGAGCTGACCACGCGTAAAGACGATCAGGAAGAGACCGTGCGTAAACGCCTGGTGGAATACCATCAGATGACCGCGCCGCTGATCGGCTACTACCAGAAAGAAGCGCAGGCGGGTAACACCCAATACGCTAAAGTCGACGGCACCAAAGCTGTTGCTGATGTACGCGCAGAGCTGGAAAAAATCCTCGGCTAATCGCGCCCGCTCACCCGGAATCTCCGGGTGAGAATTTTTCTCATCTTACCTATCACAGCAATGGGTTTCGTTTAACCGCTTTTACGCTACAATTACCAACCATTCAAAAGGTTAAGAGGCGTGAATGAGTCAGGCGAAAACCGGCATCCTGCTTGCCAATCTGGGCACTCCCGATGCTCCTACTCCCGGGGCAGTGAAACGCTATCTGCGGCAATTTTTAAGCGATAAACGCGTGGTCGATACGCCGCGTTTATTGTGGTGGCCGCTACTGCGCGGCGTGATCCTGCCCATTCGTTCTCCCCGCGTCGCCAAACTCTATCAATCTGTCTGGATGGACGAAGGCTCGCCGTTAATGGTTTACAGCCGCAGGCAGCAGCGAGCGCTGGCGGCGCGTTTGCCGGACGTGCCGGTGGTGCTTGGCATGAGTTACGGTTCGCCGTCGCTGGAAAGCGCGGTCGATGAACTGCTGGCGCATGAAGTCGAGCATATTGTGGTGCTGTCGCTCTACCCGCAATACTCCTGTTCCACCGTTGCCGCCGTGTGGGACGAGCTGGCGCGCATCCTGGCGGAAAAGCGCCATATTCCGGGCATCTCGTTTATTCGCGACTACGCCGACAACGCGGATTACATCACGGCGCTCGCCAACAGCGTGCGTGCCTCGTTTGCGCAGCATGGCGAGCCGGATTTACTGCTGCTCTCTTACCACGGTATTCCCCAGCGTTATGCGGCAGAAGGTGATGATTACCCGCAGCGCTGTCGCGATACGACGCGCGAACTGGTTTCCGCGCTCGATTTACCACCGGAAAAAGTGATGATGACGTTCCAGTCACGCTTTGGCCGCGAGCCGTGGTTAACGCCTTACACCGATGAAACGCTGAAGATGCTCGGTGAGAAAGGTGTGAAGCATATTCAAGTGATGTCGCCGGGTTTTGCCGCCGACTGCCTGGAAACGCTGGAAGAGATCGCCGTGCAAAACCGCGAATTCTTTCTTGAGGCTGGTGGCGAAAAATATGAGTACATTCCGGCGCTTAATGATTCTCCTGAACATATCGAGATGATGGTCAATCTGACTGCCAAATATCGCTGATCGCGGCGCGGGCTGAGAGTGTGTTAACATTCTCAGCCCGAATGTATAGCGCTTATTACAATCATGAAATTTCCCGGTAAACGTAAATCCAAACACTATTTCCCCGTTAATGCCCGCGACCCGCTATTACAGCAAATTCAGCCCGAGAGCGAATCCGGTACGTGTTGGGTTGTCGGTATCGATCAGACGCTGGTGGATATCGAGGCGAAAGTGGATGATGCGTTTATTACCCGTTACGGTCTCAGTGCCGGTCATTCGCTGGTGATCGCCGACGATGTCGCCGAAGCGCTCTATCAGGAACTGGTCAGTAACGATTTGATCACCCACCAGTTCGCGGGTGGCACTATTGGCAACACCATGCACAACTACTCGGTGCTGGCGGATGACCGCTCGGTGCTGCTTGGCGTGATGTGCGACAACGTGAAAATCGGCAGTTATGCCTATCGCTACCTGTGTAACACCTCCAGCCGTACCGATCTCAACTACCTGCAAGGCGTGGATGGCGCGATTGGTCGCTGTTTCACGCTGATTAGCGACAGCGGTGAGCGTACCTTCGCCATCAGCCCTGGCCATATGAACCAGTTGCGCCCGGAGAACATCCCGGAAGCGGTGATCGCCGGGGCGTCCGCGCTGGTGCTTTCCTCTTACCTGGTGCGCTGCAATCCCGGCGAGCCGATGCCGGAAGCGACCATGCAGGCGGTAGCGTACGCCAAAAAACACAACGTGCCGGTGGTGCTGACGCTCGGTACCAAATATGTGATTGCCGATAACCCGCAGTGGTGGCGCGATTTCCTCAAAGAGAATGTTTCGATTCTGGCAATGAATGAAGAGGAAGGCCACGCGCTGACCGGCGAAAGCGATCCGCTGCTGGCGGCCGATAAAGCGCTGGATTGGGTGGATCTCGTCCTGTGCACCGCAGGCCCAATTGGTCTCTATATGGCCGGTTTCACCGAAGAGGAAGCGAAGCGTAAAACGCAGCATCCGCTGCTGCCGGGTGCGATTGCCGAATTCAACCAGTACGAGTTCAGCCGTGCGCTGCGCCACAAAGATTGTGAACATCCGCTGCGCATTTACTCGCACATTGCGCCATACATGGGCGGGCCAGAAAAAATCATGAATACCAACGGCGCGGGCGATGGTGCGCTGGCAGCATTGCTGCATGACATCACCGCCAACAACTATCACCGCACCAACGTGCCGAACTCCAGCAAGCACAAATTCAACTGGCTGACGTACTCTTCGCTGGCGCAGGTGTGCAAATATGCTAACCGCGTCAGTTACCAGGTGCTGAACCAGCACTCGCCGCGTTTAACGCGTGGTCTGCCAGAGCGTGAAGACAGCCTTGAAGAGGCGTACTGGGAACGGTGAGGTGAGTACCCGACGAAGCCGGGCAGACAAGCCGATGAGACAAGGCCGGGGCAGCGTAAGCACTCCGGCCTTTTTTGATTAGCCCGTTACCGCTTCTTCAACCTGCGGTTTTCCCAGCAGTGTCAGCATGGTATTGGCGATTTCCCGCTCGCCCATAACCACCTGATTCGCGCCACGTTCGGTGATGTAATCCACTTCATCGTCGTAGTGCGCGCGGGCGATAATTTCAATATTCGGGCACTTCTCACGCGCGGTGGCGACAATTTCCCCGGCTTCGTAACCGTTCGGAATAGTGAGTAACAACCAGCGGGCGCAATCGAGATGCGCCAGATTCATGATCTCTTCGTTCGCCGCATTGCCCAGCACCGCCCGTATACCGCGCTCACGCAGTTCATCCACGCGAGTACGTGAAGTTTCAATCACCACCAGTGGGATGCCCTGCGCCATCAGTTTTTCACCCAGCAGGCTGCCGACGCGGCCAAAGCCCACCAGCAGCGCGTGGTTGCAGATATCCACCGGGATCTGTTTCTCCTCTTCGATGGCCTCTTCCAGCGTTTGCTCTTCCAGCGTCTCGGTTTTGTCGAGGTATTTTTCCAGCAGGGTAAACAGCACCGGGTTGAGCATAATCGACAGGATAGCGCCCGCCAGTACCAGATTTTGTCCGGCCTGCGGCAGCAGGTTCAGCGACATGCCGAGGCCCGCCAGAATAAAGGCGAACTCACCGATCTGCGCAAGGCTTGCGGCGATGGTCAGCGCGGTGCGCGGTGAGTGACCAAACATGCGCACCAGCAGGAACGCGGCGACAGATTTACCAAAGATGATGATCGCCAGCGTAGCAAGTACCGCCAGCGGTTGCTCAATGAGTACCAGCGGATCAAACAGCATACCGACGGAGACAAAGAACAGTACTGCAAACGCGTCACGCAGCGGCAGCGTATCGTGCGCCGCACGGTGGCTCAGCTCGGATTCGTTCAGCACCATCCCGGCGAAGAACGCACCCAGCGCAAACGAAACATCAAACAGCTCCACCGCGCCAAAAGCGATACCGAGCGCCAGTGCCAGTACGGAGAGCGTAAACAGCTCGCGTGAACCGGTCGCCGCGCTGCGCGCCATGATCCACGGTACCAGACGGCGACCAACCAGCATCATGATGGCGATAAAGGCCACCACTTTACCGATGGTGATGCCCATATCCACCGCCAGCGACGCCAGACCGACATCGCCTTTTTCCACCATTCCGGCGACGGCGGGCAGCAACACCAGCGTTAGCACCATCACCAGATCTTCCACAATCAGCCAGCCGATGGCGATTTGCCCGCGCTGGCTGTCGATAAGCTGCCGCTCCTCAAGCGCGCGCAGCAGCACCACGGTACTGGCGGTGGAGAGACAAAGCCCAAAGACGATGCCGGTCATCAGGGACCAATCCAGCATTGCGGAAAGCGCCATACCCAGTAGCGTCGCAACAGCAATCTGCGCGATCGCACCGGGAATGGCGATGGACTTTACCGCCATCAGATCCTTCAAAGAGAAATGCAGCCCAACACCGAACATCAGCAAAATCACGCCCAGCTCCGCAAGCTCAGGCGCGAGTTGGGTATCGGCGACAAAACCCGGCGTAAACGGCCCGGACAATACACCCGCTAACAGGTAGCCCACCAGTGGCGAAATACGCAGTTTATTGGCAAGCATGCCGAGGATAAAAGCGAGCACAAGGCCGCCGACAATGGTGGTGATAAGCGGTGTGGCGTGATGCATTCCGTCTCCTTTCGTTGATGCGTGGATCCCGCGGTTAAAAACCGACAACTGCGTTACAGTTTATGACAATTTTCGCTACTATGTTTATGAATAATTGTTGAATTATGAAGAAAACAGCAATTTAGCTGAAAAAAGATAGCCAGCGGGGTATCCGTAACAGAAATCATACGCCAGGCGCAGGCAGGCAAGAGAAAGCAGCGGCCAAAGTATGACTTTGGCCGTGAGGAAATCAGTGTTGCGGGCGGTTATCGGGCAGGAATATGGTCAGGATCCCGAGTAATGGCAGGAAAGCACATATTTTATAGACCAATTCGATACTGGTATGATCGGCAACCAGCCCTAATACTGCTGCACCAAGGCCACCCATCCCGAAAGCAAAACCAAAAAACAGCCCGGAAACCATGCCGATACGACCGGGTAATAGCTCCTGCGCATAGACCAGAATGGCTGAAAAGGCGGAGGCGAGCACAAAACCAATAATCACCGTTAAAATCCCGGTCCAGAAGAGCGTGGCGTAGGGTAAAAGTAGGGTAAACGGCGCGACACCGAGGATAGAGCCCCAAATCACATATTTTCTCCCTATCTTATCGCCCAGTGGCCCGCCAATGACCGTACCTGCCGCGACCGCGAACAGGAAGATAAACAGATGCATCTGAGCGTTTTGCACCGGCAAATCAAACTTTTGCATTAAATAAAAGGTGAAATAGCTACTAATGCTCGCCATATAGAAGTATTTCGAGAAAATCAGGATCAGCAGCACGCAAACCGCCAGCACCACTTTGTTGCGCGGCAGCGGATTGATCACGACAACGGGTTTTTTACCTTTATTCCCCCGGTGCTGAGCGGCGTACCAGCGGCTTACCTGCATCAGCACAATAATCGCCAGCAGGGCAGCCAGCACAAACCAGGCAACATTGCCTTTGCCGTAAGGCGCGATGATCACCGCCGCCAGCAATGGCCCAAGCGAGGCACCAAAGTTGCCGCCGACCTGAAAGATGGATTGCGCCAGCCCGTGACGTCCGCCAGACGCCATACGCGCCACGCGGGACGATTCCGGGTGGAAAACCGATGACCCCGTTCCCACCAGCGCGGCAGCAATCAGCACGGTGGTAAAATTCCCCGCCATTGCCAGCAGTACCAGCCCGCTTAAGGTGAAACACATGCCAACAGGCAGCGACCACGGCATTGGGTGTTTATCGGTTAAATAACCAACCACCGGCTGGAGCAGCGAGGAGGCGACCTGGAAGGTCAGCGTGATAAAGCCAATCTGCACAAACGACAGGGAAAAATCGGCCTGCAGTAGCGGATAAATCGCCAGCAACAGAGACTGAATCATATCGTTAAGCAGATGCGAGAGGCTGATAGCGCCAAGAATACCGAACGAGGTGCGCGCAGCAGGCGATGTCTGCGACGTTTCACTGATTGCCATAAATACCACGTATGTTGTCAGAAGAGGTTAAGGATACAGCACGGTAATGATTCTCTGATTACCATACCTTTGCCGAAAGTTTGAAGGAAGTTGCGATTCTGAATAGATATTTGTCTATTATTTGCAGGCGCTGTAATTTCTCAGTTTATCAATGGGTCAGGGAGGGAAGCATGAGATTGTTAAAGAAGAGCATTACGCTGGGGCTGCTGGCGGCGATGGGGTTAGCAAGCTGGCAGGTACAGGCTTACGAGCAGGATAAAACCTATAACATCACCATTCTGCATACCAACGATCATCACGGTCATTTCTGGCGTAGCGATTACGGCGAATATGGTTTGTCTGCACAGAAAACGCTGGTTGATGGCATTCGCAAAGAGGTGGCGGCCGAAGGCGGTAGCGTGTTGCTGCTTTCCGGCGGTGATATCAACACCGGGGTGCCGGAATCGGATTTACAGGATGCCGAACCCGATTTTCGCGGCATGAACCTGATTGGCTATGATGCGATGGCCGTGGGCAACCATGAGTTCGACAACCCGCTCAGCGTGCTGCGCCAGCAGGAAAAATGGGCTAAGTTCCCGTTCCTTTCCGCCAACATTTACCAGAAAAGCACCGGCGAGCGCCTCTTTAAGCCGTGGATGATTTTTAACCGTCAGGGGCTGAAAATTGCCGTTATCGGATTAACCACCGACGACACGGCAAAAATCGGCAACCCGGAGTTTTTCACCGATATCGAATTCCGTAAACCGGCCGATGAAGCGAAGCTGGTGATTTCTGAGCTGAACCAGAACGAAAAACCGGATGTGATTCTGGCGACAACGCACATGGGTCATTACGACAACGGTGAGCACGGCTCGAATGCGCCAGGCGATGTTGAGATGGCGCGCAGCCTGCCAAAAGGTGCGCTGGCAATGATTGTGGGTGGTCACTCACAAGATCCGGTCTGCATGGCGTCTGAAAATAAAAAACAGGTCGATTATGTACCAGGCACGCCGTGCGCGCCGGATCAGCAAAACGGCATCTGGATTGTGCAGGCGCATGAGTGGGGCAAATATATCGGACGCGCGGATTTCCAGTTCCGTAACGGCGAGATGAAACTAGTGCGTTACCAGTTGATTCCGGTCAACCTGAAGAAGAAAGTCACCTATGACAACGGCAAAAGTGAGCGCGTACTCTACACCCCGGAAATTGCCGAAAACCCGCAGATGCTCTCCCTGTTAACGCCGTTCCAGAACAAAGGCAAAGCGCAGTTAGAGGTGAAAATCGGTAACGCGAATGGTCACCTGGAGGGCGATCGCAGCAAAGTGCGTTTCGTGCAAACCAACCTCGCGCATGTCATCCTCGCCGCGCAAATGGCGCGTACCAGCGCGGATCTGGCGGTGATGAGCGGCGGGGGCGTGCGTGACTCTATCGAGGCGGGTGACATCACCTACAAAGATGTGCTGAAAGTGCAACCGTTCGGCAATACGGTGGTGTATGTGAATCTGACCGGTAAAGAGCTGACGGATTACCTCACCGCGGTGGCGCAGATGAAGCCGGATTCCGGCGCGTATCCGCAGTTTGCCAACGTCAGTTTTGTGGCGAAAGGCGGCAAGCTAAATGATCTGAAAATCAAAGGGGAACCGGTCGATCCGGCGAAAAGCTACCGTCTGGCGACGCTCAGTTTTAACGCCACCGGCGGGGATGGCTATCCGCGTCTGGATAATAAAGCAGGCTACGTGAATACCGGCTTTATTGACGCTGAAGTGCTGAAAGAGTACATCCAGAAAAACTCACCGCTGGATGTGAATGCTTACGAACCCAAAGGGGAGGTGAGCTGGCAGTAGCCAGCTCCTCATCCGTCAATCGCGGCGGGCGATATCGGCAAACTTCGCATCCAGCATTTTTGCCAGATCGCTCGCCGCCAGTTCAATATCCAGCCCGCGTTTACCGCCGGAAACATAAATGGAAGCGAAATCTTGCGCGGGAGCATCAATCAGCGTCGGCAGACGTTTTTTCTGCCCCAGCGGGCTGATGCCACCCACCAGATAACCGGTGGTGCGCTGGGCGACCAGCGGATCGGCCATATCGACTTTTTTCGCACCAAGCGCTTTGGCAACTTTCTTCAGATCCAGTTGCCCGGCAACCGGCGTGACCGCAACGGCAAGATGTTTCATATCGCCATTGATCGCCACCAGCAGCGTTTTATAGACCTGGTCGGCGTTCAGCCCCAGCTTACGCACCACTTCATCACCAAAGTTGGTTTCATTGGGATCGTGATCGTAAGTGTGAACCTGAAAGGGAACCTTGTTTTTTTCGAGTAACTTCACGGCGGGTGTCATAATAATCCTTCTTACCACGGTCATCTCATGGCGCTTAGCATACGCCTGCTCGCGTGCGCGAAAATAGTACCATCTTGCGCTATTGCGCCGCTCTTTCGCGCAGCAACGCCGGTAAATTCCCCTCGCCATACAGATGCAAAGCACCTGCTGCCACCACATAGCGCCCTGGCGGCAGCGCAAATAAACGCTCGCACCACGCCTGGTTGCGCTGGTGCATCAAAACATCATGCAGCGGCTGGCTGAAGGTGGACGGCAGCATCAGTTCATCTTCCGTAGGCGGGTTTTCCAGCCACCAGCTCATCATCACCTGTAATAAACGCGCATTTTCGTGCCAGTGAGTCAGGGTATCCTGCAGCAGTTCATTTCCTTCGTCCGGCAATCTGCGCAGGATATCGAGCTGACTGCTGGTACCTTCCAGTTCCATCACTTTCACCTGATATTGCTGTGCTGCCTGTAACAACTGATAGTCGATGCCGTACTCCGGGCGCAGCCCCAGCCGCTGTGCCTGCGTGGCTTGTAGCACCAGCGCGATATGCCAGGCGGGTCGCTGGTCGAATTCATCTCTGTGAAGCGACAGGGTTTGCAGCGTGCTGTCGAGCTGGGCAAGAAGTTCCGGGGGAAGGCGCTGTTCAAGCGGTTCGGCCGGCGGCAGGTTGTCGAACGGTGAGTCCGAACCGGCGATATCCGCTTCCACAATGAGCGCGTCAGCATCGCGCAGTTTTTGCAGTAGCTGCGCCGGGAGCGGCGACATGCCGTAGGTGCCCATATGAATACTGCCCACCAGGTGCAGATGTTGGCCGCCGGGCAAATCCACATCCAGTGCTGGCCAGCGGTAATGCGGCACACGAAGCGCAAGAAAAAAGGTTTTCAATCGTTGAAACAGGCTCATACGCGCTTCCTGAGTGAAAAATCTCATGCTAGCGCGCACGGCCAGAAGGTGCAAACCCCGCCGGATAAACGGCGGGGGTGTGGCATTTACTGATGGGGTTTAAAGCGCAATAACCGGTTGGCGTTGCTGACCACGGTAATGGACGAGAGCGCCATTGCCGCGCCTGCGACCACCGGGTTGAGCAATGTACCGGTCAGCGGCCAGAGAATGCCTGCGGCAATCGGGATACCCAGCGAGTTGTAGACAAACGCGCCGAGCAGGTTCTGTTTCATGTTGCGCAGCGTCGCTTTCGAAATCGCCAGTGCATCGGCCACACCCAGCAGGCTGTGGCGCATCAGCGTGATAGCCGCGGTTTCAATTGCCACATCGCTGCCTCCGCCCATCGCGATACCCACATCCGCCTGCGCCAGCGCGGGCGCGTCGTTAATCCCGTCACCGACCATCGCCACCTGGCGACCCTGCTGTTGCAGGTTTTTGATCGCCTCGGCTTTGCCATCTGGCAGCACGCCGGCGATCACCTCATCGATACCCGCCTCTTTGGCGATGGCGTTGGCGGTGGTGGGGTTGTCACCGGTCAACATCACCAGGCGGTAGCCTTCACGATGCAGGCGTTGTAGCGCATCGATACTCTCTTCGCGTAGCGGATCGCGGATTGCCAACAGCGCCACAGCTTGCCCGTCGACCGCCAGCAGTACCGGCGTGGCGCCCAGGCTTGCCTGCGCATTAAGCTCATCGTCAAGCGCGCGGGTATCCACATTTTGTTCAGCCAGCAGCGCCTGGTTACCAAGCAGCACACTGTGCCCGTCAATCTCACCGCTCACGCCCAGCCCGCGCAGTGTGCGGAACTGATTAACCACCGGCAGCGTATCCGCGCCTGCTTTTTCGATAATCGCCCGCGCCAGAGGATGGCTGGAACCTTGCTCCAGTGCCGCCGCCAGGCGCAGTGCCGTCGCGTCGTCGATATCCTGTGTTTTCACGCTCACCACTTCGGGTTTGCCGCGCGTCAGGGTGCCGGTTTTATCAAACACAATAGTGTCGAGCGTGCTGGCGCGTTGCAGCGCATCAGCATCGCGAACCAGCACGCCAAACTCCGCCGCGCGACCAACACCGGAGATAATCGACATCGGCGTTGCCAGCCCCAGTGCGCAAGGGCAGGCGATAATCAGCACCGTGGTAGCGATAACCAGCGTATAGACAATTTGCGGCGCAGGGCCGAAGAAATACCAGATAGCGCCGCTGAACAGGGCGATAGCGACCACCACGGGCACAAATACGGCGGAAATGCGATCGGCAAGCTGGCCGATCTCCGGCTTACTGCTTTGCGCCTGGCGCACCATGCGAATAATGCGCGACAGCGTCGTGTGGCTGCCGACGGCGCTGGCGGTAAACAGCACGCTGCCGTCCTGCACTACCGTCCCGGCATGAATGCTCTCGCCGGTGCTTTTCTCCTGCGGCACCGGTTCGCCGGTAAGCATGGCTTCATCAAACCAGGCTTCGCCCTGGCTGATTTCACCGTCCACCGGCACACGATCGCCCGTTGTCAGGCGCAGCGTCATGCCAGGTTGCACGTCCGCCAGCGGTACGTTTTTCTCGCCGTCGGCGGTCACCACGCGTGCGGTGGGTGGGGTTAAATCTAATAACCGCTCAAGCGCTTTAGACGAACGCTGGCGCGCGCGGGCTTCCAGCATGTGACCGAGGTTAATCAAACCGATGATCATCGCGCTGGCTTCGTAATAAAGGTGTCGCGCCTCCATCGGGAACCACTGCGGCCAGATATTGACGCTCATGGAGTAGAGCCAGGCCGCGCCCGTACCCAGCGCGACCAGCGTGTCCATGGTCGCCGTGCCGTTACGCAGGCTTTTCCATGCGCTGGTGTAAAAATGGCCGCCCGCTACGATCATGACCGCTAACGTGACAACACCGAGCGCGAGCCACAGCGTGCGGTTGGTGTCGGTGACCATCATGTTATCGCCGAGCATGCCCCACACCATGATTGGTACGCCAACCAGCAGCGCGACAATCGCCTGCCAGCGAAAGCGTTTCATGGTGGCGAGCGCGGTTTCCTGCTGGCGTTCGCGGCGCTTGATGTCATCTTCAATGGCTTCAGCGCCGTAGCCTGCGTTCTCTACGGCGCTGACTAATTCAGCGGCGGGGGCACTGCCCATCACCAGCGCGGTGCGCTCCGCCAGGTTGACCCGTGCCTGCGTAACGCCCGGTACGGCCTGTAAGGCTTTTTGCACCCGGGAGACACAACTGGCGCAGCTCATGCCGTTGATCAACAGTTGTTGGCTGTCATCAAGCTCGCTGGCTGCCGGAAGCTCAGGTGTGGCCGCTGTCAGTGCTTCCGACGGGAGTGATGACTCTGCCAGCGGTTTAGCCTTTGGGTGGCTTAAGCTCGCACCGTATCCGGCTTCTTTGATGGTTTCGATCAACGCGTCAGCGCTGGCGCTGCCGGTAACTTCCGCACGTTCAATGGTGACATCTGCCTGTTCAACATCCGGGCGTTTTTCCAGGCTCTCTTTGACGCGTTTTACGCAATGGCCGCAGGAAAGGCCATCCAGGTCTAGCGCTATGGTATGAGACATATTCAATCTCCTTGGTTGGGGGCTTCAATAGTGACTGTGTAGAAGCTTAAACCTTCCATCAAGGGGAAGGTCAAGGTTTTATCATCACAAAGAAACGGCAGGTGTTTCATAAACAACAAACCCCGCACGAGGCGGGGTTTGTTTATTACCGGCGGGGTAAAACTCAACCGTATTTACGGGCAAATTCCTGATCGGAGTTGCACAGATAAATAATAAATTCGATGAAAGAGACGATCGCCGGAATAAAGGTCCAGCAAAACAGAAGATAAAGGATCCCCTGCCATGGTTTCCCTAAATAAAATTTATGCGCGCCAAATCCGCCTAAAAAGAAGGCGAACAGCGCAGCAGAAATTCGGCTTTTCTTCCCGGCGGTGTTTTGAGGCGCGCCGCACTGCGGGCAAGCCACCGCTTCTTTATGTATTTGCTTTCCGCAACCACGGCAAAACGCCATATCACTCATAAACACTCCTGTGTGTAAATCATTTATCATTATTAGAAACATCCGGCCACATGTTATAGCGAAGCGGCAAGGTGGGTAAATAAAAAACCATTAACAATATGGATATATTTGTTTTATTACATGGCGGCCATTTATAGTGATTATCTCAGCTTCTGGCAGCAAGGGGGGGAAACGTGAATATCAGCGACGTGGCAAAAAGAACCGGTTTAACCAGCAAAGCGATTCGCTTCTATGAAGAGAAAGGGCTGGTGACACCGCCGCTGCGCAGCGAAAATGGCTACCGCAGCTACAACCAACAACACCTGAATGAGTTGACGCTGCTGCGCCAGGCACGGCAGGTAGGGTTTAATCTCGAAGAGTGCGGCGAGCTGGTGAATCTGTTTAATAACCCGGCCCGCCACAGCGCAGATGTCAAAGCGCGCACGTTACAGAAAGTGGCCGAGATCGAGCGGCATATTGGCGAACTGCAACAGATGCGTGTGCAACTGCTGGCACTGGCGGATTCCTGCCCCGGCGACGATAGCGCCGATTGCCCGATTATTGATAACCTTTCGGGCTGCTGCCACCACGCGAAGGGTTCAGCATAAATGTCACCGTGCCGCGATACCACGGGGACGCGGCGAGTTGCTGCTCTTCGCTTATGTCACGCGCGCCGTTCTGCACCAGCCCCAGTTTAAACGGGATGCGTAACGCTAGCAGTGCGGGAAGATAGGCGGTGTAATTCGCCACGGTACTGCGCCCCTGATAGCTCTGCACGACCAGTTCATCCACCGGCAGCGCGTTAAGGGTTTGCACACTGCCGGTTTTCGCCCAGTCCAGTAACCCGGTAACGCCCAGCGCGTAGTCTGCTGGTAGCGTCTGGCGTAGACGATGCAAAAACCGCGCGTAATCGCCAAGGCGGTGGGTGGCAGCATCGAAATCCACCTGCAGCCCGACGACATGATTGCCCGCTGCTTTCCAGCGAGCTAACAGCCGGGTAAGACGTAACAACAACGCATCCGGCACGTCCAGCGTGGTAAAACGCACCGTGAGCCAGATGCGTGGAAAGGTCAGTTGGTTGACCGGCAGCCCTTTACGCTCAAACACCGTTTGCCCGGCAGCAGTGACGACATCGCCCTGATGCAGATAGACAATATCGGCGTTACGCAGCGTTTGCGTGGGCCGCACGCCAGACCACAACCAGTACGCCTGCTCCCACTGAGTTGCTAACGCAACAGGCGACAGCAGCGCGCCTGCCAGCGCCATTACCAGTAGTATTTGAGCGCTTTGGCCCATACGCTTCCCGGATAACGGCTTTTCAGTTGCTGGAACCACGCTTTACGCACCGATTTATCCACGTCTTCGCCGCCGCAATCGTTATAACCGGAGGGGGCATAACACATCACGGCGCGATACAGCGCGTAACTCTTATCTTCCGGCTCGGCTTTCGCGTCGTTAATAACCTGCTGATACCAGGCCAGACGGTGCGCGACGCCGGGCGCAGATTCCAGTTTTGTTGCGTCGTCCAGCGCGTCATTACCCCACAGGTCGGTCTCCCGGTTAACGCGGGTTTGCGTGATGCGGAAAAACTCGCCCAGGCAGTTCAGCGCATGGCCATCCTGCGCTTTCTGGCTCAGGGTAGTGACCGTTTTTTCCAGCGCAGCGCAGAAGTAAACGCTCTCTTTGTCGGTGCCTTTCCAGCCAAATGCGCTCAGGTTGACGTCATCAAACGCTTCGCCCGTGACCGGCGGTGCGATCGCGGCGATCTGTTTTTTGTCTTGTAACCAGTCGGCGTAATGCCCTTCGGTTAAATCGCGCGTCAGCAGCGTGTGCAGCGCAATGGTGCGCTCTTCGTTATTCGGGCCACTGCTGGCCTGCTGGCGCAGCAACTCGCGTGGCGCTTTAGTTTTCAGCACCAGGGAGCGATAACGCAGATTCGTGACCTTGCTGTCTGGGGCAAAAATCTGCGCCAGCGCGTCGCTTTCCACCAGCGTTGCCGCCAGTTTGGCCTGCAGCAACTGCTGCTGTTCGACATCTTTACTCAGATCCAAAAGATGTAACCAGTGCGCTTTGGCGTCCGGCCACTGCTTTTGCGCCATCAGCGCTTCGCCGTACAGCACTTGCTCGCTAAAGGCGAGGATATTGCGCGGCGGCAGGGTTTGCGCCGGGGTGATAGCGCTGCGCACGGTGGCGTAATCCTGCTTGCTGAAAGCCAGCTTCAGACGCAGGTAATTCCACAGGTCACTGCGTTTATTTTTGTCGAAATCGGCTTTGATACTGTCGAGCCAGGCTTGATCGATACAGGGATGCTTTTCATCGCATTGGTTATCGCGCAGACGGCGCAGCGTCAGGATAAATGTCATCAGCGAGGCATCCGGTGTGCTGATAAAGTTGTCACCACCCCATTCGAGAAGTTTGTTGTCGCTTTCATTCACCAGCGCGATTAACGCATCACCGCTGGCCGTCTGTGACAGCGCCTGTTCATAGAGCGCCGCCAGCGCGTTCCAGTCCTGCAAATACCAGTTGATGCGGCGCAACATCCCCTGCGCCGATTCTGCGTAGCGGCCCTGCGGCCAGCTTTTCAGGTAATGAAGCGCCGCATCCCGCGCGTTCTGCGCCTGGGCTTTATCCACTTTTGTAACGTCGAAATCGCCATATTCACCGTTAGCATTGGCGCTACTGGCGTTGAGCCCGGTGCGCATCAACATATAGCTGGCCGTTTCGGCAAGCCACGGCTGCGGGCTGCTGGCGAGCGAAGTAAAAGCCTGCGCAGTGGCCGCATAATCACCGGCATAGAACGCATTAGCGCCCTGTAAATAGGTACGGAAACCGAGAGCAACTGAACCTTGCGGGAAACTCAGCGAATTGATGATCACTTCACCGCTACCATTTGCCGCCATCCGCGCTTTCGCCAGCGCCAGGCGCTGTTCCGGCGTCAACGCCGTTTCGTCCAGCAGGGCGGCGAAAAAGCCTGAAAGTGTCTCGTTATTGCGCGACACAAAACGGTTTTCCAGCTCATCGGACGCAAAATCTTCGCCAGTTGCTGTTTGCGCCGTGTCACCTTCGGCAATCAGGCGCAACAGCGCCGGAGGAATTTGATCATCAGGTTTGATGCCCAGCGCTTTCATTTGCTGGCGCAGGGTGTCGTCACTGGAAATCGGTTCCGCCGTCGCCGTCGGGGCGGTAGTGTCATCGTGATGAACACCGAAATAGAAGCTTCGGCTGCGCGTGAAATCTTGCGGTACGGGCTGGCGCAGCGGCAACAATCCTTTTTGCTCATCCACCAGACGCAGCAGGTTATCGCGAGTGTCTGTATCAACGCCCAGCACCGGCGGGCTGGTGATGAAACATCCTGAGCTCCCCCATGTGCAGCTATCGATATCAGACGACGCCAGCGCGGGGACGCTGGCGGTAAAAGAGAGGCACAAGCCCAGCGCGAGGCGGCTGCGTTTTATCATTCCCTGAATCCTTGCGTTAGGGTTATTCGTTTACGGCTTTGATGCGCAAGGTGATGCCTTCAACGGCTGTCACCTCTACGCGCGTTCCGGCAGCGAGATCGTCGTCGGCACTGACCGGCCACGAACTGTCGCCCACGCGCATATGGCCCCGACCATTCACCAGCGCGTTATCAAGCTGGAAGCGGCGGCCGATGAGTTGTTGTCCACGCAGGTTCAGCGACGCATCGGCGGGTTTTTGCTGTTTTACCCGCCGCGAAAGCCATTGCCACCACAGCCAGGCGGCCAGCATGGTCAGCACGGCGAACAGTACACCTTGCCACTCCCAGCCGAAGGGAATAACCCACGCCAGCAACCCGGTGACTACCGCCGCAACGCCGCTCCACAATAGATAGCCGTTACCGCCCAGCATTTCCGCAGCCAGCAACAGGCCGCCGAGCACCAGCCAGGCAAGGTGTGTATGTTCGAGCAGCAGGGCGGCAATCATTTTTTACGCTCGCCGGCGCTGTCTTTCACCAGTTCGGCGATGCCGGCGATCGAACCCATCAGGCTGCTGGCATCCAGCGGCATCATCACCACTTTGCTGTTGTTCGCCGAGCCGATTTGTTGCAGCGCGTCGGTGTATTTCTGCGCCACGAAGTAATTCACCGCCTGAATATCCCCGGCGGCGATCGCTTCAGATACCATCTGCGTGGCGCGAGCTTCTGCTTCTGCCGAGCGTTCACGCGCTTCCGCCTGCAGGAACGCTGACTGGCGATCGCCTTCCGCTTTGAGGATCTGCGACTGTTTTTCCCCTTCGGCTTTCAGGATCTCCGCCTGGCGGATCCCTTCGGCTTCAAGAATATAAGCACGCTTGGTCCGTTCCGCTTTCATCTGCGCGTTCATCGAGGCAATCAATTCCGCTGGTGGGCGCACGTCGCGAATTTCAATACGGGTAACTTTCACGCCCCACGGATTGGTGGCTTCATCGACAATATGCAGCAGGCGGGTGTTGATGCTGTCGCGCTGCGAGAGCATTTCGTCCAGCTCCATCGAGCCGAGCACGGTACGGATGTTGGTCATGGTCAGGTTGATGATCGCCAGCTCCAGGTTGCTCACCTCATAGGCGGCACGTGGCGCGTCGATGACCTGAATAAAGCACACGGCGTCAATGGTGACATTGGCGTTGTCTTTGGAAATAACTTCCTGCGAGGGGATATCGAGAACCTGTTCCATCATATTGATCTTACGACCAATACGGTCCATAAACGGCACCACCAGGCTTAAACCTGGCTGCAGCGTGCGGGTGAAACGGCCAAAGCGTTCCACCGTCCACTGGAAGCCTTGCGGTACGATTTTCACGCCAGAAATAACCACCACCAGCGCGACGAAGATAAGAACCAGAATGACGATTGGCATCAAAAAAACCTCCTGTTTAATTTGATGCCATCTTAGCCCGAATTAGCGATGAAAACAGCGCGATCGACAAATTTAGCAGGGAAATTAGTAGAGCAGGGAGTAAAGCTGGCGGCGGTATTTCGATGCCAGCGCGTCGCCGGTGCCGAGCGCGGCGAGGATCTCTTGCAGCATTTTGCGCGCTTCGCCGTTGGCAGCGCTCAGATCTTTACGCAGGTGGCTAAACAGCAGTTCCAGCGCTTCTTCGTTGCGGCCCACCTGGTGCAGCTGCAATGCCAGTTGGGTTGCCAGCAGCGCGTCCTGCGGGTTGTCTGCAACCTGTTGTTGTAGTTGCTGAATTTCCGGCGTATCGGCGGCTTTTTTCAGCAGTTCGATCTGCGCGATAAGCCCCTGGTAACGGGTATCTTGATCCTGTAACGGAACCGTTTTCAGCGCCGCTTCGGCTTCATCCGCACGGTTTAAGACAATCAGCGTTTCCGCCAGCAGCAGAGTGATTTCGCTGTTTTGCGGCGCCAGTTGGCTGGCCTCTTTCAGCAGCGGCAGCGCGTCGATGTGCTTGCCTTCCTGCATCAGTTGCATGGCTTGTTGCGCTTTCAGCTCCTCTTCGCGCGGCAGCACTTTATCCAGCAGCGCGCGAATCGCGTCTTCCGGTTGCGGCCCCTGGAAACCGTCAACCGGCTGACCATTCTGGAACAGATAAACAGTTGGAATGGCGCGTAAGCCAAACTGCGATGCCACCATCTGCTCTGCGTCGCAATCGACTTTCGCCAGGATAAATTGCCCGTTGTACTGGGTGGCGAGGTTCTCCAGCACCGGCGTCAGCTGCTGACAGTGCTGGCTGCGTTCGGACCAAAAATAGAACAGCACCGGCGTGGCAACGGATTGCTCAAGCACCTGTTGCAGGTTCATTTCGGTAATATTGACAATATTCTGTGCAGACATACTAAGTTCTCTTTATTTCACTGTTTCGTCATACATGGGGGAGAGGCTTCGCGCCTTCAACTCACCCGTGCAAAATTTTATCCATCATGCGCGTCGGCAGCAGGCGTTTTAAAAAGGTAACCGCCCATGTCACCAGCGTTACCGGGTAGCGCAATTTCGGGTTGTTGCTCTCAAAAGCATGGCGCACTTTGGCGACGACTGCTTCCGGCCCCAGCGTAAAACGTGCGGCGATACCAGGGTTTTCCACCGGTTTATCGCTTTGTGTCTGGTTGACGTTGTCGGTAAAGCGCGTGCGAATCGGGCCGGGTTCAATCAGGCTCACTTTGATCCCCGTATGGCGTAGCTCCATTCGCAAAGCATCGGACCAGGCTTCCAGCGCATACTTGCTGGCGGCATAAGCACCGCGCCCTGGCGTTGAGATCAGCCCCATCACCGAGGAGGTCATGACAATGCGCCCCTCGTCGTGCGGCAACATCGCAGGCAGCAGCAGCATAGTGAGCTGGTGGGTGCCAAAAAAGTTACTGGAAAACTGCTGTTCCAGCTGTTCGCGGCTGATGGTATCAAGCGGGCCATAAACACCGTATCCGGCGTTATTGAAGATCCCGTACAGACGATTGTCGGTCAGCGCTATCACTTCGGCGGCGGCGCGTATGACGCTTTGCGCGTCGTCAAGATCGAGCAAAATGCCGGTAAAGCCTTCACTTGTCATCCGGGCGACATCGTCCGGTTTACGGCAGGCCGCCAGCACGCGAAAACCCTGACGCTTCAGTTCGCGTGCGCTTTCCAGCCCGATACCGCTGGAACATCCTGTTATTAAGACTGCTTTTTGCATAACTTTACCTGGGGGCGTGCCTGAACAATCAGGAGTCGTGGTTAACTAAAGGCGCCAGTCGCGTTGCCATCCAGTCTGCGATAAACGGCTGCGCATCGCGGTTGGGATGGATGCCATCATCCTGCATCCATTGCGGTTTCAGATAGACCTCTTCCATAAAAAATGGCAGCAGAGGAACATCCAACTCCTTGGCAAGCTTAGGATAAATGGCGCTAAAGGCTTCATTATAGCGGCGACCGTAGTTGGCAGGGAGCCGAATTTGCATTAGCAGCGGTTGCGCGTTGGCGGTTTTCACCGCCTGCATTATCTGCCGCAGCGTTTGCTCTGTTTGCTGCGGCGCGAAACCGCGCAGACCATCATTACCGCCCAGCTCCACCAGCACCCAGCGCGGTTGATGCTCTTTGAGCAGTGCAGGCAGGCGCGCCAGCCCTTGCTGCGAGGTGTCGCCGCTGATGCTGGCATTGATGACCGTCGGTTTTTGCTGCCATTTGTCATTGAGCAGCGCAGGCCACGCGGCATTCGCCGCCATGCGATACCCGGCGCTCAGACTGTCGCCAAGAATGAGTAACGTGTCCGCCGCCGCGGCGCGAAAGGTTAACAAAAGCAAAAACAGGAAGGGCAAATGCCAGCGGAAAACATTGTTGAAGTTCATCATCTTAAGAAGTCCGTCGGTCAGGGGGAGCATGAGCTTTCCATCCTTACCGGAGTTGAGCTGGTTGTCAAACCAGCCGAGACCATCGCCCTGATTGGCGAATCCGGCTCCGGCAAGTCCACCTTATTAGCGATCCTCGCCGGGTTAGATGACGGTAGCAGCGGCGAGGTGAATCTGCTCGGCAAACCCCTGCAAACCATGGATGAAGAGGCGCGTGCGCAACTGCGCGCACAAAATGTCGGCTTTGTTTTTCAATCTTTTATGCTAATTCCCACGCTGAATGCCCTGGAAAACGTCGAACTCCCGGCATTGCTGCGTGGCGAAAACAGCAGTGAAAGCCGCCGTAGCGCAAAAGCGTTACTGGAAGAGCTGGGACTGGGGAAACGTCTGGATCATCTGCCTGCGCAGCTCTCCGGCGGTGAACAGCAGCGGGTGGCGCTGGCTCGTGCGTTTAACGGCCGCCCGGCGGTACTGTTCGCCGATGAACCCACCGGCAATCTCGACCGGCAAACCGGCGACAAGATCGCTGATTTGCTCTTTTCCATGAATCAACAATACGGCACCACGCTGCTGCTGGTGACGCACGATCCGCAACTGGCCGCGCGATGCGATCGGCGGTTGCGGCTGGTGAACGGTGAACTGCGGGAGGAAGCATGATAGCCCGTTGGTTCTGGCGCGAATGGCGCTCGCCGTCGCTGCTGATTGTCTGGATGGCGCTCAGTCTGGCGGTTGCTTGCGTGTTGGCGCTCGGCAACATCAGCGATCGCATGGAAAAAGGGCTCAGCCAGCAGAGCCGGGAATTTATGGCGGGCGACAGAGCGTTGCGCAGCTCTCGTGAAATACCCCAGGCGTGGCTGGATGAAGCGCGAAAATCAGGGCTGCGGGTCAGCGAGCAAATCAGTTTTGCCACCATGACCTTTGCCGGGGACACGCCGCAACTCGCCGATGTGAAAGCCGTTGATGACATTTACCCCCTTTATGGCGAGCTGCAAACCAGCCCGCCCGGGTTAAAACCGCAAGCGGGAACGGTGCTACTGGCACCACGATTAATGGCGCTGCTCAATTTAAAAACCGGGGATTCTATTGATGTGGGTGATGCCACATTACGTATCGCCGGGGAAGTCGTACAGGAGCCGGATTCAGGCTTTAACCCATTCCAGATGGCGCCGCGCCTGTTAATGAACACTGCCGATGTGGCGAAAACTGGCGCGGTGCAGCCGGGTAGCCGCGTCAGCTGGCGGGTGAAATTTGGTGGAACGCCCACGCAGTTAGATGCATACGAAAAATGGTTGCTACCGCAGTTGAAACCGGAGCACCGCTGGTACGGGCTGGAACAGGACGAAGGTGCGCTGGGTAAATCCTTGCAGCGTTCGCAGCAGTTCCTGTTGTTATCTGCCTTATTAACGCTGCTGCTGGCGATAGCCGCCGTCGCGGTGGCGATGGGGCACTATTGCCGCAGTCGCTACGATCTGGTGGCGGTACTAAAAACCCTTGGCGCGGGCCGGGCGCAATTACGCAAATGGATTGTCGGGCAGTGGTTAATGGTACTGGCGCTGTCAGTGGTGACCGGCGGCGTTATCGGGCTGGTGTTCGAAAGCGTATTAATGGTGCTGCTCAAGCCAGTGCTGCCTGCTGCGCTGCCGCCTGCCAGTTTGTGGCCGTGGCTGTGGGCAGTGGGAGCGATGGTGGTGATTTCGCTGCTGGTGGGGTTGCGACCCTATCGCTTGCTGCTGGCGACGCAGCCGCTGCGCGTGCTGCGACGTGATGCGGTGGCCAATGTCTGGCCTTTGAAATTCTACGTGCCGGTGATCTGCGCGGTGACCGTGCTGCTACTCGCCTGGCTGATGGGCGGCAGTATGCTGCTGTGGGCTGTGCTGGCAGGGGCCGTGGTACTGGCCTTGCTGTGCGGTGTGGTGGGTTGGCTGCTGCTTAATGTGCTCAAACGCCTGACATTTAAGGCGCTACCGTTGCGCCTTGCGGTGAACCGGCTGCTGCGTCAGCCATGGTCAACGTTGAGCCAGCTTTCGGCGTTTTCGCTCTCCTTTATGTTGCTGGCGATGCTGCTGGTGCTGCGCGGCGATCTGCTTAACCGGTGGCAACAGCAGTTGCCGCCGGACAGCCCGAACTACTTTTTAATCAATATCGCACCGGAACAAGTGACACCGCTGAAAGCGTTTCTTTCGCAGCACCATGTTGACGCCCAGGCATTCTTCCCGATTGTGCGCGCGAGGATGACGCAAATTAACGGTCAGTCGACGGAGGGGAATGCCGATGAGGCGCTGAATCGCGAACTCAATCTCACCTGGCAGCAGCAGCGCCCGGATCACAACCCGGTTACCGCCGGAAGCTGGCCGCCGAAAAACGGGGAGGTCTCTGTTGAAGAGGGGCTGGCGCAGCGGTTAGGCCTGAAGCTGGGCGATTCCGTGACGTTTATGGGCGATACGCAGGAATTCAGCGCCACCATCAGCAGCCTGCGCAAAGTGGACTGGGAAAGCATGCGGCCAAACTTCTTCTTTATCTTCCCTGCGGGAGCGCTGGACGGCCAGCCGCAGAGTTGGCTCACCAGTTTCCGCTGGCAAAATGGCAACGGCATGTTAACGCAACTGAACCGGGAGTTTCCGACCATCAGCCTGCTGGATATTGGCGCGATTTTAAAACAGGTCGGTCAGGTGCTTGAGCAGGTAAGCCGGGCGCTGGAAGTGATGGTGGTGCTGGTCACCGCCTGCGGTGTGTTGTTGCTGCTCGCGCAGGTACAAGTTGGTATGCGTCAGCGTCACCAGGAGCTGGTGGTTTACCGCACGCTTGGCGCGGGCAAGCGGCTGCTACGAACCACGTTGTGGTGTGAATTCGCGCTGCTGGGGCTGGTCTCCGGGCTGGTCGCGGCGATGGGCGCGGAAACCGCGCTGGCGGTGCTGCAAACCCGCGTCTTTGACTTTCCGTGGGAGCCGGACTGGCGGTTGTGGATTACGCTACCGTTGTGCGGTGCGCTGCTGCTTTCGCTGTGTGGCGGCTGGCTTGGCGCACGGTTGCTTAAAGGAAAAGCACTGTTTCGTCAATTCAGTAATTAATCCCTTCATCAATATTGGCTCAACGAAACGCATGCCGATAATTCTATCGGTGTGCGTCTGTTTCAAAGTGTAAAAGTTCCCCTGGCAATTGTTTACCAGCACAAAACAACAAAAAAACCCCACCAAATAGAAGCTTTTAGACGTTAATATTCCGCCGCTAGTAACTTACTAGTGGTGTCTATCCATCAAGGAAAAACCATGAAAATAAAAACAACCGCTCTGGCGACAGCCATCGGCGCAGCAGTGGCATTGACGTCTTTCGCAACTCAGGCGGAAATTACGGTACTTAAGCAAGATCCGCAGGCTGGTAATCCGTTAAGCCGCCTGAACTTCACCGTTGGTGGTTCTATTCGTCCGCAATTCGATAACATGATGGGCGACGGTGACAAAGGCTCCTTCAAGCGTAATGGTTACGACGGTGGGACCCGTTTCCGTTTCGCGACCGATTACTACCTGTTCGATGATATTAGCTGGGTTAACTACTACGAACTGGGTGTGAACATTCCGGCGCTGTTCGACTGGGATAACCACTATGCAGACGGCGCGCATAACACCACTCGCCGCATGCTCTACACCGGTCTGAAAAGCAAGACCTGGGGTACCATGACCTTCGGTCAGCAGAACAGCGTGTACTACGACGTAGTTGGCGCGAAAACCGATATCTGGGATTACGACATGAAAGCCCAGGCTTCCGGTAACGGTATCAACGGCGATTACGACGGTTCTTACCGTTCACGTAAGATGCTGAAATATAAGAACAGCTTCGGTGATGCTGATATCTATGCATCTTACCTGTTCTCTGATAACGATCTGCTGCGTGGCAATGGCCTGCGTTACAAACGTAAAGGCGGCGGTTCTCTGGGCGTGGATTACCACATTGCCAAAGACCTGACATGGGGTACGGCGTGGAACTACACCCAGGCCGACATGCGTAACGTCAACACTGGCGGCACCGAGACTTACAGCCAGAATATTTATGGCACCGCGCTGAGCTGGACGCCGGATAACTGGACCTTCTCCTTCGGCGGTGGCTGGTACGAAAACTTCCTCACTACTGGTCAGAAAAATATTCACGACTACTTCGCGGGCGACGCGTGGGGTATTGAATACTTTGCCGGATACAAAATCCCGGTTGGACAGTACGCGCTTAAATACGTACAGCCGTACGTAATGGGTGACCGTCTGCAATACACCACCGGTCGTGATTACCAGCGTATTGATAACGGTGTGGGTGTGACCTTCCAGCTGGATTACGGTTTCCGTGTCGATTACGAACACGTATTCACCAGCAGCACCGACGATCTGGGCGACATGAACATCGTTCGTCTGCGTTACGACTTCTAAAAAGTCTGTATTCGCCGGGTTTAATGCTTCGCTTAAATCCGGCAATGCTTAGCAATTAATAGCATAACGAGAAGCCGGAAAACCCATTAAGGGCAGGGCTTTTCGTTATGCTTCATCGCCTTACCCCGCAAAGATCTCCCCGCCATTCAGTGACATAGTTCACAGCATGTTGAATATATTTCAATTACCGCTGCGCTGTGTTTATGCCATCTTATTCAGCAGTCTTATCAATCAGGTGAAAATGGAACGCGCCGCACTGTACGTCGCGTCACACAGCAGCTCAACTCGTTAGGGAGAATTTATGGGACGTCGTCTCAGCTTACGCGCGACTTTCGGCGCATTACTTCTGGCCTGCGGCTTACCGTTTGCTCACGCGAGCAGCGATCCGCACACCATCGTTTTCGGCGTCGCGCCTGGGCCATACGGCGATATGGTGAAACAGGCGATTGCGCCGTCGTTAAAAGAGAAAGGTTATAAAGTGGTGGTGCGTGAATTTAGCGATTACGTACAGCCGAATATGGCGCTGGCGAATGGCAGTATTGATGCCAACCTGTTCCAGCACAGCCTTTATTTTGACAAATTCACGGCCGATAAAGGCCTGAAATTAACCAAGCTGATTACCGTGCCGACGGCGGGTATGGGCTTTTATTCACGCAAAATCAAAAGCCTGGATGAACTGAAAAAAGGCGATATCGTTACGCTCTCCAACGACCCGACCAATCTGGCGCGCGGGCTGCGTTTCCTGCAATCGCTGGATCTTATCACTATCAAAGCGAATATCGACCCGACCAAAGCCTCCGAGCGTGATATCGCCAGCAACCCGAAAGGGCTGGTGTTTAAACCGCTGGAAGCGGCGCAGCTGCCGCGCACGCTGGATGGCGTGACCGCCTCACTGGTCAATGGCAACTTTGCCATTGCCGCCGGGCTGAAACTCTCCTCTGCGCTCAAACAAGAGCATCTGGATGAGAACCTGAAAAACATCGTTGCGGTGCGTACGGAAGATGCCGACAAACCGTTCGCGAAAGATATTGTCGAGGTGGTGAAATCGCCGGCTTACCGCGCGGTAATTGACGATCCAAACAATGTTTACGCGGCGTTCCAGAAACCAGACTGGATGCAGAGCGCGGATAAAAAATAACACTCCGGCTGAGTTGACGGGCAGGCTGCGGCCTGCCTTTTGTCGTTTGAGGTTTGCATGATTGAAATAGAAAAAGTGTGCGTGGATTTCCCCGCAGCGCGCGGCAGTACGACTACAACCCGGGCGGTAGACGATGTCTCGCTGCGCATTGCGCCGGGTGAGATCTTCGGCATTGTCGGCACCAGCGGTGCGGGCAAAAGTACGCTGCTGCGCACGCTAAATGCGCTGCAACGCCCAAGCCAGGGTAGCGTCAAAATCAATGGGGTGGCTATTTCGGCGCTGGAAGGCATCACCTTACGTAAAGCGCGTCAGCGTATTGGCATGATTTTTCAGCACTTCAACCTGATGCATACCCGTACCGTGGCGCAAAATGTGGCCTTCAGCCTGAAAGCGGCGGGATGGGAACGCAGTAAAATCGCCCCGCGCGTGACCGAGATCCTTGAGCTGGTGGGGTTAAGCGATAAAGCCAGCCGTTACCCGGTGCAATTAAGTGGCGGGCAGAAGCAGCGGGTCGGTATTGCGCGCGCCATCGCTAATCACCCGGATGTGTTGCTGTGTGATGAGCCGACCTCGGCGCTGGATCTGGAAACTTCCGCCACCATTCTCGCCCTGCTCAAGCAGATCAATGAACAACTGGGGATCACCATTGTGCTGATCACCCACGAGATGAACGTGATCAAATCGATCTGCGATCGGGTGGCGGTGATGTCCGGCGGTAAAGTGGTGGAGGAGGGCGATGTGTTTGATGTTTTTGCCCATCCGCAACATGCCTTCACCCGGCAACTGGTGTCACATACATTGAATCTGACCTTGCCGGAGCGTTTGCAGCAGCATCTTCCAGGGCAGTTATTAAAAATCCTGTTTATTGGCGACTCCGCCGAGCAACCGGTGCTCTCCGACGCGGCGGTGAAGTTTGGCGTCGCGGTGAATATTCTGCACGGCAAAATCGAATACATCGGTGAGCGCGCGCTGGGCATTCTGGTAGTGCAACTGACCTCGGCGGAAAACCCGGCGGCAGTGAGTGACGCCGTGGACTATATTCGCAACCGTACTGCGCAGGTGGAGGTGATCCGTGGATGATTTACTGGCCGATCTGAGCCTCGCCTTTGGCGAAACCTTCCAGATGTTAAGCATCTCGACGGTGCTGGCGATTGCCGGCGGTTTGCCGCTCGGTTTCCTGATTTTCGTGACTGATCGGCATCTGTTCTGGCAAAACCGCTCTGTGTATCTGGTGAGCACGGTGCTGGTGAACATTATTCGCTCGGTGCCGTTTGTTATTCTGCTGGTGCTTTTGCTGCCCATTACGCAGTTTTTACTCGGCAATACCATTGGGCCGATTGCCGCGTCGGTGCCGCTCTCTGTCGCGGCGATTGCCTTTTATGCGCGGCTGGTCGATAGCGCCCTGCGCGAAGTGGATAAAGGCATTATTGAAGCGGCGGAAGCCTTTGGTGCCAGCCCGCTGCGCATTATCTGTACGGTACTGCTGCCGGAAGCCAGCGCGGGTCTGCTGCGCGGCCTGACTATTACGCTCGTCAGCTTGATTGGGTATTCAGCGATGGCCGGGATTGTCGGCGGTGGTGGCGTGGGCGATCTGGCGATCCGCTACGGCTATTACCGTTATGAAACCCAGGTAATGATCGTAACGGTTATCGCGCTGATTATTCTGGTGCAGATAGTCCAGGTACTGGGGGACTGGCTGGCAAAACGCGCCGATAAACGCGATCGCCATTAAGGATTGTGTGCCGCCAGCCAGGCTGCTACTTCTGTAAACGTGCCGCGAAAGCGAATGGCTTTCGCGCGCTTCTCAAGCTGGTAGCGGTACATCGGATCGTAGTACTCCTCAAGCAGCGGCACGAGCCACGCGAAGTGCCCCTCGGTACTGCCGCTGCGCTGTTGCTGGCCCAGCGCGTTTTCCAGATGCCGCGTTAATTCCGCATAGCGCTGTAACCCCAGACGGCGGCGAATGGCAAAAAGCCCGTGGCGCAGATATTCTGCATACTGACGCCAGCCTTCTTCCTCGCCATCACGGGTGATAAACGCCGCGTGCATCGCGACGAAATAGTCGACGCGCAAACGCTCCAGGCGTTGTGCAAAGGGATCGTCCACCACCACCAGCGGCGATTGCGCCATTCTCGCGCGTACTACCTCTGGCAGGTGGTTCGCCCCAATCGCGGCGCTTTCGTCTTCCAGTAGCCAGAACGCGGGCGTCACTTTCAGTAATGCCGCCGCCAGCTGGTTTTCGAAGCTGGCCTGTGAACGCTGCGGTTGTAACGTCCGGCCAAACGAGGAACCGCGATGCCGGGCGAGGCCTTCAAGATCGATGCCGTTACGCTGCGAACGCACCAGCAACGTTTTGCCACTCCCGGTGCAGCCACCCACCAGCAGCGCCGGGCGTTGCATCTGTTGTTGTGTGGCTTCTATCGCGGACTGGCGCAGCGCTTTATAACCACCGACCACCAGCGGATAGTGAACCTGGCTTTCACGTAACCATTGCTGAACGATATGTGAACGCTGACCGCCACGGGCGCAACAAAGGTAACCCTGCGGATATTGCGCGCAGGCTTGCCGCCATGCTTCGATGCGTTGTTCGCGGGTTTCGCCATTGACCAGTTGATGCCCCAGGCGAAGCGCGGCTTCTGCCCCTTCGCGTTTATAGCAGGTGCCCACAGCCGCACGTTCGCGGTCGTTCATTAAGGGCAGATTGATGGCGGCGGGCATGGCACCTTTGGCGAACTCAACCGGTGCGCGAACATCAATAAGAGGCGTTTCATCCCGCAGGAGGGCGAGATAATCCGTGGCGTCGTTCATTGGGCTTCCTTCTGCAAAACGCTGGTGGTAACCCCACCAGCGTGCAGATTTTACGCCCCGAACAGGGGAGATCAATTCCCCGGCGGGAGATTACTGCAGTTTTGACTGCGCCCAGGCAATGCCGCTCGCGTACTCCGGCGGCAACAGCGGCACCAGCGCTTCCAGCGTGGCGCTCAGACGAGCGGTGTCATCATCGTTCAGGTTCAAATGACCCACTTTGCGCCCCGGACGCACCTCTTTGTCATACCAGTGCAGGTGCACCAGCGGCAGCTTTAACCAGTCATAGTTCAGGTCGCTGCCAATCAGGTTGATCATCACCGACGGGCTGTTAACCACTGGCGGCGGCAACGGCAGATCCACCACCGCACGCAGATGCAGTTCAAACTGGCTGATAGACGCGCCATTCTGCGTCCAGTGGCCGCTGTTATGCACGCGCGGCGCCAGTTCGTTAATCAGTAACCCGCCCGGCGTGACGAAGCACTCCATCGCCATCACGCCGACGTAGTTCAGCTCATGCATGATGGCAGAAAGCATGTTTTCCGCCTGCTGTTGCTGGGCGGCGTTAGCCTGCGGGAAAACCACGCTGGTACGCAAAATGCCATCCTGATGCAGATTGTGCGTCAGCGGGTAGAAAACGGTGCTGCCATCACGCGCGCGCGCGCCGACCAGCGACACTTCACCGGAAAAATTGATGCCCTGTTCAACAATGCACTCGCCGTAGCAGTCGTCCGGCAACTGATCCGTTTCGCCTGCGCGTAAACGCCACTGCCCACGACCGTCATAGCCCCCCACGCGGCGCTTAACAATCGCCAGTTCCCCCAGGCGGGAAAACACGGCAGGCCATTCGCTTTTATCCGCCAGCAACTGCCACGGCGCGGTAGCCAGTTCGAGTTTGTCGAATAACTGTTTTTGCGTCAGGCGATCGGCAATGATCGGAAACACATCGCGGTTAACAAACGCCGGGTGGCGCGCCAGTTCGCGCGTTAACGCCGTTTCTGGCCAGCGTTCGATTTCGGCGGTGATTACACTTTGCTGAAAGGGAACGGCTTCCGGGGCGTCGTCCAGCCCGACAGGCCAGACCGCAATGCTGAGCGGCTCACCGGCCTGGCGCAACATCCGGCCAAGCTGACCGTTGCCTAATACACAAACCTGTTTCATGCCGCGCCTCTCGGATCCGGGTTATCCAGCACGTCGTCCGTTTGTGATTGACGCCAGGCCGCCAGACGCTGGTGCAGTTGCGCATCATGCTGCGCCAGGATCTGCGCTGCCAGCAGCGCGGCGTTGGCCGCACCGGCTTTGCCAATCGCCAGCGTTCCCACCGGAATGCCGCGCGGCATCTGCACGATAGAGTAAAGGCTGTCCACACCGCTTAACGCCGCGCTTTGTACCGGCACACCCAGCACCGGCACCAGTGTTTTCGCCGCGATCATGCCCGGCAGATGCGCCGCGCCACCGGCACCGGCAATAATTACCTGAAAACCGTTTTGTTCCGCGCTTTCGGCGAAGCTAAACAGTTTATCCGGGGTGCGGTGTGCGGAGACGATTTCAACATGGTGCGGAACGTTCAGGGTATCGAGGATTTCTGCGGCGAATTGCATAGTGGCCCAGTCGCTTTTCGAGCCCATAACAATGGCGATGCGCGCCGGTTGGTTGCTTGAAGACATACGTCTCAAAACTCCTGTGGGTGTGCTTCAGACTACATAAGAGGGCACAGAGAATAGCATGTAAAACGGGCAAGGAAAACGGTTGCGTAGCGATGTTTCGCGCGTTTGACGCCTGATCGCAAGCGTATTCAGAACGGGAAATGAATCAGTTCGACATCGCTCTCGCTGACGCGCACCATCGAGCCTTCGCTGTGCCACGCGCCTAAAACGGCACGGAATGCGGGGGCGTTATTCGCGGTGAGTTCATGCATTGCCGGGCGATGGGTATGACCGTGGATCAACCACTGCACCTGGTGTTTTTCCATGACTTCCACCACGGCGTGCTGGTTTACATCCATAATCGAAAGCGACTTGCTGCTGTTGGCCGCTTTGCTACCCGCGCGCATTTTCGCGGCAATACGGCGGCGGATAAACAGCGGCAGGGTGAGGAACAGCGTTTGCAGCCAGGGTTGGTGCACTTTGGCGCGAAAGGCCTGATAACCGGTATCGTCGGTGCAGAGTGTATCGCCATGCATAATCAGCACGTTGCGGCCATACAGTTTGAGCACCTGCTCTTGCGGTAAAAGCTGCATTCCACAGGCCTGAGCAAAGCGTTTACCGAGCAGGAAATCGCGGTTGCCGTGAATGAAATAGCACGGGACGCCGCTATCGACGAGAGCTTTAATCGCGTGTGCTATTTGCTGATGTAGCGGGTTGGGATCGTCGTCGCCGATCCACGCTTCAAACAGATCGCCCAAAATGTAGAGCGCATCAGCTTCACGCGCCGTACCGGCCAAAAAACGCAGAAAACCGGCGGTGATCGCCGGTTCTTCTGTTTGCAGATGCAAATCTGCGATAAAGAGTGTCGCCACCAATTACTCGCTGACGTCCACGCTTTCAATCACAACGTCTTCTTTCGGCACATCCTGGTGCATGCCGCTGCGGCCGGTAGAAACGCCTTTAATCTTGTCAACAACGTCCATACCTTCAACCACTTCGGCAAATACGCAGTAGCCCCAGCCCTGCATGCTTTCGCCGCTGAAGTTCAGGAAGTCGTTATCCGCCACGTTGATGAAGAACTGTGCGGTAGCGGAGTGCGGCGCCTGAGTACGCGCCATTGCCAGCGTACCACGGGTATTTTTCAGACCGTTGTTGGCTTCGTTTTTGATCGGGTCTTTGGTGACTTTCTGGTTCATGCCCGGTTCGAAACCGCCGCCCTGAATCATAAAGCCATTGATAACACGGTGGAAAATCGTGTTGTTGTAGAAACCTTCACGGCAATAGTCCAGGAAGTTTTTAACTGTTTCAGGCGCTTTGTCATCAAAGGTTTTGATTACGATGTCGCCGTGATTAGTGTGGAAAGTAACCATTATTGCATCCTGTTCTGATAGTGTAGTGCGTAGACCCGCCAGTGGGTCAGAGATAGTCGCTTGTTATAGCATAACCGCGAGGCTGGATCACCTTGCAAAGTGTGCTGCTTCGGGTTTGAATTACGGGTAATATATGCGGTTTTCGTTCCACACACGTCCACATGGAATCTTCGATGTTAAAAATCTTTAATACACTGACGCGCCAAAAAGAGGAATTCAAACCTATTCATGCCGGGGAAGTCGGCATGTACGTGTGTGGTATTACCGTTTACGATCTCTGTCATATCGGTCACGGCCGTACGTTTGTCGCCTTTGACGTGGTATCCCGCTATTTGCGTTTTCTCGGCTATAAGCTGAAATATGTCCGTAATATCACCGATATTGACGACAAAATCATTAAGCGCGCTAATGAAAACGGCGAAAGTTTTGTCGCGCTGGTCGACCGCATGATCGTCGAGATGCATAAGGATTTTGACGCGCTCAACATTCTGCGCCCGGACAGCGAACCGCGCGCAACGCACCATATCCATGAAATTATTGAAATTACCCAGCGCCTGCTGGAGCGTGAACACGCTTACGTTGCCGAAAACGGCGATGTGATGTTCTCGGTGCCGACCGATCCGACTTACGGCCAGCTTTCGCGCCAGGATCTGGATCAGTTGCAGGCGGGCGCGCGCGTAGAAGTCGCGGAAGTCAAACGTAACCCGATGGACTTCGTGCTGTGGAAAATGTCCAAGCCCGGCGAGCCGAGCTGGCCATCACCGTGGGGCGAAGGGCGTCCTGGCTGGCATATTGAGTGTTCGGCGATGAACTGCAAACAGCTGGGTTCGCATTTCGACATCCACGGCGGCGGTTCCGATCTGATGTTCCCGCACCATGAAAACGAAATCGCCCAGTCAACCTGTGCGCATGATGGTGAATATGTGAATTACTGGATGCACTCCGGCATGGTGATGGTTGATCGCGAGAAGATGTCAAAATCGCTCGGCAACTTCTTTACGGTGCGCGATGTGCTCAAGTATTACGACGCGGAAACCGTGCGCTACTTCCTGATGTCCGGCCACTATCGCAGCCAGTTGAACTACAGCGAAGAGAACCTGAAACAGGCGCGCTCTGCGCTGGAGCGTCTGTACAACGCGCTGCGTGGTACGGACAGCGATAACGCGGAAGATCGTTATTTCTATGAGGGTGAGCTGTTCCAGAAGCGCTTCTGCGAAGCCATGGATGACGACTTCAACACGCCGGAAGCCTATTCCGTGCTTTTTGACCTCGCGCGCGAAGTGAATACGCTGAAGCACGACGGGGATTCACTGGGCGCAAATGCGGCGGCGAAAAAGCTGCGTGAACTGGCGAGCGTTTTGGGTCTGCTGGAGCAGGACCCGGATCTCTTCCTGCAAAGCGGTGCGCAGGCTGACGACAGCGAAGTGGCCGAGATCGAACAGCTGATCCAGCAGCGCCTTGATGCGCGTAAAGCAAAAGACTGGGCGGCAGCCGATGCTGCGCGTGACCGTCTGAACGAGATGGGTATCGTGTTGGAAGATGGCCCGCAGGGCACGACCTGGCGTCGTAAGTAAGAAAAAAAGCGGCTTCGGCCGCTTTTTTGTTGTCCCTTCAAAACCACTGCCGGTGGTCAATCTTTATCCCCGCCGCATTTTCCACAACAGCAGCATCAGAATCACACCCGGCAGCCACACCCACAGCAGCTCCGAGATAATCACCTGGTGCCCGTACGGTGTGGTGTAGCGCGACAGTGCAAACGGCGCGACTTTGATCACCTGCCACGGCGCAAAAAACCGTTCATCCGACCACGGCCACAGCCAGCCGACGCCTTTCCCACCGGTAGTGATGGAATCCAGCAAGCTGTGCGACAGCAGCGACACGGTGAGAAACGCCCAGCAGCGCGCCAGACTCGCTTTGAAGTGTTTTCGCCCAAGCCAGGTCACCAATAGCGGTACCACAAAAGCAAACAGCAACGAGTGGGTAAACCCGCGATGACCGAAAACATTGCCGTAAGCGACACCGAATTTAAACGCCAGCACGTCGGCATCGGGCAACATAGCCAGCCCTATCCCTGCCAGCAATAAGCTGCGCGGGATCACTTTACTGCCGAGCCCCAACCCCAGACAAAGCGGAACAGCAGCATGTGTAACAATCGTTGGCATAACGCAGGTCTCTGAAGAAAAAAGAAATTATAGCCGAAGCGCCTGCCGGGTAAACTGCGGGGTTTTCTGAATCTTTTATTGTCAGAAGAGAACCAGGATAGCCGGTTTTTAGCCGATGCCAGCTTACAGCCCGTCAGTACGCTGCGGTCTGTCCGACGTGTGCAGATTACGCAGACTCGCGGGCAATCAGCTGGCCGGAAAGGGTAACGCGCTGCGTTTGTAGAGTGGGCTCTTTCAGCTTACGAATGATCAACCCCGCTGCCTGGCGCCCGGTCTCTTCGCTGGCGGACGAAACATAGGTAAAGGAAGGCGAGGTGAGATTGACGTGCAGCATATCTTCAAAGCCGACGAGCGCCACTTGCTGAGAGAGAAACACATCTTTGCCCACCGTATGCCCGGTTTGGTGGATCCCGGCGATGGAGCCTATCATGGCATCCGGCGAGTGGCAGAGCAGGGCGGTAAGGGTGCTATTTTTTTCCAGTAACTGGCGGACGGCATAGCTTGCCGCGCGGGTATCATCGCTACAGGCTGGGGTGGCTTCCTCTCGAACTACCAGCCCGTTCTGCGTCATTGTGGTGCGAAACCCCAGCAGACGCTGCTGGCGGATCAAATCGCCTTCAATGCCGCCAATGTAGGCAATGTTGCGGTGCCCGCGTTCGATGAGATAGCGCGTCGCCAGGCTGGCGGCCTGACGGTTATCACGCATGACCAGGTTGCACTCTTCATTGAGCAGTGACTGCGACACCACCACCAGCGGTAGCGGGCAGTCACGAATTTGGGTTGGAAGCGTTGAGCTGCGCGTATCGGAGGCGAGATAAATCACTCCGGCCACGCCTTGTTGTTTGAAAGACAGCAGGCAGCGTTCCAGGTGATCGCCATCGTTGAGCGGCTGGCCAAGAAAAACCATGTACCCCTGTTTTTCCAGCTCCTGCACGATGCTGGCCATCACTTTTATCGAGAAGCTGTCGCTGAAATCGCGCAGGATAAGCCCAATCAGATTAGACGTGTTGGCGCGAAGGTTGGCGGCAGCAATATTGTGAACATAGCCGAGCGCATCGATAGCGGCATGGACTTTACCGATCGTCGCTTGTGATATTTTCCCTTTCTGGCGCAGCACCAGCGAGACGGTGGAAACGGAAACGCCCGCCTGTTTAGCGACATCAATGATGCTGACTTTCTTCAAACTCGCTCCCTGATTTTCCCTGTTTTTCCACCTGATATGGCGCGTGCTGGACGCGCCAACCCGGTATCTTATTATTTGCCGATCATTGTGGACATGGTCTGGGCGATAAATTGCGCCCTCGCGCCGAAAATAACCTGAATACCGCTATCGCCGACAAATACCACGCCGCGCGCGCCCAGGCCGTTAAGGCCATCTTTATCCACCATTTCGCTTTTTGCCACTTCCAGGCGCAAACGGGTGATACAGGAACCGACGGAGTCGATATTCTGCGCGCCGCCCAGCATGGCGATGATCTCAGTTGCCAGTTCGGTGTCGGTTTTGTCATCTGCCACTGCGGTAACTTCCGTGCGTCCCGGCGTTTTCACGTCGAAGCGACGGATCACGAAACGGAAGGTGAAGTAATAAATCAGCGCCATCGGAATGCCAACGATCACCGCGTTAAGGAAGTTGGTTTGATAACCGTTAAACGACGGCAGGATGCCAAACGATAAGTAGTCGATAAACCCGGCAGAGAAGGATTTCGCGATGTGCGCGTGTAGCAGATACATCGTCATATACGCCAGACCGGCCATGATGGCGTTAAAGACGTAGAGAATGGGTGCAACGAAGATAAAGGTGAATTCAACCGGCTCGGTAATGCCCGTCAGGAAGCAGGTCAGCGCCGCAGAAAAGAGGATACCAAACGCGATCTTCTTATTACGGGTATGCGCTTCGTGGTACATCGCAAGGCAGGCCGCAGGCAGCGCAAACAGCATCAGCGGGAACTCACCCTGCATAAACTTACCGGCGTTCTGGTAGGTATCACTGCTAAAGGATTTCACCCCTTCTTCCAGCATTTTGAACCAGATAGTCTGATCGCCATGGATCACCTGGCCGGCCTGCGTGGTGTAATCGCCAAACGAATACCAGAACGAAGGATACCAGATATGGTGCAGACCAAGCGGGATTAGCGCGCGTTCGACTAAGCCGAAAATAAACGTCGAAGCGGCCTGATTATCGCCATTGACGATCACGGAAAGCGCATCGATACCCGCCTGAATATGTTGCCAGACATACGGCAGCAGCAGACCGAGCAAAAAGGATAAAAATGCTGTGGCGATAGCAACAAAACGCTTACCAGAGAAGAAGCCAAGAAATTCCGGCAACTGCATGGTGTGGAAGCGGTTATAGCACCAGGCGGCAAGAATACCGCAGATCAGGCCGCCAAAAACGCCCATTTGCAGGGTTGGAATGCCGACCACCATGGCGTATTTCCCGCCCTGCGAGGCCATTTCCGGCGTGATACCTAACATGGTGCCGATAGTGATATTGGTAATGAACACCGATACCGCCGCTGAAAGTGCCGCAATCCCGGATTCTGAAGCGAGCCCGACCGCCGAGCCAATGGCGAACAACATCGGCAGGTTATCGAAGATAACGCCACCTGCGTTCATCATCAGCGGTAAGTGAAATTTATCGCCGAAAGCAAGTAACAAACCAGCGGCTGGCAGCAACGAGATTGGCAACATTAACGCGCGGCCAATCATCGACAATTTAGACAATGATTTAACAAACCCTGATATCAGACTCATGCTGATTTCCCCCGAAGTTGCGCTCTTTTGGCGCCGATATTGTTAGTAGAACGTTTTAGTAGAACGTTCTACTTATCGTGAGATAAGCCGTAACGGGCTGCAACTAAATTTTCACATTTAGCCAGATGAATTAATGATTCTTTGAGGTTGATCGGTAATTAACCGTGATGACGGCAGGGGAATGAGAAAGAAAATGCCGGGCTGCGGTGACGCGAAACCCGGCTTGCTACGCGTGATTACGCGGTGACGGTAACGCTTTGACCTTCAAAACTCACCGTTTGACCCGCGACGATTTTGCAGCGTTTGCGCGTTTCAACCGCGCCATCCACTTTGACAAAGCCATCGGCAATGGCGATTTTCGCTTGTGCGCCGCTTTCGCTCCAGCCTTCGAGTTTCAGCAGATCGCACAGCTCAACGTGCGGATGTTTACCGAGAGAAAATGTTGCCATCTTATACGCCTTTTACATCATGGTATTCTTCACACGCTTGCAGCGTGTTCTGGATCAGGGTGGCGACCGTCATTGGGCCAACGCCACCCGGTACCGGCGTAATATACGCTGCTCGCGCGGCGGCTTCTTCATAAATCACATCGCCGACGACTTTGCCATTTTCCAGGCGGTTAATACCGACATCAATCACGATCGCGCCTTCTTTGATCCACTCGCCGGGAATAAAGCCCGGTTTACCCACGGCGACAATCAGCAGGTCGGCGTTTTCCACGTGCTGGCGCAGGTTTTTCGTGAAGCGATGCGTTACGGTGGTGGTGCAACCGGCCAGCAGCAACTCCATGCTCATCGGACGACCAACGATATTGGACGCGCCAATCACCACGGCGTTGAGGCCGAAGGTGTCAATATTGTAACGCTCCAGCAGCGTGACGATGCCGCGCGGTGTACACGGACGCAGACGCGGCGCACGCTGGCACAGGCGGCCTACGTTATACGGGTGGAAACCATCGACGTCTTTATCCGGCGCGATGCGTTCCAGCACTTTCACATTGTCGATGCCCGCAGGCAGCGGCAGCTGAACCAGAATACCGTCAATGGTGGTATCGGCGTTCAGCTTGTCGATAAGCGCCAGCAGTTCTGCTTCGCTGGTGGTTTCCGGGAGATCGTAAGAGCGGGAGATGAAACCCACTTCCTCACAGGCTTTGCGCTTGCTGCCGACATAAATTTGTGATGCCGGGTTGCTGCCAACCAGTACGACCGCCAGGCCAGGAGCGCGAAATCCTGCCGCAACGCGCGCCCGAACTTTTTCAGCAACCTCAGAGCGCACCTGCTGCGCAATCGTTTTACCATCAATAATCTTTGCTGCCATCAGAGAGAGGATTCCATCTGTCATATCAACTAAGGGGATGGCGACTATTTTGTCAGAAGCGCGGCGCGCTGTCAGTTACCGTTTGCGGATTTCGCCACCGCTGCGCCTGAAATCCCGGCAGATCACAGGTTTTGTCGTCGCGAGCTGTTAACCAAATTTCAACAATTCATCACCCCTAAGAAACGCCGCTATTAAGTCACGGTTACAGGCAGTTACGGCTATTTCTTATCCGTTTAATAAATAAAAGCCAGGCCTTTTCCTAAGCCGTAATAAGAACAGACCTGGCGTAATGACAGTATTGGCGAATATTTTAATTTTTACGAAATCACTATTGTCATGTTGTGGCTAGTTGTTATGTCCACAGAGAAAAATATCGGGTGTTTTCCCAGGGGAGAAATGGGAAGCGAATAAGTTGTTCCCGATGCGTTATATCTTCACAGGAAAAGGTTCTTTCATCTGGTATTTAGCGTAAGCGAGTCTCAAACGGTTTTCGGCAGGATGTCGAAATCGCAACTCTTTATTTCAAGGAAAATAGTATGAATATGAAATTAATGGCTAGTTCTGTTGCTGCAGGATTGATGCTGATGGCGGGAGCCGTACAGGCAGACACCGTAAGCGGCGGCAATGTGCATTTTGAAGGGGAACTGGTGAATGCAGCTTGCGCTGTCAGCACCGCTTCCGCCGACCAGACCGTGACGCTGGGGCAATATCGCACCGCCTCCTTCACGGGCGTAGGGGCTACCAGTGGATCGGTGCCGTTCAGCATTGTGCTTAATGATTGTGATCCCAATATCTTCCCGACGGCCTCCGTCGCGTTTTCAGGCCAGGCCGATGCCACCGATAATACGCTGCTGGCGGTCACCTCCGGTGACAACAGCACAACGGCGAGCGGGGTGGGGATCGAAATTCTTGATAACGCCTCCAAAACGCTGAGCCCGGACGGCGCAACCTTCTCCACCGCACAGGATCTGCTTGCAGGCACCAACACCTTGCATTTCTCCGCACGTTATAAGGCCACCAGCGCGACCGCGACACCAGGGCAGGCAAATGCGGATGCGACGTTCATCATGAACTACCAGTAACCCATTACTTTCAGGGATGACGCGGCCTCAGGGACGAGGCGCTTAATAGTGTAATGTGAGAAATTACCCATGATGAGAACAGGTCTCAGGCAGGCACTCATGTTGTGCATGATGCCTTTACTGGCAAAGGCGGCAGTCGTTGACGGTGGACGCGTTCACCTGCGCGGATCGCTGGTCAATGGCGCATGTGCGGTTGCGCCGGAGAGTGAAGATTTACATGTACAGATGGGGCAGCACCGTACGGATGCATTTTCCGGCATCGGCAGTTTCTCTCCCATAAGCACAGGGTTTGCACTGCGTTTGACGGCGTGTGACGCGGATGTATCACGCTATGTCGGTGTGGTGTTTTCCGGGCAAACGCCGCCGGAAGATCCGCAAGTTTTTGTCGCACACAGCACGGGAGGAGAAGGGGCTGAAGGCATTGGGCTGGCGCTGTTTGATCAACAGCAACGGCAAATTATACCCAACAGTATGCCGCACGCTTATTCCACGCTGGTTGCCGATGAAATCACGCTGCATTTTTCCGCGCGCTACCGGGCTATTACGGAACGTATTACGCCAGGACACTTGCGTTCCGATGTCTGGTTTACCCTGGTCTACCCCTGACGTATTTCTTGCAGGCATCATAATATTCTGAAGAGTTGTTTTCGCTATGAACATATTTTTAAAACCAGGTTGGATTGTCAGTCTTTTATTATCTATTTCGCTGCCGGTAAAAGCCGCTGGTGGAATAGCACTTGGCGCCACCCGTGTTATTTATCCTGCCGAGGATAAGCAGACCTCTCTTTCTATTTCTAATAGCGATGGAAAATCCCGTTTTCTGGTGAATTCGTGGGTGGAAAATAGTCGTGGAGAAAAAGAAAAAACGTTTGTCGTGACCCCGCCGCTTTTTGTTAGTGAGCCGGAGAGTGAAAACACGCTGCGGATTATTTACGCCGGGCAACCATTACCCGACGACCGCGAATCTCTGTTCTGGTTGAGCGTAAAAGCGATTCCATCGGTGAATAAAGAAAACGCCACGGACAAAAACGTGCTGCAACTGGCCGTTCTCTCTCGCATTAAGCTGTTTGTTCGCCCGAAAAGTCTAACCGGGTTAACGGAAGATGCGCCTGCGAAACTGCAGTTTTCGCGTCTCGATAAACACCTGAATATCACGAATCCCTCCGCGTATTACATCACTCTTGTGAATGTTCATATGGGCAAACAGAAGCTCGACAATGTCATGGTCGCGCCCAAAAGCCGCGCCCAGGTGCTTATTCCTCCTGATGTTCAGGGCGGCGTGACTTTCCAGACGGTAAATGATTACGGTGCGCTGACGCCGGTGAAAACCGTTGGTCTGCCATAACACAGACAAATGACAGGGATGCCTATGAACAAGCGCACGTCTCCTTCAGCTTACTCGCGGCTGGCGTTGTCGCTGCTGGCGGTGTTGCACCCGGCGATGAGCCGTGCTGAGACCTACTTCAATCCGGCGTTTTTATCGGAAGATGCCGCTGCCGTTGCGGATTTGTCGCGTTTTGAAAAAGGGAACCAGCCTCCGGGTGTTTATCGGGTGGATATCTGGCGCAATGATGAATTTATCGCGACGCAGGATCTGCGTTTCGATATTGCCCATCACGGGGCGACGCCCGCTTCCGGCGGCCTGATGCCCTGCTTCAATATCGATTTGCTCAAGCGGTTGGGCGTTAATATTCGCGCTTTTCCGGCGCTGCTCAGTAACCAGGGTGACGCCTGTATCGATATCACGACCGCCATACCGGGTGCCGAAGCCGCGTTTGATTTCTCATCAATGCGGCTGAATATTGGGCTACCCCAGGCTTCGTTGCTCAATAGCGCACGCGGTTACATTCCTTCAGAGGAGTGGGACGATGGCATTACCGCTGCATTGCTTAACTATAGCTTTACAGGCAGCCACAGCTCCGGCAGCAATAACGGTTTTCTGAGCTTACAAAGCGGGCTGAATTATGGTCCATGGCGGTTGCGTAATAACGGGGCCTGGCGCTACAGCAGCAGCGGAACGGAACATACCCGAAGCTGGAAGAATATCGGAAGCTGGTTGCAACGTTCCCTTATCCCGCTGAAAAGCGAGCTGGTGATGGGCGACAGTAATACCGGCAGCGACGTTTTTGATAGTCTCGGTTTTCGCGGGGTGCGCCTTTACTCTTCCGACAATATGTTTCCTGATAGCCTGCAAGGTTATGCGCCAACCGTACGCGGTATCGCGCGTACGCCAGCCAAATTAACTATCCGCCAGAACGGGTATGTCATTTATCAGAGTTATGTTTCGGCGGGCGCTTTTGTCATTTCTGACTTGAACCCTACCTCATCCAGCGGCGATCTGGACGTGACAGTCGATGAGAAGGACGGCAGCCAACAACGTTATACGGTGCCGTATTCGACGGTGCCGATTCTGCAACGTGAAGGGCGTTTTAAATATGACCTCGTGGCCGGGAATTTTCGCAGCGGCAACGATCAACAATCTTCCCCTTCTTTTGTTCAGGGGAGCGTGATCGGCGGCCTGGGCGGCGGTTACACCGCTTATGGCGGAACTCAACTGGCGAAGCGCTATAACGCCTTTGTGATGGGGGCTGGCAAAAACCTTGGCGGCTGGGGGGCGATATCGCTCGATTTTACCCAGGCGCGCAGTGAGCTGGCGGATGGCAGCACGCATCAGGGGCAATCGCTGCGCTTTTTGTATGCCAAATCACTCAACCAGTACGGCACCAACTTTCAGTTGCTCGGGTATCGCTACTCGACGCGTGGTTTTTACACGCTGAGTGATGTCGCCTATCGCCGCATGGAGGGTTATGAGTATGAAGACCAGGACGAGAGTGAAGGGGGGCGGCGGCCAAAACCGGTACTTGTTAGCTACCACAACCTCAACAACAACAGAAAAGGGCGCTTTCAGGTCAATATCTCGCAAACTCTGGGGGATTACGGCTCGTTGTATATTTCCGGCAGCCAACAAACTTACTGGAACAATATTAAGCCCAGCAGCTGGTATCAAATCGGTTACGCCAGCGGCTGGCGGGGGATGAGCTACTCGCTTACCTGGTCGTGGAACCGCTCACCCGGCATCAATAACACGGATCGTATTATTGCGCTGAATCTTTCCGTACCGTTTAGCGCCCTGAGCGGGCAGCGCTACAGCCGGGGAAACGCGCTGGATCGCACGTATGTCAACCTTAACGCTAGCCGTAACAGCAACGGGCAAAATGGCTGGCAGAGCGGGATGGGCGGCACATTACTTGAAGGACGCAACCTCAGTTACATCGTAAGCCAGGGGCACAGCAGCACAAATGGCTACAGCGGTAGCGCCAATGCCAACTGGCAGGCCGGCTGGGGCACGCTCGGTCTCGGTTATAACTACGATCCCTACCAGCACGAATATAACTGGCAACTTGGCGGTGGCGTGGTCGCGCACGCCGACGGGGTGACCTTTAGCCAGCCGCTTGGCGATACCAACGTACTTATCAAAGCGCCGGGTGCGCAGGGCGTGCGTGTGGAAAATCAGACCGGGGTGCAAACCGACTGGCGAGGCTACGCGGTCGTCCCTTATGCCACCGTTTATCGTTACAACCGCATTGCGCTTGATACCAACACGATGGATATCCACACCGATGTGCAAAACAGTGTCAGTAGCGTTGTGCCCACGCAGGGGGCGCTGGTCCGCGCCAACTTTGACACCCGGATTGGCGTACGCGCACTGATTACGCTCATGCGCGGCGATCGCCCGGTGCCGTTTGGTTCGGTGGTGCGTGAAACCGGCAGCGGCGTAACCGGCATGGTGGGTGAGGACGGCCAGGCGTACTTAAGCGGTTTGCCATTGCTGGGTGAACTGCTGGTGCAGTGGGGAGACGGCGCGCAGTCACGCTGCCTGGCTCGCTACGCCTTACCGGAAGCAAGCCTGCAACAGGCCGTGGTCATTACAAGCGCCCGTTGTGAACAAGGATAATTTTATGAACAGATTTCATGTGCTGCTTTGCGGCTTGTTGTTGCTAATAGCGACGTCAGGGCAGGCCACTATTTGCGTAAACGCCAACGGTATACCGACGGATATCTATTATGACCTGTCGAACCTGTTTACCAGCGGGAATAACCATGTTGGAGAGGTGGTGACGCTGCCGGAAAAATCAGGCTGGGTTGGCGTTCAGGCTATCTGTCCCACCGGTACCAACGTGAATTATACCTACCGAAGCTATGTCTCTGATATGCCGACAAATACCACTGATGGTGGTTACAAATACTTGAAGTTAAATGATTATCTGGAAGGGGCGATGAGCATCACGGATGATTACGCCGGCATCTTTTTTCCGCCGAGGAATTTCATCCGCATGGGAACACACCCTAACGTACCCAACCACAAGCCTTTTGGCGTAATGGACTCGAAGCTTATCTTTAGACTTAGGGTGTTGCGGCCGTTTATCAATATGGTGCCGATCCCGCGTCAGACCATGTTTCGGGTGTATGTCACCAGTACAAACACCGATGCGCTCGCGGTACCGGTCTATACCATTAGCTACAGCGGCAAAGTGGAAGTGCCGCAAAGCTGCAAGCTCAATGCAGGCCAGGTCGTTGAATTTGAATTTGATAATATTGGCGCCGCGCTCTTCACCCAGGCCGGGCCGGGGAACCGCCCGGACGGCGTTAATCCGCAAATTAAAACCGTGGCAATAGCGTGTACCAATGTTGACGCCCAGGCCTATCTTTCTATGCGCCTGGAAGCGGAAAAAGCCACCGGGGATATGATGGTTTCTGACAACCCTGACGTGGGGTTTATCGTGGGCGATAGTGAGGGGAACCCGCTTACCCCCAATACGCTGGGTAGCAAAATTCCTTTCCAGCTAGATGACAACGCCGCTGCGCGTGTTGATATCAGTGCGTGGCCGGTGAGTGTCACAGGCTTCAAACCCGCCGAGGGCGATTTTGTGGCGCGGGGCTATTTGCGCGTTGATTATGATTAAGGAGCCGCGATGTTTATCAAACCGCGCCATGTAATGCTGGTTGGGTGCTGGCTGAGCCCATTAGCAATTGCCGATACGCCGCTTGGGGAAATTAACATTCAGCTCCGCGCGACGGTGGTGGATTTTACCTGTTATGTCGAGACGGCCGACAGCGATAAGACGGTGAAATTAGGCCGTTGGCCGACGAAGCAGTTGCAAAATGCGGGTAACACAACGCCCCCGGTACGTTTTAGCTTGCGATTAGCCGGGTGCCCACCGGGCAGCGCGTCGATCACATTTTCAGGCAGGGCCGCCAGCAATCCGTCACTGTTGGCGTTAAACGATAGCGTGATGGCACAGAAAGTGGCTATTGAGCTGCGCGACAGAGATCGCACGCCGCTCGCGCTGGAGAACGCCAGCCAGGATGTCGCAGTGGATAGCAATGGCAATGCAACGCTGCAGTTCTACGCAAATTACATCGCACTGGCAGATAATCCTGTAGCCGGCACAGCAAATGCCGATGCGACTTTCGCGATTAATTACTATTAATTTTTCAATAGCGCATACGCCCGGAGATCTTTTTCCGGGCGTATATTGCTATAGCAGTTCGTGTGATTTGGCGTAATCAATCAACTCGACAATGGTATGCACGCCAAGTTTCGAAAAAATATTCGATTTATGGGCGCTGATGGTCTTGTTGCTTAATAAAAGTTGTTCCGCAATTTCTTTGTTCGATAATCCATTGGCGAGATAGCGTAATACGGTTACTTCTCTATTAGAGAGCGGCATATCCCGCTGTTCCCCTTTCTTTTTGCCTGGTTGATTTATATAACTCAGCGTCTCGGATGGGAAGAAGGAGTACCCGGCAAGAATCATCTTTACTGCGTTATAAATATCGTTGAGTTCTTTCCGCTTGCTGACAAAACCATTAGCGCCAGCGCGAATGGCGCGTGCCGCATAGAATGATTCAGATTTTGATGATAAAAAAAGCACGTTAACGTCTTCTCGTATCGCTTTGATTCTTCTAAGTAATGTAAAACCATCTGTTTTCGGGAGTTCAATGTCCAGAATAACCAGATCAACGGGAAGCGTACGGATATAATCAAGCGCCGCACGGCTATCATCCGTTTTTAGTACCACTTTTACGTTCTGATTTTTCTCTAAAAGCACCTCTATCGACATCCTGACAATAGGATATTCGTCCATAATGATAACGGAAGCCGGTTTCATTTTTTCGCCTCAGTTTGTTTTTTTAATGTCACGCCTTTACGTAAGTGCGACAGACATCGAAAGGGTGAATGTAACTTCAAGTATTCTATGAGGAAGAATCATTCCCTGGGAAAACCGATAGCATCCTTACTCGCTAAGTTATTTCCACTCGTAACCTACGAATGTGGGGAATATCAATTACGTGCTAATACAGAGAGATATAGTAATTATTAATAAGTCACTGTAATTATACCTGGGAAGTTCTGGCAGAAAAGCGTTAAGAGATCATGAAGGCTATTTCTAAATATGAAGTTCTGATGGCAATAATGGGTGGTGGAATATTTGGAATGATGGCTTGCTGATTTTGATAAACGTGGTTTTTTACGCTCTTTTTAATGGTTAAAACAATGTAATTATTTGATTGTTTTCTTCTTGTTAATAACTGTTGCCGCAATTTCATTGCGATAACGGCGGATAACCATATGCGTGCTGGGTGAAATCAGCGTGAATTTTAAAAAAAGAGATAATGCCAGGAATAGTTGTAATTGTTGGTTTTATGTAAAAAATATACCCGGCATCGAAACTTGACTAAGTAATTTCTTAGGAGAGAAGGAAGGCAACGACTGTTATCCCCAATAGTGATTCGCATTAATCGTTAAGCGATGCAGTAAATGAAGCAAACTTTGCCGGTCTGGCAACCCAAGTTGGCTCAGCTGTGTGTTGAGACGATAAACAATGCGATGGTAAGGCAGATTTAGCAGGTGAGCGACATGTTTCAGCGTTTTTCCTTGCGCCAACGCGGTGAACATCTGCCACTCTACCGGCGGGAATTTGCGTGAAACATCCACAGCCGAGGCCGGAGTCAACAGCGCCTGCCTGAATGGCGTGACGGGGAGATCCCGTTTTAATACGCGAAAGGGGCCCGCCGCTCGCAGGAAATTGAACAGTGGCGTGTCGCTTTTTGTCGCTAACAGATAGATATGAAGTTTGCGATTATGCGAAGCGAGCTGTCGCAGGGTTTCCAGGGCGCTAAAACGCGATGTGAGCAGACTTTCCATATCCACGATCAGGTGCGAGAGATGCGGCTTTGCGAACTGATGATGTGCTAAATCGAGCGATGAAAACACGGCGTTGCGTTTACCGGAGAAGAGGCCTCTATTCCATGCATAGCTGAGAAAGCTATCGGTTGAAATTAATATCTGGCTGATGATGCATTCGGGCAGGGCGAAACTGAGCTGCTGAGTAAGATGTTCCAGCCTGTCAAACACAGGCGGCGGATATTCCCGGTAAGGTAACTCCCGGTAGTCGGGCCTGTGGCGGCGATTTTTCTCCCGGCGGATGACAGTTCGCATTTTCCCTCGCAAACGTATTTCACTTTTCGAGACAGAAAAGTGTTGGCCAAAAAAAACCATGCGCAAACTGCGCGCCTGGCTGTTGTGCTGTATCGCGCTGTGTGGCGGTTTCGCTCCATTTTATGGATGCCATATGGGTAAAATGAGTGCCCTGGTTTGTGCCCGGTTTGAGAATATCGGACGTATAAGGTCGCTGCCAGGTTGCCTTTTTCTCAACCCGTAGGCCGGATATCTGCCAGCCTGTATCGGCAAAATCCTCTGGCGCTTCCCGGGTGGGATCATCCAGACAAAACGCAGCACCAGAAGCGTGGCACCTGGTGATAGTGTGGTGGCCGAGAATGTGTTGCGTGCCGCCATATGCGAAAAATACCTGCACGTTCAATGGTTCAACCGCTAAATCAGGGCGATACAACGTCGGGATGTCCATAAACGAGATGGCGTAAGGCTGAGAATTAAGCGGCAGACCAGGCAAGGGTTGGTGAGTTGCTTTCGGCAATGTTAAGTTTCGTGTCGGGTCGTGTAATAACCGCAGCGTAAACGACCAGGAATCGTGTTCAACCCTGTTTGTGGGCACGGGAATCGCTGGCTGACGGTGACGCATCCCATCATTATTATCGCGCTGTATAATCGGTTCTGATTTACGTTGATAACCCCGGCCTTTTTTTTGTTTCGCTCTATTTGTCACGTATAGGCTCCATTACATTAGTTAATGGAAACATTTTGTCCTTCACAAAGCAGGGGATATAGGCGCGAATACTTAAAGAGACATGGGACTTTTCCCAGGAAGCGATCAGGATAAGTAGAAAAACCAGGTCTTTTCGGGCATAAACAGGGCAGATGTTGCGAAAATGCGCAGCGTCGTTCACTAAGCAAGCAACCAGCGGAAAATACATTGACTCACCAGGCGCTGACCGTATAATTCCAGGCGTTTCCACCTCAACGGTGAGCATCCACGTAATGCGCCCTTAGCTCAGCTGGATAGAGCAACGGCCTTCTAAGCCGTAGGTCACAGGTTCGAACCCTGTAGGGCGTACCATTTAAAAACAATGTATTACGCTTCCTTCATTTCCTTTTTCATTTCCGTTGTGGGACATATTCGCGACACAGGCCCGAAAATTGAGCCAATGTGCTTCGCGTGCCCGGTTAAATGGTCCGGTGTCAGTGAGCATGTTTACGCACTATTTCTCTGCTTTTCCGGCTCCCATTGCTGACCACAACGAGCACGACAACACAGCAAAAAAAAGCGGAGAGGAAATGATGGTGATTTCCCCTCCACCTTAGGATCACGCTTGGGAGAGGTTAAATCTTTGCTCCTATGATTCTTGAGGCAATCGCTTTCGCCGCTTCAAGCTTTGCTTTCCCTGCTTCAGAATGCGTGCCAGATTCAAATGCTTTGAAGTTAAGCTCAATGTTCTCCACGGCTTTCTCGATGAACACTTGCGGCAACTCTGAGCAAATGGACTGAAAAATGATTTCATACGCTAAAGCACGACACTGCAGGTCATTAATCGCGTCTTCTACTGGCTTCATAACCTCTCCTTAAGAAATACTGTGGCGCTCACTAACGAACAAGAAATGTTCTGTCGCGAATACCGGTGCGATGTGAATATTTAATATCGTTCAGTTAGGCAAATAAAACCAGTGGAGCCACGGCCAAACCGGATCGGGATAACATTGAGACGGCGTCTCGGTCGGATTGATGCCAGGTGTCAGGATTGCATCATCATCGACATGGTAGAGACTTCCGGTTCAGACTTAATGGGCCAGACTCGCGGATGATTTCACCCTCAGAGCGCGAATCAAAACATCAGTCATCAACTAAATGGGCTGCAACAGTATCTGTGCTGACAGTGGCTTGATTGTGCTTCGTTGCTGGATGGCAATATAAACGATGATCATATGCAGGCTTTGTGCATTGCTGCTGGCTTCGTAGCGCATAGGGTGTTCACGACAAACGATATGGTTAACAGATGGTGCGGTGGCAGTAATTAATAAAAGACCGGAGGTTTATTTTCCCAGCCTTATGATTAATAAACGAATTGCGTTAAATTTTATCGGACGCGCCTTTTAACGCTTCTATATCAATTTCTGCGTCGTTTGTTTCAAGCAACTGAGTTAATTGAATAAGATTGTTAAATTCATTCATAAGTAATTCTGCATCTGATTTCAGTGGCATATCAGCCGCATCAAGCGCTGCGTTAATCGCTTTTTTTACATTATCAAGCATTTCATTCATGCCACCATTTTTGCCAAGCGTCAGCAGTAATGCCCCGATGAGTAAAGACTGCGCTTCCACTTTAGCGGCAAGTAGCTTGGCTTCCGCATCCATTTTCGAGATTTTTGCAATCACACTGAGTATTAAGTTTTTCATAAGTGCCCCTGTTATTAGCCGTATCACCCCTAGATATATTATGGTCGAGATTTCAATAATGAAGGATGAAATAGTTTTGTTGTGGTTCTACATCCTTCCGGCATCCGGCTGGCCTGAAGTGTGGATGAATTGATTGATACTTAAAAAGTTATTAATAACGGGGCGCTGGACGTGCACGAGAACCGCTCCATAGGCAAGACCCTGATAGGGTAATCACTACTGTGGCTGCAATATTGAGAGCACATTCTACGCGGCTTAAGGTGAGCGCGATGCCTGGGAACGGAGGCGGGTGAGGAGCTTTGCGATGTGAGCCACACCGTTGGTGAGGTTAACGACTGGACGACTGCTGAAGTGATCTAAACAGTTGCTTTACCCATGCAATCTCTCTTTGCATGTCGTCCTGCGGTTACTTAAAAACAATGATGCTGACATGATTCAGGCAGAAATGAGTGCTGCGGATTTTTATCGTCAGAACCGTCTGATTCGATAACCGGCCCTGATATTTAGACCGGTTTCTCAACATAGCCCGGTTTTAAGCGAAAGCAGCTTTGTCATGATGGAAAATTTTACTGCAGTGCGGGCACATTAACGCTGCGCCTTTCTGGACTCGGGAGAAGCTATGTTCTGACTGTTGTGAACAGTGAGGGCAGGCACATTTGGTGAGGTAATTGCGATTGTTTTTTGAGTCTTTGCGTTGTGGCATAGAGTATTTCCTGATAAATGGCCTGCAACCATACACTATCCCTGAGCATATTACCCGTAATCCTTTTCCACAGCGCCAGAATCGTGTGGCTTTTTCATGCTGTCGCTCGAGGATGGGCGCGTCACAGTAATGAATTACAACTCTCTTCTGCTGGTTACACCTTCTGCGAAAAATTTATGGTGTCGGTAAAGCTGCGTATCAGGAACAGATAAGAAAAGGCCCGCATGCGCGGGCCGTAGAGAAAGAAGAAAAGCTATCAAGCCTGATGTTCAATGGCTTTTTGTGTATTTTCAATGGCAATCTTGCGCGGTTTTTCGCTTTCGGGAATTTCCTGATAAATGGACACCTGCAATATGCCATTTTCGAGTTTTGCGTTGCTCACTTTGGTATGTTCCGGAAGTGAAAAACTCAGACGGAAATCCGCGCGGCGAATGCCTTTGTATATCCAGCCCTGCTCATCATGAGATTCATTTTCTGCGCGTTTACCTGATACATTTAGTACCCCGCCGACGGTCTCGATTTCGAGTTCGTCTTCTTTCCAGCCGGGGACGCTTACGTGTAACTGGTAATTGCTTGCATCGACTTTTTTCAGGTCATAAGCAGGCAATGACGCCACCGGTGAGTCGCCGGTTAACTGGCTGAAAAGTCGGTCGATACGATTGAAACGGTCAGCAAAAACAGAGTCTGTGAAACCGGGGAGTGCTGACAAGGTTTTGAGTGCCATAACTTAACCTCCTGAATAATCCATTCAAAAGTTCAACTTAAAGGCAAGCTTTGCTTGTCCGCTTATATAAATAATTCCTTCAATGCTTTTTTCAAGGCCACCAATAAAAAATTTTTTTGCCTGCATTGAAGCGGCGAATAGCGTGATTGACCAGACCTGAAATGGCCGTTGGCGCGCAGAAAATAAAAGGGCTGGAGTATGAAGAGAAAAGAAGTCGTTAATGCAGACTTACATCCGCCACTGGGTTGTTTACGTGGGCCGCAGGATGAGTCGTTCAGGAGGGGATTATCTTTCTCCGCATTTCATTTCAGAGGTCAGGGAATTATTTCAATAAGAAAAGACCCTCAGGAATAGGAAATCCGGGCTGCTCCTGAGGGATGCAAATGCATATTCGTTACGTATATTAGTTTGCTAATTATTAATCTGGCGGCAATGAGATTGTTCTCATTTGTAATCGATTTCTGATAGATGGTGGCTCTCTATGTAATTGGTTTAATTAATGCTTTTTGAACTGGCAGAGCGACAGAAAGTAACTATAGTTAACGCGCTATCATCGTTAACCCTATTTTCCCTGGTGACGTTCTTCTACCGCTCTGTCCGAGCGGTTTTTTTTTGCCAACATTTTAGCCAACGCTCTGCGTTATAAACGTTTCTTCTTAAACGGTATAAAGCGTAAATGAACCGCCAGGCAAAATTATCCGTGATGTCATCGTACTCTTTACCTTTTCATAGCTTCAGTGCTGCCATCTGGCAGGTAACTGCTTTACCACGCTCACCGAAGAGAGTCTCTCCTGCCTGATAATTCCTTTCATCGTTGACGCTTCACACTGGCTGCCTGTTCCCGGCATCTCTTACTTTATTGTCACAACTCCGTTTTACGAGGTTGCTCGCAACGTGTTTACGTTTTCATCCTCTCGCTCAACTGTGTATGCTTGGTCTTTGCTGGTAAACCCGAAGGAGAAAGTAATGTTAGAAGGGTATTTTGATCTTGATGGGGCGACAGGGGATGAGGCGGTAGAAAACAGAAAGCGCTTGTTAGCTGTACAGGCAGCGCTGGAAATTTCAAAAGCGGCGGTTTCTGCAACCACGGCCAACGCGGGCATTCGTAGCCAGATGGATTTACGTAACGTCTCGCAAGAAGTTGCCACCCTCGCCGATGCGATTCAGGATGCGTTAGAATCTGACCTGTAACCATACCGCCTGAGGGCGGTTTTTTTGTTTCCTTCGGCTTTCATTTCCCATGACTGATTACAACTGCCGGGACAGGTTTGAACATCCCTGACACTTACTGACGCTTTCTCTCTCAGTATGTTGCCTGTTAACTCTCTCTTGAAAGGTATAGGCATGATGGGAAAAAAGTTAAGCGTAGCCTGGTTTTTTCTTCTTTTAACGTTCGCCTCTACTGCCAGTTCGGCGGCTCCGTCTTTCCCGCAACTTTCCGGGCAAAATCACTATATACGGCACGTCGCTGGAGATATTGCAGAAAATCCTGATGATCATGTACAGGAAACGACTGAACGATTCTTTTTCCATAAATATTAAATAAGCGACGTGCTCACGCTATTAATCGGCGCGTGATAAAAAATCAGAATATAACCTGCGGCAAAAAATGAATTGTCGCAGGTCTTTTTTTGCTGGCGACAACATTGATAGTGGAAATTACTATTTCTGCCCAGTGAGTTATTGGTTTGGAATAATGGAGATATTTATGGCTACAATGGCTGACTGGCAAAATGTCGCGAATAAAGAGCTCAGTCGTAAGGGAAAAAGCGTTGAATCGCTGATCAAACTGACGCCAGAAGGCATTGCGATTAAGCCTTTATATACTCCTGACGATCTGAACGCACTGGAAAGCACCGGCACGCTACCGGGTCTTCCGCCTTATACGCGCGGGCCGCGCGCCACCATGTATACCGCCCAACCGTGGACGATACGCCAGTACGCCGGGTTTTCAACCGCCAGGGAGTCGAACGCGTTTTATCGACGTAATCTCGCCGCCGGGCAGAAAGGGCTTTCCGTTGCGTTTGACTTGCCAACCCATCGGGGATATGACTCGGATAACTCGCGCGTAGCGGGTGATGTAGGAAAAGCGGGGGTTGCTATCGATACCGTGGAAGATATGAAAATACTCTTCGACACTATTCCGCTGGATAAAATGTCGGTCTCGATGACAATGAATGGTGCGGTTTTACCTATCATGGCATTTTATATTGTTGCCGCAGAAGAGCAGGGCGTTGCTCCTGAAAAATTAGCGGGTACGATTCAGAATGATATTTTAAAAGAGTATCTCTGCCGCAATACCTATATTTACCCACCTAAACCATCAATGCGGATTATTGCCGATATAATCGCCTGGTGCTCCGCCAATATGCCGCAATTTAATACGATTAGCATCAGCGGTTACCATATGGGGGAGGCGGGGGCTAACTGTATTCAACAAGTCGCGTTTACCCTCGCTGACGGCATTGAATATATAAAAGCCGCGCTCTCCGCAGGATTGAAAATAGATGACTTCGCGCCGCGGCTCTCTTTCTTCTTCGGTATTGGCATGGATCTGTTTATGAATGTTGCCATGCTGCGCGCGGCCCGCTATCTGTGGAGCGAAGCCGTTAGCGGGTTTGGCGCGACCAATCCGAAATCGCTGGCGCTGCGCACTCATTGCCAGACATCCGGCTGGAGCCTGACGGAACAGGATCCTTACAACAACATTGTTCGCACGACTATTGAAGCGCTGGCCGCAACGCTTGGCGGTACCCAGTCTCTGCATACCAATGCGTTTGATGAAGCGCTGGGGCTACCGACGGATTTTTCGGCGCGTATTGCGCGTAACACGCAAATTATCTTGCAGGAAGAGGCGGAGATTTGCCGTACCGTTGATCCGCTCGGCGGTTCCTATTATGTCGAATCCCTGACCGATCAAATCATCAAAGAGGCGCGGGCAATTATCCGCCAGATAGATGATGCCGGAGGGATGGCGAAGGCTATCGAATCAGGCTTGCCAAAACGCATGATTGAGGAAGCCTCCGCGCGCGAGCAATCGCTTATCGACCAAGGGAAACGCACCATTGTTGGTGTGAATAAATACAAGCTCGATAAAGAAGCGGTTACGCCAGTACTGGAAATCGACAATGTGAAGGTGCGTAACGAGCAAATCGCCGCACTTGAAAAGATCCGCGCTACGCGTGATGCCGCTGCCGTTCGCGATGCGCTGTCCGCGCTGACCCACGCCGCCCAACACAACGAAAATCTGCTTGCTGCGGCGATTCATGCCGCACGATTGCGTGCGACGCTTGGCGAGATTTCCAGTGCGCTGGAAGTGGCGTTTGACCGCTACCTGGTCCCCAGCCAATGCGTTACGGGGGTGATCACGCAAAGCTATCAGCAGGACAGTAAAGCGGCGGCTGAATTCGACGCCATCATTACACAAACGCAACATTTTCTGGCTGAGCATGGTCGTCGTCCGCGCATTTTAATAGCGAAAATGGGACAGGATGGGCACGACCGGGGGGCAAAAGTCATTGCCAGCGCTTATTCCGATGTGGGTTTTGATGTCGATCTCAGCCCTATGTTTTCTACACCGCAAGAGATTGCCCGGCTGGCCGTGGAAAATGATGTGCATGTCATTGGTGCATCGTCACTGGCAGCAGGCCACAAGACGCTGATCCCTGAATTAATCAACGAGTTAAGAAAATATGGCCGTGAGGATATCTGCGTGATTGCCGGCGGCGTGATCCCGCCACAAGATTATGATTTCCTGCGTGAACGTGGCGTGGCAGCGATTTACGGCCCAGGTACACCGATGCTGGAAAGCGTGCGCGATGTACTGGAGCGGATTAGTCAGCGCCATGATTAATGAGCAAACCCTTGATGAATGTGTTCGGCGGTTGCGCGCGAGCGATCGCGTCGCGCTCGCACAGGCTATGACGCTGGTGGAAAGTCAGCTTTCACGACATCAGAGGCTGAGCCAACACTTGCTGGACATGATTATGCCTGAGACGGGTAAGGCAATACGCATTGGTATCACCGGGACACCCGGTGCCGGGAAAAGTACCTTTCTTAATACCTTTGGCATGATGCTCGTTGACTTTGGCAAACGGGTGGCGGTCATTGCGGTCGATCCTAGTAGCCCACTCAGCGGCGGCAGTTTGCTGGGTGATAAAACCCGCATGACGGAACTGGCCAGAGCCGATGCTGCGTTTATTAGGCCGGTGCCTTCCGGCGGTGCTACAGGCGGTATCAGTCCGCACGTCGGTGAATTGATACTGCTGTGCGAAGCCGCTAATTACGATGTGGTGATAGTGGAAACGGTCGGTGTTGGCCAGTCTGAAACGGAGGTCGCAGGCGTTGTTGATTGCTTCGTTTCGCTACAAATCGCTGGTGGCGGCGATGAGTTACAAGGCATCAAAAAAGGCATCATGGAAATGGCCGATATCATTGTTATCAACAAAGATGATGGCGACAACCGCGCGGCAGTCGCCATCGCCCGGCAAATTTACGACAGCGCGCTTGCTATCGTTCGTCACAAATATCCACAGTGGCGACCAGCGGTGTTGAGCTGTAGCGCACTGGAAAAGCACGGCATAGAGGAAGTCTGGCAGACCATTGTTCATTTCTACGATGTGATGACAAAAAGTGGTCGTCTTCAGTTATTGCGCCAGCAGCAGACCGTGGCATGGCTACGAAAACAGGTGGAAGAGGAGGCGATGCGCCAGCTTTATGCCCACCGTGCTTTCCGCGAAGATTTCAACCAAACGCTTGATGAAGTGAAAAACCAGCAGCAAGCACCGCGAACAGGTTTACAGCACATCCGTGAATACCTTCAGCATCACTATTTTGCAAAGTAAAAAGGAACTGATATGTCGTATGAGTATGTGATTGTAAACATTATTCAAAAAGTGGCTGTCATTGAGTTTAATTACGCGCGCAAGCTTAATGCGCTCAGCAAAGTGTTTATTGATGATTTAATACGAGCGCTGGATGATCTAAACAAGCCGGAGATCCGTTGTGTGATCCTGCGAGCGCCGCGCGGCGCGAAAGTCTTCTCCGCCGGGCATGATATACATGAGTTACCTTCGGGGCGGCGCGATCCGCTCTCTTATGATGACCCGCTGCGCCAGATCACCCGCATGATCCAAAAATATCCCAAGCCCGTGATCTCCATGGTGGAAGGAAGCGTCTGGGGAGGGGCGTTTGAAATGATCATGAGTTCCGATCTGATCATTGCCGCCTGTTCTTCAACTTTCTCTATGACGCCTGTTAATCTCGGCGTTCCTTATAACCTGGTTGGCATCCATAACCTGACGCGCGATGCCGGGTTCCATATCGTTAAAGAGCTGATTTTCACTGCGGCACCCATCACGGCGCAGCGGGCCCGGGAGGTTGGCATTCTGAACCATGTTGTCGACGCCAGCGATCTGGAAGATTTCACCTTGCAGATGGCGCATCAGATCTCGGAAAAGGCACCGCTTGCCATTGCGGTCATTAAAGAAGAGCTACGCGTGCTTGGCGAAGCACACACCATGAATTCCGACGAATTTGAACGTATTCAGGGGATGCGTCGCGCCGTTTATGACAGCCGGGATTATCAGGAAGGAATGAGCGCGTTTATGGAAAAACGCAAGCCGAACTTCCTTGGGCGCTGATTAACGGAGACGACAATGAAACAATCCTGGCCCCGGCTGAGCGCCGACGAAGCGGCAGAAATCATCCAGCACGATGATATGGTGGCTTTCAGTGGCTTTACTGCGGCAGGTTCACCCAAAGCACTTCCCGCCGCCATCGCTCGTCGGGCACGGGAGCTGCATCAAATGCAGCAGCCTTTTCAAATCCGTTTGCTGACTGGCGCGTCCATCAGCACGGCGGCTGATGATGCCTTATCGGAGGCGGACGCGGTCAGTTGGCGCGCGCCGTATCAGTCCGCAGCCGGAATGCGACAAAAAATCAACCAGGGGCAGATTAAGTTTGTAGATCTGCATTTGAGTGAAGTTGCGCAGATGGTGAACTACGGCTTTTTTGGCGATATTGATATCGCGGTGATCGAAGCCTCTGCATTGACATCCGATGGCAAAATCTGGCTTTCCAGCGGGATTGGCAATGCGCCGACCTGGTTGCGAAAAGCGAAAAAAATCATTATTGAGCTTAATCACTACCACAGCCCGCGGGTGGCTGAACTCGCCGATATAGCCACGCCTGGGGCGCCGCCGTATCGCCACAGTGTCGCTATTTTTAGCGCGTTGGACAGAATTGGCTTGCACTATGTGCAGGTGGAACCGCAAAAAATTGTGGCTGTGGTGGATACCGAATTACCGGATGCTGGCAATGTGCTGGATGGTGCAAAACCTGTCTGCCAGCAAATTGCCGACAATGTCGTGACATTCCTGCTCCAGGAAATGGCGCAGGGGCGTATTCCGCGCGAGTTTCTGCCGTTACAAAGCGGCGTAGGCAATATCAATAATGCCGTGATGGCGCGGCTCGGTGAAAGCCCGGACATTCCGGCGTTTATGATGTACTCCGAAGTGTTGCAGGAGTCGGTAGCGCATTTACTTGAAACAGGAAAAATCCTCGGCGTTAGCGCATCCAGCCTGACCGTTTCCGACAAGACGCTGCGTAACATTTACGACAACATGGATTTTTTCGCCGAGCGTATCGTGTTGCGACCACAGGAGATTTCCAATAACCCTGAAATTATCCGCCGGCTTGGAGTAATAGCGCTGAATGTCGGGCTGGAATTTGATATTTACGGGCACGCCAATTCAACACACGTCGTGGGCGCTAACCTGATGAACGGTATTGGGGGCAGCGGAGACTTTGAGCGTAATGCTTATTTGTCGATATTTATGGCGCCCTCGATTGCCAAAGAGGGGAAAATTTCTACCATTGTGCCGATGTGCAGCCATGTTGATCACAGCGAGCATAGCGTCAAAGTGATCATTACGGAGCAGGGCATCGCCGATCTGCGCGGGTTGTCGCCCATTGAGCGTGCCCGCACCATTATCGATAACTGCGCACACCCACTATACCGGGATTACCTTCATCGCTATCTGGAAACCGCTCCCGGCGGCCATCTTCATCACGATCTTAGCCGCGTATTCGAATTGCACACTAATTTACTGAACACAGGATCGATGCTCGGCTAAACCACACGGATCGTCGCGATCGTCATTAATACACTGACAGATTTCGGTGGTATATCGATGGTTTTTCAACGAATAGAGATATTCCTGCATATACATCGGGCCGTTTGGCGCATCGAAATATCGCAGTGTGTTGGGGTTAACCAGATGCCATGCGAAATAGGGGATCACGGTAAGAAACTGGCCGCGTTCCACCGCACTGATCTTCGCCATAAAACTGTAGGCCCGGTAGATAACGGTTGGATGGATCCCACAAGGGCGCATGTGAGAATCGAGCATGGCTTCAAAATTTGCGCGGTTCTGAAAGCGCATCTGCAACCACGGGAGTTCACGCAACAACTCCTGCGGCTGTTTTTGCTCGTAGCGGCGGGAAACCAAAAACCCCAGACGCAGCGGAGGCAACTCGGTGGCGGTGAGGTTCTCCAGACCCAGAACACGCGGGGAAACCTGCTGGGGCGAAATAATAAAATCAAGCTGGTGGCCAAGCAGGTCGTCAATCACGCCGTTGTCGCTGAATTCGATAGCCTGGGTGCTGATATTGTCATATTTATCCCCCAGGCTTAGCAGCTGATCGAAAATAATGGTGGGATAGGTATTGTCGACGCCAATCACGATTTTGTGCGAACGCAGGGCGGAAGAGTGAAGTTCATTTTCAATTGCTGATAAGCGTTCATAAACCGGGAAAAGTTTCTGATAAAGTTCCTGCCCGGCTTTATTCAAACGGATACTGTTATCTTTGCGGGTAAAGAGCGGATAACCAATCTGCTCTTCCAGCGAGACAATGCTTTTGCCAAACGGCGACGCCGCCATGTGTATTTTTTCTGCCGCTCTGGCAATGCTTTTCGTCTGCGCCAGTAAAATGAAGTTGCGCATTCTTTTGGAAATAAAAATAGAGTTGCTCATCTGAAAATCCCTCTCTGACTCCAAACCAGTGCGTATGGCCATCCGTGCCATCATTAGCATACTATTTATTGCTGCCAGCAATGGTATAACACTGCTGTTTGGCACGAACCAGAGGCATCAATACAGAGTGGAAGAAAAGCCGCAGTTATTTGCGGCTTTTTCAGATTATTTCTTCAACAGTCGTGGCAGTTGGTTTTCCAGTTCAAGCAGGCACGCATCCATCATTTTCTGCGTTTCCTGCGTCACTTTTTGGTAATTATTCGCTCGCCAGTCGGCCAGCGGCGCGGTTTTCACCGTTGGCGCACATTCCGCTTTCACAAAAGTGCTCAGCACATTGCCATCTTCTGCGCGTTTATAGAACAACACGCGGTAGGCCAGATCATAATTACTGTTTCCCGCAGACATATCGGTGTAGACCAGCGACCACTGCGCTGCGGCGATATACAGCGGCTGTTTGTAGACATAATTACCACCCTGCTTATCGAGCCATTCGCGAATTTTCACTTCAGCTTTTGGGCTTAAATAGCGCGATGTCGGTTCCGGCATGGAATCTATCGTGGTGCCTTTATAGCTATTTTTATCAAAAGCATCACCACTGCCCGCACCGCCACCAAGCGCGGCACTGAGCAGCGAAAGCCCCATGCCGGCGCCCGCATGGGCGGGGCTTACTTCACGCAGTTTCACATCAGGATAGCGATTGTTATTCATTTCAAGCGGACTAAAAATGGTGGCAACCTCCAGTGTTGTACCGTTGGAGGCTTTTACCGGGTGCGTGCTGGTTCCCGCACATCCGGCCAGCAGGGTGACAGAGAGTACGCTGAGCGCTAATGCTTTAATTTTCACTTTTTTTCCTTCTTTTTTCTGTTTACAACGGTTAATCCCAGGGACCGGTTCTATCAATGAACACGCCGGGAGCCTGACTTTGAGCAAAAAGTGGTTAACAAAGATAACGGTCTGATTTAAATAAGCTTTAGCGGGGATTTTGCACTGAATTTTCATCTTTATTGGTGCAAATCAATGAATCTATGCGTGCGTTCGTGCAGGGGAAGTCATGGCAAATTATGTGGTTAGCGTTTCAGATCAGGCGGTCGCGGCTAATTTTTTCCCGGTGGAACAAGGACTGAATGCTTTTAATGATGAAATCACCGGTATCAACGATCGTAAACCTTTGAGCGTATTGGTTAAAGATGCAAAAACCAGTGAAGTCATTGGCGGGATGATTGGCCGTACTTCTCTGGGGTTGCTGTTTATTGATCTGGTTTATCTTCCGGAAGTGCTTCGTGGGCAACGTTTAGGCGAAACACTACTGCGGCAGTTTGAAGCGGAAGGGCGAAAGCGCGGCTGTATCTCCGGTTTCCTTTACACCATCAGTTTCCAGGCGCCAGAGTTTTATAAAAAGAATGGGTGGGAAGAGTTTGGCCGGATAGATTGCCTGCCTGAGGGAACCAGCCGGATTTTTATGCGTAAACAACTTTAAGAGGCTCAGGGGAATCGCCTTGCAGTTACCACGGGCATTCGCTGAATGCCTGTACAATAACCCTCTACTTTATGCTGGTTTGTGCAAACTCTACTCATTTGCTCCGCTTTAAGTCTCTTTATTAAGAAAACATTAGTTTGCGTTTTATTTAAGTATTGTTTTTGGGATACGGGTAACAAATTTTTATTAAGTAACATTGAAATCTTTGTGGCAAAGTTTCATGTAAAATGTATTATTGATTATGGGTGCTACAGTAAATTCTTATATTCTTTTGTGAAGCAATGAATAAATCTTATATTTCTGAACTGCAAAAGATGTCTCTGGTATTATTTTTAGCGAACAGGGGCGTCTGCAATATATTCGCTGATAATGAAGGAGATAAGCACACTTACAGCCGCTCTCCTTTCACGAAAGCATGGTTTTTGGATCATACTCACCGCATACACGTCCGTCATTTTGGCAGGATATGGCGGCTACTAAAAAAGCGCGATATGGAGGCGACAAGCCGCACAGCCCTTGAAGCTTACTCGTTTTATGTCAGTGACTGCCTGCTGGAATTACAGTCTGCTCCGGTGTTGACGCTGGTTCAGGGCTGGGTGTTAATCGAGGCTTATGAGAAGTGCCTGGACTGTAGTGATGGATGCGAACCCGCATGCTGTTTTGGCGAGCAATCGGCGCCTTCTCTGCTGGAAAAATATATATATCAGTTGTGTTGCGAACCTGGTTTGCAATTAGAGTCCGGTTTATTAAAACAAGCCTGTTTAGCGAGTCGTAATAATTCTTATTTATTAGATAAAACGCAACAGCTTAGCGATTAATTTTTGATGGCATTTAAACAGGCAAAGGATTCGAATTCAATATTATTTTATTCTGCGGGTTGTCAATGTTCCCGGTAAAATATTTCCGCCGATAGCAAAAAATATATATATAAGCCTGCAACGGATTGCACGGTTATCAGGATACTGATCACACATCCATGATTATCATCACAGTTCCTGTTTTGAAGGCTTGAGCCGCCTTGTCCGATTCGTTATAAGGGTTCCCAGGGCGTAATCAGAAGAAAACTGAGCGAAACCTGATTCCATTGCTGCTAAGTGTGGCGGTAATGGAGTCAGGTTTTTTTTTGCTTTTTTTCCGGGCGCTTGCTCCCGGAAAAGACATCAGGATTAACAGTGAGAAAGCTGAAATGAAAGTAGAAAAAATACTCAGCAATAACGCTGTCCTGCTCACCAATGCAAAGCATGAAGAGATCGTAGCCATTGGGCGGGGCATTGGTTTTGGCAAACGACAGGGCGATAAGGTCGACAGTAGCCAGATTGAAAGCCAGTTCGTCAAAAAGTCGGAAGGGCTGGCGGACGTCCTTTCGCAACTTTTGGCGGAAATTCCGCCCCCTTACCTGGCTGTCACGCAGCAGATCATTGCGCTGGCTCAGCAGCGGCTGGCGATCACGGTGCAGGACACGCTGTTCCTGGCGTTAAGCGATCATTTAAATTTTGCTATCCAGCGGCAAGCCAACGGGCTGGTCATTAAGAACTTTTTACTGTGGGACATTAAACGGTTTTATGCTCAGGAATATGCGGTGGGGCTTGAGGCATTGCAGCTTATCAACACTAAACTCGGCATTAGCCTGCCGGAGGATGAAGCCGGCTTTATCGCACTGCATCTGGCGAACGCCAAAAATAACAGCGACATGCAAAGCACCATGCAGAGCGCCACCATCATTAAAGATGTGCTGACAATCCTGAAGTACGATCTGCACCTGACCTATGACGAAGAATCGCTAAATTATCAGCGGCTTATCACACACCTCAAATTTTTCGCACTGCGTTTGCTGCACCGCAATACCGTCGCGCACGGCGACGACAGCATCTATCAGGGGATCACCGGCATGATGCCGGCTGCCTACGCCTGTGCGATGAAAGTTAATGATTATGTTGAAAAAAATTACCAGTGCCAGCTCACCACCGATGAAGTGATGTTCCTGACAATTCATATCAATCGCCTGAGCGGTGGTTAACGGCGGCAAGATAAAGGAGAAAGTAACGATGCAAATGAGATTTCCCGAAGGTTTTCTCTGGGGCGGTTCAGTTGCCGCAAACCAGGTCGAAGGCGCATGGAACGAGGGAGGAAAAGGGGTTTCCACTTCCGATCTGCAACCGCAGGGAATACACGGTAATGTCGTTGAACGTGACGCGAACAGCACCGGTATTAAAGATGTGGCCATCGATTTTTACCACCGCTACCCGGAAGATATTCAGCTCTTTGCCGAGATGGGATTTAAAGTGCTGCGTACCTCGATTGCCTGGACGCGCATCTACCCGAATGGTGATGAAAGCGAACCAAATGAAGAGGGGCTGGCTTTTTACGACCGGCTGTTTGATGAAATGGCGCGCTATGGCATCCAGCCGTTGATCACGCTGTCACACTACGAAATGCCTTACGGGCTGGTGAAAAACTATGACGGCTGGTGCAGCCGGAAGGTGATCGATCTGTTCGAGCGCTACGCGCGCACGGTCTTTACCCGCTATCGCGATAAGGTGAAATACTGGCTGACGTTTAACGAAATCAACATGGCATTGCATGCGCCGTTTACCGGCGTCGGGCTTGCGGGTGAGCGAAGCAAGCAGGAGATCTATCAGGCCATTCATCATCAGTTGGTGGCGAGCGCCCGCGCGGTAAAAGCCTGCCATGAAATCATCCCGGATGCCAAAATCGGCAGCATGTTGCTGGGTGGCATTCGTTACCCGATGACCTGTAAACCAGAAGATGTGCTGCAATCGCAGCGTGTCAATCGCGACTGGCTGTTTTTTGGCGATGTTCAGGCGCGTGGTGCGTATCCGGCGTGGATTGGCCGCTTTTTCCGCGAAAACAACATTGCGCTCACTATCACCGGGCAGGATGAGCGGGATCTGCAAGAGACGGTCGATTTCATCTCGTTCAGCTATTACATGAGCGGTTGCGCCGCCGCACAGCCGGAGCTCTATCAAAGCTCGCGCACCAATATTATGCGTATGATCCCCAACCCGTACCTTGAAAGCTCCGAATGGGGCTGGCAGATAGATCCGCAAGGGCTGCGTTTTTTGCTCAATGAATTGCACGATCGTTACCAGAAGCCGCTGTTTATTGTGGAGAACGGTCTGGGGGCGAAAGATGTTCCCGCCGCGGACGGCACAATTGAAGATGATTACCGCATCCAGTATTTGCAGGCACATTTGGTGCAGGTCAGAGAGGCGATTGAAGATGGCGTGGAACTGCTGGGGTATACCAGTTGGGGGCCGATTGATCTGGTCAGCGCCGGAACCGCGCAAATGTCGAAACGCTATGGCTTTATCTATGTGGACCGCGATGATGCCGGGAATGGCACGCTGGCGCGTCGGCGTAAGAAAAGCTTCTTCTGGTATCGCGATGTGATCAGCAGTAATGGGGCAATCTTAGCGCTGTAATGTGAGCGCAAGAGATGCCGGATGTGGCTTACACCCATCCGGCATTTAGCGCTTATGGCGTCACGGTGACAATCGCGCGGCGGTAGGCGAAAAGTGACGGCTTGCCATCATCCTGCACCTGCAAAATGATGTGGAACGGCGTCGCCGTTTTAACCTGCGGTGCGGTAAAACGGGCATCGAGTGAATCACCGTTCTCCAGCGTCAATTCTGGTGCGAAATGGATGCCCATGCTGGTCGCGGTGGGTTCTTTATACTGCCACCAGCGGTAACTCAGGCGGTTGTTATCCGGGTCATGCGAGCCTTTCGCCGACAGCGTCACCACCTCGCCGGGTTTCACCTGCAATGTCACTATCTCCGTCCCGGGTTTACCGTTGAGCACCAGCTGCGGGTTGTGGTTCGCCTTTTTCACCTCGGGGGTAACGCTCCATGCCATCCGCGCGGCAAAATCATTCTGAAACGCTTCGCGCCAGCGCCAGATAGTGGCGCTGGCAGTGCGGCGGCTTTTACCGTCAATGCCGGTCACGGTATCCGAGGTGCTGGTGCGCAAACCACTGCGACTATCAGGATTGACCGCTGCAAAACGCCCACCCCAGCCGCCATACTCCGGGTGTTCCGGCGCATTCAGCCCATTATTCAACAAGTAGAGAAACGAGGGCGTATCGCCTTCCATGGTGTACTCGATTGCCGGGTAAAGCGTACCCAGCGGGCCCTGGTTGCGAATATTTTTCGCCAGCCAGTCGTTGTTCACCTGGTGCATATCGCCGCCTTCGGCATAACGCGACGACATGCCTGTCCAGGTGGCAATAAAGTAATCATTCCACGCATGAATACTGGTGATATAGCGCAGATCCGGGAACTGCGCGCGGATCCACTCGCCGGTATTATCCTGATCGGAAATGGCATAGACACGGATCTTTTTCACGAACGCCGCCACCTCTTGCGGTGAACGCGTCGCCCGCACATCGTATAGCGCTTGCGCCAGATCGACCGCGCCACCCCAGACATCAATCCACAACGGGCGCGCATCGTGTTTATCCACGGCGTTGATTATCAGTTGTGACGCCGACGTAGATTTTCCCGCGCCGACATAATCCATGCCGTAACCCGCGCGACCAGCACGCACGACGTCGCGCAGCGCATCAGCGCTGGGGTAATCGTTGGCATGTTTGCGTAAATTCGGCAACACCTGTTCATAGGCATCAATGCGTTTGAGCATCATCTGCGGGTTCACTTTGTCACGCAGCCAGGTGGAGGTGGTGGCGACCAGCCCTTCGACATCAAACTCATTGCTGTACACCAAAAAACGCACCAGCGATTGCGAATCATCGGGCTCGTTGCCGATATCAGACAAAATCAGGATGCGGGTTTTTCCGGTCACGGGTTGTTCGGTAGCGGCTTGTAGGGTAGTGCTGGCCGCGCCAAGGGAGAGCGCCAGTAAGGTGCTTAATAGCGTTTTTGGAAGTGACATTATGTTTTTCCCTCTCTTAAAAAACAAAAAAACCTGCTTTCCGTTGCCTGGTGGAGCAACGGAAAGCAGGTTTCGCCAAAGGTGATGTAACGTCCTGTGGGCATGGTTATAAAGAGCGTCGTTCAGGTAGACAATGCATAATTTTGATAAATGTGACCGGAGTTCTGTATTTGCCTGGCTGTTCAATTCCGTGGCAACGCTATTTGCGTGATGATTTTCACAAATTGATCATTTGCGGTGGTAATTGCCTGCGCGGCTTGTTAGAAAGAGGGCGTTAGTTAAGGACGTCACCAGAGAAATTCTGGGCGAGACCTGGATAAAGCAGTGTGTTTACACACTATTTTATCCAGGTTTTTTTTTGCTTTTTTCCAGCTGGCCAGCGGATGCAGGCAACACCAGGGTGTCCTGATTATTACTGTCGTTTGTGAAACGGGAAGTCTCATTATGAATAACAAAGTACTGGCAGAAAATATTCTGCAGCTGGTAGGTGGGGAGAGCAACGTTGCGACGCTGGTACATTGCGCGACGCGTTTACGCTTTAAAATTATCGATAGCAGTAAAGTGCGGCTGGCAGAGCTCGAAGCGCTGGACGGCGTCATTACCGTGGTGAATGGCTCCGGCCAGTTACAGGTGGTGATTGGCAACCGCGTGCCGGACGTGTTCCGCGCGTTTGGCGCCATCTCCGGATTACTGGAGGATGATAAAAAGAAACAACCTGCGGAACCGGCGCAAAATACAGCCTCGCTGTTAGGTCGTTTGATCGATTTGGTGGCCGGAATTTTCACGCCATTATTAGGTGCGATGGCCGCAGCCGGTGTACTAAAAGGCGCGCTGGCGATTGTGCTGGCGGCCGGATGGCTGAGCAATAAAGAGAGCACCTATATTATTTTGCATGCCGCCTCCGACAGCCTGTTCTATTTTCTGCCGATGCTGTTAGCCATCACCTCCGCGCGTAAATTTGAAACCAATATTTTTGTTGCCGTGTCGATTGCCGGCGCACTTATTTACCCGACTATTCAAGGGCTATTTGATGGCGGCCAGCCGGTGAGCTTTTTTGGCCTGCCAGTGGTGATGATGAAATATACCGGTTCGGTGATCCCGATTATTTTCAGCGTCTGGCTGATGTCGATCATTGAGCGCTTTCTCAATCGCCATATTCATGAAAGCGTGCGCAATATTCTGACGCCATTTTTCCTGCTGACGCTGATGGTGCCGCTTACGTTAATGACCATCGGGCCGATTGGCATTTCGATCAGTGAGTTTGTCGCGTCTTTATTTGTTTCGATTTACGGCTTCAACCCGATTATCGCCAGTGCACTGATGGCTGCCGCCTGGCAGGTGTTGGTGATTTTCGGCGTGCACTGGGGCTTTGTTACCGTCTTTATCAACGACATTTCGGTAATGGGACACAGCTTTCTTAAAGCTGCCTCCAGCCCCTCGGTTTTCGCCCAGTCCGGTGCGTTGCTGGCGGTAATGCTGCGCGCGAAAGACAAAAAGCTGAAAGCGCTGGCGGGCAGTACTTTTATCGCCTCGTTGTTCGGCATTACCGAACCGGGCGTCTACGGCGTCACCCTGAAGCTGAAAAAACCGTTTATCTGCGCGGTGATCGCGGCGGCCTTTGGCGGTGCAGTGGTGGGATATGCCAAAAGCTCGGCGATTTCAATGGGGATGCCTGGGTTGCTGACGCTGCCTATCTTCTATGGCGACGGTTTTATCGGTTTTCTTATCGGCTGCGCCGTGGCGTTTATTGGCAGCCTGGTGCTGACGCTGATCGTGGGTTTTGACGAACCTTCCGTGCAAGCGATGCCTGTCGCGTCTGCGGATGGAAAAAAGCATGCCGCGCATCAACCGGTGATGCCGAAAACCGTTGCGCTGGCACCTGAGCAGATTACCGCGCCGGTTTCTGGCGCGGTAATTCCGCTGACAGAAGTGGATGATAAGGTCTTTTCGGCCGGTATTGTCGGGCCGGGCTTTGCCATTATTCCGGATGAGGGACGGATTTATTCTCCGGTCGACGGCCATATCGCCAGCACCTTCGCCAGCGGTCATGCCATTGGCATTCGCTCCACGGCGGGTGCGGAAATCCTGATCCACGTCGGGATTAATACCGTGCAACTCGAGGGGCAATATTTCCATATGCAGGTGAATGAAGGCGATGAAGTCAAACAAGGCCAGCTTCTGCTGACCTTCGATCTCGATGAAATTAAACAGGCGGGTTATGACACGGTGACGCCGGTGGTCATTACCAACAGCGAAGCCTGGCGCGAATTCCACATTAGCGATAAACCCCATTCCCGTTTTGGCGAGCCGGTAATGGCGCTATTGGTGTAACTCTCGCGGCGTGCGGGAGGTTATTTGCGGCGGGGGCGGTTGTCGCCGCAAGCTGTTAAACGTGTTTATGCGTTAAGTGATCTACCCCCACAGGACGTTACTGATTTTATTCAGGCGAGACCTGCAACTGACGGCGTGTTTTCCGTCGGTTGCGGGTCTTTTTGTTTTTTGGGGGCAATACCGAGGGGAACTCATGAAGGTGAACAACATAATTTCTAAAAAGACATGTATTGCCGTGGCGTTATTATCCTGTTACGGCGCGAGCAGCGGGGCAACGGCGCAGCCGCTAACGCTTGAACAGCGCATGGCGGCGCTGGAAGCGCAGTTGCGCGTTACGCAGCAGAAACTGCAAGCCTATGAAGAAAAAGATCGCGCGCAGCAACGCAACCTTGCCTCGTCAGCCGCGCCTGCGGCGCAATCTACTGCGACGGTGCAGGCTTCGGCAGCGCAAGCGAAAGCGGATCCGGAGCTATCGCCTGGGACACTGAAAAAAATAAGCCAATATGTGCAGGACGATACCGGCTTTAAATATTCCGGTTATTTCCGCTCGGGTTGGGCAACCACCACCAATGGCGGACCGAAATCCTGGGCAGTGGGCTCGCTGGGGCGTTTTGGTAACGAATATGACGGTTGGTACAACTTGTCATTAAAAAAACGGGCATGGCGCGATGGCGACAAATCTATCTGGGCGAATGTGCAATTTGAGGGCGATCTCGGATTAACCCAGAGTAATGAGTCCTTTGAAAAAGGGATGTCGGGCGGCGGTATGGGCAAACTGAGTAAGCTCTATGTTGAAGGCAACGGGCTACTTCCTTTTGCGCCGGAGGCTTCGGTCTGGGTGGGGAAGCATACGCTGCCACAGTATGAAATTCAGCTTCTGGACTGGAAAAGCAATCGCACACTTTCCGGTGCAGGCGTAGGGATTGAAAACTGGAAGCTGCCGGTTGGCGCACTCAGTATGGCAATAACGCGTAACGATATTGATAACTACAGTACAGTCTGTGCGGCGGGTTCTTCCAGTTGTAGCGACACCACGCAGGTTAACGTCAATATCGCTGAAGTTCGCTACAAGAATCTTCCTGTCATGGAAAATACGACGCTGGAGCTTGGCGCGAAATATGCGTTTGCTAACCAGACGGATGAGCAGAAAAAAGCGCAGGCAGATAATGATTATTATGAGGTGAAATCCTCCTGGCTTGGGCAGGCGATTTTGCGTAAGCCCATTCTGAAAGGCTCAAATGAATTGACGCTGCAAGTGGCAAATAACTCCCTTGCCAGCCAGTTTATGAATATTTCCAGCGCCAATCCGGATTTTGATTACAACAGTTCTTACTACGGTATTCACAGCGGCGGTATTGGCTGGCGGTTAGTTGATCAGGGGGAGTTCTATCTGGGGGAGAAGATTATCATGGCGCACGCGCTGGTGTATGGTCGCGGTCACGATCTTTACTCGACATATACCGGGGCGCATACGGACTTTACCACCGCGCGTGCGGTTATTCGTCCGTCATGGATCTGGAATCAAAACATGCAGACGGCGCTGGAGTTGGGGTATTTCACGCAGAAAAATCGTGTCAATAATTCCACATCGGATGAATCTGGTTATAAGGTGACGCTGGCGCAGGTGTATAAAGTGGATACCAGCATTCTTAATTCCCGGCCGGAACTTCGCCTCTATAGTACTTACCTGAAAGCGTTAGAGCATGAGATCGATAGCCAGAGCTTTAACGACGGTAAGGATTATCAAATAAGTTTTGGTGTGCAGGCTGAAGTGGTCTTTTGAACAACAAAAACAGAATCCCCGCCGGGGCGGCGGGGAACAATAACGCATGCAGATGTTGCGTTAGAAAGCGATAAAAATGCAGGGTGGGATAAAGACAAACCCTTTATTTTTAGATGGCAAAATCTTCCAGTTTTTTACCATCTTCCAGTGCTTTGGCAATCACTTTCGGCGTGCGGCCCTGGCCGGTCCAGCTTTTTTCCGTGCCGTCTTCATCAATATACTTATATTTGGCAGGGCGTGGTGCACGAACAGATTTTGATTTCGTCGTTTGTCCTTTCAGCGAGGATAAAAGTTCGGTTGGATCGATACCTTCATCCAGCAGTTTTTGACGAAACGCAGCCAGCTTGGCTTCTTTCTCTTCTTGTTCTTTACGTAGAGAAGATTCTTCTTCACGACGTTCTTCAACAACAACTGACAGTTTTTCAAGCATCTCTTCAAGAGCTTCAAGGGTAAGCTCACGGGCCTGAACTCGCAGGGTGCGAATGTTATTAAGTGATTTAAGTGCTTCTGACATAGCGTCACTCCGTGTGCGGAAAAATGAATAATCTATCGGAATTAATTTTTAGTGATAACGACATAAAAATCAATACGGAATTATAGGTTTTAGCAAATATATATGTGATTGTGCAACCCTATGACTTTGGAAGTATCTTGCTCAGGGTAATTTAGTACCAATGCGGCATTAAAAAAAGCCACAGAATTTAAGGGTTATTTTTATCGGAATCGTTAGTTAATGCCGCTTGTTCATCACGAAATAACCTATATCTTTGCATTGACTTTCGCTTGTCAGGTGTAGATTTTTCTTAACAAGGAGTCATTACAGGTATAGCGCTTGTTTGAAACGGTAAACGTTATCGCTGAACTGGCGCGTTTTTCTTTTTGATTTGCGTTAGCGCAAGCGGCAATTTCAGCGCGGCTAAATGCTTCATTAAACATGAACACATATGGATAGCTCAGGTCTTTCCACAATATGTCGCTAAGAAATTTTGTCCGCGCCAGACGCTATTGAGAATATTCTCGATTGGTGGCAGGCTCGGCACACTCCAGTTGATATCGGAAATCATAAAAACCCACCTTATTGACCGTCAGTTGTGGTTCCTTTTTCATACTCATCTTTTAATTACATACAGTAATAATTGCGTTGCTGGATATCGCGCGTTGTGGCGCATGCCGCGTGTCGCATAAATGATGACGTGTCGGTTTTATCCTGTTCGCGGGTATTAAGGATATTAAACTGAAACTGCCTGGCCTTATCCCTATCCTATTTTTTAAAACGTTCAGCCTGCGAGAAAACGCGCGGCACGATAAATTCACCGTTCAATATCACTAAAGCATTGCTGCCAACCGCAGCCGCGGATACGCGTTATCGCTGCGTTGGCGCTTTTGCGTGCGAATAAGCAGATTCAGGACAAAGGTGTTGCGGATTATTTCGCGGTTATTTTCCCACCCGCTGGGGGAATATCTCCAGCAGCCAGTCAATAAACACCCGCAGACGATGCGTAACGTGGCGGTTTTGCGGATACACCACATGAAAAGGGTACGGCTCTGGCCGCCACGGGCGCAGGATCTCCACCAGCGTACCCGCTTTTAGCGCGGCACCGAGTGAATAACTGAAGGTCTGGATAATCCCCAGCCCCGCCATCCCGGCGGCGAGATGTGCGTTGCTCTCATTAATACCAATCCGGTGCGCCACTTTGATTTCGGTTTTCTCGCCATCGCGCTCAAAACGCAACGGAAACGCTCTGCCGGTTTGCGGCGAAAGGTAGCTGACCAGCCGGTGACCGTTTTTTAGCTCCTCCGGGTAGGCCGGTGTACCAAATGTTTTCAGATATTCCGGCGTTGCACAGGTAATGAGCGTGGCAGAGCCAATACGGCGGGCAATCAGCGATGAGCTATCCAGTGGCCCGCCGCGGATCACGCAATCCACATTATCGCTAATCAGATCCACCGTGCGGTCGGCAACGCCTAAATCGAGGCGAATATCCGGATAGCGCGCCAGAAAATCCGGCAGGGCAGGGATCAACACATCTTTCGCCGTAGAGCCGCCAATATCGACGCGAAGCTGCCCGCCTGGCGTGCCGCGTGCGGCATTGAACGAACCATCAATATCGTCGAGATCGCGAAGTATACGGGTGGTTTTTTCATAATAGTCACGCCCTTCCGGCGTCACCATTACGCGGCGTGTAGTGCGCTGCAATAACCGCACACCAAGATGCGCTTCCAGTTCCTGCACCAGTTTGCTCAATGTCGCGTTGGGCATCTCCAGCGAATCCGCCGCCCGGGTAAAGTTCCCTGCTTCGACCACGCGGGCGAAAGCGCGTATTGCCAGTAATTGATCCATGCGAGTTCCTCCGTTGGTGTGCTGTTGATTATACACAGAGGTGAATAGTCATTTTCATTTTTCGGTATTTTTCAATAAAAACGTCAAAGGTAGAGTAGCGCCATACCTGAGACGGCAAGCTGGTCTGTTGCAGGAACATCCCTTAACTGAACCGAGGAGTACAACAATGAGCACACAACTGAATGGCAAAATCGCACTGGTAACTGGCGGGACAAGCGGCATTGGTCTGGCAACCGCACAAGAGCTGGCAGAGCAGGGGGCGCGTGTCTTTATTACCGGTCGTCGCCAGGCGGAACTGGACGCAGCGGTTGAACGCATTGGTTCCAGCGCCACCGGAATTCGCGCCGATGCGTCGGTAATGGCGGATCTCGATGCTGTCTTTGCCCAGATTTCGAAAAGCGCCGGGCGGCTCGACATCCTGTTTGCTAACGCCGGTGGCGGCGACATGATGCCGCTGGGGGCGATTACGGAAGAGCATTTCGACCGCATTTTTGCGACCAACGTGCGTGGAGTGCTGTTTACCGTGCAAAAAGCGCTCCCGCTGCTGGTGAACAACGCTTCAATCATTCTTACCGGCTCCACCACATCGGTGAAAGGCACCGCCAGTTTCAGCGTTTACAGCGCCAGTAAAGCGGCGGTTCGTAACTTTGCCCGTTCATGGGCGCTGGATCTGCAAGGGCGCGGTATCCGCGTTAACGTGGTTAGCCCGGGCCCAATCCGCACGCCAGGTTTAGGTGAACTGGTGCCGGATGAGCATCGCCAGGGCTTGTTTGACGCGCTCGCAGCCCAGGTTCCGTTGGGGCGTTTAGGTGAACCGCAAGAGATTGGCAAAGTCGTGGCGTTTCTCGCTTCGGATGCTGCCAGCTTTATCAATGGTGCTGAGCTGTTCGTCGATGGCGGCATGGCGCAAATCTAATTCACCACACCGGGCTGGCCGTCTCTGCGCCAGCCCGCACCGCAGGAGCAGAATATGCACACTTCCGCGCTTTTGGTCGCTCAGCATCTGATCGACAAGCATTTTGCTATCTGGAATGGCGCACGCCCTGAACAATCGATCGCCATATTTTCGGCGGTCTATGCCGACGATTTTTTCGTTGCCGATTACGCCGATGTGGCAACCGGGTTTCAGAATGTCGCGGCACTGATTTCTCGCGTGCAGCGTGAACATTCCGGTTTTTTGTTCACACCCGATCCGGTGACGTGGAACCACGGTTTAGGACGTGTTACCTGGGGATATGGCCCGCAGGAGAAGCCGAACCTGATACGCGGCGAGGATATCTTCACCGTGCGCGATGGCAGACTTGCCAGCCTTTGGGTATTTATCAACACGCCGTAATGGTCGGCAAGCCGCATCATTCATTTCCCACTGAGGAACCATTATGAACACACCTGCCAGGCTGCGTTTTTCCAGCGCCGACCATAACAAACTGCCTGCTACCGGTATTGTTGTTAGTGCTTACTATCGTGTTCCCCCTGAGGACAGGCAAACCTTTATCGATGCCGTGGTGCCCGAGATGGCGGCGGCGCGCGCACTGCCGGGCTGTATCTACTATGCCTTCGCGCAGGATTTAGCCGATGCCAACGCCTTTCACCTGGTGGAAGGCTGGCAAGATGAAGCCGCCTACCAGCGCCACGAAAACGCGACAACCTTTCTCCAGGCGCTGGCGACGGTTGTGAACAATGTGCGCATTCTTCACCGCCAGGGTGTTCGCTATGATGTTGCCCTGCAGCATATTGATGATCCGCGCGGCAAAGTGGCCTGCGTGGCTGGCGCGTTAAGCGATTTTCAGCAATAGCTAAGCCATTTAAATACTTTGTTATTTCCGGTGTTCTCTCACATCGTGGCGACATGAGAATGTGGGGGGACGAGTGAATGGCGAAAAGCAGCGCGGTCTATTTAGATGAACAACAACGGGACGCCGTCCGGCGGTTATCCCGCAGCTGGCTGTGGCGCAGCGAGCTGCCTACCTGGCTGGTGATTGTCACTGTGTATAGCGGTTGGTTCGGCACGCTCGCGTACTGGAAAACACTCGGCCTGTTGCCGGCAACCACGCTTCTGATCCTCTTCACCACCTGGTATTTATCGGTACAGCATGAGCTGATCCACGGGCATCCCACGCGCTGGGCCTGGTTCAACCAACTGCTGGGATTGATGCCGCTGGCGGTATGGTATCCGTACGGAATTTATCGCGATTCGCACCTGGCGCACCACCGTACGCACTTACTGACGCTGCCGGAAGATGACCCGGAATCCTACTATTTTTCTACTCAACACTGGCATCGCCTGACGCGCTGGCAGCGGAAACTGATCCAGTTGCGTAATACCTTTGCCGGCCGTTTACTGCTGGCGCCGGCGCTGGATATTGCGCAGTTGCTGGCAGGAATGGTGGCGGCATTTCGCGTGCGGCAAGGTAAAGCCATGCTGATGTGGCTGGTACACGGCGTGCTGTTGGCGGTGACTTTTGCCTGGCTTATCCGGTGTGATTTTCCCGTTATCTGGTATGTACTGGTGGTCAGCTATCCGGCGCTGGCTATCACTAAAGTGCGATCTTTTCTTGAACACCGCGCCGCAGACGATCCGTTAGCGCGCTCGGTAATCAACGAAGCCGCGTGGCCGTGGCGTTTGCTGTTTCTCAACCTCAACTACCATTCTGTGCATCACGATCTTCCCGCCGTACCGTGGTACGGCTTGCGAACGCTTTACCTGCGCGACAAAGCCGCGTACCAGCAACGCAATAGCGGGTTTCTGGTGCGCGGCTATAGTGAATGGTTACGGCAGTTTTTCTTCACCCCGGTAGAGGTCAATGCACACCCCGCCAGCAAAGTACGCAGTGAATAATATTGCCCTGCCGATGTATAACATCGCGCAGCCAGAAACCGCCGCGCTGGGCGAGGCGTTGTGCGAACTGCTGGCGGCGCGCGGGCTCCCGGCGCAGCAGATGTGGCCGCAAAGCGATCTGCTTGCCCACTGGCAGGGTGATGATGTGCTACTTAGCCAGACCTGCGGCTACCCGCTGATGACGCAATTACCGGATGTGCAACTGGTTGGCTGCTTTCACTACCTTGCGCCAGGCTGTGAAGGCTTTTGTTATCGCAGCCTGCTGGTGACGCGCGATGAGGAACGCGGTACGTCGCTTGCCGATTTTCGCGGTCGCCGTGCAGTGTGTAATTCCGCCGATTCGCAATCAGGTTATAACGTGCTGCGTTATCTGGTTTCGCGGCTTCCGGGCGAAGGGCGATTTTTCGCCGAGGCTCCTCAATTCAGTGGCAGCCACCGGCAATCGCTGCTGGCACTGCACAACCGTACGGCGGATATCGCCGCCATCGACTGTGTCACCTACGCCTTATTGCAACGCCTCCAACCTTCGTTGTTGCGTGGGCTGCGTGTGGTAGCGCAAAGCCCGTTAGCGCCGGGGTTGCCGCTGATCACCGCGCAGCAGAGCAGCGCCGCCACGCTCGCATCGCTAAGAGAGGCGTTGCAGCAACTGGTCAGTGACGCGCGTTTTCACAAAACCTGTGCCGCAGCATTGATTGGCGGCTTTAGCGTGGTCACGCGACAGGACTATTCTTTGTTGTTGAGATGGCGGGATGAGGCCGCAGCACGCGGCGTCACGCAGCTATAATTCGTTTGTCATTTCATTATGTTATCAAAGGTAAATGCCGTGAAAAGGGCACGTGCCGCCAAAGACAAGCCCGGAAAATTGGCTGAAAGTCATGCAAACCATTCACACTGTTGCCGTCCGGGAGTGCCATTTGCGAAACCGGAAAAGGATGAGATATGAGTCAGTTATTCACCGAAATTAATATTGGCGATGTGGCGCTGGATAACCGCATCGTTATCGCCCCGATGTGCCAGTACTCCGCCGAAGAAGGCAAAGCGACCGCCTGGCATCGCATTCATTTAGGTAATCTGGCGCTCTCCGGCGCGGGGCTGCTGATTATCGAAGCTACTGCCGTTGAGCCGCAGGGGCGTATTTCGCCGCAGGATCTCGGCCTGTGGGATGACGAAACCGAGCAGGCGCTGCGCGTGGTGCTGGACGATATTCGCCAGTACTCGCCGGTGAAAATCGGTATCCAGCTAGGTCATGCCGGGCGTAAAGCGTCGGTCAGCGCGCCCTGGCTGGGCGGAAAACAGCTTTCGCCGCAGGAGGGCGGCTGGCAAACGATCTCGGCTTCTGCGCTGGCGCACGATCCGGCTGAACGTCCGCCGCTTGAAATGACGAAACAAGATCTGGCGCGGGTTAAACAGGCGTTTGTCGACAGTGCCCTGCGCGCGGTGGCGCTGGGTATTGAGGTGATTGAAATCCACGCGGCGCACGGTTATTTGCTGCATCAGTTCCTCTCGCCGCTCTCTAACCAGCGCAGCGATGAGTATGGCGGTAGCCTTGAAAATCGCCTGCGTTTCACGGCGGAAGTGTTTAGCGCCGTGCGTGAAGCGGTACCGGCTTCCGTTGCCGTGGGCATTCGCATTTCGGCGACTGACTGGGTAGAAGGCGGATGGGATCTGGAACAATCGGCGGTACTGACGAAAAAAATTGAAGCCCTGGGCGGCGCGTATGTTCACGTCTCCAGCGGTGGGCTTTCACCGCGACAAAGCATTAAGGTGACGGCGGGTTATCAGGTGCCGTTTGCCAAAGCGCTGCGTCAGCAGACGCGTATGCCGGTTATCGCTGTGGGGTTGATTACCGAGCCACAACATGCCGAAGATATTTTGCAGCAAGGGGAGGCCGATCTTATCGCGCTGGCACGAGGCGCGCTCTACGATCCACGCTGGCCGTGGCATGCCGCTGCCGCCCTGCACGGTGCGGTACATATCGCGCCGCAGTATCGCCGTGCCGAACCGCACGGTGTGAAAGGAACGGTTAAATAACGCATGAATCGGTGAGCTTGTTATTCCGCCAGGCTCACCGCTATTAGCCCGCTATACGCCTTTTCGCACTAACTCTGCCGCCTTGAGGAAGACGTCATCTTCTACGCCATCGCCCCTGTTTCTGCCTTGTCGTTCAATTTCCTGCACGATGCTGTCGCGGTTAATGGCTTTGCGTTCTGAAACAAGGCCGATCACGGCCGCGCCAATGGCTAATCCAATGAGTCCCGTGTGCTCATCATTGAACTTCATGCGTTATCCCTCCCCGATTGGTCTAAGAGAAATTTAGCACACAGATATATTTCCGCCATTTATCAAAATCACCGCATTATAAATGCGTTATATATTTGTAATATAAATAAAAAAACGCCCGAGGCGTGCAGCCCCGGGCGTGGTGAAAGGAGATAAATTGGCTTAGAAAGATTGCCAGTTATCGCGGCTCTCACCGGTGGATGAGGAAGCCAGCGCCAGCTGCGGCGATTGGCGTAACGGGCTTCTGCCCGGCTGTACGTTACGGCGGTTCTCTTTCACGCCAGAATCAAACATGGCGATGGTTTTGTTCAGGCGCTCGGCCTCTTTTTCCAGCGAGACGGCGTTAGCTTTCGCTTCCTGTACCAGCACGGCGTTTTGCTGTGTGACGCCGTCCATTTCGGTCATCGCCTGACCAATCTGGTCGATACCCCGGCTTTGTTCATCGGAGGCGACGGAAATCTCCGTCATCAATTTATTCACATGTTCAATGGAGTTGATAATCACTGACATGGCTCCACCGGCTTCCTGAACCTGTTCGGCTCCGGTTTTGACGCGGGAGACGGATTCATGGATCAGCGTTTCGATCTCTTTTGCCGCCTGCGCGCTGCGGCTTGCCAGCGCACGTACTTCACTGGCGACCACAGCAAACCCACGGCCTTGCTCCCCGGCGCGGGCCGCTTCAACCGCCGCGTTCAGCGCCAGCAGGTTGGTCTGGAACGAGATGCTGTTGATGACGTTGGTGATGTCAGCAATTTTCTGCGAGCTTTCGGAAATCCCGTGCATGGTTTTCACCACGGTTGCGGTGATTTCGCCGCCTTTTTGCGCAGTCTGTTGAGCGTTTTCCGTCAGTTTACGGGCTTCGCGCACGTTCTCCGCGTTATTACGCACGGTGGAGGTGAGCTCTTCCATGCTGGCGGCGGTCTGTTGCAGCGCGGCGGCTTGCTGATCGGTACGCCCGGAAAGCTCCTCGTTGCCTTCTCTGATCTCATTCGTGCTGCGGTAAATGCTGCTCGAACTCTCCTGGATCGTTTCCACCGTGGTTCGCAGGTTTTCCTGCATGGTGCGGATGAAGGGAATCAACTGGCCCGCACAGTTACGTCCAAATTCGTGCAATTCGTGATTCAGTTTACCGGCGGCCATGGTTTCCATATGTGTCTGGATCGCACGAATCGGTTTGACCAGGAAATTCACCAGGTAGCGGTCGGTGAGAAACAGTGTGAAGATACCGGCAATTAAGGCGGCAGCGAGCACATATTTATTAAAGATCACCTGCGCCTGTGTTTGATCCAGTAAATCGTTGGACTGAATCGCTTGCGTGTATTTTTCCGCCGTTGCGCCAAACTGCACGCTCAGCGGGGGATAAGTTTTGCGAAATAAGTCGCGAAAGGTATCCGTTTGCTTATTTTTGGCCGCGTTCAGCATTGGCACTATGCCGTTGTTAAGCAGGGCGTCCCAGTCGCGGATCATGGCGGCAACGGTTTCGCTATCAACACCGGGATGCTGGCTGGCGCGAAACTTCGCCAGCATATCCTGGGTAATGGCCAGTGCTTTTTCAGCGGAGGCGAATGTTTTAGTCGCATTTTCGTCATCGCCGGTTTGCTGGTAATCCATGGCGCGCAGCATGCGGGTTACGGTGCGGAAATATTGATCGTTTCCTTTCACCAACAGGGCGTAGGCATTTTTTTGCCCGGCGTTTTGCGCCAGCAATTGATCAATGGTCGAAAAATTGTGAAATGTCAGAACGGTTGCCAGTCCCCAAATAATGCTGAAAAGCGATAAAATGATGATCAACATTTTGCGGATAGTTATGTCGCGAAGTATTTTCATGATGTTTCCCCGGTAATAGAAATTACCCTCAGGTTGGCATTGGCCCAGCTCTCTGGCTATTTCACCCTCCATGACATTCTGACCAGAACGCGATTGGCGTTAATAAAACGGTCTTTTAACTTTTTGAAAAGATGTTCTATTTTGTGGATATTGATATCAATCAACTTAAATATAATTAATCAGAGTGCAGGATATTATTCCTGGACTTCGATCACATAAATTATCTGAATTCATAACAGGCGTCTATTATTTTTCAGCAATTACTTGAAAAGGTTATTTCTATCGGCTACCAATATTTAATTTGAATTAAGTCTTATTAAATTCAATTTGATAATTATGTCTTAGTGACCGGATAATAAGGTCGCTATCTTATTTAATCCGCGTTAAATAAAATTGCCTGCTAATAATACGCAGGGAAATTCCGGGTTGTTATATCCGGGATTACGGTGACTAATACATTTTTTGTTCGACATTATCGCTGAAAAGGCGTCATGAACGCCGCCAGAATAGCATGCGAAGGGAAAAAAGCGGGGCAAGAAAACCTCCCACGGGCGCGCCGTGAGAGGTGAGGGGATTACTTTTTACCGTTAGGTTTCAACTGCTCACCCGGTTTGAGCATGAACAACTCATCATCACGCGTGGAGTAGCGCACGCTGCCATCCGCCAGCAGGTACGCGCCTTCGGTAAAGCCTGCGCCGTTAATAAATGGCGCAACGGCATCGGGTTTGCCGCGCATGGCCGCTTCCAGCGCCAGCAGCGCATACGGGGCGATATTGTCGACATTGGCATAGATATACTGTGGATCATCGATGAAAAAATTATTCAGCCGTTTTGTCGCCAGAATATTGTCCGCCACTTTATCAGCCAGCGTCAGGTATCCTTTGTCGCCCGTAGATTGCCAGAGATCGATCAGCGCAAAAATGGCATACGGCTCGCTGTTTTTGGTGTTCAGATCCAGCTTGCTATTTTTGCCGCCCGGTTCTCCGATATCACCCAGCCCCTGGCCTTTGGCAATGCCGCGCGCCACTTTCCATATCTCCGCGTCCGGTGCCAGTGTCCAGGCGCGGGCATAGGAGAGCAGGAATTCATTTCCTGCCGGATAAGGCTTTAACACGGTGCCTTTCTTGCCGTAATAACCGTCACGCGGCAGCGTGTAGTTCGACAAGTCGGTGCCGTTTGCCAGCATCGGGCGGAAGGTGTTGGTTTTCTCATCATAGGCGTAATGCGCAAAGGCTTTCAGGCCATCAAGCGTCCACTTTTTGATGTCGTTGCCCTCCGCGCCCAGCGATTTTGCCAGCGCTAACTGCATCAGAGCGTTTTCGGAGTAGAGCGTGCTGGTGCGGCCTTTCAGCATCATATTGCCTTCCAGCGCGTCGGGACCAAATTCCGGGCCAAACTGGCGCTGTGCGCGATCGCCATATTTCGAGTTGGTATCGGTGTCGTCGGTGGTTTCGGCGCGTTTCAGCGCTTGCGTAAATTGATAAACGCCCAGCCCGGTTTTTTTATCGCGTGGCAACACATACTGCTCGGCCAGTCGCTTCGCCCAGGTGAGCGCGCCTTTTTCGCCATCGTAGTGATACAACAGCGAAGCTGAATAAATTAAGTCATTGCCCGCATTAAGAAAGCTCAGCCCTTTGGTGGCGAAGAATGGCGGTTGCTGTTCAAAGTGGCTGGCCCACAATTTGCCCATCTCTTTGCCGTATTCGCCGTGGCGGCTGGTTTCGAGAATTTTCCAGTCGTACACATGTGCGTTCCAGAACGCGCGTATAAAGCGGGCGGTTGCCGGTTTATCCACGGCAAACATCAGGTCGTAGAAGGGGTAGGCATTTTTCAGTTCATGGACCATCTCTTTTTCGCTTGGCCCTTGTGGTTCAAGCGTTTTCAGATCGATAAAGCGGTGCCCGCCCCATAACAGCAGCCCGCTTTTGTCCTGGTAATGCTGGAAGTAGTAACGGACATTATCCTCCGCCCGCTTTTTATATTTCGCGTCACCCGTCAGGTTACTCAGACCCACCAGCACGCGCATCAGATTCTGCTGTGCGGAGAAGTTGGAAAGTACCGCCGTTTTTCCATCCGGGAAGACCCACTCCATCTGTTTACCGGTACGCGGATCAACGCCATCTGCCAGCAGTGGCACATTGCTGTGATATTTGTCACCGGCTTTATTAATGACCGTGTCAGCAAACGCTTTTACGCTGTTTAAACGTGCGCTCTCCTGCGCAAATGCCGTGCAGGAGAAGATACCGAGAAGACCGACCGCCAGTGCTATTTTTGACAGTTTCATTATTCGCCTCTTAGCTAAAAATAAGGATTTCTGCCGAAACCCTTATTTATGTTTGCTACCCTGCAATGATTAATTAGAAATTATATTTCACACCGACACGATAACGGGTCTGACGCTCATCGGTATATTTGCTGCCGGAAACGTTGCCGACTGCAATATACGGAGACCAGTTTTTATCAAGTTTGTATGTCAGTTTGAGATCGTGCGTCCAGTCGTAGTTTTCATTATCTGCAATCAGTACGCCGGCGGACGTGGCATGCTTGTAATCCAGTTCGTAATCGAGTTGGTAATCACCGAAAATTTTCCACGACACGGCGGCAGTCAGGTTATAGCCGTTTTCGCTGGTATCTTTTGCCGTGCCGATGTTGTTGGAGTTACGCTTGAAGTACGGGCGGTAGCGCAGCGTTGCGCCAACGTCATTGCTAAAATTCACTTTGCCGCGCAGGTACGGGCGATAGTTGTTTGACGAGGAGCTACTGTCTAGTGAAAAACCCGGCTCAATCTGGAAGGTGGGGTTAATTTTATAGACGTAGCTGGCCACCACTTCGGTACCATTACTGACCGTCTCGTGATACGCCTTATCTTTATTTTGCGAACCTTTCCATTTGCCTTCCAGCGATAAACCAAAACCGTTAGCAAAACGGTGCGACATTAATAAACGATCTTTGTGGTTATTACCGCCGCTATCATTTAATTCATGGCGATAATCAAATGTTACCGCCTGAGCGGCAATACTCATAAAAGGTACAGTAACTAATAACAAAGTGCGCAACATAATATCCCCTATTATTTATAGTCAAAAGGTACAAGATGTTCTCTGCGAAAAATGCAGATGGTTTTAATTCAAAGAGGAATGGTTAATTCACTCTCAGTGCAAATTGATATAATTAGCAAGCATAATAATTATGCCGAATATAGTTTCGTTTCAGTTATTACCGATCACAACAGCAACGCTAACGTTACTTTTAAAGTGGCGTGTGGTGCCGGGTGCCTCCCGGTGAATTGAGTGCCGATCGCCTCAATCCGTCCATAAAAATGAAACTTTATTGAGGATAACCTCATATCAGCATGACCCCTCCGCTTAGGGGGATTCACCACACAAAATACGGTTTTGTCTGCATTAAGATATCTTTATCCTATCAAGTGGAACGGACTTTTACACAATTTGAAATGATGTTTTGAGACTGAGATCGAACATTTAAAAGTAGAAGGGAAATTATTATTTTGCGGGTTATAAAGATAATCTTAATTGATTAAAGTTATTTAAAATCAATTAATTAACCAAAATACATGCAAAGGTGTATGTATGCGTTTTTGTAGGGTTTAGCGCGCTCAATAAATAGCGCAATAAATTTATTCCTGGAATAAAAGGCGAACATTTGACACAAAATGCAATACACTGAGCCCATCAGGGAGAGTGAGGAAACGAAATCAGGGTGATGGGTGTTGTCGCAAACTAAACAAACATTAAACGAGCCAGAATCACACTTGATCTGACTGAACGCATCCAGCACATTCAGGAAAAAGACCATGCCTCCGTTAGCGGAGAGGAAAATAATAAAACATTACCCTCTGGAGTACCTACATGACTATCTACGGGAAGGATCGCCTTTTCATTTATGGTATTGAGAAAATACTCAGACAACTTAGCAGGGAAAAGGGCAGCCGTTTTTGCAGTGGTGCGCCTGCTATATATGTCACCACGGGAATGGACATCGTGGAAATGTACTCGCTGTTTTTCTCCCGTCCCCCCGCGCACTACTCGATTTTTATCTCCTCAGAACGTCATTTCGACTCGCTGTCGCTACTTTTCCCGGGTCTGGTGAAACTGTGTCTGGCCGAAAGGTTACGCGTCGAAGAGCTGCGTCAGGCTCTGGAAGTGATGAGTTTGTTATCTGCACAGAACCAGCAGCCCGGTTACAACCACGGCACATTTAAATTCACCAGCGCCGAACAGCAAATTATGCGTCTGCTGCTGCGCGGACATTCGGTGGAGGATATTGCCCGCATTCGCGGCGTCAGCCCGACCACCGTCAGCGTGCAGCGTAACGGGTTAATGAAGCGCACCGGCACCAAAAGTTTGCAGGCGCTGTGTTCGCTCTACACCGCAATGCGTGCATAAAAAAAGCGCCTGGCCGGCGCTTAACAACACAACCTGGTGTGGGCAAACAGCCTCAGCATGTGGCCAGTAAAAAGTCGCTGACGGTCTTCATGCACAACGGCCGCTCTTCGACATGGGGCATGTGGCTTGAGGATTCAAAAATCACCCACTGCGCCCCGGTAATGTGGTCTTTAAAGGGTTGCACCACTTCCGGCGTGGCTTCGTCGTAGCGCCCGGAAATCAATAAAGTCGGCACGCGCACTTGCTTTAACCGGTCGATAATCGTCCAGTTTTTCATGCTGCCAATGACGTGGAATTCGGTGGGGCCATTCATCGCGTGGTAAACAGTGGGGTCCGCCTCCATGGCGTCAAAGGTGCGTTGCACCTCCGCAGGCCACGGGTTTAGCCGGCATACATGGCGCTGATAAAATACCTGGCTTGCCGCTTTATATTCTGCGCTATCTACCGTACCCGCCGCCTCGTGAGTTAACAACGTGTCCTGCACATCTGGCGGTAATTGCGCGCGCAGCTTCGCCGCGCCTTCCAGCCACAGCGCCATCGAGGCCGGTGAGTTGGCAATCACCATCGCTTTTAGCCCCTGCGGCTGTGTCACCGCATGTTCTGCCGCCAGCATCCCGCCCCAGGACTGGCCGAGCAGCGCGTAATCGTCGGCAATCTCCAGCGCCTGCAGCAGATGGTTGAGCTCATCAAGAAAAAGACCGGGTTGCCAGAAATCGGGGCTTTTATCCGGCAGATGGGTTGAACGGCCGTTACCCACTTGATCGTAGTGGATCACCGCCCGGCCGGTTTCCGCGATATCTTTGAATGCATCAACGTAGTCGTGGGTGCAACCGGGGCCGCCGTGGGCCACCACCAGCGGCGTTAGCCCGTTTTGCAGATCGCCGCAGATGCGAAACCAGGTCTGATATTCCCGGAAGGGAACGTAGCCTTCGCGAATGGTATACATAGTTGACGTCTACCCTGTTAAGTGAACTGGCTTTCAGGGTAGAACGCCGAAGGCGGCGCTGAACACTAGCAAAATTGCTAGTTATTAGCTGTCGAGCAGACGGTAGTGCAGCGCCCGCACCACCGCTTGTACGCGGTTGGTCGCGCCCAGTTTCTTTGCCGCCGTATTCAGATGCAACGTCACGGTTGCCACCGAGCGGTGCAGCTTGCGGGCAATCTCTTTCGCCGTTAATCCTTCGGCTGACCACGCCAGACACTCGCGCTCGCGGTTGCTCAATTTGACGTGGCGGCAGGTGAGCATTGAGGCGTCAAACAGCGGAAAGGCAGACTCCTGAAAACGGTGGGCGATAAAAGTTAATTGCGCCAGCGTGTCGCTGATATCGCGCGCTCGCTGCTGGCTGGCGACAATGCCGGTCAGGGTGACAAACCCGCCGTGGGGCAAATGCAGCGGCACCGTGGCACCGCAGGGCATATTGTGATCGCGCATGTAATGCGTCACTTCCTGGGCGTTATCATCCAGCCTGCCATTAAGCGCTCCGCTGTCCGGGCGTTGATAGGACCAGACAAACGGCGCGCAGCTCTCCAGCGCGAAGTGTTGCACCGGGTCAACCTGGTAGTACCCGCGCTCGCACCACAAGCGACGCATATCCTCCGGCACGTTACGCATCTCCAGCAGCGACGGGGTAATCAGCGCCCCTTCCAGCGAGCGCGGAACCGGCGTGTAGTCATAAATCACCGCGTCAAAACCCAGCGCCTGCGTCTGGGTAAATAGCCCGGCAAACGCCTCCTCAAGCCTGCTGGCATTGGCAGCAGCAGGGTTTTCAATGTTGATTCGCATCATTCCCCCCTCATGGTTGACGGTGCCACACCACGGGCACGCTTTGTGCAGACGTCTCTCGTAGCGTGATGAAGGCATGCAATTCCGGTGCCGTCACGCGCGAGAGGCAAAACTAGTATTTTTGCTAACTACCCAGCCTCCACTGATGCCGCTAGCGTAAAGAAAACGCCCGACGAACAAGGCCGGGCGCAGATAAACAGGGGAGTGGCGCACCATCGCGAGGCGTTTTTTTAACCTTACGACCCCGCATGCACCACAGGAGAATGCTGATGCACCGTTATCGTTTTTTGTTATTCCGGCCATTGCAGCTACTGCCGGTGTTGTTGGGAATAAGCATCATCACGTTTGCGATGGTGCGCGCGATCCCCGGTGACCCGGCGCGTATCCTGCTTGGTGTGCGCAGCACGCCAGCGGCACTGGCGCGCATCCGGGCGCAGTTCGGGCTGGATGAACCCCTGTGGGTACAGTATGGCTACTTTCTGCGCAATCTGGTGCAGGGCGAGCTGGGAAAATCGATCGTCTATCGCATCGATACCCTAAAACTGATTAACTCCCGCCTTGAACCCACTCTATGGCTGGTGCTTGGCAGCGTGCTGCTGGCAGTCATCTTCACTGTGCCATTGGCTGCGCTGGCAGCGCGTCAGCGCGGACGCATCGCCGACCAGCTTATTCGCCTGTTCACCACCGCCGGCCTCGGTTTCCCCGCCTTTTGGCTTGGCATCATGATGATCATTGTTTTTAGCGTGGTGCTGGGCTGGTTCCCGGTTTCCGGTTACGGCAGCGATTTTGCCGACCAGTTGCACCATATGGTGCTGCCGTGTCTGACCGTCGCGCTGGCGTTGTCGGCGGTATTGATCCGCAACCTGCGCGCCAGCCTGCTGATGGAGATGAGCAGCGATTACGTGATGGCCGCCAGAGCGCGCGGGCAGCGGGAAAACCGCATCTTCTGGCGGCATGTATTACCCAACTCACTGGTGCCGACGCTCAACCTGCTGGCGGTGAATATCGGCTGGCTGATTGGCAGCACGGTGGTGATTGAAAGCGTGTTCGCCATTCCGGGGCTGGGGCAGTTACTGGTCAAAGCGATTTTCAGCCGTGACTACATGGTGGTGCAGGGTGTGGTCATGGTGTTTGCTCTTGCCACGGTCGCCGTCAACTTGCTGGCCGACGTACTGACGGTGGCGCTGGATCCGAGGGTAAAACTATGAGCGCCATCAGCGTACTGACCGTGTTGCGCCGCCGTGCGATTCCACAGCAGCACGCCCTTGGCGTTGGGCTGTTGATTGTCGGTATGTGGCTGTGCGTCGCGCTGTTCGCCCCGTGGCTGGCACCGTTTGATCCGATAACCCAGGATGCGACCGCCAGCCTGTTGCCGCCGGGGGGCGCACATCTGTTTGGCACGGATAACTTTGGCCGCGACATCTTCTCTCGTGTGCTGTGGGGCGCGCGGGTGGATCTGCAAATCTGCCTGCTGGGCGTTATCTTTCCGTTTCTGCTCGGCACCACGCTCGGCGCGCTGTCGGGTTATCTGGGGGGCGCGGTGGATGCGCTGATTATGCGCATTATCGATATCGTGCTGGCGTTCCCGTTTCTGGTGCTGATGCTGGCGATTATCGCCATTCTCGGGCCGGGTCTTGGCAGCTTTTACATCGCGATGGCGATGGTTGGCTGGGTCTCTTACGCCCGGCTGGTGCGGGCGCAGGTGTTAACGCTCAAGCAGCGTGATTTTGTGCTGGCGGCGCGCAGCCTCGGTTATGGTCATGCCCGCATTCTGTTTCGCCATCTGCTGCCTAACGCCATGACCGGGGCGCTGGTGTTTTCCATGTCGGATTGTGTACTGGTGCTGTTAAACGGCGCGGCGGTGAGCTATCTCGGTCTCGGCGTGCAACCGCCGACGGCTGAATGGGGCGTGATGGTGGCGGAAGGGCAGAGTTTTATCACCACCGCCTGGTGGATAACCACCTTTCCGGGGCTGGCGATTGTCCTGCTGGCAATGGGCTTCAGTCTGCTGGCGGATGGTCTTGGCGACAAACTGGGAGCGCGCGTATGAGCTTACTGAACGTCTCGCAACTGACTGTTTCCCGTGGGGATGATTGCGCGCTGGTGGATAAGGTCTCTTTCCGGCTTCAGGCCGGGGAGATGCTGGGGCTGGTGGGCGAGAGCGGTTCCGGAAAAACCGTGACCTGCCGGGCGTTAATGCGCCTGCTGCCAGGCCAGGGATTAACCATTAGCGGTGGCGAAGTGTGGTTTGGCGGGCGCGATCTGTTGTCGCTCAGCGAAGCACAGATGTCGGCGGTGCGCGGGCGGGAGATTGGCATGATTTTCCAGAACCCGGCCAGCCACTTAAACCCGGTAATGACCATTGGCGAGCAGATCGCCGAAAGCCGCCGCCTGCATTTCGGCGTTAACCGTCGGCAGGCGAAAGAGGATGCCAAAGAGCTGCTGCGCCAGGTGGGGATTCCCGATCCGCAAAACCGTATAAACAACTATCCGCACGAGTTTTCCGGCGGTATGCGCCAGCGCGCGATGATTGCCGTGGCGCTGGCACCGGAGCCGTCGTTACTGATTGCCGATGAGCCGACCACCGCCCTGGATGTCACCGTGCAGATGCAGATCCTGCGTTTGCTCAGCACGCTGCGCGAACAGTTAGGCCTGGCGGTGGTGATGATCACTCACGATCTCGGCGTGGTGGCGCAAACCTGCGATCGCATTGCGGTGATGTATGGCGGGCGCTTATGTGAAGTGGGCGGCAAACGCGAAGTGCTGGCGCAGCCGCTGCACCCGTACACGCGCGGGTTGATTGATTGCCAGCCCTCCAGCGAAGGCGGGCAGGGACGGCTGGTTACCATCAACGGGCAACCACCGCTGGCGGGGAGCTTCCCGGCCGGTTGCCGCTTTCATCCACGTTGCCCGCAGGCGAGCAGCACATGCCAGCAGCAGCCATCGCTACTGTTCGGGCGCGACAGCCTGACACATGCGGCGGCGTGCCATCACGCCTTACAGCCACTGACTTCGCGGGAGGGATAATGTCGACACCGGCAAACTGGCCTTTGCTGGAAGCGGATAACGTCTCGGTCACGTTTCCGGTTTCCGGCGGGCTGCTCAGCAAAAAACGTGTTGTCCACGCGGTAAACCAGGTGACGCTCAAAATCCACGCGGGTGAAACACTGGGATTAGTGGGCGAATCCGGCAGCGGCAAAAGCACGCTGGGGCGGGCACTGTTGCAGCTTGAAAAGATAAATGAAGGGGAAGTGCGTTTCGACGGGCATCGCGTCACTCACGGTCTGAAAAGCGACATCGCGCGGCTGCGGCTGCAAACGGCCATGATTTTTCAGGATCCGTTCGCCTCGCTTAACCCCCGGCAAACGCTCGGTGAGAGCATCAGCGAAGTGCTGCGCGTCCACCGGAAAGTGCCGCGCAACCAAATTAGCGCACGGGTTGAAGAGTTGCTGACGTTGGTTGGCTTGCGCCCGGAACACGCCGCAGCCAAACCGGGTCAACTGAGCGGCGGGCAGTGCCAGCGGGCGGGTATTGCGCGGGCGCTGGCGATCGAACCCCGGTTGATCGTCGCCGACGAATGCGTGGCGGCGCTGGATGTCTCCATTCAGGGGCAGATCGTCAATTTGCTGATGGATCTGCGCGAAAAAATGGGGCTGGCGATCCTGTTTATCGCCCACGATCTGGCGATTGTGCGCCGCCTGTGCGATCGGGTCGCGGTGATGTACCTCGGGCGGATCGTCGAAGAAGGCCCCGCCGAGGCGGTCTTTTCTCATCCGCGCCACCCTTATACCGCCGCGCTGGTCTCCGCCATCCCGGAAATCGACCCGGATAAACCGTTGCCGCAGGAGACGCTTGCGGGCGAGCCACCGAGCCCGGTAGCCATTCCACAAGGTTGCGCGTTTCATCCGCGCTGCCCTTACGCGCAGGTGCAGTGCCGCACCGGCGCATTACCCCCGACCCGGCAGATTGCCGATCACGCCTGGACCTGTGTGCTGACGCACGCAGGCGAGAAGAGTGTTTTTCCTTTGACTGAGGGATCCTTTGATGAAGCACAAGCAAGTTAAGTTTTTGGCAGCCAGTGTTTTTCTGGCGCTCAGTGTGGTCAGTGAAATGGCGCAGGCGGCTGGCGTTCTGACGATTGGTCGTCGGGAAGACAGCACCACCTTTGATCCGATCAAATCAGCGCAGAACGCGGATAACTGGGTCTTTTCCAACGTGTTTGATCCGCTGGTTCGCGTCGATAAAACCGGGACTAAACTGGAGCCGGGCGTGGCGGAAAGCTGGACAATTTCCCCGGATGGCAAGGTCTACACCTTTAAAATCCGCGATACCAAATTCTCTGACGGCACGCCGGTAAGCGCCAGCGACGCGGCCTTCAGCCTGCTGCGCATTCGTAGTGATGAAGGATCGCTCTGGCGCGACTCGTACAGCATTATTGATAAAGCCGAAGCGCCGGATGCGCGCACGCTGGTGGTGACGCTGAAATCACCGTCCGCGCCGTTCCTGTCGCAACTGGCGCTGCCGAACGCGTCGGTTATCTCAGAAAAAGCGCTGAAAAGCGAAGGCGAAGAAACCTTCGCGGAAAAACCGGTCGGTTCCGGCGCGTTCAGCGTAAAAGAGTGGGTGCGTGGCGAGAAAATCGTGCTGGTGAAGAACCCGAACTACTGGCAGGCAAAAAATGTCAGCCTTGATGAAGTCGACTGGCTGACCATACCGGATGACAACACGCGCATGCTGAAAGTGCAGGCTGGCGAACTGGACGCCGCGCTGACGGTGCCGTTCTCACGCATTGCCTCGCTGCAAAAAGACAGCAACCTGAAGGTGGAGCTGGACCCGTCCACCCGTGAAGATCATCTGCTTATCAACCATTCGCACGGCGCGCTCGGCAAAGTGGAAGTGCGCCAGGCGCTGGACTTTGCCATCGATAAAGACGCGATTGTCAAAACCGTGACCTTTGGTTACGGCCAGGTGGCGAACTCCTATATTCCGGCCGGTGCGCTCTATCACTACAACGACAATCTGCGTCGCCCCTACGATCCAGAAAAAGCGAAGCAGATGCTGAAAGCGGCGGGGGCGAGCGATTTGACGCTGAATTATGTGGTTAACGCCGGGGATGAAGTGGATGAGCAAATCGCCATTTTGTTGCAACAGCAGCTGGCGAAAGCGGGCGTGAAGGTGAACTTGCAGAAAGTCGACCCCAGCCAGAGCTGGGACATGCTGGTGGCCGGTGAATACGATATTTCGGTGATGTACTGGACCAACGACATTCTCGACCCGGATCAAAAGACCACGTTTGTGCTCGGACATGACACCAACATGAACTACATGACGCGTTATAAGAACGACAAAGTGAAAGCGCTGGTCGCGGCGGCTCGTGTCGAAATGGATGCGAAAAAACGCGAACAGATGTATATCGAGCTGCAAAAAATGGCCAAAGCCGATGTGAACTGGATCGATCTCTACTACAGCCCGTACCGCAATGTGACGCGCAAGAATATTGAAGGTTTCTACCAGAACCCGCTCGGACGTTTCTTCCTTGAAGATACGGTGAAGAAATAGAACAGGCTGCCGGGTGCGCAATGCGTCACCCGGCGTACACTTAAAACACCATCACATGCAAAACCGTGCGCACCAGAATGCCGACAATCGCGCCCGGTAGCGCAAAACGGAACAGGCGCACAAAGCGGCTGGCGATGCCGAGAAAAATGCCGATACCGGGCAAATCCAGCGTCTGCACCAGAAAGCCTGCCGAGGCGTTGATTTGCTCAGCCGTTAACTGCCCGTGCTGCACCATTTCGGACGCCACGCCAAAATACGCCGTCCCGCCCGCCAGACATTTGGTTAACGCCAGCAACACATACACTGTAGAAATATGGAAAAACGACAGCAGCGGTGTGAGCAACGTGGTTAAGGCTTCCACCACGCCTGCGGCTTTCAGCAAACCGACCACCGTTAACGACAGCAGCAGCATCGGCAGCGAACCCAGCGACAAGCGGATGGCATCTGCCCCTGCGCCGTTAATCACCGCAATTAACCCCGCGCGCGGTTTATCCTGGTGCAATTCGCCCTCTTCATCGCGCAGGCTGGCAGTCGAAAGTTTTCGCCCCGACACATAATAGGTCAGCGTGGAAGCGGCAAGCCCGCCGATAAGCGAAATCACAATTGCCATCCCCCAGTGCAGGCCGAACGGGGTCAGCGGGTAAAAGACGTTGGCCTGGCCCATGGCGAACAACATCGCCAGCGTGGCGGCGAGATGGCGATCGGATGTGCCTCTTCTTTCCATAATCGCCAGGGCGGCGAGAGGCGCGGCGAAACTGACAAAGTTAAGCTGGATAAGGGCGAAAATCCCCATTCCGCTGATACCAAAAGGTTTCAGAACGGGGGAGGTGAGGCGCACGATGCCATCTAAAACCCCTTTCTCCTCCAGGTATTTCATCATGATGAGCATCACCACCATGATGGGCAGCAAGGTATATAACGCAACATCTACGGAAACCTTGCCCGCCGACATGATGATTTCAATGATATTCATTCCTGACTCCAGTGATTTTTTTCCCCGCTATAGTACACCCGACAACCGTCAGGGCAGGCGCTTTCACACCATTGTATTTACTTATTTTCCCGGCAACGGGCTGCGTGTATTGCCGGGCTACGCGATCTGGTAGGTGCGGCTAAAAAGCGCTGCAAACGTGGCATGCTGGCGAAAACAGAAAAGAAAAACTCCGCCGGTAAAAGGGGGGCGGCATTGCGGCATCGGCGATATGGAAATTTCACTTAATATTCGCCGCGCACTGCCGATAACCCCATTTTATGCCCGGGCCGCAATGGGATGATTCGAGGTCGCTGATGGGACTGAATATTTTTAAAGCACACAAGCAAAAAAAAGAAGCAGAAGAGATAGTCGTCAACGCGCGGTTTAACGCGCGGCTGGCGGAAGAGGGTCTGGAAGAGGCCAGAAACACCTCTTCCACGCTTATCAATACCTTGCTCGATCAGAAAAAGCGCTACGCGGATGAGGTTATCCCGCAGGCGTTAACTGTGCTTGAGAAGTGCCAAAAAGTTAACCGGCTGGAGACCAAAGTCTCGCAGGATGTGTTAGATAATTTTGCCCGCTACGACGCGCCACAATTGCAAACCCAGTCGGTAAAAATGACCGAAATCATTGGCACCGGGGTGAAAGGCACGGCGACGGGCGCGGCGCTCGCTCTGGGCTCGATGAGCGCGGTGTCGACGTTCGGCGCGGCGTCTACCGGCACCGCCATTGCCTCGCTTTCCGGCGCTGCCGCCAGTAATGCTACGCTTGCCTGGTTTGGCGGCGGCGCGCTTTCCGCCGGTGGCGCAGGAATCGCTGGTGGCACCATGGTGCTGGGCGGCATTGTGCTGGCGCCGGTCGCCATTTTCGCGATGCTGAAATACAGCCAGAGCGCGGAAAAAAAGCTCACCGAAGCGTATGAATATCGCAGCGCGGTTAACAAGGAAGTGGCAAAAATCAATGCGGTGATCGACGTGGCGAAGGCCATTAATCAGCATATTTCGCTGTATGCCTCGACCATTGAAGGCATTGCCCGGCGCCTGCAGACCAGTTACCAGATGCTGGATCAGGCACTCTCAACCAACGTTGCGCACGAGCGTGTCGTTTTCCTGAAACTCCAGACCGTGCTACTGGTAAAAGCGATGAAACAGTTGCTGGCGATACGCCTGGTGGACGATGAAAACAGCCCGACGCCGGAATCGGTAACGGTGGTTTCTCATGCGCAGGCCTTCACCGAGGAGCGTGTGAACACGCTGGTGACGAACCTGATTGCCGCAAATGATCACATGACCACGGCCAGCGATGTCTCTTCGCTCGCGCCTGGCGAGCAGAGTGCGCTCTATTTCTGGCTGGCAGATAGCCAGAAACGCAAAGCGTCTGCCGATGACGATGAACCGTCGTTTCTGGTGTGGATGGTGCTGTGCCTTCTTTTTGGCGCGCTGGGGTATTACCTGCACAGCATTGAGTGGACTTATACCTCGCTTGTCGCCTTTTTGTTCAGTTTTACCGGTTTTTCCGGGGCGTTAGGTCGTCTGTTTAATTTTGACAGCTCAGGACTGGTGGGCACGGGCATTCTGGCCCTGATGGGATACGCAGCTTATTTATTCTGGTGGGCATAAGATGAAAGCACTGTTTAACGCCTCGAAAGTGGCGGCAAAAGCGTCGCCGTTACAAGCGGCATCGGCGGCGAAAGAGATTTTTGACGCCTGGCGTGATCTACAAAAATACCGTGCGGAACAGGAAACGATTCGCCATCAAATCTCCCAGCAAACCGAAGTACAGATTGCGCGTATTCAGGCGCAGAAAGAGGTGTTGTTGCAGGCGTTGAACCAGGATTTCGCGCTGCGCCAGACGTCGCTTACCCAGACGTTTGCCGTGCTGGATAAAGCGCTGGAAACGAACAATCTGGATCTGTTAGATAAATCGTTAGGCGCGATTGTGGCCATCACCCAGCAATCTTCGGTGGTGTCGCTGAAATCGTTACATGCCACTTTGCAGGACAGCCGCAACGTTATCGACCTGTAAGCCCGCTTCGCGCCAGAACAGTGCCACGTTCTGGCGCAAAAGCGTTCATAAAAAGTGAATATGCTTTTTGCCGTGATCGGGTGAGATCTCAATGCGTGCGCGCACCTGAAACACCTCGGCCAGCATGGCTTCCGTGAGCACGTCATCCGGCGTGCCGCGCGCTACAATTTGCCCTTTTTGCATCACGACCAGCGCATCGCAGAACATCGCCGCGTGGTTCAAATCATGGATCGCGACAATGCTGGTCACCGGCAGTTCGCTGATAAGGCGCATTAACTGCATTTGATGGTGGATGTCGAGATGGTTAGTTGGCTCGTCGAGCAAAATTTCGCTCGGCGCTTGCGCCAGCGCACGGGCAATATGGACCCGCTGGCGTTCGCCGCCGGAGAGACTTTGCCAGCCCTGCTCGCTGTGCTCCAGCATGCCCACGCGGTCAAGCGCCGCGGTCACTATTTCATCATCGTTGTGCGACCACGGGCTAAACGGCGAGTGGTGCGGAATGCGCCCCAGCTTTACCACATCACGCACGCGAATGTTGGCTTCCGTCGCCGCATGCTGCTCAACAAACGCCACCCGCTGCGCCAGCGCTTTTTTTCTCAGCGTTGCGACATCGCGGCCATCCAGCATCACGCTGCCGTCATCCGGACGGCGCAGCCCGGCCAGAATGCGTAGCAGCGAGGATTTTCCTGAACCATTCGGCCCCAGCAAGCCCAGTGTCTGGCCCCTGGCTACCTCAAGCGAGACGTTATCGACAATGGTTTTTTTCCCTGCCCGCCAGCAGAGATTTTTGGCGCTGATACTCATGCGAATTTCCTTGAGCGATAGAGAATAACCGCGAAGAACGGCACGCCCACCAGCGCGGTGACCACGCCAACCGGCAGGCTTTGCGGGGCAATCAGCGTGCGCGAGGCAATATCCGCCAGCACCATCAAAATCGCACCAGCCATCGCACACGCCACCAGTAACTGGCGGTGCAGCGGCCCAATGAAATAGCGCATCACATGCGGCACGACCAGGCCCACAAAGCCAATGGAACCCGCCATGCTGACAATGGTGGCGGTGATGAGCGCGGTAACGGAAAAGAGGATCAAGCGTACCGCGCCTACCGGAATGCCCAGCGAGGCGGCCGCGTCATCGCCAAAAGTAAAAGCGTCCAGCGCTTTGGCGTGATAGAGACACGCCAGCAGGCCAATGATAACCACGACTAATACCAGCTGGAATTCCGGCCAGCGCACGCCGCTGAAACTGCCCAGCAGCCAGAACATCACATCCCGCGCTTGCTGCGCGCTGGCGGAGGTGCTGATGCTGTACGCGGTGATGGCGTTGAAAAGCTGGGAAGCCGCAACCCCGGCGAGAATGGTGCGTTCATTGCCACCGCGCGCGCCGTTAGTCAGCACAGCGACAAACAAAAAGGCGGCAAACGCGCCGACAAACGCCCCGGCGGAGAGCGACACCGCGCCCGCGCCGAGACCTAACACCACCACCGATACCGCGCCGGTAGACGCCCCGGCGGAAACGCCCAGCACATAAGGTTCTGCCAGCGCGTTTTTCAGCAGGCTTTGCAGCACCGCGCCGCAAATCGCTAACCCGGCACCGCAGCAGGCGGCAACCAGCGCACGGCTCAGGCGGAAGTCCCAAATCACCGTTTCATGAATACGGTTTAGCGGCTCACTGGTCAGCCCCAGTTTGTTACTGACGGCGTAAAAGGTGGTTCTGAGCGGAATCGCCAGTTCGCCGACGCCGACGCTGACGGCAATCACCAGCCCGAGCAGCAACAGCGATAACAGCAAGAGCACAACGTGCTGCGCTTTTTTAAGCAGAGCCGGTGAGGGCGTGGTCATTTATCCAGCCCCAGCTTCTCCAGTTGCGCGCCCACCTGTTCTGCGCCGTAGAACGTGCGGATGGTCGGGTTCATCGCCTGGCCGTCCATCACCACGATATGACCTTTTTTCACCGCCTCAAGCTGGCTGACCGCCGGATCGCTTTTCAGGAATTTGATCTTCTCTTCCGCGCTGTCCAGCGCCCAGCGGTTACGATCGAGACTGGAGACAACAATCACGTCCGGGTTAGAAGCAATAATGCTTTCCCAACTGAGTGTCGGCCATTCGCTTTCTGAGGTGATAGCGCTGTGCCCGCCAAGCAGGTTGGCGATATAACCGGAAGCGCTGTTCTTGCCGCCGACATAAGCATCCGCCGAGGGCGATGCGCTGGAGAACCAGAAAACAAATGACAGGTTTTTCTTGCCATGGCCGAACTTGCTGCGCAGCGCTTCTTCACGCTGTTTGAACTCAGCAATCAGCTTTTCTCCGCGATCCTGCACATCGAAAATTTCGGCCAGATCGCTGATCTCTTTGTACAGCAGTGATGGATTCCACAAGGTATGGCGGCTGCCGTAAATATCGCCGTTATCCTGTTTGGTTGCGCAGACGCCCGGAGAGAGATAACTGTTTGCGCCAATGGCGGATAAATCCTCGCGCTTCGCCACTTTGCTGTCCGGCCCCAGCAGGATCGGCAACTGAGCGGCCACGAAATCGGGCTCCTGGGCAATGATCGACTCAAGCGTTGGGATCTCGACCGTCAGCACTTTCACTTTGGCATTCTGCGCGGCCAGCTGCGGCAGCACTTTAGTCGGCCAGAACGCGCTGGCAACCATTTTGTCCTGCAAGCCGAGCAGCAGCATAATTTCTGCCGTGTTTTGCCCCAGCGCGACCACGCGCTGGGGCGCTTTGTCGAACGTAACCTGCACACCACAGTTTTCAATGGTCAGCGGATAATGGGTGGCTTGCGCCAGTGCTGAACCCGCAAACAACATCCCCAGTGCAAACAACGATTTTTTAAACATAGGCATCATCATGACCTTGAGAAAGAGTAGTTTTTGTAAATGCAAATCATTCTTATGGCGGCTCTTATACCGAGCGGCATGGGCCTTGTCAATATGGGGAATTATCAATAAAGACCTTGTTTTTACTGTGTATTTAAAGAGAGTTGCCAGCAGGAAATTTCCCCGGTATTAAAGACCCTTGCACGTTTTGCTGACCTGGACCGTTCATGCTTGCCCAAATTTCTGCCTCGCCGAAAGTGACCTCGCCATACCTGCTCGCCGGCAGCCAGCTGATTTTTAATATCGGTTTTTATGCCGTGGTGCCGTTTCTGGCGATCTATCTGCGCGATGATTTGCTGCTTTCCGGTTCGCTGATTGGCTTGATCATCGGCTTGCGCACATTCTCCCAGCAGGGAATGTTTTTATTAGGTGGTGCGTTATCGGACCGCTTTGGCGCAAGGGTCATTATTTTGTGCGGCTGCGTGGTGCGCATCAGCGGCTATCTGCTGCTGGCATTTGGCGGTGAACTGCTGCCGGTGGTGCTGGGTGCCTGTTTAACCGGTGTTGGCGGGGCGCTGTTTTCTCCGGCTATCGAAGCGTTGCTGGCGAAAGCGGGCACACAAAGTGAAAAAGCGGGAAAACGCAGCCGCGCAGAGTGGTTCGCGCTGTTCGCCATTTGCGGCGAGCTGGGCACGGTGCTCGGGCCACTGCTGGGTTCGCTGCTAGCCGGTTTTGGTTTTCAGCGCGTGGCGCTGGCCGGGGCGGGCGTATTTGTCGTGGCACTGCTGGTACTCTTTTTCTGCCTGCCGGGTGGCAACGGGAAAACGGAAACGCTGCATATGCTGCCGTGGTGGAAAACCTTTCGCAAACCGCGTTTTGTCGCGTTTATGGTGGCCTACAGCGCTTATCTGTTCAGCTATAACCAGCTTTACCTGGCGTTGCCGGTTGAACTGAGCCGCTCGGGCAGCAGCGAGAAAACTCTCGGTCCGCTCTTTATGCTGGCCTCGGTACTGATCATCACGTTACAGATGCCGCTGGCGCGGCTTGCCCGCCGTATTGGCGCGGCACGCATGTTGCCGGTGGGGTTTGCGCTACTGGCTGCGTCATTTATCAGCGTCGCACTGTTTGCCGCGACACCGGCGCCGGAAAACTGGCAGCGCTATGTACCGGCCGCCTGCATGGTGACGCTGTTAACGCTCGGGCAAATGTTGATTGTTCCGGTGGGGAAAGATCTGGTGCCGTGGTTTGCGGATAACCAGAACCTCGGCGCGCATTATGGCGCACTGGCGTCGATGGGGGGCGTCACGGTGCTGGCGGGAAACTTCCTGTTAGGCGGGCAACTGGATAACGCACTACTCCCTTCTGCGGCGGCGAGTGTCGCCTGGATGTGGCTGGCGCTGGTCCCGTCGCTCAGCGCACTGGCCATGATATTTATCTGCCGCCCGATGGCGAAACACGTCGGACGTTAGCTGCCCGGCGTGGCGTAACCGCCAGCGATAAACCACGTCAGAAAGGCGACGGCGACAATAAAAACCAGGATAGGAAACGCAATACCAATTCTCATAACACCTCGTTACGCTGTCGCCAGCATGAGTACGCACCAAACCGCATCGTCTGCGGGCAGACAACGTTAGCACAAACGCGGGCAAAAAATTACCGCATCAGCGGTTAAAAACGGCTTTGATTTGCCTGCTCGACGGTAATTTTCAGGTAGCTACTGGCGATATGTTCGCGGAAGTAGTTTTCCTGCTCGTGGCTCATCAAAAAGGCCTGCCAGGTTTTAGGCGGCACGCCAAGATATTGCTCAACCCGGCCATTGCTGTGTTCAAGCTCAAGTACGCTGGAGTTTGGATCGTATCCGGCGGCGCGCAGCGCGCGGCAGGAAAGGGGATGTCTTTTCATAATGTGTTCTGCTCAACGTCAATGTCAAAGTTGCACTTCTGTTATTGCTATCGGCAGCGCGTGCAGAAAATTTACACTGCGGCCAGGGATTTAGCGCCGTGCCGTTTAGCCCGCGTTTATTAAAAAGGTGTGTCAGACGCAGGCAGCACGTTTCAGCGCATGATCGCAGCCGTCCGGATCATCGGGCAGATGAAATGCACGTATTCATGCTTCAGCGCGGCAAACCGCAATGGCGCGCATTAACGAAAAGGGAAACATGGCTAAGTGATGTCATGGACTGATCCACACGCTAAACCGTGCCCTCACTAAGCAGGAAGGCACGGTTTTCGCGGCGAGCAGCGGTCAGCTAAGTAACGAGATCCAGTCGCTGGGGATATCCGTAAAGAAGGTGGCTTCCTGCGTGGCCGTTCTTGTGCCCACGATAACGTATTGGCTCAAATCAGGGTTCACGTCGGTTAAAATATAGTACGGCTTACGTCCATACATATGCCCCTGATCGGGCAATTGTGCCCCCACGCTGCCATCGAGATTAAATTCAAAAAACAGCGCACTCTGCGGGGCGGTGATGCGATATTTATGTGTGCCATAGGAGGCACCATCTTCAATACATGAGGTCGAGACAGAATCTCCTTTGGCATTACTGATGATATAACCGCCAATATCCGCGAGGCTTTTAAAACCATTGGTGATAATAAGCTGCTGAATATAGGCAATAGCCTGGGCAGGTGTTCGCCCCCGGCACGATTCAATGCGCGGCTGGAATCCTGTTTTTTGTATTTCTGAAATGACGCGGTTATCGCCGCGATAATAAATAGATGGCATCTCTGTATCTCCTCATGATTACGATGGGGTTTATCGTACGGTGCAAGCGTTTAATTTTGCTTTATCGGGTGCACAATCAAAATTAAAAAACAGCATGCTTCTCATTGGTGATATGTGCTCTGTATAGCGGAGTTGTATTTATATCAACGTATTTTGTTGAAGGTTTAAATATTACCCGCTGCCGCATTATCATCCGATAACCACGTAAAGATAACGGAGGATATAAAAAAACAAATCGGGTTTTTGGCGTAGACCTTTTATCCGGGGCGTGAAAACTATCCATCTGCCTGCATCACCTCTGGCTTTGCGGGCAAAGAACACACATAATTACATCGGTTGCAATTAAGGTAACTTGCTGAATGAAATGCGAAAAAATTGGCGTGGTATTGCAAATAAACTAAAAAATGCTGACGAAAGATCGCCACGCTTTTATCGGGTGCAAAGAATTGTTCTTTGCACCAAAGGTCTGTTTATTCGTCGTGTTGAGTAGACGCGACAGAAGTTTTTTCCGTGTGCAGTTTTATAAATAGATGCACAACAGGGATGGCGTAAACCACAAACAACAGACAGTTAACGGCAAATAACAGTAAGGTGTAGCTATCGACCGTCAGGAGGATGTCTAATGAGAAGATTCGTAATATTACATCCAGTATTAACCTGGATAACAGGCTGGAAAGGTAATAGTGGGCGTAAGCAAGAAACAGAAAACAGAACAAAAGCGTGTAGTTATCGCTATCGTTTGTTTTACTTATCCTGAATGAGGCATAGTAACGGTTTATTAAAAATACGATTTCTTTATTATTCGATACAAACAACAGCACTGCAAACACCGAACACATGACTATTATGAAAATATTCTGCACCTGGTTCGTAAGGGGTAAGTCTGCCATCACCGTATAATAGGAGTAAGCGTAATAGCCAATGGATAAAACAGACAGCAGTAACAAAATTTTTCGTATCATTTTTCTCATCCGCGGTTTCCCGCTTAAAACACATTCATCTATTTGCATTGCCAAAGCATTGGCCCACCGATATGACTAACGGCATACCGCCCGCAAACTTTATAAATAAATTGCAGGTGCCGGTGAGCGCAGGCAGCAAAGCGCCAGACCTCGTGCTCCTCCTTCGGCATGACCGCGATTTCATGACTGCGTGACGCTTAAACGGCAGCGTCACGGAGTCTGGATTCACACAAAAAGCAGAAAGCACGCGTCTGATAAAAACACAGGGTGTGGACGCAACGCTGTTTTGCCAGGCACATTTCTGAAACAATGCGCGTTACGTTTCACAAATCGAGCAGGTGAACCTATGGACAGAGTGATGGCGGTGGTGGTGTTTAATCGCATCTGCGAGCTGGGAAGTTTGAGCGCAGCTTCACGGGCGCTGGGCATTTCCCGCCCGATGGTCAGCCGCTACCTTGATGAAATGGAAAAATGGGCGGGTGCCCGGCTTATTCACCGTTCGTCCCGCCGCCTGACGCTTACTCCAGCCGGGGAAAATACGTTACAAAAAACGCGGCAACTCGCGCCGTTGTTTGGCGGTATTGAAGGGCAATCGACGCGGGAAACGCCCTCCGGTACGTTGCGCGTTGCCTGCGCCCACTTCACGGCCAGCCATATTATCGGGCCGGTGCTGCCGGATTTTCTGGCGCGTTACCCGGCGTTAAGAATCGAAGTTGAAGTGGGAAACCACCCGGTCAACCTGATTGGCGAACGCATTGATTTGGCCATTCGCATCACTAATAACCCGGAAGCCGGGGCGATAGCCACCCGTCTCGGGGAGTGCCGCTCGGTACTTTGCGCATCGGCGGATTATCTGCGCCTGCACGGTACACCGCATACGGTGCATGAGCTTGCACACCACAACTGTCTGCACTATAGCGGTTTCGCCGGGCAGTCATGGCACTTTACCGATGGCGCACAAAACAAGTGGGACGTGATGGCGAACGGCAATCTGAGCGCGGGGATCTCCGCTGTGCTGCGTGATGCTGCGATTGCCGGGTGCGGGCTGGCGCTGGTGCCGGAACGGGAAGCGCAGGACGCGCTGAATAATGGGCAACTGGTGGGGGTATTACCCGATCTCGAACCGCAACGACTGGGAATTTATGGCTTGTATCAGTCTCGCGAACATCAACACGCCGCGCTGCGGTTATTTATGGATGCTATCCGCCAGCAGTTAACCAGTGCGCCAGAATAAATAGCCATTTTATGTGGGGAATTCACCGTGTAATAACGATGAAAAATCTAAATATAATCGCGGTGTTGCGTACTCGTGCTGGCAGTTCGCGGCAGCGCCATTGTTTTTCTTAGGTTTAATCTCATCGTTAGCATTTAATTATTTGTGCTGTTGAGGCCCGTCTTATTTTTTTGTCAGCTATTGACGGCTGCGGTTATTTGTCGGTTAAATGAAAGCCCTCCCGCAGTGAGTGAAACTAAAATGGTGATGATGAACCTGGCGTTGATAGGCGTGCTGCTGATCGTTATCGCGTATTCTTTTTACAGGCACTTTCGGCTTGTGCGCTCAAGAAAAGTGGGTCAACCGCGTAAATACAGCAAAAAGACTTAACGGTATTTAATGTGAATTGCCTTTTTATCCACGGGATAAAAAGGCAATTTTATGTTGCGTCCTGGTTTTTATTTTGCTGAGTGTTGTGTTTTTTTTCTTTCTTAGCCGTAAGCGACCATTCTATTTATTTGTTCGCCCGGCGGCATAAAAAGTGGATCTTCACTCGTACTCTCTTTTAATGTGGAGTCGGTAAATGAAAAAATGCTAAACGCATAAAAAATGTCAATCTTTGTACTCGCGGATATTTTCTTTTTGATGTTGTCCTTGTGCGATGAAACGGTTTTTTTGTTGATGTTTAATAGCGTGGAAATCTCCTCATCACTCTTTTCGAAAATCATCTCTTTTAGAATCGCAATTTCGCGCCTTCCAAGACGAATCGTCTTAACATGCTGGCTGACTCTTCCGTAAACAAATTCGGTTAATATGTCCATTAAAACACTGACCGGAACTTTATCGGGTATCACAATCATAGGCGTATGTGCCAACGTAAAGGGCGTAAAATTACCTTTGGTTACCACTAATGTTCCCCGGCCAGAATAAGGTGCTGTAAAGTTAATTCCAATGTGCAAACCACTGCCGTTTCTGATTTCATTAACTAATTGAGTGATACCTTTTTTGGTATAAGAACAGGTGATTTTGCATAATATGACATCTATTTTTCTTTCCATATTACACCCTCCTGGAGCGTCTGGATGTGCGTGTGTAAAATTTGCAGTTTGAAATTTTTCTTAATCCTTTGTTGTGCTCTTCTATGTCTTCTTTGATCTCTATCATACTGCTAAAAAATTGTTAACTGAGGATTATCTTATTTTTATTTTTAAGCGAAATGTGCATGCGCTGAGATAATTGGCTTTTTCTGAGGAATCTCCCATTTGTTTTCATATTGTCGAGGAATGTCCTATTTTGCGATCCGTTTTTGTGATGGCGATTTAAAGTGCAGATGATCCCAAATAAATATGAGGACAGGATTATGGTGCTTTTAAAATACATTATTATCGCTTTCGTATTTGCTATTTCTGGAATTTGCTACGCAGCGCCGGCACAAGAAGGAAAAGCCGCCGGGGAGAATGCAGCGGAATATGCAGTTGGTAGTTCAGCCGTCACCGGCGTGGCGGTTGTTACCGCTGTCGCCGGTTTGCTTTTATTATCCATGGGCGGGGACAGTGACGGCAGTAATACCTCAACCAGCACAACAACGACGACGACGCCTGCCAATTAACGGTGACTTTTTTAAAGTCGCCGTGCCAGGGATTTTGAGAAATTAAACGCAATGTCTGATCGCACCACAAGGTACGAGGGAACGCGTCATCCCGACGCGAGCCGACAACTGATCAGCGGCGGAAGGTGAGCACAGGCATGCTGCGGGAGCGGTGGGAATAGATAAGGGGGACGCAGTGGTCCCCCTTATCATGTTGATGGCGCTACGTTTATGTCGTCATGCCGGGCTGGCGTGAATTGAAACCCGGGTAATGAGGCGTAAATACTGATGCATAAGCCCGAATTACGCGTGACGATCACCACTTCATTTCGCCAGTGTTCACTTTTGCGCTCAGTTCCAGTGAACCCGCTTCCGCCAGGTTCGGGTAAACGGCAGTCATGGCTTTGATAACGCCCGCCGAGGTGTTATTCGCTTTCAGCGCCTGCTCGAAGGTCGTGAGGTAATTGAGGGTAAACGTAATGGCCTGGTCACCGGCAGGACGCGCCCCGAGATAATGACCGGGGATCACCTGCTGCGGCTTCAGGCGTTGCATTTCGTCCAGCACTTCACGCCACTGCGCACGTGCCGCCGGGGTTTGCGTGTCGGCGCTCCAGACGTGGATGCCGCTGGAAATCGCCGTGCCGCCGAGAATGGCTTTATTCGCCGGGATCCAGACATAAGCCGCATAGCTTTGCGGATGGCGCAGCTCCAGCGTTTCACCATCGACAGTGAAATGTGTCGCCGTGGTTGCTGTCGGTACGGTTAACGCGTGCGGCGCGCCATCCTTCATCTGCGGCCCCCAGTACGCCAGCTTGGCCTCTTTGGTTGCTTTTATATGTTTCACCACTTCTGGCGCGGCAACCACCTTGACCTGCGGCCAGGCGTTGACGATTGGTTCAAGGCCAAAATAGAAATCCGGATCGCCGGAGGTAATCACCACTTGCTTGAGCGTTTTGCCGCTGGCTTTGATCATCTCCACCAGTTTTTCGCCATCTTTCACGCTGAATTGCGCATCAAACAAAATGGCTTCCGTCGGACCGGAAACCAGCGTGGATGAGACGGCGAAAATCGCCTTTTCCTGCGGGTTGTAAACCTGCAATTGTAACGGTGCGGCAACAGAAGAGGCGCTGACGAGCATCAGCAATACGCCGGGTATTTTACGGTTCATGAGGGGATCCCTTTAACGATAGGTTTTTACGAGCGCTATAAATGCATCCGGGTTGCCGTAATACTGGCCGACCGGAAGCAGCGTGTAGCGGCCATCTTCCTGCAGCAACACGGCGCTGGGGAAGCCCGCCCCGGCGGCTTGCGCCATCACCATACGGCCATATTGAATGGCGGCGCGGGCTTCGCTTTCCGCCACCTGGCCGTTGACCACAGGCAGACCGGTGGCGTGCTGAATTACCGCGTTGACCACTTCATCGCGGGTGATATCACGGCCATCGCGATACCAGGCTGTCTGAATGGCGTTAAGAAAGCGCAGCGCGTCAGCCGGTTCGCCACATTGCTGTAAGGCTAACAAACCGCGAGTGGCGGGCAGCGAGTCGAGCAGTAACCCGTCGCGGACGAGCAATTCTTCTTTATAAGCACGGCCAAACGGCATACCGGTTAATTTCGCGATCCGATCATCATGCTCGTGCACATGATTAAGCCAGTCGGCATCCAGCCGGCGGCGCTGCGCGTCGATAAACAGACCGCCGGGCAAAATATGTTGTCGTTCGGTGAAGTGTTCAGCCGTGCGGTTAATCAGCGGCAGTGCGCCATAACTCCAGCCGCAGAGCGGATCGATTATCCAGTACAGCCCAGCCTGAAATGCCATGGTTATTCTCTCGTGTTGTGCAGGTGCCGCCCATTGTAGGCGCATTGGCAATGAAGAGAATTCCCGTAACCGGACATGCAGCGTTTCGTAAAACGATCAGATAACCACACCATAACGACAAAAATGCCGCAATAACGCGGCGTTAATGTCCGTGCGTCGTGTTTCGCGCGGCGGCCCAGTGTTTGTACTGCGCAGGCGTCATGTTAATGAGCTGGCTAAAAGCTTTGCGAAACGCCGTATCTTCCGTATAGCCACACGCGGCGGCGACGTGTCTGATATTGGCCGACGGGTTTTCAAGCAGCAGACAGGCCGATTCTATGCGTACACGCGTAATAAAATGTTTGGGGCTTTCGTGGGTTAAATCGGCCAGTTTTCGGTGCAAGGTGCGCGGGCTGAGGTTCAACGCGCTGGCGAGTTCTTCGACGGTGATGGCCGGATTTTCATAGCGGATAAGCTGTTCGGCGCGCAGTAACAGCGGATCAATGGTGTTTAAAAAGCCGCGCGGGGCATAGAGTTGCTGGGAGAGTGGCTGGCTGCCATTCCTGCAGAAGGGGCTTTTCTGACAAAATTATTATTTTCGCGTCATGTTTGCGTAAGTATCACTCCGCTAAGGTGAATGCTCCTGTTCTCAAGGAGGTTTCAACCATGGGTATGCAACACGCGGTGATTCTTGAGATCCAGCAATGGATTGACGATAACCTTGAAAGGCCGCTACGGATCGAGGATGTCGCCACGCGGGCGGGATATTCAAAATGGCACCTTCAGCGCCTGTTCCAGCAAGTGTTTCAGATACCGCTCGGCATCTATATCCGCGAGAAGAAGCTGGAAAGCGCCGCGCATGAGCTGCTGGCGACGGAACAGTCGATTATGGCTATCTCCACCAAATACGGTTATGACTCGCAGCAGACTTTTACACGCACCTTTACGCGCAAATACCAGATGCCGCCCGGCGTCTGGCGACGCCAGCATCAGCGCTAAGGAAAAGTAAGCGTAATGAAAAAGAAACGCGCGGGGAATGAAGGTGGATAAAAGGCGGCCGGTGCCGCCTTTTTGCTGGTTTAGAACTGGTAAACCATACCGACTGCCACCACGTCATCGGTATTGATACCGGCGGCGGTGGTGAATTTATCTTCATCAATCAGGTTGATTTTATAATCAACAAACATGTTGAAGTTCTTGTTGAAGTAATACGTGGCGCCGAGATCGACATATTTCTCGATATCCTGATCGCCATATTTATCGCCCGCGCTATTGCTGCCAATATTTTTCCCTTTCAGCGCGTTATACGCCACGAATGGCTGCAAGCCAAAGTCGAACTGATAGCTGGCGTATGCTTCAAAAATCTGCGATTCGTTGGCGTAGCCGTAAGCGGTCGTTGTATCGGAAGCACTGCCGAAACGCGACGCGTTATAAGCCTGAGTAAACATCGCCGCCAGGTAGATATTATTGGCGTCATATTTAATTGCGCCAGAATAGGCTTCGGCGCGATCGCCATCGCCGAGAATATTGGTGGCGGTATTTTGTTCGTCGGTACGTTTAGCACTGGTCATGGCACCGACAACGCTTACGCCTGCGCCGATGTTATATTCCACGGATAAGCCGTAACCGTCGCCGTTTTGACGTAATACATTTCGACCCGCGCCGGATTCGCCGCCGCCATCATTTTTACCCTGGTATTGCAGGGAGAAATTCAGGCCGTCAACCAGGCCGAAGAAATCCGTATTGCGGTAGGTCAGCATGCCGCTGCCACGGCTGAACATAAATTGGTCGGAACCGTAGGTCATGCCATCGAACTCTGGCTGCATATCGGTATAACCGAGGGAGTCATATAAGACACCTTTGTTACGGCCATAATCCACAGAACCGTAATTGGCGAATTTTAACCCGGCGAAGCCATAACGTGTGCGTGGCGTATTGGTATCACCTTCCGATTTATTGGCGTCAATATGCATCTGCCACTGGCCGTAGCCGGTCAGTTGATCATTAATTTGTGTTTCACCGCGAAAGCCAAGACGCATATAAGTTTGGTCGCCATCCCAGCCGCTGTTATCAGAAAAATAATGTTCTGCTGATACCAAACCATATAAGTCTAACTTATTACCATCTTTATTATATATTTCCGCCGCCTGTACTGACGAGCACAGCACCGCAGCAGAGACGAAAAGACTCAGTTGAGAAATTTTCATAGAAATAAACCCTTGATGTTTGCCACTGTGTTTTTTAATAACAACAAGAATACGTTACCACTTATGAGGGTGGCTCATGGATTATTCAGGTTGTAAGATATTGTTTATCACCTGAGTTATTCCGGTGTAAATATTTAAATTCTTTTTAGCACATATTGACAAATATCGGGTGGAACTTTTTTTGGGGCTATTTTTAATCGCACAGATCGCTAATATCAACTCGCGTTTTATCGGTTAACGTTAAGACGCTTTATTAACCTCATTGCATTTTTTGTGTCTACTGTTACTTTTTTCTCTATCCGGGGGGAATACCCCCGGCTTTTATTGGCAAAATGTGCGATTAAATATGCAGGTTAATTAAGAGGTTATTTTAAACGGGTGCCAGAAGCGGGTGTTTAATTATTAAATATCCGCCGCTGCTGCATGGTTAATTTTAAGAGAGCTTCTGCGTTTTATACGTGGCGAATAATAAAGCGTATTGATTAAGTAATAGGGTTCATTGTGGTTATGAGCGTAATTCATTAAAAGAAAGGTCGCTGGCGTTTATTAACATAAAAAGAGGTGACCTGCTTCACGATCGGAGCCCTTTTGTCGGGGGATTGGTGAATTATAGACATATATTTAAAGACAGCCGACGTGTAGCATAAACGCTATTTTCATGGTCTGGTCACGGAGCGGAAATGCTGAAAGATAATTTTAACGATCTGTTCTATTTAATTGTGGTGGCCCGCGAACGCAGCTTTACCCGCGCGGCAGCAAAATTAGGTGTCTCGCAATCGGCGCTCAGCCATGCCATTCGCGGGCTGGAAGAACGTCTGCAAATTCGGCTGCTTACCCGTACTACGCGCAGCGTCGCCCCCACCGATGCAGGCGAGGCATTAATAAATAGTATTGGCCCGCGATTTAAAGAGATTGAGGAAGAACTGATTGCGTTAACCGATATGCGCGATCGCGTTGCCGGCAATATTCGTATCACGCTTGGTGAGCACGCGTTGCATTCTACGGTGTGGCCAGCCATTAAGCCTTTTTTAGACGCTTACCCTGACGTGAAAGTGGAATTAACCATCGATAACACCCTGACGGATATTGTCAGTGAGCGTTACGATGCCGGTATTCGCCTTGGTGAACAGGTTGCCAGAGATATGGTCGCGGTGCGTATAGGTCCGGACTGGCGCATGGTGGTGGTTGGCGCGCCAGGATATTTTTCCCGTCATGGTAAACCGCAAACACCGCATGATTTACAGCATCACAACTGTATTAATATGCGCCTGCCGACGCTCGGCGGGCTGTATGCCTGGGAATTTTCTAAAGATGGCCAGCCAATGCGCGTGCGCGTGGAAGGGCAATTAACCTTTAATAACCTGGCCGCCAGAATCAAAGCGGCAACCAGCGGTATGGGGCTGGCTTTGGTCCCGGAAGATTGCGTGGCGCAGGCTGTCACCGAAGGCAAACTTGAAACGGTGCTCGACGACTGGTGTGAACCGTTCCCCGGCTATTATCTCTATTATCCCAGCCGCAAACAGCACACCGCCGCGTTTAGCTTATTGATTGATGCGCTGCGTTACGCTTAATTGTCTGGTTTTCCAGAACGGGATAATCACCCGCGCGTTGTTGCTGAAAAAACGTCTCCCGGCAATAAAGCGTTAGCACCTTTTGCGGCGGGATAAGATACCCTTTCCCGGCCATGCGCAGAATAAAGTCGTCGGGTAAACCGAATACCGCCAGTTTACGCTTCAGGTTGTTCATCACTTGCCATAGTCGCTGGCTTGAGCAACTTAATCCGTTATTTTCCCATACCTGAATCTGCAGCGTTTTGTCGGCCACAATATTCCCCACGGCGTGCGCCAGCAGGTAGGTCAGCAGGTTGCTCATGGTGTTACGTAAATAAGTGCAGCTACCGGGGATCGCGCAGGTAGTCAGACTTTGCTTATAAGGCACGAATTCCACCTGATATTCGTTGCCGAGGCGATATCCATATACCGTTAACTTTTCCATGATGTACGTCCAGTGATCAGCCGAGTGAAACAAAGCAGCGGTGTGAATAACACCCTACTGATTAAATCGGCTGTCTGGCGCGAAAACTGAAATGATCAGCTAACGTCTGACGGGATACTGTTGGTCCATTTGGTGGCGGCTTTAATCAGCTCTGCCACCATGCTGCGGTTAAAACCCAGCCGATGACCGAGCGCGCTGACCTCTTCCCAGTTGTGATTTTCGTACAGCTCAATCAGTTGCAGGTAAGGGTAGAGCGGGCCTTTTTGCTCTTTAAGCGCCATCATGACGCTGGCGGAGATATCAATCTGGCTTAATAAATCTGCCATCGGCATTTCAAAAATGCTGTCGAGCTGTGAAAACAGACCGACGATAAACGCGTCATCGGCAGCGTGACGGCTGATGGAGTGCGCCGAGGCCAGCTCGCAAAACTTGGCGCGAACCAGGCTCTGGTAGTAAATATCGTCGGTCTTTACTTTGTTGACCGAGGTCAGGCAGGACACCAGGACAAAGCGGCGTAACTCGTTGGTGCCAAGATAAAAAATGACGTCCTTTAACGACTGGCTGCGGAAATTTTTAATCCCGCGCGCATTGAACACAATATTTTGCGCATAGCGCATGATCTTAAACGACAGCGCCAGATCCTGCTTCAGCAGAGCTTCGATTCGGCCAAAATCCGGCGAGTCGGCATTCACCTCTTTCATCAGTTTTAAGGTGATTTCCTGATTCTGAAACAGTTTATTGGCTGAATGGATCACCGGCTTGCTGAAAAAATGCCCCTGAAACAGCGTGCAACCCATGTTACGAAAACACTCGTACTCCTCCTGGGTTTCCACCTTTTCGGCAAGAAATAGGGTGTCTTTCAGCAAATGGGCTTTGTCATTGAGATAGCCGCTAATCTCGTCGGGCGTATTTTCCCGCACGTCAAATTTGATGATGCTGATATAAGGTAAAAACGCGTTCCAGGTGTCGCCCAAGGCGAAGTCATCCAGCGCGATGCGAAAGCCTTGCGCCGCGAGTTTTTTTACCGTGTTGAGCAACTGAGGCGTGGGTTTGGCGGTTTCGAGGATTTCCACAATCACGCGGTCTTTCGGCAATGTTTCCGCCATCCCCTGCACCAGCAGTTCATAGGGGAAGTTAACAAAGATCGCGCTGTACTCTTTCAGGCGGCCCAGCGGCGCGCCGAGAAACTGTTCGACAATAATTTGGGCAGTGGCGTACTCCGGCGTAACGTCGGGGAACCGGTTCGTCATACTGTCTCTGAACAACAACTCGTAACCGACTGTGTTCATATTTGCATCAAAAATCGCCTGCCGGGCGACAAAAGAGAACATGCGATACTCCACTTACAGATGCCTGCAAATCTTAAAATAGTCGGTAAAACGCAAATCTGAACCGGTCAATCCGCGCCATTTTTACGCAGGGTAAAATGGAAGCCTGGACGAAAACGGGAAAGACGCAAGTCGGACTCAGGGAAGGCAGTATCTTTTGTAAACGTCTGAAGGATTTAAGTCAAATTCCGAATGGCGCAATCATAACGCATTGCCTCTTTTATCGACAATGGTGGTGAGAAATCCACCAATTTTGCGCTCGCATCGCGACAGGCGTCACGCTTCGTCTGTTTTTTTGGGCGCGCAAATGGTCAGGCGTTGCTGGCGAGTGAGCGTCGTCACGCGGGTTTACGCGACGATCCGGCAAATTATGACCAGCATCAAAAAACCGAAAATTGCAACGAAATAGCTATTGTTAAGAACATTCCGATGGACTATCGTGGTCTCACCCCATAAAGAGCTAACGCCACCTAAGAGTGAGTGCCGGAGATAAGCGCCGGGCGGGGTAAAACGATTAAACACCCAGGAAAAAAGAATAAAAGCAGGCCCCGGCATTTATGCCGGGGCGTTTTATTTTATGGCTCAGTACAATCCAGTTTAATCCCGGTCGATGGCAAACGGCTGCCAGGCCTGGCGCACCGGCATCACTTCCACGCGGTTAATATTCATATGATCCGGCAGCGTGGCGATGTAGAACATCTGCCCGGCAATATCCTGCGCGCTAAGCGGCGTTGTGCCGCGATACAAATTATCAGAAGCCGCCTTGTCGCCTTTGGTGCGGACCAGGGTAAATTCCGTTTCGGCAATTCCCGGCGCAAGATCGGTTACCCGCACGCCCGTTCCCAGTAAATCGCAGCGCAGGTTGTAGCTAAATTGCTTCACAAAGGCTTTGGTCGCGCCATACACATGGCTGCCGGGGTAGGGCCACTGTCCGGCAATAGATCCAATATTGATAATCGATGCCCCCGCACCATGCGCAATCAGCGTTGGCAGCAGCGCGTGTGTCACATTCACCAGCCCGGTGACATTGGTATCGATCATCGTTTGCCAGTCCTGTAACTCCACGTTCTGGGCGGGCTGCGGGGCGAGCGCCAGCCCGGCGTTGTTGATAAGCGTGGTGATATCGGCAAATTCCGCCGGCAGTTCGGCTACCGCTTTTTTTACCGCGGCGTTATCGCGTACATCCAGTTCAATAATGTGCACCGGCACTTTGCCATGCAGCCGTTCTTTAAGATTTTCCAGACGCGCAAGCCGACGCCCGCTCAATACCAGCGCCCATCCGGCGTCGGCAAAAACCTGCGCCGCCGCTTCGCCAAATCCGGAGGTCGCGCCCGTAATGAACACCACGTTTTTCGCTGCCATTGTTTTTTCCTCAGTTGTGCAGGTTTAGTGCGCCACTATAAAAACCCTCACGCCTGCCAGACAGTGCCAGTTGCGCCACTGGCGTGTGACACGGGTGTCACATCCCGCGAAGCCGACTGGCTCTACCCGCCTCTTTATGGCGCGCAGCATGATGCAGACAACAACAACGGCATGAGAGGATCTGGCATGAAACTGGCACTTCACAACGAGATGGCGATAACGAACGACGATGTGCGTCAACTGGACCGGTCATATGTGTTTCATTCATGGTCGATGCAGGGCAACCTCAACCCGTTGGTGATTGCCGGGGCGCAAGGCTGCGAGCTGTGGGATTACGACGGTAACCGCTACCTCGATTTCAGCAGCCAGCTAGTGAACGTTAATATTGGTTATCAACACCCGCGCGTGCTGGCGGCGATGAAAGCGCAGCTGGAAACGCTGGTCACCATTGCGCCGGCCACCGCCAACCTGGCGCGTGGCGAAGCGGCAAAACGCATTGTGGAGCTGGCGCCGGAAGGTTTCAGTAAAGTCTTTTTCACTAACGCCGGGGCGGATGCCAACGAAAACGCCATCCGCATGGCGCGACTGTACACCGGGCGCGACAAAATTTTCTCTGCCTATCGCTCTTACCACGGCAACACCGGCAGCGCCATCGCAGCGACCGGCGACTGGCGGCGTGTGCCAAATGAGTATTCACGCGGGCATGTTCACTTCTTTAACCCGTACCTGTATCGCAGCGAATTTAATGCCAGCAGCGAAGCCGAAGAGTGCGAACGTGCGCTGGCGCATCTGCGCCGCATGATTGAGTGTGAAGGGCCGTCGTCGATTGCGGCGATCCTGCTGGAGTCCATTCCTGGCACGGCGGGCATTCTGGTGCCGCCAGCGGGATACATGCAAGGCGTGCGCGCGCTGGCTGATGAGTTCGGCATTGTGCTGATCCTTGATGAAGTGATGGCCGGTTTTGGCCGTACCGGTAGCTGGTTTGCTTTCGAACAGGATGGCATCGTGCCGGATTTGATCACCTTCGCCAAAGGGGTAAATGCGGGCTATGTGCCGGCGGGCGGCGTGCTGATTTCCGCGCCTATCGCTCACTATTTTGACGACCATTTCTTCGCCGGTGGGCTGACATACTCCGGGCATCCGCTGGCGATGGCGGCGATTGTCGCCACGCTCGATGCGATGAAAGAGGAGAACGTGGTGCAGAATGCGGCAGAGGTTGGCAACGGTGTCCTGCGCCCTGCACTGGAAGCGCTGGCAGCAAAACATCCGCTGATTGGTGAAGTACGCGGTCGCGGCATGTTCCAGGCGCTGGAACTGGTGAGCAACCGTAAAACCAAAACGCCTTTAACCGCGTCAGAGATGGCAGCGATTAAGGCGGCGCTCACCGGAGCCGGATTGTTAACTTTTGTTGTCGAAAACCGCATTCATGTAGTGCCGCCTTGCATAATGAGCGCGAAAGAAGTCCAGCAGGGAATGGCCATTTTTGACCAGGTTTTGGCGCAATTTGGCCACTTTAGTCAGTAAGTGTAAAGGCATCAGACTATTCTGATGCCAAATCTAGTCAGTCCTCTGATTTCAAAGACTTTTTTCTCCACTTTCCCACCAATTTTAGGCACTATATTCCGGGCTTAACTGCTGTTAAAACACTCTTTTCTGTTTAACTTTTTTGCCTGGGAGAAAAAAGTGCCGGAATTGAATCATTATGGTCAAACCGTCGGTGACATGTTGCCGCACTGGCACGGCGTCCAGCCGCTGCCGCGCAGCGTGTTGCACGGACAATATTGTCGGCTGGAACCGCTTGACGCCAGAGTACACACACACGATCTTCTGCGCGCTTACTCTCAGGCGCAAAACGAGGCTGACTGGACATGGCTGGCAGGTGAGCGCCCACAAACGCTGGACAACATGGCGCAGTGGGTGGTGGGTAAAATGATCGACACTACCATCGCGCCCTTCGCTGTCGTGGAGTGCGCCAGCGGTGAGGCGCTCGGCGTTGTCGCCTGGCTTGCCATCAATACACAAAATGGCTCGGTGGAAATCGGCCACGTCACCTGGTCACCGCGCATGAAAAACAGCGTGCTGGGAACGGAAGCCATCTGGTTAATGCTGCGCCACGCTTTTGCCTGCCACTACCGCCGCGTGGAGTGGAAATGTGACACGCTCAACGTCGCGTCCCGCCGCGCCGCTGAACGTCTCGGTTTTAGCTGGGAAGGGCGTTTTCGCCAGCATATGGTGCGCAAAGGGCGCAACCGCGATACCGACTATTTATCCATGCTGGATAGCGAATGGCCGCAGCGCGACGCGGCGATTTCCGCCTGGCTGGCGGCCAGTAATTTTGACGAGCAGGGCAGGCAAAAACAAAAACTCAACGCCTTCTTTGCTCCCTCGTCATCTTAATGAACGTGGCATCGGTATCCGCCGATGCCCCCGCTTTACCCCTTCCGCACCACGCAACTCGACATCTTTTACCGGCGTAATCGCCTGCCAAATTACCACTTTACTTCCGTTTCAAAAGTTAAGCCACGGTAAACAACGTGTTATCACCATTTCAATGGAAAGGTTATTGCCTTACTTCTTTTTATTCTTAATTAACCCGCAAACTTAGCCGATGGGGTTTATGACAGCGAGGAGATCGCTGCTTTAAAACGTTATTTCACAACTATTTACCGGGGTTTTTATGCACTTTATTCGAAATCTAAAAATCAAAGTCGCGATGCTGGCGATTCTGGTGATTTTCACTTTGCTCTGGGGCGGTGTCTCGTTTTATTCGTTACATGCGTTGAGCGCCTTAACCGATGAAGTGGAACTCACCAACGTTCAGCAAATTAACGGCGACATCATCAACAACGCCAGCGATCGCTATTACCAGGTCAAACTGCTGATGGACCGGGCGTTGGTTTTCCAGGCCAATAACGATACACAAAACTATCAGCAAACCCTCGATCGTATCGGCAAAGATATCGATTTTCTGCAAAACGGTCTGAATCAGTTCAAAGTGACCGATCATGCGAATATCAGCACCGAGGCCATCGATAATATCTATAACAGCTCGTTGAACCTGTTTAATCAGGCCATTACGCCGATGTTCGCCGCCCTTAAAGCCGACAATGCCGAGAGTTATAACCAGTTGTCGAAAGCGCAGTTCAGCCCGCTGCGCAGCGGATTCTCACAGGCGATTGTCGCGTACAACCAGCAAATTCACGAGCTGAAATCCGCCGCTAACGCGCGTATTGCCAGTTGGGTTTCGCTGACGCGCGCCATCATTATCATCGCCATGATCATTGGCCTGGCGATGCTGGTGATGTCCGAGCGCTACCTGGCGCTGTGCCTGGCGCGCTCGCTGGAGTGGGTTAAGCAACATCTGCAGGTGTTGTCGGTGGGCAAGCTGGATAAGCCGACAAAAGATCTGGGCAACAACGAAGTGGGGCAACTCATTCCCTATCTGGAAACCATGCAGAACAACTGGGTGAACACCGTTACGCAGATCCGTAACAGCGCGGGTGAAATTTACCAGGGGGCGAGCGAAATTGCGTCCGGTAACACCGATCTCTCTTCTCGCACAGAAGAACAAGCCGCCGCGCTGACGCAAACCGCTGCCAGCATGGAAGAGCTGAGCGCGGTGGTCAAACAGAACGCCGACAACGCCAGCGAAGCCAGCAACCTTGCACAGGTGGCGTCAGCCGCTGTGAACAAAGGTGAAGAGCGCGTGCAGGCGGTCATCGCCAGCATGAAAAATATCACCAACAGTTCGCAGAAAATAACCGATATCATTAACGTCATCGACAGCATTGCGTTCCAGACCAATATCCTGGCGCTCAACGCCGCCGTTGAAGCGGCGCGTGCCGGTGAGCAAGGGCGCGGGTTCGCTGTAGTCGCCAGCGAAGTGCGTAATCTGGCGCAGCGAAGCGCTGGAGCCGCGAAAGAGATCAAAGTGCTGATTGATGAGTCGGTCACGAACGTCAATAACGGTTTTGACCAGGTGACGTTGACCAGCGAATCGATGGACAACATCCTGCGTTCCGTCACCAGCGTAACGGATATCATGGGCGAGATCGCCTCGGCATCCGTGGAGCAAAGCAAAGGGATTAGTCAGGTTGGCACGGCGATTTCGCAAATGGACAGCGTGACCCAGCAGAACGCCGCGCTGGTGGAAGAATCTTCCGCCACTTCCGCTTCGCTGGAGCATCAAGCGTTCCAGTTAACGGAAATTGTCTCGGTGTTTAAACTGCCGGGCGATGCAGATCAGGGGGCTACCGGCAAACCGTCAGCGGCTGCGCCAAAAGCGGGGAAAGCCTTGCGCCGACCTGCGCTTGCAGGCGGCAGCAAAGCGCCGGAACATGACTGGGAAGCGTTCTGATAAACCCTGCCCGGCGGCATTGTCCGGGCAATAGATAAATCCGGCACGCGCACCGTTTCAGGTGGCGTGCCGTTTTCATTTTGCCATCGCTTAATAACGTAAGTGCCCTTCTCCCCGTGGGAAGCGGGGGATCTTCCGGCGGGGGAGAGGGCGGATAGCGGTTAGAAGCGGGTGTTTACCCCCATGTACCAGGTGCGGCCCGACTCGTTATACGTTGCAGCACCTGCACCGTACATCCAGTTTGCGCCGCCGCCGGTGGTTTGCGCGTTGCCTTCGCGCCAGTGGCGTTTATCGAACACGTTGCTGACACCGCCCGTCAGGCTGACGTTTTTGGTCACGTCCCAGGTGCCGCTCAGGCCAACGATGCTGTACGGGCTCACTTCGTTGGTGGCGGAACCGGTCACGCGGTTACCTTTGTAGTCATATTTCTTCGGCTGCTGTTTACCGTACCAGGTAAAGGTCGATTGCAGTGAAACATCCTGGGTAACCTGCCAGCTCAGCGTGGAGTTCCAGGTGTATTCCGGAATGATCGACAGACGTTCGCCGGTGGTTTTGTTTTTGCTTTGCAGCATGTAGGTGACATTGTTGGTCCAGTTTACCGTCTCGCTTACCGGCACATTCAACGCACCTTCTAACCCTTCCACCACCGCTTTCGGCACGTTATCCCACTGGTAGATATAGGTGTTCAGGGTGGACTTACCGCTGGTGATGGAGGTTTGTCCCACCGGCGAATAGCCCGACTCAATCTTATTGCGGTAGTCGTTACGGAACCAGGTCACGCCAGCCAGCCAGCCGTCACGTTTGAACTCCAGACCAATCTCTTTATTGATGCTGGTTTCCGCTTTCAGATCGTCGTTGCCTTGCAGATAACAGCCGATGTCTCTGCCGTTGGCATCCACGGTGACCGCGTAGCAACCCTGACCACGGCTGTAGAGAATGTAGTTCGGGTTGGTCTGGTACAGGCTCGGTGCTTTATAAGCACGGGCGATACCCATTTTCAGGGTGAAGTCGTCGCCCAGGCCCTGAGACAAGTTCAGCGACGGGCTCCAGTTGTTGCCCACGATGGTGTGGTGGTCGAAGCGCAACGCAGGCGTCAGCATGGTGCTGTCGGTCAGCTCAATGTTGTCTTCGGCAAACACCGAGAAGATATCCGCATCGGAATAGGGGCTACGGCCGGTGCTGCTGTAACCGGGAATATTACCGCCCATAAAGGTCTGCGTATTCGAGGTGTAATCTTTCATGCTCTGATGATCCCACTCGGCGCCGAGCGTCAGGTTCTGCTTGAACAGCAGTTCAAACGGTACGCTCGCTTCGCTGTGCAGCAACAGATCGCTGTAGTCGATATCGGAGAATTTTTGCGCGTTGAACAGACCTTCCGTACCGCCCGCCAGCCCTTCCGGGATGCGCGAGTTACGGGTGTGTTCATAGCGTACCCAGTTGTTGGTGGTGACGCCGTTATCCCAGCCGCCGGTCCAGGTTGCCGAATAGTTCTGGCGATAAAGGCGGTTGGTCTCTTTGCCATAGTTATCATTGACATAGTTATTGGTGCTGCTGTCGTTGTTGGTGTTCTGCGTATCGCCCGCGTAGAGGTTGCCCTGGCGGCTGTAGCCGGCCTGCAACTCCAGGGCCTGCATTGGGGCAAAATCCCAGCGCACGACGCCGGTAATGTCTTTGTTGATCGAGCCTTCACGTCCGGCAACGACAGTGTTGGCGTAAGTTCCGGTACGTTCGGACTGGTGATCTTTGTTGATGTCCTGCGCATCGGCCTGGGTTTTGGCGAGGTTGCCATACAGGCGGAAGCTAACATCGTCGCCGAGCGGGCCGCTCAGGCTGAAGTTGGTACGTTTGGTTGAACCTTCATCTTTGTGTTCCGGCGCGTTGAAATAGCTATTCCACGAACCGTGCCATTCGCCAGTATTCTCTTTTTTGGTGATGATATTCACCACGCCGCCTGCCGCGCCGTTACCGTAACGCGCCGCCGCCGGGCCGCGAATCACTTCGATACGCTCGATCATTTCCGGCGGCACCCAGTTGGTGTCACCGCGGCTGTCGCGCTCGCCGCGCCAGCCAAGCCGCACGGAATTGCGGCTGGTAACGGGTTTTCCATCCACCAGAATCAGGGTGTTTTCCGGACCCATGCCGCGAATGTCGATCTGGCGGTTGTTCCCGCGCTGACCGCTGGTGGCGTTACCGGTTAAGTTCACGCCCGGCATGGTACGGATAATTTCGGAGACATCACGGGAAGGCGGGTTCTTACGAATTTCGTCGGCCGTGATGGTGGAAACGCCCGGCGCCTGCAAGTTTTGCTGCTCAGCCGTGACGACAATCGTCTCTTCGCCAGAGGCGGCGCGGGTTTCGGCCGCGAACGCTGGCACAGCAACGCCGTAGATCCCCAGATTGACCAGAACGGCCAGGGATTTGATTTTGTTATTCATTGTTGTTCCTGCTTTTCGTCGCCGCATCCCCGCTAGTCCTTTCCCAGGGGAGAGGAGGCGGCATAATGAAGCCAGCGCGGAGCGAGGCGCTCAGTCCTGAGAAAATTCGCCCACGGCGGCCGTTTTAAGTGAAAGACGCGCTTCCCACAGCGCGCCAATACGCTATTGCAAATGAAAATAGTTATCAATAATATTATCGATATTTTTTGATCTGCAAGCAAAAATTTCCACAGCATATTTGAGGTTAAAGCCGTGACGTCAACAACGGGAAGTGATGCCTGGTGGGAGTCAAAACAGGGGCCCGAATGGGTCAAAAATGCGCAGGGAAATTATGAGGTCACATTCTGGTGGCGCGATCCCGCCGGGACAGAAGCAACCTCGCGCGTGCGGTGGGTGTGGATCTACATTACCGGCGTGACCGATCACCATCAAACATCGACGCCGCAATCGCTGAGTCGCATTGACGGAACCGATGTCTGGTACTGGGAAACCACCCTTGCCGCCAGCTGGCGCGGCAGTTATTGCTTCATTCCTTCGCACAACAGCGACGATTTTTCCGCCGACGTTTTTACCACTACGCCGCCGGATCGCACTGCGCTGCGCGAAGGCTGGCGCAAGTTGTTAGCTCATGCGATTGCCGATCCGCTCAATGCGCAAAGCTGGCGCGGCGGGCGCGGGCATCCCGTTTCAGCGCTGGAAATGCCCGATGCGCCGTTGCAGCCAGGATGGCGTGAAACACAGACGCCGTTCAATGCGCCGCAGTGCCTGCAATGGCGCAGCACACTCCTCAACACTACGCGGCGCGTCTGGATCTACACCACCGGTAGCGGCGAGAGCGCCGAACGGCCGCTGGCGATCCTGCTCGACGGGCAGTTTTGGGCGCAAAGTATGCCGGTATGGCCCGCGCTGGCTGCATTGACCAGCGCCGGGCAACTGCCGGAGGCGGTGTATGTGCTGATCGATGTGATTGATAACGCCCACCGCAGCCGGGAGTTGCCGTGCAATGCCGATTTCTGGCTGGCGGTACAAGATGAGTTATTGCCGCAGGTTCGTGCCATTGCGCCGTTCAGCGACAACGCGGAGCACACCGTGGTGGCCGGGCAGAGTTTTGGCGGCCTGTCGTCACTGTATGCCGCACTGCACTGGCCGCAGCGGTTTGGCTGTGTGTTGAGCCAGTCTGGATCATTCTGGTGGCCGCATCGCGGCGGCGAGCGCGACGGCATCATTATCGAACAACTTAAAAACGGTGAGTTGCACCCGCAGAGCCTGCGCATTGTGCTGGAGGCGGGCGTTCGCGAACCGCTTATTTTTCGCGCCAACGAGGCGCTTTTTCCCCTGTTACAACGCACACAGCAGTCGGTTTTCTGGCGTCAGGTTGACGGCGGACACGATGCGCTTTGCTGGCGCGGCGGGTTGACCTCCGGGCTTATCACCCTCTGGCAGCCGCTTACCCGCGCTTGTTAATCGCGCCTTTTCACGACAGGAGTTTGCTATGGAATTCACCAACCCTTTCGATAACCCGCAAGGGCAATTTTATATTCTGCAAAATACCCGGCGGCAGTTCAGCCTGTGGCCTGCGCAGTGCGCGCTTCCCGATGGCTGGAATGTTGTCTGCGAGCCACAACCGCAGGGTGCGTGCGACACCTGGCTGGCGGCAAACTGGCAAACATTGACCCCGGCGCACCATGCGCAATGAGGAGCGGAAAATGACCCAACGTTTACCGCTGGTCGCCGCACAGCCGGGGATCTGGATGGCGGAAAAGCTCTCAACCCTGCCCAACGCCTGGAGCGTGGCGCACTATGTGGAACTGAAGGGCGATATCGACGCCGCGCTGCTGGCTCAGGCGATTGTCAGCGGTTTGTCGCAGGCCGACACGCTGCGCATGCGCTTTGAGGAAGAGAACGGCGAAGTGTGGCAGTGGGTAGATGAGGCACATGTCTTTGCCCTGCCGGAGATTGTTGATTTGCGTGACAACGGCGAACCACACGCCGCCGCATTACAGATAATGCGGGATGACCTGGCGCAAAACCTGCGCGTGGAGAGCGGCAATCCGCTGGTGTGCCACCGGCTGTTACGCGTGGGCGAGCAACACTGGTACTGGTATCAGCGTTATCACCATTTACTGGTCGATGGCTTCAGTTTTCCGGCCATTACCCGCCAGATTGCGGCCATTTACAGCGCATGGCGGCGCGGTGAGCCCACACCGACATCTCCCTTTACACCGTTTGCCGGAGTGGTGGAAGAGTATCAGCGCTACCGCGAAAGCGACGCCTGGCAGCGCGATCGCGCTTTTTGGGCACAGCAGCGCAGCGCGTTACCCTCTCCGGTCTCCCTTTCCGACACGCCACTGCCGGGGCGCGCGGTAACAACCGACATTCTGCGTCTCAACGTGTCGATGGATAACGGGGCATTTCGCCACCTAACCCAGGCTTTTAGCCACCATTCACCCGCCGATCTGGCGCTGGCGCTGGCCGCACTGTGGCTGGGGCGACTGTGCGGGCGCACCGACTATGCCGCCGGATTTATCTTTATGCGCCGCATGGGCTCGTCGGCGTTAACCGCCACCGGGCCGGTGCTCAACGTGTTGCCGCTGGGCATTCATCTGGATGGCACACAAACGCTCTCCGCGCTGGCGACAACGCTTGCAGGCAGCCTGAAAGCGATGCGGCGCCACCAGCGTTATGACGCCGAGCAAATTGTGCGCGACGCCGGGCGTGCGGCGGGCGACGAACCGCTTTTCGGTCCGGTGTTTAACGTCAAAATGTTCGATTACCAGCTGGATGTGGACGGCATTAAAGGCACCACGCACACGCTGGCGACCGGGCCAGTCAACGATCTGGAGATTGCCCTGTTCCCGCATGAAGAGGGCGGTTTATCGCTGGAAGTGCTGGCGAACCGCAGCCGTTATGATGAAGCGACGTTAAAAGCGCATGTCGCGCGTCTGGCGCACTTGCTGAACCAGTTTGCTGAAAACCCGCAGTTACGCTGCGGCGACGCGGATTTGCTCTCTGTGCGGGAAGCGCAGCGGCTGGCAGAGATTAACGATACCGACAAGATGCTGCCGACCACCACCTTAAGCGCGCTGGTTGCCGCACAGGCGGCGAAAACGCCGGATGCGCCCGCGCTGGCTGATGCGCAGTGGCAATTTACCTACCGCGAAATGCGCGAGCAGGTGGTGGCGCTGGCGCACCAGCTTCGCCTGCTTGGCGTACAGCCCGGCGACAGCGTGGCGGTGGCGCTGCCGCGCTCGGTATTCCTGACGCTGGCGCTACACGGCATTGTCGAAGCGGGTGCAGCCTGGCTGCCGCTGGATACCGGTTACCCGGACGAGCGGCTGAAAATGATGCTCGAAGATGCCAGACCGCGTTTGCTCATCACCGCGCAGAACCAACTGGCGCGCTTTAGCGATATTCCCGCGCTTCGCCATTTCTGCTACGAAACCCCGCTGGCAACCCACGGCAGCGACGCGCTCAACCTGGCTCGCCCGGCGCATACCGCGTATATCATTTTCACCTCTGGCTCCACCGGGCGGCCAAAAGGGGTGATGGTCGGGCAAACCGCCATCGTCAACCGACTGCTGTGGATGCAGGAAAGTTACCCGCTCAGCGCGCAGGATGTGGTGGCGCAGAAAACGCCGTGCAGTTTTGACGTGTCGGTGTGGGAGTTCTGGTGGCCATTTATCGCCGGGGCAAAGCTGGTGATGGCGGAGCCGGACGCGCATCGCGATCCGCACGCGTTGCAGGACTTTTTTACCCACTACGGCGTGACCACCACGCACTTTGTGCCGTCGATGTTAGCCGCGTTTGTCGCTTCACTAACGCCGGAAAGCGCAAAGCGCAGTTGCCGCACGCTAAAACAGGTGTTCTGTAGTGGCGAAGCGCTGCCTGCCGATTTGTGCCGCGACTGGCAGCAGCTGACCGGCACGCCGCTGCATAACTTGTATGGTCCGACCGAAGCCGCTGTAGACGTGAGCTGGTATCCCGCATACGGCGAGGCGCTGGCGGAGGTACGCGGCAACAGTGTGCCGATTGGTTTCCCGGTGTGGAACACGGGTTTGCGCATTCTGGATGCGATGATGCGCCCGGTGCCGCCGGGCGTGGCGGGCGATCTCTACCTCACCGGCATTCAACTGGCGCAGGGCTATCTTGGCCGCCCGGATCTCACCGCCAGCCGCTTTATCGCCGATCCGTTTGTCGCTGGCGAGCGCATGTACCGCACCGGTGATGTCGCGCGCTGGCTGGAAAACGGTGCGGTCGAATACCTCGGGCGCAGCGACGACCAGTTGAAAATTCGTGGCCAGCGCATTGAGTTAGGCGAAATCGACCGTGCCCTGCTGGCGCTGCCGGATGTGGCTCAGGCGGTGGCGCATGCCTGCGTCTTTAACCAGGCCGCCGCCGGTGGCGGCGATGCGCGTCAATTAGTGGGGTATGTGGTTTCTGCCTCCGGGCAGCCTCTGGATACACCGGCGCTGCTGGCGCAACTGCGTGAGCAACTGCCGCCGCATATGGTGCCGGTAGTGCTGGTGCAACTGGACGCGCTGCCGCTGAGCGCCAACGGTAAGCTCGACAGAAAAGCGTTGCCGCTGCCGGAAGTGGCGGTGCAGCAGGGCGGCCGCCCGCTCAACGCCGGGATGGAAACGCTGATCGCGCAGGCATTTTCCGGTTTGCTCGGATGCGAAGTGAACGACGCGCAGGCAGATTTCTTCGCGCTGGGCGGTCATTCGCTGCTGGCAATGCGCCTGGCGGCGCAACTGAGCCGCGAGTGCCAACGGCAGGTTACGCCGGGGCAGATCATGGTCGCTTCCACGGTAGAAAAACTCGCCGCCTCGCTGGAAGCGTCCCTTTCGGCGGAACAGGCCGGGCGGCTTGGGATGGAAACGCTGTTGCCACTGCGCGAAAGCACCGGGCCCACGCTGTTTTGCTTCCATCCGGCGTCCGGTTTTGCCTGGCAATTTAGCGTGCTCGCCCGTCACCTTGCGCCGCGCTGGTCGATTATCGGTATTCAGTCGCCGCGACCGGATGGCCCGCTGCAACAGGCCTCGACATTAGACGAAGCCTGTGAGCAACATCTGGCGACGCTGCTGGCGCAGCAGCCGCACGGGCCGTATTACCTGTTGGGCTATTCGCTCGGCGGCACGCTGGCGCAGGGCATCGCCGCCCGTCTGCGGCAGCGGGGTGAAGAGGTGGCGTTTCTTGGCCTGCTCGATACCTGGCCGCCGGAAACGCAAAACTGGGCAGAAAAAGAGGCAAACGGGCTGGATGCGCAAGTGCTGGCTGAGATCGAACGCGAGCGGCAGGCGTTTCTCGCCGCGCAGCAGGGGCAAGCCTCTGGCGAGCTGTTCCCGGTTATCGAGGGTAACTACGCCGATGCGGTTCGCTTGCTGACTACCGCCCACAGCCTGCCGTTTGATGGCAAAGCCACGCTGTTTGTTGCCGAGCGCACATTACCCGCAGGCACCGATCCGCACACCGCCTGGGCACCCTGGGTTCGCGTACTGGAGGTTTACCGTCAGGATTGCGCCCACGTGGAGATTATCTCGCCGCAGGCGTTTGCGCGTATCGGGCCGGTGCTGAGGGAAATTTTAGGAGAATAAGCGGCATCAGGCCCTTTGCCATTAAAGGGCCTGCATTGTTGATTATTTCCGCAGTGATTGTTTTTTTTATGCTTATAATTTGAACAGATTGTTCCATAACTACTCTGGAGAAAATCTGTGAACATTTCACTTTTCAGCAAAACCCCGACCGTCATGGTGCTTGATAATCGTGCCCTGATAGTGCGCGAAATGGCATATCACCGCCATCCCGACTCCCCCGATATTACCGACGAACGCATTATCCGCCATCAGTTCAATGCGCGCGGTTTTCCCGCGCAGAGTGCCGACCCGCGCCTTGCGGCGGCCGGGCTGGTGAATTTTGGCTTTATCAGCGACCTCGACGGTACGCCGCTGCGCACGCAAAGTGCCGATGCCGGAACGACGGTGGCACTGAACGACGCCGCCGGGCGGGCTTTTTTGCAGGTCAGCAATATTGGCACAGGTAACGAACGCAGCGCCGCCGTGACCCGTACCTTTCAGTATGAAGATGCTGGTCTGCCGGGACGCCCGTTGAGCGTGACCGAGCAGGGAAAAATCAGCGAGCGCTTCGTCTGGGCCGGTAATTCGGCTGATGAACAGAACCACAACCTCGCCAGTCAGATGGTCAGCCACTATGACCCGGCAGGTCTGCTTTCTACGACCAGTTTTTCCCTGAGCGGCGTGCCGCTTTCCGTCACCCGCCAGCTGCTGCCGGACGGTACAGAAGCCGACTGGCAGGGGGCGGACGCCTCCGCGTGGAACGACCTGCTGGCGGGCGAAACTTACACCACTACCAGCACGGTGGACGCCGCCGGGAATGTGCTCACCACTACCGATGCGAAAGGCAATATGCAGCGCGTGGCGTATGATGTGGCAGGTCTGCTGAAAGGCAGCTGGCTGACGGTGAATGGCGGTTCCGAACAGATTATCGTGAAATCCCTGACCTGGTCCGCTGCCGGACAGAAGCTGCGCGAAGAGCACGGCAACGGTGTGGTGACCACGTATTCCTACGAAGCCGAAACCCAGCGGCTGGTGGGGATTAAAACCGAGCGCATTACAGCCGCGAAAGTGCTGCAGGACCTGCGGTACGAGTACGACCCGGTGGGCAATGTGCTGGTCATCACCAACGATGCTGAGGAGACGCGTTTCTGGCGCAATCAGGAAGTGGTTCCCGAAAACCGCTACGCCTACGACAGCCTGTACCAGCTTATCAGCGCGACCGGGCGCGAAATGGCAAACGCGGTACAGCAGGGCAGCAGCCGGCCTGATTTCTCCTCTTTTGACGACGCCACCTACACGAATTATTCCCGAACTTACACCTACGACAACGCCGGTAATCTGACGAAAATTCAGCACAGCGCGCCCGCATCCGGCAATAACTACACGACATCAATTACCGTCAGCGACCGCAGCAACCGCGCGGTGCTCAGCACGTTTACGGAAAACCCGGCCGATGTGGAGGCGCTGTTTACCGCTGGCGGTCAGCAGAAACAGCTTTTACCGGGGCAGACACTCCAGTGGACGCCGCGCCAGGAGCTGCAGCAGGTCACGCCCGTCACCCGCGACGGCGCAGCCGACGACAGTGAAAGCTACCGTTACGACGCCGCCAGCCAGCGCATCGTCAAAATCACCTCACAGCTGACCGGCAACAGCACACAGACAAAACGGGTGATTTACCTGCCGGGGCTGGAACTGCGCAGCAGCGCAGCCGAAGAATTGCAGGTAATAACCGTTGGCGTGGCCGGCCGCGCGCAGGTACGGATTTTACACTGGGAAAGCGGGCAGCCTGACGGCATCAGCAATGACCCGATTCGTTACAGTTACGACAATCTCATCGGTAGCAGCAGCCTCGAAGTGGACAGCAGCGGCGAGTTAATCAGCCAGGAAGAGTATTACCCGTTTGGCGGCACGGCACTGTTCGTCGCCCGCAGCCAGATGGAGGCAGATTACAAAACGATTCGTTACTCCGGCAAGGAGCAGGACGCAACCGGGCTCTATTACTACGGCTACCGCTATTACCAGCCGTGGGCGGGGCGGTGGCTCAGTGTTGACCCGGCAGGTACGGTGGATGGACTCAACTTGTTCAGGATGGTCAGAAATAATCCTGTGACGTTAAACGATCCCGATGGATTTAATTCGGAATTACCCGTTGATATAAAGGATATTGGTATAGAATTTGAACGTAAAAATGCGGTTTCAGTTCTGAAAGAGGCCATTGCGAAGCTCCAGCAAAAAAAATTAACGCCAGAAACAAAACGGAGGATAAGAGAAATATATCAAGGAGCAACCTCAAGAAAAAAAGTGAAAACATCACGGTTTCGCGGCGAATTGCTCGCACGCTTTGAATTTATGCTCAATAAACTTAAGGAAGCGCCATTTGCTCATGATTCAGACGAGCAAAGAACAGGAGGGGGGGGCGTTGCATACGTACTGGCTGATAGCAAAGTTGAAGCGTGGAATAAAAAGATATATATCACTAAACATTATATAGAGACAATGGGGCTAACATCTAATATTGCCGTCCTTTTACATGAAACGTCTCATTTTCATGGTGTTCCTCGTTCTGGGAAATGGGCAGAGTTATATAAGGACAAGGGGACTCAGGATTATTTTTATCGAAAGGTGACGTCATCGAATGATGTGGATGTCGTAGTTCGCGAAATGATTTCTGACTTTAATCGTTGGTACTCCAATATGGATGAAGTTTTACAACTTGGCATGCACAAAAGAGATCCGGGATTAAGCCGACTTAAAACCGCACTACATAATGCAGATAATATCGCAGCAACTGCATTAAGTTTAGGTCGCGAGAAATTAAGACCAGCAAAGACTTTTGATTTCCACTCTCGGCATCCAATTATTCAAGAATACCTTGCTAAGAAAAATGCATTAATTGAAATGAAAGCAAGTAAGCAACGTGTCATTAACAATGAGTAGCATGGTTAATGTGAATGAGTTTTGTGTTTTTTAAAAAGCGGTGCTGTTTATTGAACTGCGCCGCTTCTTATTTTTATGCATATAAGTTGACTTCAGTAAATATTCACCACACGGTGTCTTTTCCAGAGATTAAATATTCCTCAATATAATTCTGTGAAATTGCGCTGTTATAGCGCTCCCTTCATCGACGAGCGACATCTAACTGGTGTTGGTTATTTTCCCCACTGCCCAGGGTAAATGAAAAGGGGCGATTACCGCCCGCTACGCCCGAGCGGCACCACCAGCGGGGTATGCGCGATGGGATCGTCAATGATCATGCAGCGCATGCCATACACCGCTTCAATCAGCTCTGCGGTGACAATCTCTTTTGGCGCGCCCTGGGCGACGATTTTGCCGTCGCGCAGGGCAATCAGATGCGTGGCGTAGCGGCACGCCTGGTTCAAATCGTGCAGCACCGCCGCCAGCGTGTAGCCCTGCTCGCGGTTCAGCTCACTCAACAGTTCCAGTAAGTCGATCTGGTAGCTGATATCCAGCCAGGTCGTTGGTTCATCAAGTAGCATGATCGCCGTCTCTTGCGCCAGCACCATCGCGATCCATGCCCGCTGACGCTGCCCGCCGGAGAGCGTATCGACACTCTGTGTGGCCAGGCTTTCCACCCCGGTTGCCCGCATCGCCCGCTGCACCGCGTCGTCATCCTCTTTACGCCAGCGGGTAAACAGCGGCTGGTGCGGATAACGCCCGCGCGCGACCAGTTCCTGCACGGTGATATCGCCGGGCGTGGTGGCGTTTTGTGCAAGCAACCCTATGCGGCGCGCCACCTCTTTGCTGGCATAGCGCTGGATCTGCTCGCCATCAAGATAAACATGACCTTGCGTTGGTGTCATCAGGCGGCTCAGTGTGCGCAGCAAGGTAGATTTACCGCAGCCGTTAGGGCCGATAATGGCGGTGAAATGGCCGTCGGGGATCGCCACGCTTAAGTGTTCGGCTACCACTTTTTTGCCGTAGCCAAGGGTGAGCGCTTCGCCGCGCAAACGGGCAGATAAATCGGTCATTTCTTGCGAGACTCCTGAATTAACAAGGCGATAAGGTAAATACCGCCCAGGCTGACGGTCACCACGCCGACCGGCAACTGATAAGGCGTAAAACTGTGCTGGGCAATCATATCCGCCAGCAGTAACAACACCGCACCGCACAGCGCGGACTGAGTTAACCCCCAGCGCGCGGTGGCGCTGATCCGGCGGGCAATATGCGGCGCGACCAGCGCGATAAACGAAATCGGCCCCGCCAGCGCTGTTGCGGCGGCGGTGAGTGCGACAGCCACCAGCATCAGCAGCATTCGTGAACGCTCAACGCTGACGCCAAGCGCGCAGGCGCTGTCATCGCCCATTTCCAGCAGCCGCATACGTCGCGCCAGCAGAGCGGCAAAAAGAAACATCACCAGCATGATCGGCGCGGAAGGCGTGGTTTTCACCCAGGTCAGCCCATTGAGCGACCCGGCGTTCCACAGCCCGGCGGAGAGCGCCGTTTCCAGCGAAGCATGCAGCAGCAGCCAGGTATTAAACGCCACCAGCATGGCGCGCACGCCAATACCGACGATGATCAAGCGGAACGTCTCAATGCCGTTGCGCCAGGCCAGCAGCCAGACCACCAGCGAGGTCAGCAGACCGCCGACCATCGCCGCCAGCGCGATCGCCGCCAGATGCTGACCAAACAGCACCATCGCCACCAGCACGCCGCTCCACGCGCCGGTGTTAAAGCCCATCACATCCGGGCTACCGAGCGGGTTACGCATTAGCGACTGGAAAATCGCGCCGCTGACGCCAAGCGCTGCGCCCACCAGCAGTGCCATCAGTACGCGCGGCAAGCGCCACTCCATCACAACAAGTTGCATGGCGCGTGGCGCGTCGCCGGTGAACGCGTCAAGCACCTGCGAAAACGCCAGCGTCACTGCACCGCTACGTAACCCCCACGCTGTCAATAACAACGCGGCGATAACCATAAATAAACAACTGCCGAGCAGGCGGCGGGAGGGCGCCATCATAAGCCGCCTCCGCGCGCGCGGCGCACCAGCACGATCAACACCGGCGCGCCAATAAAGGCGCTAACCACGGAAACCCGCAATTCGCCCGGCACCAGCAGGCGGCCAATGATATCGGCGAACAGTAGCAGGGCAGGGGTGGCAATCAGCGTGACCGGCAGCGACCAGCGGTGATCCGCGCCGACCAGCCAGCGTGCCATGTGCGGCATCATCAGACCGATAAAGGCAATTGGGCCGACGACCGCCGTCGCGCTGCCGCACAGCACCGTGATGATCACTAAACCGAGCAACTGCGTGCGTGCCACGCGGCTGCCCAGCGCCGTGGCGGTGTCGCTGCCGAGGCTCAGGCTGTTAAGCGCGCGGCTCAGCATTAGTGCAATGGTCGCTGCCAGCAGCACCGGGATCAGGACAATTTTTAGCGTTTGCAGGGTGCGGATATCCAGCGAACCGGCCTGCCAGAAGCGCAACTGATCGTAAACGTCGGCATTAAGCAACGAAATGCCACTGGATAACCCTTCCAGCACCGCTGCCAGCGCCACGCCCGCCAGCGTCAGGCGAACCGGGCTGAGCTGCCCGCCGCCCTGGCTGCCGGTAAAGGCGACCAGCAGCGACGCCGCCAGTGCGCCGCAAAAAGCGAGCAACAGTTGTTCGACGGGAGTGACTTTACCCAGCAGCGCCGCGCCGAGCACAATGGCGAAACTGGCACCAGCGTTAACGCCGAGTAAGCCGGGATCGGCGAGCGGATTTCGCGTGAGCGTTTGCATTAACGCACCGGCAATACCCAGTGCGCCGCCCGCCAGTAAACCTGCCAGCGTACGCGGCAGGCGGGCATCGTTGATGATGGTGCAGTCCGCGCTCTGGCAGACGCCAGTCAGGGCGTCGATGACGACCGCGGCGGGCAGGGGTTTTGCGCCAATAAACAGGCTGAGTGCAACGGCGACAACCAACAATATCAATAACCCGGCGAGGGCAACGGGGCGCGCCGGGAAAGCAGAACACGACATAAAACGTCCCAAATTTGATAATGATAGTAATTATCGTTATCGATCTTGTTTTGATATGTTACCATGCGCAGCCTGCGAATGGACATAGAAAGTGTGTATTTAAGGCATTGGAATGAAGCAACAATCCTGGCTGTTAAACCTGAGTCTGCTGCGTACGCATCCGGCGTTTCGCGCGGTATTTCTGGCGCGTTTTATCTCAATTCTCTCGCTGGGGTTATTGGGCGTGGCGGTGCCAGTGCAAATCCAGGCGATGACCCACTCCAGCTGGCAAGTTGGCCTTGCTGTCACGCTGACCGGTAGCGCCATGTTCGTCGGCCTGATGTTTGGCGGCGTTCTGGCGGATCGTTTCGAGCGCAAAAAGCTGATCCTGCTGGCTCGTTCCACCTGCGGCGTCGGTTTTATCGGCCTGTATCTGAATGCCTTATTGCCGACGCCTTCGCTGCTGGCAATTTATCTGCTCGGTTTGTGGGATGGTTTTTTCGGCGCGCTGGGTGTGACGGCGTTGCTGGCGGCGACCCCGGCGCTGGTCGGGCGTGAAAATCTGATGCACGCTGGCGCAATCACCATGCTGACGGTGCGGCTGGGTTCCGTTATTTCGCCCATGTGCGGCGGCTTGCTGCTGGCGACCGGCGGCGTGGCGTGGAACTACGGGCTGGCGGCGGCGGGCACGTTTATCACCCTGTTGCCGTTACTTAGCCTGCCTGCATTACCGCCACCACCCCAACCGCGCGAGCACCCGCTGAAATCGCTACTTACCGCCCTGAAATTTTTACTGCACAACCCTTTGATTGGCGGCATCGCGCTACTTGGCGGGCTATTAACGATGGCCAGCGCGGTGCGGGTGCTCTACCCGGCGCTGGCGATAAGCTGGAATATGTCGGCGGCAGAAATTGGTTTGCTGTATGCCGCGCTACCGCTTGGCGCGGCGATTGGGGCGTTAACCAGCGGCAGGCTGGCGCACAGCGAACGCCCCGGCGTGATTATGCTGCTGGCGTCCGTGGGCGCGTTTATCGCCATCGGTTTATTCAGCCTGATGCCCGTCTGGGCGCTGGGTGTGCTGTTCCTGGCGTTATGCGGCTGGCTGACGGCGGTGAGTTCGCTGCTGCAATACACGCTGCTGCAAACACAAACCCCGGAAGCGATGCTCGGGCGAATTAACGGTTTATGGACGGCGCAGAATGTCACGGGCGACGCCATCGGCGCGGCGCTGCTTGGCGCGATGGCATCAATGATGACGCCCACATCATCGGCGAGCATCAGCGGTTTTGTGCTGGCGATTGTTGGCGTGTTGCTGGTGGTGGTGCTCGGCGAGCTGCGGCGTTTTCGCCAGGCGCAGCCCGCCACAGAAGCCTGATTACCCAAACAGCGCCGACAAACGTTGTAACACGCGGGTGGCGCTGTAGTAATCAAGGCGGAAGGTTTCCGCGCCCAGTGCATACACACGGTGGTTTTGCACCGCTGGCAAGTGCGCCAGCAGCGGGTTCTGGCTAAGCGCGTCGGCGTCTTTCTGGTCGCTGGCAAAAAGAAACAACGCTTCGCCATTCAGCCCAGCGGCCAAGTTTTCACCGCCTAACTGGACGATGTCATGACGTTTCCCCTGACTCTGGCTGGTGTGCAGGTTCGTTGGTAACGGCGCGAGGGCAAAGCCCAGTTGCTGCAGCAATTTGCCCTGAGCGGACTCTGCGGTCCACAGATTAGCGGCGTGCGCCGCCGGGGTATAAACCAGCGCGGTGACCGGCTGCAGCGGCAGTTTCATGCGTGTTTTAACGTCAGCAAGCTGTTGATTGAACTGGCTGATACGTGCTGCCGCCTCTTTTTCGTGACCGGTGATTTCGCCAAGCTGCGTTAACAGCGCCTGCCAGCTTTTGTCGTCGTAGTTGATAACCAGCGTCGGGGCGATGGTCGAGAGCTGATCATACAGCGGCAACGCGGAGTCGCCGCCGGTGGCGCTGATCAAAATTAAATCCGGCATCTGCGCGGCAACGGCTTCCGCGTTGGCTTCACCAATGTAGAGACGGGCAACATTGCGCTGTCTGGCGATGTCGCCCCACTGGCGCAAAAAGCCCTGTTCGTCGGCGAAACGGTTATTGGGCGTGGTGGCTCCACTGGCGATAACCGGCGCGTCAATCGCCAGTAGCGAACCGGTGAGCGTCACGCTGGTGGAAACAATGCGCAGCGGCTTGCTGCTAAGCGTGTGGGTGCCGTGGCTGTCCGTTACCTGGCGCGGCCAGTCGGCGGCGGTGGCTGAGGTTAGTCCTAAAACAAAAATGCTCAAAAACACTAAGGGCTTACGGCTCCATAAAGAGAATCTCACACGCGTATCCTGTTTTTGTTGAGGTTAATGCTTCTCATTTTCATCGTTGAATGAAGCAGATGCAAGCATTAGCGCTGCTGTCGAAGAATCTGCTGTTGACAGAGCAGGGCATAACTTTTTATCTTACTGCAACAAAACACAAATGATAATCATTCTTAGTTCATTTATCATTGTTGGAGGATGATATGGATACGTCCCTGGCTGAGGAAACCCGGCAGTCTGCGAAGACGCTGGCCGCGGATCAGTTTTTCTTTATGTCGCCGTACCGCAGTTTCACCACCTCCGGGTGCGTGGCGCGTTTCTGCGAGCCAGCCGCAGGCGGCGATGCGCCGCAGAGCGCTTTCCAGCAAAAGCTGGCGCAAGCCTTTGCCGATGCGAAAGCGCAGGGCATTGCCCGCCCGGTGATGGTAGGGGCGATCCCGTTCGATACCACGCAGCCGTCCGCACTGTTTATCCCGCAATCCTGGCAAACCTTCTCCCGCCCGGAGAAACAACGATCCGCGCGTTATTTCAACAGCGGCGCGATGCCGAATGTCATGGCGCAGCAGGAAATCCCCGCTCAGGACGCCTTTATGCAAATGGTGGCGAACGCCGCCGCCCGCACCGCCACGCCGGAAGTCGACAAAGTGGTGCTCTCACGTCTGATTGAGATCACTACCGACAGCCGCATCGACAGCGGCGTGCTGCTGGAGCGGCTGATTGCCCAGAACCCGGCCAGTTTCAACTTCCACGTTCCGCTGCCCGATGGCGGCGTACTGCTGGGCGCGAGCCCGGAATTGCTGCTGCGAAAGGAGCAGGAGCACTTCAGTTCACTGCCGCTCGCCGGATCGGCGCGTCGTCAGCCGGACGACATTCTCGATCGTGAAGCGGGCAACAAACTGCTGGCCTCGGAAAAAGACCGCCATGAACACGAACTGGTGACCCAGGCGATGAAAAACGTGCTGCAACCGCGCAGTAAAACCCTGACGCTGCCGGATTCACCGCAACTGGTCACGACACCAACGTTATGGCACCTGGCCACGCCGATTGAAGGCACCGCATTAGCAGAGGAAAACGCGCTGACGCTGGCTTGTCTACTGCATCCGACACCTGCGCTGAGCGGCTTCCCGCACCAGGTGGCGAAACAGGTGATTGCCGAGCTGGAGCCGTTCAACCGCGAGCTGTTTGGCGGCATTGTCGGCTGGTGCGACGCCGAAGGTAACGGTGAGTGGGTGGTTACCATCCGCTGCGCGCGTCTTCACGATAAAAGCGTACGTCTGTTTGCCGGTGCCGGAATTGTTCCGGCCTCGTCGCCGCTTTCGGAGTGGCGCGAAACCGGCGTCAAGCTGAGCACCATGCTGAACGCATTCGGTTTGCATTGAGGATTAACCATGACCATTGCTTTTACCCGCTGGCCGCACGAATTCGCCCAACGTTACCGTGAAATGGGTTACTGGCAGGATTTTCCGCTGACCGATATTTTAACCCGCCACGCGCACAGTGACGCCACGGCGGTGATTGACGGTGAACGGCGCTACAGCTACCGCCAGCTCAACGAGGCTTCAGACAATCTGGCCTCAGCGCTTCAGGCGCAGGGCATCACGCGCGGGGAAACCGCGCTGGTGCAGTTGGGCAATGTCAGCGAGTTCTACATCACCTTCTTTGCGCTGCTGAAAATCGGCGTCGCGCCAGTGAATGCGCTGTTCAGCCATCAGCGCAGCGAATTGAACGCCTATGCCGCGCAAATCGCTCCGGCGCTGCTGATTGCCGATCGCGCCCACACGCTGTTCGAGAATGACCATTTCCTCACCGCGTTTACCGCGCAGCACCCGTCGGTGCGCGCAGTGCTGCTGCGTGGCGACAATGGTGAGCAGGCACTGGAAAACGTCATTGCCCGCCCGGCAGATAACTTTATCGCCACGCCAACGCCTGCCGATGAAGTGGCGTTTTTCCAGCTTTCCGGCGGCAGCACCGGCACGCCGAAGCTCATTCCGCGCACGCACAATGATTACTACTACAGCATTGTGCGCAGTAACGAAATCTGCGGATTTAACGTGCAAACCCGTTATCTCTGCGCACTGCCGGCGGCGCACAACTATCCGCTGAGTTCACCCGGCGCGCTGGGTGTTTTCCATGCCGGAGGCTGCGTGGTGCTGGCGGCCGATCCGAGCGCTACGCTCTGCTTCCCGCTGATTGAAAAACACCAGATTAACGTCACCGCGCTGGTGCCGCCGGCGGTGAGCCTGTGGTTACAGGCGATTGCCGAGTGGGGCAGCAATGCGCCACTCGCCTCGCTGCGGCTGTTACAGGTGGGCGGCGCGCGGTTATCGGCAACGCTTGCAGCACGCATTCCGGCGGAGATCGGCTGCCAGTTGCAGCAGGTGTTCGGCATGGCGGAAGGGCTGGTGAACTACACCCGACTGGATGATCCCTTCGAACGCATTATCAATACGCAAGGCCGCCCGATGTGCCCGGATGATGAAGTGTGGGTGGCGGATGAAAACGGCAATCTGCTGCCGCCAGGCCACGTTGGCCGCCTGATGACGCGTGGCCCGTATACCTTTCGCGGCTACTTTAACAGCCCCGAACACAATGCCAGCGCCTTTGATGACAACGGTTTTTACTGCTCCGGCGATCTGATTTCGATCGACGAACAGGGGTACATCACCGTACAGGGGCGCGAAAAAGATCAGATCAATCGCGGCGGCGAAAAAATTGCTGCCGAGGAGATCGAAAACCTGCTGCTGCGCCATGAGTCGGTGATCCACGCCGCGCTGGTCAGCATGGAAGACAGCCTGCTGGGTGAAAAAAGCTGCGCGTATCTGGTGGTGAAAACGCCGCTGCGCGCGGTGGCAGTCCGCCGCTTCCTGCGCGAGCAGGGCGTTGCCGAGTTCAAGCTGCCGGATCGCGTGGAGTGCGTGGACGCGCTGCCATTAACGCCGGTAGGCAAGGTTGATAAAAAACAGTTACGCCAGTGGTTAGCGCAGCGCGCCACCGCGTAAAGGAGAGAAGATGGCGATTCCAAAATTACAGGGCTACGCGCTGCCAGGCGCGGCCGATATTCCGCAAAACAAAGTGAGCTGGCCATTCGAGCCGGAACGTGCGGCGCTGCTGATCCACGATATGCAGGACTACTTTGTTAACTTCTGGGGCGAAAATTGCCCGATGATGCAGCAAGTGGTGGCGAACATCGCTAGATTGCGCGATTTCTGTAAGCAAAACCATATCCCGGTTTACTACACCGCGCAGCCGAAAGAGCAGAACGATGAAGACCGCGCGTTGCTCAACGATATGTGGGGGCCGGGCTTAACCCGCTCGCCGGAGCAGCAGAAAATTGTCGCTGCGCTGATCCCCGACGAAGCCGACACCGTGCTGGTGAAGTGGCGCTACAGCGCGTTTCACCGCTCGCCGCTGGAGCAGATGCTCAAAGAGACGGGGCGTAACCAGTTGTTGATCACCGGCGTTTATTCGCACATTGGCTGTATGACCACTGCGACTGACGCGTTTATGCGCGATATCAAACCGTTTATGGTTGCCGACGCGCTGGCGGATTTCAGCCGCGAAGAGCATCTGATGTCGCTGAACTATGTCGCCGGGCGTTCCGGTCGCGTGGTGATGACGCACGATCTGCTGCCCGCACCGGCAAACAAAGCGGCGTTACGCGCGCTGATCCTGCCGCTGCTGGATGAATCCGACGAACCGCAGGACGATGAAAACCTGATTGATTACGGTCTCGATTCCGTGCGCATGATGGCGCTCGCCGCGCGCTGGCGCAAAGTCCACAGCGATATCGATTTTGTCATGCTGGCGAAGAACCCGACCATTGACGCCTGGTGGGCGCTGCTTGCGCGCGAGGTGAAATAATGGCCGGTCTGGATTTTACCGGCAAAATTGTCTGGGTGACCGGTGCCGGTAAAGGCATCGGTTACGCCACCGCGCAGGCCTTTGTCGAGGCGGGCGCACAGGTGACTGGTTTTGATCTGGCCTTTGGCGGCACGGATTACCCCTTCTCCTGTGAAGTGGTGGACGTTGCCGATGCCGGGCAAGTACAGGCGGTATGCCAGCGCCTGCTGGCTCAGAGCGCGCGGCTGGATGTGCTGGTGAACGCCGCCGGGGTTTTACATATGGGCGCCACCGATGAGCTGACACCAGAAGCCTGGCAAACCACTTTTGCCGTTAACGTTGGCGGCGCGTTTAACCTGTTTCAGCAGACGATGGCGCAATTTCGCCGTCAGCAGAGCGGGGCGATAGTCACCGTCGCATCCGATGCGGCGCACACACCGCGTATCGGCATGAGCGCCTATGGTGCATCGAAAGCGGCGCTGAAAAGCCTGGCGCTCACCGTCGGTCTTGAGCTGGCGGCAAGCCATGTACGTTGCAATGTGGTTTCACCGGGTTCGACTGACACCGATATGCAGCGCACGCTGTGGGTGAGCGATGACGCCGAACAGCAGCGGATTCGCGGTTTTGGCGAGCAGTTTAAGCTCGGCATTCCACTGGGGAAAATCGCCCGCCCGCAGGAGGTGGCGAACACCATTTTGTTCCTCGCGTCCGATCTGGCAAGCCATATCACTTTGCAGGACATCGTGGTGGATGGCGGCTCAACGCTGGGGGCGTAGATGATCTGGAAACGTCATTTAACGCTTGCAGAACTGAATGCGACCAGCGAAAACACGCTGGTGGCGCATCTGGCTATGGTTTATACCCGCATCGGTGATGATTTCCTTGAAGCGGAAATGCCGGTAGACGGCCGCACGCATCAACCGTTTGGCCTGCTGCATGGCGGTGCTTCGGCGGCGCTGGCGGAAACGCTGGGATCGATGGCGGGCTATCTGATGACCCGCGACGGCCAGTGTGTGGTGGGCACGGAATTAAACGCCACCCATCACCGCCCGGTTTCACAGGGGAAAGTGCGCGGCGTTTGCCAGCCGCTGCACCTTGGCCGGCAAAACCAAAGCTGGGAAATCGTGGTGTTTGACGAACAAGGCCGACGCTGCTGCACCTGTCGCCTCAGCACGGCGGTGCTGGGGTAGTTTCGTCCTCTCCTTGACGGGAGAGGGCGCATTCTTGCGATCCCGTTAACACAATCAGGTAAATGCCTGGTGGCAGGGCAAATTTCCCATGTTTCAAAGTTGTTAAAACCCGTGAGTTGATATAGATACAAAATGTAACATCTCTCTGTCTCTCAACGGATACCCGCTATGAACAACTCAGGGAAATACCTTATTTGGGGCGTGCTGTCGCTGGTTGGCGCATTTGCCCTCGGCTATATCGCGCTTAATCGCGGTGAACAGATCAACGCACTGTGGATAGTGGTGGCCGCGGTCTGTATCTACCTTATCGCTTACCGTTTTTACGGCCTCTACATCGCCAAAAATGTGCTGCAGGTTGACCCGACGCGCATGACTCCGGCGGTGCGTTACAACGATGGTCTTGATTACGTGCCGACAGACAAAAAAGTGCTGTTCGGTCACCATTTTGCGGCGATTGCCGGGGCAGGTCCGCTGGTGGGGCCGGTGCTGGCGGCGCAAATGGGCTATTTACCGGGCATGATCTGGATCCTCGCCGGCGTCGTGCTGGCCGGTGCGGTGCAGGATTTCATGGTGCTGTTTATCTCCACCCGTCGCGACGGGCGTTCGCTCGGCGAGATGGTGAAAGCGGAGATGGGGCCGACCGTCGGCGTGATTGCGCTGGTGGCGACCTTTATGATCATGGTGATTATCCTTGCGGTGCTGGCGATGATTGTTGTCAAAGCGCTGACCCACAGCCCGTGGGGAACCTACACCGTCGCCTTTACCATTCCGCTGGCCATTTTTATGGGCATCTACATCCGCTATCTGCGCCCTGGGCGCATTGGCGAAGTGTCGGTGATTGGCCTGGTGCTGCTGGTATTCGCCATTATTTCTGGCGGCTGGGTGGCGGCGAATCCGGCGATAGCGCCGTATTTTGATTACACCGGTGTTCAGTTGACGTGGATGCTGGTGGGCTACGGTTTTATCGCTTCGGTGCTGCCGGTATGGCTGCTGCTGGCCCCGCGTGATTATCTGTCAACGTTCCTGAAAATCGGCACCATTATTGGCCTTGCGATTGGCATTCTGATCATGCGCCCGACGCTGACCATGCCTGCGCTGACCAAATTTGTCGACGGCACCGGCCCGGTGTGGACCGGTAACCTGTTCCCGTTCCTGTTTATTACCATCGCCTGTGGCGCGGTGTCTGGCTTCCATGCGCTGATTTCCTCCGGCACCACGCCGAAGATGCTCGCCAGTGAAGGGCAGGCTTGTTTTATCGGTTACGGCGGCATGTTGATGGAGTCGTTTGTGGCGATCATGGCGCTGGTGTCGGCGTGCATTATTGATCCGGGCGTCTACTTCGCCATGAACAGCCCGATGGCGGTATTAGCGCCAGCCGGAACCGCCGATGTGGTGGCCTCGGCGGCACAGGTGGTGAGCGGCTGGGGCTTTAGTATTACCCCGGATGCGCTCCGGCAGATTGCCAGCGAAGTGGGCGAGCAGTCGATCATTTCACGCGCGGGCGGCGCGCCAACGCTGGCGGTGGGCATGGCCTACATTCTGCACGGTGCGCTCGGCGGCCTGATGGATGTCTCGTTCTGGTATCACTTCGCCATTCTGTTTGAGGCGCTGTTTATTCTGACGGCGGTCGATGCGGGAACGCGCGCGGCGCGCTTTATGCTGCAGGATTTACTCGGCGTGATTTCGCCGAATCTCAAACGCACGGAATCACTTCCCGCTAACCTGCTGGCAACCGGCTTGTGCGTGCTGGCGTGGGGCTATTTCCTGCACCAGGGCGTCGTTGATCCGCTCGGCGGTATTAACACCCTGTGGCCGCTGTTTGGTATTGCCAACCAGATGCTGGCGGGCATGGCGCTGATGCTATGTGCGGTGGTGCTGTTCAAGATGAAACGCCAGCGTTATGCATGGGTGGCGCTGCTGCCGACAGCCTGGCTGCTGGTTTGTACGCTTACCGCTGGCTGGCAAAAAGCCTTTAGCCCGGATGCGAAAGTGGGCTTCCTGGCGATTGCCAATAAGTTCCAGGCGATGATCGACAGTGGTAACATTCCGGCGCAGTATACCCAGTCGCAACTGGCGCAACTGGTGTTTAACAACCGCCTGGATGCTGGTTTAACCATCTTCTTTATGGTTGTGGTGGTGGTGCTGGCGTTCTATTCGCTGAAAACCGCGCTGGCGGCGCTGAAAGAGGACCAGCCGACAGCGAACGAGACGCCGTATCAGGAAATGACGGGCGATGTTGAGCAGATTGTCGGCCAGGCAAAAGGCGTGCATTAATCGCGTAACGCGGAGGTTTTATGTTCGATACGCTTTCAAAAGCCGGGAAGTATTTAGGCCAGGCGGCGAAAATGATGATTGGCGTTCCGGATTACGACAACTATGTCGAGCATATGCGCGTGACGCACCCGGAGCAGACGCCGATGACCTATGAGGAGTTTTTCCGCGAACGCCAGGATGCGCGTTACGGCGGGAAAGGTGGCGCACGCTGCTGTTAACCTCACTTACGAAAAAAGCGGCGCACCAGCGCCGCTTTTCTTTTACGTCGGGATCAGGCGTTTGTCCCGCCATCAACCACAATATCCGCACCGGTAATCTGCTTCGCCGCCGGGCTTGCGAGGAAAGCGACCGCTTCGGCAATATCCTGCGCTTCGCCGTAATGCCCCAGCGCAATCATACGGCGCTGCTCCTCCGCGCCTTCGCCGTCGGCCGGGTTCATGTCGCTGTCCGTTGAACCGGGTTTCACCATATTGACGGTAATGCCGCGTGAGCCCAGATCCCGCGCCAGCCCGCGAGTTAGCGAGTTCAGCGCCGATTTGGTCATCGAATAAATGGCGATATCTTTAAATGGCACGCGATCGGAGAGGCAACTGCCGATATTGATAATGCGCCCGCCGTCCGGCAGGTGCGGAATTGCTGCCTGGGTGGCGTAGACCACGCCGCGAATATTGACGTTGATCATCGCGTCAATATCTTCCTGCGCCATGGCTTCTAACTGCCCGGCGCGCGCGATGCCGGCGTTATTGACCAGAATATCCAGCCCGCCGAGTTGCTGTACGGTTTGATCAACAGCGGCGCGGGCTGCTTGTGGCTCGGCGCTGTTGGCCTGGATCGCCACGGCGTTACGCCCCAGCGCACGGATCTCTTCTACTACAGCGTGTGCTTTATCGGCGGATTTTTCCCAGGTGATGGCGACGTCCGCCCCTTCCCGCGCCAATGTTAAGGCGATGGCTTTGCCGAGACCACGGCTCGCACCAGTGACCAGCGCGCGTTTTCCTGCAAGTGAATGTGACATGGTGTCTCCTGAATTATGTGTCGATTGATACATAATTAAAATAAACAGGCTTCCATACATTCGTCAATCTTATTAATATACCGATCAGCACAAAATGCGAGGAGGCGAAAGTGAGCCGGGGAAGACCACGGGAATTTGACCGTACCGAGGCGTTGAATAAAGCGATGAAACTCTTCTGGCAGAAGGGGTACACCGCAACATCCATGAACGATCTCTACGAGGCGATGGGCATCAAATCGCCGAGCCTGTATGCGGCGTTCGGCAGTAAAGAAGATCTCTACGATGAGGTGTTACAGCACTACGAACAGTGCGTTGCGCCGCTTATCTGGGGCGATATGGCAAACGAGCCATCGCCGAAAAAGGCCATTGCGCAGTGGCTGGCGCGTTCAGCGGAGATTTTAACGCGTTGCGATTTGCCGCACGGCTGCATGGTGACGCTTTCCGCTGTCGCCAGCGAAGGCAATGAGCGTCTCGGCGAGCGGGTGCGGCAGTTGCGTGACGGCGGGATTGCGCAGTTAAAAGCGCGCCTGAGCGAAGCACAAGAACGCGGTGAGTTGCCTGCGGCGACCGATATCGACGCGCTGACCCGGTTGTATGTCAGCATTCAGCAGGGGATGTCGATTCAGGCGCGCGACGGCGCAAGCCGGGAAACACTGCTCGGCATCGCGCGGATGGCAATGGGGTTGTGGCCTGCATAATCCCGAAAAGGGTCTCCTGGGATGGGCTTATCGATCTTCTTTGGTGTGCCAGACACGCAAAATAATGATGCGGGTGTCGGTCAGCTCGTAAATCATCTCGTAGCTACCGACAAATAACGAGCGGACGTCGCGCGGCGAGAATGCGTCATCCGCCGGGCCTATTTGCGGATGCAGTAACAGCATTTCTGGCGCATCGGCAAGCATCGCGACGACCTTTCGCGCCGCTTCGGGATTTTTCAGAAATAAAAACCGGGATAATCTTTCGATATCCTGTAATGCAAGCAGCGTCCATTCTAATTGCATGAAAAATACCTATTTTCGGGGCGTTGGTAATGGAAGTGGATTAGCCGTCCCCAGGCTTTTAAGCCAATTTGTGGCTTCTGCATTACTGAGCGTTTCACCACGCTCTACAGCCTCCAGCCCTTGCTGGATCATCGATTGTCGCAACTCCGCGCGCTCGACATATTCTGCCAGCGCACGCTTGATTATCCAGCCGCGCGAGCGCTCGCTACTTTCTGCGAGTAAATCAACTTTCTGCGCGAGTTCAATTGGGACGTGCGCAGTTAGCACTTTGGTCTCAGGCATGTCGTCACCTTAAGCAATGTGATTTTTTAAAAATCGTAGCGATTAGATTGGCGAATTTCAATTCTTTTGCGAGAAAAAACAGGCCACCGACGTGGCCCGTTTGTTCATGGTTGTGGAAAGACGATGTTATTACCCGGCGCTTCGCGATGCAGATGGATAAAGTTCAGGTGGCGCTCATACTGATCCAGTATGTCGATAATCACCTGTTCTTTGTTGTAATCCATCAAATCATTGCCCTGGCTGCCCTCCAGCAGGAAGGTTTCCAGGCGGAAGTAGTGCGATTTCCCGCTGCGTGCGCGGTAGGTAAAACCGGGTACCGAGTATTGCTGCGGCCATACCTGATAGACAAAATCTTGCTCCTCGCCGAGATGGACGCGCAGATCGAGGTGGCCCAGCGGCTGGCCTTCCTCCGGCGCGACATTTTCAAGCGATACGCGTCCACCGCGCAGTTCCAGCTCTTTTGCCACATCCTGCATCGCCGGGTAAATCACCGTTTCCATCATCTGTCGGGTGTAATGCGTACCCGGATAATTCATTAGCCGCGAGAGACGTTTTTTCCAGCTCAGACGGTCGTTGCTCGCCGGAATATATGGCGCGGTTTCGCGGCTGGCGCTGGCGCGGCGGTGATCTTCCACCTTCAGGGATTTATACAGCCCGGCCATAATAAAGAAGATCACAAAACTGAACGGCAAGCCCATGATAACCGTAGTGTTTTGCAGGGCGGAAATGCCGTTGGTCATCAGCATACCCATAGTCAGCACACCGATGGCGACCGACCAGAAAATCCGCAGCCAGTTTGGCGCGTCGCTATTGATATCTTTCAGCTTCGAGGTGAAGTTACCCAGTACCAGCGAGCCAGAATCCGCCGAGGTGACATAAAACAGCAGGCCGGTAATGGTGGCGACAGAAGCGCTGAGTTTAAACGCCGGGTACTGCGCCAGCAGGCTGTAGAAACCGCGTTCAGCGTGGGAGATAACTTCCTGGGCGAACCCCGCATCACCGTGAATAATTTCATACAGCGCGGCATTACCAAACACCGACAGCCACAGCAGGGTGAAGGTAAACGGAATGATCAGCGTGCCGAGCACGAACTCACGAATGGTGCGCCCGCGAGAAATCCGCGCGAGGAACAGCCCGACAAACGGCGACCACGCCACCCACCAGGCCCAGAAAAAGAGGGTCCAGCTGTTCATCCACTGCGTCGGGCGATCAAACGCGAAGGTGTTCAGCGTCATGCCCATAAAGCGGTTGATGTAGTCACCAACGTTGAGCACCAGCGCGTTGAGCAGGAAATCGGTCTTACCCATAAACAGCACGAACAGAATCAGCCCGAGCGCCAGCGCCACGTTCAATTCCGAAAGAATGCGGATACCTTTATCGACACCAGAAGTGACCGAAATGGTGGCGATCACCACCGACAGCACAATCAGCGCCATCTGCGCGGTTAGCCCTTCTGGTACGTCGAACAGCACTTTTAAGCCGTAATTAAGCTGCACCACGCCAATGCCAAGTGTGGTGGCGATACCAAAAATAGTGCCGATCACCGCGGCAATGTCCACCGTGTGACCAATCGGGCCGTTAATGCGTTTGCCGAAAATAGGATAGAGCGCCGAACGAATCGTGAGCGGCAAATTATAGCGGTAGCTAAAGTAGCCCAGCGCAATGCCCATCAGCGCATACATCGACCAGCCGGTTAACCCGTAGTGGAACAGCGTCCACACCATCGCCTGGCGTGCGGCTTCTATCGTCTGGCCTGCGCCTTCCGGCGGCTGCATATATTGCGTGACCGGCTCCGCGACGGAGAAGAACATCAGGTCGATACCAATCCCGGCGGCAAACAGCATCGCTGACCAGCTTAATAAGCTGAACTCCGGCTTGGACTGTTCCGGCCCGAGCTTGATAGCCCCGTAACGCGAACAGGCCATATAAATCACAAACACGATATAGAGCGTGGCGGCCAGCATGTAATACCAGCCAAAGGTGGATGACACCCAGTTTACGGTGGTCTGGATCCAGGCCGCGGCTAAATCGCTGTACAAAATGGTGACCAGTGAAAATGTCAGAATCAGTCCGGCAGAGGTGTAAAACACCACGGGATTGATTCTGTCTTTTTCACTGGCAGGTGGATTAATCATCGGTTACCTCTGGTTAATTTCCTGTAATTTTTCAAAGAATTAAATTCAAAATATCGGTTGTTTTCTCGTGCTTGTTCCTCGCGTTTCTCGCGGTTTGCTTCGCCCTGTTCAGCTTATACATTCCCGCTTCGTTTACTTAACAATTGAAGCACAACATCCTAACAAAATCTTTTTTTATATTGAACGTGCAATCAAAAAAAGATTAAATAAGGCCCTTACATTGTGGTGGAGATGGAGCCATGCCAAAGGTGGGAATGCAGCCGATACGCCGTCGGCAGCTGATTGATGCGACCCTGAGTACCATTAACGAAGTAGGAATTAACGACGCCACGATTGCGCAGATTGCGCGCCGCGCTGGCGTATCGACCGGCATCATCAGCCACTACTTCAGGGACAAAAATGGTCTGCTGGAAGCGACCATGCGTGACATCACCCGCCAGTTGCGCGACGCCGTGGCACAGCGGTTAAAACCGCTCGCGCAGGCCAGTACCGAAACGCGTTTGCTGGCGATTGTCGAAGGCAATTTTGATGACAGCCAGGTACACAGCGCGGCGATGAAAGCCTGGCTCGATTTCTGGGCCAGCAGCATGCATCAGCCGCAGCTTGGCCGCCTGGAGCGCGTGAGCAGCCGACGCCTGTTTTCGACACTGGCGGCGGAGTTTCGCCGCGATCTGCCGCGCGAACAGGCACGGCTGGCGGCGCATGGCCTTGCCTCGCTGATCGATGGCCTCTGGCTTCGCGCGGCGCTGAGCGGCAAGCCGTTTAATCTGGACATTGCCAGAACGCTCACCACCCAATTCATTCGCCAGCAACTGGCTGGCGCGACGAATCACTGAGAAGGAGGAAGTATGTCCCGATTCGCAGAACAGCAGCTTTATATCGATGGTCAATACGTCCCGGCTGCGGCGGGTAACACATTCCAGACCATTAACCCGGCGAACGGCGAGGTGCTGGCCGACGTCCACGAAGCCGGGCAGGCCGATGTTGATCGCGCCGTTGCCAGTGCGCAAAAAGGGCAGAAAATCTGGGCGGCGATGACCGCGATGGAACGTTCGCGCATCCTGCGCCGCGCCGTGGATATCCTGCGTGAACGCAATGACGAACTGGCGGCGCTGGAAACGCTGGACACCGGTAAACCGCTGAGCGAAACCCAGGCTGTTGATATCGTCACCGGCGCGGATGTGCTGGAGTATTACGCGGGGCTTATCCCCTCGCTTGAAGGGCAGCAAATTCCGCTGCGTGACACCTCGTTTGTCTACACCCGCCGCGAACCGCTTGGCGTGATCGCCGGGATTGGCGCGTGGAACTACCCGATTCAGATAGCGCTGTGGAAATCCGCACCTGCTTTGGCGGCTGGTAACGCCATGATCTTTAAACCGAGCGAAGTCACGCCGCTCACCGCGCTGAAACTGGCGGAGATTTACAGCGAAGCTGGCGTGCCGGACGGCGTATTTAACGTGCTGAACGGCAGTGGCGCGGTAACCGGTCAGTTGCTGACTGACCATCCGGGCATCGCCAAAGTCTCTTTCACCGGCGGCGTTGCCAGCGGTAAGAAAGTGATGGCCAATGCCGCCGGATCGACGCTGAAAGACGTCACTATGGAACTGGGCGGCAAGTCGCCGCTGATTATCTTTGACGACGCGGATCTCGACCTTGCCGCCGATATCGCCATGATGGCGAACTTCTACAGCTCCGGCCAGGTGTGCACCAACGGCACGCGGGTGTTTATTCCGGCGGCATTGCAGAGCGCATTTGAAGCGAAAATCGTCGAGCGCGTGACACGCATTAAAGCGGGCGATGTTAACGATCTGAATACCAATTTCGGGCCGCTGGTCAGCTTCGCGCATCGCGACAACGTGATGCGTTATATCGAATCCGGCATCAACGAAGGCGCGCGCCTGCTGTGCGGCGGTAAACGTCTTACCGGTGGCGATTTCGATAACGGTGCATGGGTAGAACCCACCGTGTTCACCGATTGCCGCGATGAGATGACCATCGTGCGCGAAGAGATCTTCGGGCCGGTGATGTCGATTCTCACCTATGAAAGTGAAGAAGAAGCGGTGCGCCGCGCCAACGCCACCAATTACGGCCTGGCGGCGGGTATTGTGACGCAGGATCTTAATCGCGCGCATCGCGTTATTCACCAGATTGAAGCGGGTATCTGCTGGATCAACACCTGGGGCGAATCCGCCGCCGAAATGCCGGTGGGCGGCTACAAGCACTCTGGCGTGGGGCGCGAAAATGGCCTGATGACGCTGCAAAACTATACCCAGGTCAAATCCGTCCAGCTTGAGCTGAGCCGTTTTCAGTCCGTATTTTGAATAAAGTTTTAACCTGAGGAGCGACGAATGGAATTTGATTACATCATCATTGGAGCCGGATCCGCAGGGAACGTTTTGGCAACAAGACTGACCGAAGACAGCGATGTCAATGTGCTGCTGCTGGAAGCGGGCGGTCCCGATTACCGCTTTGATTTTCGTACGCAGATGCCTGCGGCGCTGGCTTACCCGCTGCAAGGCAAACGCTACAACTGGGCCTATGAAACCGAACCTGAGCCGCACATGAACAACCGCCGCATGGAGTGCGGGCGCGGCAAAGGGCTGGGCGGTTCGTCGTTAATTAACGGCATGTGCTATATCCGTGGTAACGCGATGGATCTTGATAACTGGGCGCAGCAGCCGGGGCTTGAGCACTGGAGTTATCTCGATTGCCTGCCTTATTACCGTAAATCGGAAACGCGCGATATCGGCGCCAACGATTACCATGGCGGCGACGGCCCGGTCAGCATCACCACCTGTAAACCGGGCAATAACCCGCTGTTTGCCGCGATGATCGAAGCGGGCGTGCAGGCTGGTTATCCGCGCACTGACGATCTGAATGGTTACCAACAGGAAGGGTTTGGCCCGATGGATCGTTTTGTTACGCCAAAAGGCCGCCGCTCCAGCACCGCGCGCGGCTATCTCGATATGGCGAAAACGCGGCCGAACCTGAAAATCATTACCCATGCCACCACCGATCGCATCCTGTTTGAAGGCAAACGCGCAATCGGCGTGGCCTATTTGCACGGTGCCAGCGACACGCTGCATGAAGTGCATGCGCGCCGGGAAGTGTTGCTCTGCGCCGGTGCGATTGCTTCGCCGCAAATTTTGCAGCGCTCCGGTGTCGGTGCCGCCGGGCTGCTCAAACAGTTTGCTATTCCAGTGGTACATGATTTACCGGGCGTTGGCGAAAACTTGCAGGATCACCTGGAAATGTATCTGCAATACGAATGCAAAGAGCCAGTGTCGCTCTACCCGGCGCTGAAGTGGTGGAACCAGCCGAAAATCGGCGCGGAGTGGCTGTTTAACGGCACCGGGATTGGCGCCAGCAACCACTTCGAAGGCGGCGGGTTTATCCGCAGCCGTGACGAGTTCGCCTGGCCGAACATTCAGTATCACTTCCTGCCGGTGGCGATTAACTACAACGGCTCCAATGCGGTGGAAGCGCACGGCTTCCAGTGCCATGTGGGTTCCATGCGCTCGCCAAGCCGGGGTTTTGTGCGCCTGAAATCGCGCGATCCGCGCCAGCATCCGGCCATCCAGTTTAACTACATGGCGCATGAGCAGGACTGGCACGAGTTCCGCGATGCGATCCGCATTACCCGGCAGATCATCAACCAGCCGGCGCTGGATAAATATCGCGGGCGGGAAATCAGCCCCGGCATTGAATGTCAGAGCGATGAGCAACTGGATGAGTTTGTGCGTAACCACGCGGAAACCGCCTATCACCCGTGCGGTACCTGCAAAATGGGTAGCGACGAGATGGCGGTGGTCGATGGCGAAGGGCGCGTACATGGGCTGCAAGCCCTGCGCGTGGTCGATGCGTCGATCATGCCGCTGATCATCACCGGTAATCTCAACGCCACCACCATTATGATTGGTGAGAAGATTGCCGATAACATCCGTGGCCGTACGCCGCTGCCGCGCAGCAACGCGACGTATTTTGTGGCGGGCGATCGCCCGGTTCGCGGCGAGCCTGTTCGGGCGTAAAAGAGAATGCCGCCGGTAAGTTGTCGCTTATCGGCGGCATGAAACAGAGCGTACTTATCATCAGCGCGACAGCGCTTCCACTTTTTCAAACGCCGCGCGCAGCGTATCGGCGGAGAGTTCCACCGGCAGGTAGTGGATCGACTCCACCGGGCGCAGCGTGTGGGCAATCACCTTATCCAGCTCCGCGCGGTTATTAATGTCCACCTCCAGTGCCGCCAGTGTGGTCGGCAGGTTGAAGCGCTGATAGGCGGCAATCAACTGCGCCAACACATCATCCTGACCGAGCAGGGCGCTTTGCACCAGAATGCCATACGCCACTTTGGTGCCGTGCAGGAATTTCTCCGTTTGCGGCAGCACCGTTAAACCGTTATGCACCGCATGCGCGGCGGCGACGCGGGTGTAACGCTCGCCGAGGCCGCCAACCATCCCGCCACCGGCAATAATCGCATCCACCACATCGCGAAACGCCTGGCTCAGCTCGCCGCGCTGCTGGTCGGCAAGGGCGTGTTCACTGCTTTCCAGCAACACATCGCGGATCGCCAGCGCGCCATTGATCCCCAGCCGCACGGTAAGCGGCAGCGTTTGCGGCTGCGGGGCCAACACCACCGCTTCGTACCATTTCGCCAGCGTATCGCCGATGCCCGCCAGTAAATATTCCGCAGGCGCATTAAGGATGATTTGCGGTTCCACCAGCACCAGAAAATTGGCGTCGTCGAAGATCTCAAAGTGCAGCGCCTGACCGGCATCGTTATACCAGACCGACAGCGGCGTCCATGCCGCGCAGGTGGCGGCGATGGTCGGAATGGCAACCACCGGCAAACCGAGACGGCGCGCCACCGCTTTGGCGGTATCCAGCAGTGCGCCACCGCCAAGCCCAATCACCACGGCGCGATCGTCGCCCGCTTGCTGCGCCAGCGCGTTCACATCGTGCTCGCTACAGTGCCCTTTAAACACAATGTGTTTCGCGCCTGGCGCGTTAAACCCTTGCGGCAGAAACGCTTTTGCCCCGGCAAAGGCGCGTTCGCCATAAATCCATACCGCGCGGGCCAGTTGTTCTTCCGTGTAGAAATCGTGCAACCGCGCGAGGCTACCGGTGTGGGAAAAGTAGTTCGCCGGGCCGGGTACGACGCGGATATCAGTGCTGCTCATGTGTTGTGTCCTTGTGCGTGATCGCTAACCCGATGTTATGTCTGGACATCCGGATGGCTAATAATATTTCGCTTTATCTTATGCATTTTCTGTCGTTGCCAGTCAAGCGAGGCTGTGAAAAATTCGTTAAATCAATCTATTAATTGCAGGAACAGCGTGCGTATGAGCAGCAACCACCTCGAAATGCGCGGCATTAGCCTGGCCTTTGGCGGCTTTAAGGCGCTGTCGCATGTGGATTTCACCCTGCGCGGCGGTTCGGTGCATGCCTTAACCGGCGCGAACGGCGCGGGGAAATCGACGCTGATGGCGGTGCTGTGCGGCACATACGACCATTACGAAGGGGAGATCGCCATCAACAACCAGGCGGTGTCGATTCGCACCCCGCGCGATGCCAAACAGTTCGGCATCCACCTGGTGCAGCAGGAAGTCGATGTAGCGCTGATCCCAGGTTTAAGCATCGCCGAAAATATCATGCTCGATAAGCTGGCGGATGCCGGGCACTGCTTTCACTGGGGTGATGTTCGTAACCGGGCGCGTGAGGCGCTGGCGCAACTTGACGTCGCGCTTGATGTGAAACGCCCGATTGATAGCTGCACGCTGGCAGAGAAACAGCAGATTTTGCTGGCGCGCGCGCTGTCGCACCACTGCCGTTTTTTAATCCTTGATGAACCCACCGCGCCGCTCGACCAGCACGAAAGTGAGCGCTTGTTCACCGTGGTTAAACGCCTGCAACAGCAGGGCATTGGCGTGGTGTTTATCTCGCATCGCATCCATGAGCTGAAAGCCATCTGCGACACCTTAACGGTGTTGCGCGATGGCAAATTAATTGAATCCGGCCCAATGCGCGAGCTGAGCGGTGAAGAGATTGTCGAGAAGATGCTCGGCCATGAACTGAGCGATATCTACCCGCCTGCGCGCCCGCCGCACAGCGAAGAGGTGCTGTTAAGCATTGACGGTTTGCATGACGAAGGGCTGCTGAAAGATATCTCGTTACGCCTGCGCAAAGGGGAGATTCTGGGCATTGCCGGGCTGGCGGGGGCCGGAAAAACCGAGCTATGCAAAGCCCTGTTCGGCGCAAGCAAAAGCCGTATTAATCGTGGCGAGCTACACAGCCAACCGTGGCGCCCGCGTGACCCGGCGGATTCGGTGATGCGCGGGCTGGCGCTGGTGCCGGAAGAGCGGCGTAAAGAGGGCATCTTTATTGATGAGCCGGTGAGCATGAATTTGTCCATCAGCGCAGATAACAGCTTCTCGCGCTGGGGATTTTTTGCTCACCGCCAGGCCTGGCGCTGGGCGCAGGAAGTGATTGCCCGCGTCGGCGTGCGCACCAGCGGGCCGGGGCAAACCCTGCGCCGCCTTTCCGGCGGGAATCAGCAGAAAGTGGCGATAGGCAAATGGCTGCGCGGTAACGCCAATGTGGTGATTTTTGATGAGCCCACCAAAGGCGTGGACGTGAAAGCGAAAACCGACCTGTTCCAGTTGATTGACGGGCTGGCGCGAGAGGGCAAAGGGGTGATTTACGCGTCGGGCGAATTCGCCGAACTGGTGGGTTTGTGCGACCGGATTTGTGTGCTGTGGGATGGGCGCATTGTGGCAGAAGTGCAGGGCGAGGAGGCCCGTGAAGAGACGCTTCTTTATTATTCCACCGGAGGAACGGCGCCGTGAGTAAGGCCCTTTCAGTCAATGCGGCGGCGTCGCCCCGCCAGCAGCTTTTTGATTTTCTCTATAAATGGGGCATGTTGCTTACCGTAGTCGCGCTTGTCGCCATTTTCGGCGTGGCATCGGACAACTTCCTCGATCCGTTCAACATCATCAACATTTTGCGCTCGATCGCTATCGTCACGGTGATTGCGATTGGCGTCTCTGTTTCGCTGACCATCGGCGGCTTTGATCTGTCGGTCGGCTCCACCGCTTCTCTGGCGAACGCGCTGGTGATTTCGTTGTTTGTCTGGCACGGCGTGGGTACCACCGAAGCGATCATTATCACGCTGGCGCTCTGTACGCTAGTGGGCTTGTTCAACGCCTTTTTGATTGTGGTACTGCGCATTCCGGACATGCTGGCGACGCTCGGCAGCCTGTTTGTGATTCAGGGCGTGGCGATGACCTACAGCTATGGCGGCTCGATTACCGAAAACATGGTGCTGCCGAGCGGGGAGATGGCGGAAGGCACCATTCCGGCGGCGTTTGGCCTGCTCGGCCAGGTGCCGACTATCGTCATCATTATGCTGGTGGTGACGGTTGTCGCCCAGTTAGGCTTGTCGCTGACCACCCACGGTCGCCGCATGTATGCGATTGGCGGCAACCCGGAAGCGGCACGTCTTTCCGGCATTCGCACCACGCGCTACAAAGTGGCGGCGTATGTGATTGCTTCGCTGCTCGCCGGGCTGGGCGGCATTCTGCTGGCGTCACGCATTGGCTCTTCGCAGGTCAACGCCGGTGGCGGTTATTTGATGGATGCAGTGGCGGCGGCGTGGATCGGTTTTTCACTCGCCGGTTCCGGCAAACCGAATGCGCTCGGCACGCTGGTGGGGGCGGTTATCCTCGGCGTGCTGCAAAACGGGCTGGTGATGCTGTCGGTGCCCTATTACGCGATGGACATTATTAAGGGGCTGGTGCTGGCCGGTGCTCTTGCGTTGACTTACTTCCAGCGTCGTTAATTATTCAGGGGAAAACAGATGAAAAAAATTGCACTCTCACTGCTGGCGCTGGGCTTACTGAGCGCGCTGCCGGGTCACGCTTCCACACCTGCGCCGGTGCCGGACGCCATTGCTAATCATCACGGCCCGATACGTATTGCGCTTATCCGCAACCTCGGTTCGGACGATAACACCACCCAGTTTGTCTCCGGCGCGTTGCAGGAAGGCAAAAAACTGGGTTTTAAAATCAGTACTTTTTTAAGCAACGGCGATGACGCCAAATTCCAGGACTTCGTCAACCAGGCGATCAGCCAGAAGTATGACGGCATTATTCTGTCGCAGGGGCGCGATCCGTACTCCACCGATCTGATTAAAAAAGCGGTCGCCGCCGGGATCAAAGTGGCGGTGTTTGATACCGCCGTTAACGGCGATATTCCTGGCGTGACGGTCACCCAGCAGGACGACGCCTCGTTGACCAAACTCTCCTTTGGCGAGCTGGTGAAAGATTTCAACGGCAAAGCCAACATTATCAAACTGTGGGTTGCCGGTTTCCCGCCGATGGAGCGCCGCCAGGCCGCCTACGCCGAGTTGCTGAAAGCCAACCCAGGCATTAAGGAGCTGGAGTCGATTGGCGCGGTCTCTTCCGATGTGCAGGGCGACACGGCGAATAAAGTGGGCGCGGTGCTGGCGAAATACCCGAAAGGGCAAATTGATGCCATTTGGGGCACCTGGGATGCGTTCAGCCAGGGCGCGTATAAAGCGCTGAAAGAGAACGGTCGCACCGAGATCAAACTCTACAGCATCGATGTTTCGAACCAGGATCTGCAACTGATGCGCGAGTCGGGCAGCCCGTGGAAAGTGAGCGTAGCCGTCGATCCGAAACTGATTGGCGCGACCAACGTGCGCCTCATCGCCAACAAAATTGCCGGTGAACAGACGCCAGCGACGTATGATTTTAAAGCCGCGGCCATTCCGCAAGCGCTGCTGGCAAGCCAGCCGGGGGCGGTGAATGTGGCGTCGCTTGGCAAAATCATTCCGGGCTGGGGCCAGACGGAAGATTTTATCGCGCCGTGGTTCGCCACGCTGGAAGCGAAAAACAAGTAAGGAACGGACATGGCGAGTGAATTACCGCGCCCCGAATACAGCCGCAATATGCGGCTGATTGGTCACAGCGACCAGGGCGGACGCCCGGACGGCGTGCAACTGATGGTACACCGTGGCTTTGCCTATATCGGCCATATGGTGTCGCAGGGGTTTTCGATTGTGGATGTGCGCGACCCGAAAAACCCGAAAGCCGCCGGTTACGTACCGGCGCCGCCGGGCACCTGGAATGTACATCTGCAAGCCCATGATGATCTGCTTTTGGTGATCAATGCCCGCGACTTGTTCGCCGATGCGCGCTTTGCCGATGAAAAGGTCTATTACACCCGTTCGGTCGGCGAGACAGTCAGCGATGTGCAGGACAAAGGCTGGAGCGCCGGGCTGCGCATTTTTGATATCTCCACGCCGGATAAACCGCGCGAAATCAGCTTCCTGTCGCTTAACGGCATCGGCATTCACCGCATCTGGTATGTGGGCGGGCGCTGGGCGTATGTCTCGGCATTGATCGACGGTTTTACCGACTACATCTTCCTGACCATCGATCTGGCCGATCCGCGCAAACCGCAGGTCGCCGGGCGCTGGTGGCTACCGGGGATGAACCAGGCCGCAGGGGAAACGCCAGACTGGCCGGAAGGCAAACGTTATGCGTTACACCACGCGATTATCGCCGGGGATACCGCTTACGGTAGCTGGCGTGATGGCGGGTTAACGCTGCTGGATGTGAAAGACCGCACGCAGCCGAAACTGATTAGCCACCGCAACTGGAGCCCGCCGTTTGGCGGCGGTACGCACACCGCGCTGCCACTGCCGGACAGGGATTTACTGGTGGTGCTGGATGAAGCGGTGCTCGACCATCAGGAAGATGGCGAGAAGCTGATCTGGCTGTTTGATATTCGTGAGCCCGCAAACCCGGTAAGCATCGCCACCTTTCCGCAGCCGGACGAAAGCGATTATGTGGCGAAAGGGGCGCATTTCGGCCCGCATAACCTGCACGAAAACCGCCCGGGCAGCTTTATCAGCTCGACGCTGATTTTCGCCACTTACCAGAACGCGGGCGTACGCGCTTACGATATTTCTAACCCGTATCGCCCGGTGGAAACCGGCGCGCTGGTGCCTGCCGCGCCGCAAAAGATGATGGATACGCGGCCTGGACGCCCGCGCGTTATTCAGTCCTGCGATGTGTTTGTGGATGCGAACGGCATTATCTACAGCACTGATTACAACGGCGGGCTGTCGGTCATTGAGTATCTGGGTTAGCCATATTCTCTCCCCCGCAAAGGGGAGAGAAGGGGATTAGCTGTACTGACGCACGCGGGCAATCAGCTCGTCAACGTTCTCAATGCGCCCGGCGATGACAATCAGCGCTTTGCCGAGCGTAATGGCGTGACGCAGGCAGGCGTGGCGCATCGCTTCGTCTTTGATGGTGTCGATATCGGCGACGTGCGAAAGCCCGACGTTGCGGCGAATCAACTCGGTGCCGCAAAAACCAATCGCGTCGCACCACACTTTTTTCAGGAAAGCGCTGGCGTAGCCCGGTTGTGCTAACGCGGCGTCGCGGGTTTTCTCACTCGCCAGCACCTGAAAGCGTTCGGCGAAGGTGGTCCACAGGGTTTGAATATCGCTCAGACGTTGCTCGCGCGCGCTAGCCGCATCGCGAATGCCAAGATGCCCCGGTAAACCGCAGTAGTTGAGCAGCAGGTTGCCGATGGCGGTACCGATATCAAAGCCGATCGGGCCGAAGTAACCAAACTCGGCGTCAATGGCTTTCAGGCGACCCTCGGCGACAAAAATTGAGCCGCTGTGAATATCGCCGTGCAACAGCGCTTCGGCGTGGGAGAAGAAGCGGTGTTTGAGTGCCGCCACCGCCAGTTTCAGTTGCGTGTCATCGCGCAGGGCGGCGACATCGGCTTCCAGCTCGGCCGGGTAGTTGTTGCGCTCATGAATCTGGTAGGGATCGTTGAAGAACAGATCTTCGGTGATCTCGCACATTTCCGGGTTGATGAACTGCGCGACCTGCGCTTTTTTGTCATGCGGATGCAGGTAAAAATCGCTGGTGTGAAACAGCACCTGCGCCAGGTATTCGCCCAGTTGCGCGGCGGCGTGCGGGTAAAACACATTGTTAATGAGTTCGCCGCGCCAGATTTTATGATCGGAGAGATCTTCCATCACCATCACCGCCAGTTGCGGGTCGAAATGGTGGATTTTCACCGTGTGCTGTGGGCTGTGCTGGTAATGCTCGACCAGCGTTTGCGCTTCCAGCCGGGCGCGGTCGAGCGTTAACGGCCAGGACTCACCCACGCAGCGCACATAGGGCAGCGCCTGTTTGACGATAATGCGGCTCACGCCCTGGGTGTCGAAAATTTTGAACACCAGATTGAGGTTACCGTCGCCCACCTCCTGCGCGTCAACCAGTTCGGACGGGTTGTCCAGGCCGCCAAATTGTTGTGCATACGCCACGGCATCGCGGGCGGAGAAGGTACGGTATTGCGACATTGCCTCGATCCTCTTTTGCTAACAAAGCCATTTAGACGTCTATACATCCGGAATTCATCCTGACACAATACGCTACAACAACGCAACAGGGATTTAACGCAATGCAGCCATTACAGACCACCAGCCTGCGAGTCGTCGACAATCAATTATTTATTCTCGACCAACAGGCCTTACCGCAGCAGAAACAGTGGCTACCGGCCAGTACGGTAGAAGAACTTGTTGGCCATATTCATGCCCTGCGCGTGCGTGGCGCGCCGTTGATTGGCCTTTCTGCGAGCTTATTGCTGGCGCTGCTGGCAGAGCAGGGCGCAAACCGCGATCAACTGGCGCAGGCGCTGGCAACGCTGCGCGCGTCGCGCCCGACGGCAGTGAACCTGATGAATAACCTCGATCGCATGAAACAGGCGCTCGCACAGGAGCACTTTGTGGCGGCGTTAAGCGCCGAAGCGCTGCGGCTTATTGAAGAAGATAAAGCGCTTTGCGACAACATCGCCAATGCCGGTAGCGCACTGGTGACGCCGGGCAGCCGCTTGCTGACCCACTGCAACACCGGCGGGCTGGCGACGGCGGGTGTCGGTACTGCGCTGGGGGTGATTGCGCTCGCTCATCAGCAGGGCAATGTGGCGAATGTGTGGGTGGATGAAACCCGACCTTTGCTGCAGGGCGGGCGTTTAACCGCCTGGGAACTGGGCGAACTGGGCGTGCCGTATCAGTTAATTACCGATTCGATGGCCGCCAGCCTGATGGCAAAAGGGCAGGTGGATGCGGTGTGGGTGGGGGCGGATCGCATTGCTGCCAATGGCGATGTGGCGAACAAAATCGGCACCTATTCGCTGGCGGTGCTGGCGAAATTCCACAACGTGCCGTTTTATGTGGCGGCGCCGCAAACGACGCTCGATCCACATTGCCCGAACGGCGATGCCATTCCCATCGAGCAACGTGCTGCCGCGGAAGTGACCGGCGTGGCCGGGAGTTTTGGCGCGGTGAGCTGGGCGCCGGAAAACGCGCGGGTTTACAACCCGGCGTTTGATGTCACGCCGGCGGCGCTTATCAGCGGCTGGGTGCTGGACAGCGGCGTGGTGACGCCTGCCGATGTGGTAAACGGAATATTCCAGCCACGCTAAGCGCAACGCGACAGGCCGGATAAACGTTATCCGGCGTCAGCACCGCCGTCTGCTTACCGGATGGCGGCGGTATCTTAGTCGGTCAACTGTGTAGATCACACGCACGGCCCGGTGGCGCAGCCGTAAATCATCATCAACGGAAACGCCGGGATCAGTAACGGGGCCACCCACGAGACGTTCTGTTCGGTGGTGTCGTTAATTGTCACGGTCACCGGTTTTTCCAGCGTGCGGGTATCGGGGCCGGGTGGGTGTTGCAGAATATAGACCACATCCCCCTGCGCTTTGAAGGTCACCGCCAGCTTTTTATTCGGTTCAATGATATTCGCGCCGTAGTGGTAACGCAGGCGTTCAATCTGCGCGGCACTCAGCCCGCTGACGTCAACGAGCGCTTTGTACTCCGCCGTCACCTTTTCGTCTTTCACCACAAAATTCACGGCAACGCCAGGAACATGGCTGGCAAACTCCTGATAAAACTCCGCGTACCGGGCGTAGGCATCAGCATGTGGATCATTCCGGATGAAGTTGTAGGCGTACTTATTTGAATAGGCGGTGATGCGATCCTGGCGCACTTCAAGTTCTGTTATTTTGTCCCATTTCGGCATCGGGGACGTCGTCGCGCAGCCACCCAGCAGCACGATAAAAAACAGCATAATAACCTTTTGCATGATGGCCTCCCGGTAAGCGTTAGCGCCGGGGAAGCATACACGCCTTGCGGCGTGCCACAAGGGGAGGCTACAGAATTGGGTAGGGGGCGTTTATGTCGCCGGGTGCAGCAAAATCACATCGTTATCGATGGTGCTGGCCTGGCTTTGTGGCGTACTGGCGTTTTTGTCATAGCGCGGCGGCGTGATCACCGGGTAGACAAAACTGCCCACTTCGCTGCACTGCTCCGGCGCTTGCGCTCCCGCATAAAACAGAAAGTACTGACCGGAATCCGGGAAAAAGGCTAAGTTGTCGCCGTTGCCAAAGGTGGTGCTCCAGAACGGCACGCCCGCTTTAGTTTTGCTGCGCTCTTTTCCCGCCGCGACCTGAAAATGGTCGCTCCATTTCATGGTAATCAGGTTGTAGTCGAAAAAAGAGACCGTCAGATTGCCGCGCGTCGGGCAGTGAAGTTTGACGGCCTCATCAGCCCTCACACTGGAGATAAAGGTTACCAGCAAGAGAAGCAGGGAGTCTTTCATCGGCGGTTTCCGCAGGTTTTTGGCAAAGCACGAAGGTAATCCATCGCGCCGGTGAAAATCCGTAAGAAACGATGTCAGCAAAAGAGAAAACGAATCAGGATGTTAACGCGGGGTTGCGGCCAGCCTGTTTTTTGATGTTGTATAGGCTTCGTTTACTTTGACATGATAATAATTATCAAAATCATTCATATCTGACTATCGGCAGGGTTGTTTTTTTATGCAAGGGAAATCGATCTTTACGCTCGCGCTCTCCGCTTTTCTCGCTGTTCCCATGCTGGCACATGCCACGCAATATCCGCTCACCGTTACCGATTTCGATGGCCGCAACGTGACCATTGAACACGAACCGCAACGCATTATTTTGCAGGACGGGCGCGACATCATGACGATGGCGCTGCTCGATCGCGATAATCCGTTTAAACGGCTGGTGGCATGGAACAATCTGGCGAAAAAACAGGACATTGCCACCTGGGAAATGCTGAAAACCCGGTGGCCGGAAGCGACCCGCATTATGGACATGGGCTTTAGCGATAAAGGCAATGTTGACCTGGAAAGCGTGCTGGCAAAACAGCCGGATCTGATGATTGCGCAGCTGCGCGCGAAACCGGCGCTGACCGATAGCGGCGTGCTGGCCAAACTGACCGCGCTGCACATTCCGGTGGTGTTTGTTGATTACGAAGTGAACCCGGTAAAAGACACCGCACCAAGTATCGATCTGCTGGGCAAAGTGATTAACCGCGAAAGCAACGCGGCGGCGTACACTGCGTATTATCGCCAGCAATTGGTAGCGATTGAGCAGAAAACAGCGGCCATCAATCCGAAACCGAAAGTATTCGTCGAAGCGCTGGCCGGTAACGCGGAGAGCTGCTGCTTTACGCATGGCCACAGCGGTTGGGGCGGGCTGGTTGAAGCCGTCGGTGCGAAAAACCTTGGCTCGGAACTGCTGCCGGGCGCAACCGGCTTTATCTCGCTGGAGAAAATCATCAGCATCAACCCGGATGTCTATATCATGACCGGCTCAAAACGGGGCAACAGCCAGGTGCTGCCGCTCGGTTTGAATGTGTCACAGAGTGAGGTGAACAACCAGGCGCAGGTGCTGCTGCAGCGCACTGGCATCGCGCAGATCCCGGCGGTCAGCGCCAAACATGTGTATGGCGTTTACCATCACTTTTATAACCATCCGTACAACATTGTCGGCATGGAATATCTGGCGAAAGATATCTATCCGCAGGCGTTTGCGGATTTGAACCCGGATGCGACCTACCATCACATCATCAAAAACTTCACCAAACTGCCGGATAACAACTTCGTGTATAGCTGGCAGCAGAACAAATGAGTACCACTCTGGAAACTCGCGAGCAGAGGCAGGACAGCCTGATGCTCAACTACCGCGTGATCCTTCGCCGCCGCGTCAGTTTGCTGGCGCTGCTGGTGGTGTGCATTGTTGCCTCGATGCTGCTGGATTTCACCCTTGGCCCCTCCGGCCTGCCGCTGGATACGCTGTGGCAAACGCTGGTTGACCCGGCGAGCGCCGATGCCGGTACGCGGGTGATTGTCTGGGATATCCGCATGCCCTACGCGCTGATGGCGATCATTGTTGGGCTGACGTTGGGGCTGGCAGGCGCGGAGATGCAGACCATCCTCAACAACCCGCTGGCGAGCCCGTTTACGCTCGGCGTGTCGTCGGCGGCGGCGTTTGGCGCGGCGCTGGCGATTGTACTTGGTATCGGCATTCCCGGCGTTCCGGCGCAGTGGTTTATCTCGGCGAACGCGTTTTTCTTCGCGCTGCTGGCGGCGCTGTTGCTGGACGGTATCACCCGCTGGACGCAGGTGGCGACATCGGGCGTGGTGCTGTTTGGTATCGCGCTGGTGTTTACCTTCAACGCGCTGGTGTCGATGCTGCAATTTATCGCTAACGAAGACACGCTGCAGGGGCTGGTGTTCTGGACCATGGGCAGCATTGCGCGCGCGTCGTGGGAAAAACTGGGCATTTTGCTGCTGGCGCTTTCGGTGATCTTGCCGCTGTCGATGCTCAGCTCGTGGAAGCTGACGTCGCTGCGCCTCGGCGAAGACCGGGCGATAAGTTTTGGCATTAATGTGCGTCGCCTGCGGCTGGCGACACTGCTGCGCATCAGCATTTTGTCGGCGCTGTCGGTGGCGTTTGTCGGCCCGATCGGTTTTATCGGTCTGGTTGCCCCGCATATTGCCCGCATGGTGTTTGGCGAGGATCACCGTTTTTATCTGCCCGGTAGCGCGTTGACTGGCGCGCTGGTGTTATCGCTGGCCTCTATTGTTTCCAAAAATCTGATCGATGGCGTGATTATTCCGGTGGGCATTGTCACCTCGCTGGTCGGCGTGCCGTTCTTTATCACCATCATTGTGCGCCATCGGGGGAGTGTATGAGCCAGAGCGGCCTGAGCCTGCGCGGGTTTGGCGCGGGGTATCATAAGCGACAGATTATCCGCGATCTCACTATTGCCAATCTGCCGCGTGGCAAGGTGACGATTCTGCTTGGGCCAAACGGCAGCGGCAAATCGACGCTACTGCGGGCGATGGCCGGGCTGAACAAGGCGGAGGGGGAATTGCGGCTGGATGGCGAAGAATTGCTTAGCCAGCCGTTTGCCCGACGTGCGGAGCAGGTAGTTTACCTGCCGCAATCGCTGCCAGCGGGTGTTCATCTGCATGTGCTGGAGTCGATTATTGTGGCGCAGCGTGCTTCCGGCGGTTTACACAGTGCGGCAAAGCAGGCCGAAGTGATGTCGCTCTTGCGCCAGCTCGGTATTGAGCATCTGGCGCTGCACTATCTCGACCAGCTCTCCGGCGGGCAGAAACAGTTAGTCGGTCTGGCACAATCGCTGATCCGCCAGCCTTCGCTGCTGCTGCTCGATGAGCCGCTCAGCGCACTGGATCTCAACTACCAGTTCCACGTAATGGATCTGGTAAAGCGGGAAACGCGTAGCCGCAATATCGTCACGGTTGTGGTGGTGCACGATATCAATATCGCGCTGCGCCACGGCGACCACGTGCTGATCCTGAAAAAAGGCGAACTGGTAGCAAACGGCGTGCCGGGCGAGGTGATAACGCCGGAAAGCCTGGCGCAGGTGTACGGTGTGCGCGGGCGCGTGGAGGCCTGCTCGCAAGGGATGAAGCAGGTGATTATTGACGGCTTAACCCACCAGGCAAGCTAGCCTGAACGCGGCATCGGCATCGGCATCGGCAACGACTGTCGGCTGTCGGCGGGCTGCGGCAAACGGCACCGCTAAAGCGTCACCAGCGTTGATGCGGGTGCTGCGCGTAGTGATGCAGCACCGCTTTATAGGGTTCGGTGCGGGCGTCGGGATGCTGAATAATCGACTCCAGCAGCACGGCCATGGCGCTGTCGTGTTCGCCAAGATTGTGCAAACACAGGGCATAAAAAGGCCGCACTTCGGTGGCTTGCGGCCAGCTTGTCATGATCTCCTCAAACAGGGTTTTCGCTTGCGCATATTTCCCCAGGCAGCGCCACGTTGACGCCAGACCAAACTGCGCTTCGAACTTATCTTCGCCGCTTAATCCGGCCTCAAGCGCCGCCAGATAGTGAGGCTCGGCGTCGCGCTCTTTGCCTTCGTTATCATATGACCAGGCGATATTGAGCAACGCCTGCGCGCGTAGCGCGGGCTCTTCTGCCAGGGCATGCAGCGCCTGACGGCTTTTATCGTGTTGACCCTGTTTGCGCAGCGCAATCGCTGCCTGCAATCTGCTATCCATCGTTTTCATCCGTTAAGGGGGTTTGAACGTTATAAAGCAGGCAGCAGGCAGCCACAAGATTAGCGCGCGCTGATCCGCCAGATGGCGTTACCGGCATCGTCGGCAACCAGCAGGCCGCCTTGTTTATCCATCGCCAGCCCGACCGGCAGCCCGCGCACCTGTTTCTGGTCATCAGTAAGAAAACCGGTCACGACCGGCTGCGGTTGGCCAACCGGTTTGCCGTTCTCAAATTTCACCCACACCACCTGGTAGCCATTAAGCGGCTTACGGTTCCAGCTTCCGTGCTCGCTGATAAACGCGCCACCGCGATACTGCGGCATGTTATCGCCGGTATAGAACAGCAGCCCCAGCGGGGCGACGTGTGAGCTAAGCGCGTAATCCGGCTTGATGGCCCCGGCAACTAAGTCGGGGCGCGGCGGTTTAACGCGTTCGTCCACGTGCTGGCCAAAGTAGCTGTAAGGCCAGCCGTAGAACCCTTTCTCTTTTACCGAGGTCATATAGTCCGGCACCAGATCGGAGCCAATTTCGTCGCGTTCGTTGACGATCGCCCATAACGCGCCGCTTTCTGGCTCCCATTGCAGGCCGGTTGGATTACGCAGCCCGCTGGCGTAAATGCGGCTTGCGCCGGTGGCGGCATCCACTTCCAGCACCGCCGCGCGGCGATATTCCGCGCCAATGCCGTTTTCGGTGATGTTGCTGTTGGAACCCACGCCGACATAGAGTTTGCTGCCGTCGGGGCTGGCGAGCAGGGATTTGGTCCAGTGGTGGTTAATTGGCCCGCCGGGCAGTTCGGTAACGGTTTCACCCGGCGCACTGACGCTGGTTTCCCCCTGTTGATACGGGAATTTCACCAGACTGTCGGCATTGGCGACCCACAGCGTATCGCCAATCAACTGCATACCAAACGGCGAGTGCAGGTTTTCAATAAACGTGTGTTTCTGCCATGTCCCTCCCACGTTACGCAGTAAGGTGATGCGGTTGCCGCCAGGCCCGCCTTTGCCGGAGGCTTTTTGCACCAGACCCATAATCAGCTGTTTCGGGCGCGTAGTCGGTTTGGCTGGCGCGTTGGCCTCGGCTACGAGAATGTCGTTATTCGGCAAAACGTACAGCTGGCGCGGATGCAGCAAGCCCTCCGCTACTTTTTCAATCTTTAACCCCGGCGGGACGGTTGGGGTTTCGCCCGCTTTCCACGCCACGCCTTCCGGCACCTGCATGGGCGGTAACAGAAAATTCTGCGCTTTGGGGAGCTCAGGCTCAGGGCCAACTTGCTTCATCGGATCAATGTTAGCCCCCTGATCGCAGGCGGTGAGCAGCGCGGCGAGGGCGGCAACAGTCAGTAAGCGATTACGCATATTCATGGTTTTTTCCTTACTGGAGACGTGTGCGCAGGGCGAGTTGAACATGAGCAATCAGCAGCAAAATCACCACCGCCGTTGAGAGGATCACACCAGACGGCACCACCGCGTAAGCATCCCGGCTATGCACAAAAGCGTTAAAAATCGCCAGCACGATAGCCACCAGCCAGAGCCAGAAATGGAATTTCTCCGCGCCTGAAGTGCGATGGCGCTGGGTCACGAACACCTGCATCAGATGTATCAAACGGGGAATGATGGCAATCAACAGACCAATGGCGATAAGCCAGCTTGCCGCATCGGTCCACATGATTTGAAAGGTTTTAATGTAGAGAATATCGAAAATCCACGCCGCGACAAAAAAGCCGGTGGGCAGCGGGTTAAAGAGTTCGTAAAGCGCAAGCGTCGCGCGCGATGGCCCGGAGAGTGTTTGCATTGGTCTTTCCTTTTGGTGGAAACAATCGGGGTAAGCCACAGGATCTGCTTGTTAAAGGGTAGACCGCTTAGACAAAATTTAATTAATTTTGCTTATGTGTTGCGTTTATTCCATTCACGACGAGCTAATCCTGCGGGCCACAATTTCGCCTGGAAAATATTCACTTTACATTCTTTTATCGATAATGATAATCGGTATCAAAATGTTTCTTATTGTTGTCATTTGATTTTCTTACGGAATGATCCCTGCAAAACGTAGGGAATAATAAAAATTGAGGGTTGGTTAGATGAGAATTTCCCCTTTGTACGGCGCGATGGCTCTGCTTTTCGCCTCGCCGCTTTATGCGCAGGATGCGAAAAATAACGATGATGAACTGATTGTGACCGCCACCCGAACTGACGGTTCGCGTAATGATTCGCCACAGGTCATTAAAGTCATCAGCGAAAAAGAGATTGCCCAGCAGCGGCAAATCACCTCCGATACCTCGCAGATCCTCAGCAACCTGCTGCCGTCGTTTTCGCCGTCACGGCAGAAAATGTCCGGCAGTGGCGAAACGCTGCGCGGGCGTACGCCTTTGGTAATGATTGACGGGATCCCGCAATCAAACCCGCTGCGCCCGACTGGTCGCGAAATGCATACCATCGATGCTTCAATGATCGAGCGCATTGAAGTGATCAAAGGGGCGAACGCCAGCAACGGCGTCGGCGCGACGGGTGGGGTAATTAACATCATCACCAAACGTGCGAAACCGGGCACCGTCAACCAGCACGTCAGCGTGGAAACCACCACGCCCACCGCGGAATTTGACCGCGATACGCTTTCCTATAAAACCAACTACAGCATCAATGGCAGCGAAGAGTACATCGATTACCTGTTCGCGCTGAGCTACGAAGATCAGGGGTTGTTCAAAGACGCCGATAATCACGCCATCGGCGTGGATAACACGCAGGGCGATTTGATGGATTCCCGCGCCTGGGATCTGCTGGCGAAAGTGGGGTACTGGCTGGATAACGATCAGCGCGTACAACTGAGCCTTAACCGTTACCGCCTGAAAAACAAAGATAACTATGTCAGCGTGCGAGGCGATCGCGATGACGGCGTATTAACCACATCGAAGAAAGGCAATCCGCCGGGCAGCGCGCCGCACAACGATGTCTGGACGGTGGGTGCTACCTACGATAATTACAATCTGGCAGGCATGAAGCTGACGGCGCTGGCCTATTATCAGCGTTATGAGGCGCTGTTCGGCGCGACCAATTCCTCGTCGTTCCAGGATCCCGCCATTGCCCCCATCGGCACGTTGTACGATCAGAGCCGTGCATATACCGATAAGTACGGCAGCAAAATCGCGCTCACCAAAGACGATCTCTGGGATGACCGCATTAAAGCGACGGTGGGTTTCGATACCCTGTTTGATAACTCGAAACAGGATTTATGGGCCACCGGGCGCACCTACGTACCGGAAATTAACTACACCGATCTGTCACCGTTCCTGCAACTCGAATACACGCCAGTTGAATCGGTGAAATTAAGCGGCGGCGTGCGCTATGAATACGCCCGGCTGAATATCGACAGTTATCAAACCGTGTGGGCCAATGACCGCGTGACAGTGGAAGGCGGCACGCCATCGTTTGACCAGACGCTGTATAACGCCGGTGTGGTCTGGACGCCGATCGAGCCGTTAAGCCTGTTCGCCAGCTACAGCGAAGGGTTTGCCGTGCCGGATGTCGGGCGCGTGCTGCGCGGCATCGACACGCCGGGCGTCAAACTGGATAACTACAACGGGCTAAAACCGATCGTCACCAAAAACAGCGAAGTTGGTTTCCGCGTACAACAGGCGCCGTTTGATTTCGAAGCCAGTTACTACCAGTCCACCTCGAAGCTCGGTAGCCGCGTTGAGCTGGTCAACGACGCCTTTGTCGCCCGTCGCGAAAAGACCGAGATTGACGGTGTGGAAGTGAGCGCCGGTTACAGCCCCAATGCCGATCACAAATTAACCTTGTCGTGGTCACACATGCGCGGGCGCTATGACAGCGATGACAACGGTAGCCTGGATGCGAAACTCGATGGCTTAAACATCGCCCCGGATCGCATCATCGCCAGCTGGTCGGCAAACTGGAATGCGCAACTGAGCACCTTCCTGCAGGCCAACTGGGCGCTCAGTAAGACATTCGACGACGCGGAAAAGGACTTTTCCGGCTATGCGCTGGTGGACGCGGCGGTTGGCTACAAGCTGCCGTACGGGCAGGTGAGCCTTGGGGTGTCTAACCTGCTGAATAAGCAGTACATCACCTACTATTCGCAAAGCGCGTCTGTCGATCCGGATCGCTATTTCGCCGGACGGGGACGCACCGCGACGCTGGGCTACAGTCTCGATTTCTGAGTATTGCCGCCCCGTTTAGCGGGGCGGTTTGAGTGGATGATGAAAAACGAACTCGCTTTCTCGCTTTCGCGCCGACGCGGTTTACAGGCGCTACTGTTGTGCAGTGTCTCACCATTGCTGTTTGCCCGACCCGGCGTACCGCGCGCGGTTTCTCTGTTTCAGGGGGCAACCGACAGCCTGGCCGCGCTGGGCGTTACGCCCTGCGGCATTGTTGAATCCTGGGCGGAAAAACCGGTGTACCGCTATTTGCGCCCGCAACTTTCCGGCGTGCCGCAACTGGGGCTGGAGACGCAGCCTGCGCTGGAAAAAATCGCGCTGCTTAAACCGGATATCATTTTCGCTTCCCGCTTTCGCCACCAGGATGTTGCGCCGCTGATGGCGAAAATCGCCCCTGTTACGCTACTGGACGATGTCTTTGAATTCAAAAAAACGCTGACGGTGGTGGCGCAAAAACTCGCTCTAACCAGCACTGCCGCGCAACTGCTCCAGCGCTGGGATGCGCGTATTGCCGCACTGCGCAGCCTGATGCAACAGCGCTTTGCCGGGCAGCGCGCGCCGCAGGTGTCGGTGATTGAAATACGTCCTGACCACATTCGCAGCTATGTGGCGAACAGCTTTCCCGGCTCGGTGATGTCCGAAGTGGGATTTGCCTGGAATGTGCAGGCCATGCAGGCACACAGCGCCTCGCTGCGTTTTTCCAGCATGGAGAATATTCCGCTGCTGGATGCCGATCTGTTTTTTATTTTGTTGCGGGACAACAGCCCGGCCATCACGCGCCAGTATCACACGCTGACGGCACACCCGTTGTGGCGGCAACTGCGCGCGGTGAAAGCGCGGCAACTGTGGGAGGTGGACAGCGTGCCGTGGAGCTTATCCGGCGGCATTCTTGGTGCTAACCAGATGCTCAATGATGTGGAACAGGCGCTCAACCGGGGGCATGTATGAGCGGGCGTTTTCTGCTCTGCGGGCTGCTGCTGGTGGCGCTGATGGTGCTCAGCATCATGACTGGCGCGCGGTTTTATTCGCTCACCCAACTGACGCAGGCGCTGCTGCATACCGATCCTGGCAGCGCGGTGGATATCATTATTCGCACTTCGCGCCTGCCGCGCACCGTGCTGGCGGTTGGCGTTGGCGCATTTCTCGCCGTGGCGGGCGCGTTGATGCAGGCGTTGACCCGTAACCCGCTGGCCTCGCCGGGGCTGTTTGGTGTTAATGCGGGCGCGGCGCTGTTGATTGTGCTGGCAGGCAGTTTTTTCGCCGTCGGCGATCCGTGGATCACGCTGTTGCTGGCTTTTAGCGGGGCCTGCGCCACCGGCACGCTGGTGTGGTTTGCCAGTAAAGTCAGTAACGGGCAGCTTAATCCCCTGCGGCTGGTACTGGCGGGCGTGGCGATCACCGCGCTGTGTAATGCGTTTACCCAGGCCATTCTCGTTATCGATCAGGAAAGCCTCGACACCATGTTGTTCTGGCTGGCAGGTAGCCTGGCGGGTAACGATGTACAGCATGTGTACCCGATGCTGCTTCCCGGTGCGCTGCTGGTGGTTGCCGCCTGCTTTTTCGCCGGGCAGATGAACGTGCTCAATGCCGGAGAAGAGATTGCTCGTGGGCTGGGGCTGAATATCGCGCTGGTGCGCCTGCTGGCGAGCATGCTGGTGGTAGGGCTGGCGGGCTGTGCCGTAGCATTAGCGGGAAATGTCGGTTTTGTCGGTCTGATGGTGCCGCATATAGCGCGCCAGTTATTTGGCAGCGACCTGCGCCGGACGCTTCCGGCCTGTGCGCTGCTCGGCGCGTTACTGTTACTGGCCGCAGACATCGCCGCGCGCGTGGTTATCCTGCCGCAGGAGTTACCGGTTGGTGTGATGACCGCACTGATGGGCGCGCCGTTTTTTATTCTGCTGGCGCAAAGCAGGGGGAACCATGCCGGATAGCCAGCTTTTGCGCTGCGGGCCATTTTCCCGCCACTACTCCCGGCGTTTACTGCCGCTATTACTCGGCTGTACGGCGATGACTTTGCTGGTCGCGCTGGTGGCATTGAACACTGGCGATGTGGCTTTCTCGCTGGCGCAAACGCTTCGGCTGCTGGTGCAGCCTGACGCCAGCGCGCACAGTTTTATTCTGCACCAGTTGCGCCTGCCGCGCGTGGCGCTGGCGATGCTGGCGGGCGGCGGGCTGGGGCTTGCCGGGTTGATCCTGCAAACGCTGGTGCGTAACCCGTTAGCGTCGCCGGATACGCTCGGTGTGACCGCCGGGGCGAGTGCCGGTGCGTTGCTGTGGCTCTCCTTTTTCAGCCTGCGCTATGGCAGCGCGCCCTTGCCGTATGCGGCGATGGGCGGCGCGGCCTGCGCTGTCGGGCTGATCTTTTTGCTGTCGTGGCGCAAAGGTCTGACGCCGCTGCGGCTGATTCTCACCGGCGTGGGGGTTTCCGCGCTGGCGGGCGCGGTGGTGACGCTGGTGCTGGTGTTCAGCCCGCTGACCACCACCTTTTCCGCCTGGGTATGGTTGAGCGGCAGCGTGTATGCCGCCACCTGGGATAAAGTACTGCGCCTGCTGGCGGTGTATGTCTGGGCGGTGCCGGTGCTGCTGTTTCTGGCTCGTTATCTGAAAACCCTGCAACTGGACGATGCGCTTGCCATCGGGCTTGGCGTTCGGGTGCAGCCGCTGCGAGTGTTGTTACTGCTAAGCTGTGTGGTGCTCTCCGGCGGGGCGATTGCGCAGGTGGGGGCGATGGCCTTTGTCGGGCTGATTGCGCCGCACCTGGCAAGGCTTGTGGTGCGCCAGGGCTTTTTCGGCCAGGCGTTTGTCACCGTTTGCAGCGCTGGCAGTATGGTGGTTATCGCCGACCTGTTCGCCAGAACGCTATTCCGCCCGGCTGATTTACCGGCCGGCATTTTTGTGGCGCTGGCCGGTGCGCCGTTCTTTTTGTGGCTGCTGATTCGGCAGCGGACGTAATCTGATGGGGAAAATGTGTCTCTCTCAACGCAAAAGCTGAGCGTCAGCTATCAACAGCGGCAGGTGATTAACGCGCTGGATTTAACCCTGCCAGGCGCGAAAGTCTCGGTGCTGATTGGCAGCAACGGCTGCGGCAAAAGTACGCTGCTCAAAGCCATGGCGCGCTTGCTGACACCGCAATCCGGCACCGTTATTCTCGATGGACTGGACATTCACGCCAGCAAAACGGCGGAGATTGCCCGCAAGCTGGCCATTTTGCCGCAAACGCCTGTCGCCCCGGAGGGCATCACGGTGCGCCAGTTAGTGAGCCTGGGGCGTTTTCCTTATCAGAACTGGCTGCGCCAGTGGTCGCAAGAGGATGAGCAGCAGGTGAATGCCGCGCTGCGCCTGACGGGAACCGACGCGTTGCAGCATCGCCCGGTGGATGCGTTATCCGGCGGACAGCGCCAGCGCGTGTGGATTGCCATGACGCTGGCGCAGGCCACTGACACCCTCTTGCTGGACGAACCGACCACCTATCTCGATCTGGCGCACCAGATTGAGATCCTCGAACTGTTGCGCCAGCTCAACCGGCAGCAGGGCAAAACCATTGTGATGGTGCTGCACGATCTTAACCTCGCCTGCCGCTATGCCGATCATCTGGTCGCTGTGCATGACGGGCGCGTTTATGCCGAAGGCGCGCCGCAACAGATAATGAGCGAAACGCTGGTCAGCGACGTGTTTAATCTGCGCTGTCGCATCATCGACGATCCCTTTTTCCATACGCCATTGTGCATTCCATTTCCCGGAGCGTCAGATGCTGACGGTTGAAGAGCATTCGTATCTGCAACGCGTTTTTCGCCTGCGTTCGCGATCACAAGCCGATGCGCGCAGCATACCGGCCAACGCGCTGCTGGATGCACAAACCTGTCGCGAGCTGTTAGTGCGGGTGATGCCGCTGACTGGCGCGCCGGATCTGGCGATTGCCGCGTCGCTGCTCGCCAAACGGCTGGCCTTTCTGGCGACCGGGAATGTGCTGTACGCGATGAGCGTGTTTGATAAAGGCTTGCCGTTAAGCCTTTACACCAGCCGGGTGGAGTATGCGCATGACAACGGGCTGTGGAGCTCGTCGCTGCCGGTGGATGTCACGGTAACGCATTACCTTCAAGGTCAACGCGACGCGTGGCGCGAAACGGTGGTTGGCGCGTTGTTTCGCGACTATTTATCGCCGTTGTGGCAGAGCCTGGCGCGGGTCAGCGGTTTGCCGGAAGCGATTCTCTGGGAAAACACCGCCGTGCGCGTTTACTCGCTCTACCAGGGGCGAATGGAGGGGCTGAATGCGCCACAAGCGCAGCGCCAGCAGGCGGATTTCGACTGGCTGCTGGACGCGGCTGCGCCTGATCTGTTTGCTGCGCCCTGGAATCCGCTGAAGCGCTTTCGCCGGCCTGCGCAAAAGAACGCGGCGGGTAAGATGGTGCGTTTTCGCCGCACCTGCTGTTTTTATTACAAAGCCTCAACGCCGGTGGAATATTGCCACAACTGCCCGCTGTGCCGGGAGAAATAAATGACAGCGAGCGCGGCGGTGATTAAGGTAATGTCACCCTGCAAAATAACAACGGTCACGCCGTGAAACAGACATTCGCCCTCGATTTTTCCCACCGCGCGGTGATCCCCTACGCCCATGATTACCGGCACGGGGAGCATGAGCACTGGCATACCCATCCATGCGATCAACTGATTCACACCTTAAGCGGGGTGATCCGTGTGGAAACGCAGCAGGGTATATGGATTGTGCCGCCTGGCCGTGGCGTGTGGATACCCGCGCAGGTGTCCCACGCGCTGCGAATCGACGGCGAAGTGCAGGCGCGCGGCGTGTTTGTCGAACCGCTGGCGCGGGCGGATTTACCGGTGGTTTGCCAGGTGGTGCGCGTCAGCGATTTGCTGCGGGCGTTGATTCTGAATGCGCTGGAATTGCCCCAGGCGTATCAGGCAGGCAGCCGCGCGGAGCGCATTTACGAACTGATCCTGGATGAAATCCGCCTGATGAATACGCTGCCGTTTTGCCTGCCGGAACCCACTTCCGCCCGGTTAAAGCAGCTTTGTGACGCGGTGCGATGCGATCCGGCGGGTGAGTGGACGCTGGAAAACGCCGCCCGCCAGGTCAGCATGAGCGGGCGAACGTTGTCGCGCCATTTCTACCAGCAAACCGGGTTACAGTTCAGCGAATGGTTACGCCGGGCGCGTTTGCTGGCGGCGTTAACCCGGCTGGCGCAGGGTGAGCCGGTCACGCAGGTGGCGCTGGAGTGCGGTTATGCCAACCCCAGCGCATTCAGCGCCATGTTTCGCCGGGTGATGGGCGTGCCGCCCGGCGATTACTTCACCTCGTAATGAAGGGCTGTGCGGCATTCAGCACCGCCTGCAACGACGCGCGAGTGATGTCGCTATCAATGCTCACCCCCCAGGCACGTTCGCCGTTTGTATTCTCACAGCAGACATACGCCACCGAGCGGCTGTCGCTGTGCTTGCCAAGCGTATGTTCGTGGTAGCTCTCAATGTTGATCTCCACCTGCAAGCTGCGGCACAGGGCGGTGATGGCGGCGGAAAGAAAGCCGTTGCCGCTGGCGTCCAGTTTCAGTTTTTTATCGAGGCACACGATCTCCGCCTGTAAGGTGGTGCGCTGCCCCGGCTGGTTAGTGCAGACATACTCAATCAGTTGCAGCGGCGGGCGCTCCACCAGCCCGTAGTGCTGACGAAACAGATTCCAGATTTCCATTTGCGACATCTCTTTGCCGTTCGCATCTGCCGCCTCCTGCACATGCTGGCTGAACTCCTGTTGAAGTTTGCGCGGCAAATTCAGGCCATGGTTCTGCTCCAGCAGCCACGCTGCACCGCTCTTACCGGACTGGCTATTGACGCGGATCACCGCTTCATAACTACAGCCAATGTCTGCCGGATCAAGCGGCAAATAAGGCACTTCCCAGAACGCGGTCGGGCTGTTTTGCCGCGCGGCAAAGCCTTTTTTAATCGCGTCCTGATGCGAACCGGAAAAGGCCGTGAACACCAGTTCCCCGGCGTAGGGATGACGCGGCGCCACCGGCAACTGGTTGCACTCTTCAACGATCTCAACCACCTTTTTCATCTGGCTGAAATCAAGCCCCGGCGCGATACCCTGGGTATAGAGATTCAGCGCCAGCGTCACCAGGTCGGCATTACCGGTGCGCTCGCCGTTGCCAAACAGGCAACCTTCCACGCGCTCCGCACCGGCGAGCAGCGCCAGTTCGGCGCTGGCAATCCCGGTGCCGCGATCGTTATGGGTATGCACACTGATACACACCTGTTCGCGACGCGAGAAGTGGCGGCAAAAGTGCTCAATCTGGTCGGCATACACATTCGGCATGCTCACTTCCACTGTGGCGGGCAGGTTGATGATCATCGGCCTGTTTGCGCATGGCTCCCAGACATCGGCCACCGCTTCGCAAATTGCCAGCGCAAACTCCGCTTCGGTAAAACAGAAGGTTTCTGGTGAGTACTGGAAAACCCACGCGGTTTCTGGCGCGTTTTCACAAAGGCCGCGAATTTGCCGCGCGGCGTTGACCGCCAGCGCGACGATCTCCTCGCGGCTCTGGCGAAAGACCTGCTCGCGAAACACCGGCGCGGTGGCGTTATACAGATGCACGGTGGCGCGTTTCGCGCCCTGCAGCGCAGCAAAGGTGCGGGTAATCAACTCTTCCCGCGCCTGGGTTAATACCTGAATGGTCACATCGTCCGGAATCCGTTGTTCCTCAATCAACTGGCGCACGAAATTGAAATCCGTTTGCGAGGCGGACGGAAACGCCACTTCAATCTCTTTGAAGCCGCAGTCGAGCAGCAGTTGCCAGAATTTCAGCTTACGCGCGGCGTCCATTGGCTCAGCGAGCGCCTGATTGCCGTCGCGCAGATCGGTGGAGAGCCAGCGCGGCGCATGGGTCAGCGCGTTATCCGGCCAGCGGCGATCGCGCAGCGCTAAGGGGTTGTGGCGTTGATATTTTTCAGCAGGGGTCGTTAACATTTTTCGGGTCTCCGCAGGGTGTGGTTTCAGTTTCCACGCCGCGACCCTGCGTCGCCCCCGCGCAACGGACAACGTATTGCGTAAAAGTGACAACCTGATCGAAAAGCCCTGCGGCAGTAAGAATCCGGATGAAAAACGCCTTACGCGCGACAGGGTTTCTATACTTGGCTGCGGAGGTAAGAGATGAAAAAAATGTTGTATTCATTGTTCGCAAGCCCGGACAGACTGTTGCAGGTGATGAGCCACAGTGAAATTCAGGACGCGATTGAAGATGGCGAACGTATTGTGGTTGATGCCGATGGCAATACTTCGGTGAATATCCATTGCCAGCGCGTGCAGGAAGATTTCAAACGCCACGTCGACGCGTTAAAGAGGGCCTGACATGGGAACGGCAATCTTTATGGTGTTGATGGTCTGCGGCTACTGGTACACCTCGCACGATCTCTCCACCCGTTTTAAATTCAAACGCAGCTTCGGCTGGGATGTCTACTTCCTCGTGGCGCTGTATGGCTGCGTTTTTGTATTACAGGGGATTCTGGCGACCGGGTTACTGTGGCTGTGCCTGTTGATCACCTCTGCGGTGATGAACGCCTGGCCTGCGGTGTTTGGCCCGGAGCAGCACCACCTGCACATGAGTTTTATGAACTGGAGTTTTTTAGGCATCCAGGCACCGGTGGTGATTATGCTCGCGTTTGCGGTGCTGTTTTGCCTGTGGCGCTCAAACTGGTCCGGCAGCGCCAGGCTCGACAGCAACGGCCGCCGCGAACTGTATAAACACCTTTCGCGCGCCAACGGCGTGGAAGGACTGATTTATCAGTGTATGGAGAAGGGCGATCTGGCGTGGATCACGCTCAAATCGCAACGCATCTACATTGGCATGATCCATACCGCCACCTTTGATAGCGGCGACGCCAATAACATTGTGCTGATCCCGATGCTCAGCGGCTATCGCGATGAAAGTACCCTCGATCTGCATGTCGAACACAACTACAGCGCGTGGTATGACGCACACAATATTGATCTCGCTTCACAACCCCGCTCGGCGCTCGATTTCCGCAAAGTGCTGCTGCTCTCGCAGGTGGAAAGTTTGTCGCTGTTCGACCCGGCACAGGTGATGGCGATGGGGATCAATCGCGTGCCTCCTCAGGATTAACCACGCAGACTGGCCGGGTCAGCGCGCTGCGCCCGGCAGAATATCCTGCCAATCAATCCCTTATTTTTATTTGTGAAAATATGCAACGAGATGTATCCGAAATGATAAAGATTTATCTTAAGGTGACGATAACCTTATTGTTACGGCGCATTTACATAATTCTGCGATAGCGACAGCTCAGACCTGTTGATCTGCAAGGGATGTAACGTTGCTTTGCAAACAGCAACTTGCGAGTAAACACCCCATTACTTTCTTGCTATCACAGGAATGATGCTCATGACATCATCGTTTTGCTTATCTTCAGTTCAGCACCAGGGCCGTAATACGCCACCGGTTTTTACAAAACGTGTTATCGCGCTGTTTGTCAGTGCACTTTGCGCCGCACCGGCGCTGGCGGGCGAGTTGCCCACCGGCGCGAACGTCGCGGCGGGGCAGGTTTCCATTGGGCAAAATGGTTCCGCCGTCACGGTGAACCAGCACTCCAATACCGCGATTGTTAACTGGAACAGTTTCTCCGTCGGCAAGGGCAATTCGGTCGACTTCGTGCAGCCGAGCAGCTCCTCCGCCATTCTTAACCGCGTCACTGGCGCAACAAAATCCACCATTGCCGGCTCGATAACCGCCAATGGTCAGGTTTACCTGGTGAACCCGAACGGCATCGCCATTACGCCGGGCGGCACAGTAAAAACCGGCGGCGGCTTTGTTGCCTCGACGCTGGATATCAAAGATGAAGACTTCCTCAAAGGGAAGCGCGTCTTCACCGGCAACGGTTCATCGGCTGAAGTGAGCAACGCAGGCGTGATAAGCGTCGGGCGCGGCGGTTATGCGGCATTGATTGGCGGCAGCGTCAAAAACGACGGCTTGATTAATGTCCCGGTCGGCAAAGTGGGGCTGGGGGCGGGGGAATCTGCCACGCTGGATCTCTCCGGCGACGGCTTCTTGCAGGTTGCTGTACCGGGCAATTCCGGCGTGAAAGAGGCGCTGATCCAAAACAGCGGTACTGTGTCGGCCCAGGGCGGTTCGGTGGTGATGACGGCAGCCACGGCGCGCAATGCGGCGCGTAATGCCATCAACCTGAGCGGCGTGGTGGAAGCCGACAGCGTCAGCGGTCAGAACGGCGCCATCGTGATTGGCGGCGGCGAAGGCGGCAATGTGGCGCTTTCCGGCACGCTGAGCGCGAAATCAAGCGACGGCGCGGGCGGGAAAATCACCGTTACCGGCGATAACATTACGCTGGCGGGCGCGAAAATTGACGCTTCCGGCAAAACCGGCGGCGGTAACATTAACATTGGCGGCGAGCGCCAGGGCAAAGGCAGCACGCAACGCGCAACGAATACACACATCGACAGCGCCAGCCGGATCACGGCAGATGCCACAAGCCAGGGCAATGGCGGCGATGTGGTGGTATGGTCGGATAACCAGACGACGTTCAGCGGTAAAATCAGCGCACGCGGCGCGGGCACCGGCAAAGGCGGTGAAGCGGAAGTCTCCGGCAAAGCCAAACTGGCCTATACCGGTAGCACCGATCTCTCTGCGCAAAGCGGTAAATTCGGCAACCTGCTGCTCGACCCGCATAACGTGGTGATCTCCACGGCGGCTGACAGCAGCACCGGCTTTAGCGCCAGCGCGGACGACAGCGTGATTAACGTGACCACGTTACAAAACGCGCTCTCTACCGCCAACGTCACGGTCTCCACCGGCTCAACTGGCAGCCAGAATGGCGACATCACGCTTGCCACCAACCTTGGCTGGACGACCGATACCACCCTAACGCTGGCGGCGGCAGGCAATATCATTCTCAACGGTAATATCTCGGCCACCGGCGCGAACGCGGGCCTGGCACTGAACTATGGCATCGGCAAAGATTACACGCTGCTCTCCGGCAAACAGATAACCATTCCTGGCGCGAATGCGTCATTAACCATTGGCGGGCAGAATTACACGTTGATCCGTACGATGGCGGATCTCGATGCCATTGACAGCACCGGGCTTGGCGGCAAATACGCGCTGGCGCAAAACATTCTTGCCATTGGTAATACATACACGTCTTCACTGGTTGGCGTCTCTTCCAGCGCGCCATTTAGTGGCATCTTCACGGGGCTTGGGCACACCATCTCCAGCCTGACCATTAACAGCGCCGATACCTATGTTGGCTTGTTCGGCTATAACACCGGCACCATCCGTAACATGGGGCTCAACTCGGCGCAGCTTACCGCCTCTTCGACATCGCCGTTCTACGCCGGGCTGCTGGCGGCCTACAACACCGGCACCATCGCCTATTCAACGGTGCTGGGTTCATTGACCCGTTCGTCCGACGCCACCGCGTATATGGGCGGGCTGGTGGGTAATAACGCCGGGCAGATCTCCTACAGCCGTTCGGGCGCGTCAATCACCGCGACGAACAGCTCTAACTGGTCTTACTGGGGCGGCCTGGCCGGGCAGAACAGCAAAAACATTACGCAAAGTTATTTCGACGGCTCCCTGAACCTCTCCGGCACCAGCGGCAACGGCTTGCAGTATGTCGGCGGGTTGACCGGCTACAACATGGCGGGCGGCACCATCAGCGCCAGTTACGCGTCCGGTAGCGTGACCGGCAGCGGGATGGGCGGCGCGATTGGCTATGTCGGCGGGCTGGTGGGGAATAACGCCGGGAGTATCACTAACGTCTACTCCTCCGGCGCGATTAACGCCGGTTTGAACGCGCAGGCAGGCGGGCTGGCGGGCAGTAACACCGGAACGATCAGCGGCGGTATTGCCACCAACACCATCAACGTCACCTCCACACCCAGCGCGATAGGTGGGGTAGTGGGTTCCAAAAGCGGGAGCGGAACGCAGAGCAACCTCTACTGGAATAGCGATAACGTCGCGGCAGGCATTGGGCGCGGTGCCAATGGAACGGAAGCGATCACCGGTTTAACTACCGCGCAAATGAACAACAGCGCGAATTTTATCGGGCTGGATAATAAAGTCTGGGCACCGGCCACCGGTTCCGCCACGCCGGCGCTGTTCGGCGTGTCCGGTATTGTTGGTGTGGCGCAGACTGCTATCTATGGTACGAACCCGGTTACGACTTACTACGGCGCCGGGTTCTGGAATGCCATCAGCGGCAGCCTGACGAACGGGCTGAGAAGCACCGATAACGTGGGTAGTTATGCGCTGGACACCACCGGTATCAGTGCGCTTAAACCTAACGGGCAGCCAGCCAGCATTGTGGGCGTGGGCGCTACGGTAACGCCAGCCACGCTGACCATCAACGTGGCTGACGCCAGTAAAGTATATGGGCAGTTCCCGGGATTGGTGAATTACACCGCGCAAGGCCTGGTTAACGGTGACACCGTCAATGGCTTGACCTATACCAGCCTGGGCTTTGCCACCACGGCTAACGTTGGCAGCTACAGCATTACGGGGAGTAACGCCAGCGGCAGTGGTTTGTCCAACTACAACATTGTCTATCACAACGGCAATCTGACCGTCACACCCGCGGCGCTGACCATCACCGCCGATAACGCCAGCAAGGTTTACGGCGGTGCGGCGAATTTAAGTGGCTACAGCATTGTGGGCTTGTTAAACGGCGATACGGTAACGAATGTCGCCCTTAACAGCGCCGGTGCCGCCATCACCGCAGGCGTGGGCAGTTATGCCATTAACGCCAGCAATGCAAGCGGCAGTGGTTTGTCGAACTACACCATCAGTTACGGCGCAGGTTCGCTGAACGTGACGCCAGCGCAACTGGTGATCAACGCGGGTAACGCCAGCAAAACCTATGGCGACCTTGTCAGCCTCCGCGATTATAGCGTGCTCGGCCTGCTTAATGGCGACACGGTGACCGGTGTGGCGCTGAACAGCGCAGGTGCAGCGGCGACGGCTAATGTTGGCAGTTACGGCATCAACGGTAGTAACGCGACCGGCAGCGGTTTGTCCAACTACGTTATTAGCTACAACGGCTCGCTGAACGTGACGCCTGCCGCGCTGACCATCACCGCGAATAGCGGCAGCAAAACGGCCGGTAGCACCGTGCAACTGGGCTATAGCGCAAGTGGCCTGCTGAACAGCGATGCCATTAGCCATGTTGATGTCACTAGTGATGGCGCAGACCGTACTGCCGTTGCTGGCAGCTATGCGGTGGTTGCAGCCAACGCCAGCGGTAACGGGCTGGATAACTACATCATCAACTATATCGACGGCACGCTTGTGGTGAACCCGCAGACCGGCACGCCGACGCCAACCCCGACACAAACACCGGTATCAACACCGTTAGCCGCCACCATTGGCAACCGTGTCTCGGCGCAGGATGTGACGCGTCAGTTGACGGGTAACACGATGCTGGTAACCCATGATGCCAGCAGCGCTGGCAGTGCGGATAACACGCTTATCGCCACGGCCGACCCTCGCCTGGCGGGTGCGGTCTGTTCCATGGGCGCGGATTTAGCCCTTTCCTGCTCCGGCAAGTAAAAATAAGAGATAACTCATGCGTTTATTTTCACAATCTTCACTTTTTGCACCGACATTGCTGAGCCTGAGTATCGCCGCGAGCTTACACGCGGGAGCCGTGATGGCAGCACCCAGCGCCGGTCAACTGGTGCAACCCTCGTATGCGCCGGTTCAGCAGCACACCGGCGGCGGCATTACGCTGCCTGCCACCACCGGGCTCACTGCGCCGAACGGCGCGGAAAAACTGTTTGTCACGCCAGCCGGTCTGCGGGTTGAAGGTGGCTTCCCGCAATTAGCCAGCGAAACGGCGCGCATTGAGTCGCGCGTCAAAGGCCGCCGTGTCTCTGCCGCGAATCTGTTTGCCGCCGCGCAGGAACTGGAAACCGCGTATATCAAGGCGGGTTACTTGCTGGCGCGCGTCAGCCTGCCGCCGCAACAACTCAAAGATGGTGCGCCGCTGCGTGTGGTGATTACCGATGGCTATGTGGAAAAAGTGGATGCCTCTGCGCTGCCGGACACCGCGCGCAGCCGGGTGGAAAGCCTGTTGCAACCGCTGGTAGGCGAGAAACATTTAACCCGTAAAGCGCTGGAGCGGCGTTTGCTGCTGGCAGGTGACACGCCGGGTGTGATGCTGAAATCGACCCTCAAACCGGGCAGCAAACCGGGTTCAACGGTGCTGATTGTGGATGGTCGCTACGATCCGGTTGCCGGGCAGGTGACCTTTGATAACGGTCTTTCTGACGAGCTGGGTAAGTACTCACTCGGGCTTGGCGGCCAGCTTAATAACCTGACGGGCTTTGGCGAGCAGGTATACGTGCGCCTGAACGGCTACCCGCGCGGCGATAACCCGTTTACCGATACGCAGCCGCGTAACCGCCAGTGGGCGCTCGGCGTGGTCGTGCCGCTGGGTACTGATGGTTTGTGGATGAACGTCGAAGGGGTGGACAGCCGCACGAAACCGAAAACCGACAGCGGGTTGACCTCGCGCGATCACTTCCAGCGTCTGTCATCGCGTGTCGGCTACCACTGGGTGCGTGCGCGTGATTTCAACACGTCGACCTTGCTGTCGCTGGATGTGCAAAACGAAACGCAGCATTTGCAGTTCAATAACAATGAGGTGCCATTTACCGACGATCGCCTGCGCATTGTGCGCCTGGCGCAGTCGATGGATTACACCACCAATTTTGACGCGCGTTTCGCCTCCAGCCTGACGGCCTCTTTTGGTATCGATGGCCTGGGCGCCCGCCACGGGACTACCGATCTGCCGATGAGCAGAGAGGGGGCCGATCCGGATTTCCAGAAGCTGGAGCTGACCATGAATTACAGCCAGCCGTTAGTCGATGGCAAGGTACAGCTCTCGCTTTCTGGCCTGGCGCAGACCTCGTTTGACCAGGCGTTGCCATCTTCTGAGCAGGCTTCACTTGGCGGCAGTACGTGGCTGTCGGCGTTTGATTCCGGCACGGTCAGCGGCGACAGTGCCCTGGCAGCGCGTGCTGAAGTGGGCTTGCCGCAGCCGCTCGGCGCGTTTTCCTGGGCACCAGACCTGGGTAGCGCGGTAATGCCATACGTCTTCGGTTCGCTCGGTTCCGTAAGCCAGGCGAAACCGACGGCGCTGGAGAAAAAAGAGGTGCACGGTAGCGCATACGGTGCCGGTTTGCGCCTGAGCGCCAGCCAGGCAGCAAGCCCGAACAGTGCGATGCTGACGCTGGAGTACGCACGAGGTAATCAAAGCGGCGAATCGCAGGACAACCGCTTTAACCTCAGCCTGCTGACCTTCTTCTAAACCTCGTACTTTCCCGCGCACCGTCTGGGGTGCGGGTTTCTTCCCTCCACTAAAAACAGCGCTATCCCGCTCAGGCATAGCCGTTGCTTTCTGCCGTTGCCGGGAACATCATGTTTTGCCACAGAATATGTCTGCTCAGCATCAGGAGCCTGCAATGAACGACATTTTTCTCTCCTTCAGCGTCGGGATGCGGGTGTTAATGGCAGTCGCCACTCCGCTGGCGCGACAACGTATCGAACCCAATCGTTTTTACGGCGTGCGTACCGCGCTGACCTTGCGGGATGACGCGGCCTGGTATCGGGCGAATCGTCCGTTTGGCAAGGTGATGCTTGCCTGCGGTGCAGGATTTTTTCTCTTTCCGGCGCTGCCCGGTCACTGGCGTGAAAACGCGGATAACGCAACCACCCGCATCGTACTGTTTTTGCTGGCGGTATCTGTGCCGGTGATCTGCGCACTGATTAACGCATCGCGGGAGAAGAGAGGATCGTCATGAGCGAAGGTATCAAGGCCTTTGGCGCACGTTTCGCCGGGCGTGTTGATGTAGAGAAACTGCGCTTTGCCATTGAATATGTCGATTACGGTGAGAGTGGTTTAGCGTTTGAAACGATTTGCGATTATATCGTCGAAGAAGACGCGCCCATCAGCGAAGAGGAGTACCACCTCGCCGTGGAAATTTTTAACGACTACGGCGGTAAATGGGGGGCTTTCAGTATTGAACAAATGAAAGAATTGATTGTGAAAGGCGACGGTTCCGCTTCGTAATATGTACGTCGAAACAACTGAAAATGTAGCCATAAGGCGCGGTAAAATTGCCAACACGCTGTGAAATCGCGCTGGCGAAAGTGGTTGTCGATTTAGCCATTATCCTTAAGTTTACCGGTGAAAACCGGCGGGATCAGGGTGCTGCCATCAACGCGCTGGAGCAGGTTGCCGCTGGACTGCAAATGCTAAGCGCAAGTGATAAACATCACCTGACGGCGATGTTTATCGGGTTATCGCGGCGCTATCCAGCCGATAAAACCGCGTTTGTGAGCCATTTACCTGAAGCGTTAGGGGGACGGTAATGGCCGGGAAGCACGAGCATTTCCCGGCATCGTTATTACAGCTTAAAGGCATTCACATCGTTAAGCAGTTTACCGGCCTGGTGGCTGAGCGAGTTCGCGGCGGTGGCCATCTCTTCAACCATGGCGGCGTTCTGCTGCAAGTTGCCCTCCATCTGGCTGACCGCCACGTTAACCTGCTCAATACCGTGGCTCTGCTCGGTTGAAGAGTTATTCACCTGGTTTATCAGCACCGTGGTTTCATCCACCGCGCCGAGCGCCTCGTTCATTCGCGTGGTGACATTAGCTGCATAGCTGACGCCCTGGCCGACGTTCTTGATTGCCTCATCGATTAAGCCGCGAATATCGCGTGCCGCCACAGAAGAGCGTTGCGACAACGAACGCACCTCACCGGCGACCACCGCAAAGCCTTTCCCTTGCTCACCGGCGCGGGCGGCTTCTACCGCCGCGTTGAGCGCGAGGATATTGGTCTGGAAAGCGATACCGTCGATGATGTCGGTGATTTCGGAGATTTTCGCCGACGAAGCCGAAATATCGTCGATCGATTTTTGCAGGGAACTCAGCTCGCGGTGGCTTTCATTCACCATCGACTGTACGCGACCGATAAAGGCGTTCGCCTCCTGGGCATTGTCCATATTGTGGCGCACCGTGGCTGACAATTCGTTCATGCTGGCGGCGGTCTGCTCCAGCGACGAGGCCTGCGATTCGGTGCGGGATGATAGGTCATCATTGCTTTTGGCGATTTCGCTCGCCGCGACATCCACTTCGTTGCTGGCGTCTTTCACACTGCTCAGCACTTCGCGGATTTTTGCCATCAACGCATTAAAACTGGCGGCGGTTGCGCCCAGTTCATCTTTTTTCTTGAGATCCACCTCAACGGTTAAATCCAGCGTGTTACTAATGGTTCCCATACTATTTTGCAGGCTTTTTAAGCCTTTATTTAAATAACTAAGAATAGTGGTGGCAAATACACCAATTAATGCCAGCAAAAAGATAATCGTTCCCACCAGTAACCAGAATGTATTGATATATTGCGTATGGTTATTTTCAGCGTAAGTTCTGGCGATATTATAATTATGCACCAGCATCTCTTTTAAATTAGCGCTCAACGCGACAGACGCATTAGCGGTAATCCCGCCATCCGAAACCATTTTTCGTGCCGCTTCAATGCCTTCACTGTGGTAGACATTCACCATCGACTCCGCTTTTTGCAGATAATCATCAAACGAGTCCTGGGTTTTTTTCAATAATTGGCCATCCATATCGTCGCTAACAAGGTGCTCGCGATAATATTTAAATATTTCGTTGGTTTTATTCAGCTCATCTTTCGCTTGCGTCATATGTTTGATAAACACCGCTTCATCGCTTATCAGTAGCGACATCAGGATCTGCCGACGCGCCTCTTCGCGGTGCTGGAGCGCCTCGCTGAGCTTGCTGATACTGGGCAGACTGTTATCCACAACGTAATCAAAACGCTCTTGCGCTTTGTCTAACGCACGGATGCTTAAACCGCCAAGCAAAATCATGGCAATAAAGGTAATGGCAAAAACAAATAGCAGTTTCTTTAAAATGGTCATAACGGCCTCAGGCACTATCCATATCCAGGGTGAACATTATTTTTATCGGCGACTAAAGCGAAACCTTCATGGTGTTTTTTATAAAAAGAGATCTGGATTTGGCTTTTTAATTAGCCCGTTAAGTAATGTTAAAAATGGCTATGAAATACAATCGTTAAGCCATTTTGGGAATTTGGTTGTGCGCGCATTTATATAATATATCGGCATGCGAAGGTAAGTGAAATAATAATATATCCTGTATTGTTACTGTTATTTAACTTAATGTTTTAGTGGTGCTGAAATATCGTGTAGTAAAGCAAATTACTTATGATAAAAATAATGCAAAATGCGATGTTTCTTGCTGTTTATGGTCTTTAAAAGGCAGGCAACCGAAACGCAGATGTGTCGCTTGCGGTTGCCCTGGTCACCGGATGGAGAAAAACGCTGATTAACTGGCCGTGTGGCGGCGAAACTAGCTCAGATCGTGCAGATCTTTTTCCTGCAACGGCGTGAGCGCCATTTCTGAAAACGCGACTTCCAGCCCGCTGCGTTCCGGCGTGCAGCACATCATGCCCACCGCACAGCGCGAATGCGGAAAATGACACAGCCGCAGCAGCGGCCAGACGCGACCATCGGTAGAGTATTGCAGCCGCAGAGCATCACCTTTGCGGCTCAGACGCAGCCAGAAATCACCCGCGTCACCCGCGAAAATACCGGTTGCCCAGTCCGAATAACCCTGCGTCAGCACGCTTCCGATGGCGGGCGCGCCATCGTTAAACTCAATCCCGGCTTTTAACCAGTTCTGCTCATCCGCCACCAACAGCACGCCTGCCTGGTCATACAGCGCGGAAAAGCGTGCCTGAACCCGCGCCTGAAAGGTGAAATCTCCCACCACATCGCGTACAAAACCGTGACCGCTGAAGCGCTCAAACCCGTACCAGGTTTTGCGCCAGAAATCGGTATACCCATCGGTCACTACTTCCACTTTGCCCTGCGCTTCACGCCACTGCTGCGGTTCGTTAATCCAGTAAAAATCATCCGACATGTTTTGCTCCTTTATGTGTGCTGGCGGCTTACAGAGTGTTGCTGGTGACGGGGGAGAATGCCAGTGCGCGGTGCGGCGTATTCCGCAGGGATCACAAATGTTTCGTCGTAACAAAGGCATTGTGAAAATAATGAGATATCGTTTTTACCCGTAAAACACAGCGCTCCAGAAACGACCTTTTCGGTTATCCCATTCATGAAGGAAGGTTTTTAGAAAGATGGGTTTTGGCTTAGTCAAAAGGTGACAAGGTTTTGCCCAAAAAGTGCAGACCGTGGCAAAGCCCGGCGATGTGATCTTCGCACCCGTTCGCCAGGTGCAGCATCTCTTCTTCGCTCAGGTTAGCGGTATCAAAGACAACCCAAAGAAGAGCACGTGGTGCAACGCCGTCTGGATGCCTCTCTGTCAGAGAGGCTGGCAATTACGATGAAAGAAGGCAACGACGCCAACAAAGCAGGGGGGGCAAGCGGTTGTTGTGCAGGAAATTGGATCGACGTGACACAAAGAAAAAGTGATCTTGTACATGCCAGTATTGAAGTGAAATAACCACCATGAAAATCTGACAATAAGGCTCCGAAAGGAGCCTTATTGTCACGCCAACCGCGGATACCCGTCTGCAATTTCACTGCCGGTAAACTGCGCGATCCACCCTTCTGGATTATCGAAAATCCGGATGGCGGTGAAGTTTGGCTCTGAGCCCATATCAAACCAGTGCGGAGTTCCGGCGGGGACGGAAATCAGGTCGTTTTTCTCGCACAGCACCTGGTAAACGTCGCTGCCGATGTGCAGGCAAAACAGACCTGCGCCTTCCACAAAGAAGCGCACTTCATCTTCGCCGTGCGTGTGTTCGTTGAGAAACTTGGCGCGCATCGCTTCCTTCTGCGGGTTGTCGGCACGCAGGCTGATCACATCCCAGCTCTGATAACCTTTCTCGGCCACCAGTTTGTCGATGGCGTGCTGGTAAGCGGTGATCACCGTCTCCGGCGTCGGGTTGGCGCCGAGATCGCGGTCGGCCTGCCAGCGTTCAAAACGTACGCCTTTGGCGTTCAGTTTTTGCTGGATCTCAGCGGCGTCGGTGCTGTGCCACACCGGCGTGCTGGCATCGGTATCGGTGTAAATCGTCAGTGCGCTCATGAAGGGATCTGCTCCGGCTGAATGTTGCTGAAAGAGGGAACCTGGTAATGATGGCTGGCTGCGTCATCATCGCCGCGAATCAGTTGCGTGGTGCGAAACCCTGCCGCTTCGGCGGCGTCCAGCTCCTGGTGAATATCGGAGAGGAACAAAATGGCAGCAGGCGGCAGCCCAATTTGCGCCGCAATATTGCGGTACGACTGCACATCGCGTTTCGCGCCAACCAGCGTGTCGAAATACCCGCTGAACAGAGGAGTAATATCACCTTCGTCGCTGTAGCCAAATAACAGTTTTTGCGCTGCTACTGAGCCAGAGGAATATACATACAGATCAATACTCTGCGCTTTCCATTTCTCAAGCTGGGGCAACACGTCCGGGTAGAGATGGCCTTTAAAATCGCCATTTACATAACCGTCGCGCCAGATAATGCCCTGCAACGCTTTCAGCGCCGTTGATTTGCGATCTTCATCCATAAAAGCAAACAGCACCTCAATCAGTTCGGCGGTGCTGGCCTCTGGCTGGGCGATCTCTTCCCGCAGGTTATCAAGAATGGTGCTGACCGGCTCGTTGTACTGCTCCGCCGTGACAAACGCCGCCAGGCGTTCGCGGGCGTAAGGGAACAGGACGTTGTGCACAAAGCGGATATCACTGGTGGTGCCTTCAATATCGGTAACGATAGCGCGGATCATGGTTTCTCCAGCAGGCGACGCTGCATTTCGCATTCAAATAAAAATTCCAGCCCTTCCAGGTGACGGCGGGCTTCGGCGACATCGCGCCCCCAGCAGGTTAGCCCGTGGCCGCGCAGCAGAAAACCATAGCGCAACGGATGGGTCTGCGCATAGTCAGCGATGCGAGCCGCCAGCGCGTCGATATCCTGGTCGTTGTCGAAAATCGCCACCGGCACGGTGTCCTGGTGCGTGGTCTGGCCGCTGAGCGATTTTTGCATTTCAAAACCGTTCAGCAGCAGGGCAGGGGATTTCTCCACGCGCGACAGCACCGTTGCGTTCACCGTGTGCACGTGCAGCACGGCGTTGGCGTCCGGGTAGAGGCGATAAATCAGGGTGTGCAGGCCGGTTTCCGCCGAGGGTTTACGCCCGGAAGGGGCATGGTTATCGGCAATGGAAACCTGCAAAAAGTCCGCCGTGGTCAGGCTGCCTTTGTCTTTGCCGGATTCGCTCAGCCAGCACCAGTCGGCATCCTGGCGTACGGACATATTGCCGCCGGTGGCAGGCGCCCAGCCTTTGGCGCCTATCCAGTGGCAGGCGGCGACGAGTTGTTGGAGTTGCAGGTTGTCGGTCATCGCACTTCCTTAATAAGGAATATTGGTATCGTATAGACGTCTAAGCGTCTTGATTGCCAAATACTAGCATCGTGTTATAGTGGCGGCAACACGTGTATGACAAGCAGGCACACAACAATGAGCAATAACGCACTGATTCCACAAAGTAAACTTCCCGCACTTGGCACCACCATCTTCACGCAAATGAGCGCCCTGGCGCAGCAGCACCAGGCGATTAATCTGTCGCAGGGCTTCCCGGATTTCGACGGCCCGCGCTATTTGCAGGAGCGGTTGGCGTTTCATGTGGCGCAGGGGGCGAATCAGTACGCGCCGATGACCGGCGTGCAGGCGTTACGTGAAGCGATTGCTGATAAAACAGCGGAGCTGTACGGCCATAAACCGGATGCCAACACCGATATTACGGTGACCGCCGGGGCGACCGAAGCGCTGTACGCGGCAATCACCGCGCTGGTGCGCCAGGGCGATGAGGTGATCTGTTTTGATCCGAGTTACGACAGTTACGCGCCAGCGGTGGAGCTTTCCGGCGGGGTGCTGAAACGCATTGCGCTGCAACCGCCGCACTTTCGTGTGGACTGGCAGCAGTTTGCCGCGCAGCTCAGCGATCGTACGCGGCTGGTGATTTTGAACACGCCGCACAACCCGTCGGCGACGGTGTGGCAAAAGGCGGATTTCGCCGCGTTGTGGCAGGCGATTGCCGGGCGCGAAATCTATGTGCTGAGCGATGAAGTCTACGAGCACATCTGTTTTGCCGAAGAGGGGCATGCCAGCGTGCTGGCGCATCCGCAACTGCGCGAACGGGCGGTGGCGGTGTCGTCCTTCGGCAAAACCTACCATATGACCGGCTGGAAAGTGGGGTACTGTGTAGCGCCCGCCGCCATTAGCGCGGAGCTGCGCAAAGTGCACCAGTATCTGACTTTTGCCGTGAATACCCCGGCGCAACTGGCGCTGGCGGATATGCTGCGCGCCGCGCCGGAACATTATCGTGAGTTACCGGAGTTTTACCGCGCGCGGCGCGATGTGCTGGTCAATGCGCTGGCGAGCAGCAAACTGGAGATTTTGCCGTGCGAAGGCACGTATTTTCTGCTGGCCGATTACAGTGCGATCTCCGATTTGGATGACGTGAGCTTCTGTCAGTGGCTGACAAAAGAGGTGGGCGTGGCGGCGATCCCGCTGTCGGTGTTCTGCGCCGATCCCTTCCCGCACAAACTCATTCGCCTGTGCTTCGCCAAACAGGAATCGACGCTGCGGGCGGCGGCAGAGCGCCTGTGTAAGCTGTAACGCTTCCCGGCGGTGCCACCCGCGCCGCCGTTATTTCTCGCCCATAATCGTTTTCAGTTTTTCCGCGTCCGGTAAACCCACTTCCTGCTGTAACACATTGTCTTCATTCATGTAGTAAATGGCAGGCGTGGCGTTCGCGCCGAGATCGTCCATGATTTTCTGGTTGATATTGAGCTTTTTCATCATCTCCGGTGGCACGGATTTCGGCAGCGTTAGCGCCATTTTGCCGTTGGATTGTTCAAAGTCGTGCCAGCTTTTCGCCGGATCTTTGGCGCTCATAATGGCTGCCGCCGCCGCCGGGCTTTCCGGTTTGATCACGCCCACCAGCAGCGTGCGGATCTGCACTTTGCCGGATTCCACCCACGGGCGCGCCTGCTGCCAGAACTGTTTGCAGTATGGGCAATACGGGTCGGCAAATACGTACACCACGCGCGGTGCCTCTTTTTTGCCATCCAGCAGCCAGTCGGCTTTTTCCATTTGCTGCCACAGCGCACGGCCCGCCGGGGCGTAAATCTCTTTGGCGATCAACTTTTCGCTCAGATTGGTGCCTGCGTCGTCGTACATATAGCCGGAGATAGCGTGTTTACCATCCGGCGTGACGTAAATGGTGACGCCCATTTCCTGATATTTGCCGAGGTAGCCTTTCATGCCACCGGGCGCGTCGAAGGATTTAATAATGGTGATGCCTTGTTTTTCAATGGCTTTTACCGGTGCGGGCAGTTCTTCGGCGTGCAGAGTCAGCGGGAGCAGGGTCATCATTAACAGGCGCTTGAGCATAAAATTCCTTATAAAAACAGGGGGAAAGAGCAAGGGTAGAGAAAACCTATCACAACCATCGGTAAGACCGCCGGGGAAAGCATTGTCCTCATCTGCCTGCAGTGGTGTAATCAACGACGCTTGATGACCAACAGGTTATGAGCGCAACGCAAAGCCAGCTTGCTGGCGCTGAAGTTACCCACGGGTATTTCAGGTATCGAGGCCACCCGTCGCGGTGGCCTTTTTACTTTTGGCAATTCAGCCGTTCACAAGGTTGCTCGTTGTGGGTTGTTAGCTAACACTTATTGATTTGATAAAGCAAACGCATTGGCTCAATCAATCGAAGTTCGTTAACTTACATCCCAACGAAAACACGGAGGAAGTATAGATGTCCTTAATTAATACCAAGATCAAACCTTTTAAAAACCAGGCGTTCAAAAACGGTGAGTTCATCGAAGTAACCGAGAAAGATACCGAAGGCCGCTGGAGCGTCTTCTTCTTCTACCCGGCTGACTTCACCTTCGTATGCCCGACTGAACTGGGCGACGTGGCTGACCACTACGAAGAGCTGCAGAAACTGGGCGTGGACGTTTACTCTGTTTCCACCGACACCCACTTCACCCATAAAGCGTGGCACAGCAGCTCCGAAACTATCGCAAAAATCAAATATGCGATGATCGGCGACCCGACTGGCGCCCTGACCCGTAACTTCGACAACATGCGTGAAAATGAAGGTCTGGCAGATCGTGCAACCTTCGTGGTTGACCCGCAGGGCATCATCCAGGCTATCGAAGTCACCGCTGAAGGCATCGGCCGCGACGCATCTGACCTGCTGCGTAAAATCAAAGCAGCACAGTACGTGGCTTCTCACCCGGGTGAAGTGTGCCCGGCGAAATGGAAAGAGGGTGAGGCGACGTTGGCTCCTTCTCTTGACCTGGTCGGCAAAATCTAAAAATTCCGGCGTCTTTCATGCCACAGGCGCGTTGGCTGCGCTTATTCACCCCGGTCACTTACTTTTGTAAGCTCCCGGGGATTCATAAGCTTGCCGCCTTCCTGTGACAAGAAATACTGGGAATTTGCCTCATATACACGGGTGCTTTTGGGTGCCCGTTTTATTCAGCACCATGATGCAAGTTGCATTAATGCAGCCTTAAACAATTCGGCTTGCATGATGATGTTTTAAGGGAGAACGTTATGCTCGACACTACTATGAAAACCCAGCTCAAAGCCTATCTTGAGAAACTGACCAAACCTGTTGAACTGATTGCTACGCTGGATGACAGCGCGAAATCAGCAGAAATCAAAGAGCTGCTGGGCGAAATCGCTGAGCTGTCAGACAAGATCTCCTTTAAAGAAGACAACAGCCTGGCGGTGCGTAAACCGTCATTCCTGATTACTAACCCAGGCTCAAATACCGGCCCGCGTTTCGCCGGTTCGCCGCTGGGTCACGAATTTACGTCACTGGTGCTGGCGCTGCTGTGGACCGGTGGTCATCCGTCGAAAGAGGCGCAGGCGCTGCTGGAGCAGATCCGCGATCTGGACGGCGATTTTGAGTTTGAAACCTACTATTCGCTCTCCTGCCACAACTGCCCGGACGTGGTGCAGGCGCTGAACCTGATGGCGGTGCTGAACCCGCGTATTAAGCACACGGCGATTGATGGCGGTACGTTCCAGAATGAAATCACCGATCGCAACGTGATGGGTGTTCCTGCGGTGTTCGTCAATGGCCAGGAGTTCGGCCAGGGGCGTATGACGCTGAGCGAAATCGTTGCCAAAATTGATACCGGCGCGGAAAAACGCGCGGCGGAAGAGCTGAACACGCGTGACGCTTACGACGTGCTGATCGTTGGTTCCGGCCCGGCGGGCGCGGCAGCGGCGGTTTACTCAGCGCGTAAAGGCATTCGTACCGGTCTGATGGGCGAGCGTTTCGGCGGCCAGGTGCTGGATACCGTTGATATTGAAAACTACATTTCTGTGCCGAAAACCGAAGGCCAGAAACTGGCGGGCGCGCTGAAAGCGCACGTTGCGGATTACGATGTCGATGTGATTGACAGCCAGAGCGCCAGCAAGCTGGTTCCGGCTGCGGTTGAAGGCGGTCTGCATCAGATCCAAACCGCGTCCGGCGCGGTACTGAAAGCGCGCAGCATCATCATTGCTACCGGCGCGAAATGGCGCAACATGAACGTGCCGGGTGAAGATCAGTATCGCACCAAAGGCGTGACTTACTGCCCGCACTGTGACGGCCCGCTATTTAAAGGCAAACGTGTGGCGGTGATTGGCGGCGGTAACTCCGGCGTGGAAGCGGCTATCGATCTGGCGGGGATTGTTGAGCACGTTACCCTGCTCGAATTCGCCCCGGAAATGAAAGCTGATCAGGTGTTGCAGGATAAAGTGCGCAGCCTGAAAAACGTCGACATTATTCTGAACGCACAGACTACCGAAGTGAAAGGTGACGGCAGCAAAGTGACCGGTCTTGAGTACCGCGATCGTGTGAGCGGCGATGTTCACAGCGTGGCGCTGTCGGGGATTTTCGTGCAGATTGGTCTGTTGCCGAACACCACCTGGCTGGAAGGCGCGATTGAGCGCAACCGCATGGGCGAAATCATCATCGACGCCAAATGTGAAACCAGCGTGAAAGGTGTGTTTGCCGCAGGCGACTGCACCACGGTGCCGTACAAACAGATCATTATTGCCACGGGTGAAGGTGCCAAAGCGTCGCTGAGTTCGTTTGACTACCTCATCCGCACAAAAACTGCGTAAGCAAAAATAAGAAAGTAAACAATACCTGCAAATGTAAAGAGGCTACCTTTGGTAGCCTCTTTTTTTACGCCTGAGCGTCTTTATCTGACCACCAGCACCGGGATGTGCGCATGGCGCACAATATTGGCGGCGTTCGAGCCGAGCAGATGGGTGGAGATAGACGGGTTACGTGAAGCAATGACCACCATATCTGCCCCGATCTCTTCCGCGAGTTCATTCACCATATCGCGCACGTTGCCGAAGCGAACATGGGTTTTGATACGCGAGGCGTCGATATTGAAGTGGGTAATCATGGTGTTCAGGCGCGTTTGCGCTTCCTGTTGCAGATGCTCTTCGAAACGGCGTATATCAGCGGCGAAACGGTGCAGACTCAGGCTGGCAGAGGCGGGCAGTACATGCAAAAGATGGATAACGCCTTCACTCTGCGCGAGAAATTCAGCGTGACGCACGGCTTTGTCGCTTAACTCCATTTCGAAAACATCGACCGGCATAATGATTGTCTTATACATAAACGCTTCTCCCTGTAGGTTATGTCCTTCTGATTGAATCATAAACGGGAGGAATATTTTGCTGCCTGGATGGCAAATCTTAAGAATAAACGGGCGGGAACGGAAAGAGGATGCGGGCGCATCCTCTGCATAACAACGCAGGGCGGGGCTTAACGCATGAAATCGCCTGCGGCTTCGGGCTGGTACAGCAGTTCGAGCACTTCAAGGTCGGTGGTGGTGCCGCCCGGCAGTTCCCAGTGAATGGTATCGCCAACGCGCAAGCCCAGCAGCGCTGCACCGACAGGCGCAAGCACCGAAAGCTGGCTGGCGCTGTCGGTCACATTCGCCGGATAAACCAGCGTGCGCACGCGCTCTTCACCGCTTTTCAGCTCACGGAATTTTACCGTGCTGTTCATGGTCACCACATCGTGTGGCATCGCTTCTGGCGCGCACATCTGGGCGCGATCCAACTCTTCATTTAGCGCATCCGCGACCGGCAGGTTAGCGTGAGCGGGCTGCTCAAGCAGACGGTCGAGGCGCTCGGCGTCTCGCTCATTAATGATAATGGCAGGTCTGGACATCTGGTACTCCATGTCAGGTGATTGATCCAAAGAAAAACCCTCGCCGTCTGGCAGCGAGGGTTTGTCTACAGGGGATGATACTGACACGGCAGCGCGCTGTGAAGTGATGCCGCGCACATTTGCCGGAATTATGGTTTTTCAGTAGCCTGCTTTATCAATCACGAAGCTGCTCCCGCAGTTGCCGGGGTGCGGCTGCGGCAGTAAAGATGTTGCCGCGAGCGGGGCATTTATCGCCTCGGCTTTGATAGCGATCTGCATTTCTGTCAGCCACGCCGGGTTGCCGCTACAGGTCAGTTTCACCGCTTTCACGCTTTGTTCGCCGTAAGCTTTCGCGACGGCTGCGTTAAATGCATCGCGGGTGACGGTTTTCCCGTAGTTTTCTGCCAGGAACTGGCCGAGCGCACTCTGTTTGATTTCGGTGTCCAGGCGTACCATCGCGCCGAAATAGTCGTCCGGATCGAAACCAAAACAGACGCCGTGTTTGGCATATTCATAACGCTCAAGGCAGGTGGTGCTACCCGCGCCCGGCATGACGGCGTTGAGTTTGTTGGCCACTTCCAGCGACAGGCCGGTTTCCGCAGCGGCGCATTTCTGGCTGGCTTTCGCCTCCGGCATGTTTGGAATCGGACGCGTGGCGCAGCCGAAGCGCATCCAGCGGCGATCGTCGACACCGCGCGCGGCGATGGATTTCGGCAGACCAGGCCACAGACCATGCACGGTCAGATAATCGGCTTTGTTGGCGGGTTCTTTTTGTGGCCGACACTCATCTGGCTCATTGCGACCTTGCGCATGCAGGCTCTGGCAAAAACCGGTTTGCCAGGAGAGCGCCAGAACATAGCGGTCAAAGTCACCATACTGTGTGGGTTTGAGCGGTGCGGCATAAGCGACGGAGAACAGCGTTGCGGCAAGGCTTGCGCAGGTGAAGAATCCCTTTATAAACATAACAGTTCCTGATGGATGTATCCGGGTAATTGCCATGCGTTATTAAACCATAAAAAAAGCGCCGGGCAGGCGCTTTTTCATAAATGGTGTTTATAAATTAATGTACTGCGACTCCCGGAACCAATACTTCGGTCGCGATGATCACCACAATCAGACCGACGATCACTGGTACCGAAGTCCGTTTTACCACTTCAAACGGGGAAATGTTCGCCATCCCCGCCACGGCAACCACCACGCCGGAAACCGGGGAAATGGTGCGCCCAAGGTTAGAGGCCTGTAACATCGGAATAGACAGATAAGCCGGGTTGATCCCCGATTCGTGCGCCAGTTTCGGGATCATCTCGACAAACGCGTAGAACGGCGCATTACCGGAACCGGTAGTCATCGCCGCCAGCATCGTCAGCGTGACCAGCACCAGCATCAAAATAATGCTCGCTGAGCCGAAGGAGGTGGCAATCGAAATCAGGCTCTGGATAAAGCCAATGGTGCTTAACCCTTGGGCGAAAACCCCGGCGGCAACCAGCAACATCACCACGCCGGCAAAGGCATCCGCCATGCCGCGATAAGCCACTTCCAGCCCGGAAAAGACATTTTGCGTGTTGAAACCGCGCAAAAATTCCAGCACTGCTGCCAGCAACATGCAAATCACCAGAATGGTGATGATATGCAGTTCAGGACCCCATTTGCCGTCGAAAATCAGTACGCCGATAATCGGCGTAAACGGCAGAATGGCGTAGAACGTGGGCGCATTGGTGGTGATGTCTTTCACATCCAGCATTTCGCTGACGATATGCTCTTTTTTATCCAGATAGCGCTGCCAGAAGAAGTGCGCAATCGCCATGGCGATAATCGCCGCGATAGAGATGGGCAGGGTGGTTTTAAAGGCGAAGTCGATAAGCGGCATCTCTGCGGCTTTCGCGGCCAGCACCACATCACCGGAGGTGGGCGAAAGAATGATTGCTGCCGGAGAGGCGCAAATCGCGGCTGCCGCACCGCGGCTGATGCCGACGTTTACCATCACCGGGAACAGGGTTGCCATCAACAGTACGCCAAGACCCGTGGCGGAAGAGACCGCCAGCGACATCAGACAGGCGACAAAATAGGCGGCAATCATCAGCAAGTAAGGCGAGTTGATAAAGCGCAGCGGACGAGAAGCCAGCTTCACCACCATGTCGTTGGCGCCGATGTGGGTCATATAAGCGGCAAAACCACACAGCATCATGATCATCATGCCGAGATCGCCACCGCGACTCATCAGCAGAATTTTAATGTATTCGACAATATCGGTCGCGCTATAGCCGGTGCTGGTGGCGCTGCCGGGTAATATTTTATGGCCCATTAGCGCGCTGACAATTAATAGCGCCAGACCGCCGACAAACAGCACGCCGGTGGCGGAGTAGCCTTTGATGATGTAGCGCGCTACGCCGACAATTACCACCACGCCTATCAGCAGTTCAGTGAGTGTTAATAACATGTTGTTGGCCCCGGAGGTTGACCTGAAGGAAAAGTAAGTAAAAAAACTGGCAACGCAATGTGCCGAATAACCGCTAACGGATAGATGATTAAAATCAACAAAGCGATGTGTTGAGCGAATAATCTTGTTAATTTGTTATCACTCCACTCAATTAATAGTGGCTGAGCAATAATCGGCATTAATCGGAAATGATAAATTTGTTATTTAAAGGGTGCTGATAAGTTAATTAATTTAATAGTTTCGGTTGCGATTTATTCCCGGGCGTAAATTAGCTAAAAAACACTTTAAAAATAAAAATGATGCTGCTTATACTCGCCATTACTTTCTTTTCACCCATGGCAACGTTATGTACGCAGGCTGGCTATACCGATTGCGCTTTATTAAGCGGCATCTGTTGATGCTGCTGATGGCGTTTGGTTGGCTTTTGATTCAAAGCCAGGTGGCGATTGCGTCTCACGACTGTGATGTCAGCGTGCAGGGTGAAAATATGATGGTTCAGCATATGAACCATCAAATGGCGATGCCTGACACTGCGCCGCAAATGGACATGATGAAAACGCCGCTGTGCGAAAAACATTGTGTGCCGGATCTGGCGCAAAAAGACACCGATCACGTTTCACTGGTGGCGCTGCCCGTTTCGCTGACGCTTTCGGTCGCTGAACCTGTTTGTGACTCCGTCGCGCATGACGGATGGTCGTTAACCCCTCCCGCGATAGGCCCGCCGGCAACGATTCGTTTTTGTCGGTTCCGTGAATAGAAACCTGTTAATGCATTGAATTTCATCTATTTCATTGTTTAACAGGAGTTTTTATTATGCGTTCTTCTCTTCTTTGCATGCTCTCTGGCGTGCTGTTTTTCTCCTTTGCCGCTCACGCGGAAGATATGCCCGCAATGCACGGTATGCACGATATGTCGCAGCACTCGGCGATGCATAGCCAAATGCAAACCTACCAAAGCCAGGGCGTTATCAAAAAAATCACCCCCGATGCGATTTCGATCGCCCATAAAGCCATTCCTGCACTGAACTGGCCGCCAATGACTATGCAATTTGCAGTGGTCAAAGGCAGCACGTTTGCACCGGTGAAAGTGGGCGATAAGGTCGACTTCACCTTTGTGCAGAGCGAAAACGGCTACCAGCTCGTTTCATTAACGCCGCAACGCTAACCGGGGGCAACAATGAAACGTTACTCGCTGAGCCTGCGGCTCGGCGGGGTGTTGCTTGGACTGATGTGCTCCGCCGCGCAGGCGGAGCCACTGACGCTGACGCAAACCCTTGCCGCCGCTGAGCGCTATTCCGCAGAACTTTCCGCTAACCGCAATGAAGCGCAGGCGCTGGATGCGATGGCGGATTCTGCCCGCCAGTTACCTGACCCGAAGCTGAAATTCGGTATTGAAAATGTCCCGGTGCAGGGCAATAACGACCACCGTTTAACCCGCGAAGGGATGACGATGCAGCGGATCGGCATCATGCAGCAGTATGTCAGCGCCGAAAAACGCGATCGTAAAGCCGATACCTTGTTGGCGGAAGCGCAAAGTGTTAGCGCCAAATCCGCCGTCGTGCGCGCCAATTTACAGCGCGACACCGCCCAGGCGTGGCTCGACTTAGCGCTTTCGCAACAGGCGTTGCAGACTGCGCGTAAATTGCTGGCAGAAACCGAACGCCAGCAAGGCGCGCAGCGCGCCAGCGTGGGTGCCGGCAATGCTGCACCAGACAGTGTGCTGGCCTTCCGGGTTGGCCTGAGCGCAATGCGCGACAAGCTCACGCTCGCCGAACGTGATGTGCAACTGGCGCAAACCCGCCTGACACAGCTGACTGGCGAGGATGTGAGCGCCGTTTCCGGCGAGCTTCCGCGATATCAACGTCTGCCTGCGGATGAAAAAACGCTGGAGCAGGGCATCGCACAGCATCCTGACATTATCGCTGCTGCCAGCATGGCGAACAGCGCGAAAGCGCGTTCTGCACAGTCAGCGGTTGCCGCCATCCCGGATGTCGAGGTGGAAGTCTGGTACGGACGCCGCGCCGAAGGGTACGAAGATATGGCTGGGGTCATGTTTACCGTCGATTTGCCGCTGTTCCAGTCCCACCGGCAGGACAAAGATCACGCCGCCGATGTCTCCCGCACCATGCAGGCCAACGACCAGTTGGCGCTGGCTGAGCGCGATCACGCTGCACAGTTGCATTCGCTTATTGCCGAATATAACGCCGCGCAAACCCTGTGGATGCGCCAGCGTGACGAAGTGCTGCCACTGGTTCGCCAGCGAGCCACGTTACTGGCGGCGCAATATCGTTCCGGGCAGTCAGATCTCTCTGCACTGCTGGAAGCACGGCGCAATGTGCTTGATAGCGAACTGGCCGCGAACCAGGCCGAGAAAGCGATGGCACAGAAATGGGCCGCAATCCGCTGGCTGATCCCACAGGAGTTAAGGTAATGAAGAAAACGATTTTAGCCGTCGTGATTGCGGCTTGCATGGCGGCGGGCGTAGGGTATTTCGCCGGTCGCCAGCACAGTGCGCCTGTGGCTTTTGGCGAACAAACGCCGCAACGAAAAGTGCTCTACTGGTACGATCCAATGGTGCCGGATCAGCGTTTTGACAAGCCGGGTAAATCACCGTTTATGGATATGCCGTTGGTGCCGCGTTACGCCGATGAAACACCTGCCAGCGGTGGCATCAGCGTCAGTGCGCAGCAGCAGCAAAACCTGGGGATGACGACGGCGAAAGCGGAAAAACGAGCGCTTGCTGAGGCGTTTTCTGCCTTCGCCACGGTAACCACCGATGAGCGCAGCATTCAGAGCGTACCCTCTCCGGCGGCTGGCGTGGTGGAAAAGCTGTTTGTCCGCGCGCCACAACAGTGGGTAAAGAAAGGGGAAGCACTGGCGCAGCTGTGGATCCCGCAATGGACCACGGCGCAGCAGGAGTATCTGGCGGTGCGCCAGTTAGGTGATGGCGAACTGACGCGCGCCGCCCGCGAGCGGCTGGCGCTGCAGTTTATGCCGGATGCCATTATTCGCGCGGTTGAACGCAGCGGGAAACCGCAAACCCGGCTCACCCTGCGCGCCGATCGCGACAGTTATGTGGTGAAACTTGATTCCCGTGAAGGCGCACAAGTTGCCGCTACGCAAGTTCTCTTTGAGCTGGCGAACCTTGATCCTGTCTGGCTGGTGGTCGATTACCCGCAAAGCCAGGCGCAGGCACTCACTGTGGGTAGCGACATCATTGCCACGTCAGGTAGTTGGCCGGGCGAGCAGTTTCACGGTCGAGTCAGCGAACTGCTGCCTCAGCTTGAAACCACCACCCGGACGCTGAAAGCGCGCATCGTGCTGGATAATCCGCAGCAAAAACTCAAACCCGGCATGTTCCTTACCGTTACTCAACCTGCTTCAGCGCAACAGCCTGACGTGCTGGCCATTCCGGAAGAGGCGCTGATTGAAACCGGTGCGGCAAGCCGCGTGTTACTGGCGACGGGCGACGGGCATTTCCAGGCTGTTAACGTCACCACCGGACGTACAGCACAGGGCTGGACCGAAGTGCTTTCCGGGTTGAAAGAGGGCGACAACGTAGTGACGTCCGGTCAGTTCCTGATTGATTCGGAAGCCAGCCTGCGTAGCGCGTTACCGCAACAGCAAGCCCCGCAAGCGGCTGCGAAAAAAGCGCCAACCTACGATTCTACCGGTGTGGTGAAAGCGATGGATGCGGGGAGCATTACGCTTTCACACCAGCCGATCCCGGCGCTGAACTGGGGAGCGATGACGATGGATTTCGTTCTTAAGCAGCCGGAACCCGCCATCAAAGTGGGCGATAAGGTGATGTTCAGCTTCACGCTGGATGACGAGCAGGGCGCTGTCATTACCCATCTGATGCCGGTGCAGGAGACGATGAAATGATTGCTGCCGTAATTCGCGCCTCGCTGCGTAACCGCTTGTTAATCCTGCTGGCCGCGCTGGTGCTTACCGGCTGGGGGATTTGGTCGATACAGCGCGCGCCGCTGGATGCCCTGCCGGATCTCTCCGATGTGCAGGTGATTATCCGCGCCAGCTATCCGGGTAAAGCGCCGCAACTCATTGAAGATCAGGTGACTTACCCGCTGACTACCGCCATGCTTTCCGTGCCGGGGGCGAAAACAGTTCGCGGCTATTCGATGTTTGGCGATGCCTATGTCTATGTGCTGTTTGATGATGATACCGACCTCTATTGGGCGCGTTCTCGCGTGCTGGAGAATTTAAGCCAAATCCAGTCTTCATTGCCTGCCGGCGTGAACGTCGGCTTAGGGCCGGATGCGACCGGCGTAGGCTGGATTTATGAATATGCGCTGGTGGATCGCAGCGGCAAACATAATCTGGCGGATCTGCGCGCGTTGCAGGACTGGACGCTGAAGTTCGAATTGAAAACGGTGCCAAACGTCGCGGAAGTGGCGAGTGTTGGCGGGATGGTGCGGCAGTATCAGGTTGTACCGGATCCCGCGAAAATGCGGGCGCTGAATATAACCCATGAACAGATTGTCAGCGCTGTGCAGGCAGCGAACCAGGAGAGCGGCGGCGCGCTGCTGGAGATGGGCGAAGCCGAATTTATGGTGCGCACGACCGGTTATTTGCGGCAACTGGCAGATTTTCGCCAGATAGTCATTGCCAGCCGGGAAGGTGTGCCGGTGATGCTTTCAGATGTGGCGACGGTGCGCCTGGGGCCGGAGCTGCGGCGTGGCGTAGCGGAATATAATGGCGAAGGCGAAGTCGCGGGCGGCATCATCGTTATGCGCTATGGCAAAAACGCGCTCGATACCATTCATGCGGTGAAAGCCAAACTCAGCGAGGTGCAAAAAACGCTGCCTGACGGCGTGGCTATCGTGCCGGTTTATGATCGCTCGACGCTGATTGAAAGTGCAGTCGAAACGCTGACGCATAAATTGATCGAGGAATTTATCGTCGTAGCCCTGGTTTGTACGCTGTTCCTGTTCCATTTCCGTTCGGCATTAGTGGCGATTGTGTCGCTGCCGCTGGGGATCCTCGGTGCGTTTATCGTCATGCATTACCAGGGTATTAACGCCAATATCATGTCGCTTGGCGGGATTGCGATTGCGATCGGCGCAATGGTGGATGCGGCGATTGTGATGATTGAAAACATGCACAAAGTGATGGAGCAGTGGCGACACGATAACCCGGATCGCCAGCCGACCAGTGCTGATTACTGGCGTTTTTCAGAACAGGCGGCAGTCGAAGTGGGACCGGCGCTATTTTGCAGCCTGCTGATCATCACCTTGTCGTTTATTCCGGTATTTTCGCTGGAAGCGCAGGAAGGGCGTATGTTCTCGCCGCTGGCCTTCACCAAGAGCTGGGCGATGGCAGTAGCGGCCGGGCTTGGTATTACGCTGGTTCCGGTGCTGATGGGCTTGTTTATTCGCGGCAAGATCCCTGATGAGAAAGCCAACCCGATCAACCGGTTCCTGATCCGCATGTATGAGCCGCTGCTGGATAAAGTGCTGGAGTGGCCGAAAGCGACGCTGGCGGTGGCGCTATTGTTATTGCTGGCAACGTTATGGCCGTTGAGCCGTCTGGGCAGTGAGTTTATGCCGCCGCTCAACGAAGGCGATTTGCTGTATATGCCCTCGACGTTACCGGGGATCTCTGCGCGGGAAGCTGGGCGTTTATTGCAACAAACCGACCGGCTGATTAAAAGCGTGCCGGAAGTGGCGAGCGTGTTTGGTAAAGCAGGCAGAGCGGAGAGCGCGACCGATCCCGCGCCGTTAACCATGCTGGAAACCACCATTCGCTTTAAGCCGCGCGATCAGTGGCGAGCGGGGATGACGCCGGAAAAACTGGTGGAAGAACTGGATAAAACCGTCAGGGTGCCGGGCATTGCCAATGTCTGGGTGCCGCCTATTCGTAACCGACTCGATATGCTGGCAACCGGGATCAAAAGCCCGGTGGGCATTAAGGTGAACGGCAATAATATTGCGGATATTGAACGTGTGGCGCAGCAAATCGAGCAGGTGGTGAAAACGGTGCCGGGTGTGACATCGGCGCTGGCCGAGCGTCTGGCGGGCGGGCGCTACGTCGATATCAACATTAACCGGCAGCAAGCCGCGCGCTATGGCGTGTCGGTAAAAGAGCTGCAATCTTTGGTTTCTACGCTGGTGGGTGGCGAAAACATTGGCGAAGTGCTACAGGGACGGGAGCGCTATCCCATCAATGTACGTTATCCGCGTGAAATCCGTGATAACGTTGATGATCTGCGCAAATTGCCGGTGATCACTGAAAATGGCAGCCAGATTGCGTTAGGTGAACTGGCGGATATCGTGGTGAAAGAGGGGCCGCCGATGCTAAAAAGCGAGAATGCGCGCCTTTCGAACTGGATCTACGTTGATCTGCGTGGTCGGGATTTGAAATCGGCTGTGGACGAGATGCAACAGCGGGTAGCGCAGCAGGTAAAACTGCCGCAAGGGGTAACACTCTCGTGGTCCGGACAGTTTGAATATCTGGAACGTGCCACGGCAAAATTGAAAATCGTATTGCCGGTAACGTTAACGATTATCTTTATCCTGTTATTTATTACCTTTAAGCGTATATCGGATGCCTTGTTAATAATGGGGACATTGCCCTTCTCGTTGATTGGCGGTGTCTGGTTATTATGGCTGCTGGGATATAACTTATCCGTTGCGGGAGCTGTTGGTTTTATTGCTCTGGCTGGGGTGGCGGCGGAGTTCGGCGTTATTATGGTGCTCTATCTTAATCACGCGCTTGAGAAATATCTCACGCGCGAGCCAGATGGCGGGAATAAGGTATTGCTACAGGCTATCCATGAAGGTGCGGTGCTCCGCGTGCGGCCAAAGGTGATGACGGTTGCGACGATTATGGCAGGGCTGCTTCCCATTATGTGGGGCGGTGGCAGCGGTTCAGAGGTGATGAGCCGTATCGCCGCGCCTATGATTGGCGGCATGATAACAGCCCCCTTGCTGTCGATGTTGGTTATTCCGGCGGTTTATTTCTTACTACATCGCAAACGTTAGCCGTTTTTTTGCGCCTCTGTAAGGGGGCGCATCAAACCCTATTCTGTGTCAGGTGACGTAAATACTGCGATTATTCCGTAGGTTTTTTCAGAATTAATCCGATCTCGTTAAGGAACTATTCAGATAACATGCCCGAGAATAAACGTCGTTGCGTAATATGGAATAAGTACGGTGTCTGTAAATAAGAAAATTTTAGCTATTTTTTTGTCGTTATTTTGCCAGTTTTCGGTGGTTACCACAGCAGTTGCTGCAGAGGAATCCTGGTTCTCGAGTTTTACTGACAATGTGAAGCAAACCTGGCAGCAGCCAGAGCATTATGATCTCTATGTTCCTGCTATCACCTGGCATGCGCGTTTCGCCTATGACAAGGAGAAAACGGACCGTTATAACGAACGTCCGTGGGGCGCGGGTTTTGGTCAGTCACGTTGGGACGAAAAAGGCAACTGGCACGGCCTTTATCTGATGGCGTTTAAAGATTCCTATAACAAATGGGAACCCATTGGCGGCTATGGGTGGGAGAAGACATGGCGTCCGCTGGCAGATGATAACTTCCGTCTGGGGTTGGGTTACACGGCCGGGTTTACCGCGCGTGATAACTGGAAGTACATTCCCATTCCTGTGTTATTGCCGCTGGCATCTGTCGGTTATGGCCCGGCGACTTTCCAGATGACTTACATTCCGGGCACCTATAACAACGGGAACGTTTACTTTGCCTGGATGCGCTTTCAGTTTTAGCTGCAAATGCGGTGTTAACGTGATGTGCAAATTTTAATCATTGCCTAAAACGCGGAATAAACTCACTTTTGCAAAAAAGTTAGCGACATTTATCACTTTTTCACGAATAACGACTGGACAAAAGTCGTCACAATTGTTGTACTGATACCCGACACAGCATTTGTGTCGATTTTTCATGTAAAGGTAATTTTGATGTCTAAGATTAAAGGTAACGTTAAGTGGTTTAATGAATCCAAAGGATTCGGTTTCATTACTCCGGAAGATGGCAGCAAAGACGTGTTCGTACACTTCTCTGCAATCCAGAGCAATGGTTTCAAAACCCTGGCTGAAGGTCAGCGCGTTGAGTTTGAAATCACTAACGGTGCCAAAGGCCCATCTGCTGCGAACGTAATGCCTGTTTAATTCAGCTACGTACGTACAGTAAGAATTCCAAAACCCGCCGTAAGGCGGGTTTTTTTATGCTTTCAATTTGCGTTAACCGAGGAAAACAGCCAAAACGCCAGAGCCGTCATAGCTAACGAACCCAGCAGGTTTACCGCCACGTTAAGCAGCGCCCAGTTAATTCGCCCCTCTTGCAACAAAAACACCACTTCTGCGGAAAAGGTAGAAAAGGTAGTCAGACCACCACAGAAACCGGTGGTTAACAACACTTTCCAGACGGGATCGATGTGCGTCATACGATTGAACCACGCTAACCCCATACCGATAATAAACGCACCTAGCAGGTTGGCGGTAAGGGTACCAACAGGAATCACCTGATGTGCCGGATTAAGTTTCATGCTTAACATCCAGCGCGCAACGCTGCCCGTTCCACCGCCAATAAATACCGCTAAAAGAAGTTGTAACACCGTGAGATCCTGCTATTTGATTTGTTAGAGTGTTGAGTTTAGCGTCGCGGCTATTTTCTGGCTATGGTGACGAAGCGGGAGGACTAAAGATGATTGTTGCAGCCGGACAATTTGCGGTCACGCCAGACTGGCGGACCAACGCGCAGACATGTGTTGCGTTGATGGCACAGGCGGCAGCGCGTCAGGCGTCGCTGCTGGTGCTGCCAGAGGCATTACTGGCAAGAGATGATGCTGACCCACACCTTTCGGTCAAATCGGCGCAGACGCTGGATGGTGGCTTTCTGAGCCTGTTGCGCACGGAGAGCCAGCGTAACGCGTTGACGACGGTGCTAACGGTGCATGTTCCGTCAACCGAGGGCAGGGCAGTTAATACGCTGGTGGTATTGCGCGCTGGAGAGGTGATCGCGCAGTATGCCAAGCTGCATTTGTATGACGCGTTCAACATGCAGGAATCTGCGCGTGTGGACGCCGGGTGCGATATTCCTCTGTTGATTGAGGTGGAGGATATGAAGGTCGGGCTGATGACGTGCTACGATCTGCGTTTCCCGGAACTCGCTTTGTCGCTGGCGCTGCAGGGGGCAGAACTGCTGGTATTGCCTGCCGCCTGGGTACGTGGCCCGCTCAAAGAGCAGCACTGGGCGACGCTGCTATCGGCAAGGGCGCTGGATACAACATGTTATATTGTCGCGGCAGGCGAATGTGGCAACAAGAATATCGGGCAGAGCCGGATCGTTGATCCGCAGGGCGTGACGGTTGCGTCGGCGGCGGAAGCACCTCAGTTGATTTTCGCCGAGGTCACGCCTGAACGCGTGGTGCAGACGCGCGAGAAACTACCGGTGTTACGTAATCGGCGTTTCGCTGTGCCGCATTTATTGTGATGTTTTTTTAAACAACACTTGATTCATCTCGTTACACATTGCTATTGTGTGCGCGCGTCGAATGACCGTTAATGAAGTCCGGTTATAATGGCGTTTTATGCAGCCTGTTTTACGAAAGAAGGTATCTATGGGTGAGATTAGTATTACCAAACTGCTGGTTGTGGCCGCACTGGTTGTTCTGCTGTTTGGAACCAAAAAATTGCGTACGCTCGGCGGTGACCTGGGCGCAGCCATCAAAGGCTTTAAAAAAGCCATGAATGATGATGATGCAGCGAAAAAAGCTGACGAAGTCACAGCAGAAAAACTCTCTCACAAAGAGTAACAGCGGCTTTGACAGGCGAAAAAAAACCGGCGCAGAAGCCGGTTTTTTTGTCTGCAGTGTAAGCAAGTATTACTTCACTTCAACGCCTTTTGCCTGCAGGTCTGCATGGTAAGAGGAACGCACAAACGGACCACACGCCGCATGGGTAAAGCCCATCGCCAGCGCTTCCTCTTTCATTTCATCAAACTCATCCGGGCTGACATAGCGCTGTACCGGCAGATGGTGGCGGCTTGGCTGTAGATATTGGCCCAGCGTCAGCATCGTCACGCCGTGACGGCGCAGATCGCGCATAACCTCGATGATCTCGGCGTTGGTTTCACCTAAGCCGACCATCAAGCCGGATTTTGTTGGGATTTCCGGATGCGCTTCTTTAAAACGCTCCAGAAGTTTCAGCGACCAGTTGTAATCGGCGCCCGGGCGAACCTGGCGGTAAATACGTGGCACGTTCTCCAGGTTGTGGTTAAACACATCCGGTGGCGTGGCGGTGAGGATATCCAGCGCACGATCCATGCGACCACGGAAATCCGGCACCAGCGTCTCGATTTTAATCGATGGGCTTTTTTCGCGGATTGCGGTAATGCAATCCGCAAAATGCTGCGCACCGCCATCACGCAGATCGTCACGGTCTACAGAGGTGATTACCACATAACGCAGCGCCATATCAGCAATGGTCTGCGCCAGTTTTTGCGGTTCGTTGGCATCGGGCGCCACAGGACGTCCATGTGCCACATCGCAGAATGGGCAACGGCGCGTGCAGATAGCACCAAGGATCATAAAGGTTGCCGTACCGTGGTTGAAACACTCAGCGAGGTTCGGGCAGGAAGCCTCTTCGCATACAGAGTGCAGCCCATTTTTGCGCATGGCTGCTTTAATACCCTGGATACGGGAAGAGTCGGCCGGGAGTTTGATTTTCATCCATTCCGGTTTTCTTAACAGGGCTTCGCGTTCTGTCGCCACATTTTTAACCGGGATAAGCGCCATTTTATCGGCATCGCGGTACTTAACACCGCGTTCCATCACAATGGGTTTACTCATAGCATGCGTGTTCCAGTTGCGGATAACGAAGTAAGCATTTCAATTCAAATGAATGTTGTATTTATCAACTATTTTTGAATTAACTTGCGTGCAGTATACCATTGATGGGGGATAGAAAGCAGCCTGACAACGGGGGCAATTTGTAAAATAGTTGTTGTTTTGTGCCAAATGCCCAATTAGGGTTAGCGCTTTCGCCTGGCACGGACGGGCATTAAAAAGCCCGTCGGATAACATTAATGACGCTTTCCAGTACCGGGTCGCGCAGGCTCAACTTATTGTAAAAGAGTGAGATTTCAAGACGCTCATTAGTAATTGGCGGGTAATCAATTTCAACCAGCTGCCAACAGCCACTGAATAACTCAAACAGTCGCGCCGGCATTAGCCCCAGCATATCGCTGTTGCCGATCAGTGCCGCAATCGTAAACATATTGTAACTGCTGAAGCTTACCTGACGCTCCGGGAAAAGATCCTGCACACGCTGGCGAAGGCCGCTAAGATTTTGCCCTTCCAGCATCAGCAGCGTGTGTTCGTACTGCTGCAAAACCTCTTCATTGATCGGCCCATTTAAACAAGGATGCCCTTTACGGCATACCAGCATGATACGGTCGCTATAAAGGACGTGATGATTAATGGTACGAGAGCCTGCAATATGCGTATCAATAATTAAATCGGTTTGAAACTGGCTGAGCTGACTTTCCGCATCGTTCACGGGAATATTACGCATCATCAGATGCGGCGAACTCTCTTTTATTGCCTTGAAGATAACAGGTATAACTAATGCGCCAATCGATGGGGGCGTGCCGATGGTAATCGTACGTTGTTTGTCATAGCTGCCGGTCAGGTCTAATGCGCCAAGAATAGACTCCAGCCCCTGGCTGATATATTCGTGCAGATGGGAAGCATAAGCCGTAGGCGTCACGCCCTGGCCTTTACGAATGAAAAGCGGATCGGGAAATATTGCGCGTAATTTTTGAATGGACTGGCTAATTGCGGAAGGCGTTAAATTGAGCACTTTTGCCGCGTTGACTATCCCTTTGTGAACATATACTGCCTCAAAAATAGTCAGTAAATTGAGATCAATATTGCGCAGCGTTCTGAAAACTTGCGGCTTATCATCGTCGGGGCGCACGGTTATTCGCTTTTCCTGCAGGTTATTATTATCCACGCTTGTGCTCCGTATTCATTCAAAACCTGAATGATAGTTGAATTTATTTTTTTTGTTGATTATTAACTTGGGTAAACATCCTGTCTCTCGTCATCATGACGTAGTTTTTTATCGCGAGGCCAGACAATACACGCAAAAAAGATTGGCCTGGAGCGCGTATACAAAGCCTGCCAACGTGCTTTAATGCTAATTATCCCGACAAAGCAGGCAGGTTGAAAATAGAGAATATGGCTTCTATTGTAAAGCGCTAACAGGCCAAATAAATACCTACCCGCACAAAATGCGGGCTTCTGTACATGATATATTAAGCGCTCATATATTGATGTGGTGGATTGTTTAGTAGCGCTAAAAATTGCTGGATAAGAATCGTCCTTAATTTATCCATATCGCTATTTTCCACCAGCTGGCTGACCTGCGTCATTTCCATACCAGCGTACCCGCAAGGGTTGATGCGCATAAATGGTGTCAAATCCATATCGATATTCAGCGCCAGGCCATGGAATGAGCACCCTTTGCGGATGCGCAGACCTAGCGAACAGATTTTTTTGCCCTGCACATATACACCCGGCGCGTCAGCGCGTGCCTGTGCGTTAATCCCGAGTGTTGCCAGCGTATTGATAACCGTATTTTCCAGCAGCGTGACAAGCTCGCGAACGCCCACTTTTCGCCGCTTCAGGTTAATTAAAACATACATTACCTGCTGGCCTGGCCCATGGTAGGTTACCTGACCGCCGCGATCGCTCTGGATCACCGGAATATCACCCGGAGCCAGCACATGTTCGGCCTTACCGGCCTGGCCTTGTGTAAAGACGGGATGGTGTTCTACCAGCCAGATTTCATCCGGCGTTGTCTCGTCGCGAGCATCGGTGAATTCATGCATTGCCCGAGAAACAGGATCATAGGGCTGCAAGCCAAGATTGCGGATAAGAATGGTGTCCTGAGACAAAACGGCATCCCCGGGGGAGAAAAAGAGTGGGGGGAGTATATCACAGCGAAGACGTTACCCGAATGGCTCCGGGTAACGTGATGAACAATTACAGCACCATACGAACAATTTCGATATTGCCGAGTTCTTCGTACAGTGTCTCAACTTGCTCAATGTGCGTTGCGTTGATGGTGATAGATACCGAGTGGTAATTGCCTTTGCTGCTCGGTTTTACCTGCGGAGAGTAATCACCTGGCGCATGGCGCTGTACCACTTCAACCACCAGATCAACCAGCTCTGGTTTCGCCAGACCCATCACTTTGTAAGTAAAGGGAGTCGGGAATTCAAGCAGTTCTTTAAGATTGGTTTTCATGTCAGCTCCGGCGTAAAAAATAAGAACTCCTGCCGCAAGGGCAGGAGTTTTTCTGAGATGCTAAGTATATGGGGATGGAAATCACACTTTCAAGTGTTCAATTTTTAGCCAAACCAGTGATGGAACATCAATTTAATGTAATCAATGATTTTGCCGAAGAAATTGCCTTCCGGGATCTCCTGCAGTACCACTAGCGGGCGCTGTTCGATGGTTTTACCATCCAGCTGGAAATTAATAGAGCCAACCACCTGATTTTTCTGCAGCGGCGCGTGCAGCTCGCTGGTGTTCAGCACATAGCTGGCTTTCAAATCTTTCATGCGGCCGCGTGGGATGGTCAGGTAAACATCTTTATCAACGCCCAGCGAAGCGCGATCGCTGTCGCCAAACCATGCTGGCTCTGAAGCAAACTCTTTACCGGCTTTGATCGGGTTTACGGTTTCAAAGAAACGGAAGCCCCAGGTCAGCAGTTTCTTACTTTCGGTTTCACGGCCTTTAAACGTGCGACCACCCATCACAGCAGATATCAGGCGCATCTGGCCTTCGGTTGCCGATGCTACCAGGTTATAACCCGCTTTATCCGTGTGACCGGTCTTAATACCGTCGACATTCAGGCTGTTATCCCACAGCAGGCCATTACGGTTGGTCTGACGAATGCCGTTAAAGGTGAACTCTTTCTCTTTATAAATGGCGTATTCGTTCGGTACATCGCGGATCAGCGCCTGGCCAATCAGCGCCATGTCACGCGCGGAGCTGTATTGCCCATCAGCATCCAGGCCGTGTACGGTCTGGAAGTGGCTGTTTTGCAGGCCCAGCGCTTTAACATAATTGTTCATCAGGCCGACAAACGCATCCTGGCTGCCCGCCACATAATCGGCCATCGCCACGCAGGCATCGTTACCGGATTGCAGGTTGATACCACGAATCAGCTGGGAAACTGGCACTTGCATACCGGGTTTCAGGAACATCAGCGAAGAACCACGGAACACCGGGTTGCCGGTGGCCCAGGCATCGTTACCAATCGTGACCAGATCGCTGTCTTTGAATTTGCCCGCTTTCATAGCCTGGCCAATGACATAACTGGTCATCATCTTGGTCAGACTTGCCGGATCGCGGCGCGCATCGGCGTTTTGCTCAGCGAGCACTTTGCCGGAGTTATAGTCGATCAGGATATAGGATTCCGCGTCAATCTGCGGAACACCCGGGATCATGGTCTTAATATTCAGGTCATCGGCATGCGCAGCGGAAAGAGAGGCTGCAGCCAGCGCCGTGGTGAGCGCCAGGCGCTGCATAAAACGAACGGAAAAAGTGGTCTTCATGGTCGAACAACGACATCCGTGATGGAGTTAAAAAAAGTGCCTTACTATAGCAAAAGCTATACTTGCAGGCATCTGACTTTCAGCATGACTTTGTTAATGTTGCTGACATAAGTTGACAAAGCCAGACGCCTTCGCAAGCTTACTGGGCGTTCGTAACAAATGACTGCAACTGCGCCTCGTTTTGCAGGCGCTGCTGCAAGGCGCTGGCGTCCGCTTTATTGCTAAACGGCCCTAACTGTACGCGCCAGACAGCGCCGTTTTGCGTGACGCGGCCAGGCACCGCAAACTGCTGCGCCAGGCGCTGCTGGTATTGCTGAGCACGCGTCTGATCGCTAACGGCACCCACCTGCACCATATAACCGCCACTGCTTGCCGCCGCAGCGCTACTGGCAGGCGCGGCCGTATGTACGTTGCCCTGTACCGAGCCAGGTGCTGTAACGGGAGAAGTACGCGTTGGTGTGTAAGTTTGCGTAGCAGGAGCAGTCTGCGCAGCCGTTGGCGTTACCGGTGTTGTTGCAGGTTGCGCTGCTGTTGCGGCGGAAGTATCAGTGCTTCCTTCCAGTACACCAGAGGCGAGTGGGGTCGGCGCACCCAGGAAGCCGCCGCTACGTACCGGCGCGGCGGTCGTATCGTCGCTTTTCAGCGTATCGTTGCTGATAGCGTGTACATTGCCCTGTGGTTCTTCAGGCTGCGGAGCCGAAGAGACGCTGCCGAGACCGCCGCCCAGATCGGGACGCGCAGGCAATGCGTAGGTTTGCTGTGCGACTTTCGTACATGCCATGCCCGGGCCGGAAAGGGAGCCATCCTGCGCAACGATAATCGGGTCAATACGCACTTTGGTGTTATTAGAGGTGTTCAGTCGATCCGCTGCGGCGCGCGACAGGGAAATTACGCGATCGTTACCGTAAGGGCCGCGATCGTTAATACGCACCACGATCATGCGACCATTCGCCAGGTTGGTGATACGCGCATAGCTTGGAATAGGCAGCGTCGGATGTGCCGCGGTAAGCTGCATCGGATCAAACGCTTCGCCGGAGGCGGTCAAATTACTGCCGGGTTCGGCATCATAAATAGCGGCCAATCCCGCCTGGCTGAAGTTCGCCGGATTCTGCACGATTTTGTAGCGCTTACCGTCGCGCTCATAATCCTGATTCGCCGTGGCGACAGGCGCTTCATAATGAGGCTCCGCACCGCTAATTTCAACGACAGGGCCGTTACACACCGCAGGTTGCGGCGCTACGGTCGTCTGCTGCTGACCATCATCGTTCGAACATGCCGCCAGTAATCCTGCTGCTATGCAGATCCCAAGCCATTGCTTACGCATTGCCCACCTCTTATACGCTCTTTGACAACATTTTCCTGTGGGTATGGATCGACATAACGATACCAAACCCGGCCATGAGTACGATCAGGGCAGAACCCCCGTAACTGATCAGTGGCAGCGGTACGCCCACCACCGGCAGGATACCACTCACCATACCAATATTTACGAACACATAAACGAACAAAATCAACATTAAACCACCTGCCATGACACGTCCGAACGTGGTTTGCGCACGGGCGGCAATCCACAGCCCACGCATAATCAGCAACACATATAGTGTGAGCAAAATCAGAATGCCGATGAGGCCCAGCTCTTCCGCCAGCACGGCAAAGATAAAGTCGGTATGGCGTTCGGGCAGAAACTCCAGTTGTGACTGCGTTCCGTGCAGCCAGCCTTTACCGCTCAGACCGCCAGAGCCGATGGCGATTTTTGACTGAATAATATGATAGCCCGCGCCGAGCGGATCGGTTTCCGGATCGAGCAGCATCATCACGCGCTGACGCTGATAATCATGCATCAGGAAGAACCACAGCACCGGGATAAACGCCGCCACCAGCACGGCGGCAATGCCAATCAACCGCCAGCTTAACCCGGAAAGAAACAGCACAAATAACCCGGAGAGCACCACAAGGATGGAGGTGCCCAAATCCGGTTGCGCCGCAACCAGCAGCGTCGGCACGAAAATAAGCGCCAGCGCGATAGCGGTATTCTTCAGCGAAGGTGGGCAGACATCGCGGTTAATAAAACGCGCCACCATCAACGGGACGGCTATTTTGGCTATTTCCGAAGGCTGGAAACGCACCACGCCCAAATCGAGCCAGCGCTGCGCGCCTTTTGAGATAGCGCCGAAAGCATCCACCGCGACAAGCAACACGACACAGAAAATGTAGAGATAGGGCGCCCATCCTTCATAGACCCTTGGTGGCACCTGCGCCAGAATAACCATGATAATCAGCCCCATGGCGATTTGGCCGATTTTGCGCTCGGTCATACCGATATCCTGGCCGCTGGCGCTCCAGATAACGATCGCGCTGTAAAACAGCAGCGCGAGGATAATCAGCAGCAGCACCGGATCGATGTGGATTTTATCCCAGAACGATTTCTTGTTCGGATTATCCGTCATGTTATTGGTCCTCCACTGCTGCCGCGGACGGGGTTTCCGTTGGCAGCTCGGTGTTGTTATCGCCAAGCATAATGTGGTCAAGGATCTGGCGCATAATCGTACCCACCGCCGGACCTGCGCCACCGTTTTCCAGAATGACCGCCACGGCGACCTGCGGGTTATCGTAAGGGGCGAACGCCGTCATCAATTTATGGTCGCGCAGACGCTCCGCAATACGGTGGGCGTTATAGGTTTCGTTGGCTTTCAAACCAAAGACCTGGGCGGTACCGGATTTCGCCGCGACTTTGTATGGCGCGTTGGCGAAGTACTTATGACCCGTACCGTTCGGGCGGTTGGCTACACCATACATCCCATCTTTGGCAATCTCCCAGTAGCCGGAGTGAATATCCCCCACCGGCGGCTGTGCTGGCTGTTGCCACGGCACTTGCTTGCCATCTTCTACCGTGCTCATTAGTAGATGCGGTACTTTAACAATGCCGTCATTAATCAGCGTCATCATTGCTTTGTTCATCTGCAATGGCGTTGCCGTCCAGTAACCTTGGCCGATCCCCACAGGGATGGTGTCACCCTGGTACCACGGCTTTTTAAAGCGCTTCAGCTTCCATTCGCGGGTTGGCATGTTCCCGGCGCGCTCTTCCGAAAGGTCGACGCCGGTATAGTGACCGTAGCCAAATTTGCCCATCCATTCCGCCAGGCGGTCAATGCCCATATCATAGGCAACCTGATAGAAGAAGGTATCGGCGGACTCTTCCAGCGACTTGGTAACATTCAGGTGGCCGTGCCCCCATTTTTTCCAGTCGCGGTAACGTTTTTCCGAGCCGGGTAATTGCCACCAGCCGGGATCGAACAAGCTGGTGTTGCGCGTGATCACCCCGGCGCTAAGGGCGGAAACGGCCACATACGGTTTCACCGTGGACGCCGGCGGGTAAACCCCTTGCGTTGCGCGGTTGATAAGCGGCGTATTCGGATCGTTTAGCAGTGAAGAGTAATCTTTGCTGGAAATGCCATCGACGAACAGGTTCGGATCGTAGCTGGGCATTGATACCAGCGCGAGAATGCTGCCATTGCGTGGATCGGTTACCACCACCGCCGCACGGCTGCCAGCGAGCAGTGTTTCGATATACTGCTGCAGTTTTAAATCCAGCGTCAGGTAGATATCGTGACCGGCCTGCGGCGGCACTTCTTTGAGCTGACGGATCACGCGGCCGCGGTTGTTGACTTCCACCTCTTCATAACCGGTCTGGCCGTGCAGCACATCTTCGTAATAGCGCTCAATGCCCAGTTTGCCGATATCGTGAGTGGCGGCGTAGTTTGCCAGTTTGCCCTCTTTATCCAGCCGTTCGACATCTTTATCGTTAATTTTCGACACGTAGCCAATGACGTGCGTCAGCGCGGAGCCATAGGGATAAAACCGGCGCTTATAGCCCTTGACCTCAACGCCGGGAAAACGGTACTGGTTCACCGCAAAGCGCGCCACCTGCACTTCCGTCAGGTTAGTTTTTACCGGAATGGAGGTGAAGCGGTGCGAACGTGAGCGCTCTTTTTTGAAGTTGGCGATATCGTCGTCGTTCAAATCGACCACATCACGCAGGGCATCCAGCGTTTGCTGCACATCATCGACTTTCTCCGGCATCATCTCGACCTGGTAGATGGTGCGGTTCAGCGCCAGTGGCGTGCCGTTGCGATCGTAGATAATGCCGCGGCTTGGCGCGATAGGCACCAGCTTGATGCGGTTTTCGTTGGAGCGGGTCTGGTAGTCCGCAAAACGGACGATTTGCAGATTATAAAGGTTGGCTACCAGCACGCCGGTAAGCAGCAAAATCCCCGTAAAAGCGACCAGCGCCCGGCGCACAAACAGCGCGGACTCAGCCGTATAGTCGCGAAAAGAATTCTGTAATTTCATCCGCTGCTTAATCTACCCAAGACTCGTCGTTACTCACGGTGGTAAGGATGGTTGGTGGTAATACTCCATGCGCGATACAAGCTTTCGGCAACCAGCACGCGCACCAGCGGGTGAGGTAACGTTAGCGCAGAGAGTGACCAACTTTGTTCTGCCGCCGCTTTGCAGGCGGGTGATAGCCCTTCCGGCCCGCCAATCAGCAAGCTGACATCGCGTCCGTCTTGCTTCCAGCGCTCCAGCTCGTTTGCCAGCTGCGGCGTATCCCAGGGTTTACCCGGAATATCGAGGGTAACGATACGATTTTTGCCAGCCGCGGCCAGCATCAGCTCACCCTCTTTATCGAGAATACGTTTGATATCTGCGTTCTTGCCGCGCTTTCCAGCCGGAATTTCGATTAACTCGAACGGCATATCTTTTGGAAAGCGGCGCAGGTATTCACTAAAACCTGTCTGTACCCAGTCCGGCATTTTTGTGCCGACGGCGACCAGTTGCAGTTTCACGCATTAACCCCAGAGTTTTTCCAGCTCATACAGGCGACGGCTCTCTTCCTGCATAACGTGGACAATCACATCGCCTAAATCGACAACGACCCAGTCCGCGGCGCTTTCACCTTCGACACCCAGCGGCATCATGCCGGCTGCGCGCGATTCCTGCACAACGTGATCCGCAATAGAGATAACGTGGCGAGTCGATGTGCCGGTGCAGATAATCATGCAGTCGGTGATACTGGATTTACCCTGAACGTCAATGGCCACGATATCTTGACCTTTCAGGTCATCAATTTTGTCGATAACAAAATCCTGGAGTGCTTTACCCTGCAAGTGTTCCCCCTGGGGTGAGTAAAAAATGTACTGTTAATGAACGGCCTGACATTATACCTGAACTGCATCGATTGCCGGGGTAAGAGAGATCCGGCAAGTTTAAAAGTTGGCTATCATCCCATCACGGGCGCGCGATTGCATTGCCAATTTTGTAAAACAATCTCTGCGCGCGGAGGATAGCAGCCTGTGAGGGCGTGTCAATGGCCGAATCAGCGGTGTGAATAGGATGCATGAAAAACACGCTATACATCGTCAGCGTGCCATGCTGCCCGGCTATTTAATACCCGCAGCGTGGCGAAATCATCATGGATATCAATAGCGCTCCAGCACCCTTGATCAACACGAAAATGCCACAGCGATGCAGCAGGCATGCCGAGTAAGCGGGCGATCAACAAACTCAATATCCCCTGATGGCTGGCAATCAACACATTCTTGTGCTGACTTTTTATATCGGCAAGCAGCGCAATAACTTGCTCAATTCGTGCAGAAAATTCCTGAAACCCTTCACCATTGGTGGGAACGGCGTGCTGCCAGTCGGTACACCAGGCCGCATAGCTTTCCGGGTCTTCTCGCGTTAAATCGCGATGATGGCGCATTTCCCAGTCGCCGAAAAACATCTCATTGAGTAACGGTGTGGTATGAACAGCAAGCGCGCGCGATTCCAGCACGCGCTCGGCCGTCTGCTGCGCGCGCTCCAGTTCGCTACAAAGCACATAATCGAAGGGCACATGCGCGAGTAACTCACGCAGGGTTTTCGCCTGCGCCAGCCCTTTGGGTGTCAGCGGAGTCGGTGAATGGCCGCTATAAAGCCCGGCGACATTCGCTTCGGTTTCTCCGTGGCGTATCAGCCAGAGTCGCATGATGGTCTCCCGTCTGGATTTGTGGGCAAAGTTTACCATCGCGCCCTCAATCACAGTCTCTTTTTCGTTTAAGATAACGGCTTTTAACCGGAGCGGAAGATGGCTTTGTTTCACAGCGCGCACGGTGGCAACACGCGTGAGGCGGCAGAACTGTTGGGGATATCGGCAGAGCAGTTGCTAGATTTCAGCGCCAACATTAACCCGGCCGGCATGCCGGCATCGCTTAAACATGCGTTACAGAATAATCTGTCGATCGCCGAGCGCTATCCGGATGTTGAGTATCAGCGCCTGCATCAGGTACTGGCGACGCATCACCAGATTCCGGTTTCATGGATACTTGCCGGAAATGGTGAAACGGAAGCGATCTTTGCGCTGGTCAACATGCTTAAGCCACGTAAAGCGATGCTGATAACACCAGGGTTTGCGGAATATCGCCGGGCGCTGGCGCGGGTGGAGTGTGCGATTAGCGACTATCCATTACGTGAAATTGATGGCTGGCAGCTTACAGATGCGCTGCTGGGCGCACTTACCGCCGATCTCGACTGTTTATTTCTTTGTACACCAAATAACCCCACCGGTTTGTTGCCGGACGATGCCTTGCTGCACGCGATTGCCGCACGTTGCAAAGCGCTGGGGATTACGCTTGTTCTCGACGAAGCCTTTATGGATTTTATTCCCGAACGCGAAGGCTTTATTCCTTATCTGGCGCAAAATCCGCATGTTTGGGTGCTGCGTTCACTCACCAAATTTTACGCTATTCCTGGTTTGCGATTGGGGTATGTGCTGGGCAGCAACGCACAGCAAGTCCGGTCTATGCGCGACGCGCAGATGCCGTGGTCCATCAATGCCTTTGCTGCGCTCGCCGGTGAGGTGATTTTGCAGGACAGCGATTATCAGCAGGCAAGCTGGAACTGGATCAAAAACGAACGTCCGCGTCTGTTCGCCGCCTTGAACGCGCTGTCGGGGTTAACGGTCTGGCCTGGCTGTGCAAACTATCTTTTTATGCGCTGTGACGCGCCGGATGTGGAGTTACAACGCGCATTGCTTTCCCGCCACATTTTGATTCGTAGCTGCGCCAATTACCCAGGGCTCGATGCGCGCTATTACCGTGTGGCGGTGCGAAGCGAAGAGGAAAATGATCGGCTAATCGCTGCCATGACGGCGGTGATCAGCGGTACAAACTCTGCTCGTTGATATACGTCATGACGGACTCGGGAAGCAGATCATCACACTTTTCACCGTGCTCCAGCCGTTCACGGATAAGCGTTGCCGAGATGTTGAACCATGGCGTTTCGGCAAGGTAAATCCGTCCGGCAGGTAAAGTATGCAGCTCTTCAGGATTGGTAGTGAGATGGGCTTCCAGCCACTGCTGATGCGCTTCCTGCTCCATTGTCAGCGGGTAACCGGGCCGGCGGCAAACAATCAGATGGCAGTTGTTCAGAATGGTCTCGTAATGGTGCCATGTCGGGAAGGTCAGCAGTGAATCCTGACCGATGATAAACGCCAGTGGGTGTTGAGGGCCTTGCTCTTCCCGCCACTCCTGCAAGGTTTGCGCCGTGTACGATGGCGTATCGCGGCGAAGTTCGCGCTCATCAAGGGTGAATAAGGGTTTGTCGGCGATGGCCAGCTCGACCATTTTTTTACGTTGCTGGCTGCTGGCTTCTGGCTGTGCGCGGTGCGGCGGCACGTTATTGGGCATGATGATTACCCTGGAAAGGCCAATCTGGTTCGCCAGCGCTTCCACAGGTTTCAGGTGTCCATAATGGATCGGATCGAAAGTACCGCCAAACAGTGCCTGCAACTGATTCATATCAACCATCAATAAAAACGTCTGCCAGTGCCTTATGACAGAGTAGCAGAGAAAGCCCTTCAAGCTCGGTCCACACCGACTGACCAAAATCCTGCTTCACAATCAGCTCAATACGGCTCAGCAAATGGACCGCCTGGCGTAACTGCTCGAGGCTCAGTCGATTAAGCGCATCCCCCGTAACACCCCTGCGGTTTTGCCACACCCGATGCTTATCAAACAGCGCACGCAGTGGTGTATGTGCTGACTGGCGTTTCAGTGTCACCAGCAACAGCAATTCGCGTTGCACGGTACGTAGCAGAATCACCGGTTCGCAGGCTTCCAGCCGCAACTGGGTAAGAATATGCAACGCGCGTTTGCTTTTGCCCGCCAGTAGCGCATCAACCCAGTGGAATGGCGTAAAGTGCGCGGCGTCGTTCACTGCATGTTCCACGCGGGGCAGGGTGAGTTTGCCATCCGGCCACAGCAGCGCCAGGCGCTCCAGCGCTTGCGCCAGTGCCAGTAAGTTTCCTTCATAGCAATAACAAAGTAACTGATTGGCCGCGTCGTCCAGTTCCAGTTTGTTTTGCTTTGCCCTGGCAGCAACCCAGCGCGGCAGGTTCGCTTGTTCCGGCGTCTGGCAGCTTACTTGCACGGCGCGGTTATTTAACTGCGTTATCCATGCCGCGTTTTCCTGCGCTTTGGTCAGTTTGTTCCCACGGACCGTTAAAATGAGGTCGTCATGCAGCAGGCTAACCAGCTTTGCCAGTTGTTCATTGATAGCCGCGTTTGGGCCATTTTCGGGCAGCTGTAACAGCAACGTCTGGCGGCTGGCGAACAGACTCAATGCCTGGCAGATGGAGAAAATCGCATCCCAGTCTGTGCTGGCATCCAGTGTGAAGGTGTGGTGTTCGATGAAGCCCTGTTCAGAGGCGACCTGACGCACAGCGTCCTGGCTCTCTTGCAACAGCAGCGGATCGTTACCGAGGAGTAAATACGCCGCGCGCAGCCCTTCATTAAGCTGCGCGCGGAGTTGTTCCGGATACAACCTGAGCATTAGCTACCCGGTTGCGTGGAAGCGGAGCCAGTCGTCGAGGTGGCGGCGTCCTGCGTGCTTTTCGCATCTGCCGTATGTACGCTGGGCAGCTTACGAATCAGTTGTTCGGCTGCTTTGTCGTACATCTCCTGAACGATCATCTCCTGCTCTGCGGCTTTCGCCAGTGCCGTTTGTGGGTTATCAAAGAAGGAACGATAAACTTTGGTATTGATCGGGTAAATATCATGACCCGGGATCAGTACGCTGGCGTTTACGGACAGCACCATTTGATATTCCGCAGTGCGGCCATCCTGGAAAACAGAAGCCGTGTCACGGGAGAACGTGACAGCGCCCAGACGCAGAGAAGGCACATCCTGACGTGTGGACGTTTTCTCCAGCAGTTCGACACCATTCAGACGCAACTGGCTGCGGATCGCGCGGCTCAGTGGGCCATTCGGATCCCCTGAATCAAAGAACATCGTTTTCATTTCGCTCGGCACCTGCGTGGTATTACGCAGATGCCAGCCACATCCGGCGGTGATGAGCACCGCCAGTGATACGAACAATGTAGCCAGATATCGCACGCTTCCTCCCGCGCTTAGCCAACGACCAGATTAAGCAGTTTACCCGGTACGTAAATCACTTTACGCACGGTCACGCCATCAAGATATTTTGCGACCAGATGTTCCTGGCCTGCACGTTCACGCACCTGTTCTTCTGTCGCGTCGACGGCAACCGTAATTTTACCACGCACTTTACCGTTGACCTGGACGACGACCAGCGTGGTGTTTTCCACCATCGCGTTTTCATCAGCCACTGGCCACGGCGCGTTGTCGATATCGCCTTCACCGCCCAACGCCTGCCACAGCGTGAAGCTAACGTGCGGAGTGAACGGGTTGAGCATACGTACAACCGCCAGCAGAGCTTCCTGCAGCAGGGCGCGATCTTGTTCGCTCTCCTGCGGCGCTTTCGCCAGTTTGTTCATCAGCTCCATAATCGCCGCGATAGCGGTGTTAAAGGTCTGACGGCGACCGATATCATCGGAAACTTTAGCAATGGTTTTATGCACGTCGCGGCGCAGGGCTTGCTGATCTTCGCTCAGCGCAGCCAGATCCAGCGCGGCAACAGCACCCTGAGCGGTGTGTTCGTAAACCAGTTTCCAGACGCGTTTCAGGAAGCGGTTTGCCCCTTCCACACCAGATTCCTGCCACTCCAGCGTCATATCGGCTGGTGATGCAAACATCATGAACAGACGCACGGTGTCCGCGCCGTAACGCTCGACCATTTCCTGCGGGTCGATACCGTTGTTTTTCGACTTAGACATTTTGCTCATGCCGGTATAAACCAGCTCGTGACCTGCCGGATCGGTCGCTTTGACAATGCGGCCTTTCTCGTCACGTTCAACAATGGCGTCTTTCGGCGAAACCCAGTTACGCTCGCCGTTTTCACCCACGTAATAGAATGCGTCAGCCAGTACCATGCCCTGGCACAGCAGCTGCTTCGCAGGCTCATCGGAATTCACCATGCCCGCGTCGCGCATCAGTTTGTGGAAGAAGCGGAAGTAGAGCAGGTGCATGATGGCGTGTTCGATGCCGCCAATATAAATATCTACCGGCAGCCAGTAGTTAGCCGCTTTCGGGTCGAGCATGCCTTCGTTGTGCTGCGGGCAGGTATAACGCGCATAGTACCAGGAAGACTCCATGAAGGTGTCAAAGGTATCGGTTTCGCGTAGCGCCGGTTGGCCGTTAACGGTGGTTTTCGCCCACTCAGGGTCGGCTTTGATCGGGCTGGTGATGCCGTCCATGACGACATCTTCCGGCAGGATCACCGGCAGTTGATCTTCCGGCGTCGGGATCACCGTGCCATCTTCCAGCGTCACCATCGGGATTGGCGCGCCCCAGTAGCGTTGGCGGGAAACCCCCCAGTCGCGCAGGCGGAAATTCACTTTGCGCTCGCCCACGCCTTTGGCCGCGAGTTTGTCGGCAATGGCGTTGAAAGCCGCGGTAAAATCGAGACCGTCGAACTCTCCGGAGTTAAACAGCACACCTTTTTCGGTCATCGCTTGTTCGCTAAGATCCGGCTCAGTGCCGTCGGCGTTCAGGATAACCGGTTTGATCGGCAGGCCATATTTGGTCGCAAATTCGTAGTCGCGCTGATCGTGACCCGGAACGGCCATCACCGCGCCAGTACCATACTCCATCAGCACAAAGTTAGCCGCCCATACCGGGATGGCTTCGCCGGTCAGCGGATGAACGGCTTTCAGGCCGGTATCAACACCTTTTTTCTCCATCGTCGCCATATCGGCTTCCGCAACTTTGGTGTTACGGCATTCGTCGATAAAGGACGCCAGCTCCGGTTTGCTCGCGGCAGCCTGTTGCGCCAGCGGATGGCCCGCTGCAACGGCAAGGTAAGTTGCGCCGATAAATGTGTCCGGGCGAGTGGTGTAGACCGTCAGTTTCTGGTCGCTGTTCTGCACGTCGAAAGTGATCTCCACGCCTTCAGAACGGCCAATCCAGTTGCGCTGCATGGTTTTCACGGTATCCGGCCAGTGGTCCAGATTATCCAGATCATTCAGCAGCTCGTCGGCGTAAGCGGTGATTTTAATAAACCACTGCGGGATCTCTTTACGCTCAACTTTGGTATCGCAGCGCCAGCAGCAACCGTCGATAACTTGTTCGTTCGCCAGCACGGTCTGGTCGTTCGGGCACCAGTTCACCGCAGAGGTTTTCTTGTAAACCAGCCCTTTTTTGTACAGCTCGGTGAAGAACTTCTGTTCCCAACGGTAATATTCCGGGGTGCAGGTCGCCAGCTCGCGGCTCCAGTCATAGCCGAAGCCCAGCATTTTAAGCTGGTTTTTCATGTACGCGATGTTGTCGTAAGTCCACGGTGCTGGTGCGGTGTTGTTTTTTACCGCCGCGCCTTCAGCCGGCAGACCAAACGCATCCCAGCCAATCGGCTGCAGCACGTTTTTACCCAGCATGCGCTGATAGCGGGAAATCACATCGCCGATGGTGTAGTTACGGACGTGGCCCATGTGTAGTCGGCCAGAAGGATAGGGGAGCATCGACAAGCAATAGTATTTCTCTTTGCTCTCGTCTTCAGTGACTTCAAATGTGCGCTTCTCTTCCCAGTGGCGCTGTACTTTGGATTCTATCTCTTCCGGGCGGTATTGCTCTTGCATGGCAGCCAGTAGTCCTGTTTTTGCTACAGCTACAAATGTAGCGTTGTTACGTGATTTTTCGAAAGGCATAGCATAGCCCAAACGCCACTCTCAAAACAGCCTTTCCGCGAGGCGGGAATGAAATTGCCGCAGCCTTTAGCGGCTACTTTTTTGTCGACAGTGCGGGCGAGTCGGCATAGCGAGCAAGAAATAACGTCTACCATTAGAGAGAGTTACTGAACCGGGAGGCGAAACGATGAACAAGGTTGCTCATTTTTACCGTGAACTGGTGGCGGCGTTGACCGAGCGTTTACGCAATGGAGAGCGTGATATTGACGCACTGGTTGAACAAGCGCGCCTGCGCGTGGCGAAGACCGGCGAGTTAACGCGCACGGAGGTTGACGAGCTGATGCGCGCCATTCGCCGCGATCTGGAGGAGTTCGCCCTCAGTTACAGCGAAAGCCAGGAAGAAGTCACCGACAGCGTATTTATGCGAGTGATTAAAGAGAGTATCTGGCAGGAGCTGGCAGATATCACCGATAAAACCCAGCTTGAGTGGCGCGAAGTGTTCCAGGATCTCAATCACCACGGCGTGTATCACAGCGGCGAAGTGGTAGGGCTTGGGAATCTGGTCTGTGAGAAGTGCCACTTTCATCTGGCGGTTTACACGCCGGATGTGTTGCCATTATGCCCGAAATGCGGACATGACCAATTCCAGCGCCGCCCGTTTGAACCGTAATCCAAAAAAAGCGCCTGCCCGGTGTGGGCAGGCGCAGGTTGTTAATGCAGAATTTTTGCGAGGAAGTCTTTAGCACGTTCGGATTTCGGGTTATCGAAGAAAGCGTCTTTCTCTGAATCCTCGACAATTTTCCCTTCATCCATAAAGATCACCCGGTTCGCCACTTTGCGGGCAAAGCCCATTTCGTGGGTCACCACCATCATGGTCATGCCTTCGTTCGCCAGCTCGACCATCACGTCCAGCACTTCGTTGATCATCTCTGGATCGAGTGCGGAAGTCGGCTCATCAAACAGCATTGCCACCGGATCCATACAGAGCGCACGCGCAATCGCCACACGCTGCTGCTGGCCGCCAGAAAGCTGCGCCGGAAACTTGTTCGCATGTGCCGATAAACCCACGCGCTCCAGCAGTTTCAGCCCTTTTTCCCGTGCTGCGTCTTTATCACGCTTCAGCACTTTTACCTGCGCCAGCGTCAGGTTTTCGATAATCGACAAATGCGGGAACAATTCAAAGTGCTGGAACACCATCCCGACGTGAGAACGCAGCTTCGCCAGATCGGTTTTCTTGTCATTCACTTTGGTGCCGTTGACGACAATCTCGCCTTTCTGCACCGGTTCCAGACCGTTGACGGTTTTTATCAGCGTGGATTTACCGGAACCGGATGGCCCGCAAACCACCACTACTTCGCCTTTTTTCACTTCGGTGGAGCAATCGGTCAACACCTGAAAGTGACCATACCATTTAGAAACATTTTTCAGGGAAATCATTAGACGGTCCTTTTTTTCAGCCAGCTGACCAACAGCGAAGCACTCAAACTGATAACAAAATAGACAGCACCGGCAAACAGGATCATTTCAACTCGAGTCCCGTCGCGATCGCCAATATTCGTCGCCGTGCGGAAGAAATCCGCGAGGCTCAGGACATACACCAATGACGTGTCCTGGAACAGCACAATGCCCTGCGTGAGCAGCAGCGGAACCATAGCGCGAAACGCCTGCGGCAGGATGATGAGTTTCATCGACTGCCAGTGCGTCATACCCAGCGCCAGCGCGGCACTGGACTGCCCGCGGGAGATACTCTGGATGCCTGCGCGAATGATTTCTGAATAGTAGGCCGCTTCAAACATTGAGAAGGCCACCATCGCGGAAATCAGGCGGATATCGGTTTTGGGTGACAAGCCGAGCACATTTTGCAGGAAGCCCGGCACGATCAAATAAAACCACAGCAGCACCATCACCAGTGGAATAGAGCGGAACACGTTAACGTAGCTTTTGGCGAACCAGCGCAGTGGGGCGAAAGTGGACAGACGCATTACCGCCAGCAGCGTTCCCCAGACGATACCGACGACAATGGCAATCGCCGTGATCTTGAGCGTCATCATCAAGCCTGCCACCAGATAGGGCAGGGAAGGGAGAATTGAGTCCCAGTTAAACTCGTACATGATTATTTGCCTCCCATATTGCCTGGCAGGCGAATTTTGCGTTCAACCAGGCTCATCACCAGCATAATGACGCCGTTAATCAACACATAGGCGATAGTAATGGCAGTGAAGGTTTCCCACGCATGCGCCGAGTAATCAAGTAATTTGCTCGCTTGTGCCGCCATATCGACCAGCCCGATGGTGGAGGCGATGGCCGAGTTTTTCACCAGGTTCATCATCTCCGAGGTCATCGGCGGCACAATCACGCGATAGGCGTTTGGCAGCAATACATAACGGTAGGTTTGCGGCAGCGTCAATCCCATCGCCAGACCGGCGTTTTTCTGCCCGCGCGGGAGCGACTGAATCGCGGCGCGTACCTGCTCGCAAACACGCGCGGCGGTAAACAGCCCCAGGCAGACCATCGAAGAGACGAAGAACTGGATATTCGGATCCAGTTCCGACTTGTACCACATGCCAATATCTTCCGGCAGCAATTCAGGTACCACTTCATACCAGGTAAAAAACTGCACAATCAGCGGCACGTTGCGGAACAGTTCGACATAAAGGGTGCCAATGCCGGACAGGAAACGGTTAGGGACGGTGCGCAGGATGCCAAACAGGGAACCGACCAGGAAAGCGATAATCCAGGCCGTCACGGAAAGCGCGATGGTGACCTGAAAACCACTCCATAGCCAGCCAAGATAGGTGGTGTTGCCGAACGGGGCCTGTTCAAAGAATATTCCCCAGTTCCAGTCTATGGACATAAATCTACTCCGGAAAAAAAAGGGTAGCAGCGCTACCCTCGAAGATTGTATGAAGAGCGAGTTTTCGTGTTGAGTGGGGAACGACCACTCAACATATAGTCTGTCCGTGCTACTTCGACAATCGAGAGGGCAGGTAAACCCGCCCCTAATGGTTGTAATTAGTTCAGAGCTTTGTCATTCGGTTCTTTGAACAGCGCTTTCATATCATCAGAGAGATCGAAATTGAGGTTCATGTTTTTCGGCGGAATAGGGTTTTTAAACCATTTATCGAAGGATTTTTCCGCGGCACCCGAGGTCTGTAGCTGAGCGATAGTGTCATCCATCAGTTTTTTAAACTCCGGATCGTTTTTACGCAGCATACAGCCGTACGCTTCTTTCGATTGCGGTGTGCCGACGATGTCCCAGTTATCCGGTTTTTTCGCTTTCGCACGTTCGCCCGCCAGCAGGGCGTCATCCATCATAAAGGCCACTGCGCGGCCGCTTTCCAGCGTACGGAACGAGTCGCCATGGTCTTTCGCGCTGATAATGCGCATATCCATTTTCTTCTCGTCGTTCAGCTTGTTCAGCAGGATTTCTGAGGTAGTACCAGAAGTTACCACCACGGCTTTGCCTTTGAGGTCGGCGAAGTCTTTAATCGGGCCGCCTTTTTTGGTCAGCAGACGTGTACCCACCACGAAAATGGTGTCAGAGAACGCCGCTTGCTTCTGACGTTCAACGTTATTAGTGGTGGAACCACACTCAAAATCGAAGGTGCCGTTTTGCAGCAACGGGATACGGTTTTGCGAGGTGATAGGAATCAGTTTCACCGCCAGATCCGGCTTATTCAGTTTTTTCTTCACGGCTTCAACGATAGCGTTGGAGTAGTCCTGGGAGTAACCCACGACTTTTTGTTCATTGTCGTAGTAGGAGAACGGTACGGAAGATTCGCGGTGACCGACGACGATAACGCCGTTTTTAGCAATTTTAGCCAGTGTAGCTTGTTGATCAGCCGGCGCTGCGTCGGCAGGTTTTGCATCTTCAGCATGCACCAGACCGGCGGACAGTCCCATCACCAGCATCGCGGCGGCCAGTTTACGTAATTGCATATCCAGACTCCTTTATCGTCAGCGCCAGAGACGCGTATTGATACCCATTGTGTGTATTGTGTTTTTGTTGTTCTGCGACAATATCGTGCAGTGTCGTGTGTGTTTGTTACATTCAGTCTGGCTTAATGTAAAGATTTTGCTGCGGTATTGTTTATTTTTGCGAGGCGCGCCGCACCGTTTAGAGGCAAAAATCTTCCATTGCACCAGATTGGTGCTGCTGTTGTTTCCTGCTGGTGCGACATAAGTTGCACATAAGGATTCCATAGCTGCCTGATAGATATAAGCAAACCGCATGCCAAAAACGGCTTAATCGTAAATTTCGCATAACGAAGAGAGGAGGCCCGGCAAGCAGAACGCTACCGGGCAGAAGAGCGGGGAAAGGGATTAACGGCGGCGCTGACGCAAGCCCATCACCAGGGCGCCAAAGCCCAGCAGCACGGTGATAATCCATAGCGGCCAGTTGCCCGTGCGGGCATAGGGCGTGAGGCCTGAGGTCGGCGTCACCTTCGCCGTCAACACTTCACGGGTAAATTGCGGGATCATCGCCTGGATTTCGCCCTGCGGGCCAATGACCGCTGTAATGCCATTATTGGTGCTACGCAACAGCGGGCGGGCGAGTTCCAGCGCGCGCATCCGCGCCATCTGGAAGTGCTGCCACGGGCCGATGGATTTACCAAACCACGCGTCATTCGAGATGGTCAGCAAGAAGTCGGTATCCGGACGGAAATTATCACGCACCTGCTCACCAAGGATGATTTCGTAGCAGATCGCTGCCGTCAGCGTTAGCCCATGGGCCGTCAGCGGGGGTTGCACATAAGCGCCACGGCTGAACGAGGACATCGGCAAATCGAAGAACGGTGCCAGCGGACGCAGAATCGACTCCAGCGGTACAAACTCGCCAAACGGCACCAGATGGTTTTTGTTGTAGCGATCGCTTGAGCTGTAGCTGTAAGCGTTGTCTTTGCCGAGTGTAATGATGGTGTTGTAGGTATCGTAACGGTTTTGCTTATTGAGACGTGAATCGACAATCCCGGTGATAAGCGTACTGTTGTTTGCCCGCAGCAGATTATCCATCGCGCTTAAAAAGCGTTGCTGGTTAATTTCCAGATCCGGAATGGCGGACTCCGGCCAGATAATCAACTGCGATTTACCCATCACCTGCTCACTGGCTTCGCTGTAGATTTTTAGCGTATTGAGCAGCTGGTTTTCGTCCCACTTCATCGATTGTGGGATGTTTCCTTGCACCATCGACACCTGAGTGGTGCGCTCCGGCAGCAGTTGATACCACTGGATATAACGCAGTGGGAAGGGCAGAGCGAACAGCACAACGGCGATAACCAATGGGCGCAAGCGACGCTGCATTACCGCCAGCACCACCAGACCGCTCACCACCATCAGTAAGAAATTGATCGCTTCAACGCCAAGCACCGGCGCAAGGCCTTTCAGCGGCCCATCTATCTGGCTGTAGCCAAACTGGAGCCATGGAAAACCGGTTAACACCCAGCCGCGCAGAAACTCGGTGATTTGCCAGACGACGGGCGCGGCGACGGCCAGCCGCAGCCAGGTGGTATGTGGCCACAGACGCGACAATATACCGGCGAACAGCCCGGTATAGAGCGACAAATAGGCCGCCAACAGCACCACGAGGAAAATATTGACCGGGCCTGGCATGCCACCGAACTGGGCGATACTGACGTACACCCAGTGCACGCCGCTGCCAAACAGACCAAGCCCCCAGAAATAGCCAATCCAGGCTGCCTGTAACGGGCGGCGATTGAGGGTTAAACCCTGTAGACCAATCAGGGAGATAAGTGCGGCGGGCCAGAAGTCATAAGGAGAAAAAGCCAGCGTTCCGCTGGCTCCGAATAACAACGCCAGCAGCAGACGTATGCGCTGGCGCTCAAACAATGCGGCAAATACCATTTATATTACTCATCCAGTTTCGGTTGCGGAGAATCATCCGGCATTCTGACATGGACCTGAATAATACGTCGACTATCAGCCATAGCGACCTTGAATTGGTAACCATCAATGTCAATCGATTCCCCGCGCGCAGGCAAGTGGCCGAACGCCTGCATCACCAGACCTCCAATGGTGTCTACTTCATCATCACTGAAGTGAGTGCCGAAGGTTTCGTTAAAATCTTCAATCGGGGCCAGCGCGCGTACTGTCCAGGTGTGGCGGCTAAGCTGGCGGAAATCGATATCCTCTTCTTCGTCATATTCGTCTTCGATTTCGCCGACAATAAGCTCAAGAATATCTTCAATCGTGACCAGGCCGGAAACGCCACCGAACTCATCAATAACGATCGCCATATGGTAGCGCTGGGAACGGAACTCTTTCAGCATGCGATCGACACGCTTGCTTTCCGGCACCACTACCGCCTGGCGTAACACTTTTTCCATGCTGAACGCTTCGGCATCGCTGCGCATAAAGGGCAGCAAATCCTTAGCCATCAGGATCCCTTCGATGTGATCTTTATCTTCGCTGATCACCGGAAAACGCGAGTGGGCGGACTCGATAATGACATCGAGACATTCGTCCAGCGTCTGGTTGCGTTTCAGGGTGATCATTTGGGAACGGGGGATCATGATGTCGCGAACGCGCTGGTCCGCAATGTCCATTACCCCTTCCAGCATGTCGCGCGTATCGTTGTCGATAAGCTCGTTCTGCCCGGAGTCTCGGATCAGTTCCAGCAGTTCATCACGGTTTTTCGGTTCGCCGTGAAAGAGCTGGCTGAGTAAAAGGGAGAAGAATCCCTTTTTATTGTGGGTGTTGTCGCTACTGTGTGAGTTATCGTCGCTCATGGCGTCGTGTGGGTTCTCGTGTTGGTTAATCTGTCGCTCGTCGCGCGTAAACTCAGCGCCGGACGGCATTTCTTGCGAGTGGCGCGCAGTAATCTGCGCGCCAACTTACTCTTTCTCGGAAATGTACGGATCCTCATAGCCCAGAGCAAGCATTATCTCTGTCTCGATCCCTTCCATCTCTTCGGCTTCATCGTCTGCAATATGGTCGTAACCGAGCAGGTGTAAACTACCGTGCACCACCATATGTGCCCAGTGAGCATCCAGCGGTTTACCTTGCTCCTGGGCTTCCTGTTCTACGACCTGGCGACAGATAATCAAATCGCCAAGCAGCGGCATTTCAATGCCTGGTGGTGCTTCAAACGGGAACGAGAGCACGTTAGTCGGCTTATCTTTCCCGCGGTAGGTCAGGTTCAGTTCGTGGCTTTCCGCATTGTCGACCAGGCGAATGGTGACTTCCGCTTCTTTCTGAAACTGCGGGATAACGGCGTCAAGCCACTTCTGGAACTGCGCTTCTTCCGGCAGGCCGCTGTTATCTTCACACGCCAGCTGTAGATCAAGGATCACCTGACTCATTTCTGCTCCTGCTCCTGGGCTTCGCGTTTGCGCTCGGCGGCCAGTTCTGCTTTACGTTTCTGTTCGGCTTCTTCCCACGCTTCATAGGCGATAACGATGCGGGCAACCACCGGGTGGCGCACGACATCTTCGCTGTGGAAGAAGTTAAAGCTAATTTCGTCGACGTTCGCCAGCACTTCGATGGCGTGACGCAAACCGGACTTGGTGTTGCGCGGCAGGTCAATCTGCGTGACGTCGCCGGTAATCACCGCTTTGGAGTTAAAACCAATACGCGTCAGGAACATTTTCATCTGTTCGATGGTGGTGTTCTGGCTCTCATCAAGAATGATAAACGCGTCGTTTAACGTACGGCCGCGCATATAGGCTAACGGCGCGACTTCAATGACGTTGCGCTCAATCAGCTTTTCAACGCGTTCAAAACCAATCATCTCAAACAACGCGTCATACAGCGGGCGCAGGTAAGGATCGACTTTCTGGCTGAGGTCGCCGGGCAGGAAACCGAGTTTTTCACCCGCTTCCACTGCCGGGCGCGTTAGCAGAATGCGGCGTACTTCCTGGCGTTCCAGTGCATCCACCGCTGCGGCGACCGCAAGGTAAGTTTTACCGGTTCCCGCCGGGCCAACGCCGAAGGTGATGTCGTGGTCGAGCATATTCGCGACGTACTGCGCCTGGTTCGGCGTGCGCGGTTTAATCACGCCACGCTTGGTCTTGATATGGATAGCTTTACCGTACTCCGGCACGCTCTCGGCGCTCTGCTCCAGCACGCGCGCTTCTTTGATAGCCAGGTGGATCTGTTCCGGTTCGATATCCTGAATCTGGCCGCGCATCGGCGCGGTATCGACATACAGGGTGCGCAGAATATCGGCAGCGGCATTCACGCAAATTTCGCGTCCGGTGAGTTTGAAGTGATTATCGCGGCGGTTGATTTCGATGCCCAGTCGCCGCTCCAGTTGTTTGATGTTGTCGTCAAACGGGCCGCACAGACTCAGCAGACGTGCGTTGTCCGCTGGCTCAAGGGTAATTTCACGCGTATCTATATTCAAACTGTTCCTCTTTTCGATGTGTCGAGGGCGATGCCCATTAGGGAATTATTCACGGCATATAAAGAAGTCGCAAGCATTGCGCAAGATGTTGGGGTCGGCGAGGGGAAAAGCAAGGCCTGCCAGAAACGGCAGGCCGGTGGTATTACGGTTGGTACAGACCGACGCCGAGGTCGTTCTCTTTACGCGTACGGGCAATAACAGATTGTGGCGATTCCACCACGCGCAGACCCATTTCTTCTTCGGTACGCACCAGCACGCCGCGCAGGGAGTTCGGGTAGACATCGACGATTTCCACATCGACAAATTTACCGATCATCTCCGGCCTGCCTTCGAAGTTCACCACGCGGTTATTTTCGGTGCGACCAGACAGCTCCATGATGTTCTTACGCGAAGTTCCTTCTACCAGGATGCGCTGGGTCGTGCCGAGCATACGGCGGCTCCAGGCCATCGCCTGCTGGTTAATACGCTCCTGCAAAATGTAAAGACGCTGTTTTTTCTCCTCTTCCGGCACATCATCTACCATATCGGCAGCGGGTGTGCCCGGACGTGCGGAGAAGATGAAGCTGTAGCTCATGTCGAAGTTAACATCGGCAATCAGCTTCATGGTTTTTTCGAAGTCTTCGGTGGTTTCACCGGGGAAGCCGACGATAAAATCGGAGCTAATCTGAATGTCCGGGCGCGCCTCGCGCAGCTTACGGATAATCGCTTTGTATTCCAGCGCGGTATGCGTGCGGCTCATCAGATTCAGTATGCGGTCAGAACCACTTTGCACCGGCAGATGCAGGAAGCTCACCAGCTCCGGCGTGTCGCGATAGACATCAATAATGTCATCGGTGAACTCAATCGGGTGGCTGGTGGTGAAACGGATGCGATCGATGCCATCAATAGCGGCGACCAGGCGCAGCAATTCAGCAAAGGTGCCGATGCTGCCATCGTAGTTTTCACCACGCCAGGCATTCACGTTCTGACCAAGCAGGTTCACTTCGCGTACGCCCTGGGCCGCCAGTTGCGCGATTTCAAACAGGATATCGTCGGCAGGGCGGCTGACTTCTTCACCACGGGTATAAGGCACCACGCAGTAAGTGCAGTATTTGTTACAGCCTTCCATTATTGATACAAACGCGGTCGGGCCTTCGGCACGCGGTTCCGGTAAGCGATCGAATTTTTCAATTTCCGGGAAGCTGATATCGACCACCGGGCTACGGGTGCCACGCACGGAATTGATCATTTCCGGCAAGCGGTGCAGGGTTTGTGGCCCAAAAATAATGTCGACATAGTGCGCGCGCTGGCGAATATGGTCGCCTTCCTGAGACGCCACGCAGCCGCCAACACCGATAATCAGATCGGGGTTTTTCTCTTTCAGCAGCTTCCAGCGCCCCAACTGATGGAAGACTTTTTCCTGAGCCTTTTCACGGATTGAGCAGGTATTAAGCAGCAGCACATCCGCTTCTTCCGCCACCTCGGTCAGTTGATAGCCGTGAGTGGCATCCAGCAGATCGGCCATCTTCGATGAATCGTATTCGTTCATCTGACAGCCCCAGGTTTTTATGTGGAGTTTTTTTGTCATCGACTTGCTCTTGCTTAAGTTCGTATACGCTGAGTATGACGGGTATCAGCCAGGATTGCAGGCCGCGTATTGTAATGCTTTGGTCGCGTGCTGACCAGTATGACGGTTGTCAGCCTCAAGGGGTAAAAAATCCGGTAAACTTGATGGATTATCGTTTAAGGACAAGTAGCCATGACAAATCAATCCACTGAAGTTGCCATCGTCGGCGGCGGAATGGTCGGCGGAGCACTGGCACTGGGGCTGGCGCAACATGGTTTTGCCGTGACCGTGATTGAAAAACAGGAGCCAGCAGAGTTTGATGCAGCGGCACAGCCGGACGTACGCATTTCGGCAATCAGTGCCGCATCGGTGGCCTTACTGCGCGGGTTGGGTGTCTGGGAGAGCATTCAGGCCATGCGCTGTCACCCTTATCGGCAACTGGAAACCTGGGAGTGGGAAAGTGCGCATGTGGTGTTCGACGCTCGCGAGCTGAAGTTGCCGCTGCTTGGTTATATGGTGGAAAACACAGTGCTCCAGCGTGCGCTGTGGGAGGCGTTACAGGCGCAGCCGCAGGTAACGCTGCTTACGGCTAAAGAATTAACCGCGCTTCAGGCAAACAATGAATGTCAGCAATTAATGTTTGCGGATGGGGACTCGTTAACGGCAAAGCTGGTGGTAGGGGCCGATGGCGCGAATTCCTGGGTACGGCAAGCGGCGGGGATTGGCATTCACGCCTGGCAGTATCAGCAATCCTGCATGTTGATCACCGTTCAGTGCGAACACGAAGCGGGTGATAGCACCTGGCAACATTTCACGCCTGACGGCCCGCATGCTTTTTTACCGCTGTTCGATAACTGGGCGTCGCTGGTGTGGTATGACACCCCGGCGCGTATCCGTCAGTTACAGACATTGACGATGGCGCAACTGGAGCAGGAGATTGCCCGGCATTTCCCGGAGCGCTTAGGTGCCGTTAAACCGGTCGCCGCAGCCTCTTTTCCGCTGACTCGTCGCCATGCACTGCAATATGTCAGGCCAGGGCTTGTGCTGGTGGGGGACGCGGCGCATACCATTCATCCGTTGGCCGGACAGGGCGTTAATCTGGGATATCGCGATGTGGATGCGTTGCTGGATGTATTGACCAGCGCGCGTACGCAGGCGGAAGCCTGGTCCAGCCACGCGGTGTTAAAGCGTTATCAGATGCGACGTATGGCGGATAACTTTATTATGCAAAGCGGTATGGATCTGTTTTACGCCGGGTTCAGTAACTCGCTTGGGCCGGTGCGTCTGCTGCGGAATATCGGTTTGATGGCGGCGGAACGCGCGGGTGTGTTGAAACGTCAGGCGCTGAAATATGCGTTAGGTTTATGACGTCTGGCGGTGAGCGTGTGTTAACACGTTCACCGCCAGGTTGTACCCGGCGATAAAAACAAAAAAGCCCGCCGAAGCGAGCTTTTTTGTTTTATTGGCTGGGGTACGAGGATTCGAACCTCGGAATGGTGGAATCAGAATCCACTGCCTTACCGCTTGGCGATACCCCAAAAGTGCGTTCGCAAAGGCAAACGTCTTTGAGATGGCTGGGGTACGAGGATTCGAACCTCGGGATGGTGGAATCAGAATCCACTGCCTTACCGCTTGGCGATACCCCAACAAATCTTTTTCAGGCTTAACGCTTTAACATTAGACCGTAAATATGGTGGCTACGACGGGAATCGAACCTGTGACCCCAGCATTATGAGTGCTGTGCTCTAACCAGCTGAGCTACGTAGCCAAGTTTTACTGCTTTCCCAGTCATCGACTGGCTGGGGTACCTGGATTCGAACCAGGGAATGCCGGTATCAAAAACCGGTGCCTTACCGCTTGGCGATACCCCAACGACTAGTGCGTTACGCAGGAGTCGAAGAAGAGATGGCTGGGGTACCTGGATTCGAACCAGGGAATGCCGGTATCAAAAACCGGTGCCTTACCGCTTGGCGATACCCCATCCGTGCAACGCTTACCTGGGAATGGTGCGGGAGGCGAGACTTGAACTCGCACACCTTGCGGCGCCAGAACCTAAATCTGGTGCGTCTACCAATTTCGCCACTCCCGCAAAAAAGATGGTGGCTACGACGGGAATCGAACCTGTGACCCCAGCATTATGAGTGCTGTGCTCTAACCAGCTGAGCTACGTAGCCATCTTTTTTCGCGTTACCTTATCAGCGTTGCGGGGCGCATTATGCGTATTGGGCCTTACAGCGTCAATACCTTTTTCATCGAAAATTGCCGGAATGTGACTGTTTGGTTAGGTTGCGAACAGCATGACGCTTTATTGGGCGAAAATAGATTTTATTCATTAAATCAGCGCACAAAAAACAACAGGCCCCGCAGGGCCTGTAAGAATAACCATTACTTATTAATAAGCTGACTGGTGAATACCAACCGCGCGACCTGACGGATCGTTCATGGTTTTGAAGGCTTCGTCCCATTCGAACGCTTTTGCGGATGAACAGGCAACAGACGGACCGCCAGGAACGCATTCCGCCGCGCTTGTCAGCGGGAACAGCTCTTCAAAAATTTCGCGGTACAGATACGCTTCTTTCGATGCTGGCGTGTTGTACGGGAAACGGTAGCTGGCCGTTGCCAGTTGTTGATCCGTAACCTGCTGCGCGGCAACTTCTTTCAGCGTATCGATCCAGCTGTAACCGACGCCGTCGGAGAATTGCTCTTTCTGGCGCCATGCCACGCTTGCTGGCAGGTAGGATTCAAAACATTCGCGCAGAATGTGTTTTTCCATTTTGCCGTTGCTGCCGCACATTTTGTCTTCCGGGTTGATACGCATGGCCACGTCGAGGAATTTTTTATCCAGGAACGGTACACGCGCTTCCACACCCCAGGCGGACATCGCTTTGTTTGCACGGGCGCAGTCAAACATATGCAGGGCCTGCAGTTTACGCACGGTTTCTTCGTGTAGCTCTTTGGCATCCGGCGCTTTATGGAAATAGAGATAGCCGCCAAACACTTCATCGGAACCTTCGCCGGAGAGCACCATTTTAATGCCCATCGCTTTGATTTTACGCGACATCAAATACATCGGCGTTGAGGCGCGAATCGTTGTCACGTCATAGGTTTCAATGTGGTAAATCACATCGCGAATGGCATCCAGCCCTTCCTGCACGGTGAAATGAATTTCATGGTGCACGGTGCCAAGATGGTTGGCGACTTCCTGCGCCGCTTTCAGATCCGGCGCGCCTTTCAGACCAACGGCGAAGGAGTGCAGTTGTGGCCACCAGGCTTCTGATTTCTCCTGATCTTCAACGCGACGGGCTGCGAATTTTTTGGTGATGGCGGAAATGACCGAAGAATCCAGGCCGCCTGACAGCAGCACGCCGTATGGCACATCGGACATCAGGTGGCTTTTCACCGCATCTTCCAGCGCTTGACGCAGTTCCGCCTTGTCGGTCACGTTGTCTTTTACTGCATCGTATTCAAACCAGTCGCGCTGATAATAAGAGCGGATTTCACCGTCTTTGCTCCACAGATAGCTGCCCGCCGGGAACTCTTTAATGGTGCGGCAAACCGGCACCAGTGCTTTCATTTCTGACGCTACGTACAGGTTGCCGTGTTCGTCGTGCCCCATATACAGCGGAATGATGCCAATATGGTCGCGACCAATCAGATAAGCATCTTTTTCACTGTCGTACAGCGCGAAAGCAAACATGCCTTGCAGATCGTCGAGGAATTCCGGCCCTTTTTCCTGATACAGCGCGAGGATCACTTCACAGTCGGAACCGGTCTGGAATGCGTAACGGTCGCCATATTCTGCGCGCAGCGCCTGGTGGTTATAAATTTCACCGTTCACCGCCAGCGCATGTGTTTTCTTCTCGTTGTAGAGCGGCTGTGCACCGGCGTTAACGTCGACAATAGAGAGACGTTCATGCGCCAGAATGGCTTTATCACTTGCATAAACACCGGACCAGTCCGGGCCACGGTGGCGCATCAGTCGGGATAATTCCAGCGCTTTTTTACGTAATTCGACCGCGTCGGTTTTAATATCCAGTACGCCAAAAATTGAACACATAGACTTCTCCGTTAACCTTGAGTGCAAAGCTGTAATGTTGTGTGCTTGCAGTCAAAATGCCGCAAAAAAGGGGCAGGGCGCAAGCCTTTTACCGCGCTGAAAGTAAAAAGTGCAATGATGATTATTGAATGCTGAAAAAAGAGTATGTATAGGACGCTGTTATTGATGAATCATCAAAATATTGCGCTTTTTATTGAATGGCGTTCTTTTTGACAGGGATGAAAATAAAAAACCACGCCCGAAGGCGTGGTGAAGTTTAAATAACGTCGATTTCCGCGACCGATGGATAAATCCACGACGGGCGAAACGGCATACTGTCGATATCATCGATGCGCGACACGCCGGAGAGCACCAGAATGGTTTCAAGCCCGGCCTGAAAGCCCGCCAGAATGTCGGTACGCAGGTTATCGCCCACAATCACCGTCTGTTCAGAGTGCGCCTGCATGGTATTCAGTGCCGCGCGGATAATCCACGGGCTGGGTTTGCCAACATAGAACGGTTTGCGCCCGGAAATTTTTTCGATACCAGCGCACAATGCACCGCAGGCTGGATAATAGCCGCGCCCGTGGGTGTCCGGGTTGGTGGCGATAAAGCGCGCGCCGTTCGCCACGAAGAACGCCGCTTTATGCATCATTTCCCAGTTATAGGAGCGGGTCTCGCCAACAATGACAAAATCGGGGTTGATATCGGTAATGGTGAAACCAGCTTTGTAAAGCTCGTGGATCAGTGCGCCTTCGCCCACCACATAAGCTTTTTTCCCTTCCTGGCGCTTAAGAAAATCAGCGGTGGCCATCGCCGAGGTATAGAAGACGCTGGCAGGTACATCGATTCCTGCGGAAACAAAGCGGTTAGCCAGATCCTGGCCCGTTTGCGAAGGGTAGTTGGTCAGTAATACCAGCGGCATGCCTTTTTCAAGGATGCGGGAGATGAACTCCGCAGCACCCGGTACGGCAACGTTGTCGTGCATCAGCACGCCGTCAATATCACAGATTACATTCTGAATGGTCATGGACTGTCCGGATAAAAAATAAGTATTAACGATAGACGCTGTCAGTTTTCCAGCAAGCGTTGCAGCAGCAGACCGTTCAGCATAGCGCGTTTCACCAGCGCAAACGCGCCGATCGCCGAGCGGTGATCCAGCGCGGAAGGCACCACGGGCAAGTTTTTACGAAACGCTTTGAGCGCCTGGGTGTTAATGCACGCCTCAATAGCCGGGAGCAGCACTTTTTCCGCTTCGACAATTTCCCCGGCGATCACCACTTTCTGCGGGTTGAACAGGTTTATGGCAATAGCGATAGTTTTGCCCAGATGGCGTCCAACATATTCAATAACTTCACAGGCCAGCGCATCGCCTTTGTTGGCGGCTTTGCAGATGGTTTTGATAGAGCAATCTTCCAGCGTCAGGCGGCTCTGGTAGCCCTGTTCCAGCAGGTGACGAACGCGGTGTTCTATTGCGGCATTGGCGGCGATAGTTTCCAGACAGCCAAAGTTGCCGCAGTGGCAGCGTTCGCCCAGCGGTTCGACTTGCACGTGTCCAATTTCGCCGACGTTGCCGTTACGGCCAATAAAAATACGCCCGTTAGAGATAATCCCGGCGCCTGTCCCGCGGTGCACGCGCACCAGAATGGAGTCTTCACAATCCTGGCTTGCCCCAAAATAGTGCTCTGCCAGCGCCAGGCTGCGAATGTCATGCCCGACAAAGCAGGTCAATTTGAAGCGCTCTTCCAGGGCTTCCACCAGCGCCCAGTTTTCTACCTGAATGTGCGGCATATAGCGAATCACACCGCTTTCCGGGTCTACCAGACCCGGCAGAATGACGGAAATCGCGATCAGCTCGCGGATCTTGCGTTGGCTGGTTTCAATAAAGTGGCTGATGGTGTTAAGCAGCGCGTGTTCCAGTGTTTCTTGGGTACGTTCGGGCAGCGGGTAATGCTCTTCCGCCAGCACTTTGCTGCTCAAATCGTACAAGGTCAGCGTGGTGTCATAACGCCCGAGGCGCACGCCGATAGCCTGGAAACTGCGGGTTTCGGTAACAATGGAGATAGCGCGGCGGCCCCCGGTGGAGGCCTGCTGATCGACTTCTTTGATCAGCCCGCGTTCGATGAGCTGGCGCGTGATTTTTGTCACGCTGGCAGGAGCAAGCTGGCTTTGTTCGGCAATCTGAATGCGCGAAATGGGGCCATGTTGGTCAATCAGGCGGTAAACCGCCGCGCTGTTAAGCTGCTTTACGAGGTCAACGTTACCAATTTGAGCTTGTCCGCCTGATGTCATACTGTCTCTTTATGCAGTGACGACCTCGTTGCCATTAACGATGGTCTTAATGATTTTATAATCGCGCGTGAACGCCGTCAGGTTCGCCACTTTCCCCGCGGCGAGACTTCCCAGCTTTTCGTCAACGCCAATGGCGCGAGCGGGGTAGAGGGTTGCCATACGCAGCGCTTCATCCAGCGCAATGCCGACATGCTCCACCAGATTTCGCACCCCTTCGATCATCGTCAGGGAGGAACCGCTCAGCGTTCCGTTTTCGTCCACGCACAGTCCATTACGGTAGTATATTGTTTTGCCAGCAAAAATGAACTGCTCAATATTCGCCCCGGCTGGCGCAGTCGCGTCAGTCACCAGGCAAAGTTTGTCGCCTTTCAAGCGCTTAGCATTACGGATATTAACGTAATCGACATGCAGGCCGTCTGCAATCACGCCGCAGTAAACGTCTGTGTCATCAAGCACCGCGCCTGCCAGACCGGGTTCACGGCCGGTAATGTATGGCATGGCATTATATAAATGTGTGGCGAACGTGATCCCGGCGCGGAAACCCGCTTTTGCTTCTTTCAGCGTGGCATTGGAGTGACCAGCTGAAACAACAATGCCTGCGTCAGCTAACTGGCGAATCACCTCGGTGCCCGCCATTTCCGGGGCCAGCGTCACTTTGGTGATCACATCCGCGTTCTGGCACAGGAAGTCGACTAATGCCGGATCCGGTTTACGCACGAATTCCGGGTTATGCGTGCCTTTTTTAACAATATTCAGCCACGGTCCTTCCAGATGAAGGCCCAGCGCCTGATTCGGGTATTTAGCCAGGTAATCGCGCATTACCTGCACGCCCTGTTTCATTAATTCATCACTGGTGGTAATCAGCGTTGGCAGGTAGCTGGTACAGCCGGAGCGTTCATTCGCCTGCTGCATGATTTCCAGCGTTTTTACGCTAACGGCTTCTGCGGTGTCGTTAAACTGTACGCCGCCACAGCCGTTGAGCTGCACGTCGATAAAACCGGGGGCAAGGATGGCACCATTCAGCGAGCGTTGTTCAATTCCTGTTGGCAGCTCAGCCAGCGGACAAAGGCGTTCAATCAGACCATTGGCGATGACCAGCGCATGGTCATCCAGAATTTCATGGCCGGTGTAGATTCGGCCCTGGGTTAAAGCATACATAACGACCCCCGGTTAACTAGGTATACCGCTCCGCAGGATCCGCCTCGCGGAGCGGGAACTGACTTACAGACCTTTAATATTTTCCGCTTCTAACTCGTTGAAGTATTTCAGCGTTTTCACTTTCAGCTCCATCGTGGACGGTTCGTCGCAGACAATGACCGCTTTCGGATGGAGTTGCAGACAACTGATGGTCCACATGTGGTTAACGTTACCCTCAACGGCCGCTTGCAGCGCCTGTGCTTTCACGCCGCCGAGCACCAGGATCATCACTTCTTCCGCATCCAACAACGTGCCCACACCCACGGTCAATGCGTATTTCGGCACCTGATTAACGTCGCCGTCAAAGAAACGAGAGTTCGCCACGCGGGTGTCATGGGTCAGGGTTTTAATGCGGGTGCGCGAAGCCAGCGAAGACGCCGGTTCGTTAAACGCGATGTGCCCATCGTTGCCTACGCCACCCATAAACAGGTGAATTTTGCCGTAAGAACGGATTTTCTCTTCATAACGGCGACATTCTGCGTCAATATCCGGCGCGTTGCCATCAAGCAGGTTAATATTTTCAGCCGGGATATCAACGTGATCGAAGAAATTGCGGTGCATAAAGCTGTGGTAGCTTTCCGGGTGATCTTTCGGCAGGCCGACATACTCATCCATGTTGAAGGTGACAACATGCTGGAAACTGACCTGGCCTGCTTTGTGCATCTCAACTAACGCTTTGTACGCGGTGAGCGGGGTCCCACCGGTCGGTAAGCCGAGAATAAACGGACGGTCTGCGGTCGGTTTGAACGCGTTGATACGATTGACGATATGGCGGGCTGCCCATTTGCCGACTTGTTCAGCTGTCGCCAGGGGAATCAGTCTCATTGTTCACCTCAAAAGTTAAATGAAGAAAGTTGGCGGAATGCATGCTAACTCAACGTTAAGCGTAACCTGGTTCGCGACAGAGAAGGGAGCAATCCGTCCTGATATTTTTAATCATAAAATAAGTTTTACCTGTTTGCCAGAGTTTGGGAGGGGGGTTGACGATACTTAGTGATTTTAATCACAGAAAATACGCTTTTAATTTGCGAGGCGAATTAATTTTTCACACACTCTGTCAGGTAGTGAGAAAATAGCCGTGATTTCAGGGTTAGTGACACAATAAAAAACGACTGTTTCAGTGAGCTCTCATCGGGTTCATAGGGGGAATAAAAGTGAGTATTCTAGGTTATCTGCAAAAGATCGGCCGTGCGCTAATGGTGCCTGTCGCCACGCTGCCTGCGGCGGCAATTCTGATGGGCGTCGGGTACTGGATTGACCCGGTCGGCTGGGGTGGCCAAAACGCGCTGGCGGCGTTTTTCATCCAGTCCGGCTCCGCCATTATCGATAACATGGGCGTGCTGTTCGCGGTAGGTGTCGCTTACGGTATGTCAAAAGACAAAGATGGTGCTGCGGCGCTGGCTGGCTTTGTCGGCTTCCTGGTTCTGACCACGCTCTGTTCACCGGCAGCAGTGGCAATGATCCAAAAAATCCCTGCGGATCAAGTTCCGGCCGCGTTTGGCAAAATCAAAAACCAGTTCGTCGGTATTCTGGTGGGGATTATTGCGGCTGAGCTGTATAACCGCTTTAGCAGCGTTGAGCTGCCGAAAGCGCTCTCCTTCTTTAGCGGCCGCCGTCTGGTGCCGATCCTCACCTCGTTTGTGATGATCGTTGTTGCTTTCATCATGATGTACATCTGGCCGGTGGTGTTTACAGGCCTGGTGGAATTTGGTGAGAGTATTCAGAAACTCGGTTCCGTGGGTGCTGGCGTTTACGCCTTCTTTAACCGCCTGTTAATTCCGGTCGGTTTGCACCACGCGCTCAACTCCGTGTTCTGGTTTGACGTCGCGGGCATCAACGATATCCCGAACTTCCTCGGTGGCGCGCAGTCTATCGAAGCCGGTAAAGCGGTGGTCGGTATCACTGGCCGTTACCAGGCGGGCTTCTTCCCGATCATGATGTTCGGCCTGCCGGGCGCGGCGCTGGCGATTTACCACTGCGCACGTCCGGAAAACAAAGCCAAAGTGCTGGGTATCATGATGGCGGGCGCGTTTGCCGCGTTCTTTACCGGTATCACCGAACCGCTGGAATTCTCCTTTATGTTCGTTGCGCCGGTACTGTATGTGATCCATGCGGTGCTGACGGGGATCTCCGTGTTTATCGCCGCGAGCATGCACTGGATTGCCGGTTTCGGCTTCAGCGCCGGTCTGGTGGATATGGTGCTCTCCTCGCGTAACCCACTGGCAACCCAGTGGTGGATGCTGATCCCGCAAGGTCTGGTGTTCTTTGTTATCTATTATGTGGTTTTCCGTTTCGCTATCACCAAGTTCAACATGCTGACACCGGGTCGCGAGCTGGCCGTTGCAGGTGATGAAACTGATGGTCAGGATGTGAATGTCAGCGGTAATACCGAGCAGGATGTGAGCGGCCTGGCGCGTCAGTATATCGCTGCGGTTGGCGGTTCTTCTAACCTGACCGGCATTGATGCCTGTATCACTCGTCTGCGTTTAACGGTGAAAGACTCTTCGCTGGTCAATGAGTCCATGGCGAAACGTCTTGGCGCATCCGGCGTTATTCGTCTGAACAAAACCGGCGTACAGATTATCGTTGGTTTCGTGGCGGAAAAAATTGCCGACGCAATGAGAACGGCTGGTGATGTTCCGGCGGCAGGTAATGCTGCGTCCGCAGCGGCGCCGGCGGCAGCGGTAAAGCCGCAGGCGGTACCGAACGCGACAACCATCGCTGAGCTGGTATCGCCTGTAACCGGTGAACTGGTAGCGCTGGATCAGGTGCCGGATGAAGCGTTTGCCAGCAAAGCAGTGGGTGACGGCGTGGCGGTGAAACCGACGGATAAAATCGTGGTTTCTCCGGCGGCAGGCACCATTGTGAAAATCTTCAACACTAACCACGCATTCTGCCTGGAAACGGAGAAAGGCGCGGAAATCGTTGTCCATATGGGCATTGATACCGTTGCGCTGGGCGGTCAGGGCTTTACTCGTCTGGTTGAAGAAGGCGCGGAAGTGGTGGCGGGGCAGCCAATCCTCGAAATGGATCTGGAGTACCTCAACGCCAATGCCCGTTCGATGATTAGCCCGGTGGTGGTCAGCAATATCGACGACTTTAGCGGCCTGGTTATCAAGGCGCAGGGCGCGGTGGTTGCTGGTCAGACGCCGCTGTTTGAAATTAAAGGCTAATGGCTCCTGAGTAAGCTTTCATGCCTTAAGCGGCGGGGGAATATCCTCCGCCGCTTTTTTTTGCCTTGCATTTAATCAGTGCCATACTGATGTCGCTTTAATGATGGGGATGATGATGAAAAGGATAATTTGCGCGTTCTGTATCGCACTGGCGTTAAGCGGCTGTATTCCACGTTACGCCACGTTGCGTCCACACTATGAAGTGGATGTGCGTAATCCAGCCGGAGAACCGATCTCAACGGCAATGATGTGGGTCAGCACCGGGCGTTCACCGCCGGGGTACTATCCGCCGCCGGAGGGGTTTCGGGCTGACCGGCAAGGGCATATTGATGTCGAGAAAAAATCCCAATGGGAAAATATGATTTTCTTTTTGCACGGGACGAATTTCTACTCGTGGGGCTGGTGTATTGAAGCGCCGGGTTATATTCCGCAAAGAGGAAAGGGCGATGAGATAGCGAGCCCGGTCATCCTTAAACCAACCACGCAAGATTTGCGCTGCCGACAAGCGCAGGACGTAGCTGAATACCTTTCTCCCGGGCATCAGTGATTTGTATAAGTAAAGGTTGTTTCCTGCGTCCTCTTATTAGATCATATGCCGTTATACGTTGTTTACGCCTTGAGGAACCTGTGATGAGTGAGGCAGAAGCCCGCCCGACTAACTTTATTCGCCAGATCATTGATGAAGATCTGGCCAGTGGTAAGCACACTACCGTCCATACCCGTTTTCCGCCGGAGCCGAATGGTTATTTGCACATTGGCCACGCGAAATCGATCTGCCTGAACTTTGGTATCGCGCAAGATTACCAGGGGCAGTGCAACCTGCGTTTCGATGACACAAACCCGGCAAAAGAAGACATCGAATACGTTGAATCGATTAAGAACGACGTGCAATGGTTGGGCTTTAACTGGTCTGGCGACATCTGCTACTCCTCGGATTACTTCGACAAGCTGTACGAATACGCGATTGAGCTTATCAACAAAGGTCTGGCCTACGTTGACGAGCTCTCCGCTGATGAGATCCGCGAATACCGCGGTACGCTGACAGCGCCGGGTAAAAACAGCCCGTATCGCGATCGCAGCGTGGAAGAGAACCTGGCACTGTTTGAAAAAATGCGTGCGGGTGGCTTCGAAGAGGGCAAAGCGTGTCTGCGTGCGAAGATCGATATGGCCTCACCGTTTATCGTGATGCGCGACCCGGTGCTATACCGCATTAAATTCGCTGAACATCACCAGACCGGTAACAAGTGGTGCATTTATCCGATGTACGACTTTACCCACTGCATCAGCGATGCGCTGGAAGGCATTACCCACTCACTGTGTACGCTGGAGTTCCAGGATAACCGCCGTCTGTATGACTGGGTGCTGGATAACATCACCATTCCGGTTCACCCGCGTCAGTACGAGTTTTCGCGCCTGAATCTGGAATACACCGTGATGTCCAAGCGCAAACTGAACCTGCTGGTCACTGACAAACATGTTGAAGGCTGGGACGATCCGCGTATGCCGACCATCTCTGGTCTGCGCCGTCGTGGCTATACCGCTGGCTCTATCCGTGAATTCTGCAAACGTATCGGCGTCACCAAACAGGACAACACCATTGAGATGGCTTCTCTGGAGTCCTGCATCCGTGAAGATCTGAACGAAAACGCACCGCGTGCGATGGCGGTTATCGATCCGGTGAAACTGGTTATCGAAAATTACCCGCAGGGCAGCAGCGAAATGGTTAGCATGCCGAACCATCCGAATAAGCCGGAAATGGGCACGCGTGATGTGCCATTTAGCGGTGAAATCTGGATCGATCGCGCAGATTTCCGCGAAGAAGCCAACAAACAGTACAAACGTCTGGTGCTGGGGAAAGAGGTGCGTCTGCGTAATGCTTACGTCATCAAAGCTGAACGCGTGGAGAAAGATGCCGATGGCAACATCACCACGATTTTCTGTTCTTACGATGCGGAAACGCTGAGTAAAGATCCGGCCGATGGTCGCAAAGTGAAAGGGGTTATCCACTGGGTTAGCGCACAGCATGCGCTGCCGGTCGAAATCCGCCTTTATGATCGCCTGTTCAGTGTGCCGAACCCGGGCGCTGCCGAAGATTTCCTGGCGACCATCAATCCGGAATCGCTGGTCATCAAGCAAGGCTACGCTGAGCCGTCGTTGAAAGAAGCGCAAGCGGGCAAAGCTTACCAGTTCGAACGTGAAGGTTACTTCTGCCTCGATAGCCGGTATGCAACCGCTTCCAAACTGGTGTTCAACCGCACCGTGGGCCTGCGTGATACCTGGGCGAAAATCGGTGACTGAGTAAGTCAACCAGAAACAATTGTGTTAAAGCGCCGCTTCCAGCGGCGTTTTTTTTTGCTTATCGATTAGGTTGTTACACTTTATATACATTCGCGTCGCGAATTAATGTGTCTTATTATTGATGCCTTTATTGAACAGGTGGAAAGCAATTTCGTGGTTTTAATAGTTGATTTTAATGTGTAATCGCTATCAATTAGCATTAATCTCTTTATTTTTCTGGATTTTATTTGTGGTTTTCCTGTTTTATGTAACATGTTTCAAAACACTACGGAATATGTGCTCTTCGTCATAATCCTGTCATTTTCCCGCTAAAAAACATTGATAATTCGCGTCGCGAAAAATAGTCTTAAGCCGGTAGTGAATTCGGGGGTTTTCGTAACTACCTAAACTATTTGGTCTTTTTTTCGCTATCTCTGGCGATTTTATAAATACGTCTAGAAGGAATCACACATGCGTACGTTTAGTGGCAAACGTAGTACGCTGGCGCTGGCAATCGCCGGTGTCACAGCAATGTCGGGCTGGGTTGTCTCTCCACAGGCTCATGCAGCAGGCTTTATCGATGATTCCACGCTCACGGGCGGTATCTATTACTGGCAGCGTGAACGTGACCGCAAAGATGTTCTGGAAGATAAATACAAAACCAACCTTTCCCACTCGACATGGAACGCGAACCTGGATTTCCAGTCCGGTTACGCCGCCGATATGTTTGGGCTGGATATTGCGGCATTCACCGCCATTGAGATGGCGGAAAATGGCGACAGCGCGCACCCGAACGAAATCGCCTTCTCCTCCAGCAATAAAGCCTACAAAGAAGACTGGTCAGGGGATAAGAGCGGGGTCAGCCTGTATAAAGCTGCGGCGAAATTTAAATATGGTCCGGTATGGGCGCGCGCGGGTTACATCCAGCCAACCGGCCAGACGCTGTTAGCGCCGCACTGGAGCTTTATGCCCGGTACTTATCAGGGCGCGGAAGCCGGGGCGAATTTTGACTACGGCGATGCCGGGGCGTTGAGTTTCTCCTACATGTGGACCAACGAGTACAAATCGCCGTGGCATATCGAGATGGACAAGTTCTATCAAAACGATAGAAAGACCAAAGTCGATTACCTGCATTCGGTTGGCGCGAAGTATGACTTCAAAAACGATCTGATCCTTGAAGCCGCGTTTGGTCAGGCTCAGGGTTATGTCGATCAATATTTCGCTAAAGCAAGCTACAAATTCGATATCGCGGGTAGCCCGCTGAGCACCAGTTACCAGTTCTATGGCACGCGCGATAAAGTCAGTAATGGCGGCGTAAACGATATTTATGATGGCACCGCATGGCTGCAGGCGCTGACATTTGGCTACAAAGTGGGGCAGGTCGATCTGCGTCTGGAAGGAACGTGGGTGAAAGCCGATGGTCAGCAGGGCTACTTCCTGCAACGTATGACGCCGACTTACGCTTCATCCAACGGTCGGCTGGATATCTGGTGGGATAACCGTTCTGACTTTAACGCCAACGGCGAAAAAGCGGTGTTCTTCGGTGCGATGTACGATCTGAAAAACTGGAACCTGCCGGGCTGGACGGTGGGCGCGTCTTACGCCTACGCCTGGGATGCGAAACCGGCTGACATGGCAACGCCAGATGCCTATTACGATCCGAACTACCGCCTGAAAGAGTCCTCTTACAGCCTCGATGCGATTTACACTCTGCAGGACGGACGTGCGAAAGGCACGATGTTCAAGCTGCATTTCACTCAGTACGACAACCATTCCGATATCCCAAGCTACAGCGGCGGTTATGGCAACATCTTCCAGGATGAGCGTGATGTGAAGTTTATGGTTATCGCACCGTTTACCATTTTCTGATGAGCGCCTGCCGGGTTCGTCCCGGCAAACTACAAGGAATATGTAATGAAAACAGTTCGTTTAAGTATGCTCGCCAGTGCCGTACTGGCTATGCTGGGCAGCACTGCGGCACTGGCGAATCAGAGTACCGTGGATGCTATCAGCCAGTTTCATCTTAACTATGCGGTGAAAGACAATTTCGCCGGGCAACACGGGGTTGACTGCGCGAAGCTCGGCGCGGATTGGGCCTCCTGCAACAAAGCTGTCATTACCCTGACCAATAATGGCGACGCGGTCACCGACAAAGGCTGGGCTATTTATTTTCACAGCATTCGCCCGGTGCTGGAGGTGGCAAACGATCAGTTCAAAGTGACCCATATTATGGGCGACTTGCATAAGCTGGAGCCGACCGACAAATTCACCGGTTTCCCGGCGAAGCAGGCGATAGAGATCCCGATTATCAATGAATACTGGCAGTTGTTTATCACGGATGTGCTGCCGCGCTGGTACGTCACCGCCGACGGCGCGACGGCGAAAGTGATTGCTAATACGGACACGGAAGATTTATCCCGCTTTGTTGCGCCGCTTGATAATCAGTGGAAACGCACACCGGACGACAAAAATATCCTGATGACTGCCGAGGCGCGCTTTGAGAAAAATAGCGATGTGAAAGCGCTAAATCTCGCATCGCTACGCGGCCAGATTGTGCCCACGCCGCAGCACGTTAATATCCACGGGCAGGATATCGACTTGGGTAAGGGTGTGAAGCTGGATCTCTCCGCGCTGAGTGCCGATGCACAAGATGCGGTGAAATCACGCTTTGCATTACTGGGCGTGAAAGAGGGCAGTTATCCGCTACGGACTGAAATTGCCAGCAACACCTTTAGCGGCGATGAGGCGGTGTCTGGCGCGTACCGTCTGCATATTGGCGCGAAAGAAACCGTGGTGACCGGCTACGATCAGGCGGGCGTGTTCTACGGTCTGCAATCGCTGCTGTCGCTCGTTCCTGCCACCGGCGAGATGAAGATTGCCGCGCTTGAAGCGAAAGATGCACCGCGTTTTGATTATCGCGGCATCCAGCTGGATGTTGGTCGCAACTTCCACAGTAAAGCGGCGGTACTGCGCCTGTTAGATCAGATGTCGGCGTACAAACTGAACAAATTCCATTTCCATCTGACGGATGATGAAGGCTGGCGCATTGAGATCCCCGGTCTGCCAGAACTGACCGATATCGGCAGTAAACGTTGTCATGATTTGAGTGAGAAAACATGCCTGTTGCCACAGCTCGGTTCCGGACCGGACAGCAATAACAACGGCAGCGGTCACTTCAGCCGTGCCGATTACATCGAAATCCTCAAATACGCCAAAGCGCGACAAATCGAAGTGATCCCGGAAATCGATATGCCAGCTCATGCGCGTGCCGCGGTAATCTCTATGGAAGCGCGGTATGAGCGCCTGATGAAAGAGGGCAAAGAGAAAGAGGCGAACCAGTACCGTTTACTGGATCCGACGGATACCTCCAACACCACCGGTGTGCAGTTCTATAACCGCACCGGCTATCTCAATCCGTGCCTCGATTCGTCGCGTAACTTTGTAGACAAAGTGATTGGCGAAATCCAGCAGATGCATAAAGAAGCCGGACTGCCGCTGAATACCTGGCATTTTGGTGGCGACGAAGCGAAAAATATCTATCTGGGCGCCGGTTATACGGATCAGAAAAAACCGGAAGCGGGCAAAGGCATTATTGATCAGAGCAATCAGGATAAGCCGTGGGCGAAATCGCAAGCCTGCCAGGCGATGATCAAAGAGGGCAAAGTTGCCGACGTTGAACATCTCTCCAGCTATTTTGGCGTTGAGGTCAGCAAGCTGGTGAAAGCGCACGGCATTGACACGATGCAGGCGTGGCAGGACGGTTTGAAAGATGCCAAAGATGCGTCGGTGTTCGCCACCGATCATGTCAACGTGAACTTCTGGGACACGCTCTACTGGGGCGGTTTTGACTCGGTAAATGACTGGGCGAACAAAGGTTTCCGCGTGGTGGTCTCTAACCCGGATTACGTTTATCTCGACTTCCCGAATGAGGTCAACCCGGCCGAAAGCGGTTACTATTGGGGCACGCGTTTTAGCGATGAACGTAAGATATTCAGCTTCGCCCCGGACAATATGCCGCAGAACGCAGAAACCTCGCTTGATCGCGATGGCACCCCGTTTAGCGCGAAGTCCGACAAACCGTGGCCGGGTGCGTATGGCCTTTCTGCGCAGCTGTGGAGCGAGGTGGTGCGCACCGATAATCAGATGGAGTACATGATCTATCCACGTATGATTTCGGTGGCGGAACGCGCATGGCACCGCGCGGGCTGGGAGCAGGATTACAAAGCCGGGCGTGAATACAAAGGCGGTGAGACACATCTGGTGGATGTGAAAGCGCTGGAAAGGGACTGGCAACGCTTTGCTAATCTGTTAGGCCATCGTGAACTGGCGAAACTGGACAAAGCGGGCGTGCACTATCGCTTGCCTGTGCCGGGCGCTCGCGTGGTCGGTGGAAAACTGGAAGCCAATACCAGTTTCCCGGGCATGGTGGTTGAGTTCTCAACCGACGGCGGCAAAAACTGGCAGCGCTACGACGATAAAGCGCGTCCGCAGGTGAGCGGGGAAGTGCAGGTGCGCACCGCCAGCCCGGACGGTAAACGCTTTAGCCGTGTCGACAGCGTAAAAGCGTAATGTGATGTGGTGATTAAACCCGGCGGCGCGAGCTTGCCGGGTTTTTCTTTTTTGCCGTTATCGTTATTGCAGATAAAAAAAAGCCAACCGTCAGGCTGGCTTTTAGGTTTTAAACGCTATTATTTCGCGTCGTGCGCGTGTTCATCTTCGCGGCAGTCACCTTCGGCGCAGTGGCCGTAAAGGTAAAGACTGTGGTTAGTCAGGCGAATACCGTGTTTCGCGGCGATTTCACGCTGACGCGCTTCAATGGAGTCATCACTGAATTCAATCACCTTGCCGCAATCGAGGCAGATCAGGTGATCGTGGTGATGTTGTTGAGTCAGTTCAAAAACGGACTTGCCGCCTTCGAAGTTATGACGGGTCACAATCCCGGCGTCATCAAACTGGTTCAGTACACGGTAAACCGTTGCCAGCCCGATCTCTTCGCCCATGTCGATCAGTCGTTTGTATAAATCTTCCGCACTGACATGATGGTTATCCGGTTCCTGAAGCACTTCAAGGATTTTTAACCGAGGAAGCGTGACTTTCAGGCCGGCCTTCTTTAATGCGGTATTGTTGTCAGTCATGCGGAATCTGTCCTGTTGCTATACGATTCACTTCCTTAGCGGAAGTTATAAGGAATGCACCTGGGGTAATGCGTCTCATTATAGAACTGCCATGGCTGGATGAAAACTGCAAGCCCTCAAGTAAAGTAAGCTTATAAAACGTGGTGTCGCCAGCAAAGTCCTTTACGGCGGCACCCAGTTTAGCAGGGCTTATTGTACAGCGATGGAGAAAAAAGTTAAAAATTTGTAGCAATTATTTCCATTGCTTTTATCTATTAATACGGCGTAACCCACAGATTACGCCGTAAAAAAACTCAGGCATTAAGGATATCGTCCAGGTGCAACTCTTCGCGAACCTGTTTTACCCATTTTTGAACGCGTTCGGAAGTCAGCTCGGGTTGACGGTCTTCGTCAATCGCCAGGCCAACGAAGTGGTCATCGTCCGCCAGACCTTTAGAGGCTTCAAAATGGTAGCCCGCGGTTGGCCAGTGACCAACGATGGTCGCGCCGCGCGGTTCGATGATATCGCGAATGGTGCCCAGCGCATCGCAGAAATACTCCGCGTAATCTTCCTGGTCGCCACAGCCGAACAGCGCAACTAATTTACCGTTAAAGTCGATCTCTTCCAGCGTCGGGAAAAAGTCATCCCAGTCGCACTGCGCTTCACCATAGTACCAGGTAGGAATGCCGAGCAACAGAATGTCATACCCTTCGATATCTTCTTTGCTGCTCTTGGCAATGTCATGTACGTCGGCAACATCTTTACCAAGCTGACTCTGAATCATTTTCGCGATGTTTTCGGTGTTGCCGGTGTCGCTGCCGAAGAAAATACCTGTAATTGCCATGAGTAAAATAACCTCTTGAAACTTAATGAGTATGGTGGTGGCGCTACGCCCACAGATAAGGGCAATCATAGCAGAACAGGGAAGCACGCGGAAACTGCTATCGCGTCGGACTGCACTGTATGACACATGAAAGTGTTATTTCGACGATGTTTCGGAGGATTCGCTAGCCGCGCAATGCCTTCAGCTGCGCCAGCAGCATCTCTTCGATAAGCTCGCTGCGGCTCATATCTCGCGCTTCTGCCAGCTCGTTTAACGCATCGACGGCTTCCACGTTGAGTTTTAATTCGACACGCTTAAGCCCACGAACTTTATCGCGTTTTAGCTGATTGCGTTTGTTGATGCGCAACTGTTCATCGCGCGAGAGCGGGTTTGTCTTCGGCCGTCCCGGGCGACGCTCATTCGCGAACAGGTCTAGTGTCGTACGGTCCGTTTGTTCTTTAGCCATGATCTAAATACTACGGGAAAAACAAGCAATCGGGCGGCGCGCCCGGGCTGAATAGCGCGCCATCATACATCAGCACAACGGACACGCCAACGACCGGGCGCGTTGAAACGACCAGTCGCCGCCTTTTTAATCAATTTGTCTTTTCAGCGAGATAGCGACGAATAGCACGCAAAACCGCGTCGGGTTTCTCGGCATGTACCCAATGGCCGGCACCGGCAATGACATGCGCCCGCGCCTGCGGGAACTGCGCCAGCAGCGCGTCACGGTACGCTTCAGTGACATAAGGGGAGTTTCCGCCGCGAACAAACAGGGCCGGTTTATGCCATGCAGGAACCGTTTCCCAGCCGACAATATGCGGATACTGCTCCCATAACACCGGCACATTGAAACGCCATGCGCCGTCGACAAAGGATTTCAGCAGGAACTGAATGACACCTTCTTCATTTATATGTTCGCGCATCAGAGCGGCGGCTTGCTGGCGAGTGGATGCCCCGGCATCGTTCACCGCATTGATGGCGGCAAAAATTTCGTCATGGCGGCGCACCTGGTAATCCACAGGCGCAATATCAATCGCCACCAGTTGATCAATACGCTCCGGCGCAAGCGCTGTTAACGCCATCACGGCTTTACCGCCCATGGAGTGGCCAATAAAGGTCGCTTTGTCGAGTTGATGAGCGTTCAGCGTATCCAGCAGATCCTGCGCCATGGCCGGGTAGTTCATTTCTGAAGCGCGTTCTGAAAGACCGTGGTTACGCATATCCACTTGCAACACGTCATGATCCTGAACCAGTTCACGGGCGAGCACGCCAAGGTTATCAAGGCTACCGAAAAGACCGTGAACAAGGACGATCGGAGAATTGTTGTGCGGATGTTGCGCAGTTTGCGCGCGCGTATTCAATTTCATGGCAAAGTTCTTTTTTTCACTGATTCGGGTTAGGTTATTATGTTGAACATTCTGCCGCCCGGCCGCAAGGTTAAGAATTACTCTTAGTTTTGCCGCCATCCTGGTTTGACGCTATCCGCTGTTGAGATTTCACTTTATAATCCCAACACTTGTATTCAGATAAGATATCGCACTGGATTAAGATGAAAACGATCGAAGTTGATGATGAGCTCTACAGTTATATTGCCAGCCACACGAAGCACATTGGCGAGAGCGCATCCGACATTTTACGGCGCATGTTAAAATTTTCCGCCGTACCTCAATCATCACAGCCTGCCGCTTCCCTCGCGCCGGTAAAAGAGCCGCGTAATGTCAGCACCGTTGAGGTTAAACCGACAAACACCGCCAAAGACAAAGTCCGTGCCGTGCGCGAACTGCTGCTGTCTGATGAATACGCCGAGCAGAAAAAGGCGGTGAATCGTTTCCTGCTGGTGCTGTCTACACTCTACTTACTGGATGAAAAAGGGTTTACGGAATCCACCGAGTCTCTGCATGGGCGCACCCGCGTATACTTTGCCGCGAACGAGCAAACGCTTTTGCAAAACGGCAATCAAACCAAGCCGAAACAGGTGCCGAACACCCCTTACTGGGTCATCACTAACACCAATACGGGTCGTAAATGCAGCATGATCGAGCACATCATGCAATCAATGCAGTTCCCTGCGGAATTGATTGAAAAAGTTTGCGGCACAATTTAATCCTTGCATTGAAAGGACCAGGCAATGGCTAACCATCCGCGTGCGGGGCAACCTGCACAACAGGGCGATTTGATCAACGTCGCTCAGCTTACTGCGCAGTATTACGTGCTGAAACCGGAAGTCGGAAATTCAGAACATGCGGTGAAGTTCGGCACATCCGGCCACCGTGGCAGCGCAGGTCGCCACAGCTTCAACGAGCAACATATCCTCGCCATCGCTCAGGCTATCGCCGAAGAGCGTGCAAAAAACGGTATTACCGGTCCGTGTTATGTGGGTAAAGATACCCACGCGCTGTCAGAACCGGCGTTTATCTCGGTGCTGGAAGTGCTGGCAGCCAACGGCGTGGACGTCATCGTGCAGGAAAATAACGGCTTCACACCAACGCCTGCCATCTCAAACGCTATCCTGGTTCACAACAAAAACGGCGGCGCGCAGGCGGACGGTATCGTTATTACGCCGTCGCATAACCCACCGGAAGATGGTGGGATCAAATACAACCCGCCGAATGGCGGCCCGGCAGACACCAACGTCACCAAAGTGGTGGAAGATCGCGCTAACGCACTGCTGGCCGACGGCCTGAAAGGCGTGAAACGCATTACGCTCGATGCCGCGCTGGCGTCCGGTCACGTGACAGAAAAAGATCTGGTACAGCCGTTTATCGAAGGGCTGGCGGATATTGTCGATATGGCGGCAATCCAGAAAGCGGGTCTGAAGCTGGGCGTCGATCCGCTGGGTGGTTCTGGTATCGAATACTGGAAACGTATTGCCGAGCATTACAAGTTGGATCTCACGATTGTTAACGATCAGGTCGATCAGACATTCCGTTTTATGCATCTCGATAAAGATGGCGTTATCCGCATGGATTGCTCCTCTGAGAGCGCAATGGCGGGCTTGCTGGCGTTGCGTGACAAATTCGATCTGGCCTTCGCCAACGACCCGGACTACGACCGTCACGGCATTGTAACGCCGGCTGGCCTGATGAACCCAAACCACTACCTGGCGGTTGCCATCAACTACCTGTTCCAGCACCGTCCGCAGTGGGGCAAAGAGGTTGCCGTCGGTAAAACGCTGGTCTCCTCTGCGATGATCGACCGGGTGGTGAATGACCTGGGCCGCAAGCTGGTGGAAGTGCCGGTTGGCTTTAAATGGTTTGTCGATGGTCTGCATGATGGCAGCTTCGGCTTCGGCGGCGAAGAGAGCGCGGGGGCTTCGTTCCTGCGTTTCGACGGCACCCCGTGGTCTACTGATAAAGATGGCATCATCATGTGCCTGCTGGCTGCGGAAATCACCGCCGTCACCGGGAAAAACCCGCAGCAGCACTACGATGAGCTGGCTGCGCGTTTCGGCGCGCCGAGCTACAACCGTTTGCAGGCTTCCGCTTCGTCCGCGCAGAAAGCTGCACTGTCTAAACTTTCCCCGGAAATGGTTAGCGCCAGCACACTGGCAGGCGATCCGATTACCGCGCGTTTGACCGCCGCACCGGGTAATGGCGCGTCGATTGGCGGGCTGAAAGTGATGACCGATAACGGCTGGTTTGCCGCGCGTCCGTCAGGCACGGAAGACGCCTACAAAATCTACTGTGAAAGCTTCCTCGGTGCTGAACACCGTAAGCAGATCGAAAAAGAAGCGGTAGAGATTGTCAGCGAAGTGCTGAAAAACGCGTAATCACTGAAAAGAAAAGGCTCCTTCGGGAGCCTTTTTACTGCCTGTTTGCGATTACCCCAGCGCCACCATCAGCGCCCCGGCGGTGATCAGCGCCACTCCCGCGCCGGAAATCAGAGAAACCTTCTCGCCAAACAGCACTACCGCCAGAATCACCGCAAACACTACGCTGAGCTTATCAATCGGCGCCACGCGCGACACATTCCCGCTTTTGATCGCCATAAAATAGAACAGCCACGACAGCGCACCCGCTACGCCGCTTAGCACCACAAACAGCAGCGCTTTTCTGTCGGCGAAAACCGTCGAAATCAGCGACAGCTTGCCCTGAACCACTACCACGCCAGCCAGGAAAATTGCCATCACCACTGCGCGGATTGCGGTAGCGGTATTGGCATCAAGATGTTGTAAACCGATTTTGCCGAAAATGGCCACCAGCGCAGCGGTCAGCGCCGACAACAAGGCATAAATTAACCAGGCACTCATGATTTCCCTCCCAAAAATCAGAAGGATACGCCGTCAGAGCATAAACCGGTAGCCGATACCTGTTTCCGTCAGTAAATGGCGAGGACGCGCCGGATCGACTTCCAGCTTTTGCCGTAAATGCCCCATATAAATACGCAGATAATGGCTGTGTTCCACGGCGTTTGGTCCCCAGACCTGGCTAAGCAGCTGGCGCTGCGTCAGGACTTTCCCGTGGTTATTGAGCAGCACCGCCAGCAGGCGAAACTCAATCGGCGTGAGATGCAGTTCTTCTTCACCGCGTTGAATGCGGCGGTTAGCCAGATCGACGCGGATATCAGAAAAGGTGACCACTGGCTCATCGGGTGTGGCGGCGGCATGGCGGCGCAGCGCGACGCGCAGGCGCGCCTGCAATTCGCCAATGCCAAACGGCTTGCTGAGATAATCATCGGCACCCGCATCCAGCGCGGCGATTTTGTCGCTCTCTTCGGTACGCGCAGAGAGCACAATTACCGGCATCTTGCTCCACTGGCGCAGGTCACGGATAAAGTCGAGCCCGTCGCCGTCCGGCAGCCCCAAATCGAGGATCACCAGATCCGGTTTGCGGGTGGCGGCTTCAATTAGCCCGCGCTGAAGTGTCTCTGCTTCATGGACGCGCAGCCCTTCGGCTTCCAGCGCGGTACGCAGAAAACGGCGGATAGCTTGTTCATCTTCAACAATCAGAACGTTGATCACAGATCCTCAGGTAATTCATCCAGTTGCGGCGGTGTTTCCCGTGGAAGTGTAACACAAAACAGCGCGCCGCCTTGTGGGCGGTTGCGGGCGGCGATGGTGCCGCCATGCACCTCGACAATCGCCTGGCAAATCGCCAGCCCCAGTCCAACGCCGGGAATGGCTGACTCTTTGGTTCCGCGGGCGAATTTATCGAAAATCGCCGCTTCCTGGCCCGCAGGGATCCCCGGTCCGTTATCCCACACATCCAGCGTTAACTGGTCCGGCGTGCTGTGCGCGGTAATCCCAATTTCGGCGCGATGCCCGGCATATTTCACCGCATTTTCCAGCAGATTAATCAGTACGCGCTCAAACAACGGGCCGTCAACATGCACCAGCATCAGCGGGTCGGGCAGGTCGAGCGCAATATGCTGGCCGCCAAGCCCTGGCTCCAGCGTTCGCAACGCACTGCCAATCACCTCTTCAAGCGTCAGCCACTCTTTTTTCAGGTTAAAGCCGCCAGACTGGATGCGCGCCATATCCAGCAAATTATTCACCAGTCGCGTAGTGTTCAGCACATGCTGGCGAATTTCGTTGGCTTGCGGCGCATGTGCTGACCCTTCGCTCGCCAGATCCAGCGTGAGGATTTCCGCCTGACCAAACAGCACGGTTAGCGGCGTGCGCAGATCGTGGGACAGCGCCGCCAGCAGCGAGTTGCGAATGCTTTCGCGCTCACTGGCCAGCCGCGCCTGTTCTTCGCTGGTGGCTAATGCCTGGCGTTCCAGCGCGCTGGCGACCAGCAGGGTGAAGGTTTCCAGCAGGCGCTGTTGTTCCGGGATCATTAACTGGCGCAGATTCGCCGGTTCAACAATCAACAATCCATGGGTTTTTTGATCGCTTTTTAGCGGCAAAATTTGATACGGCACGCCGGGCAGCGTATCGGTGCCCGCGCCTGCCGGCTGGCCTTTATCAAAACTCCAGCGGGCGATGGCGTCATCCCACGGCGTCATACCGTGCGTCTGCGTCACAGCCGCCAACTGACCGTGGCTATCCGGCAGCAGCAGTTTGCTGCGCGCATTAAAAGTTGAGTGGATAAAGGTTTCGCTGGTCGCCGCGATATCCTGATTGCTACGCCCAACCGCCAGCGCTTTTGACATCTCATACAGATGGCGGGTGCGCTGCTCCCGGTAGCGCGCCACCCGCGCCTGATAACGCACACCGGCCGTCAGGTTACCAATCACCAGGCCTACCGTCAGCATTACGCCAAACGTCAGCAGGTATTGCACATCGGAAACCGCCAGCGTACCGCGCGGGGCGATAAAAAAGAGATCAAAACTGACAACGTTAATCACCGTGGCGAAAGCGGAGGGCCAGCGGCCAAAAAATAGCGCCACCAGTACCACGCCAAGCAGATAGATCATCACCAGGTTGGCGGCATCAAATGCCGTCAGCCACTGCATGGCAATCAGGGTAATGGCGGCACAAAGCGCAAGCGCTACCACGCAGCCTTTCAGTTGCACACGGAAGCGATCCATAAATGGCCGCACATCCCCGGCGCGAGCGGGCAGGGGAGTCGGCGCATCTTCCAGCGCGATGATCACCAGATCGAGATCCGGCGCGCGTCTGGCGAGCTTATCGGCAAAGGATTCCCGGCTCCACCACTGGCGTTTATTGCGTCTGCCAATCAGAATCTTGCCGAGATTATGTTCGCGCGCGTAACGCAAAATGGCGCGGTCTTCCGCCGGATCGGAAAGGGTGGCGGTTTCTGCGCCCAGCTCCTGCGCCAGGCGCAGTGAACTTAAAATCGCCCGCCGCTGCGGTTCCGGCAGTTTATGCAACGTTGGGGTTTCGACATACACCGCATGCCAGGCGCTGCCGAGCTTAGCCGCCAGGCGTGCGGCCGTGCGGATCAGTTTCTCATTGCCGGCACCGTGGCCGACGCAAAGCAAAATCGCATCGCGCGTGTGCCAGACTTTTTCTTCGCCCTGGCGGTCGCGCCAGGCGCGCATTTGGTCATCCACGCGATCGGCTGTGCGGCGCAGCGCCAGTTCGCGCAGGGCAATCAGGTTGCCTTTACGAAAGAAGTGTTCAATCGCGCGTTCCGCCTGACCGCCAATATAGACTTTGCCTTCGTGCAGACGCTGGCGCAGGTCATCCGGCGGTAAATCCACCAGCACCACTTCATCGGCGCTGTCAAAGAAAGGGTCCGGCACCGTTTCGCGCACCTGAATCCCGGTTACGCCGCTGACCACATCGTTGAGGCTTTCAAGGTGCTGAACGTTGACGGTGGTAAAAACATCAATCCCTGCTTCCAGCAGCTCTCCGACATCCTGCCAGCGTTTCGGGTGGCGCGAGCCGGGCGCGTTACTGTGCGCCAGTTCGTCCATCAAAATAAGCGCCGGACGCCGCGCAAGGGCGGCGTCCAGATCAAACTCCTGAATTAAGCGTCCGCGATGGTGGATACGCCGGGCGGGCTGCGTTGCCAGCCCCTCCAGCAGCGCGGCGGTCTCTTTTCGGCCGTGCGTTTCCACGACGCCAATCAGAATATCCAGCCCTTGCGCCCGCAGCCGCTGTGCTTCCTGCAGCATCGCAAAGGTTTTCCCCACTCCGGCGCAGGCGCCAAAAAAGACTTTCAGCTTGCCCCGGTGCGCGGTGGCGGCATGCTCCAGTAGGCGGTCGGGATTGGGGCGCAAAGGCTCATCAGTCATGCTTTATTTGTCCTTGAGCGCATCCAGCGCCAGATTAAGTTCCACCACATTCACCACCGGTTGGCCGATAAAATTCACCAGCGGTGTTGAGGTATGCTCCGCCACCAGTTTCGCCACCACCTGCACCGGCAGGTTACGCGCCTGCGCCACCCGTGGGATCTGCCATTCAGCGGCCTGCGGAGATAACTGCCCGTCAAGGCCGCTGGCCGAGGTGGTAATGAGTTCTACCGGAACATGCGTATCCGCTTGCGGGTTATCGGCCCGCAGTTGCGCGACGCGCTGCGCCACTTCTTTGTCCAGCTCGGGGTTGCTACCCGCCAGGTTACTGCCGCCAGACGCCATAGGATTATAAGGCGCGTCCGCCGTGGCGGAAGGGCGACCATGAAAATATCCCGGTTGGGTAAAATCCTGACCTAACAGGCGTGAACCACGCACGTTGTCACCTTCACGAATAAGTGAGCCGTTGGCCTGATCGTGAAACCACCATTGCCCCAGCGCGGTGGTAAGCAGCGGGTAAAGCCCGCCGGTAATCAGGGTAAAGAGTATCAAAAGCAGAAATGCGGGACGTAATAAAGCCATTTTTAACTTCCTCTTACACCAGGCCGAACAGCGTGAGAATAAGGTCGATCGCTTTGATGCCAATAAACGGCACGATCAAACCGCCCAGCCCGTAGATCCACAGGTTACGGCGCAACATGGCAGAGGCGGTCAGCGGTTTGTAGCTCACCCCTTTCAATGCCAGTGGGATCAGAAACACAATCACCAGCGCGTTAAAAATAACGGCGCTCAAAATCGCCGACGCCGGGGAGTGCAGGTGCATCACGTTGAGCATATTCAGCTGCGGATAGGTCGCCGCAAACGCCGCCGGGATAATGGCGAAGTACTTCGCCACATCGTTAGCGATACTGAAGGTGGTCAGCGAACCACGCGTCATCAGCATCTGTTTGCCGATATGCACCACTTCAATCAGCTTGGTGGGGTTGGAATCCAAATCCACCATGTTGCCCGCTTCTTTCGCCGCTTGCGTACCGGAGTTCATCGCAACCGCCACATCCGCCTGCGCCAGCGCGGGGGCGTCGTTGGTGCCATCGCCGGTCATCGCCACCAGCCGGCCTTCCGCCTGATACTGACGGATCAGCGCCAGCTTGGCTTCCGGGGTCGCTTCGGCCAGAAAATCGTCGACACCCGCTTCGGCGGCAATCGCGGCGGCGGTCAGGCGGTTATCACCGGTGATCATCACCGTTTTAATCCCCATTTTGCGTAACTGGGCAAAACGCTCTTTGATGCCGCCTTTGACGATATCTTTCAGCGCGATCACGCCCAGCACTTTTGCTCCTTCGGCCACCACCAGCGGCGTTGCCCCCTGGCGCGCCACGCGTTCGACCAGCGCTTCGACATCTGCCGGGAAGTGCCCGCCGTTCGCTTCGATATGGCGGCGAATAGCATCAACGGAACCTTTACGGATCATCCGGTCCTGCACGTTAATCCCGCTCATTCGGGTTTGCGCGGTGAACGGCACAAAGGTCGCTTGCAGACTTTGCATATCGCGCTCGCGCAGGTTAAAGCGCTGTTTTGCCAGGATAACAATACTGCGGCCTTCCGGTGTTTCATCGGCCAGGGATGAGAGCTGTGCGGCATCGGCCAGCGTTTTTTCATCCACACCCTGGGCAGGCAGGAAGTCAGACGCCTGGCGGTTACCCAGCGTGATGGTGCCTGTTTTATCCAGCAATAACACATCGACATCGCCCGCGGCTTCCACCGCGCGACCGCTGGTGGCAATGACGTTTGCGCCCAGCATGCGGCTCATCCCGGCAACACCAATCGCGGAAAGCAGCCCGCCGATAGTCGTCGGGATCAGACACACCAGCAGGGCAACCAGCACGGTGACACTCACCGGCGTGCCGCCATACACGGAGAAGGGCCACAGCGTTGCCGTTGCCAGCAGGAAAACAATCGTCAGGGCCACCAGCAAAATGGTCAGCGCGATTTCGTTTGGCGTTTTACGCCGCTGTGCGCCTTCCACCATCGCGATCATGCGATCAAGGAACGTTTCGCCGGGGTTGACGCTGCACTGGATCACCAGCCAGTCAGAGAGAATGCGCGTACCGCCGGTTACCGAGGCGAAATCGCCGCCGGACTCACGAATCACCGGTGCGGACTCCCCGGTAATCGCGCTCTCATCCACCGACGCGCCGCCTTCGATCACTTCGCCATCACAGGGGATAATATCGCCTGCTTCCACCAGCACGATATCGCCTTTGCGCAGATCTTCCGCCGGAATATGGTCGATTTGCGCGTCATGCTGCGGGGCACGAAGTTTGCGGGCAAACGCGGTCTTTTTCACCCCTTTCAGGCTATTGGCCTGCGCTTTACTGCGGCCTTCGGCCAGCGCTTCGGCGAAGTTGGCGAACAGAACCGTCACCCACAGCCACACGCTGATAGCGCCGGTGAACCACGCACTGCCGTCGAGATGACCGGTCGCCATCGCCAGCGCCAGCAGGGTAGTTAACACGCTGCCAATCCAGACAATAAACATCACCGGGTTACGCCACTGCACATGCGGGCTTAACTTGGTCACGGAATCCATCAGCGCCTGGCGAACAAGATTCGGTTCGAAAAGCGCCAGTTGTTTACGACTCATATAACGCGTCTCCGCCACTCTTAAAATTGCAGGTATTCCGCCACCGGGCCGAGCGCCAGGGCAGGAATAAAGGTTAAAGCGCCGACCAGTAACACGGTGCCGATCAGCAGGCCGATAAACAGCGCGCCATGCGTTGGCAGCGTGCCGGAGCTGGTCGGCTGAATTTTCTTCGCCACCAGCGAACCGGCAATCGCCATGACTGGAACAATCACACCGAAGCGACCAAAGAACATGCAAAACGCCAGCAAACAGTTCCAGAACGGTGTATTGGCGCTTAAACCCGCAAAGGCGCTACCGTTGTTATTGGCGGCAGATGAGACGGCGTACAGCACTTCGCTAAAGCCGTGAATGCCGGGGTTGAACATGCCGCTGCGTCCGGCATCGGTCATCATCGCCAGCGCGGTACCAATCAGCACCAGAGCCGGGGTGACAAGGATTGCCAGCGCGGTCATTTTCATTTCGCGAACGTCAATTTTCTTACCGAGGAATTCAGGCGTGCGGCCAATCATCAGCCCGGCGATAAACACCGCCAGCAGCACAAACAGCAGCATGCCGTACAGACCTGACCCCACGCCGCCGAACACCACTTCGCCTATCTGCATCAGCCACATCGGGATCATGCCGCCAAGCGCAGTAAACGAGTCGTGCATGGCGTTGACCGCCCCGCAAGAGGCCGCCGTGGTGACGACGGCGTACAAGCTGCTTGCCAGAATGCCAAAACGGCTCTCTTTCCCTTCCATATTGATGGCGCTATCGCCGCCGAGCGTCAGGAAGTGCGGGTTACCCTGTAATTCCGCCCACATCACAATCCCGGCGCAGATGACGAAGATAATCGACATTGCCCACAGCAACATGTGTCCCTGACGGCGATCGCCAACCGCATCGCCAAAGGCGAAACAGAGTGCCGCCGGGATCAGGAAGATCGCCAGCATCTGCACGAAATTGGTTAAGGCAGTGGGGTTTTCAAACGGATGCGACGAGTTGGCATTAAAGAAGCCGCCGCCGTTGGTACCGAGCATTTTGATCGCTTCCTGCGACGCAACAGGTCCCATCGGCATCAGGTGTTGCACGCCTTCCAGCGAGGTATAAGCCTGGTACGCCGAAACGTTTTGTAGCGCCCCTTGCTGAATAAAAAACAGCGCAATCAGCAGCGAGACAGGCAACAGCAGCCACAGGGTAATACGTGTGATATCAACCCAGGCATTACCAAGTGTCTCCATACTGCGGCGTGAAAAAGCGCGGATCAGCGCAAAGACCACAGTAATACCGGTCGCGGCAGATAAGAAGTTTTGTACCGTCAGCCCAGCCATCTGGCTGAAGTAGCTCAGGGTGCTTTCCCCGGAATATGACTGCCAGTTAGTGTTGGATACAAAGCTGACGGCGGTATTCAGCGCCAGATGCCAGGAGAGCCCCGGCAGGTTTTGTGGGTTGAGCGGCAGCATTCCTTGCAACATCAGCATCGCAAACAGCAGCACCAGGCCGAAGATATTCAGCCATAAAATCGCCAGTAAATAGTGCCGCCAGTTCATTTCACGGGTATCGATACCGAGCCCGCGCCAGAGGAGGTTTTCCATACCGCGCACACCGGGAAGCGACTGACCGGCGATCATCTTCGCCAGCAGCGAACCGAGCGGGCGCGCGAGGATAAACAATACCAGCAGAAAGCTGGCAATCAGAAGAAACGCCTGAGCGGCCATCAGAAAGCCTCCGCGTTGATCAGGGCATAAACCAGATAGCCCAATAACAGGAAAACCAGCACGATGCCGATTACTACGCCTGCACTCACAATCCACCTCCGGGGTGATTTAACGATGTGCAGAAAAAGTAGGATTTTCGGCGCAAAGATTTCGCAAAAATCGGCGGGCGGAGTGTAAAAAAAATATAAAAATTACGCGGAATGAACTGGCGGAGTGGTGCGTATACGCGTAGCCCTTTTCTGTGGGGCTGTCATGTTTAACAAAGAAATCCACAATTTAACTGATGGTTAGTATTAATTTAACCATTTTGTAACTTATTTACCGGCTGAATGTAAATAAAGCCGAAATTGACAAAAAATAGTGGTCGGATGAGTAGTAAAATTACAAACAAAACGGTACTATTTTAACCAGATTTCAGTGCCGCCCTGGTTTTTACGTTAGTGACTTTCAGGGGGGCTAATAATTTTCCGGTGCTGCTTACCGGCCTGACAAAGGGGAGAGAATTATGGACACATACAAAGCGTTTCCGGCTCATATTGTGCTGTTGCGACGTGCTTTCGCCGTTCTGGCGGGTGTGCTGGCGTTGCCGGTAATGTTGTTCTGGAAAGACCGCGCACGTTTTTATAGCTATCTGCATCGCGTCTGGGCAAAAACCAGTGAAAAACCGGTGTGGATGGATCAAGCAGAGAAAGTAAGCTGCGACTTTTATTAATCGACGACACACAGCAAACCTCATCGCCACCGCATTCGCGGTGGCTTTTTTTTACCTGCGGCCTTTGACTACACTTACTGCGGGTAGAAAAAGGAGCCGTGATGCGCGAGAAAATTCCTGCGGGCATGCATACCTGTTTGGCCGGGAAATCGGTCTGTTTTGACGGCGGCTATGTAAGGCTTGCGCTCGCGGCGATATCGCATTCTCCCCGGCAAACATGTGCACCGGCCCACCAGGCGATTGATACGCGGTGCAATCACATCAGGGCGCTGATGCCCGGTGTTTGTAAAACGTTTCATGCCAGCCAGCAGCCAACACTCTTCACACTGATTAAACGTTACCGCCAGCCAACCCAGCCACGGCTTGCGCCGAAGACTTTACTCAAACACTATATGGTTGAATTTCCCGACGCGTCCCGGGCCGGGCAACGCAATGTTGACTCCGGGTCAGAGGCGCGGCGCTTACGTTACGGATATTAGGAGCGGTATGACCACCCATCTGGTCTGGTTTCGCGCGGATCTGCGCGTACATGACAATCTTGCGCTTGCGGCCGCCTGTCGCAGCGATAACGCGCAGGTAAAAGCCCTGTTTATCGCCACGCCTGCGCAGTGGCAGCAACATCATCTGGCGCCTCGTCAGGCGGCGTTTATCAATGCGCATCTCAACGCCTTACAACTGGCGCTGGCGGAAAAAGGCATTCCGTTGATTTACCGGGAAGCGGCGGATTTTACCGACAGCGTACAAACAGTGGTGGATGTCTGCGAGCGCGAGCAAGTAAGCCATCTCTTTTACAACTATCAATACGAATTCAACGAGCGACAGCGCGACGCCGCCGTCGAAAAAGCGCTACCGAATGTCGCCTGCCAGGGCTTTGACGACAGCGTGATGTTGGCACCCGGTAGCGTGATGACCGGCAATCATGAGATGTACAAAGTCTTTACGCCCTTTAAAAACGCCTTTCTGCGCCGGTTGAAAGCGGATCTGCCCCAGTGTGTTGCCGCGCCGCACCCGCGTGAAGGCGTCGACGTCGCGCCACATCCGGTTACGCTTGATTACCCCCAACAGGATTTTGATGAAAATCTGTTCCCGGCTGATGAGAAAAGCGCAATCGCGCGGCTGCGTCAGTTTTGCCAGCAGCAGGCGGCAGCGTATGAGCAGCAACGCGATTTCCCGGCAATCGAGGGCACCAGTCGTTTGTCGTCGTGTCTGGCAATTGGCGCTCTATCGCCGCGCCAGTGCCTGCATCGTCTGCTGGCTGAACAACCGCAGGCGCTTGACGGTGGGCCGGGGGCCGTGTGGTTGAGTGAGCTGATTTGGCGCGAATTTTATCGCCATCTGATGACTTATCATCCGGCACTCTGTAAGCATCGCCCTTTTATCGCCTGGACTGATAAGGTGCAGTGGCAGGAAAACGACAAGCATCTGCAAGCCTGGCAATGCGGCAACACCGGCTACCCGATTGTTGATGCGGCGATGCGCCAGTTGAACGCCACCGGCTGGATGCACAACCGCTTACGGATGATAACCGCGAGCTTTCTGGTCAAGGACTTACTTATCGACTGGCGTCATGGGGAGCGTTATTTTATGTCGCAGTTGATCGATGGCGATTTCGCGGCGAACAATGGCGGCTGGCAGTGGGCGGCCTCGACGGGCACCGATGCGGCTCCCTATTTTCGAATTTTTAACCCGACCACGCAGGGTGAACGCTTTGATGCTGATGGCGCGTTTATTCGCCACTGGCTACCGGCGCTAAGCGATGTACCGGAAAAATCCGTGCATCAACCCTGGGACTGGGCGGATAAACACGGGGTAAAACTCGATTATCCTCGCCCGATTGTTGACCATAAACAGGCGCGAACCGCCACGCTGGCGGCCTATGAAGCTGCCCGTAAAGCGTAAAGGAGTGATGATGAAAAATACCGAGCTGGAAAAACTGATTAACGAAAAACTTAACAGTGCGGCGTTCAGTGATTACGGCCCGAACGGGCTTCAGGTTGAGGGGCGGGAAACGGTACAGAAAATTATCACTGGCGTGACCGCAAGCCAGGCGCTGCTGGACGAAGCGGTACGCCAGCAGGCGGATGCGGTGATTGTCCATCACGGTTATTTCTGGAAAAACGAAGCGCCGATCATTCGTGGTATGAAACGTCACCGCCTGAAAACGTTACTGGCGAATGACATCAATCTGTACGGATGGCACCTGCCGCTCGACGCGCACCCTGAGCTTGGTAATAACGCGCAACTGGCGGCTTTGCTCGGCATTAACGTGATGGGGGAAATTGAAGAGTTGCTGCCGTGGGGCGAACTGTCGATGCCGGTTCCGGGGCTGGAGCTGGCGTCGTGGATTGAAGCGCGCCTTGGGCGTAAGCCGCTGTGGTGTGGCGATACCGGGCCGGAAAAAATCACCCGCGTTGCCTGGTGTACCGGCGGTGGGCAGAGCTTTATTGATAAAGCGGCCCGCTTCGGTGTTGATGCGTTTATCACCGGCGAAGTCTCCGAACAGACTATTCATTCCGCCCGTGAACAGGGGCTGCATTTCTACGCTGCGGGCCACCACGCCACCGAGCGCGGTGGCATCCGCGCGCTCAGCGACTGGCTGAATGAAAATAGCGATCTTGACGTCACGTTTATCGATATTCCGAACCCGGCGTAAGGAGAGGGCAAGTGCAGCGAGCACGGTGTTATTTGTTAGGTGAAAGCGCGGTGGTGCTGGAGCTGGAGCCGCCGGTACAACTGGCGACGCAAAAGCGTATCTGGCGGCTGACGCAACGGCTGGCGGACGTGCCGGACGTGGTGGAGGCTATTCCGGGGATGAATAACATTACGGTGGTGCTGCGCGATCCGCATTCGCTGGCGCTCGACGCGATTGAGCGGTTACAGCGCTGGTGGGAAGAGAGCGAGGCGCTGGAACCCGAGTCTCGCACCATTGAGATCCCGGTGCTGTATGGTAAAACTGCCGGGCCTGATCTGGGGCTGGTGGCGGAACACTGCCGGATGACGGAAAAGCAGGTCGTTGAGCTGCATGCTTCCATCGATTACGTGGTGTGGTTTCTTGGCTTCCAGCCCGGTTTTCCTTATCTGGGCGGGATGCCGGAGGCGCTTGCCACACCGCGCCGCGCCGAACCGCGTGTGCGCGTTCCCGGCGGTTCTGTCGCCATTGGCGGCGCGCAAACCGGCATTTATCCCCTGGAAACGCCCGGCGGCTGGAACCTGATCGGACGCACCGATCTGGCATTGTTCAACCCGCGTTTGCCGGAGCCGGTGTTATTACGTCCGGGCGATACGCTACGGTTTGTGCCGCGCAAGGAGGGCGTATGCTGAAAATTATCCGCGCGGGAATGTATACCACCTTGCAGGGGGGCAAACGTATTGGCTTGCGTCAGTCTGGCGTCAGCTACTGCGGCGCGCTGGACGAGCCTGCATTACAGATTGCCAATGCGCTGGTGGGCAACGCGCCTGAGGCAGCGGCGCTGGAAATTACTTTTGGTCAGTGCGAAGTGGAGTTTGGTCGCGATGCCTGGTTTGCGCTCACTGGCGCAGGCTGTGAGGCGAAACTCGACGGTAAAGCGGTGTGGACCGGCTGGCGGTTTGCGGCAAAAGCCGGGCAGCGGCTGGTACTGAAAAGACCGCTGCACGGCGTGCGCAGCTATCTTGCTGTGGCCGGGAGCTTTGCCGTACCGGCGGTAATGGGCTCGGTCAGCACCGATCTGAAAACCGCTATCGGCGGGCTGGAAGGGCGACTCTTGAGCGATGGCGATGTGTTGCCACTGGGTGAACCTGTGCGTCATTTTCACACACAGCAAGGGGTAAAACAGTTGCTGTGGGGCAACCGCATTCGCGCGTTGCCGGGGCCGGAGTATCACGAATTCGACAGCGCCTCGCAGGAGGCGTTCTGGCGTTTGCCGTGGCAGATAAGCCCGCAGAGTAACCGTATGGGTTACCGTTTGCAGGGGCAGCCGTTGGTGCGTACCACGTCGCGCGAACTGCTTTCCCACGGCTTGTTGCCGGGCATCGTGCAGGTTCCCTCTAACGGGCAACCGATAGTGCTGATGAATGATGCCCAGACCACCGGCGGTTACCCGCGAATTGCCTGCATTATCGAGGCGGATATGTACCACCTGGCGCAAATCCCGCTTGGGCAACCGATACACTTTGTCCAGTGCTCGCTGGATGAGGCACTGAAGGCGCGTCGCGAGCAGCGTATCTACCTCGATCAACTGGCATGGCGTCTGCACAATGAAAATTGATTTAAACGCCGATCTCGGCGAAGGCTGCGGTAATGATGCTGCGTTACTCCAGCTGGTTTCTTCTGCCAATATCGCCTGCGGTTTCCACGCAGGCGATGCGCAAACCATGCTGACTTGTGTGCGTGACGCATTGCGTAACGGCGTGGCGGTGGGGGCACATCCCTCCTTCCCGGACCGGGATAACTTTGGCCGCACGGCGATGCATTTGCCGCCGGATATTGTCTATGCCCAAATGCTGTATCAAATTGGCGCGCTGGCGGCGATGGTGTGTGCAGAAGGCGGCAAACTGCATCATGTGAAACCGCACGGTATGCTCTACAACCAGGCGGCGGATGACGCGGCGCTGGCCGATGCCATTGCCGGAGCGGTTTACGATGCTGATCCCGCATTGATTCTGGTTGGGCTGGCGGGCAGCGAGTTGATTCGTGCCGGAGAGCGTTATGGTTTGCGCACGCGCCAGGAGGTATTTGCCGATCGAGGCTACCTCCGCGATGGTCGACTGGTGCCGCGCAGTGCGCCGGGTGCGCTAATTGATGATGACAATCTGGCGCTGGCGCAAACGCTGGAGATGGTGCTGGAAGGGCGGGTGAGATGCATCACCGGTGAGTTTGTTAATGTGCAGGCGCAAACGGTCTGCCTGCACGGCGATGGCGAGCACGCGCTGTTGTTTGCCCGCCGCTTACATAGTGCCTTTGCCCAACGTGGCGTGATGATTTCTGCCCACTAACGCAAGGAGTTTTTATGCCGGAAGGACCGGAGATCCGCCGGGCGGCAGATACGCTTGAAGCCGCGGTTAAAGGCAAACCATTAACCGATGTCTGGTTTGGTCTGCCGTCATTGGCGCGTTTCGCCGCTGATCTGGTGGGACAGTGCGTTGAGAAAATGGAAACGCGGGGAAAAGCGCTCCTGACGCATTTTTCCGGTGGGCTAACCCTTTACAGTCATAACCAGCTTTACGGCGTCTGGCGCGTGGTCAGAGCAGGAGAGATCCCGCAAACCAACCGAGTACTACGCGTGCGGCTGCAAACGGAGCAAAAGGCGATTTTGCTGTACAGCGCGTCGGACATTGCGTTACTCACCCCGGAACAACTGGCGCAGCATCCCTTTTTACAGCGCGTCGGGCCGGATGTGCTGGATATGACGCTAACCGTAGAGCAGGTCAAAGCGCGGTTGTTATCGCCCCGTTTTCGCCGTCGCCAGTTTTCCGGGTTATTGCTCGATCAGGCCTTTCTGGCCGGGCTGGGTAACTATCTGCGTGTCGAAATTCTCTGGCAAAGCGCCCTGGCGCCACAGCACAACGCCTCGCAACTTAGCGAAGCGCAACTGGATGTGTTATCGCAGGCGCTACTTGATATTCCCCGTTTGTCATACCAGACACGCGGCGTGGTGGATGAGAATAAACACCACGGCGCGCTGTTTCGCTTTAAGGTATTTCACCGCGCCGGAGAAGCGTGCGAGCGTTGCGGTGGGATAATTGAGAAAACCACCATGTCGTCCCGGCCGTTTTACTGGTGCCCGGTCTGTCAGCATTAAAATAAAAAACGCGCCAGAAGGCGCGTTTTTTTAGGCGGGTTGGCTATCAATCTTTTTTCAGATCGGAGCTGAACTCGCGTTTTTCGTAACCGGTGTACAGCTGACGCGGACGAGCAATTTTGATGCCGTCGTCGTGCATTTCGTTCCAGTGCGCAATCCAGCCTACGGTACGCGCCATCGCGAAGATAACGGTAAACATGGAGGCCGGGATCCCCATCGCTTTCAGGATAATACCGGAGTAGAAGTCAACATTCGGGTAGAGCTTACGCTCGATAAAGTACGGATCGTTGAGCGCAATGTGCTCAAGCTCCATCGCCACTTCCAGCAGATCATCTTTGGTGCCCAGCTCACGCAGCACTTCGTGGCAGGTTTCACGCATCACGGTCGCGCGCGGGTCATAGTTCTTGTAGACACGGTGACCAAAGCCCATCAGACGGAACGAATCGTTTTTGTCTTTGGCGCGGCGCAGGAATTCCGGAATGTGTTTTACAGAACTGATCTCTTCGAGCATGCGCAGAGCCGCTTCGTTGGCGCCGCCGTGCGCCGGTCCCCACAGAGAAGCGATACCGGCAGCGATACAGGCGAACGGGTTCGCGCCAGAAGAGCCAGCGGTGCGCACGGTCGAGGTGGAGGCGTTTTGCTCATGGTCGGCGTGCAGGATCAGAATACGGTCCATTGCGCGTTCCAGCACCGGGTTCACTTCATACGGTTCACACGGTGTGGAGAACATCATGTGCAGGAAGTTACCGGCGTAGGAGAGATTATTCTGCGGGTAAACGAACGGCTGACCGATGGAATATTTGTAACACATCGCCGCCACGGTCGGCATTTTCGACAGCAGGCGGAACGCGGCAATCTCACGGTGACGCGGATTGTTAACATCCAGTGAATCGTGGTAGAACGCCGCCAGCGCGCCAGTCACCCCGCACAGCACCGCCATCGGGTGCGAGTCGCGACGGAAACCGTGGAACAGACGGGTGATCTGCTCATGGATCATGGTGTGGCGCGTGACGGTCAGTTTGAATTCGTCAAACTGCTCCTGGGTCGGTTTTTCACCGTAGAGCAGAATGTAGCAGACTTCCAGATAGTTGGATTCAGTCGCCAGTTGGTCGATAGGGAAACCACGGTGCAGCAGAATACCTTCGTCACCGTCGATAAAGGTGATTTTTGATTCGCATGATGCGGTAGAGGTAAAACCTGGGTCAAAAGTGAATACCCCTTTTGAACCGAGACTACGGATATCAATCACATCCTGACCGAGCGTGCCTTTTAGCACATCCAGTTCAATAGCAGCGTCACCATTGTAGGTGATGGTTGCTTTCTTATCAGCCATTTACGGTCTCCTTAGCGCCTTATTGCTTAAGACCGCCAGTCACCGGATTTGCATTCAACTGCCAATCAACGTTACCAGTTTGTTATTTGGCTCGCAGCTCTGTTGAGAGGAGGTACCAGGGTACAGAGCGATGGGCGCGTGCAAGTACACATTGAAAATACAGCGAAAAAACAGCAAATCAGCGTCTTAGCAGTCCGAATTTGTCAAACCTGTATATCACTAATAACTGTCCTGATTACATCGGTCAATACCATCACACTGTTACATAACTTATTCTCAGGTGAAAGTAAGACCCCATAACTTTTGCGAATTATAAGCCCTTTCTGGCGTAGTTTGTAACAAGAATGTTTAACTTTTGTCAAATCAGATGATTAAAATTTAAAAGAATGTTGTTATCGTGATGGGGGTCACTGTTCTGCATAAAACCCGACAAACTATATGTAGGTTAATTGTAATGATTTTGTGAACGACCTATACTGCCGCCAGGTCTCCGGAATACCCCTGCAATCCCGAGCCACCCAGCGTTGTAACCTGTCGTTTAGCATCTGGAAGCTAATTTTTTGCATGACGAGCAGTTATAGAAAAGGACGCTGTCTGACCCGCACGCAGACCGGAGGAAGGAAACTATAAGAATAGCATGTGGGCGTTATTCATGATAAAAAATGTGAAAAAACAAAGACCTGTCAATCTGGATCTGACAACAATTCGGTTTCCTGTTACGGCTATAGCTTCCATTCTCCACCGCGTTTCCGGCGTCATTACTTTCGTGGCGGTTGGCATTCTGCTGTGGTTACTGGGCCTGTCGCTGTCATCCGAAGAGGGCTTCCTGACCGCCTCTGCCATCATGAGCAGCTTTTTCGTTAAATTCATTTTCTGGGGCATCCTGACAGCGCTGGCTTATCACGCTGTGGGCGGTATTCGCCATATGTTAATGGATTTTGGCTGGCTGGAAGAAACCTTCGAAGCAGGAAAGCGTTCCGCTAATCTCTCTTTTGCAATCACTGTCGTGCTTTCAATTCTCGCAGGAGTCCTCGTATGGTAAGCAACGCCTCCGCATTAGGACGCAACGGCGTACATGATTTTATTCTTGTTCGTGCCACTGCCATCGTCCTGACGCTCTACATCATCTATATGGTCGGTTTTTTTGCCATGCACGGCGATCTGACCTGGGTGGTCTGGACTGGATTCTTCTCCTCCGCTTTCACGAAAGTCTTCACGCTGCTGGCGCTGTTTTCGATTCTGATCCATGCCTGGATTGGCATGTGGCAGGTGTTGACCGACTACGTTAAACCGCTGGCTGTGCGCCTGGTTCTGCAACTGGCTATCGTCGTTGCACTCGCGGCTTACGTGATTTATGGATTTGTTGTGGTGTGGGGTGTGTAATGAAATTGCCAGTCAGAGAATTTGATGCTGTTGTAATTGGTGCCGGTGGCGCAGGTATGCGCGCGGCACTGCAAATTTCCCAGAGCGGGCAAACCTGTGCGCTGCTCTCTAAAGTTTTCCCAACCCGTTCTCACACCGTATCTGCGCAGGGCGGTATTACCGTTGCGCTGGGTAATACCCATGAAGATAACTGGGAATGGCACATGTATGACACGGTAAAAGGTTCCGATTACATCGGTGACCAGGATGCCATTGAATATATGTGTAAAACTGGCCCGGAAGCGATTCTTGAGCTGGAACATATGGGTCTGCCATTCTCCCGTCTGGATGATGGCCGTATCTATCAACGTCCGTTTGGCGGCCAGTCGAAAAACTTCGGCGGCGAGCAAGCGGCGCGCACGGCAGCCGCAGCGGACCGTACCGGTCATGCGCTGTTGCACACCCTTTATCAGCAAAACCTGAAAAACCACACGACGATTTTTTCCGAGTGGTACGCGCTGGATCTGGTGAAAAACCAGGATGGTGCCGTGGTGGGTTGTACCGCGCTGTGTATTGAAACCGGTGAAGTGGTCTACTTCAAAGCGCGTGCCACCGTGCTGGCGACCGGCGGTGCGGGCCGTATTTACCAGTCCACTACCAACGCCCATATCAATACCGGCGACGGCGTTGGCATGGCGCTGCGCGCAGGCGTCCCGGTGCAGGATATGGAGATGTGGCAGTTCCACCCGACCGGTATCGCCGGAGCGGGCGTGCTGGTAACGGAAGGTTGCCGTGGTGAAGGCGGTTACCTGCTGAACAAACATGGCGAGCGCTTTATGGAGCGTTATGCGCCGAACGCTAAAGACCTGGCGGGTCGTGATGTGGTGGCGCGTTCCATCATGATCGAAATCCGTGAAGGTCGCGGCTGCGACGGCCCGTGGGGTCCGCACGCGAAACTGAAACTCGATCACTTGGGCAAAGAGGTGCTGGAATCGCGCCTGCCGGGGATCCTTGAATTGTCGCGCACCTTTGCGCACGTCGATCCGGTAAAAGAGCCGATCCCGGTTATCCCAACTTGTCACTATATGATGGGCGGCATTCCGACCAAAGTTACCGGTCAGGCGCTGACGGTGAACGAGAAGGGCGAAGATGTCGTCATTCCGGGTCTGTTTGCAGTGGGTGAAATTGCCTGCGTATCCGTCCACGGCGCTAACCGTCTGGGTGGTAACTCGCTGCTCGATCTGGTGGTGTTTGGCCGCGCGGCGGGTCTGCATTTACAAGAGTCTATCGCCGAGCAGGGCGCGCTGCGTGATGCCAGCGAGTCTGATGTTGAAGCGTCCCTTGAGCGCCTCAACCGCTGGAACAACAACCGTAACGGCGAAGATCCGGTCACCATTCGTAAAGCGCTGCAAGAGTGTATGCAGCATAACTTCTCGGTCTTCCGCGAAGGCGATGCGATGGCGAAAGGGCTTGAGCAACTGAAAGTGATTCGCGAACGTCTGAAAAACGCTCGTCTGGACGATACTTCCACCGAGTTTAACACCCAGCGCGTTGAGTGCCTGGAGCTGGATAACCTGATGGAAACCGCGTATGCAACGGCGGTCTCCGCAAACTTCCGTACCGAGAGCCGTGGCGCGCATAGCCGCTTCGACTATCCGGATCGTGACGACGAAAACTGGCTGTGCCATTCCCTGTATCTGCCAGAAACGGAGTCCATGACGCGTCGCAGCGTCAATATGGAACCGAAACTGCGTCCGGCATTCCCGCCGAAGATTCGTACTTATTAATGCGGAGACAGGATAATGAAACTCGAATTTTCGATTTATCGCTATAACCCGGACGTTGATGACGCGCCGCGCATGCAGGATTACACCCTGGAAGGCGAAGAAGGGCGTGACATGATGCTGCTGGATGCCTTAATGCAGCTGAAAGAAAAAGATCCTACGCTGTCGTTCCGCCGCTCCTGCCGTGAAGGGGTATGTGGTTCCGATGGTTTGAACATGAACGGTAAGAATGGCCTGGCCTGTATCACCCCGATTTCCGCACTGGGCAATGGCAAACAGAAGATTGTGATCCGTCCTCTACCCGGCCTGCCGGTGATCCGCGATTTGGTGGTGGACATGGGACAATTCTATGCCCAATATGAGAAGATTAAACCTTACTTATTGAATAATGGGCAGAATCAGCCAGCGAGAGAACATCTACAGGCACCGGAGCAGCGTGAAAAACTCGACGGTTTGTATGAATGTATTCTCTGCGCCTGCTGCTCGACATCTTGCCCGTCGTTCTGGTGGAACCCGGACAAATTTATCGGTCCGGCCGGCCTGCTTGCGGCGTACCGTTTCCTGATCGACAGCCGCGATACGGAAACCGATAACCGTCTGGAAGGTTTAAGCGATGCTTTCAGCGTATTCCGCTGCCACAGCATTATGAACTGCGTCAGTGTATGCCCGAAAGGGCTGAACCCGACGCGCGCCATCGGCCATATTAAGTCGATGTTGTTGCAACGAAGCGCATAAATGTTAGTGCCGGATGGCGCTGACGCATATCCGGCCTACATTTGTAGTGATGTTTTTTTTGCCCGGCAGCGTTAGCGCCGCCGGGTAACAAGGAAGCAGGAAACCTTTAAAAACCGCCACAGTAGACATAATCGAGATGTCTGGTGCGAGACAAGGCGGCAACTGAGCGCATCCCTGGGAGCATAGTCAACTATGTGACCAGGGTAAGCAAAGGCAGCCAACGCAGTCGCAGCCCGGACAGCGAAGATTAGGCAGTTTTTAAAGGTTCCTTCGCGGGCCACCAAGAGCCCGCAAGTGAACCCTGGGACGTGCGCTAACGGGTGTACGTCGTAGTTATCCACGGCGAAGTAAGCATAACAATGCTTAAGGGATCACGATGCAGAACGGCGCAATGAAAGCCTGGCTGGACTCTTCTTACCTCTCTGGGTCTAACCAGAGCTGGATAGAACAGCTCTATGAAGACTTCTTAACCGATCCTGACTCGGTAGATGCAAACTGGCGTTCTATGTTCCAGCAGTTACCGGGCACCGGAGTCAAACCGGATCAGTTCCACTCCAAGACGCGTGATTATTTCCGTCAGCTGGCGAAAGATGCTTCACGTTACTCCTCCTCTATTTCCGACCCCGACACCAATGTGAAGCAGGTTAAAGTCCTGCAACTTATCAACGCATACCGTTTTCGTGGTCATCAACATGCCAACCTCGATCCGCTGGGATTGTGGCAGCAAGAGAGGGTGGCCGATCTCGATCCGGCTTACCACGATCTGACGGAAGCCGATTTCCAGAATAGCTTTAACGTAGGGTCTTTTGCGATTGGCAAAGACACCATGCCGCTGGGCGAATTGATTAACGCACTGAAAGAGACCTATTGCGGTTCGATCGGTGCGGAATATATGCATATCACCAGCACCGAAGAGAAACGCTGGATCCAGCAGCGCATCGAATCCGCAGCCGGTAAATCCAGCTTCAGCAGCGAAGAGAAAAAACGCTTCCTGACTGAACTGACGGCTGCAGAAGGTCTTGAACGTTATCTCGGCGCGAAATTCCCCGGAGCGAAGCGCTTCTCGCTGGAAGGCGGCGATGCGCTGGTGCCGATGCTCAAAGAGATGATCCGCCATGCGGGCAAGAGCGGCACCCGTGAAGTGGTGCTGGGGATGGCGCACCGCGGACGTCTGAACGTACTGGTTAACGTGCTGGGTAAACAGCCGCAGGATCTGTTCGACGAATTCGCCGGTAAACATAAAGAACACCTCGGTACCGGCGACGTGAAATACCATATGGGCTTCTCGTCCGACGTGGAAACAGAAGGCGGCCTGGTTCACCTGGCGCTGGCGTTTAACCCGTCACACCTTGAGATTGTCAGCCCGGTGGTGATCGGTTCCGTGCGTGCGCGTCTTGACCGCCTTGACGAACCGAGCAGTAATAAAGTGCTGCCAATCACCATTCATGGCGACGCCGCTGTGGCGGGTCAGGGCGTGGTGCAGGAGACCCTGAACATGTCGAAAGCACGCGGCTACGAAGTGGGTGGCACCGTGCGTATCGTCATTAACAACCAGGTGGGCTTCACCACCTCGAATCCGCTGGATGCACGCTCTACGCCGTACTGTACCGACATCGGTAAAATGGTGCAGGCGCCGATTTTCCACGTGAATGCGGACGATCCGGAAGCGGTGGCGTTCGTTACTCGCCTGGCGCTCGATTTCCGTAACACCTTCAAACGCGATGTCTTTATCGACCTGGTGTGCTACCGCCGTCATGGCCATAACGAAGCCGACGAGCCGAGCGCAACCCAGCCGCTGATGTACCAGAAAATCAAAAAACACCCGACGCCGCGCAAAATCTACGCCGATCGTCTGGAGCAGGAAAAAACCATTACGCTGGAAGATGCCACCGAAATGGTCAACCTGTACCGCGATGCGCTGGATGCGGGTGAGTGTGTGGTCGCCGAATGGCGTCCGATGAATATGCACTCCTTTACCTGGTCGCCGTACCTCAACCACGAGTGGGATGAGAGCTACCCGAACAAGGTGGAAATGAAGCGCTTGCAGGAGCTGGCAAAACGCATCAGTACGGTGCCGGAAGCCATCGAAATGCAGTCCCGCGTGGCGAAAATTTACGCTGACCGTCAGTTGATGGCGAGCGGCGAGAAGTTGTTCGACTGGGGCGGCGCGGAAACACTGGCGTATGCCACGCTGGTGGATGAAGGCATCCCGGTACGTTTGTCCGGTGAAGACTCCGGCCGCGGCACCTTCTTCCATCGTCATGCGGTGATCCACAACCAGTCCAACGGGTCTACCTATACGCCGCTGAGCCATGTACACAATTCACAGGGGGCGTTCCGCGTGTGGGACTCCGTGCTCTCTGAAGAAGCGGTACTGGCGTTTGAATATGGTTATGCCACGGCAGAGCCGCGCACGCTGACCATCTGGGAAGCGCAATTCGGTGATTTCGCCAACGGTGCGCAAGTGGTTATTGACCAGTTCATCAGCTCCGGTGAGCAGAAATGGGGCCGTATGTGTGGCCTGGTGATGCTGCTGCCGCACGGTTATGAGGGGCAAGGCCCGGAGCACTCCTCCGCGCGTCTGGAGCGTTATCTGCAACTGTGTGCTGAACAAAACATGCAAGTGTGCGTGCCGTCTACCCCGGCGCAGGTTTACCACATGCTGCGTCGCCAGGCGCTGCGCGGTATGCGTCGCCCGCTGGTGGTGATGTCGCCGAAGTCGCTGCTGCGTCATCCGCAGGCGGTTTCCACGCTGGATGAGCTGGCGAACGGCACCTTTATGCCGGCGATTGGCGAAGTGGATGATCTTGATCCACAAGGCGTTAAGCGCGTGATCCTTTGCTCTGGTAAGGTCTATTATGATCTGCTGGAACAGCGTCGTAAAAACGACCAGAAAGATGTCGCGATTGTGCGTATCGAACAGCTTTACCCGTTCCCGCACCAGTCGGTGCAGGAAGCGCTGAAACCTTACGCTCACGTACATGATTTTGTCTGGTGCCAGGAAGAGCCGCTCAACCAGGGCGCATGGTACTGCAGCCAGCATCATTTCCGTGATGTGATTCCGTTTGGGGCCGCTCTGCGTTATGCAGGTCGCCCGGCCTCCGCCTCTCCGGCGGTGGGATACCTGTCCGTTCACCAGAAACAGCAACAAGATCTGGTAAATGACGCGCTGAACGTCGATTAATTAAAGGATAAATAATGAGTAGCGTAGATATTCTTGTTCCCGATCTGCCCGAGTCCGTTGCTGACGCGACCGTTGCGACCTGGCACAAAAAACCAGGCGATAGCGTACGACGCGACGAAGTGTTGGTCGAAATCGAAACTGACAAAGTGGTACTGGAAGTACCGGCGTCGGCAGACGGTATTCTGGACGCGGTGCTGGAAGATGAAGGCACCACTGTGACTTCCCGTCAGATCCTGGGTCGCCTGAAAGAGGGCAACAGCTCTGGTAAAGAGAGCAGCGCCAAATCTGAAGAGAAAGAGTCCACGCCGGCACAGCGCCAGCAGGCCTCGCTGGAAGAGCAAAACAATGACGCCCTGAGCCCGGCGATCCGTCGCCTGCTGGCTGAGCACAACCTCGAAGCCAGCGCTATCAAAGGCACTGGCGTTGGTGGTCGTATCACGCGTGAAGATGTTGAGAAACATCTGGCCAAAGCGCCGGCGAAAGAGGAAAAACCGGCTGCTGCTCCGGCGAGCGCCCCGGTGGCACCGCTGGCTGGCCGCACCGAAAAACGTGTGCCGATGACCCGTCTGCGTAAACGCGTAGCCGAGCGCCTGCTGGAAGCGAAAAATTCCACCGCCATGCTGACGACGTTCAACGAAGTCAACATGAAGCCGATTATGGATCTGCGTAAGCAGTACGGTGACGCTTTTGAAAAACGTCACGGTATCCGCCTGGGCTTTATGTCTTTCTATGTGAAAGCTGTGGTTGAAGCGCTGAAACGCTACCCGGAAGTGAACGCGTCCATCGATGGTGATGACGTGGTTTACCACAACTATTTCGATGTCAGCATGGCGGTTTCTACGCCGCGTGGTCTGGTAACACCGGTACTGCGTGATGTTGATACGCTGGGTATGGCGGACATCGAGAAGAAAATCAAAGAGCTGGCTGTGAAAGGCCGTGACGGCAAACTGACCGTTGATGATCTGACCGGCGGTAACTTTACCATCACCAATGGCGGTGTGTTCGGTTCGCTGATGTCGACACCGATCATCAACCCGCCGCAGAGTGCGATCCTCGGTATGCATGCCATTAAAGATCGCCCGATGGCGGTGGATGGCAAAGTCGAGATCCTGCCGATGATGTACCTGGCGCTCTCTTACGATCACCGTCTGATTGACGGTCGCGAATCCGTTGGTTTCCTGGTAGCCATCAAAGAGCTGCTGGAAGATCCGACTCGCTTGCTGCTGGACGTCTAGTGTCCTTAGCCCGGCGGCGTCCGCTGCCGGGCCACTATAACGAACACCTGCTTTGTAGGCCGTCATCCGGCGTGACAAATTAAATGAAGGATGGATAGAACACATGAACTTACACGAGTATCAGGCGAAACAACTGTTTGCCCGGTCAGGTCTGCCGACTCCGGTTGGTTACGCCTGTACTACCCCGCGTGAAGCAGAAGAAGCGGCATCCAAGATCGGCGCAGGCCCGTGGGTGGTAAAATGCCAGGTCCATGCAGGCGGCCGTGGTAAAGCGGGCGGCGTAAAAGTCGTCAACAGCAAAGAAGATATTCGCGCCTTCGCGGAAAACTGGCTGGGCAAACGCCTGGTGACCTACCAAACAGACGCGAACGGCCAGCCGGTAAACCAGATTCTGGTTGAAGCGGCGACCGATATCGACAAAGAGCTGTATCTGGGCGCGGTGGTTGACCGTAGCTCTCGCCGTGTCGTGTTCATGGCCTCCACCGAAGGTGGCGTGGAAATTGAAAAAGTGGCGGAAGAGACCCCGCACCTGATCCACAAAACCACCATCGATCCGCTGACCGGCCCGATGCCGTATCAGGGGCGCGATCTGGCGTTCAAACTGGGTCTGGAAGGCAAGCAGGTTCAGCAATTCACCAAGATTTTCATGGGTCTTGCGACCATTTTCCTTGAGCGCGATCTGGCGCTGATTGAAATCAACCCGCTGGTTATCACCAAACAGGGCGACCTGATCTGCCTTGATGGCAAACTGGGCGCTGACGGCAACGCCTTGTTCCGCCAGCCGGAACTGCGCGAAATGCGCGACCAGTCGCAGGAAGACCCGCGCGAAGCGCAGGCGGCACACTGGGAGCTGAACTATGTTGCGCTGGACGGCAACATCGGTTGTATGGTCAACGGCGCAGGTCTGGCGATGGGCACCATGGACATCGTCAAACTGCACGGTGGCGAACCGGCGAACTTCCTCGATGTGGGTGGCGGCGCAACTAAAGAGCGCGTGACCGAAGCGTTCAAAATCATCCTGTCGGATGAGAACGTGAAAGCGGTGCTGGTTAACATCTTCGGCGGTATCGTGCGTTGCGACCTGATCGCTGACGGTATCATCGGCGCGGTAGAAGAAGTGGGTGTTAACGTACCGGTGGTAGTGCGTCTGGAAGGTAACAATGCTGAACTGGGCGCGAAACGCCTGGCGGACAGCGGCCTGAATATTATTGCAGCAAAAAGTCTGACGGATGCAGCACAGCAGGTTGTTGCCGCAGTGGAGGGGAAATAATGTCTGTTTTGATTGATAAGAACACCAAAGTTATCTGCCAGGGCTTCACCGGAAGCCAGGGGACTTTCCACTCCGAGCAGGCAATTGCTTATGGTACGCAGATGGTTGGCGGCGTGACGCCGGGCAAAGGCGGCACCACTCACCTCGGCCTGCCGGTGTTTAACACCGTGCGTGAAGCCGTAGAAGCGACGGGCGCGACCGCGAGCGTTATCTATGTTCCGGCACCGTTTTGCAAAGACTCGATCCTCGAAGCCATTGACGCGGGCATTAAACTGATTATCACCATTACTGAAGGTATTCCGACGCTGGATATGCTGACGGTGAAAGTGAAGCTGGACGAAGCTGGCGTGCGTATGATTGGCCCGAACTGCCCGGGTGTTATCACCCCAGGCGAGTGCAAAATCGGTATCATGCCTGGCCACATTCATCAGCCTGGTAAAGTCGGTATTGTTTCCCGTTCCGGTACGCTGACCTATGAAGCGGTTAAACAGACCACGGATTACGGTTTCGGCCAGTCCACCTGTGTGGGCATCGGCGGTGACCCGATCCCGGGTTCTAACTTTATCGATATCCTGAAATTGTTCCAGGAAGATCCGCAGACCGAAGCGATTGTGATGATCGGTGAAATCGGCGGTAGCGCAGAAGAAGAAGCAGCGGCGTATATCAAAGATCACGTGACCAAGCCGGTTGTGGGTTATATCGCGGGTGTGACTGCGCCGAAAGGCAAACGTATGGGCCACGCAGGTGCCATCATTGCCGGTGGTAAAGGGACAGCGGATGAGAAATTCGCTGCTCTGGAAGCGGCGGGTGTGAAAACCGTGCGCAGCCTGGCCGACATCGGCGAAGCGCTGAAATCTGTTATCAAATAAAACCTCATTGCTCCTCCATGTAGGGGAGCAAGTATCCTTTCGACATGGTTGGCCGCTCCCGTAGCGGCCTTTTTTATGGCTGCAGTTTACGTACCTGCGTATTTGCCGCACTAAGAACACGCCCGTCTGCCGATTGTGGTTGCATTGGTGCAATGGCTTCGCCGCTTTGACTATCAATCAATACGGAATGGGGCTCATTCGGCGCGAAAAGATGCTGTTCTCCCCACTGGCGTAGCGCCACGACCACCGGAAACAACGACTCGCCTCTTTTTGTCAGCACATACTCCTGATACGCCGTGCCATCGGATGCTGGCTGGGTGCTGAAAATACCCGCTTCCACCAGTTTGCGTAGCCTGTCGGTAAGAATGTTGCGCGCCACGCCAAGACCACGCTGAAAATCGCCAAACCGCCGCGCGCCGTCAAAAGCATCACGCACGATAAGGAGTGACCAGCGATCGCCAATCAAATCGACAGAACGCGCGACGGGGCAAGGTTGAGTATTTAGTGGCATAGTGAATTTCCGGTTAAGGATTCTGGTTGCATTTTAAAACTGGATTATCTACGCTTCAACCAGTTTCGTTTTGCAACCAGGTTGCTACTATGAATAAAAATACACAGGCGACACCGCGCGCTTTAATCGCACTGTTTGCGGTCGCCAGCGGTTTATGTGTGGCGAATGTCTATTACGCGCAGCCGTTGCTGGATGCACTGGCGCAGAGCTTTGCCATCAGCCAGGCGGCTGTCGGTGGCGTGGTGACGGCAACACAAGTGGGATCGGCACTGGCCTTACTGGTGTTGGTGCCACTGGGCGATCTTGTTGAGCGCCGCCGGTTATTGTTGCTGCAGTTGCTGGGGCTGGTGGTTGCGCTTGCTATTGTCGCGCTGGCGCAATCGGCAACGGTGTTGCTCTTCGGCATGTTGGCGACAGGGTTGCTGGGCACAGCAATGACACAAGGGTTGATTGCCAGCGCGGCCAGCATTGCTAACGAACAAGAGCGGGGCAGGGTAGTGGGTGCGGCGCAAGGCGGCGTCTTTATCGGCCTGCTGTTAGCGCGAGTTTTTGCCGGGGTGATTAGCGATTTAGCGGGCTGGCGCGCAGTTTATGGCGTCTCGGCATCGCTGATGCTGGTGTTATTGCTGCTGCTCTGGCGACGGTTACCCGTTATGCGCAGCGCGATGATTCCGGTCAGTGGGTTACGTTTGATGGCCTCAATGCTGGGGCTGTTACGCACGGATCGCGTTTTACAAATCCGTGGTGTATTGGCGTTGTTGATGTTTGCCGCGTTTAATATTTTCTGGAGCGCAATGGTGCTGCCGTTAAGCGCGGCACCGTTTGATTTCTCCCGTACGGTAATTGGTTTGTTTGCCCTGGCGGGCGTTGCGGGCGCGCTGGTAGCGGCAAAGGCCGGGCGCGAAGCGGACCGTGGCAATGCGCAGCGCACAAGTTTGCTGGCGCTCCTCTTGTTACTTCTGGCCTGGTGGCCGCTGTCACAGCTACAACACTCTCTGGTGCTGTTTATCCTCGGCATTGTTTTACTCGATCTCGGCGGCCAGGCGCTGCATGTTACCAATCAGAGCCTGATTTTGCGTGCCGAGGCATCTCAGCACGGCAGACTGGTGGCGTTGTATATGCTGTTTTATGCCCTTGGCAGCGGGTTGGGCGCCATGGCAACGACGGCGGTTTATGCTGTTTTCGGCTGGCAAGGGGTTTGCTTGCTTGGCGCAACAGTGACTTTGCTGGCGCTTATCGTCTGGGCTGCAACCCGACGTTGGATGCTTGTCAGTAAAGGCCTATAAAATAAAAGGGTATTAGTGCGCCAGGAAATATAAAGAATAATCACTGCGCGGTGTTAAGTATGATAATCGTGAAGGTGAAATAATTGTAAAATAAACAAGATAATCATCAGCGCTAATTTTATGCCCACCTAAAGATGCCACGGTTGTCTCATTTTTTACATGAATGATAAACGTTAAATAAAGTCGTCATTATTTATCTTTACCTGCCGATTGATAACCATGGGTGGCGTTAAAATGAACATGTTGTTAACAATGTTTTTACTGTGATTATACACCAACTACAAAATTAACAATGATGGATAAAATTGATTTAAATCAATATTTAAAAGCTTGGAAAACATGCTGAAAATCGTTAAATTGTCGCCGATCAAATTGGTGCAAAAGTGGTAAATTCGCTATAAATTGATCACTGTCGAAAAACGTAAAACTAGCTCAATAAAAACCTTTTTATTGTAAGGGTTTTACGGAGTAATATATTCGAGAGATCAATTCGAGTTTTTTATTAACCTGGTTGTAACTTTTTTCATTCATTGTCACGCTTTATGTGACGTGAATAAAACAGTGCAGCAATTTTGTATTGGGGCATGCGTGTGAACCTTCGCTAACGGGGTTTACTCTCGGAGTCTTCATGCGATGAGCAAGGAGTCATAATGTTAGATATAGTCGAACTGTCGCGCTTACAGTTTGCCTTGACCGCGATGTACCACTTTCTGTTTGTGCCACTGACGCTCGGTATGGCGTTCCTGCTGGCAATTATGGAAACGGTCTACGTCCTCTCCGGCAAACAGATTTATAAAGATATGACCAAGTTCTGGGGCAAGTTGTTTGGTATCAACTTCGCACTGGGCGTGGCTACCGGTCTGACTATGGAGTTCCAGTTCGGGACTAACTGGTCTTACTATTCCCACTATGTAGGGGATATCTTCGGTGCGCCGCTGGCCATTGAAGGTCTGATGGCTTTCTTCCTCGAGTCTACGTTTGTCGGTCTGTTTTTCTTCGGTTGGGATCGTCTGGGCAAAGTACAGCACATGGCAGTGACCTGGCTGGTCGCGCTTGGCTCCAACTTGTCCGCACTGTGGATTCTGGTCGCAAACGGCTGGATGCAAAACCCGATTGCCTCTGATTTCAACTTTGAAACCATGCGCATGGAGATGGTCAGCTTCGCTGAGCTGGTGCTTAACCCAGTTGCACAGGTGAAATTCGTTCACACTGTGGCGTCTGGTTACACCTGTGGCGCGATCTTTATCCTTGGCATCAGCTCCTACTACTTGCTGCGCGGGCGCGACATCGCTTTTGCTAAACGCTCTTTTGCTATCGCTGCCAGCTTCGGTATGGCCGCAGTGCTGTCTGTTATTGTGCTGGGTGATGAATCCGGCTACGAAATGGGCGATGTGCAAAAAACCAAACTGGCTGCGATTGAAGCCGAATGGGAAACCCAGCCTGCACCGGCGGCGTTTACCCTGTTTGGCGTGCCGGACCAGGATAAGCAAGAGAATAAATTTGCTATCCAGATCCCGTACGCGCTGGGCATCATCGCCACCCGTTCTGTTGATACGCCGGTTATCGGTCTTAAAGATCTGATGGTGCAGCACGAAGAGCGCATCCGTAACGGTATGAAAGCGTATCAGTTGCTGGAGCAACTGCGCGCAGGTTCTGCCGATCAGGCCATTCGTGACCAGTTCAATAACATCAAGAAAGATCTTGGTTATGGCCTGCTGCTGAAACGCTATACGCCGAATGTGGCAGACGCGACAGAAGCGCAGATCCAACAAGCGACCAAAGATTCTATTCCGCGCGTGGCGCCTCTGTACTTCGCTTTCCGTCTGATGGTGGCTTGTGGTGTGCTGATGCTGCTGATCATTGGTGCCTCTTTCTGGACCGTGATTCGTAACCGCATCGGTGAGAAAAAATGGCTGCTGCGCGCTGCGCTTTATGGTATTCCGCTGCCGTGGATTGCCATTGAATCGGGTTGGTTTGTCGCTGAGTACGGCCGTCAACCGTGGGCGATTGGTGAAGTGTTGCCGACCGCGGTTGCGAACTCATCGCTGACCGTTGGCGATCTGCTGTTCTCCATGATTCTGATTTGCGGCCTTTATACGCTGTTTATGGTGGCGGAAGTGTTCCTGATGTTCAAATTTGCTCGCCTTGGGCCGAGCAGTCTGAAAACAGGGCGCTATCACTACGAGCAGTCCACTGTGGCTTCTCAGCCGGCACGCTAAGACAGGAGTCGTCAAATGATTGATTATGAAATATTACGTTTTATCTGGTGGCTGCTGGTTGGCATTCTGCTGATTGGTTTTGCGGTCACCGACGGCTTCGACATGGGCGTGGGTATGCTGACTCGCGTGCTGGGTCGTAGCGACACCGAACGCCGCGTGATGATTAACGCTATCGCGCCGCACTGGGACGGTAACCAGGTTTGGCTGATCACCGCCGGTGGCGCGCTGTTTGCCGCCTGGCCGATGGTTTACGCTGCCGCGTTCTCCGGTTTTTATGTCGCGATGATCCTGGTGCTGGCTTCACTGTTCTTCCGTCCGGTGGGTTTTGACTACCGCTCGAAGATTGAAGATATGCGCTGGCGTGGCATGTGGGACTGGGGCATCTTCATCGGCAGCTTTGTTCCGCCGTTGGTGATCGGTGTGGCATTCGGCAACCTGCTGCAGGGCGTGCCGTTCCATCTCGATAACGATATGCGCCTGTTCTACACCGGTAACTTCTTCCAGTTGCTGAACCCGTTTGGTCTGTTGGCTGGCGTGGTGAGCGTGGCGATGATCCTGACCCAGGGCGCGACTTACCTGCAAATGCGTACGGTCGGCGAACTGCATTTGCGCGCTCGTGCAACAGTGCAAATTGCTGCGCTGGTCACGCTGGTGTGCTTCGCACTGGCGGGTGTGTGGGTGGTTTATGGTATCGACGGTTACGTGGTGACTTCCGCCATCGATCATCATGCCGCGTCTAACCCGTTGAGCAAAGAAGTGGCGGTACAGGCGGGAGCCTGGCTGACTAACTTCAACAACATGCCTGTGCTGTGGCTGGTGCCGGCGCTGGGCGTTGTGTTGCCACTGCTGACCGTGCTGACGGCGCGTCTGGATAAAGCCGGCTGGGCGTTCGTGTTCTCTTCACTGACGCTGGCATGCATCATCCTGACTGCTGGTATCGCGATGTTCCCGTTCATCATGCCGTCAAGCACCATGCTGAAAGCAAGCCTGACCATGTGGGATGCGACATCGACTCAGTTGACGCTGAACCTGATGACTTATGTGGCGCTGGTTTTTGTACCGATTGTCCTGCTCTACACCATCTGGTGTTACTGGAAAATGTTCGGTCGTATTACCAAAGAGCACATTGAAAGCAATACCCACTCTATGTACTAAGTAAGGAGCAGAATATGTGGTATTTTGCATGGATTTTAGGAACGCTTCTTGCCTGTGCTTTCGGAGTGATTACCGCGCTGGCGCTGGAACATGTTGAAGCGACCAAAGCCGGGAAAGAAGAACACTGATGGAAAAAATTATCGCAAAACTGTATGCGGTAATGGACAAGGGCCCGTTAAGGGCCCTTTCCTTAATAATGGCATTACTGCTGGCGGGCTGTATCTTCTGGGATCCCTCCCGTTTCGCGGCCAAAACCAGCGAGCTGGAGATTTGGCACGGGTTGCTATTAATGTGGGCGGTGTGCGCCGGCGTGGTTCACGGTGTTGGCTTTCGCCCGCGCGCGCTTCACTGGCAGGGTTTTTTCTGCCCGCCAGTCGCTTTTCTGGTCATGCTTGCGGGGCTTGTTTTTTTCTTCTTTTGAATAAGAAATATCCTCTATCCTCATGGGCTTGCAAAAGCCCATAAATTTTTACTCTCCGTTTACCTCAACCCATTCCAAAGCATCTTGCCCGCGCGTATAGTAGCGAAGTTTAAAAGCTCTAACTTTTTTTGCATTACCGGGATGTAAAGTGAATACAACGCTGTTTCGATGGCCGGTTCGGGTCTATTACGAAGATACCGATGCCGGTGGCATGGTTTACCACGCCAGCTACGTTGCTTTTTATGAAAGAGCCCGCACTGAGATGCTGCGCCACCATCACTTTAGCCAACAAGTTTTGTTGGCTGAGCGCGTTGCATTCGTGGTACGCAAAATGACGCTGGAGTATTTTGCACCCGCCAGACTCGACGACATGCTCGAAGTCCAAACGGAAGTTACATCAATGCGCGGAACCTCGATGGTTTTCTCGCAGCGGATTGTCAATGCAGAGAATAAAGTGCTGAATGAAGCTGAAGTGCTGATTGTCTGTGTTGATCCACTCTTAATGAAGCCTCGTGCGCTTCCCAAGTCTATTGTCGCGGAGTTTAAGCAGTGACTGACATGAACATCCTTGATTTGTTCCTGAAGGCTAGCCTTCTGGTCAAACTTATCATGTTGATTTTGATTGGTTTTTCTATCGCATCCTGGGCAATTATCATCCAGAGAACGCGCATCCTCAACGCAGCAGGTCGCGAAGCGGAAGCCTTTGAAGACAAGTTTTGGTCCGGCATCGAACTCTCTCGTTTGTATCAGGAAAGCCAGGGACGCCGTGATAATTTAAGCGGTTCGGAACAAATCTTTTATAGCGGTTTCAAAGAGTTTGCCCGCCTGCACCGCGCCAATAGCCACGCGCCGGAAGCGATTGTCGAAGGGGCATCAAGAGCGATGCGTATTTCGATGAACCGCGAACTGGAAACGCTGGAAAACCATATTCCTTTCCTCGGTACCGTGGGGTCTATCAGCCCATATATCGGCCTGTTCGGTACGGTCTGGGGGATCATGCACGCCTTTATCGCGCTGGGCGCGGTGAAGCAGGCGACGTTGCAAATGGTTGCGCCAGGTATCGCCGAAGCGTTGATCGCAACAGCAATCGGTCTGTTCGCTGCTATTCCAGCGGTTATGGCTTACAACCGACTGAACCAGCGCGTGAACAAACTGGAACTGAATTACGACAACTTTATGGAAGAGTTCACGGCTATTCTGCATCGCCAGGCATTTGCCAGCAGCGACAGCAACAAGGAGTAAGCCATGGCCAGATCGCGTGGACGGGGCCGTCGTGACCTCAAGTCTGAAATCAACATCGTTCCGTTGCTGGACGTGTTGTTGGTGCTGCTGCTGATTTTTATGGCGACGGCACCGATCATTACGCAAAGCGTAGAGGTTGATCTGCCGGATGCGACACAGTCGCAAACCGTCAGCACCAATGACGATCCTCCGGTCATTATTGAGGTTTCCGGTGTCGGACAGTACAGCGTGGTGGTGGAAAAAGATCGTATGGATCAACTGCCGCCGGAGCAGGTGATTGCGGAGGCGCAGCGTCGCCTGCAATCCAATCCGAAAACCGTGTTCTTAATCGGCGGGGCGAAAGATGTGCCGTACGATGAAATCATTAAAGCGCTGAACCTGTTACATAGCGCGGGTGTGAAATCAGTCGGCTTGATGACACAGCCTATCTGATCACCGGCTTAACAGGCGGACAGTTTTTGGGAACCGAGAGTGTCAAAGGCAACCGTACAAAACGACAAGCTTAAGCGAGCAATAATCATTTCAGCAGTGCTGCACGTAATCCTTGTAGCGCTGCTGATCTGGAGCTCGTTTGATGAGCATATAGATGCTTCTTCAGGCGGTGGCGGTGGCTCTGCGATTGATGCGGTGATGGTCGATCCGGGTGCTGTGGTGGAAAATTACAATCGCCAACAGCAGCAGCAAGCCAGCGCGCAACGCGCTAAAGAGCAGCGTGAAAAACAGGCGCAACAGCAAGCAGAAGAGTTGCGAGAGAAGCAGGCTGCAGAGCAGGAACGCCTGAAACAACTTGAGCAGGAACGTTTGCAGGCGCAGGAAGCGGCGCGAGAACAGGCCGAGCAGCAGAAAAAAGCGGAAGAGGCGGCAAAACAGGCGCAACAGCAGCAGAAACAAGCTGAAGAAGCTGCCGCAAAAGCAGCGGCTGATGCGAAAGCAAAAGCGGACGCACAGGCAAAAGCGGCTGAAGAGGCTGCGAAGAAAGCCGCCGCCGACGCGAAGAAGAAAGCGGAAGCCGAAGCCGCGAAAGCTGCTGCAGACGCACAGAAAAAAGCCGAAGCGGAAGCGGCGAAAGCGGCTGCCGATGCGAAGAAAAAAGCCGAAGCCGAAGCCGCGAAGAAAGCGCAGGCTGAAGCCGCCAAACAAGCCGCCGCCGAAAAAGCGGCAGCCGAGAAAGCCGCAGCAGCCGAGAAGGCCGCCGCTGAAAAAGCTGCTGCCGAGAAAGCAGCGGCTGAAAAAGCGGCCGCAGAGAAGAAAGCTGCAGCGGCAAAAGCGGCAGCCGACAAAAAAGCGGCCGCAGAGAAGGCTGCAGCAGCCAAGAAAGCCGCAGCAGAGAAAGCGGATGCAGCTGGCGTTGACGATCTGTTTGGCGATTTAAGCTCCGGTAAGAATGCACCGAAAACGGGTGGTGGAGCGAAAGGGAATAATGCAGCTCCCGCTGGTTCTGGTAACACTAAGAACAATGGCGCGTCTGGTGCTGACATTAATAACTATGCAGGGCAGATTAAATCGGCTATAGAAAGCCGCTTCTATGACGCCTCCTCCTATGCGGGGAAAACTTGTACGTTACGTGTCAAACTGGCGCCAGACGGTATGCTGTTAGATATTCAGTCCGAAGGTGGCGATCCGGCGCTTTGCCAGGCTGCGCTTGCTGCAGCCCGACAGGCAAAAATGCCGAAACCGCCAAGCCAGGCTGTATATGAAGTGTTCAAAAATGCGCCGCTGGACTTTAAACCTTAAGGTACACTTTCCCTCGCAAGCTGCGGGGGAGATCGTGCAGAGGGTGTCCTGACGCGTGTAGTTTTGTCTTATTGAGTTTGTTAAAATTCTGCTAAATTATCGCGGGTTTTCCGCCCGGATAAGGGAGATATGATGAAGCAGGCATTACGTGTTGCATTTGGTTTTCTGATGCTGTGGGCAGCTGTGCTGCACGCAGAAGTACGTATCGAGATCACCCAGGGGGTGGACTCGGCACGCCCGATTGGCGTCGTGCCTTTCCAGTGGGCTGGTCCTGGCGCTGCGCCTGAGGATGCTGGCGGCATCGTTGCTGCGGATCTGCGTAACAGCGGCAAATTCAATCCACTTGATCGTTCCCGTCTGCCGCAGCAGCCTGGCAGCGCTCAGGAAGTGCAGCCAGCCGCGTGGTCAGCGTTGGGCATTGACGCAGTGGTTGTCGGCCAGGTGACCCCGAATCCTGACGGCAGCTACAATGTCGCTTACCAACTGGTGGATACCGGTGGCGCACCGGGAACCGTACTGGCGCAAAACTCCTTTAAAGTGAATAAACAGTGGCTGCGTTATGCCGCTCACGCCGCTAGTGACGAAGTATTCCAGAAACTGACCGGCATTAAAGGCGCGTTCCGTACCCGTATCGCTTATGTTGTGCAGACGGCTAACAGCCAGTTCCCATATGAACTGCGCGTTTCCGACTACGATGGCTACAACCAGTTCCTGGTGCATAAATCTCCGCAGCCGCTGATGTCTCCGGCATGGTCACCAGATGGCTCCAAACTGGCATACGTTACCTTTGAAAGCGGCCGTTCTGCACTGGTTATCCAGACACTGGCTAACGGCAGTGTTCGCCAGGTTGCTTCATTCCCGCGTCACAACGGCGCACCGGCGTTCTCGCCGGATGGTTCTAAACTGGCATTCGCACTGTCGAAAACCGGTAGCCTGAACATTTACGTCATGGACATTGGCTCTGGCCAGATCCGCCAGGTTACCGATGGTCGCAGCAACAATACGGAGCCGACCTGGTTCCCGGATAGCCAGACCCTGGCTTTCACATCTGACCAGGCCGGGCGTCCGCAGGTTTATAAAGTAGGGATTAATGGCGGCGCAGCACAGCGTATCTCCTGGCAGGGTTCGCAGAACCAGGACGCGGATATCAGCAGCGACGGCAAATTTATGGTGATGGTTAGCTCTGACGGTGGTCAGCAGCACATCGCTAAACAAGATCTGGAAGCGGGTGGCGTACAGGTTCTGACGTCAACGTTCCTGGATGAAACGCCAAGTCTGGCACCTAACGGCACAATGGTAATCTACAGCTCTTCTCAGGGGATGGGATCCGTGCTGAATCTGGTTTCTACAGATGGGCGTTTCAAAGCGCGTATTCCGGCGACTGATGGACAGGTTAAATTCCCTGCCTGGTCTCCGTATCTGTAATAATAAATAATTGATTATAAAGGAATCAAAGAAATGCAACTGAACAAAGTGCTGAAAGGCCTGATGCTGGCTCTGCCTGTAATGGCGATCGCTGCATGTTCTTCTCACAAGAATGCAAGCGACCAGAGCGGCGAAGGCATGATGGGTGCTGGCACTGGCATGAACGGTAGCGGCAACATGTCTTCCGAAGAACAAGCGCGTCTGCAAATGCAACAGCTGCAGCAGAACAACATTGTTTACTTCGATCTGGACAAGTATGACATCCGTTCTGACTTCGCAGCGATGCTGGATGCTCACGCTAACTTCCTGCGTAGCAACCCGTCCTACAAAGTTACCGTTGAAGGTCACGCTGACGAACGTGGTACTCCGGAATACAACATCTCCCTGGGCGAACGTCGTGCTAACGCCGTTAAAATGTACCTGCAGGGTAAAGGCGTTTCCGCTGACCAGATCTCCATCGTTTCTTACGGTAAAGAAAAACCTGCAGTACTGGGTCACGACGAAGCGGCTTACGCTAAAAACCGTCGCGCCGTACTGGTTTACTAAGAGAATTGCATGAGCAGTAACTTCAGACATCATCTGTTGAGTCTGTCGTTACTGGTTGGCATAGCGGCCCCCTGGGCCGCTAATGCTCAGGCGCCAATCAGTAGTGTCGGCTCAGGCTCGGTCGAAGACCGCGTCACTCAACTCGAGCGTATTTCCAATGCTCACAGCCAGCTTTTAACTCAACTCCAGCAACAACTCTCCGATAATCAGGCCGATATAGATACTCTTCGTGGGCAAATCCAGGAAAATCAATATCAACTGAACCAGGTGGTTGAACGCCAACAGCAAATTTTGCAGCAGATAGGCAATCTGAGCAGTGGCGGTGCGGCGGGGCAGACGCAGCAGACGTCCGGCGATCAGAGCGGTGCGGCAACGCAGGCTCCGGCAGCGGATTCTGGTGCTAACGCAGGGGCGGCAAACACTGGCGCGCCGGTACAAAGCGGTGATGCCAATACCGATTACAATGCTGCGGTTGCGCTGGTGCAGGATAAATCCCACCAGGATGAAGCGATCGTCGCATTCCAGAATTTCGTCAAAAAGTATCCTGATTCAACCTACATACCGAATGCCAACTACTGGCTCGGTCAGTTGAATTACAACAAGGGTAAAAAAGACGATGCTGCTTATTACTTCGCCTCGGTGGTGAAAAATTTCCCGAAGTCGCCTAAAGCGCCAGACGCTATGTACAAGGTCGGTGTGATTATGCAAGACAAAGGGGATACCGCAAAAGCGAAAGCAGTCTACCAGCAGGTGGTTAGTAAATACCCTGGTACCGATGGCGCGAAACAAGCGCAAAAACGTCTTGGTTCGATGTAATGCATGGCACATGACCAGAAATCGAACTTTTTCTGGTCTTGTCGCCTGAAACATAAGCAGTTAAGTGATATTCATCGAAATTGTTGTTGCGCTGAATTCTTAAATCAGTAATATATGCCGCCGTTGCCAGGGGATATCGCACAGACCAGAAGCAACGCAAAAGTGGGTCGTTAGCTCAGTTGGTAGAGCAGTTGACTTTTAATCAATTGGTCGCAGGTTCGAATCCTGCACGACCCACCACGTAAAGCAGTATCCAGCGCAGTATCGGGTGATTAGCTCAGCTGGGAGAGCACCTCCCTTACAAGGAGGGGGTCGGCGGTTCGATCCCGTCATCACCCACCACTCGGGTCGTTAGCTCAGTTGGTAGAGCAGTTGACTTTTAATCAATTGGTCGCAGGTTCGAATCCTGCACGACCCACCAATTTAACATCCATCCGATGGTGTTAAACGTGAAGGATAACGTTGCGTCAGCAGCGTCCGGCTAAAAGCGAGCCATCCTGCACGATCAACCACTTAATGTGGTTACAGATAAAATTATCTTCGAAGTCGCTACCCGTATGGGTCGTTAGCTCAGTTGGTAGAGCAGTTGACTTTTAATCAATTGGTCGCAGGTTCGAATCCTGCACGACCCACCACTCTAACATCACGTTGGCACTGGTTAACTTCGAAGAACAATCCCGAAAGGGGTCGTTAGCTCAGTTGGTAGAGCAGTTGACTTTTAATCAATTGGTCGCAGGTTCGAATCCTGCACGACCCACCAGTGTAAAAAAGCGCCCTAAAGGCGCTTTTTTGCTTTCTGTTATTCCACAAAAATTCCCCACGACATTTTTTGTCCAATCGGCTATCTTGTTTAGTATATAAAACACCGGTGCGCTAATGACGTCACGCATTTGCGTTGTTCTGGTAATTAAGTTAAGCAAGCAAAACGAGTAAGCATGATGAGCGTAATGTTTGATCCTGAAGCCGCAATCTATCCGTTCCCGCCCAAACCTACACCGTTGAATCTGCATGAGAAGCAGTTTTACCGCGAAAAAATCAAGCGCTTGCTCAAAGAGCGAGATGCGGTGATGGTTGCGCACTACTATACCGATCCGGAAATTCAGCAACTGGCGGAAGAGACCGGCGGCTGTATCTCTGATTCGCTGGAGATGGCGCGTTTTGGTGCCAGACATTCCGCCTCAACGCTGCTGGTAGCTGGCGTACGTTTTATGGGGGAAACCGCTAAAATTCTCAGCCCGGAAAAAAGCATTCTGATGCCAACATTGCATGCAGAGTGCTCGCTTGATCTCGGTTGCCCGATCGAGGAGTTCAGCGCCTTTTGCGATGCGCACCCGGATCGCACAGTGGTGGTTTACGCTAACACCTCTGCGGCTGTCAAAGCGCGTGCCGACTGGGTTGTGACCTCAAGCATTGCGGTAGAGTTAATTGAGCATCTCGACAGCCTCGGCGAAAAAATTATCTGGGCGCCGGATCGTCATCTCGGCAATTATGTACAAAAACAGACTGGTGCGGATGTGCTGTGCTGGCAGGGCGCGTGCATCGTGCATGATGAATTTAAAACGCAAGCCCTGACACGCATGAAAGCGCTTTATCCTGATGCCGCCATCCTCGTGCATCCTGAATCGCCGCAGTCAGTCGTGAACCTGGCAGATGCTGTCGGCTCAACCAGCCAGCTTATCGCTGCGGCAAAAACACTGCCGAATAAGCAACTTATCGTCGCGACCGATCGCGGTATCTTTTATAAAATGCAGCAGGCCGTACCGGAAAAAGAGTTACTGGAAGCGCCAACCGCAGGTGAGGGGGCAACGTGCCGCAGTTGCGCGCATTGCCCGTGGATGGCGATGAACGGTCTGAAAGCTATCGCAGAAAGCCTGGAAAACGGTGGTGCGGAGCATGAAATCCACGTTGATGCTGCGCTGCGTGAAGGCGCGCTGCTGCCGCTTAACCGTATGCTCGATTTTGCGGCTACACTATGTTCTTAGTGAATAATCAATGCGTAGCAATACGCTGTGGGGAAAGAATGGATTTTTTTAGTACACAAAACATCCTGGTGCATATTCCGCTTGGCACCGGTGGGTACGATCTTTCATGGATTGAAGCCACAGGCACACTGGCCGGTTTATTGTGCATCTGGCTCGCCAGCCTTGAGAAGATCGGTAATTACGCATTTGGTCTGATCAACGTGACGCTGTTTGCGATTATTTTCTTCCAGATCCAGCTGTATGCCAGCTTACTGCTGCAGCTGTTTTTCTTTGCCGCCAACATTTACGGCTGGTATGCCTGGTCGCGACAAACCTCGCAGAATGAAGCTGAATTACAAATCCGCTGGCTACCGTTACCCAAAGCGATAAGCTGGTTAGCAGTATGTGTGGTAGCGATTGGCTTGATGACCTTCTTTATCGATCCGGTCTTTGCTTTCCTGACGAAAATCGCCGTTGCCGTCATGCAAGCGTTGGGGCTAAACGTGGTCATGCCGCAATTGCAGCCCGATGCGTTTCCGTTCTGGGACTCAAGCATGATGGTGCTCTCCATCGTGGCGATGATCCTGATGACGCGCAAATATGTTGAGAACTGGTTGCTGTGGGTGGTGATTAACGTGATAAGTGTGGCGATCTTCGCACTGCAGGGCGTCTGGGCGATGTCGCTGGAGTATCTGATCCTGACCTTTATCGCGCTTAACGGCAGCAGGATGTGGATTAACAGCGCGCGTGAGCGGGGTTCTCACGCGCTTTCGCATTAATGCGAGTGTGAATGGTGGTGGTCAGGCTGTGTCTCACCCAGATGGCAGTCTGGCCCGCTACAGGGCTGGTATTCCATCTGCACCGTCGCATGCTCAATTTCGTAATGATGTGATAAAAAGTGGTGGATCTCACTCAGCAGCTTGTCATGGTCGCGCGGTGGGATCACCTGCACATGCAGCGTCATAAGCGGTTTTTCGCCGACCAGCCAGACATGCACATGGTGAACATCACGCACCTCCGGGATAGCGCGTCGCAGATGTCGCTGCAACGCGCCAATATCCATCGAGCCCGGCGCCCCCTCCAGCAGCTCGTTAATGCTCTCTTTCATTAGCCGCCAGGCGCTACGTAATACCAGCGCGGAAACCAGCACCGAGAGTATCGGGTCAATTGGGGTCCAGCCGGTGAACAAAATCACCAGCGCCGCCGCGATGGCACCCACAGAACCGAGTAAGTCACCCAGCACATGCAACGCGGCGGCGCGGACATTCAGGTTCTTCTCTTCACTACCCCGATGCAGTAACCAGAAGGCCAGCACGTTAGCCACAAGCCCGGCTATTGCAATCAGCATCATGGTGAAGCCTGCAACGGGCTGCGGATGGGTGAAACGCTGAATCGCTTCCCAGACAATCCACACGGTAATCAGCACCAGTGCCAGTGCATTAATAAATGCTGCAAGCGTAGTCAGACGCAGCCAGCCAAACGTCCGGCGAGCGCTGGGCGGCTGGCGGGCAAAATAGACCGCTAATAACGCGAAAAGCAGCGCGGCGGCGTCTGTCAGCATATGACCGGCATCGGCAAGCAGCGCCAGAGAGCCGGAAACCAGGCCGCCGACCACTTCGATGACCATAAAAACGGCGGTAACAATAAACGCCAGCAGCAGGCGGCGGGCGTTGGCATCTGCGGGAGTGTGCGAGTGTGAATGCGCCATAGGCGGGTCGTTCCTTGTAATTATTTTAACGCCTTACATCATTACAGATTTTTCAGTTTGCGGGGGAGTTCGGAGAGAAAAAAGTAAGGAGAGCCGAAGCTCTCCCTGATGGTTAATGCACCGGATTTTACTGGGTTGTGCCGTCGGTTTTCTTATCGACGCTATGGTTGTTACCGCTTTCGGTTTCAACCTTTTTGTTCACATCCGGGCAGCGACCATCTTTACACATGGTGTTTTTATGCACCTCATCTTTGCTCATATGCTTTGAGCTGTGCTGAGTGGTCGAGTTGGTATTCATGCTGCCGCTGTTGATCTGGCTGTTATCCACATTGTTTGGCGCAACATTCTGTTTGGCGTCCGGTGCCGGTTGGCCTGCAGCCGCTGCGGCATTGGCATCACCGTTACTGTCGGTAGAAGAGGCTGCGTCGGCCGCGTAGGCTGCGCCACCTGCGAAAGTCAGCGTCGTCGTCAGTAAAAGTGTCGCTAATTTATTCATTTTCATCATGATGCTCCTGTTCCGGTCGTTTTTACCGCCGCCTGGGCCGGTAAAAGCAGCGCGAACGAATTATCACGCTCAGTGGTTAAAGATACCATTCATGTGCTATATGGCAGCATGGAATAGCGATAAAATGAAAAATATAAGTGTTAACAGTTAAAAAGTGTAGCGCTGATATCCCCACTCGCTACTTTTTAACGCGATTTGGCCGCATTCCAGGAATTATCCGGTCGAAGTGTAAAATCGCGTTTACACTTTGCCGCCGACGAGATAGATTGGAAAGATTGCATTCATCAAAAAAAGTATGGCCAGACTGGAACGAACATGAATTATCAGAACGACGATTTACGTATTAAAGAGATCAATGAGTTATTACCTCCTGTAGCACTCCTTGAAAAATTCCCCGCCACTGAAACCGCCGCCAACACGGTATCTCATGCCCGCAAAGCGATTCATAAGATCCTGCGCGGAAATGATGATCGCTTGCTGGTGGTTATCGGACCGTGTTCGATTCACGATCCTGCGGCGGCAAAAGAGTACGCTTCGCGTCTGCTGGCTTTGCGTGAAGCGTTAAAAGACGATCTGGAAATCGTTATGCGCGTTTACTTCGAAAAACCGCGTACCACCGTGGGCTGGAAAGGGCTGATTAACGATCCGCATATGGATAACAGCTTCCAGATTAACGACGGTTTACGTATTGCGCGTAAGTTGCTGCTGGAAATCAACGACAGCGGTTTACCGGCGGCGGGAGAGTTCCTCGATATGATCACCCCGCAATATATGGCCGATCTGATGAGCTGGGGCGCGATTGGCGCGCGCACAACGGAATCGCAGGTGCATCGTGAGCTGGCTTCCGGTCTCTCCTGCCCGGTGGGGTTCAAAAACGGCACCGATGGCACCATCAAAGTCGCGATTGACGCCATTAATGCCGCAGGCGCGCCGCACTGCTTCCTGTCCGTCACCAAATGGGGTCACTCCGCCATTGTGAACACCGCCGGTAACGGTGATTGCCATATTATCCTGCGCGGCGGTAAAGAGCCGAACTACAGCGCGAAACATGTCGCGGAAGTAAAAGTGGGTCTGCAGAAAGCTGGCCTGGAGCCGCAGGTGATGATCGACTTCAGCCATGCCAATTCCAGCAAACAGTTCAAGAAACAGATGGAAGTGGGTGCGGATGTTTGTCAGCAGATCGCTGGGGGTGAAAAAGCCATTATCGGTGTGATGATTGAAAGCCATCTGGTGGAAGGCAATCAAAGCCTCGAAAGCGGTGAACCGCTGGTGTACGGTAAAAGCGTTACCGACGCCTGCATCGGCTGGGATGACACTGAGACGCTTTTGCGCCAGCTTGCGGCGGCAGTGAAAGCGCGACGCAGTTAACGGTTGTACAAATAAAAAAGCGTGGACTGCTCCACGCTTTTTTTATGGGCGATAACTTACTTCGCTTTACCCTGGTTTGCTACCGCAGCAGCTTTCGCGGCGATCTCGTCCGCATTACCCAGATAGTAATGTTTCAGCGGTTTGAAGTTTTCGTCGAACTCATATACCAGCGGTACGCCAGTCGGGATGTTCAGTTCAAGGATCTCTTCTTCGCTCATGTTATCGAGGTATTTCACCAGCGCGCGCAGGGAGTTACCGTGCGCGGCGATGATCACGCGCTCACCACTTTTCAGGCGCGGCAGAATGGTGTCGTTCCAGTAAGGAATGACGCGATCGATGGTCAGCGCCAGGCTTTCGGTCTGCGGCAGCTCGGCATCGGTCAGTTTTGCGTAACGCGGATCGTGGCCCGGGAAACGTTCGTCATCTTTGGTCAGCGCCGGCGGTGTAACAGCAAAGCCGCGACGCCACTGTTTAACCTGCTCGTCACCGTATTTTTCTGCGGTTTCAGCTTTGTTCAGACCCTGCAACGCACCGTAGTGACGTTCGTTGAGTTTCCAGCTTTTTTCTACCGGCAACCACGCCTGATCCAGCTCGTCCAGCACGTTCCACAGCGTATGGATGGCACGTTTCAGCACAGAGGTATAAGCAAAATCGAAGGTGTAGCCTTCCTCTTTCAGCAGTTTGCCTGCCGCTTTTGCTTCGCCAACGCCTTTTTCGGACAGATCAACATCGTACCAACCGGTGAAGCGGTTTTCGTTGTTCCACTGGCTTTCGCCATGACGAACCAGAACCAGCTTAGTAACAGCCATACACTTACTCCTGTGAGCCTGATTGAATGATAACAATTCTCATTATATTGCCGTGAAGGTGCTCCCGGCAACGGTTACCCATAACCATAGCGAAAATAGCCGCTGAGTGTAAGGTGCTTGTGAATCAGGGGTTATGGTTTTGTCGATAAGTGGCGCATATTTCAGCAAAACGGGTAAAAAAAGCCCTCCGGAAGGAGGGCGGGGGGATTACTGCGCAATAAAGTGGTATTCCGTCAGGCTGACATAAACGTCGCCCGGCAGTAAGAAGCAGTCCGGCTGCGGGAAATCCGGGCGGTTCGGGCTGTCGGGCAAAAACTCGCTCTCCAGCGCCAGACCCTGCCATGCCTGATAAGGTTTGCCGCCGCGCGCTGGCGTGCCTTCCAGATAATTACCGGAATAGAACTGAAGTGCAGGCGCGCTGGTATATACCGTCATTTGCAGCTGTTTGTCCGCTGACCACAACTGCGCGGCGGGCTGGCTGACATCGCCTTTTGCCTGCAATAAAAACGCATGGTCGTAACCTTTCACCACGCGCTGGTCTTCTTCAGCCAGAAAATCCTGCGCCACGGTTTTCGGGGTGCGGAAATCAAAACTGGTCTGCTCAACGTTTTTTAACCCGTCGGTCGGAATGCCCATCTCATCGACCGGCAGATAAGCATCCGCCAGCAGTTGCAACGTGTGGTTGCGAACATCCGACTGCTCACCATCAAGGTTGAAATAAGCGTGGTTAGTCAGGTTGACCGGACACGGTTTGTTGGTGGTTGCACGGTACTCAATGGCGAGCCGGTTATCATCGCCGAGGCGGAAATGCGCCCGGGCATGAACGTTTCCAGGGAAGCCCTGGTCGCCATCCGCTGAATTCAGGACAAAGACCACTTCGTTATCATTTTGCCGTTCTATCAACCAGCGCCGCTTATCGAACCCATCCGGGCCGCCATGCAACTGGTTTTCACCCTGGCTTGGCGTCAACGTATAGGTGTGACCATCCAGCGTGAAACGGCTTTTGGCGATACGGTTGGCGTAACGGCCTACCGACGCGCCCAGATACGCGGTCTGTTGCAGGTAGTGTTCCGGTGTGGCGCAGCCCAGCAGCGCTTCACGCACGGAACCATCCTTTAGCGGTACGCGCGCGGATAACAGCGTCGCGCCCCAGTCCATTAATGTCACCACCATCCCGGCGCTATTGCGCAGGGTGATCAGACGAAAGGGCAGCCCGTCCGGGGCTGCTGCAGAAGCTTCGTTTAGCACTGTCCTGCTCCCTGTGAAGGTTTGCAAACATAGAAGGTTTCTTTGATACCGGTTTTGGCTTCGTACTGGCTTTCTACTGCCTGTTTCACCGCCGGTACCAGCGTTTCCGGCACCAGTGCGACCACGCAGCCGCCGAAGCCGCCGCCGGTCATGCGCGCGCCGCCCTGGTCACCAATGGTCGCTTTGACAATCTCAACCAGCGTATCGATTTGCGGCACAGTGATTTCAAAATCATCACGCATCGACGCGTGGGATTCTGCCATTAGCACGCCCATGCGTTGCAGATCGCCTTTCTCCAGCGCAGCCGCGGCTTCCACGGTACGGGCGTTTTCGGTCAGCACGTGGCGCACGCGTTTGGCGACCAGCGGATCAAGCTCATGGGCCACGGCATTGAACTGATCGATGCTGACATCGCGCAGCGCTTTTTGCTGGAAGAAGCGCGCACCGGTTTCACACTGCTCGCGGCGCGTGTTGTACTCGCTGCCCACCAGGGTGCGTTTAAAGTTACTGTTAATGATGACGATCGCCACGCCTTCCGGCATCGACACCGCTTTGGTGCCAAGCGATCGGCAATCGATCAGCAGCGCGCTGCCTTTTTTGCCCAGCGCCGAGATAAGCTGATCCATGATGCCGCAGTTACAGCCGACAAACTGGTTTTCCGCTTCCTGACCATTAAGGGCAATTTGCGCGCCATCCAGCGGCAGATGATAAAGCTGCTGGAACACCGTACCGACCGCCACTTCCAGCGAGGCAGACGAACTCAAGCCCGCGCCCTGCGGCACATTACCGCTAATGACCAGATCCGCGCCGCCAAAACTGGCATCGCGTTTTTGCAAATGTTTCACCACGCCGCGCACGTAGTTCGACCACTGCTGGCTGTCGTGGGTCACAATTGGCGCATCCAGCGAGAACTCATCGCTCTGGTTGTCATAATCGGCGGCAATTACCCGAACAATGCGGTCAGTACGCGGTGCGCAACTGATCACCGTCTGGTAATCAATAGCGCACGGCAGAACAAAACCGTCGTTATAGTCGGTGTGTTCGCCAATCAGGTTCACACGACCCGGTGCCTGAATTGTGTGGGTGGCAGGGTAGCCGAATTTTTCAGCAAACAGGGATTGTGTGTTCTCTTTCAGACTCATTGTTATTCTCCGGATTCGCGAAAATGAATATCACTGACCGCGCGCAGACGTTCGGCGGCTTGTTCTGCCGTCAGGTCACGCTGGGTTTCGGCCAGCATTTCATAGCCGACCATAAATTTACGCACCGTGGCGGAGCGCAGCAGCGGCGGGTAGAAATGTGCGTGCAGTTGCCAGTGATCATTCTCTTCGCCGTTAAACGGTGCACCGTGCCAGCCCATCGAGTAGGGGAAAGAGCACTGGAACAGGTTGTCGTAACGGCTGGTCAGTTTTTTCAATGCCAGCGCTAAATCGCGGCGCTGTTCATCGCTTAAATCAGTGATGCGCTGCACATGCGCTTTCGGCAGCAGCAAGGTTTCAAACGGCCACGCCGCCCAATAAGGAACCACCGCCAGCCAGTGCTCGGTTTCCACCACGGTACGGCTGCCATCGTTAAGCTCGCGCTTTGCGTAGTCCAGCAACATCGGGGAGTGATACCGGGCGAAATAGTCGCGTTGCAGGCGATCTTCACGATCCACTTCATTCGGCAGGAAGCTGTTGGCCCAGACTTGCCCGTGCGGATGCGGGTTGGAACAACCCATCGCCGCACCTTTGTTTTCAAATACCTGTACCCAGGGGTACTGCTGGCCCAGCTCAGCGGTTTGCTGTTGCCAGGTTTTTACTACTGATTCCAGCGCATCCACGCTCAGTTCCGGCAGCGTTTTGCTGTGATCCGGTGAAAAACAGATAACCCGGCTGGTGCCGCGCGCACTCTGGCTGCGCATTAGCGGATCGTCGCTCACCGGCGCGTCCGGCGTGTCGGTCATCAACGCGGCGAAGTCGTTGGTGAACACATAAGTGCTGGTGTAATCAGGGTTTTTATCCCCGGTTACGCGGGTATTGCCCGGGCAGAGGAAACAGTCCGGATCGTGCGCCGGCAGGGTTTGTTTCGCAGGCGTCTCTTGCGCCCCTTGCCAGGGGCGTTTTGCGCGGTGCGGAGAAACCAGGATCCACTGGCCGGTCAGCGGGTTGTAACGGCGATGCGGGTGATCGACCGGATTAAATTGCGTCATTACCACTCCTTTAATCGGGATAGCCCTGCGGGTGGCGAGACTGCCAGCGCCAGGTATCTTCTGCCATTTCGTCAAGCGTACGGGTTACGCGCCAGTTCAGCTCTTTAGCCGCTTTGCTGGCATCGGCCCAGTAAGCCGGGAGATCGCCCTCGCGACGCGGCGCATAGTGCCAGGCCACCGGTTTGCCACAGGCTTTACTGAAGGCGTTCACCACATCCAGCACGCTGCTGCCGACGCCCGCGCCGAGGTTATAAATATGCACGCCCGGTTTCCCGGCCAGTTGTTGCATGGCGGCCACATGGCCATCAGCCAGATCCATGACGTGGATGTAATCACGCACGCCGGTGCCATCTGGCGTCGGGTAATCACTGCCAAAGATCGCCAGTGAATCGCGGCGGCCAACCGCAACCTGGGCGATATACGGCATCAGGTTGTTCGGGATGCCCTGCGGATCTTCGCCCATATCGCCTGATGGATGCGCGCCAACCGGGTTGAAGTAGCGCAGCAGCGCAATGCTCCACTCCGGCTGTGCTTTTTGCAGGTCGGTGAGGATCTGCTCCACCATTAGTTTACTTTTGCCGTAGGGGCTTTGCGGCGTGCCGGTCGGGAAGCTTTCCACGTAAGGGATTTTCGGCTGATCGCCATAGACGGTTGCGGAGGAGCTGAAAATGAAGTTTTTAACATTCGCGGCGCGCATGGCGTTAATCAGGCGCAGCGTGCCGTTGACGTTGTTGTCGTAATACTCCAGCGGTTTCGCCACGGATTCGCCAACGGCTTTCAGCCCGGCGAAGTGAATTACCGCTTCAATGGCGTGATCGTGCAGGATCTCTGCGAGCAGCGCTTCATCACGAATGTCGCCTTCGACGAACAGCGCGGCTTTTCCGCCAAAGCGTTCGATCTCATTAAGCACGCTGCGCTTACTGTTACAGAGATTGTCGAGAATGATAACGTCGTGGCCGTTTTGCAGCAGTTGTACGCAGGTATGACTTCCAATGTAACCGCTACCACCTGTAACCAGAACTCGCATATTTCCCTCCATAAAGCATTTGATATGAACAAACCTTAGCATAACAGAGAGGTGAAAACTGTGACATGGGATAAATTAGTGGAATCGTTTACACTCAATTTTCTGCCAGCCGGTTTGCGGGGTAAGCGCCAGAAAAACCCCGCAATAGCGGGGTTCGTTCGACGCAGGTAAAAAGTCTTAAAAATGGTGTCACTGCGGTGCAGCAACGCAGGCAGCGTCAGCGAAAGCCGGATAACGCCTCGTGGAGGTTATAAGTCATCAGGGAGAGCCAGGCAATCAGCCCGAAGTACAAAAGCGTATATTCCAGACGTTTGCCAGGGGTCAGCGTGTCGAGATTGGGTTGATCATGGCGTCGCGCCCAGATTTGGGATGCCGCGAGAAAGCACACCAGCAGTAACAACGGGCTCGGGTGAAGATAAAAGAAACCCAGCAGTACGGGAATGCCCAGATACCAGATCTTGCGCGAGATGGCGACCGTAATGCGCCCGCCATCCAGCGGCGGCACGGGGATCAGGTTAAACAGATTAAGGACAAAACCGGAATAGGCCACCGCCATCAGCAGCGAACTGTGGAAATACTCCGCCAGATAGTAGCAACCGAGGGCGGCAAGCGAACCGAGCAGCGGGCCGGCAATGCCGACCCAGGCTTCGGTTTCCGCATCGGGCAGCTCATCTTTCAACGCGATCCAGGCACCCACAAAGGGGATAAACATCGGTAATCCCGTCGCTAACCCGCGTTGACGCGCCGCCAGATAGTGTCCCAGCTCATGGCAAAACAGCAGCACCACAAACCCGGTCGCATAAGGCCAGCCGAAGGCGAGCGCGTAAGTGGCGATCGACAGCAGCATGGTGGCCCCGGAAAGGAAAAACTTCCCGAGGCTTGCCCCTTTAAGCAGTAGCAAGAGCATGCTCATGGCTTACCCGGCTTTTTTGCGAAACAGCATTTTTTTCACGCCCATGCCGAATGCCGCCACGGCGATCAGGCCAAGTTTCCAGAACTTCAGCAACGTCACGCCGATAAGCGCCAGCAGGCCCAATTTTTTCGCCGCAAGACCACCAATCAGCGCCGCCAGGCCATATTCGGCAATTTTGTCGGTAGAGGCATTAAAGTCGCTGTATTTTTTGCCGTCGTTAAAGGTCACGGCGTTGAGTAACGTTTTGGCGAGTGGTTTTTCCTGCTCAACGGCGCCGCGATCGGTTACCAGGTTTAACGACAGATAACCTTCACGACCCAGCAGGTAGGTATTGTAGTTAACACCCTGTTCTTTTTCCGGCACGTTGCTGCCAATATCGCGGATTGCCGCAGACCAAATCAGGCGATGCGTCGCCGATTCGTAGGTTGGTTTTTCTACCCAACCCAATACTTCAATTGGCGGGATGCCTTTTTCACTACGCTCTTTATTGCCCGCTTTGGTGCCTTCCTGCAAATTACTCAGCAGTTCGTCGGCGTCCCAGTCTTTGGCATCGTCATCTTTGATATAACCGGCATCGGCATATTCAATAGAGACAAAGCCAGAAATATCATTGCTGAATACCAGACCATAAAAAGAGTTGTTATCAACATGGTTACCCAGCGCGCGCATAAATACCGCAGCCTGCTGTGACGGAATATAAGCGAAACCTTCGGGCAGGTTCAGAATCGCCTGATTACCCAGATCAATTTTATGCGGGCCATGAATACTGGCTCGCTGCATATTTTCGACGGCTTGTTTTAATTGTGCTTCCTGCCCGGAAGCGGATGTCTGCGCGTTCTCATCGGCGAGCGCGACACTGCAGAAACCCAGTAACAGCGCCGCAGCCAGAGAAACGGCGCGGGTCATGCGGAGGAATTGATTCATCATAGTCCCGTAATTTTTTACCCGGCGTCCATCGACGGGCTTTTTTCTTGCCATAACAAAAACTGGCCGCCGACAATTTTATGTTGCCAACTGACCAGTCAGAGATCGTTATTATGTTGCTTATTTAAAACGGGGCTATTACATCATATCCTGCTAAATTGAACCATCCCCCTAATTATTGTGGTGTAAGTTGATAACGATATCCGTCACCTTCTGGTACAAATTCCAGCCGGTGGGTAATACAAGCGGGCGCGTCGCCGGCATGGTGCGAAACAAATAATAGCTGGGTTTCGCCTTCGCTAATTAATACATCAACAAAGCGGCGAATAAGCTGGCGGTTTAAAGGATCAAGGCCCTGTAACGGTTCATCAAGAATGAGCAGCGTCGGGTGCTTGACCAGCGCCCGTACAATCAACGCCAGCCGCTGCTGACCCCATGAGAGGCTATTAAACGGTGCGTCGGCGGTGCGCGCATCGAAACCTAAAATATCCAGCCAGCGTTGTGCCAGTTTGTGTTGTTTGTCCGATACCGCCTGGTAAATACCAATCGAATCGAAATAGCCAGAGAGGATCACATTACGCACGTTGGTGCTGACGCGGTAATCCAGATGCAGGCTGCTGCTGACATAGCCAATATGCTTTTTGATATCCCAGATGGTTTCACCGCTGCCACGACGACGGCCAAACAGGGTCAAATCGTTGCTGTAGCCCTGTGGATGATCGCCGGTTATCAGGCTCAGTAGAGTGGATTTGCCTGCGCCGTTCGGGCCGACGATCTGCCAGTGCTCGCCGGGGTTTACCGTCCATGAAAGGTGATCGATGATTGGCCGGTCGTTATAAGAGACAACACCATCGTTCAGCATGATAAGCGGCGCGTCTGCGTTCAATGTTTCGCGCGCCGGGGGCGCATCCGGTTCTGGCAACGCGATACCGGATAATTTTTCGCTGTGGGCTAACTGGGCGATCAACGCTTGTTGCAGCAGGGCTGCTTTTTCTCCGGTCTCTGTGAGCGAGCAATCCACCAGAACCCCGGCGTGTTGTACGAAGTCCGGGATCTCATCAAAGCGGTTCAGCACCAGCACCAGCGTAAAGCCTTCAGCATTGAGGCGCGCGAGCAGTTCTGCCAGTTGCTGGCGTGAATGGACGTCAAGCCCGTCGAAAGGCTCATCCAGGATCAGTAAATCCGGTTCGGACATCAGGGCCTGGCACAGCAGCGTTTTACGGGTTTCGCCGGTCGAGAGGTATTTAAAGCGCCTCTCCAGCAGATGTGCGATGCCAAACTGTGTCGCCAGTTGCGCACAGCGCTGCGCATTTTGCACTTCATCCTGAATAATCTCGGCGGTGGTACGCCCGGTATCCTCTTCGTCGGGGCTGAGCATATCGGTGTTATTGCGCTGCCACTCGTCGATGACCAGTTTTTGTAACTGCTCAAAAGAGAGGCGGGTGAGGCGGGTAAACTGGCACTGACGTTCACCTTTCAGTAAGGTCAACTCCCCCGCCAGCGCGCGAGCCAGCGCTGACTTGCCGCTGCCATTCGCGCCGACAAAAGCCCAACTTTCGCCAGCGCGTAGCGCTAAGTGTTCAATATGCAGCGTGCGGGTGTCGCTAAGACGAAACGTACCTTGCGAAATTTGCAATGAAGACATGATGTATCCCATTTTTTGCAGCGAAGAAACTCAGGGATACGTGCAATGGGCTATCTTGTCAATGCGATTAGCATAACGTGGCGATAATCACGCGATCGGCATTAAAATATGCGGTCACTTCGCTCTGATCCTGCAAATTATCCATCTCGTGCGTCGGCACGGTGGCGCACAGCACCTGGCCGTCAGGCAGTGTCATCAGCACTTCACTCTGTTGCTCGCCGCGCTCGATATGGCTGATGCGCCCGGTAAGCTGGTTATCCGCCTGCGCGGCGCGTTTGGCATCCTGTGTGATGCTCACCCACGGCGCTTTCAGCAGCACCAGCACCTCTTTGCCTTCGTCGAGGCCCAGGCGTTCGCCGCTTTGCGCGGTGATAGCGACTTTGAGGCGGGTTTCGCCGTCCGCCAGCAACACGTCGACATGTTGCTGCACGTCGTTGTGCTCGCGCGCGGTGATGGTGCCAAACCACTGGTTGCGGGCGCTGGTCTGCAGTGAGAAACGCGAAATCGCCGCCAGCAGGCTGTTTAACGGCAGGGCGTCATCATTACTCAGCACGTCAAACGCTTTTTGCTGGATTTGCGCTAACAGATCGTAAAGTTCAATTAAGCGTTGCCCGTAGCGCGTCACTACCGCGCCGCCGCCGCCTTTACCGCCGGTCGCGCGGTCAACCAGCGGCTGTTCGCTGAGTTGGTTCATCTCATTAATGGCGTCCCAGGCGCTTTTATAACTGATGCCAGCGTTCTTCGCGCCCTGGCTGATGGAGCCGGTTTCAACTATCTGCTTGAGCAGGGAGATACGACGCGGATCGGCAAAAAGGCGCTGCTGGAGTTTGAGTGTGAGGAGAATTTCAGCCTGCATTACGCAATGTCCTGGCAAAAGAACTATTGTGAAGGAAAACCGTCACTAAACCTAGCCTGATGCCGGTGAATGCGCATAACGTTGCGAGGCCAATCGCACAAAAGGCGAGTGTTTTTCACCTGAATAAGGCTAGAATGCCCCGTTGACAATTTCTGGAGACGACTATGTTTGAGTTGTTGAAAAGCCTGGTGTTTGCCGTCGTCATGGTGCCTGTCGTGATGGCGATTATCCTGGGGCTGATTTATGGCCTGGGTGAAGTGTTTAACGTGTTTTCCGGCGTCGGTCGCCGCGATCAAAGCCGTCAGCAACGCTGATCCTCTCTTGCAAACGCCCGCTTTCGCGGGCGTTTATCTGTCAGATATTCAAGATTTCCCCACTTCCTGCCGATATATTTAAATAGGTCGCTAATTCTTGATGGGTATTACCTAACCGCCGGGAAACTCTGGTAATATCGTTATGTTTTTTTGTATATAACGACACTCACAGGAGTTACAAATGGCACGTACATGGTTACGCCTTTTGGCCGGGGCGGCATTAACGCTCTCCGTTGCCGGGCATGCTCTGGCGAATGAAGGTAAAATTACTGTTTTTGCCGCAGCGTCACTGACCAACGCCATGCAGGATATCGCGGCGGCCTATAAAAAAGAGAAAAACGTCGAGGTGGTCTCCTCGTTTGCTTCTTCTTCGACACTGGCGCGCCAGATTGAAGCGGGAGCACCCGCGGATCTGTTCATTTCTGCCGATCAGAAATGGATGGATTACGCGGTAGAGAAAAAATCTATCGATACTGCAACCCGCGTAACACTACTTGGTAACAGCCTGGTGGTTGTGGCACCTAAAAGCAGAGCGCAGGGCGATATCGTCATCAATGCTAAAACCGACTGGAATAGTCTGCTGAAAGGCGGACGTCTGGCCGTTGGCGACCCGGAACATGTTCCGGCAGGGATTTATGCCAAAGACGCGTTGACCAAACTGGGCGCGTGGGAAACCCTGTCGCCGAAGCTGGCTCCGGCGGAAGATGTGCGCGGGGCGCTGGCGCTGGTGGAACGCAGCGAAGCGCCGCTCGGCATTGTTTACGGCTCTGACGCGGTTGCCAGTAAAGGGGTGAAAGTGGTCGGGACTTTCCCGGAAGATTCACACCAAAAAGTTGAATACCCGCTGGCTATTATCGACGGCCATAAAAACGCGACGGTAACGGCGTTTTATGACTATCTGAAAGGCCCGCAGGCTTCTGAAATCTTTAAACGTTACGGATTTACAACGCACCAATGATATTGACGGATCCCGAATGGCAGGCGGTTTTGCTGAGCCTGAAAGTCTCATCCCTGGCGGTGTTATTCAGTTTGCCCTTTGGGATCTTCTTTGCCTGGCTGCTGGTACGCTGCACGTTTCCGGGCAAAGCGCTGCTCGACAGTTTGCTGCATCTGCCGCTGGTACTGCCGCCGGTGGTGGTGGGGTATTTATTACTGGTGGCGATGGGAAGACGCGGTTTCATTGGCCAGTGGTTGTATGACTGGTTTGGTATCACCTTTGCCTTTAGCTGGCGCGGCGCGGTGTTGGCCGCCGCGGTGATGTCCTTCCCGCTGATGGTGCGCGCTATCCGTCTGGCACTTGAGGGGGTTGATACCAGACTGGAGCAGGCGGCTCGTACGTTAGGTGCCGGGCGCTGGCGCGTTTTTCTCACCATCACATTACCGCTTACCTTGCCGGGGATTATCGTCGGCACGGTGCTGGCCTTTGCCCGTTCACTGGGTGAATTCGGCGCGACGATCACCTTTGTTTCCAATATTCCGGGTGAAACCCGCACCATTCCTTCTGCCATGTACACCCTGATTCAGACGCCTGGCGGTGAAGGCGCGGCGGCGCGGTTATGTATTATCTCGATTGTGCTGGCGCTGGTTTCGCTGTTGGTTTCTGAATGGCTGGCGCGCATTAGCCGCGAAAGGACAGGGAGATAACCATGCTGGAGCTGAATTTTACCCAGACGCTGGGGACGCATCGCTTACGCATTGCTGAAACGCTGCCCGCCAGCGGCATCACCGCCATTTTTGGCGTTTCGGGGGCCGGGAAAACGTCGTTAATCAACGCAATTGGCGGCCTGACACATCCGCAGCAAGGGCGGATAACGCTCAATAATCGCGTGCTGTTTGATACCGAAAGCAAAATTTGCCTGCCGCCGGAGAAGCGGCGTGTCGGCTATGTTTTCCAGGATGCACGGTTGTTTCCCCATTACAAAGTGCGCGGAAACCTGCGTTACGGCATGGCCAAATCCATGGCTGGCCAGTTCGACAAACTGGTGGCGTTACTCGGTATCGAGCCGTTACTGGATCGTTTACCCGGCGGGCTTTCCGGTGGGGAAAAGCAGCGGGTGGCAATTGGTCGTGCGTTATTAACCGCGCCGGAGCTGCTATTGCTGGATGAGCCACTGGCGTCGCTGGATATTCCGCGTAAGCGCGAATTGCTGCCATACCTGCAACGGCTGGCGCGGGAGATCAATATCCCGATGCTGTATGTCAGCCACTCCCTGGATGAAATTCTGCATCTGGCGGATAAAGTGATGGTGCTGGAGGCGGGAGAAGTGAAGGCCTTCGGCAGCCTGGAAGATGTCTGGGGTAGCCGCGTAATGAACCCGTGGTTACCGGCGGAGCAGCAAAGTAGCGTGTTGAAAGTGGTGGTGCTGGAGCACCATCCGCATTATGCGATGACGGCGCTGGCGCTCGGCGATCAGCACATTTGGGTCAACAAGATTGACCTTCCGCTGCAAAGCGCGCTGCGGATCCGTATTCAGGCGACGGATGTTTCACTGGTGCTGCAGCCGCCGATGAATACCAGTATCCGTAATATTCTGCGTGCGAAAGTGGCGCAATGTTTTGATATCGACGGCCAGGTGGAAGTGCAACTGGAAGTGGGTAGCCGTACTCTGTGGGCGCGTATCAGTCCGTGGGCCAGAGATGAGCTGGCCGTGAAGCCAGGTCAGTGGTTATATGCGCAAATCAAAAGCGTGTCGATAAACGCGTGAGCGGCGGATACGCAACCTGCGATTCATTGGGCGGTGGCATCATCCCACGCCCGGTATTCGCCCCTGCGTCAGGGGCGTCATCTTTGCATCGGTGAACCTGAGCCGCCGTTTACAGCAGTTCTTTGTAGATAAATTGCGCAATGCTGTCGACGGTGTTGTCGCCAATCACTACATTCGCATGAGCTTTTACCGCATCGTCGGCATTGCCCATCGCCACGCCGACACCGGCGGCTTCCAGCATGCTGATATCGTTATAGTTATCACCAAATGCCACCACGTCTTTCATCGATAGCCCCTGTGACGCCACCCATTCGCGCAGACGTTTGCCTTTGCTATTGCCCGCGCGGGCAATATCGACCTGATCATGCCAGGACCATTCGCACTCCAGCCCCAGGGTTTGCTCCACGTGGTGGGCAAAATTTTTCAGTTTCTGCGTGTCGGTATCGGTGAGCGCGAATTTCCAGATAGCCTCCACTTCCTGCGCCGCCGTGCGCAGGGAAGCCACTTGCCGGAAGACCGGGCGCTGCTCTGGCGGCAACTGTTGCGCCCAGGTGTTGGTGCGTTCAACATGGCCGGTTGGCTTTTCATACAGCATGGCGTTGTCGACGTACATCAGACCGTGAACCGCGTGCTCATCAAGCAGTGTGATCAACTGCTGGGCCTGTAAAACCGGCAGCGGATCGGCGCTTAACACTTTTTTTGCATGATAATCATACAAATAAGTGCCATTACAACAAATTGCAGGTGTATCCAGCGCCAGTGCCTGATAAAAAGGGTGGATGGCAACATGATGCCGACCTGTCACGATAATGAGTTGATGTCCGGCGGCTTTTGCGCGAGCCAGCGCTTCAAGGGATGAGGGCAGAAGCGTTTTTTTCGGGGTCAGTAGCGTACCGTCTAAATCCAGTGCAATCACGCGCGAAGTCATATCATATTCCGTGGTCGATGTTGAAATTGAAATGTCCGGGGATGGTACACCGGGTCACCGGCTGCGCAAAATCTCCGGGTAAAATTCAGCATCAACCAACAAAAGCAGCTATCCTGGTTACTTAATGCAAAGAAGAATTAGAGGAAAGGAGCGTTCATGAAACAAACCGTTTATACCGCCAGCCCGGAAAGTCAGCAGATCCACGTCTGGCGCCTGAACTCTGAAGGTAGCCTGACGCTTGTCCAGGTGGTGGATGTGCCCGGCCAGGTGCAGCCGATGGTCGTCAGCCCGGATAAACGTTACCTCTATGTCGGGGTTCGCCCTGAGTTTCGCGTTATCGCGTATCGCATTGCGCCGGATGATGGTGCCCTGACTTTCGCCGCGGAATCTCCGCTGCCGGGCAGCCCGACGCATATTTCGACCGATCGCAGCGGGCGCTTCCTGTTCAGCGCGTCCTACAACGCGGGCAGTGTGAGTGTCGTCCGTCTGGAAGATGGCCTGCCGACCGGGATTGTTGATGTGGTGGAAGGGCTGGAAGGGTGCCACTCAGCGAATATCTCCCCTGACAACCGTACGTTGTGGACACCGGCACTGAAACAGGATCGCATCTGCCTGTTTACCCTGGCCGATGACGGTCACCTGACGGCGCAGGAGCCCGCGGAAGTCACCACTGTCGAGGGTGCCGGCCCGCGTCATATGGCGTTTCATCCGAACCAGCGTTTCGCCTACTGCGTCAATGAACTCAACAGTTCGGTGGATGTCTGGCAGCTCAGCGACGCGCACGGCAACATTGAGTGTGTGCAGACGCTGGATATGATGCCTGCTGATTTCAGCGACACGCGCTGGGCGGCGGATATTCATATCACGCCGGATGGTCGCCATCTTTATACCTGCGATCGCACCGCCAGCATTATCACCGTGTTCAGCGTTTCGGAAGATGGTAGCGTACTGGCTATCGAAGGCTTCCAGCCAACAGAAACGCAGCCGCGCGGCTTCAATATTGATAATCGCGGCCAATACCTGATTGCCGCCGGGCAGAAATCGCACCACATTGCGGTGTACGAGATTAGTGGCGAGCAAGGGTTGCTGACCGAAAAAGCCCGCTATGCCGTAGGCCAGGGGCCAATGTGGGTCGTGGTTAACGCCTTCTGATGCTGCATTTCGCGTATAAAAAAACCTCGCCACGGCGAGGTTTTTTATTATCAGGATCGGCTCAATTTTTCGGCATCGCCACAACCTGGCTGCCCACGCCGCGGTTGTTGAACTCCCACATGCGGTTGAACTGCTGGTTGTTCAGCTCGCGCTGCACGTTACCTTTATCGTCGACGGTTCCGGTGTTACCGGCGTAAGCACGACCGGAAACGGCGGCATCGGCCCACGGTTTCGCTACATTAAAGCCTTCGTTGATCACGCTATCGCGGATCACCACCTGGCCGTTGGTGTTGCCATCAACATCCAGTGAACGGCCGAGCTGCGCAACCCCGTTACCGGCGGCGTTAAAGCGGCTGTTCACGGCAAGGAAACCGTAATACAGATTAGACAGGGTGGCGGGTGCGAACACATAACCTTCCTGCTGGGTGCGCGAGTTCACTACGCGGAAGTCGGAGTTATCAAACACCACCGCGCCGCGACCAGCCACGATATCGACATCACCTTCAAGGTAGCTGTTGGTTACCAGCGTACGGGTCTGACGATCGGTACGCAGGGTGTTATCCACGCCGCTGTTGGTGACAAAGAAGGTGTTCTGGCGGCCCAGAATATTAACGTTGTTGATCTGCACTTTATCGCCATCGCTGCGCAGTGCCACCGCCTGGTGGTTGCCCGCGTCAACGCTGTCACCCAGCGTATTTTCGATGGTCAGGTTTTGCAGTTGCAGGCCGTTATTCTGTGACCAGAAGACCGCAGAACACATTACGCCGACAGTTGCAGTGCGTTTGCTCTGGCAGTTATCGAACATATACCACGCCGGTTTGCCCGGCATATATTTGCCCGACGGATTGACCAGACGGCGCCAGCTGTTCGGGTCCATTTCGGCATCGATAGCCTGTTTGATTTTCACATCCAGCGCTTTCTCGCCGGTACCGTAAATAGTCACGCTGCCGGAGGCGGCAGGTACATACACCGTGCCTTCATATTCGCCCGGCATCACCGCGATGTACTGACGATCGCTGGCGTGTTTGTTGATTGCCGCATCAACCGCAGCCTGAATGGTGGTGTGCGTCACACCCGGCGTGCCAGCAGGGCCAACCACGAAATTCGCTTTTTCCGGCAGGCGGATGGCGACCGGTTTCCATGCCGCGTTATCCGGCGTCATGGCGGTAAAATAGCGGTCCGCTACAAAGTTTTTCGCTTCACCTGCGCTGAGGATCGGGCGCGCGGCGGTGCCAGGCGCTTTCTGTTCAGACGGACGTTCCGCTGGCGGGGTTGAGCTACAGGCGGTCAGTGTCACGCCAAAAGCGAGCGCCAGCGCCAGACGGGAAACCGATGATGTGTTCAAGGGGAGCTCCAGACTATGTAAAAGTTGAAAGAGGACTTCAAAGCCTGCTTTTTTATACTAAGTTGAGCGAAACGGGAAGCCGATTTGTACAATCGGCTGTAAATCCCGTGAATTTCAGCTAAAAAGGGCGGTGATCGAGGCGCTGGAAAGCGCATGGAAGTGGACATTAAAACCGACCATCGCGCCGCTGGCGTTTTCGTCGACCTCAATGCGCTCTACGTCCAGAGCATGTACGGTAAAAATATAACGATGGGTTTCACCTTTTGGCGGTGCCGCGCCGCCGTAACCGGCTTTGCCGAAATCGGTGCGTGTCTGCACCGCGCCATCCGGCAATGCCGCCAGACCGGAACCCGCGCCTTGCGGCAGAACGCGCGTATCGGCGGGAAGGTTCGCTACCACCCAGTGCCACCAGCCGGAGCCCGTTGGCGCATCCGGGTCGTAGCAGGTCACGACAAAACTCTTGGTGCCGGCAGGCACTTCATCCCACGCCAGATGCGGGGAGATATTGTCGCCATCGTAGCCCATACCGTTGAACACCTGGCGATGCGGCAGCTTTTCGCCGTCGCGTAAATCATGGCTGACCAACTTCATATGCACTCCTTCTGCTTTTCATGCGTGCCGGGAAGTGTAGCCGATCTCAGGCAAAAAGATCACCGCGCAGCACGGCGGCATTGACGGCACGGGTCAAACGGGAGAGCTGCTCCGGGGTGATGATATAGGGCGGCATCAGGTAGATCAGCCGGCCAAACGGACGCACCCATACACCTTGTTCAACAAAGAAACGTTGCAGCACCGCCATATTGACTGGCGAGCGGGTTTCCACCACGCCGATGGCCCCCAGTACGCGCACGTCGGCAACATTGGCCGCTTCGCGCGCGGGCATCAGCTCCGCTTTTAGCTGCCTCTCGATAGCCGCTACCTGCGTTTGCCACGCGCCGCTTTGTAAAATCCCGAGGCTGGCGTGAGCTGCCGCGCAGGCCAGCGGATTACCCATAAATGTTGGCCCGTGCATAAAGCAACCCGCTTCGCCGTTGCTGATGGTGTCGGCCACATTGCGCGTGGTGAGCGTTGCCGAAAGCGTCATGGTGCCGCCGGTCAGCGCTTTGCCAAGGCACAGAATGTCCGGGGCGATCCCTGCATGTTCACAGGCAAACAGCTTGCCGGTGCGGCCAAAGCCAGTGGCGATTTCATCGGCAATCAGCAAAATGCCTTCCCGGTCGCACATCCTACGGATGCGCCTCAGCCATTCCGGATGATAGAGGCGCATGCCGCCCGCGCCCTGCACGACTGGCTCTACAATCACCGCCGCAATCTCATGGCGATGCGCCGCCATCAGGCGCGCGAAAGCCACCATGTCGTGCTCGTCCCATTCGCCGTCAAAACGGCTTTGCGGCGCGGGGGCAAACAAGTTTTCCGGCAAATAGCCTTTCCACAGGCTGTGCATGGAGTTATCCGGATCGCAGACCGACATCGCGCCAAACGTGTCGCCGTGATAACCGTTACGGAAGGTAAGAAAACGCTGTCGCGGCTCGCCTTTCGCCTGCCAGTACTGCAGCGCCATCTTCATTGCCACTTCTACAGCCACGGAACCGGAGTCGGCCAGAAATACGCACTCCAGCGGCTCTGGCGTCATTGTCACCAGTTTGCGGCACAAATCGACTGCCGGTTGATGGGTAATGCCGCCAAACATCACATGGGATACCGCGTCGATTTGCGCTTTCATCGCCGCGTTAATCGCCGGGTGCCCGTAGCCGTGGATTGCCGCCCACCAGGAGGACATGCCGTCAACCAGATGTTCGCCGCTGCTGAGTATCAGCTCGCAACCCTGTGCGGACTGTACCGGGTAAACCGGCAGCGGGGAGGTCATGGAGGTGTAAGGGTGCCAGATATGTCGCGTGTCAAAGGCGAGATCGTCCAGGGTCATAATCGACTTGTAAACCAAATTAAAAAGTTTTAGGTTTACGAGTCTACACCGAATAACGATTTAACAACACCCTTTGGAGACGCCCGATGGCTCACCACGCACGCTGGACAATGTCGCAAGTCACTGCGCTGTTTGAAAAACCCCTCCTGGAACTGCTGTTTGAAGCGCAGCAGGTACACCGTCAACATTTTGATCCCCGCCAGGTTCAGGTCAGTACCTTGCTGTCGATTAAAACCGGTGCCTGCCCGGAAGATTGCAAATACTGCCCGCAGAGCGCGCGGTATAAAACCGGGCTGGAGTCCGAACGGTTAATGGAAGTTGAACAGGTGCTGGAATCCGCTCGCCAGGCGAAACGCGCCGGATCGACGCGTTTTTGCATGGGCGCGGCGTGGAAAAATCCGCACGATCGCGACATGCCGTACCTCGAAAAAATGGTTGAAGGGGTGAAAGCGATGGGGCTGGAAGCCTGCATGACGCTGGGCACGCTCAATGAAAACCAGGCGCAGCGGCTGGCTTCCGCCGGGCTGGATTACTACAACCACAATCTTGACACCTCGCCGGAGTTTTACGGCAATATCATCACCACGCGTACTTACCAGGAGCGCCTCGACACGCTCGATAAAGTGCGCGACGCGGGCATCAAAGTTTGCTCCGGCGGCATTGTTGGTCTTGGCGAAACGGTCAACGATCGTGCCGGTCTGTTATTGCAACTGGCGAACCTGCCGACACCGCCGGAAAGCGTGCCGATCAATATGCTGGTCAAAGTAAAAGGCACGCCGCTGGCGGATAACGAGGATGTCGACGCCTTTGACTTTATCCGCACCATCGCGGTTGCGCGCATCATGATGCCGACCTCGCATGTGCGTCTTTCTGCCGGACGCGAGCAGATGAACGAGCAGACTCAGGCAATGTGTTTTATGGCCGGGGCGAACTCCATTTTCTACGGCTGCAAACTGCTTACCACGCCGAACCCGGAAGAGGATAAAGACCTGCAACTGTTCCGTAAGCTCGGCCTGAACCCGCAGCAGACGGCAGTTCTGAACGGCGACAACGAGCAACAGCAGCAGCTTGAGCAACAGTTATTGCACGCCGATACCGACCAGTATTACAACGCGGCAGCCGTATGAGCTGGCAACAGCGTATTGATGCCGCACTCGATGAGCGCCGCGCGGCGGATGCGCTGCGCACGAGGCGTGCTGTCTCGCAGGGGGCGGGGCGCTGGCTTACGCTTGGCGATCAGCGCTTTTGCAACTTCTCCAGTAATGATTACCTCGGTTTAAGCCAACATCCCGCCGTGATCCGCGCCTGGCAACAGGGCGCGGAGCGTTATGGCGTGGGCAGCGGCGGTTCCGGGCATGTGAGTGGTTACACCACAGCGCACCGGGAACTGGAGGAAGAACTGGCCGACTGGCTCGGTTACTCGCGCGCGTTGCTGTTTATCTCCGGCTTTGCCGCTAATCAGGCGGTGATTGCTGCGCTGACGGGGAAGGATGACCGGATTGTCGCCGACAAATTAAGCCACGCCTCACTGCTGGAAGCCGCCAGCCACAGCCCGGCGCAGCTGCGGCGTTTCGCGCATAACGATGTCGGGCAATTGACTATGCTGCTGGCAAAACCACTTACCGGACAGCAACTGGTGGTGACCGAGGGCGTATTCAGCATGGATGGCGACAGCGCACCGCTGGCGACCATTGCTGATGCCACGCGGGAAGCGCAGGCCTGGTTGATGGTGGATGATGCACACGGTATTGGCGTGGTGGGCGAACAGGGGCGCGGCAGTTGTCACCTGCAGGGCATCAAACCGCAAGTACTGGTGGTGACCTTCGGCAAAGGTTTTGGTGTCAGCGGTGCGGCGGTGTTGTGCAGCGACACGGTAGCGGATTATCTGCTGCAATTTGCCCGCCATCTGATTTACAGCACCTCGATGCCGCCGGCGCAGGCCGTGGCGCTGGGCGCGGCATTGCAGGTTATTCGTAGTGACGATGGTCATGCGCGGCGTGAAAAACTGGCGGCGCTGATTACCCATTTTCGCACTAGCGTGGCACACGCATCCGTCACGATGACGGATTCCACCAGCGCAATCCAGCCGCTGATCGTGGGGGAAAATAGCCGGGCATTGCGGTTGGCTGAACGCTTGCGTCAGCGCGGCTGTTGGGTGACTGCGATTCGCCCGCCCACCGTGCCGCTAGGCACGGCGCGTTTGCGCCTGACGCTGACGGCAGAGCACCTGTTCGACGATATCGATCGCTTGCTGGAGGCCTTGCATGACGGTGAATAAACAGGCGGTGGCTGCTGCTTTTGGCCGCGCGGCGCACAGTTACGCGCAACACGACGAATTACAGCGCCGGAGCGCCGATCTGCTTTTAGCGCAGTTGGGCGCTATTACGCCTGCTCAGGTGCTGGACGCCGGTTGCGGGCCCGGCGCGATGAGCCGCTACTGGCGCGGGCAGGGCGTCGACGTAACGGCGTTGGATCTTTCGGCAAATATGCTTGATGAAGCGCGCCGCCAGCACAGCGCGCAGCGCTACGTGAGGGGGGATATTGAAGCCATGCCGCTGGCGGATGCGCAATTTTCGCTGGTCTGGAGCAACCTGGCGGTGCAGTGGTGTGATGATTTGCGCCAGGCTGTCGGGGAGTTGTATCGCGTGACCCGACCCGGCGGTTGTGTCGCGTTTACCACGCTGGCAGCCGCATCACTGCCGGAGCTAAACCAGGCCTGGCGCGAGATTGACGATCATCCGCACGCCAACCGTTTCTTAACCTTGCCAGCCATCAAACAGGCTTTGCACGGCTGGCGTCTGCGTAGTGGCGTCGAGACCATAACCTTGCACTTTGACGATGCGACCGCCGCGCTGCGTTCGCTAAAAGGTATTGGCGCAACACATTTACACGCGGGCAGGCAGCAGGGGCTGACACGCGGCAAACTGCAACGTTTGCAGCTGGCCTGGCCGCAGCAGCAGTGCAAATGCCCGCTGACATACCATCTTTTTTGGGGAGTGATCGTCCGTGATTGAACGCTATTTTGTGACCGGTACGGATACGGAAGTCGGGAAAACGGTCGCCAGTTGTGCGCTGCTGCAAGCGGCGAACCTGCGTGGTTTACGCAGCGCGGGTTATAAACCGGTGGCCTCCGGGAGTGAGATGACCGCAGAGGGGCTGCGCAACAGCGATGCACTGGCGCTGCAACACCACAGCAGCCTGCCGATGGCCTATAAAACCGTCAATCCGTATACCTTTGCGGAGCCAACTTCACCGCATATTGTCAGTGCCGATGTAGGGGAGCCCATTGATGCGCAGGTGATGTCCGCCGGGCTGCGCGCGCTGGAAACACAGGCGCAGTGGCTATTGGTGGAAGGGGCGGGGGGCTGGTTTACACCGCTTTCAGAGACACTCACTTTCGCCGATTGGGTGGTACAGGAGCAGTTGCCGGTGATTCTGGTTGTTGGCGTAAAACTTGGCTGTATCAACCATGCCATGTTAACCGCGCAGGCGGTGCGCCAGGCGGGATTACGGCTGGCAGGCTGGATTGCTAACGATGTCGTGCAGCCGGGCAGGCGACACACTGAGTATCTGGCGACGCTTCGGCGCGTGATGCAGGCTCCGCTGATTGGCGAAATTCCCTGGTTTGCCCACGCACCGGAAAAAGAAAAAACGGGTCATTATCTTGATCTCAGTGTCCTGACTCCGGCGTCATCCACTTTGAGAGCAGCGGATCATCAAGCTGTTTAACCTCGCCCTGCGCGACATTGCGCCCGCGATGCAGCAGGCAGAAACGATCGGCGACCCGGCGAATAAATGACAGGTGCTGTTCAGCCAGCAGAATGGTCATGCCAAACTCCTGGTTGAGCCGCACGATCAAATTGCCCAGTTTATGAATAAAGGCCTGCCCCAGACCGCGCGTTGGCTCATCAAGGATCAACAACCGTGGGTGCGTAACCAGCGCCCGCGCCATCGCTAACTGTTGCTGGTTATCCTCTGACAACTCCGCGCCACGTACCTGGCGTAACTCATACAGTTCGGGGAACAAATCGTAAATATCCCGCCGCACTGCGCTGCCCGGCTCCCTGCCGGCGCGCATCGCGACATGCAGATTTTCCTCAATGGTAAGTTGCGAAAAAATCCGCCTGTCCTGCGGCACATAGCTGATGCCGATGGCGCTGCGGTGTTCGGCTTGCAGAGAGAGCAAGTCGCACGGCGGTGCGCCCGCGTCCTGCCAAATCATGCTGCCGCTTTCAATGGGTAAATAGCCAGTGATGCAATTCACCAGTGTCGTCTTGCCCATGCCTGGCAACCCAATAACTGATGTGCAGACCCCGGGGGATAAATCGAGGTCGACATTCCACAATGTATGCTGATTACCGTAATACTGGTTTACTGCCCGTAAGCTCAACATTGTCCGCTCCTTGTTCGGATCTGATGACTTTGATGATTCTGCAAAAGGCTTGCCAGAACATAAAAAAGGCTTTTTTTTCGGATGCCGCTGAGAAAAGTGGCTTTTAAAACGTGAGGAGGGAAGAAGCCAGGTAAAAATTCTGCACTTTGCCAGTGCTTGCAGTGTTGAGTTGTGGTGCAGCAATAGCAGGATCTGTGAGAACGATCTCATGCGGATCCTGCGTTTCGTTTGCCGATAATTATCAAAAAGAAATGATAAAAAATTTTTAGCGGCACTCGCCTGGGACAAAATGGGATTTGGCGGGAAGGCGAGGTATCCGGCCTGGCGGCAGTTATCCACTATTCCTGTGGATAACCTTGTGTATTAGAGTTAGAAAACATGCGGCAAGCGAGAAGGGACGCGGGTTTCGCCTGAATTGGTGTTAAACACGTCTTTTTGTAATTATTTTTAATAATCAAAAGGTTATATAAAAGCAATGCCTGTAAGAAAAGTGTCACTCGCTGCCACAAAACTTTCAAAGGCTCGCTTGACAAATGTTAAAAGAGGAAAAATTTTGGGGATAACCTGAAAGGGTTAGTGTTTTATCTTGTCCGCGCTGAAATTTGACGGGAGAAGCGGCGCCCTAACGGGGAGTAGAACAAATTGCCTGTTTCGCTACTGTTTTTTCATCCAGTGTTATTTATTGGCAAAAGTGAACAGGGTGAGTAAAATGTGTTACCTGCCCGCTCATTCCTTCATCAGGTAGCCGTTCATGAGTAAACCGTTCAAACTGAATTCCGCTTTTCGTCCCTCCGGCGATCAGCCTGAAGCTATCCGCCGCCTCAAGGAAGGTCTGGAAGACGGCCTGGCGCACCAGACGTTACTCGGAGTGACGGGGTCAGGGAAGACATTCACCGTCGCCAATGTGATTGCCGATCTGCAGCGCCCGACAATGGTGCTGGCACCGAATAAAACGCTGGCCGCGCAGCTGTACGGTGAAATGAAAGAGTTCTTCCCGGAGAACGCGGTCGAGTATTTCGTCTCTTACTACGACTACTACCAGCCGGAAGCGTATGTGCCAAGTTCTGACACCTTTATCGAAAAAGATGCCTCGGTGAACGAACATATTGAGCAGATGCGTCTGTCAGCGACGAAGGCGCTGCTGGAGCGTCGCGATGTGATTGTGGTGGCTTCTGTATCTGCCATCTATGGTCTGGGCGATCCGGATCTCTATCTGAAAATGATGCTGCACCTGACTAAGGGCATGATCATCGATCAACGCGCGATCCTGCGCCGCCTGGCGGAGCTGCAATATACCCGTAACGATCAGGCGTTCCAGCGCGGCACGTTCCGCGTGCGCGGCGAAGTTATCGATGTGTTCCCGGCGGAATCTGACGATCTGGCGCTGCGTATCGAATTATTCGATGAAGAGGTTGAGCGTCTGTCGCTGTTCGATCCGCTGACCGGCCATATTGAGTCGGGCATTCAGCGCTTCACAATCTACCCGAAAACGCACTATGTGACGCCGCGCGAGCGGATCGTGCAGGCGATGGAAGAGATCAAAGTTGAGCTGGCCGAACGCCGTAAGTCGCTGCTGGAAAATAATAAACTGCTGGAAGAGCAGCGGCTCAGCCAGCGTACGCAGTTCGACCTCGAGATGATGAACGAGCTGGGCTACTGCTCGGGGATTGAAAACTACTCGCGCTATCTTTCCGGGCGCGGGCCGGGCGAGCCGCCGCCGACGCTGTTCGACTACCTGCCCGCCGATGGTCTGCTGGTAATCGACGAATCACACGTGACTATTCCGCAGATCGGCGGGATGTATCGTGGTGACCGCGCGCGTAAAGAGACGCTGGTGGAGTATGGTTTCCGCCTGCCGTCGGCGCTGGATAACCGACCGTTAAAGTTTGAAGAGTTTGAAGCGCTGGCACCGCAGTCGATTTATGTTTCGGCGACACCGGGCAATTACGAGCTGGAGAAATCGGGCAGCGAAGTGATTGATCAGGTGGTGCGCCCGACCGGCCTGCTCGATCCGGTAATTGAAGTGCGCCCGGTGGCGACACAGGTGGACGATTTGCTCTCTGAAATTCGCCAGCGTGCCGCCATTAACGAACGTGTGCTGGTGACGACGCTGACCAAACGCATGGCGGAAGATCTCACGGAATATCTGGAAGAGCACGGCGAACGGGTACGTTATCTGCACTCGGATATCGACACGGTTGAACGTATGGAGATTATCCGCGATTTGCGCCTTGGCGAGTTCGATGTGCTGGTCGGCATCAACTTGCTGCGTGAGGGGCTGGATATGCCGGAAGTCTCGCTGGTGGCGATTCTGGATGCCGACAAAGAGGGCTTCCTGCGTTCTGAGCGCTCACTCATCCAGACGATTGGCCGCGCCGCGCGTAACATCAACGGTAAAGCGATTCTGTATGGTGACAAAATCACGCCGTCGATGGCGAAAGCGATTGGTGAAACCGAGCGTCGTCGTGAAAAACAGCAGCGCTATAACGAAGAGCACGGCATTACCCCGCAGGGTCTGAATAAGAAAGTGGTGGATATTCTGGCGCTTGGCGAAGGGCTGGCGAAGACGCGTGCGAAAGGGCGTGGTAAAACACGCACACCTGCGCAGGTGGAAGCGGCTGAACTGGCGTTAACGCCGAAAGCGCTGCAGCAGAAAATCCACGAGCTGGAAGGCCAGATGATGCAGCATGCGCAGAACCTGGAGTTCGAAGAGGCGGCGAAAGTACGCGACCAACTGCACCAGTTGCGCGAGCTGTTTATTGCCGCATCCTGAAATCAGCGTGGTGACGTGACAGCACAAAATAACAAAAAAGAGAGCCTGTCGGGGCTCTCTTAATGTTGGCTTAACGTACGCCTGACACACTGCCCACCGGTATTCTGGAGGGCAATCTGATGCAACAATTTAAGGTTCGTGAGTGTTTCGCTGTCGCTTTCGCGCTGGCGCTAGTGATTGGTTTTGCCCGTCTGTGGGTGCTGACCTACTGATTTATGCCTGGCGGGCGTCCGGGAGGAATTTTACCCACGCCCGCACGCCAGATTGCGTCAGCCGGTTGTGCAAAAAGAACTGCGCGTCATGCAGTTGCGCGATACGTGACACAATGCTTAATCCCAGACCCGCGCCGCCATAGCGGCTGTCCATACGCACGAAGGCTTTACTAAGCTCTCCGCTGCGGCTTTCATCAATGCCCGGCCCTTCATCTTCCACCGCCAGTACCGGTGCGGCGGCGTTTTCGATCCGCACGGTAATGGTCGATCCTGCCGGGCTATAGCGGTGGGCGTTTTCCACCAGGTTTCTCACCAGCAGCCGCAGCAGCGTGGCGTCACCGGCGACCGCAATATCCCTTTCTGGCTCTGCAATTTCCAGCGTCTGTTCGCGCGCGGTCAGCATCTGTTCCAGTTCACTGCGAATGGGTTGCACCACATCCTGCAGCAGCATCACCTGCTGGTAACTACCGGCGGAGAATGACTGCCCGACGCGCGCCAGCAGCAACAACTGGGCAATGTTTTCCGTCATTTGCTCGAGGCGCTGTACCAGTGGGTCGACGTTAATACCGCTGGTTTTTGCCATTAATTCCAGATGCAGACGTAACCCGGCCAGCGGCGTGCGCAGCTCATGGGCAACGTCGGCGGTAAACAACCGTTCTCTGTCGAGGGTTAGCGTCAGGCGGGAGACCAGCTCGTTAATCGATGAGGTGACGGCTTCTACTTCGCTGACGCTATTGTTCAGCGTGATGGGTTGCAGGTTGTTCGGCGTGCGTTTATTCAACTCATCCTGCAACTCAAGCAGGGGGCGGGTAATGGTTTTCACCGCCTGCATACAGAGCAGCAACGCCAGCCCGATAATCAGCAGGCTTGGCACCAGCAGGCTGGCCACCGCTTCGCGGACTTCATGCTCAATATGTTTGCGATTGTTGTGGTTATGAATCGCTGCCTGCACCAGCAACTGGATTTGCTCTTCGCTTTCATGCCACAGCCAGAACACGCTGACCAACTGGCAAAACACCAGAATGCCACCGATGGTGAGTAACAAACGGCGGCGCATGCTCCAGCGCCTGAAATTGAAGAGCGCCATCAATCAGCTCCGTTCCTGCGGTTGCACCAGCATATAACCAAATCCGCGCACAGTACGGATACGCGATTTGCCGATTTTGTCGCGCAAATTATGGATATGCACTTCCAGCGTATTCGTCGACGGTTCGTTATCCCAGTTGTAAATATCGTTATAGAGGATTTCCCGGTGTACCGGGCTTTCGGCTTTCAGCATCAGGCGCGAGAGCAGGGCGTACTCTTTTGGCGTCAGCTCAAGTAATTGATTATCCAGCCACGCCTGGCGGCGGGTCACATTCAGCGTCAGATTACCGTGGCTGATTTCATTATCACCCTGATTATTATGGCGGCGCAGCAGCGCGCGAATGCGCGCGTTCAGCTCGTCCAGCGCAAAAGGTTTAACCAGGTAGTCGTCTGCACCGGTATCCAGCCCCGCAACGCGATCTTCAAGCGTATCGCGGGCGGTGAGGATCAATACCGGCAGCGTATATTTTTCGCGACGCAGCCGGGTGAGCAGATGTAAACCGTTTTCATCCGGCAGCCCCAAATCGAGCACCAGCAGGCTGTAATGGCCGTTCGCCAGACACAACGCCGCTTCGTGCGCGGTAGAGACGCCATCGCAGGCGTATCCTTCGCTTTGCATCGCCAGAATCAACCCCTGCAACAGCAGAGCATCGTCCTCAACCACCAGAATCTTCATTTCAACGGCCCCCGGCACGCGGTTAAAAGATCGTCTTCAGCACGGTACTCTTTCGTGCTGACACCCAGTATACCCAACATCGTCGGGAAGAGGTTGTCCTGTGAAACCGCCTTCTCCCGCGCATTTTTTTGCAGACACTGACTGTTCACGCCATAACGCGTTTGATACTCCTGCGACAGCCAAATCAGTAGCGGAACATGTTTTTGTGTTTCCGGCGCGATGGAGTACGGCAGACCGTGCAAGTAAACGCCATTTTCGCCAAGCGACTCACCGTGATCGGAGAGATAAACCAGGCTGGTGGTGAATTTATCCTGCTTCGATTGAAGCAATTTTATTGCTTTATCAACAATATAATCGACATACAAAATGGTGTTGTCATAAGTATTAATCAGTTGCTGCTGTGAGCAGGTCTGAATTTCATTGGTATCGCAGGTCGGTGTAAATTTACGGAACTGCGCCGGGTAGCGGTTGTAATACGTCGGCCCGTGGCTGCCGATCGTGTGTAATACAATCACTCCGTCTCCCTGTAATTTATCGATATAACTGGCGAGATCGTGGAATAAAATCTCATCCTGGCATTCGCCCTTAATGCAGTAATCCGGCAAGTTTAATTGCGTCATATCCTGATGCGGAACACGATCGCACGCGCCTTTACAGCCGCCGTCGTTCTCATTCCACATCACGTTAATTCCCGCTCGTTGGATAATATCCAGCAACCCTTCCTGATGCGCCGCCAGTTGATCATCATAATGGGCGCGCGTCATACCGGAGAACATGCACGGTACGGAGATGGCGGTGGCGGTCCCACAGGAAGCCGTGTTCGGGAAGTAGATAACATTATCCTGCTTTAACAAGGGATTGGTTTCACGCGCATAACCGCCGAGCGAAAAGTTTGCCGCACGCGAAGTTTCACCCAGCACCAGAATGGTGAGATTTTTGTGCGGGCCATTACGCATTTCCGCGCGCTGATGCGCATCTTCACCAATACGCACCAGCGGCAAATTGGCCGTGTGGTTATGGGAATACCAGGAGAGCGAGGCGGCAATCGAGTTAGACGGACTGAGTGATTTCACCAGCTCTTTATTATTACGAAACAGCGAGGCGTAATCTTTATAAAACAGCAGCGCCACCGCCACAATAACCAGCACCGAAATAATGATGCTGGCAACGCGCAACATTATGCTACGTAACGCGGAGCGGGCCGGTTTTATTTTAATCCACCAGGCGATAACTATCGCCAGAATGCCGGTCAGCAGCAGCGTCAGCACCAGTTTAGTCGACAGCAGAGCGAAACTTTCCGCCAGCGTGGTGTCAAGAATATTGGTGATCATCGAACGGTCGATAATAATGCCAAACGTCGAAATGAAATATTGCGCCGCCGAACTCACCAGCACAAAGAGTGTAATAACCAGGCGATCAAGACGCACAAACGACGCCAGAGACAGCACAATATTAATAACGCTGAAAGCAACCAGCGGCATGGAGAGAAAAACCAGCCAGCTATGCCATGAGTTCACCGGCAACAAAGTGAATGCCTGATGATAAAACGCAATGTTCAGACCCAGCGCAATGTAGGCGGCAAAGAGCAGAATAAAATGAAGGCGGCTTAAGGCGGGCCGACGAAGGTGACGCATACGCATACTCGGATCCTGCAATGAAAGTAGCGCTATGCTGACAGCCGATTTTTAAGACAACCTTAAGGAATTAAGCAAAGCGATGGCGGGAGAAAGAATTCCCGCCGCCTGCGTTTTAACCCAGATGTTGCACCGCTTTTTCCAGCGCTACGCGCAGCAGATGCCGGTCGTGGCGGTAGGGGATATCGCTGGCTTCCAGCGCTTCCTGAATGATTAACCGATCGCTAACGTCCTGCGTATCGACTTTCGGGCCAACAATGGCGGCATCAATGATTTTTTTGCCGACGTACTGCTCCATAATCGCCAGCTTGTCTGCCAGCGTCAGGCTGGCGGCGGCCGGGCTGAGTTCTTTACCGAGATTGCCAATGTAAACGACCGGTGCGGGTGTACGGCGTAATGCCTGCGCCAGATCGTCAAGTAGCAGCAGCGGCAGCAGACTGGTGTAAAAGCTGCCAGGGCCGATGATAATCAAGTCCGCTTCGGCGATTGCCTGGACCGCTTCGCGAGTAGCATGCACCTTCGGAAACAGCATTAATTCCTGAATTGGCGCATGAAGCTGGTCAATGTTGACCTCGCCATAAACCTGGTGCCCTTCACTGTCGGTGGCCATCAGATCGACCGGTTGCTCAGACATCGGGATTAAAAACGCGTCCACCTTTAATAAATTGCGAATTAAATTGATCGCTTCCAGAGGCCGCACACTGAGATGATCGAGCGCCTTTAACATTAAATTTCCGAGGTTATGCCCGGAAAGTTCGCCATTACCGCTAAAACGGTATTCAAACATCGCCGACGCCACGCTCGGCTCGGTAATGAGCTGGTTTAAACAATTACGCATATCGCCCCAGGCGATCCCGCCTTCAGAGCGACGAATACGCCCGGTAGAACCGCCGTTATCGGTGGTGGTGACAATGCCGGTAAGCCGCGATCCCAACGAGGCAAGCGAAGACATCACACGCCCGAGGCCATGCCCGCCGCCGAGGGCGACAACACGATCCAGGTCTGCAAGTGTGCGATTACGCATAATGATTCCTTATGAAAATTTACCGCGCTACGTTAGCCTAAATACCACCAAAAGACGATGCCGCGCGGAAAGGAAAATGACACATATCAAAGCAAAAAGGGTATTTTCGCGTACTCTGTAGCGAAAGTGCACGATCATGTCGCTATGTATGCATTTATATAGCGATAATCGTGATAGCGAAAGCCCGGCGTTCGCGCTACTATCGCCTGAGCAATTTTAGCGTTACTGACAAAACATACACTCAAGCCTTGGCAACCTAACTCTCACGACATGGTGCTTTGGCCGTAGCAAAACCGAACGGTTCTGCTGCCAGGGTGCAGGAAGAAATGACTGCATCTCCCATACTTGGAAAGGTGTACATGGCCTCACAACTTACCGATGCGTTCGCGCGTAAGTTCTATTACTTGCGTTTGTCGATCACCGATGTGTGCAATTTCCGTTGCACCTACTGTCTGCCCGACGGCTACAAGCCGAGCGGCGTCAACAATAATGGCTTCCTGAGCGTCAAGGAAATTCGCCGGGTTACCCGCGCGTTTAGCGCCATGGGCACGGAGAAAGTGCGACTGACCGGCGGGGAACCCTCCCTGCGCCGCGATTTCACCGACATCATCGCGACGGTGCGCGAAAACCGCGCTATCCGCCAGATTGCCGTCACCACTAACGGCTACCGCCTGGCGCGCGACGCTAAACAGTGGCGCGACGCCGGTCTTACCGCCATCAACGTCAGCGTCGACAGCCTCGATGCGCGTCAGTTTCACGCCATTACCGGGCAGGATAAATTCCGCCAGGTGATGGATGGCATAGATGCTGCCTTCGGCGCCGGGTTTGCCAAAGTCAAAGTCAACACCGTGCTGATGCGCGACGTGAACCATCATCAGCTCGACACCTTTCTGGCGTGGATCAAATCACGCCCCATCCAGCTACGCTTTATTGAATTGATGGAAACCGGCGAGGGCAGCGAGCTTTTCCGCAACCACCATATCTCCGGCATGGTGCTGCGCGATGAACTGCTTAAACGCGGTTGGATCCACCAGTTGCGCCAGCGCAGCGACGGCCCGGCGCAGGTTTTCTGCCACCCGGATTATGAGGGTGAAATTGGCCTCATCATGCCGTATGAAAAAGATTTCTGCGCCAGCTGTAACCGCCTGCGCGTCTCCTCGACCGGTAAACTGCATCTGTGCCTGTTTGGTGATGGCGGCGTGAATCTGCGCGATCTGCTGCAAGACGATGCGCAGCAAGCGATGCTGGAACAGCGTATTGCGGTGGCGTTAACGCACAAAAAGCAGACGCACTTCCTGCATCAGGGCAATACAGGCATTACGCAAAACCTTTCCTACATCGGCGGTTAAACCGCAAGGAGAATGACATGAGCCAGGTCAGCGCGGAGTTTATCCCGGTAAGGCTTGCTATTTTGACGGTCTCCAGCCGTCGCGGTGAAGAAGACGATACCTCCGGTCACTGGCTGCGCGACGCCGCGCATGAAGCCGGTCACCAGTTGGTTGAGAAAGCCATTGTCAAAGAGAACCGTTACGCCATTCGCGCCCAGGTTTCCGCGTGGATCGCAAGCGAAAATGTGCAGGTCGTGTTGATCACCGGCGGCACCGGTTTGACGGAAGGCGATCAGGTGCCGGAAGCGTTATTGCCGCTGTTCGATCGTGAAGTTGAAGGGTTTGGCGAAGTGTTCCGCATGCTCTCTTTTGAAGAGATTGGTACGGCGACGCTGCAATCCCGCGCCGTTGCCGGTATGGCGAATAAAACGTTGATTTTTGCCATGCCCGGTTCGACTAAAGCCTGCCGCACCGCATGGGAAAATATCATTGCGCCACAGTTGGATGCGCGTACGCGCCCGTGTAATTTCTACCCCCATCTTAAGAAATAAGTTATGTCACAACTGACCCATATTAACGCCGACGGCGAAGCGCACATGGTGGATGTCTCCGCTAAAGCGGAAACCGTCCGCGAAGCGCGCGCTGAAGCGTTTGTCACCATGTCGGCGCAAACGCTGGCGATGATCGTCGATGGTAGCCACCACAAAGGTGATGTCTTTGCCACCGCGCGTATCGCCGGGATCCAGGCGGCGAAACGCACCTGGGAACTGATCCCACTGTGCCACCCGCTATTGCTGAGCAAAGTCGAAGTGCTGTTGCAGGCGGAGACGGAACATAACCGCGTGCGTATCGAGGCCGTATGCCGCCTGAGTGGCAAAACCGGCGTGGAGATGGAAGCGCTTACCGCGGCCTCGGTCGCGGCGTTAACCATTTACGATATGTGTAAAGCGGTGCAGAAAGATATGGTGATTGGCCCGGTGCGTTTGCTGGCGAAAAGCGGCGGCAAATCCGGTGATTTCAGGGCGGATAGCAATGATTAAAGTCCTTTTTTTCGCGCAGGTGCGCGAGCTGGTCGGCTGCGACAGCACCACTATTGATACTGTTTTCGCTTCCGTTGAGGCGCTGCGCCAGCATCTGGCGGCGCAGGGCGAGCGCTGGGCGCTGGCGCTGGAGGAAGGCAAACTGCTGGCGGCGGTCAACCAGACGCTGGTCAGTTTTGACCATCCGTTGCAAAGCGGCGATGAAGTCGCTTTCTTCCCGCCGGTGACCGGAGGCTAAAATGAGCGACACGCGAATTTGCGTCGATCATGCGACATTCAACGTCGGTGAGGAGTACGCCTGGCTGGCCGCGCGCGATGAAGACGGCGCCGTGGTGACGTTTACCGGCAAAGTGCGCAATCACAATTTAGGTGACAGCGTCAGTGCGTTAACGCTGGAGCACTATCCGGGCATGACGGAAAAATCGCTGGTGGAGATCGTTGATGAAGCGCGCAGCCGCTGGCCGCTCGGGCGTGTCACGGTGTATCACCGCGTGGGCGAATTGTGGCCGGGCGACGAGATAGTTTTTGTTGGCGTAGCCAGCGCGCACCGCAGCAGCGCGTTTGACGCCGGGCAATTCATTATGGATTACCTGAAAACGCGCGCGCCGTTCTGGAAACGCGAGGCGACGCCGGAAGGCGATCGCTGGGTGGAAGCCCGCGACAGCGACAAGCAGGCGGCGGAACGTTGGTAATCCGTTGAGCAGAGATGTGTTAACCTTAAAAGGCTAACCCATCAATCTGGAGTGATTATGGACCGTTTCCCTCGTTCTGATTCAATTGTTCAGCACAGCCGCACCGGCTTACAAACGTATATGGCGCAGGTATATGGCTGGATGACCTGCGGCCTGCTGCTGACGGCGTTTGTCGCCTGGTACGCCGCGCGCAGCGAAGCCATCATGTCGTTCGTTTTTTCCAGCCAGATAACCTTCTTTGGCCTGGTGATTGCGCAACTGGCGGTAGTGTTTGTGCTCTCCGGGCTGATTCATAAGCTAAGCGCCGGGCTGGCAACCACGCTGTTTATGCTCTATTCGGCGCTAACCGGGCTGACGATTTCCAGTATCTTGCTGGTCTACACCGCGCAATCTATCGCCGCCACCTTTGTTGTCACCGCCGGGATGTTTGGCGCGATGAGTCTGTACGGTTACACCACCAAACGCGATCTCAGCGGCCTCGGCAGCATGCTGTTTATGGGGCTGATTGGTATTCTGCTGGCTTCACTGGTCAACTTCTGGCTGAAAAGTGAAGCGCTAATGTGGGCAGTAACCTATATCGGGGTGGTGATTTTCGTTGGCCTGACCGCCTACGACACGCAGAAGCTGAAAAATATCGGTCAGCAAATCGATGTTCGCGACGCCTCACAGCTGCGTAAATCCTCCATTCTCGGCGCGCTGACGCTGTACCTCGACTTCATTAACCTGTTCCTGATGCTGTTGCGTATTTTCGGCAACCGCCGTTAATATCCCGCTTCACGATCCCGGCACTGGCCGGGATTTTTTTGCCTGGCGGATAGCCACTGTTCAAGGAGGAACCCGGTGAAACCCTTTGGCTGGATCCAGCCTGCACAGGTCGCCCCCGCAGAGCTGATGGTGACTATTTGCTTATGGCTGGCGGCAGGGATGGCGCTGAGTATCGCGACGGCCTGGCTGGTGCTGGATGTTATGGCGATCCGCGCGTTTACCGAACACAGCGCGATCATTGTGCTGCTGGTGATCCTCTGGTTTGTCGCCGCCCTGGCGCTCAACGTTCTTTTTGACCGCTTCAATACCTGGTTGGCGTTAGCCGGTCTGGTGCTGATGAGTATCCTCTCGGGCTTGCTGCTCGCCAGCCTGTTTCCGCTCGGCGGGATTGTCGTGCATCTGGCGATAACCGGCGGGATGTATCTGCTTGGCGCGGCAATTGCCCACTTTGCTGGTTCATCCCTGCGCGGCAGCGGATACTACTGGCTGATGGCGCTGGCGGGTCTGTTGCTGGCGATAGCGGTAAACAGCCTGCGTCACAGCGGTCTGCTGCTGTGGTTCGGTAGCATAATGTCGGTACTCTTCTTTAGCGCGGTAAGCGCATACAAAAGCAATTCCATCACCGTGAGCGCGCGTGAACTCTACGCCCGCGAGTTCACCACCGTGCAGAGCTGCGCGATCCGTGGCGCCCTGGCTGTCTGGCTTGGGGTCATCACCGCGTTTTTCAGAACGCTGGAACTGCTGTCGTATCTCTTGCCGGGCACCAACTCGCGCTAAAAACTTACTGCTGCGCCATCGCTTTTTCGTTTTTCGCCCGCAGCTTTTTCGCCCGGCTCTCCAGCAACAGATAGCAAACCAGCGCCAGCAGCAGCGGCAAGAAGTAGTAGAGCACGCGATAGGCGAGCAGGGCGGCGATAATCATGCCTTGTGAAACATGCTCGCTGGCGAGCAGGGCGATGAATACCGCTTCGAGCACGCCAATCCCCGCCGGAATATGCACAATGACACCCGCGATACTACTGACCAGCAATACGCCAAGCACGAAGAAGAAATCGGCCTGCATACCCATCAGCAGCCAGATTATCGCCCCCATGGCTATCCAGTTGGCGCTGGAAATAGCCAACTGCGCCACGGCGAATTTCCACGATGGCAGCACCAGCTTGTGGCCTTTGATCGTCAGATGACGGCGTTTGGCGAACGCGCAACCCCACAGGTAGACCGCAATCACCAGCAACAACACCACGCCAACGATGCGCAGCGTCGTGTCGTCGATATACCAGTGCGCCGGGATCTGCACCACGCCGAAGGTAAAAATCACCCCACCGAGCAAAATATAGCCCAGCCAGTTGGTGGTAATACTCAGCGAGAAAATGCGCGTAATCGTGCTGCCCGGCAGGCCAAGACGTGAGTACAGCCGGTAACGCATACCGATACCGCCCACCCACGTGCTGAGCGTCAGGTTGAAGGCGTAACAGATAAACGACACCAGCATGACCTGGCGTTTTGCCAGCTTGTGCCCGCAATAAGCGCGGCCGAGCAAGTCATAGCAGCCATATAACAAATAACTGATCACCACCAGTGCGACGGCGCTCAGCAGCGCGGTGCGGTTATAGTCGCGGATGACTTTCCAGACATCATCCCAGTTCACTTTTTGTGCATACAGCACCAGCAGCACCGCAACAGCAATAAAAAACAGCACGGTGAGGATTCTTTTCGCCAGCCGCCAGCGCGGATGTGAGCGTGATGTCATGGTTTCACCCCTGAGTGCTGCGCTTCAGTCCGATCCTGGGTTTCAATTTCGGGCTGAACGGGCGGCTCCACCTTAGCCAGCCTTGGCGTATGCGCCGGTAACCAGCCAACCATCGCCGGGAAATGGCGTAAAAAGTGGAACACCACCACGCTTTTTCCGAGGTTCCACCACGTTCGTTTCGGCGCCATGGACTCATTTACCCGCACGCAGTCGTTTTTAATCAGCCCCTGCAAATTGTCGCGCAGGGTCTGGTTAAACACGCGGTCATGAATAATCAGATTGGCTTCGAGGTTGAGCGACAGGCTCAGCGGGTCAAGGTTGCTGGAGCCGATAGTGGCCCAGTGATCGTCCATCAGCGCCACTTTGCCATGCAGCGGGCGGCGGCGATATTCATACACCTGCACGCCACCTTTCAGCAGATAGTTATAGAGCAGCTCCGCGCCGACTTTGACAATCGGCATGTCTGGCTCGCCCTGTACAATCAGTTTCACCGTGACGCCCCGCCGCGCGGCGCTGCGCATGGCGTGCAGCAAACGGTAGCCGGGGAAAAAGTAGGCATTGGCGATGATCACTTCGCGGCGCGCGTTCGCCAGCATTTTCAGGTAGTGGCGTTCAATGTCGACGCGGTGATCATCGTTGTCGCGCCAGACAAACAGCGCCTGCGCTTCGCCAGGTTTGCGGTTCTCCTCCGGGCGATGGCGACGCTTGCGCCACCAGCGTTTGACCGGTGCGTTATCCGGCAGATTCTCCAGTTCAAATTGCAAAATATCCAGCACCACCGGGCCTTCAACCCGCACGGCGTAATCTTGTTTCGCTTCCGGGCCGTAGCTGGTGACGTGCTCTGCCGAGTAGTTAATGCCGCCAACAAACGCCACCGTATTATCGATCACCACGATTTTGCGGTGCATACGGCGAAAGAGATTGGTGCGCATGCCGAACAGCCGTGGGCCGGGATCGTAGTAACGGAAAATGACTCCCGCCGAGGTCAGCGCACTGACAAACGGTTCGCTCAGATCCGGCGAACCGTAGCCGTCCAGCAATACTTCGATGCTGATCCCGCGTTGGGCAGCGCGCAGCAGCGTCTGCTGCAACTGACGGCCAACATCGTCTTCAAACCAGATAAAGGTTTCCAGAATAACGCGCTGCTGCGCATGGTCGATGGCGTCAAACAGCGCGGGATAATAGTTATCCCCGTTTTCCAGCAACTGAATGCGATTGCCTTCCCGCCAGCTACATTTCATAGGTGGATCTCCGCGCTCAGTGGGGCATGATCGGACAAATGACGCCAGTTACGCAGCGGCAACGCGGTCGGTGCGCTGGCATTCGCGTTTTTCACATAAATACGATCGAGGCGCAGCAGCGGCAGGCTGACCGGAAACGTGCGGGCAGGGCGGCCATGCGCACGGGTGAAGATCTCCTCCAGCCCGGCCTGCACTTTCAACGGGTGATTGGCTTTTTGCCGCCAGTCGTTAAAGTCGCCAGCCACCACCACCGGTTCATTTTCCGGCAGCCCATTGACCCACTCCGCCAGCATCGTCAGCTGTGCCTGGCGGTGCGCTTCCCGCAGCCCCAGGTGGACACAAATCACATGCAACGCATGACCCAAATCCGGCGGCACAATCCGGCAGTAGAGCAGGCCGCGTTTTTCGCTGCCATCAACGGAGACGTCGCGGTTTTCATAGTGTTCAATCGGAAAGCGGGAGAGCACTGCATTACCATGATGTCCTTCCGGGTAGACCGCATTGCGCCCGTAGGCGTAATCGCTCCACATGGTATCGGCAAGGAATTCGTAATGGGTGGTGTCCGGCCAGTTTTCCACATGCAACGGATGGACTTCATGAGCGCCCATCACCTCTTGCAGGCAGACGATATCGGCACTGACAGTGCGCACCGCATCGCGCAGCTCGGGCAAAATAAAGCGGCGGTTAAATGCGGTGAAGCCTTTGTGGGTATTTATGGTGAGCACTTTTAATGAAAAATTTCGCGCGTGTTGGGTCATAACTCTCCTGCCAGCGTCACTCTCCTCGTGAAAATAAATTGTAGTCCCTGTCACAAAAAAGGGCGGGGTTACGGAATTTTCCGTAAATACGAGTACTCTTCATACAGATAAAAATCCTTCAGGAGAGAAGCCATGAAGTGGCAACAACGTGTTCGTGTCGCGACTGGCCTGAGTTGCTGGCAGATTATGTTGCACGTACTGATTGTAACGCTGCTGGTGATGGGCTGGACGAGCGGCACGCTGGTGCGTGTTGGCTTAGGGCTGTGCGTGCTGTATGGCATCTCCGTGTTGCTGATGCTATTTCTCCAGCGCCACCATGAAGCGCGCTGGCGCGAGTTCGGCGATGTACTGGAGGAGTTGACCACTACCTGGTATTTTGGCGCGTCGCTGATTGTTATCTGGCTGCTCTCCCGCGTATTGCAAAATAATTATTTGCTGGCGGTTGTCGGGCTGGCGATCCTCGCGGGGCCGGCGGTGGTGTCGCTGCTAACCAAAGAGAGAAAACTTCCCGCTAAATCCTTCGGTCTGCATCAACGCGGCAACACAGCCAATCCTCACGATCACCGCTAATGCAGTAAAACAGACGGGCAAGCGCACCTGCCCGTACGCAAGCCGAAAATGCATCACATAATTTTGCGTCTGAACAGCGCGTACGCCGCTGAACCGGTGGTCGCCGCAATTACCAGCAGCGGCCACAAACTCTGCCAGACAATCGCGAAGCTGGCGTCCTTCAGGTAAATCTGCTTGGTGATATCGGTAAAGTGGCGGATTGGATTCGCCCAGGTGAGATCCTGCAACCAGACCGGCATATTCTCCACCGGCGACACATAACCGGAGAGCAAAATCGCCGGCATCATAAAGACAAACACGCCAATAAACGCCTGCTGTTGTGTTGAGCAGAGCGACGAAATCAGCAAGCCAAAGCCCACCAGCGACAAGCCATACACCAGCATGGTGAAATAGAACAGCAGCAGCGAACCGGCGAAGGGGATTTTGTACGCCAGAATGCCGACGCCGAGCACAATGGTTGCCTGAAAGGTGGCGACAATGAGGGCGGGCACCGCTTTACCGACAAAGATTTGCCACGTCGCCAGCGGTGAAACCAGTAGTTGATCGAGCGTGCCTTGTTCGCGTTCACGCGCCACCGACAACGAGGTGACAATCATCACGCCGATGGTGGTGATCATCGCAATCAGCGACGGCACGACAAACCATTTGTAGTCGAGATTCGGGTTATACCAGTTGCGCACTACCAGCTCGCTATTGTTCGGTTTTTCCCGGCCGCTGAGCAGCTCCTGTTGATAATCCTTAACGATCTGCTGCAAATAGTTGGCGGCGATTTGCGCGCTGTTGGAGTTACGCCCATCGAGAATCAACTGCATCGGCGCGGTGATGCCGCTGTCGAGATTACGCGAGAAATCTGCCGGGAAGCGCACCAGCAACAGCGCTTTTTGCGTGTCGATGGTCGGGCGGATTTCTTGCGGGCTGTTCAGCAGCAAAACGTGGGTAAAGGCTTTCGCACGGGCAAAACGCTGCGTCAGCTCAACGGCGTGCTTACCGTTATCTTCGTTATAGATAGCGATAGTGGCGTTGGTCACTTCCAGCGTGGCGGCGAACGGAAACAGCAGCACCTGAATCAGCACCGGCAAAATCAAAATAGCGCGGGTTTGCGGCTCGCGCAGCAGCGATTGCAACTCTTTGCGGATAAGCGTCAGTAAGCGGTAAAACATGGCTTTTCCTTAATCCAGTCTGCGTTTGGTTTTCAGCCACGTCAGGCCAATAAACATCACCGCCGAGGCGACTAAAAACAGCACGTTTACCAGCAGCACCACCGGGATATTACCCGCCAGGAACAGGCTTTGCAGGGTGCTGACAAAGTAACGTGCCGGAATGATGTACGTCACCACGCGGATAATGGCGGGCATGCTGTCTATCTGGAAAATAAAGCCGGACAGCATAATCGATGGTAAAAACGCGGCGTTCAGCGCCACCTGCGCTGCGTTAAACTGATTGCGTGTGACGGTGGAAATCAACAACCCCATGCCTAAGGTACTCAGCAAAAACAGGCTGGTAATCAAAAAGAGGATCAGCAGCGAGCCGCGATAGGGCACACCGAGAATGAACACTGACACCAGCATGCACAGCCCCATCGCCAGCATGCCAAGAAAGTAATAAGGAATGAGTTTGCACAGCAGCAGTTCCGCGCGGGTAATTTCGGTCGAAAGCAGCGCTTCCATGGTGCCGCGCTCCCATTCGCGCGCCACCACCAGTGAGGTGAGGATCGCGCCTATCACCGTCATGATAATGGTCACCGCACCAGGGATAATAAAGTGCTGGCTGATAGCCGCCGGGTTAAACCAGTAGCGCGTCTGCACATCAATCAATGGCTTAAACGTCTCGCCGCTATCTTCCGCGCGTTGCTGTTGCCAGAGCTGCCAGATGCCTTCGACATACCCTTGCACAAAGTTGGCGGTGTTCGGTTCGCTGCCATCGGTTATCACCTGAATCGGCGCACTGTCGCCCGGACGCGCCATTTGCGCGGCGAAGTTCACCGGGATCACCACCAGCCCGCGAATGCGCCCGGCCTGCATCATCTGGATCAGTTGCTGGCGGTTATCGCTGATGGTGGCATCAATATAGGGCGAACCGGTCAGCGTATGGGTAAAATCCAGCGCCTCTTCGCTGTGCTGTTCAAGCAGGACACCCACGCGCAGTTTGCTGGAATCCAGGTTAATACCGTACCCGAAAATAAACAGCAGCAGCAGCGGGATCACCACCGCAATCAACCAGCTACTGGGGTCACGCACAATCTGGCGGGTCTCTTTCACGCATAACGCGCGTACGCGCCGCCAGGAGAGGGCTTTAACGCTCATCGTGATGCTCCTTATCCCAGTTGTGGATAAGCGTGATAAACGCGTGCTCCATGGTCGGGTCCGGGTGATCTTCATCAGCGGTTTGCGCTTTCAACGCGTCCGGCGTGCCGCTGGCGATTAACTTCCCGCGATAGACCAGCCCAATGCGATCGCAATACTCCGCTTCATCCATAAAGTGGGTAGTTACCATCACGGTGACCCCTTTTTCCACCATGCTGTTGATATGCAGCCAGAACTCGCGACGCGTCAGCGGATCAACACCGGAAGTCGGCTCATCGAGAAACAGAATGTCCGGTTCATGCATCAGCGAACAGGCCAGTGCCAGCCGCTGCTTAAAGCCGAGCGGCAGTTCGTCGGTGGCATGACTGGCGATACTCTTCAGCCCGAACGCCTCGCTCATGCGCGCGATTTTCTCGTTCTGTGCCCGGCCACGCAGGCCATAGACGCCGGAAAAGAAGCGCAGGTTTTGTTCCACCGTCAGGTTGCCGTAGAGGGAGAACTTCTGCGCCATATACCCCAGGTGCTGGCGTGCTTTACCGGAACTGACTTTCAGATCCATATTCAGCACCAGCGCCTGGCCATCCGTCGGCACCAGTAGACCGCACATCATTTTGAAGGTAGTGGATTTCCCCGCGCCGTTCGGGCCGAGCAGGCCAAAAATCTCCCCGCGTTTGACGGCGAAATTGACATTATCGGTGGCGGCGAAATCGCCAAACTTTTTGGTCAGTGATTTGGCTTCAATGACCGTCTCTACCGCGCTGCCTTCCACAGTGTGCAGAATCGCCCCCAGCGGCGATTCGGAGGTGCCCGCGCCGCCAAGCAGGTCGATAAAGGCATCTTCAAAGCGCGGGGCCGTCTCCTCGATCTGCAGGGCTGGCATATTTTCTGCCTGCTGCAACGCCTGTGCTTGCGCCCCTTTTTTCAGGATCATGCGTACAGAACGCCCCTGGATCATGCCGTCGCTGACCTGCGGCTGCTTAAGAATGCGGCGCAGCAGACGGCGGTTGTTCTCCGCGGCGCTGGTCACTAAAAAGCTGCGTCCGGCCATGGTTTGCGTCAGCGCTTTCGGCTCGCCCTGATAGAGCAGTTCGCCTTCGTTCATCAACAACACATCGCGGCACTGCTCGGCTTCATCAAGGTAGGAGGTGCTCCAGAGGATCAGCATGCCGTCGCCCGCCAGCTCGTGCACCATCTGCCACAGTTCGCGGCGGGAGATCGGATCGACACCGACACCTGGCTCATCCAGCAACAGCACTTTTGGCTCGCCGACCAGGGTGCAGGCCAGCCCCAGCTTCTGTTTCATGCCGCCGGAGAGTTTCCCCGCCAGTCGCCCGGTAAACGGGGCGAGGGCGGTGAACTCCAGCAGTCGCGCAAAGGTCTGGCGACGCTGTTCACCGGTAACGCTGCGCAAATCGGCATACAGATTGAGGTTTTCCATTACCGTCAAATCTTCATACAGGCCAAACTTTTGCGGCATATACCCGAGCATGGCATGCAGCTCGCTGTCATTAGCGATGGGATCAAGCCCCATCACCTGCGCGCTACCCTCATCCGGGCGCATCAGCCCGGCAAGCATGCGCATCAGCGTGGTTTTCCCGGCGCCATCCGGGCCGACAAGGCCAGTGACATATCCCGCTTTGATTTCACAATCCAGTCGCGCGACGGCGGGTTTTTCCATACCGGCAAAGCGCTTAACCAGACCGCGCAGATGGATAGCCGCTTCACTCATGGCGGGCCTCGCCGCTAAAGCGCAGCGTTACAGGCATCCCCTGGCGCAGGCTGTCATCGGCATCGGTCACAATAATGCGCAGGCGATAGACCAGATCGGTACGCAAATCCGGGGTTTCGACAGTTTTCGGCGTAAATTCGGCGGTGGGCGAAACAAAGCCAATTTTGCCGTGATAAGGCTTATCCGGGCGGCCATCGGTATAGAGCAAAATTTCTTGCCCCGGCTGTGCCTGGTGCAAATTGCGCTCACCCACATAGGCGCGAACCCATACCGGGCGCGTCAGGGAGAGGGTTAATACGGTGCTTCCGGCGCTCAGCATGCTGCCGGGTTCGACGGCGCGCGTCAGTACCGTGCCGTTACTTGGCGCGATAAGCGTGGTGTCATGCAGATCCAGTTGCGCCTGCGCCAGCGCGGCTTCAGCCTGTTCCAGACTGGCTTTTGCCTGGGCGATTTCCTGCGGGCGATTACCGGCGCGGTACTGGCTCAATTTATCTTGTGCCGATTTCAGCGTGGCCTCGGCCTGATCCCGCGAAGAGCGGGCATTTTCCAGATCGTTTGCCGAAATCGCCCGGCTTTTCATCAACCCTTGCTGGCGCTGATAGAAATTCTGCGCGTAGTCATATGCCGCCTGCGCCTGGCGTACGGCGGCGACGGCCTGGGCTATCTCTTCATCGCGGTAACCGGCGGTCGCCAGCGAGTATTTTGCCTGCGCGGTGGCGACATTGGCTTGTGCCTGCAACAGCGCGTTTTCATACGGCGCTTTGTCTATTTCACCAAGGGTTTGCCCGGCACGTATCGCATCCCCTTCATCCACGTTCAGCGCAGAAAGCCGCCCGCCAACGCGGAAGCTTAGATTCACCGTGCGAATGTCGACATTCCCGTACAGGGTGAGTGTGCGGTCTTGTTTGCTTTGATACCACAGCCAGCCGCCGCCCAGCGCGGCCAGTACCACCACAACTATCACTACCACGACGATGGGTTTTTTCATCACGTTGAACTCCTGTTCGTTAATCCTTGCAAGATAAGATCGATATGACAGGTGATGACCTGATAAATCTGTGTCGCTTTCTCTTCATCAAACTGCGTCCAACCGGCGCGCAGCAAAATGGTCTCCCGCCCGAGGCGAAAGGCGAGGATCTGGCCGATAAGCGCATGGGTATGAATAATGGTTTGTGTATCTTTGGCGTCGCGTCCGGTGTAAGCCGCGAGCAGCGCCGTAAAGTGGCTGTGCAGCGGCGCAATCACCTGGTCATGCACCAACTGGTAAGCACGCGTCGGCGAGAGCTGCTCGCGGGAGATAAATTTGCTCAGGTTGAGCGTCTCGTCATGGGTGAGCAGCACAATCATGTTTTTACAGGCGCGGTGGATCAGCTCGCGAATGGCGGCTTTATCCGGCGTGGGCTGGGCGAACAGCTCTTCGGCGGCTTGTACATGCGGGCGAAAATTGTCGCTGATAAAATCGGCAATCCACTGTGCGCAGGCGAGATATAAATCCTCTTTTGAGCCAAAATAGTAAGTGATCGCGGCGATATTCTGCCCGGCTTGTGCGGCGATATCCCGCGTGGTGGCATGCAAGCCATATTCACCAAACTGCGCCAGCGCGGCGGCAATCAGCTGGTTTCGGGCCTGTTCACCCCGGCTGGTGGTCGGTGTTGTATGCATGGCGGTGATGGAAGTTAATCAATCGATTGATTAACTTTATGGCTAAAGTTTAGGCTTGTCCAGTCAGCGGGGCGTTGATATCACGCATTCCGTGCCCGGAGGGATATTTTATGCGTGTGATCACAAAAGCTGATACACTCCGCCCCTTCATGACATTGTGGTTTTTGTCATCAGCCAAATTATTATCTCCTCGAAAACTACACCTGTTCACAGGTCGGGGCGGTGTGGAGTTGTTATGTCTTTTGATGCCCTTGGCCTGAACCCGGAAATCCTGCGCGCTGTTGCCGAGCAGGGTTATCTTCAGCCGACCCCTATTCAGCAGCAGGCTATCCCGGCGGTGCTGCAAGGCCGCGATCTGATGGCAAGCGCCCAGACCGGCACCGGTAAAACGGCCGGTTTTACGCTGCCGCTGTTGCAACGCCTGATTCAAAACGAGCCGCACGCCAAAGGCCGTCGCCCGATCCGCGCGCTGATCTTAACGCCAACCCGTGAACTGGCGGCGCAGGTGGGGGAAAACGTTCAGGCGTACAGCAAATACCTGAATATCCGCTCGCTGGTGGTATTCGGTGGCGTCAGCATTAACCCGCAGATGATGAAGCTGCGCGGCGGCGTTGACATCCTGGTGGCGACACCGGGGCGTCTGCTGGATCTGGAACACCAGAACGCGCTGAAACTCGATAGCGTGGAAATCCTGGTGCTGGACGAAGCCGATCGTATGCTCGATATGGGCTTTATCCACGATATTCGCCGCGTGCTGGCAAAACTGCCGCCGAAGCGTCAGAACCTGCTGTTCTCCGCGACCTTCTCCGATGAGATCAAACAGCTGGCGGAAAAGCTGCTGCGTAATCCGCTGGAGATCGAAGTGGCGCGCCGCAATACCGCCTCTGAGCAGGTGACACAGCATGTGCATTTCGTTGATAAAAAACGCAAACGGGAACTGCTGTCGCAGATGATTGGCGAGGGCAACTGGCAGCAGGTGCTGGTTTTCACCCGTACGAAACACGGCGCTAACCACCTGGCAGAGCAGCTTAATAAAGACGGCATCACCAGCGCGGCGATCCACGGCAATAAAAGCCAGGGCGCGCGTACGCGTGCGCTGGCGGATTTCAAATCTGGCGACATTCGTGTGCTGGTAGCGACCGACATCGCGGCGCGTGGGCTTGACATTGAAGAGCTGCCGCATGTGGTGAACTACGAACTGCCGAACGTGCCGGAAGATTACGTGCACCGTATTGGCCGTACCGGCCGTGCGGCGGCGACCGGCGAAGCGCTGTCGCTGGTATGCGTTGACGAACATAAACTGCTGCGCGATATCGAGCGCCTGCTGAAAAAAGAGATCCCGCGTATTGCCCTTGACGGTTATGAGCCGGATCCGTCGATCAAAGCTGAGCCGATTCAGAATGGTCGCGGCCAGGGCGGTGGTCGTCAGGGCAGTGGTCGCGGGCAGGGCGGCGGTGGCCGTGGTCAGTCTGCGCCGCGCCGCAGTGAAGGCGAAGGACAAAAACCGCGCTCCCCGCGCCGCGCCGAAGGTGGCGCTGCGAAGCAGGAGGGTGGACGCCGTGGTGAAGGTAGTGCGAAGCCAGCGGGCGGGCGCCGCCTTGATGGCGGTGCCGCTAAACCAACAGGTGGACGTCGCCTTGATGGCGGCGCGGCACCGGCGGGCAACCCGTCTCGCCGTCGTCGCCCGCGTAAGCCTTCCGCCGCCGAGTAATTAGCGGTTAAAACGCGCCAGCCAGTTCTGGCGCGTCTCTCTGGCCCTCTGGGCGATGCTCGCCTGCGGGTCGGAATTAAAACCGTGATACGCCCCCGGCCAGACATTCAGCTCCACCTCGACGCCCGCACGCATTAACCGCCGCGCATACGCCATATCTTCATCAAGAAACAGATCCAGCGTGCCAACGCCAATCCAGGTCGGCGGTAGCCCAGCCAGGTCATCGGCGCGCGCCGGTGCGGCATACGGCGATACGTCAACGCTTCCGGGCTCACAGCCAAGCAGCGCACGCCAGCCAAAGGCATTGTTTTCCCGCGTCCAGATAAATTCGCCCGTCACCGGGTTTCGTTCCGTTTCCACGACCGTACGATCATCGAGCATCGGGAACATCAGGTTCTGAAACGCCAGTTTCGGCCCTTTGCGATCGCGCGCCAGTAGCGCCAGCGCGGCGGCAACGCCCGCGCCTGCGCTGTCACCCATCAGGCCGATATTGCTGGCATCGATGCCTAATTGCGCCGCGTTTTCCGCCATCCACACCAGCGCGGCATAGCAGTCATGAAGCGAACCGGGAAAGCGGGTCTCCGGCGAGAGACGGTAATCGACAGAGACCACCACGCAGTCATGATGTGCGGCCGTCGGGCGGGTGAGCGACAAAGATTGTTCCGGGCTGCCAAACAGATGACCGCCGCCATGCATATGCAAGATCCCCATCCGGTTGGTGCGACGTGCCGTGGGGGTGATAACACGCACGCGCACGGCGGGTTCACCGCTGTTACCTGCAATGTGCTGTTCGTGCATCACCAGTGAAAGCCCATCATCAAGATGCATGGCCTGCAGCGCGGCTTGCTGACGCTGCTCGCGTAGGGCGGGAAGTGCGTCGGCTTGCAGTGTGGAAGGTGTACAGGATTGCAGGGTGGGGCGAAGTTCGGGGTCAACCAGATGCCATGTACTCATGCGTAAACCTTTATCATCAACAGGCCAAAATAAGAGAAGCGCCGCAGCGCCTCCCGGTTTTAACCTTACAGCACTTCGCCATTGCTGGCGATAACCTGTTGATACCAGCCAAAACTCTTCTTCTTACTGCGCGTGAGCGTGCCGTTGCCGTCGTTGTCTTTATCGACATAGATAAAGCCGTAGCGTTTTTTCATTTCGCCTGTCCCGGCGCTGACAATGTCGATCGGCCCCCACCACGTGTAACCCATGATGTCACAGCCATCTTCCATGGCTTGCGCCATGGCTTCGATGTGGCGACGACCATAATCGATACGGGCGTCATCGTTAATCTGGCCATTTTCGTCCGGTTCATCCACGCCGCCATAACCGTTTTCAACAATGAACAGCGGCTTACGGTAGCGATCCGCCAGCTCATTACAGACGATGCGAAAACCTTGCGGGTCAATCGGCCAGCCCCATTCGGTTTTCTCCAGATAGGGGTTGTCCAGCCCGGCGGTGCCGCCGGTATCAATGCGGAACTGGCCTCCCGCCTGGTGCAGCACGCTGCGGTAGTAGCTAAAGCCGAGGTAGTCCGAAGGATACTCTGCCAGCAGTTGCAGATCGCCTTCGGCAATCTCCAGTTTTACGCCCAGTTCACGGAACAGACGTGGCGCAAACGCCGGGTAGTGCCCGAACATCATCACATCCGAGAAGAACAGCGAACGGCGGCGCAACTGCATGGTGGAGAAGATATCTTGCGGATTGCTGGTTGCCGGGTAGACGGTGCTCAGCGACAACATGCAGCCGATTTTCGCCTCCGGGATAATCTCATGGCATAACTTGTTGGCCAGCGCGTTGGCGACAAACTGGTGATGATTTGCCTGCCAGATCGCCTGCGCGCCGGCATCGGCATCCACCGCGCCGGTGGCGAACGGCATGCGGTTCATGTTGTTGAGTTCGTTGAAGGTCATCCAGTATTTGACCTTGCCTTTGTAGCGGCGAAATACCGTTTCGCAGTAGCGGCTGAAAAAGTCAATCAACTGGCGGTTCTTCCAGCCGCCATACTCCTGATACAGCGCCAGCGGCGTTTCATAGTGCGAGAGCGTGATAACCGGCTCAATGCCATATTTATGCAGCTCATCAAACAGCGAATCATAAAACGCTAAACCGGCCTCGTTGGGCGTGGTTTCATCGCCGCGCGGGAAAATGCGCGACCAGGCAATCGAGGTGCGAAAACATTTAAAACCCATCTCGGCGAACAGCGCCACGTCCTCTTTGTAACGGTGATAGAAATCTATCGCCTGGTGGCTGGCATAGTAAAGGTTGGGGTCAATCACGGCATCATGTTTGCCGGAGGCGATGCCGCCGCGTACCACATCGGCGATAGACGGCCCTTTGCCGTCTTCGTTCCACGCCCCTTCCGCCTGGTTGGCGGCAATGGCGCCGCCCCATAAAAAATCTTTCGGAAAAACAGACATATCTACTCCTTAATCGGCTAAGTCTTCGCCGTTCGAGGCGATCAGTTTTTTATACCAGTGGTAGCTTTTCTTCAGCGAACGCGCCTGCGTGCCATTGCCCATGTCATCCTGGTCGACATAGATAAAGCCGTAGCGTTTGGAAATCTGCGCCGTACCCGCGCTGACCACGTCAATCGGCCCCCACCAGGTGTAGCCGAACAGATCCACGCCATCGGCGATGGCCTCTTTCATCTGCTCAACGTGCTGGCGCAGGTAATCGATGCGGTAGTCGTCATCGATGGAACCATCCGGGTTGACGGTGTCCACCGCGCCGAGGCCGTTTTCGGCGATAAACAGTGGTTTCTGATAGCGGTCATACAGTTGATTGAGCGCAAGGCGCAGCCCTTTCGGGTCGATTTGCCAGCCCCACTGGCTGGTGGGCAGATACGGGTTGCGAATGCCGCCGGTAACCAGGTTGCCTTCGGTGCCTTCCAGCGTTTCCGGGTGTGCGCTGACGGTGCTCGACATGTAATAACTAAAGGAGACGAAATCCACCGGGTGCTGGCGCAGGATCTCATCATCGCCAACCACTTTTTGCAGCGTCACGCCTTTTTCGGCCAGCATGCGGTCGGTGTAGGCGGGGTAATAACCGTGCGCCTGCACATCACTAAAGAACAGCGATACACGCTGCATCTCTTCGCAGGCTTGCAAATCGTCCGGGTGGCAGGTGTGTGGGTAAAGCATCTGGTAGCTGATCATGCAACCGACCTGCGAGCCGGGAATGATGTTGTGGCAGGCTTTGGTCGCAAGAGCACTGGCAACAAACTGATGATGCGCGCCCTGGTATTTATCCTGCTCCAGATGCGGGTTGTTCTCTTCGATCACGCCCACGCTGACATACGGGTGATGCTTCACGCAGTTGATCTCGTTAAAGGTCATCCAGTACTTCACTTTCTTGCGATAACGAGTGAACACTGTGGTGGCGAAACGCACATAGAAGTCCACTACCTGGCGGTTCGGCCAGCCGCCGTAATCGGTCACCAGCGCCAGCGGCATTTCATAGTGCGAGAGCGACACAATCGGTTCAATACCGTGCGCCAGCAGCGTGTCGAAGACTTCATCGTAAAATTTCAGCCCCGCTTCGTTCGGCGTGGTTTCATCGCCGCGCGGGAAGATGCGCGTCCAGGCAATCGACATACGAAAACAGCCAAAACCCATGCCGGCGAACAGCGCGATATCCTCTTTAAAACGGTGGTAAAAGTCGTTGCCTTTGCGCTTCGGGTAATATTTTTTGCTGTGCGGATCCTGCGCTTCCCGCACCTGCGCATGCGTCATGCCGAGCCACTGGTCGAGCCAGCGCTCACGCGGCGTGTTGCTATCAAAGGTATAAACATCCGAGACGGAAAGCCCTTTGCCGCCTACATTCCACGCACCTTCCAGTTGGTTGGCAGCGGTTGCGCCACCCCATAAAAACCCTTCGGGAAATGCTTTTGAAAATGCCATGTCTCTGCTCCTTACGCCGCGCTTGCGGTCAGTGTGAGAAATGCGTCCCGGCTGGCGACATCGCCATTGGTTTTCACCGGGCTGATATCGCCGTATTGTTCGCTGTTGGTGACCACCACAATCACGCTGGGATCAATGCCTGCGGCCTGCAATGCCGCCAGATCGAAGCTCATCAGCAAATCACCGACTTCGACGTTTTGCCCGGCGACGATGTGGCTGGTGAAGTGTTTACCGCCGAGTTTCACCGTATCAATGCCGATATGAATCAGGATCTCCGCCCCGGTATCGCTTTGCAGCGCCAGCGCGTGATGCGTTTCAAATAGGGATGCCACCGTGCCGTTGACCGGAGAACGCAGCTCGCTGCTGGTGGGATAAATGGCGATCCCTTTGCCGAAAATTTCATCGGCAAACACCGGATCGCTCAGGGTATTGAGCGGTTTCAACTCGCCGCTGACCGGCGCGAAGAGTTTCTCTTCGCTGCGTGCCACCGGCATTGGGCTAACGCCTGCCACGACGGTTTCTTCAAAACCCAGCACCACGGTGACAACCGCCGCGCAGACAAAAGAGATGGCGATGCTGACCAGCGCCCACATAAACGTCGGGCCAACCAGCGCCGGCAGACCGGGCAGACCGCTTAGGGCGAAGGCGTAGGTTTTGACACCCATCGCCATGGCAAAACCGCCGCCGCAGGCACCGCCAATAAGTGCTGCGGCAAACGGGCGTTTATAGCGAATGTTGATGCCGTACATCGCCGGTTCGGTAATACCCATCGCGGCGCTGAAACTGGTGCTCAACGCCAGTGATTTCAGCTTCTTATCGCGAGCGCGCAGGAACACGCCAAATGCCGCGCCCGCCTGTCCGAGGTTGGCGACATAGAAAAGGATTTTGAACGGGTCAAAACCCATGGTGCTGATGTTGTTGATCATAATGGGCACCAGCACATAGTGCATACCGGTGATGATGATCATCGACAGCGTGCCGCCAACCACCACGCCCGCCACAACGCCTGCGTTTTCCACCAGCCAGATAATGCCGCTGGAGAGCGCGTTCCCGGCGAAAATACCCAGTGGGCCGATGGCAATCAGGGTGATGGGCGTGACGATAACCAGGCTGAGCAACGGCACGAACATGGTTTTCAGCACGCCGGGCATCAGGCGATCTATCAGCTTTTCCACCCGGCTAAGCAGCCAGACAGCGAGCAGAATCGGGATCACCGTGGAGGCGTAGTTCACCGTTGGTACTGGCAGGCTCATGAAGGTGATCGCTGCGCCGGATTTAAACAGTGTCTGAATCGCCGGGTGGAAGAGGGCGGCGGCCAGCGCAACGGCCACATAGGGGTTCGCGCCAAACTTACTCGCCGCGCTGAAGGCCAGCGCCAGCGGCATAAAGTAGAACACGCCATCGCTGATGGCGAGCAGTATTTGATACGTCTGATTGCTGGTTTCCAGCCAGTGCATGGCCACCATCAGTGCCAGCACGCCTTTCAGTATACCGGCTCCGGCAATCGCCGGAATGATTGGTGAGAAGATACTGGATAACCCCTCCAGTACCACCGATACCGGGTTGCGGCGTTTTCCTGAGTGCGCTGCGCTGGCGGCAGAGACGCCCGGTAAGGCCGCCAGCAAGGCGTCGCACAGAGGGGCCACGTCATTGCCGATGATGAGTTGATATTGATCGCCGGAAATGTTTACGCCAATCACGCCATCCAGCGCTTCCAGCGCGGCGCGATCGGCTTTGTCGTTATCTTTCAGTAAGAAACGCAAACGGGTGATGCAGTGAAACAGTGACAGAATATTGCCCTTGCCGCCGATCTTATTGATTATCTGCTGCGCGGTATCCTGATAGTTCATGGTCATTCCTCCAGACTGGCACCTGCATGACAGGTGCCATAACAATTACCGGTTATCCACCGGCGCTTTGTTCTTCTGGGGTTTGCCTGATTTAACAGTAACAAGCCTGGAAAGAATTGATACTTTGGGTCGCAGGCGCGACGTGGTTGCCTTACGACTCTATCCGTTGCACCACATTTTCGATATGCACGGTCAGGTAGAGTTTTTCCGAATTGCTCATCGTGTGGTGATAATTTTTGCCGACAAATTCGTTAATTGCGTCAACGCATTTCAGGGTGGTTTGATAACGACGCTGCACCATCGCGAATAACTCTTCGTCGTCATTATTTAACACCACGCCATCAATGACCCGTTGGGCAAAAAACTTTAAATGGGTAATGAAACGCTGGTAATTCAGACTGTGCTCGTCGAGCGGCAGGGTGAAAAAGTATTTAACAATATTCTGTAACTGATAAATAAGCCGCGTAATTTTTGTGGTTTTTCCCATCGTATCGTTCAGCCCGGCATTCACAATATGCAACGCAATACTACAGGCTTCACTGTCGGGTAATAATGTGCCGGTACGCGCGACAATCATGCCGAGCGCCTGGCGGCCAATGGCGTACTCGTCGGTATAGAAATGGCGCACTTCCCACTCTAACGGATTGGGCAAAACTTCATTCTTTTCTGTGCGTTGCAGGGCAAAGTGCAAGTGATCGGCGAGCGTAACGTACAGGCCTTCACTTAATTTATGTGCAAGTGTAGATCGCGCCAGCGCAACAATATCGGCGGTGAGTTGCACTATTTCCACCGGCACTTCACTGACCAGATCTTTAAAACGTGCGGAGACTTGAGAATCCTGCAAATGGAATATTTTTTCGATGGCTTGCGCATCGACGCGCGCACCGCTTTGGGTATTAAACCCTAAGCCGCGCCCGGTCAGAATAACCTCAAGGCCATGCTCATCAATGGCGCTGACAACGTTATTATTTAATATTTGTTTGACCAGCATCGCCAACTCCTGCAAACAAAAACGGGCAAAACGTAAATACAGCAACGAGCGGATGTCGCCCGCATTCTCTGCATTTAGGTTTTGCCCGATATTCGGTAACAAGCGTAATGCAGGTAAAAAACTAGCACCGCCCTAATAAATGATCAACGCGCGAAAGGGCACATTAACGAATGGAACTACCGATTTGTGATCGGCACGGCGAAAAATATCCTGTATCGCTGTGGGGAGAAAAAGGATTCGCGAGGGTGCTCGCGCAAAGGCAAAAAGGGTTACCCTACGGGCGCTAAAAATGCCACAATAGTGGCTGTTTATACAGTATTTCAGGTTCCCCTCATGGCCCTAACCGCCGCGCTAAAAGCGCAGATCGCCGCCTGGTATAAGGCGTTGCAACAACAGATCCCGGACTTTATTCCCCGCGCGCCGCAGCGGCAGATGATTGCTGACGTGGCGAAAACGCTGGCGGGGGAGGAAGGACGTCATCTGGCGATTGAAGCGCCAACCGGCGTGGGGAAAACGCTCTCTTACCTGATTCCGGGCATCGCCATCGCGCGTGAAGAGCAAAAAACGCTGGTGGTCAGCACCGCGAATGTGGCGCTGCAGGATCAGATCTTCAGTAAAGATCTGCCGCTGCTGCGCAAAATCATCCCGGATTTACGCTTTACCGCCGCATTTGGCCGTGGGCGCTATGTCTGCCCGCGCAACCTGGCGGCGCTGGCAAGCAGCGAGCCGAATCAGCAGGATCTGCTGGCATTTCTGGACGATGAACTGACGCCTGGTAACCAGGAGGAGCAGAAACGTTGCGCGGCGTTGAAAGCGGATCTCGACAGCTACAAGTGGGACGGTTTGCGCGATCACACTGACAAGGCGATTAGCGATGATTTGTGGCGACGGCTCAGCACCGATAAAGCCAGTTGCCTGAACCGTAATTGCCATTACTACCGCGAATGCCCCTTTTTTGTCGCACGCCGCGAAATCCAGGAAGCGGAAGTGGTGGTCGCCAACCACGCGCTGGTAATGGCGGCGATGGAGAGCGAGGCGGTGCTGCCGGAGCCAAAAAACCTGCTACTGGTGCTGGATGAAGGCCACCATTTGCCGGATGTGGCGCGCGACGCACTGGAGATGACGGCGGAAATCACCGCCCCCTGGTATCAGCTTCAGCTCGATCTGTTCACCAAACTGGTGGCAACTTGTCTTGAACAGTTTCGCCCGAAAACGCTGCCGCCGCTGGCGACACCGGAACGGCTCAACGCCCATTGCGAGGAGCTTTACGCGCTTATCGCTTCGCTTAACAACATTCTCAACCTTTATCTTCCGGCGGGTCAGGAAGCGGAATATCGCTTTGCAATGGGTGAACTGCCTGACGAAGTGATGGAGATTTGCCAGCGGCTGGCAAAACTCACCGAGATGCTGCGCGGGCTGGCTGAGCTGTTCCTGAATGATTTAAGCGAGAAGACAGGCAGCCACGACATCGTGCGTTTGCATCGAGTGATTTTGCAGATGAACCGCGCGTTGGGCATGTTCGAAAGCCAGAGCAAACTCTGGCGGCTGGCTTCAATGGCGCAGGCGTCCGGTGCGCCGGTAACCAAATGGGTCACCCGTGAGGCGCGTGACGGACAGTTGCATCTGCTCTTCCACTGTGTGGGTATTCGCGTGAGCGATCAGCTGGAAAAGCTGCTCTGGCGCAGCGTACCGCATATCGTCGTGACCTCAGCGACGTTACGTTCACTGAACAGTTTCAATCGTCTGCAGGAGATGAGCGGTTTAAAAGAGAAAGCCGGGGATCGCTTTGTCACGCTTGATTCGCCGTTCAACCATGTTGAGCAGGGAAAAATTGTTATTCCGCAGATGCGCTACGAGCCGCTGATAGAAAACGAAGAGCAGCACATTGCGGAAATGGCCACCTGGTTTCGTGAGCAGGTTGAGAGTAAAGCGCATCCCGGGATGCTGGTGCTTTTTGCCAGCCAGCGCGCGATGCAGCTGTTTTTAACCTATGTCGCGGACTTGCGTTTATTGCTGCTGGTGCAGGGCGATCAGCCGCGCTATCGGCTGGTGGAACTGCACCGCAAACGTATCGATAACGGCGAGCGCAGCGTGCTGGTGGGTTTGCAGTCATTCGCTGAAGGGTTGGATCTCAAAGGCGATTACCTGACGCAGGTGCACATCCATAAAATTGCTTTTCCGCCCATCGACAGCCCGGTGGTGATCACCGAAGGCGAGTGGCTGAAAAGCCTGAATCGCTATCCTTTCGAAGTGCAGAGCCTGCCCAGCGCGTCGTTTAACCTTATCCAGCAAGTAGGAAGGCTGATTCGCAGCCACAGTTGTCGTGGCGAAGTGGTGATTTACGATAAACGGCTACTGACCAAAAACTACGGTAAACGGCTGCTCGACGCGCTACCTGTGTTTCCTATTTCACAACCGGTGATGCCGGACGTTATAGTGAAGAAGCCTGTGAAAAAATCAGAACAGAAGCGTCGCAAACGCCGTTAACGATGTGAGCCCGCAAGGAGTCGCTATGGATTACCGCAAAATCATTAAAGAAATTGGTCGTGGGAAAAACCACGCCCGCGATTTGGATTTCGATACCGCCCGGGGTCTCTACTCGCAGATGCTGAAAGGGGAAGTGCCGGATCTGGAGATGGGCGGCATTTTGATTGCCCTGCGTATTAAAGGGGAAGGGGAAGCGGAAATGCGCGGTTTTTACGAGGCGATGCAACAGCACACCCTGAAACTGACGCCGCCGGTTGCAAAGCCGATGCCGATTGTGATCCCCAGCTATAACGGTGCGCGCAAACAGGCGAACCTGACGCCGCTACTGGCGATTTTGCTCAACAAACTCGGTTTTCCGGTTGTGGTGCACGGCGTTACTGAAGATCCGACGCGCGTGGTGACGGAGAGCATTTTCAAACTGCTGGGTATCGACGCCACGCTGCACGCTGGTCAGGCGCAGGCGAAGCTGGAGGGGCATCAGCCGGTCTACATTCCTGTGAGCGCACTCTGCCCACCGCTGGAAAAACAGCTGGCGATGCGCTGGCGGATGGGCGTGCGCAACAGCGCGCATACGCTGGCGAAGCTGGCAACGCCGTTTGAAAAAGATGCCGCGCTGCGTTTATCCAGCGTTTCGCACCCGGAATACATCACGCGCGTGGCGAAATTCTTTGCCGATATCGGCGGGCGCGGCCTGCTGATGCATGGCACGGAAGGGGAAGTGTATGCCAACCCGCAGCGCTGCCCGCAAATCAACCTGATTGATGCGCAGGGCGAGCGCGTACTTTATGCGCGTGACGATGCGGCAGCGCCAGTAAGTGACGGTGCCGCGAAAGATGCGGAAAGTACGGCGCGCTGGACAGAACGCTGCCTTGCGGGAAGTGAAGCAGTGCCGGAGTCGCTCAAAATTCAGCTTGCCTGCTGCCTGGTGGCAACGGGTGAAGTGGCGACGCTGGAAGCGGGACTGGCGCGGGTTGCACAAAGTTTCTGACAAAAAAAGCCCGTCACATTTCTGGACGGGCAAAACAGGGTAACAACAGGGTTAATGAGGGTGGAGCACCCAGGCAGAGGGTTAATTTGCCCGGGGTAAAACACGGGTTTCGGTTATTTGTAGATAACGGCGGTGCCGCTCAGTTTGTTATTGCCTGTCGCGGACGTGATGCTGTAGCCCGTTGCGCCAGCGGCTTGTGCTTTCTCTGCCAGTTTGGCTTCCAGCCCGTCCAGCGTGGTCGCGCCTTCAGCGGAAACAACACCGATTTTATTCAGATTCTCTGCCTGAGCAGCGGTGACGGATTGTGCCGCAAAAGCACCGAAAGAGAGGGTGGACAACGCGATGGCAGCAACAGCATATTTGATGGTTTTCATGGGTAATATCTCGCAGGTTATTCTGTATAGGGGACAATGTTCCGTCGATGTGATGAGTATCACGGTTTTTGGCGGGAGATAAAATCGAAGAGAATTGACGGCCTTATTCTAAAAAATTGAATAAGGACTAATTTATTGAATTTAAATATATTGAAGGATGAAAATAATGCAATTTACCACCGCTCAGGCTGGCACCCGTTTTTGCGGCACATTTTGCTACGTGCAGGGCGGGATTTTATGGATGTAAAGGCAACCGCTTGCGCTGGTTACATACGTCAGGAAAGGTCAACGTAGCTGGCTGTCTTTCGATCCTCTGCGATTATATCCTGCAAACGTAGAGTTATGTGAATCTTTCTCCTGTTGACAGGTTATGCATAAGCGCACGCCGGGAATCGCTTTACGCCGTGCTTCCGGTATGGGCTCTCCGCACTCTTCGCAAGCCTTTAAACTTTCGCCGGAAGGTAAACCGCTGCGCGCTCGCGCGACCGCATCGTCAATGGTGCTGTCGATTTGCTGTTGCACTGCGCCATCATTTGCCCAACCTGAAGCCATAATCTGTTCTCCCGGACTAAAACTATCATTATAGCAAACGGCCGCGCGGCGCTGATGCCGGGCGAACGGTCACATCCCCGCCCGGCGGGAAGGCTAGCGGTTATCCGGGCGCGTCAAATCGAAACGCTGCGCTTCGCTAATGCCGTAATAGGCTGAAGGGCCACCTGCACGTAACACCGGCTGGGCCTTGGCCGTCTGGTAGATACCGTTTTCCAGCAGCGTTTCATCAATATGCACGGCAACCACTTCACCGAGCACCAGCCAGCTATCAACCGGCGTTCCGTCGGCGGCGGTCAGTTGAATACACTGCGAGAGTCGACACTCAAAATTGACCGGGCTTTCCGCCACGCGTGGCGTCTTGATGATTCGGCTGGCAGCGGGGGTGAGTCCCGCACGGGCAAACTCATCTTCGCCGTGCGGTAAAGAGGCAGACGTTTCATTCATCGGCACAGCCAGCTCACGCGTTGTCAGGTTCCAGACAAACTCTTTGGTTTCGCTAATATTGCGTACGCTGTCTTTCCAGCCGCTGCTGGCAAAGCCGATAATCGGCGGGCGATAATTGAAGCAGTTAAAAAAGCTGTACGGGGCAAGATTTCGTCGGCCTTGTTCATCCAGCGAGGCGATCCAGCCGATGGGGCGCGGGCCAATAATGGCATTCAGGGGATCATGGGGCAGACCATGACCTTTTGCAGGTTCATAAAAATACATAGCGCTTTCCGGTCATTAAAAAACAGATTCTTCAGCCTCACTTATTTACCCGACCAACGTCAACGGGTATCTTACGCCGCTGCTAACAGGAGAATGCCATGAATGCCCAGAAGCCGGGTCTGCACCCGCGTAACCGCCACCACAGCCGCTACGATCTCGAGGCGCTGTGCGCCGTGAACCCGTCACTGCGCGCGTTTCTGACCACCAACCCGAACGGTGAGACGACCATCAATTTTGCCGAGCCGCAGGCAGTGAAAGCTCTGAACAAAGCGCTGCTGGCGCAGTTTTATGGTGTTGGTGAGTGGGATATCCCGGACGGTTTCCTCTGCCCGCCAGTACCGGGGCGCGCGGATTACGTTCACCATTTGGCAGATGTGCTGGCAGAAAGCAACGACGGTACCGTGCCGACGCAGGCCAGCGTGCTGGATATCGGTACTGGCGCAAACTGTATCTACCCGCTGATTGGTGCGCATGAGTACGGCTGGCGTTTTACCGGTAGCGAAGTTAACGATCGGGCTTTTGCCAGCGCGCAGGCGATCATCAGTGCCAATCCTGGATTGAGCCGTGCGATACGGTTGCGTCGCCAGAAAGAGCCGGCGTCTGTTCTCACCGGCATTATTCATAAAAATGAGCAGTACGATGCGGTTCTCTGCAACCCACCGTTCCACGACTCCGCGCAAAGCGCACAGGCCGGAAGCGAGCGCAAGCGTCGCAACCTCGGGCAAGCCGCCAGCGACGCCGCTAACTTTGGTGGTCAGCAACAGGAGCTGTGGTGCGAAGGCGGCGAAGTGGCCTTTATCAGCAAGATGATTGCGGAAAGCCAACAATTTGCACGTCAGGTGTTGTGGTTTACCTCGCTGGTGTCACGCGGCGATAACCTGCCCGAACTCTATCGCGCCTTGACCCAGGTTGGCGCAGTGAAAGTGATGAAAAAAGAGATGGCGCAAGGCCAGAAGCAGAGCCGTTTTATCGCCTGGACGTTTCTTGATGAGGCCCAGCGTAAACGCTGGGCGCAGACGCGTTTTAAAGGGTAGGTTCTGTTGGTGGCGGCGGCGGGCTGGCGGGTGATGCTGGCTGCGTTGCGCTTCCCGGTGCCGGTAGCATCTGGTAAGTCTGCACCGGCGGGCGCACGCCCGCGCGGTCGAAATGCTTTTTCACCATTGTGTCGAGGGCAAAACGCACCGTCCACTGTTTCAGCGGCAGGGTAGTGCAGGTGACGCGAAGCGTGAATGCCGTGTTGGTCAGCCCGACCAGCCCGGCAAACGACGGTTCGCCAATAATCAAGCCGCGGATCTCTTCCTGCTCCATCAGTTCCGCCACGGCATCTTTTAACGCCTGATTCGCTTTGTCGGTGTCCTCCTGGCGATCCACGTCGTAATTCGCCACCACAGAGCCAATGCCGCGTACAAAGTTGGCGAAAGTGGTTATCGATGACCACGGAATGATGTGGTACGCGCCGGTATCCTGACGTACCCCAACAGAGCGAATCGACATCCGTTCTACGGTACCGGTGAGCGGGCCGATGGTGACCAAATCCCCGGTGTTCATGCCGTTTTCAAACTGGATAAAAATGCCGGTGATAATATCTTTCACCAGCGTCTGCGAACCAAAGGAGATAGCCAGCCCGAGCGCCCCGGCCCCGGCCAGCAATGGCGCAATGTTCACGCCAATTTCCGACAGCACAATCATCACCGTGATGGTGCTTATCACCACCGCCAGCGCATTGCGAAACAGCGTTAGCAGTGTGCGGGTACGCGCGCTTGGCAGCGGGCGGCCATGAATATCCGACGCCAGCCGGTTTTCAATAATGCTGGCGAGCAGCGTCCAGCCAACGGCGGAGAAGAAGAGGATCAAGGCAATACGGATCAGGATATCGACGGTTTTCTCCCCCGCGCCGTAATTCAGCCAGTGCCAGACATCAAACAGCCCCCAGGCATTCAGCAGCAGCATGATCGTTGCACAGACCACCAGAATACGTGCGGCTTTTAACGACGCGGAGAGCCAGCCATTGAGCCGTTTTTGCAACTCGGGATAGTTGCGCTGTACCTGCGGCGAAAGGGTGATGGTCTTATTCAACCAGCGCGACAATACGCCAGAAAGAAATGCGGCAATGCTCAGAATCGCCAGGCTATTGACCGTGGCGCCCATCATGAATTTCAGGCTGTTGCCGGGATCGAACAGCGAAAAGAAGAACAACACAATAAAGTAAGCGCTGGCGAGCCAGTGCCAGATCAGCGCAAAGGCGCGGATAAACAAGCTAAAAAAGGCCAGCGAGTGATCCGCCAGGATAATCAAGTTGTGCTGAATTTGCCGCTTATTATGAAAAATAAGATACAGCGCCCATACGGTAATGCAGAGCATAATCACCACATTGGCCAGTGCGCCAAACTGTACATTGATTTGGTTGGAGATAATCGGCACTGCAACCAGCAAACCGTAGCCAATCAGGCTGCTCAGCGCACTCAGGCGCAGGTGCCAGTAGCGGGCGGTTTCATCGGTAATGCGAAAGGGGCGCAGATCGGCAATACGCGGGCAGAAAATCAGCCGCAAAATCGCTTTAAAAAACTCAATCAGCGCAAAGGCGTTCAGGAACAGGCTTTGCTGAAAGGCAATGGTGCTGTTGCCGGCGTTAAGATTGGCGCTCAGCAACTGACCGACAAATATCGTCAACGCCAGCAGCATCAGGTCGATAATAAACGCGCCGATAATCATTGAGGGCAGTTGCAACCAGTTACTGCGGTCTCGGTTTTTACGCCGTCCCCAGGCGCCCATTTTGCGATACAGCGGCGATACCGCTAAGCGAACCAGAAACCAGAAAGCAAAAACCAGCGCGGCTAATAGCAGAAAATGGCTGGCGGCGTTGCTGAAGGTCTGCGGGTTAAAGGCTTTATGGGGCGAACCGGTGATATTGCGATAAAGCTGAGCAAAACGCGATGCCAGCGCGTTGCCATAATGCTCGCTAACCTCGGTCACGTTTTCCAGCACCGTTTTTTGCTCTTTCACCTCGGGAGGCGTGATCTCCGGCACCGGTTCTTGCGGCGGCGTGGTGGCAACTTTACGTAGCTGATCAATCAGTTCCTTACGCGACTCATCATTTTCCAGCACATCCGCCAGTGCGGCATAAGCGGCTTTTTTCTGTTCGACATTGGGCTCACTTGTTTGCGTGGCAGGCGGGGGCGTGGTCGCCGCAGAGGTAATGCCGGGTATCGTCGCAGCCTGTAATGGCGCGCACCACAACCCAATCAATAGCAGGATCCACGGCATGTGCTCCTCCGGTGAGAAAGTCCAGCAAAATGATAAGTATAGATGCCGTACTGCAGCCGCGATGAATTGAGAAGAATCTGGGGGAGTGCCCCTCCGCAAGGAGGGGCGGGGTAAATCAGGAGACGTGTTGCAGGAATTCCTGCAGGCGCTGGCTCGGCGGATTTTCGATCAGCTGCTGCGGGTTGCCATCTTCGGCAATGCGGCCTTTATCGATGAAAATCAGACGAGAGGCCACTTTCTCGGCGAAGCCGATTTCATGGGTCACGATCACCATGGTCATACCTTCTTCGGCCAGGTCTTGCATCACTTTCAGCACTTCGTGGCGCAGTTCCGGGTCGAGGGCAGAGGTTGGCTCATCAAACAGCATCATTTTCGGTTTCACTGCCAGCGCACGGGCAATCGCCACACGCTGCTGCTGACCGCCGGAAAGCTCAGACGGATAGTGATGGCCTCGCTCGGCGAGACCGACTTTCGCCAGCAGATCTTTTGCCAGTTTTTCCGCTTCGTCTTTCTTTGCGCCGCGCACACGGAGCGGGCCAAACATGACGTTTTCCAGCGCGGTCAGGTGCGGGAACAGATAGAACTGCTGGAACACCATGCCCGCTTCCTGGCGGATCAGGCGTTCGTCCACTTTCGGATCGTTAACTTTCAGTCCGTCGACAATCAGATCGCCGCTGGTGATCTCTTCCAGTTTGTTGATGCAGCGCAGCAGCGTCGATTTCCCGGAGCCAGACGGCCCGATAATCACCACCACTTCACCCTGAGTAATGTTCAAGTCGATATTGTGCAGCACCTGGGTTTGACCGAAGTGCTTGGAAACGTTTTTAAATTCAATCACAGGATTTTCATCCTTTTTTCAAGACGGCGGAGCACGATGTTCAGCGCCTGGGTAATGATCAGATAAATCACCCCTACGGCGGTCCAGATTTCCAGCGCACGGAAGTTACCGGCAATGATTTCCTGGCCCTGACGGGTTAATTCGGCTGCGCCGATAACAATAAACAGCGATGTATCTTTGATGCTGATGATCAACTGGTTCCCCAGCGGCGGCAGCATGCGACGCAGCGCCAGTGGCATGATCACATGGCGGATAGTTTCAACGCGGGAAAGCCCCAGCGCCTGGCCCGCTTCGCTGAACCCTTTATGGATAGACAGTACAGAACCGCGCGTGATTTCGGCGATATAAGCCCCGGAGTTGATCATAATAGTGATCACTGCGGCGCTGAAAGTGTCGATACGGATATCGGGGAAGGCCATCGGTAAGGCGAAGTAAATGTACATCACCTGCACGACGATTGGCGTACCGCGAATCACTTCGATAAATACCAGTGCGATGTGGTTAGAAATCCAGCCGCCATAGGTACGGGCTAAACCGGCCAGCAGGCCGATAACGATGCCGCCAGCCAGACCGAGGATCGAAATCCATAAGGTCATTTTGGCCCCGTCAAGCAAAAGCGGAATGGCGGGCCAGATGGCGCTCCAGTCAAACTGCATGATGTGTTCCTGTATACCGTGGTTTTAACAAAAAGCATCGGAGGCGAAAGCCGCCTCCGAGGTGTAACACTTTATTTTTTAATAATTATTTCGGTTCGGTGCCGAACCATTTTTTATAGATTTCGTTGTAAGTGCCGTTGTCATGCAGCGTTTTCAGCGCACCGTTCACTTTCTCGCGCAGTTCATCACTGCCTTTCGGGAAGGCAATACCGTACTGCTGCGCTTCCAGAGAGTCGCCAACAGCTTTGAACTGACCGTTGCCTGCAGTTTTGATGAAGTACAGGATGTTCGGCGTGTCGTGCAGTACCGCGTCAGCGCGACCCGTGCCCAGTTCCATATACGCGTTGTCGATGTTCGGGAACTGACGCAGGTCTTTGGTTTTGATGTTCGCTTTCGCGTAGTCAACAGAACCGGTACCGCTCTTCACTGCCAGCACTTTACCATCAAGATCTTTCACGCTTTTCACGTCGTTGTTGTTGGCTTTCACCATCACCAGCAGACCGCTTTTGTAGTAGCCGTCAGAGAAATCGATGGCTTTTTTACGCTCTTCAGTAATGGTAATACCCGCCAGCGCCAGATCGATATTTTTGGTTTGCAGCGCAGGAATGATGCCGCTGAAGTCCATTGGCTTCAGTTCATAATCCAGTTTCAGTTCTTTGGCGATCGCTGCCCACAGATCCACGTCGAAACCAACATATTTGTTACCTTGTTTGAATTCGAAAGGAACGAACGCAGTGTCGGTAGCGACAACCAGTTTTTTATCAGCAGCCTGAGAAGAGACGGCAAAAGCGAGAGCGAGTGCAGCCAGGGAAAATTTCAATACAGACTTCATAGTTTTTCCTTTTGTATCCGGGGAACGAACCCCTGCGAGAATGAACGCAGTATGAAAAAATCATGCCAGGTTTACAACCTATTGTTTTGTAAAGGTGAACCTTTACCCGGTTGCACAATAAGTGTAGCAACAATAGCCGCATGCACCATTTTGAGTCACTATTTTGGTGCATTCTGGCGGCATGGCCTGTTTTGCTTTTTTTTAGCGCAGATCGTGGGGTAAAAACAATCACTTATTAACAATTTTGTGATGAGATAATTACGTTGCGGTAACTTTTAGCGTGGAAGGAGAGAATAAGGCGCACTGTAACAGTGCAAAACCCTGCGCAGGATGCGCAGGGTGTATAGGCAAAACTTATGGATTACTCAATATTGGACTCAATGAACCACAAGAATTGATCCAGGTCGCGGGAAGCGGCGGTAAAGATATCAGCGGTATCTTCGTCTTTCGCTTCGCCAATGGCTTTACGCACATCGTTGGCGACGACTGCGTAACGATCGGCCAGTTCTTTGAGGTGGTCCTGCACGCTATGGATATCCAGCGGGTAGCTTTTCAGCGCGGTTTTGCTGTTAATCACCTGTGTGGTGCCCAGCGCGACACCGCCGAGCTGTACGGCGCGCTCTGCCATGGTATCAAGATGGTTCACCAGCGCAGTACGGAAGCCATCCAGCATTTCATGAACGGCAATGAAGTTAGCACCGCGCATATTCCAGTGGGCCTGTTTAGTGATTAAAGACAGGTCAATGAACTGGATCACCTGGCGATTCAGCAGCTCAATAGTCGCTTTTTTATCGCTATCCGATACATCGTTACGGGTATAAAGCAGATTAGACGCTTTCGTTTTAACCAGTTTAGCGGTACTCATAATCTCATATCCTCTTGATGTTTGTGTCCCAGGAAATTACCGAAACTAAGTATAGCACCAGATTTTTACTGGCAGTCTTGGCTGTGCCTATCAGTTCGATAGCGAATATAAAATATAGGAGAGGATTTCAGAATGGCGTAACTAATTAAATGAAATGTAAGATAATTCTAATAACGTATTATTTTAAAAATGCGAATGATTCTATTTAATGCAGGATGCTGGGAAAAGTAAGAAATAATGTCGGCGGTGTGGTGAGGATATTTGGCATAAGAAGGATCTCATGCCAAATAATAGTTATTTAACCAATATCAATTTTTTTGACTGTGGCTTCCCGACGCAGCGTGAGTGTCGAGCCCATCGACGCAGTAATAATCGCCGCCAGCGCCAGCGCTTGCTGGAAGGTTAGCGTTTCACCGAGGAAAATCATGCCGGAAACGGCCGCCATTGCTGGTTCCATACTCATTAATGTGCCGAACGTACGAGTTGGTAAGCGCGTCAGGGCGATCATCTCCAGTGAGTAAGGCAGGGCGGTGGATAAAATCGCCACGGCGATCCCCAGCGGCAGAACAGACCAGTGCCACAGCACCTCACCTGCCTGGAATGCGCCAAGCGGCACAAAAACCACCGCCGCAATTAATGAACCCAGCGCCACTGTTGCCGGGCCATGCTCTTCCCCGGCGCGCTGCCCGGAAAGGATATAGATTGCCCAGCAAGCGCCGGCACCTAGAGCAAACGCCGCGCCAGTGAGATCAACATGTGACACATTTTCACCCAGCGGCAGCAGATACCAGAGGCCAAGTACCGCGAGGATCACCCAGATGAAATCCACCGGGCGACGTGAGGCGAAAAGCGCCACCGCCAGCGGGCCGGTAAATTCCAGCGCCACCGCAACGCCGAGCGGTATCGTCTGGATCGATAAATAGAACATATAGTTCATGGCCCCAAGTGACAGGCCGTAAAACAGCAGCGGCAGGCGTTGTTCACGGGTAAAACGTAAACGCCAGGGCTTAAACACCACGACCAAAATAATCGTGCCAAGCGCGAGGCGCAGTGCGGTGACGCCAGGAGCTCCCACCACCGGAAAAAGCGATTTCGCCAGCGATGCGCCTCCCTGAATGGACATCATCGCGACAAGCAATATCAACACCGGCAACCACACCGGCAATTTACGAGACTGCGCAGGCATCCTTTCTCCCGTCAATTTCTGTCAAATAAAGTAAAAGAGGCAGTCTACTTGAATTACCCCCGGCTGGTTGAGCGTTTGTTGAAAAAAAGTAACTGAAAAAACCGTAGAATAACGCCTCTCTGATGGTTAATTAACCTATCCAATTAAGAATTATCTGGATGAATGTGCCATTAAATGCGCAGCATAATGGTGCGTTGTGTGGGAAAAATGCTTTTTTTTGAAAGGGTTGGTCAGTGGCGGAAACTTTCTGTTACATCAAATGGCGCGTTAGACCCCAATTCCCGCAAAGAGTTTCTTAACTAATTTTGATATATTTAAATGCGTAGGACGTAGGATTTACTTGAAGCACATTTGAGGTGGATTATGAAAAAAATTGCATGTCTTTCAGCTCTGGCCGCTCTTCTGGCGGTTTCTGCAGGTTCCGCAGTAGCAGCAACTTCAACCGTAACTGGCGGCTACGCTCAGAGCGACGCTCAGGGTATTGCCAACAAAACTAACGGCTTCAACCTGAAATACCGCTACGAGCAGGATGACCAGCCGCTGGGTGTTATCGGTTCCTTTACTTACACTGAAAAAGATCGCACCGAAAACAGCGTTTATAACAAAGCGCAGTACTACGGCATCACCGCAGGTCCGGCTTACCGCATCAACGACTGGGCGAGCATCTACGGTGTTGTGGGTGTAGGTTACGGTAAATTCCAGCAGACTGTAGACACCGCGAAAGTGTCTGACACCAGCGACTACGGTTTCTCTTACGGTGCTGGTCTGCAGTTCAACCCGATGGAAAACGTTGCTCTGGACTTCTCCTACGAGCAGAGCCGTATTCGTAACGTAGACGTTGGCACCTGGATCGCTGGCGTTGGTTACCGCTTCTAATCGCTTCGGCGATAATAAAAAATCCGTCCAATGGGCGGATTTTTTTTGCCTGCAATTTACTTCAGATATTACCGCTTACTGCGCGTATCGAAGAGATCCGTGCCGAGATGGTTATAGTCAACTTTCTGTAATTTAAAGTTGGTAATGTACGCTGGCCCGGCTTTTTGCTCGGACATAAAACGGTAAGGATTTTTAATCTGCTCTGCGCTAATCCCCGTCCACTGCGAAAAGAAGCTCAAAAAGTCGTTCGCTGAACGGCGCGCTTTAATCACCCGATGTTTGGTATCGTCGCTGGAAATCACCATAAACGGCACCTGGAAGTCCTGCTGGAAAGTATCAGCATGCGCCAGGTACTGCACCTCTTTCCCGCGTTCTTTAATCGCCAGTCCATGATCCGAGAAGTAAACCATCGAGAAACTTTCGCCGGCATTGACCAGTTGCGAATACATTTTTCCGAGGAAATCATCGGTCTGCGTGATGGAATAGAGGTAGCAGGAGGTCTCTTTTGACTGCACAAACTCGTTGTACTTGCCGCCGGTGCGATCGCAGGCCTGCGGGTGCGAGCCCATCAAATGCAGCACAATCAGCTGCGGCTGAGTGCGTTTTGTGCTCAGCACCTGGCTGGTGAGTTTTAACAGATCTTCGTCGCGCGTGTTTTTATCTGCTTCGAAGTCGCCGTGTTTCAAAAACTGCACTTCATCAGCACGCTTCGCGATACTGGCGATGGCCGTGTCATATTCGCCAATTTGTCCCTGATTAGAGAACCACCACGTCTGGAAACCGGCACGGTTAGCCAGCGTGACAAAATTATCCTGATACTGCGGTTTGTCTTCCACCACACGGTTTAACGTCAGCCCAAGGGATTTTTGTGTTGAACCGCTCGCGGAAATGTAATCCATAAACAGCGTGCCGTTTACCTGGCTGGCAAACGGGGTGTTATTCCAGTGACCGCCAAAAGCGCCCAGCGCGTCGCGGCGTGCACTTTCGCCAATCACCACCACGTAAGTATGGTATTTCGGTTTCACCGCCAGCACAGTCCAGGTGTCTTTCACACTGGCGAGCGCGGCCATATTTTTCTGTTCTTCTTTGACGACATAGTAGTTAAACGCCACATCGCGCACGAAACGAAGCACCGGAACACCGGTATCAATGATCCTGAATTCGTACCCTTTGAAATGGTTTTGCACCGGGCCAATAAAATAAGAAGCGATGCACACAATCGTGCCCAGCGTGTCCCATTTCAGCCACGGCGTGGAACGCTCGATTATCCGCCGGCGCAGCGAAATAACGCCCAGCGCAAAAATGAATACGCCGATAGCGTAGTGATACCACGGGAAGATAGTCAGAATTTCCGTCGACTCTTCCATATTGGTCGACAGCAGCGCCAGCAGCGTATTGAAGTTTGGCGCGCCATATGCCCGGCCAAACGGGAAATAACAGGCGGCAACCAGCGAGATAATCCCGATAACGGTTTTTTGCGCGCGAGGCGCATGACGCCAGAGAATCATCAGAGCGCAGGTTAAAAGAACCGCATACATCACGCTAAATTCATAACCCAGAGCGAAGTTAATCAACATCGATTGTAAAAAGTAGAAACCCGTCCACGGGTTGAGCGTCTGGCTGCGAAAGGCAACGGATTCTTTAAGGATTAGGCTCATAGATTACTGTCATGAAAACGCCATGTGCTCACCCTGGCGTTAAGGGTCAAAACCTGCCGGACAGTGCGTGTGAAGAGGGGAGGGGGTCCGCATCTGCGAGCCGCAATTTGTGCAGGGCAGCGCAAAGATAGAGCGAGGCGCGACGAAGGTCAACAGGGGCTAAGCGGTTGTTTTGAGAGAATGATTGCAAATCCAGCAAAAATACGCGGATTTTTAGACGAATTAGCCAGTATGGCGGGGGATTGTGACAGAAAAATGAAGCGGCGTACCGCGACGCCGCATTAGTGAGAAGATTTGTCGGAGTCCTGCTGCGGTTTGCCGGTAATGATATCGGACAACATATTCAGCAGCATTAAACGGACTTTAAAGGGAGAGTGACTAAACACGCGCATACACCTCTTGAACTCATTCATCGTTACCTCCTGCCATTTTCAGACCCTTCGTTCCATGAAGGGTGAACGCATTACATACAGATATAGCACAGGCTATGTTCTATAGCTATGGCTAAGACGTTAATTTTTTGTGCTGATTCACGGATGGTTTACAATGGCGCTTCTCTTATATGATGCTGCACAGGTGTCACACCTTCAGAGGAAGCACAATGAACCGTCGCGCAGGTAAGCAAACAATAAAAAAAGTGACGCTGGTAAATGTAGAAGAGCACGTTGAAGGCTTTCGTCAGGTGCGTGAAGCGCATCGTCGCGAGCTGATCGATGATTATGTTGAACTGATTTCGGATTTGATCCGCGAAGTGGGCGAAGCCCGCCAGGTGGATATGGCCGCCCGTCTTGGTGTATCACAACCGACGGTTGCTAAAATGTTAAAAAGACTGGCGACAGTGGGCTTAATTGAACAGATCCCCTGGCGCGGCGTTTTTTTAACTGCGGAAGGCGAGAGGCTGGCGCAGGAGAGCCGCGAGCGGCACCAAATCGTCGAAAGCTTCCTGCTGGTGCTGGGCGTGAGCCCGGAAATTGCGCGCCGCGATGCCGAAGGTATGGAACACCACGTTAGCCAGGAAACGCTCGACTGTTTCCGCCGCTTCACTCTGCAACACGAGCAATCACCCGAATGACTATGCCCCTCATTCGCGCCCTTGCGCGCGATCGCTTCCTGCATCTGTTACTGCTTATTGGAATTGCGTTGTGCTTTTTTGTTCCCTTTGCACCCAAAACCTGGCCAGGGGCGATTGACTGGCACACCATTATTACTCTCAGCGGCCTGATGCTGCTAACCAAAGGGGTCGAGCTGAGCGGTTATTTTGATGTGATTGGACGGCGTATGGTGCGTCGTTTTCATCATCAGCGTCGGCTGGCGATGTTTATGGTGTTGGCTGCGGCGCTCCTCTCCACCTTTCTCACCAATGATGTGGCGCTGTTTATTGTGGTGCCGCTGACCATCACGCTGAAAAAACTGTGCGAAATTCCGGTTAACCGGCTGATCATTTTTGAAGCGCTGGCGGTAAATGCCGGGTCGTTATTAACGCCTATCGGAAACCCGCAAAACATTCTTATCTGGGGACGCTCTGGTCTCTCTTTTCCTGCGTTCATCTGGCAGATGTCGCCGCTGGCGCTGGCAATGATGGTGACGCTGCTGGTGTTGTGCTGGTTCTGTTTTCCGAAAAAGGCGCTTAACTACCACAGCGGCGCGCAAACGCCAGACTGGCAGCCCCGTCTGGTGTGGAGTTGCCTCGGTTTCTACATAATCTTTATTACCGCCCTGGAGCTGAAACAGGAGCTGTGGGGGCTGGCCATTGTCGCCTTCGGGTTCCTGCTGCTGGCGCGCCGGGTTGTGCTGAGCGTGGACTGGACGCTATTGCTGGTCTTTATCGCCATGTTTATTGATGTCCACCTGCTTATTCAGTTGCCTGCGCTGCATTCGGTGTTGAGCAGTGCCAGCCAGTTGTCACCTTCAGGTTTGTGGTTGACGGCCATCGGCCTGTCGCAATTTATCAGTAACGTGCCCGCGACCATTTTGCTGCTCAATTATGTCCCGCCGGATACGCTGCTGGCCTGGGCGGTGAATGTTGGCGGCTTTGGTTTGCTGCCCGGTTCACTGGCCAATCTTATCGCGCTGCGTATGGCAAACGATCGCCGCATCTGGTGGCGCTTTCATCTCTATTCCATGCCGATGCTGCTGTGGGCGGCGCTGGTGGGATACGGATTACTCTTATTCAGATAGTGCTGATTTGTCAGTTTATCCTGGCAAATGTATAGCAACCGCCTAACTTTAGTTAACGGCGCATCCCTGGCGCCGTTACCTGACAGGACTGTTGCGAAACTATGGCAGAAAACACAACGCATCCTGACGATGTTCAGGACGATAACAATCAAAACCCACGTAAACGCCCCGGAAAGAAACCACTGATTATCCTCGCCATTGTTGTCGGCGTGATGGTGATTGTTGCGCTGGTGTGGTGGTTTTTAACCCGTAATGAAGAGACGACAGACGACGCCTTTACCGATGGCGACGCGGTGACGATTGCGCCGAAAGTGGCAGGTTATGTCACCGAACTGCGGGTGAAAGATAACCAGCGCGTGAAGAAAGGGGATTTACTGGTCACGATTGACCCGCGCGATGCCACCGCGCAGCGCGATCAGGCGCAAGCGCAACTGGGACTGGCAATCGCCCAGCTACACCAGGCGCAGGCGCAACTGGATTTATCAAAAGTGCAGTATCCCGCACAGCGTGACGAAGCGCGCGCGCAGGTACTGAAAGCAAAAGCCGATCTGGCGAACGCCGAAGCGGCTTATCGCCGCCAGCGTGGTGTCGATCCTCGCGCCACCACACAACAAAATATCGATAGCGCCAATGCCCAGTTGCGTAGCGCGCAGGCACAGCTTGCCAGCGCACAAGCGCAGCTGGAAGTCGCCGACCAGGTACAGTTGCAAATCCGCCAGCAGGAAACTAATGTCGAAGCGCGCCAGCAGCAAGTGGCGCAGGCCAAAGCGCAGCTCGAAACGGCGAATCTGAATTTATCCTGGACGGAAGTTCGCGCCCCATTCGATGGCTTTATCACCAAACGCAATGTGCAAAACGGAACCTTAGTGCAGGCGGGCACCGCGCTGTTTTCGCTGGTCTCACCGGACGTGTGGGTGGTGGCGAACTTCAAAGAGTCGCAGCTTGAGCGCATGCGTCCGGGCAATAAAGTCAGTGTCAAAGTGGATGCGTGGCCTGATCTGGAGCTGGAAGGGCATATCGACAGTATCCAACAGGGTAGCGGGTCGAAGTTCGCCGCTTTCCCTTCAGAAAATGCCACGGGTAACTTTGTCAAAATCGTTCAGCGCGTGCCGGTGAAAATCGTCATCGATAAAGGATTAGATCCCAACAAACCGTTGCCGTTAGGCCTTTCCGTTGAACCGAAGGTAACGCTGGAATGACGGATCACAGCCACGAGAACTGGAAACCCGCCAGTAACCCGTGGGCGGTGGCGTGGGTCGTCACCCTCGCGGTGTTTATGGAGATCCTCGATACCACGATTGTCAACGTGGCGTTGCCGCACGTCGCCGGGTCGCTCTCCGCCAGTTATGACGAATCGACATGGGTGCTGACCAGCTACCTGGTGGCGAACGGTATTGTCCTGCCGATCTCCGCATTTCTCAGCCGCACCTTCGGGCGCAAGCAGTTTTTCCTGATCTGCATTGTGATGTTTACCGTCTGTTCGTTTCTGTGCGGCATCGCCACCGAGCTGTGGCAAATCATCCTGTTTCGTATTTTGCAGGGCTTTTTCGGCGGCGGTTTGCAACCCACGCAGCAATCGGTGTTGCTGGATTACTTCAAGCCGGAAGATCGTGGCAAAGCGTTTGGTTTGTCCTCTATCGCCATTATTGTCGCCCCGGTGCTGGGGCCAACGCTGGGCGGCTGGATAACCGATAACTACTCCTGGCGCTGGGTCTTTTTTATTAATATTCCGGTGGGTATTGTCACGGTTCTGGCGATTTACCAGCTGCTGGAAGATCCGCCCTGGGAGCGTAAATCGAAGCAGAAATTGTCCATCGACTGGCCGGGCATTGGCCTGATTGCGCTGGGGCTGGGCTGCCTGCAAGTGATGCTCGATCGCGGTGAAGATGAAGACTGGTTCAACTCCGATTTCACGTGCATTTTCGCCGTTCTCACAGCGATTGGTATTGTCGGTGCCATTTACTGGCTGATGTATGCCAAAAAGCCGGTGGTCGACTTGCGCTGTATGGCGGATAAGAACTTTACGGTTTCCAGCCTGCTGATGGCCGGCATGGCGATGATCCTCTACGGCAGCTCGGTGGTGATCCCGCAACTGGCGCAGCAGGATCTGGGCTATACCGCCACCTGGTCCGGGCTGGTGCTGTCGCCCGGCGCGGTGCTGATTGTGCTGACCATTCCGCTGGTGCTGAAACTGATGCCGGTGGTACAGACGCGCTGGATAATCGCCTTCGGCTTTTTCTGCCTGGCCGCCTCATTCTGGTGGTCGCGCACACTGGCCCCGGATATCGACTTTGAAACGCTGATGCTGTTTCGCAGCGCGCAGTCGATTGGCCTTGGCTTCCTGTTTGTGCCGTTGACGACCATCGCCTTTATCTCGATCCCTCGCCAGCTAAATGCCGATGCGGCGGCGCTGTTTACCATGTTCCGTAACGTGGCGGGATCGGTTGGTATTTCGCTCTCTACGGCGGCGATCACCGAGCGCTCGCAGGCGCATATGTCGCACTTATCAGAGCATACCTCTCCCTTTAATGAGCAATTTCAGCAGGCTTTGCGTGAATCCGCGGAGGCGATCCGTAACTTCACCAGCCTGGTCGGCGATCCGCTGACCAGCGCCACCGGACAGATGTACAAAGCGATGATCGCCCAGTCGCGTTTTCTCGCCTATATCGACGTTTTCACCGTGCTCAGCCTGGTGGCGATGTTGCTGATCCCCTTTTGTTTATTGCTTTCGCCGATCAAAAGCGAAGGCAGCGCAGGAGCACATTAATATGACGTGGTGTCGTTTTCCCGTAACCCTGTTATCGCTGTGGCTTGCAGGCTGTGCTGTCGGGCCGGATTACCAGGCGCCCGAACCGCAAACGCCTGCGCGCTGGAACGATCCGGGTGATAACGCGGTAAAATCGCAAACCTCTTCGCAGGCGGTGAATCCGCGCTGGTGGACCACCTTCCAGTCACCGCAGTTGAACAGCCTGATTGAGCGGGCGATCAACGATAATCTCTCGCTCCAGCAAACCGTGCTGCGCATTGCCGGCGCGCGCGAGCAGATTAACCAGGCGGGCGGCGCGTTTCTGCCAGCGGTTAACGGTTCGCTGAAAGCGACCCGCCAGCAACTGGGCATTGAAGGTGAGCTGAAATCCCACAATGTGGAAGGCCAGTTGCAGGACGCCGACCCGGCAATCAGTGGGGCGCTCGGAGCGCTTACTCAACCGGTGAATCTCTATCAGGGCAGTTTCGACGCGCAGTGGGAGCTGGATCTGTGGGGCAAAGTGCGGCGCCAGGTAGAAGCCGCGACAGCGCAGCAACAACAGGCAATTGAACAGCGTAACGATGCGCTGGTATCGCTGGAAGCGGAAGTGGCACGCGCGTGGCTTCAACTGCGCGGCGCGCAGAACATCATCAGTACACTGAAAACACAAATCGACAGCGCGCAGCAGACATTTACGCTAACTGAAAACCGGCAAAAAGGTGGCCTTTCTCCACAACTGGATGTGGAAAACGCCCGCGCGCAGGTCGGCAATCTGGAAGCGCAACTCCCGCAATATGAAGCGCAGGAGCGCCAGGCGATGAACGCGTTAGCTATCCTGCTCGGTAAACCGCCCGGCGCGCTGGACAGCGAGTTGCGCAATGCGCAGCCGTTACCCGCGCTACCGGACATTGTGCCCACCGGCATTCCGTCGACGCTGGCGCGCCGTCGCCCGGATGTCCGCGAAGCGGAAGCCAGCCTGCATGCGGCGACGGCACAGATTGGCGTGTCGGTGGCACAGTTGTTCCCCAGCTTGTCATTGAGCGGCCAGTTTGGTCTGCGCAACAGCGAAACTAACTGGCTTACTGACTGGAGCAGCCATTTTTATAGCTTCGGCCCGCAGATTTCGATTCCCATTTTCCAGGGCGGGCGGCTGGTATCGAGCGTCAAGCTGGCGCGCGCAGAGCAGGGCGCGGCGGTGCTGAACTATCGTCAGACGGTGCTCAGCGCACTGGGCGATGTGGAAAATGCGCTGGTCAGTTACCGCGCCGATCAGCAACGGGAAGCGGGGCTGGATAAAACGCTCAGTGCGCTGCAAAACGCCTTCTCGCTTGCTACAGACAGCTACCGTCAGGGGATCGCCAGCTTTATCGATGTGCTGGATGCACAACGCCAGCTGGCGCAGGCCAGCCAGCAGCGCGAGCAGGCGCGGGTACAAAGTAGCCTCGATCTGGTGGCGTTGTATAAAGCGCTCGGCGGCGGCTGGGAACCGTATCAGAATGTGCAACTGCCTGATTACAAAGTCTTTGGTGAAGCGCCGCGCGGATAATCAGAGAATTGGGCAAGAAACAGGCAGGATCCTCACATTCGCCGCCGCAGAGGATTGCGTATAACTGTCTGCGTCAACTAAACAGATGAGGAGACGCCATCATGCGCTACAAAAAACTGGGCAATACCGGACTGTTTGTTTCTGAATTGTGCCTCGGCACCATGACGTTTGGCGGTGACGACAGCGAGAGCATGTGGAGCAAAATCGGCCAGTTGCAACAGGCGCAAGCCGAGCAACTGGTCGGCAGCGCGCTCGATGCCGGCATTAACTTTATCGACACCGCGAACGTCTATTCCGACGGGCGTTCGGAGGAGATCACTGGCCAGGCGCTGAAAAACCTGAAAGTGCCGCGAGAAAATGTCATCGTCGCCACCAAAGTGTTTGGCGAAACCGGCACCGCCGTGGTGAACTCGCGCGGCAGTTCGCGTTATCACATCATGAATAGCGTGAAAGAGAGCCTCAAGCGCATGCAACTGGATCATATTGATCTCTACCAGTTGCACGGCTTTGATCCGGCCACACCTATCGAAGAGACGCTTTATGCGCTGGATAACCTCGTCCAGCACGGCCATGTTCGCTATATCGGCGTCTCTAACTGGGCGGCGTGGCAAATCGCCAAAGCGCTGGGGATTTCTGAGCGTCTTGGGCTGGCGCGCTTTGCCTCGCTACAGGCTTACTACACCATCGCCGGTCGCGATCTGGAACGTGAACTGGTGCCGATGATGCAGAGCGAAGGCGTCGGTTTAATGGTCTGGAGCCCGCTGGCGGGCGGCTTGCTGAGCGGTAAATATGGCCGCGATGGTCAGGCGGAAGCCGGTGGACGCCGACTGGCGTTCGATTTCCCGCCGGTGAATAAAGACCGCGCCTTTGATTGCGTCGACGTCATGCGCACCATTGCCGACAGCAAAGGGGTTTCTGTGGCGCAAATCGCGCTGGCCTGGCTGCTGCACCAACCGGTGGTCAGCAGCGTGATTATTGGCGCGAAACGCCCGGAACAACTGGACGATAACATTGCGGCGACGGCGATTCGCCTGAGTGACGACGAACTGCAACAACTGGATGCGGTGAGCGCCCTGCCGCGTGAATATCCCGGCTGGATGTTTGAGCGCCAGGGGGAATATCGCCGTAACCAGCTAAAACAACAGTAATTATCCTTCCACTCAAACGCGACGCTCATCCCGTCGCGTTTTTCTTTTCTTTCGAATAGCGTCACAAAATCGCATCGTCCCTTTTGCCCATTTTTTCGCCGTTATCTATATGACTAGTCATATATTAAAAATGACTAGTCATGGAGCAGCGAGATGAACAAAACGTTACCGGGCGGATTTTTATGGGGCAACTCCGTATCCAGCATGCAGACCGAAGGCGCGTGGAATGAGGGCGGGAAGGGGATGTCGGTCTACGATATTCGCGAAGCCAGCGAATTTGCCTCCGACTGGAAAGTCGCCACCGATTCCTACCACCGCTATCAGGAAGATTTCGATCTGATGCAGGATCTCGGCATGAATTGCTACCGCTTTCAGATTTCCTGGAGCCGCGTTTGCCCGCAGGGCGATGGTGAGTTCAACGACGAGGGCATCGCCTTTTATGACCGCTTTATCGACGATCTGCTGGCGCGCGGCATTGAACCGATGATCTGCCTGTATCACTTTGATATGCCGCTGGCGTTGGCCGAGCAGTACAACGGTTTTGCCGACCGGCGCGTGCAGGATGCTTTTGTGCGCTACGGCAAAAAGATGATCGACTGCTTTGGCAGCCGGGTGAAGTACTGGCTGACGTTTAACGAGCAAAATATTTACCACATGCCAGGCGCGTTTCAGGTTGGTGGCTATCTGAAAGGCGAGAAAACCCTGCGCGAGCTTTATCAGATTCAGCACCATGTGATGATGGCGCATGTGCTGCTGACCCATTATCTGCACGCTACCCAGCCCGGAAAATTAATGGGCGGCATGCTGGCGCACCAGTTGGTTTACCCGGCGACCTGCAAACCGCGCGATGTGTTCTGCGCCACGCAATACGATGAATTCCTCAATCAAAACTTACTGCGTGTCTATGCCGGGCAGGGTTACAGCCCGGAAGTGCTGGCGGTGGTCGACAGGGAAGGTTTTCGCGATATCTACCGCGATGAGGATCTGGCGGAAATCGCGCGGGTCAAAAACGATTTTATGGCGTTTAGCTACTACGCCAGTAAAACCCTCGACAGCGATGCCATTGCGCCGGGAACACCGGTCAATTATTTCCTGCAACAGGGCGATAAAGCGAACCCGTATCTCGACGCGACCGAATGGGGCTGGCAAATCGACCCGCTCGGTTTTCGCGCCATTATTACCCGGTATTACAACGACTGGCGCTTGCCGGTGTTCCCGATTGAAAACGGCATCGGCGTGATTGAAGCGTGGGACGGCGTTAACCCGATCGAGGACGATTACCGCATTGCTTATCACCGCGACCATATCCAGGCGATGCAGGACGCTATCTTTGAGGACGGCGCACAGGTGTTGGGCTATCTCGGTTGGGGCCTGATCGACATTCTCAGTTCGCAGGGCGATATGCGTAAGCGCTACGGCGTGGTGTACGTCAACCGTGAAAACCACGACCTGAAAGATTTAAAACGCGTACCGAAAAAGAGCTATCGCTGGCTGCAACAGCTGATTCGCAGCAACGGCCGCGATATGTAAGCAACGATTGAGAGGGTAGCCGCAATGTCTGACAGCAACATCACGCCGAAAATGCAGTCATTCGTCGACAAGTTTGTGGAGTTCTCCGCCAGGCTGGCAAACCAGGTGCATCTGCGATCGCTGCGTGACGCGTTCGCGGCGGTGATGCCAATTTTTATCCTCGCCGGGCTGGCCGTATTGATTAATAACGTGGTTTTCCCGTGGGTGCTGGAGGGGGAGACGCTGGCGCGTTTTAAAGTGTGGGGCGAGGCGGTGATCAACGGCACGCTGAATATCGCTGCGTTATTGATTGCGCCAATGACGGCCTGGTCGCTGGCGCGCAATAAGAACTTTGACAACCCGGTGTCGGCGGTGGTCATTGCGCTCTCCAGTTTTATCATCATGATGCCGATGCAGCTGGATGTGGTACCCGTTGGCGGTAAAGCGACGGTGAGCGTGACGCAGATGCTGGCTTTCACCAACATTGGCACGACGGGGATTTTCGCCGGGGTGATTATTGGTTTGCTCTCCACAGAGCTGTTTATCCGCGTTGCCAGCGTGAAGAAATTCTCTATCTCGCTCGGGGAAAATGTGCCCTCGGCGGTGGGGCAATCTTTCTCCTCGTTGATCCCGGCAATTATAACCTTGTCGCTGTTCGCCATTGTCGCGGCGCTGCTGGCGAACCTGTTGCACACGGATCTGATTCACCTCATCACCACGCTTATCCAACAGCCGCTGCGGCAGATTAATACCAGTTTACCAGGCACGCTGTTTATCTACAGTTTCGGTAACTTTCTGTTTACGCTCGGGATTCACCAGACGGTGGTTAACGGCGTGATCCTTGAACCACTTCTGCTGATTAACACCAACGAGAACATGCTGGCGTTTGCCAACGGGCAGCCAATTCCGCATATCATCAACAGTATTTTTGTGCCTACTTTCGGCATGATTGGCGGCACCGGCAGCACCCTTTCGTTACTTATCGCCATCTTTATCTTCGCGAAGCAGCAGTCGGCGAAGCAGGTGGCGCGCCTCGCCATCTCGCCTGGCTTATTCAATATTAATGAACCGGTGATTTTTGGTCTGCCCATCGTCTTTAACCTGCCGCTGATGATCCCGTTTGTGCTGCTTCCGGCGCTGGGTATCTGGTTTGCCTGGCTTTGTACCTCGCTCGGGTGGATCTCGCGCTGTGTGGTGATGATTCCGTGGACAACGCCGCCGATTTTAAGCGCCTGGCTGGCCACCGCAGGCGACTGGCGGGCAGTGGTGGTTCAGTTGATAATCATCATCTTTGGTGTATTCTTCTACCTGCCTTTCCTCAAAATAGCCGAGAGAGTGGCCTTAAGAAACAACGGGATAGACTAAAAATGAAGGAAGGCTATGGCGGCAAAATACATCACTATCGCGCGGGAAATTAAGCGGCGCATTCTCAGCCAGCAGTACGCCGCCAGCGCGCCATTACCGGATCAGTTCGCGCTGGCAGCGGAGTTCGCCACCAGCCGCATGACCATTCAGCAGGCGATGCGCCAGTTGATCGTGGAAGGTCTGGTTTATACCCGTCAGGGTCAGGGCACGTTTATCCGCAAGAATTTCCTGCAACTGTCGCGCTGGGATCTGCCCGGCAGCGACTATTTTGGCGCCACCAAAACCTGGGAAAACGTCGGCGAAGTGACCAGTAAAATTATCCGCTTCGAGCTGCGTTTTCCCACGGAAAAGGAGCAGGCCTCGCTGCTGGTGGGGCCGGATGACCCGGTGTATGACTTTATTCGCCTGCGCTTGCTGGAAGGTGAACCGATGTCGCTGGAGTTTACCCTGATGCCGGTGAATCTGGTGCCGGGGTTAAATCGCGGGCATCTCGAAAGCTCGGTGTTTCGCTACGTGCAGGACGATCTGGCGCTGAAGATCATGGGCTCATATCGCATTGTGCGCGCGTTAAAACCCTGGGCGGAAGATAAGCAGTATCTGAACTGCGAAGAGACCGACCCGGTGCTGGAAGTGGAGCAGGTGATTTATCTGGAAGATGGCACGCCGCTGGAGTATGCCCATTGTCATTATCGCTACGATCACGGCGGCATTATTGTGGTGAATCACGGATAAAAAAAGCGGAGCCATTGCTCCGCTTTTTTATGCTATCAACCGCAATCAGTTCAGACGTACCGGCATACCGGAACGGTTCTGAATCGCCTGATCGACCACGTTGGAATCAACATCAGACTGGTTGGTCACGGCCTGCACCGCTTTGGTCAACGCAATCGGCACAATCTCACCACCGGTGAACTGCGCTTCCGTGGTGGACAGCGGGTTGTGAACTTCGATGTAACGGCTGCCATCCGGCTCGGTGGTCGCTTTTACCGGCTCATCAATAAACTGTACGCGCGTACCGACCGGCACGTTTTCGAACAGGAATTTAATGTCGTCGTTGCGCAGACGCACACAGCCGTGGCTCACGCGCAGGCCGATACCGAAGTTAGCGTTGGTGCCGTGAATGGCGTACAGGCGGCCGATATAGAGCGCGTACAGTCCCATCGGGTTATCCGGGCCAGCCGGTACAACCGGCGGCAGCGGTTGACCCATCGCTGCATATTCTGCATGCATTTTCGCCGTCGGCGTCCAGGTCGGACCGGCTTTTTTACGTTCTACTTTGGTGGTCCAGGCAATCGGGGTGTCTTTACCCAACTGGCCGATACCGATTGGCAGCACGATCACCGTGTTGGTGCCTTTCGGATAGTAGTAGAGGCGCATTTCCGCACTGTTGATCACGATCCCTTCGTGAACCGTATCCGGCAGGATCAGCTGCTGTGGAACGTTCATCACAGTGCCGCCTTTCGGCAGGTAGGCATCAATGCCCGGGTTTGCTTCCAGCATGTTGGACAGACCCATTTGATATTCAGCCGCAAAATATTCCAGCGGTTGGCTATTGCCTTCTGGAATAGTAACGACCTGGTTCTGACCGATCAGACGACTGCCATCAGTCGGCAGCGGATATGTAACAGCAGACGCGCTTTTGCAAAATCCCACGACAGCAAACGCCGCCGCTAAAAGGGTTGTTAATTTCATGTTCATCTTATGCAAGACTTATTGCCACACTGGCCGTTGGGTTGAGAATGCAGGAAGCGCATTATATGTGCATTCCACCGTCCAGGGAATTCAGATGTGTACGAAATCACACTTTTTTCCCTTTGCTTGCAGTTTAGTGGCCTGACACCAGGCAGGAATCTAATTCGGAATTGTGGCATAATAGGGTGTTTGTCACATATTTCAGGATACCTCTGTGTTAGTCACCAGCAACGTCACCATGCAATTCGGCAGCAAGCCGCTGTTCGAAAATATCTCCGTCAAATTTGGCGGCGGCAACCGTTACGGCCTGATCGGGGCTAACGGGAGTGGTAAATCCACCTTTATGAAAATCCTCGGCGGCGATTTAGAGCCGACGTTGGGTAACGTCTCTCTCGATCCGAATGAGCGCATCGGTAAGCTGCGCCAGGATCAGTTCGCCTTTGAAGAGTTCAGCGTGCTCGACACGGTGATCATGGGCCATGCGGAACTGTGGGAAGTGAAACAGGAACGCGACCGTATTTATGGTCTCGCGGAAATGAGCGAAGAAGATGGCTACAAAGTGGCCGACCTCGAAGTGCAGTACGGCGAAATGGACGGTTACTCGGCGGAAGCGCGCGCGGGCGAACTGCTGCTCGGCGTTGGGATTCCGGTTGAGCAGCACTACGGCCCGATGAGCGAAATCGCCCCTGGCTGGAAACTGCGTGTGTTACTGGCGCAGGCGCTGTTTGCCAATCCGGACATTCTGCTGCTTGATGAACCGACCAACAACCTGGACATCGACACCATCCGCTGGCTGGAGCAGGTGCTGAACGAACGTGACAGCACCATGATCATCATTTCGCACGACCGTCACTTCCTTAACATGGTCTGTACGCACATGGCGGATCTCGACTACGGCGAGCTGCGCGTTTATCCGGGCAACTATGATGAATACATGACGGCGGCGACCCAGGCGCGCGAACGTCTGCTGGCGGATAACGCCAAGAAAAAAGCGCAGATCGCCGACCTGCAATCGTTCGTCAGCCGCTTTAGCGCGAACGCCTCCAAATCTCGCCAGGCGACCTCACGCGCGCGCCAGATTGACAAAATCAAGCTGGAAGAAGTTAAGGCTTCCAGCCGTCAGAACCCGTTTATCCGCTTCGAACAGGACAAGAAACTGTTCCGCAACGCGCTGGAAGTGGAAGCGCTTAGCAAAGGTTTTGATGAAGGCCCGCTGTTTAAAAACTTCAACCTGCTGCTGGAAGTGGGCGAGAAAATCGCCATTCTGGGTGCGAACGGCGTGGGTAAATCCACCATGCTGAAAACGCTGGTGGGCGAGCTTGAGCCTGATAACGGCACCGTGAAATGGTCTGAAAACGCGCAGATCGGTTATTACGCGCAGGATCACGCCGAAGATTTTGATAACGATCTGACCGTCTTCGACTGGATGAGCCAGTGGAAACAGGAAGGTGATGACGAACAAGCCGTGCGCAGCATCCTCGGTCGTCTGCTGTTCAGCCAGGACGATATCAAGAAACCGGCGAAAGTGCTCTCCGGTGGTGAAAAAGGGCGCATGCTGTTCGGCAAGCTGATGATGCAAAAACCGAACATCCTCGTCATGGACGAGCCGACCAACCACCTCGATATGGAATCCATCGAATCGCTGAACATGGCGCTGGAAATGTACCAGGGCACATTGATCTTCGTTTCCCACGACCGTGAGTTTGTGAGTTCGCTGGCAACCCGCGTGATTGAGATTACGCCTCAGCGCGTCATCGACTTCAGCGGGAATTATGAAGATTATCTGCGTAGTCAGGGTATCGAATAAATTTACCGTCGTCTTTCACGCGACAGGTGCGTTGGCTGCACCTTCGTACCCCGGTCACTTACTTGTGTAAGCTCCCGGGGCTACTCAGGTTTGCCGCCTTCCTGTCGCGCGAAATACTCAGGTAAATGCTTTACCGCCCGCTCTCACATCACAGGTGCGTTAGCTGCACCTTCGTACCCCGGTCACTTACTTGTGTAAGCTCCCGGGGCTATTCAGGTTTGCCGCCTTCCTGTCGCGCGAAATACTCAGGTAAATGCTTTACTGCCCGCTCTCACATCACAGGTGCGTTAGCTGCACCTTCGTACCCCGGTCACTTACTTGTGTAAGCTCCCGGGGCTACGCAGGTTTGCTGCCTTTCTGTCGCGCGAAATACTTAGGTAAATGCTTTACCGCCCGCTCTCACATCACAGGTGCGTTAGCTGCGCCTTCGTATCCCGGTCACTTACTTGTGTAAGCTCCCGGGGCTACGCAGGTTTGCCGCCTTCCTGTCGCGCGAAATACTCAGGTAAATCATTTCCCGCTCTTTTTTCACGACAGATGCGTTAGTTACGCTTTCGTACCCCGGTCACTTACTTGTATAGGCTCCCGGGGCTATTCAGGTTTGCCGCCTTCCTGTCGCGCGAAATACTCAAGTAAATAATCGAAGCAAGCCCGGTAAGCACAATGGCTGTCGGGCTTTTCATATTAAGCAAACGTCCACTCGCTGGCCGCAGCGCCATTAATCAGTAACTGGCGTTTTTCACCCGCAGGCAGCGCCACTTTCAGCACCTGCCAGGCCGGGCGATAGTCGCCGCGCGTGTGTACCTGCAAATCAATGGTGCTGCCCGTGCAGACCATTTCCCACTCCAGCCACAGCGCGTTGCCCTCTTTATAACCCCAGGACTCACCATCATCCTCAAACAGCAAGCCACCTGAACGCCCGGTGCCTTTTATCGGGAAGAGTTGCAGCTCACGCGTGGTATCCGCGCTGGCATCGACATGCCTGATGCGATCGCTGAGCGGCAGACCGGCACCGGCGCGCACCAGCAATGGCAGCGTTTCCAGCGGCGCATCCAGCGTCACCCACTGGCCAGGCGCATACCAGCAACCGGTGTAAAAATCGTACCAGCCGGTGTCGTTGGCAGGCAGCCAGACGCGGCGCTCGCGCTGGCCGGGTTCGACAACGCTTGCCACCAGAAGATCGCGGCCGAGCAGGAAGTCGTCGCACTCTTCAAACGTCTGCTCGTCATGTTCGTGATCGAGGAACGTCGGGCGCAGCATCGGTTCGTCGTCAGCATGCGCCTGCCACAGCAGTGTGTAGAGGTAAGGCAGCAGGCGGTAGCGCAGCTCAATCGCGCTGCGGATCGCCGGCGTGATCGCCGGGTACATCCACGGTTCGTTCACCGTGTGATCGTCGTTCCAGGAATGGATGGTGAAACGCGGGTGCATCACCCCGTTTTGCACCCAACGCACAAACAGCTCCGCATCCGGTTTATCGCCGGAAAAACCGCCGACATCGTGCCCGACGTTGTACAAACCGGACAAACTCATGCCCACGCCCATGCGGATGTTGTAGCGCAGCGTCTGCCAGTTGGTGCGGTTATCGCCGCTCCAGGTCTGCACATACCGCTGCATTCCGGCACAGCCGGAACGGGAAATCAGGTACGGGCGCTTGTGCGGAGCAAATCGCTGCTGCGCTTCCATCGAGGCGCGCATCATGAGTAACGGCATCACCGGGCGAATATGCTTGATGGCAATCTCACGACCAAAACCGTGGCAGCGGGCTTCACCATCCCACACTTCAAACTCGTTGTTATCGTTCCAGGTCGAATCGATACCCATCTCCAGCAACTGCGTGGAGACGCCTTCCTGCCACCAGGCGACAGTCTGCGGGTTGGTAAAGTCGAGGTGTGAGCCTTCGTCATCCCAGAAACTGGAGCGTTCCGGCGCATCGGTTTCGGAATCGCGAATAAACAGACCGCGCTCCGCCACTTCGCTATAACGCGGGTGATCCTGCAACAGACAGGGTTTGATATTCGCCGCCAGTTTCAGTCCCGCATCGTGGAACGCCTGGCTCATCACCTTCGGCTGCGGCACTTTGTCGTAGTTCCAGTTAAAGACATAGCGCTTGCCGTTAATCGAGGTGTAGCCGGATGAGAGCTGGAACGAATCGCACGGAATCGCGTGTTCTTCGCACAGACGAATAAAATTCATCAGTTGGTTTTGCGCATCCGGCGCATCGGTGTAATGCATGGTTGAGCCGCTATAACCGAGGCTCCATTTCGGGCCGAACAGCGTTTTCCCGGTGAGGCGCACAAACGCTTTGGTGACATCCAGCGCACGCGCGCCGGTAAACAGATAGTAATCAATATCGCCCGCTTCCGCTTGCCAGCGGCGATAGGCGGTGTGGTAGTTATCGATCTCGTTACCCAGATCCAGCCAGCAACTACTGAGGTTGTCATAAAACAGCCCGTAACTGATATCGTCGCGGCGGGTAAGGGTAAACGGAATATGTTTGTACAGCGGGTCGGTGCTGGCAGCGTTATAGCCCATGGCATCGAGGTTGCGCATCTCGTAGCGCTGGCCGGTACGTTGCAGGTTACCCGCTTTCTCGCCGAGGCCGTAGAAACGCTCCTCTTTTTTACGGCTGAGATAGTGCGCCACACCGTCGCCATGAGCGTTAACCAGATACGCGCTGGTCGGGCGATCGCTCGCCAGCCATTGCCACTCGCCTGCGTCGTTACGGTAGTGCCACTCCAGCCACAGCGGCTGATGCACGGTAACACGCAGTTTTGCGCTCTCAATGGTTAATGTCTCGTGCTGCTGCGCCAGCGACCACTGCGGCAGGCTAAAACCGGAAAGATCGTCGCGCGAGCGGCCTTCCCACGGCACGTCATCTTTCGGCGCAATGCTCCAGGTCCGATCCAGCGCCAGCTCGCCTTTACGCTTGAGCAGCACGCGGAACAGGTTCTCTTCCAGCACATACAGGCACAAGGTGTGTTGCCCGTCTACCAGCAGCTCAACATGATGAGCTGCCTGGTTTTGTAACGTCCAGTTCTTCAGGGTTTTCATATCAGACATCCACAATCAGGCGCGTTTTGCGCGTCGTTCAGCAATAAATGCCACCAGGAAAAAAGCGCCAATCAGGTCAAAGAAACCCATGGCAATAAACAGCGGGTTGAAACCAATTTTGTCGGCGGTGACGCCAATCAGCAGTGAGAAGAGGAAGCTGGCGATCCACGCCGCCGAGCCGCGCATGCCGTTCACCGTCGCCATCTGCCCTTTATCGAAGGATTCCACCACCAGCGCACTCAACATGCAGGAGATGATCTGATGGCCAAAACCGCCGATCGAAATCAGCACAATGGTGATGTACGGGTCGCGAGTGATGGCGACGATGGCGAGCGAAATCATCAAAAATGCGCCGGTCACCGAGCTGGCAATCACCGAGTTCACGCGCGAGCAGCCGAACCAGCGGGTATAGAGTTTAGTCAGGTAACCACTGGCGACGCTGCCGAGATCGGCGGCGAGGAACGGCAGCCAGGCGAACATGGCGATCTGTTTCAGATCCATACCGTGTTCTTTTGCCAGATAGAGCGGCACCCAGAAGCTCAGCACCGCCCAGGCCGGTTCAGCCATAAACGCCGGGATGGCAATACCGTAAAAACGTTTGTTCTTCGAGACGGTTTTCAGGGCAGTAAAGAAGGGCAGTTTGACTGCGGGTGGCTCATTATCCTGCTGAATAAATGCCAGCTCGTCTTTACTGAGATTGGGGTGTTTGTCCGGGTTGTGGTAAAACGCCCACCACAAAATCACCCACAGCAGCGCCAGCACACCGGTAAACATAAACGCGCCCTGCCAGCCAAATGAGGCGTGAGCGAAGTAGATAATCGGCGGAGCCAGCATGGCGCCAATCGAGAAGCCCACACCAGCCCAACCGGCAGCCACCGGGCGTTCTGATTTCGGGAACCATTCGCCGATGGTTTTGGCGTTCGCGGGTGTTGCTGCCGCTTCCGATGCGCCCATGGTGAAACGCAAAATCGCCAGATGTACCCAACTGCCTGCGCCGGCGTGGAAAATACAGGCCAGCGCCCAGATGATGGCGCATACCATAAAGCCGACTTTCAGGCCAATCACGTCAATCAGCCAGCCACACAGCGGCTGGAAAATGGTGTAAGCCAACTGAAACGCGCCGACAATCCACGAATATTGTTCGGTGGTGATGCCGAGGCTGGTTTTTAATTCCGGTGCCAGTATCCCCAGCGAGTTACGGGTGATGTAGTTCACCGTGACGCCGAATAAGAACAGCACTAACATCCACCAGCGTAATTTTTTGACTATCCGGCGGCTCTTGCTGGCCGCCATTTCATTGTTGATCCCCTGGCTCATTCTTTTCTCCGCATATCTTCTTGTAGGGAAGTCGGGGCAAACTCTTGCGGAGTTGTTATACCGCACAGGTTTGCGTGATGATTTATCTGCGTTTTTTTACTTATTGTTTCTACAACTAGTATGGAAGTTGTATGACACGTTTACGTTAGGCGAGAAAAATCGGCAGCTAAAGTGGATTTTGTGCAAGGATTCTCATCAATCAGCGACCATATGCGGCAAACTTCTATTGATGCCATGAATATCAGGCTTCTCGATTCATGAAAATTTTCCCATTTCGGAAACGGAGCAAGATCACAGAATGGATAAAAAGCTCAAAATCAACGAAATTGCCCTGCGTACTAACTTGTCGACCAGCACGGTGTCCCGTGTGCTGGCAGGTAAAGCCAATACCAGTGAAAAAGCGCGTACCGCAGTGCTGGCCTGCGCGCGTGAGCTGGGGGTGATGGAGGGGATTGCCGCCGGGCGGCTGTTGCTGAATAACCTGATTGTTTTCGCACCCCAGCGGGCATTTGATGAGCGTTCCGATATTTTCTATTACCGCGTGATCCAGAGCATTAACAAAGCGCTGGCACCCCATGAAGTACGGCTGCGCTACTGCGCGCTGGAAGAGCTGGACAGCGACGCCAATGAATTTCTCGCGCGCATGAACGCCCCGGAAACCCAGGCGGCGATCCTGCTGGGCATTGACGATCCCCATATCCATGACCTGGCGGCCGATATGGGCAAACCCTGTGTGTTAATCAACTGTCGGGACGGGCGCATGCGTTTGCCTTCAATCGCGCCGGATCACCGCACGATCGGCGAATTTGCCGCCAATTATCTGTTCGATATGGGCCACCGCGAGGTGGTGAATGTGATGTGCCTGCGTCGCTACACCATGGATTTGCGTCTTGCGGGCATCAAAGAGGCCTGGCAACGGCGCAATCTGCGTTTTCAAAGTAAGCGGGATCTGATCACCGTTCCCAGTTTTAGCGCCAAAGAAGCGGGGATGCGGGTAGGGGAGTGGCTTGATGATCCGGCGCACAAATCGCCACCTACCGCGTTTCTCGTCGGGGGCGATTTTATGGCTGAAGGCACAGTTCATGCGCTCCAGCAGCGTGGACTGCGTGTGCCGCAGGATGTCTCGGTGATGAGCATTGACGCCTTTAACCTGGCGGCGATTCAGGATGTGCCGCTCACCGCGGTGCATGTGCCGCGTGATGAACTGGGCGTGGAGGCGGTCCATCTGCTGCAACAGCGGTTGATCCGCCCGCAAGCCACCACCGGTTCGCTGTTACTCAACGGCACCCTTGCGGTGCGAGAATCGGTACGGCGGATACGTCCGGGGCAACAACGTACCGCCGTGGAACGAGAAGGGTTGTACGATGCCTAAACCTCGATACCCAGCGCGCGCTTACCATGAATATTCAGGTCGTTCAGCGTAAAGCGGCCTGACCAGTCACTTTCGTAGTTCTCACGCGGGAAATCGCCCGGCGAAGCGCCTTGCTCCAGCGCAACTTTCACTTTGCGCGCATACGCGAGGTTTTTCGCGCACAGCGGCGCGGCGGGAATGTACATCACATTGCCCCAGCCTTGCTGGTTTTCCACCGGCGCAACCGAGTGGATCACATCGCAGTGCCACCACACGGAATCCCCGGCTTCCAGCGCCGGAATGCTGCTCAGGGCCTCCATCAGCAGCGGATGCCACTTCTCCGACACCGGTAATACACGGCCTGGCGCCACGCCGCACAGTTCATCTTCCGGCACATCGTCCAGCAACGGGCGCAACAGGATATAGGCCATCGCTTCCGGGATCGGCACCACATGCAGCAACCCCTGGCCGGGGATCATGTCCGACAACGCCGTCCAGCCCTGGAAGGTGCGGAACACCGAACATTTGGTGGTGTTATCCACCGTGTACTCTTCAACTTCAGTGCGGTGCGCCGCGTTCCACGGGTCATATTCCTCGAATTTGCCGCTAAACACGCTGGCAAACACACGCTGGTATGCGGGCAGAAGCCAGCGCTCCAGCGCGCCGGAATCCGTATGCGCGCCGAGGCCTTTTGAGGTGGTTCCCGGCGGGCGGCGGCGGATACGATCCGGGTAGATCACGCTCACATCCGGATCAAACCATTGCTGGCCTTCACTTTCGAAGCGCCAGAGACGGTTGAGGAAGGCTTGCACGGCAGCCATTTCGTTACTCTGGCGCGCCTGCATCTGCGCCTGCGACCAGTAAATAGGGTAGATTTCCGGGCGAGAGGCCTCCAGCGTGCCGAAGAAGCTGTCGCCAGGCCCTTTGTACACTTCATCAAAATGATTCTGGTCGAGGTAATCCAGCATGGCGCGATCCCAGCCCAGCGCCTGCTCGCGCGGGAAATGCCCCTTGATGACCGCACAACCGCGCCGCTTAATGAGCGCCCGCTGCGCCTCGCTGACCTTACCTTGCGCAATGTCGCTGTAGGCGATCTGTGGCCACACGGATTTGCCCTGGGCTTTAAGGGCATTGATATCGTCTACACGGGTGGCAATCTGCTCACTCAGGCGGTTAAACACCTGCTGTACGTCGCCGATCTGCGCGCGCAGTTCCTGTTTCATCTGACGAATCGATGCTTTGTGATCGATGGGCAGCGTTTCACTGGTAAAAGCCATGTTGAACCTCGCATTATTTCATTCGAAAGTTATTTAACTTACAAGTGATAAAATAAGTTAAAAAGAAGTTAATGCAAGTTTAAAAAGTTGATGGGGAGCACAAAGCGGAAAAGTGGCAACAGGAAGGGCCGGAGCGGGCGCTCCGGCGGAGGATCAGCAATCGAATGGCGCGGTGTGATCAAGCACGGCCTGAATCACATTCAGGGCGCCGTGGTGGTTATTGTCATCGGTCTGATGACGGGCAATGGCTTTAATGGCCTCGCTGGCGTTGCCCATGGCGAACGAGAAATCGGTCATGCGCAGCATTTCCGCGTCGTTACCGCTGTCGCCAATAGTGACGCACTGTTGCGGTGAGATACCCCAGCGTTTAAGCAGGCGCGTAATGCCGTTGGCTTTATGCAGACCCGGGATTATCAAATCGACAAAACCAAAACCGCTGGTGACTGGCTTCATAATGCCGTCGAGCGAGACATGCAAGGCGTCGATCAGTTGCGGGATGTCGCTGTCCGGCAAGTTCAGCGAAAACTTGAACAGGGTATCGTCAATCTGCTGAAAATCGCGCACCGGTTTTAAGCGGTAATAGTGTTTCGACATCAGGTCGACGAACGCTGCCGGGGCGTTTTCGCTTACGTACGCGCTTTCCAGGCCGCAGGCAACAAAATTGAGGCTGCGGTCTTTTAACAGCTCACCCATCACCACTTGCGCTTCGTGGCGGGTCAGTTCACCGTGGAACAACTGTTGACCGTGCTCATACACCAGCGCGCCGTTTTCCGCGACGAACGAAATGGTCTCTTTCAGCTCCGGGAAGAAGGAGATCAGCTGGTAATACTGGTTGCCGCTGGCGACAACAAATTCAATATTCCGCTGACGAAGCTGCTCGAATTGCGCCATAAATCGTGTGCGATCGTACTGCTTGGCGTCATCAAGGAAGGTTCCGTCCATATCGGTAACGATAACTTTGACGGTCATACATAAAACTCCTGAATGTAACTGCGACGAGAAACATTCTAGAGATAATGTGAGGGGAAGCACAAATTTTATTTCATTCGAAAGTTTAACCGTTGTCTTTCGAACCGCAGGTGTGATGGCTGCGGCGGTGCGGCCCGACCATTTACAGATGTAAGCTCGTTTAACCGTCGTCTTTCGAACTGCAGGTGCTTTGATTGTGGCGGTGCGCCCGGTCACTTACTGAGATAAGCTCCCGGGACTTACCGCCTTCCTTCAATCCGAAATCCATCGGTTAAACAGCCTGTAAGAGCTAAAAAGTCATTTGGCTTGCCGGTGTGGTGCCGGAAAGCAAATGACAGAGTTCCTGTTTTTGGCAGACGGAAAGTAGACCGGGCTTTGTGGGGAAGCCCGGCCATCACCTCATAACGTATGTTCAGTGCGGGCGATAATGTCATCCTGCGCATCTGGCGACAGGGCGGTAAAGAACGCGGAATAACCGGCGACACGCACCACCAAATCGCGATACTGATCCGGGTGTTTCTTCGCCTCCAGCAGCGTTTCGCGCGACACAATGTTGTACTGAATATGCCAGCCTTTGTGCACCTCAAAGAACGTGCGCAGCAGCACCATCAGCTTTTGCTTATCGCCCTCATTTTCCAGCGTCGACGGATTCAGTTTCTGGTTCAGCAGCACCCCACCGAGGATCGCTTCAACCGGCAATTTACCCACGGAACTTATCACCGCCGTCGGCCCCAGATGATCGGTGCCGGAGGCCGGGCTGGCACCCTCCGCCAATGGCGTACGCGCTTTGCGGCCGTCCGGGGTCGCCATCGTCGCCGCACCAAACGGCACGTTCGCGGAAATGGACGACGTTCCGGCGTAATAGTTGCCGCCAATAGGGCCACGACCATAACGCGGATTGTGATACTGCTTCAGCTCATCAATATAGGTTTGATAGGCACGAACCAGCAGCATATCCACGCTGTCATCATCGTTGCCGTATTTCGGTGCGCTGTTAACCAGCCGCTGGCGCAACTGTTCGTGCGTCAGGCCGTCGAAATCCTCTGCCAGTGCCTGCGCCAGTTGTTGTTGCCCGATAACCCCCTGGTCAAAGACCAGCTTTTTCACCGCCGCGAGGCTGTTACCCAGGTTGGCGATCCCCACCTGCAAGCCGGACACCCAGTCATATTTCGCGCCACCTTGTTTAATGCTTTTCGCCCGCTCAATGCAGTCATCGACCAGCGCGGAGCAGAGAATATCCGGCACGTTCTCTTCCAGCATGGTGTCGACCACATACTCAATCTCAATCGATTTTCGCGTGTAATAGCGAATCTGCCGATCCCAAGCGTGCATGACCTCTTCGAACGCTTTGAAATTGCCCGCCGACATCGCCTGGGTTTGCGGCAGAAAGATTTTGCCGCTGGTGGCATCGCGGCCGCCTTCCAGCGCCGCCAGCATCACGCGGGCGAAGTTAATAAAACTCATGCCGGTACAGCGGTAGCCCCATTTGCCGCCAACGGCGGTTTCAATGCAGCCAATGGCTGCGTAATCATAGGCATCGGCGGGTTCCACGCCGAGCTTGATAAATTCGGGAATAACAATTTCATCGTTATTGAACGCGGGCATACCGAAGCCGCAGCGAATGACCTGTACGCACGCGTCGAGGAAGTCGTTGCTCATGCCGGCGTGGTAACGCACGCTCAGGTTCGGCTGGGTGGAACGCAGGCGCCCGCAGGATTCCAGAATCGCGTAAGAGAGCGGGTTAACCGCGTCGCGCGCTTCACCGTTGTGCCACTGCTGACCGCCGATGGTGACATTCTGGTACAGCGGGCTGCCCGCCGAGGCTTTCGAATGCGAGCCGGAGCGAATTTTGTTCACTTCCAGCAGTTTCAGCCAGCAACTGTGCAGTAGCTCAATGGCCTGTTCGCGCGGCAGAGACTGTTGCAGTTCAACATCGCGGCGATAGTACGGATACAAATACTGATCCATGCGGCCGAAAGAGACCGAATGCCCGTTGGATTCAATCTGCAAAATCAGCTGGATAAAGTAGCAAAGCTGCAATGCCTGCCAGAAGGTACGCGGCGGTTCGTGGGCGATAATCAGGCAGTTTTCTGCTATCGCCAGCAGCTCATCGCGGCGGTTTTGCCGTGTCTCTTCCCCGGCCATCTGGCGCGCCAGATCGGCAAAGCGTTCGATATGCAGGCTCACGGCGTCCAGTACAATATCAATCGCTTTTAAGAACTGCTCCCCGTGCAGATCGTCGAGTACCGTCAGGTTGATGCGTGTCCGGCGTTCATCCACTTTGTGACGCAGCCCGTCGAGACCGAGCTCCAGCAGCAGCGGGAAGTTCACCGCCAGGTGCGCGTCGCCAGAGGTCATGTTGCCTTCAGCTTTGATAATGCCGGTTTCCAGCAGCGCTTTTTGTTCGTCAGTAAACATGCCGTAGCAGCGGTCCTGCACTGTCTGTCCACGCCACCACGGGCAGATCGCATGCAGCACGCGTTTGTTCTCTTCGCTAACAGCAAAGCCAGCACCGGGGCGGTCGGCGAGGTCGTCGATCTCTTTTTCGATCCACGAAACGGTGTATTCCGGGAAGATCGGCGCGGCGCGTACTTCGCTTGCCTGGTTACCGATAATCAGCTCGTCATGTTTGATCCAGATAGTACGCTCGGCCAGGTGATGCGCCAGCGCCAGCGCACGGCGTACCGGCAGCGGTTTGTCCATATTTTGCTGGTAAACCTGCGTGTAATGCCGGGCGCGCTCGGTGCAAACCGGTGGCTTCACAATATGCACCAGCGCGGTTTTGTGCTTTTTGATGCGGTCAGTTAGCGTGTTGAGTTGCAGCGTGGTCATGGTTCTATCCTCGTAATGTCGCCGTCAGCCCTTTGCGGCGGGCGCAATCCTGCGCAAACGCCAGCAGTTGCGGGGCGTCGAGCGGCTTCTCAGGGGCGGTGTAGGGTTCGCCGAGCAGGTGATATTTATTCATGCCCAGCGTGTGGTAAGGCAAAAAATGAATATCGCTCACGTTCAGCTCATCAGCGGCGAAAGCGGTAATGGCGCTTATGGCGTCTTTATCGGCATTAAAACCGGGGATCAGCGGCACGCGGATGGTGAGTTTTTTCCCCGCCTGCGCCAGCCGTTTCAGGTTATCCAGCACGCGTTTTGCCGAGCCGCCGGTCCACTGGCGAAAGGCGGACTCATCGACATGTTTTAAATCGGCGAGAAACAGATCAACAAAGGGCAGGGATGGTTCGATATAGCGCCACGGCACATGCAGGCAGGTTTCCACTGCCGTATGAATGCCGTGCTGATGGCTGCTCTGGAACAGTTGCAGCGCCAGTTGTGGGTTCAGAAACGGCTCGCCGCCGGAAAGGGTGATGCCGCCGCTGCTGCGGTCATAAAAGGGTTTATCGCGCAAAACGGTAGCCATGATATCACTCACATCAGGCGATTCACCGCAGACGCTCAGCGCCTGTGTCGGGCAACAATCGGTAAGTGCATCCAGTTGCACATCATCAAGTTTTTCGCGGTGGATAACCAAACCGTTTGCCGCGCGTTCAATGGCTTGTGGCGCGGCGTGCTGGCATAACTCACACCCGGCAAGGCACAAACGATTGTCAAACAGCAGATCCCGCGTGCGGCTGCGGCTCTCCGGGTTCTGGCACCAGCGGCAGCGTAGCGAGCAGCCTTTCAGGAACACGACAGTGCGAATGCCCGGGCCGTCGTGAGTGGAATAGCGCTGGATGTTGAAGATCATCATTTATCTCCATATATTTCATATGGAGATTAAATTACTTTCGAATGAAAGTTACTGTGACGAATATCGATCTTTTATCGCGACGCCGGATGACGTTACGCCATCCGGAAAAAGAGGGGAGATTACTGCCCGCAGACGTCGCAGCCAGGGTTGCGCAGCAGTTTCATTTCGCGGAACTGGCAGGTCATCGCGTCGTACATCACGATTTTCCCCGCCGCAGGCGTACCGTAATCCGTCAGCACTTTAATGGCTTCCATCGCCTGCAACGAACCAATCACCCCGACCAGCGGCGCCATAACGCCCGCTTCGACACAGGTCAGCGCGTTATCGCCAAACAGACGGCTCAGGCAGCGGTAGCATGGGTCGTTTTCGCCCCAGGTAAAGACGCTGATCTGGCCTTCCATGCGAATGGCTGCGCCGGAAACCAGCGGCACGCGATGCTGGAAACAGCCTGCGTTGAGCTGGTTACGAATCGCGACGTTATCGGTGCAATCCAGCACCACATCATGTGCGGCAATCTGTGCCAGCAGCGCCGTGTCGTCAAGCAAGGCGTTGATCGTGCTGTAGTGCACATTCGGGTTGATGCGCAGTAACGATTCGCGCGCCGAATCCACTTTTGCCACGCCGATATCCGCGTCGCTGTGCAGCGTCTGGCGTTGCAGGTTGGAGAGCGCCACCGTATCAAAATCGAGTAGCGTCATCTGCCCGACGCCTGCCGCCGCCAGATATTGCGCGGCGGCACAGCCCAACCCACCAAGGCCGACCACCAGCACACGCGCGGCTTTTAACCGCTCCTGACCGTCGAAATCAAAACCGCGCAGAATAATCTGCCGGTTATAACGCATCATCTCCGCGTCGCTGAGTTCTTCAGCCATCGTTAGCCTCCGAAGAGATGGTTAAACATCTCGACATCCACCCATTCACCGGCTTCGACATTGCCACGTTCGCGCTCCAGCACCACAAAGCAGTTGCCCTGGCTAAAGGAGCTGAAAATATGTGAACCCTGGTGTCCGGTGCTGCGCACTTCCAGCGTGCCATCGTCTCCACGGCTTAACACACCGCGCTGGAAATCGAGACGCCCAGGGGACTTTTTCAGGCGCTCCATCGCCCGGGCGCGAAAACGCAGCGGCTGGGCATTGGCGGTGTTACCACTCAGTTTCGCCAGCAGCGGCTGAACCAGTTGATAAAAGGTGAGCGTCGCGGAAACCGGATTGCCCGGCAGGCCGCAGAACCAGCTATGTTGAAGCTTACCGAAGGCGAACGGTTTACCCGGCTTGATCGCCAGTTTCCAGAACGCGATTTCGCCCAGTTCATCGAGAATGGTTTTGGTGTAATCGGCTTCGCCCACCGACACACCGCCGGAACTCAGCACCACATCGGCCTGGCTGTCGGCTGCAATAAAGGTGTCGCGCAGTTTCTGCGGGTCATCCGGCACGATGCCAAGGTTAATCACCTCATAACCGAGCTGGCTCAGCATCAGGTGAACGGACAAGCGGTTGGTATCGTAGATTTGTCCGTCAGCCAGCGGCTGGCCCGGCAGTTGCAGTTCGTCGCCGGTGGAGAACAGCGCCACGCGCACTTTGCGCAGCACGCTGACATCGGCAATACCCAGCGAAGCAATGACCGGCAGCTCGGCGGCGGTCAGTTTTGTGCCCGCTGCAAAAACGCTGGCGCCTTGTCGAATATCTTCGCCCGCGCGGCGAATATTCTGGTTAGCCCGCACCCCGGCGGTAAAACGAATACCGTCATCGGTCTGTTCTGTCTGTTCCTGCATCACTACCGCGTCGCATCCGGCGGGGATCGGCGCGCCGGTCATAATGCGTATGCACGTGCCTGCTGGCCACTCGCCGTCGAAGGGCTGCCCGGCAAACGCTTTACCCGCCACCGGCAGGGCGTTGCCACTTTGTACCTCCTCCAGCCGCACGGCGTAGCCGTCCATCGCCGAGTTATCAAAACCCGGAACGTTCAGCGGAGAGATAATATCGTGCGCCACCACGCGGCCAAAGCAGGCCACCAGTGGCAGAGTTTCGCTTTCAGTCAGCGGTGAAATGCGTGACAGCATCTGTGACAGGGCCGTCTCGAGCGAGATCAGGCCATTTGATGATTCCATAGTTAATATCCAGTCAACGCGATGAAGCGGCCATTATGGCAGAAAAGAGAAGGCCTCAACATGCCTTACGCCTACCCCGTTGTAATGACATTGCTTTACATCGTTGTAACGACTTTCTATATTCAGAAATCCCTCCAGGCGCAGAGAAATCCAGGCGGCACAAATGGTTAAAGCGGTAATCGCAATACACGGCGGTGCGGGTGCTATCGGCCGTGCGCAGATGAGCCCGGAAAAAGAGCAACGTTACGTACACGTACTTTCGTCAATTATCGAAACCGGACAGCGTATGCTGGAATCGGGCGTAAGCGCGCTGGATGTGGTGACGGAAGCGGTGCGGCTGCTGGAGGAGTGCCCCTTATTTAATGCCGGTATCGGCGCGGTGTTTACCCGCGATGAAACCCATGAGCTGGATGCCTGCGTGATGGACGGCAACACACTGAAGGCGGGGGCGGTGGCGGGTGTCAGCCGCTTGCGCAATCCGGTGCTGGCGGCGCGTCTGGTGATGGAGCACAGCCCGCATGTCTTTATGATTGGTGAAGGGGCGGAAAAATTTGCCTTTTCCCACGGCATGGAAGCGGTGTCGCCGAGCCTGTTTTCCACCCCGGAACGCTTTGCACAATTAATGGAAGCGCGGGACGCCGGGCACACGGTACTGGATCATGGTTCAGCACCGCTCGATGAGAGCAAAAAATTTGGCACTGTGGGTGCGGTGGCGCTGGATAAGCAGGGCAACCTGGCGGCTGCGACATCGACCGGCGGCATGACCAATAAATTACCGGGCCGCGTCGGCGACAGTCCATTACCTGGCGCCGGATGTTACGCCAATAACGCCAACGTGGCGGTCTCCTGCACCGGCACTGGCGAAGTATTTATCCGCGCGCTGGCGGCTTACGACATCGCTGCGCTAATGGAGTACGGCGGTTTGAGCCTGCAGGAAGCCTGCGACGCCGTGGTGATGGAAAAACTCCCGGCGCTGGGCGGCAGCGGTGGGTTGATTGCAGTTGATCGCGAAGGCAACGTCGCGTTGCCGTTCAACAGTGAAGGGATGTATCGCGCGTGGGGTTACGCGGGCGATGCGCCAAGCGTGGGCATTTATCGTGAATAATGCGAGTGGGATTGAGCGGATGGAAACCGACGCGAACATGGTGCTGGATGTCAGTAATCTGAACGTCGCTTTCAGCCATGACAAGCAACGCATCCCGGCGGTTCGCCATCTCTCCTTTACCCTTAAACGCGGCGAAACACTGGCGATTGTCGGCGAGTCCGGCTCCGGTAAATCGGTTACTGCGCTCGCATTGCTGCGTCTGATTGAGCAGGCGGGCGGCGAAGTGAGCTGCGATCACATGCGCCTGGCCCGGCGTAACCGGCAGAACGTGGAACTCACCCGGCTGAGCGCATCGCAGATGCGCAGCGTGCGCGGCGCGGATATCGCGATGATTTTTCAGGAACCGATGACCTCGCTCAACCCGGTATTTCCGGTGGGCGAGCAGATCGCCGAGTCGATTCGCCTGCACCAGAAACTGGGGCGCGAAGACGCCATGATAGAAGCGCGGCGTATGCTCGATCTGGTACGCATTCCTGAATCCCACGAGATCTTATCCAGCTTTCCACACCAGCTTTCCGGCGGCATGCGCCAGCGCGTGATGATTGCCATGGCGCTCTCCTGTCGCCCGGCGGTGCTGATTGCCGACGAACCGACCACCGCGCTGGATGTCACGATCCAGGCGCAGATCCTGCAACTTATCGCCGTGCTGCAAAAAGAGATGTCGATGGGGGTGATTTTCATCACGCACGATATGGGCGTGGTCGCTGATGTGGCCGACCGCGTACTGGTGATGAACCAGGGCGAAGCGGTGGAAACCGGCAGCGTCGAGCAGATTTTCAATCATCCACAGCATCCCTATACCAGAGCGCTGCTGGCAGCGGTGCCCAAACTGGGGGCGATGCATGGCAGTACGCTGCCGCGCCGTTTTCCGCTAATCTCGCCGAAAAACCCGGCGCATCAGGAAGCGGAAATTGAGCAGGATACCGTCGTACCGGGCGAGCCGATTTTGCAGGTGCGCGATCTGGTGGCGCGCTTCCCGCTGCGCAGCGGCATTCTTAATCGCGTCACCAAAGAAGTACACGCTGTGGAAGGGGTGAGCTTTGATCTCTGGCCGGGCGAAACACTGTCGCTGGTGGGCGAATCCGGCAGTGGTAAATCTACCACCGGGCGCGCGCTGCTGCGGCTGGTGGAGCACCAGAGCGGTTCAATCACCTTTAACGGCGAGCGCATTGATACGCTACCGGATAATAAGATGAAACGGATCCGCCGCGATATTCAGTTTATTTTTCAGGATCCTTACGCCTCGCTGGACCCGCGCCAGACCGTTGGCGATTCGATTATCGAACCACTGCGGGTGCACAATTTATTGGGTGAGAAAGAGGGACGACAGCGCGTGGAGTGGTTGCTGGAGCGCGTCGGACTGAAGCCGGAACACGCATGGCGCTACCCGCATGAGTTTTCCGGCGGGCAGCGCCAGCGCATCTGCATCGCGCGGGCGCTGGCGCTCAACCCGCGCGTGGTGGTGGCGGATGAATCCGTGTCGGCGCTGGATGTGTCGATCCGCGCGCAAATCATCAATTTACTGCTCGATTTGCAGCGTGAAATGGGCATTGCGTTTCTGTTTATCTCGCATGATATGGCAGTGGTGGAACGCATCAGCCACCGTGTCGCGGTGATGTACCTCGGGCAAATTGTCGAGATCGGCCCGCGGCAGGCGGTGTTTGAAAACCCGCAGCATCCGTATACACGTAAGTTAATGTCGGCGGTGCCGGTTGCTGACCCTGCGCACCATCATGTGCAGCGTGTGTTGTTGTCTGATGACATGCCCAGCAATATCCGCAAACGTGGCGAGTCAATGCAACGTGTGCAGTTGCAGAACGTAGGGCCGGGGCATTTTGTCGCCCGCTCGACGCCCGGCAGCACGCAATCCCGTTTTTAATTGAGCACTGGCAGGGTTCTTCAGGAGAGCAACATGACACAATTCATTTCACGGCACTGGCGGGGACTCGCCGGCGTGATGTTCGCGCTGACCGCCATCCCTGCCTTTGCGGCGAAAGATGTGGTTGTCGCGGTGGGATCCAATTTCACTACCCTCGACCCGTATGATGCCAACGACACACTGTCGCAGGCGATAGCGAAATCGTTCTATCAGGGGCTCTTTGGCCTTGATAAAGATATGCAGCTGGAATATGTGCTGGCCGAGAGCTACAGCATTTCTGCTGACGGCATGGTCTATACCATCAACTTGCGTCACGGCGTAAAGTTCCAGGATGGGACGGACTTTGACGCCGCAGCGGTAAAAGCGAACCTCGACCGGGCCAGTAATCCGCGCAATAGCCTCAAACGTTATAACCTGTATAAAAATATCGCCAGAACCGACGTGGTAGATGCCTACACGGTAAAAATTACCCTGAAGCAGCCTTTTTCCGCCTTTATTAATATTCTCGCGCACCCGGCAAGCGCCATGATTTCTCCGGCGGCGCTGCAAAAGTATGGCAACGACATCGGTTTTCACCCCGTAGGCACCGGCCCGTATGAACTGGAAGCGTGGAACCAGACCGATTACGTGAAAGTGAAGCGATTCGCCGGGTACTGGCAGCAAGGTTTACCCAAGCTGGACTCCATTACCTGGCGGCCGGTGGTGGATAACAACACCCGCGCGGCAATGCTGCAAACCGGCGAAGCGCAGTTTGCGTTCCCCATTCCCTACGAGCAGGCGGAGGTGCTGAAAAGAAACAGCAAGCTGGAACTGGTCGCCAGCCCGTCGATTATGCAGCGTTACATCAGCATGAATGTCACGCAGAAACCGTTCGATAACCCGAAAGTGCGTGAGGCAATCAACTATGCCATCAACCGCCCGGCGCTGGTGAAAGTGGCGTTCGCCGGTTTTGCGACGCCTGCCACCGGCGTTGTGCCGCCAACCATTGCCTATTCACAGGCCTATCAACCCTGGCCGTACGATCCGGCAAAAGCCCGCGAGCTGCTCAAAGAAGCCGGTTATCCGCAGGGATTCAGCACCACTTTGTGGTCGTCGCATAACCACAGCACCGCGCAGAAAGTATTACAGTTTACCCAGCAGCAACTGGCGCAGGTGGGTATCAAAGTGCAGGTGACGGCGATGGACGCCGGGCAGCGCGCAGCGGAAGTGGAAGCCAAAGGGCAGGCGCAGAGCGGTGTGCGCATGTTCTATACCGGCTGGTCGGCCTCGACCGGCGAAGCCGACTGGGCGTTGTCGCCGCTGTTCGCCTCGTGGAACTGGCCGCCAACGCAGTTCAACACCGCGTTTTACAGCAACTCGCAGGTGGATAAAGACCTGGCCGACGCGCTAAAAACCACGGATGCCGCGGAGAAAGAGCAGCTGTACAAACAGGCGCAGGATCTCATCTGGCAGGAGTCGCCGTGGGTGCCGCTGGTGGTAGAAAAACTGGTTTCTGCGCATAACAAGAAGCTCACAGGATTCTACATTATGCCCGATACCGGGTTCAGTTTTGATAACGCGGATTTGGTGAAATAACTCACTCCACCTCGCAGAGCAAAAGGAGGCGTGAGGGAACGCACAATGCAAAATTATATTATTAAACGCTTGCTGGGCCTGATCCCGACGCTACTGATTGTGGCGGTGCTGGTGTTTCTGTTTGTCCACTTGCTGCCGGGCGATCCGGCGCGGTTGATTGCCGGGCCGGAAGCCGATGCGCAGGTCATTGAGCTGGTGCGCCGTCAGCTTGGGCTGGATCAACCGCTGTGGCGGCAGTTCTGGCACTACATCGGCAATGTGCTGCAGGGTGATTTTGGCATCTCCATGGCCTCGCGCCGCCCGGTGGCGGAAGAGATAGCCAGCCGCTTTATGCCAACGCTACTGTTGACCATCACCAGCATGTGCTGGGCGATGCTGTTTGGGCTTGGCGCGGGGATTGCCGCCGCCGTATGGCGTAACCGCTGGCCGGATCATCTGGGGATGGCGCTGGCGGTAACGGGCATGTCATTCCCGGCCTTTGCGCTCGGCATGTTGCTGATGCAGATCTTCTCGGTGGAACTCGGCTGGCTGCCGACCGTCGGTGCTGATAGCTGGCGACACTATATTTTGCCGTCGTTAACGCTCGGCGCGGCCGTGGCGGCGGTGATGGCGCGTTTTACCCGCGCCTCGTTCGTGGACGTGCTCAACGAAGACTACATGCGCACCGCGCGCGCCAAAGGTGTGAGCGAGCGGTGGGTCATTCTCAAACATGGTCTGCGCAACGCGCTGATCCCGGTGGTCACCATGATGGGGCTACAATTCGGCTTTTTACTCGGCGGCTCCATTGTGGTGGAGAAAGTCTTTAACTGGCCGGGGCTGGGCCGTTTGCTGGTGGACTCGGTGGAGATGCGCGACTACCCGGTGATTCAGGCCGAGGTGCTGCTCTTCTCGCTGGAGTTTATTCTTATCAACTTGGTGGTGGATGTGCTCTACGCCGCCCTTAATCCCGCGATCAGGTACAAGTAAGGATGCGATTATTAAACTGGCGTCGACAGGCGGTATTAAACGCCATGCCCGTAGTCAAACCGGGGCATGTGCGCACGCCGTGGCATGAATTCTGGCGGCGTTTTTGCCGCCAGCCACTGGCGATGGCCGCCGGGATTTTTGTGCTGCTGCTGATCCTGCTGGCGATTGCCGCTCCGTGGATAGCTCCGTTCGATGCGGAAAACTATTTTGACTACGACCGGCTGAATGAAGGGCCGTCGCTGGTGTACTGGTTCGGCGTCGATTCGCTGGGGCGCGACATTTTAAGCCGTGTGCTGGTCGGCGCGCAGATTTCGCTTGCCGCTGGTCTTTTTGCGGTGCTGATTGGCGCGCTCATTGGTACGGTGCTGGGATTGCTGGCGGGTTACTACGAAGGCTGGTGGGATCGCCTGATTATGCGCATCTGTGATGTGCTGTTCGCGTTTCCCGGCATTCTGCTGGCGATTGCGGTGGTGGCGGTGATGGGTAGCGGCATGGCGAACGTGATCATCGCCGTGGCGGTGTTCTCCGTGCCGGCGTTTGCCCGTCTGGTGCGCGGCAACACGCTGGTACTCAAGCAACAAACCTTTATCGAATCCGCGCGTAGCATCGGGGCCAGCGATGCGGTGATCCTGTTTCACCATATTCTGCCGGGCACGGTATCGTCGATTGTGGTCTATTTCACCATGCGCATTGGCACGTCGATTATTTCAGCCGCCAGCCTCTCATTTTTAGGCCTGGGCGCGCAGCCGCCAACGCCGGAGTGGGGAGCAATGCTTAACGAAGCGCGTGCGGATATGGTGATTGCGCCGCATGTGGCGCTGTTCCCTTCGCTGGCGATTTTTCTGACGGTGCTGGCGTTTAACCTGCTGGGTGATGGCCTGCGCGACGCGCTGGACCCGAAGGTTAAGGGATAGAAGATTCCCTCTCCGTATGAGGAGAGGGAAGAACGATTTAAACGCGGGAGCCCCACAGATCGTATTCGTCGGCGTTTTCCACTTTCACGCGGACAACGTCGCCCGGTTTAACACCGGTTTCGCCGTTCAGGTACACCGCGCCGTCGATTTCCGGCGCGTCTGCCATGCTGCGGCCAATTGCGCCTTCTTCGTCGACTTCATCGATGATCACCAGAATTTCGCGGCCGATTTTTTCCTGCAAGCGCTCCGCGGAGATCTGCTGTTGCAGTTGCATAAAGCGGTTCCAGCGCTCCTCTTTCACCTCTTCCGGCACCTGATCGGCCAGTTCGTTGGCGGTTGCGCCTTCTACCGGGCTGTATTTAAAGCAGCCGACGCGATCCAGACGCGCTTCTTTGAGGAAATCGAGCAGCATCTGGAAATCTTCTTCGGTTTCGCCAGGGAAACCGACGATAAAGGTGGAACGCAGCGTCAGTTCCGGGCAGATTTCACGCCACTGCTTAATGCGCGCCAGTTGTCTGTCGACCGCGCCAGGGCGCTTCATCAGCTTCAGAATGCGCGGGCTGGCGTGTTGCAGCGGAATATCCAGATACGGCAGGATCTTGCCTTCCGCCATCAGCGGAATGACATCATCCACGTGCGGGTACGGGTAAACGTAGTGCAGACGCGTCCAGACACCGAGCTTCGCCAGTTGCTCGCACAGGCCGACCATGCTGGTTTTCACCGGCTCGCCGTTGTGAAAGCCCATGCGGTGTTTGACATCCACGCCGTAGGCGGAAGTGTCCTGCGAGATCACCAGCAGCTCTTTCACGCCCGCATCGACCAGACGTTTGGCTTCGGCTAACACGTCGCCAATCGGACGGCTCACCAGATCGCCACGCATCGATGGGATAATGCAGAACGTGCAGCGGTGGTTACAGCCTTCGGAAATTTTCAGGTAAGCGTAGTGGCGCGGCGTCAGTTTTACGCCCTGTTCCGGCACCAGGCTCAGGAACGGATTGTGCTTCGGTTTCGGCACATAGTGGTGTACATGCTCCAGCACCTGCTCGTAACTGTGCGGCCCGGTGATCTCCAGCACTTTCGGATGGACTTCGCGGATCTGATCCTCTTTTGCGCCCAGGCAGCCGGTCACAATCACCTTGCCGTTTTCATTCAGCGCTTCGCCGATGGCTTCCAGTGACTCTTGCACCGCGCTGTCGATAAAACCGCAGGTGTTGACGATAACCATATCGGCGTTGTCATAGCTTGGCACCACGTCATAGCCTTCGGTGCGCAGCTCGGTGAGAATACGTTCGGAATCCACCAGGTTTTTCGGACAGCCAAGAGAGACAAAGCCGATTTTCGGCTGCAGGTTCACATTGCTCATAGTTCAAAAAGTAATCAGTTATAGGATCTTAGGGCAGGGATTGTACAGGGCTCTCGCCTGGATTTATAGGGCAATTAATCGGGAGCACAGGGAATTCTGCAGAGCAACATTCAGCTTTTTAGCGCGAAAGGTTTCGCGAAAGCGGTACAGCGGAGTGAAACCTCATCGACGACTCCCTTGTAACAGTGCCAGGATTTGCGAGCGCGCTTCCAGGAATAGCATTCTCTTCAGGCTCTTAGCTTCAATCCCTTGTTGCTCATGGCGCTTCTTTTATGTTTGCCCTGCGCCTGCAAAACCAGGCATCGGGATTGACCTTCTGGCAACCATCCTGGTGACACGCAGTACAGTGTCGCGCGTCCGGCCACACCTATTTCGACCTAATAAAAAGCTTGTTGACGGCCCGGCGTTTAGGTGGTTGTATTGCACAACTATCTATTTTCTTCTGAGGTAATAACGTGGCCGCTGACCAACTGATTGACGATATACGTGCAGCATCAAGGCGGATGGTGCGTGAGCTGGGCTTTATGAACAGCACGCTTGCGGCGACGAATTATTCCCCTTCCGCTGTCCATACGCTGCTGGAAGTGGAAAAACAGGGCGCAATGACAGCAGCGCAACTGGTGCAGATCCTCGGGCTGGAGAAATCAAGCGTCAGCCGTATGCTGAGCCGGCTAATCGCCGCCGGTGAATTGCAGGACGTTCCCTCGGCTGAGGATGCACGCTATAAAACGTTGCAGCTCACCGCGCAGGGCAAAGAGAGCGTCGCGCGTATTAACCGTTTCGCCGCACTGCGTGTGCGCGAGGCGCTGCAACATCTTACGTCTGCTGAACAGCAGATGGTTGCTCGCGGCTTGTCGGCCTATGCCACAGCACTAGCAGCCTGTCGCCAGGGGGCGCCATGTCTTGTCCGTGAAAAGCCAGAAATCGTCACCGGTTACCTGCCGGGAATGATTGGTCGCATCAGCGAAATGCACGCCCGCTACTATTCGCAACATTATGGTTTTGGTTACTTTTTTGAAAGCAAAGTGGCTGCGGGCCTGGCCGAATTTGCCGGGCGTCTGGAGAATGCGCGTAATAATATCTGGCTTGCGGTACATCAGGGAAAAATCGTCGGCTCGGTTGCCATTGATGGGGAGGATTTAGGTAATAACGAGGCGCATCTGCGCTGGTTCATTCTTGATGATGAATGTCGTGGCACCGGAATGGGGCGGCAACTGCTTGCCAGAGCGATGCAGTTTTGCGATGAACAGCAATTTTCCGCCGTGCAGCTCTGGACCTTCAGCGGGCTGAACGCCGCGCGCGCCCTTTATGAATCTTTCGGTTTCACCCTGAGCAAAGAGTGGCAGGGCGAACAGTGGGGAAGCACAATGCTGGAGCAGCAATTTACCCGCAATGGGAAATAGCGCAGCGTTGAATCCGTTGCGCGATTAGCGGCTGGTCTTAGCGCTTTTTATGTTCCAGTAAGGCTGAATTTTAACCGCTCAGCCTGGTTGTTATTTTGCCGTTTTTTCGGCGATCTTTTTATCGATATAGGTTTTGAGGATCTGCTGCTGCGCCGCCACGACATCACTTGATGGCACCGCTTGTAGCAGCCCGGCGAGCGTTTCATTGTCTGGCCCCTCCGTTACCGTAATTTTCAGGGTATACGGCGTTACTTTTGCCAGCTCAATGGTTTTACCGTGCGTAATCACTGCTTTTTGATTGTAATAACGCCCGACATATAATTTATCAAACTCGATCGTTGCATCATTACCGCTAAAATCTATCGCCACGGTTAAACCATGACGTTTATTAATGCCGTATGGGCGCAGTTGTTTGGGGTAAAAAAGAGAATACGGAATAAACGATAAACGCTCCTCGCTCCGCTCTATTTTAATTTGCATAGCAAAGCCGAGATCGCTGGTTAATTGCCCGGCCAGAAGCGGGGTGTTGTAATATTGGTAAGGCAGGCCAGGTGTTGCCAGGTTATTTTTCCCCGTGCCGCCAAACTGACCATAAACCAGCGTTAAACATTGCGCGTTGGAAATGAGTGTGGTTTTGTTCGGATAAATATACGCATTCAACGGATAGGGCTTCGCTATATTGCTGCCAACTTTTGCTATGAGCGAAAAGCCATATTTTAGGGTTTCACTGAGGATCGGCGTAGCCACTGCTAATAATAGCGCGGCGGCCTCAGGAGAACCCCGGTCTTCATCTAACGCTGCAGGGCAGGGATCTCCCGAAATAAACGCGCGCATCTCTTCAATTCCGCCCTCTTTTATTGTCTGCGGGTTATAACTGACGGTGTTTGCATGCTCACTTGCACACCCAGCCAGAAGCACGCTGATAAACACAAGAGTTCTTTTGCCAGGCATAGGAGTTACCTCTTAAAAGGGCAGTTTTGATTTCGGTACAGCGTAATTAGCCAGTAATTTTTCGGTGTCTAATTTGCACATCTTTTTACTGAGAGTCTGTTCCGATGAGATATGCATACCACTTATTACAACGCTCTTTTCTTTTTTGCTTTTCGTTACATTAACGATTGGCGCACCGGAAAATCCCTGAAGCACCGTACACAAATGAATAAGGCAGTTATCATTGATAAAAACCACTTTGCAGCTTTTATTTTGTTGGTTATCGGTTGCCGACATCGTAGAGGCTGAATAACGGTCCGGGATAGTTTCAAGGGATGTAATAGCCACGCCCGGGATCCATAATTCGTCATTAACATCGGCTTGTTGCCACAGAACGGATGGCGAGGAAATATTGACTTTATCAACCGTTAAAACAGCATAATCACAATAACTTCCCTCGGTCTGAAAACACACTCTTCCATTCTGTTTGCTGACTTTTCTCGATTCGCCGTTGCTGAAATAGGCTGTATCGACATTACAATGCGCGGCAGTGACGACGGTGGTGTTATTGATTAAAAAACCGGTGCACGCTTCGAGTGAAGATCGCAGGTAAACCACCGAAGGAATAAATTTAGCGGCATACGATAACGTCTCAAAATTATTCTTTTCCAGCTTTTTTTGACAGCGGCTAATAACCGACTGAGCCGATTCTTTATTGCCATAGGTACGATAATAGTTAACCGTGGCTGAATTACAGTCTGGCGTATTTTCCGCAATGCTGCCTGCCGGTAAATTCAGTTTCTCCATTACGACTTTATTATCTTCGTTACGCGGTGGATATTGGTTAATGCCTTCCTGGCGCATGTTGCGGATGGTCAGTTTGAATAGCGTTGATTCGTGTTCCGCTGATTTTATTCCTTTATCAAACGGATGCTTTTTCAGAAGTTCATTCGTCTGGAGTTGCTCAATATTTAAACCATCATTGTTGCTGATGGTGGTTTCACGAGCGCCCAACTGATTGATTAAGCCACATAAAATAAGCAGCAGAAGTAAAGGTATCGCTCGCATGATAACAATCCAGAATGCAGGGTTATTGCTGAATTATCAGGCGCAGCGGCGCAAACATTTCTCATACGAAAGTATGATTTTTGTTTCGGGGTAAGAAGCCTGTTGCAGTGATCAGATGAGGCCACAGTGAAGCCATTTGGGTTGCAATCAATAATGATTCGCATTAACTTCATGCTGTTGGTTTCTGCGCCAGGGAAGGATAATGTTCACGCGCTCATCTAAAAATGGCTATACATTCAATCGGTTAATCTCGTTTTGCACAGGCGGTTTTGTTAATTCATGTGTTACCGATACCGCAGTGATTCGCCGACTGGCCGCTTTTTTGCTGCTGCTCTGCGCGGCTAACAGTTATGCCCGCCCGGACATGACTCCGCTGGGGCCGAATATCGCCGATAAAGGTTCCGCGTTTTACCATTTCGCCATCAATACCTTTGATTCCGCTGACGGCAAGCGTCACTACAATGTGTGGACCGCTATCCCGAATAAAAAGCCGCCTGCCAGAGGTTACCCGGTGCTCTATTTGCTGGACGGCAACGCGGTGATGGACCGGTTATCTGATGACCTGTTGCAAAAACTGTCGCAGCGCGATCCGCCCGTGCTGGTAGCGATTGGCTATCAGACCGATCTGCCGTTTGATTTAACCGCCAGAGCGTATGATTACACGCCCGCAACGCAAAGCGGCCCGCAGAACTTGCGCGGCAGGGCCGGTGGTGGTAGCGCTGTTTTCCGTGCGTTACTGGAACACACCATTGCACCGCAGGCTGAAAAAGATCTCGCTATCGACCCGCAAAAGCGGGCGCTATGGGGACACTCGTACGGCGGATTGTTCGTGCTGGAGAGCTTTTTAGCGTCCGACTTCTTTCATTCGTTCTACGCAGCCGTTCCTTCACTGGATCGTAATAACGCTGCGCTGCTCAGCGCGCTTGAGCATGTCAACAAAGCGCAGGGCAGCCAGAAATCACTGTGGTTTATGGAAGGCGACGGCGATAGAAAAGCGCGGGACGAAAACGCCACGTCGGACGTGTTAAATGCGGTGAGCCAGACGGTATCACGCCTGCGCAGCAGAGGAATACCAGCGACTTATCGGCTTTATCCTGGCCTGACGCACGGCGCGATGTTTGCCGCGTCGATGCATTCGGCGCTGTGGCACATGTCCGGCGAGACGTTCCCTGAAGCAGAGTAAAAGAGGCCGCGAAGGCGGCCTTCTGCGGCTTAGCTCAACGCATAAATGGCGGCGAAAATAGTGGCGGGAATACACCAGTCTTTGGTGAACTCTTCAAGCGCTTCCAGGTTCTCTTTGAAATGCGCCAGCATGATATCAATTGCCTGCGCTTCGTCTTCCGCCTGGGTTTCAAACGGCATTTTGCGAAAGCCATCAGCTTTAAGCTGCCGCACTTCTTCTGCCGACAAGGCTTTTTTCTCATAGACATTCACGGCAATGTCACTGGAGTAGAACACATAGGTTTTCATGACATCTTCCTTGTAAATGAAACGGTTGGTGGCAGTTGTGTTATCGGCATCGGGTAACATTCGTTTACCCCTGAGCGATGGAAATGCTTACTATGCGCTTCGCTTAGCCGGCAAAAAAGCCCCTGGTTTTCGTCTTTTCTCACGCTCACCGGTGCGCAAAATTCATGCTAATTTGAACGTCTTCCTCATGTGATAAGGGCAAGGTTATGGCAAATTTCGACGTTCAGGAGTGGCACAAAGAGAATTATCTGGTAACAACCGACGCCGAAAAGCAGGATATCGCAGCGATTCACCGTTATCTGACGCGATCCACATGGGCTGTGGGAATTGACCGGGAAACGGTAGCGATCTCGGTGCAAAATAGCCTTAATTTTGGTCTTTTTCATGGTGATGAGCAGATAGGTTTTGCCCGGTTAGTCACCGATTACGCCACCTTCGCGTACTTGTGTGATGTATATGTGCTGGAAGCGTATCAGGGGCAAAAACTGGGGAAATGGTTAATCGCCTGCTGCCATGCGCACCCGCTTTTTGCAAAACTGCGCCGGATTGTTCTCTTTACGTCCACCGCGCCCTGGCTGTACGCGCAGGCGGGCTACGAACCTGTCAACCGGCCCGATTATACGTGGACGATTGCCCGCCCGGACATTTACAAACAGGCCAGGCGGACGGAAAAGTAGTTCGCAAGCCCCATTGCGGCGAAACATAGGCATAGCGCGTTGTCATTGAAATGCGCCCTCCGCGCTGGTAAAAACGTCCGGCTTAACCACTCCGGGAAGGAAAAACGATGCGCACGGCAATCATTAAGATTCTGGCGGGGCTGCTGTATGTGGTACTCGCCTTTTTTATTAGCGCTGTCATCAAGCCGGTTAACCTGTTCTGGGCGTGGTCATCGGGCTGGTTGTTTGATCTGCTCTGGCGGCACCAGTTGATTACCGACACCTACGAATGGGGAATGGATCCGCCGAGCTCCATTATGCTGGTGCTCATCGTGCTGGCTATCGCCTGGCTTTTAGCGCGCGGTGTGAAAGTGCTGCGCGCTAAAATGGGTCTCTAAGGGCGGCGTTTCACCAGCCATATTCGGAGTAGGATTGCCCGGCGGCAATCTGCTCAATCGCTTGTTTGACATAACCAATCGTGTTTTCAGGTAAATCGTCAATGGCGTGCCAGCATAAATCGCCATGTTTCTCTGGTTCGGCGATAAACGGTTCGCCCTGCCAGCGGGTGCAACAGAAAAAGTGCCCCATCCACGAGCGATTCTCTGTCCAGACGTGCAAAGTATGCGCCAGGTGAAGATCCTCCGGTGCGATTACCACACCGGTTTCCTCGTTGGCTTCTCTGGCGGCGGCCGCCAGCGTTTCATGCTGCTCAAGACCACCGGCAGGCAAACTATAGCAACCGTCCATCCAGCCTGTTCCGGTGCGTTTAAGCATGCAAATCCGCTGCGCTTTTCTCAGCAACACAAATACCGCAACCGGTAAGTTATAGCGTTCTCGCTTCATGTGATTCCCACTATTTTTCCCATAACCTGACGCACTCCTGCGGCAGCCAACCCTTTTCCCCGTCCGCTTTCTGCGCGTAATACCAGCCGTTGAGGGCGTTAATCAGCGTAAGCGTTTCTCCCACACGCACGGTCAGTTCATGCGCGCAGTAGTCATCACGCGCACGGCCTTCATACGCGCTAAGGGGTGCGAAAAGTTGCTGCGGCGCCCAACCACTTTTCCCAGACGCCAACGTCACCCACACCCAGCCGCGCCACTGTAAATCGCAGTGGCTTATCAGTACATGCTCGCCTTTGCTCAACGCAATCGGATCGGGATACGCTGAAGTGTAATCGCGGGTAACATTCGCCCGGGATAGCATCGCGTTACACCATGCCATTATTGCCGTGGCGCAAAAATGCCGGGCGCTGGTTTAATCGTTCAAACCACGCGTCGATAGCGGGAACGGGCGGGTGGTCAAACGGTGTCATCTTCCAGCGGTTGACCGACAGCCCCAGCACCACATCCGCCAGCGTAAAGGTGTCGCCCGCAGCGAATGCGCCGGTGCGCTGCAACTGCTGTTCCAGAATGCCAATGCAGTGATTCCACTCTTTGATGCCTGCTGCGATGGCTTTCGGGTCGTTAAACGCCGGGTTCTTGCGCGCCAGTGCCGGGAAAACATAGCGCCAGGCGTTGTTGAATTCGGTGGCCTGCCAGTCCATCCAGTGTTCAACGTTGGCACAGGCTTGCGGTTCGCTGGGGAGCAAATCTTCACGCCCGGCTTTACGCACCAGATAACGGCAAATCGAGTTGGACTCCCACAGTACAAAACCGTCGTCTATCAGCACTGGCACCATTGCGTTAGGGTTCATGGCGCGGAATTCATCCGTTTCCGTGGAGGCAAAACCGCTGCCATAATCTTCCTGCATATAATCCAGCCCGGCTTCTTCACAGGTCCAGAGTACTTTTCGCACATTGATCGACGTCGTTTTGCCAAGAATGGTAAGCATATTGCAGGTATCCATTTGAGTGATTAATTGTTTAAAAACAATACACCAGGCAAATGCTTTCTGACCACCGGTAGATGAGTTCCAGCCAGTAACGGTTGCGCATAATGTTAGCGGACGGCAAACACTCCTGATGAAATAAGACAGGATGCCATAGACGGCGAAAACGCCTGGGTGTGGGAAGCGCCATCCAGGGATGGGGTTTGATTCATTTGTGGGGTTTATGAATTGCAGGGCGCGTGCGACATAAAAAAACACGGCAATTGGCTGGCGTGGCTCACCTTAAGTGAAATGTAAAGGTCCGGCAAACAAAATTAAATATTGACCAGACGCATGCTTTTGTTCGAAAAGCGACCATACTATGATCCTACACTGGCTGACAAGGGGGGAAGATGTATGACCGTTGATGAACTTGCGCGTCGTCTGCTGACGAAGTTGATTGCTGCCCGAAGTGACCTTGCGGCCTATATCCAGATGCGAAAAGCGAAAGGGTATATGTCGGTCAGCGAAAATGATCGTCTGCGTGAACGCTTCTTTGCCCTGGCGCTGGAGATCCGCGATAAAGGCGAACGGTTAAACGACCTGCCGGATCGCGACTCACGTAGTGCAATATACCGGGCCGAGGAAGCGCTCTCCTCAGCTGCTGTTTGTCTGATGAGCGGGCGACAGGATTGTCCCACCTACATTTCGGTGAATGTCGACAAGCTGGAACGTTCGCTGAATGTGCTTAATTACTGCATTCAGTATCTGAACGAGCATTCACCGCTCGAAGAAGCCTGATACCAGGGGGGAGGAAACTCCCCCTTTCTGCATATACCTCCTCCACATTTTATCCGGCGGTTTAACTGCAACAACCGCGATACGCATGCGGTTGTGTATAGAGAGTGTAAAAGTCGCTTTTGCCCGCGCTGCGCGGTCTACCCTTTATCAGAATAAAAAACTGCATAAAGGAGCGCCGTATGCGCCAGATCCCGCTGCTTTTTCTGTTTGTCTCCCTCTCGGTATCCGCCGCGCCTGCGGCGGTGAAAGTCGATGTGCTGCAAACCAAACTCGATCACCCCTGGGCGCTGGCTTTTCTGCCCGATAATCACGGCATGTTAATTACCCTGCGCGGCGGGCAACTGCGTTTATGGCAACAAGATAGGGGAATTTCCGATCCGATTACTGGTGTTCCCAGCGTCTGGGCACAGGGACAGGGGGGCTTGCTGGATGTGGCGCTGGCACCGGATTTTGCCCAGTCGCGCCGGGTGTGGCTGAGCTACGCCGAAGCGGGTCAGGATGGTAAAGCCGGAACGGCGGTAGGGTATGGTCGTCTTAGCGAGGATTTTAAACGCCTCGACGATTTCCGGACGGTGTTCCGCCAGCAGCCGAAACTCTCCACCGGTAACCATTTTGGTGGTCGACTGGTGTTTGATGGCAAAGGCTATTTATGGATTGCGCTGGGCGAGAATAATCAACGTTCGACGGCGCAGGATCTGGATAAATTACAGGGCAAACTGGTGCGGCTGACGGATCAAGGCAAGGTGCCTGAGGATAACCCGTTTGTCGGTAAACCGGGGGCGCGAGCGGAAATCTGGTCTTACGGTATTCGCAACCCGCAGGGAATGGCGATGAACCCGTGGAGTAACGCGTTGTGGCTCAACGAGCATGGCCCGCGCGGCGGCGATGAGATCAACATTCCGCAAAAGGGTAAAAATTACGGCTGGCCGATTGCCACCTGGGGCATTAACTATAGCGGGCTGAAGATCCCGGAAGCGAAAGGGGAGATTGTCGCCGGCACCGAACAGCCGATCTTCTACTGGAAAAAATCCCCGGCGATCAGCGGCATGGCTTTCTACAATATGGATGTATTCCCGCAGTGGAAAAACAAATTATTCATCGGCGCGCTGAAAGATGAAGATCTCATCGTTATGAGCGTACAGGGCGACAAGGTGACGGAAGATGGTCGTATTCTTGGCGATCGCGGGCAGCGCATCCGCGATGTCCGCGTTGGGCCGGACGGTTATCTTTATGTGCTGACCGATGAATCCGACGGCGCGTTGTGGAAAGTGAGCCCGGCTTCATGAAGCAGAAAGGGGATATTCCCCTTTCTTTATCCTGCGTATTATTAAGAAATATTTTTCCTTTCCGCCGTTAACAGCTGAAAGCTATGTTTTATTTTTATATAAGTGTTTTCTGTTAATTGTTTTTAAATAAATTAATGGCTACTTTTTTATTTTTATAGTGTCTGGCTATGTGGCGGTTTTTATTTAAGTGTCAGTGGTTATTGCCGATAACGGAATATCTTAGAACATGCGTTAAAGGAGAAGTAATAATGCATCATCAAGGTATTCCGGGGGCGTCGACAGATATTTATGAATTGATTTCCCGTATTGGCAACGTCACCCGCATGTTAAGAAGCAGCCTGCGCGAATTGGGCCACGATATCACCATTGTTGAACTGGCTAACTCCATTCCGGATGCGCGCAGCCGGTTGCAATATGTGGTCGATCTTACCGCGCAGGCATCGGGTAAGACGCTCAACTATATCGAACTGACACAACCCCTTCAGGAGCAACTGAGCCAGCAGGCGAAGCAGTTGCTTTCGCAATGGCTGCTGCATGATGACGCCGCAAGCATCGAAGAGACGATGGCGCTTGCCCGTGCCACGTATGATTGGCTGGGCTCTGTGCCGACGTGCACCGAAGCCAGCAAATCCTACCTGCGGGAAATTATGATGGCGCAGGATTTCCCGGATACCACCGCGCGGATCATTTTGCGCATGATGGCGTTGCTGGAAAATATTGAGAAAGAATTCCTGAACGTGCTGTTAGAAAACGTACCGCGAGAAGGGCGCACGGCAATCAATAAAGCCAGCGCCGATCCGGCTGCCCCGCTGGCAGACCAGCAAGATATTGACGCGTTGCTGAATAGCCTTGGCCTGTAATTTATTTATTTTCACCCTCGTTGTTGTGCTTATTTATATCCTCTATTTGTTCTTTTGGTGAATGCAATCCAGTTGCATTCACTTTTTTTCTATTTACCCCGCATAAAAAGCGTATTCCATTAAATAAAAAAATCCCGCCATGCCATCAACATATGCGGGATAAAAAAGAAAAATAAATTCGTTATGCTCAATGAAGCCCGCCCTCATGACAAAGCGGGTGTTAGTCAAGGAATTACATCGTTGAAATCCGCTCTGAAGGAGGTAAGCGGATTTCACACCACTTAACGCAGCAGGGACAGCATGGTCTGTGGAACCTGGTTAGCCTGCGCCAGTACGGAGCTGCCAGCTTGTTGCAGGATCTGCGAACGGGACATGTTAGACACTTCTGTCGCGTAGTCAGAATCCTGAATACGGCTGCGCGCTGCCGACAGGTTGTTCGTCGTATTGTTCAGGTTGGAAATGGTTGATTCAAAACGGTTCTGAGAAGCACCAAGCAGGCTGCGTTCGGTATCCACGGCTTTGATAGCTTTATCCAGATCGGCCAGCGGATTACCATCCGTGGTGCCGCCGGAGCTGACAACGCCCTGCAGCACATCAAAGCCATGCGCGTCAGTTGTACGTGCGCTGCCGTTGACGATCTGACCTGTTGTTGCGGCCGTTGCGCCTGTGGTGTTGTAGAGGTTGAACGCGTCGCTGCTGCTTACGGTAATGCTGATGGTTTCACCATCTTTCGCGCCAACCTGGAAATTATACTGACTGTCGCCCGAGCCGGTATTCAACACTTTCAGGCCGTTAAAATCGGTCTGGGTGGTAATACGGTTGATCTCTTCCATACGCTGGTTAACTTCCGCCTGGATGGAGTCGACGTCAGATGCGGAGTTGGATCCATTCTGCGCCTGTACAGTCAGGTCGCGAATACGCTGCAGGTTATTATTCACTTCGCTCAGTGCGCCTTCGGTGGTCTGCGCCAGTGAAATGCCGTCATTCGCGTTACGCACCGCAACGGAAAGGCCATTAATATTTGACGTGAAACGGTTAGCAATTGCCTGACCAGCAGCATCATCTTTTGCGCTATTAATACGCAGACCGGATGACAGACGCTCAATAGATGTGCCTAAAGAAGACTGAGATTTGCTCAGGTTATTTTGGGTCATTAAAGATAAGGTGTTGGTGTTAATAACGGCCATTTCATTTCTCCAGAAATATAGAATTAATCTATTCGTATTGCCTGATATTGCCAGGCGAAATGGATATCGTCCGCAGGGAATAAAACTTTAAATTTAAATGCCTAATAGTTTATTTTTATAAATGAAGCGCTTTAATACAATGATTTTATAGCTAATAGCGGTTGTAAATATATTTTAATTGCCGCTGCCGCATTCTATTCTAATAATGCTTATAGGTACATCCGATCCTAATTCCGGATAGGGCAGTGATAAATAAGAATAACCGCACTACGTTGTTTTAGGGTTGCTAAACTACAATTAAGTATTATTGAATTATTTTATGAGGAAGATTATTTTTTGTAACTTCACAGTAGTTGAATTTTCTTTTCCTGGCGCAAAGATACTGTTAGGCTGATATTTAAATATGCTGTGGTCTCAACGTTATTTGTCTGGAAAGGTTAAATGTTGCCCATAATGTGGATACTAAAAGCAAATTCCAACATTATTGCATCGGCGCATCCTATTGCGTGGTTGATGATATGAATTAACAATTAAAGTTTTACGCCAGATTTTCGATGACTGATTAGAAAGAATATTGCGTTGTTTATATAACAAATAACTGAATAGTTGTGCCTAAAGTGGCACTTAAATTAAATTTAGCACGAAAATCACGCATCAGTCCCGGTCGCGTTTGCTACCCGGGCTGAAACATAAAAGGCTTATATTGTGTGGTGTTTCTGTGTTTTTTGTCTGCACACGGGAGAGTTGACGTTATGAGAACGCAAGATTTGGAATACTTTGTCGCGTTGATAAAACATATGAATTTTCAAAAGGCGGCTGAGGAGTGCGACGTTTCTCAACCCACCCTGAGCATCCAGATCAAAAAACTGGAAGAGGAATTAGGCATTCCATTACTGCACCGTAAAGGCAAAGGGTTTAGCCTGTCGCCGATCGGTTTGCATTTGCTGCCGCTGATTGAAAATATTCTTCGTGAGGTGCATAACCTGCATGAACTGGCGCAGCGGCTGCGTTTTCAGCCGGTTGGCGTTATCAATATTGGTGTCACCCCGACGCTTGGTTCCTATATATATGAAGATCTGTTCAGCGCCTTCAAAGAAAAATTTCCGGATAATGAGATCAAGCTACATGAAGTCAGTGAAGATAATTTGCTGAATATGTTAGGAAAAGGGCAATTACAATTGGGGCTGCTGATTGGGCCTATTGATAACGACAACTTTCTTGAGGCTCAGCTCTATGAAGAGCAATTTGTGTTGGGTGTAAACAACAGTCACCCGCTGTCTACACAGGAAGTGATCGATCTCAGCGAGTTGAAAAAGCATAAACTGATTATGACCAAATCGATGCCAGAGCATCTTAATCTTGAACCTGGCAGCGAAGAGATACTCAACCATGCAAGGAGTATTTCAAACGATCTGGAAACCATCCGCTATATGGTAAAGAATTCGGATAATGTCTCCTTTTTTCCAAAACTTTCAACGCTCGGCAACGATCACCACAGTATTAAATACATTAATATCAAAGATAATAATTTATCCCGTCGGGTTTTCATGATGGTGCGTGAAGGCGATATTATGAAGGAGAAATATTATAGTTTTGGCAGCGATGTTGGCGGCAGAATTAACGCAAGACTGAATACATTGTAATGGTTTGATTGTCTTAATTAAGCTGTAATCACAGCGACACGATCGCTGACTATGAAAATATGTTGAGATACAAACATTCGTTTTTGAAACGTGTTTGTCTCTCAGCAGTCGTGCTGTGCCTGTAATGTAGAATGTGTCTGATTTATCGCGCTTAATCGTCAATGAAAACGCCGGGTGTAGATGCTGGCAAATTTAATGATGTCAGAGGTGACTCATGTTTCTTAACCCAAAATATACTAACGTACATCGTTCGCTGCTCGCTATTATCAAACCTGCATTGAATGAACATGCGTTTGAAAATAAAAAGAACGATGCCTGTGTTGCGCTGAAAAAATTGATGGCGTTGTATAATGAACTTCGTGTTGAACTGACGCTGCGCCCCTATCCACCAGAATTGACCGATTTTTTATTTACCTATGAGTGTGCGTTGATAACGTTGGATGATTATTTAAATTCCAGCTCCCCCAGAGAAATGAGTCACGCCATTAGCACCTGCTTTCAATATATAGAAACCGTCCCGGTATTGCTGCGGCGTGTTTCGGTGCAGTACCGCATGCAAGCCATGTAAAAATTAATTATTCAGCTGTAATGAAAATCTTATATCACTTTACGAGATGCGAATGATGGATAATATCGCCACTGAGCAGTTGGGGCTGTCATTAGAACGGGCCAGTTTTTTAAAGAAACGATCGCAATCATTTCTGTCGGTCGCCAGACAATCTGGCTTAGCCGGTCACGCTTTTACGCATCGGGATGACGCGTTGAGTGACGATCATGCTGCGGTGATGTCGGGTATGGAGTTTGGTGAAGAGGTGACGCTTTTGCAGGAGAGTTTGCAGAATATCGATTTTGCTATCCAGAAACTCGAGGCGATAAATAATGACGAAGTGGCATCACCTCACGTGATGGCCTTTTATCAGGATGCAATCGAACTGCTCGATGAGGCAGAAGCGCTGCTGGAGGAGTGCTGCGAAGTGGATCTTATTGACTACGCAACAGATGAGATCGAATGGGATGAAAGTAGTCTGCTTCCCTTAGAAGACGATTCGCTGTTTGCCGATATCGAAGGCGAAGAGGAGTAACGCATTAGCTGCTGGCCGCAACGTCTTGCGGATTGCCGCGTGGGGAATACCGGATGGCGCCGGGCGCATTTCACCGTCAACAACAGGCGATAACGTCAACGCCACCGGTCAAAGAGATACTCAGGTTACCGGGATCATTACCGCGTTTTTGAAGCCGGGGCGTTCGCACAATTGCGCATACCAGCGTTGCAGGTTGGCGTGCGGTGCCCAGCGTAATCCGGGAATGTTGTAAAGGTTATAGATAAACGGAGCGACGGCGATATCCCCGCAGCCAAACGCGTCCCCGGAGAGCCACGCCTGTTTAGCCAGTACATCGTCGAGCAGCGCGAACAGCCCATCCAGCGCGTTTTTGTTGGCTTCAATCGCGGCGTTGTCGCGCTGTTCCGGCGCGGTGCGCACCAGCCCCTGCAACAGTGGGCCATGTTTTGGCGAAAGGGTGCTCAGCGCCCAGTCCATCCACTTTTCCCCTTGCGCACGTTCAGCAGGGGATTCCACCCACAAACGCCCCTGACCGTACTGTGCCGCCAGGTAACGCACGATGGTGTTGGATTCCCACAGCACCACATCGGTTTCGTCATCACGCAGCAGCGGCACCAGACCATTAGGGTTCATCGCCAGATATTCAGGCTCATGGTTCACGCCGAACTCTCTGCCCGCCAGAATATGCTGGTACGGCAATTCCAGCTCTTCCAGCAGCCAGCGAACTTTTTTGACGTTAGTAGAGTTATTTCTGCCCCATAGCGTTATCATTTTTACCTCAGTGGTGTGAATGAGTGTCGGTGTGACATTCATCGTGTGCCAATCTCCGTCATTCTTCAAGTTGCAGATGCGCGGGTTTTGTTACCGGTTCCTTCGCAAGCGTCGTCTCTTCGGTGCAGCGCAAGCACGGCTCGACGCGCGAGAGGTGCAACTCGAATTATTCAGCGGATAAATATTCAGCACACATGGAGCGCAACACGCTGTTATTGCGTAAACTTTAAAAACTTTACCCTGTGACGGTTTTTTTCGTTTCGTTTGTGCGCTATTACTCACCGTTTGTTGCGGCACGGTGTTGTGACGTTTTGAATGGATACTCGGGTGGCCCCTATGACGCATTTCTCTTTATCCCTTCGCGGCCTGGTTGCGGGCTCTGCGCTGTTGATGCTTTTCTCCCCTTCGTTGTACGCGGTGGAACAGACGCCGGGTGCGCCCACGGTCGATGCGAGGGCGTGGATCCTGATGGATTACGCCAGCGGCAAAGTGCTGGCAGAAGGCAACGCTGACGAGAAGCTTGATCCTGCCAGTCTCACGAAATTGATGACCAGCTATGTGGTTGGCCAGGCGCTGAAAGCTGGCAAAATTCATCTCACCGATACGGTGACCGTCGGCAAAGACGCCTGGGCGACCGGTAATCCGGCGCTGCGCGGTTCCTCGTTGATGTTCCTGAAACCTGGCGATCAGGTTTCCGTAGCCGATCTCAACAAAGGCGTGATCATTCAGTCCGGCAATGATGCCAGCATCGCCATTGCAGATTTCGTGGCGGGCAGCCAGGACTCATTCGTCAGCCTGATGAACAGCTACGCGCAAAAACTCGGTCTGACCAATACCACCTTTAAAACGGTGCACGGCCTTGATGCGCCAGGGCAGTTCAGCACCGCGCGCGACATGGCGTTGCTTGGCAAGGCACTGATTCGTGATGTGCCGGATGAGTACGCCATTCATAAAGAAAAAGAGTTCACCTTCAATAAGATCCGCCAGCCGAACCGTAACCGGTTGCTGTGGAGCACCAGCATGAACGTGGATGGCATGAAAACTGGCACCACCGATGGCGCGGGTTACAACCTGGTGGCTTCGGCGACACAAGGTGATATGCGTCTGATTTCGGTGGTGCTGGGTGCGAAAACAGACCGCATCCGCTTTAATGAGTCAGAAAAATTGCTCACCTGGGGGTTCCGTTTCTTCGACACGGTTACGCCTATCAAACCCGGCGCGACGTTTGTCAGCCAGCGGGTGTGGTTTGGCGATGAAAGCGAAGCGAAACTTGGCGCGGGCGATACCGGCTCTATCACCATTCCGAAGGGGCAGTTAAATAACCTGAAAGCCAGCTACACCTTAACGCAGCCGGAACTGCAGGCACCGCTGACGAAAGGTCAGGTGGTCGGCACCATCGATTTTCAGTTGAATGGTAAAACCATTGAGCAACGCCCGCTGGTGGTGATGGAGGCGGTAGAAGAGGCCGGTTTTATCGGTCGGATGTGGGATTTTGTGCTGCTGAAATTCCACCAGTGGTTTGGCGGCTGGTTTTCCTGATACTCAGGCGACCGTGCCCCTCCGGGCACGGTCAATAGAGCAACGTTATCGCGTGTTTTTTTGCTTCGCTCTCCAGCGCCTCGTCGGGGCGGCAGTCGCTGACCAGCACATCAAAACGGTTTAATGGCCCCATGCAGGCCGAACGCACTTTGCCGAACTTGCTGTGATCCACCACCAGAACGTGGTATTGCGCGCTGGCCATCGCCCAGTGCTTTACCGGCAACTCTTCCAGATTAAAACAGGTCGCGCCTTGCTGGGCATGCACGCCTGCCGCCGAATAAAAGGCGATATCCGGGCGCAGGTTGTTCAGCGTTTCGTTGAAATTCAGCGGCTTGAAAATGGCGTTGCTGGCGTGAAACTCGCCGCCGCTGAGAATGGCGCGACACTGCGGTTTTTCCTGTAATGCCAGAAAGGTGTTCAGCGAGTAACAGACACCGGTGAAGGGCCGATCGTCCGGGATCGCCTCGATAATCCATGGTGTGGTGGTGCCACAATCGAAAAAGGCCATCTGATGCGCTTTGAGTAGCCCGGCGGCGAGTTTTGCCGCGTGGCGCTTCTCTTCTACCAGACGATTTTTTTGGTCGCTTAACAGATAATGGCTGGCGGAGCGCGGCTCCAGTACGATGTAACCACCCAGCAGCACTACCGGCGCGCTGTTGGCGCTGAGATCGCGGCGAATGGTCATTTCAGATACGCCAAGCAGCGTCGCCGCCTCTTTCAGGTGCAGTTTATCGCTGCGCTTGAGCGCCGCCAGCAACTGGCCTATCCGTTCGTCGCGTCTTGTTTCCATAATTCCCCTGAATAAAAGAAAGCCCCGCATTGAGCAGGGCGTTCATATTACCTTTGCCTCAGGGCTTAGTCACGTACCCAGCCGCGGCGAATCAGCAGGGCGAAACAGGCGCGATAGCATTGTTGCACGCTGTGGTAGAGCGCCGGTCCAAAGCCTTGCCAGAGGATTTGTGCGGACAAACAGCCGCCGATACCAACCAGCAGCGCGCCGAGCATATCCAGCGGCCAGTGCACCCCAAGATACACGCGTGACCAGGCGATGGTCAGCCCGATGATCATCAACAGCGCGCCTGACCACAAACGGTGCCAGGCAAGGAAAGCGACCGCAAAGGTGAAGATTACTGTGCCGTGATCGCTCGGGAAGGAACTATCCGGCGCGTGGTGCAGGAAGTTATAGCCTACGCGATCGGCAAACGGGCGATCGTGCGGGAAAAAATGCCCCAGTAACGCCGAACAACAGAGACTGACCAGCATGGCCAGCGTGACTTTAATTACCAACTGACGCTGCGCGTCTACCTGCTCGCGTGGCCCCCACAACCAGAGGCCAACGGCCAGCAATGGCACAATGCTGATTAAATCGCTGGCGGCAAAATCGGCAAATGCTATCAGCCAGCGCGGAGAGTCTGGCGTGGCGTTAATCCAGTAAAACAGGGTGTAATTCAGGCTCTCTAACATACGCTTGTTACTCTTTGATTAAACAACAATCCAACTTGACGCGAAAGCGCCCACCTTAAAAGCGGCATGGTTAACGGTAAAGCGGTTTTGTCTTACTCATCTGAGAGTTAGACGATTCCTGGAGTGAGACCCGGAAGGCGTATCGTACGACGGTGCACTTAAGTGAACCTTAAACGAACTGAAATGTGCTTTATTTATTGTGTGACGGAGAATTTCCTGTCGTTGCAAAGCGGCTTTGATTACACTCTGCGCGATTTTTCATAGATGAAGAGATTGCATGCAAAACCATACTTTAACTGGCCAACGTCTGGGACGACGGGCGCTACTGTTTCCTCTCTGCCTGGTGCTTTACGAATTCTCCACCTATATCGCCAACGATATGATCCAGCCCGGCATGTTGGCCGTGGTGGAGCAGTACAACGCCGGCATTGAGTGGGTTCCAACGTCAATGACCGCTTACCTCGCGGGCGGCATGTTTTTGCAGTGGCTGCTGGGGCCGCTGTCGGATCGCATTGGCCGCCGCCCGGTGATGCTAACCGGCGTGGTGTGGTTTATCGTCACTTGCCTGGCAACACTGCTGGCACAGGACATTGAGCAATTCACGTTACTGCGATTTTTGCAGGGCATTAGCTTGTGCTTTATTGGCGCGGTAGGTTACGCGGCGATCCAGGAATCTTTTGAAGAAGCGGTGTGTATAAAAATCACCGCGCTGATGGCAAACGTGGCGCTGATAGCGCCGCTGCTCGGCCCGCTGGTGGGGGCGGCGTGGGTGCATGCTGCGCCGTGGCAGGGAATGTTTGTCCTTTTCGCGTTGCTGGCGGCATTCGCCTTTTTTGGCCTGCAACGGGCAATGCCGGAGACCGCCACGCGACTCGGTGAAAAGCTCTCCTTTAAAGCCTTGTGGCGCGACTATGCCGAAGTGATGAAGAACCTGCGTTTTGTCGCCGGCGCGCTGGCGACAGGCTTTGTCAGCCTGCCTTTGCTGGCGTGGATTGCCCAGTCGCCGATTATTATCATCAGCGGCGAGCAGCTGAGTAGCTATGAATACGGCCTGTTACAGGTACCGATTTTCGGTGCGCTGATTATCGGTAATCTGGTGCTGGCGCGACTCACCTCCCGCCGCACCGTGCGTGCGTTGATCATTATGGGCGGCTGGCCAATTGCTGCCGGATTGGTGATGGCGGCTGTTGCAACTGTTGTCTCTTCGCATGCTTATTTATGGATGACGGCCGGGCTGAGCCTGTATGCGTTCGGTATTGGGCTGGCAAATGCCGGGCTAGTGCGTCTGACACTCTTTGCCAGCGACATGAGTAAAGGCACTGTTTCTGCGGCGATGGGCATGTTGCAGATGTTTATTTTTACCGTCGGTATCGAAATCAGTAAACACGCCTGGCTGAGCGGCGGTAACGGCCTGTTCAGCCTCTTCAACCTGGCTAACGGCGTGCTGTGGCTGGGCTTGATGGTGGTATTTCTGCGTGATAAACGGGTAGGGAATTCGCTGGAAGGATAGGGCGGCGCTCATCAATAGCGCCGCTGCGTAATCAGCAGGTTTCCGCCTGCGTTTCCGGGGCCGGTTTGGCAACCGCGCGGGCAACCAGCGCGGCAATCAACACCAGCCCCATCACCACCAGCATGGCGCTACGCAGGCCATAGTGCTCGCCGAGAAAACCGAGCAACGGCGGGCCGACGAGAAAGGCCAGGTAGCCGGTTGTGGCGACGACGCTGACGCGGGTTGCCGCGTCCGGGCCAGTATCGCTGGCGGCGGAAATGGTCAGCGGGAAACCGAGTGACGCACCAAGCCCCCACAAAATCACCGAGAAGCCCGCCACCCATGCACTGTCAACAAAGATAATCAGCCCGATGCCCAGTGCCCCCATTAAAGCGCTGGCACGCACCACGGTGACGCGGCTGTAACGGTCAATAAACCAGCCACCGATAAATCGCCCGACGGTCATTCCAAGGGTAAAACCAGCGTAGATCAGCGAGCCGGACGTCGGGCTAAAGCCGTGCCCGTCCACCATCAATAGCGGCAGCCAGTCGTTGGCGGAACCTTCGGCAAATGCCATTGCCAGCACGACCACGCCAATCAGCAACAGTTGGGTATCACGCCAGAACGGCTGCCCTTCTTTTCCGCGCGCTTTCTCCTCAGCGGAGTCTTTGCCGGTGCCTGGCGGAATGGCGGAAATTGCCAGCATGATGGGAACAATCGCCACCAGTGCCGCTGCCAGAATATGCCAGTTGGCCGCCAGGCCTATAGCGGTAACGCTCATACCAATACCTGCGCCGACCAGCGTGCCGAAGCTGTAAAAACCGTGCATCATTGGCAGCACGGTTTTGCCCATCTCACGCTCGACTTCCGCACCTTCGATGTTCATGGCCACTTCGCCCGCCCCCAGGCTGCCGCCGAACAACGCAAGGCCGATGGCAAATAACAGCGCAGACGCCAGCCACAAGGCGAGACTCAGTACCACCATGCCGATGACGCTGAACGACATGCTGGCGCGGATCACTTTTCGCGCGCCAAAGCGTTTCACCAGCCAACCGGAGGAGAGAATGCCGCTCATCGAACCGACCGACAGGCCAAACAGCACCACGCCCATTTCCGCGGTGGAAACCGATAAAATATCGCGGATTGCGGGCGTTCGCGTGGCCCACGACGCCATTAATAGCCCCGGGATAAAAAAGAAGGTAAACAGCGCCCACAAGCGGTGTTGCAGGGCTTTTCGCGATGCATTTTCAGTCATAACGTCACGGTGAAAAAAGAAAAGATAAGACAACACTAGCAAGGAAGTGTACATTTGTACATAAATGAGTGAGAGGATCTATGGCCCGAAGACCCAACGACCCGCAGCGGCGTGATCGCATTCTGCAAGCGACGCTGGATACCATTGCCGCACATGGGATTCAGGCGGTGACGCACCGTAAAATCGCCAGCTGTGCAGATGTGCCGCTGGGCTCAATGACCTATTACTTTTCCGGTATCGATGCGTTGTTAGAAGAGGCTTTCAGCCTGTTTACGCGGCAGATGTCGGCGCAATATGCCGCGTTTTTCGACGGCGTTGACAGTCCAGCCAAAGCCTGTGAGGCACTAACCGAGCTGATTTATAGCGCCCAGGTGACCACCGCGCGCAATATGGAACTGATGTACCAACTGTACGCGTTTATGAGCCGCCAGCCCACGCTGAAAAGGGTGATGCAAGACTGGATGTGCACCAGCCAGACCACGCTGGAGCACTGGTTTGAACCGACAACGGCACGTGCGCTGGATGCGTTTATCGAAGGGATGACGCTGCATTTTGTGGTTGACCGGGAGCCGCTTAGCCGCGAAGCCATTCGCTTAATGATTGGGCGTCTCGCCGGGCAGTGAGCGATACGCGTTGTCGATTAATGCGCAGGCGTGATGGCTTGCGTCAAGCGCGAGACACAGTTCTACGTCCGCTGAAAAACCCCGTGCGTGGAGTTCATTAGCGGATGCGCAGTGATAGAGATTACTGACGTCGCCGCCCTGAAATGCGGCCTTTGCTGCTTGCGCTTCAGGCGAGAGTTTACGCTTGCCAAGTGCAGCGATAATGGCGCCCGCAGCCAGATAATCTTCCACCGCCGGGCGCAGGCTGCCATCCGGCCAGCGTTCTCCGGCCGGGATCAGCAAAATGCGTTCAAAACCTGCACAAGCTTTGGCGCTCGCCAGTCGGTTGCGAAAACACCCGCTAAATACCGCGGCGCCGCAATCGCGCGCTGTAAACGAAAGGGTGGAACCGTTAGGCGAGGGGAGCACCAGCCGGTATCCGGCGGGAATAGGCAGTAGCGAGGCGGGCGAGAGCGTATATTGGCCACCAGCAAAGGTGCGGTTGAAGCTGGCGACATCGGCGTGGTTTTCCTGCGCGTAGCGCTGCGCACTGGCATCTTTCCACGGCCACGGGTAAATCAGTGCCTGGTTATCGGTGGCGATGCTTACGCATGTGGAAAACGACATCACATCGACGATTACTACGCAGTCGGCTTCCCGCGCCAGCTGCTCCGCTGCGGCTAAACCCCACTCCAGACGTACATCGAACGGGCCTTGGCTGTACCACTGTGCACACATTTTCTGTTCCTTTATTCCACGCGAAGAACATCGGGATGTTGTTCCGTTGCGGCCTCATGGAAAATATCTCCCAGCCAGCCGGGGATCTCCGCTTCGCTTAATTCACCCGGAACGATGATGCTATAAAGCCGCGAATACTTGCCTTCGTTTCTGTCCACGCGGAATACGTGCCAGTCATCCGCCACGCGTTTCACACCTATGTAACGGCCAAAAACGTTGTAAATCAGCATTGTGGGGTTCCTTGTAGTGTCGGGTGATGGTTAAAAAGAGCACAATGAAAAACGAGGCGCTGGCGATCGCTTTAGTATTAATGCAAAAATAGGAAAATCAAACAACCTGTTGAAAAGGAATAGAATGTTTTTAAACACGGTAATGTGGCTGATATCCGTGGCAGCGTTTTTTGCCTGGATCTTTGGGATCACTTTAAAAAATACCTTTGCCACAAATGCGAAACATTTTGGCCTTTTCCTGTTGGTGCATCTGATGTTAAGTGGTGCCGCCATTATGCTGAAAAAGCACGGCATTGCGGTTGTCAGCAGAGACTCTGGCCCGTGGGTTTTTACCGGTCTCAGACTGTTTTTGAAGTGTTATATGGCGTTTGTCATGATCATAACGGTGAGCTTTTTCTTGGGGCTTATCAGCAAAGGGGCGCAACAGATGACGCACTTTCATAAAACCTATAACGCCGCCAATCTGCACCGCAACCCGCTTAAATTCTACCTGCACCACGAACCGGGAATTGTACGGGCCTACGGACTCTGCTTTCTAGCGGGTGGCGTTTATGTGCTGTGGGCGATATGGTTTCGTGTGGCGTTTTAAGACGTTTTTGGCTGCGATTGTTCAACTGTCGCTTTTTTGTCAATATCGGCAGAAATGTCATGTATATCGTAAAGGCACAAAAGCATAATAAAGAAATACCCTAATTTTACTCCGCGCTGGCTATTCATAATGGAAAAAAGGGCCGCTTTGTCACGTTTTAACATGAAATAACACCACACGTTGGCGCATAAGAAAATGAACAATACCATTAATATCAAAGTGACCTGCGCGAAATTTTTATAGGCCACTTGTTGCTCTCTGTAAAAAAGAATCGTGAGCGCAATTAATGATGTTGTCAGTAACGCTGTAGAAATCCCGCTGGACCACAACAGCAGATCGCAGGTGACTTTGCGCAGTGCTGCGCCACACTTGCCTCGCAGGGTCTCCATTCCCCAGACATCGGGTTTCATTGCTTCCATATCTTTCATGAAAAAGGAGACCGGGATAATAATAAATAATACCATCCAGCCGTAATTAACTTGCGGCATACTTTTATCCAGGAAATTAAGCAGATATTTTGCGATGTCAAAATTCGCTGTTTTTGCTGCAATATAAAATGAAATAATGGAAATAACACACCACATGCCGATTTTATAAAAGATATCACGCCATAATGATTTTTTAAGCCAGTTTTCGAGTATGTTTTCTTCCGCTTTCATTGTTTCTCCGTTATATCAAGTTATGCTGTTTTCGGTATCGATATTACCAAATCCTGGTTGCTTCGCCAGATACAGATGGAAAGCGAAACACAGGCTTCTTAGCGGGTCAAATCGAGGGGGAGAATGGAAAAAGGGCAACAAAAAACCCATCAACCTTGAACCTAAGTGGCGGGGTTGATGGGCTCCACAAAATGGGGACATCAAAGAAAAGCAGTGGCACTAGTTATGACTGACGCCCCACAAAAAAGTTCTGCGCATAACTGAAATATTTCTCAGCTTCAGACTTATCCGAGACCCGGCCAGATAATGATGATCAACGTCCCCGCAAGCGTCAGCAGAACGTTGGCGATGGCGTAGGTTCCCGCATAGCCCAGCGCCGGGATATTGCTGCGCGCCGTATCGCTGATGATCTCCATCGCCGGGGCACAGGTGCGTGCGCCCATCATCGCGCCAAAGAGCAAAGCACGGTTCATTTTCAGCACATATGCGCCAAACAGAAAACAAATTAACACTGGTACCAGGCTGACAATAAGTCCGGCAATCAGCATCTGGCCACCCACCGCACCAAGACCGTTGCCGATGCCGCTGCCGGCGCTTAAACCCACACCCGCCATAAATACCATCAGGCCAAACTCTTTCACCATCATCAGCGCACCCTGCGGGATATAGCCGAAAGTCGGGTGGTTGGCACGCAGGAAGCCGAGCATGATCCCGGCGAACAACAGGCCGGCAGCGTTACCGACGCCAAAGCTGAACGAACTGAACTGGAAGGTGATCATACCGATCATCAGGCCGACAATAAAAAACGCGCAGAAGGCGAGCAGGTCGGTAACCTGGCTGTGAATAGAGATAAAGCCGATGCGGTCGGCAATGGTTTTCACGCGTCGCGCGTCGCCGCTGACCTGCAAAACGTCGCCTTTGTTGAGCACAATATTGTCGTCAATTGGCATCTCAATCTGGCTGCGGATCACGCGGTTGAGGAAGCAGCCGTGATCGGTCAGCTTCAATTGCGCCAGACGACGGCCCACCACGTTGTGGTTTTTGACCACCACTTCTTCGGTGACGATACGCATGTCGAGTAGATCGCGGTCGAACACCTCTTTGCCGTTACGGAAACTCGGGTCAAGGCGCGCGTGCGCATCCGGATAACCGACCAGCGAAATTTCGTCGCCCATTTGCAGCACGGCATCACCGTCGGGGCTGGCGAGAATGCCGTTACGGCGAATGCGTTCGATATAACACCCTGTCTGGCGGTAGATCCCCAGCTCGCGCAGGTTTTTACCGTCGGCCCATGCCACCAGCTCCGGCCCCACGCGGTAGGCGCGGATCACCGGCAGATAAACTTTACGGTGCGCATCGGTATCCAGACCGCGTTCACGGGCGATCTGCTGGGCGCTGGTCTGTAAATCCTGGTGCTGCAATTTCGGCAAATAACGTGCGCCGAAAATCAGGCTCACCAGACCAATCAGATACGTCAGGGCATAACCGAGGCTCAGGTTATCCAGCGCGCTGGAGAGTTGCCCGTTTTCCATACCAGAATGGCGCAACGTGTCGCCAGCGCCCACCAGAACAGGAGTGGAGGTCATCGAACCGGCCAGCATGCCTGCCGTCAGGCCAATATCCCAGCCGAACAGTTTGCCAAGGCCTAACGCAATTAACAGCGCGCTGCCAACTAATACCAACGCCAGCATGAGGTAATTCTTACCGTCGCGGAAAAAAATAGAGAAAAAGTTTGGCCCGGCTTCAACACCGACACAAAAAATAAACAGCATAAAGCCAAGGTTAAGTGCATCCGTGTTAATGCTGAAATGCTGCTGGCCTAATAATAATGAAACCACTAAAACGCCAATGGAATTACCGAGTTGAACAGAACCCAGTCGTAATTTACCGAGGCAAAGTCCAAGTGCCAGAACGACAAACAATAACAGTATGTAATTCCCGTTTAACAAATCTGCGACGTTTATATTCACGGAGGCTAACTTCTTGTTTACTTGTAAGCTGTTGAAAGAAATGGTTATTTGAGCTAGTGTTTTGTCCATGCGCTGGCGTATGAAAAAAGCGGTGCAACACCAGACACTCCCCACAAAACAAAAACAGGCCGCTAGTTTAATCGTATTAGATTACAACGGCTAGTGAGAATCGCGTATTTACGTGGGTGCTTTTCTGGCACGGATTGCCGCAACGCTTTATCTGTCCGGACATTCTTTTGAACGAGTTGTTAGTGCGATAGAGAAAAAGTCAGGAGGCGTGTTTGAAGAACAGGCGAAGTCGGATTGGCGTTATTTGCTGCGCATTACTTTTTATTGCGGTGTGTTTTTTGCTGGTCATAAATATGAAAGGCGCACTACCCGTGTCCGGTAATCCTGAATTAGGCTTACTGCTTTTCACGCTTCCCGGCATTGTCGGTGGGGGGATTGCTCGCCGACGCAAAGCGCTCGTGCCGCTTTTCGGCGCCGTGCTGGCTGCGCCATTCTGCTACGTGCTGATTCACCTGCAGTTAGCCTCTTCGCAGTCGCACTGGCAGGTTATCGCCTGGTTATTCAGCGCGATTTTCTGGTGCGGAATAGGCGGCTTATTCTACCTATTTATGCGGAAAATTCTGCGCTGCAAAAAATAAAACGCCCTCCATTAGAGGGCGTTGATCGGTTCAGGCAAACAGACCGAAATGTTCTTTGGCGTAGGCTTCGAAATCTGTGCAGCCGCCAATATGTTTCTGGTCGAGAAAAATTTGCGGAACGGTTTCCACCGGTTTTCCAACGGTTTTTTCCAGATCGGCTTTAGTGATGCCTTCCGCGTGGATATCCACGTAGCGATAGTTGAAGTCATCACGCTCGGCGGTCAGTTTTTCTGCCAGTTCTTTTGCACGTACACAGTATGGGCAGCCAGGGCGACCAAAAATTACAGCAAACATACTCTCTCCCGAATCTGAAGGTAACTGCCGGTTATCATGACCATAACTGCGCGTAATGAAAAGCAGGTTATGCCTGTTGCTTTAATCTTTACAACCTTTCAGCGCAAATTGCGGATACAACGAGGATGCAGGCTTCGCCTATACTGAGGGTCTTGTTTATTTGGGGGATTATTCATGACACCAACTATTGAATTGCTGTGCGCTCATCGCTCCATTCGCCATTTTACCGATCAACCGATTACCCAGGCGCAGCGTGAGGCGATTATCGCCAGCGCACAGGCAACATCCAGCTCCAGCTTTTTGCAATGCAGCTCGATAATTCGCATCACCGATCCTGCGCTACGCGAGCAACTGGTGACGCTTACCGGCGGGCAACAACACGTGGCGCAGGCGGCGGAGTTTTGGGTGTTCTGCGCGGATTTCCACCGCAATTTCGAAATTTGCCCCGAGGCGAACCCCGGGCTTGCTGAGCAGTTGCTGCTCGGCGTAGTGGATACCGCGCTGATGGCGCAAAACGCGTTTACTGCGGCAGAATCGCTCGGGCTTGGCGGCGTTTATATCGGCGGAATTCGTAACAGCATTGAAGCCGTAGGTGAGCTGTTGCAGGTGCCAAAACATGTGCTGCCACTGTTTGGTCTGTGTCTTGGCTGGCCGGCGGATGCGCCGGATAAGAAGCCGCGTCTGCCTGCGCAACTGGTGGTGCATGAAAACCGCTATCAGCCGCTGGATAAAGAGGTGCTGGCGCAATACGACGAGGAGATCGCCCACTACTATATGACCCGCGACAGCAATACGCGGCGTGACACCTGGAGCGACCATATTCGCCGCACCATCATTAAAGAGAGCCGTCCGTTTATTCTCGATTATTTGCATAAACAGGGATGGGCGACACGCTAATTCCCGTTCATCCTGCACGTCGCTGCGTGTATCATACGCCTGCTTTGACAGGTCTTTTTAGAGAGGTGCAGGGTGAAAATTGCCATATTGTCCCGGGATGGAACGCTCTATTCGTGTAAACGCCTGCGCGAAGCGGCGATGCAGCGCGGCCATCTGGTCGAGATCCTCGATCCGCTTTCCTGTTATATGAATATCAGCCCGGCGGCCTCGTCTATTCACTACAAAGGCCGCCAGCTACCGCATTTCGATGCGGTTATCCCGCGTATCGGCTCGGCCATCACTTTCTATGGCACCGCTGCGCTGCGTCAGTTTGAAATTCTTGGCAGTTATCCGCTCAATGAATCGGTGGCGATCACCCGCGCCAGAGACAAGCTGCGTTCGTTGCAGTTACTGGCGCGCCAGGGGATTGATTTGCCGGTAACCGGCATTGCCCATTCACCGGACGACACCAGCGATCTGATTGATATGGTCGGCGGCGCGCCGCTGGTGGTGAAGCTGGTGGAGGGCACGCAGGGCATCGGCGTGGTGCTGGCGGAAACCCGCCAGGCGGCAGAGAGCGTGATTGATGCTTTTCGTGGTCTGAATGCACACATCCTGGTGCAGGAATTTATTGCCGAAGCGAAGGGAACCGATATTCGCTGTCTGGTCGTCGGCAATGAAGTGGTCGCCGCCATTGAACGCCGGGCAAAAGAGGGCGATTTTCGCTCCAACTTGCATCGCGGCGGCAAGGCGCTGGTGGCGCATATCACTCCGCGCGAGCGTGAAATCGCGCTGGCTGCCGCGCAAACGCTGGGGCTGGATGTGGCTGGCGTCGATATCCTGCGCGCCGAACGCGGCCCGCTGGTGATGGAAGTTAACGCCTCACCGGGGCTTGAAGGCATTGAAAAAGCCACTGGTATCGATATTGCGGGTCGCATGATCCAGTGGATCGAACGCCAGGCAACGCCGGGTTTTTGCCTGAAAACTGGCGGCTGAGACGATTTCCCGCGCAATGAATGGTACGTTCTGGCCTTTTTGCGTAAGCTATGGCCAATTTTTTCACTAAGAGAGCACTGCTTTATGGATTCACTCGTCGTTCCGGGTCTGGACACGCTGCGTCACTGGCTGGATGAACTGGGCATTAATTTTTTTGAGTGCGATAACTGCCAGGCGCTGCATCTGCCGCACATGCAAAATTTTGATGGCGTGTTTGATGCAAAAGTCGACCTTGTTAATGACGTTGTGCTGTTTACCGCCATGGCTGAAGTCAAACCGTCGGCACTGCTGGCGCTGGCCGCCGATCTCTCCGCCATTAATGCCAGTTCTTTGACCGTGAAAGCATTTCTCGACATTCAGGATGATAATCTGCCGAAGCTGGTGGTCTGCCAGTCTTTATGCGTCGGGCCTGGCATAACATTTGAACAGTTCGCCTGGTTTATGCGCCAGAGTGAAGAGCAGATTTCCATGGTCATTATGGAAGCTAACGCACATCAACTGCTGTTTACGCCTGGCGAAGAAGAGATGGCGCCTGGTGAAGAGTCGCACAATTTTCTCCACTGACTCTGTGCAGCATTAGCGCAGTCGCTGCCATGGCGGCTGCATAATAAATATTTTTATTCTGCTATTAACCTTTCCTTAAAGAATTTTTCACCGCTATTCCTCGCGTAACGGCTTATCACATAGACGTATCCTGCATAAAAAATTGATAAAAGGCGTTTTTTAATCCGCCCTATAGCCTCAAACCCTGGCTACAGTTATTCTTGCGATGCTTAAAACAGCATGCGGTGTCAGCCGGAAGCGTTTTCTTCTCCGGGGCTGTGCAGAGTGACAAAATATGCATGATTCTTGCATATCTTATGATGCGTACATTTAGTTCGTATGTTAACGGACTTTCCAGAAGGAATGAGATATGACCGCCTTGAGCAAAAAATGGGTATCAGGTCTTGTCGCGGGTGCGTTGATGGCTGTCTCTGCCAGCACGCTCGCAGCCGAGCAAAAGACACTGCATGTTTATAACTGGTCTGATTATATTGCGCCGGACACCGTCGCGAATTTTGAAAAAGAGACCGGCATCAAAGTTGTTTATGACGTCTTTGACTCCAACGAAGTGCTGGAAGGCAAACTGATGGCGGGCAGCACCGGCTTTGATCTGGTGGTACCTTCCGCGAGTTTCCTTGAGCGCCAGTTGGCCGCCGGCGTGTTCCAGCCGCTTGATAAGAGCAAACTACCAAACTGGAAAAACCTCGATCCGGACGTGCTGAAGATGGTTGCTAAGCACGACCCTGACAACAAATACGCTATCCCGTATCTGTGGGCAACCACCGGTATCGGCTATAACATTGACAAAGTGAAAGCCGCGCTCGGCAAAGACGCGCCGGTAAACAGCTGGGATCTGGTGCTGAAGCCGGAAAACCTGGAAAAACTGAAAAGCTGCGGCGTCTCATTCCTCGATGCGCCGGAAGAGATTTTTGCCACCGTGCTGAACTACCTTGGCAAAGATCCGAACAGCAGCAAAGCGGATGATTACAGCGTTGCCGCAACCGACCTGCTGTTAAAACTGCGTCCGAACATTCGTTACTTCCACTCTTCTCAGTACATTAATGACCTGGCAAATGGCGACATTTGCGTGGCTATCGGCTGGGCGGGTGATGTGTGGCAGGCGGCAAACCGTGCGAAAGAAGCGAAGAATGGCGTAAATATCACTTACACCATTCCGAAAGAGGGTGCGCTGGCGTTCTTCGACGTCTTCGCGATGCCGGCTGACGCCAAAAACAAAGACGAAGCGTATCAGTTCCTCAACTACCTGATGCGCCCGGATGTGATTGCCCATATCAGCGATCATGTGTTCTACGCGAACGGTAACAAAGCCTCTGTTCCGCTGATCAGCGCGGAAGTGCGTGATAACCCGGCTATCTTCCCGCCGCCGGATGTTTTCGCCAAACTCTTTACGCTGAAAGTTCAGGATCCGAAAATCGACCGCGTGAGAACGCGCGCATGGACTAAAGTTAAAAGCGGCAAATAATTCAATCACCTGAGTGGTGATAAGGCTGCACCGTGGCGGTGCGCCTGCCCCAAAAATGGACAGAGGTGATGCGCCTCTGTCCAGTCATTTGTACGACAACTCGTTGAAACGGGTTGATGTTTTTGCCGGAGAGCATTTGAGTGAATGACGCTATCCCCCGCCCACAGGCGAAGAGCCGTAAGGATCTGACGCCGCTGCTGGAAATTCGCAATCTGACCAAATCCTTTGATGGTCAGCACGCCGTTGATGATGTCAGTTTGACCATTTATAAAGGTGAAATTTTTGCCCTGCTTGGCGCGTCCGGCTGCGGTAAATCAACATTGCTGCGCATGCTCGCCGGTTTTGAGCTGCCTACCCATGGGCAAATCATGCTCGATGGCGTAGACCTGGCGCATGTGCCGCCCTATCTGCGCCCGATCAATATGATGTTCCAGTCCTACGCGCTCTTCCCGCATATGACGGTGGAACAGAACATTGCTTTTGGTCTTAAACAAGACAAGTTGCCGAAAGCGGAAATTGCCAGCCGCGTGGCTGAAATGTTGCACCTGGTGCACATGAGTGAGTATGCCAAACGTAAGCCGCACCAGCTTTCAGGCGGCCAGCGTCAGCGCGTGGCGCTGGCACGTAGCCTGGCGAAACGGCCGAAACTGCTGCTGCTGGATGAACCGATGGGCGCGTTGGATAAAAAGCTGCGCGACAGGATGCAGCTTGAAGTGGTCGATATTCTTGAGCGCGTTGGCGTGACCTGCGTCATGGTGACCCACGACCAGGAAGAGGCAATGACCATGGCCGGGCGTATCGCCATCATGAACCGCGGTAAGTTTGTGCAAATCGGCGAACCGGAAGAGATCTATGAGCACCCGACCACGCGTTACAGCGCTGAGTTTATCGGTTCGGTGAATGTGTTCGAAGGGCTGCTGAAAGAGCGTCAGGAAGATGGTCTGGTGATCGACTCGCCGGGGCTGGTGCATCCGCTGAAAGTGGATGCCGATGCATCGGTGTTGGATAACGTACCGGTGTATGTGGCGCTGCGCCCGGAAAAAATCATGCTTTGTGACGATCCGCCGGCCGATGGCTATAACTTTGCCGTCGGAGAAGTGGTGCATATCGCCTACCTTGGCGACCTCTCTATTTATCACGTGCGTTTGCAAAGCGGGCAGATGATCAGCGCCCAGTTGCAGAACGCGCATCGCTACCGTAAAGGCGCGCCAACCTGGGGCGATGAAGTTCGCCTCTGCTGGGATGCCGATAGTTGTGTGGTTCTGACGGTTTAAGGAGCGGCGATGAGTACACTGGAGCCACCGTCCCGCGTCGAAAAACCGGGCGGTTTTACGTTATGGCTGGGGCGCATGCAGATGCGTCACGGGCGCAAACTGGTTATTGCGCTGCCCTATATTTGGCTGACTTTGCTGTTTCTGCTGCCGTTTTTGATTGTGTTCAAAATCAGCCTTGCAGAGATGGCGCGGCAGATCCCACCCTATACCGATCTTATCGAGTGGGCGGACAGCCAACTGACGGTAACGCTGAATATTGGCAACTTCCTGCAACTTACCGACGATCCGCTTTACTTCGAAGCCTATCTGCAGTCGTTACAGGTGGCGGCAGTCTCAACAATTTGCTGTCTGTTGCTCGGTTATCCGCTGGCCTGGGCGGTGGCGCACAGCAAAGCGTCGACGCGCAATATTTTGCTGCTGCTGGTGATTTTGCCGTCGTGGACGTCGTTTCTGATCCGCGTGTATGCGTGGATGGGGATCCTGAAAAACAACGGTGTGTTGAATAACTTCCTGATGTGGCTGGGGGTTATCGATCAACCGTTGACGATTCTGCATACCAACCTCGCGGTTTATATCGGCATTGTTTACGCCTATTTGCCGTTTATGGTGCTGCCGATTTATACCGCGCTGACGCGTATCGACTATTCGCTGGTGGAAGCCTCGCTGGATCTCGGAGCGCGCCCGCTGAAAACCTTCTTTAGCGTGATTGTGCCGTTGACCAAAGGCGGGATTATCGCCGGTTCGATGCTGGTGTTTATCCCGGCGGTTGGCGAGTTTGTCATCCCGGAACTGCTCGGCGGCCCGGACAGCATTATGATTGGTCGCGTGTTGTGGCAGGAGTTCTTTAATAACCGCGACTGGCCGGTGGCCTCAGCGGTGGCGGTGATTATGCTGCTGTTGCTGATTGTGCCGATCATGTGGTTCCACAAACATCAGCAGAAACAAGGGGAGGACCACGCATGAACAACTTACCGGTAGTGCGCTCTCCGTGGCGCATTTTGATTCTTGTGCTCGGTTTTACTTTCCTGTACGCGCCAATGCTGATGCTGGTGATTTACTCCTTTAACAGCTCAAGGCTGGTGACCGTGTGGGCGGGCTGGTCGACGCGCTGGTATGGCGAGCTGTTTCACGACGACGCGATGATGAGTGCGGTGGGTTTAAGCCTGACCATCGCCGCCTGCGCGGCAACAATGGCGGCGGTGCTGGGCACTATCGCGGCGGTGGTAATGGTGCGTTTTGGTCGCTTTCGTGGCTCAAACGGCTTCGCCTTTATGATAACGGCACCGCTGGTGATGCCGGATGTGATCACTGGCTTGTCGCTGCTGCTGCTGTTTGTCGCGCTCGGGCATGCCATTGGCTGGCCCGCCGATCGTGGGATGCTCACTATCTGGCTGGCGCACGTGACTTTCTGTACCGCTTATGTTGCGGTGGTTATCTCCTCGCGCCTGCGCGAACTGGATCGCTCTATTGAAGAGGCTGCAATGGATCTGGGTGCGACGCCGCTAAAAGTGTTCTTTGTCATCACGCTGCCGATGATCATGCCGGCGATTGTTTCCGGCTGGCTTTTAGCGTTTACCCTGTCGCTGGATGACCTGGTGATCGCCAGTTTTGTCTCGGGGCCGGGAGCGACGACATTGCCGATGCTGGTCTTCTCCAGCGTGCGTATGGGAGTTAACCCGGAAATCAACGCGCTGGCGACACTTATCCTTGGCGTGGTCGGGATTGTTGGTTTTATCGCCTGGTATTTAATGGCGCGGGCAGAAAAACAGCGGATCCGTGATATCCAGCGTGCAAGACAAGGCTGAACTTATTAGAATCGTGAAATTGTGTTGCTGATGCCGCGCTTGTCGCGGCATTTTTCACAGGGAAATCATCGGATTGGGGTTCTTCAAGAAAACCGTTCATCACGCGAAACTGAATGTGCCGGCACTGGTGCAGGTGGCGGCCATCGCCATTATTATGATTCGCTGCGTTGATGTATTGATGGTGTTTAATTTGCTGGGATGGCGTGGCCTGCTCGATTTTGTGCAGCGCAGCGCGCAGACCTGGAGCCTGACGCTGGTTTTCCTTGGCAGCCTGTTTTTAGTGTTCATCGAAATTCTCTGTGCTTTCTCGGTGGTTAAAGGGCGACGCTGGGCGCGCTGGCTCTATCTCGGCACGCAAGTGGTGGCAACCGGTTATTTATGGGCCGCTTCACTCGGGTATGGTTACCCGGAGCTCTTCAGCATTGCCGGTAGCTCCCGACGTGAGATTTTCCACGCATTAGTGATGCAAAAACTCCCCGATCTGCTGGTGTTATTCCTGCTGTTTGTTCCTGCGCCCAGCCGACGCTTTTTCCGCCTGCAATAACGGTGGTACAATCCCGGCCCCGCAAAATGAAAGGCTTTACTATGCAGTGCGCTCTCTTTGACGCTGGTCGTTGTCGTTCCTGTCAATGGATAGAACAACCCGTCTCACAGCAACTTACCGCGAAAATGGACGATCTCCACACGCTGCTGGATGGCTTGCCTGTTGCCAGCTGGTGTTCGCCGGTAAGTGGCCCGGAGCAGGGATTTCGTAATAAAGCCAAAATGGTGGTCAGCGGCAGTGTGGAAAAACCGCTGCTTGGCATGTTGCATCGCGATGGTACGCCCGAAGATTTGACCGACTGCCCACTCTACCCGCACTCTTTTGCCCCGGTTTTTGCCGCGCTCAAACCGTTTATTGCCCGCGCCGGTTTAACGCCTTACAACGTGGCGCGTAAACGTGGTGAGCTGAAATACCTGCTGCTGACCGAAAGCCAGCTGGATGGAGGCATGATGCTGCGCTTTGTGCTGCGCTCGGAGGCGAAACTTGCGCAGTTGCGCGCGGCCTTGCCTGTGCTTCAGGCGCAATTGCCGCAACTGAAAGTGATCTCCGCCAATATCCAGCCGGTACATATGGCGATCATGGAAGGCGAGACGGAGATTTTTTTCACCGAACAGCAGGCGCTGGCGGAAAACTTTAACGGCGTGCCGCTGTGGATCCGCCCGCAGAGCTTTTTCCAGACTAACCCGGCCGTTGCCAGCGCGTTGTATGCGATCGCCCGCGATTGGGTGCGAACGCTGCCGGTTAACCATATGTGGGATCTGTTTTGCGGCGTCGGTGGTTTTGGTCTGCACTGCGCAACACCGGAGATGCGGCTGACGGGTATTGAAATCGCCCCGGAAGCGATTGCCTGCGCCACACAATCAGCGCAGGCGCTTGGTTTACAAAACCTGCACTTCCAGGCGCTGGATTCAACCCGGTTTGCTACCGCTTCGCACGACATTCCTGAGCTGGTGCTGGTCAACCCACCGCGGCGCGGGATTGGCGCGGCGCTGTGCGACTATTTAAGCCGCATGGCACCGCCGTACATCATCTACTCCAGCTGCAACGCCAGCACGATGGCGAAAGATATTCGCCTGCTGCCGGGTTATCGCATTGAGCGCGTTCAACTGTTCGATATGTTCCCGCATACCGCGCATTATGAGGTGTTGGCGCTGTTGGTGAAGCAATAAAAAAGCCGCGAGAGCGGCTTTTTTATCACAACCAATATGCGTTACTGCGGGAACCACTGATCGCTGATTTTCTGATAAGTACCATCAGCTTTAATCGCTTTCAGCGCGGCGTTCAGTTTTTCCAGCAGCGCTTTGTTATCCGGGCGCACCGCAATGCCAAGGCCGGTGCCGAAGTATTGCGGGTCGGTCACTTTCGGTGTTGCGACACCCAGTTGCGGGTTGGTTTTCAGCCACTCATTGACCACCGCGGTATCACCGAACACGCCATCGATACGGCCATTTTTCAGGTCGATAATCGCATTCTGGTAGCTGTCGTAAGCCACGGTTTTCACTTCCGGGTGCTTGTCCTGCAGGTATTTCTGGTGGGTGGTGCCGTTTTCCATGCCGATACGTTTGCCTTTCAGATCATCAAAAGATTTAAAAGCATCTTTTTTGGCGATCACCAGCGCGGAGTTAGCGTAGTACGGGTCGGTGAAAGCGACCTGTTTGCTACGTTCCGGGGTGATGTCCATACCGGAAATCACTGCGTCATATTTTTTGAATTTCAGCGACGGGATCAGGCTGTCGAATGCGTGGTTGGTAAACGTGCAATCAGCCTGCATCTGTTTGCACAGGGCGTTTGCCAGGTCGATATCAAAACCGACGATGTTGTTGCTCGCATCCATCGATTCAAATGGCGGGTAAGTAGCGGAAACACCGAAGTTAATTTTATCTGCTGCAGAAGCACCAGCGGCGAATGAAGCGAGAAGGGCGGCGAGTAGCAGTTTTTTCATTATCGAACTCCTGTCGGTCAATCTTATTGTTGTTGCCGTGTCTAAAGCGTGACGTTAACCATGCCATTAAATGAATTTATATTCAATAAAAATGCTTAAATATATTTTCATGGAAATAAAAAAGGCGAGTAATGAATCAATTAGCTCGCCCTTGCTTACTATTTATGCAAATTAGTTACGTCGTTCGAATGCCAGCGCTTTACGCTCAATCAGGCGCATCATCAGTGTTAACAGCCCGTTGACCACCAGATAAATCAGCCCGGCGGCACCGAACACGGTGACGTCATAAGTGCGACCATACAGTAACTGGCCGTGGCCCATCACTTCCATTAACGTGATGGTGTACGCCAGCGAGGTACTCTTAAACACCAGCACCACTTCGTTGGAGTAGGACGACAGCGCGCGTTTAAATGCATAAGGCAGCAAAATCGCCAGCGTGTCTTTTTTGCTCATCCCGAGCGCGCCGCAGGATTGCCACTGCCCGTCCGGAATGGCGCGGATCGCGCCATAGAACAACTGCGTGGTGTATGCCGCGCTGTTCAGCGACAGCGCCAGCAGTGCGCACAACCACGGTTCAGAGAGCAGATGCCAGATAACCGGATAGTGCTGCAGCGACGGGAACTGCCCGGGGCCGTAGTAAATCAGGAAGATCTGCACCAGCAATGGCGTACCGGTGAACAGCGTGATATAGCCCCGCACAATGTGCGTCAGCACCGGCGTTTTCAGCGTCAACACAATGGTGAACAGCAGCGATAAGATCAGCGCCACAATCAGCGACGCCACGGTGAGCGTCAGGCTGGTGTGCAGGCCTTTGAACAGCTCTGGTAAAAACTCGAGCATTATTCCGGCCTCCGTTCAAAGCGGGTCGCGCGCATATCGATGCGTTTAAGCACCCACTGGCTTAACAGGGTGATAACCAGGTAAATCACCGCCGCCACGATATACCATGTAAAAGGTTCTTGCGTACGGGTAGCAATGCTTTTAGTTTGCAGCATCAAATCGTTCACGCTAATCAGCGATACCAGCGCGGTATCTTTCAGCAGCACCAGCCACTGGTTACCCAGCCCCGGCAGCGCGTGACGCCACATTTGCGGCATAACCAGGCGGAAAAAGATAGCCCCCTTTGACAAACCCAGCGCCTGGCCGGATTCCCGCTGCCCGTCCGGTACAGCTTTCATCGCACCACGCAAGGTTTGCGAGGCGTAAGCCGCATACAGCAGGGAGAGCGCAATCACACCGCACAGAAACGGGCTGACATCAAAGTTCTCAATTTGTATCTGCACCGGGATCTGCACCACGCCCAGATTGATGGTGAAACCATCAGAGAGCGTCAGCAGCAGTTGTGACGAGCCGAAATAGATAAACAGAACCACCAGGATCTCCGGCAAGCCACGCAGTACGGTGACCAGCGCGGTGCCAATCCAGGCAATCGGGCGCCACTTAACGGACTCCCAAACGGCAAAGATCATCGCCAGAATCAGGCCGATGATCAGCGCACAAACGGCAAGGCCGACGGTCATCCCGGCGGCGCTTGCTAATGGAAACATTTCGTTCATTAAGGATTACTTCTGGAACCATTTGTTATAGATGGTCTGGTAAGTCCCATCTTTCTTCACTTTTTCCAGCGCGGCATTGAATTTCTGCTGCAACTCGGTGTTGCCCTGGCGTACCGCGATGCCCAGACCTGTTCCGAAGTACTCTTTATCGGTGACTTTATCGCCCACTGCCGCCAGTTTCGCGTCCGCTTTCAGCCATTCTGTTACCACGGCGGTGTCGCCGAACACGGCATCAATACGGCCGTTTTGCAGATCCAGACGCGCGTTCTGGTAGCTGTCGTAAGGAACGGTGGTGATTTCCGGGTGCTTGTCGTTGATGAATTTCTGGTGCGTGGTGCCGTTCTGCACGCCAACACGTTTGCCTTTCAGCTGGTCAATGCTGGTGAATTTACCTTGCTGACCCACAAACAGCGCGGAGTTGTCGTAATAAGGCGTGGTGAACAGCACCTGTTTTTCACGTTCCGGGGTGATATCCATACCGGCCATGACCGCGTCGAAACGGCGGAATTTCAGGCTTGGGATCAGGCTGTCAAACGCCTGGTTGGTAAAGGTACAGGTTGCGTCAATCTCTTTACACAACGCGTTAGCCAGATCGACATCGAAACCAACAATTTTGTTATTCGCGTCGGTGGATTCAAACGGGGGGTAGCTCGCTTCGGTGGCGAAACGGATAGTCTGGGCTGCTGTAGCGGTAAGGCTTACGCTTGCAAGTAGCGCGGCAATCAGTACTTTTTTCATTGTCATTAATCCCGATTCTTCAGTGAGATAGGTAATATTTAAACGCGTCGGTCTGCGGCGCGGCAAAGCAGCCCGCATCCCCTTGCTCAACAATGTGACCATTTTCCATGTACACCACGCGGCTGGCGGTTTTACGCGCCACTTCCACTTCGTGGGTCACGATAACTTGCGTGATGCCGGTTTCCGACAGTTCACGAATGATGCTGACGATTTGCGCCGTGATTTCTGGATCGAGCGCGGCGGTAGGTTCATCAAACAGCAATACTTGCGGTTCCATCATCAGCGCGCGGGCGATAGCGACACGTTGCTGCTGTCCGCCGGATAAATGCAGCGGAAAACGATCGCTATAAGGTTTGAGGCGTAAACGTTCCAGCAGTTTTTCCGCGCGCGCCAGCGCCTGATCTTTGCTTAAACCGAGCACGCGGCACGGCGCTTCAATCAGGTTTTGCAGCACGGTCAGATGCGGCCAAAGATTATATTGCTGAAATACCATGCCCACGTTCTGGCGCAATTCGCGAATCGCTTTATCAGACGGGGTTTTGGCAAAATCGAAGTGATTGCCTGCAATGCTTAACTGGCCGGAACGCGGCATTTCAAGCAGGTTGAGTACGCGCAACAGCGAACTTTTACCCGCACCGCTTGGGCCGAGCAGCACCAGTGTTTCCCCTTGCGGGCAATCCAGTGTGATATCGAACAGCGCCTGGTGTGCGCCATAAAAGCAATTGATGCTGTTTAATTTAATACTCATCGAAGCAGTCTGATAGCAATTGAGGCCGCAAATAGTAACGTTGACAGAATAGTTATGCAATATTTGTGCGTTAAAACTTAAAAATAAACCAACTTCATACATAAAGTTAGCACAAAATACCGAGCGGTGCGGGAACCAGGCATAAATGTCGGCATTCACTGCGGAATGCCAGACATTTTACGGGGGTTATCGATTAGGGCATGAAATAATTACCGATGTTCAACCGACTGACGTAGCGTTCCGGCGGGCGCATGCACCGTACCGCCTAGATAGCGCACATCGTCTACTGCCCAGCACTGGCCTTCGCGGATCATCAGCACTTCATCCCGCCAGCTTTGGTCACCTTTGGTGAGCGTGACGCGCAGCGGAATATTCCGTGCATCGGTATTCGGAATGGTCGATGCGCTGGCGACGTCAGCTTTTTCTGGCGTGACATTGCGGCTGGAGAACGGATCCGCTTTTAAAAGTGTGGCATTGCGCGAATCACGGCTGGCGGCGGTGAGCATTTTGCTCAGATCATCGCTCAGATAGGGGCGCAGCGCAGTCCAGTCGTTACCGGGGTGCGCGATGCGGTAGTCATAAAATTGCTGTGCTACGGAATCCGGACCGCCTTCCACACACGGGCCAACGCGCGCGCCCGTATCCTTAAATGCAGGCGTTACCGTGGTGCAGGCGCTTAACAGCAGCGCGCATGGCAAGGCGAGAGTCAAAACTGAATAGCGCATATTGATTTCCTTATTTCTCTTCAGAAGTCACGACCTTTCAAGAATAGTGTATTGATCTGATAATGTGTGGTGTAACGCATTGAACGCTAAAAGGAGAAACCGATGCAGTTTTCAACTACACCGACGCTGGAAGGGCAACCGATTGTCGAGTACTGCGGGGTCGTTACCGGGGAAGCGATTCTTGGGGCGAATATTTTTCGTGACTTCTTTGCCGGCATCCGCGATATCGTTGGCGGCCGCTCTGGTGCTTATGAGAAAGAGCTGCGCAAGGCGCGCGATATCGCGTTTCGCGAACTCGGTGAGCAGGCTAAAGCACTGGGTGCGAACGCGGTGGTCGGCATTGATGTTGATTACGAAACGGTAGGCAAAGAGGGCAGTATGCTGATGGTGTGCGTCAGCGGTACGGCGGTGAAAACGCGGGCATGAAAAAGATCGCGTTACTGTTGCTGGCGCTGTTACTCGCGGGTTGCGCCAGTGAAAAAGGCATTCTTGATAAAAACGGTTATCAGCTTGATACCCGGCGGCAGGCGCAGGCGGCGTATCCGCGTATTAAAGTGTTGGTTATTCACTACACCGCCGATGATTTTGACGTGTCGCTGGCAACGCTTACGGATAAGCAGGTGAGTGCGCATTACCTGATCCCGGCAGATCCACCGCTTCATCACGGCAAACCGCGGATCTGGCAACTGGTTCCGGAGCAGGAGTTAGCCTGGCACGCAGGGGTCAGTTTCTGGCGCGGCGCGACGCGCATCAACGATACCTCCATCGGCATTGAGCTGGAAAATCGCGGCTGGCAACGTACCTCTGGCGGAAAACAATTCGCACCTTTTGCGCCCGCGCAAATTAATGCATTGATTCCTCTGGTAAAAGATATAGTCTCACGCTACAACATTGCGCCGCAGAATGTCGTCGCGCATGCGGATATCGCGCCGCAGCGTAAAGACGACCCTGGCCCGTTGTTCCCGTGGCAAACGTTGTTTGCCCAGGGAATTGGCGCCTGGCCGGATGCGCAGCGTGTGGCGTTTTATCTGAATGGACGCGCCGCGCATGAGCCGGTTGATACCGCCTCGCTGCTGGATCTCCTGGCGCGTTATGGCTATGAGGTGAAACCGCAAATGACACCCGCCGAGCAAAAAAGGGTGATCATGGCGTTTCAGATGCATTTTCGCCCCGGTCTCTGGAACGGTATCGCGGATGCTGAAAGCCAGGCGATTGCCGAGGCATTACTGGAAAAATATGGCCAGGCGGGTTAATTCCCACGGCTTTTTTTATGACGAGGTCAATGGAGATGAGGTTTCGCATCCTGTCAGGCGCGTTACTGATGGCGGCTTTTTCTGCCCATGCCGCGCCAAACCCGGTGACGGTGTTCAGCTGTGCTTACTGGGATAAGTCCACGGATAACGTGGAAAAACTCGATAAGTGCGTTGAAGTAAAAGACGGCAAGCTCAAATTCCTGCCTGCGTTGTTTGCGAAAACCCGCGACGTCGAGGGGATGTCGTGGGTCGGTCTGTATGACTATATGCGCGCCGCCGGGCTGATGGATGCCGATTACTATGTGCGCTCACCGGAGAGCTACCTTTCCGTTGTGCATTTTGATAATGGGCCGGACTGGTTTGTTGAAGGGCTGGTGCGCTCGCGTCAGAACGGCAAAGTGGGTTACTGGGACGACAATTTCCGCAACCGCATCGCGCCGCAATTCGATTACGGCTGGCAGTTTAAAGAGGGCAGAGCGCTGGTGTGTAACGGTTGCAAACCGCAAAAGGATGGCGAGCATACTGCGCTGGTCGGCGGGGAGTGGTTCTATATCGACAAAAGCGGGCAGAAAATTTCTGACGTCAAATCCGGCCCGTTTTAAATCATTCAGCGGTGCAGTTTGCCGTGGTCTTTTAACCAGTACGCCGTCTGTTTGATGCCTTCATCCAGCGTCACTATCGGCGTATAGCCCAGTTCCTGCTGGGCGCGGCTGATATCCAGCGTAAAATCAAAATTGAGCTTCGACACGCCATAATGGGTGAAGGCAGGCTCTTTGGCGCGTTTATCGCCGAAATGCTCCATGCTGCGCGCCACCATATCCAGCATCGCGTATGGCACCGAGCGAATACGGCAGTGAATACCCAGCTCATCAATTAATGTCTGCACGATGCTGCGCAGCGAGCGCGGCTCGCCGTTGGTAATGTTATACGCCCGCCCGGAAGGTAACTTATCGCACTGCGGCTGGCTGGCGAGCCACATCGCATGCACCGCGTTTTCGTAATAGGTCATATCCACCAGCGCTTCGCCACCACGCGGCAGCAACACACTGCGGTAGTGGTGCATCATCTGCGCCAGACGTGGAATAAAGACTTTATCGTGCGGACCAAACAGGCTTTGCGGACGCAAAATGGTGAAACGGGTGTTGGGATTCGCCTGCGCCAGCAGATCGATCACCTGTTCCCCGGCCGCTTTGCTGCGGGCAAATTCGTTGGCGAAACGCGCCGGGCGAAAGTCTTCACTGATTTCGCGATGGTGGTGATAGTCAAAATAGAGCGAAGGGGAGGAGATATGAATAAAGTTGCGTACGCCCCAGGCGACGGCCCACTCACCGAGACGGCGAGTCGCGCGCACGTTTGCCAGGTCAAACGCTTCCTGCGTGCCCCACGGCGACGTGAAGCTTGAGCAGTGCCACAGCGTGTCGATCCCGGCAAGCATGACTTTAGCCTGAGAGGAGACCAGCTCGGTCAGATCGGCGTGCACAAATTCAGCGCCCATTTTACTGAGTAACTTGCCCATGGCTTCGTTACGACCAGTGGCCCTGACGCTAATTCCTTTTTGCCGTAAATACTCGACCGCGTTTCGGCCTAAACCGCTGGTTGCGCCCGTGACCAGTACTTTCATATCGATCCATTGTGTTGAAAAGGCTTTATCGCGGGCATTCTTCCGTGAATTACGCTCTGATGCAATGGGATGACGAAAAGAAAAGCGGTTAAGCTCAGACTTTTTCTCTATTTTGTTCTGCAATATGGGCAATGCGCTGCGCCATGCCGCGAAAAATAAACAGGTGTGCCGGGAACATCAATAACCAGTACCACAGCCCCGGCATACCGTGCGGATGCCACCATGCGCGGACATCCAGCAGCCGGTGATCGCCTTTATCGGTCAGCGTAAAGCTAAGCCGCCCAAGCCCCGGCGCCTTCATACCAAACAGCAGCGCCAGTTGCTGCTCTGGCTCAACGATGATCACTTTCCAGCTGTCTACCGCGTCGCCAGTCTGTAAAAATGCACGCTCTGGCCGCCCGCGTGGCAGTTTGTGGCCTATTAAACGATCCAGCGCCGCGCGAGTTTGCCACAGCAGGTTGCCAAAAAAGTAGCGCTCTTTGCCACCGATGCGGTTAACCACTTCCCACAATGCGCTCAGACTGGCAGCGGTTTTCACGGTGTAACCCGCTTGTTTCGGGTAGTAACCATATTGCGGACGCCAGCGGGAAAACGCCTGCGGGTCGTAACCCCAGTCGCTGGAGTTGACCAGCTTTTCCTCCTCCTGCAGGGTGCGGCGCACCGCGTCATCAAACGGGATCAGCGTCTGCGGGATCAGGCGGCGCAAGTCGGTATCATCTGCCAGCAAATCATGCTTTAAGCCCTGAATTAATGCCCTGGCGATGGTCGGTGGCACAGACGTGATGAGGTGTAAAAACCAGACGGAAATCAGCCGGGTGGGGAGGGGAATTGGGATCAACGGGCGATGAACGCCGCTTACGCGCATAAAGTGATCGAACTGCTGTTGATAGCTCAGCACTTCCGGCCCGGCGGCCTCAAACACCCGGTGTTCTTGCGCGGGGTGCTGAAGCAGTTCGACCAGATAATGCAGTAAATTTTCCAGCGCAATCGGCGTGGTGCGCGAGCGCACCCAGCGCGGCGGCGTTAACACCGGCAGGTTAAACACCATGTCGCGCATTACTTCGAAGGCGGCGGAACCCGCACCAACAATGATGCCAGCGCGTAATTCGGTAACGGGAATGCCCGCCGCGCGCAGCAGATCGCCGGTGTATTGCCGGGCCAGTAGGTGGTCGGAATGGGTTGCGCCCTTCGCCTGTAATGAACTGAGAAAGATAAGCTGCTTGACCGACGAACCCTGCAGCGCATCGCGCACATTCAACGCGATTTGCCGCTCGTGGGCGACAAAATCGCCGCCTTCGCCCATGCTGTGCACCAGATAATAGAGCGTATCGACATCAGTTAATAACGCGGGCAACTCCTGCGGCCACCAGAGATCAACGCGATGGCAACTGACGCCCGGCAGTTGTTGCTTTTGCAGGCGAGTTAAGTTTCTCGCGACCGCTTTTATCTGATGACCTTGCTGGCTGAGCGCTTCGACCAGCCGTTGTCCAATATAGCCGCTGGCACCAAGCACCAGGATCCGCTGCGCCACATCCCGCTCCTTAGCGCTGTAAAAAGGCCTGCCAGTGGCGAACCACCTCAGCCAGTTGCTCACGGTCGACATCCAGATGCGTGACCAGCCGCACCACTGACGAGGCATTAATCAACACGCCGCGCTCACGCAGATACGCGCCCAGCGCTTGTGCGTTATCGCCCACACGGATAAACAGCATATTAGTGTCGTGGCGCATAACATCGGCACCGATCGCTTTCAGTTGCGCGGCCAGCCACGCGGCATTTTCATGATCTTCTTTCAGCCGCGCGACATTGTTTTGTAATGCATACAGGCCCGCCGCCGCCAGAATCCCGGCCTGACGCATGCCACCGCCAGTCATTTTGCGCCAGCGATTAGCGCGGGTGATATACGCTTTATCGCCCACCAGCAGGGAGCCTACTGGCGTGCCGAGACCTTTCGACAGGCAAATAGTGAACGAGTCGCAAAATTGGGCGATCTCTTTCAGTTCGCAGCCATATTCCACCAGCGCGTTGAAGATGCGCGCACCATCGACATGCAGCGATAAGCCGCGTTCGCGGGTAAATTCCCACGCTTGTCGCAGGTAGTCGCGCGGCAATACTTTGCCGTTGTGGGTGTTTTCGAGGCTCAGCAGCTTGGTGCGGGCGAAGTGAATGTCGTCGGCTTTGATTTTCGCCGCGACTTTATCCAGCGGCAGCGTACCATCGGCGGCGGCATCGATCGGTTGTGGCTGGATGCTGCCAAGCACCGCTGCGCCGCCCGCTTCGTAGAGATAGTTATGTGCGCCCTGGCCGACAATATACTCTTCACCGCGTTCGCAGTGGCTGAGCAGGGCGACCAGGTTGGCCTGGGTGCCGGTAGGCAAAAACAGCGCCGCCTCTTTACCGCTGAGTGCGGCGGCGTAACGTTGCAGTTCATTGACCGTCGGGTCATCACCGTAAACGTCGTCCCCGACCGGGGCGGCCATCATCTGTTCCAGCATGGCGCGGCTCGGGCGGGTTACGGTATCACTGCGTAAATCGATCACGGCATTTCCTTATCTTACGATGGGTAATGCCCTCTGTTTTACCTGAGCCAGTTGGTTTTCGCCAGTTCGATCACCTCATCGCCGCGCCCGCTGATGATGGCGCGCATCATGTAGAGGCTAAAGCCTTTTGCCTGTTCCAGCTTGATTTGCGGCGGGATCGCCAGCTCTTCTTTCGCCACGGTGACATCCACCAGCACCGGGCCATCAATAGAGAATGCGCGTTGCAGCGCGTCGTCAACATCGGCCGATTTTTCCACGCGAATACCGGTAATGCCGCAGGCCTCGGCGATACGCGCAAAGTTGGTATCCTGCAGTTCTGTGCCATCCGTCAGGTAGCCGCCCGCTTTCATCTCCATCGCCACAAAACCGAGCACGCTGTTATTAAAAACGATAATTTTCAGCGGCAGTTTCATCTGTACCACCGACAGGAAATCGCCCATAAGCATGCTAAAACCACCGTCGCCACACAGCGCAACCACTTGCCGTTGCGGGAATGTGGCCTGAGCGCCCAGCGCTTGCGGCATGGCATTTGCCATCGAACCGTGGTTAAAGGAGCCAATCAGGCGGCGTTTGCCGTTCATTTTCAGGTAACGCGCAGCCCAGACGGTTGGCGTACCGACATCACAGGTGAAAATGGCATCATCGTCAGCGAAGTGGCTAATCTGCTGCGCCAGATATTGCGGATGGATCGCTTTATCGCTCGGTTTTGCCAGCTCATCCAGACCTTTGCGCGCCTCACGATAATCGTTCAGTGCTTTGTCGAGGAATTTGCGGTCGGTTTTTTCCTCCAGTAGCGGTAGCAGGGCGGCAAGGGTGGCTTTGATATCGCCTACCAGCGCCATGTCTACCTTGCTGTGCGCGCCGATACTCGCCGGATTGATGTCGATCTGGATGATTTTCGCATCGGTGGGGTAAAACGCGCGGTAAGGGAACTGTGTGCCGAGCAGCACCAGCGTGTCGGCATTCATCATGGTATGGAAACCCGACGAGAAGCCAATTAAGCCGGTCATACCCACGTCAAAGGGGTTGTCGTACTCTACATGTTCTTTGCCGCGCATGGCGTGGACAATCGGCGCCTTCAGCTTACCGGCAAACGCCAGTAACTCTTTATGCGCCCCGGCGCAGCCGCTGCCGCACATCAGCGCAATATTCGTGGAATAGCGCAGCAGTTGCGCCAGCTTGTGCAGTTCCTGTTCAGCAGGAGTGACAACCGGCAGCGGTGCGCTATACCAGTGGCTGCTGGCGCTTTCCGGCGCAGGTTTCAGCGCGACATCGCCCGGCAGTACCACCACCGACACGCCTTTGTTGAGAATGGCTTTGCGCATGGCAATCGCCAGTACCTGCGGGATCTGTTCCGGGTTAGACACCAGTTCGCAGTAGTGGCTGCATTCGCGAAACAGCTCCTGCGGATGCGTTTCCTGGAAATAGCCGCTGCCGATCTCGCTGGACGGGATATGTGCGGCAATCGCCAGCACCGGAACATGGTTGCGATGGCAGTCGAACAAGCCGTTAATCAAATGCAGGTTGCCTGGCCCGCACGAACCCGCGCAGACGGCCAGCTCGCCGGTCAGTTGTGCTTCTGCGCCTGCGGCAAACGCGGCGACTTCCTCATGACGGGTCGGCATCCAGTCGATGGTGCCCATGCGGTTCAGGCTGTCACTTAAGCCGTTAAGGGAATCGCCGGTGACTCCCCAAATGCGTTTTACGCCTGCCTGCTCCAGCGTTTTGGCGATATACGCGGCCACTGTCTGTTTCATCTACGACGCTCCTTTTTGTGATCTTGCTTACAAGCTTAGACAATGAATGCGTCACAAAGGAGATTTGCGATGACCTTTTATAAAACAGGGGTTTATTTTTGTTACAGAACGGAATAGTCTGACACAGGTCGATGAAAACAGGAATCATTTCAAATGGTTAAATCATTGTTAAACTCAGTTAATAATATGTTTTCGCATGAAGATTTTGGCCGTCTGCTGCTGCGTTTGATGGTCGGCGGGCTAATGCTATTCCACGGGCTGCATAAATTAATCGGCGGTATTGATGGGATTGCAGGGATGCTGGCGGCGAAGGGGCTGCCTGGTTTTATCGCTTATGGTGTGCTGATTGGCGAAGTGCTGTGCCCGATCCTGATTATCCTCGGCGTACTGACGCGTCCTGCTGCGCTGGTGCTGGCATTCACCATGATTGTGGCCTGGCTGCTGGTTGGCGTGGGTAAAACCGGATCGCTGGATGCGACTGGCGCATGGGCGATTGAGAGCATGGTGTATTACTTTATTGCGGCGCTGGTGATTGTGTTTATCGGTGCGGGTCGTTACTCCGTCGCACCAGCCTGGAAGTAAACGGTTTAAGGAAAAAGCGCCCTTCAGATGAGGGGCGCTTTTTTATTGCGGGTTATGCCAGTACTAAATCGCTCTGTGGGTGGCAGGAGCAGGCCAGCACGAAGCCATCGGCAATCTCTTGTTCCGTTAGCGTCATGGTGCTGCTGACGGTGTATTCCCCGGAAACCACCTGCGTTTTACAGCAACCGCAGACACCGGCGCGGCAGGCGGCATTAACCGGCATTTTATTGCTTTCCAGCGCATCCAGCAGTGTGCTACCCACCGGCGCGTAGAAAGTTTTCATCGGCGAGAGTTTGCTGAATTTCAGTCCACTGGTCGCGGCTTCAGCCACTGGCGTAAAGAATTTCTCTTTAAAGAAACGCGTCACGCCAAGCGCTTTGACTTCGCTTTCAACCCAATCCATATACGGCACCGGGCCGCAGGTCATTACCGTACGCGCTGCCAGTTCCGGTACCTGGCTCAGTAACTCGCGGCTCAGACGGCCAGAGGCAAAGCCTGCCGTGGCGTTATTTTCAGCCACTAGCGTGACCGGGTAATCGCGCCATTCATCGGCAAAAATCACGTCTTGCGGCGAGCGCACATTGAAGATCACCTGCACGTCAGCATGCGGACGGTAATGCGCCAGCCAGCGGCGCATTGACATAATTGGCGTCACGCCGCACCCTGCCGCCAGCAGCAACAGCTTATCGTTCGGTTCGTTATCGCAGGTGAATTCCCCCTGCGCATCGGAAAGCCACAGATAATCGCCGCGTTTTACCTCCCGTGTCAGCCACTGAGAACCTGCGCCATCATCAATACGGCGTACGGTCAGCGTAATGTATTCGCTAACACCCGGCGTTGAAGAGAGGGTATAGGCCCGCAGCGTATCCGCGCTGTTGCGGATACTCACCAGCGCATATTGCCCGGCGCGATACGGGTAGTAATCGTGGCACAACAGCGACAGTGTCCAGACATCCGGCGTTTCCTGCTGGATATGGTGAACCTGCATACGCCACGGGCATTGAGGGGTTGGCATGGTCATGGTTAGCTCCTTACGCGCTCAGCAACTGCTGCATATCCTGTTCCACGGTCGTGACCTGGCGCAGGCCGAATTTCTCATTCAGCACGGCCAGCAGGTCAGGCGTCAGGAAGCCTGGTGCCGTCGGCCCGGTGACAATATTCGTCACACCCAGCGAGAGCAGAGTCAGCAGAATGACAATCGCTTTTTGTTCGAACCAGGAGAGCACCAGCGACAGCGGCAGATCGTTAACGCCGCAGCCCAGTTTTTCCGCCAGCGTCACCGCCAGGATGATGGCTGAGTAAGCATCGTTACACTGACCCGCATCAATCAGGCGCGGCAGGCCTTCAATGTTGCCAAAGTCGAGTTTGTTGAAGCGGTATTTACCGCAGGCCAGCGTCAGGATCAGGCAGTCATCCGGCACCTGGGTGGCGAAATCAGTGAAGTAGCTACGTTCACCGCGCGCGCCGTCACAGCCGCCAACGAGGAAAACGTGACGCAGTTTTTCGCGGCTCACCAGATCGATCAGGGAATCCACCGCGCCAAGCAGCGTCTGGCGACCAAAACCGACGGTGATCAGATGTTCGATTTCGCTGAACGGGAAGCCGGACATCTGCTGCGCCTGGCGGATCACCGGTGCGAAATCGTCACCTTCGAGATGGTTAACACCCGGCCAGCCGACGATGCTGCGTGTCCAGATACGGTCGTCATAAGACCCAACGGTCGGATCGATAATGCAGTTGGACGTCATCACAATCGGGCCAGGGAAGCGGGCGAATTCCACCTGCTGGTTCTGCCAGCCGCTACCGTAGTTACCCACCAAGTGTTTGAATTTGCGCAGCTCCGGGTAGCCATGCGCAGGCAGCATTTCACCGTGCGTATAGACGTTTACACCGGTCCCTTCGGTTTGTTGCAGCAAGTTGTAGAGATCTTTCAGGTCGTGGCCGGAAATCAGGATACATTTACCGGAAACGGCTTTGACGTTGACCTGAGTAGGCGTCGGGTGGCCATAAGTGCTGGTTTCACCGGCGTCCAGGATGCTCATCACGCTGAAGTTCATCTGGCCGATTTCCATTGAACATTCAAGCAGGGCATTCATATCGGCAGGCCAGGTGCCCAGCCACGCCATGATGTTGTGGTAACGGGCGTAGATATCGTTGTCGTACTGGCCGAGTACATGGGCGTGTTCCATATAAGCCGCCGCACCTTTTAGGCCATACAGGCAGAGCAGGCGCAGGCCAAGGATGTTTTCGCCAATCGCCGCTTTGTCTTTGTTCGGCGTGAACTCCGCCGCCTGGCGCTGTAAAGCGCCGAGATCGTCGCTGACCAGTTGCAGGTCGGCCATCGGATTATCGACGTGGGCATGCGGATCGATAGCGAGGCAGCGGGCTTTCAGCGCTTCACGTTTTGCAATCGCCTCGCGCGCGTAGCCGACAATGCGCACGGAATCGAAGTTAACGTTAGTGAGGGTAGAGAAGAAGGCGCGCGGCGCGAAGTTATCGATCTCATGATCAATCAGATCGTACTCACGTGCTTTGCTGGCCCAGGCGGAGAGCCCTTGTAACGCGGCAATCAAGAGATCCTGCAGGTCGGAGGTTTCAGCGGTTTTACCGCACATCCCCTGCGCGTATGCACAGCCGTTGCCCGCCGGAGTTCGGATGGTTTGTTCACATTGCACACAAAACATGGTCACACCTTTATGTTAAAGTTATATTTGAAATGCATGTTTAAGATTATGCTGCCGTTGGGAGGCTTAAAAGCGATTTTGTCGGCAATTTAAGGGGATATTGATTTAGCGCAAGTTTGGCGGCAGGCATCTACCGCCAATGCGGTATCAGGCAGAGAAAAAGGCCATTAATAGCGGCACAAGCAAGCTGAGAATAAAACCATGCACAATGGCGGCGGGCACCAGTTCCAGCCCACCGGAGCGCTGAAGTACCGGCAGGGTGAAATCCATCGATGTCGCGCCCGATAACCCGAGCGCGGTAGAACGGCTGCGGCGTACCAGACCTGGGATCAGCATGATGGCAATTAACTCGCGCGCCAGATCGTTAAAGAAGGCGGCGCTGCCGATCACCGGGCCGAACGACTCGGTAAGCAGAATGCCCGACAACGAATACCAGCCAAATCCTGATGCCATGGCAAGACCCGTTTTCAGCGGCAGGCCGAGGATCAGCGCATTAATCACACCGCCAATCAGTGAACTGCCAGCAACCACCACGGCAATAATCATTCCGCGGCGGTTGAGGACAATCTGTTTCAACGTCATCCCGCTGTTACGCAACTGGATACCCACCAGTAGCAACAGGAAGATCAGTGTGTATTCGCTGGCTTCCGTGGCATAGCGCAAAAACGCCAGCCCGGAAAGCCCAATGGCGAAACCGATGACCACCACACCGCAAAGACGTAGGGACTCCAGCGCCATCGCAATACGCGAAGGCAATTTTTCTTGCTGGTGCTGATGATGCCACGGCAGTGTGCGCTCCAGCCACAGCAGTGCCGCGGCGTTACACAGCAGGATCACCACCACGCTGACCGCTGAATAATGCAATATCGCCAGTAAGTTCGCGCTGAGATTATCGAGAAAGGCGAGGCTTATCCCCATAAAAAAGAGGATCAGATAGACAATCCAGCTGAGTAATTTATTGATAAGTTTGAGCGCAGCAGTGTGACGCAGGGGAATCAGATAACCGATGACCAACGGCAAAAGAATAATTAACAGTCCTGAAAGCATGAAGCGCCCGAATCCTTGCAAAGTGAAAACACCGGGGAACACACTACCCAAAGGTGGAAAATGAGTAAAGCTGCAAAAAATAAGAAAGATTATGCAAAAGACCCGGTAAAAAACCGGGTCTTTATATTACGTGCGTTTTTCCAGTAGCGTACGGTAAATAACGCCACCGAGGAGGCCGCCGATAATCGGCATCACCCAGAACAACCATAACTGCTCCAACGCCCAGCCGCCCTGGAAAATCGCCACGGCGGTGCTGCGCGCCGGATTGACGGAGGTGTTGGTGACCGGGATGCTAATCAAGTGGATTAAGGTCAGCGCCAGACCAATGGCGACAGGCGCAAAACCGACAGGTGCATTTTTATCTGTCGCTCCGTGAATCACCAGCAAGAAACCGCAGCTCAGGACAATCTCAATAATAATGGCGGAATACATTGAGTAATGTCCTGGTGAATGTTCTCCGTAGCCGTTGGAGGCGAAACCGCTGGTCGCGGCATCGAAGCCGCTTTTACCACTGGCAATTAAATAGAGCACGGCTGCGGCAATAATGCCGCCAACCAATTGCACGAGAATATATCCCACCACCTCTTTTGCCGGAAAACGGCCGCCGGCCCACAGGCCGAGTGTGACTGCCGGATTAAAATGACCGCCGGAAATATGCCCGACGGCAAATGCCATGGTCATGACCGTTAAACCGAACGCCAGCGCCACCCCGGCAAAACCAATGCCGGTTTGTGGAAATGTCGCTGCCAGCACTGCGCTGCCGCAGCCGCCAAATACCAGCCAGAATGTGCCAAAGCACTCCGCCGCTAATTTTCTAAACATAGCCACCTCGATAAAAACAGAAACGGACCCAGGCCTGCCGTGTGTCAGACATCAATGGATGCGTGAATAAAAGCGTGCGTATTGTAGGGAGTAGCAAAATAAAATAACCAGTTATAAAAACCAATAAATTGATTTCAAATAGATAATTCATCGTAAGTTATTGCTTTAAACTGGTGTTAAGTTTTTGCTTAATTCAATAAATAAGAAATATATGCTATTTAATATCGTGGTTCGTTTTTTAAATATTACAACGATGGAGCCACTGCATATATTTCAATGAAATATTGCACTTAGCGCGTGTTCTGCCGCTTTTCGTCCCGCTATACTCCTTCAAGAATAGACGGAAAAGCCCAGAGATGCCGGAGGAAGAATGATTCTGGAGCGTGTGGAAATTGTCGGCTTTCGTGGCATTAATCGTTTATCGCTGATGCTTGAGCAGAACAACGTGTTAATTGGGGAAAACGCCTGGGGTAAATCAAGCTTGTTGGACGCGTTAACCCTGCTGCTGTCACCGGAAACGGATCTCTACCATTTTGTTCGCGATGATTTTTGGTTCCCGCCGGGGGATCTGCAAGGGCGGGAACATCATCTGCATATTATTCTGACGTTCCGCGAATCCGAACCCGGGCGCTACCGCACGCGGCGTTATCGCCCGCTGGCAGAGTGTTGGGTTGCCGGTAATGATGGTTATCGCCGCCTGTTCTACCGGCATGAAGGCGAGCTTTCCGATGATGGCAGCGTAATGACGCTACGCGGTTTTCTGGATGCGCAAGGGAATTTGCTGCCGCTGGCGGACATTGATGAAAGTGCCCGCCATCTGGTGCGGCTGATGCCGGTACTGCGGCTGCGCGATGCGCGCTTTATGCGCCGCATCCGTAACGGCAGCGTGCCGGAGACGCCGTTGCTGGAAAACACGGCGCGTCAGCTCGATTTCCTCTCTCGCGAATTAATCTCCCGCCCGCAAAATTTAACCGACGGACAGATACGTCATGGTTTATCGGCGATGGTGCAATTGCTGGAGCACTATTTTTCTGAGCAGGGCAGTGGCGCTTCACACCAGCGCTTGATGCGCCGCCGCTCTCATGACGAGCAACGCAGCTGGCGCTATCTCGATATTATTAACCGCATGATCGATAAACCCGGCGGGCGGATGTACCGGGTGATCCTGCTGGGGTTTTTCGCCACGCTGTTGCAGGCGAAAGGTTCTGTTCATCTCGACCGTGATGCGCGACCGCTATTGCTGGTGGAAGATCCGGAAACGCGGCTGCATCCGATCATGCTCTCTGTGGCCTGGCAGTTGCTGAACTTGTTGCCGCTACAAAAGATCACTACCACCAACTCAGGTGAGTTGTTGTCATTAACGCCCGTTGAACATGTTTGCCGCCTGGTGCGTGAGTCTTCGCGTGTGGCGGCCTGGCGTCTAGGCCCAGGCGGTTTAAGTGCCGAAGATGGGCGGCGCATTGCGTTTCATATTCGCGTTAACCGACCTTCTTCACTGTTTGCCCGTTGCTGGTTGCTGGTGGAAGGGGAGACGGAGAACTGGGTTATCAATGAACTGGCGCGCCAGTGCGGTCATCATTTCGATGCTGAAGGGGTAAAAATTATCGAATTTGCCCAGTCAGGCTTAAAGCCGCTAATTAAGTTTGCGCGCCGCATGGGCATTGAATGGCATGTACTGGTGGATGGTGACGAAGCCGGGAAGAAGTATGCCGCCACCGTGCGAAGCCTGCTTGATAACGACAGGGATCAGACGCGCGAGCATCTGACGGAACTGCCGGCGCTGGATATGGAGCATTTTATGTACCGCGAAGGATTCGCAGATGTTTATCACCGCGTCGCGCAGATACCGGAAAATGTATCGATGAATATGCGACGTGTGATTATCAAAGCGATTCACCGTTCGTCAAAACCGGATCTGGCGATTGAGGTGGCACTGGAAGCGGGCAAGCGCGGCGTGGAGTCGGTGCCGCATCTGTTTCGTAAAATGTTTTCCCGCGTGCTGTGGCTGGCGCGCGGGCGGGCAGATTAGTTCTGGCAGTGAGCGGCAGTCTGCGCCTGCAGGCTGTCGAGCAGCTCGTAGCGGCGGCGATACTCAGAACGCTTTTTTCTGGCGATCTCTTCCATCGGTTTGCGTGGCATCACCAGCGGCAGCACGAAGTCGCCGTGCTGGTCAGCAACGGCGCCCAGCGATTCCCAGAAGCTGTTGTAATCGGCATGCAGCAGCCCCTGTTTTTTCTTGCGGTAACGTGCGGTGTGGTAGATATGCGTTTCATTGCTGACGGCGCGGATCGCTTCCACTTGCAGAAATTGCGCCATCGTCATGGCCGTTTCCACCAGCAGACGTTTCGGGAACAGCCCGTGACACGCTTTGGTCGCTACCTGAATTGCCTCATGTGGAACATGCGCTTTCGCCCCCTGCAGCCCACCAATATAGAGCGTGGTTTTGCCGGCGAACTGGCTTAATGGAGAAAATACGAACTTTTTGTTTCGTTGATGCTGTGTTTAGTTAAGATTGGCCTCTATAAACTGCATGTCCGATTATCTGGGATTTTTATGAAACTGAAGGGAAAACGCAGGACGGTAATGATTGTGCTGGCAGTAGTGGTTTTACTGGCGGCGTTTTGGTTATGGGGCAAGCTCAATGCTCCGGTTGTTCAGTATCAGACGCTGATTGTGCGCCCGGGCGAACTGCAACAAAGCGTGCTGGCGACCGGGAAACTGGATGCGCTCCGTAAGGTGGATGTGGGTGCCCAGGTGAATGGTCAGTTAAAAACGCTGTCGGTGAATATCGGCGATAAAGTAAAAAAAGATCAGCTTTTAGGCGTCATAGATCCTGAACAGGCAGAAAACCAAATCAAGGAAGTGGATGCGACCTTAATGGAACTGCGGGCGCAGCGACGCCAGGCGCAGGCCGAGCTTAAACTGGCGCAAGTCACCTTCGCGCGCCAGCAACAACTGGTAAAAAGCAACTTGATCTCCCGCCAGGATCTGGACGCCTCGGCGACGGATGTGGCAGTAAAAGAAGCGCAAATTGGCACCATTGATGCCCAGATCAAACGTAACCAGGCAACGCTGGATACAGCGAAAACCAATCTTGATTACACCCGCATTCTTGCGCCGATGGCCGGTGAAGTGACGCAAATTACCACCCTGCAGGGCCAGACGGTGATTGCCGTACAGCAAGCGCCGAATATTCTGACGCTCGCCGATATGAGCACCATGCTGGTGAAAGCGCAGGTTTCCGAAGCCGATGTCATCCACCTCAAGCCGGGGCAGAAAGCGTGGTTCACCGTGCTTGGCGATCCGGGAACACGCTATGAAGGCGAGCTGAAAGATATTCTGCCGACGCCGGAAAAGGTCAACGACGCGATTTTTTACTATGCGCGTTTTGAAGTGCCAAACCCGGAGGGCGTGCTGCGTCTTGATATGACCGCGCAGGTGCATATTCAGCTGACCGGGCTGAAAAATGTGATCACCATCCCTCTGTCGGCGCTTGGCGAGCCGGTGGGGGACAACCGTTACAAAGTGAAGGTGCTGCGTAATGGTGAAACCCGCGAGCGCGAGGTGACGCTGGGCGCACGTAATGATACGGAAGTGGTGGTGACGAAAGGCCTCGATGCGGGCGAAGAAGTGGTGATTGGTGAGAAGAGCGGAGCGGCGCAATGACCGCCTTGCTGGATCTGAATAACATCCGCCGCAGTTATCCGTCCGGTGACGGACAGGTTGAGGTATTGAAAGGCATCACGCTGCGCATTAATGCCGGTGAAATGGTAGCGATTGTGGGGGCATCCGGTTCCGGTAAATCCACGCTGATGAACATTCTGGGTTGCCTGGACAAACCCACCAGCGGCACTTACCGGGTGGCGGGAACGGATGTGTCGTTGCTCAGCAGCGATCAACTTGCGCAGCTGCGCCGCGAACATTTCGGTTTTATCTTTCAGCGTTATCATCTGCTTTCCCATTTGACGGCGGCGCAGAACGTCGAAGTCCCGGCAGTGTATGCGGGGACGGAACGTAAAGCACGGCTGGAGCGCGCGAAAGCATTGCTGACCCGCTTAGGGTTGGGGGAGCGGGCTGATTATCAGCCGTCGCAGCTTTCCGGCGGTCAGCAACAGCGCGTGAGTATTGCCCGCGCGTTGATGAACGGCGGCCAGGTGATTCTGGCCGATGAACCGACCGGCGCACTCGACAGCCACTCTGGCGAAGAGGTGATGGCAATCCTGCATCAGCTTCGCGATCGCGGGCATACGGTCATTATTGTGACTCACGATCCGCAGGTGGCCGCGCAGGCAGAGCGGGTGATTGAAATTCGTGATGGCGAGATAATCAGTAACCCGCCAGCCAAAACGGACGCCGCCGCGCCCGCGAATCACGATGCGGTCATCACGCACGCCGGAGGCTGGCGGCAGTTCGTCAGCCGTTTTCAGGAAGCGCTGACCATGGCCTGGCGCGCCATGGCGGCCAACAAAATGCGCACCTTGCTGACCATGCTCGGCATCATTATAGGTATTGCGTCGGTAGTCTCGATTGTGGTGGTCGGCGACGCGGCTAAACAGCTGGTGCTGGCGGATATTCGCTCAATAGGTACCAACACTATTGATGTCTATCCCGGCAAAGATTTTGGTGACGACGAGCCGCAATACCAGCAGGCGCTGAAATATGACGATTTGCAGGCGATCCAAAAACAGCCCTGGGTTAAATCAGCCACACCTGCCGTTTCACAAAACCTGCGTTTGCGCTACGGCAATATTGATGTGGCGGCGAGCGCCAATGGCGTAAGCGGGCAATATTTTAATGTGTATGGCATGACGTTCAGCGAAGGCGCTTCGTTTAATGACGAGCAACTGAAAGGCCGGGCGCAGGTGGTGGTGCTCGACAGCAACACCCGCCGTCAGTTATTCCCCAATAAAGCCAGCGTTGTCGGTGAGGTGATCCTGGTTGGCAACATGCCCGCGACGGTAATTGGCGTGGCAGAGGAGAAGCAGACGATGTTTGGCAGCAGCAAAATTCTGCGCGTCTGGCTGCCGTACAGCACTATCTCGGGGCGAATTATGGGGCAGTCCTGGCTAAACTCCATTACGGTACGAGTAAATGAGGGCTACAGCAGTGAGCAGGCTGAACAGCAGCTCACGCGGTTGCTCAGCTTGCGCCACGGTAAGAAAGATTTCTTCGTCTGGAATATGGACGGGGTCTTGAAAACGGCGGAAAAGACCACACGTACTCTTCAGCTGTTTTTGACGCTGGTGGCGGTCATTTCGTTGCTGGTTGGCGGTATCGGCGTGATGAACATCATGCTGGTGTCGGTCACCGAGCGGACTCGAGAGATTGGCATCAGAATGGCAGTTGGTGCACGGGCTGGCGATGTCTTGTCGCAGTTTCTGATTGAGGCGGTGTTTGTTTGCCTTGTCGGTGGTGCGCTCGGCGTCACGCTATCCATGCTGATTGCCTTTACTTTGCAACTCTTTTTACCGGGCTGGGAGATTGGTTTTTCGCCAGTGGCGCTGTTAACGGCGTTTTTATGTTCGACGTTTACTGGTGTGCTGTTCGGCTGGTTACCTGCGCGCAATGCCGCGCGGCTCGACCCGGTAGATGCGCTGGCTCGCGAGTAATAAAAATGCCAGCCGATTGGGCTGGCATTTTGACTGCGGCATGTACACAATGTGATAACAGGCTTCAGGCCATGGCTTCCACTTCTACGGGCACGATGACGCTGGCGTGATTGCCTTTTGGGCCCTGGTGTACATCAAACCGGACAGTCTGCCCGGCCTTTAACGTTCTGTAACCATCCATTTGAATGGTGGAGTAATGCGCGAAGATATCTTCGCCGCCGCCTTCAGGGCAGATAAAACCAAACCCTTTGGCATTGTTGAACCACTTAACAGTACCCGTTTCCATGCTTCGACATCCTTCGTAAATCTTATTTAAGTAAGATGGAATGAACCGGTGGTAGAGCAAGCGGGCTGTTCAAAACCTCGCCAACTCTCGACTGTACAATTTAGATAATTCGTATAACGCGTCAAGCGTTTGGCAGGGGTTCTGGGAGGCGGCGCATCAAAATTTTGAAGCAGTTAACGCTATTACGAAGGAATGTGACAGCCGTCGCGAATGACAACGATAGATGATTGTTATCTGTCATCTGATGTAGATTGAAAATACATCTAGACTCATGTAATCGGCCGATTAAACGCGGCCGGAAACTGTAACCTAAGATGAAACGCTAACGATGGGTAAGAGCAATAGCTGGCTGGATTTCGACCAATTGGCGGAAGATAAACTGCGCGACGCGCTGAAACCGCCATCCATGTATAAAGTTATGTTAATGAACGATGATTACACGCCGATGGAATTTGTTATTGACGTGCTACAAAAGTTCTTTTCTTATGATGTAGAACGTGCAACGCAACTGATGCTTACGGTTCACTATCACGGCAGGGCCATTTGTGGTGTTTTCACCGCCGAGGTTGCCGAGACAAAAGTCGCAATGGTGAACAAGTACGCCAGGGAGAACGAGCATCCGTTGCTGTGTACGCTGGAAAGAGCCTGAATGCAGGCATGAAACTTGGGGGAGGTGCCTATGCTCAATCAAGAACTGGAACTCAGTTTAAACATGGCTTTCGCCAGAGCGCGCGAGCACCGACATGAGTTTATGACCGTCGAGCACTTGTTACTGGCGTTGCTCAGTAACCCATCTGCCCGCGAAGCGCTGGAAGCGTGTTCAGTGGATCTGGTGGCGCTGCGGCAGGAACTCGAAGCCTTCATCGAACAAACCACACCCGTTCTACCCATGAGCGAAGAGGAGCGCGACACACAACCGACGCTCAGCTTCCAGCGTGTTCTTCAGCGCGCGGTGTTTCACGTTCAGTCATCCGGGCGCAGCGAAGTGTCCGGCGCGAACGTGCTGGTTGCCATTTTTAGCGAGCAGGAGTCGCAAGCGGCTTATCTGCTGCGCAAACATGAAGTAAGCCGCCTTGACGTGGTGAACTTTATCTCTCATGGCACGCGTAAAGACGAGCCAGGCCCATCATCTGACGCCACTGGCAGCAGCAGTAGCGGGCAGGTGAACAGCGAAGAGCAGGCAGGAGGGGAGGAACGTATGGAAAACTTCACCACCAACCTTAATCAGCTTGCTCGTGTGGGAGGAATCGACCCGCTGATTGGCCGTGGTAAAGAGCTTGAGCGTGCGATTCAGGTTCTGTGCCGCCGTCGTAAAAATAACCCGCTGCTGGTGGGTGAGTCCGGCGTAGGTAAAACCGCCATCGCCGAAGGGCTGGCGTGGCGTATTGTGCAGGGTGACGTGCCAGAAGTTATGGCAGATTGCACCATTTACTCGCTGGATATCGGTTCCTTGCTGGCCGGTACCAAATACCGTGGCGATTTCGAAAAACGTTTCAAGGCGCTGCTGAAACAACTTGAGCAGGACAATAACAGCATTCTGTTTATCGATGAGATCCATACCATCATCGGCGCAGGCGCTGCGTCTGGTGGTCAAGTGGATGCCGCAAACCTGATCAAACCGTTGCTTTCCAGCGGTAAAATCCGCGTCATGGGTTCCACTACTTATCAGGAATTCAGCAATATCTTTGAAAAAGATCGCGCTCTGGCGCGTCGCTTCCAGAAAATTGATATCACCGAGCCGTCCGTTGAGGAAACGGTGCAGATTATCAATGGTCTGAAACCGAAATACGAAGCGCACCACGATGTGCGTTACACGGCGAAAGCGGTGCGTGCGGCGGTAGAGCTGGCGGTGAAATACATCAATGATCGCCATCTGCCGGATAAAGCGATTGATGTTATCGACGAAGCGGGTGCGCGTGCGCGTCTGATGCCGGTAAGCAAGCGTAAGAAAACCGTTAACGTGGCGGATATCGAATCGGTGGTGGCCCGTATCGCACGTATTCCTGAGAAGAGCGTTTCTCAGAGTGACCGCGACACGCTGAAAAATCTTGGCGATCGTCTGAAAATGCTGGTTTTCGGCCAGGATAAAGCCATTGAGGCATTAACCGAAGCCATCAAAATGAGCCGTGCAGGGCTGGGTCAAGACCATAAACCGGTCGGTTCCTTCCTGTTTGCTGGCCCGACCGGCGTGGGTAAAACCGAGGTGACAGTGCAGCTGTCGAAAGCGCTGGGTATTGAGCTGCTGCGTTTTGATATGTCCGAGTATATGGAACGTCATACTGTCAGTCGTTTGATTGGTGCACCTCCGGGTTATGTGGGCTTTGATCAGGGCGGTTTGTTGACCGACGCGGTGATCAAACATCCGCACGCGGTGCTGCTGCTTGATGAAATCGAAAAAGCGCATCCGGATGTCTTTAACCTGCTGTTGCAGGTGATGGACAACGGAACGCTGACCGATAACAACGGGCGCAAAGCGGATTTCCGCAACGTGGTGCTGGTCATGACCACCAACGCAGGGGTGCGTGAAACCGAGCGTAAATCCATTGGTCTTATCCACCAGGATAACAGCACCGATGCGATGGAAGAGATCAAAAAGATCTTTACGCCGGAGTTCCGCAACCGTCTGGACAACATTATCTGGTTCGATCACTTGTCTACTGAGGTGATCCATCAGGTGGTCGACAAATTTATTGTCGAGCTTCAGGTGCAGTTGGATCAGAAAGGCGTATCGCTGGAAGTCAGTCAGGAAGCTCGCGACTGGCTGGCAGAGAAAGGATACGATCGCGCAATGGGCGCTCGTCCGATGGCGCGTGTTATCCAGGACAACCTGAAGAAACCGCTGGCCAACGAACTGCTGTTCGGTTCGCTGGTTGATGGTGGCCAGGTCACGGTAACGCTGAATAAAGAGAAAAATGAGCTGGAGTACGGCTTCCAGAGTGCGCAGAAGCACAAACCGGAAGCGGCACATTAATCTCAGCGGTTCATGTCTAAAAACCGGGCGATCTCAGCCCGGTTTTTTTATGCCTGCGTTAAAGTTAGCCGAGAAAAAATGAGGAATAGCCAGTTTTTAATTGGTTGCTAGAAAAGTTTTATTTAAATAAGGTTCAATGCAACTGTCTCAGTTCCGAGGGCTGTAATTGCGTTAATAAGCGTCAGTATCTCTATGAAAGAGACGTTCTTGATCCTCTTCTAACAACGAATCCATTGAGTTTCATCCTTTTTGCTTTCGCAGACCGCGATGCGCAGAGCAAATAATGACCTGTCTAACGTTATGTTCCTGCCTACGTTACCGGTTTCAGTACGTTAATGCAGGAAGCGTGATGGGAGCAGGCTGCATTGACAATCAAAGTAAGAGGGCGTTTTGCTCAGAAGAGTATGGATCAGCTAGGCCATTTCGTAATGTCACGCAGGTAAGGGAAAGTTTCATACTCCGTCTGTATGACCGATCACCCGCCTTATATCGTCCTCTTGATAATGTTGGCGCATGTTTCATTACTCCGCATCACCCAACCCTTTTTAGGTTATTTTTTAAGCTCTTGATTTATATGAAATTGTATATATAGATGTAAAAAGTGGTAAGCGTTCAGAAAAGACTAATTTTTTTAAATACAACGAGTTGACAAGGTTATCGTCTGGTTCATTGCCATACAGACATCCTGACAATCTGTGGATTAAATAGCCCGGAGCTATGTGGTTCACTGTCGTACAGACAGTTTAGAAACTGGTAAGTCCTCTCGCGACAGAGGGCAAGGAATGCACTGCCGACAGACAGCTTTAAACATGGTGCGCAGACCCTTTTTGCAGGCCGCCGTGCTCCTGCGAAATAATTGCCTCAGAAGAACAAACTGCGAATAGTTGCGCCCTTCCTGTTATTTGTGTTCAGAAGCAAATGTATGCGCCTGACAGGTGATGAATTCTGCAAACGAAGCAACGCCAGGGGAGAGATGTCGTCCTTTCGGCGTCACAAGGTAAATAGCACGTTCAAGCGCCAGGTCTTCGAACGGCAAAATCACAATATCTTTGTGATTAAACTGGAAAAGTGTCAAGCCGGTGGTAATGCTGATACCGTAATTAGCGGCAATTAACCCCATCATTGTGGTGAGCTGCCTCACTTCGAGATGGTAATCCAGATTGATAGAGAGATTTTCGCAAAGCTTATCGGTGTACTGTCGGATACTGGTACCGACGCTAAAACCGATAAACGGATAGTTGCAGGCCTGGCTCAGAGAGACGGAGGAATATTGGGCCAGTGGGTGTTCGCGGTGGCAAATCAGGAAGAACTTATCCGAAAACAGTAAAACGGAATTGAAGGTGGAAAGTGAAGGCTGGCCGGCGGTTAACGCCATATCTGCCTGTCCATCCAGCAGCGCTTTCAGGCAGCGATCCCACTGCGTATCGATCAGCCTTACCTTACTTTGAGGTGCCGCTTTACTGTACTTCACAAGGATCTCAGGCAGCCATTCCACCGCCAGCGAAGGCAACACCGCCAGGGTAATATCCGTGTGATTGCCCGCTACGCGGGCTTTAATTTCACCGATGGCATCATCGTGGCTTTGAACGATACTGCGGGCGAGATCGAGAAAATGAATGCCGTCGGCGTTTAACAAAACGCGCCGCGTATCTCTGTCAAACAACCGGTAGCCAATCTCCTCCTCCAGAGAAGCAATCAGGGTGCTAAATGCAGGCTGTGAAAGGTTAAATCGGCGTGCGGCCTGGGTAAAACTGTCAGCTTCACTTAATATTAAAAAGGCCCTGAGTTACTTTATAGAAAAGTTCATTTCATGCTCCATTTTCCTGCATCGCAAATGATATTATCGTTATTTGAAATCAATAAAAATCCTATGCGGTTATTTTTATGATCTATCCCACATTAACTGTATTTTGTTTTTTAGGTCTCGATCTTTTCTATAAATATTCACCTTGAATAATAAAAATGAATTAAATCATAATTCATTGTTTTATTGATATTTTTTAATTAATCTGAAATTTTTATGAGATTATTTGTATTTCAATTAAAACCTTCTAAGCCGCTGACGAATGGCTCTATCGAATTTACAAATTAGTAGTTTCTCATGGTTATGGTAAAAATAACGCTAGCAATAATACATCATGTGGATGTGATGAATTATTTATCTCTGAACCAACACCAGGCGAATCTATAACAATATTAAGGAGAAATGTATGCTGGCTTTAATAGGTGTGCTGACAATAGCCACCTTATTATTTTTTATCATGTCGAAACGCATGTCACCTCTGGTTGCCCTGATCGTCATTCCTGTCATCGGCGCACTTGCAGCGGGGAGTGGGGCAGATACTGCAAAATATGTGGTTGAAGGCATAACCAAGCTAGCCCCAATGGCGGCGATGTTCGTCTTTGCTATCACGTTTTTTGGTGTCGTGACGGATGCCGGAATGTTTGACCCTATTGTGCGCGGCATCCTGCGTTTCGTTGGGACAAACCCGGTCAAAATCATCATCGGAACGGGGGTACTGGCGCTGATTGCTCATCTGGATGGTAACGGCGCGGTGACCTTCTTAATTACCGTGCCCACCATGCTGCCGCTCTTTAATCGTCTTGGTATGGATAAACGGATCCTGCTTGGCATTACCGCGCTGAGCGCCGGGGTTAACTTCTTACCGTGGACCGGCCCGATGATCCGCGCTTCTGCCGCGTTGAATGTTACCACGCACGATCTTTTTATCCCGCTTATTCCGGCTCAGGCCGCAGGGCTTGCCTTTATGGTTGCGATGGGCTGGTACTGGGGAAAACGCGAAGAGAAGCGACTTGGCATCGCGCATTTCGCCGCCGCAGTCGGTGATATCTCACACCATAAATCGCTGAGCGATCAGGAGAAGGCGCTGCGTCGTCCTCACCTTTTCTGGGTCAATATTGGCCTCGTGGTGGCTGTTATCAGCACGATGGTCTTTACGCGCATTTCGCCTACCGTCGCGTTTATGATCGCCCTGACGCTAGCGCTGATGATCAACTACCCGAATGTCGAGATGCAGAAAGAACGCATTAACGCTCACGCGAAAGCAGCATTGATGATGGCGAGTATCCTTTTCGCGGCGGGGGCCTTCACCGGGATCATGGGCGGCGCGGGGATGTTAAAAGCGATGTCTCATGCCGCCGTTGAGTTTATGCCGGATGCGCTGGCTTCGCATATTCCTTTTCTCGTCGGTCTGGTGTCCATGCCGCTCTCGCTTATTTTCGACCCCGATTCCTACTATTTCGGCATTATGCCGGTTATCGCACATACCGTTGATATGATGGGGATCCCCGCCATTCAGGTTGCACAAGCTTCCGTTCTGGGGCAAATGACGACAGGCTTCCCGGTCAGCCCTTTAACGCCCGCAACATTCTTGCTGGTCAGCCTCGCGGGTGTCGATCTCGCGGATCACCAAAAATTCTCTATCCCGGTGCTATGGGCCGCCAGCGTCGTGATGACATTTGCCGCCGCATTAGCCGGTGTATTCCCGTTTTGATAGTTAAATCATGTTTAAAATGAAGGATCTAAAATGAAAACAATCCGAATTGGTTCCGGTGCAGGCTATGCGGGTGATCGAATAGAGCCCGCTGTTGAGCTGGCCGAAAAAGGCGAGCTGGACTATCTGGTTTTCGAATGTCTGGCCGAACGCACGATCGCCATCGGGCAAAAACAAAAGCAGCAGGATGCGAACAGAGGTTATAACGAATTGCTCGAAGCGCGGATGCACGCATTGTTACCGATATGTAAGGCCAAAGGTGTACGCATTATCTCGAATATGGGTTCGGCAAACCCGATCGCCGCTGGCAATGCGGTAATTAAAGTGGCGCATGAACTCGGTCTGAGCAGTCTTAAAGTGGCTGTTATCACAGGCGATGATGTTCTGACGTTAATCCGCACGAAGGATCTGACCCTTGATGAAGCTGGGCAACCGGTTTCCCGCTTTGATAAACCGCTTTTGTCGGCGAACGCTTATCTGGGTGCGGCAGGGTTGTGTGAAGCGCTGGAAACGGGAGCCGATGTGGTTATCGCCGGGCGTGTTGCCGATCCATCATTATTTCTTGCGCCGATGATGCATGAATTTAAATGGGCCGCTAATGACTGGCATCGCTTGGGCCAGGGAACCTGTATCGGCCATCTTCTGGAATGTGCCGGGCAAATTACTGGTGGATATTATGCCGATCCCGGCGTTAAAGAGGTGCCTGACCTGGCGCGGCTCGGTTTCCCGCTGGCGGAGGTGAGTGAAGATGGCCGCGCAACGATCACGAAAGTGGCTGGATCCGGCGGGCAGGTCACGGTGGATACGTGTAAAGAGCAGTTGCTGTATGAAATTCATCAACCGGATCGCTATCTCACGCCTGATGTTGTCGCGGATTTCAGCCATGTCCGTTTTGAACATGTCGGAGAGGATGCCGTGGCGGTCTCGGGTGCAACCGGCACGCAGCGTACCGATAGTCTTAAAGTCTCTGTTGGTTATCTGGATGGTTTTATCGGCGAGGGAGAGATTTCCTATGCAGGGCCTGGGGCGGTAAGCCGTGGTCGCCTTGCGCTGGATATTGTTCGCGAGCGTTTTGCATTGTGCGATTTTCAACCGCAAGAAACACGGTTTGATCTCATCGGCGTCAATGCGCTGCATGGTGAAACGCGCGGGCAGTACAGCGATCCTTATGAAGTTCGTGCCCGAGTTGCCGCCCGCTGCGCCACCAGAGCCGAAGCTGTGAATGTAGGTAATGAAGTAGAAACGCTCTATACCAACGGCCCAGCGGGTGGCGGTGGCGTTATGAAATCCGTAAAAGAGATCCTGGCGATGGATTCCACGCTTATAGCGCGTGACTGCGTTCAACACCATATAACCGTCCTGGAGAGTAAATAATGAAACTTCGCGAAATTGCTCATTCCCGTACCGGTGATAAAGGAAATATTTCCAATATTTCGCTAATTGCCTGGCGTACCGAAGATTATGAAAAATTAGTTGAACAGGTTACGGCTGAAAAAGTAAAAGCCTGGTTTGGCGATATTGTTCATGGTGACGTTATTCGTTACGAATTACCTGAACTGGGAGCGTTGAATTTTGTCATGCATAAAGCGTTAGGCGGCGGTGTGACGCGTTCGCTGGCGCTGGACATGCATGGAAAAGGGCTAAGTTCAGCGCTGCTGGATATGTCTATTTAATCTTCACTAACCAAGCAATCATACTTCTCTGGCGGAGTTAATACTCCGCCACGGGAGCGCTGTTGCAAAAAATTAAGATCTCAACAATGCGAAATAAAAAAATAACGGCGGAAAAATTCCGCGGATTATTACACGACGGTATGTGCATTATGTTTGGCGGATTTATGGGTGTTGGCACGCCGGAATATCTGGTCGCCGAAATTATCCGTTCAGGTGTAAAAGAGTTAACGCTGATTGGTAACGATACTGCGTTTGTTGATAAAGGCATTGGGCCGCTTATTTCTAGCGGGCAAGTCAAACGTGTTGTCGCCTCGCATATTGGCACGAATCCGGAAACCGGGAAAAAAATGATTTCCAATGAGCTGGACGTACAGTTAGTTCCCCAGGGAACGCTCGCCGAGCAGATCCGCGCGGGCGGTGCCGGTTTAGGCGGCTTTCTCACCCAGACAGGTCTCGGAACAGTAGTAGAAGAGAACAAGCAAACCGTGCTGGTTGAAGGTGAGAAATGGTTGCTTGAACGCCCTTTGCGAGCCGATCTCGCCATTTTACTGGCAGAGACCGCTGATGAGGCTGGCAATCTCACCTATGACCTGACCGCGCGAAATTTTAACCCGGTGATGGCGCTGGCGGCGGATATCGTCGTCGCGGAGGTCAGTGCTATTGAACCCCTGGGAAGCGTGTTTCCTGAGCAAGTCGTAACGCCGGGGGCGCTGGTGGATTACCTGGTAATGGAGGAGGCGCAATGATGAACGCAAAAGAGCGTATTGCCCGACGTGTCGCGCAAGAACTGAGTGATGGCGATGTCGTTAACCTGGGTATCGGCCTTCCGACTCAGGTGGCAAATTTCCTGGCGGATGATATTCAGGTCACGTTGCAGTCAGAAAACGGTTTTCTTGGCCTTGGACCGCTAGAAGAGGTCAATGCCAGCCTCGTCAACGCAGGTGGACAGCCTTGTGGCATCTTACCTGGCGCTTCGATATTCGACAGTTGTTTCTCTTTTTCGTTGATTCGCGGCGGGCATGTTGATGTTTGTGTGCTCGGTGGCTTGCAGGTCGATGAGCAGGGCAACCTCGCCAACTGGATGGTGCCAGGAAAAATGGTGCCGGGTATGGGGGGCGCAATGGATCTGGTGGTCGGAGCGAAAAAAGTCATCATTGCGATGGAGCATTGCGCCAAAAGTGGCGAACCGAAACTACTGCATCGTTGCCACTACCCCTTAACGGCTGTTGGAAAAGTGAGCAAGGTTATCACCGAATACGCGGTATTCAGCTTTGTAAACGGCGAGATGATACTCGACGAAATCAGCGACACGATCACTCTGGATGAGCTGCGGGCGCGAACGGAAGCCAATTTCCGACTCTCGGAACATTTGAAAATCGTCCAGCCAATGGAGGAACAGCCATGACCGATTCCGTAGTGATTGTAAGCGCAAAGCGCACACCTATTGGTAAATTTGGCGGAAGCCTGGCTGAGATCTCCGCCGTAATGCTGGGCGCGGCCAGTGTGCGGGCAAATCTGATGGAGTTACCGGCAGAAATTAACATTGACGAGGTGATTCTCGGCAACGTATTGCAGGCTGGGTTGGGGCAAAACCCGGCCCACCAGGTTACTCGTCACGCTGGTTTACCTGACTCTGTCCCTTCCTTTACCGTCAATAAAGTGTGTGGCTCCGGCTTGAAAACCGTGATACTTGGCGCGCAGTCAATTCTGAGTGGTGATAATCAGACTTGTATTGTTGGCGGCATGGAAAATATGAGCGCCGCACCTTATCTTCTCTCCCGCGCCCGTCAGGGTTATCGCATGGGTAACGGCGAGCTGACGGATGTAATGATTAACGACGGCTTATGGTGTGCTTTCAATCAGTACCATATGGGAATTACTGCGGAAAATATTGCTAAGCGCTATCAGTTAAGCCGTGAGGAGCAGGATCAGGTTGCCCTGTCATCACAACAAAAAGCGATTGCCGCCATTCGCGCGGGTCATTTCGCCAGCGAGATTGTACCGCTTTCCGTAAAATATAAAAAAGAGACGCGCCAGTTCGATACTGATGAATTTCCGCGATCGGAAGTCGATGCTGCTTCACTGGCGACACTGCGTCCGGCGTTTGATAAAGCGGGCACCGTGACAGCGGGAAATGCCTCTGGTATTAACGATGCCGCGGCAACACTGGTATTGATGTCAGAAAAAGCGGCACGCGCTCAGGGGCTGGTACCACTTGCGCGGCTCAAAAGTTGGGCATCGGCAGGGGTGGATGCCACCATGATGGGATTAGGACCAATACCTGCCACGCAACGTGCGTTGGCTAAAGCCGGGATGACCGTTGGCGATCTGGATTTAATCGAAGCTAACGAAGCCTTCGCGGCGCAATATCTGGCTGTTGCCAGAGAACTGGATTTCCCGCCAGACAAGGTTAATGTCAATGGTGGCGCTATTGCACTGGGGCATCCCATCGGCGCAAGCGGTGCGCGCATTCTGGTGACACTGGTTCACGCATTACAGCGGCGGAATAAAACAACAGGCCTGGCGACGCTGTGTATCGGCGGAGGGCAGGGGATAGCATTAATAATTGAGCGTATCTAGTTAAATATAATAAAAGGCCGGGAATTACCCGGCCTTTAAAATAGGTGCACTTAGCTGTGCTGATGGAAGATCTTAGCGGCTACGGAAGACAATGCGGCCTTTGCTCAGGTCGTACGGGGTCAGTTCCACAGTCACTTTATCGCCCGTCAGAATGCGGATGTAGTTTTTACGCATTTTGCCGGAGATATGCGCAGTGACCACGTGACCGTTTTCCAGTTCTACGCGGAACATCGTATTAGGCAACGTTTCTAGAACGGTGCCCTGCATTTCAATATTGTCTTCTTTGGCCATCTAATCCTCGGGGGTATCACTACCATAATTTTTGAACCGGCAAGATAATGCCGAAGTTCGTGTGTTAAGTAAAGATTTGCGCTGATAAAACGCAGCAAAACGACTTTTGCCAGTTACCCTCACACCAACAGCCAGGACGCGCTAAAAGCGCAACCGTAAAGGGGAGCGGTGGAGTAAAACGAAGGGCATCCCTGATACGAACAATTCCCGGGTGGGGCGGGGCAACAGGCAAAAGCTGCTCTGAGCGTCCATTATAACACCCTGATAAAAAATGTGCCGAAAACATTCGTCAGAGCGATGAAAACAGCGTTCGGGGCACCCAGAAACGGGAAGGGAGTGGCAATTTGCGCATTTTCTCGAGATGTAAAAGATAATCCCGCCGCGGGATCTCAATGGCGCCGAGCGACGCAGTATGGCTGTTCAGCACCTGGCAATCAATTAACTCGCCGCCCATGCGTACAAATTCACCGCTAAAAACAAGCAACGCGGTTTTGGAGGCATTTATACGGCGACTAAACATTGATTCACCGCAGAACAGCGCACCTTGCGATACACCGTACATGCCACCCACCAGTTCGTTACCTTCCCAGACTTCAATTGAGTGCGCATGCCCAAGCTCATGGAGGCGATGATAAGCCATCACCACGTCAGGCGTGATCCACGTGCCCTCATCGCGATCCTGCGAGCAGCCATCGATCACCTGACCAAAAGCATGATTCAGCGTTACGCGATAGGGAGAGGTTTTATGGAAACGCTTCATACTGCGGCTGACATGAAATGTTGCAGGCCACAGTACGGCGCGAGGATCGGGCGACCACCACAGGATGGGGTCACCGGGCGAGAACCAGGGAAAGATGCCGCGCTGGTAGGCCATCAACAGACGCGCCGGGCTGAGATCGCCGCCCAGCGCCAGCAGCCCGTTGGGTTCACGCAACGCCGCTTCGGGCGAAGGAAAAGCGATAGAATGACGAGAGAGCTGCACCAGGCGCATGACTTCTGTGCTCCACAACGCGACAAGGGACCCTACTTACTATCGTCATTTTGGCCGTTTCACTTTAGCGTTGCCGTTACAGAAACGGCAAAATGACCAATAGCCACTACAGACGCTGCTTAAACTGGTAGTACCGACCCTGTTTCGCCATTAACGCTGCGTGATTACCTTGCTCAATTATTTGCCCGTTGTCCATCACAATTATCCGATCGCAACGTGCCAGCCCACGCAGACGGTGTGTGACCATCAGCAGCGTTTTGCCCTTCATCACTTCGCCCAGTAATTCAAGGATTTGGCTCTCGGTCGCAGCATCCAGACCTTCGGTCGGTTCGTCCAGAAGCACCAACGGCGCATCATGCAAGAGTGCGCGAGCAATAGCCAGACGGCGCAATTCGCCCCCGGAGAGCTGGCGTCCACCTTCGCCGAGCCAGGCATTCAGCCCATTATCCTCAAGCAGTTTTTCCAGCCCGACGCGGGTTAGCATCGCACTCAGTGTATCGTCATTGGCCTGCGGCGAGGCCAGCAATAAGTTATCACGCAGCGTCGCGCTAAACAGATGCACGCGCTGCGGCACCATGCTGATAAGTTTGCGTAAATCAGCTTCCGCAAAGCTTGTCAGCGGCTGGTCATTGAGACGAATCTCTCCATGCTGCGGATCCCATGCGCGCGTCAGTAATTGTAATAATGTGGATTTGCCGCACCCGGTTCGACCAAGGATCGCCACATGTTCTCCGGCAGCAATCGATAAAGAAATTGCCTCCAGCGCGCGCTGCGGCTGGCCTGAGTAGTTAAACGTCAGGGCATCGAATTGCACGGCGACATCTGTTGGTGTGGCGGCACTATTTTGCGGGAACGTCACTTCCGGCTGGCATTCTGTTACCTGCGTGATGCGTATGGCGGAAGCAATAACCTGGCCCATATGCTGGAACGCACCGGTGACCGGGGCCAGCGCTTCGAAAGCTGCAAGCGCACAGAAGACAAACAGCGCAATCAATGCGCCCGGCTGGGTGTTACCACCAATATCGGCGGAAGCAAACCACAGCATAACCAACACCGCCGCGCCGCTGATCAGTAGCATCACGGCCTGCGAAACGGCACTCAGATCGGACTGACGGCGCTGGGCGTCATGCCAGCTGAGTTCAGTGTTTTCTAACTGTTCGCGATAGCGCTGGCTGGCTCCAAAAATAGTTAACTCCGCCTGGCCCTGCAGCCAGTTGGTTAATTGCTGGCGATACTGACCGCGCAGGGCAGTCAGACTTTCGCCGGTTGGTTTGCCCGCGCGATAAAATAACGGCGGCAGGATAATCAAGGTTGCCAGCATAATACCGCCCAACATCAGCGCCAGCGGTATATCCAGTACGCTTAAACCCAGTGTGACAACGATGATGACCACCAGTGCGCCGATCAGCGGGGAGATTACGCGCAGATAAAGGTGATCGAGCGTGTCGACATCGGCGACGACCCGGTTGAGCAACTCACCCTGGCGAAAACGCGCCAGCCCGGCAGGGGAGAGGGGAAGCAGTTTACTGAATGTCGAAACGCGCAAATGTTCCAGTACGCGAAACGTCGCATCATGGCTGACCAGCCGTTCAAAATAGCGACCGGCCGTACGAATAATCGCTGTGCCACGAACCCCGGCGGCGGGCAGCATATAGTTAAAACTGTAGATGCCCGCGACGCCAACCACGGCGCACGCAGAGAGAAACCAGCCGGAGAGCGTCAGCAGGCTAATGCTGGCAAGCAAAGTGATAACGGCGAGGATAACGCCGAGCATCAGCATCCATTTGTGGCGTTTATACAGTGCGAGATAAGGCAGTAATGCGCGCATTTAAATCTCCTCCTGGCGATGGGCAAGGAGATCCGCAAAGATCCCCTGCGCAGCAACGAGCTCGGCGTAGCTGCCTTGTTCCATAATCTGGCCATCCTGCATAACCCAGATAGCATCCCAGTCAGCCAGGTTTTCTAACTGGTGCGTCACCATCAGCGTCGTTTGCTGGCGTGAGGCCTCGGTAAGTGCCTGCATCACGCGTTGTTCACTGTGGGCATCAAGGCTGGCGGAAGGTTCATCCAGTAGCAGCAGTTTACAGGGAGAGAGTAGTGCACGGGCAACGGCCACGCGCTGCGCCTGGCCAACCGAGAGACGTACCGCCTGATCGCCAGGCTGCGTCTCCAGCCCCTCTGGCAGCAGTGGCAGAAACTCGCTGACCCATGCTTTATCCAGAACGGCTTGCAACTCTGCATCGCTGGCATTGGGGCGTGAGAGCAACACATTTTCGCGCAATGTGCAGGCGGGAAGTTGCGGATTTTGCCCAACCCAACTTATCGCGTCGCGCCAGCTATCCGGATCTAACTCACTTAGTTCGACGCCATTAACACGCAATGAACCTTCATAAGGCAGAAAACCAGAAAGCACATTGATCAGCGAACTCTTGCCCGAGCCGCTTCTTCCTACCACGACGACGCGCTGAGCAGCGGACAGGGAAAAATTGAGTGGCCCGGCGAGTATCGCGCCTTCGGGAGATTTCAGCAGCAAATTGCTCGCCGTCAGCGTTACCGGCTCATCAGTTTTCAGCGTAATATCGCCCCGCTGTGGATGGGCGAGCGGTGCTTCCATAAACGTTTTCAGGCTATCCGCTGCGCCAATCGCCTGGGCTTTAGCGTGATAAAAGGTACCGAGATCGCGCAGCGGCTGGAAGAACTCGGGGGCCAAAATTAACGCGAGAAAACCGGCGAACAAGGTTACGCCAGTGCCGTAGTGACCAAAATTCAGCTCGCCAAGGTAGGAGAAACCGAAATAGACCGCCACCAATGCAATCGATAACGAGGTAAAGAACTCCAGCACACCGGAAGATAAGAAGGCCATGCGCAGCACTTCCATGGTACGGCTGCGAAAATCCTGCGAGGCATGACGAATATTTTCTGTTTCCGCGGCGCCCCGGCCAAAAATGCGCAGCGTCTCCATCCCGCGTAAGCGGTCAAGGAAATGGCCGCTCAGGCGCGCCAGCGCTTTGAAGTTACGACGGTTGGCGTCCGCCGCGCCCATGCCGACCATCGCCATAAAGAGCGGAATTAATGGCGCTGTACCGAGCAATATCAGTGCCGCAGCCCAGTTAATCGGAAACAGGGTAATAACAATCAGCAGCGGAACGCTCGCCGCCAGTGCCATTTGTGGTAAATAACGGGCATAGAAATCGTGCATGTCATCGATTTGCTCAAGTATCAGCGTAGCCCAGCTTCCGGCGGGTTTTCCCTGGATCCACGCCGGGCCGGCCTGATGGAGCCGATCAAGGACCTGCCGGCGGATTTCGAAACGAATATGCGCACCCGCATGGAAACCGACACGTTCACGTAGCCAGACCACCCAACTGCGCAGGATAAAAATCAGGATCAGCAAGATAAATGGCAGTAACAGGGCTTCGCGTGGGATATTCTCCATAATCATATGGTTCAGAATACGCGCCATAATCCACGCTTGCGCGACGATCAGCACGCCGCTGACTACGCCAAGCAGGCGGGAGAGTGTCAGCCAGCGACGGGAAATAATGCTTTGCTGTTTTAACCAGCGGGTCAGTTCTTGTTGACGGGTTTTGTTCATTGCGCGCTTTGCAGGTGAAGTTATCGAATTTTTGAGCTGGCGCAATGTTACATCGGGGCAAAAATAAAGGCGACTTATAGTCGCCTTTTTTACCTTTGTTACTGAGTTGTAAAGATTATTTACGCTCAGCAAGCCCATCGAGATAGCGTTCTGCATCCAGCGCTGCCATACAGCCTGTACCTGCAGAAGTGATCGCCTGACGGTAAATATGATCCATGACATCACCGGCAGCAAAGACGCCAGGAATGCTGGTTTGCGTGGCATTGCCATGAATACCGGACTGCACTTTGATGTAGCCGTTTTCCAGCGCCAGTTGACCTTCAAAGATGGCGGTGTTCGGGCTGTGACCGATAGCCACAAACAGACCTGCAACTTCCAGTGATTCGACGTTATCTGCATTCTGCGTATCGCGTAAACGCAGGCCGCTAACGCCCATCTGGTCACCCGTCACCTCTTCCAGTGTACGGTGGGTATGCAGCACGATGTTACCGCTTTCCACTTTATCCATCAGGCGTTTGATAAGGATTTTTTCTGCGCGGAACGTGTCACGGCGATGGATCAGATGCACTTCAGAGGCAATATTTGCCAGATATAGCGCTTCTTCTACTGCAGTGTTACCACCGCCAATCACCGCGACTTTCTGGTTACGGTAGAAGAAACCGTCACACGTTGCGCAGGCGGAAACGCCGCGGCCTTTGAACGCTTCTTCAGACGCCAGGCCCAAATAACGCGCAGACGCGCCAGTGGCGATAATCAATGCGTCGCAGGTGTACTCGCCACTGTCGCCAGTCAGGCGGAACGGACGATTTTGCAAATCCACGCTGTTGATGTGATCGAAAATGATTTCGGTATCAAATTTGGTGGCATGCTCATGCATGCGTTCCATCAGCAGTGGCCCGGTCAGATCGTGCGGGTCGCCCGGCCAGTTTTCCACTTCAGTGGTGGTGGTGAGCTGGCCGCCTTTTTCCATACCGGTAATCAGAACCGGCTGCAGGTTTGCGCGCGCAGCATAGACCGCAGCGGTATAACCGGCAGGGCCTGAACCAAGGATAAGCAGCTTACTGTGTTTGGCCGTACCCATGAGATCCTCATTGTTGTTTGGCAGACATTGGGCTGGATTGTAGGGAATTTACTGGCGTAAAAAAAGGGCGCAGCGATTTTGTTAACGATATGTGTAATAGAAATGACCAATGGCTGACTACGAATTCACAGGTGAAACATAATAATTCCTACTGAAAAAGGGGCAGTTATAAGGTGATAAAATGATGATTAGGGAACGACCCTGATGAATATCTGGCATGTTGTACTAAAAAAAGATGTTTTGCTTTGACAATCCCCTGCGCATTTGCGAAAACATCAAAGGAAGGAAAAAAGCAGTGTTTCGCGCGTGACGCAAGTTCATGCATGTAAATGCCATTTTTACCGGGCTAGCGAAATCTACGTATGGCGTGGACAGACGCCATTCGTGATATCGATAGCTGCCCCTGGCAACGGTCTTCTCAATACTGCCCCTGGGATTACGTGACGCGCTAATTAACATTACGCGCCGCGTAGCGCGACGGGCAAAGACTCTGAACAGTGAAGTGCACAGGGTCAAGACAGGAGTAGGGAAGGAATACAGAGAGACAATAATAATGGTAGATAGCAAGAAGCGCCCTGGCAAAGATCTCGACCGCATCGATCGTAATATTCTGAACGAATTGCAAAAAGATGGGCGTATTTCCAACGTCGAGCTTTCTAAACGAGTGGGGCTTTCCCCAACGCCATGCCTTGAGCGTGTGCGCAGGCTGGAAAGACAAGGGTTTATTCAGGGCTATACGGCGCTGCTGAACCCGCATTATCTGGATGCATCACTTCTGGTATTTGTTGAGATTACTCTGAATCGTGGCGCGCCGGATGTGTTTGAACAATTCAATGCCGCCGTGCAAAAACTTGAAGAGATTCAAGAGTGTCATCTGGTTTCAGGCGATTTCGACTACCTGTTGAAGACGCGTGTGCCGGATATGTCGGCCTACCGCAAACTGTTAGGGGAAACCCTGTTGCGTCTGCCGGGCGTTAACGACACCCGCACATATGTGGTAATGGAAGAAGTCAAACAGAGCAATCGTCTGGTAATTAAGACGCGCTAATACGGAACAGGTGCAAAATCGCTGTTTTTTGATTACACTCCTGTTAATCCATACAGCAACAGTGCCGGGGAGACCCGGCGCTGTTGTCCGTTTTAGCATCAAGGACCTGGAGAGCCTGTCTTGAGCCAGGAATACACTGAAGACAAAGAAGTCACACTGACCAAGTTAAGCAGCGGACGTCGACTCCTGGAGGCGTTGCTGATCCTCGTTTCACTTTCTGCCGTCTGGTTAATGGTAGCGCTTCTCAGCTTTAACCCGTCCGATCCGAGTTGGTCGCAAACGGCCTGGCATGAGCCTATCCATAATCTTGGCGGCGTGCCTGGCGCGTGGCTTGCCGATACGCTGTTTTTCATTTTTGGCATCATGGCTTATACCATCCCGGTGATTATTATCGGCGGCTGCTGGTTTGCTTATCGCCATCGGGCCAGTGAAGACTATATCGACTATTTTGCCGTATCGCTGCGCATGATTGGCGCGCTGGCGCTGATCCTCACTTCTTGTGGCCTGGCGGCGATTAATGCGGATGATATCTGGTATTTCGCCTCCGGCGGTGTTATTGGCAGCTTGCTAAGTACCACGCTACAACCTTTGCTGCGTAGCAGTGGCGGTACACTGGCGCTGCTCTGTATCTGGGCCGCCGGTTTGACGCTGTTCACCGGGTGGTCATGGGTGACCATTGCCGAGAAAATTGGCAGTGTGATCCTCAATATTCTCACTTTTGCCAGTAATCGTACCCGCCGGGATGACACCTGGGTTGATGACGACGAATATGAAGATGATGACGAGGATGCAGGCGACATGGATGCTCCGCGAGAATCTCGTCGTGCGCGTATCCTGCGTGGTGCCCTGGCAAGGCGTAAACGTGTTGCTGAAAAATTCGCTAACCCTATGGGGCGTAAAACCGATGAGGCGTTGTTCTCCGGTAAGCGCATGGATGACGATGAAGACGATATTGCTTATAGCGCTCGTGGTGTCCCTGCGGACGCTGACGATGTGTTGTTCTCCGGACATCGTGCAACTGAATCTGAACAAGAATACGATCCTCTGCTCAACGGTCGCAGCATAACGGCACCAGTGGCCACCGCTGCAGCCGCGACGACTGTCGCTGCGCAGGCTTATGCCGCGCCGGTTGACCCGGTTGTGCAGGCACCGCAGGATAGTGAATGGCCCTATGCTCAGCCGCCTGTTCAACAGACCGCTGCGTATCAGCCAACGCCAGAAGAGCAGAACTCTCTCGCATCTTACCAGCCTGTATCAAACCAATCGGTTTCACACGAAGCTGAATATCCGGCTGCACAATACGCTGAGCCACAGTGGCAACAGCCTGTCGCGCAGGATAGTTGGATGCCAGAAGCTCCGGTGACAGCACAGCCGCAAGAAAATGAGGTTTATTCGCAGCCGGTACATGATCCGCTGCCATGGCAGAGTGAGCCGCAGCCGCAAATCTCCCCGGCGCCTGAACTCGTTGTCGAGCCTGAGCCTGTGGTTGAAGAAGTGAAACAGACTCGTCCTCCTCTTTATTACTTTGAGGAAGTAGAGGAGAAACGCGCGCGTGAGCGTGAGCAACTGGCGGCGTGGTATCAGCCGATTCCTGAGCCTGAAAATATCGAGCCGGTTTCGAAACCGGCTGCGCCGACAATGCCGTCGATACCGCCAGTTGAAACAACCGTTGCGCCAGTTGCTGCCGGGGTGCAGCAGGCCACAAGTAGTGTCGCCTCGGCAACAGCCGCAGGTCCGGTTTTCAGCCTTGCAGCGGGTGGTACACCACGTCCGCAGGTGAAAGAGGGGATTGGCCCGCAACTGCCACGTCCGAACCGGGTGCGTGTACCGACGCGCCGTGAACTGGCTTCTTATGGCATCAAGCTGCCGTCTCAACGGATGGCCGAAGAACGCGCGCGCGAAGAAGATGAAACGCGCCATCATAATGATCAATTCTCAGAAGACGCCGCTGATATGCAGCAGCAGGATGAACTGGCACGCCAGTTTGCCGCTACGCAGCATGATCGCTATGGTGATGGATACCAGCATGAGACGCCGCAATTCCAGTCGCAGCATGCTGTACCGAGTGAAGAAGACGCAGAAGAGGCGGAGCTTGCACGTCAGTTTGCGGCGTCGCAGCAGCAGCGGTATGCAGGTGAACAGCCTGCCGGGGCGCAAGCATTTATGCCGGAGGACTTTGCGTTCTCACCAATGAAGACGCTGGTAGATGATGGCCTAGGCGAACCGCTGTTCACACCTGGCGTAATGCCGGAGCAGGAACCGTCTGCTGTGCAGCACCACCAACAACCGCTGCAGCATTATCAGCAGCCCGCTCACCAGTCTGCTGCACAGCCGCAGCACTATCAGCAGCCGACGCATCAACCAGCTGCACAGCCGCAGCAATATCCGCAGTCGGCGCATCAGCCTGTTGCACAACCGCAGCAATATCCGCAGTCGGCGCATCAACCTGATGCCCAGCTGCAGCAGTATCAGCAGTCGGTGCATCAACCTGCTGCACAACCGCAGCACTATCAGCAGCCGGTGCATCAACCTGCTGCTCAGCCGCAGCAGTATCAGCAGCCGGTTCATCAACCTGCTGCACAACCGCAAGAGAGTCTGATTCACCCGTTGCTAATGCGTAATGGCGACAGCCGCCCGATGCAAAAACCGACGACACCGCTGCCGTCGCTGGATTTGTTGACGCAGCCGCCAGCGGAAGTTGAACCGGTAGATACGTTCGCGCTGGAACAGATGGCGCGTCTGGTGGAAGCGCGGCTGGCGGATTTTCGCATCAAAGCTGATGTGGTCAATTATTCTCCTGGCCCGGTTATCACCCGTTTCGAGTTGAATCTCGCCCCTGGTGTGAAAGCTGCGCGTATTTCGAACCTTTCGCGCGATCTGGCGCGTTCGTTGTCGACCGTTGCTGTGCGTGTGGTGGAAGTTATTCCGGGTAAACCGTACGTTGGTCTGGAACTGCCGAACAAGAAACGACAAACTGTTTACTTGCGCGAAGTGTTGGATTGCGTGAAATTCCGCGAAAACCCGTCGCCGCTGACTGTCGTGCTGGGTAAAGATATCGCAGGCGACCCGGTAATAGCCGACCTGGCGAAGATGCCGCACCTGTTGGTTGCGGGTACGACCGGTTCCGGTAAATCGGTAGGCGTGAATGCCATGATCCTCAGCATGTTGTATAAAGCGACGCCGGAAGAGGTGCGCTTTATTATGATCGACCCGAAAATGCTTGAGTTGTCAGTGTATGAAGGGATCCCGCATCTGCTTACCGAAGTCGTCACCGACATGAAAGACGCTGCCAACGCCTTGCGCTGGAGCGTCAATGAAATGGAGCGTCGCTACAAGCTGATGTCGGCGCTCGGAGTACGTAACCTGGCGGGCTACAACGAGAAGATCGCTGAAGCTGCGCGAATGGGCCGCCCGATCCCGGATCCTTACTGGAAGCCGGGCGACAGCATGGATGTCGAACATCCGGTGCTGGAAAAACTGCCGTATATCGTGGTGCTGGTGGATGAATTCGCCGATTTGATGATGACCGTCGGTAAGAAAGTGGAAGAGCTGATTGCGCGCCTGGCGCAAAAAGCGCGCGCTGCGGGCATTCACCTGGTGCTGGCGACTCAGCGTCCATCAGTGGATGTCATTACAGGCCTGATTAAAGCCAACATCCCGACACGTATCGCGTTTACCGTTTCGAGCAAAATTGACTCACGTACCATCCTCGATCAGGGCGGTGCTGAATCGCTGCTGGGGATGGGGGATATGCTCTATTCCGGCCCGAACTCGACTTCTGCACCGGTACGTGTACATGGTGCATTCGTTCGTGACCAGGAAGTGCATGCTGTTGTGCAGGACTGGAAGGCACGCGGGCGTCCGCAGTATGTCGATGGCATTACGTCGGATAGCGAAAACGAAGGCGGTGCAGGTGGCGGTTTTGATGGGGGGGAAGAGCTGGATCCGTTATTCGATCAGGCTGTTAATTTCGTGACCGAAAAACGCAAAGCCTCTATCTCCGGCGTACAGCGCCAGTTCCGTATCGGCTATAACCGCGCTGCGCGCATCATTGAGCAGATGGAAGCCCAGGGGATCGTCAGCGAACAAGGGCATAACGGAAACCGTGAAGTACTGGCACCGCCACCGTTTGATTAATATTTAAATAGCGCCATTCTGCCTCCATTTGTGGGAATTATCGACAATGGAGGCAGATTATGCAGATGATTAACGATATTTATTAATTTTTTCTAACTCATTCAATTCATACTTCAAAGTTTCTAAGCTATCGCTTTCTTGGGTGATAGCAGTAGTGTTAAGGCCACATTCAGAGGCGGAACTTGTATAGGTTACGGTTTCGAAATACTTCCCGGTGCTATCATGGTTACCATGATAGCACTTATATGTAACTGGTTGGTTATTTCCATTTGCAATAGCCGCTTTCAATACCTCAATTCTTCTTGGTAACCATTCATAACTCTTCCAATCAATAAGTAACTGATCCTCGGGGTTTATAAAAAAAGCATCCAACGTTGTAGATGCTCTATCGCTGTATTTTTCCACAGTGACTTCCATCACAGCTGTTTCTTGCTCGTGATTTCCATAAATCCTTGTAGCCCAACATTTCATAGGATATTCAACAACATGGTCAAAGTGCGGCCCATTTATGCTTCTGACGTTGGTAATGCCCACAACATCACGCTCAGATGTTGTATGAGTTCGATTATAGTAATTAATAAATTGAGGGGACTTAAAATACTCATTAGCGCAAAACAGGAACGGTGCCCTATTGGAATTTGTCCTGTCGTCTAAAAATACCCAGTTAGTTAAATATCCATCCGTAGTGAGTGCCTTACAACCTGCTAGAAATAATGGCAATGTTAATATCAATGGCCTGAGGTTCATAAATATTCCCTATTAACTCTGCTGTTGGTAAAATCATTAAAAAAAGAGCTTAAGTTAAATTATTGAAACGTAATGGTGGATTTATTGGATTGTATTATGCTCAGATGATTACGAATATACTATAGGATTTTTTAAAGGTGATTGAAATTATGAACTTATTTTCAAAAAGATGAGCATATTAGGGATACTGTCTTTTGCTTGAGTGTAGGCTTGGCTGATCGATTTCAGTTTTTTTACCAGGAAACTACGCTGCTGAATTGTTATAGTAGGGGGAAGTAATTTGCTTAGTCAGTTGACTGGCAGAATGGGAAAATTTAAGGAATCAAGATGAAAAAAATTGCCATCGCCTGCGCTTTATTTGTCAGCTTTGCCGCCAGCAATGTCTGGGCGGATGCTTCCAGCGACCTGAAAAGCCGTCTCGATAAAGTCAGCAGCTTTCACGCTACCTTCACTCAAAAAGTGACCGATGGCAGCGGTGCTGCGGTGCAGGAAGGTCAGGGCGATCTATGGGTGAAACGCCCGAACCTGTTCAACTGGCACATGACCCAGCCGGATGAAAGTGTTCTGGTGTCAGATGGTAAAACGCTGTGGTTCTATAACCCATTTGTTGAACAGGCAACTGCAACCTGGCTGAAAGACGCCACGGGTAACACGCCGTTTATGCTGATTGCCCGTAATCAGGCAAGCGACTGGCAGCAGTACAATATTGAGCAAAAGGGTGACGATTTTGTTCTGACGCCGAAAGGCAACAACGGCAACCTGAAACAGTTCACCATTAACGTGGGGCGTGATGGCACAATCCATCAATTTAGCGCCATTGAGCAGGACGATCAGCGCAGCAGCTATCAGCTTAAATCGCAGCAAAACGGCGCTGTTGATGCATCTAAATTTACCTTTACCCCGCCGAAGGGCGTAACGGTTGACGATCAGCGCAAGTAAGAGGCGTGCATGAGTAACATGTCGCTCGACTTTTCCGATAATGCGTTTCAACCTCTGGCCGCGCGTATGCGGCCAGAAAATTTAGCGCAGTACATTGGTCAGCAACATCTGTTTGCACCGGGTAAGCCGCTCCCGCGTGCGATTGAAGCCGGGCATTTGCACTCCATGATTCTGTGGGGGCCGCCGGGAACGGGCAAAACCACGCTCGCCGAAGTGATAGCGCGTTATGCCAGTGCAGATGTAGAACGTATCTCTGCGGTGACCTCCGGGGTGAAAGAGATCCGGGAAGCCATTGAGCGTGCGCGCCAAAACCGTAACGCCGGGCGTCGTACCATTCTGTTTGTCGATGAAGTTCACCGCTTTAATAAAAGTCAGCAGGACGCTTTTCTGCCGCATATTGAAGATGGCACCATCACGTTTATTGGCGCGACGACGGAAAACCCCTCTTTTGAACTCAATTCTGCGTTGCTGTCTCGCGCGCGTGTTTATTTGCTTAAATCGCTGACCACCGAGGATATCGAGCAGGTCTTAACGCAGGCGATGGAAGACAAAGCACGTGGTTACGGCGGGCAGGATATTGTTCTGCCGGATGAAACCCGGCGGGCGATTGCCGAGCTGGTTGGCGGTGATGCGCGTCGGGCGCTTAACACGCTTGAGATGATGGCAGATATGGCGGAACTCGACAGTTCCGGCAAGCGTGTATTAAAGCCAGAATTGCTCACGGAAATTGCCGGTGAACGCAGCGCCCGTTTCGACAACAAAGGGGATCGTTTTTACGATTTGATCTCCGCGTTGCACAAATCGGTCCGCGGTAGTGCGCCGGATGCGGCGCTTTATTGGTATGCGCGAATTATTACGGCCGGTGGTGATCCTTTATATGTCGCGCGCCGCTGCCTGGCGATTGCCTCTGAAGATGTCGGTAACGCCGATCCGCGTGCGATGCAGGTCGCGATTGCCGCCTGGGATTGTTTTACGCGCGTTGGTCCTGCAGAAGGCGAACGTGCCATCGCGCAGGCGATTGTTTACCTTGCCTGTGCGCCGAAAAGTAATGCCGTTTATACCGCGTTCAAAGCGGCGCTGGCGGATGCGCGCGATCGCCCCGATTATGACGTGCCGGTTCATCTGCGTAATGCACCCACCAAACTGATGAAAGAGATGGGCTACGGGCAGGAGTATCGTTACGCTCATGACGAACCCAATGCCTATGCCGCTGGTGAAGAGTATTTCCCGCAAGAACTGGCTCAGACTCGCTATTATCACCCCTCGACAAGAGGCCTTGAAGGCAAGATTGGTGAAAAGCTCGCCTGGCTTACCGAACAGGATCATAAAAGCCCTATAAAACGCTATCGCTAGTGCGGGCGTTGCGGTAAGGTTACGACTTACACCATCGACCGCAGGCTGCGGTCGTATTCTTTTATTTCAATTCGATAAGCACAGGAAAAGCATGCTCGATCCCAATCTGCTGCGTACCGAGCCAGACGCAGTCGCTGAAAAACTGGCACGCCGGGGCTTTAAGCTGGATGTAGATAAATTACGCGCGCTTGAAGAGCGTCGTAAAGTCTTGCAAGTTAATACGGAAAACTTGCAGGCGGAACGCAACTCGCGATCGAAATCCATTGGCCAGGCGAAAGCACGCGGGGAAGATATCGAGCCTTTACGCCTGGAAGTGAACAAGCTGGGTGAAGAGCTGGACGCGGCTAAAGCGGAGCTGGAAACCCTGTTGGCGGAGATCCGCGACATCGCGCTGACAATCCCTAACCTGCCAGACGATTGTGTTCCAGTCGGCCGTGACGAAAATGACAACGTTGAGGTCAGCCGTTGGGGTACGCCGCGCAAATTTGATTTCGACATTCGCGATCACGTGACGCTGGGTGAAATGCACAGCGGGCTGGATTTCGCCGCAGCGGTGAAACTTACCGGCTCTCGCTTTGTAGTGATGAAAGGGCAGATTGCGCGCATGCATCGTGCGCTGGCGCAGTTCATGCTGGATTTACACACCGAACAGCATGGCTACGCAGAGAACTATGTTCCGTATCTGGTCAACCAGGATACGCTGTACGGCACCGGGCAGTTACCGAAATTCGCGGGTGATTTGTTCCACACTCGTCCGCTGGAAGAAGAAGCAGACAGTAGCAATTACGCGTTGATTCCGACAGCGGAAGTTCCGCTGACAAACCTGGTGCGTGATGAGATCATTGATGAAGATGATCTGCCGATCAAAATGACTGCGCACACGCCATGTTTCCGCTCAGAAGCGGGATCTTATGGACGTGATACGCGCGGTCTGATCCGTATGCACCAGTTCGATAAAGTTGAAATGGTGCAGATCGTTCGCCCGGAAGATTCCATGGCGGCGCTGGAAGAGATGACGGGTCACGCGGAGAAAGTGTTGCAGCTGCTGGGGCTTCCCTATCGTAAAGTGCTGCTGTGCTCGGGTGATATGGGCTTCGGTGCTTGCAAAACCTACGATCTGGAAGTGTGGGTACCGGCGCAGGACACTTACCGCGAAATCTCTTCCTGCTCTAACGTCTGGGATTTCCAGGCTCGTCGTATGCAGGCGCGCTGCCGTAGCAAGTCCGACAAGAAAACCCGCCTGGTACATACATTGAATGGTTCCGGTCTGGCCGTTGGCCGTACGCTGGTGGCGGTAATGGAAAACTATCAGCAGGCTGATGGTCGAATTGAAGTGCCGGAAGTACTGCGTCCGTACATGAACGGCCTTGAGTTTATCGGCTAATCATCTGCCTGTAGTGAATGTTCATTCTGAAAGCGCCTGCGGGCGCTTTTTTATTGCTTACTAAAAAACAACGCCCCGTGCGCGGGGGGAGCACCAGGTTCGGGGTTAACGTTCAGAGAACTGGCTGAAGTTTCTGTTTCAGGTTTTGGCACGCCCTTGCTGGATAAGATCCATGCAGCCTGCTGTGCAGGGAAATAATTTTTACTGCACATTTTCCCGTACCAGTTTCAGCCTTTTTTATGTCGGCATTCATCATGAATTTTTTCGACCGATAATTCTGCCTGTTAGCAAAACTATTCTTTTATTTTCAATAGCGTGAATCATGTCATTCTCTTTTAAGCCCAATGCTGGATAAGTTTTACGAATCGTCGTGGTGCAAAACAGTCAGCGTCCAAAATCCGTGGATTGACAATGTTCTTACCGGTGGCATGATGCGCACGCAAACTGAACTTCCTCACGGTTTTTATCCATGTCCATCTATACCCGGCCAGTGCTGTTATTGCTCTGTGGCTTAATGCTGTTGACGCTGGCGATCGCGACGCTAAATACGCTCGTACCGCTCTGGCTCGCCCACGAAAATTTACCGACCTGGCAGGTTGGGATGGTGGGTTCTTCCTATTTCACTGGCAATTTGCTGGGGACGTTACTGACCGGCCGTTTAATTCGCCGTCTGGGTTTTAACCGCAGCTATTATCTTGCTTCGCTGATTTTTGCCGCAGGCTGTGTTGGCCTGGGGCTAATGATTGGTTTCTGGAGCTGGATGGTTTGGCGCTTTGTCGCTGGTGTGGGCTGCGCGATGATTTGGGTGGTCGTGGAAAGTGCTCTGATGTGCAGCGGCACATCACGCAATCGTGGGCGCCTGTTAGCAGCTTATATGATGGTTTACTACGTCGGCACAGTGCTTGGCCAGGTGATGGTCAGTAAGTTGCCGACAGATCTGATGAGCGTACTGCCGTGGACGACTGCGCTGGTATTAACGGCGATCCTGCCGCTGCTGTTTACCCGCATTGTCAACCAGCAGAGTGAAGAGCAGGCTCCGACCTCGGTGTGGCCGATGCTGCGTCTGCGTCATGCTCGCCTGGGCGTGAATGGTTGCATCATCTCCGGGATCATTCTTGGTTCGCTGTACGGCTTGATGCCGCTTTATCTTTCGCATCAGGGGATCAGCGATTCGGGGATTGGTTTCTGGATGGCGCTGATGGTCAGTGCCGGTATTGTAGGGCAGTGGCCGATTGGGCGACTGGCAGATCGTTTTGGTCGCCTGCTGGTGCTGCGTGTGCAGGTGTTTGTCGTGATCGTGGGATGTTTTGCGATGTTGAGTAATGCAGCCATGGCTCCTGCACTTTTTGTGCTCGGAACCGCAGGCTTTACTCTGTACCCGGTGGCGATGGCATGGGCCTGTGAGAAAGTGGAACATCACCAGCTGGTGGCAATGAACCAGGCGCTGTTGCTGAGTTACACCATTGGCAGCCTGCTTGGTCCGACGCTGACCGCAATGCTGATGCAAAGCTACTCTGATAGTTTGCTGTTTATCATGATTGCGGGTGTGTCGTTTATCTATCTGGTGATGCTGATGCGCAAAGCAGGACATCACCCAACGCCGGTGGCGCACGCCTGATGTACGCCGCTTGATAAATAAAAAAGCCACAACAATCAGTTGTGGCTTTTTTGTCTCAGGGATGGCTCAGTACATCACTTTGTGACCGTACTGCTCCAGGATGCCTTTAACGCGCTCCATGGTCTCTTTCTTCGGCGGGTGAATGCCATCCAGCTTATACTCTTCGCCCATCGCCACCCATTTATGCTTGCCCAGCTCATGATAGGGCAGGAGTTCGATTTTCTCGACGTTGCCCATGTCGCGGGTAAATTCACCAAGGCGATGCGCGGAATCGTCATCGTCAGACCAGCCGGGTACAACGACGTAACGGATCCATACGTTGATATTTTTCTTCGATAAATACTGGGCGAATTCGAGGGTCCGGTGATTAGATACGCCGACCAGATTCTGATGGATCTCATCGTTCATCTGTTTCAAATCGAGCATCACCAGATCGGTCACTTCCAGCAATTCATCAATCACCGGATCGTAACGGCGCACAAAGCCGTTGGTGTCGAGACAGGTATGAATGCCCTCTTTTTTACAAGCACGGAACCAGTCACGAACGAATTCCGCCTGCAGGATGGCTTCACCGCCGGATGCGGTTACGCCGCCGCCAGAAGCGTTCATAAAGTGGCGATAGGTCACGACGTCTTTCATCAGTTCTTCAACGGTTATCTCTTTACCGCCGTGCGTATCCCATGTATCGCGATTGTGGCAATACAGGCAGCGCATCAGGCAGCCCTGGAAGAAGGTGATAAAGCGAATGCCCGGGCCGTCGACCGTGCCGCAGGATTCAAAGGAGTGGATGCGACCAATAACTGACATTGCGGTGTTTTCTCCAGATGTGGCCCATCCGGGGCCTGTGTCTGCGCAGTTTGATTCCTTCTGCGCTAAGTCTGTTTTGGCAGACATCCAGCAAGGATAGATGGCTGACGAAGCACACTTCAGGTGTTAAAAAGGCCCCACAGTCGTGGAGCCTTTATTATACGCTTTTTACTGCGTAGTTTCAGTCAATACCATTACATGGTCTGAGTGAAAGTACGGGTAATAACATCCTGCTGCTGTTCTTTAGTCAGGGAGTTAAAACGTACGGCATAACCAGAAACACGGATGGTCAGCTGCGGATATTTTTCCGGGTTTTCCATCGCGTCGAGCAGCATTTCGCGGTTCATGACGTTCACGTTCAGGTGCTGACCGCCTTCGATGGACGCTTCGTGGTGGAAGTAACCATCCATCAGACCAGCCAGGTTGGTTTTACGTACTTCGTCGTCTTTACCCAGCGCGTTCGGCACGATAGAGAAGGTGTAAGAGATACCATCTTTAGCGTAAGCGAACGGCAGTTTAGCAACGGAAGTCAGAGAGGCAACAGCACCTTTCTGGTCACGGCCATGCATCGGGTTAGCGCCCGGTCCGAATGGAGCACCAGCGCGGCGACCATCCGGGGTATTACCGGTTTTCTTACCGTACACAACGTTAGACGTGATGGTCAGAACAGACTGAGTCGGGATAGCGTTGCGGTAAGTGGTCAGTTTCTGAATTTTCTTCATGAAACGTTCAACCAGGTCAACCGCCAGATCATCAACACGAGCGTCGTTGTTACCAAACTGCGGGTATTCGCCTTCGATTTCGAAGTCGATAGCCAGACCGTCTTCGTCACGAATCGGTTTAACTTTCGCGTATTTGATAGCAGACAGGGAGTCAGCCGCTACGGACAAGCCTGCAATACCGCAAGCCATGGTACGGATAACGTCGCGATCGTGCAGCGCCATCAGTGAAGCTTCGTAGCTGTATTTGTCATGCATGTAGTGGATGATGTTCAGCGCGGTGACGTACTGTTTAGCCAGCCAATCCATGAAGTGATCCATACGATCCATTACTTCGTCGTACTTCAGCACGTCGCCTTTGATTGGTTCAGATTTCGGACCAACCTGCATTTTCAGTTTTTCATCAACGCCGCCGTTGATGGCGTACAGCATGGTTTTCGCCAGGTTAGCGCGAGCACCGAAGAACTGCATTTGTTTACCAACAACCATCGGGCTTACGCAGCATGCGATCGCGTAGTCGTCGTTGTTGAAGTCCGGACGCATCAGATCATCGTTCTCGTACTGCAGAGAAGAGGTGTCGATGGAGACTTTCGCAGCGAATTTTTTGAAGTTCAGCGGCAGTTTTTCAGACCACAGAACAGTGATGTTCGGTTCCGGAGACGGCCCCATGGTGTACAGGGTGTTCAGGAAACGGAAGCTGTTTTTGGAAACCAGTGTACGGCCATCAACGCCCATACCACCGATAGATTCAGTTGCCCAAATCGGGTCACCGGAGAACAGTTCATCATATTCAGGGGTACGCAGGAAGCGAACCATACGCAGTTTCATGACCAGGTGGTCAATCATTTCCTGAGCGTCTTTCTCAGTGATTTTGCCTGCTTTCAGGTCACGTTCGATGTACACGTCCAGGAAGGTGGATACGCGACCGAAGGACATTGCCGCGCCGTTCTGAGATTTAACCGCAGCCAGGTAGCCGAAGTAAGTCCACTGAATGGCTTCCTGAGCAGTAGTAGCCGGACCAGAGATATCGCAGCCGTATTTCGCTGCCATCTCTTTGATCTGACCCAGTGCGCGATGCTGTTCAGCAATCTCTTCACGCAGACGGATAGTTGCTTCCAGGTTAACGCCATTTTCCAGATCAGACTGCAGAGACTGGAACTGAGCGTATTTGTCTTTCATCAGGAAGTCGATGCCGTACAGGGCAACACGACGGTAGTCACCGATGATACGACCGCGGCCGTAAGCATCCGGCAGACCGGTCAGAACACCGGATTTACGGCAGTTCAGAATGTCTTTGGTATAAACATCGAATACACCCTGGTTGTGGGTTTTACGGTATTCGGTGAAGATTTTTTTAAGCGCAGGATCCAGTTCGCGGTTGTACGCTTTGCAGGAACCTTCAACCATTTTGATACCGCCGAACGGAATGATTGCGCGTTTCAGCGGAGCTTCAGTCTGCAGACCAACGATTTTCTCTAATGACTTGTTGATGTAACCCGCGTCGTGAGAAGTGATGGTTGATGCAACGGAGGTGTCAAAATCAACTGGCGCATGAGTGCGGTTTTCCAGTTTAACGCCTTCCATGACTTTGTCCCACAGTTTGGTGGTCGCTTCAGTAGCGCCAGCCAGGAAGGACTCATCGCCTTCGTACGGGGTGTAGTTTTTCTGGATAAAGTCACGTACGTTGACTTCTTTCTGCCAGTCACCTTTCGCAAAACCTTCCCAGGCTGTGGCTAATTTTTCATTAAGCTCGGACATGTAACACCTACCTTCTTAAGTGGATTTTTTATTTACTGCCTGAAACAACCATTAATGATGATCGTTGCCACGCAGGTAAATGACCCAGTATGTCAACCCGACTAATAATCCTCCACCGATGATATTCCCGATTGTTACAGGGATCAGGTTATCAGTGATGAAATTCATAATGGTCAGGTGAGAGAAATTTTCCGGGCTGGAGCCAACGGCGGTCCAGAACTCCGGGCTTGCAAAGTTGCGAATTACAATACCCATCGGGATCATAAACATATTCGCAATACTGTGTTCAAAACCGCTGGCAACAAACATCGCCACCGGCAGAACCATAATCATGGCCTTATCCATCAGGCTGCGGCCGGAATAACTCATCCACACGGCCATGCACACCATCAGGTTAGCCAGAATGCCCAGCGCCACGGCTTCAACAAAGGTGTGATGTACTTTATGGTCTGCGGTTTGTAGTACGTTTAAGCCCCAACCGCCGTTGGCGACCATATACTCGCCAGACAACCACATTAACAGCACAAACAGCAGCGCACCCACCAGGTTGCCGATATAGACGTTAATCCAGTTGCGGGCCAGCTGCCCCCAGGTAATACGCCCACTGGCTTTTGCCACGACAATCAGTACGGTTGAAGTAAAGAGATCGGCACCGCAAATGATGCAAAGGATCAGCCCCAGGGAGAAGCAGACACCACCGATCAGTTTAGCAATACCGTACGGCATTGCGCCGGTACCTGTGGTGGCGGTGATGTAGAACACGAAAGCAATGGAGATAAACACACCTGCGGTAATCGCAAGATAGAAAGTCTTAAGCGGATGTTTAGTCGCTTTATAGACACCAGCTTCTTCGGCAACTTTGGCCATCTCGGCTGGAAGAATAAGATCAAAAGGGTTGTCAGCTTTCACACTAACTCTCTCTTTATTAAGTCGGCGACGAGATACTAACAAAGCATTATAGAAGAGAATTTGATATGGATCATATCTCGCCTGGCTTATAGGACCGCAAAGCGTATGGTTTTTCTACGATCACGGAGTAACTTGTTGATTATCAAAATAAAAATAAAGTTTAAGAATTACAAAATGAGTTGAATTTTTTTATGCGGTCTCCCAAACAACAGTTAATTAAAATGGAGTAATCACCATAATAAGTAACAATATTAGTTTTAATGGATAATTATATTTACCCATATTTAACTTTAATATTACATATGGCTGTCATCGCCAAATAATAAATAAAAAGGGGCAATGAAATTGCCCCGTAATATAGCGTAGACCGTTCATTAAGCCTACATATTGTCGTACTACTTGTCGTTATTTCGACCAGAACGCACGTTTAGCGCGTTGTAATTTTTCGTAAGCCGCTAACAAAGACTGGTGTGCGGGGAAGGCTTTCAGCGAACCGTCCGCAGGCTGGAGATCGTAGAACGGCGCTTCACCGCTTAACGCGGCGCTGGCAGCTTCAACCGCTTGCGCACCATACATACGTACGAATGCATTCAGGTATTGCAACGGCTCGCGATCCTCTTCCTGTGCCAGTAACAATAATGTCTGCAGGCAGCGGTAGTAGTTGGCCCGTTCGGCGCTAAAGATCGAGGCGTTGAATTCCATCGTCCATTCAGTCCAGGCCAATGCCTGATCCAAATCGCCGCCTGCCAGCGCCAGCATCGCTTTTAGTTCACCAATGCGCAGCGTGTACCAGCCATTGTCTTTACCGGTCGCCAGACCCAACAGTTCGCGAACGCGGGTAAAGTCATCATGACCTTCGTCATCAAGCTGTGCGATAAGGTTGAGGTACTCCTCTTTTTCCCATTCACTGCCTGGTAAAGAGAGGATGATTTCGCGCAAATGGCTGCCCATGGTGTTGTTCGCCAGCCACAGATCTTCCGCCGGATAAATATCGGACATGCCAGGCACCAGAATACGGCAGGCGTAAACGCCCAGATGTTCATAATCGGCAATGTAGACTTCTTTATCTTCCGCCTTAAAGATAGCCATAAGTGTGGCGAACTCTTCTTCCGTCGTGCCTGCGAAGCTCCAGTCAACAAACGGATAATCCGCATCCTGCTTGAAGAGATCCCATGAGATCAAACCGCTGGAGTCGATAAAGTGCGTTTCGAGGTTGGCATGCTCTGCCACTTCTTCATCATCAAAGGTTGGCGGTGTGAACACATCCAGATCTTTCAACCCGCGGCCTTGCAGCAGCTCGGTAACGGTACGCTCAAGCGCCACGCCGAAATCAGGGTGCGCACCAAAAGAGGCAAAACAGGTGCCGTTAGCCGGGTTGAACAGGACAACGCAGATAACCGGATATTTACCGCCCAGCGAACCGTCGTAAGCAAAGATCGGAAAACCTTCCGCTTCCAGTTTGGCAATCGCTTCGACAACGCCCGGATAGCGCGCCAGCACATTCTGCGGGATTTCCGGCAGGCTGATGCTCTCGGCAATAATGCGATTTTTAATATGGCGTTCGAATACTTCGGACAGCCCCTGCACGCGGGCTTCATTGCGCGTATTCCCGGCGGACATGCCGTTAGAAACGTATAAGTTACCGACGATATTCATCGGGATATAAACCGTCTGCTCATCAGACTGGCGGGTAAACGGCAGGGCGCAGATACCGCGCTCATCGTTGCCGGACTGCAGATCAACGAGCATCCCGGCAGCCAGTTCGTTCTGCGGGTCGTAGTAAGCGCGCAGACGCGCATCCAGAATGCCTTCCGGCAGGGAGTCATCTTCTGGCAGCGGGAACCATTTCTCATTCGGGTAATGAACGAATGGGCCCTGTGCGATTTCATCACCCAGCCAGAAATCAGCGAAGAAGTAGTTGGTGGACAGACGCTCGAAATACTCGCCCAGCGCAGAGGCCAGCGCAGCTTTTTGGGTCGCACCTTTACCGTTGGTGAAGCACAGCGCGCACTCTTTATCGCGAATATGTACAGACCAGACGTTTGGCACCGGGTTCAGCCATGAGGCCTCTTCGATGTTAAAGCCGAGATCGGTGAGCTTTTGCTGGAAGCGGGCGATGGAATCTTCCAGTGCGGCGTCTTTGCCGGGAATAAATGTTTGAGTCATGGCGGTCACTTTTTTCGTACGTAAAGCGCGCAATGATACGGGTTTTGCGTGACTGACGCTATCTTCCACGTCTGACCGACGAAAATAAAACTTCTGGCTATGATTAAGAAAAGTAACGAACTGTTCAGGCATAAAAAATGAAAGCGTTTGATCTGCACCGTATGGCGCTCGACAAGGTCCCCCTTGATTTTCTCGGGGAAGTCGCACTGCGTAGTCTCTATACCTTTGTTTTGGTCTTTTTATTTCTCAAAATCACCGGGCGACGTGGCGTACGCCAGATGTCCCTGTTTGAGGTGTTGATAATCCTGACACTGGGATCGGCCGCCGGGGATGTCGCTTTCTACGACGATGTACCCATGCTGCCGGTGCTGGTGGTTTTTATCACTTTAGCGGTGCTCTATCGGTTTGTGATGTGGCTGATGTCGCACAGCGAAAAACTGGAGGATTTGCTGGAAGGCAAACCGGTTGTCATCGTCGAGAACGGCGAACTGGCATGGGAAAAAGTGCATGCGGAGAACATGACGGAGTTCGAATTCTTTATGGAGCTACGTTTAAGTGGCGTGGAACAACTCGGACAGATTCGCCTGGCAATAATGGAAACCAACGGTCAAATTAGCGTTTACTACTTCCCGGACGATGAGGTGAAACCCGGGTTATGTATTTTGCCTGAAGGATGCAGTGAGCGTTTCACAGAGGTTCCCGAAGCGGGGGACTATGTTTGTGTCCGCTGCAGTAAAATTGTTGCCATGCAAAAAGGGGAAAAGCAATCTTGCCCGCGTTGTGCAAATCCGGAATGGTCGAAGGCAAGCCGGGCTGTTCGCGTGACATAACAGCGTTTTTATCGGGTCTGCGCTGAGCAAACAAAACTTTCTGCTATGTGAGTTAGCGCACATCTTGCCGCTGGCGCCCATTACCCGTTGCGGCGCGTAGCGCTGAATGATAAAACCGATGTCACAGGAATAACTTATTGCTTTATAGCGTGGTGAGGGGAAATGACTCAGGTCTTTAATTTTAGTTCTGGCCCGGCAGTATTACCGGCGGATGTGCTCAAACAAGCGCAACAAGAGCTGTGCGACTGGCAAGGTCTTGGAACGTCGGTGATGGAAATTAGCCATCGTGGTAAAGAGTTTATCCACGTGGCGGAAGAAGCAGAAAAGGATTTTCGCGACCTGCTGAATATTCCCTCTAACTATAAGGTTCTGTTCTGTCACGGCGGTGGACGCGGCCAGTTTGCGGGCGTTCCGCTGAACTTGCTGGGCGATAAAACCACTGCTGATTACGTTGATGCGGGCTACTGGGCGGCGAGCGCGGTTAAAGAAGCGAAAAAATACTGCTCACCGAACGTTATTGACGCCAAAATCACTGTTGATGGTTTGCGCGCGGTGAAACCGATGCGTGACTGGCAATTGAGCGATAATGCGGCCTATCTGCATTACTGTCCGAATGAAACGATTGACGGTATTGCGATCGATGAAACGCCGGACTTCGGTGATGTGATCGTCGCCGCTGACTTCTCCTCAACAATTCTCTCTCGTCAGATTGACGTCAGCCGCTTCGGTGTGATCTATGCAGGTGCGCAAAAAAATATCGGCCCGGCGGGTTTGACGCTGGTAATTGTGCGCGAAGATCTGCTGGGTAAAGCGCATCAGGCTTGCCCGTCGATCCTTGATTACACCGTGCTGAATGAAAACGACTCAATGTTTAACACGCCGCCAACCTTTGCCTGGTATCTCTCCGGGCTGGTGTTTAAGTGGCTGAAAAAACAGGGCGGTGTGGCGGCAATGGATAAAATTAACCAGCAAAAAGCCGAGTTGCTCTACGGGGTGATCGACAACAGCGATTTCTATCGCAACGACGTCGCAAAAGCGAACCGTTCACGCATGAATGTGCCGTTCCAGCTAGCGGACAGCGCGCTTGATAAAGTCTTCCTTGAGGAGTCGTTCGCTGCGGGTCTGCATGCGCTGAAAGGCCACCGTGTTGTCGGCGGGATGCGCGCCTCTATCTATAATGCAATGCCGCTGGCGGGCGTACAGGCGCTCACTGACTTTATGGTCGATTTCGAACGCCGCCACGGTTAATTACACTGCTTTGACGTACCCCCGTAGTTTTACTGCGGGGGTTTTCTTCTGTTTGTTGAGAGTGAAGTTTCATGGAATCCCTGACGTTACAACCCATCGCGCGGGTAAATGGCACCATCAATCTGCCTGGTTCAAAAAGTGTCTCCAACCGCGCCTTGTTGCTGGCCGCATTCGCTCGTGGCACGACTGTTCTGACTAACCTGCTGGACAGTGATGATGTGCGCCACATGCTCAATGCCCTCAGCGCACTGGGGGTTCATTACACGTTGTCTGCCGATCGTACCCGTTGTGAAGTGACAGGGGGTGGCGGTCCGCTGCACTCAGCCGAAAAACTGGAGCTGTTTCTGGGTAATGCAGGAACCGCCATGCGTCCGTTGGCTGCAGCGCTGTGCCTTGGCGAGAACGATATTGTGCTGACTGGCGAGCCGCGCATGAAAGAGCGTCCGATTGGCCATCTGGTCGATGCGCTTCGTCAGGGCGGGGCAAAGATTGACTACCTCGAACAGGAAAATTATCCGCCGCTGCATCTGCGCGGTGGCTTTACTGGCGGTGAAGTCAGCGTCGACGGCAGCGTTTCCAGCCAGTTTTTAACCGCATTGCTAATGGCCGCCCCGTTGGCACCCAACGACACGGTTATCACCATCAAAGGTGACCTGGTATCCAAACCGTATATTGATATCACGCTGCATCTGATGAAGACCTTCGGTGTTGAGGTCGAAAACCAGCAATATCAACGCTTTGTTGTGCGTGGTGCGCAGCAATACCAGTCACCGGGCCATTATCTGGTGGAAGGCGATGCGTCTTCAGCTTCTTATTTCCTCGCGGCCGGCGCCATCAAAGGCGGTACGGTGAAAGTCACAGGTATCGGCCGTAACAGCGTGCAGGGCGATATTCGTTTTGCCGATGTGCTGGAAAAAATGGGCGCGACCGTTGCCTGGGGCGATGATTATATTGCCTGCACGCGTGGTGAGTTGAACGCCATCGATATGGATATGAACCACATTCCCGATGCGGCAATGACTATCGCGACGACAGCGCTGTTTGCCAAAGGCACGACCACTCTGCGCAACATTTATAACTGGCGCGTGAAAGAGACCGATCGTTTGTTCGCGATGGCGACAGAGCTGCGTAAAGTCGGGGCCGAAGTGGAAGAGGGCGAAGACTATATTCGCGTGACACCGCCTGCCAAACTGCAGCTTGCGGAAATCGGGACTTATAACGATCACCGTATGGCGATGTGCTTCTCGCTGGTGGCGCTGTCTGATACGCCGGTCACCATTCTTGATCCTAAATGTACAGCGAAGACCTTCCCGGACTATTTTGAGCAATTAGCCCGTATTAGTACGCTGGCATAACTCATCTTCTTGCGGGCTGGTGTAAATCAGCCCGCTTCCCGCGCAATTATTCTACACTCAGCTGCATCCTCTTCGGTTATTCGCACGCAACAGTAACGGTTGTGACCATTGGCGCGTATAATGCGCGCGGTTATGTAACGGTATGCCTTGATTAAGGAGAGAAAGATGACGGCAATTGCCCCGGTAATCACCATTGATGGGCCAAGCGGCGCGGGTAAAGGCACGCTTTGCAAGGCAATGGCGGAAGCGTTGCAATGGCATCTGTTGGACTCAGGCGCAATTTATCGTGTTCTGGCGCTGGCCGCGCTGCATCACCATGTCGATGTTTCTTCCGAAGATGTTTTGGTTCCGCTGGCAGCGCACCTGGATGTGCGTTTTGTGTCAACGAATGGCCATCTGGAAGTTATTCTGGAAGGCGAAGATGTCAGCAGCGAAATCCGTACGCAGGACGTGGCGAATGCGGCCTCGCAGATTGCGGCTTTTCCGCGAGTTCGTGAAGCGTTATTACGCCGTCAGCGCGCATTCCGTGACGCGCCGGGTCTTATCGCCGACGGGCGTGATATGGGGACGGTGGTTTTTCCGGATGCGCCGGTAAAAATTTTTCTTGACGCCTCTTCTGAAGAGCGTGCGCATCGACGCATGCTACAGTTGCAGGAGAAGGGCTTTAGTGTTAACTTTGAACGCCTTTTGGCCGAGATAAAGGAACGTGACGATCGCGATCGAAACCGCCCTGTTGCACCGCTGGTTCCCGCTGCCGATGCTTTAGTACTGGATTCAACCAGTTTAAGTATTGAGCAAGTGATTGAGAAAGCGCTACAATATGCTCGCCAAAAATTGGCTCTCGCGTAAGCGACCGAATTCGTAGTACCTGCTGCAATGGAGTGTGAGCAGGCATGTGAAACAACCCCATCCGGCATGAAGCCAGGTGGACGTTAAATTGAAGAATCCTGAAGATTATCAATATGACTGAATCTTTTGCTCAACTCTTTGAAGAGTCCCTGAAAGAAATCGAAACCCGCCCGGGTTCTATCGTTCGTGGTGTTGTTGTTGCTATCGACAAAGACGTAGTTCTGGTTGACGCCGGTCTGAAATCTGAGTCCGCCATTCCGGCAGAGCAGTTCAAAAACGCCCAGGGCGAGCTGGAAATCCAGGTTGGTGACGAAGTTGACGTTGCTCTGGATGCAGTAGAAGACGGCTTCGGTGAAACCCTGCTGTCCCGTGAAAAAGCTAAACGTCATGAAGCTTGGATCACGCTGGAAAAAGCTTACGAAGATGCTGAAACTGTTACCGGTGTTATCAACGGCAAAGTCAAGGGCGGCTTCACTGTTGAGCTGAACGGTATTCGCGCGTTCCTGCCAGGTTCCCTGGTAGACGTTCGTCCGGTCCGCGACACGCTGCACCTGGAAGGCAAAGAGCTTGAATTCAAAGTAATCAAGCTGGACCAGAAACGTAACAACGTTGTTGTTTCACGTCGTGCGGTTATCGAATCCGAAAACAGCGCAGAGCGCGATCAGCTGCTGGAAAACCTGCAGGAAGGCATGGAAGTTAAAGGTATCGTTAAGAACCTCACTGACTACGGTGCATTCGTTGATCTGGGTGGCGTTGACGGCCTGCTGCACATCACCGATATGGCATGGAAACGCGTTAAGCATCCGAGCGAAATCGTAAACGTTGGCGATGAAATCACTGTTAAAGTGCTGAAATTCGACCGCGAACGTACTCGTGTTTCCCTGGGCCTGAAACAGCTGGGCGAAGATCCTTGGGTAGCTATCGCTAAACGTTACCCGGAAGGCACCAAGCTGACTGGTCGCGTGACCAACCTGACTGACTACGGTTGCTTCGTTGAAATCGAAGAAGGCGTTGAAGGCCTGGTTCACGTTTCCGAAATGGATTGGACCAACAAAAACATCCACCCGTCCAAAGTTGTTAACGTTGGCGACGTAGTGGAAGTTATGGTTCTGGATATCGACGAAGAACGTCGTCGTATCTCCCTGGGCCTGAAACAGTGCAAATCCAACCCGTGGCAGCAGTTCGCAGAAACCCACAACAAGGGCGACCGCGTTGAAGGTAAAATCAAGTCTATCACTGACTTTGGTATCTTCATCGGCCTGGACGGCGGTATTGATGGCCTGGTTCACCTGTCTGACATCTCCTGGAACGTTGCAGGCGAAGAAGCAGTTCGTGAATACAAAAAAGGCGACGAAATCGCAGCTGTTGTTCTGCAGGTTGACGCAGAGCGTGAGCGTATCTCTCTGGGCGTTAAACAGCTCGCAGAAGATCCGTTCAACAACTACGTTGCACTGAACAAGAAAGGCGCAATCGTAAACGGTAAAGTCACTGCAGTTGACGCTAAAGGCGCAACCGTAGAACTGGCTGACGGCGTTGAAGGTTACCTGCGCGCTTCTGAAGCTTCCCGTGACCGCGTTGAAGACGCAACTCTGGTTCTGAATGTTGGCGACGATGTTGAAGCTAAATTCACCGGTGTTGATCGTAAAAACCGCGTAGTTAGCCTGTCTGTTCGTGCGAAAGACGAAGCTGACGAGAAAGATGCAATCGCTTCTGTTAACAACAAACAGGAAGAAGGCAACTTCTCTAACGCTATGGCTGAAGCTTTCAAAGCAGCGAAAGGCGAGTAATATCAAGCGCTCTGAATTATTTACGCTGTACCAGGACGTAAGTCACATGGCAGCAGCGTGAACGATGATGAGTTACTTGACAGATCACAGGATTCGTCCTGTAATCAATGACAAAGGGCGGCTACGGCCGCCCTTGTTAAAGCTAGTAAAGCTAATTTTGCGTTGAAGGAAACCGGAGGAATCATGACCAAGTCAGAATTGATTGAAAGACTTGCAAGCCAGCAGTCGCATATTCCGGCTAAAGCTGTGGAAGATGCTGTAAAAGAGATGCTGGAGCATATGGCCTCTACTCTTGCCCAGGGCGAGCGCATTGAGATCCGCGGTTTCGGCAGTTTTTCCCTGCACTATCGTGCACCTCGCACCGGGCGTAACCCGAAAACAGGCGATAAAGTGGATCTGGAAGGAAAATACGTTCCGCACTTTAAACCGGGTAAAGAATTACGCGACCGCGCCAATATTTATGAGTAATTTTTAGCTATACGCTGAAATTCACTTCGACAGAAAAAGCACCTATGGGTGCTTTTTTTGTTTCTCTGGCCTCTTTATTTCTGAAGCTGTTTCGCACAATTTTGCAGACGCTTTGTAAGTGTGTCGAAAGCAACCAGCCTGCACCGCAAAACGGTAATCTCAGCCAGAAAGTACTGGCGACAGTGGGCATACTCTCCACGCGACAAGGAGGTATGCATGACGTTACCGGCATTAGCTATGTGCCTGATTATTGGCATTTTGCCATTAGAGTGGTTGCCTTCACTACCCACGCCAGGATGTGTGTGGGTTGTCATTGCCATTGGATGTCTGATCGCGTGTTTTCGGCCTCGTCTGTTGCGTTATTGCGCTGTCACGTTACTTGCCTTTGCATGGGGAGTGCTGGCAGCAATGCAGGCTGTCTGGCCTGCAGAGCAACTACCTGGAGCGAATCACCAGGTTGAAGTGGTAATTACCGATACGGATCATATGACCCGGCATTGGGGTAAAATTACCCGTCTGGATGGCAAGCGCCTGTTTCCGTCACCAGGAATAAGCTTCTATGGTCAGTATTTGCCTGAACCAGTTTGTACCGGTCAGCGATGGACAATGACGATTAGAACACATGCCGTCCATGGGCAATTGAATGATGGCGGTTTCGATTCTCAACGTTATGCAATGGCTTCCCATCTGCCGCTGAGTGGCCGTTTTATTGATGCCCGTCTGACCGAACCCCAGTGCACATGGCGTGCGCGCTACCTTCAATCATTAACCGAAACTCTGACTAAATATTCCTGGCGGCAGGTGATACTGGCGTTAGGCATGGGCGAACGCGCAACGTTGGATGCCAGTGTCAAAGAGATAATGCGGCAAACCGGTACGGCGCATTTAATGGCGATATCAGGGCTACATATTGCTCTGGCGGCAATGTTGGGCTGGCTGATTGTTCGTGGCATGCAATTTTTCTTTCCCGGCGGCTGGATTGGCTGGCGTTTACCATTGCTTATTGGCGTAGGGTTTGCAGTAAGTTACGCCTGGCTGACCGGACTACAACCTCCTGCATTGCGTACCGCTATTTCTCTTAGCGTCTGGGCCGCGTTACGGCTATCCGGGCGATTGTGGTCGCCCTGGCAGGTATGGCTTTGTTGCATTGCCGCTATCTTATTCGCCGATCCCCTTGCCGTGCTATCAACCAGCCTGTGGCTGTCCGCTTTCGCAGTAGCCGCGCTGCTGTTTTGGTATCAATGGTTACCCGCTTCTACAAAACAACATACCCGGCTGGTCCAGGGCAGTATTAATTTGCTTCATCTACAAGTAGGGATGACGCTACTACTGTTCCCTATGCAGTTGTCAATTTTCCACGGTATAAGCCTGAGCTCGTTAGCGGCAAATTTGCTGGCCATCCCGTTGGTGACTTTTATTACCGTACCGCTCATTTTACTGGGAATGTTGCTGCACCTGGTTGGCCCTGCAACGGGGGAATTGGCTTGCTGGTACCTTGCAGATAAGACACTGGATTTCCTGTTTGCTTTTCTGCATTGGCTACCCGCCGGTTGGCTTAATGTGGATATGCGCTGGCAGTGGCTGGCCTGGTTACCGTGGCTGGCGCTGATTGTTTGGCGTTTGCATTTATGGCGGAGGATCCCGGCGCTGTGTCTGGCATGCCTGACATTGCTTACTCTGCCGTTCTGGCGCACAGAACGGCAGGGGGAGTGGGCGGTGCATATGCTGGACGTTGGGCAGGGCCTGGCAATGGTAATTGAACGTAATGGTAAAGCAATTCTTTATGATACAGGTGTTGCGTGGCCCGGCGGTGATAGTGGGCGGCAGTTAATTATTCCATGGCTACGCTGGCATGCGTTACAGCCTGAAGGCATTATTCTGAGTCATGAACATTTGGATCATCGTGGTGGACTGGACTCACTGATGAATGCCTGGCCCCAATTATGGGTTCGTAGCCCACTGGGCTGGGCTGCTCATCAACCATGCTTTCGTGGCCAGCAATGGCAGTGGCAGGGGTTAACCTTTACCGTTCATTGGCCGCTAAGCGGTGCCGGGACGAAAGGTAACAACCGTTCTTGTGTAGTCAGAGTCGATGACGGCCAACACAGCTTCCTGCTCACAGGGGATATTGAAGCGTCGGGGGAGATGGCGATGCTGAGTCACTATTGGACGCATTTGCAGTCTACACTAGTGCAGGTGCCTCACCATGGAAGCAATAGTTCATCGTCGCTGCCCTTTGTGCAGCGAATTGGCGGCGAGGCTGCGTTGGCCTCGGCGTCGCGTTACAACGCGTGGCGGTTCCCTTCGAAAAAGGTGATTGATCGTTACCGTGAGCAGGGATATCGCTGGTACGACACGCCGCATCAAGGGCAGATAACGGTATCGTTTTCGCCACAGGGCTGGGAAATCCATAGCTTACGAGATCAACTTTTACCGCGTTGGTATCATCAGTGGTTTGGCGTCCCCAGTGATAACGGGTAGAATATGCGGCTATTTCAACAAGTGCTGGTTTTTTGAATGCATAACGACAAAGATCTCTCCACGTGGCAGACATTCCGCCGATTATGGCCAACTATTGCGCCTTTCAAAGCGGGTCTGATCGTGTCGGGGATAGCGTTAATCCTCAACGCAGCCAGCGATACCTTTATGCTATCGCTGCTCAAACCATTACTGGATGATGGTTTTGGTAAAACCGACCGCTCTGTGCTGCTGTGGATGCCGCTGGTGGTTATTGGGCTGATGATCCTGCGTGGTATCACCAGCTACATCTCCAGTTACTGCATTTCCTGGGTTTCCGGAAAAGTGGTGATGACCATGCGTCGTCGCCTGTTCAGCCATATGATGGGCATGCCGGTCTCATTCTTTGATAAGCAATCCACCGGTACTTTACTTTCGCGTATTACCTATGATTCTGAACAGGTCGCTTCTTCTTCCTCCGGCGCGTTAATTACCGTCGTGCGTGAAGGGGCTTCGATCATTGGTCTCTTTATCATGATGTTCTGGTACAGCTGGCAGCTCTCTTTGATCCTGATTGTGCTGGCACCTATCGTTTCGATAGCGATTCGCGTGGTTTCCAAACGCTTCCGGAATATCAGTAAAAATATGCAAAACACGATGGGCCAGGTGACCACCAGTGCGGAGCAGATGCTGAAAGGGCATAAAGAAGTGCTGATGTTTGGCGGCCAGGAAGTCGAAACCAGCCGTTTTGATAAAGTCAGTAACAAGATGCGCCTGCAGGGCATGAAAATGGTCTCGGCATCGTCAATTTCTGATCCGGTTATTCAGCTTATCGCATCGCTGGCGCTGGCGTTTGTGCTGTATGCCGCCAGTTTCCCAAGCGTAATGGATACCCTGACGGCCGGTACGATTACCGTGGTCTTCTCTTCCATGATCGCGCTCATGCGTCCTTTGAAATCCCTGACCAACGTCAATGCTCAGTTCCAGCGTGGGATGGCGGCTTGCCAGACACTATTTGCGATTCTGGATAGCGAGCAAGAAAAAGACGAAGGCACGCGTGTGATTGAACGTGCGCGCGGCGATATTGAGTTTCGCAACGTGACTTTCACCTATCCGGGGCGTGAAACGCCAGCATTGCGCAATATCAACCTGACGATTCCGGCGGGCAAAACCGTCGCCCTGGTGGGGCGTTCCGGTTCGGGTAAGTCGACGCTGGCAAGCCTGATCACGCGTTTTTATGATGTCGACGAAGGGCAAATCCTGATGGATGGCCACGACTTACGCGAATATAAGCTCACTTCGTTGCGTGACCAGGTTGCGCTGGTGTCGCAAAACGTACATCTGTTTAATGATACGGTTGCCAATAACATTGCTTATGCGCGTACCGAAGAGTACAGCCGCGAAGAGATTGAGCAAGCAGCGAAAATGGCCTATGCCTACGACTTTATCAATAAGATGGATGAGGGGCTGGATACAATAATAGGGGAAAATGGTGTGCTGCTTTCAGGCGGTCAGCGCCAGCGCATTGCGATTGCCCGTGCGCTGCTGCGCGACAGTCCGATCCTCATTCTTGATGAGGCGACCTCGGCGCTGGATACCGAATCTGAACGTGCCATTCAGGCCGCACTGAACGAGCTGCAAAAGAACCGTACCTCACTGGTTATTGCTCACCGTTTGTCGACCATCGAACAGGCCGATGAAATTGTGGTGGTGGAAGATGGACGTATCGTTGAACGTGGCACCCACGCGGATTTGCTGGAACAACGTGGTGTCTATGCTCAACTTCACAAAATGCAGTTTGGCGAATGATTGCACGCATCTGGTCCGGTGAATCCCCCCTGTGGTTACTGTTGCTACCGCTCTCCTGGCTCTACGGCCTGGTGAGCGGTGCTATTCGTTTCGCCTACCGCATTGGTTTAAAAAAATCCTGGCGTGCGCCTGTTCCTGTTGTGGTCGTCGGCAATCTGACGGCAGGAGGCAACGGTAAGACGCCCGTTGTTATCTGGTTGGTGGAGCAACTACAGCAGCGTGGCATCCGTGTTGGTGTGGTGTCGCGTGGTTACGGCGGTAAAGCGGAGCGTTATCCGCTTGTGCTGACATCTGAAACCTCTACGGCCCAGGCGGGGGATGAACCGGTTCTGATTTATCAACGTACTGGCGCGCCGGTTGCGGTTTCCCCCGTCAGAAGTGACGCCGTCAGTGCGATCCTTGCTCTATACCCGGTACAACTGATCATTACTGATGACGGTTTGCAGCATTATAAGCTGGCGCGGGATAAGGAAATTGTCGTTGTTGATGGCGTCAGGCGTTTTGGTAATGGCTGGTGGTTGCCCGCAGGGCCGATGCGCGAGCGGGCATCGCGCTTAAAAAGTGTGGATGCCATCATTACCAACGGCGGTGTAGCCAGAGCGGGAGAGATCCCGATGCGCTTGCGGCCTGGGCTGGCGGTTAATCTGCTTACCGGCGAACGCCGTGAAGTTCACACATTGACCAATATTGTTGCGATGGCAGGAATCGGTCATCCGCCGCGTTTCTTTGCTACTCTCACCGAGTGCGGTGCGACGCTGCAACAGACGGTGGCGCTTGCCGATCATCAGGCGTTAACGCTGCATGATGTTAAGCCACTGGTGAAACCTGGGCAAACACTGGTGATGACCGAAAAAGACGCGGTAAAGTGTCGGTCATTTGCTGAGGATAACTGGTGGTATTTGCCTGTAGACGCGCAGCTTGAGGGCGAGCAGGCGCAAGAATTACTGCAGGAATTGTTCACTCTGGCGCGCTGACGGTTGTCGTATCGGCCGCGCCCTGTTACTTAACAGGAACTCTCATGTCCGTGCCGCAACTCTCTCTGACTGCTGCTCGTCATCTGCACCTCGCAGCCCAGGGGCTATTACGTAAACCTTCCCGTCGGGCAAAACCGGACGATATTCTCTCCACTATTCAGCGCATGTCGCTGCTGCAAATTGACACCATTAATATTGTTGCCCGCAGCCCTTATCTGGTGCTTTTTAGCCGCCTTGGACACTACCCCCAGCACTGGCTTGATGATGCGCTACGCAACGGTGATTTGATGGAGTATTGGGCGCATGAAGCCTGTTTTTTACCGCGCGAGGATTTTGCGCTGGTGCGCCATCGCATGCTGGCGCCAGATAAAATGGGCTGGAAGTATCGCGAAGCGTGGATGCAGGAACATGCGGAGGAAATCGAGCAGCTCATTGCGCATATTGAGCAAAATGGCCCGGTGCGTTCGGCTGATTTTGAACATCCACGTAAAGGTACCAGCGGCTGGTGGGAATGGAAACCGCATAAGCGGCATCTGGAAGGGCTATTTACGGCCGGAAAAGTGATGGTGGTGGAACGTCGCAATTTCCAGCGTGTTTATGATTTAACGCAGCGGGTTGTGCCGCACTGGGATGATACGCGCGACCTGCTGTCACAGGATGCTGCGGAGTATCAGATGCTGGAAAACAGCGCCCGCAGTTTAGGGCTGTTTCGCGCGCAGTGGCTGGCGGATTACTATCGCCTGCGCCAGGTGAACCTGCCGCTCGTGCTGGAAAAAATGCAGGAGGCTGGAACCATCTTTCCGGTGAATGTCGAACAGCTCGGGCCGGCCTGGATACATTCTTCTCTGATGCCGCTACTTGAACAGGCGCAGGCTGGCAAACTTGTTGCTACTCACAGCGCGGTGCTTTCACCATTTGATCCGGTGGTATGGGATCGTAAACGAGCCGAACAACTGTTCGATTTTAGCTACCGTCTGGAGTGCTATACCCCGGCCCCTAAACGGCAATTTGGCTATTTTGTGTTGCCATTGTTGCATCGTGGGCGTCTGGTGGGACGTATGGATGCAAAAATGCACCGTAAAGAGGGCATGCTGGAGATTATTGCGCTCTATCTGGAAGATGGCGTTAAGCCCGGACATTCGCTGGAAAAGGGGCTGTTAGGTGCTATTACCGAGTTTGCCCGCTGGCAGGGAGCGTTGCGGGTTTCATTCACGCGGCTGCCTGCGGGGTTATTTGCCGCATGCCGTGCCGGGCTGGAAATAGACGCGGCGTAAGAAATGAATATGATAAGCTTAAACCGTTAATTATCGGTGTATCAGGAGGAAAGATGGATCACCGTTTACTTGAAATTATTGCCTGCCCGGTGTGTAACGGCAAACTGAATTACACCCAGGATAAACAAGAACTAATCTGCAAAATCGACAGCCTCGCCTATCCGGTGCGGGACGGTATTCCGGTATTACTGGAAACTGAAGCGCGTTCATTAACTGCGGAAGAGAGCCGGCCATGAGTTTCGTTGTTATCATTCCCGCGCGTTATGCTTCCACTCGCTTGCCCGGCAAACCTTTAGTCGATATTAACGGTAAGCCCATGGTAGTGCATGTGCTGGAGCGCGCCCGTGAATCCGGCGCTGAGCGTATTATCGTGGCGACGGACAACGAAGAGGTGATGCATGCGGTGCAGGCGGTTGGTGGTGAAGTCTGTATGACCCGCGCCGATCATCAGTCCGGAACGGAACGCCTTGCAGAAGTCGTGGAAAAATGCGGTTTCAGTGACGATACCGTCATCGTCAATGTGCAGGGTGACGAGCCCATGATCCCCCCGGCGATTATTCGCCAGGTGGCAGAAAACCTTGCCGCGCGTGATGTTGGGATGGCAACGCTGGCGGTACCTATCCACAGTGCGGAAGAGGCATTCAATCCGAACGCAGTGAAAGTGGTTATGGATGCCGAAGGTTACGCGCTCTATTTCTCCCGCGCCACGATCCCCTGGGATCGCGACCGTTTCGCACAATCTCGCGAGACGATTGGCGATACTTTCCTGCGTCATATCGGCATTTATGGCTATCGCGCCGGTTTTATCCGCCGTTATGTCAGCTGGCAAACCAGCCCACTTGAGCAGATAGAGATGCTGGAGCAACTGCGCGTGCTCTGGTACGGCGAGAAAATCCACGTTGCCGTCGCCAGTGTGGTGCCGGGTACCGGTGTGGATACCCCTGAAGATCTGGCGCGCGTCCGTCAGGAGCTGCGTTAATCCTTCCATCCCCTCCATTCGGAGGGGATTTGTCGCTTGCCGGCGAAATTCTCATGCTGTTTTGATCTCATCTGGATGACATCTGTGCTATCGGCGCTCATTATAAAAGCAGTCATCTTTGTGAGGGCAATCTGCTATGGAACAACTGCGCGCTGAACTGAGTCATCTGTTGGGTGAAAAACTGAGTCGCATGGAGTGCGTCAGCGAAAAGCCGGATTCCGCACTCTGGTCGCTGTATGACAGCCAGGGAAATCCGATGCCGCTGCTGGCACGAAGTTTTTCAACGCCTGGCATTGCGCGCCAGTTAGCCTGGAAGATATCAATGCTGGCGCGTGGTGGGGCTGTCCGCATGCCGGTTGTTTATGGTGTCATGACGCACGAAGAGCATCCAGGGCCGGATGTGCTGCTCATCGAACGTTTACGCGGCGTACCGGTTGAAGCCCCAGCACGCACGCCTGAGCGCTGGGAGCAACTCAAAGATCAAATCGTTGAGGCATTACTTTTCTGGCACCGCCAGGATAGCCACGGTTGTGTTGGCACCGTTGACAGTACCCAGGAAAACATCTGGCCTTCCTGGTATCGCCAGCGCGTGGAAGTGCTGTGGACCACGCTCAACCAGTATCACAACACCGGGTTGACGATGCAGGATAAGCGCATGCTGTTTCGTACTCGCGAGTGTCTACCCGCGTTGTTTGATGGTTTTAACGATAACTGCGTGCTGGTGCATGGCAGTTTTAACTTGCGCAGTATGTTGAAGGATGCCCGCAGCGACCAGTTACTGGCAATGGTTGGGCCTGGCATTATGCTCTGGGCGCCGCGTGAGTATGAACTGTTCCGGCTGGTGGACGGTGCGCAGGCAGAAGGATTGCTCTGGCATTATCTTCAGCGCGCGCCGGTTGCGGAATCCTTTCTGTGGCGGCGCTGGCTCTATCTGTTATGGGATGAAGTGGCGCAGTTGGTGAATACCGGACGGTTTAACCGCGCTAACTTCGATCTTGCCTCGAAATCACTGCTCCCCTGGCTGGTCTGAACTGCCTTTCAACCACTGCCAGATACGCCCTAACGTTTCATAACCCACCCGGTCGCTGTGCATCAGCCACACCGGGGAGGGGATAATGCGTTCCCACGGATTAAGCGGAGAGGTAATTGCCAGCTGGTTTGCCGGTGCTGGCAATGGATGCAGGCCAGCATGCTGGAAGAAAATCATGGCGCGTGGCAGATGAGACGCCGATGTCACCAGCAGGAAAGGCGCATCACCAATCGCCTGTTTTACCGCAAGCGCTTCCCGCTCGGTGTCTTTCGGTTGATCCAGCGTCATGATGGCGCTGCGCGGCACGCCCAGGCTTTCAGCGACGCGCGCGCCAGCTTCCGCCGTGCTGACCGGATTGGTTTGCGCCGCCGCACCGGTAAAGATAATTTTTGAACCGGGGTTGGCCTGCCACAGACGAATGCCCTCCGTCAGACGCGGCAGACTGTTATTAATCAGGTTAGAACTCGGTGCCCACGCGTCGTTCCAGGTGTAACCGCCGCCGAGAATCACGATGTATTTTACCGGCTGCGTGTTGCGCCAGGTCGGGTAGGTCTCTTCGATCGGTTGTAAAAAGCGATCGGCTACGGGCTGCATGCTCAACAGCAATAAAACCAGCCATCCGACGCTGATAAGAACTTTGCCGGTTTTCTGCCAGCGGCTAAACCAGATCAGCGCAATGCCCAGCCCGATCAGCAAAAGTAAAAAAGGCAGAGGCAGCATCAGGCCGCCGATGTATTTTTTAAGGGTAAAAAGCACCGTATCCGTCTCCTTTTTGACCATATAGCAGGCCTTTTGCGCCGATCTTACACCAGATGGGTTCATTATCGGCACGGCTGTGACAAAATAGCAGTTTTGCCAGGAGCGTGGAGCCCCCATGAAGGATCGCAATTTCGACGATATTGCCGAGAAGTTCTCGCGCAACATCTACGGCACGACGAAAGGTCAGTTGCGTCAGGCGATCCTGTGGCAGGATCTTGATGCGCTGCTGGCTAGGATGGGTGACCAGCCGTTGCGTGTGCTGGATGCTGGCGGCGGGGAAGGCCAGACGGCGATTCGCATGGCACAATTGGGTCATCACGTCACGCTCTGTGATGTGTCGAAAACGATGATCGCGCGTGCCCAGGCGGCGGCAGAAGAGAAAGGTGTGAGCGGTAACATGCATTTTATACAATGCGCCGTTCAGGACGTTGCTCAGCATTTGGAATCGCCGGTTGATCTGATATTGTTCCATGCTGTGCTGGAGTGGGTCACAGAACCGGTTCCGGTGTTGCAAATATTGTGGTCGGTGCTACGCCCCGGCGGCGCGTTGTCATTAATGTTTTACAATGCCGACGGTTTGCTGATGCACAATATGGTGGCAGGAAATTTTGACTATGTGAAAGTCGGTATGCCGAAGCGCAAAAAACGTACCCTTTCCCCGGATTTTCCGCGTGCTCCAGCGGATGTTTACGGCTGGCTCGAACAGATTGGCTGGCAGGTAACGGGCAAAACGGGGGTGCGCGTGTTTCACGATTATCTGCGCGAAAAACACCAGCAGCATGACTGCTTTGACGCGCTACTCGAACTGGAAACACGCTATTGCCGCCAGGAGCCCTATATTAGCCTTGGCCGCTATATCCACGTGACCGCGCTTAAGCCGCAAATCGATGAAAGGACAAACGATGAGTGAATTTTCCCAGACAGTCCCCGAACTGGTTGCCTGGGCCAGGAAAAATGATTTCTCCATCTCGCTGCCGGTCGACAGGCTCTCTTTCTTGCTGGCCATCGCCACGCTTAATGGCGAGCGTCTGGATGGGGAAATGAACGAAGGTGAGCTGGTCGATGCCTTTCGTCATGTGAGTGATGCGTTTGAGCAAACCAGTGAAACCATTACCCAGCGTGCCAATAATGCTATTAACGACCTGGTTCGCCAGCGTTTGTTAAATCGCTTTACCAGTGAGCTGGTGGAGGGCAATGCCATCTACCGCCTGACGCCGCTGGGCATTGGCATTACTGACTATTACATTCGCCAGCGTGAGTTCTCCACGCTGCGTCTTTCTATGCAGCTTTCCATTGTGGCCAGCGAGTTAAAACGCGCCGCAGACGCAGCACAGGAGGGCGGAGACGAATTCCACTGGCATCGCAATGTTTACGCGCCGCTGAAATACTCGGTCGCGGAGATATTTGACAGCATCGATCTGACGCAGCGCCTGATGGATGAACAGCAGCAACAGGTCAAAGATGATATTGCGCAGCTACTGAATAAAGACTGGCGCGCGGCCATCTCCAGTTGTGAATTGTTGCTGTCTGAAACCTCCGGTACGTTACGTGAACTGCAGGATACGCTCGATGCTGCCGGGGATAAGTTGCAGACCAATCTGTTGAGCATTCAGGACGCGACCCTTGGGCGCGATGATCTTGAGTTCCTCGATCAACTGGTCTTCAACCTGCAAAGTAAGCTGGATCGTATTGTGAGCTGGGGCCAGCAGGCGATCGATCTGTGGATTGGTTACGATCGCCACGTACACAAATTCATCCGTACCGCTATTGATATGGATAAGAACCGCGTCTTTGCCCAGCGTTTGCGTCAGTCGGTACAATCCTACTTCGATGCGCCGTGGGCGTTAACCTACGCCAGCGCCGACAGGCTGCTGGACATGCGCGATGAAGAGATGGCGCTGCGTGATGAAGAAGTCACGGGTGAGTTGCCGCCGGATCTGGAGTATGAAGAGTTTAACGAAATCCGCGAGCAACTGGCGGCGCTTATTGAGCAGCAACTGGCAATTTATAAGACCAAAGGTGTGCCGCTGGATCTCGGCCTGGTGGCGCGCGAATATCTGGCGCAATATCCGCGCGTTCGTCATTTCGACATCGCGCGCATCGTGGTTGATCAGGCGGTACGTCTTGGCGTAGCGCAAGCAGATTTCACCGGACTGCCGCCGAAGTGGCAGCCGATTAATGATTACGGAGCCAAGGTACAGGCGCATGTCATCGACAAATATTGAACAAGTGATGCCGGTTAAACTGGCACAGGCGTTGGCTAACTCTCTGTTTCCGGCACTGGACAGCGCATTGCGCTCAGGGCGACATATCGGCCTCGACGAGCTGGACAATCACGCTTTTTTAATGGATTTCCAGGAGTATCTGGAAGAGTTTTACGCGCGCTATAACGTTGAGCTTATCCGTGCACCGGAAGGCTTTTTCTATCTGCGCCCGCGCTCCACCACGCTTATCCCGCGCTCGGTGCTTTCGGAGCTGGATATGATGGTAGGTAAAATTCTTTGCTATCTCTACCTCAGCCCGGAACGTCTGGCAAATGAAGGGATCTTCACCCAACAAGAGCTGTACGACGAGTTGTTATCGCTGGCGGATGAAGCGAAGCTGCTGAAGCTGGTAAATAACCGTTCAACCGGTTCCGATCTTGACCGACAAAAACTGCAGGAAAAGGTGCGTTCTTCGCTGAACCGTCTGCGCCGTCTCGGCATGATCTGGTTTATGGGTAACGACAGCAGCAAGTTCCGTATCACTGAATCCGTGTTCCGCTTTGGCGCTGATGTGCGCTCGGGCGATGATGCGCGTGAAGCGCAACTGCGCATGATCCGCGACGGTGAAGCGATGCCTGTCGAAAACCATCTGCAACTCAATGATGAGCCTGAAGATAATCAGCCGGATAGCTCGGAGGAAGAGTAATGATTGATCGCGGTAAATTTCGTTCGCTGACGCTGATTAACTGGAACGGCTTTTTTGCCCGTACGTTTGATCTGGATGAACTGGTGACAACGCTCTCCGGGGGCAACGGTGCCGGCAAATCGACCACGATGGCCGCTTTTGTTACGGCATTGATTCCGGATTTGACGCTGCTGCACTTCCGTAACACCACCGAAGCGGGCGCGACCTCAGGTTCTCGTGATAAAGGCCTGCACGGTAAGCTGAAAGCCGGGGTTTGTTACTCAGTGCTGGATGTGATCAACTCCCGTCATCAGCGCGTGCTGGTGGGGGTGCGTTTGCAACAGGTCGCGGGTCGCGATCGTAAAGTGGATATCAAACCGTTTGCTATTCAGGGCTTGCCGACCTCGATGCTGCCGACGCAGCTGTTGACGGAAACGCTGAATGAGCGTCAGGCGCGCGTGCTTTCTCTGCAGGAAGTGAAAGACAAGCTGGATACGATGGAAGGGGTGCAGTTCAAGCAGTTCAACTCCATCACCGATTACCACGCGCTGATGTTTGATCTGGGTATTGTCGCGCGTCGTTTGCGCTCGGCTTCCGATCGCAGCAAGTTCTATCGCCTGATTGAAGCCTCGCTGTATGGCGGGATCTCCAGCGCCATTACGCGTTCGCTGCGTGATTATTTACTGCCGGAAAACAGCGGCGTGCGCAAAGCGTTCCAGGATATGGAAGCGGCACTGCGTGAAAACCGCATGACGCTGGAAGCCATTCGCGTGACTCAGTCGGATCGTGATCTGTTCAAGCATTTGATCAGCGAGGCGACTAACTACGTGGCGGCAGACTATATGCGCCACGCTAACGAACGGCGGGTGCATCTGGACAAAGCGCTTGAATATCGTCGCGATCTGTTTACCTCGCGCCAGCAACTGGCGGCAGAGCAGTATAAGCATGTCGATATGGCGCGCGAACTCTCCGAGCATAGCGGTGCGGAAGGGGATCTGGAAGCTGACTATCAGGCCGCCAGCGATCACCTGAATCTGGTGCAAACCGCGCTGCGTCAGCAGGAAAAAATCGAGCGCTACGAAGCGGATCTTGACGAACTGCAAGTTCGCCTTGAAGAGCAGCATGAAGTTGTTGCCGAAGCCGCCGAGCGTCAGGAAGAGAACGAGGCCCGCGCTGAAGCCGCCGAGCTTGAGGTTGATGAACTGAAAAGCCAGCTTGCCGATTACCAGCAAGCGCTGGATGTCCAGCAAACTCGCGCCATTCAGTACAACCAGGCGTTGCAGGCTCTGCAGCGTGCAAGAGAGCTATGCAACCTGCCAGATTTGACGCCGGAAAGCGCCGACGAATGGCTGGAAACCTTCCAGGCGAAAGAGCAGGAAGCGACGGAAAAACTGCTGTCGCTGGATCAGAAATTAAGTGTGGCGCAAACCGCGCACAGTCAGTTCGAGCAGGCTTACCAGCTGGTGGCGGCGATTAACGGCCCGCTGGCGCGTAACGAAGCCTGGGATGTGGCGCGCGAGCTGCTGCGGGATGGCGTTAACCAGCGCCATTTGGCTGAGCAAGTGCAGCCGCTGCGTATGCGCCTGAATGAGCTGGAACAGCGTCTGCGTGAGCAGCAGGATGCCGAGCGTTTGCTGGCAGAGTTCTGCAAACGCCAGGGCAAGCAGTATGATGCGCAAGAACTTGAAGCGCTGCATCAGGAACTGGAAGCGCAAATCGCCGCACTCTCTGACAACGTTTCTGCGGCCGGTGAGCAGCGCATGGCGCTGCGTCAGGAACTAGAACAATTACAATCGCGTATTCAGTCGCTGACCAAGCGCGCGCCGGTGTGGCTGGCGGCGCAAAGTAACCTGACGCAACTGTGTGAGCAAAGCGGTGAGCATTTTGAGTCCGGGCAGGAGGTTACCGAGTATCTGCAGCAATTGCTGGAACGTGAGCGTGAAGCCATCGTTGAGCGCGATGAAGTGGGCGCACGTAAACGCGCTGTCGATGAAGAAATCGAACGTTTAAGCCAGCCGGGCGGCGCCGAAGATGGTCGTCTCAATGCGCTGGCAGAGCGCTTTGGCGGCGTACTGCTGTCGGAAATCTATGACGATGTCAGCATTGACGATGCGCCGTATTATTCCGCGCTATACGGGCCTTCGCGTCATGCGATTGTGGTGCCGGATCTGTCGCTGGTCGCCGATATGCTCGAAGGGCTGGAAGATTGCCCGGAAGATCTCTATCTGATCGAAGGGGACCCGCAATCCTTCGATGACAGCGTGTTTAGCGTGGATGAGCTGGAAAAAGCGGTGGTGGTGAAAATCGCCGATCGCCAGTGGCGTTATTCACGCTTCCCGACGCTGCCGCTGTTTGGCCGCGCGGCGCGCGAAAGCCGTATCGAAAGCCTGCATGCCGAGCGTGAAGCGCTGGCGGAGCGTTTTGCCACGCTCTCTTTTGATGTGCAGAAAACGCAGCGCCTGCATCAGGCATTCAGCCGCTTTATTGGTAGCCATCTGGCGGTAGCATTTGAGGATGATCCGGAAGCGGAAATCCGCGCGCTCAGCAGCCGTCGTGGCGAGCTGGAACGCGCAATTAGCAACCATGAAAATGACAACCAGCAAAACCGTGTGCAGTTCGAACAGGCGAAAGAGGGCGTTGCCCAGCTTAACCGCTTGCTGCCGCGCATTAATCTGCTGGCTGACGAAACCCTTGCCGATCGCGTGGATGAAATTCAGGAACGCCTGGACGAAGCGCAGGAAGCGGCGCGGTTTATCCAGCAGTTTGGCAACCAACTGGCGAAACTCGAGCCGGTTGTTTCCGTACTGCAAAGCGATCCGGAGCAGTTTGAACAGTTGAAGGCAGATTACGCTACCTCGCAGCAGGTACAGCGTGATGCCCGTCAGCAAGCTTTCGCCCTGGCGGAAGTGGTACAGCGCCGTGCGCACTTCAGCTACTCTGATGCCGCTGAAATGTTTAACGGGAATAACGATCTCAACGAAAAACTGCGCCAGCGCCTGGAACAGGCAGAAGCGGAACGCACCAAAGCGCGTGAAGCGATGCGCAGCCATGCCGCGCAATACAGCCAGTACAACCAGGTACTGGCTTCACTGAAGAGTTCGTTCGATACCAAAAAAGAGTTGCTCAACGATCTGCAAAAAGAGTTGCAGGATATTGGCGTTCGCGCTGACAGCGGCGCAGAAGAACGGGCGCGTATCCGTCGTGACGAGCTGCATGCGCAGCTCTCCGGCAACCGCGCACGCCGTAACCAGCTGGAAAAAGCCATCACCTTCTGCGAAGCGGAGATGGATAACCTGACGCGTAAATTGCGCCGCCTGGAACGTGACTACCATGAAATGCGTGAACAGGTGGTTACCGCGAAAGCAGGGTGGTGCGCGGTGATGCGCATGGTGAAAGACAGCGGTGTTGAACGCCGTCTGCACCGCCGCGAGCTGGCCTACCTTTCTGCCGATGAATTACGCTCGATGTCGGATAAGGCGCTCGGTGCGCTGCGTCCGGCGGTTGCCGATAACGAACATTTGCGCGATGTGCTGCGTCTTTCCGAAGATCCGAAACGCCCTGAGCGTAAGATCCAGTTCTTTGTCGCGGTATACCAGCATCTCCGTGAGCGTATCCGTCAGGATATTATTCGTACCGACGATCCGGTTGAAGCCATCGAACAGATGGAAATCGAGCTTAGCCGCCTGACGGAAGAGTTGACGTCCCGTGAACAGAAGCTGGCGATCAGCTCGCGTAGCGTGGCGAATATTATTCGCAAAACCATTCAGCGCGAGCAGAACCGTATCCGTATGCTGAACCAGGGGCTGCAAAGTGTCTCCTTCGGCCAGGTTAACAGCGTGCGTCTGAATGTGAATGTGCGGGAAACCCATGCCACATTGTTGACGGTGCTTTCTGAACAGCACGAGCAGCATCAGGATCTGTTTAACAGTAGCCGCCTGACTTTCTCGGAGGCGCTGGCAAAACTGTATCAGCGTCTGAACCCGCAAATCGATATGGGGCAGCGTACGCCGCAAACCATCGGTGAAGAGTTGCTGGACTACCGTAACTATCTCGAGATGGAAGTGGAAGTTAACCGTGGCTCCGATGGCTGGCTGCGCGCGGAATCCGGTGCGCTGTCGACCGGTGAAGCGATTGGTACCGGGATGTCGATTCTGGTGATGGTGGTACAAAGTTGGGAAGATGAAGCGCGTCGACTGCGCGGCAAAGACATCTCTCCATGCCGCTTGCTGTTCCTTGATGAAGCCGCACGTCTGGACGCCCGCTCTATCGCTACACTGTTTGAGCTGTGCGAACGTCTGGAAATGCAGCTTATTATCGCGGCACCGGAAAATATCAGCCCGGAAAAAGGCACCACCTACAAGCTGGTTCGTAAAGTCGTGCAAAATCATGAGCATGTGCATGTTGTCGGTCTGCGTGGTTTTGCCGCGCAGCTGCCGGAAACGCTTCCCGGCACGGCGGATGCGTCGTAACAAAGAATCATGCGAAAGGGCGACAGCAATGTCGCCCTTTTTGTTTGCGGAAAGCTATTGCCAGCCCGCGTTTAATCTTTAAACTTCTTTACATTAGGTAAGGCAAATGCTTTTTTGTCTTTATATACTGAGAGAAAGGTGACGAATTCGTCACGAGCAATGTAAGAGAAACAGGGGGCAAGGGATGTTGCTTAAGAAGTCGTATGGTCGTCGAATGTCGGCGCTGAGTTTATGCCTGGCATTCGCATTCGCTCCACTGTTTAGTGTGCAGGCCGATGAGCCTGAAATCGTGCCGGTGGATAGCTCGGCGACGCCAGGTGAGCAGCCAACTGTGCTGCCGCAGCCGCAGGAACAGTCGCCTGCGACGGCGATGTTGATCGGCGTTAAATCTTTCCCGTCCGGCGTTTCCGTTGCCGATGTGCGCGCACAACTTCAGTCGCAATTACCCGCTGGCTGGACGCCGGTCTACATGGATCAGCTCGCTGCGTTGTATGCCGCGCGCGGGCAGAAACCGATGTGGGATAACCGCGAAGCGGTACAGGCGTTTCAGCAGCAACTGGCTGAAGTGGCGATTGCAGGGTTTCAGCCACAATTTACTACCTGGGTTGAATTACTGACCGATCCGGCGGTTTCTGGCATGGCGCGCGATGTCGTGCTGTCGGACGCGATGCTCGGCTATTTGCACTTTGTTTCGGGTATTCAGTCAAAAGGGCAGCGCTGGCTCTATAGCGACAAACCTTATGCGCTTGCGACGCCTGCTATTTCGGTCATTAACCAGTGGCAACTGGCGCTGGACAAGGGATCTCTGCCTGGTTTTATCGATCATCTTGCGCCGCATCATCCGCAATATGCTGCTATGCACCAGTCACTATTGGCGCTGGTGGGGGATTCGCGTCCGTGGCCGCAAATCACCAGCACGGTAACGTTGCGTCCGGGGCAGTGGAGCAATGATATTCCGGCTCTGCGTGAGATCCTGCAGCGCACTGGCATGCTGGATGGCGGACCCAATATCGCCTTACCAGGTGATAACGTCGCTGTCAGCCCCTCAGCTCAGCACGTGAAAAAAGCGCCGCAGACGCGCGCGGCATATGACCGCCAACTGGTGGAAGCCGTCAAGCGTTTCCAGTCATGGCAAGGGTTGCATGCGGATGGCGTGATTGGCCAGGGCACGCGCGACTGGCTGAACGTAAGTCCGTCGCAGCGCGCCGGATTGTTGGCACTAAATATCCAGCGCCTGCGTTTGCTGCCGGGTACGCTTTCGACTGGCATCATGGTCAACATTCCTGAGTATTCACTGGTTTATTACCTCAACGGTAACCAGGTGCTGGCGTCACGGGTGATTGTGGGCCGCCCGGATCGCAAAACGCCGATGATGAGCAGCGCGCTGAATAACGTGGTGGTTAACCCGCCGTGGAACGTGCCGCCAACCCTGGCGCGTAAGGATATTCTACCGAAGGTGTGGAACGATCCGACTTACCTTGAACGCCACGGTTACACCGTATTGCGGGGATGGAACAGCAAGGAAGCGATTGACCCGTACATGGTTGACTGGGCGACCATAACGCCTGCGAACTTGCCGTTCCGCTTCCAGCAGGCGCCAGGTGCGCAGAATTCGCTGGGACGTTATAAGTTCAATATGCCGAGCTCAGACGCTATCTATCTGCATGACACGCCGAACCATAATCTGTTCCAGAAAGAGGCGCGGGCGTTAAGCTCGGGCTGCGTGCGCGTCAACAAAGCCTCTGAGCTCGCTAATATGCTGTTGCAGGATGCGGGATGGAACGATACGCGGATTTCCGATGCGCTAAAACAGGGAGATACGCGTTATGTCAATATTCGTCATGATATCCCGGTCAATCTCTATTACCTGACCGCCTTTGTTGGTGCTGACGGGCGGACGCAGTATCGTACAGATATTTACAATTATGATCTGACGGCGCGATCGGGTGCACAAATCTTATCGAAAGCTGAACAATTAATCAGATAAATGAAGCAGTTTCAGTCAGCGTGTTGTCCTAATAACTGGTAGAAAATGGGCTCTGGAGGTTACAGAGCCCGTATTTACTGGGATGAGGCAGCCTTGACGTGGCGTTTGTAGCCCGGTAAGGTGCCTCTCGTGCGCTATAAGAGTGCATAAATTTTGTTCAACATTGCTTATCTGTAGAATTTATTATCATGGATAAATTTGACGCTAATCGCCGCAAATTGCTGGCGTTGGGTGGGGCTGCACTCGGTGCTGCCATCTTACCAACTCCGGCTTTTGCCACCCTTTCCACGCCACGACCGCGTATTTTGACGTTGAATAATCTTAATACCGGTGAATCTATTAAAGCTGAGTTCTTCGATGGCAGGGGCTATATTCAGGATGAATTAGCAAAACTTAATCATTTTTTCCGTGATTACCGCGCGAATAAAATTAAAACCATCGACCCTCGCTTGTTTGACCACCTTTTCCGTTTGCAGGGGCTGCTGGGAACACGCAAGCCTGTGCAGCTGATCTCCGGTTACCGTTCTGTTGATACCAACAATGAACTACGCGCGCACAGCCGCGGTGTGGCAAAACAGAGCTATCACACCAAAGGTCAGGCCATGGATTTCCATATTGAAGGGATTTCGCTGAGTAATATTCGCAAAGCTGCGTTATCTCTGCGCGCGGGTGGTGTAGGATACTACCCCAGCAGCAACTTTGTGCATATTGATACCGGGCCGGTAAGGCACTGGTAAAACTCAGGCTGAGCTACAGGAGCAGTATGAACTATCGTATTATTCCGGTTACCGCGTTCTCCCAGAATTGTTCGCTTATCTGGTGTGAGCAAACCCAACTTGCCGCCGTGGTCGATCCCGGTGGTGACGCCGAACGGATTATTCAGGAAGTGGATGCTTCTGGCGTGACACTCACGCAAATCCTGCTTACGCATGGTCACCTTGATCATGTTGGCGCGGCAGCCGAACTGGCGCAGCATTATGGTGTGCCGATTATTGGCCCGGAAAAAGAAGATGAGTTCTGGCTGCAAGGCCTGCCGGCACAAAGCCGGATGTTTGGCCTGGAGGAGTGCCAGCCGCTGACGCCCGATCGTTGGTTAAATGAAGGCGACAGCGTCACGGTGGGTAAAATAGCGCTGCAGGTGTTGCACTGTCCTGGTCATACGCCGGGGCATATTGTGTTCTTTGACGCGCAATCCCGTTTGCTGATTTCCGGCGATGTGATTTTTAAAGGCGGCGTGGGGCGCAGTGATTTCCCGAAAGGCAACCATGGGCAATTGATTGATTCCATCAAGCGCAAATTATTGCCGTTAGGCGATGATGTTACTTTCCTTCCCGGACATGGCCCAATGTCTACGCTGGGATATGAGCGCTTGCATAATCCGTTCCTGCAAGATGAATTACCGGTCTGGTAAATAAAAAAGGGTCGCTTCGGCGACCCTTTTTGTTACTGCTGTAACTTACAGTACGGCAACGATAGCTTCGCACAGCGGCGACATATTATCCGGCGTCATACCTGCGACGTTAATGCGCCCAGAAGCAACCGCATAGATACCAAACTCTTCACGCAAGCGCAGCACCTGTTCTTTGGTCAGGCCGCTGAACGAGAACATACCGTTCTGTTTGGTGATAAAGCTGAAATCGCGGTTAGCCCCTTTCTCCTGCAAGGTATTAACAAACAGCAGGCGCATACGCTGAATGCGCTGGCGCATGTCCGTTAACTCTTGCTCCCAAATGGCACGCAGAGCCTCGTTACTGAGAATGGTTGCAACCACTGAAGCGCCATGCGCTGGCGGGTTTGAGTAGTTGGCACGAATAACGGCTTTCATCTGGCTGAATGCGCGATCGGCGCTTTCCGCGTCTGCGCTCACCAGTGTACAGGCACCGACGCGCTCATTGTACAGGCCAAAGTTTTTCGAGAACGAACTGGCGACCAGCAGCTCTTTGTGCAGTGCGGCAAACGCGCGCAGCCCTTCGGCATCTTCTTCGAGACCGCGAGCAAAGCCCTGATAAGCGAAGTCAAACAGCGGCAGCCAGCCTTTTTCAACGGACAATTTCGCCAGCGTTTCCCACTGTTCCAGCGTTGGATCGATACCTGTCGGGTTATGGCAGCAGCCGTGGAACAGCACCACGTCGCCCGCCTGAGCGTTATTCAGGTTTGCCAGCATACCGTCGAAGTCCAGCGCGTGGTTCTGCGCGTCGTAGTAAGCGTATTCACACACTTCCAGACCGGCGGAATTAAACACGCCTTTGTGGTTCGGCCAGCTCGGATTGCTCACCCAGACACGTTTTGCGGTGGTGTTTTTGGCGAGAAAATCTGCCGCTACGCGCAGCCCACCCGTACCGCCAGGCGTTTGCGCGGTGCGCGCACGTTTGTCATTGATAATCGCGCTGCCTTTGCCGAACAGCAGTTCCTGAGTGCAACGGCCAAACTCAGGAATACCGTCGATACCGAGGTAGTTTTTGGTGGTTTCATTTTCCAGCAGATAAAGCTCGGCTTTTTTAACGCTGGTCAGCACCGGGGTCTTGCCGGTTTCGTCTTTATAGACACCGATGCCTAAGTTGATTTTATTGGGGCGTTCATCGGCGCGAAACAGATCGGCCAGACCCAGAATGGGATCGGCAGGGGCGGCGGTTATATTCTCAAACATGACGAGGTTCCATTTTGATGACAGAAGGGAGGTCCGCTATCAGGTTAACGGCTGACACAGGAATTGCCAACCGTTTGCGATAAAAAGCGCGATGCTTTTCAAAACTCATCGTGATTTATAATGCAGGCATAAAAAAACAGGGCCAAAGGCCCTGTTTAATATGCATATAACAGTCGAGGGTGACTATTAGAACTGGTAAACGATACCCACTGCTACGGTGTCGTCAGAACCTACGCCCAGTTTGTTGTCTTTATCAATCTGATTGATGATGTAGTCAACATAGGTGGACATATTTTTGTTGAAGTAGTAGGTAGCACCAACTTCAACATAGTTGATGTAATCTTCGCTACCGATACCTTCAACATCTTTCGCTTTAGATTTGTAGTAAGCGATGGACGGACGCAGACCGAAGTCAAACTGGTACTGGGCTACTACGGAGAAGTCCTGAGTTTTGTTCAGGTAACCGTTGGACTTAGCGGTGTCTCCAGGCAGAGTTGTTTTCAGACGGGTCGCGTTGCGAGTTTCGCCGTACAATGCTGCCAGGTAAATGTTGTTAGCATCGTATTTGATACCGGTCGCCCACTGCTCAGCTTTATCGCCTGTTGTACCGTAAGTTGTCAGAGCTTGCTGAGTATTGGTACGATCCGCTGCGCCGTATGCACCAACGATACCAAAACCTTCAAAGTCATAGCTTACAGAAGTCGCCCAGCCATCGCCGTTGGAACGAGTAATGTCATCTGCAGAATCTGTGAGCGATGTAGCACGCTCGTTTTTACCCAGGTACTGAACGCCGAAGTTCAGACCGTCAACCAGACCGAAGAAGTTGTGGTTACGGTAAGTCGCCAGACCGCCGTTACGGCTGGAGAAGAAGTTATCGCTGTTCGCGGTATCACCACCAAACTCTGGCAGCATATCGGTTACGCCGATTGCATCATATACCAGACCGTAGTTACGACCGTAGTCGAAAGAACCGAAATCGCCGAATTTCAGACCAGCAAAGGCCAGACGAGTTTTGTTACCGCTTTGAGCATCGGTACCACCTTCAGAGTTGTTACCCTGGAAGTTGTACTCCCACTGGCCGTAACCGGTCAGTTGGTCGTTGATTTTGGTTTCGCCTTTGAAGCCCAGACGTGCATAAGTCTGGTCGCCGTTGCCGCCGTAGCTGTTGGCACCGTTATCTTTAGAGAAGTAGTGCAGACCTACAGCTTTACCATACAGGTCTACTTTGTTGCCGTCTTTGTTGTAGATTTCTGCAGCGTTAGCTGCACCGGCTGCCAGCAGAGCAGGGATAACCACTGCCAGAATATTGCGCTTCATCATTATTTATTACCCTCATTGGTTTTTTTGAACACCTGCCACTGCCGCCAATAAATTCCGTCAATAAAAATTTACGGAACTATTGATGAGAGTTTGGTGTCTTTCTGTGTCTGAAAGGAATCTTTCCAAACATAACAACGTTTCGCTACCCTGAAAGTGCTACAAATGTCTTAAAGCAGTAACAAAAAGAAATATTGTGTAATATTTTGTGTATTTACGGGAACTTTGTGAACCATCTCAAAGTTCAGCATCAGGTGCTGATTTAATGAGCGATATCATTGCTATTTATATGAATTACTTATGTTTAATTAAGCTAAAGGCTTTTCTTATCCGCTAAACGCTCGTGTCGTGTATTTTCTTATAACGGCATTTAGCCGTCCAGATTGCTGTGCGTATTTTAACCAAAAGTGCTAATTAACAGGCTGACATATTCCGCAATAAACGGTTCGGGTGATTTATGTACAGAAGTATTTCTGGTGTAAAAAGGTGCAAAGAAGGGTAAAAATGCGGTGGCTCAACTGATGGGCTGTTAATAAATGTTGACGGGCGTCACATAAATGAAAAAGGCCAGCGATAACGCTGGCCTTTAGAACATCAGAATGTTGCGGAGCGCGGCGTACGCGGGAAGGGGATCACATCACGCACGTTCTGTACGCCGGTTACGTAGGCAATCAGGCGTTCAAAGCCTAGACCGAAGCCGGAGTGCGGTACAGTGCCGTAACGGCGCAGATCGCGATACCACCAGTAGTCTTCTTTATTCAGCCCCATTTCTGCCATGCGGGCATCCAGGACATCAAGACGCTCTTCACGCTGAGAACCGCCGATGATTTCACCGATACCCGGCGCCAGCACATCCATCGCCGCCACGGTTTTACCATCTTCGTTAAGACGCATATAGAACGCCTTAATATCTTTCGGGTAGTTTTTCACCACCACTGGTGCTTTGAAGTGTTTCTCGGCCAGGTAACGTTCATGTTCGGAAGCCAGATCTACGCCCCAGTAAACCGGGTTCTCGAACTTCTCACCGCATTTTTCGAGAATAGCGACCGCATCGGTGTAATCAACCTGGGCGAAATCTGCCGCGATGAAACGTTCCAGACGGCCAATCGCGTCTTTATCCACGCGCTCTTCAAAGAACTTCAGGTCATCCAGACGCTCTTCCAGCACCGCTTTAAAGGCGTATTTCAGCATCGCTTCAGCCAGACGGGCGTTATCGTCGAGATCGGCGAAAGCGATTTCCGGTTCCAGCATCCAGAACTCAGCCAGATGGCGGCTGGTGTTGGAATTCTCCGCGCGGAAAGTCGGGCCGAAGGTATAAACCTTGGACAGGGCGCAGGCATAGGTTTCAGCATTCAACTGGCCGGAAACGGTCAGGAAGGCTTCTTTGCCAAAGAAATCTTTATCAAAATCGACTTTACCTTCCGCTGTACGCGGCAGGTTTTCCATATCCAGCGTGGAGACGCGGAACATTTCGCCGGCGCCTTCGGTATCCGACGCGGTGATAAGCGGCGCAGACACCCAGAAGAAACCTTGTTCGTCGAAGAAACGGTGTAACGCCTGCGCCAGCGTGTGGCGAACGCGCGCAACCGCACCAATCAGGTTGGTACGCGGGCGCAGGTGAGCCACTTCGCGCAGATACTCAATACTGTGGCGTTTTGCCGCCATCGGGTAGGTATCTGGATCTTCAACCCAGCCGGTGACTTCGACAGATGTCGCCTGAATCTCCAGGCTCTGGCCTTCGCCCGGTGAGGCCACGACTTTACCGGTCACAATCACCGAGCAGCCGGTGGTCAGACGCAGCACTTCATCATTGTAATTGGGCAGAGAATTATTAATAACGGCCTGTACAGGATTAAAGCAGGAGCCGTCATAAACGGCGAGGAAGGAGATACCAGCTTTAGAATCTCGGCGGGTGCGTACCCATCCGCGTACGGTGACTTCACTGTCAACGGCAACACGGCTATGGAATACGTCGGCTACAGGCACAACGCTCATAATATTCTCTCTGTTAATAGTCGGAAAAAATAAACACTTGTCCGCCCGATTAGGGGGGATATCTATGTTACCTGGCGTACGCCATCAGACAAGCAGAATTAGCAGGAACAATTAATAAATTATTGGCAAAAAAGAAGGGAGCCTCCAGGCTCCCTGCTATTAACTGGCTTTTTTGACCTGCGGCAGGTCAAACGCTTCGCGTAAGGCGCGGACAAACGCCTTGTCATGGCAGATGGTTTTTCCGGGGCTGTCAGATAATTTCGCCACCGGTTTTCCGTTGCACTCAACGAGTTTGATAACAATATTCAGCGGTTTTACGCCGGGAATATCACACGTCAGGCGTGTCCCGATACCAAAGCCCAGCTTGACGCGATTGGCAAAGTGGCAATAGAGATCCAGCGCTTTATTCAGATCGAGATTATCCGAAAATATCAGCGTCTTCGACAGGGGATCGATGCCGAGTTTCTCATAGTGAGCAATCGCTTTTTCGCCCCATTCCACCGGATCGCCAGAATCATGGCGCAGGCCCTGGTAGCGGGTTGCGAATTCCGGACCGAAGTCACGTAAAAACGCATCCATCGTAATGCAGTCTGTTAACGCAATCCCCAGTTGGTTTGGATACTCTGCAAGCCAGGCCGCGAGCGCCGCGCGCTGGCTGGTGGCCAAATCGGGGCTGATCTGTTGGTGCGCCTGGAACCATTCATGTGCCTGGGTACCCATGGGCGTCAGTGACAGGCGACGGGCCAGATCATAATTGCTGGTGCCGATAAACCATGGTTCTTGTTGCAACCGCTCGACTATCGCTTGCTGCACATCGCGGGAGAAACGACGCCGCGTGCCGAAATCCATCAGACGGAAACCGGACATATCTATTTGCGCGGTACGCGTAGCGAAATCCGCCAGTTTTTCTTCCAGATGCAGCAGAGCCTGCTGAACACCAGTCTGTGGCGAACGGCAGCGGTGAACCACTTCACTGATCACTGCCAGCAACGGCACTTCCCACATGATCACTTCGCGCCATGGGCCGGAAAGGCTGATATGCAGTTTGCCGTTGTCATTGGTAATCGTGACCTGGCGCGGGTCATAACGAAAATGACGTAGCCAGTTAAGGTAGTCAGGCTGGAAGAAGGGGAGGCTGGACAGCCACAGATACTCGTCATCTTGCAGACGCAACGACTGCATGGCGTCGACCTGTTCGCGGACGGCATCGGCATAAATACCGAGCAGGTCATCACCGCGACAGCGGAATTCGGCTGTGACATGCACGTCATAATAGTGGTGGAACACCGCTTGCTGCATATGCAGCTTGTAAGCGTCGGTATCCAGCAGCGTTTGCAGACCAGAGAAAGCGAGTTGAGTCATGGTGCGCAGTAGCATCCTCTTACAGGAGCGTTTAGTACAATAAACAAAGCAGGTAGTCGCTGGAGTATACCTTGTTTACCAGGTTATTGAACCCTGATCACACCATAACGTGCTGGATGGGTCGATGGCATTTCGTGCCTCCTGTTATAAAAATGTAGCAGACAGAGCTTTTCCCTCTGAAAAGATGAAGATTCTGCGTGGCGCGTTTGCGGCAACCGGAATAGACTGGAGTCGTAACCAACAGAAGATGCTAAAGGTTTTTTATGACACAACAGCCACAAGCCAAATACCGCCACGACTACCGTGCGCCGGACTACCTGATTAGCGATATTGACTTGACCTTTGACCTTGACGCCGCCAAAACCGTCGTCACGGCGCTGAGCAAAGTGTCACGCCATAGCGCCTCTGCTGCGCCGCTACGCCTGGACGGCGGCGAACTGACCCTGATTTCCATTCACGTAAATGATGAGCCCTGGACCAACTATAAAGAAGAAGGCTCCCAGCTGGTGATCGATGGCTTGCCAGAGCGTTTTACCTTGCGCATTGTGAATGAGATAAGCCCGGCCGCGAACACCGCGCTCGAAGGGCTATACCAGTCCGGTGAAGCGCTGTGCACGCAGTGCGAAGCGGAAGGCTTCCGCCATATTACCTGGTATCTTGACCGCCCGGATGTGCTGGCGCGCTTTACCACCAAGCTGATTGCCGATAAAACCCGCTATCCGTTCTTGCTCTCTAACGGCAACCGCGTTGATCAGGGCGAGCTGGATAATGGCCGTCACTGGGTGCAGTGGCAGGATCCGTTCCCGAAACCCTGCTATCTGTTTGCGCTGGTCGCCGGGGATTTCGACGTCCTGCGCGACACCTTCACTACCCGTTCCGGGCGCGAAGTGGCGCTGGAGCTGTATGTCGATCGCGGCAACCTTGATCGTGCGCCATGGGCGATGACCTCGCTGAAAAACTCCATGAAATGGGACGAGCAGCGTTTCGGCCTTGAGTACGATCTCGACATCTACATGATTGTCGCTGTCGACTTCTTCAATATGGGCGCGATGGAAAACAAAGGGTTGAACATCTTCAACTCGAAATACGTGCTTGCCCGTACCGATACTGCCACCGATAAAGACTACCTTGATATCGAGCGCGTCATTGGTCACGAATACTTCCATAACTGGACCGGTAACCGCGTAACCTGCCGCGACTGGTTCCAGCTCAGCCTGAAAGAAGGCCTGACCGTATTCCGCGATCAGGAGTTCAGCTCCGATCTGGGTTCCCGTGCGGTAAACCGCATTAATAACGTGCGCACCATGCGCGGTATGCAGTTCGCCGAAGACGCCAGCCCGATGGCGCACCCGATCCGCCCGGATAAAGTCATTGAAATGAATAATTTCTACACCCTGACGGTGTATGAAAAAGGCGCGGAAGTAATTCGCATGATGCATACGCTGCTTGGCGAAGAGAACTTCCAGAAAGGGATGCAGCTCTATTTTGAGCGTCATGATGGTAGTGCGGCGACCTGCGACGATTTCGTGCAGGCCATGGAGGATGCGTCAAACATCGATCTGTCGCATTTCCGCCGCTGGTACAGCCAGGCCGGTACGCCCGTGGTGACGGTGCATGATGATTACAACCCGAACACCGAGCAATACACGCTGACCATCAGCCAGCGCACACCGCCGACCGCCGAACAGCAAGAGAAACTGCCGCTGCACATTCCGTTCGATATCGAACTGTACGATAACGAAGGTAAAGTGATCCCGCTGCAGAAAGACGGGCACCCGGTACATAACGTCCTCAACGTCACGCAGGCGGAACAGACTTTTATCTTTGATAACGTCTATTACCAGCCGGTGCCGTCGCTGCTGCGTGAATTCTCCGCGCCGGTGAAACTGGAATATAAGTGGAGCGATCAGCAACTGACTTTCCTGATGCGCCACGCCAGTAACGATTTCTCTCGCTGGGATGCGGCACAAAGCCTGCTGGCAACACACATTAAACTGAACGTTGCGCGCCACCAACAGGGCCAGGCGCTGTCGCTGCCACTGCATGTCGCGGATGCCTTCCGTGCGATCCTGCTGGACGAAACGATTGATCCAGCGCTGGCCGCGGAGATCCTGACGCTGCCGTCGGCAAATGAGATCGCCGAGCTGTTTGAAACTATCGATCCGATCGCCATATCCGCAGTACGTGAAGCACTGACGCGCACGCTTGCCACCGAACTTGCTGATGAGTGCCTGGCGGTGTACAACGCACACAAACTTGATAGCTACCGCGTTGAACATGCGGATATCGGCAAACGTTCTTTACGCAACACGTGCTTGCGTTACCTGGCGTTTGGCGATGCGCAACTGGCAGACAAACTGGTGAGCCAGCAGTATCACGACGCTGATAACATGACGGATGCCCTGGCGGCGCTCTCTGCAGCGGTTGCCGCGCAACTGCCGTGCCGTGATGCGCTGATGCAAGAGTACGATGACAAATGGCATCACGACGGACTGGTGATGGATAAATGGTTTATCCTGCAGGCCACCAGCCCGGCGGAAGATGTGCTGCAAACGGTGCGCAACCTGTTGAAGCATCGCTCGTTCTCACTCAGCAACCCGAACCGCATCCGCTCGCTGATTGGCGCTTTCGCCGGCAGCAACCCGGCGGCGTTCCATGCGCTGGATGGCAGCGGTTATCAGTTCCTGGCCGAGATGTTAACTGAGCTGAACAGCCGTAACCCGCAAGTGGCATCGCGTCTGATTGAGCCGCTGATCCGCCTGAAACGCTATGACGCTAAACGTCAGGCGATGATGCGTGCGGCGCTGGAGCAGTTAAAAGCGTTGCCGAACCTTTCCGGCGATCTGTACGAGAAAGTCAGCAAAGCGCTGGCGTAATGAAAATGCCGCCTTCACCGAAGGCGGCACTGTTTTCCCCACAAAGGGCACGCCGAAACTGTAATAAGCAGCGCCTGCCAGTCTGTTATTTAATCCCAAAGCCAACCGGGCAGAACTCAATCCGGTTGATGATCGCGCCGACAGAGCGTGGTTTTCAGTAAGCAATAAGCCTTAACGGGCGCGACCTGTGCCGGTTACTACAGAGCATTAAGCGTGGCGAGTATGCGGTAACGGAACGGTTTCCGACTCGCCGCGTTTCATCACCCGGTTCAATACTTCCGCTTCCAGCTCCGCCAGCCTTACCGAACCCAGGCGACGTGGACGCGGCAGATCGATGGCTAAGTCCAGCCCGATTTTTCCTTCTTCTATTAACAGTACGCGATCCGCCATCGCCACCGCTTCACTGACATCATGTGTCACCAGCACCACTGTGAAACCGTGTGTCTGCCATAACTGTGTGATGAGCGCCTGCATCTCCAGTCGGGTTAATGCATCCAGCGCACCTAACGGTTCGTCGAGCAGCAGCAGCCCCGGTTGATGTACCAGCGCCCGCGCCAGCGCGACCCGCTGTTTCTGGCCGCCGGACAACGCCGCAGGCCACTCGCTGGCTCGCTGCTCCAGCCCGACCGCGCGTAACGCATCCTGTGCGGCCTCGCGCCAGCGGCCTTTCAACCCTAAACCGACATTATCTATTACGGATTTCCATGGCAGGAGCCGGGCATCCTGAAACATCATTCGCGTGTCATTTTGAATATTCGCCAGCGGTGTACTACCCGCTAACAGCTCTCCGGCATTGGCGGTTTCCAGCCCGGCCAGCAGGCGCAGCAATGTGCTTTTGCCTCCGCCGCTGCGACCTACCACGGCGACAAACTGCCCGGCGGCAATATGCAGATCCAGCCCGCTCAGCACGGTGTTATTGCCGTAATGCTTACTCACGCCATTTAATAACAGCGGGATCCCCTGAGTGAGTCGCGCAGTATTCATGCTGTTGCCTCCTTCACGTGATAAGCGGGATGCCAGCGCAGCCACAGGCGCTCCAGCAATTGCGCACTGACATCGGCGAGTTTACCGAGCAGGGCATAGAGGATGATGGCGACCACCACGACATCCGTTTGCAGGAACTCTCTGGCGTTCATCGCCAGGTAGCCAATCCCGGCGTTAGCGGAAATCGTCTCCGCCACAATCAGCGTCAGCCACATCAGGCCGAGCGCAAAGCGTACCCCGACCATAATCGACGGCAGAGCGCCGGGGAGGATCACATGAGCAAAGAGCGCAAAACCGGACAAACCGTAGCTGCGCGCCATCTCCAGTAACCCGCGGTCGATATTACGAATGCCGTGCCAGGTATTGATGTAAATGGGGAACAACGTGCCAAGTGCAACAAGAAAAATTTTCGCGCTCTCATCGATACCAAACCACAAGATAACCAGGGGGATCAGTGCCAGATGCGGCACATTGCGCAACATCTGGATCGAGGTATCCAGCAGACGTTCTCCCCAGCGCGACAACCCGCTAATCAGCCCGAGCGTCAGGCCAATGCTGCCGCCGATCGAAAAACCAATCACCGCACGCCAGGAGCTGATCGCCAGGTGTTGCCACAATTCACCGCTCACGCTTAATGTCCAGAACGCTTCCAGCACACCCTCCGGTGAGGGAAGGATGCGTGTGGAGAGCAAACCGGTGGAGGAGGCGATTTGCCATACCACCACAATCCCCGCCGGCAGCAGCCAGGGGGCAATGCGCAAGAGCCATCTCTTTTCTGCCGCCATAATTTGCCTCAGCTTTGCGCCACTTTTCGGGGAATAAACTCGTTCGCCACGGTTTCGCCCTGCGGTTGCAATGGCTGTGGCTGCGGAATTTGCGGCACCGTGACATCAAGGTGTGGGAACAGCAGTTCGCCGACACGATATGCCTCTTCCAGGTGCGGATAACCGGAAAGAATAAAACTGTCGATACCAAGCTCAGCGTATTCATTGATTCTTGCCGCGACGGTCGGGCCATCGCCCACCAGCGCGGTTCCCGCGCCGCCGCGTACCAGCCCAACGCCAGCCCACAGGTTGGGGCTGATCTCCAGCTGATCGCGCTTGCCGCCATGAAGCGCCGCCATCCGCTGTTGACCGACGGAATCCTGGCGAGAGAAGGCGGCCTGCGCTTTAGCAATCGTGGCATCATCCAGATGGGCGATCAGGTTATTCGCTGCCTGCCAGGCTTCTGCATTCGTTTCCCGGACAATCACATGCAGACGAATACCGAAGCGCACTTTACGTCCGTGGGCGGCGGCTTTGGCGCGTACCTGTTCAATTTTTTCTTTTACCTGCGCTGGCGGCTCGCCCCATGTCAGATAGAGGTCTACCTGCTCAGCGGCCAGATCTTGTGCCACATCGGACGATCCGCCGAAATAGAGCGGCGGTCGCGGTTGCTGCACCGGCGGGAAAAAGAGTTTCGCGCCACGCACATGAATATGTTTACCCTCGAAGTCTACAGTGTCGCCTTCCAGCAGATGACGCCAGACGTGAGTAAATTCGGCAGAGGCTTCATAACGCTGCGTATGATCGAGAAATACGCCGTCTCCGGCCAGTTCCTGCGGATCGCTGCCGGTCACCAGGTTAAACAGCGCCCGTCCGTTGGAGAGCCTGTCCAGCGTGGCCGCCTGGCGCGCAGCGACGGTCGGCGAGGTGACGCTGGGGCGCAGGGCGACAAGAAACTTTAACCGCTGTGTCACCGGGATAAGTGAGGCGGCGACCAGCCACGCGTCTTCACAGGAACGCCCGGTGGGGATCAGCACGCCGCTGAATCCTAAACGATCCGCTGCCTGCGCGACTTGTTGTAAATAAGCATGATCTACCGGGCGCGAGCCGTGGTCCGTCCCTAAATAGTGACCATCGCCGTGGGTGGGTAAAAACCAGAACAGATTTAAGCTCATGACTTGGCTCCTTGATTGGCCGGTTGCCAGATACGGGTGCGAATATCGACTTTTTTCGGTAGTAAACGGTTTTCATAAAAGAGATCGGCCGTTTGCTGTTGCAGTGCGGCGGTGGTGTCGTCGACTGGCGAAATTTTGGTTGGCGGGCGGTGATCGAAATAGCTGGCAATCACCGGCTGAGGCAACCCCAACGTTTTGGCAAACAGCGCGATGCTTTCGTCACGCTGGCTAAGGGTTAACGCGTCGGCTTCGCTAAAGGTATTCAGAACGCCCTGAATAAATGCACCGTTTTTTTCCGCATAGGGACGCGAAGCTAAATAAAACGAACCGGTCTGTTTCAGCGTGGTGCCGTCTTTTAATACGCGCACGCCACCCTGAAGCAGGGCCGCCGAGTAGTAAGGATCCCAGATGGCCCACGCATCAACGTTACCTTGCTGGAACGCGGCACGTGCATCTGCTGGGGTCAAAAACACCGGCTGGATATCGCTGAATTTCAGCCCGGCCTGTTGCAGAGCACGCAGCAGTAAATTGTGTGAACTGGAACCTTTCTGAAAAGCGACTTTGTGTCCTTTCAGATCGGCAACCGTTTTAATCGGGCTATTTTGGGCAACAAGGATCACTTCTGCTTTCGGCTTTGGCGGCTCAACGCCGACATACAGAAGATCCGCGCCTGCGGCCTGGGCAAAAATCGGCGGAATATCGCCCGTACTGCCGAGATCAATACTGCCAATATTCAGCGCTTCCAGCATTTGTGGGCCTGCCGGGAATTCCGTCCAGGTGATTTTGGTGTTCGGGTAGCGTTTTTCCAGCAGTGCATGGCTTTTTGCCAGCACCATGCTGACGCTGCCTTTCTGGTAACCAATACGCAAACTTTCCGGTGCCGGTTCGGCGGCCTGCGTCCAGGCGGAAAGCGTCAGTAAACCGCTTAACGCTAACCATTGCGCGCGGTTTTTGAACAGATTAAACATGCGCGACTCCTTGCGGCAGGTGGAAATCCGGTGCCTGAATATCCCGGCGGTGCAGCGCTTGCCAGAAAGTTTCCAGCGCTTTATCCAGACGGGTTTGCAGGTTGGGCGTCAGACTGGGCTTGTGCTGATAATCCAGCACCTGGCTATCGTCGGCGAAGACGCCATGCAGGATCTCTTGCGCTTTCAGCGCGCTGAGCACCGGCTTTAGCGCGTAATCCACCGCCAGCATATGCGCCACGGTGCCGCCAGTGGCCAGCGGCAACACCACTTTGCCCTCCAGTGCCCGCTCGGGCAGTAGATCGAGCAGCGTTTTCAGGGCGCCGGAGTAAGCCGCTTTATAGATCGGTGTGGCGACGATTAAGCCATCGGCCTCGTTAAGTTGCCCTATAAATGTTTGCAACGCGGGGCTATCAAAGCGGGCATAGATGAGATCCTCCGGCGCGAAATTTTGCAAATGCCAGTGACACACTTCGATATCCTGCGCATTCAGGCGCTCGCGGGCATACTCCAGCAACGCGCTGGAGCGGGAGGGAAAGCGCGGGCTTCCGGCCAGGGTGACAACTCTCATAATTGCTCCTTATAACCAATTGTTTGCTTTTAGATAACATTCATAACAATTTAAGGCAGTGTGGCAGAGTCGATTTATTCCACTAAATGATTTATTCGATGAAAATATGCTGAAATTTGCATAAAGGAGAGTGATGAGAGAAAACGATTGCGTCGAATCGCCTTTTTTTGCCGCAGGTCAATTCCCTTTCACCGGGTAATCGCAGATAATACGCCCCCGGTTTGCAACCGGGAATCCAGGAGAGTTCATGTACTACCCCTTCGTTCGTAAAGCCCTTTTCCAGCTCGATCCAGAGCGCGCTCATGAATTAACGTTCCAGCAATTGCGCCGTATTACCGGCACGCCTTTTGAAGCCCTTGTGCGTCAGCGTGTACCGGAGAAACCGGTCAAATGCATGGGTCTGACCTTTAAAAACCCGTTGGGGTTAGCGGCCGGGCTGGATAAAAATGGTGAGTGCATTGATGCGCTGGGTGCGATGGGGTTTGGCGCCATCGAAATCGGTACCGTGACGCCGCGCCCGCAGCCGGGTAATGACAAGCCGAGGATCTTCCGCCTGGTGGAGGCTGAAGGGCTGATCAACCGCATGGGCTTCAATAATCTTGGCGTCGATAATCTGGTTGAGAACGTGAAGAAATCGCACTTCGACGGTGTCCTGGGCATTAATATTGGCAAGAATAAAGACACGCCTGTCGAGCAGGGTAAAGATGACTACCTGATTTGTATGGAAAAAATCTATGCCTATGCCGGTTATATCGCCATCAATATTTCCTCACCAAATACGCCCGGTTTACGTACATTACAATATGGCGAAGCGCTGGACGATCTGCTTACGGCAATTAAGAATAAGCAAAACGATCTGCAAAATGTGCATCATAAATATGTTCCGGTAGCCGTAAAGATCGCACCAGATCTTTCTGAAGAGGAATTGATCCAGGTAGCCGATAGTTTAGTTCGCCACAATATCGATGGCGTTATTGCCACTAATACCACGCTGGAAAGATCGCTGGTGCAGGGAATGAAACATTGTGACGAAACGGGTGGTTTAAGTGGCCGTCCGTTGCAATTAAAAAGCACGGAAATTATTCGGCGGTTGTCGCAAGAATTAAACGGACGCTTGCCGATTATTGGCGTAGGCGGCATCGACTCGGTGATAGCGACTCGCGAGAAAATTGCCGCCGGTGCGTCACTGGTGCAAATTTATTCGGGCTTTATTTTTAAAGGCCCACCGCTGATTAAAGAAATCGTTACCCATATCTAATCTTTTATCCCTTCCTGTGTAACCAGGGCTTTATTTCCCGCCCTGGTTGTTTTATATTCCACCACTGTTGCTAATTTAAACATTTTAGTCTTTTATTATTTAGGTAATAAACGAGGCGGCAAACAGGATGAAAAAACGACAGGATGTTTAGGGGAAGGGGAGAGGAAAATGCGAATTAAACCTGACGATAATTGGCGCTGGTATTTTGATGATGAGCATGATCGCATGATGCTCGATTTAGCCAATGGCATGTTATTTCGCTCTCGTTTTGCCCGTAAGATGCTGACACCAGACGCTTTCTCGCCGTCTGGTTTTTGCGTTGATGATGCTGCGCTTTATTTCTCCTTTGATGAAAAATGTCGCGATTTGCCGTTATCCAATGAGCAACGCGCTGAACTGGTGCTTAATGCGCTGGTAGCGATTCGCTTCCTCAAGCCGCAAATGCCGAAAAGCTGGCACTTTATGACGCATGATTCCCAGTGGACGCCAGTTACGGGCGAAGGCGCTTGTGTCTGGCTGAGCGATACGCAGGAGTGTGTGAATCTGCTGGTGGTCGAACCGGGTGAAAATGCCGCGCTGTGTCTGCTGGCGCAACCCGGAGTGGTGATTGCCGGGCGCACCATGCAACTGGGCGACGCGATTAAAATTATGAACGATCGCCTCAAACCACAGTTGCATACCAACGCCATCCAGCTCGAACAGGCGGTTTAAGCCTCCAGTCGCAGCGATGTTTTCGGCACACAGCTACAGCAGAGAATTGAACCATCCGGCGCAACCGCTGATTTCTTCAGCGCACTAACTTCACCTTCCATTACGCGGATCCGGCAGCAGCCGCAAATCCCCGCGCGACAAGAGTAGGGCACGCGAATCCCCTGGTTCTCCAGCTGTTCCAGCAACACTTGTTGGTTATTCCCGCGAAATGTTTGGCCTTGCCAGTTAATTTCCACTGTGCCTGCGGGTTGCGCATCCTGTTCTACAGACTCTTCGACTGCGCCTGCGCCGTATGTTTTCGCGGGCGCTGTTGCCAGCACGGCTACCTCATCGCCGACGCGAATCACACCACTGTTACGGGCAATCAGGTTTTGGCCAAAATCGACGGTGCCATTGTCCTGCGCAGTGCGAAAACGCTGTAAGGTCGCGAGCGGTTCACCGGCAGGGTGTTTTTGCCCGCGCTCCGGGCTGACAGTGGTAAACACACACCGGCTGCACGGTTTCACGACGTCAAAAACCACCTCGCCGATACGCACCACTTTCCAGCTGTCCTCTTCCCAGGGCTGCGCGCCCGTTACCACCAGGTTGGGGCGAAACTGCTCCATTTTCACGCTGGCCGGACAACGGTTTTGTACATCACGCAGCGAGGCTTCGTTCGCCAGCAGATACGGAAAGCCATCGGCGAAAGATAACGGCACATCCTCGTGGTGTTTGACGCGGCGAGTTAATTCAGGCCCAACCCAGCGCAATTGCACCTCGCGGGAAAAAAAGCCGCTCATCCAGCGGTTAATCTCTTCGGGCGCGATAAGTGCAGTAAAGTGATTGCCCCACACTTCTGTGGGTGCGGCGTCGGGCGCAAAATCGGCAAAGCGAATCACCGCGCTGCTGCCATCCGGTGCGGTCAAGTGCAAACCATCGGTTAACGGTGAAGGCGTAAAGCGCACCATCTGCGGATACTGCCGTGCGGTAATAAAAGTGCCATCGGGTTGCGTGACCATAAAAACACGGTCAAAAGCGAGGCCGCTGATATCGGCAAGTGCATGCGTCAGGCCGATACCGCGCATGGATTTTACCGGATGAATAAAAAGACGTGAAAGCGTTGGCACGTCTTCCCCCTGTCTGATGAAAATTAGCCCTCAACTTTATGACATGAACGCCAGATTAGCTATAATGCGCAACAATTTTCGTTGAATGTAAGTGACATTATGATTTCTCTGTTTGCCAGTACGGCCCGCGGGCTGGAAGAGCTGTTAAAAACTGAACTGGAAAAACTCGGCGCTGTGGAGTGCCGCGTTGTTCAGGGTGGTGTCCATTTTGAAGGGGACACGCGGCTCCTGTACCAGAGCCTGATGTGGAGTCGTCTGGCTTCGCGCATTATGCTGCCGCTCGGGGAGTGCAAGGTTTACAGCGATCTTGATCTCTACCTCGGCGTGCAGGCGATCAACTGGACAGAGATATTTAATCCGGGCGCCACCTTTGCCGTCCATTTTAGCGGCCTGAACGATGAAATCCGCAACAGCCAGTACGGCGCGCTGAAAGTTAAAGATGCGATCGTCGACAGCTTTACCCGCAAAAACCTGCCGCGTCCGAATGTGGAACGTGAGATGCCAGACCTGCGTATTAACGTCTGGCTGAACCAGGATACAGCGAATATCTCCCTTGATCTGAGTGGTGAAGGTTTGCACCTGCGCGGTTACCGCGATCGCACCGGGATGGCGCCGATCAAAGAAAACCTGGCCGCCGCGATCGTGATGCGTTCTGGCTGGGAGCCAGGCACCCCACTACTCGATCCGATGTGTGGTTCCGGGACACTGTTGATTGAAGCTGCGATGGCGGCGACCGATCGCGCGCCGGGTCTGCACCGCGGCCACTGGGGTTTTGGTGGCTGGGCGCAGCACGATGACGCGTTGTGGCAAGAGGTGAAAGCCGAAGCGCAAACGCGTGCGCGTGCGGGGCTGGCAAATTACGCATCCCATTTTTATGGTTCAGACAGCGACGCGCGCGTTATCGATATCGCCCGTAAAAACGCCCGCCGTGCCGGGATTAGCGAGTTGGTAACGTTTGAGGTGAAAGACGTTGCTGAGCTGAGCAACCCGCTGCCAAAAGGCCCGTATGGTACGGTGATCAGTAACCCGCCGTATGGTGAGCGTCTGGAAAGTGAACCGGCGCTAATCGCGCTGCACAGCCTGTTGGGGCGTCTGCTGAAAGCACAATTTGGCGGCTGGAATCTGTCATTGTTTAGCGCCTCCGTTGATCTGCTGAACTGCCTGCAATTGCGCGCTGAGCGCCAGTTCAAAGCGAAAAACGGTCCGCTGGACTGCGTGCAGAAAAATTACCATCTGGCGGAAAATACCGGCGAAGCGAAAGCGCCGGCAATGGCGGAAGATTACGCGAATCGCCTGCGCAAGAACGTGAAAAAGCTGGAGAAATGGGCGCGTCAGGAAGGTATCGAATGCTATCGCCTGTACGATGCCGATCTGCCGGACTACAACGTCGCGGTCGATCGCTATGCCGACTGGGTGGTGGTGCAGGAGTATGCCGCGCCGAAAACGATTGATGCGCAAAAAGCACGTCAGCGCCTGTTTGACATCATCGCCGCCACCATTCAGGTGCTGGGAATTGCGCCAAACAAACTGGTGCTAAAAACCCGTGAACGGCAGAAGGGCAACAACCAGTATCAGAAGATGAATGAAAAGGGTGATTTCATGGAAGTGAGCGAATATAACGCTCGCCTGTGGGTCAACCTGACCGATTATCTGGATACCGGTCTGTTCCTCGATCACCGTATCGCGCGCCGTATGCTCGGCCAAATGAGTAAAGGCAAAGATTTCCTGAATCTTTTCTCTTATACCGGCAGCGCCAGTGTGCATGCCGGTCTGGGCGGTGCGCGCTCGACGACAACAGTTGATATGTCACGTACCTATCTGGAGTGGGCCGAGCGCAACCTGCGTCTTAATGGCCTGAGCGGTCGTGCACATCGCCTGATTCAGGCCGACTGCCTGGCGTGGCTGCGCGATACTGATGAGCAGTTCGACCTGATCTTTATCGATCCGCCGACCTTCTCTAACTCCAAGCGTATGGAGGACTCTTTTGATGTCCAGCGCGATCACATGCGCCTGATGGAAGATCTGAAGCGTCTGTTACGTAAGGGCGGCACGATTATGTTTTCCAATAACAAACGCGGTTTCCGTATGGATCTCGACGGGCTGGCGAAACTGGGTCTTAAAGCACAAGAAATCACCCAAAAAACGCTGTCGCAGGATTTTGCCCGCAACCGTCAGATCCACAACTGCTGGCTGATTACCGCAGCCTGAAAGGATAAATAAATGTCATTAATCAGTATGCATGGCGCGTGGCTGTCATTCAGCGACGCGCCGCTTCTCGATAATGCTGAACTGCATATCGAAGAAAACGAACGCGTGTGCCTTGTTGGGCGTAACGGCGCGGGAAAATCGACGCTGATGAAGATCCTCAACCGGGAAGTTAACCTGGACGATGGTCGCATTGTGTATGAACAAGATTTGGTGGTCGCGCGCCTGCAGCAGGATCCGCCGCGTAACGTTACCGGCAGCGTCTACGATTTTGTCGCTGAAGGGATTGAAGAGCAGGCCGAGTATCTCAAGCGCTACCATGAGGTTTCTCATCTGGTGATGAGCGATCCGAGCGATAAAAATCTCGCCGAGTTAGCGCGCGTGCAGGAGATGCTGGATCACCACGGTTTGTGGCAACTGGAAAATCGTATCAACGAAGTGCTGGCGCAGCTTGGGCTGACGGCTGATATGTCGCTTTCTGCCCTTTCCGGCGGCTGGTTGCGTAAGGCCGCGCTGGCGCGCGCGCTGGTGAGCGGCCCGCGCGTACTGCTGCTCGACGAACCGACCAACCACCTCGATATTGAAACTATCGACTGGCTGGAAGGGTTCCTGAAATCTTTCGGCGGCACCATTATCTTTATCTCCCACGATCGCTCGTTTATTCGCAATATGGCGACACGTATCGTCGACCTCGATCGCGGCAAGCTGGTTTCCTATCCGGGCAATTACGATCAGTATCTGCTGGAGAAAGAAGAAGCCCTGCGTGTGGAAGAGCTGCAAAACGCGGAATTCGATCGCAAGCTGGCGCAGGAAGAGGTGTGGATCCGCCAGGGTATCAAGGCGCGTCGTACGCGTAACGAAGGACGCGTGCGCGCGTTAAAAGCAATGCGCCGCGAGCGCAGTGAACGCCGTGAAGTGATGGGCAGCGCGAAGATGCAGGTGGAAGAAGCCTCCCGCTCGGGCAAGATTGTTTTCGAGATGGAAAACGTTAACTATGGCATCGACGGCAAAGTGCTGGTGCGCGACTTCTCCTCGCAAGTGCAGCGCGGCGACAAAATTGCGCTGATTGGTCCGAACGGGTGCGGTAAAACCACTTTGCTGAAGCTGATGCTTGATCAGCTGAAAGCCGACAGTGGACGCGTCCATGTGGGGACTAAGCTGGAAGTGGCCTATTTCGATCAGCACCGCGCCGAACTGGATCCGGATAAAACGGTGATGGATAACCTTGCTGAGGGTAAACAAGAGGTGATGGTGAACGGCAAGCCGCGCCACATTCTGGGTTACCTGCAGGACTTTCTGTTCCATCCGAAACGGGCGATGACGCCGGTACGTGCGCTTTCTGGCGGGGAACGCAACCGACTGTTGCTGGCGCGTTTGTTCCTGAAACCCAGCAACCTGTTAATTCTCGATGAACCGACCAACGACCTGGATGTTGAAACGCTGGAGCTGCTGGAAGAGCTTATCGACGCCTATCAGGGTACGGTTCTGCTGGTGAGCCACGATCGTCAGTTCGTTGATAATACCGTGACCGAATGCTGGATCTTCGAAGGTGACGGCCAGATTGGTCAGTATGTTGGCGGCTATCACGATGCCCGTGGTCAACAGGCTGCTTCGCAGATGCAAAAGCAGGACGCCGTGAAAAAAAGTCTGGAAGCGCCGGTCGCCAAAGCAGAAACTGTCAAACGCAACAGTAACAAACTAAGCTATAACCTGCAGCGTGAACTGGAACAATTACCGCAAAAGCTGGAACAACTGGAAGCACAACTTGGAGATTTGCAAGCGCAGGTCGCCGATGCCAGTTTCTTTAGTCAGCCGCACGACCATACGCAGAAAGTCTTAGCCGATATGGCTTCGGCGGAGCAAGCGCTTGAGGAAGCGTTTGAACGCTGGGAGTATCTGGAGGCTCTGAAAAACGGCGCATAAAGGGAGCCTGTATGTGTGAACACCACCACGCCACTCGCCACATTCTCTGTTCGCAATGTGACATGCTGGTGGCGTTACCGCCGCTGCAACATGGACATAAAGCGGCTTGCCCGCGTTGTGGGACAACGCTTACGACCGAGTGGGACGCGCCGCGGCAGCGTCCCACTGCTTATGCTATCGTCGCGCTGTTTATGTTATTGCTCTCCAACCTTTTTCCCTTCGTAAATATGAAAGTGGCGGGCGTTGCCAGTGAGGTGACGCTGCTGGAAATTCCTGGCGTCATGTTCTCGGAAGATTATGCCAGCCTCGGCACTTTCTTTCTGTTGTTCGTGCAGTTTGTGCCGGCGTTTTGCCTGGTGACGATCCTGCTGTTGGTTAACCGCGTGCCGATGGATTTTCGCCTGAAAATTGGTCTGGCCCGTGTGTTATTCCAGCTTAAAAGCTGGGGAATGGCAGAAATTTTTCTCGCCGGAGTATTGGTGAGTTTTGTCAAACTGATGGCCTATGGCGATATTGGCATTGGCAGCAGTTTCATTCCCTGGTGTCTGTTCTGTCTGTTGCAACTGCGGGCGTTTCAGTGTGTAGATCGCCACTGGCTGTGGGACGACATTGCGCCAGCGCCGGCTGTTGCGCAGCCGCTACATGTCGGTGTTCCGGGTATACGGCAGGGGCTGCGATCCTGCCCTTGCTGTACGGCGATAGTCGCGATTGACCAGCCGGTTTGCCCACGCTGCCATACGCACGGCCATGTGCGTCGGCGCAACAGTATTCAGTGGACGCTGGCGCTGCTGATGACCGCCATCATGCTCTATCTACCCGCCAATATTCTGCCCATCATGGTGACCGATCTGTTGGGCGACCGTATGCCGTCGACTATTCTGGCCGGGGTGATTTTACTGTGGAGCGAGGGGTCGTATCCGGTCGCGTTAGTGATTTTTATCGCCAGTATTATGGTGCCGACGCTGAAAATGATTGGTATCGCCTGGCTGTGTATTGATGCAAAAGGGCACGGAAAGCGCGATTGCGAACGCATGCATTTTATTTATGAAATAGTGGAATTCGTTGGGCGCTGGTCAATGATCGACGTGTTTGTTATTGCCGTACTGTCTGCGCTGGTGCGGATGGGGGGGCTGATGAATATTTATCCTGCGATGGGTGCGCTGATGTTTGCGCTGGTCGTTATTATCACGATGTTTGCGGCAATGACTTTCGATCCGCGTCTGAGCTGGGATCGCGAGCCACAAACGCACCATGAGGAGTCGTTAAAGCATGGAGAATAAGAGTGGGGAAGCCAGGGTGCAAAAGGTAAGAAACTGGTCACCGGTGTGGATTTTCCCGATTGTGACGGCGCTGATTGGTGCCTGGATCCTTTTTTATCATTACAGCCATCAAGGTCCGGAAGTCACCCTAATCACCAATAACGCCGAAGGGATTGTCGGCGGCAAAACGACGATTAAAAGTCGCAGTGTGGATGTCGGCGTGGTGGAGAGCACGACGCTGACCGATGACCTTACGCATGTGGAGATCAAAGCGCGGCTGAATTCCGGCATGGAAAAGCTGCTGCATAACGACTCGGTGTTCTGGGTGGTGAAACCGCAAGTGGGCCGCGAAGGTATTAGCGGGCTTGGCACGTTACTTTCTGGTGCCTATATCGAGCTTCAGCCCGGTATGAAAGGCAATGCGCCGGAGCGCTATAGCTTACTCGATTCGCCACCGCTGGCACCGCCGGATGCGAAGGGCATCCGCGTGATCCTTGACAGTAATAAAGCGGGGCAATTAACGCCAGGCGATCCGGTGTTGTTCCGTGGCTATCGCGTGGGTTCGGTGGAAACCAGCACCTTTGATACGCAAAAACGGACCATGAGCTATCAGCTATTTATTAATGCGCCGAACGATCGGCTGGTGACCAGCAATGTGCGCTTCTGGAAAGACAGCGGCATTGCCGTCGATCTCACCTCTGCCGGGATGCGCGTCGAGATGGGGTCGCTGACGACGCTGTTCGGCGGCGGTGTCAGCTTCGATGTGCCGGAAGGCCTGGATTTGGGGCAGCCGGTGGCGGAAAATAGCGCCTTTAAGTTGTATGACGATCAGCGCAGCATTCAGGACTCGCTATACACCGAACACGTCGATTATCTGATGTTCTTTAAAGATTCGATCCGGGGCTTGCAACCCGGCGCGCCGGTTGAATTCCGCGGCATCCGCCTTGGTACCGTGAGCAAGGTACCGTTCTTTACGGAAGGTATGCGTCAGGCGCTGAATGATGATTATCGTATTCCGGTTCTGATCCGTATTGAGCCGGAACGTCTGGCGAATCAACTGGGTGAAGATCCGGATATGAGCGCGCATCTCAATGAGCTACTGAAGCGTGGTCTGCGTGGTTCGTTGAAAACCGGCAATATCGTTACCGGCGCGCTGTATGTCGATCTCGACTTTTACAATAATGCGCCAGCGATCAGCGGCATGCATGAGTTCGCTGGCTATCCAATCATCCCGACAGTGAGTGGCGGACTGGCGCAGATCCAGCAACGGTTAATGGACACGCTGGACAAAATCAACAACTTACCGTTGAACCCGATGATCCAGCAGGCGACGAGCACGCTATCTGAAAGCCAGCAAACGCTCAAACGTCTGCAAACGACGCTGGATAACCTCAACAAACTGACTGCCAGCCAGTCGATGCAGCAACTGCCCGCAGATATGCAAAGCACGCTACGCGAGCTCAACCGTAGTATGCAGGGCTTCCAGCCGGGTTCCGCCGCTTATAACAAAATGGTGGCGGATATGCAGCGCCTCGATCAGGTATTGCGTGAACTGCAACCAGTGCTGAAAACGCTCAACGATAAGAGCAACGCGCTGGTATTTGAAGCGAAAGGGAAACCCGATCCGCAGCCGAAGAGGGCAAAAGAATGAAAAAGAGCGCATTAGCAATACTGGCGCTGTTGCTGACAGCCTGCAGTAGTGGCGGTGATAACAAAAGCTACTATCAGCTGCCTTCGCCGGCTCAGGTGAAGGCGCAGGCGATGGCCGGGCAAAACCAGGGGAATCGTCAGTTATGGGTTGAGCAGGTTTCGGTCCCTGATTTTCTCGCAGGAAATGGCGTGGTGTACCAAACCAGCGATGTGCAGTACGTCATTGCAACGAACAATTTGTGGGCCAGCCCGCTCGATCAGCAACTGCGTAACACGCTGGTGTCCAATCTGAGCAATCAGCTGCCGGGCTGGGTGGTTGCCTCGCAGCCGTTAGGAAGCGAACAAGATACGCTAAACGTAACCGTAACCGGTTTTCATGGCCGCTATGATGGGCGCGTGATTGTAAGCGGTGAATGGTTGCTCAAGCATCAGGGGCAACTGATCAAGCGCCCTTTCCATATCGAGCTCAAACAGCAGCAGGATGGCTATGATGATATGGTGAAAATGCTGGCACTGGGCTGGCAGCAAGAGGCTGTCAGTATTGCAAATGCGTTAAATCGCCTGCCATAAGTAAATCGAAAGTCTAAAAAAACCGCCATAGACAAAATTTATGGCGGTTTTTTTATGTTTGGGTACAAACCATTAGTTGTGCTGGCTCACATTTTTTGTACAAATGAACTTTTGTGTAGCTCACATTTATGACACTGGCGTGAATTTTGCGCATTGACGACAAAGTCTATTCAAGGTATTTGTGACCTGTGGTTGCACATTAAGTGACCACTGTTTTCTTTTCCACCAGATCAAATAATGAGGGAAACGAGGCATGAAGAGACAAAAACGCGATCGCCTGGAACGGGCACATCAACGTGGTTATCAGGCTGGTATTACCGGGCGCCCGAAGGAAATGTGTCCCTACCAAACCCTGAATCAAAGGTCCGAGTGGCTGGGAGGCTGGCGGGAGGCCATGGAAGACAGGGCAGTCATTGCCTGATTCTGTCTCTTTAAAAAAGAAACCTCCGCATTGCGGAGGTTTCGCCTTTACTGGGGTAAGTAACCCGGTATCAGAAATTAGACGTATCCTGGAACAGACCTACTTTCAGGTCGGCAGCGGTATAGATAACGCGGCCATCAACCAGCACTTCACCATCCGCCAGGCCCATAATCAAACGACGGTTTACAACGCGTTTAAAGTGAATACGGTAAGTCACGGTTTTCGCCGTTGGCAGCACCTGGCCGGTGAATTTCACTTCGCCTACGCCCAGCGCGCGGCCTTTGCCTTCGCCGCCGAGCCAGCCCAGGTAGAAACCAACCAGTTGCCACATTGCATCGAGGCCGAGGCAGCCTGGCATCACCGGGTCGCCAATGAAATGGCAGCCAAAGAACCACAGATCCGGGTTGATATCCAGCTCAGCTTCAACATAGCCTTTATCGAAGTTACCGCCGGTTTCAGTCATTTTGACCACACGGTCCATCATGAGCATATTCGGTGCCGGCAATTGCGGGCCTTTTGCACCAAACAATTCGCCACGAGCAGAGGCAAGAAGATCTTCTTTTGTATAGGATTCGCGTTTATCTACCATGTTCTCAGTAAGCCTTATTTATAGTTTCGGACGCAGGATAGCTAACACGTGTACGCTGAACAAGTCCGATCAGTTTCGGATAAACCAGTTCAACCAGCGAAGCGGCCACGGGAAGCGATGGCGCGCATCCTGTTGTGTTGCCTGCGCGATACGTTCCAGGATGAGTTGCTTAAGGGTGTTTTGCCCTTCGGCATCCCACGGCAAGCCCGTTAATAAGGGTAGCGCATCCATCATGTCATCTACTGCCCAGATGAAAAATTGCTGCGCCTGGATAGCATCCAGAAGTTCCTGATGCAGACAGAGATGGCGCACATTTGCCGAGGGGATAATCACTCCTTGTTTGCCAGTGAGCTGTCGCTGCTGGCAAATAGCGAAGAAGCCTTCGATTTTTTCATTCAGCCCGCCGACCGGTTGGGAGCGACCAAATTGATCCACCGAACCGGTGATAGCGATGCTCTGGTTAAGCGGAACTTCAGACAGCGCGCTGATTAATGCACACAGTTCAGCCATTGATGCGCTGTCACCGTCGACTTCGCTGTACGATTGTTCAAAAGTCAGTGAGGCGGAGAAGGGGATCTGTTGTTCCAGTTCCAGTTCCGCCATCAGAAACGCTTGCATGATCATCATGCCTTTGGCATGGATATTACCGCCCAGCTCAGCTTTGCGTTCAATATCGTTAAACTCGCCATCGCCAACATGTACCACACAACTGATTCGCGAGGGTTCGCCAAAGGCACGTGGATGTCCTGGAAACTCAATAACGGACAGCGCATTGATCTGACCGATGCGTTCTCCTTCGGTTTCGATCAGGATTTGTTCAAGCAAGATCTCATCCTGCATGCGTTCCGCGAGGAAACCTTCTCGCCACTCTCGCTGAGCAAGCATTGTCTGGAACTCTTCCCCACTAAAGGTTTCATCGGCGGACATCGCCGCTACTTCTCGCAGTTGTCGTGACAACCACATGGGGCAAAGCGGTAATGTTTCCTGATCGCCTGTATAGCGTACAGCTTCGCGAATGAGCTTTGGCCATGCATCGGCTGCAGGGGCAGGTAAGTGCGCATCGCGTGCGGTTTGCTCGACCCATTGACGCCATATGGACATTGTTTCGGCATCGGCAATTTGCAGCGTTTCTTCATATTCGCTGTAAATAGCCTGCGACGCGAGTTCCGGCTCCATTTCCTGGAAATCCGCCAGTGATTCACGTTCCCCCACCAGGATCACTTTAAGATCCATTGGCATGGAGGGCACAATGACGGGCAAGGGGCGCGATTCATCAAAGGAAACCCAATCAAAACGGCGCTGCGTTATCATGGTTTTCAGGCGCATCCACAGCAACGGTTGTGCGAGCAAAGTTCGCAAGGAAATTATCAACACCCCACCGTTTGCCTGATGGACGAGGCCGGGTTGCAGCGTGATTTCCTGATTAAACTGGCGAAGGCAGCCGAAAAGCTGTTCTGCCTCTACCCAGTCGGCGATTACGGTAGGTTTGTTGCCGATAAAATTTGCATGGGCATCAGTTGAAGGCTCAAAGCGAATCGCCGAACCGTTGACATGATATTGGCCGCCAGAAAATGGGCGGGCTTCAGGAATGAGCATCTCTGTGGCGCTGGCGATAAGCGCAAGATATTCGGCTTCTTCTGGCGCTTTAGCCAGCAAAAAGCGTGACGTCGCCTGCGGATAGAGCAATTGCTCCAGCGCGTACTGTAATCGGGGTTGTGTATCGGCCAGGGAGAAGTCTGTTTCGCGGGTTAATTCGGACGATTCAAACACTTCCTGATAGCAGGTGGTATCAGGAACCAGGTCGTTCCATTCAAGTTTTGTAATGGTCAAAGTCGTTTTTTTAGTCTGATGTCAAAGGCGCGATTATACCGTAAACGCTCGTACAGCACACTTTGATTACACGCTTTCGGGACACGAACGCGATTGACCTAATCGAGGTCGCGATTTCTTTTCAGCAGAGTTGGAAAAAACTGATATTCTGAACTGAGTTACACGGTCACGTTGAGAGCGCAATGAAATATCAACAACTGGAAAATCTCGAAAGCGGCTGGAAATGGAAGTATCTGGTAAAAAAGCATCGTGAAGGGGAATTAATCACGCGCTATATAGAAGCCAGTGCCGCTAAAGATGCGGTCGATTTATTGTTGACACTCGAAAATGAACCCGTACAGGTCAACGACTGGATTGTACAGCATATCAATCCGTCATTGATTAACCGGATGAAACAAACTATTCGCGCCCGCCGCAAGCGGCATTTCAATGCCGAACATCAGCATACGCGTAAAAAATCGATCGACCTGGAATTTGTGGTCTGGCAGCGTCTGGCTGGGTTAGCGCAGCGCAGAGGGAAAACGCTTTCCGAAACGATTGTGCAACTGATCGAAGATGCTGAACACAAGGAGAAGTATGCATCTCAGATGTCCACGCTGAAACATGACCTGCAGGCATTACTTGGGAAAGAATAGATGTGAATTTCCCTTGCCTATATTTGCTGTATTTCAGGCAATAAAAAACCCCGCTGATAAGCGGGGTTTTTTTAGACGGAAACTTAAGCCTGCGGCTGAGTTACAACGTCTTTGCTACCTTTAACTTCGATCTCTACACGACGATCCGGTGCCAGGCAGTCGATCAGCGCTGCACGCGGTTTCACGTTGTCACAGGTGCTGCCGGTAACCGGGTTGGATTTACCCATGCCACGTGCGGAGATTTTGTTAGCCGGGATACCTTTAGAGACCAGGTAATCAACTACGGACTGTGCACGTTTCTCAGACAGACCCTGGTTGTAAGCGTCAGAACCGATACGGTCGGTGAAGCCCAGAACCACTACGGAGCCGTCTTTCGGATCCAGGTTGCTCAGCTGACCATACAGCTGATCCAGCGCCTGCTGACCTTCCGGTTTCAGCGTCGCTTTGTTGAAGTTGAACAGAACGTCAGACTTCAGAGTGAAGTGTTTGGTCTGCACTTCCGGAGCCGGAGCCGGAGCCGGAGCAGCTACTACCGGAGCAGCATCTTCCTGCTGGCCGAAACGGTAGGAAACACCTACGCTCAGCATGCCGTTGTCCGGACGAGCACCAACGGTGCTTGCATCACCGATGTTGTTAACCCACTGGTATTCCAGACGGGTAGCGATGTCGCGGGTTACTGCCCACTCAACACCACCAGCGAAGACCGGGGAAACACCGGTATCGTGATCTTTGAAGCCCTGGTTGTTCTGAGCGTCTGCACGCCAAACCATACCACCCAGACGGGTGTACAGGTCCAGATCGTCAGTTACCGGGTAACCCAGTTTAGCAGTCAGCTGAACGCCCTGAGCTTTGAACGCGCCGTTAACGGTGTCGCCTTTGTACGGCATACGACCCAGCCAGTCATAGCCCAGTTCGAAACCTACGTACGGGTTAACCTGGTAGCCACCGAACGCACCAGCACCCAGTTGGCTTTCGTGGGTCGGGCCATCGTTCTGCCATACCGCACCTTTGTCATGATACTGGGACCAACCCAGTTTACCACCTGTATACCAGGTGTTATCTTTCGGAGCGGCCTGCGCTACGGTAGCGAAACCAGCCAGTGCCACTGCAATCGCGATAGCTGTCTTTTTCATTTTTGCGCCTCGTTATCATCCAAAAATCGCCATGGGAATCTCTTTAGAGAAGCCACGGTTAAATCCTTCACCGGGGGCATTGCTCACTGACAACTCTGCAGATATCTTTACCGATATCTTTGGCTTATGCCGAGCACCCCTGGCGATGTAAAGTCTACAACGTAGTTGGAAACTTACAAGTGTGAACTCCGTCAGGCATATGAAAAAAAAGACTTTGTATACACAATATTTAACACTTCTGATGAATCTTTCGCCACGGCTATTTCCGTACAAAGCGCGCTACACAGGCTTTCGCGCTGTATTTTGACGATAAATTTGAACACCTGTACTTACGCAAAAAACATCCTAGGAAAACTCCTAAATTTACTCAATGATACAAATTTGAGTGAATTTTTATCCCGGAAAGCTGTCTCGCAGCCAGAGGATCGTGGCGTATAGGTCGCATAACGAAGCCTATCGCATTGCCTTCTTCTGCCGCCATAGCTAATTGGCGATGTTCCTCAGCCGTCAGTTCTTCAGAATGCCAGCCAATAACAACGCTATAGTTACCGGTGCGCAATGCACGAATCATTGAGTCCAACGTTACGCTTGGAGAGAGTTGGTTCACCTGCATCACCTTGCTGAGGGGTAACCCGGCGGATTGTACCCATTCACGGCTGAGTTTTTGTTGAGGTGTCAACCACAGTTGCCAACGGGATTGTTGCCCGAGCTGCTGCAGCAAAGGCAGCAAAAGAAGCTGGGTCATCCAGGGCTGGTCTTCACGATAGACCATTTCGCTAATCAGCCCGGTAGTGATGCTGGAAGGCTCAACGTGGTTTAATTTGTTGAGTGTAGAAGCGAGTGTTGACGAACGATTAGCATAGCCTGAAGTGTACATAATCAATCCAGCCCTGTGGGTTACTGTATGTTTATACAGTAACCTTTACATGCTCAGAGATCAACCTCATTTTCGGAAACTATCTCGCATTTTTGTTTTGTCCCTGCCGTGTAATGAAAAATTTGCTTGCCGTCTTGCTCACAGTTGCCTATGTTCCTGCGTAGTGGTTTCAGTAATTTAAATCTGGCTTTTACTATGTGATTTATAAGGCAAAAATCATGGAAGACCTATCTTATCAACGGATATATCAGTCGCGCGAATACCTCATGCCTCTCGGCACAATTTGTCACCGCGCTCATTTTGGCGGTTACAGCTTGTCAGTGGATAAAACTGTTTTCGCAATGGTTGCAGAGGGGGAACTCTACCTTCGTGCTTGCGACGAGAGTGCGCAATATACGGTTACGCAAGATGCCCCTTTACTGGTATTCAACAAACGTGGGCGTCAGGTTTCGTTAAATTACTACTTCGTGAGCGAGAGTGTGTGGCGCGATCGTCCGTTACTTCTGCAACTTTCGGCTCTTTCACTTGATGCTGCGCGGCGTGATAAAGATCGGCGCAGTGCCAGAAAACGGTTGCGCGATCTGCCTAACCTTACTTTTCAACTTGAAGTTCAACTCCATGAAGCTGGTGTACTGGATGCACATACACTGCGAATGCTCGGAGCAAAAGCTTGTTGGCTTAGATTGAGAAAATCAAACAAGCATCTAAGCGCGAAAGTGCTTCTTGCACTAGAGGGCGCAATTGTTGGGCTTCACGAAGCGGCGTTACCGGCGCCGCGACGCCGGGAACTGATGGAGTGGTTTAACGGTGTAATCAAGAAAGGAGCGAGTCCTTACTGAGTAAGTTGGCTTTTCAGACGGCACACTTCAGGCAATAAAGCGATCAGCAAGCCAATCTGTTGCAGTACCAGTGGCTCTTTGCTATCCGGTCGCGGCTCCAGGTGTTTAATGCGTTGGGATAGATCGGCAAGGGTATCCTGAACACGTTTTTGGTCTGCTGGCAGGTGATGCAGGGCATCGTCAACATAGCAGACTGCATCATCAAGCAAACGTAGGATATCCGGCTGGGTGAGCTGCTCACGATGTGCGCCAAGTGCGGAAATATAACTGGTAAAGGTATGATTCAGACATAATAAACGGAACGCGGCATCGCGAAGTTCAGGTGAGGTTCCGGGTTCGGAAGACATATTTGAAACGACCGATGCCAGTTCAGCGTCACGGTTATAAGCATTACGTCTGGCGATGCGGTAAGCAAGCCGGTTATCGCGTCCCTGATGGTACTGTTCAAGAATGGCATCAAGGTAGCGGCAGTTAGCGTCAAAGGCTTGCTCAGTGACGCGGGGCAGGTGTCGAAAACGCCAGTCCGGCCAGATAAAACTCACCGCCGCCCAGGCGATAGCACAACCTATAAGCGTATCGATAATACGCGGAAGCGCGACTTCATATCCTTCGCCCAGTAAGTTAAAGCACAACAACACCAGTAAAGTGATAAACATCGTGGCATGCGCGTATTGCACTGTTCGAAATGCGAAAAACAGTACGCCGGTGATGACGATGAGTATCAGTTGCCCTTCATGTGAGGGAACGAAATAAAGTACCGGTAATCCGATCGCAACCCCAATCAGCGTACCAATAACGCGTAGCGTCAGGCGATGGCGAGTGGCGTTATAGTTCGGCTGGCAGACAAACAGACTGGTCAGTAAGATCCAATAACCATGCTGTAGCCCGGTTATTTGGATAAAAGCATAACCGAGGCATAACACCACCGACATACGCACTGCGTGGCGAAAGAGTGCGGATTCAGGCGTTAAATTATTACGTAACCGCTGCCGCATATCGTTGAACCCACTAAGGCTATCATCCGAAAGCTGATTTTCAGTGTCATTCGACAATGAGGGTTGTGGTTGCCCTGATTCAATAGTTGCTAACTGAGCGTCAATCGCCCTTAGGTTATCCAGAAGAAAACCAAGCGCTTTCATATGCTCCTGAGGCGTGATGCCATTAGCACGAAGGCGATCAAGCGCCGCGTCAAGATGGATAAATGCCCGTTCAAAGCGAGAATCGTGTTGATACGGAGTGCGAAGCAAAATGGCGCGTGATAACTGAGCGCATGCATGTGATTGCATGGAAAGTAGGCGCTGAAAGCGGAACATCACGTCGCTATAACGAAAGTGTTCGCGCAGCGTTTGGTATTGGATATGCGACGAACTGGCTCGTTCGTGAATATCCTGTGCCGCAAAATAGTAATGCAATGTTTGACGTGTGCCGCGCTGCCCACGATCTCCGCGCAAACGCGTGAGCAACGTGGCTTTGGTTTGATTGAGCGTGTTCACTAACTGGCCATTCGCCAGTGCTAAATCATAGAGCGGCGCCTGACTATCATCTTCGATGTCCGGGTCGAAAAGACGTGATTTCAGTTCAAGGTAATGCGCCAGCTGTTCGTAGCAGCGTGCCAGGTTGTCTTGTAAGGCTCGAATAGGGAAAACCAAGTGTCCAACCAGCGTCAGCAAGTTAAACCAGATGGCACCGGCCAACAGCAGTAGTGGTTGCTGATACCACTGTTCGAAAAGGGAAATTCCCAGCATGGTATAGACCGCAATGAGCAGCGCACCAAAAGCAATGGTGGCGTAGCGTTGTCCGAGCCCGCCAAGCAGGATAAAACCAATGGTGGATGTCACAAGACCAAGCGCAAATAACCATGGCCACGGGAAGAGCAACTCCACAGATGCAGACGCAATAAAAAAGCACACCAGCGTAATTATCAGGTTTTTCAGACGCCCGGTCAGGCGGTCATCCAGATCGGCAAGTGCGGCGGCAACAACGCCAAGCGTTAAGGGAATGGTCAGTTTCACCTCGCCGAGTAGCCAGGGCAGCAAAGCAGTCCCGCAAAGCGCAATAAAAATTCTGACGTTATAGAGCCAGGCACTGTTCCATGTATAACGGCGAAGCAGAGGACTTAACATAATGACAAGCGATCCGATTATTGAAAACGACGGTGCGCATTGGCTTCACGGGCAGCGCGAGCGGTTTCAACAGATACCACCCGACGGCCAACTGGCCACAGTGCAATCGCAGCGATTTTAAAGTTCGCGACGCCAACAGGAATGCCGATGATAGTCAGACACTGAGCGATACCGGCGGTAATATGCATAATGCATAGCCACCAGCCAAACAGAACAAACCAGACAATATTCAATAGTGTTCCACCCGCATTTAACAGGCTGTTTTTATTCTGTGGTTCGAGTTCATTGATGTGAATGGCTTCATTTCCCCACGGGATGAGTGAGAGCTTTGTGATTTCCCAGCAGGAGCGCGTCAACGGCAGAGTAATAATGAGCAGAGCGCTGATCATTGTCGCGAGTAGCCACCCAAGCGTTGTGGCGAAACCACCAAGCACAAAATTTAGAATATTCAAAACAGTACGCATAAAACCTCAGTACAAACCGGTCGGTAGTGAATGCCGCTAATTGTAACGATTATTTGGGCTGGAGCGCCAATTCTCTGGCAGGTAAACTGGCAATTATTGTCACAAGTTGAGAGCGATAAGTCATGGAACTGAAAGCGACTTCACTGGGAAAACGTCTGGCGCAACACCCTTATGATCGCGCAGTCATGCTGAACGCCGGCATTAAAGTGGCAGGTGACAGACACGAGTATCTCATTCCTTTCAATCAGTTGTTGGCGATTGAATGTAAGCGTGGGCTGGTGTGGGGAGAGATGGAATTTCAGCTTGCCGACAACAAAGTGGTTCGTCTTCACGGAACGGAATGGAGCGAAACACAGCGCTTTTACCACCTTTTAAATGAGCGCTGGAACCGATGGAGTGCGGAAATGAGCGAGGTTGCTGCCGGGGTTTTATCTGAGCAACTGGCGTTGATTTCTGCACGTATTGAGCCAACGAAATGGCTTACCCGAAAGCAGCTTCAGGGACTACGGCAGCAATTGCAGCAGGCGTTTGCCGCGTTGCCGATTCCGACAAGCCGGTTACCGACGTTTGATAATTGCCGTGAGCTCTGGCGTGAGTGCCAGTCGTGGCTGGCGGATGTAGAGACGCGCCGGACACAGCACAATCAAACTTATACTGAAACGATGGTTACTCAGTACGCTGCTTTTTTTGAGCAAGTTGAAACATCACCATTAAATCCGGCGCAGGCGCGGGTCGTGGTCAATGGTGAGCACTCTTTATTAGTGCTTGCTGGCGCGGGGAGTGGAAAAACCTCGGTGCTGGTGGCCAGAGCAGGCTGGTTGCTGGCTCGTGGCGAAGCCTCCGCAGATCAAATCCTGCTGCTTGCGTTTGGTCGCAAAGCTGCCCAGGAGATGGATGAGCGTATCCAGCAAAGACTGCATACCGAGGAGATTACCGCGCGCACTTTTCATGCGCTGGCGCTGTATATCATCTCCCAGGGAAGTAAAAAAGTGCCCACGTTAAGCAATCTGGAAAATGACGCATCCGCGCGTCTTAGCTTGCTAACAGATACCTGGCGCCAACAGTGCAGCGAAAAGAAAGCTCAAGCGAAAGGGTGGCGTCAATGGCTTGAGGATGAGATGGCATGGGAAGTTCCTGAAGGCAATTTTTGGGAAGATGCAACATTGCAACGCCGCATCGCTCCGCGTCTCGATCGCTGGATCGGTCTGATGCGTATGCATGGCGGCGCACAGGCGGAGATGATCGCCGGCGCACCAGATGAAGTACGTGACCTGTTCAGTAAACGCATTAAATTGATGGCACCGATCTTAAAAGCGTGGAAAGCCGAGCTAAAGTCTGAAAACGCTGTCGATTTTTCCGGGTTGATTCATCAGGCGATCAATGTACTTGAAAAAGGGCGTTTTATCAGCCCATGGAAGCATATTCTGGTCGATGAATTTCAGGATATTTCACCGCAGCGCGCGGCTTTGCTGGCTGCGTTGCGTAAGCAAAACTCACAAACGACACTGTTCGCAGTTGGTGATGATTGGCAGGCTATCTACCGTTTCAGCGGCGCGCAACTTTCCTTAACTACCGCTTTCCATGACTATTTTGGTGAAGGTGATTTATGCGCGCTGGATACCACTTATCGTTTCAATTCCCGTATTGGCGAAGTAGCAAATCGCTTCATCCAGCAGAACCCATGGCAGCTTGCAAAGCCGTTGAACAGTTTGAAAGCAGGCGATAAAAACGCAGTGACGCTGATGGCGCAGGATCAACTGGATGCGTTGTTAGATAAACTCAGCGGATATGCAACGCCGGAAGACAGGATTCTGGTTCTGTCTCGTTATCACCACGGAAAACCTGCCGTTCTGGAGAAAGCCGTAACCCGCTGGCCAAAACTTCAGCTTGATTTTACGACTATCCACGCCAGTAAAGGACAACAAGCGGACTATGTTATTGTGGTGGGGTTGAAAGAGGGCGCGGATGGTTTTCCTGCTCCGGCGCGGGAATCTATTATGGAGCAAGCCTTACTGCCGCAGGCGGAAGAGTTTCCTGATGCGGAAGAGCGGCGATTGTTGTACGTCGCCTTGACGCGCGCGCGCCATCGCGTCTGGCTGTTGTTTGATAAAGATGAACCGTCACGCTTTGTCGACACGTTAAAATCGCTGGGTGTGCCAGTAGCGCGAAAACCGTGAAACGAAGGCGGCCGCTACGGCCGCCAGGACTTATTTCAGACGCTCAGCGAGGTAACGTTGGTAGTCCGGAATGAGAATGTCGACGCTGTTATTAAACTGCGGCGATTCGATAATAAAATCAGCGGTAGATAAATTGGTCGCAACCGGAATATTCCACACCGTTGCAAGACGTAAGAGGGCTTTCACGTCAGGATCGTGCGGGACAGCATTGAGCGGGTCCCAGAAGAAAATCAGTACGTCAATTTTTCCTTCTGAAATCAACGCCCCGACTTGCTGATCGCCGCCCATCGGGCCACTCAGCATGGCATTGACTTCAAGGCCGGTTGCCCGCTGAATCAAATTCCCGGTTGTCCCCGTCGCATATAACTCATGTTTGGCCAGTACAGGCTGATGGCGTTCTACCCATTTCATTAATGATTGCTTGCAGTGGTCGTGTGCGACCAGTGCAATATGTTTGCGCACGGGTAAGGTGCGAGTGGTTGATTCCATAATCCGCTTCCGTCAGTAGTTTTCGCTACAGATTACTGGAAGCGTCTGATGCTGCAAGAGAAGTGGTTAAAAAAATCCGAAAATGGTCGAGTGGGTCTGTTTGATTTACACTTTGGTGACATCGCCGGGAGGAAAACATGAAAGAAACCGATATTGCCGATATTTTACAGACGACCCAAACTATTGCGCTGGTTGGTGCGAGTGATAAACCCGATCGACCAAGCTATCGCGTTATGAAGTATTTGTTGGACCAGGGTTATCATGTGATTCCCGTTTCGCCGAAAGTAGCCGGTACCACCTTGCTTGGGCAGCAGGGCTATGCAACGCTTGCCGATGTGCCAGAAAAAATCGACATGGTGGATGTTTTTCGTAATTCGGAAGCGGCATGGGGGGTTGCACAGGAGGCGATTGCCATCGGTGCGAAAACGCTTTGGATGCAGTTAGGTGTGATTAATGAACAAGCTGCCGTGCTGGCGCGTGAGGCGGGGTTAAGTGTCGTAATGGATCGCTGCCCGGCGATTGAGATCCCGCGGCTCGGTCTGGCGAAATAAAAAAATACCCCGCAACTTGCGGGGTATTTTTAGTTACGCAGGCGCGGAGCCTGAAGCTGTCGGCGAATGGTGCGCGCCAGTTCGTCCATGGATGGCTGCTCCGGATGTTCATCCGTAATTTCACTTGTCAGCTGTGCTTCTGCCAGGTATGTATGCACTGGCTGGCCATCATCATCTTCCATTACGACATGATACCAGGGCAGCGCGCGGAGTTCGTCGTTCACTGCCAGTTCGTCTGCTGACGGCTCGTCCAGTGAATACTCAGGATCGATATCGACCACTACGCCAAGATACCCCAGCAGTGAGTGGCGAACTTGCTGACCGATACCGAATTTGCTGGCAATCATTGTCACCTCCCGGGAACCTTACATACCCGCAGATATGCGGGCGAGGTTCCAAATTTCAAGTTACATGACGCGGCAGGCAAACCCTTTCAGATACAGCCCTTCCGGGTAGGTAGCGATCACAGGATGATCGGCGGCCTGACGGAACTGTTCTATAAATTGTACATCACGACCAGCATCTATTGCGGCGTCAGCAATAATTTTCTGAAATAAATCTGTGGTCATCAAACCGGAACAGGAGAAAGTGAGGAGCACACCGCCGGGATTCAGGAGCTGGATCGCCAGCATGTTGATGTCCTTATAACCGCGACATGCGCCCATCAACTGGCTTTTGTTTTCCACAAACTTTGGTGGGTCCATCACGATGACATCGAAAGTTTCGCCCTGATCGCGATATTTGCGCAGCAGTTTGAATACGTCGTCGCGAATAAATTCTGCTTTGCTTAAATCCAGCTCGTTCAGAGTAATGTTCTGCTTTGCTACATCCAGCGCTTCCTGCGAGGTATCGACACTAACGACCTGGCGGCATCCTCCCATCAGCGCGGAAACGGCAAAGCCGCCGGTGTAGGAAAAGCAGTTTAATACGCGCTTGTCTGCCACGTAGCGACGTGTTGCCAGACGACTGTCGCGCTGATCAAGATAGTAACCGGTTTTATGCCCGCCCTGAATATCGACAAATAACTTCATGCCATGCTCCTGGATAGGCAACAACACTGGTGGCAGATCGCCAACCACCAGCCCTTGCGCAAGTTCCAGCCCCTCTTTTTTACGCACGGCAACATCGCTGCGATCGTAAATTGCACATTGTGGATAGAGAGAGTGGAGCGCTGAGATAATGGCTGGGCGCTGGTATTCTGCACCGGCACTAAGTAGTTGAAGAACAATGAAATTACCAAACCGATCGATGGTTACGCCTGGTAACCCGTCGGATTCACCAGCAATCAGGCGATAGCTGTCGAGCCCATCACGTTGCGCCAGCCAATCTCGCCACTGCTGCGCCTGTTGTAGGCGGCGGGTGAAGAACGCGATATCAATGCTTTCATTTTTATCGAAAGTCCAGACACGAGCACGAATCTGCGATGCAGGAGATAATGCTCCACGCGCCAGCCACTTGCCCTGATGATCGACAATATCAACCGTTTCACCGAGGCTGGCTTTGCCTTCCATTCGCGCAACAGCGCCGGAGAAAATCCAGGGATGACGACGCAGCAAGGATTTTTCGCGCCCTTTGGCTAACACTAAACGTACACTCATATTCGGCTATTCTATAAACTGAAGAAAATGGGCGCTATTGTCACGGGTTCATCGGGCAAATGCAACGAGCCTGAGTTGAAAGGGGGGGAAAAGATGGCACATGTCTGCACAATCGCCTGGGTACACGGAATGGTGCAGGGCGTTGGGTTTCGTTATAGCACGCAGCACGAAGCACAGCGGCTCGGTCTGATGGGGTATGCACGTAACCTTGATGATGGCAGCGTTGAAGTGGTTGCCTGCGGCGACGAGCAAGCAGTGAATCAGCTGATTGCGTGGCTAAAAGCGGGGGGACCGCGTAGTGCCCGGGTTGACAGAGTTCTTACTGAGCCACATCAACCCGGCAGGGAATGGACAAACTTTGGTATTCGCTATTAGATGCATTTCACCGGTTTTGGCAAACCAGCGATCTTTGTCGCCTGCTTAGCAGGCCCTTTTGGAAACAGGCGGTACAAATAGCGACTATTGCCTTTCTCTTCGCCAAATTTATTCGCCATCGCTTTTACCAGCATGCGAATCGCGGGAGACGTATTGAATTCCAGGTAAAATTCACGCACAAAGCGCACCACTTCCCAGTGCTCAGGAGAGAGGGTTATGTTCTCTTTCTCAGCGATGATAGGCGCTAAGGTTTCGCTCCACAGCGTAGTGTCTTTTAGATAGCCTTCGCTATCGGTTTCGATTTCTTTACCTTCAAAGATCAACATAATTTTTAGCAGCGTTAGTCAACAACGGCGGGAGTGTAGCAAAAAACAAAGCCCCGCATAAGCGGGGCTAAGTTGGAAGCAGTCTTGTTTAATCCCGGTTGGCGAAACCCAGAATACTCAACAGGCTGACAAAGATGTTGTACAGCGACACATAAAGACTAACAGTGGCACGGATGTAGTTGGTTTCACCGCCGTGGATGATGTTGCTGGTTTCATACAGGATAGCACCACTGGAAATCAGGATGAATACGGCACTGATAGCCAGGTGCAACGCTGGCAACTGCAAGAAAATGTTTGCGACCATCCCGATCAGCACCACCACCACGCCCGCCATCAGCATGCCGCCGAGGAAAGACATATCCTTGCGTGTCGTTAATACGTATGCGGAACAGCAGAAAAAGACCAATGCGGTGCCGCCGAGTGCCAGGCCAATCAGATCACCCATTCCGGCTGAGAGGTAGGCGTTAAGCATGGGCCCCAGGATATAACCGAGGAAACCAGTGAAGGCGAACGCAGCCAGAATACCGGTCGGTTTGTTCGCCAGTTTATAGGTCAGAAACATTAAACCGTACATCCCAACCAGCGTCAGGATCAGGCCCGGAGAAGGCAACATTAGTACGGTACTGGCGGTCGCCGTAATTGCGGAAAACGCCAGCGTCAAGCTTAAAAGGAAATAGGTATTACGCAGGACTTTGTGCGTACCTAGCAGGGAAGTACGGTCACGCGATGAAGTAATAATACGATCCATGAGTCACTCTCTTATGACAGATGTAATTGATTGCAGAGTCTAAAAAAGTCTCGTTTGATGACAAAGTTGTTTTACCCATCTTTACTCATAAAGCAGCGGTGCTGACACAGTGTTTCATGCGTGGAAATGAGTGCTACACAGCATAAAGGGATAAATGTGAGACAGATCCATATTGGTGTCTTATATGTCACTGAAATCTATTGCTATATAACTATTGGGGCGCTAAGAGTGTAATCGCGTCGTGACAATGTACATTATTAAGGCGAAAGGACATGAAACCACAAACACGTAACCACATTGCACTTTCATTATTGACTCTCGGTATTCTGAGCGCATGTTCTGGCGCGCTTGCAGCGACAGTACCCGCAGGAACAACGCTTGCGGAAAAACAGGAGTTGGTGCGTAACAATGGCAGCGAGCCTGCATCGCTGGATCCACATAAGGTGGAAAGCGACGTCGAGTTCAACATTATTAGCGATATTTTTGACGGCCTGGTCGCAGTTAAGAAAGATGGATCCATTGAACCTCGGCTGGCGGAAAAATGGGAGAACAAAGATAACACTGTCTGGATTTTCCACTTACGCCCGGGGATCACATGGTCAGATGGTACGGCGATTACCGCAAAAGATGTGGTCTGGAGCTGGCAACGTTTAGTCGATCCGAAAACGGCATCTCCTTATGCCAGCTACCCTGGAAATATGCATATCGTTAATGCCGCAGATATCGCGCAAGGTAAAAAAACGCCTGATACGCTTGGGGTGAAGGCGCTGGATGATTCAACGCTGGAAGTCACTTTGACGCAACCTACTGCATCCTTCCTGCCGATGCTGGCGCATCCATCTTTGGTTCCGGTAGACAGCGTGTTGATCAATCGTTTTGGTGATAAATGGACAAAGCCGGAACATATCGTGACGAGCGGTGCCTATAAGATCACCGATTGGGTCGTTAATGAACGCATTGTTGCCCAACGTAATACCCGCTATTGGGACAATAAAGCGACGGTAATTAATAAAGTCACCTATCTTCCTATCAATGCAGAAACTGCGGACGTTAACCGTTATAAAGCTGGCGAGATTGATATTACCTACACCATTCCAGTGAACCAGTTTGCACAGTTAAAGAAAACGTTAGGCGATCAGGTGCATGTCGCTCCACAACTGGCGACGTATTACTACGAGTTTAATACCACTAAGCCGCCATTTAACGATCCTCGGGTACGCCGCGCACTCAATATGGCGCTGGATAAAGATGTCATCGCCGATAAAGTGATGGCGCAGGGGCAGCGTCCTGCATGGGTAGTCAGCCAGCCAGAAATTGGCGGTGTGAAAATTGCCTCACCAGATTACGCGTCATGGCCGCGGGAAAAACGACTCGCCGAAGCGAAAAAACTCCTTAATGAAGCAGGTTTCAATGATGAACACCCATTGAGTTTCAGTCTTCTGTATAACACGATGGAAACACATCAGCGGATCGCGATTGCCGCCAGTTCAATGTGGCAGAAAAACCTTGGTGTGAATGCAAAGCTGCAAAATCAGGAGTGGAAAACCATGCTTGATACCATGCACACGGGTAATTTCGATGCGGTACGGTATGCGTGGATTGCAGACTATGCTGATGCAGCAACGTTTCTGAATAATTTCCGTACCGGTGACAGTGAAAACACCAGTAAATACAGTAATCCGGCGTATGATGAAGCACTGAAAAATGCAGCGAAAGCGAAGGATGTTGCTGAACGTGGCAAATATTACCAGCTGGCAGAGGATATACTCGGAGAAGACGTTCCGGCTATCCCGGTTTATCATTATGTTCGTACACATCTGGTGAAGCCCTGGGTCGGAGGTTTTGAACCCGATAGCCTGGGCGTGTATCTGACAAAAGATTTGTACATCAAGCAACACTGATTTGAGATGCGCTGAATAAACGTTCAGAGTGCTGGTATTTCGATCTAACAGCACGATTTTGATGGTTTTTCAGGCAAACAAACATTCCCGGGCTTTACATGAGACTCGAGGATGTTTATAGTGCGCCTCACACCGGAAGTGTGGCCGAGCGGTTGAAGGCACCGGTCTTGAAAACCGGCGACCCGAAAGGGTTCCAGAGTTCGAATCTCTGCGCTTCCGCCAAATATAAAGCCCCAGCTTACTTAGTAAGCTGGGGCTTTTTTTATCGGGAAAATCAACTCTGGTTACACTTAGCACGCACTCTAAGGATGTGGGCAGGACAATACGTGAATTCCATCGACGCACAATCAGCTGTGCCGTTCTTATCAACGATGTAAGCAGGGGAGGACTGGTCTGGTCGTCCCCATCATGCAAATCTACTGTCTCTCGCTAACGGCTTTTAGCGGGCGCAAAAGAAAAGCGGCCGTTTACCAATGGTGAAAAGGAATCCTTGCGCTCCCTGGGGGTGGATTGAATACGTGATGCTTTGATTAGGATAAACATAAAAACCGGGCAAAACAGTAGCGATGACTTTATCCGGCAAGGTTTCCAGGCTATCGATTTTGTTTATCCCGGATGACTGAAAATTGTAGGTACCGTGGTTTTCGGTCCAGGTAAAGGAGATATCTCTTCGAATAGTACCTTCCGGGTGAGTGTTTTCAAGATAACTTCCGCTTACTGAAACGATGCCACTTCTTTTTTCATTATTGTACATAAAGTCGAAAGTAATGTTGGCTTGTGTTCCTTTATGAAAGACAATCATGGAAGCGCTGCAAGTTTCAGCATTTCTGTTTTTAATAGGCAATGAATAATAAAAATATCCCGCCACAATCCCAACGCTTATAAAAACGAGACTTAAAAAGAAGATTGCTTTTTTAGTCACCGTTTACCCCCCTGATTAAAAGTGAAATACATCCTGGCGATGATGTTGTCGAGAATTTATTCTTGCAGACTAACGCAGCGAGTGATGGTGAGGTAGGTGAAGTGGGAAAATAGACCCAAGGGTAATTTTTACAATTCAAACCTGAATCTTTAATAAGAGATTTGTATTTCAGATAGTATTCATTGTTATCATGACTATCATCCTTAGTGTAAAAATGGCAACCATCTTCTTTTTCAATAAAACTATAACTTTTAAAAAAGGTTGCATCGTTATTAATATTCCATGTCAGGTAAACGACGAGCAGGCCTACGATAAATGAAGATGAAGCAGCAAAAATTCCATTCGACATTGCAGACGACTTCTTTTTCTTAATCTCACGAGTGTCGGTCTCGGCGTGAAGATCTTGTTCGTCCAGTACTTCATCCTTTGGTTGGTTATTCACTTCAGGAATGTTATTGACTGTTTGATAACTGGTAATAGAAACAGGAAAAGGTGTAGCCGGTTCGTTATCGTTGCGTCTGGAGATTTTTACACTGTCATCTATCTGAAAACCTTTACGGGGAATAGTTGCAATAAGTCTTCTGTCTGTCTCACCTACAGCGCGCAATCCACGACGAACAATGGATATATTCTGATAGAGTGTATTCGTTGGAACTAACATTCCTTCTTCTTCCCAAACTTTCTTAAAAAAGTCTTGCTGAAGTACAATATCTGGAGATGCTTCAAGCAGTAAGAGAAGGCAACGGCTGGCTGGTGATGTTAGAGTAACGTTCATTTCGGGATTATTTACTGATGAAAGTCTTTTCATTCCCGGTCTGAATTCAATGTTGTCGTTGATAATCCAGTACATATATATTCCAAAGCAGCCAGAGGCTGTGTCCTTTATTAGCGATGTATGTAATAGGTTAAAATGTTATGTTATTAATTTCAGCATAACAATAGATGTATTGCTATGTTTTTTACAACAATAAATGCCGTAGGTCTGAGGATTTTATCTCAGGTTGATTAATAATTCATGCTCTTGGATGAGGCATTTTAAAAATCCTTAATAATTAGGAAGATGCTTCCTGGGGGTGAGGGTGGCATATATCTTAAATTGAGTTTTGTTGCTTTAAACTCTTATTTAAGATGAGGGGGGTATGATTTTACTTTGCGAGGATATATATTTATAAAATATATAATTGTTTGATGGTAATTAAATGTGTTCCATTATGTTTTGCTTGAGGGCTGCGAGAGGGACGGCTCTCCAGGAAGATATGTTTTAAGCGTTTATCCGAGATGAAAATGATCGTTATACCACCAATAATAAACTGAGCGTATTAATGGTTAATTAATTTAATGCATAATCAGTGATTATATATTACATCAGTAACATTACCATATTAAAGATGCATTATTTTTAATGGATGTTGATTTTTATTTTTTAAGGATAATTAAGTTGTTTTAGTTGTTGCGATGAACATAATTTAGCGGTGTTAGGCGTTCTTGTACTTTTAATTTTCTTGAGGTGATGGAAATCAAATTTTACTTCTTAGCTTTCATTTTGCTATGTCGTGCCTATGCTCATGCTGATACTCAACTGGACCGACTGGCTAAAGAGCAGCAAAAAATTGATAATAATACCGCCCAGGAAAATCGAATTGATAAAAAAGATGTTTTCTCGAAAGTCGAAGATAAAAACATTATAGATTTTGAATTACCCGCTGAAAAAAAATGTTACCCTATCAAAGATCTCATCCTCGAAAATGAATTTTTGGGTAATAAAATGATTCGAGATATAAGTGATATGGTCTCGAACAGTTGCCTCGGCTCGAAAGGTATTGAGTATGTTGCGACCTATTTGCAGGATTATTATATAAAGGCCGGGTATGTTACAACACGGGTGGATATTCCTGTGCAAAATTTAAAAGTAAAAAAGTTGCAGCTGAAAATTTTAGCAGGAAGGATCGGTAATGTGATCATTGAAAATGATGACATCAAACATTGGATCCTGCCTTTTACATCGGGTGACATTCTTAATCTTCGCGATATTGAACAAGGTCTGGAGAACTTGCAGAAAGTACCTGGCGTTGATGTTAAGATTAATATCGTACCGGGAGATCACGACGGGCATAGCGATATAGTTATCAACACTAATCGTAAAAAATTATGGAATATCAGAGCGACGTATAACAACTGGGGTGATAGAAATACAGGAAAGATGCTTACAGGTATTTCAGGTTATTTGTATAATTCTGCAAGGCTTGGCGATCTTTTCTATCTGGCTGGCACCAGCAGTACAACAGGTGGATATAAAAGCATCAGCGCTTTTTATACCTTACCTGTTGGGTTTTGGGATTTTGAAGTTTTCTACAGTAGCAGTATGTCTCGCCAGCCTGTTGGGCTGAGTTATTGGGATTTAGATTATCAAGGAAAAAATCAGTATCTTAGTTTGAAAGGAACCCGGACCCTTTTCCGAAATATGGATAAAAAAATAACAGGGAATGTTGAACTATTAAGACGTAGATCTGCGTATCAATTAGGTGGTGTGAATTTAGAACTGCAAGAACGGGATATGGGCAATATTCGACTTGGGCTTAATTTTAAACAAAATTTCCAGGATGCGACGCTGGACTCCTCCCTTAGCTGGCAACATTTTATGACTTGGTTAGGTGGTGAAAAAACGCCGGATATGGTGTCAGGGGATGTGAGTCCTAAAAGCCAAATTTTTAACCTGAATACAAACTATGTAAAATGGTTCTACACTGCACCTTGGCACTATTATTATGAGTTGAATACGGGGGCACAATTTTCGCAAGTACCGTTGACATTGCAAGATCAATTTTCAATCGGTAACCGGTGGAACGTTAGAGGGTTTGAAACCAGCGCAGGATTAGATGGAAATAAAGGGTTTTATATCCAGAATACATTTCATTTTCTTATCGGGAACTATAATGCAGAGTTATATTTTGGCGTCGATTATGGACAGATTTCAGGTGAAATCTACCCGCAAAATGCTTTTGATGGGAAAAGGATAATGGGATCAATCATTGGAGTTAAGGGAACAATTAAATCTCTAGGATATGATATCTCTTTATCGGCTCCTTTAATGTACCCGACTGGCCTCATTGAAGATCAATTTATATCTAATTTTAATGTAACTTATCAACTGTAATCATATGGTAAATCCACGAATACGTATCGGTACTGATATCGTTGAAGTAGAACGGATCGCCAGCGCGATTAACAATGGCGGTATGTTTTTTTTACAACGAGTATTTACAAAAAAAGAGATAAACAAAATTAATGCCAATGAACCGAATTTTGAAAGGGCATCCGGATTTTGGGCCGCTAAAGAATCTATTGTTAAAGCGCTGGGTTGTGGATTTCGCGGCGGAGTGTGCTTCAAAGATATTGAAATAAATCATGATGAATATGGTTGTCCATCTTTTTTATTTACTGGAAGGTTGAGCAAAGTAATAAAGGAAAGTGGTGTTGTTGATGTGTCACTTAGCATATCACATTGTCGCACTCATGCCGTAGCTGTATCTGTAGTTAACTCAATTGCGTGTAATGGAAATGTATAAATATAATGATCTAAAAGGCAAAACCGTTTTGATATCAGGAGCCAGTGGTGACATCGGTATTGCCATCTGCGAAAAATTTCTGGAACAAGGGTGTGAAATTTATGCATTGTATAATACAAATGCAGATCGTTTGGAAGAGTTAAAAGAAAATAACTCCGCAGGGCAAAGATTAAATATATTGCAATGTGATATAGCTGATCCTGAAAAGGTAGCTATATTAATGAAATATTTGAATGATAAAGTAACGAAGATCGATGTATTAGTGAATAATGCAGGTATTGTTAAAGACAATCTTTTTGCGTCAATGACCTTTGAGGACTTTAGTTCTGTTATTGATACAAATATGCTGAGTACCTTCAGATTGACGAAAGAAGCGCTAATGCTGCTGAGATGTTCTGACAGCCCCGCGATTATCAATGTTGCTTCCATAGCAGCAGTAATTCCAAGTATAGGACAGGTTAATTACAGTGCTTCAAAAGGTGCTTTGCTCGGTTTTACCAGAACATTAGCCGCAGAATTGGCCCCTCGGGGTGTGCGAGTGAATGCTGTTGCTCCCGGAATGATTGAGTCGAGAATGGTAAAAAAAGTTTCTCGAACTGTAGTTCGTGAGGTTACGCATTCTATTCCTTTGAAACGTCTGGGGCAGTGTCAGGAAGTAGCGAATACAATAGTGTATTTAAGTTCTTCTGCCGCCAGTTATATTGTTGGCCAAACCATCGTGATCGATGGTGGTCTGGTTATGCGGTGATCTATGTCCAGATATTCTATTCCCTCTAAAATTTTCCTTGAGATGGGTGGATGGCGGCAACCCTTATTAATGGTCGACAGAATAGATGATTATAAATATGGGGAAAATGGGTATGTACAGATCGTAAAGCATATTACTTATAATGAGCCCTATTTACTAGGCCACTTTCCAGATGACCCTATCATGCCCGGTGTTCTCATTGCAGAGATATTCGGTCAGGCAAGTGAGTATTTTTCATTTATTACTGATGTTTGTGATATCTATTTTGAAAAGTTTGGCATTGAATTAAAAAACTTACGAGATATTTATACAAAGCTCCATCAACAGGAATTACTGGATATTATTCGAACAAGACGTTCACAAGTGCGTGGCGTGTTAGCAGCACAGAATTTAAAGTTTAAGGATATTGCTTATCCAGGCGATACCATTGAGGTCATAAGCAAGCTGGCATTTTCAGATCCAACTGGTTTTAAGCACTATTCCGTGACGGCTAATGTTGGTAAGAAATTGATCAGTCAAGGGACAATAATTAACTACCGTGAAGCGAAATATACCATTAATGGGACATAAGTAATGACAACTATGCATGATAATATCCAGGAACGTAAAAATGTACTTTTCACAATTAAAACCGAAATCATTCAACGATTAAACATTCAAAGAGATGAAACACAAATTGATGATGATACACCATTATTTGGAAACGGTTTAAAACTTGACTCAGTAGACGCGACAGAAATTATTGTTTTGCTTGATAAGGTTTTTGATATCCAGGTAAATGAAGGGGATGATCCTTCTTACATGCGTAGCATTAATAATTTGGCATCATTTGTTATCACAAAGAAACGTTCCTGACTTTTTAATCAGTTTACCCGAAGAGGTTTTATGAAGTCTCTTAATGAGTTGCACTTGGAAAACAATGCCAGGATGGGCATTTATAATAATCGCACTGTGCCTGTCGCATATCATGATCTTGCGATTGAATATAAAGCCGTCAGGGAAAATGCATTACTTGTCGATTACTCCCATATGTCTATCGTTAGCGTGATGGGAGACGATGCCTGGGCTTTAGTCAATCATATGGCCTCTGCTGATATTTCAATCATTCGTGATGAACAAGGTATCTACTCATTAGTATTAAATGAGGATGGTACCATCCGTGGGGACATTTATGTGCTCTGCACCTCTGACGGCTATTACATCCTTTCTGAAAACATCCCGGCTCCGGAGATAATTGAACGTCTTACCTCAATTTTAGAAAATGGTCAGGCAGTTGATATTGTTGAACCGCCGGAGATTAAATCTATGGCAGACAATGGCTGGGGCTCAATCATGCTGGAAGGCCCTTACTCCTGGGAAGTGATGTCAGAAATATATGGCTATGACATCATTGGTTTGCCTTATTTTGAATATATTAATGAGGCCGATGATCTGATTATTTTCCGCTGCGGTAAGCATGGTGAATTTGCGTATATGGCCATTGGTCAGGAATCTTCCCTTGTAAAACTGTGGAAAAATATCCTTTCAATTGGTGAAAAATATCAATTGAAAGCAGGGGGCATTCAATATCAGGATATTGTTCGCCTTGAGAATACTGGCTGGGATGAAAGTATTTTTTCCGGCTATAGCCAAAACCCAATTGAGCTGCAAATGCAGTGGGCAATTCAATACGATAAAGAAAACTTTATTGGCAAGTCAGTTATAGAGCCACAGTCGCATACTCAGGGAGAGCGTAAACTCGTTGGTATGCTCCCGACTGCTGAGTGCAATAGTATTCAATCTGATGATAAAGTTTTGGTTGAGGGTAAAGAGGTTGGCATTATTGTTAAATCCGGTTTTTCCCCTGCGTTGCAATCAATTATCGCGCTAGCTTTAATTGATAATGACTATGCTTTTGCGGATATCCCTGGGTTTGAAATTTTAACGGCAGAAGAAAGTATCCCGGCAAGAACCCAAAGTGTGCCGTTTTTATATAACTTAAGTATGTTGGTTAATCCGGCCGAACATAGTTTTATTGATGCGTCAAAGTCAAAACGAATCATGTAATTCTAATAATTAAAATGAAAGTAAAGCGACACATATAAATATGTCGCTTTACTTTGGCTATTTATTATTGACTAAAAGATATTCTACTGCGGGGGATAACGATGAAGACGAATCGAAAACGTGTTGTCATTACTGGTATGGGGATTTTGTCATCCCTTGCTGAAAATATTGAAGATTTTAAACAAGCGCTCTTTGATAAAAAAAATGGTGTCGGCAACAGTGAGCGATTTACGGCGTGGTTTGAAAATGCTCGTGCAGCGGAAGTTCTTCACGAAATAGACTATTCAGAGCTCCCCGAACACATTATCCATTCACTGGATAATGCCGCCTTATGGGCATACAAAGTGGGCAAGGATGCCCTGACACAGGCGGGGCTTATCAATAACAAAACATGTCTGGATGAGACAGGATTAATTATCGGCGTCTCTTCCGCCGGAACAGAAGCGTTTCTGCCAATTTTTGAGCAGAGAATGGATGATTTCTCACTCCGCAAGGCTATTTATTCGGGGGGATTTTCTTCCTGTTGCTCAAGTGTTTCGACACTCTTAGGCCTTAAAGGCGGCGGGGAATTGGTGGCAACCGCTTGTACTGCCAGCCCTAACGCGATCGGTATGGCTTTTGACTATATCCAAAATGGTAAAAGTAAGACCATGCTGGCTGTCGGTACAGAACCGATCTACCTGCCAACATTTGCTGGGTTTTACGCATTGAACGTGATGCATCCTGAAACCTGCACTCCGTTTTCAGGTCAGTCTGGCATGTCTATCGGCGAAGGGGCCGGTGCGATCGTGCTGGAGGATTATGAACATGCTATCGCCCGTGGCGCCAAAATTTATGGTGAGATTCTCTCTTACGCAACCTCCTGCGATGCCTATCACGAAACAGGCCCGGACCCGCGAGCCAGTGGTGCTGTTCAGGTCATGCTTAAAGCCATGGAGAATGCTGGCGTAAAACCGGAACAAATTGATTACGTTAACGCGCACGGTACAGGTACAGAAGCGAATGACCGCATTGAAACGCTGGCGATGAAGAAAGTGTTTCCTGATAGCGACCATTTGCTTGTCAGTTCAACAAAATCTTATTTCGGTCACAACATTGGTGCCGCAGGCATTGTTGAGCTCATCGCTTGCCTGGTGACGCTACCTGAAAATAAAGTTTTGCCAACGCTCAATTTCTCAATTGCGCGCCCAAATTGCGACCTTGACTATGTTCCAAATGCGTTTCGAGAAAAAGAAATTAATATCTTTATGAAAAATAACTATGCATTTGGTGGAAATAACTGCTGCATGGTGGTGAGTACAAAACCAGGGACGGTCCCGGTCAGTCAATATGACAGTAAAAGTGTAGCTATTACTGGCGTAGGAGCTGTAACGGCGATTGGTCACACGGTTAATGACATTTTGCACAACGTCTGGCAAAAAAATAGCGCTCCTGTGTTGGGCGGCGTCACGTTTCCTGATGATACCCTCGCAGAAGCGCGTGAATTGTTACGGGTGCTGGTAGCCACAAATCAACTCGAAGAAATTTTTGGTGATGAGGCCGCCATGAGCACCGTAACGTTTCCGGAACAGGAGCCAGATTTTAAGACTTTCCAGGTAATGGGGCTGGAGCCGCGTAAACATCTGCGCCGTTTTGATGCCCGAAAGGCAACGCGTGGCGGTACGTTTGCGCTTGTTGCGATGTCTGAATCGTTGAATATGGCAAAGCGTAAAATAAAGCGTGATGGCGAAGAGCTCGGCATGATCATGGGGATGTCTCGTGGCCCTCAGGAGACAACCTATAAATATTTGCAGAGCCTGAAACCCGATCCGCGGAAAGTCAGTACCTCCGAGTTCCCGGGCTCGTTAATGAATTCTATCGCTACTTTCTGCGGTATTTCTGAAGGTATTAAAGGTTATACCACCACACTCGCTACCGGTGAAAATGCAGCACTCGGCGCACTAACCTATGGCTATGAAATTATTCGGCAAAACCTGCAACCCCATGCGATAGTGGGTGGTGCTGATGAATATTTCCCCTCACTGTCACTCTATATGGATGCGCTAACACAGAAAATCCATATGACTTCTGATGTCAACGATTACCAGATATATGGTGAGCAGCCAAAGGGATTCATTCCCGGCGAAGGTGCTTGCATGTTATTGCTGGAAGACCCGGATGCCGCAGTAGAGCGTGGTGTTGAGGTGATGGCCGAAATTGCGGGCTACGGTAAATCCAGCAGTAACAGTTACTTTGACGCATCATTATTGAATGAAAAATCATCAGCAATGTCGCTCGCCATTGAACGTGCGCTTAATGATGCTGGTGTAAGTGCAGCAGATATCGATTTGGTTTGCGGCAGTAGCAATGGTAGTAAAGAAAATTCGCAAATCGAAATCGACGCCATCTACAGCGTTTTCCACAAAGAGAATCCGCAGGTTCCGGTTGTTAACTATAACGCTTATTTCGGTTTCGTAGCTTCATCTGCCGGGTTACTTAATCTTTTGGTTCTCATTGATTGCATTAAAAAGCAATCAGTGCCGGCCATTCCTTATACTCAAGCGTTCTTCGACTCACGTATAAACTTCGTACGGAGCCCTCAACATTTAACGCTTAAGCATGTACTTCTGGTTGGGGCTACAGAAGGTGGCAACTATTACGCATTTGTAATTAAGGAATAGCGCAATGGAACATGCGGCTATCATTGCAGGTTACAGTCTATATTTACCCTTTGCTGAAAATTATAGTCAGTTGATTAATAATCTTCGCGCTGGTAAGCGTGTGAATGGAGATTATTGGTTTGTATCCGATGAAGTAGCGCGGAAATGCGGATTTACAGGAAATAAGCGCGTGGCAAGACTGGAGCAAATAGATGATAGCCCATTAACGTTATTGTATCGATTAATTGATGAAGCGCTGGCCCAGGCTAATCTCAGCAAAAACGCCCTTACCGGTGAAAGGGTAAGGGTATATTTAACTGGCCTGGGGCCACGTGTTGATGGCATGGACTATAAATCCTTTTATGATCATAATGATGTTGAGGATCTTAAATGTTCGCCATCAATAAGCCGACTTCATGCTAACAATATGTCGCAGGATAAACTTGCCTACAATATTGCGCATAAGTATGGATTACACTATCTTCCGCCTGATTTACATTGCACCAGTAATTCATCATTAACTGCAGTGCATCTTGGTTGTCAAGCGATTGATAATGATGGGGCAGATCTTATTTGTGTAATTAACTGTTCTAAAATTAAAACGCAAGATATCTGGTTTCTCGAAAATCAATCTATGCTTGATGGTGAATCAGTACAACCGTTTGGCCAAAATAGCAGCTCGGTATTATTTTCAGAGGGGTGCTGCGTCATACTGCTTGAAAGTGAGAAACATCGCCAGGCCAGAGGAGTAAACGGTGGTATACAACTCAAATCAACATATTCGCAAATTAGTGCAAGCCGCAGCAATGATTCAGCCTGGTTAAGCGCTAATATTATTAAAGTAATGAGTAAAATACTTGATGAGGCGAGTATTGAGCTCGGGGATTTATGCGCAATTATTCCCCATGGCAATGGTTCGTCAAATAGTGATAAGGCAGAAGCCAAAGCGATAGCAATGCTTTCTGACAAGCACTCTGTTCCGGTTCTCGCTTATAAAGGACAACTGGGTTACACCACAACAGGTTCAGGGATCGTCGATTTGATTATTGGCGAACATTCTCTTCGCCAGCGTGAATTACTTACTCCGGTAAGCAATGACGACATTATTGAAGAAATAGCAGGTCAGTTATTGACGGACATCGGCGTTGTTAAACATGAAAAGAAACATTTGCTGAAGACGGGGCTCGGTGTTGATGGATCAATTATCGGTATTGTCATGTCTGATACCAGCATTTGAGATTTGTATATATGAAAAATGAGATCTATCTTTCGTCATTTTCGCTTGCGGAACCAGCAGATAATTTTTATTTTTATGCTCCGCACTGGTTAAATGCATGGGAAGCTCATCTGTATAATCAGGCGCTTAAATCTACCTCCGCAAGTGGTTGGGCGTTTAAGCGATTCGGCACTGATAAAGAAACGTATGCGCGGGAAATGATACGCAAACCGCGTTATATTGATTATATTGAGTCCATGGAGCAAACCGCGGATGCCGCATTGCAGCAGATGACCCCGAGGGATCGGATGTTACTGTTGAAGTCGCGTGCTGCTTTCATTTATATCGATACGTGGGGAGAATCATCTGTCTTTGAAAATATCACCAGTGCGCTGCATACAGCGACGATTGATACATTACCAAAAAATATATTAAAGAAATTCTCAATCAAAAACGTGACCTGCAAAATTCGTGGAGAGAATTTTTCATTAATACAAGCGATGCAATTAGCGCAAGATTATTTGCACTGGAATGTTTTCGATTTTGTAGTGATATGCGGAGCATACAGAGCGATCCCCGTATTAGTTTTTTCGGATGAAGATATCCCGGGCAAAAGAGGCCGCATCAAAACGAAGCATAAAAACGGCGTCCAGCTCTCCGTTGAACGGACAGGGTGTTTTATTTTTAGTTTGCGCGAAAGTGCACTACGAGTGAATTGTGGTAAGTATGTGGCTCACGATAACCTGGATTACCTTCAACATGAGATAACAAAAGATTTATCGGAAGGTGATCTCCTTACCTTTTTGGGGCGAAAAGAGAATATCACGCATATAGCTCCGCAAATATGCATTGATATTGTCGACCTGAAAGATATCTATGGGGCGAGTGGTTGCCTTACGCCAGCGCTGAGTTGGGAGTATCTGCTAAACAAAACGGTTTCTACAAAAAAAATGCGCACAGTATTAGCTGATAAATTCGGCGGGTATAGTTATTTTGATACGCTCTTTTCAGCAGGGTGATGATTTATGAGTAATACAATAAAAGAACTACCAGCTATCTTTATGCAGGAGATTTATAAGAGCTTTGGTATTAACGAAAATAAGGTCGATGCGCTAAAAAACATTAATCTTGAAATTAAGAAAGGGGAGTTTGTGGCGCTATGTGGGCCTTCCGGTAGTGGGAAAAGTACATTACTTAATATACTTTCTGGCATCGATACGCCTTCCGCCGGAACTGTCATGTTTCTTAATAATGTTCTTAATGAAATGCCCGAAAAACAGTTGGCCTATGTCCGGAGCAAATACTTAGGGTTTATTTTTCAGTTTTTTAACCTTATTCCCGTACTTAGTGTTTTTGATAATGTATTTTATCCACTTATTTTGAATGCACATTTCAATAAGAAAGAAGCGAAAGAGCGCGCTTTACATTTCCTCGACAGCGTGGGGCTCGGTCATTTAGTCGATCGCAAACCCGGTCAGTTATCGGGAGGACAGCAGCAGCGCGTTGCGATTGCCCGCGCGCTTGCGCATGAACCCAGTGTCGTTGTCGCCGATGAACCGACCGGGAATTTGGACTTAACAACAGGGGAAGCCATTTTAGAACTGTTGATGAAAATAAATCAGCAGACCGGCACCACATTTGTTATTTCCACGCATTCAACCCAACTCAGAGACAGAGCCGGGCGGGTCATTGAAATTAAAGATGGAGCGTTAGTCCATGGCACAAATACGTAAGTATTATTGGTTATTCTGGGTGGGCGTGGTCTGCGCTGTTATAGCGAATACGGCTTATGCGATGATCGCTCCGGAGGCCGATAAAGTGATACAGCACGGGCTTCCTGAACAACCCGAAGCGTTAGCGGAAACGACACAGGAGCTTTTTCAGGAATTTGAAAAAACGAAGAACGTGACATCGCTGATCTTTTATTCTTATGGAATGTTACGACAGGCGAATCATTTTTCGGTTGTTAATGATTTTATTCATGCTTCGGAATATGCGAAAACGGGGTTTTTTTATCTTGATGAAGCAGTAGATTCACATGAAGACAATTCTCGTATTAGATATCTACGTGCTCGTATCGACGCTTATTTACCTGCTGTAATAGGACGTTGCGTGGTTACACTTGATGATACCGAGCGTTTATTAAAAGAAAAGAATGTATTCGATAATGATATTTTAAAACATATTGAATATATGCGTTATAAAGCCCTGGTAAACTGTAATCAGCCTCAGCAGGCCGAATTGTTAATGGAAAAAATAAAAGTGAAAACCTCCGTTGATGCTAATTTTTTCGATCCAAATCTTCATGCTGAACCAGAGTGGGATATGAATGAAGTTACCCAGATTGTCATTCCATTATTCAAAGGCGAATAGATCTCCATGCACATGCTTTTAACAAATATAATTATTCTTGTGATAATGTGTTTTGTTCTTTATTGTCTACTTTTTAAATTTAGGGATGCAAAGTTTTCATTCCTAAATTTGTTTCGGCATAAAAAAAGAACAATTTCAACAACAATTGCCATTATGCTTGGTGGCGTGTCTATTTTTCTTTATGGTGGATTTATCGATTACTCTTTTTGGATTTTGAAGGAGCAGACGATTCGGACAAATATAGGACACGTACAGATCTATAACCCCGAATATTTTGAGACATCAAATAAGAGCCGCAGCTTGATTGCAGATTATGCAAGTCTGAAAAAAGAAATTCTCAGCGATTATGCGTTATCTGCTGATATCTCAACTATTTCAGGACAACTTGAATTTAGCGGCGTCGTATCACAGTACGAAAATGAAACCTCCAGTTTTTTTTCAGGGTTAGGTGTGGAGCCGTTACCATCTTTAAAGCTCGGTTCATTCGATAAAATTATTTCTGGTAGTGATTTATCTCGAGTGAAAACCAATGAAGTCACCCTCGGTGAAGGGCTTGCCGGAACGCTAAATGCTAATTATGGTGACTGGCTTGATATAATGACAGTCAACACCCATGGTGGTCAGGGCGCTCTTTCATTGAAATTGCGAGGCATTTTTTCCTCAGGGATTAAAGATTATGATGATGTTGCGATGAAAATGCCTTTGGCGACAGCACAAAAACTGATGGGTACAGATGGCGTAAGCAAGGTATTAATTCTGCTAAAAAAAGATAATACGGATCTTTTTATTAATAATTTACGACATTTTATTGATGAACATCATTTGCCGTTAATAGTAAAAAGCTGGAAAGATAGTTCTATTTTTTATCAACAAGTAGAGAGTTTATTATCAGGCATTTATTTCTTTATTAAGCTCATAGTAGCTCTTGTCGTTATCTTTATGATCAGTAATGCGATGACGATGAACATTATAGAGCGTACGCGAGAAATCACCACGCTACGGGCTATTGGTTTACAGCCATTACATGTTTCGCGGTTGTTCCTGCTGGAAGGAATATTTATTGGTACTCTCGGCGCGATAGGTAGTCTTGTTATCGGCTTTATTCTTGCTGGTATTATTAATCTACACGGTATTGCCATGCCTCCCTCACCCGGGCAAACGCAAGGTTATACTGCTTTCATTAAAATTAACAACGTCGAGCTAATATGGCTAACCTTTGTGTTGCCTGTGTTAACCTCCTCGTTAGCTTCAATACTGCCGGCTTTGCGAGCATCCAGGTTAAATATATCAGATGCATTTAAATTTTCTTAAGGCTTAATATGATTGTCACCGCTAGTCTCCGAATCATTATTGTGTCTTTTTTTCTTATAATGGCGAATGCCAGCGTCATAGCTTCAGTCGGAGCGCTGGATATTATTCGTCGCGCTGATGAGATTCGCTCACCAAATAAACCTTTTCGCTACACCGTTACAGTTCTGGAGTACAAAGACGGTGTAAACAAGGAAGAAAACAAACAGATTCTTGATATATCAATGCGCTTTATGAAGCCTGAAAAAGGAATGCCAGCTGATGCTCGTTCACTGGCTCGTTTTATCTACCCCCCCCGGGATAAAGGAAATATCATGCTATCTGACTGGTATGATTTATGGTTTTATACGCCATCGCTTCGACGACCTATACCTGTATCGCGCGAACAAAGATTAGTTGGGCAAATTTCAAATGGTGATGTTATCGTTACCAACTTTGAATATTCTTATAGCGCAACACTGGCTGGAGATAAGCCCTGCGGGGAATCGATCTGCCACGAACTCGTCTTGCTACGTAAATCAGATGCAGTGACATATCCAAAGATTATCTATTTGGTTGAAAAAGAGAATTATCATCCATATCAGGCATCTTATTATTCAATGGACGATAAGTTGCTTAAAACAGTTAAGTATGAAAATTTTCAAATGGTGCTAGGGGAAATGCGACCAATGAAAATAGTTGTGCGAGATGCAAAGCACAGTAAGGGCTATTCTGTAATGGAATACAGTGATGCCAGGTTGGAGTCATTGCCTGAATCTAATTTTACCAGGGAATATATTCTACGAGGTGTTAAGTGAGTTGCCGCATAACTCTGGTGACTTTATCATTTATACTGTTACCTTTTAGTCTCTATGCAAGTTGTGTTTCTGGTTCAGATATTCAAAAAAATGCTGATGTTACGCTAACGTTGCAAGGCTCTTATACAAAAAAGAAACCATCGATATGGAATATTGAAGGTAAGAACGCTTATGTAAAAGATAATATTAATAATAGTGCAGGCGTGAAATTCAGCAGTGATTGTTCGCTTATTGAACAACGTCTGAATTTAGAGCTATCAGCGTATGGATTGACTTATTATCCATGGCGATCTCTGGGGAAATTTGAGAAGGATAATCATCGTTCGCGAATGCTCCTGAATCAGGTTAAGCTTACGTTTATAGCCTCAGATAACGTTCGACTGGAAGCCGGTAAACTCAGAGATAGGCCGGGTGTTTTTTTTCTTAAATCGCCATCGGCTCTGCTAACCAACTATTATGCGGGATTTAAAAATGATCGACTTTATACTCCGGCAATGAAGCCGATTTATGCCGAATCATTTTGGGGAGCAAGCCTTATTCATGAGACAAGAGATTATGGCCTGGCTTTCACTGTCGCACCTCGATTAGCACGAATAAATAAACGCTATGACTCGTCAGGAAACTGGTCTGCTGATCAACGTTCTAATTCGAGTGAACGTTATTTGTTAAGTTATACTGAGTATCGTCTTAAAAAACATACGCCTTCAATGAATGTGATGTTAGGAGAATCTCGCTCTGTTGCTTTAGCTGACAGTTTTAATTACACGCCACAATGGATTATCAATGCCGAAATTGCCTTGCATTCAGACCAGCAATGGCGCCATTTTTCACCACAGAGGGCTGCTGCGGTGCAAAGTTATGCTTTCCCGTCTTCGCTTTACACCACCGAAGAGAAGCAGGGTATTGAGCTGGCGATAGGGGGGCAGTACACAACAGATAACTTTAGTATGTTTGGTTTGGAATACTATTTTCAAAGCGAGGGATATTCTGCACGTGAGTGGCGGCAACAAATGAATTTTGTCGATTATCTCAACACCAAAAATCAGTATGCTGTACTAGACCAGGTGTTTGATGCGTATAAATATCTTATGGGTGCAGAGATAAGTAATGTCGCAAATAAAGGAAACTTACAGGGTAAACATTATATTAATGCTTATGCAAGTTTAGCTATAGAAGATGGTTCTAGCTTGCAACCTTATATTGTTACGAACATGGTGGATTACAGTTCGTTAATAGGGATGCACTACTCGACACCGTTTGATTATTTCGACGGAAAAGTTGAAGGTTATGCGGGTGTTTTTTCGGCGGTTGGCTCACGAGATGCTGAATTTTCCCACTTTAGTAGATCGGTTGGTTTTTATTTGGGAGTTGAATATCATTTATAAGGATATTATTTATGGATATCAATAGTACATCACAGCCTGTTGTTTTTCTTTTTGCTGGCCAGGGTAATCCTGTTATCGGTATGGGGGCTGAGTTGTGGAATATTAATCAGACGACACGTGGCATCTGGGATTGCGCCAGCGATATTTCTGGTATGGATATCAGGCGATTATGTTTAAAAGGACCAATGAATCGCTTGATCCAGACAACTGTGCAACAAATTGCTGTAACCGCGATGAATGTTACGCTCTATACCCTTTGCAAAGATAAACTTGGTGATACAGACGTTATCGGTTCATGCGGGCATAGCGTCGGGGAATATAGTGCACTTTATGCTGCCGGAGCCGTAACACTGGAAAATTTGTTTCGCCTGATTCATCTTCGTTCGCAGGTGATGGATGAGGTTAGTAAAAAAAATAAAGGTTATATGCTGGCGGTGAAAGGCGTCGATCATACCGCTCTCAGCCAAATGATCACTGAATCCGATCTGCCAATCGATATCAGTTGTGATAACAGCTGCCAACAACAAGTGGTCGGCGGATCGGTAGCTGCGCTTAATGAGTTTTCACATCAGCTCCGTGCTGCTAGCCATGAGCCGGTGAAACTTGGCGTAAGCGGTGCCTGGCATACGCGTCTGATGGCCGAAGGCGTACCCTTAATGCGCAAATATCTCTCAGACGCTGAAATTTGCCCTCCCCAGTACGATGTTGTCATGAATGTGACGGGCAGGGCAGAAAGCGAACCGGTACAGATCAAAGAAAACCTCTCCTTGCATTTGACGCATACTGTTAAATGGGCAGATTCAATGTCGCTGTTTTTAGCACATAAAATCCCGGTCTTGTTCATTGAAATTAGCAATAAAGCTTACCTTGGGAAAGTGTTGAAGGATTTCGTAAATTTTAACCCTGAGATGACATTACATTGCAGGGGATTATTTTCAATTTAATGGTGCTATTGTGATTCCAGACTATCTCAAATTTATCCGTGTTCAGGATAAAAAAATACTGCCTTTTCTCTTCGTTGTTGTTTTTACTATGATTGGTTTTTATTGGAAGAATAATGACTATAAATTTAATCTAAGTGATGTTTATTATCTCAGTGGTATTGTGAGTATTTTACTCTTTAACTCAGTTTATGAACTTAAAGCTTTTTGGGCATATAAATGCGTTACTAAAGCTATGGACTTCACTTTTTTTACCGGGAAGAAACTTGGCAGAAAAGAAAAATGGTTTTCTCATCCGTTCATTGCTAGTACTTTTTTTGCCGCCTTCTTTGGGTTAATTATACAGAGCTGTTTTCTGCTTTATCCATCAATGTACGTCCTGATTTCCTTGCTGGCGATTTCACCGATTTTTATTTACGCTGTGTTTCGGGTCTTAAGGACCAGTTATATTAAGCAGGTAGCAACAGCAGCGGTTGAAAAGGTGAAGTATAAACATCTTTATCACTATATTGTTGCGTATGTTATTCTAGGTCTCGCTTTAAATTTGCTGACTATTTCGCCTTTGAAAAATGATGCGGATTTTTCGCTTCAGGCCGGTGTTTTTTCTGCCGAGGCAGTCGCCGCAATGTTTATTTTATGCTGCATTGTTTTGATGATGAACCTCCTTTTTACTCGTTTGTCGAAACGTTATATTTTTCTCGGTAGGTTGTTTTTAAAAGAAATTGATTTTTACTTTTCAGTGTCATTGCCATGGCCTGCATTCTATGCCAAACCCTTTTGGTGGAGAATGATCCTGTTACTGTTCATTGAATTTGTCTGGATCATTCTCGCTAGCATGTTGCTGGCATGGTCCGGATGGCAACTCTGGTTTGAGATCTATTTTCTGATCTGCTTTTTACCTTGCATTGGCTTTAATTATCTACACATTTACGCGCTTTGGCATCGGGATTTTATGATGGCTTGTGACATGTACTTCCGCTGGGGAACAATCGACAAACAGACCCATCTTTGGTAAAAAAATAAACCGCCTGTAGCTTTTCTATTACTACAGGCGGTGACGATCTTGTGTTTGCATGTTTTAAAAGCTGTAATCCAGTTCTCTTATACTGGCAGGAGAGGTGAAAAATGTTGATGATTCTTCAAGTAGTTTATCTCTTATCAAAAGCAGGTCGCTTATTTTCTTTCCCCCCAATTTTTTGCACGCCTTGTTGCGATAAGCGTAAACCCTTTTGGGCGGTATATTAAGCGACTTAGCTATCAGATGAATATTTTTGCCTTTTAGTGATTCTTTGAGAATAGTATTCTCGATATCACTGAGCTCACTATCTCTGATCGAAACCTCTTTTTTCTTTTTAGCCACAACTCTAATTGCGCGGCTGATGTCGAGAAGCGAGTCCCTGGATTTGATGACCAGATCGGCATCATTAATCACGATATCCCTCGCGGCACCTAAAATAACCAGTAGTTTACAGACCTTATTAAGTGGTGAGATTGCCTTGGCATAGGAGTTATTTTTCGCGTCCAGGTGAAGGATAACGACGTCATCTGGCGTGAGCTGGTTGGTAAGTGAAGAATCTAATTCATGTGCAACTATGTCCCATCCCTTCGATTTGGCTAATGAAATTATTCCATTCTGGAAATAAACATCGTCACTGATTGTATAAATCTTCATGTGTTTGCTCGATATCATGTTGAATAATTCTGCGGATAATTCCTGGATTATAATTAGCAGGGAGTGGAACCTGTAATTAAATAGTCTTAAATGGAACCTTGTGAGTGATAAGGTTAGACGCGGAGTGGATTGTAATTACGCGTTTGCCGTCTATACTTCTTAGATGAATCTCGTGATTTTGTTGTTTTAAATAAAGAAAGATATTAACTGATGCATTTTAGATAATGTTGTTTTTTTATCTTGTGGATTCTTTTTTTCTTGGCATATTATTTCGCTTTTTTAAAATAGAATGGAGAAGTTTCAACATTTGTTAGGATTTCCCGGCTTGCGATGTTCAGCATACTGATGAGGGCAGGCAGAAAACGCGTTAACTATCGTAAGGGTTTAAGTAATGGAAAATTATCTTAAATTAATGAAAAGTGAATGGTTTCATCTCATTGATAGAACAGATGAACGTATTCGCTTTTTAGCGGCGGAAGTTGGCAAAACGCATGCACATATTCTGAGTCAGGAGTTCTACCGTATTGTACTGACCGACCCTCATGCGGAAGAGTTTCTGTCTAATGATCAAGTAGAACGGCATCTTAAAAGCGCGTTAGAGAAGTGGATTAAAGATGTGTTAGCTTGTCAAGTTTCTGATATTGATAGACTTATAGCGGTTCAGCAACACGTGGCTTCGATCCACGCGCGTATTGGCATTGCGGTTGAAATTGTAGAAATGGGTTTCCGTGTTCTTAAAAAAATCCTCTTCCCGGTGATCAATTCTTCCTCTTACAGTGCTGCAGACAAGCTTGAAGTTTACCATTACGCCATTAACAGTATTGATCTGGCCATGGAAGTGATGTCGCGGGCTTTTACCTTTACGGAACACAACTCAGCGAAGGAGGATGAGAATTACCGTATTTTCTCGCTTCTTGAGAATGCGGAAGAAGAAAAAGAGCGTCAGATCGCTGCATTGTTAAGCTGGGAGATTGACCTTATCTACAAAATCATTATGGACGCTGATCTCGGTAACAGCCTCTCCCTCAGCCAGTCTGACTTTGGCCTGTGGTTCAACCACAAAGGCCGTCATTACTTTAGCGGTATCGCCGAAGTGGGGCATATCTCACGCCTCATTCAGGATCTCGATGAAGTTTTTCGTAATACTCGCATTACCCCCAGAGCATTAAGTAACAGAACGCTCCGTGTCAAATTTCTTATTCAGATCAGAAATACCGTTTCGCAGATCATTACAATGTTACGTGAACTTTTTGAGGAGGTTTCCCGGCATGAAGTGGGAATGGATGTGCTGACAAAACTCCTTAATCGACGCTTTTTGCCCACGATATTTAAACGCGAAATTGCCCATGCCAAGCGGATGAATACACCGTTGTCTGTATTAATTATTGATGTTGATAAATTTAAACAAATTAATGACACATGGGGTCATCATACAGGCGATGAAATTTTACGCAAAGTATCGAACGCTTTTTATGACAATGTGCGTAGCAGTGACTATGTTTTCCGTTACGGCGGTGATGAATTTGTCATTATTTTAACTGAGGCGACAGAGTTTGATACGTTGCGTATTGCAGAGCGTATTCGTGGCCGTGTTGAAAAGACCAATGTTATTTCTCCTTCGGGTGAAAATATTCCACTGTCCCTTTCTATCGGCGCGGCAATGTTCAGTGGACACCCTGATTACGAACGTTTAATACAGGTTGCTGATGAGGCGCTATATATTGCCAAAAATAAGGGGCGCAATCGTGTCGAGTTATGGAAAGCACCAGATTGAATTATCCGGATAAAATTAACGCTATAGTCGATTTAACCGTAGCGATCTTTTTATTCGCAGTTTGTGAAAAGGAAAGGTCGTAATTAACCGTGGATGTTGGGGCTGAAACAGCCATGCTTTTGGCGATTATCAACATGTGCGATCAAATTAACCGGTTTTAAGCAAAACTGACTCTGTTCGCCTTCAGATTTTCCTCTGTCTGGTCTTGCTGAATTATCCGCATTTGTTACTCTTTTCACTTTATGTCAAAGGATGGCAGAAGTGAAAATTTGCTCCTGTTTGCTGGCGCTCGTGCTTGGTAGCACCGCCACGGTAGCCTGCGCACAGCAAACCTATATTCCGGTACTGTTAAATCTGTCGACACTGCTCGATTTCAACCCGGTCAAAGGTCATGTCAAGACCATCGATTCCGTGGGAACCGATGATAAAGGCAACGAGGTTTACACGCTTCATTTGGCGTTATCAGCTGAGGGCTGTGTACAGAGGTTACGTCGCGACGGGAAATCCGATAATAGCCATATGAATTTAGTCAAAGAGGGGAGGGCGTTAAAAGGGACATTTAATGGTCAACCTGTCACTTTTGGGCTGGATGACAAATGTAATTTAACGAGCCGCGATGACAGTAATGGGCATCTTGATTACAAAACCAATGCGCAAGGCCTGCTCGGCGAGACAATGCTGCGGACGCTAAAAATTACCGATCATTTCTACGACACTGATGGCAATATCAAAAAGGTGCAATATTACTCAGGCGATCTCGTCGCCTCTTTAACCAGCATTCGCTACCCGGATAGCGTCAATAAACCGCTCGATTATACGATGGTCAACGAATCTGCTCTTGATGCCCGTTTTAATTTCACTGCGGTGAGTGAATGCCAGTACGACGAAAGGCAAGTTCCTGTTATTTGCCACATAAATGTCAACCCGGCAAATTCCGGGGATGCGTTGACGCATATGACAGTAGCCACTCGCGCGAGTTTTTACTGAGTTGTAAAAGCGGAGCCACTGGCTGGCTCCGTTTTATTTACAAACTACCGGTACCGCCGGCGACCAGTAATTCCGTGCCGACCACATAAGCGGACTCATCCGAAGCAAGAAATAGCGCGGCCTTCGCCAGCTCCGTCGGTGTGCCCATTCTTCCTAAAGGCACCAGATCTTTGATTTCATTTTGCAGCGATGCCTGCGCTGCGCCGCTCAGCCCCAGCTTATTCAGCGCCGGCGTCTCAACCGGGCCAGGGCTCAAACCATTGAGGCGCACCCCGCGCGCAAGCAATTCCGCCGATAGTGTGCGGGCAAGTGACAGAAGCGCTGCCTTACTCGCTGCATACACGCTGCTGGTCGGCAGGCCTATCCGCGCGCTGACTGAACCACACAAAATGACTGACGAGGGATTATGCAGCAGTGGCAGGAGAGCCTGAATCAGAAAGTAGGGGCCTTTAAGATTGGTGTCCATCAACCGATCCCAGTTCTCTTCCCGCCACTCTTCAAGTAAGCCGTGCGAGACATCACCCGCATTAATATACAGTACATCCAGTTGTGGCCAGCGCGTAGCAATGGTGGCGGCCAGCTGGCGCTGATCGTCGGTACGGCTGGCATCAGAAGCAATAACCCAGGCATTATCACCAAGTATCGCTTGCGCTTGTTTTAAGGTGTCCGGGTTACGGCCAGTGATGGCTACCTGCGCGCCTTCAGCAATGAATTCTTGTGCGGTAGCAAGGCCGATCCCGGTGGTACCGCCGGTTATCAGTGCGTATTTACCTGCTAAGCGTCCCATTTTCGACTCCTCTATTTAAGCTTGAGAAAGCACTATAGAGCCGTTAGTATCCTTTGGATACAAGGTGCCAGATGGGTACTAAAGAGGCAGAAGGTATGTTATGGCGGATTCAGCGGCATTGTTGCCGAAAAAAAATTATGTGACAGAGCCCTGTCCGATGACTGATTTTGTCAGCCTGATTTCAGGAAAATGGGCTATTCCGATTTTATACCGCTTAATTGTGTTGAATACGGCGGTGCGCTTTAGCGAGTTGCAGCGTGCTGTTTCACCGATTACACAAAAAGAGCTGACCCGCCAGTTGCGGTTATTTGAGCAACGCGGGCTGGTCTCCCGACAGGTTTATCCGGAAGTCCCGCCGCGCGTCGAATATTGCATTACCCCGTTGGGGTTAACCTTGCGCGGTGCGTTAGATCCGCTGGCCGAGTGGATGCGTAATCACGGTGATAAGTTAAAACGTTAATCGCGTGAGTAACGTGAAGCAGGTTTGCCATTACGCGAAGCGCTAAACAGCGCGAGTCGCGCCGCTTCCCAGTTATCCCACAGCTGTAAATCCTCGACTGGCGGAACCGTGATAAGTTCTCCCTGGTCGAGGCCTGCCAGCGCCGCGTCGACCAGATCTTCGCTGGTCATTACTGAGCCTTCCGGTAACGCATCGAGTGTAATACCGGAATGCCCCCAAATTTCAGTCGCGGTAGCGGCTGGCAGCACAGCCTGAATGCGAACATTGCTCCCGGCAAACTCTTCTTGCAAACCACGGGTGAAATTAAGCACCCAGGCTTTCGTCGCGCTATAGACCGCGCTGCCTGCGCGAGCATGGAAAGCAACGACTGACGCGATATTAATGATGGTTCCCTGATTGTTTTCCACAAAACGCGGTAATACTGCCAGCGTCAGACGCATCAGCGCCGTCGTATTCAGCGTGTTGATGGCTTCATGTTGATCGGCGTTGCTACTGAGGACAGGGGCAAGATTTGCTGCACCGGCATTGTTCACCAGCAGATTTATCGTCGTATCGTCACGCAAAACCGTTTCAACCAGTTGGATCCCCTCAGCCTTGCTGAGATCGGCCACCAGCGTGCTGATTTTTACGCCATGTCGCTGCTGCAAATCGTCGGCAAGTGCATGTAAACGATCGCCGCGACGCGCGACCAGCAGCAAGTCGTAACCACGTGCCGCGAGACGGTCGGCATATATAGCACCAATCCCTGAAGAGGCGCCGGTAATCAATGCAGTTGTCATTTTCTCTTACCTCGTTATTAAATGGTTTCATCATAAAACTAAATGTAGCTTCTGCTATTTGGTTTTATAATGCAACCAAATTGGTCGGCAAAAAGTGCGATCTTATAATCGTTTGAGGTAACAAACTGAATTATCAGATTTTGGCAGTACGCAGCCGCACGTCCTCTGGCTGCAACTCACGTCCATCCTCGGCGCGCAGAGCCAGTTTTTGTAACGGACGTTGTGTATGGCTATCGACCAGCACGCTGGCGGGTTCATCCTGCTCAAACAACCATTCTTGTCCCCATTGCGAGAGAGCGACCAGCACCGTTTGCAGGGCGCGGCCTTTTTCTGTTAACACATATTCCTGCCAGGCGCTGCCGTCAGAGGCGGGTTGCGTGCGCAAAATACCTTCATCCACCAATAGCTTAAGACGTGCAGTCAGCATATTTTTGGCAATACCCAGGTTTTTCTGGAATTCACCAAACCGCGTCACGCCAGCTAATGCATCGCGCACAATGAGTAACGACCACCAGTCGCCAATAATATTCAGTGAACGAGCTACAGGGCAGAAAGTTTCTTCAAAGCGGGTACGTTTCATCGCGGTTCTCCGGTTAGCAGTTTAATTATAAAACCACATCGCGCGGCTTCACACCGCTTTTTGCGCCAGTGCACACTCCAGGGATCTTGTGCCGGTGAGTTGTCATGAATGTGTCACAATTCTAATTTCGGGTAGAAAAATAAGGAAAGCACAATGAAAACGGTTTTTTGGCTTAGTGCAATGGCCACCACCATGGTACTTCCTGCCGCGATGGCGCAAACGGCACCACAGGGTTATCAGTTACAGCAAGTGTTGATTATGAGCCGTCATAACTTACGTGCACCGCTGGCGAATAATGGCAGCGTGCTGGAACAATCAACACCCAACAAATGGCCCGAGTGGGATGTGCCCGGCGGGGAGCTGACCACCAAAGGCGGCGTGCTGGAAGTGTATATGGGGCACTATATGCGTGAATGGCTTGCGGAGCAGAAACTCATCGCTACGGGCGAGTGCCCGGCGCCAGAAAGCGTTTACGCCTGGGCTAATAGTCTGCAACGTACTGTCGCAACAGCGCAGTTCTTTATCAACGGCGCGTTTCCTGGTTGTGATGTCCCGGTACATCATCAGGAAAAGATGGGCACCATGGATCCGACTTTCAATCCGGTGATCACCGACGAGTCCGCCTCGTTCGGCCAGCAGGCAGTGAAAGCAATGGAAACTCAGCGCCAGCACTATGCGCTGGGAGAGAGCTACAAACTGCTGGAAAAAATCATCCGCTACCAGCAGTCGCCAGCCTGTAAAGAGAAACAACAATGCTCACTGGCAGATAGCACCGATACCTTCAGCGCGAAATATCAGCAGGAGCCGGGGGTTTCCGGGCCACTGAAAGTGGGGAACTCGCTGGTAGACGCGTTCACCTTGCAGTACTACGAAGGGTTCCCAATGGACCAGGTGGCGTGGGGCGAAATCAAAACTGATCAGCAATGGAATATTTTGTCCAAGCTGAAAAATAGCTATCAGGATACCTTATTCACCTCGCCGGAAGTGGCGCGTAACGTGGCTAAACCGCTGGTGAAATACATCGACAAAACGCTGGTGGAAGAGGCCGACCGCGCGCCGAAACTGACCCTGCTGGTGGGGCATGACTCCAACATCGCTTCGTTGCTCACGGCGCTCGACTTCAAACCTTATCAGTTACATGACCAGAACGAACGCACGCCGATTGGCGGGAAGATCGTTTTCCAGCGCTGGCATGACACGGCGGGGAATCGCGATCTGATGAAGATTGAATATGTTTATCAAAGCCGCGATCAGCTGCGCAACGCCAAAGCGTTGACCCTGAAATCCCCGGCACAGCGTGTCACGCTGGCCTTAAAGGGTTGCCCGGTAGATGGCGAAGGGTTCTGTCCAATTGATAAGTTCAATGCGGTAATGCGCGACGCGGCAAAATAAAAAAAGTGAAACGAAAGCTCCCTCGCCATCGCGAGGGAGCCTGTTGCTACACGTTTTGCCGTTCTATGGTTTGCTCGCCCCAGAAAAGAGAATCTTTATCGGTTTTTTCAAAGGCGCGCAGCAACACTTCATCGCTGCCTTCCTCCCAGATTTTCTCTGCCAGCTTTTCGTCATAATCGGCGAGTTCGAAGATCGCCTCGGCAATTTCCGGCGACGTATTTCGTAAACTGGCCCATTCACCCACGCGATGGGCTTTTGCTTCTTGAGTTGGCATCTGTCTCCTCCTGTAGAAGGTTAACCGTTGAGTTTTACTGCCAGGCCTGCAACGTATTCACCCTGATAACGGGCAATTGCCAGCTCCTCGGCACTGGGCTGGCGAGAACCGTCGGCACCGGCAATGGTTGTTGCGCCATAAGGTGTGCCTCCGCGAACCTGCGAAATATCGAACAACTCCTGCGCCGCGTAGCCAATAGGCACAATCACCATCCCATGATGTGCAAGGGTAGTCCATGTTGACGAGATGGTATGTTCCTGGCCGCCACCGGTACCGGTGGAGCTAAAGACGCTCGCCAGCTTGCCGTACAACGCGCCTGATGCCCACAATCCACCAGTCTGATCAAGGAACGTGCGCATCTGTCCGGACATATTGCCGAAACGCGTCGGCGTACCAAAAATGATGGCGTCGTAGTCAGCCAACTCTTGCGGCGTGGCGACGGGCGCGTTTTGCGTCTTACCACCTGATTTCAAAAATAGTTCTGCCGGCATGGTTTCCGGTACGCGCTTGATGACGACGTCGGCGCCACTTACTTTTTGCGCACCTTCGGCAACGGCATGCGCCATCGTTTCAATATGTCCATACATTGAATAATAAAGCACCAATACTTTGGCCATTTGCATCACTCCTGATTTGATAATTTCCGGCAGCAGATCGCTGCATTCTTTTTAAGCGTATGACGTGATGGCCAGAGTGCAAATCAGAGCGCCATTTCTTTGATAAATAACAATTTAAAAAACAAAACGCTGGCGCTTACAATTTGTCACATATAAACGCGGCGGATTTTTGGCGAGTTAAGAAGAAGTTATCGGTTTCGCTTAGGGAAGGCGGGCCGTTGGCAGTGCAAGCTGTTGCAGAATATTACCATTCACTGGCTGAATGCTTTCCTTCCACTAAGCTTAGTTCCACACGGCGCAGATAAAGGCACTGCCTTTGCACCGTGCGGTGAAAGAATCCTCTTTTACTGAACGCAGTATGATGTCTGATATTTCACTCATCTGGAGGTAAGCATGGCAAACCATCGTGGTGGATCAGGTAACTTTGCTGAAGACCGTGAAAGAGCATCAGCAGCAGGCCGTAAAGGTGGCCAGCAGAGCGGGGGGAATTTCAAAAACGATCCCCAGCGCGCCTCAGAAGCCGGTAAAAAAGGGGGCAAAAACAGCCATGGTAGCCGCAGCAGCAGCTAACAATGGCGGCTGACAGCTCTGACCGGTTGTCATCCATGCCCGCCGCCGGGGAAACCCGGCGGTTTTTTTATTCTTGCACCGTCTGCGATGCCAACGCACACTAGCGTTTTTCTCTGTTGCCGGTTGTGATATGTCTCTCTCCCGTTACGCCTTCTCCGTCAAACCTCAGGAAGCACTGCTGATCCTCATTACCATGTTCTGGGGCGGTACGTTTCTCGCCGTGCAATACGCTGTAACGATGAGTGGCCCGTTCTTCTTCGTGGGGTTGCGCTTTGCCACTGCCGCGCTGGCGGTGGGTATGCTCTCAGTGAATATTCTGCGTGGCTTAACCTGGCTTGAAGTGAAGGCGGGCGTCGTTATCGGCGTTGCTATCGCCCTGGGCTACAGTTTGCAGACCTGGGGACTGCAGTCTATTTCCAGCAGCAAATCCGCCTTTATTACCGCCATGTATGTGCCTCTGGTGCCGTTATTACAGTGGTTGTGCCTGGGGCGATTGCCGGGATTAATGTCCTGTGTCGGCATTGCGCTGGCGTTTACCGGCTTGTTGTTTCTCGCCGGGCCGGAGGGGAATTTGCTGGCGCTGGGAGAAGGGGAAATCATTACGCTTGCCAGCGCGCTGGCGATTGCCGCCGAAATTATTCTGATCAGCGCCTGGGCCGGAAAAGTCAACGTCCGCCGGGTGACGGTAGTGCAGCTACTGACCGCATCGCTGGTCTCTTTTGCCGCCATGGTGCCTGCCAGGGAAGCTGTACCGCCACTGACGACAGGTTTGTTACTGGTCGCGCTGGGCCTGGGTATTTTTAGCGCCATTATCCAGGTGGTAATGAACTGGGCGCAGCGCAGCGTATCGCCAACACGCGCCACGGTTATTTATACTGGCGAACCAGTCTGGGCCGGCATTTTTGGCCGCATTGCGGGCGAGCGGTTACCGTTGTTAGCACTTTTTGGCGGCGCGTTGATTGTGCTTGGCGTGCTGGTGAGTGAACTGAAGCTGAAAAAGAAAAAAACACCTTCTGCCGCTGCAGCAACAGAGGCAGAGCAGGAGTCGTGATGGTCAAGGAGAAGGAGGGGGTGATGGCACAGGAAGCAGCGAAGGGGGCGAGCAAACGCAAGCGCGCGGTGAGCGAAAAGCGGCAGGCGATTTTAACGGCAGCATTGGATCTCTTTTCCCGTCTTGGTTTTCATGGCGCGCGCCTCGAACAGGTAGCGGAGCTGGCTGGGGTATCGAAGACCAATTTGCTCTATTACTACCCGTCGAAAGAGGCGCTTTATATCGCCGTGTTGCAGCAAATTCTTGATATCTGGTTAGCGCCGCTGAAAGCGTTTCGCGAGGATTTCGCACCGCTGGCGGCCATTCGCGAGTACATCCGTTTAAAGATGGAGGTTTCGCGCGATCATCCCCAGGCATCAAAACTGTTTTGCCAGGAGATGCTCCAGGGCGCGCCGCTGCTGAAAGCGGAACTGACCGGCAGTCTGAAAACGTTAATTGACGATAAATCAGCGATTATTGCGGGCTGGGTAGCCAGCGGCAAACTCGCCGCTGTCGACCCGCATCATCTTATTTTTATGATTTGGGCCTCAACGCAGCATTACGCCGATTTCGCCACCCAGGTGGAAGCGGTCACCGGTGCGACCCTGCAGGATGAGGCGTTCTTTCAGCGCGCGGTGGAAAACGTGCAGCACATGATCATCGAAGGCATCCGCGTGCGTTAATGGCCCGGCGCTAATGGGCAGCTCAAGTCACCTTCGCCACATTGCAACAGCGATGCCAGCCAGGCTTCACGCTCATTCGTTTTATCTGTCAGGCACTGGTTTTGCACCATCGGCTGGGCGCTGCCGCCCTCCACGCCAGAACTGACAAACGCGCAGTCGCTATCGCGCAGGGTTATCCAGCTTTGCTGCGCTTTTTTCAGCATCGCCGCTTGCGGCGGTGTTGAGCGTTTAAGCGCGGCCTGGAAGGTTTGATTAAGTTTCTTATCCGCGGCCTGGTATTGACCGGCAGTGCAGCTGTTGAGCTGAGATTGTGTGGAGGCGTTATCGCACTCATCGGCCAGTACCGGGCTGCTGAGTAACAGCGCCGCCAGCGCCAGCATACGCGTTTTCATCACTTCCCCTTATTTCGCAAGGCGGTTGAACCAGCGCTTTTATTAACATAGCCCTTCGTGAATGTCACCCGCACAGCTGGAGTTTTGGATAGCGTGTCAGCCAGCGTTTCTCCTCAATCCGCTGCTGGAACAGGTGCCGTTTCTCATGCTGAAAACGGGGCGTCGGTTGCAGGCGCAAGCAGAATAAATCCTCCAGCCCAAAAGGGGCGATAATCGCGAGGCGATCGTTTTTATCGAAACGTACCGCCACGGCCGTCGCCGTTTCCGGCCAGTGCCAGAGGGCTTCGTCAAGCGAGGCGTACGGCTCATCACCATTACGCGTATGCATGCGTGCCTGATTTTTGACCGACCAGACAACATCGCCCGAACGCAGGCGCAACTGCGCTTCCAGCTCTGCATCGCGTTCAGCGCGCGTGTCCGCAGGCTCACGCCAGATAACATCAACATCCCCGCTATGCGGGCGCGGCGTAAAACCGTGCAACTGATCCCAAACGGCATCGCGTATAAATCCGGCGCCAGTCCAGCACCCTTCGTGGGTTGCCTGCACCATTGCCAGTACTGCCATTCGCTGTGAATCGGCGCGAAGCAGGGCTTCCAGTTCAGTTGCATAGCGCATGGTTACACTCCGTCATTCATTTAAGCCGCAAGGCATATAAGGTTATCGCCACTTCAGACGGGCGAGTATCGCTTTACGATGAAAATAGCGCTGTCGACGTTGTTGCCTTGCTCGTTTCAGTTCTCACTTTTAAAAACTTCTCGCGGCCGGGATGCGGTTTTATTGAGTAAGAACGTCCACCATAACGCTAAAAATGAAAAGAATTTGTTAATAATATGTTTATGTACGATCTGTAATTAACACTTATTGCGCTATGCTTAGGCGACTTTCGTTTCTTTTTAACTTTAAATTAACAAAAATATACCTTAAAATTAACCTTTTTGGGCTTATATCACATTTTTAAAATTAGCATTGTTTTGCCTCTTCCCTTCGTTGCTAACCTCCATTTCGCGACTTTCCTCTGTCCTCAAGAAAGGTACAACTATGAAATTCAAACTCGCATTACTCAGCGCAGCCCTCATTTCTGCCAGCATGGTGTCCGGCCAGGCGTTTGCGGCACAAAAATATGAGATCGCGGTGGTTGCCAAGGTTACTGGTATTCCATGGTTTAACCGCATGGAAACCGGGGTCAACGAAGCGGCGAAAAAACTGGACGTCAATGCGTACCAGACCGGGCCATCAACACCGGATCCGGCGCAGCAAGTGAAAGTGATTGAAGATCTGATCGCCAAAAACGTCAACGCCATCATCGTGGTGCCTAACGATGCGAAAGTGCTGGAGCCGGTGCTGAAAAAAGCGCGTGACAAAGGCATTGTGGTACTGACGCATGAATCGCCGGACCAGCAAATAGGCCAGTGGGATATTGAAACCATCGACAGCGAAAAATATGCGCAGGCCAACATCGATGAACTGGCAAAAGATATGGGTGGTAAAGGCGGTTATGCCATTTATGTTGGCTCCCTGACGGTGCCGCTGCACAACGCCTGGGCTGACTACGCCATCAAATATCAAAAAGAGAAATACCCGGATATGTTTGAAGTGACCTCGCGATTGCCGGTTGCCGAGAGCATCGACAAATCCTACGCCACCACCCTCGATTTGATGAAAACCTACCCGCAAATGAAAGGGGTGATTGGCTTTGGTTCGCTGGGCCCGATTGGCGCCGGGCAAGCCGTGCAGAAGAAACGGGCAAAAGACAAACTGGCGGTAGTGGGCATCGCGATGCCAGGCCAGGCCGCGCCGTATCTGATGCGTGGCGACATCAAAAAAGCGCTGTTGTGGGATCCGCGTGACGCCGGTTTCGCGCTGGTGACCGTCGCCGACCAGTTGCTGCAAGGCAAAGAAGTGACGCCCGATCTGACTATCGATGGCTTGGGCAAAGCCGATGTCGATATGAATAAGAAAGTGATCCGTTTTAATAAGATCCTCGAAGTGACCAAAGATAACGCACAATCACTCGGTTTCTGAGCCTTTCAGGCCACACCAGGGAACCGGAATGCCGGCCGTCAGGCCGGCCTCTTCCGCCGCAGATTTTAACCTCGCGCCCACCCCGGGCGCTGGCAGAGGTATTGTCGATGACCGACACCACCGCATTTATCACTCTTGAGAATATCAGCAAGCGATTCCCGGGCGTGCTGGCGCTGGATAATGTGAATTTAACGCTGGAGAAAGGCGAAGTTCACTGTCTGGCGGGGCAAAACGGCTGCGGAAAGAGCACCATCATCAAAGTTATCTCCGGTGTTTATCATCCGGAAAAGGGCGCTAACATCGCGCTCGACGGCAAGCTTTTTCACCATCTCACGCCGCAGCTCTCAGCGCACTACGGGATTCAGGTGATTTACCAGGATCTGTCGCTGTTTCCTAATTTTAGCGTGGCGGAAAATATCGCCATTCACCGCTACCTTCCCGGTGGCGATATCTGGGTGCGTCGTGGCGCAATGCGAACGCAAGCGCTGGCGGCGATGGAACGCATTGGCGTGCGCCTCGATCCGGATAAAAAAGTGGAAAAACTCTCTATTGCCGACCGCCAGTTGGTGGCTATCTGCCGCGCGATTGCTGCCGATGCCCGGCTGGTGATTATGGATGAACCTACCGCGTCGCTCACCCGCCAGGAAGTAAATGGTTTGCTTCGCGTGGTCAATGAACTGAAAGCCGCCGGCATTTGCGTGGTGTTTGTCAGCCATCGTCTGGATGAAGTGATGGAAGTGGCCGATCGCATCAGCGTGATGCGCGACGGCAAACTGATTGGCACCTGGCCGGCAAGCGAACTGGATAGCCACGAGCTGGCGTATCTGATGACCGGCCAGCGTTTTCACTACAGTCCGCTGCCGGAAAAACCGCCAGTGGATCAATTACCCATGCTGGAGCTGCGTCATCTGAGCCGCAAAGGTAAATACCGCGATATCAATCTGTCACTGCGCAGCGGCGAAATTGTGTCGATTGTCGGGCTTTTGGGGGCCGGGCGTACCGAATTGTGCATGAGCCTGTTTGGCATGACCAGGCCGGAAGATGGCGAGATCCGCATCAATGGTACGCCGGTGACACTGCGTAACAACCATGACGCGATTCGCCACGGCATTGGTTATGTGTCAGAAGACCGGCTGACGCAAGGGCTGATTATGGAACAGTCGATTTATGACAACACCATCGTCACGGTGTTCGACAAGCTGCACACGCGCAGCGGGTTGCTCGATCACGCTAAAGCCGGGCAACTGGTGGCCGATCTGATTCGCGAGCTGAATATCAAAGTCTCTGATGCACAGTTACCGGTGAAAACCCTTTCCGGCGGCAATGCGCAACGTATCGCCATCGCCAAATGGGTGGCTACACAGCCGCGCATTCTGATCCTGGATTCGCCCACGGTTGGCGTAGACATCGCCAACAAAGAGGGGATCTACCAGATTGCCCGTCAACTGGCGGAGCAGGGGATGGCGGTGCTGATGATTTGTGACGAAATCCCGGAGGCTTACTACAACAGCCATCGCGTGCTGGTGATGCGCCAGGGGGAACTGGTGGCAGAGTTTAATCCGCACCGTTGCACAGAGCAGGAAATTGCCGAGGTGGTCAATGCGTAACGCGTCCTTTACCCGCCTTGTCGGGCAACATGAATTCTGGCTGGGGCTGTTGGTGATCGCGCTGGCGATTTTTCTCAGCGTGCGCACCGACGAGTTTCTCTCCCTCGGCAATCTGACCGATGTCGCCACCAGCTACGCCATTCTCGGGATCCTGGCCTGCGGGCTGTTTGTGGTGCTGATTTCCGGCGGCATCGACATTTCGTTTCCGGCAATGACCGCCATTGCCCAATACGTCATGGCCAGTTGGGTGATTGCCCACGGTGGTAACTTCGCGCTGGCATTGGGGCTGTCGATGGCGGTCGGGCTGCTGCTTGGCCTGGTCAACGGCTTCCTGGTCTACTGGCTGCGCGTGCCTGCCATCATCATTACCATTGCCACGCTGAATGTTTACTACGGCCTGCTGGTCTATGCCACCAAAGGGACGTGGCTGTATGGTTTCCCGGACTGGTTTATGAACGGCATCAACTGGTTCTCGTTCACCGCCGCCGATGGCTACGACTATGGACTGACACTGCCGCTGCTCTGTCTGGGCGCGACGATTATTCTGACTGCCGTATTAATGAATTACACCCGGTTGGGCCGCCAGATTTATGCCATGGGCGGCAACCGCGATGCGGCGTCACGCCTGGGGCTGAACCTGCTGAAGCTGCATTTCTACGTCTACGGTTTTATGGGCATCCTCGCGGGCGTCGCGGCCGTAGTGCAGGCGCAAATCACCCAGTCTGTTGCCCCCAACTCGCTGCTGGGGTTTGAGCTGACGGTACTGGCCGCGGTGGTGCTTGGCGGCACCAGCATGTCCGGTGGGCGCGGTACGCTGACCGGTACGCTACTGGGCGTTGTGCTGCTGGCCTTCTTGCAGAACGGCTTAACGCTGCTGGGTGTCTCCTCTTACTGGCACACGGTGTTTAGCGGCGCGATTATTCTGGTGAGCATTAGCGCTACCGCGTGGAACGAAAAACGCAAACTTGCGAGGGAGTTATAAGATGAAATCCATCGTCCGAATTCTGCCCGGTGATGCCATCATCCGCTTGCAATGCGTGATTATCATCGTCGTGGCGCTGGTTTTCTCTGCGCTGCTCGGCAGCCGTTTTTTCAGCGTCGCTAACTTCCAGTCGATTGGCTCGCAGCTGCCGATTCTGGGCATGCTGGCGCTGGGCATGGGAATCACCATGCTGACTGGCGGCATTAATCTGTCGATCATTGCCAGTGCGAACGCCTGTTCGCTGGTGATGGCGGCGGTGATTGTCAGCCACCCGGATAACCCGCTGTTCCTGGCGCTGGCGTTACTCGCCGGTCTGCTGGTGGCGGTGGCGATTGGCGCACTGAACGGTGCGCTGGTAGCGTGGATTGGCGTTTCGCCGATTCTGGCAACCCTTGGCACCATGACGCTGATTTCCGGGCTGAATATTCTGCTTTCAAATGGCACGGTCATTTCCGGTTTTCCGACGGCCATTCAGTTCCTCGGCAATGCCACGCTGCTGGGTATTCCGGTTGCGCTGTTGCTGTTTATTCTCGTTGCGCTGCTGCTGTGGGTACTGCTTGAACATACGACGCTTGGGCGCAGTCTTTATCTGGTTGGCTCGAACGAGCAGGCCACGCGTTTCAGCGGCGTTAACACCGTGCGCGTGCAGATTTCGGTCTACATCATCTCCGCGCTGTTGGGCTGGGCGGCCGCTATCTTGATGATGGCGAAGTTCAATTCGGCGAAAGCGGGCTACGGTGAGTCTTATCTTCTGGTGACCATTCTGGCGTCGGTGCTGGGCGGCATTAACCCGGACGGCGGTTTTGGCCGCGTGCTGGGGCTGGTGCTGGCGCTGGTGGTGCTGCAGATGCTGGAGAGTGGCTTTAATTTATTGGGCATCAGCAGTTATCTGACGATGGCGCTCTGGGGCGCGGTGCTGATCCTCTTTATCGCATTACAAAATCGAAAAGCCTGAGAGCGGGAGAAAAAGAATGGCGAGCTACTTTATTGGTGTGGATGTGGGCACCGGCAGCGCACGTGCAGGCGTCTTTGATCTGACCGGCAGAATGGTCAGCCAGGCGAGCAGGGCGATTGAGATTTACCGCCCGCAGGCCGACTTTGTTGAGCAATCTTCCGACAATATCTGGCAGGCGGTGTGCAACGCGGTACGCGATGCGGTGAACCAGGCGGACATTAACCCGATTCAGGTTAAAGGCCTCGGCTTTGACGCGACCTGTTCGCTGGTGGTGCTCGACAAAGAGGGCAACCCGTTGACCATTAGCCCTTCCGGTCGCAGCGAGCAGAACATTATTGTGTGGATGGATCACCGCGCCATCTCGCAGGCGAACCGTATCAACGCCACGCACCACCGGGTGCTGGATTACGTGGGCGGGATCATCTCGCCGGAGATGCAAACGCCGAAATTGCTGTGGTTAAAACAGCACATGCCGAACACCTGGGCCAACGCCGGATATTACTTCGATCTGCCGGATTTTCTTACCTGGCGGGCGACGGGCGATGACACCCGATCCCTGTGTTCCACGGTGTGTAAATGGACCTATATGGGTCATGAGGATAAGTGGGACACCAGCTATTTCCGCCAGATTGGCCTTGAAGATTTGCTGGAGCACGACGCGGAGAAAATCGGCCGCTACGTGAAAACCATGGGCGAGCCGCTGGGTCGCGGACTGACGCAGCGTGCAGCGACAGAAATGGGGCTGATGCCCGGCACGGCGGTCAGCGTGTCGATTATCGATGCCCACGCAGGCACGCTGGGAACGCTCGGCGCCAGCGGGCCTTCGGGTGAAATGGCGGATTTCGACCGGCGTATCGCGCTAATTGGCGGCACCTCTACTGGCCATATGGCGATTTCACCGCAGGCGCGCTTTATCGGCGGCGTGTGGGGACCTTACTACTCGGCGGTGTTACCAGGCTACTGGCTCAACGAAGGCGGGCAGTCGGCGACCGGGGCGTTAATCGACCATATGATCCAGTCCCATCCCTGTTACGAAACGCTGCTGGCTCAGGCGAAAGCGCAAGGGCAAACCATCTATGAAGTGCTGAATGCGCTGCTGCGCAAGATGGCGGGCGAGCCGGAAAACATCGCGTTTTTAACGCGTGATATTCACATTTTGCCGTACTTCCACGGTAACCGTTCACCGCGCGCGAACCCGACGTTAACCGGCGTGATCAGCGGGTTGAAACTGTCGCGTACGCCGGAGGATATGGCGCTGCATTATCTGGCGACCATTCAGGCGATTGCCCTCGGTACGCGGCATATTATTGAAACCATGAATCAGAGTGGTTACAGCATTGACACGGTAATGGCGAGCGGCGGTGGCACCAAGAACCCGATCTTTGTTCAGGAACATGCTAATGCCACCGGCTGCGCGATGTTGTTGCCGGAAGAGAGCGAAGCGATGCTGCTCGGCGGCGCGATGATGGGCACCGTGGCGGCGGGCGTGTTTGATACCTTCCCGGAAGCCATGTCGGCGATGAGCCGCATTGGCAAGACGGTGACGCCGCAAACTAACCGCATCAAGCAGTATTACGATCGCAAATACACGGTCTTTCATGAGATGTACCAGGATCACATGAAATACCGCCAACTGATGCAGGAGGAGGCATGAGCGACAGCTGGCGTCAGGCCTGCGACGGCTGGCAAATCTATAGCGAAGAGATGGCGGCGTTAAGCCACCATCTTAACGATGCGCTGTGGAATGCATTAATGGCCGAGCTGCGCGGTTGTCGTGGCAAAATTGCGGTTACCGGCGTGGGAACCTCCGGCATTGCGGCACGCAAGATTGCTCATATGCTGGCGTGCATCGAACGCCCGGCCATCTATCTGAATGCCACGGATGCCGCGCACGGTGATTTGGGGTTTCTGGATAGCAACGACCTGGTCATTATGTTGTCGCGCGGCGGTAATTCCGATGAGCTCACGCGGCTGCTGCCGGGGCTGGCACAAAAGGGCGTGCCGCTGATTAGCGTGACGGAAAACGCCGATTCCGCGATCGCCCGGGCCGCGCGGCTGGTGATTTCCACCGGCGTGCAGCGCGAAATTGATCCGCTTAATATGCTGGCGACCACCTCCATCGTGCTGACGCTGGCGATTTTCGATGCCGCCTGCGCCTGCCTGATGAGCGAAAGCGGCTATTCAAAAGAGACGTTACTGTCGGTGCATCCCGGCGGGGATGTCGGGTTGACGCTCAGAAAAAAAGCGCCGTAAGGCGCTTTTTTATTGTCATTTCCAGACGGTTTTTCAGGAATGGACAACATCAGCCAATCATCATCAAGCTGGCGTTGCCACCGGCAGCGGCAGTATTGATACTCAGCGAGCGTTCTACCCACAGGCGTTCAAGCAGGATGTTGGTTTCACCACGTGCAAAGCCCTGTACCGACACAATCGCGCCATTGCGTGCGGCGACGTTTTCGCACAGCGCCACCAGTTGGTCGGAATCGCCGTGGAAAATCACCGCATCAAACGTCTGCGCCATTAACGCATCGGCTTTGGCGAACTGAATACGTTTGCTGACGCTTTCCGGCAACTGTTTTTCCATATCGCGGTGCAACGTATCGTCCGGCCACAGCATCTGGCTGCCGCAGGCGATGACGGCTGCAAGTTGAATCAGCGCGTCCTGTTCGTTATCCGCTACGCACAGTACCCGCTCGCGTGGTGCCAGCGTCCAGCTATTGCGTTCACCCGTCGGGCCTTGCAGCAGACGCTGGGTTCCGGTCTGCGCCAGTTCGCCAAACTGCGTACACAACTGTTGCAGCGCGGAGTTATCTTTCGCCCACGCATGCAAGGCTTCCAGCGGTTGCTGCAGCGACGTTTTAAGCTGAGCATCCAGCGGGTGTTGCGCGTCATGCCGGGCGAGGGTTTTCAGCACCGCGTTTTCCGGGCGGCTTCCCAATAAGCGATAGAGATAGAGTGGCCCACCGGCTTTCGGCCCGGTGCCGGACAACCCTTCGCCGCCAAACGGCTGCACACCCACCACGGCGCCCACCATATTGCGGTTCACATACAGGTTACCGACATGTGCATTGCCGGTGACCTGGGCGATAGTTTCATCGATACGGGTATGCACGCCGAGCGTCAGGCCATAGCCGGAGGCGTTGATCTGCGCGATTAACTGATCCAGCTGGTTACGGTGATAGCGAACAACGTGCAGCACCGGGCCGAAGACCTCTTTTTTCAGCTCGTCAAAACTTTCCAGTTCAATCAGCGTCGGCGGGACAAAGGTACCGGTGCGCCATTCGCGCGCATCTTCGCTGTTTTCACGTACCGCCTGGAACACCTTGCGGCCTTTCGCCTGCATGGTCTGAATATGTTTGTCGATATTGGCTTTCGCTTCGGCGTCGATCACCGGGCCGATATCGGTGGTCAGCCGGCCAGGGTTACCCATGCGACACTCTGCCATCGCGCCGCGCAGCATGGTCAGCGTGTGATCGGCAATGTCATCCTGCAGGCAGAGCACGCGCAGGGCTGAACAGCGCTGGCCTGCACTATCAAACGCGGAGGCCAGCACATCGATAACTACCTGTTCGGTGAGCGCGGAGGAGTCGACAATCATCGCGTTCATGCCGCCGGTTTCAGCGATAAGCGGCGTCGGGCGGCCCTGCGCATCAAGGCGCGTGGCGATACTGCGTTGTAGCAGCGTCGCCACGTCGGTAGAACCGGTAAACATCACGCCGCGCACGCGCGGATCGGCAGTCAGCTGTGCGCCGACAGTTTCACCGCGCCCTGGCAGTAACTGTAAAACACCTGCCGGAACACCGGCTTCCAGCAGAATGGCCACGCCCTGAGCGGCAATCAGCGGTGTCTGTTCGGCAGGTTTTGCCAGCACGCTGTTGCCCGCCGCTAACGCTGCCGCGATTTGACCGGTGAAAATCGCCAGCGGGAAGTTCCACGGGCTGATACACACCACCGGCCCCAGCGGGCGATGCGTTTCGTTATCGAAATCCGCACTCACCTGGCCTGCGTAGTAGCGCAGGAAATCGACCGCTTCGCGCACTTCGGCAATGGCGTTGCTGAAGGTTTTACCCGCTTCACGCACCAGAATGCCAATCAATGACTGCATCTGATCTTCCATCAACACCGCGGCGCGCAGCAGAATAGCGGCGCGCTCCTGCGGCGGCGTGGCAAACCAGATCGGCGCGTGATTAACCGCGTTTTCCAGCGCCTGGTTAACCTGCGCTTCGCTGGCTTCCACCACATAGCCAACGGTGTCTTTCGGTTCGGCAGGGTTTATCACCGCGACGGGTTCGCCGTCCATGACCACCTGTTCCAGCGTCGGGCGGGCGTACCATTTCTGCGCCGCGCTGGCGAGCAGCGAGGAGGAGAGCGAGGCCAGCCGGTGTTCGTTCGCCAGATCCAGGCCCGCCGCATTGATACGGCCTTCGCCATACAGTGCGCGGGGCAGGGCGATTTTCGGGTGCGGTAAACCAACCTGACCTTCCTGGGCGGCGATTTTTTCCACTTCGCTCACCGGATCGGCAACCAGCGCGTCCAGCGGCAGCGTGTTGTCGGCGATGCGGTTGACGAACGAGGTATTCGCGCCGTTTTCCAGCAGACGGCGCACCAGATACGCCAGCAACGTTTCGTGGGTGCCGACCGGCGCATAAATGCGGCAAGGGCGGTTCAGTTTGCCATCGGCCACTTTGCCGACCACTTGCTCATACAACGGTTCGCCCATGCCGTGCAGGCACTGGAATTCGTACTGGCCCGGATAGTAGTTCTGCCCGGCTAGCTGGTAGATAGCTGCCAGCGTATGGGCGTTGTGGGTGGCGAACTGCGGATAGATGAGGTTCGGCACCGCGAGTAATTTTTTCGCGCAGGCGAGGTATGAAACATCGGTGTACACCTTGCGGGTATAAACCGGGTAGCCTTCCAGCCCTTCCATTTGCGCGCGTTTGATTTCACTGTCCCAGTAAGCGCCTTTTACCAGGCGGATCATCAGACGGCGGCGGCTGCGTGTCGCCAGATCAACAAGATAATCAATGACAAACGGGCAGCGCTTCTGATAGGCCTGAATGACAAAACCGATGCCGTTCCAGCCTGCCAGTTCCGGCTCGAAACAGAGTTTTTCCAGCAGATCGAGGGAGATTTCCAGACGATCGGCCTCTTCGGCGTCAATGTTAATACCGATGTCATACTGGCGTGCCAGCAGGGTAAGGGATTTCAGGCGCGGATAGAGTTCATCCATTACGCGGTCGTATTGCGCACGGCTATAGCGCGGGTGCAGGGCGGATAACTTAATTGAAATCCCCGGCCCTTCATAAATGCCGCGCCCGTTGGAGGCTTTGCCAATGGCGTGGATGGCCTGCTGGTAAGAAACCATGTACGCCTGCGCATCGGCTGCGGTGAGTGCCGCTTCGCCGAGCATGTCGTAGGAGTAACGGAAGCCTTTCTCTTCCAGTTTGCGCGCGTTCGCCAGCGCTTCGGCGATCGTTTCGCCGGTAACAAACTGTTCACCCATCAGGCGCATCGCCATATCCACGCCTTTGCGGATCAGCGGCTCACCGCTTTTGCCAATAATACGATTCAGCGAATGCGAGAGATTGGCTTCGTTGTGCGTGGAGACCAGACGGCCAGTAAACAGCAGCCCCCAGGTGGCGGCATTGACGAACAGTGACGGGCTGCGGCCAATGTGTGACTGCCAGTTACCGTTACTGATTTTGTCGCGGATCAGCGCATCACGGGTGGCTTTGTCAGGAATGCGCAGTAACGCTTCGGCCAGACACATAAGCGCCACGCCTTCCTGCGAGGAGAGGGAAAACTCCTGTAACAGGCTTTGCACCATGCCGGCACGGCCGGAGGCGGTTTTCTGGTTACGCAGTTTTTCCGCTAACTGATACGCCAGCTTATGGGCATTTTCCGCCACTGGCTGTGGCAGGCGGGCTTGTTCCAGCAACATTGGCACGGCATCGGTTTCCGCCCAGCGCCATGCGCCGGTAATGGCGGCGCGGGAAACGGATTGCGGCAGGATCTGTTCGGCAAAATCGAGAAACGGCTGGTGGCTGTCATCAACCACAACGGCACTGTCGTCTTCCTGCGCGGTGGCTGATGCGGCTGCCAGTTCCGGCAGGCCTTCGTTGTTTTCCAGCTTTTCCAGAAAATTGAAGATGGCTTGTTTAATCAGCCAGTGCGGTGTGCGGTCGATACTGGCTGCAGCGGCTTTGATCCTTTCGCGTGTTGCGTCATCAAGCTTGACCCCCATGGTGGTGGTGCCCATGCTTTGCTCCTGTTTTTTACGTTGTTTTGCGGTTCAGGCAGAAATATCCATCATGTTGCAACTTTGTGCAACCTTGTTAAATGTGACCTGGCTGGCAAGGTAAGAAATGAATGAAATGTTAACGACTGGTTATTGCTAAGGGCGCTGAATAATTCGCTGGCAAAGCAGGTTTTATGCGGCAGATAACACTTTTTAAAGGTGCAACCTTTAAAAGTGTGACAGAGTGCAACCTATAGGAAATTGTTATCAGGGCCGGGATGAATTTGATGTAAATGCTGTGTTAAATCAATTGTGAATAAGTGAGGCATCCGGCAGGATACGGGCGCTTCAAATAATCTATACGCCCCATCGCCCCGTTCCGGCGCTGGATAAACGCGGCAAACAACCTTTGCCGACGAAGGATCCTGGAGACTTTTTAATGGCAATAAGCACACCGATGCTGGTGACTTTTCTTGTTTATATCTTTGGCATGATACTTATCGGTTTCGTCGCCTGGCGTTCGACGAAAAACTTCGATGACTATATTCTCGGTGGCCGCAGCCTTGGGCCGCTGGTCACTGCGCTGTCGGCGGGGGCATCAGATATGAGCGGCTGGCTGCTGATGGGGCTGCCGGGCGCGATTTTTATCTCTGGGATCTCTGAAAGCTGGATCGCCATTGGTCTGACGCTGGGCGCGTGGATTAACTGGAAACTGGTGGCCGGGCGTCTGCGCGTGCACACCGAGGTGAACAATAACGCGCTGACCTTGCCGGACTATTTCACCGGCCGTTTTGAAGATAACAGCCGCCTGCTGCGGATTATCTCGGCGGTGGTGATTCTGGTGTTTTTCACCATCTATTGCGCTTCCGGTATTGTTGCCGGTGCGCGCCTGTTTGAAAGCACCTTCGGCATGAGTTACGAAACCGCCCTGTGGGCCGGTGCCGCCGCCACGATTATTTACACCTTTATTGGCGGTTTCCTGGCGATCAGCTGGACCGACACGGTGCAGGCCAGTTTGATGATTTTCGCGCTGATCCTCACGCCGGTAATTGTCATTATTTCCGTCGGCGGTTTTGGTGATTCGCTGGAAGTGATTAAGCAAAAAAGCATTGAAAACGTCGATATGCTGAAAGGCTTGAATTTTGTCGCCATCGTCTCGCTGATGGGCTGGGGGCTGGGTTATTTCGGCCAGCCGCATATTCTGGCGCGTTTTATGGCCGCCGATTCCCATCACACCATTGTCCATGCGCGTCGCATCAGTATGACGTGGATGATCCTGTGCCTGGCGGGCGCGGTGGCGGTGGGCTTTTTCGGCATCGCTTATTTCAGTAACAACCCGTCGGTAGCCGGGGCTGTTGATCAAAACGCCGAGCGCGTGTTTATCGAGCTGGCGCAAATTCTGTTCAACCCATGGATTGCCGGGGTGCTGCTGTCGGCGATCCTCGCCGCCGTGATGTCAACGCTGAGCTGCCAGTTGCTGGTGTGCTCCAGCGCGATCACCGAAGATTTCTACAAAGCGTTTTTGCGTAAGGGCGCGAGCCAGCGCGAGCTGGTATGGGTAGGGCGCGCAATGGTATTGCTGGTGGCGCTGGTGGCGATTGCGCTGGCGGCGAACCCGGAAAACCGCGTGCTGGGTCTGGTAAGTTATGCGTGGGCGGGCTTCGGGGCGGCGTTTGGCCCGGTGGTGCTGTTCTCGGTGATGTGGTCGCGCATGACGCGTAACGGCGCGCTGGCGGGAATGATCATCGGCGCGGTGACGGTGATTGTCTGGAAACACTACGCCTGGCTGGATCTGTATGAAATCATTCCGGGCTTTGTTTTCGGCAGTATCGGCATTGTGGTGTTTAGCCTGCTGGGCAAAGCGCCTTCCGCGCAGATGCAGCAGCGTTTTGCCGAGGCAGATGCGCATTACCGCTCTGCGCCGCCATCGCGTTTACAGGCTGAATAAATAACCGCTTATGAAAAACCCGCTGCGGCGGGTTTTTTTATTGCTAAATAATTGTAATTACGCTGTTATCTCACAACGAATAACAATGAGGATAGCGACATGACGTTAAAGACAGGGTTCACTGCATTGATGATGGCGGGTTTACTGGCGGGGTGTGTTTCGCCAGCGGGAAAACACCCGAATGCGGCTGCGCAAACCTGCAAAGCGGAAAACCAGATGCAGCAAACCACGCTCTATTACGGTTTAACCCGCCAGGGCGGCAAAGCGATTACCGCGCAGGAGTGGCAGCAGTATGTGGATAACGATGTCACACCGCGTTTTCGTGACGGGTTGACCACATTTGATGCGCAGGGACAGTGGCTGGGTAGCAACGGGAAAGTGTCGAAGGAGCCAAGCAAAGCGCTGATGCTGATCCACCGTGTGGATGCGCAAAGTGACACGAAAATTGGTGCGCTGCGTGATATCTACAAATCACGCTTTGCCCAGGAATCGGTGATGCGCGTCGATCAGCCGGTCTGCGTGCAATTCTGATGTAATGCCCCCTCCCGCAGGAGAGGGGCATTTTTTTACAGCACGACGCCCGCAAATGCCGCTGAGAGCAAACTCACCAGCGTTGCGCCGTACACTAAGCGCAGACCAAAACGGGAAACCGAATTTCCCTGTTGCTCGTTCAACCCCTTAATTGCCCCTGCCACAATGCCGATCGAGGCAAAGTTGGCGAACGATACCAGGAACACGGAAAGAATACCCAACCCGCGCGGTGTCATCTGAGCGGCGATTTTTTGCAGCTCAATCATCGCCACAAATTCGTTCGCCACCAGTTTGGTCGCCATGATACTGCCGGCATTCAACGCATCGCCAAGCGGGATACCAATCAGCCATGCCAGCGGATAAAAGACATAGCCGAGGATCTGCTGAAAACTGATACCGAACAGTGTGGAGAAGAGGGCGTTGACGGCGCTAATCAGCGCAATAAAGCCAATCAGCATCGCCAGAATAATCATCGCCACTTTGAAACCCGCGAGGATGTACTCGCCGAGCATCTCAAAGAAGCTTTGCGATTCGTGGAGCTTTTCCAGTTTGACCTCGGCTTCCGCTTCCGGGCGCGTCGGGTTAATCACCGACAGCACAATGAAGGTACTGAACATATTGAGGACTAGCGCGGCGACCACATATTTCGCATCCAGCATGGTCATATAAGCGCCGACAATCGACAACGACACCGTCGACATCGCCGTTGCTGCCATGGTGAACAGGCGGCGCGAGGAGAGATCCGCGAGAATGCCTTTATAGGCGATGAAGTTCTCCGACTGGCCGAGGATCAGCGAGCTGACGGCATTGAAAGATTCCAGTTTGCCCATGCCGTTCAGTTTTGACAGCAATGTGCCTATCAAACGAATAAAAATGGGCAGAATACGCCAGTGCTGCAAAATGCCGATCAGCGCGGAGATAAAGACGATAGGGCACAGCACGCCGAGGAAGATAAATGCCAGCCCTTTTTCGCTCATTCCGCCGAAGACAAAGCTGGTGCCTTCGCCCGCGAATTTCAGCAGCGCTTCAAAGAAGCCGGAAACGTATTTAATCAGCGTTAATCCGCTTTGCGCGTGCAGGAAGAACCACGCCAGCGCCAGTTCAATGACAATTAATTGCAGGATAAAGCGAAAACGAATGTGCCGGCGGTCAAAACTCACCAGCCAGGCCAGCGCGAGGATCACCACCAGCGCCAGCAAAAAATGGAAGAAGTTAGTCATGTCTTTAATTTTGCAGGTAAACGAAACGGGGCGTTTATTTAGCCATAGCGCCGGAGTGGGGTAAATACAAAGTTAAAGTTTTGTAAGCTATATTTTAGCTTTATTTCAGCCACTTCGGCATAACGCGCCAACCCGCACAGTTAGCCTGCTACGCGGTTACATCCAGTTATCATTCTCAACATTTTTCGCTTGAGTTTCCTTGCGCCGTAATGATAATCACTATCAATGCAATTTACTTTTCTTTGCAACCGTTGACCGCGCATGACATTAGGGGTTTCCTCCATGTTTGTTCCATTTTTGATTATGTTACGTGAAGGCCTCGAAGCGGCGCTGATCGTCAGCCTGATTGCCAGTTATCTGAAACGTACCCAGCGTGGGCGCTGGATAAGTGTGATGTGGATTGGTGTTTTTCTTGCCGCTGCGCTCTGTCTTGGGCTTGGCATTGCGATTAACGAAACCACCGGCGAGTTCCCGCAAAAAGAGCAGGAGTTGTTTGAAGGCATTGTCGCGGTGATCGCTGTGGTGATCCTCACCTGGATGGTGTTCTGGATGCGCAAAGTGTCGCGCAACGTCAAAGTGCAACTGGAGCAGGCGGTCGACAGCGCGCTGGCGCGCAGTCATAACCACGGTTGGGCGCTGATCCTGATGGTCTTTTTCGCCGTGGCGCGCGAAGGGCTGGAATCGGTGTTCTTTCTGCTGGCGGCGTTCCAGCAGGATGTCGGCGTCTGGCCGCCGCTGGGCGCGGTGCTGGGGCTGGCCACGGCGGTGGTGCTCGGTTTTCTGCTTTACTGGGGCGGCGTGCGTCTGAACCTTGGCGCGTTTTTCAAATGGACCAGCCTGTTTATTCTGTTTGTCGCCGCCGGGCTTGCCGCAGGCGCAATCCGCGCGTTCCACGAAGCGGGATTATGGAACCACTTTCAGGATGTGGCCTTCGATTTCAGTAATGTGCTCACCACGCATTCCCTCACCGGTACGCTGCTGGAAGGGATTTTTGGTTATCAGGAAACGCCAAGCGTCAGCGAAGTGGTGGTTTACTTTATCTATCTGATCCCGGCGCTGGTGATGTTTGTTTTACCGCCTCGCGCGGGGGCGCAGCCTTCACGGGCGGCACCATAATCGATCGCTTTATAGTTACAACATACTAATTAAGGGAAAGGACATGGCAATTCATTTTCGTCGTAGTGCGTTACAGGCCGGGATGGCGGCATTTATCTCCAGCGCTTTCGCGGTGCAGGCTGCAGATATCCCGCAGGTGAAAGTCACGGTTACGGACAAGCAGTGTGAGCCGATGAACCTGACGGTTAACGCGGGTAAAACGCAGTTTATTATTCTCAACCACAGCCAGAAAGCGCTCGAGTGGGAGATCCTCAAAGGCGTGATGGTGGTTGAAGAGCGTGAAAATATCGCGCCAGGTTTCAGCCAGAAGCTGACAGCCAACTTACAGCCAGGCGAGTATGAGATGACCTGCGGTTTGTTAACCAACCCGAAAGGTAAGCTGGTGGTGAAAGGCGCGGCGACGGCCGATGCGGCAAAAGGTGACGCGCTGCTGAGCCTGAGCGGAGCCATTACCGAGTATAAAGCGTATGTGGTTGCCGAAACGGCGCAGCTGGTTTCCGGCACCAAAGCATTCACCGAGGCGGTAAAAGCGGGCGATATTGAAAAAGCGAAAGCGCTGTACGCGCCGACGCGCCAGCACTACGAGCGTATTGAACCGATTGCGGAGCTTTTCTCCGATCTCGATGGCAGCATTGATGCCCGCGAAGATGATTACGAGCATAAAGCCGCCGATCCGAAATTCACCGGTTTCCATCGTCTGGAAAAAGCGCTGTTTGGCGATAACAGCACGAAGGACATGGGCAAATATGCCGATCAGCTCTACTCCGATGTGTCTGATCTGCAAACACGTATTAATGAGCTGGCGTTCCCGCCATCCAAAGTGGTCGGCGGCGCAGCCGGGCTGATTGAAGAAGTGGCCGCGAGCAAAATCAGCGGTGAAGAAGATCGCTACAGCCACACTGATCTGTGGGATTTCCAGGCCAACGTCGATGGCGCCCAGAAAATCGTTGATTTGCTGCGTCCGCAACTGCAGAAAGATAACGCCGAACTGCTGGCGAAAGTCGATGCCAACTTTAAGAAAGTGGATACCATCCTTGCGAAATACCGCACTAAAGACGGGTATGAAACCTACGATAAGTTGACCGACGCCGACCGCAATGCGCTGAAAGGGCCGATCACCACACTGGCGGAAGATTTGGCGCAGTTGCGCGGCGTGCTGGGGCTGGACTAATACCATGAAGCAAGATGATAACAACGACGTCAGCGAACCTTCCCGGCGCCGTTTATTGAAAAGTATGGGCGCGCTGGGCGGCGCGCTTGCCCTGGCTGGCGGATGCCCGGTCGCGCATGCGGTAACACCGAAGAGCGCACCGGGGACGCTTTCACCGGATGCGCGTATGGAAAAACAGCCTTTTTTAGGTGCGCATCAGGCCGGAATTTTGACGCCACAGCAGGCGTCAATGATGCTGGTGGCGTTTGACGTGCTGGCTGCGGATAAAGCCGATCTCGAACGGCTGTTCCGCTTATTGACGCAGCGCATCTCGTTTCTGACCTCCGGCGGCCCGGCTCCGGAGACAACGAACCCGCGCTTACCGCCGATGGACTCCGGTATTCTTGGGGCGTATATCGCGCCGGATAACCTGACGATGACGGTTTCCGTGGGCGAATCGCTGTTTGACAACCGTTTTGGTTTGCGCGCGCAGATGCCGAAAAAGCTGCAAAAGATGACGCGTTTCCCTAACGATTCGCTTGATGCGGCACTGTGTCACGGCGATTTGCTGCTCCAGATTTGCGCCAACACGCAGGACACGGTGATCCACGCACTGCGTGACATCATTAAGCACACGCCGGATTTACTCAGCGTGCGCTGGAAGCGGGAAGGGTTTATCTCTGATCATGCGGCGCGCAGCAAAGGCAAAGAGACGCCGGTTAACCTGCTCGGATTTAAAGATGGCACCGCCAACCCGGACAGCAGCGATACTGCGCTGATGAACGACGTGGTGTGGGTGACGAAAGAGCAGGGCGAACCGGCGTGGGCGGTGGGCGGCAGTTATCAGGCGGTGCGTATTATTCAGTTCCATGTGGAGTTTTGGGATCGTACGCCGCTGAAAGAGCAGCAGACCATTTTCGGGCGCGATAAGCACTCCGGCGCACCGCTGGGCATGAAACATGAGCATGACGTACCGGATTACGCCAGCGATCCAGACGGTGATGTTATTGCCCTCGACAGCCATATTCGCCTGGCGAACCCGCGGACGAAAGAGACGCAATCCAGCCTGATGATGCGGCGCGGTTATAGTTACTCGCTCGGCGTGACCAACTCTGGCCAGCTGGATATGGGGCTGCTGTTCGTTTGTTATCAGCATGATCTGGAAAAAGGCTTTCTGACGGTACAAAAGCGTCTGAACGGCGAGGCGCTGGAAGAGTACATTCGTCCGATTGGCGGCGGTTACTTCTTTGCATTACCCGGCGTACAAGAGGCAAACCGCTATCTGGCGCAATCTCTGCTCGAAGCGTGAAGATCCTATCCTGCCCGCCACCGGGCAGGATATTCTGTCATCTGTTGCATCCTGACATACTTTTTCTGCCATCCAGCTATCATTTTTTCGTATGAGAAAGTATCTGTTATTTTTCTGTAATATTCATAGCCGAGACTCTGTTCAACGACGCAGAAGTCATGCACGTTATGGTTTGGTAAAAATAATGTTGCAATGATGCTAATCTTTGATGTAATTAATGAGAGCGTTATCCCCTGCGGTGATGAAGTTTTTCTGGAGATCGCGGATGGTAAAGTCCAGTAGCGGACAGACAAAAAGACCACGCAAAACCCGGCACGGAGGTGCGACCTCCGGCAGCGACTTCTTCACCCCTGAATTTTCCTCCTTCTTTTTCATTCCTGATGTTGACGATGTGGCAGCCGATGCTGTTCGTCGCGTTGGCACGTCATTTTCAAAGGCAAGTCATGGCTTACAAGGAAGCCAACCCTCAGACGTTTGTGCGCATAATCGCGTCGATAGCGACGCGTGTGATGTAAACCAACAACTCAAGGTGCTATCCATGGGAAGACAAAAAGCAGTGATCAAAGCTCGTCGTGAAGCGAAACGCGTGCTGAGACGTGATTCACGCAGCCATAAACAACGTGAAGAAGAGTCGGTCACCTCGCTTGTGCAGATGAGCGGCGTAGAAGCAATTGGCATGGCGCGGGACAGCCGTGATACTTCCCCAATTGCCGCGCGCAATGAAGCTCAGGCGCACTACCTGAATGCTATCGAGAGTAAACAACTGATCTTTGCAACCGGTGAAGCCGGCTGCGGGAAAACGTGGATCAGCGCGGCGAAAGCGGCGGAAGCCCTGATCCATAAGGACGTGGACAGGATTATTGTAACCCGACCGGTTCTGCAGGCCGACGAAGATCTCGGCTTCTTACCCGGTGATATTTCGGAGAAGTTCGCTCCCTATTTCCGGCCCGTTTACGACGTGCTGCTGAAACGCCTGGGCGCGTCCTTTATGCAATACTGCCTGCGACCAGAGATCGGTAAGGTGGAAATCGCGCCGTTCGCCTATATGCGCGGACGTACCTTTGAAAATGCGGTGGTCATTCTCGACGAGGCTCAGAATGTCACGGCTGCGCAAATGAAAATGTTTTTAACGCGCCTCGGGGAGAACGTGACCGTTATTGTCAACGGTGATATTACCCAGTGTGACCTGCCATCCGGTGTGAAATCGGGCTTGAGCGACGCGCTGGCACGTTTTGAGGAAGACGAGATGATTGGCGTTGTTCGCTTTAATAAAGACGACTGCGTACGCTCCGCGCTCTGCCAGCGCACGCTGAAAGCGTACGACTGACGGTGTTCATCGTTAGCGATAAAACCCGGGAAACCGGGTTTTATTTTTTACGGGGTGCAAACAGGTCGCGCGCGCTAGCCCCGTCACCGATCTTCATCTCCTTGTGAGAGGCGAAAAAGGCCGCCTTTCCAGGCAAGATCCTCTTTGAAAGGTGAGGGCCGCTAACGGAATAAAACTATTGCGGCTCAATAAGGGCATGTAAATAACCGTGCCTGTGTCGCGTGTGCTTATGAGCGTCGCGCCGATGGTGTGAGCCTGCTTTCCCGGTAAATGATTACGCGTTTGCAATGTGCAGGTTAAAAGAACCTGACTGATGCTTTTGCACACGGTAATTATGTGTTTCAGCGCTTTTCGCGCCGCCAGAACCTTCTGACCCGATCAGACTCGCTTCGCCTGCCGCTGCGTCTATGCCACCGTCGCTGATTGATGCCCGACATTTTCCGGCGCCAATCTTTAGCAAAGAGGTCTTCCTGTTGCCGGAGCCCCGAACAGAGGGGGATATCTGGCGCGTCATCACGCTTTTCGCAATATTCAGCCTGCCTGACCAGGAATGCTTTTCCCCTTATCTCCATCGCCGATCCCTGCCAGATTTACGCTCTGTCGATGAATTCATATTGATATCAGCGCGTTACATTTTCTTACGCATCGCCGCTTTGATGAAATAATAACGCAACTGAATTAATGAAAAGTGAATGGTGCGCGTTACCGCTTTTGCCGTAAGGCTGGCTTGCTGTTTCTTTGCGCAGGCACGTTTTCAACCACGGTTAGTCATGCACCGGGGTATCCGGGGCGATTGGGTTCTGTATCCGTAAACGCTGGAATATCATGACCTGCACGAAAAACTGATGCTGCTTATAACAAAGCGCTTACATCCAGATACGAAATAGTAACTGTTGGTTATATTTGCGCAGGCAAATTGAGGTTGGCACCTTTTTAAGGGATGGTTATGACGATGTTCATATCGACACTCTGCATGTCCGGAAGTTTTTTTACGGGCGCCTCTGCGCCCATTTGTCTCAGTGCCCTTTCATCACTGTTAACCGAACGAATGGCGTTAATGAGGGACGTTGCCGCCTACAAGGCGAAGCATCATTTACCGGTGGAGGATATCGTTCGGGAACAAAACGTATTGTTACAGGCGCGGAGCAATGCTCATGAGGCAGGGCTGGAACCGCAGTCAGTGGAGCCGTTTATCAGTGCGCTGATGAATGCGGGAAAAGCGATACAGTATCGCTATCTGGCAGACTGGTTACCCCGACCAGAATCATTTGTCACCCACCGGGATCTTGCCGGGATCAGACAGCGTATAAATGAACTGGATAAGCATCTGCTATTGACCATAAGTCAGCGGCTGCGGGCAGGAACGCTTTCCTATACTGACCGGGCTGTGTTGGCCGAGAAAACGGTGGCTCCCAATCTTACTGAAGCGGAGAAGGATAATTTACTCGATACCATGCGCTTTATTCAGCATGCCCCGCAGGCACCCGATACAGGGAAAGTCTGACAGGCAACGTCATGAGCTTATGCAGCCCAACTATGTTGCGCACCTGTTGCTCAGTGCCGGTAAAAAATCGATATCATCGACACACCAGCTATTAATGAGGTTATACCGATCGCGGTGATTGGATAGTGTTATTATATTCAGGTTTAATTTTATAAGGGTAAGATTATCTAATGAAAATTAGAGTATCACCGTTTGCGTTCCCGGCTGTGATTATTCCTTTATTGCAATGCTGTTTAGTTTTTATGCCTCTGGATAACAACATTCATTATATCAAGTGACAGTAATGGCATTAATGACTTTTTACGGAGTGAACATGGTATATGACGCGCGTAATTTTATTAACTCAATCGTTAAAAATTTTAAAGAATCCATTGGATTGATTAACGTGTTGTTACTGGAACCTGATGAGCCTGACGCTTTGCGCTTATTGTACTGTAAACTGGATGTTATCAAGGCCAGTATTGAACAGGATGTCCGCATGTTAACCAAAGCCCGTCTGGACAGTAACGCCACGTTTTGTCTTTACCAGGTACACAATGCGCTAAACGCCCTGAACTATTGCCTTGGGAGGGTAAAAAATACGCCTTTAAGCCAGCAATGTTATTACGATTTTGAAGATCTGAAGCGTATTGTGAACACCCTTGATGCAACATCCGGACGTGTTTTTACAACGCGGGATGGTAATGAGTAAACATAAAGCGATATTTATTTTTCATGAAAGTGACAGGAAGCTAATATGAAAAGCCAATGCGGTTTGCTACATTTCTCTCGCGTTAAGTTTCGTGAGTTGATGCTAATGAATCATCATGGAAATAAAGAGGGGAAATATTCTAACGCCTTTTTTCTGCCAAACTTAACGTCACTTCAACTAAAGACGAATTCGTCCGCTGTTTATATCGCCGCACCTCTACAATACTTCAATAATTTTAATGTCGAGATACTTATGCTTTTTCTGCACCGGAATGTGAAAGGAATAATTGCCAGCCTCATTGCTGTCCCGCTGGCAGGATCCTGCGCGGTGCTATCGGCGAATAATGCTGATGTGCCAGAACCTGTGCTGCCCGCGCATATCTGCGCAAGGCTGGCTTCTTCATCAGGAGACGATACCCGACGACTTCAGTCAGCGATTGATAACTGCCCCAGGGGTGAGGCGTTACAGCTCCTGGCGGGGCGTTTCTCCAGTGGACCGCTGACAATGAAATCTGGCGTCACACTCTGGATCTCGCAGGGGGCAATGCTGGTCGCCGACAGTGATCCGCGAGTTTATGACAAAAATGGCCATTGCGGCACGGTCGATCATAAAGGGAATGGCTGTCGGCCCTTTATTCTTTTTAAAAGTACCGACGGTGGAGGCATTATCGGGAAGGGCGTTATTGATGGGCAGGGCGGCAAGCCGATAATAGGGCATGACGAATCATGGTGGCAGCTGGCTCGCCGTGCGCAAACTGAAGGCGGAGCCCAGAATGTTCCTCGGCTGATTGAAATAGATGATGCCTCGCATATTATTTTCCACGGCATCACCCTGCGAAATTCGCCGGGATTCCATGTCACCCTGAAAAACGTCCGGGATGCGACGTTCTGGGGCGTGCGTGTTGATACCCCCGCGAATGCCCGTAACACCGACGGAATAGATCCTATTTCGTCGCAGAATATCCTCATCGCCCACAGCTTCATCAGAACCGGTGACGATAATGTGGCGATTAAAGCGGGCGCGGCTGGCGCCACGCGCCATGTGGTTTTAGTCGATAACCATTTTTACTGGGGACACGGGATGTCCATTGGTAGCGAGACGGCAGGCGGTGTCAGTGACATTCGGGTTCGTGATTTGACGCTTGATGGCACAACCTCCGGGCTTCGTATCAAAAGTGACATCAGCCGGGGCGGCGTTGTCAGTGATGTCCATTACGAAAATATTAGTATGCGCGGAAACCGTCGGCCGCTTGATTTTGATACGCGATATGATGCGCACGCGATCGGTAATAACATTCCCGTTTATCGCGATATCTTCCTGAATCATGTTTCCGGTGAAACCGGCCAGTTGGTACTACGCGGTTATGACGCCGTTCATCCTCTGCAATTGGCCCTGAACGGCGTGTCTTTCAACAACACTGCCCGCTGGCTTATTGAATCGGCGAAGATCGTCATTGGCCCCGACGGTGTCACACCTGCGCCGCCGCGAGAAGTCGCGTTACCACCCTCGCTTGTCTCGACAGATTGCGCAAAAAACTGGCTCCCCTTCCCGGTGACGGACACGCCAGGGGACTAAAAATGTATGCGATTGAAGTCTGCCTGTGTGATTACGCGGGGAGTTGATGAATAGCGTCGCTGCGGACGACAATCGGCAGGCTTGCGTCTTTTCGCATAAATTCATCACAGCGCTATTGTGGTCATAGCACGGTGAGGCGCGTCAGCGCGGCGTCATTTACAGATGGAATTGCCTGTTTGAGGCTAAGAAGAGGGGGGATTTTTACGGAAAATAATGATTACTACCCCGGAAAAGATCGAAAGATGAGGGCGGCGTTGGTAAATCACTCCCGTTACTCTCCTTCATGCCAGACAGAAAACAATTATGCCGTGCAGGTTTTAGTACGGCTTTTTATATGCAACGTCAAACCGCATGCGCCGGGCAGCCTGCCCGTAATAACGATGGCCTGTTGTTATCAGGCCGGCGATTTCATCCCAAACTCATGTGCGAAACCCCAACGTACTATGTTGATTGCTGGGTTGGTTGCTGGCGTAATTGCCGCGCCTGAGGGCAGCCAATACTACGACGCCATGCGCCGGGGGCCTGGCCATATTGACGCTTGAAGCTGCGGTTAAAGGACTGCTGGGAGTCAAAGCCTAAGGCGATTGCCACATTCAGAATTGGTTCGTCGCTGTGGGTTAAGCGCTCGACCGATTTCTGCAGCTTTTTCGCGCGAATATACTCGGCGAGACGATAACCCGTATGTTCTTTGAAGAGCCTCTGTAGGTGCCATTTCGAATAGCCGGCTCGCCTGGAGACGGTCTCAATGTCCAGACGACTTTCAAGGTTGTTGTCGATCCAGTCGAGTAGATCGTGAATAAATGCGCCAGTATTCATCTTGTTGCCCTCACGCCGCTTATTAAAAAGCATCTTTATCTGTTGCATTTAAAGGTGGCCCGTTTTCGCATTAATTGCAAGTTTTATTGTTGCATTTAAATCCCTGCCGGAAACGCGACTTTTCCCCCTGCCTCAAACAGCACATAAAGTGTATCAATTATTCTTGCACTTAATTTAGCGCCTACCTACAATCCCCGCGATAGTGTATTGGCAACTGTTACAGTTTTGTGGCGATGAACGGCACAAATGGCCCTAAGCCAGCCCGGACAAAGGAAGTGGCGCAGCGTCTCCCGCGGCGTCTTGCCCGGCGGCTACAATTACCGGAATAAAAATAATGAGCCTGCAAAAACCTTGGGTTAATTTTCATCTGCATGCGCTGGGAGCGATGTTGCTCTCCGTATTGCTTGTCGGGTGCGATGACGGCGTCGCGCAAAATGCTGTGCCACAAGCTCCCGCCGTCAGCGCTGCTGACGTGGTCGTGAAATCGATTAGCCAGTGGGATAGTTTTAATGGTCGGATTGAAGCGGTGGAGAGCGTTCAACTGCGCCCCCGCGTCTCCGGCTACATTGATAAAGTGAATTACACCGACGGCCAGGAAGTGAAAAAGGGTCAGGTGCTGTTCACCATTGATGACAGAACCTATCGCGCCGCGCTGGAACAGGCGCAGGCGACGCTGGCGAGAGCCAAAACGCAGGCCAGCCTGGCGCAAAGTGAGGCTAACCGTACCGATAAATTAATCAACACCCACCTGGTATCCCGCGAAGAGTGGGAGCAGCGCCGTTCGGCCGCCGTTCAGGCACAGGCCGACATTCGCGCCGCGCAGGCGGCAGTTGATGCCGCGCAACTGAATCTGGATTTCACCAAAGTGACCGCGCCTATCGATGGTCGCGCCAGCCGGGCGTTGATCACCAGCGGTAATCTGGTCACTGCAGGTGACAGCGCCAGCGTACTCACCACGCTGGTCTCCCAGAAAACCGTTTACGTCTACTTTGACGTGGATGAGTCAACCTACCTCCACTATCAAAACCTCGCCCGCAGCGGGCAGGGGGCGTCCAGTAATCACCTGGCGCTACCGGTAGAAATTGGCCTTGTCGGTGAGGATGGCTACCCCCATCAGGGCAAAGTGGATTTCCTTGATAATCAGTTAACGCCGAGTACCGGCACGATCCGCATGCGTGCGCTGTTGGATAACTCGCAGCGTCAGTTCACGCCGGGGCTGTTTGCCCGCGTACGTCTGCCGGGCAGCGCTGAATTCAAAGCCACGCTTATCGACGACAAAGCGGTGCTGACCGATCAGGATCGCAAATATGTTTATATCGTTGATAAAGAGGGGAAAGCGCAGCGTCGCGATATCACGCCGGGGCGTCTGGCCGCTGGTTTGCGTATCGTGCAGAAGGGGCTGAACCCTGGCGATAAAGTCATCGTCGATGGTTTACAAAAAGTGTTTATGCCGGGTATGCCGGTTAACGCGAAAACCGTTGCCATGAACGCCAGCCCCGCCCTCAACTGATCCCTTATCCGAGAATCCGACACATGGACTTTTCCCGCTTTTTTATCGACAGGCCGATTTTCGCCGCGGTGCTGTCGATTCTGATTTTTGTCACAGGATTGATCGCCATCCCGCTGTTGCCGGTCAGCGAATATCCTGACGTTGTTCCGCCAAGCGTGCAGGTGCGCGCGGAGTATCCAGGCGCCAACCCGAAAGTGATTGCCGAGACCGTGGCGACGCCGCTGGAAGAAGCGATTAACGGCGTTGAAAACATGATGTACATGAAATCTGTCGCAGGCTCCGACGGCGTACTGGTGACCACCGTCACTTTCCGCCCGGGCACAGATCCCGATCAGGCACAGGTTCAGGTACAAAACCGGGTATCGCAGGCAGAGGCGCGTCTGCCGGAAGATGTGCGGCGTCTGGGCATCACTACCCAGAAACAATCGCCGACGCTGACGCTGGTGGTGCATCTGTTTTCGCCCAACGGTAAATACGATTCACTCTATATGCGTAACTACGCGACGCTAAAAGTGAAGGATGAACTGGCACGTCTGCCCGGTGTCGGCCAGATTCAGATTTTCGGCTCGGGCGAATACGCGATGCGCATCTGGCTGGATCCCAATAAGGTGGCGGCACGCGGCTTAACTGCCTCGGATGTGGTGACGGCGATGCAGGAGCAAAACGTGCAGGTTTCCGCCGGGCAACTTGGCGCGGAGCCGCTGCCGAAAGAGAGCGATTTCCTGATCTCCATTAACGCCCAGGGGCGTCTGCACACGGAAGACGAGTTTGGCAATATTGTGCTGAAAACGGCGCAAGACGGTTCAGTCGTTCGCCTGCGCGATGTGGCGCGTATTGAAATGGGTTCAGGCAGCTATGCGCTGCGTTCTCAGCTTAATAATAAAGACGCGGTCGGGATTGGTATCTTCCAGTCTCCGGGGGCGAACGCCATCGATTTGTCTAACGCGGTGCGCGCCAAAATGAACGAACTGGCCACGCGTTTCCCGGAAGATATGAAATGGGCGGCACCTTACGATCCGACGGTTTTTGTTCGCGATTCCATTCGCGCGGTTGTGCAAACGCTGCTGGAAGCGGTGGTGCTGGTGGTGCTGGTGGTGATCCTGTTCCTGCAAACCTGGCGCGCGTCAATTATTCCACTGATCGCGGTGCCGGTATCGGTCGTGGGGACGTTCAGCATTCTCTACCTGCTCGGTTTCTCGCTTAATACCCTGAGCTTGTTCGGGCTGGTACTGGCGATCGGTATCGTGGTGGATGACGCCATCGTGGTGGTGGAAAACGTCGAGCGAAATATCGAAGAGGGGCTGGCTCCGCTCGCGGCGGCGCATCAGGCGATGCGTGAAGTGTCCGGGCCGATTATCGCGATTGCGCTGGTGCTGTGCGCGGTGTTCGTGCCGATGGCGTTTCTCTCCGGCGTAACGGGTCAGTTCTACAAACAGTTTGCCGTGACAATCGCCATTTCGACGGTGATCTCCGCCATCAACTCGCTGACGCTCTCTCCGGCGCTGGCTGCTTTGTTGTTAAAACCGCATGGCGCACCGAAAGACTTCCCGACCAGACTGATTGATCGGCTGTTCGGTTGGTTGTTCCGTCCGTTTAACCGCTTTTTCCACCGTAGCTCGAATGGTTATCAGGGGCTGGTGGGCAAAACGCTCGGTCGACGTGGCGCGGTGTTTGCGGTTTATGTACTGCTGCTCTGTGCCGCTGGCGTGATGTTTAAAGCCGTACCCGGCGGGTTTATTCCGACACAGGATAAGCTCTATTTGATTGGCGGCGTGAAAATGCCGGAAGGTTCTTCGCTGGCGCGCACCGATGCGGTAATCCGCAAAATGAGCGAAATCGGTATGAATACCGAAGGTGTGGATTACGCGGTCGCCTTTCCGGGGCTCAATGCGTTGCAGTTCACCAACACGCCGAATACCGGGACGGTCTTTTTTGGCCTGAAACCGTTCGACCAGCGTAAACATACCGCGGCGGAAATTAACGCTGAGATCAACGCAAAAATCGCGCAAATCCAGCAGGGCTTTGGTTTCTCCATTTTGCCGCCGCCGATTTTAGGGCTGGGTCAGGGCTCTGGCTATTCGCTGTATATCCAGGATCGCGCCGGTCTTGGCTATGGCGCGCTGCAAAGCGCGGTGAACACCATGTCTGGTGCGATTATGCAGACGCCGGGGATGCATTTCCCTATCTCTACCTACCAGGCTAACGTTCCGCAACTGGATGTGCAGGTTGATCGTGATAAGGCAAAAGCACAGGGCGTGTCGCTGACCGATCTTTTCGGTACGCTGCAAACCTATCTGGGCTCGTCTTATGTGAACGATTTCAACCAGTTCGGCCGTACCTGGCGCGTGATGGCGCAGGCCGACGGGCCGTTCCGCGATAGCGTGGAAGATATTGCGAATTTACGCACCCGTAATAATCAGGGCGAAATGGTGCCGATTGGCAGTATGGTGAATATCAGTACCACCTACGGGCCAGATCCGGTGATTCGCTACAATGGTTATCCGGCGGCGGATCTCATTGGTGATGCCGATCCTCGCGTCCTCTCTTCCTCACAGGCGATGACGCAGCTGGACGGGATGTCTAAGCAGATCCTGCCGAACGGGATGAATATTGAATGGACGGACCTGAGCTACCAGCAGGCCACTCAGGGGAATACGGCGCTGATCGTCTTCCCGGTCGCGGTTCTGCTGGCTTTCCTCGTGCTGGCCGCACTGTATGAAAGCTGGACGTTGCCGCTGGCGGTGATCCTAATCGTTCCGATGACCATGCTGTCCGCGCTGTTTGGCGTCTGGCTGACCGGTGGCGATAACAACGTGTTTGTGCAGGTCGGTCTGGTGGTACTGATGGGGCTGGCGTGTAAAAACGCCATTCTTATCGTGGAGTTTGCCCGCGAGCTGGAAATTCAGGGTAAAGGGATCATGGAAGCGGCGCTGGAGGCGTGCCGCCTGCGTTTACGCCCGATTGTGATGACCTCCATCGCCTTTATTGCCGGTACCATTCCGCTGATCCTCGGTCACGGCGCGGGCGCAGAAGTGCGCGGCGTCACCGGGATCACGGTGTTCTCCGGTATGCTGGGTGTGACGCTGTTTGGTCTGTTTTTGACCCCGGTGTTTTACGTTACGCTGCGTAAATTCGTGACGCGCGGCAAACCGGTAAATGATGTTTTGCCTGCGTAATTTGTTGCAAATACAAAAAAACCGCCTTCACGATGAAGGCGGTTTTTTTTCGCAATCCGTAAACAACTAAGACGTTTTTTTATACTGGGCAATCAGGTCAGGCACCGGATCCCATCCGCTGGTATCGGCTTTTTTGACCTTTTCCAGCGCGCTTGCCACTGTATGGCGCGCTAATACCTGTAACGACGCCTGCTCCGCTTCTTCGGCGATAGACTTGAAATACCAGCATGCGTTGGCGCTGACCACGCAACGTGCCGGTACGTCAGGACGCGACGCCCACAGTTTTTTATCTTCGATGACGGAAAGGTAGATATCGCGCAGGGTGATCTCTTCCGCCGGGCGGCCGAGGAGGTGAATAGACCCGTTGCGGCCAAGCGTTGAGACGATAATGCCGTCACGCGTGAGCGGCACCATTAATTTGCGGATAAAGCTCGGATTTGCTTCCAGGCCGTAGGCCAGAATCGCACTCGTCGAACGTTCACCCACTTGCTCCGCCATCGCTACGCTGAGAACCATCTGCAAAGCTGTCGGGAAGCGGTAATCTAACATTTTATAGTCCTGGGTTGCGGTGAATCTTATTCTTTTTGGCACCGCAGAGGTGAATAAGTAATGAGCAACACTATAACAAATACGGGAATTTTTTTGAAGCAGTCAACGTTTGACCTGGCCTGTAAAAAAGAGTTTCCGCTGCGAGTCGGATGGAGGAAAAATATTCATCCACGCACGGATTATTGAATTCGAATTCATTGTCCTGATCCGTTGCGCCGCGTTACCAGCCGATGAATGACCCGGTACGCATCATGACAACGCATAAAAATACGACGAATAAACGCTAACGCATTATCCAGACACCTCAGGCGTGTTACCGGGTTATCCCGCCGGTAGGCGATCATGCATCACTTTTTATTACGCCTGTTTCTGCCTCGAAGGGGATAGCCCCGGGGGAATGACATTCTGCTATGTGCGAGAAGTGGGCAATCTGATCTATGAAAAGAAAGGCTTGCGATACCCATGGCCTTCTGCACGATCATCGGCGTGATGACGAAGGGAGTACAGGTGCGCAGGTCACCCGTAAAGCATCCGCTCCTGAAGAGGTTGCAGGAGGTTCGGCTGACGGCGGGCATAACCAGGTCCGTGAACTATTTTTACATCAGGGTCAGCAGCCGGGTAGGGGAGATAAGCGATTCCCGTACCTTCAATGGCGGCATGACCCTGATGCCAAATTGGCTCACGTCATAGTGGAGATGAAATGATAACGGACATTAACGCCTGTCATCAGCCAGAAGTGTCAGTTGGCTGATGCGGTTGGTCTGATGGTTATTTCCGTTGTATCAACGCTCTCAGGAGCCTCAATGACCTGCCGCACGGCACGGGCGATATCAGCAGGTTTAAGTGCCACAGCACGGTACACATCCATCGCTGCTCTGGTTTCCGGATGCGTAATGGTTGAGGCAAGCTCACTTTCCACTACGCCGGGATTGACACAGGTCACGCGAATATTTGGGCTTTCCTGACGCAAACCATCCGAAATCGCGCGTACCGCAAATTTCGAGGCGCAATAGACGGCAGCAGTTGGCACGACAGCAAGGGCGCCGATAGAGCCAATATTGATGATCTGACCGGAGCCCTGGGCTTCCATCACGGGAAGAACCGCGCCAATGCCCCAGAGCACTCCCTTGATATTGACGTCAATGATACGCTCCCACTCATCCTGTTTGCCTGCGGCAAGCGGCGAGAGCGGCATGATGCCCGCATTGTTGATCAAAACATCGACGCGGCCCCATTTATCCAGCGTGGTCTGCACGAAGCTGGCCATCGACTGGCGGCTGGTGACATCAAGCTCACGCGCTTCGGCGATACCGCCCGCGCTGCGTATTTCTGCGGCAATGGCTTCGATACGTTCCACTCTGCGAGCCCCTAATAGCACCTTCGCGCCTGCGTTTCCAAGCTCTCTGGCCATACCTTCGCCAATACCACTTGATGCGCCGGTAATTAATATCACTTTATTCATAGCATGCTCCTTCAGTTGAGTTCGAAACGATCATAGAACTTAACGATTGGTTTCAGTATCCTGCTTTTACTGGACTCACTGGTTAGCAACGTTAAACAATGAAAATTGATCTCAACCTTTTACCGGTTTTTATCGCGGTGGCAGAAGAGCGTAATTTCAGCGCTGCTGCTGTGCGCCTGGGTGTCACCCGATCGGCGATCAGCCAGGGAATAAGACGGCTTGAAGATGCATTCGGCACAATGCTGGTAATGCGTACGACTCGCTCAGTAACTCTGACGGAAGCGGGGGAGCGGCTGCGGCAATCCCTGTCATTGCCGTTATCCAGTATTGAAACGGCGTTTGAAGAGATAGCGTCGGATAATATGCCGCGAGGATGCCTTCGGATTGCAGTAACCTCGATAGCCGAAGCGTTTCTTTCCGGTCCGCTGCTCGCCTCGTTTGCGGCGGCCAACCCTGCCGTGACGGTTGATATTGTCGTGACGGATGAGGAGTTTGATATTGTGGCTGCGGGTTATGATGCTGGCGTCAGGCTTGGCGAGGTGATCGAAAAGGATATGATTGCCGTCCCGCTTACTGAAAAGCAACGTGAAATGGCAGTTGCCTCGCCCGCGTATCTCGAGGCGAACAACGCACCCACACATCCGCGTGAATTGATCCATCATCGGTGTATCGGCTGGCGTCCTGCCAAAGATGTCGTCCCTTATCGCTGGGAATTTGAGGAGGCGGGAGAGCCTTTCAGCCTGGCGATTGAACCGCAGATCACCACGAATGACCTGCGCCTGATGTTGCGGCTCGCGCTGGCTGGTGGCGGCATCACGTTTGCCACGGAAGATACGTTCAGGCCGTTTGTTGAAACCGGGCAGCTTGTCTCATTGCTGGATGATTTTCTTCCCTATTTTCCGGGTTTCTACCTCTATTTTCCGCAACGCCGCAATATGGCACCTAAGCTACGCGCCCTGGTCGACCATGTCAGGCAATGGCGGCAGCAGCATATTTAGCGCCAGCGTTTGTTTCGGTCCGCACGCTGATATTGCCCTTTTGTCATGCGCTATGTCTGTTTATGACGCTCCGAATAGGGCGGTGAGAGGGGAGTGATTCGCTTCGCTCACCGTTACTCGGCCTTTCCCTGGGCCTCGCCCCTGCGGGGCCAACGCAAGCGTTGTTCAAAACGCTCCCGGCGTTTTTGTGCGGGCAGATTCCTCGCGGGCTCGTCATCTGTCCAACTGGCTGCGCCAGTTGTCGACCCCCGGTCGGGGCTTCTCATCCCCCCAGCGGGATGCAATATGCGAAAAAAAAGCCCGCATTTACATGCGAGCTCTTCTTTGAATGATGGCGGTGAGGGGGGGATTGATTCGCTTCGCTCACCCTACGGGCAGATTCCTCGCGGGCTCGTCATCTGTCCAACTGGCTGCGCCAGTTGTCGAACCCCGGTCGGGGCTTCTCACCCCCCCGGCGGCGTGCAATATGCGAAAAAAAAGCCCGCATTTACATGCGGGCTCTTCTTTGAATGATGGCGGTGAGGGGGGGATTGATTCGCTTCGCTCACCCTACGGGCAGATTCCTCGCGGGCTCGTCATCTGTCCAACTGGCTGCGCCAGTTGTCGAACCCCGGTCGGGGCTTCTCATCCCCCCTGCGGGAGTGCGATATGCGAAAAAAAAGCCCGCATTTACATGCGAGCTCTTTTTTGAATGATGGCGGTGAGGGGGGGATTCGAACCCCCGATACGTTGCCGTATACACACTTTCCAGGCGTGCTCCTTCAGCCACTCGGACACCTCACCACATTTTATTGCTGCCAGCCAGTACTGGGGGCAACGGGGCGCTACTATAGGGAGTTGTACTGAAACGGTCAAGCAAGATTTTAAGCTTTCATTACTGTTCGCTTAAGGTGTGAGCAATGCAAGGATTTGCTGCGAAATCTGTATGCTTACCGGTTCATAAGGTAAAGCGAACAGGCACTGATGTCGGCTGGTATGACTCGTGAGTAAGTCCTGTGAATGCGTACTCAATTCTCAGGATTGTAAGACGCGATGTTTTCAATGGGCAGGTTCGATTTCACCATGCATCGGGTGAAATATTGACGCGCGAGGCGGGTCGTCTTTATTCCGGGACAGGATGCTGGACATTACAGGGACATTATGTCGCGTTTATGTCTGATGTAAGGTGGGAACCAATTGGGGCTAGCTACTTTGACCCTGACCTGAAATCCTGCCCCATTCAGAAACAGAATTCCGGCAAGGAACGTGCTCCCCTGAACGGAGATGGTACCGATGAAAAATCACCATTCACCGAAGAACAGATTGTCTTTGCCCTGAAGCAGGGTGAACTGGGTACGCGGGTATCCGAAGTCTGCGTAGGCGGGGGATTTCCGATGCCGCACTCTCTACATGGCGCAAGAAAGATGGCGGCATTTCGCCCTCAGAACTGAAGCCCTTGCGTACCTTAAAAAGGGGAAAGCTTCATCGACAATCCCCATATTTAAGACGGACAACCTAGTTTTGTTGACAGAATCGGAGTCGGTTACCAAACGGGTCGTGGACTTCCATAACGTCTCCCCAGTCTTGCTTAACAATTTCCGGGCGACCGTATCCATATTGTTTGCCGTGAAGTTCATCTCTGAGCAACGCAATATTATTCAGAGGAATAAATATCGTTGCGCCCGGACTGGCATCACCGTGATGTTCAGAAAGATGTAACTGCAACCCTTCTCTGGCAATGCCCATATACAGCGGTAAACCGGGCTCGAACCGGTGTTCAAACTCCACACTAAATGACAGAAATTCAAGATAGAACTCCTGTGCTTTGCGGACATCAAAAATTCGCAGGATGGGGATGGGGTTACTGAATTGAATTTGAGACGGTGGGATCCGCGAGGGCAACGTTGCTGCAGCTGTGTTCCAGTCTCTGAAGCCTAACTGGTGGGCAACCGTTTCGAGAGCGGTGGAATACGAAATCTTATGTTCACGCAACTCAAGCGAGGCTTTTAATTTTGCAGCCATTTGTTTGGCTTGCTCGATAGAAAACATATTTCCTCCTGCTGTCAGGAAATGGTGGTGCTCGCATTACCACGTCCCGACCATCAAGAGTTTTAACATTAATGAGGTTGAGAACTTACATGCTTTCACCTTTTCCCTTCAGGAAGCGAGCGGCGGGCAGCACGGACCCGGAATGAGAATATCCAGGCTCGTGATACACCACAAGTCTCCAGGTTCGAAAGAGAAGGGAGGCTACCAATTCAGGTAGTCACGATTAAGGGAGGCGTGATGCGATATGTACCGACTCCGCTTTTCGCGCTGAGCGAACAGGACATGCCTGTTAAAAACCGACACGTTCGCCAGAAGCTGACGGACGTTGCAGGTAGATTGATTAGCAGGGAAAGTTCAAAGTAAACAAGTTTCTCATTTGAACAAGTTTTACATGCGACTGCGTGATGGGGCGAAAGGTGATTTTTCAGTATCTGAATGGATGGTTTGAATAAAATTCAATTTTTGAACGTCCTTTTCCCTTTTGGTGGTATTTCATCTTACATACCTTTCATTAATTATCGTTGTAAACTTATGCCTTTGTAGTCCATTCGTTAGCAAAAACTCTATAATGAAATTCATCGCTTATCGATCCTTTGAAAAAATCCGCATCTTTCAACTCATTAATTTTTTTAAGTTTCAACGATTCCACTAAACCAATTGAGGCCATATTACGAGAGTCAATCAATGCGTCGATATGAGATAAATTATAATTATTGAATAAAAAATCTATTACCATCCGCACACACTGTTTTGCCACCCCTTTTTTTTGATACCGCCCAAACACATGATAAGCAATATATGCCCAGTCTTTATCAACCATAATGGTCGACTGAACATACCCAAGATACGCACCGGAATTACGATGGATAATGACCCAGTTTAGCCATACCTGGCTCTTATCCGGGGAGTAACGCTGAGATATTCTCTCATAACGCGCTGTCAATTCATCCAGGCTTGCCGGTGGGTTGGACGGTATAAATTTATAATCGTCAACAAAACATAACCCTGCATACATTTCGTTAGCATGAGATTTATCTAAGGGCTCCAGGATATATAAATCCGACATCAAAGGCTCAATTAATTTAGCGCTCACAGTGCAACCCTCATAAAATATGACATGCAGAAATTATCTTTTCGCCACAATCCGCATTTCCACAAGCGCATTTTCTGGAATGAATTCTGATACGCCAATGGCGGACCATGCCGGGTATGGCGCCTTTATATACTCATCTTTTACTTTCGAAAAAACGTCTATATGTTTTTTAAGATCAATATGAAAAGTTGTCATTTCAAGTATGTGTTCATAACTCAAACCGGCAGCATTTAAATAAACGCCAAGCTTATAAAACGCATCATGGAATTGTTCTTCAGAATGCTTACTTATCGGTTTGTCCTTGCGTGCAGCGGTAACACCTGAAAGGTACACAGTGCCATCAGCGTCGATGACGGGGGAGAAGTGCCAGTCATCGAAATAATGCTGAAATTCTTCAGGAACTATCGATTTTTTCATGATTTTTCTCAAATTGATGACTTAATTAAATGCTTACATGTGCCAAACCGTGATGCCCCGTGGTGATTCCCTTCAGGCTACTATCCAACCCGTCGCCAGAACGACCAGTAAGAGGCTTAATGCTTTCCGATACCATTACACAGAACCTGTTTCGGCAAGATATTTAGCCAGTCCCTCCATCACTTCCGGGAAGTCCGCGCTGACCCCCTCTCCGAAAGCGTTAGCCTGAGGACCCTGGGTACTGATCGCATAAATCACGGTACTCTGATCGGCACCGGATGCCTCAATACGATGTTCAACCTTGACCAGTGTGTCATCCACCCAGGTTTCATCTATGAAATATTTTCCTTCAGACACATCGGTGAGCTGGCTACGGACAACCTCTCCTTGAGGTAACGCCATTGTGAACCATGTTCCCGTACGAAATGGCCCTTCGATAGTGATCGACTTTACACCAGGGTTCCATCGTTTCCAGTTATCGGTGTCGACAAAGGCCTGCCATATTGGTTCTGGCTTGCTTTTTACCGTGAGCGTATAGCGCTTGCTCCAGGCGTTGTTTTCATTCGTAAAATTGCTCATCAGATAGCGTAAGTGAACATAGTTAATGTGTACTTATAATGGCGTAACGCCAAAAAAGCCAAACCTCATTTTTCGTTCAGGAGAGTTAATCTCGCTCAGACAGGTTTCTGAAAAGCTCATCAGTAGCCAGCAGACCAGTGAAAGGGCTGCTGAGATTTGCGGCGTAGTGGCTTTTTAAAAATTGGTTTGAATGGTTAATAAATATGAAATAAATGTCCGCTTCGTGCCAGGAGCGGACATTGAATATGTCTGTTTCTATTAAAGTAATAGGGTTGGTCATAACAAACTTAGCTTGAAAGGAGTGAACCCGCTTAGCGAACAGGGGCTCACTACCTGAACCGGGAGCATAACTGCGTGTCCGCTCTCCGTAGATAGATAAAGATAAGCGGCGTGTGGCTTAAGCATAGCGGCTTAAAAACGTCCTGACCGCTTCCTGTACCACCCGCTCGCGTTGAGTGATATTCGCTTCATCCTTAAGTCCTAACACACGAAACCACACCAGAGGCTCATTAATCATTCCTACGAACTGACGGGCTGCCAGATCCGTATCTTCCATTTTCAGATGACCGGCGGCGTTCTGCTGGGCAAGGTAACGAATGAGCGAACCCAGGGCGGGCACTTTACCTAACTCCAGATAGTTTTTGGCCAGAGAGGGAAAACGTTCGCTCTCGCGAACAATCATCCGGGCGAGTTTTATGGAGGTATCCGCTGCCCAGAAATCCGCGATGGCCAGGCCAATTTGCATCAATCCCGTTTGCGGATCGGCCATGGCTTCCTGCGTAGTAGAGAGCTGTACAACGGGTAAACGCGACCAGAAATACTCAATAGCCTTTTCGAACAACACTTCCTTCGTTGAAAACTGATTGAACAAGGTGCGGCGGGATACCCCGGCGCTCGCAGCGATGTCATCCATGCTTGCCGCGTCGTAGCCCTGCGTCAGCAGGACATTCACGGCCGAATTCAGAATTTTTTCAGCAGACGGTGTTGCCATTGTGTTTTTTTTCATCATTGTCTTTGACTTTTTATAAAATGCACTGCACTGCACAGTGCAGTGCATTGGCAGTTGCACTGTGGAGTGCAACTATAGAACTAAACAGGGGATAATCCAATAGCGCCACCGCATTTCGTCTCCTGTTGGGTTGTTCTGGTTAGAAATGGAGAGCAGTAATGAAACAGCGCATCATCGATCTTTCCGTCAGTCTGCAAAACGGCATCCCCTCCGATCCGCCGCCGTTTTTACCTTCCATCGATTACCATAACCATGCGGCAGGGGTGCTTCAGCTTGCCGCGATGTTTCCGGGGCTCAGTCCGGACGACTTGCCGGAAAAAGAGGGCTGGGCGGTGGAGTTCGTCAACATGAGCACCCACGCCGGCACTCATATGGATGCGCCATGGCACTACCATTCCCACATGAAGGATGGCGGTCGATCTCTGACCATTGATGAAATCCCCCTGAGCTGGTGTATCGGTCCGGGGGTGAAGCTCGATTTTCGCCAGTACCCCGACGGCTATGTCATTGGTCCGGCGGATCTGGATAAAGAATTCGCCCGCATCGGCCATACCCTCTCTGCGGGAGACATCGTTTTGATTAACACGGCGGCCGGCGATCGCTACGGCCATGAGGATTACCTTGAACGTGGCTGCGGCGTGGGGCGAAGCGGCACGCTTTATCTGACGCAAAAAGGCGTACGTCTGGTTGGCACCGACGCCTGGAGTTGGGATGCGCCGTTCGCTTATACCCGTGCGCGTTATCAGCAAACAGGCGATTCCTCCCTGATCTGGGAAGGACACTATGCCGGAAAAGAAACGCCCTACTGCCAGATTGAAAAACTCTCCGCGCTGGATTCATTACCGGATGACGGATTTACGGTCATCAGCCTGCCGATAAAAGTCCATCAGGCCTCGGCTGGCTGGTCCAGAACCATCGCACTGGTCGATGAATAACCCTTCACTCTCTTCATCACGCTCAAGCCGACACTGGCGAGAGATCGCCATCATTGAAAATAGAGGTGCTCCATGCATACAGAAACCCGTTCACCCATCGTCACTACCCGGCAAGGCCGGATTCAGGGTCTGCGCGAAAACGCGCTGGATATTTTCCGCGGCATCCCTTACGCCCGACCCCCGGTCGGTTCGCTACGGTTTCGCAACCCACAGCCCCTTTCTCCCTGGGAGGGGATCAGAAACGCAGTGGCTTCGGGACCGGCGTCCTTTCAGATGAACCTGAACAACACACACGCCGTCATGGCGCAGGTTAAGCGCATCGACCCCGGCGTGCCGGGCGTCCCTGCCTGGCCCGCTTACGTGGGGAAAACCTACCATCACGAAAATATCAGCGAAGACTGTCTGTACCTTGATGTCTGGGTCCCGGAGAATGCAGGCGGGAAAAAATTACCGGTCTACGTGTATTATCACGGCGGCGCCAACGCGGTCAGTTCGGGATCGTTTCATCTGGAAGACGGCGCCAATCTTGCCCGGCAGGAAAATATCATTGTCGTCCGGCCCAATTACCGTTTGGGGGCGCTGGGCTGGGTGCATTTTGGTTTAATCAGCGATGCGTTTCCCGAAGCCATCAACCTGGGTTTGAAAGATCAACTCGCCGCCTTGCAATGGGTGCATGAGAATATCGCCGCGTTCGGAGGAGATCCGGATAATGTCACTATCGGCGGCGAATCCTGCGGCGCGACCGCCGTCTCGCATCTGCTGACTTATGCGCCGGCCCGAAAATTTTTCCGTCGGGCCATCATCCAGTCATTATCTCCTTTCAATGTCTGGTGTACCCAAAATCAGGCGCAGGCGATCCGGGTGGCGGAGAAATATCTCTCCTTACTGGATATCTCGTCCCCTGAAGCGCTCGCCGACATCGATCCCGAACGCTTTCTGGCGGTGCAGAATGTCTTAACGCGCTTTTTCCATCCGGACAAAAATATCGCCTGGCGCCCTCTGGGTGGCGTGGTTGACGGCGAATGGATCCCGCAACACCCTGCTGAATATCTCTCCAGCCACGCGGCTGCCGATACGGTCAACGAGCTGATGATTGGTTTCGCCAAAGATGAATGGCAGTTTTTCCGCGGTCATACCGAAACCCTGCGTCATGGCAGCGTACAGGATGTTCTCGACGTCCTGACGCCGATTTATGGCAGTGACGGCGCTCAGCAACTGTACGAAGGGTATAAGGAACTCTATCCGGAACATCGGGAGCCGGGACATATTCTCTCCGACATTATGTCTTTTGAGTTCTTTAAGTTTTCATCATTGAAAATAGCCAGACACTTCACCCGGTTAGGTGTGCCGACCTGGCTTTTCCAGTTCAGCTACGATCTCCCTGGTTGGGGTGGAGAGCTACGGGCGGTCCACACTGGCGATATGCCGTTTTTGTGGCGTAATTACGACCCGGAGCGGCTGTCGCAATGGCCTGCATTCGATGGGATCGATATCGATGAACTCAAACACAGTGCCGGGGCCATGGGGAGCTACTATGCCGCCTTTATTCGGCATGGGGGCGAATATCTCTGGCCGAAATTTGATGAGGAAAATCAGGCCATCCTTCGTTTCGGCAAAGAGGTGCTCCCGCAGAAGCGACTGCTTGAGCAAGAGGAAAAGCTCTTTTCTGCTGTAGGCATTGATAGCGTACGCGAGCTTGAAGAAAGACTGAGTCAGCATCTGGAACAAGCGTTTAAAGAATAAAGGCCGAAAGACTGGTCATCACCAGTCTTTCCCTCAAAAAGGGGCACAATCATGGCACGTATTATCTTACCCGAAGTCGATTCCCTCACGCCTGAACAACAGGATCTCTATCAGCGTTTCCCTGCCAACCTCACTCGCGCCTTATTGCGCACCGGCGCGTGTACGGACGGCTATCTGACGCTAGGCGCCTCATTCCGACAGGGGCATCTTTGCGCCAAAGACAGAGAGTTGGTGATTTTACGGGTCGCCGCGCTCAGCCACAGCGCGTATGAGCGTATGCAGCACGTCGAAATAGCGAGACAGAGCGGCTGGCGTGAAAGCGATATCGACGCCATTGAAGATGGCGATATTCAGAAACTGGACGGTAAAACACAGGCAGTGGTCCGTTTTACCGACGAATGTGTGAATCATGTCAAAGTGACGGGCGTGGTATTTCATGCGCTCAGGTGTTATTGCAGCGAGGAGGAAATAGCCGAAATCACGCTGTTGATCGGGCATTACATGATGACGGCACGCTTCCTTGAAACGCTGGAAGTTGAACTGGATGAGAGACCGACGTCATGGGAAAAAATGGCCTAAGCATTGAAAATAAAACCGGGCATAAAACTGGATCCCGTAGGCTGTAGAGCCTGGCGGGCTTCTGGCCTACGGATAACATCGTGAAATCAACTTTGGGTTGCTGAGGCCAGCACGATAAATATCCTGAGGAGCGGACAGCGAAGCATGTCCGCTTTTCGATCACAGCGGACCTTCGGCTTAGGTAACTTGTCTGCTTCGTGCCTGGGACGGACGTGGCCAACATCATCCTTTGTTAAATAAAGGGGAGCAGGTCACTCTGACCTGCTCCCGGTTGATTATTACACGCCACTGTTAGTCCTACATCCCTGTGACCCTGAGTGTGATGCCCCGACCGCTCCCGGCCAGGAGCGGACGTTGCAAATATCACGGTTTAATTGATGGGGAGCAGGTCAACGATGAGCAATAACCCTGAATCAGCTCATTTCAACGGCAAATAGATATCCGTGAGTAATTCATGTTCCGCTACCTCATGCACAAAGTTGTGGTAATGAAAGAAAAGCGGGAAGTCGCGAAGTTCCTCTCCGCTCTCTGGCAACCAGTCCCGATACAAAGATTTAGCCAACCCGGTTAACGCATCATGCGATCCCTGATGACGTAACACCGCACAGCGACCAGCCGGAATGACGCTATTCATTACCCCGAAGCGATTGTCTTCCATAATGCGTGACGTGACGGTTCCGCAAATATGGAACTCAAATTCATCCGGCGGCGTTAGGGTTGGATCGTGTGGTGCAATACCGTATGTCTGGCTACTGGCAACCGGTGAAAAACCCGTGGTTTTTCGCCATTCAATAAAGCGAGCCGCCGTTTCGTTTATTAACTCCGGTTGTCCATAATGCGTCAGCATTGCGACTGACGTCGCGGGGAAAGTAATGATCCTGACCTGGCCTTGCATGGTTTGTCTCCTGGCTTTGTAAGGTTCGGATATGCGCTTATGCCAATCCACCCAGGGGGGCTGCTGGCGGAATTGCGTCGGTGATAGACCGAACATTTGTCTGAAAGCACGGCTAAACGATTCAGAATGCTGGAAACCGGCGTCGTACGCGATATCAGTGATTTTCTCTAACGGATTAAAAGCCAGTCGATAAGATGCGCGTTTTAAGCGCATCATCTGGATGTAACGACCAGGTGGCATTCCACAATAACTACAAAACTGGCGATGGAAATGAAATGGCGAGAAGTGAGCCACTTCACTCAGTTTTTCCAGTAATAAGACGTCATCGAGATGATGGTCAATATAATCAAAGACCTGTTTAAAGCGTCTGGCGTAACTATCAGTTTTATTATCACACATGACTTCCTCCGTGCTGCTTAATATGCTCGAAGGCGAGTCAGTTTGCCTGACCGATCTTGCCCAAAGACGCTCAAGGGAGAGCATTTCCAGGTAGCTATGTTACGAACCTTTGACCTGCTCCCATTACTCAAGACTTGCGATGTCAATATGCATGCCGAACTTCTACTGTTCGCTCAAAGCCGCCTGTTTAGCGGCTTTGCATCAACCTTTCACCCCCGCTTTCGCAGAAAGCGGAGAGTATCACCGGGCAAAAATAACCTGTCCATTTCAGGGATGCTGGCCGGTATCTTTTTTAGCCAGTCTATCAGCAGGGCAAGGATCAGCAGCGTTGACTCGGCGAGTCGGTTGGATCTCTGTTATGGGCAGTGTCAATTAATCATCTTTTACTGTACCAGGGGAGGTAAAGTCGCAGGGTTCCCCCCCAGAATATGCCGTCAACAAGCCCCGTCATACCGCCAAATAACAGACAAAAACTGGTGGCTGACCTTAGCCCTGGCTGCAGATAAAGCGCCGAGGTCAGGGTAAACTTCATACTAAACGCAATCACAATCAACCCCAGCGTCAGCGGTGTCCCACTTCTGATAACCATGCCCGGATTATCTGTATCTCTCAGCGGTGGCTGTGAGCGCCACAATCTGTATCCGAGTGCGCTGCCTGCGAGCAGCCCGGCTATCATGATGCTCAGGCTGACTCCGGGCAGTTCTGTCTCGGTGATAACGCCATAGGCTCCCCAGACAAGAAAAAGTACCGGCAGTAAAAACAACCGTCCAATTGCCATCTTTCGGTCATAAAGCGCAGCAAAACCGCGACGTAGTAAAAAAGCCAGCAGTATCCATACCCATACGGGTGTTGCTCTTAAAAAGTGTGCCATATCCATAAGTTGTCCCGGTTACGAAAGTTACTCTTTTTCTTCAGCACCGGCGAACCGCCACGCCATAAGCTTCTTCGCGACAGTCAGCGCTGTTATCGGCCACTGCAATGCCTGCGAAGATACTTACCTATGATGCTGGCAACGTACACGACACCACCATGACGGCAAGGTGACACGTCAGCGACATCTGGCAGAAACCTTCGCATCACGACGTTATCAGGAAGGGGTCGACTGCGTGATTAGAACGGGGGAGTTGAATAACTCAACGCTGGTCGCTCGTCCGCCTGGCCGGTTTCGCTGGATAATCTGTGCTTCTCCGGCGTATCTCCGGGAATACGGGATCCCGCAGTCGCCCGACGAATGGGCAGAGCATCTGGCGATTCATGACTTTTCCGGCTCAGCCAGGCGAACGAGTGAATTGCGTTTTGCGCGCGGCACAAAACGCTGTCCGTCTCTGTTAATGGCGATGCGGCTGTTAACGAAACGGGGCTCTATATAAAAATGTGTCTTGCAGGTTTCGGGCTGGCGCAGGTTGCCGAAAGTATTGTCCCGGAGCATCTGCGGGAAGGAAGGTCAATCGAGGTTCTGGCCGACTGGCAGCCGCCATCAGTACCGGTCACTTTGCTGCATCCACATCAACGCTTGCTTTCTCCCGCCGTGTGCGCATTTGCAGACTGGATAGCCGACATCATCTGATATTGCCGCTACTCTGAGCGGCCATCCTCGGATGGCCGTCGTATGCACGCTTAAACCTGGGTCATGCCACCATCAACGCAAATTTCTGCACCCGCAATATAGCGACTCTCGTCACTGGCGAGGAAAAATGCAGCGTTTGCAACTTCTTCAGGTTGGCCCATTCTGCCGAGGGGTATTGCGCTGGTTAAGCCTTTACGCACTTCCTCAGACGTTGCGGCCATCATTTCCGTGTCGACAGGACCCGGCGCAACAACGTTGACACGGATACCGCGCGCGGCGAGTTCGCGTGTCCAGGTGCGGGCAAAAGAGCGCAGTGCGGCTTTACTGGCCGAGTAGACGCCATAGCCATGTGTGCCGAGAACATCAGCAATAGAACCGATGAGAACGACACTGCTGCCGGGTTTCAGCAAAGGCAATGCTGCCTGCAGGGCAAAGACGGGGGAGCGAACATTGAGACCAAACGTCTGGTCAAAATGCTGCTCACTGACCTCTTCAAGCGGGGCGTATTCCGACATGCCAGCATTGATTATCAGGATATCTATCTGCGCTGATTTTTCGGCAACGGTCTGCATGATGCGGCTCAGTTCGTTCTTCTGACTGACATCAGCCTGCAGCGCTATAGCAGTGCCTGATATTTTGCATCTGGCGGTTTGTAGATCTTCTTCGCGTCGCGAAGTGAACCAGGTGACGGCTCCCTCGGCGGCTAAACGCTGACTGATCGCCAGCCCAATACCTTTCGCACCACCCAGTACCACAGCGACTTTTTTCTCTATTCTGCCCATCTGATTTCTCCGATTTAGGTCGAAACCAGATGATATAAATTCTATACTTAATATCAATTACGCACTTTTGCTATACCAAATATAAGTGACGATATCGCTATGCAAGAAAATCATGATAACTGCCTGATAGATCAGAGAAGTACTCGCCTGGTGTTAGAACATATCACCAATAAATGGTCGATATTAATTCTGACGGTGCTGTGTACTGAACCTTGCCGGTTCAATGAACTTCGCCGACGCCTGGACGGGATCACCCATAAGGCGCTGGCCGATGCACTGAAACGGCTGGAGCGAAACGGTTTAATTGATCGTCACGTTCTCTCCACGCACCCGGTGAGTGTGGAATACACCATTACGCCGCTGGCGCAGTCGCTACAGCAGCCTTTTTTTGCGCTGGCGAATTGGGCGAAGGAGTTTGGTCCGGCCGTGGCAGCAGCGCAGGCTGAATACGATCGTGCTCATGCGGAGCAAAATAAATGCGCAAGTCAGGTTGAGGCCTGAGCAATGCACATGATCCTCTGAATAACGCCGACAGGCTAACCCCGGGCGTGTACTCCCGGGGCCGGGATTAACCCGCTAAAAGAGAGGCTTATCACCAGGGCCAGCTGTTGTTCTCGTAATCGAGGAAGAGATGGCTTGCGGCGTTGCGGTGCTGCTCAATCACACCGATCATGCCGTTGACGCTGGTTTTTACATCAATCTCTGCATCCACGGTACCATCCAGTGTGCCCATCGTCGTCGCCACCCAGCCTGGATGCATTGACAGCACTGTCTGTGCTCCCTGGCTGATATCCATATAAATACAACGCGCCAGCATATTCAGCGCCGCTTTACTGGCCCGGTACAGCTCAAGGCCGATCCCCGGTTCGGTATTGCTGGCGATACTCCCCCGATGCGACGACATGAAAACCAGGCTTCCCGCAGGCTTAAGCATCGGCAGGAGGTGCCGGGCCAGGCGGGCAGGGCCAAACGCATTGGTCATCATGATTTGCTGGAGTTCCGCGTCAGATGCCTGCAACACGGACTGATGCAAGGGGCCGTAAATACCGGCCACCATAAAAATAACGTCAAACTGCCGCCCATTGAGCCTGCCGACAAGTGGCCCGATGTGGGCGCTTTTGGTGACATCAATAGCGCCGGTCATCAGCTTGCCGGGGTGCCGCTCTCCCAGGGCGAGCAGGGCGGAGATCCCGGCATCCGGTAAGTGGGTGGCGAAAACGTCCCAGCCCCGCTCCAGATACGCTTGTGTCAGTCCATAGCCCAGCCCTTTCTCGGCTCCGACAACTAAAATGCTTTGCGTTTTCATCATTGGCTCCTTGTTACTGTGCGGTATAACCGCCATCAGCCATTAATACCGTTCCCGTCACGAAGCTGGCTTTAGGTGAGGCAAGCCAGATAATGGCTTGCGCAATTTCTTCCGGCTGAGCCACCCGCCCGAGTGGATGCGCGTGGCCATAGCTGGCAAGCGTCGCCCGGCTGTCTTCCACGATGCCGGAAAGAATATTGGTTTCGACGACGCCGGGGGCAACGGCATTGACCCGGATGTCATATTCAGCCGCTTCCAGCGCCAGCACTTTCGTCAGTTGCGCTATTGCGCCTTTAGAGGCTGAGTAGGCGGACGTGGCTTTCATGCCCACCATGCTCACCACGGACGCCACATTGACAATCGCTCCCTGCCTGCGGGGCTGCATCACTTTCAGGCTTTCCCGGCTGAGGAGAAAATACCCTCTGGCATTAATGGTCATAATGCTGTCCCATTCTGCAACGGAGGTTTCGGTTGCGAGTTTATTCAGGGTCTTGCCCGCATTGTTGATGAGAATATCCACGCCGCCAAATTCCGCCTGCGCGAGCGTGAGTGCGCTGATGACCTCCTGTTCCTGGCTGACATCGCATATCTGTGTCACCACCTGATTGCGCTGTGCTAGGGCATGCACCGCCGGGTTGATATCGAGAGCCAGCACCTTCGCGTCATGACTGACAAGAAGGTGCACGGTGGCCCTGCCAATATCCCCTGCGGCGCCCGTGACAATAGCCACTTTGTTTTTTAATCCGAAAAAATCTGCCATTTTGATTCCTCAAATGCTGTAACGTCATCGCCTTCAGTAGCCGTTATCGTCTGGTTACGCTGTTTAATGAGTGCCACCTGGCTGGCTGCGTCTTGTATGCCGAATCTGACTGGGTTAAGAGAGGGGAGCTATGCAAAATACGCCAGGCGCGACAGACGGCAGCGAAATGTCTCCGTGCGACGCTTTCCGTTCCGGCTATAAACCAGATTGTTGATTACTATGAAATTTAATAACTTCGCCTCTTTGCTTTTGCCGCGAAAAGAATAGGAGAAGCAGAGCAATGCAACAATGAAGGTTCCTGTACAAAGATTATCTTTTTCTGTCAGAATTTGGTTCGATAACCTGATAAAGGCGAAAAAGTTTATCCTTTTGTATATTCCGGGGGCGCAGTGTCCGAACTTACCTCAAGCCTTACACGAAAAATGATCCCGGCTTTGCTGGCGCTTGCGCCTGATGAGGGCTACTCGCGCACCCGTATGACGGCGATAAAACTGTTGCGGGTCAATGAGTCGATGCCCCACACGCCCGTGCTGTATGAACCCTGTATTGTTATCGTTCTGCAGGGAAAGAAAACCGCGTTGCTGGGCGGGCAGGCGTTTACCTACGATCCCGGACATTATCTGGTGGTCTCCGCGCCGCTTCCTTTCACCAGCCAGACCACTGCCAGCCAGCAAGAGCCTCTGCTGGCGATGTCGATATCGCTCGATGTCGCCACGATTGCCGAATTACTGATCGAAATGGGCGAAGGCGAGGTAAGCGGAAATGCGCAGGCGGGAATGATGTTTTCCAGCCCGCTGGGAGAAGAACTGGCTGATACGGTGTACCGCCTTTTGCTGGCACTTTCCGATGAGGAAAAAGCCAGAATTCTGGGATCGGGTATTCTGAAAGAACTTTATTATCGTGTACTGATTGATACCCAGGGTGCCGCAATCAGAGCCGCGCTCGCCGGAAAGGGGCATTTCAGGCAAATTGCTGCCGCTATCCGCACGATGCATACCCGGTTTATGGAACCTGTTGACATTGAGAGACTGGCTAAAGACGCAGGAATGAGCGCCCCCTCTTTTCATCGCCATTTCAGAGCCTTCACCGGCACCACACCGAAACAGTATCTGATTTCCATCAGGCTGCACCAGGCGCGGTTTTTAATGGTGAAGCGCAATGTCACGGCCAGTGAAGCCGCTTTCAGGGTGGGCTACCTCAGTCCGACACAATTCAGCCGGGAATTTAGCCGGTTCTTTGGTTGCCCGCCGCAAAAGGAAGCGCAGCGCTTACGCCATTTATTAAAAGTGAAAGCCGAATCGTACTGGCCGGAATAACCGCTTTCCGGCCAGATTGTCATGGCAGTTAAAGAACGGATGAGCGCGGTTCACGCGAACATGAATGGTAAAACCGCGCGAAACATCGCGCCGTTACGAGCAGATATTTCACTCAGAATGCAGTTTCCAGTGAATCTGTGACGCAGTAATCATCATCTACCAGTGGCAAATACCGCCACTTATCGAATGCGGTACAAGGGTGTGAAATACCACACCCCACCCAGTCGCCGGGCTTTAACCTATCCTCTTGCGGCAGTAACAAATAGGCGTGCTGATCGTTCACCTCGCTGATGCGCATGCCCGACGCTGCACGAAGGGCACTGCCGTCAACGTCGCGCACCCACAGCGGATTGGGCAGATCCTGATCGAACGGCACATCACGGCGTCCGAAATCAACAAACGCCAGGCCAGGCTCAGGGCGCGACAACACCCGTCCCCAGATCTCCAGCGCGGCGGTGAAATGATGCCTCGCACCAGGCTGGGCAAAAGGCGCAATGCGCGCGTAAAGTCCGCTGTCATGCGCCATGTACGCGCCGGATCGAATCAGTGGCGTTACAGGCAGGGGCAGATTCGCGGCCGTGAAACAGGCTGATACCACGTCAAACCACGCGCCACCGCCGGCGCTGAGGATAATATGCTGGCTGGCAAATAGCTTTTTTTCGGCCAGCAGTGCCGCCGTGGCGATCAGCATCTGGCAGTAATCTTTGACGCGCTGCACGCCCGCAGCATCACGTCCGGCGCCGAGCGCGCCTTCATAGCCTGCGACACCCACCAGTTGCAGGGCAGGGCTGGCGGCAATCGCGGCGGCAATCTCCAGCGCTTCTGCGGATGAGCGGCAGCCGGTACGCCCGCCGCTGACCGACATTTCCAGCAGTACCGAAATGCGGCTGTCGCCAAGATGTTGCTCCAGCAGACGAACGCCCTGCAGCGAATCGACGTAGCACAGGAAACTATGCTCGGGATGCTGTTTTTGCCATTCGCCTATCCAGCGAATGCCAGCGGGATCGACCAGTTCATTGGCGAGAAAGACGTTACGAATGCCGAACTGGCGCAAGGCGCGAACCTGCGCGGGAGTGGCGGCACTCAATCCCCAGGCACCGCCTTCAGCGACGGCGCGGCGCAGGATCGCCGGCGACATGGACGTCTTGCCGTGTGCCGCCAGCATGACGCCTTGCTCACGACAAAACGCTGCCAGCTGACGCAGGTTATTCTCCAGGGCTGACTGCTTCATCAGCATCAGGGGGGAAAACACATCCGGGCTGTTAAAGACCTGGACACCGTTAGCCAGCGGCTGATTGCCGGACCCGGCGACCGATTTAAAACGCGGCGCAGGTTGCAGCGCATCCAGCGCGCCGTTTGCCTGCAAGGGAAAGTGAATCGACATCATGCCTCCTGTTAGTGCTCAAGCACACGCGATAAGAACTGCTGGGTGCGCGGATTCTGCGGGTTGACGAAGATCTGCTCCGGCGAACCCTGCTCGGCAATCACGCCTTGATCCATAAACACCACGCGGTCAGCGGTTTTACGCGCAAACCCCATTTCGTGGGTGACCACCACCATGGTCATCCCTTCACGCGCCAGGCTGCGCATGACCTCCATCACTTCACCAACCAGTTCGGGATCGAGTGCGGAAGTCGCTTCATCAAAAAACATAATTTTCGGCTCCACCGCCAGCGCGCGGGCAATCGCCACACGCTGCTGCTGACCGCCGGAAAGCTGGGCCGGATAATGATGCGCGCGCTCGGCCAGCCCGACGCGGGTCAGGGCTGCCATACCGCGTTCATTGGCTTCGGCCGTGGAGAGTTTCTGCGCTTTAATTAACGCCAGCGTCACGTTACCGAGCGCGGTTTTATGGGGAAACAGATTGAACTGCTGAAACACCATGCCAACGTGGCCGCAGATTTCGCTGCTGCGTTTGCGGTCGTGCAGCGGTACTTCATTCACCCAGATTTCTCCGCCATCAGCGGTTTCCAGCCCACTCATGATGCGTAACACGGTACTTTTGCCGGAACCGGATGCGCCAATCAGCACCAGCACTTCGCCGGGCGACACATCAAGGCTTATCTCTTTCAGTACCTGGGTTGAGCCAAAGGATTTGGTGATCCGGCTTAGCGTAATGGCGGATTTGCTCATGATAACTGGCTCCTGGTTTGATGATGTTGAACCCAACGGGAAAGCGGAAAGCAGACAACGAAGTAGAGCAGGGCGACCAGGCCGTAAATCACCACTGGCTGACCGATGCGATCGACAATAGCCTGGCCCTGGTGCATCAATTCCGACATGCCGATCATGCTGACAATCGAGGTATCTTTAATCAGCGAAAGATACTGACCCACCAGCGGCGGCAGCACGATGCCGCGCGTCTGCGGCAGGACCACGCTAAGAAACGTCTGCCGTTTTGACAGACCGAGGATCCATGATACTTCCCACTGGCCTTTCGGCACCGCTTCAATCCCGGCGCGGAATACTTCGGCAATGTAAGCGCCCTGATAAATGCTCAGGCCGAGGATACCGGCAGCAAACAGATTGATTTCATAGCCAAAATACGCCACGCCGAAGTAGATAAACATCAGCGTGATCAGTACCGGCGTGCCGCGAAACAGTTCGGTGTAAAACACGGCGATCTGTTTTGCGACCGGCAAACGGCTGGTGCGTAACACCGCTGCCAGTAAACCGAGCAGGGTGCTGCCAACGATAGCGGCGATGGAGAGCAGTAAGGTGATGACCAGGCCTTTCAGCAGGATTGGCAGCGAGTTGATGATAAGTTCGCTCATAGCGCATTCTCCCGTTTCACTGGGTTAATCAGCCATTTTTTTGCCCACCGCCAGCCGGGCTTTTTTACCGGTGCCACCAGCGGCGGATGGAACATCCGGCGTCCTGCCAGGTTGCCAAGCCAGGAGAACAGGTTGCTCAGCACCAGATAGACCAGCGCGACAATACTGAAGGTCTGGATGTAGAGCAGGGTGCGCGCGTTGATCACCGTTGCAGTGCCGGTCAGTTCCGGCAGCGCGATGGCGGAGAGCAGCGAGGTGCCGAGCAGTAGCTGAATCAGGTTATTGATAATGGCAGGCCACACCGCGCGTGCGGCCTGCGGCAGCACGACGCTCAGGAAGATTTGCCGGCGCGGGATCCCGAGGATATACGCCGCTTCCAGCTGGCCTTTTGCGACCGACTGAATACCGGCGCGGAAGGTTTCCGACAGATAAGCCCCCACGTTAATCCCCAGCGCCAGCACGCCTGCACTAAAGGCGCTCATGGTGATACCCAACGACGGCAGGCCAAAAAAGATAATAAAGATTTGCAACAGCACCGGGGTATTGCGGATGAACTCGACGTAGCAGTGGCTGAGCCAGCGTACCGGCGTCAGCGGCGAGGATTTTGCCAGCGCGGCCAGCAGACCGAGTGCCACCGCCAGGATAAACGCCAGCAGCGTGACCTGGAGCGTGAGCCAGGCGGCCTCCAGAAAAGTGTCGGCGTAGCGCCACAGGGTTAGCCATTGATAACTCATGGTGTGACTCCTTCAGGCGGTGCAGCATCAGCTGCTGCACCGCGGGCGAACAATCAGTATTGCGGATTCAGCGGGTAGCGCGGTTTACTGCCGAACCATTTCTCATACAGCTGCGCGTTCTGGCCGGAGGCGTTGATTTCAAACAGGAATTCGTTCAGATAGCTGGTCCACACTTGATCGCCCTGTTTCACGCCGAAGGCGTTGTACTCCAGCGGCACCAGCGCTTCGTTGGTCACGGTCAGCGACGGATCGAGTTTGGCCTGATAGGCGAGGAAGTTGTTATCTTCGATCATCGCATCAGCTTGTCCCTGTTTCACCGCCAGAATCGCCGCCTGGGATGAGTCGTACTCCTGAATTTTTACGTCGATGCCGAGATTGCGCACTTCGTCGCCATTGGTGGACCCTTTCACCGTGGCGATGGTTTTTCCAGCCATATCATGTGCGGACTGAATGCCGCTGTTTTTGCGCACCAGCATGGCTTCACTCGCCACGACATACGGGTTGGTGAAACCGATCTCTTTGGCGCGCTCCAGATTACGGGTGAAGTTACAGAACACCACGTCGACTTTATTGGTTTGCAGGTTAGGGATGCGGTTGGCGCTGGTGGTGTTGACCATCTCCAGTTTGACGCCCATCTCTTTCGCCAGCGCTTTGGCCAGATCGACGTCATATCCATCCGGGTTGCCGTCTTTATCGTAAAAACCAAACGGGGCAAAGCTCAGGCAGTCACCCACGCGCAGGGTACCGCGCTGCAGGACGCTTTGCAGTGCAGACTGCGGCGCCGCACCCGCCTCTTTTTTCTCTTCGGTTGGCGTACAGCCCGCGACAGCCAGCAATACCAGCGCGCTGGCCAGTGCTGTGGCACTTAATTTCAGCGATGTCGTTGCATTCATTTTTTATGCTCTCTTTTAATGTTTGACGAGACGGCGTAATACCGTGTCACCCGCGATAAGTCAGGCGATCGCCCGCGCAGCGGCGGCGCTGATTATTTCGGGATATTCTGGTGAAAAACAAAAGCATTAATTAATAACAGGCGGCCCTGGTGTCGGCGAAGAAAAAAATAAAAACGCGCAGCCTGTTTTAACGGTTTTAATTATTTACGGTCGGCACGAAAACATTTCATGTCTACTTCCACTTTGCAGTCGACCACTAAATCCTGCACGCTACAAATTCGCGCTGGCGGATTATCATGAAATATCTCACTGAATACTTTATTAAATGAACTGAAATAGCGCGCGTCGGTTAATACCGCCGTGACGTGCACGACATCCTCTACACGATAACCTGCTTCGCGCATGATGGTGAGGCAGTTATCGAACGCCAGTTGCGTCTGTTCGATGATGCCACCTTCCACCACTTCGCCCTCGCGCATCGGTGTCTGACCCGAGATATATAGCCAGCCATCGGCCTCAACGGCCCGTGCGAACGGCAGTTTCTGCCCGCCCGTACCGGTGCCGCCTTCAATGCCATAACGCTTAATCGTCATGCAACGCTGCTCCTTTTGGTTCTGAGAATACCTGTTGATACCGCTTGAATGCTGTCTGATATATCAGACTGTTATCTGCAATATCGGATAGAGCAAGATTTGCACAGGTTTTTTGCTTTTGCAATATATCGGGAGGATTTTAATTTCTTATGATGTCGTTGCGATCGCAAAATAAAAAAGTAATGTGAGAAGTTTCTGCCTGGAAATGTTATCGCTGTCGGTGTTTAAGAAAATAACCTGCGCGTTATGCGCTAAAATGAGGCCCCAAAATAGAACAAAGAAATATAAATTCGGCCGCTGAAATTTTAATTTACGGGGATGGGCTAACGACGACGCTGGGTGTATGATGCTTTTCTTTTTTACTGTCTGGCGCGACCGCCCGACTGCATCAGGAGAATTTGCTTATGCCGGACGAGAAGCCATCGCGGGCGCGCGGTGTTGACCGGGTTATCGACATTTTTCGCCAGTTGCATATCGCTCGTCAGCCTATGGCGATGCGCGATTTGATCGACGCCACCGGCGCGCCGCGCTCAAGCGTATATGAGCTCGTCAACCTGCTGAGTGAGGCCGGGTTGCTTGAGCTTGATGCCGATGGCGCGGTGTTTTTCGGCCGTGAAATGCACTATTACGGTGCGGACTACATGGCCCATAACGATCTTATCCGCCGCTCACATCAGCTGATGGTGGAGTTAGTGGCCCGTCATGGCGAGACGGTGCAGCTCTGTATGCTGGAAGGCAACAAGTACACCGTCGTACTGTCGGAAAGTAATGCCCACCCGTTCAAAATCACGTCGGATATCGGGGTGCGGGTACCGATTACCTGGACTGCCACCGGTCGCCTGCTGCTGAGTAACTGGTCGGACAGGGCCATTCTCGATCTCATTCCCGAAGAGGATTACCGTCTGGCGAACGGGCAGGTCCTCGACAAGCAGGCATTCCTCGACGATATCCATCGTGCCGGACAACAGGGATACTGCCTGACGGAAGGTTTATCAGAGAGTTTTACCTGCTGCATGGCGGCACCGATTCGTTCTCGTAGCGGGCAGGCGGTAGCCGCTATCTGCTTTATGGTGAGTCGCGATACGCCGGAGGAGCGTCGTCAGATGTTGCTGAAAGAGCTGATCGTTTCCGGGCAAAAATTATCGGATTTCACCTGAGTTCATATTCTATATAACTGAAAATATTGCTTTTCTGCTCCGGGTTACACCAGAGGGTGCAGGGTTGTATCGCTCGCGTCGTTGCGCGGCACAAAGCCCGCTGGTGTATGCCCGCAGACGTATCCATTCCCACAGCCACAGACATTTTGACTCCAGTGGCAGGGCATCCTGGCACCCGACATTTTTAACGTGTTTCCTCCCGGTCGGGCGCTAACAAAACCGCTTTCCCGATCTTTACACCCCTCTTACTTCTTCGTGTCTCAGCCCGAATGCCAGCCTGATGCTGGTCTTTTGATGATAATGACGATATAAATAAGCCGAACATGGACATTCAGACATCTATACGTTTAGAAGGTGATATGCAGACACAACAAGAAAATGGCGAGCTTAAGCGCTCCATGAAAACCCGCCATCTGATTATGCTTTCATTAGGCGGCGTCATTGGCACAGGGCTATTTTTTAATACGGGATATATCATCTCTACCACCGGTGCGGCCGGGACACTGCTGGCGTATTTGATTGGGGCGCTGGTCGTCTGGCTGGTGATGCAGTGCCTGGGTGAGCTTTCGGTCGCGATGCCAGTAACTGGGGCGTTTCATGTCTACGCGGCGCGCTACATTGGCCCGGCGACAGGGTATACCGTGGCATGGCTCTACTGGCTTACCTGGACCGTTGCACTAGGCTCAAGCTTTACCGCCGCCGGATTTTGTATGCAGTACTGGTTCCCGCACGTGCCGATCTGGCTATGGAGCGCCCTGTTTTGTGCGCTGATTTTTTGCCTTAATGCGATTTCAACGCGCTTCTTCGCCGAAGGGGAGTTCTGGTTCTCGCTGGTTAAAGTCGCGACCATTCTTGTCTTTATCATCCTGGGTTGCGGGGTGATTTTCGGCTTTATCGGCATGAAAGATGGTTCACCGTCGCCGGGGCTTGCTAACCTCACCAGCGAAGGCTGGTTCCCGCACGGCGGTTTGCCCATTCTGATGACCATGGTGGCGGTCAATTTTGCGTTTTCCGGTACTGAGCTTATCGGTATCGCGGCGGGTGAAACGGAAAATCCGCACCAGGCTATTCCGGTCGCGATCCGCGCGACGATTGCCCGCTTGATCCTGTTTTTTATCGGCACCGTTTTTGTCCTTGCCGCGCTGGTACCGGCGAATGTGGCAGGGGTTGAGAAGAGCCCGTTTGTGCTGGTCTTCGAAAAAATCGGCATTCCCTATGCGGCCGATATTTTTAACTTCGTCATCCTGACCGCTATTCTTTCGGCGGCGAATTCCGGGCTCTATGCGTCGGGGCGTATGCTTTGGTCGCTGGCAAATGAGAAAACGTTGCCGGGCTGTTTTGCCCGCGTCAACAAAAATGGCGTGCCGCTGATAGCGCTTTCGGTCTCCATGCTTGGCGGTCTGCTGGCGCTGTTATCCAGCGTGATTGCCCCGGATACTGTCTTCGTTGCACTCAGTGCCATTTCTGGTTTTGCCGTTGTCGCCGTTTGGCTTAGCATCTGCGCGGCCCACTTTGTCTTTCGTCGCCGCCATTTACAGTCGGGTAAGCCATCTGCAACATTGAAATACCGGGCACCCTGGTACCCGCTGGTGCCGGTGCTGGGATTCGTGCTGTGTCTGCTGGCCTGCATCGGGCTGGCGTTCGATCCGGATCAGCGTATTGCGCTCTATTGTGGTCTGCCGTTTGTCGCCTTTTGCTACGGAGCCTATTTTCTCACCCGGAAAACACCATTGAAGGAGGCTGACTATGCCGCAGACTAATTCCCTTACCACGCTGCTTGAACATCATCCCTTTGTCGTACTGGATGGCGCGCTGGCCACCGAGCTTGAAGCGCGCGGATGCAGCCTTGTTGATACTCTCTGGTCTGCCAAAGTCTTAATGGAAAATCCACAGCGTATTCGGGACGTGCATCTGGATTACTTCCGGGCGGGCGCACAGATAGCCATTACCGCCAGTTACCAGGCCACGCCTGCGGGTTTTGCGGCTCGCGGGCTGACGGAGGCGCAGTCGAAAGCGCTGATTGAACAGAGTGTGCAACTGGCAAAAGAGGCGAGTGACATTTATCGCGCTGAAAACCCCAACGCCGGTCCGTTGCTGGTAGCTGGCTCCGTTGGGCCATACGGTGCTTATCTGGCCGATGGCTCTGAGTATCGCGGCGATTACGTGCGCAGCCGCGAAGTGTTTCAGGCATTTCATCGCCCGCGGATTGACGCGTTGCTCAATGCCGGCGTCGATCTGCTGGCCTGTGAAACACTACCTTCTTTCGCCGAAATCGAAGCACTGGCAGACCTGTTATCTGACTATCCGCAGGCGCAGGCGTGGTTCTCCTTCACCTTACGTGACGACCAGCACTTGAGCGATGGCACACCGCTGGTGCAGGTGGTGAACGCGCTGTCTGACTGCTCACAAATTGTTGCGCTGGGGATTAACTGTATTGCGCTGCATAAAACCACCGCCGCTCTCAAACATCTGCAAAGCCTCAGCGCGCTGCCTCTGGTTGTCTATCCGAACTCCGGTGAAACGTATGACGCCGTCACCAAGGCGTGGCATACACATGGCGAGAGTTGCGGATCCTTAGCGGCATATTTACCCCAGTGGTTAGCGGCGGGGGCGAGAATTATTGGTGGATGCTGCCGGACTACCCCACAGGATATCGCCGCACTGCGTGAACACCGTTAACGACGAAGAAACTGACAAGGCTCGTGGGCCGGAAATTGTGGCCCACGCTGCCTTTCATCCGGCTGGCATGAAGATAAATCGCTCTCTGCTTTATCGATGGCTGGCGAAAAGTTTGTCCGTGTCCGACAACCTCTACCTGATGACTGTATATTGCAAGGCGGAAAGCATCGTGGCTGCACCCGGATTGAAGAACGACACGCGTCGGGTAACCCGATTGCCTCCGGCAGGCTGCACTATCAGCAAACGTTGATGACGAGTTTGCCGGTCACGTGGCCTTCTGCGCTTACCCGATGCGCATTGGCAGTCTGTTGCAGTGGGTATACGCCCTCAATATGAAGTTTAAAAAGGCCATCGGCGCAGAGACGAGCAATTGTGGCGAGGGTTATTTCCGGTTGTTCAGGCGGGCCATGGGAAAATTTCGCGCCATAGTGCTCTGCTGAAAAATCCGCGACGGACAGCACATGAGCCGGATTTCCCACGATTGAAATTAACTCAGGTATGATCCCTGAACCCGCGACATCAATGGCAGCATCAATGCCCATCGGCGCTAACTGCGCTATTCGTTCCTGTAAACCGGGACCGTACGTCGTCGGAATGGCACCTAATGAGACGAGATAATTATGTTTAGAGGAACGTGCTGAACCAATAACAGTAATGCCGCGCAGGCTCGCGAGTTGAACGATAGCCGTTCCTACACCACCTGCCGCCCCGCTAACCAGCAGCGTTTGCCCCGTTGCTATATTAACTTCATCAAGAGCCCGGGTGGCGGTATCAGCAATAACGGGTAAGCCTGCTGCGACTGCAAAAGATACAGCAGTAGGTTTGGCCGCCCAGTGTGTGAGAATGGCTTTCTCCGCGACGGTGCCAGTGCCAAAACCGAATACCGCATCGCCGATAGCAATGCCGGAAACGCCATCGCCAATCTCATCAACAACGCCGCTGGCCTCCACGCCTACCGTGAGTGGAAACACCACATCTTCGAACGCCTTGTACTGTCCCTCTCTTCGTTTCCAGTCCGAGGGGTTCACCCCGGCAAAATGCACCGCAATACGAATCTCGCCAGCGCCGGCGTGAGGAACTGGAATTTCATCAATCCTTAACTCATCAGGTCCACCGAACGCGTGATAACGGATCGCCTTCATCGTGTTACTACCGTCTACGCACACAGGGTGAGAAAAAACAGGAAGGGAACTGACAAATAAATGAGAGTGAGAACGTGAGCTTGACACCATTATGCTCCGTTTATCATGCCACCACCGCAGGGTAGCGATAAGCGCTTCCGCCATTTCATGACAGCAACGCGGTTGATTTCGAAGACGCTGGTCAAACTGTAAGTAAACAGAATGGACGTGTACGCGATCAATTCAACAGCAGAAATGATCGTTTTTCGCGACGTGCCGGTGAGCCTACTCAGGCTTATACAGGCTGTCAATACTGCCCTGGCTAGTGCTTTTTTATGTCGTCAGTCAGGGAGATTGTTGATATATGCTGACTTCTGTTTTTCGTCTTTAGCGGACATGCCCGCCCTTGACCGGTTGCTGAGTGCCATCAGCGGATGTTGCGCAACCCGCACTGCTTGAATAAGAGGGGGGCAGGTTAGTTAGCCGATGAAAAATAACGTCATTACGGCGCTCAACGTGACGTAAATCTTTTACTTCGCACACATACCCCCAATACCCGAGCCGATCGGTTCAGACCGAGAACCAGCCGGTGGGATATTGCTCGCAGATGAATTCCACGAAAGCCTTCACTTTGGGGCTCTGAAGCCGCCGGGATGTGTGCAGCACCCAGAGTTCAGTCAAGGTATCGGCTTCTCCCCAGCACACAAGCTCACCGCTTTCCAGTTGCTGGCTGATAATAGATTGCGGAAGCATCGCCGCACCGGCACCCGCCAGGGTGGCATCCCGCACGGTCAGAAGGGAAGAGAGGCGCATCACGGGTTGCGGCACGAAGCGACGCTGCCCGCCCTGAACGCTCCAGACCTCTCCGTCGGAATAGGTTGACATCACGATCGCCGGGATTTCAGGCGCGTTTTGCGCATCGCCGACCGGCATCTCAAGCATGGGAATCGCCGCCAGTACCAGTCTGTCTCTGGCAAACAGCCTGCCAACCAGCGCACTGTTTTTGTGCGGATTAATACGGATCGCAACATCAAAATGCTCATCCACCAGGTCGCTCATGCGGTTCTCAGCAATCACGTCAACATGAATGCGAGGATAGCGGCGGCGAAATTCAGCCAAAAGCTTCCCGAGAGCCAGTTGCGAAAAGAGCAGCGGAGCCGCAATACGCAGCCAGCCTGAGGGATTTGTCGACGCTTCCCGCGTGGACTCGACTGCTTCATCAATATCACGTATTGCGCCAACGGTGCGTGACAAAAGCCGTTCACCCGCCTCAGTGATCTGCAACCTCTGCCCGCCACGCTCAATAAGACGCACACCGAGTGACGCTTCAAGGTCAGTCAGCCGGCGTGACAGGGTGGCCTTCGGCTTTCCGCTGGCGCGACTGGCTGCGCCGATCCCGCCCGAAGCCGCGATAAGATGAAAATCTTTAAGGGCATTAATATCCAATGGAGTGTCTCATTTATGGAACGAACCATCTAAAAAATAGCATCTTCAAAGAGAAAATGGATCGCGATAGTGTTTGTTCACACCAACCAAACACCACGGAGTAAATACCATGACCATCCTGATCACCGGAGCAACCGGCCGCGTCGGCCGCAATGTTGTTAACCAGCTTCTTCGCCGCGGCGTTGATTTCCGCGTGCTGACCCGTGACCCGCAAAGGCAGGCTTTGCCGAAAATGTGGAGGTTGTGAAAGGCGATATGCTGGATATCGACGCCTTGCGTGCTGCTTTCAGCGGTATCAAAACGCTGTTTTTACTGAATGCGGTCGCGGGTGACGAATATACCCAGACGATGATTACCCTCAACATTGCCCGCGAGTGCGGCGTTGAGCGCGTGGTTTATCTCTCTGTCTTTGGCGCGGATGTTTCCGTCAATGTGCCGCATTTCGCCGTGAAATATGGGGCCGAGCGCATGCTTAAAGCGATGGGCTTCAGCGCCACCATTCTGCGGCCAACCTACTTTATCGACAATGAGGTCATGATTAAGGATGTTGTCATCAATCACGGTGTTTATCCGATGCCGATTGGGGGGATTGGCCTGGCGATGGTGGACACACGCGATATTGCCGAGGTGGCGGCCATGGAACTGATCCGACGCGATCGCGCGAGCGGCAAACTGCCTGTTGAGACGATTAATCTCGTTGGCCCCGATACGCTAACGGGGGAGAGCGCCGCCGCTGTATGGAGTGAGGTGCTGGGCCGCGAGATTATCTACGGCGGAGATAACCCGGATGGATTTGAAGCAAGCATGGCGGAATTGATGCCGAAATGGATGGCCTACGAAATGCGTCTGATGGCTGAGCGCTACGTCAGCCATGGCATGCTCCCCCTGGATGGCGACCGCGAGCGTCTGGTCACGCTTCTTGGCCGCCCGCTGCATACTTACCGCGACGTCGTGACGGCGCTTGCTGCGCAATAACATGCACTTCTTAATATGCGGGCGCGGGCTCAGGGAAATGCCTGCTCCTTGCTCAAGGCCGGGGAAGGCGTTTGCGGGCTCCCACTCTGGCGCCGGAAAACGCCGGGTGGGACGCCTACATATTGCGTGAAGGCCACGTTAAAGGCGCTTGCTGACTGATAGCCGACGTGAAAGGCAATTTGTTCGATTTTCTCTTTGCTGCTCACCAGCGCTTTTTTCGCTAACGACATGCGCCAGAAGAGAAGATATTGCCCTGGCGGCATACCGACGGTCTCACTGAAAGCGGCAAAAAAAGCAGAGCGGGACATGGCAGCGTGGCGGGCAAGCTGTGCGATTTGCCACTCAACGCCCGGTTTTTCATGGATGAGATGCAACGCGACGGCGATCTTTTCATGTTGCAGCCCCTTCAGAATGCCCGCCGTTTTCGGCAGATCGTGATTACTGCGTAACGACTCGACCAGCAGCAACTGTAAAAGCCGCATTAATACCCCGTCGCGCCCCGGTCGCCTGGCCCGGCTCTCATCCAGCAGGAGTTCAAGCAATGTGGCGAAACGACGTTGCCCTTTAATCAGGATCTCTGTTGGCAGTAAAGAGACGATGAGTTGCTTATCCGGCGTATCGAATTCACAGTGGCCGACATACATGAGCAGATCGGCGGGCCCGCTTGTTGTGCCAATCCGCACATGCCCTTCGCTGAGAATCGTTGGCGTTGTGATTTCAGTGGCACCAGGCCCGCCGGCGTTGGTGTTCTCGAAAGTGTAAGCGGCGGGTATCAGAATAAAATCACCGGCAACCAGTAACGTTGGGCCTTTGCCGTTAACAGTAATCAGGCATTCGCCTTCCAGCACCGCGCAGTAAAAGGCCTCTCCGCCAGATTCCCGAACAATATGCCACTGACCACTCCCTTCAACGAGTTTGGAATGCGATGGTTTGGGGTTGAGCAGGGCAACAATATCGGTCAACGGATCTGACATTGGACTCTCTCTAAAGTTTATGCGACGTTTGATTATATATTGTCCTGCTGGTGGCCGCTATGATCGCTGCTCTTGCCATCAAAGAGGATCAAAATATGTCTACTGTACTGATTACCGGTTGCTCTTCAGGTTTTGGTCTTGCCGCCGCAAAACTTTTTTTACAGCAGGGCTGGGAAGTGATTGCCACCATGAGAACGCCTGACCCGACCTGTTTGCCCGCAAGCGACAAACTGACGGTTCTGCCGCTCGATATTACTTCCGCGCAGAGCATTAACCATGTGGTGCAAGCGGCGGGCGCGATTGATGTGCTGGTGAATAATGCGGGTTTTGGCGCACCTGTACCGGTCGAACTCACGCCGCTTGCCACCGCGCAGCAGTTAATGAACACCAATGTGCTGGGCACGTTGTCATTAACCCAGGCGTTTCTGCCGCTGATGAGAACGAAGAAATCAGGGGTAATCATTAATGTCTCTTCATCCGTGACGACCCGGGCGATGCCGCTGATTGGCCTGTATCGCGCCAGTAAAGCGGCGCTGAATGCATGGAGTGAGTCACTCGCCATCGAAGCCAGGCCTTTTGGCATTCGTGTTCATGTGGTGTTACCGGGGCGCTCTCCGGAAACAAAGTTCGGCGAGAATGCGCGCGCGTTTTTTGCCGGCATCGACGATCCCGCCTACGGGCAAATGGTGACGGAGTTTATTCAGAGCGTGGGCGATAACAACTCACCTGTGACGTATGCGGATGATGTCGCGAATGCCATCTTCGCGGTTGCTCAGGATCCCAATGCTCCGCTCTACACCGCCGCAGGTGAAGATGCCCAAATGATGCTGAAAGAGGCACAGCATCGTTCGCCCTTCACTTACTAACGACGCCGAACGAGAACCGGAGACGTAAAGAAAATCAAAGAGGGGATATTCCCCTCTGAGCTTTAGCAAAGTGCGATGGCTGCCGTTTTCCGTCTCTTCGCCGCGTATCAGGCTGGCAAGGATGTTTTGTCTGGCAGTGGCAATTGGCTTTTTGACCCCGGAAAAGAGGCTGCGCGGTGCGTATCAGGCGTGAATGTGAAAAAAAGGACTCTCAATTGACTGGGCGAATCCACTGGTAATTCGCTCAGCCAATTGACACGGGTTACCTTATTTGAGGGACAGGCTGGCTGGCGCTGACGACCGATCGCAGGTGCGGCGGATAAGCCGGATACTGAGTCCGGCGCCGGTGGCCAGGCACACCGCCATAGAGAGCAGCGCGACGATAAAGGCATGCGTGATATTTTCGCCGCTTTTACCGTTATCCAACATGCTGTAAAAAATGCCGCCAATGACGGCGACGCTCAGCGCCGTGCTGATTTGTAATGCTGAACTGGTTACGCCGGCAATCATGCCGGAAAACTCCGGCGCAACGCGGCCGGTTACCATCCGCACCAGCGTGGGCATCGCCAGCCCTTGCCCAAGACCGGTCACAAACAGCAGTCCGGCGAGCTGCAGCATGGCAGGGGCGCTACCCGTCAGCGTATGGGCAACTAACCATGCCAGACCTGCTAACCCCGCCGTCTCGCATCCCATCCCGATGGCGCTCAGATAATTTCCGACAAACCGCCGCAGATAAGGCGTCAGTAACGGCCCAATCAGAAAGCCAACGCCAAAGGGCAGAAAAAGCAGGCCTGCGGTCAGGGCGTTCACCTGCAACGCGCCCTGTAGATAGACAGAAAACAAAAGAAAGAAGGCCGCGATGGAATAAAACAGCAACACGATCGTCAGCCCCTGGCCCAGCCCCGGCGCGCGTAACACGCCCGGATTAAGTAACGGCGAACCGCCAGTCTGACTAAGGTGACGTTCATAACGCCATAACAACGCGCTCAATAATGGGAAAGCCAGCAATAACAGCCATGTCCACCAGGGCCATCCCGCCTCATGACCTTCAATCAACGGTACAATCAGCGTACTTAGCGTGACGGTTGCCAGCAGCATGCCAATGGGATCCAGCCGCTGCGCAGATTGCGCCCGCGTCTCTTTCAGCAACGGCAGTCCAAAGAGAATGACCAGTAGCGCCACCGGCAGGTTAACGAGAAAAATAGCCCGCCATCCCAGCCCAAACAGGTCCGCTGAAATCAGGATGCCGCCCAACACCTGGCCGATAACGGAGGCGAGGCCAAACACGGCGCCATATATGCCCAGCGCTAACGGCTTCTCCGTTTCCGGAAAAATGGCCTGTACGGAAGCCAGCGCCTGGGGGGCCATAATGGCGGCTGTGGCACCCTGTAACATGCGACCCGTGATCAGTACCCACGGTGACCAGGCTACACCGCACAACAACGATGCAGCGGCAAAACCGAGAAGCCCAAGAAAAAACATCTTCCCGCGACCATAAATATCGCCCAGCCGACCGCCGGTAATGAGCGTGACCGCATACACGCCAGCGTAGGATGAAATGACCAGCTGTTCAGCGGAAAAAGAGGCGCCCAGATCGCGCTGAATAGCAGGCAGCGCAACATTGACGATAAAAAAATCGAGCGGCGGCAAGAAGGCGCCGACCAGTAAAATGACAAACATCGCCCAGCGACGCGGCTCGGCTTGCGTGAGGCTATGTGTCGACATAGAACACTCCATCTGTAACGGTGCCGTCCCCGGCAGGAGACGTTTTGTGATCAAAAAATGTGCGGTTAATCGGGTTGGGCGTGTTGCGCCAGGGCGCTTCACACCCTGGCGCGCGGGGGAGGTCAGCGCATACCGCCAGAGGCCAGAATCACCTCACCGGTTATCCATCCTGCATCGTCGGAGGCGAGAAATGAGACGATCGGCGCAACATCCTGCACCTGACCGATGCGCCCGAGTGGCGTCTGCTGCTCATTCCATGTCTGGAACTCTGAGTTCATCGCGCCCGCACTGTGGCTGCCTTGCGTTTCGATAAGGCCAGGGTTGACGGCGTTGACGCGAATGCCCCGCGGGCCGAGTTCTCGCGACAGTACGCCGGTGATGGCGTCAATCGCGCCTTTGGTGCCGCTGTAGATGGCGCTTTTGGCAATAAAGACGTGGGTGACGAACGAACTGATGTTAATGATGCTGCTGCCTTTACCGAGGTGTGGCGCGGCCGCACCCGCCAGCAGCAGCGGGCCCAGAACATTGATGTCGAACTGCCTGCGGTAGAGGGCTTCGGTGCTCTCTTCAATACTGGCGAACTGATAAATACCGGCGTTGTTCACCACAATGTCCAGCCGCCCGAAGGTGTCGATGGCCGCGTTGACCAGCGCCTCGACCCCCGGCTGGCTGGTGACATCCGCCGCGACCGCTACGGCCTGCCCACCGGCGGCTTCAATATCGGCAACGACCTTATCGGCACTGCGTCTGTTCGAGGCGTAATTGACGATCACTTTCGCGCCATCAGCCGCCAGTTGACGGGCAATGCCCGCGCCGATACCGCTGGAGCCACCGGTCACGATGGCGACTTTGTCTTTTAATTTGTGCATATCTTCAGCTTCCTGATCACACCGCCTGGGGCGGTTTGGGTGAGGAGACTATGGTGATAGCTACATAATTGTTTTGGAACTGACACTTTTGTATATTCGATGTTCATTTTTGAACGGTGAGGCCAGCGTATGGAGTGGGGCGACGTCCGGGTATTTCTTGCAGTCATTCGTAAGGGCTCTTTTGGCGAAGCGGCCCGCAGCCTTGGTGTGAGCCATCCGACGGTGGGACGCAGAATCAAGGCGCTGGAGGATGAGGCGCAGCAGGCGTTATTTCGCCGGACAAGCGATGGTCTGGTGCTGACGGACGCTGGCGACAGGGTGATGACGCTGGCAGAAGCGATGGAAAACTCCGCGCTGGCGCTGGAACGACGCCTGGCAGGTAATCATGAACGTCTTGAAGGGATATTGCGCATCTCTTCAGCAGAGTGGTTTGCTAATTATGTTCTGGCGCCTGTGCTGGTCGAACTGACGCGCCGCCATCCGGCGATTGTGCCGGAAGTTATCGCAAGCTACCGCTTACTTAATCTGTCGCGCCGTGACGCCGACATCGCCTTTCGCATCGTTCCCTTTACCGAACCGGATATTGTCCAGCGCCGCCTGATGAGCATGCCTTATGCGCTGTATGGAACGGCGGAAACCGCGCATCTCGCGGAGTACGATCCGCCCGCAGTGGGGCTTATTCTTATGAATACGGCACAATCCCACTTTTCTGACGTCGCCTGGCTGCTCGACAGATTTCCTCAATCTCGGCGTGTGTTCACCAGCACCAGCCGGGCCGTTCAGGCGCAGATGTGCCAGCGGGGAATGGGGATTGCCGTGCTGCCACGGCCGCTTGGCGATGCCATCGCCGGATTGCAGCGCATTCGCATGCCGGAGCCGCCGCCGTCCAAAGATATCTGGGTGGGGTATCACTATGATCTCCGGCATATGGATCGCCTGCGGGTCATGCTGGATATCGCCGATGCGTTGCTGGCCGATCCCGCGACGCCAGCAACGTGAGCCTGCTCTTTTGCGCGTCCGCTGCTGCTGATGCGCCAGCGGAAATGTAAAGATGTGATACCTGGCCGGGCTGACGCTTTTGGCGCTGCAATGTGTTGCGTACTGCCCCGTTAGCTGAACCGGGGCGGATCGAATGTGTGCGAAGCCACAAGCTGGCGGGAAGCTCGTTGAACAACGATCAGAAGCGATATGTCACCAGCAGGCTTCCTGTGGGCGATGTTTTTCGTTGCACAATCGGGCTATTGCGCGCATCCCCCGCCAACTGTGTAACGCCTGCTGCGGCAACCACGCTCCACTCCTCATTGAACTTGTGTGTCCAGTCAAGGTTCGTTGACCAGGCATAAATTCCCGATCCGGCGTCATATCGGGTAAACCCCGATGCAGCCGACTGAGATGCACTGACCCCGTAGTAAGTCTGCATGTATTTGTCCGTCCCCCAACTGCCGGTCAGCGCCAGCGTTACGGTATTATTCGGTGAGGTGTAGAGCGGGCTAGTAATGCCGAAATGGAGTGCCGCGCCATTGCTTCGCTCAGAAACAGGCACTTCAGCCTGCAATTGCACATTAAGCCAGTCGGTCACCCCGTATCCCAGGCCAAGCACACCGAGAGCCGAGCCTTTGATGTCGCCCATACCGCGCAAATAGTCGCTGCCGTCGCTCAGCGAGTCGCTGTCCACGTCGTGATCCTTGCGGCCTGCGCGATAGCTCAGCGCCGCGTTGTAATCGAACTTGCCGATGTTATTGCCGTAACCGATGCCCCGCGTGGAGCTGACGAAGAAACCATTTGCCATCGTGTAATCAAGCACCAGGGCCGTCGTGACGCGGCTTTTATCCGCACCAGAATAGCGTGGCGCAACGTTCGCGCCGCCACCCAGGGTCAACGCGTTGCCCGGATCCTGTGCTGCCGCCAGTATCGGGGTGGTCAGTAACGCCAGGACAGCGCCCGGCAACATTTTTTTCAGGCTGCGCCCCGAAAGTGGAAGGGGGAACTTATGACGCAGTGTGATGTTTCTCATTAAAGAAGTCCTTGTGGATTCAAATGATTACGATACAAGCGGTGTGTAAACGCCAGAACGCTCATTTTGCATGCGCCCCCTAAAGTTCTCATGAGCCCAAAATGAAGAAAGGGTGAAGCAACCACAGATGCTGCAAAGCTGATAGATTTCCTGATACCGTTTTTTTCTTCAGACGTTCTTCATTCACTGTTGATACCGTAACCATTGTGAAAATTCTCCTAATCGAAGACGACCTGGATCTCGGCAACGGCGTGCGTATTGCCCTGGCAGATCAAGGGTTTGATGTTATATGGGTTCGCCGCAAAGAGGATGCGCTGCATCAGCTTGATGCCTGCGTGCCTGAACTTGTGTTGCTCGACCTCGGATTACCCGACGGCGATGGTATGAGCCTGATGGCGTGCCTGCGTCAGCAGCTCAAAGGCATTCCCGTCATCATCCTGACGGCGCGAGGCACACTGCAAGATCGCCTTTCCGGGCTGGACGCCGGTGCCGACGACTATCTCGTCAAACCGTTTGTTCTCGCCGAGTTGTTGGCAAGGGTGAGAGCGCTTGCGCGCCGCAGTTATGGTTTTCAGAACGAGGCGATAGAACTTCGCGGATTATCGCTTCATGTGCCGACCCGACGCGTGACCGTGAATGCACGGCATATTGAGTTGACGGCAAGTGAATACGCGCTGCTTGAAACGTTGCTGTTGCGTACTGACCGCGTGCTGACCCGCAGTTTTCTGGAAGAAAGGATCTTCGGCGCAAAAGAAAATATGAGTAATGCGCTCGATGTGCATATGGGGAATTTGCGTCGCAAAATCGGCGACGGCTACGTGCGAACGGTGAGGGGCGTTGGGTATGTCATTGATACTGTCCCCATTGAGAAGGGGGCAGGTTGATGCGAAATGTCTGGCGTCACCTGAAAACCCCAACGTTCGTGCGGCGAATTATGGTAGCGCAAATGCTACTGCTCACCCTGCTCTGGTGTCTTTTTCTGACGTACGTTTTATGGGAGGACTTGCGCAGCCCACCGATATTAACGGGCAGTAAGACGTACGAAACCATTTTTACTGTGGTTGAGAGTATGGACGATCGCCCGCAGGAGCGAACGCATGTGCTGGCGGCGTTAAGTCAGGCGGTGCGGGAAGATTATGGCGGCGGTGAAGATCCCGACCTCTCAATCAGCCTTATCGTGCGCAACAATAAAGCGATAATTTATGCCTCTGATGGCGCGCCAGCCGGGGTGATAAACAGCCGTTATGGAAAAATTGAGCGTGTTGAGAGTGACGGTCGCGCCTGGACCAGCCGAACCTTAAAGTCCGCGAACTCCGACACGGAGGTTACACTTATCACCCCTGCCGGAGGCTGGAACTTCTTTATCTACCTGAACTCGCGTGGCTACTACGTGATGCCGCTGCTGGTATGCATTCCTTTTCTTTTGTTTCCCGCGTGGCTGTCAATCCGCATTGCAATGCGCCCGTGGAATCGTGTGGTCAGTGAAATTTCCCTACGCGCGCCGGACGATCTCTCGCCCTTAAAAGCCGTGCCAAAGCACAGGGAGCTTCGCCAGATGGTTGACGCTGTGAATGGATTTCTTGCCAGGGTGCGGGAAAGCACAGAACGGGAACGGGTTTTTATTGCCGATGCCGCTCACGAGTTACGTACCCCGCTGGCTGCGATGCGAATCAATGTTGAGGCGTTGCAATCTTATGTGAGCAGTGACAGTCAAAAAGAGTTGCTGACTGGGATTATTCGCAGCAATAGCCGTGCGGCTCGTCTGGTCAATCAGTTGCTGCTGATGATGCACAGCGAAGCGCGCATTGACACAGTTATGGAGCCTGTGCCGCTGACAACGCTCATACAAGAACGCATGGCCGGGCTGGCACCGCTCGCGGCGGAACGCAGGATTGAACTGGAATTCTACGCCGAAGAGGAGATCTGGGTGACTGGCGTCAGGGAACGGTTGATGTCGCTTATAGATAACCTTATTGAAAATGCCGTGAAGTACAGCCCTGAGGGCGGGCGGGTTGAGGTGGCGTTACGATCCGTAAATCACTCCACGCAGTTACGTGTTTCAGATACAGGGCCCGGCATTCCCGTTGAATTAAGGGAGCGCGTGTTCGACCGGTTTTTTCGCGATCCCAATCAGATGCAAAGCGGGAGCGGGCTGGGGCTTGCCATCGTCAAAGCGGTTGCACAGCAACACAACAGCAGCGTAAGCCTCAGTACGTCGGCAGAAGGTGGGCTGATGGTTACGGTGGATTTCCCAAATCACAAGCCCGCCTGAAAGCACACACAACGTTGATCCGCCCCGGCGGAGGGCATCTACCGGAATGATGGAGTTAAAAGTGAAATACGTTGCTCTGGCAAGCCTGTTATTTTCGCTCTCACTCAGCGGGTGCGCGATTACCGTCGGTGAACTAAAAAGCAGCCAATCCTCTTTTGACGGCAGTTTCGTGAGCAAGACAGGGTCTTCTGATACCTATCGAACCATAAGGCATATGGCAAGGCAGTGCCTCGAATATGAGGCATATTCAGGCAATCCGGTCATCGTATTAAGCGAGTTTGATGCTGAGCGCCAGACAGGTGAGATCAATCAAAAGTTCCTTTCACAGGGATTATTGATTAACAACACGCTCATTGAGATAGAAAGCCGGGATGGCGACAACGCGCAGGTCAGCCTGTACACAACCAAGGATCTTTTGAGCACGGGCATCCGGTCGCCAAAAATAAGTGATATTAAGCGCTGGGCTGGCGGCGATAAAACGTGCTAGCGCGACACTTGCGTATCACTCAGCACTACCGCGAGCCATCATTGGCTATAGGGTTTCCGTCACGTTATTAATACACCGTAATTTAAGTAATACCTTCATCAGAGGTGAGGGCCACTGCGAACTTCGGCTTTTCGCTCACAGCGGACATGCCTGCCCATGGCCGGCGGCCCGGTGCCAGAAACGTGCGTTGGAAACTATCATGCTATTGAATAGAGGATCTCGGTTCCAGGAACTGATACTCATATCCCATCACCGACATTAACGATTATGGGTTAAAATAGTGAGAACCAGGATATAGTGGACCGGAAGCCTCCGAACCAGGAAGTAAAGGATCAAATTTCATGCTTTTTAAATTCTATGAAAAATACCCATCTTTAGATATTTCTCAGGTCTTTTGCGCGCGAATAGATCCTGAAACACGACTGAGTTCGGAATTACTCAAAAGCTTTTACTATTTACTGTGGTTTCCCGGATATTTCGGATTCAACTGGGATGCGTTAAACGATTGTTTATGTGATTTCAGCTGGATTGATAGTAAAAAAATAGCCATCATTCATGAGAGAATCCCGGAGTTACCTGATGAGGAAAAAGTGATCTATCTCGATATTCTTAGCCATGCCATTTTATCCTGGAAAGAGGATAACACTCATGATTTTGAAGTTTATTTTAAGCAGGAAGACAAAAAGAATATCGAAAAGTTACTTGCGTTTGCAAGGAATAATAAAGAGTCAAAAGTATAGTTCAAACATGCCAAAGCCCTCTCCGTTTCAGTTTTAGTGCCTGGCGCATGCTATACGTCCCATGCAAAAGGATATTTCCCACTATTCTGGTATATCACGCATCGGGTTTCCCTGAATACCGCGACAGATCATCACACAAAGTTTGCAACTCGTTGATCAGCCTTGCCACATGGAAACCATCGCAAACGGCGTGATGGACCTGTACAGCGAGAGGTAACAGCACCTTTTCACCTTGCGGGTAGTATTTTCCGATTGTGAACATGGGGGCGAAAAAGTTCTGCATATTAGCAATGTTGATATTAAAACCAGTAAAACTTACCCAGGGATTAGCTGATACGTAAAATACGTTTTCCAGTGACTCTTCTTTAGGCAGGTAGGAGAGGTTATTACGATAGCGTGCGACGTCTTCTGAAAAAATGTTCAGGAAGTGATGAATATCACCATCGTAGTGACTCCATAATGACGAAAAAGTCTCTGTTTCATCATGAAAAATCGTATAGCATGGATGAATATCATTCCATATAACAAGTTCATTGTCTTTTATAGCCATGCGAAATTCCGCATGCCTGTTGACTATTTTAGCAAGGAGGAAAATTAGCGTAGGGTAAAATTTCCAGCCAACCGCCTTAATATGTTTTAACAGCGCGGTAATATCTAATTGTACAGTCTGGCTAAATGTGCACTGAGCAAAGGTCTGAAAGGCCTCGTAATGCTCCTTTCTTGCCCAACGAGATAAGTCGACAGTTGTATATTCTGGCGTTATTTTTTTCATTTTCAACCTTTTTTCACCAATAATGTTCTGCTGGCAGCCTAAGATTTTTCTATAAATTAATCAAGTGCATAGATCACGAATTGTCCTAGTGGCGAACGAAATGATTAAGTGTCAGCGTATCGTTATGTGGGAAGAAATGATACGTAACTTTTACAATATTCAGAAAGTGATAAATAATTACGCAGCAATCTGCGCTTCAATTGCTGCTTTATCAATGACGGAAAGCACATGAGTAATTTTGCCGTTATTCACTTCATAGAAAACATTTTCAGCAAATGAAACAGGCCGACCATTAATTTTTAAGCCGAGAAATTCGCCTTTCGGGGAACAGTTAAATAGCAGGCGGGCGGCAATAAGCGGAGGTTCACATACCAGACGATCGATAACGAACGTAAGATTAGGGATATTCTCAACATCCTGAATAAGCATTGAACGATAACCGGACAAGCCAAACTGCCGGCCATTGTGAGTGACGTTCTCAGCAATATACAGCCCAAGCTCATCCCACGCACGCCGGTTCAGGCAGTCTATATATGCACAATAAAAATCCTTTAATATCATTTCATTACCTTTTTACTTTATGTGGCGTCGTTATTGACTCCCTTAATTAATCTTCTCTGGTGTTGATGTCTCGCTGAATGAGCCTCTCACTTTTGTAGATCATAGTGCATAGCAGCAAGAATAACGGCCTTTTATCGCGCAAAACGATCTGTCATGCCAGCTCAAGAATCAGGCTTCGCGGGTCATTTTCGTTACAGTGAAGACGTGGCCGGATCGCTGTCATAACTACCGACGTCTACCCGCAGATCTAACGGTGAAACCAGCCACCACAGAATATTTACGGCTGCTGTTTATGAAGCTCACGCTGCGCAAGTTGTAAGGCGAGTGTTTCGATACGCTCGGTCATTTCCCGGGTCATTTCGGTCAACTGCGTATTTTGTTTTAGCAACTCCAGCAGCCGTGCCGACTGCTCCTCGGCGAGTATCTGGCGCTTTGTCATTGCGTCGTCCAGATCTTCGCGGTGTTGTGCATCCGCCAGCGCATGCGCCTGATCGCGCTCCGCCTGCCGGGTTTGCGCCAGCAGGATCAGCGGCGCTGCATAAGCAGCCTGAATACTGAATGCAAGGTTGAGAAGAATAAAAGGGTAGGGATCAAACTTCACGACCCCGGCAACGTTCAGAACAATCCACACGATCACTGCGATAGTCTGCCCAATCAGAAATGTCGGCGTACCAAAAAAACGTGCGAAGGCTTCTGCTTTCAACGCAAACCACTCATCGCCAAAAGTATGCGTAATACCTTTCAAAGGGCGATATAACCGAAATTTTTTATCTGTATGCATATCATAAACTTCCTGCCGGGGGAGATTGCCAGTATCACCGAAACGTTTTTCATCACGGGCACTAACGTCCCGTCGTACAAAATATACGTTACGGATGTTATACGTCAGGTAAAGCGCCTGCATAAAGCCTGGTAACCTCAACATTACCCCAGCGCTAATGTGATGGCTCTCGGCTGGCAAGTTCGCCCTGAACACCGCGAACGGTTCGTGATGATCCTGGCCTGCTGCCCATCTCTTAACACGCGCCATCATCGGTGGGATAAATGGCGAACTTCCATTCCTCACACAGGGCGAGCATCATCTCTTCTGGCTCCGCGCTGCCCCGGAGTTTCGCGCACGTTGCAAAGCCTGAAAGCCGCGCCAGAGCCCAAAAATCATCGTTGTTATTATGGCATTAACTCTTATTCATCAAGGTATATGACATGTCGTTCAAGGTACGTGAAGCGAAAGCTGAGGATTACGATGCATGGTTAAGGCTCTGGAACGGATATTTGCAATTTTCTGGCAGTATGCTCAGCGATGAGGTTACCTCATCGACCTGGCGTAGGGTGTTGTCTCCAGATTCTGATTTAATGTGCCGGCTTGCGGAAACCGAACAGCAAGTGGTGGGTTTTGCTATGTGCGTGTTGCATGAGGGAACATGGGTAACGCAGCCTCATTGTTACCTTGAAGATCTTTTTGTTGATGAATCTATGCGCGGCCTTGGCGCGGGAAAAGCGCTGATTGAGGCTGTATGTGATGAAGCCCGGACAAAGTCATGGTCGAAAGTATACTGGGTTACCAGAGAAACCAATCCTGCACGGGCCCTGTACGATAAGCTCGCCGTTGTGGATAATTTTGTTCGATATACCGTCAAAATTTAAATACCTGAATCCAAATTACAGCGTCGCGCAAATAACCGTCCGCTGATATTTTCGTGGGCGGCTTTGCGCCAGTGGCAAATCCCCGGGCATGCTATTCAACAGCGTGTCGTGCCGTTTATTCATGTTCCTCCTGTAAAAATGGCACTAACGGAAAGATGTCACTCCGCCTCATCTTGTATATCTCCATCCACACTCATTAAAAAAGGATGTATGGAGATGCTGAGAGGTAAAAGAGCGGTGATTACCGGTGGCGGTGGCGGATTTGGTCAGGCGCTGTGCGTGTGGCTGGCGCGAGAGGGTGTGGAAGTGCATTTTTGTGCGCGGCGGGCTGATGATATTCAAAAAACCTGCCGTATCATCGCTGCTGAAGGCGGCATGGCAAAAGGGGATATCTGTGATTTAACCCGACCTGAGTCCCTTTCTCAGTTTTCTGCTCAGGTATTAACTTCAGACAAGCCCATCGACATTTTAATTCTCAATGCGGCTCAGTGGTTGTCAGGAACGTTAGACGATCAGCCTGATACAGAAATTATCGCTACCATCAGTTCAGGGCTGACGGGTTCGATTCTACTGACTCAGGCGTTGCTGCCAGGGTTAAGACGTTCAGACAGTGCTGATATTGTCGCCATTATATCTTCATGCGGGATCCCGAATTTTACGGATTCAATTGCGCATCCCGCTTTTTTCGCCAGCAAACACGGGCTTAGCGGGTTTACCACTAAACTGTCCCAACAATTATCTGAAGAAAATATACGTGTTACCGGGCTGTACCCACCGGATTTCGAACTGACCGGGTTAGATACCTTTGTTGATAGTTCATCGAGAATGGGGGAAAGTCTGCTCAATGGGCGATCGATCTGGGAAACGATTCGTTTTGTGCTGACTCAACCGCGCAGTTGCCATATAGGTAGCATCTACTTTCAGGGGCCAACACGTGAAGATCTGAATGGTCGGGGCTGACTTAACAGAACGGTCAGCGTCAACGGTAGGCCGTTTGTTTAACGTGGGGATACGTCAGCGACGGCAAATCGCCTTTTTAGGTGTGAGTGGTAAATTGAAACTATGCTTACGCCAGACCCGCTACATGCATGAAGAGAGAAAGTGTTTCTGTCACGCAATATGAATTTATAAGGTTCAAATCACTTGTCCGCAGTCGCCACAGAAAGTTAAGGTAACAGAAGGTAATTCTTACTGGCGGGCCATAATTCTGATGCGTAGATCTACGAATTTCGCTCTTAAAGAGCAACGGCTTTTCCGCGACAAGCGTTTTATTTTTCTCGGCGAATCTATACATGGTGTAACGGAATATACTCGATTAAGAGAAAATATCGCGGAGCGCTATTTTAACAAGTCAGCGGTATTGATATTTGAAGCTGATAGTAACGGGATGCTATTTTCTCATCAACATAATGAATCTGCCATTTGCAGACTTAAAAACTTTCCCGGAATATTGCGTTCTCAGGAGACAGTAAATTTATTAGCATGGGCTATATCCAGGCAAATTCCTTGCCTGGGAATTGACTCAATTCCTCGTCGAGCGGTGACTGAGTTCCCACCAGAATGGCAACCTATTCAACAACGGAAAATTGATGAATACTCCAGCGCCAGATCGGGAGTAAATTTTTTTGAATGGCGTGAGATCAGGATGGCTGAAAATTTGATCCACTTAACCTCAACCTATCCAGAACACCGGATGTTAATAATGCTTCACAATCTTCATATCAAAAGGCGTGGTAGCTTTGAGAAGGCAGAACTACGGTTGAAATCCGTGCGAGAGTATTTTGAAGACGTATTTCCCTGGCAAAGTCATTCTATTGCTCAGCTTGCCCAACGCGGTAGTGCTTTACATAACGATTTAACATTATTTAATTTCCATATTACCGATCCTCTCTCTGTGGAGCGTTTATCCGGGGCGGCTGCGTACACGTTGCTTACAGCGGAACAAATACCGAATGACAGTACTGCATGGCATCATGCTTTCGAACGCGAAACCGTATCGCCAAAAAATCAGTATGAGGGATGTTTTATCTTTAAAGAGGTGCATCCCCCGATAATGGCGTCATTATAAAATAGCAAAATTAATGGCTTAACCTCTATTAAATAGCAGAGGTTTTCGCTGAAAATCCACTTGATGGGGTCCGCTTATAATATTTCAGGCTTTAGCGAGCGGCTTCATGCGAAAACTGATGCCCATACGATTGATGGCATTCATGGTGGCAATAACAATGGTAAGTTCAACCAGATCTTTTTCACCGAATACAGAAAGCGCTGCGGAATATGCTTCATCGCAAGCGTGTGTTTCACTGATACGCGTAATTTCTTCTGTCCATGAGAGCGCAGCTTGCTCTGTATCCGAGAATAAATAGGTCGCTTCTCGCCAAACCGGCACCAGGACGATCTTTTCGACGGACATACCACTCTTGATAAGGTCGCGTGTGTGTATATCGATACAGTGTGCACAACCATTAATCTGAGAAACTCTTAAAAAAATTAAGTGAATGAGCTCAGCAGGCAAATTTGTCCCGGTAGTGGCGTAATGATGAAGCGCTCCGATAGCCTTTCCACCTTCCGCAGAAACCTGAAACCAATTTGGACGCTTCATATTTATCTCTCCTTTTTGAAATGTTTGAATAAATCTCTGTTTATTCGGGTGGCATAAAAAACTGCTACGTCGCATTTGCAGCAGCACGTCTGTTCAGCCGTGGTGATATTAGCTCTTCATGACATAAATAAAAGAGACAAATACGGAGTAAGAAGGTAGGACATTCAGAGAGGGAATGTCGCCCAGTTAAACAGAGAAAACAATCTGACTCGCGCGACGACATCGTGCCTGTAGCCGGCATCCCAGCTCACGTTTTCTTCATAAACGGTAAAGCCTGTTCGTTATCATTCACGGACGACTTTTTACTTTCTCGACAATTCTTTTTGAAATAATGATTGACGAGGTAGAACGATTGTTCTACCTTTGTCGCATGAACAAGAAAACAACCGATACCCGAGAAAAAATCCTGTCTACCGCAGAGCAATTGATCTATCAAAACGGTATCCATGCCACCGGCATGGACCTTCTGGTCAAAACCTCAGGCGTGGCAAGGAAAAGTATTTATCGCTATTTCGCGACCAAGGATGACGTGGCTGCCGCCGCGTTGAATGAACGTGATGAACGCTGGATGCACTGGTTCAGAACAGAATCCGATAAAGGCGATACGCCTTCGGATCGCATTTTGAATATGTTCACGGTCCTCAGAGGCTGGTTTGAATCAGACGGCTTTCGTGGCTGTGCATTTATCAACACCGCCGGCGAAGTGGGGGACCCGGACGATCCCGTTCGCCAGATAGCAAAACGGCATAAACAACAATTGCTGGAGTACACGCTCGAACTCACGGAGCAATTAAACATCGAGCAACCTGCCGCGCTGGCCAGACAGCTTCTGATCCTGATGGAAGGCGCTATCACGATGTCGTACGTAATGGGGGATTCCAGCGCCGCCGACAGCGCGAAGGACGTTGCGAAAGTCTTGCTGGAACAGGCCTCTTCATAACGCCTGCGTATCAAAAAATAACTTCTACTCATATATCCGAATTAACAGGAGGCTTCACCATGTCCGAAACACAAACCCGCCCGCCACTTCCGCCTTTCACTCGCGAGTCGGCGATTGAAAAAGTGCGTCTCGCTGAAGATGGCTGGAACAGCCGCGATGCCGAAAAAGTTTCACTGGCTTACTCACTGGATACCAAATGGCGTAACCGCGCCGAGTTTGCCAATAATCGTGAAGAGGCCAAAGCATTCCTTGCCCGTAAATGGAAAAAGGAACTTGAGTATCGTCTTATTAAAGAGTTATGGGCGTTTGACGGCAACCGCATCGCGGTCCGGTACGCTTATGAATGGTGTGATGATTCAGGTAACTGGTTCCGCTCTTACGGCAACGAAAACTGGGAATTTGATGCAGATGGCCTGATGAAACGCCGCTTTGCCTGTATCAATGACATGCCTATCAAAGAGAGTGAGCGCAAGTTCCACTGGCCGCTGGGTCGTCGTCCGGATGATCATCCGGGTCTGTCGGAACTGGGCCTGTAATTTTGCCGGTGACCTCGCGAAAAGCCCCAGGCTGTATTATCCGGGGGCTTTTTCTCCACGCAAAAGTCACGCGATATGTTCATTAAAATCAGGCGTCGATTCCGTTGCGGTCAATGGCTTTACGCGTTTGACTGGCAGTAATTTGACGCAAGTTTGTCGAGAAAGGTGAATAAGTGTCTGTTCATTTCGCTGTAATCATTCGCCCGTAGTTCGTCCGGTGTCTGAACGAAACGATATTCAGCGGCCCGGCGTAACTCGTTGTCGGCATGTGCGATCAATAATTCGACGACCTGCGGTGTAAGTTCCATATGGCACTGAAACCCGTAAACCCGATCGGAATAAGCGACAATCTGACGTGGACATCCTTCGCTCCAGGCGATGATTTCCGCTTCAGGCGTAAGCCCCGGCATATCGTTATGCCAGTGACCTACATCAAGGGTATTGCCGAAGTGAGAGAACAACGCGTTCTTCGCGCCCTTATCGGTCATAAAAATGGGAAACATACCAATCTCTTTTTCCGGACTGTGCGCAAAAGGAGCACCTAATGCTTCGCCAATCAGTTGAGCGCCCAGGCAGACACCGATGACGGCTTTACCTGAATTCACCGCCGAGGCAATCAGCGCCTGCTCAGCGTGAGAGTCAAAATGCGCGCACGCTTCCACGCTGACGGAGGGATCCTGTGGGCCGCCCATGACGACCAGCAGATCGATGTCCCGTGCATCGTCGGGAAGTGGTTCGCCTGCATAAACGCGGGAAAAGGTTATCTCATGGCCGCGACGCATGGCCCAGGTTTCGTAAGCGCCAGGCGCTTCGAAACTTTCATGAACAATGAAATGTACTCGCATAGACGTATGCTCCTGTAAAACGGGTCACAAACTGAATTGTAAACAAGAGGTTCTCATCTGAAATGCCAGTCAGCATTGATAAAACGCCACGACACGATGAGGCGACGGGGTGGTCAGGAACGGCCATTTCTTACCACCGTGGGGAGGTGGATCCCGCTCATTACCATCTTGAAGGGCAGCTATTATTTGCGACCAGAGGGGTAATGCTTGTTGACGCCGCCGACAGACAGTGGGTTATTCCCCCGCAGCGGGCCCTCTGGCTCCCACCGTTTATGGTTCACTCCTACCGCGTTCTGTCAGATACGCAATTACGGGCGGTCTACGTCAGCAGTAGCCTGATTGCGGAGTGTATAAACTTCAGCAGGAACAGCCAGGTGCATATCATTAGCGCGACGCCACTGGTGAAAGAATTAATCAATAGCCTTTTTACGGGGGAATATACCGCGCCGATAAAGCGAAAAATGGCGCTTTTGCTCCTCAACATTTTCAGCGAAACCCCCTCTGGCGGCGCAGAACTTCCCATGCCGCGTGATGCGCGTTTATTTCGTGCCGCAAGTGAACTGGTATTCAACCATCGCTGGAACGTGGCGCTGAGTGAGCTGGCTGACATTGCGAACATGTCGGAACGGACTTTTTCTCGCCAGTTTTTACGGGACACCGGTTTCAGCTTCCGGACATGGAAACAGCGAGCCAGAATATACGCATCCTTAGATCTCCTCGCTGATAACATTCCTGTGAAACAGATCGCCTACCAGCTCGGTTTCTCATGCCCGGCGGCGTTTTCTGCTGCATTCCGTTCAGTGATGGGGACAACGCCCGGTGAGTTTTAACCGGGTGCGGCGGGAAAGCGAAATAACGACCGGGTATGCATGCCGGTTTCAGTCAAAGTAAGGTTTTAAAATCTCTTCCGTCCAGTTCATAAAGGCCCTTACACGCTGCGACAAGTTGCGCCGGTGCGCGACAACAAAAAACGCGGTGAGCGGCGCGGGACGAAAATGGGGCAACACTTCAACCAGTGCACCGCTTTTGATGTGGGGTAAAAGTGAGGAATAGCCTCCCTGAATTAATCCTAACCCCGCCAGCCCCGCCTCATGATAAGCCGGTACGCTGTTAACGCTTATGGTGCCTGGTAACATCAAAGAGTGGTATCCATCGCCTGCCGGATACTCCCATCCGTCAGGTTTCGAACCAAAGTTGCGCATATAGTGAACCATCCTGTGTCCCTGGCTGAGAAGATCATCAATTATCTGCGGAACCCCGAAGCGATCAAGATAGCGCGGACTGGCTGCGTTGATCATGCGCAGATGCCCCAATGGCCGTGCAATAAGCGTTTCATCAACAATGGGGCCGAGGCGCACAACGCAGTCAAATCCTTCCTGAACCAGATCGACACGGCGGTCAGTACTCGAAAGCTCAATGTCCAGTTCAGGATGTGCTTCCAGCAGCTGTGGCAGAGCAGGGATCACCACACTTTGTGCCAGTACCGCTGGCATATCAACGCGTATCCTCCCCTTTAATGACTGGCCGCCATGAGAGAACATGGTTTTCAGTTCCTCAGCCTCCGCGAGAAAGTCGCGGGCGCGCGAATAAAAAACCCGCCCGTCTTCAGTCAACTGTACCGTCCGTGTTGTGCGGTGCAGTAGCGTAGCGCCAATTTCCTGCTCGAGTTCACGCACCACCAGTGAAGCGCGTCCTTTCTGGATACCCAGACTTTCGGCTGCCTGCGTAAAGCTCTTCATTTCCGCCACACGCGCAAAAATGATCAGTGGCTCCAGATTTTTCATTGTTCACCCTTTGGGTAACAGTACGTTATTTTTTCCGCTATTTATGGTCATGTTAATACTTAATAGACTGCTTTCACCCCGCGTATCCGCACAACGCTGTCTGGTTGCATTGAAGATCAATCATTCCCTGAAAATGCGTTTACGTTCTCGCCTGTCAATGTACTTACGCTGGAATATCCAGCCGCTAACGAAGGATAAAAACCATGAATAAAGGTTATCTCATCGCCCATGTAACCGTTTCAGACCCTGTCGCCTACGCTGAATATGCCAGAGCGGCGGCTGCGGCCATGCAGAATTTCGATCCAAAGATCATTGCCTGGTCCGGGCAGTACGAAAATCTTGAGGGAGAGTCTCATGAACGGCATGTCGTTTTTGAGTTCGATTCCTTTGCTGAAGCTAAACGCTTTTATGAAAGTCCGGAATATCAGGCCGCAAGAGCACTACGTTCAGGTGCTGCCAGCGGAACGTTTGTACTGGTTGAAGGCACCGGGCTTTAACACGCCGGGTTTCATGTTCGTGAGTTCAGGGAGTAGAGGCAACGCGCCCCTTAAACAAGGGGAGGTTAAACAGGCTTTTATCCTGATAAACAGGAGGCCTGCTGCCGCGAACATAACCGCAGTATCCGCGCGGCCGGTGACGCTTCGTTCAGTTCATCGGCACGCTTGCATATGACATCGACTGTGATGGCTGGCCGCTCTTGCTGTCACAGGCTCTCCCGCATCCAGCGATTCTCCTTCTGCACAAGGCGCGCGGGATTATTGCCCTGGCAATGGGCTTCAGCGCCCGTTTATTGCGTTGACCCAGGCATGCTGATTAGCTGCTTCAGATTCCCCACTCAAACCTTCTTTTGAGGGGAAATATTTACATAAATCTGTCTGCGCCACCGGATGCTTCAATGGTCTGCCCGGTAACAAACTGATTCCTTTCGGAGAGCAGGAAAGCCGCAATCGCCGCAATATCTTCCGGCTGTCCAAAGCGGCCTACCGGGGTTTTCTCTTTTCCCAGCAGAGCCATCACTTCAGCATCGGTTTTATCAGCCAGCTCAGGACGACGGTGGCGGACATTTGGCAGCATATTTTGCGCCCAGTTATCCGTCGCGACAGCGCCCACGCCAATGGCATTCACCAGAATGCCACTCGCCGCCACGCTCAGGGCCAAGCTGCGGGTCAGGTTGTTGATCGCGGCGCTCAGTGCATGTGAGACGGTAAGTTGCGGGTTCGGGTAGATGCCGCCAATCGAGGAAATATTGACAATACGCCCCCAGTTTCGTTGTTGCATAGCGGGGATGACAGCCTTGCAAAAGCGTCGCATGGCGGAGAATTTGGTCTCAGTCATTAACTGCCAGTCCTCCTCGGAGGTGGTCAACAGCGTGCCCGCATGGGCTCTTCCGGCATTATTCACCAGCAAATCAACGTGACCAAAAACCGTTTCCGCCTGCTCAACCACCCGCGAAGGCAGGCTGAGATCCGTCACATCCCCGGCGACCGGCAGTACCGAAACACCATATTTATCAGCGATCTTTTTCGCCGCCAGGATGAGATCCGGTTCTCGTCTGGCAACCATCACGACGTTCACCCCATTTGCGGCCAGTTCCTCGCAAATACTGAAACCAATCCCGGTTCGCGCTCCGGTTACCAGAGCCACTTTTCCTGTCAGTTTTAAATCCATGTGTTACTCCTCACACTCAGCACCGTTAATAACATGAGAAGTATTACGCACCGATCCCGATTTCAGACGCTTGTGCCACACAATTCAGACGTCTGAAAAGAACGCACAAAGCGTTGAGAACCGCCGCTGCTTATGCTGCAAAAAAAGAGTGACTATAGAGCGAGGTGTGGTCTGTGCGTACGGAGAACCAGGCGCTTTCTTCTGCCAGCATCCTGATGCTGGCGATGATCTGCTGCATTGTGGTGGCGAATATTTATTTTAATCAATCCGTTCTGAACCTGATCGCGGCCGCCTTTCCTCATGAATGGGCGGCTGTTTCGTTGATCCCCATGGCTACTCAGTTAGGCTATGCGGCGGGGTTATTTTTTCTGATCCCATTAGGTGATTATATTGAGCTCCAGCGGCTTATCCTGCGCCAGACTCAGGTGCTTTTCCTGGCGCTCATCGGCATGATGTTAGCCCCGACGGCGGCCGTGCTGGTGTGCTTCTCTTTTCTGACGGGGATGGCGGCAACCGTTGCCCAACAAATTGTGCCGCTTGCGGCCTCGCTCTCGAAAATTGCTTCGCGGGGCAAAACGGTGGGCATCGTGATGAGCGGCGTCCTCGCCGGTATTCTTGCCGGACGGGCTATCGGAGGCCTTATCGGTCACTATTTCGACTGGCGCGGCGTCTTTTTGTCCGGCGCGATCATGACATTGCTGGCGCTATTTTTCATCGCGCGTATTTTGCCCTCTCAGTCGTTGCCGACCCCTGGGTTTCACTACCTGAAGGTGCTACGTTCATTAGGTGGTTTGTGGAAAAGCGAGCCGCAGCTACGCGATGCAACGCTGACACAAGCCATGCTGTTTGCCTCCTTCAGCATACTGTGGACTGTGCTGCCTTTCTGGTTATCACACCGCTACGATTACGGGGCAGGCGTAGCCGGAACCCTGGCGGCTCTGGGGTTAATCGGTATTCTCTGTGCGCCGCTGGCGGGAAGTTTCAGTGACCGGCAGGGACCGTTGCGGATGGTGATGTTTGGCGTGTTACTCATGCTGCTAGCCTGGATAGTTCTCTGGGTCTGGAACAGCATGACGGGGTTGGTGGTGGGCATTTTACTGCTGGATGCGGGTGAACAATGTGTTCTGATCGCGAACCAGCATACGATTTATTCTTTGCGCCCGGATGCCAGAAACCGTCTTAACACACTCTTTATGAGCATTATGTTTATGGGTGGGGCAGGCGGTTCACTGTCTGCTACCTGGCTTTGGCAGGCAGCACATAGCTGGACGCTCATCGCTTCAGCGGGGGGCGGGCTCGCGATGATGGGGATGTTAATGGCGGTGAGACGGCGATATACACGTTCCCAGGCGGGCACATAGCGCGATAGCGTTTCTGACATCCGTTGCCCTGTCTGCACCCTCGACATCTTGTAAAACGTGTTCGATTAAGTGCTTAGCCGCTAAGGTTTCTCCGGCTTGCGCCTGTAATGTCGCCAGTGAATAAGCAATGCGCAGGGCCCAGCCATGAGCCTGCTGCTGACGCGCTTTGCTCAGCGCCTGTTCCAGAAGCAGGCGTTGCTCCTGCAACGGTAAATGCGTGGCGGAAAGGCGCATCAGCTCCGGCGCGCACCAGTTTTCATGATCCCGCCAGGCGGTTTGCTGCGACAGGCTGGTATCAATTTCCGACAGCAAAGGCGAGTATTGCCAGTCCAGCCCCATCGCGCGTAATGAGCTAAACAGTGTGGTTTGACTCACCTCGCGATGGCTGAACCGCCTGGCCCAGACCAGAAACAGCTCGCCATAGGTTTTCCAGAAATACAAATCATGTTGTTCTGCCAGACGAATCAGCCAGTTTGCGGCCTTGATCACCCGGCGTGGATTGCGATCCAGCGCGGCTGTCATACAGGCGCCTTCCGCCAGGGCGCAGCAAAGCGAGCAGACATGCTGTAAACGCGCGGCTTTTTTCACGCCGCGCCATGCCATCTCTTTTGCCGCCTGATATTCGCCCTGTACCCACAGCAAACGAGACAGAAAAGCCAGTCCGGCGCTCTCTTGATCGAGGCCGAAACGGAAAGCGTGGCTTACGTTCTGCCGATCGTACCAGGCCAGAGATTGCAGCAGGTTAGTGCGCCCGGCGACATGCTGACCAGCAAAATGTAGCGATACGCCGAGAATACGCAGCCCGGTAGCCTGCGCCTCCGCGTCATTAATGGCCTGCGCGAGTTCGCACATCGACTGCGCATGCTGACGTGATTTATTCAGCTCACCCGTGCGCAGGTAATAGAGCCATAAGCCGTAATGCGCCTGCAAACGTATCTCTTTGTCGTCGAGCTTTTCTGCCAGAGTCAGTGCGGTTTGCCAGGCTGAATGGGTTTCAGGTGTCGGGCCTTTCGCCCAGGTCGATGCTTTACCCGCTGCGGCGCAGAGGTTCATTCGCTGGCGTAACGTTAAGGCTATCGGCGAACGCTCGTCTAACATCGGATAAATATGGCGCTGACACTCATCATAAAGTGAATATTCAATCCAGAATGGCGTCATCGCCTGTAAGATATCAAGCCCCGCAGAAGCATCGTGCCCCTCGGTTAAGGTGTGCTGTAAAACACGGCGCAAATCATTAAGGATGTGACGATAACGCTCCCGCCACTGTTGTGTTGGAAGCGTCAGCCACGCATTCTGGGCCTGCGCCACCAGCACGTTATAGTGACCGGTAAAACGGGCCATAAGTCCGTCATATTCCCCCGCGTGCCTGAGTTTATTGCAGGCGAACTGGCGCATGGTTTCCAGCAAACGAAAACGGGTTACGGGCACCTGGCTGGTGGCCTGAATCAGGGACAGGGCGAGCAACCGTTGTAGATCGTCAATCACTTGCCAGCAGTGCTTATCTTGCGTCCCGAGAAAGTCATTGACTGATTTCACACTGAACGTATCGGTAAAGATGCCGAGCGTTCTGAATAGCTGCTGTTCGCGCGCGTTGAGTAACTGATACGTCCACTCCAGTGTGGTCACTATTTTCTGGTGCCGGGGAACCCGTGAACGCTGCGTATTGCTTAATAGCTGGAAACGATCCTCCAGCCGGCTATAGATCTCACTGACGCTCATGACGGGCAGACGCGAGGCTGCAAGTTCAATGGCTAAGGGCAAGCCATCAAGATGGCGGCATAATTCGCCAATCATCGACAGCTCGCTATTTGATGGATGGAAATCATGGCGGTTGGCCTGCACGCGCTCGATAAAGAGGCGGACGCTGGCAAAAGACATTAACGCCAGGTTATCCGTGACGTCTCTTTCCGGAACCTGCAATGGCGGCAGTAAGTATTGTTGCTCGCCGGCAATCTGTAATGCCACCTGGCTGGTCAGCAACAGTTTGATATGGGGAGCAAGCGTCAGGAGTAAGGTAATGACGGGCTCCAGCGCGTTAATGACGTGTTCACCGTTATCGATCAGCAGTAAACACCGACGCCGCGCAAGCTGCTGGCGTAAATCGGCATCCTGCTCAACGGTCGCCAGCGGAAGGTGTAACGCTTGTGAAAAAACCGAGAGCAAGCCGGATGCTTCGGTGATATGCGCCAGTTCTGCCACGCCTGTTCCATCAGGAAAATGTGTGTGCAGATGATTGACGACCTCCCATGCCAGACGCGTTTTCCCCACGCCGCCGGAACCGGTAATCGTCACCAGTTGGTGCTGATTTAACAGGGCGCAGACCTCCTGCACGGCCTTCTCACGCCCTAAAATCGACGCCAGAACAGGAGTAATAACGGGGGCGGGTAGTGCGGGTTTAGCGGGCGTCGGCAACGGTACGCTATTGCTGCTAAAGCGATAACCACAACCAAATTCAGTCACAAGCAGATGCCGATCATGACCCAGTACGCGGCGTATAGCGGAAATATGCGCCTGAAGATTATTTTCTTCGACGATTTCATTTCCCCATACTTGAGTAAGTAAAGCCTCTTTGCTTACCGCTTTACCTTCCGCTTTCAGCAGGACAACCAGAACATCAAACGCTCTGGCCGAAATTCTTACTGGCTTACCCCGGTGCAACAGGATCCTTAGCTGGGGCCAGATTTGCCACTCAGCAAAGTGCATCTCATCGGCTGTTATCATGATATTGAGATCTTCTTTTTTTGACCGTCACGAAATCTTACTGTGCGCAGAATGCCATTTCGCCAGCGGCATTATCAGAATCAGGTGATGCAGGATATGTCCTGCCCGATCTGCGCGTAGCCCGCGCTACCCAGAGCCGCGCATGATTATAGAACCGCCGCCTGACTCTACCATAGCCCGGCGATAAATCCCGTGGCTGAAAACGCATCACTTGCCATCGTTCTGGTCCGGGAACGCGCTCAAGTTATTCGGTCTTATGCCGTTAGTTATTGATGTGCGAATTCACAACACTAAGCGCAGCGTATCTCTTCCGCCGTGTCCCGGATTGTGGGGCTACGGAAAAAAGCGGTATGGACTCAACGGGGACCCGCTTTACATCTCAGAACCGGGGAAAATGGATTTTATGATTATCACGGCATCCACAGCGAAATACACACAGACGCAACGCACCTCTGAGGAAATTTCAAAAACCACTCTCCCTCAGCCTGTAAAGACGTCAACTACGATGTCAGCAGCATCCGGGCAAACGACCCTCAGCGGTATGGGGCTACTGATGTCCCGTCTGTTCGGTGATACGGACAGCACCCCGCCAGTGCAAACGCATCTGACGAAAGATACGATGAGCATGTCTTGTGTTAATTTTCTGACAAATAATGACCGCAATACGCTGGCCGGGCTGTATGCGCGGGCACAACAACAGGGAACGGATCTGCGTTATGTGGACGATCTTGCCCGCGATTTAGGTGATTACCGTATGTTTAGCGGTGTGATGGCAAACCTGAATAACGGGAATATGTATGACACCAGCGGGCATGTACTGACCTATAAATTTACCGCCGAAGATGAGGCGACAGCGTCGCGTATTCTCAGCGGGGGTAAACTATCTGGCTCCGCGCTGGATGAAGGTTTTTTGCGCTATGAACTGGATCCCGGATACTCTCCGTCGCATTTGGCGAATTTTCAATTTATTGAGAGCATCGTCAATCAGCCCGGTAATCATTCCCCTGGCATGGCGCAATTCTCTGTCTATCAGCAAAAAGGGAATCAAAACTTCGTTGTTGAGGCTGCCAGTGAAATAACGTTGAAAACGCCGGAGCCTGATTTTGGCAGTATAGATGGTAAATTTTTTGTAACCGCAACCGGACTGAAACATGGCTTTCGTCTGGAAGGGGGGAAAGTGGTGCAGCATCCCGTAAATTTGTTCGAGAACCTGGCAAAAACGCCAAAAACCTTACTGGATTATTTTTTGAAAGCGCACGAGTCTGACAAAAAGCCTGCCAGTCTTTCACCGCCGCTTTTCAATTTCCTCTATGCTGCTGAGCATATCGAAGAAAAACAGAAATAACAGGCGGTTACTCCGTTGCTGAAAGGTTGCGTTTATTACTATTGAGCCGGTTTTGGATTGGGTATTAACCGCTACAGTAACGCGCGACTTTACGTTCTGAGAACGGAGTAAATAAAAAAGAGATAAAACAGTAAGAAGAATGAGTAATTTAGCATGGCAATGTGCAGAACAGCCGAATATGGCAGTTATAGCGAATAGAAAAATCATTTATTCCGGAGAATGAATAGCTTTTACTTCCCACGATTATGAAGATGGAGCATGGCATTTTCATACTCATTAATCGGCACCGCTGAGTGAAGCCGATGCCGTTCCGGTTAGCCTGCAACATATCGTTAATTTGGATCGCGCTGTCATCGCTTTAACCGATCTTCTTTTGGGAAGGTGATTGGCTCACTCTGTCTCACAAGGGGCGCGAAAAATCACGAGATAATTGTCTACGTTTCTATCCCCCGTTTCGCAAGAGCACGTCTTGCTGCGTTTGATGCCCACTCATCGGACTGGTCCTGATGTTCAATCTCTGCCTCTGCTATCGGCGTTACACGGATCAGCGGAACTGAACCGAAAGGCAAATCGTCAATCTGACGACCATCACGGCTGAGAATGATGTGGCTCATTGGCTTATAGTCGTTCGTCAGAGAACAAAACAGGATGGCGCCGTATTTTTCAACATCGGCAGCGACCTGATAGCCGTCGGCCACAAGATCCCCCAGGCGAATTAACAGATGAGCCCAGTCATTAATCTGATGGCTGGTATTATCCGAAGCATCCAGCGCCATGAAAAGTTCGCATTCTACGCCGTTTTCCTGGTCTGCAACGCCCGCCCAGGGCGTTGAAAGGCCATCGGTGGCCAGCGTTAATTTGGCTCTGTTCTTAATACTGAGTACCCGGCGATGGGGGCCGAACCATTTCGTCTGGTTGTGTACGTTTGCCTCATTTCGTTCAGCAATAAAGCCATCTGATATGTCGCCATACCTTTTCCAGAATGCCCGCCTTGCGACAGCGGCGGCCTCATATATCGGACTTTGAGGACCGCGCGGCACAATTGTCTCATCGAATATTGTGTCAACCGTAACGCGACCCCGCATTAACGGTATTTTAGACTTTGTCCAGCGAACAATAACCTTATTAAAGGGCTGTATCCCTGATGCTTCGAGTTTCTCGACAACCTTCTGAGCCCGCTGAAAAGTGTGGTCACCCGCAGTAACATAACTCCCGTCGGCAGACATGTAGCCTCCGGTTTGCGAAGAGACGCCAGCCTGTTCCGTAATATAGAACCATTCACCGTTCACCGCGCCAGCGGGCGCCTTGTCTAAGGCCGGTCGTAAGTCCCTTGCCGCATCAGCGTTTGAATAGGCAGTCATGTCGGTCATTTATCTTTATGCCCAATGTATCTTGCTTGTTTTACGCTTATCCACGCCTGAGCGTTGCTAATCTTTCGGCTCGCCAGGCTGAAAGATGAGAAAGCGATTGTAAGGCATGAGGCTGAAAAGTTGATCAAGCTCTTAAATAATTGTCCCTTCAGTCTGGAGGGAGAAACCGGCTGTTTTGTACCAGGGGCGGATGTTACTCACGCAACGTTGAGTTAAAAACGAGAAGAAAATCATCATCAGAATGTACGCATATCGATGAAAATCATATTGATATCATCAACGTTAATTCATCCACGCAAAATAACACATCACGGCGATATTATCTTTTATAGAAACAATGTCTGGCATTTAAAAAATGTGAACGACCGAACATCTTTTTCTAAAACGTCATTTTGTCCTCTGGAATGCACTGTTATATGAAACCGGCGCACGATTTAAATTAAAGAATTTCAAATAAATGTCGTTATTACACCTAATTCAACCAGACGAGTGCGCCATTATGACATGGAAAAATACCCAGGGCCGAATAGGCCTGCTGCTTATAAGCTTTTTCGTTATCTTATTGATAGTTACCTATATTGTTATCAAGCAATTCGTCTCCCCGCAGATTATTGAAACTGAGACCAAAAATATTCAGGCGACGGTTGAATTACAAAGTAACGCGATTAAAGAGCAGATGAACCGTGTTAAGGCTCAGCAACGCTCAATCACGGAACTGGTTGTCGATCTGCAAAGTGAGCAAATCGACGGATTATTACCGCGCCTGGTTAACCAGTACGGCGATTTGAACGTATTCGGTGGTGGAATTTGGCCTCTTCCTGGTCAGCGTGATCCGGCTCGGGACAAATTCAGTACTTTCTATGCCCGCGACGGAGGCGGCAATCTGCAAGTTAACACCGTATGGAACCAGCAGGAGTCGGCAAAATACTGGGAACAACCCTGGTATAAAGACGGCATGAATGCGCCGAAAGGCGAGTGTGCGTGGGCGAAAGCCTATCAGGATGCGGCCAGCCCGCAGCCGCGAACTAACTGTGCGATGGCGATCTGGAAAGACGGCAAAGCCTGGGGCGTGGCGACCATCGACGTGACGCTGGGCTTCTTTAACCAGCTGGCTGTCGACATGGGCAAAGCGGTAAACGGTAGCGTACTGATTGTTGAAGCGGACGGCAAAATCGTCGGTAACGGCTCTTCCGTACAGGATAAACCCGCACTCTCAAACGTCCGCGATCTTGGTATTCCGGCGGCGGCACCGTTAATTAGCCTGTTAGGCCAGGGTAAAACAACAGAAGTGCGTGGAAGTTATGAGGGTGAAGACGGCGCGCATTCCCTGTTCGTTCTGCCCATCAGTGGCAGTCCGTGGTTCATGGCGGTTGATATCCCGAGCAGCCACCTGGTGAGTATGTCTGACGCGATTATGACCAAGCTCACCATCGTACAGGCGATTATCGGCATACTTATCGTCGTTATCATGATGATTATTGTGCGCAATATTTTCCATAATGTGACGTTGCTCAATCGTAATATTGAAGCGCTGTCCAGCGGCGGAGCGGATTTAACGCAGCGTCTTGCGCAAAGTAAGAGCCCGGAATTTAACGCCATTATCAACAACTTCAATAAGTTTATTTCGTTCCTTAATGAGCTGATGCAGCAGGTTGGAAATAGCTCAATGGCGATCTCATCGGCTTCACGCCAGATTGCCAGCGGCAACCTGAACCTCTCCTCGCGCACCGAAGATCAATCGGCCTCGATCGTGGAAACGGCTGCGTCCATGGAAGAACTGACCAGCACCGTGCGTCTTAACGCAGAGAACGCGTTGCAGGCGAACAAGCTGGCGGCAGAGGCGTCGGCGGTGGCGAAACAGGGAGCCAGTGTGGTTAACAACGTTGTCTCCACGATGAATAACATCAATGAGTCCTCCTCGAAAGTGGTGGAAATCATCAGCGTGATTGACGGTATCGCCTTCCAGACCAACATCCTGGCGCTTAACGCCGCTGTGGAAGCGGCAAGGGCGGGCGAGCACGGACGTGGCTTCGCGGTGGTGGCCGGTGAGGTTCGTTCTCTGGCGCAGCGTAGCGCGCGCTCAGCTCAGGAGATCAAAAAGCTGATTGAAGAGTCGGTAAGCAGCATTGAGCAGGGCAGCGGACTGGTTCGCCAGGCGGGTACAACGATGGACGGCCTGATGGAAAAAGTGGAGAGCGTGGGTGTGCTGATCTCAGAAATCAGCTCTTCCAGCGATGAACAAAGTCGCGGGATTGCCCAGATCAACATCGCCATCAACCAGCTCGACAGCGCCACGCAGCAGAATGCGGCACTGGTGGAAGAGGTGGCGGCGGCCGCGCAGTCCATGGAAGAACAAACCGTCCAACTCGAAAACGTGGTTGGCAGCTTCAAGCTCTGACAGACAAAATAGCCGACTCGACAGAGTCGGCTTTCAGATATCTAACAAGTCAGTTTCAATATCCGCGTTAATTATTCAGCCCATACCGTACCAGTACCGAAGCCCTGAATAGACAGTCATTCCCGTTAATACCGTAATAAACAGACTTCTCGTGAGAATGCCGGATACTGCAGCGGCAAAAGCCGCAATTAATGATAGCGAAAGGCCTGTACTGGTTAATGACGGTTTACTGAGCAGTTCACTGGCAATAATCGCCGCCATGATGGCGGAAGGAATAAAACTCAGCCACCGCTGAACCGGGCCTGGCAAACTGAATCTGGACAGTAGCAATATAGGCAGTGTTCTCATCACTGCGGTCGCCATAGCCGACAGGATAATTGCCAAAATAATTTGTCGTTCCATGTTAGCTTCTCGTCTTCTCAATAAATCTCAAAAAAATCGTCGCGCTTGTTGCTGAAATGATTGCTGCGACCATAACAACGGCGCTGCTATCCAGATAATGTGACGAAAACAGGGTGATGATGACGGCGGTGATAATGGTAAAGCTCTCCAGTATTTTTCTTTTACTGGCAAACCAGGTCATCAGCACGAGGCCAATAAACATTGATACCAGGCTGAAGCTGAGCCCTTCCATCAGTGAAGGCGGAACCACAGACGCGAGCCATGCACCTGCCACACTTGCGATTACCCAGTTCAGCCATGCGGAAATATTCAGACCAAACATCCATGAAAAGGGGAGCGTTCCATGCCGGCTGGCATACTCAGCGGCAACACCAAAGGTTTCATCCGTCAGTAGCAGACCATTAAGCAACTTTTTACGGGTGCTCTGTTTGCGGAAATAAGGGCTTAAGGATGAACTCATAAGGAGATAACGCAGGTTAATGAGCATAACGCTTATTATCACAGAAGACATTTCTGCGCCCGCCGCCCACAGAGAATAAAACAGGAATTGCGCCGAACCCGCATATAACGCGCCGGCTAACAGCGCTATCTGAAAAATACTAAACCCCGACAAAGTACCCATTGCGCCAGCGGCAAATCCGATACTCCAGTAACCCGGAATAGTCGGCATACAGGCCAGTACGCCAGCGCGGAACATGCTGACAGAAGGGGGATCGTTGGTAACATGAGTTTGAGACATTTGTAGTACCTGCTTCTAAATCATTGGTGAGCACTCTATTCTAGGAATACGGCTGCTTCGCGATAGGAAAAAGCTGCTCTGTACTTCACACATCTTATCTGCGCGAAAAACGAGGGTGCCAATGGATTACAACAAGGAAAACATCGTGTTATGGAAAGACTCTGGTCTGTTTAATGGAACCGAATTCCTGCTGGCATCCTGTTATGAGCACAGCTACCCGGCACACTTTCATGAAGAGTTTGTCATCGCCGCGTTTTCCCGGGGGGCTCAACGGAATAGCGTATGTCGCAGAACGGGCATAGCTACGGCCGGGTCGATAATGGTAATACACCCGGGAGAAGTCCATACGGGGGAGGCTGTGGAGCGTGAAATGGGATGGGATTATTGCGCCCTGTATCCATCAGAACAGTTACTTCTCGATATTGCCTATGAGCCTGACGCTGGAAACAAATCCCTGAATTTTGGGTGCCAAAATATCCATCAGGACATCGCCCTGGCAAATACGCTCATCGCCGCTTCCGCAACACTTCGTACTTGTCCCGATACGCTGGAAAAAGAGTGCACCTTATACGGCGTTTTAAGCGCGTTCATTTCCCGATATGGATTTTTGACGACAAAAAATTCCACTCCCGCTTATCAGCGAGCAGATGTGAGTCGGGCCCTGGAATATATTCATGACCTCTACGACCAGAATATTAATATCAAAGATATCGCAGATGCCGCTGAGATGAGCGAGTTCTATTTTATGCGCCTATTCCGTGCCAGTACCGGGATGTCGGTGCACAAATATTTAAACCAGATCCGGCTTAATCGGGCTAAAAAACTGCTCTCAGAAGGCGTCAAAGCCACGATGGTTGCGCATCGCGTTGGTTTTTTCGATCAAAGCCATCTCAACAGGAATTTTAAGGCTCAATTTGGTATCACCCCAGGCAAGTATGCTGAAAGTTGTGTCTGAGGTAACGACCGGAGATGCCGCTTGTTTAATCACAGGGATCTTTTTTCACGTTAGCGGATTTTCAGCGCGACTTGCTTGGCTGCTTTGTACCAGAAATGGATGTTAATAACCTTGTGAAAGGTTACTTTATGGGGAGCAGATCACCGCTTTTCGCTTCATCCTGGATTCAACGCCACGCGATTTTTTGCCTTAATCCATAAAGGCAATGTTGCTACCTTCATGCTACGTTTTTCCACAGCGAGCATGTCACTATCGCTAACCTCCCTAAACTACGAGATAGATAATCTGAATACGGAGCAATTGATGGTCACCACACATGTTTTTATTGCCGTCAGTCTTGATGGTTATATCGCCCGACAGGATGGCGATATCGAGTGGCTGTTGCAGCGCGATGACCCGACAGAAGATCATGGCTATGCGGCGTTCATCGCGGACAAAGATTGGATCGTTATGGGGCGAGGCAGTTATGAGAAGGTACTGACCTTTGACGAATGGCCCTATGATCGTCCCGTGCTGGTGCTCTCCCGACAGCTAACCGATACCCCCGTGCCCGAGAAACTGAAGGGCAAAGTGCAGTTCTCATGTCGCACGCCAGGGGAGGTGCTTACTGACCTGGCGGCGCAGAACGCGCGTCGCGTCTATATCGATGGCGGGCAGGTAATACAGTCGTTCCTGCGTGAAGGTCTGGTCGCCGATATCGTTATCACTACCGTTCCTGTCCTGCTCGGTTCGGGAAAACCGTTATTTGGCTCCCTGACCGGGGATATAGATTTGACGCTGTTATCAAGCCGCAGCTTCCCTTCAGGTCTGGTGCAGTCGCACTATAAGCTGGGGTCATAAACGGCATATAAACATAGTGTTAGTTGGCGCTAAAAAAGACTAATGGTGGTGCGGGAAGTGAAGGGCGGGCAAAAAAATGCCGCTGGCGCGGCGTTATCATCATGGCGGGCTGCACAATTAGCGGGATCGTAAATTTTCAATTGCGCTGTCGCTGAGCGTGAGCACCGTTTTTCATCATTGCGAATTATTGCGCCCTGCAACCGCGAAACCAGGCTGGCATGGGTTCTGTCCTGAGCCATGTCGACCCTAAGGCCAAAGCGCATACCGGTGATCATACCGTGTTGTTTAATGCCGCAGAGAGCCTGGTTAAAAATGTCTAAGCATATGATCCAAAAATGCGCGTACCGCCGGATTTGAACGGCGGCTTTCGTGCCAGACAGCCGAAATATTACGCCGCTCCACCGTAAAATCCGCGAGTACGGGAACCAACTTTTTATCCCTGACCAGGGATGCCACCATAAAATTGGACGCCATGCCTATTCCGGCTCCGGCGGTCATTGCGGCTATCGCGGCTTCGCTGGCATCAACAATCACCGTTGATGAAGGCACAATTTCAATCTCCCGTTCCCCGATACGGAACGGCCAGCGAAAAAGTTGCCCTGTGTTCTGGTAACGCAGATTAATCGTTTGGTGTCCGATTAAGTCATCGGGATGTTTCGGTGGCGCGCAACGGGCTACATATTCAGGCGAGGCATAACACCCTACCTGATACGGCGGAAGGCGACGCGCCAGCAGGTTTGAATCCGCAAGATCGCCAATTCGAAAGGCAATATCAATATGCTCATCAACGATGCTTACCACCTGATCGTTCAACCGTAAGTCGATCGTCACTTTTGGGTGAAGCGCGCAAAATTGCGCAAGTACAGGGGCGATCATATGAATGCCCACCGGTAACGATGCCGCAATACGTAACGTACCTGCTGGTTCCGCGCGGCTGCGTTTGGCTACCTGCTCGATCTCTTCGGCATCCCGTAACAATCGCAACGCGCGTTCGTGCAGTTCGCGGCCTTCGGCCGTTAGCACGAGCGAGCGTGTCGTTCGGGTGAATAACGTGACGCCGAGATGCTTTTCCAGCCGTTGGATACTTTTACTGATTGCGGAAGGGGAAACGGAGAGCGAGCGGGCAGCGGCGCTATAACTGCCCAGAGCGCCGGCGCGAGCGAATGCGATGAGACCCGTGAGTCTTTCCAAACCTATTTGTTCCTTCATGGCACAATTAAAGCGAAATGGAGCCACATTATCAATCCTGAATATTAGCCGTATGCTCTGTTACCTGAGTGTTTTTTAGCGTGAGACGGTGATGACTGAGATAATGAAAGCTGTACAACTACATGCGTTTGGTGGGCCAGATAACCTGCTTTATGAAGAAGTGCCCCGGCCCAAAGTGGGAAACGACGAGGTTCTTGTGCATGTGCAAGCCGCCAGCCTTAACCCGCCAGACTGGTATCTGCGTGACGGGTATCGGGCACTTCCGCCTGAATGGTGGCCCGAACCCACTTTTCCGCTCATTTTAGGAACTGACATATCAGGGGTTGTCGCAGCGGTCGGTAAACACGTTACCGGGTTTAGCATCGGAGATGAGGTCTATTCGATGGTGCGTTTTCCTGAAAAGGTGATGGAGGGCAGTGGGGCTTATGCAGAATATGTAAGCGTACCTTCGTCGGAACTGGCGCTGAAACCTCGCGGAATCGGGCATGTTCAGGCTGCGGGGGCCCCGATGTCACTGCTCACGGCCTGGCAGTTTCTTATCGAAACAGGGCATGACGCACCGAATCCTTTCCAGTCTTTTCCACATAAAGCCGTTCCATTAAAAGGGCGAACGGTGCTGGTTAACGGTGCTGGTGGTGGCGTGGGACACCTTGCCGTTCAGCTTGCCCGCTGGCAAGGTGCGCGGGTCATTGCCGTGGCTTCTTCCCGCAATGAAGCGCTGTTACGCGAACTGGGGGCTGATGAGTTTATCGACTACACCAAAATCGCCGCCGAGCGCGTAGTAAAAAACGTTGATCTCGTTTTCGATGCGGTAGGGGGCGCTAATATGGCGCGCTTTCTGCGTTGTATCAGGCCTGGCGGTGCCCTTTTTCTGGTTAATCCGTTGGGCTTTTCCGCACATTCTGAAGCCGCGCAAAAAGCGGTGACGGTGTCATCGACGCAAGTGCGCTCCAGCGGTGCGCAATTATCGCAAGCAGGCTGTCTTCTGGAAGAGGGTGTTGTCCGGGTGGTGATTGATAGCACTTATCCGTTAGCACTGGCATCTGCGGCCCATCAGCGCGCAGCAATGGGCAATATTCAGGGCAAAATTGTACTGACTAACGTTTGATAATCATGTCCCCGGACGACCAGGCAGAGCGATCGGGGATGACAGATACAAGGCAACGCTATGCTCATCATTTGCGGTTATGTGAATATTAAACCCTCTGATTTACCACACTTTATGGCCGACATGAACGTACTCGCGCAAACCGTGCGTAAACGTGCAGGAAACCTCTCGTATGACGTGGCAGTAGAAGATCATCTTGCCGGAAGCGTGCTCATATCGGAACGCTGGCAAGATCAGGATGCGCTGACCGCGCATCTTGCCGCTCCTCACACCCGGGCATTTATCACCCGCTGGCAGGAACGGATGACGGCAGAAATCCTGAAATATGATGCCTTTAACGAAAGAGGGCTTGTTGACAGCAAATGACCATTTGCTAGCGATGAGAATGGACGAGCGGTTGTTCTCAAATGCTCCCGGCATGGTTGTGCGGGCAGCCCACTCACTGCGTTCATGGTCTGTCCAACTGGCTGCGCCAGTTGTCGACCCCCGGTCGGGGCTTCTCATCCCCCCCATCGGGATGCAATATGCGAAAAAAAAGCCCGCATTTGCATGCGAGCTCTTCTTTGAATGATGGCGGTGAGGGGGGGATTGATTCGCTTCGCTCACCCTACGGGCAGATTCCTCGCTGGCTCGTCATCTGTCCAACTGGCTGCGCCAGTTGTCGACCCCCGGTCGGGGCTTCTCATCCCCCCCATCGGGATGCAATATGCGAAAAAAAAGCCCGCATTTACATGCGAGCTCTTCTTTGAATGATGGCGGTGAGGGGGGGATTGATTCGCTTCGCTCACCCTACGGGCAGATTCCTCGCGGGCTCGTCATCTGTCCAACTGGCTGCGCCAGTTGTCGAACCCCGGTCGGGGCTTCTCACCCCCCCGGCGGCGTGCAATATGCGAAAAAAAAGCCCGCATTTACATGCGGGCTCTTCTTTGAATGATGGCGGTGAGGGGGGGATTGATTCGCTTCGCTCACCCTACGGGCAGATTCCTCGCGGGCTCGTCATCTGTCCAACTGGCTGCGCCAGTTGTCGAACCCCGGTCGGGGCTTCTCATCCCCCCTGCGGGAGTGCGATATGCGAAAAAAAAGCCCGCATTTACATGCGAGCTCTTTTTTGAATGATGGCGGTGAGGGGGGGATTCGAACCCCCGATACGTTGCCGTATACACACTTTCCAGGCGTGCTCCTTCAGCCACTCGGACACCTCACCACATTGTATTCCCGATGTTGACGGGACGGGCGCTAATGTAGGGAAAACCCCGGAGGTCGTCAATCCTCTTTTTTAATAAATTAGCGCGGTTAGACAAACTTCAAACAACCTGCTTCTTAAACGTTCTGAAATCGCTTTTTTTCTCGTCACGGTACTTTCTCCGCGTGGTACGGAGGAAATTTGTTATGCTGAGCGGCCTTAGCGAAAAAGCATAATTGTTCCGGAAAAGAACCGGATACATCCCATCAGATTCTGGAGTTGATATGGACATTATCTTTTATCACCCCTCATTCAATAACAATGACTGGATCCGCGCATTGCGCCAGGCGCTGCCGCAGGCAAATATCCGCGCGTGGACGCCGGGCGATAATGCCCACGCTGATTACGCGCTGGTCTGGCATCCGCCAGTTGAGATGCTCAAAGGCCGACAGTTAAAAGGCGTTTTTGCATTAGGGGCAGGCGTTGATTCGATTCTTAGCCAGTTGCACGCCCATCCTGAGATGCTTCCCGAGTCTATTCCGCTGTTTCGCCTGGAGGACACCGGTATGGGGCTGCAAATGCAGGAGTATGCCGTGAGCCAGGTGTTGCACTGGTTCAGACGTTTTGATGATTACCAGGCGCTGAAACAGCAGGCGAAATGGCAACCGCTGGAGGAATACGAACGTGAAGACTTCACCATTGGCGTCCTCGGTGCGGGCGTGCTCGGTACGAAAGTGGCTGAAAGTCTGCGCCAGTGGGGGTTCCCGCTGCGTAGCTGGAGCCGCAGCCGTAAAAACATACCCGGCGTGACCAGCTTTGCGGGTGGCGAGGAGTTGCCAGCCTTTCTGCATGGCACACGGGTGCTGATCAATCTGCTGCCGAACACCCCGGAAACGACAGGTATCATTAATCGTGCGTTGCTCAACCAACTCGCTGATAACAGTTATGTGATAAACCTTGCGCGCGGCGTGCATGTTGTCGAGGGGGATTTGCTCGCTGCGCTGGAGAGCGGAAAGCTGAAAGGCGCCATGCTCGATGTCTTTAGCCAGGAGCCGCTCCCGTCCGATAATCCGCTGTGGGCGCATCCCCGCGTGGCGATGACGCCGCACATGGCGGCGACGACACGTCGCAGTGAAGCCGTGGCTTTTATTGCGCAGGCTATTCAACGTATTGAGCGTGGTGAAGCGGTCAGCGGACGGGTAGACAGAGCGCGTGGTTACTGACAGACGCCCGGCATAGCCGGGTTTTGTCATTAAACTCGCGAACGATAACTGCTATCCTTTGCAGAAATAACTACAGGAGTGAGTCATGTATCCCGTTGACCTGCATATGCATACCGTCGCCAGCACCCACGCTTACAGTACGCTTCACGATTATATTGCCGAGGCAAAACGCAAAGGGATCAAGCTCTTTGCCATTACCGACCACGGGCCGGATATGGCGGATGCGCCGCACTACTGGCATTTCGTGAATATGCGCATCTGGCCACGGATGGTCGATGGCGTGGGCATTTTGCGCGGTATTGAAGCCAATATTAAAAACATCAACGGTGAAATCGACTGCACCGGACCGATGTTGACGTCGCTGGATCTGATCATCGCCGGTTTCCATGAGCCGGTGTTTCCGCCGCAGGATAAAGCCACCCACACGGAGGCGATGATGGCGACTATCGCCAGCGGCAACGTCCATATTATTAGCCACCCTGGTAACCCGAAATTTGACATTGATATTCCGGCCGTTGCCGCCGCCGCCGCGAAATATGGCGTCGCGCTTGAAATTAACAATTCGTCGTTTATCCATTCGCGCAAAGGCAGCGAGGCGAATTGCCGCGCCGTGGCTGCCGCAGTGCGTGATGCCGGCGGTTGGGTGGCGCTGGGATCGGATTCCCACACCGCGTTTACGCTTGGCGATTTCAGTGAGTGTCGCAAGGTGCTGGATGACGTCGATTTCCCGGAAGACCGTATTCTGAATGTCTCGCCGCGTCGTCTGCTGGATTTTCTCGAATCCCGTGGCATGCCGCCAATTACCGAATTTGCAGAACTTTAATACTGACTGGAACAACTGAATGAACGAATTTTCAATCCTCTGCCGTGTACTGGGCTCGCTGTTTTACCGCCAGCCGCAAGATCCTCTGCTGGTGCCGCTCTATACCATGATCCGTGAGGGGAAACTGGCGGAAAGCTGGCCGCTGGAGCAGGATGAGTTGCTTGAACGTTTGCAGAAAAACTGCGATGCGCAGGCTCTGGCGGCTGATTACAACGCGCTGTTTGTCGGCGACGAGTGCCGCGTCTCGCCTTATCGTAGTGCCTGGGTGGAAGGGGCGACGGAAGCGGAAGTGCGTTCATTTTTGTCCAGCCGCGGCATGCCGCTGACCGATGCGCCAGCCGATCACATCGGGACGTTGTTGCTTGCGGCCTCATGGCTGGAAGATCAGGCCGCAGAAGATGAAAGCGAAGCGCAGGAAACCTTATTCGCCGATTATCTGCTGCCCTGGTGTGGCACCTTCTTTGGCAAAGTTGAAGCCCATGCGACAACGCCGTTCTGGCGCACCATGGCGCCGCTGACACGCGATGCGATCGCCGCGATGTGGGATGAGTTGCAGGAAGAATCAGAAGAATAATTGTGATTTTAATCACAATTAAAATGCAACTGAGATTAGTGGTTTTCAAATAGTGTGCGCATTGTCGCATCTCGGGAGCGCGCATCTGCTATGATGCGCGCCATGAACATTCTCCTTTCTATCGCAATGACGACAGGCATTCTCTCCGGCATTTGGGGTTGGGTGGCTGTCTCTTTTGGTTTATTAAGCTGGGCCGGTTTTCTCGGCTGCACCGCCTATTTCGCCTGCCCGCAGGGCGGTGTAAAAGGGCTGCTTATTTCCGCCTGTACGGTGATGAGCGGCGTGGCCTGGGCGCAGGTCATTATTCATGGCGCAGCACTGGCTCCGCATCTGAATATTCTGGGTTATCTGATGACCGGTGTGGTGGCGTTTTTAATGTGTATTCAGGCCAAAAACGTGTTGCTCTCATTTGTACCTGGAACGTTTATTGGCGCCTGCGCGACATTTGCCGGGCAGGGCGACTGGCGGCTTGTCATCCCGTCGCTGGCGGTGGGGTTAGTGTTTGGCTATGCCATGAAAAACAGCGGGCTGTGGCTGGCTTCTCGCCGCGCGCAGCCGCTGCTTAAAGAGCAAGAGAAAGCGTGACCAAAAGTCACGCCTTGCTTTTTCAGGACTCCGGCGGCACCGCCATTTCGCGGTATTTTGCCAGCACGGGGTTATGACGATCGGCGCCTTGCTGCAAATCCCACAGTCCCCGATCAATCCCGTCATTGATTAGCAAAATCACCCCTGTTTCAATCGCCGACATCAGGCAGAGCATGACCGGTTCATTGGCGGTATAACCAATTTCTCCCTCCAGTAGCCGCTGGTAGTCAATAAAGCGAAATACCCCAGCCTGTACTTCGTAGGAGAGAATGGTTTTACTGGTGTTGACCGATGAGAGAATTTCCCCGGTCGTGACATTTATCACCCGTAAATTCACCGCGATTTGATCCAGCTGATATTGTGTGTCTCCGCCGATGCCGAAATACCGTGCGCCAATGCCGCCGGATTTTACATTGCTCTCGTAGCCAATAATTGACCCTTCAATCATGATATTCGCGGCAGTCAGTGAGGGAAGCGGAACGCGATTATTAATGGCAACCGTCCCGTTTTCTTGCGCGGCGCGAATGATTTTTCGTTCATTTAGCAAATTCTGCAAACCCTGGCGCTCCAGCGGGACAAACCAGCGCGAATCTTTCAGCGCCGTCACCAGCATTGCCGTGGCGCTTTGCGGGACAGCGGTAGAAAAGTTACTTGCCGGGTAGGGCTTAAATTGCCCGGTTTCATCCTGGATGTTATACACCGAGACGAAAATCTTCCCGCTTGGCAGCGGCAGATGCGTCAGATCCTGATAACTTTGCGCCCGCGGTAACAGCGTCGGCTTAGCGGCTTGTTTTGGCGGCGCAGTCAGGCAACCACTTAATAAACACACGGCGAATAAAATGAATAGGCGCGACATAGTTGTTGTCCTGTTAGACAGTGGCTTAAAAATCCGTTGAACCGCTTTGCAGGCCCGACACCTGAATCGTAGATGTCTTGCCGGTTTTTCTGTCGGTGATGTTTAATTGCAGTTGTCCGTCTTTATTGGAAATATCCACGATAAAATCACTGGTCACCATTCGCCCCGGTTTACCGGTATTAATATTGGTCAGTAACCCGCCCAATATTTGTGATTGTATTGCCTGGGTGAAATTATCCAGCGCGGAGGTGGTTTCCACGCCGTAATCTTTATAGCTGGGATCGGTATAAGAATTTTGTGCCTGGGCGCTATTTAATAAAAATGCACCGTTATTAGGATTCCCGCCGAAATTAGGATTACGAAACTGGAATGTCATTGTTCCCGCCCAGCATGCAGGCGCGATAAGCAACAGCGCAAGCAGGGTAAATATGCTACGCATAATAGCCTCCGGAGATTTAACGTATTTTAGAATTCATCACTTGCCATATCGCCAGCACTGAGCAACGCCTGGTTTATTTGCAGGTGATCGATCGCTTGCTGGGTTTGCGCCAACGCGATTTCAACATTTTTCTCAAAGTCGCGGTGCGTCGGGAAAAGAAAAGTCTGGTAGACAACACTCTGATTGACGATTATCGTTATCCAGCTTCCCCAACGGGCGCTAGGTCGTTCATTAATGGTTAAATTCCCTTTCCAGTTACTTTCCCATTTGTCACTAAATGCACGATAAAAATCGTGTCCGACAGACGATACCGTGTGATCGGCTAACAGCCCGGGAACTTCGACTTCAACAGCCGATACGTTTACGCTGGCAAACAGTAAAGCGGCGGTTGCCAGACGATACCCATAACGTTTCATGGCATTAACGCCTGAGATTATCGTTAGCCCAGGAGACGGCTTGCGTGCGGTTTTTTACCGCTATCTTCCTGAAAAGATTATAAAGATGCGTTTTTACTGTATTTTCACTAATGAACAGCGAACGGGCTATTTCAATATTTGACGCTCCGATGCGCAGTTTATTAAGGATCTCTTTTTCGCGGTGGGTAAGCAGGGCAGATTCAGTGCTGTAGAACCGATAATTACCCGCATGCGTGATGAGATAACTCGCCAGTTTTTGTGAGAAATAGCACTCACCACGCTGTACGCCTTGTAATCCCTCGACCAACTGACTTCTGTCCTCTGAAATGTAAAATACCCCCGTAATATTCGGCCAGTTTTCTACCTCCTGGAATGGGTAATCAAGAGGGGTATTCATCAGCAATAGTTTAATATCACCACTCTTTTGCGACAGGATATTCTGCCATTGCTGAATCAGTTTTTTATCCGCATCAATCATGTCGAATAAGACAATGCTCAATGCGGGAATGTCATCGAGAGGTCGTTGAATATTATGGAGCTTTCCGGGCAATGAGAGCGCAAATTTTAAATGCTGCAGAAGCGCTGTTGCCTGTAATGAGGGTTTGGTTATTAATAATAAAACTGAAATAGCTGAACTATGGACTTCACTAAACATGATGAAACCCCGCGTATTTGTTTTTTGTTCATCAACTTCAACCCCCGGTTATTCACCGGGGAAACCAGATGTACTGTCGGATGCGCTATGCTGTGTTCAGGAATAAGTGATCAGCCCGTGCAAGGGAGAAATAATGCAAAGTAATGAGTGCTGCGAATTCAATCTAACGCTTGCCAACCTTAAAGCAAGTGTGAATGATGTAACAGAATGTAAAATTAAATATTGAAATGTTATTTTGATGTTCGGGTATGTTGATATACAAATGCTGAAGCAGAGCGAGTTTCAAAAGAACGTTGCGCGATAATTTATATTAAGAACAAGGACCTGACATTTGTTGGTTTCAGGTTCTCCTTATTTCGCGTTTTGCTGTTGCCACGTATCCTGTGCATTGACGCTTATAGTATTGGGGTAGTTATTTAAGAAAAATCATCTGATCCTGAAGCTGCGGCAAGCAGGTGATAATTATGCTTCATGCTTAAGAATGATATGACTAATGAAAATCCAACTTGCTGGTGAGATATTTTCTTTTTATCCACGGCATACTCAGTTTTGAAACCAGGTATTAACAAATAAGTTTGGCGGTGACAGCATGAAGAACAAAATAGCCTTTATGATGTTAACCCTGCTAGGAATGCCGTGCCTTGTAACAGCAGCCGGATATGACCTGGCAAACCCGGAATATAATATGGCGGTTAATGAGTTGAGCCAGGCGCCTTATAATCAATCAGCCAATATTGAGCAACATGGTGCGAGTAATAATGCGCATATTGATCAACGAGGGTCGAAATTATTAGGTGTTATTTCTCAAAATGGCGGAAACAATTCAGCGCAAATTGACCAGTCCGGAAGTTATAACCTTGCTTATATCGATCAGGCCGGTAGCGCCAACGATGCGAGTATTACGCAGGGGGCTTATGGTAATAGCGCGGTTATTATTCAGAAAGGCTCGGGCAACCGGGCAAATATCACGCAGTACGGTACGCAAAAAACGGCAGTAGTGGTGCAACGACAGTCGCAAATGGCTATTCGCGTTATTCAACGTTGAAAGCGTTGCGACTTTAATCTCAATCCAACGGGGGTTTACCATGAAACTTTTCCAAGTGGCAGCATTCGCAGCGATCGTTATTTCAGCAGGCGCATTTGCAGGCAGTGTCCCGCAGTATGGTAATGGCGGCGGTCATGGCGGTGGCAGCAATGGTCCAAATTCTGAACTGAGCATTTATCAATATGGCAGCGCCAACGCCGCCCTTGCCCTGCAAAGCGATGCACGTGAATCTGACCTGACCATTCATCAGTATGGTTCCGCTAACGCCGCCGATGTGGGCCAGGGTTCTGATGCCAGCTCTATCGATCTGGTGCAGAACGGGGCACAAAACAATGCCACTATTGATCAGTGGAATAGCCGCAACTCTGATATTTCTGTGAGCCAGTACGGTGTCGCTAACGGTGCACTGGTTAACCAGACTGCATCGGGTTCAAGTGTTACTGTCCAGCAAACTGGTTACGGTAACCACGCTACCGCGAATCAGTACTGATCCCCCCGGCAGGAAAAAACAGGGCTGCGGCCCTGTTTTTTCTGGAGGCGCTATGCACACCTTATTATTGCTGGCGGCGTTATCCAGCCAGATCACGTTCGATACCACCCGCGATGGCGACAATTACACCATTACTCCGCTGGTGCAGGTTACACAGAATTGTGTTTGCCAGGTGCAGATTATTACCGAGCGTGAAGGCGCTGCGGGTGTGAGCCAAAGCCGGCAACGAAACACAATGACGCTCCCGGCGAATCAAACGACGGCGCTGTCGCGTATTCGCTTGAATATTTCCGCGCACGATAACGTCAAAATTATCGTCACGGTGTCCGATGGTCAGTCTCTCCATTTAGCCCGGCAGTGGCCAGCCGAATAATAATTTTAATAATCTCTTCTGCGACAAACACATTCCCCATCTGAATGCTAATTTTAATTAAGGAACGCGCTAATGGTGCCGATATGTAGCTTATCAATAGGCCGAAGCTCAACCGTCAGGGATGAGTGACTTACGAGGTGTTTATGCGTCTGTTTCAAGCGTTCGTGTTCCCTGTTGCCTGCTTTTGCATGATGTCATTTGCCAGTGCGGAAACCCGGCTGGCGGGAGGGACGATCCATTTTCGTGGTGCCATCGTTGAAGGCGGCTGCGAAACGCACACGCAGAACCAAAATCTGCTGCTCTCCTGTGTGCAAAACAATAAAATGCAGACCCGGCAAATTCATGTCACCGATATAACCGGACAATCACTCTCTTCGCAGGTTGCGCAAGTCCAGATGCGTTATCTCGATGCGCAGCGATCCCGCGCCGTGGTTACCATCATCTATAACTGATGATTTTGAACATGTTGCCCTTGCTATTTCCGGATACACTTAACGGTGTTAACGGGTTACTGGCCGGATAGGGGGCAAAAATGCAACCACGTATGCAGGTGCTTCAGGGGGATATCACTACGCTTGAAGTGGATGTGATTGTGAATGCAGCAAACTCATCATTGCTTGGCGGTGGTGGTGTGGATGGCGCGATTCATCGTGCCGCCGGGCCGGCTTTGCTCGATGCGTGCCGACAGGTGCGACAGCAGCAGGGAGAGTGTCCGCCTGGCCATGCGGTGATTACGGCGGCGGGAAATCTAAAGGCAAAAGCGGTTATCCATACGGTTGGACCGGTATGGCGTGGCGGAGAAGAGAATGAAGCGCGCTTGCTGGAGGATGCATACCGCAATAGCCTTCAACTGGCGGAAGCCAATAGTTACACCAGCATTGCTTTTCCCGCGATCAGTACCGGCGTGTATGGTTACCCAAAAGCCGCGGCGGCGGAAATCGCCGTTAATACTGTCGCTACCCACCTCATACGTCGGCCGCAACTCCAGCAGGTGATCTTTGTTTGTTTCGATGACGAAATGACGAAGCTTTATCAGCGCTTACTGACTCAGCACATTCAATAAGGCGCGGCTGCTCTGCGGGCAGGGCAGCCGGAAACGTTATCTGGCGTGAGCATGACGCTTCGCGTCGTTGTGCTGCGGCTTGCCGGAAAAAAGAAAGCGTAGCAGCGGAATGCGCAGATGGATTTCATACAGCAGCACCGCAATGCCAATGACGAAGACCAGCCCGGTAAGAAAACCGAGGAGGTTGGACTGGATATGCGGTGTGATCCACGCCCCAAATAGCAATGTCAGTGGATGGTGAACCAGATAGATAAACAGGGATGCGTTCACGAAATAACTGACACGCGCTGACTGGAAGTTCAGCATCTTGTGGCCCAATGAAAAGACCACATTGACCATCCACAGGCCCAGCAGCATGGTGATAACCGCCTCGGTTTCGTACATCCAGCCCTCGCCACTGCCATAACGCTGGTTAAGCAAATAAGCAGCAAAGGCCAGCGCCGAGCCGAGCATGCACCACGGCGAAGGCGTGGTAAAGAGTGACTTCAGGCGCGAGTTAATAAATATCAGCGCGCCAAGTATGAAGAACGGAATGTAGAACAACGTCTGCATGACCGCAAAATTAAACAGCGCGTCACGCAATATATCCGGATAGATCATCAACACCATTCGACGGAACGCCGCCCAGGCGATACCTAACAGCAGGAACCAAAGCGACAGTTTCGCCAGCGAAATATTGCCAGCCATCCGGTTAGCGCTATTTTTAATTTTTTTAAACAGCACCATGCTGACGGTTGTTAACACCACAAGAACTAATAAGAACCATAAATGGGAGATGAGTTCCCATGACAGTGTGTTGAATTTGTCATAAGTCGATAGGGTGTGCCATTCGGCTGTTTTATCTTTCACATATTGCAACATAATAAATTGCGGCAGCGTCAGCAGCGGGATCGCGGTGAGCATTGGGATGCCAACGCGCTCAACGCGCAGCTTCCACCAGCGCTTAAGCGGGTAGCGCAAATACAACATGTATGAAAAGTAACCGGAAATAACAAAAAACACCTGCATACGGAACGCATGTATGGCGTCATTGAACAGCGTCAACCACCATGAAGGGTAGGCGCTGTTTACGTGCCACATATGGCTGGAGTAGATCAGCGAAATATGAAATGGGATCCCAAGCAGCATCAACCAGGCGCGTATGGAATCAAGGAAATATTCTCGTTGTGCGGGGGTTTTAGTCATATCACTCCGTACATTCTCAGACTTTTCGTCTTATCCATAAGACAAATAATGATTACATTCGCAACCAACCCTACACTATGACCGATAACCTGTCTCCAGGATAAGCCTGCAAAACGATAAAGGGTTAGTTTCATTTGCTTATTCATTGAGCCTGCATGGAGAACAATGCGGGGATTCAGTTGTCGGATTGCCTGAGTTTCCATTAAAATGGATCGGATCGATTTAAGCACACAAAGGGGGAAGTGCTTAGTTATTATGAAACCTAAATTACGAATGATGAAAATGCGTTGGGTAGGTGCTGCTGTTCTGTTGTCACTTTATACGTCATCAGGCTGGGCCTTTTCTATTGATGATGTCGCAAAACAGGCACAATCACTGGCTGGTAAAGGCTACGAAGCACCCAAGACCAATTTGCCCTCTGTGTTCCGTGAGATGAAATACGCGGACTATCAGCAGATCCAGTTTAACCACGACAAAGCCTACTGGAACGCGATCAACACCCCATTTAAGCTTGAGTTTTATCACCAGGGTATGTACTTCGACACGCCAGTGACCATCAACGAAGTGACGACCACTGCCGTACGTAAAATCAAATATAGCCCGGATTACTTCAATTTCGGCAACGTCCAGCACGATAAAGACACGGTCAAAGACCTCGGTTTCGCCGGTTTCAAAGTTCTGTACCCCATCAATAATAAAGATAAAAACGATGAAATCGTCAGCATGCTGGGCGCAAGCTACTTCCGCGTGATTGGTGCAGGGCAGGTATACGGTCTTTCTGCCCGCGGTCTTGCCATTGACACTGCGCTGCCCTCTGGCGAAGAGTTTCCGCGTTTTCGTGAGTTCTGGATTGAGCGTCCAAAACCGACTGACAAACGCCTGACCATTTACGCGCTGCTGGATTCACCGCGTGCAACAGGCGCATACCGTTTTGTGATCATTCCAGGCCGCGACACCGTGGTGGATGTGCAGTCCAAAGTTTACCTGCGCGATAAAGTGGGCAAACTCGGTGTTGCGCCACTCACCAGTATGTTCCTGTTTGGGCCAACGCAACCCTCTCCAGCGACTAACTATCGTCCGGAATTGCATGATTCCAATGGCCTATCGATGCTTGCAGGCAACGGCGAGTGGATTTGGCGCCCGCTGAATAACCCGAAACATCTTGCTGTAAGCAGCTATGCGATGGAAAACCCGCAGGGCTTTGGTCTGCTGCAGCGTGGTCGTCAGTTCTCCCGTTTTGAAGATATCGATGACCGCTACGATCTGCGTCCGAGCGCGTGGGTAACGCCGAAAGGCGAGTGGGGCAAAGGCAAAGTTGAACTGGTCGAAATTCCGACCAATGACGAAACTAACGATAACATTGTCGCTTACTGGACCCCGGATCAACTGCCGGATCCAGGTAAAGAGATGAACTTCAAATACACCATCACCTTTAGCCGTGACGAAGACAAGCTGCATGCGCCAGACAATGCGTGGGTACTGCAGACGCGTCGCTCCACAGGGGATGTGAAACAGTCAAACCTTATCCGTCAACCTGACGGAACTATCGCGTTTGTGGTGGATTTCACCGGCCAGGATATGAAAAAGCTGCCGAAGGATACCCCTGTAACCGCGCAAGCCAGCATTGGCGATAACGGTGAGATTGTGGAAAACACCGTTCGCTATAATCCGGTTACGCAAGGTTGGCGTTTGATGTTGCGCGTGAAAGTAAAAGATCCGAAGAAAACTACGGATATGCGCGCGGCGCTGGTCAACGCCGACCAGAACCTGAGTGAAACCTGGAGCTATCAGCTACCTGCCAATGAATAAGACAACTGAGTATATCGACATGCTGCCGCTTTCCGCCTCGGAAAAAGCGGCGCTGCCGACAGAGAGCATTCGCAGCGTGCATGAAGCGCTGGATAAAGAGCATACGAGCTGGACGCGTGAAGATGATACGCCGCTGGGTTCTGTTACCGCACGTCTGGAACATAGCTGGCCGGATTCGCTCGCCGAAGGGCAATTAATCAAAGACGATGAAGGGCGCGCGCAGCTTCAGGCCATGCCGAAAGCCAAACGCTCTTCGATGTTCCCCGACCCGTGGCGCACCAACCCGATTGGTCGTTTTTGGGATCGTCTGCGCGGGCGCGAAGTTGCGCCGCGTTACCTTGCGCGTTTGACCAAAGAGGAGCAGGCGCACGAGCAGAAATGGCGTACCGTTGGTTCTATCCGCCGCTATATCTTGCTGGTGCTGACGCTGGCGCAAACCGTCGTCGCCACATGGTATATGAAAACCATTCTGCCATATCAGGGCTGGGCACTGATCAACCCAACGGATATGGCGGGCCAGGATCTGTGGGTTTCCGTTATGCAGCTTCTGCCGTATGTGCTGCAAACCGGTATCTTGATCCTCTTCGCGGTGCTGTTCTGCTGGGTTTCTGCCGGGTTCTGGACAGCGTTGATGGGCTTTCTGCAACTGTTGATAGGCCGCGATAAATACAGCATTTCGGCCTCGACGGTGGGCGATGAACCGCTAAACCCGGAGCATCGCACGGCGCTGATTATGCCTATCTGCAATGAAGACGTGGATCGCGTGTTCGCAGGCTTGCGTGCAACCTGGGAATCGGTGAAAGCCACCGGCAACGCAGCGCATTTCGATGTCTATATTCTGAGCGACAGCTACAACCCCGATATCTGCGTAGCCGAGCAGAAAGCGTGGATGGAGCTGATTGCGGAAGTGCAGGGCGAAGGGCAGATTTTCTACCGCCGCCGCCGCCGCCGTGTAAAACGCAAAAGCGGTAATATCGATGACTTCTGCCGTCGCTGGGGCAGCCAGTACAGCTACATGGTAGTGCTGGATGCGGACTCCGTGATGAGCGGTGAGTGTCTGACCGGGCTGGTACGTCTGATGGAAGCGAACCCGAATGCCGGGATCATCCAGTCGTCACCAAAAGCATCCGGGATGGATACGCTCTATGCGCGCTGTCAGCAGTTTGCAACCCGCGTTTACGGGCCGTTGTTCACTGCGGGCTTGCACTTCTGGCAGTTGGGTGAATCCCACTACTGGGGGCATAACGCGATTATTCGCGTGAAACCGTTTATTGAGCACTGTGCGCTGGCGCCGCTGCCGGGTGAAGGCTCGTTTGCCGGTTCGATTCTGTCCCACGACTTTGTCGAAGCCGCGCTGATGCGCCGTGCCGGTTGGGGGGTGTGGATCGCTTACGATTTGCCGGGCTCATATGAAGAGCTGCCGCCGAACCTGCTCGACGAGCTGAAACGCGACCGTCGCTGGTGCCATGGCAACCTGATGAACTTCCGCTTGTTCCTGGTTAAAGGTATGCACCCGGTTCACCGCGCCGTGTTCCTCACTGGCGTGATGTCCTACCTTTCTGCACCGCTGTGGTTTATGTTCCTTGCGCTTTCCACGGCCTTGCAGGTCGTGCATGCGCTGACGGAGCCGCAATACTTCCTGCAGCCGCGCCAGCTGTTCCCGGTGTGGCCGCAGTGGCGTCCGGAGCTGGCAATCGCGCTTTTCGCTTCGACAATGGTACTGCTGTTCCTGCCGAAGCTGCTGAGTATCATCCTGGTGTGGTGCAAAGGGCCGAAAGAGTATGGCGGGTTCATTCGCGTAACGATTTCCCTGCTGCTGGAAGTGCTGTTCTCAGTGCTGCTTGCGCCGGTGCGTATGCTGTTCCACACCGTGTTTGTGGTCAGCGCGTTCCTTGGCTGGGAAGTAGTATGGAATTCGCCGCAGCGTGACGATGACTCTACGCCGTGGGGTGAAGCCTTTATGCGCCACGGTTCTCAGTTGCTGCTGGGGCTGGTGTGGGCAGTCGGGATGGCGTGGCTTGATCTCCGCTTCCTGTTCTGGCTGGCACCGATTGTCTTCTCGCTGATCCTGTCGCCGTTTGTGTCGGTTATCTCCAGCCGGTCTACTGTCGGTCTGCGCACCAAACGCTGGAAACTGTTCCTGATCCCGGAAGAGTATTCTCCGCCGCAGGTACTGGTGAATACGGATAAATACCTGGAGCTGAACCGCTCGCGCAGCCTGGATGATGGCTTTATGCATGCGGTGTTTAACCCGTCATTCAACGCGCTGGCAACGGCGATGGCAACGGCTCGCCACCGTGCAAGCCACGTGCTGGAAATTGCCCGCGATCGTCATGTAGAGCAGGCGTTAAACGAAACACCAGAGAAGCTGAATCGCGATCGCCGCCTGGTGTTGCTGAGCGACCCGGTCACGCTGGCGCGGATGCATTATCGCTTGTGGGCGGCCCCTGAGAAATATCTCTCATGGGCGAGCTACTATGAAACGCTGAAGCTTAACCCACTGGCGTTAAAGGCAAAGTAAGCCGACATTAAGGAAAATACCGGCCCAGGAGCCGGTATTTTTTTGTCTGATATAAATAAGAAGAGGTTGCCTGTGAGAGTGATTCTGGTAGTCGTCATGGCGTGCCTGCTAAGTGGTTGCGGTAGCATCGTCAGCCGGACAATTCCCGGTCAGGGACACGGTAATCAATATTATCCCGGCGTTAAATGGGATGTCCGCGACTCCGCGTGGCGCTACATTACCGTGCTTGATCTCCCCTTTTCACTGGTGTTTGACACCCTTTTATTACCGCTGGATGCCAATCACGGCCCTTACGAGTAATCAGCGCTCGTCCCACTCATCAGCAGCTGTCTGTCCCTCTTCGGTATCAAGAGGCGGCTCCAGCTGGAATTCGCCTTCGTCCCATTCGTGCAGCGTATTCTCTTCCTGCCACTCCTGGCTTATCTCAATTTCATCGAAATCGCCGTCAAAGACACTTTGTGCGGCTTCACCGCTTAAAAGAGGCAGACATTCGCCTGGCTCGTCTTCATCCGCAAAAAACTCAGCGCGCCACGCGATATCGCCATCCTGAAGAACATACTTTTGCACATTGAATTGCTGCACGCTGATTTCTTCTTCATCAAGATCCGGGTTGTCGGCAATAAATAATTCCCGCGCGGCATCAATTGCTTCCGACAGTGTTGAGTAATACTCCAGTTCAGTTTCGGCCATATCATCGCTCCTGAGATAACAGTAAAAAAGGTATGCACAAACCTATAGACGCTGGCTTTGCGAGCGTCAAATTTGTAAGAAATGAATCAGCGATTTCATGACATAACGAGAAAGGCGTAGTACTTAATAACGCTACGCCTGCGGGAGCGGTGGCCGGACGTCTTATGTTTAGCGTGGTGCAAGATAAATATTCTCAGCCATGCCAGTTAGCATGCTTGTCGGCTTTGAATAATCCGGGAATATGCGCGAAACAGCATCGCATTTTTGTACACGGGTAGCGTGAATTTAACGCAGATATCTGCTGTATCGGCCGCGCGATCGCGCTTTGTGGGTTACTCCTGGCGTTGAACGCTGCGGGTTTCCTCTCTTCTGGCCCGGCGGGCAGGACGCTGTAAACTGAACCATGAATAAATGGCATTAAACAGAACGACGCCCGCCGTCACGCAAAACACCGCGCGAAAACCGTAACTGGCCGAGACCGCCGCGCCCATCAGCGGACCGGTAACATTACCGATATCGCGAAATGACTGGTTGTAACTGAATATCCGTCCGGCAATTTGACTGGTGGAGTTGTAGACCAGCAAGGTTTGCACCGCAGGAAGCAACGCACCGTCAGCAGCACCAAGCAGGAAGCGCAAAATGCCCAGTTGCCAGGGAGTGTGCACCAGTGACATTGGCAACAGGAGCAAGACGGAGATGATCAATGCCGCGACGAGGATTTTCTCCGGGCCGATTTTATCGCCCAATTTGCCCAGCCGAGGTGCGCTAAGCAGTGCCGCGACGCCAGGCACGGAGGCAATCATGCCGCTGATAAAGGCAATGTTGCTGACATTTCCGGCAAGATCGCGCACATAGAGTGTCAGAATCGGCGCGATAGAACCCGTCGCAACCTGAATAATCATGGTGGTAATAAACAGGCTCAACACCAGTTTGGGGCTTTTTAGCGAGGCGAAAACCTCTTTGAAGTGCAACATCTCGCGTTTTGCCACCGGGGTGAAATTTTCGCGGATGCAAAGTAGGGTGAGCAGAAAACAGATAAAAAGCACAGAGGCGGTAATAAAAAAGACCATCCGCAAGCCCCAGGTATCGGCCAGCAAACCACCGGCCAGCGGGCCAAGCAGCGCGCCGCTAACGCCTCCCGTCGAGAGCGTACCCAGCGCCCAGCCGCTTTTGTTGCGCGGCATTTGCGTGGCGATCAAGGCATTCGCGTTGGGGATAAAACCGCCCAGCAAACCGAGCAGCGCTCGCAGAACAAGGAGCTGCCAGACATGCTGTGCGATCCCCATTAACGCCATCACAATCGCCATGCCGAGAGCGGAACGCAGTAGCATGATTTTCCGCCCTTTTCGGTCGGCAAGACCGCCCCAGAAGGGAGAAGCGATGGCAGAGAAGAGGAAGGTGATACTAAAGACTAAACCGGACCACATATTGAGCGCGCCGGGATCGGTGATGCCAAGCTGTTCGACATAGAGGGGGATAAACGGCATCACCAGGCTAAACGCCGCGCCGGTGAGAAAACAGCCAAACCAGGCAACGGTGAGATTACGCTTCCAGTTTATTGGGGCATCAGAGAGAGACATAACCGTCCATAACAGCACACATTAATTATATTCGATAGTAAGCATGCTAATTATGCGCTCAGGTTATGATTGCCGCAATGCGTTGGCGCAGGTTTGTATGACAAAAAAAGAGCCCGCATTTGCGGGCTCTTTATCGATTCAGTAGCGAGAGGGGACGCCTTCCGGGCGCGTTTTGAAACGGCGATGCAGCCACATATATTGCTCTGGTGCCATCATAATGCAGCGTTCAACCACTTTATTCATCCATGCTGCGGTGGTTTCTGCGTCATCGAGTGGAGGGGAACATTCCGGCTCGAGAATAATCAGTTCGTATCCTTTGCCGCCCGGTTTACGGCGTGGAACAAAAGGTACGATACAGGCCTGTGACATGCGTGCCAGCATCCAGGTTCCTGACGTGGAAGCCGCATCTTTAACGGCAAAGAAAGGGACGAAAACGCTGGCGCGCGGGCCGTAGTCATGATCGGGCGCGTACCAGACGACATCACCCGCTTTCAGGGCGCGGATCATACCTTTGAGATCTTTACGGTCGATCATGCTTTTATTGGAACGCATGCGACCCCAGGTTTGCAGCAGGTCAATAACCGGGTTGTCATTCGGGCGATAAACACCAATACCCGGCTCGTTCAGACCAAACATGCGGGCACCAATTTCCAGCGTCAAAAAATGTACGCCGATCAGCAAAATTCCTCGCCCTTGCGCCTGTACATTCCTGACATGTTCAAAATCGATAACCTCCATCCAGCGTGACATCCGGCGATCGGACCAGAACCAGGCCATGCCGGTTTCCATCAAACCCATGCCAACCGATTCAAAATTTTTCGCGACCATTTTCTGGCACTCTGCTTCGCTCATGTGCGGAAAGCAGAGTTCAAGGTTGCGCTGCGCAATACGCACACGACGTTTCATCAAGCGCTGTGCCAGGTGGCCAATGCCACAGCCGAGGCGGTAAATCACGGGGTAGGGGAGTTGAACAACTAACCACAACATGCCGACCCCGAACCAGAGAGCCCAGTAGCGCGGGTGCAGCAGCGATGCCGAAAATTTGGGTAAATGCGTCATGACTGTCCTGTTTGAAGCAACAATTCCCTGTATTCTCGCATTTTTTCGGAATTAACCAAAACCATGGCGCACAGAATGCCTGTTTTGTCAGGAATTGTTGCGTCGTAATCATTAGAATGAGAAAAAATGTAGCGCAAAATGTGTGGATGTAAATTATCAGTATTTGCTTTATGATGCCGCCGTTTTTTCACCCCTAACTTTGCAGGACACGTACACCATGCCAGTGTTACACAACCGCATCTCTAATGATGAGCTGAAGGCGCGAATGCTCGCGGAAACGGAACCGCGCGTGACCGTCTCGTTCTATAAATATTTCTCGATTATTAACCCGCAAGCCACGCGCGACGCGCTTTATCAGACGCTTAGCCAACTGAATGTATTTGGCCGCATTTACCTTGCTCATGAAGGTATCAATGCGCAAATCAGCGTGCCACAGAGCAAATTCGACGCCTTTCGCCAGGCGCTTTATGCATTCGACCCGGCGCTTGACGGCCTGCGTTTAAATATCGCGATTGATGATGACGGTAAATCCTTCTGGGTGCTGCGCATGAAAGTTCGCGACAGGATTGTTGCCGACGGTATTGAAGATGAGAGTTTTGACGCCAGCGATGTGGGGGATTATCTGAAAGCGGCGGAAGTGAACGCCATGCTCGACGATCCTGATGCGGTTTTCATTGATATGCGTAATCACTACGAATATGAAGTCGGGCATTTCGCCGGTGCGCTGGAGATCCCGGCGGATACGTTCCGCGAGCAGTTACCGAAAGCGGTCGAAATGATGCAGGAACATAAAGATAAGAAAATCGTTATGTACTGCACCGGCGGTATCCGCTGCGAGAAAGCGAGCGCCTGGATGAAGCATAACGGCTTCAATAAAGTGTGGCATATCGAAGGCGGCATTATCGAATATGCGCGCCGCGCACGCGAACAGGGCTTACCGGTACGTTTTATCGGCAAAAACTTTGTGTTTGACGAGCGTATGGGCGAGCGCATTTCCGATGACGTTATTGCCCACTGCCACCAGTGCGGCACGCCCTGCGATTCCCATACCAACTGTCGTAATGACGGCTGCCATTTGCTGTTTATTCAATGTCCGGTCTGTGCTGAGAAATTTAACGGTTGCTGCAGTGAGCTGTGTAAAGAAGAGAGCGCACTACCGGAAGAAGAGCAGCGTAAACGTCGCGCCGGTCGGGAGAATGGCAACAAAATCTTTAACAAATCCCGTGGTCGCCTGAATACCAAACTGGGCATTCCGGATCCGGAATAAAAGCTGAGGAGAGGGCTGCCCCTCTCCCGTAATCTTACTTCTGACGCACGCCTTCCACGGAAATAATCAGTTCAACGTCCTGCGACGCCGGGCCCAGATCGGTGGTGATATTAAAATCTTTCAGCTTAATTTTGCCGGAAGCTTCAAAGCCTGCGCGCACGCCGCCCCACGGATCGTTGCCCTGACCCATCAGTTTCGCCGCCAGCACCACCGGTTTGGTTACGCCATTCAGCGTCAGGTTGCCGGTAATATCCAGCCCGTCACCGGCTTTTTTTACCTCTGTTGAGGTAAAGGTTGCCTGCGGGAATTTCGCCACATTCAGGAACTCAGCGCTGCGCAAGTGTTTATCGCGCTCTGCATGGTTGGTATCGACACTGTTAGTGTTAATGGTTACGTTGACTTTGTCAGAGGCCGGGTTGGCTTCGTCGAAGCTAAACGTACCGTCAAAATCTTTAAACGTTCCATAGAGCCAGCTATAACCGAGGTGCTGGATACGAAAATTAACGAAGGCGTGTTGACCCTCTTTATCAATTTTGTAGTCTGCAGCGATAGCAGAACCCGTAGTAAACAGCAGCGAAGCGAGAGCGAGTCCCGGCAGGATTTTCTTCATATTATGCTCCAGAGTCAGGCGACGATTTTCCCAGCATGCGCTTGAGAGTGACGTCTTTATCGATGAAATGGTGTTTAACGGCGGCAAGGCCATGTAAAACGGACAGCACGACTACACTCCATGCCAGCCAGAGGTGAATACTTCCTGCCAGGTCGGCTTGCGAACCGGCATCGGCAAGCGTTGCGGGTATCTCGAACAGCCCGAAAACGCTGATGGGTTTACCGTCGGCTGTGGAGATCAAATAGCCGCTGAAAAGAATGCCGAACAACAGCAAATAGAGCGCGATATGGACGAAGACAGCGCTGATATGCGTCAGCCGTGAATAACTGGCAAGCGGCTTCGGCGGAGGGGAAAGAAAACGCCAGACTACCCGGAACACGAGGCCAAGCATGAGCAAAATGCCGATGCTCTTATGTAGCTCAGGCGCTTTATGATACCAACCGTCGTAATAGCTCAGCGTCACCATCCACAGACCCAACGCGAACATACCATAAACCACAATGGCCACCAGCCAGTGCAGAACAATGGAAACGGCGCCGTAGCGCTCAGGTGAATTGCGAAATGGCATAATTGTTAATCGTGGTTAATAACTGGTTAAATTAAAATGGCGGGAGAGAAACAATATTGCAACTCAAAATTACGATTTTGAATTGTTATTTTTTCTATATCACCTTTTTTGAATGACTTTGCTAAATAATATTCAGAACATTAGGTTGATTGCAGGGGTAAGTCATGAATTTATTAAGCTTTTGTTGCGATAGCGATGTTTAAATATTCTGTCCTGAAAATATATTTTTATAAAGCTATGTCAGTTTTTGTCAGTGTTTTTCAGGGCGCCCATACGATATAGATAATATCGATCAGTGCGATAAGTAGCCACAGCGCAATATAAAGCATCAAATGTTCACGTACGTTATTTATTAAGAAATGAAACAGACGGCGCATATTCTCTCCGCAAAGCTGCATTAAGCGGCCCCGAATGAGGCCGTGGAAGGTTTACCCGGCAAAGCGGGAAAGTGAGAAAGGTTGTAAATCAAACTTCGAGCTTTTGCCGTGGGCAAATTCACAGGCAATTTCACCCAGCACTGGCGCAAATTTAAAACCGTGTCCGCTCAGGCCTGTGACAATCAGTGTGTCCGGGAAGCCCGGCAGCGTATCAATAATAAAGTCTTCATCAGGAGAGTTATCGTAGGTGCAGGATGCACCGTACAAACATCCACCGATGCCTGGCAGAAACTGGCGCAGAAAAGCGAAACATTCGGAACCATCTCCCGGTTCTTCACCAAACGGCTTACGCTGCTGCGCTTCGCTGATAAGCTGCCCGCCGTTGTGACGGCCGATTTTTAATTCATTATCTTCTGCCGGAAAGCCGTAATACTGGTCGCCATTGGGCATTTCGCCAGTAAACGCCGGAAATTTGTTCTTGGTGCTGTAGCGACCATCGGCCTGGAACCATGCAAAAACTTTGCGCACCGGTTGTATCGGGAGCTCAGGCAGCAGTTTTTGCACCCATGTTCCCGCGCTGACAAGCACTTTTTTACCGTGGAATATCCCTTCCTGGGTATCGATGCTGATGCCGTCATCATGATGATGCAGCGCGGTGACCGGGCAATTGAACAACTGAGCGCAGCCCGCCTCTTTGGCAAGACGGATCCACGTTTTTACCGCCAGTTCGCTACGCAGTACACCGGAGTCGGTTTCAAACATGCCGATGTAATTGTCGGGTACGCGGATTTCTGGCCAACGCGCCATCAGTGACGGGGCATCGAGTTTTTCGACGGCCAGCTGCCACTGCGCTGCGCTTTGCGCGACGTTAGCCAAAAAAGCGGAATCCGCCGGGCCGATATTGACAACGCCAGTGCGGTCAAACACCGCTTCGCCGCTTTCCGCCGCCAGTTGCTCCCACAACTGTTGCGCACGCAGCACCAGCGGAACATATTTTTCGCCTTCGCCGTAAGCGTGGCGCATTAAACGCGTATCACCGTGGTGGCTGCCTTCCTGATGGGGCGGCAGGTGAGCATCGGTCATCAGCACATTCAGCCCGCTTAGCGTGGCGTAATAGCCTGCCGCTGCGCCGACAGAACCGCTGCCAATAATAATGAGATCGTATTTCATGGTGGTGTTCTCCAGGCAAATGCGTGTTCAGGAGGGTAATTAACCTGGGAACGTTATACAAGGACAGAAATAAGAAAGGCACCACAAGGGTGCCTGTTGAGTCTATATAGCGCATTATCACTAATGCCTGCGATACTCATCTTCCTGGTAGTCGCCCGATTCAATCTTGGCAATGCCCGCTTCGAGTATCGAAATAAACTGGCGGGCAACATCGGTCGTTAACCACAACGTCTGGCCGACTTCGGTCTCTTCCTGAGCGGCTCTGTTTGGGGTCTGGTAGTGCAACCGGAGCATCAGTGCGTCGTAGCTATCCACGGTGCTGATGTCCCATCCGACCAGTGGATGGGTCTGGATGACTTCATTATTCTTTACCATCATAACCCCCTTTATTGGCGTGTTTAATTAGACAACGACTCTTGAGGTTCAATGCGTGTTTTTTTTGAAGCTTTTTCAGTATACCAACAAGTGGGGGAGTAGATCGAATAATTAAACACTCTGCAACATGTTTTTTCGACCGTTAGATTTTTTTGAATAAGAAAACGGGCTCTTAACCATATATTTTTATTAAAAAAGCGCTGCACCAGGATTGCGCTTAAAAAAACAACAAAAAAAGCCGGGGCGACCCGGCAATAAGCACAAACTTAAAGAAAAATTAGTCGGTGATAAACCAGTCGTCGGCGCTTTCCCAGGTTTCCTGCAAAATTTCAGTTATGCGATCTTTATCTTCTTTTGCGCCGCCCAAAACCGAAAGATTATTTGCTGCGGCGTAGCGAACCGTAATTTTGTTTTCGCGATCGGGGTAACAATTGTTCAGACGACGAGATAACTCGCCCGCCAGCGCATCAACAGCGCCAGGCGGTAAGGGTGTGGTTTTGGCGATAGTCACTTCAATGCGCATAATAGCCCCCTGTGTAATTTACTGTATGTTTATACAGTTAAGCGAAAGCTATTACAACAGGGAGCGATAATTTTTTTATTTATTGCTTAATGCGCCAGCGCACGGTTTCACCTGCGAGAAACGGCACCAGCGAATCTTCCGGCAGCGCAATCGCCTCTGGCACCAGGCTCTCTTCACGCACCAGCTCAACAAACGTTTCGTTCACCGGTAAGCCATAGAAACGTGGTCCGTTGACCGAACAGAACGCTTCAAAATGCTGGAGAGCATTCATCTCTTCAAATACGGTTGCATAACTACCTAGCGCGGTGGGGGCATTGAAACAACCGGCGCAGCCGCAACTGGCCTCTTTACGATGACGCGCATGCGGCGCGGAGTCCGTACCGAGAAACGCGCGACTAAAACCGCTGGCAACCAGCTCGCGCAGCGCCTGCTGGTGAACATTGCGCTTCAGGATCGGCAGGCAGTACAAGTGAGGGCGTACACCACCGACCAGCATATGATTACGGTTAAACATCAAGTGCTGGGGCGTGATAGTCGCGGCCAGCAGCTCGTTGCCTTCGCGCACATAGTCTGCGGCATCTTTGGTCGTAATATGCTCAAACACCACTTTCAGCCCCGGCAGACGCTGGCGCAGCGGTTCCATGACCGTTTCGATAAATCGCGCTTCTCGATCGAAAATATCGATATCTGCATGCGTCACTTCACCATGCACCAGCAGCGGCATGCCCAGTTTTTCCATTCGTTCCAGTACCGGCATAATCGCATCAATGCTGGTAACACCATGGCTGGAGTTGGTCGTGGCATTCGCCGGGTAGAGTTTCGCTGCCGTAAATATCCGCTCGTTAAAGCCACGTTCGACTTCATCGGCGTTCAGGCTGTCGGTCAGGTAGCAGGTCATTAAAGGCGTAAAATCATGCCCGGCGGGTACGGCGTCGAGAATACGCTGGCGGTAGGCGATAGCCGCATCCACGGTAGTGACAGGGGGAGCAAGGTTCGGCATGACAATGGCGCGGGCGTAAGTTTCGCTGGTCCACGGCACCACGGTTTTTAGCATTTCGCCATCACGTAAATGGACATGCCAGTCGTCAGGACGGCGGATTTTCAAAACCTGGGGTTGGGTCATTGGAGTGCTCCGGCTGGTGAGAAACAGGTGTTTTTTGCCGGGCACTAAGAATAAGCGGAAACGTTTTCGTTTGCATCCTTTTCCTGAAAAAAAGGGCGCTCACGGCGCCCTGTTATTTAGTCAGTGAGGGGGATGATAATTTCACCCGGTTTCACCTCAATCCCTTTGGCATATTTTTTCGCCAGCGCCTCGCCTTTGCTGCTGTCTTCTTTCAGCACATAAGCAGGGCGTTGGTTAAAGTAGTTGCGTAGCGACTGATTTAGATAGGGCATCAGTGTTTGTAACACAGCCTGCATTTTTTCCGGCGTCACGGTGGCGTTAACCACTTCCATCTCTTGCAGGTAAATCGCGCCTTTTTCTTTATCAAACACCGGCAACGCTTTGAGTTTCAATTTGATGATGGCTTTTTGATTGCCAAATAGCGAAGTCATATCCAGATTCGCATCGCCGGTCAGGGTGATTTTATTGGGTTCTTCGCGACCGATTTCACTGGCCAGATTATTCAGCACAATATGGGCGTCGGCAACGCCGGGTACGCCGATGTCTTTGGCGAAGTCATTACGCTTTTGTAGCGCCTGGTTAATCTCCTGTTCGCTGATAGAATATTGGGTCAGTTGATTGCACCCCACCAGCACGCCGCTCAACAGTAGTGCTGCGGCAAAAATGATTCTCTTCATGAATTCCTCAACGTGATCGCCATGCTACGACGCAGGGGCGTAGCATGCGACACACGTTCAATAAAGGCCAGCGGAAAAAGCTGAAAGGCGTGACGGAAGCGGGCACGCTTCCGTCACAGGCGGTTAAATAGCCATCGATGACAGCACGTTAATTTGTGTCTGTTTCGCCATGTTGTCACGGTATGCTGCAACCCGGCTGGGCCAGTTGATACCGCTCACGATTGTCAGGTTACGCAGCAACGGGAAGAGATGAATATCATCATCGGAGAGTTCTCCGTTCACCGCGTTGGGCTGCACGATTAATTTATCCAGTGTGCGTAAATCGTCGCTGATATTTTTCGCCAGCCCCGCAGAGTGGGCGAGGTGCTCGGCAAAACTACCCATCGCCGCCTCCTTTTTGGCAACAAAATAGGCTCGCGCCTGCGGCGTGGAAAATTCATCAAACGCCGATTTCGCGAAGCGCGGGATCAACAGCTTATTAACGTAGCCATTCACCTTACGCAGCCACTCTTCCACTTTCGGGTTTTGTTTCCCGGTTAGTAGCGGTTTGCCGTCGAGCTTATCGACATAATGCACAATGTCCATGCTCTCCGGCAGATAACGGCTATCGTCTTTTTGCAGGATCGGCGCCATTTTCTGGCCAATCATTTTTGTGGGTGTGGCTTCGTCATCATTGAGCAGGATCTTGAGTTCGACGGGGATATTCTTAAGGCCGAAAATCATGCGGGCTTTAACGCAGAACGGGCAGTGATCGTAAATGTAGAGTTTCACGTTTCTCCTCCATACTGGCTTATCCATCAATTACCAGTATGGAAGAGGGGATACACAGGCGCAAATCAGGCACCGGGTTCAAGCATGGTCGGACGAATACGTTTGTGACTGAATTGCCACAGCAGCGCCATGGAGGTCATGAACCCAATAACGCCAAGCATCATCCACGGCAGTTCCGGCTGATTAAATGCTTTCCCAGCGTCAAACAGCCAGCCGCCGCCGGCATAACCAAGCGCGCCACCGAAGGCCAGTCCAAGACGGCTAAAACCCATATAACTGCCGCGCGCACGGGCATCGGCCAACTGTGCGCTTAACGTTTCCCTGGCAGGTTCGGCAATAATGGAGCCGATGTAGAAGGTGCAAATCAGCGTAAAGAGTTGCTGTAGCGTGCCGACCATCCCCACCGGCAACAGGCTGAACGACATCACCAGCAGACCCGCCATCAGGCGATGTTCAAGGCGAAAACGTTTTTCACTCCAGCGAGCAATGGGGTAGAGCAGCGTCAGCGACAGGCAGGCTTCAATGGCGTACATCCACTTTACGGCCGCCGGTGAACCGGCAATGTCGTTAACCATAATCGGCAGCATTAGCATTACCTGCACCGCCAGCATGTAATAACCGGTAAGGGTCAGCACGTAAGTCACAAAGCGTTTGTCACGCAACACGCGCGTCAGACCTTCGCGCACCGGCGCTTTCACCGTCGACAGTTTCCAGGCTGGCAGCAGCCAGGCGTTAAACGCGGCACACAAAATAAACATCAGCGCACCAGCCGCGCACACCAGACGAAAGTCATATTGCAGCAGCCAGCTGCCGAGCAGCGCGCCAATAACGGCGCCCGCGCTGTCCTGCATCATTAACAGCGAGAAAAAACGGCTGCGTTGATGGGGGCGCACCAGTTTCACCACCAGTGCGGAGCGCGGCGGATCAAACAGCGTGCCGCCCAGCCCGGAAAGAATACAGGAAAGCCACAGCAGCCAGGGTTCATGCGCCACCGCCATCGCTGCAAAGCCGCCCGCGCGCATCAGCATGCCGGTGACAATCAGCGGCTTGGCGCCGAACCGATCAGCAATCGCACCGCCGAAAATCCCCAAACCTTGTTGAATAAACTGACGCAAACCGAGCGCAATGCCGACCATTAATGCCGCCCAGCCAAGCTGGTCAACAAAGCGGATAGAAATCAGTGGAAAGACAACGAAAAAGCCGAGAACAACCAGCATATTATCGACAAGCAGGAAATATTTACCCAGGCTCCTTGCCTGCGATATGCGCGCCATTTCCCCTCCGGGAAATAAGAAAGATAAGACCTTCTTATTCTGCGGTTTCGTCGGGCCTTTTCCCATGGGCGCGGTGACAATATTTTTTTATCAACCTCGGCCTTTGATTGAGACTTTTCATCGAAAATGGTGTTTGACGCAGAAAATGCCATGTTGCTGTTTTCCCACAGCGCCAGAGCAACTGTATAGTAAAGGGAAGGGGTTAAAAGAGTCGTAAAACGGAAGGAGTAGTAATGCATGTTTGGCTATCGCAGTAACGTGCCGAAAGTACGCTTAGTAACAGATCGCCTGGTGGTTCGCCTGGTGCATGAGCGCGACGCCTGGCGGCTGGCGGATTATTACGCCGAAAACCGCCAGTTTTTAAAACCCTGGGAACCCGTGCGCGACGAAAGCCATTGTTATCCTTCCGGCTGGCAGGCGCGTCTTGGCATGATCAATGAATTTCATAAACAGGGTTCCGCGTTCTATTTCGCGCTGCTCGATCCGGAAGAGAAAGAGATAGTCGGCGTGGCCAATTTCTCAAACGTGGTGCGCGGCTCTTTTCATGCCTGTTATCTGGGGTATTCCGTCGGTCAGAAATGGCAGGGACAAGGGCTGATGTTCGAAGCGCTCACCACCGCCATCCGCTATATGCAACGCACGCAACATATGCACCGCATTATGGCGAACTATATGCCGCACAATAAACGCAGCGGTGATCTGTTGGCGAGGCTTGGCTTTGAAAAAGAGGGCTATGCCAAATCATATCTGTTAATTGACGGGCAATGGCGCGATCACGTGCTTACCGCATTAACCACGCAGGAATGGACCCCCGGTCGCTAAGGAGTTTTGATGAAGTATCAATTAACCGCCGTCGAGGCGAGGGTGATTGGCTGTTTACTGGAAAAACAGGTGACGACGCCGGAACAGTACCCGCTCTCCATCAATGGTGTTGTCACCGCCTGTAATCAAAAAACCAACCGTGAACCGGTGATGAACCTTGCCGAACACGAGGTGCAGTCGGTGCTGGATGAGCTGGTCAAGCGCCATTATCTGCGCACGGTAAGCGGTTTTGGTAACCGGGTGACAAAATATGAGCAGCGTTTTTGTAATTCTGAATTTGGCGATCTCAAACTCAGTTCTGCCGAGGTGGCGCTGATCACCACGCTGCTACTGCGCGGGCCGCAAACGCCGGGCGAGTTGCGCACCCGCGGCGAACGCATGCATCAGTTCAGTGATATGGCGGAAGTGGAAAATGCGTTAGAACATCTGGCGACGCGTGAAGACGGGCCGTATGTGGTGCGCCTGCCAAGAGAGCCAGGTAAACGCGAAAGCCGTTTTATGCATCTGTTTAGCGGCGATGTGCAGACGCTGGTGAATGTTGTTGAAGCCGTCAGCCCGGCGGAAGCTTCACTTGCCGCGCGCGTCGACGCGCTGGAAGAGGAAGTGGCCGAACTGAAGCAGCGTCTGGATTCGCTACTCGCACATCTGGGGGATTAACGGTGACAACTTTACGTATCGGTGTGGTAGGGCTTGGCGGCATTGCGCAAAAGGCCTGGTTGCCAGTGTTAGGCGCAGCAACGGACTGGACGCTGGCGGCGGCCTGGTCGCCAACGCGCGAAAAGGCGCTGCGCGTGTGCGAAACCTGGCGCATTCCGTATGCCGACTCGCTGGCTTCCCTGGCCGCACAATGCGACGCGGTGTTTGTCCACACCTCAACGGCTTCACACTATGCGGTCGTCAGTGAGTTGCTTAATCTCGGTGTACATGTCTGTGTGGATAAGCCGCTGGCGGAAAACTTACAGGATGCGGAGCGGCTTATCGGGCTGGCCGCACGTAAAAAACTGACGCTGATGGTCGGGTTTAACCGTCGTTTCTCGCCGCTTTATCGTGAACTGAAACAGCAGATGCCACAGGCTGCCTCGCTACGTATGGATAAACACCGTACCGACAGCGTCGGGCCGCATGATTTACGCTTTACCCTGCTGGACGACTACCTCCATGTTGTGGATACCGCGTTGTGGCTGGCGGGCGGTGCCGCGCAATTAAAAAGCGGTACGCTGCTGACCAATGACGACGGCGCGATGATTTACGCCGAGCACCATTTCAGTGTTGAACATCTGCAAATTACCACCAGCATGCATCGCCGGGCGGGTAGTCAGCGGGAATGGATTCAGGCAGTGACTGACGGCGGATTGTTCGACATTACCGACATGCGCGAGTGGCGCGAAGAGCGCGGGCAGGGCGTTGTCGCCCGTCCGGTGGCGGGCTGGCAGAGCGTACTGGAGCAGCGCGGTTTCGCCGGATGCGCCCGCCATTTCATTGAATGTGTGCAAAATCAGACAGTTCCGGAAACCGCAGGCGAGCAAGCGATCCTCGCCCAGCGCGTGGTCGACAAGCTCTGGCGCGAAGCGATGAGTGAATAATGCCCGGTAACATCTGGCGATAGTAATTCGCCTTTTTCCCTGTAGACTAAGCGCTTCGCTGTACATCAACGCCTGCATTGCAGGCGTTGTGTCTTATGGAAACCAGAATGAACCTATTAAAATCGCTGGCGGCTGTCAGCTCCATGACGATGTTTTCCCGCGTGCTGGGTTTTGCGCGCGACGCCATTGTGGCAAGGGTGTTTGGTGCGGGAATGGCGACCGACGCCTTTTTCGTGGCGTTCAAACTGCCGAATTTATTGCGCCGCATTTTTGCAGAAGGGGCGTTTTCTCAGGCCTTCGTGCCGATCCTCGCCGAGTACAAAAGCAAACAGGGTGAAGATGCGACGCGGGTTTTTGTCTCCTATGTCTGCGGATTGCTGACGCTGGCGCTGGCGATTGTCACCGTGGCCGGGATGCTGGCGGCACCGTGGGTGATCTTGGTCACCGCACCGGGTTTTGCCGATACGGCGGATAAATTCAATTTAACCTCGCAACTGCTGCGCATTACCTTTCCTTATATTCTGCTGATCTCGCTGGCGTCGCTGGCCGGGGCGATTCTCAATACCTGGAATCGTTTTTCGGTGCCAGCGTTCGCGCCGACGTTTTTAAACATCAGCATGATTGGCTTTGCGCTGTTCGCGGCTCCCTATTTCCATCCGCCGGTGCTGGCGCTGGCCTGGGCCGTTACGGTCGGGGGAATACTGCAGCTGGTGTATCAACTGCCGCACCTGAAGAAAATTGGCATGCTGGTGCTGCCGCGCATCAGCTTCCGCGATGCCGGAGCGATGCGGGTTATCAAACAGATGGGGCCGGCGATCCTTGGGGTTTCGGTCAGCCAGATCTCCCTTATTATCAACACCATTTTCGCGTCGTTTCTGGTTTCCGGTTCCGTATCGTGGATGTATTACGCTGACCGCCTGATGGAGTTTCCCTCCGGCGTGCTTGGCGTGGCGCTTGGCACTATCCTGTTGCCGTCGTTGTCGAAAAGTTTCGCCAGCGGCAACCACGACGAATATTGCCGTCTGATGGATTGGGGGCTGCGACTCTGTTTTCTGCTGGCGTTGCCGAGCGCCGTGGCGCTTGGCATCCTGGCGAAACCGTTGACCGTTTCGCTGTTCCAGTACGGTAAATTCACCGCATTTGATGCGTTAATGACGCAGCGCGCGTTAATCGCCTACTCGGTGGGGTTGATGGGGCTGATTGTAGTGAAAGTGCTGGCGCCGGGCTTCTACTCGCGACAGAACATTAAAACGCCGGTGAAGATTGCCATTGTCACGCTGGTAATGACGCAATTAATGAACCTTGCGTTTATCGGGCCACTGAAACACGCCGGGTTGTCGCTGTCGATTGGTCTGGCGGCCTGTCTGAACGCCGGGCTACTCTACTGGCAGCTGCGTAAGCAGCAGATCTTTACGCCGCAGCCGGGCTGGGCAAGTTTCCTGCTGCGCCTGGTGGTTGCAGTGCTGGTGATGGCCGCGGCATTAGTGGGCATGCTGTATGTCATGCCGGAATGGTCAACCGGCACCATGCCTTATCGCCTGCTGCGGTTGATGGCCGTCGTGCTGGTCGGCGTAATGGCCTATTTCGCCACGCTGGCGCTGCTGGGCTTTAAAGTGAAAGAGTTCGCGCGTCGTACCACGGCGTAAGTCGGTGCAGAGAAGTTGAAGCGGGAAAAGAGAAAAGCAAATTGCCAGGGAATTATCCCTGGCAAACAAAAGAGGTGTGCTTAAATCGAGATTTTCTTTCCGCCACGGCTGGCGGAAGCGGTATAGCCATTCGCGCCGTACAGGCTCGGTTCCTGATGCGGCTTCAGCAGCTCCAGCGCTTGCTGGTTACGCGCAATTTGTCCTTCCAGCAGCCATCCATTGTGCTGGTTAAGGTCGCGCAAATGCTGCGTTTTCTGCGTAATGGTTTGCCAGCGATCGGCGATGTCGTCGTTCGCGCTATGTTGCGCTTTTTGTGCCGAACGACGCTGTTGCTCCAGGTAATCCAGTGTGGCGAGCAATGAGCTTTTTTCTTCCGTGATACGCTGCAATGCGCTGCTTTGAATGTTACCTACGGAAAGCTGTTTTTGCTCAGCATCCATCACGTCTTTAAGAGCGCTCAGGATAACTGTCATTTGATCAAGAATGTCTGACAGTCGATTCATACTGTTATTTACTCTGCAAGTAACTCTTCGCTTCATCAATCAGGGCATCGGCGATTTTGCCGGTGTCCATCTTCAGTTCACCATTACGAATCGCGGTTTTCAGCTGTTCCACGCGTTCCATATTGATGTCATTAGCGCCAGCCTGCATCAGCTTGGTTTGCGCGCCGCTGAGGGTCACGCTGGTGCTGTTTGCCGTAGCCGCTTTTTCCAGACGCGTTTTTTGCGTTTGGGTCTCGTTAGTTTCGCGCTGTTGAACGGAACTAACCGGTTTTAAAGACGATGTGCGATCAATGCTCATAGTGTTGTCCTCATCGAGGTATCCCGGCGTTTCGGGCCTGATATCTTTAGTCGTTGCTTAATTATCGGCAGGCGACATGAATTCTTTAAAAAGATTATAGGTTAATCAGAATATTCCCATCAGCGTTCACCACACCGCTGACAATCTGCCCTGAAGCCATGCGCACGCGGGCGTTTTGCGCCACCGCCGCATTGTTCAGTGCCTGACCTTCGCCGTTCACACTAAAGCCATCGCCCGACGCCACGACCTGTACACGCTGACCCGCTTTAACCCGCCACGCCTGGCGCAACATTGACAGTTGAATCGCCTGGCCTGGGGTAAGATCGCGCAAACTGACCGCATCCTGCGCCTGGGTAATATCCAGCATCGTTCTCGGCGGCAACTGATCAAGGCGGCCGCGTTTTAGCGTCACGCTGCCGGGCTGCAACATGCTGCCTCGGGCAACGGACTGCGCTGCCACCACATAGTTACCGGTCGCCTGAACCTCCACCTGCAAATAGCGCTTCACTCCTGCGCAATTCGCCAGCACGTTCAGGTTCCCCCACAGTTTCGCGTTCCCGAGCACGCTCAGCGCGGGTTGCTCGCAAGCGGGCAACAGATTTTGCGGGGTGCGTATATTTACCACTACCTCGTCGCTAAAGCCAGCAAGACGTTGAGCAAAAAATGACGTCAGCTGTGCTTGCAAGTCAGCGGCCTGAGCAAAGGCGCTTAAAAACAGTAAGGTCGCGGCTAAACCGCCTTTCAACGTGTTCATCGCAGACTCCTGCCTGTTGAGTGGTTGAGGGGATTTTAACCGCATGGTCAACCTATCAACGCAATAAATAGCGACGCATTTTGCCCTTATTCCAGCGATAAGTTTGTCAGCGGAGATTTAAGCTGTTGGCTAAATAATTGTCATCAGTGGGGGAGCCATGCTCGATAAACTTGATGCCGCACTTCGTTTCCAGCAAGAAGCGCTGAACCTGAGCGCCCAGCGTCAGGAAATTCTGGCGGCAAACATCGCCAACGCCGATACCCCGGGGTTTCAGGCGCGCGATATTGATTTCGCCAGCGAATTGAAAAAAGTCATGGAGCGTGGACGTGCTGAAGGCAGTGGCGTTGCGTTGACCATGACCTCTTCGCGCCATATTCCGGCGCAGGCGATGAGCGGACCGTCTACCGATTTGTTGTACCGCATTCCGGATCAGCCCTCGCTGGATGGCAACACCGTGGATATGGATCGGGAACGTACGCAGTTCGCTGACAACAGCGTTAAATACCAGACCGGGTTGACCGTGCTGGGTGGGCAGATCAAAAGCATGATGAGTGTTCTGCAACAGGGGAACTAATTAAATGGCATTACTGAATATCTTTGATGTCGCAGGCTCCGCGCTGACCGCGCAGTCCAAACGTTTGAACGTGGCCGCCAGTAACATGGCGAACGCCGACAGCGTGACCGGACCAGATGGCCAGCCGTATCGCGCTAAGCAGGTTGTGTTCCAGGTGGATGCTGCGCCCGGGCAAGCGACCGGCGGTGTAAAAGTTGCTGATGTGATTGAAAGCCAGGCGCCGGACAAACTGGTTTACGAACCAGGTAACCCGCTGGCTGATGCGAATGGCTACGTCAAAATGCCCAATGTTGATGTGGTCGGCGAAATGGTGAACACCATGTCTGCGTCCCGCAGCTACCAGGCGAACGTTGAAGTGCTTAATACCGTTAAGGGCATGATGCTCAAAACCCTCACGCTCGGACAGTAAAGGAGACGCGCATGTCTATCGCCGTAAGAGTGGATGACCCGACAAATAATGGTGTCTCCTCGACCAGTAACAACACCAGCACAACCGGGACAAACAGTGCATCCGACCTGCAAGGCAGCTTTTTGACGCTGCTGGTCGCGCAACTGAAAAACCAGGACCCGACTAACCCGCTGCAGAACAACGAACTGACCACTCAACTGGCGCAAATCAGCACCGTGAGCGGGATTGAAAAACTGAACACCACCCTCGGTTCGATTTCCGGACAGATCGACAACAGCCAGTCACTGCAGGCAGCAAGCCTGATTGGGCATGGCGTGATGATCCCGGGACAGACCATTCTGGTGGGTAAAGAAACTTCAACGCCGTTTGGCGTGGAACTGACGCAAGCCGCCGATAAAGTGACCGCTACCGTGACCAGCAAAGACGGTACCGTGGTGCGCACTATCGATATTGGCTCGCTGACTGCCGGTGTCCACACCTTCAGTTGGGACGGCAAGATGACAGATGGAACCGCGGCACCAGATGGCTCTTATAAAGTCTCTATCGCCGCAAGCTCTGGCGCAACACAGCTGGTTGCCCAGCCGTTGCAGTTTGCACTGGTGCAAGGTGTTACCCGCGGCAGCAACGGTAGCACACTGGATTTGGGTACTTACGGTACCACCACACTCGACGAAGTACGGCAGATTATCTAAGCCAAAACACTTATCAGGAGTAAGTCATGGCCTTTTCACAAGCGGTCAGCGGCCTAGATGCTGCGGCCACCAACCTCGATGTCATTGGTAACAACATTGCCAACTCCGCCACTTATGGCTTTAAATCCGGCTCTGCGTCCTTCGCCGATATGTTTGCCGGTTCTAAAGTGGGTCTGGGCGTAAAAGTTGCCGGTATCACTCAGGACTTTACCGACGGTACAACGACCAACACCGGTCGTGGTCTGGACGTGGCGATTAGCCAGAACGGTTTCTTCCGCATGGTGGATACCAACGGTTCTGTTTATTACAGCCGTAACGGCCAGTTCAAGCTGGACGAGAACCGCAACCTGGTCAACATGCAGGGCATGCAGCTGACCGGTTACCCGGTTGCGGGTACACCGCCGGTAGTACAGACCGGTGCTAACCCGACGACCATTAACATCCCAACGACCGTGATGTCGGCGCGTGCCACCACCACGGCGACGATGCCGATGAACCTGAACTCGACGGCGACCATTCCGACGACGACCCCGTTCGATCCGACGAACTCGGATACCTACAACAAAAAAACCACGGTAACGTCTTACGACAGCCTGGGTAACGAACATGCGGTTGACTGCTATTTCGTTAAAACTGCGGCTAACACCTGGGATGTCTACACCAAAGACTCCAGCATTTCCGGCTCTTCTTATGAAAAAGCCGCGCAGATGTCGTTCAGCTCCAACGGTACGCTCACTTCCGTGACTAACTACACCGAAGTGCTGCCGGCCACTACGCCGCGTACCTGGAACCTGAACGCCGCGCCGAACGCGCAGCCGCAGATCAACATCGCGCTGGCGAGCCTTAATGGTTCTGCTGCCAGCACTTACTCGCTGAGCTTCCTGAACTCCATGCAGCAAAACACCGGCAGCAGCGGCGCAGCCTCTGTTGATCAGGATGGTTACCCGCCAGGATCGCTGGTGAGCTACGCCATCAACGATGACGGCACCGTGGTGGGCAGCTACTCCAACGAGAAAACCCAGGTACTGGGTCAGATCGTGCTGGCGAACTTTGCTAACAACGAAGGCCTGAAATCCGAAGGGGATAACGTCTGGTCTGCGACCACCGCTTCCGGCGTTGCTATCGTGGGTACAGCGGGTTCCGGCAACTTCGGTAAGCTGACCAACGGCGCACTGGAAGCATCAAACGTGAATCTGAGTAAAGAACTGGTGAACATGATCGTCGCGCAGCGTAACTATCAGTCGAACGCGCAGACCATCAAAACCCAGGATCAGATCCTTAACACGCTGGTTAACCTGCGTTAATCGTCTGACGGGATGGCTTAATGGATCACGCAATATACACCGCGATGGGCGCCGCCAGCCAGACGCTGAATCAGCAGGCTGTCACCGCCAGCAACCTCGCGAATGCGTCCACGCCAGGCTTTCGCGCGCAGCTCAATGCGCTGCGCGCGGTACCGGTAGAAGGGCTTTCACTGCCTACCCGTACGCTGGTAGTGGCTTCTACGCCTGGCGCCGATATGACGCCAGGTCAACTTGACTACACCTCACGTCCGCTGGACGTGGCGTTGCAGCAGGATGGTTGGCTGGCAGTACAGACGGCGGACGGCACTGAAGGGTATACCCGTAACGGGAATATCCAGGTGAGCGCAACCGGCCAGTTGACCATTCAGGGGCATCCGGTGATTGGCGACGGCGGCCCGATTGCGGTACCGGAAGGTTCGCAAATTAGTATCGCGGCTGACGGTACGATTTCATCGCTGAACCCTGGCGATCCGGCGAATACTATCGCGCCGGTCGGCAAGCTGAAGCTGGTGAAAGCGGACGCGCAGGAAGTGGTGCGCGGTGATGACGGGCTGTTCCGTCTGAGCCAGACCGCACAAGCGACCCGTGGTACGACATTGCAGGACGACCCGTCTATTCGCGTGATGTCAGGTGTGCTGGAGGGCAGTAACGTCAAGCCGGTTGCCGCTATGACCGACATGATTGCCAGCGCCCGTCGTTTCGAAATGCAGATGAAAATCATCAGCAGCGTCGACGATAACGCCCAGCGCGCCAACCAATTGCTGTCAATGGGCTAATTAAACAGGACTACTTATGATCAGTTCATTATGGATCGCAAAAACCGGCCTCGACGCCCAACAAACCAATATGGATGTCATCGCCAACAACCTGGCGAACGTCAGTACCAATGGTTTTAAGCGCCAGCGCGCGGTATTTGAAGATCTGCTGTACCAGACAATTCGTCAGCCTGGCGCGCAGTCTTCCGCACAGACAACGCTGCCTTCGGGTTTGCAGATCGGTACCGGTGTTCGTCCGGTGGCAACCGAGCGTCTGCACAGCCAGGGCAACCTGTCTCAGACCAACAACAGTAAAGATGTGGCGATCAAAGGGCAGGGCTTCTTTGAAGTGCTGCTGCCGGACGGCACCTCGGCGTATACCCGCGATGGTTCCTTCCAGGTTGACCAGAACGGCCAGCTGGTCACGGCCGGTGGTTTCCAGGTACAGCCTGCGATCACCATTCCGGCGAACACCCTGAGCATCACCATTGGCCGCGACGGCGTGGTCAGTGTGACGCAGCAAGGTAACGCCGCGCCGGTTCAGGTTGGCCAGTTAAACCTGACCACCTTTATGAATGACACCGGTCTGGAAAGTCTCGGTGAAAACCTGTACGCGGAAACGCAGTCGTCTGGCGCGCCAAACGCCACCACGCCTGGGTTGAACGGTGCGGGGATGCTGTATCAGGGGTTTGTGGAAACCTCAAACGTAAACGTGGCGGAAGAGCTGGTGAATATGATCCAGGTTCAGCGCGCTTACGAAATAAACAGTAAGGCAGTATCGACCACCGATCAGATGCTGCAAAAACTGACGCAACTCTAAGGCGTTATCCGGTGCGGTAAATGCCGCACCGGAACCCTGATTTCGAAGATGAATGCAATGCAAAAATACGCCGTGCGCAGCTATCCGATTATGGCTTTAGTGGCATTAACCCTGACGGGATGTGCCTGGGTTCCATCAACGCCGTTGGTTCAGGGGGCGACCACCGCTCAGCCGATTCCGGGACCGGTGCCGATGGTGAATGGATCGATTTATCAAACTGCGCAGCCGATAAACTACGGCTATCAGCCACTGTTTGAAGACCGCCGTCCGCGTAACGTGGGCGATACGCTGACGATCGTACTGCAAGAGAACGTCAGTGCCAGTAAGAGCTCGTCGGCAAATGCCAGCCGTGATAGCAAGGCCAGTTTCGGCATGGATACCACGCCGCGTTACCTTGAAGGTCTGTTTGGCAATGCCCGTGCCGATCTCTCTGCTTCCGGTGGTAATACCTTTAACGGCAAAGGTGGCGCCAATGCCAGCAATACCTTTAGCGGCACGTTGACCGTCACGGTCGATCAGGTGCTGATCAATGGCAATTTACATGTGGTGGGTGAAAAACAGATAGCCATCAACCAGGGCACTGAATTCATCCGCTTTTCGGGTGTCGTGAACCCGCGCACCATCAGCGGTAGCAACACGGTTCCGTCCACACAGGTGGCGGACGCGCGCATCGAGTATGTCGGCAACGGCTACATCAACGAAGCGCAGAACATGGGCTGGCTGCAACGTTTCTTCCTCAACTTATCGCCGATGTAACCGGGGTGAATTATGTTTAAGTATTTGACTGGCATCGTGTTAGCGCTGGTGGCGACTTTCGCCCAGGCTGACCGTATCCGGGATCTCACCAGTGTACAGGGCGTACGTGAAAACTCCTTAATTGGTTATGGCCTGGTCGTGGGGCTCGATGGTACAGGTGACCAGACGACCCAGACGCCATTTACCACCCAAACCTTAAATAACATGTTGTCGCAGATGGGGATTACGGTTCCTACCGGCACCAACATGCAGCTGAAAAACGTGGCGGCGGTAATGGTCACCGCGCAGTTCCCGGCGTTTGCACGCCAGGGGCAGACTATCGATGTCGTGGTCTCCTCAATGGGTAACGCAAAAAGCCTGCGCGGCGGTACGTTGCTGATGACGCCGCTGAAGGGTGTTGATAGCCAGGTTTACGCACTGGCGCAGGGCAACATTCTGGTCGGTGGCGCAGGTGCTTCCGCGGGCGGCAGCAGTGTGCAGGTCAACCAGCTTAACGGCGGGCGTATCACTAACGGTGCGGTCATCGAGCGTGAACTGCCGACCCAGTTTGGCGCAGGCAACACCATTAACCTGCAGCTGAACCAGGAAGATTTCAGCATGGCGCAGCAGATTGCCGACACCATCAACCGTAACCGTGGTTACGGCAGCGCCACCGCGCTGGATGCGCGTACCGTGCAGGTTCGCGTCTCAACCGGCGGCAGCTCGCAAGTCCGTTTGCTGGCAGACATCCAGAATATGGAAGTCGGCGTTACGCAACAGGACGCGAAAGTCATTATTAACTCGCGTACTGGCTCGGTGGTGATGAACCGCGAAGTGGCGCTGGATAACTGTGCAGTCGCGCAGGGTAACCTTTCGGTGACGGTGAATCAGCAGGCCAACGTGAGCCAGCCAAATACGCCATTCGGCGGCGGTCAGACGGTGGTGACACCGCAAACGCAGATTGATTTGCGCCAGAGTGGCGGCTCGCTGCAAAGCGTCCGTTCCAGCGCCAACCTGAACAGCGTAGTCCGCGCGCTTAACGCACTCGGCGCGTCCCCGATGGAACTGATGTCCATCCTGCAGGCGATGCAAAGCGCAGGCTGCCTGCGTGCGAAACTGGAGATCATCTAATGTTGACTGACAGCCGACTGTTGACGAGCGCGGCATGGGACGCGCAATCACTGAATGAACTGAAGGCGCAAACCCGGCAGGATCCTGGCGCGAACCTGCGCCCGGTTGCCCGCCAGATGGAAGGGATGTTTGTGCAGATGATGCTGAAAAGCATGCGCGAAGCGTTACCGAAAGACGGTATTTTCAGCAGTGATTCAACGCGGCTGTACACCAGCATGTATGACCAGCAAATTGCCCAACAGATGACCGCAGGCAAAGGTCTTGGCCTGGCCGATATGATGGTTAAGCAGATGGCTGGCGATCAGGCGCCTGTTGAGCCTGCCGATCAGATGCAGCAGGTGCCGATGAAGTTCCCGCTGGAAACCGTGACCTCCTATCAAAACCAGGCGCTGACACAGCTGGTGCGCAAAGCGATGCCAAAAGTGCCGGAAGATGGCGACGAACCGTTAACCGGCGACAGCAAAGACTTCCTTGCCCAGCTTTCCCTGCCGGCGCGACTTGCCAGCGAGCAGAGCGGTGTTCCGCATCACTTAATCCTCGCGCAGGCCGCGCTGGAATCCGGCTGGGGCCAGCGCCAGATCCCGCGTGAAAACGGCGAGCCGAGCTTTAATATTTTTGGTGTTAAAGCCACGCCTGGCTGGAAAGGGCCGACCACGGAAATCACCACCACGGAATATGAAAATGGCGAAGCGGTGAAAGTGAAAGCCAAATTCCGTGTTTACAGCTCGTATCTTGAAGCGCTCTCCGATTATGTGGGCATGCTGACGCGTAATAAACGTTACTCGGCGGTGACCACTGCCGCGACGGCGGAGCAGGGCGCGCAGGCGTTGCAGAACGCCGGTTATGCGACCGATCCAAACTACGCCCGTAAGCTGACCAGTATGATCCAACAGCTTAAATCGATGGGTGAAAAGGTCAGTAAAGCCTACAGCACGGATATCCAAAATCTGTTCTGAAATATCTCAAGTTTTGCCCTGGGTTGCCGATAATCGTCAACAGGACTCATGTCTGAAAGTGTATAAGGAACCTCCATGTCCAGTTTGATTAACAGCGCCATGAGTGGGCTCAACGCAGCCCAGGCCGCGCTTAATACCGCCAGTAATAACATTGCCAGTTATAACGTAGCGGGTTATACCCGTCAGACGACGGTGCTCACCTCAGGCAACAGTACCCTGACCGGTGGCGGCTGGGTGGGTAACGGTGTACTCGTTACCGGTGTTCAGCGTGAGTATGACGCCTTTATTACTAATCAGCTGCGTGCAGCGGAAAACCAGAACAGCGGTTTGACCACGCGTTACCAGCAGATGTCAAAAATTGACGATGTGCTGTCGGATACCACTAACTCACTGTCAACCAGCCTGCAGAGCTTCTTTTCCAGCCTGCAAACGCTGGTCAGTAACGCCTCTGACCCGTCATCCCGTCAGGCGATGCTGGGTAAAGCGAACGGTCTGGTTAACCAGTTCAAAGTGGCCGACCAGTACCTGCGTGACCAGGATAAACAGGTAAACCTGTCTATCTCTTCAAGCGTTGATCAGATCAACAACTACTCCACGCAGATTGCCAAACTTAACGATCAGATTTCCCGTCTGACCGCGGTTGGCGGCGGTGCGTCGCCGAACGACCTGCTCGATCAGCGCGACCAGTTGGTCAGCGAACTGAACAAAATTGTCGGTGTTGAAGTCAGCGTGCAGGATGGCAACACCTACAACATCAGCATGGGTGATGGCTACTCTCTGGTGCAGGGCAGCGATGCGCGCCAGCTGGCGGCCGTTCAGTCCAGCGCCGATCCATCACGTACTGCCGTGGCGTATGTTGACAAAACCGCAGGCAATATTGAGATCCCCGAAAAACTGATCACCACCGGTTCACTGGGTGGTTTGCTGGCGTTCCGTTCGCAGGATCTTGACCAGGCGCGTAATACGCTCGGGCAACTGGCGCTGTCGTTTGCTGATGCGTTCAACAAACAACATGAACAGGGTTTCGATGCGGATGGTACTCAAGGCGGCCAGTTCTTTACCATTGGCGCGCCATCAACCACCAGCAACTCAAAAAACACGGGTGATGCGGTATTGACCGCAGCCGTGAGCGACAGCACGGCGGTGCAGGCGACGGATTATAAAGTGGCGTTCGATGGCACTAACTGGAAAGTTACCCGTCTGTCCAACAACACCTCTTTTGCGGTGACGCCGGACCCTTCCGATGGCACGCTGAATTTCGATGGTCTGAAGGTCAACATCACCAGCACCACTGGTCCTAAAGCCAACGACAGCTTTACCGTTCGTCCGGTGAGCAATGCGATTGTCAATATGAGCGTTGCGGTTACCGATGAGTCGAAAATCGCCATGGCTTCTGTCGCCGGCTCAGGTGCGAGCGATAACCGCAACGGTCAGGCGATGCTGAATCTGCAAAGCGCGAAAGTCGTCGGCGGGAATAAAACGTTTAACGATGCGTATGCCACGCTGGTCAGCGATGTGGGTAACAAAACCTCGACGCTGAAAACCAGTTCCACCACGCAGACGAACGTTGTGACGCAGTTGACCAAGCAACAGCAGTCGATCTCCGGGGTTAACCTCGATGAAGAGTACGGTAACCTGCAGCGTTATCAACAATATTACCTGGCGAACGCTCAGGTGTTACAAACTGCAAGCACGCTGTTTGATGCGCTGCTCGGCATTCGCTAAGTAAGGGGTGAAAAATGCGTATCAGTACTCAAATGATGTACGAACAAAGCATGCGCGGCGTGACCAACTCGCAAAGCTTGTGGTTGGGTTACGGCGAGCAGATGGCGACCGGGCAGAAGGTTAACCGCCCGTCGGACGATCCGATTGCCGCTTCGCAGGCCGTGGTGATTTCGCAGGCGCAGGCGCAAAACAGCCAGTATGAGACGGCGCGTACTTTCGCCAGGCAGAAAGTGTCCCTGGAAGAGAGCGTATTGCAGCAGGTGACGACCGCGATCACTGGCGCGCAGGGCACCATTGTTAAAGCGGGCAACGGTTCGCTGAGTGATGATGACCGTGCTTCGCTGGCAACAGAGTTGCAGGGTTATCGCGATCAGTTGCTGAACCTGGCGAACAGCACCGACGGCAACGGCCGCTATATTTTTGGCGGTTATAAAACGGAAAGCGCGCCGTATGATGCCACGGGCACATATAGCGGTGGTAACCAGGCGATCTCCCAGCAGGTTGACGCCTCGCGTACCATGGTGATTGCGCATACGGGCACCGAGGTGTTCAACCATATCAGCAGCAACGCCACGCCAGAACCGATTGATCCGGGTACCGGCCTGCCGGGCACCTCGGAAACCGATCTGTTCAAAATGCTCGATACGGCGATTACCGCCCTGAAAACCCCGGTCGCAGGCGATGAAACCGCCAAGGCAGCAGCGCAGGCCGTAGTGGATAAAACCAGCCGTGGTCTGGGTAACTCCCTGAACAACGTGTCGACTGTTCGTGCTGAACTGGGTACGCAGTTGAACGAACTGGACACCCTCGATGCGTTGGGCGATGACCGTACGGTTGCGCTGAAACAGCAGAAGAGTGATTTGATTGACGTGGACTGGAACTCGGTGATTTCGTCTTACACCATGCAACAAGCCGCGCTGCAAGCATCCTATAAAGCGTTCACCGATATGCAGGGTCTGTCGCTGTTCCAGATGAATAAGTAATGTTTTCATTTTGAGCATGTCTTGAAACTGGGCATGTTCGGTATGCCCGCTCCATCACCCCGGAGCGGGCTTTTTTTTATCCTACGCTTTCTGCGCAGCTTGCTGGAGTTGGCGGGCGTCGAACAGGCGAATCAGCAGAGCAACCAAACCCGACACCGTTGCCAGCATCACCACACCCTGCCATGACGCGACGGAGTAAAGTTTGCTGCCCAGCACAGATCCCAGCGCCATGCCAATGAACACACCGGTAAACAACAGCGCATTCAGACGACCGCGCGCTTGCGGTTCAAGACCGTACACCAGGTTCTGGTGAGCAACCAGACTGGATTGCAGACCCAGGTCGAAGCCTACCGCCGAGAGGGCAATCAGTGCCAGTTGACCATGCGGCGGCAGTACCGGCAGCAGGAACATCAGGGCGAAAGAAATCGTTACCAGACCCGCGCCTAACTGTGTGACTTTTTCGGCGCCCACTTTATCTGCCAGGCCACCTGCCAGCGGTGCCGCTAACGCACCTGCCGCACCGGCGATGCCGAAAGTCCCCGCAACTGCGCTGCCTAACTGATATTTTTCCAGCAGCATCAACGCAAGGGTTGACCAGAACGCGCTAAACCCAATGGATAAAAAGCCCTGGGCGAAAGCGGCGCGGCGCAGTGCCGGATAGCGTTGCCACAGGTGCGCCATTGATTTCATCAGTGCCGGGTAGCTCAGCGTGGAGTGCGTCGCAAAGCGCGGCAGCACCGACCACATCAGCGCACCAATCAGCGCAATGCTGACTGCGGCAAGCTGGTACATGATACGCCAGCCGAATGCCGCGCCGACAAAGCCGCTGACGGTACGGGAAAGCAGGATGCCGAGCAGTAAACCGGTCATCACCGTGCCGACCATTTTCCCCTGTTTGCCCGCCGGTGCGAGAATAGCCGCCGCCGGAACAATATCCTGCGCCATCGTTGCGGCCATGCCCAGTAACAGGCTGACGATCAGCAATGAAGGCAGATGGCTGGTCAGGCTACAGGCCAGTAACAGTAGCGCCAGTGCCGCGCTTTTAAACAGGATCAGACGGCGGCGGTCGTGGCGGTCGCCCAACGGCAGCAGGAACAAAATGCCCAGCGCATAACCGGCCTGGGTGAGCGTCGGAACCAGGCCCATACCGTTGACGGTTAAGTGCAGGTCGCTGCCCATTAATGGCAATAGCGGTTGCGAATAGTAGATAGCCGCGACGCTGAATCCGGCGCCGAGCGCGAGGGCAAAAATGACCCAGCCAACAACATCTGACGAAAGAGAATAACGGTTCATAACAGGTTCCCCAGGAACGTTAGGTGTGAATAACGAAGTGAGGCCATTTTTACGCAGCCGGGCATGGCGCGGTAGCCAGCGGAGTGGTAAAACGGTTATACGTGAAACGTATAGGTAAGATAATAATGAAACGGCAAGAGCGTATAGATAGGGTGGATTTGATGCGGACCTACATCCGTATCGTGGAAGCCGGGTCGCTGTCGGCGGCGGCACGCCAGCTCGATACGACTCAGGCGACGGTCAGCCGCCGTTTGCAGTCGCTGGAGTCGCTGCTCGGCGTTAAGTTGCTCTTGCGCACCACCCATGCGATGAAGCTGACGGATGATGGCGAACGCTGCTACCAGCATGCAAAGCGCGTTGCGGATGCCTGGGTGGCGCTGGAAGATGAACTGAGCCAGTCCGACGACGAGCCGGTGGGGATTTTACGCGTGCGCGCGCCGCATGCTTTTGGTCAGGAACAACTGCTCGGTCCGTTGACCCAGTTTCTTGAACGCCATCCGCAACTCTCCGTTGAATGGATGCTCAATGACAAAAATGTCGATTTTCTCAGTGCCAATATCGATTGCGCCATTCGCGTTGGGGCAGAAGTGGATCCGGCAACCGTGTCGGTACTGCTGGCGGAAGTTCCCCGCAGTATCGTGGCGTCACCCGCGTTGCTGGCGCGTTTTCCCGCTGTCGACACACCGCAGCAGCTATCAGCATTGCCGTGGATTGCGCTCAGTACGTTCTACCAGCATGAAATTCATCTTAGCCATCTGCAAAGCGGCGATACGGAGCAGGTGGCGATTGCACCACGGCTTTATACCGATAGCCTGTATGCGGCCCGTAATACCGCTATCGGTGGGCTTGGCGTGACGTTGATTTCCAGTTGGGCGGTGGAAGAGGAGCTGCGCAGTGGCAAACTGATAGCGCTATTGCCGCAGTGGCAGGCCGCGCCGCTGCCGGTTCACCTGGTTTATCCGTGGGCGCGCTATTATCCCGCGCGATTACGGAAATTTTTACAACTGATGCGTGAAGTGATGCCGGGGCTTGGCGGTATGCGCCATCCGGTGCGGAAGGCATAAAAAAGCCGACCCGAGGGTCGGCTTTTTACCTACTGCCAGTGAATTACTCAGCCGCTGGCGGTTTCGTCGCGGGGGCGGTCGCTGCGTGCGTGGCGCTGTGGCCACCCGCAGAACCTTTACCTTCGAAGACGAAGTGCGGGCGTACCCAGTCACTGTGACGCGGCGCGTCCGGCACATAGGCAGGCGCTGGCGCTTTGGTCATTGGCGCGGTAGCCACTTTGCGTGCTACCGGAGCAACGTGCGCTACTACCGGCGCTTTCACCGGCTCGGCAACAACTGGCGCAGCCGTTTCTTCGGCAGTTTCCTCTACCGCATCAGTGGCTGGCGTTTCTGCTGCTGACGCGACTTCCTGCTGTGCTGGTTCGGCTTCTTCAGCTACTTCCTGCGCAACAGTTCGATCTTCTTCAGCAATCAGCTGCGGTTGTTCATCTACCGGCGTGTCAATGACTTCCGGGTGAGCGGTTTCAACTGCAACCGGCTGCGGTGCTTCAATCGCGGCTTGCGGTTCAACCACTACCGGCTCGACATTTTCAACCGTCGCCTGCGGCTCAACAATGTCCGCTTGCGGATGTGCAACCAGTTGTGCTTCAGCCATCGCCGGAGCGATATCCTGTTCAGGGGCGGCGTTGTTTTCAACGGCCAGTTCCTGAGTCTGCTGCTCTTCCTGCTGGCGCGGAACCGGGTAGCGGATCCACACTTTACCGGACGCCATTTCCGGTGACGCACAGGCGACGGTCAACGGCATGGCAGATTGCAGCGGATAGCGTTCATCACGGTAGCGACGGCGACGCTGACCGCTCACACGCAGGTGGCGCGGAGAACGGCGCGAACGGCGCGGCATCGCGTTTTCGCGTGCTTCAGCATTTTCATCCTGTTCCTGTACCGGTGCGGTTTCAACCACTGCTGGCAGGTCGACTTTCGCCAGCTGCGTGTTTTGCGCTACGGCGTTCTGTTCGGGGCCTTCTTCAACGCGGTTTTCTGCGTTGTTGTCACCGCCAATTCGTACTTTCTGGCTAAGTTGACGCTGTTTACGACGCGGCATGACCTGTACGCGCTCTTCCTGTTCGGTTTCCTGAGCAGGTTGTTCATCGCGGTTCAGCTCTTTGACATCCTGCTGCGCCTGGCGTTTATCATCGTTACGACGACGGTTGCGCTCGCGGCGAGGTTGCTGCTGCTCGTCACGCGATTTCGCTTTTTCTGTTTCATCAACAGCGGCCGGCTGGCGAGATTCACGGGCTTCGGCGTTTTGCTGTGATTTCTCACGACGGTTACGACGATTCTCTTCGCGGCCTTCGCGGTTATCACGGCTTTCGCGCGCTTCATTGCCTTCGCTGCGGTTGTCACGGCGGTCATTACGATCGCGACGGTTGCCCTGGCGTGATTTACGGCGATCCTGCTGACGCTCTTGTTTCTCGCCTTTTTTCTCTTCTTTTACTTCAACCGGCGCCGGAGCAGGTTCACTCGCGAACAAGCCTTTCAGTGCAGAGAAGAAACGACCAAGCAGGCCTGGCGCTGCTGCCGGTGTTGCGGCAGGTTGCGCCTGACTCGCGCTTGCGGCCGGTGCTTGTGGTGCTGGCGGAACGTCCGGCATAACGAAAGTAGCCAGTGCTGGTTGTTCAGGTAACTTACGCTCGGCGTACTCTTCTTCAGACGGCAGCGCCATCTCTTCTTCGTGCAGTTTCGGCAGCAGATAGCTCAGCGTTGGCGTCTCTTCGCCTTTACGCACGCGCAGTACGGAGTAGTGCGGGGTTTCCATCTGGTCGTTTGGCACGATCACGCAGCGGACGCCACCCTGACGGGCTTCGATAGCGCTTACCGCGGCACGTTTTTCGTTCAACAGATATGACGCGACCGGAACCGGTACAATCGCATGCACTTCCTGAGTGTTTTCTTTCAGCGCTTCTTCTTCAATCAGACGCAGAATCGACAGCGACAGGGATTCGTTATCACGAATGGTACCCGTACCGCTACAACGCGGGCAGACATGATGGCTGGACTCGCCCAACGATGGGCTCAGGCGCTGGCGGGACATCTCCAGCAGGCCGAAGCGGGAAATATGGCTGATCTGAATACGCGCACGATCCTGACGTACCGCTTCTCGCAGACGGTTTTCCACCGCGCGCTGATGGCGCACCGGGGTCATATCAATAAAGTCGATAACGATCAGGCCGCCCAGGTCACGCAGACGCAGCTGGCGAGCGATCTCATCTGCCGCTTCCAGGTTGGTGTTAAAGGCGGTCTCTTCAATATCGCCACCGCGCGTTGCGCGTGCGGAGTTGATATCGATGGCGGTCAGCGCTTCGGTGGAGTCAATAACGATAGAGCCACCGGATGGCAGACGGACTTCACGCTGGAAAGCGGATTCAATCTGCGACTCAATCTGGTAATGGCTGAACAGCGGGATTTCCCCGGTGTACAGTTTAATTTTGCTGCTGAAATCCGGACGACCCAGCGCAGCGATGTGCTGGCGCGCCAGCTCAAGCACTTTCGGGTTATCGATAAGGATTTCGCCGATATCCTGACGCAGATAGTCACGGAAAGCGCGCACAATCACGTTGCTTTCCTGATGGATCAGGAACGGCGCCGGGCGGCTTTCGGCGGCTTTCTGGATAGCTTCCCAGTGTTTCAGACGGAAGCTCAAATCCCACTGCAGCGCTTCGGCGGATTTGCCCACGCCTGCGGTGCGTACGATGAGCCCCATACCATCCGGTAATTCCAGGCTGGAGAGCGCTTCTTTCAGTTCGGTGCGATCGTCGCCTTCAATACGACGAGAAATGCCGCCCGCACGCGGGTTGTTCGGCATCAGCACCAGGTAGCTGCCCGCAAGGCTGATAAAGGTGGTCAGTGCCGCGCCTTTGTTGCCGCGCTCTTCTTTATCAATCTGAACGATGACTTCCTGACCTTCACGTAGTACGTCTTTGATGTTCGGACGTCCATGCGCGTTGTAATTAGCGGGGAAGTATTCGCGGGCGATCTCTTTGAGGGGGAGGAAACCGTGACGCTCGGCACCGTAATCAACGAATGCGGCTTCAAGGCTGGGTTCAATGCGGGTGATTTTACCTTTGTAGATGTTCGCTTTTTTCTGCTCGTGTCCCGGGCTTTCGATATCCAGGTCGTACAGGCGTTGACCATCAACAAGTGCGACACGCAACTCTTCTTGCTGAGTTGCGTTGATTAACATTCTTTTCATCGTAACTTACTCATTATTCTTACATTGACGACTAAGCTGCGGGCAAGATAACGCCTTTCCGGGGGAGAACCGATGGCCTCGAGACTATTCGCGTCGCCAACCTCACGGTTGTCGCTCGCTAAAGAGGCGCAGTGTGTCGGTTGCCTGTGTTTCCTGTGGAAAACACAGCGCAATTATCAGGGGAACAGCCTGGGAAAAACTCTCCAGAGAAGATTCCATCTACCGGTAAGGACTGCAACCCGCAGCCCGCTAACTGCCTGAAAGCTCAATACGTCTTACGCCATTGCTGCGTGTATGATCGGACAGGCAAAACTGGTCATTCCGCTCATTTACTTGTTTTAACAAGATTCAACACGGAAAACCGCAACATTATTCCTTGCGAACCCTGTTATAGCAAGCTGACTTTTACCATTTATCACCCGGTTACTCACAGTTTTTTCACCTTTGCCCGGAGATTGGTTTAATAACCGCCGAATCAACTGTGTAAAACGAAGTTGCCGGGTCAATTGTAAATATAAGCATAGAAAAATGAGTGGCGCTATTCAGCGTGGCTATTTAGAATCGCCTCCCATGAAAACTGAGACACCATCCGTAAAATTTGTTGCTATTACCGCTGATGAAGCGGGGCAACGTATCGATAATTTTTTACGTACCCAGCTCAAAGGGGTACCTAAAAGCATGATTTACCGCATCCTGCGTAAGGGTGAAGTGCGGGTGAATAAAAAACGTGTAAAACCGGAATATAAGCTGGAAGCGGGGGATGAAATCCGTATTCCGCCGGTACGCGTGGCAGAAAAAGAAGAAGAGGCGGTTTCTCCGCATTTGCAAAAAGTTGCCCAGCTAACCGACGTCATCCTCTATGAAGACGATCATATTCTGGTGCTGAATAAACCCTCGGGTACTGCAGTACACGGCGGTAGCGGGTTGAGCTTTGGCGTGATTGAAGGTTTGCGCGCGTTGCGCCCGGAAGCCCGTTTTCTTGAACTGGTTCACCGTTTAGATCGTGACACCTCCGGTGTTTTGCTGGTGGCAAAAAAACGTTCCGCACTGCGTTCCCTGCATGAGCAGTTGCGCGGTAAAGATATGCAGAAGGATTATCTGGCGCTGGTCCGCGGTCAGTGGCAGTCGCATGTCAAAGTGGTGCAGGCACCCTTGCTGAAAAATATTCTGCAAAGCGGCGAGCGGATAGTACGGGTAAACAGCGAAGGCAAACCTTCAGAGACGCGCTTCAAAGTTGAAGAACGCTACGAATTTGCGACGCTGGTGCGTTGTAGCCCGGTGACCGGACGTACGCATCAGATTCGTGTACATGCTCAGCATGCCGGCCACCCGATTGCTTTTGACGATCGCTATGGCGACCGCGAATTTGATAAGCAACTAGCGCAGACAGGGCTGTCACGACTGTTTCTGCACGCTGCGGCACTCAAGTTTACGCATCCCCATACGGGCGAAACCTTGCGTATAGAGGCGCCGCTTGATGATGCACTCAAACATTGTCTGCAGGTGTTACGCAACGCTAAGTAATTGTTTTCCCCTCGCGTCTGCGAGGGGAAAACATGGTGTGCTTACGGCTTCAGCCATTTGTCCAGCCACGGAAACACTTCATTTTGCTGTTCCTGATAAAAGACGTGTCCCAGCTCAGGCCAGCTTTTCGTCACCAGTTTGTCGTCCGCCTGCTGCGAAGACCACACCCGATGCACTTTGTTGAAAGCGTCTTTTACCGCCTCTGCCGGGAATAGCTTGTCTTTGCCGCCGCTGAAAATCAGCATTGGCTTCGGCGCTGCGATGCTGGCGATATCCGGAATATCCATATGGGCGGGCATCCCTGGATGCAGCATATAGAAAGCGGACTGACCGCGTAGCACGTTATTACCGGGTTGCATCAGACCGTTATAAGTTCCAAACCACGAAATAACCGCGGTAGCAGCGACTTTTTCGCTTAGCGCCGCCAGTTGCCAGGCGCGAAAACCACCCATTGAGAAACCCAACACGCCAACGCGTTTACTGTCCACTCCGGGATGCGCGGCGATAAAATCGACCGTGCGCATATCTTCATAGGCTACTTCGCCGGCCAGCGAGCGTCCCAGATTGAAGTAGTTGCTGGCCAGCGCTTGTTGCTGTTCATAAATCATCGGGCCGCGATCGCCCCATCCGGGACTGTCGATAGCGATAACCGCGTAACCCCGGCTTGCCAGTTCATCACCAATAAATTTTCCGCTGAAGAATTTGTCAGCCCACGCTTGCGCACTGGCGAGTTTCTCTGCATTGCCCCATGGGCGGATCAGCTTCTCTTTGCCGATATCAAACTTCGAGCCATGATCGTGCAACAGAACGATAGCAGGGTGCGGGCCGGGTGTTTTCGGCATCAGTAACAGCGCGGAAATGCGGTTATCGTCTGTAATATTCAGCGATAACTTTTCAGCGGTATAACTGCCACGATCTTCTTTGGCTATCGAGTGAGGGGAAAAGGGCTTAGTGGCATCCGGGGTGAGCAGGGCGCGGCGAAACAGCTGGCGGCTATGGGATTGCCACTGGCGAAAATCGTTGTAGTTGCCCGATAACCACGAATCGGGATAGCGCATCTGCGCTTTCAGCGTTTGCCAGCTTGCCGGAAGATTGCCTTCAACAATCCCCTCTGTTTGCCACTCATCTTGGGCATACACATTGCCAGACGCCAACAGGGCAAACATCAGCGGCAACGTACGTAAAATCTTCATCACCTCTCCTTAAATTAAAACGATGTTTTAATAATGGTGATGAATGTATCGTTTGCCTAAAAAAGAAACTGTGATCGCGAAAGCATTAGCTTAACAATGGGTTACAATGTTCACGCCGCAGCATCTGACACAATGCTATCAGCGGCAACCCTATTAATGTATTGGGGTCGCGTCCTTCAAGACGTTCAAACAGCGCAATACCCAGTCCTTCGCTTTTGAAGCTACCGGCACAGTTCAATGGGCGCTCTTTGCGGACATAGTCGTCGATTTCCTGTTCACTTAAACGGCGAAAATGGACGTCGAAAGGCTCACATTCCGTTTGTAAATGACCGGTTGCGGAATTAAACAGCGCCAGACCCGTATAAAAAGTCACAATATTGCCGCTGGCTTTCAGTAATTGCTGGCGGGCATTCTCTTCCGTGTGCGGTTTCCCGGTAATTTCGCCATCAAGCACGCACACTTGATCGGAGCCAATAATCAAATGTTGAGGGTATTTTTGCGCCAGTGATTGCGCCTTTTCCTGCGCCAGTCTTAGCACCAAATGGCGAGGCGCTTCGCCTGCGTGCGGGGTTTCGTCTGTCTGCGGCGCGGCGCATTCGAAGGGTAAGCCGAGCTTGTCGAGCAGGGCGCGGCGGTAGGGCGAAGTGGAAGCGAGGATAATTTGCGACATATTTTTTTCACCAAATATGGCTTAACAATGACAGGCATTTTAAACTGTAGGCCGCAATGTGTGCGAATTATTGGCAAAAGGCAACCGCAGGCTGCCTTTTTCTTTGACTATATGACGTTACAAAGTTAATATGCGCGCCCTATGCAAAAGGTAAAATTACCCCTGACTCTTGATCCGGTTCGCACGGCTCAAAAACGCCTTGATTACGAGGGTATCTATACTCCCGAACAGGCGGAGCGTGTCGCTGAATCTGTAGTCAGCGTAGACAGTGATGTGGAATGCTCCATGTCGTTCGCTATCGATAACCAACGTCTCGCCGTTTTAACCGGTGATGCGAAAGTCACGGTATCGCTCGAGTGCCAGCGTTGCGGGAAACCGTTCACCCATCAGGTCTACACCACGTATTGTTTTAGTCCTGTGCGTTCAGACGAACAGGCTGAAGCACTGCCGGAAGCGTATGAGCCGATTGAGGTTAACGAATTCGGTGAAATCGATCTGCTGGCGCTGGTCGAGGATGAAATCATTCTCTCCCTGCCTGTAGTTCCGGTGCATGATTCTGAACACTGTGAAGTGTCCGAGGCGGACATGGTCTTTGGGGAACTGCCTGATGAAGCGCAGAAACCAAACCCATTTGCCGTATTAGCCAGCTTAAAGCGTAAGTAATTAAGGAGTAAGGTCCATGGCCGTACAACAGAATAAACCAACCCGTTCCAAACGTGGCATGCGTCGTTCCCATGACGCGCTGACCGCAGTCACCAGCCTGTCTGTAGACAAAACTTCTGGTGAAACCCACCTGCGTCACCACGTTACCGCCGACGGTTTCTACCGCGGTCGCAAGGTTATCACTAAGTAATCACGCGCAAGCGTGATGAAGCTTAGTGAGGATTTCCCCGCATAAGCGGGGATAAACCGAACCAGGCTGCGACGATACCTTGACACGTCTAACCCTGGCGTTAGATGTCATGGGGGGAGATTTTGGCCCATCCGTGACAGTGCCTGCAGCTTTGCAGGCACTGAACTCTAATTCTCAACTTAACCTTCTTTTAGTCGGCGATCCCGACGCTATCACGCCATTACTTGCCAAAGCTGATTTCGAGCAACGCTCGCGCTTGCTTATTGTTCCTGCCCAGTCAGTTATTGCCAGTGATGCGCGCGCTGCGCAGGCGATTCGTAGTAGTCGTGGTACCTCTATGCGCATGGCGCTGGAGTTGGTTAAAGAGGGGCGTGCACAGGCCTGTGTGAGCGCGGGAAATACCGGCGCGCTGATGGGGCTGGCGAAAATGCTGCTCAAACCGCTTGAGGGAATTGAGCGTCCGGCGCTGGTGACCGTGTTGCCTCATCAACAGAAAGGCAAGACCGTTGTGCTGGATCTTGGGGCGAACGTCGATTGTGACAGCACGATGCTGGCGCAATTTGCCGTGATGGGCTCGGTGATGGCCGAAGAGATCCTCGGCATTGCCAACCCACGTGTGGCGCTACTGAATATTGGTGAAGAAGAGACCAAAGGCCACGAGAGCATCCGTGATGCTGCGGCATTATTACGCTCCATGTCCTCAATGAACTACATTGGTTATCTTGAAGCGAACGAATTATTGACCGGCAAAACGGATGTGCTGGTGTGTGACGGTTTTACCGGCAACGTCACATTAAAAACAATGGAAGGTGTTGTCAGAATGTTTCTTTCGCTGCTGAAATCGCAGGGTGAAGGGAAAAAAAGGTCGTGGTGGCTGATTTTATTAAAGCGTTGGTTACAAAAAAGCCTGACAAGGCGATTCAGTCACCTCAACCCCGACCAGTATAATGGCGCCTGTCTGTTAGGATTGCGCGGCACTGTGATTAAGAGTCATGGTGCGGCGAATCAGCGCGCATTTTGCGTGGCAATTGAGCAGGCAGTGCAGGCGGTGCAGCGGCAGGTTCCACAACGGATCGCCGCTCGCCTGGAATCTGTGTATGCACACTCGTCTTCGTCTGCAACGCATGGCGAAAACCAGAGCGTGTGTATATTACCCAAGAGTGACTGAGCGTACATGTATACGAAGATTATTGGTACCGGCAGTTATCTGCCTGAGCAGGTTCGGACAAACGCCGATTTAGAAAAAATGGTGGAAACCTCTGACGAGTGGATTGTTAGCCGTACAGGGATCCGTGAGCGCCGCATCGCCGCTGCAAACGAAACGGTTTCGACCATGGGCTATGAAGCCGCTAAGCGTGCGCTTGAGATGGCAGGCATCGATAACGATCAGATTGGCTTGATCATTGTTGCTACCACTTCTGCAACGCATGCCTTTCCGAGCGCGGCTTGCCAAATCCAGAATATGCTGGAAATCAAAGGCTGCCCGGCGTTTGACGTTGCTGCCGCCTGTGCGGGCTTCACTTATGCGCTGAGCATCGCCGATCAGTATGTTAAATCCGGTGCGGTGAAACATGCGTTGGTCATTGGTTCTGATGCGCTCGCGCGTACATTAGATCCGGACGACCGCGGCACGATTATTCTGTTTGGCGATGGCGCCGGCGCTGTTGTTCTGGGTGCTTCCGAAGAGCCAGGCATCATCTCCACACATATGCACGCAGACGGGAGTTACGGTGAGCTGCTGACGCTGCCTAATCTTGATCGTGTGCATCCGGAAAACCCGACTTATCTGACGATGGCGGGTAACGAAGTATTCAAAGTTGCGGTGACAGAACTGGCGCGTATTGTTGATGAAACATTGACGGCCAATAATCTTGAGCGCAGCGAGCTGGACTGGCTGGTGCCACATCAGGCTAACTTGCGCATTATCAGCGCGACAGCGAAGAAGCTCGGCATGTCGATGGATAGCGTCGTCGTTACGCTCGATCGCCATGGCAACACCTCCGCAGCTTCCGTTCCCAGCGCGCTTGATGAAGCGGTACGCGACGGACGCATTAAACCGGGGCAACTTGTCCTGCTGGAAGCGTTTGGTGGCGGATTTACCTGGGGCTCGGCGCTGGTTCGTTTCTGAGTATAAGGATAAAAAAATGACGCAATTTGCTTTTGTGTTCCCGGGACAAGGCTCCCAAACCGTCGGTATGTTAGCTGATATGGCTGCGGCTTATCCGGTGATTGAAGAGACATTCGCAGAGGCATCAGCTGTTCTGGGTTACGATCTCTGGTCTCTGGTGCAACAAGGCCCGGCGGAAGAACTGAACAAAACCTGGCAGACACAACCGGCACTGCTGGCCGCTTCTGTCGCGTTGTGGCGCGTATGGCAGCAGCAGGGGGGTAAAACGCCTGCGCTGATGGCGGGGCATAGCCTGGGCGAATACTCCGCATTAGTATGTGCGGGTGTTATCACGTTTGCTGATGCGGTTCGTTTGGTTGAACTGCGTGGGAAATTCATGCAGGAAGCCGTGCCGGCGGGTACTGGCGCGATGTCCGCCATTATTGGTCTGGATGATGCTTCTATTGCCAAAGCATGTGAAGAATCTGCACAAGGGCAAGTTGTCTCTCCAGTGAACTATAATTCGCCAGGCCAGGTGGTTATTGCTGGTCATAAAGAAGCCGTTGAGCGCGCCGGTGCTGCTTGTAAAGCTGCAGGTGCCAAACGTGCGTTGCCGTTGCCGGTGAGCGTGCCGTCACACTGTGCGCTGATGAAGCCTGCCGCAGAAAAACTGGCCGCTGAATTAAATAACATTACTTTTAACGCGCCGCAGATCCCGGTTGTAAATAACGTGGATGTGAAGTGCGAAACGACGCCAGAAGCGATTCGCGATGCGCTGGTTCGCCAGCTGTACAGCCCCGTGCAATGGACGAAAAGCGTAGAGTTTATGGCGTCGCAGGGCATTGAACATCTGTATGAAGTTGGTCCGGGTAAAGTCCTCACCGGCCTGACTAAACGTATTGTTGACACCCTGACCGCATCTGCGCTCAATGAGCCGGCTGCCGTGTCAGAGGCACTTGCGCAATAAAAGAGGAAGACCATGAGTTTTGAAGGAAAAATCGCACTGGTTACCGGTGCAAGCCGCGGTATTGGTCGCGCTATCGCTGAAACCCTCGTTGCCCGTGGCGCGAAGGTTATCGGTACGGCGACCAGCGAGAGCGGCGCGCAGGCGATCAGCGACTATTTAGGTGCGAATGGCAAAGGTCTGCTGCTGAATGTGACTGATGCGGCATCCATCGAATCTGTTCTGGAAAACATTCGCGCAGAATTTGGCGAGGTTGATATTCTGGTAAATAATGCCGGGATCACCCGTGATAACCTGCTAATGCGCATGAAAGAGGATGAATGGAACGATATTCTCGACACCAATCTTTCATCCGTTTTCCGTCTGTCAAAAGCGGTAATGCGCGCTATGATGAAAAAGCGTCATGGGCGTATTATCACTATCGGTTCTGTGGTTGGTACCATGGGAAATGCTGGTCAGGCCAACTACGCTGCGGCGAAAGCGGGTCTTATCGGTTTCAGTAAATCGTTGGCGCGTGAAGTTGCGTCCCGCGGTATTACTGTAAACGTTGTTGCTCCGGGTTTTATTGAAACGGACATGACGCGTGCGCTGTCTGATGATCAGCGTGCGGGTATTCTGGCGCAGGTTCCTGCGGGCCGCCTTGGCGGTGCTCAGGAAATCGCCAGTGCGGTTGCATTTTTAGCCTCTGACGAGGCAGGTTACATCACTGGTGAAACCCTGCACGTCAATGGCGGAATGTATATGGTTTAACCACGATGAAAATTATTTGCGTTATTAGGGCGAAAAGCCTCAAAATAGCGTAAAATCGTGGTAAGAACTGCCGGGATTTAGTTGCAAATTTTTCAACATTTTATACACTACGAAAACCATCGCGAAAGCGAGTTTTGATAGGAAATTTAAGAGTATGAGCACTATCGAAGAACGCGTTAAGAAAATTATCGGCGAACAGCTGGGCGTTAAGCAGGAAGAAGTTACCAACAATGCTTCCTTCGTTGAAGACCTGGGCGCTGATTCTCTTGACACCGTTGAGCTGGTAATGGCTCTGGAAGAAGAGTTTGATACTGAGATTCCGGACGAAGAAGCTGAGAAGATCACCACCGTTCAGGCTGCCATTGATTACATCAACGGTCACCAGGCGTAAGTGAACATCTCCAGGCGGTCACTCGACCGCCTGAGTTTTATCTGAAGTTATCCCACGAATCTCTTTTTTATCCCTCCCTGGAGGACAAACGTGTCTAAGCGTCGTGTAGTTGTGACCGGACTTGGCATGTTGTCTCCTGTCGGCAATACCGTAGAGTCTACCTGGAAAGCTCTCCTTGCCGGTCAGAGTGGCATCAGCCTGATCGACCATTTCGATACTAGCGCCTATGCAACCAAATTTGCTGGCTTAGTAAAGGATTTTAACTGTGAAGACATCATCTCGCGCAAAGAACAGCGCAAGATGGACGACTTCATTCAATATGGAATTGTGGCTGGCGTTCAGGCCATGCAGGATTCCGGCCTTGAAGTCACAGAAGAGAACGCATCCCGTATTGGCGCAGCGATTGGTTCTGGTATCGGCGGCCTCGGCCTGATCGAAGAAAACCACAGCTCCCTCGTCAAGGGTGGGCCGCGTAAAATCAGCCCGTTCTTCGTACCTTCAACGATTGTCAACATGGTGGCAGGTCATCTGACTATCATGTTCGGTCTGCAAGGCCCGAGTATTTCCATCGCGACAGCGTGTACCTCTGGTGTGCATAACATCGGTCATGCGGCGCGTATCATCGCTTACGGTGACGCCGACGCAATGCTGGCAGGCGGCGCGGAAAAAGCCAGTACGCCGTTAGGCGTGGGTGGTTTTGGCGCAGCGCGCGCGTTGTCTACCCGCAACGACAATCCGCAGGCGGCAAGCCGTCCGTGGGACAAAGAGCGTGACGGCTTTGTTCTCGGCGATGGCGCGGGCATCATCATGCTGGAAGAGTATGAGCATGCGAAAAAGCGCGGCGCGAAAATTTATGCTGAAATCGTCGGCTTTGGTATGAGCAGCGATGCTTACCATATGACGTCTCCGCCGGAAAACGGTGCGGGTGCCGCGAAGGCGATGGTTAATGCCCTGCGAGATGCCGGCATCACCCCAGCCCAGATTGGCTATGTTAATGCGCACGGTACATCGACGCCAGCGGGCGATATGGCTGAAGCGCAGGCTGTGAAATCGGTATTTGGCGACGCGGCTCGCACAGTAATGGTCAGTTCGACCAAATCGATGACCGGTCATCTGTTGGGGGCGGCAGGCGCAGTAGAATCTATCTACTCGATCCTCGCCCTGCGCGATCAGGCTGTTCCGCCGACCATCAACCTGGATAACCCGGATGAAGGTTGCGATCTGGATTTTGTGCCGCATGTTGCACGCCAGGTGAGCGGTATGGAGTACACCCTGTGTAACTCCTTCGGTTTTGGTGGCACCAACGGCTCATTGATCTTCAAGAAAGTCTGATCATTTAGCTGTGTACTAAAGGCCCGCTTGTCGGGCCTTTTCTATTCGGGTTTATCCCCTTGTCCTGCGCTTTTCATCCTGCCAAACTGTCCGGCCAGACGCATAAGGAGCCCCCTATGTTCTTGATTAATGGTAAAGAGCAGCAATGGCTTGCCGCCAATGATCGGGCGACGCAATTTGGCGATGGCTGTTTTACCACCGCGCGCGTCCTTGAAGGGCAAATTCAGTTTCTAGACGCGCATCTCCAGCGCCTGCGTCTGGCCTGTAAACGGCTCCAGATCCCTTATCTCGACTGGGACGTACTGGCGCGGGAAATGACCCACCTCGCGAGAGAAAAAGAAGAGGGTGTGGTGAAAGTTATTCTCAGCCGTGGTACTGGCGGGCGCGGCTATAGCGCTGCGGGTTGTGAAGCGCCGACGCGGATAGTGTCGGTATCAGCAAGCCCTGCGCATTACGCGCGTTGGCGGCAGGAAGGGGTAACGCTGGCATTGAGTGATATTTGCCTCGGACGCAACCCGATGCTCGCCGGGATCAAACACCTTAACCGACTGGAGCAGGTATTGATTCGTGCCGGGCTTGAGCGGACCTCAGCCGATGAAGCGCTGGTGCTGGATAGCGAAGGCTGGCTGATTGAATGTTGTGCCGCCAATATCTTCTGGCGGCAGGGTGCGAAGGTCTTCACGCCACGCGTTGATCAGGCCGGTGTTAATGGCATTATGCGTCAATATTGTTTGCGCCAGTTGAAAACTTCCGCTTTTGAGGTTGTCGAAGTCAATGCGCGGCACGATGTGCTGATGCTGGCTGACGAAGTCATTATTTGTAACGCGTTGATGCCAGTTGTTCCCGTCCGCCAGTGGGCGGAACAGCGCTGGTCAGCGCGCGATTTGTACCATTTTTTAGCCCCCTTGTGTGAGCGCATAAATCCGTCATGAAGAAAATGTTACGTGTAGTTCTCCTCCTGTTGGCTTTGCTGGTTATTGCGGCGGGAGCCGGTGTCTGGAAGGTTCGCCAGTTAGCGGACAGCCAGATCCTGATTAAAGATGAAACCATTTTCACGCTGCCCGCCGGAACTGGTCGGGTGGCGTTGGGTGAATTGTTGTATCGCGAAAAGGTAATTAATCGCCCGCGCGTGTTCCAGTGGCTGCTGCGACTGGAGCCTGATCTATCACATTTCAAAGCCGGCACCTATCGTTTTACACCGAAGATGACCGTGCGCGAGATGCTGCAGTTACTGGAGAGCGGGAAAGAAGCACAGTTTCCGCTGCGTCTGGTTGAAGGTATGCGCCTGAGTGATTACCTCAAGCAACTGCGCGACGCGCCATATATTAAGCACACACTGAAAGATGATGATTACGCTACGGTGGCCGAGGCGCTGAAGCTGGAACACCCGCAATGGGTAGAAGGTTGGTTCTGGCCCGATACCTGGATGTACACCGCCAATACGACGGACATTGCGCTGCTCAAGCGTGCGCATCAGAAAATGTCGCGTGCGGTGGAGCAAGCCTGGGAAGGGCGCATGGAGGGGCTACCGTATAAAGATCAGAACCAACTGGTCACCATGGCGTCGATTATCGAAAAAGAGACGGCTGTCGCCAGCGAACGCGATCAGGTGGCCTCCGTCTTTATTAACCGCTTGCGCGTCGGGATGCGGCTGCAGACCGATCCGACGGTTATCTACGGGATGGGCGCGCGTTATAATGGTAAGCTGTCGCGCGCCGATCTGGAAACGCCGAGCGACTATAACACCTATGTGATTAGCGGCTTGCCGCCGGGCCCAATTGCTACACCCGGTGAGGCCTCGCTGAAAGCGGCGGCGCATCCGGCGAAAACGCCGTATCTCTATTTTGTCGCGGATGGAAAAGGCGGACATACATTTAATACCAATCTCGCCAGCCATAACCGGGCAGTGCAGGACTACCTGAAAGTACTTAAGGAAAAAAATGGGCAGTAAATACATCGTTATCGAAGGGCTTGAAGGCGCAGGGAAAACCACGGCGCGCGATGTCATCGTTGAGACGCTGAAAGAGCTTGGCGTCGGTGAAATGGTGTTTACGCGGGAACCGGGCGGTACGCTGCTGGCGGAAAAATTGCGCAGCCTGGTGCTGGATATCCGTTCTGTTGGTGATGAAGTCATTACCGATAAGGCCGAAGTTCTGATGTTTTACGCAGCTCGTGTGCAACTGGTAGAAACCGTCATTAAACCTGCACTGGCGCGTGGTTGCTGGGTGATCGGCGATCGTCATGATCTCTCAACGCAGGCATACCAGGGCGGCGGACGCGGTATTGATCAAACCATGCTGGCTACACTGCGCGATGCCGTACTGGGAGATTTTCGCCCGGATTTGACGCTCTATCTGGATGTCACGCCGGAAGTCGGTCTGAAACGTGCGCGTGCGCGTGGTGAATTGGATCGTATCGAACAAGAGTCGCTGGATTTCTTCAATCGTACCCGCGCACGCTATCTCGAACTGGCGGCGCAGGATGAGCGTATTCGCACTATTGATGCGACACAACCACTGGACAACGTGATTGCCGACATCCGCCAGACAGTGACAGCCTGGGTGCAGGAGCAGGGCGCATGAAATGGTATCCGTGGCTGCGTCCCGATTTTGAGCAACTGGTTGCCAGTTATCAGAGCGGTCGTGGACACCACGCGTTGCTGATCCACGCCCTGCCGGGGATGGGCGAAGATGCCCTGATTTATGCCATCAGCCGTTTCTTGCTATGCCAGACACCTGAAGGCCATAAAAGCTGCGGTCACTGCCGCGGTTGTCAGCTTATGCAGGCTGGAACGCACCCCGATTACTATGCACTGGCACCGGAAAAAGGAAAATCGGCGCTTGGCATTGACGCGGTGCGTGAAGTGAGTGAAAAGCTTTACGAACATGCGCGGCTGGGTGGCGCGAAAGTGGTGTGGATCCAGGATGCCGCGTTGCTGACCGACGCTGCCGCCAACGCGTTGCTGAAGACACTGGAAGAACCGCCCGCGCATACCTGGTTCTTCCTCGGCTGCCGGGAGCCGGCGCGATTATTAGCGACCTTGCGCAGCCGCTGCCGCTCGCACCACCTTGCGCCTCCCGCTGAAAACTACGCCTGCAGCTGGCTTGCACGGGAAGTTACCGCCTCGCATGAGTCGATTCTGACCGCACTACGTTTGTGCGCCGGTTCGCCTGGTGCGGCAGAAGCGCTGCTTCAGGACGATGCCTGGGCGCAACGGCAGACGCTTTGCCAGGCAACAGACGCGGCGCTGAATAGCGGTGACTGGCTGGCGATGCTTGCGACGCTCAACCACGACAAAGTGGCTGAACGTCTGCAGTGGTTCTCTGCGTTGCTTCTTGATGCATTAAAAATGCAGCAAGGCGCGACATTGCTCAGCAATGTTGATGCCTTAGCGCTGGTAGAAAAGCTGGCGCGCCAGGTGCAAGCGCCAACGCTGCATGCGTTGCTGCATGCTATTTTTACCTGTCGTGAACAGTTGCTTAGTGTGGTCGGGGTTAACCGCGAGTTGCTGCTGACTGATTTATTGTTAACGCTGGAACGTTACCAGCAAACAGGCGTAACGCTTCCTGTCTCCCATCTGTAAGAGAACATTATGTTTTTAGTTGATTCGCATTGCCACCTCGATGGCCTGGATTACCACTCTTTGCACAAAGACGTTGATGACGTACTGGCGAAAGCCGCCGCGCGCGATGTGAAGTTTTGTCTGGCGGTTGCCACGACATTACCAGGTTATCGTGCAATGCGTGAGCTGGTGGGAGAGCGCCCGAATGTGGTCTTTTCCTGTGGTGTGCATCCATTGAACCAGGATGAAGAGTACGACGTCGAAATGCTGCGCCAGCTGGCGGCGGAAGAGGGCGTTGTGGCAATGGGCGAAACCGGACTGGACTATTTTTATACGCCGGAAACGAAGCCACGCCAGCAGGAATCCTTCCGTAACCATATCCGTATTGGTCGCGAACTGAATAAGCCAGTGATAGTCCATACGCGTGATGCGCGAGAAGACACGCTTGCGATTTTACAGGAAGAGCGCGTGACGGATTGTGGCGGTGTGTTGCACTGCTTTACGGAAGATCGCGAAACGGCGGGTAAGCTGCTGGATATGGGGTTTTACATCTCGTTCTCTGGTATTGTCACTTTCCGCAACGCTGAGCAGTTGCGTGATGCCGCTCGTTACATTCCGCTCGATCGCTTACTGGTCGAAACCGATTCGCCTTATCTCGCCCCGGTGCCGCATCGCGGCAAAGAGAACCAGCCAGCGATGGCGCGCGATGTGGCGGAATATATGGCGGTGCTGAAAGGCGTTTCTGTCGAAGAGCTTGCGCAACAGACGACACAGAACTTTTCCCGTTTGTTCCATGTTGATCCATCCCGCCTGCAATCTGCCTGATCTGTCAGCTTATTTTAGTACTCGTAATTAATAAACGATCGGAGTAAAGTTCACCGCCATAAAAAAGGCGGTGGCGGTCGTTTTTCATACGGAAGCCGACACCTTTTGTAAATCAGTGTGAGTTTCGTGACCGGCGCTAGCTGAAACGTGATAGCCGTCAAACAAACTTTTACTGATTTATTTTACTCTGTGTAATAAATAAAGGGCGCTTAGATGCCCTTCCCACGGCGCGGATCTCCCCCCTCGCCAATGCGTGAAAGCGTAGAAAAAAGCACTAATACTCAGGAGCACTCTCAATTATGTTTAAGAATGCATTTGCTAACCTGCAGAAGGTCGGTAAATCGCTGATGCTGCCAGTATCCGTACTGCCTATCGCAGGTATCCTGCTGGGCGTCGGTTCTGCAAACTTCAGCTGGCTGCCAGAAGTGGTTTCCCACGTTATGGCCGAAGCGGGCGGTTCCGTTTTTGCTAACATGCCGTTGATCTTCGCTATCGGTGTTGCGCTTGGCTTTACCAATAACGACGGCGTTTCGGCTCTGGCCTCTGTAGTTGCCTACGGCATCATGGTGAAAACCATGGCAGTGGTTGCGCCTCTGGTTCTGCATTTACCTGCTGAAGAAATTGCCGCAAAACACCTGGCTGATACCGGTGTGCTCGGCGGTATCATCTCCGGCGCGATTGCGGCGTATATGTTTAACCGCTTCTATCGCATCAAGCTGCCTGAGTATCTGGGCTTCTTCGCTGGTAAACGTTTCGTGCCGATCATCTCCGGTCTGGCTGCGATTTTCACCGGCGTGATCCTCTCCTTCATTTGGCCGCCGATCGGTACTGCGATTCAGACTTTCTCCCAGTGGGCCGCTTACCAGAACCCGGTTGTGGCGTTCGGTATCTACGGCTTCATTGAACGTTGCCTGGTGCCGTTTGGTCTGCACCACATCTGGAACGTACCTTTCCAGATGCAGATTGGTGAGTTCACCAACGCGGCAGGTCAGGTGTTCCACGGCGATATCCCGCGTTATATGGCGGGCGACCCGACTGCGGGCAAACTGTCTGGCGGCTTCCTGTTCAAAATGTACGGTCTGCCGGCTGCTGCTATCGCTATCTGGCACTCTGCAAAACCGGAAAACCGCGCGAAAGTGGGCGGTATCATGATCTCCGCAGCGTTGACCTCGTTCCTGACCGGTATCACCGAGCCGATCGAGTTCTCCTTCATGTTCGTTGCGCCGATCCTGTACGTAATCCACGCGATTCTGGCTGGTCTGGCATTCCCGATCTGTATCCTGCTGGGTATGCGTGACGGTACGTCGTTCTCTCACGGTCTGATTGACTTCATCGTGCTGAGCGGTAACAGCAGCAAACTGTGGCTGTTCCCGATTGTCGGTGCGGGCTATGCGGTGGTTTACTACACCATCTTCCGCGTGCTGATCAAAGCGCTGGATCTGAAAACTCCGGGTCGTGAAGACACCACTGAAGAGAGCAAAGCGGGTGCTACCAGCGAAATGGCTCCGGCTCTGGTTACGGCGTTCGGCGGTAAAGAGAACATCACCAACCTGGATGCGTGCATCACGCGTCTGCGTGTCAGCGTGGCTGACGTAGCGAAAGTGGATCAGGCTGGCCTGAAGAAACTGGGCGCTGCGGGTGTGGTTGTTGCTGGTTCCGGTGTGCAGGCAATTTTCGGTACTAAATCCGATAACCTGAAAACCGAAATGGATGAGTACATCCGTAACAACTAAGCCATAGTCTGGGGAGACTGAGGGAGCCTGATGGCTCCCTTTTTTATTGCTCAAAATGCTGCCCATAAGCGTGGCCAGCTTCAGGTTTTGGCTCCGGATTCAATTTCATAAAGCAGGCAGAGGCTTCTGTTGCTGAATGACGGTATACCCATCCAGGGCGCAATCAATGTCGCCTTTTATAACGGCGTCTGAATAAAACAGAGGAACAACGTCAGTCGCCGCCAACAGACCGTGTGCCATTAACGGCCTCCGCTCCGGTAAACTCGTTTCATTGCCACCGAACAGGACTCACAGCCGCGCGGCATAAACTTACGCCGGGTATAGTGAGAAACGTGCAAGGATCAGTGCAGCGGTAACGTCTGCCTAAGGGGCTCGCTGGAGAACGGGATGCAGGGCAGTTATCGGTAATAGCGGTTTTCGGGGGCGCCACGCAGATAGTGGAAAACATAATCTGCAAAGCGTAAAAAAGCCCGCCTGGAGAACGGCGGGCCTGGTGAGTCTGGCGCGTTGGTGATCAGAAGCTGTAACTGGCGCTTACGGAGAAGTTGCGTGGTGCGCCGTATACACCATAAGTGCCCAGATAATCGTAATACTCTTTATCGAACACATTGTTCAGATTGGCTTGAACCGCAAAGTTTTTGGTTGCCTGGTAGCGGGTGAAGAGATCCACCACCGTATAACCGCTCTGGGTGATGCGCATATCGCCGTTCGGGCCTTTGATATCCTGCCAGGTTTTATTCTGCCAGCGTGCGCCGCCGCCAACGGAAAGTTCCGGTAGCATCGGCAACTGGTAACGCGTGAACAATTTCATCGTCGTGCGCGCCTGTTCCGGGTTAACGGCTACACCGTCACCATCTTCAGCCATAAACCGGCTGGCACCAAAGGTGAGCTGTAAGTTGTCGGTGAGGGCACCATTGAGTTCAAATTCGACACCTTTGCTTACGGTGCCATTGACGGATTTATACGCTGTCTGGCCGCCGGAATTCGGAATGTACTCGCCGGTCGATACGGCAACATGATCCTGCTCGGTACGGAACACCGCCAGGGTTGCTGTCAGACGCGTGTTGTACCAGTCGCCCTTGATCCCGGCTTCGTAACTTTTACCCGTTGTGGGGTCAAGGAATTCACTGTTGATATCACGCTGGTTTGAAGGCTGGAAAATAGAGGTGTAGCTACCGTAAACAGACCAGGTGTCATCAATGTCATAAATCAGGCCAGCGTATGGCGTGACGTCATCGGACTTGCTGGTACGGATCTCATCCGGCTTACGTTCCAGATTATATTTTGCGCTCCATTCGGTATAACGCGCGCCAAGGATCAAGTGCAGCGGATCGGCCAAAGAGATTCGGGTTGCCGCATACAATGATTTCTGGCGGATCACATCGCGCTGGTAGAGCGCCCAGTCAGACCATGTCGGGTCAGCCAGCGTGTTACCGTTATAGTTATGAATGTTGCCGACATCCATCAGGCCGGAATTATCATTAACCGGATAGGCGTTGTCATAATTGTTGCGCTGGCGGCTGTAGCTACCACCGAACATCACTTCGTGCTGGCGACCAAGCAAATCGTAACCACCGCGAACAAAGGCATCGATGGAGTCTTGTTTACGCTCGCCACGGTTCCAGCCGCCCCATGCGCCTTGCCACTGTGAGGCATCATACAGACCGGTGGTTTTGTCCGGGTAACCGTCGATATACATCAACTTGCTGTCGAAGTTGGTTTCCGCATGCATGGCGTTAACTTTCGCTTCCCAGCCGTTATCAAAACGTTGGGTCAGATTGGCGAAAATTTTTGAAGAATCGACATTGGAGTAAGCCCAGTCAGCAGCGGTGTTGAAACCGCGACGGAAATGCGTACGGCTGCCGTCGCTGTACAGCGAGGGGAAACCGCCCCAGGTCGGGCTGTCCTCTTCGCTTTCCTGATAGTCATAGCCGAGCGAAAGGGTGGTGGAATCTGTGATATCCGCATCCACCACGCCGGTAATGAATTTTTTACGGTAGTGGTTACGTTCAACCCAGGAGTCTTTATCCTGATAACCGGTGATAACCCGGCCGCGCACGTTGCCGGATTCGGTCAGCGGTGCTTGCAGATCCAGCACATAGCGCTGATTGTCCCAGCTACCGTATGTTGCGGTGGCGGTTCCTTTAAACTCTTTGCTGTCTGCATGCTTACGCACCATGTTGACATAAGCAGAGGGATTACCTGTTCCACTCATCAGGCCGGCCGCGCCGCGCACCACTTCAATCTTGTCATAAATTGCCGTGTCGCCAGCGGTATCACCAAAATTCCAGCGGTTATCAAGGAATGTCGGCATATCTTCATAAGCAAAGTTACTGACAAAAAAGCCGCGGGCGAAGAAGTTGGTGCGATGACTGTCAATGCGTGATGCGCTGACGCCAATTGTATTGTCCAGCACTTGTTCGATCGTATTTAGCTGCTGATCCTGCATACGTTGCTGGCTGACCACACTCACTGATTGCGGGATGTCACGCGGAACCAGTAACAGCTTGGTGCCAGTGGTGGTGGTTTTCACGCTGTAGTCTTGCGCCTGGCTGTCAGAGGTGCTTAATGCCGCGCCATCAACCACAACGGTATCTTCAGAACCTGCAGCGGTATCTGCCGCAAACGCAGCAGAGGGGACTAAAGCTATTGAAACGCAGGCGGCAAGCAGAGACGGTGTGGCAGCTAACGGACGCGCTTCGCCCCTGGCGTGATGAGTGAAAGACATGAATAAACCCTTAATGGTGCGTTAGAGGGAGAGCCTTGCAGCGATACGGTGTCGCGTCAGGCGGGTTTTGTAATTCGTCTGATAATAATTGCGCATGAAAATGCAAATGCGAAATATACGCATTCACCACATGAATGTAAACAGATGTAATATTCACTACTGAAATGCCGTTTCACCGCAGCGCGGCTTAAACGCGGGAGATTTGCACCCTAACAGCACGGGAAAGGTGAAAGAAAAACAGCGTTTTGGTTGAAACAACAAGAGAATCTCGATCATACTCTAGGGCACGTAATTGACGACGGCTGCGGGCTGGCTCCGCGTACATAAAAGGAAAACGTCATGGCCGAAGAAACCATTTTCAGTAAAATCATTCGCCGCGAAATTCCCACGGATATTGTTTACCAGGACGAACTGGTCACCGCTTTTCGCGATATCTCTCCGCAGGCTCCAACCCATGTCCTGATTGTGCCAAACATCCTGATCCCAACCGTGAATGACGTGACCGAAGCGCACGAGCAGGCGCTGGGGCGCATGTTGACCGTTGCGGCGAAAATCGCCCGTGACGAGGGGATTGCAGAAGACGGTTACCGTTTGATCATGAACTGTAATCGTCATGGCGGGCAGGAGGTTTATCATATCCATATGCACCTGCTCGGCGGGCGCGCACTGGGGCCGATGCTGGCTCATAAAGGTCTTTGATATGACGAACGGGCGTGTCGGATTATGGCTGGCAGCGCTGGTGCTGGTGGGGTGCAGTTCACGTCCAACGATCCCGGTCGCCGACGACCAGACGTTAGTGATGGAATCGAGCATTCTGGCCTCAGGGATTATCGCGCAGCCGCCGACGTTAAGTACGCAGGAACTCCAGCCTTCCGCGTCTTCACGGTTGTTTAATGAACGACAGCAGCCCGTTACCGTGCATTATCGTTTTTTCTGGTATGACGCCAGAGGTCTGGAAATGCACCCGCTGGAAGCGCCGCGAACCGTCACGATCCCGGGTAATTCGGGCGTGACGCTGTATGGCAGCGCCAACTATTTGGGTGCGCACAGCGTCAGACTTTATCTTTACCTGTAAGGGGTGACTCTTGATTAAAACTATTGGACGCTACGCGCTATTGACAACCCTGGCCGTGCTGCTTGCGGGCTGTATTAGCGATCAGCAACCCGCACCGGTTGATCAGGCGGGTGGTGCAGGAACGCCGCAACAACCCACGCCGGTACAGCCGCAACAACCGGTGCCGGAGGTGCCTTCAGTCCCGACGCTGCCACAGCAGCAACCCGGGCCGATTGAGCACCAGGACCAGACGGGGCAACCCGCGCCGCGCGAGCGTCATTTTGACTGGAACAGCGCCGTTCAGCCGATGGTCGGCAAAATGTTGCAGGCAAGCGGTGCGAACGCCGGTAGCGTGCTGTTAGTGGATAGCGTCAATAACCGAACCAACGGTTCTATCAACACGGGTGAAGCCACGGGGGTGGTGCGCAACGCGTTAGCGAATAACGGCAAATTTACGCTTGTTACCGAACAGCAACTGGCGGTCGCGAAGCAGCAACTGGGGCTTTCGCCACAAGACAGCCTCGGTACGCGTAGTAAAGCCATCGGTATCGCCCGTAACGTCGGGGCGCAGTATGTGCTTTACTCCAGTGCGACCGGGAACGTCAACGCACCGGCGCTGCAAATGCAATTGATGCTGGTACAGACCGGCGAAATTATCTGGTCGGGTAAAGGTGCGGTTCAGCAACAATAAACAGACGCGTGACGAGGTGTTGTCACGCTACTTTCCGACCTATACTCCCGTCGCTGGCCAGCATACCGGGCTCAGCGGCGGGAGTTGTCTTATCAGCGATGGGCGGCATACGCTGGTGCTGCGAAAACGGCACCATGCGACCTCATTGCCTTTTCTGCGCCAGTATCGCTTACTTCGCCGTTTGCCTGTTTCTATTACGCCTCGTCCGCGCTTATTCACCGGCGAGTGGATGGCGGTCGAATACCTGCCCGGCGAGGTCTGCACCGGGCTGCCACAGGCCGGGGTGCTGGTGCCGTTACTGTATGATTTACACCGACAACCGCTGTTTGGCTGGCGGATAACATTATTGCCGCTGCTTGAAGGTTACTGGCAGCAGAGTGCGCGCTCGCGGCGGACGCCATTCTGGCTGCGGCAGTTAAAGCAGTTGCGCCAGCGAAAAGAGCCTGTGCCGCTACGGCTGGCACCGTTACATATGGATGTCCACGCCGGAAACCTGGTACAGAGCGCTGCGGGTTTGCGGTTGATCGACTGGGAATATGCGGGCGATGGCGATATCGCGCTGGAGTTGTCTGCCGTATGGACGAAAAACGAAGCAGAGCGGCAGGAACTGGTGAATCACTATGCGCAACAGTCTGCGATTAATCCCGCTCTGCTGTGGCGCCAGGTCCGGCGCTGGAGACCGTGGGTTTTGATGCTAATGGCTGGCTGGTATGAGTGCCGCTGGCAGCTGACGGGCGATCAACAATTTATTACGCTGGCGAATGAAACATGGCGTCAGCTGGCAACAAAAGGATAAGAGAGGTAAATGTGGGCCCAGTGATGTTGGATGTGGAAGGGTATGAACTGGATGCGGAAGAGCGCGAGATTCTGGCGCACCCGCTGGTTGGCGGCCTGATCCTCTTTACCCGTAATTATCACGATCCCGAGCAATTACGGGAGTTGGTGCGCCAGATCCGCAGCGCTTCGCATCATCGTCTGGTGGTGGCGGTCGATCAGGAAGGCGGGCGCGTACAGCGCTTTCGCGACGGTTTTACTCGCTTACCTGCCGCACAATCTTTTGCAGCTTTGCATGGGCTGGAAGAGGGGGGGCGACTGGCGCAGGAGGCGGGTTGGCTAATGGCCAGTGAAATGATCGCCATGGATATCGACATCAGTTTTGCCCCGGTGCTGGATGTCGGGCATATCAGCGCGGCGATTGGCGAGCGTTCCTATCACGAAGATCCGGTGAAAGCGCTGGCTATGGCGACGCGATTTATCGACGGGATGCACAGCGCAGGGATGAAAACCACCGGTAAACACTTCCCCGGTCACGGAGCGGTTACGGCCGATTCCCATAAAGAAACGCCACGCGACCCGCGACCACAAGGCGAGATCCGCGCGCATGACATGACGATATTCCGCAGCCTCATTGAGCAAAACAAACTCGATGCGATTATGCCCGCGCATGTCATCTATGCCGATGCAGATCCGCGTCCGGCCAGCGGCTCGCCATATTGGCTGAAAACCGTATTACGCGGCGAGCTGGGTTTTGACGGCGTGATTTTTTCGGATGATTTGTCAATGGAAGGCGCGGCGATCATGGGAAGTTACGCTGAGCGTGGGCAAGCGTCGCTGGATGCCGGTTGCGATATGATCCTGGTCTGTAATAATCGTAAAGGCGCGGTAAGCGTATTGGATAACCTGTCGCCGATCAATGCACAACGTGTTACGCATTTGTATCATAAAGGTTCATCTTCTCGTCAGGAGTTGATGAGCTCAGCGCGCTGGAAGGCTGCTCATAACGAACTGGAGCAGTTGCATGCGCGCTGGCAGGAGCACAAAGAGGCCCGTTAATTCCTGCGGACGCGATGTCGAAGTGGTGAGGATACCATGATTATCTATTTACACGGTTTTGACTCAAACAGCCCCGGCAACCATGAAAAAGTGTTGCAGCTGCAATTTATTGATCCGGATGTGCGCCTGATTAGCTACAGTACGCGCCACCCGAAGCATGATATGCAGCACCTGCTGAAAGAAGTGGATAAAATGTTGCAGCTCAATATCGACGAGCGTCCGCTGATTTGCGGTGTTGGCCTTGGCGGGTACTGGGCTGAACGTATCGGTTTCTTGTGCGATATCCGTCAGGTGATCCTCAACCCTAACCTGTTTCCTTACGAAAATATGGAAGGGAAAATTGACCGCCCGGAAGAGTATCAGGACATTGCCACCAAATGCGTGGCCAACTTTCGTGAGAAAAATCGCGATCGCTGCCTGGTGATCCTCTCGCGCCAGGATGAGGCACTGGACAGCCAGCGCTCAGCTGAGGAGTTGCACCCCTACTACGAAATTGTCTGGGACGAAGAACAGTCGCATAAATTCAAGAACATCTCACCGCATCTCCAGCGTATTAAAGCCTTTAAAACCCTCGGTTAATCCCCCTTCCGGCAGGTCATCTCACCTGCCGGCGTTATTTTTATCTCTGCGTTTCGCCGGGCACTATTTTGTCTGTCGACTACACTTGCTCATCTTTTACGCATTAAAACTTGATGCATATCAATTTTGGTATGACCATTGAACCGTTCGTGTTATTCTCGACGTCAATATCTGGTTGTAAGTGCGTAACCTGTTGTTAATTAAAGGCTATTATCATAACTTTTAATTAACAATTGGTTAATATTTTAGGGGGTCACGTTGACTACACCATTGAAGAAAATTGTGATTGTAGGCGGTGGTGCTGGCGGTCTGGAACTGGCGACGCAGTTAGGTAAAAAGCTTGGCCGCGGAAAAAAAGCGAAAATCACGCTTGTCGATCGTAATCACAGCCATTTGTGGAAGCCGTTGCTGCACGAAGTGGCGACAGGGTCTCTGGATGAGGGTGTCGATGCGCTGAGCTACCTGGCGCACGCGCGTAATCACCATTTCCAGTTCCAGCTCGGTTCTGTCGTCGATATTAATCGCGAAGGCAAAACCATCACGCTCGCTGAACTGCGTGATGAGAAGGGCGATTTGCTGGTACCGGAGCGTAAACTGGCCTATGACACGCTGATAATGGCGCTCGGCAGTACCTCGAACGACTTCAACACACCTGGCGTGAAAGAGCACTGTATCTTCCTCGACAACCCACACCAGGCGCGCCGTTTCCACCAGGAGATGCTCAATCTGTTCCTGAAATATTCGGCGAACCTTGGCGCTAATGGCAAAGTGAATATTGCGATTGTTGGCGGTGGGGCAACCGGTGTTGAACTCTCGGCGGAGCTGCACAACGCGGTGAAACAGCTGCACAGTTATGGTTATAAAGGCCTGACAAACGAAGCGCTGAACGTGACGCTGGTAGAAGCAGGCGATCGTATTCTGCCTGCGCTGCCGCCACGGATTTCCGGTGCCGCGCATAACGAGTTGACCAAAATGGGTGTCCGCGTGTTGACCCAAACGATGGTGACCAGTGCCGATGAAGGCGGTCTGCACACGAAAGAGGGCGAATATATCAACGCCGATCTGATGGTGTGGGCGGCGGGTATCAAAGCGCCGGACTTTATGAAAGAGATTGGCGGGCTGGAAACCAACCGCATTAACCAACTGGTGGTCGAACCAACATTACAAACCACCCGCGATGTGGACATTTACGCAATTGGCGATTGCGCGTCGTGTGCACGACCGGAAGGTGGTTTTGTACCGCCGCGTGCGCAGGCCGCTCACCAGATGGCAAGCCTTGCTTTGCATAACATTCTGGCGCAGATCAAAGGTAAGCCGCTGAAATCGTACGTTTATAAAGATCATGGCTCGCTGGTTTCCCTGTCCAATTTCTCGACGGTTGGCAGTCTGATGGGCAACCTGATGCGCGGTTCAATGATGGTTGAAGGGCGTATTGCACGCTTTGTGTATATCTCGCTGTACCGTATGCACCAGGTCGCGCTGCATGGTTATTTCAAAACTGGCCTGATGATGCTGGTTGGTAGTATTAACCGGGTGATCCGCCCGCGTCTCAAATTGCACTAACGCTGCTCTGCTCCCTGCGGCTTTACCTGCCCAGGGAGCAGCATATCGCTCTGCAGGTGGCGTTAAACCGCTCGGATAACTCTGAATATCGTCTTTTTCCTGCCCACTATCCCTCTTTTTACGCTCTTTCTGATTGGCTTCCTTGCTTGCGAAGTTGCAAAATTGTTACCAATAGCAAACAGGGAGAGAATCCTGATGAACAAATCAATGTTAGCGGGTATCGGTATTGGCGTGGCCGCTGCACTGGGCGTTGCCGCAGTTGCCAGCCTGAACGTGTTTGAGCGCGGTCCTCAGTACGCGCAAGTGGTTTCTGCGACGCCAATCAAGGAAACGGTGAAAACGCCACGTCAGGAGTGCCGAAACGTGACAGTAACGCATCGTCGTCCCGTGCAAGATGAAAACCGTATTACCGGTTCTGTTCTTGGCGCGGTAGCGGGGGGCGTGCTGGGGCACCAGTTTGGTGGCGGTCGCGGTAAAGATGTCGCCACAGTCGTTGGTGCGCTGGGCGGCGGTTACGCCGGTAATCAGATTCAGGGCGGGATGCAAGAAAGGGATACCTACACCACGACCCAGCAACGTTGTAGCACCGTGTATGACAAGTCAGAAAAAATGCTCGGCTATGACGTAACGTATAAAATTGGTGACCAGCAGGGAAAAATCCGCATGGATAAAGATCCCGGTACGCAAATTCCGCTGGATGGCAACGGTCAACTTGTTTTGAATAACAAAGCGTAAAACAGAAGTACTCTGCATGTTGGCTCCTCATCGCTCAGGCTGAGGAGCCTTTTTTCATTAAAAAAGCCTTACATTTCTGCAAGGCTTTTAATCAGTTAAATAAAGTCGTGTTGGCGAACCAGCAGCAGGCCTGTTATCACAATTGAGATAAATGCAAACAGTACTGAACCACCTAACAAAACCCACAGACCAAATAATAATGTTATTACTATTAACACTTTAATGAATGGTAATAGCAAAATCATCTCCATTTTCCTTCTGCATGTGTTAAGTACAGGTAAATACCCTTTATCCTCGGAAGTCGTTCAATACAGCATTTAGGGTGAGAGCAAAGGAAAGTATGTACATAGCTGCATCATCATGATGCACATTATTTTGTATCATCCGGACTAATCATTAGCCGCGCAATAATCACAATTAAGAATAGCAAAGCGGGGGAAAACGCTGATAGATTTTACCTATTATTGAAATGTGATATCTGTATCACAGAGACAAGATGAGACGGTTTCCCGTCTCATTTTTTTTCAGGCTTTGATCAAATCCGGCCACAGCCGCAGAGTGGTGTGAATGATTTGCAAAAGTTTTTCGCAACTCGCACCTTCACGCGCGCTGATGGACATGCCCTGCAGGATACATCCTAAAAACTGCGCTAGTACGAGTGTGTCAACCGCTTGTGGAATTTCACCGCGTAGCTGGCGAGCGGTGAGGAACTGACGCAGCGTCTCTTCCTGCTGTGCATGTCGCGATTTTATGGTGTTCGCAATTGCCTGTGACGATGCTGCCAGTGTCGCCGAGGTGTTGATCATAAAGCACCCGGCGGGCGTATCCGTGCTAGTAAAACACTTCGCCACGGCAGTGAAGTAATCGCGCAGCGCACTTTCCACTGATTTTTCTTCGCACAACAACTGCGCTTCATGCTGACGCGCGAAACGGGTGATGTAACGATCGAGGACAGCGCGAAACAGCCCCTCTTTGTTGGTGAACTCGGCATACAGCGTCGGCGCTTTCGCCCCGGTCGCTTCGACGAGATCGGATAATGATGTGGCTTCGTAACCATGTTGCCAAAATAGCGTCATGGCTTTGTCGAGCGCCGCTTCCCTGTCGAACACTTTCGGTCGTCCACGGCTTTTTTTGATGCAACTGCTGACTTCACTGGTCATATCGCCGCCTAACCTTTGTTAGTTTGTTGAATGACCATTATAAAAATAATTCCGCCAGATAACCAGCAGCAAATCAGCACATATTGATAAATCATATCCTTATGAATTATCAATAAATTTAATTTTATTTAATGATCGTTATAAAAACATGTTGACGCGTGATTGAGATCGCATCTACGATTTGTGTATCGATCGTTAATTTAATGTTTAACGACATTCTTCATCTGCATCCAGGAAAGACATCATGAAAAATATCACCGCGCTGTTTACTGCTGCTGTACTGAGTTCTTTCTCTTTCGCCAGCTTCGCTGCTGTTGAAGTGCAATCTGCTCCGGCAGGCCAGCAGGAAGTGGCGACCGTTGGTGTGCGTGCCAACTCCAACCTCGCATCGGTTGAAGATCAACTGGCACAGAAAGCCGATCAGATGGGGGCAAAATCATTTCGCATCACCTCTGTGACCGGTTCCGACAATCTGCACGGCACGGCTGTTCTCTACAAATAAGTGCAACACATAACGCTTCAGTTATAAAAAAGCCCCGCGTATTATCGCAGGGCCTTTTTTTATGCCGCCAGGGGAGTTACATCACCTGCGGTGCGTTTTCAATGTGGCGGGTGACATCAACCGGCATCCCGGAACGCACCTCCATCACATGGCTCATCACCGCCGCATCGCTGCGCGCATCGTCTTTGAAAGCTTGCATAGCAGCGTTCAGCACGATGGGTAAGGTTTTGGGATCATCGTTAATTGATTTCGATAACGGCTGATGCACTTCAACCAGTCGTCTGCCATCAGGCTCAACTGACGCTTTAATAGGCGTATTGATGATATTCACTGGTGTACCCGGAGAAACCTGAGCAAAGAGATTAGAGATATCCTTGTCCCGCAGGCGAATGCAGCCGGAGCTAACGCGCATGCCGATACCGAAATCTGCGTTAGTACCGTGCAGCAAATAGACGCCACCAAACGCGGCAAGGCGAATGGCATGGTGCCCCATCGGGTTATCCGGCCCGGCAGGCATCACCGCCGGCAGATCGATGCCCTGTGCTTTATAGCGCGCGCGAATATTCGCGGTCGGTGTCCAGGTCGGGTTCGCGCGTTTATCAGAAACTGTGGTGACCATGGTTGGCGTCAGTGTGTCGCCACCCAGTTGACCAATGCCAATCGGATAAACTGTGACTTCATTTTTACCCGGCGGAAAGTAATAGAGGCGCAGTTCGGCGAGGTTGATCACAATGCCTTTGCGCGGCACATCGGGGAGCAGCGTTTGCAGCGGAATGGTCAGGACGCTGCCCGCCCGCGGGACATACGGGTCAACACCGGGATTGGCCTGTAAAAGCGCAAGAAAGCCCACATTGTATTTTTTGGCAATCGCCTCCAGTGAACCGCCGTCGTTCTGCACGACATGAAAACGGTTTTCGCCAACGAGGTGACTGCCGGGAGGGGGTAAAGGCCAGGTGTTAGCTCGTGCGGGTAGGGCGACTGCGACAGTGGCAGCCGCGGCCAGCAGCGCGAGCCAGTGAACGAAACGCGACATTTTTATCATTACCATAATCCATGTAAATCATAAGGTTATTGCTATAAATCTGTGTGATGGAATTATGGTAGGTCAGCGTGTAGGGAAATCCTGGAGTATTGCAAAATATTTGTAAATATTGAGGAAAGTAAAGGGGCCGGGTCGTATGACCCGGCCTGGAACGTTTTTGTCAGGCTACCGCGTTTTCGGCGAGCTGCTGCATAAAGTTACGTACCCAATCCATACGCACTTTGCGCTCGCTGAGATCCTGCATAAACTTCAACCGCGTTGGGCCATCGAGGCGGAAATGCTGCGGTTGTTTCTGCAGTAAGCCAATCAGCCACGCCGGGTTAACATGATTTTTCGCGTTGAACTCAATCATGCCGCCTTTCTCGTTACCTTCCAGCTTGCGGATCCCCAGTTTTTGCGCCTGCTGGCGCAAGCGGGCAATATCCAGCAGGTTACGCGCCGGATCCGGTAACAGGCCGAAACGGTCAATCAGCTCGACTTTAATCTCCTCCAGCGCGTTCTCATCTTTGGCGCTGGCGATGCGTTTATAGAATGACAAGCGCGTGTTGACGTCAGGAATAAAGTCATCCGGCAACAGCGAAGGCATACGTAATTCAACTTCAGTTTGCTGGCTGGTGAGATCTTCCAGCGACGGCTCGCGGCCCGCTTTCAGCGCATCGACCGCGTTTTCCAGCAGCTCCATATAGAGCGAGAAGCCGATGGTTTCCATCTGCCCACTCTGGTCTTCGCCCAGCAGTTCTCCCGCACCGCGAATCTCCAGGTCATGCGTTGCCAGCGCAAAGCCCGCGCCTAAATCTTCCAGCGAAGCGATGGCCTCCAGACGTTTTTGCGCATCGGTGGTCATGGCTTTAGGATGCGGCGTCAGCAGCCAGGCGTAGGCCTGGTGGTGCGAACGCCCGACACGCCCGCGCAGCTGGTGTAGTTGGGCAAGACCGAAGTGATCGGCGCGTTCAATAATGATGGTGTTGGCGGTCGGAATATCGATCCCGGTTTCAATAATGGTGGTGCATACCAGCACGTTGAAACGTTGATGGTGGAAATCATTCATCACCCGCTCCAGCTCGCGTTCACGCATCTGACCGTGACCGATGGCGATGCGCGCTTCCGGCACCAGTTCCGCCAGCCGGTCGGCGGCTTTCTGGATATTTTCCACATCATTGTAGAGATAATAGACCTGCCCACCGCGCAGGATTTCACGCAGCATCGCCTCGCGCACCACCAGATTGTCGTACTCGCGCACAAAGGTTTTCACTGCCAGGCGGCGCGCGGGTGGGGTGGCGATAATCGACAGATCGCGCATCCCGCTCATCGCCATATTCAGCGTACGGGGGATCGGCGTGGCGGTCAGCGTCAGGATATCCACATCGGCGCGCATCGCTTTAATACGCTCTTTGTGGCGCACACCGAAACGGTGCTCTTCATCGACAATTAACAGGCCGAGATCCTTCATTTTGACATCGCTTTGCAGCAGCTTGTGCGTGCCAATCAGAATATCGATTTTCCCTTCGGCGGCCTGCTCCAGGATCTGTGCCTGCTCTTTGGCGCTGCGAAAACGTGAAAGCATTTCAATGCGCACCGGCCAGTTGGCGAAGCGATCGCGGAAGTTATCGAAGTGCTGCTGGGCGAGCAGGGTGGTTGGCACCAGCACCGCCACCTGCTTATTGTTCTCAACCGCAAGAAACGCGGCGCGCATCGCCACTTCGGTTTTACCGAAGCCGACATCGCCGCACACCAGCCGGTCCATTGCCAGCGGCTGGCACATATCGCTGAGTACCGCGTTAATGGCTTGCGCCTGATCCGGCGTGGTTTCAAACGGGAAACTGTCGCAGAAAAGTTGATACTGCTCTTTGTCATGTTTAAAGGCGAAGCCCGCTTTGGCGGCGCGCTGCGCGTAAATATCCAGCAGCTCTGCGGCGACATCGCGCACTTTTTCCGCCGCTTTTTGCCGCGCGCGTGACCAGGCATCGCTCCCCAGTTTATGCAGCGGCGCGTTCTCTTCCGCACCACCTGCGTAGCGGCTGATTAAATGCAGCGACGAGACGGGCACGTACAATTTGGCATCACCCGCGTAGGTCAGCACCAGGTATTCGCCTTTGATGCCGCCCGCTTCCAGCGTGGTCATGCCGGCATACCGGCCCACGCCGTGCTCCAGGTGCACCACTGGCTGACCGTCATGCAGTTCGGCGAGGTTGCGGATCAAGGTATCCGGGTTGATAGTGCGTCGTGTATCCTGGCGGCGACGCGCGACGCGCTCACCGAGCAGATCGCTTTCACAAATCAACGCCCGGCTGCGTAACGTATCGATAAAGCCGTGTTCGGCGGCGCCAATCATCAGGTATGCGCCAGGCGCTTCGGCTTCGTCGAGACGCATAATGCGCTTAGGCGCAACTTTGATGCGCGCCAGTAGCTCAATTAACGCCTCGCGACGACCTTCACTCTCAACCGAGAACACCACCGGCCCGGCGAAGGATTCGAGGAACTTGCGCAGATTATCAAGCGGCGATTTCTGCTGCGCCTGTACCGCCAGATCCGGCAATGACCGGTAACCCAGGTTAACATGCGCGGCTTTGTCGGCCAGCTGTTCGGTTTTTAACTGGATGCGCGGCCATTTCTTCAGCTCGCTGTAGAGCTCATCAACGCGAAGCCACAGCGTCTCCGGCGGCAGCAAAGGGCGCATGGGATCAACACCTCGGTTCTCAAAACGCGCCAGCGTCTCCTGCTGGAAGCGCTCGGCGCTGTTTTCCAGATTACCGGTGTTGACCAGCAACGTATTTGCCGGGAAATAGCTGAACAGCGGCGGTAGCGGTTCGCTGAAAAACAGCGGCTGCCAGTACTCAATCCCGGCAGGCAGCGTACCTTTGCTGACTTGCTGGTAGATATGCTCTGCGTCGCGTTTGACCTCAAATTTATCGCGCCACTGGCTGCGGAACAGCTCAATGGCGTTTTTATCGGTCGGAAATTCGTGCGCGGGCAGTAAGTTAATTGCCTCGACTTCTTCCAGCGTACGCTGGGTATCGGCGTCAAACAGACGCAAACTGTCAATTTCGTCGTCGAAAAAGTCGAGGCGGAAAGGCTGCTCACTGCCCATCGGGAAAAGATCGAGCAGCGCGCCGCGTGTGGCGTATTCCCCATGCTCCATAACTTGATCAACATGGCGATAACCCGCGCTGTCCAGTTGGCTGCGCAGCTCGTCGCGCGACAAGCGTTGGCCTTTTTTCATCACCAGCGCATGGCCATGCAGGTAGCTATGCGGGCAAACGCGCTGCATCAGCGTATTTACCGGAACAATCAACACACCGCGCTGCATGGAGGGGAGTTGATATAACGTCGACAGGCGGGAAGAGATAATTTCCTGGTGTGGCGAGAAGCTGTCATACGGCAGCGTTTCCCAGTCGGCGAGGTTCATCACCAGGTTATCGGTAAATTGCCCAATCTCATCCTGCAAGCGCAGCGCGTTTTGCATATCCGGCGCAATCAGCACGACGGGACCCGGATGGCGTTCAATGATTTCCGCAACTTCGGTGGCGCAGGCAGCACCTGTGAGTTCGCCAAACTGGCGCTGGTCGCCTGCTTTGACAGGCAGGGAATAACGGTATTGTTCAGGCATGGGGATATCAAGATCTCATTATGGATATACCCCCCGTTATGGGGGCATATCCCTGATACGCAATACCATTATTATCTGTGATTAGGCGGCGTTAGCCAATACGACGCGCAGGATTAACGCGCTTGCACCGCCGTGAGATGTTTCGTTGGCGGCGTGAAAAAGAGATCGGCGAACAGCGCCGACGACAATTTTCGCACCATCAGCCCAACCAGCGTACAAATCAGTAACGTGGCAAACGGATAGACCAACAGTAGCGCCAGCTCGACCGTTTGCGGCCACGCGCCCGCGTTCATCGGCTTGAGCAGCGCCAGGCTGATGGCTTCAATCAGAATGCGGTGGGTGGTATAAATCGCCAGCGTATTAGAGCCGACCACGTTCAGCAGGCTCTTTTCGTTGGGTGGAAAACGCTGCTCCAGCGCCTGGAACAAACGCATAATGCCCACGATAGAAAGCAGGCACAGCGGCAGGGGCATATTGAACATCCACAGCCCGAAAGCCACTACCGCCGCCAGCGCAAACAGTAACCCGTAACGGCGGAGCGACACGGTTTTGACCCACTCCATCACGCTTGCCCCATACCAGGCGCCGAGCGAATAAAAAATCATATTGCGCACCACGCTGTTCATCCCCCACCACGGCAGTGGCAGGTAATTAATCGCCAGGCTTGCCAGAATCATCAGCGCTAATAGTGGCACTTTCCAGTGACTGAACAGCTTACAAAGCGTGAAGTAGACCACCAGCGCATAGAGATACCACAAGCTGGTGCTGGCGGTGAGCATACCCTGCGCGAATTCGCGCCAGTTCTCCGCATAAGCCGCATTAGCGGCATTACTCAGATCGCGCTGCGGCGCGAGCCAGTCATTAATCTGGCTTAAGCCTGCCCATTGCAGCAGGCCCCACAGCGCCAGCACATAGACGATGCTCCAGATACGCTTATCGAGCGTTTCTTTCCACGGCACATCGTCTATATAACGGCGAATGAGATAGCCGGAAATGAAAAAGAACACCGGCATACGAAACGGCGCGAGATAAAGGTTGAAATAAATCCAGCACTTAGAGAGCGTTTGCGACCACGGATGCTGGAAAGTCGAAAGGTGCGGGTAAAACGTGATGACTGAGTGATAAACCACGACCAGACAAATACATAACCCTTTGATTTGATTAATCCATAATGCTTTCTGTTTCATTAACGTTGTTGCCTGTTTTGCCATAATTCTGGCCGTTGATCCTGGTCAGGCAGGAGAGGGATGTATTGGGGAAGTGTCTGTATTTGTTCATTTTCGGATTAAGGCGAGAGGAACTGCGCGGTTAACAGCCGTACAAACAAACGGTAATGCAAACGGGCTGACGGTTATTTATTGGTTTGATTTCACGGAATTTTTCCTTATCTGTCTGACGAATACTTACCGTTTCACTCATTTACGCTCTGTGCTTTCGCTTATATACTCCTCTCTCTGCTATCAGCAACCAGACGGATTTCATGTACCAGCCTGTCACTCTTTTCATAGGCCTGCGCTATATGCGCGGGCGCGCAGCGGACCGCTTCGGCCGCTTTGTCTCCTGGCTGTCAACCATTGGCATCACCCTCGGTGTTATGGCGCTGGTAACGGTGTTATCGGTGATGAATGGCTTTGAGCGCGAGCTACAAAACAACATCCTGGGGCTGATGCCGCAGGCCACTCTCACCACGCAAAACGGCTCACTGAATCCCGCGCAGCTCCCGGCAAGCGAGGTCAAATTGCAGGGAGTGACGCGTATCGCGCCGCTCACCACCGGTGATGTGGTGCTGCAGAGCGCGCGCAGCGTTGCGGTGGGTGTCATGATGGGCATCGATCCGGCACAAAACGATCCGCTGACGCCATATCTGGTGAATGTCAAACAAAGCGACCTGCAAGCGGGCAAATACAACATTATCCTCGGCGAGCAACTGGCCGGTCAGTTGGGCGTAAACCGTGGCGATCAAATTCGCGTGATGGTGCCGTCCGCCAGCCAGTTTACGCCGATGGGCCGCTTGCCGAGCCAGCGTTTGTTTACCGTGATTGGTACATTTGCGGCGAACAGCGAAGTCGACGAATACCAGATGCTGGTCAATATTGATGACGCTTCACGCCTGATGCGCTACCCGGCGGGGAATATCACCGGCTGGCGTTTATGGTTGAACGAGCCGCTGAAAGTCGATGTGCTCAGCCAGCAGAAATTGCCGGAAGGCACCAAATGGCAGGACTGGCGCGATCGTAAAGGCGAGCTGTTCCAGGCGGTGCGGATGGAAAAAAATATGATGGGGCTGCTGCTGAGCCTGATCATCGCCGTGGCGGCCTTCAATATTATTACCTCGCTGGGTTTGATGGTGATGGAAAAGCAGGGCGAGGTTGCGATTTTACAAACCCAGGGCTTAACACCACGGCAGATCATGCTGGTGTTTATGGTGCAAGGGGCGAGCGCCGGGATCATTGGCGCGCTGCTGGGTGCCGGGCTGGGGGCGCTGCTTGCCAGCCAGTTGAATAATTTAATGCCGATTATCGGCGCGTTTCTTGATGGCGCAGCCCTGCCGGTGGCGATTGAGCCGCTACAGGTGATTGGTATTGCGCTGGTGGCAATGGCCATCGCGCTGCTCTCTACGCTTTATCCTTCCTGGCGCGCTGCCGCCACTCAACCCGCCGAGGCTTTACGTTATGAATAAGATCCTGTTGCAATGCGACAACCTGTGCAAACGCTATCAGGAAGGCAGTGTGCAAACCGACGTTCTGCACGATGTCAGCTTTAGCATGGCGGAAGGGGAGTTAATGGCGATTGTCGGCAGCTCCGGCTCCGGTAAAAGTACGCTGTTACACCTGTTGGGCGGGTTGGATACGCCTACTTCCGGCGATGTGATTTTCCGTGACCAGCCGATGAGCAAACTCTCCTCGACCGCCAAAGCGGAGTTGCGTAACCGGGAATTAGGTTTTATCTACCAGTTCCACCATTTGTTGCCGGACTTCACCGCGCTGGAAAACGTGGCAATGCCGCTGTTGATTGGCAAAAAGAAACCGGCGGAAATTAATGAACGTGCCCGGGAAATGCTGCGCGCGGTTGGGCTTGAACATCGTGCCAGCCACCGTCCCTCCGAGCTTTCCGGCGGTGAACGCCAGCGTGTGGCGATTGCCCGCGCGCTGGTCAACAATCCGCGCCTGGTGCTGGCAGATGAACCGACCGGGAACCTCGATGCGCGTAACGCCGACAGCATTTTCGAACTGCTGGGCGAGTTGAACAAAATGCAGGGCACGGCTTTCCTCGTGGTGACGCATGATTTACAACTGGCGAAAAGGATGAATCGCCAACTGGAAATGCGCGATGGCCGCCTGAATACTGACGTCACCCTGATGGGGGCCGAGTAATGGCTTCCCCTCTCTCTTTACTGATTGCGCTGCGTTTTAGCCGTGGTCGCCGTCGTGGCGGGATGGTGTCACTGATTTCGGTGATCTCCACCGTTGGTATCGCGCTGGGCGTGGCGGTGCTGATTGTCGGTTTAAGCGCGATGAACGGTTTCGAACGTGAACTGAACAACCGCATTCTGGCGGTGGTGCCGCACGGTGAAATTGAGCCGGTGAATCAGCCGTGGACTAACTGGGACACGGCGCTGGAAAAAGTGAAAAAAGTGCCGGGCATTGCCGCCGCTGCGCCCTATATTAATTTTACCGGGCTGGTGGAAAGCGGTGCGAACCTGCGCGCGATTCAGGTGAAAGGCGTTGACCCGGCGCAGGAAACGCAGCTCAGCGCCTTGCCGAAATTTGTACAGGGCGGTGCCTGGCAAAATTTCCGTGCCGGTGAGCAGCAAATCATTCTGGGTAAAGGCGTGGCCGATGCGCTGAAAGTGAAGCAGGGCGACTGGGTCTCCATCATGATCCCTAACTCTGACGACGCGCATAAACTGCTGCAACCCAAACGCGTGCGCCTGCACGTAACGGGCATTCTGCAACTGAGCGGTCAGCTTGATCACAGCTATGCGATGATCCCCATGCAGGACGCGCAGCAGTATCTGGATATGGGCGGCAGTGTTACCGGCATCGACATCAAAGTGAATGATGTGTTTAACGCCAACAAACTGGTGCGCGACGCGGGTGAAGTGACCAACAGCTACGTCTATATCAAAAGCTGGATCGGCAAGTACGGCTACATGTATCGCGACATTCAGATGATCCGCGCCATAATGTATCTGGCGATGGTGTTAGTGATTGGTGTGGCTTGTTTTAACATTGTCTCGACGCTGGTCATGGCGGTAAAAGACAAGAGCGGCGATATTGCCGTGCTGCGTACGCTCGGGGCGAAAGATGGGTTTATCCGCGCCATTTTCGTCTGGTACGGCCTGCTGGCGGGCCTGCTTGGTAGCATCAGCGGTGTGGTGATCGGCGTGGTCGTGTCGCTGCAATTAACGCCAATTATTAACGTGATTGAGACGCTTCTCGGCCATCAGTTCCTGTCGGGAGATATCTACTTTATCGATTTCCTGCCATCGGAGCTGCACCCGCTGGATGTCGTCTATGTGCTGGTGACGGCGCTGGCGCTAAGCCTGCTGGCAAGCTGGTATCCGGCGCGCCGGGCGAGCAATATTGATCCCGCCAGAGTGCTGAGCGGGCAGTAATTTCGCGTGGAACGGGCCACAACGAAGGAGTGGCAATGAATTACGGATTTGATATCGGCGGCAGTAAAATCGCGTTGGGCGTCTTTGACGCCAACCGACGCTTACAGTGGGAAAAGCGCGTCGCCACCCCGCACGACAGCTATCAGGCGTTTCTGCGCGTCATTGCCGATCTGGTTGCCGAAGCGGATGCGCACTTCGGTGTCAAAGGCAGCGTCGGCGTCGGTATTCCCGGCATGCCGGAAACCGCCGACGGCACGCTCTATGCCGCTAATCTTCCCGCCGCCAGCGGTCAACCGCTGCGCGCTGACCTCACTGCGTTGCTTGAGCGCAATGTGCGTATCGACAACGACGCCAACTGCTTTACGCTTTCAGAAGCCTGGGATGACGAATTCCGTCAGTATCCGCTGGTGATGGGGTTAATCCTCGGCACCGGCGTTGGTGGTGGGCTGGTGGTGAACGGGAAATCTGTTACCGGTCGTCGCTTTATCACTGGCGAATTTGGGCATATCCGCTTGCCGGTGGATGCGCTGGGACTGATGGGTTTTGATTTTCCGCTGACCCGCTGCGGCTGCGGAAAAATCGGCTGTATTGAAAACTATCTCTCAGGTCGCGGTTTTGCGTGGCTGTACCGACACTTCTATCATCAATCCTTGTCAGCGCCGGAAATCATTACGCGCTGGGAACAGGGAGAGGCGAAGGCACTGGCACATGTGGAACGCTACGTGGATTTGCTGGCGGTGTGTCTGGGCAATATCCTGACCATCGTTGACCCGGATCTGCTGGTGATTGGCGGCGGTTTATCGAATTTCAGCGCGCTGACCCGGCTACTGCCAGCGCGTATTGCGCCGCATCTGTTACCGGCAGGCGATGTACCGCGTATCGAACGCGCGCGCCACGGCGATGCGGGCGGGATGCGCGGCGCGGCCTTTCTTCACCTCACTGACTAATCTGAGAGGATGCTATGCAATCGCGACGTTCACATCGTCTCAGCCGTTTTCGCCGTAACAAGCGCCGTTTGCGCGAGCGCTTACGTCAGCGAATTTTTTTCAGAGACACAATGGTGACAGGCGTAATGGAAAAACCAAGAGTCGTCGTTCTGACGGGAGCGGGTATTTCCGCTGAATCCGGTATTCGAACCTTCCGCGCGGCAGACGGGCTGTGGGAAGAGCATCATGTTGAAGATGTGGCGACACCGGAAGGTTTCGCCCGCAACCCGCAACTGGTGCAAACCTTCTATAACGATCGGCGCAGGCAACTGCAACTGCCGGAGATTGTGCCGAATGCCGCGCATCTGGCGCTGGCGAAGCTGGAGCAGGCGCTGGGCGATCGCTTTTTACTGATCACGCAAAACATCGACAACCTGCACGAACGCGCGGGCAATAAAAACATTATCCATATGCATGGCGAGCTGTTAAAAGTGCGCTGTTCGCAAAGTGGGCAGGTGCTGGCGTGGACGGGCGATGTCACTCATGATGACAAATGCCACTGCTGCCAGTTTCCGGCGCCGCTGCGCCCGCATGTAGTATGGTTTGGCGAAATGCCGCTGGGGATGGACGAGATTTACAGCGCGCTGGCAATGGCGGATGTGTTTATCGCCATTGGCACCTCCGGGCATGTCTATCCAGCTGCCGGGTTTGTGCATGAAGCGAAACTGCAGGGCGCGCATACCGTAGAGCTGAACCTCGAACCGAGCCAGGTCGGCAGCGAGTTTGAAGAGAAACATTACGGGCTGGCAAGCCAGGTCGTACCGGAATATGTCGAAAAGCTGCTGAAAAAGCTTTAATCATCGCCGCCATCCTTTTTAGCTACGAGGATGGCGGTTTACCGCGCTTTTTGCTGACCGCTTATTGACCCGATCGCTACACGCCAGCTTGTGGCACCCGTGAACATCCCCGGTAAGTTCCCCGTAAGACAACACCCCTGATGATAGCGTTTCCACCGCTAACAGGAGCATCATTATGGGTGTTGTGCCTCGTTGTATTGTCGCAGCAAGTCTCGTCTCTGTTGTCTTTGTCGCTCAGGCCGAAGAACAGCCGGTTTGGGGAGTTGGCGTCGGCGTCATTAGCACGCAAAAGCCTTACCAGGATAGTAACCGGCAGTACACCCCAATCCCGGTTCTGCATTATGAAAACCGTTATTTCCACTTCTCAGGCACGACGGCTGAAGTTAAATTGCCCGCGCTGCATCTGAGTGAAACCCAACAGCTCAATTTCGGTCTAATAGCCCGTTACGACGGCGCAGGCTATTCGTCCGATGATGCCGATATCCTGAAAGGGATGGCGAAACGCAAAGGCGGATTCTGGGGCGGGGCGGGCATTGAGTGGCAAAACCCGGTGGTGGATCTGTTTGCCGACTGGACGCACGATCTTTCCGGCAACAGCAGCGGGCAACGTTTACGTCTGGGCGCAGAAAAAAGCTGGCATCTGAGTGAGCAATTGACATTGACGCCGCGCCTGGTCGCCAGCCGTTATAACAGCAACTATGTCGATTACTACTACGGCGTGCGCCGCAGCGAAGCACGTCCGTGGCGGCCAGCATACCGCGCGGATACCACGCTTAACACCGAAATGGGCGTACGCGGCCTGTACGCGTTCAATGCGCATCACGCGTTGATGGTTGATGTGGAAATGACGCTGCTGGCGTCAGAAATTAAGGACAGCCCGCTGGTGGACAGGACTAACGAGAACCGCATCTTTATGAGTTATATGTACTATTTCTGATGAGCCGAATATTACTGATTGAAGATCACGACCATCTGGCGCGCCTGATTGCCAAAGGGCTGGCGGCGGCGGGGATCGCGGCAGATATCGTCGGGCGCGGCGATGCGGCGTGGACGGCGATAGCACAGGTCTCCTACCAGGCGCTGGTGCTCGATCGCGGCCTGCCCGATGGCGACGGTCTCCAGCTGTTGCATCGTCTGCGTCAGGCGCAGGTCGCGCTCCCCTGTTTGATCCTCACTGCCCGCGATGCGCTGCACGATCGCGTCGAAGGGCTGGAGGCGGGCGCGGATGACTATCTCGCCAAGCCGTTTGCCATGGAGGAACTGGTGGCGCGCGTACGCGCTTTATTGCGCCGTCCGGCGCAAAGCCAGCCCCTGCAACCGGCGTGGGGAGATGTCACTCTCTCGCCGGAAGCCAGCATTATGCAGTGTGGCGAACAGCACATTGCGCTGGCGCCTGCGGAGCTGCAAATCATGTTAGCGCTGGTGGGCAAGCAGGGCGGTGTAGTGCGCCGCAGCCGGATGGAAGCCGCCGGATGGGGCTTAAGCGATGCGGTGACGCCAAACGCGCTCGACGTCGCGCTGCACCGGTTAAGGCGCAAGTTAGCGGCGATTGGTTCGCGCCTGCAGATTGTTAACCTCAGGGGACTGGGCTATGCCATCCGGGAAAAAACGTTGGTTGAATAGCCTTGCGCTGAAGATCCTGCTGGCGTTTATCGCCGGGGCGCTGCTGAGTATTGCATTACTGGTGCTGTCGGGTCGGGTGGTGAAAGAGCGCTTGCCGGGGATGGATCTTTCTGATTACACCCACAGGCTGGCGAAGGAGTTGCAGTTTGACTCACGCGGCCTGCCGATTGGGTTCAACAACGGCGACCAGTTTCCACTGTGGATTTACCAGAGCATTACCGATGATGTGGCTTATCGCGTGCTGGATGCAGAAGGACGAGTCGTGCTGATGTCGCCCGGCGCGCAGCACTGGCCGACGCTGACACCGCAAATAGCCCGAGATTTTAAATTTACGCTTAACGGCATGATTTACGATGGCGCGAGCGAACCGTATGTACTTGCAGGCAAAACCTGGTGGATCCAGATGGCCGCCAGCTCGCGCATTATCGACTTTCTGCATCGCGGTTTTGCCTTACCGTTTATCCGCTTCGGTATTGAGTTGTTCAGCCTGGTGCTGCTGGTGGTGTTCGGGCTTTGTGCGTGGGTGACGCTGAAATATTCCCTGAAGCCGCTGCGCAATGTGTCGACGGAGGCGGCGCTTATCTCGCCGCGCTCGCTGGATGCGCGTCTGCAAACGCGCGGTGTGCCGACAGAGATCTTGCCGCTGATTGACAGCTTCAACCAGGTGCTGGCGCGACTGGAGAAGGGGTATCGCAATCAGCAGGATTTTCTGGCGAAAGCGGCGCATGAGTTAAAAACGCCGCTGACGCTGATACGCGCGGAAGTTGAACTGATGGATCAACAGCGCGACGCACGCGAGCCGCTGTTGTTGCAGGTTGAACATCTGGCGCGTCAGGTTCAGCAATTATTACTGCTGGCAGAGGCCAGCGAACCGCTTAGCTACCAGTTTGCTCTGGTTGATGTGAAGGCGATTGCCCGCGATAGCGTGCAGTTTCTTCAGCGTATCGCGTTAGACGCGCAGGTTTCGTTGATCTTATCAACGGCTGGCGATGCGCTGCGCTGGCGCGCCGATCGCGGGGCGTTATTTACCCTGCTTAAAAACTTGATCGAGAACGCTATCCAGCATGCGCCGCCCGGTACGGCAGTGCATATCGCCGTCAGCGAAAAGGGGTTTACGGTGCGCGATGTGGGGCCGGGCGTGGCGGAAGACGACTTGCCACTGTTGTTTTCGCGCTTCTGGCGCGGCGCGCATCGACGCGATAGCGGGGCGGGACTGGGGCTGGCGATTTGCCATGAAATTGCGCTGGCGCACGGCTGGACGTTGCAGGCGGAAAATGCCTGCCCGGGGTTGCTTCTGACAGTGTCGACCGGGTGAGCCACCCGGTCGACGATAGCGTTAACGACCCGCTTTTAACTTCTGGTAATACTCTTCATAAATGGCGCTGGCGCTGCCAACATCGTTTTGCCATTCACCTTTCTCGATGGTCCCGGCATCCGGATAGAGGGATTTATCATTTGCCACTTCAGGTTTGAGCAGCTTACGCGCCGCCAGGTTTGGCGTCGGGTAACCGATTGTTTCCGCGACCTGTTTCGCGATTTCCGGGCGCAACAGGAAGTTAATCAGCTTCAGCGCACCGTCGACGTTTTTCGCATTAGCGGGGATCGCTAAGCTGTCCATCCAGAAAATACCGCCTTCTTTTGGCCACACCACATCCAGCGGCGTTCCCGCCTGGCGCGCAACCCAGGCGGAACCGTTCCACACCATACCAAGGTTCACTTCGCCTTCCATATACGGGTTCGCCGGATTATCGGAGTTAAACGCCGCCACGTTCGGCATCAGTTTTTGTAGCTCTTTATAAGCCGCTTCAATCTCTTTCACATCGGTGGTGTTGCCGGAATAACCGAGTTTGCGCAGTGCCATCTGGAACACTTCGCGCGCATCATCGGTTAACAGCAGGCTGCTTTTGTATTCCGGTTTCCACAGATCTGCCCAACTGGTGATGGTTTTCGCATCGATGGCGTCGCTGTTGACGCCAATCGCCGTCGCGCCCCAAATGTACGGAATGGAGTAATCATTGTTGGGATCAAATGGCTTGTTCAGCATTTGCGGATCGAGATTATGGAAGTTAGTCAGCTTCGTTTTATCGATCTTCTGAATCATGCCCTCTTTGCGCATTTTGTCGACAAAGTAGGTCGACGGAACGACCAGATCGTACGCACCTTCTTTGTACGTTTTGAGCTTGGCGTACATGGTTTCATTCGACTCATAGGTTGAATAGATAACCTTGATGCCGGTCTCTTTGGTGAACTGTTCCAGCAGGCCCGGCGGCACATACTCGGTCCAGTTATAGAAGTAGAGTGTTTTGTTGTCGTCGGCGTGTGCGGCGCTCATGCCGAGGGCAAGTGCGCCCGCCGCGAGCAGGTGGCGTGACCATTTTTTCATTCAAACGTCCCCTGAGTTTGCGCCTGTCTTGCAGGCTATTTTATTTGCCATTCCGGGTCGGGACAGTGCCCGAACGCCTAACGTTCTGCGGCGTCTGTGCGCTGTTCGCCCGAACTGGCTGCATCCATTACGCCTGGCGAGGCAGGCTTTTTGTTTTCGTCGTATCACGCGCAATCAACTGGCTGGCAATGACCAGCACCAGCGATAGCACGAGCAGGATCGTCGCCAGCGCGTTCACTTCCGGTGAGACGCCGACTTTGACCATCGAGTAAATCTTTAATGGCAGAATTTCATACCCTGGCCCGGTGACGAAAGAGGAAACCACGACGTCATCCATCGACAGAGTAAAGCTTAGCAGCCAGCCAGCGGCGACAGCGGGCATCGCCAGCGGCAGGATGATTTTGCGCAAAATAGTCATCTCGCTGGCACCCAGATCTTTGGCCGCTTCCAGCATCCGTACATCAAACCCTTTCAGCCGTGAAAACACCGTGACCACCACAAACGGCAGGCAGAAGGTGATATGCGAAAACAGCAGCGACCAGAAACCCAGTTGCACGCCGAGCAGCATAAACAGCACCAGCAGTGAAATTGCCATCACGATATCCGGCGACATCATCACCACAAACAGCATGCCACTGACAAAGGGTTTGCCGCGAAAACGGTAGCGGTAAAGCGCCACGGCGGTCAGTGAGCCAATCAGTGTTGCGAACGTTGCCGACAGCACCGCCATCGTCAGGGAGTGCTGCGCCGCCTGCAGCAGGCTGTCGTTATTTATCAACAGGCTGTACCACTGGGTGGAAAAGCCCTGCCAGTTGATGCCAAAACGCGAGCTGTTAAAGGAGTTGACGATCAAAATAATGATCGGGATATAAAGGTAAGCGTAAATGGCGGTCATAAAACCGCCGCGCAGCAGTCGACCCATCATTCGAGCTCCACCTTTTTATTCAGCAATCGCGCGACGCGCCAGTAAACCAGCAGCATCAGCCCCATCACGATGGTCAGCGTGATGCTGGTTGCCGACCCAAACGGCCAGTCGCGAATGTTCAGGAACTGGCTCTTAATCACGTTACCGACCAGCAGGTTTTTTGCGCCGCCCATCAAATCCGAGACGTAAAACAGCCCCATCGCAGGCAGCATCACCAGCAAACAACCGGCGACGATCCCGGGCATCGTCAGCGGAATAATGATGCGGATAAAGGTTTGCAGCTTGCTGGCACCGAGATCTTTTGCCGCTTCCAGCAGCGGTTTATCAAGCTTTTCGATGCTGGAGTAGAGCGGCATCACCATAAACGGCAGCAGAATGTAAACCAGCCCGATAATCACCGCGCCGGGGGTAAACATAATGCGCAGCGGCGTATCAATAATGCCCAGCCACAGCAGGAACTCGTTAAGATACCCTTTGGTGCTGAGGAAAATTTTCAGCCCATAGATGCGGATCAGCGAGTTGGTCCAGAAGGGGACAATCAGCAAAAACAGCAGTAACGGGCGCACCCTGGCCGGCAGTTTCGCCAGAAACCAGGCAAACGGATAGCCCAGCGCCAGACACGCCAGCGTGGCGATAAATGCCATGTTGAGCGAGTGCAACAGCACGTCGAAATAGAGCGGATCGAGTAGCCTGGCGTAGTTATCCAGCGTAAAGACCAGCTTGACGAAGTTAGCGTCGTCGCGGGTCAAAAAGCTGGTGGCGATGATCATCAGGTTGGGCAGAAAAACAAACAGTACAAGCCAACCAACGATGGTCGCGATCACGCCCTTCTGGAATTTACTTGTACTCTTCATCAGCCAGTACGACCTCCCAGCTCTCTACCCAGTTGATGGCCATTTTCTGGTCCAGCGAATGGTCAAAATCCGGATCGTCTTCATTAAAGAACTCGCTGACCATTACCATTTTGCCGTTTTCCAGCTCGACCATGGATTCCAGCGTCATCCCTTTGTAGTTACGCTCGCGCACATAGCCAATCAGCCCTTCGGCTTCGGCAATATCATGGATCTCTTCGACGCGCAGATCTTCCGGGCGCAGCAGCACGTTCAACCGCTGACCTTTTTCCACCGCGAAGTTGACATAGATATTACACTCGCGGCCTTCGACATTTGCCCGCACACGGCTGTCGTCCAGACGCTCAATCACCGTGGCGCTGAAAATATTGATTTCGCCAATAAAACTGGCGACAAACAGGTTTTTCGGCTCTTCATAAATTTCGCGCGGCGTGCCGTCCTGCTCGATGCGCCCGTCGCGCATCACCACGATGCGATCTGACATGGTCAGCGCTTCTTCCTGATCGTGGGTCACAAAGACAAAAGTGATACCGAGCTTACGCTGCAACGCTTTCAGTTCGTTCTGCATCTGCTTGCGCAGCTTATAATCGAGCGCGGAGAGGGACTCATCCAGCAGCAGTAAACGCGGTTTATTCACTACCGCGCGGGCAATGGCGACACGCTGTTGCTGACCGCCGGAAAGCTGGTGCGGTTTACGCTGGGCGAACTCATCAAGCTGCACCATGCGCAGTGCTTCGGTGACGCGCGGCGTAATTTCTTGCGCCGGGGTTTTTTGCATCCGCAGGCCAAATGCCACGTTTTCGAACACGGTCATATGCGGAAAGAGGGCGTAACTTTGAAAAACGGTATTCACATGGCGGTGTTCTGCCGGAACGTGGGTAATATCCTGGGCATCAAGATGGATATGGCCGGCATCAACGCTTTCCAGCCCGGCGATCAGGCGCAGAACCGTGGTCTTACCGCAGCCAGAAGGGCCAAGCAGCGTCAGAAATTCGCCGTTATTGATGGTGAGATTGAAATCAGAAATGACATTTTTGCCATCAAAGCTTTTGCGAATACCGGCCAGTTGCACCAGCGGTGAACGCGAACGCGATTGTGTGTTCAATTATTTACTCTGTCCCGTGTTTGCGCATCAAAAGTGATATCCGATGCGGGGTTTGTGATGAACCACCTTCAGGGTTGTGCACGATTTAAGGGCTGGCATTCTACGGCAAACCCATGAAATCGCCAATTGTTGTTCGCTTTTCACCGCGCAGCACCGCATGTTCTCAACAATACTGACTACGTTGCGCGCGATTTTGAAAATATTGCCGTTTACGGGGTAAAAGTGACCTGACGCAATATTTGTCTTTTCGCGCTTACTGATAATGTTGTGACATTTTGTAGGGGGGCTTCATGGACAAATTATTAGAGCGTTTTTTGCAGTACGTTTCTCTGGATACTCAATCAAAGCCCGGCGTCCGCCAGGTGCCGAGCACAGACGGCCAATGGAAGCTCCTGCGTTTACTTCAGAACCAGCTGGAAGAGATGGGGCTGGAGAATGTGACATTAAGCGATAAAGGCACGGTGATGGCGAAACTGCCGTCGAATGTGCAAATGCCAGTTCCGGCCATCGGTTTTATTTCTCATGTCGACACCTCGCCGGATTACAGCGGCAAGAATGTTAACCCGCAAATCGTTGAAAACTATCGCGGCGGCGACATTGCGCTAGGGGTTGGCGATGAGATCCTCTCGCCGGTGATGTTCCCGGTGCTGCACCAGATGCTGGGCCAGACGCTGATCACCACCGACGGCAAAACGCTGCTTGGCGCGGACGATAAAGCCGGCGTCGCTGAAATCATGACCGCGCTGGCGGTGCTGAAAAAGAAAAATATTCCGCACGGTGATATTTGCGTCGCTTTTACGCCGGATGAAGAAGTGGGCAAAGGGGCAAAATATTTCGACGTAGAGAAATTTGGCGCGAAATGGGCGTATACCGTTGATGGCGGCGGCGTAGGTGAGCTGGAGTTTGAGAACTTCAACGCTGCCTCGGTGAATATAAAGATTGTTGGCAATAACGTGCATCCCGGTACGGCGAAAGGGGTAATGGTTAACGCCTTGACGCTCGCCAGCAAAATTCACGCGCTGGTGCCGGAAGAGGAGAGCCCGGAACAGACCGAGGGCTACGAAGGGTTTTACCATCTCACCAGCATAAAAGGCACGGTTGATCGCGCCGACATGCACTACATCATTCGCGATTTTGACCGCAAAAACTTCGAAGCGCGTAAACGTAAAATGATGGAGATCGCCAAAAAAGTCGGCAAGGGTCTGCACCCGGACTGCTATATCGAACTGGTGATTGAAGACAGCTATTACAATATGCATGAGAAAGTGGTCGAGTTTCCGCACATTCTGGAAGTGGCGCAACAGGCCATGCGCGACTGCGACATTGAGCCTGATCTGAAACCGATTCGCGGCGGTACCGACGGGGCGCAGCTTTCGTTTATGGGGTTACCGTGTCCCAACCTGTTTACCGGCGGCTATAACTACCACGGCAAACATGAGTTTGTGACGCTGGAAGGCATGGAAAAAGCGGTGCAGGTGATTGTACGTATCGCCGAACTGACCGCCAAAGCTGAATAAATCTTCTCATATTGCCCGGTGGCAAGCGCCTCCGGGCAACCTCAGGCATTAATCTTCAAAGAACCAGTAACCGCTGTTAACCAGCGCCGCCAGCATGGCGAGGAACGAGGGATCTTCCAGCGCATCGCCGAGCAGCTCTCCCGTCAGCACGATATGGTTGGCGAGTGCCTCCAGCGCCGGGCGGTGCGGCGAGTTGATCCGCTCGCCGTTGGCGAACACATCTTCACCGATGCGCAATACGCGCAAGCCGCCAAGGCGCACCAGTTTGTCGCCTTGTTGCAGCGCATCGTAAATCTCATCCGGTTGGTAAGGCGGCTCTGGCGGCGCGACATCCAGCTCGTGACGTGACTGGGAGATAAATTCCCCCATCCACTCCCTGAACTGCTCCGGTTGATTAATCAGCTCCAGCATCATTGCGCGCAGTCTATCCAGTTCGTGCGGCAAAATATCTGCCGGATGATCGCGCAACTGCACGTCCGGATCGCTGTAACGCTGGCTGCCCAGTTCGCGTTGCAGGACATAATCGGCGAAGCCGCTGATTAGCTCGCGACCGCTTGGCGCACGGAAGCCCACCGAGTAGTTCAATGAATTTTCCAGCGAATAGCCTTCGTGCGGGAATCCAGGCGGAATATAGAGGATATCGCCCGGCTCCATCTCTTCATCAATAATGGCTTCGAACGGATCGACCTGAAGCAGATCCGGGTGCGGACAGTGCTGCTTGAGCGGCGTTTTATCGCCGACGCGCCAGCGGCGACGGCCGGTTCCCTGAATGATAAACACATCATACTGATCGAGATGCGGGCCAACGCCGCCGCCGGGCACTGAGAATGAGATCATTAGATCGTCTGTGCGCCAGTCAGGCAGCACGCGGAACGGGCGCATCAGTGCTGCGGCCGGCTGATGCCAGTGGTTCACCGCCTGCACCAGCAGCGACCAGTTATTCTCGCCCAGGTGATCGTAACTCTCGAAAGGGCCATGCCCGACCTGCCATTTGCCATCAAGATGGCTGACCAGCCGACTGTCTACTTCATTTTCCATTGCCAACCCTGCCAGCTCATCGGGGCTTATCGGGTCGACGAAATTTTTAATGCCACGCTTCAGCACCACCGGGCGTTTTTGCCAGTAGCGTTGAATAAAGTCTGGCCAGTTTATCTCTACGTGATATTCCATATGCGTTTCCGGCAAATAATCAGTGGCTGAATAAAGGATCATAGTAATGCTGATATGTCATTTTGTCTGCGTAACGATGTGACATAAAAGTAAAAAGGAGCCATATGGCTCCTTTTTGTTCTTTTTGCCCGCGTTGTGACGGTGAAAGATTAATCGTTGCCGACTATCGTCTGCTGACGGCCAAAAATTACCTCCATTTTTGCACCACCGAGCAGGCTTTCATCGGTCAGGATTTGCCCTTCGTACTGATCCACAATTTCTCGCGCCACAGCAAGCCCAACGCCCTGGCCGGGGCGTAACGTATCGGCGCGCTGCCCGCGATCAAATACCATCTCGCGTTTCGCCGCCGGAATGCCAGGGCCATCGTCTTCCACCAGAATATGCAGCGTATCATCGCTTTGCCGGGCAGAGACTTCGACAAACTCCAGGCAGTATTTGCAGGCGTTATCCAGCACGTTGCCCATCACTTCCATAAAGTCGTTTTTCTCACCGACGAAACTGATTTCCGGTGAAATATCGAGCGTAATATTGACGCCTTTGCGCTGATAAACTTTATTCAGCGCTGAGGTCAGGCTGTCGAGCAGGGGAGCGACCGGGTGCAGTTCCCGGCTGAGCAAACCACTGGAACCGCGCATGGTTGCCCGGTGCAGGTAGTAACCAATTTGCTGGGATATCCGGCTGATTTGCTCCAGCATCACCGGTTCAGCGTCGCTGACGGTCATTTTCTCGCCGCGCAGCGATCGCAAGGTACTTTGCAGCACCGCTAACGGTGTTTTCAGGCTGTGAGTCAAATCGGTGAGGGTGGTGCGGTATTTGTCGTACCGTTCGCGTTCGCTTTTTAACAACCGGTTGAGATTGCTCACCAGGCTGGTGAGTTCGCGGGTGGTTTCCGGATTGAGCTGCTCACGATGGTGCTCTTCCAGCTCGCGCACTTCGCGCGCCAGATCTTCAATGGGCCGCAAGCTCCACCACGCCGCCAGCCACAACAGCGGCACGACTAACAGCAGGTTGGCGGCGAGCACGTAAACGAACCAGCTCCACACCATATAAGAGCGTTTAAGCTCAATTGGGATGGTATCGACCACCACAATGGTTAACTGCGGCATGTGCGCCGTTGCCGGGTAGATATTCACCGCTACCGAGTGGGTCATTTCGGAGCTGCTGTCATCTTCGCGGATCTCTTTCAGCTTCTGGGCAACCGAGTGGTCGTCATCAATCAGCGTACTACTGTTATCGACATCGGCTTCTATCTCATGAAAGCCGTTAGCGGTAAGCCAGTCCGGCTCAATGAGATTTTGCAGCCACGGTACGTCTTTCTGCGACCAGATAAGATTACCCTGCTGATCGTAAATCAGCGCCACCGTCGGGCTTTGCAAATTGAGGGTGTCAGGCAGATCCACACTGAGTTTATTGTTATCCCAGTGCGCCAGGGTATAAAACAGGTTGCTCTCGCCACGCAGCAGGCGGAAGGTCGTTTTGTCAAAGCTGACGCTATAACCCACCAGCGCCACCATACCGTAGGCCAGAGAAAGCACCATCACGACGGCGGCCGTGGCGAGTAAAAAGCGCACCCGCAAAGAAAGCGGCAGAAAATGCCGCAGCAGGCGTCTCATTTCGGCAGTTCGAACAGGTAGCCCTGGCCGCGCACGGTAGTGATAACGTCGTCAGGATAGAGCGTCTGGATTTTCTTACGTAACCGCCCCATCAAAACGTCGATAGTGTGGCTTTCGCGCAGTTCAGCGTCAGGGTAAAGCTGCAGCATCAGCGAATCTTTACTGACCACTTTGCCGCTGTTGCGGATAAGCGTTTCCATAATGGTGTATTCGAAAGCGGTAAGTTTTACCACGTCGTCATTGATGGAGAGTTCGCGGCGGGAGAGATCGACCTGGAACGGCGGCATTGAGATCAACTGAGACGCGAGACCGCTGTTGCGGCGCATCAGCGCCTGAATACGCGCGACCACTTCTTCGATGTGGAACGGTTTGGTGACATAGTCATCAGCACCTGCGCTCAGCACTTCCACTTTATCCTGCCAGCCTTCACGCGCGGTAAGCACCAGCACCGGCAGCGTGACGTCATGGCTGCGCCAGCGGCGAATCAGCGACAGACCATCTTCATCCGGCAAGCCGAGATCGACAATGGCGATGTCCGGCAGATGTTCGTTAAGAAAGTAATCCGCTTCCTTTGCATCTTCTGCGGCGTCGACCTGATGTCCTAACTCCTGCAACTGAACCTTTAAATGGTGACGCAACAGAGCATTATCTTCCACAACGAGTACGCGCATCGTCAGAACTCTCCATATATTTTTGATATAAATAGTTTAACGCTGATTGTGGTGCGCAGGGGATAAACATTTCTTAAACCGGGGGAGAAAGAAACCCTCTTTCGCGGCGGAAAGAGGGCTAACAGCAACGGCGGGGGATTATTTCAACTCATCAACCATAGCGATGGCTCGACCAATATAGTTGGCCGGGGTCATCGCCTTCAGGCGCTCTTTTTCGTTTTCCGGCAGCGCCAGGCTGTCGATAAACTGTTTCATACCTTCAGCATCAACGCGTTTACCGCGCGTCAGCTCTTTCAGTTTTTCGTACGGTTTTTCGATGCCGTAGCGGCGCATTACGGTCTGGATCGGCTCAGCCAGCACTTCCCAGTTATGGTCCAGCTCGTCCAGCAGGCGGTCGCGGTTTACTTCCAGTTTGCTCACGCCTTTCAGCGTCGACTGGTAAGCGATCAGCGCATAACCCACGCCTACGCCAAGATTACGCAGCACGGTGGAGTCGGTCAGATCGCGCTGCCAGCGGGAAACCGGCAGTTTGCTGGCCAGGTGCTGCAACACGGCGTTGGACAGCCCAAGGTTGCCTTCTGAGTTTTCAAAATCGATCGGGTTAACTTTGTGCGGCATGGTTGAAGAACCAATTTCGCCGGCGATGGTTTTCTGCTTGAAGTGGTTCAGCGCAATGTAACCCCAGACATCACGGTCGAAATCGATAAGGATCGTGTTGAAACGTGCCATGCAGTCAAACAGCTCGGCAATATAGTCATGCGGCTCAATCTGCGTGGTGTACGGGTTCCACTGAATACCCAGCGAAGTGACAAACTCTTCGCTGAACTGATGCCAGTCCACTTCCGGGTAAGCGGCGATATGGGCGTTATAGTTGCCGACCGCACCGTTGATTTTGCCCAGAATTTCTACCTGGTTAAGCTGGCGGAACTGGCGCTCCATACGATAAGCCACGTTCGCCATCTCTTTACCCAGCGTCGACGGCGTTGCCGGCTGACCGTGAGTACGGGAGAGCAGGGGGATATCACGATACTGAACGGCCAGATCTTTCACCGCCTCAATGATCTTGCGCCAGTACGGCAGGATCACCTCGTCGCGCGCGGTTTTCAGCATCAGCGCGTGAGACAGGTTGTTGATGTCTTCTGAGGTACAAGCGAAGTGGATAAATTCAGAAACAGCGTGCAGCGCCGGGATCCCCGCCACTTTCTCTTTCAGGAAATACTCCACCGCTTTCACGTCGTGATTAGTGGTGCGTTCGATGGTTTTGATGCGTGCAGCGTCTTCTTCGTTGAAGTCCTCAACGATTTTATCGAGGTAACCGTTTGCGTCGGCAGCAAAAGCAGGAACTTCCTTGATCGCCGCGTGGGTCGCCAGTTTTTGCAGCCAGCGTACTTCAACCTGAACGCGAAATTTCAGCAAACCGAATTCGCTGAAGATCCCGCGCAGTGCGCTGACTTTATCGCCGTAGCGTCCATCGACAGGGGAAACGGCGGTCAGGGAGGATAATTCCATAAGTCACAACTCCGGGAGGTTAACAATGAGCGAGAATTTGTTTGGCCTGCGTCGACAGGCGATTTCGGGAAAACATTAACTGTAGACGACCGCCGCCAACCTGGTGCCACAGCACCGCAGCGCGAATACCGGCCAGCAAGGTGGCGCGGACTTTCGCCTGCACCTGCGGGCTTTGCAGCACGGCAGGCGAGCCGGTGACCTGAATTCGCGGTCCCAGCGGGCTGATAACGTCTACATAGATGGCGGCCATAGCGCTGAGCAGCGTTTCTGACTGCAGGTCAAAATGCTCAAGCTGGCGTTGCAAGCCAGCAATGCGGTTACCGAGCGTCTCCATCGCGCCTTTGCTGGCGGCGAGCTTACGCTCCAGCACCATCATACTGAGCGTGTAGCGGGTCAGCTCACCGTTCAGGCCCTGGCGGTTACTGGCGTTCAGCACGCCGAGCAGCGTTTCCAGCCCGGTACGCAGGTTGGTTTCGCTGCCGCCAAAGACGCCTAAGGTGGAGTCCGGGTTCAGGTCGATTACGCTATTTAACGAGACATGCAGCGCATCCGCGTCACAATGCCCCTGGTGCGCCAGTTGCTGCACCAGACGAGCCGACTGGCAAATTCCCGCCAGCGCCAGGGTTATATCGTAATAGTTCTTCGCCACACTCACTCCTTTATCTGCCCGTCAGCACATCGTTGCTGCGGGCGTTGGCCAGTCCGGTTGTGCAAAAGGTCTTTTAAAGGGGCAGCGGCAGGCGCTGCTCAATAATGCCGCCACCGAGGCATACTTCGCCCAGGTAGAACACCGCTGATTGCCCCGGTGTAACGGCGGCAACCGGTTCATCGAAGCGCACATCAATGCGATCATCATCCAGCGCGGTAACCGTGCAGGGAATATCTTCCTGGCGATAACGCGTTTTTACCGTGCAGCGCAGCGTGCCTTGCAGCGGCTCGCGATCGACCCAGTGCAACTGTTGCGCGATCAGCCCGACAGACATCAGGCGCGGGTGATCGTGTCCCTGGGCGACAATCAGGATATTGTTTTCAACATCTTTATCGACCACGTACCACGGCTCTTCGCTGCCATCTTTGGTCCCGCCGATGCCCAGCCCTTTACGCTGGCCGAGCGTGTGATACATCAGCCCCTGATGCTCGCCGATCTCTTCGCCGTCAACGGTGAGGATTTTACCCGGCTGAGCGGGCAGATAGCGGCCAAGGAATTCGCGGAACTTACGCTCACCAATAAAGCAGATACCGGTCGAGTCTTTTTTCTTCGCCGTCACCAAACCTAGTTCTTCGGCGATTTTACGCACCTGCGGCTTTTCAAGTTCGCCGACCGGGAACAGGCTCTGGGCGATTTGCTCATGACCGAGGGTGTAAAGGAAGTAGCTTTGGTCTTTATTGCCATCAAGACCGCGCAACAGGCGGCTTTTGCCGTCAACATCGGCGCGGCGCACATAGTGGCCGGTGGCAATATAGTCGGCGCCCAGATCTTCGGCAGCGAACTCAAGGAAGGCTTTAAATTTGATCTCTTTGTTGCACAGAATATCCGGGTTCGGCGTACGTCCGGCTTTATATTCAGCCAGAAAATGCTCGAACACGTTGTCCCAGTATTCTGCAGCGAAATTGACGGTGTGAAGCTCAATGCCGAGCTTGTCGCAAACGGCCTGCGCGTCGGCAAGATCCGCCGCCGCAGTGCAGTATTCCTCGCCGTCATCCTCTTCCCAGTTCTTCATGAACAGGCCTTCCACCTTGTAACCTTGTTGTTGCAACAGGTAAGCGGAAACGGAAGAGTCGACACCGCCGGACATGCCGACGATCACTTTTTTTGGGCTATCAGACATAAGAATACTCGCGACTAAGAACTTCAGGGCGGCGTATTCTAGCACGGGCTGGCGGCTCAGGCATCCCCTGTAAACGGCCAGTTAAATTCGGCGATGGTTTCCAGCGGCAGGCGCTTACCGGTCTGGTAGCAGCGAATGCTCTCCGCAACCAGCGGCGAACGCAGGTTTGGCGCGTTGAGGATCTCGTCAGCGGTGACCCAGTGGCAGCAATCGATGTCGCTGTCATGCGGCGCAGTGGCGCACATTTCGTTAAGCTCTACGGCAAACAAAAAACGCAGGAACGGCGTGTGATCAGGTGCCAGCCACTGGTGCATCCGGATAAAATGCTGCGGCTCGGCGTGAATGCCGGTCTCTTCCCACAGCTCGCGCTTTGCTGCCTGCAGCAGGGTTTCGTCGGCTTCGAGATGGCCGGCGGGCTGATTCCACAGCGCCTTGCCGCGAATGGTTTCTTCAACGACCAGAAATTTACCCTGCGCGTGTACCACGCAAGCGACAGTCACATGGGGTTTAAACATCATTGCCTCCCTGATTAAGCGTCACGCCATTCGCCTGTGGCGAGATTATCCAGCGTGTAGTTTCCCATAGCGTAGCGGATGAGGCGCAGGGTAGGGAAGCCAACATGCGCAGTCATGCGCCGCACCTGGCGGTTACGACCCTCATACAGGGTGATTTTCAGCCAGGCTGTCGGAATCGATTTGCGCTCGCGAATCGGCGGATTACGTGGCCACAACCAGCCCGGCTCCTCGACGCGTTCAACGCCTGCTGGCAATGTCGGGCCGTCGTTCAGCGTCACCCCGGTGCGCAGCGCTTCAATGGCGTCCAGCGTTGGTTCGCCTTCCACCTGCACGTAATAGATTTTGCCGGTACGTTTGCCAGGTTGCGTCAGGCTTGCCTGTAACGCGCCGTCATTTGTCAGCACCAGCAGCCCTTCGCTGTCGCGATCCAGGCGACCCGCGGCGTACACACCCTGCACCGGAATAAAATCTTTTAGCGTACTGCGCCCGGCTTCGTCGGTGAATTGCGGCAAAACATCGTAGGGTTTATTGAACAGAATCACGCGTTTTGGTTGGTTTTGTGGTTCAGGCCTGGTGGCTTGTCGTGAGCTGAATCGCTTAAGGCGGTGATTTCTAAAAGAAGTTTTGTTCATGGTATTTTCAGTAGTTATCAATTGCCGCATTATAGCTGAATCACGATTGCCTTTCATGGAGCCTGACTATCGGTTAGTATGTTCGGGCTCATTACAATTCATTAACAAAAACGGTTTGCTCTGTGTGAATCACGTAACAGGTGAGCGGACGCAGTCTGAGCGCCCCGGCATGAAGTCAGCGAGCAAACAACCAGAAGCGCTCGAAGGAGAGGTGAATGGAAAGCAAAGTAGTTGTTCCGGCGGAAGGTAAAAAGATCACCCTGCAAAATGGCAAGCTCAACGTTCCGAATAACCCGATTATCCCGTTCATTGAAGGTGACGGTATCGGCGTGGACGTGACCCCGGCGATGCTGAAAGTGGTGGATGCCGCTGTGGAGAAAGCCTATAAGGGCGAGCGTAAAATTTCCTGGATGGAAATTTATACCGGTGAGAAATCTACCCATGTTTACGGCCAGGACGTCTGGCTGCCGCCTGAAACACTTGATCTGATTCGTGATTATCGCGTTGCGATTAAAGGCCCCCTGACTACGCCAGTCGGCGGTGGCATTCGTTCCCTGAACGTTGCGCTGCGCCAGGAGCTGGATCTGTACATCTGTCTGCGCCCGGTACGTTACTACGAAGGTACGCCGAGCCCGGTAAAACACCCGGAACTGACCGACATGGTCATCTTCCGTGAAAACTCAGAAGATATTTACGCGGGTATTGAGTGGAAAGCCGACTCTGCGGAAGCAGAGAAAGTGATCAAATTCCTGCGCGAAGAGATGGGCGTGAAGAAAATTCGCTTCCCGGAACATTGCGGTATCGGTATCAAGCCGTGCTCCGAAGAAGGCACCAAGCGCCTGGTGCGCGCTGCGATTGAATACGCAATCACTAATGACCGTGATTCTGTAACGCTGGTGCACAAAGGCAACATCATGAAGTTCACCGAAGGCGCGTTTAAAGACTGGGGCTACCAGCTGGCACGCGAAGAGTTCGGTGGCGAGCTGATCGATGGCGGCCCGTGGCAGAAAATCAAGAACCCGAAAACCGGCAAAGAGATCATCATTAAAGATGTGATTGCCGATGCGTTCCTGCAACAGATCCTGCTGCGCCCGGCAGAATACGACGTTATCGCTTGTATGAACCTGAACGGTGACTACATCTCCGACGCCCTGGCGGCACAGGTTGGCGGTATCGGTATCGCCCCTGGCGCGAACATCGGTGACGAGTGCGCGCTGTTCGAAGCGACTCACGGCACCGCGCCGAAGTACGCAGGTCAGGACAAAGTGAACCCGGGTTCGGTGATCCTCTCTGCGGAGATGATGCTGCGTCACATGGGCTGGGTTGAAGCGGCTGACCTGATCGTTAAAGGCATGAGCGGCGCGATCAACGCCAAAACCGTGACCTACGATTTCGAACGTCTGATGGAAGGCGCTAAGCTGCTGAAATGTTCAGAGTTTGGTGACGCGATTATCGCGAACATGTAATCCGCCTCGCGGTTAAAACTAGAACGGGAGCCGCTTGGTTCCCGTTTTTTTCGGCTCTGAGAAATTCTTCCCCAAAACTTTCCCCAAAACCCTTCCCCAAAACTGGACGGAAATTAACCCGTTTTCGTACCAACAATTGTCCAGTCTTTACCGCGATCGTCATTATATTTATCGGTCATTTTTCTTGATTTATGCCCCAGTAGTTTCTGCGTATCGAGACCTTGTTCTCTATATAGTCTTTCTGAAAGAGAACGCTGTTCATGAAATGTTGGTGCTTCTCCTTTATTCCATTCCAGTCCACATTTATCTCGTGCTTTTTTAAACGTGGTTGTTAATGCATTACCTGAAACCCGATCCCCTCTTTTTGCCTGGGAGGTGGTATGTCTGAAATGCACCAGATATTTACTGACAACGGCATCGCGGCATTTAGATATTACTTCCCGAAGAGAAAGCCCAATAGCCTCACATTTTAAATCCAGTGGGATAGCCAGCCGTGAACCTGTTTTTTCCTGCTCCACATGTAACATATCGTCCCAGATATCTGTGAATTTCATCTTGCTGATATCGCCGAGCCGTTGGCCAGTGACAATAGCAAGTAACATCCCGCACTGGAGATATGGCTCCTGCCTTTCCGCTGCCAGAAATATGGTGTTCCATTCTTCAAGGGATAAGCGTTGTCGCTGAATTCTGTTTCTCGGCTGTTTTGTGGCAAGTGCCGGGTTAAATCCCGGCGGCACGTGACCGCTGTGCTGTGCTTCCTTGAACACGTCGATAAGTACCATGCGAACCACTTGAGCCATGCGGTTATGGCCTTCAGCTTTTACGGCATCGATAATCTCTGCAATATCCAGTGCTGAGATATCTTTTAAATGCTGCATCCCGCAATGCTCGCGAAATAAACGAACAGGTTTATTTTTTTGTTTTAACGAATTGAGCCTTAACTCTTTATGCTGGAACCGTTCCTCCTGGACGGCGATATATTTATCGAGCCATTCAGTTACAGTAATGTCAGTTCTCTTACCCTTCATCCGTGCCAGACGATCGTTAACGCTGAGTATCTGTCTGGTGCGCTGCTCGGCAATGATCGTGTTGGCCTCGGTAGCGACTTGTTTCGCTTCTGCTTCATCAGTTCCGAGGCTGTGGAACCGGCCAGATATGGGGTGCTTATATTGCCAGTAAACCTTCCCGGTACGCTTATCCAGTTTGCAATACAGGTTTGGAATAGAGATTTTATGAGAACGCGGTCTAGCAGCCATCTGCAATAATCCGTTTTAGTTTTGGACTAGCGGTAACAGGAAGTTTTGGTTCAGCAAGAACACCCACAAAGCGCGCGCTGCGGTCTACCATCCAGCACCGGCCTACCTTTATTGCTGGTGGAGCCATCATTTTACCTTTGGCATATTTTTTCAACACGCGCTCGCTTGGAGCCAGATCTCCAAATTCTTCCTTCGCCCAGTCGAGTAGGGGGATCATTCGTGACATTAGTTTCTCCACTACCGGCTGCAACCGGCTATTTCAATCTGTACGCACATGACGAGCAGCCAAGCCTGGCGCCGTCGTTACATTTCAAACAAATTTCAGGTTCGCTGGTGGCCGGAGCCACCTGTTTCATGATCGGGGCAGGGACCAGCACCGGCATTGGAACTCGCTGGCGCCTGGCTTCCTCCAGTAGTTTTGCCAGTTCCAGCAGCCGCGCTTTGCAGTCCATTGCCTCAGCGCGCCACCATGCGACATCTTCACGCAGCCTACGTTGTCGCCGCAGTTTTAGTTTGCTGGGCATCAAATCCCCCTTTGCCTGCGCTTTAATTCGATAATTCCCTGACACTCTGTGCATGTCTGGCAGCCGGGAACAGCAGCACGGCGTTGTGCAGGGATATCTTCGCCGCACTCGCTACATTGTTCCGCTGATATAGCGTTGCGGTCGATACGCATGCGCTGAATGGCCTGGTTGATGTTCTGCTCCACCAGTTCGTTGGCCTGATCGATGATTTCAGCCGCCATCATGCATCTCCTTCATCTGCTCAAACTGACGGGCGATAGCAGTAGCTTCAGGCGATGGTGCGGATTTATTGCGAAGCCAGATGCAAACCGCACCATCTTCCGTGTCGTGAATGGAACCAACAAACCAGCCATCGCCGGCAGGTGCTTCTGGTTGCCACTTCGAAATGTCGTAACCATCGACAGTCGGATCCATCTCTTCCTCGTCGCGATAAACGACTGTCCATTCCAGCCCGTTAGCTTTCATCCATGCGTTAAATTCAGTGGTCGGAATATGTTCGCGACCATCGCAAAATTCCTCGTATACCGGGTGTGTCCAGTAACCATACTGATCGCGTTCTACTGGAAGCGCTGCGATTGCTGGTGATGCTGGTGTCTGCTCAGATTCAGATGATGTTGCTGACTGAGTACGAACCTGGGCGATGTATGCGAGGTTCAACGCCTCAAGGCGAGAAGACAGCTCTTTAATCAGGTCCGAATAAACTCCGGTCTGCTTGATGCTGGTGGCGTAATTGTTGGCGGTTCTCACCAGCTCGATAATGGTCATTGATGCCAATTCTTGTTTCATTGCGTTGTATCTCCTTTGCGCGCTGCAAAGCGCGATTTTTGGATGCACGAATCCCTCGCCGGGTGGCGATAATTAATGACTGTTCGCTTTAATAAACGCCCTGAGCAGGGCGCTTAGTGAAGCGGGCGGCTGCAACCGCCTGTGGCATCTCCACATAATTGAAAGCGCGCTCCGGAATGGGTTTGCATTAACGACCAGACACTCAGGGGAAGAGGCCGGAACGCGCTTACAGTTATGTGAAAAAATTGCGGCGCCCTCACGGGAAAGATCGGACGCCGCCAAATAACTACCAGTTGGCATTTTTATAGTTCCCGGTTGCCTTCCGGTGCTGATGTCCATAAAGGACAGCGCAGCGACTTCCTCATATGGTTGTAATATTTTGACACCGGGGCGCTACTTCCGCTTACCTCCCGCCGCTCTGTTTTAGGTATTGGTAGCCAATTGCTGCTACTCAGCCGATTTCCGGGTCTTTGCGTCGGCCGGCACTGCATCGCGCTTGCGAACATCACAACTGGAATCGCACTCCCGCTTAATCACACCTGCCACCCATAACTGATAAGAGAAGGAGTGCGCTTTCATGTTGTGTGCCTGTCTTTTCACCACATCAGGCTCGGTGGTATCCTGGTGTTCTCACACAACCAGATAGGCTTCGAACATGGACAAGGCGCTGCAGCAACAAATCGATCAACTTACTATTGAAATTGCCCGCCTGAAAGAGGCGCAGGCAGTAGCTGAGAAAAATGTTGTTAACCTCGTCGCACGGTCTGAATTTACCGTTGCGCTAATCTCTGCTCTTATTACCGACGGCACCATCAGCACCGATGATGCTGTGGATTTCATCAGGGAGGCTCCCGTCGAAATTCCCGGTTACACTGAGAGCGTCGAGCAGGCCCGCCACACCGTTATCGAAATCCTTAGCTATCCGAGAGCACACTTTTAGCCGCCGCGTTTTACCGGACTCTTCCCGGTGGTCACACCGAATCGCCACGATGGTGAATCGCTCAGGCCGAAGTACGGGGCTGGCTTGCACATTCCGGCTACCCGCTGGATCGGGATACTGTCAAAGGAATCCCCGGACCGCTAACGACGCATGTGCCATACGCCGTACTGCTTTTTTTGCCTGTCTTTTCACCACATCAGGCTCGGTGGATCCTGGTCATTCCCCAACAACGAGGATTCGGTTAATCTGGATATCCCCAACAACGAAAGGAGTTTTTATGCAGTGCGATGACTATGAAAAGCGGCACATGCCTCCTTACAAGAGGCCTGAACCACCGCCAAAACCTGATAATTCTGACTGAGGTGAGACATGTCCCGACATGAACTGGTGTTCGATATTCACTATTCGTATTACCTTGAAAAAATGTTTGCGACCTCAACGGGACGCATTGATCGAATAATGACTTTTCTGATCATCCTGTCGGGGTGTGGAATATTTGTTTCCGTGTCTGGTTATGCTTGGTTCGGTGCCTTTGTGGCCGCCTTATCAATAGGCCAGGTTGTATTCCAATTTTCCAGAGCATCGGGTGTGGCTGCTGAGCAAGCTCGCCTGTATCTTGAACTCATCACAGACGAGAGCTTTCTTAGTGATGAAGAGTTGTTTGAGCGTTTTAAACGCCTTCAAAACTCCGACTCAAAACCATGGGGATGTCTAGAATTACCCGCGCAAAAAAGAGCAACTATTGCGTTGGAGTTGTCAGACACCACACGATTACTCACTAAAGAAGAAAAACTCGCTGCGTGGTTCGCTGGAGATCTTCCGAGGTAAACATATGGTTGAAAGAGCTGGTGGGCATAAGCCATCAAACCCAAGACCTCCGCAACCAATAAAGCCGAATCCACCTAAGCAGCAGGCTTAATCGTTGTTGGTTATCCAGATTGTTAAAGAGCAAAGCGTCCTGCGGGGCGCTTTTTATTTCCCGCGAATCATCCCGGTCTTCATACGCCCCGGGCGGCTACTTCGTGGGCGTCCTGCCTGTTCGCTGTTGATGAAATGATATTGCTACTTAAAGTAGATAAAATCAACTACAAAAAGTAGAAATGTGAGATGTGCTTTTTGAATGAAAACTAACAGCATGAAAATGTTGGGAATTTATTTAATAAAAAACCGGCAGTAGCCGGTATTGAAGAGAGGAGGTTATGCGAAGTCGTTGAATTTTAGTGGTAAGTGTTTAATTAATTTGCCAAATATATAAAGTTCATTCATTTCATGAGGTTCAATAAAAAACGGTGGGTACTTTTCATTGTCAGATAGGACTGCGAGCTTTCTACCCTTAACCTTCTGTAATCTTTTGACGAATGTAGAATCTTCGAAGTTAAAAACGTAAATACCATCACCTGTAAAATGGTCAATTTTGGTATCAATGAAAAGAAGATCACGAGGGCATAGCGTTGGCATCATGCTGTCACCATCGACGTTGATTAGCTTTACACCTTCAAGTGAACGCCTGCCGAATAGTTCATAAACCTTGCTCTCTGGTACTTCTATTGAGCTGATTAGCTCGGGGAACGTGTTGTTTATAAATCCATTCCCAGCAGAAGCAAATACATCTAAATGCTGAAGTTTTACAATGTTCTTAGAGGTGGTTCTAGAATTCAGTTCCGGCACTCCATAATCAAGGTAAGCAGCGGACACGCCCAAAGCATCAGCTATCTTAACCATCTTCTCGTCCCTAGGTTTTGCCGTACCCATGGTATAACGCCGCGCCATCTCATAAGAGACACCACTTATTTTAGAAAGGTCTGTAACAGAAATATTCTTATTGGTTATCAATAAGTTCAATCTGCTAGCGAAGTCGCTATATTTAATTTCTTCTACCATAAGTAGAAGAGTACAAGCATCATCGAGTATCGTCATTTCTATTTTGAGTAGTTGATTTATTCTACTTTAAGTAGCAATATTCACTCTGAACCTATTATCAGGAGTGAATATGTCTAAGCCAAACATCACCGAAGCAGCAGTGAAAGCAGCTGGCCCGTCTCTATCTGAAGTGGCACGCCGCTTTGGGTTTAAGTCCCCTCAGTCAGTAGCGAATTGGATCATTAACCAACAGGTTCCCTCAGAGCGTGTAATCCAACTCTGTGAGATGGGTAAATGGTCTTTCACTCCGCATCAGTTGCGCCCTGATATCTATCCAAACACAGGTGATGGTTTACCTGAAACCACAGAACCAAGGGGTTAACCGTGGGCAATAAACACCAAAAAGCAGAAAAACAACCAGCATGGCTGGTTGCGGCAATCAGGCGAACTATTGCTGAACTACCTGGCGGCTATGAAGAAGCCGCAGAAATTTTGGGTATCTATAAACCCGATGACGTTACTCCATCAACGGACCCACTGTTTAACCGCCTGAGGGCAGACGGCGATCAGATTTTTCCGCTTGGCTGGGCGCTGGTACTTCAAAGCGCTGGCGGTAAACACCACGTCAGCAACGCAATGGCTCGTCATGCTGGTGGTGTATTCGTTCCGCTGGTGGAGGTTGATGACATCGACAATGCCGACATCAATCAGCGTCTGATGGAATCAATCGAGTGGATCGGCAAGCACTCAACCTATCTCAGAAAGGCAACTGCTGACGGGGTTATTGACCAGGCGGAACGCGAGCAAATCGAAGAGAACAGCTATCAGGTGATGGCGAAGTGGCAGGAGCATTTAACGCTGCTGTTTCGTGTTTTCTGCGCGCCAGAAAAGGTTGACGCCGGCGAGTTGCAGCTCCCGGCGTCGCGGCGTGTCGATCGTAGTGGAGATACCAACGCATGAACAGTTTAACGGCTAAAAGCCGCTTACCGCAACTGAGGATGATCCCCGTTCCGGGCGCTCCTCTGTTTCGGTATGAGCGCAGATTATCAAACCGCTGGGTGTCATGTAACCACAGTCGGGCGGCGGCTATCGTGGGGGTGTATTACCGGAAGGCGAAGCAGCTATGCGCGAAATCAACCGCAGATTCAGAGACCACTACGGAATCCCGGTACGGGTTATCCGGTGGGAGCCAGAAAAACAGCGCGTTATCTACCTGCGGCAAGGTTATGAGCATGAATGCTTCAGCCCGCTCCATATCTTTAAGCGCGACTACAGAGAGATTGAGGTAGGTCCAGATGAGCATGGAATTAATGGTAAGAGCCATGAAAGCGAAGGTGGGTAATCCACTTCGCAAGCTCGTGCTGATCAAACTTGCCGATAACGCCAGTGACCAGGGCGAATGCTGGCCCTCCGTCCCATATATCGCAGAGCAGTGCGAAATGTCAGTACGTTCTGTGCAAAGCCATATCAAACAGTTAGTTCAAGATGGTCTCGTGTCTGTTGAGGAGCGCAAATCTTCTAACGGCCTGAACCGCACAAACGTTTACACCCTCAACCTGCGCACTGGTGCAAATGCTGCACCCTCTGGTGCACATCCTGCGGCATGTGGTGAAACTGCTGCACCAGGTGGTGTAAATGCTGCACCGGTTAGTGGTGCAGGAGCTGCACCCGGAATCAGTCACTTATCTGAACCAGTCAAAGAATCAGTCACTGATAACTTATTTGAACAGGCCTGGGCGTTATATCCGAAGCGTGCAGGTGGGAATTCGAAAAGTGCGGCTCTGAAAGCGTGGGAGGCGCGCGTGAGGGAAGGTGTGGCGCCACATGACATGCTGGAGGGCCTCAAGCGCTATGCGATGTTTGTTAGCCAGACAGGAAAGGCGGGTTCCGAGTTTGTCAAACAGGCGAGAACGTTCTTTGGTCCAGACCGTCATTTCGAAGATGCATGGCTGATCCCAGCATCTAAAGGTACCCGGCAAGACCCATTATTCCCGGGCAGCTATGCCGATGCTGATTATTCTCAGCGGCCTGCTGGTTTTCGGGTGGTGAACTAATGAAATGTGGGTCTGTAGACATTGGCATCGAAGCCGCAACCGTAGCGTCAGAATTGGCACCGCGCATATGGCAGCGCCCGTTCCTTAAATGGGCTGGTGGCAAGTATTCATTGCTGCCGGAACTGGATCGCCTCATCCCGGCTGGTAAACGACTCATTGAGCCATTTGTGGGCGGCGGTTCGGTATTCCTCAACTCAGATAAGCATGAAAGCTTCCTGCTGGCGGACGTAAACGCTGATCTGATCAACCTGTACCAGATGCTGACCGTGGTTCCGGATCTGGTAACCGAGTGGGCCAGGGGATTCTTTGAAAAGCTGAACGATGAAGGCAGCTATATCGCCTGTCGCGAAGAGTTCAACAACCAGAGCATGTCCGGCCCTGAGCGTGCTGCCGCCTTCCTGTACATCAACCGCCACTGCTTTAATGGCCTGATCCGCTACAACCGCGAAGGCCGTTTCAATGTCGGCTATGGCAAATACCGTGCTCCGTATTTTCCCGCAGCCGAGATAAACGCCTTCGTCTCAATGTCGCGCCGCTGCGTGTTCATGAATGCCGGTTATATCCGCACGCTGGCGCTGGCAGGTGAGGGCGATGTTGTGTACTGCGATCCTCCGTATGAACCGATGCCCGGTACCGCCGGTTTTACCAACTATGCCGCCGGGGGTTTTACATGGAACGACCAGCAGGAGTTAGCGCGCTGCTGTGTTGCTGCGCATCAGCGTGGCGCCAGAGTGGTGATCAGCAATTCCACCGCGCCTCGCATCATCGAGCTTTACAAGGGGCATGGCTTCGACCTGCACCACGTCAGCGCCCGCCGCGCCATATCGAGCAAAGGCAGCACGCGCGAAACCGCCACCGACATCGTGGCCATTCTCTGAGGGGGAACCGTGGAAGACCGTAAACCACTGACTGACCGACAGCAGCAGGTGCTTAATGCGCTGGTGGATTTTCACAACATGCACGGCTACCCGCCGACCTATACCGAGCTTGCGGCGCTGATTGGCGTCTCGTCGGGTAATGCTGCTTTTGAACATCTGCGCGCCCTGGTGAAAAAAGGCTACATCACGATCGCCAGCGGGACCGCGCGCGGAATAAAGGTGATTGGTGTAAACGACACGCTGGCGCTTGATGAAGCCGAGGACATTATCCGCGCGCTCCTGGCGGGTGAGGAAAGCTCTGCTGATCTGGCTCATGAATGGCTGAAACGCAGAGGGTCCGCGGCATGAAGCTAATTTTACCTTTCCCACCCAGCGTGAATACCTACTGGCGCGCCCCGAATAAGGGGCCGCTGAAAGGCCGTCACCTTATCAGTGCCGCCGGGCGCAAGTACCAGAGCGACGCCTGCGCGGCAATCATCGAGCAGTTACGCCGTCTGCCTAAGCCATCGAGCGAACCAGCCTCGGTGAAAGTCATTCTCTACCCGCCGGACGTGCGCCGCCGTGACATCGACAACTACAACAAGGCGCTGTTTGACGCGCTGACACATGCCGGAGTGTGGGAGGACGACAGCCAGGTTAAACGCCTGCTGGTGGAGTGGGGACCGGTACAGCAGGGCGGCATGGTGGAGATCACAATCACTAAGTTTGTACCAACAGCGGTTGCAGCCGCTTAACGGAGATACGCATGCAACAGATGAACACAACACCAGCTTTCACCCCTGCGCCATTTATGCCGGGGCAGGAACTGTCAATGAGCAGCCAGGAGATTGCCGATCTGGTTCAGTCACGGCACGACAAAGTGAAGCAGTCGATTGAAAGGCTTGCCGCAAAGGGCACAATCCAACTCCCCCCAATGGGGGAAGTTAGAAATCACCTCGGGCAGGCGGTCGCAGTGTATATGGTAGGTAAGCGCGATAGCTATGTGGTTGTGGCTCAGTTGTCGCCAGAGTTTACCGCCCGCCTGGTGGATCGCTGGCAGGAACTGGAAAGCCAGCAATCTATGCCGGTACCAACGTCATTGCCTGAAGCGTTGCGCCTCGCCGCTGATCTGGCTGAACAGCAGCAACAGCTTAAACATGAACTGGCGGTAGCCGCGCCGAAAGTGGAATTTGTCGACCGTTATTGCTCCGCGAAAGGCTCTATGTCATTCAGGCAGGTGGCGAAGCTGCTTAACGCCAAAGAGCCAGAGTTTCGTTGCTTCCTGCTGGATAACGATATTCTGTACCGCCTGGGCGGCACACTGACACCACGCCACCGTCATATTGCCCTTGGCCGGTTCGAGGTGAAAACCGGTACCAGCAGCGAAAACAACCATGCATTCAGCCAGGCACGATTTACGGCAAAAGGTGTGCAATGGATTGGCGGTCTGTGGGCGGCACATATCGCGAAGGAGGGCGCAGAGTGAGGGCGCTGTTAAACCCTGTCGTGGTAACTGAGCTTGGCCTCGTCATGTTCCGTCCCGGCGTTAGCCTCCTGCCGTATTTTCGCCGCGGACGCATTTTGCTTGAGAACGAACCCGAGCGCCTGGCAGGTATGCCGAACGGTGAACTGCCACCAGCAGAGCAGCCGCTGGCGGAAGATCCTGCACTGGCTGGTGTATTCGAAAATGAGGCGGTGTTGCGCCGTGCTGGCGGCATTAACGGCCTTGAAAGCTGGCTTGAATCCGGTACCGGCTGCCAGTGGCCACACGAAAGCTGGCACGCAGAGAACATGACTACCCTACGTCACGCGCCGGGCGCGATCCGGTTGTGCTGGCATTGCGACAACATCCTTCGGGAGCACAGCACCGAGCAACTGGCGGGTATTGCCCGCGCAAATTGCGCTGCATACATCCTCACGACCGCCCGCCATGAGCTTGGCTTCGACGACTCCCATTCACTGACACTGCCGGAGTTTTGCTGGTGGCTGGCGCGTTACGGCCTCGCCGACGTGCTGCCGGAGGAAGCCGCCCGGCAGGTTCTGCTTATGCCTAAGCCGGTCATTAAATCTGTATCGCGCGAGCTTGATCTGGTGCCTGGCATACCGCAGGCGCGGGAAATTGTTGAGGAAGTAGCCAAGCAGGTGCTGGCGCTGCGCATCGATCCGGAGACGCCGGAATCCTTCATGCTGCGTCCTAAACGCCGCCGCTGGGAAAACGAGAAGTACACACGCTGGGTTAAAGCACAGCAATGCATGTGCTGCAACAACCCGGCAGACGATCCCCACCACCTTATCGGCCACGGTAACGGTGGAATGGGTACCAAGGCGCACGACCTGTTTGTGATCCCGCTTTGCAGAGCGCATCACGACGCGTTGCACGCTGACACCGTGGCATTTGAAGAAAAATATGGCAGCCAGCTTGTACTGCTGTTTCGTTTTTTAGATCGCGCGCTGGCCATCGGCGTGCTTGCGTAAAGTGGAGATGACTAATGCGTGATATGTATGAAGTAATGGATATGTGGGGTGCTTGGGCAGCATCAGATAACAGTGGCGTCGATTGGCAGCCGATCGCTGCAGGCTTCAAAGGCCTGCTTCCTTATGGAAAAAAGTCACGTATTCAATGCGACGATGACGAAGGCATTATGATTGACGGTTGCGTAGCGCGATTGCGGAAATATAAGCCTGAAGAGTACGAACTTGTAATTGCCCACTTCGTTATAGGAATATCTCTGCGTGCTGTTGCAAAGAAACGGAAGTGTTCAGATGGGACGATCAGGAAGGAGTTGCAGACGGCTATGGGATTCATTTTTGGAATTTTATATATGCTAAAAGGTTAAATTTTTAACATTAATGCAATGATGCCAACACAGGTTGGCATCCATGCTAAGCAATTCATGAGGTCCAAAATTCTAATGCAGAATATTTCATTGTCTTCAAGATTTCTAGTCGCGGTATCCAATCTTTTTTTAAGATCATTTTGCTCGTTAGTTAACCGGTCTTTCAAAGAACTGAATAGTGTATCTCTTGCATGAGATACATGACTCAGTTGTTTTTTTAATGATTTAGATACAAAAGACGTAATAATGGAAGTCAAAAACACACCAGAAAAAGCAACAAAAGCGATAGTGGATTCAGAAAGTTGAAATATTGAAATTGCAGCTACTAATGAAATAGGAATTGCCAAGGATTTATTAGTGATTTCAGATAATATTTTCGAAACCTTTTCTGCGTAATCGATTTCAGCCTCTGCAACCTCTTTTCGTGATTTATGGAAGGAAAAGGCAGACATATAAACAGCAAGGTTGTTGCTATATAATTTATTTATTTCATTCCAGTTTTTTATTATATGAGAGAAGTTGTTGTTAGAATTTGCAATGAATTCAATTAAGGTGTTTCTAAATGTATTTATTTTTTCAATGTAATGGTTGTCTTTGCTTGCGTCAGAATTGGAAAGTGTTGCTATGAGATCAATATTTAAATCATCTTCGCTTATGTCAAGCATATCATCAGTGAGATTTGTTTCAATAACAGCAGTCGAAGATTTGGATTCAGAATGTAAAACAAACACAAGGCGATAGAAATTCACATTTTTATCGGTTTTTATATCATGGAAATGTGCTATTTTGGCAAGGTGTGTGATTAATGCGCAAATTTTCTCAATTTTAATTATATATTCTGGCTTTGATTTGTCATGCGAAAAATAATCATCGGAAACGATATAGAAATCACTTGGGATAATACCTTTTTTAAGCGTATTTATTGCAATAAAATCACTCTTTGAACTATAGAAGCGTTCGGCACTTCTGCGCGCAACATTAAATGTGTAATTAATAATATTTCCTGATAAAGGAAGATCATCAGCATCATATACTTCTTGGCCGTCAATTTCAATATCGCTAAACGTTCCCTCGTTAAAACCATCGCTTAATATATTTTTTACGATATTATAAATATTGGCTGTATATTGTGCAGACGCATCAATTCGTACTCCATCAAAAGATGGATTAACTGATGATCTAAACAATTCAACCACATATTTTAATTGGCTCATTCTGTTGTATCGTCATTCGAAAAGGTTATGTTCATTTCTTTGAGTGCAGCTCTTATTTTTGTTTTAGCTTCAACTGGCAAATTACTGAAAGTAAGATTGCCACTTTCATTATCATAAAATATTGTAGCATCAGTTGTTACGCCTAACAAATCTTTGTCAAAATTGAAACTATATTGATCGGTTTTGAAAATAACATTCCTTATTTTGTCCAAAGAAGTTTTATTTATAACAAATTCTGTTGGTATTCTTACTTCTTCGCTGTTTAAATATTGCATCAATTCACGAATTTTTGGTTCACGTTTATCCTCTTGTAAAAAAGCTAATTCTGCAGTTATAACTGCTTCAATGTCGGAAAGCTTTGCTGATAGTTCATTAGTAAATTGCATTTCTAAATATTTTATAACTTTATTTCTAATTTGATCAGCTTTAGGTGATGTTTCTCTGTCTTTTTTGAAAAACTTTTTTACTTCATTAGGTAGTTTTCTTGTGGCACCTGCTGATGCTATGCCTTTATCGCATCCCAAAGCTGCAATGAAATAAGCTGCAGCTGATTGACCTGTCGTTTTGCTAATAAAGCTTAGATAGCTAAGCTCGGTTCGCTGAACTTCATTAGATTCTTGGTATTGATGGTAATAATGAAAGTTTATTTTAGCTGCTTGATTGATGTTATTCATCTCAAGATGGATCATTTCTTCTGGCTCTAATCTCTCGCTAATTGTTACCCCGTTTGTTTTTTTTATCATTGTTACTAATAAGTATCGTAAGCCTAAAGACACATAATCACTAAAAACAACGTAACCACCTGATGCCCAGATCTGTTCTTGTGCCGAATGATACATTTCTTTCATTATTTCTTTAGAAAGAAGGATAAAGTCCTCTGATACTGATTCATGTACTTGATAATATTGATGAAATAAGCCGGGTACTGGCCCCTGCTCGTCCGGTGTATTCTTGAAAATTCCGTAATGCGCCGCATTTCCCTTTGAACCGTATAGCTCCACCACCCCTTTGACTAACTGCTTGACTATGGCATTGTTTTTATCTAATTCAGTATCTCGCAGATTATAAGGCCTAGAATGATCAAAGTTTTTGTTAGATTCTTTTAATAACTCGTGGACAATCACATGCTTAATGGTGATATCGGTCATTTTTTGTGCGTTCCGTGTCAATAGGGTAAATCTTAAAATCTAGAATAATAAAAGATTAACGCGTACGCAAAATCTATCGTAACCTGTTAAGAGTGGTCACTTGGACACGAACTTAAAACGATTTTATGACTTCGCTTCGGCGGGGTTTCCTTGTTGTGGAAATGGGCGGCTGGTGGGTGTTGTAGCACCCGACCAGCCATTCGCTCATGTTTGAGGTCACAAGCGAACCAAGGCCCACTGCTTTAGCGCAAAAGCATAGTGAGCCTATCAGAGTCCCGCTGACTGATCTATGAAAAATACTGTAAATTTAAACAGTGTTGATTTAATCAATGCTGACTGCCTGCATTACATAGCAACCCTTCCTGATAACTCAATTGACCTGATTGTTACCGATCCGCCTTACTTCAAGGTCAAGCCGGATGGCTGGGACAATCAGTGGAAAGGCGACGAGGATTATTTAAAGTGGCTCGATGGCTGCCTGGCGCAGTTCTGGCGAGTCCTCAAACCATCGGGCAGCATTTATCTGTTTTGCGGCCACAGGCTTGCGGCAGATATCGAATTGATGATGCGCCGCCGGTTCAGCGTGCTGAATCACATCATCTGGGCCAAGCCTTCCGGAAGGTGGAACGGCTGCAATAAAGAAAGCCTGCGGGCTTACTTTCCGGCTACTGAGCGGATTCTGTTCGCCGAACATTATCTGGGGCCGTACCGACCTAAAGATGATGGATATGAGCAGAAAGGGACTGAGCTAAAGCAAAGCCTGTTGGCTCCCCTGATTGAGTATTTCCGGAGCGCCCGCGCATCACTTGGTGTGACGGCAAAGGAAATTGCAGACGCCACCGGCAAGAAGAATATGGTTTCGCACTGGTTCGGTGCCAGCCAGTGGCAACTACCGGGCGAATCTGATTACCTGAAGTTGCAGGAGCTGTTCACGCGCATAGCGGCAGAGAAGCATCAGCGGAGCGAACTGGATAAGCCTCATCCTCAGCTGGTGGCCACGTACCATTCGCTTAACCGTAAATACTGCGAGCTACTGGAAGAGTACAAATCACTACGGCGTCACTTTGCGGTCACCGCGGTGGTTCCGTATACGGACGTATGGACATACAAGCCGGTGCAGTTCTACCCTGGCAAACATCCGTGTGAAAAACCTGCGGACATGCTCAGGGACATTATCAACGCCAGCAGCAGACCCGGTGATCTGATTGCTGATTTCTTTATGGGCTCAGGCTCTACGGTCAAAGAAGCGGTGAAACTTGGCCGCCGCGCGATCGGCGTTGAACTTGAAACAGACCGCTTCAATCAAACTGTTGCTGAAGTATCAGAACTGTTGATTACGAAAGATAATGGAACATAAAGGCTCGTTTAATCGGGTTCCGCAATTTGGGCTGCCTCCGGGCAGCCTTTTTTATTCCCCTCATTCTGAGAGGACTCACAGCATATACGAGGGGGCTAAATGTCCGAACCTGTTTCCGGTTCCGCTGCGGCGGCGAGCGCTTTAACCGGTGCCAGTTTATATGGCTTGTTAACTGGTACCGATTACGGCGTTGTGTTCGGTGCGTTCGCTGGTGCCGTGTTTTATGTCGCCACGGCTGCCGATCTGACGATTCTCCGCCGTTCGGCCTACTTCATCGTTTCTTACTTCGCTGGCGTGTACGGCTCCGGGCTGGTGGGTTCAATGCTGGCGAGCGTTACCCATTACAGCGACAAACCGCTTGATGCGCTCGGCGCGGTTTTGCTTTCCGCGGTGGCGATTAAGACGCTCACCTTCTTTAGCGAACAGGATCCACTGTCGCTGCTGCAAAGGTGGCGGGGAGGGACAAATGGTAACAAGTGATCCGCTGGTACTGACCAACGTGCTGACCAGTACCGCTATCGTTCTGCGCCTGATGATGTTTCGTAAGCCTGGCGGGCGACACAACTGGTGGGCGTCATGGCTGGCTTATCTGATCATCCTGGCTTATGCCTCTGTGCCATTCCGTTTCATGTTCGATTTCTATTTTCATGTCCACTGGGCGACCGTGCTGATGAATCTCATCATCTGCGCTGCTGTATTCGCGGCGCGCGGTAACGTAGCCCGGATTTTTCACGTACTGAGGCCAGAATAATGCAGATCAGCGATAAGGGTGTTGCTCTCATCAAACAGTTTGAAGGTCTGCGGCTGACGGCGTATCAGGACAGCGTGGGCGTGTGGACGATCGGCTATGGCTGGACACAGCCGGTGGATGGGAAACCAATCCGCGCCGGAATGACCATCAAAGAGGAAACAGCAGAACGGCTGCTGCGCACCGGACTGGTGAGCTACGAGAGCGATGTATTGAAGCTGGTGAAAGTGAAACTGACGCAGGGTCAGTTCGATGCGCTGGTTTCTTTCGCCTACAACCACGGCACCCGGTCGCTTTCCACCTCTACGCTGCTGAAAAAGCTAAATGCAGGCGATTACCGCGGCGCTGCCGATGAGTTCCCTCGCTGGAACAAAGCGGGCGGGCAGGTGCTGGCTGGTCTTACCCGCCGCCGCGCTGCTGAACGCGAATTGTTCCTGGGTGGTACATGATGAACCGCCTGACCGCGATAACTTCTATTTCAGCGGTGGTGGTGATTGCCATTCTGGTAGCGCTGCTGGCGTTTACTAAAGCAGACCTGTCTACTGCCGAAAGCGATAACCACGTCCTTAAGAGCGACAACGCATTACAGGGGCAGGTTATTGCCACTCAGACATTCAACATCAACCGGTTTAACCAGGTGGCGCAACTGGCAGCCAGTGCAAACGCCGTGGTAGCCGGTGATGCCGAAAAAACCGTTATTGAATACCGGGAGATTCTTCGCCGTGAGAAAACCTGTGATCTGCCTGTTCCTGCTGACGTTGCTCGCGGGTTGCTCGAATACGCCTACCGTTTACGTGCCAGCGCAATGCACGCCGATTCCGGCAAGTCTGACACGGCCTATGATAGTGCCGCTTCCACCCACGGACTGACATATTGCCAGGCAGTGCTGTGGATTAAGCCGTTGCTTGCAACCATCGAGCAGGGCAATAATAACTTTGCTGGTATCATTGATATAGAAAAAAACCGTCAAAAAATCTCTGAGTAAAAACTCCACTCCAAGTGTGGAAATCAGGCAAAGTATTGGCACGAGATATTGAATTGAGGTTGTGTAGGTAATAATCTCCATAGGTTCGTAACGTTTGAGAAAGCCTATGACTTTTTTAGCTGATTTTTTGAATAGTCCAGAAAAACTTTATTCCTTCATTGGTGCTGCTACTGCTGTCTCACTACCATTGCTATGCAACTTTTTTAAAGATTTATATTTCGATAGGCAAAAGCGACACACTGAAAAAAATTACATAGTAGTTCAAATAATTTACTTGCTTGATAATTTTGTTTTTACTTGTGGGGAGCTTGCTTGGGATACAGGATATGATCCCTTCTACCCCGCACCTGAGATCGAAGATTATCAAGCTCAAGTTAATGATCCAGTGTTTGATTTATCTTCTGTCAAAGGGGAGCAGAAATACCTTGAACCAATTATGTTGTACAGGTTGCAGGGGATAAATGTCGGCATCGCGAAAGCCAAAGAGAGCTTGAGGGATCTAGCAAACTCTCCAAACTTCGGGCCTGATGACATAGATCATTATTTTACACAACGACGGAGGGAGTATGCTGCTATTGGCCTACAAGCTGCCGAAATTGTTAGTGAACTAAGAAATAAGTACAAGATACCTCAACGAGATGATTGGGATCCGCGTAATACTATCATTAACAGTATCAAACAAATGAATCGGGCAAGATCCTTATTTGAAATAGGGAAAAAGGAAAGAAAAGCCAAAAGGATAATGCAAAAGCATCCCCAAAAGAGTACTTAATCAAACATCTATTTGAAGCTTATAATCACGCTACGTTAGTTTTTTCACTCTTCAGATACGCGGGCATTACAGCAGGCATTCACAGAGTGCCTGTGATAATGCTTTATTAGTTGAACCGGTAACGTTATTCTGAAGACTCCTTCTTCTAATGGAGTAAAAAAATGAAACATGCCTCTGCTAAGATTATTAATATTCTTCAGGATGAATCAAGTTATAATGAACAAAGCGGTACTTTCGTCTTTCAGTTAAGTGAAGAAGTTGATGATGAATGGAAAAATATATTTGCTTCTCTCATCGGTGATGGATATAACAGTTTTTATGCCAAGCCTCGTCCAACGTTTAAACGCAATGACGCTATATCAGCATTGGCTAATATCGAGGGTGAAGGTGATATACCTACAACTACGACTGAATTACAACATTTAATCCGAGCAACAAATGTATCTTACAATGAGATGGTTGATGAAAGAGTTAAAAAAGATAAAGAGAATAAAAAGAAAAAGTTAGACTTAGATAACAAAGTCAAACAAATTATTGGTAAATTAGACCTCTGATTTTCTTTAATCGCTCATTATGGGTCACTACTAAATTTAAACCACTGGCTGACGCTGGTGGTTTTTTTATTGCGCTTCAGCATGCGCTAAACAATCGAGACTCTTTCAGTCATGAGCCCGCGCTCATTCCACATAAATGATATTGATAATCATTGTTATTTGTATGGGTCCTCCCGGCGGGGCCGCCTGCCACGGGGCGGCGTGGCCGCGGGTTTCGGCTAGTTTTCGCATTTTATAGTCATCATCATCATATGGGCAGCTTATTGATTTTTAAGGTGTTCAATTTTCAATGATGTCGAATTGTTCAAAAAGTGTTCATCATCATGGACCAGGAAATCGCAGCGTTAAAACTCAATATCAACCAGCTCGCCGGTATCACTGGTGTCCACCGGCAGACGGTTGCCGCACGGCTGAAAAATGTCACCCCGGCACCCGGAAGTAACAGCAAACTGAAACTTTATCTCGTCACAGACATTCTTTGCGAACTGATGATCCCGACCGTCTCCACGGCAAACGTGGAAGAGATGGAGCCAGCAGACAGGCTCGCTCACTGGAAAGCTGAAAATGAGCGGCTGAAATTCGAGGTCGACACAAATCAACTGATACCAGCCGAAGACGTTGCACGGGAATTTTCATTAATGGCGAAAGCTGTCGTTATGGTGCTTGAAACGCTCCCGGATATTCTTGAGCGCGACTGCGCGCTGACGCCGGTTGCGGTATCGCGCGTACAGAGTGTTATTGATGATCTGCGCGACCAGGTGGCACAAAAAGTGATGGACGCCGAACCAGAGGAGGGAGAGCCAGAGGAGGACTGATGGCAAAACGGGCATCAGCCAGGGGGATCCGCCGCGATGTCTCCGGCATTTTACGTGCCCCGCGTCGTATGCAGGTGGCCGATGCGGTCAGCTCATATATGCGTGTGCCGATGGGCGCGGGTAACTCTGTGCCGTGGGATCCAAATCTTGCACCTTATATTATTGAGCCGATGAATTGCCTGGCATCGCGGGAATACGACGCAGTGGTGTTTGTCGGACCCGCCCGAACCGGGAAAACCATTGGCCTGATCGATGGCTGGATTGTTTACAACATTGTCTGCGATCCGGCTGACATGCTGGTTATCCAGGTTTCCGAGGAGAAAGCGCGTGAGCACTCGAAAAAGCGCCTCGACAGGACATTCCGCTGCAGTCCGGAAGTCAAAGCCCGGCTGAGTCCCCGCCGCAATGACAATAATGTCCATGACCGGACATTCCGGGCGGGTAACTACCTGAAACTCGGCTGGCCATCGGTCAATATCATGTCGTCGTCGGACTATAAAAGTGTGGCACTTACTGATTATGACCGGTTCCCCGAAGACATTGACGGGGAAGGTGATGCGTTTTCACTCGGTTCAAAGCGAACCACCACGTTTATGTCCAGCGGCATGACCCTGGTAGAAAGCTCGCCCGGTCGCGATATTCGTGACACTAAATGGCGGCCCGCATCGCCGCATGAAGCGCCACCGACTACCGGCATCCTCTCTTTATTTAATCGTGGCGACCGTCGCCGCCTGTACTGGCAGTGTCCGCATTGCCACGAATATTTCCAGCCAGAAATCGCCAATATGACCGGATACAGGGAAACGGCGGATCCTGTTCTGGCAAGTGAAGCCGCGTATCTCCAGTGCCCTGCCTGCAAGGGCAGGATAACTCCGGAGATGAAGCGTGAACTGAATATCCGGCATGTCTGGCTGCGCGACGGGGAAAAAATAGACCGGGATGGCAACCGGTATGGTGAGCCGCGTCGTTCACGTATCGCATCGTTCTGGATGGAGGGGCCCGCCGCTGCATACCAGACGTGGGCGCAGATGATTTATAAATTCCTCACGGCTGAGCAGGAGTATGAAGCCACCCGGAGTGAGGAAACGCTCAAAACGGTGATCAACACCGACTTTGGCAGGCCTTATCTGCCCCGCGCCAGTCTTGAACAGCGTAAAAGCGAACTGCTCGAGCAGCGTGCCGAAGATGTGCCCAAACGCGCAGTACCCGACGGTGTTGAATTTATTGTGGCGACTGTCGACGTTCAGGGCGGTAAATCCCGTCGGTTTGTGGTTCAGGTGACCGGGTATGGTGCACAGGGCGAACGATGGCTGGTCGATCGCTACAACATCCGGCAATCCATGCGGACCCGCCAGGATGGCGAATGTTATCCGGTTGATCCTGCCAGTTATCCCGAGGACTGGGATTTGCTGCTTTCTGATGTGTTTGAAAAGTCCTGGCCTCTGGCAGGCGACCCGAAAAAACGCATGCGACTGATGGCAATGGCGGTCGATTCCGGTGGTGAGGATGGCGTCACCGACAATGCCTATAAATTCTGGCGCAAATGCCGCCGGGATGGTCTGGGTAAAAGGATATTTCTCTTCAAGGGCGACAGCGTTCGACGCTCAAAACTTATCACCCGCACATTCCCTGATAACACTGACAGGTCCACCCGTCGGGCAAAAGCCGCGGGTGATGTGCCGCTGTATCTTCTCCAGACTGATGCACTAAAAGACCAGGTTAATAACGCCTTATGGCGCGAATCCCCTGGTCCGAATTATGTGCATTTCCCGAAATGGCTAGACAGCTGGTTTTACGACGAACTGACGTATGAGGAGCGATCAACCGATGGCAAATGGAGCAAACCGGGGCGCGGCGCGAATGAAGCCTTCGACCTGCTTGTCTATGCCAGCGCGCTGGCGACCCTTCATGGCTACGAGAAAATCAAATGGCCGGATGCACCTGAGTGGGCACGGCGGGAAACCTGGCTGGAGGACGCGCCGGCGGAAACTGGCGAAACGCCACCCGCGCCGGAAGCCCATCCCGTGCCGGTAGTTAAAACCCGGCGTAAGAAGTCGAAATCCGAAACAGAAGCAAACCCGTGGGTTACGTCAGGAGGCTGGGTGTGAACCAGAATGACATTGAAGCCATGATCCAGCGTTACACCGACGCAGAAATGGCGGTGCTGGGCGGCAAATCTATCACCTTTAACGGGCAGCAGATGAGCTTTGAAAATCTGGCTGAGATCCGTAAGGGACGGCAGGAGTGGGAGCGTCGACTTGCTGCGATTAACAACAACCGCCGGGGCAGACCGGGCTACAGACTGGCGAGGTTCTGATGACCATCCTTGACGATGCAATCGGGCTTTTTTCGCCAGCATGGAAAGCTTCACGGCTGCGGGCAAGGGCAGTAATACAGGCTTATGAGGCTGCAAAACCTTCCCGGACACACAAGGCACGCCGGGAAAATCGCTCCGCTAACCAGCTGAGCCAGATGGGCGCCGTTTCCCTTCGGGAGCAGGCGCGCTGGCTCGACAATAACAACGATCTGGTGATCGGCATTTTCGACAAGCTGGAAGAGCGTGTCGTGGGGGCCAACGGGATTGTGGTGGAGCCTCACCCCAAGATGAACAGCGGCAAAATAGCAAAAAAACTGGTGGTGGATATCCGCAAGAAGTTCGCTGAATGGTCTGTTAAGCCTGAGGTCACCGGCCAGTTCACCCGCCCCATGCTGGAGCGCCTCATGCTTCGCAGCTGGCTGCGTGACGGCGAGGTATTCGCCCAGATAGTCAGCGGAACGGGCAACGGGCTGGTACCCTCAGCTCGGATCCCATTCTGGCTGGAGGCGCTGGAAGCGGATTTCGTCCCGATGAACAGCGATGAATCCCGCAAACTCAGCCAGGGGGTTTACCTCGATGACTGGGGGCGTCCGAAAGCCTATCAGGTCTATAAGATTCTGCCGGTTACCGGGAAACAGCTCGACACCAAGGATGTTGATGCGGAAAACATGCTGCACCTGAAGTATACCCGGCGACTGCACCAGACCCGCGGCAATTCGCTGCTTTCCGGTGTGCTGATGCGTCTCAGTGCCCTGAAAGAGTATGAGGATTCAGAGCTGACTGCCGCCCGTATTGCCGCCGCGCTGGGTATGTATATCAAAAAAGGGGACGGGCAAAGCTATGAGGATGATTCAGCGGGAACGGGCAAAGATGACCGCGAGCTGATGATCCAGCCCGGTATGCTGTATGACGACCTGCAGCCCGGTGAAGAGATCGGGATGATTAAATCTGACCGCCCCAATCCCAACCTGGAGACTTTCCGCAACGGTCAGCTGCGCGCCGTCGCTGCTGGCACCCGCCTGAGTTTTTCGAGCGCTGCGAGAAATTACAACGGGACGTACAGCGCACAGCGTCAGGAGCTGGTGGAGTCCACCGACGGCTACCTTATCCTGCAGAACTGGTTTATCGGCGCGGTAACCCGACCCATGTACCGCGCCTGGCTGAAAATGGCGGTGGCATCCGGTGAAATTGTGGTGCCGCGTGGTGTCGACATGGACACGCTCTATAACGCCGTCTACTCCGGCCCGGTGATGCCATGGATTGATCCGGTAAAAGAGGCCAACGCCTGGAAAACCCAGATCAGGGGTGGTGCCGCCACAGAGTCTGACTGGGTGCGCGCCAGTGGCCGCAACCCTGATGACGTTAAATCCCGTCGCAAAGCTGAAATCGACGAAAACAAAGAACTGGGGCTGGTGTTTGATACAGACCCTTCCAATGATAAAGGAGGCACCAGTGCCGAAGTTAAAGAGCCGGGCGCGCCACCGTCCGAAAGCCAGCGCAAAAAGTAACTCCTGGTTCCGCATGCAGGCCAGCGGGAGCAGTACGGCCGATATTTTTATTTATGATGAAATCGGCTACTGGGGGGTAACGGCAAAACAGTTTGTCAGCGATTTAAAGGCGCTGGGTGATATCAGCCTGATCAATCTTCACATCAATTCACCGGGTGGCGATGTCTTTGACGGCATCGCCATTTTTAATGCGCTGAAGCACCACGGTGCGTCCATCACTGTTCACATTGATGGTGTGGCCGCGTCGATGGCGTCAGTCATTGCGATGGTTGGTAACCCGGTCATCATGCCGGAAAACACCATGATGATGATCCATTATCCATCACACTACCTCATGGGGACGCATGAAGAACCAGATTCATCCATTAACTCATTGTTAATTATGAAGATGAAAGAAATGCTGTTTGCATTGCTTTTCTACTGTTTCTCGGCGTTGCGGGTGAATGTGTATTGCAATGTGTATTGCAAAATGAGGTGTTATGGCTGGCGAGAACAAATTAAGCGATAAGGCGCTAAAGGCTTTGCATGGTAAGCCGCTTGAACGTCAAAAAATGGTCGCTGATGGAAGAGGGCTGTCCGTCAGGGTCAGCGCCAGTGGCGCAGTGAGTTTTGTATTTTTCTTCAGGCATTCAGGCCGACAGAGTGCCCCCGTCTGGATGACGTTAGGCAAGTATCCAGATATGACACTTAAACAGGCCAGAGAGAAAAGGGACGAGTGCCGGGCATGGCTATCACAGGGACTTGATCCAAGGATAGAGAACAAACTCACCAAAGAGAGTCTGTTCACACCTGTTACGGTTAAGGACGCTGTTGATTACTGGTTTGATAACTATGCAAGGGAGAAACGCAAGGAGACGGTGCGCCTCTATCGCCGTTATGAGAGGTACATATTTCCCTACATCGGCGGGTTTCCTGTCGATAAATGCGGCCTGTCGGAATGGATAAGGTGTTTTGATCGCGTAAAGAAAATTGCGCCGGTTCAGTCTGCTTCAATGCTGATTGAGTTAAAGCAGATCTTTAAATACTGCCGGGTTCGCCAGTATGTCCGTTGCAATGTGCTGGATGACTTGAGCCCTGGTGATATCGGTAAATATCAGGACAAGAGAGAGCGATTGCTAGATGAAAGCTACGTTGCCGATCTGTGGGGCGTTTACTTTCATTGTAAGGGTAAAACCCGTGTGATGAATTACAAAAAACGGATGGCGATTTTGTGCCTTGTGTTTGGATGCCGACTCAGTGAGGCCCGCCTGTCAACATGGGAGGAATGGGACTTCGATAAATGGCTCTGGACGGTGCCGAAAGAGCACAGTAAAAACGGTGAAGAGATTATTCGCCCTGTGCCTCAAAAGATTCGTCAGTGGCTTGTAAACCTGCACGAAGAGACCAAAAGGCGTAAATACATACTCGGTGAACTGAAATCTGATTCAACCGTCAGTGCGATGGGATGCACAAACTTTATCTCTCTTAAACATGAGAAACGCTGGTCATTACATGACCTGAGACGAACGTTCTCAACAAGTCTCAACGACATGGGCGTCGATTTTTATGTAGTAGAGCAGTTGTTGGGACACACCATAAAGGGCGTGGCCGGAATTTATAACCGCAGCAAGTATATTCCCCAGAAACAAGAAGCGCTGGACCGATGGGTTGATTACCTTGATGGGCTGGTGGGTGAAGAAAACACAATTAAAGTGATCAAGAAAAGGAGCGCCTGATATGGCTATGTTATCTGAAGTGAAAAAAGAAGATCTCCAGTATATGCCCGAGCTTGACCGAATGATTCGTGAGCCTGAATGCCGTGCTATGACCACGCTCTCAAACTCAACGCGCTGGCGCATGGAGCAGGAAGGAAAATTTCCGAAGCGTATCAAAATTGGGCCATCAGCAGTTGCTTACCGACTCTCAGAGGTGCAAGCTTGGATAAAAGGTGAATGGAAATAAATTAAGGTGGAATATGAACTTTAAAGCTATATGGGAAGAATATTCAAGAAAGATAGAAGCGGGTAACATTTTTGATGTAAATGCCTTGCTTTCTCTTTTTCAAAGTCATCATATATTTGATGCGGAAATAATTCTAGGCTCTATTGGTAATGGAAAGGCTATTGATTGTTTTAAAATAAAAAGCAGTATCGGGTTGGCATTTTTTCCAGTTTATACTACTAACATGAAGGAGTTTAGTTCTTGGGACTTACGGATGACTTCAATTAAGAAAAAATGGGAATGTATTGACTGGTTTATTCCGCCATATATTTCGAATGGAAGTATTTCTTCGGTTCTTTCTCGAACCTTAAGATTATGTGATGTTTCCAAGGAGAGAGCTCTAGATGAGTTTGAATATGCACTCCCTTCTTTGTATACAATTCCAGATATGTGTGTTTTTGTTGAGCAAGTAGCTATTGAATCTGATGTTCTTTCAAGTCATGTTAACACTTTAAGGGAGTCAATATTATCTTTTTATACAGGTTATCAATCGTCAGCCACAGCATCCTTAATTCCAATAGTTGAGAGTGCCTTAGAAAAATTGGTGATCAATCAGAGAGTCACTGGTAAGTACCTTAAAGATAGAATCGAGGGGTTGATAAATAATGCTATTGATCGAGTCTGTCTTTCAAAAATTTATAACGGTGTATGGGTTGATGAACAATATACAAGCCAAGAGACAATTTGCAGACTTGATGACCGAGCCTTGATGTTCAGGGTTTTTGGCGATTGGCTAAAAAATAGTTTTTTTGTTAACACTAATCGTTATGATAAAAGGTCTGGGTTAAATAGAAATATTTTTTCTCATGGATTGTCTCTTGTCTGGCAAAGGACAACAAACTTTCATAGGCTAATAGGCATTCTTAATGCAGTTGTTTTTTTAGAGTATTATTTGATTCCTGTCTCAAAAATTGGATTGTTTTATCCTGAGATGAATGAGCAATCAAATTCCTTATGGGAGGATGTCAATGTTAGAGTTAGTTCACAATCGTTTTTTAAATTAAAATCGGCTGAGCGAACCCTTCGAGTCGGTACAAAAATGCCTATTCTCACAAATGACGATGGTTGGTTTTTGCGTGCCACTATATTGACGGATTCCTGCATGAAAGGACTTGTGGAAAAATTACGAGATAAAGCATGGTGTTGTACCGTTCATGATCCTCTTAAAGAAGGGGAGTTTATTAAAGTAGATGCAATGAAAAATGATAGAAAGCTGAAAATTGGATTGTTGTATTCATGTGCTTCAAGTAATCACGTTTATAAAAAATTAGAAGAGGAGTGTGATGTGATTTTATATTTGGGAGCACCATATAATCAAAATCAGTACGCTTACGGAATTCAAAAGCATGTTGGACCTTTACAGGCTTGGGTTATTCCGGATTAATATCCTATTAAAGCTGGAATCTTCCATACCCAGCTTTAGGTTTAAATTATTTTTTTTTGTTTTCCCGTAGAAGCTTTTCTCGGCAAGCTTCTTTCACCCAAGCACTAAAATTTCCAACTCCTGCACTGGCATTGATCTGTTCAAGAAGATCATCTTCGAATCGAATATTTTTTTTTGTGCTTGCTGATCTTTCAAACGCAGCTTTTGGATTTTTATCTTGCATTGGTACGTACCATTGGGTAGTCTAAAAGAATATGGTACGTACCATTGAGGGCTAATGCAAGAATGAAATGAACGAAGCCCAGTAGTGCGACAACACTATCCGGGCCTCTAACCACAAACCGTTAAGTGAGGTAACAGTTATGGCTGATAATCAGTCTACCCAAACTCGCCCTGAATTTACATGGCTATTCCTGGCGACCCCAAAGCATCGTCCAGAATGTTCTCCCATAGTGCTTCGCACCGATGCGGATAGCGAAGACACAGCCCGCGCCGCCTTGCCTGGTTGGAATTTAATCTTTGCAGCAAAAATCAGGACTGAGAGTCCTTACTCGTTCACATGGTCTGATTATGAGCGTGCAACTCTCTGGTCGATTATCGGCAGTGAGATAAATATCCCGCCGGAGGTGCGTCATGGCTAAGCAGACCATAGAGAGCAATATTCACTTTGTTGAGTTGATGGCGCGTTCCGGCCAGGTAGATGCGTTGATGGTGGCGCTGGAAATTGCCTGCAACGAAATGGAGCATGGTGATATCGAAACAGCGATAGGAGGCATCCGTTGCATTGCTGCTGACATTTTCACGGCCATTTATGCCCTTAAGGATGTGGAGGTGCGCAATGCGTGATATCTACCACCAGCTTGTTAAGCAAGCCCCTGACTTCAAAAACCACAGTGATGAAGATTTAACCGAGTCCAGCGAAGTTTATGGGGCAGGTGTCTTTGCCATAACCAGCGTATTAACTCTGATCGGCAATTTGACTCTCGATGCTGTGGAGTCCGAAGACTACTCAGATGAGGACGCCCGGAGAGATTTAGAGTTGATTGGCGATGCATTGCGCCATCTTCCACGGTTAGCCCAGGCGCTGCAGCAAAACAGCACCACGGCAAATTATGTGCTCAGTAAGCGCCATGGGGAGATTCAGTCATGATCAGCAACGTTAAATTCAATGAACTGGAAAAACGCGTTGATGTGCTGGTGGGACGGCTGCTTGAGTTGGAACAGCAGGTTCGTTCACTGACTGACAGCCAGGGCGGGGAGATCCCGCCAGGCATGACCCCGATCGCCACGCTGGCGGCCGAGTTTGGCATATCGACTAAAAAGGCCGAGGAACTGGCGAAAAATACGGGTGTAATGCTGGTCAAAATGAAATCGGGTGGCTTTGTTGCGCCTGATGAAAAATTCAGGGAAGCAGCCCGCTTAGTTCTCCGTAGCGCCAAACGGAAATATGGTTCGGCGTACTGGTTTCATCCATTGCTTGGCAAGTTCCAGATGAGCGGAGGGATCCCGAAATGAAGAGTGCTCCAAACTTAAAATATCTGCCAAAGGACAAGTTTACAGAGGCAATTATTTTCATTGGTGCTGATGCATATGCTCACGCCCGGCACTGGATCGAGAGCGAAGGGAAAAGGGCGGGTGATGATGTACCACCAGTTTACCTTGGGCCTAAGCAACTGGCGGAACTGGACAGCTTGTCCATTATTGATGACGGGCGGCGTTCGGCGCGAGTGTATCTGGCTGGCGATATCGAGCAGCGCATGATTAATGCTATTGGCGAGAAGCTGGCAAAGGCCGGGGTGCAGGATGCGAAGCTTTATAAGGGCATTCCTGACAGGAATCCGGAGGACTGGCGCGCGTATCTTAAAAGGATCAGGACGGGAGATGTTGTCGTTACTCTGCCGGTGACAAAAAAAGATAAGCGCCAGGACAATGTGACGCCTGCACTAAATCAGATGGGAGCCAGCCAGCGCGGAGAGGTGTTGCTGGCTCACTATGACGGCAACTTGGCTATCCATGCTGACTCTGACACGGTTCACTATTACAACGGCGTGGTATGGGTTCCGTTGCCGGATAAGGAATTGCAGCGGGATATGGCCCAAATCTTTATTGAGGCTGATGTGGCGTATTCGCAGAACGCCATTAAATCGGCGGTTGAAACCATGAAGTTAAGCCTCCCGGTAATGGGGGTAACGGCCAGAAACCTGATCGGGTTCAGCAATGGGGTATTTGATACCCGTGCGGGTCAATTCAGAGAGCACAAGAAAGATGACTGGTTACTCATTGCGAGTGAACTGCCGTTCAGCCCACCAGCCGAAGGTGAAACACTGGCCAGCCATGCGCCCAACTTCTGGAAATGGTTACGCCGCTCGGTCGCTGATAATGACCGGAAGTCCGATCGTGTGCTGGCAGCGCTCTTTCTGGTGCTGGCGAACCGGTACGACTGGCAGTTGTTTCTTGAAGTTACGGGGCCGGGGGGAAGTGGTAAGAGCGTGATGGCTGAGATTTGCACCATGCTGGCAGGAAAGGCCAACACGGTATCGGCCAGCATGAGAGCGCTGGAAGACCCGCGAGACAGGGCGCTGGTGGTTGGTTACTCCCTTATCATCATGCCCGATATGACCCGTTATGCCGGGGATGGCGCCGGGATTAAGGCGATCACTGGTGGTGATAAGGTGTCTATCGATCCAAAACATAAGGCACCTTACTCAACCCGTATCCCTGCGGTGGTGCTGGCAGTCAATAACAACGCCATGACATTCAGTGACCGAAGTGGCGGTATTTCCCGGCGACGGGTGATTTTCAACTTTTCCGAAGTGGTGCCGGAAAATGAGCGGGATCCTCTACTGGCAGAGAAGATAGAGGGTGAGTTGGCGGTGATCATTCGCCACCTTCTTACCCGATTTGCCGATCAGAGCCTGGCAAAACAGATGCTACATGAACAGCAGAAATCAGAGGAAGCGCTGGCAATCAAGCGTGAGGGGGATTCGCTGGTGGACTTCTGCGGCTATCTTATGGCATCGGTTGTCTGTGATGGTATGTTTATCGGAAACGCCGAAATAGTGCCATTCAGCCCACGGCGCTACCTGTATCACGCTTATCTGGCATACATGCGGGCCAATGGTCTTAACAAGCCGGTATCGCTTATGCGGTTCGGAACCGATATGCCTGGTGCTATGGCGGAATACGGGAAGGAATACCAGAAGCGGAAAACAAAGGCTGGCATCAGGTCAAACGTGACCCTCAGCGATGATTCTGATGACTGGATGCCATCATGTGGCAGTTCACCAGAAAGTGAGGTGTCACAGTAATACTTACAGATAAAGTGTTCACCAGTATTCACCCTGTTAAAAAATGCATTAATAACATGGTGTTAAAAGGTGAACACTTAATTATGAAGTATTCACCAAGTGTTCACCCTGTTCACCTTTCTTTAAATTATTCAAAGGTGAAGGGTAGGGTGAACACTTGTGAACACCTGGAAGAAAAGTATTCACCATCTAACTATATGAATTATATGGTTAATTATGGGAAGGTGAACAGGTGAACACTTAAATGCACATTTTTAAATTTTATATCTTACAAATTGATCTACTTCTTGCTTGAAGGCTAGCCCTACGCGCTAAGATGCAGCAATCAGCGTTAAACATGATCATCGTAATTTACTTGGAGGTAGATATGACACCATTGTTTACACCTGACTGTGTCTTGGTTGGATGGATAAAAGATAATTCACATGTATTTGGCACATCGATGGAGTGGCTTGCTTTCATAAAAAATGGCCAAGTTTGGTCAGTGGATAAAAGGGAATGGCTTGGCCCGTTTAATGGTGGATGCGTTCTCGATAGAGAAGGCCGAGTTGTTGCATTTACACCGAATATGCCGGTTAAGGGTTCTACACGTCCAATTACTCCCGTTACGCCTGTTATGCCTGTGAGGCCTGTAACTCCAGTCCGTCCTGTAAATCCAGTAAGACCTGTCAGACCAGTCACCCCAGTAGGCGGGTGGTCTAATTTACAATGGTGGACGTGGATAAATCAGTAACTGTTCACTCTGAACATTCTTATAACCGGGAAAAGTCCCGGTTTTTTTATAACAGAATTTAATTAATCTTTTTTTGTGATTAAAATTTGTTTACTTACCACTTTTAGTGATCAATGATTGTGCTTGTACCATCAATCACGAAAAGGGTAAAAAGATGCCAGATAAGAGCAAATCGACGCATGATAAGGGCGGTACGGTCCATATCGACGCCGAGACAATGAAGAAAATCGAGGAGTATCAGGCGTTCATTAAAAAGAATCACCCTGAAATGCCTGTCCCCACTAAAGGCCAAATTGTGCGCAGTAGCGTGAACTACTGGCATCACCATACGCTGGGGGCATGGGTATGAAAGGCTGGTACACCATCAAGGCGGCCAGCGATGGCGCAAGCGCAACCATTCAGATTTATGAGGAGATCGGCGGCTGGGGGATTACGGCGCAGCAGTTCTCCGAAGACCTGAAAGCCCTGGGCGATATTTCCCATATCAATCTGAACATTCATTCACCCGGTGGCGATGTCTTTGACGGCATCGCTATTTACAACCTCCTGAATAAACACCCGGCAAAAATAACGGTGCATATCGATGGTCTAGCGGCGTCTATGGCCTCAGTCATTGCGATGGCTGGTGATCGCATCGTCATGCCTGAGAACGCCCTCATGATGATTCACAAGCCGTGGGGCATTTCCGGAGGGAACGCCAACGACATGCGCGACTATGCCGAATTGCTGGACAAGGTTGAAAACGTCCTTATCCCGGCTTATGCACGCAAAACCGGTAAATCTGCTGAGACACTGGCGGCGATGCTGGAAGAAGAAACCTGGATGAATGGCACTGAATGCGTGGCGCAGGGGTTTGCAGATGAACTGCTGCCGGCTGTAAGCGCTATGGCCCGGATTGAATCGAAACGTATTGAGGATTTTGAACATATGCCAACTGAATTAAAAGGGATGCTCACCAGCCCTAAAGGTTCCTCCAGCACCGCAACGCCGGAACATGCCCGCATCAACGGAATTAAAGACCTGTTCGCCATGTTCGGCGGTAAGCATGACTCGCTGAAAATGCAGTGCCTGGAAGATGCCGACTGTACGCCGGAGAAAGCCAAAGATCTGCTCCTGGCGGAAATGGGGCGCGGCGCCACACCATCGAGCAAAACCGGGCAGGCGCATATTTACGCTGGCAATGGCAACATTACGGGTGACAGTATCCGCCAGGGGCTTTATGCGCGGCTGGGGCATGAGCGCGCGGAACGCGGTAACCCTTATGCGATGATGAGCCTGTTTGAAATGGCGCAGGCCTCGCTGGTGGATCGCGGTGTCAGCATTAGCGGTTTTGGTAACCGTTCGCAGATTGTGAATCTGGCTTTCACCCACAGCAGCAGCGACTTTGCGCATATCCTGGCTGGTGGTGCTGAAAAATCCGTGCTGACTGGCTGGCAGAACAGCGGGGAAACTTTCCAGCAATGGACAAAGACCGGTTCTCTGTCGAATTTCCATGAGGCCAAACGCGTAGGCCTGAATGGTTTCTCTGAACTGGAGAAAGTACCGGAAGGGGCTGAATACAAATATGTCACCACCAGTGACAGCGGTGTCCCTATTGCACTGGCCACCTATGGCAACATCTTCTCTGTTACCCGCCAGGCCATTATCAACGATGACCTGAACCAGCTAACGACCATTCCCCAGGCGATGGGGCGGGCTGCTGCGCGAACGGTCGGGAACCTGGTCTATCTGCACCTGACATCTAATGCCAGCTTCACTGATGGTAAGACATTGTTCCATGCAGATCATAAGAACCTCATAGCGAAAGGGATGGACACTGATGGACTTAACGAGGCACGTAAAGCAATGCGCCTTCAGGAGGATGCTAATGGCGATCCCATCAATGTTATCCCGGCCTATATCCTCGTGCCTGCCGCGCTGGAAGGGGCCGCCAATCGTGCTGTGCTCTCCTCATCTTCGCTGTTCCCTGTAGACCAGGACGGCACACTGAACCAGAACCCCGGCATTATCAACGTGGTGAAAGATATGGCGCAGGTCGTTGTTGAGCCACGTCTGGACAAGGCCAATAACAAACAGTGGTATGTGGCCGCCGCTCAGGGAACGGACACTATCGAGGTGGCGTATCTTGATGGTATGGATGTGCCATATCTGGAGCAGATGGACGGCTTCACGGTCGATGGTGTGGCCTGGAAGGTGCGTATCGATGCTGGCGTAGCTGCGCTGGATTATCGTGGTCTGGTCAAGTCGAGTGGCGCTGCGTGACTGCCTGAGGGCGACCTGCGTCGCCCGGTTTTTGCGGGTCCTCCCGGCGGGGCTGCCTGCCACGGGGCGGCGGCATCGCGGGAAACGGCTAGTTTTTCGGATCTATTGACATCATCATCATCTAGTAACTTGCTGATTTATATATGTTAAAATTCCGGCTAAATGGCAAAGATGATGGTTTGTATGTTTTTTGTTCATCATCATGAGGTGTTATGAGGCTGATAAAACTAACGATAAGCGAGCTTGCGGCTGTAACCGGAATTCATCGGCAAACGATATCGAAACGTCTGAAAGAGACGGAGACTCTACCGGGCAGCAGCTGTAAGAAAAAAATCTACGATTTGAAAAAGGCGTTAGCTGCGATCTATTCAGACCATGGGGAAAGCAGAATGTAAAAAAACACTGTAGATTGCCACGTCATATCCAGCAGGAATATCATCAAGAAAAAATTCAATGTGTCAGCCTGGAAACATATCCAGGCTGGTTAGCATTATTTAACCTTTCCGTTTCTAAACACCATTTGCTTAGTTCCGGTATCATATTTTTCAACTATGCCTAATATCTCTTTGGAATAATCAATGATTGATGTGGTTGTTATTGGTTTATTATAGGTGTATTCAAGCTTGTAACCCTTTATTTTTATTTTAAAATCACCCGTGCTAGTTTCAAGGTAAGAATTATTCAATTCTTCAGTATAGCTACCTTCACCATATTGGATGTTGGGAATTTTCTCTACCAAGCAATTGGCTAACTCATATAGTGAAATTCTGCTTCCGTTTTCTTCATCGGTAATGAATATTTCATTATAAAGTGTTGTGCTAAATTTTTCGTCTATTATATCAACATTTATATCTTGTTGACTCTCTAACCAGCTAGCGTCAACAAAAGGAGAGAAAGAAGTTATATTTGGAGTTGAAAGAGCTACAATATTTAATTGTATAGTTTTAATTAAGGGTGTTCCATCTGGAGCAGTCCATTCTCTGTTGTCAGCTTCTCTTACTATAAGAAGGTCTATTTTATGTTGTTCAGCTTTTATTTTGGCTCCACTCTGGTAACCTGTCTTCGTCGCATAAATAAGCCTTAATCCAGGGATGTCATTTGTTTTACCGATAAATGCATCAATTTTTTCCACTGTAATGGTTGAGGCGTAGTCTTTACATTCAATTACAGTTTTGTAAACGTACCCTCCTAAATCAAATTCCCAATAAACATCAAATTGTCTTGCGATACCATTTTTATCTATTATTTTCTTATTTGTTTCAACTTTTATATTTTTTACATGGGACATGCCTTCGGCTGCTATCAAGCTTTGTTGTATAGCTCCTACAAATTCCTCATAAGCCTTGCCGGTGTTTTTAGCCATGATAAATTATTCTCATGTTTAGTTACTCTATCCCTTTACGCATTACCTTATCCTAAATTGGTTAAGGCATTTGAAGGGGCCTTTGAGTATCCTACAATGTATGCAAAAATTTACCATCTTATTGATATAAATTATGAAGTTATGTATGTCAGTTATCATTTTTTTTGATTCAATTTTGCCCCCTAACCATTAAACATCAAACCCTCAATGACTTTCACTTAGGCTTAATCCCATTACCACTTATGCGTATTGCGGCGTGTATTGCGTTTAATGTCTTTGCAGACACAGTGATAAAAAAACTTCGTTACTTCAAAGACTTCTTTTCAAACCATTGCATGATGATCCATAAGCCATGGGGTTTTGCGGGGGGGGATGCCAACGACATGCGCGATTACGCAGACCTGCTGGATAAGGTCGAATCTGTGCTAATTCCGGCTTATGCACAGAAAACAGGCAAGTCCACGGAGGAGATTGCCGCCCTGCTTGAAGATGAAACATGGATGGATGGCGCAGAGTGCCTCGCCATGGGTTTCGCCGATCAGGTTACCCCTTCACTGCAGGCGATGGCCTGTATTCATTCCAAACGTATTGAGGAATTCGAAAAAATGCCAAGCAGCATTCGTAATATGATCACGCCGCCGCGCAACAGCGCCCAGCGCGAGAACCCGGCACCGCAAAACACCCCGGACACAACTTCCAGTGCGGACGAAACGACAATTCGTGCCCAGGTGCTGGCGGAGCAGAAAGCCCGCGTCAACGGCATCGGCGATCTCTTCGCGATGTTTGGCGGGAAACATCAGGAGCTACAGGCCAGATGTGTTGCAGATCCGGAATGTTCCGTCGACCAGGCCAAAGACCTGCTCCTTGCTGAGCTCGGGAAAACGTCCACGCCATCCAACAAAACCACACCGGCTCACATTTATGCGGGCAACGGTAATTTCTGCGGTGACGGTATCCGCCAGGCGCTGCTGGCGCGCGCAGGGTTTGAAGATCAGGAGCGGGATAACGTTTATAACGGCATGACCCTGCGTGAATACGCGCGGATGTCCCTGACTGAACGCGGCATTAGTGTTGCAAGCCATAATCCGATGCAGATGGTCGGCCTGGCGCTGACGCACAGTACCTCTGATTTTGGCAATATTCTGCTCGATGTTGCCAACAAAGCGTTATTGCAGGGCTGGGATGAAGCGGAAGAGACCTTCCAGCGCTGGACCAAAAAAGGTCAGTTGTCTGACTTTAAGACGGCGCACCGCGTCGGTATGGGTGGTTTCCCGTCGTTGCGACAGGTACGCGAGGGGGCGGAATACAAATATGTCACCACAGGGGATAAAGGCGAAACCATTGCGCTGGCCACTTACGGTGAGATTTTCTCTGTCACCCGTCAGGCCATTATTAACGATGATCTGAATCAGTTAACGGATGTCCCGATGAAGATGGGGCGGGCGGCTAAAGGCACCATCGGCGATCTGGTTTATGCCGTGCTCACCAAAAACGCGAAATTGTCTGACGGGAAAGGCATTTTCCATGCGGATCACAAAAACCTGTCCCAGGGGGCTATCTCCGTAACCAGCCTTGATAACGCACGTAAACTGATGCGCCTGCAGAAGGAGGGAGAACGCTCCCTGAATATCCGTCCGGCCTTCATGCTGGTGCCGGTAGGGCTGGAAACCACCGCAAACCAGACCATCAAATCTGCGAGTGTCAAAGGCGCTGACGTCAATGCCGGTATCATCAACCCAATCCAGAACTTTGCCGAAGTTATCGCGGAAGCCCGTCTGGATGAGGCGGATGCGGAAGCCTGGTATCTCGCCGCTGCGCAGGGTAGCGACACCATTGAAGTGGCTTATCTGAACGGGGTTGATACGCCTTATATCGACCAGCAGGAAGGGTTCACCACCGACGGTATTGCGACAAAAGTCCGTATCGATGCTGGCGTGGCACCGCTTGATTACCGCGGCATGGTGAAATCCAGCGGGAAGTAATCCCCCATTGCAGAAACCGACGCCCGTAAGGGCTTTTTTTATACCCAAAATTCAGCCCGTCACGGGCTGAAAGGAGTGCTCTGTGGCTAAGAACTTTATTCAGGATGGCAAAACCATTCCCCTGATCAACAGCGGCCAGACCGATATACCTGGCGGTACTCCCGTTGCTGTCGGCTCCGTTGTGGCTGTCGCAATCGCCGCAATCCAGCCCGGTGAAACCGGTGATGGCTTCACCGAAGGCGTGTTTCTCCTGCCGAAGCTCCCGGCTGACGCCATTGCGGCGGGTACCCGCGTTTTTCTGAAAGATGGTGTGGTGCAACTCGATGAAGCCGATGCCATCGCTGCAGGTGTTGCCTGGGAGGTTGCAGCAGCTGCGACGACGGTTATTGAAGTGAAAATCAATGCCTAACCCCTTCGACAATATGGTCAGCCGCATGGACGCGGCAACCGTCGCCACGATGGGAAAAATCGCCATCATCAACGGCACGCCACTGAACGTTGTGCCTGCCGAGTTTCTGGAAGAGATGGGGCCGCTGAAGGGAAATGGCCTGTCGCTGGTGGTGTTCTCTCCCTACACACCAAAGCGAAATGATGTCGTCGACTATGAGGGGGCGTCTTTCGCTGTCACCCGGCACGACATTTTTAACGGTAAGCCCCGTATCTTCATCGAGTGACGGGAGGTGTTATGTCCATCAAAGGGCTTGAGCAGGCGATGCGCAATCTGGAAAGCATCAGTAAAACGGCTGTGCCGCGGGCATCAGCTCAGGCAGTGAACCGAATCGCTTCCCGTGCGGTATCGCGCAGTACAAAAGCGGTAGCGGGGGAGAAGAAACTGCCGCAAAAACTCATCAGGCAGCGTGCGCGCGTGAAAAAAGCCACAGTCAGAAAACCTGTGGTCACCATCCGTGTTAACCGCGGGAATTTACCGGCTATCAAACTTGGTCCGGCCAGCGTGCGTTTATCCCGGCGCAAAAAAGACAACAGGGGAGCGAACAGCGTTCTGCGGATCGGCAAATATTCTTTTCCCGGCGCCTTTATCCAGCAACTGTCGAATGGTCGCTGGCACGTACTCAGGCGCACCACGAAAAGCCGTTACCCGATTGAGGTGGTGAGTATTCCTCTTTCTGCTCCGCTTACTGAGGCATTTAACAGGGAAGTGAGTGGGTTGCGGGAGTCCGATCTTCCAAAAGAACTGTCCGCAGCGCTGAACCGACAACTGAGGCTGATCCTTAAATGATTCATACCGAAATCCGTGCTGCTGTGATTTCTGCGTTACAGGCGGTAATCACGGCTGAAACCACTTTTTTTGACGGTCGTCCGGCATTCATTGAACCAGGCGATTTACCCGCCGTCGCCGTCTATATCTCCGGTGCTGAATGTAATGAATCCGAGCTGGACGGCGAGATGTGGACGGCAGAATTGCATATTGAGGTTTTCCTCAAGGCAACCGAGACCGACAGCGCGCTTGATGCCTGGAGTGAAGACCGTATTCACCCTGTGCTGAATGACATCCCGGCGCTGGATGCGCTTGTCGAAACGCTGTCACCCGTCAGCTATGACTATCAGCGCGATGACGAAGCCGCGACCTGGGGTTCCGTTGATCTGAAATATTCAATCACCTACGCAATGTGAGGACCGCATTATGGCGAAATCGCCTGCAGTACCCGTGAAAGGCGCCGGAACAACTTTGTGGATTTATTCCGGTACCGGTGACCCTTATGCAAACCCGCTGTCGGATATCGACTGGACCCGACTCGCGAAGATTAAAGAGCTGACGCCCGGCGATATGACGGCTGAATCATACGACGACAGCTATCTTGATGATGAGGATGCGGAATGGGCATCTACCGCTCAGGGCACAAAATCAGCGGGTGACACCAGTTTTACGCTGGCCTGGAAGCCGGGCGAATCCGGGCAACAGGATCTGGTGAGCTGGTTTAACAATGGTGAAGAGCGTGCCTACAAAATTAAGTATCCCAACGGTGCTGTCGATGTGTTTAAAGGCTGGGCCAGCAGCCTGGGCAAAGCCATCCCGTCTAACGAAGTTATCACCCGCACGGCGAAAATCACCAATAACGGTAAACCGTCACTGGCTGAAGACCAGCGTGCGCCCGTTGTTCCTGTCACCGGCGTTACGCTGGATAAAACTACCGATGCCATTGGCGTGGGCGATACCGGCACGGCAACCGTCGTCATTGCCCCGGCAGGTGCAACGGATAAAGCCTTCCGCGTCGCTTCTACCAAACCTGATGTCGCAACGGTAACCGCGGATGGCATGATCATCAGCTATAAGGGCGAATCAGCAGGCACAACTGACATTATCGTGATGACCAGTGACGGGCAGTTTATTGCACAACTGGACGTCACGGTTTCCTGAACATCGGGGCACCCGCCCCGTTCCCCGGAGTAATTCATGTTTCTTAAAACACAGCAATTCGCGTTCAACGGCGCGGAAATCACGCTTTACGAACTTTCCGCCCTCCAGCGCATTGAATACATCGGCTATCTCTCGAAGGTGTCAAAAGAAATCCCGGTCGATGCAGATGAGACAGTTCGCACGCAGATGACATCCATTGTGGGCGTGAAAATTTCTTCCCGACTGGTGGCGATGTCTCTCTGGCAGGCCGATATCAACGGTCCGTCGGTGGATGAGCTTCAGCAGCAGGTTATGTCAACATGGCCGCTACCGGCGCTCAGTGAAGCAGAGTTTATCGTGCAGGAGATGTCGCTGATGCTGCCTCCCGTCCAGGTCGATGCGGATCCTGTGGAACAACACGCAGAGGAGGAAGCCAGCCCGGAAAAGTCTACGCCAGCGAGCTGAACTTCGTTATGAAGCTGGCGCGCGAGTTTGGTAAACCTGACTGGCGCGCAATGCTATCTGCAATGTCTTCTACAGAGCTGGCGGAGTGGGGAGATTTCTTCCGCGATCAGTATTTCAGTAATGACCTGCTTGATAATCACTTTTCATGCCTCAGTCATCTTGTCGTTGACATGATGTGCCGGGATCACGGCCTGACACCTGCTGATTTCAGTCTTCTCAACCCCAGCCCATCAGCCCCGGAACAGGATGACGAAACGATGATGCATCTTGCTGAGGGCATTTCCGGAGGAAAACGCTATGGCCCAGCCAGTGGGTGATCTTGTCGTCAGCCTTGATATCGATAACGCAAAATTTACGGAACAGATTGCCTTTGCCCGTCGACAGTTACAGGGGGCGGGCGAGGCGGCAAATGATGCTGCGTTACAGGTACAGCAGGCATTCAGCCGGCAGGAAATTTCAGCCCGGAAAGCCGGTATTTCAGTTGGTCAGTACCGCGCAGCAATGCAGACTTTGCCAGCGCAGTTCACCGACATTGCAACACAGCTCGCTGGCGGACAGTCCCCGTTTCTGATTCTTCTTCAGCAGGGGGGGCAGATCAAAGACTCCTTTGGCGGCGTCAAAGGGGCGCTTACCGGGGTGGGTGATTATTTTCGTATTATGCTGGGCCTGATCACCCCGGTGACACTTGGTATCGGCGCACTGGCGGGCGGTGTGGCGCTGCTTTCTCTGGATCTTTACCGGAGTAGCCAGCAGTCGACAGCCTATAACCAGGCGCTGGCAAAAACCGGCAATATCAGCGGGCAGACCAGTGACAGTCTTTCACGCCTGTCAGTGGCCATCGCCAAAAATGCTGATGCCAGTAAAACCGCTGCCGCTGCTGCGGTGGCCCAGGCTACGGGGATTGGCCTGACGATTGAACAGATTCGCCTGGTGAGCCAGACGGCACTGACGCTGTCGAAAAACACCGGGCAAAGCGTTGAGGATCTGGTTACCCAACTGGGCAAGATTCCGCAGGATCCGCTGAAAGCGTTTGTCGATATCAACAGCCAGTACAATTTTGCCAACCTCGCTCTTTATGAGCAGGTAAAACATATGGTGGATTTGGGCGATAAAGCGGGCGCAACAAAACTCATTATTGATTCGCTCAGTAACAGCCAGACGCAGTTTACTGATTCTGCCAAGACCGAAGTCGACAGCCTAACCAGCTACTGGCAGGGACTGATTGATAAAGTAAAAGACTATAAATTCTGGAATGACAGGGTGGCAGATAAAGCCACCTCTACCCCTTTGCCGAAACCTCAATTCCAGACCGGCTCTGCCGTTTTCGACACAATCAATGCTGAAATGGAAAAGGGGGATCAGGAGCGCCAGCAAAATCTTGATGCCCAGACTGAAAAAGAAAATCACCTTGCCATTCTTCGCCAGCAACAGGCTGAAAAAACGGCACAGTTTAATAAAGAGCAGATCGCCGCCAACGTCGAGGCGGATAAATTTCTCGAAAACGCCCGCACAAACGCACAAATCCGCAATGACCTGCAGGCGAAGTACCAACGCCAGCTCGATCAGGGGCTGATAAAGCAGGAGAAATTCAACCAGCTTATCGCTGCGGTTAATGAAAAATATAAGGATCCAAAAGGCCCTAAAACCGCTGTCCCCGCCGGTGATCGGGCAGAAGATAAATCGACCGCTGAGCTGCTGGCGCTTCAGGCGCAACTTAAGGTTTTGCAGCAGCACCAGGGCATTAACGATGTCATCAGTCAGCAACGAAAAGACCTCTGGGCTACCGAAGCGCAATTCACCGTGCTGGAAGATGCCGCGGGTAAGCGAAAGCTGACGAAGCAGGAGCAGTCGCTGCTTTCCAGTAAAGAGCAGGTTATTGCATTGGCGCGGCAGAAAGCCTTGCTTGGCGATCAGATTGTTGCTCAGGAGCAACTGAATAAGCGTATGGACACGGCGAGCAAATATGTCACGCAGATGTCCGCGAAACAGGTGGCGCTGAGAAATTCATCAACGCTAAGTGATCGTGATGCATCCCGACAAAATTCATTTGCCCAGCTTGAGAGTGGCTGGCTGAACGCCGGCGGTAAGCTGACAGATACCGATTATCAGCAAGAACTGACGGCCTTGCGCGCTTATTACGCTGAAGAGGATAAATTGCGCGGCGACTGGCAGGCTGGCGCGAAAAAAGGGTTTGCTGAATTTGCAGATACGGCCACCAACGTTTATTCACAGGTACAGCAGATTTCGCAGGGTGCCTTCACGGGTATGTCGTCCCAGCTCACTGATTTTCTGACAACGGGCAAATCAAACTTCAAAGACTTTCTCACCACCTTTCTTAAAGGGATTGTTCAGATGGTGAGCCAGCTGGCAGTTCTGCGCACCGCAAAAGCCGCGCTGGGCGGGACCGCCGTTGGTTCATTTCTGGGATTTGCTGGTGGCGGGTTCACCGGACAGGGTGGTAAGTACGATCCTGCCGGTATTGTGCACCGAGGTGAGTTTGTCTTTCATCAGGAGGCGACGAAACGCATTGGTGTAGGAAATCTCTATCGCCTTATGCGTGGTTACGCCAGCGGAGGGTTCGTCGGCAATGCTTCTTCCTCTCTTTCTGTTCCTACAGCAGGTGTCAGTGTTTACGCTCCGGTTTCCGTTGTCACTCAACAAAACGGGAACGGGCAGGCGGGAGCATCAAACGACAGGGTTGGCCGCGCTTACCAGCAGGTCATTGATCAATCGGTGAGAGACGGCATTGCTAAGGCGCTGCGCCCTGGCGGTCTGATTTGGGCAGCAAATAATACCAGGTGATGAGATGGCGATCGAAGCTTTTACCTGGCCGATACAGTCGGCCGGACAACCCACAACAAAGGTTAAAGATATCGTCAGAAAAGCGCAGTTTGGTGACGGGTATGCCCAGGTCAGTGGTTCGGGACTGCATACCGAGTCGCTGACCTTTAATTTTTCTTTCACGGGCCGCCCGGAACTGGCACTGGAGATGTATGCATTTCTGCGCCGGCACAAGACGAAAACATTTTCTTTTAAACCGCCGTTCGGGGTTCTGGCTCTCTGGCGTGTTGAGGCAGACAGCCTGCAACAGGTGGTTAAAAGCCAAAACGTCATGACGATTACCGCTACTTTTGAACAGGCGTTTGCACCATGAGTTTAAACAGCGACTATCAAAAACTGGAACCGGGAAACACGGTCCGGCTCATAGAAGTTGATGGCTCCGCTTTCGGTGTGGGCGATGTTCTTCGTTTCCACAGCCACAACATCCCTCACACTGAGACGGAAATTACCGCGGCGGGTGGTGACGAAACCCTGCTTCCGGCGAAATCTGTCTGGTGGCAGGGAAACGAATATAAAGCCTGGCCGTATGAACTGGACGGGATTGAGGCGTCAACCAGTGGCAGCAGCGCATCACCGAAGCTGTCCGTCGCTAACCTTGACGCGTCGATCACTGCGCTGTGCCTTGCCTACGATGATATGTTGCAGGCTAAAGTCACCATCCACGACACGCTGGCGCAGTACCTTGATGCGCAGAACTTTGCGGATGGAAACCCGGCTGCCGACCCGTTGCAGGAAAAGTTGCAGGTCTGGTACATCGATGCGAAAAGCAGCGAGACAAACGAGGTTGTGGAGTTCACGCTTTCCAGCCCGATGGATCTGCAGGGACTGATGATCCCGACGCGTCAGTTACATTCGCTTTGTACCTGGTGCATTCGCGGCCAGTACCGTTCCGGTAATGGCTGTGATTATGCCGGGACGCGCTATTTCGATAAGCACAATAACCCGATAAGCGATCCGTCGCAGGATGAATGCAACGGCACGCTGACAGGGTGCAAACTGCGTTTCGGGGAAAATAATGAACTGTCGTTTGGTGGCTTCCCCGGCACTTCTCTGATCCGGAGCTGATATGCACCAGAAAATCATTGATGCCATTATGGCGCATGCCGCCGCCGAATATCCCCGCGAGTGCTGCGGTCTGGTGGTACAGAAAAGCCGGGTGGAGCGCTATTTTGCGTGCCGCAATATTGCCGAAAAACCGGAGGACAATTTTGTCCTTTGTCCGGAGGACTATGCCACGGCGGAAGACTGGGGAACCGTCACCGCTATTGCACACAGTCACCCCGACGCCACCACGCAGCCCAGTGAGGCCGACAAAGCGCAATGCGACCTGAGCGCGCTACCGTGGCACATTGTGAGCTGGCCGGAAGGCGATTTCCGTACCATCCTGCCGCGCGGCGAACTGCCGCTGCTGGAGCGCCCGTTTGTGCTGGGCGTTTACGACTGCTGGGGGCTGGTGATGAGCTGGTTCAGGCAGACTCACGGCATTGAGTTGCCTGATTACCGGGTCGATTATCCGTGGTGGGAAGACCAGTATCCCGATAATTTATACCAGGACAACTGGTACGAATGCGGATTCCGGGAGGTGTCCGGCGCGCCAGCTCCCGGCGACGTGCTGATCATGCAGGTGCAGGCAAATAAGTGGAATCATGCGGCGATCCTGCTGGAAGGTAACATGATGCTGCACCATCTGTACGGACGACTGAGCAATCGTGAGCCATGGGGGGGATACTGGAATGAGCGAACCATGCTCATTGTTAGATTAAAATCCTGACTTAATAGAGATAAATAAAAAAATATTATGTTTTGTTTCTTTTGCTATATGAATTATAAAAGCAGTCAGGCTGGAGTGTTATTAATTGCTAATGGTTATTCTTTTATATTATAGTTTGTTGTCGGCTTAAATATTAAGGTTTTTTTATGAACTATAAACAAGCAATTAAGAAAATAAGATCAAATAGGTGTGTAGGTGTATTACTTATTTTTTTTGGTATCGCGATAACGATATTTTCTTTCTTAAAATATTTATACGTTAAAGCAAATAATATCGCGGGTGATGATTTGCTGGGTGGTCTTGGTAACATAATTAAAAATATCATTTTAGCCATCTACAATATTCCATGGATTCCTAAGGCTCTTTGGCTGAGATCTCCTGATATCGATCCTGATAATATTTTATCGTCAGGGAATATTTTATTTCTCTTATTTTATGTCATGATATTTGTTGGGGTGTCTTTTTGGTCCTCTGCCAGTGAGTTGTCGTCACGTTTGGAAAAAATTCGTATTATGATCGCCAATGAACAATTGGCTGCGTCTATTCGTGGAGAGCCACGGCCTGATATTGATAAAGTCATTGGTGGTGTGGTGGTTGATAAGAAGGGGATATATTCTAAGCTCCATGAATTATATATTGCACCTCTCATTGTTACTGTGCTTGGTGCTTTATTGACTTATCTGTTTAACTTGAATTGATTTGTCATCATACAACGTATTAATTTCACACTCCTCTATTTTTAAAAAAAGACCGCCTGTCGGTCTTTTTTATGGAAAGAAAATGAACGAAATAATGATCAGAATTGAATTGGGTGGTGTCCTTGGGAAAACTTTCGGTAGGGTTCACTACCGCCTGATTCGCACAACACACGAAGCAACGCGTGCGCTGGCTGCTACCGTTAAAGGTTTTGAGCAGTTCATGATTTCCAGCAAGAGGCGTGGGCTTACCTATGCGGTATTCAAGGGTAAAAGAAACATCTCAGAGCAGGATATTGGTTATCCGGTATCGGGTGAAGTAATACGCATTGTCCCGGTTATTATTGGCAGCAAACGTGCTGGCTTTCTACAGACCATTCTTGGTGTGGCGCTCATAGCTGCCGCCGCCTTTGCCCCATGGGGAGCTGCAGTCTGGGCAAGCGATATTGCTTTTAAGGTCGGCGCGGTCATGGCACTGGGCGGGGTGGTCCAGATGCTTTCACCCCAACCTGGCGGGATCGCCAAAACACAAAGTGCCGATAACAAACCCTCTTATGCATTTGGTAGCGTAACCAACACAACCAGCCAGGGTTATCCGGTTCCGCTTCTTTACGGTAAACGCCGTATCGGCGGTGCAATTATTTCCGCCGGTATTTACGTCGAAGATCAGCAATAACACTTCCTCTGCTTAATCACCGCCAACGGCGGTTTTTTTATGGGCGCAATATGGCAAACAAGAAAATTCAGGGGCGCAAAGGCGGCAGCTCCAGTTCCCGCACGCCTACAGAACAGCCTGACGATCTCCAGTCTGTTGCGAAGGCGAAGATTCTTGTCGCGCTGGGTGAGGGGGAATTTTCCGGACAGCTAACCGGGCAGAGTATTTTTCTCGACGGCACGCCGCTACTTAATGCCAATGGTTCATCGAATATCAGCGGTGTGACGTGGGAGTTTCGCTCGGGCACTCAGGCGCAAAGTTATATCCAGGGCATTCCTGGTACCGAGAATGAGATCAGCGCCGGCATCGAGATTAAAAGCTCAGCGGCATGGACGCACACGTTTACTAATTCTCAGCTTTCTGCGGTACGCCTGCGCCTGAAATGGCCATCACTTTTTAAGCAGGAAGATGATGGTGATCTGGTTGGTAATCGTGTTCAGTACGCGATTGATCTCCAGGTGGATGGTGGTGCTTTTGTCACGAAAATTAACACCGCCGTTAGTGGGAAAACCACATCAGGCTATGAACGCAGTCACCGTATCGATCTGCCAGATGGTGCCACGTCATGGACCGTGCGGGTAAGGAAAATTACCACTGATGCCAACAGCGCAAAGATCGGTGACACGATGACTATCCAGAGCTACACGGAAGTTATCGATGCCAAATTGCGTTACCCAAATACGGCACTGCTCTATATCGAGTTTGACTCGAGCCAGTTCAACGGTTCCATCCCGCAGATTTCCTGTGAACCGCGCGGACGTGTTATCCGTGTGCCGGACAATTACAACCCGGAAACACGCGCCTACACTGGCACATGGTCCGGTGCCTTTAAATGGGCATGGACGGATAACCCGGCATGGATTTTTTACGATCTGGTCGTATCTGACCGTTTCGGCCTTGGTGATCGCCTGACGGCTGAGAACATCGATAAATGGACGCTCTATCAGGTGGCGCAGTATTGCGACGCGCCGGTGCCGGATGGTAAAGGCGGCACAGGAACCGAGCCGCGCTATATCTGTAACGTCTATGTTCAGGATCGCAACGATGCTTATACGGTAATGCGTGATTTCGCCGCCATCTTCCGTGGAATGACCTACTGGGGTGGCAACCAGATTGTTACCCTGGCGGATATGCCGCGCGATGTCGATTACAGTTACACCAAAGCAAACGTTATTGACGGTCGTTTCAGCTACAGCAGCAGCACCACCAGGAACCGTTATACCAGTGCGCTTGTCTCCTGGTCAGATCCGGATAATGGCTATGCTGATGCGATGGAGCCGGTTTTCGAACAGGAACTGGTCGCCCGCTACAAAGGTTTTAACCAGCTTGAAATGACGGCCATCGGATGTACTCGCCAGTCAGAAGCGAACCGAAAAGGACGCTGGGGGATCCTCACCAACAATAATGACCGGGTGGTTTCTTTCTCCGTGGGGCTGGATGGCATGATCCCACAACCAGGTTACATCATTGCTGTGGCCGATGAGAACCTGTCAGGAAAAGTTACCGGCGGGCGTACCAGCGCGGTAAATGGCCGGGTGATCACCCTTGACAGAGTGCCTGATGCGGTTGCAGGTAATCGGCTGTTTCTCAACCTGCCTTCCGGTGCTGCGCAGAGCCGCACTATTCAGGCCGTTAATGGAAATGTGATCACCGTGACCACCGCTTATAGCGAAACGCCGGAAGCGGAAAGCGTGTGGATAGTCGAATCGGACGAACTGTATGCGCAGCAGTACCGCGTGGTCAGTGTGACCGATAATAATGATGGCACGTTTTCCATAACAGGCGCGGCTCACGATCCGGATAAATACACACGTATTGATACCGGGGCCATTATCGACAGCCGTCCTGTCAGCGTCGTGCCGCCGGGCAGCCAGGCCGCGCCTGATGATATTGTGATCAGCAGCTATTCCGTGGTGAATCAGGGGATCAGCGTTCAGACCATGCGCGTTTCATGGCCGGACACGGCCAATGCTATTGCGTATGAGGCGCAGTGGCGGCGAAATGACGGCAACTGGGTGAACGTGCCGCGTAACTCCACCACATCGTTTGAAGTGCCGGGCATTTATGCGGGACGCTATCTGGTCCGCGTGCGCGCCATCAACGCCGCTGAAATCTCCAGTGGCTGGGGATACTCAACCGAAACCACGCTGACAGGGAAAGAAGGTAACCCGCCCAAGCCGGTTGGCTTTATGGCGACAGGTATTAACTGGGGTATACGCCTTAACTGGGGATTCCCGGCGAACACCGCTGATACGCTGAAAACGGAAATTCAGTACACAGCCAACAGCGATTTTTCAGATCCGCTGCTGCTCTCCGATGTGCCTTACCCGTCGGCTGAATACACCCAGCTCGGGCTGAAGGTCGGGCAGGAATTCTGGTATCGTGCGCAACTGGTCGATAAAACCGGCAATGAATCCGGCTATACCGACTGGATCAGGGGGATGTCAAACGACCAGGCTTCTGACTACCTGGGTGATGTTACCGGTGATTTTCTCACTTCCGCCGATGGTGACCGGCTGACCAGTGACATTGATACCAATCTGGAAGCGGCACTGCAAAATGCGCTGGCTAATAACAGCACTGTTGAGCACCAGTGGGCGCAGTATGGCGCAGTGCGTGCGGATATTCTGGTGGTGAAAACGACGATTGCGGAAGTCGATAATGCGATAGCTGAGCTCTCCACCCAGGTACAGGCGCAGATTGATGATGTTACAGCCACGCTTGAGGACAAGCTCACGGCGGTTGTTGATGCCGATGGCGCTACAGCTATCTATACGCTGAAGACAGGCGTGCGGATAAACGGCGTAATGTATAACGCCGGGATGTCGATCGCCGTACTGGCGCAGGCAGGGCAGCCGGTAGTGACCAGGGTGGGATTCAATGCCAACCAGTTTGTGCTGATGAGTGGCAGTGGTACCACGCAGTATTCCCCGTTCGCGGTGATAAATGGTCAGGTATTTATTTCCAGCGCATTCATTCAGGACGGGACGATTACAAACGCCAAAATAGGGAGCTACATCCAGTCGAATAATTATGTTGCTTCGCAAGCCGGATGGCGGTTAGATAAAGCTGGTAACCTTGAAATTAATGGATATACCTCGGGGCAAGGAAGGATTTTAATAAATAATGAAGGGCAAAAAGTATATGACCAAAATGGCACTCTGCGTGTTGTTGTCGGTAAGTATTCTTAGTGTTATCGGGTGTTCTTCGTTAAATTCCGGTATAAAAGATGTTAATTGTACTGGTATTTATAATTCACGGAATCTTACTTCTGAAAAAACACAGTATGTGGTTAAGGTCAATAAAATAAGGATTGACCACAATGGCACAATTACGATCAGGCCAGTAAATACACTTGATTTACGTTTTTTTCCTGGATTCAAAGAAAAGAGCCTGTTGACTAATTATCAATGTCAGGGTGAGGATTATGGCCTACGGAGTCCAGCTATTTGACGCAGATGGTAACGAACTTGTGGGGAGGTTTGTACCGACATTTATTATTGATTACATAACCTCTCCCGCATCAGGATCTCGCTCCTATCCATCCGTACAGGGTAAAACATTACGCGTTTACCCATTGCAGTACATAGGCGATGGAGCGCGATACGGGACGCCGAACGCCAACGTGTCTGTGTCTGGAAACACAGTCACATGGTCATCGGTTTCAGCATCAGTTCCTATTATGATTGTCTACGAATAATGGTAGTAAACAATGGCCTATGGATTGCAGATATTTCGTGATGACGGCAGCCTGTGGATTAGCCCCGATGTCACCCCTCTAAATTATATGGGGAAAATCTCTTTTGCAAATGGAACGGTTGATACAGGTATTTCGTCGAGTAAATCACTAATGTTTTTCGTCAGGCATAACGGACCAAACGGCGCGGGAACGTTTATTCCGAATAATTCTGGTAGCACATGGAAAATAGTAATAACAGGAGCTAATTACTCTGGACTTATTTATCTGTTTTCAAATACGGTAAAAAGCCAGAGTGGGTACGGGGTTGCCGTTTATAATTCCTCAGGTGAGATGACGTGGAATACCGACATGCTCCCGTTACAGGTGTTAAAAGTTAACAACCCATACGGCGTAAGTCAGACTGGATCTTATACCGTTTCCGCTGGCGTACCTGTTGCTGTAAACCCAGGGATTTGCTCAACATGGCTTGCCGTGCTTAATCCAAGTGCAGGGCAATACATTATTGGCGCAATAGCTGCTGGAGCATACGGGAACACAATCTATGGAACCAGAATAGGTGGCGAGGAAATTGTAGGGCAAAGGCCAGTTTATCGATACAAAGCGGTGTTCCTTTGTATCGATGTCTCAAAGTATCCATGATAACCGCTTCGGCGGTTTTTTTATTTTATGGAGTAAATATGTCAGCAGGAACTTTAACCCTAACGAATAATTCTGCTGCTGTGGGTGGCAGTGGAACAGCATTTGCTACAGACCTGACCGCCGGTGATTTTATTGTCGCCACTGTCGGCGGTATCACTTACACACTACCTGTCAAATCAGTGGGTAGCGATACATCTCTGACGCTCATCAGCAACTATCCGGGACCAACACAATCGGGTGTGGCATGGTCAGCCGTTCCGCGCGCAGCACAGAACCAGATTACTGCTGCGTTGGTGGCACAAACCACAGAGGCGTTGCGTGGCTTAAACAGTGACAAACAGAACTGGCAGGCCGTATTCAGTGACAGCGGCGATATCACCGTAATTCTTCCGGATGGCTCCAGCTTCACCGGACCGAGCTGGAAGAAAATCAGTGATCTCCTGGCTGATATCGATCAAGCTGGATTGCAGCAGATTGCAGATCAGGTATCGGCAAATGCTCAGCAGGTTGCCACAGATCGGCTTGATGTTGACGCTAAGGCGACTCAGGTTTCAGGCGATGCCGCTACTGCAAGCCTGGCGGCCACAAATGCGGTTGCTGCAAACACAACGGCACAGCAGGCTAAAACAGATGCGGTAGCAGCCAATACAGCAGCACAACAGGCCAAAACAGATGCGCAGGCTGCTGCTGCCAGCATTAATCCCGATAACCTTCTGAATAGAAATAACAACCTGAGCGATGTAGCAAACGCAGCGACGGCAGTGGGTAATCTCGGGCTTAAACCGATTGGGACATCAGGTGACAGCATTCCATTACTTAGTGGTTCTAATACGTGGTCAACACAACAACAATTTAACGGAAACATCCTTGCTGGTACTGGCCTTGTGATTAATTCTGCAGCTTACTCTACAGCAGGGCCGACAGATCCCGGTTCGAGGGGATTGTTTAGTGGAAGCGATACTGCGTCGTTTGCCACTCCGTCAAATATCAATATTTACTCCTGGTATGGAATCGGGTTTTGTACAGCGTACACATCCCCTGCAAACGGTATTGTTGCTGGAGCGCCAGCTGTATACATCAACACACGCAACGGGACTATTAACGCAAAAGGTGCGGTGCAGGCTAACGGAGTGACCCTGACCTCCGACTGGAATGCCAAAGAATCAGTGAAGCTCATCGACCCGGAAGACGCTTTGCAGAAGATGGGCGCACTGGATGGATACACATTCCGCTATAAAGAAGCCGAATCTGATCGCCTCACCGCTGGTGTATTGGCTCAGGATTTAGACCTGATAATCCCCGACCTGGTAATTCGTGACGAGGGGAGTGAGTACCTTGTTGCTGATTACATGGGATTGATTGGTTATCTCGTATCGGCTGTAAAGGGACTGAAGTTGAAAGTCGATGATTTGACTGCCGAGGCAGCGGCGCTGAAAAGCAAAGGTTCATAGATTTGCCCAGCCACTACAGTGAGCGTGATATTGAGATAAAAAATTTTTTAACCGTTTAACAGCTTCTCACTAAAAGGTAATTTATCTCCAGAAACGTTGGTAACCGAAGCGTGGACTTGATCATCTGCCCAGATAATTCTACTGTATATAAAAACAGTATTAAGCAGGGCTACACTATGCAATTCATCAAACCAGCAGATTTTCCGCGCGCCGTTGTCGTGCTACCTCTCTTTAGCGACCTTGTTCAGTGCGGCTTCCCCAGTCCTGCGGCAGATTATGTTGAGCAGAGGATTGACCTTAACGAACTCCTTGTACAGCGCCCCAGCGCGACGTATTTCGTCAAAGCTGCAGGGGATTCCATGATCGATGGCGGAATCAGCGATGGAGATCTGCTGGTGGTTGACAGTTCGCGAACCGCGCAGCACGGCGATATTGTGATCGCGGCTGTCGATGGCGAATTCACAGTGAAGCGCCTGCAACTGCGACCAACTATTCAACTCAACCCTATGAACTCCGCATACAGCCCTATCAGGGTAACCAGCGAAGACACGCTCGATATTTTCGGGGTCGTAACTTTCATCGTTAAATCAGCGAGCTGATTATGTTTGCGCTGTGCGATGTGAACAGCTTTTACGCGTCGTGCGAAACCGTTTTTCGGCCTGATTTGAAGGGAAGGCCGGTCGTTGTTTTGTCGAATAACGACGGCTGCGTGATAGCCCGTAGCGCCGAAGCGAAACCTTTTGTCGTCATGGGCGAGCCTTACTTCAAGCAGAAAGAGGCGTTCCGGCGCCACGGTATCGTCGCATTCAGCAGCAATTATGAGCTGTACGCAGACATGTCTAATCGCGTGATGACCACGCTTGAAGAAATGTCACCGCGCGTCGAAATATACTCAATTGATGAAGCCTTTTGTGATCTGACCGGCGTCCGTAATTGTCGTGATTTAACTGACTTTGGGCGCGAGATACGCGCGACGGTGCTGAAGCGCACTCACCTGACTGTCGGCATCGGCATAGCGCAAACTAAAACCCTGGCGAAGCTGGCCAACCACGCTGCAAAAAAGTGGCAGCGGCAGACCGGCGGCGTGGTTGATTTGTCGAACATTGACCGCCAGCGCCGATTGCTGGCTCTTGTTCCTGTTGAGGATGTGTGGGGAGTCGGTCGGCGCATCAGTAAAAAGCTGAACGCTCTGGGCATTAAAACCGCGCTTGAACTCTCCGAACAAAGCACCTGGATCATCCGCAAGCATTTTAATGTCGTGCTCGAGCGAACTGTGCGGGAACTGCGCGGCGAACCGTGTCTCGATCTCGAAGAGTTCGCGCCGGCAAAGCAGGAGATTGTCTGCTCGCGTTCTTTCGGTGGCCGAATCACCGATTACGAAGAAATGCGCCAGGCGATATGCAGCTATGCAAGCCGGGCCGCAGAAAAGCTACGTGGTGAGCATCAGTATTGCCGGTTTATCTCAGCTTTCGTTAAAACCAGTCCGTTTGCATTAAACGAGCCGTATTACGGCAACAGCGCATCGGTAAAGGTGCTCACTCCCACGCAAGACAGCAGGGACATAATCAGCGCGGCCACACGCTGCCTTGATGCAATCTGGAAAGATGGTCACCGTTACCAGAAAGCAGGTGTCATGCTCGGCGACTTCTTCAGCCAGGGCGTCGCGCAGCTTAATTTGTTTGACGACAACGCTCCGCGCGCGAACAGTGAAAAGCTTATGGAAGTTTTGGATGAGCTAAATAAAAAAGATGGCCGAGGCACTTTATACTTTGCCGGGCAGGGGATACAGCAGCAGTGGCAGATGAAACGCGATATGCTGTCTCCCCGATACACGACACGTTACTCTGATCTGCCGGTCATTAAGTGAGATGAATTGTTTTGGATGAACTCACAGCCAAAACAGACGTTTCTGATATATCGATGATTTAATCAACGGGGGGGCGATCACCCATAATGAAGTTCTCTATGGCAGTTAGGGCATAGAGCTAGCACATTAGCTAATGAGTCAGCCCCACCATTGGAGAGACTTTGCACATGGTGAACTTCTAGATATGGTGTATTATCAGACTTTCTGTTAAATGGAGCTTTTTTATTACAACGCTCGCAAACTCCTTTTGCACGCAGTAATGCTATCGCAACAATATCGGGGCTACGGGAATATATTTCTGTTATCACTACTTTTTTTGTGGGTTTTTTATCGATTGTAGATATACGAGCTAGTCTGGCTGCTTGATTGTCCTTAAGAGATTCCGATACCTTTCCATAAAAAATATTACTTACATCATCCAATGTTAAGACTTCATTTTCTTCACTTTCAAAAATACTCTGAATGTACTCCAGTAACTCCAAATTATTTTCTAATTTTATTGGTGACTGTGGTGCTTGTTTCATTCCGTTTTTTATTAACTGATTAAAGCTTAGCTCTGAAGAGGATATTTTATTTAGTAAGTGTAATCTTACATAGCGCCCATTGAGTGAATTATAATACTTATCTTTGTCACGCCAATATGATTTATCATCTCTAATATTATCCCTGGTAAGTCCAACGTCCTGGACAATACACTTATATCTTAGATGCATGTCTGGGTGTGAAACATAAATATAAACGACATCGCCAATAGAATAATTAGTTCTACCTTGACGCCAGTCTATACTATTAGAATGGTTAAATGAAGACTCATGATCATATACTTTTGGGTTTGCCGAAATCAACCAGTTCATTCATGCCTCCATAAGGAATTATTATCTTCAATACATTATTGACTTTAAAGCGATGGAAGTGAATCTTTATATTAAATACACGATTGAAAATTGATAGTTACATGAAAATAATTCATAATTCTTATCAAAACTTCTCATTTCCGGACACATACTCTAATCTGCTCTCTGTTAATATAATGTGGTATTCATTCAGCTCTTAGCAATGGTGGGAACCATAACTGACTTACGCTTCTCGCTCTAAGCAGTCGTTCAGATGGCTCAGACCGGCGATCAACAAAAGCTTACGAGCTACAAAAGAGGATGTCATCGAAAACATCAGGTACTGGACAAAAAACTAGCCGCTTAGGTGGATAGCGAAGTTAATCAATGGTGAGCAAGCAGCGGACCACTTAAAGCGTCATAATAACCCATCGCTACTAGTTTGAGAGATCCCATGAACAACTATAAAGATGTTCAGTGCCCTGTTTGTGGTCGATGGTTTTCAATGTTCCGACCTGATTTCCATATTGGCAAATACCACAAAAATGCGACTGAGCGTGAGCTTATGCTAATCCGTGACGCTCGCCGTGCAATGAAGGATTTCCATGCCGAAACAGAGAAAAAAAGTAAAAATGCAACCCTGAAAAATATCAATAAATCCGATGGTACGACCTTGCGCGGAGGGTTGCCTTCGCTAGGCAAAAAAAGATGAATCTACTTCATTCTGTATGTGGAAGAAGGAATGGAATACGTCGTAAGAGACTCACCTTCTGTGAGGGTCTGCAGAACGCTCAAGCCCTGCAGGCCAGTACTATCCACTTCGCTTCAGAAGTAGGCATTGCTACCGTAGTATCGTGCAGTTTTATTGGCGGCAGATCAGCTGTAATGCAGGTGTGTAAAGCCACGGCAAAGAGTCAATAGACTCAACTTATCATTAGGAGAAGTATTGAAACTTTTTGATTATTTGAAGATGGCACTTCCGGATCTGACACCTGAGACAACCAAAGTCCACCTTGCGCAAATGAATGACCACAAAGAGGATCCGCTGGTTAAATTCCGAGAAGAGGCTTTCGACGACTGGCAGTGCTGGCAGAAACGGCTGGAATTTAGCCGCAGATATGTCGTTTCACTAATCAGGGTTCCGCGGACTGAAACTTGGCTGTTCGCGGGAGTGTTTCAACAAAAAGGCAACGCAGGAAAGAAAACCTACTCTAACCGTGAGGAAATGTATTATCAGTACTACCTTCAGAAAATCCCCGAGACTGAAGAATATGTGGGGAGGATGTATATTAGCTTTAAAAATACAGCCCGCAACTTCATCCGCCGGGGGGAAAGTATTCAGAATGAATTGGTAGTCAGCGCTATCTCCCCGGTACGTCTGAGCTTCGGCGAGTTCCCTGGTTACCGTCACTTTGTGCTAGATCGGAACAGCATTGGCGCGATCCTCAGGCTTAACTTGCAATCTTGGCGTACTGCATTATCTATGGTCAAAGGCATCTATGTATTAACTGATCGTGACGGAGGAAAGCTCTATGTGGGAAAAGCCGATGGAATGGAGGGGATATGGGGGAGATGGGAATGTTATTTTGGCTCTGGGCATGGTGGTAATATAGGGCTCAAGGAAGCTTTCGGTACTGGCGATGAAAAAAGATTACAGAATATCACTTTTGCGATCCTCGAAGTTATTGATCCCAATACTGATAACGGGGAGATTAACCGCCGTGAAAGCCACTGGAAACAAATATTACTCTCGCGAGAATTTGGCCATAACCGAAACTAATAAAGCCTGTGAAAACACTCAGACCTATTCCCTATTGATTAACACATGCCATCCCTGTGGGAGCAATTGTGAACTTCCATTCCTCGTTCATAGCTAAACTTTTCCAGCAAAAACTTCGCCATTAATAACTATTGTTAGTGGCAACTTGTTGAATTAGTTGAAAAGAAATTAGTAGATTATTGGCGAAAAAACCAAATAAGCCGTTGATTATTTATTGATAATGCGCCTGATTTAAAATCCCTTGTTTGGCTCGGAAACGCGTTCCCCAAAATGATCCACATAGTTTTGATAATCAATAGGTTAGTTATTGTGCTTGACTGACTTTTTAAGAGACAAAAATGATATGTTTATTCAATAAAATCAGCTTGTTGGCATTAAATAGACTATGTACTGCTGCGTCACATGGGCTGGGTTGAAGCGGCTGACCTGATCGTTAAAGGCATGAGCGGCGCGATCAACGCCAAAACCGTGACCTACGATTTCGAACGTCTGATGGAAGGCGCTAAGCTGCTGAAATGCTCAGAGTTTGGCGACGCGATTATCGCGAACATGTAATCGCGCCTCGCGAGCTAAGCAAAAACGGGAGCCGGATGGTTCCCGTTTTTTTGTCTATAGAAAACCCCCAGCCAGGCTGGGGGTTCCGGAAAGCTTTCAGCTTTAAGCCAGTTATTAAAACCCCTTTTGATTTGTTAAAACAGCTTGCGGTCTGGCAACTGCAAAAGTTCAACAAGAAATCAAAAGGGGGGCCCGATGGGGGACGAAAAGAGCTTAGCGCACACCCGATGGAACTGTAAATATCACATAGTTTTTGCGCCAAAATACCGAAGACAGGCGTTCTACGGAGAGAAACGCCTGGCGATAGGCAGCATTTTAAGAAAGCTGTGTGAGTGGAAAAAACGTACGGATCCTGGAAGCGGAATGCTGCGCAGATCATATCCATATGCTTGTGGAAATCCCGCCCAAAATGAGCGTATCCGGCTTTATGGGATATCTGAAAGGGAAAAGCAGTCTGATGCTTTATGAGCAGTTTGGCGATCTGAAATTCAAATACAGGAACAGGGAATTCTGGTGCCGGGGATATTACGTAGATACGGTAGGGAAGAACACGGAGAAGATACAGGAATACATAAAGCACCAGCTTGCAGAGGATAAAATGGGCGAGCAATTGTCGATCCCTTATCCGGGCAGCCCGTTTACGGGCCGTAAGTAAAGAAGTTTGATGCAAATGTCAGATCGTATGCGCCTGTTAGGGCGCGGCTGGTAACAGAGCCTTACAGGCGCATCTGAAAAACCTCCGGCTATGCCGGAGGATATTTATTATGGTTATATACCAGCCTAATTAAAAATAAGAATTCGCGATATGGTTGAGGCAATAAATATTATTTATTCTGATAATGTGTGCTCACCGTAGAGGTATAAAAATCATGTTTAAACGTCGCACTCTTAATACTGCACTTGCGGCGGTGATTTCCCTGGTCGTATTTTCCGCGCCTGTGTTGGCAAATCCGGGAAACGGAAATGGTAATGGAAATGGCGGCGGTCATGGCAATAGTAACGGCAATCATGGCAATAGCGGTAACCATGCGAATAAAGGCAATAGCTTTTCCTCCGATGACCGGGTTAACCGCAAAAACTATGGAAAGCCGGATCATGTTGAGTCAGATATCAGTGTCTCGCGTGCCCGGTCTCTGGCCGTCAATTACGGCCTGACCGGTTATAAGTCTCTCCCGCCGGGGATAGCGAAAAATCTTGCCCGTGGCAAGCCTTTGCCTCCGGGAATCGCGAAAAAAGCAGTACCGGCATCGATGCTTGGTCAACTGCCTTATTATCCCGGTTATGAGTGGCGCATTGTCGGGAATGATCTGGTTCTGGTCGCGCTGAGCACCGCTATTGTCACCGCGATCATCAATGGTGTTTTTGATTAACACGACGTGCGTTTTATCCTCAAAGCCTCGCAACATGCGGGGCTTTTTATGTGCCAAAAAAGAACCTCATGGGCACTGTGAATATTTAATAAGATCGTTTTGATGCTGGAATTTACCAAACGGAAAAGCAACGATTGAAACTCTCTTCAGCTACTCTGTGGGCGTTACGCTTGTGAGATGACTGACAAGTAAAATATTTTCTTGACTTAAGATAAATCCAGGTCGCCGTAATATTATTGCCAGTTGCTATTTGTTAAATTGTTCCCGTTTATAAAGCAAGCCTTACAAAAGGAAGATGATGAAGATTAACGCCGGACATGCGTTGCTATTGGTGACGTCATTATTACTCTCGGGTTGTGCAAAGACCGGTTCTGCAACGCAGCACGCAGAAGTGGACACTGAAGTGGATAACATGTTCGCCCGATATAGCGGGGCACAGACAACTGCGGCTGAAAGTGATATCAACCGCTATGCAGGGCAGATCAAATCAGCGACTGAAAGTCACCTTTTTGACGCGGGTCGTTATGCCGGAAAATCATGTACGCTGCAAATCAGGCTTGCTGAGAATGGCGCATTAGAAGATGCGCGGCCGACCAGCGGCGATCCTGCACTTTGCCGCGCGGCTATTATCGCTATCACGCAAGCGAGGCTCCCGAAACCACCTTCGCAGGCTGCTTATGCGGCCTTCAAGAACGCGACGCTGGAATTCAAACTGTAAAGGGTAATGCAGGAGCGCACAGATAAGCGACACGCTTTTCACTATTGCCGCCGGTGCAAGGGAGAGGAAATTACTCCATCACCAGCCACATGTCCGACTCTTCAAACATCTCCTCAAGCATACGGTTGAGCTTTTCACGATCGCTTTTACTGGCGTCGCTGTTCAGTCCATTGGCCTGCATCGGTTTAACGCGCACATCAGCACCAGGAAAGATGCGATGCACACGCTTAGTTAATTCTTCAAGGATAATCTCTTTAGCGCCGGGTAAACCCGCAACATTACGCTTGTCATAAACCAGTTCAACAAACACAAAGCAGCCCTTTTTACTGTTTTTTCGTACAGTACTTATACTGGATGAAAAGCCAGTATTCAAGTGAAGAATCCTTTTACGTTCAACGAAAGTGTAATCTTTGGGCCGCAGTGGAAGGCGTTGCACAAAAAATCCCGCGCGAGGCGGGATGGTAGGCGAAGTTAATTGACGCTTTTTTTCTTTTTAAAGTTCTCATCGTTTATCACATGCTGGAACGAATCCAGTATCAAGCCTGAGATCCGCAAGACATCTTCGGGATGGTCGAGATAGATTCGTGTGCCATCGTGCTCGAGGCCCGCGCGCGCCACTTCATTTAAAGCAATAGGCGTCAATTCAATAGGCAGCTGAATAGATGAGCGATTCTTCTTATCATAATAACGAACAATCCAACGGTTAGTTTTTCCCTGATAAAGCACGCTGTAATACGACTCGGTATCTTTTGGCTGCAGATCTTTTTCTGGTCCGATAATCGAGACAATTTTTTCATATAACGCGCGTTCATTATGCGTTGTGATAATGTTGGGATTGTCGGGATCGATATGATCCGCTTTTTCATCAATCGTTACTGCTTCGTCGATGCCGTGGTTTGTCAGCTCTTCCCGGATAGGCTGATGGGCGGTAAGTCCGGAAACCACCATGGCGCTGACAGAACGCTGCACTGCCTCTCTGACCAGCGGGGTGATCGCATCAATAAATCGCTGATTGAGTTGTCGACCAATATTAGCGCGTGAGGCGACGTACCTTACAAATTCTGAATCTACCTCTTTCAGGCTGGAGGTAATAACTTTAGAGAATGAGGAGATATAGACGCTCTCTTCTGCAAGCGTTCGTAATGCCTCTGGTTTGAATTTGTCGTGGCGAAAGCGGAAGAGTTGTTCGGCATCTGCGTCGGTAATGTCGTCCATGCGAATACGCAAAAATGGCGTGGGATCCATAATATTTTTTTCCTGGAGATCGGTAAAAAAACGCCACTCCTGGCCATTCGTGATCGCGGAAATCGTCACTTCCGGCGTGCAGTTAAAGTATCGGGAAAGCTGTGGGCAGTGGTTATCGATTTTCTCTTTATACGGTTTTGCTTCGATGAACATGACAGGAACGCCCTGGCAAAACAACGCGTAATCAACGCGTTCACCTGCTTTAACCCCCGGAAAGTCGGCACCATATTCCGCTCTCACTTTTTGCGGGTCGTAAGCATTGAAGCCGAGAATATCTAAAAAAGGCAGGATCAACGCTTGTTTGGTGGTTTCTTCCGTTGTGCAGTGGATGCCAACGTTTTTGACATGTTCGATATGATTTTTAAGTCTTAGTTTAAAATTTTCCATTTCTTTCCCATAACCTTAGAGTGTGTAGTCACTCAAACAAAACCAACTATTTCAGGTTAAGAATACCTGTCTGCACGTCACTGCTATTTCAGTCTGGAATGAATTAACTCAATACGTAAATAGTTATAACTCGCTTATCTTTCTCTCTTCATCAGCGTTTACCGATGCTGGAAATAATTCACTCCTCAGGAAGTTATCGCGACGAAAATAAGTAATCTCACCAGGCGTCTGGATACTCCATGATCCAGATCATCATTGGCAGATGAGGTAACGTGGATTTTTATTTCTGTCGCAATATTGTTTGCGAGTTAACAAATTTGAATGCCAATTCAATACCCGTGAAAGAAATATCTTATCTTCAGACCGATATATTTTAGCGCGGGCCAAATCCAGTGCTCGATTGCATAAAAAGCGGGTAAACCTACGCCAATAGCGGCAACCGCAAACAGGCCATGAAGCGCGCTATTTTTCGCGATCTGGTTCATGTCGAGCATGGCGACATTATCATTGATAACCCCTGACGTCATTCTCATCACCAGACCGGTGATAAAGAGTGTGATAAAGACATATATCAGCTTAATAATGAAGATGAGCGTTAGCTTAATTAATTTCACTTAAAACCTGCTTACGGTAGTCACATTGAGACATTATCGGCAGCGCTAATCCAGTCTTCAGCCGCATTTTGTTCGTACTTCTGTGCGCCGCTGCCGCAGTGTGATACCGTTGTACCTATAAGTGGTATGTATTGTTTTACAGGAGTTGTTGTGTTTGCCGAATATGGAGTGCTCAGTTACTGGTCCTATTTTATCGGTGCCATTTTCATCATTTTACTGCCGGGGCCGAACACCTTTTTTGTATTGAAAACCAGTGTTGCCCATGGACTACGAAATGGCTACGTTGCAGCGAGCGCCGTGTTTATTGGTGATGCGGTCTTGATGTTTCTGGCCTACGCAGGCGTTGCCACGCTGATTAAAACCACGCCGCTATTGTTCAATATCGTTCGCTATCTGGGGGCGTTTTATCTGCTCTACCTCGGCGTTAAAATGTTGTACGCCACGCTTAAACGCAGCATGAAAGGAGAGGGCGATCATGACGTGCATAAAGGCGATATCTTCAAGCGTGCGCTGATATTAAGCCTGACGAATCCGAAAGCGATTTTATTTTATGTCTCCTTCTTTGTGCAATTTATCGACATTACCTATGCAAGGCCTGGAATGTCATTCTTTATTCTCGCCAGTACGCTGGAGTTGATCAGTATTTGCTATTTCAGTTTCCTGATCGTTTCCGGTTCGTATCTCACACAGTGGGTAAAAACCAGGAAGAAACTCACCCGGTTGGGGAACTCCCTGCTGGGGCTGGTTTTTGTCGGTTTCGCCGCACGCCTTGCGACGCTGCAATCCTGAGTCCTGGGGTAATAGAAATGCGTTGCTACATCACGACTTACCGAAACGCTTTCCGCCCTGGACATACATTGAGCGGGAAACAACTGACCAAATTTCTGCTTTATAGTGTGCTGGCTTTCGCGCTGTTGATGGGGCTGTATCTGTTGGCATGGCAAGTGGTGATTTATACACCAGTAGTAGATTATTTAACCGCGCCGGTCGTGATGCAATTTTCACTCTATGCCGTCCAGTTTTTCCAGGTCATGGTCTTGCTGCCCGTGGCTATCCACCTGTTGAAAATGATGGCTGCTTATATTTGCCGGAAATAATTACCCCTGCGAATGAACTGATTGCGTAAAACCACGTCCGCAGACGTGGTTTTAAGCGGCTCACTGCGTTAATTCAGGCATATGATCCATCACAAACTTCAATACTTTCTCCCCATCCATTGACGCGAAAGGGTAGCTTTCAATAATGGCAATGGGGGCGTCTGCAGCAATATGGCTTTTGAGTTCATCAAGTTTGTACTGAATGTGTGGCGCAACCAGAAAACAGTTAAAAGCAGGGGCGAAGCTGGCGAAGTTATCCACGCCGACAGCACTGACGAGCATTGGATAACTATGCTCATTAGCCGCTTTTTGCATCTTTTTGGCCAGTGATGTGGCGGTATTGCCAAAAAGACAACATATTAATAGTTTTTTCATAGGTGCCTCCTGTGGTAGTTGCGACCACACTATGCCCGCCGTTGGCGGAAAAATGAGCGCGGCATCCAGATTTACACCATGTAATACGAAAGTTTATGCGGGCCTGATTCAAAGCAGTTTATTCATGTTATAGCCAGTAATCTGGTAACCATTCGCTTCATAAACTTTCCTGGCATGTTCGTTTTCCGCGGCCACGCGAAGTTTAATTTGCCGAATGCCCGCCGCGCTAAGCTTCGATTCTAATGATTGCATTGCCTGGCTTCCCAGGCCTTTGCCACGAAAGGCAGGTCGCAGGTAAAAATCATAAATAAAAGCGGATTTATCGATAAAGTCGGCTCTGTACCACAGCGATCCCACAATCTGTGTTGTGCCGTTGCCGGCAAGCGTAATACTCGTCAATGAATGGCCAGGCGTTTTCTGCGCCGCAGGCAAGCTCGTTTCGATTTCTCGCCTGGCTTGTTCTGTCGCCTCCGCGAGGGATAAGCGGTAATTTGCTGCAATTTCCTGAGCATAATCAGGGATAAAATAATCAACAAAATCAGCGAATTCTGCCGCTGACATGGGACGTAACCGAATCATTTTCGACCTCAATCTGTTCTCCGGGCATTGTTGCCCGGAGCGCGCTTCGCAACGGGTTAGCGAAACACCGATATCGCTTCCGCCAGCCGAATGGCCTGCTGGTTCATGCGACCGGTCGCTTCCGCCCCTTCTTGTACTCGTTGTGCATTCTGGTGGGTGATCTTATCCAGATCTTCCACCGCCAGGCTGGCTTCACCCAAGGCCGTTGCCTGCTCGGCAGTTGCCGCGCTGATCTGGGCTATCAGCGAGGTCACATTTTGCACTTGCTCGACGATCTCCTTCATGGTTTTTCCCGCGTCGTCCGCCAGTTGGCTGCCTGAATTCACATGCGTAACACTGTTTTCAATCAGCTCTTTGATTTCGCTGGCGGCACGCGCACTACGCTGCGCCAGACTGCGTACCTCTCCTGCGACGACGGCAAACCCTTTACCTTGTTCACCCGCTCGCGCCGCCTCAACCGCCGCGTTCAGCGCCAGAATGTTGGTCTGAAAGGCGATGCTGTCGATAATACTGGTGATACTGGCGATTTGCCGTGAGCTTTCTGCAATCGCCGACATCATTTCTATCATCTGGTGCATCACCTGGCCACCCTGACGCGCGGCATCGCGCGTACCTTGCGACAAGGCGGTAACTTCAGCGGCGGTTTCCCGGTTACTTTTTACCGTGGCGGTTAATTCGTTCATCGTCGCGGCCGTTTGTTCAACGTTTGCTGCCGCCTGTTCTGTCTGACGGCTCAGGTCATCATTGCCTCGTCGCAGCGACTCCGAGGCCTTCAGGACGGTCATCGCCTGGCCGCTGACATCGTTAACCAGCCAGCGGAACATGAGTCCGAGCTGGCTTATCGCGCGCAATGTCATCCCGACTTCGTCTACCCGATTGAGCTGATCCACTTGATGTGCTTCGCCACTCGCTACCTGTAAAGCCTGACGGCATAAGCGCTCGATCGGGCGGACAATTTGCAGCTCCAGCCAGATATTGATAGACAACAGCAATAGCGTCATAAAACTGGCGAAACTACCCAGTTGACCTGGCGTGAGATCATGCCCCCAGGCAGCGGCAAGGCTGAAGAGCAACGCGGTGATTAACGCCGAACGTAGCCGCCAGCGCAGAGGCATAGTGACAAATAGAGAGCGCCAGCGCATCAGGCCCGTGCGAATAATCAACCCTTTATGAAAACGTCTGCCGTTCGCCTGGCCTTCACGAAACTGGCGATAAACCTCTTCGGCGGTAGTGACTTCTTCTGCTGCTGGTCGGGTACGCACCGACATATAGCCCTTCACTTTGCCCTCGCGAATCACCGGAATCGCATTCGCGCGCACCCAGTAATGATCGCCATTATTGCGACGGTTTTTTACCAGTGCTGTCCAGGGCTCCCCCTTTTTCAATGTCGACCACATATCGGCAAATGCCTGCTTTGGCATATCCGGGTGGCGCACCAGATTGTGCGGCTGGCCTTTGATCTCCTCCAGCGAGAAGCCGCTGACATCAATAAAGGCATCATTGGCATAATTGATGTAACTGTCCGGATCGGTAGTGGACATTAACGTTGCATCATTATCGAAAACGTACTCTTGCTGTGTAACGGGCTCATTGTTGCGCATAGTGAGTATTCTCGGGAAAAAGAAAGGGCATTGGATATTTCTAAATTCTTATATCTATTTACGGCATGGTTCACTCAGAGCTTTATATTTTTTGACGCATTTCTGATAACCGTAAAACAAAAAGAGGTTTTGCGCCATAAACATAGCCATACAAAATAAAAGTGCTTTAATTATGATTAGGTGGAGAAAACATTATATATCTGGAATTGTCACCGACTGGTCAGAACGCGCGTGGGTGAACATCTCAGATAGTTAGTGTGCTGACTAATATTTAAGATAAGGTACGTAAATAAATAGCTGAATCGTTCTCTGGCTCACTAAAAACAGCAATGAGCATTTCCGCTGCGTACGGATTCGGCTAATCTGAAATGAACAACAACGAAAGGATTGTTCATATGAAAGGTAATGTCGTTCATCACGAACACCGAATTGGGTTTATTGTTATCCGCGATGAGAATGGAGAATTCGCTGTCGCGGAGCTGCTGGGGAGCTACGATGTCGAAAGGGGCGATGTCGTGTCCGGCGAGCTGCAGACCAGCGGCGGTGGAACGTTATTCAATGAGACGCAGGACGAGTCGATGGATGTTTTTATGAAGGGTTACGGGCTATCGGAACAGGATGCGATTAGTTATATCCTGCGAACGCATTAAACAGCGCCAGCGTGCGTCAGCTCGCCACTGGTGGGCGAGCTGACGCTAACCTTCACTTTGTTATCCAGGCCGGACATTTTCCTACCAGTAAAGACGTTTTTCTGTGGCCATGCATAACCTTAAGTTAAATTTCTGTCCATTTACTGAGTAATACGCAAGGGCAGTTACAGACGATTCTGCAAGACAATTATCCGACTGTGCGTAATGCTAATGTCAGATTAACACATTATCTTTTTTCTCATACTTTAGACGTTTTTATGTTTTTACCTTTCAGGTATTTAAAGTTAATGAGCGCAGGATAGATGATGAATACGATCCCGCATAAAATCCACCAGGTCTACACCAGGGGGATGGCAGCACTACCGGCAGAGGTGCATGCCTCTATCGACAGACTCAGGCAATTAAATCCCGGCTGGGAATATTATTTTTACGACGAGAAAAAAATGCTGGCTTATCTGCATGACCACTATGGTCAGGAGATGCTGGCGTTATATGAAAAAATAAACCCGCAATATGGCGCAGCGCGCGCGGATTTTTTCCGCTATTTATTGATGTATCGTGAAGGCGGCGTTTATTTAGATATCAAAAGCTCCTGTACTGTTCCGTTTAGCGAGGTTATTCCGCCAGATTGCGAAATATTATTATGTAACTGGGATAACAAACCGCAGGGTTGCGATAATAATATGGGTAAACATGAAGAACTCGCTTTTCTCAAAAACGGAGAGTATCAGCAATGGAATATTATTGTCGCGCCGTCTTCACCTTATATTAAAGCCGTTATTGATGAGGTCGTTGATCGACTAAAACGCTATAAGCCGTGGCGCTATGGTGTCGGTATGCGAGGGGTATTAAATACCACCGGGCCAATCCCGTTTACGCTGGGTATTGAAAAAGTCCGCAAGTGCGAGCGTTTTCGCCAGCAGGAAAACCACCGCAATGTAGGGCTGGTCTATCGCAATGTCAGCAAAAAAGTCATCAGGCAATTCAATGCCAGCCACTACAGCAAGTTACGATCGCCTGTTGTTACGCTGACCGGGATCGATCATTTCTATTATTTGCTCTGGCGCACTTTTGTTTTTCCGTTCTGGCGTTTGAAGAAAAATACAATTAATGAGAGCAGGAAGGTGCTGAGCAAGCTGAAGTCGCGATGTATCTGAAGGGAAAAGTAAAAGAAAGATGGCAGTTTCGACACCAAAACTGCCAGCGAAGATTTTTTGAGATTGTTAAAGCGTATATCCGTCACTTGCGCACTTTATAACCTGTGGGCATAAAGTGCGCAAACGCAAATTTTTCTGCGGTTGGATTGATAAAATTTATGATCAGCATATTAATTCATCACGGTTGCTGATTGATCACCCCCGAAGCCGGTCACCTGGCGTTATGCCGGGTTGCGCTGCTCATGCAGTTTGAAAATTTGCACCATCTCCAACAGATTCTCTGCCTGCTGCTGCATCGCGTGCGCTGCGGCTGACGATTCCTGCGATAGCGTTGCGTTCTGCTGCGTGGCGGCATCCATCTGGGTAATAGCGATATGTACCTGATCGATGCCCGTACTTTGCTCATTACTGGCCAGCGAAATCGTCTCCACTAACTGGCTGACGCGTCCCACGCTTTGCATGATCTCTTCCATGGCGTTACCGGCGTTTTTCACCAGCTTATTACCTTCATCAATACGGCTGACTGAGCGTTGGATCAACTCACTGATCTCTTTCGCCGCTGTCGCGGAGCGTTGCGCCAGCGCCCGGACTTCAGCGGCGACAACCGCAAAGCCGCGGCCTTCAGTTCCCGCGCGCGCCGCTTCAACCGCGGCGTTCAGCGCCAGGATATTGGTCTGGAAGGCGATACTGTCGATAACACCAATAATGTTGCTGATTTCGCCGGAGAGCTGATTAATTTCACTCATCGTGGTGACAACGTGTTCCACCACTTCGCCTCCCTGGTTTGCCACTCGGGTCGCTTCCCGGGTGATATCGCTGGCAACACGTGAATTCTCGGCATTATTTTTTACCACCGAGGTGAGCTCTTCCATCGACGCTGCCGTTTGTTCCAGCGCGCTGGCCTGCGCTTCATTACGCGAGGAAAGTTCACGGCTGCCGCTGGCGATTTGCTGCGACGCACCGGCAATCGTTTCGGTGCCGGAACGCACGCCGGTAACGATGCGCGTTAAATTGCTGTTCATCTCCTGAAGGGCGTGCATCAGCTCGGCGGTTTCATCGCGCCCGGACACCACGATAGCCGACTGTAAATCACCGGCGGCGACATTGCGGGCAACCGATACCGCCTGCGCCAGCGGGTGAGTGATACTGCGGATCAGCCACCAGGTGATCAGCATGCCGACCATCAACGTGAATGCCATCACCAGCATCAGCATCAGGCGTGTCTGTTGGTAATGCTCGTGATTACTCGCGTCAGTTTGTAAGCGGATAAGCTCCGCTTGTTTCAGCGTGCTGGCGACCATTTCATCAATCATCCGTGTCGGTTCACGATCGATTCCTGTCACCAGATGATCGACGCGTTGGGCGCTGGTGGCGTCCTGGACACTGTATTGTTGCAGCGCAGTCAGATACTGGCTTTCCAGTTCAGCGTGCAACTTGATGGTTTTGATCGCTTCGGTATTGGCGAGGCCAATTTGCGGCAGCAGTTCACTGAGCGTTTTCAGCAGTGCCTGCGTTTTCTGGCTCTGTTCGACAAAGGCATTTTTATATTTATCGAACGCTTGCTCTCCTTGCGTGCCGCGCAGCAGGGTATTTTTCCACTCCTGCACCTGAATCTTAAACTGCACCTGCGCGTTGCGGGCCGTGTCGATACTCTCCGCAACCACCTTCTCCGTGGCCATGATCTGTTGGTTTTGTACTAATCCGCTGGCGTTAATCGACAACCCGCGAATACCCATAAACAGCGTTGCCAGTAAAAGAATGGCCGCCAGGAAACCGAGCCGTTGCCCGATAGTGAGATGGTTGAGCTTCATCAATCGATACTTCCCATAGTCAGTGAGGCGCGAAGAAAAAGAGCGCACACCAGCAATATCGACGGGTTTAAGCGCAGCTTTAATGGGGGAAAGGGCAGTAAACAAGCAGAATTTGGCTTAACTATTTGAAGCGGAATGTAATCGGTGTTTTATGACATTTTCGTGACAACGCCTGACCGTTGGGAAAGAGAACAGTCAGGCTAATTGGTCGGCATTACGAACCGTACAAATGTTGCTGCTGCGGCTCAGTCGCCATTTTCGATAATAAGCGGAACGGCTTGTTATCCGCGAGCCAGGCCGGGATCTCCTCGGGCGACAACGGGCGTGAGAAAAGATAGCCCTGCGCTTCATCGCAGCCGTATTCGGCAAGCATTCGCGCGGTTTCCAGATCTTCGATCCCTTCCGCCAGCACCACATAATGCAACTCTTTGAGCATCATAATGACGTTGCGGGCGATAATCCGGCTGCCGGTGTCGGTGGTGACCTGGCTTACCAGCGAACGGTCGAGCTTAATCACATCGATGGGGATGCGGCGTAAATAACTGATATTGCTGTATCCTGCGCCAAAGTCATCCAGCAAAATGGTAAAGCCGAGCAATTTTAAACGGTCAAGTTCTTCCAGTGCCGGATCGCTTTCCAGCACTTTCTCGGTCTCCAGGCACTCAATACGCACATCCGAGGTGAACAGCCCGGCGGCCAGCACGTTATGTTCCAGCTCATCGGCAAATCCGGGGCGCGAAAAATCACTGACTGTAACGTTAATTGACACCGGCAGCAGGATCCCTTGCTGTTTCCATTGTTGAAGCTGAGAAATCACGGACTTAATCACCCACTGCGTCAAATCCGTCATCAACGTGGTTTTTTCCGCCAGCGCCACAATTACCGCCGGTGAGATCTGGCCCAGTTCCGGGTGCTTCCAGCGTAACAGCGCTTCCACGCCTTCAGTTTTGCCAGAACGCAGTGAAATTTTGGGTTGAAAGACGAGGTAGAGCTGATCGGTGGCTTTGATTGCTTCGCTGAGATCGTAGAGCAGTTTAAAATCTTTATTCCGTTTGTGATCGAGGATCGGATTGAACTGCAACACCCGAATCTTTTCGCGAATCGATTCATGCAGCGCGCTGATGCCCTGACGCACAATCTCCTGCACGTTATCGTCCTGCGGCGAAAATTTCACATAGCCTGCGTGAATCGTCAGGTTGATATCGATATCACCGGTGATTTTCGCCTTTATCCCGGGCAATTTTTCTGCCCGTTTCGCCAGCGTCAGCGCATAGTCCATATCCACCAACACCGCGTAGCGCCCGGTGGTGAACGCATACAGCGTGGTCTCTTCTTTCAGCTTTAAGCGCAAGCGCAGCAGTGGCCCAAAACTGCGCAGCATCTTTTCCAGCGCCTCCACCCCCAGATAGCGGGATAATTCATACGCGCGCGGCATATCAATGCAGTCAAAAATCATCAGCGCGTAGTTACCGCTCGCTTTGTCCAGCGTCAGCCGCTCCATCTCTTTCATCAGAAACTGACGATTCGGTAAACCGGTGAGGGCATCGATTAAGCCAATGGTATAGCAGGATTCAAGATAAACGGTGGCGAGCGCGGCAACGCGATGGAAATTCGTTATCTGGCGTGATGACGGCGTATAGATTTCAGGATGACTGACACATAATGTGCCCAGCACCGTGCCTTCTTTATTTATCATCGGTGCTGAAGCGTAAAAAAGAATATTTCCGCTTTTTACCAACGGTTGATGATTAAAGCGTTCATCGAGTCGGGTATCAGAACTAATTACGGTCTGGCAACCGTGTAGCGAATATTGGCACATGGTCTGTTCGATACGAATTTTGACGTGCTCAATCGGGATATTCTTAACATATTTAATATATTGATATTCGTCGTCGAATGTTGTGATAAAACATCCTTCGACGCCCATCACTTCGCATGCCAGACGCGCAAATTCGGCCAGTGCTGCATCGCGGGATTTGTCTTCCTTACTCAGCAGCTCCAGAGCGGCAAGCCGTTTGCTTTCGCTTTTTTTGAGACCAGTGAACATAGCGAGCTCCTGCCCAAATCAATGAGACGGTGGTGTTCTGTTCAGATGACTCCATCATGCGCTTAGGCTTACGGCTTAATAAAAATCCTGACGCGCAATTACCACCAACCGAACTGGGTTCCGGCCACAGCAATAACCGCCACGACGAGCATAATGATGGTTGTCTTTCTCACGAAAACTCCTTTGCTGGCGATAATTGCCAGAAATCAATTGTATAAGAAATAGAAGAAAATGAGATTTTTCTCAAGCCTTCACGTCACAGAGATACGCTTAATCGAGACGAATAAAGGGTTTTTTTTCTTTATTCTTCTTCACGTGATACATCGCTTCATCTGCCGCTTGTAACGCACCCTCGGCATCGGTCAATGTCGGGTTGATTTCGATGACGCCCACGCTGGCGCCTGGGTAGTAAATCCGTGTTTCCCCGAGCTGATATTCGCCGGTTATGCGTTTATCGAGACTCGTTTTCAGCGAGGTCAGATGAATACCTTCCGCCTGCTTCAGCGGTCTGCCCAGGCAGGCGAGTAAAAACTCATCGCCGCCAAGGCGCCCGACAATATCGTCTTTACCGCGATCCGCCGCCAGCCGTTGACCCACGTCAATCAGAAACTGATCGCCAGCCTCATGTCCCAGTTGATCATTGATGCCTTTGAAATTATCGAGATCGATAAAAGCGATAACCACGTGCATTTCCAGATGGCGGGCGAGGGAAAACAGCGTGGCGAGATTTTCGAAGATAGCGCGTCGGTTGGGTAAACCCGTCAGCGCATCGGTGTAGGAGTAGGCGATCAGCGCCGCGTTAGCTTCGCGTAACTGCTCAACGAGACTCTCTTTTTCAATGAATTGCGCAATCAACCCGGCAAACAGCCGCAGAACCTGTTTGCCACGCACGCTCAGCGATTTTTTTGCCTGGCTGGCGGCGCACAGCGTGCCATAAAGCGAGCCGTCGGCCAGATGAACCGGGGTACTTAGATAGGTGGTGATGCCCAGCGCCTGTGCCGCTTCGCAATCACTCCAGCGGTTGGCAACGTCATTACTGAACAGACAGCCATCATCCAGTGCGCGCTTGCACAGGCTATCGCCCCACGGCAGGGAGAAACCCTCCGGGATAGCAAGCTGTCTGCTGTTGCGGGAATAGACAATATGCTGCAGGCGGGGGTTGTCACTAATTTTTGTTAAGTACGTTGATTCCATCTCCGTCACCATTTCCAGCATTTCCAGAAACTGGCGAACTAAACCTTCAAGCGAGTGCTCTTTTGACAGCGTTTCAGAGACACGGGCGAGAATGAAATCGGACATGACTTTTTTACTCCTGTGCCCTGGCAATATGGACATTCAAGCTGAAGATTTTATGGCGCGTCATTAAATCATGAAAAAAGCGTGATTGACATATCGTAGCGGGATGGCATTAAAGAGTAGCAGGTGAGAACGAAAAAAAAGCCCCGTTGATGAAGCGGGGCAAAAACTCATTGATTACGGAATGATGTTCTCTGGTCATGGGTGAGAACGAGGCTAACTATACCGACTGAAAGTGCAGTAAGAATGGAGAAATCATGGAGATATCTCTGTTGCGTGGCTATGCTGGAAAGCGGTTTACAGGCGATTGAAGGAATAAAAGATGCGTTATTGGTTACTGGCGTTACCTGTTGTTCTCGCGGCGTGTTCTTCCACACAGCCTGAATCTCCCCGTCACCCACAAATCGGGATGGCTAATCCGGCGGCGGTTTATTGCCAGCAGCGGGGCGGCGAGCGCGTGCCGGTGCAAAGCCCGCAGGGCGTACGCACGGAGTGCAAATTGCCGGGCGGCGAAGTGATCGATGAATGGGCGCTGTGGCGGCGCGACCATCCGTAATAGCACCGCGTGACAATCGGCGGGTTGCCAGGGTACACTTCTCACTCAGAATTATCCTATTTTCAGCTGGCGCGGGAGCGCATGAGAGAAGTATGTTCCAGTTACGTCCGGGCAGTCCGGCCTTAATTATCGGCGCCCAAACCGCCAATGGCCGCAGCAATATTGGCAAATCCGTTGAGCTTTTCGGGCTGTGTCAGCCCGGCGAGCGTTTTCTTAATCCGGTAAACGGCGTAGTGACGGAAATGCCGCGTAATGCCGCGCGTGCGCTGTGGCTGGTGACCGGCGATGTGACCGCCTTTGATGGTCAGCATGGGTTCGCATTTGTACGCGCCGAACATCTGATGCCGCTGCAACCGGACAGCGAACCACAGGATGTGCGCGAACGCGTCATCGGCTAAGCCAGCGAGCGCAGCCATTGCGCCAGCACCAGCGCGTGGTTCTGCTCACTGTTTTTTGCCGCGTATAGCAGCGTGACAGTACCTTTTTCCCCGCGTGCCGCCAGCGTTTTCCCTTCCTCTTGCTGCGCGGCAAGCTCCTGACGATAGCTTTCACTGAACGCGGCGAAATCAATGGTTTCGCCGTGAAACGCTTTGCGCAGTTCCGTTGACGGTGCCAGCGTTTTGTTCCACTCATCACAAGCCAAATCCGTTTTCCTGATGCCGCGCGGCCAGAGCCTGTCGACTAACACCCGGTAGCCGTCGTCATCGGCGGCGGGGTCATACACCCGTTTGCACTGGATCATTGTTCCCTCTCCATTTCTTCCATCCACGCCACCAGCGCCGGCAATTGCCGATCGGAAAAGACGCGAATGCCATGTTCTGCAAGCAGCGCAGCCGCGACGCCCATACCTTGCTGCCGCGTACCGCTGAAGGTTCCATTATAGATAAACTGGCTACCGCAGGTGGGGCTGCCATCGGTGAGCAGGGCGGCGCGACATCCCGCGTTTTGCGCAGCCTGCAGCGCCAGCCAGGCGGCTAATTGATAGTGCGCGGTAACGTCCCGCCCGTCGTTTTCGATAATTCGCGCCTGTTCGCGCATCACATCTGCGCCGTAACCCGCGACAATCTCCGCCGGTCTTCGTGGCACGGGTAAACCGGCGGCCAGTTCCGGGCAGTGGATCACCAGCCGATCTTCCTGCTGCCAGCGTCGCAGCGCCTCATGCAGATCCGCTTTGGCACTGCCGTTGTAACGCACGTTGAAACCCATCAGGCACGCGCTAACAAGAATTTTGGTTTGGTGCATCTCATTCGCCCTAATGCCTTGCCGGAAATCCATTTTTTCATAATTTTGCATGATATATGCCTGCTGATTTTAAGGTGTTGTGATTACATTAAAAGACAGCTAATGTGATATTCCTTATGTTATTCGTTATCCGCTCCGGCATAAGGACACTTTCATGCATCACATTCCTCCGAAAAAAACATTACGCATCGCGTTGGTCGGCGATTACAGCCACGACGTCGTGGCGCATCAGGCGATCCCGCTGGCGATTGACGATGCTGCCGCCGTGCTGGAAATCACCGCGGATTACGACTGGTTACCGACCAGCGAAATCAATAGCGATGAAGATCTGGTTGGCTATGACGCCATCTGGGTTGTGCCGGGAAGCCCCTACAAAAACGCCAATGGCGCGTTTATCGCCATTAAATACGCTCGTGAAAACGCGGTGCCGTTCCTTGGGACGTGCGGCGGCTTCCAGCATGCGGTCATTGAATATGCCCGCAATGTGCTGGGCTGGGCAGATGCGGCGCACGCCGAGACGGACAACATCGGGCGGATGGTGATCACGCCGCTGACCTGTGCGCTGGTGGATCAAAACGGTGCTATTGAGCTGCGTCCTAACACGCTCATTGCCCGCGCTTATGGTCGTGAACTGATTGAAGAAGCCTACCGGTGCAGCTTTGGCGTAGCAGAAGAGTTTGCCCGCGAGCTGGAAAGCGGCGATCTGCGGGTTACCGGCTGGGATGAAGACGGCGAAATCCGTGCCGTCGAGCTGGTGACGCACCCGTTTTTTGTCGCCACCTTGTTCCAGCATGAACGCGCGGCGCTCGCCGGGCGTCCGGTACCGCTGGTTCAGGCGATGCTGCGTGCGGCATGTGAATAAAAAAACAGGCCTGCGGGCCTGTTTTTTGTTGTCACCCCTGAACCACCTTCTGAAGAGGTGGCGAGTGGTTTGCAGGCATTACACCATTTCGCGATCGCGCCCGGCGAACGCCCCGCACACCGCCATAACAACCGATAACACGGCACATGCCAGTAGCGGAAGATGCCAGTCGCCGCTGGCATCATGAATTTTCCCCATCAGCGGCGGCCCGCAAGCCGCCAGCAGGTAGCCGACCGATTGCGCCATACCGGAAAGCGCGGCGGCCTGGTGAGCGGTGCTGGCTCGCAGCCCGATAAATGTTAACCCGAGGATCATGGTCGCGCCGGAGCCAAAGCCAAAAACAAGGGTCCAGAGCGTGGCATGTTCCGGCATCAGCCACAATCCCAGTGAACCAACGGAACACAGCAGCGCGACCACGACAGCGATACCGCGCTGATCTTTCAGCCGGTGCAGAACCAGCGGCACCAGCAGACCCGGTACTGCCGTCGCCAGTTGCAGAATGCCATGTACAGAACCCGCCTGCGCTTCACTGAAGCCGTGCGCGATCAGAATCGACGGCAGCCAGCCAATCACGATGTAATAGATTAATGAGTTGATGCCTAAAAACAGCGTGACCTGCCAGGCAAGCCACGAGCGCCAAATCCTGCGGCTATGCAGCGCGCCGGTGTTACTGAGTGCCGCAGGTGCGCCGTGGCGCAGCCTGGGTAGCCATAGCAACAGCGCCAGTAACGGAAAGATCATCAGCATCAATAATGCGCCATGCCAGCCTGCACCGTATTGCGCCAGCGGCACAACGACCGACGAGCCGAGCGCCGCCGCAGCACCCATGGTGAGTGAGTAAGCGCCCGTCAGTTTCGCCACATGTTGGGCGAAGTCGCGTTTTATTATCCCCGGCAGCAGCACGTTGCCGAGTGCGATCCCGCAGCCGATGATCGCTGTCCCCGTAAACAGCAGCAGTGCGGAGGGCAGGGAACGAAGGGCGATGCCAAGGCAAATCAGCACCATCGCCGCGAACAGGCTGCGTTCCATGCCGAAACGGCGCGCCACACCGGCCGCCAGCGGCGATATCAATGCGAAAGCCAGCAGTGGCAGGGTGGTGAGCATGCCGGTTTGCGCCGTGGTTAAACCATATTCCGCGCGAATGGCGTCCAGCAACGGCGCTGCGCCAGTAAAGGTGACACGCAGCGTGGTCGCTATCATCAGGATCCCGGCAATCAGCAACACGCTTTGCTTACCGCGGGAGGAAAGGCGGTTAGTCATTGTCTTCTCTGAAAAAATAACAGGCCGCTACGATAACGTTTTTTGCCGCTGTTTGAATCAAGCTAAAATGACACTTTATCGCTAAATTCGGACAAAATAATGCACGGACTTGGGCTCGGCGGCTACGATCCGGATAGCCAGCAGGAAGCGGCGGTGGCGTTCAGCATTACCGTTGAAGAGAGTGAACAATTGATCCCGGCGCATCACCACCGCAAAGGGCAACTCATTCTGGCGTTGAAAGGCGCGATTACCTGCGAGGTCGAACATGCCCGCTGGATGGTGCCGCCGCACCATGCGATGTGGCTTCCGGGGCAGGTTCCGCACAGCAATCGCGCGACAGCGAATGCGCAACTCTGTTTCCTGTTTATTGAACCCTGGGCGGTGGTGATGCCGGAGCATTGCTGTACGCTCAAAGTGTCGGCACTGGTACGCGAGTTAATCCTCACATTAGCCACACGCACGCCTGCCCAGCGCTGCCAACCCGCCACCCGGCGACTGGTAGCGGTGCTGTTTGATGAACTGCCGGCGCAGCCGCAAATGCACTTGCAGCTACCGGTTTCCGCGCATCCGAAAATCCGCCAGATGGTCGACAGCATGGAAAGCAACCCGGCAGACAGGCAAACCCTGACGCAGTGGGCGCAGGTATTTGCCATGAGCGAGCGCAATCTGGCGCGGCTGGTCGTCAGGGAGACAGGGCTGAGCTTTCGTCGCTGGCGGCACCAGATGCAACTGATCCTCGCGCTACGGTTATTAATTGACGGCCATCCGGTGCAGCATATTGCGCAGGCGCTCGGGTATGACTCGACGACCGCCTTTATCACCATGTTTAAAAAAGGGCTTGGACAGACGCCGGGGCGTTATCTGGCGGCGCTCGGTGAAGCGTGACATTTTCTGCTTTCTATTCCGTTGTTTTTGTGTGGATTTGGCGTGTTTGTACTGGCAGAGCGGGAAAGATAAGCAGTAAGTATGGGAGGCTTGTTTTTTATAACTTTTCCGGATAATCAATGCACTTTTTGATATTTGTCTGATGAATAAGGTTGTGTGACTTTAGCGCTCAATTAACACAATAACAGGGCACAAGGATTAGCATGGCAACCTCATCATATACGAAAAAAATAAGCGCAATCAGCGCACTGGCGCTGCTTTCAGCGCTCTCTTTTTCCGCTCACGCAGACAAACTGGCGGATATCAAAGCCGCTGGTGTCGTCAAAGTAGCGACTTTTGACGCCAACCCGCCGTTCGGCGCTATCGATGCGAAATCGCATGATATCGTGGGTTATGACGTCGATTTTGCCAAAGCACTGGCAAAAAGCCTCGGCGTAAAACTGCAACTGGTGGCGACGAACCCGGCGAACCGCATTCCGCTATTGCAATCGGGCAAAGTGGATTTGATCGTTGCGGATATCACCATCACCCCGGAACGCGCGCAGGTCATCGACTTCTCCACGCCATATTTTGTGACCGGCCAGCAATTCCTCGTACCGGCGTCTGCGGCCGACAAGCTGGATGCCTACAGCAAAGCGCGCATTGGCGCGGTTAAAGGCACCACCGGCGAGCAAACGCTGCACCAGCGTTTCCCGCAAGCTCGCGTGCTGGCCTATGATGATATCCCACTGGCATTAACCGCGTTACGTAACGGCAACGTGCAGGCGATCACCCAGGACAGCACCATTCTGGCCGGGCTGCTGGCGGAAGCGCCGGATAAAGCGAAATACAAAATCCTGCCGGATCTGCTGTCAAAAGAGGAGATTGGCGTCGGCGTCAGCAAAGGCGAAACCGCACTGCTTAACGCGGTAAATACTGAGCTGGTTAATCTTGAGAAAAACGGCGACGCGGCAAAAATCTACGACACCTGGTTTGGTCCGCAAACCAAAACGCCCGCTCCACGCAGCTTTACCATAGAAGCGAAGTAACTATGCTGGCAGGTCTGTTTTCTACCTCTGTGGCGGATGCCACAGAGGTCTTGCCCGTGGCGAAAGGCACGGTGGAGTTTCGCCAGGCGAGCAAACGCTATGGCGACAACGTGGTATTAAAGTCGATTGATTTACAGGTTGCCGCCGGAGAAGTGCTGGCGGTGTGCGGGCCATCGGGTTCCGGTAAATCAACGCTTATCCGTTTGATTAACCAGCTCGAAACCCTGAGCGGCGGGGAAATCTATGTTGACGGTCAGCCGACCAGCCAGCTGAAAGGGCGCCAGCTTCGCGAGTTGCGCCGCCATGTCGGTTTCGTCTTTCAGCAGTTTAATCTTTATGCCCACCTCAACGCGCTGGATAACATTACGCTGGCCTTACGTCGTATTCACGGCAAAAGCGCCGCCGAGGCGCAGGCCATCGCGCTGGCGCTGCTGGCTCGCGTTGGCTTGCAGGATAAAGCGCATCACTATCCGGCGCAGCTTTCCGGCGGGCAACAGCAACGTGTGGCAATCGCCCGCACGCTGGCCGCCGATCCGCATATCATTCTATTTGATGAGCCTACCTCGGCGCTTGATCCGGAGATGATCGGCGAAGTGTTGCAGGTAATGAAATCGCTGGCGCACAGCGGCATTACGCTGATTGTGGTGACCCATGAGATGCAGTTTGCCCGGGAAATTGCCGATCGCGTGATCTTTATCGACGGGGGCGAAATCCTTGAGCAGGCAGCACCGGCGCAATTCTTCTCTGCCCCGCAGCACCCGCGCGCGCAGCGCTTTTTACAGAAAGTGCTCAACCCGCTGCATGCCGATAGCAAGGAGTTGTGATGGTGCTGCATCTCGACTGGGCGGGCGTGCTTTCCGGGCAGCCCGCACAATGGATCACTTCCGGGTTTCTTACCACCATCTGGGTGACCGTGGCGGGAACCGTGCTGGCGACGGTATTGACGGTACTGCTGCTGGCACTGCGTCTCGCTGGTGGCAAGGCGGGGCGGAGCGTGGTGGCGGTGTGGGTGTCGCTGTTTCGCAATACGCCGCTTCTGGTGCAACTTTTGTTCTGGTATTTCGCCGCCTGGAATGTGCTGCCGCTGAGTTTTCGCCAGTACGTTAACGACGACCACACGTTCAGCATCCTGCCGGGCGATGTCTGGTGGTTTACGCCAGAGTTTCTCTCATCGGCCTGGGCGCTGGGGCTGTTTACCGCTGCTTTTCTGGTCGAAGAGATCCAGGCGGGTCTGCATGCGGTGCCGCGCGGACAGGTTGAAGCCGCGCAGTCGCAGGGCTTTGGTCCGCTGGCGTTATTCCGTTGGGTGTTGCTGCCGCAGGGGTTACAGAATGCCTGGCAGCCGGTAGTGGGGCAGTATCTGAATCTGATGAAGCTCTCTTCACTGGCGACCGGCATTGGGCTGGGGGAATTAACTTACCAGACCCGGCAAATCGAGAGTTTTAACGCCCACGCGCTGGAAGCGTTTGCCATCGGCAGCGCGCTCTATTTGCTGCTGGGGCTGGTGATGAGCGTGTTGTTTAACCTGCCACGCCACTGGCGGGCGCTGCGCCGTGCTGCGGGGGTGCAACATGATCGCTAATATCACCGTGATCACCGATAACCTCGACTATTTACTGTGGGGGCGAGCGGCGCAGGGCGAGCCTGGCGGGGGGCTGCTATCGCTGTTGATGACCATCGGCGCGGCGATTCTGGCGTTTCCCGGAGGTGTGCTGCTGGCGTGCTGTGCGTGGCGGTTTCGCGGCTGGCCCCGCAAAGTGCTCTTTCTCTGGGCGGAGTTGATTCGCGGCATTCCACTGATTTTCGTCATCTTCTGGCTGTGGTTTTTACTGCCCTGGTTAACCGGTGCCGATCTTCCCGGCGCGGTGACCGTGACGCTGGCGCTGGCATGGTTTACCTCGGCGGCAGTGATGTATTCGACCCTTGCCGCGCTCGGGGCGCTGCCGAACGGGCAGTATGAAGCCGCGCTCAGTAGCGGCTTTGGCAGTGCGCAAATCCTGCGGCTGGTGCTGTTGCCGCAGGCGTTACGCAACGCGTTGCCGTCGTATATCGGTTTGCTTATCGCACTGCTGAAAGACACGTCGCTGGCTTTTATAGTCAACGTACCGGAACTGACGACAGTCGCAGGCCAGGTGAATAACCGGGTGCAGGTCTATCCTGCCGCGCTGTTTGTCTTTACCGGCCTGGTCTATTACCTGCTGTGCAGCGCGCTGGAATTTACGGTCAAACAGTGGCAGCGGCGTCACTCACTGCCGGCCAATGAGTAGCGAAACCAACCCGGCAGCAATCAGTGGCCCGACCGGAACGCCCCGGAACAGGGCCACACCCAACACGGTGCCGACCAGTAATCCCGCCACCAGCGAGGGTTGCGAACTCATCAACGTTACGCCGCGCCCACCCAGCCATGAGACAAAAACGCCGACCGCAATCGCAATTAGCGATTTCCAGTTCATAAACGAATGCAGCAATGTGGAAGGCGGCAATGAGCCGCTGGCAATCGGCGCCATCACGCCAATGGTGAGGATAATAATGCCAACGGTTAGCCCCTGCTTTTCAATCCACGGGAAGAAGGTGTTGAGCGGGGTGATGCGTACAATGATCAGCACCAGGATGGAGACAGCAACGGTGGTGTTATGGCTGACAAAACCCAGCGCCGCGAGCGCCAGCAGAATAAACAGCGTGGTATCAAACATCAGAAATTCCTTGCCAACAAAGAAACCTGTTTACTCTACGCATAAACCAGTGATGAAACAGGCTTTTTTCGTGCAGGCAGATAATTTCAGGCAGTTGCCAGAAGCGAAGGGCGGTTTTTAATCAAAAGTCAGCTGAATTGTCATCGGTAATTCATAATTCAGGGATATGAATGAGGCATCGCCCGGTGAAAGACCAGGCCTTTGCGAGTGACCATCATGCCTTCAGATGTATTGATTATTACCGCACTGTTCTTCACGCTGGCCGCCGGGCTGGTGATTTCCGTATTGATCCTGGAAAGAAGCGGCTGGTAAGCGGGAAAAGCGCCTTATTCGCGGCGAAAATCCACCAGCTCTGGCCGGGCGATGCGCAGGTAGTCGCTGGTATTCATGATCACCGATTTCTCCAGTAACCCGGCGTTAAACGCGATGTCATCAAAGCGCTGAAACAGTACCGGGTCGGCAACCAGATGCAAATCCGGGTGAAAGCTGAACGGGGGGATCGCGCCAAAAACGCATGCCGTTAACGCATCCACTTCCGCCGGGCTTGCCAGCGAGGCTTTACTGCCACCAAAGTGCTGCGCCAGGCGGGAAAGATCGGCCTGTAAGTCGGCGGCGAGGATCGCCAGCACATGCTTTTTCACCCCGTTACCTTTGATTTTACACAGCAGCGCTTTCGCCCCCTGGCCCAGCGCGGTACCGCGAATTTCACTGACGGCCTCGCATTTGCCGACGGCTTCGTGTTCAACGACACGAAAGCGCGCCTCTTGCTGTTCAAGCAGGGTTATCAAATGCTGATGGATGTTACGGCTGGCAATTTCAGACATGTTCACTCCCGATGAAAACGTTGAAGAGAAAGAATAATTCACGTACAGGGAGATGAAAATAAAAAAGCCGCCTTAAAGAGGCGGCGAAGAAATACAAGCACTACAAACAACGCTTTTTTGTGTGTACTGTTAGTTTCTTTTCAAAAGGTAGCCAGACGCTACCAGGCTCAATATGTTCATCAGGATGAACGGAGCGCAACAGCACCGACGCAAACGTTCTCCACGCCCGCCGTGCCACAAATGCTTCGATGGGATTAATGTGCCACATTTACGCGCGGTCAACAGGGTAAATAGCCGCTATTTTGTACGGCAATTCATCCATTAATGTAAACAGTGTTGATTTAATCAATGCTGATCGCCTGCATGACATCGCAACCCTTCCTGATAACACAATTGGCCTGATGGTGACTGCTCCGCCTTACTTCAGCGTTAGGACTCATAGCCGGGACAATCAGTGGAAAGGCGTCGAGTGCGCTTTAAAGTGGCGCGATGGCTTTCTGACGCCATTCTGACGAGTCCTCAAACCTTCTGGCAGCATCTATTTTCGTCGGGCTTAAGGCTCCATAGGTAAAGAGACTTTGAAACGTGGGCGCTGCGCGATATAGCCAGCGTGGTTATTGGCTACCGAGGCCAGATTTCATGGGTGGGTTTATCAAACGCTTTGCCGCCCGAAAAGCAGGTGTGGACTGATGCAAATCAGTCATAGAGGCTTAAGCCGTGTGAGGGAGGTGTGCAACCATCCTGCAGGGCAATAACCACGTTGCAGGCATCTAAAAGAGCGCAGCAGCGTTAAAACACCGCGGGAGCTAACGCCGAAAAGTAAACCGGGTGGATAACCACCACTGAAAAGTTGCCGCTATGAGCGGGCTAACTTGCACAGCGAGCAGTGATTAAAACTACTCAAGCAGTTTTATCGGAGATGAAAATCAAGGTGTACAGCATAACTGCCATCATCTTTCTCTTTGCGCTGTGAAAACCGTAAAACTCTGTAGACTCAATCCACCGTCGTCTTGCCCACACCTGAAAGGCAGCGGTTATTGGTGGAACAGAAAACATGAATCGCGCGGGTGGCTCCTGCGAATCACCATTCTGACTTCAAGCTGATACTAATTAAAGGCCACTTATTGTGGCCTTTTCTCAACGTTAGGGGTGTTTATGAAAAATGTTCTGGTGTTCTTCAACCGACAGCCGGTGGTTGCTGTCAGCGTTGTAGAGGGTACTACCACCATACTCCGTGAATACCCGAATGGTGAGGAAGCTCACCTTAAAATTATGTATGCGGGAGTTCATTCTCTAACCGGCGATCATACTGAGTTTTGTGTCGCCTCTGACAGAGAGGTTACGTCACAGGAAATCGTTGAGGCTTCAAACAGACTGCTGAAGTAGCGTCGATCAATCGCAATTGTATTAAAGCGGGCGCTCCCCGATGGCCCGCTTTAGTTACTGCTAAGTTTTATGAAATCATCATCAGCCAGGTGTACAAGATAGCGTCGCTAAAACGCGTCTTCATGGTGATGCCTTCATGTGACTTAGGAAGACATTATTAACATCAGACGTATTAACCAACGAGGAGCAGGTCAGCATCACTCATGCTTTACGCAAGTAACTATTAACTTCCGCTGTTCGCTCATCGCCGATTTGCAACCTTCCTGCCCATCCGATTTGTACCAAATACAGACGCCAAAATAGTTGCGAGGTTTTTTAAAAATAAATCCCTTTGTCAGGCAAGTTTAAAAATTGCCGCCGAGCGGTTTAACTGCGCAGCCTGATCTTCCAGAGAAGCGGCAGCGGCGGCGGCCTGTTGAACCAGTGCGGCGTTTTGTTGGGTCACTTCATCCATCTGGGTGATAGCGATGCCGACATGCTCAATACCGTTAACCTGCTCGCCGGTGGCCGTATAGATTTCTGACATGATTGCTGAGACGTTGCTGATCGCCGTGACTATCTCAGCCATGGTGTTGCCCGCCTGAGCGACCAGGTCTGTGCCTTCCGATATGCGATTATTCGAGGCTTCAATCAGTGATTTAATATCTTTTGCCGCTGTCGCGCTGCGCTGCGCCAGCGCGCGTACTTCGCTTGCCACGACGGCGAAACCGCGCCCCTGCTCGCCAGCGCGAGCGGCTTCCACTGCCGCGTTGAGCGCCAGGATATTGGTCTGGAAAGCGATGCTTTCTATGGTGCCGATAATATCGACCACGCTTTGTGAGCTGTCATAAATGGCAGCCATGGTCGAGACGACTTTGTCCACCACTTTTCCGCCCTGCTGCGCAACCTCGGAGGCGTCAGACGCCAGGCTGCTGGCGTTTTGCGCGTTAGAGGCGTTTTGCCTTACGGTCGCCGTTAGCTGCTCCATGCTGGCTGAGGTTTCTTCCAGCGAGGCGGCTTGCTGCTCTGTCCGTACAGAGAGATCCGTATTGCCCATCGCGACTTCTTTCGAGGCGCTGTCGATAGAGGACGCGGCGGTCTGAATATCAGACACCACTTTTTTGAGCTGCTCCTGCATGGCGGTAAGGGTTCTGATAAGAATGCCGGTTTCATCTTTTGAACGCGCTTCCAGACGGGAAGAGAGATCGCCTGCGGCAATTGCTTTAGCCGCTTTTACCGCTTCCTCAAGCGGAAGAGTAATGGTGTGGGCAAGGACATAGCCTAAAGCAGAAGCGATGAAAACACCCAACAGTGCGCCGATAAACAAGGTAAACCTGGTCTGAGTTTGAACGGAATCGACAGAATTCTGGCGTTCGCTGAGCAGATGTGTTTCGTCATTGACGATTTCATCAATGGTTTTACGCATCTGATCCATTTGCGGCTTGCCAGTATTGGCTTCGAAGGCGTTGGTGAAATCCACTTGTGTCATTGACCCGTCATTTAGTGCGCGACGGTGATCGAGTAACTCTGCGACAAACTTCTCCTGCCACTCTTTCTGCTGATTAAGCAAATTATCAAGGCGCTTCTGCTGTGCAGGGTTATCCGCAGTTAAGTCTTTAGTGTCCTGCCAAAATTTAACAAAATCCTCTTTGCCTGAATTCCACGGAGCCAGCATTTCCTCTTTACCATTAATCGCATATCCACGCAGGCCGGTTTCCATATTCACCAGGCTTTGGGTCAGGGCTCGGCTTTTATCGATGACACGCCAGCTATGAATATTCCATTCGTTAGTATTAACAATATTGGAAAAGTTATTGTAGAAGCTTGCACACAGTGACAGTAGTAATACTAAAACGACCCCAAAGGCAAAAAAGAATTTTTTCTTGATAGGTAAGTTCCTGAACATTTTAACCTCGTTCCACATAATTTAAGAGAGGAGCCTGAAGAGACGTAAAACATATAAGATATCGGCAAGGATTTTTCTGGCTTTAACTAAAACCGATGAAAATATGAGGCGAAGAGAATATATTCATTCTTGATTTTTTACAGGCTAATTTTCAAAGGGATAGCTACTGTGCTCTCAAGGCGATATTACTCAGCATGGACAGTATTAATTGGCCGGGATAGACCAGAAGCCACGGCAGGGCCTTAAGAGAGAGTGAAAAAGGCCAGCGTTAAATATAATATATCAAATAGTGTGTTCGTAATGTCTTTATCACAAACAATATCGTCGACGGTCAGAAGGAACAGGAAAAAGGGTGTAAATAGAGTGAGCCATTCAGGAAATCTATTTTCAACCCGATAATGCCCTCTTTATATCGATGCTCGCGTAGCTTAATTAATTGGGTGAGGGTCTTGCCACAACGCTACCAGCCTGTAATTTCTCCAGTAAAAACTCGCCATTAATAACTTTTATAGGGGGCAACTTATGAATTACCTGAAATGGAAGGAACAGATTAATGACGAAAGAATCAGACAATGAGCTGATTATTGTTGGTCAACGCCCAGGATGAAAAAAATCAGCCAGGAAAATAAATTTAACTGGCTGATTGAGCGAGATTAACTGCCAGAATTGGCGGTTTGCTTATGGAACAGTTCGCGGAATACCGGGTAGATATCCTCCTGATCGCGGATATGCTGAATGGCGAAATTATCGAACATCGTTTGCAGGTGTTCGTACTCGCGCCATAACGTCTGGTGCGCCCGACGGGTGATCTCGATATAGCTGTAGTAACGCACCACCGGCAGGATTTTCTTCGCCAGGATTTCGTGACACAGCGGTGAATCATCCGCCCAGTTGTCACCGTCCGACGCCTGCGCGGCGTAAATATTCCACTGCGCCGGGTCGTAGCGATCTTTCACCACTTCATCCATCAGTTTCAGGGCACTGGAAACGATGGTGCCGCCCGTTTCCTGCGAGTAGAAGAACTCATGCTCGTCCACCTCTTTCGCCTGCGTATGATGGCGGATATAGACCACTTCGACGTTTTTATAGGTTCGGCTCAGGAACAGATAGAGCAGAATGTAAAAACGTTTGGCCATATCTTTGGTGGCTTGATCCATGGAACCCGAAACGTCCATCAGGCAGAACATCACCGCCTGGCTGGAGGGTTCCGGCCGTTTTTCGTAGTTCTTGTAACGTAAATCGAAGGTGTCGATAAACGGCACGCGCTCGATTTTTGCCCGCAGTTCGGCAATCTCTTTACGCAGACGCTCCTCTTCCAGTAATTGGGCAGGTTCGCTTTTGGCGACCGTTTCAAGGCTACTTTCCAGTTCGCGCAGCTCACGGCGTTTTCCTGCCGTCATAGCGGTGCGACGTGCCAGCGAGTTTTGCAACGAACGCACGACGCTGATATTCGCCGGTACGCCGTTGGCGGTGTAACCCGCGCGGTGCGTTTTAAACTCATTAAGCTGCCGTTGCTGGTTCTTTTTCAGGTTCGGCAGCGCCAGATCCTCGAACAGCAAATCGAGGTACTCATCTTTGGAGATCTGGAAAACAAACTCATCCTGGCCTTCACCGTCAGGGCTGGCTTCGCCCTGGCCGCTGCCACCACCGCCACCACCGCCTTGCGGGCGCTCGATGCGGTCATTCTGTACAAAATGGTCGTTTCCCGGATGCACGCGATGGCGTAAGCCGCCACGCCCCTGATGGAACATCGGTTCGCTGATATCCTCCGTCGGGATGGAGACGGATTCGCCATTCTCCACATCGGTCACCGAGCGCTTGTTGATCGCTTCGGAGATCGACTGCTTTATTTGCGCTTTATAACGGCGTAAAAATCGCTGGCGGTTAACCGTGCTTTTATTTTTACCGTTCAAACGCCGGTCAATGAACCAGGTCATAGTTCCCTCCCGCTGCGTATGCCAACGTTGCAACAGGCCGCGCACAGAGCACGGCCTGTGCGTTGTTATGATGATTTACGTACACGCAGATACCATTCGCACAACAGGCGAACCTGTTTGCGGGTGTAGCCTTTCTCCATCATACGGTCGACAAAGTCGTCGTGCTTTTTCTGCTCGTCGGTAGAGGTTTTGGCGTTGAACGAAATCACCGGCAACAGCTCTTCAGTATTCGAGAACATTTTCTTCTCGATAACCGTGCGCAGTTTTTCGTAGCTGGTCCAGTTCGGGTTGCGTCCGTTGTTGTTAGCGCGGGCGCGCAGCACGAAGTTGACGATCTCATTACGGAAATCTTTCGGGTTGCTGATGCCGGCCGGTTTTTCAATTTTTTCCAGTTCCGCGTTCAGGGATTCACGGTCAAACAACTGGCCGGTATCCGGGTCGCGGTACTCCTGATCCTGAATCCAGAAATCCGCATAGGTGACATAACGATCGAAGATGTTCTGCCCATATTCGGAATAGGATTCGAGGTAAGCGGTCTGGATCTCTTTGCCGATAAACTCGGCGTATTTCGGGATCAGATAGCCTTTCAGGAACTCCAGGTAACGTTCAGCCAGCTCTTGCGGGAACTGCTCACGTTCAATTTGTTGTTCCAGTACGTAGAACAGGTGAACCGGGTTGGCTGCCACTTCGACGTGGTCGAAGTTGAACACGCGCGAGAGGATCTTAAAGGCAAAACGTGTCGACAGGCCGTTCATCCCTTCATCAACACCGGCGTAATCGCGGTATTCCTGGTAGGACTTCGCTTTCGGATCGGTATCTTTCAGGCTTTCACCGTCGTAGACACGCATTTTCGAGTAGACACTGGAGTTTTCCGGCTCTTTCAGACGCGAAAGAATCGAGAAGCGGGCCAGCGTTTCGAGCGTTCCCGGTGCGCATGGCGCATGAGACAGCTCACTGTGGTTGAGCAGTTTTTCGTAAATTTTCATCTCTTCCGAGATGCGCAAGCAATAAGGCACTTTGACGATGTAAACGCGGTCAAGGAACGCCTCATTGTTTTTGTTGTTACGGAACTGTACCCATTCGGATTCGTTCGAGTGGGCGAGGATGATGCCGTTAAACGGCAGGGCGGAGATACCTTCTGTACCGTTGTAGTTGCCTTCCTGCGTGGCGGTCAGCAGAGGGTGGAGCACCTTGATAGGTGCTTTAAACATTTCGACGAATTCCATGATCCCCTGGTTTGCGCGGCACAGTGCGCCGGAGTAACCGTAGGCGTCAGGATCGTTTTGCGCGTGGTTTTCCAGTTTACGGATATCCACCTTCCCAACCAGCGCCGAAATGTCCTGGTTGTTCTCATCGCCTGGTTCTGTTTTGGCAATCGCAATCTGTTCCAAAATCGACGGCCAGACTTTCACCACGCGGAATTTGCTGATGTCGCCGCCAAATTCATGCAGACGTTTCGCCGCCCACGGCGACATGATCGTGCCGAGGTAACGGCGCGGGACGCTGTACTCTTTTTCAAGAATTTGCGCGTCTTCCTGCGGGTTAAACAGGCACAACGGGTGGTCGTTGACCGGGCTACGTTCGCCGTTGGCGCTCAGCACGTAAATCGGCACCCGCTGCATTAAGGATTTCAGGCGTTCGGCCAGTGACGATTTACCACCGCCCACCGGGCCGAGCAGGTACAGGATCTGTTTCTTCTCTTCCAGACCCTGCGCGGCGTGTTTCAGGTACGAGACAATTTGCTCAATCGCCTCTTCCATTCCATAAAATTCCTCGAACGCGGGGTAGCGTCCGATAACCCGGTTCGAAAAGAGACGGGAAAGCCGTGGCTCCTGGGCAGTGTCTACCATCACAGGTTCCCCTATGGCCATCAGCAGCCTTTCAGCAGCATTCGCATAGGCGCTGCGATCTTGCTTACAGATGGCAAGAAACTCCTGCAGAGTGAACTCTTCGTCCTTGGCAGCTTCATAACGCTGGCGATAGTGATCGAATATATTCATGGCATGCCGTCCTTTCGTAATCTGTGGGAACAGTACAGCTATCAGTTTTTCCACTTTTAGCGTCGCAAACCAACGGGATAAAAATTATGCTCCGTCCTATTTGTTATGAGCGTGTATCCGGCTTTGATCAAGTTATCGTTGAAGAAGATTCCGATGGCTGAGGGGCTTTTTTTACCCCTTATTTAGGGTAAATATCTATTGAGTGTGATTTATACAGATTTTTTATATTAAATATGGGGTTTCTGTGTTGGAAAATGCCAACATTTTACATCAGTCGAATGTTGGTAAATTTTTACAGGATGTGCGGGATCGCAAGTATAGAAAAAGTGACGCCGTCATGGTCACTTCGCCGAAGCGGAACGATTATCGACAACAGAAGTACGCGAGCTGTGTTAAAGGATGATGACAACCAGGATTTACAGGGCGGGATTCGCCAGCAAAACGCAAGAAGCGGTGCCAGACGATAACGCCCGACACCGGAAAACGATTGGTTAGCTGCGATGCTCTTCAATGTACTGTGCTAAATCCGCCGGGGTTTTCAGCACGCTGGCGACTTCTGTCGGTGGGATCATGCAGCCGTAAACGTCCTGCACTTCCAGCACCATATCGACGGCGAGGATGGAGTCGAGAATATCGGACTCAATCAGCTCATCATGAAAGCCCACTTTGCGGGATAAAATTTTTTCAAACAGCGCGAGAATTTCTTGTTCCATGGTTTTTCCTGTCTATTCAGTTGCTGCGGGCATGGGTGTCCAGCAGTTTGCGGTCGATTTTGCCGTTAGGGTTCAGCGGCAAAGCCTCCTGGATAATGATTTGCGACGGCACCATGTACGGCGGTACCACCTGTGCAAGCGAATGTTTAATCGCCTCCGGCGCCAGATTGGTTACGCAAAACGCCGCGATACGTAGCACCCCGCCACCCGCTTTCATCAGCGGTAATACCACGGCTTCACGAATGCCGGACATTGCCAGCAGGCGGTTTTCAATCTCGTTGATTTCGATGCGGTAACCGTTGAGTTTGATCTGGCTGTCGTTGCGGCCCTGGCAGTAAATAAGCCCATCTTCGTAACCCAGGTCACCGGTCTTGTAGCCGCGCCAGCTTTCGCCATCGCGGTGCAGCAGTTTCGCCGCGTTCTCTTGTGGCAGGCCGAGATAGCCGCGCATCACGTTTTTGCCCCAAATAATCAGCTCCCCGTCGGCGGTAATCTCCATTCGGCTTTCCGGCATCATGGTGCCGACCGGCAGCAGATCGTTTTCGCTGGCGAGGATTTCGTCAGTGATTTCGACAACGGTGGTGGCGATTGTCGCTTCGGTCGGGCCGTAGGAGTTGAGAATTTTGGCCTGCGGGAAGCGGCGGCGCAGCTGTTTGACCAGCGCTTTGTTAAGCACTTCGCCGATAAACACAAACACGCTGAGCGCGGGTAAATAATCACTGTTGAATTGCGGCGAGAGCAGTTTCTGGTAAGCGAAAGAGGGGGTGGAAACCCAGACCGAGACCGCGTTATTTTTCAGTCGCTCAAGCCAGTTTTCCGCCGCGATATCCTCTTTAGCATTCAGCACGATATGGCCGCCGGTCGCCAGGTTTGCCAACAAAGGAATCAGTGAAAGGTCAAAGCTGAACACCGCGTGATTCATCAGCACCGGTACATCCGGCAAGGCGAAATCCTGGCGTACCCACTGCATAAAGTGCCATACGCTTTCCCGGCCGATCTGCACGCCTTTCGGTTTACCCGTGCTGCCGGAGGTGAACATGATATAGGCGAGATCCGGCTCCGCCAGCGGCTGGCCGGTTTCACCGGTAGGCACAAACTGCCGGATCGCGACATCGTAGTAATACGGCGCGCTGGCGAGCTGGCAAATCTCTTTCAGCCGCTCCTGTGGGTAGATGCAATCTACCGGAATGTAAGGAATGTTATGCAGCAGGCAGCTATAGATGGCGACGGCGAATTCCGCCTGCTGGTGGCCGTATAACACCACGGGTGTCATGGCTTGAGGCTGACAGCGCTGATAGCGTTTGGCCCAGTCTGTCACCGCGACAGAAAGCTGTTGCCAGTTGAGTGCGTCGTCGCTGCCGCTTATCGCTAACTGATGCGGGCGGGCGGGATCGAGTAATGCCGCACGCAGGAAATCCTGCAGCGCCTGGAGGTCAGAGTGTAGGTTCATAGAGGTGACATTCCGCTAAAAATGTAAAGAGATGCCGCAGCGCTTGCCAGCGTTAACAGGCGTCCCAAAAAGAGAATGGTGGGATAGTGCAGCCAGCGGTTCAGCGTCGGGCTTCGTTTGGCTGACCACAGCAGCATGTTGTGTGCCACAGAAATAGCGCCAAACAGCGCGCCGCTAATCACATAGTGCCGTTCGAGCCCGTTCCATGCCCCCATACAAAACAGCGTGCAGAAAATACCGATATTCTGCGCCAGCGTTTTGTTCTGACGGAAAAAGTCGAGCTTCATTAAATTCATATAAATCGGCATAAACACCACATCGCGCAGCCACTCTGAAAGGCTGATGTGGAAACGACGCCAGAAATCCTGCGGGTTTTTCGCCAGAATGGGCATATTAAAGTTTGCCGGAACATTCAGGCCAAACAGGCGAGCGGCACCAATAGCCATATTGCTGTAACCAGCGAAATCAAAATAGAGATAGGCGCTGTAGGCCAGCGACATCACCACACCCACACTGAATGTAAACGGGCGGTGGCTCCATTCCTGGATCACTAGGTTATCGATCAGCATGGCGAATAAAAATTTCTGCACGATGCCGGTAACAATTTGCTCTGTGGCAATGAGAAATTGCTCACTTGTGAGTGTAAATACGGGTTTATTAATATCCGTTATCCATGTCCGCCAGCGGTACATAGGGCCGGCCAGAATAATAAACGGCATAAACAGGTAACAGAAGTAGTGCAAAACATTGTTGCCATCTTTTTTATTGCGATAGAGCAAAACATCGATGGCGCGGAAGGTCATAAAAGATAAGCCAATCATGCCCCAATGGTTATTCAGATGTAATTTCACCGCGAACAAAGGCACTAATGTTAAAGTTACCGCTTGCCAGGTTTTTAACCAGCCTTTCTCTTTTAAGGTGACGAGAATATAAAAGCTGAAAAAAACCGCAACGGGAACGATATAGTCGCCCTGAAATATATATCCCCAGCCAAATGCCGCCAGCACGGAAAAAGCCGATAAATAAGTTAACCGATAGCGCAGCACGCGGTTAACCAGCGCAAACAACAACGCCGAGGAAAAGAGAAAAAAGAAAAAGGTTCCGGAGCTGTACATCATTCATTCCTCAGAACTTTTGGTATTCAAAGTGCACTTTTAAATTCATGCTTTCATCAACAGAGGACCACGCGATAACGGTGACCGCCAGTAAGAGATAAAGGAAAAACAGGCGAATAGCGTATTTCATCGTTTAAAGCTCTCAATAATAAAGCGGTCCATCGGTACCCATGCCAGATCGGTGGGATGCAGGCGATCCCAGTTCCAGCCATCCTGATAGGGCATGGAGTACATATCAAAATAGGGGATCTGGTTTTCTTTCAGGATGGCGGTGGTCTGCGTCACCGCAGGCTGCACAAGTTCAGGATTTTGCACCGCACGACGGTTTATCGCATCGATAATCACCACCACCTGAACGTGGCGCTCTTTAAGCAACGTGATCATGGCGCGAAAGGCTTTCAACTGCTCCGGCTCAACGGGCGAATCGTCCCAGACTTCTGGCTTTTCGCCGGGTTCATAAACCGTTTTGTCCATCCACAAGGTATCTGCGCTTTCCTGTCGCGCCTCGTTCAGTTCGCGGGCGTGGGCCAGTTCGTGTTCCCAGTTCGGCGTGATGTCGACAGCGGGTTGCACAGGCCAGGGCCGTGCAGGCGACGCTTCCACATCCAGCATCGCCAGCCAGTCGTTTTTAATCAGTGTGCAGAAATTCGCAAATTCGTAACTGATTTCTTGCCAGATATTATCCAGGTCCCAGCCAGAAATTTTCATTTGTTCAAAGGTTAAATGGCTGGTCTCTTTTTTATTGATATGGCGTAAGTAGTTGACCAGGAATGGGCGTGTTTGCTCATCCTGCATTAAAGGATTAAAAACCGGTGCCGGAAAATTATTCGCGAAAATAGCTGGAGGTACGCCGGTTGAATAAAAACTATCGGGCGCGAGCAGCAAAACGACTTTACTGTTTGCGTTAAGGTCATTCTTAAAGCGGGACAGCAGAAGAAAATGGGTGACGCTATCATCAAAGCTGTCGCCAAATGCGACGACATTACGATGTAAATCATTATTAAGGTAATTATATACAGCGTAAGGTTCATCTTCAGAGGTGGCGACTTCTGATGCGCCAATGAAAAAAATCGCATTCCCCTGCAGGGCATGAGAAATAGTGGCTATTTTTTCCGCCTGTTCTTTTGCCGTGCCGTCCATTGCTTTAATCAGCGGCTGGAATTTAAGCGGTGGATCAAAGCGGGTCACCAGCGGATGAACGCACAGGAACAGGACGGCAAGAAGCGCCATCAGGAAATGTAGGCAGAAAGTTTTTTTGATTTTCATTATAAAATTAAAACTACGTGATCTTCATTTGTTTAAAATATGTTGTTTTTTAACGTGACAGAAGAATGGCTCTCTGTTTCCGCGACACTATATACCAGCCTTATGACAGATGATGAGCACTGCCGTGTAACGGTATGTACAGCGTGTCATTGATCACCAGAAATGTCCGAAGAGGGTTGATTGGCGGGGCTCGAAAGTATTTTTCCGCACCCGTTGCGGCTGGCTAACAGGCATACAGAATTTGCGATTTTTTGTAATGTTTAGGTAAAAAAATTTGGGTAGGCTGGCGCGGGCGGTTAAACTTCATGCGCCAATTATTTGACTACAGGAAAGAAAGGACTGTGACCAAAATCAAACTCGTGGCACTGGGCGTGCTGACCGCGTCCTGCGCTTTTGCAGCAAATGCAGAAAATACCTTTTCACTGGGCGCTGGCGTGGGCGTCCTTGAATCCCCGTATAAACAGTATGATAAACGTGTCCTGCCGATTCCTGTTATCACCTATGAGAGTGATAATTTCTGGTTTCGCGGCTTAGGCGGCGGTTATTACCTGTGGAATGACCAGGCGGATAAACTCTCCATCACCGCGTTTTACTCTCCGTGGGAGTTCAAACCAAAAGACAGCGATAACCGTCAGCTGCGCCAGTTGGATCGCCGTAAAGGGACGATGATGGCGGGGCTTTCCTACGTCCACAATACTCCTGATTACGGTTTCCTGCGCACCACCCTTGCGGGCGATGTGCTGGATAACAGCAACGGCGTTATGTGGGACATCGGCTGGTTGTATAACTACAACAACGGTGCGCTGAGCGTCACGCCGGGCATTGGTGTTGAGTGGGCCAGCGATAACCTGAACAACTACTACTACGGTGTGTCGCGTTCCGAAGCGCGCCGCAGCGGCCTGAAGAGCTACGAACCGGATAATGGCTGGAGCCCCTATCTGGAACTCTCGGTTAGCTATCGCCTGACGGACAGCTGGACCGTGTACGGTGCCGGTCGTTACACCCATCTGTCGGATGAAATCAAAGACAGCCCGATGGTGGACAAATCCTGGAGCGGGCTGTTGTCCACCGGGGTGACGTACCGCTTCTGATTGTGCAGTTGAATAGTACGATCTGTGCAATAAAACAGGGCCACTGGCCCTGTTTTGCTTTACGGTGAAGCGTTTAGCAGGAGGAGTATATGGCAGACAAAAAAGTCGTTTTTGCAGGCCAGGTTTCGCAGCCCGCCATTGGCCAGGGCACCTGGTACATGGGTGAAAATACGCAGTTGCGTCAGAAAGAAGTGGATGCGCTGCGCGCGGGTATCGATCTGGGATTAACGGTGATTGATACGGCGGAAATGTACGCCGATGGCGGAGCGGAAGAGGTGGTCGGCGAAGCCTTACAGGGCGGTTTGCGTGATAAGGTATTTCTGGTTTCCAAAGTGTATCCATGGAATGCCGGTGGTAAGAAAGCCATTGCTGCCTGCGAAGCCAGCCTGCGGCGTCTGAAAACAGAGGTTCTCGATCTCTATCTGCTGCACTGGCGCGGTAACTACTCCCTCGCTGAAACCGTCGAGGTGATGGAAACGCTGATCGCGCAGGGTAAAATACGCCGCTGGGGCGTTTCAAATCTGGATTACAGCGATATGCAGGAGCTGATGCGCGTGCGCGGCGGTGACGCCTGTGCGGCAAATCAGGTGTTGTATCATCTTGGTTCGCGCGGGATTGAATATGATCTGCTGCCGTGGTGTCAGCAACAGGCAATGCCAGTAATGGCGTATTGTCCGCTGGCTCAGGCTGGCCGTCTGCGCGATGGTTTACTGGAAAACAGTACGGTGCGTGAGATTGCTGTGGCACAGGGTGTGAGCGCTGCGCAAATTTTACTGGCATGGGTGATTAGCCATCAGGGCGTGATAGCCATTCCTAAAGCGTCCAGCGTGGCGCATGTGCAGGAAAATGCGGCGGCATTGAATATTACGTTAAGCCGCGATGAGTTAGCGCGACTGGATAACGCTTTCCCGGCTCCGGGCCGTAAAACGCCGCTCGACGTGGTATGACAGGAGTAATAACCCTCTCCTGTGGGGGAGAGGGTTGGCAGGATCAGCGTTTAACGACGCGGATAGTCTGCGCCAGACGGGACGGTTTCTCTTCTGTGGTTTTCTGCGGCACGGTCGCGTTAACCGATTCCACACAGACAAACGTTTTATACCCGTCATCCGGCATGTCAGCCATGCTGACAGAGAGCGCCGGGCCGGGGTTCCACGCCACAACATTCGCGTTATGGCTGTGGATGACTTCGATGGTGCGGTTAAGCGCGCTGTCGTGGATCAGGCTGCAGGCTTCAGCATTCAGATAGACGCGGTCGGTACGATCCGGGAATGTCTGCACTCCGTCGGCCAGCACATCTTCTTTCGCATCGTTCACTTTGTCGATGAAACGATCGCCAAGACCACTCACTTTTACCGCCGCAATATCACCGACGTTGAAATAGGTGTGCAGCGCCGAGGTGGTTTCAAACTCACCGTGGGCTTCCAGCTCCATTTCGCAGGTCGCGCCCAGTTTGTAACGGGCATACACCGTAAAGTCGTGCGGCCAGAATTTACGCGAGGCATCGCTGCTCTGCAGTTCAAAGGTCAGCACGACGCCGCTAGCGTCTTCGTTATGCGCTTTCAGCGCCCACGGCAGATTGCGCGCAAAACCATGCGCTGGCAGGCCTTGTTGTTTTGCCGGGCCGAACCACGGCCAGCAAACCGGCACGCCGCCGCGCAGCGCGACGCCATTTTTAAACGGCGTGTTGCCGCTCAGCCACAGGACTTCTTGTTCGCCCTGCGGTTTCCAGGAGAGCAGATGTGCGCCCTGTAAGGCGAATGAACCTTTAACCTGCGGATGGTCGACGACGATGACGTCCAGCTCGTCCATTTTGCGCAGGGAGAGAGTAGGGGTAATTTGTTCGACTACCGGAAGTGCAAAAATTTTATTAATCATTAACGCAATCCTCTGTCTTCAAAACAAAAAAAGAGCGACCGAAGTCGCTCTTTCAGATCAGGTTCTCATCTCAACTTATTTGGAGATGTGAGCGATCAGATCCAGAACTTTGTTGGAATAACCGGTTTCGTTGTCGTACCAGGAAACCAGTTTCACGAAGTTGTCGTTCAGGGCGATACCGGCTTTGGCATCGAACACGGAAGTGCAAACTTCACCGTTGAAATCGGTAGAAACTACGTCGTCTTCGGTGTAACCCAGAACGCCTTTCATCGGGCCTTCAGAAGCGGCTTTGATGGCTTTCTTGATTTCTTCGTAGGACGCTGCTTTTTCCAGACGAACGGTCAGGTCAACAACAGATACGTTCGGAGTCGGAACGCGGAACGCCATACCAGTCAGTTTGCCGTTCAGTTCCGGCAATACTTTACCTACAGCTTTAGCAGCACCGGTAGAGGACGGGATGATGTTCTGGGATGCGCCGCGGCCGCCGCGCCAGTCTTTGTGAGACGGGCCATCAACGGTTTTCTGCGTTGCGGTGGTCGCGTGAACAGTGGTCATCAGACCTTCGATGATGCCGAAGTTGTCGTTGATAACTTTTGCCAGCGGGGCCAGGCAGTTAGTGGTGCAGGAAGCGTTGGAAACGATGTCCTGGCCTGCATATTTGTCGAAGTTAGCGCCACGTACGAACATCGGGGTGTTGTCTTTGGACGGGCCAGTCAGAACAACTTTTTTCGCGCCAGCGGTGATGTGTTTACGCGCGGTTTCGTCGGTCAGGAAGATACCGGTAGCTTCAGCAACGACGTCAACGCCGATTTCGTTCCATTTCAGGTTAGCCGGGTCTTTCTCAGCAGTAACACGGATGGTTTTGCCGTTAACAACCAGGTGGCCGTCTTTCACTTCTACGGTACCGTTGAAACGACCGTGAGTGGAGTCATACTTCAGCATGTACGCCATGTATTCAGCGTCCAACAGATCGTTGATACCAACGATTTCGATGTCAGAACGTTCCTGAGCAGCACGGAAAACAATGCGACCGATACGGCCAAAACCGTTGATACCTACTTTGATAGTCATATATTCCACCAGCTATTTGTTAGTGAATAAAAGGTTGGCTGTAAAATTACAAAAACCTTACGCAGCGTCAAGCGGAATCGTGTCAATCATTGCGACAAATCAATCCTCCGCATAACCTTTGTTCGACTGACTCGCCTCACTCTTCCTTTGAGCATGCTCCCCATATAGGGGCGCCGCCCGGAATTTTAAAGGTCGGACAGGATAAAAATGTGAGATTAATCACAATTCACCGGCTGCTTTACCGCAACAAATAAGTTTAGAACAAAAGTTAACGCCGCAGTGTTAATGTTTTGTTAGAATCAGGCTGAAAAGTTGTCGAGTTTTTACCGTGAGGCGTGAGCAAATGGCGCATAATTCTTCTGAAGACGACCTGAAAAAAACACTGACTGAAATGCAGTTTTACGTGACGCAGAACCACGGCACTGAGCCGCCGTTCACCGGACGTTTTCTGCATAACAAACGCGACGGGGTTTATCACTGTCTGGTGTGTGACGCCGCGCTGTTCAATTCACAAACGAAATATGATTCTGGCTGCGGCTGGCCAAGTTTCTTTGAGCCGGTGAGCGAAGACGCTATCCGCTATATCAACGATTATTCCCATGGCATGCAGCGAGTGGAAATCCGCTGTGGAAAATGTGATGCGCACCTGGGACACGTCTTTCCGGATGGCCCGCAACCGAGCGGCGAACGTTATTGCGTTAACTCTGCTTCCCTGAGCTTTACGGATGACGAAAGCGGCGATCGGTCTCAGGGTTGAAAAAACGATTCAGCAATTATTCCACGGAGTTTTCAAGATGAATCTTGATCAAATCGTTAACAGCATGACGCCGGAGATCTACCAGCGCCTGGCCACTGCCGTTGAGTTAGGTAAATGGCCGGATGGCGTTGCGCTGACACCAGAGCAAAAAGAGAACAGCCTGCAACTGGTGATGCTGTGGCAGGCGCGCAATAACACGCAGGCGCAGCACATGACCATTGATACCAACGGCCAGATGGTGATGAAAAGTAAGCAGCAATTAAAAGAGGATTTTGGTATTTCGCCAAAGCCTATCGCGACATTTAAATCGTAAGTCGTCATGCCGGAGGCGTAATGCCATCCGGCAGGGGCATTATCAGGCGTGCGTTTCCTGCCAGTCCGCGAGCGTATAGAGCGTCGCGCCAGCCGCTGACATCTCCATAAACGCCTGTGTGCTGTCTTGCGGATTCAGGTTCACGCCACGGCAACCATCGGTAATGACATTCACCTGGTAGCCAAGTTGTAGCGCATCCAGCACGGTAAATTTCACGCAGTAATCGGTGGCTAAACCAAGTATTACCAGTTCGCGGATATCGTGCTGCTGCAACCAATTGTGCAGGGCGGTTTCCTGCCGATGGCCGTTATCGAAAAACGCGCTGTAACTATCAATCAGCGGGTTTTCGCCTTTGTAAAACACCGCGTCAATGGCTTTCTGGTTTAGCAACGGATGTAGCGCCGCGCCCTCGCTGTTTTGTACACAGTGATCGGGCCAAAACGTTTGGGCTAACCCCGCCAGTTCGCCAGTCGTGAACGGCGCGACGTGGTGCTGACTGGCGAAACTACCATGTCCGGCCGGGTGCCAGTCCTGGCTTGCCACAATGGCATTGCCGCGTGTTTTACACCACGTAATCATGGCGTTAGCAACATCAACTGTGCTGTCACCTTCCGCCACAGCCAGCGCGCCGCCAGCGCAGAAATCATTCTGAATATCGACCAGCAGCAGTGCGCGTTGCGTCATACGAGCCTCCTCATTCATCCGGCGTCAGTTCACCACGCAGGTTTTGTGTCATTGCAGTACGAATGGAATCAGCGTCCAGATCCTGGCTTAACAGATAGTGAAGTTTTGTCAGCGTCGCTTCCACGGTCATGTCTGCGCCGCCAATCACGCCAGCGTGGGCAAGGGCATTGCCGGTGGCGTAGCCACCCATGTTGACTTTGCCGGACATACACTGTGTCAGGTTGACGACCACAATGCCGCGCGCGCTGGCTTCCTGTAACTCTTTCAAAAACTCACCGTTTTGCGGCGCATTACCCACGCCGTAAGAACGCAGTATCAGCGCTTTTACCGGCTGGCGCAGGAAGTTGCGCACCACATCGGCGGAAATGCCGGGATAAATCGTCACCACGCCAATCGGCTGCGGAGTGATCGGGTGGACAACCAGCTCTCCCGTGGTATGCGGCGCGGGCGGCGTGCCCAGACGGCGAATATGGATACCCGCTTCGAGTAGTGGGGCAAGGTTAGGCGAAGCAAACGCGTCGAAACCATCGGCATGCGCCTTGGTGGTACGGTTGCCACGATACAGACGGTTATTGAAGAACAGCGTCACTTCGTTAATCGGGAAATTTGCCGCCACATATAAGGCATTCAGCAGGTTGATCTGCCCGTCAGAACGCAGTTCGGCGAGCGGGATTTGTGACCCTGTCACAATTACCGGTTTGCCTAAGTTTTCCAGCATAAATGACAGCGCCGACGCGGTGTAGGCCATCGTGTCTGTACCGTGCAGAATGACAAAACCATCGTAATCGTCATAGTGAGCTTTTACATCGTCTGCAATATGTTGCCAGTCTTCCGGCGTCATATCGGACGAATCCATCAGCGGCTCATATTCATGGATGGTGAAATCGGGCATTTCCGGGCGATGAAACTCCGGCATCAGCGCCAGTTGACGTTGCAGGTGACCGGAAACCGGCACATAGCCGTGTTCTGAGCGTTGCATACCGATAGTACCGCCCGTGTAGGCAACATAAATGGATTTTTTTTGCATAGTTATATTCTGGCTTCATCAAAAAAATCCCCTCCGGTGGAGGGGACGAGGTCAGGTGATTTTAGCGGATATTGGCGCAGTTCAGACAGAGCGCATAACGATTTTGTGGATCGTTAAACACCGCCAGTTTGTCGGTTTCAGCTTTCATCTCCAGCGCAGCGCTTGCCAGCGGCGCGGGCAGATAGGCCTGCAGTGCTTTTGGCAGCATGGCGCTTACCGAACCAGACATGCTATCCATTACCCGATCAAAGAAACTCGGCTCTTCCTCGTAGTAATCGATATGCCACTGTTTCAGTTTCGCAAGCTCAGCCGCTTTCGCCAGCGCGTCGTCGAAATCGCCCAACGCATCGACCAGCCCGTTATTTTTCGCATCCTGGCCGGTCCAGACGTGACCCTGGGCGATTTTATCAACCTGCTCAGGTGTGCTGTTGCGCGACTGCGCCACCAGCGTGATAAAGCGTTTGTAGCCATTCTCAATGCTCAATTGCATCATCTGCGAAACTTCGTCCGGCAACGCTTTGGTCATGCTGACATCTGCCAGCGGCGAGGTTGCTACGCCATCAGTATGCACACCGATGCTGTCGAGGCTGTTTTCCAGCGTGTTAATAACCCCGAAGATACCAATCGACCCGGTCAGCGTGCTGGCACTGGCGACAATGTAGTTCGCCGGTGTCGAGATCCAGTAACCGCCGGAGGCCGCCATGCCGCCCATTGAAACCACTACCGGCTTACCTGCCGCGCGGGCAGCCGCCAGTTCTGAGCGAATAACCTCCGATGCGCTAACGCTGCCGCCAGGGCTGTTAACACGCAGCACAATGGCTTTCACTTTCGGATCCAGGCGTGCGTCGCGGATCTGCGCGGCCGTTGTATCGCCGCCGACGTTCCCCGGCGTCTCTTCACCGTCCATGATCGCGCCGTTAGCGAAAATCACTGCCACGGTATCGCCCACATCGCTTGGTTTTTTCGCCTGGTAATCGTACATGCTGACCGCGCGGAAGTTCTTATCCTCCGTGCTCCAGCCAAACTGTTTAACCATCGCTTTTTCCGCATCGGTGGCGGAACCCAGCTCATCAACCAGCTTGTTATCCAGCGCGTATTTCGCTGTGTCGCCATCCACTTTACGCAGACCATCCAGCATCGCTTGTGCGCCAGGGAAGACCTGCTGCGCGGTGATTTGGCGGTTAGCGGCAACGGTGTTGAGGTAGTTCTGCCACAACTCGTTAATCCAGCGGCTATCCGCGTCACGTGCTGCCGGGGACATATCGTCGCGAATAAACGGCTCAACGGCGGATTTATAGGTCCCGACGCGGAATACATGGGTGGTGACTTTTAGCTTATCAAGCAGCGATTTGTAGTAGAGACCGTTGGTGGCAAAGCCGTGCAGATCAACCACGCCCTGCGGCGACAGCCAGATCTTATTGGCGAAGCTGGCAAGGTAATACTGGCCCTGACTGTAGTTATCGCCCACGGCATAAACCGGCTTGCCGCTGTCGCGGAACTCACGCAGCGCTTTGCCGATATACTGCATCGACGGTTGATCGGCGCCGGCAAAATTTTTCAGATCCATCACAATCCCGGTGATATTCCGGTCATGCTGTGCCTGGCGAATGATGTCGACGATGTCAAAGAGCGAGTTTTCCTGTAAGCGATCGGAGCTGGCTCCGAACAACTGGCGACCCAGCGCGCCAAGGCGGCTACTGGCAGAGGTTTTGTCCACCACCACGCCCGAAATATCCAGCAGCAATGCGCCCCGGCCGTTGCTACTGGTTTTGCTATCGCTCATTTGCATCCACACGCCTGCGACAACCAGCACCAACAAAATAAAGAAAAGATTCAGCACCAGCTTGCGGATAAAATTCAGCAATCGCCAGCTCCACTTGAAAAAACCGGCAATAATTCGCCAAAGGGTTCGCATGTATTCTCCCTGGTAGTTAACGACCACCGCTGCCCGAGCGGCAAAGTGTGGTTATCCTAATTACCCCGCCGCCAGTTGTCAGCAGGAATCGCCTCCGGCGCTGTAACAATTTCTACGCCCGTGTTAATTTTGTGAACAAATTTCAATACAGGAGTTTAACTAATGGACGCACTTGAGCTGCTCGTCAATCGTCGTAGCGCATCCCGGCTGGCAGAACCGGCCCCGGCAGGTGAACAACTGGATAACATTTTACATGCGGGGATGCGCGCGCCGGATCACGGTACACTTCAACCCTGGCATTTTTTTGTCATCGAAGGGGAAGGGCGCGAACGTTTCAGTCAGACGCTGGAGCAGGCCGCGATCGCTGCAGGCCAGGATGAAAAAGGTATCGAAAAAGCGCGTACATCGCCTTTTCGCGCGCCGTTGATCATCGCGGTGGTGGCGAAATGCGAAGTTCACCACAAAGTCCCGCAGTGGGAGCAGTTGCTTTCTGCCGGCTGCGCGGTAATGGCAATGCAGATGGCGGCACTGGCGCAGGGGTTTAATGGCATCTGGCGCACCGGCCCGCTGACCGACAGCCCGGTGGTTCGCCAGGCGTTTGCCTGCCGCGAACAGGATAAAATCGTCGGTTTTCTGTATCTCGGCACACCGCAATTGAAAGCCTCGACCACGGTCACCGTACCGGATACCACGCCGTTCGTGACACGTTTCTAAGCTTCACCTGCTATCTGACGGCTGCGACAACTCTGCCGCAGCCGCTTTCTTTTAAAGCCCAGTCCGCTTTCGCCGATAAAAACGCGAAGGGATCATCGTGAAAGTCCGCCCGTCAGGGCGCGCAATTTATTTATGCTGGGCGGCAAACTCGTCTTTGGCTTTCTGCAACTGTTGCTGGAACGCCGGGTTGGTATGCAAAGTGGCAACGACAGCGGAGCCGACAATGCGCGCGGCGTCCACATCACTTTGCCAGTGGTAGCCACAGATCACCCGGCTTTGCCCCAGGTCATAGCCGCGTTTGAGGATCTGATCCTGGCGCTGTGGGTTAATCTCAGCCAGCACCAGTGCGGTCGCCCAGCCGATAGAGGTATGACCGGACGGATATGAGCCGTTTTTCGCCAGTGAATCCTGCTCTTTGGTGTTGCAGGTTGGCACGCCATAAAAAGCAAACGGGCGGATACGCATATATTTTTGCTTCGCGCCGCGCGTGGCAAGATCGCCCGCATCTTCGATCATATTGGTCAACAGCTTATGCAGCTGCGGGGAGTCTTTCTCAGTGATCGGTGAGCCAAATGCGCCGGAGAAGGCGTTTGCCACGCCGCCGCTGCTCAGGTTTGCGTCTTCCGCTGCCTGTTTGCCGCGCTCGGTGTTACGCAGTAAACGGCCCTGCTCGTACATTGCCTGATCGTTTAAAAACGCGATGCTACCGACTTCCGGCGGCGGTGGTAACAGCGCCAGGCTATCAATGGCCTGCGCATTTTTCAGGTAGTAAAGATCAGGTTTGGTGGTGGCGTCATTCCCGGATGGAACCAGAGCAAAAGCGCTGGTAGAGAGCAAACTAGCAAGACAAAACGCGATGATATTTTTTTTCATGAGCGGTTCCTTTATGTAAAAAAGCGTCTGTAGCCCTCAGTGGCTGCTGTCATATTTCTGTCATAAAATGCCAAAAAGAACATTGCGGTGACTCGCAAAATGGCCGATGTAGTTATTGAGATGATGTTTGCGAGCAAAAAATCATCGCAGGTTATGTCTGTTTCGTTTGCTTAATGAGCAATAACGCGCGAATTCAGATTGCCAGACTTACCAGCTCAGCATTTGGGCGCTACCATAGCGCGATTGCAATGACAGGAGATGTCCATGAGCGAGCAAGCCATTCGTTTAACGCAATACAGCCACGGAGCCGGTTGCGGTTGTAAAATTTCCCCCAAAGTGCTGGATACCATTCTGCATAGCGAGCAGGCGAAGTTTCTCGACCCGAACCTGCTTGTCGGCAACGAAACGCGTGATGACGCCGCCGTTTACGATTTGGGTAACGGCACCTGCATTATCAGCACCACTGACTTCTTTATGCCGATTGTCGATAACCCCTTCGACTTTGGCCGCATTGCCGCGACCAACGCCATTAGCGACGTTTTCGCGATGGGCGGCAAACCGATTATGGCGATTGCCATCCTGGGCTGGCCGCTCGACAAACTGGCGCCGGAAATTGCGCGCGAGGTGATCGACGGTGGGCGTTTTGCCTGCCAGCAGGCGGGGATTGCCCTGGCGGGTGGTCACTCAATTGACGCGCCGGAGCCGATTTTTGGCCTTGCCGTAACCGGTGTGGTGCCAACCGAACGCGTGAAGAAAAACAGCACCGCCCAGGCGGGCTGCAAACTGTTTCTCACCAAGCCGCTGGGCATTGGCGTGTTGACCACAGCGGAGAAAAAATCGCTGCTCAAACCGGAACACGTTGGTCTGGCAACAGAAGTGATGTGCCGCATGAACCTTGCCGGTGCCGCTTTTGCCGGGATCGACGGCGTAAAAGCGATGACCGATGTCACCGGCTTTGGCCTGCTCGGCCACCTGAGTGAAATGTGTCAGGGCGCTGGCGTGCAGGCACAGGTCTGGTATCAGGATGTGCCAAAATTGCCGGGTGTAGAAGAGTACATTGCGCAGGGCGCAGTGCCGGGTGGTACGCAGCGTAACTTCGCCAGCTACGGTCACCTGATGGGCGAAATGCCGACGGCGGTGCGCGATTTGCTGTGCGATCCGCAAACGTCCGGTGGCTTGCTGCTGGCGGTAGCGCCTGGTTCGGAAGAGGAAGTCAAAGCGACGGCGGCGGAATACGGTATTCAACTGAGCGCGATTGGTGAGCTGGTCAGCGCACGCGGCGGTCGACCAATGATCGAGATCCGTTAATCCTATGCGGTTATTTATTGCCGAAAAGCCCAGTCTGGCGCGTGCCATTGCCGATGTGCTGCCGAAGCCGCATCGCAAAGGCGACGGCTATATTGAGTGCGGTAATGGTCAGGTGGTGACCTGGTGCATTGGTCACCTGCTTGAGCAGGCGCAGCCGGACGCTTATGACAGCCGCTATGCGCGCTGGAATCTGGCCGATCTTCCGATAGTGCCGGAAAAATGGCAGTTGCAGCCGCGCCCGTCGGTGCTCAAGCAAATCAATGTTATTAAACGCCTGCTCGCCGATGCCGAACAGGTGGTGCACGCCGGTGACCCGGATCGTGAAGGGCAGTTACTGGTGGATGAAGTGATTGATTACCTGCAACTGCCCGCCGAAAAACGCCAGCAGGTGCAGCGTTGCCTGATTAACGATCTCAATCCGCAGGCCGTAGAACGGGCGATTGAGCGCTTGCGGGCAAATAGCGAATTTATTCCACTGTGTGTGTCGGCGCTGGCGCGTGCCCGCGCCGACTGGCTCTATGGTATCAATATGACGCGCGCTTATACGCTGCTGGGGCGCAACGCCGGTTATCAGGGCGTGCTCTCTGTCGGGCGCGTGCAAACGCCGGTGCTCGGGCTGGTGGTGCGTCGCGACGAAGAGATTGAAAACTTCGTGGCGAAAGATTTCTTTGAGGTGAAAGCGCATATCGTCACGCCTGCCGGGGAGCGCTTTACCGCCCTGTGGCAGCCGAGCGAGGCGTGTGAACCTTATCAGGACGATGAAGGGCGCTTGTTACATCGTCCACTGGCGGAGCATGTGGTGAGCCGCATTAGCGGCCAACCCGCGCTGGTGACGGCCTATAACGATAAACGGGAATCAGAACCCGCACCGCTGCCGTTTTCGCTTTCTGCGCTGCAGATTGAAGCGGCAAAACGCTATGGGCTCAGTGCGCAGAACGTGCTTGATATTTGCCAGAAACTCTACGAAACCCACAAACTTATTACCTATCCGCGTTCCGATTGCCGCTACTTACCGGAAGAGCACTTCGCCGGGCGACACGCGGTGATGAACGCGATTGGCGCGCATGCCCCGGATCTGTTGCCACAGCCGGTTGTGAACCCGGAGACGCGCAACCGCTGCTGGGACGATAAGAAAGTTGATGCGCACCATGCGATCATTCCGACAGCCCGCGCCTCGAAGGTCAATCTCAGCGATAACGAAGCCAACGTTTATAACCTCATTGCTCGCCAGTATCTGATGCAGTTCTGCCCGGATGCGGTGTTCCGCAAATGCCAGATCGATCTTGATATCGCTAACGGCAAGTTTATTGCCAAAGCGCGCTTTCTGGCGGAGGCCGGGTGGCGCACGCTGCTTGGTTCTAAAGAGCGCGATGAAGAGAACGACGGCACGCCGTTGCCGGTGGTGGCAAAAGGCGACGAATTGCTGTGCGAAAAAGGCGAAGTGGTCGCGCGCCAGACTCAGCCGCCACGCCACTTTACCGATGCAACCTTGCTGTCGGCGATGACCGGGATTGCGCGGTTCGTGCAGGACAAAGAACTGAAAAAAATTCTGCGTGCTACCGACGGTCTGGGCACCGAGGCGACGCGCGCGGGGATTATTGAACTGCTGTTTAAGCGCAGTTTTCTGGTGAAGAAAGGGCGCTACATCCATTCGACCGAACCGGGCCGGGCGTTGATCCACTCGCTGCCGGAGATGGCGGCGCGGCCGGACATGACCGCGCACTGGGAGTCGGTACTGACGCAAATCAGTGAGAAAGAGTGCCGCTATCAGGACTTTATGCAGCCGCTGGTTGGTACGCTGCACGAGCTGATTCACCATGCGCGCAACACGCCGGTGCGTCAGTTCCGTGGGCTGGTGGCTCCGGGCGGCGAGAAGAAAAAAACGTTTGCCAAAGGCCGGGGGAAAAAACGCCCGCCAGCAGCAGAGGCGGGCGGTGACGCGGCGTCTCCGGCCGGATAACGCCTTTTCGCTGTTACCCGGCCTGCTTATCAAATCACGCCTTGTGCCAGCATCGCGTCGGCGACTTTCACGAAGCCCGCGATGTTGGCTCCGCGCACATAGTGCGTCTGTTTGCCTTCACCGCCGTACTCAACGCAAGCCTGGTGAATATCCAGCATGATGTGATGCAAACGCGCATCCACTTTTTCCGCTTTCCAGCCCATGCGCGCGGCATTCTGCGCCATCTCCAGACCAGAGGTGGCCACCCCGCCAGCATTCGCGGCTTTACCCGGTGCGAACAGCACGCCCGCCCCGAGAAACAGTTCAGTGGCATCAATGGTGGTGGGCATATTTGCGCCTTCCGCCACCGCTTTTACGCCGTTGGCAATCAATACGCGCGCCGCGTCGCTATCCAGCTCATTTTGCGTGGCACACGGCAGCGCGATATCGACCGGCACGGACCACGGCTGCTTGCCGGCGAGGTACGTCAGACCAAATTCACGCGCGTAATCTGCGATGCGGCCATCACGGCTGGCTTTGATCTCGCACAGGCGGGCCAGTTTTTCACGGTCAAAACCGGCTTCATCTACCACCGTACCGGCAGAATCCGACGCGGTAATCACCCGTGCACCGAAGGCCATCGCTTTTTCAATAGCGTACTGTGCCACGTTGCCGGAGCCGGAAACCGCCACGCGCATCCCTTCAAAGCTAAGACCGTGACGCTTGAGCATCGCCTCGGTGAAATAGACCAGGCCGTAACCGGTCGCTTCCGGGCGGATCAGACTGCCGCCAAACGACAGCCCCTTACCGGTAAACACGCAGGCGGTATTGTTAGAGAGCTTTTTCATCATCCCGGCCATAAAACCGACTTCGCGAGCGCCGACGCCTATATCCCCGGCGGGCACGTCGGTATCCGCGCCAAGATGGCGATACAGTTCGCTCATCAGCGCCTGGCAGAAGCGCATCACTTCGCCATCGCTTTTGCCTTTGGGATCGAAATCACTGCCGCCTTTGCCGCCGCCCATCGGCAGGGTAGTGAGCGCATTTTTGAACGTTTGTTCGAAGCCGAGGAATTTGAGGATCGACAGATTCACCGACGGGTGAAAACGCATACCGCCTTTGTAGGGACCAATGGCCGAACTGAACTGTACACGCCACGCGCGGTTAACCTGCACCTGATTGCGATCATCAACCCAGGCGACGCGAAACTGAATCACGCGCTCCGGTTCAACGAGGCGTTCGAGTAAAGACATCTGGCGATAACGCGGGTGAGCTTCAAGAAAGGGCCAGAGGGTAGTCATCACTTCACGAACGGCCTGGGAGAACTCCGGCTGGTGCGGGTCGCGCTGTTCGACATACTGGAGAAATGATGCAAGAGAGTGCGTCTGATCCATAGATATAAGAGTCTCTTATTGTTGTGGTGAATTTGTTGTGATGGTGGCGCGCAAAAAGCAGGCACTTTTGGACTATAACATTCGCAAGGCTGCATGCCGCAAGGGAAAAATCCGCACACCAGGCAAATTAATAATTGGCAATCTGTCATAACTAAAAACGATGGGCGGCGAAATTAAAGTCCTGACGCAGAGATCCGTTATAGTAATGAGTGGCGTCAATCAGAAAGGACAAGTTATGACCCGAATTAAGTGGATAGCAGCTGCGTTACTGCTCGCTGCGTCAACCAGCGCGCTGGCTGAACGTTTACCGTCGCCGGGGATTGAGGTGAATGTGCCGCCGGAAGTGTTCAGCTCCGGTGGGCAGACGCAGACCACGCAGCCTTGCATGCAATGCTGCGTATACGGTAATCAAAACTACAGCGAAGGGGCGGTTATCAAAACCGAGGGCGTGTTATTACAATGCCAGCGCGATGAGAAAGTCATTTCCACTAACCCGCTGGTGTGGCGGCGCGTGAAGCCATAAACGCTTCCAGCAGCGGAATATCCGCCGGAGCCAGCGGCAGTTTCAGTGCTTCGGCGGGTAAGCACCACCGCAAATCCCGGTGATAGTGGCGTACGGGTTCGCCGTTGAAATTCTCCACGTGCCAGGCGTGCAAATGAATCAGCCGTCCGGAAACCTCCCGCTGATGGCTGGCAATATAGCGCGCAGGCTCGGCGTCAATACCCAACTCTTCGCGCAACTCGCGCTTTAGCGCCTGTGACTGTGTTTCCCCGGCTTCTACCTTGCCACCGGCAAATTCCCACAGACCGGCCTGATCGGCATGGTCGGGGCGCTGCGCCAGTAAAATTTTGCCGTCGCGCTCAATGATAGCGGCCACGACATCCAGGGTTTTTAAAAGAGTCATTACGGCGTTCCGTTTGAGTGCTGGCTCCATTCGAACCAGCCGCCATCATACACGGCGATATCTGCCCAGCCGAGTGCGCGGGCTATAAAAAAAGCAAACGCGGCGCGCCAGCAGGTGCCGCAGTAAAAAATCACCGGCTTATCGCCAGTGATGTGCTGTTGTTGCCAGAGCGCGGCGATCTCTGACGGGTTTCGCACCGTGCCGTCCGGGTGGTGAAAGTTGGTAATAAACTGGCTGTCGCCCGCGGCCTGCCCCCAGTGGGCGCCGGGGATATCACCAGCCGCGGCGATATAGTCATAGCCGCTTGTCTGACCGATAAACTCAGGCCAACTGCGGATACTAACCAGCAACGTACCGGGCTGCGCTAAACGCTTTTGGGTTTGCGCCATAGTGAGCAGTAGCTGAGGTTGTGCCGGGACACTCGCGCCGAAATCCGATGACGGGGTTATGCCCGCCGCTGCACCGGTTTGCCTGGCTAAACCGGCTCGCAGCCAGCTCTGCCAGCCGCCATCCAGTAAGCGAACATCCCTGATCCCGGCGTATAACAAAATATGCGCCATCCGCTCCGCCGCATAATTGCTCCGGCCGTAAAGAATGACGGTAATATCGGCGCGCAGGCCATGCCTGAGCAGCACCTGACGTAACTGTGCTGGCTTGAGCACATTCCACAGCGGTGGGCTTTCTACTTCGCGGGTGTCGATATAATCCGCGCCGGGAATATGCCCGGCGCGATAGTGGTGTTCAGCGTCGAAGCCCACCTCCAGCAGCCGCCACTCGCCCTGCGGGCCAGCGGTGACCGGGCGGTGTTGTAGCAGATCCGCCAGCCACGTTGCACAAACCCACGGAGAACGCGCGGGCGTCATCGGTCAGACCTTAAATTTTGCCCACACGGGTGCGTGGTCGGACGGTTTTTCCATGCTGCGGATGTCGTAATCAATACCCGTTTCAATGCAGCGCTCTGCCAGCGGTTGGCTTGCCAGCAGCAGATCGATACGCAGGCCGCGGTTATCGTCGAAGCCTTTTGAGCGGTAATCAAACCATGAGAAGCGATCCTGCGTTTCCGGGTTGGCTTCGCGGAAGGTATCCACCAGCCCCCAGCCTTTCAGTCGCTCCATCCATTCGCGCTCTTCCGGCAGGAAGGAGCATTTACCGGTGCGCAGCCAGCGTTTGCGGTTCTCTTCGCCAATACCGATATCGAGATCTGTCGGGCTGATATTCATATCGCCCATGATCAACACCGGTTTTGTTTTATCGAGTTCCGTGTCCAGATAGGTTTGCAAATCCTGGTAGAACTTCTCTTTCGCCGGGAATTTCAGCGGGTGGTCGCGGCTTTCGCCCTGCGGGAAATAACCGTTAATCACCGTGATATCGCCGATAGGCGAGGGGATCTCCGCCATGATAATGCGGCGCTGCGCTTCTTCCCCGTCGTTCGGCCACCCGCGACGCACGGAAATCGGCGTCTCTTTGGTCAGCAACGCAACGCCGTAGTGGCCTTTCTGTCCGTGATAAAAAACGTTGTAACCCAGCCGTGCGACGTCTTCGAGCGGAAACATATCGTCGTGGACTTTGGTCTCCTGCAGGCCGATGACGTCCGGCTGATGTTGCTCAACCAGCGCTTCAAGCTGGTGAGGTCGGGCGCGCAGGCCATTGATATTAAAAGAGACGAATTTCATAGTCGCAGCCATTTAGCAGAGTGAAAGATGCAGAGATGTTAGCAGAATTTACATTTAACCACCGCCACTTATTGATATAGCCGCCGTCGATGCGCACTGGCGCAGCACGAGCCCTCATTTAGGGCGAAACGCACTAAAACAGGGCGCACGATGTAAATTAATTTCGCTGATGATCACAGTTCTATAATTAAAATTTCTAATTGCATAAACAGGCGCCTTTACTCACGCACCACCGCATTTCGATCTCTGTTTATTCACTTTTTATGCAAATAAAGTGAATGGCGACAGGTTTTAAGTTGTTGAAATTACGTTGCTGCAAACCGTTTATGCATTTTTATCGCTGGCTGGCACGAACCGTGCAATCTACATTTACAGCGAAAACGTTCATATTCGTTAACATTTTATCAACTATTTATTTACCGGATGAGGTCGCTATGTCTCTGTCAATTACGCGTGAAAATTTTGATCAATGGATGTTGCCTGTCTACGCGCCTGCGCCTTTTATTCCGGTACGCGGTGAAGGTTCCCGTCTGTGGGATCAGCAGGGCAAAGAGTATGTCGACTTTGCCGGCGGGATTGCGGTAAATGCGCTGGGGCACGCGCACCCTGCGCTGTGTAAAGCACTTAGCGAGCAGGCGGCGAAGTTCTGGCATACCGGCAACGGTTACACTAACGAACCGGTGCTGAAACTGGCGAAACGCCTGCTGGACGCGACCTTTGCCGATCGCGCCTTCTTTTGTAACTCCGGTGCCGAGGCGAATGAAGCGGCGCTGAAGCTGGCGCGCAAGTATGCTCACGATACGTTCGGTCCGCACAAAAGCGGCATTGTCGCGTTCAAGAATGCGTTCCATGGACGCACCTTATTTACCGTCAGCGCGGGTGGGCAGCCAGCTTATTCGCAAGATTTTGCGCCGTTGCCGCCGCAAATCCAGCATGCGCAGTTCAACGATCTTGCCTCCGCCAGCGCCTTAATTAATGACGATACCTGCGCCGTTATTGTCGAGCCGATGCAGGGTGAAGGCGGCGTGGTGCCTGCCAGCCAGGCGTTTTTGCAAGGATTGCGTGAGTTGTGCACGCGCCATAACGCGCTGCTGATTTTTGATGAAGTGCAAACCGGTGTTGGCCGCACCGGCGAACTGTATGCCTATATGCATTACGGCGTGACACCGGATGCGCTGACCACGGCAAAAGCGTTGGGTGGCGGTTTCCCGATTGGCGCGATGCTGACCACCGAACAGTTTGGCAAAGTGATGAATGTCGGTACCCATGGTACGACTTACGGCGGGAACCCTCTGGCTGGCGCGGTGGCCGGTGCGTTGCTCGATATCGTCAACACACGGGAAACCCTGACCGGCGTGAAGCAACGCAATCAATGGTTTACGGAGCAGCTTGCGGCGATCAATGACCGTTATCACCTGTTCAGTGAAATCCGCGGCTTAGGGTTGCTGATCGGCTGTCAACTGGCGCCTGAGTATGCGGGAAAAGCAAAGCAACTTTCACAACTGGCAGCGGCAGAAGGCGCAATGGTGTTGATTGCCGGTGGCAATGTGCTGCGCTTTGCGCCAGCGCTGAATATCAGCGAAGAAGAGATCCGCGACGGGCTTACGCGTGTAGCCCGCGCCTGTGAAAAATTCATTGCGGAGAGCGCATCATGATGGTGATCCGTCCTGTCGCCGAAGGCGATTTACCGGCGCTGATGCGGCTGGCCGGGAAAACCGGTGGCGGCCTGACGTCGTTGCCCGTTGATGAAGCCACGCTTGCTGCGCGGATTGAGCGCTCACGCCGTACCTGGCAAGGCGAGTTGCCGAAGGGTGAACAAGGGTACGTTTTTGTGCTGGAAGAGACGCAAAGCGGCGAGGTGGCCGGGATTTGCGCCATTGAGGTTGCGGTTGGCCTGAACGATCCCTGGTATAACTACCGGGTCGGGACCCAGGTTCATGCCTCGAAAGAGCTGAATGTTTATAACGCGCTGCCAACGCTGTTTCTCAGTAACGATCACACTGGCAGCAGCGAACTTTGCACCCTGTTTCTCGATCCCGCCTGGCGTAAAGAGGGCAATGGCTACTTGTTGTCGAAATCCCGCTTTCTGTTCATGGCGGCATTCCGCGAGCGCTTCAATGAAAAAGTGGTGGCCGAGATGCGCGGCGTGATTGACGAGCACGGTTATTCGCCGTTCTGGGAGAGCCTCGGCAAGCGTTTCTTTTCAATGGAGTTCAGCCGGGCGGATTATCTGTGCGGCACCGGGCAAAAAGCCTTTATCGCGGAGCTGATGCCGAAACACCCTATTTATACCCACTTTCTTTCACAAGAAGCGCAAGCGGTGATCGGCGAAGTGCATCCACAAACGGCACCGGCCCGAGCGGTGCTGGAAAAAGAGGGTTTTCGCTATCGTAACTACGTCGACATTTTTGATGGCGGTCCGACGCTTGAATGCGATGTCGACCGGGTGCGGGCGATCCGTAAAAGCCGCCTGGTGACGGCAGGCGAAGGCCAGCGCGCGCCGGGTGAATGGCCCGCGTGTATGGTCTCCAATGAGCAGTACCAGCAATTTCGCGCCATGCTGATTTACGCGGACCCGAACACCGAGCGTTTGCTATTAACGGCAGCTGAACTGGATGCGTTGAAGTGCCAGCCCGGCGATACCGTGCGGCTGGTGCGCCTGTGTGCCGAAGAGAAAAGTGGCGAGGAGAAAACGAAATGAGTTTATGGATTAAGGGTGACTGGGTAACAGGCCAGGGCGAACGCCGCGTCAAAACCAACCCGGTAAGCCACGACGCACTGTGGCACGGCTTTGATGCTGATAGCGAGCAAGTGGCTCTGGCGTATCAGGCCGCGCGCGAGGCCTTCCCGCAGTGGGCGCAGCGGGCTTTTACGGAACGCCAGGCCATTGTTGAGACATTCGCAGCGCTGCTGGAGAGTAATAAAGCGGCGCTGGCAGAAATTATCGCCCGTGAAACCGGTAAACCGCGCTGGGAAGCCGCAACCGAAGTGACGGCGATGATCAACAAAGCCGCCATATCGGTAAAGGCGTATCACACGCGTACCGGGGAACAACACACAGAGATGGCTGATGGTGCCGCGACATTGCGCCATCGTCCGCACGGGGTGCTGGCTGTTTTCGGGCCGTATAACTTCCCCGGCCATCTGCCGAATGGGCATATTATCCCGGCGCTACTTGCAGGTAATACCGTGATCTTTAAACCAAGCGAACTCACGCCGTGGACCGGCGAAGCGGTAGTCAAACTCTGGGAGCAGGCCGGTTTGCCCGCAGGTGTACTCAATCTGGTGCAGGGCGGGCGAGAGACCGGCCAGGCGCTGAGCGCATTACCGGGGCTGGATGGGTTGCTCTTTACCGGCAGCGCCAATACGGGATATCAGCTACACCGCCAGCTTGCCGGGCAACCCGAAAAGATCCTCGCACTGGAAATGGGCGGCAACAACCCACTAATTGTTGAAGATCCTGACGATACCGATGCCGCCGTCCATCTGGCGATCCAGTCAGCATTTATTACCGCCGGGCAGCGCTGCACCTGCGCGCGTCGCTTACTGGTGAAACGTTCAAAAGCGGGCGATGATTTTCTCGCGCGGCTGGTGGAAGTGAGCGCGCGGCTGCAACCGCAGGCCTGGGATGCGGAACCCGCGCCGTTTTTCGGAGGCTTAATTTCACCCCAGGCAGCGCAGCAGGTTTACCAGGCCTGGCAGGCGCACGAAGCGCGTGGTGGTAAAACCTTGCTGGCGCCGCGCCTGTTGGCGGAAGGAACCTCGCTGCTGACGCCGGGGATTATCGAGATGACGGACGTTGCGGGAGTGCCGGATGAAGAAGTGTTTGGCCCTCTGCTGTGTGTCTGGCGCTATGACGATTTTGATCAGGCGATCCGTATGGCGAACGACACACGCTACGGGCTGGCCTGCGGGTTGATTTCACCGGATCGGCAAAAATTTGATCAACTGCTGCTGGAAGCGCGCGCCGGGATCGTCAACTGGAATAAACCGTTAACCGGTGCCGCCAGTACCGCGCCGTTTGGTGGTGTCGGCGCGTCGGGTAACCACCGCGCCAGCGCCTGGTACGCCGCGGATTACTGCGCCTGGCCGATGGCGAGTCTTGAATCTCCCGCATTAACGTTGCCACAAACGCTCAGCCCGGGGCTTGATTTCTCCCGCGAGGCGCAGCCATGAAAGCACGTGAGGTTAACTTCGACGGCCTGGTCGGGCTAACGCATCATTACGCCGGATTATCTTTCGGTAATGAAGCTTCGACCAAACACCGATTTCAGGTTTCTAACCCGAAACTGGCGGCGAAGCAGGGGCTGCTGAAAATGAAAGCGCTCGCCGACGCGGGTTTTCCGCAGGCGGTTATCCCGCCACAGGAGCGCCCCAATATCGCGGTCTTGCGCCAGCTTGGTTTCAGCGGTAGCGATGAGCAGGTGGTGGAAAAAGCTGCCGCGCAAGCGCCGCAGATCCTCTCCGCCGCCAGTTCGGCATCGGCGATGTGGGTCGCGAACGCGGCTACCGTCTGCCCGTCGGCTGATGCGCTGGATGGCAAAGTGCATCTCACGGTTGCCAACCTGAATAATAAATTCCACCGCGCGATGGAAGCCCCGACGACAGAAGCGTTGTTGCGCGCTATCTTCCGCGATGAAACGACGTTTGCTGTCCATCCGGCGCTGCCGCAGGTCGCCATGTTTGGCGATGAAGGTGCGGCGAACCATAACCGCTTTGGCGGTGATTACGGCGAAGCGGGTGTGCAACTCTTCGTTTATGGCAGGGAGTACGCAAGCCTGGATGCCCCGGCGCGCTATCCGGCGCGTCAGACGCGCGAAGCCAGCGAGGCGGTGGCGCGTATTAACCAGGTGCGCGCGGAGCAGGTGGTTTTCGCCCGTCAAAACCCGGACGTTATCGATCTTGGCGTGTTTCATAACGATGTGATTGCCGTTTCGAACCGACAGGTACTTTTTTGTCACGAACTGGCTTTTGCCGACCAGGCTCGTGTGCTGGCCGAGCTACACTCAAAAGTACCGGGATTTATGGCGATTGAAGTTCCGCAGCAGGCCGTTTCTGTTACCGATGCGGTGGCGACCTATCTGTTTAACAGCCAACTGCTGAGTCGGGATGATGGCAGCATGTTGCTGGTATTACCGCAGGAGTCACAGGAACATGCCGGTGTGTGGCGCTATCTGAACACGCTGCTGGCGCAGGATAACCCGATCAGTGAGCTTAACGTGTTTGATCTGCGAGAAAGCATGGCGAACGGTGGTGGTCCGGCGTGTCTGCGCTTGCGTGTGGTGCTTACCGAGGCGGAACAGCAGGCCGTTAACCCGGCGGTGATGATGAATGACAGTTTGTTTGCCACCCTCAATGACTGGGTGGATCGGTACTATCGCGATCGGCTGACGCAAGCGGATTTAGCCGATCCGCAGCTCTTACGCGAGGGGCGGGAAGCGCTGGACCGATTAACGCAGTTGTTGAATCTGGGATCGGTGTATCCCTTCCAGCGTTAACCGGAGGCCGTATGGATAACTTTCTTGCTGCAACGCTTGCGGGCGATATCCCGCGAAAAATGTCAGGGGAGTCGGGCGGTATTCACTGGTTGTGGCACGAACAAGGGATTCTGGAACTGATCCCGAAACAACCCGTCGGGCGATCGCTGGTCATCTCGTGTGCTATCCACGGTAATGAAACTGCGCCGGTGGAGATGCTGGATCTGTTGCTTAAAAATGTGTTTGCGGGCGAACAACCGCTTACCTGGCGGCTGCTGGTGATCCTTGGAAACCCGCAGGCACTGGCGCAAAACAAGCGTTTTTTGCATAACGATCTCAACCGAATGTTTGGTGGCCGCTGGCAGCAGTTGCCGCCTAACGATGAAACGGTGCGCGCCGCTCAGCTCGAACGGGCGGTGACGCATTTCTTTGCCGCGGGCGATGAGGTGCGCTGGCATCTGGATTTACACACCGCGATCCGTGGTTCGCACCATGTTCGCTTTGGCGTATTACCCCTGCGAGCAGAGCCGTGGGATGAGTTGTTTCTTGAGTGGCTGGGGGCCGCCGGGCTGGAGGCGCTGGTATTTCACCAGGCGCCAGGCGGCACGTTTACACACTACAGCTGTGAGCACTTTAACGCACTGGCTTGCACTCTGGAGCTTGGCAAAGCGTTGCCGTTTGGTGAAAACGATTTAAGCCAGTTCCAGCGTACGGCCTGGGCGCTGGCGGCGTTACTGGCGGGTGAGCCTGCGCCAGACACGGAAAATAGGCCGCTGCGCTATCGGGTGGTACAGCAACTGACCCGCCACAGTGAAGAATTTAAACTCTTCATGAGTGCGGATACGCTCAATTTTACGGCCTTCAGCGCGGGTACCTTGCTGGCAGAGGATCGCGGCGAGCGGTATGTGGTGCAACATGAGCAGGAGTATGTTTTGTTTCCCAATCCGAATGTTGCCATTGGCTTACGCGCCGGGCTAATGCTTGAAAAAATTAATTAAACATCCAGCCCTGTTAACGCAGGGCTTATTTCTTTTTGCTTTTCTTAAATAAATTACAGAATTATCCTGGTGAACTCTTTATTAATAAAATACTTTGATTTAAGATTCTCCATAATTGCTTTTTAATCAGCCTGTTGAATATTTAATTTTCGACTCTACATGCTTTATCCTTATTTCCTTCATATTTGACGTAAAAATGATATTTACACTTTCATTGTTTTACCGTCGCTCTGATTAATTGACGATAAAGGCAGTAAAGTGAATAGCGTCAACACGGCAACCGCCGTAAGTAAAACCGAAGTAAGGAATAAAATTATGCGTAAATTGACTGCTCTGTTTGTTGCCTCTACCCTGGCTTTTGGCGCTGCAGGTCTGGCTCATGCTGCGGATACCACCGCCGCACCCGGCGACGCGAAACCCATGATGCACCACAAAGGTAAGGGCCCGCACGACATGATGTTCAAAGGCCTGAACCTGACCGATGCGCAGAAACAGCAAGTCCGCGAGATTATGAAAAGCCAGCGCGAAGAGATGAAACGCCCGCCGGTGGAAGAGATGCGCGCAATGCATGACATCATTACCAGCGACAGCTTTGACCGCGCGAAAGCCGAAGCGCAAATCACCAAAATGGAACAGCAGCATAAAGAAAGCATGCTGAAACGTATGGAGACGCAGAATAAGATTTACAACATTCTGACCCCGGAACAGAAAAAGCAATTCAATGCGAATTTTGAGAAGCGTCTGACAGAACATCCGGCAGCGGAAGGTAAAATGCCTCCTGCACCTGCTGAATAATTCAGCACCCCTCCTTAAGACCGCCGGTTTTGCTCATCGCTTGTTTTACGTGATGGGCAGAACCGGCGGTTTTTTCTTGTTTCCCTCTTGCCAGCCGCTTCTGGCGCGGTATTCTCGTTAAACCTCGTTTTTGTGGCGATGTTACTTATCTGAAATTTATGATTTTTTACATGTCTGATTGCGCAACAGCCTAAGGCAAATCGCATCGGCTGCCGATAATTCACACATGGCAAAGTAAACAATAACAATGATGCAGGCTGCCCGAAGAGGCAGCGGCGCAGGTGAAGCACCGCGCCATTCAGGAGTGATGATGGAATTCTTTGATATCCGTAAAATGCCGGTAAACCTCTGGCGTAATGGGGCGGGTGAAACCCGGGAAATTTGCTGTTTTCCGCCCGCAACACGTGATTTTAACTGGCGAGCCAGTATCGCTTCGCTGGCCAGCAACGGTGATTTTCCGCAATTTCCCGGCGTGGATCGGGTCATAACACTCATTGAAGGTGGCGAGGTAACGCTGAACGGGGGAGATGCTTTCAGCCACACGCTTAAACACCACCAGCCCTTTGCTTTTGCCGGTGAGCAGCCGGTCAGAGCCGAGCTTTCCGACGGGCGCATGTCACTGGATTTTAACGTAATGACGCGCCGCGATCGCTGCCAGGCGAAAGTCCGTATCGCCGACCGCACGTTTACCACTATTGGTACACGCGGCGGCGTTATTTTCGTCCTGAGTGGCGCGTGGCAGTTGGGCGATAAGTTATTAACCGCCGATCAGGGCGCCTACTGGCAGGAAGGTCGGCAAACCCTGCGGTTGCTAAAGTCTGAAGGGCAATTACTGTTCAGTGAAATCACCTGGCTGCCCGGCCATTAATCCAGTTCGATGATGTCATAATCCCCGGAAAGCAGCGGCTTGCAGAGAATTTTGTAGCCGTCATGATCGAAACCCGCCGGTAAGCGAAGCAGTTGCGCGGCAGCGGCGGGCTCATCAACTGAACCTAACCATAGCCAGTTGTGAATGATATGGTACTGCGTCATTCCCGCTGCGCTCTCTTTTAGCCCAATTGGGCCGCGCCATGGCCAGCAAACCAGTTGCAAACGCGCCATTGCGGCGGCGAAGCGTTCATCATGTGCTTCGCGAGTCTCTTTGCCACAACACGCTCCGGCACAGCGTTGTAACGCGGATCGAAAACAAGCCCGGCCACGGCTTAGTGATTCCAGACCCAGTAGCCCATAACACAGCTTTTCGTCATCAGCGATAGACTGCAGCGCTTGTAATGCGGCACGGCGATTGGCAAACAGGCCATACAGATCGGGAGAGGAGGAGAAATCCACCTCTTTGGCATACACCACTTGTGGCTTTTCGCCGCTAAGGCGAAGCGAGCAGAGCTGGCGATTACGGCGCAGGCGCTTATTAAAGAGCGGTTGTTGTTCTTTAATCAGCCGCGCTTCAAGCAACAGCGCGCCAATCTCCCCGGCGGTGCAAATCCAGGTGATACGCCGCGACTGACGCAGCATCGCCGCTTCATCTGGCGTGCGCAGGTGCGACAGCACACGGCTGCGGATATTGACGCTTTTACCGATATAAAGCGGCATCGCCTCGCTTTCGCCATGAAAAATATAGACGCCGGGCTGTTTGGGCATGGCTTCCAGCCACGGACGAAGATGTTCCGGATATTCATAGATTGCCGCCGCTTCGAATTCAAGACGCGGGGCTGATTGTCGCCTGACCACAAAAGACTCCTGATACTGTTTATCTATCCAGTATAGCAGTCAATAAGTGGCTAAAAAAGAGGCGGCTTGCGCCGCCTGCGGGTTATTTCTGTTTCCAGAAATCGTCGAATACGGTAATCGGCGGGCGGCGCTTGTGCTCTGTTTTCACATACCAGCCTTCGATGATTTTCGCGATACTGGCATCAAGCGTTTTTCCTTCCAGATAATCATCGATATTTTCGTAAGTTACGCCCAGGGCGGCTTCATCCGGCAGTGAAGGACGATCGTCTTCCAGATCGGCCGTTGGCGCTTTTTTATAAAGATGTTCCGGGCAGCCCAGGTAAGCCAGCAATTGTTTACCCTGGCGTTTGTTCAGACGGAAAAGTGGGTTGATATCAGTGCCACCATCGCCATATTTGGTGAAGAAACCGGTCACTGCTTCGGCGGCATGGTCGGTACCCACCACTACGCCTTTCGTCATGCCCGCAATACTGTATTGCGCTTTCATTCGCTCGCGCGCTTTTTCATTGCCACGTACGAAATCGCTCAGTTCGATGCCGGTTTCACGCAGCGCTTGCTCGCTTGCCAGCACCGAGGCTTTGATATTCACGGTAAGGACGCGATCCGGCTGAATAAACGCGATGGCATCCTGGCAATCCTGTTCATCCGCTTGCTTACCGTAAGGGAGGCGGACGGCGATAAACTGATATGCTTGATTGCCCGTTTCCTGGCGCAGTTCGCTGATCGCCATCTGGCTGATTTTCCCGGCCAGCGTGGAATCCTGGCCGCCGCTAATGCCAAGCACCAGCGTTTGCAAAAAAGGATAGGTTTTCAGATAGGTTTTCAGGAAATCCACGCTGCGGCGAACTTCTTCTTCGGCATTGACCGCGGGCTTCACGCCTAGCGCCTGAATAATCTCTTGTTGCAGAGTCATTTACCCCTCCGTTGTGTTGTCCTGCTTTGCAGGGTGCAAATAAATAATAGGGCCAAATTAACCCTTTGGCGGTAAAACGACAAGGATCACAGATTTGAGTGCCGCAATTTACGGCGTTTTAGCAGCTTATTTCACTTTTATTAGATTTCTCCGAAAGTTATGCCGATGCACTCTGTTAGTTGAAAAATGCAATTTTATATTCCAGGCTTAGATAACACGCTGATACACAAGCGGATACAAAAGAGGATGGAATATGAATAAGAACATCGCAGGAATTCTGGGCGCAGCTGCAGTGCTGACTATGCTGGCGGGTTGTACGGCTTATGATCGTGCAAAAGATCAGGTTTCTCAGCCGGTGGTAAAAGATGTGAAAAAAGGCATGAGCCGTCAGCAGGTTATGCAGGTTGCTGGCCGTCCTTCTTCTGAAGTTACGATGATCCACGCGCGCGGGACTTGCCAGACCTATATTCTGGGTCAACGTGACGGCAAAACCGAAACCTATTTCGTTGCGCTGGATGAAACCGGCCATGTCATGAACTCCGGCTACCAGACCTGCGCCGAGTATGATACTGACCCGCAAGCTAAGCAGTAATTTCGGTTTATAGCCTGAGCAAATAAAAAACCGGTCAGTTGGCCGGTTTTTTATGGCTGCAATAACGCTTACGCCGGAATGCTATCGATTTTGCTGATGCGCGACCAGACGCGGTGCGCCGCAAGATGCGTCAGAAAATCATCAATAAAATTCGCCGTGGCGCTATCCGCCTCGACAATACCGTCCTCTCCCTGGTCATCCACATCCAGTAAGCGCTTAAACTGCCGCGCATCACCTGCAAGCGCGATAGTTTTCAGGTGTTTATAGGCTTCCAGCAAATAATATTTCGCATCGCCATTTTGCAGGATATCGCTGATATCGCCGCCGGGAACAATAACGCCATCTACCGTCAGCGACGGCGATCCGGCGAAGGTTGCGGCAATCGGTAATTCAGAGCCGTCATCCGCTGTCACGTTGCCCATTCGCGCATAGAGCAGTTTGCTATGAACGCCTTTGGCTTTCAGCCCCTGCAATACATTGAGTACATCCGTCGCGCTGACCTTATCATGCAGTAAAATGGCTACCACCCGGCCTTTCACGTTACCATCCGGGACGGCATAAAGACTCAGCGACGGATCTTTTTTCAAGCCATTCACCTCTGGCGGCGGGGCGATATTTAATTGATCGTCGCTCAAGGTGATGCCGAGGTTTTCCGCTACGCCTTGCGCCAGATGAATGTCGATGTGCGCCAGGTGATCCACCACGCGTTCACGAATATACGCGCGCACCACTTTGCTCAGCTCGAAGCTGAAAGCGTCAATAATATGACGTTGTTCAAACGGCGTCTGGCTTAACCAGAACAGGCGCGGATGCGCGTAATATTCACCGAATGAAGGGCTGCGCTCGCGAATTTTTTCCCCTTCGACGCGTTCCTGGTAGGTTTCGAAACCGCCGCGTTTCGGGCCGGGCGGTGTTTCCCGCGGCCAGTTATCGTTGATGGAGTTCGGTTCATAGTTGGCGGGATTCGTATCAATCTCCATGCGGTGCATGCCGTCGCGCTGCAGATTATGGTACGGGCAAGTCGGGCGGTTGATGGGGATTTCATGGAAGTTCGGCCCGCCAAGCCGGCTGATTTGCGTATCGGTATAGGAGAACAGACGCCCCTGCAGTAGCGGGTCATTGGTAAAATCGAGGCCCGGCACGATATGCCCTGGATGGAACGCAGCCTGCTCGTTTTCAGCAAAAAAGTTATCCGGGTTACGGTTTAACACCATTTTACCGACACGCTGTACGGGAACCAGCTCTTCGGGGATCAGCTTGGTTGGGTCCAGCAGGTCGAAATCAAATTTGAATTCATCCTCTTCCGGGATCAGCTGTAAACCCAGCTCATACTCCGGGTAATCACCGGCCTCAATGGCTTCCCATAACTCGCGACGGTGGAAGTCCGGATCGCGCCCGGTCAGTTTTTGCGATTCGTCCCACACCAGCGATGCTTTGCCTGCCAATGGTTTCCAGTGGAAGCGCACAAACGTGGCTTTGCCTTCGGCGTTGATCAGGCGAAATGTGTGGATCCCGAAACCTTCCATCGTGCGATAGCTGCGCGGAATGCCGCGATCGGACATCGCCCACATCACATTGTGTAAGGTTTCCGGCTGTAGCGAAACATAGTCCCAGAAGGTGTCGTGCGCGCTTTGGCCTTGCGGGATCGCCCAGTGCGGTTCTGGTTTTACCGCATGGACAAAATCGGGGAATTTATGCGCATCCTGGATGAAAAAGACCGGCGTATTGTTGCCAACCAGGTCAAAAATGCCTTCTTCGGTATAGAACTTGGTGGCAAATCCACGGATGTCGCGGACGGTGTCCGCTGAACCCGCGCCGCCTTGCACTGTAGAAAAACGGACAAAAACCGGGGTGATTTTATCCGCATCAGAGAGAAAATCCGCTTTGGTAATATCGCTCAGGCTGCGATAAGGCTGAAAGTAACCATGCGCTGCCGACCCGCGTGCATGCACGATACGTTCGGGGATACGTTCATGGTCGAAATGGGTGATTTTCTCCCGCAGGATAAAATCTTCCAGCAGTGTTGGGCCGCGTTTTCCCGCGCGCAGCGAGTTTTGATCATCGGCGATGCGCACGCCCTGGTTAGTGGTAAGGGGATAATTTTCGCCGCCCTTTCGGTAAGGCTCCAGCGCGTTCAGTTTGTCATTTGACGTGTCCGGCGCTTTCATACTCCCTGGCGCGGTCGGTTGCTCGCCAGGTGCTGTGGGACGCGGGGAAGGGCGGTGGGAATTGTCCTCAGGGGCAAGGGAATCCAGCCCTGGGCGGGATTCGTTTGCGTCATGGACCGGGGCGTGATGATGTGGGTCTTTCTCATTGTGCGACATTGAACTCGTCTCCTGTTTTCATTGCTGAAAAATGGTCGATGTTTCCTTAAAACCCTTCTAACTATAGAACAACGTGCTGCGTTAACCTGGTTAATCAGGAGACAGAATGGAGGTGAAAAATCAGAGAAAGTGGTTCCAGGCGCGACGCACAAGCTCACAATCGGCTATGATAGGTCTTTAATGTTTGTAGAATTTGTCTGTAGAACGCATCGCTTATGAAATCTTATCGTCAACAAAACCGAGCCATTATCAGCTATGTCCCGCGCGTCGAACCGGCTCCCCCCGAACACGCCTCAAAAGTGGATGGCTATCGTGATGTCTGGTTGCTGCGTGGCAAGTATGTGGCGTTTGTGTTGATGGGGGAAAAGTTTCGCCGCTCGCCGATCTTTAGCGTTCCGGAAGCCGCTCAGCGCTGGGCGTTGCAAATGCGCCAGGAAGGCGAGATAGAGGAAGAGTAAAAAAACCGCCTGTTATTACAGGCGGTTTTTTTATCAAACGGTGCCCCTCAAACAGAGGCATCGGTTATTTCATGCCGGGTGATCAACGGTGCGCCAGTTCGGCGTCTTCTTCACTGTCCAGCACAGCTTTATCGGTCTGTTTCAGCCACTGGCTGGTCAATGTACCGGCGGTCATGGAACCGCTGACGTTCAGGGCGGTACGGCCCATATCAATAAGCGGTTCAACGGAGATGAGCAGCGCCACCAGCGTGACCGGCAGGCCCAGCGCAGGCAGCACGATAAGTGCGGCAAACGTCGCACCGCCACCAACGCCCGCTACGCCTGCGGAACTCACGGTGACAATCCCGACTAAGGTGGCAATCCACAGCGGATCCAGCGGGTTAATGCCAACGGTCGGGGCTACCATTACTGCCAGCATCGCCGGGTAAAGACCCGCACAGCCATTCTGTCCAATGGTTGCGCCAAAAGAGGCGGAGAAGCTGGCGATAGATTCCGGTACACCCAGGCGACGTGTTTGCGCTTCTACGTTCAGCGGAATGGACGCAGCGCTGGAGCGGCTGGTGAAGGCAAATGTCAGTACCGGCCATACTTTACGGAAGAATTTCAGCGGGCTAACGCCGTTCACGCCGAGCAGCAGACCATGCACCACAAACATAATGCCCAGGCCAAGGTAAGAGGCGATAACGAAGCTGCCGAGTTTAATGATGTCCTGAATGTTAGAACCGGCGACAACTTTGGTCATCAGCGCCAGCACACCATACGGTGTCAGTTGCATCACAAGGCGTACCAGTTTCATCACCCAGCTTTGCAGCGTATCGATAGCGGTCAGCACGCGCTGACCTTTCGGCGCATCATCTTTCAGCAGCTTCAGTGCCGCAACGCCAAGGAAAGCCGCGAAGATAACGATGCTGATAATTGACGTTGGGTTTGCGCCGGTCAGGTCGGCAAACGGGTTTTTCGGTACGAAAGAGAGCAGCAATTGCGGCACGGTGAGATCGGCTACTTTGCCGACATAATTGCTCTGAATGGCGTTCAAACGCGCGGTTTCTGCCGTACCCTGCACCAGACCTTCTGCCGTCAAACCGAACAGATTGGTCACCAGCACGCCCACCAGCGCGGCGATGAGCGTGGTGAACAGCAGTGTCCCGATGGTCAGAAAACTGATTTTTCCCAGTTGTGACGCGTTATGCAGACGCGCAACGGCGCTCAGAATCGAAGCGAAAACCAGCGGCATGACAATCATTTGCAGCAACTGAACATAGCCATTACCGACTACGTTGAACCACTGGATGGACTCTTTCAGTACCGGGTTATCAGCACCATAGATAGCCTGCAGCGCGAGGCCAAAGATCACGCCGAGGCCTAAACCGACCAGTACTTTTTTTGCCAGGCTCCACTGTTTGTGACGCGCCTGCGCCAGCAAAAACAGCAGTGCCACGAACACTACCACGTTCGCGATGAGTGGAAAATTCATCCCCGTTCTCCTGATATCATTATTCGGTCGGCCTTCTCGGCCGTTCCTGTTGCGCAAGGTTATCAGATGTGCCGGAACAGGCTTATATCCAAATGGAATGGTATATATCAAAAGTCGGGAAAATGACGGTTTAATGGTCAGATTGCTGATGAATAAAGCGATTAAACTGATCTTGCAGCGACGTTATTATGTGTGAGGACCAGCGGACTGCACCGTTTTCGGGCAAGGTTTGCGGCATCCATACCGCATAAGTAAACAATGCCATACAAAGTACGCGCTCCAGTTGATTCCCTTTTTGCGGCACCAGCAGCGGCAGACGAAAGCGCCAGCGGCATGGCCAGAGCAGCGGTACGCCGGCAGGAGTAAGCATGTCCGCCAGAATATGGCTGAGATAACCCACCACCATTCCCTGTAGCGCATCGGCGGGCACTATCCAGCTTTCTGGCACTTTTAAATAAAAGAGCGTCAGTGCCAGAAAAACCGCCAGCAGGCTATGCGTAAATCCGCGATGCCCGAAAGCGCGGGCGACAGGTTTTGATATCCACTTCAGGCGCTGACCGAGAAAGGATTTGGGATGATCGATATCCGGCAGCAGACAGGTGAGAATAGCGGACGGGACAATATGCCACCAGTCACCCTGAGCAAGGACAGGCGTTAACTCAGCGTTTTTGGAAAACACCGCGCAAGCAATGGAAAAAAGCAGGTGTCCTTCCGCCGTCATGGTCAAACTCACTCAACTGTCGATGCATACAGTATAGGATGTTTGTACAGTAGGCGGAAGAGGTGACGGTGTAACTCTTTGTCACAATCCTGAACGCTTAACGCGCCAGCCAGCCACCATCGACGGCAAGGGTGTAACCATTAATATAATCCGCCGCTTTTGAGGCCAGGAATACCGCAGCGCCTTTCAGATCTTCTGGTTCACCCCAACGCCCGGCCGGGATACGGTCAAGGATCTCCTGGCTGCGCTCCGCATCTTCCCGCAGTTGCTGTGTGTTATTGGTCGCCATATAGCCGGGCGCGATCGCGTTTACGTTAATCTGATGTGGCGCCCATTCGTTTGCCAGTAAACGCGTCAGCCCCATGACGCCGCTCTTGGACGCCGTATATGAAGGCACGCGAATACCGCCCTGATACGAGAGCATCGAGGCGATGTTGATGATTTTTCCGCCATCACCCTGAGCGATAAATTGCCGTGCCACCGCCTGAGAGAGAAAAAATACTGTTTTCAGATTCAGATTCATCACGTCATCCCAGTCTTGCTCACTGAAATCAATGGCATCGCAGCGGCGAATCGTACCCGCGTTATTCACCAGAATGTTGATGTGCCCAAATGTCGCTACGGCTTGTTTTACCACCTCCTCCAGACCGTGCTGGTGGCGAAGGTCTGCCTGAATAGCATGGAAACGGCGTCCTAAGGCCTGCACGCGGGAGGCGGTTTCCTGAGGCACTTTGCGGCCAACACCGACGATATCGCAGCCCGCTTCCGCAAGCCCTAATGCCATTCCCTGACCCAGCCCGGTGTCGCACCCGGTGACGATAGCCACTTTACCCGTAAGCTTAAAGGCTTCCAGTATCATATTTACTCCGGCGTTATAAATTGTTGTCATCGGCATCTGCGCCTGAAGATCAGAATAGAAGGCGGACAAAGAAAATACAAATAAAAATGAAATAGCGTTTCAAAAATGAGATGTAATGGGGTGATCTGTATCACCCCGCAGGCAAAATTAACCGCGCAGATGTTCGGGAGTGAGCTGTTCGAGGCTTTCTAGTTTCACGTTAGCAAGGACATAGCGCGGGTCCGCGCGATGTTCGGCATCCGGCACAACGATGGAACGCATCCGCGCCGCTTTGCTGGCAATCATGCCGTTAACCGAATCTTCCAGCGCTACACACGTGAGCGGATCTACCCCAAGTTTTGCCGCGCAGTCCAGATAAACCTGCGGGTGCGGCTTGCTGTAGGGGAGCTTTTCCGCTGAGGCGAGTGCGTCGAAACTGTCGCGTAGATCGAACATGGTCAGCACTTTTTCCAGCATATGCAGCGGCGATGCGGATGCCAGTCCAACCGACAGCCCGCTGTCCTTACACAGCGCGATGGCTTCACGTACACCCGGCAGCAACGGGCGCTTTTCTTCAACCAGAGAGATGGCGCGCTGAATGATTCTCTCGGTGACTTCCTGACAGCCCGGACCATTCCAGGGCTGCTGGGCATACCACATTTCAACTACCATATCGATGCGCAGGCCAAGCGTATCGGGCAACTCATTGCGCCTTGAAATATCAACCCCAAGGCCAGCCACAACCTCAAGTTCGGCGCGATCCCAGAGCGGTTCAGAGTCAATCAGTAATCCATCCATATCAAAAATGGCAGCAAGAATTTGTCGCGGGGCAGACATAACACCTCTCTATTCACGGATTTTGCAGGGGTAAAAGCGAAATTATGGTTAAGCATTCATCATACTGCCTTTAAAGATCAGGCGAAAATGGTTATCAGCAGGTAGACTAAGGCGCAAACAGTGCGTCACTTACAAGGGGAATCCATGACGTATCAACAAGCTGGACGCATCGCCGTACTGAAACGCGTCCTGGGTTGGGTGATTTTTATTCCAGCCGTCATTTCGACAATCATTTCTGTACTGAAATTTATGTACGATCACAGCGAAAAACAGCCGGGCATTAATGCCGTAATGCTTGATTTCGCCCATGTAATCATTGAGATGATGCGTTTTAACACGCCGTTCCTGAATCTTTTTTGGTACAACTCACCAACACCCGATTTCCACCAAAGCCTGAACATTATGTTCTGGATTATTTATGTGCTGATCTTTGTCGGGCTGGCGCTGCAGGCGTCCGGTGCGCGCATGAGTCGCCAGGCGCGTTTTCTGCGTGAAGGCGTGGAAAATCAGATGATCCTCGAGAAAGCCAAAGGGCCGGAAGGGTTAACGCGCGAACAGATTGAAGCTCGCATTGTGGTGCCACATCACACCATCTTTCTGCAAATTTTCCCGCTCTACGTATTACCGGTGCTCATCATTGTTGCCGGTTATTTCTTCTTTACACTGCTCGGTTTCCTGTAATACCCAAACCCGAGGCGTTGCGCCCCGGGTCTGAGAACAACACTCACGCCGCCAGCACGCGATCCAGCGCTTTTTGCGCATTCACCAGATGTTCTCCACCGAATAAGATTGCCCGGTTAAACAACGTGTACAGCTGGTAAAGGGGTTGGCGATCGAGGAAATCAGAGGGGAGCGGGGAGATGGACTGGTAACCGTCATAGATTTGCGGCGGCTGGTCCGGGTGCAGGGGGAGCATCGCCAGGTCACACTCACGGTCACCCCAGTAGCAAGCCGGGTCATAGATGTAAGGGCCGTCAGGCCCAAGCGCGCAATTGGCCGACCAAAGATCGCCATGTAATAGCGAGGGTTGCGGTTGGTGAGAACTCAACCGTTGTTGAACGTGTTCGACAATCGCATCGATATTGCCAAACTCCAGCCCTCTTTCCGCGGCCAGCTCTAACTGCCAGCCAATACGTTGCTCCGCAAAAAACGTTGACCAGCGGCGCTGCCAGGCGTTGGGCTGCGGCGTGGTGGAAAGATCGTTATCGAAATCGAGGCCAAACTGCGGCTGATCGCTCCACTGGTGCAGGCGCGCTAACTGCTGACCGAGCATAAACGCGTTGTGCGCATCAAGCGGACGTGCAGGAAGATACTCCATGACCAGAAAGCTGTAGTCGCGGTCGCTTCCCACCGCCCAAACCGCAGGGACACGCACGGTATTACTGCGTGCCAGCAGGGCGAGCTGGTCGGCTTCGGCCGTAAAAATGGGCAGCAGTGCGCGATCATCACACTTTACGAAGAGATCGCGCCCGGCGTAGCGTACATGCCACGCGGCATGGATTTCGCCACCGGGCAGTTCATCGCGTTGTTCAATTTCGCCTTCACCCAGTTGTTCGCTTAACAGACCACTTATCGCTTGCCACATGATGTCTCTCCCATGTAATCAGCCAGATCATAAGGTTAGCGCACTACAGCTGTTGAAAAATCCGACTTACCGCACGCCCGGCATACGCAACGGTGGAAAGGCACTTAATGTTCCTGCTTCTGGAACGCTTCCCAGGTGGTGACCGTGATTTCCGTCTCTTCGTCTACAGCACTTTCAGCAAGCCCGCTTGCCAGCGCCTGAACATCTTTTTCACTTAGCGCACTGATGAAACCGAACGTATTGGTGCCAAGATCGTGTACGTTGCCGTTATCATCTGCCATCGTGAGGAGAAAGCCGGCACGTGTAAAGTGGTTATTGAGCTCGTTGATGTCTGTCAGCGTTTGGTCATGAAATTTGACCTCAACTACGTAGCGAGTAATACCATCGCTGCCCATCGTTCACCTCGTTGTTATCTTGATGTTTTTTTAGCATAGACGGCGAGTGACATTTGTCGACCACCGTAGAGATATTTGATATTTCCCCTTCCAGCCGGAAGGGGAGATATATCAGGCATGGCGCAAATAGTCGTAAATCTTTTGCGTGTCTTCCCGCGCGCACAAGCGAGTACCCTGGTTGATGGTGGCAGCACTCCCGGCGGCGACGCCGAAACGTACCATGTCATCAAAAGGCGCATCTTGTGCAAGTTTGAGCGTCATTGCACCAACCATGCTGTCGCCTGCGCCCACCGTGCTTTGGCTTTTCATCGGTGGCGGTACGACCTGAACACAGGTATCCGCATCCACGCCCAGCGCTCCCTGCGGGCCAAGGGAGACGACTACGCGCAAGGCTTTGCCCGTCTGGACGATCTCCTGCGCGGCTTTGCGCACATCATCAGGCTGGGTGAGCTCTCGCCCCACCAGCGCGCTCAACTCCTTCTGATTGGGTTTTACCAACTCAATATTACCTATGGTCAGCGCGGCCGTCAGTGCCTCGCCCGAGCTATCGACAATGCAGCGAATACCTTGTTTTTGCGCAGCTTTAATTAACTGCGTTAACTTTTCAACCTGGACGCCCGGAGGCAGGCTGCCGCTTATCACCAAAATCGCGCCGCGTTCAATCGTCAGGACTTTTTCTTCTATCTGGCGAAATTCGTCTTCATTCAACGCGGCACCAGGCATAACAAACCGGTATTGCTCACCGCTGGACTCGATATGGACGTGCAGGTTCTGCCGCGTCCAGTCTTGTGTGGCTACGGTAATGGTCGGCACATTTTCGTCCGCCAGTAGTGCAGTGAGATGTTCGCCCGTTGCGCCGCCAGCTGGAAATATTGCCGTTGCTTTCCCTCCCAGATGTGCAATCGCTCGTGCAACATTAATGCCGCCGCCGCCAGGCTCAAATACGGGTGCTGTACAGCGTAATTTACCTTCGGGATAAATTTGTGGCGTCAGCGTCGCACTATCAAGCGAAGGCGCCAGTGTAAGGGTGTATATAGCTGCCATGATGACCTCCTTTTTCTCTGGTTGCTGTAAGCCTGGCACTGTTCAGGCAGAAGGGAAAGGAATTAAGGGCATGATTTCAAAATGATATTGATTAAATGCTCAGTGGGTATTAATAACCAATTTTGCTGTTTTGAGATCCCTCTTATTCAAAAAATCAAATAAGATTTCATTGATATGTTTAAGCGGCCTTTTTATAATTTGTTACCTTTCTTTGGACCGTTGGTCATTGATCCTAATGAAAGTTTCCGGGACCGTGTTGGTCTCTTTTTTTGCTGTTCGGACTCTAAATAAATGAAGCTTTTGAAGACAGTACCCGTGCTTGTGATGGCGGCGGGTGTGTTTGTATCAATGCACGCGTTTGCAGATGATACTGTTTTTACTGTCATGGATGATCCCTCTACCGCTAAAGCGCCGTTTGAAGGCGGTGTAAACGGTGGTTATCTGGCTCAGTCCGGCAATACAAAGAGCTCCTCTTTGACTGCTGATTCCACCTTGACCTGGTACGGCGAGACGACTGCCTGGTCTTTGTGGGGCAACGCCAGCAATACATCGTCAAATGATGTGCGTTCGTCTGAAAAATACGCAGTAGGTGGTCGTAGTCGTTATAACATGACGGATTACGATTACCTGTTTGGCCAGGCGAGCTGGTTAACTGACCGCTATAACGGCTATCGCGATCGCGACGTACTGACGGCTGGTTATGGTCGTCAGTTCCTGAATGGCCCGGTTCACAGCCTGCGCTTTGAATTCGGTCCTGGTGTACGTTATGACAAGTACACCGACGGCAACACGAAAACGACCGGGCTCGGTTATGCTTCCGGCACCTACGCCTGGCAGATGACCGATAACACGAAATTCACCCAGGGTGTTTCCGTATTTGGTGCGGACGATACTACTGTGAACTCGGAAACCGCGCTGAACGTAGCGATTAACGCGCACTTTGCTTTGAAAGTTGCGTATAACCTGACCTGGAACTCTCAGCCACCGTCAACCGCGCCGGATCATACCGATCGCAGAACGACGGTAACGTTAGGCTATAAAATGTAATTCGTTGGGCCGAAAATATCGGCCCATTTTTTATTTGTTAATTTGTGCTCTTTTCATTCCACTATTCATTATTCAATTTCGTTTAAGTATTCTTTTCTCTTCATAATTTCCTCATAATTAATATTTGCGTTACATATTCAGTTTATTTGACACGAATAGATAAATAAATTGACTGTGCAAAAGTGTGATCCAGATCTACACTAACAACACGGGCAAAAAAACGCCCCGCCAGTTATGTTGTTATTCAAGCATGAGAATTTTAATTATGAAAAAAATCAAAACCGCTGCGGTCGCCGTCGTGCTTTCTGCACTCTCGTTTGGCGTTTTCGCGGCTCAGCCTGCAGCAACTGCCAGCCAGACTAACACTAACATCACCAACATTGAAGCGGGTTCCAATATGGTTCCTGTGTCTCAGTCAGCTCAGGGCTCAAATGATAATGCGTTTAACGCGCATACCCTGGTTGCGGGTGAGTGGAACTAAATACATTCTAAGTTAATTCATTAACTTTGAAAAAACCGGATCATGTCGTACCGGTTTTTTGTATTTGTACTGCAATACGGATTCTATGAAATAGGTTATTCAGTTGCGGGCGACAAATGGCTTTGTTATTAAGTGCTGTTATTAAACGTAGCGAAAATACAATGTTAGCTGCGAAGAAGCGCCAGAATATTTTCTGCAGATTGGTTAGCGACTTTTAGTACCATATCCTGGCTCTGCTGTAATATTTGGGCTTTGGCCATCTTGCTGACTTCCAGCGCATAATCTGCATCTTCTATCCTGCTCTTCGCTGCTGCTGTTGCAACGTTTTGTTGTGTCAGTACCGATTTATTCGATTCAAAACGATTAATATACGCGCCATACTGTGCGCGCCAGCCACTTACTTTATCCAGTGCTTTGTCAAGCGCACCCATTGCGACACCTGCCGAGGCGGCGGTTTGCAACGATGTCGCGTTTAATCCCAGGGATTTCACGTCAGCTGGTGTGGTTGGCATGGTTACGGAGTGGATATCATCACCCACGTTCGCGCTGGTCACGACCTCCCACGGGCGACTCTGTTTCGGCGGTTCTGCTGGCGTTATCGTGGGCTTTGGCAGGGTGCCCCAGGTTAAGTTACTGGTAAAAGAGCCACTACCCACGATCATTACCACCAAATCTTCCGTAACGTTATCGATCTTTACGCGCTCAAGTCGGTTTGAACCGTTGCTACCGTCATTGAAAGCGTTGCCCGGTTCGTACCGGTCACCATCGCCGCTATAACCGATAGTCATACCGTTGTAATTTAGCGTCTCGCTACCGTTGAGCGCCCATGTTGCGCCCCCTTCAATCAGCAAAGAATCGTCGTAGGTAGCACCATGCGCAAAACCATTGGCCTCGGTCAGAACACGGCTGGTCGCTTTCGCTGAATCCGTGATGCCGCGGCTTTTCCATGTATAGTCCGGGGCTGTGCCGTTAATTGGTGTCCCGGCCAGGTGTTTGCCGTCGCGCGTGAATAACTGAATATCATCATCGAGTCCCAGTGAATCAATCGTTATAGCAATATTGGTTGAACCGGCAGGGATGTAGGCCAGCGAGACAATGCCTGAACTGTACGAATAATTGGTACCCTGAACCGGAAACTTGACGTTTAGTGGTGGCACATCACCAATCAACTCCGGCGGCAGTTCTGGTGAATCAGTCGCCAACGGGTAGCGTCCAAAAATTTCGGTACTTTCCGAGATTGACTGGATATTGTTAAGAATATTTTGATATTCGTTCTGAATGCTTTGCCGGTCACTCTCGGAGAGGGTGCTATTTCCGGATTGTATGGCCAGGCTTTTCGCCCGGATCAAAAGTTCGCTAACGGTATGCAAACTGCCATCAGCGGTCTGCGCCATACTGATAGCATCATCAAGACCGCGCGCCACAACACTGTCCGCACTGGCGTTAGAACGCATGCGGTTAGCGATAGACTGCCCGGCAGCATTATCATTCGCACCATTAATGCGCAACCCTGATGACAGACGTTCAATGCTTTCCTGAAGCGAGGAGGTCGCTTTTTTTCGGGCGGTGAGGTTCAGCCCGATAAACTCATTATGATTGATTGCCTGCATTACCGTCATTAATTCATTCAGACCGCTAATGAATTAATCATCGGCAACGGGCTGAGTAACTTTAAGGTAAATTCGCAGGCAAATTTAACTTTGTGCAAATGCCTGAAAAAGCGGGAGCGTAAGGAAAAAGCCGTTCAAATCGCTTCTTCACGCGATCAGGGGGAAGCGGCAGTGTACAGTTGTTGGTAACAATATGCTTTACTGACTTTTTACCGATGCAAGCCGCTTTCTTCATAAGGCAGCCTGCTTATCAATACCATCGCTACCGGAGGTGACATGGGGACGTCAAAAGACGAGGCGTTATATGAAGAAATGTGCCGCGTAGTGGGGAAAGTCGTGCTGGAAATGCGCGACCTCGGACAAGAACCCAAACACATTGTTATTGCCGGGGTGGTCAGAACTATGCTGGCTAATACGAAAATTAAGCGCTCCAGCCTAACACAAGAAGCGATGGAAACTGTCATCCGCGCTTTGGGTTATAACGCCTGAAAAAAGCAGGGTGGATATGAGAAAGAAAGGCACGAGCCTTACGTGCCTTTCTGAACAGTCGTGGTTTGTCAAAGAAGGTAGCGTTAGCCACGCCGTTTCTTGTAACGGCCCGGAAGGGCGCGAGACGACTTCATGCTGTGGTGCTTATAAAACGAAAAAATAATGATCGCGAGAAGCGCGAAAATAACAATGGAGTAAAGGATTACCATGCTTTATCAGTAGGTTAGGTGTTAATGGGTAGCCAAATAAACGGCTTGAGATACCGTTATGTCAAGATTCTGGTAAAAAATCAGACAATCCTCAGATTGGGTGCTTGTTTTTGCACCGTTTTCCATGCGGGATCGTAAATCTGCAATAAAGCAGCACTCTTGAGCTATGTCACACTAATCCTTTCAACCCCCTTCGCAAATGTGTACTATTGCCGGGTACTTAACAGCGGCAGGTAAGGGTATCAGATAGGGGTTGAGCTCTACGCTGTACAGATTCCGCAGAGTGAAGCGAGAAAACTTATCATCGCTGCTGTTATATCTTTGATCTCTCATTTTGTATGTGCTCTTTCGTGCGGGGCACCACTGCAAATTAAGGAAATGAAATGCCTGTAATTACTCTTCCTGATGGCAGTCAACGCCATTACGACCATGCTGTTAGCCCAATGGATGTTGCGCTGGATATCGGCCCCGGACTGGCGAAAGCCTGTATCGCTGGCCGCGTCAACGGTGAACTGGTCGATGCAAGTGATGTGATTGATAGCGATGCGAGGCTTGCCATCATCACCGCAAAAGATGAGGACGGACTGGAAATTATTCGTCACTCCTGCGCGCATCTGTTAGGTCATGCGATTAAGCAACTTTGGCCCAACACCAAAATGGCTATTGGTCCGGTTATTGATAACGGTTTTTACTATGACGTTGATCTTGACCACACGCTGACCCAGGAAGATATCGACGCGCTCGAAAAGCGTATGCATGAGCTCGCCGAAACAAACTACGATGTCATCAAGCAGAAAGTAAGCTGGAAAGAGGCGCGTGAGACGTTTGTTAAACGCGGTGAAAGCTATAAAGTTTCCATCCTTGATGAAAATATTGCCCATGATGACAAGCCTGGCTTGTATCATCATCAGGAATACGTCGACATGTGCCGTGGTCCGCACGTGCCGAATATGCGTTTCTGCCATCACTTCAAATTGATGAAAACCGCAGGTGCCTACTGGCGCGGCGACAGCAATAATAAAATGCTGCAGCGTATCTATGGCACCGCGTGGGCAGATAAAAAAGCGCTGAACGCGTATCTGCAACGTCTGGAAGAAGCGGCAAAACGCGATCACCGTAAAATCGGTAAGCAGCTCGATCTGTATCATATGCAGGAAGAAGCGCCGGGTATGGTGTTCTGGCATAACGATGGCTGGACTATCTTCCGTGAACTGGAAACTTTCGTCCGTTCTAAGCTGAAAGAGTACCAGTACCAGGAAGTGAAAGGCCCGTTCATGATGGACCGTGTGTTGTGGGAAAAAACCGGCCACTGGGACAATTACAAAGATGCCATGTTTACGACTTCTTCTGAGAACCGTGAATATTGCATCAAGCCGATGAACTGCCCGGGTCACGTACAGATCTTTAACCAGGGCTTAAAATCTTACCGCGATTTGCCGTTACGTATGGCAGAGTTCGGTAGTTGCCATCGTAACGAGCCGTCAGGTGCGCTGCATGGCTTAATGCGTGTACGCGGCTTCACTCAGGATGACGCCCACATCTTCTGTACAGAAGAGCAGGTGCGTGATGAAGTGAACGCTTGTATTCGTTTGGTCTACGATATGTACAGCACCTTTGGCTTCGAGAAGATCGTCGTCAAACTCTCCACTCGTCCGGAAAAACGTATCGGCAGCGACGAGATGTGGGATCGTGCTGAGGCGGACCTGGCTGTGGCGCTGGAAGAGAATAATATCCCGTTTGAGTATCAACTGGGTGAAGGCGCATTCTACGGTCCGAAAATTGAATTTACCCTGTATGACTGCCTCGATCGTGCATGGCAGTGCGGTACTGTCCAGCTGGACTTCTCCTTGCCGTCTCGTCTGAATGCCTCTTATGTTGGCGAAAGCAACGAGCGACAAGTTCCAGTGATGATTCACCGTGCAATTCTTGGTTCTCTGGAGCGCTTTATCGGCATCCTGACTGAAGAATTCGCAGGTTTCTTCCCAACCTGGCTTGCACCCGTGCAGGTAGTTGTGATGAACATCACTGATTCGCAGGCTGAATACGTTAACGAATTGACCCGTAAACTGCAAAATGCGGGCATTCGTGTAAAAGCAGACTTGAGAAACGAGAAGATTGGCTTTAAAATCCGCGAGCACACTTTACGTCGTGTCCCTTATATGCTGGTTTGTGGTGACAAAGAGGTCGAAGCCGGCAAAGTTGCTGTGCGTACCCGTCGCGGTAAAGACCTGGGTAGCCTGGACGTAAATGGTGTTATCGAGAAGCTGCAACAAGAGATTCGCAGCCGCAGTCTTCAACAACTGGAGGAATAAGGTATTAAAGGCGGAAAACGAGTTCAAACGGCGCGTCCCAATCGTATTAATGGCGAGATTCGCGCCACGGAAGTTCGCTTAACAGGTCTGGAAGGCGAGCAGCTTGGTATTGTGAGTCTCAGAGAAGCTCTGGAAAAAGCTGAAGAAGCCGGGGTCGATTTAGTCGAAATTAGCCCTAACGCCGAGCCGCCCGTATGCCGTATAATGGACTACGGCAAGTTCCTCTATGAAAAGAGCAAATCTTCTAAGGAACAGAAGAAGAAGCAAAAAGTTATTCAGGTTAAGGAAATCAAATTCCGACCTGGTACAGATGAAGGCGACTATCAGGTAAAACTCCGCAGCCTGATTCGCTTTCTCGAAGAGGGCGATAAGGCCAAAATCACGCTGCGTTTCCGCGGTCGTGAGATGGCCCACCAACAGATCGGTATGGAAGTGCTTAATCGCGTGAAAGAAGATCTGGTTGAACTGGCAGTAGTCGAATCATTCCCAACGAAGATCGAAGGCCGTCAGATGATCATGGTGCTTGCTCCGAAGAAGAAACAGTAAGGCCATCAAGTAATTAAACCTGTGGGCCACAAGCTCACGGGTTTAGTTCGCCTTTGTTTCGTTTATTAACAATGCGAAGTGGAAGTTAAAAAATGCCAAAAATTAAGACCGTACGCGGTGCTGCTAAGCGCTTCAAAAAAACCGGTAAAGGTGGTTTTAAGCATAAGCACGCTAACCTGCGTCATATTCTGACCAAAAAAGCTACCAAGCGTAAACGTCACCTGCGTCCGAAAGCCATGGTTTCTAAAGGCGATCTGGGCCTGGTAATCGCGTGCCTGCCGTACGCATAAGTCGTTAACCTTTTAACTTTTTTAAGAATATAGATACAGGAGAGAGCATATGGCTCGCGTAAAACGTGGTGTGATTGCACGTGCACGTCATAAGAAAATTTTGAAACAAGCTAAAGGTTACTACGGCGCGCGTTCACGCGTTTACCGTGTTGCCTTCCAGGCTGTTATCAAAGCTGGTCAGTACGCTTATCGTGACCGTCGTCAGAAAAAGCGTCAGTTCCGTCAACTGTGGATTGCACGTATCAACGCAGCAGCACGTCAGAACGGTATTTCTTACAGCAAATTCATCAACGGCCTGAAAAAAGCCTCTGTTGAAATCGACCGTAAGATCCTGGCTGACATCGCAGTATTCGACAAAGTGGCATTCACTGCCCTGGTTGAAAAAGCGAAAGCAGCTCTGGCGTAAGCCAGTTTAAGAGAGGGAGCTTAGCTCCCTCTTTTGCTTTAACATTATCAATGCATTGACTTTTTGCCGTGATGCGCTTTCAATAAGCCATCGCCGCCACTTACCCTGTTAAGGTAACGCAAGCATGAATGCTGCTATTTTCCGCTTCTTTTTTTACTTTAGCACCTGAACCCGGGAGGCTAGCGCGTGAAAGAAGAAACGGAAAACAGCGCCAGAAAGCCTCCCTTGTGGAGGCTTTTTTTGTATCTGCCGCTTGTAAATATCGTCACATAACGAGGAAAACCATGTCACATCTCGCAGAGCTGGTTGCCAGTGCGAAGGCAGCCATTAACGATGCTTCAGATGTCGCCGCGCTGGACAACGTACGCGTCGAATACCTGGGCAAGAAAGGGCACCTGACCCTTCAGATGACCACCCTGCGTGAGCTGCCGCCAGAAGAGCGCCCGGCTGCGGGTGCGGTGATCAACGAAGCAAAAGAGCAAGTGCAGCAAGCGCTGAACTCGCGTAAATCGGAGCTTGAAAATGCGGCATTAAATGCACGCCTGGCCGCTGAAACGATTGATGTGTCGCTGCCGGGTCGCCGCGTGGAGAATGGCGGTTTACATCCGGTGACTCGCACTATTGACCGCATCGAAAGCTTCTTCGGTGAGCTTGGCTTTACTGTCGCCACTGGTCCGGAAATCGAAGATGATTATCATAACTTCGATGCGTTGAACATCCCGGGTCACCATCCGGCGCGTGCTGATCACGACACCTTCTGGTTTGACGCCACCCGTCTGTTGCGTACCCAGACTTCAGGCGTACAGATCCGCACAATGGAAAATCAGCAGCCGCCGATCCGCATTATTGCGCCGGGCCGCGTATATCGTAACGACTACGACCAGACGCACACCCCAATGTTCCATCAGATGGAAGGGCTGATTGTTGATAAAAATATCAGCTTCACCAATCTGAAAGGTACGCTGCATGACTTCCTGCGTAACTTCTTTGAAGAAGATTTGCAGATCCGTTTCCGCCCGTCCTATTTCCCGTTTACTGAGCCCTCGGCGGAAGTGGATGTAATGGGTAAAAACGGTAAATGGCTGGAAGTGCTCGGTTGCGGCATGGTGCATCCGAATGTACTGCGTAACGTCGGTATTGATCCGGAAGTTTACTCAGGCTTTGCATTTGGTATGGGTATGGAGCGCCTGACGATGCTGCGTTACGGTGTCACCGATTTGCGCGCATTCTTCGAAAACGATTTGCGTTTCCTCAAACAGTTTAAATAAAGGCAGGCAAAACAATGAAATTCAGTGAACTGTGGTTACGCGAATGGGTTAATCCGGCCATTGATAGCGAAGCGCTGTCCGGGCAAATCACCATGGCGGGTCTTGAAGTCGACGGTGTTGAGCCGGTTGCCGGTGCGTTTCATGGCGTGGTCATTGGCGAAGTGATGGAGTGCGCTCAGCACCCGAACGCCGACAAACTGCGCGTAACGAAAGTAAACGTAGGCGGTGAGCGCCTGCTGGACATCGTCTGTGGCGCGCCAAACTGCCGCCTTGGGCTCAAAGTCGCGGTCGCCACTGTCGGCGCGGTACTGCCGGGCGATTTCAAAATCAAAGCAGCAAAACTGCGTGGCGAGCCTTCGGAAGGTATGCTCTGCTCGTTCTCCGAGCTGGGTATTTCTGACGATCATAACGGCATTATTGAACTGCCAGCAGATGCGCCGATCGGCACCGATATCCGTGAATATTTAAAACTGGATGACAACACCATCGAAATCAGTGTGACGCCGAACCGTGCAGATTGCCTCGGTATCATCGGTGTGGCGCGTGATGTTGCGGTGCTCAATAAATCTCCGCTGACCGCGCCGGAAATCGTACCTGTTGCCGCGACTATCGCCGATACGCTGCCGATCACCGTGGAAGCGGCAGAGGCTTGTCCGCGCTACCTTGGCCGTGTCGTGAAAGGTATCAATGTCAAAGCGCCAACCCCTCTGTGGATGAAAGAGAAGCTGCGCCGTTGCGGCATTCGCTCGATTGATGCCGTAGTGGACGTGACCAACTACGTTCTGCTGGAGCTGGGGCAGCCGATGCATGCGTTTGACCGCGACCGTCTGGATGGCGGCATTGTGGTGCGTATGGCAAAAGAGGGCGAAACCCTGGTGCTGCTGGACGGTAATGAAGCCAAACTGAACGCAGATACGCTGGTGATTGCTGACCATAGCAAAGCGCTGGCAATGGGCGGTATCTTCGGTGGTGAGCACTCTGGCGTGAACAGTGAAACGCAGAATGTGCTGCTGGAATGTGCTTTCTTCAACCCGCTGTCAATTACTGGTCGCGCGCGCCGTCACGGTTTGCATACTGATGCTTCCCACCGTTATGAGCGTGGTGTCGATCCGCAACTGCAATACAAAGCGATGGAACGCGCCACCCGTCTGCTGCTTGATATCTGTGGCGGTGAAGCCGGCCCGGTGATTGATGTCACAAACGAAGCCACGCTGCCGAAACGCGCGACCATCCGTCTGCGCCGTAGCAAGCTGGATCGCCTGATTGGTCATCATATTGCCGACGATCAGGTCAGCGATATTTTGAACCGTCTGGGCTGTGAAGTGACTGAAGGCCAAGATGAGTGGCTGGCGGTTGCCCCGAGCTGGCGTTTCGACATGGAAATCGAAGAAGATCTGGTCGAAGAAGTCGCCCGCGTCTACGGCTACAACAATATTCCCGATGAGCCGGTGCAGGCTGGCCTGATTATGGGCGAGCATCGCGAAGCGAACCTGTCGATGAAGCGTGTTAAAACCATGCTTAATGATAAAGGCTACCAGGAAGTCATTACTTACAGCTTCGTCGATCCGAAGCTGCAGCAACTGATTCATCCGGGCGAGGAGGCACTGATCCTGCCAAGCCCGATTTCCAGCGAAATGTCGGCGATGCGCCTCTCTCTGTGGACCGGTTTGCTCGGTACTATCGTTTATAACCAGAACCGTCAGCAGAGCCGCGTGCGTATTTTCGAAACCGGCCTGCGCTTTGTGCCTGATACGCAAGCTAATCTTGGCATCCGTCAGGATGTGATGCTGGCGGGTGCGATCTGCGGTAACCGTTATGACGAGCACTGGGATCTGGCGAAAGGAAGCGTCGATTTCTTCGATTTAAAAGGCGATCTTGAGTCCGTGCTGGAACTTACAGGTAAACTTTCCTCCATTGAGTTCCGCGCGGAAACGAATCCTGCACTGCACCCGGGCCAATCGGCAGCGATTTATCTGAAAGATAAGCGCATTGGTTTTATTGGTGTTGTTCATCCGGAACTGGAACGTAAGCTTGATCTGAATGGCCGCACACTGGTATTTGAACTGGAGTGGAATGCGCTTGCAGACCGCGTGGTTCCTCAGGCTCAGGAGATTTCACGCTTCCCGGCGAACCGTCGTGATATCGCTGTCGTGGTCGCAGAAAATGTGCCTGCAGCAGATGTTTTGGCCGAATGTAAGAAAGTTGGCGTAAATCAGGTAGTTGGCGTAAACTTATTTGACGTGTACCGCGGTAAGGGTGTAGCGGAAGGGTATAAGAGCCTTGCCATTAGCCTGATCCTTCAGGATACCAGCCGTACACTCGAAGAAGAGGAGATTGCCGCTACCGTTGCCAGATGTGTAGAGGCATTAAAAGAGCGATTCCAGGCATCATTGAGGGATTGAACCTATGGCGCTTACAAAAGCTGAAATGTCAGAATATCTGTTTGATAAGCTTGGGCTTAGCAAACGGGACGCAAAAGAGCTGGTAGAGCTGTTTTTCGAAGAGATCCGTCGTGCTCTGGAAAACGGTGAGCAGGTAAAACTTTCCGGCTTTGGCAACTTCGATTTGCGCGACAAAAATCAACGTCCGGGTCGTAATCCAAAAACGGGCGAAGATATTCCCATTACAGCCCGGCGCGTGGTGACCTTCAGACCCGGCCAGAAGTTAAAGAGCCGTGTCGAAAACGCTTCGCCCAAAGCTGAATGATATGAACTAATTAAAAAGGCCGCATCGCGGCCTTTTTTCTTTTCAGCATCCGGCATCAACCTTAGAATCAGTGGCCTTGCTGACCAATAAAACGGAAAACATGCTGGCATACGCTCATCTTCAACAGCAACGCAACCGCCGCTGGCTGGGTGGCTTGCTGCTGCTTTTACTCTTCGCGCTGCTGTTCAGTCTCTGCGCGGGCGATCAATGGATTTCTCCCGGCGCCTGGTTTACACCGGATGGGCAACTGTTTGTCTGGAAAATTCGTTTGCCGCGTACGCTGGCGGTGTTGTTGGTTGGCGCTGCACTGGCGTTGTGCGGTGCGGTGATGCAGGCGCTATTCGAAAACCCGCTTGCGGAGCCTGGATTGCTGGGCGTCTCTAGTGGTGCCGGCGTTGGGCTCATTGCTGCTGTATTGCTGGGTGGCGGATTGCTGCCTGGCTGGGCGCTGGGCGTTTGTGCGATCGCCGGGGCGCTTGTTGTGACGCTGATCCTGCTGCGTTTCGCGCGTCGCCATATCTCAACCAGTCGTTTGCTGTTGGCTGGCGTCGCGTTGGGTATTATCTGTACCGCATTGATGACCTGGGCCGTCTATTTCTCTTCTTCCTTCGATTTGCGCCAGCTAATGTACTGGATGATGGGCGGTTTCGGCGGGGTAGATTGGCAACAAAGTTGGCTGATGGCGGCGCTGGTGCCTGTCATCATTTGGGTCTGTTTCCAGTCACAGCCACTGAATATGCTGGCGCTGGGAGACATTTCCGCGCGCCAGTTAGGGTTACCGATGTGGCTATGGCGAAACGTGCTGGTGGTAGCCACGGGCTGGCTGGTAGGCGTAAGCGTCGCGCTGGCGGGTTCAATTGGTTTTATCGGTCTGGTCATTCCCCATATCTTACGTCTGTGCGGTTTGACCGATCATCGGGCATTGCTGCCAGGCTGCGCGCTGGCAGGGGCGGTGGCGCTGTTATTTGCCGATGTGATAGCGCGTCTGGCACTCAGTGCGGCCGAGTTGCCAATAGGCGTCGTGACCTCGACGCTGGGCGCGCCGATATTTATCTGGCTATTATTGAGAGCCGGGCGTTGAGCCCGCAAACCATAACATTCATTAAGGTGACGCTATGCAACAGGATATTCTCAATACTGAAGTTAAGACTATCGATGGTGAGCAGACAACGCTTGCAGGTTACCTCGGCAAGGTATTGCTGCTGGTCAACGTCGCCTCTAAATGTGGGCTGACGCCGCAGTACGAACAACTGGAAAATATGCAGCAAGCATGGGAAAGCGAAGGCTTCACCGTGCTCGGTTTTCCCTGCAATCAGTTTCTCGGCCAGGAACCGGGTTCAGAAGAGGAGATCAAAACCTTTTGTAGCACCACGTATGGCGTAACATTTCCGCTGTTCAGCAAAATTGATGTGAATGGCGAAGCGCGTCATCCATTGTATAAAAAACTCGTTGCCGCAGCGCCGAAGGCCGTTGCACCTCAGGGAAGCGGTTTCTACGAACGTATGGAGAGCAAAGGCCGTGCGCCGAAAGCGCCGGGCGATATCCTGTGGAATTTTGAAAAATTCCTGATTGGTCGTGACGGCAAGGTGATTCAACGCTTCTCTCCGGATATGACACCGGAAGATCCGATTCTCGTTGAGGCGGTGAAACAGGCGCTGGCGAAGTAATGTCGGTGCTGTTGCAGCTTCAGGATGTGGCTGAACCCGGCAGGCTTGGGCCGATAACGGCGTCGGTCGGGCAGGGAGAAGTCCTGCATCTTGTCGGGCCGAATGGTGCGGGGAAAAGCACACTGCTGGCGCGCATGGCTGGGTTAACAGGCGGGCAGGGACGCGTACTGTTTCATGCCCGTTCGCTAACGCAGTGGCCCGCATCGCAACTGGCGCAACACCGTGCTTATCTGGCCCAGCAACAGACACCGCCGTTCGCGATGCCTGTCTGGCAGTACTTGTCTTTGCATCAGCGCGATAACGCACAAACCGCGCTGCTGGCACAGATTGCGGGCAAGCTCGGCCTCAGCGATAAGCTGGGGCGGGCAGTTAATCACCTGTCAGGTGGGGAGTGGCAACGGGTTCGCTTAGCGGCGGTGGTTTTACAAATTCACCCGACCGGTAACCCCAACGGGGAACTTTTATTGCTGGATGAGCCGATGAATAGCCTCGATGTTGCCCAACAGGCGGCACTGGATAAGCTTTTAAACGAGCTGGTGGCCGCAGGCGTTACCGTAGTGATGAGTAGCCACGATCTTAACCACACGTTGCGCCATGCGCGCCAGGCATGGCTGCTCAGCGGTGGCAAACTGTTAATGAGCGGGCGGCAGGACGAGGTGCTGACGCCATCGCATCTGGCAACGGCGTATGGTTTGGCTTTTCGCCAACTCGATGTGGAAGGTCACCGTGTGCTGATCCCCGCAACGTGACGAAAACGTGACTTGCCACGTATCTGATTCACACGGTAGATTATTCCGAGAAAAAGAAATAAAGAGGCTTGATCCAGGATGCGTATCTGGTTTTTGCTGGTAGTGGCGTTATTCCTTGCAGGATGTAGTTCTCATCGCGCGCCGCCGCCAAATCCAAGATTGTCAGATTCGATAACCGTTATTGCTGGCCTGAATGATCAGCTTAGCCAGTGGCATGGTACACCGTATCGCTACGGTGGAATGAGCCGTTCCGGTGTGGATTGTTCCGGTTTCGTTATGATGACATTCCGCGATAAGTTTTCTTTGCAATTGCCGCGCGAGACGCGGCAGCAGGCAGAAATTGGCACGAAAATCGATAAAGATGATTTGCTGCCAGGCGACCTGGTTTTCTTTAAAACCGGTTCCGGAGAAAGTGGGTTGCACGTAGGGATTTACGATACGGATAATGAGTTCATTCATGCCTCAACCAGCCGGGGAGTGATGCGTTCTTCTCTGGATAATGTCTACTGGCGTAAAAATTTCTGGCAAGCACGCCGCATCTAAAATGAGAAAGCCCGCAAGGGCTTTTTTTAAACCAGGAAATTTCCACTAAATAATCACGTTTATATTAATTAAGATCTGTGTACATTGGGATCCGGACATCCATCAATTCGTTATCAGGCTAATAAAGGTTAAGGAGAAGCCAAAAATAAAACGGGAGAAAAATGAAGTTAATCTCATTTAATACAATAGATTTGAAATATCTTCCCCTGTGTTTGACAATGCCGGATATCACCCTTAATGCGGGGCTGGCGCAATGATAGTATCGCTGGATGACACCTATCGCTCTGAGCTTCTATTACTGCCTGCGAGAAAAAGTAACGGAATGCTACAGGGACTGGAAATTATCGTTAACTTTGTGGGGCCCGACAACAATGTCCGCACGCCTACAGAGCTGGTCATTCCGCGCCTTACGCCTGAAGAAATGCTCACACTGTTCAATGAACAACTGGCACTGCTTGAAGCCTGCCAACTCTTTTTTATCCAACATCAATTAACAGCCTGGATTAATATTGCCCCCTCTTTGGTTGATGACCTGCTGACGGATGAAACGCTGGCGACAAACATTAGGAAATTTCCCTTTCTTGAATTTACGATTAATGAGAATTTTCCCGATCTAAATAAGGGAAAAGATAATCATCCATTGTCTCTATTGGCGAAACAATATTCACTGGTACTGGCTAATTTTGGTGCCGGAACCGCTTCGACAAAAGCCATTTTTGATGGCTTATTTAAGCGGGTGGTACTGGATAAAAATTTTGTACATCAGCGTCTGGTTTCACCTTCATTCGAACCATTTATGCGGGTGATTGTTTCGCAGCTTGAACCCTATTGTGATGCATTGATGATTGCAGGCATCGATGATGAACAGGCCCTCAAACGGGCATCCGCCTTTTCTTTTAGCGCTATGCAGGGGGCAATGTGGCCACCCGTCACCATCGAGCAGTTAACCGCTCTGGTTCAGCCATAGCCCTGCTTTTGTCCGGTGTTTAAACATCAAAGTTAACACTACACTAAAGGCAGGAGGAACCATGACCCTGTCTTTTACTACCCACTGGCGAGATGAATTGCCAGATTTTTATACCGCACTATCCCCAACGCCGCTGCATAACGCCCGGCTACTGTGGCGCAATGAGCCATTGGCGCATGCGCTGGATGTACCGGATGCGCTGTTTCATCCCACCTTGGGAGCAGGTATCTGGGGCGGTGAAACGCTGTTGCCCGGTATGTCGCCACTGGCGCAGGTCTATAGCGGACATCAGTTTGGTGTCTGGGCCGGACAATTAGGTGATGGCCGCGGGATTTTGCTCGGCGAGCAGCAACTCCCGGACGGCACAACCCGGGACTGGCACCTGAAAGGTGCCGGACTGACGCCCTATTCGCGCATGGGGGATGGCCGCGCAGTGTTGCGTTCAACCATTCGCGAAAGTCTGGCTTCGGAAGCGATGCATTCTCTGGGGATCCCGACCACACGCGCATTGAGCATTGTGACCAGCGATACGCCGGTGCTGCGCGAAACGCAGGAGCAGGGCGCGATGCTGATGCGTATTGCTCAAAGCCATGTGCGGTTTGGTCATTTCGAACATTTTTACTACCGACGCGACCCGCAAAAAGTCCGTCAACTGGCCGATTTTGTTATCCGTCATCACTGGCCGGAATTGCAAAACGAGAGCGATAAATATGTCGCATGGTTCCGGGATGTTGTGCGGCGCACTGCGCAGCTGATTGCGCGGTGGCAAGCGGTGGGGTTTGCGCACGGTGTAATGAATACCGATAACATGTCGATTCTTGGTTTAACCATCGACTATGGCCCGTTCGGTTTTCTTGATGATTACCAGCCCGGTTTTATCTGCAACCACTCTGATTACCAGGGTCGGTACAGCTTTGAAAACCAGCCGGCGGTGGCGCTGTGGAATCTCCAGCGCCTGGCGCAGTCGCTATCGCCGTTTATCGCTGTTGAGGGCCTGAACGCCGCGCTGGATGATTACCAGCACCAGTTACTCACCGAATATGGCCTGTTGATGCGCAGTAAGCTGGGCTTCTTCACCCGCCAGCAAGGAGATAACGATCTTCTGAATTCGCTGTTTGCCCTGATGGCGCGCGAAGGCAGTGATTATACGCGTACGTTCCGCATGCTCAGTCTGACCGAGCAGCAGAGCGCTTCGTCGCCGCTACGTGATGAGTTTATCGATCGCGGCGCATTTGATGGCTGGTTTGCACAATATCGGACGCGTTTACAGCAGGAAAATATCGATGACGCACAGCGGCAGGCGCATATGCAACGGGTTAACCCGGCAATGGTGTTGCGAAACTGGCTGGCGCAGCGTGCCATTGATGCCGCAGAGAAAGGCGACACCAGCGAGCTGGAACGGCTTCATGAGGCATTACGACAGCCGTTTATCGATCGCAGCGATGATTATGTCAGCCGTCCGCCCGACTGGGGTAAACGGCTGGAAGTCAGTTGCTCAAGTTGAAAACGGCCTATTTTGTCAGGATCAATTTTCCGGCATGCGTCTGGCGCAGAAGGCATTGCTGCCCGTTGTGCTCAATAACGACGCGCCCTTCATCCCCCAGCAGTGAACGGCTATGAATGCGGCGATCGGTTGGGGTGATGTGCGTGGGCTTTTCCTGAGGTGTGACAGGTGATGCAGGCGTGCTATCCATGTGCGACATATCCGTTTTAAGACAAACCAACAATGATAATGATTATCAATAGTATGGTGATGTGACGCAAGGGAGATTGCTTACTTAAACGCAGTTCCCCCAGGAAAAAGTAGGGGGAATGCGTGATTCTGAGGTAGTCAGCAGGAAAAAGTTAAAAACGGGTGGCAACCGCGGTTGCGAGTTTTTCCAGCAGCAGTTCGCTGTCTTCCCAGCTCAGACAGGGGTCGGTAATGGATTGCCCGTAAACCAGCGGCTGGCCACTGACAATTTTTTGCGTGCCTTCTTGCAGGAAACTTTCCGCCATCACCCCAGCGATTGCGAGCGAGCCATTACGGATTTGCGTACAAATGTCGTCACAGACATCCAGCTGGCGGCGGTGCTCCTTCTGGCAGTTGCCATGGCTGAAATCCACCACCAGATGCTCCGGCAAACCAAATTCGCGCAGCGTATCACAAGCGTTGGCGATATCTCCGGCATGGTAATTCGGTTTTTTACCGCCACGCATAATGATGTGGCCATACGGGTTGCCGCTGGTCTGATAAATGGTCATCTGCCCGCTTTTATCCGGCGAGAGGAACATATGGCTGGCGCGTGAAGCACGGATCGCGTCAACGGCGATACGTGTATTGCCATCAGTACCGTTTTTAAAGCCGACCGGGCAAGAAAGCGCCGAGGCCATTTCCCGGTGGATCTGGCTTTCCGTGGTACGCGCGCCAATGGCTCCCCAACTAATTAAATCGGCAATAAACTGGCCGGTCACCATATCAAGGAATTCGGTCGCGGTGGGCACTCCCAGCTCATTGACCTGCAACAGCAGTTTACGCGCCAGTTCAAGACCGTGATTTACGCGGTAACTGCCGTTCAGATCCGGATCGGAAATCAGCCCTTTCCAGCCCACTACGGTGCGCGGTTTTTCGAAGTAGGTGCGCATGACTATTTCCAGATGCGCGTGGTGTTTTTCACGTAATACTTGTAAACGGCTCGCGTAATCAACGGCTGCGTCAAGATCGTGAATCGAGCAGGGACCAATAATCACCAACAGGCGGCGATCTTCACCATTCAGTATTTTTTCTATCCGCCGACGGGATGCGGTCACATGCTCCGCTACCTCTGAGGTAACAGGGTAGCGCTGCGCAAGTTCAGCTGGAGTCACCAGGCTGTTAATACGCGCAGTGCGAAGTTCATCGGTTTTGTTCATCAAGAATCTCAAAAATTAGGTGCTTCAGCGGCAGGAATGCCGGAAGTGATGCGCAACACCTTAAACCAATCCCGGCTTATTTCAAGAGGGTTGCAAAGGACATCACGTTTCCGGGCAGTATCATAGCGCACTTCGCACCTGCGTACTAGCTTGTTAGTACATGCGGCGATTTAACCCCATAATATCGAGCATCTTGGTGGCAATTTCTTCTACCGAGTAGTTAGTACTATTAAGGCAGGGGATCTGATTTTTGCGGTAAAGCGCTTCCACTTCTGCGACTTCCATGCGGCACTGGCGCAACGACGCGTAGCGGCTATTTTCCCGGCGTTCTTCGCGAATGGCGGCAAGACGCTCCGGATTAATGGTCAGACCAAATAATTTATGCTGCAGGGGTTTTAACGCAGCGGGGAGAACGAGGTTATCCATATCGTCGGCAATAAAAGGATAATTTGCCGCGCGAATACCAAATTGCATCGCCAGATACAGACTGGTCGGTGTTTTCCCACAGCGCGAAACGCCCAGTAAAATCACCTGAGCCTGATCAAGATTGCGCAACGAAATACCGTCGTCGTGCGCGAGGGTGTAATCAATTGCCGCGATACGCGCATCATATTTGGTTAAATTACCTGGATTAAGCCCATGTGTGCGGTGCGCAATGGGGGTAGGATCGAGTTTTAATTCCTCCTGCAGCGGCGCAACCAGCGCCTGGACGATATCCTGACAAAATCCTTCGCTTTGCAAAATAATGGCGCGAATTTCCGGTATCACAATCGAGTAGAACACCAGGGGACGATTGCCGGTTTGCTGATAGATGGCGTCTATTTGTTCTTTGACGGCACGGGCACGGCTCTCGTTTTCGACAAACGGCAGCGTAATACTGCTGATGGCGACCGGGAATTGCGACATCACCGCATGGCCTAATACTTCAGCGGTGATAGCGGTTCCATCAGAAATATAAAAGACGTGGCGATCAACTGAACTGTCCATTTAACCCATCCTGAATGACATGCGTAATTCGCTGAAAGCATAAATTAAAATCCGCAACATGCGTATCTCCTTTTTCTCATTTTTAAAGTGAAATGGTGTTTTTATTTTTAATGAACTCTGTGGTTCATTTTTTTAGTTTCCCCTATAAAAAATAAGGAGATACAAAAATGAGAAATTACTCAAGGTGATTTATTGATGGGAATCTATCCGAAAAACCAGAAATCGTAATTGCTTACACGATTCACCGTTTTTTCAACGGAATTAATTATGCCAGGATAAAAATGTAGTTCGACGTTTTTACCCATTCATATATCACAAAAGGATTGTTTCGATGTCCAACAATGGCTCGTCTCCGCTGGTGCTTTGGTATGACCAACTCGGCATGAATGATGTAGACAGAGTTGGGGGCAAAAATGCCTCCCTTGGTGAAATGATTACTAATCTGTCCGGTATGGGGGTTTCCGTACCGAATGGGTTTGCGACCACGGCCGATGCGTTTAACCAGTTTCTGGAACAAAGCGGGCTAAATCAGCGCATTTACGAATTACTGGATAAAACCGACATCGATGATGTTTCCGAACTGGCAAAAGCGGGTGCGCAGATCCGCCAGTGGATTGTCGACACGCCGTTCCAGCCCGATCTGGAAAAAGCCGTCCACGAAGCCTACGCCAAACTCTCCGAAGATGACGCCGAAGCCTCTTTCGCGGTGCGCTCTTCTGCGACAGCGGAAGACATGCCGGATGCCTCGTTTGCCGGTCAGCAGGAAACCTTCCTCAACGTGCAAGGGTATGACGCCGTGCTGGTGGCGGTGAAGCATGTGTTTGCCTCGTTATTTAACGATCGCGCCATCTCCTATCGCGTGCATCAGGGCTACGATCACCGTGGCGTCGCGCTTTCTGCCGGTGTACAGCGCATGGTGCGGTCGGATATCGGCTCTTCTGGCGTGATGTTCACCATTGATACGGAATCCGGCTTTGATCAGGTGGTGTTTATCACCTCAGCCTGGGGACTGGGCGAAATGGTGGTGCAGGGCGCCGTGAACCCTGATGAGTTCTACGTGCATAAGCCAACGCTTGCGGCAAATCGTCCGGCCATTGTGCGTCGCACCATGGGGTCGAAGAAAATCCGCATGATCTATGCACCGACGCAAGAGCATGGCAAGCAGGTGCAAATTGAAGATGTTCCGCAGGCCGAGCGCGACCGTTTCTCCCTGACCGACGACGAAGTGCAAGCGCTGGCGAAGCAGGCGGTGCAAATCGAGAAACATTATGGCCGTCCAATGGATATTGAATGGGCGAAAGACGGCCATACCGGCAACTTGTTCATCGTTCAGGCGCGTCCGGAAACCGTACGCTCGCGTGGCCAGGTGATGGAGCGTTACACGCTGCATGCTCAGGGGCGCATTATCTCTGAAGGCCGTGCCATCGGGCATCGCATTGGCGCAGGTACGGTAAAAGTCATTCACGATATCAGTGAGATGAACCTGATCGAGCCAGGCGATGTGCTGGTGACCGACATGACCGACCCGGATTGGGAACCGATCATGAAAAAAGCGGCGGCCATTGTGACCAACCGCGGCGGTCGTACCTGCCACGCGGCGATCATTGCGCGTGAGTTAGGTATCCCGGCGGTGGTGGGTTGCGGCGATGCGACGGAACGCATTAAAACCGGCGAGAAAGTCACCGTCTCCTGCGCCGAAGGCGATACCGGTTATGTGTATGCCGATCTGCTGGATTTCAGCGTGAAAAGTTCAAGCGTGGACACCATGCCGGATCTGCCGCTGAAGATCATGATGAACGTCGGCAACCCGGATCGCGCGTTTGATTTTGCTTGCCTGCCAAACGAAGGCGTAGGGCTTGCGCGTCTGGAATTCATCATCAACCGTATGATTGGTGTGCATCCGCGCGCGCTGCTGGAGTTTGATGACCAGGACGCGAAATTACAAAACGAAATCCGCGAAATGATGAAAGGCTTCGATTCGCCGGTTGAGTTTTATGTAGGGCGTCTGACGGAAGGCATTTCGACACTGGGCGCAGCATTCTGGCCAAAACGGGTGATTGTGCGTCTGTCCGATTTTAAATCGAACGAATACGCCAATCTGGTTGGCGGTGAGCGTTACGAGCCGGAAGAAGAGAACCCAATGCTCGGCTTCCGTGGCGCGGGCCGTTATGTGGCCGACAGCTTCCGCGACTGCTTCGCGCTTGAATGCGAAGCGGTAAAACGCGTGCGTAACGATATGGGGCTGACCAACGTAGAAATCATGGTCCCGTTTGTGCGTACCGTTGAACAGGCAAAAGCGGTGGTTGATGAACTGGCGCGTCAGGGACTGAAACGCGGTGAGAACGGGCTGAAAATCATCATGATGTGCGAAATCCCGTCCAACGCCCTGCTGGCGGAGCAGTTCCTCGAGTATTTCGATGGTTTCTCTATCGGCTCGAACGACATGACTCAACTGGCGCTGGGCCTCGATCGCGACTCCGGCGTGGTCTCTGAATTGTTCGACGAACGTAACGACGCGGTGAAAGCGCTGCTTTCCATGGCGATCCGTGCGGCGAAAAAGCAGGGCAAATATGTCGGTATTTGCGGGCAGGGACCTTCGGATCACGAAGATTTTGCCGCATGGTTGATGGATGAGGGCATTGATAGTCTCTCGCTCAATCCGGACACCGTGGTGCAGACCTGGCTCAGCCTCGCCGAACTGAAAAAATAAAGGCAAAAGTAAAATCCCCGGCATAATGTCGGGGATTTTTTTATTTCAGCCGCGAACTCGGCGGCGATCACAATTACTAAAAAACGTAAAAAGCCTGGCAATTATTGCAATTGTCCCCTCGTAGGCTTCTTCCAATACTTGAGCCTGTAGTGAGCCGCGCGACGTTAATTTATCGCGCCACGTTGAAATATTTTTTGACCTCACAAGGCTGATAAAAATGACAATCTCCTCTGTCCTGAGTACAAAAGACAAAATAGGTTATGGTCTTGGCGATATGGCAAGCGCCCTCGTCTGGCAAACCGCAACGCTGTTTCTCGCTTATTTCTATACGGATGTGTTTGGCTTACCCGCCGCCATTATGGGAACCATGTTTTTGGTTGTGCGCGCGGTGGATGCTTTTGTCGATCCTTGTATCGGCGCACTGGTGGATCGCACGCAAACGCGACACGGGCGTTTTCGCCCCTGGCTGCTGTGGTTTGCAATACCGTTCGGTGTGAGTTGCATTATTACCTTTTATGTCCCGGACGCCGGGGCAACGGCAAAAATCCTCTATGCCTGCGTCACTTACGCCATCCTTAGCTTCATCTACTCGGCGATTAACGTACCTTACTGCGCGATGCCCGGTGCGCTGACGATGGATCCACACGAGCGACATTCGCTGCAGTCCTGGCGCTTTGGTTTATCGTTTATCGGCGGCCTGATCGTCACCGTTATCGCGCTGCCGCTGGTGGCGAAACTGGGCGCGGGTAACGATCAGAAAGGCTATTTCTATGCCATGAGCATGATGGGGTTGCTGGGCATTGCGCTATTTTTTGGCTGTTTTTTCCTGACGCGCGAACGTTTTACGCCGCGCAATGATAGCTCCGGTTCGCTGTTCAGCGATCTCAAATTGCTGGCGGGGAATACGCAGTGGCGCATTGTTTTTGTGTTTAATATTTTGCTGTTAACCGCAGTTGTAACGCGTGGTTCTGCCACGATGTATTACGTCAAATACGTATTACAGCGCCCGGATATGGTGTTTACTTTTATTGTTTCCGGCATGATCGCCGCTCTAAGCGGAGCGCTATTATCAGCACGGTTGTTAGGGAAATTTGACCGGGTACGCGCCTACCAGTGGACAATTATTACGTTCGTTGTTTTCGCGGCGCTGATCTTTATTATTCCACCGACACAAGTGTGGCTTATTTTTGGCCTCAATATCGTTTTCAGTTTTATTCAGAACCTGACCACGCCACTGCAATGGACCATGTTCTCTGACGTGGTGGATTACGAAGAGCACCGCAGCGGGCGTCGCCTTGACGGACTGGTATTCTCTACCGCGTTATTCGCCATTAAATTTGGCCTGGCGCTCGGCGGTGCCGTTGTGGGTTGGGTGCTGGGCGCAGTGGACTATGCGCCGAACCAGGCAGCCCAGAGTGCCACGGTGCTGACGACCATTAACGCGCTGTTTACGCTGATCCCCTGCCTGCTGTTTATCTGCATGGTACTGCTGTTGACCCGCTACAAACTGAATAGCCAGGTTGCCGACAGTATCGCGCAAGATCTGATACGTAAACGCGGTAACAGCGAAAGCGACACGACAGTGCAAACCGCCCCGGATTTCAATAACACAGGAGTGACCCGATGACTGCTATCTACCAGGACGCAAACCGTCCCGTGGCCGAACGCGTTGCGGACTTACTGGCGCGGATGACGCCGGAAGAGAAATTCGCGCAAATGCATGCTTTATGGCTGGTGCTTTCAGAAGAGGGTGAGCACCGCGAGCGCACCGATCTCAGCGATGAGTTTGCCGGTGTCAGCGCGCAGGCGGCGCTGGCGCAGCGGCTTAAGTTGGGCGTCGGGCAAATAACCCGTCCGCTGGGCACGCATATAGTGGAGGCGAAGCGCGGCGTGCGCGCGGCTAATCGGCTACAAAAAACGTTAGTGGAAGAGACGCGCTTGGGTATCCCCGCGCTGTTTCATGAAGAGTGCCTGGTTGGCTTGTTGTGCAAAGACGCGACGTTATTTCCCTCCTCGCTGAACTACGGTTCAACCTGGGATCCGCAACTTGTGCAGCGTGCCGCTCATCATATTGGGCTGGAAGCGCGATCGACCGGCTGCAAACAGGGGCTGGCTCCGGTGCTGGATGTCTCGCGTGATGTCCGCTGGGGACGCACTGAAGAGACGTTTGGCGAAGATCCCTGGCTGGTGGGAGTGATGGCTTGCGCGTATGTGAAAGGTTTGCAGGGTGAAAAGGGCGATATGCTGGCGACGCTCAAACACTATGTTGGTCACTCGTTTAGCGAAGGCGCGCGTAATCATGCCCCGGTGCACCTGGGTTTTTGCGAGCTGAACGACACCTTTTTGCTGCCGTTCGAGATGGCGGTGAAGCTGGCGAAAGCAGGATCGGTGATGCCGGCCTATCACGACATTGATAATCAGCCTGGTCACAGCGATCATTTCTTGCTCACCACCTTGCTGCGTGAACAATGGGGCTTCGAGGGCATTATTGTTGCCGATTACGGCGGCGTCAGCCTGTTACATCAACATCACGGTGTGACACACGATGCCGCAGAATCCGCAGCGCTCTCGTTTAATGCCGGGCTGGATGTTGAGTTGCCAAAAGATGACTGCGCGCGTCACCTGGCAGAGGCCGTTGAGCGCGGTCTTATTTCCATGGCAAAAGTGGATGAAATCGTCGCCCGCGTGCTGGCAGTAAAATTTCGCCTTGGTTTGTTCGAACACCCTTATACCGATGAACAGGGTATTGATTTGCAGTCCGTTGAGACGCGGCAGGTAGCGCACGAGGTCGCTACGCGCTCAATGACGCTGCTGGAAAATAACGGCATTCTGCCATTGAACGGCACGCCGAAAGTGGCGGTAATTGGCCCGACCGCTGACGATCCGCTGGCTTTGCTCAGCGGTTACAGTTTCCCGGTGCATTTGATCATTAGCGATATGCTGGAGGAGACCACGCAGGTCACCACGCCGCTTGCGGCGCTGCGCCAGGCGCTGGGAGAGGGAAACGTCCGCTATGCTAAAGGCTGCCATATTATTGAAAAACGTATGGCTGGCGCCCCCGTTTTCCCCGGGGACGCATCGGGTAAACCGATGCAGCAGTCACCGGTATCCATGGATTTGAGCCTGATCCCGCACGCGGTGAGCGTGGCGCAAGAAAGCGAGGTGATTATTGCCTGTGTGGGCGATCTTGCCGGGCTATTCCAGAGCGGGACAGTGGGGGAAGGTTCCGACACGGATAGCCTGACGCTGCCGGGTGTGCAACAGCAGTTGCTGGAGGCGTTAGTGGCAACCGGGAAACCGGTAGTGGTGGTTATGACCGGCGGGCGTCCGTATAACCTGCAAGGGCTGGAGTCGCGCGTTGCCGCATGGTTGATGGCGTGGGCACCGGGGCAGGAGGGGGGCCGGGCGATTGCTGATGTGTTGACCGGGCGAGCAGAGCCGCAGGGGCGTCTGGTGGTCAGCGTGCCGAAAAGCGCGGGTGCGATGCCCTATTATTACAACCACAAGCTGAAAAGCGGCGGTACACCGTTTGCCTTCCATTTTGGCGCACTTTACCCCTTTGGCTACGGCAAGAGCTGGACGCAGTTCGAGTATATCAACCCGGTGCTGCTCACGCCTGAGGTGGTGATCGATGGCGATATTCGCGTACAGGTACAGGTGAAAAATACCGGAGAGCGCAGCGGCAGTGAGGTGGTGCAACTGTATGTCCGGGATAAGGTAGCGTCGATGGTACGCCCGATACAGGAGCTAAAAGCGTTCCAGCGCGTGACATTGTCGCCGGGTGAAACGGCAACGCTGACGTTCACCGTACCGGTGGATATGCTCAACTTTACGCGCCGTGACGGGCAGCGCATTGTTGAACCGGGTGAGTTTGAGCTGCAAATCGGTGCCTCATCGGCAGATATTCGCGCAGCGCTCACGGTGAACGTTTACGGCGAGACCCGCGCGCTTCCCGGAGCCTGGAAAATGATGAGTTGGTGCGACGTCAGCCAGGGATAAAATCGTAGCCCATCGAATGGTGGGCTATTTTTTGTCTGTAGACCCCCCCCAGCCTGGCTGGGGGGGGCGGAAATCTTTCAGCCAGTTATTTGCACAAACAGACAACAATACACCTGCTGAAATAACAACCACGCTGCATGGCCTGCAATTACGTAAGGTATTTGTATGATCGTAAGCTATTCGTGCCTGCCCCTGGTATAGGTTTATTGTATTGAGAATTGCCCTGCATATAACCCTCTCTTATGATTTATCACTTTGTGGTTTCCTGTTCCCTCCGTGTTTTAAGAGATAATTTTATTGAGGCTTTATCTAATGGAAGAAATAGCTGAGTGCCATGATATCGATTTTATTTTTCATGGCATGAAGGGGTTTGTCTACATTGCACCCGGCGGGTGAACTACGCGTGGTTCACGCAGGATTGATAGGGCGCTACAGGGGCGGTTACGTAACGTCGTTGATCATGTGCTATCTCAGCATAACCTTATTAGCAGCGGGTACAGGTAAATACATAAGCTGATTTTTCTTGAGCGCGTTGTCGTGGTTTCAATTTATTCGATATTGCCGTTTTTATTTCGCAGATGCGGAAGGTAAATAGCTATTGCCAGTAATAGTGCTGAGGTTATTTAAATGAAACGTTGTCTATTAATGTTTCTCGTGCCGGCATGGGCGACAGCTTAATGGCTGTGTGCCTTATAACGGTCATATTCGTGCCGGTGACGGGCACGATGCATTATCTACCGATTGGTGCGGCTATTGATAATGGTGCCTACGCCGTGAGCGGCAAAGGTAGCGTGTCTGCATCCGGTAAATAAGTGTTTGCGCGCACAGCGGCGAAAAAAAAAGCCCATCGTGGGAGATGGGCAAAGACTACACACAGCAATTCGTTGTTTCACTCAGGGGATTTCCATGCTTATAAATCAAGGTGTTGATTTATAACCGTGAGCTAATAGTAGGCATGTCGTTTTTTTGCGTCGATCAGATTCGTCTCATTAGTTAAATGGACGTGAAGAATATATGGGCTAAACCGGCCATTATTTCGCTTTCAGAGGGATCCGATCGGGATTTTACGCCTGAAATGATAAGTAGTGCTTAATAATAATTAAGGCGGGCTACCCCGCCTTAATTGTTTTCAGGAGGGGGTATCTAAATCGTCGGCTTCGTTTAGCGAATTATCTGCCGTCGCCGGTTCAGGCGCTTCATTCACCCACGCGGAGAATAGCCGCCAGGAGACTGCCAGTAATACCGGGCCAATAAATAGACCAATCATGCCGAAAGCGACCAGGCCGCCAATGACTCCCGAAAGAATAAGGATCAGCGGTAAATCCGCGCCCATACGGATAAGTACCGGGCGGATAAAGTTATCCAGCGTGGCGACAACGCAACTCCACACCAGCAGTACGGTGCCCCAGGTGGAATCTCCGCTCCAGTAAAGCCAGATAATGGCCGGAACCAGCACCAGTAATGGCCCGAGCTGCACCAGACAGGTCATCAGCATAACCACGGTAAACAACGTGGCGTACGGCACGCCGGAAATGGCCAGACCAACGCCGCCAAGCACGGCCTGCACCAGCGCGGTGACTACCACGCCAAGCGCTACGGCGCGGATTGCCTGGCCTGCCAGCAGCACAGCGGCATCGCCACGTTTTCCGGCAAGACGAATGGCGAAATGGCGGATCCCTCTGGCAACTTGCTCACCGCGCCAGTAGAGCAGGGCGCTGAACAGCAACATCAGGGCGCAGTGCAGCATAAAGCGCCCGATATGCGCGGCCTGGCCGACAAACCAGGTGGTTGTCGCCCCCACGTACGGGCGTAGTTTAGCCATAATGGCGCTGCCGCCCATATCCAGCAGGCTGTGCCAGCCCGCATAGAGCTTCTCACCAACGAAAGGAATGCTGTTTAGCCAGGCTAAATCCGGCGGTGACATGGCACCGGTGCTGATGGCATGGATCACCGGGCCGCTGGAGTCCACCAGGCTATTAACCAGTAGCGCGACAGGAATAATAAACAGCAGGATTAACAGCAGCATCATGACTAACACCGCCAGCGAGCGGCGACCAAACAGCACGCGTTGCAGGCGCACCAGCAGTGGCCAGGTGGCGATCACCACCGTTCCCGCCCAGGCAAAACCGAGGATGAAGGGCTGGACGACCCACAGACAGGCGATAATCATGATTGCTAAAAACAGTACCGACAGCATGATTTGCGGTACATCCCTGGACTGACGTAGATCAACCATATGATTTACTCACCTTGTTGAGTGGCTGAAAATTCGGTGTTTCTGGAAATCACCAGTGATAATGATTAATGATTTCAGCAGTTTTGGACAGTCCGATTCTGCCTGTAATTCTCATGGGCGCATAAGAAAAAAATGTGATACAACGATGAATGCTTAAAGCAAACGATTAACACTTCACAACACTAACAGTCAGGCAGGGTCAAGCATAATGATCCCACAGATTTCCCAGGCACCGGGCGTCGTTCAACTGGTGCTGAATTTTTTGCAGGCTTTGGAGCAACAAGGTTTTACCGGTGATACCGCCACCAGCTACGCCGACAGGCTAACGATGGCGACAGACAACAGTATTTACCAGCTATTACCCGATGCCGTCGTTTTCCCTCGTTCAACGTCCGACGTTGCCTTGATCACACGCCTCGCTGCCGAGCCGCGTTTTCGCACGCTGGTCTTTACTCCGCGCGGCGGCGGTACCGGCACCAATGGTCAGGCGCTGAACCAGGGCATCATCGTTGATATGTCCCGCTATATGAATCGCATTATGGAAATCAACCCCGAAGAGGGGTGGGTGCGCGTTGAGGCGGGCGTTATCAAAGATCAGCTCAACCAGTATTTGAAACCTTATGGCTTCTTCTTCGCGCCAGAGCTGTCGACCAGCAACCGCGCGACCCTGGGGGGAATGATCAATACCGATGCCTCCGGGCAGGGTTCCCTTGTTTACGGGAAAACCTCTGACCATGTGCTGGGTGTCCGCGCTGTATTGCTGGGCGGCGATATCCTTGATACACAGGCGATGCCGGTGGCGCTGGCAGAAACGCTGGGCAATGCCAGCACCGCTATCGGGCGAATTTATAAAACGGTGCTGGAGCGTTGTCGTGATAACCGCCAGTTGATTCTGGATAGTTTCCCTAAACTGAACCGTTTTCTGACCGGCTACGATCTGCGTCATGTGTTTAATGACGAAATGACCGAATTTGATTTAACCCGCATTCTGACTGGCTCAGAAGGGACGCTGGCGTTTATTACCGAAGCGCGCCTTGATATTACGCCGCTACCAAAAGTTCGCCGTCTGGTGAACGTTAAATATGATTCGTTTGATTCCGCGCTGCGCAATGCGCCGTTTATGGTGGAAGCGCAAGCGCTCTCCGTCGAAACCGTGGATTCGAAAGTGCTCAACCTGGCGCGGGAAGATATTGTCTGGCACTCGGTGAAAGAGTTAATTACTGATGTGCCGGATAAAAACATGCTTGGCCTGAATATTGTTGAGTTTGCCGGTGACGATCAACCGCTGATTGATGCGCAAGTACAGGCGTTGTGCCAGCGCCTCGATACGTTAATGTCCAATGGTGAAGGCGGCGTGATTGGCTGGCAATTGTGCGAGGATCTGACGGGGATCGAGCGCATTTACGCCATGCGTAAAAAAGCCGTCGGGTTGTTAGGGAACGCGAAAGGCGCGGCCAAGCCGATTCCCTTCGCGGAAGATACCTGCGTACCGCCGGAACATCTGGCGGACTATATCGCTGAATTTCGTGCATTGCTTGATGGGCACGGCCTGAGCTACGGCATGTTTGGTCACGTTGACGCCGGGGTGTTGCACGTGCGGCCTGCGCTGGATATGTGCGACCCGCAGCAAGAAGTGCTGATGAAATCCATTTCCGATGATGTGGTGGCGCTAACGGCGAAATATGGCGGTTTACTGTGGGGCGAGCACGGGAAAGGTTTCCGCGCCGAATATAGCCCGGCCTTTTTTGGCGAGCAGCTTTATGGCGAGTTACGCAAAATTAAAGCGGCATTCGATCCGGAAAACCGTCTGAACCCCGGTAAAATCTGCCCACCTGAAGGCATTGATGCGCCGATGAAGAAGGTGGATGACGTTAAACGCGGCACGCTTGACCGGCAAATTCCTATCGCCGTGCGCTCCTCATGGCGTGGTGCCATGGAGTGTAACGGTAATGGCTTGTGCTTTAATTTCGATGTGAAAAGCCCGATGTGTCCGTCGATGAAAATCTCGGCGAACCGTATTCATTCACCAAAAGGACGGGCAACGCTGGTGCGCGAATGGCTGCGATTGCTGGCCGATCGCGGCATCGATCCGGTTAAGCTGGAAAAAGAGCTGCCGGAAAAGCGAGCCAGTTTACGTACATTAATTGAGCGTACGCGCAATAGCTGGCATGCGCGTCGCGGTGAGTATGATTTCTCGCATGAGGTCAAAGAGGCGATGTCCGGTTGCCTGGCCTGTAAAGCGTGCTCAACGCAGTGCCCAATCAAGATTGATGTGCCGGAGTTCCGGTCACGCTTCCTGCAGCTCTATCACAGCCGTTATCTGCGCCCGGTGCGCGATCATCTGGTTGCCACGGTGGAAAGCTATGCGCCTTTAATGGCGCGCGCGCCGAAGACCTTTAACTTCTTTATGAACCAGCCGTGGGTACGTTCCCTTTCTGAGAAGCATATCGGCATGGTGGATTTACCGTTGCTGTCGGTGCCGTCATTGCAGCGTCAGATGGTTGGGCATCGCACGGCGAACATGACGCTTGAGCAGCTTGAGCAGCTCGATGACGCACAGAAAGCGAAAACTGTGCTGGTGGTGCAGGACCCGTTCACCAGCTATTACGATGCACAAGTGGTGGCCGATTTTGTTCGACTGGTCGAACGGCTCGGCTTCGCGCCGGTGGTGCTGCCTTTCTCGCCAAACGGCAAGGCGCAACACATTAAAGGTTTCCTCAATCGCTTTGCCAAAACGGCGCGGAAAACCGCAGATTTCCTGAATCGCGTGGCACAACTGGGCATGCCAATGGTGGGTGTCGATCCGGCGCTGGTGCTCTGCTACCGCGACGAGTACAAGCTGGCGTTAGGCGATAAGCGTGGGGATTTTCATGTGCAACTGGTGCATGAATGGTTGCCTTCGGCGCTGGATAACATCGATGAGCGAGCGCTCAGCGGCGAGCCCTGGTATCTGTTCGGCCATTGTACAGAAGTGACTGCGCTACCGGGTGCTACGGGGCAATGGGCGGCGATTTTTGCGCGATTCGGCGCGGTGCTGGAAAATGTCAGCGTTGGCTGCTGCGGTATGGCCGGAACGTATGGTCATGAAGTGAAGAACCATGCCAGTTCGCTGGGCATTTATGAGCTTTCCTGGCATCAGGCAATGCAGCGTTTGCCGCGTAATCGCTGTCTGGCGACCGGCTACTCTTGTCGCAGCCAGGTGAAACGAATCGAAGGGAATGGCGTGCGCCATCCACTTCAGGCCTTACTGGAGATTTTGGGATGATCTGGAAACGTGCGGTTACGCTGGAAGCCCTGAATGCAATGGGTGATGGCAATATGGTGGGGTTGCTGGATATTCACTTTGAGCGCATCAGTGACGATGCGCTGGAGGCGAGCATGCCGGTAGATCAACGAACTCATCAGCCTTTTGGCCTGTTACACGGTGGCGCGTCGGTGGTGCTCGCTGAAACACTCGGTTCTGTTGCTGGCTATTTGTGTACGGAAGGGGAACAGAAAGTGGTGGGTCTGGAGGTTAACGCCAACCATTTGCGCTCGGTGCGCAGCGGGCGCGTGCGTGGTGTCTGTCGGGCGCTGCATACGGGCGGGCGGCATCAGGTCTGGCAAATCGATATTTATGACGAACAATCCCGCCTGTGCTGTTCATCACGGCTGACCACAGCAATCGTCTGATTATTTTCGGCGGGATAACCGCCGAAAAATCTTCATTTTTTATTCATTATTCTGCGCATTAGATTTTAGCTCTTCGTGCTATATTGTCCGGCACTGGATGTACCGCCCGGTTATCTTCAACCGGCGCGATTGGCTGTAACGCGTAATGACCTGATGAAGTGATTCATTGTCTCTTTAAGCGCTACTGAATAGAGGCTTTTAGGTAACAATGATGACATCATTTAAGTTAGCGTTTTTACACCCACGACATTGGGTGACATGGGCCGGGCTCGGTTTACTCTGGCTACTTGTTCAACTTCCTTATCCTGTTCTTGCCCGCTTTGGCGCGGGGCTCGGTCGGCAATCGCGTCGATTCCTGCAACGTCGCGAGCGTATCGCTCGCCGTAATCTCGAACTCTGTTTCCCCCATATGAGTGATGAGCTGCGTGAGCGGCTGATTGCGAAAAACTTTATGTCGTTGGGCATGGGGTTGATTGAAACCGGCATGGCGTGGTTTTGGTCGGATAAGCGAGTACGCCGCTGGTTTGACGTCGAAGGCTATCAGCATTTACAGACCGCCCAGGCCAGCCAGTGTGGCGTGATGGTGGTCGGCGTGCATTTTATGTCGCTGGAATTAGGCGGGCGCGTAATGGGGCTTTGTCAGCCAATGATGGCGACCTATCGTCCCCATAATAATGTGCTAATGGAGTGGGTACAGACGCGCGGGCGTATGCGTTCCAATAAGTCGATGATTGATCGCCGTAACCTGAAAGGCCTGGTCAATGCGCTGAAACAAGGGGAAGCCGTTTGGTTCGCGCCGGATCAGGATTACGGTCGCAAAGGCAGTATTTTCGCCCCGTTCTTTAGTGTTCAAAACGCGGCAACCACCAACGGCACCTACGTTTTATCGCGCCTTTCCGGGGCAAAAATGTTGACGGTCACGATGGTGCGCAAAGAGGATTGCTCTGGTTATTCGCTGCATATCGGCCAGGCGATGAATGACTATCCGGTTCAGGATGAGTTTGCCGCCGCCAGCTACATGAACAAAGTGATTGAGCGCGAAATTCTGCGCGCACCGGAGCAGTATCTCTGGATCCACCGGCGTTTTAAAACCCGCCCGGTCGGCGAACCTTCGCTTTATAACTAACCTTTGTTAACGCGCCCCTTCTCAGGGGCGCTGTATTATTCTGTTGCCAACAAAATGTATACGGGATGGTTATGGTCAAGTTTATTGCGGGCGGCTGTTTAGCCTTATTATCGGCGTATTCCTCTGCTGAGGGCATCGCACTGCAGTGTGATGAATATCGCGCCAGCGTCGAACCGGATGGGCTCACTATCAATGGCCGACATTACACGAATCCACAGGAGAAGCCGTATGAGATCTCCGATCAATACTCCGGACGCGCGCTGATTTACACCGACAGCCAGGATCAAAACAAGGCGACCAACTGGGCGGCGATCCATATCATCACGCAGATCGAAACGGGCAAAAAAGCCTTTTTCTACGCGGACAGCAAGCACACTGAAGATAAAGCGATCATCTGCACCCGCGAAAACGCAGAGGAATAAGACACGGGCAGCCAGTCTGATGCAGCGCTTTTAACCGATCGCCCGCCAGCGGCTTTTGTGCGGGTTCAAAACCCTTCCAGTAGCTGGAGTTGCTTAAAGGTCAGCGGGCGGGAAAAGGTGTACCCCTGAATACCGCCAGCGTTATACCTGTTAAGCAGGGCGAGGTCGGCGGTGCTGTCCACGCCTTCACAAATCACATCCGTCCCGGCAGGTATCACGCTGTCAATGAAACGGTGCAGTGTTGAAAGTTTTGCCGGATGGCGGGCAATGCCGTCAACAAGGGAACGATCGATTTTGATGGTATTGAACGCAAACAATTGCAGGCGCTCTGCATGTTCATTTCCGCAACCAAACTTACCGAGTGAAACCATAAAACCGTACTCTCTGGCTTGCTTTAATGCTGGTAACTTACTGATAAATTGAGAATAAGTAAGGTGGTTGCTGACTTCAATCTCGATACGTTGCGGGGCAATATCATTGTGCTGGCAGCGTTCAATGAGCTGGGTAAGATAATCTATATCATTAATTAACTGCGGCGACAAAATGAAGGAAACCGTCATGGTTTCCTTCATTTTTAGTACATGACAAATAACCTCAAAAATAAAATCGGTTACTTTTCTGTTGACCGCCGTCTCTTCGAGAAGCACGCCTGTTTGCTCAGCGGGAATGAGAAAATCCTCACCGTTATAGAATTGTGCTACCGCTTGATAGCGGAGGATCTTTTTTCCTGAGAGCGTAATGATGGGATGAAACTCTGCCGTCATCAGGAATTTTCTGCCTTTAATTTCCAGTGTGTTAATTTTCATTTTCCTGATTTAGCCCCTACTCAAAAGAACAGGACATTCTTAATGAACAATTTTTAATTCTACACAGGCCCGGATAACGATTGAAAATTGTTTTAAATGATCGATTATCTTATTTTGATAGTTTGTAGCTATTACTCTTAGGAAAATGATCGCTTAAATCTATAAATTAACAAAGAAGATTATTCTTAATGTTTATATTTAGTTGGTTTGATGATTTTGATTTTTATGTATGGTTTGAGTTAGGTTGTTGTTTTGTCGTGATAAATGTGATTGGCTGCGAATAAGCATAACGAGCGCCTGCTCGGTGTTTGGCTTATAGCAATAAAGCACCAATGAATTAACACTATTAACCATAAGTAAGATGTTTGCGGATAATACGCGGGTATTTAAAAGCCGGGAGCTTTATTACCTTTTAGGGCGGCAATGTTAAGCAGGCGTATTGAAGATGTATTTAGGATGCGTTTAAAAATAGATGGGCGAACATAAAAATATAATGACATTTTTATGACAGGTATAACCTGATTGGGAATAACAGAAAAAAACGGGAAACATATCATCTGATTCTGTTTCCCGTCCGGTTAATGAAATGGTCAGTCTTAGACTATCGCCGGGTGTGTAAATTACCTGCCTTTCACAATGTAAGGGGGATCAACAATGTTGTTTCAGGAAATCGACAATCAATTGTGAAACACATTCAGGGTTCTCCCGGTTACTGATATGCGCCGCATTTGGAATCAACGTGAATTCACAACCTAATGCTTCTGCCATCTGTCGCCCTTCCACTGGCGGGCGCGGCAGATCCAGTTCGCCAGTTGCCACATGCGCCGGACAAGCCACAGAATCCAGAATGGTCATACGATCTGGTCGGCCGAAAATCAATTTACCGAGCGGCACAATGCTTTTGCGAAGCTGTTCTGCAGAAAGTGAGGAAAGATAAGCGGTAAGCTGCTGAACATCTGCAGGCGCGGCAAACTGCGAATAAAATTGACCGACAATATAATCAAGCAACGCTGGCGGAATGGTGCCAGTCGCATCGATGGCATTAAGCATCGCGAAGTAACGCTCACGCGCCACATCGGTTTCATCACCAATAAAGGTATCAAATAACATCATTGCCTTAACACGCGCAGGTGCGGCGGCAGCGAGTTCTGCGCCCCACATGCCGCCGACCGATAAGCCGACCACGGCAAACTGGTCAATCTTGAGTGAATCCATTAAAGCCAAATGGTCTGCGGCAATATCGGCCAGAGAGGCTGGGGAGCCAGGCAAAGCAGGGGATTCGCCATGTCCCCACAAATCCGGGGCTATCACACGAAAGTGCTGGCTGAGTGTTTCTATTTGCGGCGACCACATCGATTTATCGAACAAATAGCTATGGCCCAACAGCACGGGAAAACCCGCGCCGCTATCTAAAAAAGACATCATTGGTTTTGCATGCATCAATACTCTCCTTGTTTGATGGCCCAGCGAGGTGAGCGCATTTTTAAAAAACCGAACATAGCTGACTTTATCTCAGAAATGAGAGGGGCATTTCTTCTTTTTCGACAGTTTTCTCTTATTTCAGAGCCATTTTCCTGTAGCGACCAGAACACCATAACGTCACTCCGGCGTGGAGATAGTTGGGTAAAGCAACGTTTCCAGGAAGCTGGCTACTACCCACAGCGTTTCGCTGAAAATTGACCATAAACCCACCACCAGAACCACCACCGCAAGCAACAACAAAATCAACGCCGTTTTATCCATAACTTGCTCAAATGTGGTCAAAAATCCTTGTTTTCGGACACTCATTCCAGCATCCGGTTCAACTTTTTACTATGACTATTTTGCCGCCGACATGCGGCCTATTGATATCACTGGAGATTAATTTTGAAAACGCAAAGCGCTGAAGTTGGGGTTATGCGTTTAAGACGCCGTTTTGCGAAAAGGTAATGTTTTACTAAGCGAGTCACTTTTTTCATTAAGAAATACCAACACCCTATCTCAATAATAGGTATTGACTATACATCTTTTCTTTTTTACCCCTTATCCGCCGCAGTGCCCTCTAAAATCATTATTTATCAATTTATTAAACAAATTTTCACTTACCTGTAAAGCCCTGGCGCAGAGTCTATGCTTATACCATGTGCCGAAAAAAGGGACTCATGGGTAATAACCCTTCGGAAAAGAGGTTGAAGTGATAATCATTATCACTAACATAGCATTATGAGCCTTTGATCTGCTGATGTGAGGTAAACGATGGAATCATTTAATCCGCAAGATTTTACGTGGCGGGGGCTAACCATGACACCCGCTGCCGCAGAACATATCCGTGCGCTGGCCAGTAAGCAGGCCGGAGTACTCGGTGTACGGCTGGGTATCAAGCAGACGGGGTGCGCAGGTTTTGGCTATGTACTTGATACCGTGACGGAACCGAATGAAGACGATTTGCTTTACGAATCTGACGGCGCACGCCTTTACGTACCGCTGCAGGCGATGCCGTTTATTGACGGCACCGAAGTAGATTACGTGCGTGAAGGTTTAAATCAGATCTTCAAATTTCATAACCCGAAAGCTCAGCACGAATGCGGCTGTGGCGAAAGTTTCGGGGTATAGGCGGTACTATGTCTCGTAATACTGAAGCAACTGACGATGTCAAAATCTGGACCGGCGGCAACCTCAATTATAAAGAGGGTTTTTTTACCCGGTTAAGCACTGACGAGCTGGCAAAAGGCATCAATGAAGATGTCGTGCGGGCCATTTCAGCGAAACGCAATGAGCCAGAATGGATGCTCGAATTTCGCCTGAACGCTTTCCGGGCGTGGCTGGAGATGGAAGAGCCACACTGGCTGAAAGCCCATTACGAAAAACTGGATTATCAGGATTACAGTTACTACTCCGCACCTTCCTGTGGCAACTGCGACGACACGTGCGCCTCACAGCCCGGCGCGGTGCAACAGACCGGCGCAAATGCCTGGCTGACGGAAGAAGTTGAAGAGGCGTTTAACCAACTCGGCGTCCCGGTGCGCGAAGGCAAAGAAGTGGCAGTCGATGCGATTTTTGACTCCGTCTCCGTGGCGACGACCTACCGTGAAAAATTGTCTGAGCAAGGAATCATCTTCTGCTCGTTCGGCGAGGCGATACATGACCACCCGGAACTGGTAAAAAAATACCTCGGAACGGTGGTGCCCTCTAATGACAACTTTTTCGCCGCGCTTAACGCCGCCGTTGCCTCTGACGGCACGTTTATCTACATCCCGAAAGGCGTGCGTTGCCCGATGGAACTGTCGACCTATTTTCGCATTAACGCGGAAAAAACCGGCCAGTTCGAGCGCACCATTCTGGTTGCGGATGAAGGGAGCTACGTCAGCTATATCGAAGGGTGTTCCGCGCCGGTGCGCGACAGCTATCAGCTGCACGCGGCAGTGGTGGAAGTGATCATCCACAAAGACGCGGAAGTGAAATACTCCACGGTGCAAAACTGGTTCCCGGGGGATAACAACACCGGCGGCATCCTTAATTTTGTGACCAAGCGTGCGCTGTGCGAAGGCGAAAACAGCAAGATGTCATGGACGCAGTCTGAAACAGGCTCCGCCATTACCTGGAAATATCCGAGCTGTATTCTGCGCGGTGATAACTCGATCGGTGAGTTCTTCTCCGTCGCATTGACCAGCGGGCATCAGCAGGCGGATACCGGCACCAAGATGATCCATATCGGCAAGAACACCAAATCGACGATTATTTCGAAAGGGATCTCCGCCGGGCATAGTCAGAACAGCTATCGGGGGCTGGTGAAAATTATGCCGACCGCGACCAATGCCCGTAATTTCACCCAGTGCGACTCGATGCTGATTGGTCCGGATTGCGGGGCGCATACCTTCCCGTATGTCGAGTGCCGTAATAACAGCGCGCAACTTGAGCATGAAGCCACGACATCGCGTATCGGTGAAGACCAACTCTTCTATTGCCTGCAACGCGGAATCAGTGAAGACGATGCTATCTCCATGATCGTCAACGGCTTCTGTAAAGATGTCTTCTCTGAACTGCCGCTGGAGTTTGCCGTTGAAGCGCAAAAACTGCTGGCTATTAGCCTTGAACACAGCGTCGGTTAAGGATTAAAGGATAAGAAATGTTAAGTATTAAAGACTTGCAGGTAAGCGTTGAAGATAAAGCGATTCTGCGTGGCCTGAGCCTGGAGGTGCGCCCCGGTGAAGTACACGCGATTATGGGACCGAACGGCTCCGGGAAAAGCACGCTTTCTGCGACGCTGGCCGGACGTGAAGATTATGAAGTGGTAGGCGGCAGCGTCGAGTTTAAAGGCAAAGATTTACTGGAGCTGTCGCCGGAAGACCGCGCCGGCGAAGGCGTATTTATGGCGTTCCAGTATCCGGTGGAGATCCCCGGCGTCAGTAACCAGTTCTTCCTGCAAACGGCGCTTAATGCGGTACGTGAATATCGCGGCGAAGAGGCGCTGGATCGGTTTGACTTCCAGGATCTGATGGAAGACAAAATCAAATTGCTGAAAATGCCGGAAGATTTGCTGACCCGTTCAGTCAATGTTGGCTTCTCCGGCGGTGAGAAAAAACGTAACGACATTCTGCAAATGGCGGTGCTGGAACCTGACCTGTGCATTCTGGATGAAACGGACTCCGGCCTTGATATTGATGCACTGAAAATTGTTGCCGAAGGGGTGAATGCGCTGCGTGACGAAAAACGCGCATTTATCATTGTCACGCACTACCAGCGGATCCTGGATTACATCAAGCCGGATTTTGTACACGTGTTATATCAGGGGCGCATCGTGAAATCCGGTGATTTCACGCTGGTTAAGCAACTGGAGGAGCAGGGCTATGGCTGGCTTACCGAACAGCAGTAACGCGCTGCAACAGTGGCATCATCTGTTTGAAACGCAGGGCGGCGCGCGTTCTGAATCGGCGCAGCAGCATCTGCAGCAAATGCTGCGTTTAGGATTGCCGACGCGCAAACATGAAAACTGGAAATACACGCCGCTGGACGGTTTGCTGAACAGCCAGTTTGTTAGCACCTCTGGCACGATCGGTGCCGCGCAGCGCGATACGCTGGCGCTGGCGGTGGACGCCGTGCGGCTGGTGTTTGTTGATGGACAGTTTAACGCGGCGCTGAGTGACGACACGGCGGGTTCCGGTTTTGATGTCACTTTTGCTGATGTGCGAGAGGCGCTGCCTGCGCCGGTGCAGCCGGAAGTATTCCTGCATTTGACAGAAAGCCTGGCGCAGAGCGTGACCTGGATTCAGGTGGCGCGAAACCAGCGGCCTGCTAAGCCGTTGCTGCTTATGCACATTACTCAAGGGCTGGCGGGCGAGGAGATGAATACCGCCCATTATCGCCACCATCTTGAGCTTGGCCTGGGGGCAGAAGCGACCGTTTATGAACATTACGTCAGCCTGAACGATGCGCGCCACTTTACAGGATCACGCCTGACGATGAATGTGGCGGCGAATGCGCACCTGCACCACGTCAAGCTGGCATTCGAAAACCCGCAAAGCTACCACTTTGCGCATAATGACCTCTTGCTGGCGGCAGATGCGGCGGCAGATAGTCACAGTTTCTTGCTCGGCGGCGCGGTGTTGCGTCATAACATCAGTACGCAACTTAATGGCGAAAACACGCAGTTGCGCATCAACAGTCTGGCGATGCCGGTAAAAGCGGAAGTATGCGATACCCGTACCTGGCTTGAGCATAATCAGGGCTACTGCAACAGCCGCCAGCTACATAAAACCATCGTCAGCGATAAAGGCCGGGCGGTGTTTAATGGCCTGATCAAAGTTGCGCAACATGCCATCAAAACCGACGGGCAGATGACCAACAATAATCTGTTGCTCGGTCGTCTGGCTGAAGTGGACACCAAGCCACAACTGGAAATTTATGCCGATGATGTGAAATGCAGCCACGGCGCGACCGTTGGGCGCATTGATGATGAACAGATGTTTTATTTGCGCTCGCGCGGGATCAATCAACAGGCGGCGCAACAGATGATAATCCATGCCTTCGCGGCTGAACTGACGGAAGCCATTAGCGACGAAGCATTGAAACAACAGGTTCTGGCGCGTATCAGCCAGCGCCTGGCAGGGGGCAGAGTATGAGTTTTCCCGTGAACGCCGTTCGCGCCGATTTCCCGGTGCTACAGCGTGAAGTGAACGGACTACCTTTGGCCTATCTCGACAGTGCGGCCAGTGCGCAAAAACCGAACCAGGTAATTGATGCCGAAGCTGAATTTTTCCGCCACGGGTATGCGGCGGTACACCGTGGTATTCATACGCTGAGCGCGGAAGCCACTCAGCGGATGGAAAATGTGCGGGTGCAGGCAGCGGCGTTTCTTCATGCACGTTTGCCCGAAGAGCTGGTGTTTGTGCGCGGCACGACCGAGGGAATTAACCTGGTGGCGAACAGCTGGGGGAACAGCCAGGTGCGCGCGGGCGACAACATTATCATTAGCGCGATGGAACACCATGCCAATATCGTGCCGTGGCAGATGCTGTGCGAGCGCGTGGGCGCAGAGTTACGTGTGATCCCGCTTAACCAGGATGGCACGCTGCAGCTGGACGTGTTGCCCACGCTGCTGGATGAACGCTCGCGGCTACTGGCGATCACGCAGGTGTCGAACGTGCTGGGCACCGAAAACCCGGTGGCGGAAATCATTGCGCTGGCACATCAACATGGCGCGAAAGTGCTGGTGGATGGCGCACAGGCGGTCATGCACCATCCGGTGGATGTGCAGGCGCTGGACTGCGATTTCTATGTTTTCTCCGGCCATAAATTGTACGGGCCTACGGGTATCGGCGTGTTATATGCCAAAGAGGCTATCTTGCAGGATATGCCACCGTGGGAAGGGGGCGGTTCGATGATCGCCACTGTGAGCCTGATCGAAGGCACAACTTATGCGAAAGCGCCTTGGCGTTTTGAGGCCGGTACGCCGAACACAGGCGGCATTATTGGGCTTGGCGCGGCGATTGAGTATGTCAATAAGTTAGGGCTGGAAGCGATTGGTGAATACGAGCAGACGTTAATGCATTACGCACTCAACGCGCTGGCAGAAGTGCCGGATCTGACACTGTATGGCCCGACGCAGCGCCAGGGGGTAATCGCGTTTAATCTTGGGAAACATCATGCCTATGATGTCGGCAGTTTCCTCGATAATTACGGTATTGCGGTGCGTACCGGGCATCATTGTGCGATGCCGTTGATGGCATTTTACAATGTTCCCGCCATGTGTCGCGCGTCATTGGTTATGTACAATACAGAAGAAGAGGTGGATCGTCTGGTGGCTGGCCTGAAACGTATTCATCAGTTGCTGGGCTAACGTGAGAGGCAAAAATGGCCGCATTACCCGATAAAGAGAAACTGCTGCGCAATTTTAGCCGCTGTGCCAACTGGGAAGAGAAGTACCTCTATATTATTGAGCTGGGGCAGCGTCTCCCGGAATTAAGTGCCGAAGCGCACAACCCGGAGAACGTTATTCAGGGCTGTCAGAGCCAGGTCTGGATTGTCATGCATTGTAACGAAGCGGGCGTGATAGAGCTGGCTGGCGACAGCGATGCCGCGATTGTCAAAGGGCTTATTGCCATCGTCTTTGTGCTCTATCAGCAGATGACCGCGCAAGATATTGTGGCGTTTGACGTGCGCCCGTGGTTCGAAAAGATGTCCCTCACGCAACATCTGACCCCTTCTCGCTCGCAGGGTCTTGAGGCGATGATCCGCGCGATTCGCAACAAAGCAGCCAACATTAGCTAAACTTAAAAGACCATATTTCATCCTGTTACGACGCGAGGTGTTTAGCGCCTCGCTGGATCTTCAGCTTTCTGACACCTTGTCAGTGGATACAGGAACTTCCTATGAAACGCGCGTCTTTACTCTCCTTATGTCTTTTCGGCGCTTTAAGCGCACTCCAGGTGGCTCGTGCGGCAGAATATCCCCTGCCTGCCGATGGTAGCCGTGTCATTGGGCAAAACCAGACTTACACCGTGCAGGCGGGGGATAAAAACCTGCAGGCGATCGCCCGCCATTTCGACACGGCAGCCATGTTGATCCTTGAAGCCAATAATACGATTGCACCCGTACCGAGACCGGGCACGATCGTCACTATCCCCTCACAAATGATTTTGCCCGATACGCCGCGCGAAGGCATTGTGGTTAATCTGGCGGAATTGCGACTCTATTATTTCCCGCCGGGGAAAAACAGTGTGCAGGTTTACCCGATAGGTATTGGTCAACAGGGGCTGGAAACGCCGGTTTCGGTGACGCGAGTTAGCCAGAAGATCCCGAACCCGACATGGACACCGACTGCGGGCATTCGCGCGCGTTCATTAGCAAACGGCATTGAATTGCCGCCGGTGGTACCCGCAGGGCCAAATAATCCGCTGGGGCGCTTTGCGCTGCGTCTGGGGATTGGTAATGGTGAATATCTCATTCACGGTACGAATGCGCCGGACAGCGTTGGGTTACGGGTCAGCTCAGGCTGTATCCGCATGAATGCGCCGGATATTCAGGCGCTGTTTGCGCAGGTTGCGGCTGGGACGCGGGTAACAATCATCAACGAGCCGGTGAAATACACCGTAGAGCCTGACGGGCGGCACTTTATTGAAGTGCATCGTCCGCTGGCACAAAAAGTTGAAGAAAATACGCAGACGGTGCCGATCAGCTTCTCTCCCGCGCTGGAGGCTTTTATCCACAGTGCTGGCGGTGATAGTGGCATGATTACGCAAGCGTTGAATCGTCGGGCGGGTTACCCGGTAGCAATTCCGGTCAGGACATCAGCGGCAGCGTCGAAAGAAAGCGTGTTATCGGTACAGAACAGGGCGAAAGGAACAACGGTGGATGCAGAAGCACAACAAGAGGCTGTAACGCAGTAGACGAAAAAGAAGGGCATATTACAGGCAAAAAAAATGGCGCACCGTGTGCGCCATTTCATTACAGGAACTCTTACTTACGGTAAGAGTGAGCCTGGTTGTCCAGACGCTGGTTAGCGCGAGCTGCGTCATCTTTAGCAGCCTGAACGTCGGAACGGATTGCGTTCACGTCGTTGCTCAGCTGGTCAACTTTAGCGTTCAGAGTCTGAACGTCAGAAGACAGCTGATCGATTTTAGCATTGCTGGAGCAACCAGCCAGCAGAGTAGAACCCAGGATTACCGCGCCCAGTACCAGTTTAGTACGATTCATTATTAATACCCTCTAGATTGAGTTAATCTCCATGTAGCGTTACAAGTATTACACAAACTTTTTTAGGTTGAGAATATTTTTTTGATGGGAATCCACTTAAATTTGATCGTTCGCTCAAAGAAGCATCGACTTTCAATAAAAGGTTAAAAAACGCGTGTTAAAACAGCGAGCTTCCATCGGATTCATCTTAGATAATGGCCAGTTTAAATAGTGAAATCCGATTGGATTTTTTATTTTAAATGGAGTCGAGAATATAAAAAAAGCGCCGCGAGGGCGCTTTTTTAATCAGTCCGAATTGTCCGGTTATTATTACAGAACGTGGACGGAAGCTGTGTTTGTGGTGCCGCTCGGAACCAGTGCGCCGGAAACCATAACCACTACGTCGCCTTTGCTTGCCAGGCCGCTGTCCAGCGCCACTTCTTTGCCCAGACGGTAGAAATCATCGGTAGAAGAGATCTCTTTCACCAGCTGCGGGATAACGCCTTTGCTCAGCACCAACTGACGCGCGGTCACTTCGTTGGTGGTCAGCGCCAGAATGGTGGCATCCGGGAAGTATTTACGCACAGCGCGAGCAGATTTACCGCCCTGAGTCGCAACAACAATCAGCGGCGCTTCCAGTTTTTCAGCAGTTTCAACCGCGCCGCGGCAAACCGCTTCCGTGATGCGCAGTTTACGGCTGTCGTTGTTGAAATCCAGACGGCTGGTCATCACGCGATCGGTACGCTCACAAATGGTGGCCATAATGGTCACCGCTTCCAGCGGGTATTTCCCTTTAGCGGATTCGCCAGAGAGCATCACTGCGTCAGTACCGTCGAGGATGGCGTTCGCCACGTCGCCAGCTTCAGCGCGGGTCGGACGCGGGTTTTTAATCATGGAATCGAGCATCTGGGTCGCAGTGATAACAACTTTGCGCGCGCGGATACATTTTTCAATCATCATCTTCTGCGCGAAGATCACTTCTTCAACCGGGATTTCAACACCCAGGTCGCCACGCGCAACCATGATGCCGTCGGATGCTTCGAGGATTTCGTCGAAGTTGTTCAGGCCTTCCTGGTTTTCAATTTTGGAGATGATCTGGATGTTCTCGCCGCCGTGCGCTTTCAGGTGCTCACGAATTTCAACCACGTCAGAACGTTTACGGATGAAGGAGGCCGCAACAAAGTCGACGCCTTGTTCGCAACCGAAGATCAGGTCTTGCTTATCTTTTTCAGCCAATGCCGGCAGGGCGATGGAAACGCCAGGCAGGTTTACGCCTTTGTTTTCACCGAGGTCGCCGTTGTTCAGCACTTTACAGATAACTTTATTGCCAACGATTTCGGTTACTTCCATACCAATCAGACCATCGTCTACCAGTACGGTGTTGCCAACGCTCAGATCGTTGGTGAAACCTTCGTAGGTCACGGCAACAGTGTCCGCGTTGCCAACAACAGATTTGTCAGTGGTGAAGGTGAAAGTCTGACCTGCTTTCAGGGAGACGTCGTTGCCACCTTCCAGTTTGATGGTGCGGATTTCCGGACCTTTGGTGTCCAGCAGAATTGCCGCTTTTTTACCGGTTTTGCTCATCACGTTGCGCAGGTTTTTAATGCGCTGGCCGTGCTCAGCATAGTCACCGTGAGAGAAGTTTAAACGCATGACGTTCATGCCAGCGTCCAGCATTTTCGCCAGCATCTCTTCGGATTCGGTTTTCGGACCGATGGTGCAAACAATTTTGGTCTTTTTCATGACAGTTCTGGTCTTTAAGTTTGAGTTGAGAAGGATTGGGAATTTACGCTCCGGTTAGCGCACGGCTTCGGAGTCAAACCTGTGTTGCGAAAAGAGCGATGCCACAGTCTAAGGATAGGTGACATCAAAAAAGCGTGCAGAAGAATGTGTGCCTGAGATTCAGCCAGATCGGGGAAAAATTGATGTGAGTAATTTGTTTTACAGTTCAATCAGCTGAATCCATTCAAATTAGGATGGCGGCATTATAACGTCGACATTGGCAGAAAGGAATTAAAAACGCTGTTTCAAAATACGAATTTATCGTCATTATCGATTTGTTGTGTAACCGTTATCACATAATTGCGTAACCGTTGCGCAGACGGGTCAGCCTGTGGCCTGGCCATCGTGGCGATGTGAGCTAAAACTCCTTTGCGGCAACGTTATTACGCTGCTACGGCTACGCTTATTTATCTTCTCACTCGATGAATCATAAAAATAAACAATAAGATTGTTCTGTTTATTTCGCTGCGTAAAAGTGCGTGGCCCTTAATTAAATAAAAAGTGTGCGCCAGTTTGCTTTTTAATAATTGTCGGGGCGACTTGTTTTTACTTCTCACTGTCATCTCAGTGAGGCGGATATATCTGGGAAAGACTCCCTGGATGCGTGGAAATATATTTTATATTTCTGAATTAATATCACGTTTTTGCATGAAATTTGCTTTAAGGATAATCCTAAATTAGCTACCTCCGTTTGCAGTTAAGTGATTGTTTTTAATATTTATTATAAATAAGTCGCGAAAGAGGGCAAAAACTAAATGGTTGATATTTCTGGAACTTAACTTTTAGAAAGAATTTGCAATAAAACGTCTTGTTACTACTCTTAATCGACTCTTGATGAGACTCGAAAAATTCATAAAAAATTTCGTTCCGGATTATTAGCGCCGGAGGTCGGCTGGTGCCTGATTATTATTTACTGCCAGCCTTATTTAACGCGTTTACTCATGATGAAGGTTGGGTGATGACGACTTCCGCCGTTGTTGGGCAGGGATATGCTTTTATTCCGCCGCCAGAAATTCCGACTCAGCAGGGACCGATGGGTATCCTGTATGATTTTAATGACGGTGCCCGGTTATTGTTGCCAGCTGGTAACTGGCGGGTCGAAATAAGCGATGACGAAACGGGAAATATCCTCTTTGCCGACGATGTCGCGCAGGGCTGGGTGATCAGCACAAAAAAATATTATGTGCCGTTTCGTCTGCGGGTCTGGGACGGCGCCCAGCCGGAGCCCGTGCTGGATCACGTTCTGGATATGCGCGGCCAAACGGTACTGGTTTCATTTCCCGGTGGTACGCTGGGCGACCTCATTGGCTGGGTACCTTACGCTGAACGCTTTCGGCAGACGTACCAGTGCAACGTTTATTGCACCATGGCACAGCCGATCGTCGATCTCTTCAAACCGGTCTATCCGCAGCTCCATTGCGCTACTCCTGAAGAGTGGCAGGCCGGGCCGGGCATGAGCGAGCCACCTTATGCCAGCTGGCGCGTTGGGCTGTTTTTTCATGGCGATCTCGACAAGCAGCCATTCGATTTTCGCGCCGTGGGTCTGCACCGCACCGCCGGGCATATTCTTGGTGTCGATCCCACGGAAATCGTTCCGGATCTGCGCCAGCGCAGCGCGCGTCGTATCGCTGAACCCTATGTCTGCATCGCGACCCAGTCCACCAGCCAGGCCAAATTCTGGAACAACGGCAACGGCTGGCATGAAGTCATCGATTATCTGAAAGAGCAGGGCTACCGCGTGCTGTGTATCGACAAAGAGCGCGTGGTAGGTCGCGGTTACATCTGGAACAAAATCCCCCACGGCGCGGAAGATTTCACCGGCAATCTGCCCCTTGCTGAACGTGTGGCGCTGCTGGAGCACGCCGAATTTTTTATCGGCCTCGGCAGCGGTCTCTCCTGGCTTGCCTGGGGCTGTCGGATCCCGGTGGTGCTGATCAGCGGATTCAGCCTGCCGAACAGCGAATTTCATACCCCCTGGCGCGTCATCAATACCCATGTCTGCAACGGCTGCTGGGATGACGTGCGGTTCAATTTTGATCATCAGGACTATTTCTGGTGTCCGCGCCACAAAGGCACGGACCGGCAGTACGAATGCACCCGTTTTATCACTGGCAAGCAGGTTATCGGCCATCTTCGTCGGCTGATTGCCCTGCGAAGCAATCCCTTTGGCATCAAAACAACAGCATTGGCAGACCCCGATCAACATGCCGCCTGACGGATGAGAGACGGGTTTCGAGGACATAGAAATGAAAAAAAGTCTTAACTGCAGTTACCGGCTGGTGTGGAATGACGTTCAGCGGGCGTTTGTGGTGGTTTCAGAACTGACCCGAGCGAAAGGCAAGCGCGCTGGCGGCGCGGTATTGATCTCGGCGGCGGTGGGCGGCCTGTTCGCAAGCAGCGGGGTGATGGCGTTCACCCTTGACGTCACCGGTTCGACGCGCGATGAGGTGGTGCAGGAGGGCGTGCAGAACGTGCATCCTGGCGGGTTAACCACCAATCACACCATCGGCAGCCGTGGCACCCAGATAGTGGCGGGCGGTCAGACTGTGGATACCCGCGTTCAGGATGGCGGTTCGCAGATTGTGCGCCAGAACGGTCAGACGACCGGTACCGTTGTCACTGACGGGACACAGATTGTTGAAGTGGACGGGACGGCAACAGGCACGCAGCTTAACAGCGGCGGCAAGCAGGCGGTCGCCGGCAGGGCTAATAACACCATTGTCGGTGCTGGCGGTGAGCAGACGGTGCTGGAAAGCGGACTGGCAAGCCAGACGATTATTAACTCTGGCGGCGTGCAAGCCGTCAACGGCAGTTCAGTCCAGGGCGTTATTAACACCGGCGGCATCCAGCTCATCAACGGCGGTGGTTTCTCTCAGGACGCGACGGTAAACAGCGGGGGTGTCCAGCACGTTAACGTCGGTGGTTCCGCTGCCGACACCGCCATTTTTGGCGGCGGTAATCAAATCGTGGCCGGTACGGTATCCGGTGCGCACCTTAACGACGGTGGCGCGCAACTGGTTCAGCAAACCGGCAAAGCTACCGGTACCATCATCAACAACCGTGGCACGCAGACCGTAGACGGCACCGCTATCTCCGCCGTTGTTAACGGCGGCGGTACCCAACTGGTGCATAGTGGCGCGCTTGCGGCGGGCACCATCGTGAACAGCGGCGGGGTTCAGCATATCAATCAGGGCGGAGCAGCTTCCGACGGCGTGGTGTTTGGCGGCGGCACCCAGGTACTGGCGGGGACTGCATCCGGCACCAGCGTCAACGACGGCGGTGCGCAACTGGTACAGGAAACCGGCAAATCTACCGGTACCATCATCAACAATCGCGGTACGCAGACCGTAGACGGCCAGGCCATCTCCTCGGTTGTTAATGCTGGCGGTACGCAGCAGGTTAACCGTGGGGGGCTGGCGACAGGCGGCGTAGTGAATACCGGCGGTTTGCAGCATATCAGCCAGGGCGGTGCAGCATCCGATGCCATTCTGCTCGGCGGCACCCAACTGGTGGAAGGCACCACCTCCGGCACCATTATTAATAATGGCGGATTGCAGCAGATCCACGCCAGCGGCACGAGCAGTGATGCGGTGGTTAACGCTGGCGGTGAACAGGATGTGGACGGCGTCTCGTTCTCCGCGGAAGTGAACGACGGCGGTCTGCAGAAAGTGCGCAGCGGTGGAGCCGCTACCAGCGCGGTGATCAACAGCGGTGGTATTCAGAATGTGCTCTCAGGTGGCTCAACTGCCTTCACAACACTGTTGGGCGGTATTCAGCAACTGGCGGGTGTGGCGGCAGATACCATTATCGGTGCCGGCGGCGTACAGCATTTTCAGGTAGGTGGCAGCGCCAGTGGATCGCTGATCAATGAAGGCGGCCTGCAACGCGTGGACGGCACGGCTACCTCATCGGTTATCAATGACGGCGGAGCCCAGCTGGTGAACCGCGGCGGGCTGGCGGACAACGCGACGGTTAACAGTGGCGGCCTGCAGCACATCAATGAAGGTGGCGCTGCATCCGACACCACGGTGTTTGGCGGCGGTAAGCAAGTTGTTGCCGGTACGGCCTCCGGCACCAGCATCAACAACGGCGCTTACCAGCTTGTGCAGGTCACCGGTAAAGCCACCGACACCATCATCAACAGCGGTGGCACTCAGGCGGTGGACGGCACAGCGATCGCCGCCGTGGTCAACGATAGCGGGGTGCAGTTGATCCATTCCGGTGCGCTTGCTACGGGCTCGCTGGTTAATTCTGGGGGGCTGCAGCACATTAACGAAGGCGGCGCTGCCTCGGATGCGCTGTTGTTTGGCGGTACTCAGATTGTCGAAGGTACGGCATCTAATACCCGTGTGGATTCGGGCGGCGTGCAGCAGGTTCACGTTACCGGCAAAACCATCGACAGCAAAATCTATGACGGCGGTTTCCAGGATGTTGACGGCACGGCTAACGGCACGATCGTCTACACCGGCGGTAAACAGCTGATCCGCAGCGGCGGTCATGCGAACGATACTCGCGTCGATAAAGATGGCGTGCAGATTGTGCGTGCCGGCGGCGCGGCCTCAAAAACGACGCTGCAGGGCGGAACGCAGCAGGTTGCCGGTATGGCAGGCGACACCGTTATCGGCGACGGCGGCATTCAGCACGTCCAGGTCGGCGGCATTGCCACGGGAGCGCTTATCAACAGCGGCGGCCTGCAGCGCGTTGACGGCTCGGCGACCTCCGCCGTGGTGAATAACGGTGGCGTGCAACTGGTGAACAGCGGTGGGCTGGCCGCTGGCTCCATCGTCAATAGCGGCGGTCTGCAGCACATTAATCTTGGTGGCGCGGCGTCTGATGGCACCATCTTTGGCGGGGGTAAACAGCTAGTAGCAGGGACCGCGTCCGGGACCAGCATCAGCGATGGCGGTCTGCAAATCGTGCAGGCTACCGGCAACACCTCCAGTACCCAAATCAACAGCGGCGGTGTGCAGAGCGTGGACGGCAGCGCCACCTCGTCCGTGGTACGCAATGGCGGTATCCAGTTGGTGAATAACGGTGGCCTGGCGGCAGGCACCGCCGTTCACAGCGGAGGTCTGCAGCACATCAACCTTGGTGGCGCTGCATCTGATGGCACCATTTTCGGCGGCGGTAAACAAGTGGTGGCGGGCACGGCATCCGGCACCAGTATCAACGATGGCGCTTATCAAATCGTCACAACCACCGGCAAAGCGACCGGTACCCTGATCAACAGCGGCGGTGTGCAGAGCGTTGATGGCAACGCGACTTCGGCCGTGGTGCGTAACGGCGGTATCCAGCTAGTGAATAACGGCGGTCTGGCGGCAGGCACCACAGTGAACAGCGGCGGCCTGCAGCACATCAATCTCGGCGGCGCGGCGTCTGACGGCACCATCTTCGGCGGCGGCAAGCAACTGGTGGAAGGTACCGCCTCCGGTGCCAGCGTGAACGATGGCGGTACGCAGCTGGTGGCAGGGAGCGGTAAAACCACTGACACCCATATCAACAGCGGTGGCGTACAGAGCGTAGATGGTACGGCTATCTCGTCCGTGATCAATAACGGCGGTCAGCAAATCGTCAACTACGGCGGTCTCGCTGCCGGTTCGATCGTCAATAACGGCGGGGTGCAACACATTTCCGCTGGCGGTGCGGCGTCTGACGGTACGGTGTTTGGTGGTGGTACCCAACTGGTGGAAGGTTCGGCTTCCGGCACCAGCATCAGCGACGGCGGGGTGCAACTGGTAACCAAGAGCGGCCAGGCCAGCGGCACGCTGATTAACAGCGGTGGCGTACAGCGCGTGCACGGCCAGTCGTTCGACGCGGTGATTAATAACGGCGGTGCGCAGATCGTTGACCCGTATGGCTGGGCACGCCAGAGCGTCATTAACGCCGGCGGGACGCAGATCCTGAGTAACGCTGCGGTGGCGATCTCCACCGTCTTGAACGGCGGTGCGCAGTACGTCAACAACGGCGCGAAATCCTTCGCCGCGCGACTGCTCGGCGGTACGCAGAACATCGGCAGCGGCGGGCAGGCCTTCGAAACACGCGTCGAGAAGGGGGGCGTGCAGAACGTTAACGCAGGCGGTTACACCTACGGCGGCACCATCTTTACTGGTGGCAGACAAAACGTTGCCGCCGGTGGCGTCACCGACTTTACTTTTGTCGATGGCGGCCTGCAGGTGGTTGACGGTACCTCGATTGTCAGCATTGTGAAAAACGGCGGACGTCAGGTCATCAACAAAAATGCCAATGCTGAAGTCTCTGTGGTAATTGATGGCGGCATTCAGGAAGTCTTCGGCACTACCACCGGATCGGAAATCACCCGTGCGGAACAACGTATTTTTAGCGGGGGTTCAGCCACTTCTACCGTGCTGAGCGACGGGGCGATACAGGGTATTTACGACGGCGCAGTGGTGACCGATACCCGTAACCGCAACAGCATCCAGAATGTGTACAGCGGTGGGCGCGCGGAAAACAACCTGATGGATGATTTCGCCGTACAAAACATCGCCGCAGGCGCAACGGCGGTGAACACCTCGATGATCAACTCCAGCCAGCAGAACGTGCGCGGCAGCGCGGTGGATACCGATCTTTCCGCGAATGCCGTGCAGAACGTCTACCGCGGCGGGACCGCCACGCGCACGGCGATCTACGAACGCGGAATCCAGAATATCTATAGCGGGGGTTCATCGGTCTTTGCCACCATCCAGGCTGGCGGGATCCAGAATGTGCTGAACGGCGGTACCGCGACCAGCACCACCATTAACGGTGGCGGTACCCAGAACGTCAACAGCGGCGGGACGGTGATCTCCACCATTATCCGTGAGGGCGGGATCCAGAACGTCAATGACGGGGCGATCGTTATCGACAACAAGGTGGTTGGCGATCAGGTGGTTAATCAGGGCGGCACTGTCGCCTCGTCCACCGTCAGCGAAAACGGTACTCAGAGTGTCACCTTTGGCGGCACGGCGATTGCCACTACCGTCAGCAAAGGCGGCGCCCAGTTCGTGCGTGCCGGGGGCGTGGCGGATCTGACGGCTATTGAGCGCGGCGGCATGCTGGCGCTGGAAGATGGTGCAACGGTCACCAATATCAATCTCAATAGCGGCGCAGCGTTGATGGCGGGCACCGACACCACGCTCAACGGCACCAACGCACTTGGCAGCTTCTCCATTGCCAATAAGGTTGCGGAAAGCGTGCTGCTGGAAGGCGGCGGTCTGCTGTCGGTTGCCGCTGACGGCAGCGCCAACAACACCGTAGTAAGCGAGAACGGTACGCTGAGCGTCACCGAGGGCGGTATGCTGACTGGGGTCACTAAAGTCAACGATGGTGCTACGCTTGCCGGTAATGTTAACAACAGCGGCGAACTGCGCATCACCACTGATAGCAGTGCCAACACCGTCAACGCGGCCATCAATGGTAGCGGTACGCTGTATAAAGAAGGAGATAACACGCTGACCCTGAGTGGCGCGCTTAATCAGGCGGGCGGTACCTATCTGCAGAGCGGTACCCTGGTATTCAGTGGGCTGGATGCCGTAACCGACATCATCGCTCAGCGCGGCACCTCGCTGCAGCTGACCAACGGTACCACGCTGACCGGGATGATCGACCCGACTGATTTAACCGTCGATGCCGGTTCAAGCTGGCTGATGACCGCAGACTCCCTGCTCAATAACCTGACGCTGGGCGGCTCGATCGATTACCAGGCACCGACCGGGACGTTCGTTCCGAAAACCCTGACCGTTACCAACCTGGTAGGCAATGGCGGCACCATTACCCTGAACACTCTGTTTACCGGTAATACCGCAGTGAGTGACAGCCTGGTGCTGGACGGCGGCACCGCCACTGGTAATACACAGATCGCCATTCGTAGCCAGGGCGGTCTGGGTGCACGTACCACTGGCAACGGCATTCAGGTGGTGAATGCCATCAACGGCGCGACCACGACCGATGATGCTTTCAGCCTCAACGGCAGCCTGCAGGCCGGTGCGTATAACTACACCCTGCAACAGGGCAGCGCCGACGAGAGCTGGTATCTGACGACTGCGGAAGCGGGTGGCAACGAGAACGGCCCGCAAAACTACCGTTCGGCGACGTATCTCTATAGCTCCGTCTATGCGCAGGCAATGGACTACGACAGTGCGCTGCTCGGCTCGCTGGATGCCCGTCGCTATGCGGCGCGTACCGCAGCCGAAAGCGGTAGCAACATGTGGGCGCGTTTCCAGGCCGGTCAACTGAGCCACGATCACGGCGGCAACGACCTGCGCAGTGGCAACACGCCGGATAGTAAAGGCGGCTATACCTTCCTGCAGATCGGTAGCGATCTGTGGCAGGGAGCGGCCTCTACCATGGAATGGACTGTTGGCGTGTACGGTGCGGCGGGGCTTTCTGCCGTCGACGTGCAGCGCAACAACAAGTCCAAAGCCGGTACGGTACGCGACGACGCTTACAGCGGTGGTCTCTATCTCAACGGCGTGCATGAGAGTGGCTGGTGGATGGATGTGGTGGCCCAGGGGACGCGCCACAACTTCGATACCAACCCGCGCGATGGCGACGGTCTGAAAACCCACGGCTGGGGCTACGTTGGCTCCTTCGAAACCGGTCTGCCGTTTGAGATTGGCGGCGGCCTGGTGCTGGAACCGCAGGTGCAGTACCAGTATCGCGGCGTGAACCTGAAAGATGGCAATGATGACGTCGCAGACGTGAAGTTCGGTGACGGTCACAGCCAGCAGGTGCGTGCCGGTCTGCGTCTGGGCAACAACGCGACGCTGAAAGAGACAGGCAAACCGGTACCGGTAAGCTGGTGGGTGCGTCCGTCTTTCATCCAGACCTTCGACTCGAAGGGTACGCTGAATGTCAGCGCGCCGGGCGTAGCAGGCAGCGAGGTCGCGTTCAATCCGGATCAGGACGGCACCGCCGCGTCGCTGGATGTCGGCATCGACGGCCAGATCCGCGATAACGTTACCCTCGGCGTGCGCGCGGGTTACACCCGGAGCATCGACGACGCAGGCACTGGCGGCTACGGTGGTCAAATCACGCTGAAAGTCGGCTTCTGATAACCAGGCTGCAATACGAAAAGCCGCGCCGCAGGGTGCGGCTTTTTTTATCAGCTAATTGCAGCATCTGGGGAAGGTCGCTTTATCTGTGGCGCTTACGCGTGGCGGTGATTTTCATGATGAGATGAAACAAGAGGAATAAATGCTGAGAATAACTAAGAATGGTGCGTCCGAATGGACTCGAACCATCGACCCCCACCATGTCAAGGTGGTGCTCTAACCAACTGAGCTACGGACGCACTGAAGAGGAATGGTGCGTTCAATTGGACTCGAACCAACGACCCCCACCATGTCAAGGTGGTGCTCTAACCAACTGAGCTATGAACGCAGTGTTGTGGTTGACAACGGGGACGAATATTAGCGGCAGGCCGGAGATGTGGCAAGTGGAAAATGGCAAATTTCTCACGCAATTCACTCGATTGCGGAACAACTAACCAAAACGCGGTGAAAGTAGCCGCCAACGGGCGGCTACTGCGGTTTTAACGTGCGGCGCGCTGCAAAATCAGCGCAGAAGGCTGGCGTTGCAGGAAACGCATCCGCAGCATCATCATTATCGCCGCCGACGTCAGGCCAATAATAAAGCCCATCCAGAAACCCGCAGGGCCCATTCTGTCGACCACTAAATCGGTTAACGCCAGCGTGTAACCCACCGGTAAACCCAGCACCCAGTAAGCTATAAAGGTGATAAAAAAGATCGAGCGCGTATCTTTATAGCCACGCAGGATACCGCTGCCAATCACCTGAATGGAGTCGGAGATTTGGTAAATCGCCGCCAGCAACATCAAGTGCGATGCCAGCGTCACGACCTCTGGATTATCGTTATAGATTAACGCGATATGTTCACGCATTAACGCGGTAAAAATCGCTGTTAATGCCGCCATGCAGATACCGACAATGAGTCCCGTGTGCGCTGATGTTTTTGCATCAAGCGTTGAGCCTTGCCCAAGGCGAAAACCGACGCGAATCGTCACTGCGGCAGCCAGCGACATCGGCAGAACGAACATCAGCGAACTGAAATTAAGCGCGATCTGATGTCCGGCGACATCGACAATACCCAACGGCGAAACGAGCAGCGCCACCACGGCAAACAGCGTTACTTCGAAAAAGAGTGCCAGCGCAATGGGAAGCCCGAGCTGGGTCAGGCGTTTTAACACCGCGAAGTCCGGTTTGGCAAAACGTTGCATGGCTTGAATATCACGCATCGCGCGGGCGCGTTTGACGTACAGGCGCATGCAGAAAAACATCACCCAATAGACGGACGCTGTCGCCACACCGCAGCCCACGCCGCCGAGTTCGGGCATACCGAAATGACCGTAAATAAAGATGTAGTTCACCGGGATATTCACCAGCAGGCCGACAAACCCCATCAGCATACCCGGGATCGTGCGGGCGAGGCCTTCGCACTGATTACGCATCACCTGGAAAAAGAGATAGCCCGGCGCCCCCCACATCAGCGCACGCAAAAACCGCACGGCTTTATCCGCCAGTTGCGGGTCGATGTTATGCATGGCGTAAATAATATGACCGGCATTCCACAGCACAATCATGATCAACACTGCGACCAAGCCCGCCAGCCAGAACCCCTGACCAACCTGATGGGCGATTCTGTCGCGACGTCCGGAACCGTTTAACTGGGCAATCACCGGCGTCATTGCCAGCAGCAGGCCGTGGCCAAACAGAATGGCGGGAAACCAGATTGACGTCCCGATTGCCACCGCCGCCATATCCGTGGCGCTATAGCCGCCGGCCATGACCGTATCGACGAAGCCCATGGCTGTCTGGGCGACCTGCGCGAAAATAACCGGCACGGCGAGCGCCAGTAACTGACCCGCTTCTCTTATATACTTCTGCACGCGAACACCTTTTATCTTGTTGTTATAAATAAGAAAGGAACGACTAATCAGGAAGGAGTTTTTCCTTGTGCTAAAAAGGATGCCGCACAGCGATGGGTGCGACATGTGTACAAATATTACCTGCTATGGCGCGCTTTTGCCATGCCAGTCATAAAGCAAAATTATCTTTTAGCACGCGGCGCTACGCTTATCTTCTCACCAGAGTGGCGGGAAAAAGGGGGGCAGGGCGATTGAAACTGGCAAGGGTAAATTTCACCTGTTATTGTGCGTAAAGAACACGGTAATGACCGTATGAATGGAACAGGAGTGGTAAGTATGTTTACGGGTATTGTGCAAGGCACGGCGAAACTGGTGTCAATTGATGATAAACCCAATTTCCGCACTCACGTTGTTGAGTTGCCTGAGACGATGCTGGATGGCATTGAGACCGGCGCTTCCATTGCCAATAATGGTTGCTGCCTGACTGTGACGGCGATTAATGGCAGCCATATCAGCTTTGATCTGATGAAAGAGACGCTGCGTATCACCAATCTCGGCGATCTGCAGGTGGGCGACACGGTAAACGTTGAGCGCGCCGCAAAATTCAGTGATGAAATTGGCGGTCACTTAATGTCGGGTCATATCATGACCACCGCCGAAATTGTCAAAATTCTGACCTCAGAAAATAACCGCCAGATCTGGTTCAAGGTGCAAGATCCTGCGCTGATGAAATACATTCTGTACAAAGGATTTATCGGCATTGACGGGATAAGTCTGACGGTTGGCGAAGTCACCAGCAGCCGGTTTTGTGTGCATCTGATTCCGGAAACGCTGCAGCGCACGACGCTTGGCGCGAAAAAGCTGGGCCATCGCGTGAATATCGAAATCGACCCGCAAACGCAGGCCGTTGTTGATACCGTGGAACGCGTGCTGGCTTCGAAAGAAGCGGCGATCGTAGCCGCTGCCAGTGAAGAGTAAAAATAAACCCCGGCATGCCGGGGTTTATTTTGTTAACGCGCCACGCGCAACCCGTGTTCGATCCCTCGGCTGAAAACCACCTGCCAGAGCTGAATATCTCGCGCACGAAACGCTCCCGCGCAGGCATTGAGATAATAGCTGAACATCCGTTTAAAGCGTTCCGAGTAGTTGTCGGCAATTTCCGGCCAGGCGTCAAGAAAACGCTCATACCACGCCATCAACGTACGGTCATAATCCGCGCCGAAATTGTGCCAGTCTTCCATCACAAAGTGTGATTCGCTGGCATCCGCAATCTGGCGCACAGAAGGCAGACAGCCATTCGGGAAGATGTAGCGGTTGATCCACGGATCAACATTGTGATCGGTTCGTTTTGAGCCGATGGTGTGCAGTAAAAAAATGCCATCGGGTTTCAGGTTACGATCAACGACGCGGAAATAGGTCGCGTAGTTTTTTGGCCCGACATGTTCAAACATGCCAACGGAAACAATGCGGTCAAATTGCTCGTCGAGATCGCGATAATCCTGCAAGCGAATATCGACATCCAGCCCTTCGCAACGCTTCTGCGCCAGTTTTTGCTGCTCTGCAGAAATCGTCACGCCAACCACACTGACGCCATAATGTTGCGCCATAAACTGCGCCAGGCCACCCCACCCACAGCCAATATCCAGCACGCGCATGCCGGGTTTCAACTGCAGCTTTTCACCAATAAGCCGCAGTTTTGCCCGTTGTGCGTCATCCAGCGTTTCAGCGTCTTTCCAGTAGGCGCAAGAGTATTGCATCTGCGGATCCAGCATGCGGGTAAAGAGATCATTACCAAGATCGTAATGTTCTTTGCCCACAATCCAGGCCCTTTTTTTGCTTTGCAGATTAAATAATCTTGCTCCGGCAATGCGGAGTGTGTCTTTGAGATGATGCGGAAGTTGGTTTTCCAGCCCGGCGCGCAACACCTTGGTAAAGAATATGTCCAGGCGGGGGCAATCCCACCAGCCGTCCATATAACTTTCGCCGAGTCCGAGCGAGCCTTCCTGTAAAACGCGTTTGAAAAAATCAGGATTTTTCACCTGAATATCTGACGCTGCGGGACCGTTGACGCGGATACCTGCGCGACCCAGCAGTTCGTTTGCTATACGGAACCAATTGTCATCCCGTACGCTAACTTCTTCTATACACGATGAACTCATAACTTCTCCATCACTGGTAGTGATCAGAACCTTCAAACAGCGTAGACGCTTTTTCGGGCTTGTGAGAAATCTCACGGTTTTCACCGTGAGGCTGATATCCGACGTAGAACAGAGGAAGGGAGAGGACCCTTGCCGAAAGGCCTTCCATGGGTAAACGGGTACAATCCGGTACCCGTTAATGCATAATATTTATCGTATTTATTAAACAGCCGAAAATGAGTATAGGCTTCAAAATCGGGTGATTCAATAAAAAGCCAGTAGCAAGCTAACCACTGCGTTATTGATAGTCGCTTGCGCAACTATCAATGCGATTAATGCGACGAGGAAGCCACCACCTTTTTATCTGCCAGTTCATCGGCTGCGCGGCGCTGAAGCCGATAGCCCAATGCGGCCAGCAGCACCATTGCTACCATGACACTGGTTGTCGTAAGCAGTGGTGTGGCGATGAGCCATGAGACGACCAGGCTTGCCAGGAAACATAAACCCAGTTGTAGCGTATTCTGCAAAGCTGCGGCGCGGCCGGTAGCTTGCGGGAAAGGACGCAGCGCCTGCGCGACCACGATCGGGTAAATCGCGCCGTTGGCCATCGCCATAAAGCAGAAGGGGATGAGCAGCGCGGTCAGCGAAACGTCCGGCATAAAACCAACGGCCCAGGTGGCGAGGACGCTTAACGCGAACGCCCCCAGCAGCCACGGCAGTAAACGCGAACCCTGCCATTTCTGCAGCGCGGCACGGCAACCGTAACCGCCGACCAAAAAGGCGATGGTTTGCGGCACATAACTGAGGCCAATCACCGATGGGCCATAACCCATTTCATGCAGAATAAACGGCGAACCGGTCAGCCAGGCGAAGAAACTGGCCGAGCAGGCGGCATAGATAATGACATTCCCGCGATAATCCCTGGCGCGCAGCAGATCCATAAAGGTCAGCGGTTGTTCGTGGTGCTCAATTTTATTCGCCGGTGCTTTCAGTCGCCATGCCGGGATCATCAGAATCAATGTGATCGCCAGTAAGGTGGCGAAAATGGCCTGCCAGTTGAAATGCGCAAGGATCCAGGCTCCCAGCAGCGGTGCCAGAGCGGGTGTTAAACCAACGAGCGGCATAATGGTGGCGAAGATGCGATTAACGCGATGCGTGGGATAGTTATCCGTCACCAGCGCCTGCCAGCTTACTGTCGCGGCGCAGACGCCAACCGCCTGGACAAAGCGCAGCACCAGCAGCAGGGTTGCATCGCGTACCCATAATGTACCCAGACAGCCCAGCGCGAAAATCGCCAGCCCGGCCAGCAAAACCGGCTTGCGGCCATAGCGATCCGATAGCGGCCCCCATACCAGTTGCGCAATGGCAAAGCCCGCCAGAAACAGGCTTAAGGTTGCGCTAACCACCGCAGACGATGTGTGTAAATCTTGCTGTATCGCGCTGAAAGCGGGGAGGTACATATCAGTGGCTAAAAAGCCGAGCACGCTTAATCCCGCGAGCCAGACTAAAAATCCATTGCCAGGTTGCATGTGGGTTTCTCTTTATTGCAGGTAATCAGGGCTGTTGAGTGTAAGGAGTGCATTAAGGCTTGTGAAACGCTAATATTTGCGTAGTGGTTTCAAAATTTTTGCAGGCAGATTATGTGGTCAGAATATTCGCTGGAAGTGGTTGATGCTGTCGCCCGCAATGGCAGTTTTAGCGGTGCAGCGCAGGAGTTACACCGTGTGCCCTCTGCAGTGAGCTATACCGTGCGACAGCTTGAGGAGTGGCTGGCTGTTCCGCTGTTTGAACGCCGCCATCGTGATGTCGAGCTCACGCCTGCCGGGGTCTGGTTTTTGAAAGAAGGGCGTGCTGTTATCAAAAAAATGCAGATCACCCGTCAGCAGTGTCAGCAAATCGCTAACGGCTGGCGCGGACAACTGGCGATTGCGGTCGACAACATCGTCAAACCTGAGCGTACCCGGCAATTGATCGTCGATTTCTATCGCCATTTCAGCGACGTTGAGTTACAGGTCTACCAGGAAGTATTTAACGGTGTCTGGGATGCGCTTGCTGATGGGCGGGTTGAACTGGCGATCGGCGCAACGCAGGCCATTCCCGTCGGCGGGCGCTATGCGTTTCGCGATATGGGGATGCTGAGCTGGAAATGTGTGGTTTCCAGTCGCCATCCGCTGGCGTCACTGGCAGGCCCGCTTAGCGACGACACCTTACGCAACTGGCCTTCACTTATCCAGGAAGATACGTCCCGTTCGTTGCCCAAACGTATTACCTGGCTGCTGGATAATCAGAAACGCGTGATCGTCCCGGATTGGGCGTCGTCGGAGGCGTGCTTATCGGCAGGATTATGCGTGGGAATGGTGCCGGCACACTTTGCCCGCCCACGGCTCGACAGCGGTGACTGGGTCGCGCTGACGCTGGAAAACCCCTTCCCGGACGCGGCGTGCTGCCTGACGTGGCAGCAAAATGAAGCTTCCCCGGCGTTAAACTGGCTGCTGGAATACCTGGGAGATAGTGAAACGCTGAATAATGAATGGTTACGGGAGCCGAATTAACGGCTCCGTAATAAGCGATTAGCGGCGGTAGTCGCGGAACGGACCATCGGCCACGGAACGGCGCTCAACCAGGCGCGGATGCACTTCAATAGACTGCGACTCTTCGCGCTTGTTGACGATGCGATCAAGCAGCATGGTAAACGCCGTTTCTCCCAGCGAGTCTTTCGGCTGGTGAATCGTGGTCAACGCCGGGGTGAAGAAGCGTGAGTTACGCACGTTGTCATAACCAATCAGGGAAATATCCTGCGGTACGCGTAAACCCATCTCATCGGCAGCGCACAGCGCGCCCATTGCCATAATGTCACCACCGCAAAAGACAGCGGTAGGACGATGCGCCTGACCGAGGATTTGCTGCATCGCGCGATAGCCGGATTCCGGCTCGAAATCGCCCTGGACGATCCAGCTTTCCGGCACGCTAATAAGAGCTTCTTCCATCGCTTTCATAAAGCCAGCCAGACGGCCAGCGCCAGTGTTACGCTCCAGAGGACCGGGGATCACGCCAATATCGCGGTGTCCGCGGTCAATAAGATAGCGCCCGGCCATATAACCGCCTTCAAAGGCGTTATCAATAACGGAATCCGTAAAGTCGGCCTTCGCTTCGCCCCAGTCCATCACCACCATCGGGATATGGCGGTACTCTTCGAGCATGCTTAACAGCGATTCCGGGTATTCGGAACACATTACCAGCAAGCCATCGACGCGTTTTTGCGCCATCATCGACAGATAAGCCCGCTGTTTTTCCAGGCTATTCCAGGCATTACCGAGGATCAGGGTGTAACCCTTCTGGAAGCACTTTTTCTCAACGGCTTCAATAATTTCAGCAAAGTAGGCCGCTTCACTGCTGGTGGCCAGCAAGCCGATCGATTTTGTGTGATTCACTTTCAGGCTGCGGGCGACGGCGCTGGGGGAATAGTGCAACTCTTTAATCGCCGCCCACACGGCATTGCGCGTTTCTTCGGCGACGAAACGGGTTTTGTTAATTACATGTGATACGGTTGTAGTGGAAACGTTTGCTCGTTTCGCTACGTCTTTAATCGTTGCCATCAGATATCACTCCAGACCATATCATAAGCTCCTGATAATACATAAGGTAAACGTTTGCCTTTAATCACCCTGTACCCATCAAAGGGGGTGCGGTACGCCGGGAAAACGACACTGGACGTCAGGAGGGGAGTCAATGGCCGGTACGCTAATAAATTTAGCGTCGAATTTTGTCTGATCTTGAGCAAAAGGGGAAGTATTAAAACGTTTCTCCTGCCAATTCCCGCAAGATTTTTAAGATAATTTGTGCAAAAATGCGTTATCTCACTTTTTGTGGGGAAATTAAAAAGGGGAAAATTGATGAGCACCGATCTGAAGTATTCTTTAATCACTACCGTCATCGTTCTGGGCCTGATTGTTTTCGGCGGTCTGACTGCTGCACTGCATTGATCTATCGCGAGGGAGAGCCTCTTCTCCCTCGGTTTTCTTCCCCCGCTATTGTTATCACTTCTGCAATAATCTTTTGTCATTCTGCTAACTTCTGTTTTTTGTGATAGCTGTCATACTTTTGACTTCAGCGACAGGGTCGCAAGTCGGCATGTCTATTTTGGAGTGACAGATGAAAATTAATTTCCCTTTGCTTGCCCTGGCGATTGGCGCCTTCGGCATTGGTACCACCGAGTTTTCCCCGATGGGATTACTGCCGGTTATTGCCCGCGGCGTTGACGTTTCTATTCCGGCGGCGGGGATGCTGATTAGCGCCTACGCGATCGGCGTGATGGTCGGTGCGCCGTTAATGACGTTGCTGCTGTCTCACCGCGGCAGACGCAACGCCCTGATCTTTTTGATGGCGATTTTTACGCTCGGTAACGTGCTGTCGGCGATTGCGCCGGATTACGCCACATTAATGCTGGCGCGTATCGTCACCAGCCTGAACCATGGCGCTTTCTTTGGTCTTGGTTCGGTGATGGCAGCAAGCGTGGTCGCGAAAGAGAAGCAGGCCAGTGCGGTGGCGACCATGTTCATGGGGCTGACCATTGCTAACATTGGCGGTGTCCCTGCCGCGACCTGGCTGGGTGAAACCATTGGCTGGCGTATGTCGTTCATGGCTACCGCCGGGCTGGGTGTGATTGCCATGGCGAGTCTGTTCTTTTCACTGCCGAAAGGTGGCGCAGGTGAGCGCCCGGACGTGCGTAAAGAGCTGTCGGTGCTGGTGCGCCCGCAGGTGTTATCCGCGTTGCTGACCACCGTGCTCGGTGCGGGTGCCATGTTCACGCTGTATACCTATATTGCGCCGGTGCTGCACACCATTACCGATGCCACTCCCGTTTTTGTCACGGCGATGCTGGTGTTGATTGGCGTTGGCTTCTCCATTGGTAACTATCTCGGCGGCAAACTGGCGGATCGTTCCGTAACCGGCACGCTGAAAGGCTTTTTACTTCTGCTGATTGCCATCATGCTGGCGATCCCGTTCCTGGCGCGCAGTGAAGTGGGCGCGGCTATCAGCATGGTGGTATGGGGCGCGGCGACGTTTGCGGTGGTTCCACCGTTGCAGATGCGTGTCATGCGCGTTGCGCACGAAGCACCTGGGCTTTCATCGTCAGTCAATATCGGTGCCTTTAACCTTGGTAATGCGCTGGGTGCGGCAGCCGGTGGGGCAGTGATTTCCGGTGGGCTGGGTTATGATTTCGTCCCGGTTATGGGGGCGATTATTGCCGGGCTGGGCCTGCTGGTGGTGCTGTTCTCTGGTCGCTCACAGCCAGAACGTGCTTATGCCGCTGCAGAATAAATAGCAGGAATGCAAAAAAGGAGGGGCTGGCCCCTCCTTTGTTTTATGTCACGTTTATGCCGCTAAATTTTTGGCAACGAATGACCAGTTTACCAGCGCCCAGAAATGTTCGAGGTAGTTCGGGCGCGCATTACGGTAATCAATGTAATACGCATGTTCCCACACATCGACGGTTAACAGCGGGGTTGCATCGCTTGTCAGTGGAGTGCCCGCATTAGACGTTGAAACAATGGCCAATGCGCCATCCGCTTTTTTCACCAGCCACGTCCAGCCTGAACCGAAGTTTTTTACTGCCGCATCAGTGAATTGCGCTTTGAATTCGGCAAAGCTACCGAATGATTTGGTGATAGCCGCCGCCAGTTCACCGGTCGGTTCACCGCCGGCATTCGGAGCCAGGCAGTGCCAGTAGAAGGTATGGTTCCAGACCTGGGCGGCATTGTTGAACACGCCGCCTTCGCTGCTTTTCACAATCTCTTCCAGAGTTTTCCCTTCAAAAGCGCTGCCTTTGATCAGGTTGTTGAGGTTGGTGACATACGTCTGATGATGTTTACCATAATGGTATTCCAGCGTTTCGGCTGAGATATGCGGCGCCAGGGCGTCTTTTGCATACGGTAATGCAGGTAATTCAAACGACATTGCTATTCTCCTTTCATTATTTTAATGACATCCAATAGCCCTACTGGATGTGCGGATTAGGGTAGCAAATCGAAAGGGCAGACTAAAGAGGGAGTTACCTGCCGCAGGTGCGGCAGGTGAGGGATTAGCGAATGGTTTTCGGCGTTACGACGCGACGCGCGCCAACATAATGACGCTGCCAGTAATCTTCACTCAGTGATGTGACCTGAATATCCTGGCCGCTACGCGGAGACTGAATGAATTTACCATTGCCGACGTACACACCAACGTGATCGGCTGTACCACGGCCCTGGGTACGGAAGAACACCAGATCGCCGCTCTCCAGTTCCGCCACATTCACCGGCGACGCATCGCGCAGGTGATACATCTCATTGGCGGTACGCGGAATACGGAATTTCACCAGATCTTTATACGCGTAGTAGACCAGACCGCTGCAATCGAAACCGGTGCTCGGTGAGGTACCGCCCCAGTGATAAGGCTTGCCAATCTGGTTCATCAGCTTGGACATGGCGGTTTTTTGGGCTTTCTGAATGCGAACTTTATGCACATCGGCGATGGCGTTAGTGCTTTTGACCTTCACACAATGCGGCTTGTGGCCTTTGCGCGGCGTACATTTTTCAGTCCAGGTGACAGCGGTGGTTTTTAACGGGCTGGATGCATTACGACGCGAGGTGATTTTGCTGGCTTTTTTACTGGTGGTAACTTTTTTGTTTGCCGGAGTTTTTTTGCTCTCCGTTATTTTTTTGCTGGTGGTTTTTTCTGCCGGACTGCGACTGTTTTTCTTTGATGTCTTTTGGGATGTATTTTTTTTCTTACGTTCGGATGCTTTCGCCAGATGCGATTTTTGCACGGCCGATGCTCGCGCCTGTTCTGAGGCACTCGCTAATGGCGTGAAAGAAATCGTGGTGAACAACAAAGCACAGAGCGTGATTGAAGCTTTTGGTATCCGCGCCACTGAGCAATCCCCTGTTAGGGCAAGCATTTAATATGCCTGCAAATGGTTTTTTAAAACTCGTCGATTCTAATCCATAAAAACCCCAAAAGTTAATACTGTTTTTGCATCTATAGCTTCGTTTCGTTAACAAGCGCAAAAAAAAGCAGCAAAACGTTTCTATGTGCGCAAGAGTTAGGCAGCAAGCGGGATGGCGAGTTGCGTTAAGTCATATTCTTAAGGCAACTTTTGCCGACAGACGATAAAATCATGAACGGTGAACAAAATGTTATTTTCCGATGTCCCATTGAACCGTTACAATGGCGAACATCTGCCGTAGAAGAAGTTGAAGGAAGCAAGACAATGAGCACAACACTTGAAAAAATCCAGCGCCAGATCGCTGAAAACCCGATTCTGCTGTATATGAAAGGCTCTCCGAAGCTGCCAAGCTGCGGTTTCTCCGCCCAGGCGGTGCAAGCGCTTTCTGCATGCGGTGAACGTTTTGCCTATGTAGACATCCTGCAAAACCCGGATATTCGCGCAGAACTGCCGAAATACGCTAACTGGCCAACCTTTCCGCAGCTGTGGGTTGAAGGCGAACTGGTTGGCGGCTGCGATATCGTGATTGAAATGTATCAGCGCGGTGAATTGCAGACGCTTATCAAAGAAGCAGCGGCAAAACATAAAGACGAGCCGGGCGCAGAGTAATTTCTGCCAACAAAAAAGCGACCTGACGGTCGCTTTTTTTATGCCTCATTTTCATCCGCGATGGGCAACGGCCAGCCGCCGAGACGCTTCCAGCGGTTGACGATTTCGCAAAACAGCAGAGCAGTTTGCTCTGTATCGTACAGTGCGGAGTGCGCCTGCGAGGCGTCAAATGCGATGCCCGCCGCGCCACACGCTTTTGACAGCACTGTCTGCCCGAGCGCCAGCCCGCTTAATGACGCGGTATCGAAAGTGACAAACGGGTGGAACGGGTTGCGTTTCAGCGAAGCGCGCTCCGCAGCGGCCATCATAAAACTGTGATCGAATGTCGCATTGTGCGCCACCATGATCGCGCGGTTACAACCCTGATCTTTAATGCCTTTGCGCACCATTTTAAAAATGGCATGCAGCGCGTCATGCTCACTTACCGCGCCACGCAGCGGGTTGCTCGGATCAATGCCGTTAAAGGCCAGTGCTTCGGGTTGCAGATTCGCGCCTTCGAAAGGCTCAACGTGGAAATGCAGCGTGCTGTCGGGCATGAGCCAGCCTTGTTCATCCATTTTCAGCGTAATGGCGGCGACTTCCAGCAGTGCGTCGGTTTTGGCGTTAAACCCGGCGGTTTCAACATCAATTACCACAGGATAAAAACCGCGAAAACGGTCGCACAGACCAGTCAGTTGAGCGTTATCGGACATCAGGATCTCTTGATACGGGAAAATGGCAGCGCATTATGGCAAATTTTACGAAGGGATGTAAAACAGCGGGCGCAAACCGCGCCCGGAGGGGATTAGTTACCCAGGCCTTTACCGGCGTCTTTCTCTTCGATCAGCTCGATTTTGTAACCGTCCGGATCTTCAACAAAGGCGATAACCGTGGTTCCACCTTTAACCGGACCCGCTTCACGCGTCACATTCCCGCCATTGTTGCGGATAGCTTCGCAAGCTTGCGCCGCGTTTTCCACGCTCAGCGCGATATGACCATAAGCATTACCCAGATCGTAGCTTTCCACGCCCCAGTTGTAGGTCAGTTCAATCACCGCTTCTTCGCTTTCCGGGCCGTAGCCAACGAAAGCCAGCGAATATTTATATTCCGGGTTTTCACTGGTCCGCAGCAGCTTCATGCCCAGCACGTTAGTATAAAATTCGATGGAGCGTTGCAGGTTGCCGACGCGCAGCATGGTGTGAAGTAAGCGCATAATGTCCTCTTGTATGAATGTGTTAACGTTCCGAATAGAAACACAGTTTTAAGTATAGCGGCGGAGAGCCGCCGCTATCAATGAACAATCAGAGGATCACAGAGAAGGGTAGTCGGTGTAACCTTCCGCGCCGCCGCCATAGAAGCTTTCCGGGCGCTGCGGGTTCAGTTCCGTTTTTAATTGCAGACGTTTTACTAAATCCGGGTTGGCGATGTAGTCGCGACCAAAAGCCACGGCGTCAATCAAGCCTTTCTCAATGAGTTCTTCCGCTTTTTCTGGCGTATACGCACCCGCCCCGATGATGGGGCCGTGGAAGCGCGCGCGCACTTTTTCACGGAACGCGTCGGTATACGGCTCGCCGCCTGCCCAGTCTGGCTCGGACATATGCAGATAGGCGATTCCTCGTTTACCGAGTTCCTCAATCAGATAGAGCGCATCTGCTTCCTCGTTCGGGCCATTATCCAGGTTCTGGAAAGTGCCAATAGGGGACACGCGAATGCCAATACGCTCTGCATCCCACTCCTTGCTCACCGCGTCGACCACTTCGAGAACCAGACGTGCGCGATTTTCCACGCTGCCGCCGTACTGGTCGGTACGCTGGTTCGCTGATGGTGAAAGGAATTGGTGCAGCAGATAGCCATGAGCCGAGTGCAGCTCCACCATGTCGAAACCTGCCTCACGAGCGTTGGCAACCGCCTGGCGAAAATCGTTCACAATACCCGGGATTTCGTCGGTTTCCAGCGCACGCGGCGTGGAGGTATCCTCGCGAATGGCGTTGCCATTGGCATCGCGCAGTGTAGTACGAGTTCCGGCATTGATGGCCGAGGGTGCGACAGGTGCGGCGCCGCCCGGTTGTACGCTGGTATGAGAGATACGACCGGTGTGCCACAATTGCACGGCGATACGACCGTTTTCGCGATGCACGCCATCGGTGATTTTCTGCCACGCCGCGATTTGTTCCGCGCTGTGCAGACCCGGTGCGCCGGCATAGCCTTTCGCCTGGGCGGAGATTTGCGTGGCTTCGCTGATAATCATGCCGGAGCTGGCGCGCTGACGATAATATTCCGCCATCAACGGCGTAGGAATATCACCCGGTTCGATGCTGCGCAGTCGCGTCAACGGCGCCATAAAAACGCGGTTTGGAACGGTAATCGCGCCCACTTTCAGCGGCGTAAATAATTTACTGGACATAACAACTCCTGAATAGACCGGTCGACTAGTAAAAAGTGAAATAAAAATGCCTGTTATCAGACAGGCGTTGCGATGATGTTGTTTGCATGCGCCAGCGCGCTTTCCAGCGGCAGGGCGCTTCGCGAAATTTTGGCCTGCAAATTGGCACCTAACCACAGGGAGTACAACACTTGCGCCTGCGTAAGTGGTTCGCCCTGAAACGTTAAGCTGCGATCGTTACGCCCTTTTTCCAGCGTATCCGCGAGCAGGGCGATAACGCCGCTCGCGCCTTTATCCATTGCTGAACGCATGTCTTCCGACAGATCGCACACTTCAGCCGACAGCTTCACCGTCAGGCAACCACTAATAATTCCCTGTTGGCTAAATTGCCGGAGCGTTTCCTGATAATACGCCAGCAGCCTGTCGCGGTAGTTTCCTGGCCCGCTGGCGAAATGGGTCGCCAGCCGCTGGTGATAAGCGGCATAGTGACGCTCAAGCAACGCCACGCCGAACGCCTCTTTGGAGCGAAAATAGTGGTAAAAAGAGCCTTTTGGCACTTCTGCCGTTTTCAGTAATTCGCTCAGGCCCATACCGGTAAACCCGCGATGCATACAAAGCTGCTCGCCGGTCGCCAGTAAATGTTCGCGCGTGTCATGTTCGGTATTTCTGCTCATCGCGCCACTCTACTAGACCGATCGGTCTGTTGCAAGTGGCGAACAATGCGTTTTTCGCCTTGCACGTTGTCGACAGGCAGTCTTCAATAAAGGGAACTGCCTGTATTAACGGAGACGACTGTGCCAGAACAACTGGAGTTTTTCCCCGTCCAGAGCCCGTGCCGCGGTATTTGTCAGTCGGATGAGCGTGGTTTTTGTCGTGGCTGCATGCGTAGTCGCGATGAGCGTTTTAACTGGCAAAAAATGACCGATGCGCAAAAGCAGGAGGTGCTGCGTTTGTGCCGCCAGCGTTTGCAGCGCAAAATGCGTGCAAACAAAGCCTCTTCTGCGGAAGAACCTCAGCAACCTTCACTGTTTTGAACGCGAAAATGCGTATACTCGAAGGCAAATTACCTTCGAGGAAATCATTATGGTTCAACGTATTGCCCTCGCGCCGCAGGGCCCTGAGTTCTCCCGTTTTGTGATGGGCTACTGGCGTTTAATGGACTGGAACATGTCCCCGCAGCAGCTGGTTAGCTTTATTGAGTCTCATCTTGATCTCGGTGTTACTACCGTTGATCACGCCGATATCTACGGCGGTTATCTGTGTGAAGCCGCGTTTGGCGAGGCGCTCAAGCTCGCTCCGCATCTGCGCGCCCGCATGGAGATTGTCAGCAAATGTGGGATCGCCACCACCGCGAAACCGGAACATGCGCTGGGTCATTACATTACTGAACGCGACCACATTATTCGCAGTGCCGAACAGTCGCTGGTGAATCTTGCCACCGATCACCTTGATTTGTTACTGATCCACCGTCCCGATCCGTTGATGGACGCCGATGAGGTAGCGGAAGCTTTTCTGCATTTACATCAGAGCGGAAAAGTACGCCACTTTGGCGTTTCTAACTTCACCCCGGCTCAGTTCTCACTGTTGCAGTCACGCCTGCCGTTTACGCTGGCGACCAATCAGGTCGAGATCTCGCCCGTACACCAGCCGCTACTGCTGGATGGCACGCTGGATCAACTGCAACAGCTGCGTATTCGCCCGATGGCATGGTCATGTCTCGGCGGCGGGCGTCTGTTTAATGACGCTGCGTTCCAGCCGTTGCGGGATGAACTGGCGCGCATTGCTCAGGAGCTGAATGCCGAAACCATCGAACAGGTGGTCTATGCCTGGGTGATGCGTCTGCCGTCTGCGCCGCTGCCCATTATTGGCTCGGGTAAAATTGAACGTGTGCGTTCGGCGCTGGGGGCACTGAATCTCCAGATGACGCGCCAGCAGTGGTTCCGCATTCGCAAAGCGGTGCTCGGTTACGACGTGCCATAACGCGGGAAAATGACCTCCCGGTGAAATCTGTCACCCTGGTTTAAACTTACAGGGTAAAAACAGACCGAGGGAGGTCATATGAAGCGTTTTAGTCTGGCTTTGCTGGCGCTCGTTGTTTGCGCCGGGGCGCAAGCCGCCAGTGAAGAAGTGGAGATGAACCTGGTCACCGCGCAAGGCGTGGGGCAGTCTATTGGTAGTGTAAAAATCAGTGAAACCGACAAGGGGCTGGAGTTTGCGCCAGACCTGAAAGCTCTGCCACCCGGTGAGCATGGTTTTCACGTCCATGCTAAAGGCAGTTGCCAGCCTGCTATTAAAGAGGGGAAAGCCTCTGCGGCGGAAGCGGCAGGAGGCCACCTCGATCCGCAACATACCGGCAAGCATGAAGGGCCAGAAGGTGCCGGGCATTTAGGCGATCTGCCCGTGCTGGTAGTCAACAACGACGGTAAAGCGACCGATCCGGTAGTGGCGCCGCGTCTGAAAAAACTTTCGGATGTGAAAGACAAAGCGCTAATGATTCATGTCGGCGGCGATAATATGTCCGATCAACCGAAACCGCTCGGCGGTGGCGGCGCACGCTATGCCTGTGGCGTAATCAAGTAAGCGTCCCGGCTGCCGGGGCTTGCTCCAGCTGCGAAAGCGCGCAATATAAGCGCCAGATAACCGAGGCCAGTTCCCGCGCGGCAGGCTGGTGATGTTTACCCAGCACCGCGCTAATCCGCTGTAACTCGGCCAGCGTGGCAGAAAGCGTTCGTTGCTGGACGCCACGCTCACTCATCACATCGCGCAATAGCACAATGCACAATTCGCGGACTTTGCTGAGCGGATCCGAGCGGATTTCCCAACCGCGTAGCTGCCAGACCACATGCGAGCAATTCAACAATACAACGCCCCAGCGCAGCAGCCAGCGCCGGGCTTGCGCATCCTGGCTATGACTTAACTGGCTAATGTGGTGATAAACCACCGATTCAAACTCATGCTCACTCAGTTGCGGCATACGGCTAAGTTGATCGACAAAGCTGCGGCGCAGCGTGCGAATATGACGCCGGCTTTTGCGGGCATCTGAACCCGGACGCAACACGGCGAACGCAAGCCACGCCAGCGCGACACCTGAGATCTTCGCCAGGTTGTCATTTAAGAAGTCTGCAAAGTCATAAACGGGTGGATTGGTCACTGCGATAAACGAACCCATAAAAACAATCAACTGTCCCCACAACCCGGCCAGTTTTGGCATTTGCAGTTTCAACAATTGCAGGGTGGTTAACAGCGGGAAAAGAAACAGCAGAAACACCGCCAGCTCGCTGATTTGCACCATCAGGCCGAATTTCACCATAAAGCTGAACAGCGACAGCAAGATCAAGGTGCGCAGTAACAGCGCCAGGGAGTTAAACGGCGCGGGCGAGACGGAGTAGAGCACACAGCTGATCGCCGCCAGCGTCAGTGCCGCTGAGCCCGATTCCCACTGCGTATTGATGCTCCATGCGCCGACCAGACTCAGCGCACAAAAAGTGCGAATGCCGCTCCACAGCGCTTCGGCATTATCTGTATCACGCATCAAACCGGGGCTTCGCGGTGGTGTGTAACTGCTGACCGGCGAAGCATTCTCCACACGTGCCAGCCAGCGGCTACTGGTGAGGTATAGACGGCAAAAGTAGCGCAAGCGCTGCCAGAATGCGTGGTGCCGGTAATCGTCGCTTATCCCAGGTGCGAGTGGGGCGATAAGACGTGCGACGGTGAGGGCATCCGTGCGTGGGTGAGCAAGCTCGGCGAGCAGTTGCTCGAGAACCGGGCGCAAATTTTCCGGCGCGTCGGGCCAGTTCAGCAGCATTCTGCGCAGGCTGGAGATCACACTGGTCATGCGCAACTGTTGGTGCAGTAACCAGGTAAGCAAACTGTTTTGTCGCCGAAAGCGGTAATGGCTCCAGAACGCCTGAATCCGCAGTAAATTGGTGGTGAGGATCTGGCCGATAACGCTCTCATGGGCGGTGCGGATAGCATCGGTGGTTTCTGGCTGCCACAGCAGGCTTGCATGTTCCAGCAAACGTGCATGCATTTTTTTCAATGCTGACAGCAGGGTTGTACCGTCCGCGTTGCCGGGCAGGATCATCATCATCATGCCGCCGCACAAAATTCCCAGAATCACTTCGCACACGCGCGCCTGAGCAATGTCCCACAGCTCAGTAATATCAGTCACGTCGACCATTGCGAAAGCGATAATCGCGGCGGTATAACCCGCCAGTTGAAAGGCATAGGCGACATTATTGGTGAACTGCGCGCAAGCCCAGGTACAAAAGCCAATCCAGGCGGCCATGGCGAACAAAAATAGCCATGGGTCGTTGAGCGTCTGCCCGGCAATGATCAGCGCCGCGCTGGCTCCAAGCAGGCTGCCGGCGATACGTCCAAGGCTTTTACTGATCACGCCGCCGACGGTGGGGAAGCTGACAACGGCTGCGGATGTCATGGCCCAGTAAGGTTCATTGAGGTCGAGATAATAAGCCACCGTAAGCGCCAGACACATCGCGATGCCGTTGCGCAGCGCATAGCGCCACTGCCCGGTAGTGGCTTTCACCCAGGGCAGATTTTGCCAGAGCCAGACCGGCGATTTCATTACTGGCTACCAATCGCCACGGTGCACGTGGTGCCAGAAACCAGCGTCAGCCCGGCGGGCAGGTTATCAAACTGAATACGCACCGGCACACGCTGCGCCAGTCGTACCCACGGCACGTTCGGTTTGATATCGGCAACCAGGCCGCTGTCAGTCTCAACGCTTTGATCATAAATCGCGCGGCCAATGCTGGAAACGTGACCCTGTAACGTGATATCTCCACTATAAAGCACGATTTTCGCTGTCGCCCCTTCATGGATATGACGCAATTTGGTCTCTTCGAAGTAACCCATCACATAAAACGAATGGCTGTCTACCAGCGCGAAAACCGGTTGCCCGGCGGTGGCGTAATTCCCGATACGGGCGGAGAGATTGGTGACCCAACCGTCCACCGGCGCCTTAATCTGCGTTTGCGCCAATTGCCATTGTGCCTGCGCAAGTTGCGCCTGCGCTGCCGCAACACTTGCCTGAGCGGCTTTCACACTAATATTGGCAGTATCGAGATCTTCAGCGGAGATGTAGTTTTGTGAGAGGTGGCGACGGCGATTGGCTTCATTATTCGCTTTCGCCAGATCGGTCTGCGTGCGCGCCAACTGGGCCTCGGCGTTCAGTACGGCAATGTGGTAAGGCGTATCGTCGATACGAAATAGCAAGTCGCCTGCTTTAACCAACTGGTTATCTTTCACTTTCAGTTCGGTGATGCTGCCTGAGACCTGCGGCGTAATACTGACTTGTTCAGCGCGGATTTTTCCGTCACGCGTCCAGGGGGACTGCATATAAAAGTTCCACATCCACCAGGCCGCGACAATCGCCACGGCCAGCATCAGGAGCGTGGAGAAATATTTCAGGGATTTCAGGCGCATAATTACCACACAATTAGCAAGCCGAGGGCGAGGCTCAGCGCAATAACAAACAAAGAGAGATCCATCAGGATGGGATGCCAGATATCACCGGCATAAATCCACCCGCGTAACAGGCGGTGAGCAATAAGCCAGAACAGAAAGCCCAGCATGACCACTTTAAATACGGGAGGGAAATAGACCGATGCGCCAAAAATCAGGTCTTGCAGAGGTAAGTTCGGGAAACTTGAGTTCAACTTCACATTTTGCGTCCTGTACAACCTAACGGATCGCCAGATTGGTGCTTATCATTAGATAAGTACCAACCACTGCGTGTTGCTAAGGCAGGTGGAATCTCAGCGTAAGCCCCGGCGAGAACCGCAATACATTTGTTTTACCAATATAAATACTGCAAACTATTCTAAAATGAGTATAATAACTTAGCAAGCTAATTATAAGGAGATGAAATTGGAATCGCCATTAGGTTCTGATCTGGCACGCTTAGTGCGCGTCTGGCGCGCTTTGATTGACCATCGCCTGAAACCTCTGGAATTAACGCAGACTCACTGGGTAACGCTGCATAATATTCATCAGCTGCCGCCCGATCAGTCGCAAATTCAACTGGCAAAAGCGATTGGCATTGAGCAGCCTTCGCTGGTGCGTACGCTGGATCAACTGGAAGAGAAAGGCCTTATTTCTCGCCAGACCTGCGCCAACGATCGCCGGGCAAAGCGGATCAAATTGACAGAAAAAGCGGACCCAATCATTGAAGAGATGGAGACGGTTATTCGTAAAACCCGGGGGGAAATACTTTCCGGGATCTCTGCGGAAGAACTCGATCTGTTAATTAAAATGATTGCCCGGCTGGAACAAAACATCAGTGAGCTTCAGTCGCGAGACTGACCAGCAAAGCCTTGCATCCGCAAGGCTTTTTTACGTCAACTTCTGTATCGGCAATATGAAAGGGCGGCCACTGGCGTGACCACCTGAGACGGGAATTAACGCGGGGAAACGGTAATCTGACGACCGTTGCTTGCCATCACGACGCGCTGGCCAGCGGAGAAACGGGTGCTGCCCTGTTTCTGTACGACCATAATGGTGTTGCCATCATCTTTACGAATTTCCAGCTCAACACCCTGCGTTTTATTCAGTGAACCCTGGACGGATTGTCCTGCGACGCCGCCGGCTACCGCGCCTGCTGCTGTGGCCAGAGAACGTCCTGTGCCGCCACCAACAGTATTGCCAAGGAAACCACCCAGCACTGCACCGCCAAGCGCGCCGATGACATTGTTATCATCACCGCCCTGAATCTGTACCGGACGGACGTTAACAATGGTGCCGTAAGTGACATTCTGCACCTGTTTAGCTTCGGATGCAGAGTAGACATCACCGGAAAGCGTGTCGTTATTCACGCAGCCAGCCAAAGTAAAACCAATCAGCGAAACTGCCAGTGCACGTAACATCATTTATGAATCTCCTGTTCACCATGAAACGCCCTTGCGGGCATCCGACATGGTTAAATTATATGGCATTTTAGCAATACCAGGTCATATCTTCTGCCAAATCCCGGCGAAAATAATAATCAACGCGAGCTTAACCAGATTTAAACGAAGCGATTATAAGCGCAGCCCGGCGCAATTTCACTTAACGAAAATCCAGCCGATTGTTAAAAAGTGTTTGCAGCCGATGGCGTTAACCCCTGCTTTATGGTGGAGTGGTGGCCTTCGGTCATGCATTAAAGGAAGGCGTATGAAATCGGGTCGCTACATTGGGGTGATGTCTGGAACAAGTCTGGATGGGGTTGATGTGGTGCTGGCGGCAATCGATGAAACCATGGTCGCGCAGCAAGCGAGCCTGACGTTTCCTATTCCGCTGCCGTTAAAAGAGGCGATTCTTGGCATTTGTCAGGGGCAGCAACTCACCCTCTCACAACTGGGGCGGCTGGATACTCAACTGGGCAAGTTGTTCGCCGACGCGGTACTGGCGTTGATGGACCGGGAGCAACTCCACCCGGAGGATATCGTTGCGATTGGTTGTCACGGGCAAACCGTCTGGCATGAGCCGACAGGCATTGCGCCGCATACGCTACAGATTGGTGATAATAACCACATCGCGGCGCGTACGGGTGTGACGGTGGTCGGTGACTTTCGCCGCCGTGATATCGCGCTTGGCGGGCAGGGCGCGCCGCTGGTACCGGCCTTTCACCATGCACTGCTGGCGCATCCGGTAGAACGGCGCATGGTGCTTAACATTGGTGGCATCGCCAATTTATCACTTCTCATCCCCGGCCAGCCGGTCAGAGGTTATGACACCGGGCCGGGCAATATGCTTATGGACGCGTGGATTTGGCGGCAAAAAGGCAAACCTTACGATAAAGATGCGCAATGGGCGAGCGAAGGCAAAGTGGTGCTGCCGCTACTGCAAAACATGCTAAGCGATGGCTACTTTGCCACGCCTGCGCCGAAAAGTACCGGTCGAGAATACTTTAATTACAGCTGGCTGGAACGCCACCTCGCGCACTTCCCGGGCTTAAGCGCCTGCGATGTGCAGGCGACGCTGGCTGAATTGACGGCGGTGACAATATCCGAGCAGGTGCTGCTCAGTGGCGGTTGCGAACGCCTGCTAGTCTGCGGCGGTGGGTGTCGCAATCCGTTGGTCATGGCTCGTCTTGCAGGGCTTCTGCCAGGTACAGAAGTCGCCACCACGGATGAAGCCGGTATCAGCGGCGACGATATGGAAGCGCTGGCGTTTGCCTGGCTGGCATGGCGTACCCTGGCCGGATTGCCTGGAAATCTGCCATCCGTTACTGGTGCGTCCGCGGCCTCGGTGCTCGGCGCGATTTACCCTGCTAATCCGCGGCAGAATCAGAGTTAACCGCATTTCACTTTAGTTGCACCGGGCTAGACTGACCGGGCTTAGGGAGGGCGTTTCGCCCTCCGTGACCAGGACTGTCCCGGGACTACTTTATGAAAAAAATACTCATTGCCTGTCTGCCCGCACTGCTTGCCGGATGCAGCTATTACAATCAGTTTGTAGAACGCATGCATACCGATACGCTGGTTTACCAGTGCGACGAAAAACCGCTCACCGTGAAAATAAACAACACCCGTCAGCAGGCGAGTTTTGTCTGGGATGATAAATTGCTGACCTTACAGCAAGGGCTTTCAGCCTCTGGCGCACGCTACACGGACGGTGTCTATGTTTTCTGGTCGAAGGGTGAGAGCGCGACCGTCTACAAGCGCGATCGCATCGTACTGAATAATTGCCAGCTTATTCCGCGGCGTTGAGATTTTTACAGGGGGGCGCATAATAGCCCCACCTGATGATTACTTTCGCTAACGCCATGTCTGATAACGATCAATTGCAGCAAATCGCGCATCTGCGCCGTGAATACACCAAAGGTGGTCTGCGTCGCGGCGACCTTCCCGCCGAGCCGTTGGCATTATTTGAACGCTGGCTGGGGCAGGCCTGTGAAGCCCAACTCGTTGACCCGACTGCAATGGTCGTGGCGACGGTCGATGAGAATGGTCAGCCCTATCAGCGCATCGTGTTGCTTAAACATTACGATGAAAAAGGGCTGGTTTTTTATACCAACCTTGGCAGCCGTAAGGCGCATCACATTGAAAACAACCCTGCTGTCAGCCTGCTGTTCCCATGGCATATGCTGGAACGGCAAGTGATGGTCACTGGTAAAGCTGAACGGCTTTCAACGCTGGAAGTGGTGAAGTATTTCCACAGCCGCCCGCGAGACAGCCAAATCGGCGCCTGGGTGTCAAAACAATCGAGCCGCATCTCCGCGCGCGGTGTTCTGGAAAGCAAGTTCCTTGAACTGAAGCAAAAATTCCAGCAGGGCGAAATCCCCTTACCCAGCTTCTGGGGCGGTTTTCGTGTCAGTATCGAACAAATGGAGTTCTGGCAAGGCGGTGCCAATCGCCTGCATGACCGTTTTTTATACCAGCGCGAGAACGCTGCGTGGAAAATTGATCGCCTCGCGCCATAATCCCTGAAAAATGTTGCTATAAGCGCTGGCACTCCGTGTTCCGGCGCTTTATTCTATCTGCCCCCCATGAAGTATCCTTTCGCATCTGGCGAAAAGTCGTGTACCGGCAAAGGTGCAGTCCGTTTTATACATGGAGATTTTGATGGCAAGCAGTAACTTGATTAAACAATTGCAAGAGCGGGGCCTCGTGGCTCAGGTGACAGATGAGGAAGCGTTAGCAGAGCGACTGGCGCAGGGCCCGATCGCGCTCTATTGCGGCTTCGATCCCACCGCTGACAGCTTGCATTTGGGGCATCTGGTTCCATTGTTATGCCTGAAACGCTTCCAGCAGGCTGGCCACAAGCCAGTGGCGCTGGTGGGTGGCGCGACCGGTCTGATTGGCGATCCGAGCTTTAAAGCCACTGAGCGTAAACTGAACACCGAAGACACCGTGCAGGAGTGGGTGGATAAAATCCGTAAACAGGTCGCACCGTTCCTCGATTTCGACTGTGGCGACAACTCTGCTATCGCTGCAAATAATTACGACTGGTTTGGCAGCATGAACGTGCTGACCTTCCTGCGCGACATCGGCAAACACTTCTCTGTTAACCAGATGATTAACAAAGAAGCGGTCAAGCAGCGTCTGAACCGCGATGATGTCGGTATCTCGTTCACCGAGTTTTCCTACAACCTGCTGCAAGGTTACGACTTTGCCTGCCTGAACGAACTGCATGATGTCGTGCTGCAAATTGGTGGTTCCGACCAGTGGGGCAACATCACGTCGGGTATCGATCTGACGCGCCGTTTGCACCAGAACCAGGTCTTTGGTTTGACCGTTCCGCTGATCACCAAAGCGGATGGCACCAAATTTGGTAAAACCGAAGGTGGCGCGGTGTGGCTGGATCCGAAGAAAACCAGCCCGTATAAGTTCTATCAGTTCTGGATCAACACCGCCGATGCGGACGTTTATCGCTTCCTGAAGTTCTTCACCTTTATGGATATCGCGGAAATTAACGCGCTGGAAGAAGAAGACAAAAACAGCGGTAAAGCGCCGCGTGCGCAATATGTGCTGGCTGAGCAGGTAACACGTCTGGTACACGGTGAAGAGGGCTTAACCGCCGCGAAACGCATCACCGAAAGTCTGTTCAACGGTACGCTGAGTGACCTGAGCGAAGCCGATTTCGAACAGCTGGCGCAGGATGGTGTACCAATGGTTGAGATGGAAAAAGGCGCCGATCTGATGCAGGCGCTGGTTGATTCTGAACTGCAGCCTTCCCGCGGCCAGGCGCGTAAAACCATCGCGTCTAACGCTGTGACCATCAACGGCGAAAAACAATCCGATCCGGAGTATTTCTTCACTGACGGTGACCGCCTGTTTGGTCGCTACACGCTGTTGCGCCGCGGTAAGAAAAACTACTGCCTGATCTGCTGGAAATAAAAACAGACCTGCCGAAGGGAGTGAGAAATCACTCCCTTCTCTTTATTGCTCCATTCTTGCAAGGCTACCAACAATGAAGAATATCCTCGCCATTCAGTCGCATGTGGTCTTTGGTCATGCGGGGAACAGTGCCGCCGAGTTCCCGATGCGCCGCCTGGGGGCTAACGTCTGGCCGCTGAACACGGTGCAGTTTTCTAACCATACCCAGTACGGCAAATGGACCGGCAGTGTTATGCCGCCAGCTCATCTGACCGAAATTGTGCAGGGCATCGCGGCGATTGACCAACTGAAACGCTGTGACGCGGTGCTGAGCGGCTATCTGGGATCGGCAGAGCAGGGAGAGCATATTCTGGGTATCGTTGGTCAGGTGAAAGCGGCCAACCCGCGGGCGAAATTTTTCTGCGACCCGGTAATGGGGCATCCGGAGAAAGGCTGCATCGTTGCGCCAGGGGTTGCTGAGTTTCATGTTCGTCACGCCTTGCCTGCCAGCGATATCATTGCGCCAAATCTGATTGAGCTGGAGATCCTTTGCGGTCATGCGGTCCACACTGTGGAAGAAGCCGTGACTGCGGCGCGCGAACTGATTGCGCAGGGGCCGCAGATTGTGCTGGTGAAACACCTGGCACGCGCGGGTTTGAGCGCCGATCGCTTTGAAATGTTGCTGGTGACGACCAGTGAAGCCTGGCACATTAGCCGTCCGCTGGTGGATTTTGGCGCACGCCAGCCTGTCGGTGTGGGCGATGTAACCAGCGGGTTGTTACTGGTGAAATTGCTACAGGGTGCGAACGCGCGTGAAGCGCTGGAGCACGTCACGGCGGCGGTGTACGAAATTATGCTGGCGACTAAAAATTTGCAGGAGTATGAACTGCAGGTGGTCGCGGCACAGGACAGAATTGCGCAACCAGAGCATCTTTTTAGCGCGACATTATTGTAAAAAAGGCGGGGCTCCCCGCCTTTATTGATGCCCGCTAAACCGTGCGTTCGCGGGCAATCGCATTTTACTGAATACCTTCTGCCGCCATTGCAGCCGCGACCGCAGGACGAGCGGCAACACGCGCCATATACGCGTCAATATTCGCCAGACCTTCCATATTTAATTTCACCGCGCGTGCCCAGCGCAGAACCGTGAACAGATAACCGTCGGCAATGGTAAAGTTCGCGCCGCTGATCCACGCGTTATTGCTCAGAGATTCATTCACGTAGTGCAATTTTTTCTCAAGCAAGGCGCGTACGGTGGGTTTGTACTCTTCCGGTGTGTCCGGGCGAAACAGCGGGGTGAAGCCTTTATGCAGCTCGGTTGCGATAAAGTTCAGCCACTCCAGCGTTTTGTAACGCGGCAAGGTGCCAACAGGTGCCAGTAACTGGCTCTCAGGCGCGCTGTCAGCAACGTATTGCATAATCGCCACGCCTTCGGTAATCAGGGTATTGTCATTCAGCAGCAGCGCCGGGATTTGTCCTTTCGGGTTGATGGCGAAAAAGTCATCGCCGTTTTCCAGGCGTTTTTTCATCAAATCAACGCTGACCAGATCCACATCTTTTCCGGTCTCACGCAGAGCAATATGTGATGCGAGAGAGCAGGCGCCCGGCTTGTAAAACAATTTCATTTTCTTTTCCTTATGGCTGATTTCCGGCATAGGTTATTACGCAGCGGAATAAAAAAAAAGCCGCTAACTTACGTTAGCGGCTGAATAATTTGAGTTCCCCGCGGCGATTATGCCGTAGCGGTTTCCGACGTATCGCGAGGGTTATCTTCGCTCTGCGTCATACGGTTCAGCTTCGGTGCGGTGACGATCATCAGCAAAGCGATAACGGCAGTCGCGATACCAATTTGCAGGAACACGGTGCCGTAGATATTCAGTGACATCAGCGGATCGGTCACGTTTTCCGGGATCGCCATCTGATTTGCCACATAGCCGGCGATAATGTTCGCGCCAGCCGTGGTCAGGAACCAGCTTCCCATAATGAAGCCCATCAGACGCTGCGGCACCAGTTGCGCAACCATCGCCAGACCGAGACCGGAGATCATCAGTTCACCGATACTTTGCAGGCCATAGCTTGCGATCAGCCAGCTTACGGAAACGATACCCGCGTCAGAGGCGAATTTCGTGCCCAGCGGCAGCACCAGGAACGCGCCGGAGCACAGCACCATACCGATGGCGAATTTATGCGGCATCGGCAGCGTATCGCCCATTTTGTTATAGATAGCGGCCAGAATCGGGCTACCAATGATGATCCAGAACGGGTTCAGCGCCTGATACTGCTCAGGTTCAAAAGCGATACCGAACAGCGTGTGCTCAACGTTACGAATAGCAAAGAAGTTCAGCGATGTCGGCATCTGGCTGTAGAGCACGAAGAAAACAATCGCTTGTACCATCAGAATGAAGGCGACGATCATTTTACGACGAGCGGCACCTTTCAGCGCGAACGTCTCTTTGGCGAAGATGCAGATAATACCCAACGCCACAACACCCAGCACCATACGCGCAATGCCCTGGTTGTGCAGCAGCCAGGTGGCGACAGCGATCAGCGCCGCGATGCCGACAATGGTTGCCAGCAGATAGCTAACACGCAGCGGTTCGAAATCGGGTTTAGAACCGTGGTTTTTCACCCAACGTTTGCAGAAGGCGAAGTTAACGATGGTAATCAGCAGACCCACCACGCTCAGTCCAAACGCGGTGCTCCAGCCAAATTTCGCGGCCAGCCACGGCGTTGCCAGCATGGAGAAGAATGAACCGACGTTAACGGACATGTAGTACATGGTAAATGCACCATCCAGACGCGGATCGTCTTTCGCATAGCAGGTGGAGAGCAGGGAGGACGGATTGGCTTTAAACAGACCATTACCCACGGCGATGGCCGCCATGCCCATATATACAATGCTCGCATCATGACCGGACCACGCCACCAGCGCATAACCGACGGCCAGCACGATCGCGCCCAGCATAATTACGCGTTTGGTACCCAGCACTTTGTCACCCAGCCAGCCACCGATGGCAACCAGACCATAAACCAGTGCACTAAAGGAGGAGAACAGCGTAATAGAATCCGCTTCTGACATACCCAGTTGTTTCACCAGGTAAACAGCCATAATCCCTTGCAGGCCGTAGTAACCAAAACGTTCCCATAACTCGATTGAGAAGATCAGATAAAACGCTTTCGGTTGTTTAAAAGCGTTCAGGCTGACGCTTTCCGTTGGTTTGTTTGCAGTTGACACATATACCTCTTTTTTTACATCCCATATTAACGGGGGTGTTCAGCGCGTAATGACCAGAGTTCATCACGCTTATAGTTATATTGGGAGGGGAAAACGGCGGTTAATGTTCACTATCCAGCGCGTTCAGGCAAGTCTTTTGACATATTCTGTTACATAGATCCATGGCATTACAATGCTCGGTGTTTTTATTTGTTATTCAGAGTTAAATTTCATCATTGAAATAAAAGTGGATTTTTCTACTACAGTCTGCGGGTCTGATTGCGCATTAAGGCATATGTTCTGCTATTTTGGCGAAATGGTAGTGTATTGGGCTGGTTTGCGCGATCAATCCGGTCATATCTCTTGTTAAACGTGATTAAAGTTTGCACTGCAACCATTTACTGTACATTGCTAATCTCTTTTTTAACATTGTGTTAGCAATACTCATCGAAATTACCGCTAGTTGGATTTTTTTCTTCTAAAAAAAGGAATAACCTTATTAAATACGCATAAGTGGACGATTATTTGCTCAATGTCACGATTTGTGCGCAATCATTCGACGTTTCAAGTAATTTACAGAGACGTGAGCGTTATCACATAAAGTTATGACATAAAATCAGCGAGTTCTTGCAAGGTATGCCGTGTTGATACTCTCAAAAGTGATAACTAAAGCGGGGGTTGAAAATACGTTAAAAGGGCCGATGCTCAGGTTGAGAGGGCATCGACCCGTTGCGCTGGTTTACTCAGGCCTGGCTAAGGACGTTATCTATACCTGATTGGCCCGTTTTTTTCGCACCTTATAGGCTTATTGTCTTCTCAGCCGTTGTTTTACGCAAAAATCGCGGTAGCAAGCGCGTAATCCCTTTTTTGCGAACCACCTCAGCCTGATGAACTACACTGGCCTGCTGCTGCACGTGAGCATTATGGACGACATTAATAATAAATGAGGGGCCTTCATCATCATCTTGCGGATCTTCACGACTCACTCCGGTTGCTATGAGGTTGAATGCCTCCAGTATGCGGGCGGTGGATTTGCCATTTGGCGTTCGCTGAAAAAAAGCCTCAAAGAGCGCTTCTCCTGCTAATCCTTTTGTTACGTTTAGTGTTTGCTCATTTATCACGCTCTTTCTAATGATTTTCTTTGGCATCTCCCCTAAAAAACCACTGTTCTCAGCCGCAACTTTGTATTGGTACTGCGCAATATGTGTCGCGAAATAGGGTTCCGGCTCCACTCTAAAGTTGTGCGCGAATACCCACGTGTCTTTTAGAAACTTATTCGTGAAAATATTCTCTGTTTTTAAACTTTTCGATTCAATGCTGAAGCCTTCGTCACCACTATATTCGACAAACAGATGAGAGAAATTTTCCCGGTTTGCAATGTAGTCCAGCGCCTCTTGATCTTTAGGCGATAAGTCGGGATAACTGAAGGTCTTTGTAGACGCGGGAGCGCCAGTATATTGTCGCGAATGTTTGAAGTGGGTATAGATGCGTTCCTCATCATAAATTTTGAGTCGCATAAATTTGAGATGAGCGAGAACTTCTTCCAGCGTACCAAATTGTTTTCCGGCAATATAATCAACGGTTTCCATCAATCTTTTGCCCTTCAAAAAGCCGACCTGAGGAGCGAGCCCGTCGGGATCATGCAATGTCACAGCATTATTGTGGACCATGCGAAATAGATTTAGCCCGTCAATACCACCCGCCGGGTCGGCACTCAGCCACCGTCCAGCCCATGGCTGATAATAGCGGTAGCCGTAGTAATACAGCCCGGTTGCGTCCAGTTCCTTGCCGGAATAACGAATGGCTTTGTAATCCGCCTCCAGCTGGCTGCGCACGGCAAACAGTGCCGTGCCGCCATAGGGGTAATACTCCTCCCGGCTGATTAACTCACCGCTGCTGTCCACTTCGAGGCTGCTGCTGCCGGTGAGATTGTCATAGCTGTAACGAATCGGGTCATTACTGATGCCTTCAGGCTGCCCGCTTTCCCAGTGTAAAACCCGCACCTGGGCGCGTCCGGCCTCGCCAACGGTTATCACCTGCAGGGTTTCCGCGCTGCTGCTGCGCAGCTCCAGACCCGGCAGGTAAATCACCCGTTTTGTCTGCGTGGTGTTGCCGGTCAGCTGTGAGGTGGTTTTGACGATGCGCTGGCTGGTTGCGTCGTAACGGTAACTTTCGCTGTCGTCGGGTCCGCCATTACGGGTAATCGGGGTGACCTGCTGTAATTCCTGACGCGGCGTCCATACCAGCGACTGACCGGGCAGCAACTGTTTCTGCTGACCGCCGGCGGTAAACAGCGCGTCGACATCGGCCGGGTTTTCCGTAAACGTGCTGAGCACCGCGCGGTTGCTGCGGTCGCTGACTGTCATTGATGTCGTGTAGTTATTGCCGGATGCGGGCGCGCTGTGCTGAATTTTCGTCAGATTACCGGCGTTATCGTAGGTGTAGATGCGGGAATAGTTCGTGTAAGTGGCGTTATCGAAGGAGATGTAATCAGGTAGGTTACTGCCCTGCTGTACCGCGTTCGCCATTTCGCGCCCGGTCGCGCTGATAAGCTGGTACAGGCTGTCGTAGGTGTAGCGGTTTTCGGGAACGACTTCCTGATTGCGCCAGAAGCGCGTCTCCTCGGCATCGTTGGTTATCACCAGCACATTGCCCACCGGGTCGTACCCGTAGCGCAAATCCTGCAGCACTTTCGCGGCTGTCGTGCGTTCCGTTTTAATGCCCACCAGACGCTGGGTTTCGGCTTCATAGGAATACGTGGTCACCACGCCGTTGCCGTGCTCCTCGCGCAGCTTCTGCCCGGCGGCAGAGTAAGTCAGGGATTTCACGATGACCTGCTCTGCCCCCCCGCTGACCGTCAGCCAGCTTCCCTTCAGCAGCCCCGCCACATCAAACGCCACGCGCTGCTGGTTGCCTTTCGCATCAAGAGTGGTCAGCACCGTGCCGGTGGCATCCACCGTACTTTGCGTGGTGTACGACTCACCCGAAAGCAAATCATTCCATGCAGACGCATCCGCGCCCTGCCAGTCAGCTTCTGCATCATCCGGCAGCAACTGGCGGGTGACAGAAAGCGGCACGCCGCTCAGGGAAATGCTGCTGGTCGACAGCAGGCCTGCCGGGTCATAGTGGCTGACCAGTTGACCGGCGAGGTTGTGGCTCTGTTCATCAGCCGAATTACCGGCCCAGACAAAGCGCTCGCTGATTTTTCCCAGCTCGGTCACGCTCAGCGGGCGTCCCGGCAGACCAGCATCTTCATACTGAAAGGTGCGGGTGACGGCCGCGCTGCGGTCATTACCCGCGCCAATATTGCTGACCTGCAAAAAAATCCGCCCGGCGGCGTCGTTCAGCACCACGGTCGTTCCGGCATCGGCACTTTGCGTGCGCAGCGGCGTACCACCGAGGTCACTGATAAAGCCAAAATTCACCAGCCCGGCCGCCGCAAGACGCGGGTCGGCACTCTGCGCGGGAAAACCGCGCGCATTGAACTGATGGCGGATAATGCGTTCATCGGTGATATCGGGGGAGTCGGGATGGCGGTGATATGCCAGCTCACGGACCGCCAGACTACGGTTATCGATTACCGTGATGGTCGGAGTTTTTGTAAACAAAATTGTTTCCACAAGCGCCTCCTGTGGCCACTCAACCAGCGCTTAAGCCTGGTTGCGGCAGATGGAATATCAGGGTTGAAAAAACATGCTGGTTGGCTTGATACGATGAATAACTCATCTAACCATCGCATCTGGTACGAACCGGGGTAGAGAACCATACCTGGTACTGTAAGTATAACTAGCCACGGGGAAGGGAGATCACCTGAGGTCTTAATGGTTTTAACTCATGACAGCCGTCAATGAGTCTGTCAGACTTGCCGCAGTCTTTATTACACTGGAGTCGAATTATGAACTTTCATCCATGGCTCAATGCGTTACATATCGCGGCGGCCATCGTCTGGATAGGCGGAATGCTGGTTATGGCTGTCGTTGCCGGCTGGTGCGCCACACAAGCGGATAACACCGCGCGTGTCGCGTTGGCGGGCGATGTACGACGCTGGAGCCGTAAAATCACCACGCCTGCAATGTTACTGCTGTGGATCGCGGGTGCGGTAATGGTGATTGCGCACGGTCAAATGCCGCATCTGTGGTTGATAGTAAAAGTGTGCGTGGTGTTGCTGCTTTCCGGCCTGCATGGTTTTCTCTCTGCCACGCTGCGCCGCATAGCAACAGGTGAAGCGGTAAAAGGCATGGGCGCAATTCGCAACGCCACCGCCATCACCATTATTGCCGTTGCGGTGATTATTCTGCTGGCCGTTTTCCGCCCGTTTTAACGGGCGTTAAATATCGACCTTACTGTCGTACTCGCACAGATCTTCAATAATACAGGAGCCGCAGCGCGGCTTACGGGCGATGCAGGTGTATCGCCCGTGCAGGATCAACCAGTGGTGGCAATCGACTTTAAATTCCGCGGGCACCACTTTCAGCAACTTCTCTTCAACTTCCTCGACGTTTTTACCCGGCGCGAACCGCGTGCGGTTAGAAACGCGAAAAATATGCGTGTCCACAGCGATGGTCGGCCAGCCAAACGCGGTGTTGAGCACCACATTGGCGGTTTTACGCCCGACGCCCGGCAGCGCTTCCAGCGCGGCTCTGTCTTCCGGCACTTCGCCATTGTGCTGCTCCAGCAAAATACGGCAGGTCTTGATGACATTCTCCGCTTTGCTGTTAAACAAGCCGATGGTTTTGATGTACTGTTTCACCCCTTCAACGCCCAGTTCCAGCATCGCTTTGGGCGTGTTTGCTACCGGGTAGAGCAGGGCGGTGGCTTTGTTGACGCTGACATCAGTGGCCTGTGCAGAGAGCAGCACGGCAATCAGCAGCTCAAACGGAGAAGTGAAATTCAGCTCGGTGGTCGGGTGCGGATTGTTTTCCCGTAAGCGGGTTAAAATTTCCAGTCGTTTTGCTTTATTCATTATGCCTTCCCGGGCGCGGCCTGCGTGCTGTCGTTTGCCGCTGTCGCCGCCGCTTCACGACGTTTTTTCATCTTCTGATCGATAAGGTATTTCACCGCCAGCATCATGCCGAGGCCAATAAACGCGCCCGGCGGTAACATCGCCAGCAGAAACGGGGAATCGGTGTGGAATACTTCTATGCGCAGCGCTTTCGCCCAGCCGCCTAACAGGCTATCTGCGCCGTCAAACAGCGTACCGTTACCGAGGATCTCACGCAGGGAACCCAGCACGAACATGGCACCGGTCGCCCCCATACCGATAGAGAAGCCGTCGAGTGCAGAAAGGGCCGGGCCTTTTTTCGCCGCAAACGCTTCAGCACGACCAACCACAATACAGTTGGTGACGATCAGCGGAATAAAAATCCCCAGTGACTGGTAAAGCCCGAACGCATAGGCGTTGATCAGCATTTGTACTGCACTAACCACCGAGGCGATGATCATGACGTAAATCGGGATGCGGATCTCATCCGGCGTCCAGCGACGCAGGGTGGAAATAAACAGGTTGGTCAGGGTTAAAACCAGCGTGGTCGCCAGCCCGAGCCCCAGCGCGTTGGTGGCGGTGGATGTTACCGCCAGCAACGGACACATGCCCAGCAGCTGTACCAGCGCAGAGTTGTTTTTCCACAGCCCCTGAACAATAACCTCTTTGACTTCGCTCATCGCTTACTCTCCACAACCCGGTAAACGGGAAAGCTGTTCCGGCAGCGTCATCGCGTACAGGCCGGTGCGTTTTACCGCGTTAACGACCGCGCGCGGCGTGATGGTCGCACCGGTAAACTGATCAAAATCGCCGCCATCTTTTTTCACCGCAAAGTGGCTATCGGTCGCGCCGTCAATCCGCTTCCCGCTGAAGTGGGTGATCCAGTCGGAAATACGCAGCTCAATCTTATCGCCGAGACCCGGCGTTTCATGGTGCTCTGTCACGCGCACACCCAGAACGGTGCCGCTGAAGTCTGCGCCAACAAGTAGCTGGATTGCGCCTGAGTAGCCGTCCGGCGCGGTCGCTTCAAGGACAGCAGCCACCGGCTTGTCATCTTTTTTGGCGATCCACACATGGTGTTGCCCTTTGCCAAGCGCCGGATCGCTGACCAGAAAACAGCTCTGTTGCAGCGAGTTAGTATAACTGTCGCCTGGGATCACCTGATCAAACAGCGCTTTTTGTTGCAGCGTGGCCTGGTCGGCAATGGTTGTTTTGGTCATTTGGTCTATTGCGGCGGTCAGCCCGGTAGAACCTGCGGCGAACAGCGCCAGCGTCACGCCATGTTTACGCATTGTCTTTAGCATGGCGGCTCCTTAACGATGCCCGTACACGCGCGGGCGCGTGTAGTAATCAATCAACGGCACGGTAATATTTGCCAGTAATACAGCAAAAGCCACGCCATCCGGGTAGCCGCCAAAACTGCGGATAAGCCACACCAGCACACCCGCCAGCGCGCCAAAAATCAGACGGCCTTTGTTGGTGGTTGAGGCGGTAACCGGATCGGTCAGAATGAAAAACGCGCCCAGCATGGTTGCGCCAGAGAGCAGATGCAATTGCGGCGTAGCCAGCGATTGCGGGGCGAAAACCCAGCCGAGGGTGGCACAAATCGCCAGCGTCAGCAGGAAGCTTACCGGGATATGCCAGCGAATGGTTTTCTGCCATAGCAGGAACAGACCACCGGCCAGATAACCGAGGTTGACCCACTGCCAGCCCGCACCGGCCAGCACGCCGCTATAGATAGGGGAGCGCAGGATCTGCTCAACGCTGTGTCCGGCATGCAGTGAGGTTTTAAAGGTATCCAGCGGCGTCGCCTGGCTGACGCCATCAATACCAATGCGCAGCGTTTCCATATTTGCGCCAGCGGCAGTGTGACCAGTGAAAATAACCTGCAGTGCATCCACGAAGCCGGGCACGGTACGTGCGATTTCATACGGCGGCAGCCAGCTGGTCATCTGCACCGGGAAGGAGATAAGCAGCACCACATAGCCAATCATCGCCGGGTTAAACGGGTTGTGGCCTAACCCGCCATAAAGCTGTTTGGCGATAATCACCGCGAACACGGTGCCAAGTACTACCATCCACCACGGGGCGAAGGAGGGAATACTGATAGCCAGCAGCAGACCGGTCAGCAGGGCAGAATTATCCGCCAGGATCGCACCAACGTTCTGCTTGCGTAATTTCAGTACCAGCGCTTCGGCAGCCAGTGCGCTGATAATCGCGAGAATGATCTGTATCAGCGTCCCCCAACCGAAAAACCACAGTTGCGCAGCAATGCCCGGCACGGTCGCGAGCGTCACCAGCAGCATAATACGTGAGGTCTGGCGCTGGTTATGGGTATAAGGGGAACTTGCGATTCTGAAAACCATTTAATCCTCGTTAACGGCTTGCTGTGCGGCCTTCTTCGCCTGAACACGGGCGATGGCTGCGGCGACTGCGGCTTTGCGCGGGTCGTCATTGGCAGCCTGCGCAAAAGACGAGACATCATCAGCTTGCGCGGCGGCTTGTCGTTGTTCTAATTTGCGCGCTTTGGCGCGGGCAATTGCCGCTTCAACCGCGGCTTTGCGTGGATCGACCGGTGCAGATTCAGCCGGTGATTGTTCTGCTTCCGCATGAGGTTGCTCAACATTGGCTGCCGATTCAGCTTGTTGTTCGGCCTCAATCTGCGGTTGCTCAGCTTTGGCTGCCGATTCAGCAGACTGGCTCTGGGTGAGTTTACGCGCTTTGGCGCGGGCAATCGCTGCTTCAACGGCGGCTTTACGTGGATCGACCGGTGCTGATTCAGCCTGTTGTTCGGCCTCAATCTGCGGCTGATCAGCTTTGACTGCCGATTCAGCAGGCTGGTTCTGGGCGAGTTTGCGCGCTTTGGCGCGGGCAATTGCCGCTTCAACGGCGGCTTTACGCGGATCGACCGGTACAGATTCAGCCTGTTGTCCGGCCTCAATCTGCGGCTGATCAGCTTTGGCTGCCGATTCAGCAGACTGGCTCTGCGCGAGTTTACGCGCTTTGGCGCGGGCAATCGCCGCTTCAACCGCGGCTTTGCGTGGATCGACCGGTACAGATTCAGCCTGTTGTTCGGTCTCAATCTGCGGCTGGTCAGCTTTGACTGCCGATTCGGCAGGATGGTTCTGGGCGAGCTTGCGCGCTTTGGCGCGGGCAATCGCCGCTTCAACGGCGGCTTTGCGTGGATCGGCTGTTTCGCCGGTGGCGGCACTGTTTTCCAGCTGCTGCGCTTTTTCTGCCTGGCGAGCGCGCGCCTGCGCTTTGCGTGCTTCGCGCGCCGCAATCACGTCGCTGTTATCGGGCTGGGCACCAGCCTGAATTACAACTGGCTGCGCGGCGGTCGTCTGTTTTTCGCGTACGCGCGCCAGCGCGGCATCAATTGCCTGTTGATCTTTAGCGGCAGGTTGAACCGCAGCCTGTTTATGACGCTGCTGGCGGGCGATTTTTTCCCGCTCAAGACGTGCCTGACGCGCTTCAAAGCGTGCTTTGGCTTCGGCGTTGCGTTTTTCTTCCTGGGCGATGGCGTAAATCTCCGCCTTCTCCTGGCGGAAATATTGCACCAGCGGAATATTACTTGGGCACACCCAGGCGCAGGCACCACACTCGATGCAGTCAGAAAGGTTATGCGCCGTCGCTTTGTCGTGCTGCTGGCCTTTGCTGAACCAGTAGAGTTGCTGAGGCAGCAAATCGGCCGGGCAGGCGTCGGCGCAGGCGCTACAGCGAATACAGCCTTTCTCTTCCTGCGGCTCGCCCATTTCGCTGGCGGAAGGCGCCAACAGGCAGTTGGTGATTTTGACTACCGGCACATCCAGCCACGGCAGCGTAAAGCCCATCAGCGGACCGCCCATAATCACCAGTTGCTCGGAAGAAGGACAGAAACCGGCGAAATCCAGCAGATGGCGAACCGGTGTTCCCAGGCGCGCCCAGACATTTCCCGGCCGGGTAACCGCTTCACCGGTCACCGTCACAACGCGCTCCGTTAAAGGCTCGCCGTCGATCACCGCGCGTTTAACCGCATACGCGGTACCGACGTTTTGCATCAGAATACCGATGTCCGACGAACGCCCGCCATGCGGCACCTGCTTGCCGGTGAGGATCTGCGTAAGCTGTTTGGCACCGCCGGAGGGATATTTCGTTGGAATGACTTTCAACTGAATATCATGGCTGCCCGCCAGTACCGCACGCATCATCGAGATCGCCTGCGGTTTGTTATCCTCAATACCAATCAACACCTGACGCGGTTTAAGAATGTGCGCCAGAATGCGCACGCCTTCCATAATCTGCGCCGCGCAATCCTGCATTAAACGGTCATCGGCGGTGATATAGGGTTCGCATTCCGCCGCGTTAATAATCAGCGTGTCGATTTTATCGCCACCGCCGTGCAGTTTTGCTGCGGTAGGGAAGCCCGCACCGCCAAGCCCCGCAACGCCAAACTGATGGATACGCTCAATTAACGCGTCATAACTGTGGGAACGGTAATCCGGCCAGCCGTCACGCTCGATCCAGCGATCTTCACCATCCGCTTCAATAATGACGCTCATCTCTGGCAGCGCGGAGGGATGCGCGGTGGAGTGGGGCGCAATCGCGACCACGGTGCCGGAAGTTGGCGCGTGAACAGGCAACATACGGCCACGACCCCGCGTCAGCGGTTGCCCGCGCAATACCTTGTCACCGACGCGCACGCACAGTTCGCCTTCAGCACCAAGGTGCTGCTTGAGGGGGATCACAAAGCGGTTCGCCAGCGGCAACTGGCGCAGCGGCGTGCCGTTTGATTGGGTTTTCATTTCAGGCGGGTGAATGCCGCCGTGAAAATCCCACAGTTTCTCTTTTCGGAAAGCGGAAAATAACTTAAGCATGGTGTTCCACAGGAATATTTCGCACCGGAATGGACTGCAAATCCCATTTCCAGCTATGGGTGGTCGTTTCCACAGGACGCAGTTCAATGCACTGCGTCGGGCACGGATCCACACAAAGATTACAGCCGGTGCACAGATCGCTCATCACCGTATGCATGGCGCGCGTTGCGCCAAGAATGGCGTCTACCGGGCAGGCCTGAATGCATTTTGTGCAGCCAATGCAATTGTTCTCATCGATTACCGCCAGCATACGCACAGGCTCAAGCGCTGCTGCATCGCCATCAATTGGTTGCGGATCGACATTCAGCAGCGCGGCGATTTTCAGCATAACCGCTTCGCCACCGGGGGCGCAGCGGTTAATTTTTTCACCCTGCAAACCAACCGCCTCAGCGTAAGGACGGCAGCCAGGGTAGCCGCACTGTCCGCACTGGCTTTGCGGTAACAATTCATCAACGCGTTCAACGACCGGGTCATCCTCCACCGCAAAACGGCGGGAGGCATAACCCAGAATGACGCCAAACAGCAGCCCCAGCACGCTCAGTGCGGCAACGGCTATGGAAATCGCACTCATATTACAGTTTCACCAGACCACTAAAGCCCATAAAGGCCAGAGACATTAAGCCCGCAGTGATTAACGCAATCGCATTGCCACGAAAGGGCGCGGGCACATCGGCAACGGCAAGACGTTCGCGAATCGCGGCGAATAACACCATCACCAGTGAGAACCCTACGGCGGCGGCGAAGCCATACAACGCCGATTGCATGAAATTGTGCCCAAGATTGATATTGAGCAGGGCCACGCCGAGCACTGCGCAGTTAGTGGTGATCAGCGGCAGGAAGATACCCAGCAGGCGATAAAGCGCCGGGCTGGTTTTGCGCACCACCATTTCGGTGAACTGCACCACCACGGCGATAATCAGGATAAACGCCAGCGTGCGCAGATAGACTAAATCCAGCGGGATCAGTACCCATGTATCGATGAGCCAGGCACAGATAGACGCCATCGTCATCACGAAGGTGGTCGCCAGTCCCATGCCCATTGCGCTTTCCAGTTTTTTGGAAACGCCCATAAACGGACACAAGCCAAGAAACTTCACCAGCACGAAGTTGTTGACCAGTACCGTTCCGATAAATAGCAGCAGATAGTCTGTCATTATGTGGCCTGAAATAAAAAAAGCCGCCTATTATCGGTCAAACAGCACCGGGCGACAACAGGATAACTGTAAGGTTTTACGGATTAACAAAGGTCCTTTTCACGCGGCTTGAGCGCTTGAAATAGGGCACCATCAACGCGGCTGCAAGCAGCGGAAAGAGTAACTGACGCAGCGCCAGTTCGTCGGAGACGGGAGCGAACGCAAAGGCTTTCACGGAGAGCAATACGCAGACCAAAAGCCAGATAATATAGTGCCTTGGCACGCTGCGGCGGCGTTTAAAAAAGGCGATAACCAGCCAGAAGGTGTAATACCAGATGGCAATAGCGAAGGCGAACGAGACGAACCACAGTATGGTCTGTTTCAGCGGTTGTGCGCCCAGCGCCGTGACCGACTGGGGTGACATCAAGGCGGTGGCATACAGCAATAATGCCAGCGAGGTGCTTAATAACGTGACCAGCAACCAGGCCAGAGGGCCGAGTAACCAGCCTCCGATTCTTTCTGCGGGAGTCGTTGTCATGCGTATTCCTCTGTTAAGGCATTAATGCTCTGAATGATTTCGCCGGGCGAGGAGTATAAAGCATTACACGACGAATGCCAGCGGCGTTACTGCACGTAGCGCCATACCGAGCGCGGAACGCACCCAATGTCAAACAGGCGGCCGCCAGAAACCAATTCAGCACGTCGATGATCGGCTGCGCGGTACATGTTGATAATTTCACCGCTGTCGGTCAGCGTGTAGTTGAGGTGATCAAACAATTTTTCCAGACTTTCAAGCGAACTGATTTTGCGGAATTTTAATAAATAGTCCTGAACGGTCATGTCGAGGGGTGTCCATATAATAAGAAAGAGGCAGAAAATATACGCGGGCTAATTTTGTACGAATAATAAACAATATTACCCGGGCGTAAATAGCACAGGAATGGTCTGCCACTAAATTAAGAGTTTTCTTTTCAGGTAAAACCAGGCACCAGAACAGCGCCCGGCTGTGAAGATTAACGCCCTTCGCCATGGCTGGCAATAACGATATGACGCTGAGTTACACTTTGCGCGTTTTATGGCGGTGATTATTTCTTTTGTGCCGCGACGCTCTGTTCAGGGGGCTGATAATTATCAATATGGCTGGCAAAAACCAAAAGAATGGTCGATATGCCGAGTACCACCCAGCCCATTAATTCAATAATCCGATTGAAAATTCCGGCCATACTTTTACTACTCCCTGATGTTTACTTTTATCTGCGGCTGCCGATAAAAACCGGCGCCTGGTTGCAGATTTAAGCAGATTTTTTAGGCAGAAACCAGGGCTGAGCGCGGTAAATTCATTCGTTTCGCTAATGGGTTGCTGAAGCGGTTGTCGCCACCTGGCAGATGGTGTGAAATAGACGTTCCAATAAGGAGAGACCACTCTATGAGCGATAATATCCGTGTCGGATTAATAGGTTATGGCTACGCCAGTAAAACATTTCATGCGCCGTTGATTGCCGGAACGGCGGGAATGGAGCTGGCCGCGATTTCCAGCAGCGACGAATCGAAAGTAAAAGCGGATTGGCCAGCCGTGCCGGTTGTCTCCGAGCCGAAGCATCTGTTCAACGATCCGTCGATTGACCTGATTGTCATCCCCACGCCGAACGATACCCATTTCCCGCTGGCCAAAGCGGCGCTGGAAGCGGGCAAACATGTGGTGGTAGATAAACCTTTCACCGTGACACTGTCACAAGCCCGTGAGCTGGATGCGCTGGCGCGTAGCCTCGGGCGTGTGTTGTCGGTGTTCCATAACCGCCGTTGGGACAGCGATTTTTTAACGCTGAAAGCCTTGCTGGCCGACGGTGCGCTGGGCGAAGTGGCCTATTTTGAGTCGCATTTTGATCGTTTCCGCCCACAGGTGCGTAACCGCTGGCGCGAGCAAGGCGGGCCAGGCAGTGGCATCTGGTATGATTTGGCGCCGCATCTGCTCGATCAGGCGGTTAACCTTTTCGGCTTACCGGTATCGATGACGGTGGATCTGGCGCAGTTACGCCCAGGCGCGCAATCGACAGACTATTTTCACGCGGTGCTTGCCTACCCACAGCGGCGCGTTGTATTGCACGGCACAATGCTGGCTGCCGCAGAATCGGCCCGCTATATCGTGCATGGGTCGCGCGGCAGTTACGTGAAATATGGCCTGGATCCACAGGAGGAGTGCCTGAAAAGTGGTGCGCGGTTACCGCAGGCCGACTGGGGTTATGACATGCGTGACGGCGTATTAACCCGCGTTGACGGCGAAGATCGTAAGGAAGAGAACTGGCTGACGCTACCGGGAAATTACCCGGCTTATTACGCGGCTATTCGCGACGCGCTGAACGGCGTGGGGGAAAACCCGGTTCCGGCCAGCCAGGCGATCCAGATAATGGAGTTGATTGAGCTGGGTATTGAATCTGCAAAACATCGTTCTACGCTGAGCCTGACCTGAAAAATTACCGCTCACGCCGTGTCGTGAGCGGTTTTCTTCTTCCTTCTTACGCCTTCGCAACGCTATCGCGCAGCGCTTGTTTTTCCGCTGCGCTAAGAAAAGCCATCTCCAGCCCGTTAATCTGTGCCTGGCGAATCTGTTCGCGACTCAGCCCGGCAGCCGGGGCGGCAACCTGATATTCATGACCAATTTCGACACCTTGCACAGCGGGATCGTCGGTATTGATGCTCGCCAGAATGCCATGTTCAAGGAAGGTTTTCAGCGGATGGCGGGCGAGGGACGGCACGGTGCTGGTCTGAATATTCGAGGTCAGACAGGATTCGATACCAATACGTTGCTCGGCGAGAAAATCCATCAGCGCGGCATCTTCAATCGCTTTCACGCCGTGTCCGATTCGCACCGCACCGAGTTCACGAATCGCCTGCCAGATGCTTTCCGGGCCAGCGGCTTCTCCCGCATGCACAGTAATCTGCCAGCCCGCATCGCGCGCACGGTTAAAATGTGAAAGGAAAAGACTGCCGGGGAAACCCAGCTCATCACCGGCCAGATCCAGCGCGGTAATGCCGTCGCGGTGCGCCAGCAGCGCATCGAGTTCCTGTAAACATGCGGCCTCGCCGAAGGTGCGGCTCATAATGCCGATTAAGCGCGCCTGCACATTGAAATCACGGCTGCCGTCGCGCACACCGGCAATCACCGCTTCCACAACGCCCGCTACCGGCAGGTTGTGTGTCATCGCCATGTAACCTGGCGAAAAACGCAGTTCAACGTAGTGCAAGCCGTTCAGCGCCGCGTCCTGCATGTTTTCATAAGCGACGCGACGACAGGCGTCCAGTGACGCCAGCACTTTGACACCCCAGTCGAGTTTCGCGAGGAAGCTGACCAAATCCGGTTCATTAGAGGTGACCTGAACATGCGGACGCAGTGCTTCAAGTGTTTGTGCAGGCAGGGGCAGATTGTACTGGCGGCCAAGATCCAGAATCGTTTGTGCACGGATGTTTCCGTCGAGATGGCGATGAATATCAGTTAACGGCAGGTTGGGATCAATCATGGTCGCACTCTTATTGTAAGAAAGTGCTCGCCATTATAGAGACAAAAGGCGGTAAAAAGCTATCTTGCGCAACCCGTCGGGCGAGTTGCGCAAATATTGGCTTAACTAAGCGATGCTAATGCTGCGATTAATCCCGTCACGCCTTGCTCAAGTTTTACCCGCGGGCAACCGACATTCAGCCGCACAAACCCCCGACCTTCCGCGCCGTAGGTATCGCCGCGCATAATGGCCACCTTTTGCTCCTCGATCAGCGCTTTTTGCAGGGCGGAATCATCAATACCTAACGGACGTAAATCTATCCATGCCAGGTAGGTGGATTCCGGTATTTGCCAGTTGAGCGCCGGAAAGGCGTTATTCAGGCGCTCTGCCAGATAAGCCAGATTGGCGCGTAAGTAAGTACGAAGTGCATCCAGCCAGGGTGCGCCGTCCCGGTAAGCGGCGATATGGGCGACAACAGATAGCACTGCCGGCGAGGAGAGACCGTTGCTGTTTTTCAGCGCCTCCAGCCAGCCATTGCGCGACGGCGCATCATCAATAAGCCCCCACGCGCCGGTCAGCGCGGGAATATTGAAGCTTTTCGATGCCGAGCTAAACAACGCCCACGGCCCGCGTGCAACCGCGCTCCACGGGATGTGCGCCTGGCTGCTCCAGACCATATCCATATGAATTTCATCGCTTATCACTTTCACGTTATGGCGTTCACACAGCGCCGCCATGGTTGCCAGTTCATGGTGTGTCCATACTTTTCCGGTCGGGTTTTGCGGGCTGCACAGCAGCAGGATTTTACTCTCCGGCTTTGCCAGCACGGCGTCGAGTTGCGCCATATCGCAGAACCACCCCTGGTCGTTGTGCTGTAGTGGCACAGCCAGCAACTGCCGCTGATTCCCCTGAATGGCTTTATAAAACGCGTCATACGCCGGGGTATGAACCACGATGCCATCGCCCGGCTGCGACCACTGTCGGATCATTTCGGCAATCATCCAGATAACCGACGGGCCATAAACAATGCTTTCAGCATCAATCTGCGTATTAAAGCGGGTGCTCATCCAGAGCGAGATAGCACCCAGAAATTCCTCGTTTTTCCAGCGGCTGTAACCCAGCACGCCATGGGTAAGCCGCTGTTGTAGCGCGTCAATTACGCACGGCGCGGTGGCAAAATCCATGTCGGAAATCGTGAAAGGAAGCAAATCCGCGCGCCCGAAGCGATCGGCGACATAATCCCACTGCGTACACCAGGTGCCGTGGCGGTCAACAGGCGTGGAGAAATCGAAGGTGTCAGTGGTCATTTTTATTCCGCCTCCACCGCTGAACCAAATTGTTGCGCATTGATGAGCTGCGCCATTTCATCTTTTACTGACTGTACCTGTGGCCCAATCACCACCTGTAAGTCATGTTCATTCACTTTGATAACGCCAATCGCGCGGTTGGCCTTGAGGGCGTCGACACTAACGTTATCCATCTTATTCACCGAAAGGCGTAAGCGGGTAATGCAGTTATCCAGTGTTGCGACGTTTTCCGCCCCGCCCAGCGCGTTAAGCAAGGCCGGAACGTCATAACCGGATTTGCCCGGCACGCCTTGCGTTACGGTGTCCGTACTTTCTGCCACTATGTTGTCGCGCCCCGGTGTTTTCAGGTCGAAATGGGTGATAGCGAAACGGAACAACGCGTAGTAAACAGCGAACCAGATGGCGGCAACCAGCGGCACCAGATACCACTTAGTCGCCATGCCGTGCAGCACGCCGAAGACAATGAAATCAATCACGTTGCCGTCCGTATTACCGATCGTCACGCCGAGCACGGCCATCACGGTAAAGCCGAGGCCGGTAAGCAAGGCATGAATTAAATAGAGTACCGGCGCGACAAACAGGAACAGGAATTCGATCGGTTCGGTCGTACCGCCCACCACGCAGGCGATAACGCCGGAAATCATCAGCCCTTTTATTTTGTGGCGATTTTCAGGACGTGCGCAGTGGTACATTGCCAGCGCCGCGCCGGGTAAGCCGCCGAGGAAAGCGGGCATCTTGCCTTGCGAAAGAAAACGCGTCGCGCTTTCGGCGAAACCGTGCGTCTGCGGGCAGTTGAGCTGTGCCTGGAAAATCGTCAAAGCGCCGCTGACGCTGTGTCCGCAGACTTCCATCGTTCCGCCAGCTTCCGTAAAGCGGATCAACGCCACCAGAATATGTTGCAGACCAAAGGGGAGCAGCAGACGTTCGCCAGTGCCGAAAATCATCGGCCCGAAATCTCCGGCGCGATCGATAATGTGCCCGAGGCCGCTAATCGCCATGGCAAACCACGGCCAGACTAGCGGGATGGCCAGTCCCACCACGCCCATCACGACGCTTGTGACAATCGGCACCGAGCGCGTACCGCCGAAAAAGGCCAGCGCATCCGGCAGGCGCAGGGTGTGAAAGCGTTCATGTAGACGCCAGATAATAATCCCGGCAATGACCGCGCCGAGGATCCCGGTATCAATGGACTGGATGCCGAGCACATTCTGCACGTTATGTGCTTTGAGCAAAGACGCATCGTTAGTGGGCAATATGCCCTGTGCGGTGAGCCAGAAATTTACCGCCAGATTCATCACCGCATAGCCAACAAAACCGGAAAAAGCCGCCACGCCTTTATCTTCACGCGCCAGTCCCAGCGGGATCGCGATGCAGAACATCACCGGCAGGAAACTAAACGCGAACGAGCCAATTTTGTTCATCCAGATGAAAATAGCCTGCAGCAAAGGATGGCCCAACACTGGCAGCAGTGTTATCACATCGTGGCTGCTCAGCGAGCTGCCAATGCCGAGCATGATGCCGCAAAACGACAGCAGTGCAACGGGCAGCATAAAGGTTTTACCGAGCTGCTGGAAAAATGCCCACAGGTTCGCTTTTTGCGCGGTTTTCCCCGCCATAACCTCTCCTTACATAAAAAGAATGCTCTGGCGGATGCGCAGAGCGCAGACGGTTTTATCAGTTTTTGTCGCGCAAAAAGCGCGAGCCGGTAACGGGGTTGTCGTTTTCGGATTCTGGCAAGATAACCCGGTAGAAAATAAAAAGCCCCTCGAAAGGGGCTGGAAAATTACTGCTGCGGTACTGCAGGGACGGGCGGCGTCGCGTCGTCCGGCTGGGCAGGTTGCAGACCTGGCATACCGAACATGCCGACAAACTGTTCCAGCGGCATTTTTTCACCGTTCAGCGTCACCTGACCGTTAGCGTATTGCAGGCTGGTGAGGATGCTGTTGTTCTCCACGGTGGTGATGCGGAACATCTGGCCCATCGCCGCCAGGCCTTTCACCTGCTGGCTTGCCAGTTTCGCCGCGTCCTCTTGCTGATAACCTTCAAGTTTTGCCACCTGCGTCATCATTTCGGTGGCCATATCCAGCGGGATCGTCAGCTTGCTGTCGAGGGATTTCACCGTGCGGTCAACTTGTTCGGCCTGCGTTTGCGGCGCGCCGGTGGCGGTTGACGGATCTTTCAGGAACAGAGACATGTTAAAGGTCGATTCGCCTTTGGCGTTTTTCCAGCTTAGCGGCGCAATGGTCAGCACCGGCTCGCCTTTCAGCAACAGCGGCACAATGCTGAGGAACGCTTCGGTGGCTTTCTGCTGGTAGAGTTCCGGGTTCTGCGCGACATCCGGTTGCGCCATCAATGCACGAATTTGCGCATCGTACTGCTCGCTGGCCTGATGCCAGGCTTTACCGTCAATCTGGCCTACTTTCAGCGTCAGTTTTCCGCTGCCGAGATCCTGGCCCTGGACCTTCAGGCTGTTAAGGGAGTAATCCAGTTGGCTGTTGAGGCTCTTTTTGTCGTCCGCAACCTCAGATTTGGCGGTTAAGTTCATGCCTTCAAGCAGCGCCATCTCTTTATTTTCAATAGAGATCGCGAGCTTATCGAGGCTCATCTTCTGGTTGCCGGTACGCTCATCAAAGCTGGACATTTCGCTGGAACCGTCGGTTTTCAGGTTATTGAACGAGAGCTGCACTTTCTGCCCATATTCATTCACCGTATCCACCAGGCCACTTTCGGCTTCGCCGCTCAGCGCCAGAGCGTTACCTTTGCTGTCCGCGCTGAAGCGGAAATGACCGCCGCTAAAGGCAACTTTGTCGCCGTCTTTTTCTGAATTCAGTGGGCTCAGCACGACATCCGTGCGGGTATCGCCGCTATAGCCAATGCGGGTGTCAGCAGAGAAGGGCGCCTGGCCTTTGGCAATATCAAACAGCCCTTTTGTCACATCGTTATTGACCAGCTGCGTATGCACGGAAGCCATCGCGGGTGTCAGGCTAAAGCTTTTAAGCTGCGCCAGCGGGAACGGGCCATGATCGACCGTCTCGTGCAGAACAATGGCTTGTCCCGGCTTCAGCCAGGTATTGGCGCTACCGGCGAGCGGTTTAATGTTTAATGTTAACTGGCTGGAAAAGAGGCCGCGCTGATAATCCTGCGCAGAGAGCTCAATATTGGCCTCCGGCGCGTTGCGCTTAATTTGCGCGTTCGCCTGGCTCACCATCTCTGCCAGACGACCTTCAAGTTGTTTGCCGGTGTACCAGGCTCCGCCCGTCCAGACGATACCGAGCGCGACGATAATCCCTGCGGCAACCCACGTTTTTTTCATAATGTTTATCCCTAAAAAAGAAACCAGGCGGTTAACGCCGCCTGGATGTCGAGTGATGTGCCTTCAAGCTTAGCAATCCTTGCTAAAAAGTTCAGTAACTTACTCTCACTTATTAAACACTCGCGCCACGCGACCGGTGCCGCTTACGCCAACAGGCGATTCGTCGGCGGCGATAAACGCCGATTCACCCGCTTTCAGCACTAATTGCTGGCTCTCTTTGCTGAGCACCGCTTCGCCTTCCACGCAGAAGACAATGGCTGCGCTCTGTTGCGCCAGCTGGGTTTCCTTGCTGCTGAGATCGTGCAGGGAGAACGCGAAATCGTCTACCGGGATCGGGAAATCCAGCTCCGCGCCATGCTGCATCGGTTGCGTCAGCAGCTCGCTGGCGGGTTTCGGCGTGAATTTTACGTTCGCCACCAGTTCCGGGATGTCGATGTATTTCGGCGTCAGCCCGGCGCGCAGCACGTTGTCAGAATTCGCCATCACTTCCAGCGCCACGCCTTGCAGGTAGGCATGCGGGGTTTCGGCAAACAGGAACATTGCTTCGCCTGGGTTCAGTTTCACCACGTTCAGCAGCAACGGAGAGAAGAGACCGCTGTCATCCGGGTAGAACTCGCTAATCAGGCGAATGGTCTGCCACGGCTCGCCGGAGTGATTACCGAGCGCGGATTTCAGCACCGCCAGCGCGCGGGATTTCTCCTCGCCTTGCATATTGAGCAGAGCGGCAAACAGCTCGCTCAGGCGCTCTGCGCCCGGCGCTTGCAGGAAATGGGCGATCGCCGGGTGCGCGCCCGCCACCGGTTGCAGCAAGGAAACAATGTCGGAAAACTCGCGGAAGGCGTTCATGGCAAGGAACGGCGTCAGGGCAAACACCAGCTCCGGCTTGTGGTTCGGATCTTTGTAGTTGCGCTCTGCGGCGTCCAGCGCAATGCCTGCGGCATTCTCTTTGGCAAAACCGATCTCGGAGTTTTTCTTGTTGGGATGCACCTGAATTGACAGTGGCTGATCGGCGCACAGCACTTTAAACAGGAACGGTAATTCGCCAAAACGTTCAGCGACAGCGCTGCCCAGCAAGCGGGTTTTATCCTGATCAATCACCTCGCGTAACGCTCGGGTCTGGCCGCTGGCATCCTGCACCTTTGAGCTGCTCTTCGGATGCGCGCCCATCCACAATTCGGCCATCGGCAGATGGTCAGGATTGGCAATGCCGTAGAGATCCGTTAATGCCGTTTTACTTCCCCAGGCGTAGTTCTGCACGGAGTTGATGAGTTTTTGCATTATCAAGCCCTTTCTCATTAATGAAATTATGGCGTTATTAAAGCAACAAAGCCGACGGAAGTAACCAGCGAGGGTAAAAAGTCGTACTAGTCTCAGTTTTTGTTAAAAAATTGTGTAGGATATGGCGACTCGCTTTAACACAGGCAGATGGATTGACTGCCTGAACAATAACCAGATCAGCCGTAAGTGAGAGAACAATGTCGAACAAACCCTTTTGTTATCAGGATCCTTTCCCGCTCGGAAAGGATGACACCGAATACTACCTGCTAAGCCGCGACTATGTTTCTGTGGCTGAGTTCGAAGGCCAGCAGATCCTGAAAGTGGATCCGCAAGCGCTGACCCTGCTGGCGCAACACGCTTTCCACGACGCCTCATTTTTACTGCGCCCGGCGCACCAGCAGCAGGTCGCCGATATCCTTGCCGATCCCGAAGCCAGTGAAAACGACAAATATGTCGCCCTGCAATTCCTGCGCAACTCGGACATTGCCGCCAAAGGCATTCTGCCAACCTGTCAGGACACCGGCACGGCGATCATCATGGGTAAAAAAGGGCAGCGCGTCTGGACCGGCGGCGGGGATGAAGCCGCGCTGGCGCGTGGTGTCTATAACACCTACACCGAAGAGAACCTGCGCTATTCGCAAAACGCGCCGCTGGATATGTATAAAGAGGTGAATACCGGTACCAACCTGCCGGCGCAGATTGATCTCTACAGCGTTGATGGCGACGAGTATAAATTCCTCTGTATCGCCAAAGGCGGCGGCTCGGCGAATAAGACCTACCTGTTTCAGGAAACCAAAGCACTGATCACCCCGGCGAAACTGAAAAACTACCTGGTTGAGAAGATGCGCACCCTCGGCACAGCGGCTTGCCCGCCGTACCATGTCGCGTTTGTGATTGGCGGTACGTCGGCGGAAGCGACGCTGAAAACGGTCAAACTTGCCTCCACCAAATATTATGACGCGCTGCCAACCGAAGGTAACGAACACGGACAGGCGTTCCGTGACCTGCAACTGGAGCAAGAATTGCTGGTGGAAGCGCAGAACCTCGGGCTTGGCGCGCAGTTTGGCGGGAAATATTTCGCTCACGACATTCGCGTGATCCGCCTGCCGCGCCACGGCGCGTCGTGCCCGGTCGGCATGGGCGTTTCCTGTTCAGCCGATCGTAACATCAAAGGTAAAATCAATCGCGATGGCATCTGGCTGGAGCGTTTAGAGCAGAATCCCGGCAAATACATTCCTGAAGCGCTGCGCGAGGCCGGTGAAGGCGAAGCGGTGAAAGTGGATCTTAACCGCCCGATGAAAGCGATCCTCGCTCAGCTTTCGCAGTATCCGGTCTCTACGCGCCTGTCACTCACTGGCACGATTATCGTTGCGCGCGATATTGCCCATGCGAAGCTCAAAGAGTTGATGGACAGCGGCGAGCATCTGCCGCAGTACATTAAAGATCACCCGATTTACTACGCTGGTCCGGCAAAAACGCCGGAAGGTTATGCGTCCGGTTCGCTGGGGCCGACCACCGCCGGGCGTATGGATTCTTATGTTGATCAACTGCAATCGCAGGGCGGCAGCATGATCATGCTGGCGAAAGGCAACCGCAGCCAGCAGGTGACGGATGCCTGCCATAAGCACGGTGGTTTTTATCTTGGCAGCATTGGCGGACCGGCGGCGATCCTGGCGCAGAACAGTATCAAAAGCCTTGAGTGTGTCGCTTATCCGGAACTCGGAATGGAAGCTATCTGGAAAATTGAAGTGGAAGATTTCCCGGCGTTTATCCTTGTGGATGACAAAGGCAACGACTTCTTCCAGCAAATTCAATCCGGTCAGTGTGCCCGCTGCGTTAAATAGTATTGACCGCCCTTCGGGGCGGTTTTTTTTAAGCACAAAGCAGTAAACAACATTATAAAAAGCATCAATACTTTTACTTGTTTGCAGGTGAGCAATGTCGCAATCCACTATCACTTTGTAACCAAGGAGAGAGTCATGGCAACGCATCGCAGTGAGAAAGATTCAATGGGCGCAATCGACGTCCCGGCAGACAAACTGTGGGGAGCGCAAACCCAGCGGTCGCTTGAGCACTTTCGTATCTCAACGGAAAAAATGCCGGTCTCACTGATCCACGCCCTGGCGCTGACCAAACGCGCAGCGGCGAAAGTTAATCAGGATTTGGGGCTGCTGCCCGAAGAGAAAGCGCGCGCGATCATCGCGGCGGCAGATGAGGTGCTGGCCGGTCAACATCCCGATGAGTTTCCGCTCGCTATCTGGCAGACCGGCTCCGGTACGCAGAGCAATATGAATATGAACGAGGTGCTGGCCAATCGCGGCAGCGAAATCCTCGGTGGCGTGCGCGGGATGGAACGCAAGATCCATCCCAATGACGACGTGAATAAAAGCCAGAGTTCAAATGATGTTTTCCCGACGGCGATGCATGTGGCGGCGGTAATTGGCGTGCGCGAGCAACTGATCCCGCAGTTACAGGTACTGAAAAAGACGCTTAATGAGAAAGCCATCGCGTTTGCCGGTATTGTCAAAATCGGCCGTACCCATTTGCAGGACGCGACGCCGCTGACGCTGGGCCAGGAGATCTCCGGCTGGGTGGCGATGCTTGAGCATAACCTTAAACATATCGAACAGAGCTTGCCGCACCTGAGCGAACTGGCGCTGGGCGGCACCGCCGTGGGCACCGGGCTGAATACGCACCCGGAATACGCCGTGCGCGTGGCGCAAGAGCTGGCCAGCTTCACCGGACAACCGTTTATTACCGCACCGAACAAATTTGAAGCGCTGGCGACCTGCGATGCGCTGGTACATGCGCATGGCGCGCTGAAAGGGCTCGCCGCTTCATTAATGAAAATCGCGAACGATGTACGCTGGCTCGCCTCTGGCCCGCGTTGTGGTATTGGCGAAATCGCGATTCCGGAAAACGAACCGGGCAGCTCGATTATGCCAGGCAAAGTGAACCCCACGCAGTGCGAAGCGATGACTATGCTCTGCAGCCAGGTGCTGGGCAATGATGTGGCGGTGAATATTGGTGGCGCATCCGGCAACTTTGAGCTCAACGTTTTCCGCCCGATGGTTATCCACAACTTCCTGCAATCGGTACGTTTGCTGGCGGATGGGATGGAGAGCTTTAACGAGCATTGCGCCGTGGGGATTGAACCCAATCGCGAGCGTATTGATCAACTGCTGAATGAGTCTTTGATGTTAGTGACAGCATTGAATACCCATATCGGCTACGACAAAGCGGCGGAAATTGCCAAAAAAGCGCACAAAGAGGGGCTGACGCTGAAAGCGTCTGCGCTGGCGCTCGGCTACCTGACGGAAGCCGAGTTTGACAGCTGGGTACGTCCGGAATCGATGGTGGGCAGTTTGAAACAGGCTTAACCCGCCAGATACAGGTGCAGCCGCGGGATGATCAGCGTCAGCGGCTGCGCCTGCGGTTTATAGCGGTGTTGAATAGTTTCCGCGTTGTAATCCAGCAGCTCGCCAATATCCGGCACGGTTCCGCCATTCTCTTCTGAAATTAGCGTGATAAGCGGTGTCGGGCAGGCGTATTGCACCTGCTTTTGTGAACCGGCATACCAGACTCGGGCAATGGGCTGCACTTTCACCGGGCGCTTGATTTTGAGCCGCGCCTGTTTGGGCAGGGCGGCGATATCGTTGTACTCCTGCTCAATCCGCCCCAGCCACTCTTCACGCGTCCATGCAGAGACGGCGCGCGGGGATTTCAGGCTCTTTTCCAGCTGTGCCAGCACCTCATCGCGGGTGAGATTTTTAATAATATGCTTATTTGCCCAGCCAAAGCGGATCGTTGCCGGTGCGCGAATGGCCGTTAGTGTCCGGTAAGCATTGAGAGTGATAAGCCCCGGCAGGTGGCGATGTACCCATTCAAACCGGGCTGCGGGAGCCAGCCCCGATTCCTGGGTGACAATCCGCTCAAAGGCTAATTTCAGCGCGTTCACCGTACTGATGCGCCCGGTCAGCGCGCTAAGTGTCGCCTCATTTGCCTGATAGCAAATAACGCCCGGCAGCCGCACGGCGGCTTTACTACTGCGGTTTTCGGACTGCTGCTGAATAAAAAGATGGGTGTAATGCTTATGGGCAAGCTCTGCCGCCTGCTGACCAAGATGTTGCTCGACATGAATCGCGGTAAGCGGATTGTGTTCCGCGCCTTTGGGGACATCCGGCAGGCTAAATACGCGTGCGGCCATTAACCGGCAGCCCGCTAACTCGGTTTTTAGCGCTGCCAGTTCATGCTCCAACTGCCGGAAGGTGGTGTTCAGGCGTTCGATCAAATCTAAGGCCGCCATGGTGCACTCCATTAGTTACAACATACTTATGTTTATAGCACAGTCGCCGGGATTCGGCCACTGTGCGGTAAATCGTCAGGAGGGCAAGGAAATGTTGTGGTAAATCGGCCAGCGGAAAGAAAATTTCGCGCCGCCCAGTTCGCTTTGCGCGCAACTGACTTCGCCGCCGAAGGCCTGCGCGATGGAGTGGACTATCGCCAGCCCCAGCCCGCAGCCGCCGGTCGCGCGATCGCGGCTGGGGTCAAGGCGAACAAAGGGCTCAAACACGCGTTCGCGCTCTTCGGGCGCAATACCGGGGCCATCATCTTCAACGATCATGCAGGCTTGTGAACCTTCGCGTTGTAAGGTGACTTTTATCGTTTGCTGGCTGTAACGCAGGGCGTTATTCACCAGATTATCCAGAACGCGCTCCATCAGGCGCATATCCAGCGCACCGTAAACTTCACCCGGCGTTGTTGCCAGCAAAAAGGCGTGCTGCGGATTCATGCTGCGCACATCGTCAAGATAACTGCTGAACCACGCCGGCAGATCCGGCGAGGTGAGTTTCAGTTCGGTCTGCGGTCGATCGAGACGGGCATAAGTCAGCAACTCTTCAATCAGCGCTTCCAGTTGCCCGATATCGCGATTTAACGCCGCATGCTCGGTTTCGCTGAGGTTTTCGCTCATCTCCAGCCGGTAACGCAGCCTGACCAGCGGCGTGCGCAGTTCGTGGGCTATGCCGTCTATAAGGTGCTTTTTACTGGCGATCAGCGCATTGATATTGTCCGCCATCTGGTTAAAGGCGATGCCGAGCCGTTCAAAACTTGAGGCACTGTCAAAATGAATGCGCTCTTCTAAATGCCCCTCGCCGAAGCGTTGTGCTGCCGATTCCAGCCGCAACATCTCCTGCCAGTGCGGACGCATCCAGATAAATACCGGAAAGGCGAGAGAGATAGCAATTAACGCCATTAACCCCATATCCAGCAGCCGTGTTTCATGCAGGAAGAAGAGATACGGCACCGGACCGACCGCCAAAACATAATGGCTGCGGGGAATACGCTGGATAAAGGTGTATTCCGAATCCAGCGCCACAATATCGCCTTCACGTAGCCGTTGCGCCGGGCGCGGTTCCAGCGTGAATTTGCTCATCGGCTCAATACGCAAATTAAACGACAGATTGAGATCCAATTCCTTCAGGGTTCTGGCCCATTGATTGGGCGGGATCTCGCGCAGCTCGCTACGCATCAGGTACAGCGAGCTTTTCATCAGGTCGTCAAGGGACTGGCGGCCAGCCCGCTCGGCGGTGAATTTATACACCAGACCCACCAGCATCGTCATGACCAGAAAGCAGACGAACAGCAAAAGGTAAAACTGGACGAACAGCTTTTTCATAGCGACACCTGGTTGTGCGTTTTAGTTGTCCCACGCATGCGGGGCAAATAGATAGCCTTTGTTGCGAACGGTTTTAATACGGTAAGGTTCCGTTGCGCTGTCGAGCAGCTTTTTACGCAGACGGGAAATCGCCACATCAACGCTGCGATCCATGCCATCGTAGCTTACACCGCGTAAGTTTTTCAGCAGCGCATCCCGGTCCATAATCTGCCCGGCATGGGTCGCTAACTCCCACAGCAATTCGAAATCGGCGGTGGAGAGGGCGACTTGTTGCCCGGCCAGCAGTACCTGGCGGTTAACCGGATCGATAGATAAGGTGCCAAAGCTGATCGTTTTATGCTGTTTCAGCGAGGGCGTTGCGGGTTCGGAGACGGTATTGGCACTGTTGCGCTGGCGCAAATGTAAACGCAGGCGCGCCAGCAATACGGCGGGCGGTGTGGTTTTCAGAATGTAGTCGTTGGCGCCCATCTCCAGTGAAAGAATATGGTTCATATCACTGTCCAGTGAGGTGAGCAGCACAATCGGGCCGCTCCACTGGTTACGCAAGTCGCGGCACAAGGTCATGCCATCTTTGCCGGGCAGCATAATATCCAGCAGCACCAGTTCGGGTTTTTCGCGGGCGATCACCTCTTCGGCGCGATCGCCACGGGGTTCGACAATGACGTCCATATCGTGTTTGCCCAGATAAGCGGCAATCAGTGCGCCTACTTCCGGGTCATCTTCCACAAAAACGATCTTATTCATAAGCCATCGCGATTGTTCAAAAACGTCAACATACACCGCCTTGCTATAAGCTGCCATTAATCTTTTCTAAACAAAGAGGCTTCCGTTATGCTGTAGGTCGTTGTTGTTGCAGTGATAAAGGGAAAATCATGGGGTTGGTGATTAAAGCAGCTATCGGGGCGCTGGTGGTAGTGTTGATTGGTCTGTTAGCCAAAACGAAAAATTACTATATCGCCGGGTTAATTCCGTTATTTCCCACTTTCGCGCTGATTGCGCACTATATTGTCGCCACCGAGCGTGGCATTGAGGCGCTGCGCACCACGATCATGTTCGGCATGTGGGCGATTATTCCCTATTTTATCTATTTACTGTCGCTCTGGTATTTCACCGGTTTTATGCGGGTCTGGCCGGCGCTGGGCTGCGCGGTTATTTGCTGGAGCCTCAGCGCCTGGTTGTTAATTTATTGCTGGAGCCGTCTGCACTAGCGCATCAGCATCCAGGTGGCGGGAACGGCGGCGATTAACAAGGCGCCAATCAGCGCTTTTTCATGCTGTTTGAGCATTTCTGTCATCTCATGTGTGTGACGGGCGTACATAAACACCAGCAATCCCGGTGCGTAGAGCACCACCGACAGCAATAAATGCATCGGACCAGAGGCATACAGCAGCCACAAGCCATACAGGCAAGCGCCGATGGCCACCGCCTGGTGCAAAGGACGCTGCGCGATCTTCAACAGGAACGCACCGACAAGGAAATAGGGCACCAGAATCATCTCTGAAGCGATGGTCAGCAGCGTGTTGTAATCCGAACCGGTGAGCCAGATAAGCACCAGGCAAACCTGCACGCTGATATTGGTCAGCCACAAAGAGGCAGCAGGCGCATTGTTTTTATTCTGCCGCGCGAAGATCTTCGGGAACGCTTTATGCGTTGCGGCCAATAACGGCACTTCCGCCGCCATAATCGTCCAGCTCAGGTACGCGCCGCAGACGGAGACAATCAATCCCGCTGCAATAATCACTTCACCCCAGTTCCCCAGCAGTTTCACCATCAGACCGGCCATGGATGGATTACGCATTTCCGCTAACTCCGGGCGGGGAACAACGCCGAGCGAAAGCAAAGTAACCAGCAGGTAGACGGTCAGCGCAGCCAGCACGGCGAGCAGTGTGGCGCGGCCAACATCGTGCTTATTGCGCGCCCGGGCAGAAACCACGACCGCGCCTTCGACGCCAATAAAGACCCACAGGGTAATCAGCATGGTGTTTTTCACCTGTTCCCATACCGGAACACCCAGCGCGATGCCGCTGAAATCAAGGCGGAATTTATCAAGGTTAAACGCCAGCGCCGCCAGCACAACAAACAGCCCAAGCGGTACCAGTTTCGCCAGCGTCGCCGCCAGGTTGATACTCGCAGCGGTCTGTACGCCGCGCAGAACCAGTGCATGCACAATCCACAATAGTGCGGATGCGCCAACAATCGACTGCCAGGTGTTGCCATCGCCAAACAGGCGCAACGATGGCGTGTCGGTAAAGAAACTCAGGGCGGAAAAGACGATAACCAGATAGGAGACGTTAGCGATAACCGCACACAGCCAGTAGCCCCAGGCCGAACAAAAGCCAATCAGTTCACCAAAACCTGCGCGGGCGTAAGTGAATATGCCGCCATCGAGATCCGGGCGAATACGGGTCAGGATCAGCATGGCAAAGGCGAGCAGTAAAATTCCCGCCCCGGTGATCATCCAGCCAATGATCAGCGCCGCCGGGCTGGCAACTTCCGCCATATTTTGTGGCAGGCTGAAAACGCCTGCGCCCAGCATCGAGCTTAAAACCAGCGCAGTTAATGCGCTAAGGCTAAGTTTCTTTTCCATGGTTATCCTGTCAAAAAAGCAACTAATCCAGAATAATTATTTTGCCGTGGCGCATAAATATGGTGGATATCACTAAGGCGCGGGATTTTACGGAGAGTCGACGGGCCATGCAATGAGGTGGGACGACAATTTTACGAAAAAGAGTAAAAAAATAAAAAAGGCGGCCGTAGCCGCCTGATTCATAAATGCAGATTATTTATACAGATCGGCGCTGATGGTCATATTGTTGCCGCTTTCTGACCACTGGCGTGTGATGTGATAGTACTTGGCGCCTTTTGCCGCAGCACGTTTGGCGACCTGGTAAGAGATCTCCGTCATGTTGCCATAGTTGCCGGTGAACTTGATGCTGTCGAACGGCACCATCTGGGCTGCGGTGATTTTATTCACCTCTTCAATCTTCTTGCCGTCAGGCAGCGTGACACTGTAACGACCGCCGGAAGAGGATTGCGTTTCGAAGAAACGACCGACACCAACGCCGGCTGTCGCATCGCTGGCGACGCCTGGGATCTCAACTTTTTTGGCTTCTTCACCACCTTTTGCCAGCGCGGCGCGGCCCGCATCCGAGTCACGCGGGATAGCATCCGCGCTCTGGATAACGCGTTTTTTTGCGTCTGCTTTATAAATGAAGGCCGTGATGATCTGGTTGCCGCCCTGGTTAGCATCAACCTGGCGAACAATAAAGAAAGAGGCGGCGCCTTTCTCTTTGGCGGCTTTAGTAATGGCGTCGTTCACTTCCGGCTGGGTGCGGAAGAAACCCTGAACGGTCACCGTATCGTACGGCTGAAGTGCAATCGCTTGATCTTTAGGTAACTCGGTCACGCCGTTAATAACGCGGAAAGCAGGACGCTCCGCTTTGGCGGCGTCCGCCTTGTATAAATCGACCGTCGCGCGCTGGTTACCGCTGTTGCCCGCATCGGAGGTGTCAACAACGTAAAAAGATGCGGCACCTTCTTTATCCGCACGTTTGGATGCTGCGTTAACGACGTCGCCAATGGCATTAAAACGGCCGGTGATCACGATGCGATCGTAAGGTTTTACCGCTGCCGCTTGCTCCGGTGTTAACTCTGTCGCTGCGTTGGCGGTAAATGCCGTTGCCGAGAGAAGTGCTGACGCCAGGAGGGTGTACTTAAGCTTCATAAAAATAATCCTTCGCCTTGCGCAAACCATAAACTGGTGTTGTTGTTGGGAAAACGTCGGTGATTATTGCATTTAAACAGCGCAACTGTCTGCGTCATTTTTCACTGACTGTGCGGCTGAGAGGGAAATAACGATAACCTTTAGTGATATGTTGAAAAAACAGACGCTTGACCAGCAAAACCGATAAAGGTTATGACTTTTTTAAGTTAATACATTGTTAAAAAGCGAATCTTAACTGGAGATTAATCGTGTTTTGCCGCTTCGCTTGAGCGGAATATCGGCCTGCATGCAGGAATTTAAGGTAAATAACCTTGCCTGCGGTCTCAGACCGTTAATTTTCACGGATAAATGCATAATTTCTCTTTTCCGGCTGTGGATCACAGGCGTTATTTTCAGTAGGTTATAGAAAGTTTGTTACTGTTTTATTTTCCGCAGCGTTGAGTAAATAACCGCGCCGGAACCACTGACAAACCATCATCTAAAACCGATGGAAGGGAAAACTATGCGTATTGGTGTACCTAAAGAACGGTTGGCCAATGAAACCCGTGTTGCAGCGACGCCGAAAACGGTCGAGCAACTGCTTAAACTGGGTTTTACCGTCGCGATTGAAAGCGGCGCGGGCAAGCTGGCAAGTTTCGATGACGAGGCGTTCGTCCAGGCCGGGGCGACGATTGTCGATGGAAGCAACGTCTGGCACTCGGACGTTATCCTCAAAGTTAACGCGCCGGATGACGAAGAGATCGCGCTGCTTAACCCGGGCACAACGCTGGTGAGTTTTATCTGGCCTGCGCAAAATCCGGCATTGATGGAGAAGCTGGCCGCACGCAACATTACCGTGATGGCGATGGATTCCGTGCCGCGTATCTCCCGCGCTCAGTCGCTGGATGCGCTGAGCTCAATGGCCAACATTGCGGGCTATCGTGCGATTGTTGAAGCGGCGCATGAATTCGGTCGTTTCTTTACCGGGCAGATCACGGCGGCGGGCAAAGTGCCACCGGCGAAAGTGATGGTGATTGGCGCGGGCGTTGCCGGTCTGGCGGCGATTGGCGCGGCCAACAGCCTTGGGGCCATTGTGCGTGCGTTCGACACGCGCCCTGAAGTCAAAGAGCAGGTGCAGAGCATGGGCGCCGAGTTCCTGGAGCTGGATTTCCAGGAAGAAGCGGGCAGCGGCGACGGTTACGCGAAAGTGATGTCCGATGCCTTTATCAAAGCAGAAATGGAACTCTTCGCAGCCCAGGCGAAAGATGTCGACATTATTGTCACCACGGCGCTTATTCCGGGGAAACCCGCACCGAAGCTGATCACCCGTGAAATGGTTGATTCCATGAAGCCGGGCAGCGTCATTGTTGACTTGGCTGCGCAAAACGGCGGCAACTGCGAATACACCGTGCCGAACGAGGTCAGCACCACCGCCAATGGCGTGAAAGTGATCGGTTATACCGACTTACCTGGCCGCTTGCCTACGCAGTCTTCCCAGCTTTACGGCACCAACCTGGTCAACCTGCTGAAACTGCTGTGCGTTGAAAAAGATGGCAACGTGGTTGTCGATTTTGATGACGTTGTGGTTCGCGGGGTTACCGTGGTTCGCGATGGTGAAGTAACCTGGCCGGCGCCGCCGATTCAGGTTTCTGCACAGCCGCAGGCCGCGCCGAAAGCGGCCGCGGCACCAAAAGAAGAGGTCAAACCGGTTTCGCCGTGGCGGAAATATGCTTTTATGGCGCTGGCGATCATTCTGTTTGGCTGGCTTGCGGATGTTGCACCGAAAGAGTTCCTCGGCCACTTTACCGTTTTCGCACTCTCTTGCGTGGTGGGTTACTACGTAGTGTGGAACGTTTCGCATGCGCTGCACACGCCGCTGATGTCGGTGACGAACGCCATTTCCGGCATTATCGTTGTTGGCGCGCTGTTGCAGATTGCTCACGGCGGCTGGGTCAGCTTCTTGAGTTTTATTGCGGTACTGATTGCCAGCATTAATATTTTTGGTGGTTTCACCGTCACTCAGCGCATGCTGAAAATGTTCCGGAAGAACTAAGGGGTAACAGATGTCTGGAGGATTAGTTACAGCTGCATACATTGTTGCCGCGATCCTGTTTATTTTCAGCCTGGCGGGGCTTTCAAAACACGAAACGTCCCAGCAGGGAAATAACTTTGGTATCGCCGGGATGGCGATTGCGCTGATTGCAACCATCTTTGGCCCGGACACCGGTAATGTCGCCTGGATTCTAGTGGCGATGATTATCGGTGGCGCGATTGGTATTCGCCTGGCGAAGAAAGTCGAAATGACCGAAATGCCGGAGCTGGTGGCGGTGCTGCACAGTTTTGTCGGCCTGGCGGCGGTACTGGTTGGTTTTAACAGCTATCTCGACCATGAGGTGGGGCTGGAGCCGGTGCTGGTGAATATTCACCTGACGGAAGTGTTCCTCGGCATCTTTATTGGTGCGGTGACCTTCACGGGGTCTATTGTCGCTTTCGGTAAACTGCGCGGGAAGATCTCTTCTAAGCCGCTGATGCTGCCGCATCGCCACAAACTGAATCTGGCGGCGCTGGTGGTTTCCTTCTTGTTGCTGCTGGTGTTTGTGCGCACTGAAAGTGTCGGTCTGCAAGTACTGGCGCTGCTGGTGATGACAATAATTGCACTGGTGTTTGGCTGGCATCTGGTGGCCTCTATCGGTGGTGCGGATATGCCGGTTGTGGTCTCGATGCTGAACTCCTACTCCGGTTGGGCAGCGGCGGCCGCGGGCTTTATGCTTAGCAATGATCTGCTGATCGTGACCGGTGCGCTGGTCGGTTCTTCCGGTGCGATCCTCTCTTACATTATGTGTAAGGCGATGAACCGCTCCTTTATCAGCGTAATTGCCGGTGGTTTTGGTACTGATGGCTCTTCAACCGGCAGTGATGAAGAAGCGGGCGAGCACCGTGAAATCAATGCCGAAGAGACCGCAGAACTGCTGAAAAACTCGCATTCGGTCATTATCACCCCAGGCTACGGCATGGCGGTGGCGCAGGCGCAATATCCGGTGGCGGAAATCACCGAAAAACTGCGTGCGCGCGGCGTGAAGGTGCGTTTCGGTATTCATCCGGTTGCCGGACGTTTGCCGGGCCATATGAACGTGCTGCTGGCGGAAGCGAAAGTGCCGTACGACATCGTGCTGGAAATGGACGAAATCAACGATGATTTCGCCGATACCGACACCGTGCTGGTTATCGGTGCGAACGACACGGTCAACCCGGCGGCGCAGGATGATCCTAAGAGCCCGATCGCCGGTATGCCGGTGCTGGAAGTGTGGAAGGCGCAGAACGTGATTGTGTTCAAGCGTTCCATGAATACCGGCTACGCGGGCGTGCAAAACCCCTTGTTCTTCAAAGAGAACACGCAGATGCTGTTTGGCGATGCCAAAGCCAGCGTCGACGCTATCCTCAAAGCGCTGTAATGCGTATTGATTAAAAAACCGCTCTTCGGAGCGGTTTTTTTTCGTCCGCGTAGACGAAAGCAGAGTGTCTATACTTTTATCTTCATGTTTTTTATGAGGAGGAAGGATGACGTTTTTGTCACGTTTTGACTTCATATCCATAGTGATGCAGCCATCATTCTGGATTGGTCTTGCCACGGTGGTTATCGTTACGCTGGTTGTCTACTGGCTGTTTACCTACTTACTGAATATGGTGCTGAAAGGCGCGCGCAACTGGAGTGAAAAGCAGAACGGCGTCGGCAGGTTGCAGCATGTGGTGGTGGATATGCTCAGGCGCACCAGCAAATTCCTGCTCTTTGTGGCGGCGTTACTCTTCAGCCTGCGGTTTGTCGATCTCCCCGATCACCTGTTTAACACGCTCGGGCATGCCTGGTTTTTAGTGCTGGCGATCCAAATCGCCCTCTGGCTTGATCAGGGCGTGGTATCGTGGATGCGTCACTTGATGTACTCGCCCAACACCAGTAAAAACCCGGTCACCATGGTCATCGCCGGTCTGCTGCTGCGCATGATGCTCTGGACGATGATGTTGTTATCGATTCTGGCGAATGTCGGGGTCAACATTACCGCGCTGGTCGCCAGCCTCGGCGTGGGCGGTATCGCCATCGCGCTGGCGGTACAAACCATTCTCAGCGATGTTTTTGCCTCGCTTTCCATTGGTTTTGATAAACCTTTTGAGATTGGCGACTTTGTCGTTTTCGGCGATGTGGCCGGCACCATCGAGCATATTGGTCTCAAAACCACGCGTATCCGTAGCCTGAGTGGGGAGCAGATTGTCTGCGGTAACGCCATCCTGCTTCAGCAAACACTTCATAACTACAAACGTATGCAGACCCGGCGCATTGTCTTCACTTTTGGTCTGGCGATCACTACGCCACCGGAGAAGCTGCGTAAAGTGGGCGAGATGGTGCGTAGCATCATTACTGATGTTGGCAACACGCGTTTTGACCGTGCCCACTTCCTCGGATTTGGCACCGATCGGCTGAATTTTGAAGTGGTGCATATCGTCAATTCGGCGGATTACAACACCTACATGGATATCCAGCAAGAAATCAATATCCGCATCATGGAACATCTCGCCGCAGAGGGGATTGAACTGGCGCTGCCGTGCGTCGTGGTGAAAGGGGGAGTGGCTGTCGAAACGCCGCCCGTTGAACCACAAGAGGAACAAACGGCGGTATAAAAAACCCGCCTTGCGGCGGGTTGCTAGTTTAGTCGTCTTCTTCGTCGTCCAGCTCAACAGGCGTCTGGTACTCATCCGGCTTAATGACCAACAGATCGCAGCGCAGATGATCAATAACCTGCTCGGCGGTGTTGCCAAGGAACGCGGCGGAGATCCCGGTGCGCCCGATGGTGCCAAGCACGACAATCCCGGCCTGCAGGTGTTCGGCCAGATCCGGGATCACCTCTTCGGGTAAGCCTTTCTCCACATGCGTGAGTTTTTCATCAATGCCAAATTTCTGCCGCAACGCTTTCATCGCCAGCAAGTGCTGACCGCGAATGGCGTCGTTGTATACGCTGGGATCAAATTCCGGCAGTTCAATCGCGATGTTGATAGGTGTCACCGGGTAAGCGCCAACCAGATGAACTTCAGTATGGTTTACCTGTTCGGCCAGATGCAGCGTCTCTTTGACCAGCTTTTCATTCAGCGAGTTGTGATAAATCTCTTCGCTGGCCAGGTTGACGGCGACAACCGCACGTCCGGCTTCTGGCCAGGGCTGGTCTTTTACCATCCATACCGGGCACGGGCATTTACGTAGCAGATGCCAGTCGGTCGGCGTAAAAATGACGGATTCCAGTTTGTCATGCTGGTGGGTCATCTTCAGCAGTAAATCGTGTCCGCCCGCCAGAACTTCCTGAATGATGGCTTCGAAGGGACGATTGTGCCAGACCACTTTGATTTCGATCGGTACACCCGCATCGATATAATATTTCGCCTGCTCGCGGATCCACGCGGTGCGCTGGCTGATGACGCCCTGGCGCATTGCGGTACGCTCGTCAGGGGACAGAAGGGTGGTCATTTCGTAAGAGAAGTCATAGATGGGCAAAAACGCTTTAATGCGGCCGCCAATCCGTTGATGCAAATACACAGCACGTCGTAACGCTGGCTGATCGTCCTGATTGGGATCGATGGCGACCAACATATTCTGATACTTAGCCATACAGGGTCTCCTTACATCTGTCACCACAGTCTGTCAGTAAAAGATAACCCATAAGTGCTGAATGAAACAGGGGAAAGCCTTCGCCAGATCAATAAATCAGATAAATTTAATGACCCGGCAAAGGTGATATCAAGCGGGGGAAAACTCAGGCAACGTTGCGCGCATGACCAGCCAGTTGCGCCAGCATGTCGCTATTCTCAATAGTGATATATTTCCCTTTCACCGCCAGCATGCCGCTCTTCTGGAAACGGCCTAACAGACGGCTGATGGTTTCCACCGTCAGACCCAGATAGTTGCCGATATCACCACGTGTCATCGTCAGGCGGAATTCACGCGGCGAGAAACCACGCTGCGCAAAACGGCGTGAGAGGTTATAAATAAACGCCGCCAGGCGTTCTTCTGCATTTTTCTTCGATAACAGCAGGATCATATCCTGATCGCCTTTGATCTCACCGCTCATCAGACGCATCATTTGCTGACGCAGGTTGGGCATTTTGCCCGAGAGATCATCCAGCGTTTCGAACGGGATTTCACAGACCATGGATGTTTCAAGCGCCTGTGCGAAGCTCGGATGATGGCCGGTACCGATGGCATCAAAGCCCACCAGGTCACCCGCCAAATGGAAACCGGTGATCTGCTCATCGCCCTGTTCGGTAATGGTGTAGCTTTTTATCGTACCGGAGCGGATAGCGTAAAGGGATTTCAATTCATCCCCGGCTTTGAACAAGGTCTGACCTTTCTGGATGGGCTTTTTACGCTCAATGATGTTATCGAGCTGATCCAGCTCATGTTCATTTAGAGTAAAGGGGATGCAAAGCTGGCTAATGCTGCAATCCTGGCAATGGATTGCGCAACCGCCAGACTGAATGCGTCGTATAATTCGCTTTTCCGGGATCATAGGTCTGCTCAACGCCGTAATTGATATTGGTCAATTTTAACATCTTTTTATTGGGCGCGTAAGCCTGGTAAAACGTCAATTCACGATTAATAAAACGGGAGGCAGAAATGAAAAGAGATGACATTGCACCATCTCTTTGAAATTCCATCATTTCGCTAAGGCTTTTACCACAAAAGGAGGTGAAAAGAACGCTAAATATGCGTTTTTTCTCACAATAGAAGATACCCTTCATGGCGCAGTAACCACTCTTTTCGCTGCACGCCGCCCGCATATCCCGTCATCGTACCGTTACTGCCGATAACGCGATGGCAGGGCACGACAATACTCACCGGATTTGAACCATTCGCTGCGCCGACCGCGCGCGCCGCACCTGCACGTCCCAGTTTTACCGCCAGTTGACCATAATGCATTACCTGGCCACAGGGGATAGTGCGTAGCGCTTGCCATACTTCGCGCTGAAAAGGCGTGCCGGCAGTTGCCGTCGGCAGGGTTTCAATCACGGCCAGATCGCCGTCAAAATAGTCCTGCAATTTTTGGCTTAACCCGCCCGGATTATGCGCCGCCACTCGCTGGTAACCTTCCCGGCGATAGTGGATATTCAGTAACTCAACCATCCGATCGCTGTGTTCTTCCCATTCAACCGCGCGAAGCTGAAATTGTTCATCGCACAGCACCCAAAGCGGGCCAAGCGGTGTGGAAATATTATCTTCAAGTAAGGTCAGCATCTGGCATCCTTTTCACTGGGCAATGGCGCAATTTACCAAACGTACCGAAAGGCTGCTATACCCCGAAAGGGCTTATATTGAGAGTAAAAGAAATAAGCTGGTGAAATAATAGCCAGCGAAGTACGCATTATGTAATAGATGATATATTGCGCTTATTTCGCAAATAAAAAAATAGAGCCTGCCGACATCCGTCAGGCTCTACAGTACACACAGCAGCGCATCCGATCGTTATTTTATGCATTTTCATCCTTGCGCGGTAAATATAGTTATAGCGCTCCTTCATTATATTTCCAGTCAGAATTGGTGATTGATTTCACGATAATTTAACTGAAATTCAGAATATTAATTTTTCTTAAGCTAAGTTGTTTATAACATGACTAAGAGTAATGTTATTGGAATATCACCCAGGAGAACTCCTCGCGATTATCTTTTGCCTGTGCAAACGCCAATTAGCTACCAGGCATTGTGAGCGCAGGCCCTGCCAGCTATAGTACGGAGGCAGAAGTAGCTGGAGGACTGCCTAATGAACCCTGACGACAAATCGCTTTTCCTTGACGCCATGGAAGATGTCCAACCCCTGAAGCGCGGTGCTGATGTGCACTGGCAACCGAGCCGCAATTCGCGCACGTTACAACGCGTCGACACTCTGCAACTCGACAACTTTCTGACCACCGGTTTTCTTGATATCGTGCCGCTTGATTCACCGCTGGAGTTCAAACGAGAAGGCCTGCAGCAAGGGGTGCTTGATAAATTGCGCCAGGGGAAATATGGCCAACAGGCAAGTCTGAACTTACTGCACCAACCGATCGAGCAGTGCCGGCAAAGGGTGTTTCGTTTTATGTACCATGCGCGCCAGGACGGGCTACGCAATGTGCTTATCATTCATGGTAAAGCGCGTGAAGAGGGTTCGCATGCGAATATCATCCGGAGTTATCTGGCGCGCTGGTTGCCTGAATTTGATGAGGTTCAGGCGTTTTGCACCGCGCTGCCGCACCACGGCGGAAGCGGTGCTTGCTATGTCGCGATCCGCAAGTCTGAGCAGGCGAAGCAGGATAACTGGGAACGGCATGCAAAACGCAGTCGTTGAAGAACGCAGTGGTGGCGGGAAATTAGCTTGCGAATGATAAATAAAAAGCGGGAACCAGAAAGGTTCCCGTTGTTTTTTAATCGGCATATTCGGCCGCAATAAGAATTTCATTTTGCTGGTTACCCAGCGCTTGTGAAAGATGTTCTGCCTCCGTTTTACTCAGCTCAATTGAAATATTCTCCCGCCCATCATTGAAATTAATGTGCAGGCATACACTGCCATTAGGTTTTGTCACGGTGATGTGATTTGGAAATAATGCAATATTCTTTTTATCCATCGTTTATACCTCTTTAGTATTCGACTAACTCCCTTTGACCTTCCATCGCTGCCAGTACACCATCGGCCAGCGCGAACATCTCATCCTCACCTGGATAAACGACGATTTCCGGTGTAATAAAACTGACGCGCTGATGAATAAATTCGACAATTCTTCTGTTATAGGCCATGCCGCCGGTAATGATGATGGCATCGACCCATCCCTCCAGTACGGCGGCGCATGAGGCGATCTCTTTGGCTATCTGGTAAGCCATGGCTTCCAGAATGTCCCGCGCCTTTTTATTCCCATCCATAATCTGTTGCTCGACGTCGCGGATATCCTTGGTTCCCAGATAACCATATACACCGCCTTCGCCAATCAACTTCTTCTTCAATTGCGCATACGTGTACTGCCCGGAAAAGCACAGTTTTAATAATTCATAGCTGGGAAGGCGGCCTGCGCGTTCCGGCGAGAATGGTCCATCGCCGCCCAGGGCTGAATTCACATCCACAATACGACCATTGCGGTGAGCACCCACGCTGATACCGCCACCTAAATGGGCAACGATCAATTTAAGCGCGGAATAGGAGCGGTTTGTTTCCGTGGCATAACGATGCGCGACTGCTTTTTGATTCAGCGCGTGAAAAGCGCCAACGCGTGAAATTTCCGGTATTCCGGATATCTTTGCTATCGGGTCATATTCATCGACGACGACAGGATCAACGGTATAAGCCATCTCTTCTTTATTTACCGCCCGCGCGAATTCCCAGGCCAGGATGGCTCCCAGATTAGAAGCATGTTCACCGTTCAGACCTACACTGGCATCGTGAATATAGTCGTCATTAATACGATAAACGCCGCTTTGCAGATGACGCACCAGGCCACCCCGACCGATAAATATATCAATGTCATTTAAGCGAAAACCATGCTCCTGCAATATGTCGAGAATTATCTGTTTGCGAAACGCTTTTTGATCCAGCACCGTGGAAAATTCCGCCATCTCTTTTTCATCATGGTTAAAGGTGCGGTAAATAAGCTGTGTGCGGTTGTTATATACCGCGATTTTCGTCAATGTTGAGCCTGGGTTTATTACCAAAATATACATAATCAGTCCTTGCATTGAGAAATCGCACAAGCAATAGCAAAATATTTTGTTTTCGCTGTGTCTGATCGCGAGGTAAATACAACCGGTTTTGCTGTACCCGTCAGTGTGCTTGCGCTCAATGCTCCGCCAAGCTGCATCACCGTTTTATAAAAGACATTGGCGCTGTTGATATCCGGAAGGACGGCGAGGTCAATATCGCCGCCCACCTGGGAGTGCAATCCTTTATGTCGGCAGGATTCTTTATTAAACGCCAGATCGATGGACAGCGGACCTTCAACAATACAATTATCATAAGCGATGCCGCTTAGCGCCGCGGCATCCACGGTAGCGGCGATGGCTGGCGTGATATGCTCAACGGCGGCAATCAGCGCGACTTTGGGCACCGCAATACCAACCTGGTGCAGGACATTAACCGACTGAGCAATCATCGTGGCTTTATCTCGCTGGTCAGGTGTAATCGTGATTCCGGCATCGGTAATAGCAAATAGCTTGTGATAGTGCGGGCTTTCGATGAACGCTAATTGCGTGACAAGCCTCGATGCCGCAATACCGGTCTCTTTATTTAAAATCGCGCGTAAATAAATGGCGCTATCGACAAGACCTTTCATTAAAATATCGGCTTGCCCGGATTTGACCACTCTCACCGCTTCTTTACAGGCTTCTGTTTTATCCGGAAGATCAATTATTTCGACATGGCTGATATCAAATTTAAGGTTTTCAGCGAGCGAGATTATTTTATCCCGGCAACCAATCAGAATTGCCTCTGCCAGCCCGTCATTTCTGATCCATTTAATGGCTTCGAGTGCATGAGAATCTTCTGCTGCGGCAACGGCAACTATTTTCGGCCTTTTACTGCGCGCAAGCTCAACAAACGAACTTAATTTTTCAAGCATGATAAAAATATCCCGAGTTCCCAATGTCGCCTCACCAGACGATCGCTGGTGAGGCCCGTCAATGACATGTCCTTAATACATATGCTGGCCGCCGTTAATGGCGATATTGGAGCCGGTAATAAACCCGGCCTTATCACTGACCAGATACATAACCAGTTCGGCGATTTCATCCGCTTCGCCGAGACGACCCACCGGAATTTGTGCCACAATCGCCTCCAGCACATCGGTAGGGATGGCCTGCATCATTTCGGTGTTGATATAACCTGGGGAGATGGTATTAACGGTAATATTTTTACGTGCTACCTCCTGCGCCAGCGCTTTCGTAAAACCATGCACACCAGCTTTGGCGGCCGAATAATTCGCCTGACCAAACTGTCCTTTCTGACCATTGATCGACGACATATTAATGATGCGCCCGCGCTGGTTTGCCAGCATGTTATCCAGCACGGGTTTGGTCATGTTGAACATGCTGTTCAGGTTGACCTGAATAACCGCATCCCATTGTGATTTATCCATTTTTTTGAAGGTCGCATCGCGGGTAATACCCGCGTTGTTCACCAGAATATCAATGTGTCCATACTGTTTAAGCAGCGTGCCGACCGCGTCCTGGCACTGCGCATAATCGCTGACGTCGCAACGAATAGCATCGGCTTTGGTAAACCCTGCTGCTCGCTGGACTTCGACCCACGCTTTCAGTCGTTCCTCATCCGTATCAATCGCGATAACCTGGTAATGCTCCAGCAGAAAGCGAAGGCTGATTTTTCCACCGATACCGCGGATCCCACCCGTTACAAGCGCAACTTTACCCATCATTATTTCCTCACGTTAAATAACATTCTGAATCGCGGCGTTATTCCATTTCGACGGTGACGGCGATACCCATACCACCGCCAATACACAGCGTCGCCAGACCTTTTTTGCTTTTTCTGCGCTGCATTTCATGGAGCAAAGAGACGAAAATTCGCGTGCCGGATGCACCGATAGGGTGACCGAGCGCAATCGCACCACCATTGACATTCACTTTCGAGAGATCCCAGCCCATTTCCCGGTTGACGGCGATGGCCTGAGCGGCGAAGGCTTCATTGGCTTCGATAAGATCCAGGTCATCAACCTGCCAGTTCGACCTAGACAACGCATGGCGAGACGCCGTGATGGGGCCGGTTCCCATTATTTCTGGCAACACGCCTGACGTACCAAACGCCACGATTCTGGCCAGTGGTGCGATCCCCAGCTCGCGCGCTTTTTTTGCCGTTGCCAGGATAACCATTGCCGCACCATCGTTAACGCCAGAGGCATTACCGGCGGTGACTGTGCCGTCAGTTTTAAACGCAGGCCGGAGTTTGGCTAAGCCTTCACGCGATGTTTGCGGACGGGGGAATTCATCGGTATCAAACAGGACGGGCTCTTTACGAGGCCGGGTGATGTCAACCGGAACAATTTCGCTGGCAAAATGATGCGTCTCCAGCGCGATCGCCGCTTTGTGTTGTGACGCAAGGGCGAAAGCATCCTGTTCTTCACGAGTGATCGCATATTTTTCGGCCACATTCTCGGCGGTGATCCCCATGTGGTAATCATGGAAGGCATCCCAGAGGCCATCCTTCACCATGCTGTCCTGCATTGGCCAGTTACCCATTTTCATGCCGCTGCGTGAATGGGGTAAAACATGTGGCGACTGGCTCATACTTTCTTGCCCTCCGGCAATAATTAATTCGGCATCACCACATTTCAGCGCCTGCCATGCCAGTTGCAGCGCTTTTAACCCCGAACCACATACTTTATTAATTGTCAGCGCCGGAACATCGGTAGGAATACCCCCCTGAATTAACGTCTGGCGCGCCGGGTTTTGCCCGCTTCCTGCGGTAAGGACCTGGCCGATAATAACTTCATCGATCTCTTTTACTGCAATCCCCGTTTTTTCCAGAAGTGCTTTAATCACCGTCGCGCCTAATTGCGGTGCGCTGATTTCAGCCAGCGATCCATTCAGTACGCCGATGGCAGTTCTTGCACAATCAAGAACGACAATATCCGTGTCCTTCATTTGTATTACCTTTTTATTTAAACGATTCAACTATTAATGCGCTGAGGCTTTTACGTTGTATTGATATGCGTCAATGCTTAAAAGGTGTTAATTTTAATGTGGTAGTTATAACGGTTCTTATTTTTCTGTATTTGACCTTAATCCTTTTTGGTTGTGATTTTGTTTTTATTTGTTATTACTGTTTAATATATGATCTGTTTCTTAATCATTAATAAGATGTATATGCAGATCTTTCTTATCGATGCTGGTTTTATCTGGCTGATAATGATGGTTTTTCCAGGCGATACAGCGTTGGCGCTGGACGTCAGGCTTGATGCCTGGGCCAGGCGCAAGAGGTAATTTAAGGAATAACTCAGCAACGTGATACACCTGAAAAAGAAAAATAACGCCACTCTCTTTTTTATGAGGATTCACCAGGTCTTGACGGGATTGGATGAAGCAGGCATATATTTACACTATTAGTTGTTTCTCTAAATATTTCCGTTAACTCCTCCACAATATATCAGAAAGGATGTGTGCTTTATGGTTAATACAATCCACAATTTGCATGTTGGTCAGTGTGCAGAGTTTAAAAAAACATTGACGGATAATGATGTCGTAGAGTTTGCATTGGCCTCTGGCGACACCAATCCTGTTCATCTGGATGAGAGTGCCGGGCGGGAAAGTATATTTGGACAACGCGTGGTGCATGGTATTTTGGTGAGTGGGCTAATATCAGCGGTAATTGCTAATAAATTACCAGGTAATGGCTCTATTTATCTTGGACAAGATCTCAAGTTTATTAAGCCAACATTTATTGGCGATACGATTACAGCGACGGCGGAAGTTATCGCGATTAATTGCGAAAAAAACCGGGTACGACTCAAAACCACATGCACCAATCAGCATGGCGATCAGGTTATTGTCGGTGAAGCCGTCGTTTTACCCCCACGAGAAAAAGCGCTGGTGGAGGAGGTGAACTGATGGAGCTCATTATTCAAGGTAATGTCGCTAAAAACTGCCACCCGGAAGGTTTACGCCAGGGCATTGATAAACAAATAAAATATGTTGAATCACATGGGGAAATTTATGGTCCGCGAAAGGTGCTGGTGATTGGTGCCTCGTCCGGATATGGGCTGGCCTCACGCATCGCGGTGGCCTTTGGTGGCGGTGCCGATACGATTGGCGTTTCCTTTGAAAAAAGCCCGGGCGCAAAAGGTATCGGTAGCGCCGGATGGTATAACAATATTTTTTTTCGTCGTCGGGCGCATGAGAAAGGGCTTATCGCGAAAAATTTTATCGCAGATGCTTTTTCCGATACGACCCGCAACGACGTGATTGAGTACATCAAGCAGGAGTTTGGCGGCAGCATCGACCTGCTTGTCTATTCGGTTGCCTCTGGCGTGCGTGTTTGCCCGGATGGTACGCGCTACACCTCGACGCTTGGCGTGCGCGGGCAAGCCTTTTCCGGCCCAGGGTTTGACCTGGAAACCCGCCAGATGGTGAACCAGACGCTGGAACCGGTGACCGAACAACAACTTGCCGATATGGTAAAAGTGATGGGCGGGGAAGACTGGCAACGCTGGGTTGATATGTTATCGGCGGCCGGTGTGCTGGCTGAAGGGTTCAAAACGGTGGCGTACTCTTATACCGGCCCGAAATCAACGTGGCCGCTCTATAAAGAGGGCGCATTAGGCGCTGCAAAAGCCCATTTGCACGCCACCGCCGATGATCTTGACGCGCAGCTACAGCGCATTAATGGCCATGCCTACGCGGTGATCTGCAAAGCGCTGGTGACTAAAGCCAGCGCGTTTATCCCCATGTTTCCGCTATATATTACGTTGCTGTACAAGGTAATGAAGCAGAAGCGGTTGCATGAAACCTGTATTGAGCAGATGCACAGGCTGATGCTGAACCACCTTTACCCGCCAATGGGCAACGTCGTAACGGATGACGAGCGGCGGATCCGCCTTGATGATTTCGAGCTGCGCCCGGATGTCCAGCAAGCCGTGGAGCGGCTAAGAAAACGGGTCACCACCGAGAACTTTAAAACCGTTGGCGACTTCGCCGGGTATCTCGCCGAGTTTTACGCGCTGAATGGTTTTTCAATGCCGGATGTGGATTACTCCTCTGAACTGGATCTGCGCCAACTGGTAAAAGAGTACAGCCACGCATAAGCACGCCTGATATGACAAATGCGCCAGTCTGTCGGCGCATTTGTTAATGAAAACCGCTGTCGGTTATGCTTCTGTTCAGTCTTTATTTCACGACAGGCAGGTCGGAATAGCGGGTTGTATAGGCGGGGGAAAGCATTTCGCGTTTCATCGCCCAGCTTTTTTCTGTTCCTTGCCCTGCAAACCAGACGCTTCCTTTCCCCGACGTATTTAAACGATCAATGGTTTCCATCAGCACCGCGCTGTTCGCGTGCGGGCGGTTTTCATCAAATAAATTGAGTTGGGCCACGCCGCTGCTGAAAAAATCAGAAAGCATTACGCCAGCCTTCATATAGCGATGCCCCTCCCGCCATATCTGATCCAGCGAGCCTGTCGCGGCACGGATAATGTCACGCGTATCATTGGTCGGCGTCATCAACGTCACGGATGCCTGGTTTCCGTAGTAAATATGATTATCCGCATGTGGGCTGGTACGAATAAAAACGCTGATGAAGCGGCAGAATTGATGTTCAGCGCGTAACTTCTCTGCCGCGCGCTCAGCATAGGCGCATATGGCCTGATGCATATCGGCATACTGCGTGATTCGCTTGCCAAAAGAGCGGCTACAAATAATCTGCTGCTTAGTTGGGGGAAACTCATCAAATGCCAGGCATGATTCGCCGCGCAGTTCCCGCACGGTACGTTCCAGCACAACATTAAAGTGTTTACGGATAACCCAGGTTGAACTGTCGGCAAGTTGCAGCGCATTTTCAATGCCCATTAACGCCAGCTTTTTACTGATGCGACGTCCCACGCCCCAGACCTCCTGTATCGGCACGTGAAACAGTAACTTACGTTGCCGCTCCCGGGAGGAAATATCCACAACGCCACCAGCGCTGGCCCATCTTTTGGCGGCGTAGTTGGCCACCTTGGCGAGGGTTTTCGTGGGAGCAATGCCAACGCCCGTTGTCAGCCCAGTATTTTTCAGGATCTCATTACGGATCTGATGGCCGAATGCCTCAAGTGAAATACAGTTTGATACGCCAGACAGATCGATAAAAGCTTCATCAATCGAATAAAGCTCAACGGCGGGGGTGATTTCAGACAGCGTCGACATAACCCGATTGCTGAGGTCGGCATACAGCGCATAATTTGAGCTAAATACAGTAACGTTCTGACGATGAAGTTCATCTTTAATTTTGAAATAAGGCGCCGCCATGTCGATGCCCAGCGTCTTTGCTTCACGCGATCGCGAAATAATGCACCCATCGTTGTTGGACACGACAACCACGGGTTTCCCCTGAAGATCCGGGCGAAACAGCGTCTCACAGGAGGCGTAGAAGTTATTCACATCAACAAGCGCGAACATGTCTGTTTGACTTCAAGGTAAATGTTACGACGCCGAAGATCTGCAACTCTTCCTCAGCCTGGAAAACAATCGGCGCATAATGAACATTATGCGGGATGAGCTGGAGAACAGGGCGGGTCCGCAACTCCTTCACCGTGAACTCACCCGCAACCGCCGCAACAACAATGTCACCGTGCCCGGCGGTCAATGAGCGATCAACCACCAGCAAATCACCATCGCCAATCCCTGCACCGATCATCGAATCCCCGCTGACCCTGACAAAGTAAGTCGCGCTGGGGTGTTTAACGACCAGTTTGTTTAAATCAAGCCGCTCTTCGACATAATCCTGCGCCGGACTTGGGAACCCACAGGGAACGCGCTCAGTAAAGAGCGGAAGGGGAACGATGTAATCACTCTCGGTCGATGGGATGAACTGCATGATGATGAATCCGGTTAACTGTATTTATATACAGTATTGCTAAATTCAGTCACTGATCAAGAGGCGCAGCGCGCCATATTCAGGAAACGTTTGAAGTAGCAAAGAATTTAGCGAAAAAGTATCACTAAAAACTGGTGCCTGAATGCGGGTAAAAATAGACTGTTCCCCTTAGGGAAAATCTCATTGCTGCCTGATGCAAACGCATTGAAGCGCTCTCTTGCCGCGAGCCAGGGCGTGTTGGTTTGCGAGCGGGGCCGAAGGAATCGGATCTTGCGCGTAATGAACGCCTCAAACATTCATATGTGGATGTTTGAGGCGAGATACAGGCGCAACGCAAACAGATAATAAATACATACAGGAATGAATCATGATCAAAAAAATAACCTACGCATCAGCCATGCTGCTTGCGGCCAGCGCCAGCTTTAGCGCAAGTGCAGCACCTAAAACCACTGCAAGTAAATGCCCTGCAACCATGGATGTGGATAGTGTTGAAATTCGCGATGGTCAGCAGCTTATGATCCTGACGAAGGCTGCATTAGAAAACTATGAAATGGCGGTAGCCAAAGACGCTAAGTGCGTATCAATGTATCGTGAAACATATCGGGCGAAATATCTCCCTGAACTTAAGAAACTGGATACCGGCACCTCGGAGCCTCTCGTCAAATTAAAAACCGCGCCATTGTTGGCTGCTTTTGAAAATGCTATGCAACCTGACGTGGAAATAAAAGAAACGAATAGCAGAGTGGATGCCTATTATGCTGTCGCAAATGCCTACCTTGAGACAGCGATGCCTGGTAAATGGAAAGTAGCAGAAGATAACGACGAAATGCGAGGTGAAAAAACGTATCTGTATACGCTGGAGTCTGAGGATGTCGCAAAACTTTCGCCTCCCTATAAAGAAGCAAAGGCGACGATTCTGGTTATGCAGAAGGAAAAAGAAGGCGTGATTAGCGACCCGAAAATTATGTATTACGTTTCAGACGGTCAATTAACACTCCCTGTAGAAGGCGGTGAAATCGCGGCGAAATATGACGACGACGGAATCAGTCGCTATAACGGAAAGATATGCAGTGATGACAATCGTTCTTTCTGCCCTGATCTGGCCATTTACCAGCTGTTTGCTTATCTGGATGTACGCAGTAGCCACAAGGCTATTATTGAGTTGCCGTTCTATATTGATGGCCGCTATCAATATCATTTTAAAACCACTGGCTTAATAACCAGGCGCACAACACCGGATTACTTGCTGCAAAAAAGCAGGAAAATAGAAAATTTATAAATGAGTAAAGTGGACGTTATTATTTTTCGCGCATTGAGGAGATGCTTATATGTTAAATATTGCAAGAAGCACCGGTAACACGACGACCGGCGTGCATATGCTACAGCGTTATAAAAATGGCTATCGCATTCGTTGCAACCGCGAGACGTTGATGCGGTTCACTTCCGTGGATGTTAAGCCGGAATATCGGCATCTGTTCGGCGCTGATGGACAAGGTATCTACCATTCGACTGGCTTTCCAACCATTGCCGAAGGCGCGCAAGCCCTGTGCGACTTTATCCGGACGGTTTGTGGCCTGGAGTGTCACTGGAAGCCGTAGCGGTTTCAGGGGTTCGCGCGTTGAACCTGTAAAAAGAAGGGCGTCTACGAACATTTTATTGCCTGTTTTTACAGTATATTCTCCGTTCTTTTGATCGAACTGCCCGGTAGCAAGATGGCACAAACCTTTGCCGTACACGCTGGCCATGAGTTTCAACCTGTATTAAATGTCGCGGTGCGCGTTAGCCATTACCGTAAACATTCGACGTAAAAAGCACGTGGAGAGGATTTATCGGCGAGTAAAAAAAGAGGGATAAAAGAGAGCCTTTCCGGAAACCTTTGACATTATCCTCTGGCGCGCAGATGGAAAGTACGGCGACGTCTCATCCGCGGTGGGAATGATTGGCGACAGCGTTGCTGACGTTTACGTCGGCTGGCAAGAACCCAGCCGACGATATTGTTGCGTATGTCGCCGCTTTACGGCGACGTATTTATCACGACAGTGTTCCCTGCGAATCGCATTCGCGCAGGATCAGACACTCGCCGGGACCCTGAACACACTCACCAAATCTTTCATCACTCTGGCTTGCTCGTTGAGCATTTCAGACGCGGCAACCGACTCTTCGACCAGCGCCGCATTTTGCTGGGTCGTGGTATCAATCTGACCAATCGCAATATTGATTTGCTGTACACCATCACTCTGTTCGAGGCTCGCTTGTTCGATCTCTTTCAGAATGCTGGAGACGTTATCCACGTTCTCGACCATTTCGTCCATTTTACCGTTCACCTGGCGCACCATTTCCAGGCCGCGCACGCTCTGCTGCGTCGAGTTTTCAATCAGCGCACGAATATCTTTCGACGAGTTCGCCGTTTTCTGCGCCAGATTGCGAACTTCCTGCGCCACCACGGCAAACCCTTTGCCGTGTTCACCTGCGCGTGCCGCTTCAACCGCGGCGTTAAGCGCGAGGATATTGGTCTGGAACGCAATAGAATCAATCAGGTTAATGATGTCAGACATTTTGTCCGCCGAGCTGCTGATGTTGTGAATTTCCTGAGTCAGCGAGCTCATCAATTTACCGTTATCTTTCGCCGCATCACTTGCTCTGGCAGAAAGCTGCGACGCATTTGCCGTGTTATCGCCCGTATTCTTAACCGTTGAGGAGATTTGCTCCATGGAAGCGGCAGTTTGCTCAATGGAACTCGCTTGTTCTTCCGTTCGGGCAGATAAATCGCGCGTGCCGGCCATGATCTGTGATGCGCCAGTGGCGATATTTTCCGCGCCGCTGCGGATCTCCAGAACAATTTTTTTCAGCTCCTCCTGCATGTGGCCGATTGCGCCTGTCAGCAGCCCCGTTTCGTCTTTAGAAGTGACTTTTATCTCAGTGCCCAGATCGCCTTTCGCGATCCTGATCGCCGCATCAACGGCATGCTTGATAGGACCAACAATGGCACGTGAAATAATGATTGCCATGATAATGCCGAATATAAAACAGATGAGGGTAATGAAGATCAACACCATGCGGCTCACGTTGTAATCATGCAAAAAATCAGTATATGACGTTTGCATTTCATCCCGTTGCAGGCTGATAAAGCTATTGATCTTCTCTACATACTGGCTTTCGTAATTACGCGTATGGGTTGAATATTCGGTGATGGCGGCATCAGGGTCGGTTTGTATATTACCCATCACTTTGCTACGCGACTGAATATAGAGGCTGCGCGCGGCGGTGATTTTCTCTAACAGCGCCTGAGAAGCCGCATCATCGGCTTGTTGATTCAGTTGCTTATAAAGTTCGCTTATTTTTTCAGACCTGGCGGCAAGGTCTGTAATCAACTGCGCTTTTTTGGTGGCATCTTTTTCAATGATCGCATTAAGAAATAATGTTGTTGAACCATTAACATCACGAATTAAATTATTACCCAATGCGGTGGTAGGATAATCTTCGGTGACAATCATGGATATTTTATTCTTCGCCTCATCAAGCCGGTAAATCGCATTCCCGGCAATAAAAAGTAATAACAATAATAAGACGCCGAAGGAGAGCATTATCTTATTTCGGATACTGATACCCGTTGGTTTACTGATCGTTGTTGTATTTTCCATGGTCTTTCCTTAGTGAATTTTATCTGCATGCCTGGCCGCTATAGCGGTCGGCATCTACGTTTTATCGGCCATGAAAAAGTATTGATTAGGGATTGATCGTTAAAATCTTATTAAAAATGAAAAGCAATAGTTTGTATCTATCAATTATGATGTGATCGATCGTTGATATATTGTATAATTTTGACGCAGCAATTTTTTTGAATGAAATTGATATAGTTAACGTAAATTAAAGAAATATCACAGAAGGCAGGAACAGCGTAAATAAGATGTATGGCGGTAATAAAACGTAACACACCGATTTACAGGGCAATGTTTATTGCCAGCAAACAAATAATCACCTGAGTAAGTACTTCAGAATTATTGCATAAGAAATACATCAAACCCGAAAGATAGCGCCGCTTTTTGTATGCCGCACGGCGTTCTGTGTCCAGCGCGGCATTCACCAGGGCTACTGCAACCGCATTTTAACGGTTAGCTGCTGATATAGGTCAGATAAGCCGCCAGGTAAACGACACCGCAGGCAAACCATATTTTTGCCAGAAACTGATAATCGTTTTTGTCCATCTTTTCCCGCACCTTTTAAAAAGTATACGTAATGGCAATCACCGCTGAGCCTTCATTACGGCGCAGAACAATAGGGCTGCCTGCCGCGTGATCGTTCAGCCAGGTGTAATTGGCGCTCAGCAATGTTCCCCAGTGGGCATCAAATTGATGGCTCCACGTCAGGCTATTATCGATCCCGTAAAATCCCTGTTCTGCGCGGTAGCGCGCATAGCCGGAACGCAAACTCTGCTTGTGGCTGACACCGTAAAACGTATTCATATATCGGCTATCACCAAACAGCGCGGCAGACTGGAAAGCCAGCGTATCGCGGGTGGTCTGCACCGGCAGCAAGGTGAGGGACGCCTGATACTGCACGCCCTGGCTATCGGTAAGTGGCAGGGTGGCTTTGCTTTCCAGCACCAGCCAGTCCGTGGCTTGCCAGCCAACCGCCAGCGCGGTATTTATCGTGGCATCAATCTTGCCCATGCCTTTTAAGTTTTCTGCACCATCCCGCCAGCCAGAATCACGATCGGCGCGGCCTGACGCATAACCCAGCGTATGTTCCAGATAAAAACCATTGTCGGTTTGCAGGTCATAACCAAGCCCTTTTTGCGAATCAAAAAAGAGCGCGTTATCGCGAGCCTGAATCAGCGGAACCACCTGCACACGTTGCTTGTCTGAACCGCTGTAGCGCGGCGCATACTCCCCGCCAATGCCCACCGTCACTCCGTTTTGCACGGCAGAAGTATCGTCGGCCCTGGCCGTGGCGGCAAACAGGGCCAGCAGTGGACCGGCGCTATACAACACGGTTTTTCTCATTATCATCATCACGTCTCGCTGGGTGGGATAGTATGCTGCGGCGAAGGTTCGCCATGTCCTGACGGGGAATATAGACAGGTCATATCAATAAACGGTCAGGGAATTATTAAGAAATGGTCAAGGTAAGCAAATGATATCCCGTAGAGTGCTTGTGATTGAAGATGATGCGGACGCGGCCGGCGTACTGGAAGCCTATCTGCGACGTGAAAACTATGAGGTTTCGCTGGCCGGCGATGGGCTGACAGGGCTGGAAATGGCGCAGCGCTGGAAGCCCGATCTGATCTTACTGGATATCATGTTGCCGGGCATGAATGGCACCGAGGTGCTGGCGGCGCTGCGACGCATTAGCGATGTCCCGGTGATCATGGTCACTGCTATGGGCGATACCTCTGAGCGCATAGGGGCATTGCGATACGGGGCCGATGATTATGTGGTGAAACCGTATCACCCAGGCGAAGTGGTGGCGCGCGTGCAGGCGGTGCTGCGGCGCAGTAAACGCACGGCCGTGCAAGACGAGGTGTTTCGCTGGCAAACGCTGGAGGTGGATGCCGTCGCCATCACCGCAACGGTAACGCAGGCTGAGAACAGTGTGCGCAGCCTGGAACTGACGCCAACGGAGTTTTCGATTCTGATAACGCTGATGCGCCACCCGACATTGCCTTTTTCCCGCCAGCACTTGCTGGAACACTGTTTGCCGGAGAGCGAAGCGCTGGAGCGCGTGGTCGATACGCATGTCTACAACTTGCGCAAAAAGCTGGAAAACGCGGGCGTTACCGGCGTTTTAGCGAATGTGCGCGGTATTGGATACAGGTTCCGCCAGCCATGAAAAATCCGGCTCATCAATCGCTGTGGCGCTGGATTTGCGCCCGCATCATCGCGCTGGCTGTCGGTACGGTTATCGTCATTGCCCTGTGTATGTGGCTGCGTTATGCCGTGCAAAACTACTGGGTTTTGCATGATATGCCGTCTGCGGTGAAGGCTGAGTTCCTCGCCCTGCTGGAGAACCCGCAGGCGAACCCGGTGCGTTTCCATGAGATTGTCGATACATGGTGGGGGATAAGCTATTCGAAGCCGTCCATTGCCTCGGCCGACTGGATCATGGTTGGCGTACTGGTGCTGGTGATGATCCCCTTTATTGTGATTATGGGACTACGTTACGCCCGGCCACTCTCTTTACAGTTCAGCCACCTGCGTGAAGCGGCCGATGAAGTCACCCAGGGCGAATTTGGTCGCCAGGCGGATCTGGTAAAGGATGCGCCCGCCGAAGTGGTGCGTTTTGTCAGCGATTTTAACGACATGACCCGCCAGCTGGCGCGCTACGACCGGGAGTTGCGCGCGTCGCACGTTGCGATGGCCCACGAACTGCGCTCACCGCTAACGGCCGCCATTGGTCGCCTGCAAGGGATGCTTGATGGCGTCTTCGAGCCCAGCCAGCAACAACTGGGTATGGTGATGAAACAACTGCAGCACCTGAGCCGCCTCACGGATGAGCTGCATCTGCTCTCGCTGGCCGATGCCGGTCAACTGACGCTTCATCTTCAGCCGCTGTCGCTTGAAGATCTGTTAGCTGAGCAGCTCGCCTGGCTGAAACCACAGGCTGATGCCGCAGGCATTGCTATGTCGCTGACCTCCCGTTCCTCTTCGCTGTTTACCGGCGATGCGTTCCGGCTGGGGCAGGTCTTTATCGTGCTGATGGAAAATGCGCTGCGCTATGGTCGCCGGGGCGGCCAGCTTGCGATCCAACTCAGTAAACAGGGTAACGCGTGGCGGATCGATTTTGAGGATGACGGGCCGGGGGTGGAGAGTGATTTTCTGCCGATCATGTTTGATCGCTTTACCCGCGCGGAAACCTCCCGCGCCAGGCACTCCGGCGGCAGCGGGCTGGGGCTTTCTATCGCGCGGGCGATATGTGTGGCCCACGGCGGCAGTATCAGCGCGGCGCTTCCCGAAAAAGGCGGGTTGCGGATCAGCATCACGCTCCCTGTGAACGGTCACGGCGAAAAAAAAGTGCACTCTTGATGAATTCTTGACGAAACGTGGAGTGATTCTCGACGCACGCCACGTTAAATGACGCCATTACCGATCCGGAGTGGCGTTATGTCAGAACAATTCACCGATTATTTTCGTCCGGGCCTGCACCATCTTTTAAATGCGGCGCGCTCATTATCATTACTTTCTCTGCTCCCGTTCCTGGTGCTGACGGCGCTCATTGCGCTGTTGACGGGGTGCGGAGAGAAAAAAACAGACCACGCCGCGCCGCCAAGGCCTGTGCGTTATCTGGTTGTCGCGGCGGCTGCCGCGCATCCCGGGACGGTACGAACCGGCGAGATCCGCGCCCATGATGAGACGGTGCTGGCTTTTCGGCTGGATGGCCGCATGGTCAGCCGGCTGGTGGATATCGGCGCGCGCGTACATGCCGGGCAGGTGCTCGCCACGCTGGAGAGTGAGACCGGCAAGAACCAACTGGCCAGCGCCACTGCTGATATGGAAAGCGCCCGCGCCGCCGAACAACTGGCCGTGCTGAACCTGAACCGGATGCAGAAACTGATGCCCTCCGGCGCGATTGCCCGCACGCAGCTCGATAGCGCCCGCGCCGACTGGCTGTCTGCCGCATCCCGCCTTAAAAGCAGTGCTGCCGCGCTGCGCAATGCCCGGGATAACCTGGCCTGGACACAACTGACCGCGCCTGCCGATGGCGTTATCACCCGCGTTAGCGCCTCGGTGGGACAAGTGGTCAGCGCCGGGGAAAGTATCTTCACACTGGCGACCAGCGACGCGCGCGATGTGGTTTTTGCTCTCGCCGATCCGCAATTACTGCCCGCACAGGCAGCAAAAACGCCCCTGTTTCCGGTCGCGCTGCTGGCCGATCCCACGCAGAAAACCACCGGCATACTGCGTGATATCAGCCCACAGGCCGATCCGCAAACGCGCACATGGCAGGTCAGGCTAACGCTTCAGTCCCCACCTGCGGCGATGGCGCTGGGCGCCAGCGCCACTATCTATATTCCGGTGTCAACATCGCCTGGTTTTGTGGTGCCCGCCTCGGCGTTGAGCCGCGTCGGCGACCAGCCGGCGGTCTTTGTTATCGACAAACAGTCGCAGGCGCAGCTTCGTACGGTCACGCTTGTGGGCTACACCGCCTCGTCTGCGGTGATTGCAAGTGGCATCAGTGCGGGGGATCGGGTTATCACCGCAGGCGTAAGCAAACTGCGCGCCGGTGAAAAAGTGATCCCAGGAGAGCAGCAGCCATGAGTCCCGTTAAAACCAAACCACGCTTTAATCTTTCCGCCTGGGCGCTTGAACACCAGCAACTGGTGAGCTTTTTTATGCTGCTGGTGATCGCCACCGGCATCTTCTGTTATGAAAAACTGCCGCGCAATGAAGATCCGGCGTTTACCATCAAAACAGCGGTGGTCTCCGCACAGTGGCCTGGTGCGACGGTTGCCGACACCACGCGGCTGGTCACCGATGTACTGGAAAAAAAATTACAGGAGATCCCCTGGCTGGATTACATCGAAAGTGAAAGCCGGGCAGGCCGCGCCGTTATCTATGTCAATCTGCGCGATGACACTCCGCCACAGCGAGTGCCGGACATCTGGTATCAGGTGCGTAAAAAGATGCAGGACATTGCGCCTTCGCTGCCGCAGGGCGTGCAGGAACCGGCGGTGAATGATGAATTTGATGATACATTCGGCACGATTTATGGCTTCACGGCGGATGGCTATACGGCGCGTGAACTGCGCGATCGGGTGGAAGATATTCGCCGCAACCTGATGTCAGTGCAGGATATCGGCAGAATCACCCTGCTTGGTGAACAGCAGGAGCAGATAGTCATTGCGCTTTCTCCCCGGCAACTGGCCGGAATGGGGCTGGATATCCAGCAGGTGAGCGATGCGCTCAACGCACAAAATGCCGTCGAGCCCGCCGGTATTATTCGTACCGGGCAGGATAATGTTGCGCTGCGGGTTAGCGGCGCGCTGACCACCGAAGAGAGCCTGCGGGCGGTTACCCTGCATATTAACGATCGCTATATTCCCCTGACCGATATCGCCACCGTGAGCCGCCAGCTTGCCGAACCGCCAGCGCCGGTGTTTCGTGTCAACGGTCAGCCCGCGATAGGGCTGGCCATTTCAATGGCCTCCACTGGCAATATGCTGCGTTTCGGTCAGGCGCTCAACGCCAGGATGGCGGAGATAAAAAGTCAGTTGCCCCATGGCATTGAGATGACAAAAGTCGCCGATCAGTCGGCGGTGGTGAGCGATGCGGTTAGCGGCTTTGTGCGGGTGCTTGTCGAAGCGGTGCTGATTGTGCTGGCGGTTTCCTTTGTCTCGCTGGGGATGCGGGCAGGGCTGGTGGTTGCCGCCGCCATACCGCTGGTGCTGGCGATGACCTTCGCTGGAATGATGCTGGCCGGAATTGGTTTGCAACGGATTTCACTGGGTGCGCTGATCATTGCACTTGGTCTGCTGGTGGATGACGCCATGATCACTGTCGAAACCATGGTAGCCAGGCTGGAAGCCGGTGAATCGCGCAAAAGCGCCGCCACTTACGCCTTTAAAACTACCGCGTTTCCTATGCTTACCGGGACGCTGGTGATGATCGCCGGTTTTATTCCCGTCGGGTTTGCCGCGTCCAGCGCCGGGGAGTACTGCTTTTCGTTATTTGCCGTGGTGCTGATAGCGCTGCTCTGCTCGTGGGTCGTGGCGATCCTCTTCTCGCCGTTGACCGGTGCCTGGTTGCTTCCTGCCAGGATAAAAGGCCACAGCAAAGGCAGCGGACGGCTGGCGCGTGCCTACCAGACACTACTGGCACGCGCGCTGCGCCACCGTTTATTGACCATTGGCATCGCGGTGGCGGCGCTGGCGCTGGCATGCGTGGGCGCCACCAGAATGAACGGGGAGTTTTTCCCGGCCTCGGATCGCCCCGAATTGCTGGTCAGCCTGTCGCTGCCCGCCAGTGCCGCGCAGCGGGAAACGGAAAGGCAAGCCGGGCGGCTGGAAAACGTGCTCAACGGTAACAAGAATGTGGATCACTACACGACCTATGTCGGCTCCGGCGCGATCCGTTTTTATCTGCCGATGGATGTCCTGCGGGATAACGAAAACACGGCGCAACTGGTGGTGGTGGCAAAAGATCTGGCGGCGCGCGATCGCCTGCGCCAGCAACTGGACAGCGTGCTGGAAAGCCAGTTCTCCAGCTTTACCACGCGCGTTTCGCCGCTGGAGTTAGGGCCTCCGGTGGGGTGGCCGGTGAAATACCGGGTGAGCGGGCCGGATTATGCGCAGGTGCAACAGATCGCGCGCCGGCTGGCGACAGAAATTGGCACTTCATCGCTTACCCGCGAAGTGAATTTGACCGCCGGTGAACCGGAAAGAACCATCACGTTGCAGGTGAACCAGACGGCGGCACGGGCGGCCGGCGTTTCGTCGCAAAGCATTGCGCAAATGCTGAATACGGTCTGGTCCGGGCGTACGGTGACCACGGTGCGCGATAACGATCGGCTGGTGGATGTGGTACTTCGCGGCAACGATCGTGAACGGCTGGATCCCGGCACGTTATCGACACTGATGTTGCCTGGCGCTAACGGCACGAAAATTCCGCTGAACGAAGTGGCAACCGTCGGCTGGGGTGTGGGCGATCCGGTTATCTGGCGTCGCCAGCGGCTGCCGTTTATTACGGTTCAAACCGATCTGGCGCCTGGCGTGAGTGCCGAAAACCTGTCGGCTGGTCTGCGCCCGGCGGTGGACAAACTGCGTGCGCAACTGCCTGCTGGATATCAGATCGAAGAAGGCGGCACGGTCGCGGAATCGGCAAAAGGGAACGGCTCGGTTTACGCGGTGCTGCCGGTGACGCTTATCGTGATGCTGGTGTTGTTAATGCTCCAGTTGCAGCGTTTTTCGCGCATGTTGCTGGCGCTGTTGATGGCACCTTTCGGTTTGCCGGGCATTGTACTGGCGATGCTACCGACCGGCACACCGATGGGGTTTGTCGCCTTGCTTGGCGTGATTGCGCTGGCGGGAATGATTATTCGCAACGCCGTCATTTTGATAAGCGAAGTGGACAGTAATCTGGCGCAGGGGATGGCCGCGAACGCGGCGATTGTGGCTGCCGCCGAACACCGCGCCCGACCGATTATGCTAACGGCATGTGCCGCTATTCTGGGTATGATCCCGATTTCACATCAGGTGTTCTGGGGGCCGATGGCGTATGCGATTATCGGCGGGCTGGTTGTCGCCACGCTGGTGACGCTTACCGTGCTACCGGCGGCGTTCAGCCTGCTGCTCGATAAAGAAAAAGGTCATTAGTTGGGGAGTCGGGAGGGGGCATGACACGCCTGGCCGAGATGTCTTTAAAGTAAATGTCAAAAGCGCCGATAAGGAGAGTGGGGCGCATGCAGGATTTTTCCGCGCCGGAAGCGATAAAGTAACCAGGATGTTGCCAATAATTTTCTGCAAAAGGGATTGATGACAGGCAGACCGCCAGCGCGAGGTGGTCTGCATAAAGGTATTCAAAATGATAAAGGTGCTGAAAAAAAGCGTTTCCATATACATAGCAGCGTTATTTTTATCTTTTACTTTTTTTTATATTGTTGCGCAAGTCGCCTACTATGCCTTTATCCAGGAAAAGGTAGAAGATTATGCCGAATCGATACTTGCCCGCAGCGATAATATTATTCTTCAGGTCCGCGAAATTAACGCATTACGCGAAGAATTTTCTGTCTACACACCCTGTAGCGATCCCTATCTGCACGCCTTAAGAAAACGCTTATGGCCCTATCCGCTGATAAAAGATATTGGCTATGTTGAAGATGGCAGAATAATCTGTTCTGCGCTGTGGGGGAAATATCCTGCGCCGTTATCACTCAATGTGTTCAAGAATAAAGTGAGCAGAGGCAGTTATACCTGGGTCTTCGATGCGATGATTGAGAGCAATATAACTGCTGATGTTGTTTATAATAATAATTTCTCTGTCACTGTATCACCCTTTGCGTTTACCCGCTTTCGCGAAGAATCTACCCGGTGGGGGTTGAATGCGGTTGTCGGCGACTTTAATCACAAGCAACATTTTTTCCGCGTCGGTAATAATACTTCGCTACTCGAAAATATAGAGCATGGTAAAGTGCATGATCTCTTTTTTATTGCTGAGAAGTCATGTGATGCGCGGCATGATATCTGCGTCGTGGCTGGTGTCAGACACTCTTTCGTGTTTAACGATAATGGTTATATTCTGGTTTTCCTCTTTTGTGTGGCCTCGCTGGTAGGGCTGATTATTGGCGCGTTAATCAGTAAAAACCAGCATGAGAACCAGTCATTATTAACCCGATTAGAAAATGCCATTATTAATAAAGAGTTGCATTTTGTTTATCAACCGCTTTACAGGGTAAAAGATAAAAGTATCATCGGGGTGGAAGTGCTGTTGCGCTGGAATGATAAACAGATGGGAAATATTGGTCCGGATATTTTCATTCCGCTGGCAGAAGAGAATGGCTTAATTAATAAAATAAGTCTTTATGTGGTTGAGCATGCTATCAAAGAGTGTGGTGCGGCACTGAGAGAAAAAGATATCACCCTAAGTATAAATGTCAGTTGTTCAGATATCTGCTCAAAGACATTCTATCAGCGGCTTGTTGATACCCTGCAACATGAAGGCGTGGCAGGGAAACATATCATGCTGGAAATCACCGAAAGGCAGAGTGGCCGCATCGAAGATATTATGCAGTCAATACAGTTATATAAAGAGCATGGCGTATTATTTGCGCTGGATGATTTCGGCACCGGTTATTCAAATTTAAAATGGCTGTCCATGCTGGATGTTGATGAAATAAAAATTGATAAATCAATAACCGATTCTATCGGTACGCAATCCATTAACCGCCATATTCTGCCTGGTCTTATCGCGATGTTTAAAGATATGCCACGCATTATTGTTTTCGAAGGCGTTGAAAATGAAGCTCAGCATCTCTTTTTGCAAGGCAATTTACCGGAATCCTGCGCACAGGGCTGGTATTTTTCCAAAGCATTAGCTTTTTCTGAGATAGAAAATCTTCTGGCACAGGTAAAACAAACAGGTGAATGCGCCGTTCAGGGCGCTGATAACGACGCCGCCGTGATGACATCCTGACGGCGAAACGGCTCTGCCGCCTGAGGCGTCTCTGTTTTTACAATCAATGGGTAACGCTCTACACTGGTGGGCAGTTTCCCCATTGGATGTCCCGGATGACAACACTTAAAAGTAATAATTTCTTCTTTATCATTCTGTTATTACTGGTCAGTCTGGCGTTTTTCAGCCTGATCCAACCTTACTACTCCGCCATTATCTGGGCGGTGATCCTGGCGCTGATTTTTTACCCGCTGCGCATGCGTTTATCGGCGCTGCTCGGCGGGCGCAACGGCGTGGCATCGCTTATCACCGTGTTGCTGATCTGCGTGATTGTTTTTATTCCGTTGATGATGGTGCTCTCTTCGATCGCCGTGGAGGTCAATAGCCTGTACCAGCGGTTGCAGAATAACGGTACCGATTTGCCGCAGTTGTTAAGCAACGGGATCGCGCATCTGCCGGAGTGGGCAAAAAATTCGCTGCGTGAAAATGATTTCGATTCGGTCGCCTCGATTCGTGAAAAACTTTCCGGCGTGGCGCTGAGTGTCGGACGCTATCTGGCGGGCAGCGCAGTACTGATCGGCAAAGGCACGCTGGGAATTACCGTCGGCTTCTGTTTGATGGTCTATTTGCTGTTCTTTTTACTGAAAGATGGCGCAGAACTGGTGCGTAAAATTTACGCCGTGATGCCGCTGTCGGCGACCATCAAACGCCGCCTGTTCCTGAAATTCGCCGGTGTGGCGCGCGCCACGGTCAAAGGCACGCTGGTCGTGGCCATTGTGCAGGGGGCGCTGGGCGGTATCGGTTTCTGGTTCGCCGGTTTTAACGGCAGCTTGCTGTGGGCGACGTTAATGGCGTTTTTGTCGCTGATCCCGGCAGTGGGGACGGCGATTGTCTGGATCCCGGCGGTGATCTTTCTCTACTCCACCGGCGAGTTGATCACGGCGACCGTCCTGACGCTCTACTTCGTGATTGTGGTGGGGCTGGCTGACAATATTTTGCGCCCGCTGCTGGTGGGTAAAGATACCCGTATGCCGGACTATCTGATCCTGCTCACAACACTCGGCGGGCTACAATTCTTTGGCATTAACGGTTTTGTGCTGGGGCCGATGATTGCCGCGCTGTTTATTACCTCATGGAATTTGCTGGCGCAGTCGCGGGCGAATACCGATAAACAAGCGTAATAATATTTAAAAACGCCGTCCGCAATATTATGACGGCGTTTTTTCTTTGTCGTAAAGAAATGCAAAGACTTTGAGTAAAATCTTAGCCTGTGATAAAAAAGGGCAGTGTTTAACTACCGAGGACAATTTATTTCCGCCACGATGAGAAGCAATTCGCGGATAATTGTAATTATATGGACATTCTGTTCAGTGCTTTAAAACCTGTCTTTTCCCTCCCGTCTTCTTTCTGCTGCCTGTTGGCAGATGACCAGTACTGGCGCTCTGCGCTGTAGTTTTCTCGCTGCCTGAGCTGGCACATTGTGCCCGGCTGACATCGTTGTTTTTCCGGTTTTCCGTCGTTCGGTAAGCCGCAGGAAAGTATGCTCTCAAGCAGGAGAAAAAAATGATTTACTGGATTCTATTAGCCCTCGCAATTATTGCTGAAATAACCGGCACGTTGTCGATGAAATGGGCAAGTATTAGCGATAGTCATACCGGTTTTATTTTAATGCTGGTGATGATTGCGCTGTCGTATATTTTTCTGTCATTCGCGGTTAAAAAAATAGCCCTCGGTGTGGCGTATGCATTATGGGAAGGCGTGGGCATATTCATTATTACGCTTTGTAGCGTCTTTCTTTTTGATGAACCATTATCACCGCTGAAAGCCGCCGGTCTGGCCACGCTGGTGCTGGGCATTGTGCTGATCAAATCCGGGACGCGTAAAGTCGTGCGTCAGGAGCGTAACCATGCTGCAGTTTGAGTGGGTTCACGGCCTGTGGCTGGCAATGGCGATTGTGCTGGAGATTGCGGCAAACATCTTTTTAAAACTCTCGGACGGTTTTCGCCGCAAGTTGTATGGTTTCGCTTCACTTTTCGCCGTGTTAGCGGCATTTAGCGCCTTATCGCAGGCGGTAAAAGGTATCGATCTCGCGGTGGCGTATGCACTCTGGGGCGGGTTTGGCATCGTCGCTACACTCGCCGCAGGTTGGGTGCTCTTTGGGCAGCGCCTGAATTATAAAGGCTGGCTTGGCCTGGCGCTGCTGATTGTCGGTATGACGCTGATAAAACTCGCCTAATGTTAAGTTGCCCACGTTTGTGGGCAATGAAATTCGCGGCATGTATCAGGCTTAGGATACTATCTCTTAACACCTCTGTTTCCCCGGACACCAGTAAGGGTCGGCCAATGTTTAACCCGTTAAGCTGGCGCAATATCCCCACGGCAAGGACGCTGTTTGTCATGCTCTTTATGGCCGGCATCGGACTCATTGTTTCCGTTGTCGCGCTGCTCTATCTTTCGCTGCACCTCATTAGCGCTAAGGCCAATGAAATTGATGAACATCGCACCGCGCTTTCTGTGCAGGGCGCGATTCAGACGGCGGTAAACCGTACCCGGTCGCTGGTCATTGATAACGCCGTCTGGGATGAGGCGGTTCAGGAAGCGTATCGTCCTCAACTGGATAGCGCATGGCTATACAGCACCTGGGGTGCTGGTTTTAAAATCAATAACCTGTACGACGGCACCTTTGTGCTGGATGAGAAGTTCGCCGTGCTATGGGGGGCGTTTCGCAACCAACCTTTTACCGAGCCTAATCTCGCCTTTTTTGGCGACGGGCTGGCCGCGCTGATTCGCGACCACAACGAGCCGCTGCGTGAAGGAAAGGAGGTTTTCGCGGGCATCACCCGCACGCGCGAAGGGGTGGCATTTGTCAGTATCGGGCTTATCCGTCCGGCGCGCGGGCAGCTTGATATTGACGACGAGACGCGCCGCTACCTGGTGATCACCCGCCATCTCAACGAGAAGCTGCTCAGCGATCTGGGAAATACCTTTCAGATTGAGGATTTGCGCTTGCAGGCACGAGCTGCCACCGTCGCCAGCATACCGCTGCGCGGCTCGGCAGGAGAAACGCTGGGGTATTTAAGCTGGACGCCGCATTTGCCCGGCGCAGAGGCCGCGCAGGTGGCTGCGGGCAATATCCGCCAGATAGCTGCGCTGGCGGCGGGGTTGATCCTGTTGTTTATCGCGCTCAGCAGCGCCGGGCTTTACAAACTGGCGCGTGGGGAAAAGCTGGCGCGCAAAATCGCGCTGACGGACTGGTTAAGCCGTTTACCTAACCGCCGCGCGCTGATTGAACACCTCGACAACCTGAGCGCAATGGGCGATCCCGATATGATAAGCGTAGTGTTTATCGATCTCGACGGCTTTAAAGACGTGAATGACATTTACGGCCACGATGTTGGCGATCGGCTGATTGTGACGATAGCCGACACGCTACGGCAAAAAGTGCCGACCGGCGGCGTGCTGGCGCGGATGGGCGGCGATGAGTTCGCCATGACGCTGAGCGGTCCGTGGTCACTGGAAAAGGCTGATGATTTTGCGCATAACGTGTTGCGCTACCTTGAGACACCTGTACGCATTGGCAAACGGACTATCCATATTGGTGCCAGCATCGGTGTTGCCAGCGGTACGCTGCTGGAGTGTTCCAGTTCAGAGCTGTTTCGCCGCGCGGATATCGCCATGTATCACTCAAAAATTACCGGCAAAGCACGGATGACCCATTATGACGCGGCGCTGAACAGCGCGCGTGAACGGCAATTAATGATTGAAAATGACATCCGTGACGGGCTGGAGCGCGATGAGTTTGATGTCTGGTATCAGCCGATTATCGATGCGAAAAGCCAGACGATGATTGGCGTTGAAGCGCTGGCGCGCTGGCCGCGCCGTCCGGATGGCGAACTCAAGCCGGATGACTTTATCCCGGTCGCCGAAACCAGCGGGCTTATCTACGCGCTCGGGCAGTTTGTGCTGCGCCGCGCCTGTAGCGATTTGCAGCAGCTTAATCACCTGAAGTTGTCGGTCAATATCTCGCCCGCGCAATTTCGCGACCCGGAATTTGAAGACAAAGTGGCGCGGGTGCTGGAAACCTGTCTGTTTCCGCCGCACCGTTTACAACTGGAGGTGACGGAAACCTACGTGCTGGAAAACCCGGAGCGCGCCCGGTCGGCCATCGCCAACCTGAAAGCGCTGGGCACGGCGGTTGCGCTGGATGATTTCGGCACGGGCTATTCGAGTATTGGCTACCTGCGGCGCTTTAATTTCGACACCATAAAAATTGATAAATCGCTGGCCGGGCTGGTGGATGACGATGAACAAGCCTCGGCGCTGGTGAGCGGCACGATCCGTATTGCCAGCGCGCTGGGCATGCAGGTGGTGGCGGAAGGTGTGGAAAACGAAAAGCAGATGAAACTGCTGCGGCTGGCCGGCTGCGACCAGCTGCAGGGTTACTATTTCAGCGAACCGATGCCGCTTAATGATATTTTGCAGTTACGTTTGCGGCCAAAAGGCTGAATTACTCGTCGGCCTCTTTTGCCAGCGCTTCCAGCTTGTCGCGAAAACCGGTAACCGAAATGGCGCGGTTGTCGGCGCGCCAGCGATCTTTCGCCGCTGGCGCCGAGCTTTGCACGGCAATCAACTGCCAGCCTGCATCGGTTTTCAGCATCAATGGCGAACCACTGTCGCCCGGTAGCGTGTCGCACTGGTGCGACAAAACGCTATTTTGCGCCCAGCCGGTGACCACACAGTCCTGATGGCTGAACAGGCTATCAAGATGATCTTCCGGGTAGCCCGCCTGCGTAACTTTACGGTCGGTCGCTTTTAGCGCGGCGGTGAGTTCATCTTTGTCGCCGACAAAGATCGGCAGCGGCGTAATGCCGGAAGGGGGATAACGTAACACGATCAGCCCGAAATCCCAGGGCGCGGCGGCAGAGGGGACAATCCAGCCATCGCCATCGGCTTTCAGGCGATGGCCAAGCGACGGATCGACACGACCTTCAATACCGTGAATTTCATACCGCCAGCTGCCTCGTTGCGAAACAAAGCGCAGCGCGACGGCTTTATCCGCTTTGCCGCGCGGCGGCGTTAACAGGCAGTGCCCGGCGGTTAATGCCAGGTGCGGGGAGATAAGCGTTGCCGTGCACAGATTGCCGCTGGCGGTTTCCAGCTGGCCAATCGCATCCCATGGCGCTTTGGTAGGGGTAGTAACAGGAACCCTGTCATCATGACCAAAAAAGAGCGTTTTCACATCACGGGCGCTTATCGCGTCATCGCCGCTATCGTCAGCATGTCCAACAGCGGAAAACAAAAACAGCGGTCCCAGCAACAGCACAACGGTTTTTCGCATATCACACTCTGGTGGGGTAATTATGATTATTAACGTAAACCCAGATAAACAAATATAGACGGGACGAAAAGAAAGTGGGAGTAAAATCAGCGTGCTACATCAATAAAGATAAAAGCGGACGGCAATCAGTGCGCAGACGATCAACATCGCCAGAATCACTTCAAAACGATAACGTCGCAGCATCACAGGCCCTCCAGAGAAAAACGGCGCTTCACCCGAAGGGTTCAGCGCCGACTTGTCACAGCGTTCTGCTACGAACGCCGGTATCAGACACGTTTACTTATGCAGCCGGTTGTGCAGCCGGTTTGGTCGCAGTGTGTTTAACGTGTTTTTTGTGGTGTTTTTTCGCAGCCTGAGCTTTCTGCTCTACAGCCGGTTTAGCCGCTTTTTTGTGGTGTTTTTTCACTTTTGCAGCCTGAGCTTTCTGCTCAACGGCTTTTTTGTGTTTTTTGTGCATTTTTTTAGCCGGTGCAGCCTTAGTGGTAGCAGCCGGTGCAGCGGTCGTTGCTGCCGGAGCAGCAGCCGGAGCCTGAGTGGAAGTAGCGGTGTCAGCAGCGAAAGCAGCAGAAGACAGACCCAGAGCAGCGGCAACAACCAGAGCTAATACTTTTTTCATTCCGATATCCTCGAATTGGTTTCTTCATTCAACCCCACTGCGGGGCCGTTGAAAGAACTATATCTCTGTAATTAAACGCCTTCCGTGAGTGATTGGTTTCGGCGTGTAACGTAATGTACAGGGGAGAGGAACCGCGCCGAAACTGCCGCTCCGGCGCGGATTTATCAGAGGTAACGGCGGAGAAGATGCTGGTGGAAATAGTCGGCGTTCAGTGCTTCGCCCGTGGCATTCTGAATAAGTTGCGCGGTGCTGAAGCGGCTGCCGTGCTGCCAGATATTTTGTCGCAGCCAGTCAAAGAGCGGCGTAAGATCGCCGGCGGCAATCGCCTCGTCCAGCCCTGGCAGCGCGGTTCGCGCGGCGTGGAACAGTTGCGCGGCATACATGGCACCAAGCGTATACGACGGGAAATAACCAAAGCCGCCATCGGTCCAGTGAATATCCTGCATACAGCCGTTGCGGTAGTTGCCTTCGGTGGAAAGCCCCAGCCAGGCCTGCATTTTTTCATTCCACAACCCCGGAATGTCATCAACCTCAATCTCGCCGTCGATCAGCGCGCGTTCAATCTCATAACGCAGAATCACATGCGCCGGGTAGCTCACTTCGTCCGCATCGACACGGATATAACCCGGTTTTACACGCTGGTTCCAGGCGATAAAGTTGCGTTCTTCAAAGGCCGGTTGCATACCGAAACGTTCAATAATGGCCGGTTGCAGACGGCGCAGGAAAGCTTCGCTGCGGCCTAACTGCATTTCAAAGAACAGGCTTTGTGATTCATGAATCGCCGTGGAACGCGCCAGGGCAATAGGCTGGCCCGGCCAGCTGCGCGGCAGATTTTGTTCATAACGCGCGTGGCCGGTTTCATGTACCACGCCGAACAGCGCGCTCAGCAACTCATTTTCATCGTAACGCGTGGTAATACGCACATCTTCCGGTACGCCGCCGCAAAAAGGATGGGCGCTAACATCGAGCCGACCGCCGTTAAAGTCGAAACCGAGTTGCTTCATCGCCTGCAAACCCAGTTCGCGCTGATCGGCAATCGGGAATGGTCCCTGCGGCGCAATCAGCGCTTGCTGCTCCTGTTTTGCCACCGCTTTTTTCAGCAGATCCGGCAGCCAGGATTTTACCTCGCCAAACAGTTCATCAAGGCGGGCGCTGGTCATATCCGGCTCGAATTTATCCAGCAGCGCATCGTAGGGTGAACACCCTTTCGCGGCGGCCCGCAGTTTGGCCTCTTCACGCGCCAGTTTAACCACCTCTTTCAGATTGGCGGAGAAACCAGCCCAGTCATTGGCGGGGCGCTGCGTGCGCCAGGCGTGCTCACATTTGCTGCCCGCCAGCGACTGCGCTTCAACCAGCGATTCCGGCAGCAATGCGGCTTCCTGATAATGCCGCTCAATTTCGCGCAGGTTGGCCTGCTCAATATCGTCCAGATCTTCTTGCCGTGCGTTGGTGATCCACTCGCCCACCTGTTTATCGGTCAGGATCTGATGGCGCAGGACGCTTAACTCAGCCAGTGCTTCGCCGCGTGCGGCACTACCGCCTGGCGGCATCATGGCAAACATATCCCAACTGGCAATCGAAGCGAGGTGTGAAAAGCGCGACAGGCGCAGGAAAGTGCGGGTGAGCTGGTTATAGTTGTGCTTGTCCATTATGCCTCTGAGTTTTCGCGTGTGATCGTGTAACCACCTAAAAGTAGTAGTTATTCAATACATTTCCTGAACTGTACCATAATAGGAATAATCTGTTTATTTAACCAATGCCAACGCGTAACGCAGCACCATTATGAATCCATTTGTCTGGGTAATATTTGCTCTACTGGCACTTGATGCGGTGCGGGAATTAATGGGCACGGCGTCGATTTTGAGTCTGTTTTGACACACACGAGCACAGCGTAAAAAAAAGCCCTGCATGCGCAGGGCCGTTGACTATCGCAGCATTAATGCAGGCGAGAGTGGAGTCTGCTTCCCACCAGAATGGCAATCACCAGCATGGCGGCGATAAAACCACCCACGCCGTTCCAGCCATAGCTGTGCCAGAACACACCGCCTAATGTCCCCGCCACGCTGGAACCGAGATAGTAGCTAAATAAGTAGAGTGACGAGGCCTGGCCTTTGGCGCGGCGCGCGCGCGGGCCAATCCAGCTGCTGGCGACGGAATGGGCGGCAAAGAAGCCCGCGGTAAACAACAGCATACCGATGAAAATCAGCCCCAGCGTTGAGAACAGTGTGAGCAACAGCCCCAGCAACATGATAGCGGTAGCGCCGACCATCACCGGCCCGCGCCCGTATTTAGTGGTCATCACCCCGGCTTTCGGCGAACTCCAGGTGCCCGTCAAATAGGCAACGGACAGCAGACCCACTACCGCCTGGCTCAGCGTCCATGGTGATTGCATCAGGCGGTAACCGATATAGTTAAACAGGGTGACGAACGAGCCCATCAGCAAAAACCCTTCCAGAAACAACAGCGGCAGTCCCTGGTCGCGCCAGTGCAGACGGAAATTGATAAACAGCGTTTTCGGGCGCAGCGATGTCGGGCGGAAGTGGCGCGATTCGGGCAAAATCCGCCAGAACATCAGCGCAGAAGCCAGCGCAAAGCAGCCAATCACCGCCAGCGCGATACGCCAGTTAAAAAAGTCGGTAAAGACGCCGCTCAGCAGACGTCCGCTCATCCCGCCAATGGAGTTGCCACTGATATACAGCCCCATGGAGAAAGCAACAAAACTGGGGTGGATCTCTTCGCTTAAATAGGTCATGCCAACGGCCGCAACACCGCTGAGCGATAAGCCAATTAACGCGCGCATCACCAGGATGCCGTGCCAGCTGGTCATCATTGTTGACAATAATGTGCAGCACGACGCCAGCAGCAGCGCGGTAACCATGACTTTTTTTCGCCCGATGGCGTCAGAAAGCGGGCCGGTAAACAGCAGACCAATCGCCAGCATGGCGGTGGATATCGAGAGGGAGATACTGCTGCTGGCCGGAGAGACGCCAAACTCCTGTGACAGCACCGGTAAAATGGGTTGGACACAGTACAGCAGGGCGAATGTCGCTAACCCGGCGGAAAAGAGCGCCAGCGTGACGCGCATAAATTGGGGGGTACCACGTTTAATAAATTGTCCCGGCAAAGAGACTGGTTTTTCGTCGACGACGCTTGCCGGCCCGGTGTCAACGGTTGTTGTACGACTCACTGGAGATCCTTAACGTTTATACCCGTGATTTTGGTGACGGGCTTACCACGTCGCTAAGGGTATGAAAGCGGCAATATTCTGTCTAATATATTAATAATCTCAAATAATATGTTTTACGTATGAATATTGAACTGCGTCATTTACGTTACTTTATTGCCGTTGCCGAGGAGCTGCATTTTGGTCATGCGGCGGCACGGCTGAATATTTCTCAGCCGCCGTTAAGCCAGCAAATCCAGAGCTTGGAACAACAAGTTGGTGCGCGTTTGCTTGCCCGCACCAACCGCAGCGTGTCGCTCACGCCTGCCGGGCGGCAGTTTTTGGCCGATAGTCGGCAAATCTTAAGCCAGGTCGATGAAGCCGCCGCACGCGCCATGCGGCTGCACCTGGGGGAAACCGGCGAGTTGCGCATTGGTTTTACCTCCTCCGCACCGTTCATTAAAGCTGTCTCTGACACGCTCTCTTCGTTTCGCCAGCGGTATCCGGATGTGCATATCCAGACGCGTGAAATTAATACCCGCGAACAGATCTCACCGCTCAATGAAGGGTTGCTGGATTTGGGGCTGATGCGTAACACGCCGTTGCCGGAGACGCTGGCCTGGGAGGTGATCCTGCGCGAGCCGTTGCTGGCGATGATCCACAAAGATCATCCTTTAGCGGCGCGTTCGGCGGTGTCGTTAGTAGAACTGGCACAGGAGCCGTTCGTCTTTTTCGACCCGCATGTGGGTACCGGTCTGTATGACGAGATCCTTGGCCTGATGCGCCGTTATCAGCTGACGCCGACCATTACGCAGGAAGTGGGCGAAGCGATGACCATTATCGGCCTGGTGGCGGCCGGGTTAGGGGTGTCGATTTTACCGGCGTCATTTCGCCGCGTGCAGCTAACGGAAATGCGCTGGGTGCCGATTATTGAAGCGGATGCGGTATCGGAAATGTGGTTAGTCTGGTCAAAACATCATGAGCAGGGTAGTGCTGCCGCACGCTTTAAGCAGCAGTTACTCACCGCCGCTGACGGATAAATTTTGTGCATAAGTCATTGCAAAATGTGCTGTAAATCACACGCCGGGGTAAATATTTGACGGCGACCAGTGAAGTGTTTCACCATAGCCGAACGTTTATTTCGAAGCGTGAAAATAAGGGAGTCAGAGGTGGTTGCTGATAGTCAGCCTGGGCATATTGATCAAATAAAGCAGACCAACGCGGGGGCGGTATACCGCCTGATTGATCAGCTTGGCCCGGTGTCGCGCATCGATCTCTCACGCCTGGCGCAACTCGCTCCGGCCAGTATTACAAAAATTGTGCGTGAAATGCTTGAAGCCCACCTGGTGCAGGAGACGGAAATCCAGGAGCCCGGCAGTCGCGGGCGTCCGGCGGTCGGGCTGGTTGTCGAGACCGAAGCCTGGCACTACCTTTCTTTGCGCATCAGCCGGGAAGAGATCTTTCTTTCGTTGCGTGATCTTAGCAGCAAGCTGGTCGTGGAAGATCGCCTCGAGTTATCGCTGGTGGATGAACTGCCTCTGCTGGAGCGCATTATTCTGCATATTGACCGCTTTTTTACCCGCCATCAAAACAAACTGGAACGTTTGACCGCCATCGCGATTACGCTACCCGGCATTATTGATACCGAAAACGGTATCGTTCATCGCATGCCTTTTTATGACGATGTGAAAGATATGCCGCTGGGTGAAGCGCTGGAAAAGCACACCGGGGTGCCGGTGTATGTTCAGCATGACATCAGCGCATGGACGATGGCCGAAGCCCTGTTTGGCGCGTCGCGCGGGGCAAGGGATGTGATTCAGGTGGTTATCGATCACAACGTTGGTGCCGGCGTGATAACTGACGGGCGCTTATTGCATGCGGGAAGCAGCAGCCTGGTGGAGATTGGCCACACCCAGGTCGATCCCTACGGAAAGCGCTGTTATTGCGGCAACCACGGTTGCCTTGAAACCATTGCCAGCGTCGAGAGCGTGCTGGAACTGGCGCAGTTGCGCATGAGCCAGTCAATGAGTTCGATGCTGCATCAAAAACCGCTCACCGTGGAGTGGCTCTGCCAGGCTGCGCAGCAGGGCGATTTATTAGCGAAAGATATCATTAGCGGCGTGGGGGCGAACATTGGCCGCATTCTTGCCATTATGGTGAATTTGTTCAATCCGCAAAAAATACTGATTGGCTCGCCGCTCAGCAAAGCGGCAGACGTCCTTTTTCCCGCCATTGCCGCGTGCATTCGCCAGCAGGCGCTGCCCGCGTATAGCCAGCACATTAGCGTGGAAAGCACGCAATTTACCAACCAGGGCACCATGGCCGGTGCGGCGCTGGTAAAAGACGCGATGTATAACGGATCCTTACTTATCCGTTTGTTGCAGGGGTAACATTTTTACACTGTTGCCATAAAAATTGCGCTACCTCAATCTTGCCCCCTGGCAGTTACCTTAGACTTTCCCCACTGAATTATTTTCCTGGTTTATATTTTCGTAGAACAACGGTGGGATGAGTGATGCTTAAGCGTTTCTTTGTAACGGGTACAGACACTTCTGTCGGGAAGACAGTGGCGTCCCGCGCGCTACTCCAGGCGCTGGCAGCCAGTGGTAAAACGGTGGCGGGTTACAAGCCTGTTGCCAAAGGGAGCAAAGAGACGCCGGAAGGGTTGCGCAATAAAGACGCGCTGGTACTGCAAAGCGTTTCGTCACTGGAGCTACCTTACCAGGCGGTCAACCCCATCGCATTAAGCGAAGAAGAGAGCAGCGTCGCACACAGTTGCCCCATCAATTACACACTGTTGTCAAATGGCCTGGCTGATCTCTGCGATCGCGTCGATCACGTGGTTGTGGAAGGCACCGGCGGCTGGCGTAGCTTAATGAATGACTTACGCCCGCTTTCGGAGTGGGTGGTGCAGGAGCAGATGGCGGTGGTGATGGTGGTGGGGATTCAGGAAGGGTGTCTCAACCACGCCTTGCTGACCGCGCAGGCCATCGCCAGCGATGGCTTGCCACTGATTGGCTGGGTGGCGAACCGCATCAATCCGGGGCTGGCGCACTACGCCGAAATTATCAACGTGCTGAGCAAAAAACTGCCCGCGCCGCTGGTCGGGGAATTACCGTATCTGCCGCGTCCGGAACAGCGTGATTTGGCACAATATATCAATCTGCAAATGGCGACCGGTATGTTAGTGGCCGACCGTATTCTGGCCTGACGCGGGCCATTCGCACATAGCCTGCAGTTCCTGTTTCTCCGCTTATACTCTTTATTGCATTTGATGCAAAAGTAGACAATTTAAGCGGAGAATCTTATGAGTACATCCCTTTACAGTAAAACGCCCCAGGTAACGGTGCTTAATAACCGTGCTCTGGTGGTACGCGATATCGTTTATCACCGCCATCCAGACACTCCGGACGCTACCGATGAGCGCATTACGCGCCATCAGTTCGATGCGCGCGGTTTACCGTCCCAAAGCGTTGACCCGCGCCTGTACGCCGCCGGGCTGGCGAACTTCAGTTACCTCTGCGATCTGAACGGCACGGCGCTGCGCACGCAGAGCGCCGATGCGGGCACTTCCGTTGCCCTGAATGACGCGTCAGGGCGGGCTTTCTTGCAGGTCAGCAATATTGGCGCGGGTAATGACCGCAGCGCGGCCGTCACCCGCACCTTTCAGTATGAAGATGCTGGTCTGCCGGGACGCCCGCTGAGCGTGACCGAGCTGGGAAAAATCAGCGAGCGCTTTGTCTGGGCCGGTAATTCGGCTGATGAACAGAGCCACAACCTCGCCGGTCAACTGGTCAGCCACTATGACCCGGCAGGCCTGCTGTCGACCAGCAGCATTTCCCTGAGCGGCGTGCCGCTTTTTGTCACCCGCCAGTTGCTGCCGGATGATGCAGAAGCTAACTGGCAGGGCGCGGATGCTTCGGCATGGAACGACCTGCTGGCGGGCGAAACCTACACCACTACCAGCACAGTGGATTCTGCCGGAAATGTACTGACCACCACCGACGCGAAAGGCAATGTCCAGCGCGTGGCATTTGATGTGGCGGGGCTGCTGAAAGGCAGCTGGCTGACGATTAATGGCGGTTCAGAGCAGATAATTGTCAAATCCCTGAGCTACTCCGCCGCCGGACAGAAGCTGCGCGAGGAGCACGGCAACGGTGTGGTGACAACTTACAGCTACGAAGCCGAAACCCAGCGGCTAGTGGGGATTAAAACTGAGCGTCTTTTCGCATCGAAAGTGCTGCAGGATTTGCGCTATGAATATGACCCGGTGGGCAATGTGCTGGTTATCACTAACGACGCCGAGGAGACACGCTTCTGGCGCAATCAGGAAGTGGTTCCCGAAAACCGCTACGCCTACGACAGCCTGTACCAGCTTATCAGCGCGACCGGGCGCGAAATGGCAAACGCGGTACAGCAGGGCAGCAGCTTTCCACCCTATTCCTCTTTCGACGACGCCACCTACACGAATTATTCCCGCACTTACACTTACGACAACGCCGGTAATCTGACCAGAATTCAGCACAGCGCGCCCGCGTCCGGTAACAGCTACACCACCAGCATCACCGTCTCTGACCGCAGCAATCGCGCGGTGCTCAGCACGTTTACGGAAAACCCGGCGGATGTGGAGGCGCTGTTTACCGCTGGCGGTCAGCAGAAACAGCTTTTACCGGGGCAGACACTCCAGTGGACGGCTCGTCAGGAGCTGCAGCAGGTCACGCCCGTCACCCGCAACGGCGCAGCAGACGACAGCGAACGTTACCGCTACGACGCCAGCAGCCAGCGCATTGTCAAAACCACCTCACAGCTGACCGGCAACACCATGCAGACAAAACGGGTGATTTATCTGCCGGGTCTGGAACTGCGCAGCAGCGCAACCGAAGAATTGCAGATAATGACGGTTGGCGAAGCCGGCCGCGCGCAGGTGCGGGTACTGCACTGGGAAAGCGGGCAGCCCGCCGGCATCAGCAATGACCCGATTCGTTACAGCTACGACAACCTCACCGGCAGCAGCAGCCTCGAAGTGGACAGCAGCGGCGAGTTAATCAGCCAGGAAGAGTATTACCCCTACGGCGGCACGGCACTGTTTGCCGCCCGCAGCCAGCTGGAGGCGGATTACAAAACCATTCGTTATTCCGGTAAAGAGCAGGACGCGACGGGCTTGTATTATTACGGCTGGCGTTATTACCAGCCGTGGGCGGGCAGATGGCTTTCGGCAGACCCGGCGGGCGGCATTGACGGTCTGAATCTGTTCAGGATGGTCAGGAATAATCCAGTAACATTACACGATGCGGATGGTCTGGAAACTGTTGAAGATGAAATTATTGCGCAGTTAACGCAGATGAAAATCAGTAAGTCCGATCCCAAAACGATTATGGATACAATCAAGAAAATCAACCCGAAACAGAAAGATGCGCACTTACTTGTTGCTCGATATATGAAAGGTACGGGCGCTAAAAGTAATGCTGTTTCAAAATCCTCGTCCAGCCCCACTTCAACTGAGGGTGAATATGATGAATTGACAAGGATGGGAGCGTTATATTTATATTCGACCAATGCTGGTGCTTATTTTATAAATTCAGCGATCAAAAAAGAGCTTGGTGTGGATATAAGCGTTCCTGATCGCAGTACCAGTGTAAAAGAGGCTAAAGCTGAATTTAACCGTACGAACAAAGACTATACGTTTGCGCCAGGAGCGGACATGAGTAAAATTAGTAAATTGATTTCTCGAGGAAAAGCTGTCGAACTTATGAACGCGGCCGCCAATGCTGAAAAAAGAAGAAATGTGGCTACTTATTATCGAGGGACGAAGAGTGGTCCGCTTTTTGAAAAAATAAAGCCTGGGGAATTTGTGAAAACGAATTTCCTTATGTCTGTGACTGACTCAAAAAGAACGGCGAAAAATTTTGCAAGTGGTAAGTATAGTACGAATGAAGGAGAGGAAAATGGTATTGTATACAGAATTATAGGGAGCCCTCGAGTCTTCCAGTATGGGTATGGCGATGAAGAGGAAGGGATATTTCCGGTAGGGACGAAATTCAAATTCACTGGAATTAACGAAGGTTATTATGACTTTACTGAACAATCGGCAAAAGAAATTAAATCCTACAAAGGAACAACTTATCGACTCCTCCGGTAGTGATTAACATTGTTGTGTTAAAAATATAAATAAATGTGAGCCCAAGAAAAATTTATTGGGCTCACATCACTAAATGAGTTTTTTTCACACTTGGCGCTAATAATAAATATTCAGCGCGCCGCGTATTTTACTGGCACTTTAATGTTGAATAATGTAATTCTGTGAAATATCGTAATAATAACGGCATTTTTCATCCACACTTCACCGTGTGTGAATTCCAATATTTCACATAAAATGCAACACCTCTAATTTTTCATTTATAAAAATTGGAACAAAAAGAATATTTTGGGCCTGTCAAATGGCGAGGGGGGAATAATAATTCTCACTTTCCTCAAAGAGGAACGTCTGAAAACGTTCCACTTTGCATTTTCAGCGAAACAGCGGTTTTTGCGCTACCGGGATAAGCAACTGCGATTGCCACGCAGCGAGCGTAAGCTGTGCGAGCTGGCCCAGCGCGGCGAAAAAAGGGTGCTGTGCTTTGTCACAAAACTCGGCGAGAAATCGCTCACTCCACGGCAGCAGATGCCAGGCCAGTAATTGATCGCAGGCTGGGTAATTGCCTTGTTCCGCCAGCCACGCCGCCATTAGCAACAAGGTACCGAAGTGATCTTCCGGCTCGTTTTGCCTGGTATTGAACGCAATATTGTTGTCGCGCATCCACTGGCGTAGCGCCAGCGTCGAGTCGCCAAACAGTACGCTCTCTTTATCCAGCCATACTGAACCCCACGGTGGCGCGGGTAGCGCCCACGGACCGATGAAGAGCCGCTGCCAGGCTTCATCCAGCGGCTCATCGCAAGGCTGCGCGAACGCCTCCGCCAGCGGAATAAGTTCATCTCCCTGTAACGGCCATTGTTCCAGCCACTGGCGACTGCGTAGCGCGGCGACGAGCGACGCGGAGGGTTCGCTCTGCGGCGGATAGTAAAACAGCGCGCCCAACACGCGGGCGGTAAAAATAAAGGACTCGCGGGTAACGGCGGTCATGGTGTCTCCCGAAAAGCGCGGGTCTCCCCGCGCACTGTTATTAACCCGCGACGGCAACGCCAACGGTCATATGCAGGCCGTAAAACAGACCACGGCCAATGATTTCACCGGCTACCACCAGCACCACCCCGGTCAGCAAACTGCTGGCTTTCGGCTGTCTGCGCATCACCAGCGGACAGATCCAGCAACCGAGACCGAGGGCGACCAGCAATAGACGTACCACCTGCAACAGGCCGTAATCCGGCACCAGCGCGACCGCTTGTTGTACCGAACTGTGCGTTTCGCCAAGTTGTATGCTCTGCAACATGACCACTGCAACGCTTGCGATAAGTGCCGCAACGCTGATGGCGGCAAAACGCGGAGCCGGAAAGCGCATGCCTGCCAGGCGCAGCAGCAACGCCGCCAGCAGCGGACCACCCGTCAACATGGTGAGGAAAAAGGCGGCGGTGGTGTAGCCGTTATGCCAGGTCGGCACGGTATCAATCTGATAAACCCGCGTCATCGCCCAGACAAACAGCACCCCCAGCACCATGCTGATAATCAACCAGCCGCGCCCCAGTGTGGCGGGCAGTTTGCCAAGCCAGGTCAGCAGCCACCAGAAACCGCCGACGGCGAAAAACAGCGATCCGGCGGCGATTTCATTACTCAGTGACGATGCGCCAATGCGATTCAGCGAATTAAACGCACGCAGCGGTGAGCCGAGGTGCATCATTGAGGCGATAAAACCGATGCCCATTAACACCCAGAGTAAAAACTGGCTGCGGACAATCCGCACCTGGCCGCTAGCGTCATCGTTGGCGTTCATCCAGACGAAGCCGGTAACGATCAATCCGCCCGCCACGCACTGGCCGAGCACCGTAAACAGAACCAGCGGCCATTCATGCCATCCGTTTCCCATCTCACACCTCCTGCGGGTTTGCCAGATAGCCGGTGGTATCACCTGTCGGGCGGCTGTTGGCGTTTGGTTTGATGACAATATTGGGCTTCGTGAAGTGCGATGCCGGAAGGGGGGCGATCGCGGCCAGTTCGCCATGCTGCTTACGCAGTTCCTCAATCGGGCCGAAATCGAGCGCGCGCAGCGGGCAGGATTCCACGCAGATGGGCTTTTTCCCCCCGGCGACGCGGTCATAACAGCCGTCGCATTTGGTCATATGACCTTTTGCCGCGTTGTATTGTGGCGCACCGTACGGGCAGGCCATATGGCAGTAGCGACAGCCGATACAGACATCTTCGTCCACCACCACAAACCCGTCTTCCCGCTTATGCATTGCACCGCTCGGGCAGACTTTGGTGCATGCCGGATCTTCACAATGGTTACAGGAAATCGACAGGTAATAGGCAAATACGTTTTGCTGCCAGATACCGTTATCTTCCTGCCAGTTACCGCCCGCGTATTCATACACGCGGCGAAAACTGACATCGGGGGTTAAGTTTTTATAATCTTTACAGGCCAGTTCGCAGGTTTTACAACCGGTGCACCGGGCAGAATCGATAAAAAATCCATACTGGGTTGTCATCGGCTACTCCTTAAACCTTTTGAATGTCGACCAGATTGGTGTGCTGTGGGTTGCCTTTCGCCAGCGGCGAAGGGCGGTGCGTGGTCAGCGTGTTCACGCAGCCACCATGGTCAACGCGATCGCCGTCCATACTGGCCTGATGCCAGGCGCCCTGGCCCATGGCGCTGACGCCCGGCATGATGCGCGGCGTCACTTTCGCGGCGATACGTACTTCTCCGCGTTCGTTGAAGACGCGCACCATGTCGCCCTGTTTGATCCCGCGCCGTTCGGCGTCGATCGGGTTGATCCACACTTCCTGGCGACACGCTTCCTGGAGCACATCAATGTTGCCGTAGCTGGAGTGCGTACGGGCTTTGTAGTGAAAACCGAATAATTGCAGCGGGAATTTTTCTCGTGCCGGATCGTCCCAGCCTTCTGCGGTTGCGGCGTAAACCGGCAACGGGCTAATCACCTCGTCTTTATCCAGTTCCCAACTGCTGGCAATTTCCGCCAGCTTGCTGGAGTAGATTTCAATTTTGCCGGAGGGGGTTTTCAGCGGGTTGGCGAGTGGGTCGTCGCGGAATTTTTTATAAGCCACGAAGTGGCCGTTCGGATCTTTGCGCTTATAAATACCCATCGCTTTCAGGGCTTCATAAGAGGGCAGTTGCGGATCTTTGGCGACCATTTTGGCGTACAGGTATTTCAGCCACTCTTCCTGCGTACGGCCTTCAGTAAATTTCTGGTAGATGTCCGGCCCCAGCCGGCGCGCGATTTCGCTGGTTATCCAGTAAATCGGTTTACGTTCGAACTTCGGCGCGGTGACGGGCTGGAGGAAAATCAGGTAGCCCATGTTCCCGGCATAATCATTGGGGATGATGTCTTCCTGCTCAACGGTCATCAGATCCGGCAGCAGAATATCGGCATACATGGCGGATGAGGTCATAAAGTTCTCGATGACCACAATCATTTCGCACTTGCTGTCATCCTGCAGAATATCGTGCGTGCGGTTGATATCGCCGTGCTGGTTGGTAATGGTGTTACCGGCGTAGTTCCAGATAAATTTAATCGGCACATCAAGCTTATCTTTTCCGCGCACACCGTCGCGTTTGGCGGTCATCTCCGGGCCGCGTTCGATGGCATCGGTCCAGGTAAAGCACGAAATCGACGTTTTCACCGGGTTTTCCGGCATCGGCATCCGTTCAATGGTGATGGTGTAGGTGGATTCGCGCGCGCCGCTGTTGCCGCCATTAATGCCGACGTTACCCGTGAGTATTGGCAACATGGCAATGGCGCGCGACGTCAGCTCGCCGTTGGCCTGGCGCTGTGGTCCCCAGCCCTGGCAGATATACGCGGGTTTGGCGCTGCCAATTTCCCGCGCCAGTTTGATGATTTTATCGGCGGGAATACCGGTGATGCGCGATGCCCACTGCGGTGTTTTGGCGATACCGTCTTCGCCCTGGCCGAGAATATAGGCTTTGTAATGGCTGTTGGCGGGCGCATCGGCAGGCAGCGTTTTTTCGTCGTAGCCGACGCAATATTTATCCAGAAACGCTTGATCGACGAGGTTTTCGTTAATCAGCACCCACGCCATGCCGGCAACCAGCGCGGCATCGGTGCCCGGACGAATTGGCACCCACTCATCCTCACGCCCGGCGGCCGTATCGGTATAACGCGGATCGATAACGATCATCCGTGCATTTGAGCGTTCACGCGCCTGCTCGAGGAAATAGGTAATGCCGCCGCCACTCATGCGGGTTTCCGCCGGGTTGTTGCCGAACATCACCACCAGTTTGGTGTTTTCGATATCCGAGGTGCTGTTACCCTCATTCGATCCGTAGGTGTAGGGCATCGCACAGGAGATTTGCGCGGTGCTGTAGGTGCCGTACTGGTTAAGAAACCCGCCATACATCGCCATCAGGCGGGCAATAATCGACGCCGAAGGGGAAGAGCGGGTAATGTTGCCGCCCACAATGCCGGAGGAGTAATTAATGTAAACCGCTTCGTTACCGTATTTTTGCACCACGCTTTTCAAGCTGTTGGCAATCGTATCCAGCGCTTCATCCCAAGTGATGCGTTCAAACTTGCCTTCGCCGCGTTTGCCGACGCGTTTCATGGGGTAATTCAGGCGATCCGGATGGTTAATGCGGCGGCGAATAGAACGCCCGCGCAGGCAGGCTCTCACCTGGTGATTTCCGTAGGTATCCTCGCCGGTATTATCGGTTTCGACCCAGTAGACTTCATCGTCCCGGACATGCAAACGCAGTGCGCAGCGGCTACCGCAGTTGACCGAGCAGGCTCCCCACACCACTTTGTCTGGCGCGGGTTGCATTGCCTGTTGCACGGCAGCGGCGGCAGAACGCAGGCCAAAGGGCAGGGAAAAACTGCCGGCGGCCAGCGCAAGCGATCCTAAAGCGGTGGATTTCACCAACGTTCGTCGGCTGATCCCTCCCGGGTGTTCAGTATCGGACATAGCTCACTCCATTATTATTTATAATAAAAAGAAATTACCTGGCGTATTAAAAGCAGGCTAATGAAGTGATCATGTTAATCATTAGGGAGTAGAAGAATCTTAAGCGTGATCAAGTTGAGGGAAATCCCCCTGAAATTAAGGGGGATTTTAGTTACTGCGTGCCGGCGCTTTCTTCGCTCTGCTGAGCAGCACCGCTGTTGCGGGTGTAGAGAATTTTATAGCTGTCATTGGCGCAATGACCGACGACCTGAGAACCCGCCTGGTCAGCCTGATCATTTGGCACGATAGTTAGCGTAAATCCCGTTTCCGGCACGCCATTATTGATAATACGTTGCTGAATATCGGTTTTTACCCGCTCGCAGGAATCCGGTGCGGCGAACGCAGGTACCGAACCCACCAGCAGTAATGCGCAAAGCCAACGTGAATAGTGCATCCTCGTCTCCTTCTGTTTTGCCCGCTGTAAGCTTAGCACCTGAGATGGCCGCAAAAGGTAAATATCTGAATCATCTGAATAAGCCGCTATCGCTGTTTTAATAATTCCACCTGTGGCGGGAAATCGACCGGTACGAGGCCGCAAAGGAATTCGCCAAGACGGTCGATATTCTTTTTGCGCGGCGAATCTTTTGGCCACACCAGCCAGTAACTGTCGCCAGTGCTTATTGCTTGCGGGAAGGGCAGCGTTAGCTGATGTTGCGCCAGCGCGGGCAGGCTAAGCAGCAGATCGCCGACCGCCACGCCATGACCACCGATTGCTGCCTGGTAGGCTTGTTCCAGGGTGTCAAAAACCGCGCCGCCGCCAAGGGCGAGCGCGGGAAATAAACCACTCCCGGCCTGCCAGCGCCGCCAGTCGCGGCGATCGCGCGACGGGTGAATTAAAGGACAACTGCTCAGATCACGTTGCGCCAGCGCTTTAAGCGCCGGGGCACAAAGCGGGATTAACCACTCATTAAATAAGCGCAGGCTTTGCGTGTACTCACCAAAATGGCCGTTGCCCAGCAGGATGGCGCAATCGAAGGGTTCTGCGCGGAAATCGACGGTGTCGATATCCATCCAGACACTACTGATCTCCACCTGCGGCGTGCTGTGCTGCTGGCGAAAGGCGGCTAACACCTCTAACAACCAGCGCATTGTCAGCGTTGACGGGGCTTTGAGCCGCAATTGATGCTGGTGGCTGCGCAGTGTCTGGCAGGCATTTTCCAGCTGCAAAAAACCATCCTGTAAACGAACAGCCAACTGGCTTCCTGCTTCAGTCAGCGTAATTTTCGGGCCATGGCGTTGAAACAAACGGCACCCAAACCACTCTTCAAGAGTGCGAATATGGCGGCTTACCGCACCAGGCGTGACGTTGAGAAAAAGGGCCGCCTGGCTAAAGGATGCCATTTGCGCGGCAACGGTAAATGCCCGTAATGCATACAGTGGCGGCAGGTTTTGGTTCATCCGTTCGTTATCCATTGTGAGTTTTTTGCATAGCGAAAGGCAGTTTAACTCGTTTTTCAGGCCCGCGCTTTCTGGCGATACTCCGTCATTAAATAAAAGGAGGGTGATGATGGGATCAATGAATGTGGTGCTGCTGGGAACTTACACCGGTGTGGTACTGACGTTGCTGGCAACGCCCGGGCCGGTGGTGGCGCTGGTGTGCGCGGCGGCAGCGCGGGGCAATCACGCGCGCGCGTTTTTAACACTGGCAGGCACGAATCTGGCATCACTGGTATTAATTGCGCTGGCGGGGTTAACGCTGGCGGGCGTTGTGACGATCTCGGCCTGGCTACTAAATCTGGTAGGGCTGGCGGGTTCGCTCTTTATTGCGATTAGCGCGGTACAGGCATTACGCGTCTTGCGGCAAGAAAAAAGCAACGAGATGTCCCGAAATGGCGGGCAAGGCGGGTTTGTTGCGGGCTTTATGACGGCTATCGCTAATCCCAAGGATATTCTGTTTTTTATCGCTTTTTTTCCACAGTTTACCGGCATTACCGGCGATTTCTCCGCCAGCATCATGTTGCTTACTGCCATCTGGGTGGTGCTGGATTGTAGTGTCTTAACGCTCTATATCCTGGCCGTCAAACGCTGGTTGCCGACAAGGCAAAGTGGTCGTTTCGCTGCCTTCTCATCGTTGATTTTATTGCTAACAGGCGTGAGCGGCGCAGGTTATTCGTTGTTGTTACTCCTCAGTCACCAGGCATAGCCACAAAGAAGTCATTGCCCTAAGTTATAAAGCTTTTGCTAATATAAGCGCATTACAAAAGAAGAATGTGGTGAACCCATTGAAAAAACAGCTGTTACTTATCTCTCTGGCGGTGGCGCTTGCCGGATGTGATAAGCCGAAGGGACCCGTTTCATTCACGCCGGAAATGGCTAGCTTCTCGAATGAATTCGATTTTGATCCGTTACGTGGCCCGGTTAAAGATTTCAGCCAGACGTTGCTTAACGATAAAGGTGAAGTCACCAAACGCGTTAGCGGAACGATGTCGAAAGAGGGATGTTTCGATACGCTTGAACTGCACGATCTGGAAAACAACAGTGGCGTGTCGCTGGTGCTGGATGCCAACTACTATGTCGAGGCGGAATCGAAGGAAAAACGTCTGCGTTTGCAGGGCAAATGCCAACTGGCAGAGTTCCCGGCAGCGGGCGTGACCTGGGATACCGACGATAATGGATTTGTGGTTCGCGCAACCGGCAAGGAGATAGAGGTCAAATACCGCTATGACGATGAAGGGTATCCGCTCGGGAAAACCACGACATCGAAAGATGCGAAGTTATCCGTCATATCTACGCCTTCGAAAGATAAGCGCAAAAAGCTTGATTACACTTCTGTCAGCACGCTGAATGATAAGCCGCTGGGCAATGTGAAACAGGCATGTGAATACGACAGCCATGATAACCCGGTGAGTTGCAGCCTGGAGATTGTGGATGAAAGTGTTACGCCACAGGTGACGCATAAATACAGCATCAAAAACACCATCGAGTATTATTGATGCCGCTGGCCACCGCGCTTTATTGCGCGGTGGGTTTCAGTAGCGTCGGGCCGCTTGTTTTGTGGTTTTCAAGGTACTGCTGCTGAAAAATACACATGCGAATGGTGTTGCGGTACTCACCGTTAATAAAGAACTCATGGATTAATTCACCTTCGACCATAAACCCCAGCTTGCGGTAAATGTGAATCGCTTTTTCATTCTCTTTATCAACAATCAGATACAGCTTGTACAGGTTCAGCACTGTAAAGCCGTAATCCATCGCCAGCTTCGCGGCTTTTGATGCCAGCCCTTTGCCCTGATATTCCGGGGAGATGATTATCTGAAACTCTGCGCGGCGGTGAACGTGGTTGATTTCGACCAGCTCGACTAATCCGGCTTTTTCGCCATCGCATTCGACGACGAAACGGCGTTCGCTTTGATCGTGAATATGCTTGTCATACAGGTCAGAAAGTTCAACGAAGGCTTCGTAGGGTTCTTCAAACCAGTAACGCATGACGCTGGCGTTATTATCCAGTTGGTGAACGAAGCGCAAATCCTCTCGTTCGAGCGGTCGCAGGCGGACGGTGTAAGCGTCACTCATGAAAAGTCCTTTTACTTAAGCGGAAATCGGGCGCACAAGCGCCCGAGGGCGGTTAGCGAATTTGCTGTCCGGTGCGGCGATCCAGGCAACGCAGGGTGTTGGGTTCCCAGTAGGCGTTGAGATTGCTGCTTTTCTGGCATTTGTCCTGCGCATCAAACGCGACATCGGTTTTATCCCACTCTTTTTCCACGCGCTTGTTCACTTTGTTGCGCAGGCTGCGAGTGTCATTCCATTGCTCTTTTTCCATCGCTGCCGATTGGCGGCTTTGCGCGTTATCGCCGGATTCAATCACCAGACGGTTGGTTTCGGCCAGTGCGGAGGTGGTGTACACGATGGCACCCAGCGTCAGCATTGCGGTGAGGCACAGGCGTTTGCTAAGTGTTTTAGTCATTGCGATTTCCTTAATTTGAGGGAGAAACAAGATGCCCGTATCACTCTATTCTATGCGATCTCAGCCACACGGGATAGCCAGCCGGGGCTCACTCTCAGAGCATTATCCGGTATGATAGTTCAACCAAGTTTGAATCAACGTGCCGCTGATGCTGAAAACAACACTCCTGTTCTTTGCCACCGCGCTGTGTGAAATCGTCGGTTGTTTTTTACCCTGGCTGTGGCTAAAACGCGGCGCTACACCACTGTTGCTTATTCCCGCTGCGCTTGCGCTGGCAATGTTCGTGTGGCTGCTAACGCTGCACCCGGCGGCCAGCGGGCGCGTTTACGCGGCTTACGGTGGCGTATATGTGTGCACCGCATTGATTTGGCTACGTGTGGTCGATGGCGTAAAACTCAGCGTTTACGACTGGCTCGGGGCGCTCATCGCTCTGTGCGGGATGTTGATCATTGTTGCTGGCTGGGGACGCGCGTAGTGTGCGTCGTTTTCGGCACAAAGTGTGACTGATTCACTGTTCTTAGCCGTTTTTGTTTCTGGCGATGATTTCCGGTTTGATCAATATCGCGCTCGCGAAACTGCCTCAGGCGCATGGCGCTTCTGAAGAACGTGGGGGGCGGTGGCAAGTTTTGACCCGGCGGGAATTTCTCCAATATCGTCGATTCAGTAGGTCTTTTAAGATGATGCCCGCTGCCTGCTAACGGATTAATATTTCCTCTTTGCACATTAATACGCATTACTTGCATGCGCGTTGGTATCACTTTTTAAACATTTCCCCAACGTTGCCGCGCAGCCTGCGCCATCACGTCAACTCATCCCATTCACGCTGAATGCACTCTTTGTCTAACCGCAAAGTTAAGTATGTCGATTTTGACACATTTAGTTACCATTCTAGTTAGTGTAGTCCGCAAATCCTGTCGCAAATCATAGTCTGGTTTACCGCAGTCCGTAATCTATTGAACCACTGTTTCACTTAATAAGATGAGTCTCACCATGGAAAACAGGCTGTTAACGGCGAAAGCCACGTTACCCACTTATGACCGTAACAAACTGGTTGCGCGCATTGTGCATCTCGGTTTTGGCGCGTTTCATCGCGCGCATCAGTCAGTTTATGCCGATATTCTTGCCGCAGAGCATGGCAGTGACTGGGGCTATTGCGAGGTCAATTTGATTGGCGGTGAGCAGCAAATTGCCGATCTCAAGTTGCAGGATAATCTCTATACCGTGGCGGAAATGTCAGCCGACGCGTGGACTGCGCGTGTGGTTGGCGTCGCGAAACGCGCACTGCACGCACAGGTGGATGGTCTGGAAACCGTACTCGCCGCTATGTGCGAACCGCAGGTTGCCATTGTTTCACTGACCATCACCGAGAAAGGCTATTGCCACTCTCCGGCAACCGGCAAACTGATGCTCGATCACCCATTAATTGTTGGCGACCTGCAAAATCCCCATCAGCCGAAATCAGCGGCAGGTGTGATTGTCGAAGCGTTAGCGCGCCGTAAAGCCGCCGGATTACCGGCGTTCAGTGTGATGTCCTGCGACAACATGCCGGAAAATGGCCATGTCACCCGCAATGTGGTCTGCGCTTACGCGCGGGCGGTAAGCGCAGAATTGGGTGACTGGATTGAAGCCAATGTGACGTTCCCGTCAACCATGGTAGACAGAATTGTTCCGGCGGTGACCGCCGAAACGCTGGATAAAATCGAGCAACTGACCGGTGTGCGCGACCCTGCGAGTGTGGCCTGTGAGCCGTTCCGCCAGTGGGTGATTGAAGACAATTTTGTGGCGGGTCGTCCGGCGTGGGAAAAAGCTGGCGCCGAGCTGGTAGCTGATGTTGTGCCGTTTGAAGAGATGAAACTGCGCATGTTGAACGGCAGCCACTCCTTCCTGGCGTATCTGGGTTATCTGGCGGGTTATCAGCATATTAATGAGTGCATGGAAGACGAGAATTACCGTCGTGCCGCGCACGCGTTGATGCTGAAAGAGCAGGCGCCAACGCTGAAAGTGCAGGGCGTGGATCTGGCGCATTACGCCAATCTGCTGATTGCGCGTTACAGCAATACCGCGTTGCGTCACCGCACCTGGCAGATCGCGATGGACGGTAGTCAGAAGCTGCCACAACGTATGCTGGATTCCGTGCGCTGGCATTTAGTGCATCAAAGCGATTTCTCCCTGCTGGCGCTGGGCATTGCCGGCTGGATGCGCTATGTCGGCGGCGTCGACGAGCAGGGACAAGCGATCGAAGTGTGCGATCCGTTGCTGGTAGTGATTCAGAACGCGGTTAACAGCAGCGCGCAAGGTGAAGCCCGTGTGCAGGCATTGCTTGGAATTGAGGCGATTTTTGGCAATGAATTGCCGGAAGATGCGACCTTTGTGGCTCAGGTGAAAAAAGCCTATCTGACGTTGCTGGAGAAAGGCGCGAAAGCCACGGTGGCGCAGTACGCCGCAGCACGTTAACTACAAATCTTAAACGTAATAGAAACAGTGAATGCCGCCACGGCGGCATTCTTTTTCACCACACTCTTTCTAACCGCTTAGTGCAAACCAAGACGAATCAGTTCAACCGGTTCGAATTTACCTTCACAGCCTTCCACTTCCACCGTTTTGCTGCGGCGCAGCTGTGCGGGGGTTAACCCCTCGGCGTGAATGGCGACGATTTTGCCGGTGCGGCCAGTGCCATTAATCATCACGCGCGTGCCGGTGGTGATAGCGTTACGGTTACGATCATACGTCATCATGGTGGTTTCTCCTTATTGAAATCCGCAAAACGAAACGGGGCAGAAGATGTCCCCGAAATGGACGCCTTATAAATACGCCCCTGAGCTCATGAGTTTTTGTTTTTGATCAAAGTCACACTTTTTTGCGTGAAAAAAATGTGACCCGGCGGAGATAAGAAGGGGGAAGATTACTCTTCGCTGAACCAGTCGCGGTTTTCCTGGCGAATAGTTTTTACTGACTCGCTGATTTCCTGCAAATGCAGCGTCATGGCGCGATCAACGGCGTCAGCATCGCGTTTTTCCAGCGCCGCGAAAATATCCATATGCTGGCGCAACAGCATCTCCGGCGGCGAAACATGATCAAGGCTCATATAGCGCACCCGGTCGATGGTCGCTTTAATATTTTCGATAGTGTCCCACGCTAACTGGCAGTCGGCGATGAGCGCCAGCTTCTGGTGGAAATTATCGTCCAGCTCGAAAAAGTCATTCAGTTGCTTACGTTCAATCGCGGTGCGTTGTTGATTAAGGTTTTGCTCCAGCTGGTAACAGGCGCTGTCATCAATCATCGTCGCGGCGCGGCGGGCGACGGCGCACTCAATAGCCTGGCGAACAAAACAGCCGTTACGCACCTGCGTCATGGAGATTTTATTGACGTAGCTGCCGCGCTGCGGGCGGATTTGGATCAGGCCGTTTTCCGCGAGTTTAATAAAGGCTTCGCGTACTGGCTGGCGTGACACGTCAAAACGCACCGACACCTCTTTTTCCGACAACGGCGTGCCCGGTGGGATCAGGCAATGGACGATGTCCCGCCGTAAAATGCGGTAAATTTGTTGATTGACGGGCTGTGTAGGGTTGAGTTGCGTTTCAGCGGCCATTCGCTCTTACTTTTTAAGGGGTTAACCTGTCTACCATACCATTAATTTAACGGACATCCCATACCCGGCCCGCAGGCCGGGCGCGGAAATTACCCTTCGCGGTGTACGCTAAGACCCGCATATGTCTGGCTGACGGGCATCATTTCGAGGGTATTGATATTGACATGCTTCGGCAACGTGGCGACCCACCAAACCGCTTCGGTAACGTCTTCCGGCGTCAGCGCAGTGGTGTTCTCGTAAGTTTTCCCGGCTTTCGCGTCATCGCCTTTAAAGCGCACATTCGAAAATTCGGTGCCGCCCACCAGGCCCGGCTCAATATTGGTCACGCGCACGCCGGTACCGCTGAGATCGGTACGTAAGTTCAGGCTAAATTGCCGCACAAAGGCTTTGCTCGCACCATAAACGTTGCCGCCTGCATAGGGCCAGCTACCGGCGGTGGAACCGATATTAATCACATGCCCGCGATTACGCTCAACCATGCCCGGCAGCACTGCGCGCGTCATATACACCAGACCTTTATTGTTGGTGTCGATCATGGTTTCCCAGTCGTCGACATTTGCTTTATGTGCCGGCTCCAGGCCCAATGCCAGACCCGCATTGTTAACCAGCACATCAATCTCGCGCCACGCGGCAGGCAGCGCAGAGATAAACTCTTCAATCGCCGCGCGGTTACGCACGTCCAGTTGCGCGGTATAAAGATTGTCGCCCAGTTCGTCCTTCAGTTCCTGCAAACGTTCCTGACGGCGGCCTGTGGCAATCACTTTATGGCCGTTCTGAATAAAACGGCGTGTGATACCTTCGCCAAAACCCGCTGTAGCCCCGGTAACCAGAATAATCATCTCACTGTTCCTCAACGCTTTTTGTGGTGTCGCGACATAGCATGCACCGCTTTATAGCGGTAACACAACTTATCCCGCATACAGTGTGGCAAAAAACGCCGGCTCATGCGCGAAAGCAGAGAAATGATTGCGATGCGCGCGGCGCATGCCTACTCTGATCTGAACCATCGCATTCAGGAGCGAAATATGTCGGTCACTAATCCTTTCTTTTCTGCCAGCACACTGCCTTACCAGGCGCCGCCTTTTGATGCCATTAATCAGGAGCATTACCGTCCGGCGTTTGATGAAGGAGTACGGCAAAAACGCGCTGAAATTGCCGCTATCACACAGAATCCCGCGCCAGCGGATTTTGACAATACTTTTTTGGCCCTGGAGCGCAGCGGCGCGCTACTGACGTATGTCACCAGCGTCTTTTTCGCCATGACATCGGCCCATACCAATGACTTTTTACAACAGCTGGATGAGGCGTTTTCTGCCGAGCTTGCTGAGCTGGCGAACGATATTTATCTCGACGATGCCCTGTTTGCCCGCGTGGAAGCGGTATGGAAACAGCGCGAGGCGCTCTCTCTGGACGCCGAATCCTTGCGTCTGGTGGAAACCACCTATCAGCGCTTTATGCTGGCGGGCGCAACACTGAGTGCGCAGGACAAAGCGACGCTGAAAGCGCTGAACACCGAATCAGCCACCCTGACGAGCCAGTTTAACCAGCGTCTGCTGGCGGCGGATAAAGCCGGTGGGCTGGTGGTGGATTATGCCCATCAGCTTGATGGTTTGAGTGCAGAAGAGATAGCGATTGCCGCCGAGGCAGCAAAAGCCAAAGGGCTGGAAAACCGCTGGTTGTTGTCGTTGTTGAATACCACGCAACAACCAGCACTGGCGGCTTTACGCGATCGCCAGACGCGTGAAAATCTGTTTAACGCGGGCTGGTTGCGCACGCAAAAAGGGGATGCCAACGACACCCGCGCAATTGTGTTACGCCTCGTGCAGTTACGCGCTAAGCAAGCGAAACTCCTCGGCTTTGCCGATTTCGCCAGCTGGAAGATTGCCGATCAGATGGCGGCAACGCCACAGGCGGCGCTGGATTTCATGCGCCATATTGCGCCTGCCGCACGTTCCCGTGCCGAGCGAGAACTGGCCGATATCCAGCAGGTCATCGATACGCAGCAGGGCGGTTTTACCGCGCAAGCCTGGGATTGGGCGTTTTATGCCGAGCAGGTACGTCTGGCGAAATATTCACTGGATGAATCACAAATCAAACCGTACTTTGCGCTCAATACCGTGCTTACCGAGGGGGTTTTCTGGGCCGCGAGCGAGCTGTTTGGCCTTCGCTTTACTGAACGCTTTGATATTCCTGTCTATCATCCGGATGTTCGCGTATGGGAAATTTTCGATGCTGATGGTGCCGGATTAGCGCTGTTCTATGGTGATTTTTTTGCCCGCGACTCAAAAAGCGGTGGCGCGTGGATGGGCAATTTCGTCGAGCAGTCAACACTCAACGGCACACAACCGGTGATTTACAACGTCTGCAATTACCAGAAACCCGCAGCCGGACAGACGGCGTTACTTTCGTGGGATGACGTCATCACGCTGTTCCATGAATTTGGCCACACTCTGCATGGGCTGTTCGCCAGCCAGCGCTACGCCAGCCTCTCCGGCACCAATACGCCGCGTGATTTTGTCGAGTTCCCGTCGCAAATCAATGAGCACTGGGCCAGCCAGCCGCAGGTGTTTACGCGCTATGCCCGCCATTACCAAAGCGGCGAGCCGATGCCGGAGGCACTGCGCGAAAAAATGTTACGCGCCACGCAGTTTAATAAAGGTTATGACATGACCGAGCTGTTGAGCGCCGCGCTGCTGGATATGAACTGGCATGGCCTGGCGGACGGCGAGAACGTAAGCGATGTGGAGAGCTTCGAGGCGCAAGCGTTGCGCAAAGAGCATCTTGACCTGGCGGCGGTTCCGCCACGTTATCGCAGCAGTTATTTTGCCCATATTTTCGGCGGCGGTTATGCGGCCGGCTATTACGCTTATCTGTGGACACAAATGCTGGCGGACGATGGTTACCAGTGGTTTGTGGAGCAGGGCGGGTTAACGCGAGAAAACGGGCAGAAATTCCGCGAGGCGATTTTATCCCGTGGCAACAGTGAAGATCTGGCCGCGCTTTACCGCCAGTGGCGTGGTCACGATCCTGCGATCGAACCGATGCTGAAACATCGGGGATTGAGCGAATAGCGCGAGAAAATTGCTTTAAAAACTTACATAACCCGCCAGAGCATTGACCTGAATATGCCCGGCAAATAACGTGGACGTGGTGATGAATCCCCCTGCGCGGAGGGGCTACCAGTCATACCTTTTTGGGGTGAAAGCGAGTTCTGCGGGCTGGAGCAGACTCACCGGGAGGCACCCGGCATCACCGAAATCTGTATCGCCAGAGGCTTTTTTTCTTAAAGGCCTCTGGCGTTTTTCTTAAATCACCGCGCTTCAAATCCCTGTTTTTACCCATTTCATTTATTAAATTGCGGGCTGGTTCACACTTCCTGGCGTAGCGTTATCCCTTTCATTAAGCCAAATTAAAGAACCTGATTTTACGGCTTAACATTCTGTGGCATTACACAGGCATTGAGAAAGTGGCTGTGCTAATGTCGAGTGCTATTTAAGCAACTGAGGTAACCGACATGACCAAAAATGTAGTGGTAATACGCGCCGGTGGTAAGGTTGAAAACGTGACCGTGGAAGATAATGCAAAATCGGTCACGTTTAAAAATGAGCAAAGCTCTTTTCTGGAAATCCCAATTGAATCCTGGGAACTTGACGGAGAAACCTTCCTCGTTGCCCGATTTTCTGACCTGGTCAGCCAGCAGGAAACTGAACAAGCCATCCGGAAATTTTACTGATCAACAACCGCCTGCGGGCGGTTTTTTCATGTGGTACGCGGAGGTATAAATGGCAAATGAACGTGAAGTCTCAGAAACGGCCGCTCCCACGGTGAGCACCCAGGATAGCGCCTTATCGCATCTGGTTTCCTGTGCCAACCTCGGTGCGGGTATGGTAGTGACGCTGGTTGTCGGCGGCCAGGTCGTGGCGGGTGAACTCGTCTCCGGGCAAGAATATGCGCTATATACCGCGAAATCTATTCGATCTATTCAGGGGGATGACGCGTCGCTGAAAAATTCCATCGCGCTTTTCTTTGATGAGCTGGCTAATGATTATCGCGTGGAAGAGGGGCACGATATTCCGCTTAATTATTTGCATATTAAAGATCCGTCGTGGATGACGGGAAATGGCGGCTGGACGAGCGTAAAAGGAACAATATTGCGCGTGCATATTGCGAAAGTGAGCGGCTTTTCTTTAGGGAAAGCGAAAAACGCCTGAATAAAGGAAATTAAAAGGGCCTCCTGTGAGGCCCTTCCTATAACACTTGCTTTGGCCACCGTCTTCTTCGGAGTGCGGGTATACAGGATTTTGCTGTAAGTCTTGCGCCACAAACCGAGCAAATGGCCCCATGAGGCATACGTTGGCCCGGGCAGAATGTAGTAAATAAAAACTTCTGGCTGCTGCAAACCGGGCATTTAAATTTGATATTGGGGATAACCCCTCCGGCCTGTGAAATGGAGATCTGACGTTATCACAAACTTTATACGCCGAAAGATATATCTTCTGTAATTTCAAGGGCAAAAGAGAACTCTCGACAGAAAAACGTTTCGATGAAACCCGTTTCAGCCGCGACTCGATCGGGCCGCGTGTTCCGCTTGTTTAGCTTTTATTGAGGAAAGCAATGCTAGATTGGTTGGCAGTCCGTTAACCGGCAGTTTGAGTTAGCGCGTAGAACAAGATCAATCTATCCATGCAAGCATTGGCCGCCTTTAAAGGGCGGTTTTTTTTGCCTGTCGTGCGGGACGTACAAAAAAATGGCCCCTTACGTTTTTTCGCAAGGGGCCATATCGGCGGGGGATTATCAGCGTTCATCAGTCATCCCATTTGTGGCTGAAATAAGCAGCAAGGAACCCGGAAAAAACAATCACGCCCAGTACTGCGATAAAAACATGCATATTTGCCATGGTGTCAATTCTCCATTAATTAACCAACGTGCCTCTCTTACCTTAATTGGTTGCCGCGATGGAGAAAGAGTAGCCAGGTAAACCTCAATAAAAGATGAATAGCGTGAATTATTTCGTCGCAGCGGTAAATTTTTTGCGGAATGCCGCCGGAGATATTCCACGCTGCTGCTGAAAATGGTGGCGCAGTGAAGCCGCCGTCGCGAATCCGCTGTGCCCGGCAATCAGCTCAATGCTCATTCGTGAATGAATCAGTAAATCTTCAGCCCGGCGTAATCGTTCCTGCAAAATCCAGCGTGCGGGGGTGGTTCCGGTCGATTCTTCGAAACGGCGCAAAAACGTACGCGGGCTCATACCCGTTTGTTTCGCCAGCGAGGCTACTGTGTGGCTGCCTGCTAAGTGTTGATGAAGGTAATCGAATAACTGTCCTAACTGGCGACTTTCACGCGTGCGCGCTACCGGGCGTTGAAGCTGCTGGGTTTGTGAACCATCCCGGTGCGGCTGCACCACCAGCCGCCGGGCGACATTATTCGCGACGTCAATACCAAAATCTTCGCGCACGACGTGCAGGCACAAATCGATCCCCGCCGCGCTGCCCGCCGAGGTCATCACGTTTCCTTCATCGTAATAGAGGGCGTCATCCAGCACGATAATCGCCGGATAGGCTTCACGCAGCATATCTGTATAGCGCCAGTGCGTGGTGGCTTTACGGCCATTAAGCAACCCGGCTGCCGCCAGGACAAATACCCCCGAACAAATAGAAATGACGCGGCAGCCGCGTTGCCAGGCTTGATACAGCGCGCTGCATAATGCGGCCGGTACGGGAGTCTGCGCGCCGCGCCAGCCAGGAACCACAATGGTGTCCGCGTTTTCGAGTAGCGCCAGCCCGCCTTCCGCCATCACGCGAATACCGCCCGTGGCCCGTAACTCCCCCTCATCCACGGCGGCAACGGTAAAGGTGTACCAGTTATCGCCAAGCTCCGGGCGCGGCAAACCGAAAATTTCCGTGGCGACGCCAAATTCAAAGGTGCACAGCCCATCATAGGCAAGCGCGACCACACGGTGGCGGGCAGGGGCGTGTCGTGAAGTTGTCATTATCCTGGTGTTATCTGGCATAGAAGGGGGCAGTGAGGTTGTCCGGTGTTAGTTAGAGTAGTGTTAACACAAACAAGGAGAAAAGACGATGAGCTATGTAACCGATATCCCCGCCGCATCGCCGGAAGAGGCCGCGAGCCATTTCCAGCACCGTCTGAGCGTCGAAACCGACTGCGCCGATGTCCATCACGCGCTCACCAATGATGATCAGGATTTTGTCCTGTTGCATGTGGTGGGCAGCCCGGAGACTTTTGCCCGCCGTCACCTGCCGGGAGCATTGCATTTGCCGCATAGCATGATGACCGCTGAATACATGGCCCGCTGGCCGGCGGATACGCTGTTTGTCGTCTATTGCGCCGGGCCACACTGCAATGGTGCCGATCGCGCCGCGCTGAAGCTGGCGCGCCTGGGGCTGGCGGTGAAAATCATGATTGGCGGCATCACCGGCTGGGAAGATGAAGGATATACCTTCGCCAGCAACACCACTGAAACGCCTCACTAAGTATCCTGTCTCCTCCACGGCGCATGTTGAAATTTCTTCATGTGCCGTGAAATTTTCTCGGTTGCCGCTTTTCCTGTGCTGTGACATTTTGTTTGGACATTTAGACATCCAGAAGTCTAAAGTTCAAATAATGAATTTTCACGTCGGGAAATCATTCCCCGGCGCAGAGGAGAGTAATATGCAGCGACATCAGGCCCCATTCCGTGCAGACGTAGTTGGCAGTTTCTTGCGCCCGGACACCATCAAGCAGGCACGTTTGCAGTTTGCGCAGGGTGAAATCAGCGCTCAGCAGTTGCGCAGTGTGGAAGATGACGCGATTCGCCAGGTGGTCAAGCAGCAATGTGCCTGCGGTCTGCATGTCGTTACCGATGGCGAGTTTCGCCGCGCATGGTGGCATTTTGACTTCTTCGACGGTCTCGACGGTGTGGAGCGCTACGATTCTGATAAAGGCATTCAGTTTAACGGTGTGCAAACCAAAGCTCATGGTGTGCGCGTCACCGGTAAATTAGGCTTTGGCGATCACCCGATGCTGGAAGATTTCCGCTATCTGAAAAGCATCAGCGGCAATGCGCAGCCGAAGATGACTATTCCCAGCCCAAGCGTGCTGCACTTTCGCGGTGGGCGCAAAGACATTGATGCGACGGTTTATCCGCAGCTTGACGCCTATTTTGACGATCTGGCGACCACCTGGCGCGATGCGATCCATGCGTTCTACGACGCAGGCTGCCGCTATCTGCAACTGGATGATACGGTTTGGGCCTATCTCTGCTCTGACGACCAGCGCCGACAGATCCGCGAACGTGGCGACGATCCCGATGAACTGGCGCGCATTTATGCCCGCGTGATTAATAAGGCGCTGGAAGGTAAACCGGACGATTTAACCGTTGGTCTGCATGTCTGCCGCGGAAATTTCCGCTCCACCTGGATCGCCGAAGGCGGTTACGAACCGGTGGCAGAAGTGCTGTTCGGTAGCGTGAATGTTGACGCGTTCTTCCTTGAATATGACAACGATCGTTCCGGCGATTTCGCTCCGCTGCGTTTTGTCCGTCCGGGCAAACAGCAGGTGGTGCTGGGGCTTATCACAACTAAAAATGGCGAGCTGGAAAACCCGGAAGGGGTAAAAGCGCGTATTCAGGAAGCGGCAAAGTTTGTCGATATCAACCAGATTTGCCTCAGCCCGCAGTGCGGTTTTGCTTCCACCGAAGAGGGCAACACGCTCACGTCGGACCAGCAGTGGGACAAAGTGCGGCTGGTAACGAAAATCGCCGACCAGGTATGGTAAAGAAAAAACGGCGCCTGGTGCGCCGCTTTTATCCCTGAATGAACACACCCTCCTTTGGAGGTGTTCAGCAACCGGTTTTTACTATTGCGCCTGCAAGCTGCCCATGGGGCGGGCCTGCATGCCTTTGAGCATCATCAGCCAGGCCACAATGATGGTCACCATCAGGATGACAAACAGCGACGCCGCAGGCAGCGTGGTCAGGATAACCCCGGTGAGTAACGGGTTCATGGCCGCGCCCAGCCAGCCCAGCGCCTGCGCGGAGAAGTAAGTCGCTTTCATTCCCGGCGGGGCGATGTTATCGATCAACATATATTCGCCAGGGGCGTAGATCACTTCTCCCAGCGTAAACACCGCGGCGGAAAGCCCCCAAAACCACAAGTTATCGCCGGATAACATAAAACCGATAAGGCCGATAACGAAACTAAAGGTGCCAATTGCCATTGCCGGGCGCAGGTTGGAGGCGGTGAGTTTACGGCCAACCGCATACTGCAAGGTGACCACAATCGCGGCGTTGACCGGTAGCACCACGGCCACCACGCGCTCTGCGAACTCGCTGCTGGTCACCGTCATCACATATTGTGAGAGGCAGGAAGCAAAAGAGCCGGCGACAAACGACGCGAGAAAGTTCGATAAGGTAAACCAGCCGAGCGCTTTATCTTTCAGCAACACGGAAGGATCCCACGCCACAGGGCTGTCGGAACTTTCGCTAACCGCGACGCGGCGAACAAACAGCTGAATAAACACCAGCGGAAAGGCCGCACAGATTGCCGCCAGCCAGAACGGCAAGTTAATGCTCTGCATGACCAGCAGCGTGCCGAGCGGCGGGCCGACGGTCCAGCCGACATTCAGTACGGTGTAGTTAAGGGAGAAAATTTTCGCTTTCGCCGTCGGCGCGAGTGTGTCGGCAAAGTAAGCCTTCAGCACGGTGGAAAACACCGAATAAGCGCAGTTAATCAGGGCAAAAAACAGCACTACCAGCCCGGCATGATGCGATAGCGGAATGGCGGCAAAACCGGCAATAAAGGCGACAATCGCCAGCAGCATATAGCGCTTTTTATCGAACTTATCCGCCAGCATGCCGAAGCCGAGGCTGAACACCACGCCAATCGTGAGCGCAATAGACATGGCGTAACCGACCTGGTCGACCGCCATCCCGTACTGGCGATTCAGGTAGATGGTCATAAACGGCAGCGTGGCGCCGCGTCCAATGGTTAATAAAAGTGAAGACGCCAGTAAAGCGGCGGTGGAGCGTGTTTGCCTGGTGGTCATGTTCCTTCCCGACATGCTGTTGTTATATTTTTTTGTGATGTATACAGCTTTAACATGCATAAAGTGTGATGTACAACCGCAGTTTTGTCGGGAAATGCCCAAACTGACCTACCTGAATTAATGATCTGTCGCTGTACAATTTTTTGCGTTAACGTAAATTTTTTACAAAAGTTTAAAAAACAAAGGGCGAAGAATGACGCGTAAAGATGTCCTGCTGGCGATGCTGGTAGTTGTAGCGTGGGGGCTGAATTTTGTGGTGATTAAAGTGGGTCTGCACAATATGCCGCCATTGATGCTGGCCGGGTTACGCTTTGTGCTGGTGGCTTTTCCGGCCATTCTGTTCGTTGCTCGCCCCAAAGTGCCGCTGCGTTTGTTGTTGGGTTACGGCCTGACGATCAGTTTCGGGCAGTTCGCTTTTCTGTTTTGCGCAATCAAGTTTGGCATGCCCGCAGGGCTGGCGTCGCTGGTGTTACAGGCGCAGGCGTTTTTCACCATTATTCTCGGCGCCGGCGTGTTTGGCGAACGGTTACAGTTAAAACAACTGGTTGGCATTACGCTTGCGGTGCTGGGCGTGCTGGTGCTGATTGAATCCAGCCTGAACGGCCAGCATGTTCCGCTGCTGGGGTTCCTGTTGACGCTGGCGGGCGCGTTTAGCTGGGCCTGCGGCAATATCTTCAATAAAAAAATCATGCAGCACAGCTCGCGCCCGGCGATCATGTCGCTGGTGGTATGGAGCGCGCTGATCCCGATTGTGCCGTTTATGGTCGCCTCGCTGGTTTTCGATGGCCCGGCGCTGATGCTGCAAAGTGTGGTCAGTATTGATTTAACCACGCTGCTGTCGCTGGTCTATCTGGCGTTTATCGCCACCATTCTGGGATATGGCATCTGGGGCACGCTGCTGGGTCGCTACGAAACCTGGCGTGTGGCGCCGCTGTCGCTGCTGGTGCCGGTGGTCGGCATGGCGAGTGCCGCGTTACTGCTGGGTGAGACGCTCTCCGCGTTACAACTGGTCGGAGCCGTGCTGGTGATGGCGGGGCTGTATATCAATGTGTTTGGTTTTCGTCTGCGGCGCCTGGCGCGGGCATAAGCATAAAAAAAGCCCCGCAGGATGCGGGGCAAGACGTTTAGCTGCGCTGATGGTAATACGGCACACCTAACGCGTCGGATTTGTCGCTACCCACGCCCATATGGTTAAAATCAAAAGGCGATGTTTGCTGGGCGGTGGGTAAAATCATCACGTCACGGTTGTTCTGCTGTGCGGGATGATTAACTTGCTCCGCATAACTCTGGCCGGATAACAGCACCATCAGGGTGACAGCGGCACAGGCGATACGTTTCATACTTTCCTCGATACGTCTTTTTACTGCAGGCGATTAAATTAACAAGCGTGATTCAGCGGGAACAGATACCGGGACTCTGCCGGAATATCTGTCACGCGGAATTTATGCGGCGGCACGTCGAAATAGTTCTTAAACGTGCGCGTTAAGGTTTGTTGCGATTCAAACCCGTAACGCTCTGCCAGATACAGGATCGGCTCATTACTTCCCTTGAGCTTTTGCGCAATTTCCGTCAGCTTGCGGCTGCGAATGTACTGGCCCAGCGAATGACCAGTCTCTTTTTTAAACATCCGTTGCAGGTGCCACTTGGAGTAACCAGAACGCTCTGACACTTTTTCCAGCGACAGCGGCGATTCCAGGTTGTCCTCGATCCAGTCCAAAATGCTATGAATAGTGATAGCGTCAGTATTGCGTCTGGACATCGTCATACCTCTTTGTTTTTTTTACGGCAAAATTTTCTTGAGTAAATACTCAAGGGTTGCCACTTCTTCTGTCGTTAAGTTTTTGGTTAATTCCTGGTGCAGGTTATGCCCTACTAATTGATGACATTGCTCGCACAGCGCCGCGCCTTCGGCGGTTAACCGCACCAGCACGCCGCGCTTGTCATTCGGATTCGGGTTACGTTCGATCCAGCCTTTGCACACCAGTCTGTCCAGCATGCGGGTCAGGGCGCCGAGATCGACGGAAAGCACTTTTTTCAGTTCTACCGGGGTGATACACACTTCGCAGCGGATAGAGCAGAGCACCTTAAACTGGGTGGCGGTGATATCCAGCGGCGACAGGTAGTCGTTGAGTAAACGATCTTTTTTCTGGTTAACCATGTGGATCAAGCGGCCTAAAGGAATGATGTCGTTAAATAGATCATTCGTGCTTTTCACAATGGTTGCCCCGGCAAGTAGATTAGTCACGGCAGATATTATTGCTCAGGCAAATATAAGTCAACCGAATGAATCCACGATGCCACTATTTGCTAAAACGTTTCATGTCAGGAAAAAAATCCATTCGTAACGCACTGAAAGTAATCATTTAATCAGGACGCGGGCTGCGGGCGGGCATGCCATTGCCGCCGCGTTATGGCTATACTGGCGGGGTTTTGACCTTGCAAGGAGTGACCATCAGATGCTGGAACTTTTTAAAGCCATTGGCCTTGGGCTGGTGGTGTTGCTACCGCTGGCTAATCCGCTAACCACCGTGGCGCTGTTTTTAGGGCTGGCGGGGAATATGAATAGCGCCCAGCGTAACCAGCAGGCGCGGATGGCCTCGATCTACGTCTTCATTATTATGATGGTGGCGTACTATGCCGGTCAGGTGGTGATGAACACCTTCGGTATCTCCATTCCTGGGTTGCGCATTGCCGGTGGGTTGATCGTGGCTTTTATTGGTTTTCGCATGCTGTTCCCGGCGCAAAAAGCGCATCAGGCGCCAGAAGTAAAAACCAAGTCAGAAGAGCTGGAAGAGGAGCCCGGCGCCAATATCGCCTTTGTGCCGCTGGCCATGCCGAGTACCGCCGGGCCAGGCACCATCGCCATGATCATCAGTTCCGCCTCGACCATTCGCCACGGCGCCGAGTTTCCCGAGTGGGTCATCACCGTTGCACCAACGCTGATTTTCGCCATTGTGGCGCTGATATTATGGGTAAGCCTGCGCAGCTCCGGGGCAATCATGCGGCTGGTGGGCAAGGGCGGTATAGAAGCCATTTCGCGGCTGATGGGCTTTCTGCTGGTCTGTATGGGCGTGCAATTTATCATCAATGGCGTGCTGGAAATTATCACCACTTTTCATGCCGGAGCCTGATGCGCAAATTTTTCTCCTGCCTGGTCGTGGCGCTGGTGGCGCTAACCGGCTGTCAGCAACGCCCCGGCGAACAACCGCCGCTGGCGCAAAAAAGCTTTGCTGAATATCAACAGCAAACGCGCGATTTTGTTGCCGCGCACCGGGCGTTTCAGACGCTGGATAAAGCGAGCGAGCTGCGGCTCAACACGCCGCAGGAGTGGCGTCCGGCGCAGCACGCGCGCAAAGGCATTTTGCTGATCCACGGCCTGGGCGACGGGCCAGGATCGTTTGTGGATATTGCCCCCGAACTGGCAAAACAGGGCTTTCTGGTGCGCACCGTGTTGTTACCCGGTCACGGTACGCGGCCAGCGGATCTGCTGGATGTCGATGTTTCTCAGTGGCGGCAAGTGGTGCGCGAGCAGGCTGATATTCTGGCTAAAGACGTTGATTCCCTGTGGTTCGGCGGTTTTTCGACTGGCGGGAATCTGGCGCTGGAATATGCGATGGCGCATGACAACGTGCAAGGGCTGTTGCTGTTTTCTCCGGCGTTCAAATCCAGCACCGGTTACGATTTTCTCGCCCCGACGGTAGCACTGTTTCGCGACTGGTTGCGCCCGCCGAGCGCCGTTTTCCCGCAGCAAATCGCCACTCGCTACTTACGTGTACCGACCAACGGTTTCGCCCAGTTCTGGCGCACCAGCGCCAGTGCGCAGCGGTTGCTGGCGCGTAAACCGTGGACCAAACCGGCGCTGCTGGTATTAACCTCGCACGATTCGGCGCTCAACACTCGCTGGATCCTTGATCAATTCGATCGCCGCTTCACCCACCCGGCCAGCCGCGTGATTTGGTACGGCACTCCACCGCCGGAAGCGGCAAAAATGCCCCGCTTACGGGTGAAGACGGATTATCTGCCGCAGGATCGCATCAGCCAGTTTTCCCATATGTCGGTGCTCTTTTCGCCCCGTAATCCGCTGTACGGACGCAAAGGCAGCGTGTTGCTCTGTGCGAATGGTCAATCTGAAGAGGCGGCAAAACGCTGTCTGGCGGGGGAAGAGGTGTGGTATTCAGACTGGGGGTTAGTCGAGGCGAACAAAATTCATGCTCGCCTGACGTGGAACCCGTGGTTTGACTGGCAAACCACGGTGATGGATGAGGTTATCTCTGGCGCGCAATAACCACGTTTAAACGTGGCTGGCGTGAGTTTGCTCTTCCAGTTTCACCGGCCAGCGGCGGAAAATCACCACCGCCCACACCAATGCGGCAATCGCCGGGATCGCTCCGGCGTAACCGATGACGTTCATCGACCAGTGCAGGCTTATCTGGTTGCCGACCAGCGCACCCGCGCCGATACCAATGTTAAAAATTCCGGAAAACAGCGACATCGCCACATCGGTAGCATCCGGGGCCAGCGCCAGCACTTTGACCTGCATGCCCAGGCCGATAATCATAATCGCGATGCCCCATACCACGCTCAGCACCGTCAGATGCATTTCGCTTCCGGAAGCGGGCAGCATCATCACCAGCGAAATCACCAGCAGACCAATTGCGCTGCACACCAGGCCAGAGGCGTGCTGATTCCCCAGCTTGCCAAACAGCACACTGCCGATAATCCCGGCCCCGCCAAGCACTAACAGCAGCAGGGTGGCGAAATTGGCGCTAAAGCCCGCCACATTTTGCACGAACGGCTCAATGTAGCTGTAAGCCGTGTAATGCGCGGTTACCACTATCACGGTGAGCAAATAGATGCACATCAGCGCCGGGCGACGGAACAGCACCGGCAGGCTTTTCAGCGAACCTGAATGTTCGCTCGGCAGCGCCGGCAGCAATTTCACCAGGCACACCAGCGTGACCAGCGCGCCCATACCGATGGTGAAAAAGGTGGTACGCCAGCCGAAATATTGTCCGACAATACGACCGATCGGCAGCCCGAGCACCATTGCCAGTGCGGTGCCGGTGGCGATCAGACTCAATGCCTGCGCACGTTTCCCGGCAGGTGCCAGGCGAATAGCCAGCGAGGCGGTAATCGACCAGAAAATCGCGTGGGCGAAGGCAATGCCGATGCGGCTAATTACCAGTACCTCAAAACTCCAGGCGAGAAACGACAACACATGGCTGGCGATAAACAGCACAAAGAGCGCAATCAATAATTTACGGCGCTCAATCTGGCTGGTCAGCAGCATAAAGGGCAGTGACATTAGCGCCACAACCCAGGCATAGATGGTCAGCATGATCCCCACCTGCGCGGTTTCCATGTCGAAGCTCTGGGCGATATCCGACAGCAAACCCACAGGCACGAATTCGGTGGTGTTGAAAATAAAGGCGGCGACAGCAAGCGTCACTACCCGCAGCCACGCGACTTTTCGTGAAACGGTATTCGTAGTCATAAGGGTATTTTGGGGTTGGTTGGCGAAAAGAAGAGGTCACGATCTTACTGCCTTTGCTGGCGAAAATACAAACATTTTGTGATGTAGATCTCATTTTCTATTCGTGTGAAAAATACCAGTTGCAACGTTTCCGAATAGCGCTCAAAAACAGAAGACAAAAAAGAGGAAATGCTATGCAAACCATCGATTTCTATATGGTCGACGCCTTCAGCGACCGCACGTTTGGCGGTAATGCCGCCGCCGTCTGCCCCCTGACCGAATGGTTAGCGGATGATGTCTTGCTTCGCATGGCGCAGCAGCATAACCAGTCCGAAACCGCCTTCTTCGTGCGTAACGACAGCGGTTTTGAGCTGCGCTGGTTCACCACGCAAGCTGAGATCAATCTCTGCGGCCACGCGACGCTCGCCGCCGCGCATGTGATCTTTGAATATCTCGATTACCCGGATACCGAAATCCTCTTCACTACCCGCTTTGTGGGTGATCTCAAAGTGAGTCGCAACGGCGACTGGCTGACGCTGGATTTTCCGGCCTGGGCGACGGAAACGGTAAGTCAGGTTCCGGCGCTGCTGATGAAAGCGCTGGGTATTGAATGCGCCAAAGAAGTGCGCGTGGCGCGGGATTATCTGGTGGTGCTGGAAAACCAGGCGCAGGTAGAAGCCTTAACGCCGGATATCGCGGCAATGAAACCGCTTGGCAAGATGGTCTGCGTAACCGCGCCCGGCGAGAATGTCGATTTTGTCAGCCGCTTCTTCTGCCCTGGCGAAGCGGTGGCGGAAGATCCGGTGACCGGTTCGGCGCACAGCATGTTGATTCCGTACTGGGGCGAAAAACTGGGTAAAAACAGCCTGCAGGCGCGGCAGGTTTCCGCGCGCGGCGGGGATTTACGCTGTGAATGGCGCGGCGATCGCGTTCTGATTGGCGGCCAGGCAACGCTCTATTTGCTGGGCAAAGTGTTCTTGCGCTAAAAACCGCCAGGCCTGTAACGCCGGGTGGGTTTCTTCCTGCATAGCGCAGACATCACTTCAGCGACGCACCGCCGCAAATCATCCGCTCCTGCCCGGTGATAGCGGCGGCCTCCGGCGAGAAAACAAAATTCACCCGCGCCGCCACTTCCTGTGGCGTAATTAAACGGCCAACCGGCGGGCGCATTGATGATCCCAGCCAGTCCTGCATCGGTGAGCACGGGCGTAAACTGCTGCAAAATATCTGGCCGGATCTGGCATTTGTCAGCTGTAACGGTTGGGATTTGCAGTGCGGCATCACCGCGCCGACCGAGGAGAAAGCGGCGCTGAAACACGATTTGATCGTGAACGCCAGACGCCGGGTGGTGCTGGCGAACAGCAGTAAATAGGGTGCGCGGTCGCTATTTAACGTGGCGGATCCCGATTCGCTGACCGATATCATTACCGATACGCAGCGTAGCCCCGGGATCCGTCAGCAGCTTGCCACTTTGCCAGGCCGGTTAACCTTTGCCGGTTAACGGTGTCAGTCAGGGCAAGCGGGCAATATTCGCTTTGATAACGTCTGCGGAGTGGTTGAATTTCGCCACTTCGTCACCTTCCAGTTGCAGTTCAATAATCTGTTGAACACCGTTTTGCGCCAGCACGGCCGGTACGCCAATCGCCACATCGCTGACGCCATATTCCCCGTCCAGAATGCAGGAGATCGCCAGCGCGCGGTGGCTGCCGGTAAAGATATTGCGGCAGATCTCGGCGATGGTGCCGGCAATGCCGTACTCCGTACAACCTTTACGGGCGTAAATCTCAAAGCCGTGGCGGCGCACTTTGTCCGCCAGCGCGTCGACATCCAGCCGCTGACCGGTTTTGCGCCGGTAAACATCGGCAATCGGCGAACCGTACACGGACGAGTGCGACCACACCGGAAACTGGGTGTCGCCATGCTCGCCAAGGATAAACGCATCGATACTTTGCGCGCCAATATCCAGCGTCTGTGCCAGCGCGCGGCGCAAGCGGGTGGTATCCAGCCAGACGCCGGTGCCAATCACCTGGTTGCGCGGAAGCCCGGAAAGTTTCCACACCTGCCAGGTGATGATGTCACACGGGTTGGTCGCCACCAGGAAAATGCCGTTAAAACCGTTTGCCATCATGGACGGCACAATGTTTTTAACGATCCGCGCGGTGTTGGTCAGCTCATCAAGACGTGTTTGTCCCGGTTTTAACGCGCCGCCGGAAACGGTGATCACCGCAATATCCACATCTGCGCAATCTTCTACCGGGCGGGTGGAAATGACCATCATACCGGGCATATACGCGGCGGCATCGGCCAGATCCTGGGCGTGGCCTTCCACCCGTTGCTGGTCTAGATCCACAAGAATCAACTCTTCACAAATGTTCTGGTTCAGCAGGGCATAAGCAGCAGATGCGCCGACATTGCCTGTGCCGATAATCATCACTTTCCGGGCTTTGGTGTTCATGAATATTCCATTTTCTGCATCGTATGTTGCGTAAGGTACAACCTCTGTTCTCAGGAGCGCAATCTCAGCAGGCATAGCTATAGGTTATTCATATGACATAGGTAGCAAATTCTTGTTTATTTTTAACAGGCTAATAACAAGGAGCCCGCTATGTACCGCATTGTTGATGCCACGGCTACGCAACCGGATCTGATTGCGTTAATTGCCGCCCTGGACGCCTACCAGAGCGCACTTTACCCGGCAGAGAGTAACCATCTGCTTGATCTCGCGGCATTACCCGCCGAAACGCTGATTTTGCGCAAAATTGTGCATCACGATGAGGCTGTCGGTTGCGGCGCGGTGGTGCTCAATCGCGACGGCAGCGGCGAGATGAAACGGGTGTTTATCGATCCCCGCCATCGCGGCCAGCGGCTGGGGGAAAAATTGCTGGCGGCGCTGGAGCAGGCGGCCGCCCGGAAATCGTGTCATACCTTGCGGCTGGAAACCGGCATTGAACAGCATGCCGCGGTGAAACTGTATCAGCGCTGCGGGTATCAAATTTGTGAGGCTTTCGCACCGTACAGTGTCGATCCGCTGAGTATTTTTATGCACAAGGCGCTGGTTGTGGATCGGTATTCAGCAGAGCAATAAACGCCTCCAGATGGCGGGTTTTCGCGCCGCGCCGCCACACCAGCCAGGTGGTGAGCCAGCGCCAGTTCTCCGCCAGCGGCCAGGCTTGCACCTGGTGATGACCGGGCATGCTTTCCAGCATGCTGCGCGGGATCAGCGCCAGACCCGCCCCGGCAATCACGCAGGCCAGCATGCCGTGATAAGACTCCATCTCGTGAATTTTACCGGGCGTGGCGCGATCGGCGTGAAACCAGCTTTCAAAATGGCGGCGGTAGGAACAATTGGCACGGAACGCGTAAATGCTGGCGCCATTCACCTGCGCCGCACGAGTAATTACCTCATGACCGACAGGCGCGACGATCATCATCTCTTCGCGGTAAACCGGAATGCCTTCCAGACCGGGGTGCATAATCGGGCCGTCAACAAACGCCGCGCTTAGCCGCCCCTCCAGCACGCCATCGATCATGGTGCCGGAAGGGCCGGTGGCGAGATCGAACTGAATACGCGGATAGCGCTGGTTGTACTGTGCCAGCGTCGCCGGAATACGCACCGCGGCGGTACTTTCCAGCGCGCCGAGCGAGAACAACCCTTGCGGTTCGTCACCGGCGACCACCATGCGTGCTTCATCGACCAGGGCGAGGATCTGCTGGCTGTAGCGCAAAAAACTGTGCCCGGCGGGAGAGAGGCGCAGGCGCTGGTTTTCGCGGATAAACAGATCCACGCCGAGATCGGACTCCAGCTGGCGAATGCGCGTCGTCAGGTTTGACGGCACGCGGTGCACTTTTTGCGCCGCCTGGGTAATGCTGCCGGTCTGCGCCACGGCGTTAAACATCTCAAGCTGGGTTAAGTCCATGCCATTCTCTCTTTGTGAACAGAGTGGTTAATATTATTCAGTTTTCAGAAATAGCAAATTGCGCCATCCTTGCGCAAGTCCTGAACACATTTAGCGGAGTATTTATGCCTGTTTCCTCAACGACGCACGCGCTTTCCATCAACCCGGCCACCGGTGAAACCCTGCGCGCAACCCCGTGGGCCAGCCGTGAAGAGGTTGATACGGCAATTGAACTGGCGGCCAGCGGTTATCGTCAGTGGCGGCTGTTGGCCGTCAACGAACGCGCACAAACGTTACGTCGCCTTGGCGATGCTCTGCGCAAACGCGGGGAAGCGATGGCGCAGATGATTTGCCAGGAGATGGGCAAACCGATTTTGCAGGCGCGCGCGGAAGTGAATAAATCTGCCGCGCTGTGTGACTGGTACGCGGATCATGGTCCGGCGATGCTGGCAAGCGAACCGACACAGGTTGAGCAGCAGCGTGCCACCATTGAGTACCGCCCGCTGGGGCCGATTCTGGCGGTGATGCCATGGAACTTCCCACTCTGGCAGGTGCTGCGCGGTGCGGTGCCGATCCTGCTGGCGGGCAATAGTTATCTGCTAAAACATGCGCCAAACGTGCTCGGTTGCGCGGCGTTAATGGGCGAGATCTTCGCTGACGCTGGCGTCCCGCAAGGCGTTTTTGGTTGGGTGAACGCCACCAATGACGGCGTGAGCCAGGCGATTAACGATCCGCGCATCGCCGCCATTACCGTCACCGGCAGTGTTCGCGCGGGGGCGGCAATCGGCGCACAGGCCGGGGCGGCGCTGAAAAAATGCGTCCTTGAGCTGGGTGGTTCCGATCCCTTTATTGTGCTCAACGATGCGGATCTTGATCTGGCGGTAAAAGCTGCTGTCGCAGGGCGTTACCAGAATACCGGACAGGTCTGCGCCGCCGCGAAACGCTTTATCGTTGAAGAGGGCATTGCCCAGGCTTTTACCGAGAAATTTGTGGCTGCCGCCGCCGCGTTAAAACAGGGCGCGCCGGACGAAGAAGAGAATTATCTCGGGCCGATGGCGCGCTTTGATCTGCGTGACGAACTGCATGCGCAGGTCGAAGCCAGCATCAACGAGGGGGCAACGTTGCTGCTCGGCGGTGAGAAACTCCCGGGCGAGGGGAATTACTACCCGGCCACCGTACTGAGTGGTGTGACACCAGAGATGACGGCATTTCGCCAGGAGCTGTTTGGCCCGGTGGCGGCTATCGCGACTGCACGTAATGCACAGCATGCGCTGGCGATGGCGAACAACAGTGATTTCGGTTTGTCGGCTACCGTCTTTACCGCCGATCCTGCGCAGGCGCAACATTTTGCCGAACAGCTTGAGTGCGGTGGCGTGTTTATCAACGGTTATAGCGCCAGCGACGCCCGCGTGGCCTTTGGTGGCGTGAAAAAGAGTGGTTTTGGCCGCGAGCTTTCACACTTCGGTCTGCATGAGTTTTGCAATATCCAGACGGTGTGGAAAGATCGTCTGTAAGCTAAACGCGCCCCGGCGGGGCGCGTCACGGCTGGCTGTCATGGACCTGTCATGATCCTTTTGTAGACTCACGGCAACTTTGTGGTTATAGAAGAATATCATGAACTTAAAGCAAATTTTCCGCCGTATTTTGCGGCATGTTTCTCCACGACAGTTTGGTTTGCTCGCCGGGATTTTCTGTATTATTGGCTTGTTTTCGGCCCTGCAAATCGCCTCCTCGTTTCTCCTTTCCGCGTCGTTACGTAACGCCCAGCATAATGAACAACTCAACCAGCAAGCGCACCTGCAACAGGTAAAAGTCGATGAAGCGCGCATTGCGCTCCTGACGGCAAGCGATCTGCTCAACCGGGCGGGCGTCTACTTTATGCAGGATAAAGAGACCGGCTCGGAAGGGAGCTGGCACAGCCTGATGGATGAAACCCATAAAGCGCTGGAGACCTCGCAAAAAGCCTGGCGAGCGTGGCTGGCGCTCAACCCGCCTGAAGATGAGGCGCTGATCAATAGCTATCAACTCTTTTACGGTGCGCTAAAAGAGCAGGCCGACGGGCTGGTGAAAACCCAGTCGATTGACGCCTTCTTCGCCGTACCCGCGCAGGCATTCCAGGCGGATTTCAATGACAACTATGCCCGTTTCCAGCAGGCCAGCGAAGCGCGTGCCGAACTGGGGCGCCAGGCGTTGATGGCGAACCTTGCGCAATTGCAGCATGTGTTTGTGCTGGTGCCTGCGCTGCTGGTGGTGATTGCGGTGCTGGTCTGGTTTGCCATGTCGCGCTGGGTGATCACGCCGCTGCGCAGCTTGATAGCACACATCAATATTCTGGCGGCGGGGGATCTGGGTACGCCGCTTCCGCCGGTGAAACGCTTTAACCGTGAAGTTGACCAGCTCGGCCTGAGCATCGGCACCATGCAGCAGGGGTTGCAGCAACTAGTAATGCAAGTCAGCGACGCCACCTCGTCGATGGTCGATACCATTCGCCGCCTGGCTGAGGACAACCAGTCGCTGTATCAGCAGTCGGCGAAACAGGCGCAGGAGCTGACGGATGTGACCGAGCATATCGCCGCGCTGGAGTCCCATGTTGAAGGCAACACCGGTTTTGCCGAGCAGGCGCGCAAACAGGCCGATGAGGCGCGGGAAGTGGCCGCTGGTGGCGATCGAATGATGGATACGGTGAATCAATCGATGCGCGAGATCGTCGAGCGTTCGGCGGAGATGCGCAACATTGTGGCGATGATTGATGGCGTTGCTTTCCAGACCAATATTCTGGCGCTGAACGCGGCGATTGAAGCGGCGCATGCGGGCAATCATGGGCGCGGCTTCGCGGTGGTGGCGAAAGAAGTGGGGCTGCTGGCGCGCAAGAGCAGCCACTCCACGCAAACCATTCAGCAACTGATCAACCACTCCTTGCAGGGCATCAACGACGGCACCCAGGCGGTGAGCCGCCTTGAAGATAACCTGCAACAGGTGACCGGGCTGGTTGGCCATTTAAGTGGCGTACTGAGCGAAATTTCTGCCGCCACGCTTAGCCAGGGCGACAGCATTCACAAAATGACGCGCCGCCTGCACTCGCTTAACAACGTTGCCCGCCGCACGGGGGAGCTGGTTTCGACCGCAACCGAAGCATCGGAAAAATTGCACAACGATTCCCATCAGTTGATGCAAGCGGTTGCGCGTTTTCGACTTCCCGCCTGACGCAACGCATTCGCCTCTGTTATACTCGCAGGCCATTTTTGGCCTGTGGGTAAGGAGTCGGAGTGGCAACGGTGATGGATAACGGCGTACTGGAGGCGGTACTCGCGGAAGTTCGCCCGCTGTTGGGTCGCGGTAAGGTTGCGGATTATATTCCGGCGCTGGCGTCGGTGAGCGGCAACAAGTTGGGCATTGCTATCAGCACCGTGCAGGGTGAACACTTCCAGGCGGGTGATGCCGACGAGCGTTTCTCCATACAATCCATTTCGAAAGTGCTGAGTCTGGTGGTGGCGATGAACCACTACGCGGAAGAGGAGATCTGGCAGCGGGTGGGTAAAGATCCCTCCGGTCAGCCGTTTAACTCACTGTTACAGCTGGAAATCGAGCAGGGCAAACCGCGTAACCCCTTTATCAATGCCGGGGCGCTGGTGGTGTGCGATATGCTGCAAAGCCGCCTGAGCGCGCCGCGTCAGCGCATGCTGGAAATTGTGCGTAAACTCTGCGCCGCGCCGGATATCGCTTATGACAGCCTGGTTGCGCGTTCTGAATTCGAGCACTCCGCCCGCAATATGGCCATCGCCTGGCTGATGAAGTCCTTCGGTAATTTTCATAACGATGTCGCCACCGTATTACAGAACTACTTCCACTATTGCGCACTGAAAATGAGCTGTGCCGAATTGTCGCGCACGTTTTTATTCCTCGCCGATGGCGGACACAGCGTGCAGCAGGCGACGCCGGTGGTGACGCCGATGCAGGCGCGGCAGATTAACGCCCTGATGGCCACCAGTGGCATGTACCAGAACGCCGGAGAGTTTGCCTGGCGCGTCGGGTTACCGGCGAAATCCGGCGTCGGTGGGGGGATCGTCGCCATCGTGCCTCATGAGATGGCGATCGCGGTCTGGAGCCCGGAGCTGGATGAAGCGGGTAACTCACTGGCCGGTGTTGCGGTGCTGGAAGCGTTAACGCGCAAGTTGGGGAGATCGGTCTATTGATGAATGATTTCGCGCCGTTGTTTGCCCGGCTGGGACAGTCAACATTCCGTTCGCGTTTTCGCCTTGGGGTGAAAGAGCGCCAGTACTGTCTGGATAAAGGTGCGGAGGTGATAGCTTCCCATGCGGCGGATTTTGTCGCAAAACGCCTCGCGCCCGCGCAACCACAAAATGATGGCAAACAGACGCCGATGCGCGGCCACCCGGTGTTTATCGCTCAGCATGCGACGGCTACCTGCTGCCGTGGATGTCTGGAAAAGTGGCACCACATCCCGCATGGCCAGGCGCTAACCGAATCGCAACAACACTACATTGTTGAGGTGATTTACCAGTGGCTGGTCATACAGATGAATGCACCGCGCTGAAAAGCGCCGGGTAAGCCTGCGCCGCTGGTGCTGCGGGCCGATTGCAACGTTAGTGATATGGATTGAGAGTTGATGCCTGCATTTTTTTCATCCCCTTTCCGCCCTTTTCGGGAAGAGACGCCGTACACCAATGCGGTCATGGTGTTTGTCCTGACAACGCTGTTTTATTTGCTGGGTGCGATGATGCGCCTGGTGGAAGAGCTTTCCCTCTTCTGGCCGCTCAATGCGGTCATGGCCGGTGTTTTTGCACGTTATGCCTGGTTGCAGCGCTGGCATTACTACCTGATTAGCTATGTTGCCATGCTGGCGTATGACGCTATCACCACCTCCTGGGGTATGGCGTCGTTGATCATCAACTTCTCCAATATGGTGTTTATCGTCACCATGGCGCAGTTGATCGGGCTTGAACGTAACCAGATGACCAAAGCGCCGGAGCCGGTTAACGCCCTGAAACTCTTCGGCTACTGTCTGTTTGCCGCGCTGCTGTGCGCCTTTTTTGGCGCGCTTGGCTCGGTGGGCATTGACGATCAGGGTTTTGGCCTGTTGCTGGCAGACTGGTTTGGCGAGCAGTTCTCAACGGGGGTATTGATTTTGCCCTGTATGCTGACCATGAGCTGGCCGCGTAAACCGCTGAACGTTGAGATGCGCGATTTTATGCCGGTGCTCGCCGTCGGCGTATCGATTGTTGCTTCGGTCGCGATTGGCGGCGCAGGCAGCCTGGCGTTTCCGCTTCCGGCGCTGATCTGGTGTGCGGTGCGTTACTCACTGCCGCTGACATGCCTGGTGACGCTGCTGACCGGCGGGCTGGAGATAATCCTTGTCGCCAGCGGGCATATCAATATTTTCGTCAGTTCACCGCTGCAGATCCCACATATGTTCTCCGCGCGCCTGGGGATTGCCACCATGGCCATTTGCCCGGTCATTGTCTCGGTCAGCGTTGAGGCGATAAACCGCCTGATGCGCCAGGTTTCCCTGCGCGCCGATTTCGATTTCCTGACCCGCGTTTACTCGCGCTCGGGTTTGTACGAGGTGTTAAACCGCGACGCAAAACGCTTTGCCGACAAACACCTCACCGTGATGTTGCTGGATATTGATTACTTCAAAAGTGTCAATGACAACTACGGTCACGAATGTGGCGACCGGGTGCTGACCGCCTTTGCGCGAAAAGTGCAGCGGGCGCTGGATACGCGCGGTGTGCTCGCCCGCATGGGTGGGGAAGAGTTCGCTGTCGTGGCGATAACACAAGATGCCAGTGACGGTAAACACCTGGCGGAAACGCTGCGCGAAACAGTGGCGTTGTACCCGTTCAAATGGCAGCAGCAAACGCTGCATTTAACCGTCAGTATTGGTATCAGCCATGGTAAAGCCGATGCCGGGCAATTGACGGCAACCTTCAATACGCTGCTGGCTGTGGCGGATGAACATCTCTATCGCTCGAAAAAACGCGGGCGTAACTGCACGACGGACGCTGAACAAAACGCGCTGGAAACGGCAGGGAGTGCCCTCGGCGGGTAATTCCTCCCGCGTGTCGCACCTGGTGATGACGATAACGGCAATTAATATAGATAACTTATTAAATTGCTTGCTACTAATTTTTATCGTCAATACTATTATTGCGTATACGTAGCGGAATCATCGCGTTATGAGCGGATCAGATAATTTGAATAAACACGAGCGGATCCCTGGCAGACGCTTTGCCAGGCGCATGTATCTGATGCGTATCCTGGGAACGCTACTCTGCTTTTTCCCCATTCTTTCCGTCCTTCTTGAACTGCATCGCCCCTTGTGGTGCGTGGTGTTGCTGTGTGCCAATGCATTTTTATGGCCTACCGTGGCGTTTTTGCGTGCACGCAACGCGCAGATGCCGCTGCAAATTGAACATCAAAACCTGGTTTTTGACGCCGGTGCGGGCGGGTTTTGGATTGCGCTAATGGCGGTCAACCCGCTGCCTTCGGTGGTGATTGCCACCATTTTGCTCTCTGATCGCTTATCGGCGGGCGGGTTTGTGTTGATGCGTAAAGCGGCGCTGGCCCTGCTTGCGGCGTTCTTACTTACCTGGCTAACACTCGGTTTACCGCTGGAATGGCAGGTGACACAGCGAACGATGTTCGCCACGTTGCCGCTCATCGGTATCTATATCCTGGCGCTCAGCGCGCTCACCGACAGCATTGCCGTCAGGCTGCGGGTAAAAAGCCGTGAGCTTGAACGTATTGCGATGATGGATCCGTTGCTTGATATCGCCAATCGCCGCCTGCTGGAAAAACGTATTCAGTACGAGCTGGAAAAACTGCACGTGACACCGCGCCACTCCTCGTTGATGTTTATCGACATTGATAATTTTAAAGAGGTGAATGACCGTTTTGGTCATAAAATTGGCGATGCATTATTGGTCACCGTGTCGAAAATCTTGCATATTACCACCCGCGCTACGGACACACCCGCGCGCCTCGGTGGCGATGAATTTGTTATTTTACTGCCCGATACGCCAGCAGAAGAGGCGTATGCGGTGGCGACACGGATCATGGATGCGGCTGCGGTAATGACAGTGATGCAGGAGCATGCGTTCACATGTACGTTGAGCATCGGTATCGCCAGTGCGCTACCGGAAATGCACAGTGTTACCGACTGGTTAAAAGCCGCAGACGACGCGCTTTACCAGGCTAAACGGCTGGGAAAAAACCAGATCTACTCACACTGACAACCGTGTTGAATCAGCTACGCTTTATGCTGTATGCCGTGAAATTAACGACACTTTTTGTGTTGCGCATTAACAGCCTGAGAATGGAAACGGCCCCTTATGAAAATACCTGCTATTCCCGCAGATGAGGAACAACGACTGGCGTCGCTGCGCGACTCCGGGCTTCTGGAAACTGGCGTAACCGAGCGTCTTGACCGGCTTACCCGGTTGGCTAAGCGCATGTTCGATGTCCGCGCGGCGCTAATCACGCTGGTCGACGAAGAGATGCTTTTCTTTAAATCCACGTCGGGTACCGTGCGCGAACCGCTCCCGCGTAAGATCACCTTTTGTGGTCACACCATTTTGCATACCGAACCGTTGATTATTCCGGATACCCACGGGGATGATCGTTTTGCCGACAATCCGCTGGTGACCGGGGAGATGAATATCCGTTTCTATGCGGGGTATCCATTACGTTTGCCGGACGGCGCGGTGGTGGGCGCATTCTGCCTGGTGGATAGCAGCGCGCGGCAGTTCACGGACGCTGAGCAGGACTATCTGAAAGATTTCGCCATGATCGTTGAAGATGAGTTCGCGGTGATGAGCGCAGCCACCACGGACGAACTGACCGGTTTATTTAATCGCCGCGGGTTTGAAAGCCTGGCGAAGTTCGCTATTGTGGGCGCGCGTCGTCGCGCGGAACCGTTAACGCTGGCGTGGATCGATCTCGACAATTTCAAAGAGATCAACGACACCTGGGGACACGCTGAGGGTGATGAAGCGCTGAAAGCGATGGCCACGGTGATGACTGCCAGCCTGCGCGAAGCGGATCTGCGGGTGCGCTATGGCGGCGATGAATTCGCGATCCTCTTTTCCGATACCGATGAGCAGGGCGCATGGATTGCGATGCAGCATCTGGTCGAGCAGGTTGAAGCCTGGAATAAGGGTTCTGGTAAGCCGTGGAAGCTGGCGTTTTCCTGGGGGATCAGCGAGTTTGATCATGATGGTTGCGGTGAACTGAAGCCGTGGATGAAGGCGGCGGATCAACAGATGTATGCCATGAAAGAGCGCAATCATCGCGGCCGCTAAACCATCATAAAAACCTATGTTTGCCGGGCTTGTGTTAAAAAGTTGTAAGGCTGATAGTGGTTGTTTTTAAGGAACAAAAATGACCACTTATCATATCCATTCCCTTGCGGGCGACGCGCTCGCATCACATCTTCATTCCCTTTGTGACGTGCTGGAAAACTGCGTTTCCGGCGGCGCTTCCGTCAGTTTTATGCATCCGCTTTCTCGTGAGAAATCCCTGCAATTCTGGTCTGGTGTCGCCGCAAGTGCCGCGCGCGGGGAACGCATTGTGCTGGTAGTGCAAGATGAGGCTGGTGAGATTGTTGGCACGGTGCAGATGGTGCTGGAGCAACCTGAAAATCAGCCGCATCGTGCCGATGTGTCAAAGTTACTGGTGCATGAAAAAGCCCGCCGTCAGGGGCTGGCGCGCCGTCTGATGGATGCGCTGGAAAGTGAGGCGCTGGCGCACGGTAAAACCGTACTGGTACTGGATACCTCCACCGGCAGCGGAGCGGAACATTTTTATCTGCAATGCGGCTGGCAGCGGGTGGGTGAGATCCCGCGCTTTGCGCTGATGCCGGACGGAAATGTGACGGCGACGACAATTTTTTACAAGCTCTTATAATTCCCGCCAATAAGCGATCCCATTTTGATCAAAACAGGGTTTCATGGTCTAAAAGTCTGGTAAGTTATTACACCAATCTTCCCAGGTTGTATGACTAATCAAAAAAGGAACCCACTGTGAACACATTAAACCGTCGCAACTTTCCCGGCGCTGAATACCCTGAACGTATTATTCAGTTCGGCGAAGGGAATTTTTTGCGCGCTTTTGTCGACTGGCAAATCGATCTGCTGAATGAGCACACCGACCTGAACGCCGGTGTGGTCGTTGTTCGCCCGATTCAAAGTGATTTCCCGCCGTCCCTGAGCACTCAGGATGGCCTGTATACCACGATTATTCGCGGTCTGAACGAGCAGGGTGAAGCGGTGAGCGACGCGCGCTTGATCCGCTCGGTGAACCGTGAAATCAGCGTCTATTCCCAGTACGACGAGTTCCTGAAACTTGCTCATAATCCGGATATCCGCTTTGTTTTTTCAAACACCACTGAAGCGGGCATCAGTTACCATGCGGGCGATAAATTTGACGATGCTCCGGCCGTTAGCTACCCGGCAAAACTGACGCGTCTGCTGTTCGAACGTTTCACGCACTTCGCTGGCGCGGCGGATAAAGGCTGGGTGATTATTCCGTGTGAATTGATTGACTACAACGGCGACGCGCTGCGTGAGCTGGTGCTGCGTTATGCGCAGGAGTGGTCGCTGGGTGCCGGGTTTACCCAGTGGCTGGATAACGCCAACACCTTCTGTTCCACGCTGGTTGACCGGATCGTTACCGGTTACCCGCGTGATGAAGTGGCGAAACTGGAAGCGGAACTGGGCTACCAGGATTCGTTCCTTGATACCGCTGAGCATTTCTATCTGTTTGTCATTCAGGGGCCGAAATCGCTGGCGTCTGAGCTGCGTCTGGATAAATTCCCGCTTAACGTGCTGATTGTTGACGACATTAAACCGTACAAAGAGCGTAAAGTGGCGATCCTCAACGGTGCGCATACTGCGCTGGTGCCGGTGGCGTATCAGGCGGGCCTGGATACCGTGGGCGAGGCGATGAACGACAGTGAAATCTGCGCGTTTGTGGAAAAAGCGATTTACGAAGAGATTATTCCGGTGCTGGATCTGCCGCGCGATGAGCTGGAATCCTTCGCCAGTGCGGTGACCGGGCGTTTTCGTAACCCGTACATCAAGCACCAGTTGCTGTCGATTGCCCTGAACGGCATGACAAAATTCCGCACCCGTATTCTGCCGCAATTGCTGGCAGGGCAAAAAGCCCACGGCAAACTGCCTGCGCGCCTGACCTTCGCGCTGGCGGCATTGATTGCGTTTTATCGCGGTGAGCGTAACGGGCAGGCGTACCCGGTGCAGGATGACGCGCACTGGATCGAACGCTACCAGCAGCTGTGGAGCCAGCACGGCGATCGCCAGATCAGCACCAGCGAACTGGTAAAAGCGGTGCTCTCCGTAAGCGATCACTGGGAACAGGATCTGAGTAAAGTTGCGGGTCTGGTGGAGCAGGTTTCGCTGGATCTGGACGCTATTCTGCTGCGTGGCATGCGTGATGCGGTTAAACCGCTGTGCTAATCGCACAATATTAAGTGAATATCCAACCCGGCTCCGGCCGGGTTTTTCTTTTTTACCGAATTTACCGAATGGCTGGTGAGGAGCTCGTTGAGCGACAAGAAGAGTAACAATGCGGGAAAACGGTGCTTATCCTTCATTAGTTACAACATACTTTTAAATAGTTGTATAATAGGTTTCAGCAACTTCTGCGCCACCAGTCGTCGAACAGGGCGATTTTTCGTCACAATTTATTATCAAACTTGCAACTGTGATTGCGATCACGTTTAATAGTGCCGCTCTCCCTTAGGCACACAATTCAAGATGATCGTTCGACCTCAACAACACTGGCTTCCTCGTCTTTTCGTCTGGCACGGTTCCGTACTGCCAAAAATCACGTCGCGTTTGCTGATGAATTTCCTGCTCTCCATCGCTGTGATCGGCGTGCTCCCGTGGTACACCTCGCTCGGTATCAAGCTAACCGTCGCACCGTTCAGCATTCTCGGTGTCGCTATCGCTATCTTTTTAGGTTTTCGTAACAATGCCTGTTTTGCCCGCTACAGCGAAGCAAGGGTGTTGTGGGGACAGTTGATGATCGCCTCGCGCTCTCTGTTGCGTGAAGTGAAAACCACGCTGCCAGACGATGAGGGATTACGGCACTTTATCCAGTTGCAAATCGCCTTCGCGCACTCGTTGCGCATGACGTTGCGCCGCAAGCCGCAGGGGGAGGTGCTGGCGAAATACCTGGACCAAAACGCTCTGCATCACGTGTTGAATGCCCATTCTCCGGCCAACCGCATTTTGCTGTTAATGGGCGAATGGTTAGGTGAACGCCGGGCGAAGGGGGCGCTGTCGGATGTATTATTCAGCAGCATCAACCAGCGACTGCACGATATGTCCGCCGTGCTTTCTGGTTGTGAGCGCATTTTTACTACGCCGCTCCCGTTTGCCTATTCGCTGATCCTGCATCGCACCGTGTACCTGTTTTGCATCATGCTGCCGTTCGCGCTGGTGGTGGATTTGCACTTTATGACCCCGTTTATCTCGGTGCTGATTTCCTACACCTTTATCTCGCTGGATACGCTGGCCGAAGAGCTGGAAGACCCGTTTGGCGAAGAGGATAACGACCTGCCGCTGGACGCTATCAGCAACGCCATCGAGATTGATTTACTGCAAATGGTGGATGCCGATGAGCTTCCGCACAAAATGACACCAGGCAAAAATTATCAATTAACCTAAACTTTGCTCTGGAGAGTTATCAATCCTTACGATTTTTTCAGTCTGATAGCGAAACCCACAACAGAGAGGGACGTGCGATGGAAAAGTCCGACAGAACTATCTCATTAGCGTTGACCCTGCTGGTCAGCTTCTCGCTTATCGCCACGGCGTGGGATCTCTCCTTCGTCAGTAGCTTGCCATAACCTCTTTGGCCGCCAGCAGCGCCCGTGTTTCCTCAGCCGGGCGCTGCAATAGCGCCAGCGCTTCTTCCGCTGAGCGCACATTGGTATAACCGATAATCACGCCGTAGCGTTTGGCGGACGAGTTATACCAGCGCGAGAGCGGACTCACCTGCAACTGATGCTGCTGCCAGAGGTTCGCCAGCGCGATATCCTGCGTGCTGGTGCGTAAAAACGCCGTGATATGCATCCCGCCATCGCTCACTTCCACGGTAAACAGCCCAGGGTAAATATGCTCCAGCGCGTCCAGCACATATTTTCTGCGTTGCGAATAGAGCGTGCGCATCTTTTTTAAATGCTTATAGAAATGGCCTTCGCCAAGAAACGCGGCGAGGATTTTCTGCGTCAGCACCGGCTGGCCGCTTTCGGTAAGTTCCGCCGTTTCACGGAACGCGGCAAGCGTCGCGCGCGGCATCACAATGTAACTAATGCGCAGCGCAGGCATCACCGTCTTGCTGAAAGTGCCCATATAGATAACCCGATCATCACTATCAAGGCTTTTCAACGCCGGCAGCACTTTGCGGGTGTAGTGAAACTCACCGTCGTAATCATCTTCGATGATCCAGCTGTTATGCTGGCTGGCCCAGGCCAGTAGCTGTTGCTTGCGCGGCAGCGAAAGGGTCACCGCCAGCGGGCTATGATGTGACGGTGTCACAAAAACCAGTTGCGCATCACGGTGATATTGCTGCAGATAGTCGACATTTAGCCCCTGAGTGTCCACCGGTACAAAGTGCAGATTATTGGCAGCGCGTTTCAGCGCCTGGCTGCCAAAATAGTAACCGGGATCTTCAAACAGCACTTTATCGCGTGCGGTGGTAAGCGCATTGAGGATCAGCCGCAGGTTGTTGCTATACCCGCTGGTAATGAAAATCTGGTCCGCCGTGCAGGATAAGCCGCGCGACACATTCACATAATGGGCAATCGCTTCGCGCAGCGGCGTGTAACCCAGTAGCGGCGGGTTGGTCATTTCCATCGGTGACATCGAACGCACCGCTTTGCCGCACAACAGCAGCCACTTTTTGTAGGGGAAGGCATCCAGCGACGGAATGCCGGGGCGCAAAAAACCGGGGCGATCGCGCAGCACATCCGCAATGCCTGGTGGCGCGTCTGCTGCCTGCGGCGCAATGGGCGACGTGGGCGGTTCGCTCAGCACCAAATCCGGGTTGACCCGCGTACCGCGCGCGCCCTGGCTTACCAGGTAGCCTTCACCGATCAGAATCGCCCACGCCGTTTCCACGGTTTTGCGCGCGACACCCAATTCGCTGGCCAGTACGCGCACCGAAGGCACCTTATCACCCGGTTTCAGCAACCCGCTGGCAATGCTGCGTCGATACTGCTCGTAAATGGCTTTATAACCCGGCTTCATGTCCTACCTCTATTTACGGTTTTTGCATCTTTTTACTATGGCATAAAGGCGTACTATAGCCGCTGTTGAATCCATAAACGAGGCTAAAGACGATGAGCAATCGCGTAAATCTGTTCCAGACTGTTCCGGCATTAATCAAAACCCTCGGCGATGCCAGCCAGGCGTCGCACGCCAGCAGTCTGGATATTGGTATTAAAAACCTGGTTGATATCCGCGCCTCGCAGCTTAATGGCTGCGCATTCTGCCTGGATATGCATGTGAAGCAGGCGAAACTGCACGGTGAGCGTGAACTGCGCATCTACCACGTCGCTATCTGGCGTGAATCGCCACTGTTTACCGCTAAAGAGAAAGCCGCGCTGGCGCTGTGTGAAGCGCTGACCAAACTCGACGCGCATGGCGTGCCTGATGAGCTGTATCGCGAGGCGCGGGAGCATTTCAGTGAAGTGGAGCTTTCCGAACTGGCGTTTTCCATCGCCATTATCAACAGCTGGAACCGCCTGATGGTGCTGTCGCAAACGTTGCCGGGCGCGCTGGATAAAGCCTACGGGCTCGATCGCGCACACCTTGAGTAATTAACGCGCCTCCCGGATAAAGGCAATAAATGCCTGTAACCCCACAGGGATGTGGCGGTGTCCGGGATAGTACAAACACAGCCCTTTAAAGGGCTGCGTCCACTCATCCAGCACGCTAACCAGCGTTCCGTTACGCAACTCTTCTTCAATGTAAAACCCCGGCAGAAAGCCCACGCCCAGGCCCGCGCGCACGGCGGCAATCGAAGTAAACAGATCGGTGGTCGACAGCCGCGCCGGAACGGCAACCGTCATGCGCTCGCCGTGGCGCGACAACTCCCAGCGGTAATTCCCGCCACTGGACATGCGCATGCAAATGCCCTGGTGCTGGCGTAAATCGTCCGGCGTTTGCGGTGTGCCGTGCGCGGCAAACCACTCAGGTGTTGCCACCACGCGCATGCGGATATCCGGCGTGAGCGGCACGGCAATCATATCCTGTGGGATAGACTCCGCCAGGCGGATCCCGGCATCGTAACCGTCAGCCACAATGTCAATCATCTTCGCTTCAGAGGCGACTTCCATGCGCATCTGCGGGTAACGCGCCAGAAAACGCACCAGCAGATCATCCAGGAACAGTTGCCCGACGGCTTGCGGGACATTCAGGCGCAACGTGCCGGAAGGTTCATCCGCCACGCTGTGGATCTCTTCATGCGCGTGCTGGATTTCGCGCAGTGCCGGGCCAATACGCGCAACAAACCGCTGCCCGGCTTCGGTCAGCGCCACGCTGCGGGTGGTGCGGTGAAACAAGCGAATCGCCAGGCGGCTCTCCAGCCCGGCAATGGCGTTACTCACCGCCGTCGGCGACATTCCCAGCTCCTGTGCGGCGGCGCGAAAACTGCCCCGGCGCATCACCGCCATCACCACTTCCAGCTCAATCAAACCTGAACGATGCATAGATTATCCCGAATTTCGCAACAACCTTTGCAGCATAGCGTGGATTATCAGCGCGATAAAGGCGTGCCACACTGGCTTCACTGTGAAGAGGAGGTGGTTATGCAGGCAATTGAACAGATCTCAATCAATGGCGAATGGGTCACACCGCAAGGTACAGAACGTTTCGACCTGTTTAACCCGGCAACCGGAGACGTCATCGGCCAGGTGCGGCTCGCCAGTGAAGCCGACGCGCTTAACGCCATTGCGGCGGCAAAGGCGGCGTTTCCCGGCTGGTCGCAAACCAGCCGCGATGAACGCATTGCCGCTCTGATACGGATGCGCGATGCGCTGGAAGCCTGCCAGCCCGCGTTGTTGCAGGCGATTGTCGCAGAGTATGGCGCGCCGGCGTCGCGCGCTAACTGGATGGCGCGTTATCCGGTTTCAGTCATTGAAGAGGCGATCAACGCGCTGAAAGACTTTGAGTTCGAATCTGTGGTGGGTCAGGCGCGTGTTGTGATGACACCGCTCGGTGTCGCCGGGTTGATCACGCCGTGGAACAGTGATGCCGGGTTTATCTGCGGCAAACTGGCGGCGGCGCTCGCTGCGGGCTGCACGGCGGTGGTGAAACCGAGCGAAATGAGTGCGCTGCAAACCCACATCGTCACGCACGCTCTGCACGAGGCGCAGCTGCCGCCAGGCGTTTTCAATATTGTTACCGGACGCGGCGATGTGGTTGGTGAGGTGCTAAGTCGTCATCCGGACGTGGCGAAAATCTCGTTTACCGGCTCGACGGCAACGGGCAAAGCCATTTTGCGTAACGCGGCAGAGACCTTTAAACGCGTCACGCTGGAACTGGGCGGCAAGTCGCCGACCCTTATTCTGGAGGATGCCGATTTAGCCGACGCGGTGCCGCTGGCGATTCAGGCCGGGTTTATGAACAGCGGCCAGGCCTGTATCGCGGGAACGCGCATTCTGGTGCCTGCATCGCGCAAAACCGAGTGCGAAGCGGCGCTGGCGCAGGCGGTCGCAGCGGTGAAATCGGGCGATCCGCGCGATCCCGCCACGGAAGTCGGCCCGATGGTCAGCGAAAAACAGTGGCAACGCGTGCAGTCCTATATTCGTCTTGGTCAGCAGGAAGGTGCGCGCCTGTTAGCGGGTGGAGAAGGGCGCGCAGCCGGATGCGAGCGCGGCTGGTCGGTACGGCCGACCCTGTTTAGCGAGGTCAAAAACACCATGCGTATTGCGCGGGAGGAGATTTTTGGCCCGGTGTTATCGGTGATTGTTTATCGGGACGAGGCCGAGGCGATCGCTATTGCCAACGACACCGATTATGGTTTAAGCGCGCTGGTGCTGGGGGGCGATCCTGAACGCGCACGCCGTGTTGCCGGGCAAATCACCGCCGGGCGGGTGCTGGTCAATACGCTGGCGCATGAGGCTTCCGCGCCATTTGGCGGGTTTAAACATTCGGGAATCGGTCGTGAAATGGGGCGCTGGGGACTGGCGGCCTTTATGGAGCCGAAAAGCATCGTCATGTAGCAGGAAAACGCCGTGCCGCCCGCAGCGAGTGGCACGGCGTGCGATTACCGCGCCAGCTGGAAGAAGCGCACGGAGTCGCGCAGCATCTCGCTCTGTTCGGTCATCGACTGTGCGGCAACCGCCGCTTGTTCGACCAGCGTGGCGTTCTGCTGGGTCACCTGGTCCATCTGATCGATAGCGACGCTAATCTCTTTGATCCCCTGATGTTGCTCGGTAGAAGCGGCGGAAATCTCAGCCACAATATCCGTCACTTTGTTTACGGAGGTCACAATCTCTTCCATCGCGCGGCTGGCAGTATCGGCGTAGCGGGAACCGTCGGTTATTTTCTCTACGGTGCCTTCAATCAATTGTTTGATCTCTTTCGCCGCTTCGGCACTTTTCTGCGCCAGGTTGCGCACTTCACCGGCCACCACGGCAAAACCTTTACCCTGTTCACCGGCACGCGCAGCTTCCACAGCAGCGTTCAGCGCCAGGATATTGGTCTGGAAGGCGATGCCTTCAATCACCGAAATGATGTCGACAATTTTTTGCGAGCTATCAGAGATTTCATGCATGCGTTTCAGCATGTCGTGCACCTCTTTACCGCCTTTCACCGCCGTTTGTGATGTCTGACGCGCCAGGTCGCTCGCTTTGCGGGCGTTTTCCGCGTTACTCTTCACGTTTTCCGTAATTTGCTGCATGTTCGACGACGTTTGTACCAGAGAGGCCGCTTGTTCTTCGGTACGTTGTGACAAATCGTTGTTGCCTTCGGCAATTTCCCCTGCGGCGTGGGAAATCGATTCGCTGCCGTCAATAATACCGGTGATGATTTCCGCCAGTTTATTGTTCATTAAATGGATGGTCGCCAGCAGGCTTTCGCTGTCGCCATCGCGCAGCGCAACCTGGGTGCCCAGCTTACCGTCAGCGACCGCCTTCATAATCGACATTGCGTAGGCTGGTTCACCACCGAGCTGGCGTGAGAGATTACGCGAGATAAACAGCGCAATCACCCCAGTGGCAATCAGCGCCAGCAGCAGCAAGCCGCTCAGCAGATAGAGCGCCTGGCGGTAACCTGCCTGAGAATCCTCCCCGGCTTTATCACCAATCGCGACTTCCATATCCACCAGCGTCGCCAGATCTTTCATCAACTGGGTACGATATTTTGCGGATACCGCGCCGCTGATTTTGGCCGCTTCGGCAGCATCGCCGCGATTCATGGCGTCGATCACTTTGGCGTTAACGTCGACAAAGTTTTTAAAGTTATCCACCACAGTCGCGAACAGGGCGCGCATCTCTTGCGGCTCATTGGCCGAAATTTTTGCGTACTGCTGCTGAGCATTAAGGAACGTGGCCTGGTTTTGCAGCAGTTCGCCGCGATGTTGATCCAGCGACGCAGGCGTGGTGGAGGCAATATACTGCACCTGTTGCAGGCGCATTTCAGCTAAGACGCCTCGCATTTCAAGGGTATAGCGAACGCCTGGCATTCTGCTTTCGCGGAACTGATCAATATTTTTATTGGTGCTGTTAAGTTGATAAATAGAAACAACGCCCAGCAACAACATCATCACGATCAGGATGGAGAAGCCGATGAGCAATTTGGTTAATACGGTGGCCTGCGCTATTTTTTTCATAATCCACAACTATGTAAAGAAAGGTAATATTAATAACGGCAATATTTTAGGAAAGATTGATCTATTTATCTGATCTCAATCACATATTGTTATGATTTTTGTGCAATAGCACACATCGGATTTTTAATTTGAATTAAGCGAAGGCGGGTTGTTAAAAAGGTGGGTGAATAATGCTTCAGTAAAGTGAAATATTGTTTCAAGCGGTATCTTTGTGCTGGGGTTTATTTTCTGCGCACTGTGTTCAGTGCGCAGAAAAATTAATGGGAAATAGTAATCGGCAGTTCATCTGCCCATTTTGCTGCCTGGTTCATCAGCTCTGAAATCGCCGAATTAGGTAAGCCAATTTCATGTGCCACATCGCTGGCTTCATCCCACATCCGTTGCTCGTACAGGCGCGCCAGCTGCACGTAGGGATAGAGTTCGCCGCTGTTGGCTTCAAGCGCTCTGGCCACCTCCGGCGAGACAGCGATTTGCGCCACCAGCTCCTCCAGCGGCAACCCAAGGATCACATCCAGCAGCGAGAAGAGGCCCACCATAAAGGCGTCGTTAGCGATGTTATTGGTCGAGGTACGCGCCGCCACCAGTTCGCAGAACTTGGCGCGGATCAGGCTCAGGTAATAGATTTCGGTGTTAGTGACATCCTCAAAGGAGGTCAGACAGGCGACCAGGACAAAGCGGCGCATTTCACCGATGCCAAGGTAGACCACGATATCGCGCAGGGATTGATTGCGAAAACCGCTAATGCCGCGCGTGTTATATAAAATGTTTTGCGCATAACGCATAATTTTAAAAGAGAGGGACACATCGCGTTTCAGCAAATCTTCTATTTTGTTTAAATTGGGTGATTCAACGTTAACTTCCTGCATCAGTTTCAGGGCAAACGCACGATTTTGCGCCAGTTTATTTCTCCGGGTGACGACAGGTTTGCTGAAAAAATAGCCCTGAAAAAGATGAAAACCCAATTTTTTAAAGGTCTCAAACTCTTCGTAAGTTTCCACTTTCTCAGCCAGAAAAACCGCATGGCGCAATAATTCCCGATTGGCGAGGATATAGTCGCTAATTTTTTCGCGCGAGCTTCGCCTTATGTCAAATTTAATCACATTGACATAGGGCATAAAGGCTTCCCACTGGTTTCCGGGTTCGAAATCATCCAGCGCAATGCGAAATCCCAGCGTGTGCATCCGTTTAACGGTTTCCAGCAGTTTGATATCCGGCTCGGCGTTTTCCAGAATTTCAATCACCACGCGGTTTATTGGCAGTGTTTCCGCGAGGCCTTCCACCAGCAGCTGGTAGGGAAAATTGACGTAAACCGTACTGTTGTCGCTCTTACGGCCCACCGGCGCACTGAGGAACTGCTCTTCGATTAACTGCGTGGTGGCCTGTTCCGCAGACATATCGGGGAAGCGGTTATCCATGCTGTTCCGAAAGAGGAGTTCGTAACCGACGGTGTTCAATTGCTTATCAAAAATCGCCTGTCTGGCCACAAAAGAATACATTCGCCACCTCGCACACCGTGTACTTTTGTATAAGTTTTCCAAATATATAAGCAACATTAACACCCTGGCTACCGGAACCGTGTGACTGCGGCATAATATTTGACTTTTATGGTGAAAGAATAGGACAGCAAAGCGGGACGTGTACAGGCGGCGCGGGTTTTGGCGCGGTGTTAAAGCCTGATTACCGCAACATCAGGCTGGTTTCGTTACGAGGGTTCAAAACAGAGCGGGCGCTCGCAGCAGGCATCACAACTCGGTGAGCGGCAAACCACTTCACCTTCGCTATGCAGACAACGCTGGCGGTAGAAAAATTTTTTCCAGCGCATATTGTTGCTGTTCATCTCAACAAGCGGGGCGAAGCAATCGCTCATTAACTCTCGTAGCTCCGCGCGCGAGCTGAGCCCCAGATCCTGCCACAGGTGATTAAAAGCCAGTGAGACACTGGCAATAATGTGCTGCATCGGTGCGGCATCGGCCGACATATGGCACGCCAGCCACTGTGCCAGTTCAGCGCGCTCTTTAGCGCGCGTGGCGTTAAGTTCGCTCATCAGCTTTTGCCGCAGACGGCAGTCCGCAGGCATTTCTGGCGCAGGCGGGGCGAAACGCGCCTGCAAGTTTTCCCAGTCGCCCACGCTTAAGCCCATTCTTTCCGGGTAGCAACCTTCACCGTGCAGGTAAAGCCACAACAAACGTCGTAGCCAGTAATCAACGGGCATCATGCCACCCCCTTGTTTTGCCCCTTTGTCGGCACCGTTTGCCACCAGCGTAACAGCGAGGAAGCGACCGGTTGCCAGGCATCATCGACGCAGGGCTGAATACCGCGTGATTGCAATTTTTGCCACGGTTCGTAGCCGATACGGGCGCAGAAAACCGCTTTCACATCGGCCAGCAAGTCGAGCACGGCGTCCATTCGCGCATCGCTTTCCTGCGGCTCACAACTCTCCGTACCCTGGCAATATTTCGGTGTGAATCGCTCGTTGACCAACACGGCGCCCGCAGCCGATAAACTGTAAATACGAAAGCGATCCGCATGGCCAAAATGGCAGTCGATCAGCTCGCCATGCGTCGACGCCACCGCCACCAGACAGGCTTCCGCGTCATCGGATTCGCCTTTGGTGACGAGACTGGCGTGAAGCTGCGCGCGGCGAAACAGCGTCGGCAACCACGGCTGCGGGGCGGATTCTACGGGCACCAGGGCAAATTGCTGGCTGCGATCTTCGCCGAGCATGCCAATCGCATCCGCGCGGCACTGCTGGCAGTGCGTCATTTGCGGCATCACTTCGCCACAGCTTTCGCGCACGCGCGCGACCATCTCTGCATCGGGTTCCGCCTGGCCGTTAAGACCAAAAACCGTGCCGTGCTCCGGTCGGGCTATCAGCGGCATAATGTTATGAATAAACGCGCCAGCCCCGCGCAGTTCGCGGCTGACATCGGCCAGCGCGAAATCGTTGATGCCGGGGATCAGCACCGAGTTGATTTTCACCAGCACGCCTTGCGCCGTCAGGCGACGAACGCCCTCCAGTTGGCGGGCTATTAATATTTCACCCGCTTCGCGTCCGCAGTACCGTTCACCTTCCAGCCACAGCCAGGCGTAGATCCGCGCGGCAATCTCCGCATCGAGCGTATTGATGGTCACCGTGACGTGATCGACACCGAGGCTGACCAGCCGATCAACGGCGTCAGGCAGCATCAATCCGTTGGTGGAGAGGCACAATTTCATATCCGGCAGTTGTTCACGCACCATCTCAAGCGTGGTGAAAGTGCGTGCGAGGTTCGCCAGCGGATCGCCAGGTCCGGCGATGCCCACCACCGAAAGTTGCGGGATAGCCGTCGCAACCTGCCGTACTTTCGCCACCGCCTGTTCGGGGGTTAACAGCGAGGAGGAGACGCCAGGCCGGGATTCGTTGCTGCAATCGAATTTGCGATTGCAGTAGTTACATTGCAGGTTACAGGCGGGCGCTACCGGTAAATGCATACGCGCAAAGCGGTGATGACCGCTTTTTGAGTAGCACGGGTGCAGCGCCACTTTACCGGCGATGGCAGCAGAAAGCGGCTCAGACGGCGCTGACTGACACCGTGAACCGCCTGCGGTGGATGAACAGGACATCATGGAAAGTACCTCCGTTTACGGAATTATCCCTGGTGGTTGCAAATCCTGTTCCTGATACAACACATTGAAAAACAGTGATATTTATTTTGAGAGGTTGTCGGTTTTGTGGCATTTGGCTGACAATGTACCGAATGCCACAACCGCCGTTATAGCCTTGGCAGGGTTATATCCATGGTCTGAATACGATAAGCGACCTGGCGTGGCGTCATCCCCAGCAAGCGGGCGGCTTTGGCTTGTACCCATCCCGCTTTTTCCAGCGCGGCAATCAGCCGCTGGCGCTCGTCAAGGGTGTTATCGAGCCAGTTATCGTCGTGCGTGACGCTGATAACCGGCGGTTTGGCTGGCTGGTCGCGATGATTAAATAAAATCACGTCCCGATCGATCAGACCGTTTTCCGACATCACCGCAGAGCGCTCAAGGCAGTTTTCCAGTTCGCGCACATTGCCGGGCCAGCTGTAGCTCATCAGCAAGCGGATAGCGCCCTCACTAATGCGCAGCGTGCGGTTCTGGTTGTGGGCGATTTTACGCACCAGAAAATGTGCCAATTCTGCGATGTCCTCCTGGCGCTCGCGCAGCGGCGGCAGGGCGATAGGCATCACATTCAGGCGGTAATAGAGATCTTCGCGAAAGTGTCCCAGGCGTACTTCATCTTCAAGGTTGCGGTTCGTCGCGGCAATGATGCGCACATTCACTTGCAATGTCTCGTCACCGCCGACACGTTCCATTTCGCCCTCCTGCAAAATGCGCAGCAGCTTAGCCTGAAACGAGGCGCTGCTTTCCCCAATTTCGTCAAGAAACAGCGTGCCGCCATCGGCCAGCTCAAAACGGCCTTTACGCTGGCGTACCGCACCGGTAAAGGCCCCTTTTTCATGACCGAACAATTCGCTTTCAAGCAATGTGTCCGGCAGCGCCGCACAGTTGAATTTCACAAACGGCGCACTGGCGCGCGGTGAATTATGGTGAATGGCGTTGGCAATCAGTTCCTTACCGGTGCCGCTCTCGCCGCGCACCAGAACGGTGGTGTCCCAGCGCGAAACCTGACGGATAATCTCCATGGTCTGGCGCATTGCCGGGCTGTTGCCGACCATATTTTCGAAGCCGAACGCGCGTGAAGTACTGCACGATTTCGGGCTGGCTGTCGGCGTGATGGCAGCGCGTGGGGAAGGGCGTGCTGCCGGCGGCGTCATCAAACGCACGGTCTGCGCCACCAGATTCGCAACCGTTTCCAGAAAGCGGGTGCAGGCGGGTAACCGCTCTTCGTAACGCGCCATCGGTTGCGCCGTCAGCACGCCAAAAGTCTGCGCATCCGGCCCTATCAGCGGCACGGCGATAAACGGCAGGTTGTAATCATACAGTCCCAGGCGGTCAAGAAAGCGCTGATCGTCAGCCACTCGCGCCAGCACTAACGATTGCCCCTGCGAAAGCACCGTCCCGACCAGCCCTTCGCCCGGACGGTAGCGGATTTGCGAGCTGCCGGGGATCAACTGCTGATCGGCTTCCTGCAACGCTTCAATAGTCAAAATCGCCTGCTGGCTGTCGTACAGACAGATCATGCCGTGCTGCAAAAAGGCGTCATTGTGCAATACGCACAGCACCTGCTGGAGTGTCTGTTCAACCTCGGTCGCCCGGCTGAGAACCACGCTTATCCGCTGCATCGCGGTGAACTGCTGGGATAAATCGAAGCGCCAGACGGTATTACCCGACTCGGTTCGCTGGGTCATTTTGAACCTCCGGTCAGTGAATGAAATAGCGGGAATCGTAGGGTCAGGCAGCTTCCCCCTTCGGGGCGTGAAGTGAGTTCTATCGCGCCGTTGTGATGCGCTACCAGCGTCTGGATCAGCCGCAACTCCATACCTTTTCCCGGTGCGTTAAGCGCATCCGGCGAATGGGTATGGCGCAGCGGAATCAACGGCACATTGTCAGTGATATACAACGAGAGCCAGCCCGCTTCTTCCCGGGCGTAAATCTGCGTTTGGGCGGTGAAATCACGCAGCCCGGCGGCAATATCCAGCGTGCGATCGAGCCACAGACTCAGGCAGGCCAGCAGTTGGGTTCGCTGACCAAATCCCACCAGATGCGTCGAATCCAGCGTGACCTGCAAATTTTTACCCTGCTCGTAGCGGGTGTGATAAAGCGCGCGCAAGTCGTCAAAAAAGGGTTGCAGCGGCCAGACGGCGGCACTTTCCAGCTCCAGCGACGGGCGGCACCGTTTCAGCCGCGCCATCGCTTCTTCACCTTCGCGCCACGCGGCGTCCAGCGCTACGTTGCTGTTATCACTGCCGTTTAAACGCCGCGCTGCCGCCAGCATATTGATGGGGCAGTTAAGCTGGATCAGCGCGGCGTCAAGCGCTTCGCGGATCGCCGCCAGCAGTTTGCCGCTGGTCATCTGCTGTTTAAGGCGGTCAAGCCGTCCTTGCTCTTGCTGCTGGCGCTGCTGGGTGTCGTCGGTGATGACCACCAGCGTGCGCGTCAAGGTATTATCAATAAAGTAGCGACTGGCTTCTTCGCTGACGCCTGGCAGCGCCCAGCAGGTGACCGACAACCAGCGCACCGCGCCGCGCAGCACCACCGGTAAGACCTGGCCGTTTGCCAGCTCCGCTTTACGGGCTGAAAAATGGAGTTCGCTCAGTAGCTCTTTTCCGCCGCAATCAGCACAGAAGGTTTTATAGGCGAGGTTATCCATAACCACACGATCGCGTTCATCGACCACGACCACCGCCGCCGGAATGTTATTCAGCACCGCTTCGGTCAGCGCCATGTGATTACGCAACCGCTGCTCCAGCGCATAACCGGCGCTGATATCGCGCTGCATGGCCAGGTAGTGTTCCAGTTCGCCAAACGGGTTAATCACCGGGGTGATATCGATCTCAACCAGAAAAAGGCTGCCGTCACGGTGGCGGTTGATCAATTGCCCGCGCCATGGTCGGCGTTGTAACAGGGTGTGCCACATATCCTGGTAGATTTCCCGTGGGGTTTGCTGACTGGCAAGCAGGCGGGGATTTTGCTGCAACAACTCCTCAAGCTCATAGCCGGTCTGGCGGCAGAATGCCGGGTTGGCATAGACAATACGTGCCTCGGCATCGGTTAGTGAAATAGCGACGGGGGCTTCTTCAACGATGGTAAAAAACAGCCCAGGATGTTGTTGCGAAAGCGCACCGGCGATGGCCTCGGGCGCGCTGGCATCCATCATCATATTCAGGGTCATCGCACACTCCTGCGGTCGGTTAGTCGTGTCGTAGTTCTGACAATTTGTGCCACCTGGCGACGTTCGCCCGGACACCATGTCAGGCACTTATAACCATGCAAAGAGTGCACCTTTTGGACGATAACCCGACAAAACCTTGATCCAGATCGGTATTCAGCGCTTTATCAGCGTCAAAGCCGCGCCAGACGGGCATTAGCGAGGGGACGTGCCGCGAAAAAAAGCGCCAGGCTGGTGCATTAATACCCATTCTGGTGCAGCTTTTGCCCGTGAGCAAAACTGGCACACTCTTCGCAATAGCTGACATGTTCACCGCATTTTCCCCGCGGGATCTCTTTTTCAACAGGAGCGTGTGTTATGGCAAATATTGGTATTTTTTTCGGCACCGACACCGGCAAGACCCGCAAAATCGCCAAACAGATCCACCAAAAACTGGGCGAGCTGGCGGATGCGCCGGTCAATATCAACCGGACCGATGTCGACACTTTTCTCTCTTATCCGGTGCTGGTATTAGGCACCCCGACGCTGGGCGACGGGCAACTGCCGGGGCTGGCTGCCGGTTGTGAGGATGAGTCCTGGAGTGAGTTTGTCACCCAACTGCCGGGCGATAGCCTGCGTGGTAAAACGGTGGCGCTGTTTGGTCTGGGCGATCAGGTGGGTTACCCGGATAATTTCGCCAGCGGTCTGCGCCCGCTCTACGACACGCTGAAAAGCTGCGGGGCGCAAATGGTCGGCCACTGGCCCAATGAGGGCTATACCTTTGGTTCATCGTCCGCGCTTGAGGCGGAGAACTTTATTGGCCTGGTACTGGATCAGGATAACCAGTACGACCTGACCGATGAACGCATCGATGCATGGCTGGAGACGCTGAAACCGCTGATCCTCTAATGCCTGAAGCCCGGTCGAGTAACGATCACCGGGCTTTTCAGCGTGCCTGTAATAACGACGCCAGCCACTGGCGTTGCCACTGCTGTTGCGACTGACGGCGCAAATACTCCCGCGCTTTCGCCAGCGCGTCTGCCTTCGCCATCAGTGCCGGTTGGCGGATCTGTTCACACCACAACAAATGCCAGCCCAGCGCCGTTTCGACAGGCTGGCTGACCTCGTCCGTTTGCAGCGCAAACAGCGCATTTTCCAGTTCAGTAAACAGCAGGCCACGACTTACCCAGCCCAGACGCCCACCTTCCAGCGCGCTGGGGCAGTGCGAATGGCGCGTTGCCAGCCGGGAAAACGCAGCGCGATTGTCACGGATTTGCTGATAAAAACGGGTGATCTGGTTTCTTATCCCGACGCTATTTTGCTCTGCGGTCAGCAGCAGGTGCGAGGTTAAGCGTTGTTCCGGGCGCATAAATTGTGCCTGATGTTGCTGATACCAGCGCAGCACGCTCGCGTCATCCGGGACGGGAGCTTTGCTGGCAACCTCGGCAAACTGCGTTTCCAGACGGGCGTGATGCGCAATCACCGCCTGGCGCTCGGCAGGGGAAAACGGGCTTTCATCAAGCTGTGCGGCCAGCGATGTGGCCACGGCATGATGCAGATCGTCAGGAATGGTTGCGTCGCGCGTCATCGCCACGACCGCCAGTTCAAGCTGGCGCTGGCGCGCCCAGGCGCGATCAAATGCCGGTTGTTGTGCTGCCGGGATGTTTTCCGGTTCGCAGTGCCAGCGGGTTAGCGCCAGGCGTCGGCGGGCGAAACGTTCCCACGGCATCATTGTGGCGTCTCCAGCAAGATCATGGCGCTGGCAGAAACCTGAAACCAGCGCCCGGAAAAAGTGACGGTGTAACTATCTGCATCCTCTCCCTGGCCCGTGGCGGTGATTTGCCCTTGTTCTCCGGCGGCCACAACGATGTCATCGCCGACAGCCAGCGCGTGGCGGCAGGCGACGGTATCACCGTACTGGAACTGCCCGGCGTGCCAGGGCGCGGAAAGCGGGAGCAGTTCCTGTTCACGGCAGCCAACAATCAAACCGCTGTCAGGAAAATGGATGTGATAGATAACTTTTTCCATCAGGAAAATGCCGCATTCACGGACAAAACCCGTGCTCCCGCGGCGCACCAGCACATCGCCGCGCCGGTAACCTGGCATGGTGCCATCGTTGCGGATAGTGCGACTCACGCGGACTTCTTCGCCGAACGCATACTGTCGTTTCATGATGTCTGCTCCGTTGCACAGTGCGCGTAGCTTTCCGCCAGCAGCCTGCGCGCCAGTAACCAGGGCTCGCGGGGCGTGGTTTCGAGCAGATTACGCAGCGGCACATTACTGCGCAGGCGCTGGTGAAATTCGCGCAGCACCGGCAGGCAGCAACGGCGCAGCGTCTGCGGTTCATAAGGCACGGAGAAAAAGGTAAAAAAGGACTCGGCGCTGTCGAGTTCAGCCACGCCGGGGATCTGATAAAACCACTCCATTTTTAGCTCCTCGCCAGGTGCGGCGCGCTTGTGCCACACAGTGTGGTGTAAAGCGCAATCAGTTCATCGTCTTGCGGTATGCGTTTGCTGCTTTCCGCCACGCGGCGAATGGCGGGCAACAGCAGGTCGACTTGCAGGGCGTTAAGGTGGTAGCCCAGCCGGGTAAACACGCCTTCCACGGCCTGCCGTCCGGAGTGCTTACCGAGCACCAGCCGGTACTCACGCCCGACGAGCGCCGGATCAATGGCCTGGTAGCTTTCGCGATCGCGCAGCAGGGCGGCGACATGCACGCCGGATTCATGGGTAAACACCTGTGCGCCAATCAGCGGCTGCTGTGGGTCAATGGGACGCCGGGCGGCATCGGCGACCTGCTGGCAAAGCAACGGTAATTGCGTGAAATCCACGCCGCTATCCAGCCCCAGACAGCGGTTCAGACCGAGCGCGACGGTTTCCAGCGCGGCGTTACCGGCGCGTTCGCCAAGCCCCAGCACGGTCGTATTCACACTGGTGGCTCCGGCGCGAACCGCCGCCAGCGTATTGGCGGTCGCCATACCGAGATCGTTATGGGCATGCATTTCAATTTCACCGGCCCAGCATTGACGCAGGGCGCTGATGCGCTGTGCGGTGGTGAAGGGATCGAGCAGGCCGAGGGTATCGGCAAAACGCACCCGCTGCGCGCCTGCGCGGCTGGCAACGTGGGCAATGTCCGCTAAGGTTCGATCGCTTGCGCGTGATGCGTCCTCGCAACCAATACAGACCTGTAACCCCTGCTGTCGCGCATGGGTAATCAGCGTAGCCAGCTTATCGAGCACCATTGGTAGCGGTTCGCGCAATTTGTATTGCCGCAGTTTGTCGGAGGCGGGCAGCGAGATATCCACCCAGTCCATGCCGAGATCGGCGCTCTGGGTGATTTCGTCGGTGTTCATGCGACACCAGGCCATTAACGTGGCGTCAGGCAGTTGCTGACGCACGTGTTGCATCCGCTGACGTTCTTCGCGGCCCATCGCCGGGGTGCCAATTTCCAGCGCGGTCACGCCGGCGGCAAACAGCGCTTCGGCAATGGCGATTTTCTCGCTGGCGCGAAAGGCAACACCGGGGCTCTGCTCGCCGTCGCGCAGCGTGGTGTCATTGATCAGTACCCTGGACATATCGCCGCCTTAGCCATAAACCGGCGTAAAGGTGGCGGATGTCGGGCCGTCCTGCCAGTACGGTGAAAGCGCGCGCAGACGGGTAATAATGGCAGGCAGCGTCTCTATCACATAGTCGATCTCTTTTGCCCGCGTATAGCGCGAGAGTGAAAAACGAATACTGCCATGCGCCGCCGTGTAGGGAATGTTCATCGCCCGCATCACATGCGACGGTTCCAGCGAGCCTGAAGTGCAGGCGCTACCGCTGGAGGCGGCGATCCCCGCCTGGTTGAGGAGCAGTAAAATGGCTTCCCCTTCGATAAACTCGAACGCCAGGTTCGCCGTGGCGGGGACGCGGGGTTGATCGCCCCCCATCACCATGACGGACGGCACCCGTGTTATCAGTTCGTTTTGCAGGCGATCGCGCAGGCTGGCAATGCCCACGCTACCCGGCAGGTGTATCTGCGCCAGTTCGCATGCCGCCCCCATGCCGACAATCCCGGCGATATTCTCCGTACCAGCACGGCGACCACGTTCCTGATGCCCACCGCGCAATAGCGGTCGAAAGCGGGTGCCACGGCGCAAATAGAGGCAACCCACACCTTTTGGCCCGTGCAGTTTGTGCGCCGAGCAGGAGAGCATATCGATCTGCGTGCGGGCGATATCCAGCGGGATTTTGCCCACCACTTGTACCGCGTCGCAGTGAAACAGCGCGCCATATTCCTGCGCCATAGCGGCCATCTCGATAACCGGAAACAGCACGCCGGTTTCATTATTCGCCCACATCACGCTGACCGCCGCCACACGCGTGCTCAATGCGCGGCGATACTGTTCCATATCCAGTGCGCCACTGCTATTCACGCCAATACGATGGATAAGGTAGCCCTGGCGTTCCAGATGTTCGCACACGGCGAGGGTGGCCGGATGTTCAACGGCGGTGGTAATAATTTCCCGGCGCTCCGGCATCAGCTCAACGCAGGCGTGCAGTGCGGTGCTGGTGGCCTCGGTCGCACAGGAGGTGAAGATGATTTCGCTACTGTGATCGGCACCCAGCAGCGCGGCGACTTGCTGGCGTGCGCGTTCAAGCGCCGCGCGGGAGGGGGTGCCAAAGTCGTGAATCGACGACGGGTTACCGTAATGTTCGGTTAAGAATGGCATCATCGCTTCCAGCACCATCGGGTCGATTCGGGTGGTGGCGTTATTGTCCAGATAGACCTGTTTCATATTTTCTCCCCCATCGGGTGACATGTGGTGGCTCAGGCGGCCACGACGTCCATATAACAGCCGGTACGCTCCATCAGTTTTTGCTGTAGCCAGGCAAGCGTCATGTCGGTCATCATGCAGCCGCTGCAACTCCCGGAAAGGCTGACGGTGACGGTGTGATTGTTGACGCTAAGCAGCGACATATCGCCGCCATCGGCCTGGATATGCGGACGTAATTCGGTGATCGCATCGACAACTTCCTGCCAGTGCGGATCGTTTTCTGTGGCGATAGCCGTAGCGGCCTGCGGGTGTTGGGCGAGAATATCGGCCAGCGCCAGTTCAATTTTTTCATGGCACGCGGTGCAGCCGCCGCCCGCTTTGGTGTAGTTGATCACCTCTTCAAGGGTGGTCAGCCCGTTGCTTAACACTGCCCGGCGAATTTGTCCCTCATCGACGCCGAAGCATTTGCAAATCAGCGCGCCTTCTTCGTGCTCATCGATCAGCGTTTCGCCACGGTAGTGGGCAATCGCCGCCCGCAGCGCCTCCTGACCCATCACCGAGCAGTGCATTTTTTGCGGCGGCAGGCCATCAAGGTAATCCGCAATCTGCTGGTTGGTCACCTGCTCGGCCTGCGCCAGCGTGCGCCCGATAATCAGCTCGGTGAGTGCGGAAGAGGAGGCAATCGCGCTGCCGCAGCCAAATGTCTGAAACCCGGCTTCGAGGATGGTTTCACTTTGCGGGTCCACGCGAAGCATCAGCCGCAGCGCATCGCCACAGCTTAACGATCCCACATCGCCCACGGCGTTGGCGTTATCCACGACCCGCGCGTTACGGGGATTAAAAAAATGATCTTTCACTTTCTCGGAGTAATTCCACATGTGCCTGGCTCCCAGGAGAGATGACGGAAAGCGCCGTGGCGCATTTCACCGCCTCAATCAACGGCGGGTAATGACAACCAAGCAAAAGCAGTACCAGATGGGAAAATCGTTATATTTCAATGTGATAAATTTAAAGGCCAACATAAAACCCGGCGCTGTGTCGCGATTTTATGTTGGCTTTGTCACACATCCGACACGGCGTGTGGCTAACCTTCATCCTCTTCCTGCCATGTTTGTTCCTGGAGCATGCGGGCGAAGCGTTGCGGGTTGCGGGCGGTTTTGCGCTGCTCTTTGTCATACCAGTAGTGCTGAATTTCCTGTAACAGCCCGGCAATGGTGGTCTCTTGCGGCACGCGAACCGCGCGTACGCCGATTTGCAAAAGCTGGCGAAAAACCGCTTCACCAATCGCCACGCAGTAGAGCGTGACGCAATCTTCCAGCGCGTGAATGCGACAATCGAGCTTCTCTTGCTGGTGCCCGGCGAGCACCGAGAAATCCACCACCCGCAACAGCGTGACCTCGTGTTGTTTCACGCCATAGATCACTAATTTTGGCGTGGCGCCAAAATGTTGATCCACATGGTGATAATCCGAACTGGCAAAGGCGACTTTCATTGACCATTCGCCCTGGCAAATGGTGCTGAACTGACGATTAACATGCGGCATACCGATCTCCTGGCGTAACGTTGTCGCCGAAGCGCTGACGCAGCGGCGAGCGGTAGGTTGCAAGCGGGCGATGGCGTTCGCGCATCACATTCGCCAGCTCAAACAGCGTGTCACGAATGCCGCTATACCCCTGGCGCAGCCGACGAAATTCCCCCAGCCGGTCATACACCGGAAACCCGGCGCGGATAAGCGACATATCAAACTGCGCGGCGAGATCGGCGGCATGAGAATTGGCCACCAGTAACGCGGCGGGCGTCGCGCAAAGCCGATCCTGCATATCTTCCAGATCGCCGATGACCACCGTTTCAACCGGCAGATTTTGCAACCCCGGCTGGCTGACCGGCGCGACAATCGGGCCGGGGATCATGCCCTGGCTGCGGGCGAAATCGCACCACGCCGCCAGGTGATCGCCTTCGGCAGCCATGGCGATAGCCGCGCCCTGCAACCACATATGGCAATCGATCATCGCATCCTGCACTTGCCCGCGCTGGCGCTCAATCCACGCGGGCACGTCGCGCCCGGAGAGGGTTTTCAGGCGATGGATAAAGGTGTCGCACGCATCAAGCGTCATCAGATGCGGCAGGGCGATCACCTCGCCACGGCTGCGCTGCGCCAGTAACGCTGCTGCACGCCCCAGCGAGTGGCCAATCACGAAGGTGGCCAGGTTTTGCCCCATCTGTTCAATCATGCGCAGCGGTGTTCCCCCCTGGGTGACGGGCGAAAAATCACCGTTGGCCAGATGTCCGTCCAGCGACAGCGACAGATCCGGCACGATCACCGGTTGCAGACCGAATGCTTCCACGTAACTGCGCAACAGTTCGATATCGCCCGGCGTCAGTAAATGGCTGACCAGCAGGTTGACGCGGCGGTTGCGCAGGCTGGCGACGGGCTGCACGGGCACCCACTGTTCAATCATGCTTTCCAGCACGGCGCTGTAGCCGTTTTCCAGCGAGCCGTAGAAATCCGGGGTGTTGACGGTGAGCAGCGCCACGTTTTTATGCCGCGGAAAGTCATCACGAAACTGGCGCACCACCCGCGAAATATCGCTGCCCTGGGCTTCTGACAGCCCGGTGCTGAGCAACACGATGGCTTTCGCGGCGTTGCGCTGGCAGAGAACATTGAGCGCTGTAAAAATGTTTTCATCGGCGCCCATAATGGTGGAAGTCGGGTCCATCGCCGTCGATTGCAGCGGGATCGGGTCGTGAAAATGTTGAATAAAGAACACTTTCGCGAACGCGCTGCACCCCTGAGCGCCGTGTACCAGCGGTATGCACTGTTCGAACCCCAGGCTTGCGAGGATCGCCCCCAGCGGCTGGCCGCTTTTTATCGGGCTCACCGCCAGCGGTTTTTTACTACGAACAATATCAGCCATTGAGAGCTCCTTATTGCCACGGGGCGCGGGCATGTGTTTGCGGCCAGACCGGGCTTTCCAGCGTCTGGCAAAGTTGTTCGGCAAGCGCGATGATGCCGCGATAACCGGCAAACGCGTGTTCACGCTCCTGGTTGATATCCAGAAAGGGCAGACGCGCTTTATAGGCGGTGTACATGTTGCGCCCGCCCGCGATCATCATGTCGGCTTTGTAGCGATAGACCACATCCAGCAAGGCGCGGGCATTGCCTTCATCCAGCATGATGGCGTCATCGCCCATCAGTTCACGGATGCGCTGTTTATCCTCTTCGGTGGATTTGCGCGTTCCGGTAGCAACGACCGTCATGCCGAGATCCTGCAGTGCCGAAACCACCGACCAGGATTTAACGCCACCGGTATAGAGCAGCACTTTCCGGCCGCGTAACCGTTCACGCAGCGGTGCCAGCGCCTGTTCTGTGGCTTGCTCTTCACGTGCGATCAGCCGTTCGGTTCGCGCCATTAAATCGCTATCGCCGGTGAGTGTTGCCAGCCGGCGCAGGGCATCGGAGGTGGCGCGAACGCCATAAAAACTGCCTTCAAACCAGGGTGTGCCATAACGTTGTTCAAGCGATCTGGCGACATTGATCAGTGCCCTGGAGCACACCAGCATATTGACCTGTGCGCGGTGCAACGTCTGGATCTCGGCAAAGCGCCCGTCGCCGGAAAGGGAGCCAAGGACGCGAATACCCAGCTCATCAAGCAGCGGCTGGATATGCCAGAACTCGCCGGCGATGTTAAATTCGCCAATCAGGCCAATGTCATGGCGGTGCGCCGGGGCAAAAGGTGTATTTTCCGGCCACGGCGCGGGTTCGCGCCCGCCGATAACTTTTTTCACCATCACCTCGCCCGCGAGGCGATTACCCAGGTTTTTGCTACCGTAAAAACCGGCCACATCTACGGCAATCACGGGCACACCGGTGGCGGTCGCGGCGGCCTGGCAGACAGCGTCAATGTCATCGCCTTCCATAGCCGGAACACAGGTGTTGTAAATAAATACCGCCGCCGGGTGATAGCGCTCGACAATATGGCGCACCGCGTGAAACAACCGCCGCTCGCCGCGCCCCATGATGACATCCTGTTCGTTCAAATCAGTGGTGAATCCGAGTCGGTTAATCAGCGGGCCAGAACTCAGGCTGCCACGGTTATCCCATGAGCTGCCGGCGCAGCCAATCGGGCCATGTACCAGATGCGCTACATCGGAAAGTGGCAGCAGGGTGATCTGTGCGCCGTCGAAGGCGCAGCCTCCGGCGGTGGCACCGGGTTTTGGCGCGCTACAGCCGGTTTTCTGTTTATGGTTATGCTCGCAGGCTGGTTCATCGAGCAGAGCCAGGATGTCGTTCCCCTTCATCATCACCTCATTTTCTGCTTGGGTTAGGGGGAAAAGTGCAAATCGCAAGCCAGAAAAGAGTGATTGATTTGTAAGGAGAAAGTGTTGTGCGCTTTGTGACAAAGCAGACAATTGGCGCAATGCTCACGCAAAAAAACGCCCCCTGAGGGGGCAGTTTAAAATACCCGCGCTTCCAGCGGATTCGCGCGTTCCAGCCGTTTCGCCAGCCACGGCGGTAACGGTCCGGCCAGTAAGTTCTGGATGGCGGCGCACTGGGACAAAATGGTATTGCCCGGTGACACTTTCATCGGGTGAATATGATGACGAATCAACCGTGCGGCCGCCGGGCCGCCGATCGCTTCACAAAACAGCAAATGGCAGTCGTGGAGTAACTGCGCGCGGATTTCATTCGGTTCCTGATTTTGCGGGTGAGAAGGGTAGCGGCGCAGGTCATGTAGCCAGTTGCCCTGGTCATCAAACCCGTAAATAAAGAAAAGGCGTCCCTGGCCGAAATGACCATTAATGGTAAGTCCATCCTGCGAGCAGAAGGCCGCCATCAATTGCGGATGGCGGGCTTTGCCCGCCTGCACCTGCAAATGCGCTGGCAGTTCGCCGCGCAGACAGGCTTTTACCCGCGCCCAGCGGCCGTTTGACATCAGGGCTTCCGCATAGGGGAAATGGGCTTCCAGTTGCGGTAATTCGAGTGCGGCCAGCCCATCGGGTGTCAGCACTTCATCGCTGCTGTGGGTAAGCCACGCCATGATTTGCGCTGGCTGCAGCTCCGGCAGGCACTGAAACAGCGCCAGCATCCGCCAGAACAGCGTATCGTTGTCGGACATTGCTCACCTCCTTATACCTGTGCGTCGCGGGTGGCGCGCAGACTGAGCGGAAAAGCAGGGCGGCCGGGTTGCAGATTGACGTAATAACGGCGTCCCCCTTCAAGTTCAAGCGCGCCGCCCCAGTGTTCCGGCGTGTCATGTTCAACCTGTAATACGCGGGCTTCCAGATCCTGTTTTGCGATATAGCAGTACAGATCCGCGCCGCGCTGGCGAAGAATAATGACCGGCATAGAGCCTCCCGGGCCCCGCGTGGCGCGGGGCGTTTGATGGTTAACGGATAAGATCGAAGCTGTAGTCGGTTTTGCCGAGCTTGATGGTCTCTTTGTCCACTTTCTCCAGTACCGCATTCACCAGCGTCGTGAGAATGCTCATCGCGCCCTCGTAGCCCCAGGTGGTCTGGCGGTGCAGATGGTGACGGTCGAACAGCGGAAAACCGAGGCGGATCAGCGGGACTTCAAACTGTTCGCCCTTGGCTAAGGTGTCGCGCTGAATAAACTTGGCGTAGGAGTTGCCAATCATAAAATCCGGCTGGCGGGTGAACATCAGCGAGCGGAAATGCCACAAGTCGCAGTTGATAAACACTTCGCTCTCCTGGCCGTACGGTGAAGCATCGAGCATTTTCTTCATCGCTTTTTGCCAGCGTTTGTTACCGTTATGGCAGAGGATGACGGCAGGTTCGCAGCCCAGTTCCAGCAGGAAGCGGGTCAATCCCATGACAAAATCCGGATCGCCAAACAGACCGAATTTTTTACCGTGCAGCCAGGTGTGGGAGTCGAGCATCATATCGACCAGCCGCCCGCGCTCCAGCGCCAGCGAATCGGGAATGGCTTTGCCGGTTAACTGGCTAATCGCCATCAACAGTTCGTCTGTGCCTGCCAGTCCGACGGGAATGGCAACCTCGGTGGCGGGCTGATTCCACATCTCCTGCACCACTTTTTTGCTTTTCACCAGCTGCCACGGTTGCAGCAGCAGGGTGTCGATGGCGTCTGGTGCCTCGCGCATCTCTTGCTGCGTCGTCCCGCCCGCGTACATCTGGTAATGGCCATTGGCGGGGGTGTCCAGCACCTCCGACGGATCGGAGAGCACACTCGCCTGTACCTCCATTTGTTCCATCATGCGTTTCAGCACGCGGAAATTGCCAAGATAGGTTTCAAACCCGGTCACCAGGTTCAGGCGGGAAAGTTTACCGGGCTGTGGCTGATGGTTTGCGGTAAAGGTACGGGCAAAACCTTCAAACATGTTGTCCCAGCCGGTGATATGGCTACCGATAAAACTGGGGGTGTGGGCGTAGGGCACGGGGATGGCGGCATCGAGAAAACCATCTTTTTTGGCGTTGGCGATAAAAGCCTGCAAGTCATCACCGATCACTTCCGCCATACAGGTGGTAGAGACGGCGATAATCTCCGGTTTATACAGTGCGCTGGCGTTTTGTAACCCGGTGTTGAGGTTGTTATTCCCGCCGAACACGGCCGCGTCTTCCGTCATCGAATCCGACACGCAGGCCACCGGTTCTTTGAAGTGGCGGTTAAAGTACGTACGGAAATAGGCCACACAACCCTGTGAACCGTGCACATACGGCAGGGTGTTGGCAAACCCCAGCGAACAGAGCACCGCCCCCAGCGGCTGGCAGGCTTTTGCCGGGTCGATAGTCAGCGCTTCGCGTTTGAAGTTCAGCGCTTCGTATTCCGGGGTGGTGGTCCATTGAAACACTTCCTGCACCCGCTCCGGCGAGTGCGCCTCTTCGAGTGCCCGTTTACCGGCAAATAGTGTCTGGTAGGCGTCCTGTTCAAACAGGGGATGGCAATTCTGTATTTTCTCAGCAGTCTGGCTCATGGTGTTCTCCTCCCGCGCCACAAATCGGTGAACAGACGGGATAACAGGATAAAAATCAGGCGGATTTCAGCCAAGGCGCGGTCAACTGACCCCAGGCGGGGTTGTTGAGCGTCATATCCATATCGCGGGCGAAGATGGCGAAGCCGTCATAGCCGTGGTACGGGCCGGAGTAATCCCAGGAGTGCATCTGGCGAAACGGCACGCCCATTTTCTGAAAGATGTACTTCTCTTTGATGCCGGAACCGATGAGATCCGGTTTCAGCGCGTTGACAAACGCCTCCAGCTCATAGCTGCTGGCGTCATCAAACAGCAGCGTGCCCTCTTTCAGATCCGGCAGGGTGCGGTCGTAATCGTCGTTATGACCAAACTCATAACCGGCGGCGATGATCTCCATTCCCAGATCTTCATAGGCGCCAATCACATGGCGCGGACGCAGCCCGCCCATATAGAGCAACACTTTGCGACCCTCCAGACGTGGGCGATATTTGGCGATAATGGCGTCGTTCTGCGCCTGGTATCGGGCGATCACCGCTTCGGCGTTGGCGCGAATGGTATCGTCGAACAGGTCGGCGATTTTGCGCAGCGATTCCGCGATTTTCGTCGGGCCAAAGAAGTTGTATTCCATCCATGGAATACCGTGCTTCTCCTCCATATGGCGCGAGATGTAGTTCATCGAGCGGTAGCAGTGCACCAGGTTCAGTTTGACGAACGGCGTGTTTTCCATCTCCACCAGCGTACCGTCGCCGGACCACTGCGCGACCACCCGCAACCCCATCTCTTCGAGCAAAATGCGCGAGGCCCAGGCATCACCACCGATGTTGTAATCGCCGATGATCGCCACATCGTAAGGGGTGGATTCAAACGGTTTGCCTTCGCGGTTATCCAGCACCCAGTCGCGGATCACATCGTTGGCAATATGGTGACCGAGGGATTGCGACACGCCGCGAAAGCCTTCGCAACGCACCGGAATAACCGGTTTGTTGATGGCTTTGCGGCTGGCGTTCGCCACGGCCTCAATATCATCGCCAATCAGGCCGACCGGGCATTCCGACTGAATCGAAATGCCTTTGGTCAGCGGAAACAGTTCTTCCAGCTCTTCAATCAGTTTGGCGAGCTTTTTGTCGCCGCCAAACACGATGTCACGCTCCTGAAAATCGGAGGTGAAGTTGAGCGTGCCGAAACTGTCCACGCCGCTGACGCCGGTATAGTAGTTACGCCGCCCGGCTCGGGAGTACTGCCCGCAGCCGATCGGGCCGTGGGAGATATGCGCCATATCTTTGATTGGCCCAAATACCACCCCTTTTGATCCGGCATACGAGCAGCCACGCACGGTCATCACGCCCGGCTGCGATTTGCGGTTAGAGATGATGCACTTGCCGACGCTCTCCTGCTCCGGGTCCGTCACCATCATGTGTTTTCTGCGCTCTTTGCGCGTCTTTTCCGGGAAAACCTCCAGCACTTGCTCGATGATTTCCAGGTTACGTTCGCCTGTTGCATTGCTCATGGATGTGCTCCTGTGGTCAGACGGCGTTTTCTTCGGCGGCGGTTTTACCAATGATGCTGGCGTCTTCCACATCCATAATGCCGAACTCCATCAGCAGTTCTTCCAGTTCATCCATGGTGCAGGGGGTTGGTACCACCATTTTGGTGTTGTTGACGATTTTGCTGGCAAGGCTGCGATATTCGTTGGCCTGATTGCAGGTCGGGTCATATTCGATAACCGTCATACGGCGAATTTCCGCACGCTGCACAATGTTGTCGCGGGGAACAAAGTGGATCATTTGCGTGCCGAGTTTTTCCGCCAGCGCAATGATGAGTTCATCTTCGCGGTCGGTCTGGCGCGAGTTACAAATCAGCCCGCCGAGGCGCACTTTACCGGATTTGGCATATTTCACGATGCCTTTGGAGATGTTATTGGCGGCGTACATCGCCATCATTTCGCCGGAGCAAACGATGTAGATCTCCTGCGCTTTGTTTTCACGAATCGGCATGGCGAAACCACCGCATACCACGTCGCCCAGCACGTCGTAGAAAACAAAATCCAGATCCGGCACGTAAGCGCCTTCTTCTTCGAGGAAGTTAATCGCGGTGATCACGCCACGACCGGCACAGCCCACACCTGGCTCCGGGCCACCGGATTCCGCGCAGCGCACGCCGCCGTAACCGATTTGCAGCACGTCTTCTAATTCCAGGTCTTCGACGGAGCCGACTTCGGCGGCCATCTCCATAATGGTGTTCTGCGCTTTCGCATGCAGGATCAAACGCGTGGAGTCGGCTTTCGGATCGCAGCCGACAATCATGACTTTCTTACCCATCTCCGCCAGCGCGGCGACCAGGTTCTGTGTGGTGGTCGATTTACCGATCCCACCTTTGCCGTAAATGGCGCATTGACGCATGGTCATGGTGTTTCTCCTGTTGGTTATGTGTTTGCCACATCACCTTGTGCAGGGAACATACCAGCCATGCCATATTGGTTAATGTTTTGATTCTTATGGGTTTACTGTTTTGTCGCGGCGAAGGGAAGGAACAAAGAGTTCACAATCACCTGACCAATTGTACGAAACAGCACAATTCTGTTTGCGGCTAACGCCTGTACTGCAAGGCGTGACACTTTGTCGGCAGTTCAACAAGCTGTCGCGTCCGCTGTCTTATTCCCCGCAATCCCTTTCCGGCTCCGGTCACTAATTGCTTGTATTAAATAAAAAAACTGAGATGGCACAGGCTGTGCAATAGCGAGGGCATTATCACCTCTTAGAACCGAGGAACGAGCAATGTCCGGAAAGATGAAAACGATGGATGGCAACGCAGCGGCAGCCTGGATCTCCTATGCCTTTACCGATGTCGCGGCGATTTACCCCATTACGCCCTCCACGCCGATGGCGGAAAACGTCGATGAGTGGGCGGCGGCGGGTAAAAAAAACCTGTTTGGCCAGCCGGTGCGTTTAATGGAGATGCAGTCGGAAGCGGGGGCGGCAGGCGCGGTACACGGCGCGCTGCAGGCCGGGGCGCTCACCACCACCTACACCGCGTCGCAGGGATTGTTATTGATGATCCCTAATCTGTACAAAATCGCCGGTGAACTGCTGCCCGGCGTGTTTCACGTGAGCGCGAGGGCGCTGGCGACAAATTCGCTGAACATTTTTGGCGACCACCAGGATGTGATGGCGGTGCGCCAGTGCGGCTGCGCGATGCTGGCTGAGAGCAATGTCCAGCAGGTGATGGATCTCTCGGCGGTGGCGCATCTGTCGGCAATCAAAGGTCGTGTGCCGTTTATCAACTTTTTCGACGGGTTTCGTACGTCACACGAGATCCAGAAAATCGAGGTGCTGGAGTATGACGAACTGGCGCCGCTGCTGGATAACGATGCGCTGAACCACTTTCGCCGCAATGCGCTGAACCCGGAACATCCGGTGATCCGCGGGACGGCGCAAAACCCGGATATCTACTTCCAGGCACGCGAAGCGGCTAACCGCTATTACGATGCCTTGCCGGAAATTGTCGAAAACTATATGGCGGAGATCTTTGCCCTTACCGGGCGGGAATACCATTTATTTGATTACTACGGCGCGGAAGATGCTGAACAAATTATTGTGGCGATGGGGTCGGTGTGCGACACCATTTCGGATGTCGTGGACGCCCTTTGCGACAGCGGTGAAAAAGTCGGCCTGCTGACGGTGCATCTGTTTCGCCCGTTTTCGCTGGCGCATTTCTTTGCCCGGATCCCGCCCAGCGTGAAACGCATCGCGGTGCTCGATCGCACCAAAGAGCCGGGTGCGCAGGCCGAGCCGTTATGTCTGGATGTGAAAAATGCCTTTTACCACCATGATAACGCGCCGTTAATTGTCGGCGGGCGCTACGGGCTGGGCGGTAAAGATGTGCTGCCGGGGGATATTGTCTCGGTGTTTGAAAACCTGAAAAAACCGCTGCCAAAAGATGGCTTTACGCTGGGTATTTATGACGACATCACCCACACATCGCTGCCGCTGCCTGCCTGGGACGTAGAGGTTTCACGCGAGGGGATCACCGCCTGTAAATTCTGGGGTCTGGGATCGGATGGCACCGTCAGCGCCAATAAGAGTGCGATTAAGATAATCGGTGACAACACGCCGATGTATGCGCAGGCCTATTTTGCCTATGACTCGAAAAAATCCGGCGGCATTACCGTATCGCATCTGCGTTTTGGCGAACGCCCCATCACCTCGCCCTATCTGATTAATAAAGCTGATTTTATTGCCTGCTCACAGCAATCGTATGTCGATAAATATGATCTGCTGGAGGGGTTAAACCCCGGCGGGACATTTCTGCTCAACTGTACCTGGTTTGGCGAAGAGCTGGAGGCACGGCTGCCTAATGCGATGAAGCGCTACATTGCCCGCCAGGGCGTGCGCTTTTATACCCTCAACGCGGTGGACATCGCCCGCAGGCTGGGGCTGGGCGGGCGTTTTAATATGCTGATGCAGGCGGCGTTTTTTAAACTGGCAGGCATTATCGAACCGCAAACGGCGTCGGCTTATCTGAAGCAGGCCGTCGAGAAATCTTACGGGCGCAAAGGCCAGAAAGTGGTGGATATGAACAATGCCGCCATCGATCTCGGCATGGAGGCGCTGCAGGAGGTGATGGTGCCGGAGCGCTGGGCATGGCTGGAAGATAATGCCAGCGAGGATAAGCGCCTGATGCCGGACTTCATTCGCGATATCCTTGAGCCCATGAATCGCCAGTGCGGCGACAAACTGCCGGTCAGTGCTTTTATTGGCCGGGAAGATGGCACCTTCCCGCCCGGCACCGCCGCCTGGGAGAAACGCGGTATCGCCCTGCAGGTGCCGGTCTGGAACCCTGAAGGCTGCACCCAGTGCAATCAATGTGCGTTTATTTGCCCGCATGCGGCGGTGCGCCCGGCACTGCTGGACGAGGCCGAACGGCAAGCCGCGCCGCCTGCGCTGTTGAGCAAACCGGCGCAGGGAGCGAAAGGGTATGAATACCATCTGGCGATTTCGCCGCTGGACTGCTCCGGGTGCGGTAACTGCGCGGATATCTGCCCGGCAAAAGGCAAGGCGCTGACCATGCAACCCCTGGAGAGCCAGCGGGCGATGGTGCCTGTCTGGGATCACGCGTTAGGTTTATCGCCCAAAACCAATCCCTTCAGCAAAACCACCGTCAAAGGCAGCCAGTTTGAGACGCCGCTGCTGGAGTTTTCCGGCGCGTGCGCCGGGTGCGGAGAGACGCCGTATGCACGGCTGGTCACGCAACTGTTTGGCGACCGGATGATGATCGCCAATGCCACAGGCTGTTCGTCAATCTGGGGAGCCAGCGCACCGTCCATTCCGTGGACAACAAACCATAAAGGCCAGGGACCGGCGTGGGCGAACTCGTTGTTTGAAGATAACGCCGAGTATGGCCTTGGCATGATGCTGGGCGGTCGCGCAATACGCGAACAGATCGCCAGCGATGCGCAAAAAGCGCTGGCGTTACCGCTCGGTGCCGATCTTGAGCAGGCGCTGCGCCAGTGGCTGGAGCATAAAGATCTTGGCGACGGGACGCAGGCGCGCGCCGGGCAGCTCAGCGCGTTACTTGAACAGCAGAAGGGCGATGATCCGCTGCTCAACCGGCTCTATCAAAACCGCGACTATTTCGCCAAACGATCGCAGTGGATTTTTGGCGGCGACGGCTGGGCGTATGACATTGGCTTCGGCGGACTGGATCACGTGCTGGCTTCCGGTGAGGATGTCAATGTTCTGGTGTTTGATACCGAGGTTTACTCCAATACCGGCGGGCAGTCGTCAAAATCCACCCCTGCGGCCGCCATCGCCAGATTTGCCGCTGAAGGCAAGCGTACGCGCAAAAAAGATCTCGGCATGATGGCGGTTAACTACGGCAATGTGTATGTCGCGCAGGTGGCGATGGGCGCGGATAAAGCCCAGACATTGCGGGCGCTTGCCGAGGCGGAAGCCTGGCCGGGGCCGTCGCTGGTGATTGCCTATGCCGCGTGCATCAACCACGGGTTAAAAACCGGTATGGGATGCAGTATGCGTGAGGCGAAACGGGCGGTCGACGCGGGGTACTGGCATTTATGGCGTCATAACCCGCAACTGCTGGAAAAAGGGAAAAACCCGTTTATTCTCGACTCCGACGAGCCGGAAGAGGATTTTCGCGAGTTTCTGCTCGGCGAAGTGCGCTATGCCTCGCTCGAACGCATCTCACCTTCACTGGCTGAGCAACTGTTTGCACAAACTGAACAGGATGCGAAGCAGCGTTTTGCCCACTATCAGCGGCTGGCGGGAGAGTAAGACGATAAAGCCCGGCGGCGGCACGTCTGCCGGGCTGATATACACCCGCAGCAGGGGTTGCGGATAACGCAGACAACATTTTCCTGCCTGCACGCGTTGGCAGATTGTGCATGCGATATTGGCCGCACAAATTGACAGGCAGAAGGGGCGTTTCAATACTGAACAGGAACCCTTTACCGGAACTGTTTATGAACGACAACACCCCGCCTGCGTTTGTGATCCGCAATTTTAACCACATCGACATGGAAAACTTCGTGCGCCCGCCACTGTATGAATCGCTCGGCGGCTCGCTGACCAAAGGCACCCTCGCCAGTAAACTCGGCGCGTCGGTCGATATTTTGCCGCCGGGCAAACGCGCCTGTCCGTTTCATCTTCATCACGCGCAGGAAGAGATGTTTATTGTGCTGAACGGCAACGGTACGTTGCGCATCGGCGCTGAAGCGCGGCCCATCCAGGAAGGGGATGTTATCTGCATTCCGCCAGGCAAAGCGTGGCCGCACCAGATTATCAATACCTCCGATCAGCCGCTGCGTTACCTCTCGATTAGCACCATGGAAAGCCCGGAAATCTGCGAATACCCGGACGCCGATAAATTTCTGGCGAGAGCACGCACAAATGGCCGGGATGATTTCCGGCGCGTCGATTTTCGCGGCGAAGGCGTGGATTACTGGGAAGGTGAGCCGTGAAAACAGGCGACGCTTACTCCGTATAGCGAGGCTCCCCTGGCGCTCATGGTTGAGCCATTTCACGATGATGAAAGGTATTCGTGGCCTGTGAGAGCAGTGAATTATCTGTTTTCTTAAGGCAAACCTTGTCGTTATGGCAATCAGCTTCGCCCTTTTCGCCGTGTGTTCTAACGCTGGTTATTCAGACGCGGTAATCCTGCTGGCGACCGATTTGCCCTGTAAAAGCTCACGTTGACATAACGTAAACAGGAGAAACCAATGAGCGCATCCCTGTGTAATCGAACGCCAATGGTGTCAGTCTTTGACAACTGCGGGCGAACCGTGCGTGATATTGCTTATTATCGCCATCCCGACCGACCAGACGAAAATGATGAGCGAATTACCCGCCATCGCTACGATGCTCGTGGTAATTTGGCACGAAGCGCCGATCCACGCCTGTATGACGAGGGAGTGGCGAACATAACCTATCGCAACGATCTTGGCGGGCACATCTTATGCACCCAGAGCGTTGATGCGGGTACTACCGTGACGCTTAGCGACGCCGCCAACCGGCCGTTTATCGAGATAAGAAATATCCGTATTACTGGCGATGGATTGGAGGAGAGAAGCGAGGCAGTGACCTGTGTCTGGCAGTATGAAGACGCCGGATTACCGGGTCGTTTATTGAGCATGCGGGAACAGATAAATGGTGGCATTGCCTGTATAACTGAGCGGCGGGTATATGCGGGTGACACCGACGCAGAGAAAAAATGGAACCTGGCCGGCGAATGCATCTGCCACTACACCCCTGCCGGTCTGGTTCAGACTGAGAGCATATCCCTGACGGGGGTCTCACTTTCCGTTACCCGCAGGTTGCTGAATAATGCCGACAACCCGGAAATGGTTGCTGACTGGCAAGGTGAAGATTCTGCGGTGTGGAACGAGAAGCTCAGTGAAGAAAGATTCACCACGCTGACCACGACGGACGCCACGGGCGAGTGGCTAACGTCCACCGATGCAAAAGGCAATCAGCAGCGAGTAGCCTATGACAAAGCGGGACAACTATCCGGTAGCTGGCTGAAGCTAAAGGACGGTACGGAATGGGTCATCGTGAAAAATATTACCTACTCTGCTGCGGGGCAGAAACTGCGAGAAGAACAGGGTAATGGCGTGGTGGTCACCTATAGTTATGAACCAGAAACATTACGTCTCATCGCGGTTAAAACGGAACGCCCGGCAGGCCACGCTTCCGGTGCGAAGGTGTTGCAAGATCTTCGCTATGAATATGACCCGGTGGGCAATGTGCTGGTCGTGCATAACGATGCTGAAGAGACACGTTTCTGGCGTAATCAAAAAGTGGTGCCCGACAACGTCTATATTTACGACAGTCTTTACCAGTTGGTCAGTGCCAGCGGACGCGAGATGGCAACCGCGAACCCATCAGGCCGCAGCTTACCCTCCGTGATGATCCCCATTCCTGCCGACAGTTCTGCATTCTCCAGTTACACGCGCACTTACACTTATGACAGGGCAGGCAATATGACGCAGATCCGTCATATTGCACCCATGACAAACAATAGCTATACAACGGATATTACTGTCAGCAATCGCAGCAACCGGGCGGTGGCCAACAGTCTTGCTGAAAACCCAACAGACGTGGAAGCACTGTTTACTGCCGGCGGGCAGCAGAAACAGTTGTGGCCCGGTCAGTATCTGAGCTGGACAACGCGCAACGAACTCCTGAAATGCTCATCTGTGGTGCGTGACGATGGCGATGATGATCAGGAAAACTACCGTTATGAAGCTGATAGTCACCGCGTGCTTAAAATCAGTTTGCAGAAAACAAACACCAGCACCTTGATGCGACAGGTCATTTACCTGCCATGCCTGGAGCTGAGAACCAAAACAAACGTAGCAGTGAGCTTGAAAATTTGCAGGTTATTACTGCAAGGGAGGCGGGACGCGCGCAGACGCGGATTCTCTATTGGGAGAGCGGTGCACCCGATGATATTAGCCATGTGCAGGTGCGTTACAGCTACGATAATCTCACAGGCAGCAGCCTGCTTGAGCTGGACGGCGAGGGTAATATCATCAGTATGGAAGCGTTCTATCCCTACGGGGGGACAGCAATCTGGAGCGCCCGTAGCGTGACAGAAGCAGAATACAAAACCGTGCGGTACTCAGGTAAAGAGCGTGATGCGACCGGGCTGTATAATTTTGGCTACCGGTATTATCAGCCGTGGTTGGGGCGTTGGCTTTCGGCAGATCCGTCGGGAAATCTCGATGGACTTAATATGTTCCGCATGGTGCGAAACAATCCTGTTACGTTAAGCGATCCGGATGGACGAAAACCCGTGCTGGGTAATCTTTTTCAGTCACTACGAAAATCATCCTCGCCTAAAGCTGTTAAAGCCGAAACAAACAAACCAGCGATTGACGAGCCTGTTTATGCACCAAATATAAAAAGCAGAAGAGGGCAAATCGAGCAACAGTATCAGCAAGCAAAAGCAGGTAATAAAGGTAACTGGCTTGAAGCCTATCAGCGTCAGGTTCGGGGGCAGCTATTGACGTCTGTATCAATGCCGCCGCCTGCCTCCTTTTCCAGTGAAAGTACCTCTTTATCAGAAAGTTATGCGAGCAATCAGCGGGCAGGCAGGCCACTTTCCGATGTGGCCAATAACGCGGTTTCTGAGCCGGGAATTGCTGGCGACAAATATATTAAAAATATTGGTTCTGAACCATTAAGTATTAGTGAAATGAGAAAGCATTATAGTCAGGGGGTAATTTCTTATATCAACATATCCAACAGCGAAGAAAATGCTAATGAGAAAATAAGTCAGCTCATACGTGAGCATAAATCCCTCAGAAAACATAATGAATATTTGTTCGCTCTATCTGAAAGTGCTGGGTTGAGAATAATGGAAAGAGGACGGTTATATTCAAATATAAATGAGCATGTCTTTCATCATAATAATATATATTTAACCAGAATGGATATTCTGAGTGCGGGTACCCTGTTTGTGGAAAATAATAAGATTTCGATCACTAATTTTTCCGGCCACTATAAGCCATCCGGGGAATCGCTGACGCATATTCATGATTTTTTATTACGTCGCGGTGTTCGTCCTCAGCAGTTTGAAATTGCAAGCTATAAATTCAATGGCTGATGTTGTGGGTCAATAAATAAGTACGGGGTGTCAGAATGCGTACCCGACAGGAAAATGTAGCGTGAAAAAGTGGCGGGTCGGCATGATGACCCGCCAGCATCTCCTCGCTGGTGCTACAGGTTGACAAAATGGCTGACGCGGGTATCACCGCGCAGTTCGTGAATAAGCAGCGCAGGCGGATCGCTTGCCACCGGGATGTGCTGAGCATTGAGCATCAGCGGGTTCGCCGGGCAGATGGAGCCACACAGATAAGCCGGGATCCCGGCAAAGGTGGCGGACATCGCGCGGTGGACGTGGCCGGCGCACAGCGCCAGCGGCGGGTGCGGTAAACTCGCCAGCAGTTGTGCCAGCACTTCACCGCCCTCGCACATGGCGTTATCCAGCGGAGCAATGCCGCTCGGGAAAAGATGCTGGTGCAAAAAGACCATCGCTGGCTGCGGCTGTGCTCGTAGCACTGCTTCCAGCCAGCGCAGATGTGGGCGAATATCGCCCCGGCTTTCACCCGCTACCGTCACGTCCACGCCAATCACCGGCACGTTATTCACGTGCTCATGGAAATGTAGCGCGTCGCGTGCAGAGCGGTGCGCAAACGCGGCCAGATTTTCACACATCACGGTTTTATCATCGGCATTGCCCGGCAGGATCAGTGAGCGACACGCCAGGCGCTGTAATGCGCTGTCAATGGCGCGATAGCCTGCGCTCCAGCCGTTATCGGTTAAATCCCCGCTCACCACCAGCAGATCGGGATTGAGCGCAAGCAACCAGTCGATGGCGCGCTGCAGGCGCTGAAGGTTGTCATTCTCCGGCGCGGCATGAATATCGCTCAGTTGGGCAATCAGCATTCTCTCTCCGGTTTATCCGTGTCCCCCGTCAAAGCGTAGCCTAATCAGGCGCGCCGCAGAAACGGCATAAGTGACTGCATTGATGGTGAAAAAGGTCATCTGGTTTTATTATCTGCCGAAAGCTGACTCACCAGCGTCTTTGCGGACAATCACATGTCATACCGGGCTTATTTTCTTTACCTTGAGCATTCCGCCCATGAAGCGGGCGATTTCATTGATGCGGCGGATGTTGAGTGGCCGCCGGAAGGCGAGCTTACCGAAATCGACGTCAATCCCTTCGGGCGGCGCGGCGCGTTCCGGCGCAAAGTTGTTATCTGCCAGGATAATAAAGTCGTGATGGTGCTGCGCGTGTTTGTGGGCGTCGATGAGCTTGGTTACCTGCTGGAACTCTGTTTCTGCCACACCCTGAGTAATGCGCATACGGTGGCGTTTATTTGCGGTCAGCATGTGCATCTGTTTGATATCGCGTCGCGCCGTACGACAAGCGATTTTCTGCGCGATTATGTGGTGCAAATGTGCCCGTTGCCGGAGTATGCCGATACGCTGACAGACGATTTCTTTGTGACCACGATGCAAAACGTTTTTCTGGTCAATGTGCATACCGGCGTGGTCTGGACGTCGCCGCAATGCGGGTATGACTGCGTGCTGGTTCACCGGATAGCAGATGGTGTGGTATATGGCACCGGCGACTGGGATCCGCCGGACGGCAGGCGCGATTTCCGCCTGGATCTGCGCACCGGGCAGGTACTTGACGACTGATTACAACACCGCTTCGTTGGCCTCGCGAATGGCGGCGATAAACGCCTTCAACGTCGCCGGTATTTGCCGGTGACCGGAATAATAGAGACACAAACCGGCAATCGGCGGGCTGAACGGCGACAGCACCTGTTGCGCCAGCCCATTATTGATGGCCTCGCGGGCGTAGGGTTCGGGAACATAAGCAATGCCTAAGCCTTTTATCACCGCGTCGACCATCAGCGCGCTGTTATCCAGGCATAAATTGCCGGGCACATTAAGCGTCAGCGGCTTGCCCTGTTGCACAAACTCCCAGCGATAGCGTTTTCCGCTCGGCAAACGCTGGGCGATACAGCGATGCTGTAAAAGATCCGCCGGGTTTTGCGGTACACCTGCGTTGTTGAGATAGTGCGGCGAGGCGATGGCGATAAAGCGGATCGGCCCGCCGAAGGGCACCGCGATCATATCGAGCGGTACGGATTCCGCCAGCCGTACGCCCGCATCAAACCCTTCGGCGACGATATCCACCAGCCGGCCTTCGGTCACAATATCCAGCACCACCTGCGGATGCGCCTGTAAAAAGCTGTCAAACACGTGCGCCAGCAGCCAGCGCGCGCCACCTTCATTGGCGTTAATGCGCAGCGTGCCATGCAACTCCTGCGGGCGAAAACGGGTGGCATCCAGTGCTGTATCTAACTGGTTGAGCAGGGGATCAATGCGCTGCAACAACGCCGCGCCTTCTTCCGTCAGCGAGACACTGCGGGTTGTGCGGTGTAGCAGGCGCACGCCAAGCTGGCTTTCCAGCCCGCGCATGGCGTGGCTGAGCGAGGAACGGGATACACCCAGTTCATTGGCGGCTTGTTGAAAGCTGCGGTGCCGGGCGACCAGCAGGAACGCTTTTAAATCTGCGAGGCTGACATTCTTCATTGTTGAGTATTTTTCACCGCTGCATGCCGATTGGTGCGTCTTATCATAGCAGTGTCGCTTGCTTACGCTATCCACTTACCGGAAAACATGTGGAGGCAATAATGACGACATGGCTGATTACCGGCGCTTCGTCCGGGCTGGGATTGTTGATGACGCAAACACTGCTGGCACGCGGTGATCGCGTGGTGGCCTGCGTGCGGCGTGCGGACGCGCTGAGCGCATTACAGGCGCACTATCCGTCGCGGCTGCATGTCAGCTGTTTTGATATGACCGACAGCGCGGCACTGCGTCGTGCAGTGGACGCCGCGTTTACCACCAGTGGTGTGATTGAACGGGTGGTAAGCAATGCCGGATACGGCTTGTTTGGCGCGGCGGAAGAGGTGAGCGATGCGCAAATCGAGCGGCAGATCGCTACCAATCTTACCGGATCCATCCAGTTAGTCCGTGCCGTGCTGCCGTGGCTTCGCGCGCAGCAAGGCGGGCGGATTGTGCAGGTCTCTTCTGAGGGCGGTCAGGTAGCCTATCCCAATTTCAGCCTTTACCATGCCAGCAAATGGGGGATTGAAGGCTATCTGGAATCGGTGGCGCAGGAGGTGAAACCGTTTGGTGTCGATATTGTGATTGCCGAACCTGGCCCGACGCAAACCGGTTTCGGTGCCGGGCTCGATCACGCCACGCCGCTCGCCGTCTATGACAATACGCCTGCGGGCGAGGTGCGCCGGGGAATTGCCAACGGCAGTTTTGATATAAAAGGCGACGCCCAACGCACAGTTGATGCGATTATCGCGGCGGCAGACGCACCCACGCCACCGTTCAGAGTGCCGCTGGGCAGCCTTGCCTGGGAGCACCTGGTGGCCTCGCTCCGTGCCCGATTAGCGGAAATCGAACGCCAGCGTGAGGTAGCGTATTCCGCCGACAGGGATTAAAACGCCAGCAGCGGTTTGGCTATCCGGCCTGGTGTCTGGTACAGCGTGATAGCCTGCCGCCACTGCTGAAAATCCATCAATGTCACCTCGCTCACGGGCGTGGCGCACAGCCTCTCCCAGAGCGTACAAAACACCTGCTGCCACTCCTCTGCCGTCATCGCATCGAGATAGTTACGCACATGGAACCAGTGAACAGCGGGTAAGCGCCGCCGGATGCTGAACGGCTGCCCGGATAGCAAACCGTAGCTGATCAATTGCCCCGTTTCAGGCATCGATTGCAGCAACATGTCTGCCAGTGTGCCGCCGGTCGCGTCATAAATAACACCCGCTTTGCCCGCCGCCTGTGTGATGGCGGCGCTGTCCGTATCGGCCAGCGGGATCACGCCGCTGGCCGCCAGACGACGGGCGTGAATGGCGGAACGATAAATGCCGGTCACGCTTTTCGCCCCCTGAAGCCTGGCCCACTGCGCCAGGTAAGCGGCGCAGTCAGAACCCGCCGCGGTGACCAGCACATGCTGGCCGTGAGCCGGGTAATGTTCCAGCATCATCTGTGCGGCCAGCGGGTTGATGTAGGCGCGGGCGGCGAGCGTATCGTCTATGTCATCCGGCACCGGCACAGCCAGCTCCGCCGGGCAATCAACATACTGCTGCCAGGTTCCCTGACCGCGCAGCGGCAAGACGCGTTTTCCCAGCAGATGCGCGTCTGATTCCGTCGTTTCTGTGACCACGCCAACGCCTTCATAACCTGCGATAGTGGGCAGGGTGATACGGTGGCGGTAGGCACCGGTTACCGGGATCAAATCCGAGGCATTCACCGGCGCAAGGCGCATCCTGACGCGAACCAGTCCTGCCGGAAGCGGTGCCAGGACGCTGGTTTCAGCGTGCAGAACAGTCTGCGGTTCGCCGAAATTTCTGTACACTAACGCGGTGTTATACATGATGTCCACTTGTGATGTTGCTCTGTTTGAACAAGGATTATACCTATGTTTTTCCCAGTAAAATCAATCTGTTCTTTACTGTTGTTGAGCGCGTTTGCCGCCAGCGCCGCCAACATTGATAACGCCACTTTGACGGCGGTGGCCCGCCTGCAGGAAGAACGCCTGGGTGCCCGCATCGGCATTGCGGTGATCGATACCGCCAGCGGTGAGACGGTGAGCTATCGCGGCGATGAGCGTTTTCCGCTTAACAGCACCCACAAAGCGCTGCTGTGCGGCGCGTTGCTGAGCAAGGTCGATAAAGGCGAACTGGCGTTAAATGAGACTACCCAGTTTGCCCAAAGCGAGCTGGTGACCTGGTCGCCAGTGACCAGCAAGTTTGTTGCGCCTGCCTCGATGAGCTGGCAGCAACTGTGCAGCGCGGCAATCACTGAAAGTGACAACACGGCGGCAAATCTGCTGGCGAAAAAGCTGGGCGGACCGGCAGCGGTGACGCGTTTCTTCGCTGATTCAGGTGACAGTGTCACGCGACTCGATCGCGCCGAACCTGAACTCAACAGCGCCGTGCCGGGCGATGTGCGTGATACCACCACGCCGCTTGCCGTCAGCCACACGCTGCAAAAACTGGCGCTGGGCAGTGCGCTGACTCCCGCTTCGCGCGCACAGCTGGTGCAGTGGATGAAAGAGGATAAAGTTGCCGGTGCGCTGCTGCGTTCCACATTGCCAAAAGGCTGGATGATTGGCGATAAAACCGGAGCAGGCGGCTATGGTTCGCGCTCGATTATCAGTATTGTCTGGCCGAAAAAAGGCGCGCCTCGTATCGTATCTATTTATATAACGGATACTAAAGCGACAATGGCGCAAAGTAATGACGCCATCGCCCGTATCGGTAAAGCCATATTCAGTGCGACCAAATAATGAAAAAGGCAGAGGAAATACCTCTGCCGCTAATATGAGTTAAATAACTTTCTGCCCCAAATTACCCGCGCGCCGGGCATGGTGACGATCGCCTGTCTGGCGCATTTATGTCACGACCAGACCGTTTGTGCGCTTTGGTCGCGGCGTGATGACTTAACGCCAGCGTGGTGTCAGAGAAACATCAGCAATAACCCACTTACCGCCCGGTATGCGTGAGCATCGTCGGGCGGCCCGCCAATGGCTTTGCAGATTATCGACTATGATTGTTCTTCGTGACATCGTGGAGAGGTAATTGCATGGCGTCGAAATCGTTTTGTAAAAGCTGGGGAGCCGAATACCTCGCGAATGGTCGCGTGCGTTTTCGGTTATGGGCCACCGGGCAGCAGCACGTTTCACTGCGTTTACCGGCTGGCGAACTGCCAATGCAACGCCTTGATGACGGCTGGTTTGAACTGACCGTCGAAAATATCGCCGTGGGTACGGCGTACCAGTTTGTCCTGAATAATGGTATGGCGGTTCCCGATCCTGCCTCGCGCGCGCAGGTCGCCGACGTGAACGGCCCTTCGCTGGTCATCGATCCGGATCATTACGTCTGGCAGCACCCGCAGTGGCAGGGCCGCCCGTGGGAAGAATCGGTGGTCTATGAACTGCACATCGGGACATTTACCCCGCAGGGGACGTTTCGCGCGGCGATGGAAAAATTGCCGTACCTCGCGCAACTCGGCATCACGATGATAGAAGTGATGCCCGTCTCCCAGTTTGGCGGCAATCGCGGCTGGGGCTATGACGGCGTGCTGCTCTATGCGCCACACTCGGCGTACGGTACGCCGGATGATTTTAAAGCGTTTATCGACGCGGCTCATGGCTACGGTCTTTCCGTGGTGCTGGATATTGTGCTCAACCACTTTGGCCCGGAAGGCAACTACTTGCCCGCGCTGTCGCCGGATTTTTTCCACGCCGAACGCCAGACGCCGTGGGGGCCTGGCATCGCTTATGACGTTGACGCGGTGCGGCGTTATATCGTTGAAGCACCGCTCTACTGGCTCAACGAATACAACCTGGACGGACTGCGGTTTGATGCCATCGACCAGATTGAAGACAGTTCGACGCCGCACGTGCTGGTAGAGATTGCCGAACGTATTCGCGCGGAGATCACCGACAGGCCGGTACATCTGACCACCGAAGATTGCCGCAACATTATCGCGCTGCATCCGCGCGAGCCGGACGGTCGTGTGCCGCTGTTTACCGCCGAGTGGAACGACGATCTGCACAATGCTGCGCATGTGTTTGCCACCGGCGAAACCCATGCCTATTACCAGGATTTTGCGGATAAGCCCGAAGTGTGGCTGGCGCGCGCGTTAACGGAAGGGTTCGCGTTTCAGGGGGAAGTTGCGCCCTCAACGGGTGAAACCCGCGGCGTGGACAGCCGCAATCAGCCGCCGGTGGCGTTTGTCGATTTTATCCAGAACCACGATCAGACCGGCAACCGTGCGCAGGGCGAGCGGCTCATCACGCTGGCGGGCGAGGAGAGAACGCGCGTGCTGCTCGGCGCGCTGCTCTTTTCCCCGCATATTCCGCTGCTGTTTATGGGCGAAGAGTATGGCGAAACCCATCCTTTTCTCTTCTTTACCGATTTTCATGGCGATCTGGCGCGCGCGGTGCGTGAAGGGCGTGCGCGGGAGTTCCAGGGCCATGCCGGACATGAAGGGGAAGCCGTTCCCGATCCGAACGCGCCTGACACCTTTACCCGTTCGCAACTTGACTGGGCGAAAACGCAGCGGGAGAGCGGTCAGCGCTGGCTGACGCAAACCCGCGACTGGCTGACGCTGCGCCAGAAATATGTTGTGCCGCTACTGGCTCATGCGCAGCGGCAAAATGGCGACGTGATCGCCACCGCGCCGGGGTTTATCGCGGTGCGCTGGCGCTTCGCGCAAGGGACATTATCGCTGGCGCTCAATATTGGCGAGACGTCGCAACCGTTGCCGGATCTACCCGGTAAAACGCTGGCGGCGTGGCCGCGCGGACAGGATGATTTGCCGCCGAATGCGTTCATTGTTCGTCTGGCTTTGGGAGAGGGAATGTGAATACGCCAACCGCGACTTATCGCTTGCAGTTTCGTAACGGAATGACGTTTGATCGCGCTGCGGCGCTGGTTCCGTACCTTAAACACCTTGGCATCAGCCACCTTTACGCTTCGCCCATTTTTACCGCCGCCAGCGGTTCAACCCATGGTTATGACGTCACCAACGCGAATGAGATCGATCCCACGCTTGGCGGGCGCGACGGCTTTGACCGGCTGGTGAGGGCGTTAAAAAATGCCGGGCTGGGGTTGATTCTGGATATTGTGCCAAACCATATGGCCGCCTCGCTGGAAAACGCCTGGTGGCGCGATGTGATAGCCAAAGGCGAAAAAAGTCCGTATGCCCACCATTTCGACATCGACTGGTCGCGGCGGCTGACGCTGCCTTTTCTCGGCGATGATTTTGACATTGTGCTGGCGAACGGCGAGCTGGCGATCAAAGCCGATCCGCTGACCGGCGAACCGGCGCTGGCCTATTACGATAATTTTTATCCGCTGGTGGCAGAAAGCTGGCAAGGGCGTGAGCAGGCGCTCATTGGCGAGACCGATCGCACGTTGATAGCCGAACTGCATGCGCAGCAGCCCTGGCGTTTGATGAGCTGGCGCGATGCGGCGAATGATCTCTCGTACCGGCGTTTTTTTGAAATCACCGGCCTGGTTGGCGTGCGCGTGGAAGATGAGGCGGTGTTTGATGACGCGCACCGGCTGATCCTGGAACTGGTACACAGCGGCGCGGTGGACGGTTTACGTATCGATCATATTGACGGGCTGGCCGATCCGCAGGGGTATCTGACGCGCTTGCGTCAGAAAGTGGGCGCTGAGTGTTACCTCACGGTGGAGAAGATCCTCGGCAAAGGCGAGCATCTTCCGGCAGACTGGCCAGTTTCCGGTACCACCGGATATGAATTTATCGCCGCGCTGTCGGATGTGCTGGTGGATGACGCTCAGCTCAACAACCTGCGCAAAGCCTACGACAGCGTTGCCGGGCGGCGCGTGGATATGCGCGAGGAGTTGCGTGCCGCCAAACTGTTGATGGTCGATCGTAACTTTAACGGCGAATTCAACGTGCTGGTGTCGCTGGCGCTCACCATTGGTCACGCGGAAATCCCGGTGCCACAGGAGGACGCGGTGCGCCAGGCGTTGCGCGAACTGCTGATCGCTTTCCCGGTTTATCGCACTTATGGCACGGAACAGGGGCTACCGGCGGCTGACGCCGCGCTGTTAAACAAGGTGGTGGAGAGCGTTCAGCGCAGTCCGTATGCGCCGGACGCTGCCGCGCTCGATTTTGTGCGCCGCATTTTAGTGGGCGATGTGGCGAAAAGCGCGCTCAGCGCGGCGGCACGTTTTCGCACCCGTTTTCAGCAGCTCACCGGGCCGCTGATGGCGAAATCCGTCGAAGATACGCTCTTTTTCCGCCAGCATGTTGATCTGGCGCTTAACGAAGTCGGCGCCGAGCCACTACCGCGTACCTTTTCGCTCGATCGTTTCCACGCGGAGATGCAAACCCGGCTTGAGCGCCAGCCGGACGCGCTTTCCGGCACTTCGACCCATGACACCAAACGCGGGGAAGATGCCAGAGCGCGGCTCTACACCCTGACGGAAGCGCCCGAGCGCTGGGCCGATTGCGTGGCGCGCTGGCGGCAGATGAACCATAGCAAAGTGCAACTGCTGGACGATGGTCACGCGCCGCGACCGATGGTGGCGTGGATGATTTACCAGGCGCTGGCGGGTGTCTGGCCGGTCAACTTACAGGCCGATGACGTGGACGGTTTGCGCGCGCTGGAAGAGCGGTTTGTGGCGTTTGTCGAAAAAGCGCTGCGCGAAGCGAAGCAGCGCACCGACTGGATCGAGACTAACGATGCCTATGAACAGGCGGTGCTCGATTACGTGCGGCATTTGTTGTCGCCGGACAACCACGTGTTCTTAACCGATTTTACCGCCTCGCTGCAGCCGTTTATCCGCGCCGGACTGGTCAATAGCCTGACGCAAACAGTGATCAAACTGACGGCACCCGGCGTGCCGGATATTTATCAGGGCAGCGAAGCGCTCAATTTTAGTCTGGTCGATCCGGATAACCGGCTGGAGCCGGATTACGCCGAGCTGGAACGCTTGCTGGTCGACGAAGAGCAGGCCGATCCGCATTCGCAGGAGAGCTGGTCGAGCGGGCAATTAAAGCAATTTTTCATCTACCGGCTGCTGCATTTACGCCAGCAGATGCCGTCGTTGTTCCGCCGGGGGGCCTATCTGCCCTTGACCGTTGCGGGTGAAGAGGCAGAGCATCTGATCGCCTTTGCGCGTGTGGAAAAACAGGATGCGTTAATTGTGCTCGCCCCGCGTCTGCTGTTCGATGCCATCGACGGCAGCCTGGCGGGCGCCAATATTGCCTTGCCGCCGGAACTGGCGAATCGGCGTTACCGGGACATACTCAGTTCAGAGGAGGTTTTTCTCACCGACAAAGTGAACCTGCGCTCGATAGGCGGTTTCACCTTTGCGGTACTGGTCAGTGCGTGATTGCAAAAAAAAGGGTGCGGTTCATCAATCGTGATGTCTGGTGAGACTTTACAGGCGATCAAGGGGAAGCAATGTCTGACGGAAAACAGTTTTACATTACGGCGGGGCACGGCCAGCAACTCGGTGCGAATTACGACGGTGAGGGCGTTAACTTTGCCCTTTTTTCAGCGCATGCGCATCGTGTGGAGCTCTGTTTATACGCCCCCGATGGCAAGCAGGAGATCGCCCGGTTTGATCTGCCGGAAAACACCCACGAGATCTGGCACGGGTATGTGCCAGGCCTGCAACCCGGCGCGCTGTATGGCTACCGGGTGCATGGTCCGTTTGAGCCGGAAAACGGCCACCGGTTTAACCCCAATAAACTCTTAATTGATCCGTATGCCCGCGAACTGGCCGGTGATATCGAGTGGAACGCGGCCCATTACGCTTACGATTTAGAGCACGAAGATAAAGACCTGACGTTTGATACCCAGGATAGCGCGCCGTATACGCCGAAATGCCGGGTTATCGATCCGCAGGCGTTCGACTGGCAGGATCACGCCAGGCCGAACATTCCCTGGCCGCGTACGGTTTTCTACGAAACCCATGTCAAAGGCTTCACTCAGCTTAATCCGGCGCTGCCGCCGGAACTGCGTGGCACGTTTGAAGGGATGGGACATAAGGCGTCGGTCGAGTACATCAAAAGCCTCGGTATCACCTCTGTCGAACTGCTACCGGTACACTGGTTCCCGGACGATCAACATTTGCTCGATAAAGGCCTGCGCAATTTCTGGGGTTACAACACGCTTGGTTTCTTCGCTCCGGCGTCGCGCTATTACGGGCCGCGCGGCATCCAGGGCTTTCGCGATATGGTGCGGGCGTTTCACGATGCCGGTATCGAAGTGATCCTTGATGTGGTTTATAACCACACGGCAGAAGGCAACGAACTGGGGCCAACGCTGTCGTTTAAAGGCATCGACAACTTCTCCTATTACCGCACGTTACCGGATCAGCACCGCTACTACATCAATGACACCGGCACCGGCAATACGGTGAACACTTCACACCCGCGCGTATTGCAGATGGTGATGGATTCGCTGCGTTACTGGGCAGAAGCGATGCATATCGACGGTTTTCGCTTCGATCTGGGCACCATTCTCGGGCGCGAGCCGGAAGGATTCGACCAGCGCGGCGGCTTTTTTGACGCCATGACGCAGGACCCGCTCCTGTCCAGGCTGAAACTGGTCGGCGAACCGTGGGACATCGGTCCCGGCGGTTATCAGGTGGGCGGTTTCCCGCCGGGCTGGGCGGAGTGGAACGACAAATACCGCGACACGCTGCGTGAATACTGGAAGGGTGATAACGTCTCGACGGACTTTGCCGCCCGCTTGCTGGGCTCCGGCGATCTCTACGATCAGCGCGGGCGTCGCCCGTGGGCAAGCGTCAATTTTATTACTGCCCACGACGGTTTTACGTTGAACGACCTGGTCTCGTACAACGAAAAACATAATGAAGCCAACGGCGAGGACAATAACGACGGTCACAACGACAACCGCTCCTATAACTACGGCGCGGAAGGCGTGACTGAGGATGAAGGCATCAATGCCGTGCGCGAACGGCAAAAACGCAACTTCCTCGCCACACTGTTCTTCTCTCATGGCACGCCAATGCTGCTGGCCGGGGACGAGTTTGGCCGTACCCAGCAGGGCAATAACAATGGCTACTGCCAGGACAGTGAAATCTCGTGGATCAACTGGGACGCGCTGCAAAGCGGCAATGGTGAAGCGCTGCGGGAATTTACCCGTCACGTCATTGCGCTGCGTGCCCAACAGCCGATCCTGCGGCGTGAAAACTGGCGCGATGGCATGGAGATCCGCTGGTACAACGCGGGTGGCGGCGAGCAGTTGCCGGAACAGTGGGATGAAGGCTCGACGATCGGCGTTTATATCGGCCGCCCGGATTTGCAGGAAGAAGAGGGCGTCTGGCATGACGTGCTGATGTTGTTTAACCCGTTTGAAGGGACGGTGCCGTTTCGTATTCCGCAGTTCGGCGAAGGTGGCTGGGTGCTGGAGTTGACCACGACGGATAGCGCGAAACGCGGGATTGTGATCACCAAGGAGAAGGATTTCGAACTCGAAGGGCGCAGTATCGTACTGTTCCGTCGCCCGTAAACAGCAAGCGATGCGCCAGGTAACATGCCTGGCGCATTCTCGATTATGTACGAATCAGTAATTTGCCCCGCAGTAACAGCGCGAAGGTTTTTACCATCAACAGCGCGATCACCAGATTAGCCGCGATAAATAGCGGGAATGACATCCAGTACAGTGCGCCGCCCGGCGTGCCGTGTCCCAGACGAATCGAGGTGGTCGCCAGCGATGCCACGCCGAATGAAAAGCTCCAGAACGACGGGTTGAACGGCTGTGAACTGTACCAGGGGATCAGCCTTATCATAAACAGCATCTGCAACAGGCCATAACCGAATAACAGTTTGGCGAACACATCGGCCTGCCCGCCATTGATGCTCAGCCAGGCGCTACAGGCGACGAATGCAGGTGCCATCTGAATGCCAAGCGAGGTGCGCACAGCGGGTGACATTTCATCAAGATTGCGCATCCGGCTGAGGATCGCGGGCTCAAGGCTCAGCCAGGAGAAGAGCCCGGCGCCGAGAAACAACATCCCGACATCGTTAAAACCGAACGCGCCGCAGGCCATGGCGCTGATAAAGTTATTGGCAACCGTGGGCAGATAAAGACCCGGCGTCGTCGCTTCTTTCGGGTGCTGACCGCGCCACAGCCCGGCGGTTTGCCAGGCGGAATAGGTGAGCTGAATAACGACAGCAACCAGAAAAAGCCCCAGCGCCAGCGTGTGCAACCACGGCGCAAGGCCAATGGCGACCAGCATCGAGGTTGCTGGTGCCAGGCTGACAAAACTGCTTTTCAGCGGATGGGTGATCTCTTCCAGCACGCTTGCGCCGTGGCGGAACATGCGGCTAATAAAGGCCAGCATCAACAGCGCCCAGATGACCATCGCCAGAATGATTAAGCTATTCGCGGGCAGCAGGGTAACCGGCCAGATAGTGGCGGCGAAACGCCAGGAAAAGCCGAGCCCGATAATACCAAGCACAATGCCAAAGTAACCGGCCGGAAGATTGAGGTGGGACGCTTTCATCACCAAACTCCTGAAATGTGTAAACCCTGAAGTAAGACGCGCGCCATTATATATGACATTTCATATGCAGGTTTCACTTTTTATTCAGCTTAATCTGTTGATTAAATAACCGATTAATTAACGGTATTGAATTATTTTTACCTTGGTCTACCGTTAAAGCGTAAATGATCGACTGTGCTTTTCTGTTATTTACAGCCATCTCAAATCAATCCGGAGAATGCCTGATGAACAAAAAAAGTTTAGTGATTATTAGCGCGTTAACATTACTGGCGAGTAATGCCTGGGCCGCCAAATTAATGGAAAAAGCAGAATTTGATAAAGTTTCTTCGCAATATGAAAAGGTTGGCGAAATTGCCACATCCGATGAGATGTCACCCATGGACGCCCGCCATGCGCTGAGCAAACTGGCGGATGAAAAGGGTGGTGATGTGTATGTCGTAACCTCCGATCAAACCAGGAAAAAAATTCACGCCACGGCCGATGTTTACAAGAAGAAATAAAATAATAAAGCCTCCCCATACGGGAGTTTTTTTATTTTCGAAAGCGACTGGTCTGAATATATCGAATATCATAATAGTTAGGTTTTAAATTAACGTGTCTTTTTTACTAAATTAAGTGGTGCGCAGCGTAAATATACCAGCGCATCGCTAGCAGGAGTGCTGCGGCACTCCTGCTTGTAGACAAGTGGCATTTGCCATTCCATCGGCGTTTCTGCCTGGCAGACCTATAGAGGCTAAAATTGAGGACATGACTTCAGGAATCCCCATTGGGTTGCGGTTGAGATAAATTAAATATTTAATTTCAATGAGTTATATTTTATTTTATTCCTGAAGGCATTTTTTTGCATTTTGCTGGCAATATTTTTACCGCTCATCCGTCTACTTCATCACAAGCAATTATTCATTAAGCTGATGGAGTAGAAAAAAGATGAGAGATTTTGATATGCATGGGCACAAACACGGTCACGGCTTTGGTCGGCACCGGATGATGAAACCGTTGATCATTGGCGTGGTGGTATTTATCGCGTTAGGGCTGCTGGTGATGTCTTTATGGAATGCGCTGCTACCGGCCATTCTTGGCGTGAAAAGCATTGGGTTCTGGCAGGCGCTGGGGCTGTTAGTGCTGAGCCGCATTCTCTTTGGCGGGCTGGGGTTCCACGGGGGAATGTTTGGTCTGGCGCGTCGGCGTATGCACGAACGCTGGATGCAAATGACGCCAGAGCAGCGTGAAGCTTTTATCCAGCAGCGTCGCGAAGGTTTTGGTCGCCGCGATCGCTGCGGCTGGCGTGGGCGCTGGGATGAAAGGGCGGATGACCGTCATCAGCCTGACGATAGCAGCGCAAAAAAACCGGACGCTGAGTGAGCACGGTGAAAACCATGGACGGCGAGTCTTTGCTGGTCAACGCGCTGAATGCCTGTCGCTCACGCCTGAAAGCGTTTATTCGTGGGCGCACGGCAGTGCGCGATGATGCCGACGACATTTTGCAGGAAGTGACTTATCAGCTGATGAATGTGGAACAACCGGTGGAGAATGTTGCCGCCTGGTTGTTCCGCGCCGCGCGCAATGAAATGACGGATCGCGCGCGTAAAAAACGTGAACTGCCGTTGTCCGGTTTTTTCAACGGTGGTGACGATGAAAGCGATTTTGCGGAAGATGAGTTGGCCGAAACGCTGTTTGGCGTGCCGCAAACGCCGGAAGAGGCGTATCTGCGCGAGCTGTTATGGCAAGAGCTGGAAAGCGCGCTGGCGGAACTTCCGCCCGCCCAGCGCGAGGTGTTCGAAAAGACCGAGCTTGAAGGTTTGAGTTATAAGGCGCTGGTGGAGGAGACGGGTGTCAGCATGCAGGCGCTGTTGTCCCGTAAGCACAAGGCGGTGCTCTATCTGCGCAGCAGGCTGCGCAGTGTTTATGATGCGCTAATGGACGAGACTTGAGGTTCTGACGGACGGAAACCACCCGTTTTTACTCTCTTTTTTCCGAAATACTAAACAGCTTATTCAATGGTGTGGTGGCAAAATGGCGATAAAGAATGTCTAACTCATCTTTAAGACGCGGATGGCGCTCTATTCGATCTCTATATTCTTGCGCGCTAATGATGTCATCAGGGTAGTTAATATAAGAAATATAATACGCAACTTCATACATGAGCCCCAAACTTTCGGCAACTGAGTTAATAAAAGAAGTGAAAGTTTCTTCTTGATTGCATGTCAGAGACCAGCGGCTCAGTAGTTCCATGCTTGTTTTTATATTGGCTATATCCGCGTATAACGAAGTGATTTCCTCAAGAGAACTTTCTGCGCTATCAATTACTTTTTGATAATGCACGCGATTGGGATCGTCCGATTGTGTAGAAACATCAAATCTTCGTACATCTAAAAAAACTTTCCATGAAAGTGAATTATAACTTTTATACGCATTATCAACGTCATCCATCAGAATGGATGCGCGATTAAACCCTTCGGCATGGATTTTTTCGCTAAAGAAATCTTTTGCATTTTTAGCAACAACAATCGTAATAAAAGCAATGAACAGATTTGTTATCCAGCTTAACCAATCTGGCCATGAGCCAAAGTCCGGGCTTGAATAGTTATAAACCAAAGCAAGCAGTTTAAAGCCCAGAATGATAATAATCAGTAGCGGTGCAGTACAAAGCGTATAAAAAACAATATTGTCAAGATGCGCTAATTTTGATTTCACAGCTCCATTCCTTTTTTATTCATTATCAATGGCAGGGCATGCGCCATGATGCATGCCCTGGATGATTCCTGCTTAACCACCCCAGCGGCTTTTCAAATAATTCACCGCCTGCTGAGTTTGCGGCTGTTCCAGATAACTTTCGCGGAACAAAATCGTGCCGTTAATTTGCGGTAGCGATTCGTTTAAATCGAGCTGTTTTTTCAGTTCGGGCACGCCACCGTTGACGGTCCAGTCGGGCTCATTCTTCGAATATTCCCCCACCTTATACAGCGCCACGCCGATGTAGAGCCGCGTTTTAGTCGGTTTCACGACATTCGCCCACCATTTTGCCAGCACATCGTAACGCGCCGCATCGCGGGCGAATGGCCAGTAGATTTGCGGGGCAATGTAATCCAGTAGCCCTTGTTGCACCCAGCGGCGTGTGTCGGCGAACGATTCGTCATACGCCGCGGCACCGCGCGTGTCGGACCCGGCGGCATCAAATGAACGGTTACGCCAGACTCCCGCCGGGCTCACGCCAAACTCTACATTGGGGTTGAGTTGCCGGATGGTGCGCGAAACCTGTTCAATCAATTGCTGCGTATTGTTGCGCCGCCAGTCCGCTTTTGAACTGAACGCCTGGCCATATTGCCGATAGGTCTGGTTGTCATTCAGCGCAGAACCTGGGGTTTCAGCGTAGAAATAGTCGTCAAATTGCACACCATCGACCGGGTAGCGTGCCACCACTTCCGCAACGATGCTGGTTATCCAGTCGCGCACTTCCGGAATGCCGGGATCGAGCACAAAACGGTCGCCCGCGGTGCGGATCCAGTCACGATGCAGCACAAAAATGCTCGCCGGGTGCAGGGATAAGGTGCGGTTGAGATCCGCCGTGGTTGACGGTTTGGTATTAACTGAAACGCGGTAGGGGTTAAACCACGCATGCACTTTCATGCCGCGTTTGTGCGCTTCATCAAGAATAAACTGCAGCGGATCGTAACCGGGATCCTGCCCAATGGTGCCGGTCAGCATATCTGACCAGGGTAAAATCTTTGACGGCCATAGCGCGGTGCCGTCGGGTTTGACCTGGAAAAAGACGGTGTTAATGCCGAGGCTTTTTAGCTTATCCAGCTTGTTTCTCAGCGCCGCTTGTTGCTGGCTGACGCGCAACGAAGCACTCATGTTGACCGAATTTACCGGCGGCCAGTCGAGACGCGACACGGTCGCCAGCCAGATACCGCGCACCGGTTGTGTATTTTTTGCAGGCGTCGTTGCGAGCGGTTGTTTTGCCACCGGCGGCAACGGCGTGACGAGTGATTTCGGCGCTTTTGAGGCGCAACTGGCGAGTAAAAGCGCAGTGGCAATAAGCACGCCTGACTTTTGTAGTGACATCTGAAAATTAGCTCTTAGGCGTTCGACCGCTTGTCCACGGGTTAAACGCAGGTTCGTCTGATTTGGTCGGGGCGCGCTCTTCCAGCGATTCAAGATACAGCGCCTCAACTTCCGCGCGCGCCCAGGGCGTGCGTCGTAAAAATTTCAAACTGGATTTAACGCTTGGATCGTTTTTAAAGCAATTGATATTGATGCGCTTGCCGAGTTCGGACCAACCGTAGCGGTCGACCAGCGCGTTAACTTGCATTTCTAGCGTCACGCCGTGCAAAGGATCTTTTGAAATATGAGCGGCCATGTGAAATCCGGTTTTCGGGAAAAGTTTCGCGGAAGGTTACAAGAAAGCCCGCTGAGCGTCACGGGCTTTGCGCCGCTGAACGTTACAGTCCACACAGGCAAGGGCGAAGTTCTCGGATCGCGGCGGTGGCGGCCACCTTCAGCAAAGCGGACGTTCAGCCAGGGGTAAAGAGAGGAAGCGGTGGGCGATGGCTCAAGGGTTAAGTGCTGGCAAACGTGCTGCCAGCACTAACTCGTGCCCGCGTACAGGGCACGTTACCGCCGTTATTCTAACAGGTTACGGTGTAACGTTTTAACGGCGCTGTCCGCGCATTCCGCAGGGAGCAGGAAGCAAAGATTATGGCTGGACGCGCCGTGGCAAATCATCCGCACGGATTGGTTTTCCAGTTCGGCGAAAACCTCTTTGCACACTGCCGGAGCCTGCGAGAGCGTGTTACCAATCAGCGACACTAATGCCAGCCCGGTTTCGATTTCGACATGGCAGTGCGACGACAGTTCGGTAAGCAGCGCGGTAGTGAGCGTGTCCGCTTCACCGGACGTAGAACCGGTGGAGTTAAGAATGATCGCGATGCTGGTTTCCGAGGTGGTCACCAGATCCATGGCGACGTCATGACGCGACAAAATACCAAACATTTGGGCCAAAAAGCGGTGTGCCGGCTGCGTATCGACGCTGGATAACTTTAACAGCGTTTGCTGGCGACGAACGGCCAGTGCACGGTAACGCGGTGGTTCGTGCGTGTCGCGACAGACCAGCGTTCCGCCCGCGCGCGGCTGGGCGCTTGAACCGACAAAGACCGGGATATTTTTACGCATCGCCGGTAGCAGGGTTGCCGGATGCAGCACTTTCGCGCCAAAGGTCGCCATTTCACTGGCTTCAGAGAATGAGAGTGTATCGATGCGTTTTGCCTGGGTGACGATTCGGGGATCGGTGGTATAAATCCCGGCGACATCGGTCCAGATATCCACTCGCGCAGCTTGCAGCGCTTCAGCCAGCAATGAGGCGGTGTAATCGCTACCGCCACGGCCAAGCGTGGTTGTTTGTCCCGCCGCGTCGCTGCCAATAAAGCCTTGTGTGACCACCAGCGACTGCGCAATGCGCGGGCGTAAATGCTTTTCCACCCGTTCTGCAATCTCGCTTATAACGGGTACCGCGCAGCCGAACGTGTCGTTCGTGCGGATCACTTTGCGCGCGTCAAACCACTGCGTTTCCACGTCGCGTTCGCGCAGAACCTCCACAAACAGCAGGGAAGACATCAACTCCCCGTGGCTCACCAGTTCATCGCACAGCGCGTCTGACCGGGAATCAACGGCCATGGCCGCAAGATGGCTGATATTATCGAGCAGGCGGTCGATCTCTTGGCCGATGGCTTCTGGCTGTTTCAGGCGAGAAATAATGTTGTATTGCAGGGTGCGCAGGGTATCGATCTTGTCTTGTCGAACGCTGCTTTCCAGACCGCCAGAGAGTTCAACTAACAGGTTGGTGACGCCAGCGGAGGCAGACAAAACAACCAGACGAACATCTTTATCAGCAAGGACAATGGTGGCGCTGCGGCTCATCGCGTCAAAATCGGCGACACTGGTTCCGCCAAATTTGGCAACGATGGTGTGTGGATAAATGCGAGTCATAATAATCTCATATCAGGGCGCCATAATTTTAATGGCATGAAAATTTTCATTCTCGGCATAAGGGAAGCGTGCTTCGCCTTACGAAATGTCCGCCCGCGAACATCTCTTTTTACAACCCAGGATTCTGCTCCCGTTGTCGATAACCTGTATTGCCTCTCACGAGTTACCGGGTGTGATGCGCATTAATGGTTAAATAGATGCTTCCTTTTTTTGGCCTGGGAATTTTTATCGCGGGCATAGTAAGTGATTTAACTCGCTGAATCGATAATTTCCTCAACATTTGCAATAACCCAATGGAAAATCTCATGATTTATTCAGTGGTTGCTGGCGGAGTTTGGCTTAAATAACGTTCTAATAACATAAAAAGAGCACAAATATTAAAAAGCGAGTCTTATCATGGCGTTGTTCGCAATGCTTGCTGGAATATTCTTGTAACAGAATTGGTTACAATTCACGCTGAACAATCCCCACGCATAAATATTTTTTGTCATTGATTTTTAAAGAAAATGACATAAATAGCCTGACAAAATAAAAGATTGAGTCCGTTGCTGAAAACACATATATTAGCCGCGTTTTTTACAAGCCCCCTTAAACCCTTATTCAACCCGGTGTTAAACCAACCCAGGTTGTAGGAGAGATATGATGACGGATAAAGTCCGTATTGATTCTTTGAGTGCTAATTCATTCCCGCAAAGCAATGAGACCTTTTTAGCAAGACAGGCTGAGTTTGAATCCAATGTCAGAAGCTATCCGCGTAAATTGCCGTTAGCGATTGCCAAAGCGCAGGGCGTCTGGATCACCGATGTTGAGAATAATCAATACCTTGACTGCCTTGCAGGCGCCGGTACTCTGGCGCTGGGCCATAATCATCCTGATGTGATTCAGAGCATCCAAAGTGTCATTACCAGTGGCTTACCGTTACATACGCTCGACCTGACCACGCCGTTAAAAGATGAGTTTTCAGAATATCTGCTCTCTTTGCTGCCGGGTCAGGGCAAAGAATATTGCCTGCAATTCACCGGGCCTTCCGGCGCAGACGCCGTAGAAGCGGCGCTGAAGCTGGCGAAAAAAGTGACCGGTCGTTCCGGTATTATCAGTTTCTCTGGCGGTTACCATGGCATGACGCACGGCGCGCTTTCCGTGACGGGCAACCTGTCGCCGAAAGAAGCGGTAAACGGCATGATGCCGGAAGTGCAGTTTATGCCTTATCCGCACCAGTACCGTTGCCCGCTGGGCATCGGTGGCGAAGCCGGTGTCAAAGCGCTGACCTACTACTTTGAAAACCTGATCAACGACGTTGAAAGCGGCGTACGTAAACCGGCTGCCGTGATTCTGGAAGCGGTGCAGGGTGAAGGCGGCGTGAACCCGGCGCCGATCGAGTGGCTGCAGCGCATCCGTAAAGTGACCCAGGAACACGGCATTCTGCTGATCCTCGACGAAGTGCAGGCTGGTTTCGCGCGTACTGGCAAACTGTTCGCCTTCGAACACGCCGGTATTGAGCCGGACATCATTGTGATGTCCAAAGCGGTCGGTGGCGGTTTACCGCTGGCGGTGCTCGGTATCAAAAAACAGTTCGACGCCTGGGCGCCGGGCCACCATACCGGTACTTTCCGTGGCAACCAGCTGGCGATGGCAACCGGCCTCACTACACTGAAGATCCTCAAAGAAGATCGCATCGCCGATAAAGTGGCAGAGCAGGGTGAATGGCTGAAAGGCAAGCTGGCTGAAATGCAAAAACGTTTCCCGGTGATTGGCCATGTACGCGGCCTGGGCCTGATGATCGGTATTGAGATCGTTAAGCCGCAGGAAGCGCAGGATCACATGGGGTGCTACCCGGCGGACGGCGAACTTTCTGCGCTGTTGCAGAAAAAATGCTTCGAATCGGGTCTGATCCTGGAGCGCGGCGGCCGTGGCGGTTGCGTATTGCGTCTGCTGCCGTCGCTGCTTATCAGCAATGCAGAGCTGGAAATTTTCCTCGATAAATTTGAAAACGCGCTGCTGAGCGCTGGCGTGAAGCCTGTTTAATCGGAGTAAGTGAGCGAATGTCTGATTTAAATCCGATTCTCTCGGGTTCCGCGCAGAGTATTGCGGCCTATCAGGAAGCGATCGAGCAGAGCACGCAAGCCGTTGTACAGTGGCTCAAGCAACCTGAAATGTATCAGGGCAAAACTGTCGCGGAATTACGTGAGCGCATCAATTTAGAATTCACGTCTCAGGGCCTGGGTAACCAGGCCGCCATTGAGCGCGCCGTTGAGTATTTCCTTAAAGACAGCCTGTCCGTGCATCATCCGCAGTGTGTGGCGCATCTGCACTGTCCGAGCCTGGTGATTAGCCAGGCGGCGGAAGTGCTGATCAACGCCACGAACCAGAGTATGGATTCGTGGGATCAGAGCCCGTCGGCGACCATCATTGAGATGAAACTCATCGAATGGCTGCGCGCGCAGGTGGGGTATCCGGCCGGTGACGCTGGCGTGTTCACCAGCGGTGGTACGCAGAGTAACCTGATGGGGCTGATGCTGGCGCGTGACGCGTTTTTCGCGCGTCAGGGCCACTCTGTTCAGCTGCACGGCTTAACCGGTAATCTCAGCAAAATTAAAGTGTTATGTTCTGAAAATGCACACTTTTCGGTGCAGAAGAACATGGCGCTAATGGGACTGGGTTACCAGTCCGTGACGCTGGTGAAAACGGATGAATTCTCGCGCATGGATCTCAACGATCTGGCGCAGAAACTGGCCGAGGCGAAAGCCAACGGTGAGCAGGTGATGGCCATTGTTGCTACCGCCGGCACCACCGATGCGGGTGCTATTGATCCGTTAGCGGAAATCGCCGCGCTGGCTGCTGAACAGCAGATTTGGGTTCACGTTGATGCGGCCTGGGGCGGTGCGTTGCTGCTTTCTGAGAAGTATCGTCATTTCCTGAATGGCCTTGAGCTGGCGGATTCCGTAACGCTGGATTTCCATAAGCAATTCTTCCAGACCATCAGCTGTGGCGCGTTCCTGTTGAAAGATGCGCGCCATTATCAGTTGATGCGTTACCAGGCGGCCTACCTGAACTCTGACTTCGACGAAGAGCAGGGCGTACCAAACCTGGTGTCGAAATCATTGCAGACGACGCGCCGTTTCGATGCGCTGAAGCTGTGGATGGGGCTTGAAGCGCTGGGTAAAAAGCAGTACGCCGAAATTATTGATAATGGCGTGACGCTGGCGCAGCAGGTGGCGCAATTTGTTGCCGAACAGCCACAGCTGGAACTGGTGATGCAGCCGCAACTGGCCAGCGTGTTGTTCCGTTTCCGCCCGGAAAACGGCGATACCGCAGGTGTTGCGCTGCTGAACCAGCGTATCGGCGATGCGCTGCTGGCCTCCGGGAGCGCCAACGTAGGCGTAACAGAAGCTGACGGGGTGACATGCCTGAAGTTGACGCTGCTGAACCCGACCGTTTGCCTGGAGGACGTTAAAGTTCTGCTGGCGAGCGTGGTGGCCTGTGGTCAGCAGTTACAGAACGCCTGATTCACGTCGTTAATAAAAAAAAGCCGGCAGCAGCGATGTTGTCGGCTTTTTTATTGTCTACGAAACGCCTGTCTGGGCGTCACTCTTCGTCTGGCGCAGCGGGGTCGGGCTCCCAGGAGATAATGTCACCGGGCTGACACTCCATGGCTTCGCAAATTTTCGCCAGCGTATCGAATCGAATACCCTTTACTTTGCCGGACTTGAGCAGTGACAGGTTTTGCTCGGTGATACCGATAAAGGCCGCCAGCGCTCTGGACGTCATTTTTTTCTCTACCAACAGTTTGTCCAGATGAACCACCACAGCCATAGTCAGATAAACTCCCTGGTTTCTTCGTCCGCTTTGATCCCCGCGAGCATGGCGTGAAACGTGACAAATAACAAGCCGCCGGTGAGCAACAGGATCACATCGCCAATCAGCACGCTGACCTGGTAATATTTTTCCGGCCACCAGACGACAAGCGGTATTAAAAAGCGGCACACCGGCAATACGATGCCAAGGCTTAGCATCATCAAGGCAATATTGCGTACACAACGTGCCAGCGCCAGGTTGAGAATTTGCCGTTTACCGACCAGCCGCATCACGTGCATTCCCTGCCAGATAGCGAAAGCAAATAACCCAACGGGTAAATAGAGGAGCACCAGTAACAGCAACTGGTGAAACGGCGGTACGGCAGTCACTGGCTGGCTTTCCGCTTGCATGTCGGCAAATTTAAGCATGCTCGAAATAAAAAAAGACTCACCGGAAAAATATAACCACAGGGGTGTAATTAAGGCGAGGATGAAAAAGAGCGGTAATATCCCTGAGATAAACACCAGACTGAGTTTATTTCGTACACCTTTCACTTTGTACCTTCCTGAATTAAGGATTTTATTTTAAAACCAGCACGCTCAAGCATGACATAAGCATCAGCGCAATGGCAATCTTGCCAGCCGCCAGCACAGGCGGGCTGCGCGTTAACCAGGGCGCTGGCCACGCGCGATAAACGCTGATGGCAATAAACGAAGCCTGAACGGTCCATGTCAGCATTCTGAACAGATAACCGATCTTGGTCAGATGCGTGATGGTCTGCATCATTTCGGCACAATAAATGATCATCAACGCCAGCATGATGTAATTCAACAACCGTATTTTGTAATGCGCGAACCAGGAGCCGCAAATAAACAGCATGACCGAAATAAAGGTTAATATGGCCCACAACATATCAATCCAGTTCATGATGAGTTTCCGTTTTAGCTGATGTCTGCGTTAACAACAGGCGTATGGCCGGGCCAATAACGGGCCATGCCGTATCTGAGAGGATCACCACGGCGGATTGTTGCTGGGGATCGAACGCAATGGCGGAGGCAAAACCGGAAGATTCCCCGTCGTGCCAAGTGATGTCCCGCCCGCGAATACGGGTGGTAAACCAGGCGTAACCCACGCGTGAATCCGCATCGTCAGTGGCAAAGTGTGGCGGCATTGCCGCGCTACCGGCAAGATTGCCCGCCAGTAAGGCCTGCGCATAATGCGCCATATCGACGATGGTCGAACGCACACCGGCAGCCGGCGTGAACGCGCGTTGTATCCAGGGCGCTTCGGCAAACCCGGACACCGCCCAACCGTGGTGAAACTTGGGCGTGTCAGGGGTTAATGCTTCGGCAACAACGGTGTTTGCCATTTTCGCCTGCGCAAAAACCCGCGTTTGCAATAACGCATTAAAAGGCTGATGTGCTGCTCGCGACAGTGCCAGGCCCAGCAAGGCGTAGCCGGTATTGGAGTAATCAAAGCTGGCGGGCGCGGCTAAGCGGGTATTGTTCACCATTTCGATGACTGATTTTTCGTCATACTCCCAGAAGTTTTCACGCAGGATTATCTGGCTGATCATCCGGATCTTCTGGCGCAGCGATGAGGCCAGCGGCGGCAGGCCAGAGCGATGCGATGCTAATTGTTCAAGGGTTATGTCTTGCGCCGGGCCGCTGATTTCCGGAATGAGATCGCCAACGCGGGTTTGCGCTGTTGCTTCACCCCGGCGAAATGCCTCCATCAGCAAACTGCTGGTCATGGTTTTGGTCAGGCTGGCGATTTCATATTGTCGGTTGTAATCACTGTCCCAGAGTGCATATTGCACACCGCGCGGTGTGATGAGCGCGGCGGCGACGCTGCCTCGCGATCCTTTCAATAATGGCGTTAAAAATGACACCATACCGGCATCTCCCGTCTGGCGAGGAGAGGGGGTGCTGAAACCGGGTTGCAGGTAAATACCTGCGGCAATCAGTGCGATAAATACCGTGCCCGCAGCGAGCAGCCGTGCGCGGCTGCGAAAGTGACATTTGCTCATGGCACCACCTCAGAATGTGTACTGGATCAGTGACGACAGGCTGTACTGCATCCGGCTGTTGACCAGCGGGCTGCTCCCCGCTTCATCGAACAGGTACTGCGCGCGGCTGGTCAATCCTGCCGCCAGATTTTTATCGAAATGCCACATCAGTTCGGCATACAAACCACCTTGCTGGAAGCCTGATGAAGGGGAATAAATTGCAAAGTCGGTGCGGTGTGCCTGCTGAGCCGTCACGCCGTAGTGGCGCTGCTGGTAACCACTGTTCGCCCAGCTTATGTCGCCGCCGACCGAAATGGCAGCATGATGCCAGCGCCAGAGTTCGGCTTGCGCGCCGCTCGTGACGATCAGGCTTCTGCCCGGTGCTTCGCCGCCATATCGCTGCTTTTCAGTGGCAGTTAACAGGCGCAGCCACAACGTCCAGCTTTCTTGTTGGTAGCGCAGATCTGTACCCGCCATCAGCGCTGCAGACAGGTTACCCATCCCTTGTAGATCGCGGTTTTTTCTGCCGGAAAATGGATAATTAAACACCTCTTTTCGCGCCTCATCCTGCGTTAACAGCAGGCTCACGCTGAAGGGCGAGTCCGGTGTCAGTCCCCAGATCAGCCCGTCGGTAGACAGACCGAACAGCCCCCAGTTTTCGCTATGAAGATCCACGCCCGCTTTTAGCAGTGGGACCACTGCCGTGTGGTTCGAACCGGAGTAAATGGGGCGAACGCCGACGCCCAGCCCGGCAAAACCGGACAACTCAGCGCTGTGTGTCGACGCACAGATAAGTAATCCTGAGAACAAAACACCCTGTTGCACACTTCTTTTCATTCGATGCCTCTCCTGGCATAGGTGGTTGAATTGGGTGCAGGCTAGCCTGGTGTTTATCGTTTTACAATAAGTTTTTATTGTTTTATTTTAAATATCGCCGAGGGTAAAAATGTGCTTTGGCAGATAAACGGCTTCAGGGAGGCAGAATGGCCCGATTCACTGGTAAGAAAATTGTCATTACGGGAGCCAGCAGTGGTATTGGTCTGGTTGGGGCAAAACGCATTATTGCGGAAGAGGGGGAAGTGATGATCACCGGGCGTGATGCGTACAAACTGGCGCGCCTTCACCAGGCGCTGCCACCTGACGCCCGATTGCTGCAAAACGATGGTGCCGATCCGGCAGCGGCACAAGCGCTGGCTGACGCGGTAGCCTCCTTCGGCATGCTGGATGGCTTATGGCTGAATGCCGGGCAGCTGGCTTTTGCACCTGCCGAAAAGGGTAGTGCCGCGCTGTTCGATAGCATGATGAAGAACAATGTTCGTGCTGCAGTACTGCAAATATCCTGTCTTGCCCGCTTTTTAAAAGCGGGCGCGTCTGTGGTGCTGACCGCATCGACTGCCGCATATGAAGGGACACCACTTGCTTCGATTTATGCTGCCAGTAAAGGGGCGCAGCTGGCGCTGGTTCGCTGCTGGGCAACGGCTTTTGCAGCACAAGGGATCCGGGTGAATGCACTGGTACCAGGCGCGATAGAAACTGGTTTGCTTGAGGCGATCCCGATACCATTTCGTGGTCAATATGAGGCGCAGATCCGCTCTATTGTGCCGATGAAGCGGCCAGGAACGCCGGAGGAAGCGGCCGCCGTCGCGTTATTTTTGCTCTCTGATGATGCCAGTTATGTCACGGGCAGCCAGTACGTGGTTGATGGCGGGCTGCTGCGTTTATAAACGTTTTCTTAACTATTGTGCGGAGGATTTATGAGTTTACGGTTTGAAAATGCGCTTCCCCGGAACATCGTTTGTGTGCGCGTGGGTGGTCCATGGAATGAGACGGTGCCGGTGGGCTTTCAACAAATTATTGGCTGGGCGCAGGAGCAGGGCGTGGCTTACCGGGAAGCGCTGGTGTTTTACTGGGATGATCCCGCGCAAACAGATGTTGCCGACTTGCGTGCCGATGTCGCGCTAACGGTTGATGCGCAAACGTCAGTGAACATTACCGGTACAGTATTCAGAGAAGAAAAAGTGCCTGGAGGGCTATATGCGGTATGGCACACGCTTGTGCGGGACGGCGCTTACGCAAAAGCATGGAGCGATTTGTACGCTGCGATAGAAAACAGCGATTACGAACTTGCACGCGGCGTTTGTTTCGAAAACTACCTCTGCGATGGTCGTGATGGCAACTGGGATCTTGAAATCTGGCAGTCGGTGGAACCAAAAACGTCAAACCGCTAATCGCATCTGCACGCGGCGAGAAACCGCGTGCAAGCGCAGCAACTCTGTGCAAGGGGATGCCGCTGCTGGCAACTATGTCGTTTTCAAACCACAAACGGATTACGACTGAGTGGCGGGCAAAACCAGACTGTGCATGAGCAATGGCTGTGAATCGAAAGTGCGCTGTAAAAAGAGGCGAGCGGCCTGGGCGCTGGAAAGATAGTTCAGGCAGGCCAAGGCTTGACGGGAATAATCATATGCATCTTATTTAACATAATATACATTATGCGCACCAGCATAGAATCAGACAGAATCCGGAGTTTTATGGTCATCCTTGTTCTGGTCGCTGATAGCCTCTGAAAGCTCTTTTTCAAGCGCAGATACAGCTAACCTATCGGACGTGCCATTTTCTCTTCCCTCATTTGTACTATGTTTCATAGCTGAGCCTGCTTGGGGGTTGCACTATAACGTTCTGTGTTAGCAGGCCGCTTCGCTGCGGCCTGCTTATTATAATGCGTACTACATATGCGCATCCCATAAGGGGGGTTATTTGTTATGTTGTGGCTGCGGTTGGAATGGATATGCAACGCTCTCGTTAATACTTACTTGAGTCGATGACTTTCACACAATTCATCTAACGTGATATCCCGGCCACATGCACAGTTTCCTTTTGGATTAATCACTTCCAAGAATTCAATCGGATGAAAATGCCATACTGACCGCTGACTGGCGAACGGCGGAACCTTATCCATCCAGCGCGTCGCATCCAGAAATCCCCCGTTGGCCATCTTCACAACAGGACTTTCATCCCTGACCTTAAATACCGATGACCAGCGTGTATCATCGCGGGTACTGTGCCAGTCGCTGTCGTGTTTCACTATCAGACGCCGCGCATATTCCGGGATGTTCATCTGATTGGTATGCAGCGCACCAAACAAATACTGTTCCTGTGATTTATCGGGATACGGGCCAGGCGTTTTTTTGTTTTCAGCGTTGTGGATCAGGCTGTCATAAAACATTTTTGTCTGCGCGAACTGCGGTCCTTTTTCACCGTCAAAGTGCGAGCTGATGCTTTTAAGGGCATCAATGAGCCAGCGTTCATCCAGCGTGCGGGTAAAATCCGTTGTGTGTTCAGCTTCAATACAGTGAAAGTTTAGCGCTGCTAAATCGTGCTGACTGAGCTGCTCCACGTCGTCCTGGTGCATCCACGTATGCGGGCGGATCTGAAAGTATGTGACCCCGGTTTTATCCGTAAACGGGTACGTGGCATCACGTGGAATAATTTTTCCGGCATCGGCACGGGTAATGGCGCTCATCGACTCAAAGGTACTTTCCGCACCCTCCCCGTTTCGCAGGTATAGCGGCCGTTTCAGCTTCAGCTTAATGAACTGTTTGCCCGTTTTGATGCCCTTCGTGTTTGCCACAAAATCAGGCACATGCTCATCGAGGCTCAGCAGCTCGATATGGGCTTTATAGTCCGTGGTGATAATCTGCGGATGGTTATCTTCGTCAGCCAGATCCTGAGCGCCGAGGAACCCGACCGCATCCCCTGCTTTCACCGTCACGTTCAGCGGCGCGGGAGGCACTACCACATCATCAAACACGCCGTGATTCAGAGCGCTGTGCATCCAGTCAGGCAGGCACACGTAACATTCTCCGTCAGGCTCCAGGTATTCCGGGCGCATCGAGACCCAGAACAGTTCTCCGGCGGGCTTACCGTCCTGAAGACGCTGCACCAGGGCGAACGGCTCCGGTCGTTGTTTCAGTAAAAACGATTTCTGTTGCAGTACGGCAAGCGTGTCACCCTGCGTCAACGTTCTGGCGTGGCCGTGTTTATTTGCCAGCACGTCTGGCGCGATTTCGCGGCTGTCATCATGGCGGGAATGTTTACGCATCCGCACGCCGTGGCCTTTCTGCGTGACCCGGTAAAGCGGGCGTTTGGGAAATTCTGACAATGGCGCGATGTGCATGAAAAGCTGGTACAGCGTCAGCCAGGACGATTCATCCTGCTCGTCGGGCTTGTACACTGACCTGACCAGCACAAAGGTGCCTGATTGGCGCAGGGGATGTTCCTGGTAACACTCGATATTTGCGTAATCCCTGTTTACCCGCCATGCCACCACCTCGCCGTCCATCATGAACTGGAGCGGCACCGATTTTTCAGGCGAATCCGGATCCATCACCGAGGCCGGAGACGATGACATCCCGACGTGAGTCCCCCCGTGCCAGTAACGATTTACGCCAAGTAACCACCAACCGTGGGCATTTTTGCGGATGTCTGTCAGCAGCTCGTCATAGTTCTTATAGTCCTGTCCGTCGGCTTTCCGTACCGGATAACGTATATTCATCATCCATCCTTCTTTAAGTTAAATCTCCAAAACCATAATCATCGCAGGGAGTTAAGACGAAGGGGAGTAAAATTTATGCAAAATTATTAGGTCCTGTTGTATTTGCAGGTGAGCGAAAGGGATCGTTAAGCATCGAACTTTCACCAGATTTTGACAGGCTGACTTCTACAGAGAAAAGAGAGTATCTGGCAAATTGGCAAGATTTGGCTCAGAGTGGATACGCCTCTGACAGTTCTTTATGTACTGTTTATCACAGACATATTTCCCACATAGCGAATCAAACGAACAGAGAATATTTCTTAAATCCTGTTATGTCAGTCGTAACAGCGGTTTGCCATCATTGCCGTGGTCATTTATCTCCGCTGCCTTAATGCTTACAGCCGTTACACCATCATTCCGCCATGGGTGTTCCCTGATGAAAACGCATCTGCCATCGACCTGGCGTTGTTTTTGACGCCTCCCACAACGATGACCGCAATGTTTGCTTTATCATCTGGCCGTGTTCGTCGAGGATAAAACTTCGATACGTCAGCAGCGCATAACCGTTGTTGTGCATCGACAATGCAAAATCATCTGACGCGATCGTTTCAGTGGGCTCATTTGCCAGCGCAGTAATGACTTGTTCTCTGCTGTATCGTCTGCCGGATCGCCCAATCTCAAAAAAATCATGATGTAAAAGTCTCTCGACAATTTCGGGCTGGCAGCGAATTTCAGGATGATGAAGCTGCTGTTCATATGTCACCAACATCACCAGTAACTCATCTTCTTTGTTCATTGTCTTCCTTCCGGCTTGTTTGCATCACACATTTTTTAATCCATCGCTATGTACAAATTTTATTCAGATTATTCTTAATTGCTTACAAAGTTGTGCCTTTTACTCTTAAAATTTTAACGATATAAGAATATTCACAATTGAGAAAGTCTGACAAACTCTTCTGCATTTATCGGCAGTGCGATTGCTGGCACCATTCGAAACCCACAGAATATAACGCAATCCGGTAAATATATTTTTGGTTTAATTCAGTCTTTTTCATTTACAGGAAGTAATTGACCCGGCAATGATGAAATATATAACAAGAAGCCTCGCGCTCAGTCGCGGTATCGCAAAAAAAATAGCCACTAATGATCCACAACAGCTTGAGTTGATTAAGGATAGCCTAAAAAGCCGCCTCGGCGTGCCTGTCGGAATGCATATGACCGGTATTCCTTTAGGTATCAGTACGATACTTGCTATTTTCTGCTACGCCATGGCGCAAGTTTCTCTGTGGATGATTATTTTTAACTGGTTATCCATACCTGAATATAAAGTGCTGCTCGGCGTTTTCTTTGCGGCGGCTGTTTATTGTGTGCTGATTATGACCACCATGTTACTTACCGCACGTGGCTCACTTGCGGAATTAAAAGCGCACTTGTTTATCATTGGACTGACGGGCGCAGGAGCCATTTTGTATTTTGTCTCAGCCTTTTTCTCACTATTATTTGGCGCGGCGGATAATTACACGCCGCAGATAACATCAGTCCTCGGGTTAATCTTCTTTTTACTGAATGTTAAATGGATAAATTCCTCGTTGTTTTATCGGTCAATCGCGCTGTCCTTACATAACCGAGTCTGGCGAAAACAGTTAAAAATAGAGGCGCGGCAAGCGCAAATGCTCAAACGCTAAGAATATCTTCCTGGGGAAAAGCTTTCACTTCCCCTTCTCATCCGGCACTAAACGCTGACACACTCCCAGCATAAACTGACGCAGCCAGCGATGAGCGGGATCGACTTCTGAACGCGGATGCCACAGTTGAGAAACGGTAATGGTGCGCGTTTTTACCGGCAACTCGAACATTGCCACTCCCTGCCTGGCCGCAGGATTAAGAAGAAAAGAAGCCGGGATAAGCGCGATAAGATCGGACGCCCGCGCCACGGCTAACGCCGCAGGGAAACCTGGCACCACGGCGGCAATTTTCCTGCTCACGCCCTGCTCTGCCAGCCCTTCATCAACCGGACCACTTGTTAACCCACGACGCGACGCCACGACATGCTTCCAGGCGACATACTCATTGACCGTCACTTCATTACGTTGCGCCAGCGGATGCGTATCTCTGACGACGCCCACAAAGCGGTCTCTGAACAACGCCTGTACGCGGATTTCTGGTCCCATCTCGCTCAGCACGCCAATTTCCAGATCAACTCGTCCTTCCCGCAAGGCACTGGCGCTTTTCTCCGGCTTTGGCATAAACCGTAGCATCACGCCTGGCGCGACAGCCGCCATTTCTGCAATCAGCATTGGGCCGAATGCTTCAACAAAACCATCGTTGGCACGCAGGGTAAATATCTGCTCCAGCGAGGCAATATTGAGCTCGGGCTGCGCGGGTCGCAGCAACGCCCGCGCCTCGAAAACGGCGTTCTGCGTGCGTGCCTGAAGCGTTTCTGCATAAGGCGTCAGCACCATATTTCGTCCGGCGCGCACTAATAGCGGGTCGCCGGTGGTTTCCCGCAAACGACTAAGTGTTCGACTCATCGCCGAGGCACTCAAACCAAGCCGCCGTGCCGCCGCCGCCACACTGCGCTCGGCGATCAGCACATCCAGAGCAATTAACAAATTCAGATCGGGTTCACTCATCGGTTGGCATCCGTAACAGAAGGATCAGATATGGCGTTTGCTGCAACCTATTAATGCAAATGCTGCGCCTTCCGCCATATATCCCGCGAAATTATAGTTACCGCAAGCACAAAATCAGCAGAGGTTGTTTATGACACTTTTTTTGGACAAACCCGGTGATGAAGGATTGCCTGGGCGCGAGCGGCTGTTGGCTATGGTTGCGGTGATGACAACCACCACAATGGCGGTGTTTGATGGCTCGATGGTGAATATCGCCTTGCCGCAAATTGCGCAGGCATTAGATGTCACCGCCGCACAAGCGGTTTGGGTGGCAAATGGATATCTGCTCTCCGCCGCCATGACGCTGGCAATCTTCGCTGCGTTAGCAGCGCATGTTGGCTTTCGCCGGTTATTCGCTGCCGGGCTGGGTCTCTTTACGCTGACGTCACTGGGCTGTGCGCTGGCGCAATCGCTGGAGACGCTGGTCGCGATGCGTATCCTGCAGGGAATTGGCGGGGCGGCAACACTCAGCATTGCACCGGCGATTTTGCGTTCTGTCTTTCCGAATCGGTTGCTGGGGCGCATCCTCGGAATGAACGCGTTGTTAATCGCCTCCAGTACCGCTATTGCACCGCTACTGGGCGGAACGCTGCTGGCAACGCTAAGCTGGCAATGGTTATTCGCCATTAACCTTCCGCTGGGTATCCTTGCCCTGCTCTTCACTTTACGGGTGATCCCTGCTGCAACCACTGCGCTGCGCGGGCCATTTGATACGCCGGGGGCGCTGCTTTCTGCGCTCATGCTGGGCGCGATGGTAATGGCATCAAGCGCCATTTCCCGTTCCGGATCAGGGCTAACCGCGCTGAGTTATGGTCTTGTTGGGCTTGCTGCCGGGGTATTGTTTGTTTTTCGCCAGCGCCAGGCATTGCAGCCGCTGATGCCGCTGACGCTTTTTGCCTCGCCGCGCTTTTCGCTGGCAGCACTGACATCGCTGGCCTCGTTTATCAGCCAGGGGATGACATTTGTCGCGCTGCCGTTTCTGTTTCAGAGCGTGTATGGCTACAGCGTGTTGACATCGGCGCTGCTGTTTACCGCCTGGCCTGTTGGTATCATGCTGGTTGCGCCCCATGCCGGGCGGCTTGCTGACCGCTACGCACCGTCGTTGATTGCCACTATCGGTTTGTCTCTTTTCGCCGTGGGATTAATGTTGCTGGCGCGATTACCGCATGATCCGCCGGTGTGGGATATAAGCCTGCGCAGCCTGATCTGCGGTATTGGCTTCGGTTGTTTTCAGAGCCCGAACAACAAAGAGATGATGGCGAATGCTTCAAGGGAGCACAGTGGTTACGCGTCCGGCGTACTGGCGATTATGCGCACGTTCGGCCAGTGTCTTGGCGCGGCACTGCTGGGTGGGATACTTTCGCTCTATGCCCCTTCCGGCAATGTAGAGCAGGAGGCTTATGCGGTCCGGCTTGGTTTAGGGCTGGCCGCTGGAGCGACGCTGCTTGCGATCCTCTTTAGCCTGAGCCGCATCCGGCAAATATCTTCACCGCCGCTTTAGCGAACGCGTTGCGCCAGCCATACGGTATGCCCGGCACAGTGTGGGTCTTCCTGGACCATGTCGATAACCGCGAAACCGTGAGTTGCTAATAACGCGCGATACTCGTCGGGGGCGAGGCTGGCATGAAACAACGGTTCACCGGCGAACTGCCCCATCGCGATCCCGTGATCGGTTCCGCTGGTGAACATTAACGCGCTACCCGCATGGCTATGTTCGGCAAAGCGATCGAACATACTGCGTTGATCCTCATGCGTCAGGTGAAAAAAGCTGTCCCAGGCTAGAAGCCCATCGAAGGTTTCGCCGAGCGACAGCTTGCGCATATCCTGCTGGATCCAGCGCTGAGCGGGAAACTGCTGGCGCGCGCGATCCAGCATTGCGCTTGCGCCATCAACACCGGTAACTTGAAACCCCTGGCGGATAAACCAGCCCGCAATTGGCTGCCCGTTTCCGCACCCGACATCAACAATGTTGCCGGCATCAGGAAGCAGGCTGGCGAATTTTTCCAGCCAGCGTTGTTCAACGAGTGTCTGCGAGCGCTGCTCAGCAAAGGTTTGAGCGTGGCGTTGATAGATCGCAAGAATATGTTGTGCGGCGTCGTTCATGTTTATCTCGCGTTAATCCAGAGATTCGGCGCATAGGGCTCTGATGAGAGGCTGAGAGGCAAAATAAAATACCAGTGCTATTCCAGCATGCCTTTGAGCTTTGCCAGCAAATAGGCGGTGACTGAGGTCGCATCGCTGATCTTTCCTTCACATATCAACGTTTCGAATTCGCGCAGGGTAATTTTGCGCGTCGTCAGACCAAACTCTTCAGGATCGAGTTCCTGTTGCTGATGTACCAACTCTTCAGCGAGGAAAATATGGTAACCCTGGCTGGAGTAGCCTTGTGCCAGTTTTTGATACCCCACATGGCGTATTTTGCCCGCCACCAGCCCGGTTTCCTCACGCAGTTCACCGGCCGCCACACGCAGTGGATCCGCCTGCGGTGCACATTCCCATGCCCCTTGCGGCAACTCAATGGTGCGCTTACCCAGCGGATAGCGAAACTGCTCGACGACATACAGGCTGTCGCCTTCCCGGGCGATAACCACAACAAAATCGGCTTTCTCAACAACGGAGTAAATACCTTCGTTACCATCTGCCCGCAGGATTTTGTCTTCACGCAGACGCATCCACTTATTGCGGTACACTTCGGTGGTGGCAAGCGTTTTAATCGCTGACATCACAGCTCTCCCGGTTTGGTCTCAGGCGTGAAGCGTAACATGTGAAGCGATTAAACGGGTGAATCTATTTGGCGCGGGAATAGGTTTCAGAGGAATCGGCGTGAAAGACAGGGGATATTAAAATTAACATCCCCCTGGCGACGTCGGCTTATGGCACGCCATCGCAATTACAGGCTGAGCCGCCCTCGCCTATCTGGCACAGGATCTGGCACATGCAGTTCCAGTCTATTTCGCCATTCACTTCACACTCAGTCTGGCTGGCGGCAAAGACATTCATTGATAAACCAAATAATAAAATGGAAAGTAAGGCACGGATTTTCATAAAAAGTTCCTTTCTGTGTTGAAGAATAAAATAAAGCCACGCGATAGCGCAGCGTTATTATTATAGGAGGATGTTTTATGACGAAATGTTAACTAACCTGTTTATTTTAATAGGAATTTTCTTCTCATTAATCCATGCGGTGAATAAGCGCTCTTTATTTATCAACAGCGAAATTATATTCCATTTCAATACAGCGTAAATCCGCGCGCGCCAGCGCAGAGGGATAAACACTTTCCCGCAATATGACAAACCCCTGTTTTTGATAAAACGTACAGGCGTTAGGTGTGGATGCCAGCGTGATCCGCCGCATACCGCGTTTTGCCGCTTCCTGTTTAATGGCATCAATTATCTGCGTCGCCAGCCCCTTTCCTTCCCACGTCGGCAAGGTGAAAATGGCCTCCACGCTGGCATGTGTTACATCGAGAAAACCCGTGGCAACCGGCTGGTCATTTGCCGTGGTTGCAACATAAAACGGATTGTTGGCAATCATCACGCGCTGGCTTTCCGGCATGTTATCCGGCGTCCAGGCCGCGATAACCTTGTCCTCATAAACGCCTTTGCAACCGTGGCGAATAGCCTGATTACGAATCTGCCAAATCACTTCAGCTTCGTCAGGGCGTGCCCGTCTGATCGTCATTTTGCCTCCCATTAATGCCAATATTTTACCTAAGATTATTCTTATTTTTGCTCTCAGGCACCGTCAACGAACCGCTGTTGTTGAGAGTTAACGGTGCGATATGTAAATTAACAAGCGGTTAAAATACGTGCAACATTCAGTGATTTATCACAAATTTCATTCGAAAGTTATGCGGCAACAGTTCCCCGTTTTAGTGGGTGTATATTCTTCAGACACTGGCACAAAAAGCCTACTGGATATAAGGAAAAGATCAGTCATTTCATCCAGTTAATTTTTATGTTATCAGTATCTGCCTGCATAGCTTACGGCCTGCTTTCTGGCATGCGCCCCTACCGAGGCTGAAAGATAATGGAACCTCTCGTATATGTTGTCGATGATGATGATGCCGTCAGACGATCAATCGTCCGGCTACTGGCAGCAGAAGGTTACCGCGCCATTGATTTCGCTTCTGCGGAATCTTTTCTCACTCACCCGCTGGTTTCCGTTCCCGCTTGTTTGATTCTGGATCTGAATATGCCCGTCGCGGACGGTTTCGATGTCGCCAGTGCGTTAAAAGATCGTGGACGCGAATTGCCGATTATCTTTCTGACCGGCTACGGCACCATTCCGCTGACCGTGCGGGCCATGAAAGCCGGGGCGTGTGAGTTTTTAACGAAGCCTGTCGAGTCCGAACGCCTGTTGTCGGCGGTGGCGGACGCGCTGACGGTTGCGGCGCAGGATTTCGAGCAACAGCAGGAAAACTTTGCGCTCAGGCAACGCCACTTATCCCTGACGCCGCGTGAGCAGGAAGTTTTTGAGTTAGCCATCAGTGGATTGCTCAACAAGCAGATTGCGGCGGAACTGGGCGTCAGCGAAATCACCGTAAAAGTCCACCGCCGCCGGGTGATGGAAAAAATGCAGGCCCGCTCGCTGGCGGATCTGGTGCATGCCGCAAGCCACCTGCATATCGCCAAATCCCGCAGCCGCTAATCCGCTGCCACCGGCAAGGTAAAGGCAAACACGCTGCCGAATGGCTGCCTGGATTTCGCCGTTAGCTTGCCTTTATGCCGCTCGATAATGGCATAACTGATGGTCAATCCCATCCCCATGCCCTGCGCTTTGGTGGTATAGAACGACTCAAACAGCCTCGCCTGTACATCGGCACTCATTCCGCTACCGGTATCGGCAATCTGGCAAATCACCTCGTGCGGATTTTGGGTCAGCGTTGCGAGCGTTAACACGCGCGGGCGCGAGTCGATATCCGCCATCGCTTCAACGGCATTCATCACCAGGTTAAGCAGCACCTGCTGGATCTGCACGCTATCGCCATAAATAAAGCTGTTGTGCGCCTCCAGTGCATAGTCAACGGCTATCTGCCGCCGCGCCAGCTCGCTGCGGGAAAGCGTCATGATATGGCGCAGCAAGAAATGCAGATCGATGCGCTCGAACACCGGCTCCTGCCTGCGCGTCAGCGATTGCAGGCTACGGATCACCTCTCCGGCACGCTGCCCTTCGCTGATAATCTCCTCCAGCCCGACGCGCACATTATCGACCGGGATCGGAGAGCGATTAAGCCAGCGCAGACTGGCGCCTGCATTGGAGACAATCGACATCAGCGGCTGGTTAATTTCATGGGCAATCGACGAGGTTAGCTGCCCGACAGTCGTGGCGCGCGACACCCGCGCCAGCTCGGCCTGGGCGACGCGCGCCGCATCTTCGCTCTGCCGCTGGGCGGTGATATCGGTGATGGTGCCAAAATATTCATGCACCTCATCACCGGAAGAGACCGGATCGCCGATGCCGAGGATATAACGGCACTCGCCATCGGTGCGGATAATACGAAACTCCGCCTGCATGGTGAGCCCCTGCGCGACGCTGCGGGTGACCAGCGCACTGATATGCGGATGATCGTCCGGGTGAACAAAGGTTAAAAACTCAGCCATCGAGATCAGTTTGCGCTTCTCGTCCAGCCCGAGGATGCGCGCATACTCATCCGACATATGCATCAAATCCTGCTCCAGTTCCCAGCGCCAGGTTCCGGTGTGGCTGATTTGTTCGCCCAGCATCAGCGAGGTCTGGCTGGCGCGCAGCTCTTTTTCGACGCGCCGACGCTGCATGTTCTCTTCCACCAGCTTGGCGTACAGCCGCGCGGTTTCCAGCGACACCGCCGCATGGGCGCCAAGCAGGTTCACGACGCGCGACTGGCCGGCGGTAAACATCTCCGGCATCAGGCGGTTTTCCAGATATAACACCCCCACCAGCCGCGCCTGTTTGAACATCGGCACACACATCACCGCTGCCCCGGAAGAGACAAGATAGGGATCCTGGCTAAACGGGCTGTACTCTTCCGGTCGGCCAGTGCGGATCTCCTGTCCGGTGCGTATCACGGCCGCCAGCACCGATAAAGGCATATCTGTCGCCAGCGGCATCTCTTTTATCACCCGCACCAGCACGCCCTCTTTACTGGTGTGCGCGCTGGCTTCGATTTCCGGAATGTTGTCGTCAAGCACGCGAATCAGTAAACCGCGCTGCGCACCGGCACGCTCCAGCAGCATGGTCATCAGGATCTGAATCAGCCGTTCAAGATTGATCTCCTCTGATAAGGCGCGGGAGGCTTTGATAATGCTTTGCAGATCGCGGATTTCATCGTTCTGCGCAAAAGAGATGGTGTCATAGGGGGTGCTTTCCACGGGCGTGAAAAGATGGGGATGCTCCTGCTGCAAATGACGGACTTTAGCCTGCGCTCCCGCACGTCCCCAGGCGGCCATCGCGCCGCGAAAATAAGCGTCGGCTGCGGTCTGGTATCCACAGGAGAGCGCAAAACGCCCGGCCAGTTCGTGCGCCAGCGCATTGCTGGGGTTAAAACCGGCTTCGCGCGAAAGCGTAATCGCCTTCTCATACTGTCCGAGCGCGATGCTGTTCATTCCATCGAGGCGCACGATTTCCGCATACACCAGCGCTTCTTTATCGCTGAAGGTTCCCGGATTAACGCGTGCCCAGCGGGCGATTTTGTTGTAGTGCTGGTTCAGCCGCAGACGATGCCCGGCAGAAAAGGTCTCTGGCGTAAGCTGCATCGATAATGCGAGCGCGCTGTAGAGATGGTAATCCAGCAGACTGATATGCCCGGGCGCAGACCAGGCATGTTCGCCCGCCTCTTTCAGACAGGATTCCGCGCGGGAATAAGCCCCGGTGAAAAAGTGCGCCATCCCGCGATAGAGCCAGAACCAGAACAGCATGGTCGCAGGCGGTGTCGGCGGCAGCAGCGATCGGGGCAGGATTGATTTGCCGCTTAGCATGCCATCCGGCTGTCGCAGATACTCGACAAAGTGACGCTGTAACAGAAGCAGATGATCCATATCCGAATACTGGGTTTCACGAATAAAAGCCAGACCGCGATCGATATGACTTAATACCGTGTCGAGGTGATCGCCGCGACTCATGGCGTTGATCACCTGACGAAACGCAGCAAAACAGGCAATGGTCAGATCGCCATGCGCAACGGCTGCGGTAAAACAGGCATTAGCGCACTCCACGCTGCGCGATAGCGGTTGTGTCCAGACACAGCTACGTCCCAGCGGCACCAGCGCTTTCGCGGCAAACTCATGTAAACCGTGGCGCGTCACCAGCTCCTGCGCCAGGACGCTGTAACGGTAGCCCAGTTCATACTCTTCGTAGCGTTCGCCGAGCAGCACACCAAACCACGCCAGTGCGGAGGTGGATGCCCCGGTCAGCCCGCGTTCGAGCGTCAGTTGCAGCATCTGGCACAGCAACAGGAAATGCAGGCGCGGGCAATTAAAGCTGGCATACAAACTGGCGCTCGCCAGCAGGTTCATCAGCGCGTCGGTTTCCTGATGGTTCATACGCGGCAGCGCGGTGAACAGTTGCGCAGGATTGTCGCCAACACGCGCGTGCATCTCCTGCCATGCGTGATCACAGGCCGCATCGTCAGGATAACGGCGCAGATGAATACCAAACACGGTCAACCAGCAAAGCGTTGTCTCCAGCGCAAGCTGATAACCGGACTGGCGAATATGCACTTCTGCCAGCAGCGTCGCGGCCTGCGCCTTTTCCGTGAGCCCGCCGGGCGAGGCCAGTAACCGTTCGCACAGCCCGCGCGCGGTTGAGAGATTACCGAGCAAAAACTCACAGGCGGTCTCCTCCAGCGACAGCGCAAAATCATGCCCTGTCTCAGTACGAAGCCGCTGTGCGAGATGTAAATAGCTCAAGGCCGACGTGTAGTCGCCGGTGTGTTTTGCCCGCCTGGCGGCAAGCAGGCTGAGTTCACTGAAGCGCTGGCGTTGCGGCGGCAAAATGTCGTCGGCAGCGGCATTAATGTGATGAATCGCGCGAAACAGCAGCTCATTACCCGGGGCTTCGACCGCTGTTTGCGCCAGAAGCGTGGCCGTGACCAGATGCAACTGACGGCAATGTGCAGGCTCCAGCAGTGCGCAGGCCGCCTCGTGGATTCGTTCATGGGTAAACGTGTACTCGGCAGCGTTAAGCGTGACCAGTTGTGCCGAGAGCGCAGAATGCAGGCGATAATGTACTTCGCCGGCGGAAAGGTTCAGCACACGGCTTATCAACGAGATATCCCCCGCGCTGCCAAGACAGGCCATACTCCCGAGCAGGCTGCGGGTTTCAGGCGGCATTTGCGCCAGTTGCCGGAGTTGCAAATCGGGCACGCTTTCGCGGTGGTAGCGGGCACTGATCGCCGCCAGGTCATACTGCCATTTTCCCTGGTAGCTGTTATGGTTCACCAGGCCGTCTTCGGTAATGCGTTTAAAGAACTCATGGACGAACAGCGGGTTGCCGCCGGTTTTTTCATGGATCAGTTTCGCCAGCTCAAGGGTGGATGCCGGGCGCGTCTGAAAAACGGTCGCCAGCCAGCGGGAGATGGCTTTCGCCGAGCGCGGCTGCGGCACACACTCAATCACGCGGCTGGCGGCGCTACGCAAGCGGGCCAGCGCGGTGGCAAAAGCCGGATCGTCTAACGAGGCTAAGTCGCGGTGTGAAACCACCATCAGCAGCGGCAATGCATGGCTGTGCTGCAACAGGTATTCCAGTAAATGCAGGCTGGCGTCATCGATCCAGTGCAAGTTATCGATAAGGATAATCAGCGGGCAACCCGGTGTGGCAAAGACATTTACCAGCCGCAGCACCATGTGGTTGAAGCGCGCGCGTGAATCGAGTGACAAGGTGTCGACAAACAGCACCGGTTTGCTGTTAATCAGCAACCCCAGCTCCGGCGCGAGGCTTACCGCCAGCGCTTCATAGCCTGTGAGCGCACTGCTGAGCCGCGCCTTCCAGCGCGCTACTTCCTCGGCGGGCAATCCCAGTAAATGCAGCGCCAGCGAGCGGAACGCTGCCGTCAGCACACCCAGCGGCAGAATCGAGGAGTTCTGTTCCACCTTTCCTAGCGCAATCAGCGACGGGCGGCTCTGAAAAGCCTTTAACGATGAAGCCATCAGCGACGATTTGCCCATCCCGACAGGGCCGCTGATGGTGACCAGCGTTTGCGTACCCCTTTGTACAACCGCATCCAGCGCGTCCGCCAGCGATTTGGCCTGCGGATGGGCGCGATACAACGTGTTAGCAAAATGCAGCGATGGCGAACGATCCTGCAGACCTGGCGTAAAGTGGGCGATCTCGCCATCGGCCGTTAACGTCGCCTGGCAGCGGCGTAGATCCGCCATCAGGCCATCGACCGTCTGGTAACGTTTTTCCGGCGACTTTGTCAGCAGCTTCAGCACAATAGTTGACAGCATCTCCGGTACGCCGTCCCGCAGGCTATGCGGCGGCGAAGGTTCAGACGCAATGTGGTGCAACACCCATTCCGCCTGCCCGCCTTCGCTGAGATCGAATGGCAACGTGCCGGTCAATAACTCATAAAAGACAATGCCCAGGCTGTAGAGATCGCTGCGGTTGTCCACGGCATGGTGGGTGCGCGTGGTGTGTTCCGGTGACATGTAAGCCAGCGTACCGCCGGAGAACGGTTGCCAGTTCTGCGCCGGTTCCACGACGGTACTGGTCGTCAGGCCAAAGCCGCCTAAGCGGCAGCCTTCATCGGTGAGAAAAATATTGCCAGGTTTAATATCGCCATGGATCAGGTTGCTCTGGTGCATCTGGCGCAGCGGCGTGCAGATGCGCAGGGTCAGTTCAAGCCAGCTGGCGATACACGCCATCGGCTGGCCGGTTAGACGGGTGAGCGGTTTAAAGGCGAAAGTGGGGTAAACCAGCGCGATGCGGCCGTGATACTGCGTGCTGGCAACGGGTTTTACCGCCCAGCGGCTATCAAGTTGCAGGCGCAGCGCTAATTCGTTATTCAGCAACTGGCTGGCGCGCGGCTCGGCGTCGTCGCTTACCGCGGTGGCGAGAATAAAGGCATCGCTCGCCCACGGATAGTGCGCATTCATCCAGACAATGCAGCCCTCCTGCGCCAGCGGCGTATAGATAGCATCATCCTGCAGCGTAAACGGTTGGTTTTCGGCCACCCTCTGCGGCCACGGCGGTGAGGTTGCGTTTCCGGTCATGGCGTCTCTTCACCTCCCGCCAGCACGCGCGAAATATGATCAAGCAGCATGTCGATATCGATCGGTTTATGCAAAAAAGCAACGGCACCGGGTTGCCCCGCGAACCGTTGCCAGGTTTCATCGTCATGACCGGAAATAAATATCAGCGGCGGCGGGCACGGGCTACATTGCAGTTTCTCGTACAGTGCCGCCCCGCTCATGCCTTTCAGTTTAATGTCCGCAATCACCAGTGCGGTTTGCCGCTGCGCGGAACCATCGTTCAGGAAGGCCTCGGCGGACGCGAAGGTCAGCGTGGCGTATCCCGCCGATTGCAGCAAATTGCTTAACCCGCTACGCACGGACGGTTCATCATCAACAATGGCAATACGCAGGGTGTGCGTCATGGTAATCCTCGGGGCATTAATCCCGGCGCGGCGGTGCGTCCGGCGGTTCAGGTTGCGGCGTACCGCTAATCTTTGGCACACACTCATGGCGAAACCATGCCATGGTTAACGGTTGCCGGGCAAGTAACCGACGGGTAATCGGAACCAGTTGCTCTCCCACCAGCATGCCGAATAACCCCAGCAAGGCCATCACCGGCGGTGCGGGAGAACGTGTCCCCAGTAAAGCATAAATCCCCCCTGCCAGCAGACCGACCAGGAGGGAAAGGATCCAGGATTTCATAGGCTCACCCCGCGAAAGCTTGTGTGATCAGTGCGCAGACGAGCTGTTCGCCCATCAACATGCCAAGTAGCCCCACCAGCGCAATCGCCGGTGGCGCAGGCGATCGCACCTTCAGCAAGGCGTACATCACGCCAATCAACGCGCCTGCGGCGAAAGAGATAAGTCCGATGCTCATGGCATTCTCCTGCCGTGAAAGAGACAAGCTGACCGGCGTTAACCGGCCAGCAGGAGGCTTATTTCGCCGGAACCGGTGCCAGCGTGCGATGGCCCGCTTTCGCGCGTGAAGGCGCTTTGTGCACCATGGTGTAGGCATAATCAACGCCCATGCCGTATGCACCGGAATGCTCTTTGACAATATTCATCACCGCGTCATACGTTTCGCGATGCGCCCAGTCACGCTGCCACTCCAGCATCACCTGCTGCCAGGTCACCGGGATCACACCCGCCTGGATCATGCGCTGCATGGCGTAATCATGCGCCTCTTTCGAGGTGCCGCCGGAGGCGTCTGCCACCATATAGATTTCGTAGTCGCCTTCCAGCATGGCGCAAAGCGCGAAAGTGTTGTTGCACACCTCGGTCCAGAGGCCAGAAACCACGACTTTACGTTTGCCGTTGGCCGCCAGCGCATCACGCACTTTCTGGTCATCCCAGGAGTTCATCGAAGTACGTTCCAGAATATCTTTCTCCGGGAACACATCCAGCAGCTCAGGATAGGTGTTGCCGGAGAAACTTTCGGTCTCGACGGTGGTGAAGATGGTCGGAATATTGAACACCTTGGCGGCTTTCGCCAGCGCGACGGTGTTGTTTTTCAGCACCTGGCGGTCAATAGACTGCACGCCAAACGCCATCTGCGGCTGGTGATCGATAAAGATTAACTGACAGTTCGCCGGGGTCAGAACTTCAAGCTTCGCGGTAGTCATACAAGCATCCTTAGAGGTTAAAGTGGGAGGGTTACGTTCAGACAGCAACTCACGCGCCATCGCTATCGTGGGCTGTATGTTAGGTATCCCTCCCCGGCATAACTATTATCTGAAGGTATAACTATCCTTTCGTATACCTATACGTTCGTATAACTGTTCATTCTTTCCCAACGCTTAGCATAATCCGCCCAGATGCTTATCCGGCCCATGAGGCCGCCAGACTGGAGGAAGTATGGATTCGCTCGTACATGCAGAACTGATATTGCTTAATGGTCAGTTTCATACGGTTGATCGGGAAAACCCGTTCGCCGATGCGGTGGCTATCCGCGACGGAAAATTTGTCCAGGTGGGGACCGAAGCCGAGGTGATGGCGTACCGTGGTGAACGCACAAAGGTGGTCGATCTGAAAGGCCATACGGCGATCCCGGGGCTGAATGACTCGCACCTGCACCTGATCCGTGGGGGCCTTAATTACAACCTGGAGCTGCGCTGGGAAGGTGTGCCGTCGCTGGCGGATGCCCTGCGAATGCTGAAAGAACAGGCGCTGCGCACGCCGTCTCCGCAGTGGGTGCGCGTGGTCGGCGGCTGGACAGAGTTCCAGTTCGCCGAACGGCGTATGCCGACGCTGGACGAAATTAACGAGGCCGCGCCGGACACGCCGGTGTTTATCCTGCATCTGTACGATCGCGCCCTGCTCAACCGCGCGGCGCTGAAAGTGGTCGGCTACACCAAAGAGACGCCTAACCCGCCGGGCGGCGAAATTCAGCGCGACAGCAACGGCAACCCGACCGGGATGCTGATTGCGCGGCCAAACGCGATGATCCTCTACGCGACGCTGGCGAAAGGGCCAAAACTACCGCTGGAGCAGCAGGTCAACTCCACGCGCCAGTTTATGCGCGAACTCAACCGTCTGGGGCTGACCAGCGCTATTGACGCGGGCGGTGGTTTCCAGAACTACCCGGAAGATTACGACGTGATCGCCGAACTGCACAGCAAACAGCAGATGACCATTCGCATCGCCTATAACCTGTTCACGCAGCGTCCGGGGCATGAGCTGGAAGATTTCGAAAAATGGACCGATATGTTAACGCCGGGCCAGGGCAGCGACTTTTTCCGCCACAACGGTGCCGGTGAAATGCTGGTCTTTTCCGCTGCCGACTTCGAAGATTTCCTTGAGCCGCGCCCGGATCTGGCACCCGGTATGGAAGAGGAACTGGAGCGCGTGGTGCGCCATCTGGTTGAGCACCGCTGGCCGTTCCGCCTGCACGCCACCTATAACGAATCGATCAGCCGCATGCTGGATGTGTTCGAAAAAGTGAACCGCGATATTCCGTTTAACGGTCTGCACTGGTTCTTCGATCACGCGGAAACCATCACCGAAGCCAATATTGAGCGCGTAAAAGCGCTTGGCGGCGGGATTGCGGTTCAGCACCGCATGGCCTTCCAGGGCGAATATTTCGCCGAGCGCTATGGCCAGCAGGCCACCAGACAGACACCGCCGGTGGCGAAAATGCTGGAAGCCGGTTTGCCGGTTGGTCTGGGCACCGACGCCACGCGCGTTGCCAGCTACAATCCGTGGACGGCGCTTTACTGGCTGGTTTCCGGGCGAACGGTTGGCGGCATGCAAATGTACGACCACAGCGCGCGCCTCGATCGCGATACCGCCCTGCTGCTCTGGACGCAAGGCAGCGCCTGGTTCTCCAGCGAACAGGGGAAAAAAGGCCAAATCAAAGTGGGTCAACTGGCCGATCTCGCCATCCTCAGCAAGGACTACTTCCGTGTGCCGGAAGAGGAGATCAAAGGGATTGAGTCGGTACTGACGGTGGTGGGCGGCGAGATTGTTTATGCCGCTGGCACCTTTGGCCCGCTGGCACCGCCGGCAATCCCGGTATTGCCGGAGTGGTCGCCGGTAGTGAAAGTGCCGGGGCATTACCGCAGCGCGCCGCCGCACGCCGCTCGAGTTGGCCAGGCATCAGGGGTACACCACTGCTCAGGGCCGTGTGGTGTGCATATTCATCAGCACGATGTTGCACGCGGTGCCGCCATGCCGGTTTCCGATGAGAACGCCTTCTGGGGCGCGCTCGGTTGCAGCTGCTTTGCGTTCTGACATCATGAAAACATCCACTTTCTCAACTGTTGCGCCCCGCGTTGATGCGGGGCTGTTCTTCCTGCGCCTGACCGGCAGCCTGCTGTTGCTGTATGTGCATGGCCTGCCGAAGGTGCTGCATTTCAGTAACGAACTGGCGCATATCGAAGATCCGTTCGGCCTCGGGCCGTGGATGAGTCTGCTACCGGCGATTTTCGCCGAAGTGGTTTGCCCGCTGCTGATCATCGCCGGGGTCGCCACACGGCTGGCCTGTCTCCCGATTATCGTGGTGCTGCTGGTCGCGATGCTGGTGGTGCATGCGGACTGGTCGCTGGCCGAGGGGCAATTCGGCTGGCTGTTGCTGATTATCTTTACCACCTTGCTGTTAACCGGGCCGGGAAGCTGGCGGCTGCGCGCGGCGGCGAAAGGAGCCCTGGCATGACGCAACAAAACGAACTGCACGCAGCGGTGACAGTGTCACCTGATATTGATGCTGCTCCAGCCGCTTCTGCCTGGCAGCCGCTGCGCCAGCGCGTTTTCCGCATGCTATGGATAGCGACGGTGGTGTCCAATGTCGGCTCATGGATGAGCGACATCGGCGTGAACTGGACTATGCTCTCGCTGAGCGCCGATCCGCTGGCGGTCGCGCTGGTACAGGCGGCCAGCAGCCTGCCGATGTTCCTGTTTGTACTGCCTGCGGGGGTACTGGCGGATATCGTTGAACGGCGCAAAATCCTGCTCTTTTCGCAAGCCTGGACGTTCTGCGCGGCAGCCGGTCTGGCGCTGTTATCGTTTACCGGGAATGTCACGCCGGAAGTGCTGCTGGCGGCGACGTTTTTACTCAGCACCGGCGCGGCACTTAGCTCCCCTGCTTTCCAGGCGGTGGTGCCGGATCTGGTTGAAAAGCGCGAACTGAGTCCGGCAATTGCCCTCAATTCGCTGGGCATCAATATCAGTCGCGCGATTGGTCCGGCGCTGGGCGGGCTGCTGCTCTCTTTCGCCGGGCCGTGGATGGTGTTCTTGCTGAACGCCCTGTCGGTGCTGGGCGTGGCGTTTGTGCTCTATCGCTGGCAGCCACAGGTGACCATTCAGCGTCTGCCGCCGGAGCATTTCTTTACCGCCATTCGCGGTGGTCTGCGCTATGTTCACGCCGCGCCGGTGCTGCGCAACGTGCTGGCGCGTACGGTGGCGTTTTTCCTGTTTGGCAGCGCCGGCTGGGCGATGTTGCCGCTGGTGGCGCGACGCGAGCTGGGCCTCGGCCCCGGCGGTTACGGCATCATGCTGGCCTGTATCGGCTTCGGCGCGATTTGTGGCGCGATGCTGCTGCCTAAATTGCGTAAGCGGCTGAATGCCGACCAGATGATGGTCGCCGCCAGCTTGCTGTTTGCCGTCACCATGGTGGCGCTGGCGTTTATTCGCCATGTCTGGCTGCTTAACGCGTTTGAGTTTTTTACCGGCTTCGCGTGGATTGCCGTGCTTTCGACGCTTAACGTCGGCGCGCAGCGCAGTGCGGCCCGCTGGGTGAAAGCGCGAGCGCTGGCGGTCTACCTGACGGTGTTCTTCGGCTCAATGACGGTCGGTAGCGCCATCTGGGGCAAGCTGGCGTCGGAATTTGGCGTGACGTGGGCACTTTGTGCCGCCACGCTGGGGATGGTGCTGGGAACTGCTACAGTTTTACGTTGGCGGCTGGAAAAAGACGCCGCGCTGGATCTCGACATGATTGACCCGGCGGGTTTCGCTACCGAAACCGCTATTCCCCATGAGCGCGGGCCGGTAATGGTCAGCTGCGAATATCGGGTTTCACCGCAAGATGCGCATGATTTTGTCTGTGCGATGCAGGAAATGCGCCGCGTGCGCAGGCGTACAGGCGCGATGGGCTGGGCGGTGTATGAAGACGCACATCATCCGGGCGTGTTTGTTGAAACCTGGGTGATGGGATCGTGGATCGAGCATTTGCGCCAGCATGAACGTCACACGGTTAATGACAAACTGATTCGGGAGCGCGTGCTGGCCTTTCATCAGGGTGATGAACCGCCGGTTGTCCGGCATCTGGTCGCGCCCGCGCAACGATAAGCGTTATGCAGTTAAAAACCACAACACAACAATGAGGTAAGACTGATGAGCACAATCAAGACACAGGACGGTACGCAGATCTATTACAAAGACTGGGGCGCGGGTAAGCCGGTTCTCTTCAGCCATGGCTGGCCGTTAGATGGCGATATGTGGGACAGCCAACTGAATTTTCTTGCTGAGCGCGGCTACCGTGTGATTGCGTTTGACCGCCGCGGTTTTGGTCGCTCCGATCAACCGTGGAATGGCTACAACTACGATACCTTTGCGTCCGATATTAACGATCTCATCACCGCGCTGGATCTGCATGATGTGACGCTGGTTGGCTTCTCGATGGGCGGCGGCGACGTCACCCGTTATATCGGCCGCTACGGCAGCGCGCGCGTCGCCGGTCTGGTACTGCTCGGCGCGGTGACGCCGATTTTTGGCAAAACCGACGATCATCCGCAGGGTGTTGATAAAAGCGTGTTCGACGGCATTAAAGCGGGTCTGCTGAAAGATCGCGCGCAGTTTATCAGCGATTTCGCCACGCCGTTTTATGGCCTGAACGCCGGGCAGAAAGTCTCTGACGGCGTGCTGACGCAAACGCTGAATATCGCCCTGCTGGCGTCGCTGAAAGGTACGCTTGATTGCGTTACCGCGTTTGCGGAAACAGATTTCCGCCCGGATGTGGCGAAAGTAGATGTCCCGACGCTGGTGATTCACGGCAGTAACGACCAGGTCGTGCCATTTGAAGCGACCGGTAAATTATCGGCTGAACTGATTAAAGGCGCGGAGCTGAAAGTGTACGAAAACGGCCCGCATGGCTTTGCGGTTACCCATCAGGATCAGTTAAATGACGATCTGCTGGCGTTCCTGAACAAACTGTAATCCGCCCTGCTTTGCAAAAGCCCGGTACGCCATGCGCACCGGGCTTTTTTATCACTTCTTATGGAACAACTGGCTGGCGGTATCGCTCAGCACCTGAACCGCGCCGCGATCCCCCTTCACCATTGACGCCATAAACGCTTTCGCCTGTTTAAAGGTAATATGCGGCGGCAGCGGCGCGACTTCCGGGTCGGTTTTCACCTCCAGCACGACCGGACGATCGGCCTGCAGGGCTTGCTGCCATGCACCAGAGAGCGCTTCTGGCGTATCAACAAAAATGCCCTGTAACCCCAGCGATTTGGCAAACTCAGCATACCTCACGTCCGGCAGTTGCTGCGTCGCGTCAAAGCGCGGATCGCCCTCCATCACCCGCTGCTCCCAGGTGACCTGATTTAAATCCTGGTTATTGAACACGCAGATGATTAAGCGGGGATCCTGCCACTGTTGCCAGTATTTCTGAATGGTGATCAGTTCGGCCATGTTGTTCATCTGCATCGCGCCGTCGCCCACCAGCGCCACCACCGGTTTTTCCGGCGCGGCAAATTTCGCGGCAATGGCGTACGGCACCGCCGCGCCCATACAGGCCAGCCCGCCGGAAAGCGAGGCGCGCTGCCCCTGTTTTACGCGATAGTCGCGCGCGAACCAGTTCGCGCAGGAACCGGAATCAGAGGTGACAATCGCGTTGTCCGGCAGCAGCGGAGACATCTCCCACACCACGCGCTGTGGATTGACCGGTTTGGCGGGTGCCATCGCGCGCTGCTCCATCAGTTGCCACCAGTCACGCACCTGGCGGGCAATCTCCTCCTGCCAGCTACGGTCGCTTTTATGCGTCAGCAACGGCAGCAGTGCGCGCAGGGTTTCGGCCGCGTCACCGTGTAAATTGACGTCGCAGGGGTAGCGCAGGCCAAGCATCGCCGGGTCGATATCGATTTGTACCGCGCGCGCTTTACCCTCCGGCGGCAGGAATTCCGTCCACGGAAAACCGCTCCCGATCATCAATAACGTGTCGCACTCCTGCATCAGCTTCCACGACGGTTCCGTGCCCAGCAGGCCAATGGAGCCGGTGACGAATGGCGCATCATCAGGCAGCACATCTTTGCCGAGCAGGGCTTTCGCCACGCCTGCGCCGAGTAAATTTGCCGTTTGTACAACTTCCACCGCCGCATTGCGGGCCCCCGCGCCAATCAATATCGCCACCTTTTTCCCGGCGTTGAGCACTGCTGCTGCTCGTTGCAGATCGGCGTCGTGCGGGATGACGCGCGGGCGCTGATACCCCGATCCCGAATGGGTAAATCCGTGCGCGTGCTGGGGCGGTTGCCAGGTTTCATCCTGCACATCTTTGGGGATGATCACCACGCCGACACCGTTTTGCGCCATGGCCACACGAACGCCGCGATCGACCAGATGCCGGACTTGCGCGGGCGAAGCCGCTTCCTGTACGAAGTTGGCGACATCGGCGAAAACGCGATCCAGGTTCATCTCCTGCTGATAGCTGGCACCGCGCGCGGTGGTTTCCGCTTGCCCGGCGATCGCCAGTACCGGCGCGTGATCCATTTTTGCGTCATACAAGCCGGTGAGCAGGTGCGTGGCGCCAGGGCCGCCTGTCGATAAGCAGACCCCCAGTTCACCGGTGAACTTCGCATGGCCGACCGCCATAAAAGCGGCCATCTCTTCATGGCGAACCTGGATAAATTCAATCCCGTCGCCCGCTTTATTCGCGCGCTGGATGGCGCCCAGCACACCGTTGATGCCATCGCCTGGATAACCGTAAATGCGAGTCACGCCCCATTCTTTCAGACGCTGAACAAAGAAATCACTGGTTTTCATGCTCACTGTACTTTCTCCTTGCGAATTGGTAACAGTCTTTAAGGGTAGACGACGCTCGCCGCTGACCGACCTGTTATCATTCTGATAAATACAACGAGGAGAAGAGAAAAATGGCGCTGATAGTGAAACACGAGGTGACCGAACAGGATCAGCAGGAACTCTTTACCGGTTTGCGCCGCTACAACCAGCAGTTTGTTAATCTGAGCGAATGGGCGCATCTGGGCGTCTATTTTCGTGACGAGCAGGGTGTCATGCAGGGCGGTTTGATTGCCCGCCAGGAAGGGGGATGGCTGAATATCCACTATTTATGGGTGCATGAGGATCGGCGTGGTAGCGGGCTGGGCAAAGAGCTGATGCAGCGTGCAGAGCAGGAAGCAGGGATGCTGGGTTGCCGTCATGCGCTGGTGGATACCTTCAGTTTCCAGGCGCTGCCGTTCTATCAAAAACTCGGTTATGCAGTGCACATGTCGCTGCCGGATTATCCGCACACCGGCATGCAGCGCCACTATCTAACGAAATCCTTGTTCTGACATTCAATCCGCTTGCCGTAACAACGCTTCTGTTGCGGCAACCGCGCGATCGCGCCCTTCTACTTTGGCCTGGTAAAGCGCTTTATCCGCGCCCTCTTTCAGCCGGATGGCATCATCAAAATTCGCATCGGCGATCAGGCTGTAACACCCGGCGCTGATGGTGACAACATTATTTTGTCCACTGGTTTTGGTGTGCGGAATTTTGGCGTTGCGCACCATCGCGACCGCCTGGCGTGCGACAAACAGCGCGCCTTCCTGGCCGGTATCGGGCAGGATAATGGCAAACTCTTCCCCGCCGTAACGGGCAATCAAATCGTGACTGCGTACTTTCAGTTTCGCCAGAATTTCGCCGACCATTCGCAGGCAGTTATCACCGGCAACGTGACCGTAAAAATCGTTATAACGCTTGAAAAAGTCGATATCGAGCATGATAAGCGAGACGGGTTTTTGCGTCACCGCAGAGGCTTTCAGGCTTTTTGCCAGAAACAGATCGAACTGGCGACGGTTGGCAAGCCCGGTCAATCCGTCGGCCAGCGCCATCAGTTGCAGGGTGTGATTGATACTGGTTAATTCATCCCGCAGAACGGCAAGTTCCGTCTGGTTGCGCACATTAAGCCTGACCTGGCGGAAGATAATCGCCCCCATCAGCAACGTACCCAGCAGCAGCAAGCCGTTAAGCACCAGATCCGGCAGGCTATCTTTAAGCCAGCTTTTCCACAACGCGGGTTTGTCATACCCCGCAGCCACCACCAGCGGATAGCGCTCCAGCCGGGCAAACCCATAAATACGCTCAATGTGATCCAGCGCGGAAACCCAGGTGCCGTTCCCCCGGTCTTTTTTCGCCAGTTCGCGGGTAAATAACGGGCTGGCAGAGAGATTGCGGTTGATAATTTCATCGCCATAGGGGCGCACATAGACGGCAGTGCCGTCGGTGTTTACCAGCGCCAGCATGTCGCGGCTTTGCAGCTCGAAATAGCCGTAGAAATGGCGGAAATAGTCGATTTTTACCGTCGCCAGCAGCACACCGGCAAAACCGCCGGAACTGTCGCTGATGCGCAGCGACACCGGGATCACCAGATCGCCGGTAGAACGGCTGCGAATAACATGCCCGATGTGAATACTGCCGTGGCCGTTACGACGGTGGTAATTAAAATATTCGCGATCGCTGTTATTCGACATCACCGGAATTTTGCCAAACGAGGTGGCTTTCATATTGCCCTGGGTGTCGTAAACCATCAGCCCATGCAACTGCGGTAACCGCTCTGCCAGCTCGGCGAGATAGATGCCGAACTGGTGGACATCAAGGCCTTCGAGGCTGTCTGTTGGCAGGTTGCGGCGAATGTCCCGCAACACCAGTTCCGTTTGCAAAAAGGTATCTTCCGCCTGGCGCGCCTGCGAAACGGAAAGGTTAATCGCATCCCGTTCGCTGTCTTCGACGACACGTTCCCATGCCCGCGATAACGTCCATGCGCTGGTCGCGCTGCCAGCCAGTAACAGACCAACCATAAAAAAAGTGATACTGCGCCCGAGGGAGGAATGGAGCGCCAGCGCGCGCGCAATACGTCTTTTGAATTTCATCATTCCCCCGCAACCACATCCACTGTTATTCAGTTAAGCATAGAAGAACGATGATTTATAAGCCAAATAACGCAGGAGTTTGCGCTATTTCCCGCGTAATGCGCATGGCGCAGATATGAAAAAGGAGAATACCGTGTGGCTCCTCCTTATCAGGGGAATTTGCCGGAAACGATTAGATTTTGTGAAGGATCCGCTGTGGCCAGTTAATTGCCGAGACGCCATTAAGCACCGGGCGGGCAAACAAGAACCCCTGGAAACGCTGAATACCAACGGCTTCCAGCCAGCACCACTCTTCCACCTTCTCCACCCCTTCGGCGACGACGGTAATTTGCAGTTCAGCGCAGCAATCGATAATCGCTTTCACAATCGCCTGTTTCGGGCCATGCAGATGAATATCGGTGACGATGGTGCGGTCGATTTTGAGCTTGTCGGGCTGGAATTTCGCCAGCAGAGACAACCCGGCAAAACCGGAGCCAAAATCGTCAATCGCCAGACCAATGCCGGCGGCACGCAGCTGGCGGATGGCCCAGGTAAACTCTTCGTAACCGGAAATCACTTCATCTTCTGTCACTTCGACAATGATCTGCCCCGGGTTAAGCTGGTTACGGGTGATGTGATTAAGCAGAATGTCCACCGCGCCGGGGATTTTGACCAGCGACATTGGCAGCAAATTAATGGCTACTTTGTGGTTACCAATGCCGAGGCGGCGCGCCATTGCCAGCGCCCAGCCTTTCGATGCCAGATCCGCTTCGTGCAGCTTGTTTGGCGCAATCGTTGAGAAATACTCCTGCGGGCTGCCACCGTTCGGCCCACGGATCAGGGCTTCCAGTGATGAAATATTGCCGCGTAACGGTTCGATAATGGGCTGGAAGGCAAACTGGCATGGCTGCTCGTGAAATAACGGGGCATCGCTGGCGAAAGGCGATGTTTTTATGGCGAAACGCCACTGTTCGGGCGAGGTGTTACGCACCCCGCCGTTGGTGCTGGGCGAGGCGATAAAAGTACGGATAAATTTGTAGACCCGATCATTGCTGGCCAGCTTATATTTCAGCGTACCAAAGCGGAGGATCGCGCGTAGCACGACGTGGGGTTTCATCACCCGCAAGTCGAACAACACCATTCCTCTGTCAACAAAGCGGCGGCGCGGCGCGAAATCACGCAGCAACTCGACCACATTACCGTGACGGGGATCTTTGCCGATCCGCTCATACACCGCGTTAACCGATGCCTGCGGTCCCTCAAGGACCTGTAAAAAATGATCGCCGTCGAACAGTAAAATTCCCGTTACATGCAATTGCGCGTTGCGCAGGCTTGCTCGCTCGACAAGGCCTGCCAGTTGTGAGGGATCTAATGTTCGATTCAGTCGGCTACGGTAAATCAAAGTCGCTAACACGAAATGCTACCCTCAGAATGCCCACAGAAAGCCCGAATAAAATTACGCCATTCCGGAGTCTATCAGCGGTTGAGAATTTCCGTCCGTCAAATAAAGGGCAATCTGTTAGCGTTCTCGTTGGCTTAAAATTGTCAGACGTGCGCGATAGCCATGGCGAATATGCTCACAGGCGATCTCCTGCGCTGCGGCACTGTCACGTCGCGCCAGCGCGTCAACAATAGCCTGGTGTTCGCGTTTGGACTCTTCGGTACGCTCTTTCAGTTCATAGGTGGTGCTGCGCAATAACGACAAATGGATGCGTAAATTATCCAGCATTTCATTGAGATAGGGATTATGTGTGGCGCGATAGATTTGGCGGTGGAACATGCGGTTGTGGTCGTGAAGTGCTTTACTGTCGGTAAGTGAGGCTTCGGCGTGAACCATCTCCTGTAGCAGGGCGATCTCGGCGTCAGAGGCGGCATTCACTGCCAGTGCCATCGCCAGTCGCTCAAGCCCCTCGCGCACATCGAACAACTGACGCAGACGCTCGTAACTGATATGGGCGATGATCAGCCCGCGTTGCGGCCCCGGTTCGGCAAGCCCGAGCGTTTCCAGGCGGTGAAGCGCTTCACGTATCGGCGTTCGGCTAAGGCCAAACTGCTCTGCCAGCCGCGTCTCCTGTAAACGCTCTCCCGGCTGCAACTCTCCCGCTTCAATGGCGGAAATAAGAATTTCAAAAGGCGTTAAGCCCGCATCGCGACCCGTCGATTTCACGTTTTAGCTCCTTTCGTATGTACTGATGATGGCTTTGCAAAGTCTGCACCCTGCCGTCGCTCATCTTGCCACAGTAACGGGGACGCTTTTGCATTTTTTATTCTTTGCATATTTAAAAAACATCTTTTGACGTTTACGAAATCGCTGCTATGTTTATTTTAAATTCATTGTATACAAATGAATTCAACTATACACAAAACGAATATTTGCTTTTTATTTTGTAAGCCAACACCGTATTTGCAAGTCAACACCAGGGAAACTGTGTTTTACCATGACAACGAAAGCAGAAACTGCATTAACCCGTGGAGAACAGCTAAGCCATTTCATCAGCCATGCTAATCAACTCGTTGTGCCGCCTGCCGTGCGGCACGAGGCCAAACGCGCATTAATTGATTTTCTCGGCGTGGCGCTCGGTGCCGTTAATGACGATGCCGTTAACGCGGTTCGTCAGGTGGCGAAAAAATGGAACGCCGGCGGTGAGGCGCAAATTTTCCTTTCTACGACCACCACCCCTGCACTTGCCGCATTAGTTAACGCCACTATGGCGCACGCGGCAGATTACGACGATACCCATCCCGCAGGCGCAGGCCACCCCGGCGGCCCGTGCTGGTCAACGGCGCTGGCAATGGCGCAGGCGCATCCGGTTGATGAGGAACAGATCCTGCGGGCCTTCATCACCGGTTTCGAAGTGATGGCGAAACTGGGCGGCGGCTGGGTGCCGGGCGTTGGACGTAACCTGCAACGCCGTGGTTTTCACCCTACTTCTGTTGTCGGTCGCGCCGGCGCGGCGGCCGTTGCGGCGGCGATTTTGCAGCTTTCCGAAGAACAAGTTCGCAACGCGTTAGGCGCGGCGGCAACCATGATGGGCGGTTTGCAGAAATCTTCCGGCACCCACGGCAAACCGTTCCACGCCGGGAAAGCGGCACTGGACGGAATTCTGGCGGCCGAGCTGGCAGCGGAAAATTTTGTCGGTGCCCACCATTTTTATGAAGCTGACGGCTGGGTAAAAATCTTTATCCAGGACGGCAGCGCGGAAATTCCCCCCCTTGATTTCGGCGAGAGCTGGGAACTGCTCACCAACGGCTACAAGCTGTATGCCAGTTGCCGCGGTACGCACGCTTCCATTGAAACCGCACGTAAACTTTATCCACAATTGCAGGGGCGCACTATCACCCGAATTTCGGCAAAAGTGCATCCGATGGGCATGGTTAACGCCGGAATTATGCATCCGCGTACGCCGCTGGAGAGTAAATTCAGCATTCCTCACTGTATCGCCCTTGCATTAAGCGGCTACGCTCTGACAGATACCGATTTCACGCAGGCGACGGTTGACGATCCGCGCCCACGCGCGCTGCTGCCGCTGCTGGATGTGGAAGCGGTTGACGGGCAGTCTGCCAGTTCCGCCTTTATTGATGTCTGGCTGGATGATGGCAGCGTGTTGCATGCGCATACGGATGTCTATCGCGGCCACGCGCAAAATCCTCTGAGCGATGACGAGTTGCGCGCGAAATTTGACGCCCTCACCGTTCCCGTCCTCGGCGCGGCGCGAAGCGCACAATTATATGACGCCGCCCTGCACTTTGAGCGCCCGGGTTCACTGGCGCGCATCACCGGATTACTTGCCGGCGACCACTAATTCTTTTTTTGTACAGGAAATCTGTTCATGACCATTGCCCGACAACTTGCCGGTAATTTACTGGCGTTCTCCCGGCAGGCTTTCCCGCAGGCCGCATACGCCCAGGCGCGTACCGCGATAATTGATACGTTAGGCGTGACGCTGGCCGGCGGTGTGCAGGATGGTGCGCACAAACTGCGTGCGGTGATTGTCCCTTCTGCCGCGACCGGCAACAGCCGCGTATTCGGCACCGACCTGAAGCTGAACGCGCTGGATGCCGCCCTGTTAAATGGCGTCTCTTCGCACCTGCTTGATTTTGATGATTCCAACTCCTGGCTGCACGGCCATATTTCTGTCGCCGTGTTGCCCGCGCTGCTGGCGCTGGCGGATGAGCTGGACATCAATGGTGACGCGGTGCTGCGCGCTTACATTACCGGCTATGAAACCGCCGTGCGCATGGGTAAAGCAGTAAGCCCGTTTCAGTATCGCCATGGCTGGCATCCGACCACCACGGTCGGCGTGTTCGCCGGTGTGGCGGCCTGCGCGGTGGCACTCAATCTTAATGAAGAACAAACCGCAACGGCGCTGGCGATGACCGCTTCACTCGCCAGCGGTATTAAATCGAATTTCGGCACAGAAACCAAAGCACTGGCGGTCGGCCAGGCGGCGCGTAGCGCAGTGATGGCCTGCAAACTGGCAAAAGCGGATTTCAGCGCAGGCCCCACCGCGTTTGAGCATCATCAGGGTTATTTCCATGTCTATAACGGTCAGGCGAATGTCGACCCGCTACCGTTAACCGAAAACTGGGATGCGACGCCGTTTATTCTCGATACCGTGAAGAGTAACAATTACAAATACTTCCCATGCTGTTACGCTATTTTGTCGCCGCTGGATGGTGTGCTGGCGCTGCGTGAGGAAACCGGGTTGCAGCCGCATGAGATTGAACATATCGAGGTGAAAGTTCACCCGATCCGCTTCCCGCATATCAACATTCCGCAGCCGGAAAATCCGCTGGCGGGTAAATTCAGCCTGCATTATTGCGTGGCGCGTGCGTTTGTCACCGGCACCCTGACGCTGGATGATTTTATCGACGACGCGCGTTTTCAGGACCCGGCGACACAGACGTTAATGCGGAAAGTGACGCTGGAGCGTCATGACGAAGAGATTACACACAGCGCCTTCGTCACGCTGACCACCGTCGACGGGCGGCAGTTTACCCTGCGGGTCGCCGGGGCGCGGGGTTCCAGCCCGGCAATCCCGCTGCCGGACAATTTGATCGAACAGAAATTTCTCGATTGCGCCCGCCGCGTGCTGCCAGCGGCAGAGGCTCAGGCGCTGTATCATCGCCTGCTGCAGGATGATTTTCGTTAAACGGATGTGAGTATGACACTGACGTTGATTCCGCCGGAGATCTCCCCGTTATTTGCCGGGGTGATGGTTTTTTGCAGTTTTTTGACCTCGGCGCTGACGGCCGCCATGGGCCTCGGCGGCGGCACGGCGCTGCTGGCGATCATGGGGCTGGGGATGCCGGTGAGCAGCCTGATGCCGGTACACGGCATGGTGCAGCTTGGTTCCAACTTTAGCCGGACGCTGATACAGCGTGTCCATGTTGTTTGGCCGCTGGTGCTGTGGTTTTTACTGGGCAGCGCCGTTGGCATCGCCGTTGGCGCACCGGTTGCGGCGGTGATCCCGGACAGTATCGCCCGCATCGCGCTGGGGTTGTTTATTCTCTGGTCGGTGCTGCGTAAACGCGGGGAACAGAAGCCGCTGAGCCGACCGTTGTTTATTATTGGTGGCGCCGTGAGTAGTCTTGGGACGATGATTGTTGGCGCAACCGGGCCGATGGTCGCCGGGCTTATCAGTTCGCAGGGGCTAAAACGTCAGCCGCTGATTGCCACGCATGCAACCTGTATGGTGTTGCAACACGGGTTAAAGATCCTCGCCTTCGGGCTGATGGGCTTTGCCTGGGCCAGCTGGTTACCGGTGCTGGCGGCCATGATTATCAGCGGCGCGCTGGGCACCTGGCTGGGAACGCGGGTGCTGGATAATGTACCGGAGCGGCTGTTCCGTATACTGTTTCGCATTACCATGATCCTGCTCAGCGCGCAGTTGCTGTGGCAGGGTGTGCGGGGATGGCTGCAATAATTGCTTCGTCGGTTTCTGGATATGCTTTACTGAATTCGTTCTTTGCTAAAGAGGTCATGGATGAGGAACATATGTATACAAACGGAACTGTTAGTGAAATCGGTAATAAATACAGTTAATTAATCGGATAGCAACTTTTAAAAAGGATCGGTCATGCTCAAAAAATCTCACCTTGCGGCCTCAGCCTTGCTGCTGGCGCTCGGCAGCTTCCTGGCGCCTGCCCAGGCGGAAAATGCGCCTGCGGTTAATGGCGATACCGTGAAAAAAATCAAAGCGCGTGGCGAACTGGTGTGCGGCGTTCATCCTGCCCGTCACGGTTTTGCCGCGATAAACAGCAAAGGCCAGTGGGAAGGTCTTGATGTGGATTTCTGCCGTGCGCTGGCAACTGCGGTGCTGGGCGACGCGTCGAAAGTGCGCTTCACACCCCTCTCTACCGCACAACGCTTTATGGCGCTGCAGTCCGGCGAAGTGGATGTGCTGTCACGCAATACCACCGCGACACTCACCAACGACGTGTCCCTCGGCATCAGTTTTGCGCCGCCTAACTTCTACACCGGCACCGGCTTTATGGTGCGCGCCAACAGCGGCGTGAAAAAACTTGAAGATCTCGACGGCGCAACCGTTTGTGTCACGCCAAGCAGCACCGAACGTAACGTCGCGCAGATTTTTGGCTCGCGCAACATTCACTACACGCCCGTGGTTATTGAAAACAACAAAGAGTATGTCGCTGCCTACCTCGCGGGTCGCTGTGATGTTATCGCCCGCGACAAAGTGGCGCTGCCTGGCATCCTGGCATTTGATACCGACAAACCGCAGGATCATGTGATCCTGCCGGGTATGTACTCCAAAGAGCCACTGGCGATGGCGGTGCGCAAAGGCGACAACCAGTGGTATGACATTGTGAAATGGGTGGTTTACGCCACCTTCGATGCCGAAGAGATGGATGTTAACCAGAGCAATGTCGATGAAAAACTGAAGTCCACCGATCCGGATGTCCAGGGTCTGCTGGGTGTTACCGGCGGCTTCGGTCAGAAACTGGGGCTGGATGACAAGTGGGTGTACAACATTGTTAAACAGGTGGGCAACTATGGCGATATTTACAACCGCCACTTTGGCCCGAAAAGCGCTGAACCGCTGGATCGTGATTTGAATAATCAGTGGAACAAAGGTGGCCTGCTTTACGGTCTGCCGATCCGTTAATCGCCGGGCCGCCTCCGTCTTGCGGGGCGGCCCTTCTCCACTCCTGCCATAGTCGTAATTTTAATGATGAAACAGTCTGACAACTCCGGTGTTCTGGCGTCGGAAGCGACGCGTGAAGCCACCGCGTTTCGCCTTTTCACCTTTTTTGGCAGTAAGTCCGTGCGCAGCGCCTGCTACCAGTTGCTGCTGGCGGCGCTACTGGTGGGTTTTAGCTACTGGCTCTACAGCAACGTCGTAGAAAACCTGCATGCGCAACGCATTTCGACTGGTTTCGGTTTTCTGCACCAGCCTGCGCAGTTCGCCATTGGGGAAACATTAATTCCCTACACCGCGAACGACACCTACACCCGCGCGCTGGTGGTTGGGTTTCTCAATACCCTCTATGTGACACTTTGCGGCATTGTGCTGGCGACACTGCTCGGTTTTTTGGTCGGCATTGGCCGGGTGTCCAGAAACTGGTTATTGATGAAAGTGTGCGTCACTTACGTGGAGCTGCTGCGTAATGTCCCGGTGATCCTGCATGTGATCTTCTGGTCGATGGTGATCCGCAACCTGCCCGCGCCGCGTCAGGCGATAGAACTGCCGGGCGGTTTTCTTACCAACCGGGGCTTAACCTTCAGCGTACCGGCGGCGCACAGTGGCTGGCAGTGGACATTGCTGGCGCTGCTGGCTGGCTGCGTGTTAAGCCTGCTGGTTTCGCTGCTTGCGCGTTACTGGCGCGAGCGGCGCAGCAAAGTGCTGCCAACAGCACGCATTCACCTCGCGTTGATTATCGCCCTGCCGCTGCTGGTGTGGGGGTTATCCGGTGCGCCGCATGCGCTGAACACCCCGGAACTGCGCGGGTTTAACTTTCGCGGCGGGTTTACCATCAGCCCGGAATTTACCGCCTTGCTGCTGGGGATCTCACTCTACTCGTCTGCCTATATCGCCGAAATTGTTCGCGCGGGGATCCAGTCCGTGCCAAAAGGGCAGCTTGAAGCGGCGCGCGCGCTGTCGTTTTCATCGTGGCATGTCATGCGTCACGTCGTTATTCCGCAGGCGATGCGGGTGATGGTGCCGCCGCTGGCGAGCAAGTATGTGAGCCTGGCGAAAAACAGTTCGATAGCCGTGGTGATTGGTTACCCGGAACTGGCGAATATCAGCAACACCATGATGAGCCAGACCGGCCAGGCGCTGGAAGCTATCGCCATTATGATGGTGGTCTATCTGGTCATTAGCGGCACCACGTCGCTGTTGATGAACCTCTTTAACCGCTACGTCGCCATTAAAGAGCGCTAAGGAACCGTTATGCAAAACTCTGTGGTTTTCTGGCTGCGCCGTCACTTGTTCAGCAGTATTGCGCAAAGCGTGTTGACGCTGCTGTTGTTAACTGTGCTGGCGCTGGTGGGATCAACACTGCTGCGCTGGGGCGTACTGGATGCGGTCGGCTTTAACGGGACGGCTGAGCAGTGCCGGGCGGCGGCAGGTGCTTGCTGGGCGGTGATCGGTGAGAAATATCGCCCGATCCTGTTCGGGCTCTATCCCTATGATGAGCAGTGGCGGGCCGCCCTGGCGGTGCTGGTGTGGTTTGTCACCGTCGGGCTTTCATTGTCGCCGATGTGCTGGCACTCGCGTCTGCTGTGGCCGCTGTGGATCATTTCACTCGCCGTGATGTCGGTACTGATGAGCGGCGGCGTGTTCGGCCTGCCGGCTGTCTCTTCTGCGGACTGGGGCGGTCTGCCGCTGACGCTGCTGCTTTTTTCCGGGACGGTGATTATTGGCATGCCGGTATCAGTAGTGCTGGCGCTGGGCCGCCGCTCCCCGCTGCCCTTTTTGCGCGGTTTGTCGGTGGTGTTTATTGAAGGGTTACGCGGCGTCCCGTTGATCACGATTTTATTTGTCGCCGTGAATGTCTTTCCGCTGTTTTTACCGGCCGGGATGGAAGTGAATAAGCTGCTGCGGGTCATTATTGGTATCGCCCTGTTCTTTGCCTGCTACCAGGCTGAAGTGATCCGTGGCGGTTTGCAGGCTGTGCCGCGAGGCCAGTATGAAGCGGCAGCGGTGCTGAATCTGGGCTACTGGCACACCACCACCAAAATTGTGCTGCCGCAGGCGCTGCGCATCTGCCTGCCGGCGGTCACCAACCATATTATTGCGGCGATGAAGAACTCATCCTTCGTGATCATTATCGGCCTGTTCGATGTGCTGACCGCCACCACCGCCGTGATGCAGGACCCGGTCTGGCGTCGTTACTACATTGAAACCTATGTCTTTATCGCCGGTCTCTATTTACTGTTTGGCTTTTCGCTTTCCCGTTACGCGGTGTGGGTCGAAGGACGTATCGACGAACGCCGCAACCCTGAAGGAGTTTCCTGATGCAAACTACAACGCCCCCGCACGATGCGATCATTCAAATGACCTCCGTCAGCAAATGGTACGGGAAATTCCAGGTGCTGGATGATGTCTCGCTAAGCGTAAAAAAAGGTGAACGCGTGGTGATTTGCGGGCCATCCGGCTCCGGCAAATCGACGCTTATTCGCTGCATTAACCGGCTGGAAGAGCACCAGAAAGGCCAGATTCTGGTGAACGGTATCGAAATGAATGACAATGTGCGCAACATTAGCCGCATTCGTTTGAGTATCGGGATGTTGTTTCAGCAGTTTAATCTGTTCCCGCATTTAAGCGTGCTGGATAACCTGATTATCGGCCCCACGCTGGTGCGCAAGATGAGCCGCCCGCAGGCAACGGAGCTGGCGATGCACTATCTGGAAAAAGTGCAGATCGCCAACCAGGCGCATAAATTCCCGTTGCAACTCTCCGGCGGTCAGCAGCAGCGCGTGGCGATTGCCCGCGCACTCTGTATGCAACCGGAGATCATGCTGTTTGACGAGCCCACCTCGGCGCTGGACCCGGAAATGATCAAAGAGGTGCTGGATGTGATGCTGGATCTGGCGGACAGCGGCATGACGATGATTGTGGTCACGCATGAAATGGGCTTTGCCCGTACCGTAGCGGATAATGTGATTTTGATGGCCGACGGGCGCATTGTGGAATCCGCGCCGCCGGAAACGTTTTTCACCCAGCCTGCGCATCCGCGTACCCGCCAGTTCCTCGATCAGATCCTCAGCCATTAGTCATCATGCGGCGGGTTTCCGCCGCATTACCACCGCAATGAATATTCTGCCGCATCAATAAAAACCATAAATTAAATAATGGTATTGTCCTTTTCTTATACCTGCGACTTTATCTAAAAGTAAAAAATGTTAGCCTGCGATGTTAATGTTTCTATTTTTGATCGTCTATTTATTCGCCTTTGTTGCATCACCGGCTATTAATTTGACTTAAGAATGTACTTATTGCTGGTTTGTTTTTTTGTCGTCATTTTTCTTTCGCAAAATCATAACAATATTTATCAATTGAGTCGTAAGTATGACTAAAAAAATATTTAACGCAGCTACTTTCCGTTGCCGATAACTTTGTGGAAAATGCACAGGTAATAACAAAAACTCACTGGCCGGTAAAATATAAAAAAGCCGATTACCGCGTCAGCAATTTATTGAACGCGGTACATTACGGGGTTTTTCATGAAGCGTAACACTCCTGTTACACAGAAAGAGTATTTGCTTAACGATGGCGCGACGTTGTTGTCGACCACAAATACGCACAGCCATATTACTTATGCTAATACGGCATTTATTGAGGCCAGCGGATTTAGTGAAGATCAGTTGATGGGCGAAGCGCACAATATTATTCGCCACCCGGATATGCCACCTGCCGCTTTTGCTGATATGTGGTTTACCATCCAGCAAGGTGATAGCTGGACCGGAATGGTGAAAAACCGCCGACAGAACGGCGATCATTACTGGGTGCGCGCTAACGTAACGCCTGTTTATCAGCAAGGAGAATTGACGGGTTATATCTCGGTGCGGAATATTCCACAACGCGCGGAAATTGACGCCAGCGCCGCGCTTTATGATCGCGTGAATGAAAACAAACTTCGTGGTTTCCGTTTTTATAAAGGTTTAGTGGTTCGTCGTGGGTTATTTTCTTTCCTGTCCATTTTTCAGCGGATTAGTGTTTCAAAACGGATTAATATCGGGGCCATTATTACTGCTGCCCTCTTAGTGGTATTGCAATTCCTGCCCTTTAATGCTGCTGAAAAAGCCGGTGTAACGGTTATTGCATTAGGATTACTTTCCGCTTTTTTGCAGAACCAAATATCTCGCCCACTGAAAATAGTATTGTCACAAATGCAAAAAGTGGTCTCCGGGCGAAAAGCCGACTTTCGTCATTTTAACCGCGTGGATGAAATCGGTTTGCTGATGCGGCTGGTAAATCAGTCCGGGTTGAACCTTAATTCGCTGGTTGGCGATGTTTCCGCGCAAATTAAGGGCATTCGCGTCATTAGCGGGCGTATCTCCAGCGAGGGCGACTCTCTGCGTCAACGTACGGAAGAGACCTCCGGCGATCTGCACCAGACAGCGGCGGCAGTTGAAGAGATCGCCAGCGCGGTGAGGCAAACGGCGGAAACCGCAACAGAAGCGATGACGCGTGCGGATGAGACCAGCGCCAGCGCGATGGAAAGCGGCGATGTCATGAAAAAGACCATTGCCATGATGCAGTCTGTTTCGGCGGACAATAATAAAATCGTCGACATCATTGGCGTTATTGACAGTATCGCTTTCCAGACCAATATTCTGGCGCTGAATGCGGCGGTGGAAGCGGCGCGAGCCGGTGAATCCGGGCGCGGGTTTGCCGTGGTTGCCGCGGAAGTGCGTAATCTTGCGCAACACTCCGCATCGGCCGCGCGTGAAATTCAGACCCTTATCGAGCATAACGTGGCTAACGTGAAAAGCGGTGTTGAGATGGTCGAGAACACCGAAACGCACCTGACGGCGATGATCGACAGCGTGATCAATATGTCGGCGATGATCAAAGAGATCGGTATCGCTACTCACGAACAGACGCAGGCGCTTGAGCTGATTAACCAGTCCGTTTCGCGTATTGGCACCATGACGCACAACAACACCGGCATGGTTGAGCATGTTACCAGCGCGGCGGAAGATCTCTCTGAACGCGCCGCCCGTCTGCATCGCGCGGTGCATGTTTTCGGCGGTAGCTGATAGCCCGGCACACCATGCTATAGTGCTGCTCCCCGGTCGCGGAAAACAGGACATAGCATGGTGTTTCTCAGAGCAGCACTGATCTTCATCCTTTCGGCAGCCGCCCATGGCGCCGAACGCCTTTCTCCTCCCGCCGGGTTTATGCAACCGCCGGAACACCGCGCAGCAAAAGCGGTGAACTGCCCCGCAGCACCGGCCCCGTTTACTGGCGTGCTGGATTTTCAAAGTAAATATGCAGGCTCCGACAGCGCGCGCGCCACACTCAACCCTGAAGCCGACGCCACTTTTCGCCAGCAAACCAAACCGATCACCGATATGGAACGCTTTGTCAGCCGCCAGGTTACCGCCTGGGCGCAAAGTGGAAACCCGTCGAATGTCACCTGTGTGGTTAACGCACTGGCGGGCTGGGCCAGCGCGGGCGCATTAACCGGCGATGCGAAGAACCATACCGGCAGATCAATGCGTAAATGGGCGCTGGCCACCTTCTCTTCGGCCTGGCTGCAGCTGCAAGATTCACCTCAGCATCCGCTGCGCGCGTATCCGGCCGAGCAGGAAAATATTGAGCGCTGGCTCAGTACACTTGGCGATTTAACCGTTAGCGAATGGCATGATTTACCGCGCAGTAAAGTCAATAACCACAGCTACTGGGCGGCCTGGGCGATTATGGCTACGGCGGTCGTCACACAGCGGCGCGATCTCTTTACCGACGCGCTGGATATTTACCGCACGGCGATGCAGCAAATTGATCAAGACGGTTTTTTACCCAACGAGCTGCGCCGTCGTCAGCGGGCGTTCTCTTATCACAATTACGCTATCCAGCCGCTGGTGATGATTGCGCTGTTTGCCCGTGCGAACGGTGTGGATCCAAAGGCAGAAAATCACGACGCGCTGCGGCGTCTGGGTGACCAGGTGATTGATGGGTTCACCGATGCGCAGCCGTTTGCGCAAAAAACGGGCGTTACGCAGGATGTGTCGTTTTTACAACACCCGACTAATCTGGCCTGGCTTGAAGGCTGGTGCCAGCTTTATTCGTGTGATGATGCGCTGCGCCAGCGTATAGCGCACCTGCGCCCGCTGCAAAACACCCGTCTGGGCGGTGATCTCAGCCATCTGCTGACCACCACCGCCCGACAGGAGTAAGTGAGGTTAACCGGCGTTTCCGGCTATCGCCAGATAGTCCGTATAGAGCTGCGGCGCACCGGAAAACGACGCGAGCGTGCGCCACTCGTCATACATCCGTTCCGTGTCCTGATGTGCGGCGACAAAGGCCAGTGATTTTTCCGTGGAGACATCCAGTCCTGGATGAAAGGCGTTCAGCGACGCCAGACTTTCGATTTCCAGCATCACCGCATACTGATCGAGACGATTACCGCCCTCACCTTTCAGCATGTGGAATTTCCAGCCGGGGTAATCCTCAACGCGGTGAATATTGTCCGTAATGAATTTTTCGAAGGTCTGCGGTAATACGCCCGCGCGCAACGCGAGGTTGTGGAAGCCGACAACGCGCGACACCGTTTCCTGCCCGGCGTTGGCCTGGTAATTCGGCCCTTCCGGCAATGAGCTATGTGTATTTTCCGCTACCAGTGAATAGGTTGTGAAAATGGTCGGCAGTTCGGCGAACGTCGCGAAGGTTTTCCATTCCGCAATCAGCGCCTGTGCCTGCGGGTGTTGCTGCCAGAAACGCTGTGCTTCGGCGGTCTGTTCGCCACTGGTTGTCACATAGCGGGCGTACTGCTGCGCATCCGGCGCTTCGTACAGCATCAGATATTCGTTTTCTCGCTCGCCGCGCAAACCTTTGAGCAACGTCCAGCGCCAGCCCGGGTAGGCCGGGAGCCGCACACCGCGCTCGCGGGCGAATTGCTCAAAATCGCTCGCTGTTACCCCTTTTTTCAGGTTAAGGCCAATGTAATGCACGCTAAAAACGGCATGAGATGGGCTATTCATAAAGACTCCTTTCTTCGTACCACGGACACGACCGTGAATTAATGGATGATTTTGCGCGCCAGCAGGCTAACCAGCAGCAGAAGCACAATGCCGGGGCTGAAAACCGCGCTCAGGCTGTAGTGTTGCGCCATGACACCAATCAGCGCCGGACCGCTCAACAGCCCCGCATAGCCGAATAAGGTGACGGCGGGAAGCGCGAAGTGCGACGGCACGCCGGGCTGATTCCCCGCGCCAGAGAAGAGCACCGGCACAATGTTCGCCAGCCCCGCGCCAGCCAGCACAAACCCGCTAAGAGACAGCATGGCGCTATGCAGTGAAACCATCACCAGCAGCCCCGCTGCGGCACATACCCCGCCGAAGATCAGCACGCGCACGTTGCCATATGAGTTGATAAAGCGATCGCCGTAGACCCGCCCCAGCGCGACGGCAATGGAATAGAGCGTAAAACCCAGACCCGCCTGCTGCGCGGGCATCTGCCGTTCGCTGTGCAGAAAAACGGCGGACCAGTCCAGCATTGCGCCTTCGATCAGAAAGATAAAAAAACAGACGATGGCGATGAAAAGCACCTGCGGATGCGCCAGCGTTCGCAGCAGGCTTCCTTTCGCGCCGGTTTGCGGCGGGCGTCTGGCTAATAAATGGCTGGATGCGGCCAGCGCGATAGCCAGAATCAGCAGCGCAATCAGTAAAATGGCGTGTCGCGGCGCAACGCTTGCCGACAACAACAGGCTGACGCTTCCCGCCCCCGTGATGCAACCCAGGCTATAAAAGCTATGAAACCCGGCCATTCTTGGTTGCCCGGATTCACGCTCAACCACCACCGCCTGGCTGTTCATCGACACATCGAGCAGGCCATTTGCCGCACCGAAAATGAGCAGAACCCCGCCCATCACGACGGGGGAATCAATAAACAACATAAAGGGCAGATCGAGACACAACACCAGGGCGCAGCAGAGGATCACGGCCCGCCAGCCAAACCGGCTGATTACGCTGCCGCTGAACGGCATCACCAGCATTGACCCTGCGGCAATACAAAACAGCAGCAAACCCAGTGCGCCCTCATCAACGTGCAGCGCGGCTTTCACCAGCGGGATCAGCGGTGCCCACGCGGAAACGGCCAGCCCGGCGATAAAAAAGATCGCCCGCGTCGCATGCTGGGCCCGCGTATTGGGTGCCGGGTGGGGATTTGTCATGGGCTACACTCCTTTGTCATCCCCGCAGCACTGGCTTTCAGCCACGGCCAGATAATCGGTGTAGATTTGCGGTGAACCTGAGAAAGACGCGAGCTGTTTCCACTCCTCATACATCTGTTTGGTGTCCCGATGCGCGCTGACGAAAATCGCTGCCTGATCGGTGGCGATATCCGGTTCAGGATAGAAAACATCGAGTGCCGCAAGGCTCGCTATCTCCATCATCACCACATATTGATCCAGCCGGTTGCCGCGCTCACCTTTCAGCAAGCGGAATTTCCAGTCCGGGTAATCTTCAATGCGTTGGTAATTTTCAGCGATAAAAGTCTCGAAGGTCACGGCCTTGACATCCGGGCGCAGCGCCAGGTTATGAATGCCTATGACCCGGGCTTCAGGTTCCTCTCCCGGCCGTTCGCGATAGCGAGGGCCATCCTGCACGGTGCTTTTTTTGTTCTCCGCCAGCAACCGATAATCGGTGTAGATCGTCGGTAGCGCACTGAATGTTCCCAGTTGCTGCCATTCGCGCAGTAATTGCTGCGCATGCGGGCGATCGCGCCAGAACTTGCGCGCCAGCGCGGTGAGATTGCCGTCCGCGCGCTGGTAACGATCGCGTATGCCGGCGTTTTCGATCTCATACAGCATCAGAAATTGCCCTGCTCGCTCTCCCCGCAGACCGCGCAGTAGCGTCCAGCGCCAGCCGGGGTAACAGGGGATCTGGCACCCTTTCTCGCGAACAAACTGCTCAAATTGCTCATTAGTGACCCCGGCTTCGGTGTCAATGGCGATGTAATAAAGGCTAAAAACCGGTGTTGATGCCTCAGTCTGTTTCATGCCCGACCTCCATGTTGAACTGGGTATTAATGATCGCTTCCACCAGCGTGACGCCATTTGGCGTGAGCGTGACGTTGTCGCCAGTCACGGTGATGAGTGCTTTTTGCGTTAACCTCGTTAACGCGCGCTGAATAACCGGGTTATTGAAAAAACTGCGACCATCGAAGCGCTGGCGGAATTCGCGATCGCTGACCGGACGCAGGGTGGAGAGCGCCATTTTGAAGGCATTCACTTCGCGCTGGAGCGGTGAAAAACCCCGCTGCGACTCAACGGGTAAGCGCCCTTCTTCCAGCGCCTGGGAGTAACATTTGTAATCGGTGATGTTGATAGCCTCCGACTGCGTGCATTTCGAACTGCCGCCAAGGCCAATCGCCACTTCCGGATACTGTTTATCAAGATCAGTGATCAGTCCTTTCCACTTCTCCGCTGGCTGTGTGCGCCGATGGAAATACATGGTGGGATGCTCAATGTAATCGTCGGCGAAGTAGTGTTCGATTAGCTCACGCATCTGATACTGCTTGCCCAGCCCCGGAAAAACGCGGGTCGCCCCTTTTTTCTGCCATAAGCTCTGGCGCTGCCCCGATACACCAGTGCGCTGCTTCATAAATTCCGCCAGATGCAGCTTTGTGCAGACGACATGGGAAAGCGCCAGTTCGCGGCACTTCTCCATATCCAGTTTCACGTCATCGACGCGTTGCCCGGGCAGGCCGTAGATCAGATCCATACTTATCCAGTCGAAACCAACGTCGCGCGCGTTCGCAATCGTCTGTTCGCAGGTTTCCGCGCTGTGTTTACGCCCGCAGGCCTCGATAAGCTGGTTATTGAACGACTGGACGCCAAAACTGATTTTGCTGAAACCGAGTGTTTTGAGCAGCTGCAGATAGGCTTTTGTCAGCGTTGCCGGTTCCCCTTCAAAGCGCAGCGTGGCGGCAGAAAAATTGAAGTGTTGCCGGTAAAACGCAATCAGACGCCGAAGTTCCGCTTCCGGCAGCAACGACGGCGTGCCGCCGAAAACGTTAAATTCGCCCACTTCAGCGTCGGCAAGCGCGGGCACATTTTGCAGCCACAACGTTGCCTCCTGAATGTTCTGATCCACGATCCGCTGAAAAACGGCGCGCGAGGGCGCGCTCTGCGGGTTAATGATAATGGTCGGGAACTGGCAGAAATGGCAGCGGTAGCGGCACGTTGGAATCGATGCCCAGAGATGGATCTGTGCCGCCTGCTTGATGTCGTGTTCCATGTCGCGGAAAAAGGCATCCTGCGAATACGCCGTGATGTCGCCCGGAAACACGTGGCAGCCAAAAGGATCCCGGTAGACATACTCCAGTAAAGTGCGGTTTTCTGGCGCCGCCAGGAAATCGTACACGCGAGGCACCGGGTAGTCAGGGTCGAGATCGTTTAACGAATCCAGAAGTGCACTGTCCATCAGAATACGCCTCCGTTGGCAAAGTAGTTATGCGCCATGCCGGATTCGCGATCCTCACAGAAATACCAGACGAAACGCTGGAAATCGCTCTCTTTAACTTCGTCAAAACAGGCTGGCAGCGGCGGTGGAAAACCAATGTCTTCGCCCATTGCGCGGCGCATGGCGCTGAAAATCTCGTCGCGAAACTCGAAATAGAGCCGGTAAGCGGGCGTTTTATAGGCGTGGATGGGGGTGAAATCGATAATCCGCGTTTCGTGTTTAATGGCCTCAATGCGCCGGAACAGACGATCGGCCACCACCGGACCGAAGAAGTCTCGCACAGCGTCGCTGTCCAACAGCAGATTCGGGTTGAGCAGCACCGGCAGCACAATGTTTTTCGGCACGTAATCTTTGATGGAGTAGTGCCAGGCCTGCAATGATTGCGCCGGTGTCGTGTCGCGAAGTGTGGTTTGCTGTCCCCCTTCCGGGCGGACATCTTTCATGATGATGATGCCATCGTGCCCATAAGCGACACCGGTTATCACTTCCTGCAGAATGGTGTCTACGCGGCGGCTGTTGATTTCAACGTGAGAATCGCGCGCGTAGACAGGTTTCCCGCCAGCGGCGATCACGCGAATACCGAAATCCCAGTCATCGGAAAGATGCTCGACAAACCGGCCGTTACTGAGCTGGTAAAAGATTTCAATGCCGCCAACCTTATCGTACATCGTGCGTTCCACGGCAAAACCCTTGCCATCCGGGAAGCCACCAAACAGCGAAAATGAGACATCGCGGCAGCGCAGCGTTTTCTGGATCTCCGCAAACAGATTCGGGCGATGCCGGAAGTCGTTTTCGTTGTAATAGTAATTACAGGTGCCTAAATCCCCCGCTTCTTCGACCATTTTTTCAATCAGCGTGTGCAGCCACCAGCTGTCCACGGTACAGTCCGCATCGGCCGAAACGATATAGTGCTTTCGGTCGACGCCAAGGCGCTTATCCCGGGCTTTTGCACGCAGCGATGCGTAGTCCATTCCGCATTTTCGCGCGGAGGAGACACCCTGCGTAGTTTCCTTGATGATATGAATATCCATTGCCGGATTGAGTCGATGAAAATCCTCTATTTGCGCGACTGAATCATCGGTGGAATTATTATCCACCACGATCAGTTCCCAGTTATCATGCGTCAGCATGTTATTACGCGTTCTTTGATTAAGTAGCGACATAAGCACAGAATTAATTCTGTCGCTCTCGTTATAAACTGGCAAAACAATAGAAACATAAACATTGTTACGCATATTTACCACTCCCTGAGTATTAATTAAGACTCAACGCTCTTGCTGCTAAGTATTTTCTTACCAATAAGAAAGTTTTGATAAGCCATTTCTGACATTAACGGTTTGTTGGTGATGAGTTTATAAACACTGAGAATAAACTCATCGTCAGGTAAATCATCTTTATCAGCCGAAATATCCATAACTGGCGCAAAGAATCCATATTGCCCATAAACTTCGTCATAATATTCGTAACGTGTCGAAATGTAACAGCGCCGATGACTGATCGCCTCACCAATTGGATTGCCATAACTGTCGTAATCCCACGATGTCAGGAAAGAAACGAGATCGCACGAGTAATATAAATCTTCAATGGTATAAGTGTTCATGCCGGGGGGCATATAACCATGTTGCAACCAACCAATAAAATGTATGAATGGTTCAAGCTGTAATTTTCTGGATAAATCAACCAGCGACTGATAACACTCTGGCGCCTCATGGGGATCGCCTGCGATGACAAGAAATACGCGCGCATCGTGACCGTGTTGTTGAAATAACTGATTAAGCCGTGATACCAGGTAAATATCCCGGTCAAGCCGTTTTTGTGGGATCAGGCGCGTGGTTCGGGCAATCAATATATCATCACAGCCAATACCAAGGCTGCGTCGCATATCACTATGACTTCGCGCGTCAGTAAAGTTGTAGGCGTTCTTTTTTACTTTAACTTCAACGGCATAGTTGCACCATCTTTCAAGCTTCTCTTTCAAATCCTCGTTGAGCGTCACGTACGTGATATAACGAGATTTTATGGGTTTGATGGCATAGGGGTATGGGTAGGTTCCATATTTCATCACCGTTTTTTCGCTGTTCCACATTAAATCATGGTCGCGCCAGGTGACGAATTGCTCTAAATCATAACGATTTCCATATGTATCGATAGCAATGTATAGGGCTTTCGTATAAATAATATTTTCCGGAAGCGTACCGTTTTCAACAAAAACAGTGCCGATATTGAGTTGCTCCCATTGACGCACGATTTTCTTTGCCAGTTGGCACGCCGTTTTATCAATGACAGAGAGAATTCTTTCACGTTCCGCTGATGAAACCGATATTTTTTGGCTAATCAATACATTATGTGAATATTCAATAAATTGAGGGTTGTAATCCGGTATGCTGGCAATATCATTTATTCGCACTAGCGTAAAGCCGCCTTTGTATATAGCATTCTCCCATTCATATGGTTTATTGAACTTTCCCTTGTCTATCTTGATGTCGTAACCAAGATCAAGATAAGGTTTAATTCCCTTGTGTACCAATCCTTGTGCTGTTTTGAACGCTTCAACAGTTATGCCTGAAAATGCAACAGCATCAAAAGAAATAAAAATCACTCCATTTCGATTGTTCATGGAATTGCCTCTTTCTCATTGCGGAAATGTTTTTAATTATTCCATTGGCATTAAGAAAGCATATTAATATCGAAGATAAAAGTGGCGAACATCGCAATATTGAAGATTGCCCTGTTTTTTTAACCTTTCATCACACAAAAAGAGAAACATAATTTCAGTGTTTGCAGGTGGCTAAACTGTACGTCGCAAATAAATAATGGCATTGCCGCGCTATAAGAGAAGACTTATCTACTACGACTGAGTGTGTTCGCTGTATTTGCTCATAAACTCTGGGTGCGAACAGGAATAACCCTGCCTGCATGGCGGCTTTATTTATCACGATAAAGCCTAAAGGTAACTTTTCTTATTGCACTTTGTGCCGGGATGTCCGAGGATAATCATTCGGTACGTTTTTTGTACCGCGCAATGATGAGATTGAATTTCGCCCGGTCAGTCGCCGGGCTTGTCCTTGAAACATTGAACTGGATTAAGGAGTAAGCATGAAATCGAACCGTCAGGCACGTCATCTAATGGGACTGGATTACAAAGTGTCGAACACCCGCAAAGTTGTCACCAAAGACAACCAGGAAGAGACGGTGGTCGCTCACCGTTCCGGGCGTCATCGCCGCGCTGGCTAATGATTCCATCCCTGCCACCCCGTTCGGGGTGGCTTTTGCCCTCATCTTCTCCTTGATAATGATAAAAATTCAATCAACGAATACTGCGATCGGGAAGTATTTGCTGAAGCGATGCTTTATACTTGCGCCCGCCGCTGTACCGGTCCGTGACTCACCCCCACGGGAGAAAGTTGATCAAGGAGCTGTAAGATGAATGCAAAGCATAATAAAAACCGATCGTTATATATCCCTTACGCTGGACCCGTGTTGCTGGAATTTCCGTTGCTGAACAAAGGCAGCGCCTTCAGCATGGAAGAGCGCAGCAACTTCAACCTGCTTGGCCTGCTGCCAGAAGTGGTTGAAACCATTGAAGAACAAGCCGAACGCGCCTGGTTGCAGTATCAGGGCTTTAAAACCGACATCGATAAGCACATCTATCTGCGTAACATTCAGGACACCAATGAAACCCTCTTCTACCGGCTGGTGGAAAATCATCTCGAAGAGATGATGCCGGTGATCTACACCCCAACTGTTGGCTGGGCGTGTGAACGTTTTTCTGATATTTACCGCCGCGCACGCGGAGTGTTCATCTCCTGGCAGAACCGCGCCAGTATGGACGATATCCTGCAAAACGTGCCGAACCACAACATCAAAGTGATCGTCGTGACCGACGGGGAACGCATTCTTGGTCTTGGAGACCAGGGGATTGGCGGCATGGGGATTCCGATCGGCAAACTGTCGCTTTACACCTCCTGCGGTGGTATCAGCCCGGCTTACACCCTGCCTGTGGTGCTGGATGTGGGCACCAACAACCAGCAGTTGATTAACGATCCGCTCTATATGGGGTCGCGTCACCCGCGTATCACCGGGGATGAGTATTACGCTTTTGTTGATGAATTTATCCAGGCGGTGAAACAGCGCTGGCCGGACGCGCTGCTGCAATTTGAAGACTTCGCGCAGAAAAATGCCATGCCGCTGCTGAACCGCTATCGCGATGAAATCTGCTGCTTTAACGATGACATCCAGGGCACGGCGGCAGTCACTGTCGGTACGCTGATTGCGGCGAGCCGCGCGGCGGGCAGCCAGCTCAGCCAGCAGAAAATCGTCTTCCTTGGCGCGGGATCCGCCGGCTGTGGTATCGCCGAACAAATCATTGCGCAGACCCAGCGTGAAGGGCTGAGCGAAGCGGACGCCCGCCAGAAGGTCTATATGGTTGACCGTTTTGGTCTGCTGACAGACGAAATGCCGAATTTGCTGCCGTTCCAGAGCAAGCTGGTGCAAAAACGCGAAAACCTGCAAAACTGGGACACCGGCGCGCAGAACGAAGCCCTCTCCCTGCTGGATGTGGTACGTAACGTACGGCCGGATATTCTGATCGGCGTCTCCGGACAGACCGGGCTGTTCACGGAAGAGATCATCCGCGAAATGCATAAACACTGCCCGCGACCGATTATCATGCCGCTGTCAAACCCGACGTCCCGTGTTGAAGCGACACCGCAGGATATTATCAGCTGGACTGATGGGATGGCGCTGGTTGCAACCGGCAGCCCGTTCTCACCGGTGCAGTGGAAAGAGAAAACCTACCCGATTGCCCAGTGCAACAACGCCTACATCTTCCCCGGCATTGGCCTGGGCGTTATCTCCAGTGGCGCGTCGCGCATTACCGACGACATGCTGATGGCGGCGAGCGAAACGCTGGCGGAATACTCCCCGCTGCTGCTCAACGGTGAAGGGCTGGTGCTGCCGGAGCTGAAAGACATTCAGCACGTCTCACGCGCCATTGCTTTCGCCGTCGGCAAAATGGCGCAACAGCAAGGCCTGGCGGCGAAAACCTCTGCCGAAGCGCTCAAGCAATCCATTGACGACAACTTCTGGGAGCCGAAGTACCGCAGCTACCGCCGTACGTCTATCTAACCTGCTTATCCGGCGCTGCGGCGCCGGTTTTTTTTCCCGCTGGTAAAACATTCACTTCCCCGCTAAACTCCTTTTCACCCATTAACTTACTGAATATAAAAAAGGAGGCTACTTATGCTGTATTGTGAATTGTTTGACTATTCACATGCATTTGGCGATCGCGCCAGCTCAAGCGTTATCGGTATCGTGCTGCGATAACTTCGGCTTGAGCGAAGACAACAATCCCTTCCCTTGGGCTTACCAGGTTATCGTCAGCGATGTTTGACGAGGCACACGCGTGCCTGTAACTCTTGAGTAAGCAATGAGCACATTATTATCTGCACAATCTCTGCGTGTTGAAACGGCGTTTGGTCCGTTATTCTCCGATCTCACCTTCACCCTGAAAAAAGGCGATCGCCTTGGGCTTATTGGCGACAATGGCTGCGGTAAAAGTACGCTGCTAAAAGTGCTGGACGGTTCACTCTCCCCGCTTTCCGGCAATGTGACGGTGGCGAACCAGTGCCTGCTGGCGCGCGTTGAGCAACATCTGCCCGATGCCCTGTTATCCATGACGCTGCTTGATGCGGTGCTGGCGCAGCTTCCGGCACTTGAGCGTGACAGTCAGCGCTGGCGCGGCGAATCATTATTGGCCAGCATGGGGCTGAGTCCACAGGAAATCGCTTTAACGGCCGCCACGCTGAGCGGCGGGCAACATACCCGCTTGCTGCTGGCGCGGGCGCTGATCCGCGAACCGGATCTGCTGCTGCTCGACGAGCCCGGTAACCACCTCGATCTGCCCACCTTGCTGTGGCTGGAACAGTTTCTGCAAAGCTGGTCCGGCAGTTTCGTGATGGTGTCGCACGACGCGGCGTTACTGGATGCGGTGACCAATGGCAGTTGGATCCTGCGTGACCACACGCTGCACAGCTTCGCGCTCCCCTGTAGCGCGGCGCGTCAGGCGCTGGAAGCGCGGGATGAGAGCGATGCCCTGCGTCACAAAGCGGAGCAAAAGGAGATCGACCGCGTTACTGCCAGCGCCAAACGGCTGGCCACCTGGGGGCGCGTCTACGACAACGAAGATCTGGCGCGCAAAGCAAAACAGATGGAGCGCCAGGTCGAGCGTCTGAAAGAGAGCCAGACCGAGCTGACCGAGGGCAGCCAGTGGCGGCTGGCGCTGCATGGCGAGGAACTCAGGGCCGACCGTCTGCTGGAGATGGAACAGCTGGCGGTTCCGCCTGCGCCAGGGTTACCGGAGCTGTTTCAGGTGCCGGTTGCGCGGCTGAAAAGTGGCGATCGCGTCGCCATTGTCGGGCGTAACGGCTGCGGGAAATCCTCGCTGCTGCGTCTTATCTGGCGGGCTTACCAGCAGGAAAGCGTATCCGGGTTGCGTCTGCATCCCCGTCTGAACGCGGGTTACTACGACCAGACGCTGCATCAGTTGCCGGATGACGCCACGCTGTTTGACGCGCTGGAGCTGTTTGCCCCCACGCCGCAGGATCGCAAAATGGCGCTCATCAGCGCCGGTTTTGCCTGGGCGCGTCACGGGCAGCGCGTGGCGACACTGAGCGGCGGCGAGCGTTCACGGCTGCTGTTTGTCGGCCTGTCGCTGGCGCGCTTTAATCTGCTGATGCTGGATGAGCCAACCAACCATCTGGATATGGCAGGCAAAGAGGCGTTGGCGCAAACGCTGCAGCAGTTCAGCGGCGGCGTGTTGCTGGTCAGCCACGACAGAGCGCTTATCAGCAGTAGCTGTAATCGCTTCTGGCTGGTGGAAAACGGTGAACTGAGCGAATGGCATGATGCGGAGGCGGTGTTTGAACGCCTGCGCGAAAGTGTCCGTCACGAGCAGGCAGCGCCAGTTGCGCTTAATGCCGCGGCTGAGCCAGAGGATATTGATGCCCTTCTGGAGCGGTTAATTAAGCTTGAAACCCAACTGGCAGAAGACCTGGCGCGTAAAGCGAAACACCAGAAACCGCAGCTTCAGGCACAGTGGCGCGAGGAGATTGCACGCCTTCAACAGAGGTTGTAGTACCACAGTAAACAGGCGCCGCAAGGCGCCTGTTTTTTTGTCTATAAACGGGCCGTAATTAACAGCGTTCGATGAAAATGTCAGATCGTATGCGCCTGTCAGGGCGCGGCGGGTAACAGGGGCATCTGAAAAACCCCCGGCTATGCCGGAGGATATTTAGTAACCTCGCCGCCGGTGAAGAAAGTCAGCAACAGGCGGGGGCTTATTGTCTTGAGATTGACTTCGTGCAGAGTCGACGGTGACTTTTTAGTGAATACGCCCCGCAGAAGCGCAATCAACGCCATCAACATGTGCAGGCGGTTTTACTGCTGCGTTTTTTTCGCTTTCCAGGCATCCCATGCCTGTTTGATTTCCTGCTTCGCGGTTGCGGCGTCGTTAAAACCGTTCAGCTCCACTTTTTTACGTCCATCCGGCAACTGCTTGTAAACGCGGAAGAACGCCTCCAGCCGTTGCTGCTCGATTGCAGGCAAATCGGTGATGTTTTTAATGTCGTCATAGGTCGGGTCAATTTTGCTGGCCGGTACAGCAACAATTTTGTCATCCGTTTCGCCACCATCAATCATTTTTAGCACGCCAATCGGGCGTAGTTTGATCAGCGTTCCCGGTGCCAGCGGCGCGCGAGTGTAGAAAATCACATCCAGCGGATCGCCATCCCCCGCCAGCGACTGCGTCAGCGAGCCGTAGTTTGCCGGGTAAGCCACCGGCATAGACTGGAAGCGGTCAGCCACGATAAAACCGGTTTGGGCGTCCGTTTCATACTTTATGATGCCGCCCGCCGGGATTTCCGTTACCGCGTAGAACTCTTCCGGGTTATTTTCCGGCTGCGGAAACTCAAGAATATTGTCTGCCTGAACCGAGGCGGATAAGAGAACGCTGACGGCCAATAGTTTTTTCACCAGATGCATTGTTAATCTCTCTTTTGTTATAGAAAGCAACAATTTGGCGGCAGATGATGACAATAGCATGACATTCATCCCTCGCAGCTTATAACCTTATTAACAATGTAGTTACTGAATATTTACCCTACCTAAACCAGGGGAAAGGCGAAGAAAGTATTACAGCATGTTGCCCTGCTCTTGAATGTCACGTCTAAACCATTAATTCTAAAGCCGTAAATGACGGATGAAGCCAGACGCCACACCCGGATCTCAGTTCCATGCCTCATAACAGGAGAAACACCATGAAGGCTGCTGTTGTTACAAAAGATCATCAGGTAGAAGTGACCCAAAAAACCTTACGCCCGCTGAAACATGGCGAAGCGTTGCTGAAAATGGAGTGCTGTGGCGTTTGCCATACAGATTTGCACGTAAAAAATGGGGATTTCGGCGACAAAACCGGTGTGATCCTCGGTCACGAAGGCATTGGCATTGTCACCCAGGTGGCTGACGGCGTGACCTCGCTGAAAGTGGGCGATCGCGCGTCTGTGGCGTGGTTTTTTCAGGGCTGCGGCCACTGCGAATACTGTAACAGCGGTAATGAAACCTTGTGTCGCGAGGTGGTAAACGCCGGTTACACGGCGGATGGCGGCATGGCGGAAGCGTGCATCGTGATCGCGGATTACGCGGTGAAAGTACCGGACGGGCTCGATTCTGCCGCGGCCAGCAGCATTACCTGCGCAGGTGTGACCACCTACAAAGCGGTGAAAGTCTCGCAGATCAAACCGGGCCAGTGGATTGCTATCTACGGCCTTGGCGGGCTGGGCAATCTGGCGCTGCAATACGCAAAGAATGTCTTTAACGCCAAAGTGATCGCCATCGACGTGAATGATGAACAACTGAAACTCGCAGCCAGCATGGGTGCGGATCTGACCATCAACTCGCGCAGCGAAGACGCAGCGAAAGTGGTGCACGAAAAAACTGGCGGCGCCCACGCCGCCGTGGTCACCGCGGTGGCGAAAGCGGCCTTTAATTCCGCCGTCGATGCCGTGCGTGCCGGTGGACGCGTGGTGGCCGTAGGTCTGCCGCCAGAAGCGATGAGCCTCGATATTCCGCGCCTGGTGCTGGATGGCATTCAGGTTGTTGGCTCGCTGGTCGGTACGCGTCAGGATCTGACCGAAGCCTTCCAGTTCGCCGCCGAAGGCAAAGTGGTGCCGAAAGTGGCGCTGCGCCCGCTGGAAGATATCAACGCCATCTTTAAAGAGATGGAACAAGGCCAGATTCGCGGCCGTATGGTGATCGATCTCCGCCATTAATCACCAGGCATTGCCTATAATCACGGGGGCATTAACGCCCCTTTTTTTATGACACAGAGGTGCTTATGACCACCGCAATTCCCGGTATTGACGTGCTGTTTATCGCCGGTTTTGGCCCTGTTCCGCAAAACGTTGCCGACAGCCAGGCGTTTTACCAGCACACTCTTGGGCTGCCGTTGAAACCGATGGAGGGCGCGAGTGATTACCTCGTCGCCGACCACGATGCGCTGGACGGCGCAAAACACTTCGCCCTGTGGCCGCTGCATCACGCTGCTGTGTCGTGCTTTGGCGCAGAGAAATGGCCGGATTCCCACCCCGTTCCGCAAAGCTGGGTTGAATTTGAAGTGCAGGATTTGGCTATCGCCACCGATGTGCTGGTCAACAAAGGGTATCAACTGCTGGTTGCCAACCGTCTGGAACCCTGGGGTCAGAGCGTCACGCGCCTGCTTGCGCCTGAAGGGGTACTGGTTGGGTTGACCATAACCCCCTGGCTGCGTTAACAGGCGTGTTTACCGGGGCATGCCCCGGTTGTTCGCTTTGCTGAGTGTTTCACGCGTACCGGATGAACCCAGAGAAAGACGCCGATATGCTTTTTTCGCATTTAACCCGGCGGATGTTCACCGGGTTGCGCCTTAGTGCTGAACGACCTGTTCCGGCTGATGCTTTGTTTTTCTGTGACCATAGATCAGAAGCGAGGTCATGGCGGCAAACGTCAGTACCGCTGCCGGTAACGTCAGGTAGCTGTAGGTAAAACCAAACGCGATAATCAGCCCGCCAAACCAGGCACCGACAGCGTTGCCCAGGTTAAACGCCATCTGCCCGCCGGCCGCGCCGAGCATTTCACCGCCCTTCGCATTTTGCAGCAGCATGATTTGTAGCGGCGCGGAGAGCGCGAACAGCCCGGCGCAGCAGACAAAACCAAGCGACAACGCCCCCACTTTGCTTTCACCGGCGACAAACAGCGCCAGCATCGCCAGCATAATCAGTAATTCCGTCACCGCCGCGATACGCAGCGGGCTGAATTTCACCGAAAGCCGCCCGCTGAACATATTGCCCAGCACCATGCCGAGCCCCATCAGCATCATGATCAGTGTCATCGCGCTTTCGGTGAAACCAGAGACATTGACCATAAACGGCTTCACATAGCTAAACCAGGCGAATACGCCCGCGTTGCCAAACATGGTGGCGGCGAAAATCAGCCACGGCTCCGGTTTTTTCAGGAAGTGAAACTGTTCGCTCAGGCGGCTTTCACTGGTATCAAACAGCGACGGCACCCAGACAATCACCGAGACGATCACCAGCGCGAAAAAGACCGAGATCAGCAAGAAAGTGTAGCGCCAGCTGAATGCGTGACCGATCCATGTGCCGAGCGGAATACCAACCAGATTAGCGACGGTCATCCCGGCGATCATCCCGGCCACCGCCATCGTCACTTTTCCCGGCGGTGCGATTTTAGAGAGGATTATCGCCCCGACGCCAAAAATCGCCCCGTGCGGAAAGCCGGAAATCAGGCGCGCGATAATCAGCATGGTGTAGGAACTGGAGACGGTAAAAATGGCGTTACCCACGAGGCACAGCGCCACCAGGAACAGCAGCGTGTTTTTAAGGGAGAATCGATTGGAAACCAGCGCCATAATCGGCGCGCCAATCACCACGCCAAAGGCGTAAGCGGAGATCATATGCCCCGCCGAAGGAATCGAAATGCCGACATTGTTCGCGAGTTCGGTCAACACGCCCATAATGCCAAACTCCGCCATGCCCAGACCAAAGGTCGCAAGTGCCAACGAAAAAACGGTTTTTTTCATACCACTAACCACTTGTTAAAAGTTTGCGACAGGCATTATTGACTATTCATACCACAGCGACCAGTTGAAATGGCCGGGCTGGCATATAAATCCATGCATTCGGGCAGATTAATGAATAAAGCGCAAAAGGTGAGAAACGCGGGCGTGAGGAAAAAAAGACCGCTCCGAACGGTTATCCGGAGCGGCCAGGGGTTATTTAATGCCTTCGGTGCTCTCTTTTTTCGCTTCCAGACGCTCCACCTCGCGATACCAGCGCGGGTGGTGCTTCTGCGCCCAGCGGCGGCTCACTTTCCCTTCAATCATGCCTTTGATGGAACCTTTTACCCAGAACGCCATATACATATGGATCAGGATCGCGTGCAGCAAAATGATCGCCGAGGTGGCGTGCAGCAGCAGGCTGTAGCGGATCACCTGAATCGGGAAGTAGTGCGCAAAATAGGGACGCCAGATAATCACGCCGGTCACCAGCAACACAAAAATCATGCTCATGATTGACCAGAACATCATCTTTTGTCCGGCATTGTATTTCCCGACTTTCGCCACCTTGTGCTCATTGCCTTTCAGCACTTCGACAATGTTTTTCAGCCACGGCAGATCCTGCTTATCCGGGATGTTGTGATGCACAAAACGCACAAACATCACCATCAGCGCCAGGAAGACAACCACGCCAAAGAACGGGTGTAAAATGCGCCCCATCTGCGGCGTGCCGAAGGTTTCCGTCAGCCATTGCAGCGTCGGGAAGAAAAACGAAATGCCAGAGAGCGCGACCAGGAAAAAGCAGATCACCACCGTCCAGTGACAGGCGCGGTCGATAAATTTCGTGCGCACAATCATTTTTGACTTACTCATGATGCTCCTCTTCATCGTCGTCCACTTCTTTGTTCGGCCCGATGCCGATGTAGTGGTAAATCAGCCCGGCGAAGGTGGCGAGGAATCCCGCCGCCGACAACGGTTTCAGTACCCCTTTCCACAGATTGACCGAGGTATCGATCTGCGGATCTTTCGGCAAGTTGTGATACAGGCCTGGCTGGTCGGCATGGTGCAGCACATACATCACATGTGTGCCCCCCACGCCCTGCGGGTTGTAAATGCCCGCACTGGCATAACCGCGTGCTTTCAGCTTCGCCACGCGCTGCTCCGCCAGTTCGAGCATTTCGGCTTTGGTGCCGAAATGGATCGCCCCGGTCGGGCAGGTTTTCACACAGGCCGGTTCCTGGCCGACGCTGACGCGATCGACGCAGAGCGTGCATTTGTAGACCCGGTTATCCTCTTTGTTGAGGCGCGGCACGTTAAACGGACAACCGGCGATGCAGTAGCCGCAGCCAATGCAGTTCTCTTGCTGAAAATCGACAATGCCGTTGGCGTACTGAATAATCGCCCCCGCTGACGGGCAGGCCTTCAGGCAGCCGGGTTCCGCACAGTGCATACAGCCATCTTTGCGGATCAGCCACTCCAGTTTGCCGTTCTGCTCAGTTTCGCTAAAGCGCATCACCGTCCAGGATTTGGCGCTCAGATCGGCCGGGTTATCGTAAACCCCGACGCAATGCCCGACCTCATCACGGATATCGTTCCACTCCGAACAGGCCACCTGGCAGGCTTTGCAGCCTACACAGGTGGAAACGTCGATAAGTTTGGCGACTTCCGCTTTGTAATCACGCGCCCGCGGCGGCGGCGTGACCGGGTTGGTGGCGGAGCGTTTTAGAATGTCCTGCGTTTCCATAGCCATTATTTCGCTCCTTTACGCCTTCTCGATATTGACCAAAAACGCTTTGTATTCCGGCGTTTGCGAGTTCGCATCGCCAACGTTCGGCGTCAGTGTATTGGCGATATAGCCTTTCTGCGCCACCCCTTCAAAGCCCCAGTGCAGCGGAATACCGATGGTTTCCACAGGCTGACCGTGTACCTGCAAGGTACGCAGACGACGCGTCACCACCGCGACCGCGCGAATAAAGCCGCGCTTGCTGCTCACCGTGACACTGTCACCATTGGCAATGCCTTTTGCCGCCGCCAGCGTTTCGCTGATTTCGACAAACTGCTGCGGCTGGGCGATGGCGTTGAGGCGCGCATGCTTGGTCCAGGTGTGGAAATGCTCCGTCAGGCGGTACGTTGTGCCGACATACGGGAACTGATCTTTTTTCCCCATCCGTTTGGCATCATCTGCAAACAGACGCACGACCGGGCTGGAGATCACGTTCGGGTGTAGCGGGTTGGTGCCAAGCGGAGTTTCCATTGGCTCGTAGTGTTCCGGGAATGGCCCTTCCGCCAGCTTGTCGAGGGCGAACAACCGCCCCAGCCCTTCCTGCTGCATGATGAACGGCCCGGTATTGCTGCCCGGCGGCGCGGTGTTAAAGTCCGGGATATCGTTGCCGACCCACTTCGCTCCGTTCCACTGGATAAGCATCCGTTTCGCATCCCACGGTTTGCCCTGCACATCCGCCGACGCGCGGTTGTAGAGCACCCGGCGGTTGAGCGGCCACGCCCATGCCCAACCGAGCGTATTGCCCAGCCCGGAAGGATCGGCATTATCGCGGTTCGCCATCTGGTTGCCCTGCTCCGTCCAGCTACCGCTGTAGATCCAGCAAGATGAGGCGGTGGTGCCGTCATCACGCAGCAGCGCAAAGCTATTGAGCAGTTGGCCTTTTTTCGCCAGCAATTGCCCATTGGCGTCATAGAGATCCGCCAGCGCGTAGCCGTTGTTCTCTTTTGCTACTTCTTCCGAGTGCGGGTTGTGCGGCTGGCGGTAGTTCCAGGACATCTTCAGCAGCGGCTCCGCGCCTTTGCCGCCTTCGGTGCGGTACATCTCGCGCAAGCGGTGGTAAATCCCGGCGAGGATTTCGCCATCGTTCAGCGCTTCGCCCGGCGCGTCCTGGCCTTTCCAGTGCCACTGCAACCAGCGACCGGAGTTGGCAATCGAGCCATCTTCTTCCGCAAAGCAAGTCGACGGCAGACGGAACACTTCGGTGGCGATAGCCGACGGATCGACATCGTTCATTTCGCCGTGGTTCTGCCAGAAGGTGGAGGTTTCCGTCACCAGCGGATCGATAACCACCATGTACTTCAGCTTGCTCAGCGCACTGACAACTTTGTTTTTGTCCGGGAACGACGCCACCGGGTTAAAGCCCTGGCAGATATAGCCGTTGACTTCCCCTTTCGACATCTTGTCGAAGTACTTGATCACATCCCAGGCCTGGTCCCATTTCGGCAGCCAGTCAAAGCCCCAGTTATTCTCTTTCTGCGCCGCGTCGCCGTAGAACGACTTCATCAGGCTGACAAAGAATTTGGGATAGTTGCTCCAGTAGTTAACCTGGTCCGGCAACAGCGCTTTTGGCGTATTCGCCGCCAGGTACTGTTGCAAATCGGTCTGTTTCTCCGATGGCAGCGTCAGGTAACCCGGCAGGCTGGTCGAGAGCAGCCCCAGATCCGTCAGCCCCTGAATGTTGGAGTGCCCGCGCAGGGCGTTTACCCCGCCACCGGCCATCCCCATGTTGCCAAGCAGCAGTTGGATCATCGCCATGGTGCGGATGTTCTGCGCGCCGACGGTGTGTTGCGTCCAGCCCAGTGCGTACAGGAACGTAGTGGTTCTGTCCGCCGCGCTGGTCGAGGCCAGCACCTCGCACACTTTCAGGAAGTCCGCTTTTGGCGTGCCGCAGATGTTCTCTACCGTTTCCGGCGTATAGCGGGCAACGTGCTGTTTCAGCAAGTTCCAGACGCAGCGCGGATCGCTCAGCGTGTCATCGCGTCTGGCGTAGCCGTTTTCATCAAACTGATAGTTCCACGACGTTTTGTCGTACTGGCGTTTTTGCGCGTCGTAGCCGCTGAACAAGCCATCTTCGAAGGCAAAATCGTCCCGCACCAGCAACGCGGCGTTGGTGTAGTGTTTGACGTATTCAGCATTGATTTTGTTGTTTTCGATCAGGTAGCGCAGCACGCCGGAGAGGAAAGTGATATCCGTCCCGGAACGTATTGGCGCATAAATATCGGCAACTGAAGCCGTGCGCGTAAAGCGCGGATCGACCACAATCAGCGTGGCATCATTGTTGTTTTTGGCTTCCATCGCCCAGCGGAAACCGACCGGGTGGGCTTCAGCGGCGTTACCGCCCATCACCATCACCACGTTGGCGTTTTTGATATCAACCCAGTGGTTGGTCATCGCACCGCGACCAAATGTTGGAGCAAGACTTGCTACCGTTGGTCCGTGTCAGACGCGTGCCTGGTTATCCACCGCCAGCATGCCAAGCGAACGCACGAATTTTTGCGTCAGCATGCCGGTTTCATTACTCGCCGCCGAGGCGCACAACATACCGGTGGAGAGCCAGCGGTTGACTTTTACGCCTGCGGCGTTGTTTTCGACGAAGTTGGCATCACGGTCGTTTTTCATCAGGCGGGCGATGCGGCTAAAGGCTTCTTCCCAACTGATGCGCTGCCATTTGTCAGCGCCTGGCGCGCGATACTCCGGGTAGCGCAGGCGGTTTTCACTGTGTACGTAATCCAGCAGACCGGCCCCTTTCGGGCACAGCGCGCCGCGGCTGACCGGATGATCCGGATCGCCTTCGATATGATAGATGGCCTCTTTCGCGTTTTTCGCGCCATCCCCCAGGCTATACATTAATAACCCGCAACCCACGGAACAGTATGTACAGGAATTTCGCGTCTCTTTGGCGCGCAGTAATTTATAATTTCGCGCCTGCGCCAGCGCCATTTTGGGGGCAAATCCCAATGCGGCCGCTGTTGTTCCTGCCATGCCGCCCGCGCAGATTTTAAAAAATTGTCTGCGGCTGACGTCCATTGCTTTCCTCAATTATTGTCGTTAACTGCGGCCGGAAAACTAAACATTTCACAGGGTGAATTAATTGCGGTAAATCAATAACGACGGGGGCTTGATACCTAATAGTTTCGCGCGTCGAATTTTTGTCACTCAAAAGGAGTAGGCGCGGCGCGGTGAATTTTTCTTAATCATTCAGCCGTGTTATAACTTGTGCGTTTATTTCCGGCGATTAAGTGCAGTAATGAATAAAAAACGCGCAACGTTAATTGGTTTACTGGCGGTATTACTCTGGAGCACGATGGTCGGTTTTATCCGCGCCGTCAGTGAAGGTCTTGGCCCGGTTGGCGGCGCGGCAATGATCTATACGCTTAGCGGGTTGCTGCTGGCGGTCATCGTCGGCATTCCGGATTTACGCCGTTTTTCAGTACGTTACCTGATTGCTGGCAGCGTGCTGTTTGTCAGTTATGAACTTTGTCTGGCGCTCTCGCTGGGCTTTGCCGCGACGCGACAACAAGCGATCGAAGTGGGCATGGTCAACTATTTATGGCCGAGTCTGACGATCCTTTGCGCAATATTATTCAACGGTCAAAAAGCCAGCTTATGGGTTATTCCCGGTTTATTGCTGGCGATATTGGGTGTGAGCTGGGTGCTCGGCGGCGAGAGCGGTCTTAATATCACTGAAATCCAGCACAATATTATCTCCAGCCCGCTAAGTTATGCGCTGGCGTTTGCCGGGGCGTTTATTTGGGCGATTTACTGCACCGTCACGACCAAATACGCCAACGGCGCAAACGGCATTACGCTATTTGTCTTGCTGACAGCCGCAACGCTGTGGGTGAAATTCGCGCTCACCCCGCAACCGGAAATGGTCTTTACGCTGCCGGTGGTGGTGAAATTATTGATGACCGGCATTGCGCTCGGTTTTGGTTATGCGTCGTGGAATATCGGTATTTTGCACGGTAACGTCACGGTGCTGGCGGCGGCGTCCTATTTCACGCCGGTGCTCTCTTCCGCGCTGGCGGCGCTGGTGCTAAGCGCCCCGCTCTCTTTTTCCTTCTGGCAGGGCGCGCTGATGGTGTGCGCCGGATCGCTGCTCTGCTGGTGGTCAACCCGCCAGCGCGCGTGATGCGGCGGTACGCTACGCTTTTTCCACTCGCGCCAGGCTAAACCAGATCCCCACCGCCAGCATCATTAACAGTGCGCCGGCGGTGCTCAGTGCAATGCTGTGCGAACCGGTAAACGCCGTTTTCGCCGCCGCGATGATTCCATCTGCAAGTGCGGGCGGTGCTTCCTGCGCCAGGCGAAATGCTTCGCCAATGGAGGATGACGCCTGCGCGGCAGCCTCGCGGCTTAGCCCCTGCGGAAGCTGGATCGAGGCGGAGAAACTGCGGCTTAAAATCAGCCCAAACACGGCAATGCCGAGACCGGCGCCCAGTTCGTAGGACATCGCTTCTATCGCCCCGGCGGCGGCGGCTTTCTCTTTTGGCGCAGCAGCCATGATCGCCGCCGTTGAAGCCAGTAATGCGCTTGCCGCACTGAAGCCCAGCAGCGCCATTAATAGTCCGGCCTGCCACGGTTGAGTGGCGAAGTTGGTCGCGGAAAGCCCCAGAAAACTTACCGCGCTGAGCGCCATCCCGCCTGCGGCGACGCGGCGCAACCCCAGTTTTGATACCAGAACCCCGGCAATCGGCCCGCTAAACCCGCTCGCCAGCATCACCGGCAGCATAAACACCCCGGCGGCAAAGGGCGTGAAACCGTGAACAAATTGCAGCTCCTGCGCCATCAGCAGCTCAAAACCGACCAGCGTGACCATCGCGGTGATCGCCATCAGCACACCGCTTAAAATCACGCGATGCGTAAACAGACGCATATCGATCATCGGCGTGGCGGCAGCCAACTGAATGCGGACAAACCCGGTCAGCAAGATGGCGCCAACCAGTAACGCACTCGCCACGATCCACAGCGGCAGTGTGCCCTTCATTGCCGTTTTTGCGCTCCACACCAGCAGCAAAATGGCGACGATTAAACTCAACGCCTGGTTCAGGTGTAACGGCTGATCGGCGCGGCCTTGCTGACGCGGTACGAAACGCGCGGTCAGCGCCATCACGGCAATGACAATCGGCACGTTAATCAGGAACACGGAACCCCAGTAGAAGTGTTCCAGCAGCATACCGCCAATTAATGGGCCGAATGCCGCCCCGCCGGAACCAATCGCCGCCCAGACACCGAGTGCCGTATTACGCTGCTGCGCCTGCGAGAAGGTATTACGGATCCCGGCAAGCGTTGCCGGCACGATCATCGCCGCGCCTACCGCCAGCAGTGCGCGCGTGGCAATAAGCCAACTGGCGCTCGAAGCAAACGCCGCCAGTAACGAGGCCGCGCCAAACAGGCCGCTGCCGACAAGCAGCAACCGCTTAAAACCGATTTTGTCGCCCAGCGCGCCCATCGGCAGCACCATTCCGGCCATCACCAGCGAGTAGATATCAATTATCCATAACAGCTCATTTCCGCTGGCATTTAACACCGCGCTCAGTGTGGGCGCGGCGACATGCAGCACCGTCGCATCGATAGCGACCGGAATATAAACCAGCACAATGATGACCAGCGTTAACCACTGACGAAACATACTTCTCTCCATCGTTTTTCATTCCTGGACAGATGTCCAGAACGGCGATCCTACGGGAAGTTGAACGCATGTCCAGCTTTTTGTTACACTCCGTTTACTCCTTATTTAACCGAGGTTATATGCGCTATCTGAACAAGGATGATCGCCGCGAAGTGATCCTCAAAGCCGCGATGCACGTGGCGCTTGCGGAAGGTTTTTCCGCCATGACTGTCCGGCGGATCGCAAATGTTGCAGGTGTGGCTACCGGGCAGGTTCACCACCATTTCACGTCGGGAAATGCACTAAAAGCCGAGGCGTTTATCCGCCTGATTGCGGAACTGCTGGAGGTGGAAGTGGTGCCTGAGACCGCGCCTTGTCGCGAGCAGTTGCACGCCATGTTGGGCAGTGACGAAGGCGGTCTCGAACCCTATGTGCATTTGTGGCGTGAAGCGTTACTGCTGGCGAGTAAAGAGCCGGAAATCAGAGGCGCATACCTGCTGACCATCGAGATGTGGCACGCCAAAGTGGTGCAACTGATTGAGCAAGGCCGCGTGGCGGGTGAATTTACTAATAACGATACGGCGGCAAACATTGCCTGGCGACTGATTGCGCTGGTCTGCGGCCTGGACGGGATTTGCATGCTGGGCATGCCAGATGTCGATGACGCTGCTTTCAATCGCCATCTGGCTGTGATGATCGACAACGAGCTCGGTTAAACTTTTTCGCCGTGCAAATCGAAACCGGCCATTACCGTTTCCAGCTGTTGCAGGCTAAAGCCGTACTGTGCGTCGCTCACGCCAAGTCCAAAGCGCTGTTGCAGCGCGTCATACAGCGCCGGAACATCCGCAAAGGTCACCTCTTCCAGCACCTGGCCGTTTTTCCAGTGGGTAAAATGGAAGTTAGTTAACGTCAGTTTGCCGCCGTCCGGCAGATGGCGGCACATCAATAAATGATGGCGGAAATGGGAGGCCGGCCAGTGCGCGGAGTGAAAATTGCCCATCACAAAATCGGCCTGATACTGCTCGCCCATCTCAAACTGATACATCGACTGCCAGCGTTCGTGGTGACGGAACTGGAGCACCCAGTCTTCCCCCTTGCGCTGCAAGCGGTAGAGGCCATGCGGCGTGGCCTGCTCAAGATCCTGCTGCAAGCGAATTGGCGCGGTCAGCGTTTGCCCGCCAAAACCGACATCGGCGATCCACGGCTCGCCCGCCACCTGCACCAGCAAAATACGGTGCGTGCGCGGTGGCATCTGGTGTGGATTAGCAATCACCACCCGCCCTAACAGGCTGCGCACCGTAAAACCCACCTCTTTTAGTACGCGCTCAAACAGCCCGTTCTGTTCAAAGCAGTAACCACCGCGACGGGCGACGACCAGTTTATGGAAAATCGCCTCATCGCTGAGTTCAATCTCACGCGGCAGCACGACATCGAGGTTTTCAAAAGGGATGGCGCCATTGTGATGCAAATGCAGCGCCCGCAGCGTTTCCAGTGAGACATCGGGCGTTTGCTCCCAGCCAATACGGGCCAGATAAGCGGTCAGAAAAGGGGTCATACAGGCTCCTTGCGAATGGTGTCCCGTTGTTATAGCGCATTTTTTTCGCTTCACCGTCGATTTTGTGCCCCCGATTTATCCCTTTGTGCGGCGTTGCATAATCCCGAGCGCGGTGAGCATCAACGCCAGCCCGGTGAGCAGCGTCAGTGTGGCCATCGCCATCCCCTGACCTACCGAGCCTTGCTCGAATTGCCGCCAGATAAATACCGCCACAGTTTGTGTACCCGCCGGTGCCAGCAACAGCGAGGTGACCAGCTCGCGCGAGGCAATGGCGAACACCATTAACATGGAGGCGAGCATCGCCGGGAAAATCAGCGGCAGCACAATCAGCCGCAGCGCCTGAAACGCGCTGGCACCGTGAACCCGCGCGGCAGGCTCCAGGTTTCCGCCGAGCTGGCGCATGGCGCTAGCGATATAACGCACCGGCCACGGCAACAGCAGGCAGCAGTAAGAGAGGAGCAAAATCGCCCAGGTATTGTAGGGTGAAACCGGCCAGAAACTGCGGTTCCACAGCAAAATCAACCCCACGCCTACTACCACGCCGGGTAGCGCGGCAGGCATCAGCGATAGCGCATCAATTACCGTGCGCCCTTTTATCTTTTGCATCACCACCAGCCAGGCGGCGCACAAACCCAGCGCGCCGGTGATCAGCGCTGCGCCGAATGCCAGCGACAAACTGGTGCCCAGCGCGGGCAGCGCGTCACCGCGCTGTTCGAACAGCGCGGCAAAATGTTTCACCGTAAGATTATCCAGCGATACGCCGCCGGAAAGCGTAGAGCTAAAGCCGGTGAGCGCCATCGACAACCCCGGTAGCACCACGGCGAGAAAACCGACCGCCGCCATCACCAGTAGCACCGGTAAGGTAGCAAAACCGAGTTTCGCCCCGACATGTTCTGTCGGTTTCCCGGAGATGCTGGTGACATCTTTATCGCCGGTCAGTTTGCGCTGCAGCCACCATCCGCACAGCACAATGGCGATCAGCGCCACCGACAGTAGCGCCGCGCCTGGCAAATCGATCGGCCAGTCAGACAGTTTCTCTTCGATGCCGACAGTCAGCATCACCACACCGGAACGGGTTCCCAGGGCGGCGGGCACGCCATACTCTTCCACCGCCAGCGTAAACGCCAGCAACATACCTGCCGCCAGCGCCGGGGAAAGTAACGGCAACGTGATGTGACAAAACGCCCGCCACGGCGTGGCGCCATGCACGCGTGCCACCTGCGCCAGACGCTGTCCGCTGGCGAGCAGACTGCGCGATACGGCAAAGTAAACCACCGGGAAGATATTCAGCGTCATCACCAGAATGATGCCGCTCTTGCTGAACAGCAGATTATTAAGATCCAGCCCGGTAAGCTGCATAAGGTAGCCCTGGGTTTGCAACACCAGCATCCACGACAGCGCGGCAATATAGGGCGGGGTTAAGAACGGAATCAAAAACAGCAGATCCCACAGTTTCGGGCACGGTAAATCAAATAACCCGCGCGCGACGCCGAGCGGCAAGCCAATCAGCGCGCTGCAAAGCGCCACCCCGCAGGCGATTTGCAGTGTGCCGCCGAACATGGTGGGCAGTTGCGGCTCGGCCAGCAAGGTGGGGATAGCGGAAAATGCGCCGCCAAACTCGCCCGAACTAAAATGCGGGAACACCGCCTGTAAGAGAATAAACAGAAGTGGCAGCGCGACCAGAATCAGCAGCAGCGCCAGCGTGGCTTGCGCCATTAGTCTTTGGTTCACAACGGGTATCCTGAAAGCGGGGTCGCCCCCGCAAAGATCGAAAGGATTACTGGGCAAAGAGCGCGTTAAAGCGCTTCAGCACGTCACCGCGTTCGCTGGTGCCGCTGCTCTGGGTCGGCAGCACTTTCAGCTCGGTAAACAGGGGACGTTTCGCTTCCACATCTGTTCGGGCAGGCATCAGCCAGGCGTCGGCGACCATTTTCTGCCCTTCCGGCGACAGCACGTAGTCGATAAACGCTTTGGCGTCGTCGGCATGTTGGGTGGTTTTGAGGATCATCATTGGACGCGGCGCGATAACGGTGCCGCTGGCCGGGAAGATCACTTTCAGCGATTCGCCCTGCGCAATATTGCCATACGTCACATAGTCGACCGCGCCAAACACCGCCGCTTTCGCCCCTTGCATCACCGGCGTTACCGCCTGGGCGTTCGGGCCGCTCACCACCATGCCGTTCTTTTTCAGCGCATCAAACAACTGCCAGGCGCGGTCGCCCATGCCATTTTGCAGACCGATCAGCAGATCAAGCGAGGCGCCGGAAAGTGACGGATCCGGCGTGGTCACTTTGTCTTTAAAGTCCGGAGAGGTCAGATCGTTCCACTCTTTCGGCTCCGGGGTGCCGCTCTTGGTGTTCCAGACAATCCCCAGCGCGGAGATGCCCTGCGCCACATAGTCGGCGCTTTTCAATGTCTGCGGGACATTTTCGGCATTGGCGCTGGTAAACGGCAGTAGCCAGCCGCGATGATGCAGATCTTCGGCGGTATCCCACGAGGCCGAAATCAGAATATCGGCCTGCGGATTGGCTTGTTCTGCTTCCAGACGCGCCATCACTTTGCCGGTAGTCGCCTGGAAGATATTGACTTTAACGCCGGTTTTTTGCTCAAAGCCGCTGGCCAGGCTTTTTGCCAGCGAGCCAGGGCCTGAGGTGTAAACAGTCAGCGCGTGCGCGCTGGAGATCATCATGGATGACAGCACCATGGCTAAAGCGACTCCTTTTTTCACGGACAGTAAGGCTTTCATGCAATTTCCCCTGAGGATGAAGTAACGGTTCGTACAGATTCAACGGTCCCGGACGCTAAATGCACTATGCGATCGGCAAGCAACTGTGCTTCGCGGTGGTCATGAGTGACATACACGGCGGTGGTGCCGAGCTGGCGCAGCAGACGCGCCATCTCAAGGCATAAGGATTCGCGCAGCGCGGTGTCGAGATTGGAGAGCGGCTCGTCGAACAACAAGACGCCAGGCTCTGCGACGATGGCGCGTGCCAGTGCGACGCGCTGTTGCTGCCCGCCGGAAAGCCCTGCGGGTTTACGTCCGGCAAAGTCAGCCAGCCCAACCCTTTCCAGCGCCTGCAATACCCGCTGTTCGCGCTCTGCGCGCGGCACATTGCGCATTTTCAGCGGGAAAGCGACGTTTTGCGCGACGCTCATATGCGGCCACAGCGCGTAATCCTGAAATACCATGCCGATGTCGCGTGCTTCCGGTGGCAGCGCCCAGCCTGCTTTCGCCACCAGGCGATCGCCAAACCAGATCTCACCTTCCGCCGGTTCACTCAGACCTGCCAGCAAGCGCAGCAGCGTGCTTTTGCCGCAGCCAGACGGCCCGAGCAGCGCGACAATGCTGCCAGGTTGAATATGTAAATCGATGTGATTAAGAACGGTGTGTGCGCCAAAGGCGTAGGAAACGCCTTGTAAGCGGATAGCGGTGAATGCGTTCATGCACGCCCTCCCGTAACAGAAAGCCGTGATTGACCCGTGGTCTTCATCCGACGGGGCGCATCCACCTGCACAAAAGTCAGGGGAGCAAACATGTTGTTATCCTCTTTGGGATTTGATTGCGGCTGACTATAGGCAGCGAATATGACGAAGAAATGACGTCAATATTGCGCATTGATTTTTAACTGAATGTCTAAACTGAGAAGCATATTCCCGTACTCAAGTCTAAAAGGATCCCCGTGCGCATCGCTACGATCACCAATTTTGCTTATATCGCGACCGTGGTATTAACGCTGACCTCCGGCGTGGCGCTGTTTATGGCGTCGAATGCGGAACGTGCCGAGCGTGACGCCGTGGCGCAAAACCGCGTTTTCGATGAGTTGATAGATGATCTGGAAAGAGAGGCATACGCGTTAACTGAGCTGGCGCGGGAAGCGGTTATCAAAAAGCAGCCGGAAGTGATCCAAAGCTGGAAAACCCGCCAGCAGCAGGATATCGCTCTGGAAAATCATCTGGTTGCCCTGCGTGACCGGGGCGCGTCCGATGAAGAGTTACTGATCCTGCGTGATGGGCTGTCGACACTGGATCAGCTCGAAGATGAGCAGCGCATCGCTATCGCCGATATTGAAGCCGGGAAAACGGATGAGGCGATGACTCTTTTGTACAGCGCAAGCTATGAAGAGCGGCTTTCCGAAACAGAGTACCGTTTCGCCCACTTCCGCAGCCTGGCGGATCAGCGTGTTCAGCGCGCGATAAGTGACGCCACCGACCGCTCTTTACGCTTGCGTACCTTGTCAGAAATCATGGTCGGGCTGACGGCGCTGCTGTTCCTGTTTGTGCTTGGTTTTATTATCAAACACCGCATTTTGCGCCCGGTGGTGACGTTAAGTGATGTGGTCAACCGCCTGGCGACCCAGGATTACAATGTGGAAGCGCCGGTGCTGGCGCAGGTAGATGAAATTGGCGATATGGCGCAGGCCATTCGCATTTTTCGTGAAAACGGCCTGACCCGGCAGCGGCTGGAGCAGGAGCGCGACGCGGAGTGGGCCACGCGTACCTTGCTGGCGCGAATGACGCAGCGGCTTCAGGGGTGTGATTCCCATAGCGCGATTTTTCGTGTGGTCAGCCGCTTTGCGCCACAAATTATCCCGGATATGGGCGGCCGATTGTTTGTACTCAATGCCCGGACAAAGCGCATGAAGTGTGTGGCGCGCTGGGGTTTACCACCGGGCGAAGACGCCCCCTTCCCGGCCGAACATTGCTGGGCACTGAAACGCGGGCAGTTGCATAGCCCCGCCAAAGGTGGCGTTGATATGCCCTGCGAACATATCAAGCCTGAGCTCGCTTCACGCGCGATTTGTGTGCCGTTGAATGCGCAGAATAAAAGCATTGGTTTGCTCACCTTCGATAATTACACGCCGGGCAAAGAGCCGCCCTATATCTACCTGGAACTGCTGGCGGAAACGCTGGCGCTGGCGCTGGCAAACCAGATCCTGCGCGATACCCTCACGGAGCGCGCCATGCACGATTCGTTGACCGGCCTGCTCAACCGCCACAGCCTGGATGAGACGCTGCGCAACATGCTCGACCAGGCGATGGTGGAAGGCACGACGCTGAGCTGTCTGATGGTCGACGTGGATTATTTTAAAAAGCTCAATGACCAGTACGGCCACGACGCGGGTGACAAAGTGCTGCGCGAGCTGTCACGGTTGATCACCGAAACGCTGGATGAAAACAGTGTGGCGTTCCGTTATGGCGGCGAAGAGTTCCTGCTTGTTTTGCCCGGCGCGGATGAGTTGCAGGCGAAAAAAGTGGCCGAGACGTTGCTGCATAATGTCCTGAATCATCACATGCTGTATGAATCACAGGATATTGGCCCGGTGTCGGTTTCCATTGGGCTGGCGACCTGGCCGCGCCACGCGCGCGCGGATAATCTGGTGCGGGCGGCTGACCTTGCGCTCTACCTGGCGAAAGAACAAGGCCGCGGTCAGATTGTGGTGGCCAGGAGTGCCGGATAATGCGCCACGCCTTAATTTTGCCGACAGTTCGGCCATTTAATGGCAGAAACATTTACACAGAGGAACCGCTATGAGCTATTTCCGTCCGGTGGCGTTAGAACATGCCTGCCGCTTGCTAAACCACGGTCCGACCATTCTGATTACCAGCCGCGATGAGCAGATCGACCGACGCAATGTGATGGCGGCCGCGTGGTCGATGCCGGTTGAATTCTCTCCGCCGCGAATTGCAATAGTGGTGGATAAAAGCACCTGGTCGCGGGAGTTGATTGAACACAGTGGTATGTTTGGCATTGTGGTGCCGGGTGTTGCGGCAACCAACTGGAGTTACGCGGTCGGCAGCGTCACCGGGCGCGATGAAGATAAGTTTAATTGCTATGGCATTCCCGCTTTCGCCGGGCCGGTGCTCGGCCTGCCGGTGATCGAAGAGAAGTGCCTGGCGTGGATGGAGTGCCGTTTGCTTCCGCCGACCGCGGCACAGGAAAAGTATGACACGCTGTTTGGCGAAGTGGTTTCCGCCGCCGCCGATGAACGTGCGTTTATCAACGGACGCTGGCACTTTGATGACGATAAACTGAACACCATTCACCACCTTGGCGGCGGCACGTTCGTCACCAGCGGCAAGCGCATTACCGCTGGCGAATAACGACGCATTTACTCAGGCAGCGCCTCGATCCAGTTCATCGCCAGTTCTGGCCACACCGCTGCCGGTAGGTGTTTCACACCGCGCACGCCAAACCCATGCAGCCCGTGGCTGAACAGATGCAATTCAGTGAGCACATGATGCGCGTGCAGCGCGTTGAACATCACCAGCGAGTTGGCAACCGGTACCGAGGGATCATCCACGGCATGCAGCAGAAAAGTCGGTGGGGTTTGCGCGGTAATATTCTGTTCTGGCGAGTAGTGTTTGATCTGCTCCGCAGTTGGCGTTTCACCAATCAGCGCTTTTCGCGAACCGGCGTGGGCAATCGCCTGATCCATTGATATCACCGGGTAACCCAGCACCACAAAATCTGGCCGTGCGTGCTGGTTATCAATGTTGTCCACTGGCGTGTAAACCTTTTCGTCGTAACGCGTTTCCAGACTTGCCGCCACGTGCCCGCCCGCAGAGAAACCCATTACCCCTATTTTTTTCGGGTTGAGATGGCGTAATTCTGCCTGCGCGCGCAAGGTGCGCAAAGCACGCTGTGCATCTGCCAGCGGGGCGTCTGCCCCTTCGGCATGGCCATCTTCCGGCATGCGATAAGTCATGACAAACAAGGTGTAACCGCGCGCATTAAATGGCGCCGCTAAATCACTGCCCTCTTTATCCAGCACCACGCGTTTATAGGAACCACCCGGAATGACCAGAATGGCGGTTCCGTTGGGTTTTTGCGGTGGGTAAACGGTGATTTGCGGCGCACGAACACCAGACACAGCGCGGTCGGGAAGCGCAGGATCTTTACTGCGTTCGGTTAACTGGAAATTGACCGGGCTACTTTTAGCGCCTGGCGCATCGCCCTGCGGCCAGATGGGAAAACGCTCTGGTGCGGCAAATAAAGGCTGCGAAAAAAGGAGCAGCGCGAATGTCAGTGAACTGAGTTTCCGGAACATAATCATCTCCATGTCAAAGAGGCTTATGTAACATTAACCCGCTTAATGAAATTCGAGCCGCTCCACAGAACAATGTTTTACTAAAAATGAAAAACACTTCAGGGTAGCGCTAACAACAAACAACTAATAAATCGCCACAGGGTTGATGTTGACCTGCGTTGAACCGGTGTACAGCGGTTGGCCAAGGACGAACAAGAATTCCCAAACTTGTTTGCCTACCAGTGGACGTGTATCGATCAACTCCAGGTTGTAGATCCCCCTTTTCGCTAACAGATATTGATTGATTGGGAATTCCTCCTTAGTTGCAGGGTTTGGATACACTTCAGACGCCCAGGTGTCACCGCCAAACGCGACGATCTGCTGGTCCGCCAGCCATTTTGCGGCTTCCATGCCAATGCCAGGCTCCTTTTCCAGAAACTGTTTATTGTCTTTACCAACAAGTTCCAGCCATCCGGTATTGAATAAAACGATATCGCCTTTCTTTAAGGTTAGTCCCTGGTTTTTTAATACCGACTGAATATCCTCGACGCTAAATTCGGTGCCGCCGGGAACAATCTTTTGTTTATAAAAAGCGGTCATATCTAACACCACGCCGCGCGTTACCATCGGCGGGACTTTTTCAATGCCTAACTTTTTAACACCATCAATAGTGACAAAATCTGCCGCTTTATTACCGTTGTAATAGATATTATTAATGCCGATATGGCCGATACCGTTTAACTGCGTGCCCACACCGGTCCATGCATTAACCAGTTCGTCATTAAAGGTGAATTTATTCGGGCCAAGCGTTTTCCCATCCTGCTGGCCGGGCTGAATATTATAGAGATGAAAACTTCGGTGGCGAAATGCCGGGAAATTCTTATCAACCGGCACCGCCAGCGATACGACAACGCCTTGTTTTACAAGGTGAACTGCCTGTAAAACCACCTCGGGTGTGAGCAAGTTTGCTGCGCCTATTTCGTCATTCGCACCATAAATTGAGGGATACCAGTTTTGTGATTCCGCTGCGGGTTCTGTGGCTTGCAACGGCAGTGCTGCAAACAGGGGCAATAATAAGATGAAAGAACGAGATGGCTTCATGAATGACGTTCCTTGTTTAATTCGTTGCTGCTGAAATTAATCGAACCAGCGCTTTCCGTGATAATGATATTGCTCTGATTTTTAACCCGAGCGAGATAATAAAAACTCTAGAGTTGTATTTAACATCGCGCAAATATGAATTTTCCGAAAGGGAAAATAATGAAAGAACTGATACGCTTACAATGAGAATTAGCTTGCCGCGTATTATATATTCCGGGCGGTTGTTCGAAACAACATGAGTATCTTTTGTTGTATATTTTGATAAAAAAAAGCCTGCGCAACAGACGCAGGCGACAGGAAATCTACAGTGAATAGCCAGGCTTCTTGATAAGCGTATCGATATGCGGCGCAATGTCGGTGTCCCACACCTGCGCTTTCCAGTCGTCCGGCGTGACTTCATTAAGCGCGACGCTGACCGCGCTATCTTTGCTGTTCAAATGGCGAATAATGACTTCGGCGATATCGCTCGCCAGCGCGGTTTTTTGCTCCTCGGTCAGATCGCGGGGAAAACATTTGATATCAACGTGCGGCATAGCAAACTCCTTGTTTTATAAAGAGAGTGACAGTAGCACAAGTTACTGCGCTTTGCGCCGCATTCAGGTTATCAAAGTGTGACAATTCTGGCCGTTATCTTTGATCTTTTCAGCAGCGCACAGAGGCCGTAAGCAAGGATAAAAGCCACCAGGGAGTAAGCAATGATATAAAGATAGCTATTCACCCCCGGGATAATTCCCAACAGCTTTTCATGAATAAACACGCTGTGTATTTCCACAACAAAGATGTTGTGTACAAGGTAGATCCCTAACACACTGTCACTCACATTGCTCACCCAGCGTGGCAAGGCGTTAATATTCAGGTTAACCACAAATAAAAACAAACCGACCGAGGTGATAAGTAATAGCAAGTTATAAAACTTGCCATAAAAGATGGCGATCCCCGCGCTGGACGAGATGTACGCCAATATTAACAATGCGCTAATTGCCAGTATTAACGTCATAATATGCGCAACGGAGAATGCCCTGAGCGTAGGTTTAACCAGCCCGAGGTAACCGCCAATTAAAAAACAGATCAGTCCTTCAGGTTGAAAAGGAATGAGCAAGTTAAATGCAAATAGCGAAAAATTAAAACTGGCTTCGGTCCATGCATTGATTAATGTCAGGTTGGCGATGATCACCATTAGCATAATAACTTGCAGAATTTCACCCGTGCGCTCTTTCTTAAAAGCATGCCGCATTAAAGGCGTGAATATGTACAGCGGAATAATGGCAAATATAAACCATAATGGCGTTGCTTCTGTGGTGGCTTTGCTGACATTCAGGTAATTAAGAAGATTTATTTCCGGCACGTCGGTAAATCGACTTATCCACCAGGTATCATAGGCGTAATAAAAGAGTAACCAGAAAATCAGTACACCAACGATGCTTTTAATCTTGGCGAAAACATAGTTCGCTTGATTTTCATGTTTGTTATTTAATAAAAAATAACCGCTACAGATAAAAAACAGGGCAACACCCGATAACCCCGCCTGTCTGAAAAAGCACAACACGACATCGCTTTCGTCGCGATTCAAAAAAAACAACGTCACGTGAGCCAGGATGACAAGAAAGATCGCGAGTATCTTCAGGAGGTCGATGGTTGCAATTCTCATGGCCACCTCTCCTACAGCGATAAGATAAAATGTGTAATCTTCGTCGCCAGCCTTTCCATGCCTAATTTTGAAGGATGCAAACCATCGGAAATTACGCCCGTTGTATTACTGGTCATAATGTCCATATTGAGTTCGTTAAAGCCGGAGTTCTTTTGCAGGTCGAGATAAGGGATGGAATATTCCTCACATTTTTCTCTGCTAACGTCACAATAATCGGTCAGGTAATATCCTTTGGCATTTTTTTGCCCGTGACCGCGCGCATGTGAAACAGGCGTCGTAACAACAAACCCTACTCTTGCCAATGGATATTTTTTCGTGACGCCGGTAAGCAGCAGATCCATCGCACCATAAAAGGTCAAGGACGTTTTATCTTGTCTATTCCCTATTTCGGTGCCGCCCTCCGAGCCGAAGTTAAAACCGAAATCATTACCACCGCCCCAGATAGTAATAAGATCAGGATTTTCACCCATGGTTTTATATCGTAAACAGATGGCTGAATTATCGTGCTCATTTTTTTGTGCGATACAGGTTCCACCAATACCGTAGTTTGTCCATCTCGCCAGCCCTAAATTCTCTGCGACGATGGGTTGATACCATCCTCGTTCTGTTATGCTGTCGCCAAGCGTAAACCAGGAACCACCTTTCAAATACGAATGAATATATTCCATCATTTTCACCCTGTTAAATTACTCGTCCGATTTTGCTGTATAACTGCGATATTGCGTCAACGACGAAAATGCGCCAAATGTTGTCTCATATAAACGGGGCGATTTCAAATTATTTTTCTCGCCCCAGATTTATATAGCGTTTCAACTTATGCGAGATACTAAGAATATTAAAATAATCCGAAATAACCGCTTAACGGATAATTTCATTATTTCGCAGCACGGTTTGTAATTGCGGTAACTGGCATACCGCATCCGCGATGGCGGTAATATTTGGCGTATTATCGGCAAACCATGCATGACGCGGCCCCCATGTGCGCATGACGCAAAGATAAATATCCAATAGCGTCAGTTGTTGGCCAAACGCGTAAGGTGTCGCCTGCAATTGCGTATCGAGCCACAGATAGAGCGATTTACGATACTTCTGGCAATTTTCCACCAGTTGCTCCGGCGCATCCGCCGCCCAGCGTTCCGGGTAATCGGCGTAAGTAAAAGTGGGATAGACATTCGCGACAAGCCACACCAGCAACCGCCAGAACTGCTGGCGTTGCGCGGTGCCTGCGGCTGGCGCTAAATCCGGACGCTGGTCGAGGATCATCAATGCCACGGCGGCGGATTCCGTCATCACGCTGCCATCGTCCAGTTGCAGGGTTGGCACCTGGCACAGCGGGTTTAACTTTCGCAGGGTATCTTGCTGGGGGCCAGGTTTGTCGAAGCCATCAACATTGACGAAGTGATAAGGGATCTCCGCCAGCGTCAACATCACTTCGCTGATGGCCGAACCCCAGCCGGGAACACCATAAACCGTAATCATAAGGGCTCCGTATGTTCAGGATGAGCCTTAAGCTTAGGTCAGACTGGCGAGAAATTCGTCGACTTGTTGCGGCGTGGTAAGGCGGACAAAGCGCAAATGCTGATAACGCGGATCGGCCATATCCCGCGCATAACGTTCGCGGTTTTTGCGCCAGGTCTTTAACGACCAGAGAATGATCGACTCGCGGCTTAAAAAAACTCGACGCAGGCTTTCGCGATTGCCGGTTCCCGGCCATAACTCCTGTTTGCTTCTGGCGCGTGTGATGGCGCGAAGCGTCACCTGGCGCAATGTGCGCCAGAATCCGAAATCGACCCACACCACCAGATCCACATGCCGCCATTTAATGTCGCGGCTGCGGTTATAGTTGCCATCAAGCACCCAGCCGGGTTGTTCGAGCAATTTCTCCAGGCGCGAGTACAACTCTTCATCCGGCGTCCCCTGCCAGTTGGGACGCCAGTAAAGCAGATCCATTTCGATATAAGGCACATTGAGCTGGCTGGCCAGACGTTTCGCCAGCGTCGATTTTCCGCTGCCGCTGGTGCCGATAACGTTAATTCTCATGAGATCACGCAGATTCCCGTTCAATAAAGTGAAAACCAATATCCACGATCTCCTCCCCGGAACGTGTTCCTTCGATTCGCTCCATCAGCAGGGTTGCCGCGCGCTGGCCAATAATTTGCCTGTCGACGCTCACCGTCGTGATGGCGGGATTATTCCCGGCGGCGAAATCGAGATCGCCAAAACCAATGACCGCCACATCCTGCGGTACGCGCAGGCCACGCGCCTGCGCTTCAACAATGGCCCCCTGCGCCAGCGTGTCGGAGCTGCAAACAATCACGTCGGACTCACCCAGCGCCAGCAGCTGCGACAACCCTTCGCGCCCTGAGGTAAACCGTGCCGGCAGTGCCACATCCACGCTGAGCGGGTCGGTAATGCCATGACGCCCCAGCACTTCACACAGCCCGGCTTTGCGCTGCATGGCGCGTTTATCCACTGTCCACAACAATCCGGGACGGCGATAGCCTTTGCGCAGCAGGTATTCTGCGGTAGCCTGGCCTACTTTTTCATGCGAAAAACCGACCAGCATATCCAGCGGGGTGGGCGTTAAATCCCAGATTTCCACTACCGGCACACTGGCATTGAGGATCACTTTTTTCAAATCGGTTGAGTGGTGAATACCGGTCAGCACAATGCCATCCGGGCGGCGCGATAACAGCGCAGCGACCAGCTCCGCTTCGGTTTGCTGGGTATAACCGGCGACGCACAGCAGCATGTGGTAACCGCGCACGGCCAGTTCATCACTGATGGCCTGAATCGTATCGACAAACATATTGTTGTTAATCTGCGGTACGACCACAGCAATCAATTTGCTGCGCCGCGACGCCAGGCCACCGGCCAGCGCGTTCGGGATATAGCCTGTTGCTTTAACGGCGGCGAGCACCTTTTCCACCGTTTTCGGGCGCACCAGTTGCGGCGTGTTAAGCGCCCGACTTACGGTCATTGAGGAAAGCCCCGCAGAACGGGCAACATCTTCCAGCGTGGGCGCGCGCGGTGGCACAGGACGGGCGGTTTTCGACATGTTCACTCACAGAGAACCAGACGGTCATTGGCGATGATTAGTTTGCGTTTTTGTATTATACCGTTTTCTCCTTTCATTGCCTGTCAGTCCTCATAAATCAGCGAGTTAACTCGCATATTTCCTGACTAATGTTATCGCTATCATAATTGAGGGTGAAATGCCCTTATACCTATAAAAATGTGATTAACGTGGCAATAAATACTCTTTTAAGCGCCGGGTTTGTGATCGATTGTACAAAATCCCCTCCTTTTACTGGCGATTAATTTTCTGTCGATCTACAAATGTTAGCGCAAACATTATTGTTGTTCACAGGAGCAAAATCATGACCGTAAGTGCGAATTCCGATGCTGTAACCTACGCCCGCGCGACCGGTGTCAAAACCGCGGCTGAAACCGGCGACCGCATCGAGTGGGTAAAACTCTCCCTCGCCTTTTTACCGCTGGCCACCCCGGTCAGCGATGCGAAAGTGCTGACCGGGCGGCAAAAACCGCTGACCGAAGTGGCGATTATTATTGCCGAAATACGCAGTCGCGACGGTTTCGAAGGTGTCGGCTTTAGCTACTCCAAACGCGCCGGCGGCCAGGGGATTTACGCCCATGCCAAAGAGATTGCCGATAACCTGCTCGGCGAAGATCCCAACGATATCGACAAGATTTACACCAAACTATTGTGGGCGGGAGCCTCCGTTGGGCGCAGCGGGATGGCGGTGCAGGCTATCTCCCCTATCGATATTGCGCTGTGGGATATGAAAGCCAAACGCGCCGGTTTGCCGCTGGCGAAGCTGCTTGGCGCGCACCGCGATTCGGTGCAGTGTTACAACACTTCAGGCGGTTTCCTGCATACACCGCTGGATCAGGTATTAAAAAACGTCATTATCTCGCGTGAAAACGGCATCGGCGGTATCAAAATCAAAGTCGGCCAGCCGGACACCAAAGAGGATATTCGCCGTCTCACCGCCGTGCGTGAAGCGCTGGGCGATGACTTCCCGCTGATGGTGGATGCCAACCAGCAGTGGGATCGCGAAACGGCGATTCGGATGGGGCGCCAGATGGAGAAATTTAACCTTATCTGGATTGAAGAGCCGCTCGATGCCTACGATGTAGAAGGCCACGCCCAGCTTGCTGCCGCGCTGGATACACCGATCGCCACCGGCGAGATGCTCACCAGTTTTCGCGAACATGAACAACTGATCCTCGGCAACGCCAGTGATTTTGTGCAACCAGACGCCCCGCGCGTTGGCGGGATCTCGCCGTTTCTGAAAATTATGGATCTGGCTGCCAAACACAACCGTAAACTGGCACCGCATTTTGCTATGGAAGTACACTTGCACCTTTCTGCCGCCTACCCGCTGGAGCCGTGGCTGGAGCACTTCGAATGGCTCAATCCGCTGTTTAACGAACAGCTTGAGCTGCGCGATGGCCGGATGTATGTCTCCGACCGCCACGGCCTGGGTTTCACCCTGAGCGAACAGGCGCGCGCCTGGACCCAGCAAAGCTGCGAATTTGGCAAACGCCCATAATAATACATTCCGGACGGGAGGCTCCTTCCGTCTTTTTTGTTCCCTACACCGACATTCAACCCTGTTAAAGGAGTTGTGATGAATACAATAATTAAACGCACCCATGTGCGTTACAGCATTCTGTTATTTTTATTTCTTGCCACGGTATTTAATTATGCCGACCGCGCGACACTTTCCGTTGTCGCGCCTATTATGAGTAAAGAGTTAGGTTTTAATCCCGAAGCATTAGGCCTCGCATTTTCCGTATTTGGCATCTCGTATGTGGTAATGCAAATTCCCGGCGGCTGGCTGCTGGATAAATATGGCTCGCGGTTAGTTTATGGTGTGGCGTTGATTGGCTGGTCGATCGTCACCATGTTTCAGGGGACGATTTATCTCTATGCCAGCCCGCTTATCGTGCTGGTGGTGCTGCGTCTGCTGATGGGCGCCATTGAAGCCCCTGCCTTCCCGGCCAACAGCCGTCTTAGCGTGCAGTGGTTTCCTAATAAGGAGCGCGGTTTTGTCACAGCGGTTTACCAGGCTGCGCAATATATTTCTTTAGGCATTATCACGCCGCTAATGACGATTATTTTGCACACTCTTAGCTGGCATTATGTTTTCTATTATATTGGTGCGATTGGCGTAGCGCTGGGGATATTCTGGCTGATAAAAGTTCGCAATCCATTATCCCATAAAGCAATTAACCAGCAGGAGATTGATTATATTCGTGATGGCGGTGGCGAGCCGGAATTAGGCAGCAAAAAAGGGCCGGCGAAAATCAGTTTCGCGCAAATAAAAAGTGTCTGCGTTAATCGCATGATGATCGGCGTTTATATCGGCCAGTTTTGCGTGACCTCAATTACCTGGTTTTTTCTTACCTGGTTTCCCACCTATCTTTATCAGGCCAAAGGGATGTCGATTTTAAAAGTGGGCTTTGTCGCCAGTATTCCGGCTATTGCCGGATTTATCGGCGGCCTGCTCGGCGGCGTGGTCTCCGACTGGCTGCTGACGCGCGGATACAGCCTGACTACCGCGCGTAAATTCCCCGTTATCTGCGGCATGCTGCTCTCCTGCGTGATTGTGCTGGCTAATTACACTGATTCAGACGTGGTGGTGATTGCCGCCATGAGTGTGGCGTTCTTCGCCAAAGGGTTTGGCAACCTCGGCTGGTGCGTGCTCAGCGATACGTCGCCAAAAGAGGTGCTGGGAATAGCCGGAGGCGTGTTCAATATGTGCGGCAACCTGGCGAGCATCGTTACGCCACTGGTGATTGGCGTGATCCTTGCCAATACCCACTCATTTGATTACGCGATCCTCTATGTCGGCTCAATGGGGCTGATTGGCCTCTTCTCTTATCTGTTTATTGTCAGTTCGCTGGAGCGCATTACGCTTTCGCCGACCACAGCCTGAAACTGGCGACTCAGGTGCGCCACGCTGTTCCGCGCGTTGTACTCCCGGCGGAACAGCGTTTTTTTATTTACTCGTAGGTGATTCCCGGCGGGTTGACCTGCGAATGTTCAACCGCTTCCCCCTGCTCTCCCCAGCGCGCCAGCACCTGCTGATACTCTCCGCGTGCGATTGCGCCATCCAGCGCCGCCTGCAAGGCATACACCAGACCGTTTCCTTTTTTGGTGGTCGTGGCGACCCAGGCCTTTTTCGGCCCCAGACCGACGACTTTCGTGCTGCCGTTAAGCGCCGCTTTATAGGCGGCAACAGATTGCGGGCCAAACACCACATCGGCTCGCCCCGACTGAATATACAAATTCCCGGAGGCGTCATCTGTCAGATAAATCGGCTGCGCGACAGGGCGACCGGCGGCCTGGTTCTCTTCGTTCCAGCGCAGCAGAATGCGCTCCTGGTTGGTGCCGGAACCGACAATCACTTTGCGCCCGGCGAGATCTTCTGCGGAGCGGATCGCCTGGATGGCGCTGGAGGATTTCACCGAAAACGCCAGTGAATCCGCGCGGTAGGTGGCGAAGTCAAACTTCTGTTTGCGCGCTTCGGTAACGGCAATATTCACCAGCGCGACATCATAACGCCCGGAAGTAATGCCCAGCGGCCAGTCCTCCCATGCGGTGGGCACCAGTTTGAGCTTTAAGCCAAGGCTCTGCGCCAGTAAACGAGCGATATCCGGATCGCTGCCGATGCGCGTGCGGTTATCGCTGGCAACCAGCGCCAGCGGCGGGGAGTTAAGCGCCGAGATCGCCACCGTTAATGTTCCCGGTTCGACAAAGCGATAATCCGCCGGGATTTTCGCGATCGCCGCCGCGTTACGCTGCACGGTAATCGGCTGTTCATTGGCTTTTAAATCCAGTTGCCCGGCGGCGAAACTGCCCGCGCTGACCAGCAGCAGCGCCAGTAATCGTTTCATGGTGGCTCCTTATAAGACCTTCGATAAAAACTGGCGTGTGCGCGGATGCTGCGGATGGTTCAGCACCTCGTCGCTGCTTCCCTGTTCGACAATTTTGCCATCAACCATAAACACCACCTGATCGGCGACTTCGCGGGCAAAGCCGATTTCATGGGTTACCACGACCAGCGTGGAACCGGCGCGTGCCAGCTTTTTGATCACATCCAGCACTTCGCCCACCAGTTCCGGATCCAGCGCCGATGTCGGTTCATCGAACAACATCACGCGCGGGCGCAGCGAAAGCGCGCGGGCAATAGCGATGCGCTGCTGCTGGCCGCCGGAAAGATGGCGCGACCAGGCATCAGCTTTATTACGCAGGCCCACCACATCCAGCAGATCGTAGGCCTGCTCAATGGCTTCTTTGCGGCTCAGTTTTTTGTGAGCAATCGGTGCCTCAATCAGGTTTTCCAGTACCGTCAGGTGCGGGAACAAATTGAAATTCTGAAACACATACCCGACGTTGACGCGCTGGCGCAAAATCTCCTTCTCTTTCAGCTCATACAACTTGTCGCCGTGCAGGCGATAACCGATGTAATCACCATCAATGCGTATGAACCCTTCATCCACCCGCTCAAGATGATTAATGGTGCGCAGCAGCGTTGATTTCCCGGAGCCGGATGGCCCCAGGATCACCGTGACCGAACCGGGCGGGATCTCCAGCGACACGTCATCCAGCGCTTTATGGCGACCAAAATATTTGCTGACGCCGGTAATCGAAATATGACCATTAAGAGACGTTGGCATGAACAGGCTCCTGCGGTTGCGCCACGCGTGCGGTGGCGGATGAACGAACCCGCGTGGGTGAAATCGCTGAACGGCGTTCGCTGCGTGCCAGCCAGCGTTCAACCAGATACTGGATAGCGGACAGCACACTGGTGATCACCAGATACCACACCGCGCCAACCATCAGCAGCGGGATCACCTCCTGCGTGCGGTTGTAAATCATCTGAATGGTGTAAAACAGCTCCGGCATCGCCAGCACATAAACCATCGCCGTGCCTTTGGCGAGGCTGATTATCTCATTGAAACCGGACGGTAAAATCGTGCGCAGCGCCTGCGGCAGAATAATGCGCAACGTGCGCCGCCAGGCGGGTAACCCCAGCGCGGCCGCCGCTTCGTACTGCCCGTGATCGACCCCAAGAAAGCCGCCGCGAATAATCTCGGCGGTATAGGCGCTTTGCACCAGCGTCAACCCGACGACCGCGGTGGAAAACTGCCCAAGCACGTTAATGGTTTGATAGCTCGCCCACTGGATGCCGGTAAACGGAATGCCGAGCGACAAGGTGTCGTACAGGTAGGAGAAGTTATAAAGAATGATCAGCACCACAATCAGTGGCAACGAGCGAAACAGCCAGATGTAACTCCAGGCAAGACTGCTCAGCAGCCACGAAGAGGAGAGTCTGGCTAACGCCAGTAAGCCGCCGAAAATCACGCTCAACGCTGTACCGAGCAACGTCAGTAATAGCGTCTGTCCTAACCCTTCGAGGATCACCGGGTCGAAAAACCAACGGGCGAACACTGTCCATTCCCAGCGCGGGTTAAAAGCCACGGACTGAACGATCGCCGCCAGTACAAACAGGGCGACAAGTGCGCCGACCGTACGCAGTGGGTAGCGCGCGGGCACCACTTTGATGGTTTCTGTATTTTTCATGGTCGCTCCTCAGGCGGTTTTGCTTAAACGCTCAACCGATAACGCTTTGGTAAAGCGCAACCGACCATCGAACGGCGGCTGGCTGTACTCTTCCGGATCGCGATGGATGTCAAACTGCGGCTGATAGCCCTGGCTCAGATAAAGCCGCACCGCTTCCGGCTGGCGAAAGCCGGTGGTCAGGTAGATATGGCTGTAACCGGCCAGTAACGCTCGCCGCTCCAGCTCCTGCACAATGGTGGCCGCCAGCCCTTGCTGGCGCAGTTCATGTTTCGTCCAGATGCGTTTGATCTCTGCCGTATGGGCATCGAACGGTTTGTAGGCACCGGTCGCGATGATCTCTCCGTCGCGTTCCAGCACAATAAACAGCCCCTGCGGCGCTAAATACCATTCGGTGAGTTCCACTTCAGCGCTGCGGGAAAAATAGTCGCCATAGCGGGCGGCGTACTCGCCAAACAACCCGGTTAAGATCGGCTGCAATTCCGGTGCGTCTGGCGAGACATCGCGGAAACGTTCGCTCATCACAACCTCCTTAATCGCCAAGCCCCGCCGGATTAACCTCCGACGCCGGAATACGTTCTACGCCCTCGCCCCAGCGATTGAGCACCTTGTCGTAGTCACCGGTTTTGATAGCCCCATTGAGCGCGGTTTGCACCGGTTCAACCAGCCCGCTGCCTTTACGTAACGTGACGGCGATATGCGCCGCTTTTGGCCAGCCGCCGTCCACGCTACCGACCAGTTTGGTTTTGCCGGTCAGTGCCGCTTTCCACGCGCCAATTACGTTCGGGCCGAAGTAAGCGTCAGCGCGACCGGATTGCAGCGCCAGCGTTTGTGCGGCGTCATCTTTGGTGTAGACCGGCGTAAAAGGTTTCAGCCCCTTTTTCACGTTTTCCGCGTTCCACGCCAACAGGATCGCCTCCTGGTTCGTGCCGGAGCCGACAATAATACGCAGCCCGGCAATGTCTTCGGCTTGCGCAATGGATTTCAGCGGACTGGTGGATTTGACATAAAAGCCGAGGGAATCCTTGCGATAAGTGGCGAAGTCGAACTTCGCTTTGCGCTCTTTGGTCACGGTAATATTGCTGATCGCAGCGTCATATTTGCCGGAGGTGACACCGAGCGGCCAGTCCTCCCACGATGTCGGCACCACGTTCAGCTCCAGGCCTAAGCTGCTGGCCACCAGGCGGGCAATGTCCACTTCGCTACCGAGCAGGGTTTTATTGTCATCGGCAAAGACCGTCAGCGGCGGCGAGTTGAGCGCCGCCACAGCCACGGTCAGCTTGCCCGGCACCACAAAGTGGTAATCCTTCGGTAACTGCGCAATGGCTTGAGCGTTTTTTGCCGTGGTGATCGGCGTTTTGTTGGCTTCGAGGCTTACGCCCGTTCCGTTGATGTTGACGTCCTGTGCCCAGGCCAGCGGCGTCAGCGCCAGCGTTGCTGCCAGCAATAGCGATGTTTTCTGCATAGCGTTTTCTTCTTTTATTGTTGTGAGGAAGGATGAGCAGGCAGCGGCAGCCCTAAGCTTTCACGCAGCGTCGTGCCGGGGTATTCCGTACGGAACAGGCCGCGAGCCTGCAGCAGCGGCACCACTTTTTCGACAAAGCGCGGGAAGGTGTCCGGCGTACCGCCCTGGATGATAAAGCCGTCTGCGGCGTAGCTTTCGAACCACTGCTGTAAGCCATCAGCGACCTGCTCCGGTGTGCCGGAAAAACGCGGGCGCGGCGAGGCGCTTTCCAGCGCGACCTGGCGCAGCGTTAACTGGCGCTCGCGCGCATTACGTTTGATCTCATCGGTGGTGCTGCGAAAACTGTTCTGCCCCAAATCGCCGATATCCGGGAACGGCTCGTCGAGCGGGTACTGGCTGAAGTCATGGTGTTCGAAATAGCGCCCGAGGTAGTTCAGCGCATCGCTAATAGAAACCAGCGCGGCGGTGGTCTGGTACTGCTGCTCGGCGTCTTCTTCACTGTCGCCGACAATCACAGTGACACCCTGGAAGATATGCAGCTCATCGTGGCGGCGGCCATATTTTTCCAGTTGATTTTTCACATCACGATAAAACGCTTTGGCTTCATCAAGCGTCTCCTGATGCGTAAAAATGGCGTCGGCATGACGGGCAGCCAGTTGTTTACCATCGTCTGAGGCTCCGGCCTGAAAAATAATCGGTCGTCCCTGCGGCGTGCGGCCAATATTCAGCGGCCCGGCAACCTGGAAAAAATCACCGTGGTGATTAAGCGGATGTAATTTGCTGGCGTCAAAGAATTGGCCGGTCGCTTTATTGCGTACAAACGCATCCTCTTCCCAGGAGTTCCATAAACCTTTCACTACGTCGAGATATTCATCGGCAATGCGGTAGCGTAAGGCGTGATCCGGGTGCTGTGCGCGGGAGAAGTTTTTCGCCGAGCCTTCCAGCGGCGAGGTCACCACGTTCCAGCCCGCGCGACCGTTGCTCAGATGGTCAAGGCTTGCGAACTGGCGCGCGACGGTAAATGGCTCGCTGTAGGAGGTGGACAGCGTGCCCACCAGGCCCAGGTGCGAGGTCACGCTGGCAAGCGCGGATAAAACTGTAATGGGTTCAAAACGGTTTAAAAAATGCGGGATCGATTTTTCGTTGATATATAAGCCGTCGGCGACAAAAAGAAAATCCAGTTTTCCCTGCTCGGCAAGGCGCGCGGTGTCCTGCACGAAGGCAAAATTAATGCTGGCATCGGCGAGCGCCGCCGGATGTCGCCACGCGGACATATTTCCCGACGCGCCATGTAATATGGTGCCAAGCCGCAGTTGTCGTGCTGTAGACATAATCGATCCTCATATTCAGGCAACAGGTGGCCCGGAGCGTAAGCCCCAGGCAGACAAATTTCACATCAGGATTGCAGCAGTGCTTTTTCTGACAGCAGCGCGAAATAACGCGCCGCCTCTTCGATTAACGCTTCATCGGGGTTAAACGCCGGGTGGTGCAGGCCGTAGTCGCTGTCGCTGCCGATACTGACAAACGCGCCGGGAATATGCTGCAAATAGACGGCAAAATCCTCGCCCCCCATGTGCAGATCCGCCTCCTGCGTCTGGTAACCGTGCCAGTCAGCGACATCGCGGGCGAAAGTGGCCCAGCGATCGTGATTGACCAGCGCGGCAGGCCCTGCAAACCAGCGCACGTTGATATTGGCATCAAACGCCTGTGCCAGCCCGGCGGCAATATCATCGACGCGGCGTTTAACTTTTTCGCGTACCTCCGCCTGGTGTGTACGCAGCGTGCCTTCCAGTTCAACGTGCTCCGGCAGCACATTCCATGTGTTGCCACCCTGAATGCGGGTGACGCTCAGCACCACCGACTCCAGCGTATTGACGTTACGGCTGGCAATGCTTTGCAGCGCGACCACCAGTTGGCTGGCGAGCAAAATGGCGTCGTTACCTTCGTGCGGGCGAGCGGCGTGGGCACCTTTGCCGGTGACGGTCAGCGAAAAGCGATCCACATTGGCATAAAACGCGCCGCTACGGGTGGCAAACGATCCGACCGGTAACCCGGGTTCGTTATGCATGCCAAAGATGGCGCTCACGTTGTCCAGTGCCCCGGCGTCGATTAACCGCTTCGCACCGCCAAAATTCTCTTCTGCGGGCTGGAACAGAATGCGCACTCTGCCGGTCAGTTGCGGCTCTTTTTGTTTAAGCAGCAGCGCCGCACCGAGCATGACGCTGGAGTGAATATCGTGGCCGCAGGCGTGCATCACGCCGGGATTGCGCGAGGCAAACGGCACGTCGACCGCTTCTTCAATCGGTAACGCATCGATATCTGCGCGCAAGGCGATCACTTTCTCGCCGCTGCCCACTTCCGCGACCACGCCTGTCGGCAGGCTCAACGGCAGCAGTCTCAGCCCGGCGCTCTCCAGCCAGTGGCGAATGCGCCGGGTGGTTTCAAACTCTTGCAGCGATAACTCCGGGTGCTGGTGTAACTCGCGTCGCCAGTCGATCAGTTGTTCAGCAAAACTCATCCCGCCACCTCCTGCGTTGCTTTCGTGTTTGCGTGGGCCTGCGCCAGACGCAAGACAGAGGTCAGCCGCGCGCTGCCTTCGCTGATCGGCGTGTCGATAATAAATTCATCAATGGCGAATTGCTGATGCAGTTGATCCAGCCCCGCCAGAACCTGCTCTGCCGTTCCGGCGATCAGGGAGGGTTCGCGTTTCGCGATACGCACTGCCGGGCTACCTGCCTGGCGAGCAAACGCATGGCCTTGCGCCTCGCTGGCGACGCTCACGCGCTGACCGTTTGCCAGCTCGACGCCCCAGACTTCAACCTGTTGCGCCAGCGCATACGCCTGCTCTTCGGTGTCGGCAACAATCACCTGCACGGCGACCAGCGTGTCGCGCTGGCTCTGTTGCTGCCACTGCGTGACAACGTCACGCAGCAGGGTTTTGTCCCCGTTGAGATGGGCGGCGAAGACGAAATTCCAGTCCAGTTTTGCCGCCAGCGCCGCACTTTCGAGGCTTGCGCCAAGCAGAAAACCTTCCGCACGCTGCGGGGGTAATGGCGTAGCCAGGACGGTTTCTTCCGCGTGGTCATCTTTTGACAGGGACAACCAGTTATCCAGTTGCGCCAGTTGATCGGCAAAACTGCCCTTCCCTGCGCTGTTTATTCCCTGCTGCAATGCGCGCGTGGCGAGCGGCAAACCGCCGGGGGCTTTACCGACGCCAAGATCAACGCGACCCGGCGCCAGGGTTGCCAGCAGATTGAAATTTTCCGCCACTTTGAATGGGCTGTAATGTTGCAGCATTACCCCGCCGGAACCGACGCGAATTCGCCGCGTCTGGCCGAGTATCCAGGCGATAACCAGCTCCGGCGACGGGCTGGCCAACTGGGTGGTGTTGTGATGTTCGGCAATCCAGAAGCGGTGATACCCCCAGTTTTCCGCCTGCTGCGCCAGTTGCAGCGTGCGGGCCAGGGCATCCTGTGCGGTTTCATGCTCCGCGATGGGGCTTTTATCCAGCAAACTCAGGCGATAAGACATGCAATAGACTCGCGTTAGAGGAGATAGCCCCATTAATAGGGCGACGCGTGCATGCTGTGAAACAATTAATTTACATTAAATAAGCAAAAAATTCGCAAAGAAGCGGCCAACCAGCGTTCTGGTTACCTTGAGTCGGAATGATCAGTCGGCACTATGTTTGCAAATTTGTTACATATTCGTTTTACTGATGGTGGTTTTTTCTGTTGCATTTTTCAGCGAGTTGAATCATTTGCACTGCTTGCCCCTGTCAACCTCACAATTTCCGCTAATAGTCGGCTGCTATGGCACTGGTATGTTTTGCGTCGTATATCGATTGCGGTTACGATGCTGCGCCATGTTTGGTCTTATCCATACGAAGAAACACTGGAAAGACAAAACATTTTCCCGCGCCAGGCAATCGATTGGTTTTCTGCCTGCCGGGTAGAGGAATTCCGCAAGGTTCAGACAGGTAAACAGGTAACGCAATGAAAACAGACAACAACGTCACGGATCATCACGCCGCGAAACGACGCTGGCTCAATTCTCACGAAGAGGGCTACAACCGCGCGATGGGTAACCGCCAGGTGCAAATGATTGCTATCGGCGGCGCAATCGGTACTGGTTTATTTTTGGGCGCAGGCGCCCGACTGCAGATGGCGGGGCCGTCGCTGGCTATCGTTTATCTGGTGTGTGGTATTTTCTCCTTCTTTATTCTGCGCGCGCTGGGCGAACTGGTATTACACCGCCCTTCCAGCGGCAGCTTCGTCTCTTATGCGCGTGAATTCCTTGGCGAAAAAGCCGCGTATGTTGCCGGTTGGATGTATTTCATCAACTGGGCGATGACCGGGATCGTGGATATCACCGCCGTTGCGCTTTATATGCATTACTGGGGCGCGTTCGGCGATGTCCCGCAATGGGTGTTTGCCCTTGGGGCGCTGGCCATTGTCGGCACCATGAACATGATCGGTGTGAAGTGGTTCGCAGAGATGGAGTTCTGGTTTGCGCTGGTTAAGGTGCTGGCGATTGTGGTGTTTCTGGTTGTCGGGACGATTTTCCTCGGCAGCGGTAAACCGCTCGATGGCGGCGCGACCGGCTTCCATTTGATCACCGATAACGGCGGTTTCTTCCCGCACGGCCTGTTACCGGCGCTGGTGCTGGTTCAGGGCGTTGTGTTCGCGTTCGCCTCTATTGAACTGGTGGGTACGGCGGCGGGCGAATGTAAAGATCCGCAGACCATGGTGCCGAAAGCCATTAACAGCGTTATCTGGCGTATCGGTTTGTTCTATGTCGGCTCCGTGGTGCTGCTGGTTCTGCTGCTGCCGTGGAATGCTTATCAGGCAGGCCAAAGCCCGTTTGTCACCTTCTTCTCCAAGCTGGGCGTGCCCTATATTGGCGACATTATGAATATGGTGGTGCTGACCGCCGCCCTCTCCAGCCTGAACTCCGGGCTTTACAGCACAGGGCGTATTCTGCGCTCAATGTCGATGGGCGGTTCCGCACCCAAATTTATGTCGAAAATGAGCCGTCACCACGTACCTTACGCGGGCATTCTGGCGACCATTTGCGTCTATATCGTTGGCGTGTTCCTGAACTATCTGGTGCCATCGCAGGTCTTTGAAATTGTGCTTAACGTTGCTTCGCTGGGGATCATTGCTTCCTGGGGCTTTATCGTGGTGTGCCAGATGCGTCTGCGCAAAGCTATCCACGAAGGTAAAGTGGCGGATGTCAGTTTCAAAATGCCGGGCGCGCCGGTGACCTCCTGGCTGACGCTGCTGTTCCTGCTCAGCGTGCTGGTGCTGATGGCGTTCGATTACCCGAACGGCACATACACCATCGGTTCTATTCCGCTGATCGCGGTGTTGTTGGTTGCGGGCTGGTTTGGCGTGCGTAAGCGCGTTAACGAAATCCACAGTACCGCGCCGGTTCACCCGGACGCCGCGCAGAACACGCGTTCGTAACGCGTTATAAACGCTAAAAGCCGCAGCGGAAACGTTGCGGCTTTTTTATTACCAGAGAAACGGATGCCAGACCTGCGCTGCTAAGCGGCGCAATCCCTCTACTGCGCATGGTGATGCCCTGCTGTGAAAGAAAAGCTCCCCGCAGGGAGCTTTGGCTATCAATCGTTTACAGCGCAATACGTATGACATCATCCGGCTCTGTCGCTTCTTTTTCGCGCGTCGAGGCCTGTTTCACACTGACGTACAGCGCGTTGCCGTCCGCTGAAAGCGCCAGACTGTTCGGATGGGTTGGCGTGGCGAAGGTTTTCACTACGCTATAGGTTTTGGCGTCGATAACGCTCACCTTTCCCGCTTCGCGGTGTGTCACGTAGGCTTCATTGCGCGTCGGGTTAAACAGCACAGCCAGCGATTCCGGCGCGGCGATTTTCTCCAGTACCTTGCCGTTACGGGTATCCACAACCAATACTTCCGGCGCTTTTGAGTCGGTGATAAACGCACGATGACCGGCGCTATCGAGACTCAGGTTGAGATAGAAGTGCTCTTTGCCGTCCTGCTGCAATTTTTTACGTTCAAGAATGCGGTGGTTGCGGGTATCGATGGTAATGAGCTCGCCGTCAGCATTGGTGGTATAGAGACGTTTTGCCGCGCTATCGATGGCAAGGCCAGTGCTGTATGTACCCGTATTGGTAATGGTCGTTTTCAGCTTCAGCGCCGCGCCGTCTACCACCCATACTGCACTCTCTTTACCGACGCCGGTGATGTAAACCGTGTTGGTTTCTTCATCCACGACCAGCTCGCGCGGGCTGAGCGGGCGCACCGTTTCCGAACGTTTACGCGCATCCAGCACTACGCGGCCTTTAATAACACCGGTTCTGGCGTCTACCGCCGTGACGGAACCGTCGGTGGTGTTGCCGAACCACAGTGTCTGCGTACGGCTATTGAGGGTTGCGCCGAAGGGTTTTACATCGCTGTGAATGGCCTGCGTAATGGCAAGCGTGGCCGGGTCCAGACGGTAAATCACCCCACCTTTATCCGTTTTGCGGCTCTGCGCGGTCGCCAGCCACAGCGCGTTTTCCTGCTGGCTGATGGCCATTTCATAGGCGCCTTTGCCGACGGCTTTGCGCAACATCTCCTCTGCAGCGTGGGTGCTAAATGAACCCGCCAGCAGTAACGATCCCAGAACCACAGTGCGGCGCAAGCGCGGTGAGCATAATTGACGTAAAGACATGACGACTTCCTTTGTTCAGCTTAATGGTTACGTTTTCACATGCGTCCAGTGCACGAAACGGCAGTTTCGCTTATTGTTGTAGTTGAGAATAGTAATCATTAATAACAAGAAAGTGGAGCGTTAAATCTTCATGACGCAGGATCCCGTTTCCTCCGTTACACTCATCGTTAACGTAATGTGCGTTTAAAGTTTTCAAATAATTTACATACGCTTTAACATATTGGTGTATTTCCTCTTTTTTGGTTCGTCTTTTAACTTGGTTCCGTCATGAATATCATTTCCGCCACAAAGCTCACCCTGCCGGTGTTATTGCTACCGGCTGCGCTCTCCACTTCCGCTTACGCGGCCGACAACGAACAAACGATGATTGTCAGCGCCACGCCGCAGACCGTTTCCGAACTGGACAGCCCCGCCGCCGTGAGCGTCGTTCAGGGCGATGATATCCGTCAGGCCGCGCCGCGCGTGAATCTCTCGGAATCGCTCAACAGCGTTCCCGGTTTACAAGTGCAAAACCGGCAAAATTACGCCCAGGATCTGCAACTGTCGATTCGCGGCTTTGGTTCGCGTTCCACCTACGGCGTACGCGGCATTCGTCTGTATGTGGATGGCATTCCCGCGACCATGCCGGATGGCCAGGGGCAAACCTCGAATATCGATTTAAACAGTGTGGAGAGCGTTGATGTGTTGCGCGGCCCTTTCTCGGCGCTGTATGGCAACGCGTCTGGCGGCGTCATGAATGTCACCACGCAGACCGGGCGTGAACCGGCAACCATCGAAGCCAGCAGCTATTACGGCAGCTTTGGGAGCTGGCGCTACGGCCTGAAAGCCACAGGCGCGATGGGCGACGGAACGCACGCGGGCGATGTCGATTACACCGTGTCCAGCACCCGTTTTGTCACCCACGGTTATCGCGATCGCAGCGGCGCGCGGAAAAATCTCGCCAACGCCAAACTCGGCGTGCGTATTGATGACGCCAGCAAACTGAGCCTGATTTTTAACAGCGTCGATATTAAAGCGAACGACGCCGGTGGATTAACCGAGTCTGAATGGCACGATAACCCGCGCCAGTCACAGCGTGCGCAGCAATACGATACGCGCAAAACCATTAAGCAAACCCAGGCGGGCTTGCGCTATGAGCGCCAGATGAGCAGCCAGGATGATTTCAGCGTGATGATGTACGCTGGTGAGCGTGAAACCACGCAATATCAATCGATCCCGCGCGCCCCGCAGCTCAACCCAACCCACGCGGGCGGCGTGATTGATTTAACGCGCCACTATCAGGGCATTGATACCCGCTGGACGCACCGTGGTGAGCTGGGCGTACCGGTGACCTTTACCGGTGGTCTGAACTACGAAAACATGAGCGAGGAGCGCAAGGGTTACGAAAACTTTGTGATGGATGGCACCACGCCGGTGTACGGCGAAAAAGGCAATCTGCGCCGTAACGAACGCAACCTGATGTGGAACGTCGATCCGTATCTGCAAACCGCCTGGCAACTGACCGATAAGCTGTCGATGGATGCGGGCGTGCGTTACAGCTCCGTCTGGTTTGATTCCAACGATCATTACATTACGGCGCGAAATGGTGATGACAGCGGCGAAGCCAGTTATCACAAATGGCTGCCTGCCGCGTCGCTGAAATATGCCATGACCGAGGCGTGGAATGTGTATGCCGCCGCCGGTCGTGGTTTTGAAACGCCTACCATTAATGAGCTTTCCTACCGTGCGGATGGCAAAACCGGTCTCAACTTCGCGCTGAAACCGTCGACTAACGACACCGTGGAGATCGGCAGCAAAACGCGTATCGGTAATGGTCTGCTGACGGCCGCGTTGTTCCGCACGGATACCGATAACGAGATCGTCACCGATACCAGCAGCGGTGGACGCACCACCTATAAAAACGCCGGAAAAACCCGTCGTCAGGGCGCGGAATTATCCCTCGATCAGCAATTCGCCGGAAACTGGCGGGCAAAACTGGCGTGGACGTATCTTGATGCCACCTATCGCAGTGAGGTATGCGACGGTGGCTGTAATGGCAATCGCATTCCGGGTATCGCGCGCAATATGGGCTTTGCCTCGCTGGGCTGGCTCCCGGACCAGGGCTGGTACGCGGGCGCCGATGTGCGCTATATGAGCGATATTATGGCCAATGATGAAAACAGCGCCAAAGCGCCCTCTTATACTGTCACCGGGTTAAATACCGGGTATAAATTCAGCTATGGCAACTGGATGATGGACGTGTTTGGCCGGGTCGATAACCTGTTTGATCGCCACTATGTTGGTTCGGTTATCGTTAACGAAGGCAATAACCGTTACTACGAACCGGCACCGGGGCGTAATTATGGCGTCGGCTTATCGGTCGCGTATCAGTTTGAATAATATGAAAGCCCCTGATGACAGGGGCTTTTTTTTAGCGATAACGACTAGGCGTGAGACAACAACGGGAACATTACCTGATGGTCGCGAAACACATTCTCTTTCGCGCTGAACAGAAACAGTGTGTCCTCGTCGTCAATCAGCGTACATTCGCATTCGCGGGTTTCTTTGGGCGTAAAACCTAGCACCACACGCTGGGTTTGCTGATTCGCTAATGCATTAACAATTTGCGTTAAAGACGAGCCCGATTCGGCAAAAATATCGAAACACAGAAGCGTGCCTCTGTTTTGCGTGGCAATGGCGATAGCCTGATGTTTTTCTGAAAAATAGACGCACGCTTTTAAATACGACGCACAGTAAAACATCAACAACCCCACATTGTTATTCATTGGCAGCGCCGAAAAAGGGTTGGATTTCGCGTAATAGTGCAGCAACTGCTGCCTGTCGGCGTCGTCGTCCATATCCAGCCGACGAAAGTCACTCGCCACCGGCGTGGCACGCAGGGTGTATTGATATTCCCGCGCTTTCTCAAAGCCAAATTTCGGATAGAAATCCCGCACGCTGGCGTTTGCGTATAAATAGATCGCATCGGCCCGGTATTGCCAGTCATGGATAATTTCCGTCAGCAGGTAACGGGCAAGTCCGTTATGGCGATAGCGTTTATCGGTCATTACCGTGCCTATCTGGATATAGCGTTTTTCGGCGCCCATCCAGCGCGTGTCGATAACGTTAACCGAGGCATTCGCTATCACCTGGTTTTCATCGACCAACGCGTAGGGAATGTAGTTTTCCGTCCAGAATCCCGCCTGATACCATGCCTCGAAGGATAAATCGAAGGTATCGACGGCTAAATCAATAAAGCTTTGGCGCAATGTGTCGTGCTGTTTGAGTTGTTTTACCAGAGGGTATTTCATGCCGCCATTTCCCATAAAAAAGCCCGGTCGCATCGCGCTTCCGGGCTGTTACTGATGCGCGTATCAAAGGTTAAAACGTGGTCCAGCCCTCATCGCTCGTGGCGGTTTCACGCGGTTCGACGTTCTGCTTCACAGCCGGTTTGGCTGTCGGTTTGCCTGTTTTGGTGACCGGTTTTGCGCCATTCTGCTCAAGACGGAACGTGGCGACCAGCTCTTCCAGCAAACGCGCCTGTTCTTCCAGCGAACCCGCCGCCGATGAGGATTCGCTCACCAGCGAGGCGTTCTGCTGCGTGGTGCTATCCAGTTCACCCACCGCACGCGCGATTTGCTCAATGCCACGGCTCTGCTCTTCGGAAGCAGACGAGATTTCGCCCATGATATCGTTAACACGGGTGACAGACTGCACCACCTGATCCATGGTTTCACCGGCTTTGGCGACCAGTTCGCTACCCACATTAATGCGCGAAACGGATTCGCTAATCAGCTGTTCGATATCTTTTGCCGCCTGCGAGCTGCGTTGCGACAGGCTGCGCACTTCACTGGCGACGACCGCAAAGCCACGCCCCTGTTCACCGGCGCGTGCCGCTTCGACGGCGGCGTTCAGTGCCAGAATGTTGGTCTGGAAGGCGATGCTGTTAATCACAGCAGTAATATCGGCAATTTTGTTCGAACTGTTATGAATATCGCCCATGGTATTCACCACTTCGCGCATCACCGTTCCACCTTCGCTGGCGGTTTTCGACGCCTGAGCGGCCAGGCTGCTGGCATTGCGGGCGTTATCGGCGTTGTTTTTCACCGTGGCGGTCAACTCTTCCATGCTGGCCGCAGTTTCAACTACCGCTGCGGCCTGTTGCTCGGTACGGGAAGAGAGATCGGTATTGCCTTCGGCAATCTCCGTCGCTGCACGCGAAACCTGGCTCACGCTGTTGCGCACTTCGAAAATCATGTCGCGCAACGTATCGTTCATCCGCCCCATTGCACCGGTTAATTGCCCCAGTTCATCCGTGCTCTGCGCACGAATTTGTGAACTGAGATCGCCACTGGCGATACGTTCTGCCAGCGCCAGGTTGCGATCGATAGGACGCGTAATCTGGCGAATAACCCACCACGAGACAATCACGCCCAGCAGGATAGCGATTACGCCAATAATCGACGCAATGGTGCTTGAGGTGTACGCCAGTTCATCGTTGTGCGCTTTCACCAGCGCAATGATCTGTTTGAGCGAGGCGCTGCTCTCGTCCCCGCCCACTTTCACTTTATCTTCTGCTGCTTTTAATGCCTGGAAAGCGGTGAGGTAGTTGAGGCTCAAATCGCGGTATTTCACCGTGTCATCCCACAGGGATTGCAGCGGTGATTGCAGCTCTCCCGGTAACTGGCTCACCAGCGCCTGAACGCTCTTTTGCGTTGCGCCAAAACGGGCATCCAGCGCCTCTTTCGCCTCTTTACCCGGGCTGTAACGCACCACCAGCACGGCGTCGCGCACCGTGCTGATCGCAAACAACTGCTCATAAATTTGCGCCATCAGCGCAGGGTCGGCCACCGGCGTGCGCACCAGTGTGGTATAGCGCGCAGAGAGATCCTGTGCGGCCAGTTTGTCGAGCGCATCGCGCACGCTTTTGATGTCACCGGTGGCTTTTTGCATCTCACCAATCGCACCCTGGAATTGTTCCAGATGGCTGGCGACATCGCTGATAATTTGTTTCTCGTTTGCAGACCAGGACATATTGTCGGCGCTGGCGGTCAGCTCGGAAGCGTGACGCACATAGTTGGACATCACCTGCCCTGATTTATCATCGCCATAGAAGTATTTCAGACGGTTAATTTTGGCCTGAAATACTTCAATGTTGATGTTGTACATAAGGTTGGTTTTTTCGTAGACGTCGCGTATTTCTTTAAAGCGCAATACGCTCAGGACGGTGGCAATAGCAACCAGAAAGAGAACTAACCCAAAACCGACTGACAGCTTTCTACTAATTTTTATGTTGCTTAACCGCTGGCTAAATGACATTCCGGACTCCTTGCTAAACCCAAATGTTAGCGCCCAACAACTGCACGCACACATCGTTATCGGCAAAGAAACCAGGGATTTCAGGTGTAAGCTGGTCTTATCAGTGAAAAACGTGATATTGATGCGCCCCATTCGCAAATTTCGCCGGGGAGCATCAATATAGGAAGAGAAAGGATTATGTCGTTGAAATATAACTCAGCGATAGAATTGTTTGTGAACGATGTTTGCGCCCTCATCAATCGCACGCCATAACGCGCGTTCGCTAGCGAAAGCGTCTCCCTCTTCTAACGCCGCCAACAAATCACTGTAATTTTCGACGCGCGTCAGATCCTCAGAATGTGGATAAAGATAATTGTAACAAGGCCCAATACGAACCCATAACTGCTCAATCAAAGCCGTTAACGTCGGCATCCCGGCGTGGCTGTAAACACTAAAGCGAAACACGCGGTTAGCCTGCAGGCCCTGCTCGGTGTTACCGCTTTTCATTGCCTCATGAAAATTCGCCGCCAGGATACGCAACTCGCGAATTTTCTCCTTTGTCATATGCTGGCTGGCAGCGCGTGCCGCCATACCCTCAAGATTTTTACGAATCTGGTTAATTTCGTTATAGCGATCAAGGCTGACTTCCGGAACCAGAAAAGCCTGCGCCGGAGTGGCATGCAGCGCGCCTGCGGAGACCAACCGCAGTAACGCTTCCCGCACCGGTGTAATACTGGTGCCTAATTGATCGGCTATTTCCTTTGTGATGAGCCGCGCGCCCGGTTTAAGCGCGCCAATAATAAGCGCACTTTTAAGACTCGCCTCAACTTGCATGGTGAGGCTGGTTCGCTGCGCTTTTTCCAAATCAAGCATGTTTGTATCCCGTATAATTTCTTATTTATTCTCAGCCTGGTAGCGTGTCCGTAATTTGTGTCAATGAATATATTATATACACATGCCTGGTATTGGATGGTCGCGTAAAAGTTAAAACAATTTGTATTTATTATGCACAACTACCAGGAACCGCCTTCACAAGGTCGTCAGTTCCTTATGCTTATCTAATTAAAGACGTTTCTCAAAAATTTGCACGATTTCTGATGGCGGTTTTTCACCGCCATCATTCTTTTAGCTGAGAGGCCCGATTTGCACTACGACTTTACCGAAATTTTTCCCTTCGAGCAGGCCGATAAAAGCATCTGGCGCATTTTCCAGCCCCTCGATCAATTGCTCACGGTAGTGAATTATTTCCTCGCGAATCCATTTTTCCATCTCCTGCTGGAATTCATGAATACGGTGACCGTAATCCTGGCCAATAATAAAACCTTGCAAACGAATTCGTTTTTTCAGCAATGTTGCCATTAATAACGGAATACGATCCGGACCGGCAGGAAGATCCGTGGCGTTATAGCCGCTGACTAACCCACAAAGTGGAATTCGCGCGGAGGTATTTAATAACGGCAGCACCGCATCAAATACTTTTCCGCCGACATTTTCAAAATAGATATCGATACCCTGCGGGCAGGCCGCAGCCAGTTGTTCGGCAAAATCCTCTGCGTGATGATCAATGCAGTGATCGAACCCCAGCACCTCAACCGCATGGCGGCATTTCTCGCTACCGCCGGCCACGCCCACCACGCGGCACCCCTTGATTTTGCCGATTTGCCCCACCGTGGCCCCGACCGGACCGGTTGCGGCAGCAACAACTAACGTTTCACCGGCTTTCGGCTGGCCGATATCCAGCAATCCCATATACGCGGTAAACCCTGGCATACCAAGAATACCGAGCGACCACGACGGGTGCGGCGGATTGTCGCCCAGTTTCACCAGGCCTTCGCCGCCGGAAATGTCGTAATCCTGCCAGCCGCTGTAGCCCAGCACCCAGTCACCTTCCGCGAAATCCGGGTGTTGAGATTTAACCACGCGGCTCACGGTGCCGCCGCACATCACTTCACCTATTTTTACCGGCGGCGAATAGGACGGCGCATCGCTCATTCGCCCACGCATGTAGGGATCTAACGAGAGGAAAACGGTGCGTAGCAACACCTGCCCTTCGCCCGGCGTGGCGATATCATCTTCTTCAAGGCGGAAATTATCGGCGACGGGCGCGCCATGCGGGCGGGAAGCCAGCACCCAGCGGCGGTTGCGGTGTGGATCTTGTTTCATTGTTCGCTCCTGTACGTGTCAGACTAACTATTGATACTAGTCCCTGACGGCCAGGAGCGCGTTTACATTACGAGCTGGAAGGATTTAGTCGCACCACCAGATAACGGCAAGGCGCGTGGCTTTCATTGATAAAGCGGCAATCATTCGGCGGGCCGAGTTCCAGACAATCGCCGGCGTGCATCTCATGGCGCGTGTCGCCTTCAACGAACACCAGTTCCCCCTCCTGCAACCAGATAAGCTGGCGCGCCAGCGCATAGGCGGAGGCAGGCATGGGAATATCGCTCCCGGCGGGCAACTCGATTTGCACCAGGTCAATAGGCAAATCACTGCGCGGCGAGACGTGACGGCGCAAGTAATGACTCTGCGGATCGCGCCAGACGGGCTGATCGGCGTGGCGCAGCAATTTACCTTCCTGCATTTCCGCGCGCGCAATCAGCGTTGACATACTGATACCAAACGCGCCGGAAAGCCGCGCCAGCAGCGCCGCCGTCGGGCTACTTTCGCCGCGTTCAATTTTGTGGATCATCGCCCGCGACACACCGGCACGCTCCGCCAGTTCGCTCAGCGACCAGCCGCGTGATTCACGTTCAACGCGAATTCGCGCACTGATCCGTTGATTTATATTGTCTGAGATAGTATTCATAACGTAATACTATAGTGTACAAATTTGAGGTTCAACCATGAATATTCGTTACGCCGGGAAAGGAGATTGCGCGGCAATCGCCGTCATTTACAACCATGCAGTGGTCAATACCGCAGCAATCTGGAATGACCAGACGGTGGATGTCGAAAACCGTATCGCCTGGTTTGAAGCGCGCGCCTCGCTGGGCTACCCGGTACTGGTTAGCGAAGAAAACGGCGTTATCACCGGTTATGCCTCGTTTGGCGACTGGCGCGCTTTTGATGGCTTTCGCCATACGGTTGAGCACTCGGTTTATGTCCACCCGGAACATCAAGGCAAAGGTATCGGCCTGGCGCTGATGGAGCGCTTAATTGAAGAAGCCAGACGCATCGGAAAACATGTGATGGTCGCGGGTATCGAAGCGCAGAATCACGGCTCGATTCATTTGCACAGCAAACTTGGGTTTGTGATCACCGGGCAAATGCCGCAGGTCGGCACGAAGTTTGGCCGCTGGCTGGATCTGACGTTTATGCAACTGCAACTTGATGACCGCACCGAACCGGACGCCATTTCATGAATCAGTCGCTCACCCTCACCTTTTTGATTGCCGCCGGTATTGGCCTGGTGGTGCAAAACACCTTAATGGTGCGCATTACCCAGTCGGCGTCGACCATTCTTATCGCCATGCTGCTGAATTCGCTGGTCGGCATTGTGCTGTTTGTCTCTATTTTGCTGATCAAACACGGTGTCGGCGGGTTTCAGGAGTTGTACGCCAGTGTGAAATGGTGGACGCTCATTCCCGGTTTGCTGGGGTCGTTTTTTGTCTTTGCCAGTATCAGCGGCTATCAGTATGTCGGTGCGGCAACCACCATTGCGGTGCTGGTCGCAAGCCAGCTTATCGGCGGGCTGGTGATGGATGTGGTAAGAAGCCAGGGCGTGGCGCTGAAAGCGCTGATTGGTCCGGTGTGCGGCGCGGTGTTGCTGGTGATTGGCGCCTGGCTTGTCGCCAGACGCCAGTTTTAATTACAGGATCTCGCCACCTTTGGTGAGCTGCTCGCGTCGCGCTTCCATATCTTCTTTGTGCTGCCGACCATGGTGCGCAATCGCCTGACGCAGGCGCTGTTGCTGGGTGTAGCGTTCGTCCCGGCTCAGCGCCGCATCATCGCTAAGCTCAACCAGTAGCTCATTCATGCCGATGATAGCGCCCTGTTCGATAGCCGCATCAACGCGGGCGATAACCTCATCCAGGTGTGACATAGCCTCTCCTTTAATTCAGCTTCGCTTTAGAAAAATCACTGCCCATCAGGCTAACGGTATAACCGCTGACGTTACTGCGGGTGGCGTAAAACGTTTTACCGTTCGCCAGCGCGATCCACGGTGCCTGCTGGTAGAAAATCTCCTGCGCCTGGCTGTAAAGTTTGGCGCGCTCGGCAGGAGCGGCAGTGACTTTGGCTTTCTGCACCAGTGCATCATAACTCTTATCGCACCAGCGGGCGGCGTTGGAGCCAGTTTTGATGCTGTTGCAACCGAGCAGCACATCGGCAAAGTTATCCGGGTCGCCGTTATCCGACATCCAGCCGAACAGTGCGGTATCGTGTTCGCCTTTGCGCATACCGGCCAGATATTCACCCCATTCATAGGAGACAATCTTCGCCTTGACGCCGACTTTCGCCCAGTCCGCCTGGATCATTTCGGCAATGCGGCGTGAGTTCGGGTTATAGGGACGCTGCACCGGCATCGACCACAGCGTCGCTTCAAAGCCCTTTTCCAGCCCGGCCTGCTTGAGCAGTGCTTTGGCTTTTTCAGGATCGTAGCTGTAATCCTTCAGATCTTTATTAAACCCGAGCATATTCGGCGGCAGCGGTGATTTTGCCACCGTACCGGAACCGAGGAACACCGCATTGACAATGGCTTGTTTGTCAGTCGCATAGTTCAGCGCCTGACGCACCAGCACGTTATCAAACGGCTTTTTCTCGGTGTTAAACGCGAGGTAGCCAACATTCAGCGCATCAATGGTATGCAGCGTTAAGTCTTTGTTGTTTTTGATCTGTTCGAACTGCACCGGCGCGGGCGCGGGAATAATCTGGCACTCATTGGTTTGCAGCTTCGCCAGACGCGTTTGCACATCCGGGGTAATAGAGAAGATCAGATGTTTAGTCGGCACTTCGCCATCCCAATAATTGGGGTTGGCAATATAACGGATCTGCGCGTCGGTTTTGTATTGTTGCAAGGCGTACGGACCGGTGCCGATTGGCCAGTTATCAACATTTTCCGGCGTGCCTTTTTTCAGCATCGCATCCGCGTATTCCGCAGAGAGAATGGACGCGAAATCCATCCCCCAGTCGGCAAGAAATGCGGCATTCGGCTCGTTCAGTACAAACTGAACATGGTTATCATCGATTTTTTTCACTTCTTTGATCAGCTTATCAAGGCCGACATCGGTGAAGTATTCGTAATTACCTTGCGAAACATTATGATAAGGATGTTTCGGATCCATCTGGCGCATCACAGAGAAGACGACGTCATCGGCGTTAAAGTCGCGCGTCGGTTTGAAATATTTATTGCTGTTGAATTTCACGCCCTGGCGCAGCGTAAAAGTCCAGGTTTTACCGTCGTCAGAGACTTTCCAGTCGGTCGCCAGCGAAGGGATTGGCGTATTTTTCACCGGATCAAAGGTGACCAGGCGGTTATAAAGCACCTGCGAGCTGGCAACAAATGTCGGCCCGGAGCTGGCAATTTGCGGGTTAAAGGATTCCGGTGACGCTTCGGAGCAGTAAATAATTGTATCGTTGGACGCCGCCCATGCGGCACTTGCCGGTAACAGTGTGCTCAGCGCAAGGGCGAGCAGCGTTTTTCCCGTGGACATTATCAGGAGCCTTCTTTTTTTATATGGAGCATTAATCTCAGCACAGCAGATGAGATGTGGCAAATAATGATTCCGCATCAGGTTATGCTAAAGCATTTGTTTTTGCTGAAATATCCACCATTATTAATAAATAAATTTGTGTTAAATACATTTAGTGCCGTCAAGCGGGTTCGACGCGCTCAATGCGTCGAGAATTCAATGGTTTTGCGCTTTCTTCTGCCTTTTACTGGTAAGAAGTTTGCGTATAGTAGACGCGTGAAGAAGTCTATGGGATGAAAACGTGGCAAAAACTCTCTTGCGTAGCGGCGATTTGGATGATTTCCAGGCCGTTGGCGGCGGCGGTCAGGCCGTATTCGATTCGGCATTGCAAATTCGTGAAGCACTGCGTCTGCGAAAGCAGCAGGCGCTGGTAGATTGCCTGGCAATACCCCAGGTCAATGATGAAGGCGATCGGGTCGACTGGTATTCACCCATCGATGGCCGCGCCCTGGCCTGGAAAGCGGCGGATCCAGAGGCGCGCGCCCGCGCGCTGCGTTACCTTGAGAGCACGCTGGACAGCGCCGCCGCGCTGAGCCGCAAATGCCTGCAATCACCGAAAACCGCGCAGCAACTGTTTGGCTCGCTGCTGGAAAAAGCGCTGCAATTCCCTGGCGAAAACCATGTTTTCCTTGTTGATGGCAAACCGGTCATCACCTTCTGGGGCTTTGTGAATCTCAATGAAAGCGCCCGCGAAAATGTGCTCGAGTGCCTGCAAGAGCCGGAGCCAGAAATCCCTGAAATTGTTATCGAACCGGAGCCAGAGCCGGAAGAAGAGCCTGCTGTCGAGGTCACATTCAGCCAGGCGGATGCGCCGCTGTTAACGCCGCAAGCGGAAATCAAACCGCAACCTGTGGCTGCCCCGCCCGTGCAGGAAGCCGCGCCGGTGGTTGCACCGGAACCCGCTCCTCAGCCGGAGCCTGTGCCAGAAGTGAAAAAAAACCGCCGCTACGGTCTGTGGGCATTGCCCGTTGCTGCGGCTGTCGCGGCTGCCATTGCCGTGCCGCTGGTGCTCAATCAGCAACAACAAGCACCTGCGCCAGCCCCGGTCGTAGCAAAAGCCGAACCGGTCGCTATTGCGCCGCCACCGATGCAAGCCGAGCCGCTGCCTGAGCTGGCGGTGAATCTGCCGCTGCATCAGGCTGAAATTGTGGCGCCTGCCGCCAAAGCACCGGAAGTCAAACCGGAAGAGAAAGGACCGGTTGTTATCGCCGCCATCCCGAAAGATGTGCTGGTGATGGATGCGTTAGAAGTCAAAATTGGCTCCACCAAATTCCTTAACGGTAACTGGCGAGTGGCGATGGATGTGAAAGATCCGGTCACCGGCAAAGCCCCTGCCGTGCGCTACCAGATCCAGAACAACAAAGGGACGGCGCGTATTGTGATGGGTAAAAATGTAACCTGCCGCGCCGATCTGTTCTCCGGTCTGCATGAAACCGGTGAACTGCTGATTAAGAGCCGCAGCAACGCCCGTTGCAGCGACGGGACGCGTTACCCGATGCCGGACATTTCCTGTAAAGCAAGCAGCAACGACGTCGCGGAATGCAGCGCGCGTTTTGACGCCCACACCACCGTTCCGGTGACGTTCAGAAAAACAGGTGACTGAGTTTATGCTGGTTAATCTTTGCGACTACAAACAGAGCGTGACGCTGATTGCCAATAGCGGCGTGCAGTTTCTTGATTTCGGCCTGACACCGCAGGATTCCGCCAACAGCGGTCGATTTGTGCGGAAAACCGCCAACGGCCCGCTGCTGCGTCTTGATTTCGATCTGGTCAACGAACGTTATACGCTGCCAAACCGCGACGGCGGTCAGCCGGAAGTGGTGAAACCTGAAAGCACCCATTCGCTGCAATATTCGTTATCGATCCTCGATGGCGTCTGGCTGCCGATCCCTTTTCTGCGCTTTAACCCGCCCCGCACCTTCGTTGAAGGCCCGGATAACTGGGCGCGCGTACAAATCCGCAAGCTCAGCGAACCGGACAGCGCCGGAAATACCCACCGCGTGGCGCTGGCGCTCGACAGCCAGATTAACGGCAATTCGCCGGCGTCACTCGCTCCGCAGGAAAACGATATTCTCAATGGCACGCGGTTCTCGCTGGCCTGGCGCGATGACGAAGTGGCGGATTTTCTCGATCAAACCTGGGTTGATGGCTGGCTGCGCGAAGCGTTTTTGCAATTTATTACCCAACATGAAACCCGCAGCGAGCGCGAAATTAACCAGGCCTTGCGCGGTTTTGAGTACCAGGCGCACTGGCTGAATCTGATGAGCCTGCTCGGCATGCAGTTACAGGTGCCGGAAGTCAAAATCGTCACGCATACGTTAAGTACTCCGGCGATCCCGGTCGATCTGATTCTGGATGTCGGCAACACCCACACCTGCGGCGTGATCATAGAAGATCACGGTGATGCCAACGATGGGTTGCGCCAGACGGCGGAATTACAGGTGCGTTCGCTCAGTGAGCCGCAGTTCCTGAATGAGCCGCTGTTTACCAGCCGTCTTGAGTTTTCTGAAGCGCGCTTCGGCAAACAGCACTTCTCGGTTGAGAGTGGTCGCGAAGACGCCTTTATTTGGCCATCGATCGTCCGCGTGGGTGACGAAGCCCGCAAACTGGCCACGCAGCGTCTCGGCACCGAAGGTAATAGCGGCATTTCGAGCCCGCGCCGCTATCTGTGGGACGAAACGCCGGTCTTGCAGGACTGGCGCTTTAGCCAGATGAACAGCAAAACCCAGCGCGAGCCGCTGGCAACCGCCTTCCCGCTGATGAACCTGATGAATGACGAAGGCCAGCCGCTGTATAGCCTGCCGCTGGATGAGCGTTTACCGGTTTTCTCCCCGCAGTACAGCCGCAGTACGCTGATGACCCATATGCTGTGCGAATTGCTGTCGCAGGCGCTCGGACAGATCAACAGTGTCGCCACACGTCTGCGCCTGGGCTTTCCGGCGTCTCCGCGCCAGCTACGTACCATTATTCTTACCCTGCCCTCGGCAATGCCGAAGCAGGAGCGTGAAATTTTCCGTCGCCGCATGTTTGAGGCCATCGCGCTGGTGTGGAAAGCGATGGGCTGGCATCCGCAAGATGAAGACTTTGCTAACCGCAAGCAGCAGGAAAAAAGCGTGGTACCCGTGCCGCACATTCAGATGGAGTGGGACGAAGCCAGTTGTGGTCAGCTGGTGTGGCTGTACAACGAAGCGATCTCCCGTTTTGCCGGGCAAACCGAAACGTTTTTCGCCTCGCTTGCCCGCCCGGATCGCGAAGAAGCACCGGGCGCGGTAAAAGGTCGTTCGCTGCGCGTGGCCTCCGTTGACATCGGCGGCGGCACCACTGACATGGCGATCACCCATTATCAACTGGACGATGGCACCGGCAGCAACGTCAAAATCACCCCGCAGCTGCTGTTCCGCGAAGGGTTTAAAGTCGCCGGGGATGATGTTTTGCTGGATGTGATCCAGCGCTGTGTGCTGCCGGCGTTGCAAACACAGATGCAAAAAGCCGGCATCACCGATGCCGCCGCGATCATGGCAACACTGTTTGGTGATTCCGGGCGTATTGATACTCAGGCCGTGCTGCGTCAGCAGACGACGCTGCAACTGTTTATGCCGATTGGTCACGCCATTCTTGCCGCGTGGGAAGAGAGCGACATTAACGATCCGCTCGCCGGTTTGCATGCCACCTTCGGCGAACTGCTCACGCAACTGCCGACGCGCAATGTCATGAACTATTTGAGGCAAGCGATCGATCATGCGCTGCCGTCCGGTTCGGCAGAGTTCGATGTGCTGGCTGTCCCGTTGCAGGTTAATTTCCGTGAGTTGCAGGATGCGATGCTGGCCGGGCAATTCACCCTGACCGCCCCGCTGCATGCGGTTTGCGAAGCCATCAGCCACTACTGCTGCGATGTGCTGCTGATTACCGGCCGTCCTGGCTGCTTACCCGGCGTGCAGGCGCTGATTCGCCACCTGCAACCTGTGCCGGTTAACCGCATGATCTGGCTTGATAAATACCGCGTACACGAGTGGTATCCGTTCAGCCAGCAGGGTAAGATCGGTAACCCGAAATCCACAGCCGCCGTGGGCGCGATGCTGTGCAGCCTGGCGCTCGATTTGCGTCTGCCGCGTTTTAACTTTAAAGCGGCGGATATCGGTGCCTATTCCACCGTGCGCTACCTCGGTGTGCTGGATAACGTCGTCAATACCTTGCGCGATGAGAATATCTGGTATCACGATATCGACCTTGATAAACCCGGTGCGAAACTGGATGCGCGTTTACACTTCCCGCTGCGCGGTAATGTTACGCTCGGTTTCCGCCAGCTCGCGAACGCCCGCTGGCCTGCTACGCCGCTCTACACGTTGAGTATCAACTCGCAGGAACTGGCGAAAACCATCGCGGGCGACGGCGTGTTGAATGTCCGTTTGCAGTTCAGCGGCGGCAATAAACAGCACGGGCCGGAATCGTTCACTTTAAGTGAAGCCTGGCTCCAGGATGGTACGCCGGTCGCCGCAGACGCGTTAACTTTTAAACTGAATACGCTGGCCGATCGCCGCCATAGCGGCAGCCATTACTGGATCGACAGCGGGAGTGTGTATCTGAAATGAGTGCGAGCGTAAAAACCACCCAGGCACTGGCGACATGGATCAACGAAAACCGCCAGCACGCACCTTTACTGGATGATGATGCCGACGCGCTGCTGTCGCGTCTGACGACTGCCGCCGCCGAGGAAAGCGCGCTGCGTGATGCGGTTGACGCGCCCTGCACCGTTGGGTTGTATGGTCATTCACAAGCGGCCAAAGCGCATCTGCTGACCGCCCTGTGCGGCAGCGGCAACGGGCGGCTTAATGTGCGTCCCGGCGAAAAAACACTGGATTACTTCACCCATATCAATCCCGGCCATGCCCTGACCAGCATGGCGCTGCGTTTTAGCCAGTATCTCGCGCCGATGGATGAAGGGTTCCCGCTATGCCTGCGCATTATCAGCGAAGCCGAACTGGTACAAATTTTTATTGCGCATGCCATACAGCAGCCGGAATTACGCGCCGTTGATAAATCGGTGATCGAAGATCGCGTCGCGAAATGGCGCTCGCTGCGCCAGCCGAATGCGGTGCCGGGGATCACGGCGGAAGATATCGGCGCGATTGCCCGTTTCTGGCGCGCGGCGGTGCCGTCGTCGCAGCAGCAGATGGATGATGCGCTGTGGTATCAGTTTGCTTGCCTGTTACCTTCCCTGGATCTCAGCGCCCGCGCCAGCGCCTGGTCGCTGTTATGGGGCGAGCAGCAGGAACTCACGCAGCAGTGGTTGTCACTGGCGCACACCCTACACCAGACCGGTAACGCGCAGGAACTGGCGGCACCGCTCAGTATTCTGGTGGATACCTTTGCCCTGCCAACCGACGGTTTTTTAACGCCGTCGGAACCCGGTAGCGGTGAGATCCATGACGAAGTGGTGGTGCATCCGTGGTCAAACGAGCAGTTGCACAACGCGGTGAGCATTCCGCTGGCCACCCTTGCATTAATTACCCGCGAGCTGGTGTTGCCAGTGGAAAACGCAGTGTTAACGGGCGTTGATATTCTCGACATTCCGGCTCCGGGCCCACAAGATGGACAGCCCTTGTGGCGCAGCAAATGCCGCTGGTTGCTGGAAAGCTACCGCCAGCGTCTGCAACCGGATGTATTGATGATCTGTAATGCGACGCTGGAGCGTTCAGCCACTGCAGCCACCGCGCGCGCCTTATTAAACTGGGTTAAAGAGACGCAATCCGGTCAGGAAACGGCGCTGCCAGGGCTGGTGTGGGCGATTACACCGCAGGATGCGCGCTTTACGCTGGCGCAAAATCTTGACGAAGCCGTGCAGCAGCTCATTGGCAAGCCGGGTCAGCACTGGGGCACGTTGCAGGCGCTGGATGCCAGCAGTCTGCAGCGTCTGTTGGAGTGGCTGGTGCAGGCGACGGCGCCTGGCCTGCGTCAGCAACGTTTGAAAGCGCTGACGGAGCGCCATCAGCGCGCCCTTCGCGATCTGCTGCAACCCTGGCTTGCCACCGCCGTGAAAGACGCGGCGGCGCAACGCGCGAGCGCGGAGTCCGTGGTGCGTGAACTGCAAGGCCAGGCTTCACGCCACGGTGAATTGCTGGAAGGTTTACAGCCGGATATGCAGCAGTTCGATACGCTATGGAAAGTTCAGCAGCCGCGCGAAGAGAAAGTCAGCGGCTTGTTTAATGAATCTATCGATCTGTTTGCTGAATCCGCAGAAAGCAGCGAGCCGCAGGCGGTGTCGAAAGATATCGGACAGCAGGCGCATGCCTTGTGGGTCAACCATGTACGCCAGTGGAGCCGCAACGATGATAACGCCGCGCGTTTGGGGCTCAGCCCTGCCGCGCTGCGCCAGATGGCGGAAATAGTGATTGTCAGCAGCTACCGGCTGAATTTACCCGATCAGTTGCAAAAAATTATGCAGCGCGATACCGCCTGCGCCGCGCAACTGTACGCCGCGATTGGTAACTTTGTCGCCTGGCTGGGTTATGCGGAGATAGCACAGGCAGATCGCCCGGAAAGCCGGGTAAACAAAGGCAGTACCATTTTTTCCAGCGGTACGGATGGTGTCACCCAGGCGCGGTTAACCCGTCTGAGCGAGCAGCCGGTACACGCCGCCACCCGCTATGTTTATGACTGGCTGGTCGCGTTATACCACCGGGCTATCGAAAACATTGGTTACAGCCACCCGCTGGATATCAGCCCGGCGGCACGCAAGAAACTCAAATCCCTGCTGCCCTGAAAATCACCCGGCCATGCAAATGTGCCGGGTTTCTTTTTACTCATGTTCCGCAATAAATGCCGCTAGCTTCTGCGCCAGCAAGGCTGGCTGTTCGTCAGACATGGAATGACCGGCACGCGGAATGATGCGCAACTCAATCCCTTGTTGTAGCACACTGTCGGCATCTTTATCCGGCAACGACAGCTCGCCAAAAATCAGCGTTTTGGGGCGCGGGAACCGGGCAAATAACGACATCCACGACGGCTCAATACCATCGACCAGGCTTTTCGCGCCGCGCCACACCGCCCAGGGAGCGCTGCTTTGCAGGCTTCCGGCCCAGGCGGTTTTTTCCTGCGCCAGCATTGCCGCGTAGCCGCAGGTGACAAAATCGGCCTCATCCTGAGCCGCGATAACGCGGCTAAATGTCCCGCCACCGGCGAAAAAATTAGGTTCAGATACCGCCAGCGCGTTGACACGCTGCGGGATACGCGAAGCGACTTCAATTGCGATACTGCCGCCCATACTGTGGCCGTATAACCAGAAAGCATCGAGCCCAAGATGATCCAGCAGTTCAATCACCACTTGCGCTTGATCGCTGGTGCGATAAGAGAAGCTCGCCGGACGCTCACTGTAACCGTAGCCCGGCAAATCGATAAGAATGGCGCACCTGCCAGCAAACGCCGGATCGGCGACGATGCGCGGGTATTCGTACGAAGACGCGCAGCCCAGGCCGTGAATAAAAACGACCGGATCGCCTTTGCCTGGTAACGCATGCCAGCGCACCTGCCCCTGCGCATGGAGTGAATAGAGACTGTCCATAAATGCCCTCTCTGCTGTAATACTGTTTTTATATACAGTATCACAGCATGATGGCAAGGACACGATTAAAAGAGAGAAAAAAGTAACGCGACGGGAAAACTGATAGGCCAGGTCGCGCCGACTAACAAAGCGCTCAGCAGGCGGATTTTGCGGCTATCTTTGGCGAGAAACCAGGTTGCCACGGCGCATAACACCGCCATGACAACATAGAAAATAAGCAGTTTGGTGTACAGTTCCAACGTCTGTCTCCTGTCCTTAGGTAAAACATCCGCCTAACATGTTGCACTAATTTTCAAGGCGTTATCGCTTTCGCCGTCACGCTTTGCTGGCAAAATTTAGAATATGGAAAATAACAGCGCAACCGGGAAGCTCATCGGCCATGTCGATCCCACTAAAAAGGCGCTCAGCAGACGAATACGTTTACGATCGTGAGAAAGAAACCAGGTAATCAGCGCGCAAATCAGCGCCATCACAAAGTAGAAAACCAACATTTTTTGGTATAACGACATAACAAACATTAACCCAGAAATAACAAAACGAACGCAATATGCTCTTTTTATTGATATATATCAAGTTAAATAGGGATTACTACGAAAGGCGTAGCCGCCGGCTTTGATTTAACCAGCTGATAGACCTACAAAAGCCGCAACCGCTTTCTTTTTTCTGCGGTCGGGTTGTTTCTTACCGATGTGTTTCACGCCACTGCGCAATATCCTCTTTTGTGACGTCTTCGGCGTAGCAAAAGGGCGAATACCCCCCCGCGCGACTCCACGCACTGCGTTTCCCACATGCACTGCCGTTCCTGGCATGATTGTAGGGGCAGGCACACGGGCCGGGGTAATTAGCAATAGATTCAGCAATGATCGCTTGTTTCACCTGTGCATCCGACAGGCGCTGCGTTTTGGCATAACTTTCAGATGTCGTGCATAAACCTGTGGCGGCGAGCGCAGCCCACAACAGCAATATATTTTTCATGCTTATTTTCCGACAAATCCAGGTCAGGTTGATCATTATTTTGTGGCGGGTTAAAAATGATTAAACACAAACTCCGCGCGTAATGAAACGATATATCCATTAATTTAATTTAAGGATTAACTGATATGTTATTGCTGCCGATAATCACGTCGGGAAGTTTGGCGAGCCGGGATTATCTCTGATATTGTCTACCGGCAAGGCAGACATCAGAGGAAACAAGGTAAGGTTATGCAGAAATATGACGATCTGTGGCAAGCCATAGAAGTTCGGGTGCGTGAAAACAATGACATAACGCACGTCGATATGACCACTGATACCGCCCGGGGCAATGCGGCCCGGCAGCGCATCGCGCAGATATTCGTCCTTGAAGTATTGCTCTCCCGCCACCGGGAAAAGTACGCCAGCAGTTTCGTTCCGCTTGCCGGTGAAGAGGCGCTTTATCATTTAATATTTAAACGCACCGGCTGGAAACCCTTTGAAGTAAAACAACTCTCGTTTATTGACGCCATGTTTGTGCTGGCGGAATTATTCCGCGATGAAAATCTACCGGCGGAAGTCCGCGCCGTTCTGCGTTCGCAGGGTGTAAAAGATGAGCCCTTCTCAACCTATGATTTTTCAGAGAAAGATTGGGCGCCGCGTGAAAATGAGGTGTTCCTGAAAAGGTAATCCTGCAAATTAATTGCATTGTTAAATAAATAAGGGCTCAGATGAGCCCTTATTTTTTAATTTTTTTAATTCAGCATGGCGGGAGTTGTTTCATTACCTGCGAGACTTTCAACGCGGGCAAAATAAAACTCTTCGCCTTCGCAATAGTAGGTTTCGATAGGCATGCGGGCACTTGCTGCCCCGCCATCAAGCCCCTCAATAACCCATTGCACCGAGGTTTCGCCATCTTCAACGGTCAAAAATTGAGACGCGCCCCCTGGTACGAGCACGACTACGATTTTACTCATTACTCTATTTTCCTTGCCTGATGTTTTTAAAAGCCAGACATTGTTGCCCAGGGCGATGACTGCCATTTTTCGCATTAATGACATTCATATGACAACCAATCGGGGCAATGTCTGTGGGCGGTTTTATTTAAATGTTTTTATTTCGCCACTCCGCTGATGGCTGGCTATTATTAAACCAGTTTTTCATTAATAACAACACACTTAATTTACTATGCGATTTACCTCATGTTTCATAAGGAAATAAACGCGATAAACACCGTCCGTGGCGTTTATTAATGGATTAATGTTTGATCATCACATGGCGTACTACGGTGTAATCTTCCAGCCCGTAGAGCGACATATCTTTGCCGTAGCCTGAGAGCTTCTGCCCGCCGTGCGGCATTTCGCTCACCAGCATAAAATGCGTATTTACCCAGGTGCAGCCATATTGCAGACGCGCGCTCAGGCGATGCGCGCGCCCCACATCTTTGGTCCATACCGATGACGCCAGCCCATATTGCGAATCGTTGGCCCAGCCCAGCACCTGCTCCTCATCATCAAACACCGTGACGCTCACCACCGGGCCAAACACCTCGCGCTGAACAATGGCGTCCTCCTGTTTTGCCCCTGCCAGCAGCGTTGGCGGGTAATAATAGCCCGCGCCTTCATGCTTTTTACCGCCGGTCACCACGCGAATATGGCTGAGCGCTTTGGCCTCATCGACCGCCTTGCTAACCCGCGCCAGATGGGCGGCGGAACTGAGCGGCCCAAGCTCTGTTGATGTATCGTCCGGCGCGCCCATTTTCAGGCTCGCCACCGCCGCACCCAGTTTCTCCACCAGCGCGTCGTAAATACCTTTTTGCGCGTAGATACGGCATGCGGCGGTACAATCCTGCCCGGCATTGTAATAACCGAAGGTACGAACCCCTTCCACCACCGCATCAAGATCCGCATCATCAAACACGATCACCGGCGCTTTGCCGCCGAGTTCCATATGGGTGCGCTTAATCGACGAGGCGGTATGGCCAATAATGTGCTCGCCTGTGGCAATCGAGCCGGTTAAGGAAACCATGCGCACTTTTTCATGGCTGGTCAGCGGATCGCCCACGGTGCTGCCGCGCCCGAACAACACATTCAGCACCCCCGCCGGGAAGATATCTTTTGCCAGCTCCGCCAGCTTTAACGCGGTGAGGGGGGTAATTTCCGAAGGCTTGATCACCACACAGTTGCCCGCCGCCAGCGCCGGGGCAAGCTTCCAGGCCGCCATCATCAGCGGGTAGTTCCACGGCGCAATCGAAGCGACGACACCCAGCGGATCGCGGCGGATCATCGAGGTGTGCCCTTCCAGATATTCACCTGCCGCCAGCCCGTTCAGGCAACGCGCAGCACCGGCGAAGAAGCGAAACACATCCACGACCGCCGGAATTTCGTCATTCAGGACACAGTGCAGAGGCTTGCCGCAGTTCAGGGATTCCAGCCGGGCGAAAGTTTCCGCATTATCCTCAATCACCTGCGCCAGTTGCAGCAGGCATTCGGCGCGCGCCTTCGGCGTCGTTTGCCCCCAACTGGCAAAGGCGCGAACGGCCGCCTGCACGGCGGCGTCGACTTGCGCGGCGGAAGCTTCAGCGATCTCCAGCAACACGTCGCCGGTAGCCGGGTTATAAACGGGCTGCTTCTCGCCTTCGCCGTTAACCAGTACGCCATTGATAAACAGTTGATGTTGCATAGTTCAGTCCTTTTAGCGTGGTCAGTTATTTGCCGGTTCCGGCAATCGTGTCGGTATCACGGGTCAGCCACCAGGCCCCCAGAATAGGAATCATCGTCACCAGCATCACCAGCAACGCCACAACATTGGTGACGGGCACATCGCGCGGGCGACCCAACTGGTTGAGCAACCACAGCGGCAGCGTACGCTCATGGCCTGCGGTAAACGTGGTGACAATGATTTCGTCAAATGACAGCGCAAACGCCAGCATGCCCCCCGCCAGCAGCGCTGACCCCAGATTGGGGAGCACCACATAACGGAAGGTTTGCCAGCCGTTCGCGCCCAAATCCATTGATGCTTCGACCAGACTCCAGGACGTTCGCCGGAACCTGGCAATCACGTTGTTAAACACCACCACCACACAAAACGTGGCATGTCCTACCACGATGGTGAAATAGCCCGGTTCCAGATTGACCGTTTTAAACGCGGTCAACAGCGCAAGCCCGGTGATAATTCCCGGTAAGGCAATCGGCAACAGCAGCAGTAAGGAAATGGCGCTTTTACCGAAAAACTCGCTGCGCCATAAGGCCATTGCAGCAAGTGTGCCAAGAACCAGGGCGATTGCCGTCGCCAGCGCCGCGATTTGCAGTGACAGTGTCACCGCATCGAGAATATCGCCCCTTGCGGCCGCCACGCTGAACCAGCGCAGCGTAAAGCCCTGCGGCGGAAAACTGAATGCGGCGTCCTCGGTATTGAAAGCATAGATGGCGATGATCAAAAGCGGAAAGTGCAGAAAGATGACACCGCCCCAGGTGGCGACGTTGAGCAAAAACGGTGCGCGTTCAGAGTGCATCAAACGCTCCCAGGCGTTTCACAAACGCCAGATAAAGGGCTATCAACACCATCGGCACAAGGGTAAACGCAGCGGCCATTGGCATATTACCAATCGCCCCTTGCTGCGAATAAACCATATTGCCAATGAAGTAACCTGGCGGCCCGACGAGCTGCGGCACGATGAAATCGCCGAGCGTCAGCGAAAAGGTAAATATCGAACCTGCCGCCACGCCCGGTACCGCCAGCGGTAACACCACATAACGAAAGGTCTGACGCGGATGCGCGCCTAAATCCGCTGAGGCTTGCAGCAGTGACGGTGGTAAGCGCTCAAGCGCCGCCTGAATCGGCAGGATCATAAATGGCAGCCAGATATAGACGAACACCAGAAAACGTCCGAACCCGGAGGTGGAAAGCGTATTCCCGCCCACGGCGGGCAGCGTCAGAAAAGCGGTAAGTAACGGCTCCAGCCCCAGATGGCTTAAAAACCACTGCGCCACGCCATCTTTCGCCAGCAGCAGTGTCCAGGCGTAGGCTTTAACGATGTAACTCGCCCACATCGGCAACATCACCGCGATATAAAAGAAGGCTTTCCATTTGCCCTGCGCATAACGCGCCATATACCACGCCATCGGAAAAGCGAGAATGGCGCTCGCGACCGTGACACTTATCGCCATTATCAGTGTACGAAGAATGATGTCGTAATTTGCCGGGTTAAACAGCGCCAGCAGGTTGGCGAACGTTAAATCCGGGGTGACCGACATGGTGAAATCATCGAAGGTGTAAAACCCCTGCCACAACAACGTGAGCAGTGAACCTAAATAGACAATGCCAAACCACATCAGCGGGCCTGCCAGCAGCAGGAGCAAGCCATAAACCGGTTTACGCCAGAAAAACGCGCTAAGCGTTACGCGGCGCGGTGAATGTTGTGCAATGCTCATCCCCCTTTCACCCCGCGCCCTGTAACGGCACCATTGCCTCGCGCGACCAGGAAACCCGCACCTGCTGGCCCGGCGCCAGCGTTTCTGGCAATAACGCATCGGAGAGGTTCGCCTGGCTGACCAGTAACTTTTCCCCCTGCGCCAGCGCCAGTTCAAAACGGGTGGAGGCGCCCTGATATTGCACGGCCTGCACCACGGCGCTGGCTTCGATTTCCCCTGGCGTATTCAGGCGAATATGTTCCGGGCGTAGCGAGTAAACCCCATTCATGCCGCAGAGTTTTGCCGCAAGCTCCACATCAAACACATTCGACGTGCCGACAAATCCGGCGACAAACGGCGTGCGCGGGCGCAGGTAAAGCTCGCGTGGGGTATCGATTTGCTCAATACGGCCATTGTTGAACACCGCTACGCGATCAGACATCGACAAGGCTTCGCCCTGATCGTGGGTGACAAAAATAAAAGTGATGCCGAGATCCTGTTGCAGCTTTTTCAGCTCCAGTTGCATCTGCTCACGCAGCTTCAGATCCAGCGCGCCCAGCGGTTCATCAAGCAACAATACTCTGGGCTCATTTACCAACGCGCGAGCAATGGCGACCCGCTGCCGCTGACCGCCGGAAAGCTGGGAAGGTTTACGGGCATGGACAAAGCCGAGCGCCACTTTTTCCAGCGCGTCACGGGCGCGGGCATGGCGCTGTTTTTTATTCATGCCTTTCACCATCAACCCGTAGGCGACGTTATCGAGCACAGACATGTGCGGAAACAGCGCGTAATCCTGAAAGACAGTGTTCACGTCCCGCTCCCAGGGCGGCAGCTCGCTGGCTTCGCGGCCAAAAATACGAATGGCACCGCCGCTGAGCTGTTCAAACCCGGCAATCAGCCGCAGGCAGGTGGTTTTGCCGGAGCCGGACGGCCCCAGCATGGAGAAAAACTCCCCGTCATTGACGGCGAACGATACGCCGTCAACCGCCCGGACATCGCCATAGACTCTGGCGACATCCAGGAATTCTACCGCATAGGTCATAGCGCACTCCTGGCAGGTTAACGGCCGCCCATAATGGCGATGTAATCCTGCGTCCAGCGGCTGTAAGGCACATATTTGCCGCCTTGCGCTACTGGCGTTTTCCAGAAGGCGATTTTGTCAAAGAAGCTGTAACCGTTGGTTTCGCAGCCCTTTTCACCCAGCAACGTACTGGCCTTGCACCCTTCTGGCACCACTGGCAGCGAACCAAACCAGGCCGCCACATCGCCCTGCACTTTCGGCGTCAGCGACCAGTTCATCCACTTGTAGGCACAATTCGGGTGTTTCGCCTCGGCATGGAGCATAGTGGTGTCAGCCCAGCCGGTTACCCCCTCTTTCGGGAAAACCGTGGCGATGGGCTGATTTTCCCCTTTCAGGGCATTGGCCTGATAAGGCCAGGCGCTGGAGGCCACCACCCCTTCGTTTTTGAAGTCGCTCATTTGTACTGTGGTGTCGTGCCAGTAGCGGTGAATCAGCAAATGCTGATCGCGCAGGGTTTTCAGCACCGCCTGATACTGTGCTTCGGTAAGCTGGTACGGATCGTCAATACCCAGTTGCGGTTGCGTAGCTTTCAGGTACAGCGCGGCATCGGCGATATAAATCGGGCCATCGTAGGCCTGCACGCGCCCTTTGTTGCTTTTGCCGTCCGGCAGGTTTTGCTGCATAAATACCACCGCCCAGCTATCCGGCGGTGTCGGGAAGGTTTTGGTGTTATACATCAAAAGGTTAGGCCCCCACTGATACGGCGTGCCGTAAGTTTTCCCTGCAACGTTGAACCATTCGCCTTTCACCAGCTTCGGATCAAGCGTTTTCCAGTTGGGGATAAGCGCGGTGTTTATCGGCTGGACGCGTTTACCCATGATCAGACGTAAAGAGGCATCGCCGGAGGCGGTCACCAGGTCGTAGCCGCCTTTGGCCATCAGGCTCACCATCTCATCGGAGGTGGCGGCGGTTTTCACATTCACCGCGCAGCCGGTCTCTTTTTCAAAGGCGGTCACCCAGTCATATTGCTTATCGGTCTGGCCGCGCTCGATATACCCAGGCCAGGCGATAATATCCAGCCGACCTTCTCCCTTTCCCACTTCGGTTGGTTCTGCGGCGTGTGCGGTCATCACCGTCAGACCCAGCGCACACAGGCTGCTGCGGGCAAATTTCTTGCTCATTATTTTCTACTCCTGTCGCAATGAAAAAGTGCGGCAGCCTTGCCGTAAATATATCTCCCTTAATAAAAATAGACGGCGCGCTGACGGCATGAATGTGGCCCGTCGGAATTTTCGCAAGGATGTGACAGATGACGCATTGCGTTAACAATGAAAATGCTACTGCGCGCGCTTTTGGAGTATAGACAAGGAGTTAGCAAACGCCCGTTAATCTGTGTTGCTATTCACGTTTCCTATGAATACCAACATCGCGAGCGCAGAAAATAATGACGGCGCACGTCAAATTTACGCCGCCATTATTTTTAACAAGAGAATAAGTTATTCAGGAAATAAGAAAGACGGGTGCGGTTAATTCATCATCTGGCGAATTAATTCGCCCAGTTGCATTACCGCCCGCTCCTCTTTATCGCCCCAGGCCCAAGCGCAATTAAAGCGGAAAAACGAACGCCAGTTGTCGGATGTCGAAAACATTTTCCCAGGCGCAATACTGATATGGTGCGCCAGCGCCCGCTGGCTCAGTTCACCGGCATCCAATCCGGCGGGCAGCTCCAGCCATAAGAAATAGCCGCTCTCATTACGATAGATTTTCACGTCCGGCGGCAGATGGCGCAGCAGCGCCTGCCAGGCCAGATGTTTGCGCTCGGCAAGCTGTCTGCGCAGGCGGCGCAAATGGGCGTCGTAGTGATGCGTTGATAAGTAATCGACCAGCGCCAGTTGCAGTGGCGAACTGGTGGATAATGTGCTCATTAATTGCAATTGCTGAATGCGCCTGGCGTGGCGTCCGGCGGCGACCCAGCCGACGCGAAACCCGGCGACCAGGCATTTTGAAAATGAGGAACAGTGCAACGTCATGTCGCGCGTATCCCAGGCTTTCGCCGGTAACGGCTGTTCGCGCCCGTAGTAAAGCTCACTGTAAACATCGTCTTCAATCAGCGTGACGTTGTGCTCAGCCAGCAGCGCGACCAGCTGCGCCTTTTTCTCCGCACTTAAGGTAAACCCGAGCGGGTTCTGCGCGTTGGTCATCAGCCAGCAGGCTTTGACCGGATAGTCGGCTAATGCCTGCGCCAGTGCATCAAGATCGATACCCTCTTTAACATCGGTCGGCACCGACAGTGCTTTTAACTTCAGTCGCTCCAGCGCCTGCAACGCGCCGTAAAAACAGGGGCTTTCAATAATCACCCAGTCACCCGGCTCTGTCACCGCCTGCAGGCTGAGATTCAGGGCTTCCAGCGCGCCCGCGGTGATAACAATCTCATCCGGCGATATGTTCATCCCCTGGCGGGCATAGCGCTTGGCAATGGCGTGGCGCAACTGGCTGTTCCCCGGCGGCAGGTTTTCCATCACGCTCATGGCGGTGGCGCTTTTACTCACCTTTGCCAGCGACCGGTTGAGCTGCGGCATCGGGAACAGTTTGGGGTCGGGAAAGGCGGAACCAAACGGCAGCACCGAGGCATCGCAGCTGGCCTGTAACACATCAAAAATATAGGTATTGATGTCCACCGCTTCATCACGCGTGATCCTGGCCGCCGGTGTGCGCGGTAAGCCGGGCGCTGGCGCGACAAAATAGCCGGACTGCGGCCTGGCAATTACCCGCCCCTGGCTTTCCAGCAACTGATAAGCATGACCGACGGTCATAAAACTCAGCCCGCTGCTGGTCACCTGCTCACGCAGCGACGGCAGCTTCTCTCCCGGTCGCCAGACCCCAAGCTCGATTTGTTCTGCGATTTGCTGCGCCAGGCGCTGGTATTTTTTCATGATTTTTCACGTGTTAACAAAACACCTACATCATGGCACGCGGTGCGTCATCTTGCTATATCAGTTTGCGCAAAACAGCCCATTATGCGCACTGTTATGGTTATTGGTTGCCGCTTCGTCTGGACTAATCTGCAACCTGCCGTACCCTTTGTAAGGAACTGTTATACGAAAATTCTTTTTATCTGTTTCTGCAAGTTCACGCTTGTGCTCATTAACATTGACGCCACAACATTGACATTGGGGTTGTGCATGTTCGGTTTAGACGCGTTTTACCTGGCGAGAATACAGTTCGCCTTCACCGTTTCGTTTCATATCATTTTCCCGGCTATTACCATCGGCCTTGCCAGCTATCTGGCGGTACTTGAAGGACTGTGGCTTAAAACCCGCAACCCGGACTGGCGCACGCTGTACCATTTCTGGTCGAAGATCTTCGCCGTTAACTTCGGTATGGGGGTGGTGTCCGGGCTGGTGATGGCGTATCAGTTCGGCACCAACTGGAGCGGGTTTTCCCAGTTTGCCGGCAGCATTACCGGGCCATTACTGACCTATGAAGTGCTGACCGCTTTCTTCCTGGAAGCGGGTTTTCTCGGCGTGATGCTGTTTGGCTGGAACAAAGTCGGGCCTGGCCTGCACTTTTTCGCCACCTGTATGGTCGCGCTGGGCACCATTATGTCCACCTTCTGGATCCTCGCGTCCAATAGCTGGATGCATACGCCGCAGGGCTTTATCGTCGAAAATGGCCAGGTGGTGCCGGTCGACTGGTTGAAGGTTATCTTTAATCCCTCCTTCCCGTACCGGCTGATGCACATGACCATTGCGGCATTCTTAAGCAGTGCGCTGTTTGTCGGCGCGTCTGCCGCCTGGCATCTGTTACGCGGGAATAACACGCCCGCTATTCGCAAAATGTTTTCTATGGCGATGTGGATGGCGCTGATTGTTGCGCCGATTCAGGCGATGGTCGGTGATATGCACGGGCTGAATACGCTTGAACATCAACCGGCAAAAATCGCCGCCATTGAGGGCCACTGGGAGAACCCGCCTGGTGAAGCGACACCGCTTATCCTGTTCGGTATGCCGGATATGGAGCAGGAGCGCACGCGTTATGCCGTGGAAATCCCGGCGCTCGGCAGCCTGATCCTGACACACAGCCTGGATAAGCAAGTCCCGGCGCTGAAATCTTTCCCGAAAGATGAACGTCCCTATTCACCGATTGTGTTCTGGTCGTTTCGCATTATGGTCGGGCTTGGCGTGCTGATGATTGGTCTGGGTGTGGCGGCGCTGTGGCTGCGTTTCAAAGACAGGCTGTATCAGTCGCGGCCGTTTTTACACTTTGCGCTATGGATGGGGCCGGCGGGTTTGATCGCCATTCTCGCCGGTTGGGTCACGACGGAAGTGGGTCGCCAGCCGTGGGTGGTGTATGGCTTGCTGCGCACGGCCGATGCGGTTTCCGCGCATGGCGACTTGCAAATGAGCCTCAGTTTGCTGGCGTTCTTTGTTGTCTACTGTTCCGTTTTTGGCGTGGGTTACAGCTACATGGTGCGGCTTATCACCAAAGGACCCGACGAGCGTGATGAGCATGCGACACAAGGCACACCGGCGCGCCCCCTTTCAGCGGTGGGTGACCATCTCGACGCGGATGAGGATAAATAATGGGCATCGATCTTTCGTTAATCTGGTTTGTCATTATCGTCTTCGCCACCCTGATGTATATCGTGATGGACGGTTTTGACCTTGGTATCGGCATTCTGTTTCCCGTCACGCGTGACGCGCACGATCGCGACGTGATGGTCAACAGCGTCGCGCCGGTATGGGATGGCAACGAGACCTGGCTGGTGCTCGGCGGCGCGGGGTTGTTCGGCGCGTTTCCGCTGGCTTATGCGGTGATTGTCGATGCGCTGACCATTCCGCTGACCTTAATGCTGATCGGTCTTATCTTTCGCGGCGTGGCCTTTGAGTTTCGTTTCAAAGCCACTCCCGCGCACCGGCCGTTCTGGGACAAAGCGTTTCTCTCCGGTTCGCTGCTTGCCACCTTTACCCAGGGTGTCGTGGTGGGCGCGGTGCTTAACGGTTTTCAGGTGACCGGCCGCACATTTAGCGGCGGTGCGCTCGACTGGCTGACGCCGTTTAACCTGTTTTGCGGCGTCGGGCTGGTCATCGCTTATGCCCTGCTCGGCGCGAGCTGGCTGGTGATGAAAAGCGAAGAGCCGTTGCAGGGGAAAATGCGCAAGGCCGCGAGGAAACTGTTGCTGGCGATGTTAGTGGTGATTGCCGTGATTAGCCTGTGGACGCCGCTGACACATGCCGCGATTGCCGAGCGCTGGTTCAGCCTGCCGAACCTCTATTTCTTCTCGCCGGTGCCGCTGTTAGTCGTGGTACTGAGTGTCTGGCTGTGGCGCAGTCTCGGCAATCCGGACTCCCACACGCTGCCGTTTGTGCAGACGCTGGGGCTGATTTTCCTCGGGTTTAGCGGCCTTGGCATCAGTATCTGGCCGCATATTATTCCACCGGATATCACGCTGTGGCAGGCCGCTGCGCCAGCGCAAAGCCAGGGCTTTATGCTGGTCGGCGCCCTGCTGATTATTCCGATTATTCTGGTTTATACCTTGTGGAGCTACTACGTGTTTCGCGGCAAGGTGCAACATGGCGCGGGGTATCATTGATGAAACACTCCTTTTTTAACCGCCTGATGTGGATGCTGTTAATCTGGGGCGGCAGCGTGCTGGCACTATTTGCGGTCAGTATGGTGTTCCGTCTGCTGATGTCGGCGGCGGGGTTTAAATCGCACTAATTGTTCAGGTACAACGGACGATCCCGGCTAGTAATTTCCGGGATCGTTCACTACGCTTTTTGTTGTCCAATTTACGTTAGAGCTGCGATTTTTCATGGATTTAGGGAGAGATGATGATTAACCTCGTTCAGACGCCTTACGATCTCAATTCGGGCTATCCGATTGTTCGTCGCACGCTGGAAGACAAAAAGAAACTGGTCAAGCATGAGGGTTTTGGCCCGGAATCGTGCTGCGCCACCATTGAATACACACTACGCGGGAATTCCCGCTATGCGTTTGGCAACAGCCAGATGCAGGTCGAAATGCCGCCGAATATCTACGCGCACAACTGGGTGAAACTGCACGGGGAAATGACCGCGCTGGTTGCCGCAATCCGGCGTATTGAACGGGTCGATAGCACGAGCGCCGTCCTGCCAATCACCAGCGCTTACATCGAACTGCGGCCTTGTGAAGCCAGCTGCCTGCCAGCACTGCATAACATGCTGCCCGACAACATCACCGTCTACTTCTCTTTTCTGCATCCCACGCAAGTTGATCAATGGAAACAGAGCGCCCGCGCGCTGTGTGCCGCATAACGCCGACCAGAGCCGCTGGCGATTAGCGTCTCTGGTCACCCGCGACATTACCCGTGCATCACCACACTTTGCTTAACGGCAATACGCGGCATGCGTGTTTTCGCCGACGGCGCCGACATATCCGCATAACCAAACGAGATGCCGAACAGCAGGCGGTAATCAGTGGAAACGCCGAGTTCTTCGCGGATCATATCGGCGTGAAATCCGAGCAACGTCTGCGGAATACCGGCAAAACCGCGTGCGGTCAGTGACAACAAAAAACTCTGCGCATACATGCCAATGTCGGAGGCAACGCGGATGTTGTCACCAAAGGACGGCATAAACAGAAAAGCAGCGTGTGGCGCATTAAAAAACTGATAATTTCGCAGATAAGCCTCTTTACGCCGCGCTTTATCTTCACGCGCCACGCCTATCGCCTCGTAATAAATCCGCGCTTGCTCATGAGCGCGCTCGAAATAGTCGCCATGAAAATCATCATAAGAAAAGGTGAAATCCGGTGTCTGGCGCCCTGCAAGATCGTTTTCCGTCATCCTTTTCGCAAGACGGTTTTTGGTTTCACCGGAAACCACATGCACGTGCCACGGCTGCGTGTTGCAGTTAGACGGGGAATATTGCGCATCCTGCAACACGTCCTGAATTTGTTCGTCCGTTAACGGTGCAGGTAAAAATGCGCGGGCGGAAAAACGCTGGCGGACGGTTTCATCGAAGGCTTTAACGCTGGTACTCATGACTTTTCTCCGGTGTTGAGTGTTCGCGTAGCTTAACGATGAAACCTGTTCGTAAAAACACTACAATGCGCCATGGACCTTTGCGGATTACGCACAGATGAATAAGCTCAGTCAAATTAGCGCCCGCTCAATGCAGCTGTTTCTCGCCATTGTTCGCGAGGGCAACTTATCCGAAGTCGCTCGCAACGAAGGTCTGGCGGCCTCGTCTTTATCACGCGTGGTTCAGCAACTGGAGCAGGCGCTGGAAACCCAGTTGTTATATCGCAACACGCGCGCGGTGATTGCCACTGAGGCCGGTCATATCTATGCCGACACGTTTCGCGCCATGTTGCAGCAGCTTGCGGACGCGCAAACCCAGGTGGATGAGCGTCGCGATGAACCTGGCGGGCGCATTCGTATCAATGCGCCAATCTCATTTGGCCTGCGCCATATTGGCCCCAGAATCAGCGAATTGAGCGAACGCTATCCGCGTCTGCATATCGAACTGAACCTGAACGATGACTATATCGACCCGTTTGCCGACGGCACCGATCTGCTGCTGCGTATCGCCGCGCTGCAGGATTCTGAGCTGCATGGTCGGCTAATTGGGCATCAGAACTGCCATTTAGTGGCAACACCCGCCTATGTGCGTCGTTATGGTCAACCAAACACGCCGGAGGCGTTGCAGTCGCACCGCTTACTGGCATATCGCGGGAAAAGTGGTTTACAGCGCTGGCGTTTTCAGCGCGGGGAGAAATCCTGCCAGTTTTTGCCGCAGGCCAACATCGTTTCCGATAACGCGGAATTGCTGTTACAGGCCGCCCTGAATGATGCGGGAATCTTGCTTTTCCCGGACTGGCAAGTGGGTGAAATGCTAAACCGCAATGAGCTTGTGGCGCTCATGCCCGATTTTACCGCCAGTTATTCGCCAACGGCGCAGTCGCTCTGGTTGCTCTACCCTGGCGGGAAATACCCGTCGCTTAACACCCGCACGGTGATCGACTTTTTACTGGCAAGTTTCGGTTCACCGCCCTACTGGCGCTATCTTCCGCAGCGCCGCCAGGAATAATCCCGAAGGCGTAGCGCTCCATTTTCCCTTCACTTTTTTATCGTCAAATCGTCGCCACGCAATAAAACGAGTAAGGATGTAAAAGATGAAAAAAATTGCACTGGTGTCTGCCATTCTGGCGGTGAGCTTCTCTTCGATGGTGTTTGCTGACGAACGTCCGCCGCTACCGCCGGAACAGTACCCAAACGGCCAGCATCATAACAATGATAAAAAACCGTCGCACGACGCGCCGCCGAAACATAAGCAGGATAAGCCGCCGCGCCACGATGACAAACACCACGATAAGCACAACGGTAAGAAACCGCCACTGCCGGAAGAAAGCCGTCCGGGTGACGACCGCTAATCCAGCCTGCAATGCAAACAGGCCTTTCACCATCAAGGGAAAGGCCTGTTTTTTATCTGGCAGATACGGTTTTAACGCCGCCTGCTCAGGCAGTTACGATCCCATCGCTTTGGATAACCACGACTTGCAGATACCACGGCGCAAATTCCACGGTTTCGCCGGTTTATCCTGATAGCGGTCATACACTTTATCCAGATCGTCCTGGCTGGTGATATTCAAGTCCGCCGGAATTTCAACCGCCCCACGGGAGCTGATTGCCACATAGTGTTTCCCTTTTTCAAGGAAAAATGCGGTCTCATGGATCCACATCCTGCCGCTGGAATTATCCTGGACAATTAACGTCCAGTATTGATCGCCTTTAAGTCGGCTGGTAAAAAGCCGGTCAACAACGCCTTCCAGCATATTATTGCTGATGTAAATCATCTCGGCGGAATTAAAGCAGTCGCCCTCTTTGTTATAACGCTGGAAATAAAACAGCCCCTGATGAGCTTTATTAGCCTGCGTGTAGACCACGGTTGCATCGCTACCGGTATAAGCCTGATAACGCTGCGTTCCGAGCGGGCCCGGCGTACAGGCAGACAACAAAAATGCGCCAGCAACAAGCAAGGCGCTTAACGTAAATTTATGCATTTCCTCTCCATGAATATCATCAATAAGCCATTTCTTATTATTTTCGCACGGTCAGATTAACGCATTATGGTTATTAACGCATGGGGGTTATTCCCGCGACGGGATAATTTATGGCTATTCAGAAGAATTGTTTTGGGGGCAGCAAAAAAAACAGGGTGGCATAGTGCCACCCTTGGTTTATTTGCGTTTTGGCAACGTTTTTAATAAGTCATCGGCGCTCATCGACGCCACGACGCTGCCCGGCAGGGGCATTTTCAGAATATGGTTCTTAATTTTGCCAATCACATGCATTTCACACGGACGGCAGTCAAATTTCAGTGTCAGCACTTCGTCGCCATGCACCAGCTGCATTGGCGTCGCGCGCCAGCTTTTGATATTGCCTTTCGCCTGTTTCGGGCACAGGTTGAAGGCGAAGCGCAAGCAGTGTTTGGTGATCATCACCGGCACATCGCCTTTCTCTTCATGGGCTTCGAAGGCGGCATCGATCAGTTGCACACCGTAGCGGTGATAAAATTCACGCGCTTTATGGTTATAGACATTAGCCAGGAATGACAAATGTGTTTCCGGGTAAATCGGCGCGGGGGTCGCCACCGGTTTGCGGCTGCCGCGCTGGTAATTCGCCAGCCGCGCCTCTTCCAGCATCTCTACCGCTTCGCGGCGCAGCTGGTTGAGCAGGCTGTTAGGCACAAACAGCGCCCCCGGCAGATTAACGGTGATCGCCTGCGCGTAATAACGGGTTTGTCCCAGTTTCGCCAGCCCGTCTTTCAGGCTTTCCAGCGCTTTTTGCGCATTATTGGCTTCGTCAAACTGCCCCTCCAGCGTGTGCGTCACGCTGACGCCATCTTCGCTGGTCAGCGTCAGCACCAGTTGCTCCTGCCAGCCGCCAAGCTCGATATCCACACCAATGCGACGCTCACTGGAGGTTTTCAGTAACGCCTGCTGCCAGTTATGATCAAGGTTACGGTTCAGCGCATGGTGCGGGCGCAGCGTTCGCAGCGCGTCCGGCATTTCGTTCGGGAATACGCGGTAACGGTTCTCGCCCGTTTTCTCGGCGACGTTGACGCGAAAACCCACCACTTCACGCTTTACCAGCACGTTCAGGCCATCACCGTTGGCCAGCGGTTCCGTCACTTCTACGTCGAGGTGATCTTTCGCTACTTTCAACACTTCACCGACCGGCAGGCCGATAAATTTCGGTGAATCAAACGCGCCAATATCAATTTTGCGCGCATTGACAAAATAATCGGTGCTGCCGCGATGGAAGGTTTTGTCTGTCGAGGGAATAAAAAAGTGTTCAGTACGCCCGGCAGACGCGCGCGCCAGGTCGCCGCGATCTTCGATAATGGCGTCCAGCATCTGGCGATAGTGCGCGGTGATGTTCTTCACGTAGCTCATATCTTTGTAGCGCCCTTCAATTTTGAAGGAGCGCACACCGGCATCGATCAGCGCCGCGAGGTTGGCGGTCTGATCGTTATCTTTCATAGACAGCAGGTGTTTTTCATATGCCACGACGCGGCCCTGATCGTCTTTCAGCGTATAGGGCAAGCGGCACGCCTGGGAGCAGTCGCCACGGTTGGCACTTCGTCCGGTCTGCGCATGGGAGATATTGCACTGCCCGGAATAGGCCACACACAATGCGCCGTGGATAAAGAACTCAATGGTGGCGTCGGTCGCGCTATGAATGGCGCGGATCTGCTCCAGGTTCAGCTCACGCGCCAGCACAATCTGGCTAAAACCGACATCGGAGAGGAATTTCGCTTTTTCCACGCTGCGAATGTCGCACTGCGTACTGGCGTGCAGCTCAATCGGCGGGATATCCAGCTCAAGTACGCCCATATCCTGCACGATCAGCGCATCGACACCGGCCTGGTAGAGATCGTGGATCAGACTCTGCGCCGGTTCCAGCTCGTCATCATGAAGAATGGTGTTCAGGGTGATAAACACTTTCGCGCCGTAGCGATGCGCGAAAGGCACCAGTTCGGCGATATCGCGCAGGCTGTTACCGGCGTTATGCCGCGCGCCGAAACCAGGGCCGCCAATGTAGACCGCGTCAGCGCCATGAAGGATCGCTTCACGGGCAATGGCGGCGTCGCGAGCCGGGCTTAACAGTTCAAGATGATGGGGGTGCAGGCGCATACAATCGTCGTTATCCATTATGTGCAAAATGGCGGCTATTGTAGTCACAACCGGGGCGTTTCACCACCGGCCGCAGGGGGAATTTGCGTCTGTCGGCAATGCAATGTTGAAATTGCTATTTCCGCTGCGTTTCGTGCGGCGATAGAGTGGTGGCTCGGACATTCCTCGTCACGTTTTATCCACCGTACTGCCGGTTGCAGGTGGGGCTGACTTTCCTGCAGCCCGGAGTATCGCGGGTCAACGTTGTCATGTTATTAATCGTCGTCGTTTTTGGCCGCAGGCGTGCTTGCGGCTTTTTCTTTTGGATAATGAATCAGCGAGTGGAAATGCACGGTGTGTGCGGAACTGTTGCGATACGCATGCGCTTCATCGCCCGCAAAGCGCACGCCCATCCCGCTGGTGAGCGTTTTCCACTGCCCGTTCAGGCACATATCCAGCGCGCCATTAATGACAATCACATGCTCAATCACCCCGCTTTCGTGCGGCGTCGATTCACTTATCGCCCCCGGCGCCAGCGTGATGGAGAAGAGATCAAAGTGCAGTTTTTCATCCCACGGAAAAATGGGCGTGACCACCATCGCCTGCTGCTGAGGATCATAGGCGAGCGGTGTCTCACTCTCCGGCGGCGCAATAAAGGTTGAAAACGGCACATTCAGGCCGGTGGCGATTTTCCACAGTGTGGCCACCGTCGGGCTTGATTCATTACGCTCAATTTGCCCGAGCATCGCTTTCGAGACGCCCGTCTCTTCTGCCAGCCTGGAAAGGCTCCAGCCACGGCCCTGACGGAGAAGTTTTAAGGTGCTTGCCAGGTAGTCTGCGATGTTCATTACGCCTCCGGGAAGAAAAATCCGGGGCAGTATAGCGCAGCGTTTCTGTTTTAGAGAGCGAAACTATAACCGTGCTAAATACCTTAATGCACAGCCATGTTGTGCGTTATAGCGTCCAGTGATATTTTATGCGGATGCTATAACGCACAAGGATTATTTCATGTCACATACCACCTTTTCTCGGGCTTCTGTCCTGCCTTTTTCCAGCCTGCTGGCTGGCTTTGTCGCGGTGCTGGTCGGTTATGCCAGCTCCGCCGCCATTATCTGGCAAGCGGCCTCGGCGGCGGGCGCAAGTGCGGCGCAAATTGCCGGCTGGATGACCGCGCTGGGTCTGGGCATGGGCATCAGCACGCTGGCGCTGAGCGTCTGGTATCGCATGCCGGTGCTTACGGCATGGTCAACACCGGGCGCGGCGCTGCTGGCCACCAGCTTACAAGGCGTTTCACTGAATGAAGTGGTTGGTGTATTTATCTTTGCCAATGCATTAATTGTCCTGTGCGGCATCACCGGGCTGTTCGCCAGGCTGATGAAAGTCATTCCCCATACGCTGGCAGCGGCCATGCTGGCGGGTATTTTGCTGCGCTTCGGTTTGCAGGCTTTCAGTAATATTCAGTCGCATTTCGCCCTGTGTGGCAGCATGCTGCTGGCCTGGCTTATCTGCAAAGCGCTGGCACCGCGCTATGCCATTGTCGCCACGCTACTGGTCGGAGGGCTGGTTGCGTGGCTAAGTGGTGACGTTGTCACGCAAAACATCACTATCGCGGTCGTTTTACCGACTTATACCGCCCCGGAATTTCACTGGTCGTCGCTGGTGAGCATCGGCATTCCCTTCTTTCTGGCGACGATGGCCTCGCAGAATGCGCCCGGTTTTGCCACCATGCAGGCGGCGGGATACCACATTCCGGTTTCACCGCTGATCATTTTTACCGGTGCGCTGGCGCTGCTGTTCTCACCGTTTGGCGTCTTTTCAATTTGTATTGCCGCCATCACGGCGGCGATTTGCCAGAGCCCGGATGCTCACCCGCAACCAGAAAAACGCTGGCTGGCCGCGGTAGCAGCCGGGGTGTTTTACCTGTTAGCCGGTCTGTTTGGCGGCTCGATAACGTCGCTGCTTACCGCTTTGCCATTAAGCTGGATCCAGGCGCTGGCGGGGCTGGCGCTGCTGGGCACGATGAGTGGCAGCCTGCACCAGGCGCTGAGCACCGAGCGCGATCGCGATGCCGCGATTGTCACCTTTCTGGTTACCGCCAGCGGCGTCACGCTGTTGGGGATTGGTTCTGCCTTCTGGGGCTTAGCCATCGGCGGGATCTGCTACGGCGCACTGCGTTTAACGCGAGGCGCGTAGCTGCGAGGGAGTGATGCCTTTCGCCGCTTTGAAGCGGTTGCTGAAGTGGCTGGCAGAGTTAAAACCGCAGGCCAGCGCAATGGTGGTCAGCGGCTGATCGCTGTGAAGTAACAGATCTTTCGCCCGCGCCATGCGCCGTTGCATCACGAACTGGTGCGGCGCAACGCCCATTGACTGGCGGAACATGCGGGCAAAGTGGTATTCGCTCAGCGCGGCCTGGGCGGCCAGATCCGCCAGCAGCAGCGGTTCTGCCAGATGCGCATCGATATACTCCAGCACCGTGCGAAGCACCACTGGCGCCAAACCGCCCGTTACCGTCGGCAGTTGCCACTGTACGTTGCTGTAGTGCTGGACTAAGTGCGTCAGTAACAGCGTCGAGGCGGTACTCAGCGTTAACTGGTTGGCGTTTTGCTGCCAGTCGCAACCGAGCAAAAACTGGCGATAAAGCGCAGTAATCCGCGCATCCTGGGAAAATGTTTTCTCATCCAGCGTGAACGATGCCGGGCTGCGATCCCACACCTGCTCACCCACTTCGCGCAGATGTTCATCGGTGCAGTAAAGGTGCACAAAGGACAACGTATCGCGAATATCCCACACCGATTCGCTCTCTTTTGGCATCAGGCAAAAGCGATCCGGCCCGCCACCGTTTTTCCAGCCGTAAGCGGTTTTGTGGTAGCTCTCGTAGCCGTCGGCAACGTACAAACTCAGGGTATGGTGATTGCAATACTGAGTGATGTTGTCGCGTTTGTTCGACCAGGCCGCCAGTTGAATGCCAGAGTGCAGCGCCACCGAGTTGTGCAACACGGCGTTGTGTTTACTGAGGTTTTCAAAGGCTTCGTAGTGCTCAGACATTCACGGAAATTATCATAAATTCACCAGAACCCCAGTCTATGAATAGCTGAAGCCGGATACCAGCGTTGTGTAAAGAAAAGCGCAAGAATATGCAAGTCCGGCGCAAAGCGGTGCAATCGTGCATGGTGGTGTTTTGCCACACTCAGCATTCGTTTTACGCACTGGAACTCAACATGAACGCATTGCTGTACGGTTTGGTGGTGGTTATCTGGGGGACTACCTGGATTGCAATTTTTCTACAACAAGGTCCGGTCGCCGCGCCGGTGTCAATCTTCTGGCGCTTCGCCCTGGCCACGGTGGCAATGATGCTGGTACTGCTGGCGCAGCGCAAGTTGCGCGCCCTGCCGCTGCGCGATCATCTGTTTTGCCTGCTCCAGGGCTGCTGTGTGTTTGGTTTTAACTTCTGGTGCTTCTATACCGCGGCGGCGTGGATCAGCACCGGGCTGGAGTCGGTGATCTTCTCGATGGCGGTCTTATTTAACGCGGTAAACAGTTATCTCTTTTTCGGGCAAAAGCCACCGGCGCGCTTTTTTGTCGCGGCGATCCTCGGCCTGACGGGGATTGTGACGCTCTTCTGGCAGGATCTGGTCAACAGCGGCTGGAGCATAACGTTACTGCTGGGAATTGGCCTGTCGGCGCTGGGCACGCTGGGTTTCTCGTTTGGCAATATGATAAGCCTGCGCCATCAGCGCAAGGGGCTGGAAACCATCACTACCAATAGCTGGGCGATGCTTTACGGAACGTTAATTATGGGCGCGATTGGCCTGCTGCGCGGTGACGATTTCACCCCGCAATGGACTGCCAGTTATCTTGGCGCGCTGGTTTATCTGGCGTTGTTCGGCTCGGTGATCGGCTTTGGCGCGTATTTTACGCTGGTCGGTCGCATTGGCCCCAGTAAAGCGGCTTACAGCACCCTGCTGTTTCCGCTGGTCGCGCTGACGGTTTCGACGTTCTTCGAGGGCTATATCTGGCATTTCAATGGCGTTGCCGGGTTACTGCTGATCCTTACCGGTAATCTGGTGATGTTTGCCCGCCCGGAAACATGGCTGGGCGGGCGCGGAACACGGCGAAAAGCTAACGCTTGCTGATATCAAACATCGTCGCGTCGGTCGCCATATCGTCAATGACTTGTTTCAGCGAGTCGACGGTGACCGGCGCATTTTCGTTATTGACATCTTTCCCTTGCCCCTGGCGCACCACTTTCAACACCGGCGCATTGGTCTGCGCGTCAATTAACTCGCCTTCAAAATAGAGGTGTGTGTTCATCGTGCGATGGCCGGTTGCCATCTGCGTGCCCGCCACGACCATGGCGACCGGCACCACTTCATAGAACTGCAACCCCTGTTTGCTGGCGTCCACACCGGTTATCGCCCCGCGGAAAATCAGGCTGTGCTGGCCTGGCGATGTCACCAGTGGTTTACGCGCGGCGGCAGCGGCTTTCAGCTTGCTGTTGGTGTAGTCGAGGACGCCATCCAGCACCTGTTGATTCACCTGGCTGGTCGGTTTCGCCACCGGATAATAGACCACCGGGTGGTAGACGATACTGTCGTATTTCGCCGGGTCAAAACCCGGCGCCACCCAGCGAAGCACCGGTTTACCGGTGGCGGATGTGGTTTCCTGCAGCCCGGAATAATCGTTTAGAAACCCGGAATATTTTTCCGGTTGTGTCACTTTTGACGCGCAGCCTGATAACGCCAGCAGGCCGGAAAAGACGGCAACGCTAACCAATGCATGAGTACGCATGAGGATGTCCCTGTGAGTGCGGAATTGCTCTTAAGGTATAGCAAACGCAGCGGCATTTTGTGGGGGGAAAACAGCTTTGCAGGCAGCAGTTTTGACAACACGTATTCCATCACCATTAACGCGCAGTGAAAGGTGCGAGCAAACCGCTGACGGAAAGTGTTTGCTCGCCTGTTCAGGGTTATTTCTTCAGATCAACTTGCCAGAAAATATGTTTGCCAAACGGGTCGATTTCGTAGCCCTGCACCTCTTTGCGTACCGGTTCGAAAATCGTTGAGTGGGCAATCATCACCGCCGGCATTTGATCATGCATCATCTGCTGCGCCTCTTTATACAGCGCGACGCGTTTGTCATGATCGGTCGTGGCTTTCGCTTCGGCGATAATTTTGTCAAAAGGCGCGTAACACCACTTCGCCGAGTTAGATCCGCCATTGGCAGAGGTACAGGTAAACAGCGGACCAAAGAAGTTATCCGGATCGCCGGTCGCGGTAGTCCAGCCCATCAGCGCCGCCTGATGCTCGCCGCCTTTCACCCGTTTCAGGTATTCGCCCCACTCATAGGTGACGATTTTGGTCTGCACGCCCACTTTCGCCCAGTCGGCCTGGATCATCTCGGCCATCCGTTTGGCGTTCGGGTTATAGGGGCGTTGCACCGGCATTGCCCACAAATCGATGGTTGTTCCCGGCGCAAATCCGGCCTCTTTCAGCAGCGCTTTGGCTTTTTCCGGATCGTAGTCGTAATCCTTCAGTTCGCTGTCCGCGCTCCAGACACCCGGCGGCAGCAGGTTTTTCGCGGCGGTACCCGTTCCCTGGAACACGGCCTGGATGATCGCCGGTTTGTTGATCGCCATTGCCAGCGCCTGGCGCACTTTGACATTATCCAGCGGCGCTTTTTGCGTATTGAACGACAGGAACCCGGTGTTCAACCCGGCTTTGCTCATCAGCGTGATGTCTTTGTTCTCTTTCAGGCGTGGCAAATCGGCCGGATTGGGGAACGGCATGACCTGGCACTCGTTTTTCTCGAGTTTTGCCACCCGCACGGACGCATCCGGCGTGATGCTGAAGACCAGACGATCAATTTTGGCTTTGCCCTGCCAGTAGCCGTCGAACGCGGTAAACAGGATGCGTGAATCTTTCTGGTACTGCGCCAGCCGGAACGGACCGGTGCCAATCGGATCCATATCGACACGTTCCGGAGTTCCTGCCTTTAACATCGCATCGGCGTACTCCGCTGAGAGGATCGACGCAAAATACCAGCCAAGATCGGCGACAAACGGGGCTTCCGGGTGCGCCAGCGTAAAGCGCACGGTATGGTCGTCGAGTTTATCAATCGCGGTGATCAGCGAACCGAACTCCAGGCTTTCAAAGTTCGAGTAAGTACCGTTAGAGACATTGTGATAGGGGTTGTTTGCGTCTTTTTGCCGCATAAATGAGAAGATCACGTCATCGGCGTTAAAGTCGCGCGTTGGCGTGAAGTATTTGTTGCTCTGGAACTTCACCCCTTTGCGCAGATGGAAGGTGTAAACCTTGCCGTCTTCGCTGACATCCCAGCGTTCCGCGAGGCTGGGTTGCAGTTGCGTGGTGCCCACTTTGAAATCCACCAGCCGGTTATAGACCGGCACCGCGCTGGCATCAACGCTGGTGCCCGAGGTATAGAGTTGCGGGTTGAAGTTTTCCGGCGAGCCTTCCGAGCAATAGACCAGCGTTTTCGCCGCCACAGAAGAACTCACTATCATCGCGGCCAACGCCAGAGCAAGTGTTGTCGGTTTGCTAATCATAGTTTTTCCTGTTGTTTTATTGTAAAGGCTTGTTGTTTGCCCTCTCATAAATAACATTAAAGTGAATTTGCAAACACCTGATAATTCGAATAAAGAAGGAATCACTATGACGTCGTCGCTCACCAGTCAATTAACGCATCGCTTCTTTCGCTATCTCAGCATCACCAGCCAAAGCGATGCCACTGCCACTACTTTACCCACCACCGTCGGGCAGTTTGACATGGCGCGTGAACTGGCTAATGAGTTGAAAACACTTGGTCTTGAAGAGATTGTCATCGACGATCACGCGACCGTCACTGCGGTCAAAAAAGGCACGGTTCCCGGCGCGCCACGCCTTGGTTTTATCACCCATATCGACACCGTGGATGTCGGTTTATCGCCGCATATTCATCCGCAGATCCTGCGCTTTGAGGGACAAGATCTCTGTCTGAACAGCGCGCAGGATATCTGGCTGCGCGTGGATGAGCATCCGGAAATTCTCGCGTATCCCAATGAAGAGATTATTTTCAGCGATGGCACCAGCGTCCTCGGCGCGGATAACAAAGCGGCCGTTACCGTGGTGATGACGCTGCTGGAAAACCTGACACCAGAACAGCGTCACGGTGATATCGTGGTGGCCTTCGTGCCGGATGAAGAAGTGGGTCTGCGCGGCGCGAAAGCGCTGGATTTACAGCGTTTTGATGTTGATTTCGCCTGGACAATCGACTGCTGCGAACTGGGCGAAATTGTTTATGAGAACTTTAACGCCGCCAGCGCGCAAATCCAGTTTACCGGCGTGACGGCGCACCCGATGTCGGCGAAAGGCGTGCTGGTTAACCCGCTGTTGATGGCGATGGATTACATCAGCCACTTCGATCGTCAGCAAACGCCGGAGCACACCGCAGGACGCGAAGGTTATATCTGGTTTAACGGTCTCAATGCCGTGCAGAGCTACGCGACGCTGAACGCCAGCATTCGTGATTTCGACAGCGAGAGTTTTGCTAAACGCAAACGACAAATTGCCGATGTCGCGGCGAAAATCGCCGCGCAATATCCGACGGCGAAAGTGGACTACAGCATCAGCGATACTTACAGCAATATCAGCAACGCGATTGGCGACGATCGCCGGGCGATTGATTTACTGTTTGAAGCGATGGAATCACTGGGTATTACGCCAAAACCGACGCCGATGCGCGGCGGCACCGACGGTGCGGCACTTTCTGCTAAGGGGTTGCTGACGCCGAATTTCTTCACCGGCGCGCATAACTTCCACTCGCGTTTTGAGTTCTTGCCGCTACGCGCTTTCGAAGCCTCTTATAACGTGGCACTGCAGCTTTGCCTGCTGGCGGCGCGCTAAGCCGGCAGATCGGTTTTTCCGCCCGTGATTCGGCTTTATCGTGCAGGATATTGAGGAGCAACTGTTCGCCATCCACGCTGCTGCGCCTCTACTTCCTCCGGAGGCGCTTATATCGCCATGAAATCACTGGACTAAAAGTGGCGCAGAAACCGACAATCAAGTTCGCGGATCCCGTCTGCAGTAAAAAACCACCTGCTTAGCAGGTGGCATTGACTTCGCCCCAGAGGGGCGTACTAAAAGCCCTACAATTAGTCTCTGCCTGTTCTGAACGATTTAAATCCAGGGACAATAAGGCAAAGCCAAAACCTCTTGCTGACCACCTCCACAGGAGGTGGTGTTCATGCAGGGATAAAAAAGCCTTTATGTCTCCATGACATAAAGGCTATTAATAATATTGTTCGATTTGAAAATAATCAGTGTAATTTAAAACCCTCAACTATTATCTGAGCGTCGCAATACTGACGGAGTTAACGCCAATGTTATGTTTCCTGACATATTTCATTTCTGAGTAAGTGATCGGTAAGTAGGAGACGACTCTTTTTTTAACTTTATAAGATTTTGCAGACATCTGTTGAATATCCGTCTTCCCCAGTTCCCTCCAGTTATTTTTTTCGCTGGATAAATGTGGATCATTCACTACCGTTTCGTTAAACGCGCCCTCAATAAAAGTAATATCTATATCCTCACGTTGACTTGCCCACGCAAGGCCAAGCTTTGATGTTTTGCGGAAAAAAGCATTCATTGTCGCAACTCTGATATTGGCGTCCTCTTTCATGGCCTGCGCTATTTTTGTGTCGGGTGCATCCTCATTAATTAACATCGAAAGCTTCACTACCGACTGATGTTCAATCTTTCTCGATAACAATTTTCCGGGGAGATTCTTATTAAGAAAGCCATAGAGCATGGTCGTTGCCGCTCCGCCCTCCGGGTCACTTTTCATTGAATTTGTCATTTTATCTTTTTTAACCAGCGCAGAAAACGTCAGTTCATTGGCATGTTTCGCCAAAAAGCTTCGCCAGTCGATAATTAATGAGAAAGCTTGTTCAACATTTTCTAGTCCTGTCCTTTTTTGAAGATCGGCGGCCTCCGCAAGGTAATAATTCCGTTGCGATGTATTCAGATTTGATGAAAATCGTCTAATTGCATTCACTGTGCCCGAGAAATCGGTTTGCAATCTTTCTTGCAAGTCAAGAGAGCTATTTAGCTCATCAATTCTGACCATGGCACGCTGTTGTCCCGGCTGCTGACGAATATACTCTTGCCTGAAAGGCTCAAAACCATAGATTAAAGAAACCGGCGCTTTTCCATCAGGGTCGAAAAACGACAGCGGATTATTATGCACCATCCGGTACAAATTTAGCCCGTCCGACGTTCCAGCCGGATCGGCAGAGAGCCAGCGCCCTGCCCAGGGTTGATAGTAGCGGTAACTATAGTAATACAACCCTGTTGCATCTCTTTCGTTACCGGAATATCGGATCGTTTTGTAGCTCACTTCCACGGAACTTCGCGCTGTTATAACAGCGGTGCCACCGTACGGATAGAACTCCTCCATACTGATAATATTTCCGTTAACATCCAGTTCCAGCTGGCTGCCACCCATATAGCTGTTATAGGTCCAGCGTAATTGATCGTTATTAATAACGTCCGGCTTACCACTTTCCCAATGCAACAGGCGCACCTGAGCCTGCCCGTTATGTACGCTAATAACATGCAGATTTTCAATTTCGGTGGTGTCATTATTTAACGTTCTTAGCTCAAGCCCCGGTAGATATACCACCTTACCTGTCTGTGTCGTGTTACCCATCTTTTGCACATTAATCTTCAGTACCCGCAAGCCACTGCCGTCATAGCAGTAGCTTTCCCGGTCATCAACGTCACCATCGCGAATAACAGGTGTAACATTGCGTAGCGTATTCCGGGGTGTCCAGTTCAACATCTGCCCCGGTTGAAGCTGCCGCTGTAATCCGCCCGGCGTAAACAGCGGATCGACATCTGCAGGATTTACCGTCAGTGAACTCAACACGCCCCGGTTGCTGCGATTGCTGATAGTGATGTCTGTTGTATAACTGTTGTTTGTGGCGGGCGCACTGTGTCGTATTTGTATCAGGTTACCGGCATTGTCGTAGCGGTAGTTGCGGATATAGCCGGTATAGGCCGCATTGTCGACAGGAAGCGGTACTGTCGCTGGGGGAGCGTTATTTTGCTGCTGACCAGCATTTGCCATCTCTCTCCCGGTGGCGCTGACCAACTGGTACAGGCTGTCGTAAGTATAAGTATTTTCAGGCACAATTTTCTGATTGCGCCAGAAACGCGTCTCTTCAGCATCATTGCGGATGTTGAGCACGTTGCCGACGGGATCATATTCATAGCGCAGATCCTGCAGGATTTTCGCGCCTGAAAGGTGTCCGGACGGACGTTCGGTTTTCACTGCAATCAGGCGTTGCGTCTGCCCGTCATAGATGTAGGAGATTATTACGCCGTTACCATGCTCTTCGCTCAGCTTCAGCCCTGCCGCTGAGTATGACAGCGATTTGATTATCACCTGCTCAACACTGCCTTTCACCGTCAGCCAACTGCCTGCCAGCAAGCCCGCTACATCATAAGCAACGCGCTGCTCATTACCTTTTGCATCGGTGGTACGCAGCACTACACCGGTGGAGTCGGTGTAGGTTGTGGAGATGAAGGCCTCAGCGGCCAGCAAGTCATTCCATGCAGACACATCCTGTCCCCGCCAGTCAACAACAGTATCCGGGTTGTCTGCTGCTTGCACAAAGCGACGGGTAACGCAGAGCGGTACACCGTTCAGAGCCACGCTGTCAGTCTGGAGTAGACCTGCAGTATCGTAAAAACTGACACACTTTCCGCAGAGGTTAAGCGACTGTTCTTCAATGGTGTTTCCGGCATAAATGTAACGTTCGATAATATGGGCTTCCACACCAGCAACCTGCTCTTCGACCATCAGCAAGCGGCCTGGCAAATCCGCATTTTCGTAGTGGAAGGTACGTGTTACCGACTGGCTGCGATCCTCTTTATCCTCAGCAGCATCGCCAATATTGCTGATTGCCTTAAAGGGCCTGGCGCCGGCATCGTTGAGTGCCACAGTTGTGCCGGCATCGGCACTGCAAGTACGCAAAACGTTGCCGACGAGATCCGTCAAATAGGTGAAATTCACTTGTCCGTTGTTGTACAGCCGCGGATCAGCGCTGCGGGCTAAAAAACCGCGCGGATCGTAATAATGACGGGTGATACGCTCATCCATCACGTCTGGCGTATCGGGATGACGACAATAACTAATATCACGTACTGTCAGACCTAGATTACTCAGGATTGCAACAGAGGGGGTTTTACTGAACAGATGTGTGCTCATGAATATCTCCTGAAGATTTTTTTGCCATGTCTATCCGCAAGAAAATCGCTACAGCGATCGGGGGGCTTACCTGAGGTACGGTGATTACATAGTAGCTCACCCCCACCAGGCCTGGAGGGGGTGATAAATTTGCTTTTTTACAAGCGGACTGATGATGCAGTTCTGCGGGGAGTTTGCGGGGGCTACTGGCTATCTGTGGCACAGCCACATTGCGTTATTAAGTGAGAGTGAAAAAGGGAGTGTGGGGTAAAAATTCCGGTGAACTACGCCAGGTTCATTTCGACATTGATGTCCGGCGCCTGTAGCCAGACCCGCGTTGTCATATTACTTACCACGTTACGTCTCCTCTGGCGAAATCGCTGCAACATGGAAAATAAAGCAGAAAAGCCTGTTTGATGACGAAAACTGGAAATGGGGGAAGCGGGCAATCCTGCCCGCAGCGCGAAACTTACGCGGATTTGCGTGCCAGCATGGTGGCAAAGCGCAACTTGATGCGGTTACCGTTGGCATCGGTGCGGTGAAGTTCACCCACCTCTTCGTTGTATTTCAGCAGTTCCCAACCCGCGTAATAATTGCGTAACTCACCCTCTTTAAAGGCAAACGGGAAGCCGACCGTACACGGGAAATCTGCCGTGTCCATTGCCGCGACAATCAAGTTATAGCCGCCCGGTTTGGTGCAGCGCTGCATATTGGCAATCAGCCCCGGGATGGTTTTCGCTTCCAGAAACATCAGCACCACGGTCGAGAGAATAAAATCGTACTCGCCGTCAAAACTGAGATGGTTGAGATCAACCGCCTCGATATGTAAGTTTTCCAGCCCTTCCGCGTCACGGATATTTTGTAAGTTGCTCAGGCTGTTCGGATTTTTATCCCACGCGGTGACATCAAAACCCCGGTTGGCGAGAAACAGGCTGTTGCGTCCATTACCGCAGCCGAGATCCAGCGCTTTACCCGGCTGGACATAATTCATGGCGTTAAGCACTTCCGAATGGGTCGGGGTCATGCTGTATTTTTCAGTAAAGTAGTTATCAGTACGGGTGCTCATGCTGTTCCTCAATACGTCGCGAATTGATAAGTTGCATTTTGCGCGCATTTTATTGGTTTCGCTGGCGGATAGCCAGCGGCGTAAAATTTGCTACGTTTAACTCAGGCAGATGGGGGAAATGTAGCATGAACAAGTATCGGCTCAGCGATGAGCAAAGGACCATGCATTACCAGATTGGCGGTGAGAAACGATCCGTCGTGCTGCGCCAGATTATCGCCCTGCGCGATTTTAACGATGTTGTAGCGGGCAGCGCCGGTGGCTGGGTTGATAGTGAGAACGTGCTGGATCAGCAGGGAAATTGCTGGATTTATGATGAAAACAGCATGGTTTTTCTTGGCAGCCTGGTACGTGACAATGCGCGGATCACCCAGCCGTGCGTCATTTGCCACGATGTCGTTATCAAGGACAACGCCTGGGTTGACGGCTGTGAAATAAGCCACGGCGCGCAATTAAGTGACAACGTCACCGTTCAGGCGTCAACGGTGCGCGGTTTATGCCATCTACGCGGCGATGCCCGTATTCTGAATGGCTGCGATATCGTTGCCGCTCAGGGTTTAACGCTGGATAACGAACAGATTTTGCAAATTTACGACAGCGCCACCGTCAGCCATTCGCGCGTGGTGCATCAGGCGCAAATTTATGGCGACGCCATCGTCAATTACGCCTTTATTGAACACCGCGCCGAGGTCTTTGATTTCGCCCTGCTCGAAGGCAACGAGCTTAATGATGTCTGGGTGTGCGACTGCGCCAAAGTATATGGTCATGCGCGTGTGGTCGCCGGGACGCATGACGATGAGATCCCCACCCTGCGCTACAGCTCGCAGGTGGCCGAAAACGCGGTCGTTGAAGGCAACTGTATTTTAAAACATCACGTGCTGGTGGGCGGTCACGCCTGGTTACGCGGCGGACCATTGCAACTGGATGAAAAAGTAGTGATTCAGGGCAATGCGCGCATTCACGGCAATGTGCTGATCGAGCATCAGATTGAAATAGGCGGCGATGTGGTCGTCGACGCGCAGGAAGGCGAAAGTATTCTGTTACGCGGGCCAAAAGTCATTAACGACAGGCAGCACATTACCCGAACGCCGCTGGTTGGCGCTTTATAAGTCACTTGTCTGTTACTGGCGATGAAAATATAATCACCCGGCATTTTCCACCATGCCGTAGGCGTTACCGTCATCCAACGCGCCCAGGTTCCTGAGGGTCTCAGCAGAGAAAACAGGGTTCCTAATGCAGGCGCGGCACTCACCTCTGATCCACACTCCCCGCCATCTTTTCGGCTGCGGGCTTGTGTCGTCGCCTTTCCATTCCCGATCACTGGAGAGGTTTTTTTATGAACATTAGCGGCAATACTATTCTTATCACCGGCGCAACCAGCGGCATTGGCCGCGCGATGGCTGAAGCGCTTTCTGCGCGGGGTAATCAGGTTATCATTACCGGGCGCCGTCAGGCGCTGCTGGATGAGGTCATTCGTAACAACCCAGGTATGGCGGGATTTCAGTTGGATGTCGATGATGGCGGCATGCCAGAAGCGCTCGCCAGACGTGTCAAATCGCAGTTTCCCCGACTGAATGTACTGATCGCTAACGCCGGTATTTCTGGCGCAGAGGATTTTACCGAAGGTAACGGGAACGCAGATATGGCGCAGGCGATCGTCACCACCAATATCCTTGGCGTCATCCGTACGGTGACCGCATTTCTGCCGCTGATTCGCCACCAACCCGACGCCACGCTGCTGGCAACCAGTTCGGCGCTGGCGTTTGTGCCAAGGGCAGACTTCCCGACTTATTGCGCCAGCAAGGCGTTCTTGCATACGTGGCTGGTTTGTCTGCGCCATCAGCTTCGCCATACGCCTGTTGAGGTACTTGAACTTTCGCCGCCTTATGTGCAAACCACCCTCACAGGCGCAGAGCAGGCAACCGATCCGCGCGCGATGCCATTACCGGCTTATATCAGTGAAGTGATCGCCATGATTGAGCGCGGCGATCATCCTGCGGGCGAACTGGTGCTGGCGCGTGATAAACCCCGGCGCTGGGCTGAAAAAGAGGGCACCTTCGCGACACTTTTTGCGGCGATAAACCCCTGATAACACCGGGCCTGCAGCAGATATTCTGTTGCAGGCTTTTTTGACGAAAATATTTTTTCTTCTGCGTGGAATAAACCCGCCGTTGCTTCGTCTTATCCGCTCATGATTAGCAGGTGAGCGACTATGACAAACACTCCTTTTACGACCGGCCAGATCCTTGCACGTCTTGCAGCGATCGCATGTGTTCCTCTGGTGTTGATTGTGCTGTTTCTGTGGGGCGGAGGCTGGTTACCCCCCCAGCGCCTCAGCGCAGATAAACTGGTTAATGTCTTACAACAGGCGGGCGGCGAGCATCCGGGTTATCGGCGAAATCACGCCAAAGGGCTATGCGTCACCGGCAGTTTTATCTCTAACGGCAATGCCAGTACGTTGTCACGCGCCCCGGTATTTGCCGCAGGTGAAACGCCGGTCATCGGTCGTTTTGCCATCGCCGGTGGAAACCCTGCCGCGCCGGATTATGCTGTTCCCGTGCGCAGTCTGGCGCTGGCGTTTCAGCTGGCGAACGGTGAACAGTGGCGCACCGGCATGAACGCAATGCCCTTCTTCCCGGTCTCCACCGTCGAGCAATTCTATGAATTACAGGTTGCCTCGCTGCCCGATGCGGCAACCGGCAAACCGAACGCGGAGAAATTCAAAGCCTTCGTGCAAAAGAACCCCGAAGTCGCACCGTTTCTGGCATGGGCAAAACAGAATGTCCCTTCGTCGAGCTGGGCCAGCGATCGGTTTAACAGCCTGAACGCATTCCGGTTTATAGATAAAGCAGATATGGCGCATCTGGTGCGCTGGAGCATGGTGCCGCACACCGGTTATCAGCCCATCAGCGCCGAAGAAAAGAGTGATAAAAACTTCCTGCAAACGGATATCAAACAGCGACTGGCGCAGGGGCCACTGAAGTGGGATTTGCTGATAACCGTCGCGCAGCCGGGTGACGATGGCAGCAATGCTTCGAAAGTCTGGCCTGCAGACAGGCAAACCATCAACGCCGGAACGCTGGTACTGACTCGCGCAACCGAACAGGAAAACGGGCCGTGCAACGACATCAATTATGACCCGCTGATCCTGCCGGATGGCATTGCCGCCTCCGACGATCCGTTACTCAATGCGCGTTCTGCGGCCTATGCTAAATCCTACAACGCGCGCACCCGTGAACAATCCACCCAGGCCGGAGCTCATTTATGAAACAGGTTGCTTATTTCCACCCGGCGCTGCGCGTGCTGCACTGGTTAATGGCGGCGGCGATCATCGCAATGCTGTTTATTGGCGTCGTGATGGTTTCTACCGTCTCATCTCTGCACAGCCTGCTGGTGTCAATCCATAAACCGCTGGGTTTAATGATTTTGGTGCTGGTGCTGGTTCGCTTGTGGTTACGGTTTTATACTGCCACGCCCGCGTTACCGGCGACCCTCGCCGTCTGGCAACGTGCTATGGCGCATCTTTCACACTGGGCGCTCTATGCGATGATGATTGCGCAACCGCTGATTGGCTGGGGGATGCTCTCGGCGGCGGGCTATCCGGTTACGGTCGGCGGTTGGCTGTTGCCACCTATCCTGCCGGTGAATAATGATACTTACGCGCTGCTGCGGCCACTGCATTCTCTGGTGGCGCTGGCGCTGTTCGCAACGGTGATGCTGCATTTAGCCGCCGCACTGTTTCATGCCCTCGTGCTGCGCGATGGCGTTTTTGAAAGCATGTCGGGAACCCGCAAGCGATGAAGGCAAGCTATGCAACTGACTGATGATGAGATTCGTCAGGTGATGCCACATTTGCAACGCTTTGCGCTGTGGCTGACCCGTAACCCGCACAGCGCGGAAGATTTGGTGCAAAGTTGCCTGATGAAAGCGCTGACGCATAGCCCAAATAGTGATGGCGAACGGAGCCTGCGCGCCTGGCTGTTTGCCATTCTTTACCGTCAGTTTATTGACGGCGAGCGGCGCAAGCGGCGGTACATGAAAATCCTCGCCTTTTTCACCGGCGAGGAGGCCATCAGCGCGTCGACCGAATCACTGGCAATGGCGGATGATACGCTGGCGGTGTTCGCCACGCTGCCGACCGATTATCGTGCCATTCTGTTGCTGGTGAGCATTGAAGGGCTGAGTTATAAAGAAGTCGCCCAAACGCTCGATATCCCGACCGGCACCGTGATGTCGCGCCTGTCACGCGCGCGTAAATTGCTACATGAGAAATTAGACGGTACGGCAGCACCGCTGCCGCTGAGGAGACTGAAATGACGTTGCCACCGGATGAACACGATCTGCATGCCTGGATGGATGGCGAAACCGATGAGGCGACCTCAGCGCGTGTCGAGCGCTATCTGGCAGAAAACCCGGATGCCGCCGCGCAGGTTGCCGGCTGGCGACGCGACGCACAGCAACTCCGCCAGGCCATGAGCCAGCAACACATCGCGCTGGAAAAACCGGAGCCGCATTATTTACGCCGCCAGGCCCGTCAGCAGCGGCAATGGAAACTGGCCACCGCCTTCGCGCTGGTAGTGGCGTTAAGTGTTGGCGGTTACACCGGCTGGCAACTAAAAGAGTCGCAAATGTTAATGACGCATCAGCCGATGGAGGACGCGGTTCAGGCCTATAAACTTTTTGACAACGCCGCCGTCACGCCAATGGATGTGGTGGCAAGCCAGCAAACCGAACTCACCCGCTGGGTCGCCCGGTATTTCATTAATGGAAACCAGCCGCCAAATCTTGAACAGTATGGTTTCACCTTATCCGGCGCGCGGCTTATCGCCACCGCGCAAGGCCCGGCGGCGCTGATTATGTATCAGGACAGGAACGGTACGCGGGTCGGCTGGTATATCCGCCCGTTAAGCCCGGTAAAACTTCCCCACGGGGAGCGCGAATCAGACGATGTGATGGCGCAGTACTGGAGTGATGATCACTACAACTACGCGCTGGTAACGCCGATGAACTCACCGGCGGTAAACGGCCTGCGAAAAGCGGTATCGCAGGCCACCAGTTAGGCCCTGTCGACGATCTTCGCCCAGATATTCTGATCGTCGAAGCAACCGTTGAGAAACTCGGCCTGTTTAAGGCAGCCTTCAAGCGTAAAGCCGTTGCGCAAGGCCACCTGATTACTGGCCTGATTCGCCACCCGGCATTTGATGACAAAGCGGCGGATATCGCCGCGGCGGGCGTAAAAATCGATCATCGCCTGCATCGCCTGAGACACCATTCCCTGCCGCTGGCAGGCTTCGTCCAGCCAGTAACCGATATAGGCCGTTTTGTTTAACGGCTCAATGGCGTTAAACGCCAGCACGCCCACCAGTACCTCGTCGCGCACCATCATGAACATTTTGGCGTAACCGCGCTGGTGCAACAGCATGTTGCTCTGCGCGGTTTTGCGGGTGTCATCAATGGATGTGACTGAGTGCGGCCAGTTGAGAAACTGCTGTAGCCAGTCGCGGTTTTTGACAATTAACTGGTGAAGATCGTGCACAAACCGCTCGTCGACGGCATGCAGCGTGAGATGGTCATTCACCGGAATAACGGTATCGTCCATTACGGCTCCATAAAGCATTCGCCCCCTGACGGGGGCGAAGTGAGATTAGCGCATGATGCGGTCATCAACGTAGTTACGTTTGTCCGGCGCAGGCGGGAAGTATTGATAAAGCCAGGTTTCGCTGATGGCGTCGCCCTGGCAGCGCAGGAACAGGCGCATGTCTACCGGATCGGTGGAATCATTGGTCGGATACCAGTCGAACAGAATGCGATAACCGTCAAATGGTTCGACATAGAGGATCTCAACCTGTTTCGCTTCACCGTTTGACAGCGTGATGACCGGTTCTATGCCTTTCGGCGCGGCCGCTTTCAGATCGCCGCCAACAAAATCAATGGCGAAACGACGCGCCCATTTGTCCGGATAGTGTTCACCCGGCGCCCAGCCTTCCGGGAAACCGCCCATGCCGGTGCGTGTCGCGTAAACGCGCGCCAGCGGCGAGCGTACCGGCGGCATCGCGCTCCAGTAAAGACGATACTGGAAGGCAAAATCATCCCCCGCTTTGACCGGTTTTTCCGGCTGCCAGAAGCAGACAATGTTATCCAGCGTTTCGCCGGTGGTGGGGATCTCCATCAGGCTGACCGCCCCTTTGCCCCACTTGTTACGCGGCTCCACCCACAGACTCGGACGTTTGTTGTACCAGCCCATCACATCCTGGTAGTGGGAGAAATCACGATCGAGTTGCAGCAGGCCAAACCCTTTCGGGTTTTCATCCTGATAAGCGTTGAACTGCAATTTTTGCGGGTTGTTCAGCGGGCGGCAGATCCACTCGCCGTTGCCGCGCCACATCGCCAGCCGATCGGAGTCGTGAATTTGCGGATGAATGGTATCGCAGACGCGGCGTTCATTATTACCGCAGCTGAACATACTGGTCATCGGCGCGATACCCAGTTGCTTGATGTCTTTGCGCGCATACAGGCGGTTATCGACATCCATGATCACCTGGCTCTCTTCGCAATGGATCACGAACTTGTACGCGCCGGTAATGCTCGGGCTGTCGAGCAGCGCATAAACGGTAAAGGTGGTATCGGACGCTTTTGCCGTCTCAAACCAGAAGGCGGTGAAATCCGGGAACTCTTCCGGCGTATCGGTAAAGGTATCAATCGCCACGCCGCGTGCGGAAAGGCCGTACTGGAAGGTGCTGTCTACCGCGCGGAAATAGCTGGCACCGAGGAACGAGACAATATCGCGGCGCGCCAGTTCAGGCGCTTTAAAGGCGCGGAACCCGGCGAAACCCAGATCGCTTTGCCCTTCCAGCTGTTTCGTATCGACGCCCGCGTCGTGGTAGTTAAACAGCTCCGGGCGGAAGTGAATTTCACGCGCCTGGTGCGTGTTCTGGTCGAGGGAGAACATGCGAACGCGGCGGCGAAACCCCATGCCGACGTGGAAAAACTGCACGTCCAGCTGGCGGCCATCAACGTTGTTCCACAGCGAGTGCTGGGCATCATACTGAATGCTGTTATAAGCCTGCGGCGTCAGGTTCGCCAGCGTGTTGGGGAGCGCTTTCGGTGCGCCGCCCCACTGCTGTTGCGCCAGATCGTGCGCCATGGACTGCAGCACGGAGAAATCAAAACGGCGGCTCTGGCCATCGGCAATGTCCGTTTCCGCCGCAAACGCCGCGCGGGAAAAGAGCGATGCAACACCGGTGGTGCCGTAAGTTGCGGCAAGGGCCATGGATGCTTGGATAAATCGTCTGCGGTTCATGCCTGGTAACACGTCCTTCTGGTCGTCAAATGGCATTTCGCGATGACGCGAAATAGCGGCGAAAGCGTTCATTAATGAACGCATCACTCTAGACAAAATTCATTGAGAATCCAATTGTTGGCTGCCGAATATATGAACGAAACATGAAATATTTTCTGTCGATAAGAGCAGCCCGAAAGCGGCGTAAAGATCTGTATAACAGCGGAGGTTTGCGGCGGAAATAAAAAAGCGCCTGCCGGACATCAGACGGCAGGCGCCAGAGTGGTCATGCTTTATTGTGCGCTGACACTAACATCAATGCCGGGGAAGTACTTTTCCGCCAGCGTTTTGATGGTGCCGTCAGCGCGGATTTTATCGATGGCGGCATCAAGTTGCTTTTTGGTGGCCTCGTCACCTTTGCGCAGCCCGAAACCGATACCACTGCCGAGGATCGTATCGTCCGATACCGGTTTGCCAATAAAGCCAAACCCTTTACCCTGCGGCTTGCTGAGGAAACCTGCCTGCCCCGCCGCTGACATCACCAGTGAGGCGTCGATGCGACCGTTCAGCAAATCTCCCCACGCCATATTCTGATCTTTATACGACACCACCGTGACACCGTGCTTTTCCCAGTGCTCTTTGGCGTAGGTTTCCTGAATCGATCCCTGTAACACGCCAATGGTTTTGCCTTTCAGCCCCTCAGCGGTCGCTTCCATGCCGTCGCCACTTTTGCCGACCAGTTGCGAAGGAATGCGATAAATCGGCTGGGTGAAATCAATGCTTTTGCGCCGCTGTTCGGTAATGTTCATCGCCGAGTTAATGGCGTCGAATTTTTTGGCTGTAAGCCCCGGGATCAACGCATCAAACGAGGTCTCCACCCAACTGCATTTCAGCTGCGCCGCTTTGCAGACAGCGTTACCCAGTTCGATGTCAAAACCTTCCAGTTCTCCTGACGCGTTGCGGCTTTCAAACGGCGGATATTCCGCTTCCACACCGTAACGCAGGGCGTTTTCGGCAAACGAGGAGAATGAGCAGAGCAAACCCATGCCCAGACAGAGTGCTTTATATTTCATCATTAACGCTCCTTAGCGTGGCTTAACACGACACAGGGCCTGCGCGCCTGCTCTTAATGTGGCCTCGTCTTTCGCAAAAGAGAGGCGGATCAACTTGTTATCTGTACCATCGGTATAAAACGCCGACAACGGAATAGTGGCAACACCGCAATCAGTAATCAGCCTTTTAACCATCTCGCTGTCACTTTCATCGCTAAAGTGGCTGTAATCCGCCAGCAGGAAAAACGATCCGGCGCTGGGTAATAAGCGAAACGGCGACTCAGCGAGCAATGTTTGCAGCAGGTCGCGCTTACGCTGGTAAAACGCCGCCAGCGACAGCCAACCCTGCGGGTCACCCATGTAATCAGCAAAGGCATGCTGCATGGGGGTATCGGCAGAAAACATCAAAAACTGGTGGACTTTGCAGATCTCGTCCATCAGTTCAGCAGGCGCAACGCAGTATCCCACACGCCAGCCGGTCACATGGTAGGTCTTGCCAAACGACGAGATAATCACGCTGCGCTCGGCCAGTTGCGGATGGGTTGCCATGCCGTGATGCGGCTCGCCGTCAAACACCACATGTTCGTAGACTTCATCGGAGAGGATCACAATATCGGTGTGACGGGTGATCGCTGCCAGTTGCTCAAGATCAGCGCTTGAAAAAACCTGCCCGCTGGGGTTGTGCGGCGTATTAATGATGATCATGCGCGTGCGCGGTGTGATTGCCGCGCGCACTTCGTCCCAGTTCACCGCGAAATCCGGCACGGTCAGTTTGATGGCAACGGGCGTTGCGCCCTGTAAACGGACGATTGGCGCATAGCTGTCGAACGAGGGCTCAAAGTAAATCACTTCATCGCCCGGATGCACCAGCCCGCTGATGGCGGAGTACAACCCTTCGCTGGCGCTGGCGGTAATGAGAATTTCACTGTCAACGTCGTAATCCGTGCGGTACAGCTCGCTGATTTTCTGCGCAATCCGCTCCTTTAACGGGCGCAGACCGGTCATGGACGCGTACTGGTTATGATTGGCTTGCATGGCACGCGTCACCCCGGCAATCAGCTGCGGATCGCAGGGAAAGTTGGGCGCGCCCTGAGAAAGGTTAATCGCATTATGTTCGGCGGAAAGCTGGCCGATAACGGTAAAAATGGTGGTGCCAACATCGGGTAATTTGGAGCGAGTTTTCACCGGGGTACGCAGAGTCATGCCTGATCCTTTCACATAAAAAGTGCATAACCATTCAAACTAAACCCTGTTGAGCCGACAACCGAATTGTTGTCATAATAGCCATGAATAAATTGCATAGCTGGAGTTGTCATGTCACCCCGATCGTTGCCGCTCAATGCCATCGACGCTTTTCTGGTCACCGCCCGCCACCTGAATCTGACGCATGCGGCAAAAGAGTTGTGCCTGACGCAGGGCGCGGTCAGCCGCAAAATCGCCGCGCTGGAAAACTGGTTCGGCTTTCCGCTGTTTGAGCGCCATGCGCGCGGCTTGCACCTTTCCCCGCAAGGCAGCGCCCTGCTACCGGAGCTGCGCGGCGCGTTCGAGCAACTGCTGATGGTCGCAGACCAGGCGCGTTCGCAACAAACGGTGGTGCGTCTGAAAGCGCCAACCTGTGCGATACGCTGGCTGGTGCCGCGACTGGTGAATCTGGAACAACGTTACCCGGAATTACAGGTGGCATTGACCACCACCACCGATCACACCATTAACTTCAAAACAGAACCTTATGACGCGGCGATTGTGTTTGGTACTCAATTAAGCGCCGGGGATCTGTTGTTTGAGGAAGCGTTAACGCCGGTCATAAGCCACGCCCTGGCGCAGCGCACTGCGCTGGAAGCCGCTACATTATTGCACCCAACGCGGGATAAAACCGACTGGTCGCTGTGGCTGGCAAGACAAAGCGCGTTTCAGCCCGCCATGAGCAAAAATCAACACTTCGACACCATGGATCTCGCCATTACCGCGGCCATTCAGGGGCTGGGGATGGCCATCGCCGATGAGACGCTGGTTGCGGAAGATATTCAGGCCGGACGCTTGCTGCGCCCGTTTTCGCAGCGTGTCAGAACCGGTGCCAGTTACCGCCTGGTACTGCGGGAAACGGAGAATAAAGCCGCCGGGCTGGCGGCGTTCAGAGAGGGGTTACTGGAGGCTAATCAAGCTTCACGTGGTGGCGCATAACCCGGCGAAAGAAGCTCAGTCGCGCACGCATAAAGCGGTTAACCATGCGAAATCCTGCATGTTTATTCAATCCCATCCGTAAAAGGCGATCGCGACCACGTACGCAGGCCCGCCAGGTTACCACGCCGGGCAGTGCTTCAGTTCGGCGTTCAGCGTGGGCGGCAAACCGCACCCAGTAATCGGCAATATGCGCGGCAAAGGCGAGATCGCGCGGGTTAACATAGTGGCAGGACGGCTCCGAAAGCATAAGATTGTCGAATACATACGGCACTTCATTACCGTGCCACGCGCCGTTGATATAGGTGTCGTGCGCCGCTTCGGCAACATAATCAAACCAGTAACGCCAGCAGGGTTGCCCGACACGCTGCTGGGCCTGCATCACCACCAGACCTAGCGTGGTAAAGGCCATATCACGGCAGACCTGGCGACCCAGTTCCGCATCCCCTTTCACTCCCGGATAAAGCAGCCGGATCAGCCCCAGTCCGAGCCGCTGTTCGCGGCGCATCTTTTCGATTTGCCCGGCGAGATCGACGCCAAACTCTGCCATCACGCTGGCTTCATCACTGTTCGAACCGATAATGACCGGCATCGGATGTTGCCGACCGGCGAAAAAGGTATCGAGCATCGGTTCCGGTAACACACAATCACCTGCGATGGGCGCAGGCGCAATTTTCAACGGCGCTTCCAGCGGCCAGAACGCCTCTGCCGGCAGCGCGCGCAACTGTTCGGCACTGGCATTTTCCAGCCCAAAATGCGCGGCAATCGCTTCACCTTTTGCCAGCGCGGCCTCGCGCGGTGTATCCGGTAAGGTATAACTGCTCTGAATAATGGCTTTGTGAAACAGCCCTTCTGCCAGCGGCGAAGCCATCAGCGCCATCACGCTGCGCGCCCCGGCCGATTCGCCAAACAGCGTAACGTTGTCAGCGTCACCGCCAAACGCGGCGATATTTTCCTGCACCCAGTGCAAGGCGGCTATCTGATCAAGCAAGCCGAAGTTGTAGACGCGCTCATCGCGCTCCTGCTCCAGCGCCGGATGGGCGAAAAAGCCCAGATGACCAAGGCGATAATTGACCGTCACCAGCACCACACCGCGCGCCGCAAGCGCTTTTCCGTCATACGGTGGCAACCCGCCGGAGCCGATAGTGAACCCGCCGCCGTGCAGCCAGACCATCACCGGCAGCGGTGTTGTCCGCGAAGCCGGTGACCAGATATTCAAATAGAGACAATCTTCGGAGAAACGCCCCGGATCTCCGCCGCCGATCTGCAGGCAGTAATCACTGTTTTGCCAACTGGCGGCGGAAAACGTGTCGGCCATGCGCACGCCCTGCCAGGGCTGCGGTGGCTGGGGCGCGCGCCAGCGCAGTGCGCCGGTGGGCGGCGCGGCAAACGGAATACCGCGCCAGACATGAAAGTCGTCCTCACTGCATCCCAGCACACTCCCCTGGCGGGTGTGTGCCAGCGGCGTTAATGGATTTTCCATAACAACATCCAGAAATAACTGATTTCTGGCAGATTACCTGTTTTACAGCAGACCGCAACGCCGTTTGCTGCGCGCTTCGGCTTCCGCATAGAGTGTGAACTCATCGAACACCGGGCAACCCAGCGCAGCCTCAAACTGCGCCTGGCTGGCGTTGCCGTGGCTGCGGGCCTGGGTTTCGTTGCCAAGGTTCGACTGGAAAATCCCCGCCGCGCTGACCGGCAGAAAATCCTCATAGGTGATAGGTTGCGCCACCACCCAGCCGCGTTCGATCAGCGGCTGCGGATCGTCGCCCGGGCGAATCGCCTGGCGGTGTGCTTCGCCTGTTGGCGTCAGGCGATAGCGGAACCACGCCAGCCCTTGCTTGCGCAGCAGCATTTCGCTGTCCGGGAAGGCTTTAAACACCTCCTGTAAGTGCAACTGGTGCGTCAGGTTATCTTTGCCGGTTCCGGCGCTGGTCAGCAGTTGATCATAGAGCGCGCGCCCCTTCTGCGTTAACGCGACGCCGCGCTGTTCGATTTCGCCAAAACGCGCGGTATGGGTGCCCTGGTGCTCGCCGTTAAACAGCACGGGTTCATCGAGTGCTTTAAAACTGGTCTGGCGCAGCAAAATCGGCACATCGCGACGCGGCGGCCCTTCAATCAGGATTTTCGGTTCAATGCCGTACTCCGGCATTAGCGCCTGAACGCGGTCAATATCCAGCGTGCGTGGCGTTAAGTGATTGATATGGCAGCCAGGGAAACAGACCACATCGGCAATCAGGCGGTGCTCATCATGCAACGCCTGATAGGCTTGCGCATCCACCGTGGCATGGCGATGCCAGCGGAAGGTTTCCAGCGCTTCCTCAACAAAGGCGCTGGCCTGCTGCGGGGTGAAACCGCCATTCAGTTCATGCAGCTCAATCAGCTGGCGGCAAGCTGGGGTGAAAATGTCGCGCTTCGCCAGGATGGCGGCGGCTTTGTTGCGCAGGGTTTCGTTTTCGATAAGTTCCAGACGCAACAGCGAGGTAAAAATACGAAACGGGTTACGCGCCAGCGCCGCGTCTTCGATCGGGCGAAAGGCGGTGGAGTGCACCGGAACGCCCGCCTGCGAGAGATCGTAATAGCTAACCGGGAACATCCCCATAATGGCAAACATGCGCCGCAAAGTAGAAAGCTCCTCAGCCGTCCCTACCCTGATAGCGCCATGGCGCTCGACATTGAGCCGCGCTAATTCATCGGCGTTGGCCAGTTGTTCATGCAGACGCGGGTTGTTTTCCAGTACCGCCAGATTCACATCCGCGACCAGCTCCAGCAGCGTGCCGTATTGCGGAACTTCCTGCTGGTACATGGCCGACATCGCCTGTGAAAAGTGTTCCCGAATCTCATCAGCCGTGATGCTGTACGCCATAGTGTAATCCCTCCAGTGTGTTCTCTCTGGAGTGTAGAGAAGCCTCTTTGCGTGCGTGATGGGAAATTTACAAAGTGTGATCGTGGCAGAAAACGCGCGTGCACAGCGCGGTAACGAACATAACGAAAGATTATGGAACAGCAACGCAGAAAACCCCTGGTGACATGCAGGTTACGTCACATTGCGGGCAGAATCCGTTTGTAACTCAAAGAGATTAAATGTTAATAATATTTTGCTATCTGGTTATCAAAATTAAACAACTTAACTTGCCAGCGGTTCTGCACGGTTTTTAACATCATCTTATGGAAAAAAACGGTCTGTTTTCACAGCGCATTCGTCTGCGCCATTTGCATACATTCGTTGCCGTCGCTCAACAAGGAACTTTGGGGCGCGCGGCTGAAACCCTTAACTTAAGTCAGCCTGCGCTGTCAAAAACCCTCAACGAACTCGAACAACTTACCGGTAAGCGCCTGTTTGAACGTGGCCGCATGGGCGCGCAACTGACGCTGGTTGGCGAACAATTTCTGACTCATGCGGTTCGCGTTCTGGATGCGGTCAACATTGCCGGGCAGTCGCTGAGCCACAAAACCGAACTCAAAAACGACCTGATCCGCATCGGCGCGCTGCCAACCGCGGCTCTGGGGATCTTGCCGGCGGTCATTGGCCAGCTGCACAAACAGCAGCCGGATATCACCATTCAGGTTGCTACCGCCAATAATCCGATGATCCTCGCCGGGCTGAAATCCGGTGAACTGGATCTGGGCATTGGTCGCATGTCCGACCCGGATTTGATGAGCGGCCTGAGTTATGAACTGCTGTTTCTCGAGTCGCTAAAACTGGTGGTACGCCCGCGACATCCGTTGCTGCAAACCACGGTCACGCTAAGCAAAGTGCTGGAATGGCCGGTGGTGGTCTTGCCGGAGGGCACCGTGCCACGGCAAAACACCGAGGATCTGCTCGCCAGCCAGAACTGCACGCTGCCGTCTGGTTGCCTGGAGACGCTTTCCGCGTCGCTGTCGCGCCAGCTTACTGTTGAATATGACTACGTGTGGTTTGTCCCTTCCGGCGCGGTAAAAGATGATTTGCGGCTGGGCTCTCTGGTCGCGCTGCCCATTGCGCCGCCCGGTATCGGCGATCCGATTGGCATCATCACCCGCGTGGATAGTCACCTGCCCCCTGCCGCTCACTCCCTGATTGCGGCGATCCGCAAAACGATGCCGGGTTGATCCCGGCGCGCTTATCTTCTCTTCCGGTTGCGCAACAGGTAAACAACGCGTTAATTGTGTGATAAAAATAGGTTGTTGAATAAGAGTTGTTGTTGCGCAATTTACACTGGCGTTGTAACAATCCGCAGCCGGAAGAAGAGATGAAATTCAAAACCGCTATCAAACCCTACCACGCCGCTGCCGGTGGTCTGGGCTCGCTGGAAGCGACTACGCGCTTCGTTATTGACAGTAAAAACGCGCTGAAAAATATGCGCAACCTGTTGCGCATGAACAAAGCGCGCGGCTTCGACTGCCCCGGTTGCGCATGGGGTGACGACAACAAAAGCACCTTCAGTTTCTGTGAAAACGGCGCAAAAGCCGTGACCTGGGAAGCCACACGCCGCCAGATTGACGCCACCTTTTTTGCGCAACACAGCGTGACGGCGCTTAACCGCCAGAGCGACTATTTTCTCGAATACCAGGGCCGGCTGACCGAGCCGCTGCGCTACAACCCGCAAACCGATCACTACGAACCGGTTTCCTGGGACGATGCGCTGGCGATGATTGGCGAGCATATTAAGGCGATGGATAACCCCAATCAGCTTGAACTGTACACGTCCGGCCGGGCAAGCAATGAGTCGTCGTGGCTTTATCAGCTGTTTGGCCGCATGGTCGGCACCAATAACTTCCCGGATTGTTCCAACATGTGCCACGAAGCGAGCGGTGCCGGGCTGAAACGCAGCATCGGCGTGGGAAAAGGCACTATTCACCTGGCCGATTTTGAGAAAGCAGACGCCATTTTTGTCTTCGGGCAAAACCCCGGCACCAACCACCCGCGTATGCTGCACAGCCTGCGTCACGCCGCCGATCGCGGGGCGCGTATTGTCACATTTAATACCCTGCGCGAACGCGGCCTTGAGCGGTTTGCCGATCCGCAAAAACCGCTGGAGGTGGTCACGCCGATGGCGGGCACAATTAGCTCCGCTTATTATCAGCCCAATCTCGGCGGTGATATGGCGGCGGTACGCGGGATGGCGAAAGCGTTGCTGGAAACACAGCGCCAGCGGCTGGCTAACGGCGAGGCGAGTATTTTTGACGATGCCTTTATTGCGCAGCACACCCACGGCATTGAGGACTGGTTTGCGCAAATCGATGCCACCGACTGGCAGACCATTGAACAGCAATCCGGCCTGAAACAGCAGCAATTACGCGAGGCGGCAGCCATCTGGCAGAACGCAAAACGTGTGATTTGTACCTGGGCAATGGGCATTACCCAGCACAAACACTCGCTGAACACGGTACGGGAAATCACTAACCTGCAACTGCTTGGCGGCCACCTGGGCAAACCGGGCGCGGGGCTGTGCCCGGTGCGCGGACACAGCAATGTGCAGGGCAACCGCACGATGGGGATCGATGAAAAACCGCCGGTCGCCCTGCTCGACAGCCTTGCCCGTCATTTCAACTTCGAACCACCGCGCGAGCACGGGCATCATACGGTGGAAGCCATTTCGGCAATGCTGCGTGATGAAGTGAAAGTGCTGCTTGCCCTCGGTGGCAATCTGGCCGCCGCCGCGCCGGATACGCCACGCACCTGCGAAGCGCTGCGCCGTTGCGGGCTGACGGTCTACATCAGCACCAAACTGAACCGCAGCCATTTGATGCCGGGTAAACAGTCGCTGATCCTGCCGACGCTTGGCCGTACCGAAGAAGATATGCAGGCAAGCGGGCGCCAGTTCATCACCGTGGAAGACTCTTTCAGCATGGTGCATGCCTCTGAAGGTATCGGTAAACCGCTGGCCGCCACGCAGCGTTCGGAAACGGCGATTGTGGCTGGCATCGCGCATGCCACGCTGGGCAGTGAAAAAGTCGACTGGCTGGCGATGGCGGGTGATTACAACCTGATCCGCGATCATATCGCCGCCACTATTCCTGGATTCCAGAACTTTAATGTCCGCTGCGAAGAACCGGGCGGGTTCTGGCTGGGGAATGCCGCCGCAGATTTACGGTTTAATACGCCTTCCGGCAAAGCGGAATTCAGCGCCGCCGCCCTGCCGCTGTCGGCCTGTCCGGAAACGCAAGCGCCGTTTGTGTTGCAGACATTACGCTCACATGACCAGTACAACACCACCATTTACGGGCTTGATGATCGTTACCGTGGGGTTTATGGGCAGCGCGACGTGCTGTTTATGCACCCGGAAGATATTCGCGCTCTTGGTTTAAATGATGGCGACCGGGTGGATATTGAAACCCAGTCAACAGATGGTGTGCGGCGCCGCGTTGAGGCTTTTCGCCTTGTCGCTTATGACATCCCGCGCGGCAACCTGGCGGCCTATTATCCGGAAACCAATCCATTGGTTCCGCTGACGCGCTTTGGCGACGGCACCGGTACGCCAACGTCCAAATCGATCCCAGTGATGATTACTGCGGCACACGTCCGCGAAAACCAGCGTATCGCTTGATCACCACGCCCGCGTTCTGCGAGCACGCGCAAATAATGGGATGATTTGCCTGCCAGGATAAGCCGCGCCCTGGTTGAGATAACACAAGGCCCGCAGATGCGGGCCTTTTCGTGACGTGGTAAACCGACTACGGTTTCACCCGTTGCCCGTTTTCATCGATGACCTGTTCGCCATCCTCTTTGCTGAACGCGCCTTGTTGGGCGTCCGGCAGAATATCCAGCACCACTTCCGAAGGGCGGCACAGACGGGTGCCGCGCGGCGTCACCACAATCGGGCGGTTAATCAAAATAGGGTGTTCCAGCATAAACGTAATGAGTTGTTCATCGCTGAATCGCGCTTCCGCCAGCCCCAGTTGTTCGTAAGGCTCCACGTTTTTACGCAATAATTCGCGCACGCTGATGCCCATTGCGCCAATCAGTGTCGTTAATTCCTCGCGCGAAGGCGGGTTTTCCAGATACAGAATCACCTGCGGTTCTACCCCGCTGTTGCGAATCAGCGCCAGCGTGTTGCGTGACGTGCCGCAGTCCGGATTGTGATAAATCGTAACGTTGCTCATAAATACTCTCAGGACAAAGGAAAAGAGAGGCGCAGTGCCAGCGCCACCAGCGTGACAAAAAGAACCGGCAGCGTCATCACGATACCGGTTCGGAAGTAATACCCCCAGCTCACCGCAATCTTCTTCTGCGCCAGCACATGCAACCAGAGCAGTGTCGCCAGGCTGCCAATCGGCGTTATTTTCGGCCCCAGATCGCAGCCAATCACATTGGCAAAAATCATCGCCTCTTTAATCACGCCCGTTGCGCCGCTGCCCTCAATCGACAACGCGCCAATCAGCACCGTCGGCATATTATTCATGACCGACGAGAGGAACGCAGTAATAAAACCGGTGCCGATGGTGGTCGCCCACAAGCCCTTATTGGCCAGCAGATTCAGAACCTGGGAAAGGTATTCGGTGAGTCCTGCGTTTCGCAGCCCATACACGACCAGGTACATGCCCAGCGAAAAGATAACGATTTGCCACGGCGCGCCACGCAGCACTTTACCTGTATCAATCGCCGCCCCTTTTTTGGCGACGGCAAAGAGGATCAGCGCACCAACAGCCGCAATGGCACTCACCGGAATACCCAACGGTTCGAGCACAAAAAAGCCCGCCAGCAGCAGGATCAGCACGACCCAGCCGGTGCGAAATGTCGCCGGATCTTTAATTGCGCGGCCAGGCGCTGGCAGTTTATCCACGGCATAAGTTTGCGGAATTTCACGGCGAAAAAAGAGGTGCAGCATGGTAAGCGTCGCCGCGATTGCCGCGATGTCCACCGGCACCATGATCGAAGCGTAGGTGGTAAATCCGAGATGGAAAAAGTCGGCCGATACGATATTCACCAGATTCGAGACAATCAGCGGCAGACTTGCGGTATCAGCAATAAAGCCTGCGGCCATCACGAACGCCAGTGTGGCTCGCGGGCTGAAACCGAGCGCCAGCAGCATGGCAATGACAATCGGTGTCAGGATCAGTGCTGCCCCGTCGTTGGCAAACAGGGCGGCGACTGCCGCCCCCAACAACACAATATACGTGAACAACAAACGCCCGCGCCCGTTGCCCCAGCGTGCAACATGCAGCGCCGCCCATTCGAAAAAACCCGACTCATCCAGCAGCAAGCTGATGATAATGACGGCAATAAAAGTCGCCGTCGCGTTCCAGACGATATTCCACACCGCCGGAATATCGTTCATATGAATCACACCGCAGACCAGCGCCAGCACCGCGCCAAGCGTTGCGCTCCAGCCAATACTCAACCCTTTGGGCTGCCAGATAACCAGCACGAGAGTAAAAATAAAGATGCTTCCAGCCAGTAACATTTCAGACTCCATGACATATGAATTGATGAATATGTTTTGTTATCAACACGAACCCAAAGGCACCGATTTCAGTTTGGCTCGCGTCTCTTCACGCAAGCAATCCCATGCTGTGTCGATGGTTGCCGCTGCCCAGGCGGGCATATGAGGTGACAGACGATAATGGATCCACTTCCCCGCGCGCCGATCAATAACCAGACCATATTCACGTAACATCGCAATATGCCGCGAAATTTTGGGTTGTGACTCCCCCGCTGCGGCGCATATATCACACACGCAAAGTTCACCGGCTTCTCTGAGCAACAGCACGATGGTTAACCGCGTTTCATCGGAGAGGATTTTAAAAAGCTGAACGGGTTGCAGCATGCGCTTACCTTAATGATGTCAAACAACAAATATGGTAATCCATATGTGTTACCTTTTGAAGAGGCAACGAGAATCGCCTGAACATCCCTCCTTCACAGCAATTTTTTGCCCAGCTGCAACCAATGTTAAACAAACATTTCACTCATCGGACACGTATTCATGGCACTGATAAACTCAACAGTATCTATCACAGCGATCGGAAGGTTATTGCCATGCAATATGAAGAACAGCAGCTTATCAACGGCCTTTTCCAGCGCCTGAAACAGACCGAGCAACAGAATGGCCAGCGCGACGCCGAGGCTGAGCGTCAGATAGCAGAATTTGTACGTCAGCAACCTGCCGCGCCGTACTATATGGCGCAATCGATCCTGATTCAGGAAGCGGCGTTAAAACAGCTCCAGAGCAAAGTTCAGCAACTGGAAAGTGAACTGGCCGCGCAAAAAAGCAAACCACAAACCGGCGGGGGCAGTTTCCTCGGTGGCCTGTTTGGCGGCGGGAGAAGCCAGAGTCCGCAACCGGAAAATAACTGGAACGCTACCCAGCAGCCACAGCAGGACTATTCGCGTGCGGCGGCGCCCGCGCCACGCGGAAGCGGTTTTATGGCCGGTGCCTTGCAAACTGCGGCAGGCGTTGCAGGTGGTGTGGTATTGGCCGAAATGCTGACCAGTATGTTCCATCAGTCTCGCCCGGAAGAGATCGTCAATATTATTGAAGAACCGGCGGCGGGTAATTCGGCGTTTGAAAACGCACAGAACGACAACTTTACTGATGCCTCCGACACCCGTTTTCTCGATCAGAACGATTCGTTCGGTAATGATACTTACCAGAACGATGATTTCGATGACACTGATTACAGCAACGATGACGACAGCTTTATTTAACGCTGCGCTCTCCTGAACCCGGCCCGGTGGCGCTGTCTGCCGGGCAATTTCTCCTTTTTTCAAAACCTACCAATTCAGGTGGCATGCCCCTTGCCCGTCGGGCATTGATGCTAACCTGTGCGGCGCTCAGCAATAATGAGTCGTTTTTTTCTTTTTTCGGACAAGGAGAATGGGATGTTCATCGCCAAACCTGTCGCACGTACGCTGGCGGTTGCCGCCTGCCTGCTGGCACTGTCAGCCTGTGACGACAAAACCACCAAAACGCAAGCAGCGCAGCCGTCAGCCGAGCAGGCCGAAGTGCTGAAGTACAACGAATATATTGCCGCGGCCAACATGACCTCGGCCAACTTCGGTAAGCAACTCGCTGAATACCAGAAGTACACGCAGCCCGCTTTCGATGGCAAAAAGAAAATGGATGATCTGTTTTTTACTGAACCGCTTTCCATGGGGCGTATTAAAGAGCATCTGGATAAAGCGCACAGCATGAAGCCGGATATGCCAGAACTGGACGAACCGGCGCGTCTTTACAGCGAAGCGCTGGCAAAAGCCGAACCGGTAAGTCGCGACATGTACAACTACATCAGCGCGAAAACGTACAAAAGCGATAATGGCGCTCACGGTCGCGAGATCCAGCCCGCGTTGTTGAGCAGTATGCAAATGCTGGTGGTTGCGCAGGCGAATTTCTTTGAGGGTATCGAGGCAAAAGATCGTGCGCGCATCAAAGCAGAATTTGAACGTACGCAAAAAGGCACGCTTGAGCACGCGCAAATGGGAATGGTCTACTACCTGAAAGAGAGCCTGGATGCCGCCGGTGGCGTGCTGGATGGCAAAGGGCTGGGCGATAAGAAGGCGGCATTTAAGGATGCGCTCGATCAGTTCAACAGTATGGCTACCGCTTACGATGCCAAAGTACGCGAAAACAATAAAACGGGCTGTTCGAGTCTCCTGTCTAAAGCTAACGACTATCTCTCTATCGGCCGTGACATTATTGAGCGCACTGAAAATGGCGAGTACGAAAAAGAGGCCAAACAGCCAAAACAGTTTCAGCTGATGCAACCCCAGCAGACGCAGGACGCCCAATCCCTGCTGCAGAACTACAACAATATGGTCAGCGCCTTAAACACCAACCAGTGTTAAGATTTTGCGCATAAAAAAAGAGGCCATCCGGCCTCTTTTTCGTTTTCTGCATACTCAGAACGTTTCCCAGTTATCACCCTGCGCCAGCGCCGGGCGCTGTGGCTTGAAGGTTTTGCTGGTTGGCGATGCCGCATTATTCTGACGCTGCGGTGCCGCGCCAGTTAAACGGAACGCGCCCACGGCTTCTGTCAGGCGTGCCGCCTGCTCTTCCAGCGAGGCGGCTGCCGCAGAGGCTTCTTCTACCAGCGAGGCGTTTTGCTGGGTGACGTTATCCATTTCCGTGATCGCCTGGCTCACCTGGGTGATTCCTTTGCTCTGCTCATCAGACGCGGCGGCAATCTCCAGCATGATATCGGTCACGCGTTTAACGGCTGTAACGATCTCGCCCATGGTTTCCCCGGCGGAAACGACTTCTCCGGAACCTTGCTCAATTAAGCTCACGGATTCGCTGATCAGCGCCTCAATCTCTTTTGCCGCCTGCGCACTGCGACTTGCCAGCGTACGTACTTCGCTTGCCACCACCGCAAAACCACGCCCCTGTTCGCCAGCGCGCGCCGCTTCTACCGCCGCGTTAAGCGCCAGGATATTGGTCTGGAACGCGATGCTGTTGATAACCGCAGTGATTTCGGAAATTTTGCGCGAACTGGTGGTGATATTGCCCATCGTTTGCACGACGCCAGAAACAATCTGTCCACCTTTGGTCGCTTTGCCGGAGGCATCGCGCGCCAGCCCGCTGGCGTGGTGCGCGTTGTCGGCGTTCTGCTTCACGGTCGCGGTTAATTGCTCCATGCTGGCAGCCGTTTGTTCAATGGCAGCCGCCTGTTGTTCCGTGCGGGAAGAGAGGTCGGTATTACCGGCGGAGATTTCGCTGGTACCGCGATAGATCTCTTCCGCGCCCTGGCGAACGGTCGCCACCGTCGTGACCAGCGAATGTTGCATTGCCTGCAGATCGCTACTCAGACGACCAATTTCGCTACGCCCGGCAGGCTCATCGGCTACCGTTAGATCCCCGGTGGCGATGCGAGAAATACGCTGGGCCGCACGTTGCAGTGGGTTAATCACTACGCTGCGCAATACGGTAAAGGTGATAACCGTCAGCACCAGCGCCAGAGCAAAGGCGGCAGCCATAAACATCAGCCCAAGCTGGGTACGGCTGTGTGCCTCTTCGGTCAGGTGCTGCGCACGTGCGGTACGGATCTCAATGGCTTTTAACAGAATTTCGTTATAAGACGCATCAAGCTGGCGCGCCTGCTCACTTTCGTGGTTAATGATCGCTTCAAACATGCCGTTTTTGGCATATTTCAGCATCGGTTGCATGCCCGCGATGTAGGCATTAAAGCGGGTAGTGAGATCGGCGTCCAGGGCGAGATCCGCCGGGGTTTTCACAGGGCGTTCCATATATTGATTAAAACCGTCCTGTGACTGCTTCATGCGTTTTTCTGCTTCAGCCACGTTGTTTTTCATATCTTCCATTTCGGCGATGCGACTGGCCGCGCCGGCGTGGATCAGGCTGATACGTGCTATGCGTAAGTTGTTTGAACTGTTGGATAATCCCATGCGCACCTGGATTTCCTGTGTGACATCCTGCTGATCGCGATCCGCTTGCATCAGGAAGTAACCCGCCAGACCGGAACTTAATGCAAATAGCACTAAGATGCCGCCGAGAATGGAAGAAAACAGGGGAACCAATCGAATATTGTGCATAAATCCAATGCCTTGTGTTCTTTGCATCGCTGCTTTTTTATCCATGGCTATCGACTCTCATATTTGTCTGATACGTACAACAGGAATGATATATAGGCATCGGCAATAATTGGATTATTCTTATGGCGAAAAGCGCGTCAACGGTCACAGATTTGGAGTTTGGTTGCGCCAGCGGTGACACCGCTGGCGTGAGGAAGGCTTACTTTTCGCCGAAATGGATAACGGTACGGATGGATTTGCCCTGATGCATCAGTTCAAATGCGTCGTTGATCTGCTCCAGTGGCATACGATGGGTAATGAAGGGATCGAGGCGAATCTTGCCCGCCATCGCGTCTTCTACCATGCCTGGCAGCTGTGTACGACCTTTAACACCGCCGAAGGCGGAACCGCGCCATACACGACCGGTCACCAGCTGGAAAGGACGGGTGCTGATCTCCTGCCCCGCGCCCGCCACGCCGATGATGACGCTCTCGCCCCAGCCTTTGTGGCAGCACTCAAGCGCGGCGCGCATGACGTTCACATTGCCGATGCACTCAAAACTGAAGTCCACGCCGCCATCTGTCATTTCGACAATCACATCCTGGATCGGGCGGTCGTGATCGTTCGGGTTGATAAAATCGGTTGCGCCCATCTCTTTGGCGAGGGGGAATTTGTCCGGATTGGTATCGATCGCCAGAATGCGTCCCGCCTTCGCCTGAACGGCACCCTGGATTGCCGCCAGACCGATACCACCGAGGCCAAAGATCGCGACCGTATCACCCTCTTTGACTTTCGCCGTGTTATGTACCGCGCCAATGCCGGTAGTCACACCGCAGCCCAGCAAGCAGACTTTATCCAGCGGTGCCTGTTCGTTAACTTTCGCCAGTGAGATTTCCGCGCAAACGGTGTATTCGCTGAACGTGCTGGTGCCCATGTAGTGATAAATCGGTTCGCCGTTGTAGGAGAAACGGGTGGTGCCGTCCGGCATCAGCCCCTTGCCCTGCGTAGCGCGAACGGCCTGACAGAGGTTGGTTTTCCCCGATTTACAGAACTTACACTCGCCACACTCTGCCGTGTAGAGCGGAATAACGTGGTCGCCTGGTTTCAGGCTGGTAACGCCTTCGCCAACTTCTACAACGATGCCGCCGCCTTCATGACCAAGCACCGCCGGGAACACGCCTTCCGGATCGTCACCCGAAAGCGTAAAGGCATCGGTGTGACAAACGCCGGTGTGCGTGATACGCACCAGGACCTCACCCTTTTTTGGCGGCGCTACATCTATTTCGACGATTTTGAGCGGTTGACCCGGCCCAAAGGCTACAGCTGCACGTGATTTCATAAGTCGCTTCCTTTTTGTGTATGGCTTTATGCTTATTTTAGATAAGAGCGCAGAAGATGACCGACTTCCGCCATGCGCACCGCGCGTTGGTCGGCAGTGGTTTCGCCGGTGACCAGCTCATCTTTGAGGTGGATTTCAACCATTTCGCCCATCAAGCCATTGGCCGCGCCGCGCACGGCGGCGATTTGCTGCAAAATGGCGATACAGGGCTCGCCGCTTTCCAGTGCACGCTCCAATGCGTCAACCTGGCCACGAATGCGACGTACCCGCGTAAGCACGCGTTTTTTGTCTTCTGGTGAATGGGGCATGTAACCTCCTTGATACTATAGGGGGGTATGGTAACTTTAATTTTAGTATGATGTAAACGTTAGGTTTTGTATGGACATCAGGTGGTTATCATTTTCATCATAAAGACACTACAAGCCATATAGAGACTTTTCAGCGCCCCTAAACATGCCCCCAACAGCGATTTTGCCCCCAAATTTGCCCCTAAAATTAAAGCTTTCAAGTCTGCATTTGGAACCAAATAAATATCAGTACTCAAAAAATAAGACACTGCTGTTATATGCATATTCGGGGTCATGGTCACACAACCTGCATTACTAACTGAACGTGGTATCTAATCCTGGGGGCAGGTCAATTATTTACTCCGTTATTTGCTCTGCCTGACTCAATGCGCCAGATCGTTTATATGTGGAAATGGCAATACCAGTACGAGCTGGTGCTGGGTTGCATGTAGGCACATAAGTAACGCCATCGATTTTTACGCGCATGAAGTACCAATTCTCACGTTGGAAAAACCAATAATAGACATGAATACAATTATTATAATATATATTCGTGACGAATAATTATGTATTTTAGACAAATCATTAGATAAGTAGTAATTTGTTATTTTTCCAAACAAATAAAACACACGGAGTAAATAATGAATCAAAAAAAATTTGAATTCTTACGTTTCGCCGCAGATCAATTTGGCCCGACCGTTATGGGTCAAAGACATTTATTCATGAAGGAAATAATTGACTCACACGAAACAGCTTACAAAGACAAAAAACCGTTACTTTATAACGTTTTTTATAAAGACGGTGTTTTTAACTTGGATTTAACTCCTGTCGGACTTATTGTTTACATTAAAGAAAAATTTATTTTCACTGTTCGAGGACCTGTTCGCGCAATTGATATTTTAAATATGGATGAATATACAAAATCATCAGAAATTATCTTATCCTTCCACATATATGGGAATGGTGGGGTTAAGGTAAAAAATTACTTAAATAAAGATATCATTTCTAATAGCGAGCAAAAGTTCTCTGGCTTTATTGGGAATGATTCAACCTATGAGATTTTCTTTAACAACCTTTTTTCCACCTTATTTTCGATGAATCTTATTTCTATCTCAGAGTAACAATTTTCAACCTCAAACATTTAGCATATTTACCAATTTCTCTCTCAATTTTTAAGCTTAATAAAACGCCGTCGGCAATGCGCAGGGCGCGCGGCTGGAAACCGACGGCGTTTGGTTATTAGTATTCAGCAGAACGATCTACTTTTTTATTACGTATTAACCACAACCAACACACAATTCACGCATCATCTAAACGCGCTTAAACAATGATTGCTGCGAACTGTCTAAAGTGAGCCCTTTGTGCTCAGCATCGGTATTACTTCACCAGCGATGAATATATCAGCTTGATCCCCAAAATACTCAGCACCGTGGCCGATGTTCTGTCCACCGCCGTTTTGATGCGCAAATAGACGCGGCGCGGTTTCTCGGCTGAGAGCAGCAGCGCCACCAGCGAATACCAGCCCGCATCAATCACAAAGCTCATCAGCGGGATCACATAATAGAAGATGGTCGGAATATTCGCTGGCAGCAGCGCGGTGAAAATAGACGCGAATACGATGGCCGTTTTCGGGTTGCTTAACTGAATAAACAATCCATCGCGAAACGTCTTCCACAGCCCTTTGGGTGCGTCGTTATGGCTCAAAGCGAGCGTCAATGGCTGCGATGCACTGCGAAAAATCTTCACTGCCATCCAGATAAGATACGCGCCCCCTGCTATCTTCAGCGCCATATAGAGTTCCGGCACCACATTCAGCACCCTTTGCAATCCCAGCATCGCCATCAGCGCAAACGTCGCCGCCCCCACCCCCATTCCCAGCGAAGTGACTAAACCATGCACACGTGAGTGCGCCAGGGAATGACGTGCAACATAGATGAAACTCGGACCTGGGCTCATTACCCCCATCATCAGCACGGCAGCAATCGCAATCAGACTGGACAACAGCACGTGAAACCTCCTGGCAAGGCAAGAATGACGTGACGTGATGACTCTAGCAGAGTGAAAACATAATGTATTCTGTCGAAAAGGATAAATATCGTTAAAATATATTGCACAAAACCTCACCATTTTTGTTTCACATCAAAACCCTAAGTAAAATTAATTAAATATATCGTAGGTTAATCAGCGTAATATTAAATATAAAATTTAACTTAGGCCTGGCGCTAATTATTTGATAAGATTTTTCTTAGTAGAACATTGTGATATTAGCAAGGAGAACTTATGCGCTGGGATATTACGGACATGTTACTTTCCCCAACGACCGGCACAGCATTTGCCGTCGCCAGGAATAGTGAAAAACGATCGGTCATTATCTGGTATCGCGGCAACTATTTTTTGCGGCCAAACAATTACTTACGCACTGATGGCGCACGTGTATTCATTGATGGAAAACCTCAGGATTTTCGCGTTATTCATACCATGCCTTTTTTCCCTGCTATCTGGCAGACTTTAAAAAATAGTTGTCATTGCCCTAGTAATGATAACGTTTCATTGCGGAATTGTGAAAAGCAGCAGACTTGTTTATTCGAACTTTGTCCCTATGGAATAAAAATGATTTCCTAGGTTAATATCACGTTGATATTTATTTCCTGGCTGGGCAGATAATTAATCACCTTCGCGGGTGAACACTGAAAGAAAAGTTATCCGCAATTGCGCACCGCAGGCGGGCCTTGTACCGTAACGGATACGCGCAATATCCTGTTTCAGATTTACCTAATAGCCCGGAGGGTTCCTCCGGGCAAAACGTCAGCGTTTTAGCGGCTGCCCTGCGGTTTCGCGGGCGCGCAGCACTGTCAGGAAGGTAATTAGCGCCGCGCCCATCACATAGAAGGCAGGCGAGAATTTATCGCCGGTGCTGGTAATGAGCCAGGCGGAGAACCACGGCGTGATGCCGCCAAAGAAGGCGACGGCAAAGTTATAGGCGATAGACAACCCGCCATAGCGCACACTGGTAGGGAAAAGTTCCGCCATTGCGGCGGTACACGCGCCATCAAACGCGGCGATAAACGCCCCCAGCATCACCATTGCCAGCACCGCAGAGAGCACATCGCCATTCGCCATCACCATCATGGCCGGGTAACTCAGCAGAATAAACCCGGCGCACCCGGTCAGCATTAACGGCTTACGGCCATATTTATCCGACAGATAGCCCATAAACGGTACCAGCACCGCCACGGAAAAGAGACCAATCGTGGTGATGGCGTACGCGTTAAGTTTTGAGAAGTGCAACTCGGTGGAGAGATAGCTCGGCATAAAGGTTTGCAGCGTCCAGTGCCCGACCGCTTTGATCACCACAAAACCGACACAGAACAGCAACGCGCCCCACGCCGTGGTAACCGCTTTACGCAGCGGCGCGGATTCGGTTTGCCCGTTCTTCATGGCGTCGAGAAATTCTGGCGAATCTTCCAGATGTTTTCGTAAGTACAACCCAACCCAGCCCAATGGCCCGGCAATCAAAAAGGGGATGCGCCAGCCCCAGTCGCTCATGGTGCTTTCACCGAGCGTTGCTGTCAGCAGAAACACCAGCCCGGATCCCACGACAAAAGCCATAAAACCAAAGTTATCGATCCAGCAGGTGAAGTAGCCGCGGCGCTCCGTGGGGGCATATTCCGCCAGATAGGTTGTCGCGCCCGAGCTTTCGCCCCCAGCGGCAAAACCCTGAATCAGGCGCGTTATCACCAGCAGCACCGTCGCGGTAATACCAATCTGATGATAAGTCGGCAGCAGGCCCATCACGAAGGTGGCGCCGGAGGTGAGCAGGATCACCGTTGCCAGCACTTTCTGTCGCCCTTTTCTGTCGCCCAGCGAACCGAAAAACAGCCCACCAAGGGGGCGCATAATAAAACCCGCGCCAAAGACCGCGAATGACGAAAGCAGTGCGACGCTGGGATCACCCGCCTGAAAAAACTGCAGGCCGATAATGGCAGCGAGCGTGCCATACAGGCCAAAGTCAAACCATTCGACAAAGTGGCCAATGCCGGTGGCGAGCAGCACTTTGCGTAATTTGCGCGATCCGGCAGTGTGTTCTTGTGTTGCCATCCGATCAAGAGACTCCTGTACTGGCTGTGTCATATCCCCTCCGCCCGATAGTGTTTCTATAATAGATATACTATCTACACTGCTTGTACGAATTGCGCACAGCACGGATGGCGTAAAATGTGATTTCCGCCCTGCTTTTCAATGTGGAAAACCCGACAGGATCACATTTTAGACGCGCAGAAATGAAAAAGCCCCGCAGGATGCGGGGCCAGGCAACGAAGAGCAATTAGCCGCGTTTTTTCGGCATCATACGCAGCAGCGTGTTGTCTTTAAAATAGTAATGATGCGCCAGCGCCGCACCGGCATGCAACGCAATGACAAAATAGCCGGCGTTTGCCAACAGCTCGTGGAACTCTTTGAGCGTATCCACTAAATCATAATTCGCCTCTGCGGCGTACGGCATCGAAATACCAAAAGCAATCCATGGACCACCGCGGTTATACATCATCAGCAAGCCAAGAATTGGCAAGGCAATAAACAGCAGGTAAATGACCAGATGCCCAAGGTGCGCCAGCCCGGTCATCATCGCTGACGGTTTCGGCACAATCGGCGGCGTTGGGCTTTTCAGCCGCACCAGCAGACGCGCCAGCATCAGCACCAGAATCGAAATGCCGCATGAAACGTGTACGAGATTGAAATAAGGACGATAGCTGCGCGGGAAGAATCCGCGTAGTTCCATGGCGCAATAAGCGCCAACAACCAGCAGGAACACCAGCCAGTGAATGGCGATCTGTAATCCCGAATATTTGCTACGCATAAGGAACCCCCAAAACGAACGAACCGGCGTTCAACATACCTGGCTTTCCTTAAAAATTCATTAACTTTTCCTTATCACTTTTCAGTTACTTACCACAGTCTGAAGGTGATTTATTTGCCCAATAACGCCCGCCAGGTTATCACTAAATAAGTACAAAACGGTGATTCATTACATTCTGATGGAGATGATCATGAGCAAAATTGGCATTAATGGATTTGGGCGCATTGGGCGCCTGGTATTACGTCGCCTGCTGGAAACCAACAGCGGCGCGGAGGTGGTGGCTATTAACGATCTGACCTCACCCAAAGTGCTGGCCTATTTGTTAAAGCATGATTCCAACTACGGCCCGTTTGGCTGGAGCGTGGATTTTACCGAAGACGCGCTGATCGTTAATGGCAAAACCATTACGGTATATGCGGAAAAAGAGGCAAAAAATATTCCGTGGCGCAGCGCCGGTGCGGAGATCATCGTTGAGTGTACCGGTTTTTATACCTCGAGCGAAAAATCACAGGCACACATTGATGCCGGGGCCAAAAAAGTGCTTATTTCCGCCCCGGCAGGCGAGATGAAAACCATCGTCTACAACGTTAACGACGACACGATTAATGCGCAGGACACCATTATTTCGGTGGCGTCCTGCACCACCAACTGCCTCGCGCCGATGGCCAAAGCCTTGCAGGATAATTTCGGCATTAAAGTCGGCACCATGACCACCATCCACGCCTACACCGGTACCCAGGCGCTGGTCGATGGCCCGCGCGGTAAAGATCTGCGCGCCTCCCGTGCCGCTGCGGAAAACATCATTCCGCACACCACGGGTGCGGCGAAAGCCATTGGTCTGGTGATCCCGGCATTGAGCGGTAAGCTGAAAGGCCACGCGCAGCGCGTACCGGTGAAAACCGGCTCCGTTACTGAACTGGTATCCATATTAGAGAAGAGAGTGACGGTCGATGAGATCCATCAGGCGCTGAAAAAAGCCACGGAGAACAACGAATCTTTCGGTTATACCGATGAAGAGATCGTCTCTTCTGATGTTATCGGCAGCCATTTCGGTTCCGTTTTTGACGCCACCCAAACCGAGATCACCGAAGCCGGCGATCTGCAACTGGTCAAAACCGTCTCGTGGTACGACAACGAATACGGTTTTGTTACGCAGCTGGTTCGCGTGCTCGAAAAATATCGCGCACTGTAATCTCACCATCCACGCCGGGGAATGACCCGGCGTATTCAAACCAGGCAACACATGAGAAATATCAGCCCGGAAGATTTACTCACCCTGATGAACGTGGCGGTGCAACACGCCACTACGTTCTCCGTCTGGCCAACCGGCGAAGCCCCTGGCGCTGCGGTAAGCCCGGTGCAGTTTCAGCTTGAAGAGCACCATACCGGCCCCTCGCGTTTTGACCGATCCGTCACCGGTGTGCGTGCCCCGCACATTACCGTTTACGCGCCACAAAACCCGAACGGGGTCGGCATTCTGGTCACACCTGGCGGCTCTTACCGCCGTGTCGTGCTGGATAAAGAAGGCAGCGCGCTGGCGCCCTGCTTTAACGCCAAAGGTTACACGCTGTTTGTCATGACCTACCGCCTGCCGGGTGATGGGCATGAGGAAGGTGCGGACGCGCCGCTGGCCGATGTGCAACGTGCGATCCGCGTGATTCGCGCCCGAGCGCAGGAGTGGCGCCTCGATCCTGAACGTATTGGCATTATGGGGTTTTCCGCCGGCGGTCACGCCGCGGCCAGCCTTGGCACGCGCTACAACGAAAACGTTTATCGCCCTGTTGATGAGATGGATAACCAAAGCGCTCGCCCGGCGTTTATGGCGCTGGTCTATCCGGTGATTACCATGCACCAGGAGATTGACCACCCGATGTCGCGCCAGCAGCTGATTGGCGATACGCCAGGCGACGACCAGATCCGCCGCTACTCCGCAGAACAGATGGCCGATGAAAACACGCCGCCGACTTTTCTGTTGCATGCGGTCGATGACCCGGCAGTGAAAGTGGAAAACAGCGTGGTCATGTTCAACGCCCTGCGACGCCTTGGCGTGCCGGTTGAGATGCATCTGTTTGAACAGGGGAAACACGGTTTTGGCATTCGCGATGCGCTGGGCTTACCGGCGGCAATCTGGCCGGAGCTGATGATGGCGTGGATAGCAACCAAAGTCTGAAACGAGCCCCCACCAAACGCGGGGGCCACATATCAGGACTGCAGATAGACCATTTGCGTTTGCAGGTACTCGTTCAGGCCGTGGCGTCCATCCGCCCCACCGATACCCGATTTACGCCAGCCCGCATGAAACCCCTGCATCGCTTCGAAGTTCTCGCGGTTAATATAGGTTTCGCCAAACTTCAGCCCCCGCACAGCTTTAAACGCTGTCGCCAGATCGCGGGTATATACCGACGAGGTCAGGCCATAATCGCTGTCGTTCGCCATCGCCAGCGCCTCTTCCAGCGTGTCGAATGCAACCACCGGCAGCACCGGACCAAACGTCTCTTCATGCATGATGGCCATCTCCTGGCGCACATCGAGCAGCAGTGTCGGCGGGTAAAAATAGCCCCTGCCAGTGACCGCTTTGCCACCCAGCACCACGCGTGCGCCTTCTGACACGGCGCGTTCGACCTTCTCTTCAACGCGTTGCAGTGCTGCGGCATTAATAAGCGGCCCCATCGCAATATCGTTGCGCTGCGCCGGATCGCCAAACTGTACCGCTTTCATGGCTTCGCCAAGTCGATTGACAAACCGGTCATAAATCCCTTTTTGCACATACACGCGTTCGGCGCAGTTACACACCTGCCCGGTGTTGATAACGCGGGAGTCGACAATCGCTTTCACGGCCAGCTCAAGATCAGCATCATCAAAGACAATTGCCGGCGCTTTACCGCCCAGTTCAAGGCACACTTTGGTGATGTTTTTCGCGGCTGCCGCCATGATTTTCTCACCCGCGCCAACGCTGCCGGTCATGCTGACCATCGCCACTTTCGGATTCCCCGCCAGCTCCTGTCCGACGGTTTCCCCGCGTCCGAGCACGAGGTTAAAGACCCCTTTTGGCAAGCCGATATCATGGACAATTTTTGCGAAGGCAATCGCGTTGTTCGGCGTGAATTCGCTCGGTTTGATAACAATGGTATTGCCGGTAATCAGCGCAGGCGCCATTTTGCGGGCTATCAGGAAGAACGGGAAATTCCACGGCAAAATGCCGGTGGTCACCCCCAGCGCACGTTTAAACACGAAGATATTCTCGCCCGGACGGTCGCTTTGCAGAATTTCGCCCTCATAGCGCCGCGCCCACTCGGCCATATAGTCGATGTAATCGGCGGTAAAAGAGACTTCCACCTCCGCCAGTTGCTGGATTTTTCCCCCTTCGGCGACAATCAGCGCGCTAATTTCATGGGCTTTTTCACGAATACCCGCCGCGATTTTGCGTAACCAGCCAGCGCGTTCGATGGCGGGAAGTGCTTCCCAGCCAGGCTGCGCACGTTCGGCGGCGTCAATGGCCTTTCGCGCATCTTCGGCTGTGCCATCAGGAATACGCGCCAGGATCGCTTCGGTCGCCGGGTTGATGACATCCAACCACGAATCGCCTTGCCAGCTCACGAATTGACCATCGATAAACATAGGGTGCTGTACCGGTGCTGTCATGCCTCGCTCCTGTAATAACATTGTTTTTAACAAGTGAATTCATTGTTAAAAATCTATCGGTGCGCGGCATTTTTCCCATCGACACGGGCAGCTTTTGTGAGAGAACGCATAAAAGAGGAGCGAAAAAGCAACAAAACAATGGCAGGTTCAGCGGAGGAAATGCCCGTTTGCGGCAATGTCTGCGCAAACGGGCACTGAGGTTACAATGCGCGGCTACCGAGCGCAGCAGTAAGGGTGGAATCAGCACTCAAAACCTGCCATGCGGCTTCGACTTCCTGTGGAAAATCAACGTGAACAATAAAATCACGGCCGTTTGGCCCGTAACCATTAGCGTCATCGCGCAGGCGCGGCACTTCCCCCAGCAGCAATGACAAATAACGCTCAACCGACCATAAACCGCGCTGCTGCGGCTGGAAGGCCAGCCCCTCAGCCGTATTCGCTAACTGTGGCGTAAAGCCGGGCCAACTCAGCCAGTGGGGCGCGTCGTGGCACTGCTGGCTGATGCGGGCAAACGTCGCCATCGTACGGCGCTGCATGGTGGGATCCTGCACCACCATCACGGTTTTCGGTTTTACCCCCTGCGACATCAGCATGTCGATGCTGAATCTGGCGTTCTCGCCGCAGTTGGTGGATTTGTCCTCAATAAGGATCTGTTTCGCCTCTATCTGCCAGAACTGGCGCGCAATATCGGCCAGAATCGCGGCTTCGCCGCGCCCGGTGGTACGCACGACGTTATAGCGTGGATGCCGGGCGATAGCCGAATAAAGAAACGTGGTGGAGTGCCCGACGCCTCCGCTTATCAGAAGCGGCGTTTGCTGTGCCGCCGCCAGCGCGCAGGCGGCATCAATGGTTGGAATGACAGCATTACCCGCAAGAATGACCACATCAGCCCGCACAGGCGTGGGTTTACCGACAAAATCATTTTGCGCCAGCCATGCGCCCAGCGTATTTGCCGCCGCCAGCGTGCGCTCCGCTACGGTGGGAAAAGTCGTCATCAGCATAGAACCTCCTTCGCTTTAACTTACAGCCTACCGCGTCAGCGCCCGCAGAACAGGGGATCACTCCGAATCCTGTTCACAGCGGTTCAGGTATGTTTCTGTAACTTTTTTTGAAATACGCGCAATCACCCGCGCTGTACAGGTCGCCGCGGTATCTGCACTCACTGAAAACAGCGCCTGTGGCATTGAGTGGGCAAAACGGCACACGTTTTATGTGCCGCACATTCATTGTCCCAGCCCCAACGAAACTGCGCATCCTGACCACATACAGGTCACAACGCTTTCTCGAAACATACCGCTTCCGGCCTGCCAATATAGGTGCCGTAGTTTTCACGGATCTTGAAGCCGTTGCGCTGATAGAAATCAACAGCACGCTGATTGATTTTGCGCGTCTCCAGCCACAGCGCCTGAAAACCCCGCTCCCGTGCATGTTGTTCCAGCGCGCAGAGCAACTGAGCGCCTACACCGCGCGTGCCGGGGCATGCATACATGCGTTTGATCTCGCCGATCCCGGCGGACAATTCACGCACCGCGACACAGCCCACCGCCTGCGCGTTTTCGCGTGCCAGCAAAAAGAAGCCCCGCTCACCTAAGGTTGAAGCAGCAAACGACGCTCTGCCGCTGCTGCCTGTTAGCTGTTGCAGGTAATCAGAAAGCGCGTCCTGAAGTTGCAGGCACGCAGGATCGGTTGCCGGGGTAAGCGTGATGGTTATCGCACACATTGTGACGTTGTCACCTTTGGTTGGTTATTTTTATCAATAAAGCAGATCACTTAACTTCAGTAACCTATATTTTTCTTATGCGCTTGCATTGCCTTTGACGGCACAAGTAGAATCGTTAGCCCGCTAACCATTTACATTAACAACCTTTGTTTTTATATGGATAACTGCTGTTCCCGACATCTTCATGCGCGCACAACATACCGTCGCGAACGATCACCATTAGCCCCGGTCAGGAAAATGTAATGCGTTTGCCGAAAAGCGACCCCTATAGCCCACGCGAATGGCAGCCGCATGAAAAACCGATGCTGCTGGGTTCGCCTTCCACCCCCTATCACAGTACCCCGCGCCGTATCGCCTATGGTGTCGTTGGCCTGCTGGTTTGCATGACTGGCGCTCTGGGCAACGCGATGGTGACAGCGAATCTGCAAAATCTGCAAGGCACGTTTGCCGCCTGGTCGACGGAAATCGCCTGGCTGCCCGCTGTGTATGTGATGACCAATGTGTCGATTAATCTGCTGCTGGTAAAGTTTCGCCAGCAATATGGTCTGCGTGCGTTTACCGAAGGGTTTCTGGTGCTGTATGTACTGGTGACCTTCTTCCATCTGTTTATCAACGATCTCAGTTCTGCCCTGTTTGTCCGCGCCGCGCACGGCATGGTGGCGGCGGCACTCAGTTCGCTCGGGATTTATTATCAAATCCAGGCCTGGCCGGCGAAACATCGCTTAAAAGCGCTGACCATTGGTATTACCGGTTCGACGCTCGCCATTCCCATTGCCCGCCTTTTTTCTACCGAACTGCTGCAACTGGATGAGTGGCGCGGCCTGTATCTGTTTGAGCTGGGGCTGGCGCTGCTCTCGCTTGGCTGCGTGATCGCCTTAAAATTGCCGCCGGGCGATCGCAAAAAAGTCTTTGAAAAGAAGGATTTCATCACCTTCTTTCTGCTCGCGCCAGGTATGGCGCTGCTGTGCGCGGTGCTGTCGCTGGGTCGGCTGGACTGGTGGTTCGAAGCGCCGTGGATCGGCTGGTCGCTGGCAGGCGCCGTGGTGCTGATCGTCTCGGCTATCGCCTTTGAACACAACCGCAGTAACCCGTTGCTCAACACCCGCTGGCTCTCCAGCGGGAGCATTGTGCGTCTTGGGCTGATTATGCTGCTGATCCGCATTGTGCTCGCCGAGCAGAACACCGGGGTGTTTGGCTGGCTGCAATATGTCGGCCTGCAAAACGAGCAAATGACCAGCCTGGCATGGTCGATCCTGGCGGGCATTGTCTGCGGTATTACCGCCAGTTGTCTGACGATTAAACCCCAGCGGCTGGCATGGCCGATAGTCGCCTCGCTGGCACTGATGATTATTGCCTCACTGCTTGATAGCCAGTCCACCAGTTTGACGCGGCCCAACCAATTGATGTTAAGCCAGTTTTTACTCGGTTTTGCCAGTGCGTTTTTTATCGCACCGGCGATGCTGGCGGGAATTGGCGGCGTGGTGGCGGAGCCGCGCAACCTGGTCAGTTTCTCGGTGCTGTTTGGCATGAGCCAGAATATTGGCGGGCTGCTCGGCTCAGCTATTCTTGGCACGTTTCAGACCTGGCGGGAGAAATACCACTCCAGCCTGCTGGCGGACCAGCTCACCACCTTAAACCCGCTGGTTAATGAGCGTTTGCAGTATTACAGCCAGATGTATCAAAGCATGGTTGGCGACAGTGCGCTGCTCAGTACGCAAGCGGCGACGCAGTTGCAAACGGTGTCGACGCTGGAAGCCACTATTCTGGCTTACAACGATACTTACCTGCTGACGGCCAGCATTGCCGCCGCCACGCTGATTTGGATTTTATGGCGCTTGTTGCGCCTGCGCATTACTGCCCGCCTTGTGTTGAAGCGGGCCACTGGGAGCAAATAATAATGTTACTGGAGTGTCTATGAGCCAGCAGGATGCCGCCAAAGAGCGGGCCAATACCCGCAGCAATTTACGCGTGGTTTCTCTTTTTTCCGCCGCCGCGATTGGCCTGGTGGGCGTACTGGTGATCCTTTACGCCTGGCAGTTGCCGCCGTTTACGCGCCATACCCAGTTTACCGATAACGCCTATGTGCGCGGGCAGACAACATTTATCAGCCCACAGGTGAATGGCTATATCACTGACGTGCCGGTACAGGATTTCGCGGTCGTGAAAAAAGGCGATCTGATTATGCAGATCGATGACCGAATCTACCGACAGCGCGTCGATCAGGCAAAAGCCACACTGGCGATGAAGCTGGCAGCGCTGGATAACAACCTCCAGCAGCGAAAAAGCGCGCAGGCCGTCATTGCCCGCAATGAAGCCGCGCTCGCCAGCGCGAAAGCGCAGGATCTGAAATCCCAGGCGGATTTAAAACGCGTTAAAGCGCTGACCGCAGACGGCTCGCTCTCCATTCGTGAACGCGACGCCGCACTTGCCACCGCCGCGCAAAACACCGCCAGTATTGCCCAGGCGCAAGCGACGCTTGAGATGTCGCGCCAGGATCTGCAAACCACCATCGTTAATCGCGGGTCGTTACAGGCGGATGTGGAAAATGCCAAAGCCGCGCTTGAACTGGCACAAATTGATCTGCAAAACACGCGTATCGTCGCCCCTCGCGACGGGCAACTGGGGCAAATCAGCGTACGCCTTGGCGCGTATGTCACCGCCGGAACGCACCTGACCTCGCTGGTGCCATCGCAACGCTGGGTGATCGCCAACCTGAAAGAGACGCAACTGGCAAACGTGGTGGTTGGGCAGCCAGTGCGCTTTACCGTCGATGCTCTCGACGGGCGCAGCTACCACGGGCGCGTGGAGAGTATCTCTCCGGCCACTGGCGTGGAATTTAGCGCCATCAGCCCGGATAACGCCACCGGTAACTTTGTCAAAATCGCCCAGCGCATTCCGGTGCGCATCCAGGTGGAGGCGAAACCCGATGAGCTGGCAAGGCTGCGGCCGGGAATGTCGGTGCAGGTACATATTGATACGCGGGAGGCGGAGCAATGAGGCTGCGCCCTGCGGTTATCACCGTGAGTCTTCTTCTCGCCGGCTGCCAGTCCGCCGATGTCCGGCAAGCCCAACCGTCGCTGCAGATCCCGGCGGCCTGGCGCAGCGAGGCGGGTCCGGCCAGCAAAACGGATAGCGTCTGGTGGCGCAACTTTCACGACAGCCAGTTAAACCGCTATGTCGATCAGGCGTTACGTCACAACAGCGACGTGCTGATTGCCCGCGAAAGAGTCAATGAATATCAGGCGCGGGTTTACGCCGCCGACAGCGCCCTGTTCCCGGAGCTGGACGCGGGGATTTCCGGCACCCGCGCGCGTTCCCAATCGGCCGCGACGGGTTTACCCATTTACAGCACCTTGTACAAGGGCAATCTGACGGCCAGTTATAACGTCGATATCTGGGGCGCCAGCCGCAGCGCGTCTCGTGCGGCGGACGCCTCGCTGGAGGCGCAGAAAGCCGCAGCGGCGGCGGCCGATTTGACGGTGGCGACGAATGTCGCTTCCGGTTATCTCACGCTGCTGTCGCTGGATGCACAGTTACAGGTCACGCAATCCACGCTGGCAGCGCGGGAAGATGCTCTCAAACTTGCCCGTCGCCAGTATGAGACCGGCTATACTTCACGACTGGAGTTGATGCAGTCCGATTCCGAGTTGCGCAGCACGCGCGCGCAGATCCCGGTGCTGCAACATCAGATAAGCCAGCAGGAAAATGCGTTGAGTGTGCTGCTGGGTAATAATCCGGGCGCGGTTAATCGTGGTGAATTTGCAACGTTAACGCCGCTGAAAGTGCCCTCGCAGTTACCGTCGAGTTTGCTTAACCGGCGGCCGGACATTGTCCAGGCGCAGCGCCAGCTGGTTGCCGCCGATGCGACACTCGCCGCATCACAGGCGAAATTACTGCCGTCGATTAACCTGACGGCAACCGGCAGCATGCAGGACAATACGCTGCCCGGCTTGCTGGATAATCCGCTGCGGTTATGGAGCATTGGCGGCAGCATTCTCGCCCCGTTGCTCAACCGTCAGGCACTGAATGCGCAGGTCGATGTCTCCATGTCCCAGCGTAATCAGGCGCTTTACACCTATGAAAAAACCGTGCGCAACGCGTTCAAAGAGGTGAACGATAGCCTCGATGCCATCACTCGTCTGGGCGAGCAGCTCGCTGAACTGGCCGGGCAAGTCGATGTGGCACAGGAGACGTTACGCATTGCGCAAAACCGTTATCACAACGGTTATTCCTCTTATCTGGACGTGCTGGACGCCCAGCGCACGCTGTTTTCCGCTCAGCTCAGCGCGGTGCAGGTCAAAAACAATCTGTTACTGGCGCAGGTGGATCTCTATCGCGCACTGGGAGGTGGCTGGTACGGGCTGGATTAAGTTTCTGATAAACCAGGAGTAATGCTATGCAGCAGAAGTGGTCCGCGGTTGACGAATACTTAGTAAAACAGCTGATTCCGGAAGATGAAATCCTGACGCAGGTGCTGGCAAATAACCAGCGCGCGGGGCTTCCGGCCATTGATGTTTCGCCCGCTCAGGGTCAATTACTGGCGCTGTTTGTGCGCATGGTGCGGGCGAAGCGCATTCTTGAAATCGGTACGCTCGGTGGTTACAGCACGGTGTGGATGGCGCGCGAACTGCCCACCGGCGGCGAACTGCTGACGCTGGAAGCCGATCCGCTACACGCGGCGATAGCGCGTGAAAATCTGCAATTTGCCGGGGTGGCGCATCAGGTCACCGTCGCCGAAGGCCCGGCGCTGCAGACGCTGGAAAACCTGGGCGACCGCCCGCCCTTCGATCTGATTTTTATCGATGCCGACAAACCCAATAACCCGAACTACCTGAAATGGGCAATGCACTATGCCCGGCCTGGCACACTGATTATTGGCGACAATGTAGTGCGCGAGGGTGAAGTGACGAACCCGACGACCACCGATGCCAGCGTGCAGGGTGTGCGGAAATTTATTGAGATGACAGGTGCCGATCCGCGCCTGACGGCCACCGCCGTGCAAACGGTCGGCGTTAAAGGCTGGGATGGCTTTACGCTGGCGTGGGTGAATGCGTGAGGTCGCTGGTGCAGGTTCTTGCCGGATGGCAAACTCGCTTATCCGGCAAGGAATTGCAGTGATAGTGTTTGCCCGGTAAGCGTCGCATTACCGGGCAAGCAGCGCTCATCAGGCGCTAATCTGCTCCATCGCCTGCAAAATGCGCTTATCGGAGATGGGATACGGTGTACCCAGCTGCTGCGCAAAGTAGCTGACGCGCAGCTCTTCGATCATCCAGCGGATCGCTTTAACATCCTCATCTTCCCGGCGCGACGGCGGCAGTTTATTTAACCACTGCTGCCACGCTTGCTGTACCTGCTCCACTTTCAGCATCTGCGCGCGATCGCGGTGCGGATCGACAGCCAGTTTCTCCAGCCGCTTCTCAATCGCTTGCAGGTAACGCAGCGTGTCGCCCAGGCGGCGGAAACCGTTGCCGGTAACAAACCCGCGATACACCAGACCGTTCATCTGCGCTTTGATGTCCGACAGCCCAAGCGCCATGGTCATATCAACGCGCCCTTTCAGTCGCTTGTTGATATTGAACACCGCCGTCAGGATCTGTTCGACCTGTTTGGCGATCTCCACTACCGTTTCGTTCAGCTCCGCACGCACTTTCTCATGCAGCGCCGCGAAGCCCTCTTCGCTCCACACCGGGCCGCCTGCCTCGTCGATAAGTTTATCCACGCCGCAGGAGATGCAGTCATCGATCAACTCCAGCACTTTGCCGTACGGGTTGAAATAGAGACCCAGTTTGGCTTTGTTCGGCAATTTTTCATGCAGGTATTTAATTGGCGACGGAATGTTTAGCAGTAACAAACGGCGGATACCGCGCCACATCGCCTGTTGCTGCTCCAGCGGGTTATCGAACAGCTTGATCGCGACACTGTCACGTTCATCAACCAGCGCAGGCCAGGCTTTTACCTTGTAATTACCGCGTTTTTGCTCGTAGCTTTCCGGAAGCTGACCAAAACTCCAGATATGTAAACCGCTCTGCTCAATACCGTCATCGGCCACCGCCGAAAGGGTTTCCTGCACTTTGCCTTTCAGACGCTCTTTCAGTTCAGCCAGCGAACGGCCTTCGAGCAGTTTCTTGTTCTTGTCATCGACTACACGGAAGCTGATTTTCAGGTGATCGGGCACCTGATCCCAGTGCCAGTCATCGCGGTCAACGGTAACGCCGGTCATCCGGCGCAGCTCACGCTCCAGCGCATCCAGCAACGGCAGTTCCAGCGGCGTGACGCGGCCGAGAAACGCTTCGGCGTAGTTCGGCGCGGGAACAAAGTTGCGCCGCGTCGGTTTCGGCAGCGATTTGATCAGCGCAATCACCAGTTCACGGCGCAGGCCGGGAATTTGCCATTCAAACCCGCTCTCTTCGACCTGGTTTAATAATGGCAGCGGGATATGGACCGTGACGCCGTCGGCATCCGCGCCCGGTTCAAACTGGTAACTCAGGCGCAGCTTCAGGTTGCCCTGATGCCAGAAGTTGGGGTAATCGAGTTTACTCACCCCTTCTGCGCCCTCTTTGATCAGCATGCTCTTTTCGAAGTTGAGCAGATCAGGAGTTTCGCGGCTGGCCCTTTTCCACCAGCTGTCGAAATGGCGGGCGGAAATCACGTCGTGGCTGATGCGCTGGTCATAAAACTCAAACAGCGTTTCGTCGTCCACCAGGATGTCGCGGCGGCGGGATTTATGTTCCAGTTCTTCCACTTCCGCGCGCAGTTTCAGGTTGTCGCGAAAGAAAGCATGCCGGGTTTGCCAGTCACCCTCGACCAGCGCGTGGCGAATAAAGAGTTCACGACAAAGCATCGGGTCGATCTGGCTGTAGTTCACTTTGCGCGCCGCCACGATCGGCAGACCATAAACGGTCACTTTTTCCGTTGCCATTACCGCGCCCTGCGCTCGCTCCCAGTGCGGTTCACTGTACGAACGCTTAATCAGGTGCTGCGCGACCGGTTCAACCCACTCCGGATCAATGCGCGCAGCGATGCGCCCCCACAACCGGCTGGTCTCCACCAGTTCTGCAACCATGGTCCACTTCGGCGGTTTTTTGAATAACCCCGAGCCGGGGAAGATGGCAAAACGGGCGTTACGCGCGCCGGTAAACTCCTGTTTGTCGGCATCTTTCATACCAATGTGCGACAGCAAACCGGTTAACAACGCGATATGAATTTCGCGATATTCCGCAGGCTCGCTGTTGACCGGGATCCCCAACTCTTTCACCACCTGGCGCAGTTGGGTGTAGATATCCTGCCATTCGCGCACGCGCAGATAGTTCAGGTAATCGACCCGGCACTGACGGCGGAACTGGTTTGACGAGAGCGCTTTTTGATGCTCGCCCAGGTAATTCCACAGGTTCACAAACGCGAGGAAGTCGGACTCTTTATCATGAAAGCGCTGATGCTTCTCGTCTGAAGCCTGCTTTTTATCCAGCGGCCGTTCGCGCGGATCCTGAATCGACAGCGCCGAGGTAATGATCATTGCTTCACGCACACAGCCATGTTTTTGCGCTTCCAGCACCATACGCGCTAAGCGCGGATCGACCGGCAGTTGCGACAGCTGGCGCCCCAGCGGCGTCAGTTTATAGGCGGTTTGTTGCTCATCGGTGGTAATGGCACCCAACTCTTCCAGCAGGCGCACGCCGTCCTGAATATTGCGTTTATCCGGCGCTTCAACAAACGGGAAGGCGGCGATATCGCCGAGCCCCAACGCCGTCATTTGCAGAATGACCGACGCCAGGTTGGTGCGCAGAATTTCCGGATCGGTAAATTCCGGGCGGGACAGGAAATCATCTTCTGAATAAAGACGAATACAGATCCCTTCCGACACGCGGCCGCAGCGCCCTTTACGCTGGTTAGCGGAGGCCTGAGAAACCGGCTCAATCGGCAGGCGCTGCACTTTGGTGCGATAGCTGTAGCGGCTGATGCGCGCCGTACCCGGATCAATGACATATTTGATGCCCGGTACGGTCAGCGAGGTTTCCGCTACGTTGGTCGCCAGCACGATGCGCCGCCCGCTGTGTGGCTGAAAGACGCGGTTCTGTTCACTGTTCGATAACCGCGCATACAGTGGCAGGATTTCCGTGTGGCGCAGATCGCGCTTGCTCAGGGCATCGGCGGTATCGCGGATTTCCCGCTCGCCGCTCATAAAGATCAGAATATCGCCTGCGCTTTCGCGCCCGAGCTCATCCACCGCATCGAAAATCGCCTGTAACTGGTCGCGTTCCGTGTCATCCGCTTCTTCGACAATCGGCCGGTAGCGCACTTCCACCGGGTAGGTGCGCCCGGACACTTCGATAATCGGCGCGTTATTGAAATGGCGAGAAAAACGCTGCGGATCGATGGTGGCGGAGGTGATGATGATTTTCAGATCCGGGCGACGCGGCAGTAATTCCCGCAGATAACCCAGCAGGAAATCGATGTTCAGGCTGCGTTCGTGCGCCTCATCGATAATGATGGTGTCGTATTGCATCAGCAGGCGATCCTGCTGGATTTCCGCCAGCAGAATACCGTCGGTCATTAGTTTGACCATGGTGTTATCGCTGACATGATCGCTGAAACGCACTTTATAACCGATGCAACCGCCCGGCTCCGTTTTCAGCTCTTCGGCAATACGGTTGGCAACGGTGCGCGCCGCCAGACGACGCGGTTGAGTATGGCCAATCAGCCCTTTAATGCCGCGCCCCAGTTCCATGCAAATTTTCGGTAACTGCGTGGTTTTACCGGAGCCAGTTTCGCCGGCCACAATCACCACCTGGTTATCGCGGATGGCCTCAAGGATCGCCTGTTTTTTCTGGCTGACCGGCAGGTTGTCCGGATAATCAATAGTCGGACGCGCGGCTTCGCGCTGCGCCACTTTTCCGGCGGCGTCGCTTATCTCCTGCGCCAGCGTCCGGAGCAGTGCCTGCTGAGATTCAGGATTTTTAACTTTCTTGCTGCCATGCAGGCGGCGGGCGAAGCGCTGCTGGTCGCGTAGCATCAGAGTGCTGAGCTGCGCGCTAAGATCGGTAATCGTCAATTTCTGTTGTTCTGTCATAGCGTTATTGGGCAGAGCACTGCCGGGAAACATCTTAAGTTCGCAATCGCAGTAGGATAGCACATCGCCGTAATCCTTTTCTTGTTCAAGAAATTCGAACATAGGATTCGATATATTGCGCTATTCATGTAGAGAGTTTGTGAATAGAGTGTCATGACGTCACGGGGCAACCCATTGCAAATACAATAAAGGAAACACCCAATGAGCAAAGTTTTAGTTCTTAAATCCAGTATTCTGGCAGGGTACTCACAGTCTGGTCAGTTGGCCGATTATTTCGTTGAACAGTGGCGTGAAAAACACGCGGCGGATCAAATTACCGTGCGTGACCTGGCCGCTAACCCGATCCCGGTGCTGGATGGCGAACTGGTTGGCGCGCTGCGCCCGAGCGATGCACCGCTGACACCGCGTCAGCAGGAAGCACTGGCGCTCTCCGACGAGCTGATCGCTGAGCTGCAAGCGCATGACGTGATTGTCATTAACGCCCCGATGTACAACTTCAACATCCCGACGCAGTTGAAAAACTACTTCGACCTGGTGGCGCGTGCTGGCGTGACGTTCCGTTATACCGAAGCAGGCCCGGAAGGTCTGGTGAAAGGGAAACGCGTCGTCGTGGTTTCCAGCCGTGGCGGTATCCATAAAGATACCCCGTCCGATCTGGTTGCGCCGTACCTTAAATTGTTCCTCGGCTTTATCGGCATTACCGATGTGAACTTTGTCTTTGCTGAAGGCATTGCTTACGGTCCGGAAGTGGCGACCAAAGCGCAGACTGACGCAAAAGCCGCAATCGACAGCCTGGTGGCTGCCTGAGATTTCTCCCCTCTCACCGCCAGGTGGGAGGGGTCTTTCCCCGCTTGTACGGCTATACCCCTTCCGCAATGACATCATTAATTTGCCGCTCCCGGCATGCTTAGCAGCCCCCTGCGGTTGCGACAACTCCCGTTTTTTTATCAAACACAGCTTTCAGGCTTGATACCTTACGACGGATTCACCGGACCGCGAAAGCACTGGCAGGTTGCTCTGAAAGATCACGCGCCGCTTACTGTTTCTTCAGCCATTTACCGTTAATACCCTGTACATAGTCGCCGGGCTTCGCGCGTTCCACCAGTTTCTGCCCGGCCATTCTGGCTACGTCATCAACGGCAATGTTGTTGCGATCGGCCAGTTGCTGGTAGCTTTCTGTGCGCGCTTTGTTAATGCGTTCCACCAGCGCCAGCGTCTCTTTATCCTGGCTTATCGGCGCGACATAGCCACTGAGCGTTTCACCGACGCGCCCCTGGCTGCGGGCCTCATCAAGCGTCAACGCCTGCGCGGTTGCGCTGAAAAGGCCAACGGCCAGCAGCGCGCTTATGACACGTTTTTTCATCATCGCCTCAGAACAAGTCGCTACGGGTTTTCAGCAGGGTTTCAACGTCCTTATCCACTTTGATGTGAATTTCATGCTCGATCTTCACATTCATATTGATGGTGATCGGCTCCTTCGGCGCCGCCACCTCGATGCGCGGCGTGCAAGCGGCCAGCAACATTATCGCCATCAATACGGGCACGGCTTTCAGGGTACTCATTTTTTATCCTCACACTCTTCGCCCTTCGCGCAGCGGGCTTGCGGTAGCGCCGCGTGTTGCTCAAGCCATGACTGCAGATTGTCGCCAAAACGTAAACTGCGCCATAAGGTGAATACATTCTCCTCATGGGTATAGTTCAAATTCACGGTACTGCTTTTGCCATCAACAAAACTGGTGCCGCGCAGAGTGGCCTGCAGCGTCAACAGCCCTAAATTATCCAGATTGATCTTCGTCCATGAACGGGAAATTTCCATATAGCGCAACCAGTTAATCGCCGCGCCCGCCGCCATGTTGTCTTTCACCACCGCATCGGCGGTATCTTTATCGATCCGCAGCGTCATCGGGCCGGGGTTGTGCAACCAGCCATCTTTAATGATCCATTGCGGGTTATCCAGCCACAGCGGCAGTGCGCCGTCAAATGGCCCGGAAAGCGCAAACTGCTTCGGATTCACCGCGCTGATTAACTCACTGGCGGAAATGTGCTTCAGACGCAGCAGCGCCGGGTCGTGCTGCGGCATACGTAGCTGCTGCATAGTCACTTTTCCGCCCAGCACATCTACGCTGACATCGCTTAATATGAGCGGATTTTCCTCGCTCCACGGCCACGCGCCCTGCAAATCGGCGGTGATATTTTTCGCCGTCACCTGGTTCGTTATCTCACCAATGCGCAGCGAAACCGGCCTGCGGGTGCCCAACTGCCAGCCCCCTTCGCGGTAGCGGAATGGCAGCACAAAATCGACGCCGCGAATTTGGTTGTCCGGCGTCCAGACACTGCCGCTTTTTAGCACGCCGTGACCACCGGCTTCAAAACCTTGATCCGCGGCGGCAGAAAAGGCGACCTGCGCATACAGTGCGCCATCCAGCAGCTTCATTTTCCAGTCCGGCGGAATAAGCGGCTGGAATACCGAGAGCGCCTGGCGCGGCCACCATGCCTGCCCACGTAAACGCTCACCGTCCCAGCGGCCATTAACCTGCACCGGGCCAATCGTGTCGGCCTGCAACGCGCCCTTAAACTGGAACATGGTTGGGTCGTCGCCGGTCACGCTGAATGTCAATGTCGATGGCGGTAAGACGCTTCCCGCGCTGAAGCGGGTTTGCCCGGCATCCAGCGTCAGTGCACCGGTGAACTGCGGATTTGCCGCATCACGCACCCATTTTACTGGCGCATCCAGCACTAACCGGGGCGTAGCCATATGCATCGCGCCATATTGCAACTGGTCAAAGCCGGTCGAGAGATCGTTAAGCGTAATCGTGTTGTTATTCCATTCGCCGCGACCGGCAACATCCCAGCGCGCGTTCATCGGCGTGAAATTGCCCTCGCCCCAGTAACGCCAGCGCCACAGGCCGTTGTCCGGCAGAAAATCCTGCGCCTGGCCATCAAGATGCAGACGGAAATCCCCCATCGCATTTTCATGCGCGCGAAGGATGGCCTGCAAACGCCCGTCAATACCATGCTGAGTGAGCTTGACGCCCGCCAGCGGCCAGCGCACTTCATCAATATTTAACGAATCAATCACCCGTCCGCGCGAGCGCAGCAGCGCACCTGGCGTGAAGGCCAGTTGCGGATCGTCAACACTACCGCTCAGATGGGCGGGAAGCACCGCATAAAACACCAGATCGCCCTGCTTTGCTTCTCCGGTCAGCTGCAGCGGCATATCGCTATTGTCGATACCAAGACGGCCGGGGCCAATTGTCAGCACCGCATTGCCTTTTCCGGCGTCGCCCTGCGTCAGCACGTTTAACCGGCCACTGAACTGCGCCTTTTCCAGCCCCTGTTGCCAGTTCTCCACTTTTAAGCCGACCCGACCGCTAAGTGGAAAGCCCTGATAGGGCCAGCTCCAGCGCCCATCGCTGATGGTCAATTGTTCGGGGGTAAGCTGCCACGGCAGATCGAGCAGCGGATCGCCCTGATCGCGCGCCATGACCACCAGTTGCCCTTCGTTATCGCGCCAGTCGACATCCACATCCACCACGCCCGGCTGCTGTGACAGAGTTAAGGTGCTTTCCATATGTCCGTTAACCGGAACGCTGCCTGGAACGTCCGGCAGGGTAAATTCGCCACCGAGCGTAAACGGCGGCTGGTCATCAACAAGACGCAGCGCCATGCGGCTAATCGTCAGCGCCTGCCCGCGCAAACGGGCGCTGAGATCGATGCGCTCGCCAGAATAGGTGAGTTGCTGCACATCCGGTGTCAACGACGCGGATAATTTGCCTGCCCATGTTTTCCACGGCGAAACGGTAAAACGCTCCACCGTCAGCCAGCTGTAAGGGAGCATGGCTTGCCATTCGGCCAGCGTGCGCGGCGCGTCAGAAACCGTTTCACTTTGTGGCAGTTTATTCAGGCAGGCGGTGTTAATATCCAGCGCGCCAATATGAAGCTGCCAGCGGCTGGGATGGGTGAGTTCGGCGTTCTGTAATGACGCCAGTTGACAATCAGCGACCAGATAGCGCAGATCGGGAATTTTTAACGCGTGTCGGGAAAAGCGCGGGCTCTCTTCCATGGCGATACGCGTGCCCGCCGGCAACCAGATCCCGGCCAGCGTCGGCACCCATTGCGCAAGCGTCAGCAGTAGCGTAAGCGGCAGCAGAATGACCAGTAACACCAGTGCGATGGCGGCTTTGTATTTACCCTTCATGGGTAGCTAATATCCTGATTTTGCATGTGATTAAGCCGATTCTGGTGGTTATTGTGGCATGTTTGGCCGCCCCTTTGAAGGCGCAGGTCGTTTTAATCATAGTCGGGCGATTGCATTTTCAGTAGTTACAGAGAATAGTGTTTTAATATCATTAATTTATGGATTCAGCGCATGTTCACGAAAGGCTCTTTAATTCGCGGCTGGTTTACCGGCACCACCGTTTTCACCTGCTTTACCTTCAGCGATTATCTCAGTGCTAACTACTTTCACGACTCCAAAATTCCATGGCTTATCGGGGTTGTTGCGGCGACAGCTATCTGCTGGAGCACGCGCAGCGCATTAAAACAATTGCGCTAACAGGTGTGTCACAGCGGATATACTGAACTGAACACATTCACCGTGCCCATGGTTGTCAATAAAATTTGAACGTTTACATAATAATTTTAAAACGTGATAATGTGGGTAGAAAACCATTGGAGAAAGTCTTATGAAACTCGCGATATACAGCACAAAGCAATACGATAAAAAGTATTTGCAGCAGGTAAACGAGAAATATGGCTACGATCTTGAATTTTTCGACTTTCTGTTAACCGAAAAGACTGCCAAAACTGCGAATGGCTGTGATGGGGTCTGTATTTTTGTTAACGACGATGGCAGCCGCCCGGTGCTGGAAGAGCTGAAAAAGCTCGGCGTGAAATTTATCGCCCTGCGCTGTGCCGGGTTCAACAACGTTGATCTCGACGCGGCAAAAGAGCTGGGTTTGCAGGTGGTGCGTGTGCCGGCCTACTCACCGGAAGCGGTAGCAGAGCATGCCATTGGCATGATGATGACCCTGAACCGTCGCATTCACCGCGCATATCAGCGTACCCGCGATGCTAACTTTTCCCTGGAAGGGCTGACCGGCTTCACCATGTACGGTAAAACAGCGGGCGTTATCGGCACCGGTAAAATTGGTGTTGCCGCACTGCGTATTCTGAAAGGATTCGGTATGCGTCTGCTGGCGTTCGACCCCTACCCGAGCGCAGCAGCACTGGAGCTTGGCGTGGAGTATGTTGATCTACCGACGCTGTTTTCACAGGCGGATGTTATCTCCCTGCACTGCCCGCTCACGCCAGAAAACTTCCACCTGCTTAATCGCGACGCCTTTGCTCAGATGAAAGATGGCGTGATGATCATCAATACCAGCCGCGGCGGATTGGTGGATTCGCAAGCGGCGATAGAAGCACTGAAAACGCAAAAGATCGGCGCGCTGGGAATGGATGTCTATGAAAACGAACGCGATCTGTTCTTTGAAGATAAATCCAACGATGTTATTCAGGACGACGTGTTCCGTCGTTTATCCGCCTGCCATAACGTACTGTTTACCGGTCACCAGGCATTCCTGACGGCCGAGGCGTTGATTAGCATTTCCGAAACGACGCTGGAAAACCTGCGCCAGTTACGTGACGGCGAAGCCTGCCCGAACGCGCTGGCCTGATTGTCCGGGGTTCCCCTGCCTGCTCGGGAACCCTTTCGGACAAACCCCGATGACGCCCAGGCTAAGCCTGTTAGAATTCCCCCACGTAATGGATAACCCCTTAGAGGACGAGATGAAGAAAATTATGACTTTGGTTGCGTTGAGCGTAGTGCTTTCTGGCTGCGTGAGTTCCCGCACCGACACATTGAAGCCGCAGCAACTGGCAGATCAGCGTTTTGTGCTGACCACCGTAAACGGCCAGGCCGTGCAGGGTAATGGCCCGGCACCGGAAATCCGTTTTGATAAAGACCTGCGCGTGTCCGGCAAAATGTGCAACGGCTTTATGGGCCAGGGAAAACTCTCTGAAGGCAAATTGACCGTCAAACAAATGGGCATGACCATGATGCTCTGCCCTGACCAGCAGCGTAACGAACTGGATCACACCATTAATGCGATGCTCAGCGAAGGGGCGCAGGTTGATCTTACTGACAATCAGCTGACGCTGGCGACAGCGACGCAAACTCTGATCTACACACGCGCGGCGAACGCTCAGTAACTGCCGCAGCTTCCGGTGGCAAGCGACTGTTCACTGCAGCGCTTGCCATTTGGCAACGCACACATTCCCACCATTGAACCATCGAGTTGCCGGGCAACTGACAACGAACCGCCAATCATCGCGCAATTCGCCTGACCACCATTTGACATCGCGGCTTTAAGCCCCGGCGCTACGTGTGCTGCGGTCGCTTGCTGAACGGGTTCACTGCTGCATGCCGATAATAATAAAGCGGCACATCCTACTAACAACGCTGCGCGCATCTCTCCCCCTGCCCTGTGTCCTCAGGATAATTAAAAAAAGCGAAACCCAAGCATCATAGGCAGCCAGGCGCAATACGTCGAGAGCTGAAAAGCATCTTTATGTGAATTCGAAACACTTTTTTGCGGTTTTTTGGGCGGGTAAACATAATTCATCGCAAACGGGGATTCATCGGGTATGCCGACTCAGAACCCGTGGCGGATTTCAAAGGGCTCAACAGGCGACACTGGCAAGTGCGGCAACATTGTTCTCACCTTACGTTATTTCACGTTGTGAGATAACAACACGGTCGCGTCCTGAAGATTTCGCCTCGTAAAGCGCCTCATCCGCTAATTCGATAAGCATCGCCTCATTGCCCGTCAATGAGGCGGCAGACCCGGCAGCGACACCAATACTCACACTCACGACGCCGAGCGGGCTTTGCTGGTGGGGAATATTCGCAAGCTTAATATTACGGCCTATCTTGCTGGCAATATGCTTAGCGGAGTCCGCATCTGTTTCAGGCAGAATAACCACAAACTCCTCTCCGCCATATCTGGCGGCCAGATAAGGAGTTTCGCTGATGGTCTTTTTCAAATTTTCAGCGACAGCTTGTAAACAGCCGTCACCGGCGATATGACCGTAATTGTCGTTATATTTTTTAAAGTAATCGACATCAATTAATAGCAGTGCAATCTGCTGTTTGTTGCTGGCACCTTTCGCTACTTCGGCCACTAGAGCCTCATCGAATTTACGCCGATTCGCAAGACCGGTTAATGCATCTTCCGTGGCGATAACTTGCAACTCTGCGTTCTCGGACGCCAGAGACGCTTTCGCCTCCGAGATCTCTTTACTGATACGGATACGGCGGCGAACCTCTTTGATAATGAAAAAGCTGGAAAACACAACGCAGCCCATAAGGAAGAGAATAACAATGGCAAGTATTTCCGCCTGACGGCGCCACGAAGCCATGGCTTCATCCATGCTGACAGCCACGGTGGTCACCAATCCATAGCGTTTATTTTTCTGGAAGGAATAGATGCGTTCGATTTTATCAAAACGCGAAACGGACGTTGCAATCCCTGCGCTGCTCTTTTTCAGGTAAACCGTAAAGAGCGGCGAATCTGACAGTTCGCGGCCAATAAATTTCGCATCAAAAGGGTAGCGAATTAATAAGGTGCCCGTGCCGCTTGTTAACGCAATGGTCCCTTCTTTTCCTGTATCGAGCTTGCCGTAAGTTTGCAGGAAATTGGCAATATTGAGCGTCAATACCGCAACGCCATTAAATACTCCCTCTTTATCTTCCAGCCTGCGGCTCACTGTTAATACCCATTGCCCATTGGTCCTGCTCACTACCGGCGGGCCAATAAAAACATTTCTTGACGGGTTGTTGCGATGATAGATAAAGAAAGATCGGTCAGCCCCATTACTGTTGACAGAATTACCGTCCCGCAAGGAGATGACTTTGTCGCCTCTGGCATCATAAATGACGATATTGTTGAGCTGTATAAGCAGCTGATCCTGTTCTGACAATATCCGTTTAAGGTTATTTTTTTGATCAGCACCCATGCCGTAAATTTCGGTTATGTCAGAAATGTTTTTTATCAACATCTCACTTTGGCGAATAATCCCCTCGGAATAGGTATCCAGGGTATGGCTTAAGTTGGAGATATTGGTATTCAGATCGTTAAGCGTATGCGTTCTTGTACTTATTATTTGAGCAACTAGCGTAATCGATATCGCAAAGAAAACCACAGTGATAAAAATTGCCGCAGCAAGGCGCTCTTTTTTCATGACATATTTCCCGTAACGACTCCACCTTCAGATCGGCTGCGGCGGTAAATTCCAACCGTTAAAAACCCACGTTCAGGCGTCTACCTGTCTTTTGTTTTATAACCTGTTCAGAAGCCGCTCAGGCAGCATGAGTTGAGTATAAATACCATTCAGATAACACTCTGGCTCTATTATTGAGCGGCCCATCACACCCTTATTCGGTAATTTTGCCTTGGTACGCTTTTGTTGCCTCATTAAGATTGCGCACGTTCGCGCCGCCGGTAAAGTCGGGATCATTCTCCTGAAGAGGATTATCTTCCCGGTGGCAAACGGGGCAAATCTCCCACTGGCCTTTTTGGCTAGCGTTTCACGTCTACAGCAGGGGCAGCGGCCTGACCGCTCATGTCCATCGTCTCGGTTGCTTAGCCTGCTTCATTCAGCAGCGTAACAGGAAACGTTCGCCCCCGCGCAATAATGCCGCTTTCCTGGCGCGGTTTAAATGGCAATTCATTGATTCCAGTTATACCTCAGGACACAAAAGCGAAAATTGCTCGCACGGTGCTTTGCTAAAATAAGAAGATAACTACAGGGCTTGTCGCCGTTTCACAAGCCCCTTTCTATTGAGCAATGCAAGGGTGCCATATGATTACTATTGACGGTAATGGCGCGGTCGCCTCAGTCGCTTACCGCACCAGTGAAGTTATCGCCATATACCCCATTACCCCCAGCTCGACGATGGCTGAACAGGCGGATGCATGGGCCGGAAACGGTCTGAAAAACATCTGGGGCGACACGCCGCGCGTCGTGGAAATGCAGTCGGAAGCGGGCGCGATTGCCGCTGTGCACGGCGCTTTGCAAACCGGTGCGCTTTCGACCTCATTTACTTCATCGCAGGGTTTGCTGCTGATGATCCCCACACTTTACAAACTGGCTGGCCAATTAACGCCGTTTGTTCTGCATGTAGCCGCACGCACCGTCGCCACCCACGCGCTCTCTATTTTTGGCGATCACTCCGATGTGATGGCGGTTCGCCAGACCGGTTGTGCGATGCTCGCTGCCAGTAGCGTGCAGGAAGCGCAAGATTTCGCGCTTATTTCGCAGATAGCGACACTGAAAAGCCGGGTGCCATTCATTCATTTCTTTGATGGTTTTCGCACCTCGCACGAAATTAACAAAATCGTGCCGCTGGCGGATGACACCCTTCGCAACCTGCTTCCTCAACCGGAAATTGACGCGCATCGTGCCCGCGCGCTCAACCCTGAACACCCGGTGATCCGTGGTACTTCTGCCAACCCGGACACCTATTTCCAGTCTCGCGAAGCCACCAACCCATGGTACAACGCGGTCTACGATCACGTTGAGCAGGCGATGGACGATTTCGCCACCGCCACCGGGCGGCAGTACAAACCTTTTGAGTATTATGGTCACCCGCAGGCCGATCGCGTGATCGTGCTGATGGGCTCAGCGATCGGTACCTGCGAAGAAGTGGTCGATGAACTGCTGACGCGCGGTGAAAAAGTCGGCGTGCTGAAAGTGCGTCTTTATCGCCCGTTCAGCGCCGCGCATCTGTTGTCCGTGTTACCGGAAAGCGCGAAAACCGTTGCCGTGCTGGATCGCACTAAAGAACCCGGCGCCCAGGCCGAACCGCTTTATCTGGATGTGATGACCGCGCTGGCTGAAGCATTTAATAACGGCGAGCGGGAAACCCTGCCGCGCGTCATCGGCGGGCGTTACGGTCTCTCCTCAAAAGAGTTTGGCCCCGAATGCGTGCTGGCCATTTTTAACGAGCTGCGCGCGGCGAAACCCAAACCGCGTTTTACCGTCGGCATTTACGACGATGTGACCCACCTTTCTCTGCCGCTACCGGAAAACACCCTGCCATCGCATGCCAAATTAGAAGCGCTGTTCTACGGGCTTGGCAGCGACGGTAGCGTCTCGGCAACGAAAAACAACATCAAAATTATCGGTAACTCCACACCGTGGTATGCGCAGGGTTATTTTGTTTATGATTCGAAAAAGGCAGGCGGCCTGACGGTCTCGCACCTGCGCGTCAGTGAAAAGCCGATCAACTCGGCTTATCTGGTGTCGCAGGCGGATTTCGTCGGTTGCCACCAGTTGCAGTTTATCGACAAATACCAGATGGCCGAGCGCCTGAAACCGGGCGGTATTTTCCTGCTTAACACGCCCTACAGCGCCGACGAAGTCTGGTCACGTTTGCCGCAGGAAGTGCAGGCGGTGCTAAACCAGAAAAAAGCCCGTCTCTATGTGATTAACGCCGCGAAAATCGCCCGTGAATGCGGGCTTGCCGCCCGCATTAACACCGTCATGCAGATGGCGTTCTTCCATCTCACCAATATTCTGCCGGGCGACAGCGCGCTGACAGAATTGCAGGGGGCGATTGCCAAAAGCTACAGCAGTAAAGGTCAGGAACTGGTGGAACGAAACTGGCAGGCACTGGCAATGGCTCGCGAGTCGTTGTTCAGCGTACCGCTGCAAGCGGTTAATCCGCAAAGCGCTCATCGCCCGCCGGTGGTCTCTGATTCAGCACCTGATTTCGTGAAAACCGTGACGGCGGCCATGCTGGCCGGTCTTGGCGATGCATTGCCCGTCTCCGCGCTGCCGCCGGACGGCACCTGGCCGGTGGGCACCACGCGCTGGGAGAAACGCAATATCGCCGAAGCGATCCCTGTCTGGAAAGAAGAGCTCTGTACCCAGTGTAACCACTGCGTTGCCGCCTGCCCGCACTCGGCGATCCGCGCCAAAGTGGTCTCACCGCAGGCGATGGAAAACGCCCCGTCAAGTCTGCATTCACTGGATGTGAAATCCCGCGATATGCGCGGGCAGAAATATGTGCTGCAAGTCGCGCCGGAAGATTGCACCGGCTGTAACCTGTGCGTGGAAGTTTGCCCGGCAAAAGATCGCCAGAACCCGGACATCAAAGCCATCAATATGATGTCGCGCCTTGAACACGTTGAAGAAGAGAAAGTGAATTACGACTTCTTCCTTGACCTGCCGGAGATCGACCGCAGCAAACTGGAGCGCATCGACATTCGTACCTCGCAGCTGATTACTCCGCTGTTTGAGTATTCCGGGGCGTGCTCAGGCTGTGGCGAAACGCCGTATATCAAACTGCTGACGCAACTGTATGGCGACCGGATGATGATCGCCAATGCCACCGGTTGTTCATCAATTTATGGCGGTAATTTGCCCTCGACGCCCTACACCACCGATGAAAACGGGCGCGGGCCGGCGTGGGCGAACTCGCTGTTTGAAGATAACGCCGAGTTCGGGCTTGGGTTCCGCTTAAGCGTGGATCAACACCGCCAGCGTGTAATGCGGCTGGTGGATCACTTCGCTGAGCATATTCCGCCGGAACTGAACGCGGCATTGCATGCGCAAGCAACGCCGGAAGAACGCCGCGCGCAAGTGGCTGAGCTGCGTACTGCGCTGGCATCGGTCGAAGGCGCACAACAACTGTTAACTGATGCCGATGCGCTGGTCGAAAAATCGATTTGGCTGATTGGCGGTGATGGCTGGGCGTACGATATCGGCTTTGGCGGTCTCGATCATGTGCTGAGTCTGACTGAGAACGTCAATATTCTGGTGCTTGATACCCAGTGTTACTCCAACACGGGCGGCCAGGCCTCCAAAGCGACACCGCTCGGTGCGGTGACCAAATTTGGCGAGCATGGCAAACGCAAGGCACGCAAAGATCTGGGCGTCAGCATGATGATGTACGGTCACGTTTACGTCGCGCAGATTTCGCTGGGCGCGCAGCTCAACCAGACGGTAAAAGCCATTCAGGAAGCAGAAGCCTACCCCGGCCCGTCGCTGATAATTGCTTACAGCCCCTGTGAAGAGCACGGCTATGATTTGGCGCTGAGCCACGATCAGATGCGCCAGCTCACCGCGACCGGCTTCTGGCCGCTGTACCGCTACGATCCGCGCCGCGAAGAGGAAGGGAAAGTGCCACTGGCGCTGGACTCGCGGCCGCCGTCAGATGCGCTGGCGGAAACCCTGCTTAATGAGCAGCGCTTCCGTCGTCTGAACGCGCAGCAGCCGGAGGTGGCGGAACAGCTCTGGAAAGATGCCGCAGCCGACCTGCAAAAACGCTACGACTTCCTCGCCCAACTGGCAGGGAAAGCGGAGAAAAACGCGGCGGAATAAGCCTGTCGCCGAAAAAGCCACCGGTTAGCGCCGGTGGCTTTTTTAATGCACCGATTTTGCATGACACCCGCGGGAAGCTCGCTGATAATCACGGTTTCAGCCCGCACGGCAAGGAGCGAATTTATGCAGCATCACTCAGTTACCTCATCACGCATCGCTTCTGTCGGTTATGACGAACGCACCCGCACGCTGGAAATCTGTTTTCACGATAAAAGTGTTTACCAGTATCAGGGCGTGCCGGAACGTATCTTTTCCCTGTTTCTTACCGTTGTCTCCAAAGGACGCTTTTATGATGGCGTGGTAAAAGGCAAATATCCGGAAAAAAAAGTCGCCTGAACAGGTAGCTACCGCTGCGTGAAATTCCTGTCAGGATAGCGTTCAGACAACCCGAGTCAGGAGCCGCAATGTCAGCCTTTAGCCACCCCACCCCGTATTACGCAGTGATTTTCACCTCTGTGCGCACCGCTATTGATGATGGCTACGGCGCCATGTCCGAGCGCATGATGGCACTGGCGGTAAACCAACCTGGTTTTCTGGGCGTGGATTCCGCCCGTGAAGAGGTTGGCATTACCGTCTCTTACTGGACCTCGCTTGAGGCCATTAAGAGCTGGAAGATGAATGCCGAACATCTCATTGCGCAGAAAACCGGGCGTGAAAAGTGGTACCACTCATTCACAACCCGTATTTGCCGGGTGGAAAAAGCCTATTCTTTTCAGACACTGGACGAATAACGACGCGCGCTTGGTGCACAATGAGCGCGAAACGCACTGCATTGAACAAATACGCGCACGCTTTTTCATTACGCTGTATTCGACATTCAACGGAATGTGATGAAAAGGAAGTGAGGATTATGATGACGTCCAGGATGCTTGAGCAAACGCCCGGAATAACACGCCTGCAATTGCAGGACATCACCGTCACGATACTCAGTGACGGTTACCTTGAAGGCACTTTTGCGCTGTTGAACGGCATTGAAACCGACCATGCCGAAGCGTTACTGCGCGCAAACGGCGTTTCGCCCCTGCCGCGTATGAACATTAACGCCTGCGTGGTCGAAACCACCGGACACACCATTCTTATCGATAGCGGAACCGGTACGCCCGACGGTGCAAGCGGCGAGTTACCCGCCGCCCTTGCCGCAGCGGGCATTGACCCACTCAGTATCGACACTATCCTGTTGACCCACGGCCATCGCGATCATATTGGCGGTCTTGCCGGCCCGCTGCAGACCCCGCTATTCAGTAACGTGCAACGTCTGTTTGTGCATGAGAAAGAACTGGCCTTCTGGCGTGATGAAACGCTATATGCCAGCGCACCGGAGGGACTCAAGCGTTCCTTTGACATCGCGAAGAATGCCTTCAGCGCTTACGACGACAGGCTGGTGCCCTTTACACACGAGGATCTTCTGCCCGGTATTCAGGCGGTGCCGCTTTTTGGTCATACTCCAGGTCACAGCGGTTTTCTGCTTGGCAATGAGAAAGGTTCTCTGCTTATCTGGGGGGATATTGTCCATTTTCCACATATCCAGATAGCCCGCCCTGAGGTCTCGATTGCCTATGACCGCGACCCGGCGCTGGCGGCAAAAACGCGCAGCGCGCTGTTGGATCGCGTTGCTACAGATGATATTTCTGTTTGCGGTATGCATTTCAACCTGCCGACTACGGCAAAACTCAGCCGTAGCGGTAAAAGCTACGCGTTGCATTACGCTATGTGAATTTCTCCAGCAGGCAAACGCGCGTGTATTCCTGCCGGAACCCGTATTGCAGAGAAGATTGAATGATAAACCCCGTTTTACATGCCGATGCGCACGAAACAGAAACCCTGCTCAATGCGCTGCTGGATCTGGTCTGTTCCGGACAAGCCTTTCCCTGCTGTTGCCTGCGCGCCATGCAAAGCTGGCAGGTGAACAAGTTTCAGGTCGAAGGGGCAACGTTCTCTTTTCCCCTGCGCGGCACGTTTCGTTACCGCGAGCAGGACAAATGGGTCTGCGTAGCACCCGGCGAGATGCTGGTATTCCCCAATGCCCGTAGCATTGATATTGAGTGTACGCCCGACCCCGGCAGTGGCGAGTTTCTCGCGCTGACGGTGTTACTGGCCGAGGAGCAACTGGAGGCCGCGCGGCTCTTACTGCGCGTCTTACCCCCGGCAAATCCGGGTAACATCGCCGCTGAACCGCTGGCAAAATTTATCGCCCCGATGACCCGCTGGGTTGCGGCGCTGTGGGCCGGGAACCGGGCACTCGCAATACATGCGATGCTTGAGGTTGTGCTCAGGTTATTTGAGATGGGACATCACGGTTTGTTGCGTCTTCAGCCGCCGGGCATCGCCATGACGATACGCAAAATGGTAAGCCATGACCCGGCACATCACTGGTCTACCGGTGAGATTGAGGAGCGGCTCAATATTAGCGGTGCCACACTGCGTCGCCGTCTTGCGGCAGAAAACACCACGCTCAGCGCGGTGATCACCGATGCGAGGATTGCCGATGCACTTCAGTTACTGATGACCACCCGCATCCCCATAAAATCAGTCGCCGCGCGTGTTGGCTATGCGTCGGTCGCCAGTTTCAGCCGTCAGTTCAGTAAACGCTACGGTGCCGAGCCTTCCGTTTTTCGCTAAAGACAAACCGATTCAATGGCACAGTAAGCGCCAATCGCCGGTGCCCCGTTTCTTTATCAATGTTCGGGGCACAGAATTTGGAAGCGGCTCGCGAGAGGCACTTTGCTGGCGAAAAGCCGTGTTTCATAAGCCGCAATCCGCGACGCGTACCGATTCAATCAGCCTGGCAAAACTGTTTAAGGAGCACATCCCCTGCGCATTCTTTTCGCTACAGGCTTTGAGCGCAAGATCCACCCGACCCGGCGGGTTATCCAGCGAGAAAGCGCGCATCTCTCTCATCTCCTGCAGGCTTTGATACACGAACGAGACCTGAATCCAGGCCGTATTGTCGCTCACCCGCTTCCAGCGTTCGAAAACCAACTCTCCGCCTGGCGGGGTATTATCGGGTTGGGATGGCAGTGACCAGTTAAGATCTAACGCGCCGCTGAGATTGGCGAGATTGGTATCGTGTCCGGCAATAAACAGCAAAGAAACCGGAAACGTGATGCCGTAGTGATTCGGATCAGCGCCGTTGGTGGTCAATGCTGTGCGTATTAAATCAAGTAAGGGCGTCGCCCTGCTGCGCGCCACTTCAGGTGTTCTTTGTAAAAGATCAAACTGGGCATTATGCAGGCTTAATAACGATTGCCACGCTTTGTCTCCTGCGATCCTTCCCCATGCCACCTCCTTCATCCCTTGTGCTTGCTGTAGGAGGAATATTTCAGTGAGCGTTGAAGAAAGCCCCCACGCGCCAGGCAAGGAGACATTGTCAGGCTTGATGTTGAGTTTGGTGGGGATATCTTTGGTGAGTGAACAGACAGCGTTTTTCCCGGCGGTTTTGCATTTCTCTGAGTCAGGGAAATTTAAAACTCGCTCCAGGGTCTGAAAAGCAGGCTGATATGTCCGGGTGTATTGCTCAATATTTCCTCCCGCTTTCGTTAAAATCGCCTCTTTCACCGCCGATGTGTTAAGCGAACATTTACCCGTTTTTATCGGGTTAAAAAGCGGGTCGGTCTTCGACTTTTCTTGTTGATAATGCACAGGAATATGACATTCAGGCGCCAGCCCCGCCAGGAATGCTTCGCCTGTTTTGCGGGTTCGCTGATCGGTATCGGCAATCACCGCCACACGTCCTTCATCCGGGCACGTTTTATTGGTCAGTAACCCCGTATCGGCCAACCGCAGACGCTGATAATGTCCCAGAGCCGTAATAAGTTGCGCTCCTCGCGGCGTGAGCCACCCCAGCGGCACATCCCAATGGGGCCACTGAAAAGGTGTCACTTCGCGCATTTGTGGCGTGAACTTGGTTGGCGCGCGCACGCCGTGACGGCTGACGATCACGACGCGCTCCAGCTTCATTCCGATGTCTTCTTTTGCTTGTAATTGAAATGAAAAAAAGAAAAGTATTAACACTCCTAAGCGAACAATCATTGCTCTTATCACATTTACCTCCCTTCGATGATTAGATAACAGTTCGTTTCTTTACAAACTGATTACACATCCTGGCGAGAATGATCTTACTCCTGTATTGATGAATAGGTTTTATACCGCACCTGAAAAAAGGTGAGCGATGACCATTTCATTTCTTGCCTGCGCCTGGCAACGCCGTAAAACGTGCTGGTATTCGCCGCCGGAATCCGTACCATACGCGACATACTTTTGCCTGCTGGTTTTTGATTACCGGCACAAGCCCGTTTTCATCGCCAGGTAATGTGCGTGAAAAGGGCAAGGGTTTACGACATTTACGGTGCATGGTGAGCGGAAATGAACCAGGATCTAAAGAGGCGTGCTAATCACTAGCTGCCACTTCATGATGTGGTTTGCCCCTGCGGTGCCCCTGACGCTTCCAGAGACAAAATAATGATTGAAAAGCAAGAAATTACAAAGAAAGAACAGTACAACCTTAACAAGCTGCAAAAGCGTCTGCGTCGTAACGTGGGCGAGGCTATTGCCGACTTCAACATGATTGAAGAAGGCGATCGCATTATGGTTTGCCTTTCCGGCGGCAAGGACAGTTACACCATGCTGGAAATTTTGCGCAACCTGCAACAGAGCGCACCGGTAAACTTTTCGCTGGTGGCTGTTAACCTCGACCAGAAACAACCGGGTTTCCCGGAACATATTCTGCCGCAGTATCTGGATACGCTGGGTGTGGAATACAAAATCGTGGAAGAAAACACGTACGGTATCGTTAAAGAGAAGATCCCGGAAGGCAAAACCACCTGTTCGCTCTGCTCACGCTTACGTCGTGGCATTCTTTACCGCACGGCGACGGAGCTGGGTGCGACAAAAATCGCCCTTGGTCACCATCGCGACGACATCCTGCAAACGCTGTTTCTGAATATGTTTTACGGCGGGAAAATGAAAGGGATGCCGCCAAAACTGATGAGCGATGATGGTAAACACATCGTGATTCGCCCGCTGGCTTACTGCCGCGAAAAAGATATTGAGCGTTTTTCAGAAGCCAAAGGGTTCCCTATCATTCCGTGCAATCTGTGTGGATCCCAGCCGAACCTGCAACGCCAGGTTATTGCCGATATGCTGCGTGACTGGGACAAACGCTATCCTGGACGCATCGAAACCATGTTCAGCGCGATGCAAAACGTAGTGCCTTCGCACCTGAGCGATATTAATTTGTTCGACTTTAAAGGCATCACCCACGATTCAGAAGTGGTGAACGGCGGCGATCTGGCCTTTGATCGGGAAGAGATCCCGCTGCAGCCGGCGGGCTGGCAGCCGGAAGAGGATGATGCGCAACTGGATGAGCTGCGCCTCAATGTGATTGAAGTGAAATAACGTTGTGCCTCTCTGGTGCGCCAGAGAGGCTTTTTACTTTATTTCAGCAACCGTACACGAAAGGTCTTGCCCTTGATTTTCCCGTTCTGCAACTGCTTCCACGCCTGACGCGCCACGCTTTGACGCACAGCCACATAAACGTGCGCCGGGTGGAGGGTAATTTTGCCGATATCCGCGCCATCCAGCCCCATTTCTCCCGTTAACGCCCCGAGCACATCACCGGCACGCATTTTGGCTTTCTTGCCACCATCAATGCACAACGTTGCCATTTCGGCTTCCAGCGGTACAACCTTGACGTTAGCCGGTGGATTCAGCCAGTTCAGCTTCAGTTGCAGCATTTCGGCCAGAATATTCGCGCGCTGCGCTTCTTCCGGCGCACAGAAACTGATGGCCAGACCGCTGTTACCCGCACGCGCGGTGCGCCCGATACGGTGTACGTGAACCTCAGGGTCCCACGCCAGCTCGTAGTTAACGACCAGTTCAAGTGATTTGATATCCAGCCCACGCGCAGCAACATCGGTAGCCACCAGTACGCGGGCGCTGCCGTTGGCGAAACGCACCAGCGTCTGATCGCGATCGCGCTGCTCCAGATCGCCATGCAGCGCCAGCGCGTCCTGCCCGGCGGCGTTCAGTGCATCACACACCTCCTGGCAATCTTTTTTGGTGTTGCAGAACACCACACAGGACGCCGGGCGGTGTTCGCTGAGCAGCTTTTGCAGCAAGCTGGCTTTGCCATTGCGGGAAACTTCGAAAAATTGCTGTTCGACTGACGGCAGGGCGTCAACCGTGTCGATTTCAATCGTTTCGGGATTGCGCTGCACGCGACCGCTAATCGCAGCAATGGCTTCCGGCCAGGTCGCAGAAAACAGCAGCGTCTGGCGCGAAGCCGGGGCAAAAGCGATAACTTCATTAATGGCGTCGCTGAACCCCATATCCAGCATGCGATCCGCTTCATCCATCACCAGTGTTTGCAGGCTATCGAGAGAAACGGTGCTTTTTTGCAGGTGATCCAGCAGGCGGCCCGGCGTGGCGACAATAATATGTGGCGCGTGCTGTAACGAGTCGCGCTGCGCACCGAATGGCTGCCCGCCGCACAGGGTCAATATTTTAATGTTCGGCATATAACGCGCCAGGCGACGCAGCTCGTTTGCCACCTGATCCGCCAGCTCGCGAGTGGGACATAAAATAAGGGATTGCGTTTGAAAACGGCTGGCATCGATGTGCTGCAACAGCCCTAAGCCAAACGCCGCTGTTTTACCGCTGCCGGTTTTCGCCTGTACCCGGACATCTTTACCAGCAAGAATAGCGGGCAGCGCCGCCGCCTGGACGGGCGTCATGGTGAGATAGCCCAGTTCGTTGAGGTTTTCGATCTGGGCTGCGGGCAAAGTATTCAGGGTTGAAAAAGCGGTCACAATGTTTTCTCGCGATAAAAAGGCATACGTTTAGCAGGCGCGTATCCTCTCAGATCTGCCTTTATAACGCGACATTTTAATCGGTTCTTCATCCGGCGGCGGATCCGGCATCGGTTGCGGGCGAGGAATCGGGTCAGGAACAGGAACCGGGTCCGTAGGCACCGGATCGCTCAACTGTGGGGAGAAAAAATAGAGTGCGTTCATCATTGCCTCCTTTTTGTGGGCTTCCCGTTAAGGGTAGACGGCGAGAACGCAGAGGCAAAAAAAAGCCGACTATTAAGTCGGCGTCGTACGAATCAATTGTGCTATGCAGTAATTCAAAAAAGGAAGTAAGACAATATGGAGCGCAACGCCCATCGCTTGACGTTGCATTCACCTGCGAGATGAATATTGCCCTGAACAGGTGTTTCGTTTATTGACCTCGCTCAATTAATGCGGCGTTTTTATGTTCAATTTTTGTTAAAAAAGTGAAATTTTACAGCCAGTTACTACGATGCAACCACCAGGTAACACCACCGATCAGCACCACCAACATCATGCAAAACAGCGCAAAGCCAAAATGCCAACCGCCACCGGGAATACCGCCAAGGTTGACGCCGAACAACCCGGTTAAAAACGTGCTCGGCAGAAACACCATTGCCATCAAAGACATCGTATAAGTTCGCCGCGCCAGCGACTCCTGCATCACCTGGGTGATTTCATCTGTCATCACGCCGGTACGGGCGATACAGGCATCAATCTCATCGAGCCCACGACCAAGGCGATCGGCAATATCCTGCATACGTCGGCGCTGATCATCACTCATCCACGGTAAGCGCTCGCTGGCCAGCCGGGCAAAAACATCCCGTTGCGGCGCCATATAACGGCGCATCACAATCAACTGTTTACGCAGCAGCGCCAGGATGCCGCGCGGCGGAATTTGCTGATCGAGCAGATTATCTTCAAGGTCGATAATCCGGTCGTGCAGCGATTCGATAAACTCGCTGGCGTGATCGGTCAGCGCATCGCACACATCCACCAGCCAGCCGCCACAATCCGCCGGACCGGTTCCCTCCTCCAGATCGCTGACCACATCGTCCAGCGCCAGCACCTTGCGCTGGCGTGTTGAGACAATCATGCGCTCGTCCATATAAACGCGTACCGCCACCAGTTGATCGGGCCGCTCGTCCGTGCTGCCATTAATGCAGCGCAAGGTAATTAACGTCCCCTCGCCCATGCGGCTTACCCGGGGGCGCGTGCTCTCCCCGGAAAGCGCCGTGCGCGCGCTGTTCGGCAACACTGGCGTGGTTTCCAGCCACTGGGCGCTCTCCGGGTTGGTATAATTCAGATGCACCCAACACGGGGTGCTTGCGGTAATAACGTCGTTATCTTCCAGCGGTTTCACACCGCCTTTACCGTCTAACAGCCAGGCAAATACCGCATCCGGAACGTTCACATCAGTTCCTTTAATTGCTTCCACAGGACCTCCACAATCCGCATGGTGTTTTGGCAAGTCTAGCCATATGGCAACGTTAAGCAATCATCACGCTGAATTTATTAACAAATTAACAAACAATGCAAAAAATAAGGCCCGGATTTCCGGGCCTTTTGCGTCAATTATCAGAATCAGAACGAGTGCCAGTAATTTTCCTGCTTCCCCAGCAGCGGAGCATTGACACGCACAGGGGAAACTTTTGCTGGCAATGCCTCATCCTGCGCTTTTACGGCTGCCAGGCGGAATTTGCCAATCCGTTGCAGCAAGCCTTCCACCTGGTGTTGTAAAACATCCGACGATCCTGCCAGTTCATCCACCATGGTGACGTTGCTTTGCGTCACTTTTTCCAGCTCTGCCAGCGCAAGCGTGATCTGCGAGATCCCCTTTTCCTGCTGCAGCGTCGTGACGGCGATTTCATCCATTAATTTACTCACCACACTCGCACCCGAAACAATCTCGTGCATATTTTGCTCGGCTTCACTGACGACGGTCGCGCCCTGATTGACGTTATCCGTGGTGACAGCAATCAGTGATTTTATGTTTTTCGCCGCCTCTGCACTGCGATGCGCCAGACTGCGCACTTCGCCCGCCACGACGGAAAAACCTTTGCCATGATCCCCGGCGCGCGCCGCTTCGACTGCCGCATTCAGTGCCAGAATATTTGTCTGGAAAGCAATACCATCAATGATGGAGATAATTTCGGTCATCTGACCGGCACACTCGGTTATCGATTGCATATTTTTCGCCACCTGCCCCATTAGACCGCCCCCTTTTTGCGCGCAGGTTGTGGCGTCTTTCGCCCGGGTACTTGCGAGGCGGGTATTGTCGGCATTGTTTTTCGTGCTGGAAGCCATCTGCTCCATGCTGGACGCCGTTTGCACCAGCGCAGCAGATTGCTCTTCCGTTTTAACGGACAGATCGGCGCTGCGTAAGGCCAGTTGCGCCGATAGCTCCAGCGCGGTATCAGAAGAGGCGCGAATTTCTTTCACCAGGCTCGCGATACTGGCAGAAAGGCTGTTAATGCCCGGAATTAACCGACCCGCGCAATTATTACCAAACTCAGGAATAACGATAGAAAGGTTTCCCGATGTGACTTCTTCTATGCTTTTTTTAACTGTGTTTATCGGCGTCACCAAATATTGTGTCATATAAAACCAGAGCAGCGTCATTGATGTGAGAGAAACAACACTTGTCATGGCAAATAAAGCGATATTTTTTGAGACAACGATCACTAATACATCGAGGATAATAAAAGAGACCAGAAGATATAAAATAATAAATGTTCTTACACTAATATTTCTTAACATAGGGAAACCCACCTGAACACCGGGGACGGTAAGATCCTTATAGCATTCGGGATGTACTTTTTCACGGCGAAATTGCTGCCAAATAATGTTTACCTTTAAATAATTTCAATTTCACTTAAGTTGATTTAAATGCGAAGTTTATATGCTAATCAGCAGATACTGATATAACAACAAACGGAAAAAGCAGAATCGCCTGTTAACATATATCATATAAGAAATGATGCATTCCTTACTACTGAAAATAACATTCCAGAACTAAGATAATTTTATCATATGTTAAATCATTCACTTTATTTAAGTTATTGCCATCCCAACCGATAAATAAAAGAAGAGTTATTATTAGTTTATTCGCCCCTGCAATAATAAAATTAGCGTAGCCATTAAATTCATTAGGTTAGCTGCTAAAATTAGTGCCAGGATTACATATCATCTTTTTTGCCTGTGTGGATTGCATGATGCTCTATGTTTCGTGGGACCCCATTTTGATTGGCATCTCTTTTCTTGTCGCTTTCATTGCTTCATTTGTCGCACTGGATAGCGCAGGCAAAGTGGCGACGTCTGAACCGCGCAGCGCAATATTCTGGCGTTTTTCGGGTGGCGCCACCCTGGGTATCGGCATCTGGTCGATGCATTATGTCGGCATGCTGGCGATGAAAATGCCGGTGATGATGCATTACGACTTAGAACTGACCCTGCTCTCATTTATTATCGCGATGGTGACATCCATCCTTGCTATCAATATTGCCGTGGCGGGCAAAACACTGCCGAAAAATCGTCTGTTGTTCGCTTCCGTGCTGCTCGGTACCGGCGTTGTATCCATGCATTATCTGGGTATGGCGTCGATGATGAGCTTCATCACGATTTACTGGAACGTTGCGCTGATTGCCCTTTCGGTAGCAATTGCCTTTCTCAGTGCCTGGGCTGCCCTTTGGCTGGCCTTTAGCCTGCGGCAAAATACCCATGGCGTCTTTATTAATCGGGTCTTTGCTGCACTGGTGATGGGGGGTTCTATCAGTGCCATGCATTACACCGCCATGAGTGCCGCCACATTCAGTAGCGATGGCACAGGCATTGTGATCCGCGGTCATGCAACGACGCTGATGAGTCATGACGTCGGCGAGTTGGGGCTTTCATTATGGGTAGCCACGACGACGCTGGTGATTTTCGGCATCATGCTGTTTATTTCGATGATTGACTCCCAATTGCGGACATCGCGTTTGACGGACAGCCTGCGCCAGCTTAACCAGCAACTCGAAAAACAAGCCTATTATGACCCGCTAACCGGGCTGGCAAACCGCTCCCAGCTCGACAATCTTCTTGATGCTTGCCTTAGTAAGGCATCGGAGACACGCCGCACTTTCGCACTGATTTATATGGATTTAGATCGCTTTAAACTGGTTAATGATGCCTGGGGACACCACATTGGCGACCAGTTGCTGGTGGCGGTTGCCGGGCGATTATCCGCCTGTATCAGCGATAAAATGTCGCTGGCGCGCCTGGGCGGCGATGAATTTACGCTGCTGGTGCCGGATACTCACGAAGGCGAGGTTGAGACGCTGGTAAAACATCTGGTTGCCACCATTCAACAGCCTTTTTGTGAGCTGAACCATGTCATTAATGTTTCACTCAGCGCCGGGATCAGTTACTACCCGCAGCATGGCGATACGGCGCACGAGCTGAAACTGAAAGCCGACACGGCAATGTATAGCGTAAAACAGGAAGGCCGTAACAGCTGGGCCGTTTTTCATGCTGACATGGCGCAAAAAAACGTCGACGACCCGCTGTTTTTGCAAGATTTATCGCAGGCGTTGTCACGCGATCAATTTGAACTCTGGTACCAACCGCAGTACCACGCACCGGAGCACGCCCTGGCAGGTTTCGAAGCATTGCTGCGCTGGCGTCACCCGACACGAGGTGTTTTGCTACCCGCAACGTTTTTACCGATGCTGGAAAAAACAGGGTTAATCATCTCCGTCGGGCGCTGGGTGATTGATGCCGCATGCAGACAACTGCATCTCTGGAACAACCAAGGGTTTAAACATCTGACGCTTGCTATCAACCTTTCCCCCAGCCAGTTTGAACAGCACGATATATACGACCAAATCACCGATTCACTGCACCGCTACCATATCGATCCCATGCAGTTGACGCTTGAAATCACGGAGAACACCGCGCTGAAAAACATTGAGCGTAGCGTGCAACTGCTTAACCAGTTCGCCCAAATGGGTATCACGGTCGCCATTGATGACTTTGGCACCGGTTACTCCAATATGCTGATGCTGAAACGGTTACCGGCAACAGAGCTTAAAATCGACAGAAGTTTTGTGAAGGATATTCGCGATAACAGCCGCAACGTTAAAATTGTTTCAACGATCATTGATATTGCACACTCGATGAACATGCATGTTGTGGCGGAAGGTATCGAAACGGCCGAACAGCAGGCGTTACTGACCAATATGGGCTGTGCTTATCTGCAAGGGTTTCTTTTTGCCCGTCCTTTACCGGCCGAGAAAGTGGCAGTGCTGCTTCAGCAAAAAAGATTCACTTTATCGCTGGAATGTTCAGATTCGTCACAAAAAAAGCCCGCATAACCCCCTAATTTTCAGGTATGTTGCAAGAAAGTCATTAAATTGCCGCTGATGTGTCATTTGTGACCGCGTTGCAACAGACGTGATTAAGGGGGAGTCGCCATGCTTAAACATCACCTGGATGCGTTGAATGTGCTCTCCACCCCGGTTTGGGTGGTTGCTCCTGACACAGAAGCGTTACTGTTCGCGAATGCGCAAGCGCTGAAAATCGCGGCAGGACGCTCACTCACTGAGATGCGAAACGGAAAATACTCTGCTTATGCGCAACTCAGCCTGGCCATGTACCTGCCCAGCTTGCAAAATCATGAAGATGTGGTCGAAATCTGGAGTGTTTGTCCGGATGGAGAAGAGACCACCATCAGTTGCCGTGTCGTGTTGCGTACGCTAGAAAAAGCCGGTGAAGTGCTGCTGTTTGAAGGCGTGTCAGGTGCTGCTGCGGCGGCGTTAAAAGCGCATCACTCGCCAACGTATCGCCCGCACAAGCAAGGTTTTTACGCCCGCTTCTTTTATACAACATCCGCGCCCATGCTGCTTATCGACCCCATCCGTGATGGGTTGATTGTCGATGCCAACCTTGCGGCGCTGCGTTTTTATGGTTATGACCACGAAGAGATGTGCCAGAAACACACCTGGGAGATCAATACGCTTGGGCGCAGCGTATTACCGGTAATGCAGGAGATTTCACACCTGCCTGGCGGGCATAAGCCGTTGAATTTCATTCATCAACTCGCTGATGGTTCCACCCGGCATGTGCAAACTTACGCCGGGCCGGTTGAGATTTATGGCAAGCGTTTAATGCTGTGCATTATTCACGATATTACCGAACAAAAACGGCTTGAGCAGGAACTGGAATACGCCGCGCATCGCGATGCGCTCACCGGCCTGCTCAACCGCCGCCAGTTTTATCATCTGACGGAACACATTCTGCCGACGGGGCTTGATTTCAGTTTACTGTTAGTCGACGCCGATCATTTCAAAGGCATCAATGATCAGTTTGGTCATCAGAAAGGGGATCAGGTGCTGGTTGAACTGGCGCGAATGCTTGAGGCGAACTGCCGTTCAGGCGATTATGTTTTCCGCTGGGGTGGCGAAGAGTTCCTGTTACTCTTGCCGCATACCACCACGGATATGGCGCTAAACGTAGCGGAACGGGTACGTCTGGCCGTCGCCAGTATCAACATAGCCGATCTACCTGGCTTTACGGTGAGTATTGGTGTGGCACACCATCTGCCGGATGAGAGCATGGATGCGCTCTTTAAACGCGTGGATGAAGCCTTATATCTGGCGAAAAATAACGGGCGAAACCGGGTGCTGGCCGCATGATAACAAGCAAAAAAAAGCGCCCGTCTGACGGGCGCATTGCAGTGATGTTGCTGAGTTAGTGAATACCCAGACGCCAGGCAAAATCAATCTCTTCTTTCAGCTCGCTATGCGAAAGCGTCAGCAAATCCGCAAACTCCAGGCGCAATTGTTTGAGTTTTTTTAAGTATTCCGCCGGTGTCAGCGTGGTTTTGTCGCGACGCAGATATTCAATTGCCAGTTGGGTTGGGTCTAATTCAGTCTCCATAGCATCCTCTTTCGTGGTGAAAACCTGACCACTATAGCACACCGGGCTGTCTGTTTTTTGACCAAAATCGTAAAAAGGCGGCATTTCGCGGGGGAAGATAATTTTCACCCTCCTCCACTTTAAAAAGGTTTGCACCCGTAAAGGATAAAATTAACTTTCCCGATAACGAACGGTTGCGCAAATAACTTGAGATTCTGCTTACCTTACTTCCCCTATTTTCGTCTGCTCAACAAAGCGGCTTTTTTATTGAAAAGTCGGGGAAAAGGGTAAAAATGCGTCTCCTTATTTCCTCCATTGTCCCTTCACATTCCCTAAGTAAAATTTCACCACTCCTGCTCAGACAGGAACCATTCCGTAATCAATGAGTTTCCCCTTACTTCCCGTGACGTAAGGGGATTTTTTTATCAGTGCTTCAGAATATAAAGCGTACGGCTATAGGCCACATCTTCGGGGTTATTGATCGGGTAACCTTTCAGCCACGGTTTAATCAAACGTCCGTTGGTGTACTGATAAATCGGCGCGATTGGCGCTTTTTCCGCCAAAATATGCTCGGCCTCGTTATAATCAGCGTTGCGCGCTTTAGCGTTGGTTTCCAGCGCCGCTTGCGAAAGCACTTTGTCGTACGCCGCATCGTTGAAACGCGGAATGTTGCCGCTGCTGGTCGAATTCAGCACCGACAGGAAGGTTGAAGGTTCATTGTAATCCCCGACCCAAGAGGCGCGGATAACATCAAAGTTGCCGCTGTTCCGGCTGTCGATATAGGTTTTCCACTCCTGATTCTGCAATTTTACGTCCGCGCCGAGGCTCTTTTTCCACATTGATGCTACCGCGATAGCGATTTTCTGGTGGTTTTCTGAAGAGTTATACAGCAACGTCAGTTTCAACGGACGCTGCGGGCCGTAGCCTGCCGCCTGCAATAGCGTTTTTGCCTGCGCATTCAACTCGGCCTGGCTCATCTGTTCAAACTGCGAGGGCTGCGGCGTAAACCCGGCGGTAACATCCGGCGTGAAACGCCAGGCCGGTTTTTCACCGGTTCCCAGCACTTTCTGCGCGATCACCCGCCGATCAATCGTCATGCTCAACGCAAGGCGCACACGCGCATCGGCAGTCGGCCCTTTCTGGGTGTTAAACGCGTAGTAATAAGTACCAAGCTGCGGCGGCGTATAGACCTGTCCGGGGATATCTTTGAGCAACTTTTGATAGAGGTTTTTCGGGAAAGATTCCGTAATGTCGATACCGTTGGCCAGGTAACGTTTGGTGGCTGCAGACTCCTGGTTGATCGGTACAAACGTGACCTGCTGGATAACCGTTTTCGCATCGTCCCAGTAATGCTTGTTACGTTCGAGCACCAGCTTTTCGTTCACCACGCGATCGGCAAGCACATAAGCGCCATTGCCTACCAGGTTGCCGGGGCGCGTCCACTCAGCACCGCTTTGCACATTGGCTTTTTGCACCGGATAAAAGGCAAAACTTGCGGCCAGGCTTGGGAACCACGGCACAGGTCGCTCCAGTTGCACCCGCAGCGTGCGCGCATCAACGGCGCTAACGCCGAGTTTATCCACCGCCTCTTTACCCTCCGTAATGCTTTTCGCATTCGCAATGCCCGCCAGCGCAGCAAAACTGGCAAACGGTGAAGTGGTTTTCGGATCAACCAGCCGCTGCCAGCTATAGACAAAATCCTCTGCCGTTACCGGGGAACCATCTGACCAGCGCGCATCATCCCGCAAGGTAAATACCCAGGTGCGGTTATCGCTGCTTTGCCATTTACTGGCAACGCCCGGCACTATCTCGCCCTTCTCATTCTGATTCACCAGCCCTTCAAAAAGATCGCGAATGACCTGAATTTCCGGCAAACCAACGGCTTTCGCCGGATCTAACGTCGCGGGTTCATCTTTAATATGGCGAACGACTTCCTGTTTCTCGGCCAGTTGGGTACCCGGCGGCACATCGGCTGCCAGTGCACTTGCAGAAAAACCGCACAGCCAGAGCGCGCAGCTCAGCGTTGAAATTCGATGCTTCATGGGATTCCCCTCATTGGTATAACTTCCCGGCAAAAGATGAGGTAATTATTTGTTTTAACTTGAGAGAATGCAAACGGCGGACAGCGGAAAATTGAGGCTGGACGCCAAATTCGCCCTCATGGCATGATTTGCGTCGCATCGCTTTATACTCAACACTTGCTGTAAATAAACGACAATAAAAGGAAGCCTATGCCAGCCACACGTCCGCGTGCTCAACGAGGCGCATTTGCCCCCGGCAGTGAAGAGTTTGGTCGCTCACGGTTAGGCGCGCCGCTCATCTGGTTTCCCGCGCCCGTGGCCACGCGTGAAAGCGGGCTCATCATCGCCGGAACGCACGGTGACGAGAATTCTTCCGTGGTGACGCTCTCCTGCGCGTTGCGTACACTCAACGCGGATTTACGTCACCATCACGTGGTGCTGGCGGTCAACCCGGATGGTTGCCAGCTTGGTCTGCGTGCAAATGCCAACGGGGTTGATCTCAACCGTAATTTCCCGGCGGCCAACTGGAAACCCGGTGAAACGGTGTATCGCTGGAACAGTGCGGCGGAAGATCGTGATGTCGTACTGCTGACAGGCGATACGCCCGGTTCAGAACCGGAAACGCAGGCGCTCTGCCAGCTTATCCATCGTATTCATCCGGCGTGGGTCGTAACATTCCACGATCCGCTGGCCTGCGTGGAGGATCCCCGCCAAAGCGCGCTGGGGAAATGGCTCGCGGATGGATTTTCCCTGCCGCTGGTCACCAGCGTTGGCTACGAAACGCCGGGCTCGTTTGGCAGTTGGTGTGCAGATATCAATTTGCACTGTATCACCGTTGAATTCCCGCCCATCTCCTCTGATGAAGCCAGCGAGAAATACCTTGCAGCCATGACTGCGCTACTGCACTGGGATCCTCAAAGGTGAAGCATACCGGTGCTGAAATGCAGCGCCGGTTCAACATCCACCGCCAGCCAGGTTGGGCCATCAAGATCGGCGAAACGCACCTGGCTGGCAAGCGGCAGCGCCGCCGCGATGGCGCGCGACGTACAGATCATGCAGCCAAGCATTAGCGAGAATCCTTGTTGAGATGCTTCATGCGCCAGCGCCAGCGCTTCGGTTAATCCGCCAGTTTTATCCAGCTTGATATTCACCATTTCATAGCGCCCATGCAGGTGAGCCAGGCTTTCGCGGGTATGGCAGCTTTCATCCGCGCAAATCGGCAAGGGATGAATGAAATTTGCCAGTGCATCGTCCTCACCGGCCGGCAGCGGCTGTTCCAGCATAGCAACACCGAGATCCGCCAGCAGCTGGCAACGCGCGGCAAGTCCTTCACTGTACCAGGCCTCATTGGCATCGACAATTAATGTCGCTTCGGGCGCGGCAGCGCGAATTGCCACCAGCCTTTCGCTGATCAAATGGTCATCCAGCTTAATTTTCAGTAGTTGCGCACCCTTTTCACTGAGTGCGGCGGCGCTGGCCGCCATTTGTTCCGGTGTGCCAATCACCACCGTTTGTGCGGTGACAATGGTTTCCGGCAAACTGACGCCAGCGGACTGAGCCAGCGTGATAGCCGCTTTGCGCGCCTGCAGATCCCACAAGGCGCAGTCAACAGCGTTTCGCGCAGCGCCCGGCGGCAGGAGTGTTTGCAGCGCTTCGCGCGTCAGGTGGTTTTCCAGTTGTGGCACAATCGTCATAATTTGCGCCACGACAGAGGCCTCGCTTTCACCATAACGCGGGTACGGCGTACATTCCCCGGCGGCTTTTACACCATCCTCTTCCAGCTCGACCACCACCACGCGCGCTTCGTTGCGCGCACCGCGCGAAATCACAAATGGCGTATGCAGCGGCCAGGTTTCCTCATACACTTTGACGGTTCTCATTCCTCACTCCTCTGCCGCAGGTCTAAACCAGTATAGATATGAAAATTGGTTTGCCGAGCTCTTCGCGGATGGCATAAACTAGCGCTGACGTTAACTATATGTAAACAGGAAGATATTATGTCACAACTCGTTCATTTTCAGGGCAACCCGGTTCCCGTTGCAGGCGCTATCCCGCAGGCTGGCGCAAAAGCCAGGCCGTTTACGCTCGTGGCTAAAGATCTGTCTGACGTCACTCTGAGCCAGTTCGCTGGCAAACGTAAAGTGCTGAACATTTTCCCAAGCATCGATACCGGCGTTTGCGCGGCTTCTGTGCGTAAATTTAACCAGTTAGCCACGGAGATGAACAACACCGTGGTGCTGTGCATTTCTGCTGACCTGCCGTTTGCCCAGTCCCGTTTTTGCGGTGCTGAAGGTCTGAGCAATGTCATTACGCTTTCGACGCTGCGCAGTGCTGACTTCCTCGAAAATTATGGTGTTGGCATCTCTGATGGCGCACTGAAAGGCCTCGCGGCGCGAGCTGTGGTGGTGATTGACGAAAACGATACTGTTGTTTTCAGCCAGCTGGTCAATGAGATCACCAACGAGCCGGACTACACCGCCGCGCTGGATGTGCTGAAAGGTTAATTAACCTGACGCCCACAAAAAAGCCTCCGCAATGGAGGCTTTTTCTTTTTTACTCGTCGCCCTTCTTCTGGCTCAAACCATATTCCCGCAACTTATTGGCAATCGCAGTGTGCGAAACGCCGAGCCGCTTCGCCAGCTTACGCGTGCTTGGATAGTTGCGATAAAGCTGGATCAGCACCGAACGCTCGAAACGGCTGGTGATCTCATCCAGCGATCCCTCCATAGCATCTTCGCCCACCGGCACCGTGGCGGCGTCATAATCCGGCAGCTGAATGTCCTGAGCGCGCAACTCGTAGCCTTCCAGTTGCGTTAGCGCACGGTAAATAGCGTTTTTCAACTGACGCACATTGCCCGGCCAGCCATAGCGGTTAAGCAATTGATGCACATCCTGCGACAGTTTGGGCCGGGGAACGCCCTGCTCATCGGCAAAACGGGCGACAAAAAGCTCAGTTAGCGGCATGATATCCTGCGGACGATCGCGCAGCGGCGGTAAGTTCAGCGTCAGCACATTCAGGCGGTAGTAGAGATCTTCACGGAACAATCCCTTTTGCACCAGCTCCACAAGGTTACGCTGTGTTGCGCAGATCACGCGCACATCCACATGCACTTCATGATCTTCACCCACACGGCGGAACGTGCCGTCATTGAGAAACCGCAGCAGTTTTACCTGCATACGCGGTGACATTTCGCCAATCTCATCAAGCAGCACCGAGCCGCCATTCGCCTGCTCGAAAAAGCCCTTTTTTCCTTCCGGCGCGTGGCCAAACAACTCGCTTTCAACGGACTCTTCCGGAATCGACGCGCAGTTCAGCGCGAGGTAAGGTTTTGCCGCGCGCGGGCTGGCAAGATGGCAGGCATGCGCCAGCAAATCTTTACCAGTGCCGGTATCGCCAGTGATCAGCAGGGGCGCGGTGAGCATCGCCAGTTTCCGCGCCTGTTCCACCACCTGACGCATTTTCGGGCTCACGGCGACGATCTGACTGAAGGCGCTAACATCCTGTTGGCTCAGGTTTTGTAACTGGCGGCCCATACGAATGGTCGAACGCAGCATCACCACCGCACCGGTCAACACCGGTTCGCCGGTTTCGCCTTCAAGGTGTACCGGCGTTATCTCCATCAGGAAATTTTGCCCGGCGATAACGACATGCTCGTTATGCGAATTCTGCGGGTTACTGTCGAGCCAGCGCTGAAAATTAAACCCTGCAATCAGCTGTACCGCGTTGTGGTTGCGGAGTTTGTCGGCATCCAGAGCGAAAAGCTGGCAACTGGCCGGGTTCGCCAGTTCCACTTTGCTTTTCATATCCAGCGACAATACCGGCTCCGGCAACGCCTCAAGCAGCGCGCTCATCGCGCGGTGTTCGCGTTCGGATGGCATCCACAGCACGGTACGCACATCCGTCACGCCGGGAATACGGCGAATTTCAGCCATCAGGCTGCTGAAGGTGGTAAATTCGAGCGCGGCGAAATTTAGGTAGATCCGCCCGACAGGGTCAATTTCTATCCCGCGCAAGTCGATACCGCGCAGCACCAGTAAATCCAGTAATTCGCGAGTCAGACCAAGCCGGTCTTCACAAAAAACTTCAAGACGCATGGGAATTCGCCCTTATTCATTCACGTAATGAAAGGATGATAAGCCACTTCGCGGTTTGCAGGAAGCTATCTGTCAACAATTATTGACAGTTTGCGGAGAAAAGCGGCACTGCGGCGTAAAGGTAAACGCGCAGCGCCGCTTTTTTAGTCGGCGGGTCGTTTCTGAAGCGTCTCTTTTAGCTGGCTAATCAACTGTCGGCGGAAATCGCCAAGGCGCGGTTTATCGTCATCAAGCCACGGCAGCGGACGGCACAGTTCCATCGCTTTAATACCCAGGCGCGCCGTCAACAACCCGGCACCAATCCCCTGCGCAGCACGTGCCGAAAGCCGGGCCGCCAAATCCTGCGATACCCAGTCCATGCCAATTTCACGCACCAGTTCGCTGGCGCCCGCGAAGGCGATATTCAGCAGCACCAGGCGGAACAAACGCAGGCGGCTGTAGTAGCCGAGTTCGATGCCGTACAGCGTGGCGATACGGTTGATAAGTCGCAGATTGCGCCAGGCGATAAAAGCCATATCGACCATCGCCAGCGGGCTGACGGCTATCATCAGCGCGGATTCCGCCGCCGAGCGGCTGATTTCACGCCGTGCCTGCGTATCCAGCACGGGCTGAACCAGATGCGCATACAGACTGACAATTTCACGATCGTTATGTGTTTCGTGGATTGCCGCATACCAGCGCTGTAGCGCCGGATGTGACTGATCAATGCCTGCCTGCTGCGCCAGTTTTTCGCAAAACGCCCGCCCTTTTCCGGTCGCATGGCTGTGCAACAAATCACGCGCTTCATCGCGTTCTTGCGCGCGCTGGCGCAAACGCCAAAGCCGTCGCCACTCGCTGGCAACCGAACCGACACCGGCGCCAACGATCAGCGCGCCGGCGGCGCAGCCGCCCAGTGCAACCCAGTCCTGCGTTTGCCAGGCGTTCATGGCCCACTGCACGCCCTGACCCACCACGCTTACGCCAAACAGCGTCAACCCGGCGGTAACCATTTTGCGCCACAGGCTCCGTTTTGGCTGCAGCGCGGCCTCAACCACCGCTTCAGCCTGCCCCTCTTCCGGTAGTTCATCAACCAAAGTGGGAGCAAAGTTTTCCGCTTGCTTATCGTTAAAGGTTTGCGCGCGCTTAAACTGCACGCTGTTTTCCGCTTCCAGCGGGCCTGCGAAATCGATTCTCGGTTTTAGCGGCTCGGTCATCGCAATTTATCTCCAATCAAAAACTCCAGCGCCGCATCCAGGCGAATATGCGGTAGCGGTGTATCGACATCCACCACCGGCGGGCGAAACGCCTCAAAGTTAAATCCTTGCTTGTCCCAGAACGCCTGCCCCGGCAATCGTGCGGGCACTTCACCCGGATAGAAAGTTAACGGCGCGCCATCACTCAAACGATGCCCTCGCAGCGCCGGGATCTTCTCGCCATTCACATCAATAATGCCGCTTTGCGTCGCCTGCACAGAAGCCAGCCCCAGACAATCCATACTGATGCCTTCAAACGCCGCATTTTGCCAGGCGTCCTGGATCAACTGCTGCAGCAGCGACACCATATTGGCGTGCTGATCGACCGTAATATGATCGGCTTTGGTGGCAGCAAATAAGAGTTTGTCGATAACCGGCGCAAAGAGGCGGCGAAACAGCGTGCGCTGGCCGTAGTGGAAACTTTGCATCAGTTGCGTGAGCGCAAGCCGCATATCATTAAAGGCCTGCGGCCCGTTGTTCAGCGGCTGAAGGCAATCGACCAGCACAATCTGGCGATCAAACTTGAGGAAATGGTGTTTATAGAAACCTTTGACGACCTGCTCGCAATAATAGTTGTAACGTTCGCGCAGCATCCCGGCGTTGGTCTGTTTACCCGCCTGTGCGAGTTTCGCTTCCCCGGTACCGTCAACGTCCGGCCACGGGAAGAATTGTAGCGCAGGCGCGCCAGCCATATCGCCGGGCAGGACAAAACGGCCGGGTTGAATAAAGTGCAGGCCTTCTCGTTTGCACTGATGCAAATAGTCCGTCCATGCCGCAGCGATTTCTGCCAGCCGGTTTTCGTCTGCCGGGGCCAGCGGATCGAGATCCGCGCACAATTTCTGCCATTTTTCCGACCATGCCAGCCTCTGTCCCTGCAACAAGCCGGTCATTTGCCGCGACCAGCTCAGGTAATCCTGCGCCAGCATCGGTAAATCCAGCAGCCATTCGCCGGGATAGTCGACAATTTCCAGATAGAGCGTGGAAGTCTCTTTGAAATGGCGCAGCAGCGAATCGTTAGAGCGAAAACGTAGCGCAAGGCGGATTTCACTGACGCCGCGCGTCGGCGTCGGCCAGACCGGCGGCGATCCATATAACTGCGCCAGCCCTTCATCGTAGGTGAAACGGGGAATACCAAAATCACGCTGCGGCACGCGTTTTACGCCGAGCAGCCGCTCTTCGCGCACGGCGCTTAGCAGCGGCAGACGTGAACCTGCGTGAATGTTCAGTAATTGATTAACCAGTGCGGTAATAAATGCGGTTTTGCCACTGCGGCTCAGGCCGGTTACCGCCAGTCGCAAATGCCTGTCCATTCCGCGGTTAACCAGCGCATTCAATTCGTTACGAAATCGATCCATCGCCATTGTGTTTCGCCTTAGAGCTTCAGCCGTAATTCCTTATTTTATCTCGTTTTGCGACATGAAGCGGCGAGAAAATTTATTCGCGGCGCGCTTCAACAGCGGCTCCAGCGCGAACGCCAGTAGCAGCTTAACCGGGCGTCGGGCGACGGATTTCACCGCCCAACCCGCGACACCTGCCGGGCCATAGCGCAGCGCAGTCAGCAACGCCAGCTTACCGACAATCTGCAAACCGGGTTTGACGTTACGGTGAACCTGTTGCCAGCGTTGATTCATATTTTGCTCCTATAACTGACGGAAACGGCTGCGCAGCGAGAACGTGTCTGACGTGACATAACGCTCCATCTGGCGCAAACGGGTTTCTCCCGCGGCAAGTTGTGCGTCTACCGCATCCAGTAATTCGCTGCTGCTCGGTACCTTTTCGCTCTCGGCATAATTGTCCGGCAGCGGATCAAGCACAAAAAACAGCACGATATACGCCGCCACAACAAAGAAAAACAGCCCGAAAAACATCGCCAGAATGGCGAGAATACGCACGACTTTGACGCGAATATCCAGATACTGCGCGATGCCCGCGCAGACACCACCGATTTTTCCGCGCTGCGGGATGCGCCATAACTTTTTATTAAGATCGAGGGTTGCCATTAGCGGTCTCTCCAGTTCGGGTGCTCAGCATCAAGAATATCTTCCAGCGCCTGAATACGTTCACGCATTCTCGCGGCCTCTTCGGAAAGCTGAAGTAAGCGCTGCTGCTCGTTCTGGTTAAGCTCGCCGCGTGAAGTGCGATTGTTGTAATGCAGCCATAACCAGACTGGCAACACAAACAGAATGAAAAGGGTCAGGGGTATAGCCAGAAACAGCGTGCTCATGTGTACTCCTTACAGCGGATGAGGAGCGGCATCTTCTGATGCCGCCGTTATTATTATTCGTTGTCTTGTTTCATTTTGGCTTTCAACTGCGCCAGTTGCTCGCTGATTTCGTCATCGGCACGCAGTTCTGCAAATTGCTGATCCAGCGATTTTTGCTTACCAAAGCCATGGCTTTCCGCTTCAGCTTCCATCTGGTCGATACGACGCTCGAACGATTCAAAGCGCGCCATCGCTTCATCCAGTTTGCCGCTGTCGAGCTGACGACGGACATCGCGCGATGAGCTGGCCGCCTGGTGGCGTAACGTTAATGCCTGCTGGCGGGCGCGGGTTTCGCTGAGTTTATTTTCCAGCTCGCCGATCTCTTTTTTCATCCGCGTCAGGCTTTCATCTACCAGGGTCACTTCCTGCTCAAGCGTTTCAATCAGCGCTGTCAGTTTTTGCTTTTCAATCAGCGCGGCACGCGCCAGATCGTCTTTATCTTTACGCAGCGCCAGCTCGGCTTTCTCCTGCCACTCGGCCTGCTGCGCACTCGCTTGCTCAATGCGACGCGTCAGCTGTTTTTTCTCCGCCAGCGCACGCGCTGAAGTCGAACGAACCTCCACCAGCGTATCTTCCATCTCCTGGATCATCAGACGTACCAGCTTTTGCGGATCTTCGGCTTTTTCCAGCAGTGAATTGATGTTGGCGTTCACGATGTCGGCAAAACGAGAAAAAATACCCATAATCTGTTCCTCTTGATTTCTGTAATCGGGCTCAGCCCTGCTGCTGGACTATTACAAACACCGTGCCAACTTTTTATCTTATTGAATATAAAGCAGATGAATAGTTTTACCGCAACGATAACTTAGTCTAGAGTAGTTAATATCACTAACTAGTGGCGAATTTCATCATGTCGGAACAAAAGGATAACTTGCTCGGCGAGGCCAACAGCTTTATTGAAGTGCTGGAACAGGTTTCGCGCCTCGCGCCAATCGATAAGCCGGTGCTGATCATTGGTGAACGTGGTACGGGTAAGGAGCTGATCGCAAACCGTTTGCACTTTCTCTCTTCGCGCTGGCAAGGACCGTTCATTTCGCTTAACTGCGCGGCACTGAATGAAAACCTGCTTGATACCGAACTTTTCGGCCATGAAGCGGGCGCGTTCACTGGTGCGCAAAAGCGCCATCCGGGCCGGTTTGAACGTGCCGGTGGCGGAACGCTGTTTCTTGATGAACTGGCTACCGCGCCAATGCTGGTGCAGGAAAAGTTGCTGCGGGTGATTGAATATGGCGAGCTGGAGCGCGTCGGCGGAAGCCAGCCGTTACAGGTCAATGTCCGGCTGGTTTGCGCCACTAACGCCGATCTACCGCAAATGGTACAGGACGGCACATTTCGCGCGGATTTGCTCGACCGGCTGGCCTTTGATGTTGTGCTTCTGCCACCGCTTCGCCAACGCCAGAGCGACATCATGCTGATGGCGGATCATTTTGCGATTCAGATGTGTCGGGAACTGAAATTGCCGCTCTTCCCCGGTTTTACCGATCGCGCGCGCGACGTACTGATGGGCTATTCATGGCCTGGCAATATCCGCGAACTCAAAAACGTGGTGGAGCGCTCGGTTTACCGCCACGGCAGCAGCGATACGCCGCTTGACGACATCATCCTTGATCCTTTCAACCGTGACATCACCAGCCAACCACAAACTGAGCGGGAAGCGGCAGAGTTACCGGCGTTGCCGCTGGATTTACGCCAATTCCAGTTCGATCAAGAAAAAGCGTTGCTGCAAACCAGCCTGCAGCAGGCGAAATTTAACCAAAAACGCGCGGCGGAGTTGCTCGGGCTCACCTACCACCAACTGCGCGCGCTGCTCAAAAAGCACCAAATAAGCTGAAATCGCCGACAATAACAGCAGTCGTAAGCAGACATTTGTACGAAGCCATGGCAAGTGCGATACACTTTGCACATGAATTTAAAATCGTTGAAAAAATCATGCGTCTGGTTTTCTCTTCCCTGCTATTGACCGCAAGCCTGGCGACAGGTTTTGTGCAAGCGGCGACACCGCTTTCTGAGCAAGCGGATATTCGCGACAGCGGCTTTGTCTATTGTGTCAATGGCCAGGTCGATACCTTTAACCCGCAAAAAGTCAGCAGCGGCCTGATTGTCGATACGCTGGCAGCGCAGCTTTATGATCGCTTGCTGGATGTTGATCCTTATACCTACCGGCTGGTTCCGGAGCTGGCGGAAAGCTGGGAAGTGCTCGATAACGGCGCGACTTACCGCTTTCGCCTGCGCGACGGTGTGGCATTCCAAAAAACAGCCTGGTTTACGCCGCACCGCGCACTGAACGCCGATGATGTGGTTTTTACCTTCCAGCGCATTTTCTCGCGCAATCATCCGTGGCATAACGTCAACGGCGGTAACTTCCCCTATTTCGACAGCTTGCAGTTTGCCGATTCTGTCGACAGTGTTCGCAAGCTGGATAACCACACGGTTGAATTCCGCCTGAAAAAACCGGATGCCTCCTTTTTATGGCATCTGGCGACACACTATGCTTCGGTAATGTCGGCGGAATACGCCGCCCAGTTAGAGAAAAGCGATCACCAGGAGTTGCTTGATCGACAACCGGTCGGCACCGGGCCTTATCGACTGGATGAATACCGTGCCGGGCAATATATTCGGTTACAACGTCACGAAAAGTTCTGGCGTGGTGAGCCGTTGATGCAGCAAGTGGTGGTCGATCTCGGCTCCGGTGGCACCGGGCGTTTGTCTAAGTTGTTAACCGGTGAGTGCGATGTGCTGGCCTGGCCTGCCGCCAGTCAGTTAACGATTTTGCGCGATGACCCGCGTTTACGACTTACACTGCGCCCGGGTATGAACATTGCCTACCTGGCGTTTAACACCAACAAACCGCCGCTGAATAACCCGGAAGTGCGCCATGCGCTGGCGCTGGCCATCAATAATCAGCGTCTGATGCAGTCGATTTACTACGGCACCGCTGAAACGGCCGCCTCAATATTGCCGCGCGCCTCCTGGGCTTATGATAACGAAGCGAAGATCACCGAGTACGATCCGGCGCAGGCCCGCGAACGCCTGAAAGCGCTGGGGCTGGAAAATCTGACCCTGCAATTGTGGGTACCAACCAGTTCACAGGCGTGGAACCCAAGCCCGTTGAAAACCGCCGAGCTGATTCAGGCAGATATGGCGCAGGTCGGTGTAAAAGTGATTATTGTCCCGGTGGAAGGCCGTTTCCAGGAAGCGCGGCTGATGGATATGAATCACGATTTAACCCTTGCCGGCTGGGCAACAGACAGTAACGATCCGGACAGTTTCTTCCGCCCGATGCTCAGTTGCGCGGCAATCAACTCGCAGACGAACTTCGCGCACTGGTGCAACCGTGAATTCGACGAGGTGTTACAAAAAGCGCTGGCTTCACAGCAGCTTGCCGCCCGTATTGATGATTATGACGAGGCTCAACAGATACTGGCGCGCGAATTGCCGGTGTTGCCGCTGGCCTCTTCCCTGCGTTTGCAGGCGTATCGCTATGACATTAAAGGCCTGGTGCTGAGCCCGTTTGGTAGCGCCTCCTTTGCCGGTGTTTCGCGGGAAAAACAAGAGGTTTCGCCACCATGATTATCTTTACCCTGCGCCGCCTGTTACTGCTGCTGGTCACGCTTTTTTTACTGACGTTTGTTGGCTTTAGCCTGAGCTATTTTACGCCCCACGCCCCGCTTCAGGGCGCGTCGTTGTGGAATGCCTGGGTATTCTGGTTTAACGGTTTGCTGCACTGGGATTTCGGCGTTTCCAGCATTAATGGCCAGTTAATTTCAGAACAGCTTAAAGAGGTGTTTCCTGCCACCATGGAGCTGTGCCTGCTGGCGTTTGGCTCAGCATTATTGGTGGGTATCCCGGTCGGCATGCTGGCGGGTGTGATGCGCGGCAAGTGGCAGGATAAAATGATCAGCGCCTTTGCGCTGCTGGGCTTTTCAATCCCGGTGTTCTGGCTGGCGCTGCTCCTGACCCTGTTTTTCTCGCTGAATTTAGGCTGGCTGCCGGTGTCTGGTCGTTTTGATCTGCTTTACGAAGTCAAAACCGTGACCGGTTTTTCGCTGATTGATGCCTGGCTCTCCGATTCGCCGTGGCGCGAAGAGATGATTATCAGCGCCTTACGACATGTCGTGTTGCCAGTGTTAACGCTGGCGGTGGCACCGACCACCGAAGTTATTCGTCTGATGCGCATCAGTACTATCGAGGTATTTGATAAAAACTATATTAAAGCGGCAGCGACGCGCGGCCTTTCGCGGCTCACGATTCTGCGCCGCCATGTTTTGCATAACGCCCTGCCGCCGGTTATTCCCCGTCTCGGCCTGCAATTTTCGACCATGCTGACACTGGCGATGATCACCGAAATGGTGTTCAGTTGGCCAGGACTGGGACGCTGGTTGATTAATGCGATTCGCCAGCAGGATTATGCGGCGATTTCCGCAGGTGTAATGGTGGTAGGCTCACTGGTTATTATTGTGAACGTGCTGTCCGATATCCTCGGCGCACTGGCTAATCCGTTGAAACATAAGGAATGGTATGCCTTACGATAGCGTCTACAGCGAAAAACGCCCGCCAGGCGCGCTGCGAACCGCGTGGCGCAAATTTTATGGCGATACCACCGCGATGATCGGCCTGTATGGCTGCGGCGCATTGCTGCTGCTGTGTATTTTCGGTCACTGGTTTGCCCCTTACGGCATTGACCAGCAATTCCTCGGTTATCAGTTATTGCCCCCCTCATGGTCGCGCTATGGCGATGTTTCGTTTTTCCTTGGTACGGATGATTTGGGGCGCGATGTTTTAAGCCGTTTGCTGAGCGGTGCAGCGCCAACGGTGGGCGGTGCCTTTATCGTTACACTTGCGGCAACGCTTTGCGGGCTGGCGCTTGGCGTTTTCGCCGGTTGTACTCACGGCCTGCGCTCGGCGGTGCTGAACCATATTCTCGATACCCTGCTGTCGCTCCCTACACTGCTGCTGGCGATTATTGTGGTGGCGTTCGCAGGTCCGCATCTCTCCCACGCGATGTTTGCCGTCTGGCTGGCGCTGCTGCCGCGCATGGTGCGTTCGGTTTACAGCATGGTGCATGACGAGCTGGAAAAAGAGTATGTGGTCGCCGCGCGGCTCGATGGCGCGTCCACCATGAATATTCTGTGGTTTGCCGTGCTGCCAAACATTACCGCAGGCATGGTGACAGAAATTACTCGCGCGCTGTCGATGGCGATCCTTGATATCGCCGCACTCGGTTTTCTCGACCTGGGCGCGCAACTCCCGTCTCCGGAATGGGGAGCGATGCTCGGTGACGCACTGGAGCTGATTTATGTAGCGCCGTGGACGGTCATGCTGCCGGGCGCGGCAATTATGGTGAGCGTGTTGCTGGTGAATATTCTTGGCGACGGGATTCGCCGCGCGATCACAGCGGGGGTGGAATAATGCCGCTTCTTGATATTCGTAATCTCACCATCGAAGTGAAAACCGGTGAGGATTGGGTAAAAGCCGTCGATCGCGTCAGCCTGACGCTGGCAGAAGGTGAAATTCGTGGGCTGGTTGGCGAGTCTGGCTCTGGCAAGAGCCTGATTGCTAAAGCGATTTGTGGCGTTACCAAAGACAACTGGCGCGTTACCGCAGACCGTATGCGCTTCGATGATATCGATCTGCTGCGGCTCTCCGCACGCGAGCGCCGCAAGCTGCTGGGCCACAACGTATCGATGATTTTCCAGGAACCGCAATCCTGTCTCGACCCCTCCGAGCGCGTGGGCAAACAGCTGATGCAGAACATCCCCGGCTGGACGTGGAAAGGCAGTTTGTGGCAGCGTTTTGGCTGGCGTAAGCGCCGCGCCATTGAACTGCTGCATCGTGTTGGCATTAAAGATCACAAAGATGCGATGCGCAGCTTTCCTTATGAGCTGACTGAAGGTGAATGCCAGAAAGTGATGATTGCTATCGCGCTGGCCAACCAGCCGCGGTTGCTGATTGCCGATGAACCGACGAACGCGATGGAACCGACCACCCAGGCGCAAATTTTTCGCCTGCTCGACAGGCTCAATCAGAACAACAACACCACCATTATGTTGATCAGCCATGATTTGCAGATGCTGAGCAAATGGGCCGATCGCATCAATGTGATGTATTGCGGCCAGACCGTGGAGACCGCGCCGAGTGAAGAGTTGATCGCAACACCGCATCACCCCTATACGCAGGCGTTGATTCGCGCGATCCCGGATTTCGGCAGCGCAATGCCGCATAAAAGCCGCCTGAATACCATGCCTGGCGCTATTCCGTTGCTGGAGCAGTTGCCGATCGGCTGCCGCCTGGGACCTCGCTGCCCTTACGCCCAACGTAAATGTGTGGAAACGCCGCGGTTAGCCGGTGCAAGAAATCATCTCTTCGCCTGCCATTTCCCGTTGAATATGGAGAGTGAGTGAGATGGTCGAAACCTTGCTTGAAGTGCGCAATCTGAGCAAAACCTTCCGTTATCGTACCGGCTGGTTCCGCCGCCAGACTGTTGAAGCGGTGAAACCGCTGAGTTTCACCCTGCGGGAAAAACAGACGCTGGCGATTATTGGTGAGAACGGTTCCGGTAAATCGACGCTGGCGAAAATGCTGGCCGGGATGGTCGAACCTTCATCCGGCGAACTGGTGATTGACGATAAACCGTTGCATTACGGCGATTACACCTTTCGCAGCCAGCACATTCGCATGATTTTCCAGGATCCGACCACCTCGCTGAACCCGCGCCAGCGCCTGTCGCAAATCCTCGATTTCCCGTTGCGCCTGAACACAGATCTGGAGCCGGAAGTCCGCCAGAAGCGTATTCTGGAGACGCTGCGTATGGTCGGCCTGTTGCCGGATCATGTCAGTTATTACCCCTATATGCTGGCACCGGGCCAAAAACAGCGCCTGGGGCTGGCGCGCGCATTAATCCTGCGTCCTAAGGTGATTATTGCTGACGAAGCGCTGGCGTCACTGGATATGTCGATGCGTTCGCAGTTAATTAATCTGATGCTGGAATTACAGGAAAAACAGGGTATCTCTTATATTTATGTCACCCAGCACATTGGCATGATGAAACATATCAGCGATCAGGTTTTGGTTATGCACCAGGGTGAAGTTGTTGAGCGCGGCAGCACTGCCGATGTGCTCGCCTCGCCGCTGCATGATTTAACAAAACGTTTAATAGCCGGGCATTTTGGCGAAGCGTTAACAGCCGATGCCTGGCGAAAAGACCGCTGATTCAATAGTTTCAGTGGTCGGATTAACTCATCCGGCGACTCATGATAGAATCGCCGCGTTTTAACGACGATCGCCCCACATGATGGCGCTCGCCACAACAATGAATATAAGGATTAGAGCTATGGGTTTTCTTTCCGGTAAGCGCATTCTGGTAACTGGCGTTGCCAGCAAACTGTCCATCGCATACGGCATCGCACAGGCTATGCACCGCGAAGGCGCTGAGCTGGCATTCACCTACCAGAACGACAAGCTGAAAGGCCGCGTTGAAGAGTTTGCCGCCCAGCTGGGTTCCAGCATCGTTCTGGAATGTGATGTCGCTAAAGATGAGAGCATCGACGCCCTGTTCACCGATCTGGCGAAAAGCTGGCCGAAGTTTGACGGTTTCGTTCACTCCATCGGTTTCGCACCGGGCGATCAGCTGGATGGCGACTACGTGAACGCGGTAACCCGCGAAGGCTTTAAAATCGCCCACGATATCAGCTCCTACAGCTTTGTGGCGCTGGCGAAAGCCTGCCGCGAAATGCTGAACCCGGGTTCAGCGCTGCTGACGCTCTCTTATCTGGGCGCTGAGCGTGCGATCCCGAACTACAACGTAATGGGTCTGGCAAAAGCTTCTCTGGAAGCAAACGTCCGCTATATGGCGAACGCTATGGGTCCGGAAGGCGTGCGCGTTAACGGTATCTCCGCCGGTCCGATCCGTACGCTGGCCGCCTCCGGCATTAAAGATTTCCGTAAAATGCTGGCGCACTGCGAAGCCGTTACCCCGATTCGCCGTACTGTGACCATCGAGGACGTGGGTAACTCCGCCGCGTTCCTGTGCTCCGACCTCTCTGCCGGTATCTCCGGTGAAGTGGTTCATGTGGACGGTGGTTTCAATATCGCTGCCATGAACGAGCTGGAAATTAAATAATCCTCACCGCCCCTTCTCCTGAAGGGGCGTTTTTCGATATGCCATTCTGATATTTATTATCACCTAACAATCTTTCATCCCTCTCCTTCATTACGCCAGGATTAAGCAGCAAAAAAGATCCGGCGACAATGATATGCCGTCGTATCCGGATCGCCACTTTCAGACCAAGGAACGACCATGGAACAACGCCGGATTGAAGGCAAAAGCCACTGGTATCATGAAACCCAGTCGAGTGCCAGCCGGGCACATGCGCTACCGTTAGTTCCCGAAGCGGCCACAGTAAACGACCCTTTTCTGCTCGACCTCGCCCTGCCGGAAAAACAAAAAACCGACCTTGACGGCATTGTTTCGCCCGCACGAAAACTCTATGCCCTGTTATTTCCGCAGCGCGTAAGCACCAGCCGTTTACGCACCTTCAGCGCCTATGATCGGCTCAGCACCGCCCTGACGGCGGCGCAGGTATTCGGCGTTCAACGCTTATGTAACCACTACGCCGCGCGACTGGCGCCGTTATCCGGCCCGGACTCGTCACGGGAGAGCAACTACCGCCTGGCACAAATTACCCAACATGCGCGGCAACTTGCCGCCTCTCCCTCGGTTATCGACGCACGTGCGCGACAACAGCTGGAAGACGTAGGGTTAACGCTGTATGACCTGGTTATCATCAATCAGATTATCGGCTTTGTTGCTTTTCAGGCGCGCGTTGTCGCCGTCCTTCAGGCATCGCTCGGCCAGCCCGTGCGATTTATCCCCGGCATGGAAACCCAGCAAGAAGCAGATGCCGCACTTTTTAGCGATACCCTTACTGAATGGCAGCCCGGCATTGATATTGTCGATTTACGTATCGCGAATGCTCCGCAAATGGAGTCATTAGCGCGCTGGCAACCGCTGCCGGAATTACGCCTGCTTGCCCCTTTGTTAGCGCATGAACATCTGCTGCTCAATGAGTTGGGCGAAATGAGCGAACAGGTGGCTAAAACCAGCCCTAATAAACAGCAGAGCTGGCTGGTGGCTGCCTACACCGCGCGCATTAACGGCAGCACGAGTTGTTTTAGCCAACGTGTACAACATGACGGCGACGATGAAGTCCTGGTGCAGGCGCTGCGCGCGGGCAGCCGCGAGCTCAATCGTGTGCTGGCGGGAAAAAACAAAGAGAGCGCCCTGGTGCAAGCGGTTCAGATGCTTACCTGCGCACCGGACAGGTTTAGCCCCGCGCAATTTTTACAGCTTGAGGAACAAGGCTACAGCCGCCAGGCGGCAATGAGTTTGCTTGTCGCTTGTGCGCTGCACGGCTGGTTAAACCGACTGCATATCGCTCTCGGGCAAAGCGTGTAACCACAGGCTGATATAGCGCAGCGCAAGTACTCTTGCCGCCGATTGCACAGCATGATTTTGCTGAAACAGCGCTTGCCGCAACAGGAAGAATCGCGTAAAACTGTCAGCCGCTCTTTTAGCCACGAAAATACATAATTATGCTCCAGGACAACCCGCTGCTAGCGCAGCTTAAACAGCAACTTCATTCCCAAACTCCGCGTGCGGAAGGTGTTGTAAAAGGCACTGAAAAAGGCTTTGGATTTCTGGAAGTCGACGCGCAAAAAAGCTACTTCATTCCGCCACCGCAGATGAAGAAAGTGATGCACGGCGACAAGATTATTGCCGTCATCCACAGCGATAAAGACCGTGAAAGCGCGGAGCCTGAAGAGCTGGTCGAGCCATTCTTGACCCGTTTTGTTGGCAAAGTGCAAAAGAAAGACGATCGCCTCTCTATTGTGCCGGATCATCCGTTGCTAAAAGATGCCATCCCCTGCCGCGCCGCCCGTGGCGTTGAGCATGATTTCAAAGAAGGCGACTGGGCTGTCGCTGAAATGCGTCGTCACCCGCTGAAAGGCGATCGCGGTTTCTACGCTGAACTGACGCAGTTCATTACCTTCGCCGAAGACCACTTTGTGCCGTGGTGGGTCACACTGGCGCGTCACAATCTGGAAAAAGAAGCGCCAAATGGCGTGGCGACCGGGATGCTGGATGACGGCCTGCAGCGCGTGGATTTAACCGCGCTGGATTTTGTCACCATCGACAGCGCCAGTACCGAAGATATGGACGATGCGCTGTATGTTGCAGAGACTGCCGAAGGCGAACTGCAACTGACCGTGGCAATCGCCGATCCTACAGCCTGGATTGCCGAAGGCAGTAAGCTCGACGAGGCCGCGAAGATCCGCGCCTTCACCAACTATCTGCCGGGTTTCAATATCCCGATGTTGCCGCGTGAACTCTCTGACGATCTTTGCTCGCTGCGCGCGAACGAAGTGCGTCCGGCGCTCGTTTGCCGCATGACGCTGGATGCCGACGGCGCTATCAAAGACAATATCGAGTTTTTCGCGGCGACCATCGAATCGAAAGCCAAACTGGCTTATGACGATGTGTCCGACTGGCTGGAAAATACCGGCAACTGGCAACCGACAAACGATGCGATCGCCGGGCAGATCCGCCTGCTGCAGCGCGTTAGCCAGCTGCGCGCCCAATGGCGCCAGAATCACGCGCTGGTCTTTAAAGACCGCCCGGATTACCGCTTTGTGCTTGGCGATAAAGGCGAAGTGCTGGATATCGTCGCCGAGCCACGCCGCATTGCTAACCGCATCGTTGAAGAATCAATGATTGCCGCCAATATCTGCGCCGCACGCGTACTGCGCGACAAGCTCGGTTTTGGCATTTATAACGTACACCTCGGTTTCGACCCGGCGAACAGCGAACAACTGGCCGCGATGCTGAAAACCCATGGTATGCACGTTGATGCCGAAGAAGTGCTGACGCTGGAAGGTTTCTGCAAATTGCGTCGCGAGCTGGACGCGCAGCCTTCAGGCTTCCTCGATAGCCGCATTCGCCGATTCCAGTCCTTCGCGGAAATCAGCGTTGAACCGGGCCCGCATTTTGGTCTTGGCCTCGAAGCATACGCGACCTGGACCTCGCCTATCCGTAAGTACGGCGACATGATCAACCATCGCCTGCTGAAAGCGATTATCAAAGGCGAAACACCGAAGCGCCCGCAGGACGATGCCACTGTGCAAATGTCTGAGCGCCGTCGCCTGAACCGCATGGCGGAACGCGATGTCGGCGACTGGCTCTACGCTCGCTTCCTGCAAAACAAAGCCGGTACCGAAACCCGTTTTGCGGCAGAAATTATTGATGTCAGCCGCGGCGGTATGCGCGTACGTCTGGTGGATAATGGTGCCGTTGCCTTTATTCCGGCTCCGTTTATTCATGCGGTGCGCGACGAGCTGGTGTGCAGCCAGGAAAATGGCACCGTGCAAATTAAAGGTGAAACCGTCTTTAAAGTGACAGACGTTATTGATGTCACGATTGCGGAAGTCCGGATGGAAACCCGCAGCGTTATTGCCCGCCCGGTACTGTAACGTTTTTAATCATGGCGCTTTCCGGCCCCGGAAAGCGCCACATCGCTGTTGCGATACCACGCGCATTTTTTTCTGAATTCTTCCCACAATCCTGCAAAACCGACCACAATAAAACCTCAGGCAACTGTTTGTTTACTGCGGCTTTATGCTATTTATTACAGAGTTTTTTCTATATCAGGCCGGGGTTTAACAAAACATACCAAGAAGAAACAACACGTTCATGCCTGATTACCCCCTTTAAAAAGGCGGTTATCCGTCAATAAATTGTGTACCCGTTGCGCTTTTATGTGGGTTGGGAGATTGCATGAAAGACTTTCAGGAACAGAACCTGCTGTTTCGCTATCTGGGTTCGACAAGCCCCTTTTGGCGTTTAACCGCCGACAGTAACGCACTGCACTTTGCTCCGGACGAAAACGCCGATGTCAGCCAGGTTGTTGCATTGAGCGACGAACAAGCCGCGCGGATCCGCGAAATGACGGTCATCACGTCCAGCCTCTCTATGCACATCTCTTTATTCGGTGAGGATGTTGCGGTACACCTTGTCGGCAGAAAAATATCCCGCAAAGCATGGGCCGGTAGCGCATCGGCCTGGCACGATACAAAGTCAGTGGCCCGCGATCTGATGCAAGGCCTCTCCTTCGCAGAGCAAGTTGTTTCCGAAGCGAACTCAGTGATAGTGATCCTCGATAAGCACGGCAATATTCAGCGTTTTAATCGCCTGAGCGAAGAGTACACCGGCATGAAAGAGCAAGAGGTCATCGGGCAAAACGTTTTTAAACTGTTTATGAGCCGCAGCGAAGCGGTGGCCTCAAAGCGCAACATCAGTGGTTTTTTCCGTGACGGTACGCCGTATGAAGTTGAACGCTGGGTGAAAACCCGTAAAGGCCAGCGGTTATTTCTGTTTCGCAATAAGTTTGTTCACAGCGGCAGCGGTAAAAATGAAATTTACCTCATCTGCTCCGGTACGGATATTACCGAAGAGCGGCGTGCGCAAGAGCGATTGCGGGTGCTCGCCAATACCGACACTGTGACCGGTTTACCCAATCGCAACGCTATTCATGAGTTGATTAGCGATGCGATAAGCGCGCGCGGGGAAACGCAAGTCGGTGTTGTCTACCTTGACCTGGATAACTTTAAAAAAGTAAATGATGCCTATGGTCATATGTTCGGCGATCAACTCTTGCAGGCGGTCGCGCTGGCCATATTGAGTTGTCTGGAAGAAGGCCAGGTACTTGCCAGGCTCGGCGGCGATGAGTTTATCGTACTGGCGACAGACACCTCGCAAAGCCTGCTGGAAGCGATGGCATCGCGCATTCTGACCCGTTTACGGCAACCTTTCCGTATCGGCCTTATTGAAGTTTACACCGGCTGCTCGCTGGGCATTTCACTGGCCCCACAGCACGGTAATGATCGCGAAAGCGTGATCCGTAACGCCGACACAGCGATGTATACCGCGAAAGAGAGTGGACGCGGCAAATTTTGTGTCTTCTCGCCAGAAATGAATCAACGCGTATTCGAATATTTATGGCTCGATACCAATCTGCGTAAGGCGCTGGAAAAAGAGCAACTGGTGATCCACTACCAGCCGAAGATCACCTGGCGCGGAGAAGTGCGCAGCCTTGAGGCGCTGGTACGCTGGCAATCGCCGGAACGCGGTCTGATCCCGCCGCTGGACTTTATCTCGTATGCTGAAGAGTCAGGCTTGATTGTGCCGCTGGGGCGCTGGGTAATGCTGGATGTGGTGCGCCAGGTGGCGAAATGGCGCGATAAAGGCATTTTTGTGCGCGTTGCGGTGAATGTTTCGGCGCGACAGCTGGCGGATCAGACGATTTTCAGCGATCTGAAACAAGCGCTACTGGATCTTAAATTTGAATATTGCCCCATCGATGTGGAGTTGACCGAGAGCTGCTTGATTGAAAACGAGGAGCTGGCTTTGTCGGTTATTCAGCAGTTCAGTGCCCTGGGCGCGCAGGTGCATCTTGATGACTTCGGCACAGGTTACTCTTCCCTTTCACAACTGGCGCGTTTTCCGCTGGACGCTATCAAACTTGATCAATCTTTTGTCCGCGAAGTACATAAACAGCCCGTCTCACAATCACTGGTGCGGGCGATTGTCGCCGTTGCACAGGCGCTTAATTTGCAGGTGATTGCTGAAGGTGTCGAGAATGCAAAAGAAGACGCCTTTCTTACAAAGAATGGCGTCAATGAACGGCAGGGTTTTTTATTTGCTAAACCGATGCCCGCTGCCGTATTCGAGCGATGGTTCAGACGTTATCAGGCTCGTAAATCGCGTTAGCCCGCTTTAAGCGACACCGCAGCGTGACGATCCTGTAACAGGACTAAACGTTCCATATAAGCAATATCTTTGGGTTGCAGACAGAAAGCCGAGTCCACCCAGTCTTCGGTAATATCCATCAGTTCACTACGGGGTAACTGTAAAACACGCTGGCGGGCACGCAGCATCGCCCGCACGCCGTTCAACCGGGGTTGCAGGGTATCGATAAAGGTGCGTGTCGCAAGAAATCCCTGCCCGGACTCGAAAGAGACATCCACCAGCCCTTGCGCTGCATACCACTCTGCGGCATGCGACTCTCCTTTGTAGATCAACTCTTCCGCCAGTTTCATTCCCGAACGGCGCGCCACCAATGAGTATGCGCCCATGCCGGGAAAAAGATTGAAGGCGATTTCCGGGAAACCGAGCCGCGCGTCGCGCTGCGCCAGCACGAAATGGTGCGCCAGCGCGGCTTCGAAACCGCCTCCCAGCGCGCTACCTTCGACCATCGCCAGCGAGATGGCTCCGGTGTCAAACCCTCTTGACGCGGCGTGAACGCAATCCACGCAGGCACGGGCATAAGCGCGCAAGGCTTCGCGTCGGCCATTCTTGATACAATCAACGAAAAATTGTAGATCGCCCCCGGTGTTGAACATGCCGGGAACTAACGATCCCGTTACCCAAAAATCAACGGCAAATCCCGCTTGCCGGACAAGCCAGGAAATATTCATGATCTCCTCAATTAATGCATGGTTGAAGCATGGTCTTGGCCTTGCGCGCAGCATCATCCACACGGTGCGGCGCTCCTCCTCGTAATAGCCAGAAAGCTGTGTAAAGCGTTCATCGTCAGTAAACAGTTTTAAAGTGGTCTGGTTGATAATCGTCATTGCTTTATCCTCCGGTAATAAAAGCGCGTTGCGCGCACTGCAAGACTAATCCACCGCCAGAGCCAGCTCTTTGTTGCGTAATGAATATATAATTGGCGCTTATAAGTTTTTGAGATTTCCTTTTTTTCCTTCTCTTTTTAAACTGTTTTCTGCATCATTGAATTCATTCGTTTTTCGACATAAAGGTGAAGGTATGGCAGACATCGACGTGAAACACCTTGCCGGCCGGATAGATACCGTTCTGGATATTCTGGTTGCGGGGGATTATCAATCCGCCATTCGTAACCTGGAAATTTTGAAGGCGGAATTATTGGATCTCGATAACAACGATAAAGCGGCCTCTGCTGGCGCGCCGAAAACGCCCTGGGAAATTTAACTACCCTTATTTTCGCCATTACGCGACAGCCGGGAATGCGACGCGCGTACTGGCGATTCCCTTTCTCCAAACCATTATTAGAAATATGTGGCTATGAATTCCCGACAACAACTTATTTTGCAGACGGTCATCGAAAAGGGCCAAATGAGCGTTACTGACCTCGCGCGTATGACTGGGGTTTCCGAAGTCACGATTCGTCAGGACCTGAATACGCTCGAAAAACAAAGCTATTTACGCCGTACGCATGGTTTTGCTGTGCCGCTGGACAGCGATGATGTTGAAACACGGATGATGAACAACTACACCGTGAAGCGCGATTTGGCTGATTTTGCGGCATCACTGGTCAGTTCTGGTGAAACCGTGTTTATTGAAAATGGCAGTAGCAACGCCCTCCTCGCCCGTAAACTGGGTGAACAGCGTGATATCACCATTATCACCGTGAGCAGCTATATCGCCCATCTGCTCAAAGAAGCGTTGTGTGAAGTGATCCTGCTTGGCGGTATTTATCAGAAAAAGAGTGAAAGCATGGTCGGCCCGCTGACTCGCCAGTACATTCAACAGGTGCATTTCAGCAAAGCATTTATCGGGATTGATGGCTGGCAGCCAGAAACGGGTTTTACCGGGCGCGATATGATGCGTACTGACGTAGTGAATGCCGTGCTGGAAAAAGGCAGCGAAGCGATTGTGCTCACCGATAGCTCCAAGTTTGGCGTTGTTCATCCTTATACGCTTGGCCCGGATGAACGCTTTCAGCGGGTGATCACCGATTCAGCCCTTAAGCCGGAAGCACATCTTCAACTGCAACAAAAAGGCCTGATTGTCGATGTCGTCAACACTGGCGGGCTTCGCTGATCTATTAGCCCGCTATCGCGGGCTATCTCCCTCATATCTGAGACTATTCTGACGTTTCGATTAAGACTATTTACCTGTCTTGTTATCAGTCTGCGCGTAAAATTATTATTAGCGATATAACAGGAAGTGACTATCACTGACGTGATTGAATTACACCTGCGCAGCAAGGTTTCACGGGAATTCTTTAGGTCTGCTCACAGGCACTATACTTAAAGAGAACATTCTTCCGTGAATCGATTATTCAGGAGAAAGTATGATGATGTTAACAAGCAAAAAAATGGCCGCAGCAGTACTGGCAGTTACCCTGGCAATGTCTCTGAGCGCTTGTGGTCACTGGTCTAAACGCGATCGTAATACCGCAATCGGTGCGGGTGCGGGTGCGCTTGGTGGTGCTGTACTGACGGATGGTAGCACGCTTGGTACGCTGGGCGGTGCAGCTGTCGGCGGTATCATCGGTCACCAGGTTGGTAAGTAATTGGTCATTTAAACGGCGATTATAAAAAAATAAATATACTTTCTTTTTCAGGTCTACGTTTCACAGTGTAAATAATAAGGCCGCGGTAATTATCGCGGCCTTTCTGTTTTCAGGCTTAACCACCCGCTAATTTCACTTTCATCCCTTTGGCTTCCAGCAATGATTTCAGTAAATCACGTTTATCACCCTGGATCTCAATAATGCCATCTTTCACCGAACCACCGCAGCCGCATTTTTTCTTTAATTCTGCGGCCAGCTTAGCCAGTGCTTCATCATCTTCATCAATGCCCGTGATCAGGCATACGCCTTTGCCTTTGCGGCCGCTGGTCTGACGCTGGATACGTACAGTGCCATCACCTTTCGGGCGTGCATGTTGCGCTTTAGGTTCGTCGATGCGTCCGATTTCGGTTGAATAGACCAGACGGCTGTTATCATCGTTCATTATTCCCCCCTACCCAACGATGCATTAATCGCTTTAAGGGTTTTCGCCGGGTCGGCAGACTGCGTAACCGGACGCCCAATCACCATATAGTCTACACCGGCAGCAAGCGCCTGTTCCGGCGTCATGATACGACGCTGATCGCCAGATTCGCTACCAACCGGGCGAATTCCTGGCGTGACCAGTTTGAACGCTTTGCCTAATGCGTTTTTAAAACGAACCGCTTCCTGGGCGGAGCAAACAACGCCATCAAGGCCACATTGCTGCGTCAGGCGAGCCAACCGCTCTGCATGCTCTGCAGGTGTTGCGTTGATGCCAAGATCCTGTAAATCACTCGCTTCCATGCTGGTCAGAACGGTTACTGCAATCAGTAACGGCGCATCTTTGCCAAATGCGAGTAGCGCCTCTTTTGCCGCTGTCATCATTCGCGCGCCCCCGGAAGCATGGACATTCACCATCCAGACGCCCAAATCAGCTGCGGCTTTAATAGCATGCGCTGTGGTGTTCGGAATGTCGTGGAATTTCAAATCGAGAAAAATATCGAAACCGCGCTGTTGCAGATCGCGCACCAGTTGCGGCCCGAATAACGTGAACATCTCTTTGCCCACTTTCAGGCGGCAATCACGGGGATCGATACGGTCAACAAACGCCATAGCCATGTCGAGGTTATCGTAATCAAGTGCTACTACAACCGGAGAAGCAGTAACAGTGCGGGAAGTCGATAAAACAGTAGACGTCATGATCAGACCTTCTGAAATGAGGGCACCCGCTCAGGCGCGAGAAGAATAAACGGCGAGCATTCTACCCGCGAGCGCGTGGAAATAACAGGTTCGATTTTTTGCTGCTAAACACAAACCAGCGCAGATGCTGCATGCTTAAAAAACATCAATAGTATGTTGTAACTAATAAAGAGGTTTTTAAAAATTACTGACCGTCGAGGCCGCGAATCGGTTTAACGGTCGACCACGCCCGGCAAGACGGGCAATGCCAGTACATGGTAAACGCAGTAAAACCACATTTATGACAACGGTAGCGGGGTTTACTGCGCACCTGCTCGCCCACCATTTCGCGCAGCACCATCAGACTTTCTTTGGCGCGGCCCTCTTCGGCTTCGTTCAGGTGGTAATCCATCAGCTTATGGAAAACGCGCATAGTGGGATGCCGCTGCAGTTGTCGCGTAACATAGCTTTGCGCTGCGTCAGGTCCATCCCGACGCTCCATAATATCTGCCAACATCAATTCAGCAGTCGCACCGGTGTTTTCTTCCACGCAACGCTGTAAAAATGCCGCCCATTCGTCATTTTTACCTAATTGCTGATAGCAGGTTTGCAGCATTTCCAGCGTTTCGCTGACAAGTTCTTTATCCTGATCGATAACGCGTAGCAGGCTTTCCACCGCTTTTGCATAATCGCCATTGGCCATAAACACACGGCCCATCATGATAGAGACGCGCGGGCTATCGCGATCGGCGGCGGCGCCTTTTTTGAGCAACGCCATCGCCCGATCCATCTCTTCATTACCCATCTGCTGCAGCGCCAGCTCGCAGTAGAAATGTGCGATTTCGCCCCGCTGCTTATCCTTGCCGAGTTTCACCAACCGCTCAGCGACATCGATGGCTTTTTGCCACTCGCTGGTCGCCTGATAAATTTGCAGCAATTGCTGGAGCGCTCCGACTCGAAAATCGGTTTCATCCACCAATTGGTTAAACATATCTTCCGCGCGATCGTACATTCCGGCGACCATGTAATCGCGCCCAAGTTGCTGGACTGCCAGCAGGCGTTGATCATAAGAAAGCGAGGCACTTTCCATTAGTGTTTGGTGGATACGAATCGCGCGGTCAACCTCGCCGCGAGAGCGGAAAAGGTTGCCAAGAGTGAGGTGCGCTTCAACGGTGCCAGTGTCCTCTTTCAACATGTCGAGGAACAGATCAACCGCTTTATCTTGCTGATTACTCAGTAAAAGGTTAACCCCAGCGACGTATTCACGTGACAGCCGGTTAGCCTCATCCTGTTTTGTCTGTTGAGCATTTCTGCGCCCCATATACCAGCCGTAGGCAGCCGCGACAGGTAACAACAGAAACAACAACTCCAGCATAAAATATTATTCCTTCACTGCCGTTGAATCGGTTGTAACCGTAACATTTGTGGCAGGAGTAAGCTGATGCTCAAGACGTTTGATTTTACGTTCGGCGCGCGCCAGAGAAACGCGAACGCGTAGCCAGAAAAGGCCGCAAATCAGCCAGCCGATAATAAAACCAGCAGCAAACAGCACGGCCAACAGCGTGGAAATCCTGTATTCACCCTGTGCGAGCAAATAGTTGAACGTGACTTGCTGATCGTTTTGCGCGCCAAGGGTAATCGACACGACAAAAATCGCTAACACCAGTAAGAAAATGAGTAAATATTTCACATTACGTCCCGTTATGTGCTGCCGAGCGATGAATTTATATGCAACGACTGCATTCAGCCCTATAAACTACCATTTTAGCGCCCGGCGCGAAATGGAAATGCATGATGTTAAAATCTGATTTGCGGGCGAAACAGCGGAAATCAACCCTCTTGATCGCGAGCAATGATTTCAGGTACTTCCTCCGCAGGCGGCGTGAGCGGGCCGCAAATGCGCTGGGCAAGCCAGGTCGCCAGCGTCACAAGCAACCAGGATATCAACGTTGCAACCACCAAATCGCGCGGCCAGTGCATGCCTAACAGCAGTCGGCTCCCCATCACGCCTGTCGCCCACACAAGCAGCACAGCAATCGTCCATGTGCGTCTGCGTGGCCACAGCAGCCCCACGGCCAGTAGTGCCCAACTTGCGGCAAACATGGTATGTCCGGAAGGGAAAGCGAAACCTGTCTCTTTTTGCCAGTGTTTACGTAAAAAGCCAGGAATATCATGCTGGCTGGAGAGTTGTTTTTTCACTAACTCTCCCCGCTCCTTACGCTTCAAAGTGTAGAACTGTTCGGCCTGAACATCGTGCGTTTTTTCCAGCCAAAGGACGAAAGGTCGCGGCTCCTGAACACGCTCTTTGACAAAGGATTTAACCCCCTGTCCTGCCAGAATCGCGCAGCCAAGAATGACGAACAGCATCACCGCAGCTTTAATGCGAAAACGCAGGCACCAGAGAAACCACGCGCACAATATGACATGCGTAATGATTCCCCACGGTTGGGTAACGGTTTCTGTTAACCAGTATAAAAAATGCAGCCACCAGCGGGGTTGTCCCGGCTCCCAGTTCCAGCCAGAAACCCACATTATCAGCGGCATTATCAACAATATCGCTGCACCCGCTGTCGTTCGCTTTGCAATAGAAAGCATCTTTTCTCCTTCTGATTTTGCGAACCAATATAACTGAAAAATAACATTTCCGCTGAAACCTGCGCATTTGTGCGTTTAAACAGCAATGCGTGGGTCACCAGTAGGCGATGCTTAATGCATTGTGGCAAAATGAGGTTATACAGAAGGCCATCAGGCTAAAGGTGCGTAGTGCACCACTAAAAATCCGGAGATTCACATGCAACTTAAACGTGTGGCAGAAGCCAAACTGCCAACCCCATGGGGCGACTTCCTGATGGTGGGTTTTGAAGAACTGGCAACCGGGCAGGATCATGTCGCCCTTGTTTTCGGTGATATTTCCGGGCAACTGCCCGTACTGGCGCGTGTTCACTCCGAGTGTCTGACCGGCGATGCCCTGTTCAGCCTGCGCTGTGATTGTGGTTTTCAGCTTGAAGCAGCGCTTAATCACATTGCAGAAGAAGGTCGCGGCGTACTGCTTTATCATCGTCAGGAAGGTCGTAACATTGGTTTGCTGAATAAAATCCGCGCGTATGCGCTGCAGGATCAAGGCTATGATACCGTTGAAGCGAACCATCAGTTGGGTTTTGCCGCCGATGAACGAGACTTCACGCTTTGCGCGGATATGTTCAAATTGCTGGCGGTCGACGAAGTTCGTCTGCTGACCAATAATCCGAAAAAAGTTGAGATCCTTACCGAGGCGGGAATCAACATTGTGGAGCGCGTCCCACTGATCGTCGGGCGTAACCCAAAAAACGCGCACTATCTGGATACCAAAGCTGAAAAAATGGGGCATCTGCTGAAATAAGCGCCCCATCGGATATGAAACAGGCCTGCAAATGCAGGCCTTTGTTTTTAGTTCAGCATATTACGGATCACGTAATGCAGAATGCCATCGTTGCGGTAATAGGTCAGTTCCGTCGCCGTATCAATACGACAGCGGCACGCCAGCGTCTCCTGTTTGCCATCAGCGCGAGTTAACGTCACGGCTAAGGTTCCCCCCGGGGTGATGTTATGCAGATCGACAACGTCCAGCTTTTCCTCCCCCGTCAATGCCAGCGTTTTTCGCGTCACACCTTGTGGAAACTCAAGCGGCAGGATCCCCATGCCAATCAGGTTGGAACGGTGAATACGCTCAAAGGATTCCGCAATGACTACGCGAACACCCAGCAAGCGCGGCCCTTTCGCGGCCCAGTCACGGCTGGAGCCAGAACCATACTCTTTGCCGGCAATTACCGCGAGCGGCGTGCCCTCTTGCTGGTAGCGTACAGCGGCATCATAAATAGAGACCACTTCACTGCCCGGCAGATGACGCGTCATGCCACCTTCTACACCCGGCACCATTTCGTTGCGAATACGGATATTGGCGAATGTCCCGCGCATCATCACTTCATGGTTGCCGCGTCGTGAACCGTAGGAGTTAAAATCGCGGCGTTCGACGCCATGGCTTTGCAAATAGCGGCCTGCCGGGCTATCCGCTTTGATGCTGCCTGCTGGCGAAATATGGTCGGTGGTGACCGAATCCCCCAGCATGGCAAGGATCCGCGCGCCATGAATATCTTCCACGGGTTTTGGCTGCGCCTGCATATCGTCAAAGAATGGCGATAACCGGATGTAAGTCGAGTCATTCTGCCAGCCATAAGTATCGGAGCGCTCAACTTCAATCGCCTTCCACTCCGGCGTGCCTTCAAACACCTCGGCATACTCTTTGCGGAACATCTCGGTAGAGACTTGCTCAACCGCACGCGCGATCTCACTGCTGGTTGGCCAGATATCTTTTAAATAGACCGGATCACCTTTGCGGTCATGACCGAGCGGGTCGGTAGCGAGGTTGATATTCATATTGCCCGCCAGCGCATAAGCCACCACTAACGGCGGTGAAGCGAGCCAGTTCGTTTTTACCAGGGGGTGAATACGCCCTTCGAAATTGCGGTTACCCGAAAGCACCGCACCAACGGTGAGATCTCCTTCACGAATCGCCTGTTCAATCGGCTCTGGTAATGGCCCGGAGTTACCAATACAGGTGGTACAACCGTAACCGACAAGATTAAAGCCCAGTTCATCCAGATAAGGCGTTAATCGCGCCTGCGCCAGATAATCCGAAACCACTTTAGAACCCGGCGCCAGCGAGGCTTTTACCCATGGCTGGCGTTTGAGCCCCAGCGTCACCGCTTTCTTCGCCAGCAAACCGGCCGCCATTAACACACTCGGGTTCGAGGTATTGGTACAGGAGGTAATCGCAGAAATGACTACCGCCCCGTCCGGCAATTCGTATTTATGACCGTTCAATACATATTCAACCGGTTTACGATCTTTTTGCGCCGTATTCAGTTCAAGCTCTGAACTGGCGGCAAAGGCTTTCGGCACATCGCTCAGCGCAACGCGATCCTGAGGACGTTTTGGCCCGGCGAGACTCGCTTCAACGTCATGCATGTTCAGTTCAAGGGTGCTGGTAAAAACGGGCTCATCGCCCGGGTTGCGCCACATACCTTGTGCTTTCGCATAAGCCTCAACCAGTGCAACTTGCTCTTCGCTACGACCACTCAAACGCATATAATCAAGCGTCACGCCATCGATAGGGAAAAAGCCGCATGTTGCGCCATATTCCGGAGCCATATTGGCAATGGTGGCACGGTCGGCAAGCGGCAGCGAATCAAGGCCATCGCCGTAAAACTCAACAAATTTACCGACAACACCGTGTTTGCGCAGCATCTGCGTGACCGTCAACACCAGATCGGTTGCCGTGATCCCTTCCTGCAATTTACCGCTCAGTTTAAACCCAACGACATCAGGGATCAGCATTGAGACCGGTTGCCCAAGCATCGCCGCTTCGGCTTCAATCCCCCCCACACCCCAGCCCAACACCCCGAGGCCATTAATCATGGTGGTGTGTGAATCGGTGCCGACAAGTGTGTCCGGATAGGCAACCCACTCTTTATCCTGTAATTCGCTCCAGACTGCTTTGCCGAGGTATTCGAGATTCACCTGATGGCATATTCCTGTCCCTGGCGGCACCACACTGAAACGGCTAAACGCCTGCTGGCCCCAGCGCAGGAAAACATAACGCTCATGGTTACGTTCCATTTCAAGGCGGACGTTCTCTTCGAAGGCGTCATCGTCGCCGAAGTGGTCAACGGTCACAGAGTGGTCAATCACCAGATCGACCGGGGATAACGGGTTCACTTTGGCGGTATCGCCTCCCAGGCGTTTTACCGCTTCACGCATCGCCGCTAAGTCAACGACGGCGGGAACACCGGTAAAGTCCTGCATCAGGACCCTTGCCGGGCGATAAGCGATTTCACGATCGGCATGCGCACTGTTGAGCCAACCGGCCAGGGCGCGGATATCTTCTTCAGTGACGGATTCCTCGTCCTGCCAGCGCAGGAGATTTTCGAGTAAAACTTTTAGCGACTTGGGTAACCGGGAGATATCCCCAAGTTGTTTAGCGGCCAGCGGCAAGCTGTAGTAGTGATAAGTTTTGTTCTCTGCCTGCAACGTGTCCTTACTGGCTTCGCGTAGGGTTGACGACATGTGCTCCTCCTTAATGACAGGGATTGCTTACCCTGATGCTCTTCAGGGTCTGTTATTAAAGATAACACAAACATATCGTAACGTTTTGATAACAACCAAAATTGCTACAAAAGGGAAAATCTTTGAGGAGAATGGAAATAAAAAACCTCGCAGATGCGAGGTTTTTCAATTCATTACCGAAGGGCAGCCCAGACAATCTGTCCCCAGAAAAGGATGGAAACAGAAAAAGCGGCTAACCATGACCAATATTTCATTCCGCAATCATTACTCATAAATTTATTACCAGAAAATCTATTCATTAAAACTGAGTCATTACTCAATTCATTTATGCTGTGTATTAATTAAAGAGTACAAAAGAACGCATCAATGAATAGCCGGGATAATTTCCCATGTTTATTCTGATGATATATTTATTGTTTTTTGATGTCGTCTTCAGAGAAGGCGTCAATAAAAGCTTGCTGCTGCGGCGTCAGCTTCCAGGAAGCCGGAATAGTGGTCACAGGTTTCTTTTTCGCTTTAGCTGGCGTGTCATGTAACTGACATACTTGCTTAACCGGTTCGAATCGACCTGCTATAGCCATTTTAACCCCAGAATTTCCAGATCAATAACGCAACGACTGCCCAAAACACGGCAGAGCCAAGAAATACCGCCAGCCAGGCTTTACGCTTCAGCTCAGGGTCCCTTTGCGGCTCTTCACTTCCTGATGGCATTGCTAACCTCGTACAATCGACATCACTTATCATTTTGGGTACCAACAATCGGTGTAATTAATCATGAGATGAGACAAATCCTAAAAGAACTTTAGCCGAAAATCCAGTGAATTTACTCACCAATTCCAAAGAAATATTTAATCTTTTGACCCGAAATAAATTATTGAAGTAATAAATTTGCAGAGCGGCAATTTAGTTTCTATTTTTGTCGCTAAATAGTGACAGTGTCGGCTTTAAAATTGTGAAGGCAATCACCCTGAAAGGTGATTGTATTAAAGATGAAGATAATTCTAATTTGGCTTTAGGAGACATTATGGGTATCTTTTCGGGCGATAAGATACCCTCCGGCATTATTTCTGCGGCAACTTAATATCTTTAAACATGGCTTCTATATCATCATTAGAACGCAACGCCACAGCTGCATCGACAACATCGCGCGTTAAATGCGGCGCGAAGCGCTGAATAAAATCATACATATAACTACGCAGGAAGGTGCTGCGACGGAAACCTATTTTTGTGGTGCTGTGACTGAAGATCTCATGCGCATCGAGCTTAACAAGGTCCGGATCGGAGATCGGATCCACCGCCATGCTGGCAATAACCCCTACCCCCAGCCCCAGTCTGACATACGTTTTGATCACGTCCGCATCTGTCGCGGTAAAAACAATTCGTGGCGTCAACCCGGCACGATTAAACGCCGTATCGAGCTCCGAGCGTCCAGTGAAGCCAAAGGTGTACGTCACCAGCGGATATTGCGCCAGCTCATCGATACTGACGGACTGCTTAGACGCCAGCGGGTGATCGGGTGTCACCACGATTGAGCGATTCCAGTGGTAGCACGGTAACATGACCAGATCATCGTAAAGATGCAATGCCTCAGTGGCGATGGCGAAATCAGCATTGCCTTTGGAAACCGCTTCAGCAATCTGTGTTGGCGATCCCTGATGCATGTGTAATGAAACGCGCGGATAACGTTCGATAAACCCTTTAATCACATTAGGCAGTGCATATCGCGCTTGTGTATGCGTGGTAGCGACATACAGCGAGCCTTTATCCGGCCAGGTGTGTTCCCCCGCCACCGATTTAATTGCGTCAACTTTGGACAATACTTCACGCGCAATGCGGATAATTTCCTGTCCGGCGGGCGTTACCTGAGTGAGGTGTTTGCCACTGCGGGCGAAGATTTGTATGCCGAGTTCATCTTCCAGCATGCGAACTTGTTTACTGATGCCAGGCTGAGAGGTATAGAGCCCTTCCGCCGTGGAAGAGACGTTGAGGTTGTGATTCACCACCTCGACGATATAACGAAGCTGCTGTAGTTTCATAACAGACCATCCGAAGTACGCAAACGGGGTTATCGCTTAATACGATTTGATAATAAAAAAGCGGTTAGCTATAACAACTATATCATTTATAGCTTCCGTGTATAGCAGCGAACAAAGAATAATAACGCGCAAATAAAAAGGGCCGGAAAACCGGCCCCTGAAGGTATACGGCTGAAAACACTACTTTTTAGCTTCAGTCCATTTATTGTCGATATAAAACGCTGACCACCCGGTCGCTTTCCCGTCTTTTTCCGAAGCAACATATTGCTGTTTGGTCTTACGGCTGAAACGCACAATGGTTTTATTGCCTTGCGGATCTTCCTGCGGCGCGTCCGCAAGATAGCGCAGTTTTTCCGGCAGACGGTCGCGGAAGCGGTACAGTTCTTCTACCAGCGGTGCACGTGTTTCGCGAGATTTCGGGAACGTATTCGCCGCGAGGAACACACCGGCTGCGCCATCACGCAGAACAAAATAGGCATCCGATTTTTCGCACGGCAGTTCCGGCAACGGTACCGGATCCTCTTTCGGCGGTGCCACTTCACCATTACGCAGGATCTTACGCGTGTTTTTACATTCATCGTTGGTGCAAGCCATATACTTACCAAAACGCCCCATTTTCAGGTGCATTTCAGAACCGCATTTTTCACACTCAACGATTGGGCCGTCATAGCCTTTGATGCGGAATTCGCCCTCTTCAATCTCGTAGCCATCGCAGGTCGGGTTATTACCACAGACATGCAGTTTACGCTTCGGATCGATCAGGTAGCTGTCCATCGCCGTACCACATTTCTGGCAACGACGTTTAGCACGCAGCGCGTTGGTTTCCGCGTCTTCGCCTTCCAGCACATTGAGCACTTCGTTTTCCGGCACCAGGTTAATGGTGGTTTTGCAGCGCTCTTTCGGCGGTAACGCATAGCCGGAACAGCCAAGGAAAACCCCGGTGCTGGCGGTGCGAATACCCATTTTACGGCCACATGTCGGGCAGTCGATGCTGGTCAGCACCATCTGGTTCGGACGCATACCGCCCGCTTCAGGATCCTGTTCAGCTTGTTCCAGTTGGCGAGAGAAATCGCCAAAGAAGCTATCCAGCACCTTGCGCCATTCGGCTTCGTGGTTCGCCACGCGGTCGAGGCTGTCTTCCATCTGTGCGGTAAAATCGTAGTTCATCAGTTCGCGGAAATTCTCTTCCAGACGATCGGTAACAATTTCACCCATTTTTTCCGCGTAGAAACGGCGGCTTTCAACACGCACATAGCCCCGGTCCTGAATGGTCGAGATGATCGACGCATAGGTAGACGGGCGGCCAATACCACGTTTTTCCAGCTCTTTTACCAGCGAAGCTTCGCTAAAACGCGCAGGCGGCTTAGTAAAATGCTGGGCCGGCGTTAACTCGATAAGCGAAAGAACATCGCCTTTATTCACCGCAGGCAACGTACGATCCTCATCGCCTTTGCGCAGCGCGGGCATGACTTTTGTCCAGCCATCAAAACGCAGGATACGACCACGAGCTTTAAGACGGAAATCGCCCGCGCCGACAGTCAGCGTTGTGGAATCATACTGCGCAGGCGTCATCTGACAGGCGACAAACTGGCGCCAGATCAGCTGATAAAGCTTCTGCGCGTCGGCTTCCATGTCTTTTAACGATTCAGCTAACACCGCGACATCAGAAGGACGAATAGCTTCGTGCGCTTCCTGAGAATTCTCTTTGCTGGCGTACTGATTGGCATTCTCCGGCAAGTACTTTTTACCGAAGTTATCAGTAATATAGCTGCGCACCATCGACACAGCGTCCTGACTCAGGTTTGTCGAGTCGGTACGCATATAGGTGATGTAGCCCGCTTCATACAGACGCTGCGCCATCATCATGGTTTTCTTCACGCCAAAACCCAGACGCGTACTGGCGGCCTGTTGCAGCGTAGAAGTAATAAAGGGTGCACCCGGCTTGCTGCTGGTCGGTTTATCTTCCCTCTCCAGCACTGTATAACGCGCTTTTTCCAGCAGGCTGACCGCCGCCATGGTTTGCTCGCGATTAACCGGACGGAAGGCTTTATCACCTTCATGGGTCACCTGCAGCGGCAGCGTATCGCCATTCGGCGTTGCTGTGGCGGCATCAATTTCCCAGAACTCTTCCGGCACAAACGCTTTAATTTCGCGTTCACGCTCCACAACCAAACGCACGGCTACGGACTGTACACGGCCAGCGGAAAGGCCGCGGGCAATTTTCTTCCACAGCAGTGGAGAAACCATGTAGCCCACCACGCGGTCCATAAAACGGCGCGCCTGTTGAGCATTCACACGGTCAATATTCAGTTCGCCCGGCTTTTCAAAGGCCTGACGAATCGCATTCTTGGTAATTTCGTTGAACACTACACGGCTGTAGCGTTTCTCATCGCCACCGATCACTTCCCGCAGGTGCCACGCAATGGCTTCCCCTTCGCGGTCAAGGTCGGTTGCGAGATAGATGTGGTCGGCTTTTTCCGCCAGCGACTTCAGCTCGGAAACCACCTTCTCTTTGCCTGGCAGCACTTCATAATGTGCATCCCAGTTGTGCCATGGGTCGATCCCCATGCGATTGACAAGAGCGCCGCGTTCATCCTTTTTAGGCTTCTTAGCCGTTTTGGCGGAGGCTGAGTCTGCGCTCTTTTTGGGTGCTGAGCCACTGGTCGGCAAATCACGGATATGACCAACGCTGGATTTAACCACATAGTCATTACCCAGATATTTATTGATCGTTTTGGCTTTTGCCGGGGACTCAACGATAACGAGAGCTTTACCCATATTCACCTTTACCTAATTAAATTCTTCCAGAAATTCGTCGCATGTCGCTTCAACCCACCGGCGACGAACATTCAATATTGCGGCGGCGTCAATGGATATCAACCCTTTTTTTAACAAAGCGCGTAAAACGGAGCGTTCAGGTGACTGAGTTTACAGGCTTTTTCGCGCCAGGGCGGAGTAGCACAACGATATTCTGGTCGAATGTCAAGCAAATCTGTTGCCAGATTGACGAAAGCGTCACACTGTACCTGATAAAATTTGTTACGCAACTTTATTAGCATGCAAAGGCGGATCGCGCCAGCACAACGACCGGGCAAAGCCCTTGCAAAAACAGGGAAATTTGCCCGGGAACCGGGCCGGCGGTAAACTGACGAAATTTTTGAAGGAGTAGAAAAATGCAAGAGACATCTCAGCCAATCGATCGCCAGTCTCTGCTTGAACTGGCTAATCGACTTATCAGTGAGCATGAAGACACGCTATCCGGTATCGCCGCCACCGGCGTCAGCCAGCGTAACGGCGTGCTGGTTTTCAGCGGCGAGTATTTTCTTGATGAGCAAGGCTTACCGACGGCGAAAAGCACAGCGGTATTCAATATGTTCAAATACTTAGCGCATGAGCTTTCTGAAAAATATCATCTGATCGACTAAAGAAAACGCGAGGCCTGAGCCTCGCGTTTTTTACATCATCGGTTTTTGCCCGCGCTGCCACCAGCGCATCAACAAGTGATCGATGCTTTCCATCGCACTGCCCGTAAACCGCTCCATCAGTTTTTTACGTTGCTGATAACGCACGCCAATCACTTCGTGATCTTCGATAAGACCCAACAGCAGATCGTCGCTGGTGCCAATGGCGTCAATCAACCCTTTATCAAGTGCCTGGGAGCCGTACCAGTGCTCGCCCGTCGCCACGCTTTCAATATCCAGTTCAGGCCGCATCTGGTGAACAAAACCTTTAAACAGATCGTGAGTTTCGTTCAGGCTCTCGCGAAATTTCTGCCGCCCTTCTTCCGTATTTTCGCCAAGCAGTGTCAGAGTACGTTTGAACTGGCCCGCCGTGTGCAGCTCAATGTCGATCTCTTTGCCTTTGAGGAAGCGGTTAAAGTTGGGGATCTGCGCTACCACGCCGATAGAACCAATGATTGCGAACGGTGCCGCAACAATTTTATCGGCCACACAAGCCATCATATAGCCGCCGCTGGCAGCCACTTTGTCGACAGCGATGGTCAATGGAATGTGCTTGTCACGCAGACGTTGTAACTGGGAAGCGGCAAGACCGTAACCATGTACCACGCCTCCCGGGCTTTCCAGGCGCACAACAACTTGATCCTGCGGCGTTGCCACCGCCAGCACCGCGGTTATCTCTTCACGTAATGCGTTGACTTCGCCCGCGTCCATGCTGCCTTTAAAATCGAGCACATAGGCACGCGGTGTGCCTTTTTCTTGCTGTTCACTGTCCTTCGCCTTCGCTTTTGCCGCTTTCGCTTCCAGCTTCAGTTTTTTCTTCTGCGCTTTGTGCCAACGTTTCTGTTGATGCTCATCCAGCAAGGAGACTGACATCTCCTCTTGCATCTCTTTATATTGCTCACTCAAACGGGTGACTTTCAGCTCTCCCCGCTGGCGTTTGCGCTGTGTCAAATTAACAATCAGCACGGCTACAACAGCTATCGCCACGACCACAGTCGCGATTTTGGCCAGAAACAGGCCATACTCAGACAGTAATTCCATGCATACCACCTCGATTACACCACTCGACAATCGCACCAGTGTACATGAGCGATGCTGGCACGTCTCGCGTAAGCCATTGGTACAATGTGCCATGTTGCTGAATTTTTTCGTAAAGGTCGCGTAACCTTCCCGCAGGCTGATTGAAATAGCCCTCTGTTTAAGGCATAAAGCCAACATGTGAAGGCGATAACAGGCCCTGGCCTGAGGAGAGAGTGTGTATTATCAGCCACAACGCGATTTGTTAAACGATCGCATTATTCTGGTGACCGGTGCCAGCGACGGCATCGGTAAAGAAGCGGCGCTGACCTACGCCCGCCACGGCGCGAGCCTCATTTTACTGGGCCGAAACGAAGCGAAATTACAGCAAGTTGCGCGCGAGGTTGAACAAGAAGGCCAGCGCGCGCAGTGGTTTACCCTCGATATGGCAAATTGTACCCCGGAAATGTGCCAGCAACTGGCCGATGCCATTGCGGCGACCGTGCCGCGCCTGGACGGTGTATTGCATAATGCCGGTTTACTCGGGGATGTCGCGCCAATGAGCGAGCAGGTTCCGGCCGTCTGGAACGAGGTGATGCAGGTCAACGTCAATGCCACCTTTTATCTCACTCAGGCGCTTCTTCCTTTATTACTTAAATCGGACTGCGGCTCTCTGGTTTTCACCTCCTCGAGTGTTGGACGCAAGGGACGTGCCAACTGGGGCGCTTACGCTGTGTCGAAATTTGCCACCGAAGGGATGATGCAGGTACTGGCCGAAGAGTATCAAAACCGTGTGCGGGTCAACTGTATTAACCCTGGCGGTACGCGCACCAAAATGCGTGCCAGCGCCTTTCCAACCGAAGATCCAGATAAACTGAAAACCCCCGCCGATATTATGCCGCTTTACCTGTGGCTGATGGGCGATGACAGCCGCCGTAAAACCGGGATGAGTTTTGATGCCCAACCGGGGCGCAAACCAGGAATTTCACAATGAGCGAAGAACGCTATCAGCAGCGCCAGCAGCGCGTAAAAGAGCGTGTCGATGCGCGCGTCGCCGCCGCGCAGGATGAACGCGGGATCATTATTGTCTTTACCGGGAACGGCAAAGGGAAAACCACCGCCGCGTTCGGTACTGCAACACGCGCCGTCGGCCATGGAAAAAAAGTGGGCGCGATTCAGTTTATCAAAGGGACGTGGCCGAATGGCGAACGCAACCTGCTGGAGCCACTGGGCGTGGAATTCCAGGTGATGGCAACCGGTTTTACCTGGGATACACAAAACCGCGAAAGCGACACCGCCGCGTGCCTGGCGGTCTGGCAACATGCCGAACGAATGCTGGCCGATCCTGCGCTTGATATGGTGCTATTGGATGAACTGACCTATATGGTGGCTTATGATTACCTGCCGCTGGAAACGGTACTGGAGGCGTTACGCAAACGCCCGGCAAACCAGACGGTCATAATCACCGGACGCGGCTGCCACCGCGATATTCTTGACCTGGCGGATACTGTCAGTGAATTACGGCCAGTGAAACACGCTTTTGAGGCGGGAGTGAAAGCACAACAAGGTATAGATTACTGACGCAATGTAAGCCTTCGGTCATCGAAAGCGGAGCTTTTTTGTCTCAGGAAGCCGAGCCGGAATCTTAACAAGCAACGTCTGTCAGCACGTGAGATTTCACGCAAGCGATCAGGTTGAACCAAATCAGCTCCACATCCGCTGGCAAGGATTTTCGGCTCGCAACAAAAAAAGGGGCTTTCGCCCCTTTTCTCTTATTCTTTATAAAAATCAGTCGCTTTTATTACGTGAACTGCCGGGACGACGACCACCACCGGACTTGCCAGCCGGTTGGCTGTGGCGTTTCACCGCACGACGGATCTGGTTCGCTTTCATGCGACGGCGATCCTTCTCCACGGCCACTTTGGATTGCGTTTCCGCGTCCAGTCCCACCAGCTCACGCAGGTAGTTGGTTTGTGCTAAATCCAGCTCCGTCCAGCCGCCGCGCGGCAAGCCTTTTGGCAGCGGAATATCACCGTAGCGTACGCGGATCAGGCGACTGACCTGTACGCCAACCGCTTCCCACAGGCGACGCACTTCACGGTTACGCCCTTCAGTCAGGGTGACGTTGTACCACTGGTTAATGCCTTCGCCCCCGCTGAACTTGATGGTTTTGAACGCCGCCGGCCCATCTTCCAGCTGCACACCACGCGACAGATCGCGCAATTTCGCATCATCGACTTCGCCAAAGACTCGGACGGCGTATTCACGCTCAACTTCACGGCTCGGGTGCATCAGGCGGTTCGCCAGTTCACCATCGGTGGTAAACAGCAACAGGCCGCAAGTATTAACGTCGAGGCGACCTACCGCGATCCAGCGCGCACCGCGCAGTTTCGGCAGACGATCAAAAACAGTCGGGCGTCCTTCCGGATCGTTACGCGTACAGAGTTCACCTTCCGGTTTGTAGTACGCCAGCACGCGGCAAATCTGCTCCACGGACTCTTTCACCGAAATGAGGTGACCATCGATGCGAATTTTCAGACCAGGCGTCACTTCCACGCGATCTCCCAGCGTGGCGATTTTGCCGTCCACGCTTACGCGGCCAGCCTCAATAATAGATTCGATTTCACGGCGGGAACCGTGGCCAGCTCGCGCCAGCACTTTTTGTAGTTTCTCGCTCATAGAGCTTCCTTCAGGTGTCGCCTTCACAGGCGTCGAATAGGGTCATCAGGTCGGCGAAGCCGCTGCTGAAATGGCCGCGTAGTATAGCGGCTTGCGCCACTATAAGAAAGGCTTAACGTCGCCAACCCCTTCGCGAATAACCTCCGGTGTTGATTCAGTTAAATCCACCACCGTCGTCGGTTGTTGACCGAGATAGCCACCGTGGATAATTAAATCCACCACTTTTTCCAGCCGATCTTTAATTTCATCCGGATCGGATTCGGTAAAATCACTGCCCGGCAGCATTAACGAGGTGGAAAGCATCGGCTCGTTGAGCGTTTCCAGCAGCGCCAGCGCAATCGGGTTTGACGGCACGCGCAGACCAATCGTTTTACGTTTTTCCTGCAATAAACGGCGCGGCACCTCTTTTGTACCTTTCAGGATAAACGTGTAATTGCCAGGCGTATTATTTTTAATCAGGCGAAAGGCCACATTATCGACAAAAGCATAGGTCGACAGTTCCGATAAATCACGGCACATCAGCGTGAAGTTGTGGCCATCCGGCAGGTGGCGAATGCGGCAAATACGCTCCATCGCCCCTTTGTCTTCAATTTTGCAGCCCAACGCATAACCGGAATCGGTGGGATACACGATGACGCCGCCTTTACGCACAATTTCTACCGCCTGGTTAATCAAACGCGGCTGGGGGTTTTCCGGATGAATATAAAAAAATTGACTCATACTTCCCTCTCTCTGTTCTGTTGCGGCTGCTCCCATTTCAGCCATACGCCATCAACACCGGCCGGAAGCCAGAGTTTGCGCCCCAGTTCAATCCATGGGCAAGGCTGATGGAAATCCGACCCTTGCGACGCCAGTAAACCAAACTGACGGGCATACGCGGCGAGCTGCGTTCGCTCGTTGGGAGCCTGCTGGCATTGGGCGACTTCCATCGCCTCACCGCCGCACTGTGCAAAATACGCCAGCAGTCTTTTCAGCCATTTAGCAGAAAGGTTATAGCGACCAGGATGGGCCATTACTGCCGTTCCGCCAGAATGATGAATCACATCAATAGCTTGTTCTATTGTACACCACTGGGGAGGAACGTATCCCGTTTTCCCCCGTGCAAGATACTTTTTAAACACATCGGCAATATTGCTCGCTTTGCCCTGTTCCACCAGGAAACGGGCAAAGTGCCCGCGCGTTACGTTCGCCCCCTGCGCCAGCCGTTGAGCGCCTTCCCACGCACCGGGAATGTGCGCTTTTTCTAAACGTTCAGCAATCAGCTTCGCCCGCTGAACCCGGCGTTCAGATTGCGCCTGCAAAAAAGTGCGCATCGCCGGGTGGTCAATATCAATATTCAGACCAACAATATGTATTTCGTGATTTTCCCAGACGGTGGAGATCTCCACACCGCTGATAAGCTGTAAATCCAGCCCGGCGCGGACAATTTCCGCACGGGCAACAGGAATGGCATCGATGGTATCGTGGTCGGTTATCGCCAGCGTACCGACGCGCATTTCAATCGCACGATGCACCAGTTGTTCGGGGGAAAGCAGACCATCAGAGGCCGTCGTATGGCTGTGAAGATCGTAAATAATGGCGTAATTCGTGTCGCTCAAAGCGGCTCCGCTAATTCATCAGGACGTCGGTTTGTCGCCTATCATACAGTCCAGAGAATATTTTCTGAATTCGAGGTTGACTTTCTTTTCCTGAACCAGTTAACTAGTACGCAAGTTCACACAACAAGGTATCGCAAACATGAATGCACATTTCTCTGTTACTCGCTGGTGGCGCACTCCCTGACAAGGGCTGTGAGATCACGTGCGCATTCAGCATACCGATACCAGGCCCGCTCATCCAGCGGGCTTTTTTTTGAACAAAATAAATAATGAGAGCGACTATGCAAACGCAAAAACCAGCACTCGAACTTCTGACCAGCAACGCCAGCTACCGCAGTAACCCGACGGCGCTGTTCCATCAATTGTGCGCCACCCGCCCGGCAACGTTGCTACTGGAATCAGCAGATATTGACAGTAAAAGCGACTTAAAAAGCCTGTTGCTGGTTGATAGCGCATTGCGTATCACCGCGCTGGGTGACACTGTCACTATTTCAGCATTAACTGAAAATGGCGCCGCACTGCTGGCGCTGCTGGATAACGCCCTTCCGGCCGGTGTTGAAAACACCCTGCTGCCTGAAGGTCGCGAACTGCGGTTCCCGCCGGTCAGCAGCCTGCTGGACGAAGATGCACGTCTCTGCTCGCTTTCCGTGTTTGATGCTTTTCGCTTGTTACAAAACCTGGTCGATGTCCCTGCCGATGAACGCGAAGCCATGTTTTTTGGCGGCTTGTTCGCGTATGACCTGGTGGCCGGTTTTGAAGACTTACCGCAGCTGACGCACGATCGCCGTTGCCCGGACTACTGCTTTTATCTCGCCGAAACCTTACTGGTGATCGACCACCAGAAACAGCAAACGCGTATCCAGGCCAGCTTATTTACCCCTTCAGCACAGGAAAAAGACCGCCTGCTTCAGCGCATCGACACCCTGCGCCAGCAGTTGGATCGGCCCGCCGAGCCGTTGCCGGTCGAGAAAGTTGAACATATGCGCTGCGACTGCAACCAGAGTGATGAAGAGTACGGCGCAGTGGTTCGCGACATGCAAAAAGCGATTCGCGCGGGCGAGATTTTCCAGGTGGTGCCTTCTCGCCGCTTCACCCTACCTTGCCCTTCGCCGCTGGCTGCTTATGAAGTGTTAAAAAAGAGCAATCCCAGCCCGTACATGTTCTTCATGCAGGATAACGATTTCACCCTGTTCGGAGCCTCCCCGGAAAGCTCGCTGAAATACGACGCCAGCAACCGCCAGATTGAGATCTACCCTATCGCCGGCACACGTCCACGCGGACGCCGCCCGGATGGTTCGCTGGATCGCGATCTTGACAGCCGCATTGAGCTGGAGATGCGTACCGACCACAAAGAGCTGTCAGAACACTTAATGCTGGTGGATCTGGCGCGCAATGATCTGGCGCGCATCTGCACCCCCGGCAGCCGCTATGTCGCCGATTTGACCAAAGTCGATCGCTACTCTTACGTCATGCACCTGGTTTCACGCGTGGTGGGTGAACTGCGTCAGGATCTTGATGTTCTGCACGCCTACCGCGCCTGCATGAACATGGGCACCCTGAGCGGTGCGCCGAAAGTGCGTGCAATGCAGTTAATTGCTAAAGCGGAGGGCGCGCGCCGCGGTAGTTACGGCGGTGCGGTGGGTTATTTCACTGCGCATGGCGATCTGGATACCTGCATCGTGATTCGTTCTGCGTGGGTGGAGGATGGTGTGGCAACGGTACAGGCAGGCGCTGGTGTAGTGCTGGATTCCGTTCCGCAATCTGAAGCCGATGAAACCCGTAATAAAGCCCGCGCGGTTCTGCGCGCTATCGCCACCGCACACCACGCTCAGGAGACTTTCTGATGGCTGACATTCTGCTGCTTGATAATATCGATTCCTTTACTTACAACCTGGCGGATCAGCTGCGTGCGAGCGGACACAACGTGGTGATTTACCGTAACCATGTTCCGGCACAGACCTTGATTGACCGCCTTCAGACGATGCAAAACCCGGTGCTGATGCTTTCACCTGGCCCGGGGGCACCTTCTGAAGCGGGCTGCATGCCGGAACTGCTTACGCGGATGCGCGGCAAGTTACCGATTATCGGCATCTGCCTCGGTCACCAGGCGATTGTTGAAGCCTATGGCGGCTACGTCGGCCAGGCGGGTGAAATCCTGCATGGTAAAGCCTCAAGTATCGAACACGATGGCCAGGCCATGTTCGCGGGCTTAAGCAACCCGCTTCCCGTTGCGCGTTACCACTCGCTGGTGGGCAGTAACATCCCGGCAGGATTAACCATCAATGCCCACTTTAACGGCATGGTGATGGCGGTACGTCACGACGCCGATCGCGTGTGTGGTTTCCAGTTCCACCCGGAGTCGATTTTAACCACGCAAGGCGCACGTTTGCTGGAGCAAACCCTGGCATGGGCGCTGCAAAAACTGGAGCAGACGAATACCCTGCAACCGATTCTGGAAAAACTCTATCAGGCGCAAACGCTCAGCCAGCAGGAGAGCCACCAGCTTTTCTCTGCGGTGGTGCGCGGCGAGCTGAAGCCGGAACAACTGGCGGCCGCACTGGTGAGTATGAAAATTCGCGGTGAGCATCCCAATGAGATCGCCGGAGCCGCCACTGCACTGCTGGAGAATGCCGCGCCGTTCCCGCGCCCGGACTATGCTTTTGCCGATATTGTCGGCACGGGTGGCGACGGCAGCAACAGCATCAATATTTCCACCGCCAGCGCATTTGTCGCCGCGGCGTGCGGGCTGAAAGTCGCCAAACACGGCAATCGCAGCGTTTCGAGCCGTTCCGGATCTTCGGATTTGCTGGCGGCATTTGGTATCAATCTGGACATGAATGCCGATAAATCGCGTACCGCGCTGGATGAGCTGGGTGTCTGTTTCCTGTTTGCACCGAAGTACCACACCGGTTTTCGCCACGCAATGCCGGTACGCCAGCAGTTGAAAACCCGAACCCTGTTCAACGTGCTCGGCCCGTTGATTAACCCGGCGCATCCGCCGCTGGCGCTGATCGGCGTCTACAGCCCGGAGCTGGTGCTGCCGATTGCCGAAACCCTGCGCGTACTCGGTTATCAACGTGCGGCGGTCGTGCATAGCGGCGGCATGGACGAAGTATCACTGCATGCACCTACACTGGTTGCTGAATTGCACGATGGCGAAATCAAAAGTTACCAACTCACCGCTGCCGATTTTGGCCTGACGCCGTACCATCAGGAGGCGCTGGCGGGCGGTACACCGGAAGAAAACCGTGACATTCTGACACGCTTACTCCAGGGTAAAGGTGAGGCCGCGCATGAAGCCGCCGTCGCCGCCAATGTCGCCATGTTGATGCGTCTGCACGGTGAAGAGGATTTACAGGCCAACGCGCAAAAAGTTCTGGATGTGCTGCACAGCGGAGCAGCCTACGACAAAGTCACCGCACTTGCGGCAAGAGGATAAAAAATGCAGACCGTTTTAGCGAAAATCGTCGCCGATAAAGCCGTATGGGTAGCGGCGCGCAAGGAGCAACAACCGCTGGCCAGTTTTCAGAACGATGTCGTGCCAAGCACGCGTCGCTTCTACGATGCCCTGCAAGGTGCGCGGACAGCGTTCATTCTGGAGTGCAAAAAAGCTTCGCCCTCCAAGGGCGTGATCCGCAATGATTTTGACCCGGCGCGCATTGCAGCTATCTACAAACATCATGCGTCGGCGATTTCCGTGTTGACGGATGAAAAATATTTCCAGGGCAGTTTTGATTTTCTGCCGATTGTCAGCGGCATCGCGCCGCAGCCAATCCTGTGCAAAGACTTTATTATTGACGCTTATCAGATTTACCTGGCGCGTCACTACCAGGCAGACGCGTGCCTGCTGATGCTTTCGGTACTCGACGATGAGCAGTATCGCCAGCTTGCCGCTGTCGCGCATAGCCTGAATATGGGCGTGCTGACGGAAGTCAGTAATGAAGAGGAATTGCAACGCGCTATCGCGCTGGAAGCGAAAGTGGTCGGCATCAACAACCGTGACCTGCGCGACCTTTCCATCGATTTGAACCGCACCCGTGAACTCGCACCACGCCTTGGCACGGGCGTGACGGTTATCAGCGAATCTGGCATCAACACTTATGCCCAGGTGCGTGAACTCAGCCATTTTGCCAATGGGTTTCTGATTGGTTCCGCGCTGATGTCCCATGACGATCTTGATGCGGCGGTGAAACGCGTTTTGCTGGGTGAAAACAAAGTCTGCGGGCTGACCCGCCCGGAAGATGCGCAGGCAGCACATCAGGCCGGCGCCATTTACGGCGGCTTGATCTTCGTTGCCAGTTCTCCGCGCGCCGTAACGCAAGCGCAGGCGCAAGCGGTGAAACAGGCCGCACCGCTACAATATGTCGGGGTGTTCCGCAATGCAGATCCAGAAGAGGTAGTGGCTAACGTTAACGCGCTGGATCTGGTTGCCGTCCAACTGCATGGCGATGAAGATCAGGCTTATATCGATACGCTGCGCGAGCGTCTGCCAGCGAAGACGCAAATCTGGAAAGCGCTCAGCGTTGGCGACAGCCTGCCCGAGCGGCGCTTCCGGCACGTCGATAAATACGTGTTTGATAACGGCCAGGGCGGCAGCGGTAAAAGTTTCGACTGGTCGCTACTGGCAGGCGAACCGCTGGATAACGTGATCCTGGCCGGTGGCCTGAGCGCAGACAATTGCGTGCAGGCGGCGAAAACCGGCTGTGCCGGACTCGATTTTAATTCAGGCGTGGAGTCGGAGCCGGGTATCAAAGATGCCAGCAAACTGGCCTCGGTTTTCCGCACACTGCGCGCTTATTAAGGAAAGAAGATAATGACGACACTACTGAATCCCTATTTTGGCGAGTTTGGCGGAATGTTCGTTCCGCAAATCCTGATGCCGGCGCTGCGCCAGCTCGAAGAGGCCTTTGTCAGCGCGCAGAGTGATGCCGAGTTTCAGCAACAATTTAACGACCTGCTGAAAAACTACGCCGGACGCCCGACCGCGCTGACCAAATGCCAGAACATTACCGCCGGCACGCGCACCACGCTTTACCTCAAGCGTGAAGATTTGCTGCACGGCGGCGCGCACAAAACCAACCAGGTGCTGGGTCAGGCGCTGCTGGCAAAACGCATGGGCAAAACCGAAATTATCGCCGAAACGGGGGCGGGTCAGCATGGCGTGGCATCGGCGCTGGCGAGCGCCCTGCTTGGGCTGAAATGTCGCATTTATATGGGCGCGAAAGACGTTGAACGCCAGTCACCTAACGTGTTCCGCATGCGCTTAATGGGTGCGGAAGTGATCCCGGTACATAGCGGCTCCGCCACGCTGAAAGATGCCTGTAACGAGGCGCTGCGCGACTGGTCTGGTAGCTATGAAACCGCGCACTATATGCTGGGAACGGCGGCGGGTCCGCACCCTTTCCCGACCATTGTTCGCGAATTCCAGCGCATGATCGGCGAAGAGACCAAAGCGCAGATCCTTGAAAAAGAGGGACGTCTGCCGGATGCCGTTATCGCCTGCGTGGGCGGTGGTTCTAACGCGATCGGTATGTTTGCCGACTTTATCGACGAAACCTCGGTCGGCCTGATTGGTGTGGAACCGGCAGGTCACGGTATTGAAACTGGCGAGCACGGCGCACCGCTGAAACATGGCCGCGTGGGCATCTATTTTGGCATGAAGTCACCGATGATGCAGACAGATGAAGGCCAGATTGAAGAGTCTTACTCCATCTCTGCAGGTCTAGATTTCCCGTCTGTTGGGCCGCAGCATGCCTACCTCAACAGTACCGGGCGTGCCGACTATGTTTCCATCACCGATGACGAAGCGCTGGACGCATTCAAAACCCTGTGCCGTCATGAAGGCATCATTCCGGCGCTGGAATCCTCGCACGCCCTCGCCCATGCGCTAAAAATGATGCGCGAGAACCCGGACAAAGAGCAGTTGCTGGTGGTGAACCTTTCCGGGCGCGGCGACAAAGACATTTTTACCGTACATGACATCCTGAAAGCGCGAGGGGAAATCTGATGGAACGCTATGACAATTTATTCAAACAGCTAAACGCGCGCAAAGAAGGTGCATTCGTTCCCTTCGTCACGCTGGGCGATCCCTCCCTGGAACAGTCGCTCAAAATCATTGATACGCTGATTGAAGCGGGTGCGGATGCGCTGGAGCTGGGGATCCCGTTTTCCGATCCGCTGGCTGACGGCCCGACCATTCAGAACGCCACGCTGCGCGCTTTTGCTGCTGGAGTGACACCGTCACAATGCTTCGAAATGCTGGCGGCCATTCGCCAGAAGCACCCGACAATCCCTATTGGCTTGCTGATGTATGCCAACCTGGTTTTCAGCCGGGGTATTGACGAATTCTATGCCCAGTGTGCAAAAGTCGGCGTTGATTCCGTGCTGGTGGCAGATGTGCCGATTGAAGAGTCCGCACCGTTCCGCCAGGCGGCGTTGCGCCACAATATCGCGCCTATCTTTATTTGCCCGCCAAACGCGGACGACGATTTGCTGCGCCAGATTGCCTCTTATGGCCGGGGGTATACCTATCTGCTTTCGCGCGCCGGGGTAACAGGCGCGGAAAACCGTGCGGCGCTGCCACTGCACCATCTGGTGGAAAAACTTACCGAGTATCACGCTGCGCCTGCGCTGCAGGGCTTCGGTATTTCCGCACCAGATCAGGTTAGCGCAGCCGTAGAAGCGGGTGCCGCCGGGGCGATTTCCGGTTCAGCGATTGTGAAAATCATCGAGAAAAATCTCGCCAACCCGACGGCAATGCTGGCTGAACTGAAAGCCTTTGTGCAGAGCCTGAAAGGCGCTACTTTACCGCGTTAACCTCCCGCACCGCCTGTTGATGCAGGCGGTGCTCTTTCCTGTTTATCCCCTCATTTTCCTGGCGCATTGTTAAAAGGTTCATCTTTTCTGTGGAATAATAATCCGAAAAATAAGGATGCCGATAAAAACACCATGCGTGAGATCCCTGATTCTGGCTGGCAACGTCGCTGGCTGGCCCTGCTGCTGACCGGGTTACTTTCCGGTGCGGCGGGCATGTTGATTGCCCTTCTGCTGCATGCCATCCAGCACCTCGCTTTCGGTTATAGCCAGCAATCGCTGATCGGTGGCGCTCCCTTTCTGCAGGGCGTAACGGATGCCAGCGCCCTGCGCCGTTTTACTTCCCTTGCGGCTGCGGGTGTGGTGGCAGGCTGGGGCTGGTGGCTGCTGGCGCGCTATGCAAAAAAACGCGTTAGCGTGGTCGCTGCGCTAAAAGATGTTCAACGCCCGATGCCCGCTTTCACCACCTTAACCCATGCGCTGTTGCAAGTTGTCACCGTAGCGATGGGCTCACCGCTCGGGCGGGAAAGCGCCCCGCGTGAAGTCGGCGCTCTGTTTGGCGAAAGAGTTGCAAGGCATATCGGATTAAATGCACAAGAGACCAGATTATTGATCGCCTGCGGCGCAGGTGCCGGTCTGGCGGCGGTGTATAACGTCCCGCTGGCGGGCGCGATTTTCACCCTTGAGGTTCTGCTGGTCACGATAAGTTGGGATGCGGTCATTGCCGCCATTGTTACCTGCGCGCTTGCCGCATTTGTGGCGTCGCTGGTGCTAGGCAACGAGCGACAGTATCTCTTTACCGCTCCCACAGCGCCCCTCTCTTTGATTATCTGGGCGACCCTGTCCGGCCCGTTGTTCGGCTATGCCGCCAGTCTGTTCCGGCGGATGACAAAAAGCGCGCGGGCCCAGGTGAAAAGCAACTGGCAGATGCCGGTCTTCTGTTTTATCGCTTTTGTCTGCCTCGGCTTGCTCGCTATCTGGTTTCCACAATTACCAGGCAATGGCCGCGGACCGGTACAACTTAGTTTCGGCGGAGACGTTACGCTGCCGCTGGCGGCAATGTTGATTGGGTTGAAAGTGCTGAGTATCTGGATGGTACTGCGTAGCGGAGCCGAAGGTGGCCTGCTCACGCCAGGGCTGGCGATCGGAGCCCTGCTGGGCGCGTTGATGTTCCTGCTGGTGGGGCAATTTTTCCCCGATGGCAGTATGGCGGAATTCGCCCTGACTGGCGGCGCGGCTTTTCTCGCCTCATCCATGCAAATGCCACTCACCGCCATTGTGCTGCTGCTGGAATTCACCGGCATGGATTTCAGTTTTTTTGTGCCGTTGACCCTCTGTGTAGCGGGTGCGTATATGACCTGCCGCTATTGCGAGTAGCGCGTTCGGGGCGTTCGTTTATGGCGCGGGATGATGTGTCAGCGGGCTTGTCACGAATACGCCGATAGCGGCGCGAAAGCGTGCTACAGGTTGGCATTCGTAATGCGTCATCTCACTTTCGGCCTCGCAAATTGTCTCTGCGTTTCGTTGCTTAAGACGCACAGGATATGCTTGTGGGGCTCTTTGCGTCTGATGTGCGTAGCGTGATGGTGTTGGAAGCGGTTAAATAGGCTGGTGATAGGGCGTAGAAATGCGTGGAAACTGGTTATCGGGAAACCAGTTTCCACAATACGCTTAAAAACGGTAGCCAGCAGAGAACATAAACACCCACGGATCCAGGCGAGTATGTACGCTTTGTTGCTCACCATTGGCTTTAAAACGCACATCCGTATCGATATCCATCCACCAGACTGACATATTAATCAGCCAGTTGCGGTTGATTAAGTAATCCACACCGGCTTGTCCCGCCACGCCCCAGGAGTCTTTCAAGCTCAAATCCGACAGCCCGGCCGCTTTCCCGGTATCGTTAAACTTCTCATCAAAGAAAGTGGTGTAGTTTACCCCTGCCCCAAGGTACGGGCGCAGTTTGCTCTGTGAATCACCGAAATACCACTGCGCCATTAATGTCGGCGGCAGGTGGTGCACAGTGGCGATGTCGCCGGTTGGACCGGTGCCAACGCGATGGCGAAACGGCGTCGCGGCGAGTAATTCAACGCCGATGTTGTCGGTCGCCATCCAGCTCATCGTAACGCCAAGTTGGGTGTTATTGCTGACATTAAAACTGCCCAGAGCGCCTAAAACGTTATCAGAACCTTCCGTCGGACGTACCGTCGCGGAACCGGCTCGAATGAAAAACTCGCCAGCTTCATGCGCGTATACCCCTGTCGAAAGACTACTCAGGATCAATGCTGCCACGGCTAACTTCTTCATATCCACTCCATGTTTAAGGTTTTTATCGCGCCGTGAATATACCTATAACTGAGTACAAAGTGATCCAACACAGATCACACTTAACCCCGTAATTTAACATTCATTGATCTGGGTTAATTTTCACTGCTCGTTACACTCATTAACTTTTGTATTTAAATCAATTTTCGCTTTGTGAGATGGTTAAAAAAATACCTGTTCGTCCATCTTGTGCGCATTCTGCAGCAGCGATAATTTATTGGCCTGACAATTGATGTTGATGCGTCGTTAAGTGCAGGTGTGCTATGAGTGATATGAATCCGTGCATGTCGTGCGGAGCCTGTTGTGCGTATTTTCGAGTCTCTTTCTATTGGGCTGAAGCGGATGACGCTGGCGGCCCTGTCCCGGCTCACCTCACCGAGCCGCTAACCCCCTTTCTGCGCTGTATGAGCGGAACCAACCAAAAGCAGAGCCGCTGCACGGCGCTACAAGGTACGCCAGGCGAGTCGGCCAGTTGCAGTATTTATGAGAACAGACCGTCGCCCTGCCGGGAATTTGCGATGTCCGGCGAAGACGGAAAGGTCAATGAAGCCTGCGATCGTGCTCGCGCGCGCTACGGTTTAGCGCCTCTTTACAAAGATATGCTTTTCCATACAAGCAGCGATGCTGCCACTGAGCGTGTATTCGGGGTACAATTGCCCGCAATTTAACACCGCTATACTCAAGGAGAGTGCATGTCTATCACGGCGAAGTCCGTTTACCGTGACACGGGGAATTTTTTTCGTAATCAGTTCGTTACTATTCTTCTGATTGCATTGCTTTGTGCGTTTATCACGTTCTTGCTTGGGAGCGCCTTTAAGCCCAGTGAAGAGCAACTCTCCATTTTAAGTGAAGGGGATAACCTTGCAGGCAGCGTCGGGTTGTTTGAACTGGTGCAGAATATGACGCCGGAGCAGCAACGAGTGCTGCTGCGCGCCTCTGCAGCGTCGACATTTTCCGGCCTTGTTGGCAATGCCATTCTCGTTGGTGGCGTACTGCTGATGATCCAGATGATTTCTGCGGGTCAGCGCATTAGCGCCTTGCGGGCGATTGGTGCCAGTGCGCCACTGTTGCCGAAGCTATTTTTACTCATCCTGCTGACCACGTTTATCGTGCAAATCGGCATTATGTTCGTGATTGTCCCGGGCGTCATTCTGGCGATCCTGCTCGCTTTCGCCCCGGTGATCCTGGTGCAGGATAAAACAGGGATTTTCGCTGCCATGCGTAACAGCATGCGCCTTGCCTGGGCGAATATGCGTCTTGTCGCGCCGGCGGTGATAGGTTGGTTGCTGGCGAAAACATTACTGCTGCTGTTCGCACATAACTTTGCGGTGTTCACTGTAGAAGGAGGCGAAGTCATTGCCAATACGCTGAGCAACCTGATTTCAGCGGCGCTGCTGGTTTATCTGTTCCGCCTCTATATGTTGATGCGTTCGTGATTGTTCCGGTTGCCCGCGCCTGCGGGCAACCCCTTATGATGGAATCGTAGAATGAAGCAGTTTCTTGATTTTCTGCCGTTGGTGGTCTTTTTCGCCTTTTACAAACTGTACGATATCTATGCGGCGACCACGGCGCTGATTATCGCGACCGCTATCGTGCTGATTTACAGCTGGGTGCGTTATCGCAAAGTAGAAAAGATGGCGCTGATTACTTTTGTGCTGGTCGCCGTATTCGGCGGGCTGACCCTTTTCTTCCATAACGATGAGTTTATCAAATGGAAGGTGACGGTGATTTACGCCCTGTTCGCTGCCGCGCTGCTCTTCAGCCAGTGGGTCATGAAAAAGCCGCTGATCCAGCGCATGCTTGGCAAAGAGATCGCGCTGCCGGAGGCCGTTTGGGGCAAACTGAACATCGCCTGGGCTCTGTTTTTTATTTTGTGTGGTCTGGCGAATATCTACATTGCCTTCTGGCTGCCGCAAAATATCTGGGTGAATTTCAAAGTGTTTGGCTTAACCGCCCTGACGCTACTCTTCACCGTGTTAAGCGGTGTTTATATCTACCGCCATATGCCCGCGCAGGACGACAAATCCTGAGACTAAAAGCCAGGCCAGCGCGCCTGGCTTTTTTCTTTCCGAACGCCCCGCATTCGTAGTAGCATCCCGCCATAAATCCCTCATAGCAGAAGAGATAACAATGACAACCCCTCAGGACACTCCCCAGGGAGAGCTTGTTTTACGCACATTAGCAATGCCAGCAGACACCAATGCCAACGGCGATATTTTCGGCGGCTGGTTAATGTCACAAATGGATATTGGCGGGGCAATACAAGCCAAGGAAATTGCGCATGGTCGCGTGGTGACGGTGCGCGTTGACGGCATGACTTTTCTTCGCCCGGTCGCGGTGGGCGACGTGGTATGCTGTTATGCACGCTGCGTTAAACGAGGCAACACCTCAGTGACCATTAATATTGAAGTGTGGGTGAAGAAGGTCTCATCCGAGCCAATTGGTCAGCGTTATAAAGCCACGGAAGCGCTGTTTATTTACGTCGCCGTGGATAACGAAGGTAAACCGCGCCCGCTACCGCAGGACTAAGAAAAAAGCCTCCTTGCGGAGGCTTTTTTTATTCCATTGAAGCACCGCCATTCAGGCGGAACACAATATTCACAATTAATCCCGAACCCGGTTTCCCGGACTCATAACGCCATTTTCGCATTGCCGCTTTTACTTCGCGCTCAAACATATTCGCTGGTTGCGCCGACAATACTTCAACGTTCTCAACGCGGCCATCAGCGGTGACATCAAACTTCACTTTTACCCGGCCTTCAATACGCAGCGCTTGTGCGCGAGCCGGATACTGCGGCTGATTGCGGCTCAGCGCACGCGGGCCGGCAGGAACCGCTGGCGCTGGCTGGGTTGCCGCCGACGGCGTCGGATTCGCGACCGGACGCGCGGGCGCGTTATTCTGGAACGGCGAGGCCGGTTGCGGCGTTGCCGGTTTCACTTCGCGCTTCGGCTGCTCGATCTTTTTCTCCGGTTTCGGTTTTGGCTTAGGTTTTGGCTGCGGTTTGGTTTTTTCAATCACCACTGGCGCTTCTTTCGGTGGCTCAGGAACGGGTTCCGGCTCGGGTTCCGGTTCAGCCACCGGCTCCGGCGGTTGAGCAACCTGGGGAGGCTCCAGATCGGCAGGCGAAACCATCGTTACCGTAATAGGCTGCGCGGGCGCAGGAAGTTCAACGACCTGATGTACCGATGTATAGAGCAGACCCGCCACGACGGCGCCGTGAATACCGACGGACAATAGCGTTGGCCAGGGAAAGCGGCGAGGTAAATCAAGAGTCATTGAAGTCATAATCGTGTCAGTTAAAAAACCAGAGCTAGATTTTAAATGCAAATAGCAATCATATTCAACAAGCCATCGTATGCGCAGGTGATTTAGTCGGGTAAATGGATAAAAAAGCCGCATACTTTGCATGGATGTTACTGCCATTGCCATCTTTACATTGCAGTCATTTCACCTTTCACATAGGGTATGGCTTTCTTATTCTGTAAGGAGTTCTGCCCGTGCTGTACGTTATTTTTGCTGAAGATATTGCTGACTCGCTCGAAAAACGTTTGTCCGTGCGCCCTGCCCATCTGGCGAGACTGCAACTGCTGCACGATGAAGGCCGCCTGCTGACTGCTGGCCCAATGCCGGCTGTCGACAGCAACGATCCAGGGGCTGCGGGTTTCACTGGCTCGACGGTGATTGCTGAGTTTGAATCGCTGGAAGCGGCGAAGTCCTGGGCAGAAGCCGATCCTTACGTCGCTGCCGGGGTTTATCAGAACGTGACAGTGAAGCCGTTCAAGAAAGTATTCTAAAAAGAAAAGACCCGCCCCGGCGGGTCTTTTACGTTACCGGTGGTTCAGAACCAGGCGACACGTCACATCCTGCTGGTGAGTTCAGCGCCTACGCAAATCGCGGCGTATTAGCGCGATCGCCCACCTGTTGCGAAATATATATCGACAGGCAGATCGCTGAGGTCTGGCATTTTATTATTTAATGCCCAATGCTTTTGGAAAAAAGATTAATAATCACCACCCCGGCGATAATTAACCCCATCCCCATGATTGCCGGCATATCCAGTTTTTGCCCATGTACCAGCCAGCCAGCAAGACCTATCAGCACAATACCCGCACCTGACCAGATTGCATAAATCACCCCGGTAGGAAGAGTGCGCATCGTAATTGTCAGGCACCAGAACGCAATGCAATACCCGGCAATGCTGATAATAGCGGGTAATAAACGGGTAAAGCTGTCGGAAGATTTCAGCGCCGTGGTGGCAATAACTTCCATCACAATGGCGATACTGAGAAAAATAAAGGCTTCTTTATTCATATAGGTTACCGAACAATTTTAACGTTTACTGAGCGCCAGACGGGTGGCAAACAGCAAAAAGACCATGCCCGTACAACGATCCATCCAGCGTATGACTTTTTCTTTACGCAGGAATGACGCTAATGGGCGCGTGGCAGTAATCAACAGCGTCGACCAGCAGGTGCCCAGGAAAAGATGAATAAAAACCAGGCCAAACGTCCATGCGATCGGCGGTTGTCCCTGCGGGATAAACTGCGGCAAAAATGAGACATAAAAAATGCCCACTTTCGGGTTAAGCACATTGCCGAACATCCCTTTGATAAACCAGTTCTGCGATTTTGTTTCGCTTGTAGCTACTGAAACAAACGATCGGCGCGGGCGCAGCAACATATTCAGACCCAACCAGCATAAATAGGCGGCACCGCAATATTTGAGGATGTTGTACGCCAGTTCAGACACGGCGATCAGCGCGCCCAGGCCAAATGCCACCATTGCGCCCCAGATAAGGCAACCGGTGTTGATTCCCATCTGTGCTTTAAACGCCTCTTTGCGCCCTTCAACTGTCGCGGTGCGCAGTATCAGCGCCGTGTCCAGCCCCGGTGTTAATGTCAAAAGCGTGGCGGCGAAGGTAAAAGCCAGCAGATTATCCATTACCGACATACGGCAATTCCCTCTTTAGCATTAAGCCCAGAAACGATCGCGGGCACCTGTTCGGTGCCCGGATTTTAAAGATCGTAAATAGCGAATAACAGCACATTACGATGACGGTTTACGCCACATTTCCTGATGGCGTGGATGCGCATATTGCGACGTGATTGCGCTTCCAGCCAGCGTGCTTTACGGCGGCTCATCTGCCGCAGCATACGCCAGCGCCCCACTTCCGTTCGACTACGCTTCATTTTTACAACTCAAAACTTAACAGAAACGCCATTATAGTCCGTCAACTTCGCCAGGCCAGCGCTTTTCAGCGTTTTTATTTGCCAGATGAATGCGGATGCGTACACTCATGAAATACGTTTTTTTAAAAGGATTTTTATCTATGTCCGCTTTTTACACGGTAATGAGTTGGCTGATTGTCTTAGGTTACTGGCTACTGATTGCTGGTGTAACACTGCGCATATTGATGAAACGCCGCGCTGTCACCTCTGCCATGGCGTGGTTATTGATTATTTACATCCTGCCGCTGGTTGGGATCATCGCCTATCTTTCCCTTGGTGAACTGCATCTTGGAAAACGTCGCGCCGAGCGCGCCCGCGCTATGTGGCCTTCCACCGCCAAATGGCTGAATGATTTAAAAAATTTCAAACATATTTTTGCGACAGAAAACAGCGGTGTGGCGTCATCGCTTTTCAAGCTCTGCGAGCGACGCCAGGGGATTGCCGGGGTTAAGGGCAACCAGTTGCAGTTACTCACCTCGACCGATGATGTGATGCAGGCATTGATCCGTGACATTCAGCTCGCCCGCCACAATATCGAGATGGTGTTCTACATCTGGCAACCTGGCGGAATGGCGGATCAGGTGGCCGAATCGTTAATGGCCGCAGCGCGCCGCGGTGTACACTGTCGCTTGTTGCTGGATTCTGCTGGCAGCGTTGCCTTTTTCCGCAGCCCGTGGGCAACCATGATGCGAAACGCCGGCATTGAAGTGGTCGAGGCGCTGAAAGTGAATTTGATGCGTGTTTTCCTGCGCCGCATGGATTTACGCCAGCATCGAAAAATCGTGTTGATTGATAATTACATCGCCTACACCGGCAGCATGAATCTGGTCGATCCGCGTTTCTTTAAACAAGATGCTGGCGTCGGTCAGTGGGTCGATTTAATGGCGCGGATGGAAGGTCCAATCGCCACGGCAATGGGGATTGTTTACTCTTGCGACTGGGAAATAGAAACCGGAAAACGCATTCTTCCACCGCCACCTGATGCCAACATCATGCCTTTTGAGGAGGCCAGCGGGCACACCATTCATACCATTGCTTCCGGACCAGGGTTTCCGGAAGATCTAATCCACCAGGCATTGCTAACCGCCGTCTACGCATCACGCGAATATTTAATTATGACCACGCCCTATTTCGTGCCCAGCGACGACCTGCTGCATGCGATTTGTACGGCAGCGCAGCGCGGTGTGGACGTGAGTATTATTCTGCCGCGTAAAAACGATTCGCTGCTGGTCGGCTGGGCCAGCCGGGCCTTTTTTGGCGAGTTGCTGGCCGCAGGCGTAAAAATTTACCAGTTCGAAGGCGGTTTGCTGCATACCAAAAGCGTGCTGGTTGATGGCGAACTGAGTCTCATCGGTACCGTGAATCTGGATATGCGTAGCCTGTGGCTGAATTTCGAAATTACGCTGGTGATTGACGATGCTGGTTTTGGTGGCGATCTGGCGGCCGTGCAGGATGATTACATCTCCCGCTCCCGCTTACTTGATGCCCGTTTGTGGGTAAAACGGCCGTTCTGGCACCGCATTGCTGAACGACTGTTTTACTTCTTCAGTCCGTTGCTGTAAAACGTGCCCAACAGACGTGAAGAGGTAATCATGGAAATGGATCTGAATAATCGCCTGACCGAAGACGAAACCCTTGAGCAGGCTTACGACATCTTCCTCGAACTGGCAGCGGACAATCTCGACCCGGCGGACATCATTCTTTTCAACTTACAGTTTGAAGAGCGTGGCGGCGCTGAGTTGTTCGATCCGGGCGAAGACTGGCAGGAACATGTGGATTACGATTTAAACCCGGACTTCTTCGCTGAGGTAGTCATTGGCCTTGCGGATACCGACGGCGGCGAAATCAATGACATCTTCGCACGCGTCTTACTGTGCCGCGAAAAAGATCACAAACTTTGCCATATTCTCTGGCGCGAATAAGCGCGGAAAGAAATAAATATCCTCCGGCATAGCCGGAGGTTTTTCAGATGCGCCTGTAAGGCTCTGTTACCAGCCGCGCCCTAACAGGCGCATACGATCTGACATTTGCATCAAACTTCTTTACTTACGGCCCGTAAACGGGCTGCCCGGATAAGGGATCGACAATTGCTCGCCCATTTTATCCTCTGCAAGCTGGTGCTTTATGTATTCCTGTATCTTCTCCGTGTTCTTCCCTACCGTATCTACGTAATATCCCCGGCACCAGAATTCCCTGTTCCTGTATTTGAATTTCAGATCGCCAAACTGCTCATAAAGCATCAGACTGCTTTTCCCTTTCAGATATCCCATAAAGCCGGATACGCTCATTTTGGGCGGGATTTCCACAAGCATATGGATATGATCTGCGCAGCATTCCGCTTCCAGGATCCGTACGTTTTTTCCACTCACACAGCTTTCTTAAAATGCTGCCTATCGCCAGGCGTTTCTCTCCGTAGAACGCCTGTCTTCGGTATTTTGGCGCAAAAACTATGTGATATTTACAGTTCCATCGGGTGTGCGCTAAGCTCTTTTCGTCCCCCATCGGGCCCCCCTTTTGATTTCTTGTTGAACTTTTGCAGTTGCCAGACCGCAAGCTGTTTTAACAAATCAAAAGGGGTTTTAATAACTGGCTTAAAGCTGAAAGCTTTCCGGAACCCCCAGCCTAGCTGGGGGTTTTCTATAGACAAAAAAGGGCTGACAGTTGTCAGCCCTTTTTTATGCGTGGATTATAGCGGGTCGACTTTCAGACAAGAGACCGCATGACGGAAGCTACCCTCGAGCACCGGACGCGTCTGTGCACATTCAGGCCCGGCAATCGGGCAGCGAGTACGGAACACGCAGCCCGACGGCGGGTTGATTGGTGACGGCAAATCCCCTTCCAGCAGCTGTATCGTCTTGTTCTTTTCCCGATCCGGGTCCGGAACCGGCACCGCCGACATCAGCGCTTTGGTATACGGATGCAGCGGGTTCTGGTACACCTCGTCATAAGTGCCAAGCTCTACAGCATGACCGAGGTACATTACCAGCACACGGTCGGAGATATGCTTCACCACCGCCAGGTCGTGGGCGATAAAGATCAGCGACAGCCCCATTTCACGTTGCAGTTGTTGCAGCAGGTTAACGACCTGCGCCTGAATTGACACATCCAGCGCGGAAACCGGTTCATCACAAATAATCAGTTTCGGTTCGAGGATCAGCGCGCGGGCAATACCGATACGCTGACACTGTCCACCGGAGAATTCATGCGGATAGCGGTTTATCAGGTTCGGCAGCAGCCCCACTTTCATCATCATCGTCTTAACGCGGTCGCGCACTTCCTGGCGCGACATTTTCGGATGATAGGTGCGCAGCGGTTCGGCGATGATTTCACCGATGGTCATACGTGGGTTCAGTGATGCCAGCGGATCCTGGAAAATCATCTGGATATCACTGCGGACGTCGCGCCACTCTTCCTGCTTCATTCCCAGCAGATCTTTACCCAGCCAGGCCACTTTTCCGTCGGTGGCTTTCACCAGACCAATAATGGCGCGAGCAAAAGTCGACTTACCGCAACCGGATTCTCCCACCACGCCGAGGGTTTCCCCTTCGTACAGACGCAGCGTAACGCCATCAACTGCTTTCAGGGTTTTCGGCGGTTGCCAGAACCACTGTTTGCCATCTTTAATGTCGAAATGCACCTTTAAATCGGCGATTTCTAGCAGCACTTTTCTCTCGTCAATCGCAGTATTCATACCAGTTCCTCCACCGATTTAAAGCAGGCGCGCAAACGGCCCGGGGCAAACTCCTCCAGCGGTGGAGCACTGTTACAGATTTCCATCGCGTGCGGGCAGCGCGGCTGGAACGGGCAGCCTTTCGGCAGACGCAGCAGGTTCGGCGGGTTGCCCGGAATGGTCAACAACGCTTCGCCCTCCGTGTCGAGGCGCGGTACCGCGTTCAGCAGGCCGATCGAGTACGGATGCGATGGCTGATAGAACACATCACGCGCTTTGCCATACTCCATGGTACGGCCAGCGTACATCACCAGCACTTTGTCACAGATACCGGCGACAACACCTAAGTCATGGGTGATCATAATGATTGCGGTGTTGAATTCGCGTTTCAGCTCATTCAACAGGGTCATGATCTGCGCCTGAACAGTCACGTCCAGCGCGGTAGTCGGTTCATCGGCAATCAACAGTTTTGGCCGGCACAATAACGCCATTGCGATCATTACACGTTGGCGCATACCGCCGGAAAATTCGTGCGGATACATGCGCATGCGTTTACGCGCTTCCGGCATTTTTACCGCGTCGAGCATTTTGACGGACTCTTCAAATGCTTCCGCTTTGTTCATGCCTTTGTGCAACATCAGGACTTCCATCAACTGCTCACCCACGCGCATATACGGGTTCAGCGAAGTCATCGGGTCCTGGAAAATCATCGAGATCTGCTCGGCGCGCAGTTTGTTCAGCGCCTGCTCCGGCAGGTTAAGGATCTCTTTGCCGTTGAACGTCGCCGAGCCGCCAATGCGCCCGTTCGCCGCCAGTAACCCCATCAGCGCAAACGCTGTCTGGGATTTACCGGAACCCGATTCACCCACGATACCCAGTGTTTCACCGGCACGCAGCGAGAAGTTAAGGTCATTCACCGCGGTGACATCGCCATCCGGGGTCTGGAAGGTAACACGCAGATCTTTCACGTCCAGCAGGAGATTGGATTGCTGCTGCGTCGCCGACGCGAATGAGGTTTCAGTTATGCTCATAACAGCACTCCTTAACGGTCTTTCGGATCGAGGGCATCACGCAGGCCATCGCCGATAAAGTTAAAACAGAACAAAGTGATAACCAGGAAACCTGCCGGGAACAGCAGCAACCACGGCGACACTTCCATTGAGTTCGCACCGTCGCTTAACAGCGCGCCCCAGCTGCTCAGCGGCTCCTGGGTGCCCAGACCGAGGAAGCTCAGGAAGGACTCGAACAGGATCATGCTTGGCACCAGCAGTGAGGCATACACCACCACCACGCCCAGCACGTTTGGCACTATGTGGCGCACAACGATATTGGCGGTAGAAACTCCGCCCACCTGCGCCGCTTCGATAAACTCTTTACGTTTCAGGCTTAAGGTCTGGCCGCGCACAATACGCGCCATATCGAGCCAGGAAACCATACCGATAGCAACAAAGATGAGCAGAATGTTTTGCCCAAAGAATGTCACCAGCAGGATCACGAAGAACATAAACGGGAAGGAGTTGAGGATCTCCAGCAAACGCATCATCACCGAGTCCGTTTTACCGCCCAGGTAGCCGGAAAGTGAACCGTACAGCGTCCCCAGGATAACGGCCACCAGCGCGGCAGCGATACCCACCATCAGCGAGATACGCCCGCCGATCGCCACACGCACCAGCAGGTCGCGACCGGAAGAATCAGTACCAAAATAGTGACCGGACTCCATATCCGGCTGGCTGGACATCATGCCCCAGTCGGTATCGAAATAGCTAAACTGCGACAGCATCGGCGCTAATGTCACAAACAGGGCTATCAGCAGTAATACGATCAGACTCGCCACCGCAGCACGGTTATGCATAAAGCGACGGCGCGCATCCTGCCACAGGCTTCGTCCTTCGACTTCAAGTTTCTCACTGAAGTTTTCCAGCGCCTCGCTGTTTTTCTTACTTAACATCATGGCGAACTCCAGTATTAATAACGGATCTTCGGATCGATAACGGCATACAGCACATCAACAATCGCGTTAAACAGAATGGTCAGCGTGCCAACCAGGATGGTCAGGCTCAGCACCAGCGAATAGTCACGGTTCAGCGCGCCATTAACGAACAGCTGGCCAATACCCGGCAGACCATAAATGGTCTCGATAACCATGGAACCGGTAATGATGCCGACAAACGCCGGGCCCATATAGGAGAGCACTGGCAGCAGTGCGGGTTTGAGCGCATGACGGAAAATGATCCGGCGCATCGGTAAACCTTTGGCACGCGCAGTGCGAATAAAGTTTGAGTGCAGGACTTCAATCATCGAACCGCGAGTGATACGCGCGATGCTGGCAATATAAGCCAGTGATAACGCCACCATCGGCAGGATCATGAATTTCAGTGCTCCGCCATTCCAGCCGCCCGCGGGCAGCCACTTCAGCACGATGGCGAAGATCATCACCAATAATGGCGCAACAACGAAGCTCGGGATAACGACCCCGGTCATTGCCAGCCCCATAACCGTATAGTCCCACCGGGTGTTCTGGTTAAGCGCGGCGACGACACCGGCCGTAACGCCAAAGACAATCGCCAGAATAAAGGCCGCCGCACCTAATTTTGCGGAAACCGGGAAGCTTGCCGCTACCAGGTCATTCACGGTGTAGTCTTTGTATTTGAATGACGGCCCGAAATCGAAATGCGCCAGCTGTTTCAGATAACTGAAATATTGCGTAGTGATCGGGTCGTTTAAATGATATTTCGCTTCAATATTCGCCATAACCTCTGGCGCCAGCGCACGTTCACCGGTAAATGGACTTCCCGGCGCGAGACGCATCATAAAGAACGAGATGGTAATAAGAATGAAAAGTGTTGGGATCGCTTCAAGACAGCGACGTAGGATAAATTTCAACATTGCCCGTACCTTCTGGCCTGTGCCTTTTACACATTCTCTTTCAGGCGGTTAAGCCTGCGACCGATGTGTGTTCTGGTGCGATAAAATAAGACACTGTGGGGCAGGTCGCCCTGCCCCACTCATTGCCATTAATGCTTGATAATATACAAGTTTTTAACGTAGATATTATCCATCGGGTCTTTACCGGTGTAACCACCAACCCAGGTTTTCACCAGACGGGCGTTCACGTAGTAGTAAACCGGAACGATCGCCGAGTCTTTATCCAGTTGCTGTTCAGCTTTGGAATAAAGTTCGCTGCGCTGTGCTTCGTCAGTCACTTTCAGCGTGTCGCCGATCAGCTTGTCAAACGCCGGGCTCTTATAGTGCGCGGTGTTGTTGGAGCTGTCAGAGAGCATGGTATTCAGGAAGGAGGTCGGCTCGTTGTAGTCCGCACACCAGCCCGCACGTGCAACATCAAAGGTGCCCTGATGGCGCGTGTCGAGGAAGGTTTTCCACTCCTGGTTTTCCAGCTTCACGTCTACGCCAAGGTTTTTCTTCCAGATGGAAGCCACAGCGATCGCCAGTTTTTTATGCAGATCGGAAGTGTTATACAGCAGGCTGAACGACAGCGGTTTGTCTGCGGTGTAGCCCGCTTCGGCCAGCAGTTTTTTCGCTTCAGCGTTGCGCTGTTCCTGGGTCATTTTGAACCAGGCCGGTTCAGTCAGTTTTGCACCATCGGTGTACGGCGGCGTGTAACTGTATGCCGGTAGATCGCCCTGGTTTTTCACTTTGTTGACGATGATGTCGCGATCCAGCGCCAGTTTCAGCGCGGTACGAACGCGAACGTCAGTGAACGGGGCTTTCTGGTTGTTGATTTCGTAGTAGTAAGTGCACAGGTACGGGTCAACGTGTACTTCTTTAGGGATCTCTTTTTTCAGTTTCTGGAACAGTTCGATCGGCATGTTGTTATAAGTCATGTCGATTTCGCCGCTGCGGTAGCGGTTAACGTCTGTCACTTCAGAAGAGATTGGCAGGTAAGTGACCTGGTTAATAACGGTTTTCGCGTTATCCCAGTAATTGGTGTTGCGCTCAAGAACGATACGTTCGTTGACCACCCAATCTTTCAGTTTGTAAGCACCGTTGGTCACGATGTTAGCCGGCTGCGTCCATTTTTCGCCGAATTTTTCAATGGTGGCTTTAGGCACAGCGGAAACAGATGGGTGAACCAGCAGTTTATAGAAATAAGGAACCGGCTCGCTCAGGGTAACTTCGAAGGTGTAATCATCAATTGCTTTTACGCCAAGATCGCTGGTCGGTTTTTTGCCAGCGATAACATCGTCGATATTGGCGATGTGACCGTACTGCAGATAGCTCGCATACGGAGAGGCGGTTTTCGGATCCGCCAGGCGCTGCCAGCTATAAACAAAATCATGCGCCGTTACAGGCGTACCGTCGGACCATTTCGCGTTTTTACGCAGATGGAAGGTCCAGACTTTAAAATCTTTATTATCCCATGTCTCTGCGACACCGGCAGTCGGATGCCCCTGAACATCGGAGATCAGCAGACCTTCAAACAGGTCGCGGTTGATGTTGGATTCAGGAACGCCTTCGATTTTATGCGGGTCGAGAGATTGCACCTCAGAACCGTTGTTACGAACCAGCGTTTGCTTCTCCGCCAGTTGAACTCCTGCCGGTACGTCGGCAGCCATTGCCGCATTACCGGTAATTAGCGCAGTCAAAATCCCCGCAGCTACCAGACTTTTCTTTGTGATGATGGACATTGTGTTGTTACTCCACTCATTATAATTACTGACGTTCACGCCAGCGTGTTTCATCCCCTGTTGGGGGCCTGTATAGCGCAGGAGCTTTTTGGCGCTATCAGACATCTTTTTTTACTGCTGCTATCACCGACTTTTTTATTACGGACTGCTCAAACGGCAATCTTGCGTCGATTCTGTTACGCGTCTCCCCTGTCGAGACGCGCTGTATTCACTATGAGAATAGTTTTATATGAAAACGATTCTCATCTGAGCTGTTTATTCTGCAAATTATAAGGTCGAGAAACATAATGGGCGGAAAATAACAAATGCCCTCTTCTGCCGCCAATACATTTTGCAAATTTGTTAACCATTTCTCTTTTACGGCGCAGCATCAACCGCAAGGCGATAGCTTTTCAGCCTCCCTGTTACTTTTTTATCTATTATTATCAATGAGATAAATGAACACCACCACCGTGTGATGTTTTTCGACTGATGCTGTGCTTTTTTGCACAAAAAAGCAACAATTGACTACTTTTTAGCACATTCATCTGCGAGAAGATTGAAAGTACTAATATCATTTCAAGTATGTCACGGCAAGCCCAATAGTATGATGTGACAGAAATAACAGGTGTGATTGCGCGAATTCCGCACAGCAGAGATTCGTTATACTTATAATCCACTGATAGAAAAAAGATTTTCTGATTAGTGTAATTTATTATACTTTCTGCTGTTTTGCGGATTCGTCATATGTTTTGCTGATTTTGCGCGTTCCTTTACAGCGATTTTTCTCTATACAACGGCTATCGCTATATAAAAGAAAGCATAACGACAACCTTTTATTTCCTGGTCCTATTAAAGGAAGAAGTGAATCAGTTCAGCAAACCAGGAAATAGCGATCTCGCCCCGGCAACAATAAACTCAATACCGAGCGCCATGAGTAATAACCCCATAATACGTGTAATGACGTTAATACCCGTTTGCCCAAGCAAACGCACCAGCCAGGGCGCGATACGAAATAGCCCCCAGGAGCTGAGTGCAAACAGCGCGATCGCGACGGTGAAACCGATCAGATGCTCAACCGTGTGGTAGCGCGTTCCCCAGACAATCGTGGAACTGATCGCCCCCGGCCCCGCCATTAGAGGTAAAGCTAGCGGCACCACGCCGATACTTTCGCGGATGGCTGTCTCTGACTTCTCTTGTTTGTTCTGCTTATCTTCACCCAGTTTCCCGCTGATCATCGACATGGCGATAGTCACCACCAGAATGCCCCCGGCAATACGGAACGAATCGATCGAAATACCAAACAGCTGCAATATCGCATCCCCAAGAAACAGTGACGTCCAGAGAATAATGGCTACGGAAAGATTGGCGGTGAGATTCGTTTTATTCCGCGCGGCGGTCATCTGGTAGCTGGTCATGCTGATAAAGACCGGAATAATGCCGACCGGGTTGACCAACGCAAACAGGCCAATAAAAAATTTAAAATAGAGGGGAAGATCGAACACGATGTGCTCCACAGTAGGTTCCGTAACGTTGTCAGATAAATAACCTATCGGCGCGACAGGAAAATCCATGCAGAAGATACGCGTTTTCGCCGCGCAGTTCATCATGATTTCCGTGGAAATTCGCAGCAATACAGCATGTTATTCAGTTGTGGGAATTGTGATAATCTTAGAGCGCGCCTGGCCATATGCCATTAACATTTGCTACAAATGCCCAAAAACGGGCTGCTGAAAGGTGTCAGCTTCGCTGAAATTTGATGTAGATCACGCAATGCTTACTCAGAAGTGGGTAATCTTGATGGCACGAAAAGAGCTCAAAAGTGTCAGTAAGTGCGTTGTATCCTCGAGGCTCTTTCAGTAAATCAGTGGTGGATGGTTTAGCGTTAACTCTTTGTTTTTACGAAATTTACGCAACCTGCAGCCGGTCTGTCTATACTTTCCAATTAGGCAGCTGGTTTACTAAAAGAGTTTAAACATTATCAGGAGAGCATTATGGCTGTTACTAATGTCGCTGAACTTAACGCACTCGTTGAACGCGTGAAGAAAGCCCAGCGTGAATATGCCAACTTTACTCAAGAGCAAGTAGATAAAATCTTCCGTGCTGCCGCTCTGGCCGCCGCAGATGCTCGTATCCCGCTGGCAAAAATGGCGGTCGCCGAATCCGGCATGGGTATCGTTGAAGACAAAGTGATTAAAAACCACTTCGCTTCCGAATATATTTATAACGCGTATAAAGATGAGAAAACCTGCGGCGTGCTGTCTGAAGATGACACCTTCGGCACCATTACCATCGCAGAACCCATCGGCATTATCTGTGGTATTGTTCCAACCACTAACCCAACCTCCACCGCGATCTTTAAATCGCTGATTAGCCTGAAGACCCGTAACGCAATCATTTTCTCCCCGCATCCGCGCGCTAAAGATGCCACCAACAAAGCGGCTGATATCGTACTGCAAGCAGCTATTGCCGCTGGTGCTCCGAAAGATCTGATCGGCTGGATTGACCAACCGTCTGTTGAACTGTCCAACGCATTAATGCACCACCCGGATATCAACCTGATCCTCGCCACTGGCGGCCCGGGCATGGTAAAAGCGGCATACAGCTCCGGTAAACCGGCTATCGGTGTAGGTGCAGGTAACACCCCGGTTGTGATTGATGAAACTGCCGATATTAAACGTGCAGTGGCGTCCGTACTGATGTCTAAAACCTTTGATAACGGCGTTATCTGTGCTTCTGAACAGTCCGTTGTTGTTGTTGATTCTGTCTATGACGCGGTTCGTGAGCGTTTCGCCAGCCACGGCGGTTACCTGCTTCAGGGTAAAGAGTTGAAAGCAGTTCAGGACATTATCCTGAAAAATGGTGCGCTGAACGCCGCTATCGTTGGTCAGCCTGCTTACAAAATCGCTGAGTTGGCCGGTTTCACCGTTCCTACGACCACTAAGATCCTGATTGGTGAAGTGAAAGTTGTCGATGAGAGCGAGCCGTTCGCACACGAAAAACTGTCCCCGACGCTTGCAATGTACCGCGCGAAAGATTTCGAAGACGCGGTCGAAAAAGCTGAGAAACTTGTCGCCATGGGTGGCATCGGTCACACCTCTTGCCTGTATACCGACCAGGATAACCAGCAGGAACGTGTTTCTTACTTCGGTCAGAAGATGAAAACCGCGCGTATCCTGATTAACACCCCGGCTTCTCAGGGTGGTATCGGTGACCTGTATAACTTCAAACTCGCACCTTCCCTGACTCTGGGTTGTGGTTCCTGGGGTGGTAACTCCATCTCTGAAAACGTTGGTCCGAAACACCTGATCAACAAGAAAACCGTTGCTAAGCGAGCTGAAAACATGTTGTGGCACAAACTTCCGAAATCTATCTACTTCCGCCGTGGCTCTCTGCCAATCGCGCTGGATGAAGTGATTACTGATGGTCACAAACGCGCGCTTATCGTGACTGACCGTTTCCTGTTCAACAACGGTTATGCAGACCAGATTACATCGGTACTGAAAGCGGCCGGTGTTGAAACCGAAGTGTTCTTTGAAGTTGAAGCAGACCCGACACTGACCATCGTGCGTAAAGGTGCTGAGCTGGCGAACTCCTTCAAACCGGACGTGATTATCGCCCTGGGCGGTGGTTCCCCGATGGACGCCGCAAAAATTATGTGGGTGATGTACGAACATCCGGAAACCCATTTCGAAGAACTGGCGCTGCGCTTTATGGATATCCGTAAACGTATCTACAAGTTCCCGAAAATGGGCGTGAAAGCGAAAATGATCGCTATCACCACCACTTCCGGTACCGGTTCTGAAGTTACGCCGTTTGCGGTAGTAACGGATGATGCTACCGGTCAGAAATATCCACTGGCAGACTATGCTCTGACGCCGGATATGGCGATTGTCGATGCCAACCTGGTGATGGATATGCCGAAATCCCTGTGCGCCTTCGGTGGCCTGGATGCGGTAACTCACGCGCTTGAAGCTTACGTTTCCGTACTGGCTTCTGAATTCTCTGACGGCCAGGCGCTGCAAGCGCTGAAATTGCTGAAAGAGAACCTGCCAGCTTCTTACAACGAAGGTTCCAAAAACCCGGTTGCTCGTGAACGCGTTCACAGTGCTGCTACCATCGCCGGTATCGCCTTTGCCAACGCCTTCCTTGGTGTGTGCCACTCCATGGCGCACAAACTGGGTTCGCAGTTCCACATTCCGCATGGTCTGGCTAACGCCCTGCTTATCTGTAACGTTATTCGCTATAACGCGAACGACAACCCGACTAAGCAGACTGCGTTCAGTCAGTATGACCGCCCGCAGGCACGCCGCCGTTATGCAGAAATCGCCGACCATTTAGGTCTGACTTCTGCCGGTGACCGTACTGCAGCGAAGATCGAAAAACTGCTGGCATGGCTGGAAAGCATCAAAGCTGAACTGGGTATTCCGAAATCTATCCGTGAAGCTGGCGTTCAGGAAGCTGACTTCCTGGCCAACGTGGACAAGCTGTCTGAAGATGCGTTTGATGACCAGTGTACCGGTGCTAACCCGCGCTATCCGCTGATCTCTGAACTGAAACAGATCCTGCTGGATACTTTCTACGGTCGTGAGTACAAAGAAGGTGAAGTGGCAGCAGTGAAAGCTGAAGCTGCTCCAGTTAAAGCAGACAAAAAAGCGAAGAAACTCGCTTAATTGTTAACGCTAATAAAAAACCCGCTTCGGCGGGTTTTTTATTGCTAACGAGAGAAAACGAAAAGCTAACCTCTGGCACGTTGCTGAATCGTCGTTAAAGATCCTTCTAGCAGGGCTTCTTTGTAGTGTTTGCGGCACACGGATACATAGCGTTCATTACCGCCAATGACCACCTGTTCCCCTTCGTTATAAGGGCGCCCCGCTTGATCAAGGCGCAGCACCATACTGGCTTTACGCCCGCAGAAACAGATAGTTTTTAGCTCAACCAGTTTATCCGACCATGCCAGCAAATACTGGCTGCCCACAAATAACTCACCGCGAAAATCCGTGCGCAAACCATAACAGAGCACAGGAATATCCAGTTGATCGACAACTTCAGATAACGCATAAACCTGTTCACGCGTTAAAAACTGGCACTCGTCAACCAGCACACAGTGCACAGCTTGTTGTTGATGCTCAGCGTTGATTTCGTCAAACAACGACGAGTTGTGATTAAACAAACGCGCAGGTGAAGATAAACCGATACGAGAGCTAACCTTGCCTGCTCCGAAGCGATCGTCAATTTCGGCGGTATAAACCACCGTGCGCATTCCTCTTTCCTGATAATTGTAAGAGGATTGTAGTAACGCCGTTGATTTCCCCGCATTCATTGCTGAATAGTAGAAATAAAGCTGTGCCATTGCGTGCAAAACCCCAATCAAAGTGTGATATTCCCGGCGCGAAGTGTACCATATTTTATCTGGTCGTCCTGTCGTCGCTTCGCGAATGAAGTAAATCACTCCTCAATAGCGGACTCACACATATTCCAATAGTTAATCATCGGTGTTGTTACTGCCAAAGAAACAGCAATAAGAAATTCATGATCTTACAAATTTTTTAATCGGAACATTCTCACCCAAACATATGGAAATTATTAATAATTTAAGGAAGAAGCACTTTCCACACCGGAATACCCAAGGTCGATATTTATCCATAATGGCTATAAACGCGGATCGGATTAATCAGAAGTTAATGCATAAACACGCTGTCAGCGGCGCTGACAGTACATCGGTATAAGCGGTTTTTTTGTGCGTTTCTTCAAGAAAAATTTAAGTTAGCGATATTTATAAATCGACTTAATAAAGCGGCATTTTGAATTCCTTACATTCACAGCTATTGCACTGACGAAATTAACGCTCTATTATTAGCCCGACAAACCACCCCAATATAAGTTTGAGATTACTACAATGAGCGAAGCACTTAAAATTCTGAACAACATCCGTACTCTTCGTGCGCAAGCAAGAGAATGCACTCTGGAAACGCTCGAAGAGATGCTGGAGAAATTAGAAGTTGTGGTTAATGAGCGCCGAGAGGAAGAAAGCGCTGCCGCAGCCGAAGTTGAAGAGCGTACGCGTAAATTACAACAATATCGTGAAATGCTGATCGCTGACGGTATTGATCCGAACGAATTGCTGAACAGCATGGTTACCGCTAAGACCGGTACTAAAGCAAAACGTGCAGCACGCCCGGCTAAATATAGCTATGTTGATGAAAATGGCGAGACCAAAACCTGGACGGGTCAGGGTCGTACTCCGGCAGTCATCAAAAAAGCAATGGACGAGCAAGGTAAACAACTCGACGATTTCCTGATCGAAGAGTAATCAAGCCAGATTTCAAAGGATCCCGCCAACTGGCGGGATTTTTTTGACAAAGCACACATTCTCTTCACAAATATAGTGTATGGCATCTGGAATATACGTTTTTCAAATGCATATTGCTCAAATCCTGGGCAATTCATTTATTGTTTCGTGCTATATCTTCTGTGCAGCTTCGATGTAACCTTCTCATTCGGAACATTCAAAAATAAAAAAGGCCGGAGATAAGCAGTGCGCTGCACTATTATCTCCGGCCTTATTCCGGCTATAGAAAGCGTATTATGCTTTCCCGGCACCTACGGTTTCTTCGAGCCAGGCTTTAAATTCCGCACCCAGCGAATTGTGACGAATCCCGTACTCTACGAATGCGCGCATATAGCCAAGTTTATTACCGCAGTCATGGCTTTTGCCTTTCATATGATAGGCTTCTACGGTTTCTTTTTCGATCAGCATATCGATAGCATCGGTAAGCTGGATCTCATCGCCTGCTCCCGGAGGAGTTTTCGCCAGCAGCGGCCAAATTTCTGCGCTCAGAACATAGCGACCTACAACGGCAAGATTAGATGGCGCGACATTCGCTTTTGGTTTTTCAACCACCCCCACCATCGGAACGCTATCACCCGGATTCAGCGTTGCGCCTTTGCAATCCACCACGCCGTAAGCCGTAACATCATCCACAGGCTCAACCATGATCTGGCTGGCACCGGTTTCGTCAAAACGTTTAATCATCTCTGCCAGGTTATCCTGGGAGAGATCGGATTCATATTCATCCAGAATCACGTCCGGCAGAATAACCGCTACGGGCTCGTTACCGACTACCGGGTGTGCACACAATACAGCGTGTCCCAAGCCTTTCGCCAGCCCCTGGCGCACCTGCATAATAGTCACGTGCGGCGGGCAAATAGACTGAACTTCTTCCAGCAACTGACGTTTTACGCGTTTTTCCAACATTGCTTCGAGTTCGAAGCTGGTATCGAAGTGGTTTTCGATAGAGTTTTTAGATGAATGTGTTACCAGAACGATTTCAGTAATGCCGGCAGCGATACACTCATTTACGACATACTGAATTAATGGCTTATCAACCAGCGGTAACATTTCTTTAGGAATTGCCTTAGTCGCTGGTAACATCCTGGTTCCCAATCCCGCAACCGGGATTACTGCTTTAGTCACTTTCGAATTTATTGCAGCCATTGAAAATCTCCTGGACTGTCCATGCTTGAACATGTTCATGAATTAACTCGCGTCTGAGTATATCAGTACCAACCCATCGACCAGGTCTGAAAAGGACGCGCTTACATCTAATTAGGACTAATACGCATAAACTGCGGCGATAGTACCACCCGTTTTTATGCGGAGGGTAAATCTATCTGCAATGTATGATTCGATCGCTCATTCCGCGCTCAACATTAAACGCAGACGCCCGCCAGCGCCCCATACCTGACATTGCCAGGAGTCGCAACGCTGACTCAGCTGATTTAAATAGGTATTACCAAGCGTACCGAGAGGCACCCCATTGCTGATTTGAATTTGATGATCGCCGGTATTTAACGTTGCGTTAAGGCCAGCTGAAACGAGTATCAGATTTTTCAATTCACTGTGGTAATAGCCCACAAGCAGTGGAAACTGGCCGGGTAAATTAGCCTGGTGCAATAATTGGTTTACCTGCTTGAGCAGCGCGCCCATCTCGGGTAAGCGCTGGCGCTGATGAGAAAGTTGTTCTTGCAGCAACCCATTAAATAAGGCTCGCAACAGCAGTGCCGCCAGCACACCATTATTTTCTGCGCGCGTCACATCCAGACAATAAAACGCCAGGTCCTGACCTGATATCGGCGCGATATCAAGCACCAGACCGGGGCTTTCCACAGAAACCAGTTGGCGATAATTAACCCGGCAACCGGAAATAACTTGTTGCACCGGGGGCTGGAGCTCTTTCAGTAAATTCGCCGCGGCCTGAGGATTATCGACCAGCGCGTCCCAGTCCTGAAACAAGCGCTCCTCTTCCTCAACGCGCGAATTAAACATATTGGGATAAAGGCAGGCGAAGAGCGTTTCTTTTAATCGATTAAGATCTTTAACGGGTTTAAGAACGACATCCTGAACACCAAGACGCAATGCTTTAGCGATATCGGCCATATTTTCTGTCGCCGATATTACGAGCACCGGCGTTTGCATACCCCGATTGCGTAACGTCTCAATGAGAACAAGGCCATTCATGCGCGGCATAGCAAGATCGCAAATCATCAGATCGGGTTTGTTTGCTGCCAACAGCTCAAGCGCGACGACCCCATCTTCTGCCAGCAGCGTTATCGCGCCTAAAGATTGCAACCACGAATCCAGCAGAGAGCGGAAAACGGGCTCGTCTTCAACGATCAGTATCTGTTTTCCGGCCAACGGCTGCGTCATCTTATCTCCCCTGCCTGACGATAGATCAATAGTGGCATGCTTCACCGATAATCGCCTGTCAGAATTTGCTGAAGTCTATAAAAAATCTACTTACGAAAGGGTTCGTGCTAAAGGAAGCAATTCATCCATTTTCTTTTCTGTCGCCAGTTGCCCCGCTGCAATAGCAGCATCCGCCCGATGAAAATCGAGCGTCGAAATTTGTGGGCAGAGAGGTTGCAACAGGATATCTGGCGGATCGCCAGCCATACGATTACGTTTCAGTCGGTTCTCAAGCACCTGAATCGAGGTGCTCATGATTTCCATCGCCGTGGGCGCGATCGGCCGTTTTGGCGTTATCCGCCCCAGCCGTTCACGCAGGCGTTGATGCCAACGCTGCGTGGCAACAGTGTCGCTGTCTTTATCATTATTAGAAAGATTTACCGACAGCAGATCTTGCTGCATCAGGTGGGCGTCATGCTGCAAATCCACCGCAATCACCACATCAGCGCCCAGCGCACGGGTAAGGGAAACCGGTACGGGATTCACCACCGCGCCATCCACCAGCCAGTAACCATTATGCGGAACCGGTGACATTAATCCGGGCATACTACAGGAGGCGCGAACAGCATGATGTAAATCACCTTCAGTGAACCAGAGCTCGCGCCCGGTGCTAAGGTTGGTTGCCACGGCGCCAAAGCGTTTCTGGCAGTGAGTAAAATCCGCGTACGGCAACAACTGGCGATACTGATTGAACACGCGTTCACCACGCAACAGACCACCGCGCTGCCAGGAGAGATCCATCAGTCGCAACACATCCCAGTAGCGAAAAGAGCGTACCCATTTTTCCAGCGCCGGCAGACGTCCACACGCGTAAGCGGCACCGACCAGTGAACCAATCGAACACCCCGCTACAATATCAATTTCGATACCCGCGCGCTGTAAAGCATTAATCACGCCGATATGTGACCAACCTCTGGCCGCGCCGGAACCGAGCGCCAGACCAATTTTTACCTTTCTCATAACGCTTATTTTACTTCCCCCGGCTTACTGTAGCCACAGCGCTACGGCTCAGTTAACATATCGCTACCCTGGCGCTAACGCGCCGTTATTTTTATTCCTGGAATGCTATTTTGTCACAATCTTGCCCTTGCGGTAGCGCTCTGGAGTATAGCCTATGTTGCCAGCCTTATCTGTCTGGCAGGCAGGTTGCGCCGGATCCGTCACGCCTGATGCGATCGCGCTATACGGCTTTTGTATTACATCAGTCAGAGTACCTGGTAAAAACCTGGCACCCGTCTTGTGGCGCTGAGGCGTTCCGCCAGCAAATTGAAGCGAGCTTTGCGGCGACCACATGGCGCGGTCTGACGGTATTTGAACATGCTTACGGCGAAAAGGATAACGAAGGCTTCGTCAGCTTTGTGGCGCGGTTTAATGAGCACGGCAAAGACGGCGCAATTATCGAACGTTCCCGATTCTTAAAGGAGAACGGCCAGTGGTACTATATCGACGGAACGCGGCCGCAATTTGGCCGTAACGATCCCTGCCCTTGCGGGTCAGGTAAAAAATTTAAAAAGTGCTGCGGGCAATAGGCCTGCCAACACCTTACAGCAAACACCATCAACAGGATTTACCCGGCAATGCATTCAACACAACGTAAAATTTTGCGCACCATTTGCCCAGACCAGAAAGGCCTCATCGCGCGGATCACGAACATTTGTTACAAGCACGAACTGAACATTGTGCAGAATAATGAGTTTGTCGATCACCGCACCGGTCGCTTCTTTATGCGTACCGAGCTCGAAGGCATTTTTAACGACGCCACGCTGCTTGCGGATCTCGATAGTGCGCTCCCGGAAGGTTCTGTGCGTGAGCTGAATCCAGCCGGTCGCCGCCGCGTCGTCATTCTGGTCACCAAAGAGGCGCACTGCCTTGGCGATTTGCTGATGAAAGCCAATTACGGCGGCCTGGATGTCGATATTGCCGCCGTGATTGGCAACCATGAAACGCTGCGGTCTTTAGTTGAACGTTTTGATATCCCGTTTGAACTGGTTAGCCATGAAGGGCTGACGCGTGAAGCCCACGACCAGCAGATGGCGCAGGCCATCGAAGCGCACCAGCCGGATTACGTGGTGCTGGCAAAATATATGCGCGTATTAACGCCAGAGTTTGTGTCTCGCTTTCCGAATAAAATCATCAATATTCACCACTCATTCCTGCCCGCTTTCATCGGCGCACGCCCCTATCATCAGGCTTACGAGCGTGGCGTGAAGATAATTGGTGCTACTGCGCACTATGTGAATGACAATCTGGATGAAGGCCCAATCATTATGCAGGACGTGATTCATGTCGATCACACCTATACCGCCGAGGATATGATGCGCGCGGGTCGGGATGTCGAGAAGAACGTATTGAGCCGCGCGTTGTATCAGGTTTTAGCGCAACGCGTGTTCGTTTACGGCAACCGCACGATTATTCTTTAACCGTTCATTAAATGCGTTGTTCGGCTTTGCATCGTTACGGGCAAAAAGCAGACAACTGATTCATTTTTCTCGTTTCAACGCTTTACAGCGGCGCGTCATTTGATATGATGCGCCGCGCTTCCCGAGATGGAAGCATGCCAGTAAGAAATTGCTTTACCCCGTGGTGGGGTTCCCGAGCGGCCAAAGGGAGCAGACTGTAAATCTGCCGTCATCGACTTCGAAGGTTCGAATCCTTCCCCCACCACCATCTACATCATGCATCGACAATTTGATTTTCCCCTGGTGGGGTTCCCGAGCGGCCAAAGGGAGCAGACTGTAAATCTGCCGTCATCGACTTCGAAGGTTCGAATCCTTCCCCCACCACCATCTCTTCAAATAAAACCCTGTATTCAAACCGCTCAGTTCTTACATACCTTACCAATCCGGGAAGGACGAGAACCTTCGATTAAGGTTCGACTCGAGCGCATGCGAGAGAACGTTGCCGCAGGCAACGGCCCGAAGGGCGAGGAGCGCAAGCGACGAGTAATCCTTCCCCCACCACCATCTCTTCAAATAAAACCCTGTATTCAAACCGCTCAGTTCTTACATACCTTACCAATCCGGGAAGGACGAGAACCTTCGATTAAGGTTCGACTCGAGCGCATGCGAGAGAACGTTGCCGCAGGCAACGGCCCGAAGGGCGAGGAGCGCAAGCGACGAGTAATCCTTCCCCCACCACCATCTCTTCAAATAAAACCCTGTATTCAAACTGTCCAGTTCCTGCATGCCTTACCGATCCGGAAAGGACGAGAACCTTCGATTAAGGTTCGACTCGAGCAACGCGAGAGAACGTTGCCGCAACGGGGAAAACCAGGCGCGCCGCGCGGCTGGCAGTTGAACCTCACAGCGGCGGTAACCGACGTTTAACCGGTGAACTCTTCACTATCGATGTATTGCACTGCGCATATTCGGCAATGCCATCAAGCAAGTTATCCAGTTGCTCGATTGAGCGCACCACCAACCGCATCACAAAGCAATCTTCCCCAGTCACTTTGTCACACTCGATGCATTCCGGCAGCGCCTGGAGCATTTTATCCACTTTCTGCAACATACCGGGCATCGGGCGAACACGCACCAGCGCCTGCAAGCGGTAATCCAGCGCGGTCAGGTTTACGCGCGCGCCATAGCCTTCTATCACGCCGCGCTCTTCCAGCCGTTTCACGCGCTCTGCCGTGCTGGGCGATGTCAGCCCCACTCGCGCACTTAATACCTTCAGTGACTGGCGCGCATCCTCTGCCAGGCAGGCAAGAATAGCCCTGTCGATATCGTCAATAAGGTAATCCATCATCTTCACCTAATTTTTAAAGGAATTAGTCATCATACACCTTACAACAACCATATAAAGCTGGCCGCCGTTTTTTCACAATATGCCAACAACGTTCAGGAGATGAAAAATGAAAACTATCCCTAATGGCACCTGGCAGATGAGCCTGGCGATGCTGATTTCCGGGTCGATTGGCGCATTTGTATTGCTTAGCGGTTTGCCAGTGATTGATGTGGTGTTCTGGCGCTGCCTGATTGGCGCAGGCGCGCTATTTCTTTTTATCCGCGTTGGCGGACAACCGTTCGCGCGCCTTGCGTTCCCGGTGTTACTGCTGGTAATAGCGGGCGGCATCGCGCTGGTGATTAACTGGCTGCTGCTGTTTGCCGCTTACAGCCGCATTTCAATGGGGCTCGCCACGGTGGTCTACAACACCCAGCCTTTTATGTTAGTGCTGATGAGTATGTTGCTCGGCGAGCGCGTCACGCTGGCGAAATGGGGATGGCTGTTACTGGCGTTTTCCGGGGTGGTGCTCCTGTTGCTCAGTGAATTACATCATCCGAACGCGCAGTGGCTTATCGGCATTGCCATGGCGCTGGGCGCTGCTTTTTTCTATGCCGTCACCGCGTTAATTGCCCGCCACCTTAAGCAACTTCCGCCACAGCATATCGCCCTGATTCAGGTATTAACCGGCACGGTAATGTTATTGCCGCTGGTTCATCTGCCCACGACTGGCGGGACATTGCCGTGGGGCATTCTGCTAACACTCGGTATTGTGCATACCGGCGTGATGTATCAGCTGTTGTATAGCGCGATACAAAAGTTACCCACACCGCTGATTGGCTCGCTGTCGTTTATCTATCCGCTGGTGGCGATTGTGGTGGATAACGCGCTGTTTGGGCATACATTAAGCGCGGTGCAAATGGCGGGAGGTGTGTTAATCCTGCTGGCTGCCGCCGGCAATAACCTTGGCTGGGGTGAGCGAAAAAGCTCGCCCGCGATAATGCCAACGCGACAGTAAAAAAAACCCCGCGTTGCGGGGCTTTTTCTGATTAGCGACGGGCGCGAACAATCTGGTATTTGCGCGTCAGGTACTCCACCGGCGCACTCCAGATATGCACCAGGCGCGAGAACGGGAACAGCACAAACAGCGTCATGCCCAGCACCAGATGCACGCGGTAGATAAAAGCCACGCCCTGAAGATGCGCGGAAGCCCCCGTCTGGAAGGTCACCACGGACTGCGCCCAACCCACCAGTTTCATCATCTCGCTGCCATCCATATGCTGGGCAGAGAACGGAATGGTCAGCAGACCCAGCGCACACTGCACCATCAACAGCGACATGATCAGGATATCCGCAGCGGTAGACGTCGCACGAATACGCGGGTTGAACAGACGGCGTTTCAGCAGCAACAAACCGCCCACCAGGCACAGCACCCCGCTGGCACCGCCGCCAATCATCGCCATCTTCTGCTTCACGTCAATCGGCAGAAAGGACTCATACATCCAGTGCGGCGTTAACATACCGAGGAAGTGACCGGCAAAGATCCCCAGAATACCGATATGGAACAGGTTCGAAGCCAGCGTCATCCCTTTACGATCCAGCATCTGGCTGGAGCCCGCCCGCCAGCTGTACTGACCATAGTCGTAGCGCAGCCAACTGCCGAGCAGGAAAACCGCCCCGGCAATGTACGGATAGATGTCAAAGAAGAACATATTTAGGAAGTGCATTAGCGCTCTCCTCCGGTTGTGATATTCAGATATTGCGGCGCAACGGCACCCGCAAAACGACGCTGATGCGCAGTGATGTCGGCATCCCCGCAGCCCTGTTCGGCGAAGAATTTCACCTGCTCCTCTTCCCATACGGCATCCAGCGCCTGCGGCGTATCATCGCGGGCTTCACCGGCAATTTTTTCCGCGACCTGCGCGTTATCCACCTGGGTATTCGCCAGTGATAACAGCGCATCGAACAGCGTGGCATAGTGGCTTTCGCGCTGCGCTAAACGCGCTTTTAACAGCGCGAGGATTGGCGCGATATCCTGCAAACCACCGATAGCCTCAGCCAGAGGCAACTGCGCCAGATACTCCAGATAGAGCGGCAGATGATCCGGCAATTCACGGCTATCCAGCTGCAAGCCGTGGCGCTCATATTGCGCCAGCAGATCGACCATCGCCTGCCCGCGATCGCGGGATTCACCATGAACGTGTTCGAACAGCAGCAGCGAGGTTGCACGACCACGATCAAACAATTCGCTGTAGTTCGCTTGCGCGTCCAGCAGATCCTGAGACGTCAGATCACGCAGGAAGACGCCAACCTGCTGCGCGTCGGCTTTTGTCAGGTTTTCGCCCGATGCCAGCACATCGAAAACTTCCTGCTGGTGCTGCCATAAGGCAGCATCCGGGTACTCAAGCAAACGGGAAATGACCACCAGTTCAATCATGGGCGCGGCTCCGTTTTCACTGTCACATCCACCGCGTCAATGCGACGGCTGTTGAACAGGTTGAATTTGCTGTCCGAACCGTGGCAACCATCACCGAAGCTAAAGCCACAACCGTTTTTCTCCGGGAAGGCTTCACGTGCCAGCTCACGGTGGCTCGACGGCACCACGAAACGATCTTCGTAGTTAGCAATCGCGAGGTAACGGTACATCTCCTGCGCCTGGGCAGTTGTCAGGCCAACTTCTTCCAGTGCGCGGGTATCTTCAACACCGTCAACGGTTTCCGCACGTTTGAAGTGGCGCATTGCCAGCATCCGCTTCAGCGCCAGCAGAACCGGGCCGGTATCGCCTGCGGTCAGTAGATTGGCCAGGTATTGCACCGGAATACGCAGGCTTTCCACATCTGGCAGGATGCCGTTGCTGCCCAGTTCGCCCGCGTCAGCGGCAGACTGGATCGGTGACAGAGGCGGCACGTACCAGACCATCGGCAATGTGCGGTATTCCGGATGCAGCGGCAGCGCCAGTTTCCAGTCCATCGCCATTTTGTAGACCGGCGATTTCTGCGCCGCGTCAATCACGCTCTGCGGCACGCCATCTTCCAGCGCCTGAGCGATCACCGCCGGGTCGTTTGGATCGAGGAACACATCCAGTTGACGCTGGTAGAGATCTTTTTCGCTCTCGGTGCTGGCCGCATTTTCAATCGCGTCAGCGTCATACAGCAGCACGCCGAGGTAACGAATACGGCCAACGCAGGTTTCCGAGCACACGGTCGGCATACCCGCTTCAATACGCGGATAGCAGAAAATGCACTTCTCGGATTTGCCGCTCTTCCAGTTGAAGTAGATTTTTTTGTACGGGCAGCCGGTTACGCACATGCGCCAGCCGCGACATTTATCCTGATCGATCAGCACAATGCCGTCTTCTTCACGCTTGTAGATGGCACCGCTCGGGCATGTCGCGACACAGGCCGGGTTCAGGCAGTGTTCGCACAGGCGCGGCAGATACATCATGAAGGTGTTTTCAAACTGGCCGTACATCGCCTTCTGCATGTTCTCGAAGTTCTGATCGCGGCTCAGTTTGTCGAACTCACCGCCCAAATCATCTTCCCAGTTCGGGCCAGCGGTGATTTTGTCCATCCGCTGACCGGTTATTACCGAACGCGGGCGGGCAATCGGCTGATGTTTGCCTTCCGGCGCGTTATGCAAACGCTGGTAGTCAAAATCAAACGGCTCGTAGTAATCATCAATTTCCGGCATGTGCGGGTTAGCGAAAATTTTACCCAGCAACATCGGACGGTTACCCATGCGCGGTTGCAGTTTGCCGTTGATTTTGCGGATCCAACCGCCCTTCCATTTTTCCTGGTTTTCCCAGTCGGTCGGGAAACCGGTGCCCGGTTTGGTTTCCACGTTGTTGAACCACGCGTATTCCATACCTTCACGGCTGGTCCAGACGTTTTTACAGGTCACTGAACAGGTATGACAGCCGATGCACTTATCGAGATTCAGCACCATGCCGACTTGTGAACGAATTTTCATTTTGCGCTCTCCTGTACCTGGTCATTGCCTTCGCCATCCAACCAGTTAATGTTCTTCATCTTACGCACCACCACGAACTCATCGCGGTTGGAACCGACCGTGCCGTAGTAGTTAAAGCCATAAGCCAGCTGGGCGTAGCCGCCGATCATATGGGTCGGTTTCGGGGTAATACGGGTAACGGAGTTATGGATCCCGCCGCGCTGCCCGGTAATTTCTGAACCAGGCAGGTTCACGATACGTTCCTGCGCGTGGTACATCATGGTCATACCGGCCGGCACACGCTGGCTGACAACCGCACGCGCCGTCAACGCGCCGTTGGCGTTAAAGACTTCGATCCAGTCGTTATCCTCAATGCCGATCTCTTTGGCATCTTTATCGCTCATCCACACCACCGGGCCACCGCGCCCCAGCGTCAGCATCAGCAGATTGTCGCTGTAGGTGGAGTGGATGCCCCATTTCTGGTGCGGCGTCAGGAAGTTCAGCGCTTTTTCCGGGTTACCGTTGGATTTCACGCCCATCACTTCTTTCACTGAATGGGTGTCAATCGGCGGACGGTACACCAGCAGGCTTTCGCCGAAGTCACGCATCCACTGATGATCCTGATACAACTGCTGACGACCAGAGAGCGTGCGCCACGGAATCAGCTCATGCACGTTGGTGTAACCGGCGTTGTAGGAAACATGCTCATCTTCAAGACCTGACCAGGTCGGGCTGGAGATGATTTTGCGCGGCTGCGCCTGAATATCGCGAAAGCGGATCTTCTCTTCTTCTTTATTCGTGGCCAGATGCGTATGGTCACGACCGGTAAATTCACTGAGCGCCGCCCAGGCTTTCACCGCCACATGGCCGTTGGTTTCCGGTGCCAGCGTGAGGATCATTTCTGCCGCATCGATGGCGGTATTGAGCATCGGCTGCCCTTTCGCCGGACCGTCCGCTTTGGTGTAGTTGAGCTTACGCAGCAGATCCATTTCGCTCTGGGTATTCCAGGCGATTCCTTTACCCCCGTTGCCGATTTTTTCCATCAGCGGGCCAATAGAGGTAAAGCGCTCGTAGGTTGCCGGGTAATCGCGTTCTACCGGAATAATGTGCGGCGCAGTTTTGCCCGGGATCAGGTCACATTCGCCTTTTTTCCAGTCTTTCACACCCAGCGGCTGCGCCAGTTCAGCGGCGGAGTCATGCTGAATTGGCAGCGTCACGACATCGGTCTCTTTACCTAAATGACCAACGCACAGCGCGGAGAAGGATTTGGCGATGCCTTTATAAATTTCCCAGTCGCTTTTGGATTCCCACGCCGGGTCAACAGCGGCGGAGAGCGGATGAATAAACGGATGCATATCCGAGGTATTCATGTCGTCTTTTTCGTACCAGGTGGCGGTTGGCAGCACGATATCGGAGTAGAGACAGGTGCTGGAGAGACGGAAATCAAGCGTCACCACCAGATCCAGTTTGCCGTCGAGACCGTTGTCATGCCATTCCACTTCTTCCGGTTTCACACCGCCCTGTTTGCCCAGATCTTTGCCCTGAATACCGTGTTCGGTACCCAGCAAGTACTTAAGCATAAACTCGTGGCCTTTACCCGAGGAACCCAGCAGGTTGGAGCGCCAGATAAACAGGTTACGCGGGTGGTTTTTGCCGTTTTCTGGCTGCTCCGCCGCGAAACGCAGTGATCCGTCCTTCAGTGATTTGACGGTGTAATCGACCGCGCTCATGCCTGCTTTTTCCGCTTCAGCGGCGATACGCAGCGGGTTGGTGCCCAGTTGTGGCGCGGACGGCAGCCAGCCCATACGCTCAGCGCGCACGTTAAAGTCGATCAGATGACCGGTATAGCGGGATTTATCCGCTAATGGCGACAGGAATTCCTGGGCGGTTACCGTCTCGTAACGCCACTGGCTGGAGTGGTTATAAAAATAGGAGGTACTGTTCATATGACGCGCCGGACGCTGCCAGTCGAGGGCAAATGCCAGCGGCTGCCAGCCGGTTTGCGGACGCAGTTTTTCCTGGCCAACGTAGTGTGCCCAGCCGCCGCCGCTCTGCCCCACGCAACCGCAGAAGATCAGCATATTGATGATCCCACGGTAGTTCATATCGAGGTGATACCAGTGGTTCATCCCGGCGCCGATGATCACCATCGAACGACCGTGCGTTTTATCGGCGTTATCGGCAAATTCACGGGCGATGCGGATAATTTGCGCCTGTGAAACCCCGGTAACTTTCTCAGCCCAGGCCGGTGTGTAAGCTTTGACTTCGTCGTAACGGGTGGCGCAGTTTTCATCACCCAGGCCGCGATCCAGGCCGTAGTTCGCCATGGTCAGGTCGTAAACCGTGGTGACCAGCGCGCTGGTGCCATCCGCCAGTTGCAGGCGTTTCACCGGCAGCTTGTGCATCAGGACGTTATCAAGCTCAACGCCAGCGAAATGCTCAGTATTGTCGCCACCGAAATACGGGAAGCCGACCTGCGCGATCTCGTCGTGTTTGCCCAGCAGGCTGAGATTCAGCTCAACATCTGCGCCGCTGTTGCCGTCACGCTGCTCAAGGTTCCACTTACCTTTTTCACCCCAGCGGAAACCGATAGAGCCGTTCGGCGCGGTCAGGTTGCCTTCACTATCAAGGGCAACGGTTTTCCACTCCGGATTATTTTGCTGGCCCAGCGCATCCACCAGATCGGCGGCGCGCAGCATACGACCCGCCGCATAGTATCCGTCGCGATCTTCGAGCATCACCAGCATCGGCATGTCGGTATAACGGCGAACGTAATCGGTGAAGTACTGGCTCGGTTTATCGAGATGGAATTCACGCAACATGACATGGCCCATCGCCATCGCCATTGCCGCATCGGTGCCCTGCTTCGGGGCCAGCCACAAATCGCACAGTTTGGCGATTTCGGCGTAATCCGGCGTTACCGCAACGGTTTTGGTGCCTTTGTAACGGACTTCGGTAAAGAAGTGGGCGTCTGGCGTACGGGTCTGCGGAACGTTGGAACCCCAGGCGATGATGTAGCTGGAGTTGTACCAGTCGGCTGATTCTGGCACGTCAGTCTGCTCGCCCCAGGTTTGCGGAGAGGCTGGCGGCAAGTCGCAGTACCAGTCGTAGAAACTCAGGCAGGTGCCGCCCAGCAGCGAGAGATAACGCGCGCCGGACGCGTAAGAGACCATCGACATTGCCGGAATCGGTGAGAAGCCCGCCACACGATCCGGGCCGTAGGTTTTCACGGTGTAAACGTTCGAAGCCGCAATCAGTTCATTCACTTCCTGCCAGGAGGAACGCACGAAACCACCGCGACCACGCGCCTGTTTAAAGCTCTTCGCTTTTTCCGCATCTTCAATAATGGAAGCCCAGGCATTAACCGGATCGCTGTGCTGCGCTTTCGCTTCACGCCACAGTTTGATTAGGCGTTTACGCATCAGGGGGTATTTCAGGCGGTTAGCACTGTAGAGGTACCAGGAGTAGCTGGCGCCACGCGGGCAGCCACGCGGCTCATGGTTCGGCATATCCGGGCGGGTGCGTGGGTAGTCAGTCTGCTGGGTTTCCCAGGTGACCAGACCGTTCTTCACGAAGATCTGCCAGCTGCACGAGCCGGTGCAGTTTACGCCATGGGTAGAACGCACGATTTTGTCGTGCTGCCAGCGGTTACGGTATCCATCCTCCCAGTCCCGGTTGGTGTTTAAGAGCTGACCGTGCCCATCGGCAAAGGTTTCGCCTTTCTGTTTGAAGTAGCGAAACCGGTCCAGGAATTTACTCATCGGGGGTTCTCCTGTTGGAGCCTGTCAGGCTCTCTTGGTAAATCGACATTGCTGCAATTGCGGCGAAGGTAACCCTCACAAAGACAAAGAGAATTGATGATGATCAAGCTGCCACGGCTTCAATTTGGCGGCCAAAATGCGGAGTACTCCCAAAGAGTTAGGATTTTCTGTTTTTTATTTAGCTGATAAATAAGGGTTTTATATTAATTCACTCAAAAACTGAGTCTGTTTTAACGGCGAGGAGGTATTAAGGGGTAGATGACCCCTAAGGTGGCCTGCAAAGTGATGTCTGTCACAGAGGTTTCCGCAGCACGATTGATGACAGAATCATAAGTATGTTGTAACTAATAACGATGTAAAAAAAGCGCGGCTTTCACCGCGCAAGGATAATCAACATTTACTGAGTGTTATTGTTTTTTACGCCCGTATATCGCCCATGTGATAACCACGCAGGCAATATAGAACACCAGGAACACTTTCATTGCGCCTGCCGGTGAACCGGTCAACGCCAGTGAAGTGCCGAATGCTTTAGGAATAAAGAAGCCGCCAATTGCGCCAATTGCTGAGATAAAGCCCAGCGCCGCGGCTGTCTCGGTGGCAGCTTCACGCATTGCTTCACTTTCAGAACCGCCGCTTTGTTGTACGCGCTCCATGGTCATTTTGCGGAAAATCACCGAAATCATCTGGAATGTCGAACCACTGCCCAGCCCGGCAGTCAGGAACAGCACGAGGAAGACGCAGAAGAATGCGGTGAAATTGCCGCCGGTGCCGCCGGACGGCAGCGTCAGGAACAGCAAGGCGCTGAAAATCGCCATCAGCACAAAGTTCACCAGCGTGACGCGAGTCCCACCCAGACGGTCAGAAATCGCACCGCCTGCGGAGCGTGCCAGTGCGCCCACCAGCGGGCCGAAAAAGGCGAAATGCAGGATCTGCACGTCCGGAAACTGGGTTTTCGACAGCATCGCAAAACCGGCAGAAAAGCCGATAAATGAGCCGAACGTTGCCAGATAGAGGAAGCTCATAATCCACAGGTGTGAACGTTTGAGTACCGGAAGTTGCGCGCTCAGCGAGGCTTTAGAGGTCGCCAGCTCATTCATCCCGAACCAGGCTGCCAGGGTAAATACCGCCAGTAATGGTACCCATACCCAGGCGGCGTTTTCGAGATACAACAACGAACCATCAGGTTGGACGACACCGGTACCGCCAAAGGCGGCAAAAATAGAGAAAGAGACGGCCAGCGGTGCGATCAACTGCATCACGCTCACACCGAGGTTGCCGAAACCACCGTTGATACCGAGCGCGCCGCCCTGCTTCTGTTTTGGAAAAAAGAAGCTGATGTTCGCCATGCTGGAAGCAAAGTTCGCACCGGCGAAACCACACAGCAGCGAGATAATGATAAACGTGCTAAACGGCGTGCTCAGATCCTGCACGGCAAATCCGAGCCACACACACGGAATGATTAAGATCCCGGTACTGAAAGCTGTCCAGCGACGACCGCCGAACACCGGCACCATAAAAGAGTACGGTACGCGTAATAGTGCGCCGGAAACGGATGGCAACGCGGTCAGCATAAAGAGCTGGTCGGTGGTAAACTGAAAACCCACTTTCGGGAGATTGACAGCGACGGCGCTAAAAAGCATCCAGACGCAGAAAGCCAGAAGAAGACAAGGCACGGAGATCCACAAGTTGCGGCTCGCAATCTTATGGCCCTGCTGTTGCCAGAATGCCGGATCTTCAGGACGCCAGTCGGTTATAACCCGCGCTGACGAACTTTTTTCCGGGATGGATGTGTGCTGCATATACACCTCTGCTGATCGGTTTGATGCCTGCCACCTTAGTTTTTATGGCGGTAGTTAAGTTGATATAAATCAAAGGAAAAGCAGCCCATTTCGCGCGTGAAAAATCGCCATGCTCATTTATGAGTAGCGTTTACTGGCAAAAAAGGTGTGGTTTTTCACGGTCCTGACCTTCCCTACTCAGATTGTTCCCACTCTTGTCGGCTCGCTGGCAATAAAGGGGTAACTCTTTAGAGGTATGGGTATACCCCAGGCGATGGCAGACAATAGCGCCATCCGCACCGCACGCGGCCGAGGAGCCTTAATCACCTATGCTAAAACGCCTTTTTTCACCAATCTCGCTGGTTAACCAACTGGCGTTGTTGATGCTGCTGTCGACCGCCATCGGCGTGACGGGCATGGCGATCTCCGGCTGGCTGGTACAGGGTGTTCAGGGCAGCGCACATGCGATCAACAAAGCCGGTTCACTGCGTATGCAGAGTTACCGCCTGTTGTCCGCCATTCCGCTGCATGAAGACGAGCAATATTTGCTCGACGAAATGGAGTACACCGCATTCAGCCCGGAGCTGGCGCAGGCGGCACAGCGCGACGGACAGCAACCGCAACTCGCCGCGCTGCAAAACTACTGGCGCAGCGAGGTCGTTCCGGCGATAAAACAGGCGCAACAACCGGCACAAGCAGCGGAAATTATTGCGATTTTTGTCGGGCGTATCGATCGTCTGGTTACCTCGTTTGACCGCAGCACCGAACACCGTATTGAACAAGTGGTGTTGATGCACCGGCTGATGGCGATAGTGATGGGCCTGTTATTGCTGTTTGCCGTGGTCTGGCTGCGGGCGCGTCTACTCCGTCCGTGGCAGCAGTTATTGAGCATGGCGCGGGCGGTCAGCCAGCGTGATTTTACCCAGCGCGCGCGTATCAGCGGGCGTAATGAGATGGCGACGCTTGGCGAGGCATTAAATAACATGTCGGCCGAGCTGGGCGAGAGCTACGCGATACTGGAACGCCGGGTTCAGGAGAAAACCGCCGGGCTTGAGCAAAAGAACCAGATCCTGTCGTTTTTATGGCAGGCTAACCACCGGCTGCATTCGCGTATCCCGATGTGCGAGCGCCTGTCGCCGGTGTTGAATGGCTTACAGAATTTAACCCTGCTGCATGATATTGAGCTGCGGGTTTACGATCTGGAAGATGAGGAAAATCATCAGGATTTTACCTGCCAGTCGGATGCCAGCTGCGATGACAAAGGCTGCCATTTATGCCCGCGCAACGGTATCCTCACGGAATCCAGCGGGTTTGGCACCACGCTGAAATGGCGGCTGGCGGATGCGCATATGCAATATGGTTTGCTGCTGGCAACGCTGCCGCCGGGTCGCCATTTAAGCCATGACCAGCAGCAACTGGTCGACACGCTGGTGGAACAACTTACCGCGACGCTGGCACTCGATCGCCATCAGGACAGGCAGCAGCAGTTGATGGTCATGGAAGAGCGCGCCACCATTGCCCGCGAATTACACGACTCCATCGCCCAGTCTCTCTCGTGCATGAAGATGCAGGTGAGTTGCCTGCAAATGCAGGGTGACGCGCTGCCGGAAAACAGCCAGCAGTTGCTGGGACAAATCCGCAACGAGCTGAATACTTCATGGGCGCAGTTGCGCGAGTTGCTGACCACGTTTCGTTTACAATTAACAGAACCAGGACTGCGCCCGGCGCTGGAGTCCAGTTGCCAGGAGTACAGCGGTCGTTTCGGTTTCCAGGTGCGTCTTGATTACCAGCTCCCGCCCCGACTGGTTCCTGCACATCAGGCGATTCACCTGCTACAGATAGCCCGCGAGGCGCTGAACAACGCATTAAAACACTCCGGCGCAACCGCGGTCAGCGTCGCAGTGCAACAGCAGGAAAACCGGGTCATATTGCGCATTACCGACAATGGTTGCGGCATCCCGGTCAATGCTGAAAGGACGAACCATTATGGATTGATCATTATGCGTGACCGCGCGCAAAGCCTGCGCGGCGATTGCCAGGTTCGCCCCGGAGCATCCGGCGGCACCGAGGTCGTCGTGACGTTTATACCCGAGACGTTTCTCTCATCCATGCAAGGAGATACCCATGAGTAATCAGGATCCGGCCACCATCCTCCTGATCGACGATCATCCAATGCTGCGAACCGGCGTGAAGCAGTTAATCAGCATGGCGCCCGACATCACCGTCGTCGGCGAAGCCAGCAACGGGGAGCAAGGCATTGAACTGGCGGAATCACTGGACCCGGATTTGATTTTGCTGGATCTCAATATGCCAGGCATGAACGGGCTGGAAACGCTGGATAAGTTGCGGGAAAAAACCCTTTCGGGCCGCGTTGTCGTGTTTAGCGTTTCCAACCATGAAGAAGATGTGGTGACCGCATTAAAACGCGGCGCAGATGGTTACCTGCTGAAAGATATGGAGCCGGAAGATCTGCTGAAAGCGCTGCAACAAGCCGCCGCGGGAGAAATGGTACTCAGCGAAGCGCTCACCCCGGTGCTGGCCGCCAGCCTGCGCGCCAACCGCGCCACCACCGATCGTGATATCACCCAGTTGACGCCGCGCGAACGCGACATTCTCAAGCTGATTGCCCAGGGGCTACCGAACAAAATGATTGCCCGCCGCCTGGACATCACCGAAAGCACGGTTAAAGTTCACGTCAAACACATGCTGAAGAAAATGAAACTGAAATCCCGCGTTGAAGCCGCAGTGTGGGTGCATCAGGAACGTATTTTCTGACAGGTTACGGGACTGGCAGCGTCCAGTCCGTGTTACTGTTTTCCGCTGGCGGGATCACCGGCTCCGTCAGCTTCAGTTCAATAGTGTTCGACTCCACGCGCTGCCCTTTATCATCTTCCACCAGTGCCGACAACGTCCAGCGGTTGGTTGCGCCTTCTGCGCTATCCCAGCGCGGCATGATTAATGTCCAGCCATCGCTGCTGCGCCCATTAGCCGGCGGCGTGAGGCTTAACGCCTGGGTGTCACCCTGCCAGGTTATCGAGCGCACACCGTGCGTACTGTTAATTTGCAGTTTCAGCGCCACCGTCTCACCCGGCTGCAAATCCCATGGCGGCGTGGCAAGAAAGACTGATAACGTTTTACGCTGGCGGTATTCGAAAACCGGTGCATTGTTGCGCGTCGGGCTGTCGTAGCGGCTACCGCGTAACGAACGGCTCTCTGCCACCTCGCTGGCAGAGAGTTGCTTCCACAGAGGTACGCCAAAGCGATAGTTCACTTTCAGACCTAAATCGTTCTGGCTGACCCCACTCTCCCCCTGCCGGTGTTCGGCGGTCAGCGTTACCAGCGGGACCGGCGTATAATTCACCCCCAGCTTCACCGCCACCGGGTTGTGATAGCCCGTCCCGGTGTCAAAAAGATCAACGCTGTTGCCGAAATATTGCTCGACGCTGACGCTGGTATTGAGCTGCTGATAAAACGGCAATCGGGCCTGCGCGGTGACATCATAACCCCGCGCCATACGCTGTTGCAGCGTGGCGGTCTGATACTCCCAGCTGTTTACCGGCTGGTAGTAGTTTGCCGAAAAACGTAAATACTCGCCCCACGCTTCGGCACCCAGCCCGGCGCGACCGAGATTGTCATCCAGCAGATTATCGTAAAAGGTGTTATAGCCCAGCAGCCAGTCACCGGCGATCCAGCGCTGGCCGACGCCAACATTGCCCACCAGACCGGCATCCTGCTGCGTTAGCCCAAGCTGGCTCCAGCTGAGATAGCGATTATTATCCTGCAATGGCACAAACCAGTCGCCGTGGCTGCCGGTGAACCCGCCTTCATTATCCACTTTGAAATCCACGCTGGCGCTGCCCCACGGTGAAAGCCAGGATTCTACTTGCTGATTAACTTCGTCGCTGACCACATCACGCAGTTGCCCGAAAGCAAACTGCCGCGCCTGCTCACCGGGGGTCAGGCCGTTATCGGTCATACTGGCTTCACCGAACGCTTTCGCCATCTCGGCGAAATGTTTTTCCTGCGCGCCATTTTCCGCAGCCATGCCAAGATCCGGCAAACCATCGCCGTCATTATCAAAGGGGTTTTCTGCTTGCTGTACGAAGCTATTCTGCCGGGCACTGGCGACGCCGCTTATCAGTGACAGCATCAGAAGTGTGAGGAGAGGATAATTCATATTGTTAAGTTTAACGGTTTTGCCAGGGCTTTACAGCCGCAGACAAAATACCAGGAAAAACCTGATCCTTGCGCTTCGCTGCAGCTACAGTTAATGCACCCCTTACCGGAGAGCTGACATGAACATTAAGCATAAACTTTTGTGTAGTGCGATCCTGTTTTATGCCGCGCAGGCCTGCGCGAACGAGCTGTTTACCCTGCAATCTTCCGCATTTGCGGATAACGCCTTAATGGAGAAAAAATTCGCCGGTAACGCCAGCAATAACCCGAACTGTACCGGTGAGAATTTTTCGCCATCGCTGGTGTGGAACAATCCCCCGGCCAATACACAGAGTTACGCGCTGGTGGTACACGATCCTGAAGGCGCGACCGGGCTGGGCGTAACGCACCTTGTGGCATATAACATATCCCCGTCCAGCACTGGCTTTGCGCAAAACGATCTGCGCGATGGCAAAGGTTATACGGGCGGCAAAAACACGCCGGGGAATCTGCGCTGGCATGGCCCGTGCCCTCCGCCGGGCAGCGGCGCGCATCATTACACCTTCACGCTGATCGCAACGTCGCTTAAACCAACACTTCCCGAAGGGCTTACCCGCGAAGAATTATTCGCAAAACTGAAAGGCCACACGCTCGCCGCCACCGGGCTTATCGGTCGCTTTGGTCAGTAATTGTTGCACCACTGCCTTTCGCCCGCAGCAACGGCGCAGTAGCATAAGCGCCACGAGTCCTGTTTATCGAAGGAGTGAAGATGCAAAAGATCGTGATTATCGCCAATGGCGCGGCATACGGTAGCGAGTCGCTGTTCAACAGCTTACGGCTGGCCATCGCGCTGCGAGAGCAGAGTAGCGACACTGAACTGCGGCTGTTTTTGATGTCCGACGCGGTAACCGCCGGGTTGCGAGGACAAAAACCCGCCGAGGGCTACAACATCCAGCAGATGCTGGAAATTCTGACGGCGCAAAACGTACCGGTGAAACTGTGTAAAACCTGCACCGACGGGCGTGGCATCACCACGTTGCCGCTAATTGACGGTGTCGAGATCGGCACGCTGGTGGAGCTGGCGCAGTGGACGCTGGCGGCCGACAAAGTATTAACGTTTTAATATTGCGGCGAGTTTAATATTTTTTTCTTATGGGTGGCGTTACGTCATCAAGTTTGCCTGCTGTGTTGCCGATAGCCCTTTAAGACAACACAGCAGGTACTATAACTATGTTCAGATCGATTAAGTCCCGTATTATTGCAGCCACGGCGGGGTGTCTCGCCGGCGCTTTGCTGCTTAACACCATTATTAACTATCAGGTAACCAGCCAGCACAGCCAACAAACCCAGCAGGATATTCTCTCCAGCACCAGCGCCAGTCACAGCATTGCGATTGCCGACTGGGTCGCCAGCAAAATGAACATGATTGCCTCGTTGCAAAGCGTGGCGTTAACCGACGATCCCGTGCCGGTTTTCGCGCAGATCGCGCGCGCCGGTGGATTTATCAACGTCTATGTCGGCTATGCGACAAAAACCGCCAAATTCTCCGATCCGGGCGGCGTGCCGGCAGATTACGACCCGACAATCCGTCCGTGGTATCAGCAAGTAGTAAAAGCCGACGCGCCTGTCGTTACTGCACCTTATGTTGACGCCAGCACCGGTGCGCTGGTGGTGACGTTTGCCGTCCCGGTCAAAGAGAACGGGACGTTAAAAGCCGTGGTCGCAGGCGATGTATCGATGGATAGCGTGGTAGCTAACGTGCGCGGTATCAGCCCAACACCGAACAGTACCGGCATGTTGCTGGCGAGTGATGGTTCAGTGATTGCCGCTGCCAACGACAAACTGACCATGAAGCCCTTCTCCGAGGCGATTGGCGGTGTCAGCTTCGAGCAGTTGCGGGCAGGAAAACGGGTAGAAGGTGTTTATGCCGGCGAAGATAAAGTGCTGCTGGCAAGCCCGGTGAAAGGCACCAACTGGCTGCTGGCGGTGGCGCTTGATAGCGCTGATTCTACCGCAGGGTTACGCGCACAACTGAAAGCCTCTGCGCTGTCGTTAATTGTGCTGGTACTTATCGCGGGTGCCTTGATGCACTGGATTGTCGCCACCCTGCTGAAACGTCTGCTGACGGTACGCGATGCCATGAACGCCATCAGCAGCGGCACCAACGATCTCTCGCAGCGCTTACCGGTGGACGGCCATGACGAGGTTTCGCAAATAGCACATGCCTTTAACGCTTTTAGCGACAAGCTTTCAGTAGTGATGGTAAAACTGCGCGATTCCAGCAACTCGGTACAAGTGGCCGCACAACAGATTGCCGCCGGCAACCAGGATCTCTCCGGGCGAACCGAACAAGCCGCCTCCAGTCTGCGCGAAACGGCCAGTGCGGTTGAGCAAATCACGGCGTCGGTGGCGCAGTCTACAGACGCGGCAGCACAGGCCAACGATCAGGCTCATGTGGCGTCCCAGGCGGCATCGCGCGGCGGCCAGGTCGTGACGCAAGCAATCAATACGATGCAGTCGATTGAAGTGGCTTCGGCAAAAATTGGCGATATCACAAGCGTAATTGACGGTATTGCTTTCCAGACCAATATCCTGGCGCTCAACGCCTCGGTTGAAGCGGCCCGCGCAGGCGAACAGGGGCGCGGTTTCGCGGTGGTCGCTGGCGAAGTGCGTAATCTGGCAAGCCGAAGCGCACAAGCGGCGAAAGAGATCAAAACATTGATCGACACCACCACCGAAAGCGTGGCGACTGGTTCTCGTTTTGTCCGCCTGGCGGGTGACAGCATGACCGATATTGTCGCCAGTATCGACAGTGTGTCGGTGATTATGCGTGAAATCTCCGTTGCCACCAGCGAGCAGATGAAAGGCATTCAGGAAATCAACCATGCGGTACTTGATCTGGACCGCATGGTGCAGCAAAACGCGGAACTGGTGGTTGAATCGACCGCCGCCGCTGGCGCGCTGCGCACGCAGGCGACCGAGCTTGCTGAAACTGCCGGTCATTTCCGCATTTAATCTTTTATCGGCGCGTTTTAACCACGGTTTTACGCGCCGACTTCTTTCCCCGCCGAATAATGTAATTTTTGTTTAATCGTTACGTCATTATTTGATCAAAATCAGCATTCGAACCCCATCCGTTTGGTGTTATGCACTGAGTGAATTGTGAACAAAATCACGCACGGGGATCCTTCCCGCACGGATCGCGTTGTTAAAAAACTACGGGGTTAAAAATGGCGGTGGTAAAAGCAAGTCTGAAGTTATTTGGTGGGGATACAGTAGTTGTTCGTTGTTCCGAAAGTTGTCACATTCATTTGATGAGCGAGAAGAGCCGAACGCCGAACGCTCAAACGGATATTCTGAGTGTCCAGAATCGCGCAAGCGCCTATCTGGCTGTGCCGTACAGCGGCGTCTGGAGTGTGCTGATCGACAGCCACAGCCAGTCGCTGGAGCACTCGATCAGCTACGTCGCCGCTTAACGGTTGCGGTTAGCAGGCAAAACCAGGCTGCATTTCGGGGCCTGGTTTTTCTCCCTCCAGCAGCAAACGCACCTTCCCCACCAGATCGTTCAGGCAATCATCCTGCATGCCGAGCTTAATCAGCTCCTGTTCCAGTGAAAAAAGATACTGCGCATTCGTGCCGAGGGGGCCGCTGGCGGCGGCAATCAGCGGGGCGATAGTCTGCGCACGCGTGTCGGATTCGTACAGCGGATGGCGCGGATCCATAATAAACACCAGCGCATTCACCGTGCGGCCATCGTCCAGCGCCAGTTTGCACCAGCTTGGCATGTAACAGCCGGTGATCATTTCGCGTTTCCACAGCAGCGTCAGCTCATCATGCAAGGTGTCATCGGATAAACGGTACGCCACGCCCGTGGTGCGCCCCCCCTCTTTAAGGGCCAGCATGCGGCCAGGCTGACAGGCGGTGCCGCGACCGGCGGTCAAGCGCAGGCAAAAGGCGCGGTGCCAGCCGGTCAGCGTACCGGTGCAGGATTCGTTAAACTCCAGCGCCGGGTTCCACATCAGCGACCCATAACCAAAAATCCACACCGGGCCATCGTCCGGCCGACATGCCAGCGTCGCCGCAAGCGACGCCGCTCGCTGTTCCGCCGACCAAAGTAACGACTCGTCAATATCGCCGAATGCCGTTTTGCAATCCGCTGTTCGCAAAAAATCACGCGTTAACATCTTTTACCTCCGCCACTGCCTGCTTCCGTGCGACTGCTCAACTGCTGCCTTCCCGGCAAATGCTGCTTTAAGCGCAGCTTACTACGACCTTATGCAATTCACAGGCCGCTGGCAATAGCGTCAATCCATCGAATAGAGCTATAAATGGCGAAAAGTAATTATTTCAGCGCGTTACTTCTTTTTATGCCATTTATCATCGTCACCTTTCTGATAATCATTTTTTACCGCAGCCCAGGCAACGCGGTGCGCCGTCTCTTCGCGGCTGGCGTCGCCCTTGCGATCGTCTTTATCCTTATATTGCTCCCAGGCGCTGTTAAACGCCTCTTTATAAATTTCCTGCGCATGGGCAGGCAATACATGTTGCACGCTCTCTGGTAGATCGGACTTCGCTTTATACGGCATTTCACGCTCCTTTTAGCTTAAAGAAGTAAGCCTGGACGACAAACGCCGGGTACGCCAGGAAAGGGAAATAAATTGCCAGAAAGTCATCGTTATCTCACTGTAAGATAAACACAAATTAAACGAGAATGGATATTTTATTTAGTTGATAACAAAACGAAGCGCTGAGGGTAAAACTACGTAAAAAACCCCATGAAAACAGTGATTTTTGTTATTTTATGAGCCGTTCTTTTTGTATCTATAATTCGCAAACACCTGCACTGTGATGGAGCATCATAATGACAACAACGCACGAGGCGGTGAAAACCCGCCACAAGGAGACATCCCTTATTTTCCCGGTTCTGGCGCTGGCGGTGCTGCTTTTCTGGGGAGATTCGCAGTCACTACCAGCGGTTATCGGCATTAATTTATTAGCACTGGTTGGTATCTTATCCAGCGCGTTTAGCGTGGTGCGCCACGCCGACGTGCTTGCCCACCGGCTTGGCGAGCCCTATGGTTCACTGATCCTCAGCCTGTCGGTGGTTATCCTCGAAGTCAGTCTGATTTCCGCATTGATGGCAACGGGCGACGCCGCGCCGACGCTAATGCGTGACACGCTCTATTCCATCATCATGATTGTTACCGGCGGTCTGGTGGGCTTTTCGCTGTTGCTGGGCGGGCGCAAGTTCGCCACGCAATATATGAATCTGTTTGGTATTAAACAGTATCTTATCGCCCTGTTTCCGCTGGCGATTATCGTGCTGGTTTTCCCGATGGCGCTGCCACAGGGCAATTTTACGACGGGTCAGTCGCTGCTGGTGGCGTTGATCTCGGCTGCCATGTACGGCGTGTTTTTGCTTATCCAGACCAAAACGCACCAGAGCTTGTTCGTGTATGAACATGAAGACGAAAGCGATGATGACGATCCGCACCACGGCAAACCGTCCGCGCACGGAAATCTGTGGCACACGCTGTGGCTGATTATCCATCTGGTTGCGGTCATTGCCGTGACGAAGATGAATGCGACGCCGCTTGAAGCGCTGCTGACAGAAATGAATGCGCCGGTGGCATTTACCGGTTTCCTGGTGGCGCTGCTGATCCTCTCGCCGGAAGGGTTAGGTGCGTTAAAAGCGGTGCTGAACAATCAGGTACAGCGCGCAATGAACCTGTTCTTTGGCTCGGTGCTGGCAACGATTTCCCTCACCGTCCCGGTGGTGACCTTAATTGCGTGGCTAACCGGTAATGACCTGGTGTTCGGCCTTGGCGCGCCGGAAATGATAGTTATGGTCGCCTCGCTGCTACTGTGCCAGATATCGTTCTCTACCGGGCGTACCAATGTGCTTAATGGCGCGGCGCACCTGGCGCTATTCGCAGCGTATCTGATGACGATATTTGCCTGACAGGCAGAAATAAAAAACCCCGCACTCGCGGGGTTTTTTTGCTTACTCGGTATCGAGTTCGTCGAAGCTTTTCACCAGATCGTCAATCGCTTTGATCTGTTTTAAGAACGGCTCCAGCTTATCCAGCGGCAGCGCGGACGGGCCGTCACACTTGGCGTTGTCCGGATCCGGGTGCGCTTCAATAAACAGCCCAGCCAGGCCTGTTGCCATCCCGGCGCGCGCCAGTTCGGTTACCTGAGCACGACGACCGCCAGATGCCGCACCGAATGGGTCGCGGCACTGCAAGGCGTGGGTGACATCGAAAATCACCGGCGAGTTATTGGAAACTTTCTTCATCACGCCGAAGCCCAGCATGTCGACCACAAGGTTGTCATAACCGAAGTTCGCACCGCGATCGCACAGGATCACTTTATCGTTGCCGCCTTCGTGGAATTTATCCACGATGTTGCCCATCTGGCCTGGGCTTACAAACTGCGGTTTTTTCACGTTGATGACCGCGCCTGTTTTCGCCATCGCTTCTACCAGATCGGTCTGGCGCGCGAGGAAGGCAGGAAGCTGGATCACATCCACCACATCAGCCACCGGCTGCGCCTGCGACGCTTCGTGCACGTCGGTGATCACTTTCACGCCAAAAGTCTGTTTCAGTTCCTGGAAGATTTTCATCCCCTCTTCCAGGCCCGGTCCACGGTAGGACTTGATGGAAGAACGGTTGGCTTTATCAAAAGAGGCTTTGAACACGTACGGGATGCCCAGTTTCTGGGTCACGGTGACGTAGTGTTCGCAAATGCGCATTGCCAAATCGCGGGATTCCAGCACGTTCATACCGCCAAACAGTACAAACGGCAGGTCGTTCGCGACGTTAATGTCGCCAATGCTGACCACTTTTTGTTTCATAAAATCGCCTTATCGAGTGTGAATCGGAACAAATCTTTAATGCAGGGTAATCTGCTTGTGCGCAATCGAATTGATTTGCGCGCGGATCATTTCGCTTATCGGATCCTCAGGACACTGCTCTACAAAGTAGTTCAAATCATTCAGCGCCACATGGTCGCAATCCAGCTGCGCGTAAATCAGACCGCGATCACGGATCTCATACGGATCTTCGGGATTGAACTGCAACAGCGCTTCACTGGCGCGCAATGCCAGTTCCATCTGCTGCTCTTCCATCAGCGCCGACTTCAATGTATCCAGCAGTTTGCGGATCACTTCGGCATTGTCGGCTTCATCAAGATCTTCATTAAACAGCTCGGCAACCGGGCTGATATTACCCTTCAGCCACACTTCCAGCGTGTGTTCATCCAGCGTGTCGCCGTTAAAGGGGTTAATCAGCCACATTTCGCCATCCAGCCATTCGGCGCGCAAAATAAGCTGAGTCGGGAAAATCACCGGCGTCAGCGGAATATCCAGTTGACCGGCGACCCACAATAAAATCGCGCCCAGTGATACCGCGCTGCCCTGACGGTTTTGCAGCACTTTATCCAGCCATAGCGCGTCAGATAGACGGTACACGCCACGCGTATCTTTAAAACCCCATTCGCCGTAAAACAGCTCAACGAGTTTTTCCAGTTGCCAGTCCTGAGGCTTTGCCTGACCTATCTCCTCACGAGCCAGACTGAGCAACCGCTCCAGTTCGTCTTGCACATATTGTGAAGGAAAGTCATCGCGAATCAGCTCGGAAACAAGGATCATCCCGTCGCATAACGGCGCTTTGTTAAATTCGAAATCAGCTAACGATCTCATGTCTTACCCCAGTATCGGTACTTTTGTGGCGGCGAGTTTAATGATGATGTACAGCACCACCAGCCCCAGCAAAAAGGCGATAAAACCGGTTTGCTGGCTGCGCGGGCGATGTCGCCCCAGCGCAATAAAACCCAAAACGATGTAGATGATAACGCCAAACAGCTTTTCAGTCAGCCATGCGCCTTTAACCGTAAATGGCAAATAGCCTGTTACCCACATCAACCCGGCGCCGCTCAGCAGCAGCACGGTATCCACCGTGTGCGGCACCACCCGCACCCAGCGGGTGTTAATACGCGGATCGCCCGACCAACGCCACCAGTAACGTAAAACGAACAGGCTAATGGTGAGTGCAACAGACGTCAAATGCAATGTAATCAGCACGTTAAAAACGTTCATTGCCTGTTACTCCTGCAACGGCCATTGTCCCAGCGTCAGGCGTTCGTTATCACCATAATCCCGGCACGTTGCGACGTGCTGCCAGCCGTAATGTGCGAAGATAGCGCGAACATCTGCCCCCTGTTGCCAGCCATGTTCCAGCAGCAGCCAGCCGCCGGGCAACACATGCTGGCGGGCATCATCAATAATGGTCTGTAAATCTGCCAGCCCGTTGTCGGCCGCCACCAGCGCACTGAGCGGTTCAAAACGCACATCGCCCTGCGCAAGATGCGGATCGTGCTCATCAATGTAAGGCGGATTGCTGACAATCATGGCAAATTGCTGTCCGTCAAGCGCGCTGAACCAGCGGCTTTGCAGGATCTCAATATTGGTGATGTTCAGATGTTCGGCGTTGCGTTGTGCCAGCGCCACCGCATCCGGAATCAGATCGACAGCCGTGACGTTGCAGTCCGGGCGTTCGCTCGCCAGCGCCAGCGCAATGGCGCCAGTGCCGGTGCCTAAATCGAGAATGCGACACGGTGAGGAAGGAAGACGCGCCAGCGCCTGTTCTACCAGACACTCGGTATCGGGCCGTGGAATAAGGGTTGCCGGAGAGACAAACAGCGGCAGTGACCAGAACTCGCGAACGCCAATCAGATGCGCTACTGGCTCGCCATTCACACGACGAGCCAGTAATGTCGCCAGCTGTTGCAATTGCCCGGCTTCAAGCAAAGTTTCGCCAAACGCGAGAATAAACGTACGCGATTTGCCAGTAACGAAACCCAGCAGGATCTCCGCATCGCGGCGCGGGCTTTCACTCGCGGCCAGCTCATTTATCGCCTGACGCAACCACTGTTGATAATCCATTATTCCTGCTCGGAGAGCGCCGCCAGCTGGTCGGCCTGATATTCCTGCACAATCGGCTCGATCAGCATATCCAGCTTGCCTTCCATCACTTCGTCGAGGCGGTAAAGGGTGACGTTGATACGGTGATCGGTCACACGGCCCTGCGGGAAGTTATAGGTGCGGTTACGATCGCTGCGATCGCCGCTGCCCAGCAGGTTACGGCGGGTTGAGGCTTCTGCCTGCTGGCGTTTCGCGGCTTCCGCCGCGTGGATGCGCGCACCGAGCACTGACAAGGCTTTCGCTTTGTTTTTATGCTGCGAACGTTCATCCTGGCACTCGACCACAATCCCGGTCGGCAGGTGGGTAATACGGATCGCGGAATCCGTGGTGTTAACGTGCTGACCGCCCGCGCCGGAAGAGCGGAAGGTATCAATACGCAGATCGGCCGGGTTAATATCCGGCATTTCGGCTTCCGGCAGCTCCGGCATCACGGCCACGGTGCAGGCAGAAGTATGAATACGACCCTGCGATTCGGTTGCCGGAACGCGCTGCACACGATGACCGCCGGATTCAAATTTCAGACGGCCGTAAACGCCCTCGCCGCTGATTTTGGCGATCACTTCTTTAAAGCCACCGTGTTCACCTTCGTTAGCACTCATGATCTCGACGCGCCAGCGGCGGGATTCGGCATAACGGCTGTACATACGGAACAAATCACCGGCAAACAGCGCGGCTTCGTCGCCACCGGTTCCGGCGCGCACTTCGACAAACGCGTTGCGCTCATCATCGGGATCTTTTGGCAGCAGCAACAGTTGCAACTGCTGTTCAAGCTGTTCGCTTTTTTCTTTCGCGTCGCGCAGTTCATCCTGTGCCATGTCGCGCATTTCCGGGTCGTCGAGCATCATCTGCGCGGTTTCGATATCTTCCTGAACCTGTTGCCAGTCAGTAAAACAGCGCGACACATCGCTCAGCTGTGCGTATTCACGTGACAACGCACGGAATTTATCCTGGTCGGCGATGGTTTGCGCGTCACCGAGCAGCGCCTGAACTTCTTCATGGCGCTCATGCAGGGCTTCCAGTTTGGCAACGATAGAAGGCTTCATAGGCGTAAATGCACCTTTTAATAATAAGAGAGTGTTGTGCTAATCCAGCCCGAGGCTGTTGCGCAGAATATGCAGGCGCTCATCGTCCCCGTCACGGGCGGCCTGCTGAAGAGATTTGGTTGGGGCGTGGATAAGGCGGTTGGTCAGTTTCCACGCCAGGTCTTGCATGATAGTTTGCGGATCGCCGCCCTGCTCCAGCGCGGCAAGCGCTTTGGCGGTCAGCTCATCGCGCGCCGTTTCAGACTGGCTGCGGTATTCGCGAATGGTCTCGCTGGCGCTTTGCGCACGCAGCCAGGCCATAAATTCACTGGTTTCCTGAGCGACGATAGTTTCCGCCTGCACCGCAGCGGCTTTACGCTGCGCCAGGTTGTGCTGAATAATGCTTTGCAGATCGTCGACGCTATAAAGATAAGCGTTCGCCACTTTGCCCACTTCCGGCTCGACATCGCGCGGCACGGCAATATCCACCAGCAAAACAGGCTGATTACGCCGCGCTTTCATTGCGCGCTCCATCATCCCTTTACCAATAATCGGCAGCGGGCTGGCGGTGGAGCTGATCACGATATCAGCGTCTTTCAGACGCTCATCAATGTCGCTTAACGAGATGACTTCCGCACCGACTTCATCCGCCAGCACCTGCGCGCGTTCACGCGTACGGTTGGCGATGATCATTTTCTGCACTTTATGCTCGCGCAGGTGGCGCGCAACCAGTTCAATGGTTTCGCCCGCGCCCACTAACAGCACAGTGACCGACGCCAGAGATTCGAAGATTTGACGCGCCAGCGTACAGGCGGCGAAAGCGACCGATACTGCACTGGCACCGATATCGGTTTCCGTGCGCACACGCTTGGCGACGGAAAATGATTTCTGGAACATGCGTTCCAGATCGCTGGCCTTATCATGCCCACGCTGTGAATCGGCAAATGCCTTTTTCACCTGGCCTAAGATTTGCGGCTCGCCGAGGACCAGCGAATCCAGCCCGCTCGCCACGCGCATTAAATGGCTGACGGCGTCGTTATCCTGGTGCCAGTAGAGACTCTGGCGCACTTCGTCTTCACGCAAATGGTGATAATCACACAGCCAGCGCACCAGCGCTTCTTGCAGGTTATCCCGCTCTTCAACACTCAGATAGAGCTCGGTACGGTTGCAGGTTGACAGCACCACACCGCCTTGCACCATCGGCTGCGACAGCAGGCTTTCTAAAGCCTGGTCAAGCGTTTCCGGCGAAAATGCAATGCGTTCTCGCAACGAAACGGGAGCCGTTTTGTGATTGATGCCAAGAGCTAAAAGGGTCATGAGCGCGGGAATAGTACCAACGTTGATAAGGTTAGACTGTACGCATCATACAGGATGAGTGAGGTCAATAAAAGAGACACTACCCTTTCGGAGTAATTGGTAATTTAATGATTTAAGACAACTTGAACGTAGACGCTGTTTCAGAGCGGCGCTAGCATTAAGCGTAATACTGCAACCTCGCAAGGATTTCCCCTCGTTATGACTCTGCCAGACTTCCGTTTTATTCGCCTGCTGCCGCTGGCAAGCCTCGTGTTAACCGCCTGTACGCTCAATGCGCCAAAAGGGCCAGGACAAAGCCCGGATTCGCCGCAGTGGCGCGAACACCAGCAACAGGTGCGCAACTTAAATCAGTATCAAACGCGCGGCGCGTTCGCTTATATCTCTGACGAGCAAAAAGTGTATGCCCGCTTCTTCTGGCAGCAAACCGGTCAGGATCGCTATCGTCTGTTGCTGACCAACCCGCTGGGCAGCACTGAAGTGGAACTTAACGCCCAGCCGGGTAACGTGCAACTGGTGGACAACAAAGGCAAACGTTATACCGCCGATGATGCCGAAGAGATGATTGGCAAACTGACCGGCATGCCAATTCCGCTTAACAGCCTGCGCCAGTGGATCCTTGGTCTGCCAGGCGATGCCACCGATTATAAACTCGATGCGCAATATCGTCTGAGCGAGCTGAACTACACCCAGGGCGGCAAAAGCTGGAAAGTGGTATATGGCGGATATGACAACAGCCAGCCTGCTCTGCCAGCCAACATGGAGCTGAGTGACGGCAAACAGCGCATCAAGCTGAAGATGGACAACTGGATTGCCAAATGACAACGTGGCCCGCTCCGGCGAAACTCAACCTGTTTTTATACATTACCGGCCAGCGCGCCGATGGCTACCATACGCTGCAAACCCTGTTTCAGTTTCTCGATTATGGCGACACGCTGACCATTGAACCGCGCAGCGATGGAGAGATCCGCCTGCTGACACCAGTCGAAGGCGTGCCAGACGAAGAGAACCTGATTGTACGCGCCGCACGTCTGCTCATGCAGCGCGCGGCGCAAAGCGGTCGTCTGCCTGCGGGTAGCGGCGCAGAGATCGCTATCGACAAACGTCTGCCAATGGGTGGCGGGCTCGGCGGCGGGTCGTCGAATGCAGCTACCGTGCTGGTCGCCCTCAACCACCTGTGGGGCTGCAAACTGAGCGTTGATGAGTTAGCTGAACTCGGTCTGCAACTCGGTGCCGATGTACCGGTGTTTGTCCGCGGTCACGCAGCTTTCGCCGAAGGGGTTGGCGAAATCCTTACGCCAGTCAATCCGCCGGAAAAATGGTATCTGGTCGCGCACCCTGGCGTCAGTATTCCCACGCCGGTGATTTTCAAGGATCCGGAGCTGCCGAGAAATACGCCGCAAAGGTCAATTGATACGTTATTAAAATGTGAATTCGGCAACGATTGCGAGGTTATCGCAAGAAAACGTTTTCGCGAGGTTGATGCCGCGCTTTCCTGGCTGTTAGAATACGCGCCGTCGCGCCTGACTGGCACAGGAGCCTGTGTCTTTTCCGAATTTGACACCGAATCCGCCGCTCGTCAGGTGCTTGAGCAAGCCCCGGAATGGCTGCACGGTTTTGTCGCGCGAGGCGTCAACCGCTCGCCACTAGCGCAGACCATCGCCGGGCAAGCTGAGCTCCGGTGACAACGTCACACCTGTTCCAGACGTTGCATCGCGCTCTTTAATACACCGCATGGATAGAATTCAGCCCTGACCGCACATTTTGGCCGATTCTATCCACCACTGGACGCATGCCTGAGGTTCTTCTCGTGCCTGATATGAAGCTTTTTGCTGGTAACGCTACCCCGGAACTAGCACAACGTATTGCCAACCGCCTGTACACTTCTCTCGGCGACGCCGCCGTAGGTCGCTTTAGCGACGGCGAAGTCAGCGTACAAATCAATGAAAATGTACGCGGTGGTGATATTTTCATCATCCAGTCCACTTGTGCCCCTACCAACGACAACCTGATGGAATTGGTTGTCATGGTCGATGCCCTGCGCCGTGCTTCCGCAGGTCGTATCACCGCGGTCATTCCTTACTTTGGCTATGCCCGTCAGGACCGCCGCGTGCGCTCCGCCCGTGTACCGATTACCGCAAAAGTGGTTGCCGATTTTCTCTCAAGCGTCGGCGTTGACCGCGTACTGACCGTTGACCTGCATGCTGAACAGATTCAGGGCTTCTTCGATGTACCGGTCGATAACGTTTTCGGTAGCCCAATCCTGCTTGAAGATATGCTGCAACTGAATCTGGACAACCCGATTGTGGTTTCCCCGGATATCGGTGGCGTCGTTCGCGCCCGTGCGATTGCCAAGCTGTTAAACGATACCGATATGGCAATCATTGATAAACGCCGTCCGCGCGCTAACGTCTCCCAGGTGATGCACATCATCGGTGATGTGGCAAACCGTGATTGCGTTCTGGTTGACGACATGATCGATACCGGCGGTACGCTGTGCAAAGCCGCGGAAGCGCTGAAAGAGCGTGGTGCGAAACGCGTGTTCGCCTATGCCACTCACCCGATTTTCTCCGGTAATGCGGTAAATAACCTGCGCAACTCTGTGATCGACGAAGTGGTTGTCTGCGACACCATTCCGCTGAGCGATGAGATCAAAGCGCTGCCTAACGTACGTACGCTGACGCTGTCTGGCATGCTGGCTGAAGCTATCCGTCGTATCAGCAACGAAGAATCAATTTCGGCTATGTTCGAACATTAATCGTTGCTGTATAAAAAACCCGCTCAGGCGGGTTTTTTTAGCTTTAAATATTATTTGTATGATTTATTAATTAGTTATCGAATGATTTCCAGGGGACGCAAGATCATTGTGAACAGATTGTTCTCACCTCATGTCATGCCTTTTCGCGCGCTAATCGACGCGTGCTGGAAAGAAAAATACACCACCGCCCGTTTCACCCGGGATGTGATTGCCGGCATAACGGTAGGTATCATTGCTATCCCGCTGGCGATGGCGCTGGCAATTGGCAGCGGCGTGGCACCGCAATACGGGCTTTATACATCAGCAGTTGCCGGGATTGTTATCGCCCTGAGCGGCGGTTCGCGCTACAGCGTTTCCGGCCCGACGGCCGCCTTCGTGGTTATTCTGTATCCGGTTTCGCAGCAGTTTGGTCTGTCGGGCTTGCTGGTGGCGACGCTGATGTCCGGCGTGTTTCTGATCCTCTTCGGGCTGGCGCGCTTTGGTCGCTTGATTGAATACATTCCCCTTTCCGTGACGCTCGGTTTCACCTCCGGGATCGGCATTACCATTGCCACCATGCAGATAAAAGATTTTCTCGGTCTGCAAATGCCGCACGTACCGGAACACTATTTGCAAAAAGTCGGCGCGCTGGTGATGGCGCTGCCCACGCTCAATCCGGGTGATGCGGCGATTGGTATTGTCACCCTTGCCACGCTGGTGCTGTGGCCGCGCCTGCGTTTACGTCTGCCGGGGCATCTGCCCGCGCTGCTGGCGGGCTGCGCGGTGATGCTGGTGGTCAATCTGCTCGGCGGTCATGTCGCGACCATTGGTTCGCAATTTCACTACGTGCTGGCGGATGGTTCTCAGGGCAACGGTATTCCGCAACTTCTGCCGCAACTGGTGCTGCCGTGGGATCTGCCCGGTTCTGAATTTACCCTGAGCTGGGATTCGCTGCGCGCGTTGCTGCCTGCGGCATTTTCTATGGCCATGCTCGGTGCTATCGAATCACTGCTGTGCGCTGTCGTGCTGGATGGTATGACCGGCACCAAACACAAAGCCAACAGCGAGCTGATTGGCCAGGGGCTGGGTAATATCGCCGCACCGTTCTTCGGTGGGATCACGGCAACCGCAGCAATTGCCCGCTCAGCAGCCAACGTCCGCGCCGGTGCCACTTCGCCAATCTCGGCGGTGGTCCACTCGCTGTTAGTGATCATGGCGCTGCTGGCGCTGGCTCCCCTGCTCTCCTGGCTGCCGCTGTCTGCCATGGCGGCGCTGCTGTTGATGGTGGCGTGGAACATGAGTGAAGCGCACAAAGTGATTGACCTGCTGCGCCGCGCCCCGGTGGATGACATTGTGGTGATGCTGATTTGTATGTCACTGACGGTGCTGTTCGATATGGTGATCGCCATCAGCGTAGGGATTGTGCTCGCCTCGTTGCTGTTTATGCGACGTATCGCGCGGATGACTCGCCTGGCCGCAGTGAACGTCAGCGTACCGGATGATGTGCTGGTGCTGCGCGTGATAGGCCCGCTATTCTTTGCTGCCGCAGAAAGTGTGTTCAGCGATCTGGAAACCCGTATCGCCGGGAAGCGCATCGTGGTGCTGAAATGGGATGCGGTGCCGGTGCTGGATGCCGGCGGGCTGGATGCTTTCCGTCGCTTCGTCAACCGCCTGCCGGAAGGCACGGAGCTGCGCGTCAGCAATCTTGAGTTCCAGCCGTTGCGTACGATGGCGCGCGCAGGTATACAGCCAATCCCTGGCCGTCTGGCGTTCTTCCCTAACCGCGATGCGGCCTTAGCCGACCTGTCATCATGAGGCGCGACGCCGCATCATGACTTCGATCGCCCGTTGTAGCCATTGCAGCACCTCGGGCGTCATCCACGTCCCTTTCATCAGATGCGGCTCCTGCTGCATCGCACTGCGGAATTTTTGCTGCGTCTGCGGATCGGTTCCGGCGTAAGACTGAAACAGTTCCAGCCAGCTAGCAGCCAGTCCCTGCGCCTCGTCAGACTCTGGATCTAACGCCTGACGTTGCGCGAGATGCAGTTTCGCCACCAGCGGCGGCCACTCCATCATGCGGTCAAAATAGTGCGCACGGGTAAACGCCATCTCTTGTGGAGACAAATAACGCTGCCAGATGGCGAGCTTACTTTCCGCGAAACTACGGGTAATAAAATCGACCGCTTCCTGCGTAATGCCCGTTTGCTCACGCATTTGGGGTTCCACGCGGTGCATCTCATTTAAGCGGGTCAGAAACTCCGGTTTGTTAGCGGTATCCTGCTCCAGCCGCGTCATCCAGCGGGTTGCCAGCGCCATTGCGCGCGGATCATCCACCGGGCACTTCTGTGCTAAAAGGGTTTGTACTTCGCCCACCATTTGCGCCCAGAACCGCTCGCGCGCCTCATCGCGTGAGGCAAAGGGTAATTCCTGTAACTCTTGCGGACTAAACCAACGATCATACATTTTCATTAACTCCAGGGTCTGTAGCCAGGACTCCAGATCGGGCTCCACACCGCTGGCGAGACCATCACGCAGCGCCGCAAGCTGTGTGCGCAGGGTAACAATATTGCGCATTTGCTTGTCGAGTAGCATGATTTGGTCATCCAGTAATTCCGCCAGCGGCCGCGTTTCCCGCGCCAGATAATCCCCGATTGCCGCCAGTTCCATGCCCGCTTTCGCCAGCGCCTGGATCATATGCAGGCGTTTGACGTCATCGAGCGCATAAAGCCGGTATCCGGCGGCGCTTCGGGCAGAAGGCAAAAGCAGACCGATTTGCTCATAGTGGTGCAACGTACGCACACTGATCCCCGCACGTCGAGCTAACTCCCCCACCTGAATCAACATAGCTGCTCCTTTCTCGCCCACAGACTGGACTATCAAGCCTCACGTTACGTGAGGGTCAAGAAAAAAGCCAAAAAAAACGGCTCCCGCAGGAACCGTTATCGAAACTGACTTTTTAACTATGATGCTGGCGGTCCCTGCGGCAGCGCTTGTCATAATGACGCACCCACCAGTACTTATCGCACACCTGCTCATGACCACTTACGCGGGCGCCAGCGAGCCAGAGAACGGCTCCGAGGAAGATACTCAGCACAGCGCCATGGGCAAAAAACTGCGGCAGGTTAAGTTGCGGCAACTGGTTTAAAATCGAGTAACCAACGCCGACAACCATCACGACCAACCCCAACCCCATAAGCACATTACCGAGCAACGAAGCGTTTTTGCGTTTCATCTGTCACCTCCGGAACGACGGGTTGGATGGGATAACCCCAATCCTTGTGCGTAAAGTATAGACAGCCCCCCTTTTAGCGGTTGCGGGCACGATCACAATTACACATCTCTGACTAACACAAATTTACAAATAACCCACTGAACTACATGAAATTCGAATGGTTCAGGTGAGCAATCATTATCATTTTTCGCGTTTCGCCGGGAGAATTTTGTCTTCGCGTCCCGCACAACGTAAACTACGCGCCGGAGATTGATCTGGTCAGGAATAAAAAGTGACGATTAAACTGATTGTCGGGCTGGCGAACCCCGGCGCTGAATATGCCGCGACGCGCCATAACGCGGGCGCCTGGTATGTGGATTTATTGGCAGATCGCGCGCGCGCGCCGCTGCGTGACGAGCCGAAGTTTTTCGGTTACACCTCGCGCATCAATCTGGCAGGCGAAGATGTGCGGCTGCTGGTTCCCACGACGTTTATGAACCTGAGCGGTAAAGCGGTCGCGGCCATGGCGACGTTTTACCGCATCAACCCGGACGAAATCCTTGTCGCCCACGATGAGCTGGATCTGCCGCCTGGCGTGGCGAAATTTAAGCTGGGTGGAGGTCACGGTGGCCACAATGGCCTGAAAGATATCATCAGTAAACTGGGCAATAACCCCAATTTTCACCGTTTACGCGTTGGAATTGGTCATCCGGGTGATAAAAACAAGGTTGTTGGTTTTGTGCTGGGCAAACCGCCGGTTTCCGAGCAAAAGCTGATTGACGAAGCCGTAGACGAAGCGGCGCGTTGTACCGAGATCTGGCTGAAAGAGGGTTTAACCAAAGCCACCAATCGCCTGCATGCCTTTAAGGCGCAGTAAGCGGGTTGCGGCGGCATTTTTGCCGCGCGTTACAGCGGTTACGTGTATAATAGCCAAAGTTATTCACTTTTCTACAATCTGTTTTTCGCAACAGGTTGATTATCAAGATATTAAGGTAATTACATCATGGGATTCAAATGCGGTATCGTTGGCCTGCCCAACGTAGGTAAATCCACCCTGTTCAATGCGCTCACCAAAGCAGGTATTGAAGCGGCTAACTTCCCGTTCTGTACTATTGAGCCGAACACCGGTGTCGTACCGATGCCCGATCCGCGTCTGGATAAACTCGCGGAAATCGTCAAACCGCAGCGCATTCTGCCGACCACCATGGAATTCGTCGACATCGCTGGTCTGGTAAAAGGCGCGTCCAAAGGCGAAGGTCTGGGCAACCAGTTTTTGACCAACATTCGCGAAACGGAAGCCATCGGCCACGTAGTGCGCTGTTTTGAGAACGACAATATCATTCACGTGGCGGGTAAAGTGAACCCGGCGGAAGATATCGACGTTATCAACACCGAACTGGCGCTTTCCGACCTGGATACCTGCGAACGCGCTATCCATCGTGTGTCCAAAAAAGCGAAAGGCGGCGATAAAGACGCGAAAGTTGAGCTGGCCGCGCTGGAAAAATGCCTGCCGCAGCTGGAAAACGCCGGTATGCTGCGCGCGCTGGATCTGAGCAAAGAAGAGAAAGAAGCTATTCGTTACCTGAGCTTCCTGACGCTGAAGCCGACCATGTATATCGCTAACGTGAACGAAGACGGTTTCGAAAATAACCCGTACCTCGACCAGGTTCGCGCGATTGCGGAAAAAGAGGGTTCTGTCGTGGTGCCGGTTTGCGCGGCAGTCGAAGCGGATATCGCCGAGCTGGACGATGAAGAACGTGACGAGTTCATGGCCGAACTGGGTCTGGAAGAGCCAGGGCTGAACCGCGTGATCCGCGCAGGTTACTCCCTGCTGAACCTGCAAACTTACTTCACCGCCGGTGTGAAAGAAGTGCGTGCATGGACCATCCCGGTTGGCGCAACCGCGCCGCAGGCGGCGGGTAAAATCCATACCGACTTCGAAAAAGGCTTTATTCGCGCGCAGACCATCGCGTATGAAGATTTCATCGCGTACAAAGGCGAACAAGGAGCGAAAGAAGCCGGCAAGATGCGTGCAGAAGGCAAAGAGTACATCGTGAAAGATGGCGATGTGATGAACTTCCTGTTCAACGTCTAAAATGTGTTGTCTCATGAGATGTCAGAACATCTCATGAAGCTCACAAACCCTATAAAATCCACGCGCTTGCGTGGATTTTTGTTTGCTCAGCATCGCAGATGTTCTTACCGACTCGCAGACAAATCCCCGACCGATAAAAACCCTTTACAGCGCAACATGATGGATGTTTTACCGCCCTGCTAATGATTTACCCACACCAGTTGATCAACCCGGAAACCGAGACCGCGGGCGGTATTCAGATAATCTTGTTTCACCGCCTCAGGCAGCGTTGGCGTGCGCGACAGGATCCACAAATAGTCGCGGTTCGGGCCGCTCACCAGCGCATACTGGTAATCATCATCAAGTTTAATGACGTTATAGCCGCCGTAAAACGGGCCGAAGAAAGAGACTTTCAGCGCGGCTGTCGACGGTTCGCCGGTGAAATAGGCTTTCCCTTCGCTCTCGCTCCATTTGCGTTTTTGCGGATCATACCCGCGGTTGAGAACGCTGATGCCCCCGTCGCCGCGTTTGCCGTAGGTAGCCGTCACCTGTTCCAGCCCGCGTTCGAAGCGGTTCTCCAGGCGGGCAATTTCATACCATTTACCAAGATAACGGCTGGCGTCAAAGCCGGTGATCGGCTGAACCCCTTTTGGTGGCGTGGGGGATTTACAGGCAACCAGTGTCAAAGCGATAGCAACACCGGTCACCACAGGCCATAGCTTCATGAGAACTCCTTTCATTGTCGCAGTTGGCAGTAAAGTGTAGTGCAAACGGTCCGCTCTTCATTCAACCCATTAGTATTCGTAGTATATTGAGAGCATTCTCTCTTATCAGGTTTCCCTCATGTCTTACTCCATCGGCGAATTTGCTCAACTTTGCGGGATCACCCCGACAACGCTGCGTGCGTGGCAGCGACGTTACGGCCTGCTTAAACCGATGCGTACCGGGGGCGGCCACCGGCTGTACAGCGATGATGATGTCCAGCAGGCGCTGAAAATCCTCGACTGGGTGAAAAAAGGGGTGCCGGTAAGTCAGGTGAAACCCCTGCTGGCGCGTCCGGAAGCGCCCAGAACTAACAACTGGCTCACCCTACAGGAGAGCATGTTGCAGCGGCTGAAAGAGGGAAAAATCGAATCCCTGCGCCAGTTAATTTACGATTCAGGCCGCGAATATCCACGCCCGGAGCTGGTCAACGAAGTGTTGCGCCCGCTGCGCAGCAAAGTTTCAGCCAATATTCCTGCCATGATGACCCTGCGCGAAGTTCTGGACGGCATCATCCTTTCCTACACCTCGTTTTGCCTCGAAGGCGACAAAAAGGCGCCTGGCGATAACTATCTCATTAGCGGATGGCATCTTACCGACCCGTGTGAAATCTGGCTCGAAGCGCTTAAACGTACCGGCCAGGGTCACCGTATCGACGTACTTCCCGTACCGCCCGCCACGCTGGCTCCGGAGATTTTCCCGCAGCGAAAGTGGCTACTGGTCACCACCGGCACACTCTCCGCCGCGCGTAAAAAGCAGATCGCGCTCTGGCAAGCCTCTGTCGTCTCCCTCGAGATTATCTCCCTCTAAATTCATTTTTCGCCACTCGCCCTCTTCGCAGCACAACCGTGAAACGTTGCGGGTCTGCTACAGGCATTAAAATCGCATAATGACGGCATTTGCATCACATTGAATTTATTGACAAATTAAAAATATCCTCAGCAAAACTTGGACAAATAAATTTAATTGTGTAAGTTTGAAGTATGCCGTAATACCACGTTATTTAGCGCCTCCGGAAGGTCTCAGTGCTAACGCTCTCAAAGCATGGGCAAGCCATTCCGCAGGCAGGTGAAAGGCAACGGCAGTCATTACAGGGCTCTACGTAATACAACCAGCACGAAGACATCCGCCACGACCATTTGCGAAGCGGCATGTTTCTTCATCCATAACGCGCAGTAAGAGGATAACCTCATGAACACGCAACCCATCATTGGCATTAGCGGATGTTTAACCGGCTCGGCGGTACGCTTTGACGGCGGGCACAAACGCATGGGTTTTGTGATGGACGAGCTGGCACAGTGGGTGACGTTCAAACCGGTGTGTCCTGAAATGTCTATTGGCCTGCCCGTACCTCGCCCGGCGCTGCGTCTGGTGCAGAACAGCGATGCAGCGCTCCGCATGCGTTTCAGCCATGCGCCACATGAAGATGTAACGCAAAAAATGGCTGACTTCACCGGGGCATATCTTCCGCAAGTCAGCGCGTTTTCTGGTTTTATCGTCTGTGCCAAATCGCCGAGCTGCGGCATGGAGCGCGTGCGGCTGTATGATGAAAAAGGCAATCGCGGGCGTAAAGAGGGTGTGGGCCTGTTTACCGGCGCATTGCTGGAGCGCTATCCGTGGTTACCGGTTGAAGAGGATGGCCGTCTGCACGATCCGCTGTTGCGGGAAAACTTTGTCGAGCGCGTTTTCGCTCTGCACGAACTCAACACCCTCAAGGCTCACGGGCTGACCCGTCGCGCGTTGCTGGACTACCACAGCCGCTACAAACTCCAGTTGCTGGCGCACGACCAGGCCGGTTACCGGGAGATTGGCCCCTTCGTCGCCTCGCTACACGAATGGGACGATCTGGACGCCTTCTTTGTGGCATACCGCGAAAAGCTGATGGCGATCCTGAAAAAAACCGCGTCGCGGAAAAATCATACCAACGTGCTGATGCACATTCAGGGCTACTTCCGTGAACATTTGAACAGCCGCCAGCGCGGCGAACTGCGCGATGTGATCCTTCATTATCGCAACGGGCTGCTGCCGATCCTCGCGCCAATAACGCTGCTGAAGCACTATCTGGCCGAATACCCGGATCGCTACCTGTTAAAACAAAATTACTTTGCCCCCTACCCGGACGTGCTTGGTCTTCGCCTGACCGTCAACTGAATACCATCACAAGAAAGCTCGAATGACCCTGATACGGGCTCCTCACGTTCCACGTTTAGACGACATCTCTTGTCGTCTTTTTTTTCGTTGCGCGTAGTGCGACGGCCAGCGGCTCCCCCGCCTACTCTGATCGGTATTTCGCTTTTGTACGTCGTGGCAAATCACTCCCCGCAGGTCAATGCGCTGCGCAAACTAAGGTCGCATGATCCCACCACGGGTTGCAATTAACACGGCTTGCCAGCACGGTGAATTGCGCTTTCTGCAGCTCCTCCACTAAGGCCGGGAGTGGTTTTAACGTGCGCCAGGGTTGACCCTCTCTGAGCAGGTGATGGTGTTCGGCATCGTAATTCTCCCAGTCTTCCTGATAACGCGGCATACCGCACATTGAGCTGACAACGAAATGACCTGCTGGTTTGAGCAATCGTCGCACTTCAGCAAAACAGCGCTGCCTTGCCTCCCCGATCAGGCAGTGCAAGCAGCTACCATCAATGATCAGGTCAAACATTGCCGCTTCGCACTGCGGCAGGTGGCAGACATCACCGACAAAAAAGTGCGCACTCAGCCCTGCTTGCGTAAAACGTTCTTCAGCCCAGCGGATCGCGGTTTGCGCGAAATCCACGCCCCAGACATCGTCACCCCGGCTGGCAAAATAGTCCGCGGCCATCGCGCCATTACCGCAGCCCAGTTCAAGCACCGTTGCGCCAGGTTGCGGGAGATAGTGGTGCTGCCCAAGCCATGAGAAAACCTGCTCCTGTTGTTCCTTCGCTCTGAGATAACCGCTTCCAGCCCAGGCGGCTTCTCCGTTTGCTATCAGTTCCCGATACTGTTTTTCGTACATGTTCATCATTAACCACTACCCTGCTCAAACCTGCCATCAGTCATATTATCGGTGGGGCGAAATGCGATGAGGCGCGAAAAACGACATCATCCTCATCATGCTCGCTGCGCCGGCCGCCGCAATTATCTATACTCCACGTCACCTGCCCTTATCCAGTAAGGTTTCCTGTGTTAGCTACTGTTCTCGTTGCCATTGTCGCCGCTATTCATCTGTACATTCTGGTGCTCGAAATGTTTTTGTGGGACACCAAAACAGGCCGCAAAGCCTTTAATCTTAGCGCGGAGTTTGCACGCGACACCCGCGTGCTGGCTGCCAACCAGGGGCTTTATAACGGCTTTCTGGCGGCGGGGTTATGCTGGGGATTATGGCTGGGTGAAAGCGGCGTTCCTGTCACACTCTTTTTTCTGATCTGTGTGCTGATTGCCGGGGTTTTCGGTGCCATCACAGCCAGCCGGAAAATACTCGTTGTGCAGGCGCTTCCGGCGCTACTGGCGTTGATTGCCCTGCTGATGCGGTGAATGTTGTCTCTGCTTGCAAGCGCCCGGGATGATGTCAGGCCCAGTCGCTTGCAGGTTACGGCGTTTTCCGCTCGGCAAAGTAGTGGGCTGGCGTACTGCCCATCGTTTTTCTGAACATGGTGATAAACGCATTAACGGATTCATAGCCGAGTTTTGTCGCCACGTTTTGCACTGATTCACCGCTGGCTAACGCCTGCAGCGCAATAATCAAGTGGAGTTGCTGACGCCATCGCCCAAACGTCAGCCCCGTCTCGCGCAACATCAGGCGCGCAAGGGAGCGTTCACTGAGCGCAAGGCGCTTCGCCCACACTTTAAACGTGCTGCGATCCTCCGGATGGCTCACCAGCGTATCGGCCATGGCGCGTATTTTGGCATGGGCCGAAACCGGTAAACTGAAGTTCTGCTGCGGCATGGTGACCAGTTCATCAAGCGTGACGCGGGTTAGCCTCGCGGCATGGCTATCTGGCGGGTAATCGACCTGTTCACGGGTTAAGCGATCAACTAACTCTCTAACCAGCGGAGAAATAGCCAGCGTGCAGCAGCGATTCGGCAGGGCTGCGGCGCCGGGTTCAATAAAAAGATAATTCAGATGCGCGTTCCAGGTGGCGCTGGCGCTGTGAGGCGTGCCGCCTGGGATCCATACCGCGCAGTGCGGCGGCACTATCCAGATCTCGTTTTCCGCACGACAGGTCACCGCACCATATAGCGCAATGATTAATTGTCCTTTGCGGTGCGTATGCACCGGCACTTCGGCTTCGTAATCAACGAAATCCAGACGACGGGCGACAGCCGGGCTGTGCGTGTCGTCGGGGTCAAACACGGTGGTGGCGTAGTTAGGCTGCATACGATTGGCAACATTTAGGTATTTTTTGACAGAATAGAGTATTTAATAGCGTACGCAAGCCGGTAATACTTCCCGGCATGAACAAAATCGATTCCTCACCCAGCCGTTTATTGCGCGACTTATCGGCCCTGCGCCGTCGCACGGGCGCGATGTTTAGTTCAGTCGCATTGACGGGCGATGCCAACGCATTACTCTATTCCGCCAAAAGTTTTGCCGCGGCAATGCTCGCGTATTACATCGCCTTATCGATCGGCCTTGAAAAACCTTCGTGGGCGATCATTACCGTTTATATTGTGTCGCAAACCTCCGTTGGCGCGTCGCTGAGCAGAAGCGTCTACCGCTTAGCCGGTACGATAGTGGGTGCCGGCGCGACGGTGTTGATTGTGCCCACTTTCGTGAACACGCCGATTGTCTGTAGCGTGGTACTCACCGGCTGGATCACCTTTTGTCTCTATTTATCGCTGCTTGAGCGCACACCCCGTGCTTACGCCTTTGTGCTGGCTGGTTATACGGCGAGTCTGATCGGTTTTCCCGCGGTATTTCACCCCGGCGCGATTTTTGATACCGCCATTGTTCGCGTACAGGAGATCGGGATTGGCATCTTCTGTGCGGCGCTGATTCACCGCTATGTGTTGCCAAAACGGATCTCCGGCCTGTTCAACAGCAAAATAGCGCAAACGCTGCATTCTGCGCGCCAGATGCTGGCCGACGCGTTAGCAGGCAGTGCCAATGAGGCGGCCGCCAATCTGCGACTGGCGCTGGCGTTACAGTTTCTGCAAGGCCTGAGCCACCATATTCCTTACGACTTCGCCTACTCAGCACCGGTTCGTCATGCGCGCAAAGCCCTTCATGACAAGCTGGCGCGCTTGTTGATCGTCAGCGGTGAAATACATGATCGTTTGCTGTTGGTCACTGCGCTGCCCGCCAATGTTCAGACGCTGCTGGAAGAGGTGCAGAGCTGGCTCGCCGGGGAAGAGAGTGCAAAACGGAAAATCACCGGACAAGCGTTGGCAGAACGCAGTGCGACGTTAGCCGAACAATTCGCCGCCGCAGAGACGCTGACCTTTGAAACGGCGCTTCAGAGGAACCTTGTCCGTCACCTGCATGAAGCCATTACGCTTTTGCTGCAATGCGAGCGGCTCGCGAACGCCCTCGCGCATGCAAAACCGACGCAAATGCCAGCCGAAGAGAAACCAGCGAAAGGCTATGTCTTCCACCGCGACAGCCTGTCTGCGGCGCGTACCGCGCTGGGTGCATTTGTCACCATCCTGAGCGGTTGCCTGATATGGATTGACTCCGCGTGGCCCGATGGCGCGACGGCGGTTTCTATCCTCGGGGTCTGCTGCACGCTGTTTGGCAGTTTCGATACCCCGGCGCCGCACATAGTGAAATATATGGTGGGTTCAGCCTGGGGCGTGATGATAAGCCTGCTTTACAGCTTCGCCCTGCTGCCTCTGGTGACTGAATTTCCGCTGCTGGTGGCGGTGCTCGCACCGGCCTATCTGCTGGCGGGATCGTTACAGGCTCGCCCCGCCACCACGTTCATGGCCATGGGGATCACCCTGACACTGCCTATTTTGTGCGAGTTAGGCGCCCACTACAGCGGCGATTTCGCCGTGGCCGTCAATACCGCCATCGCGCTCTTTGCCGCCACCGGCTTTGCGGTGGTCAGTATGAGCTTGCTGCAAACCGTGCAGGCTGACGCCGCCATTGAACGCTTGCTACGCGTCTGCCGACGCGACGTTCGACGCAGCGTGAAAGGCGTATTCAAACCCGATGAAACCCACTGGACCAATCTGATGATAGACCGGACCGCGTTATTACTGCCGCGTTTACAGCGGAGCGGGCACTCCGCAGAGCAAACGCTTAACCAGATGCTGCACGCGTTGCGCGTTGGCCTTTCCGTGATGCACTTACGCCGTTTTCAGGCGCAGAAAGACCGCCAAAAAGCGCATGACATTGGCGAGCTCCTCTCTCTGCTTGCCCGCGATACCACACCGAGTGCGCTACGTCAGCGGATTCAGGCCATGATTGGCCTTACATCCCTGCATCCCCATGAGCAGTCGCGCCAGCTTATTGACTGCCTGGTTGATCTGCACTGCGCGTTAAGCGAACCGTACACGGGGCCCGCCGATGATTAATGACATTAATCTCGGCGGGGTATACGTCCCAGGCCTTCTGGTGATCGCCCTTGCCGCCCTGTTCTGCACGCTGTTATGGCTACCACTTTTCACTTTCAGCAGGCGCTATCGCCGTTTGCCATGGCGTCCGCTGATGAGTTTATCCACTTACATTGTGACTTTTTTCCTGCTTATGCAGGGGCTGAACGCACTGGGGTTAGTTGTATGAAATCCTTTTTTTCTCTTTTAAGCCGTTATGCACTGACCTTAAGCGCTGTGCTGGTGGCTACCTTCCTCGCTTACATGATGTGGAAACATTACGCGCAGCGTCCCTGGACTCGTGATGGCCGGGTGCGGGCTGATGTGGTACAGATAGCGCCGGATGTTTCCGGGCCGGTGGCAAATGTCGCGGTTCGCGATAACCAGTGGGTTAATCGTGGCGATGTACTCTATTCAATCGATCCGCACTGGCTGAAGCTGGCGGTGGCCAGTGCGCAGGCAGATGTCGAGGCGAAACGTCATGAGATGTTAATGCGCCAGGATGCGGCGGCAAGGCGCTCACAGATCAAAGGCGTGATCTCCAGCGAGGACTTGCAACAAACAGGCAGCGCGGCCAGCATCGCGGCGGCAAATTATCACGGCGCGCTGGCGGCGCTGGAACTGGCACAGCTTAATTTATCCCATGCCACGGTGCGCGCGCCGGTCGCGGGCTATGTTACCCATCTCCGGCTGCGTCCGGGCGACTACGCCACCGCCGGGGAAACCAAAGTGGCCATCATTGATGCGAACAGTTTCTGGGTTGTGGGCTATTTTGAGGAGACAAAACTGCGGCATATTCATGTCGGAAATCGCGCGCATATCGCGCTGATGGGCTTTGAACCTGTCTTAACCGGTCACATTGAGAGCATCGGGCACGGCATCGGCGACAGTAATGACGAAACAGGCGGTCTTGGCCTGCCGGACGTCAACCCCACCTTTAACTGGGTGCGGCTCGCGCAGCGCGTACCGGTGCGTATTCATATCGACCAGCTCCCTGCGGGCGTGGAGTTAGTGGCGGGTTTATCCGCCAGTGTATCGGTGGAGCCGTCCGGGTGGAAAATCTCTCCGTCGTTACTCGCACGAATCACCAGTGAATAATCAAAGCGTTGAATGATGTCTTATGCTTTTGTCCGCTGGCGGCGCGGCGCCAGCGGACAAGGCTGCAACGTCTTATTTAAACAGCTTCTGCACAAACTCGGCATAGGCGGGACGCCAGACATCCATTTCATGCCCCAGGCCGGGATACACTTTATAGCTAAACGTGACGCCTTTTTGCTCCAGCTCTTTTTTAAGCCCGGCAATATCCTGCCCGGTGACGGTATCTTTTTCCCCGACCACCACCGTGAAGTTATGCAACTGCTTATTCACTTCCTGCGGCTTATTGAGCTGCGCCGTCACGCCAGCGTCCGGAACGGTGGCGGTCGTGACGCCACTGAATGTCGCCAGCCAGCCGAAGCTGTCCAGATGGTTCATCCCGGAAACGAGTGCCTGAAAGCCCCCTTGTGAGAGCCCGGCCAGCGCACGTCCTCCCGCATCCTTGCGCACATTAAAGCGGGCATCAACCAGCGGAATAATGTCATGCATCAGTTCGCGGTCGGCCGCTTTGGCATTAAGCGGATAGAACATTTTGCGCCGCTCTTTCGGCGGATAATTTTCCGGGATCGCCTGCACGATATCCGTTTCCGTATCCGGCACCACCACCAGCATGGGTTTAATTTTCCCTTCGGCTAACAGATTGTCCATTATCTGCGGCAACCGCCCCTGATCAATGGCGGAAAGGCCGGTATCGCCAAAGCCGTGGTAGAAATAGAGTACCGGCAGCGGTTCGCCTTTCCCGCTGTAACCCGGCGGCGTCCAGATATACATGCGACGCTCTGAACGCAGTTCTTTCGCGTGGTAGGTCACCGTCAACAGATCGCCATGGGGCACAGCGCGGTCGTCGAGAATACTGCCCGGCACCAGAATCAGGCTGGTATTGACCTGGCGCTGCGGTTTCTGAAACCGGCTCCCGGTATCCACAGAACGAAAACCATCGACATCAAAATAATATTCGTAAAGATTCGGAACAAGCGTCGCGCTTTTCCACGACCAGATGCCGCTCTCATCTTTTTGCATATCATGGGAGACAAAACTGTCCGGCGTAGAACCGGTCACCACCGATACCCGTTTTGCGCCCGGCGCGAAAAGGCGAAAAGTAATACTTTTGTCGGCGTTTACCTGGGTCACATACTGACTCACTGGTATTGATAAATCCGGCGTTACCGGTAATGGCGCGGCAACGGCAGGAAGCGTCGCGCCCGCCACAAGCGCGCTGACAGTAAGCGCAAGCCAGGTGATGTTTGTTTTCATATCCACTCCCTCATTCTCTTTTTCGTTAAGGCAGAACTTGTTAGCGCATTCCCACCACGCTTCAACCTGAATGCCAGCCTCCACGGCGTGTGTCCGCTACATACACCGGATAAAGGTCACTCATGAAGGCTGGCAGCAAAAGTTTGCGTATCGACGGGATTTTTAAAAACCTGTTTCTGTGCGTTTTGCGATATATGTTGCGTAAATCAGGGATTTTTAACCACGTTGAACGGGATGGAGAAAGCGAGGGGGAGTTCTGAACAGCACGCTGAATTTTTGCACAGTGCGCTTTTTGGCATATTTCAGCGGTGCGAGTTTTTACGGTGAATATTGGCGGCTTGATTTGCGAAACGCGACAGCCGCGTTTCGCAGAGGCTGTGATAGAAATGTCGATACACAGGTTCAGAGAACCTCAACAACCCGGAACTCTTCTGCGACAAGCTCCATCTCTTCAGAGAAAAACCCCGCGCGGGTGAAAAAGGCTTTGTGCTCCTGGCGCCAGTATTCAAGGCTTAAATCGCCCTCGCCCTCTTTTCTGGCAAACTCGTGCGTGACATCGCAAAAGCGTACCAGACGCATCGCGAGCAGTCTGATGACGCAAACCGGGGAATGTTGCCCGTCGAGAATAATATGATAACTGCCGATTTTAGGTGCCGGTTCTTCCGCCAGATACGAGGCAAGCGAGCCGCAGGAGGCCGTTTTTCTTCCACTCACCACTAAGCCTGCAAGCGCGTTTGCCATCTCCGGGTTGTCGCCAAATGACCATGCCTGTGCGCCGGGATAGGTTGTTTTTAATTCATCAATACTTTTCATGCCGGGCCTTTTATCGGTGTGACTACGCGGCGACTCGCGGCGCAGTCTGTATTCATCATTTCTCTTTTTTGCGCACCAGCGAGGTGACAATGGCCGTCAATCCGCCAATAAGCGGCATCGGCCCTGCACCTGCGAGAAAGTTCTCGCGATCGATTTGGTTATCACGGCGAATATCCGCAAAGCGGGCAAGCGCGTTTTTTTCATTCGTCGCGCTGATCTCTTCAAACTGTTTTTCGAAACCCTGCGCCACCAGTTGAGAAGCCGCATCCATTTCCGCGCTTTTCAGCACGACGAGTTGCTTACCTTTTTGATAAAAACAGTAATCCGTCATTTCTCGCTCCATCATAGAAAAGGTGACCTGACAGGTAATATATCTGGCTTCAGTAAATTCTGAACCCATTTTCTGCGTAATTTGTTAAGCCGATAAGAAAGACCTTTCTCTTTCGCAGCACCGGCCTTCCTGCAATGCCAATTCGCGTTTCACTTTCCTTGCTCCCGTCCCCTTGTTAGCGGCTAACACACTGATATCTGCGTTCAAATTTAACTTAAAGGAACATATCACCTGTTCCCATCTGGCAAGCAGTACTTACTCGACTCGGTTAAGGATATTTTGCCAGTTGCTACTCCATCGTCGCTCCATATTAGCGGCAATATAACTCAATAAATCCTCTGCAGAATGTTTACTGTCCGCAGGAGGAATAATGAACAGATTTAACTATTTTATGAAATACACCGAGTATCTTGCTCGAAAATTTTTAACCTGTCTGGTTCAGGATCAGCAGTTTCACAGCAAAAGATTAAAACGAGTCACTGGCAGAACCCCCGATCTGGTTAATCCGGTGACGCTGAGCGAAAAAATATGTTATCGATTAATATATGATCATAACCCGCTTTATACGCGACTGGCAGATAAACTGGCAGTACGCGATTACGTTTCTGCGCGTACGCAAAGAGTACAATTACCCACACTGCTTGGTGTTTATAATGACGTGCAAAGCATCGATTTCAGCCAGTTACCGGACAAATTTGTGCTGAAGTGTAATCACGACAGCGGTAGCGCAGTAATATGCACCGATAAGGATAAACTCAATATTGCACGCGCGTTGCAGAAGCTTGATTTTGCCCTGCGCAAAAATATGTATTACACCACTCGCGAATGGCAGTATAAAAATATCCAATCGGTTATATTGTGCGAAAAATATATTGATTTATTTTCCGAAAGAGACAAAAGCCGAACGCCTGAAATGCTGAGAATACACTGCTTTCACGGTATCGCGGGTTTTATCGAAGCGGATTTTACCGATCACTCCGGTCATGGTTTCATTAATGTCTACAATCAGTGCTGGCAATTGCAGCCCTTTAAGATGGAATATCCCAATACGCCCTGGACGATACCCGAACCGGCATTATTGCATAAGGCAATAACCGCGGCGCAGGAGCTCGCCACCGGGCTCGATTATTGCCGAATTGATCTGATGCTGCAGCGTGATGTCATTTATTTCAGTGAAATCACCCTCAGCCCCCGGCGCGGCAAGTTACAAATCTCACCGCCAGAGTGGGATACCCGGCTGGGTGAGATGTGGAAAATGACCGCGATTCCAGCCAATCAGCAATTGCATACGCAGAAAGCGTAATTACTGTTTTTTCCGTAAGGGCCATGAGAGTTTAAAAATGGAATGGCCCTTATCGGTTAACGTGTAGGTGACGTCGCCCTGATGAGCAAGCATGATGGCTTTTAGCACCGACAACCCCAACCCACAGCCCCCCGGATTGGTGTCCCTTGCGCTGGCTCCGCGCTGAAAGGGGTGAAACATAAATTTGTGGAATGCTTCCGGAATGCCCGGTCCCCTATCTTCAACGACAATAAAGTTCTCGTGTTCACCAGCACCATGGCTGACCACCATGCTTTTAGAGGTGGCATATTTTATCGCGTTATCGAAAAGGACCGTCAGGCACTGAATAATTCGCAGCGGATCGCACTGGCATTGCTGGGGGTGTAATTCGGTCACGACGCTAAAATGGCTGCGTTTAAATTCCAGCGCAAAGGAATCCACTGCGCTCTGAATGATCTCCTGCAAATCAACATCCACAAGCGTTAACGTAAATTCGGCCCCACCGGATGAACTCACCACCCGCAGATCTTCAATCAGGCTGGTTAAGCCCTCTGTTTGCTTAAGCAGCGAGTTAAACAAGGTCGGATTTGGCTCAAACACGCCATCAACCAGCCCCTGTAAGCGGCCCCGCAGGATGGTAACCGGCGTGCGCAGTTCATGGGCGATAGCGGCATTCCAGGATCGACGCTGCGCATCCATTGTTTGTAGCTTTTCAGCCATGTCATTGAAATCATTAACAAGATTATTAAGCTCGCCCAGATGCGTACTCGCACAAAACGCCCGCGCGCCCAGATCGCCCTGGGCTATTCTTCGCAGGCTGGTGGCAACAGAGCTTAACGGGGTCAATATTCTTGCCGACAGTTTCACCGTAAAAAAAAGCGAGACGGATAAACTTATCAGGGAGGCGACCAGGATCCATAACCAGTCCAGATAGGTCATCTGATCCTCATTCCCGGCTATTGCCCCGCCGGGAAGGTAATAAATGATGAAGGTATAAAACAGGTAGGAGCCGATAACCGAGACAGCGATAACCGTCAGCGTCAGCGAGATCATAAACGCCAGCACCTGGCGGCTTAACGGGTGGCCTCTGTTCATTTGTTTTCACCTAACCGGTAACCCATGCCGCGAATACTTTCCGGAACCCCTTTTAACCCGCATTTTTCCAGTTTTTTGCGCAGCTTGCTCATATGGCTGTCCACCGTGCGATCAAGCGTATCGCCTTCTGGCAGACAGGCGTTGAGCAACTCTTCACGCGAACAGACTTTGCGGGGGTTGCGCGCGAGGTAGGCCAGCAGTTTGAATTCGGTCGTTGTCAGGATGGGAGAGATAGCCTCGCCGCAGCCATTAATCTCCACATAAAAGTCCTGCGGATAAACCGTTAAACAGGCTGTCCGGATAGGCTTATTGTTGAGTTGTTGGTGGCTGGCCTTTGCCCTGCGCAACACGGCTTCGATACGTGCGACAACCTCGGTGGGATTGAAAGGTTTCACCACATAATCATCCGCGCCAAGCCGCAGCCCCATCAGTTTATCGATGTCCTGATCCAGTGCCGTAACCATGATGACCGGAATATTGCTCTCTTTTCGCAGTGTGGAAAGGACAGTCCAGCCATCGAACACCGGCAACTGGATATCCAGTAACACCAAATCGGGCTTTTTCAGCCGGCAGGCATCTATCGCCTGCTCGCCATCCGCCGCACGCAGGGTGCGCATCCCTGAACGCTGAATATAACTGGTCAGAATATCCGCTATTTCATCGTCATCTTCAGCAACAAGAATTAGATAGTTGTCGTTCATGATTTCTCCACTCACCACTGATACTGCGGGCATTCTGTGACCAGGCTTGCCCTGAAGCCGACACCGACGATTTCGCTTCGGGTACTGGCCTCAGGCAAACGCCGTTTTTCTAAGCTGTTTCTGAACCCTGGCAGCAACGCGCAGGTCATCAGCGAACATGAGACCCGCTGATGCAAAGAAAGTTGCATCCGCAGAAACGCACTGACGTCTCATTTTTTTCTCAATCATTGATGGCAACATCCGCAAGCGAATATTTACCAGGCAGGCATACACACTCGCTCCACATTCGGGTAATTAATTTTCCACAGTGCTGGATAACAATAGAAGGTAAGCCACATAAATACCGCGTTACGGGTAAGTAAGATGACGTAAATAAACACGGCAAACCAGATCGTGCATGGTCATTTCATTACCGGTAAAGCGCTCTCCCGGAGTTGACATATCAATGAAGTACTTACGGAAACTCACCGCTGAAAAAATCAGTTCATTGATGATATTTTCTGCATGGTTATGGGGAATGTTCTATATATGGCTTATTTTGATGCACAACGTTGAGGAAAAAGTTGGTGCGACGCTGCTTTCATCGCCGTTTATCTATGTGGCGTTAAGCGTTTCTCTTTTACTGTTTTTGATACAAGAAAAAGCGGGCGTGCTGAAAGAGCTGGCTATTGTAACCTTCTTTTTGGTGATCATTTTTCTTCATCTTATTCTTATCTTTAACCTTCTCTTACTCAGGCTCCCTGATATTTATGACTTTAGTTTTTATTATGAGTGTTTTTTAATTATTTTCCTCGGTGTCACGCCGATGTATCTTTTATTGCGGATCCTCTGAATATCGTCGAATGTGAGGCGTCAGATTTTGACTATGCGCGTAGTGACAAGTAGCCAGAAAATCCGACACCTTTACATTGCAGAGGAATTAGCCACCTCCATATAGCCTCCATAAAACATGCATTCTGCGTAAACATCCAAACGATATACTGCATAAACGCCGTGTAATCCAGGCGCATATCTTAATCGGCTCGCAATGAAAGCGCATGGGTGATTAAGCATAACGGCAAGCCAGGATTGTTCATCCAGACCGGGCAGATAATTTTTTATAATGACATCGATAAATAAAACCCCACCGTCCTCTGCTGAAAATGTGAAAAGGACATTAAAACATTTGGCCGTAAAAAACGGGAAAAAGCTCTCGGTGACTTTTTTGCTGGTGATTGCGGAAAACGTGACCTATTTATTGTATCCCGTGCTGGCAGGCATCGCTATCAACGCGATCCTGGCGGGGAATGCCCTCACCGCCGCGCTGTATGGGCTGATGATCCTGTTTATCTGGATCCTCGGGGCAACCCGGCGCAGTGTCGATACGCGTACGTTTGCGCGCATTTATGCCGGCCTTGCCGTATCGGTGATTATTGCTCAGCGTAAATATCAGCTTAATCACTCAACCATCGCCGCGCGGGTGGTGTTATCCCGTGAATTTGTTGATTTCTTTGAAATGCATTTGCCGATGCTGATGACCTCGCTGATTTCCCTTTTTGGCGCCGCGATTATGCTGCTCATTATTGAGTTTCACGCCGGGATGATGTGTGTGGTTATCGTCATTATTCTGTCGTGCTTTCTTAAAGGTTATACCCGTAAAAATGAGGTGCTGTTTAACCGGCTAAATAACCGACTGGAAAAGGAGGTGGACTATGTTCATAAAGCTTCCACACTCTCGCTTAATCGCCATTATTCATCGCTTGCCCGCTTGCGAATCAGCCTTTCCGATCGTGAAGCACTGGGATACCTCGCGATCGGCGTGCTGATCGCCCTGCTCTTTACCCTGACCATCATAGTAATGACATCAACCCAGGGGGTGAATGCCGGACATATTTATTCGGTCATGACGTATATGTGGATGTTTGCCACCAGCCTTGATGATGCACCGCAACTTCTGGAAAAGTTTTCACAACTTAAAGATATAGGTAAACGCGTCAGGACGGATGATGTTGATAGCGGGACATTATCACCGCAGCAGAAACCTTGATGTTAATTCTCTCGCCTTACTTGTTCGGAAATTAATTGATGCCACAGTTTTTTATTGACCGGCCTGTCTTTGCCTGGGTTGTTGCACTGTTCATTATATTGAGTGGGTGTTTATCCATCCCGCATCTTCCGGTCGCGCAATACCCGGCGGTCGCGCCGCCAAGTATTATTATTTCGGTCAGTTTTCCTGGCGCGTCGCCTGAGATGATGAATACCTCGGTGGTTTCACTTATTGAGCGCGAGATCACGGGGGTGGACAATTTGCTCTATTTCGAGTCCACCAGCGACACCACCGGGATGGCCTCTATCACCGTAACGTTTAAACCCGGAACGGACAGCAAACTCGCGCAGATGGATGTGCAAAATAAGATAAAAACGGTGGAGCCACGTCTGCCACAAGCGGTGAGGCAAAACGGTGTCAGCGTTGAAGCGGCCGAGTCTGGTTTTCTGCTGATGGTCGGTCTGAAATCCACCACGGGAGCCTATCAGGAGGCCGATCTGAGTGATTATTTCGCCAGAAACATCAGCGATGCGCTTCGCCGCGTGCCGGGCGTGGGCAAGGTTCAGTTGTTCGGCGGTGAAAAAGCCATGCGCATCTGGCTTGACCCGGTCAAAATGCACCATTACCAGCTTTCAGCCAGCGACGTCATCAGCGCGGTGAGCCAACAGAATGTGCTGGTATCACCCGGCAGATCGGGAGACGAACCGGCGCTGCCGGGGCAGGACGTCACTTATCCGTTAACGGTGAAGGGGCAACTCACCTCTGTTGCGGAGTTTAACAATATCACGCTTAAAGCGACCACTGACGGCGCTCGTCTGAGGCTGGGTGATATTGCTCGCGTGGAGTCAGGGCTACAGAGTTATACCTATGGCATCCGGGAAAATGGCGTTCCGGCGACGGCAGCAGCCATTCAGCTTTCGCCGGGCGCGAATGCCATCAGCACCGCCGCAGGAATTCACCAGCGACTGGCAGAGCTGAGCACCACGCTGCCTGAGGGCATGGCGTTTACCGTTCCGTTCGACACCGCTCCTTTTGTAAAAGCCTCGATCATCAAAGTGGTACAAACGTTAGGCGAAGCAATGGTGCTGGTTTTTCTGGTGATGCTGATCTTCCTGCACAACATCCGTTGCACGCTCATCCCGGCTATTGTCGTCCCGGTGGCGCTTCTCGGGACATTCACTGTCATGCTGTTAAGCGGCTATTCCATCAATATTCTGACCATGTTTGGCATGGTGCTCGCCATTGGCATCATCGTCGATGACGCGATTGTCGTCGTCGAGAACGTTGAGCGGCTGATGGCAGAAAAAGGGCTATCTCCGCACGAGGCGACACGCGAAGCGATGCGGGAAATCACACCGGCGATTATTGGCATTACGCTGGTGCTCACCGCCGTGTTTATCCCGATGGCATTTGCCAGTGGTTCGGTCGGGGTGATTTACCGCCAGTTCACAGTGTCGATGGCGGTATCGATCCTGTTCTCCGCGTTTTTAGCCTTAACGCTCACCCCTGCGCTCTGTGCCACCCTGCTGAAACCGCAGCAGAAAAACGCGTCACCAGCGGGACGATTCGCCGCCGGGTTTAACCGTTATTTTCACCTGCTCTCTTCGCGTTATGTGTCGGGTCTGGGGTATGTGGTAAAGCGAACCGGGCGGATGATGCTGCTTTATGCCGCGCTGTGCGCGGCCCTGGTGATGGGGTTAATCACGCTGCCATCCTCTTTTTTGCCCGAAGAGGATCAGGGATATTTTATGTCCTCCATTCAGCTCCCTTCCGAGGCCACCATGCAGCGCACTCTCGCGGTGGTGAAACGCTATGAAGATGAAGTAGCCTCAAGGCAAGCCATTAAAAGCAATATTATGATCCTCGGATTCGGTTTTTCAGGTTCGGGGCAAAACTCCGCACTGGCCTTTACAACGTTAAAAGCGTGGTCATCCCGCAAAGGCATCTCCGCCCAGGATGAAGCCGAGCGTATCCAGGCAAAAATGCAGTCCGTACCCGACGCAGTAACCATGAGCCTGCTGCCGCCCGCTATTTCCGATATGGGCACCTCTTCCGGGTTCACCTTTTATGTTGAAGACAGAGCGGGCAAAGGCTACGAGGCGCTGAAACAGGCCGCAGACAAACTGGTTTTACAGGCAAACAACAGTGCGAATCTTGCGGATGTCTATATCGATGGATTACCAGAGGGAGCCTCTATTTCCCTGAACATTGACCGGGAAAAAGCGCAAGCGTTAGGCGTATCGTTTGAGGAGATCAATCAGGCCATTTCTGTCACCTCGGGTTCAAACTATGTCAATGACTACACTAATGCTGGCCGTGTCCAGCAGGTCATTGTGCAGGCCGATGCAGCTTACAGAATGCAGCCTGAAACGCTGTTAACAATAGCCGTCAAAAACAGACTGGGCGAAATGGTGCCGCTTTCCGCTTTTGTCACCTCGTCGTGGCGACAGGCCCCGCAGCAACTCAATCGCTATCAGGGATATCCGGCCATTCGCATCACCGGCAGCGCGGCCCAGGGTCACGCCAGTGGTGATGCGATGAAAACCATGGAACAGCTGGCAAAGGCATTGCCAGCTGGATTTACCGGCGAGTGGGCAGGCAGTTCGTTGCAGGAAAAGGCCTCAGCTTCCCAGTTGCCAGGGTTAATCCTCCTCTCTGTGCTGGTGGTATTTCTGGTGCTGGCGGCACTGTATGAGAGCTGGTCAATTCCCGTTTCCGTGATGCTGGCCGTGCCGTTGGGGCTTATCGGCGCGCTTATTGCTGTCAGCTCGGCCAGTATGACCAACGATGTCTTTTTCAAAGTGGGCTTAATCACACTGATTGGTCTTTCAGCCAAAAACGCCATTTTGATTGTCGAATTCGCCCGTCAGCTACGCCGCCAGGGCATGAGCACCCTGGAAGCAACGTTACAGGCGTCCCGACAACGGCTTCGTCCGATTTTGATGACCTCGTTAGCTTTCACGCTGGGCGTTGTTCCCCTGATACTCGCCAGCGGTGCCAGCGCCAGCACGCAGAATGCCATCGGTATTGGGGTTTTCGGCGGCATGATCAGCGCCACCTTATTCGCGGTTTTCTTCGTGCCGGTATTTTTTATCGTGGTAACAACGCTTTTTGACAGGGGTTTGCGATCCTTAAATGAACCCAAAGTATGAGGTATAAACAGGCCGACAAAAACCGGATATGTTGGTGTAAAAGCCCCGGAAAGGGGCTGAACAGGCGTTAACTAGGGTGCGGGGGGAACGGGCGGCGCGGGAACGGGCGCCAGTTCCCTCACTTCCAGCCGGACTTCATAACGCTTGCCATTTTCCAGCGCCGGCAGAGTTTTAACCACATTGTTTAATGCATCGACCGGCGTGGTCGTTTGCTGAACGACACCATAAACCAGCGGTGCCGGGCCAGGTACAGGCGGGCTATCCCTTTGTAACGGTGGCGGTTTGATATCGCACTCTGTTGCTGCACTGACCGAAAAAGTGCAGACCATAAAAGCAGTGGCAAACCATGTGCTGGTTACTCTTCTCATGCTGTTCTCCGCGTTTGTGGTTAAAAAAACGTCACCAGAGGTGAAAATAGCCCGCCAACAAGAAGGGAATGTGAACGTGTTTCGCAAGAAAAGAAAATTGCCAGACAACAGCACGACGCAATTACCCATAACCGCGCCGGGTGCTTTCTATCACCTGCGTTGCGCTTTTGGCTTCCGGAACGGGGGTAAGTGTCGCAGAGAGAGCGGAGTGACTTTTATCCGGTGCGTTATGTCAGCCCGTGCTTTATTCAAGAAGAGTGACATGGCATTGGCTGTCGTTATTCCAGGCAAAAAGTACCAGATGCCAGAGCCCGGGTGCTTTACGGGAAGGGTCGATTAAGCCATTAAAGCCGAGTGATTCCAGACGATTACGCACACCCCACGAGCCGGGAACACCGCCCTCCTTCACAATGTCCTGCCATGGCGCAATCGCATCGTGAAGGTGAATGCCCGCAGCCAGCACGGCATCCGCATTGCGGAGATCAAAAATGTTATTCGCGATAACCCTGACTTTAACTATTTCCAGGCTGGCATTTCTGTTGTCGCGGTGGGATTGCATCGCTGCCTCTACGCCTGCAGGCGATGAACTCAGATACAGCGTCGGTTGCTGGCTGTCCGAATAGCGCCCCGGCGTTCGGGAGCCGGCTAATGCAAAGCGCCGGTAAGCCGGATCAACCGCGCGATAAAAGAGACCATCAACCGCTGTAAAATGCGTTGTCAGATCCATAACGGCCTCATTCTGTTCTGAGAAAAAGTCTGTCACGGTAGCCAGTATCCATTCCGCTTCGTTTAATGCCCTGCTTTCCGGTCTGCATGACCGGAGCCATATGACTGGTTCGAAGGCCTGTGCCGATACGAGGATAAACTTGATGCTGCGCAATTTGTAGTCCGATCCGCGTTGCAAAGCAAACACGCGAGGCGTATCACCGTCGATGGCACTTTTGCCATTCTTTGGGGACGAAAACATGGCTGACAGAAGACCACTTAATCCAGACGTCGTCGTACCTAAGCCTGGTGGTGGCACGCAACCTCGCGATCGCAACAATAACGGCAGGGTTCGTGAGAAACGCGCGGACGCAGGTAAACCAAGGAAGTGATGACCGGGGCCACCTTGCGGTGGCCTTTTTGTGTTGCAAGATAAGCGAACTGGCAACGCAATTTTGCTAACGCTCTGCGAAATAACCGGCTTGAGAAAGTACTGACAGGCAAGCAAAACAGACAGCCATGCAGCCATCCGGGCGTGTAAGTGGTTAAAATAAAAAAACATAAACATTGCCAAATCGAACTCGCTATGTCTTAATAGCGCCATCGGTTTGGAATACAGACCTTATGAAAGCAGTTTTAGTAAAGCAGTCCTCAGTTCAAGAGTTATCCAAAGATACCCTTCTTCGTGAGCCTCCTCCTAAGTGCCAAATAAGTTACTCTATAATCACAGGCCATTATCGCCGCACTTCGTGGCTCATTAATTAAGGAAATATCTATGTCTAATAAAATGACTGGTTTAGTAAAATGGTTCAACTCTGATAAAGGTTTTGGCTTTATCACTCCGGACGATGGCAGCAAAGATGTGTTTGTTCACTTCTCCGCTATCCAGAGCGACAACTACAAAACCCTGGATGAAGGTCAGAAAGTCTCCTTCACCATCGAAAGTGGCGCGAAAGGCCCGGCCGCAGGTAACGTTACCGCGCTGTAAGCCCCGCCCTTTATCAGCGGCGCTTACAACAGCGATGAAGGCGAACAGCCTGAGCAGCTAAGCACGACTGAGACGAACAAACCCGCCTGGTGCGGGTTTTTTATTGCCTGTATTTCGCCAGGAATGACCACGCTGGCGCAAAACAGGCGGTCTGTTTTGGCAGAACCAGAAAAGCGGCATTGAGAAATATCCTGCCCGATTAATAACTATTGAGCACCTGCCCAGTTTTAATTTACCGCTATCACCAAATAACATTGAACGCTAATTAACACCATGCTAACTGGCAATTGTGCAAGCACGTCAATATAAATTGCGGCGCATATAATATATCCCCTCTCTGCGGACATGCCGCAATGAAAAATCTTTGCTGACTTATGATTATGACGATAACCGAATAAAATCACACTGCTTTTCCAGTATTCATCATGCAATATCTTTCATTTATTTAAAATATATCCTCCGCCGGTAATTTTTTCTTTTTTTTCATTAAAAAAAGTGCGGCAATTGTCGATAAGTAATTTGATAAGCCCTATTTCCAGCGTCCTATTAAGGCGTGAAGACACCTGCAACCTGATAAGAAGTGAAAATGAAACCGTCTTTTGAATATTAAGAATTATTATTGAGGATACCTCTATGCCAAAGCTGTTACCGTCAATAAAAAACCTGCCCGTCGCTGCCAAGCTGTTTGGTGGATTTGCGGTTTTGATAATTATCATTGTTCTGTCCTCACTTATCAGCATTCAGCAATCCAGCAATATCCGCGACCATGCCCTGAAAGGAAAACTCATCAATGAAATCAGTACGGAGTTAAATACCGCACGGCGTAACCGTTTGACGTACCAATTAAACCACGATGAAAAATCCCTTGAGGCGAACAAAGTCGCCATTGCCAAAATGGATCAGAAAGCGATTACGGGTCTGGATTACACCTGGGACGATGACGCCCGCGTGTTGTTTGATGAACTGCGCAGCACTATCCCTGATTACGCCACACACCGGGACACGTTTGTTAAGCTGGAAAAAGTGACCGTAGAGCAGTCCAAAAACCTGACATCGGCTGATATGAAAACCCTGCTCGATCAATTCAGTACCCGCCTTGAGCAGCAGGAAACCACCACCCAAAACGAGATAGCATTGCTGAATCGCCTCAATACGATTTGGGCGACGGCGTATGAAATCCAGTCATCCGCGGGTAAGCAAGGAGTGGACATTTTTGCCCGCCAATATGATGAAGCGACGAAACTGCTTCATGCTGAAAATGCTGCGTTTACCCCTGAAGACAAAGCGATGGCGCAGGCATTTCTTAGCGGCCTGCAGGGGCACGTCACGGCGTATGCCGCTGCGTTAAAAGAGTCGCAGAAGGCGGCGACGGAACTGACCGGCGTTGCCGAAAAAATTAATACCGTTACCTCGGATTTAGTGACAGGCCAGACGCAGAAAAATATCGATATCATTCAGCGGGTGATGATCATCATGGGGGGGGTTGCCCTTTGCGCCGTCCTGACGGGGTTACTGGTCGCCTGGCTGCTTACGCGGCAAATGACGCGGCAGATAAAACACAACCTGACGCTGGCTGAACGTATTGCCGAAGGTGATCTGACCGCCACCATTGAGCCGCAGTCAAAAGATGAACTGGGTCGCCTGACGCTGGCCATGGGTGTGATGAACGATAAGCTTCGCGAAATGATCACCCAAATAAAAGAGTCGGTCGTTCACGTGGCTAATGCATCTTCGGACATTTCAGCAGGCAATACGGATCTGGCCTCCCGCACTGAACAGCAGTCTGCCGCCGTCGTTGAAACGGCGGCAAGCATGGAAGAGTTGACCTCAACGGTTAAGCGTAATGCCGACAATGCGCGCGAAGCCAGCCAGCTCGCCGGGCTGGCGGCGGAACATGCGCGTTCCGGTGGGAAAATTGTCTGGGATGTCGTCAGCACGATGGAGACGATCACCGAAAGCTCAAACAAGATCACCGATATTATCAGCGTCATCAATGGTATCTCTTTCCAGACCAATATCCTTGCGCTAAACGCAGCCGTTGAGGCGGCGCGCGCAGGTGAACAGGGGCGCGGTTTTGCCGTGGTGGCGGGAGAAGTCAGAAGTCTTGCATCGCGCAGCGCTCAGGCCGCTAAAGAGATCGAAAGTCTGATTAAAGAGTCCGTACAACGCGTGGTGACCGGTTCAGAAATGGCCAACAAAGCCGGGACGACCATGGAGCAGATTGTCTCTTCTGTCACTAACGTGAGTGGCATTATGAACGAAATCTCCAGTGCGTCGGAAGAACAGAGCAGAGGTATCGATCAGATTGGTAAAGCGGTCACCGAGCTGGATTCCACAACGCAGCAGAATGCCGCGCTGGTTCAGGAGTCGTCTGCGGCATCCTCATCACTGGAGCAACAGGCTGAACAGCTGGCGCAACTGGTTTCCGTGTTCAAACTGCGTTCCGATACCGCTAAGCCCAAATACACGCCAGCGGCGAATCACCGCAAAGTTGATCTGAAACCCGCAACGTCGACCGGTCAAGGCACTGACTGGGAATCGTTCTGACGATTACACTATGCAGTACGTGCCCACCTGTTGCGGCGGGCACGGTTCGCGGCGCCGTCATAAACAGGTGGCGGCTTATTGCCTCTCTGATAGCCAGGGTTCGACGATGGAAACCTTGCGATTGACAAAATCGATGCTGAGTGTCACACCAAGGGGCAGTGTCAGCATCGGATGCGTGTGGCAACAATCGAATCCATCAACGATAGGAACGTTTTCGTCACCTAACACTTCCCGCAATACATCGTAAGGCGTACGGCCGCTTCCCGCGTTATCGAATAATTCATGTTTGCCAAGAATAATCGCACGCACTTTTTTAAACACGCCGTTGAGTTTCAGCATTACGAATGAACGTTCAACCGTGGCAATGTCTTTTAAGCTATCTTCAATGAACAGAATGTCACCGGATCGGATTTCAGGCATCCATTCGCTCCCCCAGATCCCCGATAAGGTATTAAGGTTACCGCCAATAACGCGCCCTTTTTCTACCCCCTGCCCGATAAACCGGCAGTTATTCGCATACAGTGTTTTAGCCCGTACCGGCGCTGGATCATTCCAGTTAAGCCGTTCATCCGTCCATTTTTCCGGTAAAACATAGTCGTAGAAACCTTGATGCCCGGTGCAAAGTATTTCACTAAAAGCGCGATAGGTTTCATCAACCAGAGGCGGAAACTCACCAAAAGAAGCAACCAGCGCCGGGCCATAAAAGGTAATTAACCCCGTTTGCGCATAAATCCCCGCCAGTAACGCGGTGGTATCGGAATAACCGATGATGATTTTAGGGTCTGCTTTCAGGGCGTCATAATCAATAAACGGTAGCAAGGCGTTACTGTTATTCCCCCCGATTGTCGACATCACACAGCGAATGTACGGATCGCGAATCAGTTCGTTGAACTCCTGCGCTCGCTCCGCAATCGTGCCGGAGCGATAGAAATCAGACTTGCCGGTCAGCCGACCGGCTTTAAGACGAAACCCTTTCTCCTCCAGGAAGCGTTTTCCACGGCTAAACCGATGGGGTGCCGTGGTGGTTACCGGTGCGGATGAAGAGAAAAAACCGATGGTGTCTCCGACCTGAAGAGGCGGTGCCAGAAGAGGCTTGCTGACGTTAATCATGGAGATCCTTATCTGAACTTGCGGGCAAAACCTGTTAAGCACACATATTTACAGCAACGCCTGACGACAGATTACCGACCTGCACAGCGCTGATTTTTGCCGGCAGAAGCAAACGTGGCTGGCACTATTTTTTCTTGTTCAGCAGCGATTTTAAATCGGCAAACGGGTTATAGGTTGCGGCGCCAACATCTTTCTGCGCGTCTTCGCCCGCCACCACGGTTGTCCCGTACTGATCGGCCTCCGTGTACTTCGAGTGTTCGTGGTCATGGCAAAACAGACACAACAACTCCCAGTTGCTGCCATCTTCGGGGTTATTGGTATGGTCGTGATCGATATGGTGAACCGTTAATTCGCGCAGATTGGAATAAACAAATTCGCGTGAACAGCGTCCACACACCCACGGATAAATTTTAAGTGCTTTCTCACGATAACCGCTTTCCAGCCGCGCGTAGTTTTTTGGGATCAAAGCCATTGCCAGTGCCACCTGTTACAAAAAGAGCGTTTTCTACTATATCCCAAAAAGAGCAGAAAGAGACGGACTGGCGTCACCCGCTGCGGTGAATGTGCTGGCAACACACCGCAGCGGGCCGGATTTTCCAACAACCAGACGAGCAGCCGTTCTACCTCTGTTAATCAACCGTGCTGGCAGCCGCGTTATTGACGCGGCATCGCGTTTCGACACCCGGCAAAGATATCCAGTCCGGGCTGATAAACGTGGCTTCGCACAGTAAACAGCCCGAGAATCGAGTGATAGAGATTGTCATGGCTATAGCGGGTGCTATCCGCATTGCTGCGCAGACAAGCGAGATTAAGTCCTGAATGCCGGGCAAACGCGGGGGAAAGCCACATCACCAGCGGGACATGCGTTTGCTCATCGGGCGCAATCATGTAAGGCGTGCCGTGCAGGTACATCCCCCGCTCGCCCAACGACTCCCCGTGGTCGGAAACGTAAATCATCGCCACGTCGCGCTGTGCTGCATAGCCTTGCAACACCTTGATGGTTTTATTCAGCATCCGGTCGGTGTAGACCAGCGTATTGTCGTACGTATTCATCAGCGCGTCGTTACTGCACTTCTCAATCTGATTGCTATCACAAGTAGGGCTGAACGTTTTGGCCTCCGGCGGGTAACGTTCGAAGTAGGTTGGTCCATGGCTGCCAATCTGGTGCAGCACAATGAGTGCGTCCCCTGCCATGGCATCGATTCGCGTCGTGATCTGGTGCAACAGCACCTCGTCATAACAGGTGCCATCTTTATTGACGCAGAGGCCGGCAATGTTCTGCGCGGGCATATTATCGGTGGGCACGCGCTCGCAAATACCTTTGCACCCGCCATTGTTATTGTTACGCCAGAGAATATGGATGCCGGTGCGTTGCAAAATATCGAGCAGGTTCTCTTCCGTCGCGGCGCGCACGTCGTTGTACTGCGAACGCGTCATACGCGAAAACATGCACGGCAGCGAAATGGCCGTCGCCGTGCCACAGGATGAGACATGTTGAAAGCTGATGATGTCCTCGCGCTGCGACAGCATCGGGTTGGTCGGGCGCGCATACCCATTAAGCTGGAAGTTCTGCGCCCGTGCGGTTTCCCCGACTACAACAATCACCAGTTTTGGCCGCTCGCCCGCCGCCGTACGCGTGGCATCTTCCGCCACCGTGCGCAACGGCTGCGATTTCACGCTGTACTTCCGTTTCAGGTAACCATTGGTATTGCGGACAATGTTAAACGGCAGCGCCTGGTCTTTTATCTGCATATTGTTGCGCAGCAGCGAAGCGTAATCCTTGTAGAACGCCAGCGTCACGGCGGCAAACAGGGTCAATGTCACAACCAGATGGCAGAGCCACCAGAACAGGTGTTGTAAGGGACGGCCGATTTTTTTGCCAGGCAGCGACACCATCGCCGCCGCAGGTAACACACCTAAAAAAAGCAGGGTAAGCACCAGCGGAACAGAAAGATACGAAGTGAGTTCAGCCTGATTCGTTTCAAAGAAATTTTGCACCATACTGCGGTCGATAAGCACGTTGTAGCGCAGCATAAAATAGCTGCAACTGGCGCTGATAACGACCAGCGCCGCCAGCAGGGGCTTACGCAAGTACGGCAATATCATGACCGGTGTCAGCAACACGTTAAAAAAGCAGAACAGGAACAGCGGCAGGCTGATAACAAACAGCACAGTGTGCAGGCTAGTGATCTCAACGTTGGACCATAGCGTTTGCCACAGCGCAATATTGCCAAAAGTGGTGAAGAACAGAGCGGCGACCCAGGTCAGTTGCACCGGGTTGAACCGAAACGACGACAGACGTTGAAACATGCGCAATTCTCAATGGGTTAGAAATGTGCGCAGTATCAACGCCCTGGTGTCAGGAAGTTGTTAAGGTAGCCGGCTCCTTTTTCACAATGCCGGTTTTCTATGACTCGCCTGCTCATTATCGAAGATAACCCTGAGTTGGTGGCCAACCTGTACGACTTCTTTGAGCCGCTGGGCTACGTGCTGGATGATGCGCGTGATGGTGCCACCGGCCTGCGTATGGCCACGCAGAATGACTACGATGCCATCCTGTTGGATCTGATGTTGCCGCGCCTGGATGGCATGACGCTGTGCAGCAAACTTCGCCACGAATACCAGAACCCGGTGCCGGTGCTCATGCTGACCGCGCGCGACCCGGTAGATGACCGCGTGCAGGGCTTTGCGCTGGGCGCGGACGATTACCTGGTAAAACCCTTTTCCCTTAAAGAGCTGGACGCACGTATCCAGGCGCTGGTGCGCCGCGCCCAGGGGCGGCAGGTGCAAGGCACGCTAAGCTGGGAAGATCTGCTGGTGGATACCCGTGCGCCGCAGGCATGGCGGCAAGGCCAGACCATCAATTTGACGCCCACCACCCACAAATTGTTGCTGAGTCTGATGCGCGCCGCACCCGGCGTCGTCAAAAAGCAGGAGATGGAGTACCTGCTGTGGGGCGACGAACCGCCGGAAAGCGGTGCATTGCGCACCCATATTCATGACTTGCGCCAGCGGGTTGACAAAAACTTCACATCTGCACTGATAGAAACGGTCCATGGCATCGGTTTACGCCTGCACAAGCCCGGGGGGGCTTGCGCAGAATAATCATCAGGGGCAGCGCATCCATTATGAAATCCCTTTACCAGCAGATGACGCTCAATACGCGCATTACCGTTTCGTTTGTGCTGCTGATGGTCGCCGTCATGGCGTTTGTGGTCGTGGCCGAACAACTCGACTACGACGAACTCCGCGCCAGGGTGATGGCAGAAAGCCTGCGCGCTGAAGCTCCCCGTCTGGAAGAGGCGATTGCCAGCGGCACGCTTCCGTCCATGCCGCAAGGCAGCCAGCTTTATCACGCCCGGACCGCGCCCGATACGCTGCGCCAGTACACGCCAGGCTACCACCGGCTGAAAGCACCTGACGAACAGCACTTGCTGGTATTCACGCTGCATAACCAGCGCTACTACCTGTTGCAGGATGGCAACCGTTACGCCTGGCTGGAGTGGATGATTGACGGTTTCGCGCCGCTTATCATGCTGTTGTGCGTGCTGGGCGCTTTCTGGATTGGTCGGTTAACATCGGCTCGCGTTACCGTTCCCATCACGCGGCTGGCCAATGCCGTCGAGCGCAATCAAAAGCCGTTACCTTTCCAGGACGCGAATGATGAAATCGGCGTGCTGGCGCGCGCGTTTGCCCGGCACAGCGATGAGCTGGAGCGCTTTCTCCAGCGTGAGCGCTGCTTTGTCGGCGATGCCAGTCATGAATTGCGCACACCGCTGGCGATCATTGGCGGTGCGGCAGAAACGATCGTGTACCAGTTACCTGCCGACAGCCATCTTGTACCTGGCGCGGAGCGGATCGTGCGCACCACCCAGGAGATGCAACGCCAGTTGACGTGCCTGTTGCTGCTTTCGCGCGATCCGCAAACCCTGCCCCGCAGCGAGGTTGCGCTTCGCCCTTTACTCGAAGAGTGCATCGCGCGCTGCCACCCCTGGCTGGCAAAAAAGCCCGTCGCACTGATACTGGACGCCGCGGAGCAGATCCACATACCGACCAATGCTGAGCTGGCGCGCAGCGTTTTCTGGAACCTGCTGCGCAATGCCTGCCAGTACACCGCAGAGGGCGAAATTCGTCTGGCGCTGCATGGCGTGACCCTGACCATTTCTGACACCGGCCCCGGCCTGCCGTCGAGTATCGATCCGCGCCATTTTCAGCGCTTTCACTCCGGCACGCAGCAAAATGGCGAAGGGCTCGGTTTATCGATTGTGCAACGCATCGTGGAGCATCTTGGCTGGCGTATGACGGTCGAAAGCTCAGATAAAGGGTGCCGTTTTACGCTGGATATGCAGCCCGCGCATTAGCCCGTCACGGCGATGTTTCGACAGATTGCTGTTTCCGGTAAGGTTTTGACAATTTCCTGACATCTCTTTTTGCATACTGCGCAAGCCCATCATTTTTCAGGAGATGCCCATGCAATCGTCAGGCCCCGGCGCGACCGGCAAATATTCCCATGGCAAAACCGGGATCGCGCGGATCTTCAGTACGCTGATTTATTCGCGCGACGGTTTTCTTACCGCCGTGTACGGCGAGGCGGCGTTCCGCCAGCTTCTTGTTTTACATAGTGTGCTGATGGTTAGCGCTTTGGTTGTCAACGTCAGTGGGGTTGAACGAGCGCTGCTGCTGGCCATGTGCTTGATCAGCCTGCTAGTGGAGCTACTCAATTCTGCCATCGAAGCGGTGGTCGATCGTATTTCACTGGAACACCACCCGCTTTCAAAAAACGCAAAGGATATGGGCAGTGCAGCCCAGACCACGGCGCTGCTGATGGTCGCCGTGGTCTGGGGCGTGATTTTGTTGGCATAGCCGTTAAACACTGTCTGCATCGTCAGCCACAGTGATGATGCAGGCTTACCGCACTTTTGCCTTCGACCGCCATTCATCATTCCCTTCGCCTGCACGACAGAATGTTACAAATAGGTATCACACAATTGACGTGAAAGCCGATTATTATCCCTCCTCGCAGGTGCTCGCGAAGGCATCTGTTTTGTCTGCCATCCGCTGCAATTTCAGGATGCGGAAAACCGGGACTTCAGGAACGCAGCATGCACATAAAAAGGGTTTCTATGCCGTTACGCTCGCTACAGGCACTCTGTTTAGTGAACTTTTTCATGGCGGATGTCAGGGACGGTCTTGGCCCCTTTTTGGGGATCTATCTCACTGAACATCACTGGAAAGCCGACAACATTGGCTGGATGATGACGGCCGGTGGTCTGGCGGGCCTGATGGCGACGCTGCCTTCCGGGCTGGTCGCTGACGCCACGCGGCATAAGCGAGGGCTCCTCGTCGCCTGCGGTTTGCTGATCACCGCCGCCACGCTGTTACTCTGGGCGTATCCGACGTTTTTTGTTGTCGGTTTTTCACAGCTTGTCACCGGCATAGCCGCCGCTTTTATCGCGCCGCTGCTAATGGGCATTACGCTTGGCTTAACCGGCCCGTCAGGGTTTAACCAGCAGATGGGCAGAAACGAGGCGTTTAACCACGGCGGAAATATGAGCGCCGCGATACTGGCGGGCATTCTGGTGTGGTACTTCGGCACTGATGCCGTCTTTATTCTGATGACCGGCATGGCAATATGCGCAACGCTCGCGGTGTTTGCTGTTCGCAATAACGATATTGATAACCGCGCCGCGCGGGGTCTTCGTCACGACGACGATCCGGCGACAGCCCCCCGCCTGCTGGCGATTATCACTCACCCTGCCCTCATCGCGACTGGCGTGACGCTGATGCTGTTTCATCTGGCTAACGCTGCGCTGCTGCCAATGCTCAGTATGCGGGTGGCCTCCGCACCCGGCGGGGAAATGAGCGCCGGGGTGTATGCGGCGGCGACGGTCATTATTTCGCAGCTGGTGATGATTCCCGTCGCCTTATTCGCCGCCGCCAGGGCGGGGAGATATGGTTACCCGCTGCTGATCACGGCAGCGTTACTGGTTCTGCCGCTGCGCGCGGCGCTTGCCAGCCTCTCGGCCGGGCCGCTTTTTATGATCCCGGTTCAGATACTCGATGGCGTGGGCGCAGGGCTGCTGGGCGTGGCGGTACCCGGTTATATCGTTAAATTGCTGGAAGGCAGTGGGCATACCAACGCCGGGCAGAGCTTTATCATGTTGTTGCAGGGCATCGGTGCCGCATTCAGCCCCGCGATGGCGGGAACGATTGCAGCAAAGTATTCCTGGAGCGTGGCGTTTGCCGTACTTGGCGCCATAGCCTTGCTGGCCCTTCTGACCTGGTGGTTACGCCGCTTTTTTTCCGGCGATCGCCAAGCGCGGCAGTATGATTAAGACCCGGCGGGCGTGCTGCTGAATAAGCGTGGTTTCGAATTAATAGCGCGTTGGCGGCACGCCGAACATGGCGCGAAATGCAAAGGTAAACGAGGCCGGGCTTGAATAACCCAGTTCAAGCGCCACCTGGGTAACGCTGCGCTTGTTTTTTAACCTCACCACGGATTCCAGCAAGCGCACCCGTTTTTTCCATTCGCTGAACGCCACGCCAGTCTCCTTTTTGAAACGGCGCGAAAACGTGCGCACCGACATACCGCTACAGGAAGCCCACTGTTCAATGCTGTGCGCGTCGCCGGGCGTTTTCTGGATCTGGCTGCAAACTTTTGTCAGCAACGGCGATACCGGCCAGGAGACCGATAATCCGGCATCGGGTAAGTGTCTGAGCAGGGAAATCAGCACCTGCACCAGCTGCGCGTCATCACCTGCATCCTCATACTTTTCCGGCACGTTTTGCGTGGCGTAGTGAATATACTCACGCACAAAATCACTCACCACCACCACCTTACTGCCGCTAAAGGGGATGGTGGCAAAATCGGCCTCCACATACAGGCTTTCCAGCAATACGTCGCTGACGGCAAGAAGACGGTGCGGCACACGAGCCGGGATCCAGACACCGTAGAGCACGGGCACCACCAGCGTCTTCCCTTCAATTTCCACCCGCATACTGCCCTCGCGCGCATAGAGAAACTCCGCGAAAGGATGCTCATGCATGTCCACGCCTGTATCGCCCCGTAAAGGGTAACTGCGAAAGTACACCGGGCGAGGCAAGGCCATCAGCACCGGCGCGGGCTGGCCGCTAATGGGCTGACGAGGCGGTAACACAAGCTTAGAGCACATAACAACCTGACCTCTATTCGATGAAGTTTGTCTTGATAGCACAGCGCAGGCAAAACGGGTTTCCTGAATAATGAACGGGTCATAACTCTGTTTCACCCGTTGTGAACAATTTACCAGCCAGCTGCCTGAGCGATAAGCCTTTTTCGCACTGACGGGCAGTGAATAACGGGGGAATTACCGGCTGAGCGCACGTTACGTTGAAGGAAAGATGATGGCAAACGAATGTACCGTCGAGGTGATCAGTAAACCCGGCCACTGGCTGCGGATCGTCCAGGAACTGCTGTCGCAGGCAGGCATCAGGATTAACGGCCCCGAACCCTGGGATATCCGCGTGCATGACACGCGTTTTTTCAGGCGCGTATTGCAGCAGGGTTCACTCGGGCTCGGTGAAAGTTATATGGAGGGCTGGTGGGATTGCAAACAGCTTGATGCGTTTTTTGACAAGCTGCTGCGCGCCAGGCTTGATGAGCAGCGCCCGGCGCGTTTCGCCGACCTGATGCGCATTGCCGCGGCGCGTCTCGTCAACCCGCAGTCCCGTCGCCGCGCCTGGCAAGTGGGCGAAGTGCATTATGATCTTGGTAACGATCTGTTTAGCCGCATGCTCGATCCCCATATGCAGTACTCCTGCGGTTACTGGAAAAACGCCGATGAACTCTGTGCCGCGCAGGAAGATAAGCTCGCGCTGATCTGTGAAAAACTGCAGCTTAAACCTGGCATGACGCTGCTGGATATTGGCTGCGGCTGGGGTGGTTTAGCGGAATACGCGGCGCGCCATTACGGTGTCAGCGTTGAAGGCATCACCATTTCGGCAGAGCAAAAAGCCTACGCCGAAAGCCACAGCGAAGGGCTGGATATTCGCATCCTGTTGCAGGATTACCGCGATCTGGATAAACGCTATGACCGCATCGTCTCCGTCGGCATGTTCGAACATGTCGGCCCGAAAAACTATGCAACCTATTTTAACGCCGTGGATCGCTGCCTGAAGCCGGATGGTCTCTTTTTACTGCACTCCATCGGTTCGAATAAGAGCCTGCATAATGTCGATGCCTGGATCAATAAATACATTTTTCCTAATGGCTGCCTGCCCTCTTTAAAACAGATTGCTGAAGCCAGCGAACCCTATTTTGTTATTGAAGATGTGCATAATTTCGGCGCCGATTACGATAAAACATTAATGGCCTGGCATCGCCGTTTTAATCAGGCGTGGCCGCAAATAGCGGGCAATTACTCCACGCAATTTCATCGCATGTTTAATTATTACCTCACCGCCTGTGCGGGAGCGTTTCGCGCCAGAAATATCCAGCTCTGGCAAATCGTATTAAGCCGCGGCGTCACCGGCGGGCTGCGCGTGGCGCGCTAAAGAGACGATGAAACAGGCAAGCACACACGCCTCAACGCCTGCCTGAAACGAAAAATGACACGATGCTGTTATCTTCGCTGGAAGCTAAATAATATGAACGTAAATTTCTTTGTTACCTGCATTGGGGACGCGCTTAAATCACGCATGGCGCGAAACAGTGTCCTGCTACTCGAACAGTTAGGCTGCCATGTTCAGTTTCCTGAAAAACAGGGCTGCTGCGGTCAACCGGCAATTAATAGCGGCTACATTCGTGACGCCGTGCCGGGCATGAAAGCGCAGATTGCGGCGCTGGAAATCAACGACTACCCGATTATCTCGCCTGCCGGTTCCTGCATGAACGCGATCCGCCACTATGCCGACTGGCTGGTCGATGAACCTGAGTGGGCGATGCGCGCCGCAAAGGTGGCCAGCCGCATGGTTGATCTGACCTCCTTTATCGTTAACCAGCTTGGCGTAACCGACGTCGGCGCGCGCCTGCCAGGACGGGCGGTCTATCACCCCTCTTGCAGCCTGTTTCGCAAGCTCGGCGTGCGTGATGAACCGCTCATACTGCTGCGTGCGGTGCGCGATCTGGAAATTGTGCCGTTTGGCGCCCAGGAAACCTGCTGCGGTTTTGGCGGTACGTTTTCGGTCAAAATGGCCGAAATTTCCGGCGAGATGGTGAAGGAAAAGGTCGCGCATATCATGCAAGCCAGACCGGATTACCTGATCGGCGCGGACGCCAGTTGCCTGCTGAATATTGGCGGGCGTTTACAGCGTGAAGGCCAGAATGTGCGCGTGCTGCATATCGCTGATGTGCTGATGAGCCGCTAAGGAAACACTATGTCGCTAAAAACCAGCAATATTCCTTTTTATGACCGGGTACAACAGCAAATTGACGATCCGGTGATGCGCCATGCGGTGGCGAATGCGCAGGATCGAATTGGCATTAATCGGCAGAAAATGGTCGATGAACTGGAAAACTGGCCCGACTGGCGTTCCCGCGCCGCTGAAATTCGCGCCCATGTTCTCGACAATCTGGATGCCTATCTCTACCAGTTAAGCGAAAAGGTCAGCGCGAATGGCGGTCACGTCTTTTTTGCCGATACGCGTGAAGATGCCACCCGCTATATTTTGCAGGTTGCCCGGGAAAAACAGGCGCGCAAAATCGTTAAATCGAAGTCGATGGTGACCGAAGAGATTGGCATGAACGCCGCGCTCGAAGCGGCAGGCATGGAGGTGGTGGAAACGGATCTGGGCGAGTATATTCTGCAACTCGCCAAAGATGCCCCTTCGCACGTGGTGGTTCCGGCCATTCATCGGGATCGCCATCAAATTCAGCAAGTGTTGCGCGAAAAGCTGGGTTATAACGGCCCCGAAACCCCGGAAGCCATGACGCGCTTTATTCGCCAGAAGATCCGCGAAGATTTCCTCAGCGCCGACATCGGCATCACCGGGTGCAACTTTGCGGTCGCGGAAACCGGCACGCTCAGCCTGGTGAGCAATGAAGGCAATGCCCGGCTGTGTACCACGGTGCCAGAAACGCATATTGCCGTGATGGGCATGGAGCGCGTGGTGCCGACCTTCGCGGAGCTGGATATCATCCTGACCATGCTGGCGCGCAACGCGGTTGGCGCCCGTCTTACGGGATATAACACCTGGCTTACCGGCGCGAAAGGCAGCATGGAAAGCGACGGGCCGGAATCGTTCCATCTGGTTATTGTCGACAATGGCCGCTCGCAGGTGCTGGGCTCGCCTTTCCAGGACATCCTGCGCTGCATACGCTGCGGCGCCTGCATGAATACCTGCCCCGCCTACCGTCATATTGGCGGACACGGTTACGGCTCGATTTATCCCGGCCCGGTAGGCGCGGTGCTCACGCCGTTGCTCGGCGGTTATGATGATTTCAAAAATCTGCCCTATGCCTGCTCGTTATGCACCGCCTGCGATGATGTCTGCCCGGTGCGCATTCCGCTGTCGTCACTGATCCTTGAGCACCGCCGCACGCTGGCGGAAAGCGGAAGAACACCCGCGATGGAAAAGCACACCGTACACCTGTTCAACTACGCCAACCGCCATCCACGGCTGTGGAAGGTAGGCATGGTCGCTGGCGCGCGCGCCGCCCAATTGATGATCCGCAACGGCAAGATGCCCTTTACGATCTCAGCCATTGGCAAGTGGACGGAGGCCCGCGATCTGCCCGATGCCGATGGCGCGAGTTTCCGTAGCTGGTTTAAAAAACACCAAAAACAGCATAAAAACGGGGAGCAAGGCTGATGGAAAACCGCGATGTGTTTATGCAAAAAATTGCCGGACGGCTCGGTCGCGAACCGCGTCAAACACCGCAACCGCTGGAGTTTACCGGACACGCGCCGCTGACCAGCCGCTATGCCGGGCAGATCCAGCAGCACCCCTGCGACAGTTTTATCGAATATGCGACCACGGTGATGCAGGCCCACTGCGAAGTGGCTCCGCTGGCGAAAATTCCCCACCTTGCCGAACGGATCTGTAACCAGTACGGCGGCGGTCCGCTGCTGATTAGCGGCGACGCCCGGCTTGCGAATGTCGGCATTACCGCGCATTTGCAGAACGCGTTTCCAGCACATTGCTGGGACGCAGCGGGTGGAGAAGAGAATCTGCGTCGTGCAGCACAAGCCAGTATTGGTGTGGTCTACGCCGAGTATGGTCTGTGCGAAACCGGCGGTGTGGTGCTCTTTTCCTCCCCGTTCCAGGGGCGCGCTATCAGCCTGCTTCCCACCACAACGTTGTTCGTTATCTATAAGAGCCGATTGCTGTATGGCGTCACGCAACTGGCGCACGTTTTGCGCCAGCGGGTGCAGGAAGGCGCCCCCCTTCCCTCGTGTATCAATCTTATCGCCGGACCAAGTTCGACGGCCGATATTGAGCTGATAAAAGTCGTCGGCGTCCACGGGCCGCTTAATGCCGTCTACGTAATTATTGAAGATTGCTGATGCGGATAATCTGACATGCGCCCGCAAAGAGAGTGACGCGTGACGCTTTTGCGTACGGGGAGGAAATAAAGCGACCTCCCCAACGCTGCGCATTAAAAGCAGGTACTGAAATGAGAAAAAAGTCCTCGTTATATCTGATGAGCTTAACCATTCAGGATATTCTCCTGTGGATAGAGAGCAATATTGCCGAGCCTTTACCGCTTGGCGTGTTAGCGAAAAAATCCGGTTATTCGGCCTGGCATTTCCAGCGAGGCTTTAAACAAATCGCCGGGATGTCGCCAGGGGTGTATATCCGTTACCGGCGAATGGCGATGGCAAAAACCTTATTGCGCGAAACCCATCGCTCTATTACTGATATTGCGCTGCACCTGGGTTACCAGCAGCAATCGACATTCTGCCGCGCGTTTCGCGAGCACTATCAATTAACGCCAAGACAATTTCGCCTGCATGCCCAGGAGCAGGCGACGCAGGAATAACCACGCCCTTTCAGCCAGTGTCGCCGCCAATCCAGGCTACACTGAAACGCTCGACCAGCGCGGAAGGAATAAGGGATGTCAGCTCAGAATTTATCAAAAATGGGCACCGCTAACGTGGCGCTTTTTGTTGATGAGCAAGGCCAGCGCGTCATTGAAAAATATCCGGTCAGTGACGTCGAGTATGCTTTCTATCAACATGCGGCGCATCGGCTCAACGCGGCAAAGATTGCCTCGCCAAAGCTGCTATTCGCCGATCCTGCGCGGCGTCTACTCAGGCTTGAGTATATTCCCCACCCGGTTTCGCAGGATGCCGTGGCAGGTGATGAGACGTTAGCCATGCTGGCTCGCTTGCATCGCTTTCCGCCCGATGCGTCATGGCGCTATCACACGCATACATGGTCAGTTTCCGCACTGGAAAAATCGCTGTCGCTGCTGGCATTGCCGGAACAGGCTTCGCAACAACTGCGCCGTTTCCAGCAATCCAGCGAGGTGCTCTTTCGCCATGCGGGTTTACTTTCCGGCGACAGCAATGCGGGTAACTGGGGACGACGGGATAACGGCGAGCGGGTGCTTTTCGACTGGGAACGCTTTTCCACGGGAAGCCCGGCGATTGACCTCGCGCCGCTGATAAAAGGGATGGGCACAACCGACGCCTTTCAGGCGCTTGCCGAACGCTACTGCCCTCTTTCGGCGCATGCAACAGCGCGTGAACTCGGTCGGGAGATTGCCATCGCCAAAGCGTGGATTGTCACCGAAGTGGTCACGTTACTTGCTGCACGGCAGAAAGCCGATCTTCCGCGCTATCTTAGCTGGTATCGGGAACATCTTCCCGACTGGTTAGACAACACCGTTACCCTGCTCTGAATCGCGGCAGTTTATTGTTCCCTTCACGTAGCTTTCACCACGGTTTCGGCATAGGGTGTTATGAGCATTAGCTCATTAACAGGAACCGTATGATGCGTGATCTTCCCCCCACTGCGACGCTGCGCGCATTTGAAGTGGCAACCCGCCACACCACCTTTACTGCGGCGGCGGCCGAGCTGTGTATAACGCAAAGTGCCGTCAGCCACCAGTTGAAAAACCTGGAGGAAATCTGGGGATTGCCGCTGTTTCAACGCGGAAAGACCCTCAGCCTGACGCCAGCCGGTGCCGCGCTCGCGCCGCTGGTGCGTGAATTTTTTAGCAAACTGGAAACCACGCTGGCGGATTTGCGTGAGCAAAAAGGCCGGGTGCGGCTGCGCGTCAACACCACTTACTCTTTTGCGCTGAAATGGTTGCTCCCGCGCTTGCCGGGTCTGGCGCGCTTACACCCGGAAATTCTGGTGACGCTGGAGAGCACCGATCAGGCGATTAATTTCGCCAGCACCGATGCCGATGTGGCGATCCGCTTTGGTCACGGGAATTATCCGGCGCTGCACACGGAATTTATGTTCCGCGAGCAGCTTTTTCCGGTTGCCAGCCCGGCGCTTTTGCAGCGTTTTGGCACACCGGATGAACCGGCCGAACTGCTGCGCTACCCGCTACTGACGCGCGATGGCGCCGATCTGGTTCCCAAATGGGACGCCTGGTTTAAGCAGGTTGGCGTCAACACCGACGTGCTGCACGAAAACGTGCGTTTCGCCGATACCAATATGACCATTGAAGCCGCGTTACTGGGCCAGGGCATTGCGCTGGCGCGCAGTGGGCACGTTGAAAAAGAGATTGCCGATGGCTCACTGGTGCGGCTTTTTGACCTGCCTTTTCCGTCGCCCGCCGCCTACTATTTTGTCTGCCCGCAGGGGATCGAAACACAACCGCACATTGTGACATTCCGCAGCTGGCTGTTAGCAGAGTCACAACAGGCACAGCTTAACTATCGCTAAGCATGAGTATTTACTCATGCCGGTGTGATGACACTTCACTTTTCATCCAGGCGTGGGCTGATTAGCATCGATACATGCCCACTTACCTTGTTTTGCTGACATTATTCGCCGCGCTGCTCCATGCCAGCTGGAATACGCTCTTACGCGGCGGCACGGATCGGTTATGGTCGATGACCATCATGTGCGCGACGATAGCCCTCACCTGCATTGTCGTGGCGCCGTTTTTACCACTGCCGGCGTATGCCAGCTGGAAATACGCGCTGCTGTCAGCGGTGCTGCATGTCGGCTATAACCTGTGTCTGGTGCGCAGTTATCAGAGCGGCGATCTCGGCCAAACCTACCCGATTGCGCGCGGTTCTTCACCGCTGATGGTGACCTCGGCGGCGGCACTGTTTGCCGGCGAAAAAATGGCCCTGAACGCGCTGGCTGGCATTGCGCTGATTTCCGGCGGTATTCTGCTGCTTGCCCTGCAACGCCGCCGACTGGCGCTACCGGGTCTGAAATATTCGCTGGCCACTGGCGCGTTTATCGCCGCCTATAGCGTGGTGGATGGTATTGGCGTGCGCATTGCGGGTAATGCGATCGCCTATACCGTATGGATGAGTGCGTTATGGGGCGCGCTGATGCCCGCGCTCTATATCGGGCTTCGCGACGCCAAAAGTTTACTGCGCTGGCGGCCAGGTGTAGTGCGTGCGGCCACCGGCGGGCTGATTTCGCTGCTGGCTTACGGCATCATTATTTTTGCGATGGCGACCGCGCCAATGGGGGCTGTCTCCGCGCTGCGTGAAACCAGCGTCCTGTTTGCCGCGCTACTGGGTTATCTGTTCCTCGGCGAAACCTTAACGCTAAGAAAAGTGCTGGCGTGCACGGTAATTGCGACCGGCACGGTAATGATTGGTTAACCACATCAGGAGAACTCACCATGTCTGATTTTCCGACAATTGCGCTGCTTGGCCCGGGGGCTATCGGCACCACTATCGCGGCGGCACTGCATGAAGTGGGCCGCGCGCCCGTTTTGTGCGGGCGTACCGCGCACCAACAGTTAATTCTGCGCCACGATGAGGGGGAAATTGTGGTACCCGGCCCGGTATTGAACGATCCAGCAGCGCTGCACAAGCCGTTCGATCTGCTGTTTGTAGCGGTAAAAACCACCCAGGTCGCAGACAGTGCTGGTTGGCTGGCCAGCTTATGCGATGAGAACACCGTTGTGTGCGCGCTGCAAAATGGCGTCGAGCAGAAAAGTCAGCTGGCGCCGCTGGTTAACGGCGCAACCGTGCTGCCGTCCGTCGTCTGGTTCCCGGCGCAGCGAGAGCCGGATGCCTCCGTCTGGTTGCGCGCCAAACCGCGCCTGACGCTGCCGGATGTGCCGCAGGCAGCACGGGTGGTGAAAGCGCTTCGCGACACACGCTGCGCGGTAGAATTGTCAGCGGATTTTACCTCGATCGCCTGGCGCAAGCTGTTGCAAAATGCGGTCGCCGGTCTGATGGTGCTCGCCAATCGCCGCGCCGGCATGTTCTCGCGCGAGGATATCACCGCGCTGGCGCTGACGTACCTGCGCGAATGTCTGACCGTGGCGCGGGCGGAAGGCGCCGTGCTCGACGATAACGTTGCCCGGGAGATTGTTGACGGTTTTCACCGTGCGCCGGCTGATTTGGGCACATCCATTCTCGCCGACCGCCAGGCGAACCGCCCGCTGGAGTGGGATATCCGTAACGGCGTGGTGCAGCGCTATGGCCGCAAACATGGCATTCCCACCCCCATCAGCGATGTGGTGGTTCCGCTGCTGGCCGCGGGCAGTGAAGGACCGGGTTGATCGTTCTGCTTTGCGTCCTCGCGCCCATGGCAAAGGGAGCCTGAAGCTGTTCATTTCGTCGCCAGATAACACCGTGTGCCAGGCTTAAAGGGAAATTTGTTCGCCTGCAAAGGCAACGCCTGGTTTACCTTCTGACGACGCGAGGAAAGCATGACACCGATATCGTCTCTCTCTGACCACGAAATTCAGCTGCTTGATCGCTACTGGCGCGCGGCCAATTATCTCTCTGTCGGGCAAATCTACCTGATGGATAACCCGCTGCTGCGCGAGCCGCTCAGGCCGGAGCATATCAAACCGCGCCTGCTCGGCCACTGGGGAACCACGCCGGGGCTGAATTTTATCTATGTGCATCTCAACCGCGCCATTCGCCAGCGCGATCTCGATATGCTCTATATTTGCGGCCCGGGCCATGGCGGGCCCGGCATGGTGGCTAATACCTGGCTTGAGGGGAGCTACAGCGAAATCTACCCGCAGATAAGCCAGAACGCCGACGGCATGAAAAAGCTGTTCCGGCAATTCTCTTTCCCCGGCGGTATCCCCAGCCACGCTGCACCCGAAACGCCCGGTTCGATTAACGAAGGCGGCGAGCTGGGTTACTCACTCTCTCATGCGTTTGGCGCGGTGTTCGATAATCCATCACTGATTGCCGCCTGCGTGATTGGCGATGGCGAAGCGGAAACCGGCCCGCTGGCCTCCAGCTGGCACGGTATTAAATTTCTCAATGCCGCCCGCGACGGCGCGGTGCTGCCGATCCTGCACCTGAACGGGTACAAAATTGCTAATCCCACGCTTCTCGGACGCACCAGCGATGATGATTTACAGCAGCTCTTTCGCGGCTACGGCTACGAACCGCTGTTTGTCAGCGGCCATGAACCTACGAGGATGCACCGCCTGATGGCACAAACGCTGGAGCAGGCGCTGAACAGCATCCGTGACTATCAGCAACAAGCGCGCAGTGGCGAGGCGCAGACCACCGTGCCGCGCTGGCCCATGATCATTTTGCGCAGCCCCAAAGGCTGGACAGGCCCGCAGACTGTCGATGGCAAAAAAGTGGAGGATTTCTGGCGCGCGCACCAGGTGCCGGTCTCGTCATGCCGTGAAAACGATGAGCACCGGCAACTGCTGGAACAGTGGATGCGCAGCTATCAGCCAGACGATCTTTTCGATGCGTCGGGACAACTCAAAACAGAACTACAGGTACTGGCTCCGGTCGGCGACAAGCGCATGGGCGCGTCGCCGTGGGCCAACGGTGGCCGCTTACGCCGGGAACTGGTAACGCCGGACCTGCACCACTACGCCGTCGACGTGACCTCACCGGGCGAAACGCAGGCGGAATCCACCGCCGCGCTGGGCGCGTATCTGGCCGGGATTTTCGAGCACAACCGCGATAATTTCCGGCTGTTTGGTCCCGACGAAACGGCCTCAAACCGGTTGAGCAAAGTGTTCGACGTAACGAATCGCACCTGGCTGGAGCCGCTGAAACCCTATGATGAGCAACTGGCGCGCGATGGCCGGGTGATGGAGATCCTGAGCGAACATCAGTGCCAGGGCTGGCTGGAGGGCTATCTGCTGACCGGGCGTCACGGGCTGTTTAACTGCTATGAGGCGTTTATTCATATTGTCGACTCGATGTTTAACCAGCATGCGAAGTGGCTAAAAGTGACGCGCAACCTGCCCTGGCGCGCGCCGATCTCGTCACTCAATTACCTGCTCTCGTCGCATGTCTGGCGCCAGGACCACAATGGTTACAGCCATCAGGATCCCGGTTTTATCGATCATGTCGCCAATAAAAAAGCGGATATTGTGCGCATTTACCTGCCGCCGGATGCCAACACCCTGCTGTGTGTCGCTGACCACTGCCTGAAAACCTGGGATCGCATTAACGTCATCGTGGCGGGAAAACAGCCTGCGCCTCAGTGGCTCAATCCCGACGAGGCGGCAAAACACTGCGCCGCAGGAATGGGGATCTGGTCCTGGGCCGGCAACGTGCCGCCTGATGAAACCCCGGATGTGGTGATGGCATGCGCCGGCGATGTGCCGACCATGGAAACCCTCGCCGCGGTCGATCTGCTACGGAATTACCTGCCGGAACTGCGTGTTCAGGTGGTAAACGTCGTGGATTTAATGGCGCTGCAAACCCAGGATCAGCATCCGCATGGCCTGAGCGAAGAGGCCTTCGAGGCGATTTTTACTGCCGATAAACCGGTGATCTTTGCCTTTCACGGCTATCCGAGCCTGATTCACCGCCTCACGTATCAGCGCAACAACCACCGTCATTTTCACGTGCACGGCTTTATGGAAGAAGGCACCACCACCACGCCGTTTGATATGACCGTGCTCAATGAACTGGATCGTTTTCACCTGGCGCAGGAGGCGATTGTGCGCGTGCCGTCATTACAGGGCAAAGCGGATGACATTCTGGAGGAGCTGGCGCAAAAAATTGCCGCGCACCATCGGTATGTACGCGAATATGGCGAAGATCTGCCTGAAGTGCAGAACTGGAAATGGCCATCACAGCAAGGCGAAAGCAACGCACCGGAGTAAACGGGCACCCAGCCCGCACGCGTCATGTCCCCTGCATTACGCAGCAAACACGCCGTTCACGACACGCGGCGTGTTTGCGTTGGGAGCTCATTGCTGGCGCATCTTCTGGTAGCGGCTATACCTGTTAAGACGATGATTTTGCTCGGGAGCTGTATGGAATATCTGGCCTGGACCGCTGCGGCGGGTTGTTTACTGTTGTTTATGTCTCTCTCTTACGGCTGGATTAGCCGTGTCCCGGTGCCCATTTTTGGCCTCTATCTGCTGGTGGGCATCGCCTGCGGGCCGTGGATGTTGGGGCTGATTGGCATCGATATTGTTCGTCACGCCCCGCTCACCAGCCGGATAACCGAAATGGCGATGGCAGCATCACTGTTTATCACCGGGCTCAAAATCCGCCTGCCGCTGACCTCGCATTACTGGCGCATGGGCATCGTACTGGCGCTGCCCGCCATGCTGCTGACCATCGCCGGGATTATGCTCGCCGCCCATTTTATGGCCAATCTGTCGTGGCCATTATCGCTGGCGCTGGCGGCCATTCTCGCGCCTACCGATCCGGTGCTGGCAAGCCTGGTCGCCATCAACGACGCGCAGGATGATGACCGTCTTAGGATCGCGCTCTCCAGTGAAGCGGGTCTCAATGATGGCACCGCGCTGCCTTTTTTGATGCTGGCGCTGGTCTGGCAAAAAGCCGGCGGCGCAATTAGCGCCGATGAGTGGCTTCACTGGTTAAGTGTCGATCTGCTCTGGGCGCTGATTGGCGGGCTGGGTATCGGTTTTGTTCTCGGACGGTTAATTGGTCTGGTTGCCACGCGCTCACGCCACGCGCAGGGGGAAGTGGCACCCAGCGATTTTATTGCGTTAGCGCTGATTTGCCTGAGCTTTTCGCTGGCAATGATGCTCAGCGCGTCCGGTTTTCTCGCGGCGTTCGCCGCCGGTATTGGCCTGCGCAGCGCGGAGATGAGCGTCCAAAAACGCCACACCAGCGAGGAGGATCATGACCTGCCAGCCGAGATGCAGGTCAATCCGCATACCCGGCATGGGCTCGAAGAGCATAACCCGATCAAATCGGTGGGCCTGGTGGTGGGCGATGCGCTCTCCTTTGGCGATACCGTTGAGCGGTTGCTCGCCGCCGGGCTGGTGATCGTGCTTGGTGTGACACTGTCACGCCACTGGGATGTCCACGCACTGCTGCTGGCATTCACCGTGTTTATCATCATTCGCCCTCTCGCCGTTTGGTTGCTGACATGGCGTTCGGGTGAATCCGTGCTGCATCGGTTAAGTCTTGGCTGGTTAGGTATCCGCGGGATCGGCAGTCTTAACTATATTGCCTATGCCTGGACGCATGGCCTGCAGAACGCAGTGGCGATTACCGATATCGCCATCACCATTGTGACGCTGAGCGTGCTGGTGCACGGTATTTCGGTCACGCCGTTACTCACTCTGCGGCGAAAACAGGAACAGCGCTGAATGTCGCTGCGAACACGCGAACGACTATACCTAAGCAGACGTAGCGTTGCTGCGCGCGTCGGTGCAGGAATGATCACCCTGACGTAAAAAAGGAGGCAACGATGAAAGCCGCACGCTATTTTCAGCCGGGAAAACCCGAGGTTTTACGTTATACCGATGTCCCCGAACCGGTCTGTGGTCCTGATGATGTGCTGATCCGTGTAGAAGCCATCGCGCTTGAGGGCGGCGACGTGATTAATCGCGCCACAGCCTTCCCCGGCGCGCAAGGTGGCATTCCCGGTTATTCTGCTGCAGGCACAATTATTGAAGTCGGTAGGCAGGTGAAAGATCGCCACGCCGGACAACGTGTGGCCACGCTCGCGCTGTCGGGATCGCATGCCGAATACCGCGTTACGCCAGCGCAATGGTCATGGGTCATTCCCGACGGGCTGGATGTTGTTGCGGCATCTGCTATTCCGGTGAGTTTTGGTACAGCCGCCTGGGCGCTCTCTTCGCGTTTAAAGATCAAAGCGGGCGATAGCGTGCTTATTCAGGGCGGTGCGGGCGGCGTTGGGGTTGCCGCCATTCAGCTTGCGAAGGCGCAGGGCGCGCGCGTGTTCGCCACGCTTTCCGGTGATGCCCGCGTGAGCCACCTGACAAAACTCGGTCTTGATGTCGCGCTGGATTATCGCCAGCAGGATATTGTCGCTGAGGTTAAACGGCTAACAAACGCAGCCGGCGTAGACGGTGTCCTCGATCTGGTCGGTTCGACACTGGAACAATCGATCGCCTGCCTGCGTGAATGGGGAACTGTGGTACTGGCTGGTAACGCGGGAGGAAATGCCCACGCCGATCTGGCGGCATTACAGCAAGCCAATCAGACGATTAGCGGGCTATTCTGGGGACGCGAACTTGCCCATCAGCAGGCAAGGAATTCCGTCGACGCGCTGCTGATGGATGCCAGGGATAAAAAATTCAGCGTGATCATCGACAGACAATTTTCCCTGCAGGATGTTGTGCAAGCCCACCGCTACGCAGAAGAAAACCGCGTGTTGGGGCGTATTATTCTGCGCCCCTGACGCGATTCACGTTCGCCAGCGCCCCCGGTGCCGTGCCATGACCCGGGACACCACCACAAACCCCTGTTGCTGCCAGGCCTGTGCCAGGTAGCGCATGCTATAGGGCGAATCCGTCAGCCCGTGCAGCAACACCGCCGCGCCGAGAATGTCGCCTTGCGGCAGCAATACTTGCGAGCGGTTCCAGTTGGGGTGAAAACCGGCAGGGTAAACGCGGCCAATGAAAAAACGATGCCGGGCACAAGCAGCCCAATGGCAAGCTTTCTGGCAAGTGGGATGAGTTTACAAGCTGACATTATTGCTCTTCGTCACCAGACGCGGCGATACCGTTACGAAAACGTGCTCAGAGGATAGTGGCATGTCTCAGATTGCGGCAAATCCCGTCGTCGGCAGGCAAACGTAAAAAAACCCTGGTGTGGCAGGTGTTGGCAAAAGGTGTTTTCAACAAGTGGAGCCAGTAGAAGCCAATAAAGGGAAGGCAAAAAACCGCTATTGGCCGATTATTGCCACCGTCTGGTTTCGCGGACGGTGGCAATAACCCCTCGTTCCTGAGGTCAGATATCATCCGTCGTATGGTGTACAACAATTTCCAGCGTATTGCGGATAATGTCGCTTCGTACCACATCATCCGTGCTTTCGATCATGCGGATCAGCTCAAGAATCAACGCCTTATGGGTTATACGTTCATCGGCTGCGACTATGCGTCTGATGGCGACACCAAGAATGGCTGATTCCTCTGCAAGTTTTTCACCACCGCTGCGAAAATATTCCATGAGCGAAAGATCAGGAAGATTTTCGTACCCATCAGAACTTTCAAGCATAGCCTGGCTCATTTCATTACCCCATGTTGAGTTCATTCTTATCAGCACTTAAGTCAGTGTTTTTTACTACTGCCAGGCTGCTTGTTGCCAAACAGTGGATAAATGTTATCCCTGCGATCCTCATTCCATTCCATGCCTACCGCGTCTTCGCCACGCCGCATTTCGCCGAAGGTGTTATTGCTGATTTCGGCAATAATACGCCCCAGCACCTTGCGCCGCTGGCTGTCTGGTTCACTGCTCTCCATCGAACGCAACCGGGCTATCAGAGCCTGAGTGCTGATAGGAGAGTTATCTTTAAGGAGGGACAACACGGCCACTCCAATAAGTTCATCTGTCAGTTGCTCTATTTCACTACTGTTCATAACTGCATCTCGGGTTGCCGCCGGTTGCCGAAGTGCAATTGCGGCATGAAGCCAATTCTCACGTGGTAGCGTTCTGCCACAGCTGATGGCACCCCGTGAGAATTGACTCAAATAACCAGGTGATTTATTGCGATTAGCCTTTTCATATCAACGATCAAACAGCAAGCCAATCAGCGTGTGATAGTGGCTCTCCTCTTCCGGGCCGGATGCTTTTTCAAGCCGCGACAATAATTTGGTACAAATAGCCTTACGGTTCAGATTGCGGCCTTCGGTAAGGATCTCGACAGCAATGCGTCCTAATGTTTCTTGCTGTGTCGGCAGCGTCGCTTTATCAAAATAGCGGGTAACGGCATTCGCTGTGTTCGGAAGAAAACTATTCTGTTGCATCTGTTACTCCTCTAAAGTCCATGAGTCAGGAAAGTACAATTAAAGTTATACAAAGTTTGCTAATATGTACATAGAAATTGTACAAAATAATTAGCCACCTATAGAAACACTTAATAAATACATATTTATCATTGTGTTATATGAAAAACAAAACCCTCCAGACGCCTGAGGCTTGTACAAATTGTCTGTATCGGTGCCTGCCTGGTTGTTAACATTTCTGCATTATCACCTGCGGACATAAGCGAACTAATTGAAAACAAATGGAATAACGGCAAGACGACTCGGCTATCCTCTGCTAAGGTAAATATTCCTAAATCTCCTGCCGGAACGCGTATGCTCACCACCATCATTTACCGCAGCCACCTGCATGACCATGTCTCATTTAAGATGCTTGAAGAGATGGTCGCAGCCGCCAATATCAAAAATGGTCGGGCCAGCGTGACGGGGATCCTGCTATTCAATGGCACCCATTTTTTTCAACTGCTTGAAGGGCCAGAAGAAAATGTGGCGGCCATTTATCAGGACATCTGTATAGATGACCGGCACTACAATCTGGTCGAATTACTCAGGGACTACGCCCCGTCAAGGCGCTTCGGTAAGACGGGTATGGAGCTGTTCGACTTACGCGATCACGACCGTGAAGCGGTATTGCAGACCGTGTTCGATAAAGGCACAACGCGATACCAACTGACGTATGGCGATCGCGCCTTGCAGTTCTTTCAGACCTTCGTTGAAGACAGCGAGAAAGAGTTCTACTACGAAATTCCGCCGGGCGATGCCTGGGAATTTATGGCCGATGACAACGCGATAACCCTGCCGCCAGGCGTCCCGGATAGCGGTGCCGACTGCCATTTTGCTTTCCAGCCTATTGTCGACCCCTTTGCCCGCCAGATTGTCGCTGTCGAAGCCCTGCTGCGCACCCGCGTAGGTGGCTCGCCGCAAGAGTGGTTCGACGATATGGCCGGGGATGATATTTACACCGCCGATTTACAAAGCAAGCGCGTCGCTTTTGCAATGGCTGCCGCGTTAAAGCTGGGCGCGCAGTCGCTTTCGGTAAATTTGCTGCCCATGACGCTGGTAAAGGTGCCTGGTGCCGCTGAATTTATTGTGCAGGCGATTAAAGAAAACGGGCTGGTTCCTGAACAGGTCATCGTTGAATTTAACGAAAGCGCCGTGTTTTCATGCCTTGATGCGTTTACGCAGGCGGTGAAAATGCTAAAAGGTGCCGGTATTCGCGTGGCTATCGATCACTTCGGGGCCGGGTTTGGCGGGCTGGTATTGCTGACGCAATTCCAGCCGGATCGCATCAAAATCAACCGCGCCCTGATTGCGGATGTGCACAAAAGTGGCTCCCGCCAGGCGATTGTTCAGGCGATCATCAAATGCTGTACCTCGCTGGAAATTGCCATTTCCGCCGTCGGCGTCGAGAAAGCGGAAGAGTGGATGTGGCTTGAATCGGCGGGCATTTCTCAGTTCCAGGGACACCTTTTCGCGCACCCGGATTTAAACGGCATTCCGGCCGTGGCCTGGCCAGAAAAAAGAGATGAGATGGTATAAGCTGTGCAAGGATGTTGTACAAAAAAGGATTTGTACAACTTTGCGAAGTTAACTTAGTCTGTGAAATGGGCACACTGGCGGTAAAGAGTACGAGGGAGTCATGGCTTTTTATAGTATCGGCGAGGTTGCCGAACGCTGCGGGATAAACCCGGTCACACTACGCGCATGGCAGCGTCGCTATGGGCTGTTAAAACCGCAGCGCAGTGAAGGCGGTCATCGTCAATTCGATGAGTCTGACATTCAGCGCATTGTGGAAATCAAGCGCTGGATCGACAACGGCATTTCCGTAAGCAAAGTTAAGGCCTTGCTCGACGACAACAAATTCGCCGGGCAAACAAGCTGGGCGTCACTCCAGGAAGAGTTGATGTCCATACTGCGCCAAGTGAATCCCTCCCGGCTACGCGCAACCCTTCACGCGTTAAGCCAGACACACGCAGCCGATGTGCTTATCGACGACATTCTGGTGCCGGTACGCCAGCGGCTCAATCGTGATAAAAATACCGCGCGCGTGGCGCTAAGCCTGCTGGATGGCGTGTTAGTGGAGTTCGCCGCGTCAGGCATCGCCACCGCGCGTGAACAGGCCGCAAAAATGGCGCTGCTGATCGCCTGGGGAAATGACGATCGTACCCATCTATGGCTCGAAGCATGGCGCCTTTCACAGCAGGGCTGGCGCATCGATGTTCTCGCCGAGCCGCTCGACTCCCCTCACCCGGAATTTTTTCCCGGCCAGCATCTGTTTGTCTGGACCGGCAAACCGCTCACGCGCAGCCAGTCGCAGCAGCTTGCCCACTGGCGGGAGCAGGGTTTTGCTATTGCTCACCACAGCGGTAAAGCAGAAAGCCTTTGAGTCTGGCGTTCAATTCAGCCTTGTTTCTCTGCCGCTGTCGGTTTGCTGAAAAACGTTCGTCCCCCACTACTCCTGATGATCGCGCGGATCATCAGCTCTGGTTATAATCGCTTCGCCAGTTGGCTCAGGAAAATAAGGTTAATCAGGGGGAGCGTTGTGACAGATAAAGCATCAGATTCAGGATTGAAGGAACAAATAGCCGATTTTGCCAGTAACGTTATTTCCAGCCGATTAAAAGGGCCTCTGTATATCTATTTATTGTGCTCACTGGTCGCGTTTAACTGGAAGCACATATTACTCATCGCCATGTCGGATGAGAAAATAGAAATCCTCCTTAAAAATATCACCGACACTTACCATTTCTCGCACAACTATTTTTACTGGCCGCTGGTGGTGGGTTTTGGCATGTCGATAGCCATGCCGGTACTGGATTTTATTGTTAATTTACTCTCCTCATTTGTACGTATTGGCGTTCACTGGTCAGATCGCGTTGCAAATACCGCATGGCAATGGATTGTGCAACGTCTCAACGCAGGCAGATCAAAGACATTAAGAAAAACGCAGGCACTCGAAGTCGATCTTGCAAAAGCCCAATTTCAACTTGATAACGCCCAAAAATCACTCAGCAATACCCGACAACTCTCCTCATCAGTTCGCCAGGAAATTATTTCGCTTGCCGCGCGGCTGGCCGTTATTTCCGGGAATATAAGCACTAACCTGGAAGATTTAAACGATCCGGAGAAAGTTCAGAGCACCCTTCACAAACTGTTTGATTTTGATGAACGTAATCCGGGACGCGCGCTGGCGGAGAAAATCTATATTTCAAATGGTTCAGCAGAATTTATAGCGGCATTGTCACGCGAAACCCGCATGCTGACTGAAAACGAAATCGCAAAGATCATGGCGTTTCTGAACCTTCCGTCCACCACTGCCGAAGAGAGCGAACCCGCTACTGCGCAGGGTTAACCATCCTGCCAGGCAATTATCCCTTCCCTGAACAGAGCCCGGTATAAACCGGGCTCGCAGTAACCTACCCCATCTCACTTTCCAGCCGCTGGCGGTGGCGCAAACCAGGGAACCACTTCATCCACAGGGCTACCACAATCAACGTGCCGACACCGCCAATCGCCGCCGCAGGCACCGCGCCGAGCCACGCCGCCAGCATGCCGGATTCAAACTCGCCGAGCTGGTTAGAGGTGTTGATAAAAATGGAGTTAACCGCGTTGACCCGCCCGCGCATCTCGTCTGGCGTATCGAGTTGCACCAGCGAACCGCGGATCACCATGCTCACCATGTCGAAACCTCCAAGCGCGAACAGCGCCAGCAGCGACAACCACATCCAGCTTGAAAAGGCGAACACCAGCGTCGCCACGCCAAACCCCGCCACGCACATAAACATGATCATGCCGACATTGCGCGTCAGCGCGCGGTGGCTTAACCAGAAACCCACCAGCAGCGCGCCAACGGCTGGCGCACTGCGCAGCAAGCCCAGACCGAGCGGCCCGGTATGCAGTACATCATGGGCGAAAATAGGCAGCAGCGCGGTCGCGCCACCGAGCAATACGGCAAACAGATCGAGCGAAATTACCCCCAGCACATCCGGGCGATTGCGGATAAACCCAACGCCGGCAAACAGCGATGATAGGGTTGCCGGCGTGCGCGGCGGTTGCGCCTGTTCATAACGCAGCGTCATCACCAGCAGCAGCGACACCAGATAAAGCCCGGCGGTAACGCTGTACACCACATCGGCTCCCGCCGCGTAGAGAAAACCGCCCAGCGCCGGGCCGACAATCTGCGCCGCCTGGCCGGAAACCGCATTCGCGGCCGTTGCGCGCGGTAAAATGGAGAGCGGCACCAGCGCAGGCAACATCGAAATCATCGACGGCGACTCAATGGTTTTGGCGCAAGAGATAACAAAGATAAGCGACAAAATCACCCACACGCTGGCATCGCCCTGCCACGTTAGCCATGCCAGCGCGGCAATAGCCAGCCACTCGAAAATCTGCGCCAGCAGCACCACGCGACGGCGGTCAAACTGGTCGGCGATATGCCCGGCAGGCAACGCCAGCGTCACCGAGGGAATAAACTGCACCAGACCAATCATCCCCAGCCAGAAGGCGCTCTGGGTCTGGGAGTAAATTTGCCAGCCGACGATGATAGATAACATCTGGAAACCGAAGCTGGAACTGGTTCGCGCCAGCCAGAAGGCGACAAACGAACGATGCTGCAATAAACGACCATCACTGCCAGGTAACACCGGAGCCATACATTATTCCATCTCTGTTATTAGTGTCCTGCCGACGGCGCGCCCGGCGCACCGGAACGCACAAATGGCGGGCGGGCAAACCAAATCACCACCACCAGCGCCATAAATCCCCAGCCCAACAGCCAGAAATAGTCGATGGTCGACAGCATATAGGCTTGTTGCTCAATGGTTTTATCCACCGCCGCCAGGTGTTGCTGCGTCGCGCCGCCCATTTTATGCAGATAATCGGTAGCCGCCGGGTTATAAACCGAGACGCTTTCCGTCAGGTTAGCGTGGTGGTAAACCTCGCGATGCGACCAGATCCAGGTGGTGAGCGACGAGGCAAACGAGCCGCCCAGCACGCGGAAAAAGGTCGCCAGCCCGGAGCCTTCCGCCACTTCGGCACCGTGCAGATTCGACAGCACAATGGTGGTGATCGGCATAAAGAAAAACGCCACGCCGATACCCATAAACATCTGCACTTCCGCCACGGTGCGAAAATCAACACTGGTATTAAACTGCGCGCGGATAAGGCAGGATGCGCCCATCGTCAGAAACGACACCGACGCCAGCAGGCGCAGATCCACTTTATGGGCATAACGGCCGATAAACGGCGTTAACAGCAGCGGTAAAAAGCCCATCGGCGCGGCGGCAAGCCCGGCCCAGATAGCGGTATACCCCATCTGGGTTTGCAGCCACTGCGGCAGGATAATGTTAATGGCAAAAAAGGCCGCATAACCGAGCGTCAGTGTTGCGGTGCCGATGGCGAAGTTACGATCTTTAAACAGCCGCAGGTTCACAATCGGGTGCTGCTCCCCCAGTTCCCAGATGACAAACGACACCAGCGCAATGGCGGAAAGTACCGACATGACGATGATTTCCGTGGCGTTAAACCAGTCCATGTCGTTGCCTTTATCCAGCACCACCTGCAACAAGCCCACGCCGAGCACCAGCAGCGCAATGCCGATGTAATCAATCGGCGAGTGCGAGGTGGTTTCTTCGCGCTCGCGCAGCTGTGTCCAGACCACGATGGCGGCGAAAATCCCAATCGGTACGTTGATATAGAAGATCCACGGCCACGAGTAATTGTCGGTGATCCAGCCGCCGGTAATCGGCCCGACAATCGGCGCAACCACGGTCACCATCGAGAGCAACGCCAGCGCCATACTGCGTTTACTGGTCGGGAAAATGACCAATAACAGCGTCTGGCACATCGGGAACATCGGCCCGGCGAAAAAGCCCTGCAAGGCGCGGAAGATAATCAGCTCGGTCATGCTGTGGGCAAACCCGCACAGGAACGAGGTCAGGGTAAACAGCGCCACCGAACCGACAAACAGCCTGAGCTGACCAAACCGGCGGGTAAACCAGCCGGTCAGCGGCAGCGCAATGGCGTTGCACACCGCGAACGAGGTAATAACCCAGGTGCCCTGATCCGAACTGACGCCAAGGTTACCGGCGATGGTCGGCAGCGCCACGTTGGCGATGGTGGTATCCAGCACCTGCATAAAGGTCGCCAGCGACAGCGCAATTGTCGCCAGCAACAGGCTGGGTGGCGTAAACGCCGACTTATCTTGCATAACGTCTCTCTTAGCGGGCGCTGGTTGCTAGCGCCTGACTGTTGTCATGAAGAATTTTCGCCACCAGTTGATCGGCGTTTTCCAGCGCGTTCTGGTAAACGTCAGTGGTGAAGCGCGGCGCGACAACCGTTTTGGGCGGCAGCAGATCGCCATCGGCGTTACGAATATCCACGCGGGCAAACATCGACAGTCCGACACGCAGCGGGTGCTTCTGCATATCATGCGGGTCAAGGGTGATGCGCACCGGCAAACGCTGGATGATTTTGATCCAGTTCCCGCTGGCGTTTTGCGCCGGCAGCAGCGAAAACGCACTGCCGGTGCCAATGCCCAGACTCTCAATGGTGCCGTGGTATTCCACATCATCACCATAGAGATCGGCGGTCAGCGTCACTTTCTGCCCCAGGCGCATGGTGTTCATCTGGCTCTCTTTAAAGTTGGCGTCCACCCAAACCTGATCCAGCGGCACAATCGACATCAGCGTGGTGCCGGAATCGACGCGCATCCCCAGTTGCACCGCGCGTTTCGCGACAAACCCGCTTACCGGCGCAACAATGGTGCTACGCGCGTTATCGAGGTAACGCTGGCGCAAGGTGGCAATCGCGCTTTTGATCTCCGGATGGCTGTCGATAACCGTGTCATCGGTCATCGCCAGGTTGGTGCTTAACGCCTGTTGCGCCGCCGCCAGATCGCTTTTCGCCGTCGCAACCGCATCGCGGTAGTGCGCTAAATCCTCAACGGAAATCGCGCCGCTGGTGGCTATTTTTTGCCGACGCGCATAATCGTTCTGCGCGGTTTGCAGCGCAGTTTGTTTCGCCGCGACCTGCGCGCGGTAGTTATCGACCGTGCTGTACAAGCCGCGCACCTGGCGTACGGTGCTGGCCAGGTTGGCTTCTGCCTGCTGCAGGGCAATTTCGGTGTCACTCGGATCCAGCAACACCAGCGGCTGCCCTTTTTCGACGTAATCGCCTTCATCAACGGTAACCTGCGTCACCGTGCCGCCGATTTGCGGCGTTAAGGTCACCAGATTGGCGTTGACATACGCATCATCCGTGCTTTCGTAGTAACGGGCATATAACAGATACCAGGCCAGACAGCCTGCGGCGATAAGCAGCAAAACAACGAACAGGATAGCGAAGTTGCGCTTACGTTTGCTCGGCGCGCGTTCGGGTTGTGCAGATGAAGTTTGCATCTTGATACCTTTTCGGGACAGCTTAGCGATGTGGGCGGGTTGCCTCGTCCGGCAACATTTTTATCAGGAGTTCAACCAGCAGCCGTGACTCGTCAGCGGTCAGGCGGCTGGTCAGCGTAGTGAGAATCGAGGCCAGCGCCTCATTCTGAAAACGGTCACAAATCACTCGCCCTTTGTCGGTCAGGTCGAGAATGACCTGGCGTTTATCTTCCGGGTTGGTGGTGCGCACAATCAGATCGCGCTTGACCATGCGCTCCAGCATACGGCTCATCGCCCCGGCGTCCATCAGCAGATTTTTGCTGACTTCAACCGGGCTATTGAAGCCTTTATAGATACTTATCAATACCTTGAACTGTGCGGCGGTGATATCCGCAGAGGAAAAGTACTGACTTATTAGCTGGTCTTTGAACTGGTTTGCCAGATGAATCAACAAACCGAGGTGCAGTTTAGGGTTGGGAATATCCGTAGCGTTGGTCATGATATTTGCCTGGTCAGTAATTACAAATGAAACTACTGACCAGGCAGTTAACTGTCAATGAATTGTCAAGATAAGCGCACATTTTGTCAGTGCGAGAGGGTGCTCTGGAGGGGGAGAAATCACTTTAAGGCATTGAATTGATACGGCGTGTTGTCACTGTTCCAGCGCCTGGTAGGTAGCCGCAGCCAGTTTTCCCTTGTATGTCAGGGTTTCGTCCATGTCCGTCAGGACAAATTGCACGGCGCGGAAAGTCTCAGGATGGGCATTTCCCAGTGGTTTCATGATGTTCTCCTCGCTGGCTTTAAGGGTAACGAGCCATCAACGCCCTGAACGTCATTCTGGTTAGCAATAATCCTCATATGGAAAAGCAAAAACGGGAAATGTCGTGACAATAGCGCCGTTCATACCCGTTTGCTCCAGCGAACATTTCCCCATTTCGCACGCCCGTTTTCGGTGGTGCGCCCGCCACAAGGCGGGTAACCCGGCGGCTCAATGACGATATTGCGCATTGTTGGGGCAATGTGAAAAGGGGCAAAGATCCGCTGAAGCTGCGAATGATGCCGATTGAGCTCCGGCAGCGCATACCAGATAAGTTCACCAAGCGATTGCTCCAGCCACGTTTCCACCTTCATCCCCTCCGCTAAGGGTGTCATCAATGCCTCGCTTTGCGCCATCTTGTGCAAATTAGCGTAATCCGCAATCTGCCAGCCGCAAAATTCCAGCGTGTCAGAGGTGAAATAGAGATCCTCAACAACGTCTTTATCCTCTGTACTGAGCATCTCCTCCTCGGCATCGCTGAGCTGTGCGTATAAAAAGCGAGTAGCCAGCGCCGGTAAATGATGCACGACGAGCCCCGGATGTTCTCCACTTCCGCCGCCAAGGATCAGATTATCCGGCGTGGCGCTAAAGTCGTAGCCACCCCACCCTTCGCCGGCAATTACTTCTAACGGGCGGTAAAGGGGTAAATAGCCCAGACGACCAATCAGTTCATGATCGTAACTGTCGATATAACTCATCTTATCTGTCACCTGGTTTTTTATGTTACGTGCGCTGAAAGTATTCGGCGGTTTCAACCAATCCGCAGTTAATAAGCGCCAGAGAAAGCAACGGTAATCGACGTTAATACCGTCATCCCTTCTTGCCTTATGACACCAACCTGCCTTTATAACGTCGGGAATGGATCGGCTCAACTGCGCAATCTGGTGGTAATGCCCGTTGGCGGGCGCGTTACGGGTTGAGATAGTTCTTAAACTGGCTGGATATCACGCTATTAGCCGCTGGCTAAAGGTAAAGAAATGTCAAAAAAGGCCACTAAACCATCAGCAATACCTGCCAAAAATGAGTGATAGTGACGGGTGTGATTAATGAAAACGAAAGTGCATTCCGCTAACTTACTAATATTCAGGAAGATTTATTTTTAAAAATATAAAATCAAGCGAAGCGGTGTGCGAAAAATATATTTAAGCAAGGCTATTTACGTCTCGGTTTGACTAAATGAAGTCAACGTCTAAATTTAATAACAAGCGATACACGTTAGCATGCAAATATAAAGCAGTAAGGATATCAGGATTACTATTTATCTATTTTATTTACCTCGCGCCAATATAACAGCGCACTACTCCCCCTGATATTTCTTATTAATTGTATAACTGCTGATTACAGCGGCAGTGTCCCCTTTTTCTTATCCACTCAACCATGAAAGGATTAGATATGACGCCTCAAGAAAATTATCACGACTGGTTACGCGATGCACACGCAATGGAAAAACAGGCTGAATCAATGCTTAATGCCATGAGCAGCCGCATCGATAATTACCCCGATTTACGGGCAAGGATCGAGCAACATTTAACAGAAACACAAGGGCAAATTAAATTACTGGAAACGGTGATGGATCGTAATGATATTAACCGTTCGCTAATGAAAGATGCCACCAGCAAAATGGCGGCGATGGGTCAGTCATTTGGCGGCATGTTTGCACCGGATGAAATCGTTAAAGGCGCAATCAGTAGTTATGTCTTCGAGCAATTTGAAATTGCCTGTTATACCTCGCTTATTGCCGCGGCGGAAAAAGCCGGTGATAGCGCCAGCATCGATATATTCAAACAGATTCTGGCTGAAGAAAAAGCGATGGCCGAATGGGCGATCAATCATATTCCGGATGTGACAGAACAATTTTTGCTGCGCAGCGCAGCGGAAGGCGTGGAAGCTAAAAAATAATAATTTTTCCTTTTCAGGAGGCAAGCAATGTTTCGTCATGTTAAGCAATTGCAATACACCGTGCGCGTCAGTGAACCGAACCCTGGGCTGGCCAACCTGCTGCTCGAACAGTTTGGCGGCCCGCAAGGGGAACTGGCTGCGGCATGCCGCTATTTCACCCAGGGGTTGGGTGATGAAGACGCCGGTCGCAAAGAGATGTTGATGGACATCGCGACAGAAGAACTCAGCCATCTGGAAATTATCGGTTCGCTGGTCGGCATGCTCAATAAAGGCGCAAAAGGCGAGCTGGCCGAAGGTACTGAAAATGAAGCGGAACTGTACCGCTCGTTAACCGAAAACGGTAATGACAGCCATATCACTTCGCTGCTGTACGGCGGCGGCCCGGCGCTGACAAACTCGGCAGGCGTGCCGTGGACAGCGGCTTATGTTGATACGATTGGCGAAGTGACCGCCGATTTACGCTCAAATATCGCCGCCGAAGCGCGCGCGAAGATTATTTATGAGCGTTTAATCAATGTCACCGACGATCCGGGGGTAAAAGACGCGTTAGGTTTCCTGATGACGCGTGAAGCCGCGCATATGCTCTCTTTTGAGAAGGCGCTCTACTCGATTCGCAATAATTTCCCGCCAGGAAAATTACCGCCAATCGAACAGTACACCAACGTCTATTACAACATGTCGGAAGGTGACGATCCGCGTGGTAGCTGGAACAGCGATGAAAACTTTGAGTATGTCGCCGATCCACAACCGGCGGTCGACGGCGGTGATGGTTCCGCCACCACCACGCTCAGCCCGGAACAACTGGCGCTGGTAAAAGCGATGGCAGAACGCACCAAATCCGATCCGGGCGTTGATCCGCTCACCGGTGCCGAACTCGGCCACGGTGAACCGCAACCGAAATAAGCCTCCCGAAAGCATCTGCCTTGCAGATGCTTTTTTTATCCCTCTTGTAAGGCGCGCAGTTCCTGCGCATCGTGGCTACAAAACAGCCGCACTTCCTTACCCTGTGTTAGCGCCAGTTCGCGCAGACGTTGCTGGTTGACCCTTCTGGCACCGTTATCCATCGCCATCATCCATTGATAAAAACGCAGCCCCGGCGTGCAGTGGCGTTCCGGCAGACCAATTTCCCCCCGGTAAAACCATGCATCACCTCCGTGCAGTAACCAGCCATCTGAATGTTGAATGGCCACCCCGGCGTGGCCCAGCGTGTGGCCGGCCAGCGGGATAAGCAAAATCTCCGGCGGCAGCCCACGCAGCGCCGTCACGGCATCAAAGCCGAACCATTGTTCGCCTTCGGCGGCATATCCCTGCCAGCCCGAAACGGCCTGCCACTGGCCGGGTCGATAACGCTCACGTGTCAGCCAGCTGTGCCGCTGCTGTGCGGTGTCGATTTCGCGCTGTAAGAGATGGATCTGCGCCTGCGGGAAATCGGTCAGGCCGCCTGCGTGGTCAAAATCCAGATGGGTTAACACAATGTGCCGCACATCTTCAGCCTGAAACCCCAGCGCCTTCACCTGTGCCAGCGCCGTTAAGCTTTCCCGGCGCTGAATGTTGTTCAACAGGCGAAAAAAGGCCGGAATATTTCGCCGGGGCTGGCGCATATCGGTGGTGCCGAACCCGGTGTCCACCAGCACCAGGCCGTGGCGTTGTGTTTCCAGCAGCAGGCAGTGACACGCCAGATGCGCATGCACTCCTTTACTGAAACCGTCATACAACGCGCCGCCGAGTGGGCACATACAGCCGCAATTAAGATGGTGAATAATCACGTTTCCCCTCCGCGGGCGTTATTTATGGGCATGTGTATCTTCCGGGAGCGTAACGGGTTTGATTTGAATCACCTGTCCCTGTTCCCAGGCATCCGCACCCTGCGCCACCGGGTGCGCAGGCAGATCTTTACGCTGCTGCCTGATAGCCGACGTGTTGACGCCGAAACGGCGATCGCGATCGGCAAGCAGCGCCGGATCGAGTTGTCCATCCTGGGTAAATCCCATCATTAACGCAGGTACGCCCAGCGGCAGCGTCTGGTCACGCTCAGTGTGCCAGGTATGCCAGGTCTTGCCGTAGGTATTCACGATATTGCTCATCAAGGCTTTTTCAGCGACGGCCGGTAAACCCGGCGCAATAAGCGAGCCGGATTTCACTTCATAACGGTGGCTATGCCAGAGTTTTTTCTCCTCCGGCGGGAGTGTTTTGAAAAGTCGTTCACTGATGATGTATTCCACGCCCATCAGCCGTGCATTTGCGGTATTTCCGTCATAAATCACCGCCTGCATGACATCATTATTTAACACGGTGACATAATGATGGGCTTCCATTTGTCCTTGCCGATCGCCGTTATAAAAATGAAAGCCATCAAGGTAGGCGCTTATTGCCTCAATCGGCGGGCGAGATTGTATCAGCGCCGCGCCTGTTTCGAGGGTTTTCATTTTTGCGGAGGTTTTCTCGCCAGGTATGGCCGTTTGCGGCGCACTATTATTGGCACCACAGCCAACGAGCAGCAGAGGAATAATAAGAGGTAAAGCCAGACGCATTGATCTTTTTCCTTAAAGTCAGGTGGAATAATCAGGTTAGCGTATGCTGCGTATTCGGCCAGTTATATCGTAATAATGTGCAGTCACGTCATTATTAGCGAAACGGTAGAAAAGAAAAAATATCTCTCTGCAGATAAGACTATCCGCAACGCCGGTCCCACGACGGCAAGCAAATGCGTTATCGTCATTTATTTTTCATTGAGCAAACGCCGCGAAATGCACTGATGACATTGCGTATTTATTCGCTCTGCCTTTTCGGTTGATTAAATTAACAGGGCACCGATAACACAGCGAAACAGTATTTCGCACACGGTTATGGATATATTTCGACCAACCGTGGACGTTTAATTTCGCCGGGAAAATACAAACCTCTGTTGCATACGCTTGCAGGCCGCGCCTGCTCCACTTGCTTTTGCCGTCACAAAAAATGCGCTACGCCCTGAAAAAAACCGTAACGGCAGTGGTGGAATTGCTAAGGTTTAGGAGTGGGTAGCGCAGTTAAGCGATTTGCGTCAAGTTTTTACCATTTTATAGAAAGGTATTAACTATCAAATCTGTAGATTCATTCAAATACCTTTATCAGGAAGCAGTGTATATCGTAACGACAGAACACAAGCAAATGGAGCCCGATATGAGCACGTCAGACGATCAATCCCTCTCGTCATCCGTCGAGAAATGCCCCTTTCATAACAAAAGCAATGAAAAAAGTGCAGGCCCGGTAACCAGTAACCGCGACTGGTGGCCTAACCAGTTGCGCGTAGATTTGCTAAACCAACACTCCAACCGTTCTAACCCGCTGGGTGAAAATTTTAACTACCGCGAAGAGTTTAAAAAGCTCGATTACTCCGCCCTGAAAGCCGACATCCGCAGTGTGCTGACCGACTCTCAGGAGTGGTGGCCAGCAGACTGGGGCAGCTATATCGGTCTGTTTATTCGCATGGCCTGGCACAGCGCAGGCACCTATCGCACCGTCGATGGTCGTGGGGGGTCGGGTCGCGGCCAGCAGCGCTTCGCACCGCTCAACTCGTGGCCGGATAACGTCAGTCTTGATAAAGCGCGTCGTCTGCTGTGGCCGGTGAAACAAAAATATGGTCAACAAATCTCCTGGGGCGATCTGATTATTCTGGCGGGCAACGTGGCGCTGGAAAATGCCGGTTTCCGCACTTTCGGTTTTGGTGCCGGGCGTGAAGATGTCTGGGAACCGGATATGGATGTCGACTGGGGTAATGAAAAAGAGTGGTTAAGCCACCGCCACCCGGAAAGCCTGGCGCAGGCCGCCATTGGTGCCACCGAAATGGGGTTGATTTACGTTAACCCGGAAGGCCCGAACGCCAGCGGCGAGCCGGTTTCCGCCGCCTCTGCCATTCGCGCCACCTTCGGCAATATGGGCATGAACGATGAAGAGACCGTCGCGCTGATCGCCGGTGGTCATACACTGGGCAAAACCCACGGAGCCTCCACGCCGGATAACCATGTCGGGCCAGAGCCGGAAGCCGCGCCGCTGGAAGCGCAGGGGCTGGGCTGGATGAGCAGCTACGGTAGTGGCGCAGGCGCAGATGCCATCACATCCGGTCTGGAAGTGGCCTGGACGCAAACGCCGACCCAGTGGAGCAACTACTTTTTCGAAAACCTGTTCAAATATGAGTGGGTGCAAACCCGCAGCCCGGCAGGTGCTATACAGTTTGAAGCCAAAGACGCGCCGGAAGTTATCCCTGATCCGTTTGACCCGGAGAAAAAACGCAAACCCACCATGCTGGTGACCGATTTGACGCTGCGTTTCGACCCGGAATTTGAAAAGATCTCGCGCCGTTTCCTCAACGATCCGCAAGCGTTTAATGAAGCCTTTGCCCGCGCATGGTTTAAACTGACCCACCGCGATATGGGGCCGAAATCACGCTACATCGGCCCGGAAGTGCCAAAAGAAGATCTGATTTGGCAGGACCCGCTGCCAGCGGCAGTGCATCAGCCGAATGGCGCGGATATCGCTAACCTGAAAGCGGCGATTGCCGAATCCGGCTTATCGGTAAGCGAACTGATTTCGGTCGCCTGGGCGTCTGCCTCCACCTTCCGTGGCGGCGATAAACGTGGCGGCGCGAACGGCGCGCGCCTGGCACTGGCACCGCAAAACGGCTGGGAAGTGAACGCCATCGCCGCGAAAGCCCTGCCCGCGTTGCAAAGCATTCAGAAAACGCTGGCGAAAGCCTCACTGGCGGATGTGATTGTGCTGGCGGGCGTGGTTGGCGTTGAGAAAGCCGCGGCAGCAGCCGGTGTGCAGGTCAATGTGCCGTTTACGCCGGGGCGTGTCGATGCGCGTCAGGATCAAACGGATGTGGACTCTTTCGCACTGATGGAGCCGCTGGCCGATGGTTTCCGCAATTATCGCCGCGTGTGGGATGGCATCAGCACCGAAACGTTGCTGATTGATAAAGCGCAGCAACTGACGCTCACCGCCCCGGAAATGACCGTGCTGGTCGGCGGCCTGCGCGTGCTGGGCGCGAACTATGACGGCAGCAAGCACGGCGTCTTTACCGACCAGCCGGGTGTGCTGAGCACCGATTTCTTCGTTAACCTGCTGGATATGCGCACCGCATGGAAAGCCACCGACGAGAAATCAGAGCTGTTTGAAGGCCGCGACCGCAAGAGCGGTGAGGTGAAATACACCGCCACTCGCGCCGACCTGGTGTTTGGCTCCAACTCGGTGCTGCGTGCGCTGGCCGAAGTTTACGCCAGCGCCGACGGCAAACAGAAATTCGTCACCGACTTTGTTGCCGCCTGGACAAAAGTGATGAATCTCGATCGCTTCGACCTGCTGTAATCCCCCACTTTATCTGCAAGCCTGCGACCGTAGTCGCAGGCTTTTTTTATGCCGCGCGTTCGGGAATGCGCGCAATCACCTTAATTTCGAAATCAAAACCCGCCAGCCAGTTCACGCCCACGGCTGTCCAGTTGGGGTACGGCGGTTGCGGGAAAATCGCCTGTTTGACCTCCATGATGGTGGCGAACTGATTTTCCGGGTCCGTATGAAAGGTGGTGACATCAATCAGATCATCAAAAGTACACCCCGCCGCCGCGAGCGTGGCCTGCAAATTATCGAACGCCAGGCGCACCTGCGCGGCGAAATCGGGCTCCGGGCTGCCATCGGCGCGGCTGCCAACCTGTCCGGACACAAACAGCAGATCGCCGGAGCGTATTGCGGCGGAGTAACCATGTTGTTCATACAACGCATGGCGATGAGCGGGAAAAACGGGTTCGCGAGGGATCATTGGGTTACCTTTTATGGCTGAATTTAAGATACACTTCGTATATGAAGTTAATCCACATACACTGCGTATGTCAATTCACATACGCGATGTATTTAAAATGGAGTCAGTATGGTCGTTAAACGTCGCGCCCAAACCATGGAAGAGAACCGCGCCAAACTTATCGCCGCTGCCCGCAAGGCATTTGCCGAAAAAGGGTTTGCAGCGGCATCGATGGATGAATTGACCGCCAGCGTCGGCTTAACGCGCGGTGCGCTGTACCACAACTTTGGCGATAAACAGGGCTTACTTGCCGCCGTGGTGGCGCAGGTCGATGGCGAAATGGCACAGCGCGCAAAAATGCAGGCGCAAGCCACCGATAATGCCTGGGATGCGTTGCTGGCTGAAGGTGTCGCCTATATCGAGATGGCGCTCGATCCTGAAATCCAGCGCATTGTGTTGCTCGATGGCCCGGCGTTTCTTGGCGATCCTTCGCGCTGGCCAAGCCAGAATGCCTGCCTGCAGGCAACCCGTGTTGCCGTCGCCAACATGGTGGCAAATGGCGAGATGAAAGCGGTGGATGTGGAATCCGCCGCGCGTTTGCTCAACGGCGCAGCGCTGAATGCCGCGCTATGGGTTGCGGCCAGTGATAACCCGCAACAGACCTTACCCAACGTCATCGACGCGTTTATTTTGCTGGCGAATGGGCTGCGCACAGAGAAAAAAAACCCGGCGTAATGCCGGGAATGATTGGATTGATAACGAGTTTGAGCGTGGCGGCAAAATGCGCCGCCACGAAATCTGGGTAACAACAAATGAAGCCGCAAGCCGGAAAGAACAGAATCAGTGGCAGGGCTCGCGGCTATTAAAAGGGATCAATATAACGCAGAGATGACACGACGTCGGTTGCGAATCATCCGCCCGTCGCATGCACTCCTGAGCCACTGGTGAAACATGGTACCCGCGTGTGTTCAACCTGAAGCGGCTTCTTTCTCCAGCCTGAGCACAAAATGGTTATCGTGACGGGCAATCTTCGCCCCGCTGTTGCCGTAGTTTGACGAGAGCATAAAAAAAGTATCCGCATCGACATCAAATGCCAGCTCAACTTCCTGATGCTTTCCTGAGCTAATCATTTGATATGCCTGCTTTAAGTTATAAGCTTTTGCTATAGCCATGGATAAGTCTCCGCGCATGCTGTTGCTTACAGTAAATCTCGCCTTTACTTTATAGCCTGTTTTGCCGAACTAACCCGCAATTTTTCCACTGAAGATGCGAAAAACCCAGCTGTTATACAGCAACGTTACCGGCACCAGTAAGGCAAATGTCAGCAGCAGAAATCGCTGCGTGGCCGGTGGCGCGGCGGTTTGCGTAATGCTGAGAACAGGCGGCACAATCCACGGAAAAAGCGTAAACACCAGCGCACAAAAAGCACAACTCACCATCACCTGCACCGCCGCCAGCGGGAGAAATATGCGCCGCAATATCAGCCCCAGCGCTAACAACGCGACGGCCAGTGCAGCCACCAGCGACAGGGGCAACCACAGCCAGGGGTTAAACAGATGCTGACGCCAGGTTTCGTGTAACTGCGCACTCCACACCAGCAAACCCGCCAGCAGCAACCCGGTAACAATGGCGAGCCACGGCATCACTCGTCGTCCCCACATTTCCAGCTCGCCGGTGCAGCGCCAGATTATCCACCCCGCCCCCATCAGGCTATATCCGCACACCAGCGCCAGGCCGCAATAGAGCGGAAAAGGACGCAGCCACTCGAAACCGCTACCGGTAAACTGGCGCCCATCGGTGGAAATTCCCTGTAGCAGCGCGCCCACAATAATCCCTTGCGCCAGCGCGGCCAGCAGTGAACCGGCGATCAGCATCGAGTCAAACAGCCGTGGCGCATAGTGGCGATACTCAATCGCCATTCCGCGCATCACCAGCGCCAGCAACATCACAAACACCGGGATATAGAGCGCGCTGAGGATAATGCCGTACGCCAGCGGGAAAAGTCCCAGCAAGCCGCCCACCGCAAGTACCAGCCAGGTTTCGTTGCCATCCCAGACCGGCAGTAAAGAGAGATTGATAATATGGCGCGATTCAGGGCTGCGCTGAAACGCGCACAGGATGCCGGTGCCCAAATCCGTGCCATCAAGCAGAACATAGATCAGCAAACTGAGCGCCAGCGCCGCGGCACAAAGCGCATCAAGCCAGGGCAAACCTAAAATATCCGGCATATCACGTCCCCTTCCCGCTGCGTTCGGCCACCTCGGGCATGGCACCTTTTTCATGCCTGGTGGGTAAGCGCGACATCAGCTTAAGCAAAAACCACAGTCCCAGCGCAAAAAGCGCAATATAAACCGCCACGGTGACCAGCAATGAGCCCAACACCAGTTCCGCTGAAACCGGCGCAACACTGTGCGATGTACGCAGCAAGCCGTAGACCGTCCACGGCTGACGCCCCGCCTCCGTAACCAGCCAGCCCGCGAGCATGGCGATAAACCCGGCGGGTGCCAGCAGCACCATGACGCGCTGTAACCAGCGTGCGTGCCACAAACGCCTCCGCAGACGCACTATCAGCCCGGCAATACCCGCCGCCGCCATGGCGAGACCAAGCCCGACCATCACGCGAAACGACCAGAACACCACCGGCACCCACGGCAACGCTTCCGCCGGGTACTGGTTGAGCGTATGAATGCGTCCTTCAAGATTGTGGCGCAAGTAGAGTGAACCGATATCGGGAATGGCGATTTCATACAGATTGCGGCGCTGTTGCATATCCGGTAGTGCGAACAACCGCAGCGGCTCGCCTTCACCCGGCGGCGGTGGATCCCACGCGCCTTCCATCGCCGCCAGTTTTATCGGCTGATGGTCTCGCGTGTTCTCGCCATGCAGATCGCCAAGCACGATCTGTACCGGTGCCATGATCACCAGCATCCACAGGCCCAGCGAGAACATCTGCCGCGCCGCCGGATGTCGCGCCTCGCGCAGCAGATGCCACGCCCCGCAAGCCGCCACCAGGCACGCGGTGCCTAACATGGCCGCCACCACCATATGCGCCATGCGCCAGGGAAATGACGGGTTGATGATTGCCGCCCACCAGTCGACCGGCACAAAGCGCCCATCGGCCGCCACGGCGAAGCCATCCGGCGTTTGCATCCATGAGTTGGCGGCAAGGATCCAGAACGCGCTGAACAGCGAACCAAGCGCCACAATGCAGGTCGCCATAAAATGTACCCACGGCCGGACTTTGCCCATGCCGAAAAGCACCACCCCCATAAACCCCGCTTCAAGGAAGAAAGCGACCAGCACTTCCATGTACATCATCGGGCCAAGCACTGCCCCCGCGCGGCTGGCAAGCCCGCTCCAGTTTGTGCCGAAGGCGAACTCCATCACCACGCCGGTGACCACGCCCACCGCCACGTTAAGCGCAAAAATTTTGCTCCAGTAGCGCCACAGCGACAGCCAGAGCGTCTGCCTGCGCCAGAGCCACATCGCCTCAAGGAACATCAAAAAATGCGCCAGGCCAATGGAAAAGGCCGCCAGCACAATATGAAAGCCGATGGTAAAAGCAAACTGGCCGCGAGCCAGCAACAGCGCGGTTTCCTCGTTCATTATGCGTCGCTGGGTTTACCGCTCCACGCGGAGATCGGCTTATCAACCGGCTCCTCCATGCGCCGCGCGAAGGCTTTCATCCCACTGAGCAGCGGTTGCAGGGCATGCCACAGCTCCTCGTCCTGCAGCATCTTCCACGCCCCCTGCAGACCCGGAGCGTTATGCTCACCCGCGTCGCCAGGCTGGCTTAGCGCATCGACCATATCGCGCAGGCCAAAGGCCAGTTTGTACATTCTCTCTGGCGGGATGCTGGAGAGCGCGAGCAGCAGCACTGAGATATTCTGTATCGCATTGAGCGTGCCTTCGCGCTGTAAGCCTTTAACCAGCACCTGCGCGATCTCCTGATTGGCACCTACCAAATCATTCGCCAGGCGCAGCACGCCATGCTGATGCAGCGACTCCAGCAGCCGCGTCAGCTCTTCATGGGCATCGGGGCCAATTTTTGCCGGTTCCGGCTGATAATCAATCGCTTTTGCCATCAGAATTTCTCCGGGTGAGGTTCGGTTGCGGGCGGTTCGCGGTAATCTTCGCGCCGCCATTTCGCTTCTACTGGCACCTTGTCAATCGGGGTGCGTTTACCGTGGCGGAAATTGTACTTCGGTAGCGGGTCGGGCAACGGCGGGCGATCCAGCGTTTCCAGGCGCACAGCCAGCTCTTTGTAGGCAGGCGTATTGACCGACGGATCGTGGTGTTCGCCAGTGAGTTGGTTAATGCCATCTTTACCCTGATGAATGGAGATAAACAGCACCTTCCCCTGAACGCGATCGGTCACCACCACCGGCACCTCAACTTCTCCGCGCCGGGAGATAAGTTTTACCCAGTCCCCCTCCTGCAGGCTGCGCGCGCTCGCCAGCTGCGGGCTGATTTCCACAAACCAGTCCGGCGAAAGGCTGGTTGTGCGCCCGCCCTGCCCGGTCTGGTTGGTGGACTGGAAATGCTCCAGCATCCGGCCATTGTTGAGCAACAAATCATATTCGGCATCGGCCTCTTCAGCGGGCGGTTGCCAGCTCAGCGGATAAAGCGTGGCGCGCCCGTCGGGGGATTTAAAGCGTTCGGTATAGAGCAGCGGCGTGCTGCTGCCATCGGCGTTGACCGGCCAGATTTGCGATTTCCAGCCCTCGAGACGTGAATAGCTCACTCCGGCAAAGCTTTCAGCAATGCCCGCCACTTCCGCCATGATCTCCTGCGGATGTTGATAGCCCCAGTCATGGCCCATACGCGCCGCCAGTTGCGTAAGGATCCACCAGTCAGGACGGCTGTCGCCGAGCGGCTCCATAACCGGATAAAAGCGCTGAATTCGCCGCTCTGTGTTCACAAATGAACCCTCTTTTTCCACGCTCGGGCAGCCAGGCAACACCACATCGGCAAACTGCGCCGTACGGCTCAGAAATAGATCCTGCACCACCAGAAAATCGAGATTGGTAAAGCCCTGATGGACATTTTCCGCATCCGCATCGGAAAAGGCGGTTTCCTCGCCAATGACATACATGGCGCGGATCGCATCTTGGCGTGCCAGTTCGACCATCATAAAGTTATCCTGGCCGACCTTGAGCGACAGGCGCTCAGCCGGTACGCCCCAGGCTCTGGCCCATTTTTCGCGGATCTGTGGATCGCTGACCGATTCATAACCGGGGTAGAAGTTTTTCAGGCAGCCAAAGTCGCTGGCACCCTGCACATTGTTATGTCCGCGCATCGGGTAGCCGCCGGTGCCGGGTCTGCCATAGTTGCCGGTCACCAGCAACAGGTTGGATAACGCGGTGCTGGTGTCTGCGCCGTGACTGTGCTGCGTGATGCCCATCGCCCACATAATGCAGACGCTACCCGCCTTGCCGATCAACTCTGCCGCTTCGCGCAGCGTCTCTTGCTGGATGCCGGTGATTTGCGCGGCGTAATCCAGCGTAAAAGGCGCCAGCGACTGGCGATAGTCGTCAACCGGGTTGACACGTTCAGCGAGGAACGTTTTATCCTCATAACCGTGATCAAACATGTAACGCGCCATCGCCGATGCCCATACCAGATCGGTGCCGGGATGAATGCGTAAATGCAGGTCGGCGCGTTCGGCCATTTCATGGCGTCTTGGGTCGACCACCAGCCACTGTTGCTGGCGGTGTTTTTTTGCGGCTTTCAGGCGTGAGGCGATCACCGGATGGTTTTCCGCCGTGTTGCTGCCAACAATGATCACCAGCTCAGCCTGTTGCAGATCGTCAATCGTCCCGGCATCGCCGCCATAGCCCACCGTACGAAACAGCCCTTCCGTGGCCGGATTCTGGCAATAGCGCGATGAGTTATCCACGCTGTTGGTGCCAATAATCGCGCGGGCAATTTTCTGCGTCAGATAGGCTTCCTCATTACTGCCTTTGCTGGAACCGATAAAACCAATGCTGTCCGGGCCGTACTGGTCACGGGTCTGTAATAAGCGGCTGGCGACAAGGGTTAACGCTTCTTCCCAGCTTGCCGGGCGGAAACGGTCATTTTCACGAATCAACGGCGTGGTCAGGCGCTGCGGGCTGTTAATGAAGTCCCACGCGAATTTGCCTTTAACACAAGTGGAGATGCCATTCACCGGTGCATCAACGACGGGCTGCACTTTCAGAAGCTGGCGGTCGCGGGTCCACATTTCAAAGCTGCATCCTACGCCGCAATAGGTGCAGACGGTTTTGGTGCGTTTGATCTCCTGCTGGCGTAATGCGGTATCCATCACCGAAATACCGGAGATAATTTCAGCACCGGTAGAATTTTCCAGCACTTTAATCACATCAATCAGCGGCCGTTTGAGCGACTGGCGCATCGATGTAAAAGGCCCGGCATCCGGCTGCATGCTTTTTTCCAGTAGCGCATTACACGGGCAGACCGTCACGCAGTGCCCACAGCTAACGCAGCTCGAACCGGCAATCTGATTTCCCCCGTCCCACAGCACGCGCGGGTGCTCCATGGTGTAATCAATGCTCAGCGTTTCGTTGACTTCCACATTCTGGCACGCGTCCACGCAGCGCCCGCACAGAATGCATTGATCCGGGTCGTAGGTGTAAAACGGGTTGGAGTGATCTTTGACATACGGCTTGCGCGTGTACGGGTAGCGCTGAATGGGAATATGCATATCCACCATGGTGTTATGCAAGGTACAGTCGCCGGTGTTGTGTTCGCACACGGTACAATAAAGTTCATGTTTAGCCAGCAGGCGATCCATGCCTTCTTCGCGCGCCGCGCGTGCCTGGGTGTCCAGCGAGTTAATTACCAGCCCTTCTTTGCTTCGCAGCGTACAACCGCGCACCAGCTTCCCCTCCTGTTCGACCCAGCACACATCGCAGGTCTGTAGCGGATCGAGCGCCGGGTGGTAGCAAACGTGGGGTAACGTGATATTGCAGGTTTCAAGAAAATCGATCAGCGGGACATTTTCCGGGCCAACCAGCACCCTACCGTCGTACAGGACGGTACATTTTTGCAGGCTCATCTTGCTTCCTCACCAAAAAAGGCTGTACGCGCACTCCCCGGTTCGACAGTTCAGTGAACTGGCAAAAAGTCGTTCCTGTTCAGGGTGACGTATCGGTTATGAAGTTTAAAAGTAGTTGCCGCATTAACGACGAGCCAAACGGTAACTGGCATTCTGTATCCCTGTTTAAGACTTCTCTTAAAATCATTAGCATTAATGATGTTTCACCAAAGCCAAATGTAAATTTATGTCAATAAATGCCATTTTCATGCCAGAAACCACATGAAAAAAGGTAGGTAATAACGAGAGGTAATATTCGTTTTCTATCTACTTTTTGCTAAGTGACTTATTTTAAAGATACATCCTCAATGCCGCTTTGTTTAAATAAGCGACATCCACACCTTAAGGAGTATTTTTTAACGTAGGAATTTTCACGTTTGACTATTTTTTCACAGCGACTAACTTTAATCCCTGAACGCGGAGAACATGTTATTGAATATTCATGTTCATATATTTAACAACGAAACAGGAGAAATATTATGGCTGAACATCGTGGCGGCTCAGGTAATTTCGCCGAAGATCGTGAAAAAGCGTCCGAAGCGGGCCGCAAAGGCGGTCAACACAGCGGTGGTAATTTCAAAAATGATCCACAGCGCGCTTCCGAAGCAGGTAAAAAAGGCGGCCAGAATAGCCACAGCGGCGGCCGTAAATCAGGGGATTAATTTCTGATTTAATTTTTTACCGCACCAATATATTTATTGCATTACTGGCGAGCCGGCAACGGCTCGCTATTTTTAACCCTGGAATTAAAGGTCTTTAATTATGCAGATTAATACGCTAAACGATTTATTTATTCATGGCTTGTCGGATATTTACAGCGCCGAAAAACAACTTGCTCGCGCGTTAGCCAAACTGGCACGCGAAGCCTCTACCACCGAACTGGTACAAGCGTTCAAACAACACATGGAAGAGACCCAAGGCCAGATAGAGCGCATCGATCAGCTGCTTGAAGCCGAAAGCGGCCTCAAGTTAAAACGCATGAAGTGCCATGCGATGGAAGGTCTGGTTGAAGAAGCAGACGAGGTTATTGAAAGCACAGAAAAAGGCACCATTCGTGACGCTGCTTTAATTGCCGCTGCGCAAAAAGTTGAACATTATGAAATTGCCTCTTACGGCACGCTCTGCACCCTTGCCGATCAATTAGGCTATAAAAAAGCGAAAACACTTCTGGCGCAAACGCTGGAAGAGGAAAAAACCACCGACAATCTGCTTACTAAAATTGCGACCAGCAAAATTAATTCCAAAGCGGAAGTAGAATAAAAGTCATTAAGTTAATTCCACCTGAGGTAAACGTATGACACGCGAAGAGAATTATCACGACTGGCTACGTGACGCACATGGGATGGAAAAACAGGCAGAGTCGATGCTGGAGGCGATGGCTAAACGCATCGACAATTATCCTGTATTAAAAAGTAAAATTGAAAGTCATTTAGCCGAAACCCGCGAACAAATAGTGTTACTTGAAGGGCTTATTGATCAATGCGGAATATCGCGATCGGTCCTGAAAGATACCATGGGTAAAATGGCGGCGATGGGTCAGGCCGTTGGCGGTGTCTTTAATTCCGATGAGGTGGTTAAAGGCGCAATAGGTGGCTATGTCTTTGAGCAATTTGAAATTGCTTGCTACACCTCATTGATTAGAACGGCTGAAGAATTGGGTGATGTTAACGGCGTGCAGGTGCTGCAAAAAATTGTGGCGCAAGAGATTGAAATGGCAGAGTGGATGCTCCAGCACGTTCCGGAAGTGACAACTCAATTCCTTGACCGCTCCAGCGCACCTGGCGTTGAGGCGAAAAAATAACCTGCGTTAACTGTTAATGGAGAGACGACGATGCTGCCAAAGCTGAAACGCGTAAGGAATGTGTTAATGAACAACCGTACCAGTGACGATCTTGGCTGGCAGGTGTTGAGCGAGTTCGAACGCGCCCGACAACAAAAACCCTTTGTTGCCGGGCAACCCGCCAGCAACCATGATGAGGCTGAACTGCCGCAACCCGAACTTTCTCTCGACCCCGTGCAGGAATATCTGGTCACGACGATGGCTAATCGTAAACAGGCCAGTGAGTAACGCCCGCAGCGCGCGTTATTCCATAACCCTTTGTGTCTTGTTAGATTTGCCCGGAGCGGAGGCTCCGGGTTTTTTATTGCCCCTTCGTCCGTCATCTTCCGAACGGGCTTGACTTAAAAAGTAATTAGCGTACTTTTCAGGACATGAAAACATTCCTGATTATTGTTCCTGATGGCGGCATGCTGTTTGAAGCCGCCGGTATTGCCGACATTCTGATGCAGGCCAACCAGCTGCACCCGAATGAGACCGCGCAGCCGCGCTATCGCGTTACCGTTGCCACCCCCCAACCTCACCAGGTGATCCACGGCCAGTCCGGGCTGAACCTGCTGGCAGATCACCGCCTGCCGGATATCGATCCGCGCCAGCCGTGGGATACCATTATGATAACCGGACGCGGTACCGATGCCGAGGAAGGCACGGCCGTGGTGGACTGGCTGCGTCTTGCCGCGCCGCACGCGCGCCGGGTCGTTTCTATTTGCGGCGGCGCGATGCTACTGGCACAAAGTGGGTTGCTCAACGGGCGACGCGCAACCACCCACTGGCGGTTACTGGAAACCATGCAGAAAGAGTACCCCGCAGTCACCGTTGAAGGCGGCCCGCTCTATATTCAGGACGGGCCAGTCTGGACCTCCGGCGGCGTCAGTTCCGGCTTCGATCTCACGCTGGCGCTGGTCGAGGATGACTACGGCTTCTCTCTCGCGCTGGATATCGCGCAAAACATGGTGATGTACCTGCGCCGCCCCGGCGGGCAGTTGCAGTTCAGCCGCTATCAATTACAGCAGGCCAGCGGCGTCGGGCCCATCAGCGAGCTGCAAAACTGGATCCTGGCCAACCTGGCTGAGGATTTATCCGTTGAACGTCTTGCGGCACAAGTTGCGATGAGCCCGCGCAATTTCACCCGCGTCTTTACCCGTGAAAGCGGCGTTCCACCCGCGCGCTATGTCGCCGAAGCGCGCCTTGCCGCCGCACGTAACCGACTGGAACAAACCAGTGAAACCCTGGAGCAGATAGCCGCCGCCACCGGTTTTGGCAGCAGCATCAATCTGCGGCGCATTTTTGAACGCCAGTTACACCTCACACCAGGCGATTACCGCCAGCGCTTCCACTGCCGCAAATTGGCGTAAAGTGATCCTTTTTTGTCGTTTACGCCAAACCGCGACCGGCCTACAGTAACTGCAGTTAGTTACCGCACAGGAAGGAGTCAATTATGGTTAAGGTCGGCATTAATGGTTTTGGCAGAATTGGACGCAACGTGTTACGCGCGGCGCTGGGCAACGCAGAGATTCAGATCGTGGCGATTAACGATCTGACGGACAGCAAAACCCTCGCCCATCTGCTGAAACATGATTCTTTGCTCGGCACCCTGCCCGTTCCGGTAGAAGCGGGTGAAGGCCAGTTGTTCGTCGATGGCAAAGCGGTGCGCGTGTTCAGCGAACGCGATCCGGGCAACATTCCGTGGCGTGACGTTGGCGTGGAAGTGGTGATTGAAGCCACCGGTTTCTTCACCGAACGCGACAAAGCCGAAGTGCATATCAGCCGCGGCGGTGCAAAACGGGTGATTATCTCCGCGCCCGGAAAAAATGATGATTTAACCATCGTGTTGGGCGTCAATGACCGTGAATACGATCCGCAGCGCCATTTCGTGGTCAGCAACGGCAGTTGTACCACCAACGGCCTCGCCCCTGCCGCGCAGGTGTTGCATCAACGTTTCGGCATCGAGCATGGCCTGATGAATACCACCCATGCCTACACCAACAGCCAGGCGCTGCATGACCAGCCGGAAAAAGATCTGCGCGGTGCGCGTGCCGCGGCGCTGTCGATTGTGCCTTACTCCAGCGGTGCGGCGAAAGCGCTCGGCAAAGTGATACCGGAACTCGACGGGCGGCTGACCGGTTACTCCCTGCGCGTACCGGTTCCGGTGGTGTCGATTGTTGACCTGACGGTAACACTGAAGCGTGATGTGACGGCTGAAGAGGTGAATGCCGCATTCCGCGAAGCCGCCAGCGCAGGCCCGCTGCAGGGTATTCTCGGTTACAGCGATGAACCGCTGGTTTCCAGCGATTACCAGGGCGATCCGCGCTCATCCATCATCGACGGTTTATCAACCCTGGTGATTGGCGGCAATCTGGTGAAAATCCTCGCCTGGTATGACAACGAGTGGGGGTTCTCGAATCGTCTGGTTGAGCTGGCTGTACGTATGGCTCAGCGCGGTTTGTAACGGGCGACACGCCTTCACTCTACGACGACGCCTCAGGGCGTCGTTTTTTGTTCTGTCTCGGCCAACGCGGCAGCCAGCTGCGCGCGGCGGCGTTCAAGGGTAGCGATTTGCGCCTCAATCGTCGCCAGCCGTTCACGCTGCAACGCGCGCGTTTGCGGGCACATCCTCGCCCCTTCTTCATTGCGCATGCAGGCAGGAAAAGCGGCAATTTCAGCAATGCTAAAACCTGTGGCGATTAACTGCTGGATTTGCCTCACCTGCCCGAGCGCCTGCGGCGGAAAGTAGCGATAACCGTTGCAGGCACGCGTGCTGCACAGCAGACCGTGGCGATCGTAATGGCGAATGGCGCGCACGCTGATGCCCGTTTGTCGGGCGAGTTCGCCAATTGATAACATCCTCTTCCTCCCGGTAAATGGCTTGACTCTGACACCAGTGTCAGGGTTGAGGATAGCGGCGTACATTCATCTGGAGGAACATTTTATGCTGTTATCCCCTGGTCGTTACCTCGCCATTTTGTTATTCAGCTTTTCCGCCTCGCTGTTTGCCAGCGACAGGCAGTACACCGCCACCTCGGCGGACGGTGTGCAACTGGCGATACAAGAGTCCGGCTCGCCGCAAGGTAAACCGATTATCTTTATTCACGGGTTATTAGGCAGCCACCTGAACTGGGAAAAACAGCGTCAGGACCCGGCTTTGCAACGTTTTCGCTTAATCAGTTTTGATTTGCGCGGCCATGGTCTGTCGGCAAAACCGACACAGGCAGAGGCCTACCGTGAGGGAAGCCGCTGGGCAGAAGATGTCGCCGCCGTGATTGCCGCAAGCCATGCAAAAAAACCACTGCTGGTCGGCTGGTCGCTGGGTGGTGCGGTGATCAGTCACTATCTGGCGGACGCCGGTGATAAGGCGCTTTCCGGCGCGTTGTATGTCGATGCCGTGGTGGAATTAACGCCCGATCAGATCCCGGCGCATCCACACGTGTATAAGACGATGACCTCGGCGGATTTAACCACCCATCTGGATGGCGAGCGCGAGTTTCTGCGGCTCTGCTTCTACCGGCAGCCTGATACAGTTACCTTCGCGCGCCTGCAAGCCAATGCGGCGATGGCCTCCTGGGAGATGCAACGCGCCGTGCCGTCGATGAAAGTTGAGCTTGAGCAAGGGTTGGGAAAAGCGACAATCCCGGTACGCTTTATCTACGGCAAACACGATCGGCTGGTAAATCCGCAGACGTCGCTGGCGCGGGCCAGAAGCGTGAATCCCCGGATTAGCGCGGTGTGGTTTGACCATTCGGGGCACGCCCCGTTCCTTGAAGAGCCAGCCCGTTTTAACCAGCAACTGGCAGATTTTGCGGATTCTCTGCCCTGAAACACAAAACGGGGCATCGCTGCCCCGTTTTATGGTGTTACTTCGACATATCAACCACGATCCTGCCGGTGATTTTCCCGGCGCGCATCCGCTCAAAGATGCTGTTGATATTCTCCAGCGGCTCCACGGCGATTTCCGCATGCACTTTGTTACGCCCGGCGAAATCCAGCGCTTCCTGCAGATCTTTACGCGTGCCGACAATCGAACCGCGCACCGTGGTGCCATCAAGCACCATGTCAAAAATCGACAGATCGAATTTCCCCGGTGGTAAGCCGTTAAGCACCATGGTGCCGCCACGGCGCATCATGGTTGTTGCCTGTTCAAACGCTTTTGGCGATACCGCTGTTACCAGCACGCCGTGCGCACCGCCAAACTCGCTATGGAAACGCGTGCCCGGATCTTCCTGTCGCGCATTGACCACTACCGAGGCACCGAGACGGCGGGCGAACGCCAGCTTGTCATCATCAATATCGACCGCCGCCACGTTCATGCCCATCGCCACCGCGTACTGAATCGCCAGATGTCCCAGACCGCCGATACCCGACACCACGACCCACTCTCCGGCGCGCGCTTCGGTCATTTTCAGACCTTTATAGACCGTCACCCCGGCGCAGAGGATTGGCGCGATACTCTGAAAATCGACGTTATCCGGCAAAATCCCGACATAGCTGGCATCGGCCAGGCAATATTCGGCAAACGTACCGTTCACCGAATAACCGGAGTTTTGCTGCGAGTGGCACAGGGTTTCCCAGCCGCCAAGACAGTGTTCACAGTGACCACAGGCCGAGTAGAGCCACGGCACACCGACACGATCGCCCTCTTTCACATGCTTCACACCCGGCCCGACCGCCACCACATGGCCGACACCTTCGTGGCCCGGGATAAACGGCGGGTTCGGTTTAATCGGCCAGTCGCCATCAGCGGCGTGTAAATCCGTGTGACACACGCCGGTCGCTTCAATTTTGACAAGGATTTTGCCCGGTTCAACCGCCGGCACCATTACCTCTTCAATCACCAGCGGCTGACCAAAGGCTTTCACCACTGCGGCTTTCATGGTTTTCAGTTGCATATTATCGCCTCATCCTGATGTAGATAATTAATACAGCCCCAGCGGCGAACCGCTGTAACTCACCAGCAGGTTTTTGATCTGCTGATAGTGGCTCAGCGCCAGTTTGTGGGTTTCACGCCCGACGCCTGAGTTTTTGTAACCGCCAAACGCCGCATGTGCCGGGTAGAGGTGGTAACAGTTTGTCCATACGCGACCCGCTTTAATGCCGCGTCCCATGCGCCATGCGCGGTTGATATCCAGCGTCCACACCCCGGCGCCAAGGCCAAACTCGGTGTCGTTGGCGATACGCAGCGCTTCGGCTTCATCTTTAAAGGTGGTGATGCCCAGCACCGGCCCAAAAATCTCTTCCTGGAAGCAGCGCATCCCGTTATGGCCTTTAATTAACGTCGGCTGGATATAGAAGCCATTTTGCAGCCCGTCGCCGTGTTCAACATGGGCTCCGCCGGTAATGATTTCGCCGCCTTCGTCGCGGGCAATCGAGATATAAGAGAGGATTTTGTCGTACTGCTCTTGAGACGCCTGCGCGCCAATCATGGTGTCGGTGTCAAACGGGTCGCCTTTGCGGATATTTTCCATGCGGGCAATGACCTTTTCGACAAACTGCGGATAAATCGACTCCTGTACCAGCACGCGCGACGGGCAGGTGCAGACTTCGCCCTGGTTGAAGAACCCGAGCACCACGCCTTCCACCGCTTTATCAATAAAACCTTCATCACCGTTCATCACATCTTCAAAGTAGATATTCGGTGATTTTCCGCCGAGCTCAACGGTGCTGGGGATGATGTTCTCCGCCGCGCACGAGAGGATATGGCGGCCAATCGGCGTAGAGCCGGTAAAGGCGATTTTTTCGATGCGTTTGCTGCGTGCCAGCGGTTCACCGGCCTCCGTACCAAAACCGTGCACCACATTCAGCACCCCTTTTGGCAACAAATCGCCAATCAGTTCCATCAACACGCAGATGCCAAGCGGCGTCTGTTCAGCCGGTTTCAGCACCACGCAGTTGCCCGCCGCCAGCGCCGGAGCCAGTTTCCATGCCGCCATCAGCAGCGGGAAGTTCCACGGGATGATCTGCCCGACCACGCCCAGCGGTTCATAGATGTGGTAGGCCACCGTATTGCTGTCGATCTCTGCCGCAGTCCCTTCCTGCGCGCGGATACAACCGGCGAAATAACGGAAGTGATCAACAGCCAGCGGCAAATCCGCGCCCATGGTTTCGCGGATCGGTTTTCCGTTATCCCAGGTTTCTGTTAACGCCAGCATTTCCAGGTTGGCTTCAATGCGATCAGCGATCGCCAGCAGCACATTGGCGCGATCCTGCACGCTGGTTTTTCCCCAGGCGTCGGCGGCAGCATGCGCTGCGTCGAGAGCCTTCTCAATATCCGCCGCGTCTGAGCGCGGGAATTCGGCAATCACCTGTCCGGTGACCGGCGAGGTGTTGGTAAACCAACGCCCTTCCACCGGGTCAACAAATTCACCGCCAATATAGTTGCCATAACGCTGTTTGAAAGAGACTTTCGCGCCAGCAAGGCCAGGGTGGACATATTTCATAAGATGTTCCTCTTTTATTATCGGTACAGGTGAGGCGTCGCGCACCGTGGCGGACACTGTGACATAAGCAGTTCTTATGCCAGATCTTAGAAAACACTCCGACACAGCTTTGTTTATGCTGATAAAACAAGGGGATAAATGAAATTCGGGCTTTTGCCGGAATGAAATGACACAAAAAAGCGCGCTACGGGGTGCGGGAAGTGTGTCGCACGTCGCTACATACGGGACACTGTTATGCTACACAAATGTAACATCTCATTTAATGGAGAGTCACATGCCGCCACGCGCCTTGTCCCTCGCTCCTGCCGGGTTGCCCTGCCTGCTTGAAAACTCCTGGCAGCGTAGTCTCAGCTACGGGTTGACCCGCGATGATGACGCCCAGCCCTGGGTGGCGACATCCATGCTGAAAGATGCCCGTGCGGAAAACGGTTGGGTCAACCATCTGGCCGCTCCGCTACTGGCGCGGCTGCGCCCGCAGCTTGCCAGTCATCCGTCGATCATGGTGCTTTCCGACGCTACCGGTCTGGTGCTGGAGACCCACGGCAACCGCGACTTTCTGCAAAAAGCGCAGCGCTATGCGCTGGCACCCGGCAACCTGTGGGGCGAACACGCGCGCGGCACCAACGCAATAGGCACAGCGCTGGCATTGCAGCGCCATTGTGAAGTCTCCGGCGGCGAACATTATCTCAGCCGCAATGCAGGTTTGTTTTGCTCGGCGTCCCCCGTCTTTCGACCGGACGGACAAATTGCCGGGGTGTTAGATCTCTCAACACCCGCCCAGGCACCGCGCCGCGATGCCGCTGCGCTGATCCGTCGCGCTGTATGCCAAATAGAACATGAGTGGGCCACCAGCGCGCTTGGCGCTGACCGCTGGCTGCTGAGTTTGCATCACGACCCGTCGGTGCTCGGCAGTGCGCAGGAGTTGTTGCTGATTTTTGCCGATCAGACATTGCTCGGTGCCAACAAACTGGCGATGGATGAGTTTTCGCTGACGCCGCAGCACTTTGGCGAACTCGCTTTGCAAACGCTCTTCCCGGAGGCCAGTTTGCAGGCTGGCGAAACCACGCTCGCCGCCAGCAATACCCGGCGCTACTACGCACGTCAGACGCTACCCGCGCGGCGCTATATCGGGCGCGGCGCAGCATTCGTCAAGGATCAACTGGCGAAGGAAAAAGAGAAAGCGCTGCGCATTGTGAATGCCGGGATTGCCTTGTGCGTCACCGGTGAAACCGGCAGCGGAAAAGAGTATCTGGCGCGCGAGTTATATGCCCGCAGCCAGTGGCGGACGGGAAATTTCGTCGCTATCAACTGCGCGGCGCTCCCGGAGCATTTGATTGAGTCCGAGCTGTTCGGCTATGTTCCCGGCGCATTTACGGGCGCAAGCCCGAAAGGGTATATCGGTAAGTGCCGGGAAGCCGATGGTGGTGTGCTATTCCTTGATGAAATTGGCGATATGCCGCTGGCGCTGCAAACCCGCCTGCTGCGCGTGTTGCAGGAGAAGAAAGTGACGCCGCTTGGCGCAAATAACGTGTATGACGTCAATTTCACGCTGATTTGCGCTACCCATCAGGATCTCGCCGCCCGGGTACAGGCCGGGACATTCCGCGAAGATCTGCTGTACCGCATTCAGGAGTTTCATCTGCGCATTCCCCCCTTGCGCGAATGGCAAAATGTTGATGGGTTTATCCGGAAACTGTGGCAGGAGCTGGGCGCAGCCAGCCGCGGCCTTACCCTGAGTGACGAGGTGATAGCCACGCTGGCGGGTCGCCCGTGGCCGGGAAATGTGCGCCAGTTACTCAGCCAGTTGCGGGTATTGATGGCGCTGGCGGAAGACGGCGATTGCATTACGCTTGCGGATTTACCGGCCGAGATAGCCACCACGCGACAGCCCGTGGTTGCGCTAACGCCGAAGGATGAGCAGAGTGCGATTGACGAAGCGCAGGGCAATATGAGTCTGGCCGCAAAAAAACTGGGGATATCGCGCAGCACCCTTTATCGGCGGCTGGAGAAACGGCAAATCAGCAGTTGAATGCGTGACGGGTTAACAACGGGTTTTAACCTGGGCGGGAACCGCCGCAGACCGGGAGAGAAAAAGGGCGCACCACGGTGCGCCCTTTTTCCTGCTTACAGCGCCATATCGTGCTGCGCAGAGGCTTCGCTTTTCGCTTCTGCCGGTTTGCCAGCCGGGGCGTTTTTCTGATCGTTCATCTCAATCACCGGCGGTTTCGCCAGTTGCAGCGTGGCGGCCGTGTCATCCCATACTTTCTGGGTCAGCGCCACATTTCCATTCATCTGCTGGCCGTAGCTCGGCACGATGTCGCGGATTTTGCTCTGCCACTGCGGCGAGTTGAACTGCTCCGGGAACATCTTCTTCAGCACATTCAGGGTGATTGGCGCAGCCGTCGACGCGCCCGGCGATGCGCCAAGCAGCGCAGAGATGGTTTTCTGCTGATCGACCACCACTTCGGTGCCCAGCTTCAGCACGCCGCCTTTGTCTTCATCTTTCTTGATGATCTGTACACGCTGGCCGGCCTGGATCAGTTTCCAGTCCTCTTTACGCGCCTGCGGATAGTACTCTTTCAGCGCTTCAAAGCGGTCTTCATCACTCAGCATCACCTGACCAATCAGGTATTTCACCAGGTCGAAATTATCGAGCCCTACATGGGTCATCGGCATAAAGTTGCTGGTGGTGGTGGTGCTCAGCAGGTCGAAGAAGGAGCCGTTTTTCAGGAACTTGGTGGAAAACGTCGCGAACGGCCCAAACAGCACCACGCGTTTGCCATCAATATAACGGGCATCAATGTGCGGCACGGACATCGGCGGCGCGCCAACGGAAGCCTGGCCATAGACTTTTTGCAGGTGCTGGCTGGTGATCGCCGGGTTTTCCGTCATCAGGAAGGAGCCGCCAACCGGGAAGCCTGCATAGTTATCCGCTTCCGGGATGCCGGTTTTTTGCAGCAGCTTCAGCGCCCCGCCACCGGCACCGATAAAGACATATTTCGCATCGATGGCGTGCTCGTTGCCGCTGTTTACGTCTTTGATGGTGACATGCCAGGAGTTATCGGCATTGCGTTTGAAATCGGTCACTTCGGAAGAGGTTTGCAGGGAGAAGTTGCTGCTTTTTTTCAGGCTGCCAACCAGCTGACGGGTAATTTCACCGTAGTTAACATCGGTGCCGACCGGCGTCCAGGTGGCGGCGACTTTCTGGTTCGGGTCGCGCCCTTCCATCACCAGCGGTGCCCACTGTTTAATTTGTTGGTGGTCGGTGGAGAATTTCATGCCCTGGAATAAGGTCGTTTGCTGCAACGCGGCATAACGTTTTGCCAGATAATCAACATTATCGCCCCAGACAAAACTCATGTGCGGCGTGGAATTAATAAACGCGTGCGGATTATTCAAAATACCGCGCTTCACCTGTGCCGACCAGAACTGGCGGGAAATCATAAATTGCTCATTAATTTCCAGCGCTTTGCTGACATCAATAGAGCCGTCCGCACGCTGCGGCGTATAGTTCAGTTCCATATTTGCCGAGTGACCGGTACCGGCATTATTCCAGCCGTTAGAAGACTCGAGCGCCACGCCATCGAGTTTTTCCACCATCACTTGTTTCCACTCCGGCTGCAGCTCTTGCAGCCAGGTGCCCAGAGAGGCGCTCATGATGCCGCCGCCAATCAGCAGGAAGTCCGTTTTTTGCGTCTCTTCCGCATACGCACCGGTCACGGAACTGACGAGTAACGCGACGGCGCTCAGCGAGATAATTGTCTTTTTCATTGCAGGCATAATTATAAGGTTACATAGCAGGTGTGATTTGTGAAAACATATATTAACTCACTTTTACGTTAATTTAAAATATCATTCACAAATCAGCTAAACGGCGGAAATATTATTTATCTGCTTTTTTAAATTAAAAAAAGCAGTGACGTATTTTGTGTGGAATTAATTTCGGTGGGATTTATTTTAAAGCAGAGAAATATCAAACAACTCCAGGAAAATTAATTGAAAATAAAAAAGCCCGCCAGACGAGTGCCTGCGGGCTTATTTTGTTATTCAGACGTCAGCAAGATGCGTTTTCGCCTCCTGTATGGCGATTCGCAGATGATCGTTATTCTCCGTTAACAGATCGCGCGCGCGCCAGGCATCGAGGCCGGTCAGCACCATGAGTATCGCCGTACGGCAGTGATGGTCGCAGCTTGCCAGCGCGCTTTTCGCTTGCTCGCGTGAGCACTGCGTTGCCGCCATCACCAGCGTGATTTGCCGCTCTGCCCAGTGCGTACTGGTCGCCTGCACATCCACCCGCAGGTTGCTGTAAACACGCCCGGTACGGATAGCAAGACCGGTTGCCAGCATAGTGAGGATTTGCTGCTGGGCAAGCCGCGCTTTCGGTTCGCTAAAGCCACTCACCACTTCCGCGCCGCTGTCCGGTGCCAGCACGATATCCGCCAACCGGGCGGCTTCGCTATCGTGGCCCCGACAAACCAGCGCGATACGCGCGCCGAGGGACCAGGCGTAACGCAGCGCACCGCACGTCCACGGCGTTTTACCACTGACCGACAGCGCCACCAGCATATCGTCATGGCTAAAGTTGATGGCCTGTAAATCGGCGACGCCGCGTTCATAATTTGCCGCCGTCGCGTCACGCTCTTGCGCGTTAGCATGGATGCCACCGGCCAACAAACCGATAACACCGTGACGCGTATCGGGAGCAAACCCTTGCGCGGTTTGTACCGCCGCCTGCCCGGAAGCAGCCGCGCCGATAATCACCACCCTGCCGGCGCGATTCAGCGTCGCGCTGGCGTTATCCACCAGCCGGGCGATCTCCGGCAAACAGGCGCTTACCGCGTCGGTAACCTGTTTATCTTCCTCATTGATGAGCGTCAGCATATCCAGCGTGGCGAGCCGGTCGATGTCGGTCGTGCGGCGGTTGCGACGTTCCACTAGTGAACCGTTTGGCTTACTGCTCATACCTTGCTCCTTCTGAATGGTTCCACACTCACTATAAGGTTATTTATCTGCCTTACCTGCGAATGAGGTCACGCTTCACGGCTACGCTACACATTATGTGCGCTTAACGGCGCTTTAAGATTTTTACGCCTTCAGTGATAATAACTATCTTGATGTGAATAATTGGGTTTGGCATGAAAGAGTTAGCGCAGCGGGTAAAGCCACGCAAACGCCCTATGAAACTCAGTACCACCGTGACGCTCATGATATGCAGCGTTATCGGTTCGGTGTTGCTGCTGGCCTTTGCCCTGTGGTTCTGGCAAATCAGTAATGCCACGCGCGATGGCGTAAAAGAGACGGCGCTGGCCGTTGCGCGCACGCTGGCTGATTCGCCTGAAATCAAGCGCGGGTTATTGTTGCCGCCCGACAGCAACGTGATCCAGCCGCTGACGCAAGCGGTCGCGGCCCGCAACGATCTGCTGTATGCCATCGTCACCAATATGCACGGCATCCGTTATTCGCACCCGAACGCCGGGATCATCGGGCAACACTTTATTGGCGAGGATCTTAATCCGGCGCTGAAAGGCAAAGAGAATGTCGCGGTGAACCGCGGCGTGCTGGCACCGGCATTACGCGTTTTTACGCCGGTCTATAACGACGCCAGTCAGCAAATTGGCGTGGTCGTTGTCGGTATTTCGTTGAGCAAAGTTGATCAGCAAGTCAACCGCAGCCGCTGGGCGGTGATGTGGACGCTGCTGTTCAGCGCGCTGGTCGGCTCACTCGGCACCTGGCAACTGGTGCGCGTGCTGAAACGTATTCTGCTTGGCCTTGAGCCGCACGAAATTTCGGCGCAGTTCAAGCAGCGCCAGGCAATGTTGCAGTCGCTCAAAGAAGGGGTGATTGCCGTTGATGCTGACGGGCGCGTAACCTTGCTTAACCATGCCGCACGGCAGATGCTGCTGACTAACGCACCGGACGGTGCCGCCGGGCACGGGCCACTGCTCGCCGACCTGCTCGAAGTGCTGGAAACCGGGGAACCTACCCATGACCGCGAGCTCGGTTGCAACGGTCTGCTGTTGCTCAGCAACACGGTGCCGGTGCGCAGCCAGGGCGTGGTGATTGGCGCTATCAGCACGTTTCGCGATAAAACCGAAGTGAGCCAGTTGCTCCAGCGGCTGGACGGGATGGTGAATTATGTTGATGCGTTGCGCACCACGTCCCACGAATTTATGAACAAGCTGCATGTTATTCTCGGCCTGTTAAACATGAAAAGTTATGACAAGCTTGAAGAGTATGTGCTGCAAACCGCGCAGAATTATCAAACCGATATTGGCGCTATTCAGCACCGGGTTAAATCCCCGGTGGTGGCGGGTTTTCTGTTAGGTAAAATCAACCGGGCGAAAGAGCGCGGTTTTACGCTGACGCTGGCAGATGAGAGCCTGGTGCCGGATAACCCCAATGAGAAGCAAGTTACCGTGCTGGTGACGGTGCTGGGAAATCTTATCGAAAATGCGCTTGATGCCATGAATAATCAGCCGGAAGGCGAAGTGGGTATTCTGCTGCATTATCAGGATGGCTGGCTGACTGGCGAAGTGAGCGATGATGGTCCGGGCATTGCGCCGGGCAATATCGACGCCATTTTCCGTAAAGGATTCTCAACGAAAGGTGATAACCGGGGCGTTGGGCTGTTTCTTGCCAGCCAGCAACTTACCGAACTTGGTGGCACAATCACCGTCGAGTCTGAACCCGGTGTTTTTACCCAATTTTTTGTCCATCTCCCCTGGGATAGTGAAAGGAAGAACGCGTGATAAATGTATTAATTGTTGACGATGATGCCATGGTCGCCGAGCTGAACCGCATGTATGTGGCGCAGATCGCCGGCTTTCAGTGCTGCGGCACGGCGTCGACGCTGCGCCAGGCCGAGGAGATGATTAACGATCCACAACGGGATATCGATCTGGTGCTGCTGGATGTCTATATGCAGCAGGACAGCGGGCTGGATCTGCTGCCGATCATTCGCGCCAGCGGCCGGGCGATTGATGTCATTATGATCACCTCCTCCGCCGATGCGGCAACCATTCAGACTTCGCTGCACTATGGCGTGGTGGATTATCTGATCAAGCCCTTCCAGTTCCCGCGTTTTGAAGAGGCGCTGACTGGCTGGCGCGAAAAGCGCAAGCTGATGAGCGCACACCCTTATTATGAGCAGTCCGATGTCGACCGCCTGTTACACGGTGGCGCGCCGGAAGCCGCAGACACGCGCCGTCTGCCAAAAGGGTTAACCGCGCAGACATTGCGCACCATTTGCCAGTGGATTGACGCCCATCCGGGCATTGAGTTTTCCACCGATGAACTGGCGAATGCCGTGAACATATCGCGCGTGTCGTGCCGTAAATACCTGATTTGGCTTGCGCAAATCAATATTCTCTATACCACCATTCACTACGGCGCGACCGGTCGCCCGGTGTATCGCTACCAGTTAATTGCCGATCAATACAGCTTGCTTAAGCAGTACAGTCAGTGATCCGGTAACTGTCGTCGCACGGCGTAAAGCGGAACTGACGCTGTGAAGAGAGGATAATGTCGCGGTTTTTGGTGACGAAAATCGCTTCAATATCCTCGCGCTGTTTCAGCAGTGCACAGCCTTTTTCCACACCGAGACCGAAGATAAGCGTGGTCCAGATATCACCGTCGAGCGAATCGCGGGAAATGATCGTCACGCTGTCGAGTTCGTTATCCAGCGGGTAACCACTGCGCGGGTCAAGAATATGGTGCCAGCGTTTGCCATCCTGTTCGAAATAGCGCTCGTAAGTGCCGGATGTCACCACCGATTGATTCACTACTTCAATTGACCCCACCAGGGCATCACTGGACGAGAACGGTTTTTTAAGCCCGATTGACCAGCTACCTTGCGGCGTGTCCAGGGTTTGAACATTTCCCCCAAGGTTAATCAGCCCGTCGCGCACATCCTGCTGATGCAAGTAATCCCGCACCCGATCGGCGATAAAGCCTTTGGCAATCGCGCCAAGATCGATCTCCATCCCCGGCTGGGTAAGAAACACGCTGGTGTCGGCATCATTCAGCACCACATCCTGCGGATGGGTAATGTGCAGCCGCGCCGCTATCTCGTCGGCTGGCGGTACGCGGTCGCCTTTAAAACCGATACGCCACAGCTTCACCAGCGGGCCAATCGCCAGGTTAAAGGCGCTGTCCTGCACCATGCTCGCGGCCTTGGCACATTTAATCAGTTCATACACCGGGCGGCTGACCGCCACCGGATGCTGCCCCGCCGCGTGGTTGATATCCATCACCTGCGAATGGGCGCGGTTTACTGTCAGAAGATCTTCGTAACGTTTGATAAGGCCAAAAACGCGGGAGGCGAGCGCCGGGTTATCGGCAAAGAGTTTCAGCAGAATGGGAGAGCCCATCAGGGTTGCAGAGTAGCTCCAGACACGGTTATCGGACATCGCACTCTCCTCATGGGCTAAATTGAACAGGCCTGCGCAGTGGCAGGCCTGAAGTGTAGCACGTGGTTAAGCGCGTTTGGCGCGCATTGCAGCCTGGTGTCCCGCCAGTGAGCCGAAGATAATGATATCGGCCACCGCGTTGCCGCCGATACGGTTGCCGCCATGCAGGCCGCCAACCACTTCACCGGCGGCATAAGCGCCTGGGATAACCTGGTTTTGCGTGTTCAACACTTCGGTTTCAGTGTTGATGGTCACGCCGCCCATGGTGTGGTGCACACCCGGCGCAATCTGGATGGCGTGGAACGGGCCTTCGTTGATCGGCGCCCGCAGCGCGGTGGTGCGACCAAAGTCTTCATCGTGCTGTTTTTCCACAAAGCCGTTGTAGCGCTCAAGCGTCGCCAGGAAAGTGTGGTAATCGATACCCAGTTTTTCCGCCAGTTCGCGCGGTGAGCTGGCGCTGGTGACCAGACCACGCGCGATATACTCGTCTGCCGCTTTGTTTTTCGCTCTGACATGCTCATCAAACACAATGTAAGCGTAATGTTCCGGCAGCGCGATGATGGCCGCCGAGACTTTATCGCGGGTCGACATTTCGTTGAAGAAGCGCTTACCCTGCTGGCTGACGAGGATAGCACCGCCGCCGCGAATCGATTCGGAAATCAGGTACGAGGTGTTCTGCTCAACGGTCGGGTGGATCTGAATTTCGCCCATATCCACCGTGCCCGCGCCAATACGTTCCAGCAGTGCAATACCGCCCCCGGTCGCGCCTTTATGGTTGGTGGTCACAAACCCGTCCAGATCCGGGCGGTATTTCACCACCATTGCGCTGTTGGCGCTGAAACCACCGGTCGCCACAATCACGCTTTTCGCTTCAACGATCATGCTTTCCTGCTCTTCGGTCAGCAGGCGCACACCGCGCACTTCACCGTGTTCGAACAGAATGTCGTCGACTGAAGTATCAAGCATCACATCAATGCCGCGTTTGGTGACGTTACGCACCAGGCCGCTAATCAGATAGCCACCGACTGCCGATCCGTCGCGCGGGCGGTGCGTACGGTCAATGCTCATCCCGCCGGTGGTAGTAATGTCGTTAAGCATAATGCCGCGACGAGCCAGCCATTCGATGGCTTCCGGCGCATTTTCCACAAAGCGACGCAGCAGCGCCGGGTTGTTTTTGTTACCGCCACCTTTCAGGGTTTCCGCGTAGAACAACTCTTTGCTGTCCTGAATGCCTTTCACGCGCTGGAAGCGGGTTTCGGCGGCGTTCATCCCCGCAGAGGCTTTAATGGTGTTACCGCCGATGGTCGGCATTTTTTCGACAATCAGCACGCTCGCACCTTCGTCGTGGGCCTGAATTGCCGCCGCCAGACCCGCGCCGCCGCTACCGACAACCACAACGTCATAGCGTTTGGCTTCCTGAGTGTCACTACCCTCTTCTGCCGCCAGCGCTTTGCTGGATTTCACCATCGCTTTTGACACCGCTTTTTTCACCGCTTCGCTCTGGCTGGTGGCGCCAGAAATCGCGTCAACGTGCGGGCTGTTCGCCGTCAGGATGCGGCCACGGATCTCTTCAAAACTGCTGGTGAATTCAACGCTATCAACGGTACTTGAGGCGAGTTCAATGTCGACGATGCGGTCCGTGTCGAGGCTGACATTGATAACCAGTTCGTTGGCGTCGTCCTGAACCGTTTCAGCAAAAAGACCTGGCTTAAATTTCGATGCGCCCATGCTCATGTCGCGGATCATCGCTTCGACCAGAGAGAAGCGCCACAGCGGTTCCGGGATATTCAGCGCTTCACGCTGGGTGCTATCAATGAACAGCTCCAGGTTTTCACCGTTAGCAATACGCGCCGTCCAGTCCGGGTACGCGATGCACGCACGGCCTACCGCAATCAGGTCATAGCCGTGATCCAGCCCCTGCTCAGCGTCGGCGGCGTTAACCACACCGCCAACACCCATCACCGGCACTTGCGCCAGCGTAGCGGAACGCATGGCACAATATTTTTTAATCAGCGGCGTCGGATCGCTGGTGTCGTTAATGGAAGGACGCAGCGCCGCACCCAGCGAAAAGTGCAGGTAATCAACACCGCGCGCCGCCAGTTTTTCCAGCAGGAACATGGTGTCATCGAAACGGATGCCGGGCACTTCCAGCTCTTCCGGCGAGAAGCGGTAACCGATAATAAAGGCATCGTCGGCGTACTGGCGCGCCATTTTATGGGTGATGTCCAGTACGGCCAGCGGGAACTTCGCGCGATTGTCGCGGCTGCCGCCCCACTCATCATCGCGCTGGTTGGAGTTTGGCGAGAAGAATTGCTGAATCAGATAGGTATTGGCACCGTGAATTTCAACACCGTCGAAACCGGCCTGAATGGCGCGGCGCACGGCTTCACCAAATTTACCGATCATCCCTTCCACTTCAGCGGTAGTCAGCGCTACCGGGGTTGCCGCGCCATCACGCGGAGCGGCAATAGCGCTCGGACCAACCGGAGTACGGCCGCCAATCAGTTTCGGTTCGACCATGCGGCCGCCGTGGTAAATCTGCAAAATCGCTTTCGAGCCTTCGGATTTAATCGCCGAGGCAATTTTCGCCAGACCGGCGATTTTTTCGTCGTTATCAATACCAATCGCACCCGGAAATGCCAGGCCGAGATCATCGATAAAACAACATTCAACAATAATGGTGCCGATACTTCCGGCGCGGGCGCGATAATATTCCACCAGTTCACTGCTGACAGTGCCGTCAAAATAACCTGTGCAGGTGGTCATTGGCGCCATTAACAAACGGTTTTTCAGTTCTGCGCCATTCGGCAAGGTAAACGGGCTGAGGATGCGTTCGTTGCTGGTCATAATTAAACTCCAAATCTAAAAATTAAAAACTTTGAATTCGGTGACGGATTTATTTTTCGTTCTGTTTATTAATCCTGATGTCGTGTATTTAATATACCGTGAATTTTAATTACCAAATTAATTACGTTAGTTATAAAACTATTTAACCACCCTAATAACAGAGCTACCTCCAGCGTATTATCATTTTTAAATATCGCGTTCACATCACTTTAATTACCGGTAACATTGCGATTACTTAGCACTTTTCCTTTCCAGCTTTATTAAAACAATAAAACAGAAAAATATCATACAGTTAAAAGAAAAATCCACGTTAATGAGAGTTATTATCAGCACCGTTTTTTAACATTTACGGTAATTTTGTGAAATTAACCACATAATACTCTGTGGGTATTCATTTTATTAAAAAAAGTGTCGTTCGTTTCGTTTTCTTGATCTCAATCAATAGCCTTCACCAATGGAAGAGCAATATATAAATACGCTCAGATTTTTATTTAATGCGATTGAATTTGCGTTAAACAACACATGCCAGAATGTGAAAAGTCTCAATAAAAAATTAAAGTAACTTTTGAAACTAAAATAATCAGAGATTCACTTTCCGCGCATGACCGAATTTTTAACTACTTGTAGATGCTCACTATGACAGAGAAAACAACAACCCCACCGTCTGCTCCTGCAGCCAGTGCCAAAGCCGGAAATAAAAACCGCCTGATAATGATGGCGTTACCGATTATCGTGGCAGTGCTTCTGCTGTTTGTCCCGGTACCGGAAGGTTTACCGCCGTTCGCCTGGCACTACTTTGCTATCTTCGTTGGCGTTATCGTCGGCCTGATTTTCGAACCCCTGCCGGGTGCGGTTATCGGCATGACCGGCGTGGTGGTTATCGCGCTGTGTAGCCAGTGGCTGTTATTCAGCCCGGAACAACTGGCCGACCCGAAATTCAAGCTGGCTGGCCAGTCCTTTAAATGGGCGGTGAGCGGTTTCGGTAACTCCACCGTGTGGCTTATCTTCGGCGCGTTTATGTTTGCCGCCGGTTACGATAAAACCCAGTTTGGTCGCCGCCTGGCGCTGATTCTGGTGAAATACCTTGGCCGCCGCAGCCTGACGCTCGGTTACGCCATTACTTTCGCCGATCTGCTGCTGGCACCGTTCACCCCGTCAAACACCGCGCGTAGCGGCGGAACCATCTATCCGATTATCGCCAACCTGCCGCCGCTGTACGGTTCTAAACCGAATGATCCGAGCGCGCGCCGCATCGGTTCTTACCTGATGTGGGTAGCGATTACCGCAGCCTGTATCACCAGTTCTATGTTCCTGTCCGCACTGGCACCGAACCTGCTGGCGCTGGCGCTGGTGAAAAGCACCGTTGGCATTAACATCTCCTGGGGTAGCTGGTTTATCGCCTTCCTGCCGCTGGGCGTGCTGTTGATTCTGACCATGCCGCTGCTGGCTTACTGGTTCTACCCGCCAGAAGTGAAAATCAATGACGAAGTGCCGCTGTGGGCGAGCCGCGAGCTGGAAAAACTGGGCAGAATGTCACGCAATGAGATCCTGCTGCTGGTGTTTGTCTGCTGTGCGCTGCTGATGTGGATCTTCGCCGCCGACTTTATCGAGCCTGCGCTTGCCGCGCTGCTGGTGGTCGTGCTGATGCTGTGGACCGGCGTGTTAACCTGGAACGACATTACCAGCAACAAACCGGCCTGGAACACCTTTGTCTGGTTCGCCACGTTAGTTGCGCTGGCCGATGGTCTCTCCACCACTGGCTTTATCGCCTGGTTGGGTAAAGAAGGTGGCCTGCTGATGAGCGGTATCTCTCCGGGGATGGCGACCATCGCCCTGCTGCTGGCGTTCTACCTGCTGCACTATCTGTTCGCCAGTACTACCGCGCACACCACGGCGCTGCTGCCTGCGATGCTGACCATCGCCGCGACAATTCCTGGCATCAATATGGAAGTGGTGGTTCTGGTGCTGTGTACTTCGCTCGGCGTGATGGGCATCATCACCCCGTACGGTACTGGCCCAAGCCCGATTTACTACGGTAGCGGCTACCTGCCGACCAAAGATTACTGGCGTCTGGGCACCATCTTCGGTGCTATCTTCCTGGCCGCCCTGCTGTTGATTGGTTATCCGTGGATCACCATGATGTTCTGATTCGTAACCGCCGGGCATTCCCGGCGGTTTTATTTTTATGGAGTAAAGAGCTATGTCGAACAAACCCTTTGTTTATCAGGACCCGTTCCCGCTGGCGAAAGACGATACGGAATATTATCTGCTGAGCCGTGAATATGTCTCTGTTGCCGACTTTGACGGCCAGCAAGTGCTGAAAGTCGAGCCGGAAGCGCTGACGCTGCTGGCACAACGCGCGTTCCATGACGCCTCCTTTATGCTGCGTCCTTCCCACCAGCAGCAGGTTGCCGCCATTCTGCATGACCCGCAAGCGAGCGAAAACGACAAATACGTTGCTCTGCAATTCCTGCGTAACTCCGAAATCGCCGCCAAAGGCGTGTTGCCGACCTGCCAGGACACCGGCACGGCAATTATCATGGGTAAAAAAGGTCAGCGCGTGTGGACCGGCGGCGGCGATGAAGCGGCACTGGCGCGTGGTGTGTACAACACCTACACCGAAGACAACCTGCGTTATTCGCAGAATGCACCGCTGGATATGTACAAAGAGGTCAACACCGGCACTAACCTGCCTGCACAGATCGATCTCTACAGCGTGGACGGCGACGAGTACAAATTCCTCTGTATCGCCAAAGGCGGCGGTTCAGCTAACAAGACCTATCTCTATCAGGAAACCAAAGCGCTGATTACCCCGGCGAAGCTGAAAAACTACCTGGTTGAGAAAATGCGTACCCTCGGCACGGCAGCCTGCCCGCCTTACCATATCGCGTTTGTGATTGGCGGTACGTCGGCTGAATCAACGCTGAAAACGGTGAAACTGGCCTCCACCCGCTACTACGATGGTCTGCCGACTGAAGGTAACGAGCACGGTCAGGCGTTCCGCGATGTCCAGCTGGAACAGGAATTAATGCAAGAAGCGCAGAACCTCGGTCTTGGCGCACAGTTTGGCGGTAAATATTTTGCTCACGATATCCGCGTGATCCGCCTGCCGCGCCACGGTGCCTCCTGCCCTATCGGCATGGGCGTCTCCTGCTCCGCCGACCGTAATATCAAAGCGAAGATCAACCGCGACGGGATCTGGATCGAGAAGATGGAGCACAATCCGGGGCAGTATATTCCGGAAGAACTGCGCCAGCAGGGCGAAGGCGATGTGGCGAAAATCGATCTCAACCAGCCGATGAAAGCGATCCTCGCCCAGCTTTCCGCGTTCCCGGTATCGACCCGCGTTTCGCTGAACGGCACAATTATCGTGGCGCGCGATATTGCCCACGCGAAACTGAAAGAGCTGATTGATAATGGCGAAGAGCTGCCGCAGTACGTGAAAGATCACCCGATCTACTACGCCGGCCCGGCAAAAACGCCAGAAGGCTATGCTTCCGGTTCGCTTGGCCCAACCACCGCCGGGCGTATGGATTCCTACGTGGATCTGCTGCAATCGCACGGCGCGAGCATGATCATGCTGGCAAAAGGCAACCGCAGCCAGCAGGTGACCGATGCCTGTGCCAAACATGGCGGTTTCTATCTGGGAAGTATTGGCGGCCCGGCTGCCGTACTGGCGCAGCAGAGCATTAAGAGCCTCGAATGCGTGGCTTACCCGGAACTGGGTATGGAAGCGATCTGGAAAATTGAAGTGGAGAACTTCCCGGCGTTCATTCTGGTGGATGACAAAGGTAACGACTTCTTCCAGCAGATCCAGAACAAACAGTGCGCCGGCTGTAACCAGCGTTAAGTAAAATGTCAAAAACCCCCGGCGGCGTTCCCGACCGGGGGTTTTTATTGTTCATAGATCAGCGCATGTTTAGTTGATGCGGAGATCATCTTTCCAGCAGAGCCGATAATAGCGCGCAATAATCTTCGCCAGCGCTTCACGTTCGCCATCCCCAATGACACTGCCGTCATCCCATCGTTTAAGGCTCGTTTTATCCAGCGTGCTGTAGCGCGCAGAAACCTCACAAATCAGTGCCCGTTCATTAAGCTGAAAGAAAAGAAACTCGCCCCGGTAAAGCAATTTAAGGCGAATAACGCCCCACTCGGCGTCATGAAACTGACAGGCAGAACCATCGCGCTTCAGTTCCTGCAACTCCTCGCGCCACGCTTTATTGATCATCGCTAACCACCAGCAGCGCATAAAGTGTGGCGATGTAACGGGCAGGCTGCTGCTCTTTATAACTGAAGATAACCAGCGTTTTCCCCTGCCCGTCCTCACAACTATGCGCAGAACAAAGAAGCGAGCCCTCTGGCGCGGAGTAACGGGTAAACGCCTCAGGATGGAAAGTAATGGCTTTGATTCTGGCCGCCACGGCGGCCTGGATGTGCTCCGGCAGCCGGGCAAAATCCTGGCTCTGGTAGAGATCCGGCTCAATTGGCTTCTGGCAACGCGGACAAATCAATTCGACACGTTGATTAAAAAAGCGCGTTTCAACGCCATCGTGCAGCATGACGCGTTTCTTAATAAATTTGTCGATTCTCATCTTCGTCACTCCGGCCGGGACAGGCCGCCCGCTCAGTCATTTCCAACGCTGATATTAATGGCCTGCACGCTGCCACCGGTGACATCGAAAGCGATATTTTTGCGTTTCAGTGAATACATAATCCACTGCTGTCCATCGCTGTTATCGGTTTCACCCGCACCATAATGCTCAATCACACGCTGTGTCGCATCGCCGGGCGCCACACCACGCGCGGTATGCAATGCGGGGGAATGCAGCGTTATTTGCCCGATAACATAACTGTCGATGCTTTTTCCGCGCTGCTGCCAGTCGATATTGGCGCTGTAGATATCAAAGCCCGCATAAATGTGGCGGTAAAATTTATAGTTTTCATCGCCAAACGGCACTTCACCGACAAAATCCTCGCTGGCTTGTTTTCCGAGCGCCGCCATCAGATGGCGATCCCACTCCTGCCCCAGGGTAATAGCCTGGTTATTAATTTCCACGGTGAAGTCGTTTTCCGTCAGCGGCGTTGGTGACGCCTGGGCAGAAAAGCCAAACAGCAGCGCAAAAACAGGGAATATTCGACGCATTAACCTTTCCATCTCCCGTCAAAAGAAGCGCTATTTAAGCCAGCTACCCGGCTGGTTGACAAGCGTTTTACCCGCCTGCGTCACCACCAGTTTCGGCGGGTTGTAATCGATAAGGTAAAGCACATCGCCATTACGGAATTCTGCGCCATTCACGCGATTTGCATCATCCACCCGCGTTTTACCGTGCAGGCTAATCTGCTGGCTGTCGCGGTTTCGTGCGCCGGTATAAAGCAGGTCATCGCAAGGCGTGGTGAACGCGCCGCAATTATTGCGGATGGCAATCATAAAATTATCAGTGCGGATAATTTTCGTCGTCGCGCCAGCATGAACACGTTCTTTAATTAGCGCGTAATTTTCCGGGGCGTAATAGTCACCGTGTTCAGGTGGTTGCGTCAGATGCCACGCCAGTTTGTCACCATTAATAACCAGTGTAGCTTTGCCATTTTTACCGCCAAAGCTCGAATCAAACGTTACGATGGCAGTATTATTTTTAACCTCGCCGCGCAGGTTATCCTGCTGTTCATCCGGGCAATCGATGCGGTTGCCGCGCTGAGTAATAAAGCAATACGATCCGCTGAGCGTATTATTCTGCTGGGATAATTTCAGGGAAAGTGTAGATTCGCTGCTTTCACTGCCGTGCCACTGCCCGGAAAAATCAGCTGCCGACACCGCGCTGGCGCAACAGGAGAGTAAAAAGCTCGCAGCGACAAAATAGAACCTTGGGTGAGTTGAATATATACGGTGCATAACGTGCATCTGTTCCTTTCAGCATCACAGCAAATAAGTTGATTCTTAAGGCCCGTAAAAGAACATCAGTGTCGAGAGATCGTCAAGATCCGCTTTCGATAACACGTTTTTTTCCATGCGATCGTACTGGTAGATAATCCCTTTCATGGGAATGGTCGATGGATGTTCTCTGGCCAGTGTCATTAATGTTTCAATATCCGCCGGATTTTTAAGCGCTCGGCTGAGGAATTTGTTCAGTAACGCTTCGCCCTCTTCACGGGTTAACAGATCCATGCGCATTTTCTCATACGGTTAATCCAGCAGCGAAAAGATGATGGCTGAAATAATTACCCTCGATAACGCCATCAACGCATCTCTGTTTTCAGCACTATTACTTGCGCCTTTGGAACGCATGGTGACATGGCATGCGAATCTACTCATGCGCTTTCCAGATACCTTTTTCATCGAGAAGGATTTTATTGTTTTGTATTACGGTTAAGCTGTTATCAATTTTACTCAGCAGATAAGTGGTGGTGCCGTTTTTAAAGGTGTAGGTAATAACAGGGCAGATTGCCTGTTCACACGCTTTGCGCACCGCAAAGCCGTGCAGACTGACTTCGGCCCGATCATTTTTACGCACGCCATAGTACGTTGCCTCGTCACAATTCGCGCCGTTACCACACACCGTGACCACTTTTATCGTAAATTTAGGGGTTTCAAAAAAATCGACGAAGGTCTCAGCCGTTTGATTAACCGCGGGCGTGTTAAACGACACGTTCTGAAAGCGGCTAACCCATTGTTGCAGCGCGTCAGGAATGCGTTTTTCGCCTGTGTTGCTTTTATAGTGCGCAACCGATGCCGTTGGTAATACCCATGCGGCAGAAAGCCGGCCATCGGGGTAAATGACAAATGCGGAGGCATTTTCCAGATAGAGATCTTTCAGCCAGCCTTCCACGAATAACCCGCCATCCGCAGTGTGTCGCGGTTCGCCATAGACATCGAAATTACCTGTAAACGCAGCGTAATCCGGCCCTAATACTTTTTTTAACGACGCCTGCACCTGCTTATCCATGGTGATATTTTCGACAGTTTCGAGCGTGTCAAAATGGTTAATATCAATAACCGCAGCAGCGTCAAAGGAGAAAAAAGAGAACAAGCAAACAAAAAGGATCGAACGCACATGGCCAGAAAAAAGATCTCGCATAAATTTAATTCACATCCGTTTTAGCGCACTTTAAACTCAGGAACCGGGACTTCACGATGTTTGTATTTATCATAATTGTCGCGCATATCTTTTGCTAACGAGACCATTTCATGAAAATCGCTGTATCGACTTAACTCGGCATTGTCGAGAATAAAACATTTTTGCACATCCCACATACTGTTATAGGGCCAAATCATGCAAATAAGATATTTGTCGTCGCTTTGCAAAATAAAGAAATCGCCCTTTTCTTTATGGATAACGTTCACTTCAGCCATAGCTTCTCCTGATAATTCTATAAAACACCGGCAATAAAAGTGCATCGCTAAGCATAGTCGTACTGGTGTCCAACCAGCTGACCGGACATAGCGAAAAGGTCCTTCCTTGTGGGTATATTGCACAGGTTAATTTACAAAATTGCGGAGGGTCATATTTTTTAAATAAGAGGGTTGCGCATATGGGAAACCAAATCCAATACCGTTACCGTTTTTATCAAAGGGTGTGATCCAGGAGAAAGTTTCATCCTTTGAATGCCCGTGCGGAACGTCAATTAGCTTTAATTGTGGGTAGGTTTTCCTGACGTCTTCTAACAAAATATTAGCATTCGCCACATCGTAAGAAATAATATAAATCTTACCCGGATTATCGGGATCAAGGCGAACGCTCATCTTCGTGATTTCTATCCCGCCTTCAATAGAGAAAGGTGCAGCTTTTAACCGCTCAGCAATATTTTGATCTTCACGTACGAGCGGCACAGGAATTATTGCATCAAGTTTATTTACATCTTGTCCTACGGTGTTTTTAAGCTGCGTTGCGAATCGCCACAATGATTCAATTTCGGTATTATTTCCTTCCGCAAACAAGTTGGGCGAAGAGAATAAAGCCAGCATAATAAAAGGTATTTTAATGAAATGTCTTATTTTGCATATAAGCATCGTACGTTATCCCATTTGACGAACACTTTATTTTCTCCTCCACGCTATCACTAAACGGCATAACTTCTTTGCTTTTCTCGTTACTAAAACCATTATCCATTATCAACAGCAATGGTGCTGGTTTGGCGACGCTCGCCGTTGCGCTCCGACAGCGCCTCGCGCCCGGAGAGTTTCCAGAAAAGCAGGCCGTCGACCGGCAGCCTGACCGTGATTCTGTTCGCCATAACCATGATTCCGTAAAAATCAATCACCGGAAAGCGCACTTGCTGTTGGCCTGTGCGTTCGTTTTTTTAAGTGGGAAAGACTGTGCGTAGCGTGTGCCGTTACGGTGCCAGCATTAGCACTTTGAACTGGCTGGGTACAATGCGCATGCCAATGGCATTGGTGGAATTTTGCAGGCTGACGCTGGTTAAACGCGTTGCCGGAGTGCCTTTTAGCAGCACGGTGAATGCGCCGGTCAGGTGGCGCGACGGCCCCATCACCGTACCGGACGCGACCCCCGTCGCCACACCTGGGTTATCGCCATTGGTCAGCGGCGTAATGGTCGCCATATTGTGTGCGGGCATGCCCATAAACAGAATATTGAGCGCGTTCGGGATCGCGGTTGGCCCCAGCGCGATATCCGGATACGGGATTGGCGTCGGGGCGGGCATTGGCGTCAGGCAGACATCCGGAAACGCGAGATCAACACCCATCAACTGGCAGTTTGCAAACATCGAATTACCCCATATGGATCTGTTCAGAATCAACTTTGGTGATCGCTTTCGAAGTGATCACCGTGTTTTGTGCGTGCATCCGCAAATAATCTTCCGCTTTCATATCCAGTTGCCCGGCGCGCACATGCTCGGTCTGACGGGTGGTGCGAAACAGGTGCTGGCTTATCTGCGTGACCGTCTGCCAAACGGATTCCGCGCGTTTACCAACAATGCGCGACAGCGTAACCCACGCGGAAATGTTGTCGCCGCTATAGTTCATCTCGCTGATATGGCAATCACCTTTCGCCGCACTGACATTCAGCGCATCGCTGCTCAGGGTTAACGCGCCCAGGCTGGTGATACGTAAGTCGCCCGGCACATTAAGCTCGGTGGCGTCCTCGTTCCCGCGCTCCAGCACGGCGAGTAGCCACATCTGGTTATCGACCGCGCTTATCAGCACCGTATCGCCCGCCTGCGGCGCGATCACGCAGCTTACTGCCCGGCGGCAGTGCCAGCCGCGCCCGTCGCATTCGACCATCAGGCTGCCATCGTCAAAACAGTGGGTGACGCGTGCGGAAAATTGCCCGCCGGGCAGCGTGGCGAGAGTCAAAGGTTGGTTGAGGTTGTTCATTGCGGGTCTCCGTAAATTCGGCTGTGGCGTTCGGCAGTCCAGGCCTCCGCCGCCAGTAACTCTTCGTCGTACTCAAGAATGCCTTTGCGATCGGCAAAACGCGCGCCCTCTTGCCGCGCGCGATGAAAACGACTGCGTGAGAAGGTCGCGCCGCGAAAATCGGCGTCGCCCACCTCCGCGCCGCTGAAGTCGGCATAGGTAAAATCACACAGGGTGAAATCGGCCTGCCGGGCGGCAACATGTTGCAGGATGCTCTGAAAAAAACGGCTCTGTTTAAAGCTGGCCTGGTGCAATGTCGCGCCGACAAAAATCGCCTGATCGAACAGGCTGCCGTGGGCGTGTGCGCCGCTCAAATCGGCCTGCATAAACAGCGCCTGCGTGGCATTAACGTTGTTCAGTCGTGCTTGTTTAAGCGATGCGCCTTTGAAATTGCACTGGGTGAGTTGCGCCCCGCTAAAATCAGCGCCATCAAGCTGGTTATCGGTAAACTGGCAGCCAGTGAACTGATGTTGCGCATAGTTTTTGCCGCGCTGGTCGCAGTTAAAGAACACCGCCCGTTCAAACTGGCTCCCGCTGAGATCCGTATCGCGCAGATCAATGCCGTAGTACGTGGTCAGCAGGTTATGGCAATGATTGAGCTTCGCCCCGTCAAGCGGGCACTCAAACAGGGTCGAACGTTCCAGATGCGCACCGGTAAAAACAGTTTTGTTCAGCGGGCTGCGCATAAACTGCGTGCTGTCAAAAGCCGACTGTGAAAAGTCGCAGCCGGTCAATGTGCATTCATTGAATACGCAGCGCAGCAGCGAGGTATTGCTGAAATTCGCCGTGGCTAAATCGCACTGGTTAAACACGGTCTCTTCGAGGTGGGCTGCGGTGAACACCGCGCCACTAAGCTGGCATTCGGTAAAAACGCTCTCCTGCAGATTACAGCCTTGCAGATTGGCCCCTGCGAACGACACCTCCTGAAAAATCCCGCCGGATAAATCACATCCGCGCAGATCGCAGCCATCAAGGTTGAGTTCCATAATGGCTTCGCCGCTTTTCACTTTCTGTTGCAGCTCTGCGGCACTTAACTGACTCATATCACCTCCCCGTCGCGCTTCGGCAGGGTTTTCACGCGTTTGTTATAGGCACCCTCAAATTTTGTGGCGCTGTCCGCGATAGACTGGGAAAGATCGGCGCGGAACAGATTGCTGAAACTCAGATCGGCACCTTCAAGGCGGCTTTTTTGCATCATCGCGCCCATTAAATTGGCGTCAGTAAAACGTACGCCCCGGAAATCAGTACGTATAAACAGGCTGCCGGTTAGCGTCGCGCCGCTAAAATCCGCGCCTTCACATTGCGCCTCGCTGAGATCGCTGTTATCCAGTTTCGCACGAACGAAATGCGCGCCAGTCAGCACCGCCTGGCGTAAATTGCTCTGCTTAAGCTGCGCGCCGCTGAAATCCGCGCCGCACAGCGTGCCTGCGGATGCCACCGCACAGGTGATAAGCGTGGCGTCACGAAACAGGGCGCGCTCCAGGCGACTTTCTACCCAGGAACAGCCATCCAGGTGCGCCCCGGCAAACGAGGCACTTTGCAGTTCGCATTTGATAAAACTGCTTTTATTCATGTTTGCCGCGCTGAAGTCAGGCTGCGGTAGCGTAAGTTCCATAAATACACAGTTATCCAGCGTCGCATGACGGAATACGCACTGGCTAAAGCCGGTTTTACGCAGCAGCAGGTTTTCCAGCCGTGCATGGCTGAAATCACACGCGTCAAACAGCGCGTCAGTCATTTCGGATTCTGTAAACTGCGCGCCGGTGAAATTGGTCTGGCGGCACTGCGCCAGCGCGAGGCTTGCTTCGGTGAAGTTGCATTCGCGAAGCGAAGCCCCCTGTAAATCCGTGCGCGCCAGCATCGCGTGGCTGAAATCAGCGCCGTCAAGCTGGCACTGGCTGAGGTTCGCACACTCCAGCAGTGCATTGCGGAAATTGGCGCCGCGCAAATCCATGCCGGAGAAATCCGCGCCGGTCAGATCCAGCCCGCTGAAATCCCCGCCCTGCGCCATCGTTCTTTCAGCACGCTGGCGAATAATCAGCGCGATATCGCCAGTCAGTTTGATGGCAGGTGGTTGTTCGGCAGCAGACATCAGATAGAGTTTGTGCAGCGCTTCCCGGCTCTGCTTGAGCTTTTTCTCACTCATGTTGTCGGCGTTACGCTCCAGTAAATCCTGCATGCGCATCATCGACTCAGGCCCGCGTGGCTGGTTTTCCTGCGCATTCATCTGCGGGAAACGCGCCTCCATTTCTGCTTTGCGTGTTTCGGCCTGCTCCTGCAGTTGTTGGGCTTTGCGCTCCATCTCTTCGATAAATTCAGGCAAATCCTCCAGCTTCGGAAGTGCGGGTTCCTCCATCTCCTTGAGCAGATCGGCGGTATCCGCCCCCTGCGCTTCCAGCCGCGCACGATGCTGTTCACGAAGCTGCATAGCGCGGTTTTGCTGGTTATCACGCATCGGGCTGTGGTTTTCCTGTACCTCGCTGTCAATCCACGGGCCGATGATATCTTCAGGGATCAGATCTTTTTCGCGGAAGGCAAACAGCGCGCCTTTCTCTTTATCCAGCCGCTGATGAAGGACTTTGCGATAGTGGTTGACCGAACGGGCAGCACCGGTTTTTTCAAGCGCCGGCATCAGTTGCAAAACGTCTGCGGCATCGTCTTCATTAATACGCTGATTGCCCTGCCAGATAAGCACCATCTGCTCAAGATGGGGGAAAAACCACACCGTGGTGGCGCGCAGCGCGATCTCTTCAAACAGGATCTCATCGCCGCGCTGGCGCTGCATAAAGCAGCGCGCCTGCCACGGCGGCAGCGTGCCTTCCTGCAAATGCTGTTCCGGGTGCATATTCCAGATGCGCCATACGGCCTGCGGCGGTAACGCATCTTTATCTTCCCACCATTGATCGGGGCTGGCGGCGTTAAATACCCGCCAGTCGATATCGGGCGCAAAACCAGGAAAATCATGCTGCAACCAGCGGGCATCGTAGTTTTTACCCATCCGGCGAAAGCGGCGTGGCCACAGCAGATCCAGCGGGCCGAAACTGGCAGGTTCTGGTTTAGCGCGCGGAGACGTAATACGCTGATTTAAGAGTTCAATATTGGGCAGGCGGCGGAACCGGGTACCGTTGTGGTCTTCTTCCACGGCACCGATACCGTGCGGGTTTTCCTCAAAACCTTCGCCACCGAAAGCGCGGCTCCAGTCGAGGCGCATCTGATCAAAAGGTTTGGCAGCAGTCGGGCGCGAACCGGCCCAGTAACGATCGCCGGTGACGGCCAGGGTTTTACTGAGCTCGCCGATCTCAATGCGCACCGCACAGGCGGTTTTATCCTGATGATGGTGCGAGTAAGCGAAGCCGGTAGCGAGGAATTCGGCGCGCGCTTTCGGCATTGCCATATCCAGCACGCCGCCGCTGGTTTGCAGCTCGCTGGCAGCCAGTTGCCAAAGCTCAACTTCAGGACGTAATTTTGGTTGTGCGCCCATATCCAGCAGCGCGAGAACAGAAACACCCAGGTGATTTTGCCCCTGCAGGCGAAATGGGCGATTAAGCACGCTCAGCCGCAGCGGTTTAATAATCTTCATATAACATCCTTTGGAAGATTAAGCGTATCGTTGGCGTTTTTTTAACGTCAGGAAAGACCGCCTTACGATGAAATGATTAATGAATTTAGAATACGCGCGGGAGATTAACCTTATTGAGTGACGGATCGCTGCGCAAATACATGACCGGAACGGTTTCGCCCACTTTATAGTTAAGCATCTCCATCGTTTTCACCACGGTAACCACATTTTGTTGGGTGAAAACCCTGCCGGTATGATCGTTAAATTCATAATCCAGTGTGACATTGACGATGCCATTTGGCGCGGGCGTTCCCGGCACGGCCTGAGTTATTCGCGCATTGACATGCACAGGATCGCTGGCGATGCGCTTTTTTATTCGGTTGTTTTTTATATCGCGAATCGCGATTTTAATAAAAACAACAACTACCAGCGCGGGCAAGAGAGAAGCCAGATACTTAAAATAATCCATTACGTTTCCTGAGATGATTCATCAAAAATAATATCGGCGACAGCGATTTTCTTTGTTAGCAACCCTTGATATTTTATGCGCAGCTTAAGACCCGGTTTTAATCTTGCGATATCGTTTGCATTAATGAAAGCCGCTGCTTTTTTCTTTTGCGCTTTCCGGTCAATCACAATGATGAAGTGAAATAGAAAATATTCGCCTTCTCGCGTTGATTTTAACGGTTCCCATGTTTCCAGCACCCCCTCTTTTTCAGGGCCATACCAGTCACGTAACGTTGCACGATCCTGGATTAATTTCGCGTCACCTGTAGGCTCACGCAGACCTTTAGTGAGAAGGTAAATAAAAATAGCCAATATAGACCATGTAAAGAGCGTGAGGTTTTTTGCAATGAGGTCCGTCATGAATGGCAATACCTTATCTTCGCTAAAACTCAATTTTAATGACCGCTAAGCGGCCTTCGCTTCCTTTCTTCACTTTGATTCGCAGTCCAGGTTGGATCAATGGCATCTGAGAAATATTCACCAGCGTCTTAGCAATGTAGAGTTGAGTATCGCCCGGCAGATAAAAGCGAATATCATAAAAGAAGTCATTGCCAAATCTATCGCCGCTTATTTTGCAGGCGATAATTTCACTTTCAATAATAAACAACAGTCAATAATAAGCAGCACACTGGGTTTTGTTATTGTATGTATTTTATTTCTCAAACATGAAAACATAATGTTTATCATCGACATACATAATTTTTATTTGCATTCCAGGTTGCATTTGTGGAGCGTAAAAGGTATCGATCTTTTCACGACCTTTAATTTTACGCCCTTCAACATTTAAAACATAAGCTACAGTTGTATTCCCTGATTCATCCGTGGAAACAGGTCTGATATTTTCAATCACGGCCATAATTTGGCGGCCGTCACGGATTATTTTCTCCCTTTTATTAACAGAAACAAAACACATAATAACCATCACAGCAAGCATGCCAATCGCTAATAAAATCCCCATCATATTGTTCAATCCTTTTTACATAAGCACATAGTCAACAACTGTGCAAATATAATACATAGAAAAACACAAACTGACTTCAGAACTGATGTAAACATGGTTTTGTCGTAATTTTAGAAAAATCGAATAAAATCCGTTAAGGGTTTTCTGGCAACTAAAATAGTTGCCTAGTTTTTCCTTGTTTTTACCATCTACGGGAGTACGTTTCGGACAGGGCAGACTGAATTGCTATTCCTTTTCACTGATACTTGGCAATTTACTTATCCAGTGGAGAGGGGATTTTCAACTTTATTTTCTTAGGTTCTTTCCTGGAGTAAATCAACGGCACCTTTGCTCCTTTTTGATATTCAGGAACCTTAACTACATCAATAACTGCTTTGACTTCAGTGTTAACGATTTTATGATCGGCGGTAATAAACCGCACCTGAATAATCGCATTAATAAATGCGGAGTTCTCGCCACTGGAACTACGAATGTTAATAATCTCCCCCTGTGCTTGCCCCGCATCAGCCGGGTCAATTTTAACCGCCCCTCTACCCGCCATGATGATGTTATAGATAAAGAAGACAAACATGCCAAAAAAGACAACCAGCAAGGGATAAGTAACATAGTAAGAAATTGCCATTTGGACCTTTTAATCATGCCGTGTAGTTGTTATTAACGCTTTAAATTTTTTTGAAATGCAACCCGATAGTATAACCAGTCACGTACACTCAAAAAAAACCAGTTAACTTATTCCATTTCACTCGGCATAAGAAGTACTTGTTGAGGATCCTGAGGGAGATAGTAAAGCACAACAGTGTTGTTCCTCATGATTTTTATTAAATCCTCAGGCGTAAAGTATCTTTTAGTTGTAACGGTTATAGTTTCATTTTTATTTGTAAACTCGACAACCATGCGAAATCGGGTATTTCCCGTGCCTGATGCGCCAATTTTCTCCTTACTTAAAATTTTCGCTTCTGTTCTGATCCCTTCTTTCTTAAATTTATCGTGAACAACACCTGTATGATAACAGTATAAAAAGACACCCATGCAAACAATAAAAATAATTGAGATGGTAACAACGGGAGAGTCAAGCACGATAGCCGCCGTGGTTTAAATAATTTAAACAATATAAATTAATTTTTCACTTTAAAAAAGAATGAACTCAATTTAAAAGCGATAGCTTTATAGCCTCCGACCTTTAAAAAAGCCGATCAGGATTAACTTTGCAACTGTTCGATTCGAGTCACCATTTACAAAGTGGCTATTCCATATCTTGAGGAACCAAATAGATTTGTTGAGGATCCTCTGGCAAATAAAATAACTGCACCGTATTTTTTCTCATTACTTTGATCAAGTCCTCAGGTGTAAAATATCTTTTAGTTTGTGCTCTGACGACACCATTTCTTGTTTCAAACTCCACTACAACTTTATATTTAATATTACCCGTGCCGGATACACCGATATTTTTCTTATCAACAATCCTTGCCTCTACTTTAATGCCCTTAGCTCTAAACTTGTCATCATCATAACCGGCCTTCATAATCCCATAAATAAGCCAGGCTATAATTAATACAGTGAGCGCAATAGACCACATAGTTGAATCTGACATCTATTAACCTTAAAGAGCTGCTAACCCGTTAATTTCTTGTTTAGATTACTTACGCCACCGCGGGTAATATTCAGCGTACATCCATTCTTGATGGTTTTCGTTTGGTTGTGGTTGAAGATGGCACTTTCTGCTTCAATTAACATAACCGTGCGCTTAGCACGATAGTAGAAGTGAGACGTTGTCGGTGACAACGCCCAGACAAAACCATTTGTAATTACTTTATGCGACTTTCGGATTCAAGTATAAGCCATACTTTTTAAGATTTTCTTTCTTGTAATAAATATCCACTTTGCGCTCTCGCTCAAGAGGCATTATATCTAATACAGTAACAACCTGTGTTTTTTCCAGAGTTATCTCTTGACCGTCTTGCGTAGTAAAAGAAAAGTGTAAAAACACATTTTGGCGACCCCGTTCCTGAAGTGGATATTTGCTTGATATTGTTTATCTTAGCAACTGTCCTTATACCGTTATTTTTAAAATCATCATGAACCATCCCTATATGAAATACTAAATAAATAAGGAAGCATGGCGCTGCAATACTTAATATCAGGCCAACATTATCGCCAGTGAACATTATGCCCTCTTAAGATTTATATTTGTCGATATGATGGCTTTTAATGAATATCTTCAGCTGAAATATAATATCAAAAAAAAATATATATACATACGATATTAATTCAAAAGCATCTTTATTCATTGTTTTAAAAGCGTTATAGATTTTATTTATAATCAAAAGGCCAGTATAATTCCCAGGATAGATACGATAACACCAATTATTAAAGGAGTTTCTGTGAAAGCACTCATATTCACTGTCATGTAAATAAACAAATCGGATTAACACCCAAATTTTGGATTCGTGAATGGAATGGTGACAATAGAGATTCACCTGACTAACACGCCATCTTTCCCTTCGTTCAGAAAATGTTTTTCAGGATTAGTCCGTAAATAGACAACCGGAACGGTATTACCGATCTGGTATTCGAAAAGGTTTATTGTTTTAATTATTGTCAGTACGTTCTTGCGAGAATAGTTCGCTCCAGTTAGATCTTTAAATTCATAATCAATCGTTAAGTTAACCAATCCGGCAGATGATGGAGTTCCTGGCATAACGGCAGAGATAGTCGCATGGGTATAGACCGGATCTCTAAGAATTACTCTTTTAATTACGCCCCGAACTATGTCGCTACAAATAAAATAAACTATAAGACCAACTACCAGCACGACCAATACAACATGCAGTCCTTTCAAATAACCCATGAAGAGATTCCTTGATTATATATGTGACAACCTAATCGTGCTGGTATTGCCTAAGAAGCTAAAATTGAATTAACAAATCATAAAGTATACTAACCTTAAGCTTTTTTGTTAATAATTTTGATACTCCTCATAATAAAACCGCTCTGGCATATCACGACTTACTCTGATTTTTATAATTTTCCCAGGTTCGATTTTTTCCTTATCGGTTACTAAGAAAGAAAGCCCTCTTTTAGAAGTAATATTCTTTCCGTTGTAATTATATTTCACCGTAGCTACCACCACAAAATAATTGTTTATCCTTTGAATCTTGTCATAAACCACATCTGATATTTCAGCTTCCAGACTAACACCGTGCTCTTTAATATATGCATCATATGCATCGCGCTGCCTATTCTTATGAACAACATAGCCAACGAATAACAGTATGCACAGTGGAATAAACCAAGCAAGCTTAGGCATAATATATGATAAAAAGCTCATAATCCCTCATTTATAAAAAAGATGTTAATGCATTAATGAATTGAGACATAGTAGTAATCCTCGTATTAGTACCGCCAATGCGGATTATAATATTACCGCCATCCTTCTTAATTACCGCACCTGCGTTTTCGAGCTTTAACCCATTAGCCGAAACACCTAAAATAGGAGTGGCGCCGATTGAAGTCATATTTACTGAGATGTCATTAATTTTCAGACTTGAAGATGCATTTTTATATTCGAAGTATTCAGAAGGACTTATTATTTCAACCTTTTCATCACTTTTGATAGTGATTTTTTTCGGGGAATAAAAGTCCATGCCACCAAACACATTTTCATTAAGTTGCCCAGTGATACTTCTTGCGACATTTCCCTTAACGTCAGTGATTTGATTCTGATGAACCGTCAGCTTATCTACACCTTGAATATCTGTTACCACACCTTTCTTGTAAGTTACTTTAGTCGCAGCACTAATAGCCGCGCTTGATGCAGATGATAAAAAATCTGCAGCTGTTGTAACGGTACCCATAGGTGCGAGTACTTGACCTTTTGTCTGCTTTATATCAAAAGGCACGGGCGTCACAGAACTTTCATTACCCTGTGCATCGATAACTTGCCCAAATACGACTTCCGGAACTTCATACATTATTTTCGCGGCAGCAGTCGTACTTACACTCGCATCGGTTTTAAACACCAAATTGCTCGTGTAGCTGTTATCTGAGAACCCCGTAACAGACTTTTTCTCGTTATCAACGATTGTCTCTTCGCGTCCTTTAGCGGTAATCGAGATGGTCTGGCCCTTATTAAAGGTCTGCGTATCGTGATCATCAACGGTTACCGAACGGGTATTCTTGTGCGTGTATATCGTTTGCTGGTGCACAACTTCATTATGAACACCTTCAACCGATACATTCATATCGCGTTCCGAATGCAGATCGACGGATTCACTGCCTAACCGATCCTCAAAAAACAGGTAGCTGGCGTTGTCTTTGCTACCGTCTTTACTGCGGGTCATAAAGCCCATGCGCGTTGAGTCGTCCGGCAGTGACCACGGCGGCATGCTGGATTCGTTATAGACACGCCCGGTGACGATCGGCCGGTCCGGGTCGCCGTTGATAAAGTCGATCACCACTTCGTCGCCCACGCGCGGGATTTGCACCCCGCCGAAGCCCTGCCCCGCCCAGGCACTCGACACACGCACCCAGCAGGAGCTGGTGTCATCGCCTTTCGCCAGCCGGTCCCAGTGGAATTTCACCTTCACCCGGCCATATTTATCCGTCCAGATACTCTCGCCCTGCGGCCCGACCACTTTCGCCGTCTGCGGACCGTAGGTCTTCGGCCACGCCGTCACCGCCGCCGGGCGGAACACCACCGTCGACGGAATCACGGTGAAATCGATACGGTGCACCGTTTCGCCATCGGAACCGCTGGCATAGCGGTTTTCCTCGAAAAAGTAGTTCGCTTCGGTGGTCAGGTACTCGCCGTTATCGCTGAAAAACGGCGCGTTATACAGCGCAAAGGTGTTTCCCGGTGCCACGCCAATCGCCGTGGCGGTGCCCTGAATCTGCTGGTGCTCCACCTGCCAGCGCTCCTGGCGGATACGCGCGTAATACTCCCCGTGACCGTGCTCGACAAAGCGCCCCGGCCAGTCATAAACATCAATGCTGCCCGGCTGCGGTGACGCCGGGTTCTGCCGCGCCTGGAACAGCCACGCGTTTGGTTTGCGGAAGTCATAATCGTCGAGGCTGTAAATGCCCGGCGTCACGCTGTCCTCCAGCGCCCACTGGCTGATGCCCTCTTCGTCCGTGCTGCCGCCGGACGGCGTCTGGTGATAGGGAATGGTTTCATAGCCGCTGAAAGGCTGATGTTCCGTCGCCGCGTCGGTCAGCACCAGCACATGGCGGTCGGCTTCGTGGCGGAAATGGTAGGCGATGCCTTCAAGCTCCATCAGACGGCTGATGAAATCGAGGCTCGATTCCTGGTACTGCACGCAGTAATCCCAGGTGCGGTAACTGCCGGTCAGCTTATCTTCCACGTTCACCTGATATTCGCCGAGCAGCGTTTTCACAATCTGCGGCGCAGTCTGGCCCTGGAAGATACGCAGGTTGCGGTCGCGTTTCATCGGCCACAAATCCGGCTCCACGGTGAGCTGATACACCGCGTAACGCGTTCCGGAAAGTTCCACGGCGCTCACCGCCACGCGGGTGATTTTGCCGTTGATATAGCGCGTGCCCGTTCCCTGGGTGGGAATATTGACGGTCACCGGCTGGCCCAGCAGCTTGCTGCGGTCGACGCGCGCATCGGTACTCAGCACCGTCAGCGCCAGCGTAAATGACTCCGACAGCGCCTCGCGCCCGGAGAGTTTCCAGAAAAGCAGGCCGTCGACCGGCAGCCTGACCGTGATTCTGTTCTGCATAACAAGAGATCCCTACTCAATGTCCGTCAGCGGCAATCAGCGCATGGTAAAATCTGTACGCTATTTTGCGCGATGAAATTTAATACTCTGGATAATTTGTTGATATTGCTTTTGGTGTTCTTCGCTGAATTCGCCGGGGCAGGTGCCTACGTAGCTCACCATTTTTTTACCGGCGGGATCGTCGAGCAAAATTAACGTCTGCCGCTGGAAGATAACGTGGTTGTCATTTTTGAACTGGTAGAAGAGCTCCACGGCGGGATAACCGTCCACTTCCAGCATTTCCGACGATTCAAGATGAAAATCAATGAGCGTCATCTCCAGTTCACGCGTTTTTCGGGCTGCGAGGGCGTGAACTTTATCGTCAGCTTTTGCATTACTTCGCGATACGACAAACGTAAATTCACCGCCACCCTGATTGCTGTGTGTTAATAAATTCATAGTTCTGTCTTTTTAATATAACGAGCGAGACGAGCGTTGTTATTGCTACAAGAAGACATTGCACCATCATGCAATGTGAAAAATGACGCGCGCGGGAATGGCTTCCCGCACGCTACCGGGCGTCAGCCCGGAGGAATCATCACTATTGCGCTTGCGGGTTAATAAGCCAGGTGCCTGGCTGCCCAATAGTAATGGTCTGGCTGCGGGTCTGACCATTGCCCTGCAACACCAGGTTGTAACGCCCCGGTTGCAGCTTCAGCGAAGCAAAACCGTTAGTGGCCGGAGAAACAGACTGCGCTTCGCCGTTGAGCGTCAGTTTTTCGCCCTCGTTCATACGCACAAAAATCTGCGCAACCGGCTCCTGTACCGCAGGTGCCGTGGTCTGGCTTTGTGCCTGCGTAGTTTGCGAAGGCGTCGCCGCAGCTGCGGTGGTTGTCTCCTGCACGCTCTGGCGCGGCGGCTCAGCGACCTGCTGCGTGGTTTGCTGCTGATTGGTGTTGCTGGCATTTTGCGTCGCCGCCGTGTCCGGCGAGGAACTCCCGCCAAACAGCACCGCCCCCGCAATCACCCCAACGATCACGCCCGCCGCCACCAGCCCCGGCACTTTGTAACGTTTCACGCTACTCAGCGCATCGGTTTTTTCCGCTGTTTCTTCCACCGGCACCAGCATGGTACCCGGCTGTTTTACGCTCATGACGTCGTCGATGCCGGCGACCGGCATTTCAATCAGCGCAGCGAATTCATCCACCGTTTGCGGACGGTCTTCCATTTTCAGCGACAGCGCGCGGTCCACCGCCTGCAACAGCGTGTGTGAATACCCCGGCAAACCGCGCTGCGTCAGCGGGACATAAGTGTCCTGAATACTGCGCACCACGCTTACCGGCGGCGGTGAGCCAATAATCAGCGTGTGCAGTACCGCGCCAAGGGCGTAAATATCGGTCCACGGCCCCTGCTCGCTTTCGTTGTCGTCGGTGTATTGCTCAATTGGCGCATAACCCGGACGCAGCATGGTTTCGGTTTCATCGGATACCGAGCCAATACTGCGGCGCGCAGAACCAAAATCGAGCAACACCGGCAGACCGTTATCCTGAATCTGGATGTTATCCAGCGAGATATCACGGTGCAGATAGCCTTCGTCATGAATGGTTTTGATCGCCCCCAGCAGCATCGGCAGCATGCGGCGGATCCACGCTTCATTAATCAGCGTCGGGTTCTTTTCACGCAGGCGGGAAAGCGTGGTACCGCTGTAAAACACCGTTCCCATGTAGGCGGTGTCGTTCTGTACCCAGAAGCGCAGCACATGCAGCAGGTTCGGGTGGTTGAAGCGCGCCAGCAGACGCGCCTCCTGAATGAAACTGTTCAGTCCGGCGGTAAACGCTTTACTGAAGCGCTCGCTGCGCAGCACCAGCGTCATGTCATCATTACGTACCGCCAGCGACGACGGCATAAATTCTTTAATCGCGATGGTTCGCTCAAGCTGGTGATCCTTGGCGCGATAGACGATGCCAAAACCACCGCCGCCGATCACTTCTAAAATTTCGAACTCGTTGAAGCGATATCCCGGTGGCAGCGCATTCGGTACACTCCGGTTGTTATCGTGATCCGTCATATTGGAAAACTCTCTTGATAATGGCTTTACGCCGCAAACTGACAGTGAAACTCACCCTGCTCAAACGTGACCCGTAAGCGCTTATATTGCTCGTCGCGCGCGCTGGCGTCGAGTAATAGCTGGCTCATCAGCGGCAGCAGTGTATTGGTAAGGATGGCGTCCACCATACGGCCGCCTGATTCGACTTCCGTACAGCGGGCAACAATTTGCGCCACCACGCTGTCGTCCACTTCCGACACAATGCCGTGGTTGTCCGCCAGACGGCGCTGAATGCGTTTAAGCTGCAGGCGCACAATCATCGCCAGCATCTCGTCGCTGAGCGGGTAGTACGGCACCACCAGCAAACGGCCCAGCAGCGCGGGCGGGAAAACCTGCAACAGCGGCGGGCGCAGCGCGTCGCGCAGGGCATCCGGTTCCGGCATCAGTTCCGGATCGGCGCACATGCCGGTAATCAGCTCTGTCCCGACGTTGGAGGTGAGAATAATAATGGTGTTACGGAAATCAATATGGCGGCCTTCGCCATCTTCCATCCAGCCTTTATCAAACACCTGGAAGAAGATTTCATGCACATCCGGGTGGGCTTTTTCGATCTCATCGAGCAGCACCACGCTGTAAGGACGGCGGCGCACCGCTTCGGTTAACACACCGCCTTCACCGTAACCCACATAGCCCGGAGGCGCACCTTTCAGCGTGGAAACCGTGTGCGCTTCCTGGAATTCACTCATGTTGATGGTGATAACGTTCTGCTCGCCGCCGTACAGCGACTCCGCCAGCGCCAGCGCGGTTTCGGTTTTACCGACACCAGACGGGCCGCACAGCATAAAGACGCCTACCGGTTTGTTCGGATCGTCCAGCCGCGCGCGCGAGGTCTGCACGCGTTTGGCAATCAGCTCCAGACCGTGGCGCTGTCCAATCACGCGCTCGTTCAAGGTATCGGCCAGTTTTAACACCGCGTCGATTTCGTTTTTCACCATCCGGCCCAGCGGGATGCCGGTCCAGTCGGAAACCACTGCCGCCACCACGTTGGCATCGACCGAGGTAAACAGCAGCGGCGCGTCACCCTGAAGCGTTCGCAGTTCGGCCTGCTGTTGCGTCAGCGTGGCGCGTAAATCGGCCAGCGACTCTTCCGGCGAGGTGTGCAACTGCGCGCGCAGCGCAATAATCGCGTCAACCAGCGCCTGCTCCTGCTCCCAGCGCGCCGTCAGTTCGTCGCGTTGTTGCGCCAGTTTTTCCAGCTCGACCTGCAATTTTTCCACCCGATCGCTTTCCCCGGTCGCCATTTTCGCTTCACGGTTGGCAATCTCAATCTCCACATCCAGCGCAGCAATGCGGTGCAGGCAATCTTCTAACTGCGGCGGCGGTGAACTTTGGCTTACCGCGACGCGCGCACAGGCGGTATCGAGCAGCGCAACGGCTTTATCCGGTAACTGGCGTGCCGGAATGTAGCGGTGCGAGAGTTTCACCGCCGCGACAACCGCCTCATCCAGCAGCAGCACGCGATGGTGTTTTTCCAGGGCGGACACGGTGCTGCGCAGCATCAGCACCGCTTTTTCTTCGTCGGGTTCCGCGACTTGTACGGTCTGGAAACGGCGGGTCAGCGCCGGATCTTTCTCGATGTATTTTTTGTATTCCGCCCAAGTGGTCGCGCCGATGGTGCGAAGCTGACCACGCGCCAGCGCCGGTTTCAGCAGGTTAGCGGCATCGCCCGTGCCCTGCTGACCGCCTGCGCCAATCAGCGTGTGGATTTCGTCGATAAACAGAATGATCGGCGTCGGGCTCGATTGCACTTCGTTAATCAGCGACTGTAAACGCGCTTCAAACTCGCCTTTCATACCCGCGCCCGCCTGCAACATACCGATATCAAGTAGCCACAGTTGCACATTTTCCAGCGGCTCCGGTACATCGCCTGCGGCAATGCGCAGCGCCAGCCCTTCAACCACCGCGGTTTTACCGACACCCGCTTCCCCGGTCAGCAGCGGGTTGTTCTGGCGACGGCGCATCAAAATATCCACCATCTGGCGGATCTCTTCATCACGCCCCACTACCGGATCGATTTTGCCGTCGCGCGCCCGGGCGGTCAGATCCTGACCATACTGCGCCAGTGTTCCCTGCTGCTGCGGTACGCCCGCGCCTGCGGCATCGTTCAGCGCCACGGTCACTTGCTGGCTCTCTTTGCTGTTGGCGAAAATGGCGTCGAAGTTATCCAGCAACGCATCGGCGCTGATACGCTCAAACTGCGGCGAAATGCCTTTCAGCACGTTCGCCAGGCTCCAGGTTTTCAGGATCCCGGCCAGCAGATGGCCGCCGCGAATGCGCGTCACGCCATATTTTAACGAGCCATACACCCACGCGCGTTCAACGGCGGTATCAATGTGTTCTGACAAGTCGGAAACCGAACTTGCGCCGCGCGGCAGTTTGTCCAGCGCCGCGACGATATCGCGCGTCAGCGCCTCTTCATCCAGCGAAAAGTGGCGAATAACCTGCTGCAGATCGCCGTCCGTCTGTTGCATCAGTTGATGCAGCCAGTGAACCAGCTCCACATACGGGTTGCCACGCAGCTTGCAAAAGGCGGTGGCGCTTTCCAGCGAGGTAAATAACAGCGTATCGAGTTTGCCGAACAGAACGGCGCGGCTGATTTCTGACATGAGTTCATCCATTATTCATAATTAGTGTGCAGTCATCCTGACAAGCCAGCTCGTCGCGCGATACGACATGCAGGATGTGTGCGTACGTCAGACCAGGAAACTAACAACGGAGGTTACCCCTCCGGGCTGAAAACCAAATCTCCTCGCGCTTGTGGCGTCGGCTGAGCGCCAAGCCAGGCGCTGTAACCCAGACGCCCGGCGCCGCCAAGCGTGGCACCGGCGACATCTTCACTGCGCAAAATCACTTTCACCGCCCACTGGTACTCAATGCCCAGATACTGGCGCACCCAGTCGCGTAACGCGGCAACATCTTTTTCACCCGGCATAAAGCGCCGGTAGGTATCGACGGGAAGCGGGCCAATTTCGATGCGAAACTTATGGCACACATCGCGCACGGCTTCGCCAAGAAACGCCGACTGCCCGAGGCGCGGCGCGTGTCGCCCGCCCTGTAAGCGCGCGCGTTCACGTTCGCTAAGCGGCATCCACTGCGGCACGTTTTCGACAATGGTGACCGGCACGTTGAAATAGCTGCGCAGGATCTTCTCCAGCCCTTCCGGGTCGCGTCCGTTGCGGGTCAGATGTCCGGCCAGAGCAAAGCGCGCATGCGGGCTTAAGCTGCCTTTTTCCAGTTGTCCGGGCTGGCCCATGCCGATCAGCGAGGCGATGTACTGCTCAAACCGTTTATTGTCCTGGCGATCCAGTGAAACGGTCGGCTGCGCATCAGCCCAGGCGCGATAAAACAGCAGCGCCAGGCGGTGATGAAAGAGATCGGCGAAGGCACTCAGGCTGTCATCCTGGTGGTGCGCGATACGCTCGCTGGCATATTCAGTCAGGTGAACCGGCAGCGGGCCGTTGGGGCCAAACAGGCCAAAACTCAGAATCGATACGTCATACAGCGACGAGTTTTCGCGCTGGCGCACGCTTGACAGCGTCGACGGCGCAAAGCCAAGCGAGGGGGTTTGACCAATGCGCAACGGTTCGAATCGCGGTAGCGGCGCGCGCCCCAGCGGGTAACGCTCGCCGCCTCGCGCATCGACGCGGCGCAGCAGCGTAAACAGATCGTAACGCCACGGCGTCGCCATCACGTTTTGCCAGAACGCCTCCGGCAACGCACTGGCGCGCGTAATGACCGGCGCGCTGCTCAGCGTTTCGGTCATATCAGCGCCCTCTTGCCCATGCGCGGCGGCCAGTAACCCACTTCCCCGCGCTGCTGGCTCTTAAGCGTGAACTCGGTAAAGCTGTTCATGCCGACCAGACGGGCAAAAACACGCTCCAGTACGCTGCCAAAAAGATACGGGCTGAAGCCGGAGAAGGCCTGCTCATCGACCGTCAGCGTGATGCCAATACCGCGCGCGAAAACAATCGGCCCCGGTTCCGGCACCCGGCGATGTACCGGTTCGAGCACACAGTGGCGCACGCCTTCAATCTGACGCGCGACCGGCGCTTCCGCCAGCCGGGTATAGAGTCCCAGCAACTGGCGCAGCGCCGCGGCGCCCGCGCCGTCTTCGCCATCCATCAGGCTTAAATAGTTCATCTGCAACTGACTGATCAGCCGCCAGGTGCTCAGCCCTTCCGCCAGCGCCGGACGCGGCGGCGTCGGGCCTTTTCGCAGTTGTAAGGTTTTGACCGGCAGTGAATCCGGTAACACAAACTGGCCGATATCCTGCTGCAACATTAGCGGCAGATCGCGGCTGGTGCACAGCACTTCGGCGGTGATGTAGCGTAATTCTTCACGCCACGGCGCATGCTGTTCATCCACCAGCGAGGCGAACACTTCAGATCCGATGTAGCCGGTACGCGTGCCGTAACGCTGCGCATGTTCTGATAACGCGCGCTGCTCGCGGCGCAGCGAAAAGTAGGCGCCGTAGTTGCCCTCGTCCTCGCTCCAGCTACTCCAGAACGGGCGAAATGTTTGCTCATCACGCTGGCCATCAATGCTGGCGTGAATTTTGGTCACGGCGTAAATCTCGTAATCCAGCGGGCGAATATTATCGACCACCAGATGGTACTCATGCAGGCTGTCGCTCAGCTTCTGGCGTTCCGCCACTTTCGGGAACAGATTAATCACCGGCGTGCAGTGCAGCGCGAGATGGCTTTTATCCACCACCCGCTCAAGCTGCGCATCGGCTTTGTCGAGCAGGATGATGATATCGAAGGACTTCGCTTCGCCGCTTTGCGCCAGCATCGTGCGCAAGCCATGCAGGCTGATAAACAGGAAGCGCGACGGAAAAGCAAAGTACTCCTGCAACAGACGGTAGCCGTCAAAGTTGCGCAGATCGTCCGGCAGCAGCGCCTGGTCTGCGCTGAACCCTTCCTGGCGCAGCGCATCGTCGGCCAGCACCAGCGGCGGGGTTTTCTGCCCGTTCGCCTGACACAGCATCCCGACCTGGTGACCCATGATCAGTTCGAGAAGTTTCAGCGCCTGCATATCCGGGCCGCTTAAAAAGAACTCCAGACGGTCGAAATCAAGGTGGCTGAGGTTGACCGGGCCGTCGCAACTCAGGCGAATGCGCAGTGCGCTTTGCGCCCCGCGCTGGCTTAAACCAACCTGCGCCAGCGGCAGATCGGCGGGTACGCCGCCCAGTTCCACCTGGCTGATTTTCAGCGGCAGCAGCGTGACATCATGCGCGGTGGTGTAACTACAGGTGACACCGTTCTTTTTCATCACCTGGCTGTCCATCATGGTGCCGCGCGGCACCACAAAACCGTTGCTTAAATCGCCTTTCGCGCTGTCCGGTTGCAGTTCGGCGATCGCCATGGACGGCGTGGGCGCGAGGTAATTCGGTGCGACCATTTCCAGCAAACGCTGGGAGAAGCGCGGGAACTCGGCGTCCATTTTTAACTGCACACGCGAGGTCAGAAAGGCAAAACCTTCCATCAGGCGTTCGACATACGGGTCGGAGACGTCCATGCCGCGCATGCCCAGACGCCCGGCAACTTTCGGGTAGCGTCCGGCGAATTCCTGGCCCATTTCGCGCAGCCAGGCCAGTTCGCGGTTGTAATATTCGAGTAATTTGCTGTCCATCGTTACCCCGCGTCTTTCAGCTCGAAATGGCCGTTTTCCAGATCCACATCGGTACGAAACAGGAACTCCAACGGATAAGGCACGCACCACAGGCGCCCTTTGATCTCAATCGACAGGACGTTATGCAGATCCAGCGACTGGGTATCGGAGATGCAGCGCACCTGCAATCCTTGCGGAAGAATGCGCGGTTCAAAATGCAAAATCGCGTCGGTCAGTTTGCGCTGGATATCCTGCCATTCGATATCCGACATGCGCTTACCCGCCAGCGGCGACACGCCAAAGTTCACCACCGAACGTCGCACCTGGTCAAAACCTGAGAGATCCTGTTGCGCTTCGTTATTAATGGTGTTGAAAAGCCACTGCAAATCGCGCAGCACATGGCGGCGCAGCGCGGAGTGCGAAACCAGATTGCTGTTCACCGGCTCCTGCGCTTTGTCCGGCGCGTCATCCGTCAGGCGATCGAGCAGCGACGGCTGCATTTTATCGCGCGCACCAACGGTCTCTTTCCCGCGCCGTGAGCGCCAGCCGCTACGCAGCAGGTCGCTCTCTTCATCATGCGCAGAGTTACTCATCTGCGGCTTCCACGTTGAAACTGAGGGTTGCCAGATCGAGCAGCGAATATTCAGCGCTGTCGTTAAGCCACACTTTTTGTCCCTGCCCGATATAGTGCGGCGCATCGCCAGGCAACTGTTGCCATTCGGTGACGCGACACAGCTTGAAGCGGTCATCGGCATTGACATCCAGCGGGTAGCGCGCCGGGATCTGGCACACCTGTTCGCTGCCATCCTGTAAGCGCACCAGCGTGTGACGCCACACTAAATCGGTGACGCTGGCCGGGGGCTGGAATTGCATCGCGGAAATGGCGCTGAACGGCAGCCAAAAATAACGGCCATTGACGATAGCTTCGCAGACCGGGCCAAAGCGGCAGTCGCCATCCATCAGCCAGTCAAAACTCAGGGTTTGACCGTCCTGCGTCGTTAACTGGCCAGGATTGGCGTCGGCCATTTCCAGGGCGGTTTCACGATCCGCGCCGGCATTCGCCGCTTCCGGATCCAGCGCGCTGACCATTGACGCCAGCCACGGCCATTGTTGATCCGGCGTAACCGGACGCGCGCGCCCGGCCATCACTTCCGCGCGCTGGCGTTCGCCTTCAATCGCCTGCTCCAGCAGCGTAACAGTTGGCTGTGCCTGCGGTTTTAACGCCTGCCAGCTTTTTAACTGCGCCAGCGCGCGCGACCAGTTACCATCGAGGCACAACAGTTGGGCAAAAGCGGCGCGCAGATCGGCGTCGCCCGGCTGTGTGCGGATACGGCTTTCGAGCTGCGCCAGGCTTTCCTGCAACGATTCGCCCGCCAGCTGTTGAAACAACGTATTCATCGCCGCTCCTTAATTAACCGTTTTGTAGGTGCCAACCGCCGGGTTGCGCAGCTGCGGGTGCAGCGAGTCAATCAGCAAAATGTTCAGATGCGTACCCGGTTCAAACCACGGCGTCCACGCTTTGCGCACTTCATCAATACGCGCCTGTAAACGCGCCTGGTCATTTGCCACATCGCGGGAGATCTCCACCGCCACGGTGCCGTTGGCCTGCCAGCCATTCAGGCTGTCGACATACGGCAGGATCATCCAGCTCTGCGCTAGCGTACCTTCGCTGACCACCATACGTTCGTTGTTGACGGTGGTGATCAACAGGCGATCCGCATCCACACTGGCATTCAGACCGCTGACCGGGAAACCATGCACAAAGGTCATGGTGATTTTCTTTTCCACGCCGTTGCTGAGTTGCGTCACCACGCTGCGCCCGTTCAGCCAGCCGCCCTTCTCACACTTGCCATCTTCTTTAGCAGGAATAAACAGCGCAGGCGTACTGGCACCGCCCTGCCAGAAGGTGCGCAAATGGCAACCATCCTGCAGGGTGAACTCCTGCCATGGCGCGCGGTTAGCGGCGGGGGAAAGATCTTCGGCGCGTCCGGCTGGCGCAATCAGCCCGGAAGTCTGGGTAGTGGCGGGCGCGTTAGTCGCACCGGTTGACGTGACTACCGGGTCCCACTCTTTGGCTTTATCGGCGGTGCCTTCTGCCAGCGTCGTGCCTTGTGGGTCGGTCAGTTTCCAGCGCACCTGAGTCAGCGTGCCGCACTGGTTTTCCAGCAGCGCGCCCAGACGCGGTAAAAAGCTATTCAGTACCGAGGGTTTTTTATCGCCGCTGGCGACAATGCGCAACGGCAGCGTCTTCGCACACCAGCTTTTTGGCGTGTTATCGGCGATGTTGTCGATCCAGACATCCAGTTTTTGCGAAGGCGATTGCACGATGCGGTAGTTTTCTGCCTGCACGCTGCCACACACTGCCAGCAGGGCCAAACCCGGTAGCCAAAGTTTCATAAAAGTCCTTGTAAGCTGTATCAATCACGAAGAGGGAAAAACTGCGCGGCTTCAGAGAGCGTATGCAAAAGCGTCGTCTCCTGAGGCGTGCCCATCCACACCGCTACGGCGCTATAGTTGTCCTGCTGGGTCTGCGCCCCGACACCGTTTTTCAGCAGGATTTGATTCATCAACGTCAGCCACTCATCAGGCGTATTGACCATGTGCAGCGACTGTTGCATCTGCTCCTCGGTGACGCCGTGCCAGAAACCATCCGTACACAGCAAAAACGCGTCGCCATCTTCAATCGGCACCACATCACTGTAGCTCGGTTCACGCTCATCCTCGCCCAATCCCAGCGCGAAATAGAGCAAGTTACCGTTGATGCCTTCGGTCTGGTGCCCGGCGTCTTTCATCTGCTGCACCAGGCTGTGATCGGTGGTGACGTGGTAAAGCCAGCCGCGACGAAACAGATACAACCGGCTGTCACCGGCGTGCGCCCAGTAGGCGAGCTGGTAATCGCGGTCGATAAACAGGCTCACCATGGTGGTGCCCATGCGGTGATAATCCTGCACCGCTTTTTGCTCTTCGCGGATGGCGCGGTTAGCGCCGTTCACGTATTGACGAATGTACTGGGCATTGAGGTGCTCATCACCGTCGAACCGGGTGATAATGGCATTTCGCGCCAGTTGCGCCGCCACGTCACCGCCGGGTAAACCGGCGATGCCGTCGCAGACCACAAAGCAGGCGGCGCGCTCGCCGATGGTTTCCCCGGTCTGATCCTGATTACTGGCACGTTCGCCCTGTCGCGAAATAGAGGCCGTGCTGATATTCATTCTTCCGATCCGCTTTGTGAGTCTTTGTACTGGTTGACTTCCATGTCGTAAGCGTGGAGAAACGCTTCGCCAAACAGGGTGTGGAAGTCATCGTCAATCTCACCGGCCGTCTGGGCGTAGGTACGTACGTAGTAATCCCATAACGCGGCTTTACGGTTAGAGAGCACGCCAAGCCGCGCGGTTGCGCCGTCGCGTTTGGCGTCATCTTCCAGTTGCTCCGGATTAAATTGCTGCAACATGGCGGCGATAATCGCGCGGATACCGGAGATCATCCCCAGCTGGTGCGCCTGCAAATCAATCAGCGCATCACGCACCGATTTTTTCGGCGGCATAAAACCAGGCATACGCGTACCGAACATCTGCATTAATACGGTTTTACCGGACGGCAACAGTTTGAACGGGTTGTTCGCATCGTCCAGCACCATCGTCATGTCCGCTTTTACACCGCGTTTGAGAATAGAACGCGACGACAACAGCGCGACCGTACCCTGCGAGAACATGCTCAGCATCTGACCAAACTGGCGCATGTTTTCTTTATCGAACTGCGGCACTGGCTGCATATCGCTAAGCCCCATGCCTTCCAGCAGCGCGTCGAGCAGTTCGCCTTTCAGTACATCACCGCTGTCGCCGGTGCTGGCAGACGGCGCGCTTTTGGCGCCATTACTTTGTACCGGGTCGATACGCAGACGCCCTTTCGGTGTTTGCGCTGCGCTGCGCTGTACCGCCTGCGGTGTTGGCAGCGTGATACCGGCGTAATCCTGCGGCTCCTGCACCTCTTCCGGCGCGGCGAGCGGCGCGTCGTCGGCAAACAGCGGCGTCGAGCTTAAATCTTCCGGGCGCAGGTCGGTAATAATCGGCTGAGTGGTTGGCTGCGGCTCCGGCGTGTTCAGATCGGTAATGATCGGTTTCGGTTCAGCCGGTTTCTGCGCTGCCAGTTCATCGGCATGCGCCAGCGGCACCGCGCCGCTCAGCAGACCAAGCGGATCGTCGCTGCGGGTTTGCTTCGTGCTACCGCTCCCGCCAAACAGCGCCAGCGGATCGAGTTCGTCACTATCCGGCGAGTGCGATTTTTGTGCCGGTTCAACCGGCGGCACCAGCGCAGAAGGTGTGGAGTCGTTGAAAATGCTGTCGTTTTTAAACAACTGCTCGTCGTTAAACAGCTGATCCGAGGCCAGCGATTTCGGCGTTACCAGCGGTTCATTGTTATTGAGCAGCGACAGCGGATCTTCCGGGTTACGTTCCGGCCCTTTCGGCGCGGCGAACGGGTTAAGATTTTGCGCGTCCTGCGGTTTCGCACGGCTGCTGGAGATGCTGTCGGAGATGGAAAACTCCTGCATCAGGCTGTCCCAGATTTCCGTCGGCACGGACGCCGGTGCGCCTTCTGGCGCGCTTTTCTGCGCCGGAGCAGGTGCCGGTTTTGCCACCTGCGGCTGCGCTGGCTTCGGATACATCTCTTCCGCCATACGGGTGACAGGACGGGTATCCTGGATCAGATCGGTGACTTCAATACGGTATTCATCGATGCCAAGAATATCGCCATCCTGCAGCTCAACCTGACGACCACGCTCCAGGGGGATGTCATTCAGTACAACGCGGGTCACGTTGCCACGGTTGGTGACGCGGCATTCGCCATTACCGGCAATATGAACAATCGCCTGCAAACGTGAAATGGAACGGTCATTGTCCGGCAGCACCAGATTGTTGTCCGTGCCGCGGCCAATGGTGCCGCCCGGGGGATAAAAGTCGCAGCTACTTTGTGGCGGCTGATGACCGGGTTTACTGGTAATAATAGTGAATCGCATCGCGTATTCCTGCTGGAGTTATGTGCACTCAAACGGTGCCGCTTTAGCTAAAACGGCTGCGTTTGAATACAAGCGAAAAGAAGGTCGACGTTCGCGAATCCGGCGCAGCCACCGGATAAGTCTCTTGTTTTACTGGATTTTACTGACCAATTCAAAGCTCCGTTGTTGCATTGATTTTGTTAAGCAGGCCGCGTCTGTCTGGCACTGGTTGCGTTTTTTAAGCCAGTCGCGCTGCGCCGCTTTCATGCCCGCCAACGCGGTTTTATCCGCCGGGTCAATTTCTTGCTGTTGCTGCAACTGAATAGTGTAGGCATCGGTCACGCTGCGATCCCAGGCCGCCAGTTCGTTATTCGATTGCGCAATAGGTACAAGGTTTACTGCTTAGCAGGGATGGCAGCCCGCCATCCCCTTATTACCAGCTACGACTCAGACCCCATCCAGGCTGTGCGCCAGCGTTTCCAGACGATCATTCATCGATTTTTTCAGGCATTGCACATCGCTATTGCAGCTATTGCGTTGGCTTAACCAGGCTTTCTGCTGCGATTGCAGTTTGTTTTCCAGATCTTTATTGCCAAGCGAAACGGCTTCTTTACGAAATGATCGGTAAGAACGGGCAACGCTGTTATCCAGTGACGCCAGTTCGCGATCGCCGCAAATTGCTTTTTCCGGCGCGGAAGCGGCTTTTGCACAATCAAACGATGCCTGTGGTTTGCTGTTTTTATCCACCGGCGTGAGCAACAGGATGGTGCCATCCGTCCAGTTCAGCAGTAAACGCTGATTGACTAACGCCAGGCTGGCATCACCACCCGCATCGCCGTTAGCAAAGTGGCCCGCTGCGCAGGTAATGTTTTCGACCTGCGTTTTCGCGCTCCCGTCTAACCCCAGCTCATAGGTTTTCGCCGCGTCTTTTTCAGGGATGGATTGCGTTGCTGCAACCCAGGCATCCAGTGTACTGCTCGTTTCTTTCATCACCGGCGACTGGCAATTCGCGCCGCCCGGCAGCGTAGTGCTGATGCCTTGCGGCGTCACGCTCAGAAAGCGCCCGACAAGGCGATCATCGTTGAACTGATAATTCAGGGTGCGCTCTGTTTCGGTATTAATAAACGCTTTCTCTACTTGCCACTCGCCCTGTACCGGTGAATTGCCCGCCAGCACCGCCGAAGAGAACAACGCCAGGCAGGTAATGGTTGCCGCTGCGATCTGTTTAGTGTGAGTCGTCATTGATCAATTTGTCCCGTAGTCGCCGTTTAAGAAAAGATTCACTTCAAAATTACGACGATTAATCAAACCCTTCATAACTTTGTGTTTACTGGTATTCGCGCGTTTAATTTCCGTCATCGCGTCAGAGATCTGCCCGCGGTTGATAAAACCAAACACGTTGTTAAGCCGTCCGCCTGGGTTATACGCAAAGGAGACCAGCGCGTCGAATTCATACTGCTTGAGCGGCACAAAAATACCATTTCTCACCGCGTTAACGTACGGCGGAACGGTGGCACGCAGTAAATTGGTCTCCTGATCGGCGGTAAGGCGCACCAGTTTGGCGTTATCGGCGACAAACTGACTGGCCTTATCATCTTTTAATCCCGCCGCTTTGCTGATCTTTTCTGCGGTGATCGCATCAACGCCGATTTCAATCATTTTCGCTTTAACGGACTGCTCAGAGCGCTCTTTCATATCGTAGCCCGGTCCAAGCGTCACGCCGCTCGCGCCGCCAGGCCAGTGCAGGTAACAACTTTTGTTTGCCCAGGCTTCGCGATGAAAAATAAAGGTCATGCCACTGGCGGAGATATCCATCGCACCGACAGCCTGTCGCCCGGCGCTGCCGGAGATAGGCGGCTGCGGCGCGCGGGTGGTGACCGGTTTACCCAATGCCGCAAGGGTGCGTCGCCCGACAATACCATCGACGTGTAAATTCTGTTTCGCCTGGAATTGTTTGACAGCCAGTTCGGTCTTTAAGCCGAAAATACCATCTTCACCGACTTTCGCTCCCGATTTATTCAGCAGCTGCTGTAACTCTTTAACATTCGTACCACGATCACCCTTGCGCATAACACTCATTCGTTCATCCTCAAAATATTTTTTAATATTTATACGCACTCAAAAGAAACAGCTTTCATAAAAGCGGCTGCGTTTGAGTAGCAAATTATTCTGTTGGGGACAACGCGACTCATCCGATATTAAAAAGAGACAGCAATGTAATAAGTAAATCGTGATTTGGCAGAATAAAAACACGGTGAGCCCTTGCGGGCTCACCACAGCAATTACGCTTCTTTGTTTTCTTTGATGTTCCAGCCAGCGCTGGTTTCAGCACCTTTACCGCCAGAGGAGGACTGCTCCCAGTACTGCTGTTTCACTTTCGCCGCCTGGAATGCGTAGGTCACGCCCACGGTGTCGCCGTTGTCAGCACCGGTGTACTGAACGGAGGTCACCAGCACATCTTCCAGCGTGATGCGCGCGTACTCAACCTGCTGGCCGCCTGCTTTGCAGACAGACAGCTCAACTTTGGTCAAGTGCTTGCCGCTGGCGCAATGTTTCAGGATAGCCGTCGTGGATTTATCAATGAGTGCGTTAACATGCAGGTCATTAAAATTGACTTTACCGGCACCGCCGCCACCGCCAACGCTCATATTTCCAGGTTGTGAAGCACCCCAGGAAAAAGATGTGATATCAGTCCAGCCGGTGTGGTTAGAGTCTTTAGATTCACCCGTAACTCCATCGACCTTCAGAAACATATCAATAGCCATAATATTTACTCTTCGTTAATGATAAATATTGCTTTCGAAAAAGCGCTTATATGGCAAACGGGTAAGCATGGGGCCGAATAAAACCGTCCATATTTTACCTCTGCCTCGTTTGATTCTGAAAAGATTATGCATCTGTTCAGAAACACTCATTCCCTCGGTTGAGAGAAAGAATTCATGACATTCTGACGCCAATATAACGACGTGGCGTTACGGAAATAGCACTATCAGCGTTCAGATAATTCGCTCGCGTTATTTATTGCGCGATGGTTTGTTTTTTTCACAGCCACCATGATGCTGCGTCATCGCGTCGATAATTAACCTCGACGCGCGCGCCTGTTTCAGCCTCTCAGGTGGCAAGCTGCGAAAGTAGCTATACACAATTTCATGCAGCGTGATGGATTTGAACCGCCGGTAACTGCACCAGACTGTCCCTTCCGTGGTATCCAGCACGCCTAATAAATAGAGATCGGCTTTAATGCGCTCGCGCTCGTTGCTTTTTGATGTCCAGGCGTTGAAAAAGCGCTCGCCGGACATATTCACATCCTGGCTGGTAAGCAACGCCGGGTCGCGCAAAAAATTAGCCGTATCGTCCTGCGGCAACGCCTGCGCGCGCGGGGTGTAATCCTGTTCTGCCCAGCTTAACGCTGAACAGAACAACAGACCGGCTAACATAATGCGCTGTCGCATCGTCACATCCTTGTGGTTAATGAAGCCGGCCCGCCTGGCTTACGCCTCTTTGGTTTTCAGCGATGGCAGTTTCGATACCAGACGCAGAGAAACCGTCAGACCTTCCAACTGGTAGTGCGGACGCAGGAAGAATTTCGCCGCGTAGTAGCCAGGGTTGTCTTCGATTTCCTGCACCTGCACTTCTGCCGCCGCCAGCGGTTTACGCGCTTTGGTTTCCTGCGAGGAGTTCGCCGGGTCGCCATCGACGTAGTTCATCACCCAGTCGTTCAGCCAGCGTTCCATTTCGTCACGCTCGCGGAAGGAGCCGATTTTGTCGCGCACAATGCACTTCAGGTAGTGCGCAAAACGGCAGCAGGCGAACAGATACGGCAGACGCGAAGCCAGACGTGCGTTAGCGGTCGCGTCGGCGTCGTGGTACTCCATCGGTTTTTGCAGCGACTGCGCGCCAATAAACGCGGCGAAGTCGGAGTTTTTACGGTGGATAAGCGGCATAAAGCCGTTTTTCGCCAGTTCTGCTTCGCGACGGTCGCTGATGGCGATCTCGGTCGGGCACTTCATGTCCACGCCGCCGTCATCGCTCGGGAAGGTATGGCATGGCAGGTTTTCCACCGCACCACCGGATTCCACACCGCGAATCGAGGTACACCAGCCGTACTCTTTGAATGAACGGTTGATGTTCGTTGCCATCGCATACGCGGCGTTCGCCCACGAATAGTTGTTGTGGTTCGCGCCGTCGGTCTCTTCTTCGAAATCGAAGCTGTCAACCGGGTTGGTGCGAATACCGTATGGCAGACGCGACAGGAAGCGCGGCATCACCAGGCCAAGGTAACGGGCATCTTCAGATTCGCGCAGTGAACGCCAGGCGGCGTACTCGGTGTTCTGGAAGATTTTCGTCAGATCGCGCGGGTTCGCCAGCTCCTGCCAGGACTCCATCTGCATTACACTTGGCGCAGTACCGGTAATGAACGGGCAGTGCGCCGCCGCGCCGATGCGCGCCATTTCGCCCAGCAGTTCGACATCCTGCGGGCTGTGGTCGAAATAGTAATCGCCAACGAGGCAGCCAAACGGCTCGCCACCAAACTGGCCATACTCTTCTTCATAGATTTTTTTGAACAGCGGGCTCTGGTCCCAGCCCACGCCTTTAAAGCGTTTCAGGTTACGGCCCAGTTCCTGCTTGGAGATGCTCATAAAGCGGATTTTCAGCATCTCGTCGGTTTCGGTGTTGTTCACCAGATGGCTCAGACCGCGCCACGCGCTTTCCAGTTTCTGGAAATCTTCGTGGTGGATGATCTGGTTAATCTGCTGGGACAGTTTTTCATCGATACCGGCAATCAGGTTCTGAATGGTGCGGTAGGTATCACTGGAAAACGTGACGGTGTTTTCCAGCGCCTGTTGCGCCAGGGTTTTCACCGCGCTTTCTACCGCGGAACGCGCCTGGTCCGTTTTCGGACGGAACTCTTTGCTGAGCAGCGCGCTGAATTCATCCTGGCTAAAGGCCTGTGCGCCCTGCTGCAATTCTTGCTGTTGAGAAGGGTTGCTCATGGTTTACTCCTCTTTACCTTGCGCACTGTCTTCACTGTTCGGTAACTGGCTGAGCGATTTCAGCAGGGTTGGGTCCTGCAACACTTTGGCAATCAACTCTTCCGCGCCGTTTTTGCCGTCCATGTAGGTCAGCAGGTTGGAGAGCTGCGTGCGTGCTTCCAGCAGTTTGTTCAGCGGCTCAACTTTGCGCGCCACCGCGTCCGGCAGGAAATCATCCATGCTGTCGAAGGTTAAATCGACGTTCAGACGGCCTTCGCCGGTCAGGGTGTTGTCGACATTGAACGCCACGCGCGGTTTCAGCGCTTTCATGCGTTCGTCGAAGTTATCGACATCGATTTCGAGGAATTTACGATCCTCAATAGAGGGTAAGTTCTCCACCGGTTTCCCTACCAGATCCGCCATTACGCCCATCACAAACGGAAGCTGGATTTTGCGCTCCGCGCCGTACACTTCCACGTCGTACTCAATCTGTACGCGGGGGGCACGGTTGCGGGCGATAAATTTCTGACCACTGTTACTTATTGCCATGATGTTCTCCATCGAATATGCGCGGTGAAGGTTTGACGATCGGCAACACGCCTGCCGTCATAACTCGGTACGCGTCAGTCCTGACGCCCAAAGATGTTTTGCAGTTGATTCACGCCATCGGGCGCCAGATCGCGAATAATCTCCATAAAGTCCAGTTCGATGAGCCGCTGTACGCGGTCAATCATCAACGGCGCGGGGTGGCTCGGCTCATGCTGGGTGAAATATTGCTTCACTTTTTCCAGCATCAGTTGCGCATCGGCACGCGTGGTAACCTGCGCGGTTCGCCAGTCAGTATGCGCCGCCAGCGGCGCGGCGACGACCGGTTGCGGCGCGCTATCCGCAGGCGCCGTTTGTTCTGTCGCCTGTGGCTCTTGCGTGCGGTTAGCGCGGCTGACGCCGGCTATCAACCCGACCGTTTTGAGTAACTGTTCCATTTCCGGCACCCCGCTTTCGCCCAGTTGTTCGAGCAGCCATGTACGGATCGTTTGCAGACGCCCTTCGATTTGACCAATGGCTTCAACCCCCGGCTGACCGCCGCGCGTGAGTTCATCAATCAGACGCACCCGACCGCCAGGATAGCCTGCACATTCCGTTTTGCTGCCGTCAAGCAACGCCTGCGCGTCGCGCACGTTTAGCTCATCACCATTGCTGCGCAAAAGCGTCGCCTGGCGCAGCGTGGTGGTCAGCGAAGACTTATCGCTTAACCCCGCCAGCGCATTAATGCGATAAAACGGATCGAACTCACCGCCGTCCGTCAGCGCAGGCCAGAGTTGATCCCAGTACAGCGCCAGCGCCTGACCTAACAGCATTAAACCATCAGCATAGCCTTCCAGTCCGCGACGTCGAGTCCACGCATGGGTTAATGCCATCATTACGCGGATATCTTTGGTGCGCGCCAGAAGCCCGGTGGCCAGTTTTTCCACCCGCGTCCAGTCTGCCGGTTCGGCGGGAATAATGGTGCTGCCAAACTGCTGCTCGGCCTTGCCGAGGCTCGCCTGCTCCATCGCCTGGAAATCGGCGTCGTACTCCAGATTCTCACCGCACGGTTGCTCCGGGCTGACCGGAGCGAGTAACGATTCTATAGTCATCCGCAACCTGCTTATTCTTCAAACATCGGTGGGTAGAGGCCGTGGCGACCGGGTCTTGCGCCCCCCGCCGGCTCAAACAACAGCGTGAATAGCTGGCCGGTAAAATTGCCGCTGTGCACATGCGTATAGAGCGGGTAGCCATCGCTGCGGTTGGTCCACCAGAAACTTATCTGGCGCAGCGGATCAAAACATTCGGCGGCCTGTCGCCAGCCGATGGTGGATTCGCCGTCGCCGTCATAACCAATCACATCCAGAATTTCCGAGCGCGTTTCCGGCTCCACCAGTTGTACGGGTGGAATGGAGAGCAGCGCCTGGTCGAGCTGTTCGGGCGAAAAACCATTTCGCACGGCATGCAGCATGGTTCGTCCGAGTTGTTCATACCAGTCGCCCGCCTTCGCTAAATGGCGCGGCGACCACTCCAGCGGGTTAATCGCCATCAACGCACACAGCGGATACTGGCGACCGACGCTGTCACGCCCTGGCAGCAGGCAGCCCATTTGCACCTGCTGCCCGCCGAGCATTGGCGGCACGACAAAATTCCAGATCGGTGCATTGCTGAACTGCCGGTCGCTTGCCCGCTGTTCTTCTTTCTGCCAGTTCATCAACCCCACCTGGAACCAGTGGGACCACTGACGCTGAAGCGCATCAGGAAAGCGGCGTTGTAAAAAATCGCCCGCACTGGGCAGTTTGCCATACCAGCTAATTGCAGAAGTCGTAGTCATTAGGCGTTCCTTTGCAGTTCAAGGACATGCGAAACGTGGAAGCTGGAACGGGTTGCGGATGCTGTTCGGCGCGAATTCCAGCGTCACCTGATGTCCGTCAACCGTGAATGTCGCCTGGCGGCTCAGGCTGCTGCTGCCGGGGCTGACGCGCGCTTTATCGAAAAAGCGGTTCAGCGCCCAGGCACCGTTGGTCACAAGCGTAGCCGTTGTGCCGTTGGCCAGCCCTAATTGCATGCGCACCTGATTGGTGCCGCCGGAACCCGGCCAGCTAACGATTTGCACCGCCTGCGGGCCGTGGCTGTAGCGAAGGATTTGCCCGTCCACATCCAGCGTCATATTCAGGATGGTGTTATCCATGCGCACCGTACGCACCGTGGTGCGAAACGACGGGGTTGCGCTGCCGTTGGCAAAGAACGCATCACGAATGGATTGCGCCTGCTGAAACGGCACCAGCACGCCTTCGCTGCCCGGCAAGGTTTTACCATCGATGCCCGGCATAAAACGCCAGGTTGCCTGGGTGGTATCGACTTTGTTGGTCAGGTTGTCGCGAAAAAAGACATCCATCAGACCGGTACCCGGCGCAAACATGCGCGCCAGATCGTCCGGGGTCACTTCTGCGCTGGCGGAACGCACTAACGGGTAACGCCCGGCAATCGCCTGGCGGCAAAAGCTGCCCACTTCAACACTGATGCGCTTGCGCACGTTTTCCATATCCCGGCGCTGGGTATCACTGCTCGCGCCGACCGCCATATTGCTGAACATGGTTTGCAGCCCGCCCGGTAAACGCCCGGCGCTGGCCTGCAAACGGCTAATCGCTTCGCCGCCCGGCGGTGGCATCCCGCTGTTGGCGGCATCCTGCACGGCGGTCAGGTAACGATAAAGCTCATCAACCTGTTTGAGAAAATCATCAAACACAATGGTCTTGCCGCCCTTTTCCAGCGGCTGCGCCAGTTCAATGATTGGCGCGAAATGTTCGGTGACACGCTGTTCCGGCGTCTGGCTGGCGGCGGCGTTTGCCGTTGCTGACGCGCTGTCGTGGTTGCTGAACAGCGTTTCGAGCATCTGCGTGCCACGGTTGCTGCTCTCCGGCGCTTTCTCTTTGCCGTCAGCCACCTCATCGCGGCTGAGTTTCAACTGCTGGCTGAGGTTGATAACCAGCCGGCGCAGCGGCGAGTTATTCCCGGAAAGCAGACGCGCGGTGTTGATGCGCTGGTTCAGATCCGCGCTGTTATTCAACTGAATATCGCTTAAGAAGTTATCCCAGATGGCGATAAAATCACGCGCATAGAGCTGGCGCACCGCGTTATCGGTTTGCTGTTTGTCTTCTGCTTGCGTGGTGGAACCGAGCACCCATACATCATCTTCATGCAGCGAGGCGGTGACCGGCGCGATTTGCGCATTGAAACTGTTCCAGTAACCCTCCGGGGTATACAACCCCGGCAGCCCTTCACCGACCGGCTTGCCGCTTTTGCGGGAAAAGACCAGCTCGCTCTGCGGGCCGCCCAGCGACGCCAGCGAAACCTGTTTCAGGTTTTCATCGCGCTCCAGCAGGCGTTTCAGTCGCCCGTAAACGCGGGTGGAGAGCGGTTGCTGGTTGATTAATGCCTGTTCGCGGCTAATCAGCGCCTCGTCTTTGGCATACGGCGAGGACTGAATTTGCGGCTCCAGCAGTTGCGCCAGGTGCCACTCAAGCTGGCTTAACTGTGCTTTGGTGACGTTCTGCGGCAGGTTACGTTGCAGATTGAGCATCACCCAAGAATGCAGGAATTTACCGTCGTAATGCTTCGGCTGATACAGCATTTGATAGGCTTTCAGCGCTTCATAGCTGTATTCCACATCGCTGCCGTTGTCGTTACGCAACCAGGTGGTGATGCGCATCGCCACTTCCGGTAGCAGCATCTGTTGCAGCGCTTTCTGGTACAGCGTTTGCGAGGCGTCGGCGACATCGTTACCGCGATACAGCCCCATACGGCGGGTGATCGGCGGATTATTGACGTCAAACTTCTCACTTTCCGGCAGCGCGGAGAGGCCATTAAGCAGCGGCAGCAAGGCAAAGAGATCGCCCTGTTGGCGGTTACGCAGCGCTTTGATTTGTTGATCGAGCGCTGGCACTTTGGCCTGCACTTCATCCAGATAATCGCGGTTATTGCCGTAACTGGTGAACCACAAGGCGCTGATAATAATCAACAGCGCCAGCAGCGCCGCGTAGCCCGACCAAATCACCGCCCGGCTGCGCAGTTCCCACCAGCGGTTTTGCCCGGCGATACCGGCTTCCTGGAAGATCACGTTTTGCAGCAGATGCTTGATAAAGAAGCTCTGCCCTTTCCCGCCTGGCACCGGCTCCTCTTTGCTGACCGAATCCCAGTTATCGCCCGATTTCCCTTGCGGCAGCGACAGCGCGCGGTTCAGCTCGCCCATCACGCGGTCAAACGGCAGGCCTTCCTGCGTACCGCTGGCAAAATAGATGCCGCGCGGGGAGAACTCGGTTTCAAAGTTGGAGCGGGCAAAAATGGTGTTCAGGTAATCAGCCAGCAGCGGGCGCAGCGCGGCGAACTCCTGCGGGAACAGGAAACATTCCGCGCGGGCCTGCGCATCGCTTTCGCGCAGCAGCGTATCCGGCAGCGCCGCGTCCAGACGCTGTTGCAGCAGCGCGAACTCCTGAAGAAAGCTGCCCTGCAGGTCGAAATCCGCCAGTTTGGCTTTTTCCCACGGGAAGGTGAAACCCCAGATTTGATCGCGCTGCGCTTTATCAAAGCCAGCAAAGTAGGCGCGAAAACCTTTCAGCAAGTCCGCTTTGGTAACCAGCACATACACCGGGAAACGAATACCCAGTTGTTCATGCAGTTCGGTTAAACGCTGGCGCAGGTTGAGCGCCTGTTCGCGCGACGCCTCGGCGGACTGGGTGAGCAGATCGGCAATGCTCACCGTCACAATCACGCCGTTAATCGGCTGGCGACGGCGATACTTTTGCAGCAGGCCCAGAAACTTCAGCCATTCGCTCGCATCCTGAACCTGCTCACTCTCTTGCGTGGTATAGCGCCCGGCGGTATCGAGCAGTACCGCTTCGTTGGTAAACCACCAGTCACAGTTACGCGTACCGCCAATACCGCGCAGCGCGGTTTTACCAAAGCGATCGGCCAGCGGGAATTGCAGACCGGAGTTCACTAGCGCGGTGGTTTTGCCGGAACCCGGCGCACCGATAATGACATACCACGGCAACTGATACAGATACTGGGTACTGAAGCGCTGCGCCCACTGTCCGCGCTGACCGGGCTGGTTGAAGTGCGCTTTTTTCAGCACCTGCGCGGCTTCTTCGAAACGCTCGTTCAGCACTTGATCTTCGTTATTGAGGCGTTTGCGCTCAACCGGATCTTTCGCTTCTTCGCTTTTCAGGTTGTCCATCAGCTTGCGGTTGAGCCAGGCGTTGTAGAGACGCGGCACAATGTGGCTGTGAACCCAAATCAGGTACATCACCGCAATGGTGATCATGCGGTTTTGCTCAGACTCAAGCGGGCGGGAGTCCACGACGGAGAGCAGCGGGCCAATCATCCAGATAACTGCGGCCAGCCCCGTTACGCCAAGGAAACCCCACAAAATGCGGTTGGTCAGCAATGAAAGCAACATATTCATCCTTTAGTTTCCTTGCGGCAATCCGTTCAGCTCGGCGGCCGTATTTCCCGGCGACACCAGCAAAGTAATCTCAACGCGGCGGTTACGGGCGCGGTTTTCAGCCGAGTTGTTCGGCGCTATTGGGTTCATCTCCCCTCGCCCTTCCGCTTTCACGCGCGCCGGTTGCGACAGGTGTTTTTGCAACAGCGACTGCACAGAACGCGCACGCTCCAGCGACAGCTCGTAGTTCGAGGCGAAACGCGCACTGCGGATCGGCACGTTGTCACTAAAGCCGACCACCAGAATTTTCCCGCTCACGTTGTTCATCGCCTGCGCCACACGATCGATAACCGGTTCATAGCTTTCGCGTGCGACGGTCGATCCGGAAGCGAACAGGCCATCACCTTTCAGCGTCACGACGCTGCGATCGGCTTCATCGCGTACCGCCACCAGCCCTGCCTCAATTTCCGGGCGCAGAAACGCGCGCAGGTTAAGCACCGGCTGCACGTTTTGTACCGGTTGCTCAATGGAAGCTTCCGGCAATTGAGTCTGATAAATTTTCGCCAGCACCGGGTTGGTGCTGTCACCCAGACGCCAGTTGAGCACGATATAGAACAGGCAGGCGAGAAAACCCGCCAGCCCGACACAAGCCCACAGCGGGATCACCGGACGCCACAATTTGCGCATCACCGGTTGATCTTCCGGGTGCGGCGACAACGGCGGCGGATAGTTGCCACGCACACCGCGAATCATCTGCCACAAGCGCTGTTTGATGGTTTCCAGTTGCGTGCGGCCATTGTCCATCACCCGGTAACGCCCTTCGAAACCGAGTAACAGGCAGAAGTTGATCAGCTCCAGCAGCGCGATATGCTCGCGCGGGTTTTGCGATAAGCGCGCCAGCAGCTGGAAGAATTTCTCCCCGCCCCAGGTTTCGTTGTGAAAGGTCACCAGCAGACCGCTACCGGACCAGACGCCACGGCTTCCCCACGGAGTGAGCGCCGCCGCTTCATCCAGCGCGGTGCATAAACAGTAACGGGCGCCGACGATCACTTCATAGGCCAGCCCGGATTGCTGGCAGCGCACTTCAAAACGGCGAATTTCATCAATCAAGTGCTGGCGCAGACCGCTTTGATCATCATGAGAAACGGAATAGCGGATCTGCGGTATGGCGTTAAGTAGCGGGTTGGCGGCCGCGACCAAAGGATTGTTGCCACTTGCTCCTGCCAGAGCGGCATCGCTGCCGGAGGCTTGTTGTTCCTGCATATTGTGCGCTCGCTGTATTATTCAGTCGGGCTACGGATGGCCCAAAACTCCATATCAAGACCCGGGAATTCACCTGCCAGATGCAGGGCGAAAGCCCCCGATTTCTCCATTTCGTTCCACAGCTCGCCGCCCTTTTCCAGTTCGAAATAGTTGTAACCGGCATGCCACGGAATTTGCGGCGGCGCGACCGGCATGGTGCGCAGCTTCATACCCGGCAGTTGCAACTGCACCAGGTCGCGGATTTTGGTCACCGGCGCGACTTTCATCTGTGCCGGGAAATGGGTTTGCAGAATTTCGCCTGGCACGCTGGCTTTCACTGCCAGCACGAAACCAAACTCGCGCGCCATGGTGGTGGTCGGCAAGGTGGCGATATTCAACCCATGCGTGCGTTCGGTAAGCGGTAACTGGATGGCGTGCTCTTCCATCACCAGAGACAATCCGTTGCGCAGCATCAGTTGTAACTTGCCAAAACAGCCGGCCAGATCGTCATGGTCATAAACCGGCAGCGTCTCTTCCGGCGCGCGCGAGGCGGTCCAGGTGGTCAGCTCGGTGGCAAACGCCAGCCAGCTACGCCACAACTCTTCCGGATGGATCATCGGCAACGTTTTCAGATGGGAAACCTGGCCGACATGGTGGTTAATCAACGCCAGCAGCGTGAATTCCACCATTTCGGAGGTATTAAAACGCCCCGGCTGACGCAGACGCTGGCCAATCTGCTGGCTACGCTGCATCAGCAGGCTTTGCAGATCGTTGATAATGGCGTAAATCGCCGGATTGTTAACCGCATTCAGCATCGGCGGAATATAACGGCTATCAATACGAACGTGGTTATCGTTACGTTTTTCTACGACATGCGCGACACCGATCGCCGTCCACTCTGCCGAGAGATCTTTTTCCAGCATCAGTTTCAGCCGCAGACGGCCAAACTGTACCGCCGCCGGTCCTACTGACATGGCGTTATCGTCATCGACTTCGCTTTCCCAGGTGACATAACGCGCCAGCGAGTCTTTCTCTTCGCTGAAGATCACCTCATCACGCCCGCCGCGACGGGCCGGCAGCGCCAGCACCACACGCTCATTGTTGATGTTGTCAGGGATAGCCAGCGGTGTGGGCGCCTGGCGAGCATCGTGGAATGAGAAGAAGGTACCATCCGGCAGTAAACCGCTGGCATAACTCAGGGCAATACAGCCCTGGCGCAGCATGGCATCGTCGAGCTCGATATCAAGGTAGCCCCAAAGATACGGGCGCTGCAGTGTCCCCCACTCGCGAATATGGTGTTGCAGATAGCTTTCCGCACGCTGAAAGTGATGAGGGCGCAGAAACATACCTTCGGTCCACACGACCTTTTCTGCTTTGTTCATACGGTTTTCCTGTTAAGACTGGCGCTATTTGGAAATCACGCGGATGCCATTGATGTCGAGGAAGATGTTGGCTTCCAGTTCGTCAGACGAGGATTTCCAGAATTCGTAGAAGTGCGTCTCTCCCTGTACCGGGAGCGGTAAGGACATCCGCCATTTTTTGCCATCCAGCGCCTGATACTCGGCCATCACGCCGATGTAACGCGCGTCGGGCGCGCTTTTACCACTCAGCGTTTTCGACAACTGGCCGGGCATCAGGAAAAATTCATCACTGTTCAGCAGGTTGGCGCCAAGTACGCTATCTGCGTTGTTTTGCAGCGACCAGAAATCGGCGGACATAAATGTCGCGTCCGATTTCAACAGCAACACCCTGACTTTAAGGGGAGCGGACTCATTGATCTGCGGATGAGCCCTGAATTGAAGGTTATAGCTGGTAGGTACGCTGTGTGAAGAGGAGCCACAACCGCTGGCCAGGGTGGCCAGCACAAAGAAAAACACCAGGCTAATCTGGCGTACAACCGAATTATTATTCATACCAGGTACTCGTCACGGCTGGATTAATTGATGATCCACGTTCCGGAGTTGGCGTTTTTGCAAGCCTTACCGCTGCCATCGACAGTCACGCAGGTCTGTTTTTTACGCACGACGCGGCGTTTGTCATCGCGCAGGGTTTTTTCGTACAGTTCGCTTTTCACTACGGCACGCATCGGCACATAACCAATCAGCTCTTCCTGACCTTCATCGGCCAGCGCCATCCAGAAGTGTTCAACCTGGCCCAGCACCACATAGGTTTTACCGGCTTGCAGCTGGCGAATCACTTTGCCGCCGAAATCCGGCGTGCTCATCACCGACGCCGGGTAAAGCGCGCGATAGTCTTGTTTGATAGGCTGGAATTCCTTCGGCGGAATAACCGCGTAGCGGTGTGTCAGCGTGACACCGTTCACTTCGCTGGTGACGATGGTGTCATCGGTCGGGGCGGGCTTAGGTGGCGCTTTACAAGCCGAAACGCCAAAGACAAAAAGAAGAGCCAATACCATTCGCATGTTCATAACGTTTTTTTCCATTGCAAATATATTACTGTGTTGACCTGGAGCGTTTTGGAAAGGGTATTTAAATCGCTCTAAATGACGCAAATCCATGTCCAGTTAAACGCTCAGATAATGAATAAAAGGCATAGCTACCGCATGAGTCTGTCGCAGGGACAGGCCGCAATAATATTACTTTTCATTGACTATCGTGACACAATTTTACAGATCAGGTTATTCAATTCAATATGATCTCCGACCTGTTGAAATACTATTATTTAATTTTTTTGCAAATTAGGACAATTCTCAAGAAAGAATTTCACTTTAGATGATAATCCCTAAAGATGCCAACCCACCACGTTAATAACGGTGCGCGATCTTTGCATAAATGGCTGATTATTAATAGATATTATTAATCACAATCCAATAGCATATATTTTAAGTTGCGGGATAGGATGAATCCTAAAAGCTAATTTAATGTGATAAACCCTACGATATTTAGTAGTGAAATTACCGGAATAAAAGTGCGGATTAACATAAAAGACAGGCAAAGGTGTTATTTCTGCGTTGATAGGCAAAATATATTGAACAAAAAAAGATTATTTCCCTGGCAAGATAGTCAAGGGTGTAACAGTTCCTGCGCGGAAACATTTTTTACTTTCATATGAAACGTCCCCCCTCTTTAAATTGTGTAGTCATACTTAATTCTTGTGAACAGGTAATAAATGAACCCTTTCAGCAGAATTGATTCAGCGCACTATTTACCCGCAATGCGCCTTTGAGCAAATAAATAAAAGGCTCATGGCGAACAAATATGCAACTGGCGCGCACTATTCGTGCGCGGATCGCATAAAAATCCGCCCTCCTACTCTGCCAGCCAAACGGGGAAATTGTCTGGAATCGTGCAAAATGCCAAACGCGACACACGATTTGTTTCAGTTTCGACTATGGTTTTGTGCAAGGTTGATTGCGGCAGCACCGCTGTGCACCCGCTAAGGAGAATAATCGATGACAAGACCTGTTCTACACCGGCCGCGCGCCCTGCTGCTGGTACTGCAAATCGCGTTAGGCGGCGCGTTACTCGCCTCTGCGCCTCACACTTTCGCCACCGAGGCGCAAAACTCGCCGCAGCCACCGGATATTCTGTTCGGTCCGCTGTTTAGCGATGTGCAAAGCGCTAAGCTATTCCCCGATCAAAAAACCTTCGCTGATGCTGTGCCGAAAGGCGACCCGCTGATGATCCTCGCCGATTACCGCATGCAACGCACGCAAACCAGTTTCGATTTACGCCACTTTGTGAATGTGAACTTTACGCTGCCCAAAGAGGGGGAAAAATATGTTCCGCCTGAAGGGCAAAACCTGCGTGAACATATCGACGGGCTGTGGCCGGTGTTAACACGCACCACCGACAGCGCCGGGAAGTGGGATTCGCTGCTGCCACTGCCAAAACCGTATGTGGTGCCGGGTGGACGTTTTCGCGAAGTCTATTACTGGGATAGCTATTTCACGATGCTTGGCCTCGCCGAGAGCGGCCACTGGGACAAGATTGAAGACATGGTCACCAACTTTGGCCATGAAATCGATACCTGGGGTCATATTCCTAACGGCAACCGCAGCTACTACCTGAGCCGCTCGCAGCCGCCATTCTTCTCGTTGATGGTGGAACTGCTGGCCACGCACGACGGTGATGAGGCGCTGAAAACCTGGCTGCCGCAAATGGAAAAAGAGTACCAGTACTGGATGGAAGGTGCGGATACACTGCAACCAGGCCAGGCCAGTAAGCGCGTGGTTAAGCTCAGCGATGGCAGCGTGCTGAACCGCTACTGGGACGATCGCGATACGCCGCGCCCGGAGTCGTGGCTGGATGATGTGACGACGGCAAAAAATAACCCCAATCGCCCGGCTACCGAGATTTACCGCGATTTGCGTTCTGCCGCCGCGTCGGGCTGGGATTTTAGCTCCCGCTGGATGGACGATCCCAATCAGCTTGGGACTATCCGGACCACCAGCATTGTGCCGGTCGATCTGAATGCGCTGATGTTCAAGATGGAAAAAATGCTCGCCCGTGGTTATCAGGCCGCCGGCGATAGCGCAAAAGCAAGCCAGTATGATGCACTGGCGAACGCGCGTCAGAAAGGCATTGAAGCCAATCTGTGGAATGAAAAAGAGGGCTGGTACGCGGATTACGATCTGAAGACGAAGAAGGTGCGTAATCAGCTGACAGCCGCGGCGCTTTACCCGTTGTTTGTTAATGCCGCCGCCAAAGATCGCGCCGATAAAGTGGCCAGCGCGGCAAAAGAACGGTTGCTGAAACCAGGGGGAATTGCGACCACCACGGTAAACAGCGGCCAGCAGTGGGATGCGCCGAATGGCTGGGCACCGCTGCAATGGGTGGCAACAGCTGGGCTGCAAAATTACGATCAGCAGAAACTGGCGATGGAAGTGAGCTGGCGTTTTCTGACCAATGTGCAGCACACCTATGATCGTGAGAAAAAGCTGGTCGAGAAATATGATGTCAGCACGACCGGTACTGGTGGCGGCGGAGGCGAATATCCGTTGCAGGACGGTTTCGGCTGGACGAACGGTGTGACGCTGAAAATGCTCGACCTGATCTGCCCGAAAGAGAAACCGTGCGACAGCGTCCCGCAAACGCAGCCCGCACAGCAGCCTGCCGCGAAGGTGGAAACGACGACGCAGCCGCAAAAACAGCAGCAAGCCGTCGCGCAGTAATCCGCACGCAGTAAAAAGCCGCAACAATCATGTTGCGGCTTTTTTGTCTCAAAAACGGATGAACAGGCGGTTAACCTCGTCTGAACAGCCGGAATACGGCCAGCACAACAATCGCACCCAGCACCGCAATAAGGAAGCTGTGCCAGTTGAAGCCAGTAATATCTCCGCCATAGCCAAATTGTGTCGCGAGCCAGCCGCCGACCACGGCCCCGACGATCCCAAGGATACAAGTCAGAATGAAACCGCCCCCATCCCGTCCTGGCATAATCAATTTCGCAATAACGCCAGCAATCAGGCCAAAAACGATCCACGCGAGAATGCCCATGTTTCTCTCTCCTTCTGTTAGTCTTGTTGACGCGCCCATACCACTTCGGCGACGCGTTAGCTACAGTATAGTTGTCGGTCATAAAACATTTTCATCTCACAGACTTAATTCAAACGGATTACGAAAATAATTACGTTATTTGTATTAAGTTCTTGCTGAAAATGCCGATAACGCAACGAAGGTGTGTCAGCCATCAAGGAGCCATTCGGCGTGAGCAATTACAGTGAGCAGTTCCTGAAACAAAATCCTCTGGCCGTGCTGGGCGTGTTACGCGACCTGCAAAAAAACCAGGTACCCGTGTGCATTACCTGGGGTAGCGGTCAGTTCATCAGTAAGATACTGGAAGTGAATCCAGAAGAGCTGATCATGGATTTTGGTAGCCAGGAGTACGAGAACAACGCAGTACAGCGTGCCGGAAAAGTGACCGTGACCGCTGAAACACACGGCGCCAAAGTCGAATTCACACTGACAAAACTTTCTGCCGGCGATTTTCAGGCGTTACCTGCTTTTATTACTCCGCTTCCGGAAACGCTGTGGTTTATTCAACGCCGTGAATATTTTCGCATCAGCGCCCCGCTCCACCCGGCCTATTTTTGTAAAGCCTTTATGCCGGATAAAAGCGAGATCCGCTTTCGTTTGTTCGACCTGTCATTAGGTGGCATGGGCGCCCTGCTGGATGGCGAAGCGCCTGCCGCGTTACAACCAGGCATGCGTTTTTCCAAAGTGGAACTGGATATGGCGTCGTGGGGGCAGTTCTATTTTGACGCCCAGTTGATTGCGATTGGCGAGCGTAAAGTCGTTGATGGCAAGAATGAAACCATTGTTACGCCGCGCCTGAGTTTTCGCTTTTTGAATGTCAGCCCGGGCGTGGAGCGCGAGCTCCAGCGCATTATTTTTGCCCTGGAGCGCGAGGCGCGCGAACGCGCCAACCGGGTGCGCTAATTACATCGCATCCATCGCTTTTTGCACTTTCCAGATATAGCGCGGCGCCTGCGGCGCGGGGTGGTTTTCCGCCACATGCTTCATAAACGCGTCTGCGCTTAAATCATTTATCTCTTCAATGGCTTCGCTTCTGTCGGACGAAAATGTCCGCAGTAGCGCGCCTGCGCCATTCACATACGAGACCACCAGCGCGTACTGCATCACTTTCGGATCGCGGATGCCGGCCAGCGGCCCATGCTCGAGAATACTCAAATAAGCCGCCCCCATGGAGATGTTGCGTTCCGGGTTTTTGAGTTCGCTGGTGGACGGTTGTCCGCTCCAGCCCATATGACGGTAAACTTCGCGCCCGGCGGTGGAGGCTTTAAGCTGCATCAGACCAACAGCGTTTGATTTACTGACCAGATTAGGATTACCGCCGGATTCCACGGCAATCATCGCGGTGATCAATTGCGGGCTGACGCCCCAGGCTGCACCGGCTTTTTCGGTGATGGGCATCCACTGCATTGCGCGTTTTACCGGAACTTCCGGGTTCCAGTCCGGGTTACGATAATCCTGCTTTGAACTACATCCGGCGAGCAGTACCACTAAAAAAGCAAACCATCTCAATTTCACGCAAGCTAATCCTTCTATAAGTGTCATCGGCGACGGATGACAACGACACAGGTTAGCGGCATGATAACCGTTTCCCTATAGATGTCAGCAAGGAATTGCCATGTCCACCTTCCACCTGATTGCCCCTTCCGGCTATTGCATTAACCAGCACGCAGCGGCGCGTGGCGTCGAACGTCTTACTCAGCAGGGACATCAGGTTAACAACCAACACGTCATTACCCGCCGTCATGAGCGTTTCGCCGGGCGTGACGAAGAACGACTGGCGGATATCAACGCACTGGCGCAATTGCCGGGTGAAAACATTATCGTGATGCCGGTGCGCGGAGGGTACGGCGCCAGCCGTCTGCTGCCGGATATCGACTGGCAGGCGCTGGTAGCGCGCCAGCAGCATCACCCGCTGCTGATTTGCGGCCATAGCGATTTCACCGTCATTCAACTTGGGTTGCTGGCACACGGAAAGGTCATCACCTTTAGCGGGCCAATGCTGGCGGGAAATTTCGGTGCCGAAACGCTGGATACCTTTACGGCAGAGCACTTCTGGCGAGCTATCAGCAATGAAACCTTCACTATCGAGTGGCACGGTGAAGGCCCGCAGTGTGACGTGGCAGGCCTCCTGTGGGGGGGAAATCTGGCGATGTTAACCTCGCTGATTGGTACGCCCTGGCTGCCTTCTATACCCGGCGGTATTCTGGTCGTGGAAGACATCAATGAACATCCCTACCGCGTGGAACGCATGCTGTTGCAGTTGTTGCACGCCGGCATTCTGGCGCAGCAACGGGCGCTGATCCTCGGCAGTTTCTCACTGGCGCAACCCAACGATTACGATGCGGGCTACAATCTTAATAAGATGATCGACTATCTGCGTGCGCAATTGACGATCCCGGTTGTCAGCGGGCTGGCGTTTGGTCATGAACCGCAGACCGTCACACTGCCGCTCGGCGCGCATGCCCGGTTGCAACATGCTGAAAAGACGCAACTGACCTTATCGGGTCATCCCACGATCTTGATGTAAAAAAAGCCCTTTATGCGCTTATTAAAACGTTGTTTCTGCCGTTATTATATGGCGCACTATTCAACCCGGCCGGTCAACGCCGCCCGGGATCCAGCACGGTGAAAATTAAGGAGATGCACACCATTGGACGCTGAGGCGATAATCAGTCTGTTTATTCTGGGTTCAGTTCTTGTAACCTGCAGTATTTTATTAAGCTCTTTCTCCTCCCGCCTTGGTATTCCCATTCTGGTTATCTTTCTGGCAATCGGTATGTTAGCCGGTGTTGACGGTATCGGCGGTATTCCGTTCGATAACTACCCGTTTGCTTACATGGTCAGTAACCTCGCGCTGGCGATCATTTTGCTTGATGGCGGCATGCGTACCCGCGCCAGCTCGTTTCGCGTAGCGCTTGGTCCCGCGCTTTCCCTGGCAACCATAGGTGTGCTGGTCACGTCAGGCTTAACCGGGATGATGGCGGCCTGGTTGTTCAAGCTCAATATTATGGAAGGCTTTTTGATCGGCGCGATTGTTGGCTCCACCGATGCCGCTGCGGTGTTCTCGCTGCTCGGCGGTAAAGGGCTGAACGAACGCGTCGGCTCAACGCTTGAAATCGAATCCGGCAGCAACGATCCGATGGCGGTGTTCCTCACCATCACGCTGATTGAGATGATCCAGAAGCACAACGCTGACCTCGATATCATGTTCCTGGTGCATATTGTGCGGGAGTTTGGTCTCGGTATTCTGCTCGGCGGGTTGGGCGGTTATCTGTTGCAGCAGATGATTAACCGCATCTCTCTGCCGCCGGGTCTTTACCCGCTGCTGGCGCTGAGCGGCGGGATTCTGGTTTTCGCCTTAACCACGGCCCTGCACGGTAGCGGCATTCTGGCGGTCTACCTGTGTGGTTTTGTGCTGGGCAACCGCCCTATCCGTAACCGTTACGGCATCCTGCAAAACTTTGATGGTCTGGCCTGGCTGGCGCAAATCGCCATGTTCCTGGTGCTCGGGTTGTTAGTCACACCGTCTGATTTGTTGCCGATTGCGGCCTCCGCACTCATCCTCTCGGCATGGATGATTTTTGTTGCCCGCCCTCTGTCCGTGTTCGCCAGTCTGTTGCCGTTTCGCGGTTTTAACCTGCGCGAACGCGTTTTTATCAGTTGGGTGGGTCTGCGCGGCGCAGTGCCGATTATTCTCGCCACCTTCCCGATGATGGCCGGGCTTGATCACGCGCGCCTGTTCTTTAATGTCGCCTTCTTCGTGGTGTTAATCTCGCTGCTTTTCCAGGGAACGTCACTCTCGTGGGCAGCGAAAAAAGCCAAAGTTGTCGTGCCGCCGGTTGGCTGGCCGGTCTCCCGGGTTGGTCTGGATATTCATCCGGACAACCCGTTTGAGCAGTTCGTTTATCAACTCAGTGCGGATAAATGGTGCGTGGGTGCCGCGCTGCGCGATTTACATATGCCTGCGGATACGCGCATTGCCGCGCTATTTCGTGACAATAGCCTTCTGCACCCCACCGGCAGCACCCGGCTGCGTGAAGGTGATGTGTTATGCGTAATTGGCCGCGAAAGCGATCTCCCCGCGCTCGGGAAACTGTTTAGCCAGTCTCCGCCGGTGGCGCTGGATCAGCGATTCTTCGGTGATTTTATCCTTGAAGCCGACGCGAAATTTGCCGATGTGGCGCTGATTTACGGCCTGGAAGATGGGCTGGAGTATCGTGAAAGCCAGCAAACGCTGGGCGATATTGTGCAGCAACTGCTGGGTGCCGCGCCAGTCGTGGGGGATCAGGTCGAGTTCGCTGGGATGATCTGGACAGTAGCGGAAAAAGCCGATAATGCCGTACTGAAAGTCGGCGTTCGCGTGGCAGAAGACGAGGCGGAATAACCGCCTCGCATTAAGTTACACTGTCACAACCGGTACACGCGGCGCCAGGGCGCACATCAACTCATACCCTACCGTTCCGGCCGCCGCCGCCACTTCATCGATTTTTATCTCATTACCCCAGAGCTCAACCGGCGTACCAATGCCGGCCTGCGGGCACGGGGTTAAATCCACCGTCAGCATATCCATTGAGATCGCGCCAACAATGCCGGTACGAATGCCATCCACCAGTACTGGCGTGCCGGAAGGCGCGATGCGCGGGTAGCCGTCGGCATAACCGCAGGCGACAACACCAATACGCTGCTCGCTCTGCGCACGATAACGACAACCATACCCCACCGTCTCACCGGCTTTTAGCGTCTGCACGGCAATGATCTCGCTGCTGAGCGTCATGACCGGGCGGATACCGCTGTTGGCGACATCCTGCCACGCGCCCGATGGCGAAGCGCCATACAGCACTACGCCGGGGCGTACCCAGTCATAATGCGTTTCGGGGTGCCATAACGTGGCGGCAGAGTTAGCCAGCGAGCGCGGCGCGTCAATACCCTCAGCCGCCTGTTCAACGCGCGCCAGCGGCGCGGCGATACCGTCAGCCCGCTCCGCTTCAGCAAAATGGGACATCAGCGTCACCGTTGCTACGTTGGTTAAGGCGTTGAGTTGCTGGTACACGGTATGTACGCGTTCAGGCATAAAACCGAGCCGGTTCATGCCGCTGTTGATCTTCAGGTAAACATCGAGCGGCGCTTGCAGGCGTGCGTCCTGCAAGGCTTTGATCTGCCAGTTGCTGTGCAGGCTGGTCGTCAGGCGATATTTGTCAAACAGCGGCAGTTCATCGGCATGGAAAAACCCTTCCAGCATCAGAATCGGCCCTTTCCAGCCGCGTTCGCGCAGCAAAATTGCCTCTTCAAGATTGAGCATCGCGAAGCCATCTGTGCTGTTGAGGGCGCGCCAGATACGATCCAGACCGTGGCCATACGCGTTCGCCTTCACCACCGACCAGACTTTTGCGGCGGGTGCCGCGCGGCGCACGACCTGTAAATTATTGCTCAGCGCCGTTAAATCAAGCGTGGCGAGAACCGGACGAGACATTCCTATTCCTTCTTCGAATCAGTTATGAGCACCGTGCAAATGCCGGGCGCGCACAGGGGTAAAACCTGGCATATAGCGCGCCACGCTTAAATCATCGGCAGCAATCGCAGGGGTGCTGCCGGACATCAGGTCGCTTAGCAGTTGGCCGGAACCGCAAGCCATCGTCCAGCCAAGGGTGCCGTGCCCGGTATTCAGCCACAGATTTTTATACGGTGTGCGTCCGACAACTGGCGTGCCGTCTGGCGTCATGGGGCGCAGGCCGGTCCAGAAGGTTGCCTGCTCGACAAATCCGCCACGCGGGAAAAGATCGCGCACCACCATCTCCAGCGTTTCGCGGCGTGGTTTCAGCAGTTCAGTATTAAACCCGACGATTTCCGCCATGCCGCCGACGCGAATACGCTGATCAAAGCGGGTAATGGCAATTTTGTAGGTTTCATCAAGGATCGTTGACACTGGCGCGCCGTCTTCTTCGGCAATGGGGATCGTTAATGAATACCCTTTCAGTGGATACACCGGGATGTCGACGATGTTTTTCAGTAAGCCGGTAGACCAGGAGCCAAATGCCATCACATACGCGTCGGCCTTGATCACCTCTTCACCGCACTTCACACCGTAGATGTTCTCGCCTTCGTATAGCAGGCGATCCACCGGCGTGTTAAAACGAAACGCCACGCCCGCCTGTTCCGCCATCTGCGCCAGTTGCTGGGTGAAAAGCTGGCAGTCACCGGTTTCATCATTTGGCAGACGCAAACCGCCGGTCAGTTTGTGTGCAACTTCAGCCAGCGCGGGTTCGACTTCCGCCAGCCGCGCAGACTCCAGCAATTGATAAGGCACGCCGGCATCCTGCAACACGGCAATATCGCGCGTGGCGTTTTCATACTGCTCCGCAGTGCGAAAGAGCTGCAATGTGCCGCCCTGCCGCCCTTCATACTGAATGCCGGTGGTTTCGCGCAACAGTTTCAGGCAATCACGGCTGTATTCCGCCAGGCGCACCATGCGCCCTTTGTTTTCCATATAGTGGCGCGTGTCGCAGTTACGCAGCATCTGCCACATCCATTTCAGTTGCGATGAGGTGCCATCAAGGCTAATTGCGAGCGGCGCGTGGCGCTGGAACATCCATTTAATCGCTTTTAACGGCACACCTGGAGCCGCCCAGGGCGCAGCGTAGCCCGGTGAGATCTGCCCGGCGTTACCGGCGCTGGTTTCCTGCGCGGGGCCAGGCTGGCGATCAATCACCGTGACGTCATGCCCGGCCTGGCGTAAATACCAGGCGCTGGTGACACCCACCACGCCACTGCCTAATACAACAACTCGCATATCCCTCTCCTGTGAGTAAAGCACGATCATCTGATTACAAATTGATAACCCAGATGAAAATATTATTCAACATATGGCTTTTTTATGGTGAGCTTCCTCACAGCTTCGCCGTATGACAAGGGTTTCTGTTATTTAGCATCTCCTGCTGCACGACTTTTCGCCGCAGCATAATATTTCGCAACACTTGCTATTTACGCCGTTGATGTGATGAAAAATCGCGAAGAAAAATTTATGGCTTAGGTACAGATTTAATTGCGTGTTCTATGCTTGAAATGAGACGCTCCATACAGAGAGTGTCGTTAACAACGAGGGCGCGCTAATGGCTACGATTGACTCAATGAATAAGGATTCTATTCGTCTGAGCGATGGACCCGACTGGACTTTCGAACTGCTGGATGATTACCTGGCAGAGATTGACCGGGTGGCGAAACTTTATCGGCTGGATACCTATCCGCACCAAATCGAAGTGATCACCTCAGAGCAGATGATGGACGCTTATTCCAGCGTCGGCATGCCGATCAATTACCCTCACTGGTCGTTCGGCAAGAAATTTATTGAAACCGAGCGGCTTTATAAGCATGGGCAACAGGGGCTGGCCTACGAGATAGTCATCAACTCTAACCCCTGCATCGCTTATCTGATGGAAGAGAACACCATTACCATGCAGGCGCTGGTGATGGCGCACGCCTGCTACGGGCACAACTCTTTCTTTAAAAACAACTATTTATTCCGCAGCTGGACCGATGCCAGCTCGATTGTCGACTACCTGATTTTCGCGCGTAAATACATCACCGATTGTGAAGAACGCTACGGTGTGGACGAAGTGGAAAAGTTACTCGACTCATGCCATGCGCTGATGAACTACGGCGTCGATCGTTACAAACGCCCGCAGAAAATCTCGTTGCAGGAGGAGAAGGCACGGCAGAAAAGTCGTGAAGAGTATCTGCAAAGCCAGGTGAATATGCTGTGGCGCACCCTGCCCAAACGCGAAGAAGAAATCACTATCGCGCAAGCGCGTCGCTACCCGGCGGAGCCGCAGGAAAACTTGCTCTATTTTATGGAAAAAAATGCGCCGTTACTGGAGTCGTGGCAACGCGAGATCCTGCGCATTGTGCGTAAAGTGAGCCAGTATTTCTACCCGCAAAAACAGACGCAGGTGATGAACGAAGGATGGGCGACGTTCTGGCACTACACCATCCTTAATCACCTCTATGACGAAGGCAAAGTGACCGACCGCTTTATGCTGGAATTTTTGCACAGCCACACCAATGTGGTGTTCCAGCCGCCCTATAACAGCCCGTGGTACAGCGGCATTAACCCGTATGCGCTGGGCTTCGCGATGTTCCAGGATATTAAGCGTATTTGCCAGTCGCCAACTGAGGAAGACCGCTACTGGTTCCCGGATATTGCCGGTTCGGACTGGCTGGAAACGCTGCATTTCGCGATGCGCGATTTCAAAGATGAAAGCTTTATCAGCCAGTTTATGTCGCCGAAGATCATGCGTGATTTCCGCTTCTTTACCGTACTGGATGATGACCGTAACAATTACCTTGAGATCGCCGCTATCCATAATGAAGAGGGTTACCGGGAGATCCGCTCGAAGCTGTCGTCACAATATAATCTCAGCAACCTTGAGCCCAACATCCAGGTGTGGAATGTGGATCTGCGCGGCGACCGTTCGCTGACGCTGCGCTATATTCCGCACAACCGCGCGCCGCTCGATAAGGGCCGCCGCGAAGTGCTGAAACATGTGCATCGTTTGTGGGGTTTTGATGTGTTGCTGGAACAGCAAAACGAAGATGGTAGTGTGGAGTTACTGGAACGTTGCCCGCCCCGCCCCAACAGCCTGTAATGAAAAACCCCTCTGTTGAGGGGTTTTCTTTGCTTATCGGCTTTGTAAGGCTAAATCACCCGGCATCGTTTTCTGCATGCGATGCCAGATCTCACCACTTTCATGCCCATACCGACGCACGACTTCGTAGACTTTGTCATGCTGCGCCTGTTCGCACACTTGCGCCAGTTGATGATAGAAACCGAGCGCCAGGCTGCGGGCTTCCGGGCTTGAGAAATAGTGGCGACCAATTCGCGTATAGAGTCCTTTCATGCCATTAAGGATTAAACCATAAATCGGGTTACCGGATGCAAAGGCCAGACCGCGGAAAATGTTGTAATCCAGGTTAGCGAAGGCATCGGCATGATCTTCAACTTCACGCGCGCTGGCCAGCACTTTCAGCGCGTCTTCCGGATGCTGACGAAACGCAGTGCGAATAAAAATCGTGGAAATGTTGGTACGCACCGAAAGCAGGTTATCGATCAGTTGCGGAACACTCTCGTGATCGAGACGCGCCAGCGTTTCCAGAATATTCAGCCCGGAGGTTTCCCAGAAGTTGTTCACTTTTGTCGGTTTGCCGTGCTGAATTGTCAGCCAGCCATCACGGGCGAGGCGCTGTAAAACTTCACGCAATGTGGTACGAGTGACGCCAATCAGTTCAGAGAGTTCGCGTTCAGCCGGAAGAATCGACCCTGGAGGGAAGCGACTATTCCAGATACTTTCAATGATGTACTCTTCCGCGAAACCCGCCGGGCTCTGCGCCTTAATGACCATAGAGAGATTTCCATTACACAGCTAAGCAAAGGACACTCATCATACCAGACCGCACCCGGTGCAGATAGCGTACCTCATGAAGAAAAAAGGGGATCGGGGATCCATTTTGGCGATTTAACGGCGCTTATCCGCAACAGCGGCAGGGCTTTAATACGAACTCGTGACGCCGCAGGACGCCGGATATTTTGTTGCGTAAATGGCAGCACTTTGTTGCCAGGTTTGACTTTTCGCATGATAAACATTCGATTATGCATTATTTTCTTACCCGCTAGTGGCCTGCGCAATGATTTCGTTTACACTGCTTTGTCTACGCATCTCCCAGGGAAATGATTATGTTGCGATATTTAAACGGGTGCTCACGCGGGCGCGGTGCCTGGATTTTGATGGCGCTAACAGCGTTGGCGCTGGAAATGGTCGCATTGTGGTTCCAGCATGTCATGCTGCTTAAACCTTGCGTCCTGTGTATTTATGAGCGCAGCGCGCTCTTTGGCGTAATGGGCGCGGGTATTGTCGGGGCCATTGCGCCGAAAACACCATTACGTTATGTCGCTCTGGCTATCTGGATCTACAGCGCGTGGCGCGGCATCCAGTTGGCCTGGGAACATACGATGATCCAGTTACATCCCTCGCCGTTTATGACGTGCGATTTTGCCGCGCGTTTTCCGACCTGGCTGCCGCTGGATAAATGGCTGCCGCAGGTGTTTGTTGCTTCCGGCGACTGTGCCGAGCGCCAGTGGTCATTCCTGACACTGGAAATGCCACAATGGTTACTGGGTATTTTTGTCGCTTATCTGGTTGTTGCGCTGCTGGTGCTGATTGCCCAGCCGTTTAAACCGAAAAAACGTGACCTGTTTGGTCGTTAACAGAACGCTCCTTCGGGAGCGTTTTTTTTGACTGATCCGGGGACAGAAACATCCACAAAAATAAATACCCACAGGGAAAAGGACGATTCGGGTGGCTGGAATTATCGCACTCTTTTACTTCACATTAGGGACGGTCGTTTTTACGCAGAAAATTAAGCTGTTCGCCATTGTCTCTTCTTTTATTCTCTACGTGGCTCTGCACATTGCTGCCGCAAATGCGCTTCTTACCGGCCTGTTAGTTGCCTGCCTGCTCATCACTTTTGTCATCTTGTTGAGCCTAAACTGCAATCGTGACAAGAAAGCGGTTCTTCACTTTTCTCTGCCCTGCTGGCTACTGATTGTCTCGGTTATTTATGACGTTTTCGTTAATCAGCCCATTCCGGCTTATTGAGGATATGCTCCTGCCAGTCGCGGACTTCTGACTCTTTCACCGCAATATGGCGCACCGAAATACGTTCAGCATGCATAGCGGCTTTTGAGCCGGTGCGCAGCGGGTGCCATAGCGGCAACGCCTTGCCTTCCGCCAGCAGGCGATAAGCACAGCTTGGCGGCAGCCATTCGAAAGTGGGGAGATTTTCGCGGGTCAACTTGATGCAGTCCGGCTCATACTCGAAGCGGCGTTCATAGTTGCGGCACTGGCAGGTTTTTATGTTTAACTGACGACAGGCGACGTTGGTGAAATAGATTTCGTCAGTGTCTTCATCCATCAGTTTATGCAAGCAGCACTGTCCGCAGCCGTCGCACAGTGACTCCCACTCCGCATCCGTCATTTGCTCGAGGGTTTTGCTTTGCCAGAAAGGAGTGTCGCTCATGATGAAATCCGCCGTTGAAATCCAGGGTGCACCTTATAACCAGTCTGGCACGCGGATGCAAGTTTTGCCGCCAGGAAAGGCGGCAAACTGCTTTAAAGTACGCGGGTCGTTAACGACAGCCCGTCAAAACTGACTTCCAGCTCATCGCCACTGTTTAGCGGCCCTACCCCTTCTGGCGTGCCGGTCAGAATGACATCGCCGGCTTTTAAGGTGAAAAAGCGGCTCATATAAGCAATCAGCGGAATAATTTTATGGATCATATCTGCCGTGGTGCCTTGCTGGCGCACTTCGCCGTTGATTTTAAGTCCAAGCGTGGTGTTTTGCGGATCGCTCTGGAATTCCGCCGCCGGGATAAACCCTGAGATCGGGCAGGAGTTATCAAACCCTTTCGCTTTTTCCCATGGCTGCCCGGCTTTTTTCATTTTGCCTTGCAGATCGCGCAGCGTCAGATCGAGCGCGACACCATAACCGGCAATCGCTTTTTTCACATGATCTTCCGTCGCCTGACGCAGCGTTGCGCCAATCAGCACCGCCAGCTCAACTTCATGGTGAACCGAACCAAAATCCTGCGGCAACGCCAGCGGCTGGCGAAGATCGCACAACGCAGTTTCGGGCTTAATAAACAGTACAGGCTCTTCCGGGGTAGCGCTCCCCATCTCTTTAATATGTTTGGCATAGTTGCTGCCAACGCAAACCACTTTACTCACCGGGAAATCCAGCAGAGCGCCCTGCCAGTTATGATGTTGATACATGGTGTACGACCTCCGGTAACACATTGAACATGAGCGAAAAATGACTATCCGCGCCACCCGGCGGTTTGTCAAATGCCAATATGTTACGGCGATACAATAGCCATAAATAAGAAACGGCGGAGAGCTCCGCCGTTATTGCCGCAGGATTATTCTTTACCCTGGTCGGCGAGATGCTGCTTCAATAAATTTTCTTGCGGCGGAGGAAGTTGCAAATAATAGCCCTGCGAAATTAACGCCTCTTTTACTTTTTCTAAATCTGCACCGACTAATTTTTTCCGTCCATCAAGCGGCAGAATCATTGCCAGTTGCGGCTGACCGAAACTTTGCATTAATGCTTCCGGAACGCGGGAAAAATCGTCTCTTTTTTCGACGTACAGATAAGTCTGATCGCGTCGGGCACTTCGGTAGATCACACAAAACATACTTTTACTCGGAATTATCGGGAGGTTACTTGCCTGAAAATAATAGTGACTATAACATGCCTGATAGTCTTCGGAATATCACTCAAGATACGGGTGATAATAGCAAAATGAGTAAGGTCAGGATGTCAAATACGCCCATCGAGCTAAAAGGCAGTAGTTTTACCTTATCAGTGGTTCACTTGCATGATGCAAAACCCGAGGTTATTCGTCAGGCGTTAGAAGACAAAATCGCTCAGGCTCCCGCTTTTTTGCTGCACGCTCCTATTGTTGTCAATGTCTCCGCGCTGGAAGGCGCTGTTAACTGGCCCGCGCTATTGCAGGCTATTACCACAACAGATTTACATGTGGTTGGCATCAGCGGCTGCAAAGATCCAGAACTGAAGGCTGAAGTTGAACGCGCTGGCCTTCCGCTGCTGACGGAAGGAAAAGAGAAAGCACCGCGTAAAGAGCGCGCTGCGGAACCGTCGCCGGTTGCGGCTCCGGTCACAAAAACACGCTTAATTGACGCGCCGGTACGTTCCGGGCAGCGCATTTATGCGCCAAATTGTGATTTGATTGTGACCAGCCACGTCAGTGCGGGCGCGGAGCTTATCGCCGATGGCAACATTCATGTCTATGGCATGATGCGCGGTCGGGCGCTGGCAGGCGCCAGTGGTGATAAAGACGCACAAATATTCTGTTCTCATCTCACGCCGGAGCTGGTCTCCATTGCGGGGGAATACTGGCTGAGCGATCAGATCCCGGCCGAATTTTATGGCAAAGCGGCGCGTTTGCAGTTGGCCAACGACGCTTTGACAATTCAACCCTTAAATTAAGCCCTTTTAACAAGGAACTCCTATGGCACGCATTATTGTTGTTACTTCGGGTAAAGGGGGCGTTGGCAAGACCACCTCCAGCGCGGCCATCGCTACTGGTTTAGCCCAGAAGGGCAAAAAGACCGTCGTTATCGACTTCGATATCGGCCTGCGTAACCTCGACCTGATTATGGGCTGCGAGCGCCGCGTGGTTTATGATTTCGTTAACGTTATTCAGGGCGATGCCACACTCAACCAGGCGTTAATTAAAGATAAACGCACTGAGAACCTCTACATTCTCCCGGCATCGCAAACGCGCGATAAAGACGCACTGACTCGCGAAGGCGTCGATAAGGTGCTGGAAGACCTGAAGAAAATGGACTTCGATTTTATCGTCTGCGACTCCCCGGCAGGCATTGAGACTGGCGCATTGATGGCGCTCTACTTCGCTGATGAAGCGATTATTACCACCAACCCGGAAGTCTCTTCCGTGCGCGACTCTGACCGGATTCTCGGTATTCTGGCGTCGAAATCCCGCCGCGCGGAAAATGGCGAAGAGCCGATTAAAGAGCACCTGTTGCTCACCCGTTATAACCCGGGTCGCGTAAACCGTGGTGACATGCTCAGTATGGAAGATGTGCTGGAAATCCTGCGTATCAAACTGATTGGCGTGATCCCGGAAGATCAGTCGGTGTTGCGTGCGTCAAACCAGGGTGAGCCGGTTATTTTAGATACCAATGCTGACGCCGGCAAAGCCTATGCCGATGCCGTGGAGCGTCTGCTGGGAGAAGATCGTCCTTTCCGCTTCATTGAAGAAGAGAAGAAAGGTTTCCTCAAACGCCTGTTCGGAGGATAAGTTATGGCATTACTCGACTTTTTTCTCTCCAGAAAAAAGAACACCGCTAGCATTGCGAAAGAGCGTCTGCAGATTATTGTTGCAGAACGCCGCCGCAGCGATGCTGAACCACATTATTTACCGCAACTGAAGCGGGACATTCTGGAAGTGATCTGCAAATATGTGCAAATCGATCCGGAAATGGTTTCGGTGCAACTGGAGCAAAAAGGGGATGATATTTCCATTCTGGAACTGAACGTCACCTTACCGGAAACCGAAGAGACAAAATAGATCCCCGCAAATGCAAGGATAAAAAAAGGCAGAATATTCTCTGCCTTTTTTATTTTATTTCCGCAAATAAACTGTATTTATTTACAGTATTTAACGCGGGTATTCCGCAAGTAATATTTTCAGCTGCTCGCCCATCAATTCCCCGCGCCAGCCGCTAATTAATTCCGGTGACGAATTTTGCGGTTTCAATTTCCAGTGCCAGTTGAGTAATTGATTTATCTGCCGACGTGATGCCAGCAGCTCAGCGCTAATGCTCTGACTTTCGCTGATGGTCTGCACCAGCGCTTTGATAGCTTTGAACGCTTTACGATAACCCGGCATGTCCATCAGGTTAAGCAGGGGCTCCGGCAGCGCCTCTTCCGGCAAGGCCTGCGCCTGCGCGACCAGCGCCAGCAACGTCTTGCCATGGAAGCGGATTTCGCTGCCGGAAAGGCCAATACTGTCCAGCTCGCCCATGCTGCCAGGCATGTAACGCGCCACTGCCCACAGATTCTCTTCACGCACCACAAAGTTGACGGCTAAATCGCGCTCACGCGCTTTACGCAGGCGCCAGTCGGCAAGTAAGCGCAGACAGGCAAGCTGGCGCGTACGTAATTGCCAGGCGTTGGTAATTTCGCGCCACGCCTCTTCCGGGGCTAACACTTCCTGGCGGCGTTGCATCATCAAGCGGCACTCATCCAGCGCGGCATCCAGCCTTCCCGCCTGATCGGTTTCCGCCAGTAATTTACCGGCGATAGGCAGGAGATACCACACATCGGCGGCGGCGTAATCGCACTGGCGTTCGGTTAACGGACGCGCCAGCCAGTCGGTGCGGGATTCGCTCTTATCAATCACCAGCCCGGTAAACTCTTCCACCATCGCAGCAAAGCCCCACGACAGCGGGCGGCCGCAGAACGCGGCGAGGATCTGCGTGTCAATCATCGGCTGAGGCTGTACGCCAAACGCATTGAGAAACACTTCCAGATCTTCACTCCCCGCATGCAAATATTTGGTCACGGCAGTGTTGATGAGCAAATCGCGAAACGGCGTCCAGTCGGTGATGGTCAGCGGATCAATCAGCGCCACATGTTCACCGTCATACAGCTGGATCAACCCCAGTTGCGGATAATAGGTGCGGGTGCGGACAAATTCGGTGTCCAGGGCAATCGCTGGAAATGCGCGGGCGGCGTCACATAACGCTGCGAGCGCATCGTTCGTCGTTATCATCTGGTAATTCACGTCATCTTCTCTTTAGTTGCGCCCATAAAAAACGCCGGCTTAACCGGCGTTAAGGGGACTTACGCATAGCTCAAGCTTTATTGTCCACTTTGCCACGCGCTTCGTCACGCAATTCTCGCCTTAAAATCTTACCGACATTCGATTTTGGCAGTTCATTGCGAAATTCAACCAGCTTCGGCACTTTATATCCGGTCAGTTGACGGCGACAAAAAGCGATCAACGCCTCTTCGCTCAGCGAGGCGTCCTTTTTCACCACGAAAATCTTCACCGCTTCGCCGCTGTTTTCCGACGGTACGCCAACAGCCGCCACTTCCTGCACGCCGGCATGTTGCATAACCACATCCTCGATCTCATTCGGATAGACATTAAAACCGGAAACCAGAATCATATCTTTTTTGCGATCGACGATGCGCAGGAAGCCTTCCTCATCCATTACCGCAATATCGCCAGTGTGCAGCCAGCCGTCGCGCAGGATCTCATCCGTGGCGTCCGGGCGCTGCCAGTATCCCAGCATCACCTGCGGCCCTTTCACGCACAACTCGCCCGGTTCGCCTGGCGCAACTTCATTGTTGTCGTCATCGACCAGCTTAGCTTCTGTTGAGGGAACCGGCAGGCCGATGCTACCGCTGTGGTAATCAATATCATGCGGGTTCACACTAACGAGAGGCGCACATTCGGTCAGACCGTAACCTTCCAGCAAATACTGTCCGGTTAATTTCACCCACCGATCGGCAACCGCCTGCTGAACAGGCATCCCGCCACCGGCGGACAGATGCAGCGAGGAGAAGTCCAGCTTGCGGAAATCTTCATTATTCAACAAGGCATTGAACAGCGTGTTCACACCGGTCATCGCCGTAAAGGGATATTTGCCAAGCTCCTTCACCAGCCCGGGGATATCGCGCGGGTTAGTGATCAACAGGTTTTGCCCGCCGAGCTCAATAAACAGCAGGCAGTTCATGGTCAGGGCGAAAATGTGGTACAGCGGCAGCGCGGTTACCACCAGCTCTTTCCCGCGATGCAGCAACGGCCCGTAAGTCGCGTTCACCTGTTCAAGGTTTGCCAGCATATTGCGGTGCGTCAGCATTGCTCCTTTTGCCACGCCAGTTGTGCCGCCGGTGTATTGCAGGAAGGCGAGATCGTCGGCGACCACTTCCGGTTTGATGTATTGCATGCGATAACCGGTCTGCAGCGCCCGGCGAAAGGAGATCGCGTCCGGCAGGTGATACTTGGGCACCAGCCGTTTCACGTATTTCACCACGAAGTTCACCAGCGTCCCTTTTGCCGGGGAAAGCTGGTCGCCCATGCGCGTCAAAATGACATGCCGCACTTGTGTTTTATCAACGATCTTTTCCAGCGTATGGGCGAAATTCGACACAATAACAATCGCGGCAGCCCCGCTGTCATTAAGCTGGTGCTCCAGTTCACGCGGGGTATACAGCGGGTTGACGTTCACCACGATCATCCCGGCGCGCAAGATACCAAACAGCGCCACCGGGTATTGCAACAGGTTCGGCATCATTAACGCAACGCGATCGCCTTTTTGCAGCCCCAGCCCCTGCTGTAAGTAAGCCGCAAACGCCCGGCTGCGCTCTTCAAGTTTACGAAACGTCATTACCTCGCCCATGTTGATAAACGCAGGCTGGTCGGCGTAACGCGCCGTGGAGTGTTCAAATAATTCAACCAGGGATTGATAACGGTCAGGATTGATCTCCGCCGGAACATCGGCGGGATACCGGTTTAGCCAAACCTTCTTCAATGCATCACCTCTAAAATGAGTATTCTTGGTCATCACAACCCCAGTTAATAAACAAGTCGTTAACATAATATTAACTCAGCGTACCAGTTTATTAATTAAGCGGATTGAAGGTTGCGAAGCGCGTCACTAATTATTTTTCTTATACAAAGCCCAATATAAAAAACAGCGGCTTAGCCGCTGTTTCGTTTTCCTGATAAAACAAGAAATTACTCTGTTACGACTGTCTCGACTCGCGCAGGTTCGGGTGGGAACCAGCCCCATCCACCGTACCCGCCGTGCCACGCGCGTGGGTGCGGCCCCGGCCCCCAGTACCACGGGTCGATAGGCTGCGGCGGCAACATCACCTGCTGGGTTAACCGCCAGCGTTTGTAACCTTCCGCCTGCATGACCATAAATTTATACGGTGCGTTGCCAATTTTGCCGTCGGCCGTGCCGGTTATCGGGCCAACCACGGTCACCAGCTGATTGCGGAAATCGACCGGGTCGAGAAAACCGTTCACCTCGGCAAAGATACGCCCGACGGATGGCTCGCCTAAAATCGGACGCGCACCGCTGTCGAGCGGTACGGCTGCGATCTCAAGCCGGGTTTTCCCCTGCTGATTCTGGATATCAACGACTTTACCGCCGAAGCGGGCTTCCTGGCCGACATACAGCGACGGTGCACTCATCACCCGCACTAAATCATCCTGCGGCGTGGGACTGGTTCCTTTAATCGCGTCAGGCACAGAAACACAACCGCTTAATACCGCGATCGCCAGCCCAGCCAGCAATCCGCGCACAACCTTTTTTTGACCCGCCATGATGCGACTCCTTACCCCAGTGGATACTACTGAGATTCATTCCCGGCCAGGAAGTTTCTTCCACGCCACTTCGTTACGCAAATAAACCGGCTCGGCATGTTCAACAGCGACGGTTTTCTGCGCAGCCAACAGTTGACGCGCGATGGGCAGCATATCTTCCGCGGCGGGCAATAAGATCTCGCCGTCGCGCAGTGTTGCCGTACTGTTGTTGCTCATCTCAGGCCATGCGGGCCAGCCAGTACCGACTATCGCCCACTCGCCATCCAGGTGTTGCAGACGTTCAGTTACGGCTTGCGGTTTTACTACCGCTTCCGTCTCTTCGCCATGCCAGACGCCATTTTCATCGCGCTGATACTCTGCCCAATAGACTTCGCCCATCCGTGCGTCAATCGCCGCCAGTACGCGTGTCGCGCCCGTTTTGCGCCACGCGCCCTGCGCCATCGTCGCCAGCGTTGAAACGCCAATCATCGGCAGTTCAGCGCCGAGCGCCAGCCCCTGCGCAATGCCAATGCCAATGCGCACGCCGGTAAAACTTCCCGGGCCGCGACCAAAGGCGAGTGCGTCCAGCTGCGTCAGTTTAAGTTCAGCGTCGCCAAGCACATCCCTGACCAGTGGCAGGATGCGTTGCGTGTGTTCACGTGGGCAAAGTTCGAAGTGAGCGAAGGTGGTTCCATCGTTCCATAGGGCGACAGAACAAGCTTCTGTGGCAGTATCAATAGCCAGAATGCGCATGGGTATAGCGGTCCATGAAAAACAAAATGGCGCGCATCTTACCACAGTCCGCAGAAAATTACTGCGCCGGGGGAGAGGCGAGGAATTCAACCGCGCGGCGAATATCACGGGTTCGCGGCGCAGGCGGCAGGCTGGCAAGAAACACGGCACCGTATGGGCGCATCACCAGTCGGTTATCGCAAATGACCAGCACGCCGCGATCGTCAATATCACGAATTAAACGGCCGACGCCCTGTTTCAGGGTAATAACCGCGTCCGGCAGTTGAACTTCATCAAAGGGATCGCCCCCGCGCAGACGGCAATCTTCCATCCGCGCTTTTAATAACGGATCTTCCGGAGACGTAAACGGCAGCTTATCGATAATGACCAGCGATAACGTATCGCCACGCACATCCACCCCTTCCCAGAAGCTACTGGTTGCCACCAGTAACGCATTACCGGCATTCACAAATTGCTGCAACAGTTGCCCTTTGCTGGTTTCTCCCTGCAGCAATACGGGCAGGCTCATGGTGGCGCGAAATTGTTCGGCGAGATCGCGCATCATGGCGTGCGAGGTGCACAGCATAAAGCAGCGGCCATTGTTGGCTTCGATCATCGGCCTGAGGATCGCCGCCAGCTGGCGCGCAGCGCCTGGCTGATTGGTCTGCGGAAGATTGCGCGGAACGCACAGCAGTGCCTGGCGTTGATAATCAAAGGGGCTTGGCAGCAACAGCGATTGCGCCCCTTCAATACCAAGCCGCGCGGTAAAATGGTGCAGATCGTCATTCACTGAAAGCGTTGCTGAAGTGAAAATCCAGCTACCTTTTTTCTGCGCCATCACCTCGGTAAACTTATCCGCTACGGTCAGCGGCGTTAACGCCAGCGTAAAGTTGCGCGAGGTACATTCATACCAGTAGCTGTAACCTGGCAGGTTGATCTCTTTGAGCCGTTTCAGCCGGGCACGGTATGTCGTTGCGCGTTCGAACGCGGCATCCAGCAGTGCGGAGCGACCCAGCGACAGCTTCGCCACGTCGTAACAGAGTTCCAGTGCATCATCGAGCAGCAACAACGCACGTTGAATATGCGCATCCGCCAGCAGCTCGCGCAGGTTACCGCGATAACCCGGCTCACCTAACTGCAGGCGAAAATCCTGCGTACTCTGCGCCAGGCGGTCGGCGCACTTCTGTAACTGCGCGGTATCTTTCAGTTCGGTGCGATAGGCAATGGTGAAGTCTTTTGCGAGATCAAGAAGCTGGCGGCTGGAGAGTGACTGACCAAAATACTGGCTGGCGATGTCCGGAAGCTGGTGCGCTTCATCAAAGATCATCACTTCGGCCTCCGGGATCAACTCCCCGAAACCGCTCTCTTTCACCACCATATCGGCAAGAAACAGATGATGGTTGACCACCACCACGTCGGCATCCATCGCTTTTTTGCGCGCCTTGACCACGAAACAGTCCTTGTACATCGGGCAGTCGCTACCCAGACAGTTATCGTTGGTGCTGGTCACCAGCGGCCACGCCTGCGAATCCTCCGCCACACTGACGCAGGTACTGATATCACCATCGATGGTTTGATTCGACCATGAGCGTAGCAAAATAACATCGCTGAGGGTTTGTACAGGAAGATCGCCGCCTGCCAGCGCTTGCTGTTCGAGACGTTCAATACAGAGGTAGTTGGAGCGCCCTTTCAGCAAAGCAGTACGGCCGGTGAACTCAAGCGCTTTGGCGACGGTGGGTAAATCGCGGCTGTAAAGCTGATCCTGCAAGGCTTTCGAACCGGTGGAGATAATCACTTTTTTCCCGGCGCGCAGCGCAGGCGCAAGGTAGGCGTAGGTTTTACCGGTACCGGTACCCGCTTCCACCACCAGCGGCTGCGTTTTCTCAATCGCGTGTGTGACGGCTTGCGCCATCTGGCGCTGCGGTTCACGCGGTTTGAATCCCGCAATGGCTTTGGCTAACTGGCCGTCTGTTGCAAAATCGTCCGTCACACTACCCCCTGGTTAAATCGCCAGTGATTATGTCAGGGCGAGCGGATTTACGCCAGCCAGGTTTTTATGGCACTCTTGCCCGCGAATTCATGGCAAATAAGAAGGAACAGATAATGACAATTAAGCGTATTGATGCGGAAGCCCGCTGGTCTGATGTGGTTATTCACAACCAGACGCTTTACTACACTGGCGTGCCGGAAAACCTCGATGCCGACGCGTTTGAACAGACGGCCAATACGCTGGCGCAAATAGATGCGGTTCTGCACAAGCAAGGCAGCGATAAAACGCACATTCTTGATGCCACCATTTTTCTGGCCGATGACGGCGACTTCGCCGCCATGAATAAAGCGTGGGATGCCTGGGTTGTGGCGGGCCATGCACCGGTGCGCTGCACCGTGCAGGCAAAACTGATGAACCCGCGTTATAAAGTGGAAATCAAAATCATCGCCGCAGTCTAATTACTCGTCATCTTCATCTTCAAAGCGCGCCACAATCCGTTCGCCGGTATGGCTGGCGCGTAACTCTTCAGCAACCTGCGCAATCGCCTGCCCGCTGCTCATGCCACCGGACATTAATTCCTGAATACGCTCTACCGCTTTTTGCTGCTGCTCGTGGCTGAGGGAAGGTAAACCTGCAAACATTGTCAACTCCTGCTAAATTGTTGGCGCTAATTATTCCATGCGTCGGCGCGCTTCACCAGCGCAGACGCACATGAGTCAGGATCAATGAAGACGTTATCCCCTGCCGTTATTTCACTGCCGTGGCGCCAGGACGCCGCCGAACACTACTTTGCCCCCCTCAGCCACCAGCCCTGGGCTATGCTGTTGCATTCTGGCCATGCAGAACATCCGCATAATCGTTTTGATATTCTGGTGGCCGATCCCCTGGAGACGCTGACGACGCGCGGCGAGGCAACGACCCTTAATGGTAGCGAGATATCTTTGGAAGATCCGCTACACCTGCTGCAACAGCGTCTGGATGCCTACCCCTTTCGATGTGAACCTCATGCGGATCTGCCGTTTCAGGGCGGTGCGCTGGGGCTGTTTGGCTATGATTTAGGCCGCCGTTTCGAAAAGCTGCCGGCGATTGCCGAACAGGACATTAGCATTGCGGATATGGCAGTCGGGATTTATGACTGGGCGCTGGTTGTCGACCATCAGTTGCAACGTGTGACGTTGTTCAGCCATCGCGATGTTAACACAAGGCTGGCATGGTTACAGGCGCAACGTGAACCGCAGCGCCAGGCGTTTCGGCTGACATCCGCCTGGCAGGCCAATATGACGCGTCGCGAATATGGCGAAAAATTCCGCCAGGTTCAGGCGTGGTTACACAGCGGCGACTGCTACCAGGTCAATCTGGCGCAACGTTTTGCGGCGGACTATTACGGGGATGAGTGGCTGGCATTTAGCCAACTCAATCGCGAAAACCGTGCGCCGTTCAGCGCTTTTTTACGCCTTGAACACGGCGCGATCCTGAGTTTGTCGCCGGAGCGTTTTATTCGCCTCGAACGCGACAATATCGAAACGCGTCCCATTAAAGGCACACTGCCAAGGCTTGCCGACCCGCAGGCCGATGCGCAGCAAGCACAGAAACTCGCCGCCTCGCCGAAAGACCAGGCTGAAAATCTGATGATTGTTGATTTAATGCGTAATGATATCGGACGCGTGGCGACTCCCGGTTCGGTGCGCGTGCCGGAACTGTTCGTGGTCGAACCTTTTCCTGCCGTGCACCATTTGGTCAGCACCGTAACGGCAAAATTGCCCGCCGGGCGACATGCCAGCGATCTGCTGCGCGCGGCGTTTCCGGGGGGCTCGATCACTGGCGCTCCGAAAGTGCGGGCGATGGAAATTATTGACGAGCTTGAACCGCAACGGCGTAACGCCTGGTGCGGTTCGATTGGCTATCTCAGTTTCTGCGGGAACATGGATACCAGCATCACCATTCGCACGCTCAGCGCCTGTGCAGGGAAAATTTACTGTTCCGCAGGTGGTGGCATCGTGGCCGACAGCCAGGAAGAGGCGGAGTATCAGGAAACTTTTGATAAAGTTAACCGTATCCTGCGGCAACTGGAGAGATGATTCGTGGAGCAACCGGCTTTAACTCTGGATGATTTTTTATCGCGCTTTCAGCTTCTACGCCCGCAACTCAACCCGCCGGTGGCAAATACACGTCAGGCGGCGGTGCTGGTGCCGGTGGTACGCCGTGAGCAGCCCGGCTTATTACTGACGCAACGCTCGCCTCTGCTGCGCAAGCATGCCGGTCAGGTCGCGTTCCCCGGTGGCGCGGTTGACAGCACGGATGCGTCGCTCATCGCTGCGGCGCTGCGTGAGGCGCAGGAAGAAGTCGCCATTCCGCCTGAAGCCGTCGAGGTGATTGGCGTTTTGCCGCCGGTTGATAGCGTGACCGGTTTTCAGGTTACGCCAGTGGTCGGCATTATCCCGCCGGATTTGCCCTATCACGCCAGTGAAGACGAAGTGGCCGCGGTGTTTGAGATGCCGCTGGCCGAAGCGCTGCGTCTTGGTCGCTATCATCCGCTGGATATTCACCGCCACGGCAATGCGCATCGGGTGTGGTTATCCTGGTATCAGCATTATTTTGTCTGGGGCATGACGGCAGGAATAATTCGCTCGCTGGCGCTGCAGATTGGGCGGAGACCTTGACTATACTTTACATATCGCACTTTTGTGACAGTGTACGCGCTATTAGTAAAATCAGGGTTAGCCATTAGTTTAATTCATGTGAATAGTTAAGCTGATGATGGCCTTCCCTCTTACACTATGCGCAGTTATTACATCGTTACTGGAAACGCCGGTAACCCTGTCAGGAGCGTTAATGTGATTAGTCTATTCGACATGTTTAAGGTGGGGATCGGTCCCTCATCTTCCCACACTGTAGGCCCGATGAAGGCCGGTAAGCAGTTCGTCGATGACCTGGTCGAAAAAGGATTGCTGGATAACGTCACCCGCGTGGTGGTTGATGTGTACGGCTCGCTCTCCCTTACCGGGAAAGGTCACCATACCGATATCGCCATCATCATGGGGCTGGCGGGCAACGAGCCGGCCACGGTCGATATCGATGCAATTCCGGGTTTTATCCGTGATGTGGAAAATCGCGGGCGTCTGCTGCTGGCGCAGGGGCATCATGAAGTCGATTTCCCACAGAATGACGGGATGCGTTTTCACAGCGATAACCTGTCGCTGCATGAGAACGGCATGCGCATCACCGCGCTGAATGGCGAAAGCGTCATTTACAGCAAAACCTACTACTCCATCGGCGGGGGGTTTATCGTCGATGAAGAGCATTTTGGTAAAGAGACCACCAGTTCGGTCGATGTCCCTTATCCGTTCAATTCCGCGACCCAGATGCTGGAGTATTGCAAAGAAACCGGTTTGTCGCTTTCTGGCATGGTGATGCAGAACGAACTGGCATTGCACTCGAAAAAAGAGATTGAAGAGTACTTCGGTAATGTCTGGTCTACCATGCGCGCCTGTATCGATCGCGGCATGAATACGGAAGGCGTATTGCCGGGGCCGCTGCGCGTTCCGCGCCGCGCTTCCGCACTGCGTCGTATGTTGGTTGCCAGTGACAAGCTCTCCAGCGATCCGATGAACGTTATCGACTGGGTGAATATGTTTGCGCTGGCGGTTAACGAAGAAAACGCCGCCGGCGGCCGCGTGGTCACCGCGCCAACTAACGGTGCCTGCGGCATCGTTCCGGCGGTGCTGGCCTATTACGACCACTTTATCGAATCCGTCAGCCCGGATATTTATATCCGCTATTTCCTCGCCGCTGGCGCCATCGGCGCATTGTATAAAATGAATGCTTCCATTTCCGGTGCCGAAGTTGGCTGCCAGGGCGAAGTGGGCGTTGCCTGTTCTATGGCGGCAGCGGGCCTGGCGGAACTGCTGGGTGCCAGCCCGGAACAGGTCTGCGTGGCGGCGGAAATTGGCATGGAGCACAACCTCGGTCTGACCTGTGACCCGGTGGCCGGGCAAGTACAAGTCCCGTGCATTGAGCGTAACGCTATTGCATCGGTGAAAGCGATTAACGCCTCGCGTATGGCCATGCGCCGCACCAGTGCGCCACGCGTCTCGCTCGATAAAGTGATCGAAACGATGTACGAGACCGGGAAAGATATGAACGCCAAATACCGTGAAACATCGCGTGGCGGGCTGGCCATCAAAGTACAGTGTGATTAATGCTTGCTTATCAACGCCGTTCAGCCGAACGGCGTTTTTTTTAACCTTTGCTGCAGTTGAGTGAGCTTTCACCGATTTATCGTCGCTTCGGTAATTCCCCACTACACTTTGAGTGTTCTGGCATGGAAATCAGGCCAGGGATTTTACAGGCGGCAGCGGCATGCAAACGGCTCAACGGATCATTAAAAGTTACCGACGACGGCGCGCCATTGTTTGCGTGTTGGTTGGCGCTGTCGCACTATTTTTGACCCTCACGTTTCGCTTTATTTCGGAGCGTAATTTAAATCATCAGCGCGTTTACGCCTTTACCAGCCACGCAGTTCAAACCCTTGAGCGCTTGATGCTGCCGCTGGAAGCGGGTCGCAGTGTGCTGGTGCCTCTGGTTGGCATTCCCTGTAACGAAATCCACCTGCAACTTCGCAAACTAGCAGCAAGCCTGCAGACCGTGCGATCTATCGGTCTGATTCAAAACGGAACGCTCTATTGTTCGAGTATCTTTGGCCAACGTGATGTTGCCATTCACCATCTTCAACCCTCGCTGCCTTCACGTTCGCAAAAGCTGGTACTCACCACTGATCAATCACTATTAAAAGATCGCCCTATCTTGATCATGTGGTATCCCACCAGCGAAGACGGGCAAAGCGGTGTGATGGAAGCGGTAAATATTGAGCTGCTGAGCAACTTAATGCTGGAGCCGCAAGCGCCATTGATTACCAGCGTTAGCCTCAGCGTGGGCGGCAAACATCTGGTCGAAGGCAAAGGTGTGCTGGATAACTTACCGCCGCTGGAAAACGAAAAGCGCTACCAGCGTACCTCTGCCCATTTTCCTTTTACCGTCAGCGTTACCGGGCCGGGTTCTACGCGGCTGGCGCTGTGGCATTTGCCTTCACAGTTGCCTCTGGCGCTGATGATGAGTTTATTGACCGGGTTTATTGCCTGGTTTGCCACCGCCAATCGCATGAGTTTTTCCCGCGAGATAAACCTCGGGCTTGCCGGGCATGAGTTTGAGCTGTTTTGCCAGCCGTTACTCAATGCACACAACATGCAGTGTGCGGGCGTCGAAATTTTGTTGCGCTGGCACAATCCGCGCCAGGGTTGGATTTCGCCGGAAATATTTATCCCGATCGCCGAAGAGCAGCACCTGATCGCGCCGTTGACACGTTATGTGTTGACTGAAACGCAGCGTCAGCTGGCGCTCTTCCCGGATGATCCTCACTTTCATATTGGTATCAACGCCGCACCAAGCCATTTACGGCACGGTGAATTGCTAAAAGATGTCGTCCAGCTCTGGTTTAGCAAAAATCCTGCCCAGCAGTTAACCATTGAACTCACGGAGCGCGATGCGCTGTTGGATGTCGAATCACGAATGCTGCGCGAACTTCATCGCCATGGCGCGAAGATCGCCATTGATGATTTCGGTACGGGGAATAGCTCGCTTTCATGGCTGGAGAAATTACACCCGGACATTCTGAAAATTGATAAGTCTTATACCGCAGCTATCGGTACGGATGCAGTGAACTCGACGGTGACCGATATGATTATTGCGCTCGGCCAACGGCTGAATATCGAGCTGGTCGCCGAAGGGGTGGAGACCACGCAGCAAGCGCAGTATTTACGTCAACAGGGTGTGCATATGTTGCAGGGATTTCTTTTTGCGGCACCCATGCCGGTGAAGGATTTTCCGGCCTGGCTGGCAGGGAATATCTCCCCGCCGCCGGAACGGCATAACGGCCATGTCGCGCCGTTAATGCCGGGGTAAAAATTACTCTTCTTCGTCGTGAGCAGGTTGCTCTTTAACAATACGGACCAGATCAACACGGTAATCGTTGGCTTCAATCACGGTGATATGCAACGGTGCCATTTCGAAGGTTTCGCCCACTGGCGGGATTTGCCCTCGCGCGGCAATCACCAGACCGGCCACGGTGGCAATGTCTTCGTCTTCATCAATGAAGTTGTCAAGGCCCAGGGTGTGCTGCAGCGCATGTAAATCTGTGGTGCCTTTGACCAGCCAGCCATCACCGTCGGCAACGATTTCTGGCGTTTCATCCGCGTCCGGGAATTCCCCGGCGATGGCTTCCAGCACGTCCAGCGGCGTTACCAGGCCTTGCACGACACCAAACTCATTGGTGACGATAACAAAACTTCCGCGCGCCCGGCGCAATACGGCCAGCAGCTTAATCGGATCCAGGGTTTCCGGCACAACAATCGCCGGTGTTGCCGACGCGATCGCTGCAACATCCACGCCCTCTTCCAGCGCTACCAGGATCTCTTTCGCCCGCACAATGCCAATGACTTCATCCAGCTCACCACGGCAAACCGGGAACAAGCTGTGCGGCGAGGACAGCAGTTGCTGGCGGATCTGTTCAACACCCAGGTTGGCATCTACCCAACTGATATCACCGCGCGGCGTCATAATGCTGCGAAGCGAGCGTGAGGCCAGCGTTAATACGCCGTTAATCATATAACGTTCTTCTTCCGCAAACGCCCCTTCCGGCACCGGCACGGAGGCCTGGCTATCCGCTTCAATTTGCGGGTTCGACTGGCGGCGGCCGCCCATCAGACGCAGGATGGCATCAGCCGTACGGGCGCGCAGCGGCAGATGTGACTGATGACGAATAAAGTTCCGGCGCGCAATCTGGTTAAAGAACTCAATGATGATGGAAAAACCAATCGCCGCGTACAGGTAACCTTTCGGAATATGGAAGCCAAAACCTTCGGCCACCAGGCTCAAACCAATCATCAGCAGGAAGCTCAGACAGAGCACAACCACCGTGGGATGTTGGTTTACAAAACGCGTCAGCGGTTTTGACGCCAGCAGCATCACTGCCATAGCAATAACGACAGCCGCCATCATTACCGGCAGGTGATTGACCATACCTACCGCGGTGATGACCGCATCGAGTGAGAACACCGCGTCAAGAATAACGATCTGCACGACGACCACCCAGAAACTGGCGTAGCCTTTGCCATGCCCACTGTCATGTTCGCGGTTTTCCAGCCGTTCATGCAGCTCCGTCGTCGCCTTGAATAACAGGAACACACCGCCGAACAACATAATCAGATCGCGACCGGAGAAGGTGAAATCCCAGACGGAAAAAAGCGGTTGTGTCAGCGTGACCATCCACGAGATCAGCGACAACAGCCCCAGTCGCATCACCAACGCGAGCGACAAGCCAATCAGACGCGCTTTATCACGCTGTTTCGGCGGCAGTTTGTCGGCAAGGATGGCAATAAACACCAGGTTGTCGATACCGAGAACAATTTCCAGAACAACCAGCGTCAATAATCCCGCCCAAATCGAGGGATCCATTAAGAATTCCATGACAGGCTCCTGATAAGAGATGCGTTATTCAGTGTGCGGAAACGCACAAATATGACATTGAACGTCGATGGGAAATGGCGGAAAACGCCGGACTGCGTGGCACGAGAAGGCCAAAAAGTGAACTGACGTCGGTGACGATCCATACGGTGGGCTGCTGCCCTATACTCCTGACTAATTAAACGGAGGATAAACATATCAGAGAGACTTTGGCATTTGCAAAGATTTACCGGAATTTGCAATTTGTGTGGATATTTTGCGCTTCGAAATTTCACGAAGAGGAAACCTAAATTACGGATCTTCATCACATAAATTATTTTTTCGCTATCTAAAATAATTCCCGAAAGTCATAGGTGTTCTCTTTAACCCTTATCTGAATCGATTCGGTTTACCGTTACCGGGACAGATTCACAATACATCAATTAATGATGTGTTAACGACAAGAAGAAGGAGGTAGCAAGTGACCATTGCTATTGTTATAGGCACACATGGTTGGGCTGCGGAACAGTTGCTCAAAACCGCCGAGATGCTGCTGGGCGAGCAGGAGAACGTCGGTTGGATTGATTTTGTTCCCGGTGAAAATGCGGAAACGTTGATCGAAAAGTACAACGCACAACTGGCGAAGCTGGATACCGGCAAAGGTGTGCTGTTTCTCGTTGATACGTGGGGCGGCAGCCCGTTTAACGCTGCCAGCCGCATTGTCGTCGATAAAGAGCATTATGAAGTTATTGCTGGCGTCAATATTCCGATGCTGGTGGAAACACTGATGGCCCGGGATGACAACCCGACATTTGACGAACTGGTGGCGCTGGCGGTGGAGACCGGACGTGAAGGCGTGAAAGCGCTCAAAGCCCAGCCGGTGGCCAAACCCACACCGGCGCCTGTGGCACCGAAAGCGGCAGCGCCAGCCAAACCCATGGGACCGAACGATTATATGGTTATCGGCCTTGCCCGTATCGATGACCGTCTGATCCATGGCCAGGTTGCTACCCGCTGGACAAAAGAGACTAACGTTACGCGTATTATCGTCGTGAGCGACGAAGTGGCAGCAGATAATGTCCGTAAAACCCTGTTGACTCAGGTTGCGCCTCCAGGCGTGACGGCGCATGTCGTTGATGTCGCCAAAATGGTGCGTGTATATAACAACCCTAAATACGCGGGCGAGCGCGTGATGCTGTTGTTCACCAATCCGACGGATGTGCTGCGCGTCGTTGAAGAAGGGGTAAAAATCACCTCCGTCAACATCGGCGGTATGGCTTACCGTCAGGGTAAAACCCAGGTGAATAACGCGGTTTCGGTGGATGAGAAAGATATTGCCGCATTCAAGAAATTGAACGAACGCAATATCGAGCTGGAAGTCCGCAAAGTTTCCAACGATCCGAAACTGAAAATGATGGATTTAATCAGCAAAGTGGCGAAATAACCGCGGCGGCCTGATTGACTCAGTTTTCACACTTACGTCTGATTTAGCTATAGGAGAAGTACAATGGAGATTACCACTCTTCAGATTGTGCTGGTGTTCGTCGTCGCGTGTATTGCCGGTATGGAGTCGATACTCGATGAATTCCAGTTCCACCGTCCGTTGGTGGCATGTACGCTGGTGGGCATCGTTCTGGGTGATATGAAAACCGGTATCATTATCGGCGGTACGCTGGAAATGATTGCTCTGGGCTGGATGAACATCGGTGCGGCGGTCGCTCCCGATGCAGCGCTGGCGTCGATTATCTCGACCATTCTCGTCATCGGCGGTCATCAGAGTATTGGCGCCGGTATCGCGCTGGCCATTCCTCTGGCGGCGGCAGGCCAGGTTCTGACCATTATTGTTCGTACCATTACCGTCGGCTTCCAGCATGCCGCGGATAAGGCAGCCGAAACCGGCAACCTGACGGCACTTTCCTGGATCCACGTCTCTTCCCTGTTCCTGCAAGCTATGCGTATCGCTATCCCGGCGGTCATTGTCGCTATCTCTGTCGGTACCAGTGAAGTACAGAGCATGCTGAACGCCATTCCTGAAGTGGTGACCAGTGGCCTGAATATCGCCGGTGGCATGATCGTGGTGGTAGGTTATGCGATGGTCATTAATATGATGCGCGCAGGCTACCTGATGCCGTTCTTCTATCTCGGCTTCGTGACGGCGGCATTCACCAATTTCAACCTCGTTTCGCTGGGTGTTATCGGTGCAGTCATGGCGATTCTCTACATTCAGCTCAGCCCGAAATATAACCGTTCAGCAGGCGGCGCTGCTCCGGCTGCGGGTTCCAACGATCTTGATAACGAACTGGATTAACAGGTGAACGACATGGTTGATATGACAAAAACTCCGACTGAGAAAAAACTCACCCAGAGTGACATTCGTGGCGTGTTCCTGCGTTCTAACCTGTTCCAGGGGTCATGGAACTTCGAACGTATGCAGGCACTGGGCTTCTGCTTCTCGATGGTGCCGGCGATCAAACGCCTGTACCCGGAAAATAACGAAGCGCGCCGTCAGGCCATCAAACGTCATCTGGAGTTCTTTAACACCCATCCATACGTTGCTGCGCCAGTACTTGGTGTGACGCTGGCGATGGAAGAGCAGCGTGCAAATGGCGCAGAGATCGACGATGGTGCGATTAACGGCATCAAAGTTGGTCTGATGGGGCCACTGGCAGGCGTCGGTGACCCGATTTTCTGGGGTACGGTGCGTCCGGTATTTGCGGCGCTCGGTGCGGGTATTGCCATGAGTGGCAGCCTGCTCGGGCCATTGCTGTTCTTCTTCTTGTTCAATATCGTCCGCCTGGCGACACGTTATTACGGCGTGGCGTACGGCTACCGTAAAGGTATCGACATTGTTAAAGATATGGGCGGTGGTTTCCTGCAAAAACTGACCGAGGGGGCGTCAATTCTCGGCCTGTTCGTCATGGGTGCGCTGGTTAACAAGTGGACGCATGTGAACATTCCGCTTGTGGTGTCAGAAATTACCGATCAGACCGGTAAAACCAACGTCACGACGGTGCAAACCATTCTCGATCAATTAATGCCGGGCCTGGTACCGCTGTTGCTGACTTTCGCCTGCATGTGGCTGCTGCGTAAGAAAGTTAACCCGCTGTGGATTATCGTTGGCTTCTTCGTAATCGGGATTGTGGGTTACGCCATTGGTCTTCTGGGTCTGTAATGTGTGATGTGATAACCGGGGGCTTGCCCCCGGTTTTTTTATGTAAGGAGAAACAATGACGATTACGGATATCGTATTGGTACTGTTTATCGCCGCCCTGCTGGCTTTCGCCATCTATGATGAATTCATTATGCCACGCCGCAATGGTGCCACGCTCCTGGCGGTTCCCCTGTTACGCAGAAGTCGTACCGATGGCGCTATTTTTGTCGGCTTACTGGTGATCCTTATCTATAACAACACGGCTAATGGCGGTTCACCATTAACCCTGTGGTTATTATTTGCGCTGGCTTTACTGGGTATTTATCTATTCTGGATCCGCGCCCCCAAAATCATCTTTAAAATGCGAGGTTTTTTCTTTGCAAATGCGTGGATTGAATATTGCCGTATAAAAGAGATGAATTTATCGGAAGATGGTGTGTTAGTGATGCAATTAGAACAACGACGTTTGCTTATTCGCGTACGAAATATCGACGACCTGGAAAAGATCTCTGCTGTTTTACTTAAAACTCAGTAAGTTAAGATTTTGTGGCGCGGAGATCGCTCCGCGTAAATAATCAACAAACTTATAGCCTTTGCTATATTTATGGGGCGATGTACTTATATTTATTAACGTAATTATTACCAATAAATCTAAATACTAATCGTTATCGATAAATAAACAACATTATATATTGCTGTTGTTGTTTTATATTCTCAAAATATGTTAAGGTGCGTTCGTCGTTGGGGAGTAGCCGATTTCCACCACCAGGAAATGTACGTGTCAACATACTCGTTGCAAAACGTGGCACGTACGGACTGAAGTTATCAGTCAGGCGAGACCATTGGCACATCAACTGCTGTTTACTGGGGGCAGAGATGTGTTATATGGAACTCCCGGTCAGGACGCTCACATGAATTTATCTGCCACTCTTCTCCTCGCTTTCGGCATGTCGATGGACGCTTTCGCTGCTTCTATCGGTAAAGGTGCCACCTTACATAAGCCGAAGTTTTCTGAAGCATTGCGCACCGGTCTTATCTTTGGCGTGATTGAAACCCTGACGCCGCTGATTGGCTGGGGGCTGGGCCTGCTGGCAACGAAATTTGTCCTGGAATGGAATCACTGGATAGCGTTTGTGCTGCTGGTGTTTCTCGGTGGCCGAATGGTGCTGGAGGGAATACGTAGCGATGAGGACAGCGAAGCAGAAACGCCTCAGCGCCATGGTTTCTGGCTGCTGGTGACCACTGCAATTGCTACCAGCCTCGACGCGATGGCCGTGGGTGTTGGCCTCGCTTTTCTACAAGTGAATATTGTGGCGACCGCACTGGCGATTGGCTGCACCACTTTTATTATGTCCACGGTAGGGATCATGATTGGCCGCTTTATTGGCCCCATCCTTGGAAAGCGCGCCGAAATCCTCGGCGGGATCGTACTGATTGGCATTGGCGCGCAGATCTTGTGGAGCCACTTCGCCGCTTAACTTACCCGCTGTAAACAGTGGATCGTAAAATCGGTCTGGCAGTGGAATTGCTCCATTGCCGCTAATTTTTCCCACACTTCCGGTTTTGCCCGCCAGGCAAAAGGCGTCATTTGCAATAACGCAACGGCTTGCTGGCCCGTCAATGTCATCTCATAAGAGAGCGATTGCTGTTCCAGTAGCCTGAACCCTGCAATATCGCCGTTATTTTCCGCATGCAAATGCACCTCATCATAGATAAGCCCCTTTAATTCCATCAGGTGGCGGGGTCCTGGTGATGCGGTGATGACAATACCTTCTGGTTTCATTACGCGAGCCAGTTCTTGCGCTTTACAGGGCGCATAAATACGCACCAGCCCGTCAATGCAGCCATCATCAAAAGGCAAGCGGTGGCTGGAAGCAACACAAAACATGATTGCCGAATAGCGCTTTGCAGCCGCGCGGATCGCCGCTTTTGAAACATCCAGCCCTAACATTTGCGCGCCATGTTGCTGTGCAATCGCGGCAAAAGCCTGGGTGTAATACCCTTCCCCGCAGCCTATATCCAGCACCGCATCGGCTAACAGCGATAGTCGCGCATGCAAAATGTCACCAATTGCATCACGTAAGGGCTGATAATGCCCCGCATCCAGAAAAGCGCGGCGCGCTTGCATCATCTCCGCACTATCACCAGGATCTTTTGAGCGTTTATGCTGAACGGGCAAAAGATTAACATACCCCTCTTTCGCAACATCAAACTGATGCCGCTGCGCGCAAAAGAAGGATTTATCTCGACGGTGCAAAGGTTCGTGGCAGAGCGGGCAACTGAAGGCCATAAAAACTCCGGGGCATTCTTAAAGGGCGAAAGTGTACCGCCATTTGTTGTGCCGTGGAAATTAAAAAGCCCCGCACGAAGGCGAGGCTTTATGTCTGACATTGATGCGCTACATGCGCTTCAAGCTCAGGGGTGTCGAAATCAGATAGCAGTTACGTTAACTGCAGCCGGGCCTTTCTGGCCGTCCTGAATTTCAAACTCAACGTTCTGGCCTTCGGCCAGAGTTTTGAAGCCGTTACCCTGGATTGCAGAGAAGTGTACGAATACATCTTTGCTGCCGTCAGCCGGAGTAATGAAACCAAAACCTTTAGACTCGTTGAACCACTTAACTTGACCTTTAATCTTTGCCATTTGCAAAATTCCTTAATGTATATACTTCGCCCGCAGGCATTGACTGAGAAAACTGAGACATTACTGCTTGAGGCACTAATATAAGGTTCGGCAGAGAAGCTGTATTCAACGAAACGTGTTTACTCAGGACTTCTTTACTGAAAATGCCACACATAAACAGAACTGTACCTCGATTGACCCAAAACGTGTTATCACATAATACGTAAATTATGGCAAGCCATTTTTAAACATGTCTGGATCCGTCGCACAAATTCTACGGTCATCAACACTTGTTGTGCACGTTTATGCATAACATTGAACGCTATAACAGACGCTCTGAACACCAATACCAATACTCAAAGCAGCGAATTTATTACTATAGCTCAATAAGTTCCGTTGCTCCACGTCCGCTCCTGCTCCGCTATACATATAGCGTATATCGTAAGAACTTTTTGCGCATACTTATGCCATTTTCTTAGACTAGGAAGATTCCTAAACAAATATACACATCGCGGAAGCTATTACCTCGAACCATTATGGATATTTCTTGTGCAAATAAGCAAAGTTGTGCACCAAAATAATGAAATTATGATGACACTGCCTCATAAAAAGGCAAAGAAAACGTTTCGATATAAATAAAAGAAGATGATTATAAAAAAACTCATCTTTTTGAAGGACGGTCTGAATTAACAAAGGGGCAAATACTGCCCAATTTTTAAGATGCGAAAGGTGTCCTTTTCCACTGCCGTTTCGGTTAATGCTCTCTGTAACTCTTTTACCGGTTCATCAAGCGATTCGTCCGCCAGTTCAAATACTCCCCAGTGAATGGGAACAGCAAGTGGTGTCCCCAGCTGTTCCCAGAGTGTAACAGCGCTTTGGGGATCCATATGATTCATCGCCATAAACCAGCGTGGCGCATAAGCGCCAATTGGCAGCGCGATAGTATCCAGTTGACCTAACCGTTGAGGAATGGTGAGCAATTCTGGCGTGTAACCTGTATCACCCGCAAACCAAAAACGCTGCGTTGATGATTCAATGACCCAGCCGCACCACAATGAACGATTGCGATCCCATAATGTGCGCATGCTCCAATGTTGTGCAGGCACTGCGGTGTAGGTTATTCCCTGTAATATAAAACTTTGCCACCAGTCTAACTCAGTGACATGCTGCGCACCGCGGCAACGAAGACAATCGCCAACCCCCAGCGGTACAAAGAAATGCACATCCGGAAAGCGACGCAGCAGCGCGCGCACCGTCCATGCGTCCAGATGATCGTAATGGTTGTGAGAAATAAGAATCGCATTCAGCTGTGGAATGTCAACAATTGAGAGCGCTGTCGGTGTATGACGTTGTGGACCTGCAAAACTTACAGGTGAGGCACGACGGGAAAAGATGGGATCTGTGAGAAGATATTGACCCTGAAGACGCAAAAGCATACTGGCATGGCCTAACCACCAGAGGCAATCTTCCTCGCCAACAACATTAGCTTTTTGCCACCACTGTTCGATAAATCCTGGGTAACCGCAGGAAGGTGGTCTGGGAAGGCCGGCGGCCTGCCGCTCTTTTCGCCAGCGCTTAACATCTCCGGGTTGATGGGCGACAGATGCCGAGTTGGTAAAACCTTCCGGCGTATGGTGCGAGATTGCAGGATTATACCAGGGGTTTCTCCACACCATCTCGCACTCCCGGGCAGGTTAGCGCTCTGCGACCAGGCGAATGAAATCATCATCGCCTTTTTCTTGCGCTTTTACTGGCTCAACCGCTTCGTCTTTTTCGGGTTCATTAGACTCGCACAAGCGGCGCAGCAGCGCATTTTGTCGTTTTTGCTGATCCAGCAGCGCTTCGAGCAACTCAATTTGTTCATTCGTGCGCGAACTGGCTCGATTGATAAAGAACCACAAAACCAGACCGACAAGCAGAACCACCAAAGAAAGGACTATTGACGCAAGGTTGATCGCGCCTGAATTTAAAACTTCGTTCATTTCACCACCTCAATATAGACGCGGCATTCTACCACTGACGTCAAGGAAGGAAATCTCTCACTGAAAAAATGCCACTACCAGGGGATGAATTTATTGATGACGCAGATGCCGCTGAAGAATTGTACATCTTGATCACACATCACGTTAAGCATTTGAGTCCAGAGCAGCAGGCAGACTACCAATACGGCAGCCAGAATCAGCCATCTATATTTTCTCACTCCACTCTCCGATACGTTGCAAGGTGTAACCAGGTTATCATGGCTTCCTTAAACCGCGACTAACTGTATCTCCTTTCGGTATTTTTAGGAATGCTGGACTTGTTTCACCAGGTAAATACCGTAGCCTTGTGATAAAGTCTACCGATATGCAAGGAGCAAATATGCGTACACTCATACGAAGCGTTATCATTGTGGCGCTGCTGTGGATTGGGCTCTTGCTGAGCGGTTACGGGGTGCTGATTAACAGTACGGAAAACGCGGCTGGGCTGGGCTTGCAATGTAAATATGCTACTGCACGAGGCACCAGCACCGCACAATATGTGCATTCCAGTAATGGTTTTTTTGGTCTGGCAAACTGCCCGCTGTTGCGCAAAAGCGATACCGTAGTCGATAACGGCTAACCCTTTACACAAGAAAAAGCCGCCTTTTCAGGCGGCTTTTTTGTCTTCATTCAGAACGGATAGTCGTTATAACCCATCTGTTCGGAAATTTTACGCGCGGCATTGTGCAACATTTCAACGTACTCATGCAGGCGTTCTTCCGAAAAGCGCAATGTCGGGAAAGAAATACTTAAACCAGCAATCACCACACCGAAACGGTCAAAAACCGGTACGCCAATACAGCGTAAGCCTTCTTCCTGTTCTTCGTTGTCTTCGCCATACCCCTGCTGACGCACAATATCCAGCATCGGCAACAGATCTTCGGTGCTGGTGATAGTGCGCTCAGTGCTGCGCTTATACTCTACACCTTCGAGAATCTGCTGCACTTCCTCACGATCGCGCCATGCCAGCAGGACTTTACCAATCGCAGTACTGTACAGCGGGTTACGGCGACCAATGCGTGAATACATACGCAGATTGTACATTGAATCAATTTTATGAATGTAGACGATACTATCTTCATCCAGCGCGCCCAGGTGGATGGTCTCTTTCGTCAGACGAGAAAGCTCGCGCATTTGGATATCCGCGCTGCGGATCAAATCAACGTTTTGCAATGCCCGCGCACCAAGCTCAAAAAGCTTCAGCGTCAGGGAATATTTTTCAGACTCCCCTTCCTGCGCGACATAACCTAACGATTTCATGGTTTGCAAAAAGCGATAGACGGTGCTTTTCGACATCATGACACGCTGCGAAAGCTCGGTGATGCCGATTTCACGCTCTTCTCCGAGCGCCTGCAGAATGCCAAATACCTTCAATACAGAAGAGACAGAATCTGGCTGCTTGTCCAAATCTGCGATTGCCATTAATCACCTCATCGCCTGTGTTTTATAAAATTCAGAATCGGTTTTTATTATAAATTCGTCATCCGGTCACCGCAATGTGCGTTTGTCAACTTCGTTACAAATCTGCGACATAAAACCGGAATGCCAATGATAGAATTATTATACAAATAACTTTGTGACATTAACCCTGAAATTTCCATGGATAAATCTTCCTTTGATGGCTTGCCCATTCCACAGCGTTACGGCGCAATTCTGACAATTATTCTTGGCATCGCCATGGCCGTGCTTGACGGTGCAATTGCTAACGTTGCTCTACCGACCATTGCACGGGATCTGAATGCTTCCGCTGCGAGTTCAATCTGGATCGTTAACGCCTATCAAATTGCCATTGTCGTTTCACTACTAACCCTTTCATTCCTTGGCGATATGTTTGGTTATCGCCGGGTTTATCAATGCGGACTGGTGCTCTTTACGCTTACCTCATTACTCTGCGCGCTTTCCGACTCGTTATTGACCTTAACATTGGCGCGTGTTGCGCAGGGCTTTGGCGGTGCGGCGCTGATGAGCGTCAATACTGCGCTCATTCGGCTGATTTATCCCTATCGCAGCCTGGGGCGCGGCATGGGCATTAACTCCTTCGTTGTTGCCGTATCATCCGCAGCAGGGCCAACCATTGCAGCGGCTATTCTTTCTGTTGCCTCCTGGCAATGGTTATTCCTGATCAATGTGCCTCTGGGTATTCTCGCTTTGCTGCTGGCAGTAAAATACTTACCCCCCAATGCGACACGCAGTGCAAAACCTAAATTTGACCTGCCCAGCGCGGTGATGAATGCGCTGACATTCGGCCTGTTAATCACTGCACTTAGCAGCTTCGCTCAGGGACAATCCATGACGTTAGTGTTAGTGGAATTGGTCGCATTGTTGCTCATCGGTTCACTTTTTGTTCGCCGGCAGCTGAAATTACCGGTGCCTTTATTACCGGTTGATTTATTGCGGATCCCGCTTTTTTCCCTGTCGATTGGCACCTCTGTTTGTTCATTTTGCGCGCAGATGCTGGCTCTGGTTTCCCTGCCCTTCTTCTTGCAGACGGTGCTTGGGCGCAGTGAAGTGGAAACGGGTTTGCTGTTAACGCCCTGGCCGCTGGCGACAATGGTAATGGCTCCGCTGGCCGGATATCTGATTGAGCGTGTACATGCCGGGCTTCTGGGTGGGTTAGGAATGGTCATGATGGCGGGCGGGTTATTTGCACTAGCACTGCTTCCATCGGCACCGACAGATATTGAAATCATCTGGCGAATGGCGTTATGCGGTGCGGGTTTCGGCCTGTTTCAATCGCCCAACAACCACACGATCATTACTGCCGCACCGCGCCAGCGCAGTGGCGGTGCCAGTGGCATGCTGGGTACGGCGCGTTTACTGGGGCAAAGCTCCGGTGCCGCACTGGTAGCGTTGATGTTTAATCTCTTTGAAACGCATGGGACGCATACCTCGTTGCTACTTGCAGGAACGCTCGCCACGATTGCTGCCGTAATCAGCAGCTTACGAATTACACAGCCGCGCGCCAGTGAGTAAAAAACTTGTATAACAAGTCGTTGATAAAACAATCGAAAAGATTAACGTTCTGTAAGCTTTAAGTCCTGAGGTACCAAAATATGTTGTTTACCACGTCCTAAGCGCGTGGTTTTGAACGGGCAATAAAAAACGCGTCATTCGACGCGTTTTTTTACTTCCGGATAACCTGTTATTTCAGATATTCGCCAGAACGCAATGCTTCAATACGCTTGTCCAGCGGCGGGTGAGTCATGAACAGTTCGCTCAGCGATTTTGACTTACCATTAATACAGAAAGCCATCATGCTGCTTGCTTCCTGCGGTTCATAACTGGTTTTCAAACGCTGGAGAGCAGCAATCATCTTCTCACGCCCCACCAATTTTGCAGATCCGGCATCGGCATGGAATTCGCGGTAACGCGAGAACCACATAGTGATAATGCTCGCCAGGATACCGAACACCAGCTCCAGCACCGTTGCAACCGCGAAGTAGATCAACGGGTTGCCGTTAGTTTCTTCGCCATCATCACGGTTACCACTGAGGAAACCTGACGCAATTTGCGCAATGATGCGAGAAATGAAGATAACAAAAGTGTTCACAATACCCTGAATCAGCGTCATGGTGACCATGTCGCCATTCGCAATATGACTGATTTCATGGGCGATAACGGCTTCGGCCTCATCGCGGCTCATGTTTTGCAGCAGGCCGGTGCTGACAGCAACCAGCGAAGCATCACGGCGCGCACCGGTTGCGAAGGCATTGATATCCGGCGCATGGTAAATAGCCACCTGCGGCATCGCGATACCCGCCTGGCGAGACTGCCAGGCAACGGTGTCCATCAGCCAGCGCTCCATATCGTTACGTGGCTGTTCAATCACTTCACCACCAACAGATTTCAGCGCCATCCATTTCGACATCAACAACGAAATGAACGAACCGCCAAAACCAAACAGCAGCGCCATAATTAACAAGCCCTGAACGCTGCTCGACTGAATGCCCGTCAGGCTAAGTACCAGACCGAACACCAACATGACGGCCAGGTTAGTCAACAGGAAGAGCGCGATTCGCATCATAATTTTCTTTTAACCTCGACTTAACAAAACGCACTATGCGATTACCCACATCGTATGGGCATACCGGTTATTTTCAAGCATCAGGGCAGCGTAAGTCACGAGAAAAACACAACTTTACATTTTGTAGTATATTGCTTACGCCAGAGAAGAGTTGTTAAAAAAACAGGCACAATTTCTTGTGCCTGTTTTATTTTTACTTCGTGGGAGCGGGTTGTTCCGCGGGTTGATCTTTTTCCAGATGCGCCAGATCCAGGGCAATATGAACCGTTTCATCGAGATACGGATCGGGCTCCTGATAATCCTTTGGCAAATCGTCCAGTTTTTTCAGCAGCGGCTTGCCTTCGCGTTTGAAGCGATCGTTGAGACGCGAGAGACGAATGGCATCATCCTCCGCATTCTCTTTCTCACGCTGCGCCAGGTTAAGAGAAACAATGTTACGTTTACCTTTCAACGCATCGAAACGCGCAATGTCCTTCATGATGTACTGGAACTCAGGATCTTTGGCGATCCGTTCCTCATGATCTTTGAGCAGCTCCGCGCCAAACGGTTTTAAATCGCCAGACTTCACGAACGTCGCCGCGTTAATGCTATCCCACGGCAATGCGTTGTCTTCAAATTTCTCACCGGTTTCAGTAACCTGCGTCCCCGTCGGCATAATAATGTCCGGCGTTACGCCTTTGCGCTGCGTACTCCCACCGTTTACACGATAGAATTTCTGGATGGTGTACTGCACCGATCCCAGCGCCGGCCACTCAGGACGAAGCATCTGATCGTAAATACGGTTGAGCGAGCGATATTGCTGAACAGTACCTTTACCGAACGTCGGTTCGCCGACGATCAGCGCACGACCATAGTCCTGCATCGCAGCGGCAAAGATTTCTGATGCCGAGGCACTAAAGCGGTCAACCAGCACCACCAGCGGGCCTTTATAATAGACCACGCCGTCGGTATCGCTGTCTTCACGCACTTTTCCGTTATTATCACGCACTTGTACCACCGGGCCGGACGGAATAAACAGGCCCGAGAGCGATACCGCTTCCGTTAGCGCGCCGCCGCCGTTAGTACGCAGGTCGATAACCACGCTGCTAACGTTTTGTTTTTCAAGTTTTTGCAACTGGACTTTGACATCGTCAGTCAGACCGACATAGAAACCAGGAATATCCAGTACGCCAACTTTTTCTTTGCCGACGCTCTTCACGGACATTTTCACCGCCCGATCTTCGAGGCGAATCCGTTCACGCGTCAGTGTAACAATGCGCGTTTTGGTGCCTTTACCCGCCGGCAGGATTTCGAGGCGCACTTTACTGCCTTTGGGTCCTTTAATCAGCGCAACCACATCGTCAAGACGCCAGCCGATGACATCGACCATGTTTTGCCCGGTTTGCCCAACACCAACGATACGATCGCCAACGCTGATGGCTTTGCTTTTCGCTGCCGGGCCGCCTGCGACCATAGAGTTGATCACGGTATAGTCGTCATCTCCCTGCAACACCGCGCCAATCCCCTCAAGAGAAAGGCTCATCTCGGTATTAAACTGTTCGGTATTACGCGGAGAGAGGTAGTTGGTGTGCGGGTCAATTTCACGCGCAAAAGAGGTCATGGCTAACGAGAACACGTCTTCGCTATTGGTTTGTGCCAAACGGCGAATCGCAAACTTATAACGACGCGTCAGCGTTTCGCGGATCTCTTTCTCGTCTTTCCCGGTCAGCTTGAGGCTAAGTTCGTCATACTTAACTTTGCTGTCCCAGAGCGCGTTCAGTTCGGCTTCATCTTTCGGCCATGGCGCTTTGCTACGATCAAGATTAAAGGTGTCGTTACCGGAAAAATCCATCGGACGCTCAAGCACCTTCAGCGCGTACTGGTAGCGCTCAAAACGACGTTTCTGCGCCAGGTTGTACAGGTCGTAAAATACGTCCAGCTTACCGGTGCGCAGTTCGTCGCCAATCAGGCTTTTTTTCTGGGAGAACTGTTCGACATCACTCGCCAACAGCACATTGTGGCTATAGTCGAGCAGATTGAGATAGCGATTGAAAATCTTCGCCGAAAAAGCGGCGTCTAAATCAAATTGACGGTAGTGAGAGCGGGTAAAACGCGAGGTTACGCGTTCACTCACCGTCGCGTGCTGGGTCTCTTCCTTTAATACCGGAATTTGATCGGCACGGGTAATATCTTCCACAGCCAGAGCGTGGCCTGTTACAAATAACAGACCAGCCAATGCTGTGCGCTTAAACAAAGTGTTCATGCCAGGCCAGGCCTCCGTTTCAGAACATTAAATGTTCTGCGCGTACAATCATCGACATACCCGAGCTAAGCTGTACGCGAACGCCATCTTTAGTGATTTCCAGCACCGTGGCGTCCATCGCATTATTCCCTGCTTTCACCTTCAGGTTTTGACCCACGCTGAGCACAGATAAATCTGAAACTGGCGTGTGGCGCACTTCCTGCTGGGGCGCACGCTGGGTTTTCGCAACAGGCTTGTCAGTACGAGGTTTGCGTTCTGCACCCTCTTTACGACGCGGAGCCGGGCGGGCTTTACGCTCACGGCGCGGCGCTTCTTCTTGACCTGCGGCAGCAGCGGCTTCTCGTTTTTTCGCTTGCTGTTCAGCACGTTGTGCCTGAACGCGCGCTTTGGCTTCTTCAAGCTGTTTGCGGGCATGCTCTACGTGTTGCTCATCCAGCACGCCACAAGCGTTGCCATCGAGATCCACACGCGCCGCGCCAGCTTTGATACCGTACAGGTAACGCCAGCTTGAAGTATAAAGACGTAAAGCGGAACGAAGTTGGGTTTTGCTGAGATTCATCTCACCCTCCACACGCTCGACGAGATCCTGAAAAATACCGATTTTCAGGGGGCGTGCTTCGCCTTCAGCACTGAAACAGTGTGGGAAACGTTCGGCCAAAAAAGCGATAACTTCTTTACTGCTATTCAACTTAGGTTGATTTTCCATGAAATTTCCTGATTACAACGGACGTTGCCAACAAGCGCAGGCATGAACAGGCGTCATTATAATGACGCTATCGGTAAATGCTACGTTATCCGTTGATTATCCTGCGACGGGTGCAAAGATTTTTTGATAATCGGTCGCCGCAAGAACGTTTTCAAGATGCGAAACCAGCTCGCGCAGCCCCTGTTCATCCTCGGCGGTGAAGCGAGAAAAGACGACGCTGTCGATATCCAGTACGCCAATAATCTGATTATTTACCGTTACCGGCAGTACAATTTCAGAATTACTTGCCGCATCGCAGGCAATATGACCATCGAACTGATGCACATCTTCCACACGCTGTACGCGGTTCTGCGCGACCGCAGTGCCGCAAACGCCACGCCCAACAGGAATGCGCACACAGGCAATTTTGCCCTGGAACGGCCCTAATACCAGCGTATCCGCTTCCAGAAGATAAAAACCGGCCCAGTTCACCCCATCAAGGCGTTCAAATAACAGCGCGCTGGTATTCGCGAGCGTCGCTAAAAAACTGGTTTCACCTGCCATTAACGCCTGAAAATCGCGGTTTAAGTCCGCGTAAAATTCTGTTTTGTTCATTATCCAACCACTTTGGTGTCTTACTTCGAAAAACTGCTTAGCCTATTAAAATAAGCATTAAATGCGTTGATGCTCAAGATGTTCCATTCATGAGTTAAGATAGATACATCTAAACATTTTTTGATACCCGCAATGGCACTAAAGATACAACAAATTACGCCGGGGAAAAAAATCGCCGTTCATCGCGTGGGCGAAGCGCTGCCACGCGCACATTATCAGCGCTGTCCCCAGTGCGATACGCTTTTTGCGTTACCGGTTATGAAATCGCACCAAAGCGCATTTTGCCCCAGTTGTGATGCCAAAGTCCGTGACGGACGCGACTGGTCCTTAACGCGCCTCGGTGCGATGGCGGTAACCATGATCCTCTTGATGCCCTTCGCCTGGGGTGAACCGCTGCTGCATCTCTATTTGCTCGGTGTACGTATTGACGCCAATTTGTTGCAGGGTATCTGGCAAATGACCGCGCAAGGCTCGCCCATTACCGGCGCGATGGTGCTGTTTTGCACCGTTGGCGCGCCGCTGGTGCTGGTTACGGCTATCGCCTATTTATGGCTTGGCAACATCCTCGGCATGAATTTGCGTCCCGTGTTGCTAATGCTGGAAAAACTCAAAGAGTGGGTGATGCTGGATATCTATCTGGTTGGCGTTGGCGTCGCCTCTATCAAAGTGCAGGATTACGCCTATCTACAACCAGGGATCGGGCTGTTCGCGTTTGGCGCGCTTGTGATGTTAAGCGTAATGACGCTGATCCATTTGAACGTAGAACAGTTATGGGAGCGTTTTTATCCGCAACGCCCGGCGAAACGCCCCGATCCCAAATTGCAGGTCTGTCTGGGCTGTCATTTTACGGGCTTTCCCGACGTTCGCGGCCGCTGCCCTCGCTGCCACATTCCATTAACGCTTCGCCGTAAACAGAGTTTGCAGAAATGCTGGGCGTCACTTCTCGCATCGTTGATCTTTCTTTTCCCGGCGAACCTGTTACCGATCTCCGTTATTTACGTCAATGGTTCGCGACAAGAAGATACGATTATGTCGGGGATTATTTCGCTGGCGCACAGCAATATTGCCGTGGCAGGTGTGGTGTTTATCGCCAGTATTCTGGTGCCGTTTACCAAAGTGATTGTGCTCTTTACACTGCTGCTGAGCATCCATTTCAAATTTGAACAGGGGTTACGCACTCGCATTTTACTTTTGCGCTTTGTGACCTGGATTGGGCGCTGGTCGATGCTCGATCTGTTTGTCATTTCACTCATGATGTCACTGATTAATCGCGACCAGTTACTCAACTTTACGATGGGACCCGCTGCGTTTTATTTCGGCGCGGCGGTAATTTTGACTATTCTTGCTGTGGAATGGCTGGACAGCCGCTTACTTTGGGATGCAAATGAGTCAGGAAACCCCCGCTTCGCCGACTGAGGCGCGTATTAAAACAAAACGGCGCATTTCGCCTTTCTGGTTGCTCCCTGTCATCGCCCTGCTCATTGCGGGCTGGCTTATCTGGAGCACTTATGAGGATCGTGGCAACACCATCACGATTGATTTTATGTCCGCCGATGGCATTGTTGCTGGGCGAACGCCTGTCCGCTATCAGGGCGTTGAAGTCGGCACGGTGCAGGACATCCGCCTGAGTGAAGATCTGAAAAAAATCGAAGTCCGCGTCAGCATCAAATCCAATATGAAAGATGCACTGCGCAGTGAAACGCAGTTCTGGCTGGTTACACCGAAAGCGTCGCTGGCGGGCGTTTCAGGGCTCGATGCGCTGGTAGGCGGTAACTATATTGGCATGATGCCAGGTAAAGGTGAGCCGCAGGAGCACTTCACCGCCCTGGATACGCAACCCAAATATCGCCTTAACAACGGCGAATTAATGATCCACCTTCATGCTCCGGACCTGGGTGCGCTGAACAGCGGCTCGCTGGTCTATTTCCGTAAAATCCCGGTCGGTCGCGTCTACGACTATTCGATCAATACCAATAAACAGGGCGTAACCATTGATGTCCTGATCGAGCGCCGTTTTACTAACCTGGTGAAAAAAGGTAGCCGTTTCTGGAACGTTTCCGGTGTAAAAGCTGATGTCGGCTTGAGCGGGGCCAAAGTCGAACTTGAAAGCCTGGCGGCACTGGTCAACGGCGCCATCGCTTTTGACTCCCCCGAAGCCTCGCAGCCCGCCGCCCAGGACGACGAATATGGTTTATACGAAGACCTGGCGCACAGCCAGCGCGGCGTACTGGTGAAACTCGATTTGCCTGGTGGCCAGGGATTAAAAGCCGGTTCAACACCGCTGATGTATCAGGGGCTGGAAGTAGGCCAACTGACTAAAATCAATCTCAACCCTGGCGGCGCTGTCAGCGGCGAATTAACGGTTGATCCGAGTGTGGTGAATCTGTTGCGCGATAACACGCGTATCGAGATGCACAATCCAAAAATCTCACTGAGTAATACCAATCTCAGTTCCCTGCTGACCGGCAGCACGCTGGAGCTGGTGCCGGGTGAAGGTCAACCCCGTAATCAGTTTGTTGTTCTGCCGGCGGACAAAAACCTGTTGCAGGAACCCGGTGTTGTAACCCTGACGCTTACCGCACCGGAAAGTTACGGTATTGACGCCGGGCAACCGCTGATTTTGCATGGTGTGCAGGTCGGCCAGGTGCTGGAGCGCAACCTGACGAACCAGGGCGTGACGTTTGCCGTCGCTATTGATCCGCAGTATCGCGATTTAGTGCACGGGGATAGCAAGTTCGTCGTCAACAGTCGCGTTGATGTCAAAATGGGGCTGGATGGCGTTGAGTTCCTCGCCGCCAGCGCTAACGAGTGGCTCAGCGGCGGCATCCGCATTCTGCCTGGTGCCAAAGGCGAGATGAAAAACAGTTACCCTCTGTTCGCCAACCTGGATAAGGCTCTCGAAAACAGCCTGAGCGACCTGCCAACCACCACGCTGACACTGACGGCAGACACGCTGCCAGACGTGCAGGCCGGGTCGGTGGTGCTGTACCGCAAGTTTGAAGTGGGCGAAGTGATTACCGTGCGTCCGCGCGCGAATGCTTTTGATATCGAACTGCATATCAAACCGGAATACCGCAATTTACTGACCAGCAATAGCGTTTTCTGGGCTGAAGGTGGCGCGAAAGTACAACTTAACGGTAGCGGCCTTACCGTACAGGCGTCTCCGCTCTCGCGTGCGATAAAAGGCGCTATCAGTTTCGATAACCTTAGCGGCGCCAGTGGCCGCGTGCGCAAAGGCGATAAACGCGTACTTTACGCTTCGGAAACCGCGGCTCGCGCGGTCGGTGGACAGATTACATTACATGCCTTTGACGCCGGCAAACTGGCTGCGGGCATGCCTATTCGTTATCTGGGAATTGATATCGGGCAGATTCAGAATCTGCAACTGATTACCGATAAGAACGAAGTCCAGGCGAGCGCGGTGCTGTATCCGGAATATGTCCAGACGTTCGCCCGCGCCGGGTCACGCTTCTCGGTGATCACCCCGCAAATCTCCGCGGCGGGTGTCGAACATCTCGATACCTTGTTGCAACCCTATATCAATGTGGAGCCTGGCCGCGGCGATGCGCGACGCGACTTTGAGATTTCAGAAGCCACCATTACGGATTCCCGCTACCTCGATGGCCTCAATATCGTCGTCGAAGCGCCGGAAGCGGGTTCGATCAACATCGGCACGCCGGTGTTGTTCCGTGGTATCGAAGTGGGCACTGTAACCGGCATGATGCTGGGAACGCTTTCCGATCGCGTGATGATTGGCATGCGGATCAGTAAACGCTATCAGCATCTGGTACGGAATAATTCGGTATTCTGGCTCGCTTCCGGCTACTCGCTGGACTTTGGCCTGGTTGGCGGCGTGGTGAAAACAGGAACGTTCAACCAGTTTATTCGCGGTGGTATCGCTTTCGCTACGCCGCCGGAAACACCGCTGGCACCGAAAGCGCAACCGGGTAAACACTTCCTGCTGCTGGAAAGCGAACCCAAAGAGTGGCGCCAGTGGGGCACTGCCCTGCCGCGTTAAGCCTGCGGGCTCCGGCGTGCTTGCGCCGGAGCCTTTATGTTACACTGCGCGCCTGTTTTTACTCCTGTGGTACGCCCCGTGGCTCAAAACGCTGTCTATCTTCCGGATGAATTTCTGGCGCAAATGCGTCAAACGATGCCGGAACATCTCTCATTCGATGAATTTATCGCTGCCTGTCAACGCCCGCTACGACGCAGTATCCGCGTCAATACGCTGAAAATTTCCGTTAACGACTTTCTGGAACTGGTCGCGCCTTATGGCTGGCAATTAACGCCAGTGCCGTGGTGTGCGGAAGGTTTCTGGATCGAGCGCGATGATGAAGAAGCATTGCCCCTGGGCAGCACCGCAGAGCACCTGAGCGGCCTGTTTTATATTCAGGAAGCCAGTTCAATGCTACCCGTCGCGGCGCTGTTTGCCGACGGAGAAATGCCACAGCGAGTGATGGATGTTGCCGCGGCCCCCGGTTCTAAAACCACGCAGATTGCAGCCCGGATGGGCAACAATGGCGCGATCCTCGCGAATGAGTTTTCCGCCAGCCGCGTAAAAGTATTGCATGCCAACATCAGTCGCAACGGCATCAGCAACGTGGCGCTGACCCATTTTGACGGACGCGTATTCGGTCCGGCATTGCCAGAGATGTTCGACGCCGTTTTGCTTGATGCGCCCTGCTCCGGCGAAGGTGTGGTACGTAAAGATGCCGACGCACTAAAAAACTGGTCTGTTGCCAGTAACCTTGAGATTGCCGCCACCCAGCGCGAGCTGATCGACAGCGCCTTTCACGCCTTAAAACCCGGGGGAACCCTGGTCTACTCAACCTGCACCCTCAATCGTGACGAAAACGAAGCGATTTGCCACTGGCTGCAGGCGCAATATCCGCATGCTGTACAGTTTTTGCCGCTTGGGGATCTGTTCCCGCAAGCCAGCCAGGCGCTAACTGCAGAAGGTTTTCTGCATGTGTTCCCTCAGATTTATGACTGCGAAGGTTTTTTCGTCGCGCGCCTGCGTAAAACCGCCGCGATAGCGCCGATGCCCGCGCCGACTTACAAGGTCGGTAATTTTCCCTTTACCCCGCTGAAACCTAAAGATTCCGCTCTGGTGGCAACGGCTGCCGCACAAGTTGGCCTTCAATGGGGCGACGAGCTGCATTTATGGCTGCGGGATAAAGAGATTTGGCTGTTCCCGGCACAGATAGAACCACTGATTGGTAAAGTGCGTTTTTCACGTATCGGTATTCGTCTTGCTGAGACCTATAACAAAGGGTATCGCTGGCAACATGAAGCGATTATTGCCCTCGCCAGCCGTGATAATCCGCTGGCATTTGCGCTAACGCTCGCCGAGGCGGAAGAGTGGTATCGCGGGCGCGATATTTACCCGCAAAATCCCCCCCAAGGTGATGAAGTGATTGTCACGTTCCAGGGCCAGCCTCTGGGGCTTGCCAAAAAAATCGGTTCGCGTCTGAAAAACAGTTATCCCCGTGAACTGGTTCGTGATGGGCGATTGTTCGCCGGTCATGCGTGACGGCGCGCTAAAAAAACGCATTTTTTGACTGGCGACTTGCTCAGTGTTGTACCAGGCTGAAATAGGGGTGACATTACTGGTCATACCACATTTTTTGACCATCAACGGAGAGCATTATGACGAAAACCAGCGTGCGTATTGGCGCATTTGAAATCGATGATGCCGAGTTGCAGGGAGATAATCAGGGCGAGCGAACGTTACGCATTCCCTGCAGTTCTGACCCGGATTTATGTATGCAGCTTGATGCCTGGGACGCGGATACCAGCATTCCCGCGATCCTGAATGGTGAACACTCGGTGCTTTATCGCGAACATTACGATCAGAAATCTGATACCTGGGTTATGCGTCTTGCCTGACCCAATGGGAACCCGTCCGCAAGACGGGTTATTTACCTGCCCGATTTCCCCTGCCCTCATTCATCCCCTACACTTATCGTTACGTTGTACAGCGCCGAGGATGGAATGTTCGCTCTGGTATTATTTGTTTGCTACCTGGATGGTGGATGCGATGACATCGTGGTCGATGTCTATAACACGGAACAGCAGTGCCTTATCGCAATGAAGGAGCAGCGCATGCGCCACGGCGGCTGTTTTCCTGTAGAAGAGTTTATCGATGGTTTCTGGCACCCGGCTAATGAGTTCAGCGATTTCTGATCACTGAATCTGTACCAGCGTCAATTCGCCACCAAAAACTGCCCCGGTATCGATATAGTGCTGGTTTTGCCCATCAAAACGCTGCTTGAGTGGAGTATGACCAAACCAGAAATGATCGGCCCCCGCGATACGACTCCCTTTACCTGCCAGCAACTGGTTAAGCCTGTCGCGACGCCAGAGCACGGATTCGCGATCCACCGCCTGTTCCCACAGGTACTCCTCGGCCGGGTAGTCTGCATGGGCAATCACATTCACCTCCCCCTTGCAGCGCAGCTCCATAATGTATGGCAATTCAGCGCAAGCTCGCAGTGCTTCGAGCGCCTGTTGCTGCTGTGCTTCATCAAGCGCGCTAAACCAGTTGCCGCCATTAAGCAGCCACATTGCCATCTCGCCGTAACGTAGCGCGTCGATAGCCATCTGTTCATGATTACCACGCACGGTACGAAACCAGGGTTTTTTGAGCAATTCAAGGCATTGCAGGCTCTGCGGACCGCGATCGATTAAATCCCCGACGCAGATAAGTAAATCCTGATAGGGGTCAAAGTGACGTTCCCGTAAGGCTTGCATTAAACGTTGGTGACAACCATGAAGATCGCCGACAATCCAGATATGGCGCCAGTGAATGCCGTCAATACGTTGATACATATTCATTCCCCCTCTCTTTCCAGTATAGGAAAATCCTGCACCAGGAAGAGAGAATCGTTTTTTGCCTCTATTTCTAAATAGAAGTTAAACAGAACGGAAATAAAGCCGGGAGCAAGGTTAATTTGTATTTCCATGATCTCTAAACTAAGCGCTGAACTTTTAGAGGTCTTTCTCCGTGTCCAATACCAGCCTGCAAACAGAACTTAACTCAAATTATAATGCGCATATTATTTCCGACCTGGTAAGCGGACGTCTTGTGCCAGGTCCTATCTGGGAGAAAAGTAATTACCGCATTAAGTTTTTATTACGTTCGCTGCTGTTCTGGTCGTCCACAAACCGGATGCTTACCGCGCTTTCTCAGCGCCCGGATTTTAGCCGCTTACTTGACGCGCAAATAACGCTGCCGAGCAAATCTCATCGCCAATATTTAACGCTCGGGTTAAATGCTTCGCAACGTGCAGATGCCATCATCAGCCACTACGCCTGGCTTGATGAAAAAGTATCGCCGAAACTGGCGGAAGCGCTGAGTTCGCCCGTCCCGGTGCAGATAATTGAATTTACCGGTAAGGATGATGCGCATTTTAGCGTTTATGCCTCTTGCGCCAGTAAAGCTGAACGCGAGGGAGAAAGCACCCTGTGGATGTATGATGGTGAGCAGACCTTGCTGGCAAGCGTAACCTTTAGTGTGGTGGGAGAAGAAGGCCATCGCGCGCTGGTGATTGGTGGTTTACAAGGCCCGCGCCGCAGTGTCAGCCATGAAGTGATTAAAGTCGCAACTCGCGCCTGCCACGGTATCTTCCCGAAAAAAATGTTGCTTGAAGTCTTAAGTCAGATTGCCCTGCTTACCGGCGTTTCAGCAATGTATGGCGTCAGTGACAACGGGCACGTATTCCACGCATTGCGCTATCGCCTGAGCAAAGGCCGCCATTTCCACGCCAGCTATGATGAGTTTTGGGCGTCAATTGAAGGCGAAAAAGAGAGTGCATGGCGCTGGCGTTTACCGGTGCAATTCGCGCGTAAACCGCTGGAGGCGATCGCCAGTAAAAAACGTGCTGAATACCGCCGCCGTTTCGAATTACTGGACGATGTGATTGTAAAAATTAACCACTTATTTGCGGCATAACAGCGTGTGTTGATAAATCGTCCAGCTAGCGTGAGTTGCTCCCTGGACTGGACGATTGATATTCTCTTGTGCCCGCTGTGTTTTTTTTTCATCAAATCCTCTGGGTTCAACAAGCACTCTCCTGATGCTTCGCGCCACTGGCCTGTCCCCTCCGTGAAGTCAATGTAATTGTCAGCTGTTTAATATTGCCGCGAGTACGGTGGAGTATTCCTGAACTGCGGCAACTCGCTGTGCCAGCGATGCAAAATACGGCCAGAATATCAACTAATTATCGAGCTTTAATACCAGCAGGCCTAAAGGCAAATTTCGCTATTGAGATTAATAAACGAATCCATTTCCCGACGGTATTCGAGAGTTGCAAGCGGGTTTTTAGCAATATAGGTAATCGGTCGTCGCGAGAACGTAAAACCGATAACAGGTGACTAGATTCTGCTGAAATAAATCGGATGCCAATTCTACGGCCAAGTTCAGTTTCTCCTGAGATGACACCGCAGATATAAGACTCTCCCGCATATCGGTGTAGTGAAAGTTCAGAGAAAGATACCGGCTTTATAAAAGCAATATTGCTATCACAAAGACCTGGCAGCATTTCCTTTGCCGGTTGGTTATTTGGGTCTTTTGCCTGGTTTTCCTTTACGAATTGGCACCCTGCCGGGATTAAGTTACTTTTCTCAAAAAAATTAATGACAGCCTGTTCAGCTCATTACGTTATATATTGCTCTACCCATAAACCACATGCGCCATGGAAGCTAATAACATCTTTATTTTCATAATAAGTGCATTCCCTTGAAAAGGCGGATCGTTTTATCGGTTATATCGTCGTAATATTTACATTTTTCATCACTACGCTCTGCATGTTGCTATTTCATGCAATGTTTTTTGCGAGCAGTACTTCTTTTGACTTACGCGGGTTGCCGCGACCGGAGTGATGTGAAGATGTCAGCGAAGCTCCAGAACTAGGGCAAACAGGTCAAAAACGTTCGTTAAAACTGACGTACATCGCGTGAAACTATCAACGGACTCCCGATCAGAACCTCTCCAGCGTAGATGCTTTTACTTCTGAGCCTCGGGAAACCATAACCCCGCGGTACGTGACGGTCTCCCGTGGCTTACAGGCTGGTTATTAGATGCGGCATAAAGAGATGTTCTGGCACGCATTGTTGTAGTCATAAAAACATCGTAATCACAAAAAAATACCTGGACGCACGCGGTGCAGAATATGTTATGGTTTGTGGCGATGCACGGTTTTGGGAATTTTCAGGACGAGATAAAGAAACCTGCATGACGTAGAGATAAAAAAAGACCGAACACGATTCCTGTATTCGGTCCAGGGAAATGGCTCTTGGGAGAGAGCCGTGCGCTAAAAGTTGGCATTAATGCAGGCTAAGTCGCCTTGCACTTTAAGAATAGATGACGGCGTCAGGTTTTCCAGTCCGCGACAAAAGTGGTCAGAAAAATTGGGTTACCGTCACGCTAATGAAAGGCGAAAACCGCAAGGCTTGTTTATTCAGGCTTGCGGTTTTTTATTGTGGATCAGCGGATTAACGCTGGATTTTAACAAAGCGTCTCAGCTCGCGTAATAAAAGGGGCAAGACTCATTTTTTCACCAGGTTTGGCAGGATTATCGATCTGGATGATGCTAATCGGCTGAGCAATAGTCTTACCACTGGCAACTTCTTTTTCAGCCGCATCATTCAATGGGTATTGCACCAACGTGCTGGGGTTGATGGCATACAACGCATGACCTGGCCGGCACGTCAGCATCACTTCCTCACGGTTAAATGCCCATTTGTCTTTGCCAATCTCAAAGCGGCTTACCGTAATGACCTGCGGCGAAGCCAGTGCCGTACCTGAACATGCCAGCATTACCAGAACTAATAAACTCTTCTTCATTTTTCCCGCCAGGTTCATTCAAAAAGGTTCCCATGTTGCAAATAAACTTACTGCTGCCAGCACCAGTGCGCCCAGCCCGACTTCAGCCCAGGTCAATGCGATAAAACGCTGCCGGGCAGTGTCACTTTGCAGAGTCAGTCGCGGCACCAGAACATACCGATTCATGACAGCTATTACTACCATCAACGCCACAAGCGCACATTTCAACAATAACCCCTGGCCCCAGAGGCTCTGCCATGGCCTGGCCAAACCCTGTATTAAGAGCGTATTGATAGCGCCAGTAAGGATCACCCCCGCGACGGCGAAATGGCCGTACCAGGAAAAGCGCATCATGGCGGCAATTGCCGATGCACGCCAGGGGCCGCGAGCCAGTTTCATGCAGAATAATACCGGCAACAACCCGCCCAGCCACATCGCGGCACATAATAAATGCACTGCGTGAGTACCCCGCTGCACGACGCCCATTGCGCCCTCACGCATCGCGGCATGCCCTATTCCTGCGGCCAGTACAAATTGCAGAATTACCAGTAGCAGTATTTTACGTTGCTGTAACGGTTGCATAAGCACGACAACAAGCGCCAGACACGCAGCAACAACTTGCCACACCAGCACCGCCCCGGTTTGTGTGCCAGCGACTGCCAACCAGATATCGGGACGCACCACATCAGACCAGCCATCGCCCATTACACCGCCCTGCACGGCAAACATCGCTGCTGCACTGACTGCGGCAAGCCATAAATAGCCTCGTTGCCAAAAAAGAAAGCGTTGCGCGAGAAGCCGTTGCAGGCTGCCCGGCGCGAACCATACACTAAATAACGTGCAGCCCAAGACCTGCATCAGAGACGCAAAATGCACAAAACGTAATCCAACCAACACGGCTGCTAACATCAGTCACTTCACGGAAAATGCGTATTGGCCACTGGTTTTGTGCCCATCAACGGAAACGACATGCCAGTTAACAGTATAGTTGCCCGTTGGCAGCGGTTCTTCCAGCGGAACAATCATCTGCTTTTTGTCATTCTCATTGCGCTTTACCACGCCAGTCTTGATAATTTGCTGCTGCGCATTGGTCACTGCGACGCCGCTAAATTTAGGCTCGATGCCTTCAGAGAAATTCAGCGTTAATGCTTGTGGCGCGGCCACAACGGCGGCATCTGCGGCGGGGTACTGCCCTTTAAGATGGGCATGCGCCAGAGCAACAGGTGTCGCGAAGAGGCTGACAATCAATGCGATGGCTCGCCAGTGGCGACAGGCTGCAACAGGCATATTGTTCATTCCTTTTAGTTATGCATATGACACAAAGAATAACGCTGTACAATAATCGCGTCGAGTATCATCGTCGGCACGCTTGTCTTTCTGCGACAGGCTTAGTAACTTTTGCCGCGTGAACCCAGGAGAACATCATGATTACCAATCTTGCGCAGCTTGAACAACAAGAGATGGACAAGGTCAACGTTGACCTTGCTGCGGCGGGTGTCGCGTTTAAAGAGCGTTACAACATGCCGGTGATTGCCGAAGCCGTTGAACGCGAGCAACCGGAACATCTGCGGAACTGGTTTAGAGAGCGGTTGATAGCCCACCGTCTGGCCTCTGTGTCGCTCTCCCGCCTGCCTTACGAGCCCAAAGTAAAATAATGGAGCCAGGCATGTTACGCGTTATCGATACCGAAACCTGCGATTTGCAAGGAGGCATTGTTGAAATTGCCTCCGTTGATGTCGTCAACGGGCAGATTGTTAATCCGATGAGCCATCTGGTACGCCCGGACAGGCCAATCAGCCCGCAGGCGATGGCGATACACCATATCACCGAAGCGATGGTCGCTCATCAGCCGTGGATTGAGGAGGTTGTCCCGCACTATTACGGGAGCGACTGGTATGTCGCGCACAATGCCAGTTTTGACCGCCGGGTGTTGCCTGAAATGCCGGGAGAGTGGATTTGTACCATGAAACTGGCGCGCCGCCTGTGGCCCGGCATCAAATACAGCAATATGGCGCTGTATAAATCACGTAAGTTGAGTGTTCAAACGCCTGCCGGATTGCATCACCACCGCGCGTTATATGATTGCTACATCACCGCTGCGCTGTTGATCGACATTATGCAGGTGTCCGGCTGGACACCCGATCAAATGGCCACAGTAACCGGTCGCCCCGCGTTGCTGACAACATTTACGTTCGGTAAATACCGGGGGAAAGCCGTTTCTGAAATCGCCGATCGCGATCCGGGATACCTGCGCTGGTTGTTTAACAACCTGGAGCGCATGAGCCCGGAGCTGCGATTAACATTAAAACACTACTTGGGCGAAGAGTAACCGTTCCCTTTTCCGGGCAATGTTCCCTGCGCCAGGGCGATTAAAAACGCATATTCCAGCGCAACACCTTCATAGGATTTAAACCGGCCGGATTTCCCGCCATGTCCGGAATCCATATCCGTGCACAGCAATAGCAAATTATCATCGGTTTTATATTCACGCAGTTTCGCCACCCATTTTGCGGGTTCCCAGTATTGCACCTGCGAATCGTGAAGACCGGTCGTTACCAGCATATGCGGATAGGCATGCGCTGCAATATTGTCGTACGGGCTATAACTTTTAATGTAGTGATAATAGGTTTCATCCTGCGGATTGCCCCACTCTTCAAATTCCCCGGTGGTTAACGGAATTGACTCATCAAGCATGGTGGTCAGAGCATCGACAAACGGCACCTGGGCAATGACGCCATGGAACAGCGATGGACGTTGGTTGATGACTGCGCCCATCAGTAATCCGCCCGCGCTCCCCCCCATGCCATAACAGAACAGTGGCGAGCCATAGCCTTGCGCCAGCAAGCTGTCGGTGACATCGATAAAATCATTAAAGGTGTTTTTTTTGTTGAGGAACTTCCCGTCCTCATACCAGGAATGCCCCAATTCGCCGCCGCCGCGAATATGCGCGATAGCGCAGACAAACCCGCGATCCAGCAAGCTGAGCCGGCTACTGCTAAAATCTGCATCCATACTGGCGCCGTAAGAACCGTACCCATAAACCAATAATGGGTTCTCGCCTTTGCGGAAATGTTTATGGTTATAAACCAGCGACACCGGCACTTCGACACCATCTCTGGCATGGATCCACAAGTGCTCGCTGCGATAATCGCTGGAATCAAACCCCGCTACTTCCATTTGTTTCAGCACACGCCGCTCTCCGGTATCCATATCCAGCTCAAACAGCGTATCCGGCATGGTCATTGATGAGTAGCCATAACGCAGGCGTGATGTTTCCGGTTCCGGATTGTAGGCAAGCCAGGTGACATAGGCGGGATCATCAAACGCAATACCGACAACTTCCCGCGTTTTGCGGTTAATCTGGCGCAAACTGGTTAAGCCGCGCTGCCGTTCTTCCACAACCAGCCAGTCAGTAAACAGCGTAAACCCTTCGAGCATCACCTGCTCGCGCGCCGGGATCAGCACTTCCCAACGCCGTTCATCGCGCACTTTGGTGCGATACAGGCCGAAATTTTTACCGTCCCGGTTAGATCGCAAATAAAAGGTGTGCTGGTAATGATCGAGGCTATATTCGTGATCTTTACGTCTTGGCAGAAAACGCAGCGGTTGCGCATCCGGCAGTTCTGCATCAAGCAGGAGAACTTCACTGGTAGTCGCGCTGGCGAGATGAATAGTGATGTAGTGCTGGGAGGTAGTTTTGCTCAGGCCAACATAAAAGGTCTCGTCCTGCTCTTCGTACACCAGCTCATCCTGCTGCGAAGGCGTGCCTATCGTGTGTCGCCAGACCTGGTAAGGCAGTAAAGTTGTGGCATGTTTGCGCACATAGTAGAGCGTTTCAGAATCATTAACCCAGACAAATTCCGGCGAGACATTATCCAGCATTTCCGGATACCAGTTGCCCGTTTCAAGATTGCGAAAACGCAGACCATATTGTCTGCGGGAAAGATAATCTTCGGCAATCGCCATGATGGTGTTGTCGGGTGAGACTTCCATGCCGCCAAGGGTGTAGAACTCACTGTGTGACGCACGCTGGTTGGCATCCAGTAACACCGACCACTCATCCCATTCGGAACTGAGAACCGACTGACGCTGATAAATGGCATATTCATTTCCCGGCTCGTAGATGTGCCGGTAACGGTAGCCATTTTTAATATAGGGCGCGGAGACTTCGCGCTGAGGTATTCGCGAGATGATTTCTGCCAGCACGTCGTCCTGCAACGCTTGCTGGGAGGCCATTACCTCACGCCCGTAATCATTTTCCTGATGGAGATAATCCAGAACATCTGGCTGCGAGCGCGTATCATCCCGCAGCCAGTAATAGTTGTCGATACGCGTATCACCATGCATTGTCATGGCGTGCGGGATTTTTTTTGCTTTCGGCGACATAACACAATTCTTATTTGGTTTTACATACCTATAAGGGTGGCAAAACCCACGCGCGATGCAAGCGAAACGTAATGTAGATCATGAGCTAAGCGCTAATTTCTGCTTTTTGAGATCCGCCTCGATATCTTCTCGCACGTCTTGCGGAATTTTTAACGCATCACCCAGCGCGTTTAAATAGCTGCGCTCCATAAAATGATCAATATCGATAACGGCGCAACTCAGGAAGTAAACTTCCAGCGCTTCTTCTTCGTTTTGCACTCCCTGCGCCAGTCGCGCAGGATCCAGCGGCTGGTCTATAGCATTCGACACCAGTTGCTGCCCTTGCGCTTCCACACCCGCTTCACGCAATTGCTGTTCTATCGCCGCGCGTTCTTTATCATCGATGTGTCCGTCGCTTTTAGCGGCGAATACCAGCGCCAGGATCAGCCGCTCAGTGCGTACATCCAGGGGCGTGTTTTGCTGGCCAAATTTCGGCTCACCCTGATGTGCATCCCGGATGCGATCCTTGTACTTATTCCACAGCACGCTGCCCGCAACGGCGCCGCCGCCCACCAGCAAAGCACCCGTTCCATATTTCGCGAGCAATTTACGCGATGATTTACTGGCAACCAGCAGACCCGCCAGGCCACCTAATGCACCCGGCACCAATAAATTATTAAGCCCCTGCCCACCTGAACTCGGCGTCTGTGTATCACTTTTCTGACCAAGTAACGACTGCAGTTGATTTAACCAGCTCATAGAACCCTCGCTTACCATGATAGTTGTGCGCACAGAGTAAGCGAGGGGGATGTCAGGAAGTGTCTATATCTGAAAAGAATGGGAAAATGCGCTGTTACGATCGCGGCAGATACTCTGCGGTTCCAGCTTTACAATCGATGGCGACGCTATAGTGAATGTCCGTGCTTTTCCCGCGAACGGTTAACGGCACAACCCATTTATCATCCTTGCCAGTAATGTCCTTCGGATTGACCCAGGCAACCGGATCGGCCTGCCCCAGTTTCTTTTGATCATCAGCCCATCGAACAATACGATTCTGCAAATAATCCCGCTTAACACTGGCGGCAATGCCGTCTGCCTTGAGCCCCTCGCACGAGGGAAATTTCACCGACTTATCCGTGGCGGCATACGCCGCCGTGCTACCTGCCAGCAAAAGCAGACCAGTGAAAACTCCTGCTATTTTCATGCTTATCTCCTGGTTTTTACCCCTTCAAAGCATGGTACAAATTGCTGGCAGTGCAAGATCAGGCGACTTTCACGCGTTTCGCTGCAGTTTTGATATCCACAGCGTCAGCGGTTTCTGCATCAGAAGAGTCGGCCGGTGCCGCGTCTTCCGTTTCAGCACCCGGTAATTTGCCTGATTTCAGAATGCCGTTAAGCGCCTCTTTTTGCTCAGCAAGCCACAGCGCCATCTCATCACGCACGTTGTCTTCCAGTGCTACCGGCCCTGTTGCAAGCCAGTCACCGAGAACTTCGGCCAAATCGAGCATCTTATCGTAAGCGTCGGCTTCCTTTTTGCTGGCAAAAGACATTTTTTCCTCACCTTCACGAATGACTACGTATTTAACTTCTACCGCCATGATGCAGCCTCATTTAACTGTGTATTTATACAGTATAGTAGCGCGATGAAAAAACCACCGCAAGTGATAAAAGACAGACGCAAACGTTTTCGTTTATACTGCGCGCAAATTTTTTCTAACGGTACAATGCTATGACTCTTTTAGGAACGGCGCTGCGCCCTGCAGCAACACGCGTGATGTTATTAGGCTCTGGCGAACTGGGCAAGGAAGTTGCTATCGAATGCCAGCGTCTGGGTATTGAAGTGATCGCCGTGGATCGCTATCCCGACGCACCAGCGATGCATGTTGCGCATCGCTCGCATGTCATCAATATGCTCGATGGCACAGCGTTGAAAACGCTGGTTGCGCAGGAAAAGCCCCACTTTATCGTGCCGGAGATCGAAGCTATCGCCACCGATACGCTGATTGAACTGGAAGCGCAGGGTCAACATGTTGTCCCCTGCGCACGCGCCACCAGGCTTACGATGAATCGTGAAGGTATCCGCCGCCTGGCGGCTGAAGAGTTACAGTTGCCGACCTCCAGCTATCGCTTTGCCGACAGTGAAGCTGCCTTTCAGCAAGCCGTCGCGGAGATAGGTTTGCCTTGTATTGTAAAGCCGGTGATGAGCTCCTCCGGTAAAGGCCAGAGCTTTATTAAAAGCGCCGATCAGTTAGCAAGCGCCTGGGAATATGCCCAGCAAGGTGGTCGTGCCGGTGCCGGGCGCGTCATTGTTGAAGGCGTGGTCAATTTTGATTTTGAAATCACGCTGCTGACCATCAGCGCCGTCGACGGTGTTCACTTCTGCGCACCAGTCGGTCATCGCCAGGAAGATGGCGACTACCGCGAATCCTGGCAACCGCAGCAAATGTCGCCCCTGGCGCTGGAGCGCGCGCAAGCTATTGCCAGCAAAGTGGTGCTGGCGCTTGGCGGTTACGGTCTGTTTGGCGTTGAGCTTTTTGTTTGCGGCGATGACGTTATCTTTAGCGAAGTTTCTCCGCGCCCGCACGATACCGGCATGGTGACGCTGATTTCGCAGGATCTTTCCGAGTTTGCCCTGCATGTCCGCGCGTTTCTCGGCATGCCCATTGGCGCCATTCGTCAGTATGGACCGTCCGCTTCGGCCGTGATCCTGCCACGCCTGACCAGTCAGAATGTCACCTTTGATAATGTGGACAACGCTGTGGGTGCTGGCGTGCAGTTGCGCCTGTTCGGCAAGCCGGAAATTGCGGGTTCCCGCCGTATGGGGGTCGCGCTGGCTGTGGCAGATAACGTCGAAAAAGCGGTGGAATACGCCGTTGCGGCAGCGGCGGCGGTGAAGGTCAACGGGTAAACTGCCCTTCCTGTAGGGGCGTGAGTATTTACTGAAACGCACAAGGCCCCTTAATAAAGAAGCACCTGCCAGCCCCCTGAGAGTTAACTCTGGGGGCATTAACCAGAATCACATCTTTCGATGTCCGTGACCCAAGACGAGTCAGAGTCATAAAAAAAGCCCGGTCGACGTTATACAACCGGGCTTTTATCAGGCGGGCTTCAGGCCCAGCGAAAATTACTGTTTCGCGCCTTCAACTGCTTCGCGAGCCAGTTTAGTGATGCGATCGTAGTCGCCTGCTTCCAGCGCATCGGCCGGTACCAGCCAAGAACCACCGATGCACAGCACGCTTTTCAGCGCCAGGTAATCACGGTAGTTAGCCGGAGAGATGCCACCAGTCGGGCAGAAACGTACCTGCGAGAACGGACCCGCAATCGCCTGCAGCGCTTTGGTGCCGCCATTGGCTTCCGCCGGGAAGAATTTAAACTCCTTCAGACCGTAGTCCATACCCAGCATCAGTTCAGAAACGGTGCTGATACCCGGGATCAACGGGATAGTGCCTTCGGTCGCGGCTTTCAGCAGCGGCTCGGTCAGGCCCGGGCTGATGGCGAACTGTGCGCCAGCTGCGGTCACTTCTGCCAGTTGCTGCGGGTTCAGCACAGTACCCGCACCGACAATCGCGTCCGGCACTTCCTTCGCGATAGCGCGAATAGCATCGATAGCGCAAGCCGTACGCAGAGTCACTTCCAGAACGCGAACACCACCTGCAACCAGCGCTTTCGCCATTGGTACGGCGTGCTCCAGTTTGTTCACTACGATTACCGGCACTACCGGACCCGTTTTCAGGATTGCTTCTGCACTCGTTTTCCAGTTTTTCATCAGTGTTTTTCTCTCGCCAGAACTAAAATCTTGTCGTCTTAAAAAGTGATACAGGTCGCGCCCTGCTCTGCGCCGGAAAGTTTTTCCCGCAGCGCACCAAACATTTCACGCCCTGTGCCCACGCGCATCGCGCTAAGGTCAGGAATATGTGGCTGACGTGCGGCAAGAACGTTGTCATCAACCAGCAGCGTTAATTCGCCGGTCTGCCCGTTAACCCGAATCATGTCGCCATCATGCACTTTTGCCAGCAACCCGCCATCATATGCTTCTGGTGTAACGTGGATTGCCGACGGCACTTTACCTGATGCCCCTGACAGCCGTCCATCAGTAACTAATGCAATTTTGAAACGGCGGTCCAATAATACACCAAGTGGCGGCATGAGTTTATGTAATTCTGGCATACCGTTCGCTTTTGGCCCCTGATGGCGAACAACCACCACACAATCGCGGTCCAGCAGACCTGCTTCAAAGGCAGGCAGTACGTCATGCTGGCTTTCAAAAACCACCGCCGGCGCTTCAATCACCTGGTTTTCTACCGGAACAGCGGAGGTTTTCATTACCGCACGCCCGAGGTTGCCGCTCAGCACTTTAGTGCCGCCATGTTTAGAAAACGGTTTATCGATGCTGGCGATAACGTTGTCATCCAGCGACGCGGCTGCGCCTTCACGCCAGTCCAGTTCGCCATTATTGAGCCACGGCTCATGGGTATAGCGCGCCAGACCAAAACCTGCGACCGTATTGACATCTTCATGCAGCAGGCCACCTTTCAGCAACTCGCGCAGTAATACCGGAACACCGCCTGCGGCCTGGAAGTGGTTAATATCCGCCGGGCCATTCGGGTAGAGGCGCGCCAGTAAAGGAACAACGTCAGAGAGATCGGAGAAATCATCCCAGTTAATGATGATGCCTGCAGCTCGCGCCATCGCCACCAGATGCATCGTGTGGTTAGTGGACCCCCCGGTCGCCAGAAGCGAAACGATACCGTTGACCACCACTTTTTCATCGATCATTTTGCCAAGCGGCATCCATTCATTGCCGTTACCGGTAAGACGCGTTACCTGACGGGCCGCAGCTTCCGTCAACGCTTTGCGCAACGGCGCATCAGGATGGACAAACGAGGAACCCGGCAACTGCATGCCCATGAACTCAATCACCATCTGGTTGGTATTGGCAGTACCGTAGAAGGTACAGGTGCCTGGAGCGTGATAGGATGCGGCTTCAGATTCCAGCAGAGCCATGCGATCGACTTTGCCCTCAGCATAAAGCTGGCGGATACGCACTTTCTCTTTGTTTGCCAGGCCGCTCGCCATCGGGCCTGATGGCACAAAAAGTGCCGGCAGGTGGCCAAACGACAATGCTGCCATTGCCAGTCCCGGGACGATTTTGTCGCACACGCCAAGATACAGCGCACCATCAAACATGTTGTGCGACAGGCCGACCGCAGCAGACATCGCAATCACTTCGCGGCTCAGTAAGGACAATTCCATCCCGTCCTGGCCTTGCGTTACGCCATCACACATGGCCGGAACACCACCAGCCACCTGCCCAACTGCATTTACTGAATGCAGTGCTTTACGGATGATATCCGGATAAACCTCGTAAGGCTGGTGCGCGGAGAGCATGTCGTTATAAGACGTGATGATCGCAATGTTGTTGCGCAACATGCTTTTGAGGGAGGCTTTATCATCGGGCTGGCAAGCGGCAAAGCCGTGCGCCAGGTTACCACAGGCGAGTGTTGAACGGCGTACGGTATCGCTTTTCGCTTGTTCAATACGTGCCAGATAGGCTGAGCGGGTTTCGCGCGAACGTTCAATAATTCGATTTGTTACGCGTAACATTGTCGGGTTCATAGAGGCTCCTGAAATTTATCTGTCCGGGGAAGCCGCGTTAACAGTGCGATTAGCTTTACGTAACAAGCTGAAAACACCAGAGCGCCGCGCCCCAAAGGCAAAATCGCTTCAGCCAGTGTAATAAAAAAAGCCCCGCTGGTGAATCCAGTCGGGGCTTGAAAGATGAAAAATTGTTCGGATAGCTGAGTTAGATCATGTTACCGGTAAAATTGCGCAACTTTAACCGACAGCAAATCACTCAAACTCGTTCCAGGAACGGCCGTCACGGGTGATCATGGCCACCGAGGCCACTGGCCCCCAGGTTCCCGCCTGGTAAGGTTTCGGCGAGTCGTTATCCGCCGCCCAGGCTTCCGTGATGGAATCGACCCATTTCCAGGCTTCTTCCACTTCGTCACGACGCACGAACAGCGCCTGAATACCGCGCATTGTTTCCAGTAACAGACGCTCATAAGCATCTGCCAGATGTGTCTGATTGAACGTTTCGGAATAGCTCAGATCCAGCTTGGTAATCTGCAAATTATGTTTGTGATCGAGACCCGGCACTTTGTTCAGTACCTGGATATCCACCCCTTCATCCGGCTGCAGACGAATCGTTAGCTTGTTCTGCGGCAGATCCTGCCAGGACTCTTTGAACAGGTTCAGTTCCGGTGTTTTAAAGTACACAACCACTTCAGAACACTTGGTCGGCAGACGCTTACCGGTGCGCAGGTAGAACGGCACCCCCGCCCAACGCCAGTTATCAATGTCGACACGGATAGCAACGAACGTTTCGGTGTTGCTGGTTTTATTCGCGCCCTCTTCTTCCAGATAGCCCGGTACTTTCTTGCCCTGAGCGAAACCGGCGCTGTACTGGCCTCGTACGGTTTTTTCACGCACATTGGTGCGATCAATACGGCGCAGCGACTTCAAGACTTTTACTTTTTCGTCACGAATGCTGTCGGCGCTCAGATCGGACGGCGGCGACATGGCAATCATGCACAGAATTTGCAATAAGTGGTTCTGGATCATATCGCGCATCTGTCCGGCCTGGTCGAAATAGCCCCAGCGCCCTTCAATGCCCACCTCTTCCGCCACGGTGATTTCAACGTGATCGATGGTGCGATTGTCCCAGTTATTGACGAAAAGAGAGTTCGCAAAACGCAGCGCCAGCAGGTTGAGCACCGTCTCTTTACCGAGGTAGTGGTCGATACGATAAACCTGGCACTCTTCGAAAAATTCGCCCACCTGGTCATTGATTTCCCGCGATGTGGCAAGCGAGGTGCCCAGCGGTTTTTCCATCACCACGCGCGCCGGTTTGGCGTTCAGTTTCGCTTCACCCAGGCCTTTGCAGATTGCGCCAAAGGTGCTCGGTGGCATGGCGAAGTAGTTGATGGTGGTACGGTTTTTTTGATCCAGCATCGCACCGAGACGTTTGAAGGCTGACGTATCATTAACGTCCAGATTGCAAAAATCCAGACGACCACTCAGCTTATCCCACAGGCTCTCGTCGATCTTTTCCTTCATAAAGGTTTCAAGCGCTTCGCGAACAACCTTGGTATACGCTTCCTTATCCCAATCAGCGCGGCCCACGCCCAGGATCCGTGTCTCCGGGTGAATCTGGCCCGCTTTTTCCAGTTGGTACAGGGAAGGCAGCAATTTCCGGCGGGCGAGGTCGCCCTTAGCACCGAAAATGACCAGGTCACACGCCTGGGCTGTTTGTATTACCGCCATGTCTTTCTCCTCAGTTGGCTATCCTGGAGCTTCAGCCAGGCCTCAGTTGTAATTTTATTACAGTGCACTGTACTGCTTTTACGTAATTCCCGAAACTGTTAAGCCTTGTCAGGACGTGCGTTATTCTGTTGTGACGAAAAAACTGTTCTTTCGCCCTGATAAAGCGGGATATTTGCCCAATACGCAGTGGGTAAAATCCGACTCTGATCATGTAATGAAAAAAAACAACAACATTTCTCATCACGACTTACCTTTCTGCGCGCCGCAGGGGTAATATCTAGCTAAATCGCATCACGATTCCATCTATTGGTGTAATCGTTTTACCATGAGCGTTTATCACCCATGAATATGCTGGAAAAAATCCAGTCACGGCTGGAACACCTTAGCAAATCCGAGCGTAAAGTGGCGGAAGTGATCCTCGCCGCGCCGGACCAGGCCATCCACTCGAGCATTGCAGCCCTTGCGCAAGAAGCGGATGTCAGCGAACCCACAGTGAACCGTTTCTGCCGCAGCCTTGATACCCGGGGTTTCCCCGATTTCAAACTGCATCTGGCGCAAAGCCTCGCCAATGGCACGCCCTATGTTAATCGAAATGTTGATGAAGATGACAGTGTTGAAGCCTATACCGGCAAAATCTTCGAATCCGCAATGGCCAGTCTCGATCATGTGCGCCAGTCACTGGATATGGCAGCGGTAAATCGCGCCGTAGATTTACTGACGCAGGCAAAAAAAATTGCCTTCTTTGGCCTTGGTTCATCTGCCGCCGTTGCGCACGATGCCATGAACAAATTTTTCCGCTTCAACGTGCCGGTGGTCTACTCCGACGACATTGTGCTGCAACGCATGAGTTGTATGAATTGTAGCGACGATGACGTGGTTGTGTTGATTTCACATACCGGAAGAACCAAGAATTTAGTGGAACTTGCGCAACTGGCGCGTGAAAACGATGCCATGGTGATAGCCCTTACGTCTGCAGGCACGCCGCTGGCGCGTGAGGCAACACTTGCTATCACTCTGGATGTTCCGGAAGATACAGATATTTATATGCCAATGGTTTCTCGTCTTGCGCAACTCACGGTCATTGATGTGCTGGCAACAGGCTTCACATTGCGTCGGGGAGCAAAATTCAGGGATAACTTGAAGCGAGTCAAAGAAGCACTGAAAGAATCGCGCTTTGATAAAGAGCTGCTTATCAAAAGCGATAACCACTAATAGTAAATATAAAAGCGGTAACCTCTTACGCTGTCCGATCTGACGCATCGCCCTTCACAGCAGGGCGCTAAGTGACCGGATTTATGTTCACGCAACACCAAGTTGTTTCAGTCAACGGAGTATTACATGTCCAGAAGGCTTCGCAGAACCAAAATCGTAACCACCTTAGGCCCGGCCACTGACCGCGATAACAACCTTGAGAAGGTGATCGCGGCAGGTGCTAACGTGGTACGTATGAACTTCTCACACGGAACACCTGAAGATCATAAATTACGTGCGGATAAAGTGCGTGAGATTGCGGCAAAACTGGGACGTCATGTTGCTATCCTTGGCGATTTACAAGGGCCAAAAATTCGTGTTTCCACTTTTAAGGAAGGCAAAGTTTTCCTCAACATCGGCGATAAATTCCTGCTTGATGCCAACCTCGGTAAAGGTGAAGGCGACAAAGAAAAAGTGGGCATCGATTATAAAGGTTTGCCTGCCGATGTCGTTCCGGGCGATATCCTGCTGCTCGATGATGGTCGTGTCCAGCTGAAAGTGCTGGAAGTTCAGGGCATGAAAGTGTTTACCGAAGTGACCGTCGGCGGCCCGCTATCGAACAATAAAGGCATCAACAAGCTGGGCGGCGGCCTTTCTGCTGAAGCGCTGACTGAAAAAGACAAAGCGGATATCGTAACAGCCGCATTGATCGGCGTTGACTACCTGGCCGTCTCCTTCCCGCGCTGCGGAGAAGATCTTAACTATGCTCGCCGTCTGGCGCGCGATGCCGGTTGTGATGCCAAAATCGTGGCAAAAGTCGAGCGTGCAGAAGCAGTATGCAATCAGGATGCGATGGATGACGTGATCCTTGCCTCCGACGTGGTCATGGTTGCACGCGGTGATCTCGGGGTTGAAATCGGCGACCCGGAACTGGTTGGTATCCAGAAAGCGCTGATCCGTCGTGCGCGCCAGCTTAACCGTGCAGTGATCACCGCGACACAGATGATGGAATCGATGATCACCAACCCGATGCCAACCCGCGCGGAAGTGATGGACGTTGCCAACGCCGTGTTAGATGGTACCGATGCGGTCATGCTCTCTGCCGAAACTGCAGCAGGCCAGTATCCGTCCGAAACCGTTGCGGCAATGGCTCGTGTATGTCTGGGCGCTGAGAAAATTCCAAGCATCAACGTTTCCAAACACCGCCTGGATATTCAATTCGATAACGTGGAAGAAGCGATTGCCATGTCGGCCATGTATGCGGCAAACCACCTGAAAGGTGTAACCGCTATCATTTCGATGACGGAATCGGGCCGTACCGCGCTGATGACCTCACGCATCAGTTCGGGGTTGCCGATTTTCGCCCTCTCTCGTCATGAACGTACCCTCAACCTGACAGCCCTGTATCGCGGTGTCACCCCGGTCTATTTCGACAGCGTAAATGACGGTGTGACAGCAGCTCACGACGCAGTAAACCTGCTACGCGATAAAGGCTATTTGCTGTCCGGGGATCTGGTTATCGTGACTCAGGGTGACGTGATGAGCACCATCGGCACCACGAACACCACGCGAATTCTGACCGTTGAATAAAGGGTTATAGAAAGCAAAAAGGCCTCTCAATGAGAGGCCTTTTTTATGGGCTATTTTTTCGCAAACAAATCTTTGCGCCTGTAAGGCTCGATCTCACCCGGTTTTCGCGTTTTCAGCAATTTGAGGATCCAGGTATATTGCTCAGGATGCGGAGCGACAAACTTTTCAACTTCTTCGTTCATACGACGGGCAATCGTATTGTCATCAGCGGTGAGCAGGTCGTCCATCGGCGGACGCACCTGAATAATCAGACGGTGTGTTTTCGCGTCATAAACCGGGAACAGCGGCACCACGCGCGCGCGGCACACTTTCATCAAACGGCCAATAGCAGGCAATGTCGCTTTATAGGTTGCAAAGAAATCAACAAACTCACTGTGCTCCGCACCGTGATCCTGGTCCGGGAGATAGTACCCCCAGTAGCCCTGGCGAACCGACTGAATAAAAGGTTTGATACCATCATTACGCGCATGTAAACGTCCGCCAAAACGACGTCGAACGGTGTTCCATACATAATCGAACACTTTGTTGCCCTGATTATGAAACATCGCCGCCATTTTTTGGCCTTGCGATGCCATCAACATCGCCGGGATATCTACGCCCCAACCGTGCGGGACAAGGAAAATCACCTTCTCTTCGTTGCGGTGCATTTCATCAATAATTTCACGACCCTGCCATTCCACACGCGACAGAATCTTTTCCGGGCCACGCAGCGCCAGTTCCGCCATCAGAACCATGGCTTGCGGCGCAGTGGCAAACATCTCGTCAATAATGGCCTCTCTTTCTGCATCGCTCTTTTCAGGGAAGCAGTAGTAGAGGTTGATCTGCGCACGGCGACGCGCGCTTTTGCCGAACTTTCCGGCCAGACGGCCAAGTTTGCCGAGTAGAGGATCACGCACCGACGGCGGGATCAATGCAACGCCCGCAAAAGCCAGCACTCCCAGCCACGCGCCCCAGTAACGCGGATGGCGAAATTCGTTTTCAAACTCAGGAATGTATTCAGCGGTATTTTTTTTCGTTTCCATGCATCTTCCGCAGGCGAGAATCAGTTCACTTAAAGTAATGAGATAGTGTAGCGAGGTGCCATCCATCGCACAAAAGAAAAAGCCGATGCGGTTGAGGCATCGGCTTCAGACGCACATTTGTTAAACGAATCAGTCGACTTTTAACTGAGGTAAAACCTCTTTAACCTGTGCCAGATAATCTTTGCGATCCGACCCGCTTAATCCTTCGGTTCTTGGCAGTTTCGCCGTCAACGGGTTAACAGCTTGCTGGTTGATCCACACTTCATAGTGCAGGTGCGGCCCGGTAGAACGCCCGGTATTCCCGGAGAGCGCAATACGATCGCCACGTTTCACTTTCTGCCCTGGTTTTACCAACAGCTTGCGCAGGTGCATATAGCGCGTGGTGTAGGTGCGCCCATGGCGGATAGCAACATAGTTCCCTGCCGCTCCGCTGCGTTTCGCCACAACGACTTCACCATCCCCTACCGCGAGCACAGGCGTGCCCTGTGGTAATGCGAAATCAACGCCTTTATGCGGCGCAACGCGACCGGTTACCGGGTTCAGACGACGGGGGTCAAAATTCGAAGAGACGCGGAACTGCTTGGATGTCGGGAAACGCAAAAAACCTTTTGCCAGGCCGGTACCATTGCGATCGTAAAATTTGCCGTCTTCCGCGCGGAACGCATAATAATCCTTGCCATCGGAACGCAGACGCACACCAAGCAACTGGCTTTGCTCTTGCTTGCCTTCCAGCATTTCGCGGGACATGAGCACCGAGAATTCATCGCCTTTTTTCAGCTTGCGGAAATCCATCTGCCACTGCATGGCTTTAATCACCGCGCTGATTTCACCGCTGGTTAACCCGGCATCGCGCGCGCTGGAAACAAAACTCCCGCCGACCGTCCCTTTCATCACCGAGTTTACCCAATCGCCCTGCTGCGTTTCGCTACTCATTTTGAAGCCGCCATCAATGCGGTCATAAGTGCGGGTCTCGCGGCGGGACATCTCCCAGGTCAATCTCTGCAAATCGCCGTCTGCGGTCAGCGTCCAGGAGATCTGTTGGCCGATTTTCAGGTTACGCAGTTCTTTATCCGCAGCGGCAAGCTGGCTGATATCACCCATATCAATGCCGTACTGGTTAAGAATGCTGCTCAGCGTATCGCCCGTGGAGACGACATATTCATGTACGCCGGCTTCACTGGATGTTTTCTCATCGAGTTCATCCTGCGGAATAGCGTCAACATCATCATCCGACGCAGTCTGGTCTATAGGTTCGCTGGCCTCCGGCAGCAAAGAGCGAATTTCGCTCTTCGGCAGCTCGATAGCTTTCACAATGGGTGTAACGGATTCGGGGTGGTAAACGTACGGACGCCAAACGGCGACCGTGAGAGTGAGAACTGTAAGCGACCCCAGCATAACGCGGTGGGGTCGGGGCAGATTATTAAATGCCAGGGCGACAGAGCGGGCTATCTGTTGCACGTATTCACTTCCTCGTTATTCTCCTTTCAGGCAGCTCGCATACTGATGTGAAAGTTGGGCAAGGAACTGCGGATAGCTCTCTTTGCCTAACTTGATGCCGATACCGAGCGGATCCAACGTTCCCATTCGAACGGATGTCCCTCTGGCAACAGCTTCTACGACCGCTGGCCTGAACTGTGGCTCAGCAAAAACGCAGGTTGCTTTTTGCTCAACCAACTGTGTTCTGATTTCATGTAAACGCTGCGCACCAGGCTGAATTTCGGGGTTGACGGTGAAGTGACCCAGCGGAGTCAGTCCGTAGTGTTTTTCAAAGTAGCCGTAGGCGTCATGAAAAACGAAATACCCTTTCCCTTTCAGCGGTGCCAGCTCGTTACCGACCTGCTTATCGGACTGGGCTAATGATGCCTCAAATGCTTGCAGGTTGGCGTCCAGCTTGGCTCGACTTTGCGGCATAACTTCCACTAATTTATCGTGGATTGCAACCGCCGACAGCCGCGCAATCTCTGGTGAGAGCCACAGATGCATGTTGTACTCACCGTGATGGTGATGCTCGTCACTTTTTTCGTCCTGATGATGCCCATCATCATGGTCGTGCTCATCCTCATCTGTCCCTTTCATGAGCAGCGTTTTCACGCCATCCAGTTCCGCCATTGTCACTAATTTTTTTGCCGGGATTTGCTGCGCGGAACGCACCATAAAGGCTTCCATTTCGGGCCCGACCCAAAATACTAAGTCCGCGTTCTGTAAGCGTTTTACATCAGACGGGCGCAGGGAATAATCGTGCTCTGATGCACCGTCCGGCAGTAATACTTCCGTTGACGTTACCCCATCGGCTATTGCTGACGCGATAAACCCCAGCGGCTTTAATGACGTTACAACGGCGGCGTTAGCAGTTTGTGCTGCGCCACCGAGAAGCGCAGCGGATAACGCTGCGCAAAGAAGCGTATTTTTATGTAACATAATGCGACTATTAATCGTAATGAATAAGTGGAATGTGATATTATAACATTCGACAACTTGTGCAACCCCATAAATGCTATGACGAATCTTGTAACGCTCGAAAATATCACCGTCGCTTTCGGTCAACGTCGCGTCCTGTCTGATATTTCGCTGAATTTACGTGCCGGTAAAATTTTAACCTTACTGGGCCCTAATGGCGCGGGCAAATCAACGCTGGTGCGCGTTGTGCTTGGGCTTGTAGCACCCGACTCCGGGTTAATCAAGCGTGACAAAACGCTGCGCATCGGATATGTGCCGCAGAAGTTGCATCTTGATGCGACTCTGCCACTCTCCGTTGGCCGCTTTATGCGCCTGCGACCTGGCACTCGTAAAGACGATATTATTCCGGCCCTGAAACGTGTGCAGGCCGCACACCTGGTCGATGCGCCAATGCAAAAACTTTCTGGTGGTGAAACCCAGCGCGTATTGCTCGCGCGAGCGCTGCTCAATCGCCCGCAATTGCTGGTTCTTGATGAGCCAACCCAGGGTGTTGATGTAAATGGCCAGGTGGCGTTGTACAACCTGATTGACCAGTTGCGCAAAGAGCTGGACTGCGCTGTGTTGATGGTTTCTCACGATCTGCACCTGGTTATGGCAAAGACAGATGAAGTGCTCTGCCTGAACCACCATATTTGCTGTTCTGGCACGCCGGAAGTGGTTTCAATGCACCCGGAATTCATCTCCATGTTCGGCCAGCGTGGCGCAGAACAGTTGGGAATTTATCGCCACAATCACAACCACCGCCACGATTTACAGGGCCGCATTGTGCTGCGCCAGGGTAATGGACACTCATGATTGAATTGTTACTGCCCGGCTGGCTTGCCGGGGTTATGCTCGCCTGTGCAGCGGGTCCGCTAGGCTCATTTGTTGTCTGGCGGAGAATGTCATATTTCGGCGATACGCTCGCGCATGCTTCTCTGTTGGGTGTCGCTTTCGGTTTGTTGCTGAACATAAATCCATTTTATGCAGTGATCGCGGTTACGCTGTTACTGGCCGCCGGGCTGGTATGGCTGGAAAAACGGCCGCATCTGGCCATTGATACCCTGCTGGGGATCATGGCGCACAGCGCACTGTCGCTTGGCCTGGTTGTTGTCAGCCTGATGTCGAATATTCGTGTCGATTTAATGGCCTATCTGTTCGGGGATTTGCTGGCAGTAACGCCTGGCGACCTGGTGGCGATCGCCCTGGGCGTTCTCGTGGTACTGGGGATTCTGTTCTGGCAATGGCGCAACCTGCTGTCGATGACCATCAGCCCCGAGCTGGCATTTGTTGATGGCGTGAAGCTGCAACGCGTGAAGCTGCTGCTGATGCTGGTCACCGCATTAACGATTGGCGTTGCCATGAAATTCGTCGGAGCACTGATCATCACCTCCCTGTTGATTATCCCTGCCGCGACAGCGCGGCGCTTCGCACGTACGCCGGAACAAATGGCGGGTATTGCAGTCGGTATAGGGATGATCGCCGTCACCGGCGGACTGACATTTTCAGCCTTTTATGACACGCCCGCAGGTCCATCCGTGGTGTTGTGCGCGGCGCTGCTGTTTATCTTCAGCATGATGAAGAAACCCGCCAGCTAAAGCGAAAGGCCGAAAGCTAATGCTCTCCGGCCTTTAATGTTATGGCATTTGCGGCGGCGTAATACCGAAGTGGTTCCACGCTCTGACTGTTGCCATCCGACCACGCGGCGTACGCTGCAAAAAGCCCTGCTGGATGAGATACGGCTCCAGCACATCCTCAATCGTTTCACGCTCTTCGCCAATGGCTGCCGCCAGGTTGTCCAGCCCGACCGGGCCACCGAAGAACTTGTCGATAACAGCTAATAGCAGTTTACGATCCATATAGTCGAACCCTTCGGCATCGACATTCAGCATGTCGAGCGCCTGGGCCGCGATATCAGCGGTAATGTCGCCGTTGTGTTTCACTTCGGCGAAATCGCGCACACGACGCAACAGACGATTCGCAATACGCGGCGTTCCACGCGAGCGTCGCGCCACTTCCAGCGCCCCCTCATCGCTCATCTCCAGCCCCATATAGCGCGCGCTGCGCCCCACAATATGCTGTAAATCCGCGACCTGATAGAACTCAAGACGCTGCACAATACCGAAACGATCGCGCAGCGGCGACGTAAGCGAACCCGCGCGCGTTGTCGCGCCTATCAGGGTAAACGGCGGTAAATCGATTTTTATCGAACGTGCCGCTGGCCCTTCACCAATCATGATATCCAGTTGGTAATCTTCCATTGCCGGATAAAGCACCTCTTCGACAACCGGCGAGAGGCGGTGGATTTCATCGATAAACAACACATCATGCGGCTCGAGGTTAGTGAGCATCGCGGCAAGATCGCCCGCTTTTTCCAGCACTGGCCCTGAGGTTGTGCGCAGATTGACTCCCATCTCGTTTGCCACGATATTCGCCAGCGTCGTTTTACCTAAGCCTGGCGGGCCGAAGATAAGCAGATGGTCCAGCGCGTCACCGCGCAGCTTTGCCGCCTGGATAAAGATCTCCATTTGCGAGCGCACCTGCGGCTGACCGATATACTCGTCGAGCATTTTCGGACGAATAGCGCGGTCCGCGACTTCCTCTATATTGATGCTGGCGGGCGTGACCAGACGGTCTGCTTCAATCATCCTCTACCTCACAACGCCGCGCGCAGCGCTTCGCGGATCAGGGTTTCACTGTTGGCGTCCGGACGCGCAAGCTTACTTACCATCCGGCTGGCTTCCTGAGGTTTATAGCCCAACGCCACCAGCGCAGCAACGGCTTCTTGCTCTGCATTATCCGTCGCCGGGCTCGCCGGAGAGGCCAGCACCAAATCTGCTGCCGGGGTGAAGAGATCGCCGTGCAGACCTTTAAAGCGATCTTTCATCTCGACAATCAAACGCTCGGCAGTTTTCTTCCCTATTCCTGGCAATTTGACCAGTGCAGCAGGATCTTCGCGTTCGACGGCGTTAACGAACTGCTGCGCCGACATGCCGGACAAAATCGCCAGCGCCAGTTTTGGCCCAACGCCATTGGTTTTGATGAGTTCACGGAACAGTGTCCGTTCCTGCTTGTTATTAAAGCCGTACAACAGCTGAGCATCTTCGCGTACTACAAACTGTGTAAAAACAACCGCTTCTTTTCCGGCGTCCGGGAGTTCATAAAAGCAGGTCATCGGCATATGGACTTCATACCCCACGCCCCCGACTTCCAGCAGAACCAACGGGGGTTGTTTTTCTACAATGATGCCTCTGAGTCTGCCTATCACATGACGCTCCTGCGTTAACGGCCGAAAGTGTAATGCCGTATGATAAAAAAAGGCTGGATAGATATCCAGCCGAATATACAGGAAAACGCGAGCGCGGTTCAGGAATTCGCGTAATAGGCCGCATCCGCAAGATCGGTGAGCAAATCGCGTTGCGCAGGGTGCCAGTCTAAAACGTCGCGGGTTCGCTCGCTGGACGCCGACATTTCCGCTGCGGCAAAGGTGGCAAACCAGCCAAAATGATCGGCGCTGCGTGATTCAGCGGGCAAACCCAGCATGTTGCCAATGGCGATAGCAATCTCCCGCATCGCGATCCCCTCCTCAGCTACCGCATGGTATACCGTTTCCGTTACGCCACTTTCCAGCACCAGCCGGTAGAGCGTCGCCGCATCAGAACGATGCACCGCCGCCCAGCGATTGTTGCCCTCGCCCGGCCAGGCGGATACACCGGTTTTCTTCGCCAGCGCGATCAAAATCGGGATAAAACCGTGATCGCCTACGCCATGAACGGTGGGTGCCAGACGCACACTGGCGGCCCGGACACCTTTTTCGGCCAGCGCCAGTGCGGCCAGTTCGGAACGGCGCAGGTAATCCGGCGCGCTGACAGGTTTATCTTGTTCAGTTGCTGGTCGCCCCTGAACCAGTCTTGCCAGCCCTGACGTCACCAGTAACGGGCGTTCGCTGCCGAGTAGCGCCTCCCCCATCACTTCAATGGCGCGCCTGTCCTGTTGGCAATTTTCCGCAAAACGTGAAAAGTCATGATTAAAGGCGGTATGGATCACTGCATCCGCACGCGACGCTGCGTCAAACAAGACGGAATGATCATCCAGCGTTCCGGAAACTACCTGTCCTCCGGCGGCCAGCAGCGCCTGTGCTTTATCCGCATTTCTTGCCAGGCCGCTCACCTGGTGCCCGGCAGCAATCAACTCTGCCGCCACTTTTGCGCCGACCCAACCGGTCGCGCCCGTTAAAAAAACATGCATGCGTGTGCCTCCTGATGTTGACTCGCGCCGTTATCCTTATAAATATCCATCAAGGTGAAAAGTAGTGAGTTTATCGGGGTATAAGGACTAACAGGATGCAGAGCGTTACTCAGCCTAAAGATCTGGGCAGTTATCTCAAATCGCGCCGCGCGCAACTTGACCCCGTGGCGCTGGGTTTTCACACCGCGCGGCGGCGTACGCCGGGGCTGCGCCGTGAAGAGGTGGCGCATCTGGCCTGTATTAGCGCGACCTGGTACACCTGGCTTGAGCAAGGGCGTGGCGGTACGCCGTCAGCCGAAGTGCTGGAACGTATTTGCCAGGCACTACGCCTTTCACAGCCTGAACGTGAACATGTTTTTCATCTGGCGTTAGGTCGTGCTCCGGGTATGCATTACCAGGCGAGAGGGACGGTGACGGAGAGGCTGCAAAAGGTGCTGGACTGTATGCACCTGAGCCCGGCGATGATCCGCAATGCGACCTGGGATGTGCTCGCCTGGAACAAAGCCGCCACGGTGGTGTTATCCGATTACCCGAACCAGCCTGCGCACGAGCGCAATATTCTGCGGCGCATCTTTCTTAATCCGCAGGCGCGCGCCGCGCAGGCCGACTGGCACGCGCTCGCCCGCTTTCTTGTCGCTGCTTTTCGCGCAGACGCCACCCGTGCCGGAGCGTCCATTGAAATTCGCCCGCTGGTTGAAGAACTAAGCGCGGCTTCATCTGAGTTTGCCGAACTGTGGCGCAGCAATGATATTGACATGATGGGAGAAGGTACAAAAATTCTGCTTCATCGCGAAGCAGGCCGCTTATCGCTGGAGTTTTCGAGTTTCTCGGTGGAGGGACAACCGGACCTGACGATGGTGGTCTATAACCCGTCAACGCAGGAAGACGCGGATAAAATCCGCTCACTGCTATAAAAAAAGCGCCGGTAAACCGGCGCTTTTTAGCGTAATCGTCCGCGAGCCAGATTGAGCCTTGTGCTGCTCACCTGCAACGCATTCTGGCTGACATGGCAATGCGTGATGGCGATAGCCAGCGCATCTGCCGCATCCGCCTGCGGGTTAGCGGGTAGTTTCAGCAGCGTTCGCACCATGTGTTGCACCTGGCTTTTTTCGGCGCTACCAATCCCCACCACCGTCTGTTTTACCTGCCGTGCGGCGTATTCAAACACCGGTAAATCCTGATTCACAGCAGCGACAATCGCCACACCGCGCGCTTGCCCCAGCTTGAGTGCCGAATCGGCGTTTTTCGCCATAAATACCTGTTCGATAGCGAAAAAATCCGGCTGGAACTGGGTGATAATCTCCGTCACGCCTGCATAAATCAGCTTCAGACGCGACGGTAAATCATCCACTTTGGTACGGATACAACCGCTGCCCAGATAGGTCAATTGCCGTCCCGTCTGGCGGATCACGCCGTAACCGGTGACGCGCGAACCCGGATCGATACCGAGAATAATCGCCATTATGCGTCTCCGGTTACATGCGTATCAATCAGCGACATTAGAGTGTCGCCGCAACCTCATCAGAGATCTCACCGTTGTGATAAACCTCCTGCACGTCGTCGCAATCTTCCAGCATATCGATCAGACGCAGCAGTTTCGGCGCGGTTTCCGCGTCCATGTCGGCTTTGGTTGACGGGATCATGGAGACTTCAGCGTTGTCCGCTTTCAGACCCGCAGCTTCCAGTGCATCACGCACTGCGCCCATCTCTTCCCACGCGGTATAAACGTCGATTGCGCCATCGTCAAACGTCACCACGTCTTCAGCACCAGCTTCAAGTGCTGCTTCCATAATGGTGTCTTCGTCACCAGCTTCGAAGGAGATCACCCCTTTTTTGCTGAACAGATAGGCGACAGAACCGTCAGTACCGAGGTTCCCACCGCATTTGCTGAAAGCATGACGCACTTCCGCCACGGTACGGTTGCGGTTGTCACTCAGACACTCCACCATCACCGCCGTGCCGCCAGGACCATAGCCTTCATAAATGATGGTTTCCATGTTCGCGTCATCATCACCACCCACACCACGTGCGATAGCACGGTTTAAAGTGTCGCGGGTCATGTTGTTAGACAGCGCTTTATCAACCGCCGCACGCAGGCGCGGGTTAGAACCGATATCACCGCCGCCCAGACGAGCAGCCGTTACCAGTTCACGGATGATTTTGGTAAAGATCTTACCGCGTTTAGCATCCTGTGCCGCTTTGCGGTGTTTGGTGTTGGCCCATTTACTATGACCTGCCATAAAAAACTCTCCAATAAAGCCTTTTCCCGGCGGCTTTCAGCCCTCTGGCTCATTGGCTGCTCCCGATCGTACCCCTTGCTTACCGCAGTAAGCACCTGGCGACGCCGGGGTTGCCATTTTCCTGAGAACTGAAATTTCAGGGAAATTAGTCGGCGTTAATAACAAATTCTTCAATCGCCTGCCGGTTGCTCCATGACTTGGTTAATGCCGCCGCTGCCGGGGCATCAAGCCAGCGGTACGCCAGATGTTCACTAAAAACAATCTGGCGTTCATGGGGCAGCGCAAGACAAAACCAGGATTCGGTATTGTGCGTAACGCCCGGCGCATAGCGATGACGTAAATGACTAAATATTTCAAACTCCACCGTGCGCTGACAGTCGACTAAGGTCAGTTGCTCGCAAGCAATATCGATGTCGACCTCTTCCTTTACTTCACGCATGGCGGCTTGCGACGCAACTTCTCCTGCTTCGAGACTGCCGGTCACCGACTGCCAGAAATCAGGATCGTCGCGTCGCTGCAACATCAGCACCCGTTTCGTGTCCTCGGCGTAAATCACCACCAGCACAGAAACAGGGTGCTTAAAGGCCATCTTATTTATTCTCCGGCGTCTCTTTTTTGACGACAGAAATACCCAACTCAGCCAGCGACGCCGGGTTGGCGAAACTTGGCGCTTCCGTCAGCAGACAGGCCGCAGCCGTGGTTTTCGGGAACGCAATCACGTCACGGATGTTATCGGTGCCGGTCAGCAGCATGGTCAGACGATCCAGACCAAATGCCAGGCCCGCGTGCGGCGGCGTACCGTACTTCAGCGCATCCAGCAGGAAGCCGAACTTCTCACGCTGTTCCTGCTCATTGATACCCAGAATGCCGAACACTGTCTGCTGCATTTCGCCGTTATGGATACGCACCGAACCGCCGCCCACTTCATAGCCGTTAATCACCATATCGTAGGCGTTAGCCACAGCGTCTTCCGGCGCCGCCTTCAGCTCAGCCGCGGTCATATCTTTCGGCGAGGTGAACGGATGGTGCATCGCGGTCAGACCGCCTTCGCCGTCATCTTCAAACATCGGGAAGTCGATCACCCACAGCGGCGCCCATTTGGCTTCGTCGGTCAGGTTCAGGTCTTTACCGAGTTTCAGACGCAGCGCACCCAGCGCATCGGCAACCACTTTTTTGTGGTCCGCGCCGAAGAAAATCATGTCGCCATCTTGTGCGCCAGTGCGCTCAAGGATCGCGCCAACAATTTCAGCGTTCAGGAATTTGGCGACCGGGCTGGTGATCCCCTCCAGTCCTTTTGCCGCTTCGTTGACCTTAATATAAGCAAGGCCTTTCGCCCCGTAGATTTCGATAAACTTGCCGTAGTCGTCAATCTGTTTACGGCTAAGTTGTGCGCCACCTGGCACACGCAGCGCAGCAACGCGACCTTTCGGATCATTTGCCGGGCCGGAGAAAACTTTAAACTCAACCGCTTTCAGCAAGTCAGCAACGTCGACCAGCTCCATCGGGTTACGCAAATCGGGTTTATCGGAACCGTAACGGCGCTCGGCTTCGGCGAAAGTCATAATCGGGAAGTCGCCCAGATCCACACCACGAATTTCCTGCCACAGTTCGCGGACCATCGCTTCCATCACTTCACGCACCTGCGGCGCGGTCATAAAGGAGGTTTCCACATCGATCTGGGTGAATTCCGGCTGGCGGTCAGCACGCAGGTCTTCGTCACGGAAACATTTGACGATCTGGTAGTAGCGGTCGAAGCCGGACATCATCAGCAACTGTTTGAACAGCTGCGGAGATTGCGGCAGCGCGTAAAATTTGCCTTTATGCACGCGCGAAGGCACGAGATAGTCACGCGCGCCTTCCGGCGTCGCTTTGGTCAGCATCGGGGTTTCAATATCGAGGAAACCGTGGTCATCCATAAAGCGACGCACAAAGCTGGTGATTTTGGCGCGGGTTTTCAGGCGCTGAGCCATTTCCGGGCGGCGCAGATCGAGGTAGCGATATTTCAGACGCGCTTCTTCGGTATTAACGTGGTTGGAGTCCAGCGGCAGCACGTCAGAACGGTTGATAATATTCAGCTCGGTGGCGAACACTTCCACTTCACCGGTTGCCATATCTTTGTTGACGTTTTTGCCATCGCGCGCACGTACGGTACCGGTTACCTGAATGCAGAACTCATTACGCAGTTCAGAGGCGAGCTGGAACGCATCCTGACGGTCCGGGTCGAAAAACACCTGCACGATGCCTTCACGATCGCGCATATCAATAAAGATAAGGCTACCGAGGTCACGACGACGGTTGACCCACCCACAAAGCGTTACTTGCTGTCCCACATGGGACTGATTGAGCTGCCCGCAATATACTGTACGCATGAGATATCCCTTAATTAGCTGCGCGCGACCCGCCGCCTGCGGGGCAGGCACTCTGGTGGCAGCTATTTTCGTATGTCACAACTGGATGAAAAAAGGGGGCTATTATACTGGAAATTCTGACTGACGATAAGCCCGCGACCGACTGTACGCGCGTTTGCTGCGCGCTTATTGCGCATTCTCACAAAATTTAACAAAATTTGTAAACCGTCCACACAGGCATAACGCGTAAGGTATCCGCCGACGTCATTCATTTTTCAGGAGTTATTATGCTGGAACTCAATGCTGAGAAAACCGCACTGGTGGTGATCGATTTACAGGAAGGTATTTTGCCTTTCGCCGGTGGTCCGCACACAGCGCAGGACGTGGTTCAACGTGCCTCAACGCTCGCGGAGAAATTTCGTGCCAACGGTTCTCCGGTGGTATTCGTGCGCGTTGGCTGGTCGGCGGATTTTGCCGAAGCGCTGAAACAGCCGGTTGACGCTGCTACAGGCGGTCATGCCCTGCCAGACAACTGGTGGGTTTACCCACAGGCACTGGGTAAAAAAGAGAGCGATATAGAAGTGACCAAACGCCAGTGGGGCGCGTTCTACGGTACCGATCTCGAACTGCAACTGCGCCGTCGCGGTATCGACACCATTGTGCTGTGCGGCATTTCCACCAATATTGGCGTGGAATCCACCGCACGCAACGCGTGGGAGTTAGGCTTTTCGCTGGTAATTGCAGAAGACGCTTGCAGCGCAGGCAGCAGCGAGCAGCACCAGGGCAGCCTGAAGTACATCTTCCCGCGCATTAGCCGTGTTCGCAGCACGGACGAGATCCTCAACGCGTTATGATGTATGTCGGCCTGCCGCAATGGTCGCACCCCAAATGGGTGCGCCTTGGCATTACCAGCCTCGAAGAGTACGCCCGTCACTTTAACTGCGTCGAAGGTAACACCACGCTTTACGCGCTGCCAAAAGCGGAGATCGTGGCGCGCTGGCGCGAACAAACCACCGATGATTTTCGCTTCTGCTTTAAATTTCCCGCCACCATTTCGCACCAGGCGGCGCTGCGTAACTGCCGCGATCTGACAGATGAATTTTTTCAACGGATGTCGCCGCTCGCCAACCGGATAGGCCAGTACTGGTTACAGCTTCCGGCGACCTTTGGCCCGCGCGATCTCCCCGCTTTGTGGGCATTTCTGGACGCACTGCCTGCCGGTTTCACCTATGGCGTTGAAGTGCGCCATCCAGGCTTTTTCGCCAAAGGCGAAGAGGAAAAAGCGCTCAATCAAGGCTTACATGCGCGCAGCATAAACCGAGTGATCCTTGATAGCCGCCCGGTGCACAGCGCCATTCCCCATAGTGAAGCGATCATCGAAGCGCAGCGCAAAAAGCCGAAAGTACCGGTACATGCGCTGATTACCGCCGGTCACCCGATGGTGCGTTTTATCGGCAGCGACAATATGGAACAAAATCGTCAGCTGTTTGCCGTATGGCTGCAAAAACTCCCGTTGTGGGAACAGACCACCACCCCCTATTTGTTTTTGCATACGCCGGATATCGCCCAGGCACCGGAACTGGTAGAAACCCTGTGGCCGGGTTTGCAGGCCGCCGCCCCAAGCGTTGGCAACGCCCCTTCTCTTCCGCTGCAATCTTCTCTTTTCTGAACGAACCACCTATCATTGTTAAGCGGTCACCAGAGCCTTAAAGGGAGTTAGTATGGTTAGCGCGCTTTACGCCGTGCTGGGTGCATTGTTACTCATAAAATTTTCTTTTGACGTTATTCGCCTGCGCACGCAATACCGTGTTAGCTACGGCGACGGCGGGTTTAGCGAGTTGCAAAGTGCGATACGCATTCATGGCAATGCGGTGGAATACATTCCCGTCGCCCTGATCCTGCTGCTTTTTATGGAGATGGACGGCGCGCAAACATGGTTAGTGCACGTTTGCGGGCTGCTGCTGATCGCCGGTCGCCTGATGCATTATTACGGCTTTCATCACCGCCTGATCCGCTGGCGTCGTTCCGGCATGGGCGCAACCTTTTGCTCCTTGCTGCTGATGGTGCTGGCAAATCTGTGGTACATGCCCTGGGAGTTGGTTTTCTCCCTGCATTAGCGCACAATACGCCCCTTTGTTTTCCCGGATATTTACACTATGTCTCACCGCGACACGCTTTTTTCTGCGCCTATCGCCAGCCTGGGCGACTGGACTTTTGACGAACGGGTAGCTGAAGTCTTCCCGGACATGATCCAGCGTTCCGTACCGGGTTACTCCAATATTATCTCGATGATCGGTATGCTGGCGGAGCGCTTTGTTCAGCCCGCCACGCAGGTCTACGATCTCGGCTGCTCACTGGGCGCGGCAACGCTCTCGGTGCGCCGCAACATTCACCATGCCGATTGCAAAATTATCGCCGTCGACAACTCGCCCGCCATGGTGGAGCGCTGCCGTCGACATATTGATGCCTATAAAGCGCCAACGCCCGTTGAGGTGATTGAAGGTGATATTCGCGATATTCACATCGAAAACGCCTCGATGGTGGTGCTCAACTTCACCTTGCAATTTCTGGAGCCGGACGACCGCCTGAAACTGCTGCAGAAAGTTTACCAGGGGCTGAACCCTGGCGGCGCGTTAGTGTTATCGGAAAAATTCAGTTTTGAAGACCATACCGTCGGCGAACTGCTGTTCAATATGCACCACGACTTTAAACGCGCTAACGGCTACAGCGAACTGGAGATCAGCCAGAAACGCAGCATGCTGGAAAATGTGATGCTGACGGATTCTGTTGAAGCGCATAAAGCGCGGCTGCGCAGCGCGGGTTTTGAACACAGTGAACTGTGGTTCCAGTGCTTTAATTTTGGTTCGCTGGTGGCACTGAAGGCGGTCGAAGCATGATTGAGTTTGGCCGTTTTTATCAGCAAATCGCCACCGGTACGCTCGCGCACTGGCTGGAAACGTTACCCGCGCAGATCGCCGCCTGGCAGCGTGAAGCATTGCACGGGCAGTTTAAGCAGTGGAACAACGCGGTAGAATTTCTGCCGACCATCACGCCCGCAAAGCTGGATCTGCTGCACAGCGTCAGCGCGCAAAGCGCCGAACCGCTCAGCGCCGGGCAGCTCAAAGGTATGGAAACCCTGCTGCGTAATCTGATGCCGTGGCGCAAAGGGCCATTTTCACTGTATGGCATTGATATCGATACCGAATGGCGTTCCGACTGGAAATGGGAGCGCGTCCTGCCGCACCTTTCCGATCTGAAAGGCCGCACCATTCTGGATGTCGGCTGCGGCAGCGGTTATCACCTGTGGCGCATGGTCGGCGCGGGTGCGCAGCTTGCCGTTGGTATCGATCCGACGCAGTTGTTCCTGTGCCAGTTTGAAGCCGTGCGTAAGCTGTTAGGTGACGATCGTCGCGCGCATCTCTTGCCGCTCGGTATTGAGCAGCTTCCGGCGCTGAACGCCTTCGATACCGTGTTTTCTATGGGCGTGCTCTATCATCGCCGTTCACCGCTTGAACATCTGTGGCAGTTGAAAGATCAACTGGTGAAAGATGGCGAGCTGGTACTGGAAACGCTGGTGGTGGAAGGTGATGAAAATACTGTGCTGGTGCCCGGTGACCGCTACGCGCAAATGCGAAATGTCTATTTCATTCCTTCCGCGCTGGCGTTGAAAAACTGGCTGGAAAAGTGCGGTTTTGTTGATGTCCGCATTGCGGATATGAGCATCACCAGCACCGATGAGCAACGCCGCACGTCGTGGATGGTGACCGAATCGCTGGCGGATTTCCTGGATCCGGCGGACAGCAGCAAAACCGTGGAAGGTTACCCGGCGCCAGTTCGCGCGGTACTGATAGCCCGGAAACCCTGACTATCTGGCTCCCCGGCCTGACAAGGGGTTTTCTACAGACAAAAAAAGGCCCCTGTTAATGGCAGGGGCCTGGTACAAGCAAGCATCATATTGGGCGACATGATGCGCGGTAAAAACTGTTACGGGCGATGGTGCGAAATCATCTCTTTCATCACCGCCACCGCATCGCCATCCACACCGTAGCGGGCATATTCATCCGCACTGGCATCTGACGACATCGATAATCCTGGATTGCGGTAGCGCATCGGCGATGCCGTCCAGCGGCCTGCCGAGCTATGCACCTCTTTGATACCCGCATGGAGAAAGGTTTCGAGGTTATCCGGACGCACGCCTGCGCCGGCCATAATGATTGGAACACCAGACCTGGCATTTAGTTCCGTGATTAATGAAAGTCCTTTTACCGCCGACGACTGCTGACCGGATGTGAGAATACGCGCGATGCCTAATTCCGCTAATTTATCAAACACCTGCAGCGGGTTAGCACACATATCGAACGCGCGATGAAAAGTTACCGCCATCCCCTGCGCAGCCTGCATAATTTCCCGCATGCGCACAATATCGACATCGCCCTCTTCCGTCAGCACACCGGTGACCAGGCCGGGAAAACCCAGATCACGGAGCATCGCAATATCGCTCAGCATGGAGGCAAACTCATCGCCCCGGTAGCAAAAATCCCCACCGCGCGGGCGCACGATCGGGTGTACGGGAATGGTCACGGCCTGACGAATCGCTTTTAACGCGCCAAAGGAAGGGGTTAATCCGCCCTCTTTCGGCGCGGCGCAGAATTCAATGCGATCGGCCCCACGTTGCTCAGCGAGCACCGCGTCATCGACACCATAACAACAGATTTCCAGTAAGGTCATTTCATCTCCCTCGGTTCAGCATGGCTTGTTTTCACAAGCGCTGTCGCCCGCTCGCTTCACTGCTCGCTCGCGACAATCTCTTCGATGGTCCACGGATGAAACTTCACAGTGACTTTGCCATCCGTCACCGCAAGCGTGGGATTAGGCAGCCGTTCACGTTCGCCTTTTGGTGAACTGGTTTTCACCGAAATACCCGGCTGGCTTAAACCCTCATCAGCCAGCAGTGCCAGCGCACGCGCATTGAGCGTGGCGATATCGCCCGGCAGTACGATTTCAACATGCTCCCACCCTTCGTGCGGGTAGCGCTTTTCACCCGGCCATGGCAACTCAATCACCGTAAACTGCCAGTGGGCAACGCACACCGGCTCGCGCAGTTTGAACAGACAAATTGGCCGACCATTAATGATGTTTTCCGACAGCAGTGCGCCGCATTGCTCAAAGCCACGCCGCCAGCGTTCCGCCGTGGTGTTCTGGTGACAGCGCAACGAGATGTGATCGGCATTTAAAGGTGCAATATCCAGCCCCAGACGGGTAGTTAAATTTTGCAAATCTTGGGTAAACCGTGGCAAATCTTCCACGATATCCTGCAACTCTTCGATGGTTTGCCAGGTACGCATAACAGTGCTCGCAAGTCATAACAAAGCGCATAATCTACCGTGTTATGCAGTGCTGACGCCACCGGGCATTTGCAGTATACTCCCGCCTTTATTAAACACCCGGACACCGCCTCAGCTACGCGGTGTCCTAAAAGTAAGGTATCCCGGTGAATATTCAGGCTCTTCTCTCAGAAAAAGTCAGTCAGGCCATGATTGCAGCAGGCGCGCCAGCCGATTGTGAAGCGCAGGTTCGTCAGTCAGCAAAAATTCAGTTTGGCGACTATCAGGCTAACGGCGTGATGGCAGTGGCGAAAAAACTGGGCATGGCGCCGCGACAACTGGCCGAGCAGGTTCTGTCTCACCTTTCTCTCGACGGGATTGCCAACAAAGTTGAAATCGCCGGTCCTGGCTTTATCAATATTTTCCTCGCGCCTGAGTTTCTCGCCTCGCAGGTGGATGCCGCGCTGAAATCCGATCGCCTCGGCGTGACAAAACCGCAGCCGCAAACGGTGGTTATCGATTACTCGGCGCCGAACGTGGCAAAAGAGATGCATGTCGGCCACCTGCGCTCCACCATCATTGGCGATGCGTCGGTCCGTACACTGGAGTTCCTCGGCCATAACGTGATTCGCGCTAACCACGTCGGCGACTGGGGCACCCAGTTCGGCATGCTGATTGCCTATCTTGAGCTGCAACAGCAAGAGAACGCCGGTGAAATGGCGCTGGCAGATCTCGAAGGTTTTTACCGCGAAGCCAAAAAACATTACGACGAAGACGCGGCGTTCGCTGAACGCGCGCGCGGTTACGTAGTGAAGCTGCAAGGCGGCGATGAATATTGCCGTGAGATGTGGCGCAAGCTGGTCGATATCACCATGAGCCAGAACCAGAAAACCTACGAACGCCTGAACGTGACACTGACCCGCAAAGATGTCATGGGCGAAAGCCTGTATAACCCGATGTTGCCGGGCATTGTTGCGGATCTGAAAGCCAAAGGTCTGGCAGTCGAGAGCGAAGGCGCGACCGTGGTGTTCCTGGACGAGTACAAAAACAAAGAAGGCGAGCCGATGGGCGTCATCATCCAGAAAAAGGATGGCGGCTACCTCTACACCACTACGGACATCGCCTGCGCGAAATACCGTTATGAAACGCTGCATGCCGATCGCGTGCTCTACTACATCGATTCCCGTCAGCATCAACACCTGATGCAGGCCTGGACCATCGTGCGCAAAGCCGGTTATGTGCCGGATTCCGTGCCGCTGGAACACCACATGTTCGGCATGATGCTCGGTAAAGACGGCAAGCCGTTTAAAACCCGCGCGGGCGGTACGGTGAAACTTTCCGATCTGCTGGATGAAGCGCTGGAGCGCGCCCGCCGTCTGGTGGCAGAAAAGAACCCGGATATGCCTGCTGACGAGCTGGAAAAACTGGCCAACGCCGTGGGTATTGGCGCGGTGAAATATGCGGATCTGTCAAAGAACCGCACCACCGATTACGTTTTTGACTGGGACAACATGCTGGCCTTTGAAGGCAACACCGCGCCGTACATGCAGTACGCTTACACCCGCGTGCTCTCCGTATTCCGCAAAGCGGGCATTGAAGAGAACGTGCTGGAAAACGCACCTGTGGTGATTGGCGAAGAGCGTGAATCCCAGCTGGCAGCGCGCCTGTTGCAGTTCGAAGAAACCCTCTCCGTCGTGGCGCGTGAAGGTACACCGCATGTGATGTGTGCCTATCTGTACGATCTGGCGGGCCTGTTCTCCGGCTTCTACGAGCACTGCCCGATCCTCAGCGCCGAGAGCGATGAGACCCGCTTGAGCCGTCTGAAACTGGCTCTGTTGACGGCAAAAACGCTGAAGCTCGGTCTGGATACGCTGGGTATCGAAACCGTTGAGCGTATGTAATCGCACTGTTTTATCGCCATAAAAAAACCCCGGTCAGCCGGGGTTTTTCTTTTATCGCCTCTCAGAAATATTTGCGCAGATACTCCGTTAAACAGAGCATCGCCATCGCCTGGCCGTATGGCATTGAAGTCAGCGGGATCTGGCGGTAAAACGCCAGATTACTGCCCATTCCGGTACCAAATGACACCTGCAACAACTCCCCTTCCGGCGAGATATGGCCCACAATCGCTTTCACCGCTTTCTCTGCCACATCCGTGTAATCGGCGCTGATATAACGCTTACGCAGCGCTTTCAGAATGCCATAGGCAAACCCGGCGGTTGCCGAGGCTTCCAGATAAGAATCCGGATCGTCGAGCAGCGTATGCCATAACCCGCTTTCATGCTGACACTTCGCCAGCGCGGCGACTTGCGCATTCAACACCTGGACCAGGTAACGGCGCACCGCGTTGTTTTCCGGCAGATCGACAAGCTCGAGAAAATCCGGGATAACAATGGTCAGCCAGCTATTACCGCGCGCCCAGCGGGCATTGGCGAAATTATGGTGGCCATCATAACTCCAGCCGTGGAACCACAGCCCGGTTTCCCGGTCCATCAGGTTCTGCACATGCAGCAGGAACTGATACACCGCCTCTTCCACATAGTCTGGCCGGTTGAGCAGTTTGCCAATTTTCGCCAGCGGCAGCACAGTCATCATCAGCGTGTCGTCCCACATCTGCTGGTGGTTCTCCTCCGCCAGCGTGATGTGCTGCATCCCGCCGCAGTCGGTGCGCGGCATCTCGTTCATCGCCCATTCAGCCCAGCTTTCCAGCCACGGCAGCCAGGCCGGATTACCTGTCTCTTCGTAGCGATATGCCAGCGTCAGGAACGGCGCCATGGTGTTGACGTTTTTCGTGGTCGCCCCTTCTGCAAAGCGGTCGGCAAACCAGTTATCAATCACCTCGCGCACACCCTCTTCCCCGGTCTGACGATAATACTGATACATCCCGTACAGACCGACGCCGTGCGTCCACTCCCAGCCAGCCCAGCCTTTGGTATCAATCACGCGCCCATCGTCGAGACGGAGTAAAAACTCACCGGTGTTGTCGTGAATATTGACCAGGTTATGCGTCACCTTGCGGATCAACGCTTTCAGTTCATCACGGGCGATAAAACGCTCTGGCTGACGCAGTAACGGGCTGTGTTTGACAGGCCAAACCTTCATATTCTTAACCTCAGTTGTAAGTCGATTTCAGTGACGCGTTTTTCAGCGATGGCGCGGCAGGTTTATTGCGATTCAGATAACCGATATTGTTATTTCCCCACAGGGATTCATAAGGCATGCCCGCCAGCATTTCGACGGTTTCACGCGCCTGCGGGGTAATACTTTCTGGCATCGCGCGACCGCTCTGGCGCATTTTGGCGGTTTCTTCACGCAGCACGCTGTGGGTTTTCAGGTTCAGCTTGAAGCGCAAAGAGACAAGGAAGCCGCAGCACAGCACCGCAATGGTGCCAAAACACATGATCATCAAAATGGTGTGGCTCACTTCTGGCACCTGGGTTTTCTGCCCGGAGACAAAGCCAGACGCCTGCATCACGATCCCTACCAGCATCACCGCACCCGCCTGCGAGGCTTTACGGGTCAGCGTCATGATCCCGGCGAAAATCCCTTCCCGGCGCTGACCGGTGACCACTTCGTCAATATCCGCAATGTAGGTGTAGGTGTTCCACGGTACGTAGTTGATACCACCACGTCCCAGACCGGCAACGGCGGAAACCAGCAACAGCAGCGAATAAACATCGCTTAAACCGGCGTAGTAGAGCACGGCATAAGAGGCTGCGCTCAGGCCGAACAGCACCACCACCATACGGTAGGACGGCGCAGGTCCGAAGCGGATGCACAACGGGATCATGGCAATCACCGCGATGAACTGGAAAATCGCCATCGTGCCCAGCAAGTTGGAGGCCAGCGAAGCTTCCTGCATCAGCACGAACACCACGTAATAGGTGAATACCGCGTTAAACACGTCCTGCGCGATATAGCCGCCGAGGTACATTCCCAGGTGCTGGCGGAAAATCTTGATACGCAGCGTAGAGCTGAGTTCAACAAACAGGCGACGCAAACTTTGCCCAAGCGTGAGGCTCTTTTTCTCTTCCTCCGCGCGCAGCGCCGCTTCGGTCCACTCTTCGCGCGGACGCTCCCAGGTAAAGCACCAGACAAACGTCAGCATCAGCGCACAGAGCACCGAGAACACCAGGCTTGCATAGAAAAAGGAGACCGGGTTGTCTTTACCAAAGTGTGACAGCAGAACACCCGGCAGGAACGAGGCCAGAATCGCCGACATCTGCGCCATGGAGATACGCGCGCCGGAGAATTTGGTTTTCTGTTTAAAGTCGTCAGTCATTTCCGGCACCAGCGTTTCGTACGGCACCAGAATCATGGTGTAGACCACATCAAACAGCAGATAGGTCAGCAGGTAATACCAGAAACTCATGTCCCCTACCCACATTATCGAGTAGCTGAACACGCACGGAATACCCAGCAGAATAAAGAACTTACGCCGACCGAAGCGTTTACCAAGCCAGGTAGAACCGAAGTTATCGGTTAAAAAGCCCATCAGCGGGCTGACCACCGCGTCCAGCACCCTTGCTGTCGCGAAGATAAATGTCGCTTCAATCGGCGTCAGGCCGCAAAAGGTCGTATAGAAATAGAGCAACCATGCTGCGGTTAACGCGGTTGTGCCCGCACCCAGAAAATCGCCCGAGCCATAGGCGAGATAATTAGCCAATCCAATTTTTCGTGTTTTCATTGCCGTCAACCCTGTTTATTTTGGGGGACCTTTGACGATCCGGCTTAGCCAAAGGAATTTCTTACACGGCTAAAGTAAGAGGATGTGCAGCGGGAAACCTTTCTGTTTCTGCCATCAAAATTACGCGGCTGGCAAAAATGCAAAGAGTGCCGATACGCGCTTCACTGATTTATAAAACAGCGTTTCTTTTGCATCAAAAGGAGCGGCCAAAAATGCGGGGCGGATAGCAAAATCCCGCCAGTGCGGCGGGATTTTCGGGCGGAAAACGAGCTAACTACTTGAAGCGCAGCGGTTAGTTTCGCTGAGCTGGCTGGCGGTAATTGACCAGCACTTTATTACTACGCACGTCCAGCGGCGGCCATAAGCGTCCACCGCCGGGCACTTCCCAGACAAAACGCAGCGATTCGAGCGCCGGGACATCGGTAAAGCCGCGCGTGGTGCCGCTCTGCCCATCCAGCTCGACACAGCGCGCCTGCGAGCAGAGTCGAACCACTAACCCGGCAGGCGTCGGGCCATTTAATTCATAGCGCCAGGAGACATCCGTCATCAGCCCGTTTACCGGCTGCGACGGGCCCAGCGGGCGCGATGAAGCGACCACGCCACGGTTGTCCAGCCGGATACCGATACTGCTGGCCTGCCACATGCCCTCGCCAATGCCGTTTCCGGCCGCGTGAGCAAACAACGGCAAAACCACCAACCAGGCCAGATAACGCATTATTTGCCTCCGATGGTCGCAGTCATACGGATGCTGCGGTTATCCGACATTTCCATATTCGACAGCACCACCAGTTGCGGTAGGCTGCGGCGCAGGAAGCGCGCCAGTAATGGACGCAGTGCGTGGTTCACCAGCAACACCGGCGGCGCACCCAACATTTCCTGGCGCGTCAACGCTTCCTGTGTTTGTTCCAGTAAGCGATCGGCAAGACCCGGTTCCAGCCCCCCACCGCCCTGCAACGCCTGCAACAGCAAACGTTCAAGCGGCGTATCAAGACCAATCACCTGCACTTCATCATTACCCGGGAACCATTGCTGGGTAATGGCGCGGCCCAGGGCGACGCGTACCACCGCGGTGAGTTCGTGCGGATCGGTTTGCAGCGGCGCATGCTCGGCCAGCGTTTCCAGAATGGTACGCATATCGCGGATGGGTACTTTCTCGGCCAGCAGGTTTTGCAACACTTTGTGCAGCGTGGTCAGCGTGACGACTCCCGGCACCAAATCTTCGGTCAGTTTCGGCATCTCCTGGCTTACCCGGTCAAGCAATTGCTGCGCTTCCTGGCGACCAAACAGCTCCGCCGAGAATTGACCAATCAGGTGGTTAAGGTGTGTTGCCACCACGGTACTGGCTTCCACAACGGTGTAACCCTGGATCTGCGCCTGTTCTTTCAACGCGCTCTCAATCCAGATAGCAGCCAGGCCAAAGGCCGGATCCACGGTTTGCTCGCCCGGTAGCGAACCCGCCGCCGTGCCCGGGTTAATCGCCAGCCAGCGGCCTGGATAAGCCTCGCCGCTGCCAATTTCCACCCCTTTCATCAGGATGCGATAACGCGCTGGCGGCAGATCCATATTGTCGCGGATGTGGACAACAGGCGGCAGGAAGCCCATATCCTGCGCGAATTTCTTACGAATACTGCGGATACGGCCTAACAACTCGCCATCCTGCTGGAAGTCCACCATCGGGATCAGGCGATAACCCACTTCCATACCGAGGGAATCTTCAAGCTGTACATCGTTCCAGGTGGCTTCCACCGCCTGGGTATTTTCCGGCAGCTTCATCGGCGCGGCTTCAGCAGGCGCAGCCTGGTCTTTACCACGCAGCCACCAGGCAAGCCCCAGCAGCGCGGCGGTAAACAGCAGGAAGACAAAGTTCGGCATACCCGGCACCAGCCCCAGCAGGCCGAGTACGCCGGCGCTGAGCATCATCACGCGCGGGTTGCTGAACAGCTGGCCAACCATCTGCTGGCCAACATCCTGATCGGTACTGACGCGTGTGACGATAACACCCGCCGCGGTAGAGATAACCAGCGCCGGGATCTGCGCAACCAGACCGTCACCGATGGTCAGCAAGGTGTAACTTGATGCCGCATCGCCCATCGACAGGCCATGTTGCAGAACGCCCACCAGCAAGCCGCCGATGACGTTGATAACCATGATCAGAATACCGGCGATGGCGTCGCCGCGAACGAACTTACTCGCACCGTCCATCGAACCGTAGAAGTCCGCTTCTTGCGTTACTTCAGAACGGCGGCGTTTCGCTTCGTCTTCGCCGATGATCCCGGCGTTAAGGTCGGCGTCAATCGCCATCTGTTTACCGGGCATCCCATCGAGTACGAAACGCGCGCCCACTTCGGCGATACGCCCCGCACCTTTGGTGATAACCATAAAGTTGATGATAACGAGGATGACGAACACCACGATACCGATGGCGAAGTTGCCGCCGACGAGGAAGTGACCGAAGGCTTCAACCACCCGCCCTGCCGCCGCCGATCCCGTATGCCCTTCCATCAGGATAATACGCGTCGAGGCCACGTTCAGCGCCAGGCGCAGCAAGGTGGTAAACAGCAGAATGGTCGGGAAGGCGGCGAACTCCAGCGTGCGCTGGGTGAACATCGCCACCAACAGCACCATGATGGAAAGGGCGATGTTAAAGGTAAACAACAGGTCGAGGACAAACGCCGGTAGCGGCAGCACCATCATCGACAAAATAAGCAAAATGAGCACCGGCCCGGCGAGAACCTGCCATTGGGTCGATTTCAGATTGCTGGGTAGACGCAGCATTGCTACCAGATTAGCCATCAGTGTCCTTCTCGTTCAAAAAGTCCAGCGCCTCAGGCACCGGGAGATTCTCAGGTTTAACAGGTCGTTGCCCGCCGGACAGACGCCAGCGTTTCAACTGCCATACCCACGCCAGCACTTCGGCAACTGCCGCATACAGCTGGCCCGGGATTTGCTGACCAATTTCAGAATGGCGATAGAGCGCACGCGCCAGCGGCGGCGCTTCGAGGATCGGCACACGGTTCTCCGTCCCCAGCTCACGAATACGCAGCGCAATCATTCCCGCGCCTTTTGCCACCACTTTCGGTGCACTCATCTTATTCTCGTCATATTGCAGCGCGACAGAGTAGTGCGTCGGGTTGGTGACAATCACATCGGCTTTTGGCACATCGGCCATCATGCGACGGCGCGCCGCGGCACGCTGCATCTGCCGGATACGGCCTTTAATGTGCGGGTCGCCTTCGCTCTGTTTAAATTCGTCGCGGATGTCCTGGCGGGACATGCGCAGTTTTTTCATATGGCTGTAGATCTGCCAGAAAACGTCAAAGCCCACCATCGGGATAATGCTCAGCGCCACCAGCATGGCGCACAACCCGGCCAGATTGAGGGCGCTCGCCATTGCGGTCAGCGGCGATTCGCTCATCAGGCGCATCATTTCCGGCCAGTGATGCCATAAAAAAAAGCCCGCCACGCTGCCCATCAGCAGTGCTTTCATCAACGCTTTCACCAGCTCCGCGCCCACTTGCGCGGAGAACAAGCGCCCCAACCCGCTCAGCGGGTTGAGTTTGGAAAATTTAAACTCCAGCGATTTGGTGCTGAACACCAGCCCGCCCAGCATTACCGGGGCGATCATGGCGACAATCACTACGCCTGTCAGCAGCGGCAACATGCCAATCAGCACGTTTTTCAGCATCACGATGATCTGCCCGAGGATCAGGTTCTGGTCACTGATAATCTTGTGGTCAAAACGCAGCCCGGATGAGAGCGCCATCGATAACCTGTGACCAAACGCTTCGCCGCCAAACCACAGAATGCCGATACCGACCAACATGATCAGTAGCGATGTCAGTTCTTTGGATCGGGGGATTTGCCCTTCTTCGCGCGCTTTCTCTAGTCGGTGCGCTGTGGGGGCTTCTGTTTTGTCGTCGTTGTCTTCAGAGGCCACGGTCAACACATCCACGGGTTACAGGTTTGATGACATATTGCCAGAGTCAAGCCTGTCCAATGGGCAGAGTAAGGCATAAAAACAGAGGGTTTTCGCCATTTGAGTTGTCGCTTCACGTTCAACCTCGCATGCTGAAACGCAAACCAAACGGCAACGTCATCGGGAAAATCCTGCCTAAAGCCCATTTTTTATCGACATATCCTGTTCAGTCATCGCATAACAGAAATGCTAACGCTCTCCTTTATAATGGTCGGCTTCGCATCGTTATCGGCACGGACGTTATTTTTTATGCCACGACACCTGGACAGGATCTCGCACACGGTTATTTGCATCGCGGCGTTTGTTATCTATTACAGCCTCTTTTATTTGGAATTTTTCATTCCTGGTTTTATGGCGCTTTATCGAAATGGCCTTGCCGGACCGTTTCTCTACACCGCGCTGTTATTACCTTGCTCGCTATTACTCTGGCGCTGCTACGCGCGCCATTTTGCGGGGCTGTTACCCGTTGGCACACTGGCGCTGCGCAATTTTATCGTGCCACTGCTGGCGCTGGCGGTGATGCTGGTGATGGAGAAATTGTTTCAGCAGCCTGAACCCTGGCTCGATTCGCTGCGCGATTACACCGGGTTGACCCGCTGGGCGTGGATATTAACGGCGTGTCTGGTGGCACCCGTAAGTGAAGAGATTATCTTTCGCGGCTTTTTACTCAATGCCAGCCTGGGATGGGGAAAAGTGCCGCAACAGGTGGGGATTGTACTGACGTCATTGCTGTTCGCCGTCATCCATATGCAATATCAGGCGCCTGTCACCTTCATTCAGCTCTTTATTTTTTCTGCGGTGTTGTGTGTGGTCAGGCTCGGTACGGGCGGCCTGATTGTCCCGATGGCGCTGCATGCGCTGGCGAACACCTTCGCGCTGGGGGATATTTTCCTGCAATAAAAAAGGGAAGGTTTCCCCTTCCCTTTTCATTGTGGTCAGACACGCACCGTCAGGCGGACTGAAGATGAATGTGCAGACACATCAGAAGCCCAGACTGTCGAGCAGATCGTCGACCTGATCCTGGCTTGCCACCACGCCCGCTTTGGTCGCGTCGAGTTGTGGGCCATTGAGCAGGCTGTCATTTTCACGCTTCGGACGTGCGGACTGTTCCGGAATGTTCTCCAGCAGTACCATCAGCAGCTGACGTTCGATCTCCTGGATAACATCCATCATGCGTTTGATAACCTGACCGGTGAGGTCCTGGAAATCCTGCGCCATCATGATGTCCAGCAACTGGGCGTTGGTGAAGCTGGTGTGCCCCGGAATTTCGCCAAGGAATTTGCGCGTATCGGTCACCAGTTCACGCGCATCCGCCAGTTCGATCGGGTTTTCAAACCACTCGTCCCAACGTTTGCTCAGCGCTTTCGAACCCTTTTCCATCTCATCCTGGTGCGGCTGAGAAGCTTCAACGCTATTAAGCGCGCGTTCTGCCGCTTGCGCGGTCATCTGCACTACATAATCCAGACGGTCGCGCGCGTCCGGAATGGCTTCCGCCGCTTCGGCAATCGCCTGGTCAAGACCTAACTCGCGCAGGCTATCACGCAACATACGCGTCAGACTGCCGATCCGGGCAATGATGTCGCTGGGTGAATGTTCGTCCGCTGGTTTAATTGAAGGTTGAATCATTAGCCAGTCCTCACATGCCAAGTTTCTCGAAGATCTTACCGAGTTTCTCTTCCAGGGTTGCCGCGGTAAACGGTTTCACCACATAGCCGCTCGCACCGGCCTGCGCCGCCGCGATGATGTTCTCTTTTTTCGCTTCTGCTGTAACCATCAGCACCGGCATGGAGGCCATATTGCTGTCGGCACGAATCGTTTTCAGCAGTTCCAGACCGTCCATGTTTGGCATGTTCCAGTCGGAGATAACAAAACCGAAGCCACCCGTCTGCAATTTGTTTAACGCATCAACACCGTCTTCTGCTTCTTCAACGTTGTTAAATCCCAGCTCTTTTAGCAGGTTACGTACAATTCGACGCATGGTGGAAAAGTCATCCACAACCAAAAACTTAAGCTCTTTATCCGCCATAAAAAATTACTCCTGGTTCAAATACGTATTGCCTGTCCGGCACTGATTTTCGCCAGCATCTGCTGGCTTACCTGGCTAAGATCGACCACTTCGCTGACGCCACCCATATTGATGGCCTCACGCGGCATGCCGAACACCACACAACTTGCTTCATTTTGCGCAATCGTCCAGGCGCCAGCCTGGTGCATTGCTAACATTCCGGCCGCGCCATCGTTGCCCATCCCCGTGAGAATGACCCCCACGGCGTTACGCCCCGCGTGTTTCGCCACCGAATTAAACAGCACGTCCACCGACGGTCGGTGCCGGTTAACCGGCGGTCCGTCGTGGATCTTAATTTGATAGTTCGCCCCGCTACGCGCCAGCTCCATATGCCGATCGCCTGGTGCAATATACGCGTGTCCGGGTAATACGCGCTCACCATCTTCTGCTTCTTTGACGCTGATCTGACAGAGCTTATTCAAACGCTCAGCAAATGAGCGGGTAAAGCCCGGCGGCATATGCTGAGTGATAAGAATACCCGGACTTGAGAGCGGCAATGGCTGGAGTACATGCCTAATTGCCTCTGTTCCTCCGGTTGACGCGCCAATTACCAGCAGTTTTTCCGAGCTGAGTAACGGCCCGGCCTTCAGCATGGTCGGCGCTTCCATCGGTTTATGTGCCGCGATACGCGCGCGTGACGCAGTGCGTACCTTATCGGCAATCATCTCGCTGTAAGCCAGCATGCCTTCGCGAATGCCAATCTGCGGTTTGGTGACAAAATCAATTGCCCCCAGTTCCAGCGCGCGCAATGTCACTTCCGAGCCTTTTCCGGTCAGTGAAGAGACCATCACCACCGGCATCGGGCGCAGACGCATTAATTTTTCAAGGAAATCCAGCCCGTCCATGCGCGGCATTTCCACATCCAGCGTTAACACGTCCGGGTTGAATTTTTTAATTAAATCCCGGGCAACCAATGGGTCTGGCGCCGTCGCCACCATTTCCATATCGCTGTGGCTATTGATAATTTCTGTCATGATCTGGCGCATCAATGCGGAATCATCGACGGACAACACCCTGATTTTACTCATGCTTTATCCTTACTCAGCGCATAAACTGTTTGCCCACGAAGGGTAAACTCACGCACGAGGTTGCTGAAGTTCTCCGAATGCCCGGCAAACAGTAATCCGTCCGGCTTAAGCAGCGGAGCGAAACGATGCAGAATGTCCTGTTGCGTCGTTTTATCAAAATAAATCATTACGTTACGGCAAAAAATTGCGTCGAAAGGCCCCGGAACGTTGTACTGCTTATCCAGCAGATTGACCGTGGTGAAATCGACGTAGTTCGCCAGTTCCTGCCGTACACGCACCAGCCCGGCATGCGGGCCAGTACCGCGCATAAAGTAGCGTTGCATCTGCTGGGGCGAGAGGGTTTTCAACTCGTCCTGGCGGTAGATGCCGCTACGTGCTTTTTCCAGCACTTCGGTATCAATGTCGCTGGCGAAAACTTTCCAGCGACCCGGTGCCATACCCAGCGCATCAGCGAGGGTAATGGCAAGAGAGTACGGCTCTTCGCCTGTCGACGCCGCCGCGCTCCATACCCGGTATTCCCCCGTGCGCTTGCGCGCATGGTCCGCGAGAACCGGGAAGTGGTGTGCTTCCCGGAAAAACGCGGTGAGATTGGTGGTCAGCGAGTTAATAAACGCTTGCCACTCGGCGCTGTTCTGGTTCGCTTCCAGCATGCTCAGATAGCGGCCAAAATCGTCTAACCCCAGCGCGCGTAAACGGCGGACAAGGCGGTTGTAAACCATGTCGCGTTTATGATCCGCGAGGACAATCCCCGCGCGCTGGTAGATCAATTGACATATCCGACGAAAGTGCGCGTCGGACAGCGCCAGGCGCTGTGTCATCTGTTGCAATATTGATGACGTTTGCCCGTTAGGCATGGATGATGTCATAGCGCCTTCTCAACTAGGTTCAGGATGCAACGGGCACTGCCTTAGGCGGTGCCACTTCGGGTATTGCGACATGCTCTTCAATCTTAAATACGGCCACCAGCTCAGTAAGGTTATTTGCCTGGTTAGCCAGTTGGTCGGTGGCGGAAGCTGCCTCTTCTACCAGCGCAGCGTTCTGCTGTGTCACCTGATCCATCTGTGTTACTGCCTGAGCCACTTGCTCTATCCCGCGCCGTTGCTCATCGGACGCGGAGGCGATCTCGCCCATGATATCGTTGACCTGAGTGACAGAGCGGACGATTTCCGTCATCGTCTGCGCGGCGGTATCCACCAGCGTGGAACCCTGCTGAACGCGGGAAACCGACTCTTCAATCAGGCCTTTAATCTCTTTTGCCGCCTGCGCGCTGCGACTTGCCAGGTTACGCACTTCACCGGCCACCACCGCGAAACCACGTCCCTGCTCACCGGCGCGGGCCGCTTCAACGGCGGCGTTCAGCGCCAGAATGTTGGTCTGAAACGCAATGCCATCAATCACACTAATGATGTCACCAATTTTCTGCGAGCTACCGGCAATCTGCTGCATGGTACTTGCCACGCTCGTGGTCTGCTGCCCACCTTTTCTCGCCGTTTCCGCCGCACTCTGCGCCAGTACGGAAGCCTGACGCGCGTTATCGGCGTTCTGGCTTACCGTCGACGTTAACTGCTCCATGCTGGCAGCGGTTTGCGCCAGCGACGCCGCTTGTTGCTCCGTTCTCGACGATAAATCATTGTTACCCGCCGCGATTTCCGAGATACCGGTATGCATCGCGTAGCTGCCCTGACGAACATCGCTCACCGTGGTGCGTAACGCCGTTTGCATCTTTTTCAGGCTGGTAAAAATCGCCGCGATCTCGTTACGCCCGTCAACGACAATCGGTCGCGCCAGATTGCCTTCGGCGATGCTGTCAAAGTGACTGCTGACAACCGCCAGCGGCTGGACAATCATCTTGCGCGACCAGAACAGCGCGGCGCTGGTCAATAACGCGGCAAGGATCACCACCACGACAAAAATAACCGCCGAGCGATGATAGTTGCTTTCACCATCCGCTCTCGCCTGTTCAGTAAAGTGGTTAATGTGTTTTTCCCACGCACTGAAACTGGCATCAAACTTATCCTGCGACTCCTGCACCGGCGCGGTCATAAAATCCGACAACTGGTTATTCTCAAGCCAGGTCGCCTGGTGCTCCAGGTCACCACGCCAGGCGGTGTAACTGGCCTGCGTATTTTCCTGTAATTTTTTACCTTCCGGTGTCATCACCTTCAGGCCAAGAAACTCTTTTTCTACCTCAGCCGACTGCTTGAGGCTGGCTTTCGCCTGGGTCATCAGCGCTTTGATGTCATCCGGCGGATAACTGAGCGCCGTTAACGTCCCGGCTTTGTTCAACGCGGTGCTGGCCTGAAGTAAGGTGGCCCGCATCTGCATTAATGCGCTGCGCTGGTGATTACTGTTTTCTACTTCTTGTAAATGTGAAGTGCTCTCTTTAAATGCCCAGAAAGACAACCCGTTACTGCCAACCTGTAAAATGCCACACACGATCAAAATCAAAAAAAGTGTTGTCGAGATGCGAATACGATTTAACATTAACGCCCCATCTGGCGGAAAAAGTCCGCGGTTAAGAACAGCTAAAATGTTTCCCAGTTATCTTCTTGTCCGGTTACAAGTTGGCGACTCCGCGCCGGGGTCTGAGCGCTGCCTGCTGCCGGAGTTGTAGCACGCGACGCCGATTTGCCGGATACAGAAGAAAGGCGGAAAGCAGATACCGCCTGCGTCAACAAACTGGCTTGTTCTTCTAAGGCGGCCGCTGCGGCTGCCGATTGTTGTACCAGTGACGCGTTTTGCTGCGTGACGCGATCCATTTCGGATACCGCCAGCGCAACCTGATCGATGCCGCGGCTCTGTTCATCAGAAGCCGAGGCGATCTCACCCATAATGTCGTTCACCCGTGTTACCGCGTTAACGATGTCCGACATCGTCTCCCCTGCGCTCTCCACCAGCACAGAACCGGTATCGACACGGGAGACAGAATCTTCAATTAAGCCTTTAATTTCTTTCGCCGCCTGCGCACTGCGGCTGGCAAGATTGCGCACCTCTCCGGCGACCACGGCGAAACCACGCCCCTGCTCGCCTGCTCGCGCGGCTTCCACCGCGGCGTTAAGCGCCAGAATATTGGTCTGGAAGGCAATGCCGTCAATCACACTAATAATATCGGCAATTTTTTGCGAACTGCCCGCAATTTCGTGCATGGTTTTTACCACGCTGTTAACCACTTTACCGCCGCGCTCTGCCGTTTCCGACGCACTCTGCGCCAGTAATGAAGCCTGGCGGGCGTTATCGGCGTTCTGTTTCACCGTGGCGGTCAACTCTTCCATACTGGCGGCGGTCTGCTCAAGGGCGGACGCCTGCTCTTCGGTACGGGACGAGAGATCGTTGTTGCCGGCGGCGATTTCGCTGGTACCGGAGTAGATAGCATCTGAACCCTGGCGAACGTTGGTCACCGTTTCGATCAGGGCGTTCTGCATATGGTCAACGCTTTGCGCCAGCTCCGTCATTTCACTGCGACCCGCAATGGTCAGCGAATGCGTCAGGTTGCCACCGGCAATTTCACGAATGTGGGCAATGACCGCCGACAGCGGCGACAGCAGAATACGGCGAATGCCATACCAGACCCCGGCCAGCACGATCACCAGCGCCAGCGCCAGAATCGCCATCTGCCATTTGGCGAAGGTGTAATCACTGACGCTCTGTTCCCAGGCATTGCGATACAAGCCTTCACTCAATTCCGCGTATTTCTTCATCGCATCGCCAAGGGCGTTTTGCATCCCCTGCGTTGGCTGCGCCATAAAGCCGTTAATGTTGCCGCCTTCAAGGAACTGCACCAGCTCCGCTAAGGCATCGTGATAAGTGCGGTACTTTTCATCGAGCGTCTGGCGCGCGGTGTCGGTTTCCGGCAGTGATGGCAACGCACGGAAGGCATCGTAGTGTTTTGCCGCGTCGGCAAGTGAGGCTTTGGCGCTGTTCAGCAAATCGGTTTTCGCACTGCTCTGCTGGTTGCTCGGATCCAGCAACATCCGCGCTGAAGAACGGCTCAGGTTGATACGCGTTTGTAGCATCAACTCCCAGGCTTTGCCTAATTCCGTTTGTTGCATGCGCAGGTCATTGGAGACCGCAAAACTTTGCTGGTTTTGCTTAAGCGACGAAAAAAACAGGCCACCAGAGACAAGCTGTAACAAGGCAAAGACCACCAGCACGCTCATAAGCAGAGTAACGACGCGGATACGGTTCAACATGCAACACCTTCTTGATAAGTTCTTAACGGTGTTATCGGCATGCGGCCACGGAACTTTACATTTGCGAAAGGGAATTAAATTATGACTTAAAACGCGATATCCACAGTTAAGGTATCGCTATAAGTTCCCCCCGGCGGCGTGGTCTGCGACGTCAAAATTTGCGCGGTGTAATTGTAGGTTCGCAGTAGGCCATCGGTGCTCACTTGCGATGAGACGCCGCTTGACCAGCGCTCCGCACCGGCGCTGCCCCAGCGGTTGCTGGTTGCCCCTTTGTAAATCTCATAACTGAGCCGGTTAGTGCCGCTGGCCATATTTCGCGCGCTGCCGTTGTAGTAGCCGCCGTTGTTGATGCCGACGGTGTAAACCATGCCTTTCGTACAGGTGATGGCAATAGATTGCGAAATGGTCGGGAAGTTGCGCACCAGCGGCGCGCTGCCGAAATTGACATTCGGTGCGCTGATGGTGGTGCAGTCATTGGTGACGGTGCCGTTGACCTGCAGGTTGGTGGCCGCCGTACCCGTTTGTGCTGTCGAACAGAACCCTAAAACCCCTACCGAACAGACGTTATACGCGACGCTAAAATTGAGCGTCACTGTATAAGGCCCGGCGCTCACATTTTGCCCCGGAACGGTGAGGAAATAGAGCGGCAAGGTGTAGGTTCGGGTGCCCAATAACGCCAGCAAGGTTGAACCGCTCCAGGTGTAGCTGTTGCCGCTGATTGTCGCTTCGCTGTTATTGGCGCAGTTGGCCTGGCCGCAGACGCGGATCGGAATGGCATCCGTCACGGCGGCGTTGTCAGAACGTTTCATCGCGCCCCGGTTCGACGCGGTGGCGCTCGCCCCGGTCAGCGTCAGGGTAATCGAGTCGTTGGTGAGCAGGTTGAGCGCCGCATCGCAGCGCACAATCAGGCTGGCGGTGGTGTTTTGCGCCGAGGCATTAAGCACAAACGACGTCACTGTGCCGAACGCACCACTGGTCGTGCTGACCGTACAGGCCGACCACGCTGACCCGCAGCTCAGGAGTAATAACAGAAGAAGTAGCCGACGCATTAAGGGTTCCTCCGGCAGGTCAGTGGTCCGTAGGTTTGCAATTTATGTTCAGGATTGGCGATCAGCGTGAAGCGGGTGTCACAGGTTTTGCCATCCGGCAAACGGACATGCAGCGCATTGGCCTCATCCAGGCTTTCCAGCCACGCAATGCCGTCATAGCCGACAATCGCGGTGGCTTTGCCCGCCCGGTCAACTTCGCTGGCAAGCGGAATGGCTTCGCCGTTTTCATCATGCAGGATCACGCTGGCGACGCGCTCCTGCACCATTGGAAACTCCACCAGATAGCCGCTGCGCCGACGCAGCGAGATCTTGCGCTCAGTATCTTTCAGTTGCGTATCCGCCGGTAAATTCAGCGTATTGATGCTGTAACTGGCCGGGTAATAGGCAGATACACCGCTCACCAGCAGATAGCCGTCACGGTTGGTTTCACCGACGGGCTGATTTTCATAATTCACCGGCACACCGCCATGACCGCCGGTGCTGATCACCGCAAACGCGTCATTAATGCGGTTGGCGGCAAATAACTGGCCATCCATCAACACCAGCGAACCCAGCGCTTCGCCCCACCATGTCATCATGTCGCTTTCGCCGTAGCCGCCGCCCTGCAACTCGACATTGTTATTACGCCAGGCCAGCGTGCCCTGCTGGTAATTTTTCGCCTGCGACTGGTGCGCAAAAGCCATATTCCAGCTAAAACCGCCATCGGTCGGCATGGCGTGGTTATAGTTGATACGCTCAGTGGAGCCGTTGTCGGGGGTTCGCTCCATACTCACCGCCGCGCTATCCATGTCGCTCATCGGGATTTGCAGCGATAAAGCAAAGTTCCAGTCCCCCTGCTGGTTGTCGCGGCTCGCCGCCAGATAAAGACTACTGCCTCCCCACAGATTACGGCTCCAGGAGAGGTTGAGCAGTTCCGTCTTTTGATTATCAAAGCTGCGCACACCGATCCATGCCGCCCCCACATTACCGAAATCGCCCATATTAAAGGTCAGCGCGTATTGGTCCGTGTTGCGGCTCAGGCTGGCGACAGGCCGTTGCCCGTTGCGTTGCTCGTTGTTGTAGAAATTGCGCTGGTCGTAGAGCGCCAGATTGCCAAAGTCGCGATCGCGTCGGCTGTGCTGCGTGTTAACGCTAAACAAGCGGGTGTTGTACTGATAACCCCAGGCAAGCTGGCTGCCGTTATCGCCAGACATGCGGCTTTGCGTCCATGCGCCATTGAGCACGCCGAGCCGTCCGAGCTTCAGCACCGCGCCGGCACCGCCGAGCGTCAGCGACTGCGCCGCTTCACCGTGCCCTTCGAGGGTTAAATAATCGGTCAGGCCATAGCGATACGATCCGCTGCCCACCAGCGTCCCATAGTCAACATTCTCAATACCATAATTGCGCCGCAGCGCACCCACGGTAATCGCCCCGTCGCTCAAGCCAGGTTTGAGCAAATCGCTGGCGACATAAAAAGGCAAGGTGGTGCTAACCTGGCGCCCCAGCGCGTCCGTGGTCACCAGCACGGCATCCCCCGCGCCGTTGATATAGGGCATATTGGTCAGCGTAAAGGGGCCCGGTTGTAACTGGGTGTTCCCGGCGCGATAGCCGTTAATAAACACGTCCACCGAGGTCGGCACTGCCGCTTCGCCGGAGAAGGCGGGCAGTGGCCAGGTGACCAGATCCGGGCGCAGAGAGAAGTCGCGCCCGTAACTGACGCCGCCAATACGCACACTGCTGCTCCAGGTTAAGGCATCGGAAATAACATCGCCCACGCTCCACTGCGTGGCGTCATCTTCATCGGTAAACGTAAGGGTGGTGTCATAACGCATATACCCTTCCTGCTGCCTGAGGTTGCCGGAAAGTGTCTTACGCAGTGAACCGGTTGAGGAGAGCACGCCGTTGCCGTTGAAGTAGCGAAACTCATGCCACAGCGCCGCCTGCCCGCCAATATGTTCGTTGGCGCTGGTATAGACATCGTAATTGAGTAACGCGCCCTGGCCATATTTCGGTGTCGTGCGTCGCAGGCCCGAGTTGAATGCCGTAGCACGCTCCGGCACCCACTCGCCGGGCACCGAGAGCAGCAGACGCTGACCCGCACTGTCATACTCGGCGCGCACATTCGCCAGGGCCGATACATTGACCTCCCCTTGTGGCACATGCTCAGCAGGCAGCCCGGCCTGCAGGAGGTCGGCGCTGGAGATAAAAAAATCATTCTGCCGCCGCGTCACGGGCACCACTCGCTGGGTATCGTAATGGTTAATCACCAGGCTTAAATGGAAAACCGCGTGCTCATTGATGGCGCGCGCATCGGGCGGCGGCGGGAGCATATCATCGCCCTGCTGTGCCCATGCTGTACTGCCCAGCAGCATAGCCGTGAGCGGTAAAATCAGTTGCCCGCGGACGACTGCCATTCGCTATCCCTGGCATTGATTGTCGCCTTCATCTCCACTGGATTGTTGATGCCCGCAGGTAGCGGCCAGCTTCGCACGCTGTGCGGCAGGACATAACCGAGTAGTCCTTCCGCAACCTGTCGCGTTTGACCGCCTTGCCGAACGGTGACTTTGCTTAACCGGACATGGACATCGCCATTGTTACGCACTTCCAGCGCCGGTTTGCCGTTATCCCGGCTTACCCGCCAGCGTAAATCTTTGGTATCCACCAACGCATGGTGCGCGCCGCTGGTGTGGGTTTCGATGCCGGTGCCATAAACAAAGAGCGGAATCGAGTAGCGCATTTGCAGCTTGAGGCCAATTTGTGGTTTGTCGCTGCTTTCCGGCTGCGGGATCTCATCAACGATGATGCGGTAAGCCTGTTCGACACCCGCCGGAATTGACGCCTGCTTAATCAGGCGGATCAGCTGTTTGCTCTCTTTTTCGATTCTCACAATCGGTGGGCTGGCAACGATTTCGTTTTGTTGCTGATAACGTTCAAGTCCCTTTTCCTGCTGCCAGCGGACAATGCGCACCTGCATGGTGGTGGGCGCTTCGCCCTGGTTCTGGATCCATAATTCGGTGGCGTTGCTGGTGGCGCTTAGCCACGGATCGATGGGCCAGAGCAGAATAGTGGCCGCCGCAAATGCGTGGCTCGCGCTAAGTGTCAGCGCACAGGTACACAGCAAGCCCGCCGCGCGGCCAGACGTAATGACCTTCATCTCCTTCTCCCTTGTTACCATGACAATGTCACAGTGAGTTGATCGGTATAGGTTCCCGCCGGGCTGAACCCGGTTAGCTGCGCCGCGCCGAAAATCGCCAGCGAAATACTATTGCTATTGCTGTACGCGACGGAGACGCTCTGGTTGACGCCGATCTCGGTATTTGCCGCCAGCGTACTGCTGGTATAGAGGCGATAAGGCACGCGATCTGTACCGCCGCTACGTTGCAGATTGCGCACGGTGGAATAGTTCTGCCCGCCGTTGATGCTCATACTCAGCGCCACGCCTGGCGTGCAGCCCAGCGAGAGTGACGCGGCAGGTACGAAGCTGGCGGTGACCTGCCCGCTCTGCACCCCGGTGCGGGTGCCAAAATTGAGTGAGCCGAGCGCCCCGCCGCTGCCGCTCACCACCGAGCAGCCTGGAGTGATGGTTGCGCCCACGGTGAAGGTTTGCGTCGTAACCGCAAACGCAACCTGCGGCGCCCACATCCCGAACAGGAGCAGCCCAGAAATTACGCGCAGAGATCCCCGCTTCCCCCGCAGGGAAACACGCATGCCGCCTGGCATCATGCGGGAAGGTTTAGTACGTCACGCTCACGTTGATCGTATCGGTATAGGTACCCGGTACGACGCTAACGCTGTTGCCGCCGCCGGAGATCCGCCCATAGAGCGTGTAGTTATCGACACCACCGGTCGTTGACGCGCGAGGAATGTTGGTGTTGTTAGTGATGACGTTGCTAAAGCCGCTATCACTATAGAGGCTGTAGGCAACGCCTTGCGTGGTATTGGCCGCGTTGACCAGGTAACGGGCAGGCGTTCCCGGTGTGCCGACGACGGTGCCGGGCGCGGTAGAGTTGGTGTTGCCGGTTACCTGTACGGTGTAATCGGTGGTGGTACATTGAATACCGAAGCTTTTACCGCCGCCGGCGTTGGTGAGTTGGGTGGTGAGCTCTGAAAACGTCGCCGGATGGGTACCAAAATCGAGCGAACCAAAGTTGATACCGTTCTGGCTTGGCGAGCCGTTAATCAGGCAGCCATTAGTCAACGTCAGGGTTGCGCCAATTGTCCCGCTACTGGTGACCGCTCGCGCATTTTGCCCGACCATCACCAGCGCACCACTTACCAGCACATAAAGTAATTTTCTGTTCATGTTTCCACCTCCGAAAATACCGCGTGCTGTTTATTTCACCGCGCAACGAATTAGCCATCGAAATAAGAAAAACACGCAACCGATTAAAGCAGGAATAACAGAAATTTAGTTTACGCTTCGCGCTTCAACCACTTAAACGTAACGGCGCGCACCCCATAACCTGGTAATAATTTTATCTCTGTAAATCATTTAGTTAACGAATAAAAAACGGTTAACTCATTAATTTTCTGAAAGATATATACCTTAATTTGTGATGAGCATCACAATATGTGACGAGTCGTAAAGAAAAGTAAGCAGAATTTATGAAGTAGAAATTAAGCAGGTGTGAAGCATATATATTATAGCGACAAGAAAATGGGCAAAAATAAAGGCAGATGAAGTAACTTCACCTGCCTTTATTATTAATCGATTTGCGTAATTATTACGCTACGTGCGTGGCAGCAATATCCAGCAACGCCATTTCTTCGCTGTTGAGCAGTTTTTCAATGTTTACCAGAATCAGCATACGGTCGCCGAGCGCGCCGAGGCCGGTCAGGTATTCGGTCGACAGCGTTACCGCGAATTCCGGTGCCGGGCGGATCTGGTCAGATGCCAGCGACAGGACGTCGGAAACACCATCAACCACAATGCCCACCACGCGCTGACCGAGATTCAGCACGATGACAACCGTGTTGTCATCATACTCGACATCGCCCTGGCTGAACTTCACGCGCAGGTCGACAATCGGCACAATCACACCGCGAAGGTTGGTGACGCCTTTGATAAAGTCTGGGGTATTGGCGATTCGGGTCACCTGATCATAGCCACGAATTTCCTGCACTTTGAGAATATCGATTCCGTATTCTTCATCGCCCAGAGTGAAAACCAGGAACTCCTGACCTGATGGCTCGCCCGCCAGTTTTGCTACATTACTCATACCGGTCATGTTTTATACCTTCTTAACTAAATCAGGCGGCTGTGTGCGCCATACGATGTTCACGATTCAATCCCTGCAACGCTGATACGTCAACAATCAGCGCAACGCTACCATCCCCAAGGATAGTGGCAGCAGAAATGCCCGGCACTTTGCGATAGTTGCTTTCCAGGTTTTTCACCACCACTTGATGCTGACCAATCAGTTGATCAACCAGCAATGCATAGCGACGACCCGCGCTTTGCAGGATAACGACAATCCCCTGCGTGGCCTCGGTTTTCGCGCCCATAACGTCAAAGACTTTCCACAGTTCAACCAGCGGCAGGTATTCACCGCGCACTTCCAGCACGCGCTCACCACCAGCCAGCGGATGCAGATCTTCTTCACGCGGTTGCAGCGATTCCATTACCGCGTTCAACGGCAGGATAAAGACTTCGTTGTTCACTTTTACTGACATGCCGTCGAGGATCGCCAGCGTCAGCGGCAGCAGGATACGAATGGTCGTGCCGGTGCCCTGCTTCGATTTGATTTCAACGTGGCCGCCCATCTCCTGGATGTTACGTTTCACCACGTCCATCCCCACGCCACGGCCGGAAACGTCGGTCACCTGCTCTGCGGTGGAGAAGCCCGGCGCGAAAATCAGCATGCCCACTTCTTCATCGGTCATGTTCTCGTTCACGGCCATCCCCTGCGAAATCGCTTTCGCCAGGATACGTTCACGGTTCAGGCCGGCACCATCGTCAGTCACTTCAATACAGATGTTCCCGCCCTGGTGTTCCGCCGAAAGGATCAGGTTGCCGATAGGCGACTTCCCTGCTTCCACACGTTTTTCCGGCGTTTCGATACCGTGGTCGAGGCTGTTACGCACCAGGTGCGTTAACGGGTCAATAATGCGTTCGATCAAGCTCTTATCAAGTTCGGTCGAGCTGCCCTGCAGCGTCAGTTCCACTTGTTTATCCAGCTTGCTCGCCAGATCGCGAACCAGGCGCGGGAAACGGCTGAAGACGTATTCCATCGGCATCATACGGATGGACATCACCGATTCCTGCAGGTCGCGGGCGTTACGTTGCAACTGGCTCATACTGGTTATCAGGTCACCGTGCGTCACCGGATCCAGTTCGTTAGAGCGCTGCGCCAGCATGGACTGGGTGATAACCAGTTCGCCTACCAGGTTGATCAACTGGTCAACTTTTTCAACCGCAACACGGATACTGGTCGATTCACTGGCGCGGGCTGCCGGTTTTTCACGGCCTGCCGGTTGCTCTTTCGCCACCGCTTTCAGCGCAGGTGCCGCAGCCGCCTGCACCGCCGGGACAGCCGCTGCTGCCGGCGCTTCAGCCACTTCAGCCGGGGCTTCAACCACAGCGTCTGTTGCCGCGGGCGCTGGAGCCGCTTTTTCGAAAGCGATTTGATCCGCTTCGATAACAAAGCACAGCACCGCGATAATGTCGTCTTCGCTCACGCCGCCGTCGATAGTCACGCTCAGGGTATCTTTCCCCTTCACGACATCGCTCAGCGTGCCGAGGTTGCCCAGCTCTTCTTCGAGTAAGTCAACTTCGCTCTCTTTCAGGCGAGAAAGGACAATTCGCAGTTTGCCGTCGTTTTCAGCGGCGGGCGCTGTCACATCAGCTGCCAGTGCGGTCTCTACAACAGAGAGTTTTGCCCCATTCGCAGCGGCAGGAACGACCTCTCCTTTTGCTTCCAGCGCCAGCTGGCGCAGGGCATTGCAGATGTATTCGAAGCTTGCGGCATCTGGCTCTGACGAGCTTTTATAGGCATCGAGCTGTTCCTGCATAATATCTTTGGTTTCCAAAAACAGGTTGATAATGTCGGTGTTGAGCTGCATCTCGCCACGCCGAGCCTCATCAAGCAGGTTCTCCATCAGGTGGGTTGTTTCCTGCAAGATGGTAAAGCCAAATGTACCCGCGCCGCCTTTAATAGAGTGTGCAGCACGGAAGATGGCGTTGAGCTGTTCTGAATCCGGCGCTTCCGGCACCAGGTCCAATAAATGTTGTTCCATATCGGCCAACAGTTCGTCGGCCTCATCAAAGAATGTCTGGTAAAAATCACTAATATCCATGCTCACGCTATCACCTCGGATTGGCTTGTGGCGACGTAGGAACTGCTGCCGGAGACGAGGCTGCTGGCGCGGGTGCTGCCGCTGCCGCTGGCTCTGGCTGTGTAATCGCGCTTATTGGCGCACTCTGACTTTCGGCGTTCTCATGCAGAATGGCCGCTTCTGCTTGTTTGTTCAGCACCAAAAGACTAATTCGGCGGTTGATGGCTTCATCCGGGCCGCGGTCGACCAGGCGCATGGTTGCCGCCATGCCAACAACGCGCATCACCTTGCCATCATCCAGGCCACCGGCAACCAGCTCACGGCGCGACGCGTTAGCGCGATCGGCGGAAAGCTCCCAGTTGCTGTACCCTTTATCGCCGTTAGCGTAAGGGGCATCGTCGGTGTGACCGGAGAGGCTCACTTTGTTCGGGATACCATTCAGTACTGGCGCAATCGCCCGTAAAATATCGCGCATATAAGGTTCGACTTCCGCGCTGCCGGTTTTAAACATCGGCCGGTTCTGGCTATCGATAATCTGTATGCGCAACCCTTCCTGTACCAGGTCGATTTTCAAATGCGGGCGCAAGGCGCGCAATTTGGGATCGGCTTCAATTAACTGGTCCAGATCGCCGCGCAATTTACTCAAGCGCGACTGCTCCATGCGTTTTTTCAGGTCGTCAATATTGGGCTGTTTTTGTACTTCGCCCTGTTGCTGTGTGTAGTCATCGCCACCGCCCGGAATGGGGCTGTCGCTATTCGAAATTCTCGGCCCACCCGTGACCGCAGTTGCCAGCGGCGTGCGGAAATACTCCGCAATCTGGATAAGCTCTTTCGGGCTGGAGATGGAGATAAGCCACATCACCAGGAAAAACGCCATCATCGCCGTCATAAAGTCGGCATAGGCAATTTTCCAGGAGCCGTGTCCGCCGCCGCCATGGCCTTTATGTTTTTTTCGTCTAACTACGACGATCGGATGGGACTGGTTTTTCATGCGTCCTCAGTCGTCGTCTGTTGGTTAGGGTTTCTGACCGCACGAACATGTTCGTCCAGTTCGATAAACGACGGGCGCTCGCTGGAGTACAGTGTTTTACGACCAAACTCAACCGCGATTGGCGGTGCGTAACCGTTCAGGTTCGACAGCAGGGTTATCTTCACGCACTGCATCATTTTGGCAGTTTCCGCACTCTTCTGGCGAAGTACGCTTGCCAGCGGAGAGATAAAACCATATGCCAACAAGATACCGAGGAAAGTTCCCACCATCGCATGCGCAATCAGCGCACCCAACTCCGCCGCCGGACGATCCGCCGAGGCCAGCGCATGTACCACCCCCATTACCGCCGCCACGATACCGAACGCCGGCAGGGAGTCACCGACCGCCGCGAGGGCGTTGGCTGGCACTTCCGCTTCACTTTCGTGGGTTTCAATTTCTTCATCCATCAGCGCTTCAATCTCGAAGGTGTTCATGTTGCCGCTGATGATAAGACGCAGATAATCCACGATAAATTCAAGCATCGTCGCATCCGCGAGAATGCGCGGGTAGCTGGCGAAAATCTCGCTCTCTTTCGGGTTTTCGATATCCCGTTCCAGCGAGAACATCCCTTGCTGGCGTGATTTCGCCATCAGGCGATACAGCAGCGCCAGCAAGTCCATATACATACTTTTGGTGTATTTAGAACGGCGAAACAGCAGCGGCAACGCTTTCATGGTGCCTTTGATAGCTTTCCCATTGTTGCCCACGATGAATGCACCCACACCTGCCCCGCCGATGATAATCAGTTCAGAGGGTTGATACAGTGCCCCAAGGTGACCGCCGGTCATCATATAACCGCCTAAAACTGCACCAAGAACAACCAGGTAACCTAATACGATAAGCACGACATCATCCTTCTGCTAATGACTAAGGCTCGGGATAAACATTTCAAAGGGTTAACGCGAGTGACAGGCAAAAAAAAGCAGCGGCATAACTGCACCGCTGCTGGAGTGTTTCCACCTGTATTCGGTTAAACAGCCTGATCGATCTGTTCATCCAGCAGTTGTGGAATAATATCGGCAGCTTCCTGGGAAAGTTTACGTCTTTTTACCGCGCGAGACGGCGGCTGGCATAAACTGCAGGCAAAGCTACCAACAGGCTGATGTGCGTGCGTAATAAAATTACCACCACAGCAATTGCAGCGAGACAACTCCAGCATTCCGCTTTCCACGAAACGAACCAGCGTCCAGGCGCGGGTCAGCGCCAGTAGCGGTCCTTCCTCAGCATGAGGGCATTGTTCGAGGTAAAGTCGGTATGCTTTGATGACTGCGTCAACGCCACTGCAAAGGCCTGTTTTTAACAAAAATTGCCATGCGTTACAGAACATAGACGCGTGGATGTTTTGTTCCCAGGTCATAAACCAGTCGGTGGAGAATGGCAGCATACCTTTCGGCGGCGGGCTACCACGCAACTCTTTGTAGAGTTTGATAAGACGACCGCGGCTAAGCTGCGTCTCACTCTCCAACATTTGTAAACGCGCACCCAGCGTAATCAGTTCCATTGCTAACTGAATATCGCGTGCTTCCTGAACAATGCTTTTTTCGCTCATCGTTATGCCCTTTTCTTCCGGGCCGCGTCGCCAGTCTGTGAAGACTCATTCAGCAGGCGGGTTGAAAGTAAAATCCCGGTGTGAACTTGCTGTAAATCGTCCACGCGTGACTCTTGGGTCAGACGAGTGATGGTCTGATGATTGTCAAAACGGAACTGGCAAATCAGCTGATTGGTTTCAGCCAACTTCACCATTTGCGGAAGGGTTAACTCAACCAGTGTGGTCGCCATCTCTTCATTAATACCAAGACGGAACATGGCGGACGCTTTGTCCTGGCTGATCAAACGCTGAGCAAGAAGTAAATACGACAAATTAATGTCATAAACATGTTTCAGCAACTCGGATGTATGCATTTTTCCCATCCCGAATAACCAACTTGTATCTTATGCGGCTGAGCCGCACCCCGTGATGTCGCCGGGAAAAACCCGGTATAAAAAAGAAAAGGCTAAATGCATAACTGACTAGGATCTTGCGATAAGGCGCTTCGCTCAAATGTTAATTGCCTTACAACGTTCTTAATCATTTCTTACAAAGAACTAAGATTTTTCCTAATTCGACGCAACTGTACTCGTAGGTGCTGCCACATACAATCTGACCAGTGCGGAAATTTGAAATTTTTGTGATCCACGTCACATAATTTACGCGAATATTGACAATAAATCTATCAGTCTCGCTTGTGAATTGATGTTTTTTTGCTCGATCACCCCCCTTTTCTATTCCAATTGTCCGAATAGGCATGCAAAACGCGCTCTTACCCACGCTAACTGGTCGGAGGATTAGGATGCTGCCCTATTTACATTTGACAATATGTATCTATTTAAGAAACAAATATAAAAAGTTATATAAAACAATAAATTATGCTTTAAGCGATCTTAATTAATCACCCGAAGTAACCATTGCACTTTTGTTAATCATTATGATTGATAATTTAACAATTCGATCATAAATTCTCTTAATTTTAGTTAAGCTTTTAAAATCGGTTAAGGTGATTAAAGCGCGACCATATCGTTACGTAAGAATAATTAATGAATATTTATGATAACCTTCACATCCCTGCCATATTCACAGGTTGCACTGGTTTAAGAATCGGAGTAATGGTGAAAAAAATTTGATTCAATCGGGGAGTAAAAATGGCTTATGCACATCTTTTGGTCGCCGTAGCCGTTACGCCAGAGAGCCAACAGTTGCTGGCAAAAGCGGTTGATATCGCCCGCCCTTCCAGTGCCCGTATCACATTGATTACCTTAGCCGCTGACCCGGAACTGTATAACCAGCTTGCCGCACCGATGATGGAAAATGTCCGTGAGGTGTTGCAGGAAGAGACGCAACAGTTTTTGGATGAGCTGGTGCGCAACGCGAATTATCCCATCGAACAGGCGCTGATCGCCTCTGGCGAACTGAGTAAGCATATCCTGCATACTTGCCGCACCCAGGATGTCGATTTAGTGGTGTGTGGTAATCACAATCAGACGTTCTTCTCGCGCGCTGTCTGCTCGGCGAAAAGCATTGTCCAGGCCAGTGAAGTTGATGTGCTGTTAGTGCCGTTAAGCGCGTAAAACGCCCCCGCCAGAGCGGGAGCGTTCGTTACCTCAGGCTAGCTTTTGAAAGGTCGCCACTTTGTTTTGTAGCTGGCTTTGTGCGCTACGTGGCGTGATGCGCTTTAAATCGCTGATAAACCTCTGCTGCCAGCGATGGATATCATTCTCCTTGATGACGTTGAGCATCTCCGCATGACGCGAAATACGCTCCGCCAGCGGCATCCTTAATGCCTTGTCCATCGCCGCCGCGACATCATCGCGATCGTAAGGGTTAACGATCAGCGCCGATGTCAGCTCGTTCGCCGCACCGGCAAACTGCGAAAGAATTAACACCCCGGGGTTTTCGGGATCCTGGGCTGCCACATACTCTTTCGCCACCAGGTTCATCCCGTCACGCAGCGGCGTCACCAGCCCGACTTCCGCATAGCGGAACACCTTCATCAATACTTTACGGTCAAAATGCTGGTTGAGGTAATACAGCGGCGTCCAGCCGAGCTGACCGTATTTACCGTTAATACGACCGGCTTCAGTTTCCAGTTGATGACGAATATCCTGGTAGGCCTGCACTTCGCCACGCGAGGTGGGCGCTATCTGCGTATAACGGATCTTACCGTGGTGCTGAGGGAACTTCTCAAGCAGCGTTTCATACGCCAGGAAGCGTTCCGGCAAGCCTTTGGAGTAATCCAGACGCTCTACCGAGAAAATGTTTTTCACATTCTTCAGTTCATTTTTCAACTGCGCCAGCTTAGGCGGCAGCGGCCCTGCGGCTTGTTGCGCGATTTCTTGCGGCTCAATACCGATGGGGTAGACTTCGGTGCGGAAATTTTTGCCCCAGGCAATATGCTCTTTGCCACCACGCGTAGTGAGCCTTGTTTGCATCGACAAGCTATCAAGGAAGGCCAGACGATCGCTTTCCGTCTGGAAGCCCAGCAGGTCGTAATCACACAGCTGCTCAAGCAACTCGGCGTGCGGCGGCAAGGCGTTGAAAATTTCCGGGGTCGGGAAAGGAATATGCAGGAAGAAGCCGATCTGGTTATTGACGCCGCGCTTACGCAGCTCGCTGGCGAACGGCAACAGGTGGTAATCATGGATCCACAAAATATCGTCGTCTTTTATCAGCGGCAACAGCTTATCTGCCAGCAGCGCGTTGACATCCTGGTAACCCTCCCAGGCCTCGCGCTGGAACTTCACCAGGTCCAGACGATAGTGGAAAGCGGGCCACAGCACCGCGTTAGAAAATTGCGAATAATACTGCTCGTAATGATCTTCGCTGAGGTTAAAAGAGGCCCAGGTTATATTCCCTTTGGTGACCTTTTTTAGCGGTTGATCCTCGTCCCCGATCTCCCCGCTCCAGCCAAACCACAGCCCACCGGTCGCTTTTAGCGCCCCAAGGATCCCTACAGCCAGCCCGCCAGCGCTGGATTTTTTATCGTCAGGCGGAGCAATACGATTAGATACTACGACTAAGCGACTCATAGCCATCTCTCCTGTTTGTTAGCGCCCGTTGTTCTTGTTGTTGATGGTCGACAAGTTTTTCAAGCCATTGATAGACATCATTCACGCCAGCCAGACGCCACTTTGCCTGTGTTGCGCCCGGGCCGACTTTTATCGATATACCGCCAAGTTTGTTAACGGCTTTAAACCCATGTTCGTCAGTCAGATCGTCGCCAAGAAACACCGGTTTCTTGCCGAGAAAGGGTGGCGTTTGCATAAACGCGTCAATAGCGGCGCCTTTATGAATGCCAGAGGGTTTCAGCTCGACCACACATTTTCCCGGCTGCATTGCCAGCTGCGGGTAGTGTTTGACAAGTGTTTTTGCCAGGGCAAAAACCGCCTCTTCATGCTGCGGCGCCTGGCGATAATGCAGTGCAAATGCCATCCCTTTGGTTTCAAGTTCCACGCCGGTTAGCGGCGCAATACCATGCCGGAGTTCACGTTCCAGCGGTTGCAAAACCGCTTCCGGTAAAGTCATTCGTTCGGTTCGACCATTGATATCGCGGCGCTCCGCCCCATGTACCCCGGCCAGCGGGAAACGATACGGTTTGGCGAGCTGTTCCAGCTCAGCAATTGAACGCCCTGAAATCAATGCCAACGCCCTGTCATTTAGCTCAGCAAGCAATGAAAGTCTGGTCAGCACATCTTCAGGGATAAAAACATCATCCGGGTGCGGTTTGATATCCGCAAGGGTGCCATCCAAATCGAAAAAAAAGGCAAAATTTCCGGAAATGAGAGGCGGTATAGCTAGTGCGTCTTCCACCCTGGTTTCCTCCTTACAGTGTCAGATGAGAGCCGTTTTTCATTAACGTCTCATTATCATTAGCCATGTAAGTATAGACAGTGTGACGCTGCTCGCCATTTTTAACATGACTTACCAGCCGGATTAGCGGCTGGTAAGGTCTGGAGTTACACTATAAGGTTGTGTGCAAAATTTAAGCAAAAAGCATCAAACCGTGCGTTTGGCCTTTTGTTTGTAGCGGTCGAAAATCACCGCCGCCAGCAAGATCAAGCCGCGCACAACGTATTGCGAGAAGGGAGAGATATTCAGCAGGTTCATGGCGTTTTCCACGGTCCCCAGAATCAAAATCCCGGCCACAACGTAGGAAATTTTACCGATGCCACCCTTCAGCGACACGCCACCCAGCACACAGGCTGAAATGACAATCAGCTCATAACCGATCGAGGTCATTGGCTGGCCGCTGGTCATACGTGAAGCAAGAATAATCCCCGCCGCCGCTGACACAAGGCCTGAGAGCACAAAGATAATAATCTTGGTTCTGACTACCGGCACACCCGCCAGCCTCGCCGCCTCTTCGTTACCGCCAATCGCCAGCGTATTGCGACCAAAGGTGGTTTTATTAAGCAGGAAGCCAAAAATAATCAGGCAGCCGACCGTCAGCCAGATAGGCGCAGGCAGGCCAAGCCAGTTGGCATAACCGAGTGTGAAGAAGCGCTCATCTTCGATCCCCACCGCTTTACCATCAGAGATGATATAGGCCAAACCGCGCACGATCTGCATGGTCGCAAGCGTGGTGATCAGGGCGTTGATTTTCAAACGTGCAATGACAAAGCCGTTAATAAAGCCGCTCACCACGCCGAGCAGTAACCCGGCAAATACCCCGATCCACAGGCTTTCGCTGAGGTTGATCACCACCGCCGTGGTCACCCCGGCGCAGGCAATCACAGACGCCACAGAGAGGTCGAAATCGCCGGAGGCCAGGCAAAAAAGCATGCCGCAGGCCACCATGCCGGACATGGAGATCGCCAGCCCCAGCCCTTTCATATTGACGAAAGAGGCAAAGTTCGGCACGAAAACAGCGCAACCAATGAACAGGACGGCGAACACCACCAGCATGCCGAACTGATCCCAGATGCGCCCGAAGCTGAACGCCGACTTCGGCGCGCGGGACGTAGTTAAAGATGACATCGTATTCTCCTCACTCAGGCGACAGCCTGACTCACTTTCGGCATCGCAAGGCTCAGCGCCTGCTGTTCATCGCCCTGACCGTGTAACAACTCACCGGCTATTTCGCCTTCACGCATCACCACAATACGGTCGGCGACGCCGAGGACTTCCGGCAAATCACTGGAAGCAAACAGCACCGCCACACCACGTGCCGCCAGCGCATAAATCACGTTGTAGATTTCGTGTTTCGCCCCGACGTCAATCCCACGCGTAGGCTCATCAAGCAGGATCACCTTCATCTCTTCCGACAACCAGCGGCCAAGAATGGCTTTCTGCTGGTTACCGCCGGAAAGATTCATAATCAGCTGATCCGCACTCGGCGTTTTGATATTGAGCGAGCGAATGTGGTGCTCGGCGTTTTCGCTCTCCCAGCCATTATTGATGAGACACCCTGCGCGAATGTATTTGCGCCGGGCGCTGATGTTGATGTTCTCCTGCACCGAATGCACCGGAATAATGCCTTCGGCTTTGCGATCCTCCGGGCACAACATCATGCCAGCACGAATAGCGTGAGCAGGTTTGTGAATATCGACCTGCTCGCCATCGATAAACACCTGCCCTTCGGTGATCTGTGTTCCGCCAAACAGCCCTTTCATCAACTCGCTGCGACCGGCACCGACCAACCCAAACAGGCCGACAATTTCCCCGCTGCGTACACTCAGGCTAATCGGCGTACGTACGCCCGGCGCTTTCACCTGCTCCAGGCGCAGACGTTGCTCGCCATATTCGCGCGGCTGCCAGCCGTAAATATCGCCCAGCTCGCGCCCTACCATCGCCTGCACTAGCTGGTCATGATTGACCTGCTGCATATCAGTAAAGGTGCGCACATAGCGACCATCTTTGAACACCGTAATGGCGTCGCTGAGGGCAAATATCTCTTCCATGCGATGCGAGACATAAAGGATGACACGCCCCTCTTTACGCAGCTCGCGGATCACGCGAAACAGGTTGTCGATCTCACGCGCAGAAAGGGAACTGGTTGGCTCATCGAAGGCGATAATTTTGGCGTTACGCGCCAGCGCCTTGGCAATTTCCACCATCTGCCATTGACCAATGGAGAGGTATTTCAGCGGCGTTTGTGGGTCGATATCCAGCCCCAGATGTTGAAGCTGCAAACCCGCTTCATAGTTGAGCAGGGAGCGGTTCACAATGCCGCTTTTATGCGGCAACTGGCCCAGGTAGATGTTCTCGGCGACGGTCATTTCCGGCACCAGATGCAGCTCCTGGTAAATAATGGCCACCCCGGCATTGAGCGCGGCGGTCGTATCGGCAAAGGAGACCTCTTCTCCTTTTATTGCCAGCGTACCGGTTGTCGGCGCGTAGTTGCCGCTGAGGATTTTAAGTAGCGTTGATTTACCGGCACCGTTCTCGCCCATCAAGGCGTGAACCTGCCCGGCGTAACAATCAAAACTGATCTCGCTGAGCGCTTTCACACCGGGGAATGTCTTGCCGATGCCGCGAAACGAGAGGTAAGGAGTAGACTGTTGCATAACGTCTCCGCAAAACAGTTCATTGTACGTCTGGCTCCCCGCTTATGCGGGGAGCGCAACCAACAGAGAATTACAGTCCTTTTTTCGCCAGCTCTTCTTTGAAGTTATCGCGGGTGATCAACACCACATCCGTAACGGCGGTGAATTTTGGCGGTTCTGCGCCTTTGGTCACCCAGTTGTACAGCATCTCACTGGTTTTATAGCCATGAACGTCCGGGCTTGGCAGCAGGGAACCGAAGAAGCCTGTAGCCTGCGCTTTGGACAGCTCGCTTACTGCATCTACGCCGTTAATGCCGATACCGATAACGTCCGCCGCTTTAAAGCCCTGCCCTTCCGTGGCACGCACGCCGCCAAGCACGGTGTTGTCATTCATGCCCAGCACCAGCCAGTGTTTCACTTCCGGATGCTGTACCAGCAGGGAGTTACCGGCATCAAACGCACCGGGGATATCGTTCGATTTTGTCGGCACCTGATAGATCTGTTTTTCCGGGAAACCGGCTTTTTTCAGCGCATCCATGGAGCCCGTGGTACGGCGGCGAGCGGTATCCAGCTCGTTAGCGGTAATCGCCATCACGCCGGTCTGTTTCACATCCCAGCCGCGTTTTTGCATCTCTTTATAAAGCTCTTGCCCCTGGCGTGCACCGATCTCGCTTGCCGCCATCATGACCAGCGGCACAGAGGTCATCGGCTCGCCTTTCGCATTGACGAACTGGTCATCGACAGTGATGACTTTCATGTCGTAGCCACGGGCTTTAGCAACAATTGCCGACCCCAGTTTCGGGTCAGGCGTACAGATAACAAAGCCTTTCGCGCCGCTGGCCGCCAGGCTATCAATGGCGTTCAGGGTTTTCTCACCGTCGGGAACGGCGATTTTGATCACTTCAAAACCTAAATCTTTGCCTGCCTTGTCGGCGAACCGCCACTCGGTCTGGAACCATGGTTCTTCCGGCTGTTTAACCAGAAATCCGAGCTTCATGGTTTCAGCGATAGCGGATTGTGACATAACGGCAGCCAGGCCGATGGCCGCCAACGCTTTAGTGAATTTGTGCATGGTAAACTCCAGCTTTAGCATTCTTTTATGTAGGGAAAACAACTCATAAGTTTTTTTAAAAGTTCATAAAACAAGGCATTAGAGTCCATACGCCTCTGGAGCTCTGTGCTGAAAATAGTTTTAGCGGGAAATTGATTCTCCATAGGAGAGCGGCATCACACGGCAGAATTACAGTAATTCCGTACATAAATTCAGCGATTTATCACATAAAATCAGCCGATTTTGTCTGACAAATAAGAAGGGTAAAAGCAGGATAATCCATAACATCAGCCAGCTTATCCTTGTGCCCGGATACAGGGCGCATCCGGGCGGAAAAATCACCAGCTATAGTAGATATGCTCGGCGTGATCTCGCGCCGCAGTTTCGTTCCCTTGCAGGCGCGCGGCTATCGTTAAGGCAAAATCAAAAGCCAGCCCCAGACCTTTGCCGCTGATCAGGTTGCCATCTTCCACGACCGGCGCATCAACATATTCGCCGTCGCGTACGTTTTCATATAAATCACCGGAGCAAACATAGCGGCGGCCTTTCAGTAAGCCGTTCGCGCCCAGCACGCGCGCGGCGGCCGAACAGATTGGGCAAATGAATTTGCCCGCCGCGTCATGATGTTCAACAAATTGCAGCACCGCCGGGTTGGCGGCGAGGTTGACACTGCCCTGCGGACCGCCGGGCAGCACGATGGCGTCATACAGCGTCTGCTGCCGCTCGGCTAGCGTGCTGTCTGCCACCATGGGGATATTGTGATAACTGACCACTGCGCGAGATTCCGCACAAGCCAGCGTTTCGACCTCAATCTGCAAGCGGCGCAAAATATCAATGGTGATAATCGCTTCCGCTTCTTCAAAACCGGGCGCTAACAACACCGCCACTTTTTTCATTCCCGACTCCTTTTGTGCAAGGTTGGTTGAATTCAGTGGCGTTATTGTTGATCAAAACAACGTTTCAAAATCCCCGCTGCGTCACAGACCGGCAGGCGTAAAACAGCAAGAATAAAATCAGTGCGCTTCGCCCTGCGGGGTGAATTTCAGTTCAATCAAGGCAATGGCTTTTTGGATAGCGCGGCGCGTCACCGGATCGGCGGCTGCCGGATGGGTGGAAAAATCGATGCTTTTTAACTGGTTCGCCATTTTCTCACGCACTTCAACCGGCGCGATAACGTCAATAACATCGAGGATTTGTTTAATAACCAGCTGACAGGCTACGACATCAGAGACCAGTTCCTGGTCAGCAGAAAGATTTTGCGACATATGAAGCTCCTTTACTAAAGGGCGTCATAGTAGCGGGAAACGTCTGGCAAGAGTAGTTTTGTCCCATCTGCCACTGTGTTGCGGGCATAAAAAAACCTGCTCGCGGCAGGTTTTTTATTATCAGAACATCGCGCCTGGCGGTACGTCTTTGAAAGTCTTGCAATAGGTTTCAAACATATGCTTCAGGATTTTACGCAGTTTCATCTGTTACTCCGGCGATTTGTTATGCAGGTGTTACGTCTCAATGCGCATATAATATGACCTCAATCACAAAAAGCAAGTTCAATGTGATGGAAATCACGTTTCAAAAATCAAAAATGCGGTAGCTTTGTTAAAAATCCAATTATAAATCCTGCAGTTAGCGCGCTAAAATATTTTTTAGCATCCTCAATTATTTTTGCAAATGGCAGCCCCACAATGCGTGAAAGCACCCTTTCGCGAAAGACTGGAGGTCTTTCTCCCGCTGCGCTACTGGTAGCCGGCGCTTTCTTTATGGAGTTTATCGACGGCACGGTAATCGCCACGGCGTTGCCGGATATGGCGAAAACCTTTGGCGTGGAAGCCGTCGCGCTCAATATTGGTATTAGTGCCTATTTGATAACGCTGGCCGTGCTGATCCCCGCCAGCGGCTGGATTGCCGATCGCTTTGGCGCGCGCAATGTCTTCTCGCTGGCGCTGGCTATTTTTACCCTCGCCTCGGTGCTTTGCGGGCTTTCAACCAGCGTTGATATGTTTGTCTCGATGCGCATTTTACAGGGCATCGGCGGTGCGTTAATGGTGCCGGTCGGCCGCCTTGCGGTGTTGCGCACCACACCGAAACATCAGCTCATTACCGCTATTGCCACGCTGACCTGGCCCGCGCTGGTCGCCCCCATTATCGGTCCGCCGCTCGGCGGTTTTATTACCCACTATGCCGACTGGCGCTGGATCTTCTTTATTAATGTGCCGCTGGGCCTGCTGGCGATTGCGCTGGCATTACGCATTATCCCCAATATCCGTGAGGAGGAACGCCGTCCATTCGACTTGCCGGGTTTTATTGCCACGTCTGTGGCGATGATAAGCCTGGTGTACGCCATGGAGGCACTGGGTTCTGAACATCCGCAAGGCGCACTAACGTTAGGTTTGCTGACGCTCGGCGCGATAACACTTGCTTTTACCCTGCGCCATTTCCAGCGCGCAACATGGCCAATGATCCGCCTCGACGCCATGAAAGTGCCGACATTTCGCGTAACCATGTACGGCGGTTCACTGTTTCGCTCCTCCATCAGTGCAGTTCCGTTTCTGTTGCCGCTGCTGTTTCAGGTCGGATTCGGCATGGATCCGTTCCATGCAGGGTTGTTAGTGCTGGCGGTGTTTGCCGGGAATCTTTCCATCAAGCCGGCAACCACACCGCTTATCCGCTGGCTGGGTTTCAAAAAGCTACTGTTAATCAATGGCGCGCTCAATGTGCTGGCGCTGTTGGCCTGCGCATTATTGACGTCACACACACCGGTGTGGCTGACATTTGTGATCCTTTATCTCGGCGGCGTATTCCGTTCGGTGCAGTTCACCGGCATCAGCACGCTGGCGTTTGCCGATGTACCGTCGCCGCAAATGAGTTATGCCAACACGTTATTCAGCACGGCAACACAATTAGCGGTGGGCTTAGGTATTACGCTGGGCGCAATTGGTATTCGCATTGGTGAGCATGTCAGCAGGTGGTTACATCTCACCGCCATTGAGGGGATCAACTTTCGACTGGCGTTCGTTTTTATTGCCCTGATTTGCCTGGTGGGCATGATTGATACGCTGCGGCTAACAAAGGATGCGGGTAGCGCCGTATCACGTAAACAGAAAGCCTGATGCAGGAACGGAAAAAGAAAAAAGCCGCAACAGACGTTGCGGCTTTTTATTATCAGGCAAGGACTTCGCGAACGAAGGCTTCAATCTCTTTATTCTGGCAGTTTTCAAAGAAGCACTTCTGGAAACGTTCACCAGAAACGGCGGTTTTCACCAGCTCACGGTCGATAGCACGCAGCGTATCGAGATAGTTCTCTTTTACCACTGCCGCTTTGACCTGGTTCAGAATCCCGGCATTGCGCACCTGCGGTTCTTTGCGCTCCGGCGGATACCCTTCCCCTTTGCGACCAGTAAAGGCTTTTTCAAAGATAAAGCGCACGTTCAGTTCTGCACCCCAGCCAAAACCTTTCGCGAACGGGAGCGCCAGTGCGTTACCGTTGTTGATCTGCGCGAACAGGAAAGCATCCGCCGGATCGATACAGTAACCGCACACCACACCCGGGTGGATATTCAGTGACATCAGCGCGCCCTGGCCAGTGCCACAGCCGGTTACCACGAAATCCACAGCTTTGGCATTCAGCAAAATACTGGCCATAATACCAAGGTGGATATAGGTCAGATGGTGGTCGTTCTCATCGCTCATCCCGACGTTAAATACCGGGAAATCTTTCTCATCGGCAACCGTCTTCAGCTCTTTGAGGATGATGGCGTTTTTCGCCGCCTGGCTGTTTTCCATCATCAGTGCAATTTTCATTTCAGATCTCCTGTGACATGCTTCGGATAGCAAAGGTTGGGTAAACCTTACTACCTGACAAACATACTTTCAAATTTAATGAAAAATGGTTTTAAAAATCAGAAGCGGGCTCACAGTTTTTACTCTTCGCGCAGTGCCGTCGCGATTAGTAGAGGCTGTTCGGCGGGTTATTCTGTCGATTGCCTGCAAATCAACGCGATAAGATGAGATCATGCCAAAATGAAACAGAGTGATTTCATGAAGAGAATAGTTGTAGCCGCCTCGCTGCTCCTGCTCGCGGGATGCACGATGACGAAACAAGCGGAAGTCAGTAGTGTGGATACCATCAGCGGTCTGGTACGCCTGAGCTATAACCAGTCGATGATGCAAACTGCAAAATACGACACCTACACCGCGCAGGGAACAGCTAATAAACAGTGTCAGCAGATGGGTTACGCTACCGCAGTGCCTTACGGTCAGCCGGTGCAAACCTGTAGCCTGATTAGCGGCTCGGTCTGTATGAATACCAAAGTAACTATTCAGTACCAGTGCCGTGGCGTGGCTTTTACGCAAACCAAACCGACCTGGTAAATTCTTAAGCCAGTATAATTTTACTGGCTTATCTTTTTATTAAAAATAAAAACAATTCTCATTTATTTAATTAATCTCCGGCAATGCGTGTTATTCTCATTCTCTTCTTAATACATTTATTTTTTATTTTACCTTTTGCAAATAATTAAATAACAAATTATAGTGAGCGCTCCTTTCGCCTGATAATTATATTGATGGAGCCGCGCCATGTTAAAAGCAGAGATGATCGAAAAATTAAATGAACAAATGAATCTGGAACTGTTTTCTTCTCTGCTTTATCAGCAGATGAGCGCCTGGTGCAGCTACCATAGTTTTGAAGGTGCTGCCGCGTTTCTGCGCCGCCACGCGCAGGAAGAGATGACGCATATGCAGCGTCTGTTTGATTACCTGACTGACACCGGCAGCCTGCCACGTATCAATACCATTGAATCGCCGGTGGCGGATTATGCTTCGCTCGATGTTCTGTTCCGTGCAACGTACGAACATGAGCAACTGATTACCCAGAAAATTAACGAACTGGCGCATGTGGCGATGACCACGCAGGATTATCCAACGTTTAATTTCCTGCAATGGTATGTGGCGGAACAGCATGAAGAAGAAAAACTGTTTAAATCAGTGATTGATAAATTAACACTGGCCGGTAAAAGCGGTGAAGGTCTCTATTTCATCGATAAAGAACTGGCGACACTGGACACACAAAACTAATATTACGGGCGGTAAAGAAGATTCTTTACCGCCTTTTTATTAATGCCTGCAGATTTTACTTTCGTGAGTAGAAAACCCCTCTTCCGCCGGAATAAACTTTCCGCGAGACGCCAGAAACGCGACCAGCTCAGCCGCCGTCATTCCTTCCGCTGAGCAGGTATGAAAACGCGCTGCTTCGCCAAACCGATGAATAATTGCCGCCGTCAGACTCTCGTTTGAATAACGCTCGCCTGTTTCAATCATCATATTCAACACTTCATGGCCGTGAATGGATGTCATAGTTCCTCCCCGAAAAAGATGCATCATAAACTCAACATTTGCAGCGGACGTTGCGCTAAAACAGGTTTACATGCATCCGGCACAGCTGGTACAACGCCAGTCCTGCTTATTCACGGCATGGTAGAAGTAGCGATAATTTACCGTTTCCAGCGGGATGCCGTTTGCGTAAAACAGATCGGTCAGCCAGTCGACGTTGTGAATAATCCACTCATCTTCCGGCAAGCCCTGAGCGAAGGTTTCATCATCCGGGTCAATGATCGAATAGATTGCCCACGTCCCCATATCTTTTTCCTGGCGAGACTCTGGCAATGTTATCTCTGCCCCTTGCCAGCTAATTTCCCAGTGACCGTGACAAAGAAGGTTGCCGCTGCGTGACCATCGTGCTGTAAAGGGATTAGTACCCGGCATTGCCAACCCTCAATATTTTTGAAACTTTATAATATTTTTTAAGTTACATGGGATTGTGGCCTAAAAACATCCTCCTGATGAAGTAGGCAAAACCGACAATTTCTCTGTGCAGGCGCCCTAAAAAAACATCGTAAAGAAATAAATACAGTGCATGTAACGGTTGTTTGACGAAATCACTGAATTGTCTTACTCTGCGCCGCATCTTGAGCTGGCAGTGCGTTTTATTACAGAGGAAAGCGTGAAGAATCGAACACTTGGTAGTGTTTTTATCGTCGCCGGAACAACCATCGGTGCAGGAATGCTGGCAATGCCGCTGGCTGCGGCAGGCGTAGGTTTTGCAACCACTTTTGTTTTGCTTTTCACTTTATGGGCAGTGATGTGTTACACCGCCCTTCTGCTGCTGGAGGTTTATCAGCATGTTCCGGCAGATACCGGGCTTGGATCGCTCGCCCGGCGTTATCTGGGGAAGTATGGTCAGTGGGTGACAGGCTTTAGCATGATGTTTTTGATGTATGCGCTGACGGCAGCATATATCAGCGGCGCAGGTGAATTGCTGGCCGCAAGCATCAGCGCGTGGCTTAACATTTCGCTTTCGCCCACGACGGGTGTGTTGCTATTCACCCTTGTTGCCGGTGGCGTTGTATGTGCAGGGACTTCCCTGGTCGATCTGTTTAACCGTTTTCTGTTCAGCGCCAAGCTCTTGTTCCTGGTCGTGATGCTGGCGCTGCTGATGCCACATATCCATAAGGCTAATTTGCTGACCATGCCGCTGGAAAAAGGTCTGGCGCTGTCTGCCATTCCGGTCATTTTTACCTCGTTTGGTTTTCACGGCAGCGTTCCAAGCATCGTCAGTTATATGGGTGGAAATATTCGTAAACTGCGCGGCGTGTTTATTACCGGCAGCGCCATCCCGCTGGTGGCCTATATTTTCTGGCAACTGGCGACGCTTGGCAGTATTGATTCCCCGACTTTTATCGGGCTGCTGGCCAGCCAGGCCGGGCTTAACGGTCTGTTGCAGGCATTACGTGAAGTGGTGGCGTCGCCACATGTTGAGTTAGCGGTACATCTGTTTGCCGACCTGGCGCTTGCAACCTCTTTCCTCGGCGTATCGCTCGGTCTGTTTGATTACCTGGCCGATTTGTTCCAGCGGCGCAACAATGTCGTCGGGCGCTTACAGACAGGCGCTATCACGTTTCTGCCACCGCTGGCGTTCGCGCTATTTTATCCGCGTGGCTTCGTAATGGCGTTGGGCTATGCCGGCGTTGCGCTTTCCGTGCTGGCGCTGTTGTTGCCTTCAATGCTGGCATGGCAAAGCCGTAAGCATCATCCGCAAAGCGGTTATCGTGTACCCGGCGGCAAACCGGTGCTGTGTCTGATTTTTGCCTGCGGTATCGCGATTATTGTTATTCAGTTCTCTATCGTCGCCGGGCTATTGCCGGAAGTCGGTTAATCACCGCCATCAGGTGTGAGTCTGTTCAATGTACGTGCTCGCACCGCTCTTCCCCCTCGTTGATGGGTCTGCCACTGGTTCGTTCTCCACGCCGTTTTTGCAGAAAATTGCTGTCGTACAAATACGGTGCAGCTTCCTCGCACCAGCAAATTCACGAACCAGGTTACCGCTTCGAAAGTAACGCGAAATGAAAGTGGGAAATTTCAGGGCATGAAAACGTATCGCCAACGGTGAGATACAAGCGCAAGGTTTCAGTCTTTTCGATGACTGGAGTGTACTAATGCCTCTTTTACAGGGCGTACAGGACGAAACCGAATGGTGAAATACGGCGAGGGCGAAAAACAGGCATAAAAAAACCGCCTTGGAGGGCGGTTTCACGACACTGCTTATCATTGATTTTATTCTTGTTTTCCCATGGTACCCGGAGCGGGACTTGAACCCGCACAGCGCGAACGCCGAGGGATTTTAAATCCCTTGTGTCTACCGATTCCACCATCCGGGCTCGGGAAGGAAATTGGAGGCGCGTTCCGGAGTCGAACCGGACTAGACGGATTTGCAATCCGCTACATAACCGCTTTGCTAACGCGCCTGAATACTACAGGTTTTTCAACCCGCACCCGCTAATATAGCCGATGCATTAAACTGGAGCGGGAAACGAGACTCGAACTCGCGACCCCGACCTTGGCAAGGTCGTGCTCTACCAACTGAGCTATTCCCGCATAATCAAGATTTGTTGTAATGTCTTGATTTTACAATCATCTGGCGAGCTACGCCGCCTTCCGATGCGTTGCATTCTACTTACCTGACGCACTGAGTCAACGATATTTTTCAAAACCCGGATCGTTTGCTGAAAATTGCGACGAAACGATCACGGTTCAAGCAGATCGCCACGCGCAGCGTTGAGATATTGCAGCATTGACCACAGCGTTAACACTGCGGCAACGAAAAACAGCGCGATTCCGGCATATTCAACCCAGATATTCGGACGCCAGAGGAGCCATACCAGCGCAACCATCTGCGACGTGGTTTTGACTTTACCAATCCACGAAACGGCCACGCGGCTGCGCTTACCCATTTCCGCCATCCATTCACGCAGCGCAGAAATAATGATCTCGCGCGCGATCATCGTTGCCGCAGGCAGCGTCACCCACCAGCTGTGGTAGTGTTCTGCAACCAGCACCATCGCAATCGCGACCAGCACTTTATCAGCAACAGGATCAAGAAAGGCACCAAAACGGGTACTTTGATTCCAGCGACGCGCCAGAAAACCGTCAAACCAGTCGGTCACCGCAGCACAACAGAAAATCAGCGCACAAACAAACGGCGCCCACGGAAAGGGAAGATAAAACGCCAGCACAAAAAACGGGATCAGGATGACGCGAAATAGGGTGAGCAACGTAGGGATATTAAATCGCATAGTGGCGTTAACTGTCTGTTGTCCGTAAATATTCGCTCTATGGTGCTACAGAGCCCTTAATGTTTCAACGAGTAGTAGATCTTTTCTGCCAGTCCTTGCGAGATGCCCGGCACTTTTGAGATTTCATCAATACTTGCATTGAGTAAACCTTGTAAACCGCCCATGTACTTTAACAACATCTGACGTCGCTTTGGCCCGACGCCTTCAATGGTTTCCAGGGAACTGGTGTTTTTCACCTTCGCGCGTTTTTTGCGGTGTCCGCTGATGGCATGATCGTGTGACTCATCGCGAATATGCTGGATAACATGCAGCGCAGGTGAATCCGGCGGCAGGCTAAACCCCTCACCTTCCGGCTCAAAGAACAACGTTTCCAGACCGGCTTTGCGATCGGCGCCTTTCGCTACACCCAGCAGCAAAGGTTTATTTTTATCCCACGCCACATCCAGTTCGGCAAAAACGGCTTTCGCCTGCCCTAACTGCCCTTTACCACCATCAATAAGGATCACATCAGGGATTTTGCTCTCTTCGATCGCTTTACCGTAGCGGCGACGCAGCACCTGATTCATCGCCGCGTAATCATCACCCGGCGTGATTCCGCTAATGTTGTAACGTCGATACTCCGCCCGCAACGGGCCATTGGCATCAAATACCACGCATGAGGCCACCGTTTGCTCCCCCATCGTGTGGCTGATATCGAAACACTCCATACGCTTCACTTCCGGCAACTCCAGCACGCTGGCCAGCGCAGCAAGCCGCTGGTGAACCGTAGACTGCTGAGAAAGTTTGGTTGCCAGCGCCGTGGCGGCGTTGGTACGCGCCAGCTTAAGGTAACGCGCACGATCGCCGCGCGGTTTGGTTTGCACATTCACCCGTCGGCCTGCGAGTTCGGAAAGCGAGTCGCTCAGGAGCGTTTTATCGCTCAAGTTGAAATCGAGCAAAATTTCACCCGGCAAGGTACGCATCTGGCTACCCTGCAAATAGAACTGGCCAACAAAGGTCTCCACGACTTCGCCAAGCTCGGTGCCGCCCGGCACTTTCGGGAAATAGCTGCGACTGCCAAGCACTTTACCCTGACGGATAAAAAGCACATGTACGCAGGCCATTCCGGCATCAAAAGCCACGCCAATAACGTCCAAATCGTCGCCAGTATTAGAAACAAACTGTTTTTCCGTCACGCGGCGTACGGCCTGAATCTGGTCGCGGACACGCGCCGCTTCTTCAAACTCCAGCGCCTGGCTGGCTTTTTCCATGCGCGCGATAAGCTGAGTCAGTACCTGGTCATCTTTGCCGGCAAGAAAGAGGCGCACGTAGTCAACCTGCTGCGCATACTCCTCCTCGCTGACCAACCCGGCGACACAGGGCCCAAGGCAACGACCAATCTGGTATTGCAGGCAAGGGCGTGAACGGTTGCGATAGACGCTGTTCTCACACTGGCGAACAGGGAAAATTTTCTGCAGCAGCGCCAGCGTCTCGCGCACGGCATAGCCATTCGGAAAAGGCCCGAAGTACTCCCCTTTCGCATGCTTCGCGCCGCGGTGCATGGAAAGACGAGGATGCGTATCGCCGCTGAGAAAAATAAACGGGTAGGATTTATCGTCACGTAACAACACGTTATACCGGGGCTGGTAGAGCTTAATGTAGTTATGCTCAAGCAACAGCGCTTCGGTTTCCGTATGGGTAACGGTGACATCAATCTGCTGGATCTGTGCAACCAGCGCTTCCGTTTTACGTGAGGCAAGGTTGCTGCGAAAATAGCTGGAAAGCCGTTTTTTCAGGTCTTTCGCTTTACCGACATAGATAACAGTTCCACCGGCATCATACATACGATAGACGCCGGGTTTACTGGTAACCGTTTTGAGAAATGCTTTCGAATCAAAAACTTCAGTCACTGACTTATTAACGTCTCCGCATTGCACAACCCGTGGCGAATAGCGAGGTGCGTCAGTTCGACGTCGCCGTGAATGTTCAATTTGCTGAACATACGATAGCGGTAGCTATTCACCGTTTTTGGGCTCAGATGTAGCTGTTCTGAGATCTCATTGACCTTCTGGCCTTTGGTGATCATCAGCATAATCTGCAATTCACGTTCAGACAAACTGTCGAACGGCGAGTCCGTTTTTTCGGGTTCGATTTGGCTGAGCGCCATTTGCTGAGCAATGTCAGAAGCGATATAGCGCTGGCCAGACTGCACGGAGCGGATAGCGTTCACCATTTCCTGCGGCGCGGCGCCTTTGCTGAGGTATCCTGCTGCACCTGCCTGCATCACTTTCGCGGGCAGTGGGTTTTCAGTGTGGACAGTAAGCATAATCACTTTGGTATCAGCGCTACCACGCGCGATTTTCCGCGTCGCTTCGAGGCCGCCGATACCGGGCATGTTCATATCCATCAGAACGACGTCAACCGTATTGGCGCGACACCATTTAATGGCATCTTCCCCGCAGTTGACCTCGCCGATAACTTTTATGCCCTTAATGTCTTCAAGAATGCGTCGTATCCCTGCGCGCACCAGTTCATGGTCATCAACAAGTAGTACGTTGATCAATGGAGTATCTCCGAAATAGGGATAACGCGACAAAAACCTTATTCAACGTATATTAACTTTTTTTCATCTAACAGTGAAAGGTTAAAAAACCCGTAACTTTCGATTTTGTTCGCGTTTTTGGAAATTAAGTTATACAGCGTCTGGAAAGTTTCGCGATCTTTTTAAGCGCAGCGCTAAAAAAGTTTTAGGCCTGCTTTTCAAGCCGTTACCCAAAAATGGTGTTTGCAGGTCTGACTATTAGCACGCTTTGCATGTAACAACCGTTAACTGCCTCTAAACCTTACTTAAACATATATTCTTCGACAATTAAAAGCAGCACGGTTAATTACCGTCAGGTTTAATTTAATAAACTAAAAACAATGATCAAAAAACAACCGCTGCTTTCTTTTGCCATCATTATGGTATACTCCGCCGCTTTGACAGTGTCCGTCGCGCACCTGCGCGACACCGTAACGAGGAAAATAAATTGAGCACACCTGATTTTTCCACTGCTGATAACGCAAAGGAACTGGCGCTGGAAGTCTCCTGCCTGAAATCAATGATTACGCTGATGCTGCAGGCTATGGGCCAGGCAGACGCCGGACGCGTTATCCTTAAAATGGAAAAGCAAATCGAACAAATGGAAGACGAAGCTCAGGCGACGGTATTTTCCGGTACTGTTAAGCAAATTAAACAAGCCTATCGCCAGTAAATAATAACCGGCTGCCAAATAACTTTGTCAGCTGGCTATCTTTGCCGGGCAAAACATAAGGGATATTTAAATCATCCCTGTCGCCGCTGCGTAGCATGCGATCTGTGTTTTGTTCGGCGCGTTAAATTTCTTCTGCATATTTTTTTGATGAAAATTAACTGTGTTTTCGGATATGGATAAAATCATCGCGATCTCTGCAGATGTTTTCCCTTCCGCCGTCCACTTGAGAATTTCACGTTCACGCTTACTGAATTTCATTTCAGGCGCCAGCACCATCTGATCTTCCAGACGCGTTAATGCCAACAGGCTTAACTGCACCAGTGTCTGCAGGCGCAATTCAATTTCATCATCCGACATCATTTTGCCAAACAGGCTGGTGCGCGACACGGATAAAAAACCCATTGCATGATTGGGCAACATCAGGCACTGCGAAATACCTTTGCGCAATCCGTGATCCCGTGCCGCATCCCACAATACCATGGCATCACGAAAGAGTTTGTCATTCCAGGGAAGATGACCCTGAATGAAGTTTTCAGCCTTCAGCACCGGGTCAATAGCAAAGTAGTTCTCTGCCTGATAATGCTGCATCCACGCTTGCGGATAAGAGGTTTCAACGCTCAACTTCGGCCGGGTAAAAGGCACCGGGTGGCGAACGCAAAGCGAGAAATAATCAAATTCCAGCAGCTGTGTCTGCCGCTGTAATTCTGAATAAACATCCTGGGACGTTGTCATCTCCTGGAACCGCGACATCATGTCACGACGCCAGGTAAAGAATTCTGTATCCTGCATACCGACCGGTAATACCCCTGACTTTAATAATCATTATTTTGTATACAATAAGCTAACACATAAAACTTAATTATAAATATAAAATATCGATGCAGCCGGAAATAAGTTGCGTTTAACGCCAGCGTTAACGGCATCTTCAGGAAGGAATAACTGGCTGGCGTTTCAGCCGCGCGGCAGAAAGTCGGGAAATATCCCTGCAAAATCTGTATGTAATAAAAGCAGTGAATTTTAACTTAAGTAAAATTAACGCGATTCAGCCAATTTGTGCGCTGAACCGCGTAAGCATTACTGCATGAGGAATTTTTCCAGAAACTGGCGCGTACGCGGTTGTTGCGGGTCGGCAAACAACGCTTTCGCGGGGCCTTGTTCCACAATCCGCCCCTGATCCATAAATATTGCCCTGTCTGCCACGTCACGCGCAAAGCTCATCTCATGCGTGACAATCACCATCGTGCGTTTTTCTTGTGCCAGTTGGCGAATGGCATTAAGCACTTCCCCCACCAGTTCAGGATCGAGCGCGGATGTCGGCTCGTCAAACAGGATCACATCCGGACGCATCGCCAGCGCACGGGCTATCGCCACACGCTGTTGCTGCCCACCCGACAAACGCCGTGGATAGCTATTCTCTTTGCCACTCAACCCCACTTTTACCAGCAATTCACGCGCCCGCGCGGCCGCCTCGTCTTTTGGTTCGCCTTTGACGATCACCGGCCCTTCAATAATGTTTTCCAGTACTGTCCGGTGCGGGAACAAATTGAAGCTCTGAAAAACAAACCCGACATGCTGGCGTAACTGGCGGATAGCGCTTTTCTGCTGGCTCAGCGATCGCGCGGTATCAATGGTGATATCACCCACGCGGATTGTGCCGTGCTCCGGCTGTTCAAGCAGGTTAATACTGCGCAACAAGGTGGTTTTACCGGAGCCGCTCGGGCCAATAATCGCCACCACTTCGCCCTGTTGCACCTCAAGATCGATACCGTGCAACACCGTCTGGCCGTGGAATTTTTTCACCAGATTTTTCACGTCGATAGCACTCATTTCGGATCACGCTCCTGACGATTAAGCTGGTTTTCGAAATAGTTTTGCAGCGAAGAAAGCACCGTCGCCATTACCCAGTAAATCAGCGACGCCGCAAGGTACATAGTGAACACTTCCAGCGTACGGGAAGTGATTAACTGCGCCTGACGAAACAGCTCCGGCACCTGGATAGTGGCTGCCAGTGACGTATCTTTCACCAGGCTAATAAAACTGTTGCTCAACGGTGGCAGCGCGACACGCGCGGCCTGCGGGAGAATAGCCCGACGCAGCGTCTGCCACGGCGTCATGCCAATACTGGCCGCCGCTTCCCACTGCCCTTTATCAATAGACGAAATCGCCGCGCGCAGCGTCTCCGCCGCGTAGGCCGCCGTATTAAGTGACAGACCGATCATCGCCGACGGAATAGGATCCAGCTCAATACCAAACTGCGGCAGACCGTAATAGATCATAAACAACTGGGCGATAAGCGGTGTACCGCGAAAAATCGAAATGTAAAACCGTGCCAGCCAGCGCACAGGTAACAGCGACGACATGCGCATTAGCGCCAGCAGAAAGCCCAACAGTAAGCCAAAAAACATCCCGCCAATACTGAGTTGCAGTGTAAATACCGCGCCCTTTAACAGGTAAGGCGCGGAGTCGATAACCAGTTGTAGACTCTCTTGCATTATTTTTGCTCTGCCTGGGAATTAAATATGGGGGTGATAGGCAAACAGCGCCGGAGCGCCGCCCGTATGGATAAACAGGATTGGCCCGTTATCTTTAAAGCGATTCTGCTCAATGCCATCCAGTAAGCCGGCCATCGCTTTGCCGGTATAAACCGGATCGAGCAAAATACCTTCCAGGCGGGCAAGCAATTTCACCGCTTCCATTCCTTCATCATTCGGTGTGCCGTAGCCTGGCGCGAAGTAATCATCCCACAACAGAATATCGGCGTTGGCCTGCAATTCGAGTTCCCGCGCGATAGCCTGTTGCAGCGTCACCACTTTCGGTTTTTGATCCGCAACGCTTCGTGAGACCGTCACGCCAATCAGTTCCACATCGGGCATCAGTTGCTCAAGCCCGACCGCCAGACCGGCGTGCGTACCGGCACTGCCGGAAGCGACCACAACCGACGAAAGGCCAACTGCGCCTTCGCATTGCCGGGCTATCTCCAGCGCGCTTTCCACATACCCCATTGCGCCCAGCGCGTTTGAACCACCCACCGGGATCACATAAGGACGAAACCCCTGCGCTTCTATGCGCGTCGCCAGTTCCGCCAGTTGCGCGGTGGGATCGGTCAACGCATCGCACATTTCAATCTGCGCATTAAACAGATCCAGCAGCAAGCGGTTGCCGTTGGTCAGGTAGTTTTCTGCCGTGGTGCCAATCGGGTTTTCTAATAGCGCAACACAGTGCAGGCCTAATTTCGCCGCCACCGCCGCCGTCTGGCGGACATGGTTGGACTGAATTGCCCCTGCGGTAATCAGCGTATCCGCGCCCTCACGCAGCGCATCCGCCGCCAGAAACTCAAGTTTGCGCAGCTTATTGCCGCCCATCGCCACCGGCGTGACATCATCGCGTTTGATAAAAATTTCGCGGCCCAGGTAATCGGAAAGCCGCGGCAAATATTCCAGCGGCGTGGGCGCGCCAATCAACTCCAGGCGCGGAAAGCGGGTCACATTGTGCAAGGGCATAAAACCTCCGAATACCAGGTAACGTTAGCAATGGTTTTTATTATGCACACTAAAGTCGATGAAATAAAAAAGGCGCTTGATTAAGCGCCTTTTTTTAGCGGGCAACGATTACTTCGTCACATCCGCGCCAAACCATTTTTCCGACAGCGTTTTCATGGTGCCGTCTTTCTGCATCTCGGCAATGGCTGCGTCGATAGCTTTCAGCAAATCGTCATTGCCTTTACGCAACGCAACGCCGGATTCCTGACGCGAGAAAGCATCCCCCGCCACCGCCAGCGTATCTTTGGTTTTCTTCACCAGATCCAGCGCGGCCAGACGATCGACCAGGATGGCGTCAATACGGCCAACGCGCAGATCCTGATATTTAGTCGGGTCATCATCGTAGGTGCGAATATCAACGCCCTGCACGTTCTTACGCAGCCACTCTTCATAGTTGGTGCCAAGACCCACACCCACTTTCTTGCCTTTCAGATCCGCCGCGGATTTAATCCCCGCTTCGTTGCCTTTTTTCACCAGCGCCTGGATACCGGAAACGGTATAGGGCGTGGAGAAATCATACTTTTTCTTGCGCTCATCGGAGATGGTGACCTGGTTAATCACCACGTCGATGCGTTTAGAATCCAGCGATGCCAGCATGCCGTCCCATTTGGTGGGTTTCAGGGATGCTTTTACGCCAAGATGCTGCGCCAACGCTTCGGCGAACTCCACTTCAAAACCAGTAAGCTTGCCATCGTCGCCCTGGAAACTAAACGGCGGATATGTACCTTCCAGACCCACCAACAGCGTGCCACGCTCTTTGACTTTATTGAGCAGGTTTTCCGCCGCGAATGTTTTCACGCTCATACCTGCTACCAGCGCGACGGCCATCACACCCATCAGCGCCTGACGTCCCAAAAGTGCTAGTTTCATAGTTACCCCGATAAAGAAATTGGCTGTAGTGTAAGGTGCCTGACGCTAAGTACAAGCACAACTCGGCTACATCTTATTCCTTTTTAATATAAATCAGATGTTGCACCTACAGCGATTTTTTGCACGGAAGCAAAACGCATCTGGGTTTTAAACTGCGCATATTTGCGCAAAGCAATCCGATAATTATTGGTGCTGGTCGCTGGTAACCATGGTTCCAGATTTTCGTCGAGGAACCCTTCTTCAAGCAGTTGTCGGGAAATATTGAGTTCAGTGAGATGGTTGCCGAGGCGGCGCAAACGCACGACATACTCGCGCACCGTACCGTGGCTCATTTCGGTTTGTTCGAAAAGATATTGTTTAAAACCGATGATGTCGAAGAAATCGCTCTGCTCTTTGCAGTGCAGATCGCCGCAAAAACGACAGAGTGCGACCCACTCTTTTTGCTCTTGTTGCCAGGCCGCTTCATCCAACAGCATATCCAGACGCGAAATCGCGATTTTATTCACAATTTCGCCCCGGCGTACCAGTGTGATGCGATCAAGCAGCTTGTGGCAGTGTGCGCAATGCGTCTGGCTGTGTTTAAAGTCTTTAAGGTAGCGGCTTAGAGGCCGTCTTTTAGGTTGCTGCACCGTCATGATAACTCCTGGTTGTCAATGCGTTGTACAGCATTTACCAGGAGTGATGCAGAATCACCGACCTATAACTTACCCAGCTTGGTACGTAAGCGTTTAATGGCCTGGCTATGGAGCTGGCTGACTCGTGATTCCCCGACTTCCAGAACGGCGCCAATCTCTTTCAGATTGAGTTCTTCCTGGTAGTACAGTGTCAGGACAAGTTGTTCACGTTCCGGCAGCGACTCAATCGCTTCCATGACCCGGTGACGTAAATTACTTTCCATTAACTGGAATAACGGGTTTTCCTGTTGATGATCGTCGGTGACCAGCTCGATACTGTCGCCATGCTCTTCCCGCCATTCATCATAGGAGAAAAGCTGGCTGTTATTGGTATCGAGCAGCATCTGACGGTATTCCTCTACAGGAATTCCAAGACGCTGCGACACTTCTGTTTCCGTCGCGTTACGTCCCAGTTCTTGCTCAAGTTGCCCCATTGCCTGCGCCACTTCGCGGGCATTACGCCGAACGCTGCGCGGCACCCAATCGCGGCTGCGCAATTCGTCCAACATCGCCCCACGAATACGCTGTACTGCGTAAGTGGTAAATGCCGTTCCTTGCAGAGCGTCATATCGGTCTACTGCATTCAGTAAACCGATACCGCCCGCCTGTAGCAGGTCGTCCAGTTCCACACTCGCCGGCAAACGCACCTGCAGGCGCAATGCTTCGTGACGCACAAGAGGTACATAACGCTGCCACAGCGAGTGTTTATCCATTACACCTTCAGCGGTATAGAGTGAATTCACGATAAACAGCCCTGCGTTAATTGAGTTATCGGCACGATTATCCGATTCTGGAGTGGTTTTAATCGGATGAATAGTGGGTGAAATGGGGGTTATTTGACTTTATTGAACCGTTCTCCCGGCCGGTAATGCATATAACACCAGCTCAAAAGCCAGCGCCGGATGATGCCCGCGCAAATAAAAACGATAATTATCCGACAGTTCACGAATGTATTGCGGGATCGTCAGCAAATCTTCCGGCTTGTGATACAAGCTAATAGTCAGAACAGGCAACGATGCACGAATGGTATGTTGCGCACCTTTTAGCGCTTCCAGTTCCGCCCCCTCAATATCCATTTTAATAAATGTAGCGTAATTCGTGCCTTCGAGGGCATTATCGATGCTGACCACATCAATGGAGGTGTTACCTTCCCCTTCGCTTAAACGAGACGAGGTATCCATTCCGGAATCAAAGCGTAATGTGGTATTTTCCGACCAGACACCTTTATTGATGGCTTTCAGTTCAACATCGCCAATATCGGCATGCTGTAATAAAGCGAAGTTTTTCTCTTCCGGTTCAAAAGCAAGGATTTTTGCCGGTTTCTTCACGCCCTGCTTCTGCGCCGCTTTCAGGAACGCAACCACGCTGTCACCGTCGTAAGCACCGCAATCGACATACACTTCGTTATCCTGCAGACGCACCAGGTCTTCTGCCAGATAGTGGTTAGGATCGAAATATTTACCGTAGTACAAGCTACGCGCGCAAATACGTTGGTTAATAAACGCAACCAGCGTTTCTTTTGAGCGCTCATCACCTAAAGAGTTATAAAACTCCGTCAAAACAGCCTCATTTTCCTGACAAAATTCGGCGGTATAAAGCGTATCGGTATTCACGCCAATAAAAGAATGATCGAAGATCAATATGCTTTCGGCGTTGTTTGCGAGCATCGCTTCTAATTCAGCGCTCACATACTGGATAGCCAGAATGTAATTATAGGTGCCGTCTTGTCGGGTTAGCTGGTCTAAATTGATGATATCGTAACCGTAAAAGGTTGAACCTTCGGTAAAATATTTCTCATTGACCGCGACATAATCAACTTTCACATTCTGGCTGGTCAAAAATTCCCACGTTTTTTGCCCTAAATAACCGGCACCGCATAATACCAACGGACGACCATTCTTCTGCATTTCATCGATCGTATCGAGAAAATGGTTTCTGGACTCGCAAATTTTTTCAAGAATAGACATATCTACCTCAGAGACTCATTCAGTACACAATAAGTGGCAATCACAGTATGATTTTTTGTTGCGCTAATGCGCTTTTGTTGGCGCTTTCAAGGAAAGCTAATCCTTTTAAAGCCACCTGCGAGCCAATAGCATAACTATTCGCGTCACCGCGTAATGCTGCTGCGATATCGCAGTAATAGTTCGCAAAGGCTTCTATAAACCCGGCGGGATGGCCTGCTTTAAAGCGGCAGTACCGCTCCTGGTTCGCCACCGTGTTGTCACTCGCCGTGCGGTCAATAATGCTGACGTTGCCGTGGATATCGGCAATACGTAAATACTCGGGCTCCATTTGCAGCCATTCTGCGCTGCCTTCAGTGCCGTAAACCCTGATCCGCAAACCGTTGCGATAACCCAGCGCCGCCTTGCCATACCAGTAGTTGCACACTACATCATCGCTATAACGTGAAACGATATTCACCGTATCCACCACGCCGGGCACGCGGGCAAAGGTGCTGTTAACGGCATAGACATCCAGCGCATGTTTCTCAGTGAGGAACTCCACCAGTTGATGCACATGTACGCCAAGATCCAGCGATACCGTCGGGATCGCGTTATCCGTACGCCGCCAGGTCTGCGGTAATGCGATACTGCCGTCGCTGCGACAGCGGCTGAAACCTTCTTGCGGCATTTCAACCATCACGTGCTGAATCCGACCCAGCGCACCGCTTTGCAAGCGCTGGCGTAATTCGCGCACCATCGGGTAACCGGTATAGTTGAACGTCACGTAGAGCTGGCTATTCACCTCGTCGACACGCTGCTGAATATCTTCAGCATCTTTGACGCTCGCCACCAGGGCCTTTTCGCAAATGATCGGCAGCGGATATTCCAGACACGCCATCAGAATTTCGCGGTGCGCGGGCGTAGGCGTTAGCACCACCACCGCATCCAGATGCGCGTGCTCTTTCTCAAGCAACGTCAACGCATCCTGGTAAATCTTGCTCTCATCAAGCCCCCAGGCCATGCCGGTTTGCCGATTAAGGGCGTCATCCCGGCTGAAACAGCCGGCAGATAACTGGAAATGTCCATCCATCTGGCTGGCGATTTTATGGGTCATACCGATGGCGGAATTAAGGCCGCCGCCGATAAATGCCAGGGATAAGGGCTTAGCCATAATCCGGTCCTTACGTCGTTTTAAAAGAAAAATAGTTTTTAAGCTGCGGCGTCAGACGCGCCAGTTCGGCAACATCATCAAATTCAGCGAACACCAACCCTGCCCTGTCACGCGGCGCGGGCTCCAGCCGCTCGCCAGGCAATTTCAACGGAATAGTTTCGATAATGCGTGCCGCCAGCGGCGCAAAAAGGTAGCCGGTAAAATGGGTATCCACATCGCTGGAAATCGTGTGGCGCGCAATGGCGCGCAAGTGCGCAGGTCGCCGCGCCGAAAACGCCGTGGCGTGCTGGGCTCCCAGGAACGGGGCGATAAACTCGCGGGAATAATCAACGCCCGTTGAAAGCTCAATCAAACGGGAGTAGAGATCGCCCGGGCAGCGCCGGGTCAGTTCGATAAGCCAAAAATCGTTGTCATTGGCAATAAACTGGGTATGCAGCAAACCGTCGACCAGCTGAAGCTGGCGCACCAGGGTTTGCATACATTCGCTGACGCGGTCGCGCATGCTTTCAGTCAGGGAAACACTCAAGCTGCTGCTGTTGACCTGCCAGGGATAAACGGTACAAAACTCATCGACGAAAAATTCGCAGACAATCTCCCCGCCGCGGATAAACGCCGAGTGGCTGTACAGCGCCCCCTGGCAAAAGGTTTCAATCACGCACTCGCCGTTTTGCGACGCGCTACGGGCTTTTGCCACGGCATCGCTGAGTTCTGCGCCGTGCTGCACCAGGGTAATGCCGATGCCGCTATAAGCATCAATCGGTTTTACCAGCAACGGAAACGGCAGATGGCGTGCCTCTTCAGCGCTTCTTACCGCACGCGGAATTGGGTAGCCCTGTTGCTCAGCCCAGGCGCGGAAGCGATCTTTAAGAAAAAGCGTGTCGCTGACATCCGGCGTGTCAAAACCGGGTAACCCCAGTTCAGCGGCAACGCGGCTACCCGTCAGGTACGAGACATCGGTAACACCTGGCGTAATGGCCGCAATATGGTGTTCGCGTGCAATCGCTAATACCGCATCGCAATCGGCGTAATTATGGACTTTGGCAATATCCGCAGATTTCATTCCCGCATCGTGCGGCTTACCGCTGCACACCAGCGTGGTAAAACCGGCCGTTTTGATCGCCCGTTGTAAAGGCAACGAGGCAAATCCGGCATCGAGGATCATCGCAGTGCGCGTAGCCGTCATGCGCCCTCCAGCGAAATAACCGCCGCATCGGGTGTCGTGCTTGCGGCGACACCACGAATGATGTCGGTGATACGCTGTTGATCTTCGTGCGCCAGCCCCGGATAAATCGGTAAGCACAGCACTTTGTCAGCGATAACATTTGCGCACGGCAAATTCTCTTTCTGCGAGGAAGCAAGACCGCGATACATACTGAAAGAGCTAATCAGCGGGTAGAAATAGCGACGCGTTAAAATACCGGCATTTTTCAGCACGTCATACAGCGAATCGCGATCGATGCCGAACTCTGGCTCAATCAAAACCGGGAAGTACGCATGGTTCCAGGTGACATCCGCAGGCACATCCAGCAGACGAACGCCGTCGATTCCCTGCAGTAATTCCACATAATGCTGATAAAGCGCCTGGCGATCGGCCAGCGCCTGATCGATATGTTTAAGCTGCAACAGGCCGAATGCCGCTTCAACTTCGTTCATCTTGGCATTGATACCAGGAGCGACGACGCGCGTTTCACCGGCAAAACCAAAATTTTTCAAATAATCGATGCGCTGCTTGGTACGCGCATCGTGGCAAATAATCGCGCCGCCTTCGAAGGTGTTAAACACCTTCGTTGCGTGGAAGCTCAGCACCGACAAATCCCCGTGATTCAAAATACTGACGCCGTTTTTCTTCACGCCAAACGCGTGCGCCGCGTCATAGATCACTTTAAGACCGTAGATGTCCGCGACCTGCTGGATTTTGTCCACATCACAGGGAATGCCGTAGCAGTGAACCGGCATGATCGCCGTGGTCTGCGGGGTGATCAGCTCTTCGACACGCTCAGGATTGATATTGTAAGTTTGCGGATCGATATCGGCGAAAACCGGCGTCAGGCCATTCCATAACAGAGTATGAGAGGTGGCAACAAAGGAGTAAGGCGTGGTGATGACCTCGCCGGTGACGCGGAGCGCCTGCAGTGCGGTGAGCAGCGCCAGCGTGCCGTTGGCGAATAAGCAGACATGTTTCACGCCCAGGTAACTTGCCAGCGCCTCTTCAAGTTCCTGATGAAAAACACCACCATTGGTGAGGATCCGGTTGTTCCAGATTTTCTCAAGATAAGGAATAAACTCTTCCAGCGGTGGCAAAAGAGGGCTGGTAACAAAGATATTATTGTCCATAGACAAACCTGCGCGCGTAGGAATTATCTGTTCATCATAACGACGCGCCTGGCGAGCTATCGGTGAAACAGGGGGCATTTTGTTATGCTTTTCCCCCCGGTGCTAAAGGTAAACTGGCGAGGTCTGAGCAGGTGATGAAAAAAATGGCAGGGCTTACGTCATCACCTGTTCAACGAAAAACCCGGTCATGGCGCACGACCGGGTTTCCTCGCCGTAAAATAGCGCATTATTTCAGCATGGCGAGCAGCGCTTGTTGACGCGGTTCATCAAAGAGATAGCGATCTGTTAGCAGATTATTGATTTGGTCTTGATTCTCGCTGAGCGGGTTGCCTTTGGTGGCGAAATCCTCGATGGCCTGCGTCCACAGTGCCATTTTTGGTTTCAGTTTCGTCACGAAATCGTACTCGCTGAAGCAAGGGAAATCGCTGCAAATAACGGTGATATTTCGTGCGCCATACTGCAACACGGCATAACTTTCCGCAAACCGGTGCTCATGATTATTGTCGCGGAATAAAATCACCGCATCCGGGTTCAACGCATCCAGCGTTCCGACCGAGACAGGGTTAGCATGGTATCTGAAGGTGCCCTTCACCAGCGGATACCAGTTGGCTGGACACTCGCCAAAAATATACCAGTCCACAATGTGATGCGTTTTTTCTATCAACTGATGGATAAAATCCCGCTCTTTACCGGTGAGAGAAAAAACAGGGCATAACACGCGGCGCGGGGAATTCACCGCAACGGCTTTATCCTGTGAAAACCATGCCTGCGGGAGATAATCAGGGATTCGCAGAACGTCCAGCCCCTTACTCCGTCCCCATTTTTCCAGCGCGGAATTTAATACCAGCCAGCGATCAAACGGCAGCGGTTGGTTATTCTGCCGTGAAACCAGCGGCTCTGCAGTTTCATCGAAAAGACAATGCACCACCAGCCCCGTCAGCACGCGAAACTGCGTCACGGTGTTGATATCACTTTCGCTAACATGGGCATCCAAAATAGTAATGGCGGGATGCGTTCTGAGTAGCGCCGGTAGCGCAGGCAAAGCATCATGGATAACGAGCGCGATCTTGCCGGCTTCCTGCATCAGGCGGAAATAGTCCGTTAAGCGCTTCGTATAAACCGTCTGCGAACGTAATACCAGCAATACCACCGGCGTTTGTGCCGGGCTTACACTAAAGCGGTTTTGTGTAACGCTGGCGTCGAACGTAAAGAGTGGCGAACGCAACGACAAATAGCGGCTATAAGCAGGATCATTTGCAAATATCTCGCTAAAATCCGCCATCAGCGCTGTCATTTGTGATAACAGGGATTGCTGATACTCGCTCTCCATAAAGCGATAATTATCCGTGGCAATGATGCTATACGGCGACCAGACAGAAACGTAGCCCATTTTTTGCACAGCAAGGCAAAACGCCGCTGAGCTCACTTCAAGTGACGTGTATTTTTCATCCAGTCCGCCTGCCTGCGCGAAACATTCTCTTTTGATAAGCAGACACAGGCTATTGAGCACGGAGTATTGTTGTTCACAGTGATAGCGTGCCTGATAGCCGAAAGATTGCCAGTCTTCACCTGTGCCGACATTCGCGATCCCGTTATCCGCGCCAACAATCATCCCTGCACTGATTAGCTTTTTATCAAAGCTAATGATCTTCGGCCCGCTACACGCCACTTCCGTGCGCACCAGCGGATTGAGTAAAGTGTTTAACCAGCTTTTTAAGACGAAAACCGATCTGACGTCTAATAACAACAAAGATGCACCCGCAGCATGTGACGCAGCAATATTTACCGCCTGCACCTCACTGCAGTTATTCAGTGCAAGTACCTGAACCTTGCCAGGTAACAGTTTTTCCACTTCCCGCGCGGTCTGCAAAACAATCGGCTCGGTGGTGTTTATCACGGGAATAATAATGTCGTAATCATGCCAGTCGGTGTTATCCACCAGCGACGCGATACAGCGCGTCATCAAATTAGCATCATGATTATGGGTTAAGATAATACTCACCCGCCCCGTATTATTGAGGGGATAATGGACACGCCACGCGACACCGTCGCAATATTCCACATGATCTACGGGCAAATTACGCTGCGCGGCGAAAGTACCGATAATGCCGCCCTCAGTCTCAATGCTTGCAGGAGTGAGCATATTCTCGTCAACAATATTGACGATCCCCGCATAATGACCAATTGCAGCGATGTCATACCGGGCAATCAATTTTGTGATGAGATCGAGTTCAAAAGCCGGCCCGGCGTTATTGTCCCAGCCACCGCATTCCAGCCACGCCGACGCGCGAAAGAATACCCGTTGCAAATAACGGGAAGGCGCGCTGAAAAAGAGATCGAGATTAAATTCTGGCTTGAAAAAATGCGTTACTGAATCCGCATGCTTAACGGCTTCATCAGCATAAATAGCCTGCGCACCGGAGCGCTCTTGCAGTGTCAGTGCTAACCGATACACGCTGTCTTGCGTGTAAGTCACACCGGCAGGAACCACCTGTAACCAGTCGGCAGCAGCGGTCTGGACCAGGTTCGCAAAATTGTGCCGGTAATGCTGAAAATCGACAACCGAGAGGGTGTCATCCGTTTCGCCGTGATAATTGTCATCCTGCACGATAAGGATTCTGGCATGTGGCAAATCGCCTATTTGGCCCCGTAAAGAATCCACGGTGATATTGACAGCGGCGCTATCACCGTGCGGATTGAGAATAACGAACAGCAGCGCCTGTGAAGGGCGTGTATCCATTCGTTTTCCCGCCGCGCTATTCTCAAGCCAACCCTGAAATGTGTTGCGGTAATGTTCTTGTGCTTTTACTTGCGCTTTACGTTGCGTTTTTTCTATGAAATCCCTGAATTGAACAAGGGATCTTTCGCGTCTTAACAATAATTGCTCGCGCGACTTATAAAGGTTTTCGCGGGCGTGTTCGATAGCGTCCGGGGTATTCACCAGCGTATAACCTGCATTACCGTTTTCGCGTATCGTTTTTTCACTTAATGCATAGCTTTCGTAACCCGGCGCGATTAATCCAACGACCGGGCAACCACATAAATTCGCCAGCAGACAGGTGCCGGAAGATTCATAGGTATATAACACGCGCCCGCGCTTGAGAACTTTTGCCAGTTCTTCGAGCGGCAGCGGGTTTTGCATACTCAGAACGGTCAGATTTTTCGGCAGTTTGTCATATTCAATAACGCTGGCGGGCAGGCGGTTAATATAGAGTAAGTCCAGATCCTTATGCGGATTATCATCCTGGAACAGCTCGAGATCGTAATTCTCAATATTTAACAACGCCGGTTGATACTCTTTTTCGGCAAATTCGACGCGATACCAGAAAAACAGATCGTCAGGCGAAAAATCGAGGCGATTACCATTCATCACCCCTTCTCTGTTGAGCATATAGCGAGCCACTACCGGCGCACGCAGCGGGTTGCCGCTCGTCACTTCCGGATACACCGCAATCCACGGCTCACCTGAGTTCTGTAATTGGGCGTAATCGTCTTCCGTAAGACGCGGCGTATTCCATTTTGGGTTAACCGTCCCGCCCACAATCCACGCTTTGCCGCCCGAGTTGTTTATGGTCTGGCAAAAAAAATGCAGCACTTGTATCCCGGCAGACGCCTCCGAGTAATCGGGTGCCACAATCAGATAGGGGTACTGAGCGAGGTTATTCATCGGTATTCCTTGAACGTTTGCCAGGCCTGCCGGCCTGGCAGAGAAAATTATGCTTTCGGTAACCAGCCCTGCTGCCAGTCATCCAGGCCTGCGCCGCGCAAATACCAGTTATTCAGCACCGCTTCACGCAGCGCATCGCCCTGACGATGACGTAAATCGGCATCATTGATATAGGCCTGAATCGCGTTCATCCAGTCTTTGAAGCGGTTTTCCACAAGCGTAACCGGCAGATCGCAACGATAAGGTACGATGTTGGTAGCGATGATCGGCACGCCGCAGGTGCCGATCTCCAGCAGACGCAGGTTGCTCTTACATTCGTTGAACTGATTAATTTCCAGCGGCACCAGCGCGAGGTCGAGATTGAGGCTGGCCAGTTTTTCCGGGTACATTTCAAACGGCACACCGGGGTGGAATTCACAGCGGACATTGCGCGGCTTCATGCCCATGAAGACCCATTCAACCTTCCCTTCGAGTTCTTTAATCAGCGGCAATAAGATCTCCAGATCGCCGGTATGAGAACTGCCGCCAGCCCAGCCAACACGCACTTTTTTGCCCGTGCCACGTTCGCTACACAGATGTTCCCACTGGTTGGGCGCAAGGCGGTTTTGCGCAATGCGGATGTCGCTATGGAAACGGCTGTAGGCGTCCGCCAGCGGCGCGGTGGAGACCACCAGCCAGTCGGCGCTGTCGACGACTTTGCGAAAGTTCTTCACCATTTGCTGCGGGAAGTGCTGACGGGAGCCATTTTTGATCGGTACATTGAGCAGGTAGTCATCATATTCGAGCACGATTTTGGCATTACAGGTGCTGCGTAACTGCTGAATAATCTGCGGGAAACGGCTGCCGGTAATCAGCTCCAGCAAAATGACATCCGGCTGCTGCTGCGCGGCTTCCATCACCCCAGGAATGGAGTTGGTCAGGCCGCCTTCAATCATTAAATGGCGCTCCAGCGCTTTGAAGGGTTGCATCACCCGGTGGTGCCCACCGCCGACCCAGTTAATATGGTGCGCCAGCACCACAGGCAGCGGGCGTCCCGGCAACGGCTGATGCAAGCGCGCCAGGCTCGCGCTGAGCGTGAACGCCTGCCCCGCTTTTTGCATTAACGGGTGGTATGACGGTTCGGCGAGCAGGCCTTGCCGCCACTCATTACGCAGCGTGGCAAAATCCGTTAGTAACGGGCGCTCCTGTACATGGAACTTATCGCCCAGTAAACGGGTGGCACCGCCCATATGTTTCACACGGGCATACGGTGTCCAGACATTGAGATACCCCTGCTGCTGCGCGCGTAACCCAAGATCGACATCGGCGAAATAGACCGGATAGGTTTCCTGATTAAAACCGTTGAGGGCGAAAAAGACCTCCTTGCGCACCATCATGCAGGAAGCGCTTACCGCCGCCAGGTTGCGCGGTGTTTTCAGATAGTGCTGGAAGCCGTTGCTTGCGCCATCGGCACCGTCAAACGCCACCTCCACACCATGCTGTACGCCGAGCAAGAAGCCGCCATGCTGAATACGGCCATCCTGATACTCCAGACGCGCGCCAACCAACCCGACTTCCGGGCGTAACGCCTGCTCCAGCAAGGCATCCAGCCAGCCGCCATCAATAATTTCACAATCGTTATTGAGAAAGACCAGCACCTCACCACGCGCCTGCTGCGCCGCAGCATTGTTGATTTCGGCAAAATTAAACGGCGCGTCATAGCGCAAAATACGCACCTGGTCGATGCCAAGCGCCGCCAGATCATTGAGAAAACGGCAGGCATCCTCTTCCACCGACTGGTTATCAACAATTAACAGCTCGTAGTGCTGATAACGCGTTTTCTCCATCAAACTTTCAATACAGCGTTTAAGCAGGGCAACGCGATCGCGGGTGGGAATAATGATCGACACCAGCGGCTTTGCGTCCCAGTGGTAGCGCAGGCGTTTAATGTTCGCCGCTAATCCCTCTTCCAGCGAGGCCTGAATGCCAAGCCGTTGCAGGTGCGCTAACACGATCTGTTCGCACTCACTGACAACCTGCGGGTTTTCGCTCCAGCACGACGCCGCTTCCGGGCTTTCAACCAGCACTTCGGCAACGCGCCCCAGCGCCGGTGTTCCCTGCCCTTCAACAAAGCGCCACAGCAAGTCGATCATTGCCGCCTGCGGATAGTGGCTGTTCAGGCCACCGAGCTGACGGGCAATATCGCGCGAAAAAAGCAGAACGCGGCCGACATACGGCACGCCGCGCAGCAGGTCAATATTGACATCAGGACGCAGCGTCAGGATCGGTTCGCCGTTTTCCGCGCGCGTCATTTCATCGCAATAAAACAGCCAGGCATTTTGTTGCTGCATCCGTTGTTCGGCAAAGCGCAACAATGCATCATCCCGCAATGTAAAACCGGCGGGGATCAGTAACAGCGCATCGGCCTCTCGCGTACTCAGCAGCGCATTTACGGCCTCAGGCCAGGCGTTATCATCGGTAATGACATCAATGCTGGCGGCAGTCAGCGACTGGCTTTCCACGGAGCTTCTGGTCTGCGCGCTGTGGTCGTTATCGCCAAGGATAATCACGCCGATGCTGGCTTTGTCCGGGTTTGCGCCAGCGAAAGAGAGCAGCGCTTCGCGTCGCGCATCGCTAATCTGGCGATCCTCCAGCCAGCGGCTGAAGGAGTACTCGCTGGTCTGCTGCTGCGCCAGCACCGCTTTACTGTGGAAGTTCAGCATGTAGCGTGCTTTGTCATCCAGCTGGCGGGATTTTTCCACCAACGGCAGGGTAAAAATCGCCTCCAGCGCGGTATCCAGCGTCCATTTACTGACAAACGTCGCACGTTGCGCCAGCGCCCATTCGCGCGCGCTGGCATAACCGCTTTGTAGCAGTTCAACCCATTCGTTAGCATCCGGGCAGTTGTGCAGCGTTACCGCGCAGAAATGATCGGCTTCATGGCGCGCCAGATTATCGGCATTCAGATAACCTTCAACGTAACCTTCGTTAACCAGGAACAGCGGGATCCCAAGCGTTAGCGCTTTCGCCACACTTTCATCATTACCGATGATCACGTCATACTGTTCGAGCCACGCCGGTTCCAGGCGTTGTACCTGCTGGCTAAGATCGAACCACTCAATCTGAATGCCCGCCTCTCTTGCCTGCTGCTGAACTTCATACATTTCCGCCGACATTTTGCCCGCGATATAAAGAACGCGAGACAAGGTTTGCGCATCGCGCGTGCGGGTAAATGCGCCAAAGCTTGCCGGTACTGACCACGGTAAATGTTTGAGCTGCGCGCTCTCCACACCGGTCTGTAGCAAGATGGCTGACGTGCGCGCAGAGAGATCCAGCGTCAGCGCGGCAAACTGGTTTTCCAGCGCCACGCCCCACGGCAAGTAGAGATCGTTGTAATCGCTGAAATGACGGAAAATCATCGCGCCGTCGAGTTTCCCGGCTTCGATGGCATCAAGTAATTTTTCGCTAAAGAAACCGCGATAGATCCAGATGGCATTGTAGTAGGTTTCCAGCGCCCCCTGCTTTTCGGTGATGACAGTAAAACGCCCTGTCGCGCTCAGGCGTGCTATTTCATTCGTTAATTTCTGCCCGGCGGTTGAGCTAATGACATCCACGCGCCAGCCTTTAGCCAGCAAGGCATCTGCGATGTCGATAAGTTCAGAGGTATGGGGGGTAAAAGCGTCAAATTGATCAACGCTGATTAGTATGCTTTGCATCTTTCATCCTCATATCACCGCGCAAGCCATCGGGTGATAGCAAAAGGCGTTCCTGTCGTTATGCAATATTCTGGAGGACGAAAGAAAGATCGAGAGGCAAAACAGCTAACAGAAAAGGCGTTATATCTGGCGATTGCACATAAAAAAAGGCATCCGAAGATGCCTTTTTGAGCGGTTGCGAATTAACGCAGCAGGGACAGCATGGTCTGCGGAACCTGGTTGGCCTGAGCCAGTACGGAAGAACCAGCCTGCTGCAGGATCTGCGCGCGGGACATGTTCGACACTTCAGTCGCGTAGTCAGAATCCTGAATACGGCTGCGTGCGGAAGACAGGTTGTTCACGGTGTTGTTCAGGTTGGTGATGGTGGATTCGAAACGGTTCTGGGACGCACCCAGCAGGCTGCGCTGAGAGTCAACCGCTTTGATGGCCGCATCGATATCTGCCAGCGGGCTACCGTCGGTGGTGCCGCCGCTGTTCACTGTACCGCTCAGAACGTCGAAGCCTTCAGCAGCGGTAGTACGTGCAGTACCGTTGATGGTCTGGCCGGTGGTCTGGGAAGTCGCGCCGGTAGCGTTGTACAGGTTGTAAGCGTTGGAAGAGGTCAGGCTGATGGAGATCTGCTCGCCGTCTTTCGCGCCAACCTGGAAGTTGTAGCTGCTGGTGCCGGAACCGGTGTTCAGCACTTTGATGCCGTTGAAGTCGGTCTGGGTGGTAACACGGTTCACTTCTTCCATACGCTGGTTAACTTCAGCCTGGATGGAGTCGATGTCAGACGCGGAGTTGGAGCTGTTCTGTGCCTGAACGGTCAGGTCACGGATACGCTGCAGGTTGTTGTTGATTTCGCTCAGCGCGCCTTCAGCGGTCTGCGCCAGAGAGATACCGTCGTTCGCGTTACGTGCAGCAACGGTCAGGCCGTTGATGTTAGAAGTAAAACGGTTAGCAATTGCCTGGCCAGCCGCATCATCTTTTGCACTGTTGATACGCAGACCGGAAGAGAGACGCTCGATCGAGGTGCCCAGAGAAGACTGAGATTTAGTCAGGTTGTTCTGGGTCATCAGCGACAGGGTGTTAGTATTAATAACAGCCATGATAATTATCCTTCAGTGAGAAATTTATATTCCGGTATGGGCCAGCGGCTTCATCACCGTCATAACTGTTATCGACGACCTTGCAGAACTCTTTAGCATTTTTTCTATTTTTTGAACAATTTTCGTCGAAAATATACACAAATCACAAAATAAAAAAGCGCCGACAAGCGGCGCTTTCCTGATACTACGTAATGTGCGATTAACGCAGCAGGGACAGCATGGTCTGCGGAACCTGGTTGGCCTGAGCCAGTACGGAAGAACCAGCCTGCTGCAGGATCTGCGCGCGGGACATGTTCGACACTTCAGTTGCGTAGTCAGAATCCTGAATACGGCTGCGTGCGGAAGACAGGTTGTTCACGGTGTTGTTCAGGTTGGTGATGGTGGATTCGAAACGGTTCTGGGAGGCACCCAGCAGGCTGCGCTGAGAGTCAACCGCTTTGATGGCCGCATCGATATCTGCCAGCGGGTTACCGTTGGTGGCGCCGCCGCTGTCCACTGTACCGCTCAGAACGTCGAAGCCTTCAGCAGCGGTAGTACGTGCAGTACCGTTGATGGTCTGGCCGGAAGTCTGGGAAGTCGCGCCGGTAGCGTTGTACAGGTTGTAAGCGTTGGAAGAGCTCAGGCTGATGGAGATCGTTTCGCCATCTTTCGCGCCAACCTGGAAGTTGTAGCTGCTGGAGCCGGAACCGGTGTTCAGCACTTTGATGCCGTTGAAGTCGGTCTGGGTGGTCACACGGTTCACTTCTTCCATACGCTGGTTAACTTCAGCCTGGATGGAGTCGATGTCAGACGCGGAGTTAGAGCTGTTCTGCGCCTGAACGGTCAGGTCACGGATACGCTGCAGGTTGTTGTTGATTTCGCCCAGCGCGCCTTCAGCGGTCTGTGCCAGAGAGATACCGTCGTTCGCGTTACGTGCAGCAACGGTCAGGCCGTTGATGTTAGAAGTAAAACGGTTAGCAATTGCCTGGCCTGCAGCGTCGTCTTTAGCGCTGTTAATACGCAGACCGGAAGAGAGGCGCTCGATCGAGGTGCCCAGAGAAGACTGAGATTTAGTCAGGTTGTTCTGGGTCATCAGCGACAGGGTGTTAGTATTAATAACAGCCATGATTATTATCCTTCATTGAGTAATTTATATTCCGGTATGCGCCAGCGGCTTCATCACCGTCCTAATTGTTATCGACGGGGTTAACGAACTCTTTAGTAGTTTTTTTATTTTTATCCGGCTTATTTTTCAAAGAAATAAAAAAGCGCCGACAAGCGGCGCTTTCTGGTACCAGGTAATTTGCGATTAACGCAGCAGGGACAGCATGGTCTGCGGAACCTGGTTGGCCTGAGCCAGCACGGAAGAACCAGCCTGCTGCAGGATCTGCGCGCGGGACATGTTCGACACTTCAGTTGCGTAGTCAGAATCCTGAATACGGCTGCGTGCGGAAGACAGGTTGTTCACGGTGTTGTTCAGGTTGGTGATGGTGGATTCGAAACGGTTCTGGGACGCACCCAGCAGGCTGCGCTGAGTATCAACCGCTTTGATGGCCGCATCGATATCTGCCAGCGGGTTACCGTTGGTAGCGCCGCCGCTGTCCACTGTACCGCTCAGAACGTCGAAGCCTTCAGCAGCGGTAGAACGTGCAGTACCGTTGATGGTCTGGCCGGAAGTCTGGGAAGTCGCGCCGGTAGCGTTGTACAGGTTGTAAGCGTTGGAAGAGGTCAGGCTGATGGAGATCTGCTCGCCGTCTTTCGCGCCAACCTGGAAGTTGTAGCTGCTGGTGCCGGAACCGGTGTTCAGCACTTTGATGCCGTTGAAGTCGGTCTGGGTGGTAACACGGTTCACTTCTTCCATACGCTGGTTAACTTCAGCCTGGATGGAGTCGATGTCAGACGCGGAGTTGGAGCTGTTCTGCGCCTGAACGGTCAGGTCACGGATACGCTGCAGGTTGTTGTTGATTTCGCTCAGCGCGCCTTCAGCGGTCTGCGCCAGAGAGATACCGTCGTTCGCGTTACGTGCAGCAACGGTCAGGCCGTTGATGTTAGAAGTAAAACGGTTAGCAATTGCCTGGCCAGCGGCATCGTCTTTCGCGCTGTTGATACGCAGACCAGAAGACAGGCGCTCAATAGACGTACCCAGAGAAGACTGAGATTTAGTCAGGTTGTTCTGAGTCATCAGAGACAGGGTGTTAGTATTAATAACAGCCATGATGTAATTCCTTAAAAAAAGTTATCAGATTCAGGCATCTGCCTACGGTTTTCTCACCGTCTCCCTGATTATCGACCGCCTCTGAGCAACCTTTAGAAAAAAAGATCATTTTTTTAAAGCCGCAAACTGCCCGCTATTCTTTATCTTTATTTCGCCATTGTTTTAAAAAAAACCCTCTAATCTTTTCGCAGTCGCTGCCGATAATCCACACAGTGATTGTCTAAAACTGAAGGATAAAGAAATGGCAACTATTAGTTCTATCGGAGCAGGCACCAGCTTAAGTTCGTCACTCAGTACGCTGTATAGCCAGCTGCAGACGGCCGAAGAGACAAGGCTGACGCCAATTACCACTCAGCAGACATCGTATAAAGCAAAACTTACTGCGTGGGGTATCGTTCAGACGTCTCTGACCAAGCTGCAAACAGCGGCCAACGCGCTGAAAGACACCTCCAAAATTGCATCGGCCAAAGTGTCCAGCACCAACACGGCGTTTACCGCCTCCCTGGCGACCAGTGCAACGGCAGGATCATATTCTATTGAAGTGACGTCGCTGGCAGCAGCGCAGTCGCTGCTCAGCCCGAAAGCGGCAAGTAAAGATACGGATTTAGGTGATAGCAGCCTGAGCTCGCGCACCATTACGATCACCCAACCGGGTCAAAAAGATCCGCTGACCGTTACGCTGGCAAGCGATAAGACCAGCCTGGCGGATATCCGTGATGCGATCAACGCGAAAGCAGGCAGTGTGACCGCCAGTATCATTAAAGCCGATGACAGCAGCTACTACCTGGCGCTGACCTCGCGCGATAGCGGTACCACCAACCAGATGACGATCACCACTAATGATACCGAATTAGCCAAGTACGTTAGTTATGACTCCAGCAACGCCGGCAGCGCCAGCAATACCATGACGCAGCAGGTTGCCGCTGCCGACGCCAACCTGAAGATCAACGGCGTTGCCATCACGCGTAGCAGTAACACCATCACCGATGCGCCGGAAGGTGTAACGCTGACGCTGAACAAGACCAATACCGGTAGCCCGGAAACGCTGGCGGTAACCAAAGATAACGCGCCAATGACCGCGGCGGTGCAGGCGTTTGTAGATGCCTATAACTCACTGCAGACGACCATTGCCAACCAGACAAAATACACGAAAGTGGATCAGGGCAGTTCGTCTCAGGACAACTCTAACGGCGATCTGCTGGGTGACGGTACGCTGCGTAACATTCAAACGCGTCTGCGCTCCCTGCTCTCCTCGTCGCAGAGCAACACCGGCAGCTATAACATCCTGTCGCAGCTGGGTATTACCCAGGATGTCTCCGGCAAACTGACCGTCGACAGCACCAAGCTCGACAAAGCGCTGACGGAAAAATCGACTGACGTCATCTCTTTCCTGACCGGTGATGGCAAAACCACAGGTTTTGCGACGCAGGCCAGCAATCTGCTGGATGATTTCCTCGGTACCGACGGCACCGTGCAGAATGCAACCGATGGGATTAACAAGACGCTGAAAAAGCTGTCTGAGCAGTATGACCGGGTTAACGACCAGATCACCGCAACCATGGCTCGTTATAAAGCGCAATTTACAAGTTTAAGTACGCTGGTATCGTCACTGGAGTCAACCGGTAACTATTTAACCCAGCAATTTAACAAGACCAATTAATAAAGTATTCGTTGAGGTTTGAAATGTATACGAAATCGGGAACTCAGGCTTATGCTCAGGTCGGCGTGGAAAGCGCCGTCCTGAGCGCCAGCCCGCATCAACTTGTGGTACTGCTTTTTGATGGCGCATTAAGCGCCATGAAAAGGGCTGCGATCCTGATTGAGCAGGGAGATATTCCTGGTAAAGGACAGGCGCTTTCAAAGGCTATTAATATCATTACCAATGGTTTGCGTGCCGGTCTCGACCACGAAGTCGGTGGCGAGATCGCCGCAAACCTGGACAGTCTTTATGACTATATGACACGACGTCTTTTACAGGCTAATCTCCACAATGACCTCTCCGCCATTGATGAAGTTTCAACGTTGCTCAACAACATTGCTGATGCCTGGAAAGAGATTGGCCCCAATAATCAAAACGCGCGGGACACTTACTAATGGAAGCAAATTTCGGGTTGCTCCACCACTATCAGCAGCTGTTGGTCACCAGCCGCACCATGCTTAACCTCGCGAAGGAAGGGCGTTGGGACGAACTCATTGAGCACGAGTTGAATTACATTACCGCTGTGGAGAAACTGACACAGTTCCAGGACATTAGTGAAGTCGCGCCTCAAATGCAGGCGCAAATTCGCCCGCTGCTACAGCAAATTCTGGACAATGAAGTTTCCCTCAAAGAACTGTTAAGCCAGCGAATGGACGAGCTGCGGACATTGGTTGGACAGACATCCCGACAACATAACCTGCATTCGACATATGGACGTCTCTCTGGAAACATTTTATTCCCCAACGAGATCTAATCTCATGCCCGGCGGGTGATACAGGAACAGTCCATCACCCGCTACGGTTTTCGCCTTCACCACGCATTCCGTTTTTCTCTCCCAATACAGACTCCACCGCCAATATGTGCGTAGCGGCTCGTTGTTTCTCAAATCTCAGCCATACTTCCAACGTCTCATTCTGGAGCATGGAAGATGAAAAACCCCACCCTGTTGCAAACGTTTCACTGGTACTCCCCTGATGGCGGCGCACTCTGGCCGGAACTTCGCGCGCGCGCAGGTGCGCTCAATGACATGGGGATCAATATGGTCTGGCTTCCCCCGGCGTACAAAGGTGCCGCAGGCGGCCAATCGGTGGGTTATGACAGCTACGATTTATTCGATTTAGGTGAGTTTGATCAGAAAGGCAGCGTCGCCACTAAATATGGCGATAAAGCGCAACTGCTCGCCGCCATTGACGCCCTGCAGGCGAACGATATCGCCGTGCTGCTGGATGTGGTGGTAAACCACAAAATGGGCGCCGATGAAAAAGAAGCGGTACGAGTAAACCGGGTCAATCAACAGGATCGTACGCAAATTGACGACGAGATTGTTGAATGCGAAGCCTGGACGCGCTTCACCTTCCCTGCCCGCGCCGGGAAATATTCGCGATTTATCTGGGATTACAAATGTTTTAGCGGCGTCGATCATATCGAAAATCCGGGCGAATACGGCGTCTTTAAAATCGTTAATGACTATAGCGGCGACGGCTGGAACGACCAGGTTGACGATGAGCTGGGCAACTTCGACTACCTGATGGGCGCCAATATCGATTTTCGTAACCATGCGGTGACGGAAGAGATTAAATACTGGGCGCGCTGGGTAATGGAACAGACCCACTGCGACGGTTTTCGTCTGGACGCAGTGAAACACATTCCGGCCTGGTTCTATAAAGAGTGGATCGAGCATGTGCAGGAAGTCGCGCCCGGACCGCTGTTTATCGTTGCTGAATACTGGTCCCATGAAGTGGAAAAGCTGCAGCAGTATATCGGCCAGGTTGAGGGCAAGACGATGCTCTTTGACGCGCCGCTGCACATGAAATTTCATGAAGCCTCGCAACAGGGACGCGATTACGATATGCGCCAGATCTTCGACGGAACCCTGGTGGAAGCCGATCCGTTTCACGCCGTCACGCTGGTTGCCAACCACGACACGCAACCCCTGCAAGCTCTGGAAGCCCCGGTCGAAGCCTGGTTTAAACCGCTGGCCTATGCGCTGATCCTGCTGCGCGAAAATGGCGTGCCGTCGGTGTTTTACCCGGATCTGTTTGGCGCAAGCTACGACGACACCGGCGGCGATGGCGAAACCTACCATGTCGATATGCCTGTCATTGCACATCTCGATCGGTTAATTCTCGCCCGTCAGCGTTTCGCCCACGGCGTGCAAACGCTGTGGTTTGATCACCCTAACTGTATTGCCTTTAGCCGCAGCGGCACCGAATGTGAGCCGGGCTGCGTGGTGGTGATGTCCAATGGCGATGAGGGAGAAAAGCAGCTAATGCTGGGGGAGAATTACGCCAGTAAAGTGTGGCGGGATTTTCTCGGTAACCGCGAGGAAACCATCACCACCGACGAACACGGTGAGGGAACATTCACCTGCCATGGCGGTAGCGTCAGCGTGTGGGTCATTGAGGATGCGGGATAAAAATGCGCCGGGTAACATGCCGACCCGGCGTACTATTTAGTGCGGGATCTTCAGCCCGGCTTTTGTTAACGCGTCCTGGCATTCAACCGTGGGTTTTTCCACCCGTTGCAATGTCAGACCGTCAAACTCCAGCGTATTGCCTTCGCGCTCAAGGCGGTAAATGTCGCGTTTTTGCGTCACGTTATACAGCTTGTCGCCATTACGCATCAGCTTGCCCGGAACGGCGATCACGCGCTGCCACTGGCGGCAATCAAGCGTATCTCCCTCTTTTGTCACGATAAGGCTGGCGATGGCTTCCGGGCTCACCAGGCTGCTTTGCGGCCCGGAAGACTGCCAGTAACCCGCCAGCCCTGCCGGTGCGGGCTGTTTCACCACCGCATCGTAATTATCCACCTGAACGCAACCGCTCAGCAGCATCGCCGCGCCAATAATCACTCGCTTTTTCATTAGTTATCCTGCTCGCGAAGAAAAAAATATTGTGGCATTAAAGCATTATCATCGCCACCCTTTCCCCCACCGCCTGCAAGTTTGATCTGTACCAGGTTTTTCGCCTTTTTTACGTTAGCTTGTCATCTCACCCGTGTATTATCCGGGTTCTTTTGCATTACCCGTTCCTTCTGAGTTCAGAGGCTCATTTCTATGTCATGGCAACAGTTCAAAGACCGCTTTTTGATAAAGTTCTGGTCACCTGTCCCGGCGGTTATCGCTGCGGGCATCCTCTCCACCTACTATTTTGGTATCACCGGCACGTTCTGGGCGGTCACTGGCGAATTTACCCGCTGGGGAGGCCAGTTATTGCAACTGGCCGGCGTGCATACCGAAGAGTGGGGCTACTTCAAATTGATCCACCTGGACGGCACGCCGCTCACCCGTATTGATGGCATGATGATCATCGGCATGTTCGGCGGCTGTTTCGCCGCCGCGCTATGGGCGAACAACGTCAAGCTACGTTTACCACACAGCCGTATCCGCATCATGCAGGCGATTGTCGGCGGGATGATTGCCGGTTTTGGCGCGCGTCTGGCGATGGGCTGTAACCTCGCCGCCTTCTTTACCGGTATTCCGCAGTTCTCGCTACACGCGTGGTTTTTTGCTATTGCCACCGCCATTGGCTCGTGGTTTGGCGCACGCTTTACGTTGCTGCCGCTGTTTCGTATCCCGGTCAAAATGCAAAAAGTCTCCGCCGCCTCGCCGCTGACGCAAAAACCTGCGCAGGCAAAACGTCGTTTTCGCATCGGCATGCTGGTGTTCGCCGGCATGGTGGCCTGGGCGCTGCTGACGGCGATGAACCAGCCAAAATTAGGCCTGGCGATGCTGTTTGGTGTCGGTTTCGGTCTGCTTATTGAACGTGCGCAAATCTGTTTTACCTCGGCCTTCCGCGATATGTGGATCACCGGACGCACGATGATGGCGAAAGCGATTATTTTCGGTATGGCCGCCAGCGCTATTGGCATCTTCAGCTATGTCCAGTTGGGCATGGAAGCCAAAATTATGTGGGCGGGTCCGAATGCGGTAATCGGCGGGTTGCTGTTCGGCTTTGGTATTGTCCTGGCCGGCGGTTGTGAAACGGGCTGGATGTACCGCGCGGTAGAAGGCCAGGTACACTACTGGTGGGTTGGGCTTGGTAACGTGATTGGTTCAACGATCCTTGCCTACTACTGGGATGATTTATCCCCTGCGCTGGCTACCAGCTGGGACAAAATCAACCTGTTGAATACCTTCGGTCCGCTGGGTGGCCTGCTGGTCACTTATCTTTTGTTGCTGGCCGCTTTCTTGTTTGTCGTCGGCTGGGAAAAACGCTTCTTCCGCCGCGCCAGCACAATCACTTCCGTTAAGGAGACAGCATGAACATTGTGCCTGATTACCGTCTTGATATGAGCGGTGAGCCCTGCCCGTACCCGGCCGTTGCGACACTGGAAGCGCTGCCGCAGTTAAAAAAAGGCGAGATTCTGGAAGTGGTAAGCGACTGCCCGCAATCCATTAACAATATCCCTCTGGATGCGCGTAATCACGGCTATACCGTACTGGATATTCAGCAGGATGGGCCGACGATCCGGTATTTGATACAAAAATAAGGTTTTACCTGTACTCCTCCCCCAGGCTAACGATAAAATTAGGCGCTGTAATTACAACGGAATGCATAAGCCTGGGGGCGTTTATAAAATGAAATTAGCATTAATTGGTAATTGCCAACTTGAAGTTCTGGGAAATTTGATAATGAACGTCAGCGGGCTGCATGAAGGTAAGTTCGACGGCATTTTCAATATGCCTATTTATAAACTTAACGAAAATAATGACTTCATTAACTTCTATCACGAATTAGAACAGTGTGATTTCATTTTTATGCAGCATCATGCGGAAAAATGGGGACCGTTTTCAACAGCGGCCTTAAGTCAATTCTTCGATATCACCATGCTGCCGACCATGGAATCCCGCATTTCAACCCCGCAGCTCGGGTACTATAAAGATAAAATCCCTGATTTTATGGTCTACGTCGATTACCGCATGCTGCATCTTTATCTCACTAATGTGGGTATTCAAAACGTGGTGGAAGCGTACCATTCTGTGCGTTTTTCCAGTGAAAAACAGACCACTATGCTTAAAGAAGATGCGCTGAAATACCGCACCTTATTTCAACAAGGTAAGCTTTACTTCGATTATTCTGAAGAGTATTTCCGTACGCTTTCCGCGAATCCGGATTGCTACTCAACGGTAAGCCACCCGGATAACTATAATCTGAGTTTGTTATTACAGGTGATTTATCACAAATCACTGGGTATTAACGAGAGTTTTGATCTGCAGGGTAATGACCTGCTTAAAAATTATGTTGCACCGAAAATTGGCTCAGGTGACAACGCGTATCATATGATGCGCCCGACAGGCCTGACTCTGGCCGGTAAAATTAATTATGCCTTCTTTGACAGTCAAAACCGGCATGCCCTTAAACAAGCGCTGGTCAACTCCTCTTACTATATTAGCCTTGAAGACCGCTACCAGAATTTGTAATTCATCCGCTGTTTTCCTGCGTTAAAAAAGCCCTTTGAAGGGCTTTTTTATTATGCCTAAAAATAACGTCACCCGTCTGTTGATAACAGAACCCTTGATAACAATGAGCGCGACATAAAACAAATCAACCTGCGATAACGGAGTATTAGCTGGTAATAAGGTGAATCTCACCGCCTTCATCCATCAACATACAGCGATTGCGCCCGGTCTGTTTTCCCCGGTACATCGCCGCATCGGCTCTTTTCACGACGACGCCAATAGACTCGCCCGCCCACGCCTGCGTCACACCGATGGTCACCGTAATGTTAAGCGCTTTATCGTCACAGTGAATGGTTGTCGCTGCAACCGATTTACACAGGCGCAGCGCGGCCTGGCACGCCTCTCTATCCGAAGGCGCGTATAAAATAATAATGAACTCTTCACCGCCGTAGCGGTAGGCGGTGTCCCCCTCACGGATCCGATCGCGCAGTTGCTGCGCCAGTTCACGTAAAACAGCATCGCCGACAAGATGCCCGTAGGTATCATTCACATTTTTAAAACGATCGATATCAAGCAGCAGCATATACATATTCTGATCGGATACGTCTTTCAATTGCTGTTCAAATCTTTCATCCAGCATTCTGCGGCCTGGCAAGCCTGTTAATATATCAACGCTACTGCGCATCTTTAATAAATATATTTTATAAGCAGTTACCGCTGCAGAAAATAACGTAAGACGATGCTTAAATTCTGAAAACTTATCCGTATTTGTTTTTTTATCCCTAATCACCCACATCAATTCACGACCGCAGTGATGCATTTTTGTATGTGTTGCCTCAATTGCCTGCAGGCAGTTGGACTCCTCCTGATCCATGGATTGATGCCCGTCCAGCCAGCGACCGAAATGGCACAGGTGGTGCGAGTTCACATTAATACTTTCCGACTGCTCAATATTATTATTGACCACACAGGCAAACATATTGATTAACCAATCATAATGCGCGTCAACTGCCTTATTAAGATCAAAAAGAATATTATCAATTTGTTCCGTACTCCGATACATGATATTCCTCACCGCTGCGTTACAGGCGCTACAGTGTAAAAAAAAAGTGTATATTTATGTCAATATAATAAAGAGCACGCAATAATCAGATATTTCGTCACAAGGAATATTTACGAAGCGGGGCCCGCGCGCGCACTAATTTTAAGCGCGGAAAATGCCCCAGCATAAAACTCATCGCATTCAGTCTGTTACCCATGCACTGTTTTGCAGCACCACGCGGTAGCCGTCATGATCCTGCCAGCTCTTGCCTGAAATATCCCAGTAAGGGTTAAACGAAACGACTTCTGTAAAACCGGCTTTGCGCATGGCTTCACAGCGCACAGCCCATTCATCAGCATCCGGGTAATAGAGCACCAGCAAATCCTCAGCCGTCGCGGCAGGTGTAACCGGATGGTGGTGACAAAGGGTAAATTCAAGATGCCAGGGCACAGCGCGATGCCCCAGCATCACGCCGCTGAATCCCTCGTGATCGGTGAAATCGGCAATTTTGCGCAGTTCAAGCGCATCGCAATACATGCGGCAGCTCAGTTCAAGGTCGGTTACGGGCCGGGCGATTCTCATATGAGCAAACATTCGCAATCTGTCCTTCGGGTATCGTCAGTGGAAAACGGTAAAAATGACTTTACCCGCAACGGCAATGGTCGATGTGATCGTCTGTGCCCATGCAAGGTGGTAACGAAGTGGAAAAGGAGTGGTTGAAAAAGCGCGCGACACACAAAAGAAGGGGAAAATAACCGCCAGCGAGGTGGTTATCTTCCCGTTATTCGTGGTTATGCGTGAGTCAGGCTCACTACACCTGCATATTCATAATGTCCTGGTATGCAGAAACCAGTTTGTTACGTACCTGAATACCCATTTGCAACGAGATCGATGATTTCTGCAAATCGGTCATCACGTCGTTCAGCGCTACGCCCGGCTCACCGAGTGTAAATTTTTCCGCCTGGGTACGCGCTGCGTTTTGCGTGTCGCTAATGCGATCCAGCGCAGCATGCAGTTGCCCGGCGAAGCTGATAGACGGTTCACTCTCCACGCTCTGATTACGCGCAATCCCGGCAGTTGCCTGCAGCTGACTGACGACGCTTTCAATGCCCTGTATAGCCATGGTAAATCCCCGGATGGTTTGATACCTGACAAGGTTAACAGCTTGTCAATGGGATAATGGCGGTAAATAGCGATAAAAAACCAGGTTATTTGAGGCATAGAAAATTCGGATTCATCAAATAATGACACTGCCAGTTAATGGACATTTGTCGAGTTTGCCGACCCGGGAGTCTGTTTTGTTTCTCAACTCAAATAACAACATCCACCCAGAGTTACGAGGTGCGCAATGAGTGCGACTGCAACAACTGCACCGCAGAATAAATCTCTTGAGTGGCTTAACCGCTTACGCGCGAACCCCAAAATTCCTTTAATGGTGGCCGCTGCAGCAGCGGTTGCCATTGTTGTTGCTATGGTACTGTGGGCGAAAAGCCCGGACTACCGCACGCTTTATAGCAACCTGTCCGATCAGGACGGCGGCGCTATCGTCACCCAATTGACGCAGATGAACGTCCCCTACCGCTTTGCTGACGGTAGCGGTGCTATTGAAGTTCCCGCCGATAAAGTCCAGGAACTGCGCCTGAAACTGGCTCAACAGGGTCTGCCGAAAGGCGGCGCTGTCGGTTTTGAACTGCTGGATCAGGAAAAATTTGGTATCAGCCAGTTCAGCGAACAAGTGAACTACCAGCGTGCGCTGGAAGGCGAACTGGCGCGCACCATCGAAGCACTCGGTCCGGTAAAAGGCGCGCGCGTTCACCTCGCGATGCCAAAACCGTCGCTGTTCGTGCGCGAGCAGAAAGCTCCTTCCGCGTCCGTCACGGTGAATTTACAGCCGGGACGCGCGCTGGATGACGGCCAGATCAGCGCCGTCGTACACCTCGTTTCCAGCGCGGTGGCAGGTTTGCCGCCGGGCAACGTTACCGTTGTTGATCAGAGCGGTCGTCTGCTGACCCAATCCGGCGTTGCCGGTCGTGACCTGAATGATGCACAACTGAAATACACCGCCGACGTTGAAGGCCGTATCCAGCGTCGTATCGAAGCGATCCTTGGGCCTATCGTGGGTAACGGCAACGTTCACGCGCAGGTAACGGCGAAACTCGACTTTTCGAATAAAGAGCAGACGGAAGAGCAATACACGCCAAACGGCGGCGATCCGTCACAGGCTGTGCTGCGTTCACGTCAGGTAAACAGCAGCGAGCAGATTGGCGGCCAGTATCCTGGCGGCGTTCCGGGTGCGTTGTCGAACCAGCCTGCCCCGGCGAATAGCGCGCCGATCACCACGCCGCCTGCCAATCAGCAGAACGGCCAGCAGAATCAAAATGCGCAGGGTCAGCAAGGCACGAGCACGGCAAGCACCACCACCGGGCCGCGTAACACCACGCATAACGAAACCAATAACTACGAAGTCGACCGTACGATCCGCCACACCAAAATGAATGTTGGCGATATCGAGCGCCTCTCTGTGGCGGTGGTGGTCAACTATCGTTCGCTGCCGGGTGGCAAAACCGCCGCGCTGACAGCCGACCAGATTAAACAGATTGAAGATTTGACTCGCGAAGCGATGGGTTACACCGAGAAACGCGGTGACACCCTGAACGTCGTCAACTCGCCGTTCAACGCAACGGACGATCTCGGTGGTCAGCTCCCGTTCTGGCAGCAGCAGTCGTTTATCGAACAGCTGATGTCCGCAGGTCGCTGGTTGCTGGTTCTCATCGTGGCGTGGCTGCTGTGGCGTAAAGCGGTTCGTCCGCAGCTGGTACGCCGCCAGGAAGAGGCGAAAGCCCTGCAGGAAGCGCAACAGGCCAAAGCAGAAATCGAAGAATCGGTGGAAGTGCGCCTCAGCAAAGACGAGCAGAACCAGCAACGTCGCTCTAACCAGCGCCTGAGCGCCGAGGTAATGAGCCAGCGTATTCGCGAAATGTCAGATAACGATCCGCGCGTCGTGGCGCTGGTCATTCGCCAGTGGATGAGTAACGAACATGAGCAATAATCTTTCCGGAACGGACAAAAGCGTCATCCTGCTGATGACCATTGGCGAAGATCGCGCGGCTGAGGTGTTCAAACACCTCTCCGCCCGCGAAGTCCAGCACTTGAGTACCGCGATGGCCAGCGTACGTCAGATCTCCAACAAACAACTGATGGACGTGTTGCAGGAGTTCGAGAACGAAGCGGAACAATTCGCGGCGCTGAACATCAACGCCAACGATTACCTGCGTTCGGTGCTGGTGAAAGCCCTCGGCGAAGAGCGTGCTTCCAGCCTGCTGGAAGATATTCTCGAAACGCGCGATACCACCAGCGGCATCGAAACGCTCAACTTTATGGAGCCGCAGAGCGCCGCCGACCTTATCCGCGACGAACACCCGCAGATCATCGCCACTATCCTTGTGCACCTCAAACGTTCTCAGGCGGCGGATATCCTTGCGCTGTTTGACGAGCGTATGCGCCACGATGTGATGCTGCGTATTGCCACATTCGGCGGCGTACAGCCTGCCGCGCTGGCGGAACTGACCGAAGTGCTGAACAACCTGCTCGACGGCCAGAACCTCAAACGCAGCAAAATGGGCGGCGTGAGAACCGCGGCGGAAATCATCAACCTGATGAAAACGCAGCAGGAAGAAGCCGTTATTACCGCCGTTCGCGAGTTCGACGGCGAACTGGCGCAGAAAATTATCGACGAGATGTTCCTGTTCGAAAACCTGGTGGATGTGGACGACCGCAGCATCCAGCGCCTGCTGCAGGAAGTGGATTCCGAATCCCTGCTGGTTGCCCTCAAAGGCGCCGAGCAGCCACTGCGCGAGAAATTCCTGCGCAACATGTCGCAGCGTGCGGCAGATATCCTGCGCGACGACCTGGCCAACCGTGGGCCGGTGCGTCTGTCTCAGGTGGAAAACGAACAGAAAGCCATCCTGCTCATCGTTCGCCGTCTGGCGGAGACCGGCGAGATGGTAATTGGCAGCGGCGAGGATACCTATGTCTAATGAATTGCCGTGGAAAGTCTGGAAGCCGGACGATTTGGCACTGCCGCTGGCTGCCGAGTTCGCTCCCCTGCTGACGAAAGAGTCTTCGTCAGCCGATGAAGCGGACGGCGAAGAAGACGAGATATCCCAGGAGCAGAAGCTGCAACAGCAGCTGGCGCAGATCCAGATGCAGGCGCACGACGCCGGGTATAACGCCGGTCTGGCGGAAGGCCGCAAAGCCGGTCACGACGTCGGCTATCAGGAAGGGCTGGCGCAGGGGCGCGAAGATGGTCTCAATCAGGCACGCCAGCAACAGGCGCCGATCCATGCGCGTATGCAGCAGCTGGTCAGCGAATTCCAGTACACGCTGGATGCGCTGGACAGCGTTATCGCCTCGCGTCTGATGCAGATGGCGCTGGAAGCCGCGCGCCAGGTGTTAGGCCAGGTGCCGGTTGTTGATAACAGCGCGCTGATTAAGCAGATCCAGCATTTAATTCAGCAGGAGCCGCTGTTCAGCGGGAAACCGCAGTTACGCGTGCATCCGGACGACTTGCAACGCGTGGAAGAGATGCTTGGCGCAACCCTCAGCCTGCACGGCTGGCGTTTGCGTGGTGACCCGACCCTGCATCCGGGCGGGTGCAAGGTTTCCGCCGATGAAGGCGATCTTGACGCCAGCGTAGCAACACGCTGGCAGGAACTGTGCCGTCTGGCGGCGCCGGGAGTAGTTTAATGACCGCACGTTTGACCCGCTGGCTCACGACGCTGGATAACTTTGAAGTCAAAATGGCGCAGCTGCCCGCTGTACGCCGTTATGGTCGGCTGACCCGCGCGACAGGTCTGGTGCTGGAAGCAACCGGCCTGCAACTGCCGCTGGGCGCGACCTGCATTATTGAGCGTCAGGACGGTGTCGAAACGCGCGAAGTCGAATGTGAAGTGGTTGGCTTCAACGGCCAGCGCCTGTTTTTAATGCCGCTGGAAGAAGTCGAAGGTATTTTGCCTGGCGCGCGCGTCTATGCCCGCAGCGTGTTAGGTGATGGTTTGCAAAGCGGTAAACAACTGCCGCTCGGCCCTGCCCTGCTTGGCCGCGTGCTGGATGGCGGCGGCAAGCCGCTCGACGGCCTGCCGGCACCGGAAACCGGTGAGACCGGCGCGCTGGTCACCCAGCCGTTTAACCCTTTACAACGTACGCCGATTGAGCATGTGCTCGATACCGGCGTTCGCGCCATTAACGCGCTGCTGACCGTCGGACGTGGTCAGCGTATGGGCCTGTTCGCCGGTTCCGGCGTCGGTAAAAGCGTGTTGTTAGGCATGATGGCCCGTTATACCCAGGCCGACGTTATCGTCGTGGGGCTGATTGGTGAACGTGGCCGCGAAGTAAAAGATTTTATCGAGAACATCCTTGGCGCTGAAGGCCGCGCACGCTCGGTGGTGATTGCCGCCCCGGCAGACGTTTCTCCTTTATTGCGTATGCAGGGCGCTGCGTACGCGACGCGCATTGCTGAAGATTTCCGCGACCGCGGTCAGCATGTGCTTCTGATCATGGACTCCCTGACGCGTTATGCCATGGCGCAGCGTGAAATCGCGCTGGCAATTGGCGAACCGCCAGCGACGAAAGGTTATCCCCCTTCTGTCTTCGCCAAATTACCGGCGCTGGTGGAACGCGCGGGGAACGGTATTCACGGCGGCGGCTCGATCACCGCGTTTTATACCGTTCTGACCGAAGGGGATGACCAGCAAGATCCGATCGCTGACTCCGCACGAGCCATTCTTGATGGGCACATTGTCTTGTCTCGCCGCCTGGCGGAAGCTGGTCACTACCCGGCGATTGACATTGAAGCCTCTATCAGCCGTGCGATGACAGCGTTAATTACGGAACAACATTACGCCAGAGTCCGGAACTTTAAACAGTTGCTGTCGAGCTTCCAACGTAACCGCGATCTGGTGAGCGTTGGCGCATATGCGCGCGGTAGCGACCCAATGCTGGATAAAGCCATCGCATTGTGGCCACACCTGGAAGCCTTCCTGCAGCAGGGCATTTTTGAACGTGCCGGGTGGGAAGATTCAATGCAGGCATTAGAGCTGATCTTCCCGACAGTCTAAGGTAGTGGAGAGCTGACTTATGACGCAAAACAGCGCATTAACGACGCTAAAGGATTTGGCAGAGAAAGAAGTTGACGACGCCGCCCTGAAACTGGGCGAAATGCGTCGCGGCTGCCAGCAAGCGGAAGAGCAATTAAAAATGCTGATTGAATATCAGCATGAGTATCGCAGCAGTCTGAATAACAATATGAGCCAGGGGATTGATAACCAACGCTGGCAGAATTATCAGCAGTTTATTCAGACGCTGGAAAAAGCGATTGAGCAGCACCGTCAGCAGTTAGCGCAGTGGAATGAAAAAGTCGATAGTGCCCTGGGTAGCTGGCGTGAAAAGAAACAACGTTTACAAGCCTGGCAAACTTTGCAGGACCGACAAAGCGCCGCGGCGTTACTGGCGGAAAACCGTCTCGATCAGAAAAAAATGGATGAATTTGCACAGCGCGCGTCCCTGAGGAAAATAGAATGATCAACTTGTCAAAACTGTTAATGACAGAATCCGATGCCACCACCGGTGTGCAAGCCGGCAAAAGCGGCGGCGATTCTGCACAAGATTTCCTCGCTCTGCTGACGGGTGCAATGACCGGCGGCCAGGGACAGGAGAGCGATGCGCCCATCACGCTTGCCGATCTGCAAGCCGCAGCCCTGAGCGGCAAGCTGGCAAAAGGCAACCTGGTGGCAACCGCAGCAACCGGCGAAGAGACGCAGGCACAAACGCCGGCGCAAAAACTGGCGGAACTGCTGGCGCGCCAGAGCGCGAAAAGCGATGTGATGACATCGGCAGCAAGCGACGCTGACGTGCAAAAACTGTTTTCTGGCCTCACACCTGCGGCGAAAACCGATGTGCTGGCCGCGTTAAGCAAAACGGCCAAAGCTGGTGACAGCGAAAACAAAACCGATTTAAGTGATGAAGAGCTGGCTGGGTTAAGCGCGCTGATGGCGATGCTGCCGCATCAACAAGCCGCGCAGTTGAACACCGCCAGCGCACAACCGGTAAGCGCCAGCAGCGGCGTTGATGTCGCCAAAGCAGCGAACCGCGCACTGAACACCAGTTCACTGACGGCAGATACCGATTTACCGCGCGGCAGTACGAAAAACGACAGCGCTGCCGGCACCACACCGTTCCATGTAGCGGATGATGCCCAGCAGACGGCGGTGCTCGCCTCCTCGTCTGCGGCGGTGAAGAAAGATAATGACAATGCGCTGCAAACCACCAATACCACCGCCAGCATCGCGCCGGTGACCACCACCGCCAGCGCCGCGCAGGCCAGCACGCCTGTCGCCGCACCGGTTGTCAGCGCTCCGCTGGGTAGCCATGAGTGGCAGCAGAATATCAGCCAGCATGTCACGCTCTTTACCCGTCAGGGTCAGCAGAGCGCGGAGCTGCGTCTGCATCCGGAAGATCTGGGCCAGGTGCAGATCTCCATTAAGCTCGAAGATAACCAGGCGCAGTTGCAGATGGTGTCGGCGCACAGCCATGTTCGCCAGGCACTGGAAGCGGCGCTGCCGATGCTGCGTACGTCGCTTGCAGAAAGCGGTATTCAGTTGGGTCAGAGCAATATCAGCAGTGAGTCTTTTGCCGGTCAGCAGCAGCAACAGCAGGCCTCGCAACAGCAGCAACAGGCTTCACGTTCGGGCTCAGGCGATCTGTTTGGCACGGATGATGGCGACGCGTTAGTCGCCCCGGCGAGCCTGCAATCTGCGGCTCGTGGTAACGGCGCAGTCGACATCTTTGCCTAAACGCCAGAGGTAGCATGATTATCCCCGTCTTTTCCACCCTTTGACGGGAGCAGGACACGGGATAATCAGCTCATAAGCAGTACTAACAGGAAGCCCGTAACAGATGACTGACTCCGCTATTAACAAAAAACGTAAGCGCTCTATCTGGATCCCGCTGCTGGTGTTAATCACACTCGCAGCTTGCGCCACCGCTGGCTATAGTTACTGGCGTATGCAACAGAAACCTGCGGCTAACGCAAAAGTTGAAGCGCCTCCTCCGCCAGCGCCGGTTTTCTTCGCTCTTGACACCTTTACCGTGAATCTGGGCGATGCTGACCGCGTGTTGTATGTCGGTATCACACTGCGTCTGAAAGATGACGCGACGCGCGCCAGACTGAGCGAATACCTGCCAGAAGTGCGTAGCCGCTTGTTGATGTTGTTCTCACGTCAGGACGCAGCACAGCTTGCAACCAACGAAGGCAAGCAGAACCTTGCTACCGCGATTAAAGAGACGATCGCAACGCCATTAGTGCCAGGACAGCCGAAGCAGGAAGTCACTGACGTTCTTTATACAGCTTTCATTTTGCGGTAAAGACATGGGCGATAGCATTCTTTCTCAGGCCGAAATCGATGCGCTGCTCAACGGAGACAGCGATAAGAGTGATGATCCGCAACCGGGTATGGGTGGCGATAGTGATATTCGCCCCTATGATCCCAATACCCAGCGCCGCGTGGTGCGTGAGCGTCTGCAAGCGCTGGAGATCATCAACGAGCGTTTTGCGCGTCAGTTCCGTATGGGGTTGTTTAACCTGCTGCGTCGTAGCCCGGATATCACCGTCGGCGCGATCCGCATCCAGCCCTATCACGAGTTTGCGCGTAACTTACCCGTTCCGACCAACCTGAACTTGATTCACCTGAAACCCCTGCGTGGCACCGGCTTGTTTGTTTTCTCACCAAGCCTGGTGTTTATCGCCGTGGATAACTTGTTCGGTGGCGACGGGCGTTTTCCAACGAAAGTGGAAGGCCGTGAATTTACGCACACTGAACAGCGCGTCATCAACCGCATGCTGAAGCTGGCGCTCGAAGCCTATAGCGACGCGTGGAAGGCGATTAACCCGCTGGACGTGGAGTATGTGCGTTCGGAAATGCAGGTCAAATTTACCAACATTACGACATCGCCGAACGATATCGTCGTCAATACCCCGTTCCATGTTGAGATCGGTAACCTGACGGGTGAGTTCAATATCTGTCTGCCGTTCAGCATGATAGAACCGCTGCGCGAAATGCTGGTCAACCCGCCGCTGGAAAACTCACGCAGTGAAGACCAGAACTGGCGTGACAACCTGGTGCGTCAGGTTCAGCACTCTGAACTGAATTTGATTGCCAATTTCGCGGATATTCCCCTGCGCCTGTCGCAGATACTTAAGCTCCAACCCGGCGATGTGCTGCCGATTGATAAACCCGATCGCATTATCGCTCATGTGGACGGCGTACCGGTGTTAACGAGCCAGTATGGTACGGTCAACGGACAATATGCGTTACGTGTAGAGCACTTGATAAACCCGATTTTGAATTCGCTGAATGAGGAACAGCCCAAATGAGTGATATGAACAATCCGTCCGATGAGAACAGCGGAGCACTGGACGATCTGTGGGCTGACGCGTTGAACGAACAAAAAACCACTCCCGCTACGAAAAGCGCGGCCGATGCCGTGTTCCAGCAGCTCGGCGGTGGTGATGTTGGCGGCACTCTCCAGGATATCGACCTGATTATGGATATCCCGGTCAAACTGACCGTGGAACTGGGTCGTACGCGTATGACAATTAAAGAGCTGCTGCGTTTGACGCAGGGTTCCGTGGTGGCACTTGACGGGCTGGCGGGCGAACCGCTGGATATCCTGATCAACGGTTATCTGATTGCTCAGGGTGAAGTGGTGGTCGTTGCGGATAAATACGGTGTACGTATCACCGATATCATCACCCCTTCCGAGCGTATGCGTCGCTTGAGCCGCTGAGTCGAGCATGAAAACACAGGCCACGGTTTCCCAACCGTCTGCCCTTTCCGGTTCGCCACTGTTGCAGGTCAGTGGCGCGCTGTTTGGCATGATCGCGTTAATTTTGATTATCGCGTGGCTTGCCAAACGCCTTGGCCTCGGCGGCAAAACCGCCAGCGGCCGGGGTTTAAAAGTGACCGCCAGCACCACGGTTGGCCCGCGTGAACGCGTGGTGATTGTGGATGTTGAGGATGCACGCCTGGTGCTGGGCGTTACGCCCACCAACATCAATCTGTTGCACAAACTTCCTCCCGCACCCGCAGAAAGTGAAGACGTGAACGTGAAAAATGTGGATTTCCAGACCGTGATGAAGAATTTGCTTAAGCGTTCCGGGAGATCCTGATGCGCCGTTTGTTCTCTTTTGCGCTGGCCGGATTATGGCTAGTTGCCCCTGCGGCATTTGCACAACTTCCGGGTTTGATTAGCCAGCCGATAGCCGGTGGTGGCCAGAGCTGGTCGCTGCCGGTGCAGACGCTGGTATTTATTACCTCGCTTACCTTCCTGCCCGCCATTTTGCTGATGATGACCAGCTTCACCCGCATCATCATTGTGTTCGGCCTGCTGCGAAACGCGCTGGGAACACCGTCTGCGCCGCCGAACCAGGTGCTGCTTGGGCTGGCGCTGTTTTTGACCTTTTTTATTATGTCGCCGGTGATCGACAAGATTTATACCGACGCCTATCAGCCGTTTAGCGAGAATAAAATCTCCGTCGATGTGGCGCTGGAACGCGGCGCGCAGCCGCTGCGCGAATTTATGCTGCGCCAGACGCGCGAAGCCGATTTGGCGCTGTTTGCCCGTCTCTCTAATAGCCCGCCGATTCAGGGTCCGGAAGCCGTATCAATGCGTATTCTGTTGCCCGCTTATGTGACCAGCGAGCTGAAAACCGCCTTTCAGATTGGCTTTACGATATTTATTCCGTTCCTGATTATCGATCTGGTGATCGCCAGCGTCCTGATGGCGCTCGGGATGATGATGGTACCGCCCGCAACCATTGCCCTGCCGTTCAAACTGATGCTGTTTGTGCTGGTGGATGGCTGGCAGTTACTGGTCAGCTCGCTCGCCCAGAGCTTTTACAGTTAGGAGTAAGCGATGACACCAGAATCGGTCATGATGATGGGCACCGAGGCGATGAAAGTCGCACTCGCGCTCGCTGCCCCACTGCTGCTGGTTGCGCTGGTTACAGGCCTGGTTATCAGTATTTTGCAGGCGGCGACGCAGATCAACGAAATGACGCTCTCCTTTATCCCGAAAATCATCGCCGTGTTTGTCACGATTGTGGTTGCCGGGCCGTGGATGCTGAATTTACTGCTTGATTACATGCGCACCCTGTTCAACAACATTCCTTATATCATCGGGTAAGCCGACTTATGTTGAACGTCACCAGCGATCAGTGGCTGCATTGGATCAGTATGTATTTCTGGCCGCTGCTGCGCGTGATGGCGTTAATTATGACCGCGCCGATCCTTAGCGAATCGCGTATTCCGCGGCGGATAAAAGTGGGGCTGGGGATTGTGATTACCATCGTCATCGCCCCCACCCTGCCGCCAACGCCGGATGTTCCGGTATTCGCCCCGGCGGCACTGTGGCTGGCGCTACAGCAGATCCTGATTGGCGTTGCGCTCGGTTTTACGATGCAGTTCGCCTTTGCGACGATTCGTACCGCCGGTGAGCTGATTGGCCTGCAAATGGGCCTCTCTTTCGCCACCTTTGTCGACCCCACCAGCCACTTAAACATGCCGGTGCTGGCGCGCATCCTCGATATGCTGGCGCTGCTTTTGTTCCTCACCTTCAATGGGCATTTGTGGTTAATTTCGATGCTGGTCGATACCTTCCACACGTTGCCGATTGGCGGTAACCCGGTAAACAGCAATGCCTACCTGGCGCTGACGCGGGCAGCAGGCATGATCTTCCTCAATGGGTTGATGCTGGCATTACCGGTTATCACATTGCTGCTGACCATTAACCTTTCCCTTGGTTTACTGAACCGCATGGCACCGCAATTGTCGGTGTTCGTGATTGGTTTTCCCGTTACGTTAAGCGTTGGGATTTTACTGATGGCGGCAATGATGCCGTTAATCGCTCCTTATTGTGAGCGATTATTCAGTGAGATTTTCAATCTGTTAGCTGATATTGTTAGCGAACTTCCACAGAATAGTAATCCCTGACCTTTAGTAATGCCTTTCTGAGGATATTCCTAAAGTTAAATTTAAAAAACATCCCCCACCATATATCTGGCGCGGCTTATTTGTTTTTAGCCTTCTCACAGAACGCAACATTTACTTTACTTTAAGATGATTCCTGGCAAATTATACCTAACTTTACGGGATAGTGGGTTCGCCTGAAGTTTCGCGTCGTACTTCAGTAATATAAGTTTTTCCTGTATGGCTTCTGAAGCTTCTGGCGGGTGGTGAATTATCGTTACGCATTGAGTGAGGGTATGCCATGTCAACGATTATTATGGATTTATGCAGTTATACCCGGTTGGGATTAACAGGGTATCTGACAAGCCGGGGGGTTAAAAAACGAGATATCAACGACATCCAGACAGTTGATGAACTCGAATCAGCTTGCGCCACACTTCAGCCAACCGTGGTGTTTATTAATGAGGACTGCTTTATTCATGACCCAAGCAGCAGTCAACATATAAAGCAAGTCATTAATCAGCATCCCCGTACACTTTTTATCGTGTTTATGGCTATCGCCAATATCCACTTTGACGAATATCTTTTGGTTCGCAAAAACTTATTGATTAGTTCTAAATCAATCAAGCCTGAGTCGCTGGATAATATTCTGGGAGATTGTCTCAACAAAGAGAAAAAAAGCGTTGGGACCATTAACTTACCAACACTTTCACTAAGTCGTACCGAGTCCAGCATGTTGAAAATGTGGATGTCCGGGCAGGATACGATTCAAATCTCCGATCAGATGAATATTAAAGCGAAAACAGTATCATCACATAAGGGTAATATTAAAAGGAAAATTAAAACGCATAATAAACAGGTTATATATCATGTAGTGCGGCTAACAGATAATGTTACCACGGGTATATTTGTTAATATGCGTTGAGGCAATTTTTATCAATTCACCCTCCAGCTGGAGGGCGAAATATTAATCTGCAAGTTCTACAAATACGCCGTCCGGGTGGTCTTTTTCATTAAAGAACCAAATCCCGAGCGGGTAATCTTCCAGTGAGACCAGGTACATCGTACCTTCATTAAACGCTTCGACAGCCAATACCACTCCCGGACGGCGTGGACCCCCGTCCGTTTTGACCGTAACCCGATCGTTAACCTTCATAAGTACCCTCCTCTCGCATTTACGCCAGTGTAGAACAAAACCGCTGCCCTGACAGCGTGCCTGCGTTTAGCTGGCGATTTTTTCTACCGACTATACTTAACACTGCATTTATGAAGGAGGTGACGGCGTGAAAACAGTCAAAGAGTATAGCGAGACCGCAAAGCGGGATGTGCATATCGATGTCGATGCCCTGCTGGCTGCGATTAACGAAATCAGCGAAAGCGAAGTGCATCGTGTCGACGACGAAGATGGCCAGCGCGTGAGCGTGGATGGTCGGGAATATCATACCTGGCGGGAACTGGCGGAAGCATTTGAACTGGACGTGCATGACTTCAGTATTACGGAGGCGAATCGCTGAAGAAAACATCCCGGCCGCCGAAACGGCCGGGACAAACTTGCTCTCGCAAGAAGCACTTAAAATTCGTACACCAGGGAATCTGATGTGGGGACAACTTTATAGACAAAACACCATCAAGACAAGAAATATCTATAAATCAATGAATTAGCACATACATCTGTATTCTACTGCATACAATGCGCGACAAAAGTCTCCCGACTCACACTGCCAAAGGAGCTCACTATGCCGAGCCTGGACGACCCATTACTGATCTTTACTGACATAGAAGGGACACTGCTGGATAGCCATACCGGCGAATGGCAACCCGCTGCGGAGTGGCTTGCGCGTCTGCGCCAGCGGAAGATACCGGTGATCCTCTGTAGTAGCAAAACGGCGGCAGAGATGATCGCCATACAAAACCTTTTGCAACTGCAAGGCCTGCCTTTTATTGCCGAAAACGGCGCGGTGATTCAGTTAGATGAACACTGGCAGGATCACGACGACTATCCACGTATTATTACCGGTTCCCCCCATGCGGAAATCGCCCGCGTGCTGACCCAATTACGCCAGAGCAATGGCTGGAAATTCACGACGTTTACAGAGCTGGATGAACATGTGCTGGCCGAGTTAACTGGCCTTACGCCTGCGCAGTCTAACCTCGCAAAGCTGCAGGAAGCCTCTGAAACGCTGATTTGGCGCGATAGCGACGAACGCATGGCTGCTTTTGATGATGCGCTGGCGCAGCTGGGGTTACGTGTTGTGCAGGGAGCACGATTCTGGCATGTGCTCGATGAGCGCGGCGGAAAAGATCAGGCCGTAAGCTGGCTGACCCGGCAATATCGCCATTACCAGGGCAAACGCGCGGTTACGGTTGGGCTGGGCGATGGACCAAACGATGCACCGTTACTCGATAATGTCGACTACGCCGTGGTGGTGAAAGGCCTTAATCGCCAGGGGGTAACGCTGCGCCAGGATAGCCCGCCCAGGGTTTATCACACGCAACATGAGGGGGCGGCGGGCTGGCGCGAAGGCCTGGATCATCTGTTTGGAATCTCATCCACTGAACAGACTTGATTGCGACCATTGTTTTTTGCCAGGTATAAGCGGCTATCGGCAATGGATTGCAGGTATTCAAAATCGTAATTGCCGCTTTCCTGCGCATCGCTGACCCCGAGGGAAACCGTGATGCGCAATGTCGTGCGCTTATGGATCAGGATCTCTTTACTTTCAATGCGCGAACGGATGTGTTCGGCAACCTGCACCGCCTGCTCAAGCGTGCTGCCTGGTAATAAAATACAGAACTCTTCGCCGCCGACGCGCCCGGCAACATCCTGTTCTCTGATGGAGCTGCTGATAAGCCCGGCGGCGTGGGATAACACCAAATCGCCGGCCTGATGACCGAACTGATCGTTGACGCCCTTAAAATGGTCAATATCCAGCTGAATGACCGAGAAGGGTCGCCCCTGCGCCCGCGCCTCTTCAGATAACAGTTTCGCCTGCTCAAAGAACGATCCGCGATTATAAAGGCGCGTCAGCGGGTCGAACCACGCCTGCCATTGCAGCGTGCGTTGCATACTATACAAGTTGGTCACCATTCTGCGGATCACCACCCAGGAAAAGAGCAGCATGCCGGTAAACAACACCCACAGCAGCGAGAGCGCGATGCTGATACGCCCGAAATCCCCGGAGATGCCTTCACGCAAAGAGTGAATACGCAGCAGGACGCCACCAAAATGTTTAAGCTTTTGCCAGCTCACATAGCGGGTGCCCAGGTTCAGGCCGCCAACGGTATCGCGAGTCAGTTCCGCTTGCAGCTTCGCCACGTCAGCCTCGTCAAACTCGGCGCTGGCATCCTGTGGCGATTGGGTGCTGGTCAGCAGCCGGAAATGGTTATCGTAAAGCTGATATTCCCCGCCATCCTGCTGGAGCTGTTCACCTACCAGTAGCGGCTTAATCGCACTCAGCGGAAAGCTCATGACCAGCACGCCGTACCAGTAATGCTGGTAATCAAGCGGCACACTGGCGGCGACGATATTGTCGCTTTCCGTGCTGTTAAAAAGCGTGAACCAGCGAACGCCACGCCCACGATTTTCCCGTAGCTGCTGGCCGCTAAACCAGGGGCGCGTTAATAAGCGGTAATAGGTGGAAATAATGTCCTGCTCACGCTCGATGGGGCGCGTGGAGAGGAAAAAACCGGCGCGCGAGAAATAATAGGCCTGACGCGGCAACATGGCAGCCTCCGAGGAGAGGCGAAACAGGTAGCCAAGCTCCATTGCCGCCGTGAGTTCGTTGTGCAACCGCTCCTCGTCGCGACGCAGCAGCCCGCTCTGCTCAACTAAAGCGTCAGAAACGCCGTAAATGGGCAGCGTCCGGCTGTTATCCAGCCCGATCTGCCAGTAGGGTAAGGCGCGTTTACGATCAAACTCGCCCTGCACGGAATTTAATACTTCAAATCCCAACGGCTTTTGCAGTGCCGCCTGCATACCATTTCGGAAAAAGAGCAACCGGTCTACGCCGACCTGAATCTGCATATCCAGCGCATTGCTGACGTTTTCCAGCGCGCTACGCTGGCTGGCGACATACGCGCCTTGTAGCACAATCACTTCGCGCCAGGTCAAAATCGTCGAACAGACCATGACGATCACAAAGCAAAGGTTAACCACCCGAGCCGGGACGAAATAGCGCTGTAGATGTTTGAACGGCCTGGGCTGTTTCACGACACGATTCTGCCGCACACGGGCTCCCTGAGATATCTGTGAGTGCGCTTTCGCCCCGCTCGTGTTTAATCCGGCAATAAAAACGCCCAGCAATGCCGGGCGTTTTAGTGGTTACGCTTCTTCGTGGATGCGCCGCCTGTCGCCAGGCATCAGCTCATCTTCACGAAAGGCTTCCCGTTTGACGCCGTAGCCATCATACCAGCGGCACTCAACCATGCCGCTGGCATAACCGGTAACAATCATGAGCGGACCACCCTTTTTACTCTGCACTTCATCGCTGACCAAAAAGACCATTCTTGCCTCCGGTATCAGGGCGAAACTTTTTCACCTTAGACGAAGTTGCTTAAATTTGCGTAATCCCTGTCGCGAGATTTTATTTTTCACCGCCACGTAAACGTTCCACTCCTTTCATTACCGCGACCACCACGGCACCAATCACAAAGCCCAGCACCAGGTTGGCCAGCATGGGAACCAGCGCCTGCAGCAGTGCAGGCTGGCTCGCGGCAAAATGCTCGATAGCATGATGTAACGGCGCAATGCCATGTACCACAATCCCGCCGCCGACCAGGAACATGGCCAGCGTACCGACCACAGACAGGAGCTTCATCAGCCAGGGCGCGGTGAATAACAACCCTTTCCCCAGCCCCTGCGCCAGAACGCCCGGTTTCCCTACCAGCCAGTAACCCATATCATCGAGCTTCACGATGATTCCCACCAACCCGTAAACACCAATAGTCACCAGCACCGCGATGCCCGACAGGATCAGCACCTGGTTCAGCAAAGGCGCATCGGCAACGATACCGAGCGTGATGGCGACAATCTCGGCAGAGAGAATAAAATCAGTGCGCACCGCGCCTTTAATTTTATCTTTCTCGAACTGCTGCGGATCTTGCGCTGCCAGCGCTTCCAGACGCTGCTGGCGCGCCTCCGGGCTCTCTTTATGTTTACGCGCTGCAAACGTGTGCAGCACTTTTTCCACACCTTCAAAGCATAAAAACGCGCCGCCGAGCATCAGCAACGGTGTGATGGCCCAGGGGATAAAGGCGCTAATCAGTAACGCCAGCGGGACGAGAATCACTTTATTCAGCAGTGAGCCACGCGCGACGCTCCACACCACCGGCAATTCGCGATTGGCGCGCACGCCGGTGACCTGCTGTGCGTTAAGCGAAAGATCGTCGCCCAGCACACCGGCGGTCTTTTTCGCCGCCAGTTTACCCATCACTGAAATATCATCCAGCAACGTCGCAATATCATCGAGTAATGTTAATAAACTACTTCCTGCCAAAATGTCTTCCTTTTGAATTTATGGTGTAACGCTTCTCAGTATGATGGAAAAAGCGCGGGACGAAAATCACCTCTTACAGTCAACAAAAATTTAACACTTCTTATGCAATTAACCACTCGCCAGGCCGATAGTTTTAACGTTTACTATAAGCCTCTTATCTTTTGCCGTGGTGGGTTATGCGTTTCAGGCAAGTTTTACCGCTTATTGGCGCTCTTTTCGCGCTCTATATTATCTGGGGTTCCACGTACTTTGTTATTCGCATTGGCGTTGAAAGCTGGCCGCCGTTTATGCTGGCCGGTACACGCTTTTTATCTGCGGGCGTCCTTCTGTTCGGCGTCTTATTACTGACCGGCCATAAATTGCCACCGCTGCGCCCGATGCTTAATGCCGCGCTGATTGGCGTGCTGCTGCTGGCGGTGGGCAACGGGTTTGTGACCGTCGCAGAACACCAAAATGTGCCATCGGGTATTGCCGCGGTTGTTGTGGCGACCGTTCCGCTTTTTACCTTATGTTTCAGTCACTTTTTCGGCATTAAGACACGAAAACTTGAGTGGTTTGGCATTGCCATTGGTCTGGCAGGCATTGTTTTACTTAATAGCGGCGGGAATTTAAGCGGTAATCCGTGGGGCGCCGTGTTGATTCTGGTCGGTTCGCTAAGCTGGGCATTTGGCTCGGTATACGGCTCGCGCATTGAACTACCGGGCGGCATGATGGCGGGCGCAATCGAAATGCTGGCCGCAGGCATTGTGTTGTTAGCGGCGTCGGCATTAAGCGGCGAGCGCCTTAGCGCAGTACCGCCATTTTCCGGTTTCTTCGCCGTCGGTTATCTGGCGCTGTTTGGCTCCATTATCGCTATCAACGCCTATATGTACCTGATCCGCAACGTCTCGCCTGCCGTTGCCACCAGCTATGCGTATGTCAATCCGGTTGTCGCTGTGCTGCTTGGCACAAGTTTTGGCGGGGAACATCTCTCCCCCGTGGAGTGGCTTGCGTTGGGCATTATTATTATGGCAGTGGTGCTGGTGACGTTGGGTAAATATCTCCTTCCGGCGCGCCCGGCAGTTACGCCTTGCGAGGCAGAGAAGTAACCGCCATCGCATGAATCCCCTGAGTGTCGATCTGCGCAGTCTGTTGTCCTTCGCAGATCCACTCTTCCAGCCGTTCACATAACGCCTCATCGCCGAGTTTTAACCGTCCACGCAGCGCACACTCCCAGACCACCAGCACTCGCCAGCCCTGTTTGAGCAACAACGCCGTGTCGCGCGCATCGCGTTCCACGTTTTTGCCAATCTTCGCCAGCCAGAAATCCGTGCGCGTGGCAGGCACTTTGAACAGGTAACAGGAGTGGTGATGCCAGAAACAACCGTGGGTAAAGATAACGCAGCGATACTCGTCGAGCACAAAATCAGGTCGCCCCGGCAAGGCGGCGTCCTGGACACGAAAATTGAGTTCCAGTGAAACAAGACACGCGGCAAGCCGCTTTTCGATCGCCGTATCCTTTGTGCCGATGGCGCGCATATTTTTACTGCGCGTTGTTTTATCATGCACATCCGCCATCGCGCGTCTCCCTCAGGTCAAATGAAAACTGAAGCGGCGCAGCACCGCTTCATCAACGCGCTGGTGATCACCTTGCAGTTCGGCACTGAGTTTCGCCATAAAGTGCACCAAAAAATCCGCGTTGTGTTCGGCGAGTTTACGCCCTTGTTCAGTCTGCATGGTGGCGGGTAATTTCAGCAACTTGCAGCGAAAATGATCGAGAGCGAAGGCTTTATCATCCAGTTCGCGTTTGGCGGCAAACGGATCTTCACCATCGAATAAGGCCGCGCCCATCGAGCCCGAAACGGCAAAGACGCGCGCCAGACCAATCGCCCCCAGTGATTCGAGCCGATCGGCATCCTGAACAATTTTCGCCTCCAGCGTTTGCGGCGCAATACCCGCGCTGAAGCTGTGCGCTTCAATAGCATGGCGCACGCCAGCCACGGCGTGTTGCGGGAAATCAGGAAAATCGCTTGCGAGAATAGCCGCCGTTTTTTCTGCCGCCATTACTGAGGATTGGTGACGCTGCGGGTGATTTTTGGCAAAACTCACGATGTCGTGGAAATAACAGGCGGTCAGCACCACCAGCGCGTCAACCTGCTGGCCCTGCATGAGCGTTTGTGCCGTTTTCCAGACCCGGCGAAAGTGTGAGACATCATGCGCGGCGTCGCCGTGGTTAAAATGCTGAGAAATCCATTGGTCAAAACGGTGCTGCCAGTCGATTACATTCATTCTTGTTCCCGTTGATGTACTGTTTCAGGCATCCGGACCCTGCGGACGCGTGTACCAGGCAATAGCGCCAAGTATCACCCCCACGACGGCTAAAACCAGCACGCCAAAAAGCGAGTTCAGCCAGTCACCTGTCGCAGTTCCCACAGTGCCAGTATTAAACCCGACCGGCAAATTTGTCTGGCTGACTGGCCAGATATCGTTTAGCACAGTCCAGATAAAATAGACGCAGAAAATCCAGAACACCCAGAGTGCCAGTTTGCCACCGAGGCTGCGAACCGCTTTATCGTCCATAATGGTTTTCCGCATGGGTTAAGGGAGGAAAGGAATGAAATTGTCCCAGCATAAATGTGACAACGCTCTCATCATATCGTCTGGTGATTAATTTTAAAGATATATCAGCGAGACTGATGAGTCCCCTCACCCGCAACGGCCGCAGACCGCGAAAGAGAGTGCCACGTGTCAATGACAAACAGACGTAACGGGATAAGAAATAATAAGAAAAAGTGGAATGAGTGCGCTTGCGATGACATTTCCAGGCCAGGACGAAACGCTACAAAAATTAATGATAAAAGGGGCAATCATTTCTATCAATTATGTTAAGAAAAGGTTATAAAATGTGCAAATGCAAGAGTGGAAAAGCAACTGTGACGGGAGTCGTTGAAAGCGAAGCGCGTAACTGTTTGAATAATGGCGGAGAGAGGGGGATTTGAACCCCCGGTTGAGTTGCCCCAACTACGGTTTTCGAGACCGTCCCGTTCAGCCGCTCCGGCATCTCTCCGTTCAGATGGTTGCCATGATGCCAGGTAATTTGGCATTTTAACAGACCCTGTCCCGTTAATTTGGTTCAAGTGGCGAGTTTGCGAGCAAAACGATGATTAAGTGGCCCTGGAAGACAAGGGAATCTGCCGAAGGCGCAGAATACCCCTGGGAAGAAGCGTTAAATGCCCCCGTGTTAGCAAATTTGTCGTCGGAGGAACAGGAGAAACTTGTTCATCTGGCTGAGCGCTTTTTGCAGCAAAAACGCCTGGTTCCGTTGCAAGGATTCGATTTGGATGCGCTGAAAAGCGCGCGCATCGGCTTACTGTTTTGCCTGCCGGTGCTGGAGCTTGGCCTTGAATGGCTGGATGGCTTCCACGAAGTGCTGATCTACCCGGCGCCGTTTGTTGTTGATGACGAGTGGGAAGACGACATTGGTCTGGTGCACAACCAGCGCGTGGTTCAGTCCGGGCAGAGCTGGCAACAAGGCCCCATTATCCTTAACTGGCTGGATATTCAGGACTCGTTTGACGCTTCCGGCTTTAATCTCATTATTCATGAAGTGGCGCATAAACTGGATACGCGCAACGGCGATCGCGCCAGCGGCATTCCGCTGATTCCGCTGCGTGAAGTGGCAGGCTGGGAACACGATCTGCGTGCCGCGATGGACAACATTCAGGATGAGATCGATCTGGTTGGCGAAAGCGCGGCCAGCATCGACGCCTACGCGGCAACCGATCCGGCAGAGTGTTTCGCCGTGCTGTCAGAGTATTTCTTTAGCGCGCCAGAGCTGTTCGCTCCCCGCTTCCCGGCGCTGTGGCAGCGCTTCTGCCATTTCTATGGGCAGGATCCGCTAAGCCGTTTGCGCGGGCAGGCAGGCTGCGATAACGACAGTACACGGCAGGTACATTAAAACGCCGCCTGTGTTTTAATTCGCCAATTGAATCAGTGTGTTAAATTTAGTGTTGACACTCAAGTACGGGGCCAGTAGTATGCGCCCCGTTCACACGATTCCTCTGTAGTTCAGTCGGTAGAACGGCGGACTGTTAATCCGTATGTCACTGGTTCGAGTCCAGTCAGAGGAGCCAGATTATGAAAAGCCTGCTTTTAAGCAGGCTTTTTGCTTTTCAGGCCTTCGCTTCAGCCTTTCCTTCTCTTTTCTGCACAGCAGGCGACCAGATTAACGCGCAATGCCCGTCACGATTAGGCGGTGGGCACTGTGCCGCCATCGATAACGTACTCTGTTCCTGTGATCGCCGCCGCACAGGGTGAAGCGAGGAACACAATGAGACTGGCCACTTCCGCCGGTTTTGATGGACGCCCCAGCGGGATACCCCCGATGGAATCCATGATGATTTTCTTACCACCTTCGTAATCCGTTCCCGCCTGGCGCGCCAGCCGTTCGGCCAGCGCGACGGAGGCTTCGGTTTCGATCCAGCCGGGTGCGACACGCAGCACGCGGATCCCTTTTGGTGACACCTCTTTTGACAGGCTTTTACTGTAGGTCGAGAGGGCGGCCTTAGCCGCGGCATACGCGGTTGTCGATTCCGGCAACGGCAGTTCGCGCTGAATAGAGGTGACATGAATAATGACCCCGGCCCCCTGCGCGAGCATACCGGGTAACAGTGCTCTGTCGAGCCGGACCGCAGGCAGCAGATTAAGGTTCAGTTCCTGTTGCCACTCCTCTTCGCCCAGCGCGGCGAAACCGCCACCGGGCGCTGTCGAGCCACCAACAACGTGAACAATAATGTCAACGCCGCCAAAGTGGCTCTGCACTGCCTGCGCGACGCGCTGACAACCGTCAACCGTTGTCAGATCGGCCGCCACAAAGTGATCCGCTAACGATTCTTCAGGCTGGATTCGCGCAGTGGTTAACACTTTCGCCCCCTCGTCATGAAACAGGCCAACAACCGCCTTTCCGACGCCCTTCGTGCCCGCCGTGACCAGAACGCGTTTTCCTTGTAAGTTCAGATTCATGCTCATTACACGATCTCCAGTGCGGCAATCTTCCCGTCCAGTAAGGTGAACGCATGGCTAAGCTGCACCGGGCTGCCGGGAAAATTGCCCGCCACATGTGAGGTTACCGTTAGCCGCGTTCCGTCATCCGCCACGCGGATCGGTTCAACGGTGTAGTCAAAAGCATTCTGCACGTCGCGTTGCCAGGCCTGGATAGCTTCAAGCCCGCGATGCGTCTTACTTTCATCAATAACCACGGCATCAGGCGTAAAGCAGTGGCTAACGTTGGCGATATCTGCGCCATTACTGATGGCGAAGTAGGTAGCAACTGCGTCGGGTAATGATAAAGACATGGTGAGAGGCTCCTTCGGTTTGCGGTGCTCTCATTTTCACCATATAGTGTCAAATCATCAAGAACGCACAAAAAAGTTAGTAACACGCTTATGAGTAAGATTTATACCCCCGATACCGCCGCGCTTGGCGTAGAGCAGGTGCTGCGATTACTGGAGGGCCGCTGGAAGCTGGTCATCCTGTTTCATTTATTTGATGGAAAAGTGCAGCGCTATTCCGATTTCAGCAGGCTTATTCCTGGCATTTCGCAAAAGATGTTGAGCCAGCAACTGCGGCAACTCGAAGCGGATGGCATTGTGTCGCGCAAGGTCTATCCGCAGATCCCGCCGAAGGTGGAATACCGGCTTACGCAGTGGGGGCAAGCTCTGTGTCCGGCGCTGGATGCGATGCTGAAATGGGCTGAAAAACGCGACACCTTCTCACCGAACGAGCCTTAAATCCGGCGAAAATATTGCCCTTCGTTATGATACAACCCGCTGCGCGCTGAATCGTTCAGCCGCACAGCGGGCATTTCTTCTTTTTTTGGTCGCACTCTCCAGCACATACCGCAGCCGCCATGTGCCATGCTAAAGGTGCTGTTACTTCATAATGGCGCGGACATTGCCCGGCAAAAATGAAGCCATTCTCTGCAAAACCCCTTTATCACTGACGTAACCGGAACAGAGAGGACGACCATGATCACCTTATGCAATGCGTGCGGCACCTCGTATGAAATAACCGACACGCCCCCACAGCGGTGCACTATCTGCGAAGATGAGCGCCAGTTCGTGCCGGTAACCGGGCAGAAGTGGGTTGAGTTCCCTGCCCTTCTGGCCTCGCACGTCAATAAATGGCAACAACACGAAAGCGATCTCTTCAGCATCCAAACCGTGCCTGATTTCGCGATTGCGCAGCGCGCGTTTCTGCTGAGAACAGCGCAAGGCAATATTCTGTGGGACTGCATCGCCACGCTCGACGACGCCACAAAAACGCTGATCGCCTCTCTGGGCGGGCTCAAGGCTATCGCGATTTCGCATCCTCATTTCTACACTACCATGCAAGACTGGGCTGCCGCCTTTGACGCCCCGATTTATCTGCATGAACGCGATCGTGAGTGGATCATGCGCGACAGCCCGCACATTACTCTCTGGGATGGCGACACTCTGCAACTGACATCAGACGTAAGCATCATGCGCCTTGGCGGCCATTTTGCCGGTGGCTGCGTTCTCCACTGGGCACGGGATGAAGGTGTGCTGCTGTCCGGCGACATCGTTCAGGTCGCGCCGGGCGCAAATGCCGTCTCCTTTATGTGGAGCTACCCGAATATGCTGCCGCTGCCGGCAGAGACGGTTCGTGAAATGACGCGCCGACTGGATGTGGTGAAATTCGCAAAGCTCTACGGCGCGTTTGAAGGACGGGAGATCGCGCAGAATGCGGCGGAAATTGTGCCCCGGTCAGGTGAGAAATATATTGCCTGCCTGCGCTAAGCCGTTGGCGCACGCTCGCACATCAAGCACGGCGGCCATCGATTCAATAGCATAATTGCATGGCAACCCGGCGTTTCGGATCCAGCCCGGCGAGGGTTTCCGCGGCAAGCAGCGCTTTCAGCCGGGGTGAAATAGCGTTGCCTTCAATGATGGCAAAACCCAGCGAAGCGTAAAACGGCGCGTTGAAGGGCGCATTACGATCGGTCGTCAACGAGGCGCCGTTTAAACCACGCGCTTTGCCTTCCGCCAAAAGCGCGTGCATCAGGCGTCGGCCAACTCCCTGCCGTTGCCAGTCCGGGTGAACATCCGCTTCGGCAATGTGCAGCCAGTTTTCCCTGATCTCGGCTCCGGCAAAACCGACTGGAATATCGCCCGGCGCGAACGCGACGAGCAACACCCCTTCCCTGCATAGCTGATGCAACGCGTCCAGGCTGTTAGCAACAGGCGCGCCACTGACTGCCCCCGCCTGGCGCAGCGTTTCAAACGCGGCAAGTTCAATGGCTCTTAACGCCGCCAGGTGCTCGCTTCGCGCTGGTCTGATTGTAATATCTGTCATCTGAATGTTCCCAATGGTAACAAGCGTTAAGCCTGACAGGCATAACAGCCTCAGGCCGGTTCCACACCGTTCCGCGGCTCGTATTGTACAGCCCTGGGGCTCCGGCGCCATTTTCACACTGCGCCCTCACACTGTGTCGCTTATTTGCATCGTTTCATTTACTTACACAAAACGACCGTTGCGAAATAATTCATTAATGCAACTAATAGAATATGAATCGTGTTAGTTATTTTAGCCGTGATGGTCGATTCGCCGTTCTTCCCCGAGAACGGCTTTTTTTTGGGTTTTGACAGGAGGGTAAGTTGATGTTCCAGTCTGCGGTTGTTTTCCTTTCATCACTGTTCATGTGCGGCAATGTTTTTGCAGGTTCCGTCGCATCGGTGTCGCTCAGCACACTTTCATCTGCACTCAATGAACGCATGCTGATCATGAAAGATGTCGCCAGTTATAAGGCGCAGCATCATTCCCCGGTGGAAGATGTAGAGCGGGAACAAAAAGTACTGGCGGAAGCGGTGAAAAACGCCCAGGACGCGGGTCTGGATCCCCACTCCGTGGAGCCTTTTTTCCGCGCGTTGATGAATGCCAGCAAGGCTGTTCAGTATCGCTATCTGGCCGACTGGTTAGCCACCCCGGATGTTAACCGCTCCGTCAGAAGCCTGGATGCGACGCGACAACAGATAAATCAACTGGATAGCGAGTTGCTTACCGCCATCAGCCAGCGGTTGCTCACCGGCGCTTTCACTGAAGCAGACACCGCATGGCTGTCGGCACAAATTATGGCACCGAACCTCAGCGAGGCGGATAAAAACAACCTTCTTGCCGCTTTACGCCTTATTCATCGCGCACGTTAGCCATCAATGTCGTACGCAATGAAAACTCCCATGCCCGGCCTGCCAGTGTGCAGACAGGCCGGGTATTCGATAAGAGATGCCGGGTTATGGACGGAGGCTGCGGTTTAATATCGACCACCCGAATGCCACGCACTCAAATCATTCAACAACCGAATAATCTTCTGCGCATTAACGCCCCCTGAGTTAAATTCCCCCTTTCATGCCGCCCGCTCTGCAAAAGAGTTTTCTCCTGTCCGCTGTCGCTGTAGTCTCAATAACGGCTTTTTTTGGCTGCGTACGATGTGAGTAACCTTTTCTCCCTATTAAAACTAGAAAATTTTGCAATTTTGAGGAACGGACAGAACAACTATGGACTCCACGCTCATCACAACCCACCCCGATGAAGAGGCACCGCCACTCAATCGCGCCCGCCGTGCGGCATGGGGCAGCTTTGCCGGCGCAGTGGTCGACTGGTTCGATTTTTTACTATATGGCATCACCGCCGCGCTGGTATTTAACAGCGAGTTTTTCCCGCAGATAGACCCGGCGATGGGCACGCTTGCCGCTTTCGCCACGTTTGGCGTCGGTTTTTTATTCCGCCCGCTCGGCGGCATTGTCTTTGGTCATTTCGGCGATCGTCTCGGTCGCAAGCGAATGCTGATGATGACGGTATGGATGATGGGCATCGCCACAGCCTGTATTGGCATTCTGCCCTCCTTTGCCACTATCGGCTGGTGGGCACCGGCGTTATTGGTGATCCTGCGTGCCATCCAGGGTTTCGCCGTTGGCGGCGAATGGGGTGGCGCGGCGCTGCTGGCTGTCGAAAGCGCACCCTCCGGGAAAAAAGCCTTCTACAGTAGCGGCGTTCAGGTTGGGTATGGCGTCGGATTGTTGCTTTCCACAGGTCTTGTGTCGCTCATCAGCAGCCTGACCACCAACGAGCAGTTTCTGAGCTGGGGCTGGCGTCTGCCTTTCTTGTTCAGCATCGTACTGGTGCTCGGTGCGCTGTGGGTGCGTAACGGCATGGCAGAGTCCGCCGAGTTTGAACGAGCGCAGACGCAACAACCGGCGCAGACAAAAAAACGCCCGCCGGTGTTTGAAGCGCTGTTTCGCCATCCGGGCGCGTTTTTGAAAATTATCGCCTTGCGCCTGTGTGAACTGCTGACCATGTATATCGTCACCGCCTTTGCGCTGAACTACTCGACGCAAAATCTGGGTTTACCGCGTGAACTGTTCCTCAATATCGGCTTGCTGGTCGGCGGGATAAGTTGCCTGACCATTCCGTTATTCGCATGGATGGCAGATCGCTATGGACGGCGGCGCATTTACATCACGGGCGCATTGCTCGGTGCGCTGAGCGCGTTCCCGTTCTTTATGGCACTGGAAGCGCGCTCCATTTTCGGTGTGGTGATCTTTTCGTTACTGCTGGCCAATATCGCTCACGATATGGTGGTTTGCGTACAACAGCCGATGTTCACCGAAATGTTCGGCGCGGGCTATCGCTACAGCGGCGCGGGAGTCGGTTACCAGGTCGCCAGCGTGGTCGGCGGCGGTTTTACGCCCTTTATTGCCGCCGCGCTGCTGAACTTTTCCGCTGGCGAGTGGCATTCCGTCGCCATTTATCTGCTGGCAGGCTGTCTGCTCTCCGCCCTGACAGCGATGCTGATGAAAACACCGTCGTACACGCATCAGTAAACACCACCTGCACAGAAGGTGATGTTCATTCCGGGATAAAAACAGCGCCTCCGCATGCGGAGGCGCTGTTGCTTATAACTTTCGTTAAATCTGGTAATCGATCGCCGCTTCGTCCGGCTCCATCACCTGGCGTTTGATATCGTCGACCGACAGCCCGGCGTTACACAGCTCAATAAAGCGCCAGACATAGTTTCGTTGTAACTGACCGCGTTTTAATCCTAACCAGACGGTATTGGCATCAAACAGGTGCTGCGTATCCAGCCGCACCAGTTTGCCTTCTTCGTTTTCGCCGCTCGATTGTTCTGCCACCAGCCCGACGCCCAGCCCCAGCTCGACGTAGGTTTTGATAACATCGGAATCCTGCGCGCTCAGCACCACATCCGGGATTAACCCTTTGCGACCAAACGCTTCATCAATACGCGACCGCCCGGTGATCCCCTGGCGATAGGTGATAAGCGGCCAGCGACTGATATCTTCGAGTGTTAGCGGTGAGGATTGTGCCAGCGGGTGATCGGCGGGCACCAGCAAACTGTGATGCCAGCGAAACCAGGGAAACGCCACGAGTGAGCTGTCATTGCTTAAGCGTTCGCTGGCAATACCGATGTCTGCGCCACCGTTATGCAGCAGAGATTCAATCTCTTGCGGGGTGCCCTGAATCAACTCCAGTCGCACTTCCGGGAACAGCGCGCGAAACGCTTTAATCACCGATGGCAAGCTGTAACGCGCCTGGGTATGCGTCGTCGCAATGGTCAGCACGCCTGAGGTGTCATTGGTAAAGAGGTCGGCGAGCCTGCGCACATTGCTCGCTTCGTTAAGAATGCGCTCGGCAATCACCAGCAGCGCTTTACCGGGTTCTGTCATGCCCAACAAACGTTTGCCGCGACGGATAAAAATCTCAATCCCCAGCTCTTCTTCAAGCTCACGAATATGGCGGCTCACGCCGGATTGTGACGTGTAAAGCATGTTGGCGACTTCGGTCAGGTTGTAATCCCGCCGCGCCGCCTCGCGGATAATTTTGAGTTGCTGGAAATTCACCCTTTGCTGCTCCTGGCCTGTCAGACATGACGATATTGTTAAAGTCTGCGGCCAGGCAGAACAAATAATAAAAACCAGCATCTTATTCCATTAAGGAATAATGCTTAACTTACCAGCTGCAACTCATGGCTTTCCATCGCCGGGCGGCTGACTAACGACATTAAAATATCTTTCACCGCTTGCGCCTGCGGCGAGAGCGTGCCGCGTGCGGAAACGTTCAATGACAACGGCAGGTTCATCGAAGGCGTGGTGATACGCGCCATCCAGCCGTTCGTCGCGGCACACAGCGAACGTGCGGCAGACTCCGGCAGCACCGTCACGCCCATTCCGCTGGCAATCGCCGCCGTCAGCGTGGCGATCGACTCAATTTCGCCAATGATTTTCGCGGTCAGCCGACGCAGCGAAAACGCTTCATCAACACGCAAACGGACGGCGCTGTAATCGCGCGGCAGGAATAGATTCATATCGGCAACCGCCGTCAGATCGACGCTCTGCCCCGGGCAGTCACGCGTGCCCACCAGATACAAATCCTCTTTTAGCAGCGGCAGGCTGTTAATCCCCGCGCCCGGCGCGCGTTCATACAGCACCGCCATATCCAGTTGCCCGCTGAGCAATTTATCGTTCAGCGTTGAGCCGCTATTTTCATGCAGATAGACCATGACTTCCGGCAACTCGGTACGCACCGCCTGCAACAGCGGCATGGTGACGGAAGATGCGGCAGTGCCCGGCGCCAGACCAATAGAGACTTGTCCCCGCAGGCATTGACCGACATTGTTTACCGCCAGTTGCGCCTGTTCGCACTGGCGCAAAATTGTCCGTGCGTGGGTGTAGAGGATTTTGCCCGCTTCCGTCGGCGTCACGCCACGTTTGGTGCGAATCAGTAATTGCTGATCCAGTTCGCCTTCCAGAGTGGCAACCTGCTGGCTCAGCGCGGGCTGCGCAATATGTAATACTTCGGCTGCCTGAGTCAGGCTTCCAATATCGACGATTTTTACGAAGTATTTCAGTCGTCTTAAGTTCATTTTGCCTCCTGTACGGATACCAGTGCCAACGCCGGATGTGATGTTGTCAGGAGAGTTGCAATATGCTTGCCAGTTTTAGTTAGGCAAAATGAAAGGCGCTAACAGGCTGGATAATAAGAGATTCTAATTACAACCGGGGGAATTATTACTGAAACAGTGGTTTGTATGATGCCCCTCGAAAGACTTATTGCACAGTTTTGGTGCAAATGCGCGTTTAAGTGCTTATCGTGACAGCAGATTGCTGAAATAGTCAGCAAACGATCGCCACAGAACGATCCAGCCTTTGACAAGGGCCAGGGGCATCGCTAATATTCGCCCCGTTCACACGATTCCTCTGTAGTTCAGTCGGTAGAACGGCGGACTGTTAATCCGTATGTCACTGGTTCGAGTCCAGTCAGAGGAGCCAGATTTAAAAAAGCCTGCTTTTAAGCAGGCTTTTTGCTTTTCTGCCGCTAGTATGCGAAACCAATCACCTTTCATTCAGGCAAAACGTGGCTTTGATAGCTGAGCGTTTGCTCGCCAGGCACCAGCCGCAGTTTTCAACCCTCTCGTTTTTTCAGCTATTCCTGACAAACCGCATTGCTGCGCTCAGGGATTACGCTTGCCGGTTCAGAAATAAACGCGGTTCGCCGCAGTAAAAGTGAAGGTTATGTCCCGTATTGCGAGTGCGGGTTTGCCTGTATTGGCGAAGCTGGTAGAGATAAAGATTAACGGGCCTGGCTGTGCAGGCCCGTTAGCGGGATGCGGCGATGATTATCTGCCGGTATTAAAAAAGGCCACAGTCTGCGTCAGCCGACGGGTCTGCTCTTCCAGCGCACTGGCGGCCGAAACTGCATGTTGAACCAGCGCGGTGTTCTGCTGCGTTACCGCATCAATTTGCACAATCGCTTCGTTAACGTGGCTGATGCCTTTGCTCTGCTCGTCGGTGGCGACGGAGATTTCCGACATGATGTCCGAGACGCGCCGCACCGCCACAATCATCTCGTCGATACTGCTGCCAGCTATTTTGATCTGTGACGAGCCGTTGTTGACGCGAGTGACAGACTCTTCCACCAGCCCTTTAATTTCCTGCGCCGCCTGGGAGCTGCGCAATGACAAGCTGCGCACTTCACCCGCGACCACCGCGAAGCCTCTGCCCTGTTCCCCGGCTCTGGCTGCTTCAACCGCCGCGTTCAGCGCCAGAATATTGGTCTGAAACGCAATGCCGTTAACCACCTCGATAATGCTCGCTATTTTCCCGGCGCTTTCGGAGATACCGTTCATGGTTTCATTCATGCTCTGCATGACCACTCCGCCGCGCGAGGCAATATCCACGGCTTCACTCGCCAGATGGCGCGCCTGCCCGGCATTCTCCGCGTTTTGTTTCACGGCGGCGGTGATCTGTTCCATGCTGGACGAGGTGCGTTCCAGTGATATCGCCTGCTGTTCAGAATGGGAGGCAACCTGTTGATTTCCTGCGACAATATCATGAGTGCTGGTGTTAATGATTTCCGCCCCTTCACGGATATCTTTAATCACCGCGGTCAGTTGCTCACGCATCACGCCCATTTCGTGGATCAAGCTTGAGTTGTCCCCGGCTTTTTTATCCACCGTCTGCGAAAGATCCCCGGCGGCAATCCGTGCGGCGACATCAACGGCATAACGAGGTTCGCCCCCAAGCGCCAGCAGTGTTCCCCGGTTAATAAGATATACAATCACCGACAGCAGAATACTGATAGCCACAAACTCAATCAGGTTCTGGTAGAGCGAAACCCGAAATGCCGTGTCGATATCATCCACATAAAGCCCGGTGGTGATGATCCAGCCCCAGGGCGTCCACGGAATGCTGTAAGCGATTTTCGGCTGAGCTTCCGTCTCGCCAGGACGAGGGAAAACGTAAGCGGTAAACCCGGCCTGATTATCACGGGTAACCGCAACCATATCTCTGAAGATATAGGCGCCATTGGCATCGGCAATCTGCGGCCCCTGACCAATTAGTTTCGCGTTGATCGGATGCATAATCACTTCAGCCTGGGTATTGAGAATCGTGAAATATCCCGTTTCCCCATAGCGTAAATCTTTAATCAACTGGGTTGCGCGCTGCTGCGCTTCCTGCTGGGTGATCGCCCCTTTATCAACCAGCGCGGCCTGTGTTTTGACGATACTGAGCGCCAGTTGCGAAACATGCTGCAACTCGTTTTTCCGCAGCGCCAGTTGGTCTTCTTTGACCGTAAAAGAGCTGTAGAGCAGCGTCCCGGCAAGGCACACCAGTGCCACGATGAGAGGGAGCCAAAGTTTTTGCGCGAGGGATAGTTTCATGGCATGAGTACCTATTGTTGTTTTATATGGCGGGTACAGCATCGGCTTCGGGCGTTCGAACCGCGCCTTATCTCTATATCGGAAATAAAAAAAAACGAGTTAATCGATAGAAGTTGTATATCTTTCACAACGTAACCGTTTTGAAGTTATGAAAAAGTAACTAATTAATAAATAGAGTGTTATTTTTTGGCGGGTTAATTCATCCGGCGAAAGTCTTATTAATAAATAAGAACGCCGTCACACTCAGGCGCGAAGGCGTCATAGAGAAGACAACGGGATCCCGCCGCATTCGCTAACGGAGCCTCGCCGTTTTTGTGTGCCCTGCGCAGAGTCTGGCTTACGGGCAGGCTTTACGTGTTGCGCGTGGTTTGCGTGTGCGGCAGTTCTTTCAACATTTTGTGCAGCCATTGTGCCGCCCCTCGCTTGCCGCTGCGTTTATGGGAATAAATCTTCACCTCAAACGGGGGAACTGCAAAAGGCAGCGCAAAGATGGTGATCTTTGCCGCCTGCTTTAACTTTTCCGCGGCCGATCGCGGAAGCGCCATCAGCAGATCGCTGTCGGCGATAATAAAAGGCGCGCTGAGCATTGAGGAGGTTTTTATCGCCACCTGCCGCCTGTAACCCAGACGTTCAAGTTCCCTGTCCAGCACGCCTTTGCTTTCATTCCATGGCGTCACCACCAGGTGGCGCGCGGCAAGGTAATCATCCAGCGTTAACTGTTGCCTGCGTGGATTGCTGATAACGACATACTCATCGGTAAACCAGTCGATCTCGTCCAGTTCCGCGTAATGACTATCCTGCGGCGCGCTAAACCCCAGCGCAAAATCCACTTCTCCTGCCAGCAGTTCATTGAGCGCGGGGCTACGCGGCAAATAGCGAAACTCGAAACGCAGGCCGGGTGCGGTGTGCTGCAATTCAGCCATCAGCGCGGGGAAAATACTCAACGCGGTGAAATCGGTGATGGCGATCTGCAAACAGTCTGTTGTCGTTGCGGGATTAAATTCCGCTTGCGGGGTGAGTTGATGGTTGAGATGCGCTAAGGCCGACGCGATAGCGGGCGCGAGTTGGCTGGCATAGACGCTTGGGCACATAAGATGCCCTTCCCGGTAAAATAACGGATCGTTGAGCGTCGCGCGTAATCTTGAGAGCGCGTGGCTAAGCGCCGAGGTGCTCATCGCCAGCTCTTGTGCCGCCTGCCGCACAGAACGGTGGCGATAGACCGCGTCGAAAACCGGTAACAGGTTGAGATCAAGACGGCGTAACGTTGGATGCATAATATTCATCGACTGGTGATTTCATTGCACTTAATTCTTTGCACGATACCGCTTATGCTGGCGGCCATCAATTTTGAACTCCCGGTAAAAACAACAGGAACAGCAATGAGCATTATCATCCGCCCGGCCCGCCCGACTGACGCAAGCGCTATTTTTGCGATGATTTATGAACTGGCGGTGTATGAAAAAGCGCCTGAAGAAGTGATCACCACTGCGGATGAGATCCGCGAAACCCTGTTCGGCACAGAGAGTAAAACGGAAGCCTTACTCTGTGAAATCGAAGGCAAAGCCGTGGGTTACGCGGTGTTCTTCACCAGTTATTCGACCTGGCTTGGCCGCAACGGTATTTACATGGAAGATCTCTACGTTTCGCCCGCTTTTCGCGGTAACGGTGCCGGAAAAGCGATGTTGCAAAAGATTGCGCAGTACGCCGTTGAGCGCCGCTGCGGTCGTCTGGAGTGGAGCGTGCTCGACTGGAACCAGCCCGCTATTGATTTTTACCAGAGCATCGGCGCGCGGGCGCAAAGTGAATGGGTACGTTACCGGCTGGATGGTGATGCCCTGCTGAAATTCGCCGAAAACCCCCGCACGTAATCTCTCTTCATTAAACCCGCCACGGCGGGTTTTCGCTTATTCATCATCCGCTTCGTCTCACGCCTCGCTTAAAGATCCCGCGCTTGCTGCCGATAAAAACTGTGCAGCTATACTCATAGCTGTTCTTTGGTTGTTTTTTTTACAATAAAGGATTTACAGCATGGATCCGATACAAATTGCATCATTAGCCAGCAGCCTTGACTCTTATCAGCTTGATAATCAAGTCAATACGCTGGTGCTGAAAAAAGCGCTCGATACGCAGAAAACCATCGCCAGCGACTTGATTCAGCAGATCCCGCAGTTACCTTCCAACCCGGCAATCGGTCGTAATATCAATACCACCGCTTAAGCCGTTTGCCTGCTGGCGCTTGCGGTAACAGCGCCAACCGGCAACGTTTGCAAGCCCGCCTCGCGCGGGCTTTTTTGTTTTTCGCTTGCCTGCAATGTTAAATCGGCGTAGCCTCTGCCGAATTAAAACCGATCGGTCTAAATTATGAATGGCGAAACAGCAGCACTGCAAAAACCCCGCCGTGGGCGACCGCCAAAAGTGGAGCGCGACTTTACCGATACCCGCCAGGAGCTGATTCGTTCGGGTCTGGAAGTGCTAACGGAAACCGGCTATCTGTCGGCAGGCATTGATGCGGTGATCAAAAATATCGCGGTGCCGAAAGGCTCGTTCTATCACTGCTTTAAAAGTAAGCAGGAATTTGGCATGGCGGTGCTCGCCGCTTACGGCGACTTTTTCGCCCATAAACTGGATAAATTTTTAGGCGAGACCCAACTCTCCCCGCTGCAACGCATGGCTGCCTTTGTGCATCACGCGGGCCTGGGAATGGCGAAATACGCCTTCCGCCGGGGTTGCCTGGTGGGGAATCTGTTACAGGAAACGCCATTGTTACCGGAAGCCTTCCCTGAGCGCCTGAAAGCGATCCTCGCCGACTGGGAAACGCGCGTCGCAGCGTGTCTGGATGAGGCAAAAGCCTGCGGCGAACTGCCATCAGACACCGCAAGCCGCGAGCTGGCTAGTGTGTTCTGGTCCGGCTGGGAAGGTGCCGTGATGCGCGCCAAGCTGTTTCGCTCCGTCGAGCCGCTGGATCAGTACTGGCAATTTTTCCACCACAGCATAACAACCGCCCCTGCTGCGTAAAGCATGACGGGGGATGGAGCATCTGCACAGGACGGCGAAAACGCCGAAAATACACCTCATCCGACGAGGAAAACGCAGTCATGAAAGCATTAGTTCTGGAACAGAGTGAGAATAAAACCCTGGCGGAAGTGAAAGAGATAGCCCTGCCCGCACCGGGTGAAGGCGACGTTCGGGTCGATATCGACTGGTCCAGCCTTAACTACAAAGACGCGCTGGCAATCACCGGTAAAGGCAAAATTATTCGCCAGTTCCCGATGGTGCCGGGCATTGATTTTTGCGGTCGCGTGAGCGAAAGCCGCGATGCGCGCTTTGCTCCCGGCCAGGCCGTGATCCTCACCGGCTGGGGCGTGGGCGAAAACCACTGGGGCGGCCTTGCCGCGCAGGCTTGCGTAAAAGGTGACTGGCTGGTTGCACTGCCGGAAGGGTTAAGCGCGCGCAATGCGATGATCATTGGTACCGCTGGTTTTACCGCCATGCTGTGCGTCATGGCGCTACAGGATGCCGGGATTAAACCGCAGGATGGCACCGTGCTGGTCACCGGTGCCAGCGGTGGCGTCGGCAGCACCGCTGTCGTGCTGCTGAAAGCGCTGGGCTACACCGTTGCTGCCGTGACCGGGCGCGAATCCACCCATGATTTTCTGCGTAAGCTGGGCGCGGATGAGATCCTGCCGCGCAGCGATTTTGAACAGACCCGTCCGCTGGAAAAACAGCTATGGGCCGGTGCGATTGATACCGTTGGCAACCACGTATTAGCAAAGGTACTGGCGCAGACAAACTACGGCGGCTGCGTCGCCGCATGCGGTCTGGCAGGCGGTTTCGAGCTACCGACCACTGTGATGCCGTTTATTCTGCGCAACGTCCGTTTGCAGGGCGTGGATTCCGTGATGGTGCCAACCGCGCAGCGCAGTGCCGTGTGGGAAAATCTCGCTCGTACATTGCCGGAAAGTTACTACCAGCAGGCTGCAACCGAAATTACGCTGGAACAGGCTCCGGCCACCGCTGCCGATTTTCTGAGTAATAAAATCCAGGGCCGTACCCTGGTGAAAATCAGCGGCTAATCCGCCGTCCGGCGCGCGCTGTCGCGCCGGATCACTCCCTCATCCGTTTCCTCCGAATCCCGTTGCGCACTGCTTTCGTTTCACATTCCTGTGACATACTATCGGCTACAGCCGTAGAGCAGATAAGGAGATAAAGATGAATAATAAGGGTGCAAATCTGACCCCGGAACAAGCGCTGGATCAACTTGAAGCGCTGTATGACCGTTCCGTCGAGGCCCTTCGTCAGGCGATCGCTCGCTATATTGACGACGGCCAGCTTCCTGATACCGACGCCCGCGCACAAGGGTTATTCGTCTATCCGCAGTTATCCGTAAGCTGGAATGGCAGCGCGACGAATCCACCAAAAACCCGCGCCTACGCCCGCTTTACCCATTCGGGCTGTTACACCACCACCATCACCCGTCCTTCGCTGTTTCGTCCCTATTTACTCGAACAATTAACACTGCTGTGTCAGGACTATGGCGCACACATTGAGGTGGGGTTATCGGCGCATGAAATCCCGTACCCTTACGTGATTGACGGTTCGGAGCTGACGCTCGACAGGTCAATGAGCGCGGGCTTAACGCGCCATTTTCCCACTACCGAACTGGCGCAGATTGGCGACGAGACCGCCGATGGCCTGTTCCACCCGACTGAGCTTTACCCGCTTTCCCATTTTGATGCGCGCCGCGTGGATTTCTCGCTGGCGCGACTGCGCCACTACACCGGCACGCCGGTTGAACACTTCCAGCCGTTTGTGTTGTTTACCAACTACACGCGTTATGTCGATGAGTTCGTGCGCTGGGGCTGTAACGAGATCCTCAACCCCGATAGCCCTTACGTCGCGCTCTCCTGCGCGGGCGGTAACTGGATCACAGCCGATACGGAAGCGCCTGAGCAGGCGATTTCTGATCTGGCGTGGAAAAAGCACCAGATGCCGGCATGGCACCTGGTCACCGCTGACGGTCAGGGAATTACGCTGATTAATATTGGTGTGGGCCCGTCGAACGCGAAAACCATTTGCGATCACCTGGCCGTGTTGCGCCCGGATGTCTGGCTGATGATTGGCCACTGCGGCGGCCTGCGGGAAAGCCAGGCGATTGGTGATTACGTGCTGGCGCATGCCTACCTGCGCGACGACCACGTGCTGGACGCCGTGCTGCCGCCGGATATTCCGATCCCGAGCATCGCCGAAGTACAGCGTGCGCTGTATGACGCGACCAAAGCGGTGAGCGACATGCCGGGTGAGGAGGTCAAACAGCGGCTGCGTACCGGCACGGTGGTCACCACCGACGATCGCAACTGGGAGCTGCGCTATTCTGCCTCCTCACTGCGCTTTAACTTGAGCCGCGCGGTGGCGATAGATATGGAAAGCGCCACCATTGCCGCCCAGGGTTATCGCTTCCGCGTGCCGTATGGCACCTTACTTTGCGTGTCGGATAAGCCGCTGCACGGCGAGATCAAACTCCCCGGCCAGGCCAACCGTTTTTACGAAGGGGCGATTTCCGAGCATTTGCAAATTGGCATCCGCGCCATCGATCTGCTTCGCGCAGAGGGCGACCGCCTGCACTCGCGTAAATTGCGCACCTTTAACGAACCGCCATTCAGATAACAATTAAAAAGGATTAACCATGCAAACCCCAACACCGTTACAAGCGTTACGCGATCGCCTGGTCGCCCTGGAGCTTGACGGCATGATTGTTCCGCGCGCCGATGCGCACCAGAGCGAAGATTGTGCGCCACATGACAATAAACTCCAGTGGCTCACGGGCTTTACCGGTTCTGCCGGTCTGGCGCTGGTGCTGCGCGACAAGGCGCTGCTGTTCGTGGATGGCCGCTACCAGGTGCAGGTGCGTAGTGAAGTCGATCTCCATGATTTTGAGATCCACCATTTGCACAACGAGCCGCTGGATCAGTGGTTAAACGCTTCCTTACCTGCGGGCAGCCGCATCGGTTTTGAGCCACTGCTGATGGTTAATAGCCAGTTTCAGGCGCTGAACGCTACGCACTGTGAACTGGTGGCGCTGGATAGCGATCCGTTCGATGCCATCTGGGCCGACCGCCCGGCGGCACCGTGCGGCGTCATTCGTGAGATGCCGCTGGCGATAAGCGGTGAAAGTAGCGCCGATAAACGCGCACGCATCGCGCGGGTGCTGGCGGAAAAAGGCGCGGATTACCTGGCGATCACGCTGCCGGATAACATCGCCTGGCTGCTGAATATTCGTGGTTCAGACATTGCAATGAACCCGGTGGCGCACTCATTTGCCCTGCTTAGCCGCGAGGGAAACGTCGAGTGGTTTGTGAACCTGCAGAAAACCACCGGTTTATCTGCGCAGCTCACCTCAACGCTGACGCTGCATGATTTTGACGCCTTCCTGCCGCGCTGCCAGCAAATCGCCGCCGGGAAACGCATCCTGCTTGATGGTGATTTCGCGCCGGTGGCGCTGCGTTTCGCGATTGAACAGCGGGGTGGCGAGGTGCTATGGAGTGCCGATCCTATTACCTTTATCAAAGCGCATAAAAACGCCACCGAACTGGCAGGCTACCGCGAAAGCCACCAGCAGGATGGCGCAGCGTGGGTTAATTTCCTCGCCTGGCTGGCGCGCGAAGTACCCGCACGTGAAGCGGCGGGCAACCCGATAACCGAACTGGAAGCGCAGCAAAAACAGCTGACATTCCGCCAGCGGCAGTCCGGCTTTATTGAGCAGAGTTTCAGCACCATTTCAGCCTCAGCCAGCAATGCGGCGATGTGCCATTACCACAGCAGCGAAAAAACCAACAAAGCCATCACCAGCGCCAACTTCTATCTGAATGATTCCGGCGGCCAGTACCAGAACGGTACTACTGACGCGACGCGTACGCTGTCGTTTGGCGCGCTCAATGCTCAGCAGCGGTTGCATTACACCGCCGTGCTGAAAGGCTTTTTATCGATGTTCACCCTGCAATTTCCTGCCGGTACGCACGGCCACCAGTTGGATGCGTTTGCGCGCCGGGCGCTATGGGATTTAGGGCTGGATTTCGACCACGGCACCGGCCATGGCGTTGGTCATCAGTTGTTGATCCATGAGCAGCCGCAGCGCATTGCGAAAAAGGTCAATCCGTGGCCGCTGTCGGCGGGCAACATCATGACTATCGAGCCGGGTTACTATTTAGCGGACAACTACGGTATTCGTATTGAAAACCAGGTGGAAGTGGTGGAAAGCCAGCCGGGATTCTGCCGCTTTGCTTCGCTGACGCTTATCCCCATTGATTTAAGCCAGGTGGAGTGGAGCATGCTTAGCGAACAGGAGCAGCAGTGGCTGGATGACTATCACCAGCAGGTGCGCGACACCCTGTCGCCGCTGGTTGATGACGACGCCCGCGCGTGGCTGTTTACCGCCACTGCACCTCTGCGCGTACAGGCGAGCTAAATATTCGTTTTATTCAAAAAACTCGCCGCGGCGGGTTTTATTTTAAAAGTGCAGGGGTAACGCTTCAGTGTTTTTGCCAGCTTATCGCCACCCGGCCTGATAAGCCAGGCGTGGCGGCGTCGTTCGCTTTTGCCATTATGGTATTATGGCGCTTCAAAAAATAGCTACGCAGGGCAAAGCGCCAGTCAACGGATGTAAGAGTGCAGAAAAGCAAAAAAGCCTGCTTAAAAGCAGGCTTTTTTAAATCTGGCTCCTCTGACTGGACTCGAACCAGTGACATACGGATTAACAGTCCGCCGTTCTACCGACTGAACTACAGAGGAATCGTGTGAACGGGGCGAATATTAGCGATGCCCCTGGCCCTTGTCAAAGGCTGTTTTTCACATTTTGGCGCGTTTGCCGAATTATTCTCCATTCTGCGCAGAAATGGCGCTTTTTTGCGGCTTCGGGTACTTCCACAGCCAGCGTCCGCTGACCATACGCCAGTAAAACAGCGCGCCGCGCACCGCCCAGTCAAGGAACATCCCAAGCCAGACCCCAACCACGCCCATACCGAGCATAATCCCCAGGGTATAACCGGCGACGACGCGACAGCCCCACATTCCAAGCATTGACACCCACATGGCGAAACGGGCGTCACGCGCGCCTTTCAGCCCGGCTGGCAGCACCCAGGAGGCCGCCCAGATGGGCATAAACGCCGCGTTAAGCCAGAGAAGCACTTTAACCACCTCTTTTACATCCTCTTCCCGGGTGTAAAACGAGGCGAAAATGCCGACAAACGGCGCGGTTCCCCAGGCAAGCGCGGTCAGTAACAGCGTCGAGAGCCAGAATACATGACGCAACTGGCGCTCCGCCTGGCCTATCTGCCCTTTACCCAGCCGTTTACCGGTGATAATCGTGGAGGCAGAACCCAGCGCATTACCCGGCAGATTGATCAACGCGGCGACGGAGAAAGCAATAAAGTTACCCGCGATAACGTTAGTGCCCATGCCAGCAACGAACATCTGCGTCAGCAGCTTGCCGCCGTTAAACAGCACCGATTCAATACTGGCAGGAATACCGATGCCCATCACTTCCCAGATGATGCTGAAGTTGAGCTTTTCGAAATAACTTTTTAGCGGAATGCGCAGCGCCGGGTTAAAGCCAATCATCAGTACCCAGATAATCGCCACCGCGCCAATGTAGCGCGAAATGGTCAGCCCCAGCCCTGCCCCGGCGAAACCCATCCCTTTCCAGCCGAAGAGACCGTAGATCAGCACGCTGCTGATAAGAATGTTGAGGATATTCATGCCGCCATTAATCAACAGCGGGATTTTGGTATTGCCCGCGCCGCGCAGCGCACCACTGCCAATCAGCGCAATAGCTGCAGCAGGGTAGCTGAGCACCGTCAGTTCGAGGTAGGTCAGCGCCAGCGCTTTGACGTCTGCCGTTGCCGCCCCGGCGATAAAATCGATAATTTCCGTACCGTAGTAGTGGATCACCGCCGCCAGTACAATCGAAAACAGGGTCATGATCACCAGCGACTGGCGCGTCGCTGCCCTCGCCCGCTCGCCGTCCAGCTTACCGAGGCTGAAGGCCACCACCACCGTGGTGCCCAGGTCGATAGCCGCGAAAAACGACATCACCACCATGTTAAAGCTATCAGCAAGCCCTACTCCCGCCATCGCCTCTTTGCCCAGCCAGCTTACGAGGAAGGTGCTGAGCACGCCCATCATCAGGACACAGGTGTTTTCGAGGAAGATAGGTACGGCAAGGGGGGTGATTTCTCGCCAGAATAAAACACGGTAGCTTTTACGCTTTCTGTACCACGGCGTGCGCATGACAGCGTGGCGAAGAGGAGTGACGACGTTCAAATTGGTCCTTAGCCGCGAAAGGTGAAATCACATTTCAAATGATGGGGGAGAAACCCTGATCCTGCAAAGCATTTCCGCAGAAATCGATGATAACAAGCGCAAATTGTCGATGGATTCAGCAGTCAGCACACCGTGCGAGAAATGAGGTTTGACAAAAGATTTTTCGCCGCTAAGATAAGCCTCCACAACGATTCCTCTGTAGTTCAGTCGGTAGAACGGCGGACTGTTAATCCGTATGTCACTGGTTCGAGTCCAGTCAGAGGAGCCAGATTTAAAAAAGCCTGCTTTTAAGCAGGCTTTTTTGCTTTTATCGTTCCGCTAAAGATCGCGATAAATTTCCCCCTCCCCAAATGCACCTTTCCAGCTGCGCATCATCGCGCTGAACCTGTTGCGCAATCCGTTGAAAATATTTGCTTACTTTAATGCTATGTTCGCGGCTTGCAGAAATCATGGACATGCGTAATCAATACCGCGCGCCATAAAGCATAAAAACAGGTGACCAGCACGCCAGGTCGCCAATCACCCGGCATCTATTCAGGCCACACATTTCAGGGTTCACTACCATGCGTAACCTTTCTACGACTCGTCTGGCAAACTCTCTTTTCGCCACCGCCCTCCTCCTCTTTACTGCTGCAGGCCATGCTGATGATCCCGCACAAGCCCCGCAATACCAGCAGATTGACGGGCTGATAAGAGAGCCGCTTTTGCTTGCGGTGACTTTAGATAATGGCCAGCCCGCCGTGCTGGATGCCTTTGTCACACGCATGGTCAGCCAGACGCCTTTGCCCGTGGTGTTAATCACGAATGGAACCGTTGGCACTGCAGAGTTTGATCGCTGGATAATCAACCCGAACCGTTATGCCTCAACGGCTATCGCCTTTGCGCGCCACGGTTATGCGGCGGTGGTTGTCCTGCGTCAGGGGTACGGACAATCAAGCGGTGCGGCGGAGTATGCCGATGGCTCCTGCGCGCAACCGCTACATATGCAGGCCGGTGCGCAGGACACCCGTGATCTGCTCGCCGCCCTCGATGCCGTGCGCCGCCAGCCGTGGGCCGCACCCGATAACGCCATCCTGGCCGGGATGTCCGCAGGCGGTTTTGCGGTAATTGCCGCTGGCGCGGCTAACCCACCAGGCGTTAAGGCAGTGATCAATTTCGACGGCGGACGAGGGGCTATTGACGGGAAATCACTCTGCGATAAAGCCGGTCTGCTGCAAGCTTACGCTCGTTACGGGAAAACAGCGCAGATCCCGTCCCTGTGGCTGTATGCGAAAAATGATAAATCCTTCCCGCCGTCGATGGGCAAAGAGATGTTCGATGCCTATCAACAGGGAGGCCACACGGCGCAATTCATCACGATGCCGGCCTTCGGCAACAACGGACATGTCTTTATGGATTCAGCGCCGGAAAGTTTCTGGTGGCAGACGGTGGCCACATTTCTAAAACAGCAGCATTTACCGGCCAGCGAAGCTGTGCCTCTGCCCGAAACGCACCTGCCTGCACCGCCTGCGCTCAATGCCGCCGGTAAAAAAGCGTTCTCAGAATATGCCGCAACACAACGCTATGAAAAAGCCTTTGCCACAGACGAGGACGGCGACTGGGGCGCTGCGTACTGGGCCAGGAACAGCCATGAAGCCGCAGAAACGGCGCTAAATATCTGCCAACAGGAGCAGCGTCCGGGCGCGGGCAAATGCACGGTGTACGCCATTAATAACCGAGTCGTCACCGGAAAGACGCCTTAGACCCAACAGAAACCAGTCACAGAGAAAACACACTCAGCATGGTTGCCAGAATGGCAACCATGCAAAGTCTGGTCATAACGTCAAAGCGCTTCTGTTAAATATCCTTTATGCGTCCTGTTTTTGCTGCCCGCGTTTATAAAATGCGGCCGGATAGGCTTTTTCGTAATACCCTTTCATTTCAACTTCATCAAGTGAAAGTGCCCGCCGCAAATGAAACGAACATAAAATAACGGGAGCAATGAACACCACAACGGCACCGGAAATAACGGTAAACGGAACCACCCCCAACACACTGATATACCAGCCAGCAATGGCCACGCCAAAAGGGTTTACCAGACTGGATAAAAAGCTTGCCATGGCGCTCATTCTTGTTCGGTAATTACGCGGCGTTGCGGTTGAGCGCAGCGTACTGAGGTTAACATTGATAAAAATAAACGCCATACCGCTGAAGAACGCCAGCGCAATAGAAATATAGATATTTCCCATCAAGACAATTGCCATGACGCTACTGCCCAAAAGGACAAAACCAAATAAAACATTATTGAGCCGCCCCGCCCATGCTCTTACGATAGCATTAATATAAAGACTGCTAACAATCAGCCCCAGAGCAAATGAGAATTCGAATGCACCAAGATAGGTAGCGGGAAGCTTTAATTCAGTGCTGATCCAGTACGGTATCGTCACGGAAAAGAAAGGGAACATCGTAAAATTAATAACAGAGGAGACCAGTGCAATATGAAACTCAGATTTAACATGGTAAATCGCTTTAAATGCTCCCTTAGTTTTATAAAACCAGCTCTCCTTTTCGCCCGTTGAAACGGCGTCCACATCATATTTATACAATAAAATAATAAGCGCGATGCTGGACAATGCGTAAACCAGTGCAGAAATGTACAGCGCACCCCCTGCTGAAAAAACCGAAATAAGCGAGGCCGCAATCACCGGACCTGTCAACATAATAATGGAATTGATGGTCGACCGGTGCGATATAGCTTGCGTCACTTCTCCTTCTGCAACAAGATCGGGAATTAGCCCCATAATCGTTGGCTCACGCACAGATGAGATAGCGCTCATCACCACGAGTCCCGAGGTGATAGCCACCAAATTGAAATACCCCAGATAACTAGCCATGCAGAATAATGCGATGATCCCTGAAACAGCGAACTGGCAGGCAATGATAAATTTGATGCGATTGAAGCGATCGCCAAATGACGCCAGAAACGGTTTAAGGTAAATCTCTGCCGCCACGGATATCGCAATCAGTGAAGAAAAAGTGACCGCAGAGTGCGTGATTTGCAGGCACCACCAGGCCATAGCCAGTCGGAAAATATGCCCCGATACCATGCCCAGCGATGTGCCCGTTTGCAATAAGAAGAAACGGGGGCCAAGACGCATCAACACATCAACTTTCATACAACCCATCCCATTAGCACAAATTTTGCTTTTCGCTTTGTGTTAGCCCCATCATCCCCGCCGGTAAGGTTAACAACGTGGGTAAATCCCTGATCCTGTAAAAACAGGATAGCGCGTTTGCTACGGCTCCCGGATTTGCAGTAACACACTATCAGTTGATCCTGAGGGAGTTCTGCGATGCGTGCTGGCAACGCCCGCAGTGGGATATGCATACTGCCGATGGAAATAACATTCCGCTCAGCCGGTTCCATGGCATTTTATTAAAACAGGCTATCATTGCGTGTTTTCAGCGAAACCACTGTTTGAAATTGATGCTTTTAGTCTCGCCTGACACATCACCGGCAGGTTTGATAACTGCCCGACCGCATGTTTTGAGCCGCAATAATGAAAGCCGGTTGCTCAGTGAATCATAAATCATGGAGTTATTAGTAAGTACATTCTCAATGCCGGTAATAACCCTGAGCACTTCCCCGGGATGTCACAACCGCTTACCCGATTCCTACCAGTTGCGAACTGCAGTGCTTAAACGTATGTTGATGATCATTCTGCTGGTTATTCATTGCGTTAGATAATGAGGAAAAATGGAATCATTGTTTGTTTACGGTACGCTTCGCCCCGGTCATTCGAATGCCTATATTCTGGAAACTATCGGCGGAGAGTGGCTGCCGGGTTACGTTACGGGAACGTTTTATGAATATGGCTGGGGCGCAGCCGCCGATTTCCCTGGTATTGTGCTGGATAAGGACGGTTCCCGGGTTGATGGTTACCTGTTTTTATCCGCTAACCTGGCAGCGCACTGGCAGATGCTGGATGAATTTGAAGAGGGCTACGATCGTGTTCAGGTGGAGGTGACCACGCTCGACGGCAAACATGTGACGGCATGGATTTATCAACTGCAACCGCAGGAAAAAGCATAGCAGCGCAGTAGTGATTAACCGCCTTCAACGCAAAACACCCCATGTCTGAGGCAAGTACGCTGAACTTTTTTGCTTAAACCAGGCCCCGTTTTTGAGGGGCTTGTGCCACAAATGCAGGTGGTTTACTAAATGCCGGAGCCTGTTCGAAGAAAAATAAACAGTGAATACAGGCCGTATCATTCCTCGCATGAGCCTGCCTCACGTCAGCAGAAAAACCTTATCGTTGTTAACCATGTTGAGTTGAACTCACACCAGGCCGCACAATTTTTCGTTTTTCAAACGACACACCATCAATGATACTCACCGCGTAAACCTGCTTGAGCGATGCTATTTAAATATGAAACAGGAGCTGAGTAACGTTTTAAAAACGTTACTCCACAGCACCTTTCATAATCTGGCATGCCATGCGTTATTTTCGACATGGGTTTTATTAACAGCGATAAAAAGCTGCCAGCACTATTTTTATTATCGCCAACCCGGACCGCGCAAAAAATTCATAAGGCATAGTAAATGACTTTAGAAATTTTAAATTATTTAATTGAAATCGCATCAAATAATACTCAGCCTCTTTCTGAAGCCCAGCGGAATACGCATTATGATCACAGCCCACCTGAGGATGAGTTATCCGCTTTTGTTGCGGCGCTCTCGTCACAAAAAGTAAATGACGACACTCTGTCAAAAATCAAATATCGTTTACAGCTCCTTTCAACTGCACAAAATGATCACAAAAAAGCGGAAGCGTTGTTATTAGCCAATATATCACCCGATAAAGAAGCGTTCCCGTTAATTGATTTTACAGACTGGCCAATTGTCCGTTACGCCATTTCAGGCGAATTACAGACGGCGGAATCAGAAGACTATTTCAATAACATTTCTACGGCAGCGGCGACAATACGTTCCGCAATCGTCGAGTGCGAACGGGCGAAAGGGGAGCCGACATTCTCTATTCTTGAAAAAGTCCTGGCGCTGAACAGCGCGTTACCTGAACGGTACAAAGCGATGGCAAATATCCTCTACTAATTTTTTTCACGTTCAGGGATATTTGCGATGTCCGCTTCCGACTGTGAGCGGACATAAAAAATCCACCTTCGTGCTTTCAGGAATCATGGCAACAGAGGTTACTCGTTGCCCCACTGATTCAGAAATGTCGCAATCTCATCAATACGCAGCGCATCAATACCCGCTTCATTGGCCATCTCTTGCTGCGCCTCTTCACTGATTTCTTCGTTATTCATCAAACGGGTAATCAGCAACTGGAAATAGTGTGCCAGCGCATCGCGTTCTGATTCTTTTACCGTTTTTTCGGTTTCTGTCGAATACTCATCCACGATGTCATAAAATTTAAGCGGTACTTCGTTACTCATATATTCCCCCAGAGATTGAGATCGTTTGTAGTGGTTATTACCACATCAAATCATCGGGCACTTTAAAATCCGCGTACGGATCATCTTCATCTTGCTCTTCCTGACTAAGCGCGCTGTTTAATACAATACTGTTCGCATCCCGCTGAGCAATTTTATCGGCTACGATTGCCGGAATAATCGCGTACTCACTCTCACCATTGCCATCAATAACCAGACGAGCAATAGCGAGACGACCGCTAATTAGTTGCGCCTGAGTATTTTTATCCACCACTATTTTTTTAATTAGCTTATTATCTGTGAAGTTAAAATCAATAGTGCCTTTGGCAATAGTGATCCTGTTCATTTCAATAAGCTGTTTCACCTGCGCTTTATATTCTTTTGATAACGCCGCTTGTTTTTGTTGCTCGCTTAATTGCTTATCGCGCTCAAGCTGCGCTTTTTTATTCTCTTCCACTGCCTCTCTTGCCTCACGCGCCTGAACGCGTGATTTCTTGGCAGTACGCTGGACTTTGGCCATTTTCTTACTGGTTACTAATCCCGCTTTGAGCATCTGCTCTTGTAACGTGAGTTTTGTCATTTTCTTCTGTAAACCGGTTGAACAATGTGTCGGATTATAGCTGTAATTGCTGTTAAGAGACCAGATTGCGGGATCGACTCATTACCCGCGAAGAGCAGACATTGCGTTCGCCACCGCACATTATCCACGGGGCGAAAGTATTACTCTGGGGGCTGATTGAGAAGAAAAGTACCATAGCGAACAGTAAACGACGGCGAAACACGGTTTATAAAACGCTGGTTTCGGCAGTAAACCAATCAGGGTATTTAGACTTTAAGCAACTTAACTGTCGCATCCACGTCTATCTCGTCTTCGGAGAAGATCAGAGTCGTTCCCTGAAAGGTGGTGATTGCCAGTTTTTTTAGCGAGCGCATTTCGCCAGGCTTAGCCGCTGATTTAGGCCGGATACTTCCCATCAGCGCGCCAACGGACAGCACCGCATTGTCTTTATCGATGCGGATATCAGCGGGAACTTCTTCGCTGTACACCAGATAAGATTTAATCGATGTGAGCTTAATTCGTTCACCTGCGATATAGATGTATTTGCTTTCGGGGACCACTTTCACTGCATAAGCAGACAACCCTTTGTTGTTTGTCGTGGGTTCGAACGTTACTGCCGCATCTTTTTTAATCAACTCAGGGTTGGCGACCTTAATCACATGAAAGTAACGGTTTTCCCCGTTTTCATCTTTGATAAATCCGAAGCCTTTATCTTTAAACCAGGTTGTGATCTTTCCGTTCATCGCCTTACCACCTACTTAATCGTTCATTTGCTCTGTTTTTGCAGCGCGCAGTGTAAAGCACAATGCCTGCGCCGACTACGTCTTTGGCTTAAGTGTTGGTGATAAATTTCAGCCCGGCAAAGCGGAGTACGGCGCTTTATAGTGCGCCGTACGAGGAGGAGGTTATGCTTTCAACTGCAGTTACCAATCAATCACGCCAGCCCATTTCCGGCGCGACATGCTTAAGAATCGACTCAATCACGTGCGCATTATAATCCACGCCTAATTGATTCGGCACGGTCAGCAGTAGCGTATCTGCTTCGGCAATGGCCTCATCCTGTTTCAGCTGTTCGATCAATTTATCCGGTTCTGCTGCATAGCTGCGGCCAAAAACAGCACGGGTTTTCTCATCAAGAAAGCCGATTTTATCGCTGTCGTCACGGCTGCCACCAAAGTAAGCCCGGTCACGATCGTCCACCAGCGCAAAAATACTGCGACTGACAGAGACGCGCGGCGTGCGCGAGTGCCCTGCTGCTTTCCAGGCTTCACGGTAGGCACGAATCTGCTGCGCCTGCTGGATATGGAACGGTTCGCCGGTTTCATCATTTTTCAGCGTGGAGCTTTGCAGGTTCATCCCCAGTTTTGCCGCCCAAACCGCTGTCGCGTTTGAGCCTGCGCCCCACCAGATACGTTCGCGCAAACCTTCAGACCAGGGTTCCGGGCGCAGCAAGCCTGGTGGGTTCGGGAACATTGGTTGCGGGTTCGGTTTGGCAAACCCTTCGCCGCGCAGCACATCAAGAAACGTTTGTGTATGATGGCGCGCCATATCCGCATCGGTTTCGCCTTCCGCCGGCTGATAGCCAAAATAGCGCCAGCCATCAACAACCTGTTCCGGTGAACCCCGGCTGATGCCCAGTTGTAAACGCCCGCCAGAAATCAAATCCGCCGCACCGGCATCTTCTGCCATATACAGCGGGTTTTCATAGCGCATATCAATAACGCCAGTGCCAATCTCTATTTTGTGCGTTTTAGCGCCAATAGCGGCCAGTAACGGAAAAGGTGAGCTGAGCTGGCGGGCAAAGTGATGCACACGAAAATACGCGCCGTCAGCACCAAGCTCTTCAGCGGCAACCGCCAGATCGATGGATTGCAGCAGCGTGTCAGCCGCTGAACGCGTCGCCGATTGCGGCGAAGGTGTCCAGTGACCAAATGACAAAAATCCGATCTTCTTCATGGCGTCGTTGTCCTTCTGTTCAGAGAGGTAATCAGCAGACGGGATTCATTACCCGTCCAGGATTGCCCTTACTCTACGCACTCCATGAGAAGAATAAATACCGATTGTTTAACCTTAAGGTTCAAATTTATTGATAAACCATTCTATAGCGATTGTTTATCAATCGGATGATTCACCACAGGCGCACTAATATTTACCGGCATACCGGAACGGCGTTCCAGCGCCTGGTTTGCCCGGTTCGCATCGATGCCTTCGCCTTTCATCAGCGCATGTAGTACCGGGGTGGCAGGCAGCGGCACTTTGTTGCTGGACTCAAACTCGGCGCGATTGCGCGATAGCGGTTCGTGAACTTCAACCCAACTGCTGCCATCCGGCTCGGTGGTGATTTTGACCGGCTGGTCGATAATCTGCACCCGCGTTCCCACAGATACATTGTCGAAGAGGTATTTAATGTCATCGCTGCGTAAACGGATACAGCCCTGACTAACGCGCAGCCCAATGCCAAAATTCGCATTCGTGCCATGAATGGCGTACAGCTTCCCGATATAAATGGCATACAGCCCCATCGGGTTATCCGGCCCGGCGGGTACAAACGCAGGTAAGGTTTTTCCCTCTTTCTCGTACGCTTTTCGGGTATTCGCCGTGGGTCTCCAGGTTGGCCCCTCCTGCTTGCGTTCCACCGCAGTCACCCAGTTGCGCGGCGTTTCGCGTCCGGCCTGGCCGATGCCAATCGGTAAGATCTCGACGGTATTCGAATCTTTCGGGTAATAGTAAAGACGCATTTCCGCAACGTTAATCACAATGCCTTCGCGGACGGTAGCGGGCAGGATCACCTGCTGCGGAATGACCAGTTGTGAACCGGCTTTAGGTAAAAAGGGATCGGCATCCGGGTTGGCTTCGAGCATATTACTCAGCCCTTGACCGTACTTCGCGGCAAACGCTTCCAGCGGTAACGTGTTTCCCTGCGCAATGGTGATAGTTTGCGGGCTTCCCACCAGACGGCTGCCTTCCGGCGGCAGCGGATAGCTTACGGCCTGAGCGCCCTGGGCGCAGAGTAAAGCAACACAACAGCAAAGGAGTTTAACGCAGCGCATCATCTTTTCCTCGGGCGCAACGGGTATTTGCTAATGATAGTTTGCTTTGCGGGTTTTCTCTTTTTTACAGCATGTTATCGCTTCACAGCGCAAAGCCATAGTGCGAGCCATCCGGCAGCTCAATATCAATGCGTAGCTTGCTGCCTGTCGCTTCCACGTAGCGCTTCAGCGTGGAAAGTTTAATATCCCGCCCTTGCTTTTCCATCACGGCGACCGTGGGCTGTTTCAGCCCCAACTCCTGCGCCATTTCAATCTGCGTTTTTTGTACCCGCTCACGCAGCTCGGCAAGGTGGATATTGAGCAGCATCTCTTGCGCGAGTGACTGCGCAGCGGTGACAACCTCGGCCTTTTGTTCGGCAATTAGCTGTTCCAGCGTTTTGCTCATCGCGTTACTCCTTAATTTTTATCTTGTGCAGATGGTGCGTTAGCTCCCGATCTGCAATCTGGATCATCACATCGTAAAAGCGTTTCTCATGACTCGCCTTGTTGCCAGCGCAAAGCAATATGCCCACGCGCTGCGGATCAAAGGCATAGAAGACCCGAAACGGCTCGCCCCGGCTTTGTATGCGTAGCTCCTTCATATTGTTATAACGCGAGCCTTTTACCGTATCCGCATAAGGCCTTGGTAGCTGCGGGCCTTTAACCCGAAGTACCATCAGCGCCGCCAGCACACTGGCGCGATCGTTATCCCCCAGTGCATCAAACCATTTTTCAAACGTCTGCGTCATTGTTATCCGCCACACAGCACACCCCATAAATATAGATCAAAAACTATATAGATCAAATTCTATATTGAAATAATGCGGCGTTCAGACGGGGTATGCATGCACAGATGGATAGCAATGGAAGCGTGATTCCTGAATATCAGCGGCAAATTACAGCGTTGCATTGATTTTACGATCCGGCTTCACACAAGAAAAAACCCCGCCGGGGCGGGGTTTTTTGTTACCGCGCAGGTGTTATTCTTTCGCACGGCTGGCGATGATGTCATCCGCCACGTTGCGCGGTGCTTCCGCATAGTGGTGGAATTCCATGCTGTAGGTCGCGCGGCCTTGCGACATGGATCGCAGCGTGGTGGAGTAGCCGAACATCTCGGCCAGTGGCACATCGGCGCGGATAATCTGGCTACCGAAACGCTCTTCCATGCCCTGCACCATCCCGCGACGGGAAGAGAGATCGCCCATAATGTTCCCGGCGTACTCTTCCGGCGTTTCCACTTCCACATGCATGATCGGCTCCAGGATTGCCGGATCCGCTTTGCGCGCGCCCTCTTTGAAACCAAAGATCGCCGCCATGCGGAAGGCCATTTCCGAGGAGTCGACATCGTGATAGGAACCAAATGTCAGGGTTGCCTTCACATCGACCACCGGATAACCCGCCAGCACGCCGTTATTCATGGCTTCGCGCAAACCTTTCTCCACAGAAGGAATATACTCGCGCGGCACCACGCCGCCTTTGGTGGCGTCTTCAAATACAAAGCCGCTACCCGGCTCCAGCGGCTCAAGCGTCAGTACCACATGGCCATATTGCCCTTTACCGCCGGACTGGCGCACAAATTTACCTTCGATATCCTTCACGGTTTTACGCAAGGTTTCGCGGTATGTGACCTGCGGGCGACCGATATTCGCCTCCACGCCAAACTCACGTTTCATGCGGTCGACAATAATTTCCAGGTGTAACTCACCCATCCCGGAAATAATCGTCTGCCCGGACTCCTCATCAGTATGCAGGCGGAATGACGGATCTTCCGACGCCAGCCGTTGCAACGCGATACCCATCTTCTCCTGATCCGCTTTGGTTTTCGGCTCAATAGCGAGCGAAATCACCGGCTCAGGAAACTCCATGCGCTCCAGGGTGATCACTTTATCCGGGTCGCTTAACGTGTCGCCAGTGGTGACATCTTTCAGGCCAACGCAGGCGGCGATATCGCCGGCGCGCAGCTCATCCACTTCATGGCGATCGTTGGCATGCATCTGCACAATACGTCCGATGCGCTCTTTTTTACCTTTCACCGGGTTGTATACCGCATCCCCTTTTTTCAGCACGCCGGAATAGACGCGGATAAAGGTAAGCTGGCCCACATACGGGTCGGTCATCAGTTTGAATGCCAGCGCCGAAAACGGTTCGTCGTCATTAGCATGGCGCTCTGCCGGTTGGCCTTTTTCATCCACGCCCTGAATGGCAGGGATATCCAGCGGCGACGGCATCAGCTCCACCACCGCGTCGAGCATGCGCTGGACGCCTTTATTTTTAAAGGCGCTGCCGCATAACATCGGCTGAATTTCCCCGGCGACAGTGCGTTTGCGCAGGCCGGCAATAATTTCCGCTTCATCCAGCGAGCCGGTTTCCAGATATTTATCCATCAGCTCGTCACTGGCTTCTGCCGCCGCAGAGATCATTTTCTCGCGCCACTCCAGCGCGGTTGCCATCAGATCATCCGGTACCGGGCCATAGTTGAAAGTCATACCCTGCGTCGCGTCATCCCAGATGATTTCGCGCATTTTGATCAAATCCACCACACCGGTGAAGTGCTCTTCCGCGCCAATCGGGATCACAATCGGCACCGGGTTGGCTTTCAGGCGGTCGATCATCATCTGCACCACGCGGAAAAAATCCGCGCCGGGTCTGTCCATCTTGTTGACGAACGCGAGACGCGGCACATGGTATTTATTAGCCTGACGCCACACGGTTTCGGACTGCGGCTGCACGCCACCGACGGAGTCATACACCATTACCGCGCCGTCGAGCACACGCATGGAACGCTCCACCTCAATGGTGAAATCCACGTGCCCGGGGGTGTCGATGATATTGATGCGGTGCGGCTCAAACCCTCTGTCCATACCAGGCCAGAAGCAGCTTACCGCCGCAGACGTAATGGTAATGCCGCGCTCTTGCTCCTGCGCCATCCAGTCGGTTGTTGCCGCGCCATCGTGTACTTCACCCAGTTTGTGGCTCATCCCGGTGTAAAACAGAATGCGCTCAGTGGTGGTTGTTTTACCGGCATCGATATGCGCGGAGATACCGATGTTGCGATAACGTTCGAGGGGGATGGGTCGGGGCATGATGCGTCCTTAGTCATTTGACGGTTAGTTCGCGGCCGGAATTGGCCGCTATGTATTCACGGCATCTATGATAGTACAACTGTACGAGTATATTCGAACTATTTTTGCTATTCTTACGATTGGTTGAGCCGCGATTGACTTCGTGGCTTTCGCAAAGCAGTTTGCGTATAGTACCGGCCCAGCCGCCGATACGGGCTGCGGCTTTTCCAGCACAGCCACCGCCGACACAGGAAGATTATGATCGCTAACCACCCCGAACGTGAGCAATTTCGCCTTGAAAATGTGCTCTTTGCCCTTGGCAATCCCCTGCGCCTGGCGATGATCAAGCGGCTTGCCGATGGCAGCGAATTAAGTTGTAACGCCCTGCGCCCGGAAGATGTGGCGAAATCGACCATGACACATCACTGGCGCGTACTGCGCGATAGCGGCGTGGTCTGGCAGCGCCCGCAGGGGCGGGAAAATATGATCTCCCTGCGCCGCGAAGATCTCGACGCCTGCTTTCCAGGTTTGCTGGATACGCTGCTGCAGGCGATGCAAAAAGAAGGGTAATGCCGGGCAAGGCAGAGCGCCACCCGGCAAAGGAGATCGTTATTTCGTTTCCGGCAACACAATATTGCTCGCCGCCAGCGTGCCCATGTTGTTGTAGACAGCACAAGCCGCATCCACCAGTTGCATCGCCAGTGCCGCGCCGCTGCCTTCGCCTAAACGCATACCCATATTGAGATAGGGTTCCAGCCCCAGGTGTTCCAGCGCCAGGCGCGCCCCTTTTTCCGCCGACAGATGTGAAGGGATCAGATACGGTTTTACCTGTGGCGCAATGCGGCACGCCGCCAGCGCGGAAGCGTAAGAAAGAAAACCATCCAGCACCACCGGCAAACCACACGACGCCGCACCAAGCATCACGCCGGTCATTCCCAGCAGATCGTACCCCCCCACTTTTGCCAGCACCGCAAGGCCATCGTCGGGGTTGGGCTGGTTAACGGCAATCGCTTTACGCACCACCTGCGCTTTATGCCCGAGCAGGTTTTCCGGCAAATTTGCGCCAATGCCAACCACCTGTTCAGGCTCTTCGCCGGTCAACACGCTGACAACCGCCGCCGCCGGTGTGGTGTTCGCCATGCCGAGTTCACCGACGCCGAACAGTTGCACGCCTTGCGCCGCCAGCGCTCGGGTGTAGCGCATCGTTTCCAGCAGCAACGCTTCGGCTTGCTGCGGGCTCATTGCCGGGCCGGTGGCGATATTGCCGCTGCCGCGCGTGACTTTCATATTCACCAGACCCGGGATCGGATCGGCATCAATGCCGACATCCAGTACATGCACTTTCGCACCAGCCTGCGCGGCCAGCACGCAAACACCCGTCGTCGCCTGCGTCATATTCGCCGCCTGAATCGCGGTGACCACCTGCGGAGATACCGCCACGCCTTCATGCCAGACACCATGATCGGCGCACAGCACCACAATGGCTTTCTCACCGCTAAACGGTTTGCCGTTTAACCCCGGCATTCCCGCCAGTTGCACCGCTAATGCTTCCAGCCGTCCAAGGCTGCCAACCGGCTTCAGTAAACCATCCAGATGTTGCTGCGCCTTTGCCATCGCTACATTATCGGGAGACGGGATACTTGCCAGGAGTGTCGTCAATGTCTGCATGTTGTTTCTCGTTATGTTGCGGGCTGTTCAGAGCAGCGCCAGAAGAAAGACCAGTTCGCCAAGTTCAATCGCGGTGCCCAGCGTGTCGCCGGTTTGCCCACCCAGCGTACGTTTAAGCATGTGGCCCAACAGGAAGATCGCCGCCAGCGTCACCAGCAGCGCAATAATTCCTTTCAAACCTAATATGGCAATCGCCAGCAACCCGGTGATCGTCAGCGTAACCAGCGTGTCTCTGCCGGAAACCTTGCCGATAAACAGGTTGCCCAGCCCCTCTTCGCGAGCATAGCGATGGCCGAACATCAGTAACACTGAGCAACCGCGTCCGGCGGCGCAGGCCATCGCCAGTGCGGCAACCATGCTGACACCGCGAAGTTGCAGCTCGCTGATCACCAGGATTTTGGCAACCAGCACAAACACCAGCGCCAGGCCGCCGTGGGTGCCAAGCCGGCTATCACGCATGATCTCCAGCATCCGTTCGCGCCGCCGCGCGGAAAAGACGCCGTCACAGGTATCCGCCAGACCATCCAGATGAAAACCGCCGGTTAACAAGGCCAGCGCCAGCACGCCAAAAAACGCCGCCAGCGGCACGCCGCACCAGGGTTGCAGCACCAGCACGACGATACCGCTGAGCGCCCCAAGCAGCAGCCCTACCAGGGGAAATGTCACAATACCGCGCACATAGTCCGCGACATCCAGCCCCTGAACACAACGGCCAGGCACTGGCAACCGGCTGATAAACGAGAGCGTGGCGAAGAATAATTTGATCATTTGATTTTGACTCCAATCCCGGACACCACCAGCCAGACGTGATCCGCCGCCTGCGCCAGCCGCTGGTTGACGCGCCCGGCGATATCGCGAAAATGCCGCGCCAGGCGGTTTTCCGGCACAATGCCCATGCCCACTTCATTGGTCACCAGCACCACCGGTGACGGGCACGCCGCACAGGCGGCAATCAGTTGCTCAATCTCGTGCTGAACCTGCGCTTCCAGCGCGGCGTAATCCCAGTTCTCCGGGTCGTCGCCCGCGCCAGAAGCAAACAGCAGATTGGTGACGAGCGTCGTGATGCATTCCAGCAATACGGCTTCATTGGGATCGTTATGCGGAGTAATGACGTCTGATAACTGTTGCCAGCGCTCTTCGGTACGCCAGTGTCGGGGGCGTCCCTGCCGATGGTGCTCAATACGCGCCGCCATTTCATCATCAAAGATTTGCGACGTGGCGATATAGAGCACCGTTTTTGCATTCGCGACCAGCGATTCAGCATGGCGGCTTTTGCCGCTGCGCGCACCGCCGGTAACAAGGGTTAACATGCTTGCTCCTGATGTTGCTGCATAATCTGATAAATACGATCAATGTCCACATGCTGACGCATGGCGTCGGCGAGGATATCAAACTGCTGCGCTTTGTACCGCGCATAATCAACGCGCGCATCCAGCGGTGGTAGCCCTTTACGCTGGCGCAGCCCGTTAAGCAATGTGCGGGTGAAAGTATCGCTATCGAACAAGCCATGCAGATAGGTGCCAAACACCAGACCGTCGCGGCTGATCGCGCCGTCTGCCACGCGCTGCCCCGCTTTTTGCAACCACAGCGCCGCCTGGCAACCATTGCTGAGCGTGGTTTCACCCAGATGAATTTCATAACCGCGCAGCGATAGCCCGGCGCAGGGTGCCAGCCAGCCGGGCAGCGTCTCCGGCAAACTCGCCTCGACCCGCGTGGTGGTCTTGTCACGGGCAAACCGCGTCACCGTCTCCAGCAGCCCCAGCCCTGGCTGTTGCCCCAGCCCGGATTCCACCTCATCAATAATGGTTTCGCCAAGCATTTGATACCCGCCGCAGACGCCAATAATCGGTACATCCGCACGATGGCGTTCCAGCATCGCTTTCGCCAGCCCGCTTTCGCGCAGCCAGTTGAGATCGCCAAGGGTGTTTTTACTGCCGGGGAGGATCAGCAGATCGGCGTTTTGCAGCTCATCTGGCGTACGCACGTAATGAACGCGCACATCCGGCTGAGCGGCGAGCGCGTTGAAATCGGTGAAGTTAGAGATATGCGGGAGTTGCACCACGGCGATATCCAGCGCTCGCTCGCCGGTGCGCACGTATTTTCCGCGCTGTAACGCCACGCCGTCTTCATCTTCAAGGTCGACCTCCAGCCACGGCATGACGCCAATCACCGGTACGCCGGTTAAGTCTTCTATCTGCTTAATTCCCGGGGTGAGCAGCGCGACATCGCCGCGAAACTTATTGATGATCACCCCTTTCACCCGCCAGCGTTCGTGTTCCTGCAGCAGCGCCAGCGTGCCGTAAATCGCGGCAAAAACGCCGCCTCTGTCGATATCTGCCACCAGAATGACCGGGCAAGCGGCCATCTCCGCCATGCCCATATTGACGATATCCCGGTCGCGCAGGTTGATCTCCGCCGGGCTGCCCGCCCCTTCCAGCACCAGCGCGTCATACTCCCGCGCCAGGCTCTGGTAAACGCGGATAATCTGCTCGCGCAGGCGCGGTTTATAGTCGTGATAACTCACGGCGTCCATATCGGTCGCGACTTTCCCCATCAGCACCACTTGCGCTTTGCGATCGCTGGTTGGTTTGAGCAGCACCGGGTTCATACGCACATCCGGCTGGATACCCGCCGCTTCAGCCTGAAATATCTGCGCCCGCCCCATCTCGTGGCCGTCCGCAGTGATACCGGAGTTAAGCGCCATATTCTGCGATTTAAACGGCGCGGTTTTTAGCCCGTCCTGATGAAAAATACGGCAAAGCCCCGCCACCAGCACGCTTTTGCCCACGTCCGATGCGGTGCCTTGCAGCATAATGGCCTGCGTCATGGCGCCTCCTTAACCTGCCTCGCCCGCATGCGGGCTGGTTTATATAGCGGCACTGCTGCTCGCCGTGCCGTTTTACTCGTCACAAGCCATGCAGAATAAAGCAATCTCACGGCTGACGATAACGCAATAATTACCCCATGCCCGGCCCCCTCCGCTCAACCTCGCGGTTGAACACAGGTTGCCCTCGCACATCAGGGGCTGTCAGGCCTTCTCCCACTGTTTATTCACCAGAATGGTCGAAAAATAGGGCAGCGGCTGATCGTCGCTCACCCCGGCAAGCTGTCGCCAGCACTGCTCTCCCGGCAGCGTGGCTTCCGCCATCAGCAGCGCATGGTCGAGCAACCCAGCCTGGGCCAGCAGCGCTTTGATCCGCGCGAAACGGCCATAGACTTTCATCAACACCAGGCTGTCGTGTTGCGCCAGCGCCTGGCGGATATCGCTTTCCGGCGCGGTGCAGGACACTACCGCCAGCGATTGCTGCTCCATCGCCAGCGGTGTTTGCGCCCGCGCGGCGATGGCTGCAAACGAGGTGACGCCGGGAACAATTTCCACCGTTTCCGGGTGTTGCAGACGTTGCAGCAAAAACACCCAGGTGCTGAACAGCATGGCGTCGCCAAGCGTAATAAAACCGACCTGCTTACCTGCCTGCACTTCAGCCTCCAGCGCGGCGGCAACCTCATCCCACACCGCCTCTTTTTCTGCGCTGTCGGCGCTCATCGGGAAGTGACAACAGCGCACCTCCGTCTGTTCACCGAGATACTCGCGCACAATCGACAGCGCCAGGCTGTCGCCGCCTTTGCGCCCGGCCGGGGCATACAGCACATCCAACGTTCCGAGAATGCGCGCCGCGCGCACAGTGATAAGATCCGCAGCCCCCGGCCCGGTGCTCAGTGCGTAGAGCTTTCCGTTCATGCCGCCACCTCCAGCGATTGCTCTAGCGCCTGCTGTAAATGCTGAACAAACATCGCGCGGATATCAGCGTTTTCGCCTAACCCTTGCAGCCACGGCGTGGCTGCAATACCGACGCGTTCAAACTGCGTTTTCCATGAATCCTCATCATCCGATGCCATGTCATTAATCGCATGATCGCCGGCCACCAGCATCAGCGGCATCAAGTGCACGGCTTTCACCCCTTCGTGGCGCAAACTGTCGATCACCACGTCGATTTCCGGGTAGCTTTCCACCGCGCCAACGCGCGCCGGGAAGCGATGCGCCGCCATCATATGGTCAAGGCAGGCATACGCGGCAAAAGCATGATGGCTGGCTCCGTGGCCCATAAACACCACGCGTTCATCGGGGGCGACCAGCGGCATCTGGCGTGAAAGCGCCTGCATCAGATGCAGGTAATCTTCATGGCTGCTAAGCAGCGGCGCACCAATCACCAGCCGTTTAAAGAGAGGGCGCATCGTTTGTACTTCACGGACAATTTTTTCGTACTCATCACCGTTGATAATGTGCAACGACTGGATTGCCACATCCTGATAACCCTGTTCCGCCAGCTTTTGCAGCGCGGCCAGCGGGGTATCGATATGCAGGTTATCGCGCTGCCTGAGCTTGCGAATGATCATGCCGGAAGTGAACGCGCGAAACAGGGTGCGATCCGGGCAACTGGCCGCCAGCGCGCGTTCGCAGGCAACGATGTTTTTTTCACAGGTGTCGTGATAGCTGGTGCCGAAGCTCACCACCAGAAGGGCTTTTTTCATGCAGTTCTCCTCACTGTGCTGCTAGCCAGCGCCGCAACCGCCTGGCGAAGGCATCCTGACTGTTAAGTAACTCTTCCCCGCTCACCGCAGGTTGCGGGCGGGCAATAACAATGCACGGGATGCCGGCATCCAGCGCGGGCTGTACTTTTTCCAGATAACCGCCTTCTGCGCCGGAGGCTTTGGTGATCATCACCTCCACTTGATACTGGCGATAAAATGCGGCGTTAAACCCGGCGCTAAACGGACCGCAGAGGGCGAAAATATCGCCGACACCAAAACCCAGCTCCGCGCACTGCGCCACCACCTCCGGCACAGGGAGCACGCGTGCCAGCAAGGTTTTATCCGGTAAGCCTTCGCGCCAGCGCGCCAGATCTTTACTGCCGGTGGTCAGCAAAATACGTTCGCCCAGTTCGCGGGCTTTGGCGCAGGCCTCTTCCAGCGTGGCGACATAAAACAGCAACGGATGGGTTAAATCCGGTAACTGCTCCGGGCGTTGATAACGGCTGAGCAACACCTGCGCCTGCTCGCAGGCCGCGGCGATATTGCGACTCACCACATCGGCATACGGGTGCGAAGCATCAATGACCCAGCGCGTACCGTGGTGTTGCAGCCATGCGACCATGTCGTCCATCTCCAGTCGCCCGCAGCGCACCTGGCCGCAAATATTTCCTGCCAGCTGCTGCCCGGTCGGCGTCGCCACCGACAGCGTATAGCGCACATTCGCGTCGTCCAGCTGCTGGCAAATTTGCCGCGCATCACTGGTGCCGCCGATAACCAATACTTGCCCGGCGGTCACAGGGTGTAGCCCCGGGGTGTGATCATCAGGCCGTTTTGCACATAGGTGGCGCGGTTGCCGACAATCACCAGGCTGGTCATATCGACGGGTTCAAAATCCATCTCGCCGAGCGTGGTCAGCCATTTTTCCTCTTTCTTACGCCCGGCGGATTTCACCACGCCCACCGGCGTGTCGGCGCTTTTGCTGGCCGCGAGCAGTTCAAACGCGCGTGCCAGATGGCCTTCGCGCCCCCGGCTGCGCGGGTTGTAGAAGCAAATCACGAAATCCGCTTCACCCGCCGCGACAATGCGCTTTTCAATCACCGGCCACGGCGTCATCAGGTCGCTTAAGCTGATATGGCAAAAGTCATGCATCAGCGGCGCGCCGAGCAGCGCGGCGGCGGCAATGCTGGCGGTCATGCCCGGCACCAGACGGACGTCCACATCCAGTTGCTGCTTGTTCACCAGCTCAAGCACCAGCCCGGCCATGCCGTAGATCCCGGCGTCACCGCTGCTGATCAGCGCCACGTTATGTCCAGCCTGCGCCAGCTCAATCGCCGCCTGGCAGCGCTCGATCTCTTTACACATGCCGGTTTTGATCACCTGTTTATCGCCGGTAAAGGCTTTCACCAGATGGGTATAGGTTTTGTAACCAACCACAATTTCCGCCGCCTGCAGCGCTTCAACGGCTTCCATGGTCATCATTGCCTGTGAGCCGGGGCCAATCCCGATTACCGTTAACATCAGTGTGAAACTCCCAAAGTAATAGTCACGCCCTGCTCGCGCAGGGTTTCGCCAGTCAGTTGCCCGTGGCTCATCAGCCATGCCACCGGGCCGGAGACGCTCCCGACCCCGGCAGTGTGGCGGACAAATTCTGAGACGGGAAAATGGTGTTCGTGCTGTCGCAATGCCTCAGCCGTGAAAACGTCAAACGGCACGCCCAGGCGTTGCGCCAGTTTGATCAGCCCTTTTTCATCCTGCTTTAAGGTGATGCTGCCAATCGCGCGCAGCGCCAGCGGGTCGATGTCGTTCGCCTGCAACTGGCGTTGTAACAGCGCCAGCAGCCGCGTAAACGGCGTATCGCGGCGACAGCCGATCCCCGCCACGATGCGCTTCGGCACCAGTTTGAAAACCGGCAACGGCAACACCGGCAGCGCGGCTTGCGTGGTCACGCACACGAGGCCATCCAGTTGCGGTAACGCATCGAGGCGATCCACTGCGATAAAACCACGCGTATCGCAGCGCGCCACGTCCTCACGCATCGCCACTTCACCCCACAGACCAACGCGTTTACCGCTGACCAGCATCTGATTGATGGTCTTTACCGCCGCGCGAAAATCCTGCATTCGCGCATCCAGTTGAATGGCCAGCATGTCGAGTGCCGCCAGATCGTTCACGTCTGTCGCGGTGGTGATCACCGGATCGGCGTCCAGCACCGCCGCCAGGTAGCGCGTCAGCGCGTTCGCGCCGCCGCAATGCCCGGAAAGCAGGCTGATGACATGCTGCCCGCGTTCATCAATGACGATCACCGCCGGATCGTTAAATTTGTCATTCACCAGCGGGGCGATAACGCGCACGGCAATGCCAGTTGCGCCGATAAAAATCACCGCGGAAAAGTGGCAAAACGCCTCGCGCAGACTCTGTGCAAAACTCCCCTCAAAGGGCAAAAACCCCGCCGTGAGCAGTTTCTCGCTGGTATAACAGGTCATCGGCAGCACAGCTTGCAGACGCGCCGCCAGCGCCACGCCACCCGGTGTCAGACAAAACAGCGCTATCGCGTCAGGCTTTGCGGTATTCATGGCTAAAATCCGCCGCGTAAAGCCGCGAGTAGTGGAACTCTTCGCCCAGAAATGCGCCAACGAGGATCAGCGCGGTTTTGCGGATCCCGGCATCGCGCACTTTGTCAGCAATATCTGCCAGCGTGCCACGCACCGTCTGGCTTTCCGGCCAGGTCGCTTTGTAAATCACCGCGACTGGCGTCGTGTGCGGGTAACCGCCTTCGATTAAGCGCTCCGCCACGCGATGAATGCGTTGTACCGAGAGGTAAATCGCCATCGAGGTCTGGTGGCTGGCGAATGCCTCCAGTTGTTCGCGCTCCGGCACCGGCGTGCGTCCTTCGAGGCGGGTGATGATCAGGCTTTGCGACACGTCCGGCACGGTGTACTCCACACCCAGCTCCGCCGCCGCCCCCAGAAAAGCGCTGACGCCGGGTACAACCTGCCAGCGAATACCCCGGCGGGTTAACACTTCTCCCTGTTCGCGCACCGAGCCATACAGAGAGACATCGCCGGTTTGCAGGCGCACTACCACTTTCCCGGCCTTCACCCCGGCTTCCATCAGGTCGATGATTTGCTCAAGGTGCAACCCGGCGCTGTCGTGGCATTGCGCGTCTGGCGGGCAGTATTCCAGCAGTTCGGTATTAATCAGCGAACCGGCATAAATCACCACCTGCGCCTGTTGTAACAGCCTATACCCTTTCAGGGTGATGAGATCCTTATCGCCCGGTCCAGCGCCCACAAACCAGACAGTTTGTGCATCCGTGTGGTCAGCCATGGTGTTGCTCCTTTTCACAGGAAATCAAAAAAACGGGATTGTGCGCTTTGAAGTAGTGACCGCTGCCAAGCGGGGTCAGTTGGGAAACCTGAAGTTGCTGGCAATCCAGCGCTGAGACGGAGCAATCAGCCAGATGCGCCAGCGCGCTGCTTAGGTTTTCCTGCAAAATAAAGGTCATCACCAGCCGCCCACCGGGGTTAAGCTGCGCCAGCGACCAGTCGATAAGTTTCGTCAGATTGCCGCCGCTGCCGCCCATAAACACCGCGTCCGCAGGCTGCCCGATAAACAGCGGCGCAACGCCGGGAACCAGGGTGATATTGCGGCAAGCAAAGCGCTGAAAATTCTCTTCCAGCAGCCCGAGCGCTGCCGGGTTGCGTTCAATCGCCGTGACCTGCAATTGCGGGTGCGCCAGCGCCGCTTCGATGCTCACACTGCCGGTGCCCGCGCCGATATCGATCAGGTGGCGGGCATCGTGCAGCGCCAGCTTCGACAGCGCTACTGCGCGCACTGCCTCTTTGGTCATCGGCACTTTTTCACCGCGAATAAACCGCTCATCTTTCATTGAGGATCACCACCACATTCATTTCGTAATGCGCCTGCACCTCCGCCGGGCGCAGCCAGTGGATACGCTCATTGTCCATACCGAGATTTTCGCCAATCACCAGCCAGCGCTTTTCTGCCCCGCGCGCCAGTAGCGCATCGGCAATGACTTTTGGCCCGCAGCGGGCATCAGTCACCATCGCGACTTTGCTGGCGCGCGCCAGCGCATCGAAATCGACAACGCGCCCGTGGCTGCTGGTCAGCCAGATATCGTTCATATCAATACCGGTGCGCGAGCAGAGGTATTGCGCGGCGCTGATGCCGGGAATAATGCGCAACTGTTCGATACCGAAGTGCGCCACCAGCCGCGTGCCGATGCCGTAAAACAACGGGTCGCCGGAGGCCAGCACCACGATATTGCGCGCCATGTTTTTTTCCAGCCACGCCAGCAACGCGGGAATATTCGCATCCAGCGCCCGCCGTTGCCCGGCAAAATCGGGGAACTGCGCCAGGTGGCGTTTACCGCCGACCAGCACCTCAGCCTGCGCCACCGCCTCCTGCGCCTGCGGCGTCATCAGCGCCAGATTGCCCGGCCCCATCCCGGCGACCGTCAACATTTGAGATCCCTCGCAATCGCCTCAACGGAACGGTTCGCGCCAAGCACATTGTTATCAAAGGAGAACATCACGGCATCACACTGCGGCGGGTTGTGCGTAAAGCGCAGCAGCTGTTCGATACGCAGGCAGATGCGGGCTGCGAGGTGATCGTAAAGGTGGCTGAACCCGGCGGCATCGATGTATTCCATCGCCGCCTCAGTGGTGTCGCATTCGCTCACCGCCAGCAGCAGGGCGTGTGGTGCACCGAGCAGCGCCAGGTGTGCGACCAGCGTTTCCATACGCGCATCAGCGATATGGCTGTGGGTGTGAAAGATGCCGGCGGCGATTTTCACCAGCTTGCCGGGGTGACCGACCAGCACGATATGCCGGAAACCGAGGCGCACTGCCTCTTCGATCATGTAGCCGACGAAGTTACTCATGGTGACGACCTGTTCGCCGGAGACGCCCAGATGTTCGCGAACAAACCGCTCGCCGTGGTTGCCGGGCACCAGGATCACGCGATCCACCCCGGCGGCGCGTTTTAACTCCAGCTCCAGCGCCAGCGAGCGTTTCCAGCTCTCTTCCGACATCGGCGTCACAATACCGGTAGTGCCAATAATTGAAATGCCGCCAACAATACCGAGCCTGCCGTTGTAGGTTTTTTTCGCCCGTTCTTCCCCTTCTGGGGCAAAAATTTCCACCTCTGCGCCGCGCGTCGGACCAATCACTTCGCGCACGGCGGCTTCGATAGTCTGGCGCGGCGTGCGGTTGATGGCCGCGTCTCCCACCGCCAGGCCAATGCCTTTGCGGGTCACCGTGCCAACGCCTTCGCCGCCGCGCAGGGTTATTTCGCCACCCTCGTTAAGCGTGACGCGGGCAAAAATCAGCATGCCATGGGTGGCATCAACGTCATCGCCGCCGTCCTTGCGAATCGCGGCGACAGCCTGAAGCCCCTCCACATGCGGGCATTCGACGTTCAGGCACAGCGTGACGCCCGATGGCGTGACAATCGACACCTGATGAATAAGGTGCTGGCGCAGCACCATCAGCGCCGCCACTTTCGCGGCCGCCGTCGCGCAGGAGCCCGTGGTATAACCTTTGCGCAGCGCTTTTCCGTTGTGCCACACCGGCTCGTCGAACGCCTGTTCGCTCATTGCGCCTCCCGCAGGCTGTAAAGCAGCGCATTGATGATCGCCGCCGCCACATTGCTGCCGCCTTTGCGCCCGTGTGCGGCAATAGCCGGTAAACCGCTCGCCACCAGCGCCGCTTTCGATTCTGCCGCGCCGACAAACCCGACCGGCACGCCGACCACACCCTTTACCGGCGTGTTATGTTCCAGCAGGCGAAACAGCGCAGTGGGAGCATTACCGAAGACAAACACTTTGCCGCCCTCTTCCCCCAGCGCCAGGTCAACCGCCGCCATCGAACGGGTGATGCCGTCAGCTTTGGCGCGACGCACCACGCGCGGGTCGGAGATATAGCACCGCACTTCACCGCCGAACTGCGCCAGCAGCGTTTTGTTAATGCCGGAAAGCGCCATGGTGGTATCGGTGTAGAGCGTGCAGCCCTGTTTAATCGCAGCACACAGGCTTTCCAGCGCGTCAGCGGAGAACCATAAGATATCGAGCCAGTCAAAATCTGCGGTGGTATGAATAACCCGTTTGATCACCGCTTCATGCAGCGGGCTGGCAAAGCGGTAATCGGGACGCGTCTCGTTGATGATGTCGCCGATAATGACAAAACTTTTGGCTTCAATAGCCTGCGGTTGCTGCAAATAATCCATCTTTTCCATCCTCAGGCTCCCATCCACACAAAACGCACCAGCGCAAACAACGCCAGCGCCAGCGTCGAAGCCAGCCACATCATCTGAATGGCTCGCCCAATGTCATTAACCTCAATGGCGCGCGTATCATCGCCAATCCACGGTTTGTCGACGCGTTCGCCGAAGTAGTCGTTTGGCCCGCCAAGGCGCACGCCGAGCGCACCGGCCACCGTACCTTCCGGCCAGGCACAGTTCGGGCTGCTGTGATTCTTCCGGTCACGAAAACCGATACGCAGCGCGGCGCAGGCATCCTGGCGGCAACACCAGGCGGCGATGCTCAGCAACAGCCAGCTCAGGCGTGCCGGGATAAAATTGGCGACATCATCGAGCCGGGCACTGACCATGCCGATGGCGCGGTACTTTTCATGTTTGTAACCGACCATTGAATCCAGCGTGTTGACTGCCTTGTAGGCCATCGCCAGTGGCGCACCGCCGAGCAGCAAAAAGAACAGCGGCGCAATTACCCCATCGACGGTGTTCTCGGCGACCGTTTCCACCACCGCGCGGGTAATTTGCGGCGGCTGCAACTGGCGGGTATCGCGCCCGACAATCCATGAGAGTTTTTCGCGGCTTTGAGCCAGCAGCCCTTCGCGCAGCGGCTTTTCAACTTCCCGCGCCATATCCGCCAGACAGCGGGTGGCAAGCGTGGTGAAGATCATCCACACCTCGATGCACCAGCCGAACCACGGGTGAATGGCGTTCGCCAGCGCCAGTACACCCCATGCCAGGCTCCAGCTCACCCCGACCACCACCAGCCACATCACGCCGCCGCCAGTGCGCAGCGCGTTATCGCTATGGCAATAACGCCGCACGATGTTTTGCAGTAAGTTAATCAGTGCGCCGATCCAGCGCACCGGATGCGGCCAGTGCGGCGGGTCGCCCAGCAATCGATCGAGTAAAAAAGCCACAGCCCAGGCAAGCAGTGTCATGGCGCGCTCCTTGCGGCGGCAAACCAGTGGTTGAGCATTTGCGGGTGCTGGCCAAAGTGCAGATGCAGGTAACTGGCAAACGTGTTGCCAACCTGCCAGCCGCCCTGCCAGCGTTTGCGCACTTCTCCATCGCGGGTTTTATGGCAGTCCAGCACCGCCGCCGTTTGCGCGGTGAAATCCGAGTAGTGAAATTCATGACCGCGCAAGGTTTCACCCGCTGCCGCCAGTAAGGTCTGTTGCGTCGCGCGGGCTTCGCAGTAGCCAAAGCGGGTCAGTTTGCTGCCCATCACGCTAAGACCGGGGATCACATTCGTCATCGGCCACTCCTCGCCGCCCGCGTCACGCAGCGCGGTGCCGAGATACATCAGCCCGCCGCACTCGGCATAGATCGCCACGCCGCGCCGATGCGCCGCGCGAATAGCCTCCAGCATTGGGGTATTTTCTGATAACGCCCGCGCATGCAGCTCCGGGTAACCGCCACCCAGCCACAGCATCTGGCAATCCGGCAACTGGCGATCCCGCAGCGGGCTAAAGCGCACAATGCGCACGCCCGCACGCGCCAGTAAGTCGAGGTTATCGGGATAGTAAAAGTTAAAGGCTTCATCAAAAGCGACTGCCAGCGTCAGCCCTGTGCCTGCAACCGCATCCGGCAATGGCGGCATTTGCCCTGCGGGCAGGGTGGTGAGCTGGCTGAGTGTGAGCAGTTGGTCAATATCAAGGGTTTGCTCCAGACGCCTGGCAAAATCATGCCATGACGACGCTTCCACCATCGATTCACGCGCGGTCACCAGGCCGAGGTGGCGCTCCGGTAGCGCAACACCTGGCGTGGTCGGGACATAACCCATCACCGGGAGCGCGCAATAGCGTTCAATGGCGTGTTTGAGTAGCTGAAAATGGCTGTCGCTGTTGACGCGGTTGACGATAACGCCGGCAATCGGCAGTTGCGGATCAAAATGCTGAAACCCCATCACCGTAGCGGCAATGGAGGTCGACACCGCTTTGCCATCAACGAGCAAAATCACCGGGATGCCAAGCTGTTTTGCCAGCGCGGCGCTGCTGCAATAATCGGGGTCGGTGCCGTAGCCGTCGTACAAGCCCATCACGCCTTCAATCACGGCGACATCGCAGGCAGCAACATGCTGGCTAAAGAGCGCGTTTAGCGTGGGTTCCGGCAGCATAAAGCTATCGAGATTGCGGGACGCAACGCCAGAAACGGCGCTGTGCCAGGCGGTGTCGAGGTAATCAGGTCCGACTTTGAACGGCTGAACACGTAAGCCACGGCGTTTAAAAACAGTGAGCAGCCCCAGCGTGACGGTGGTTTTCCCACAACTGCTGCCGGTTCCGGCAAGGAGAAAGGCGCTGCGCCTGTTTGACATTACTGACACCCCATTACGGGCGGAAAGCTGAAGTCAGGCGCGCGTTTGCCCGGTCTTGCGACCGTACGCTACTGAGCAACCCACTTCCCACCGAAGTTGTTGATAATGGCCCATCAGGTCGGTCTTCTGGCTTAGCGTCATCCTCACCCGTCCTTCCCGATCTGGCGATCAGTGGCGTTTTCGGGGTTGTCAGCATCACAGCAGCGGGGGCTGCGGGGGATTTTCACCCCCTTCCCAGCCGCGCAAAAAGCGGCGGCAAAACCTGTTGGCTTAGTGCGTCACGGCGCGAAAACAGGGTTCGCGTTCTCATGACATTTCCCCAAAGCGCACTGAATAGCTGCAGGGAAATAAAACTGAAGCAGTTTATCGTCGCGTAAACGCGAGTTTGTTGCGCTATGACAATGTATTGCGCACCCGTTTTTATCAACACCTGATTTATTCAGCTTTCGCCAACCGATCTTCAGCGCCGGAATTTACTCAACGCTACATGCGTAATTTGCACGCCTACCCGGACGGTAAACGACATACCGGAGGAGCCATGTGATAGTGCTGACGAAAAACGTTGTGCGGTAGTGAGCCTGCGAAAATCCTTAACTGGTGACGGTAAAAGCCATCGGCGAATAGCATTAACAAAGCATGCTTCGTGCCCGGGTAGCTCCAGGCCAGAGTGGCGGTAATGCTGGCATTCGAGAGGATGAAGTGACACTATCCGGTTTTATTTTCAGGGAGAAGCACCGTGGCGCAGGCAGCCTGTCCCGCATCCTGCGGCGAAATCATTCAGGGCTGGATCCTCGGCGGCGAAAAGCTGGTCTCCTGCCCGGTGGCGTGGTACAGCCACGTGGAAGTCACCACCGGTACGCCGCTTGCTAACGAACGTCCGCTCACCCGCGCGATGCTCAGGCAACTGCTGGCGCACTGGCAACTTCCCGCATCACTATCATCGACCCTGCGTATCGACTGCCGCTCGACGATTCCGGTAGCGAAAGGTATGGCCAGCAGCACCGCCGATATCGCGGCGACAGCCGTGGCAGCGGCCCGGCATCTTAATCAAAGGCTTGATGAAGAGACGCTGGCGAAACTTTGCGTGGCGCTGGAGCCGACCGACAGTACGCTGTTTTCAGGCCTGACACTGTTTGACCACAACACGGCCGCAGCGCGCATTCCCTGCGGCGCGCTTCCGCATACCGAGATCCTGCTGCTGGAAAGCCCGCTGACACTGACGACCGCAGATTATCACCGGATGGTGCGCCAGCAGGTGCTGCTGAAAAATGCAGGTATCCTGGATAACGCGTGGCAAATGTTACAGCGCGCCTGTGCGCAAAATGATGCCGCGCTGCTCGGCGAAGCCGCAACGCTCAGCGCGATAGCCAGCCAGTCATTGTTGCCGAAACCCGCATTCACTACTCTGCTCAATCTGGTGGAGCGGTTCGATTTATACGGTCTGAACGTGGCGCACAGTGGAAGCGTGGTGGGGTTGTTTCTTGATTCGGCACGTCATGATGTGGAAGCGGTTTGTCGGGTGTTAGAGAAGAGAACGCTGGCGGCGCACTGGCCGAAAAATTATTTGTTGAAGATGGTGGAAGGTGGCGTGAAATAAGGGTGAGAGGCGAACCTCTCACCGCGAGGCATTATTCGTTTTTCCCTTCAACCGGCTTCAGTTCGCCCATGGTTTTCAGCTTTTTGGAGATGTCACGACGCTCTTTCGACAGCTCGGCGTTTTTGATGATGTAATCATCCACACGATCTTCGTAGTCGGTTTTCATGCTGGCGATAATGCCCTGAATGGCTTCAACACTCATGCCCGGTTTGATGTAATCGCTGAGGTTATCCAGCAGCAGTACGCGCTTCTGGTTATCACGGATCTTCTTCTCAACGTCCTGAATTTCACGCTGTAACTTGTTTTTGCGGCGGAACAGACGCACAAACTCCAGAACGTCCTGGAACGAAGGCTTGGTTGTTTCCATTTTTACACCCCTGATAATGTGAGATTCGGATTCGTTAACGCAACAAGCTTAGAGGCAAACCTACCCAAAGCGGTTGCATATGACAATAATTTTTCCTTTTACCTATCATAACCACAAATTCAGCTGAATCGAAACAACCAGACTGCGTACCGCGGCTATCTGTCGCTTATTTGCGCAATGCCCGGCAGATCAAATGCGATAACAATTCCAGCTGACGCGCCAGCTCCAGGCTTAACCAGACATAACCATGAATCGACGTTTCTGCCAGCGCATCACCCTCATGCTCGCGGCTTAACTGGCGTAGCTCTGTGACAATCTCATTGAGCTTTTCCGTGTTTGCCAGAATCGGCTGCGGATTGCCTTCATACAGTGCGTGGGCAATGGTCAGCAACGTCTGCTGCGTCATCTGCTGCGTTTCACGCAACGTACTGGCATTGATCATGACAAAATGACTGGCGCGCGAGCTCCAGTGGGCGTTGATCTGCAACTCCAGCATGCATACCAAATTACGGCTGACGGTCTGAATAGCTTCAAAAATCGCTTTCTGGATATGGGTCTCTTTACTGGCCGGCGTGATTAAGCCGCGCATTTTTACCACGTCGGTGAGAATTTTTTGCAGGTGCTTTTCCAGACGCGGCCGCTCCACCAGATTGCGTGATAAACCCGCCTGATAGACACGGTTAAACGCCGTGACATAATTCGCCATCAAAATGCGCCAGTGCAAGAAAGCACGCTGCGGCCAGATGCCGGTGAACAACATGGCCAGTAGCGAACCAATAATGACGTCGCCGCTGCGCCACAACGCGGTTTGCATATCCCCCGTCGGCGCGCCGACCACTACGCAAAGGGTCACGCCGATAATGATCGCCTGATAGGGTTTTTTACCAAGCGCCAGCCAGCCGCATAAAAATATCGCAACGGCACACCACACCAGCATCACCGGCAAAGAAATCAGCTCCAGCCTTAACGCCACCAGCCCCAGTGCGGCCCCGAAGATAGTGCCGCCAATACGCTCAAAAGCACGCGGAACAACATTCCCCCAAAAGGAAATTGGTCCCATTAATACCACCAGCGTGATTAATGGCCAGGTGCCTTCCGGCACGTCCAGCAGGCGGATCAGCAGGAAAGTCAGAACAAAGGCCAGGGCAATGCGCACGCCGTGCACGACGCGATAATTGCGGTAAAGACGAATTTCAAAAGGGCTGAGTGATTTGTCGCGGCGCACGGCCGTTCTCCGGGTTAGAAATAAAAGAGGCGCAATTGTAGGATTTTTCAGTAGCTGATATCACCTTTTAAAACAAAAAAGAGACGCCAGTTTGATCCTGGCGTCCCTTTACGTGCGTTTACGGCTTACAGCGTTTTCGGCTCGACCGGAATATACATCTCAATCTCCCAGTAACCGTCGCGCTGTCCGTCGTTGCGATAGATTTCAAAACAAGGTCCGGTGGAAATTTGTAATGCCTGATCGGAGAGCAACTCATCGAAAAAGCGATCCCAGCTGGCACCAAACTCTTCGTTATAAACCCGCGCCGCCGCAACCGCATACTGGCCAGCTGGCACTTCGGTGGTCATCACCCCTTCGCTGTTAGGCGGTACCTGAAATGCCTCCCCCACGGTCACCGCCACATCCGCCCGCAATTTTTCCGCTGGCACTTCATCCGGGTTGTCGTAATAGACGCAAATCCACTCCAGCGGCTGAATTTTCTTGTTATCAACCCACATCGACAGCTGCGCAAATCCCTGTTTAACTTTCTCTTCCCACGGCCCGACCAGATGAAACCCGGCGATACGGCGTTTTTCACACTGCTTGACTGTGTAGCTCATACTAACTCCCTTAGTGTTACTGTTCGAACATACAGTATAACGGGCAGACCTGCGCCTGCCATCTGCAACAGCTCAATTATGCGAGCAAACTCGCATGCCTTCCTGCCGACGCTTGACGGTGTCAGCTTTTGTGGTGGAGGTAATCGCTCAGGCGCGAGAACAAGCCGCCTTTACCGACGCTATCCAGCGTGACCAACGGCCAGTGTGCGATCGCTTTATCGCGGTCATAAAGCTGGATTTCCCCCACGCGCTGATGCGCTGCCAGCGGTGCATCCAGCTCTTTGCTGTCCAGCACATATTTGGCTTTTATGTTTTGCAGTTCCGCTTTCGGCAGCACCAGCCAGTAATCCTGATCGGTGCCGACATCAACCTGCGCTTTATCGCCGTACCACACCCGTTCGCTGCCGACTTTTTTACCGTTACGCAAAATTTCTACCGTATCGAAATTCTGCTGCCCCCAGAGCAGCAGTTTACGCGCCTGGTCTTCACGCCCTTTCGGGCTGTCTGCGCCCATTACCACCGCAATCAGGCGACGTTCTCCGTCCACGCTTGAGGCGATCAGGTTAAAGCCCGCGCCAGAAGTGTGGCCGGTTTTCAGCCCGTCAACGTTCAGCGTCTTATCCCACAGCAAACCGTTACGGTTTTGCTGGGTAATGCCGTTCCACGTCAGGCTTTTTTCACTGTACATATGGTAGAAATCCGGTTCGCCATGAATGATGGCGCGGGAGAGCACCGCCAGATCATACGCAGAGCTGTGCTGACCCGGCGCATCCAGCCCGTGCACAGTTTCAAAATGGGTATCGCGCAGATTCAGCTTCTGGACGTAATCATTCATCATGGCGACAAACTGCGGCTGACCGCCCGCCACATGATCCGCCAGCGCCACGCAGGCATCGTTACCGGAATCAACAATCAAACCACGGCTTAAGTCGCGAACCGTCAGGCGATCGCCCGGTTTGAGAAACATCAGTGAAGAACCATCGAACACCGGGTTCCCTTTTGCCCAGGCGTCTTTTCCGACAGTGACAACATCATCAGCGCTGATGCGGTGGCTATCGATGGCGCGATCAACAACGTAGCCGGTCATCAGTTTGGTCAGGCTCGCCGGGTTACGTTGCTGATGTTCATTGCCCGCCGTTAAGATTTGCCCGGTGGTGTAGTCCATCAATACCCAGGAGCCCGCCTGAATTGCCGGGGGTTGAGGGGCAAAAGGTAAGTCGTCGGCGTAAGCGTTGTGCACGCAAACCGCCAGCAAAGAAGCAACAAACAAACGGCGTTTCAATGAAATATCCTCTATAGCATCTAAAATCGTCGTTCTTTGTACGGAACTTCGTGTGTCGTTACCTGTTTTAATTGCAATAAAATGTGACACAGATCGGTTTTAACCATCTGTTTTTGCGAAGATCTGCGGAAGAATGACCGGTTTTCCTTCGGCACACGCGCCGGGATGGTTTACCATAGAGGGCATATTTATTGACAGGATGAGCATCTGGTGTCTGATTCCGCCGCAACGCCCACTTTTCTCTTTCACGATTATGAAACTTTCGGTACCAGCTCGGCGCTGGATCGCCCGGCGCAGTTCGCCGCGATTCGCACCGACGCGGATTTCAACATTATTGGCGAACCGGAAGTCTTTTATTGCCAACCGGCTGACGACTATCTGCCGCAGCCGGAAGCGGTGCTGATAACCGGCATCACCCCGCAAATCGCACGCGCCAAAGGCGAGAACGAAGCGGCGTTCGCCAAACGCATTCACGATTTGTTCACTGTGCCGAACACCTGCGTGCTCGGTTACAACAATGTGCGTTTTGACGACGAAGTGACGCGCAATATTTTCTACCGCAACTTCTACGATCCTTATGCCTGGAGCTGGCAAAACCATAACTCACGCTGGGATCTGCTGGACGTTATGCGCGCCTGCTACGCTCTGCGCCCGGACGGGATTAACTGGCCGGAAAACGAGGATGGTCTGCCCAGTTTCCGTCTTGAGCACCTGACAAAAGCCAACGGCATTGAACATGCCAACGCCCACGATGCAATGGCGGATGTTTACGCCACAATCGCCATGGCGCAACTGGTGAAAGCAAAGCAGCCGAAGTTGTTCGACTACCTGTTCAGCCATCGCCATAAGCAGAAGCTGGCGACGCTGATTGATGTGCCGCAAATGAAACCGCTGGTGCATGTCTCCGGGATGTTTGGCGCCTGGCGCGGGAACACCAGTTGGGTGGCACCTCTGGCCTGGCACCCGGAAAACCGCAACGCGGTGATTATGGTGGACCTGGCAGGCGACATGTCGCCGCTGCTGGAACTGGACACCAATGCGCTGCGCGAAAGGCTGTATACACCGAAAGCGGAACTCGGCGACAACGCAGCGGTGCCGGTCAAACTGGTACATCTGAATAAATGCCCTGTTCTGGCGCAGGCCAATACGCTGCGTCCGCAGGACGCCGAGCGGCTGGGCATTAACCTTCAGCATTACCATGATAATTTGCAAATCCTGCGCGATAACCCGCATGTGCGCGAGAAAGTGCTGGCAATTTTCGCCGAGGCGGAACCGTTTGTCCCTTCCGATAACGTGGACGCACAAATCTATAACGGCTTTTTCAGCGATGCTGACCGCGCCGCGATGAAAATTTTGCTGGAAACCGAGCCGCGCAACCTGCCCGCGCTGGACATCACTTTTGCCGATGCGCGTATTGAAAAACTGCTGTTTAACTACCGGGCGCGGAACTTCCCCGGCACGCTGGATGAGCAGGAACAGCAGCGCTGGCTGACGCACCGCCGCAATGTCTTTACGCCGGAGTTTCTGCAACAGTACGCCGAAACACTCCAGGCGTTGTTCCAGCAGTATGAAGGGGACAGTGAAAAGCAGGCGCTGTTGAAAGCGCTGTGGCAGTACGCCGAAGAGATAGTCTGAGAGTGCCCTCCCGGTAACGGGAGGGCATCGGCTTACGCCTTCTGCACGGTAATACTCCAGGCGGCGTCGCCAACCTGTTGGTAATCCGTAATGGTGTGGCCCTCTTCCGCCGCCCATTGCGGAATAGCTTCCGTCGCTTGGGTGCAGTCGAACTCAATAATCAGTTCATCGCCGCGGGCCATTTCCGCCAGCGCCGCTTTCGCTTCTATCAGAGGAAACGGGCAAACCTGTGTTACCACATCCAGTTTTTTTACAGCCATAACAGCTCCTGTCAGTTAAGCCGCAGCCGCCGCCAGTTTCGCTTTGCGCTGCGGACGAACATATAAAAACCATGACGCCGTCCATACGCCTAGGATCATAAACACCAGCCCCACCCAGCCCTGCCAGGTCATCATCGCGGTCATCACCAGACCATTACCTATCGAACAGCCGCCAGCCATACTGGCTCCCACGCCCATTAACAGACCGCCAAATCCGCTACGCAGCGTGGTTTGTGCATCCGCCGCGCGTACGCGAAACTCACGGCTGGCTTTCGCGGCAATAAACGACCCCAGAAAAATACCCAGCACCAGGAATACACCCCAGTTGAGGAATTTACTCTGCCCCGCCACCAGGAACTGCAAAATGTTGGCGGTGGGTGAGGTAATGCCCAGACCAAACATACGGCCAGTGGCTTCACTGAGCGGCCAGGCCAGCAGTGCGATAAGACCGATAAGTACCGCAGTGACAAAAGGGTGCCAGCGCTTTTCAAACAGCAGATGCGCAAGCCCGGTGCGACGCGGCGGCAACGAAGCAATCTTCAGCTTCGGCTTACGCAGCTCTCTGGCGACCGCCCACAGCGTGACGGCAAGGAGCAGTGCGATAAAAGGCCAGACAGAAACACCGAAGGTTTCGGCAATCGAGTTATGTTCCGTGCTGTAGGTTTTCAGCAAGCCATTAATGCCGTCGGCATGCGGGGAGCGCATCACTGCGCTCATGACCATATAGGTAAACAGCGCAATCCAGCTCCCTATCAGCCCTTCCCCCGCGCGGTACCAGGTGCCTGTCGCGCAACCACCAGCATAGACAATCCCCAGCCCGAAAATGTAACCGCCAACCACCGTACCCAGCCACGGGAAAGCGCCGGCATTGTATTGCAGCCCCCCGGTCTGAATAAGCGCGAAGACGCCAACGCTTTGGATAGCGATGGCAATCAACAGGGCATAAAACATACGGTTATTTTTGGCGAGATACATATCGCGAAAGCCGCCGGTCAGGCAGAAGCGTCCGCGCTGCATCACAAACCCCAGCAGTGCGCCGCAAATCAATCCACTTAACATCATTGAAAACATAACGGTAGCTACGTCAGAAAAAACAGATCGTGAATTTTCCACGCGCAGCATAACCAGAACCAATAATGAAATTATCTAACTTAGTTCGCCTGGTTATTAATAGGGAGGTAACCGATATAAAAAAGCCGGAGACAAGGCTCCGGCTGAGTACATATACAGCAGAAAATTTACTGCGCGATATCTTCGTACTGCGGCACTGGATTGCGGAAGCTGCGGGTTACGCAGGCCAGATAAACCAGGCCGATACCGCCCCAGATAAGGCCCAGGATCATCGAGCTTTGCTCAAGGTTAATCCACAGGGCGCCAACCGTCAGCGCGCCGCACACCGGCAGCACCAGATAGTTGAAATGATCTTTCAGCGTCTTGTTACGTTTTTCACGGATCCAGAACTGGGAAATCACCGACAGGTTAACAAAGGTGAACGCCACCAGCGCACCAAAGTTAATCAGTGCCGTAGCCGTTACCAGGTCAAAACGGATCGCCAGCAGCGCAATGGCACCGACCAGCAACACGTTCCACGCCGGAGTACGCCATTTCGGATGGATATAACCGAAGAAACGGGTCGGGAATACGCCATCGCGTCCCATCACATACATCAGACGGGAAACGCCCGCATGCGCGGCCATACCGGACGCCAGCACGGTCACGCTGGAGAAAATCAGCACGCCCCACTGGAAGGTTTTACCCGCAACATACAACATGATTTCCGGCTGAGACGCATCCGGCTCTTTAAAGCGGGAGATGTCCGGGAAATAAAGTTGCAGGAAGTAAGAGGCCCCGATAAATACCATGCCGCCGATCAGCGCAGTCAGGAAGATAGCGCGCGGGATCACACGCTCAGCATCTTTGGTCTCTTCAGAAAGAGAAGAGATACCGTCAAAGCCGAGGAACGAGAAGCACAGGATAGTCGCGCCAGTGATCATCGGCACGACATGGGCGCCTTCAGACCAGAACGGGCGGGAACTTACCAGCGTGCCAGCGCCTTCGCCGTGGGAAACACCGTAGATGATCAAACCAACGATAACGGCCACAATCCCCATTTGCAGGATAACGATCAGGGTGTTGAAGTTCGCCACGGTTTTGATACTGCGCAGGTTGGAGACCGTCATAAAGGCCACCAGCGCCACCACGAAAATCCACGACGGCACCGAAGGCACCAGCGCTTCAAAGTAAATTTTCGCCAGCAGAATATTGATCATCGGCATGAACAGATAGTCCAGCAGCGATGACCAGCCCACCATAAAGCCAACGGCCGGGGAGATAGATTTCTGCGCGTAGGTATACGCAGAGCCAGCAGACGGGAAGCGGCGTACCAGCTTACCGTAGCTCAGCGCAGTAAAGAGGATAGCGACCAACGCAAAGGCATACGCGGTTGCCACATGGCCATCGGTCAGGCCAGAGACGATACCAAACGTATCGAACAGCGTCATTGGCTGCATATAGGCCAGGCCCATCATTACAACCGGAATCAGCGTAAGCGTCTTACGTAATTCCACGCGAGAGGTTTTTGGAGTAACGTTATGCGTCATGGCGATTCTCCTGTACGGCGAGTGCCGGCGCAAAAGCAAAAAATTGCCCCATTTGTGTTATTTCCTCAGCGACAACGACTGTCGGTTTTTAAATGTGTATCTATCCGGTACGAAGCCCGGCCTCTTTTATTGAATGACGTTTGTGCTTGCAAAAAAAAATAACCGACGGATTAACGTCGGCTAGTCTCTTCATTTTTTTGCAGCGGCGTATTTTGCACCATCCTGAAGCACGATGACAATACGGTATGGCCTCTCCTGCACTGTTTATGCAACTAAGTGCCTGAATTTTAGGCTATCGCTGAATTATTAAACATTTTAATAGCACTAATTGCTAAAGAAATCACGTCAGCGGCATCTGAGCCGGATCCGGATAAAGATAGTCAAACCCCAGCTCATTGCAAATACGGCTGCCGTCTATGATTTTTCCCTTCTCATCATCGCTGCGGGATGCAGTAAAGGTGGGCGGTGCCAGGCCAAGCTGTCGCGCCATTGCCGGGTAGAAACTTTCGCGCGAAGGATGCCCCGGCGCGCAGAGATTATAGATGTGTCCGCCTTTCGGTGCCTGCAGTAACAAAGTAATCGCGGCGATGACATCTTCAAGATGCACCAGGTTTACGCCATGCTGGCCGTTAGGCGCGGTTTTTCCGGCCAGGAAACGTCCCGGATGGCGCGCCGGTCCCACCAGCCCAGCCAGACGTAAAATATCCACCGATGTGCCGGGCAAATTGTGCAGCCAGTCTTCCAGTTCTTTCAGCACCCGTCCGCTTGCGGTGACGGGCTGGCGCGGCGTGTTTTCTTTGATGATGCCGGGTGCATCACCATAAACAGAAGTGGAACTGGTAAAAATAATACGCGGTATGCGATAAGCCAGCGCGCTGTCGACAATCTCCTGCATAGCCTGTAGATAGAACTCTTCGCCAGGGCCGCTGCGGCGCGCCGGGAGGGTGATAACTAACGCATCTACCTGCATCAGCGCATCCAGATCATCCGATTCGCAGACTAATTCTGGTTCAAGGTTGAGCACATAACTTTCGATGCCGCACATGCGCGCCGCCTCGACGCCATCCTGGCTGGTTTTACTGCCGATAACTTGCCAGCCTCGCGCGGTTAATGACAGTGCCAGCGGCATTCCCAGCCATCCTAATCCGATAATCGCGACCTTTTTCATGCCTCTCCCCTGCACTCTCGCTTCCACCTGTTTAAGGCTACGCCAGCCAGTGATAACTGACAATTCATAGAACGAATATGAAATGATTTAATGATAAAAAAAAGCCCTTGCCTTCGGCGACCAAAGTGGTTTACGTTAACTGACAACTTATGAATAACCATTCATCGAGAATTTTATGACCCGCGTTCAATTTAAACACCACCATCATCACCATCATCCTGACTAGTCTTTCAGGCGATGTGTGCTGGAAGACGTTTGGATCTTCCAGTGGTGCATGAACGCAGAGAAAGCCCCCGGAAGATCTTCTTCCGGGGGCTTTTTTTTGAACCAAATTCAGCAGGATAAAAGAGGACAACAGAATGTTAGACAACTCGCGTTTACGCATAGCTATTCAGAAATCCGGCCGCCTGAGCGAAGATTCACGCGAACTCCTGGCCCGCTGCGGGATTAAAATTAACCTGCACACCCAGCGCCTGATCGCCCTGGCGGAAAATATGCCGATTGATATTCTGCGCGTACGCGATGATGACATTCCAGGCCTTGTGATGGACGGTGTCGTTGATTTGGGCATCATCGGCGAAAACGTACTGGAAGAAGAGTTGCTGACCCGCCGTGCGCAGGGTGAAGATCCGCGCTATTTCACCCTGCGTCGCCTCGATTTTGGCGGTTGCCGCCTGTCGCTGGCAACCCCGGTCGATGAAAGCTGGAACGGGCCGCAAGCGCTGGACGGCAAACGGATCGCCACCTCTTACCCGCACCTGTTAAAACGTTATCTCGATCAGAAAGGCGTCTCTTTTAAATCTTGTCTGTTAAATGGTTCTGTTGAGGTCGCCCCGCGTGCGGGCCTGGCGGATGCGATTTGCGATCTGGTTTCGACCGGCGCGACGCTCGAAGCTAATGGCCTGCGCGAAGTGGAAGTGATTTACCGCTCTAAAGCCTGCCTGATTCAGCGCGATGGTGAAATGACCGACGCCAAGCAGCAACTTATCGATAAACTGCTGACCCGTATTCAGGGTGTTATTCAGGCGCGCGAATCGAAATACATCATGATGCACGCGCCAAGCGAGCGTCTGGAAGAGGTCATCGCCCTGCTGCCTGGCGCTGAACGCCCCACGATCCTGCCGCTGGCGGGCGATCAACAGCGTGTGGCAATGCACATGGTCAGCAGCGAAACCCTGTTCTGGGAAACCATGGAAAAACTGAAGGCGCTGGGAGCAAGTTCCATTCTGGTGCTGCCGATTGAGAAGATGATGGAGTAAAGCCATGAGCTTCAATACCGTAATCGACTGGAACCGCTGTAGCGAAGCGGAGCAACGCGACTTGCTGATGCGCCCGGCTATCTCTGCTTCTGATAGCATCACGCGTACCGTGGTTGAGATCCTCGACACTGTCAAAGCGCGCGGAGATAACGCCCTGCGTGAATACAGCGCCAGGTTTGACAAAACTCAGGTCGACGCGCTGAAAGTCACCGAACAGGAAATCGCGGATGCCAGCGCACGTCTGGGTGACGACATCAAGCAAGCGATGGCCTTGGCGGTGAAAAATATCGACACCTTCCACACCGCGCAAAAGCTGCAAACGGTAGATGTTGAAACCCTGCCAGGCGTGCGTTGCCAGCAGGTTACCCGCCCTATCGCCTCAGTGGGTCTGTATATTCCCGGCGGCTCCGCGCCGCTGTTTTCAACCGTATTAATGCTGGCCACACCGGCGCGTATTGCCGGTTGCCAGAAAGTGGTGCTCTGCTCACCGCCGCCGATTGCCGATGAAATTCTCTATGCCGCTAAGCTTTGCGGCGTGCAGGCGATCTTCAAAGTCGGTGGCGCGCAGGCCATTGCCGCGCTGGCATTTGGCACCGAATCGATCGCGAAGGTCGACAAAATTTTTGGTCCAGGAAATGCCTTTGTGACCGAAGCCAAACGCCAGGTCAGCCAGCGTCTGGACGGCGCGGCAATCGATATGCCCGCCGGCCCTTCCGAAGTGCTGGTGATTGCTGATAGCGGCGCAACGCCGGATTTTGTTGCCTCTGATCTGCTTTCGCAGGCGGAACACGGCCCGGACTCACAGGTGATCCTGCTGACGCCGGACAGCGAAATGGCGACCCGTGTGGCCGAGGCGGTTGAACGCCAGCTCGCGGAATTGCCGCGCGCGGAAACCGCTCGCCAGGCACTCTCTGCCAGCCGCCTGATTGTGGCGCGCGATTTAGCGCAATGCGTGGCGATTTCCAACCAATACGGGCCGGAGCACCTGATTATTCAGACTCGTGACGCCCGTTCGCTGGTGGAGAGCATCACCAGCGCGGGCTCGGTGTTTCTCGGTGACTGGTCACCGGAATCCGCAGGCGACTATGCCTCCGGCACCAACCATGTGCTGCCGACTTACGGTTACACCGCCACCTGTTCCAGCCTGGGTCTGGCAGATTTCCAGAAACGTATGACGGTGCAGGAACTCTCCCGCGACGGTTTCGCGCGGCTTGCAAGCACCATCGAAACGCTGGCGGCGGCAGAACGCCTGACCGCGCACAAAAACGCCGTCACGTTGCGCGTTAACGCGCTAAAGGAGCAAGCATGAGCATTGAAGAACTGGCGCGTAAAAACGTGCGCGAACTGACGCCCTATCAGTCGGCTCGCCGTCTTGGCGGTAAAGGCGACGTCTGGCTGAATGCCAATGAATTCCCGACAGCGGTTCCTTTTGAACTGACGCAGCAAACATTAAATCGTTACCCGGAGTGCCAGCCGCAAGCGGTGATCGAAAATTATGCACAATATGCGGGCGTAAAACCGGAGCAGGTACTGGTCAGCCGTGGCGCAGATGAAGGGATTGAACTGCTAATCCGCGCGTTTTGTGAACCAGGTAAAGACGCGGTGCTGTTTTGCCCGCCGACCTACGGCATGTATAGCGTCAGCGCCGAGACGCTGGGCGTGGAGTACCGTACCGTGCCCGCGCTGGCTGACTGGCAACTGGATCTGCAAGGCATCGCCGACAAACTCGATGGTGTCAAAATTATTTATGTTTGCAGCCCGAATAACCCCACCGGGCAGATTATCAATCCGCAAGATTTTCGCGTCTTGCTCGAAATGACGCGCGGCAAAGCCATTGTTGTGGCGGATGAGGCTTATATTGAGTTTTGCCCGCAGGCCACGCTGGCGGGCTGGCTCAGTGAATACCCGAATCTGGTGGTACTGCGCACACTCTCCAAAGCGTTTGCGCTGGCAGGCCTGCGTTGCGGCTTTACGCTTGCAAATGAAGACGTTATCGCGCTGTTGTTAAAAGTGATTGCCCCCTATCCGCTCTCTACACCGGTGGCGGATATTGCCGCGCAAGCGCTCAGCCCGCAGGGTATTGTCGCGATGCGCGAGCGGGTGGCGCAAATTCTGGTTGAACGTCAGTATCTGGTTACCGCACTGCAGGATATTCCTTGTGTGGAGCAGGTGTTCGACTCGGAGACTAACTATATTCTCGTGCGTCTGACTGCCTCCAGCGCAGTATTTAAATCATTGTGGGATCAAGGCATTATCCTGAGAGACCAGAACAAACAACCTTCTTTAAGCGGCTGCCTGCGCATCACCATTGGCACCCGTGCAGAGAGCCAGCGCGTCATTGACGCCTTACGTGCGGAGCCAGTATGAGCCAGAAGTACCTGTTTATTGACCGTGACGGAACCCTGATTTCCGAGCCGCCTTCCGATTATCAGGTGGATAAATTCGAAAAACTGGAATTCGAGCCAGACGTCATCCCGGTATTGCTGAAACTGCAAAAAGCCGGTTACAAGCTGGTGATGATCACCAACCAGGACGGTCTGGGCACCAGCAGCTTCCCGCAGGCGGATTTCGATGGCCCGCACAACTTGATGATGCAGGCTTTTACCTCGCAAGGCGTTGAATTCGAAGAGGTACTGATTTGCCCGCATTTTCCTGGCGATGAGTGCGACTGCCGTAAGCCAAAAGTGAAGCTGGTGGAACGCTGGCTGGCAGAAGGCGCGCTTGATCGCGCCGCCAGTTATGTTATTGGCGACCGCGCTACCGATATTGAGCTGGCAAATAATATGTCGATTGGCGGCCTGCGTTATCACCCCGAAACATTGAACTGGGCAATGATTGGTGAACAACTGACGCGCCGTGACCGGTATGCGCACGTTGAGCGCAATACCAAAGAGACGCAGATTGATGTCAAAGTGTGGCTGGATCGCGAAGGCGGCAGCAAGATCCACACCGGCGTCGGTTTCTTCGACCATATGCTTGATCAAATCGCCACTCATGGAGGTTTCCGCATGGAAATCACCGTTAAGGGCGATCTCTATATTGACGATCACCACACGGTAGAAGATACCGGACTGGCGCTGGGTGAAGCGCTAAAACTGGCGCTTGGCGATAAGCGTGGTATCAACCGTTTTGGCTTTGTGTTACCGATGGACGAGTGCCTGGCTCGCTGTGCGCTGGACATTTCCGGCCGTCCACACCTCGAATATAAAGCCGAGTTCGCCTACCAGCGCGTGGGGGATTTGAGCACCGAAATGGTCGAGCATTTCTTCCGCTCGCTCTCTTACACCATGGCCGTGACGCTGCATCTCAAAACCAAAGGCAAAAACGACCACCACCGCGTGGAAAGTTTATTTAAAGCATTTGGCCGCACGCTGCGCCAGGCGATCCGCGTGGAAGGCGATACGCTCCCCTCATCAAAAGGAGTGCTGTGATGAATGTGGTGATCCTCGATACCGGCTGCGCCAACCTGAATTCGGTGAAATCCGCCGTCTCGCGCCACGGTTACGAGCCGCAAGTCAGTCGCGACCCGGATGTGGTGCTGCGCGCGGACAAACTGTTTTTACCCGGTGTCGGAACGGCGCAGGCAGCCATGGATCAGCTGCGCGAGCGCGAGCTGATCGAACTGGTGAAAGCCTGCACGCAGCCGGTACTTGGCATCTGCCTGGGAATGCAACTGCTTGGGCGTTTTAGCGAAGAGACCCACGGCGTCGATTTGTTGGGCATCATCGAACAGGATGTGCCGAAGATGAAAGACGTTGGCCTGCCGCTGCCGCATATGGGCTGGAACCAGGTTTACGCAAAAGCCGGGAACCGCCTGTTCCAGGGCATCGAGGACGGCGCTTACTTCTACTTTGTGCACAGCTACGCCATGCCGGTGAATGAGTACACCATTGCCCGCTGTGATTACGGCGAACCGTTTACCGCCGCCGTGCAGAAAGACAATTTCTACGGTGTGCAGTTTCACCCGGAACGCTCCGGCCGCGCGGGTGCGCAACTGCTGAAAAACTTCCTGGAGATGTGATGATTATTCCGGCTTTAGACTTAATTGACGGCACCGTCGTACGTCTTCATCAGGGCGACTACGCTCAGCAGCGCGATTATGGCAACGACCCACTGCCGCGCTTGCGGGATTATGCCGCGCAGGGCGCGCAAGTGTTGCACCTCGTCGATTTAACCGGCGCGAAAGATCCGGCGAAACGCCAGATCCCATTGCTGAAAACGCTGGTTGCCGGGGTTAAGGTTCCGGTACAGGTTGGCGGCGGAGTGCGCACGGAAGAGGATGTCGCCGCCCTGCTCGCTGCCGGTGTTGCCCGCGTGGTCATCGGCTCGACGGCGGTAAAATCGCCTGAGATAGTGAAAGGCTGGTTTGCACGCTTTGGCGCAGACAAACTGGTGCTGGCGCTGGATGTGCGTATTGATGAACAGGGCACTAAGCAGGTCGCGGTGAGCGGCTGGCAGGAGAACTCCGGTGTGACGCTGGAAGCCCTGGTGGAAACCTATCTGGCCGTTGGGCTGAAACATGTGCTGTGTACCGATATTTCCCGCGACGGTACGCTCGCGGGCTCGAACGTTTCCCTGTATGAAGAGATTTGTGCCCGCTGGCCGCAGGTAGCGTTTCAGTCTTCCGGCGGCATCGGCGGTTTAAATGATATAGCCGCGCTGCGCGGTACGGGCGTGCGCGGCGTGATTGTCGGACGGGCGCTGCTGGAAGGTAAATTCACGGTGAAGGAGGCCATTCAATGCTGGCAAAACGGATAATCCCTTGTCTTGACGTGCGTGATGGCCAGGTGGTGAAAGGCGTGCAGTTTCGTAATCACGAAATTATTGGCGACATTGTACCGCTGGCAAAACGCTACGCCGCAGAAGGCGCGGACGAGCTGGTGTTCTACGATATCACCGCCTCAAGCGATGGCCGCGTGGTGGATAAGAGCTGGGTGTCACGCGTGGCTGAAGTAATTGATATTCCTTTCTGTGTAGCGGGTGGGATTAAGTCTGCTGACGATGCGGCGAAAATTCTCTCGTTCGGCGCAGATAAAATTTCGATTAACTCCCCGGCGCTGGCCGATCCTGAGCTCATCACACGGCTGGCCGATCGCTTTGGCGTGCAGTGCATTGTTGTCGGTATCGACACCTGGTTTGACGCTGAAACGGGTAAATATCACGTTAATCAATACACCGGTGATGAGAACCGTACCCGGGTCACGCAATGGGAAACGCTGGACTGGGTGCAGGAAGTGCAAAAGCGCGGCGCCGGAGAAATCGTACTCAACATGATGAACCAGGATGGCGTGCGCAATGGCTACGATCTTGAACAACTGAAGAAAGTGCGCGCGGTATGCCACGTACCGCTGATTGCTTCTGGTGGCGCGGGCACTATGGAACATTTCCTGGAAGCCTTCCGCGATGCGAACGTTGATGGCGCGCTGGCGGCTTCCGTGTTTCACAAGCAGATTATCAATATTGGTGAATTAAAAACGTACCTGGCAGACCAGGGCGTGGAGATCAGGGTATGTTAACAGAGCAACAACTGGCCCAACTGGACTGGGAAAAAACCGACGGACTGCTGCCCGCTGTGGTGCAACATGCGGTTTCCGGCGAAGTGCTGATGCTGGGTTACATGAACAAAGAAGCGCTGGCAAAAACGCAGGAAAGCGGCAAAGTCACTTTTTTCTCCCGCACTAAAGGGCGCCTGTGGACCAAAGGTGAAACTTCAGGCCACTTCCTTAATGTGGTGAAAATAGCCCCAGATTGCGACAACGACACGTTGCTGATTCTTGTTAATCCTATCGGCCCAACCTGCCACACGGGAACATCCAGTTGCTTTGGCGATACCAGTCACCAATGGTTGTTCCTCTACCAGTTAGAAGAGCTGCTCGCCGCGCGTAAAACCGCCGACCCGGCAAGTTCTTACACCGCCAAACTCTACGCCAGCGGTACTAAACGTATTGCGCAGAAAGTGGGGGAAGAAGGTGTAGAAACCGCGCTGGCGGCAACCGTAAACGACCGAGAAGAGTTGACTAACGAAGCTTCTGATCTGATGTATCACCTGCTGGTACTGCTGCAGGATCAACAGTTAGACCTGACTACAGTGATTGAGAATTTACGCAAGCGGCATAAATAGTAGACGTAAAAAAACCGGGCGCTGCCCGGTTTTTTTGTGCTTATGCTTTCGATTGATGATTTCGGAAGGCGTTACGTGTCAGCACGAAACCTGACCCCAGGATACCGCCGAGTAAAATTGCCAGTACCAGAGTAATTACCTTACGCGGGCTATCGCGGCGGATAGGCAAAGTTGGTTTCATTACATAGCGATACGCATGAATATTCTGAGGCTTTACGACTATGCTCTGGATATCTAATAGATTTTGCCGAGTTTTATAGTAATCATCAGAGAAAATCAGCGGACGGGAAGATTCATTTTTCACCATTGATTCCAGTGCCGTACTGCCGAGCAGAAACATAGTGTCCTGAGACACGTTTTCTGTTTGTTGCACTTGTGGCGATTTGACACCAGACTCTTTAGCCACCGAGAGCGCCTGAATAATCTGTTTGATGCGCAAATTCTTTTGTTCCTGCGCCACTTTTTCCTGCGTCGCCAATGATGCTACTAAATTTGTTGTTTGAGATTTAATATTGGTCTTTAAATCATCTACCAATTCTCTGGCGATTTGCTGGTCGACTTTTTCAATATATTCTGCCAGCTTCCGCTGTGCATCTTGAGCACTTGCTCCGACATAAGCCAGCTTAAGGGGTAATGGCTGTCCCTGTACTGCTGCGCTAATTGTCAGCTCTTCAGGTTTTTCCTGATTCTTAAGAGCTTCCGCGAGAGCAGAAAAAGCCGCGTTGAAACGCCCAATCACGCGCTGTTGGATATCAGTGATATCAAACCGTGGATCATTGATTATTACACTCATCGCATTTGAGTAACCAGCAATCTGCCCGGCATCCGGAGCGCTGATCACCGCGGTCGACGTCCATTTTTCTTTGGCGATGCTTACATAGACGCCAGCAACAATAACAGCGAAAAGAATAAATAAAGCTACAATCCGCTTACCACTCCAGACTTGAGATAAAACATCTAACAAATCAATCTGTTCTGAATCATCGCTCTGTCTGGCTGGCAAACTTTGTTTTTCGTATGTCATAGCAACCTTAAATGAGAAGCGCAAAGAGAATTATAGAGCGCGAGTTTAGCGGTTCGTTATTTTTTTTCTATAGGACTACGTGTAATTAAGATTTACCAGACACTATTTAAGAATTATGACCGCGTTTATAACTGATAGCGATTGCCGGTCTGGGATCATACAATAGACAGATTGTATGTTTTTAGATGTTAGAAAGGATGAGCTATGAAATTTCTGGTTACTGGCGCCGCCGGGTTTATCGGCTATCACGTTAGTGAACGTTTGTTGAAAGCGGGCCACCAGGTTGTGGGTATTGATAACCTGAATGATTACTACGATGTCAACCTGAAACAGGCGCGCCTGGATCTCCTGGCCTCTCCCGATTTCCATTTTCATAAAATCGATCTCGCCGACCGCGAAGGGATGGCGCAGCTGTTTGCGCGTGAGAAATTTGACCGCGTGATTCATCTCGCTGCACAAGCAGGTGTCCGCTACTCGCTGGAAAACCCGCATGTTTATGCCGAATCAAATCTGATTGGTCATCTGAACGTTCTTGAAGGCTGCCGCCATCATAAAGTGCAGCACCTGCTGTATGCATCCTCCAGCTCCGTTTACGGGTTAAACCGTAAGATGCCGTTCTCAACCGACGATTCGGTTGACCACCCGGTATCGCTCTACGCAGCAACGAAAAAAGCCAATGAACTGATGTCGCATACCTATTCGCATCTCTATGGCCTGCCAACCACCGGCCTGCGTTTCTTTACGGTATATGGCCCGTGGGGTCGCCCGGACATGGCGCTGTTTAAGTTCACCAAAGCGATGCTGGAAGGCAAGAGCATAGATGTGTACAACTACGGCAAGATGAAGCGCGACTTCACCTATATTGACGATATTGTGGAAGCGATTATCCGTATGCAGGATGTGATCCCGCAGCCGGATGTAAACTGGACCGTCGAAAGCGGCTCACCGGCGACCAGTTCCGCGCCTTACCATGTTTATAACATTGGCAACAGTTCCCCGGTTGAGTTGATGGATTACATCACGGCACTGGAAGAAGCATTAGGGATTGAAGCGCAGAAAAATATGATGCCGATCCAGCCTGGCGACGTGCTGGAGACGAGCGCAGATACCCAACCACTGTATGCTGTAACAGGTTTTAAGCCTCAGACATCGGTCAAAGACGGCGTGAAGCGCTTTGTTGACTGGTACAGAGATTTTTATAAGGTGTAAAAAAACGGCCCTGACGGGCCGTTTTACTTTCTGCAATAACAATTAGTCATTACCGAATAAATCGCGGGTATAAACTTTGTCTTCCACATCCGCCAGCTCTTGCGCCATACGGTTGGAGATAATGACATCCGCTTCCTTTTTGAACGCGTCCAGATCGCGTACCACGCGGGAGTGGAAGAATTCGTCTTCCTGCATCACCGGTTCATAAATGATGACCTGCACGCCCTTCGCCTTAATTCGCTTCATGATGCCCTGAATCGAAGAGGCGCGGAAGTTATCGGAACCGCTCTTCATGATCAAACGATAAACGCCCACTACCTTCGGTTTACGCGCCAGGATGGAATCTGCAATAAAGTCTTTGCGTGTACGGTTAGCATCAACAATCGCCGAAATAATATTATTCGGTACCGACTGGTAGTTGGCCAGCAGTTGTTTGGTATCTTTCGGCAAGCAGTAGCCACCGTAGCCAAACGACGGGTTGTTGTAATGATTGCCAATACGCGGATCAAGGCATACGCCTTCGATAATTTGACGGCTGTTCAACCCCAGGCTTTCTGCATAGCTATCCAGTTCGTTGAAGTACGCCACGCGCATCGCCAGATAAGTGTTAGCGAACAGTTTAATCGCTTCGGCTTCCGTGGAGTCAGTGAACAGCACGCGAATATCTTTTTTGATAGCGCCTTCCTGCAGCAACGCAGCAAAACGCTCGGCACGTTCGGAGCGTTCGCCGATAACGATACGCGACGGGTGCAGGTTATCGTACAGCGCTTTACCTTCGCGCAGGAATTCCGGTGAAAAGATAACGTTATCAATGCCGTATTTTTCACGGATGGATTGGGTAAAGCCCACCGGAATGGTGGATTTAATGATCATCACAGCTTGCGGGTTGATCTCATGAACATCGCGGATCACTGATTCCACGCTGCTGGTGTTGAAGTAGTTCGTTTTCGGATCGTAATCCGTCGGCGTGGCAATGATGACGAAATCTGCGCCGCGATAGGCGTCGAGTTTGTCCGTCGTCGCGCGGAAGTTCAGCGGCTTATTCTGCAAATACTCCTGGATCTCCTTATCGACAATGGGAGAGATCTTCTGATTAAGCATATCTACTTTGGACTGAACGATATCCAGCGCCACCACTTCATGGTTCTGCGCAATCAGAATCCCGTTTGATAGTCCAACGTAACCTGTTCCGGAGATTGTTATTTTCATTCGATAAGCAACTTTTGTGAGTGTATGAAACCGGAGATGACGATCCCGTCGCCACCCGCTTAATATCAATAACTGTTGGGGTTTTTACCTCTTCTGTTGAGGGACTGTCAAGGCGACAATCTGCCGCCAACAGCGACGTTTATGTATGGTTTAGCGGCCAATAATCGACAAAATGAATATGACTGCCCGAAAAAACGGCGGTTAAGACGAAAAAAAAGCCCGGTTTTAGCAACCGGGCCTGAGTAAACCAGATGGGTGATTATCAGATTAATCCAGCCACTCGGTATGGAACACGCCGTCTTTATCGGTGCGCTTATACGTGTGCGCGCCGAAATAATCACGCTGAGCCTGGATCAGGTTCGCTGGCAGCACCGCAGAACGGTAGCTGTCATAGTACGCCACCGCTGCCGAGAAGGTCGGTACCGGAATACCATTCTGCACGGCATAAGCCACTACATCACGCAGCGCCTGCTGGTAGTCATCCGCAATTTTCTTGAAGTACGGTGCCAGCAGCAGGTTTGCAATAGCCGGGGTCTCGGCATAAGCATCAGTGATTTTCTGCAGGAACTGCGCACGAATGATACAGCCAGCGCGGAAGATCTTGGCGATTTCGCCGTAATTCAGATCCCAGTTGTGCTCGTCAGAAGCAGCACGCAATTGAGAGAAGCCCTGTGCATAGGAAACAATTTTACCGAGGTAAAGCGCACGACGTACTTTCTCGATAAATTCAGCTTTATCACCCGCCGGTTTCGCCTGCGGACCGGAAAGCACCTTAGACGCGGCAACACGCTGCTCTTTCAGGGAAGAGATATAGCGCGCAAACACGGATTCGGTAATCAGCGACAGCGGCTCGCCGAGATCCAGCGAACTTTGGCTTGTCCATTTGCCGGTGCCTTTATTCGCCGCTTCGTCGAGGATCACATCAACCAGATATTTACCTTCTTCATCTTTTTTGGTGAAGATATCTTTGGTGATATCGATAAGATAGCTGCTCAGCTCGCCGGCGTTCCACTCACTGAAGGTTTTCGCCAGCTCTTCATTAGAGAGATTCAGGCCGCCTTTCAACAACGCATACGCTTCAGCGATTAGCTGCATATCGCCATATTCGATGCCGTTGTGCACCATTTTAACGTAGTGGCCCGCGCCGTCCGGACCAATATATGTCACGCAAGGTTCGCCATCTTCCGCCACTGCAGCAATTTTGGTCAGGATCGGAGCAACCAGGTCATAGGCTTCTTTTTGACCGCCAGGCATAATTGATGGGCCTTTCAGCGCGCCTTCTTCACCACCGGAAACGCCGGTGCCGATGAAGTTGAAACCTTCTTCAGAAAGTTCGCGATTACGGCGAATGGTGTCCTGGAAGAAAGTATTGCCGCCATCAATAATGATGTCGCCCTTATCGAGATATGGCTTGAGGGAGTCGATAGCAGCATCGGTGCCTGCCCCCGCTTTAACCATCAACAGGATGCGGCGCGGGGTTTCCAAGGATTCGACAAATTCTTGTACGGTGTAGTAAGGAACTAGCTTTTTGCCCGGGTTTTCGGCAATCACTTCTTCGGTTTTTTCGCGGGAGCGGTTGAAAACTGAAACGGTGTAGCCACGGCTCTCAATGTTGAGCGCCAGGTTGCGCCCCATCACAGCCATACCAACAACGCCGATTTGTTGCTTGGACATTACATACTCCTGTCAGGTGTAGATACCCTGCCTCACATACCAATGGCAGGTAAAAGTGAATCATATGTTAACTCAGGTTTGAAACCAGAAGGTAGCAATTGATGTTGCTTAAGTTAGAACGCGGTCGAGACTAATTCAGCGCTTAATACGCACCATCTCTGTGCAAAACGACCCTAACAGTTTTGAACAGGATAGCTATGTCATTCCAGAGTGACCAATTTTTAACATACCAGGAGTCAAAATAGACACGTGTGTCGTAATCGACATTATTGCGCCCACTCACCTGCCACAATCCTGTCATCCCCGGTTTAGCCATTAAATAATAATCAACGTTTTCATCATAACGGCTGAGCTCCTCCGAAATGATTGGTCGCGGACCAACAAGACTCATCTGCCCTTTGAGAACGTTAAAAAGTTGCGGCAATTCATCAAGACTGGTTTTTCGAATAAACCGACCAACCGGAGTAATTCGTGGATCATGCTTAAGCTTAAAATCACGATCCCACTCTTCCCTGGCTGCAGGATTCGAATCCAGCAATTTTTGTAAAACCTCCTGCGAATTCATCACCATTGAGCGGAACTTATAGCAAGGGAAAAGTTTACCGTGGCGGCCAACTCGCATATGACCATAAATTGCCGGACCACCATCGCGTGTGACTTTATACCAAAGATAAAGGAGCAGTGGCGACGAAATGGTAATAATGAATAATGAACAAACGATATCAAATGTCCGCTTCAGGAAACGGGAAGTGCGTTTTGCTAGATTATTATGAATCCTCAACAACATAACTTCGTGACTAAATATAAAGGACATATCTGTGTTGTAAAGCGGTAGCCCCCGCAAAGAAGGAATAACGGTGACAGAGCGACAATCCTTCTTCGACAACTCACGTAGCCAGTTGATAGTCTTATCACTGTTTTCCATTTCAAATGCCACAATAAAATGGATATCGCCCGTTTTCTTCAGTTCCCAGAGAATATTGGGATCCTTAAGTACCGGGTAACCCTGCAACGTCGTCTCTGTAGATTCCTCGTCGTAAAATGCAACGACATCAAAGCCAAGCATTTCCTCACTCTGGAGCGCATGGTAAGCCTCAATCGCATTATTCCCACAGCCCATGATGATGGTTTTTTTCTTCCAGATTCCCAGACGATTCAAAAGATGTTTAGTCATGGCTCTGAAAAATGGCAATAAAACTAACGCAAAGGACCAACAAAAAACCCATACATAACGGGAAAATTGCCATTTTGAAAACGCAACCAAGGCCAGGTCAAACACAGCGAAGATGACAATAGTGCGGATAATTTCCTTCAACTCAAACCAGAAAGGTTTACGATAAGAGTAATGCCGCAACCGGACCCAAAACCATGCCACGCAAATAAATCCAAGAATGGCATGAGAAATAATACGCACCTTTAACTGTGTATCTGGGATAAAGCGATAGAGATCATTAAATATCCAGTAAACACAGCCAATTGAGAGCGCCAGTGATAAATTAAAAAATATAAAGTCCGACATGGCGAGAAAAATTCTGCACAGTAGTGGATTATATTTATTCAAAAAATTATCGTTATCCATGTCTACACCTGACGTTAGCGAGGATTTATATTGAATACAGGCATTCGTCCCTGATTTTTTTGACACTCAAGAAATTTTCTCGCAACATCAATAGCTTCCCGAATAGTAACATCCATATCCAGGTAGCGATACGTCCCAAGACGACCGACAAACGTAGTATTGTTCAACTCCAGCGCTTTATCTAAGTAGCGGTTGAGTAATTCTTTTTCCTTAACCATACGGATCGGATAATACGGAATATCGTCCTCGGAGCAGAAGCGGCTAAACTCACGATAGCAGGTTGTCTTTTCATGCGATTCCCATGGCGAGAAATGCTTATGCTCAGTAATTCGAGTATAAGGAATATCCTCCTCACAGTAATTAATAACCGCGGTTCCTTGATAATCACCATCCGCAGTAAACCTCTCAAAATCCAGTGTACGGTAACCCAGACGCCCTTCACTAAAGTTGAAATAGCCATCCAACGCACCTGACCAGAAAACGTGCTGCCAGGCTGCGCTTCCCGAGGCCACAAACTCAATCCCGGTTCTGACTTCAATAAGTTCGTGATCGAGGATATTTGCCACCATCGCGGTATACCCCTCTTTAGGCATGCCTTGGTATTGGTGATTAAAATAATTGTCGTTGTAATTAAAACGCAGCGGCAAGCGCTTCAGAATGCTGGCGGGTAGTTGCGTAGGCTCGCAGCCCCATTGCTTACGGGTATAACCTCTAAAGAACGCTTCATACAACTCACGACCAATCATGCTGATGGCCTGCTCTTCAAAATTTTGTGGTTCTACAATGGATTTATCAGCTTTGGATTCAATAAAAGCACGGGCTTCATCGGGACGCATCGTTTTGTTGAAAAACTGGTTAATTGTATGCAGGTTAACTGGCAGTAAATAAACGTTGCCTTTATAGACTGCTTTTACGCGATTGGTGAATGGCATAAACTCTGAATACTGATTAACAAAATCCCAAACCTCTTTATCATCCGTGTGAAAAATATGGGGGCCATATACATGCAACATGACGTTAGTTTGTGGATCGCGTTCTGAATGGCAATTACCTGCGACATGAGAGCGTTTGTCAAAAACGACAGATGCGATTCCCTGCTCAGCTAATAATCGTGCAATCACAGCACCAGAGATACCAGCACCTACAATAGCAACTTTCATTTTTTTCCCCAAAAATGTCGTTTTAACAAGCCAATACCTTTCAAAAAAAGGTTTTCGCCATCAATATTCACAATAGGCAAATATTTAATCCGCAGACGCCCCTGCTGGTGATGAAGCCAGACATTGAAGAGACGTTCCGCCATAAAACCAAAAACGCGTTTTTGGTATGCGTCATAGTTCTGATAGCCGATTTTTTTTTCGAGCGCAAACAGTATTGGGAAAAGCCAGGCAAAATATTCATCGATCAATGATTTTTTGCAAACGAACATATTGTAAAGACTGATTTTTGTACCGGCCATAATATGGTCGAAATCAGTCAGATAGTCTGGCTGTTGTAAAACAATTTCGTCGCGAAGTTGAGTATAGTCTGATTCATGATGGGCATGAATATAATGACTTTTAATGCTGGTGATGAAATAGTTTCTGGGTTTAGCTACTAGAATATCAGCGTTTTTTAGCATTTCCTGTAATTCTGCAGGAGAAGCAATACGTTTTCCTTTCACAGTAAGGTTACTGGTAGAAGAAGCGAAATAGCGACGATAATGAACGAGGCCAACGACATCAGCCTCAGAGTTCTTCCAGATCCAGTAAGCAGCGGTTAACTCGCAAAATGAAGGATTAAGCGTGGCAATGTTATCACCGCTGGAATCTCTCACTGCGATACTAGCAATAGGCTGAAAAGCATTTCCGACCTGAAGGGGTATATACCCTAATTCTAAAGGAAAATCGTAAGGTTTATGGCTAACTGTATATACAGTGAGAAGCATCAATGATTCCTTTTATCTGCGAATAAAACAACAGGTCTCAAAATCTTTTCTAAAACATATAAGCTAAGCGTAATTTTTGATGCCATAGCAAGGCATTTAAACTTAATTTTCGAATAACTAACCATAATATTTTTAAAAGTTAAGGCATTAAATTCATTTTTAATAAATTTTCTATAGATTCTACGAGTATTTGCGTCCTCAATGCGAGCCAAGCTAACGAGACAAGACTGAGATAAATTTATAAGAGCAGTGGAGTAAAATACGAATTCCACTTCTCCCTTTTCTTGTCTGGCCTTGAGTAATTTTACAGCTTCAAACATTTTAAACTGCTTTTCAGCCGAATCAGTTGTAATTGACCCACTGCGCTTACGGTAACCATATAAAGGCAAATCGATAAAAGCGACAACAGTTGATTGCTGACTTATATAAGGCGAGGTAAATACATCCTCATATATTATACCAGTAGGAAATTTATTCTCGGTATAGAGATTACGTCTTGCTACTCGAGCCCAAGCAAAATTAGGCATCTGTGACAATTCCTTACGACCTGAATATCTGATCTGCAAACCATTAATATCGTTCGCAAGTAACTTAATTACATTTCCTGAGTAAAACTTTAAGAAATTGAAATAAACAACATCTGTGTTACTTTTTTTAAGTGCAATATCGATCGCATGAATTATTATAGGGCTGATGACATCGTCTGAATCTACAAAAAGGATGTACTCTCCTTTTGCAAATTGCAACCCAAAATTACGTGCATCTGATAGCCCACCGTTTTCTTTCTTATAGTAATGAAAAAACGCTTGTGTCTCACAGTATACTTCTGCAATATGCCCAGAATTGTCTGTTGAACCATCATTAATTAGAATACATTCACATTCATCTGTCATTGCATTTTGAATAGAATCAAGGCAATCCTTCAAAAAACGGTCAACATTATAAATAGGAACTATAATTGAGTATTTTACGCACTTGCCCATTTTTTGATAATTATCCTTTGTAACACGAGAGAATAAAAAGCTATAAAAATCGTGAACACTATAAATTTAGCAGTTAAAAAATAATACCAATCAGACATAATGCAAATTTGAAGGATAAAGTAATAATATTTTAAAACTATAAACCCGTAAAAAAGATCTTTCATTAGAATAGCATTACGTAACAACCATGTGCCGAAACCCGCCCAAAAACCAAAAAAAATTGCAACGATTGGACCAAGAACATTACCAAAGAAATAGTTATAATTAACAGGTGCTCCCATCGTAAAACGTATCCCATTATCAACAAATCGTAAAAACACATCAGAAGGAGTGATCTTTTGCATAAGGAAATACATACCAAAATTCACATTACCTTCATTTAAACCCAAACCAAAACCGTATCTAAGTAGCCAAGCCAGACTCAACTGCGGATTAATAATTTCAGAGGCCGAATCCACAGCCCACCAAACCTGCGCTTGCAACGCGACACGTTCAACCAAGTAACGAATACCTTGTGCTGAGTCCCCATATATTGCTGAGTAGCTTAAATAGGACGAAAACATAAATACTGATAACACAACAAGAATAGTTATCATAATTTTAGGGCGAGATATTACTGAAATTAAATCTTTTTGCAGATAAAAAAGAATCGGTATCAAGAAGAAAAGAATTGATAATGAAGGGCCAGTGAATTTTTCACCACCAATAAATTGCATAGACACAGAGATCACAAGAAGGACTATATATTTTTTAGCTTTGGACTCTGTATATTTAATACCCAAAAGAAAAGAAAACTGAAGTAGCATAAATTGCAAATATCTCCCCCATCCGGGAGCTATTTCACTCCAATATTTGAAACGGTCGACTCCATTAGAGTTTGGTGTTCCATATTTAGAGTAGACAAAAAGGAGTCCCAAAAACGAACCAAACATAATTATTTGTATCAATATATTTATAGACCAGTTAATTTTTTTATCCATAGTATTTACTGGTTGTAAATATTTACTGAGAATCCCAGTAATTAAGATAGTTGTCAGCAAAAAAATTAAAGCTGTAAAACCGACACGAATAGTGGCTCCGCTGAGTTTACCGAACATTCTTATCTCAGATAAATAAGCCCCTCCCTCAACGATAAGACAGCAAATCACGCCCACGCTCATGCAATAAATCATGATAATATTGAGTGCAGATTCCGTATTTTTACTTTTAATACATGAAAGAATAGTAAAAACCCAAACAATTACAAATAATATATTTAAAGACCAAGATGTTAGACCAAGTATATTGACCGACCATAAAAAGAAGGCGCTCAGAAAACAAAAGAAAATAACCATATCAGTGCTCACTTTGAGATAATTCATTAAAAATATCTATCAAAGTCATAGGTTGACTTGCATATTTTTTGAAAAGACATTCTTGCAGATGTGAGCACCTAACAACGCGGTCGAGTTTTTCAAAGCTTAGCCTAAAAGCAGGTGTATTATATATGGCATTCAATAAGATAAGTGACGTGCTATTAAAGCCTATAACTGCAACACAATTAGCAAAATCGAAACATAATTCAACTGGCGTCAGGGTATCTATCACCTTGAGGCCAAGATTTTCGTACAACTGAAAATCTTCTGAAGGATGAGGTTTTACTATCAATTTTAGCTCTAACGTATTTGCTTCACTAATGATGTTGCGAAGATAGTCTATGTATTCGTCCTCAGTAATTACACCAAGTTTAACCCAAGGTTGCGTAAGTAAGAGCAAGTATGAGGTATTTTCATATCGTAGTGGTACAGATTTAGCTTTGATAAACTCTATTATTTGTTGATTGGGTTTAAGTCCATCAAATAATCTCCAAATTTGTTTAGCTAAAATACCCCTCTTTAAATATAAATAAACTAAAGCATGTAAATAAGCTTTGAAGTGATTTATCTTACGCTCACGCATGTAAACTTTTTGCATAGTATGAATATCTGATACTGACCCAATACCTTCATCAATTACTATGTTGCTAATTTTACATGTGATATTTTTTTTTCGCATCGATAAGGCAGGCTTAATACCTACAGAACCGATAAATAGATGCAAAATTTCTTTCCGATACCCCGCTCGAACACCCTTTCCTGGTTTAACATAGGTAACTTTGCCTAACCATTTTTCAATAATATTGGTGTTAATTTTTGTATTGGTCAAGAATCTCAAATTGTTTTCATAATATATTTCGAAGTTAAAGTTACTCTCATTTTTGATCTTGTGTATAAATGATGCCACATAAACTAAATGACTTTCGTTCAGAACCCCAGAAATATATATTACATCAATCATATGTTCCTAACTTGCAAAATCTATATTTTGCTATGAACAACACAGTTATACCGATAAACTGGCTTATAGCTATGCCAATAGATGAATAGAAATAACCTAAAACAACCATTAATAGAATAGTAACCAAAAATGCAAGTATACTAGATTTGATAATATACCTATCTAAATTCCTTGCATATAAATCGAAATGATAAACAAGTGAAATACAATACATTACAGAACCAAGCAGTAATATATAAAACAATGACAGCGAATTTAAAAAATTCTCTTTCCCAATTACTTTAGAAATATAAGGTACGCCTAGTATAAGCATTGCAGTAATGCAGAGACTTGTTATAATTATCGCTTTTAAAAATTTTTGCTTTGTAGCAAAGTATTTTGTTCTTAAACCTTCCTTTGAGTATCTCACCAACCTTGGATAAAAAAGCATTACCACACTTGCATCGACAAAAGCCATTATAGAAGATGAAAAACTAGAAAAGTAAGAATATATACCGACTATTTCTTTATTCCCAAAATAGCCCAGAATATATCTATCTGCGGTAAATATACCGCGCAACGAAAGTGTTGATATTAAAAGAGGAAAACAAACCTTTAGGCCCTGAAATATCCATTGATGATCTATTTTTGATCCGACGATTAGAGATAATGGTATGTTTTTTAAAATTATTATTATAAAAAAAACACTTATTATTTCAGCGGCAATCCAAAAAAACCATATGGTGTAAAATGGAATGTCGGGGTTAATAAAAGCATACGGTATATACGCATATACCCAAAGCCCATTACGGATAAAAAACTGTAAGTTTGCACTGAATGGATATTCATATACTACCAATAATCTCATAACCTCTTGTGAACAATGATCCAATATGATTAAAACAACAAAAATTATGGCTATCATTTTTAATGAAGGCTCGTAAAGCACAAACAAGCAAGTTATTAAAATAGCAAGAAAATAATGAGTGAAATATAAAAAAAACTGATTTTTAAGGAATGAGCTTTGCTCATTTTTCGGAGACCCGATTATTTTCCTTGACGAGTAAGTATAGAAATCGAAACCTAGTAAATAACTAACATAGCTAACGCCAGCTACGATTAGAGCATACTCCCCCAAATTTGACAAAGTATAAGCGTGAGAAATAAATATTATAAGTATGAATTTGCTAGCCAATGCTCCCCCTCTCAAAAAGAGCGGAAGCATTTTATTGAAAATTTTATTTAGTATCATCTTTAATTTTCAATAAACTTTAAATCAAATGGAATGCCTTTATTAATATCCTGATTAATACGTTTCCCCATAATTGCATCATAATACTTGGGTGCTAAACCGAAACCTGGACGAATACTCTTCACATTCTCAGGAGTCAGTTTTTCTCCTTTCTTCATATCTTTTACAACGTAAAGCGAGCGACGGAATTTAACGTTCCCTTTTTCACTCTCTTTTCGCTCATAATTAACGCGACCCAATGCCTGCCATGCAGTTTTAGCATCACGGCAAAGCGCCACTAACTCATCAGGCTCAAGCGAGAAACTGTCATCCGGGCCACCGCCATTACGGTCTAGCGTAACGTGTTTTTCAATAACATTGGCGCCGAGCACAACAGAAGCAATAGCAGTTGTATTATCAATCGTATGGTCAGACAAGCCGGTGATAACACCAAATCGTTCTGCCATATCAGGAATGGTCGCTAGATTGTAATCTTCGGCCGGTGCAGGATAACCGCTTACACAATGCAGAACGACGAGTTCCTTGCAGCCCCCTTCTTTTGCTGCATTGATCGCTTCCTGGATTTCTTGCTCATCAGCCATACCGGTAGAAATAATCATGGGCTTACCGGTTTTAGCGACATATTTAATCAGAGGCAAATCAATGGCTTCGAAGGACGCAATTTTATATGCTGGCGCACCTAACTCTTCCAGTAAATCAACGGCGGTAAAATCGAATGGGCTACTGAAAATAGTAATCCCTAACTCTTTGGCTTTTTCAAATAAAGGTTTATGCCATTCCCATGGCATCTGTGCACCTTTGTATAAATTAAACAGCGTTTGACCGTCCCATAATCCACCATGAATCTGGAAGTCTTCGGTGTCACAATCAATAGTGATAGTATCAGCGCGGTATGTTTGCAACTTTATTGCATCGGCACCTGCAGCTTTAGCTTCCTCCATAATTTTGAAAGCCCGATTAATATCACCATTATGGTTAGCCGAGAGTTCTGCAATAATATAGGGAGGATGGTCTTTACCAATTCTACGACCATCAATAGTAATAAATTCATGCATTATTTTTTCTCACTAATATATTCATCGGGAGATATTTTAATAAAACCGAGACGTTCAAATAACTGATGCGATGCATAATTTTCTGGCAACACTGTAGCGAGAATTGTATCGCCATTATGTAAAATCAAGGTGCGTTTGATAGCCGCGCTTGCAACGCCTTTTCCCTGAACGCTCGCCGTCAGAAATATCGATATTTCATATTTCGCAGATGCATGCCTGATGGGATCCAGTCGTAAAACGCCACATGAACTGCCATGCTCAATGATATAGAATTGTGATTTATCATCATTTAATTTACGCGTCATCCATACGACATGATTTCCGAAAGATGGAATATCCGGATTGCGTGCAAATTTACGCGTATGGGGCTCGCACTGGAGTTGATACACAAAATTAATGTCTTCTTGTGTAGCCAAACGCAGCGTAACGTTAATACCATCTTTGGCAGGTACAGGTATTATTTCCTGAATATCTCGGAAAAGCCCCAGACCATCACAAATATCCGTAACAAGAATTCTTTGCTCATGATACCGTTCAAAAAGATGTTGCACCGCATTAACGAATTCATCTTTATTAAAATTATCTGCATAAAGAACTATTGCACCTGTATTTGAGAGGTTTTTTGCAATCGTCAATTGATTATCCGCAATGGCAATGTTTACAGCCGGCAAGGCCATCGTGCAACGTTCCCAGGTAGTCCCTCCCAACGCACCAATGGCGAAATCGTGCTCAAGCATAAGTTCAGCCATATTGGTTACATTGGTCAGAACTTCAACGTTATAATTTGATTTTGCTGCAAGTGCATATATTTCGTAACGATGAGGGAACGCACTACCTAATATAACGGTTATTTTATCGATATTTTTAAACGCAGCCTGCGCCAGATATTCCAGAACTTTACCGGTTATATTATGCGCATCAACGCCCCCCATTGTGAGCATTAATGTTTTTGGATAATCAACTTTTTCTTTGCATGCAATAGATTGATTTCGTAAGCCTGCAAATAGCGGGTTAAGCAAAGCAAATTTTGTTCCTGCCAAAACCAGACCATTATTCTCATTTAAGGAGGCATATTCTTCGGGACGTCGTTGGTAAGTCTGGTCGATTAACAGATCACAAAAATGAGGTCTGTTACAGAGATCATCAATAACAACCAGGCGAGCACTTGAAAACCGTTTTTTAACTATCTCCTCCCATTCTTTATCAAGAGAATAATGATCAACAATAATAATATCGGGATGTTGATCTTGCTCTTCTATCAAGGAGATAAACTGTAAGGCATCGTCACTCTGGCTACCATTTAGCCAAAATTTCTCATCACGAATGTAAGCATCAGGCGTGTTATCAATAGTTATTATTTTAGTTGAAAAGCCTTCTTGAATAATTTTATCGATAATACTGCCGCGATGATTTTTCGATATAAAAACACACTGCGCCCCTGATTTTCTTAAAACTTTTGCAAGGTTCAAACATCTAATCACATGACCAGAACCAATTGAAAGTGATGAATCAGTTCGCAGATAAATATTCATTTTTGTAGTCCATGGCTTTAAACAGCCATTCAGCAACCTGCCAGTCTTCTGGAGTATCGATATCCTGAACACGTTCGCGCGGAAGCTCTATTGCGCGGGAATCAGCGCTGAATATCGGTTTCTCATTCAACCATGCAGTTGATGTTCCCCAATAAAATTGCCCTGCATCGTGCCAGGATTCTTCAAGATCCTGAGAACGGACATGGAACATTTCTGGCGAAAACATGCTGATACGCTGCTCATCGCTAACTTTAAGTGCGCGCTGGATGGGATACGGAAAGCGGGTGATTGTAAAAGCATAATCACTTTGTTGTTCGCGAATAATGTGAAGCCCGTGAACAATATCTTCAAATTGAATGAAAGGTGCTGTTGCATATATACAACAAACAAAATCTACAATGCAACCCTGATTAGAGAGCCATTCCGTTGCATGACGAATCACCGGGATCGTCCCGGCAAAATCATTCGACAGCTCTTCAGGTCGCATAAATGGGACTTCCGCGCCATATTGACGAGCAACCGCAGCGATCTTTTCATCATCTGTTGAAACAATGATTCGGTCAAAAACGCCGCTCTGTTGAGCGGCTTCAATTGACCAGGCAATCATTGGCTTCCCGCAAAATTCTTTAATATTTTTATGCGGTATTCGCTTGCTGCCTCCACGTGCAGGAATGATTGCCACATTCATTTAAAAAAACTCCCGGATGCATTTGATAACGTAGTCTTGCTCTTCATCAGTCAGCGTCGAATACATAGGAATGCTTATTGCGCGAGAATAATAATCTTCAGCAATCGGATAATCCCCAACTCTATGCCCTAACTGTTCATAGTACGGCTGAGTGTGAACCGGGATATAGTGAACATTGACCCCAATACCCTTGTTACGCAGATAGTCAAATAATTGTTTACGCTGCGCCGGATCGTTTACCGTCAGCGGATAAAGATGCAGGGCACTATAACCGCTCTCTGACTGCGCTGGCATAGATACCGGAATTCCATCGAATGCAGTGTGGTAACGTTTTGCCAGTTCGTGGCGACGGGTTACAAATCCATCAATACGTTTTAACTGGCTTATACCCAGTGCGGCCTGCAGTTCAGTCATGCGGTAGTTAAAACCGAGAGCGACCTGTTGGTAGTACCAGCCACCTTCTGAAGCCCTGTTCATTTTTTCACTATCGCGGGTAATACCATGGCTGCGGAAAAGTTGCATCCTTTCCGCCAATTCATCGCTGTTAGTCAGTGCCATACCGCCTTCGGCGGTTGTGATGATCTTAACCGGGTGGAAGCTCAGGATTGTAACATCAGCGAAACGTGAGTTACCAATTTTAGCCCCTTGATAGCTGCCGCCAATCGCATGCGATGCATCTTCAATAATGGCAAAACCATACTGTTGAGAGAGTTTATGGATAGCTTCCATTTCACACGACTGACCAGCAAACGCTACCGGTACAACGACTTTTGGCAATTCGCCTTCGGCTTTAGCTGCAACGAGTTTGGCTTCAAGAGCGCTGACGCTCATATTGTAAGTCTGTGGATCTATATCAACAAAACTCACATTGGCATCGCAGTAAAGGGCACAATTAGCTGAAGCGACAAAGGTATTCGGCGAAGTCCAGAGCCAGTCCCCTTTGTTCAATCCTAGCGCCAGACAAGCCATGTGAAGCGCAGAAGTTGCGCTATTGACTGCAACAGCATGTTTAACATTAACATACTTAGAAATTGCTTGCTCAAATTGAGGAACGCAGGGCCCTTGGGTAAGAAAATCCGACCTCAGTACATCTACCACTGCACTAATATCTTCTTCAGAAATATCTTGACGACCATAGGGGATAAGTTTCATCAGATGTTGCCTACTTTTTCGCGATTTTCATCAATCCACTGACGGAGTTCGTCAATACTCATCCATTCGGCATTGCTGTCACTTTCATAGACGAAGCCTTCCGGCACGCGCTTACCATCTTTAATACGTTCCGGCGAATCACACCAATTATGAATTGCAGGTAGGATTTTAAAATGTTCTGGATACTCATAGGTGTAAAGAGCATCTTCTGCACTGATCATTTGCTCATGCAGTTTCTCACCAGGGCGGATACCAATGACTTTTTGAACAGCATCCGGCGCAACGGCAGTCGCAATATCAGACACTTTCATTGACGGAATTTTCTTCACGTAAATTTCGCCGCCGACCATATCATTGAACGCATGCCAGACTAACTCAACGCCTTGCTCAAGCGTAATCATAAAACGCGTCATGCGATCATCCGTAATCGGCAACTCACCTTTATCTTTGATAGAGAGGAAGAAGGGGATAACTGAACCACGAGACCCCATAACGTTCCCATAGCGCACTACGGCAAAGCGGGTTTTGGTTGCGCCAGAGTAAGAGTTACCCGCGACAAAAAGCTTGTCAGATGCCAACTTCGTAGCACCATACAGGTTGGCAGGACTACTTGCTTTATCGGTAGAAAGGGCGACGACACGTTCGATACCTTTATCGATGCATGCATCAATAACGTTCATGGCACCGTTAATATTGGTTTTAACACACTCGAATGGATTGTATTCTGCTGTTGGTACGATTTTAGTCGCCGCAGCATGAACAACATAGTCAACGCCATCTAATGCACGATATAAACGATCTTTATCGCGAACATCACCAATGAAAAAACGGATACGGCTTTCATCTTTAAAATGCTTAGCCATTTCCCATTGTTTCATCTCATCACGAGAGTAAATGATGATTTTTTTTGGATTGTATTTTTCCAGGGTCATGCGGACAAATTTATTACCGAACGACCCGGTACCACCTGTAACAAGAATTACTTTATCATTAAACATGTCATTGTACTCTACATAAATTTTAGACGTCATTGCCCGTCATACTTTCATTCAAAAAACTGAACATTATTCCAGATGGGTTGTATTTTGTCTTTCTCAGACAAATTAAAAGGCCCTTCGAGCGGCCAGTTGATTCCCAAAGTTGAGTCATCCCATCGAATGCCGCGCTCAAATGCAGGAGCATAATAGTTTGTTGTTTTATAAAGACATTCAGCATCATCACTCACTACCAGGAATCCATGAGCAAAACCTTCTGGAATCCATATTTGCCGTTTATTTTGTGCTGACAAATTCACACCCACCCATTGACCAAAAGTTGGCGAACTTTGGCGAATATCAACTGCAACATCAAATATTTCACCGACCACACACTGCACGAGTTTCTCCTGCGAGTAAGGGGGCAATTGATAATGCAAGCCACGAAGAACGCCTTTTGATGATTTTGAGTGATTATCTTGGACGAATTCAATTTTCCGCCCAACAACCTTTTCAAAAACTTTCTGATTATAACGTTCAAAAAAAAAGCCACGGTCATCGCCAAAAACAGTCGGTTCAAAAATGAGCACATCAGGAATTGTAGTTTTAATTACATTCATTCTTAATTCCCTTCAATCATTTTTAACAAATATTGACCGTAAGCATTTTTCTTCAATGGTTCTGCTAAAAATTTTACCTGTTCTGCATCGATGAATTTTTTCCGATAGGCTATTTCTTCTGGACAAGAAACTTTAAGCCCCTGACGCGCTTCTATCGTCTGAATGAAATTACTTGCCTCTATTAGACTCTGATGAGTTCCGGTATCAAGCCAGGCATAACCACGTCTCATCATCGCCACCGATAGTCTCTCTTGCATAAGATAGAGGCTATTAATATCTGTTATTTCAAGTTCTCCCCGCAAAGAAGGCTTTAAACTTTTTGCCATTTCCACGACATCATTGTCATAAAAATATAACCCCGTCACTGCATAGTTACTTTTAGGTTTAACAGGCTTCTCTACCAAGCTAATCGCCTTACCTGCCACATCGAATTCTACAACGCCGTATCGCTCAGGATCGTTTACATGATAAGCAAATACTGTCGCACCATTCTCTTTATCAACGGCTTCTTCCATCAGTTTTGGCAAATCATGACCATAGAAAATATTATCCCCCAGCACCAGTGCACAAGAATCGTTACCAATAAATTCTTCGCCGAGGATAAATGCCTGCGCCAACCCGTCCGGGTTTGGCTGTACTTTGTAATGAAGGCTTAAACCCCACTGGCTGCCATCGCCGAGAAGTTGCTCAAAGCGCGGCAGATCCTGCGGGGTGCTGATGATTAAAATATCGCGAATCCCCGCGAGCATCAGCGTGGATAACGGATAGTAAATCATTGGCTTATCATAAATCGGCAGCAGCTGTTTGCTCACAGCCATTGTCACCGGGTACAGACGAGTTCCCGAACCGCCCGCCAGTATAATTCCTTTACGTGTTTTCATTTTGTAATCCCAAGCAAAATGCCTGCCCAGAGGCATTTAAAAAAGTTAGATTGGCGCTGTACTAAAGAGCTCTGCCAGCATACGTTTAACGCCGAGCTCCCATGGAGGTAACACCAAATCGAATTCACGTTGGAATTTTTCAGTATTAAGGCGTGAATTTTTGGGTCGTTTGGCCGGCGTGGGGTACGCTTCTGTCGCGATGGGGTTGGTACTATTCAGCGCTAGCGCCACCCCCTCTTTGCGCGCTTCGTCAAATACCAGCTGAGCAAAGGAGTACCAGGTCGTCGTCCCTGCCGCAACCAGATGATAAAGCCCGGCAACATCTGGTTTCTTCAATACGGTACGAATTGCATGGGCTGTACAATCTGCAAGCAATTCCGCACCGGTCGGCGCGCCATACTGGTCGTCAATAATGGACAAGATTTCTCTATCTTTCGCCAGTCTGAGCATTGTCTTAGCAAAATTGTTTCCTTTACTAGCGTAGACCCAACTGGTGCGGAAAATCAGATGATTAGGACAATATCGCTGAATCGCCCTTTCCCCTGCAAGTTTAGTTTCACCATACACGTTCAAAGGCGCTGGCTCATCCGTTTCACGCCACGGTTTATCACCCGAGCCTGGGAAAACATAATCCGTTGAATAATGCACCAACCAGCGGCCAAGCGTACCTACTTCGCGAGCGATCGCCTCAACACTGGTCGCGTTCAGCAATTGAGCATAATCACGTTCAGATTCAGCCTTATCGACAGCCGTATGCGCAGCAGCATTAACCACTACGTCAGGGCGAATACGCCGAACGGTTTCAACCACCCCCTGCGGGTTGCTGAAATCACCACAATATTCAGTAGAGTGCACATCAACAGCAATGACCTTACCGAGTGGTACCAGAGCACGTTGCAACTCCCAACCCACTTGCCCTGTTTTACCGAAGAGTAAAATATTCATGATTAACGCTTCTCGTAGTTCTGTTCGATCCAGACCTTGTAAGCGCCGCTCTTAACATTTTCAACCCAGCGTTGGTTATCCAGATACCACTGCACAGTTTTACGGATGCCTGATTCAAACGTTTCCTGCGGTTTCCATCCCAGTTCGCGGCTGATTTTGTCAGCATCAATGGCATAACGGCGGTCATGGCCTGGCCGATCTGTTACATAGGTGATTTGATCGCGGTAAGAGCCAGCTTTTGGCACGATTTCATCGAGCAAATCACAAATTGTGTGGACAACTTCGAGATTCTGCTTTTCGTTATGACCACCAATATTATACGTCTCACCTACAACACCTTGCGAGACCACGGTATAGAGCGCACGTGCGTGATCCTCGACATATAACCAATCACGAATTTGATCGCCTTTGCCATAAATCGGAAGAGGTTTTCCTTCTAGTGCATTCAAGATGACTAGTGGGATCAATTTTTCGGGAAAGTGATAAGGACCATAATTATTTGAACAATTGGTTACGATTGTTGGCAAGCCATAGGTACGCAACCAAGCACGAACAAGGTGATCGCTGGAAGCTTTGGAAGCAGAATAAGGGCTACTTGGGGCATAGGCCGTCTTCTCAGTAAACAGGGGTAACGGCTGCTCTTGCGTTTGCTCATCAGGATGGGGTAAATCACCATAAACTTCGTCTGTCGAAATATGGTGAAAACGGAAGCCTTCTTTTGCCCCCTCAGTTAAAGTTGACCAAAACGCACGTGCTGCTTCGAGCAACACATAAGTGCCAACAATATTAGTTTCAATGAAAGCTGCTGGCCCCGTTATGGACCGATCAACATGACTTTCTGCAGCCAAATGCATAACCGCATTGGGCTTGTGTTCGGCGAAAATACGCGCCATCGCCGCCGCGTCACAAATATCCTCATGCTCAAAAAAATAGCGCTCGCTCCCTGCTATGTCAGTGAGCGATTCAAGATTTCCGGCATAGGTTAATTTGTCCACGTTCACCACAGAATCTTGAGTGTTATTAATGATATGCCGAACAACCGCAGAGCCGATAAAGCCTGCACCACCAGTGACCAATATTTTCACGAGAATTATCCGTTCTTGCTATGTAATGTTTTGAGCTAAATGAATAAGCAAAATGGAAGAAAATAGATAATTGAAGGCACGCTACCGCCCCTGGCTCTTCAGCTACCAGTGTACTGCACTCGCCAAACAACTCTTCAGGGGGTGTTAACGCTCACTATGCGTTAATAGTATTTTATTGTCGCCAGGCACAAAATGTTAAGGAGCTATTCTCCGCTGAAACAGCGCTGGAAACAAGGGAAAACCTTGATTGCATTTGCGCAATAATTCCGCAAATCGAACCTATTAATAGTTGATAAATAATGAAAATAAACAAGGGCAGTAAGAATCACCAGAGAAGGTAATACCTCATAGCAACTCTTTACTGCCCCGGTAATGAATGACTTAATTACACAACATTTTTAATTGTTACTGTGTAAGCAATTTTTTAATACTTTCGCGGAATTTCTGACCTTCTTTCAGGTTACGCAGACCGTAGTTGACAAAGGCCTGCATGTACCCCATTTTCTTACCGCAGTCATAGCTGTCGCCGGTCATCAACATCGCATCAACAGACTGTTTTTCCGCAAGTTGAGCAATCGCATCAGTCAACTGGATACGCCCCCAGGCACCCGGCTCGGTTTTTTCCAGTTCCGCCCAGATATCGGCAGAAAGTACATAGCGCCCCACTGCCATCAGGTCGGAATCCAGCGTCTGCGGCTGATCCGGTTTTTCAATAAACTGCACAATGCGGCTGACTTTACCTTCTGTGTCCAGCGGCTCTTTGGTCTGGATCACGGAGTATTCAGAGAGATCGCCTTTCATGCGTTTTGCCAGCACCTGGCTACGGCCTGTCTCAGCAAAGCGTGCCACCATCGCCGCGAGGTTATAACGCAGCGGATCGGCCGTTGCCGTATCCAGCACGATATCCGGCAGCACAACGACAAACGGGTTGTCGCCAACGATCGGGCGCGCGCAAAGAATTGAGTGGCCCAACCCCAGCGGCTGCGCCTGACGCACGTTCATAATCGTCACGCCTGGCGGACAAATAGACTGCACTTCCGCCAGCAGCTGGCGTTTAACACGCTGTTCAAGCAGCGCTTCAAGTTCGTAGGAGGTGTCGAAGTGGTTTTCCACCGCGTTTTTGGACGAGTGAGTCACCAGAACGATTTCTTTGATCCCTGCAGCAACAACTTCGTCGACGATGTACTGAATCATCGGCTTGTCGACGATCGGTAGCATCTCTTTTGGAATCGCTTTCGTGGCCGGGAGCATATGCATTCCCAGACCGGCTACCGGAATAACTGCTTTCAAATTAACCATTATTTCTTCCACCTGTAATAATTGGATGAATTATAAACCTTTAACCTGTTTTCGCCAGTGCGTTGCAGCGAGGAAAGTGAAAGATGTTACGCCTAATGTCCCTGCAAGGCAGTAGATGTAAACCTAACCCAGGTGCTAAATCACCAGGATTTATCGTAAAAGGCCATTTCCCGCGCTCAGAGCCGCTTCGCTGGTAAACGGAAGTTCAAATTATCGACATTCACCACATGCTGATCGACTCTGTCGATATCGACTGAACTTTGCCCATTTTCATTGACTGCGTGAATATTCGCCAATGACAGCAAGGTGTCCTGTTTCGCCATAAAACGCCCGCGGACATCTTTGCGTAAATCGAAGTTCAGCTTCAGTGCCGGGCCGTTGGCCGCCTGTTGCGTCACGTTGATATTACGCAGGAAAAGATGTTGCGGTTTATTGTGCAGCTCCAGCGTCGCGCTCTGCATTTTCACATTTGTGATAGCCACAAACGAGGTGGCATTACCGGACGATATCTGGATACCGCGCAGCTTATATTTGCTGCTGCTGTTGTCCTGCTGGATATCGTTGAGTTTGAAATTCTGCGGGATCGACAAATAATCGCCTTTGATAACACCATAACCAATCAGCATCCCGGCGCTGTTGACCATTGAAACATTATCAATGACGAAATTATCACAGCCGTAAATCGCGACAGTTGCATTATCGATCCCGGCTTTTTTACTGAAATCCGGGGTGATGTTTTTCGCTTTAACGTTGCGAATAATAAAATGTTTACCGTTTTCCACATGCACTAACTGGCGGCAGTTACTGCCGGTAATATTCGCCACGACAAAGTTTTTAACGGCTTGATCTTCAGGGTAGTTATTGTCATAGGTACTGCCCGCCAGCCCAATACCAATGCCCCAGTTAATCTTCCCGTTGGTGCAGTTAATGTTATCAATCACGTGATCGGAAATCAGGACGTTGCGGTCATTGATAGCCACATTCCATTCGATGGCATCACCTTGTAAGTCGCTGAAATGACCATTAGTGATCCGCACGCCGTCGAGTTCATTGTGGAAACCCTGGCGTAAAATGCCATAGTTCGCTTTGCTCACCGTGATGTTATCAATGACCAGGTTGCGCATCGTGCGCGACTCTTTACCGCCAATATAGATCTGCATCACCGGGCCAAAGCCACTCATGCTCACACCTTTGATTTCGCAGTCTGAGCCGCGAACATCCAGCGTGATGTTATAGAAATTGCCGCCCTTCTCCCCCACCACCCGGCTACCGTCCTGCAAGACAAAGCGCCCGCGCCCGTTACCTTTCAGCGCGCCGCGCACCAGCAGCGTTTTGCCAGCGGGAATAAAAATACCGGTGTTAATATTGTCGCAGACCACCCCTGCGGGGACTTCCACGGTTTGCCCGTCAGCAAAGGCCTGTTTAAACGCCGCGGGCCAGTCATTGCGGTTGTAATCACTGATACTGACCGTGTCGTTACGTCCCAACGCGCGGGCTGTGGGAATATGTAGCAATGGAAGCGCCGCCAGCGCGGAACCGGCGGCCAGGAAGGTGCGTCGCGAGAGCGCAGTTGCTGTTTTCTTCACGGTCATAAAACCTCTGTTAAAGCGTCTGCAACAGACTGGCAAGTTGCTGGTTGATGATTTTCTGGTTGAAGTCGTTCTCGACTTTTTCGCGCGCCCGCGTCACCACCGGCGTTAAATCACGGCTCTCCATATCACCGAAAGCAGCCAGTCGCTGCGCCAGCGCTTCGGCATCATTTTCCGGCACCAGCCAGCCGGACTGCCCGGCATCGATCAACTCCGGAATGCCGCTGTGAACGGTTGAAACTACCGGGATCCCCACTGCCATCGCCTCCATCAGCGCAACCGGAATGCCTTCCATATCCCCATCCGCGCCGGTCACCGACGGCAGCAAAAAGACATCGGCTTCATCGAGCAGTGCTTTCACTTCATGGCTGGGTTTAAAACCCGGCATTTCAATCACATCTTCCAGCTGGAATTGTTCGATAAGCGTGCGTAAGCGCCGTTCCCACGGGCCAATACCGAGGATGCGATATTTGAAATCCACGCCGCGTTCTTTTAACAAACGGCACGCTTCAATGGCGACGTGCAGCCCTTTTTTCTCGGTCAGACGCGCCACAGAGATGATTTGCAGTGGACTACCGGGGCTTTTAACCGAGCGCAGGCTGAAGCGGGCCATATCAACCCCCATGCGCGACACGGCGATTTTGGTCTCCGGGCAACCCATGTTTTTCAGTCTGCCGGCCCATAAATCGCTGATCGGCAGCATCAGATCGCCACGCTGGAAAAGTTGCTGATACTCAGGCGTGTAGTGGTTCAACACGTCGCGGTGAGAGATATCAATGCCGTGGAACACGGTGGCGATTTTGCCCTTGAGTACGCCCAGCTCCCGCAGTTTTGCGGCGGTAACGCCTGCCGGGCCAAAGTGGGCGATAAAGACATCGGCGCTGAACGTGCGCGGCGCGAGGCCGCAAATGGCAGGCAGGATCAGATTGCGAGCTTCGTCACCATAGCGCGACATATTCAACGCTTTCCAGGTGGAGGATTTCCAGATCCCCCGCGCTATCGCCTGCCCGCGATAGCTCAGTTTTGCCATCTTCCCTTCCGGCTCAGCCAGCAGCCAGTGCGTTTTTTCTGCCAGCCGGTACTCGGTATACGCCGCATGGGTATTGTTCATATCGCCCTTATGCAGGGCGACAATCTCAACCTCAAAACCCATATTGATAAAGGCAACGATCTGGTTGAGCACAAAGGTTTCGGAAGATAAGGGAAACTTCAGCAAAAAGAAGCTGACTTTCATTTCACCCCCTGTACGCGATCAAGCACCGATTTGACCATCTTCATGCCATGCTCGCGTTCCGCCGCCACCGCCGTTGCCAGACGCTGGTTAATCGCAGGCAACTGCCCCAGCGTGTCAGCCGCCATCGCCGCCAGAGAACCATCCAGCAGATGGCGAATGTCTACCGCCATTTCCGGCATCCCGAGTTGCTGCATAATGCCTGCAGACTTGTGTTCATAGTTGATAGCAATCGCCGGCGTACCGAAGTTCATCGAGATAATCGCCGAGTGCAGGCGCGTACCCACCGTTAAATCACACGCGCCGAGGATCTTACCCATCTCCAGATCGTTCAGCTCATCCATCACCACATGGTAGCGCGACGGATCGCTAACATACTGGCGCAGATTGAGCGCCACCATGCGGTCATCTTTGTTATAGCTGTCGATACCGGTGCAGGTAGAGAGGGCAATAACCTGATAACCCGCGTCAATGATCCGGTTGACCACCTCGGCAAAAGCCTGTTCATAGGCCTGTTGGGTGGTGTTCAGTCGTTTATCAAACGGCGCCAGTTCACGCAGCGTGATCGCCACGGTCTTCTCTTTCGCCGCCAGGTCCAGCCAGTGCTGCACCGCATAGCTGGCAACAAAATCGTGCTGATGGTGATCCACCAGCCAGGCGGTATCAACGCCCTGCTCCACTTTGCTGGTGGTGATGTCGCTTTGCTTCATCAAATTGAGGCTTACGGTTTCGCGCAGGATCAGCGCATCGCAATGGCCAAAGACATAATTCGCCAGTTGGTTAAACGCCTCGTTCTGGAACGGCCCCACGCTGTGACCAATCATGTAGATCGGTTTTTTCGCCATAAACGTACACAGCGCGTGCTCAAACTGCGGCACACCATACAGATCGACAAAGAACGAGCCGCCGACCTGAATAATCGCGTCATAGTCCGCCAGACGGCGGACAAAATCGGTAAACCCTTGCGCAATAGCGATATTGCGCAGCTTACCGGTATCCGTCACTCTGGAAAGCAGCACCTGGTGCTGGTAACGGCGGCGCAGCACTTTCTTCACACGCCCCATCAGGCCGGCGGCATTGTTCTGCTCTTTCATCTGGCTATAGAGCGGGTCGCCCATTACCGGACGGTTGAGTAACCAGGATGAGCTCACCGGATAGCGGCTCATCACATCCACCTCTGCCTCAGGCTCAATCAGGGCAATCGCATCCAGCAATCCACGTAAAATAGCGCTGTCACCACGGTTGCCGCATGTGTGATTGCCAAGGATCAATAATTTCATAACGACCTCATAAAGGGGTTCAATCAGGTTTCTTATCCTGCGCGAAGCAGCGTTTTAAGTTTCTCGTTGCGGCAAAACTGGCGTTTCATCTCCACCACCAGCGCATTACGCGACACAATCAGCATCCCGGCGAACGCCACCACGCCCGCTGCGACCTGAATCGCCAGCATCGCCGCCAGCGGCAGATGTCCGTTCAGAGCCAGGCCCAGGCCATAGCTCACCACCAGCGTCGGCAGCGACAGGTAAAAGGGCAGCCACAGGCTCAGGATGTACTGACGGTAACTGGAGCCGAGCACCGGTTTGATCATCACGAAGTAGCTCAGAACCGTGTTGATGATTTGCACCAGCAGAAAACCAAGCGTCACGCCGAGCGCCCCCGCCAGATGTCCGCCGACAATAATGGCGGGAATGAAGAGAAACGTTTTAAAGACATTGAATTTAAAGCTGATATCCACCCGCGCTTTCGCCATCAGCAGCGAACCGATCGGGTTACCCACCGCGCGCAACAGGCCGACAATACACAGCAGTTGCAGGATAGGAATGATGCTGTTCCATTTGTCGCCAAACACCAGCGGCACAAAGTTGTTCGACACCACCATCAGCCCCAGCAGGATCGGGAAGTTAATGATCCCGACCACCGACAGCAGCTTGTAAAAGTTCACGCGCAGCTTTTCCGTGTCATCCTGGATTTTGGCAAACGCCGGGAACAGTACGCGGGTGATGATGGGGTTGAGCTTCATCGGCGGCACCACCGCCACGTTGTACGCCAGGTTGTAGCCCCCGGCGACACTGGCACCGAGAATACGCGCCAGCACCAGCGTGGAAAGGTTGGTGTTCACATAGTTGATGATACTGTCTGCCGTCAGCCAGGCGCCAAAACGCAAGTTGGAACTGACAGACGCCAGCGAGAAATGCAGCCCAGGACGGTAAATTTTGCGGCCAAAATAACCAAACAGCAGCGTGCGCACGGCGCTGTTAACCAGATAACCGAGGATCGCGGTCATCGCCAGCGGCCAGAAGAACGCGCTGATGACCGTAAAGCTGAAGCCCGCCAGCACCGACAGCGTTTCAATGGCGCCTATCTTGTTGAACTCGAGCTCTTTTTGCATCAACGCGCGAAACTGCTGGCCGTGCGGGATCACCACAAAAGCCAGCGACAGCGTTTTAATCAGCGGTGCCAGATCCGGGTTATTCAGCACATTGGCTATGACCCCGCTCAGGGAGAAAACAGCGATACAGACCACAATGCCCAGCCCAACATTGAGCCAGTACAGCGTGGTCAGTTCGAGATGGCTTATCTCTTTACGCTGAATAATCGAGTTGGCGATGCCGAAATCCGACAGCGTATCCGCCAGCGCGATAATCACCAGCGAGACGGTCAGCAGACCGAACTGGTGGTTATCGATAATGCGCGCCAGCACGGTCATCTGCACCAGCCCCAGACCAATAATGGTCAGGGTCGCCATGGCGGACCACTTTGCGCCGCTGATGGTTTTTTCTCTCAGGCTCATGACCTTTCCTTAATACGCCGCTTTGTTAACAAAGCCTTTAAAGACGGTCAGAAAAACGATTTTGATATCGAACCACAGGCTCCATTCACGGATGTACTCGAGATCGAACTCAATACGTTTTTCCATTTTCTCCAGCGTGTCGGTTTCACCGCGCCAGCCGTTAATTTGCGCCCAGCCGGTAATCCCGGGTTTCACTTTATGGCGCAGCATGTAGCCCTCAATCAGGGAGCGGTACTGCTCGTTATGCGCCACCGCATGCGGGCGCGGGCCAACGATCGACATCCCGCCGGTCAGCACATTGATAAATTGCGGCAGTTCATCGAGCGACGTACGGCGCAGGAAACTGCCGACTTTCGTCACGCGCGGATCGTTCTGCGTTGCCTGCGTCACCACTTTGTCGTTTTCCATCACCTTCATGGAGCGGAATTTCCACACCTTGATTGGCTTACCGTCCATGCCATAGCGCGTCTGGCGGAAGATAACCGGCCCCGGCGAGCTGAGTTTCACCGCCACCGAAATCGCCAGCAGCACCGGGGAGATGAGCAGCAAAATCAGCGAGGCGAGAACAATGTCTTCCAGACGTTTCAGGATGCGATTGACACCAGAAAGCGGCGTGTCATACAGCGGCACCACCGGCACGCCGTTCACCTCTTCCACACGCGAGTGCAGAATATTAAAGGTGAAAACATCGGGGATAAGGATCACCGAACAGGTGGTATCGGCCAGCTGGCGCACCAGCTTTTTGATACAAGCCGCGTCATTCATCGACATGGCGATGTAGACGTTGTGAATTTTCCCGCTTTTCGCATCTTCCACCAGTTGGTCGAGATTCCCCGCCCAGCCTGTGGTAATGCCGCCCGGTTGTGGGTCGTGGTAAACCCCGACCACATCAAACCCGAGCCAGGGCTCATTGCGAAAACCTTCCAGCAGTTCCTGGCCCATCGGCATGTCACCCGCCACCGCCACGCGGCGCGTGTTGTAGCCAAGATTACGCAGCCAGCCTGCGCCAAAGCGGATCACCGCCCGGCTCAGCATCAGCCCCATCGAGGTCAATAAATACCAGGCCAGATAAATGGTGAAGGTGTTATCAAAATCAGTATTGAACGCCAGCAGACCCGCGCTGAAAATCAGGCTCAGCGTCCAGTTCTGCAACAGCAGCGTCAGTTCGGTCATGATTTTTACGCCCCGCCAGGAGCGGTAAAAATCGGTCATTCCGCCGATCATCTGGAAAACAACCAGCGTAATCAGAGCCATCAGCAGATGCATGTAGAAGAACGGCAGCGCATTGACCTTACACACCAACCACAGGCCACCGAACATAATGGTGATGTCGGAGAAGCGCTGCACGATAGAGATTAACGATGCATTCGTTTTGGCCCGGTCGCGTTTTTTGAGATGAGTCATTGTTGTACCTGCCTGTAATGTTCCCTCCCCGGCATCGGGGAGAGGAACGCCTTATCGTTATTGATTCAACAGTGCCAGAATTTCCTGCGTTCGCGCTTTCATCAGTTCCTCGTCGCGCCGCGATTCAACGTTCAGACGTACAACGGGTTCTGTGTTGGAAGAGCGCAAGTTAAAGCGCCAGTCGGCAAACGCGATGCTGATGCCGTCCGTACGGTCGATCTCCAGCGCGCCAGGCGTGAAGTGTTGTTCAACGCGATTGATCGCCGTCGCCGGGTCCGCCAGTTTGCTGTTGATCTCACCGCTCGCCGGGAACGCCACCATGCGGTCGCGCACCAGTTGCGCCAGCGTTTTGCCTTTCAGGCACAGCAGTTCGGTGACCAGCAGCCATGGGATCATGCCGCTGTCGCAGTAGGCAAAGTCACGGAAGTAGTGGTGCGCGCTCATTTCGCCGCCATAAATAGCGTCTTCTTCGCGCATCCGCTCTTTAATAAAGGCATGGCCGGTTTTCGACATCACTGGCGTACCGCCCGCGCGGCCAACAACATCCACTGTGTTCCACGACAAGCGCGGGTCATGAATAATTTTCGCGCCCGGATGTTTTTCGAGGAACGCTTCCGCCAGCAGGCCAACAATGTAGTAGCCCTCGATAAACTGCCCTTCCCCGTCGAACAAGAAGCACCGGTCAAAGTCGCCATCAAAAGCAATGCCCATATCGGCGTTATGTTCAATCACCGCGTTGCGGGTATCGTCGCGGCACTCGGGCAGCAGCGGGTTAGGAATACCGTGCGGGAAGGTGCCGTCCGGCTCGTTATGCACTTTGACGAACGTCACCGGCACATTCAGCGCCTTAAAGCGGGCTTCAATGGCATCCACCACCGGGCCTGCCGCGCCGTTACCGGAGTTAATCACCAGCTTCAGCGGCTTGAGGTTATTGGTATCGATATAGCCCATCAGGTGATCGATATAGGCGTCGCGCAGATTAATTTGCTCGTAGCTGCCGCGTTTTTCCGGGTTCACCGACGGGAAATCATTGGCTTCCGCCAGGCGCTGCACATCGCGCAGGCCAGTATCACCGCTGATCGGCCGCGCGCCCTTACGCACCAGTTTCATGCCGTTATAGTCCATCGGGTTATGGCTGGCGGTGACTTCGATACCGCCGTCAACGCCCAGATTGAAGGTGGCGAAATAGATCTCTTCGGTGCCGGAAAGACCAATATCCAGCACATTCACACCAGCGTCCTGCAACCCTTTCGCCAGCGCCAGCTTCAGCGCTTCGCTGGTCTGCCGCACATCGCCGCCCAGCACGATGGTCTGCGGCTTCAGGTACTCCCCGTAGGCGCGGCCAATACGCCATGCAATATCTTCATTGAGTTCTTCGCCCAGCTTGCCGCGAATATCGTAAGCTTTAAAACAGGTTAATTTTTCCATCATTACCTCTTCTTCAGGCAACAGTCAGCCGTGACCGTAAAATGGCCATATCTTGTTGATTAATTTAAATTTATAAACCGGATAACTTTCTCGTTATCCGGCACGGGAATTAAATACGGCCGTAACGATCGGCGAACCGCACAATGTCATCCTCTTCAAGGTACGAACCGGAGCGTACCTCGATCAGATCGAGCGGAATTTTCCCAGGGTTTTCCAGACAGTGGCGCGCGCCGAGCGGAATATAGATAGATTCGTTTTCGCCCAGCAATTTCACCTCGCCATCAATTGTCACTTTTGCCGTACCGGCGACCACCACCCAGTGTTCAGCGCGGTGATGATGCATCTGTACGGAAAGTCCTTCGCCCGGCTTCACGGTAATGCGTTTTACCTGATAGCGGTCTCCGGAGTCGATGGAGTCATATTTACCCCACGGGCGGTAAACTTCGCGGTGAATGTGATGTTCGTGGCGCCCGTCGGCTTTGATTTTCTCGACCACTTTTTTCACATCCTGCACGGCGTTACGGTCGGCAATCAGCACCGCATCTTTGGTCTGCACCACCACCAGATCTTTCACCCCGACGGTCGTGACCAGGCCTGATTCGGCGTAAACGTAGCTGTTTTCGGTTTTATGGCTGATGACGTCGCCGTGATGGACGTTTCCCTCCGGCGTGTGCTGGCTGATTTCCCACAGCGACGACCAGGAGCCAACATCGCTCCAGCCAGCATCCATTGGCACCACAACCGCATCGGCGGTGCGTTCCATGACCGCATAGTCAATCGACTCTTCCGGGCAGGCGAGGAAAGACGCTTCATCAACGCGGATAAAGTCCATATCCGGGTCGGTGGCATCCATCGCTTTTTCGCAGGCTTCAAGGATATCCGGACGATACTTTTTCAGCTCTTCCAGATAGCGACCGGCGCGGAACAAGAACATACCGCTGTTCCAGTAATACTCGCCGCTCGCCACATAACCCTGCGCCGTTTCGAGGTTGGGTTTTTCGACAAATTGCGCCACTTCAAACGCCACCGCATCGACGTCACCGGCTGAAACCGCGCCGCGACGGATGTAGCCATAACCGGTTTCCGGCAGATCCGGCACGATACCAAAGGTCACCAGTTTGCCCGCTTCGGCGTAAGGGATCGCATTGCGTACCGACGTGCGAAACGCCTCTTCATCCTGGATCACATGGTCAGCGGCCAGCACCAGCATCAGCGGATCGCTATCCGGGTTGTGGCGCTTTACCGCCAGCGCTGCCAGCGCGATAGCCGGAGCCGTGTTGCGACCTGCCGGTTCCAGAATGATGTTTTCGGTCAGCTTGTGCAGCTGACGCAGTTGCTCCGCCACGATAAAGCGGTGCTGTTCGTTACAAATCACCACCGGGCTTTCGCACTCCACACCGTTCAGGCGACAGATGGTGGTTTGCAACATGGTGAGTTCGCCTTTCAGGCAGAGAAACTGTTTAGGGTAAAGCACACGGGACAGCGGCCACAAACGGCTGCCGGAGCCGCCGGCCATCACGACCGGGTACAGTTGTGTTTGACTCATGATTTATCCCCATTACCGTCGAAGTTCAGTTCGCCGTCATGCACGCTTTCGCGGGCTGGTGCGGGCTGAATGGAATTCTCCGGGCTGATATCTGCAATAAACTGGCTTAACACGTTCTCTTTTTCGAGCGTGCGTTCGGCATATTCACGTGCCACCGTGTTGTTTTTGGGCAGCGCCAGCGCGCGTTCAATGCCCCAGGTCAGCGCGTCGACCGATTCCGGTTCAACGCAGACCGCAATGCCAGGCTGGGTCAGACACAGCTGGCCAAGTTCGGTACTCTCTTCGGCGGTAATCACGGCATTGCCGCCGACCGCCAGAATGTTGGTCAGTTTGGACGGCAGCACGGCGTCAGCCGCGCCGCGTTTTTGGATCACCAGATGGCAATCGCCCATTTTTAATAAGGCAGGCAACGCGTCATACGGCTGCAACGGGAAGAATTTCACGTTGTGAAGCCCGCGCTCGCTGACCATTTTTTCCAGCCGCGCCTTGCCGCCGCCCTGACCGACAATCACAAACAGCCACGGCTGGTTGTGCAGTTTTGCCGCCGCTTCAATAACGTTTTCCAGCCCCTGCTTCTCACCGATATTGCCGGAGTAAAGAATGATTTTTTTGTCATCCGGCAGGCCGAGCGTGCGGCGCAGTTGCGCGACGGATCCGTCGTCGATATCGCGAAAACGCGCCACTTCGGACCAGTTCGGGAAGAAAATAAGGTTGTCCGCCGCCACACCTTTCTCCCGCGCTTTGTTCATCATCGAGCGGGAGATGGTCGATACGTTGTCAACGTTATGCAGGTTGCTGCGTTCAAAGGCGGTCGCCAGTTTCGCCACCAGGCCACCTTTACCTTTACCCGCCATGCCTAACCCCAGCATGGCGTCGACTTCATAATCCTGAATGTGCAGCACGGTTTTCGCGCCGCTCAGTTTTGCCAGCAGGCGCATGCCCGGCGTGCAAAACAGGGTCGGCACGACGCCGATAATGCGATCCGGTTTCCAGCGACGCTGCGCCATCAACGGAAAGAAGCTGCTCAGGGCAAAGCTGCCCAGATGCAGCAGCCGTTTTAAGGTCGATGGCTGTGCGGGCACATACAGCGGGCAGCGCCACACGGTGGCAACGCCCTGCTCTTTGCGCCAGCGCCAGGCGCTGTATTGCGCGCCCACTTTCCACTCCGGGTAGTACGGCGGCGCGGTAATCACGCGCACGTCATGGCCCTGACGGGCCATCCATTCCACCATTTCGCCGGTGTACTTACCGATCCCGGTCAGCTCCGGCGAATAGTTGATGCCATAGACCAGGATTTTCATAAGCCCGGTACTCCCTGCGCGTCGAGGAAATAGGCGCGGCTATTGTCATGTACCAGCGGGTCGGCAATCAGTGACTCCGGCGTTCCCCAGCGGTAGTCGTTGTGCTGATCCTGCGGCAGCGCGAGGGACTCTTCGTCCACACGCAGGCGGAAGCCCAGCACGATGTAATGCGTGGTGAAATCCGGGCCGGAAAAGTTGTCGTCATAGAAGTGCTGCCAGACGCCGTAAAACTCGCCTGCCGACATCGGCAGGCGCAGTCCCAGTTCCGCCTGAGTCAGTCGCTCGAAAGCGGCCGCCAGCGGCTCGTCCTTTTGCACGCGTCCGCCCGGGACAAACCAGTATCCCTGGGCCGGGCGGTTAGTACGCTTGCCGAGTAAAAACTCGCCGCGTGAGTTTTCCACGATTAAATCGATGGAAATCAGCGGGGTTGAACGCACCACCGTGGCAAAATCTTCCTGACTCAAAAACATACTTACCCCCGGAACCGGTGCTGGTTTTCAAGGAACCACTGGTAGGTGCTGGCAAGCCCCGCTTCCAGTGAGATCTCGTGATACCAGCCAAGCTGATGCAGGCGGGTCACATCGAGCAGTTTACGCGGCGTGCCGTCCGGTTTGGTGGCATCAAACACCACGCGACCTTTGTAACCCACCACGCTTGCCACGGTTTGCGCCAGTTCACGAATGGTGCAGTCCACGCCGGTGCCGACGTTGATGTGCGACAGCATCGGTTCGGTATTCTCCTGCCACACTTCGCGCGCCAGCTCCTGGACATGAATGCTGGCCGCAGCCATATCATCCACATGCAGGAATTCGCGCATCGGCGTGCCGCTGCCCCACACCACCACATCCGGCGCATTTTCCTGCGTCGCTTCGTGGAAACGGCGCAGCAGCGCAGGGATCACATGCGAGTTGCTCGGGTGGAAGTTGTCGTGCGGCCCGTACAGGTTGGTCGGCATCACCGAGCGGTAATCACGGTCATACTGACGGTTGTAGGATTCGCACAACTTAATACCGGCGATTTTGGCAATCGCGTACGGCTCGTTGGTCGGCTCCAGCGTCCCCTGCAACAGCTCACTTTCCGCAATCGGCTGGTGAGCCAGTTTCGGGTAGATGCAGGACGAACCGAGGAACAACAGCTTGTTCACGTCGTTCTTGTGCGCGGCGTGAATGATGTTGCTCTCAATCATCATATTTTCGTAGATGAAGTCCGCCGGGTAGGTATTGTTCGCCACAATACCGCCCACTTTCGCCGCCGCCAGGTAAACCTGATCGATACGCTCACTGGCGAAAAACGCATTCACAGCCGCGCTGTCTAACAGGTTCAGTTCCTCGCGGGAACGCAGCACCAGTTCGATATCCGCCCGCTGTTCGAGCTGCCGTACGATGGCTGACCCCACCATCCCGCGATGGCCAGCCACAAAAACACGTTGTTTGGTCATGCTCAGGACTCCAGCGCGATGGCAACCTCGTAACCGTGGGCCTTAAGCAGTGAGTGTTTTTTCGCTGCTTCCAGATCTTTTGCCACCATTTCGGAGACCATCTCCTGCAGGGTGATTTCCGGTTTCCAGCCCAGTTTTTCGTGCGCTTTGCTCGGGTCGCCGAGCAGGGTTTCCACTTCAGCAGGACGGAAGTAACGCGGGTCAACGGCAACAATCACATCGCCCGGTTTCACGCCCGGTGCGTCATGGCCGGTCACAGAAACGACAATGCCTTTCTCTTCCACGCCGGTGCCTTCAAAGCGCAGTTTGATACCCAACTGTGCCGCCGCCATTTCCACGAACTGACGCACGGAGTACTGCACGCCGGTGGCGATAACGAAGTCTTCCGGTTTTTCCTGTTGCAGCATCATCCACTGCATTTTCACGTAATCTTTGGCATGGCCCCAGTCACGCAGGGAGTCCATGTTGCCGAGGTACAGGCAGGATTCCAGACCCTGTGCGATATTGGCGATAGCACGGGTAATTTTGCGGGTCACGAAGGTTTCGCCACGGCGCGGAGATTCGTGGTTGAACAGAATGCCGTTGCAGGCATACATGCCGTAGGATTCGCGGTAGTTCACGGTGATCCAGTACGCGTACAGTTTGGCAACCGCGTACGGAGAGCGCGGGTAGAACGGCGTGGTCTCTTTCTGCGGGATTTCCTGCACCAGACCATAAAGCTCAGAGGTGGACGCCTGGTAGAAACGGGTTTTCTTCTCCAGACCCAGGAAGCGAATGGCTTCCAGCAGACGCAGCGTACCCATGGCATCAACGTCGGCGGTATATTCCGGGGATTCGAACGACACAGCCACGTGGCTCATCGCGCCCAGGTTGTAGACTTCATCCGGCTGCACTTCCTGCAGGATACGCGTCAGGTTGGAGGTATCGGTCAGGTCACCGTAGTGCAGATGGAATTTCGGGTTGCTGGTGTGCGGATCCTGATAGATGTGATCCACACGCTCGGTATTGAATGAGGAAGCGCGGCGTTTAATGCCGTGAACTTCGTAACCCTTCTCCAGAAGCAGTTCCGCCAGATAAGAGCCATCTTGCCCGGTTACGCCGGTGATGAGAGCGACTTTAGACATAATTTATTTTCCTCAATAGTCCCAGTTCAGGGAGTTACCTTTTCAACGCGTTCGCGCGTCACCACTGCGGGATTGCCACGGCAAATCACATTTGCCGGAAGCGATTTAAAAACACTGCTGCGAGCACCGACTACCGTCCCGTCGCCGATGGAGACGCCCGGCGCGACAAACACATCTGTCGCCAGCCAGCACTTCTCACCAATCACGATTGGCGTCGCGTTAATATCAAAATGCGCGCTCATATAATCGTGACTGCCGGTGCACAAATAACATTTCTGAGAAACCACTGAATTCGCACCGATAGAAATATCACCCAGCGTGTATAACACTGCGTCATCTCCTACCCAGCTGTAATCGCCTAATGTTAATTTCCACGGATAAGTAATTTTTACCGATGGACGAATAACCACACCTTTTCCAATCTTTGCGCCAAATAAACGCAACAGAAATGCGCGCCAGCGATACAGCACCTGCGGGGACCAGGCGAATAATGTCGCCTGCACCGCCCACCACAGTTGAACCTTAATAGCGTTGCCGCCCCGAAAGCCTTTCGGCACGGAGAATCCTTTTAAATCCTGCATCATTTTTCCTTATATCTGAGCGTTATGCTTTGTTATATAAGGCTTTCGCTTTGCCGGTCGTCCGTAAACGCAACATATAAGACAACTGTGCCCAGAAGCCCGGCATGCGTAATATTTTACGCTGCACATTGCGAGCATCCTGACATAATTCAAGGTTATTAGACGTTGATACGCCGCCCATCGAAAATTCAGATACAAGACCTTTCAAACGTTTAAACGGGAACCCCGCTTTAAACATTCTGGCGGCTAAAGCGTAATCGGAAGAGACTTTATATTGCAGATCGTAGGGGTAAGTTTTCAGACCATTTACCGGGAAAAATATAGCCTGATGGCTGGCCGGTAAGCTGTGGTAAATATACCAGCCATGTTTTGCGCCACGACGTATTTTTGTGCCATCGCCGAAATCCAGCAGCGCATCGCCAATATACATTGCATTCTCTTTCTCATCGTCCAGCTGACGAACAACATCCACAATTTCTTCATGGAAAATATCGCCGGAATTGAGAAACAGCGCAAAGCGTCCTGCGGCCATATCGATCCCTTTATTCATGGCATCATAGATGCCTTTATCGCGTTCGCTGATATAACGTAAATTGTACTGACCGTTGAGGTTTTTCAGAAATTCCTCAGTACCATCCTGAGAACCGCCGTCAACCACAATCCATTCGAATTCAATATTTTGCGCTTTCGCCAGGTGAGCCAGCGACTGCCAGGTTTTCATCACACCTTCATAATTACGAAACGCGACAGTAATAACACTTAGCAGCATTTGACCCACCTCATCATGTAGTCGCTATATTCAACGCTTTGCGCAGAATAAATGGACAAACGATTAAAAACGCATATTCCGGGCTAAAAATAGACCCCGTAAAAAACAACGATATCGGAGTGAACAGATAAAGTTGAACGCGAAAATTCTGATTGTTGCCAAAGGCATTTATCGTCATTTTTCCAACTTTAAACAGATACCATCCGGTCAGTAATACTGCGAACCATGAAAAATAAATGATCAGCAGATACAACCCATTGTCTATTGTTTTCCCGACGTCCGCACCGTTAAAGATTCCGAATGATGCGACATATTCGTAAAGTGAGCCAAATCTTACTACACCATCAATATTGGTCAGTGAATATCCCACCATCACCAGCGGACCGATAATACGATAATACGAGGAAGAGCCTTCCGTACCTAAATCGCCGATTCGTTCTGCGATATATGGAAAAGCAAATACAACGCCAACAATAAACACTGCCAGTGAAATAATTGCCAATGGTAACTTTTTACGGATCGCCTCTTTGTTCAGATACTGGAAAGCCCATTCCAGCAGATAAAACAGGATAAATGTCATTACCCCTGAGAACGATCCCGAAAGAACTATCCCTGCCAAAATCATAGCATCGGTCTTCGGCGTTTTGATACCAAACTGTTTGATGCTGAGCCAAATTGAGATTAACGCCAGAGCGAAGAATGCCGGTTCGAAATATAACGCCGTAGTACGCTTACCGCCGAACTTGATAAAATTCAGCACGTAACTGTTGCTATAGATGAGATATTTCGAAATCCCCTCCATTAAACTGCTGCCGCCTGTGAGGATAATCTGCGCCATTTCCATCGCCGCTAACAGCACCACGAATGCCACTACCGCATAGAAAAATCTCAATATCTTGCGGTAATTATGCGGTGAAATGGTTTTGAAGCGGATACTCCACACCATGCCGATGATGATCACGATATAAACGAACAGCATCGTCGAAGTGACATATTTACTGGCGTCCAGCGACTTACCGAAAATGAAGTTAAACAGCGTCAATCCTGCCCCGGCACCCAGCGCTATCATCAACTTTTTCACGCTGATGCGCTCAACATAGAGCAGCAGCAGCACCGGCAAAAACGTCACGATAGTGATGGGAAAACTCTCTCCTAACTGGAGGAGTTTGACGTTAACCAGCAGATAAATGAGCGGCAGCAGGAGGTAGCTACAGACCTTGATAGAATGAGACATACTCCTCCAGCATCTGTTGGCCACTGTATGCCTGGCGGCTGCGCGCGCGGAACGCGTCAAGGCTTTCGCCAAATACCGCCTGGGCAATGTCGGCTTTATGGCACTGCACTAGCGGCAATACCTCCTGCTCGCTGAAGGTCTTACCGCCCGATTTCTGCAACACTTCGCGCGCCGCATCGCTATGGGTGGCAATCACCGGCACACCGATCGATAATGCTTCGCACAAAATCAACGGATAGTTGTCCACGCGGGAACTAAAGACCAGCGCGTCCATCTCGTTGAGTTCACTCATCAATTTGCGCTTATCGGTCAAAAAACCGTGGTTGACAACGTTTTTACCCTCAAACGGGGAAAACTTACCGAAGGTATGCAGCTCCACGCGGTCGTCCATCGCCATGATGTCACGCACCAGTTGCTGATTGGTTTTGCCGTCGTAACGCAGATCGTGCGCCACCACCGCAATCTTCGGTTTGCCTTGCGTCTCTTTCACTGGCGACAGTTCGGCAAGAATGGCCTCTGTTGCTACATCAATGCCGTTATTGATAATGCTGCAGCGCCCGGCACCATACAGGCTATTAAAGGCGTCCGCCACGTGCTGGCTGGGGGAGATAAACTGGCAGCCAAGCGCCAGCATGTCGTTAAATAACTGACGTTTGCTGTCAACGAGCTTATGCGCACGGTCAACTTTCACCGGCGGGTAGTTCGACAGCGTCGGGCATTTGCGGCAATTTTCTTTCCAGCCTTCACAGCCATCGGTAAAGGCGCAGCGCCCGGTCACGCTCCAGTGGTCATGCAGCGTCCAGACAAAGATGACATCCGGCTTGTGCGCTTTCACCTTCTGGCAAAATGTCACCAGTTCATCCAGATTCAGCCAGTAGCTGTGCATGACATGAAAATGCAGTACCACCGGACCCTCTGTGCGGGTCACGGTGCGATAGAGATTATTCAGGTTGCCAAAAACATCGCGGTTAAACAGGCGAAACAGCGCCAGGTTAGCGATGGACGTCAGACGAGGTGTCTGTTTATACACCTGCGGATAGTTGTCGTGGCTGACGCTTTTTTTGCCGCCTTTGCCATAGCCGTAAATAAAACGTGATGAAATGCCTTGTTGCAGCGCGCGCTGATGTAAATCGAGCGCGACGCCTGCGGCACCGCCTTCTGCAAGGCGCACGTTAAATTGCAAAATATTCATTTAATCACCTTCACGCGCGCTTTTTCGCCAACCACCAGCGCGTTGTCCGGCACGCTGTCGAGCACCACGCTCCCCGCGCCAATGGTGACGTTATTACCAATGGTGATATCGCCAATCACCACTACGTTGGCACCCAGTTCAACGTTGTTGCCAATCACCGGACAGGCCAGGTTATCGGGCCCACGGTTGCCGATGGTGACACCATGACGAATGGTGAAATCATCCCCGGCGACAGTATATTTATTGATCACCACCGCATAACCGTGATGAATGGTAAAGCGGCGACCAATTGTCGCGGCGGCCTGAATTTCATAGCCAAACAGGCATTCGGTGACAAAGCGGTACAACAAAATGACGGGAGCAGCCCAGAGATTGTTGATGACATGCTTTTTGCGCCACACGGAGCAAAAATGAGCAATGCGGTACGCCGCAACCATGCAGCACGGGCGCAAATTCCAGTGATTAGCGCGAAAATCTTCCAGACGCATTATTTCCCCCGCAGCCCATCAGCCAGACGCTTACCGTTACGCAGAGAAAACAGCGTCAACAACGTGCGCCAGTTCATCCGCTTATTGCGAATTTGGTAGAGGGTAAACAGCTGATATTTCTTGCTGGCGCGATCGAATTTGTCTTTGTGCTTACGATAAAAGTGGAAGTAACCGGAAAATTTCTTCGGCGAAGAGGTGATCTGCATTTCACCGTGGTTAATGTGCAGGATCTGCGTGGCTTCTTCGATTTTCCACGGCTCGCCGTACTCCTCGACCATCCGCAGGAAAATGTCGTAATCCTGCGCCGCCTTCAATTGAGTATCAAATAAGCTCTCTTTAAAACGCCACCCCCAGGTGAACACCTGGTTACCCACGATGTTGCGCTTGTAGAACAGCTTGCGCGAGAACGGCGATTTCGGGTAGAGCGGCAAGCTCGCCGGTTGCGCATAGACTTCGCCCTGGCAGACATAATCGTTGGCGTACAAAAAAGCGCGGGTATTAAGCAGATGTTTGTACGCCAGAAAAACGGACAGGCGATTTGGCGTCCACTCATCGTCATCGTCAATGCCGGTAATGTACTGGCCTTTCGCCTGCAAAATCGCCTGGTTACGCACCGCGCAGGCACCGGAGTTAAAGGCGTTACGCGTGTAACTGACACGCGGGTCGCCCAGCTCATCAACAAACTGCTGTAACTGCTCGAAGTTTGCGGAGCAGTCATCAACAATGATCATTTCCCAGTGCGGGTAATCCTGGCGCAGCACCGATTTAATCGCGCGGATCGCCAGCTGTTGCCGGTTCCAGGTTGGCATATAAATTGAAATTAACGGGTTTGCTGTTGTGCTCATGATGCGTTCCCTAATGCGTTCAACATGCCGCTTTCGCCCTTACTGCCGCCTTTTCCCATAAGGGAAAAGGCGCAGCGCGTTGAGGGACAGAGGTAAGGTCTGGTTATTTTGAATCGGACTTGTATTCGTACTCGTAGTAGCCGTAATCCTGGTAGCCGGTCGCGCGGCGGAAAATCGAGTTCAGGATCACGCCTTTCACCTGAATGCCGTTTTGCTCGAAGCGGCTCAGGCTGGTCTGGATCTCTTTGAGCGTATTCACCGCGTAACGCGCCACCATCAGCGTGGTGCCGGCGTGGCGACCCACGACTGCCGCATCCGTTACCGCGAGGATCGGCGGGGTATCGATCAGCACCAGGTCGTAGTGGCTGCTGGCCCATTTCACCAGCTGACTAAAGCGTTCGCTCATCAGCAGCTCGGATGGGTTTGGCGGCACCTGACCGCGCGGCACCAGGTCAAAGTTGCTGATAGAAGTTGGCTTCGCGCAACTTTCGATAGCGCCCTTCCCGGCCAGCACTTCGGACAAGCCATTTACGTTGTCGGTGCCCAGCAGTTCATGGGTGTAGCCTTTGCGCATATCGCAGTCGATCAGCAGTACGCGTTTATTGGTCTGGCTAATCACAGCCGCAAGGTTGGCGCAGACAAAGGTTTTACCGATTGACGGGCTAACCCCGGTCATCATCAACACATTGTTATTGGCCTGCATCATGGCGAAGTGCAGGCTGGTACGCAGGCTGCGCACCGCTTCGATGGCCAGATCCGTTGGGTTGCCCACCGCCAGCAACTGGCTCTGCTTATAGCGTTTAACCCCTTTGATGGTTTTGACGCTATCCCGCGCTTTTTGCCACTCCGACAGTGGAATGCTGGCGTAGACGCTGATTCCCTGCTCTTCGAGCACTTGCGGGCTTTCGATACCGCGGTTAAACAGCGAGCGCAGCAGCACGCCGACTACCGAAACAATCAGGCCCAGGATAATGCTGCCAAGAATGATCAGCGCTTTCTTCGGCTTCAGCACGCCCGGTTGTGCAATGGCCGGGTCGACAATACGCACATCGCCAACGGTACTCGCCTGGGTGATACGCAGCTCCTGCTGTTTATTCAACAACTGCATATAAACCTGCTGGCCTGATTCGACATCGCGCGTCAGGCGAACAATCTCCTGCTGCGTTTCCGGCATCGCGGTGATGCGATCGTTCAGCTTCGCTTTCTCATCTTCCAGCGCTTTACGTTTTTCCAGCAACGTGCGGTAAGCCGGGTGAACTTTGGTATAAAGTTTGGAGATTTCCGCTTCACGGAAGGTCAGTTCGTTCAACTGCGCATCGATGTTGACCATCGAATCGAGTACCGATTTCGCTTCCAGCGGCAAGTCGACGGAGTCTTTGCGCTGACGGTAGGTGTTGAGTTTTTCCTCGGCCTCATCGAGGTTTTTGCGCACTTCCGGCAGTTGCTTATCGAGGAAGACCAGGCTTTTGGCCGCTTCTTCGGATTTGCGCTCAATGTTCTGCTCAAGGTAGTTGCGCGTGATGCTGTCCAGAATGGCGCGAATCTGATCGCGGTCTTCGCCGGTATAGGTGAGGCTCAGCACGCCGGTGTCTTTACCGTTCTCGGTTACCGTCAGATTGTTTTGCAGGTTGTTAATCATGCCAAGCGTAGAAAACTTGGTCACGGTGAACTCGCTGTCATTCGAGGCCTGAATGGCACTCACCATCATGGTGACGCCTTGCTTGCTGAGCTGTTGCCCCACTTCGCCGCGCGCTTCAAAACCGCCGTCACTGCTTAACAGATACTGTTTCGGGCTGAGCACTTTTAATGTGAAAGTCTGCTCGTTCATGCCTTTTGGCAGCGTGAACGTGGTGACTTTCACCGTCTCGTTCTGCCGCCCCATCAGGCGCTCCCACCCTGCCCCAAACAGCGGAAAGGTGTTTTTCACCACGGAGATATCCAGATCGAGATCGTCAACGGTTTTACCCAGCACCAGTCGTGACTGAATAAGCTGGATTTCCGCGTCCGACGCCGGTGGCTTGTTCGACAGCGCGCTGTTCAGATCCTGCACCAGCGAGCTTCCGGTATTCTGCTCGATTTGCACCAGCGCATCGGCGCTGTAAATAGGAGTTGCGAACAGGCAGTAGACCACAGCAATCAGTGCGAAGACCGAGGTGATGCCCAGCACCCACCAGCGAGCCTCAATGATTGTGCCGAGCAAACGGCCAATATCGATTTCGTCGTTGCCCACCGCCGGGGCAGCAGAATGCGAATGGTGTGTTTTCTCTGTCATTATTATCCCTGCTGAGCTTGCAATGCCTGCGCCCAATGGCGGGCAGACTGGTCAAGTAAGGTGTAAATAGCTTCAAAAGCTTCACGACTTTTGCGATACGGGTCGGGGATCTCCCGCTCGTTATCCCAGTGGCCAAATAACATGACCTTTCCACGCATTTCCGGGGCAATCTCGCACAGGCGGGCAATATGACGTTTTTCCATCACCAGAATCAGGTCGTATTCGCGGCACATTTTTCCGGTAATTTGTCGCGCGCAATGCCCTTCCAGAGAGAGTTGATTATCCGCCGCCACGCTCACGGCGTTGGCGTCCGCGCTACGTCCAACCAGCGCGCCCAGCCCGGCTGAGTCTACCGTTAAAGCGGGCTGGTATTTTTTCAGCAGCCGTTCTGCCGTGGGGGAACGGCAAATGTTCCCCACGCATACCACCAGAATTTTGTTGAACATAGTCATTGCAGATTTTGGATGTCGTTGGCCGTGTTGGTCATGTAGCGAACGCCACTGATTGTCGGCAGCAACTGGTTGATAAGACGGTTCCAACGCGCAACCGGTGCGGTCGTGACATACACCACATCATACGGCTGGAGACGGAAGTTCGTTGCCATAACCAGCGATGTGGCATCCGACATATCGAGCTGGTAAATGTTGGCGATCTTGTTGCCACGGCCACTTTCGTTGCCTTTGAGCGGACGAATAACAAAAATGCCGCTGGCGTTGGAGGTGGTCAGATCGATACCTTCGGCCTGGCCGAGCGCTTCGGTCAGCGTCATGCCGCTGAAGTCCATTTTGAGCGTGCTCTGTTTTTTCACTTCGCCCATCACGAACACTTTCAGATCGTCATTACGCGGAACAAACAGAATGTCGCCGGGGTAGAGCAAACGGTTCTGGCTGAGATCGCCGTTTTGCATCAGCGCCTGCAGCGAAATACGCTGTTCCTGGCCCTGGTGTGTCAGCACGACGTTGCGCCAGTCTGCGCTGTCGGTCAGACCACCCGCGGCGTTGATCGCATCAAGTACGGTAAGCGGTACGTTGGTGATCGCCTGCTGACCCGATTTCGCTACCTGACCGGAGATATAGGCTTTTTGTGAGCGGAACGCGGCGATATTAACGTCCACCTGCGGGTCAGCAATATAGGTCGCTAAACGGCTGGTAATATCACTACGGATCTCATTCAGCGTCTTACCGGCGACGTGAATCTTACCGACATACGGATAGAACATGGTGCCATCGGGTTGTACCCAGTTACCGGCATCGCTCGAACTACGATACTGACCGGCTGGCGTGGTGAGTTCCGGGTGATCCCACACGGTTACGTTCAGCACATCCCCTGGGCCAACGCGGTACTGGTAGGCGGAAATCTCCTGATCCAGTGACATATTCGGTTGAGCAACATTGGTGCGCGGGCGCAATTGTTCAATCAGACGCGGGGTTAATGGATAGACATTCACCATACGGTCTATATCAAAATCAGCATCCTGCTGTTTAATCACATCCTTTCCCATCGTAGACATATTGCTCCCGGGGAAGACGGTGCAGCCACTCATCAAGCTAATGGACACCAATAATGGCATCAATTTCGTTTTAGATTTCATCATTGATTAATTATCACTTTGGCAGAGTAATTATCCTGTGCGATTTAAATAAGCGCTCAAGCTGTACACAGATTCAGAATGCAGTTAATTCTTGAGAAATATAACTGGCATCAGTCCTAAAAAGCGTTTATTCAACCACATGCGATTACAGAATAATCCAGGCTGATTGACATACCCGCAGGCACGCTACCGCCCCTGGCTTTCAGTTACCAATTCACTGATTGACGCTAAGTCATTGATAGTCATCCATTACATCCTCTTTCTGGTGGCGCTATTTACCAACCAGATAAAATACGGCAGGTACCGGCTTTCGCACTGATTAACAATGCTGAAAATAAACACGCTGGTATATTTGAACGATGCTGGAGGAATTGTTGCAGCTAAGCGAATAGCAGGCAAGGCGACATTCAGAGATAAACATCTTTTTAAGAATAATATTAAGACCAAAAATTTAGCTTTTTAGGATTTACCGCATATTGACAAAAAACCGAGCTGATATTAGCGATGCGACTTTTCCTATTTTCCATATTTAAATAGTTATAATTAATCACAGAAACAATAAGGAAATAACATTTAAAGCGTTTTAAATAACCACCTAAAATAAGATAAATCGCAGGCTAACATTGCAATTTATCTCAGCTTTATCCATGATCGCATTGTGACAATTGTCATATCACATAAGGTGTTACGTTAACGATGGAATGGATTGCCGATCCGTCAATCTGGGCTGGTCTGGTCACGCTGGTCGTGATTGAACTGGTGCTTGGTATTGATAACCTGGTTTTTATTGCAATTCTCGCCGAGAAATTGCCACCGGCGCAGCGTGACCGCGCGCGCGTCACCGGTCTGATACTCGCCATGCTGATGCGCCTGCTGTTGCTGGCCTCAATTTCCTGGCTGGTCACACTGACCCAACCTTTATTTACCATACGCGGCCTCAGTTTCAGTGCCCGCGATTTAATTATGTTAGTGGGCGGGCTGTTCCTGTTGTTTAAAGCAACGGTTGAACTCAACGAGCGCCTCGAAGGGAAAGACAGCGACAACCCCACGCAGCGGCGCGGCGCGAAATTCTGGGCCGTGGTAACGCAGATTGTTGTGCTGGACGCAGTGTTCTCACTGGATTCCGTGATCACGGCCGTAGGGATGGTTGATCACCTGGCCGTGATGATGGCGGCGGTGGTTATCGCCATTTCGCTGATGCTGCTGGCGAGTAAATCCCTCACCCGCTTCGTCAATAACCATCCTACGATTGTTATTCTGTGTCTCAGCTTCCTGCTGATGATCGGTTTTAGCCTGGTGGCAGACGGGTTTGGTTTCCATATACCGAAAGGATACCTGTACGCCGCGATTGGTTTCTCGGTAATGATTGAAGCACTGAACCAGCTGGCTATCTTCAACCGCCGCCGTTTTCTGTTCGCCAACCGCACGCTGCGCCAGCGTACCACCGAAACGGTCATGCGTTTGCTGAGCGGACGTAAAGAAGAAGCGGAGCTGGATGCCGATGCCGCCTCAATGCTGCGCGACGGCGACGATGATCAGATTTTCAACCCGCAGGAGCGGCGGATGATTGAGCGCGTGCTGAATCTTAATCAGCGTACGGTGAGCAGCATCATGACGTCGCGTCACGATATTGAACATATTGATCTGAGCGCGCCGGAAGCTGAAGTCCGCGCATTGCTGGATAAAAACCAGCATACGCGTGTGGTTGTCACCGGTGGCGAAGAGGATGACACCCTGCTGGGCGTGGTGCATATCCTCGATCTGCTCCAGCAATCGTTACATGGCGAACCGCTCGATCTGCGCGTGCTGGTGCGTCAGCCGCTGGTGTTCCCGGAAGGATTACCGCTGTTGCAGGCACTGGAACAGTTCCGTAATGCTCGTACTCACTTTGCGTTTGTGGTGGATGAGTTTGGCTCCGTTGAAGGGGTGGTCACCTTAAGCGATGTGATGGAAACTATCGCCGGCAATTTGCCCAACGAAGTAGAAGAGATTGACGCGCGCCACGATATTCAGAAAAACAGTGACGGTAGCTGGACGGCAAACGGTCATATGCCGCTGGAAGATCTGGTTCAGTATGTCCCGCTGCCGCTCGACGATAAACGCGAATATCACACCATTGCCGGACTGCTGATGGAGTATTTGCAACGTATTCCACAGCCGGGAGAAGAGGTGCAGGTGGGTGATTACCTGCTAAAAACGCTGGATGTTGAAAGCCATCGGGTGCAAAAAGTGCAGCTTATTCCGCTTGGCAGCGACACTAATCTCGATTACGAAGTGTAAAACATGCCGGGGTTCGCCCCGGCTATTTCCCGCCTGCTTTCCTACGCTTTAACAACCGCAATACCACGCCGGGCAAACGGCTCCAGTGTGCGCGCATCGGTTTGCGCATCAACCACCAGCGTATTGATAAGCCCGATATCGCCGATCACCCACGGTGAGGCGGTGTTTAATTTTTCCGGTGAGGCCAGCACCACTGTCTCCGCCGCCCTTTGCGCCATGGCATGCTTGATACGCGACTCTTCGAAATCACCCGTGCTTAAACCCGCCTCAACGTGCACGCCGGTCACTCCCATAAAAAAAAGATCGGCGCGCACGCGAGCAATTCCCTCCAGCGCCGCCGCGCCGACATTGACGATAGAGTGTTTATAAAGCTGGCCGCCAATCATCACCACATTAATAAATGGATGTTGTGCCAGCCCGACAGCGATACCTGGGCTATGGGTGACGACGGTAATGCGCAGATCTTCAGGGAAAAAGCGGATTAACTCACTGGTGGTGGTGCCACCATCAATCATCACCACTTGCCCGGGCGATACCAGCTCAGCCCCTTTCTGCGCGATCCGCCGCTTGGCATCCGATTGCAATGTTTGTCGCTCGGAAAAAGTAACCACCGCAGCCGATGCCGGTAACGCGCCGCCGTGAACCCGCTGCAAACGCCCTTCAGCCGCCAGTTCGCGCAAGTCGCGGCGCACGGTATCTTCTGAAATGCCGAATTGCTCACTGAGATTTTTTGACAGCACCTGCCCCTCTTCAGCAAGGCGGGCAAGGATCAGTTGTTTGCGTTGTGAGGTCAGCATGAGGTGCTCCATTTGCACGAAATTACCTTTTAATGCACGAAACTGCACGATAAGATGCAATCTTACGTCCTGAGGAGCCAATATGCCATCTGAAAATGCACAAGTACGCATTGTTGCGACCAAACCCTTATCCGAAGACTGGGGCAAACTGACGAAGTACACCTTTGATTTTCGCCGCAGAGACGGTGAATGGCAGCGCCAGAGCCGCGAAGTTTACGATCGCGGCAACGGCGCGGTGATCCTGCTGTACAACACCCGCAAACGCAGCGTGATCCTCACCCGACAGTTTCGTTTGCCGCTGTTCGTTAACCAGCACAGCGGCTTTTTACTGGAAGCAGCAGCCGGTTTACTGGATGAACTTGCCGCGGAAGCGCGTATAAAACAGGAAGCAGAAGAGGAAACCGGTTATCGGCTTGAGCAGGTGCAAAAGGTGTTTGAAGCGTGGATGAGCCCCGGTTCGGTCAGCGAAAAATTGCACTTTTTTATCGCCGAATATGATGACAGCCGCCGCATCGGTGATGGCGGCGGTTTAGCAGAGGAAGGCGAGGATATCGAAGTCGTGGAGATGGATTTCGCCGCGGCACTGGCGGCTATCCGCAGCGGTGAGATTGCCGACGGTAAAACCATTATGCTGTTACAGCACCTGGCGCTGGAAGGCATTTTGTAAATTGCTTTGCCGGGTGGCGGAGCGTCCACCCGGCAAACTGTCTCGCTTACATCTTCTCGAGCAGTTTTTTCACATCTTTGCCGCTCTGGCGATCTTTATTGCGATCCGCCCAGTCATTTAACCGGCGTTTCGCTTCATCCTGCAGATGTTTACGCAGCAATTGATCCACTTGCAGGCTGTAGTTGAGCGCCTGCCATTTACCGTATACACGCAGTGGAACCGGGGTATTTTTCAGGAAATCGATAAGCTCGCTCTGCCCTTTCCAGCCTTCCATGACACGCACTTCAAAGCGGGTATCGGCCTGCTCTTTCAGCAGGTCCATTTCGCCTTCCCCGGTAAGTGACAGCAGCGCAGAACTGCCCTGCATATCACTGAATTTCATTAACCCTTTATCCAGCGACACATCGCTGGTGAAGCTATCAAGGCGCGTGGCGTTATCGTAGTTTTCCTGCGCCTGTACATCGCTGCTGCGCGCCACGGCCTGCTGCACCAGTTGCTGGAAGTTGAGCCCTTCCATACGGCTGTTTTTCAAATCGACGTGCGCCTCACCCTGCCAGTGGCGGCGGAAATCCTCGGCATCAATATTTGGCCCGGAGAAATCCCCCGCCATGCTCAGGCTGCCCGTCAGGGCAATCGGGTAATTAAAGGCTTTCAGGATGGTGCCAATTTCAACGTTATCCAGTTTTGGCTGGAAGGTCGCAAGGGAGCCCTCACCGCGCACATCCAGCTCGCCAGGTAGCGAGATCTCTCCGTTGCCCATTTTGCCTTGCAAGGTGGGAATCGACAGCAAACCGGCATTATTATTGAATTGCCCGACCACATCCGCAAACTGCATACCGCGCCAGCGCACGCTTTTCGCACGAATGCCAATCTGTGCGGTAAAACTGCGTAACCCGTTGTACTCCGGCGCATCCAGACTGGTGGAGATAACCGGCCGCGGCAGGCGGTTTTGCGCCTGCCCTTGCTGCTGCGGCGAACCGCTGTTATCGGCGGTCTGCTCCGGCGGTAACAAATTATCAAGGTTGAGAGAATCAAACTGTAAATCGAGCGCCCACACCGGCAGGTTGCCAAACGTCACGCTGCCGTTACCGGTAAGCGCGGTGTCGTTCGCGCGCAGGCTCAGATCATTGAGTGTCAGGCGTTGCTGCGCACGTTGCCACTGCGCCTGTAAGCGCCCTTCTCCTTCGATTCCCTGCGTCGGGACATCGCCGCCCTGCAATTGCCATTTCAGGTTATCGACGGCGGCGGTGAGGTTATGCGGATAGTCGCGGGCATCGACTTGCGCGCTGAAAGAGAGGGTTAAATCACGTTGATTGCGGTTAATGCGCCCGGCGAAATCAAGCTTTGCCTGGTGCAACGAATCCTGCTCCATTTGCAGGCGGATATCGCGCACCGTCAGTTGTTCATCATCATCGTGCTGGAATACCAGCAGGCTATCAACTACTTGCAGGCTGGCAATATCCCATGACCAGCCGCGATCCCCTTCCACCTGCGGCAGGTTGTTTTCACGCGGTGCCACGGGAGCGCCTTTTTGCGGCGCAGCGGCGCTTTGCGGCGTTAACTGGATAACCGCGCCTTTCAGCATCACCTGTTTGACGTGCAACTGGTGCGAAAGCAGCGGCCAGAGATTCACGTCAAGGCGCATATTGTCGGCTGCGACCACCGGCGTCTGCGCACCGGGAGCGGTTAAGGTCATCCGCCCTGAGAGAATGCTAAGCTGCGGCCAGACATGCCAGCGCAGCGGGCCATCAAGCTGCAATTGATAACCGCTACGGGCTTCAACCTGACGCACCATATAAGCGCGAAAATCGTTGGGATTGACCAGCAGTACCAGCGCCGAAAGGCCGGCTACCAGCACGACCAACAGGATCATCAGCGTGGTTAACACTCTTCTCATGGCGTCCTCAGTAGGTCTACTTCACTCAGTCTTTATCAATACGGCTGGCGACCGCGCCTTGCTGATCACGATATTTCGCATCTTCACGGCGGTTATAAGGGCGTTCTGCCGGGCCGGAGAGCGGCTCGAAGCTCAACGCGCCAATCAACATGCCTGGACGCAATGCCAGCGGGAGTTTGCCTGAATTATAGAACTCCAGCACGATGCAACCGGACCAGCCGGGATCGATACGGTGCGCGGTAACGTGCACCATCAGACCCAGACGCGCCAGCGAAGAGCGACCATCCAGCCAGCCGACCAAATCCGCAGGCAGTGTGACGGACTCATACGTCACCGCCAGCGCCAGTTCCCCCGGGTGCAGGTAAAAAGCGTCGCCGTCTGCCAGCACAATTTCATCACTCATCACCCGGTCAAGCGCGGCGCTGACTTCGTGTTTCGGGCCGCTGAGATCGATAAACGCCGCCGTGTGCCCGCTGAATGTGCGGAATTTGTTGCCCAGGCGGACATCAACCGTCGCACCGTTAATACGCTCAACCGGCGGGCGCGGGTTAATCGCGAGCCGACCGTCGTTCAACCAGGCTTCAATATCTCGGTCACAAAGACGCATGGCACATTCTCCTTTTGATGCGGCATACCCCTGAGCGCGCCTCAGGGGTCGGACAAATTAATACGAACGGTGACAGCCTAACATTATTACTCAAAGAATTGGCTGATTTTGGCTTTCAGAATATCAATGGCGATGCGGTTTTTACCGCCGCGCGGCACGATAATATCGGCGTACTGTTTGGAGGGTTCAATAAACTGCAGGAACATTGGACGCACGGTTTTTTGGTATTGTGCCATGACCGAATCCATTGAACGGCCACGCTCGTTAACGTCACGTTTAATACGGCGCATCAGGCAGATATCCAGCGGCGTATCGACGAAAATAGAGAAGTTCATTGCATCGCGCAGGCGTGAATCGGTCAGCAGCAGGATCCCTTCCAGAATGATGACTTTTTTGGCTTCAATGCGAATGGTTTCTTGCGTACGGGTATGTTCTACGTAGCTATAAACCGGTAACTCAATGGCTTCGCCGCGTTTAAGCGATTCTAAATGCTGGAATAACAGGCTGTGATCCATCGCGCTCGGATGGTCATAGTTGGTTTTTACACGTTCTTCCATCGACAGATGGCTTTGATCTTTGTAGTAACTGTCTTCGGGAATAACGCCAATATGTTCATCACCTACCTGTTCGCGCAGTTCGCGGTAAAGCGTGCTGGCAATAAGGCTTTTACCTGAAGCGGATGCGCCGGCGATGCCGATAATGACGCACTGATGAGACTGATCAGTCATAAATTTAGCGACCTGATAACCTGGATGTAAAGGAAGGGCGACGCCAGAGCGTCAAACGCCGCAATTATAGGGATTTCACCGTCACGATACCAGTCGAATAGACACGGGATTCAGGTGTGCTAAAAAGTCGCCATTTTTTACCCGCAAAACGCATTATTCGCAAAGCAAACCGCTCAAAAATGGAGCGCGATACGCGTTTTATTCATCCACTAAGTAATTAATAACACTATGATGTCAAATTATGAGCGCCCGGCATAGGAATTGTAAATTGTTTGTACTAGCATAATCCAAATTTCAAATTTCATTCGTCGGACTCTGTTCCGGACGGCACAGGGCTTGCGGATTAAGCGGTAATGAAGAAACAACACCAGCGCGTTTTGGTTACCACACCCTATCCTGGACTGCGGCTCCTCAGTTTAGGCTTACTCTCTTTTATCTTTACCCTGTTCTCGCTGGAATTGATCCGTTTTGGTACCGTCATTGCCCCGCTCTGGTTTCCCACCGCGATCATGACCGTGGCGTTTTACCGCCACGCGGGTAAGATGTGGCCCGGCATCGCCTTTGCCTGCGCGCTGGGCAATGTTGCCGCTACCGTGCTGCTTTTTTCCGTTTCTTTTGTCGATCTGCGCTATACCGCCGTCAATATTGTTGAAGCGGCCGTTGGCGCGGTACTGCTGCGTAAACTGTTGCCCTGGTATAACCCGCTGCAAAATCTGGGCGACTGGATCCGCCTTGCCATTGGCAGCGCAGTGGTTCCGCCGCTGGTCGGCGGTGCGCTGATCTGTCTGCTGGTAGCGCCAGAAAACGTGTTGCGTACCTTTATTATCTGGGTGTTGTCAGAATCCATCGGCGCGCTGGCGCTGGTGCCGCTCGGGCTGTTATTCAAACCGCACTATTTGCTGCGCCATCGCAAACCGCAACTACTGCTGGAAACACTGGCGACGCTTGCCATTACGCTGACGCTTAGCTGGCTGTCGCTGCACTATTTACCGTGGCCTTTCACCGCCGTCATTGTGTTGTTGATGTGGAGTGCGGTTCGTCTGCCGCGCATGGAAGCGTTTCTGGTGTTTCTAATAACCGTCATGATGGTGTCGTTGATCATCGCGCGGGAGCCGAACCTGATTATCGCGCCGAAAAGCGGCGTAATGACCAACGCGCCCTGGCTGCCATTTTTGATGATCCTGCTGCCGGTTAACGTGATGACAATGGTGATGTACGCCTTTCGCGCCGAACGTAAGCACATTACCGAAAGCGAAGAACGTTTTCGTAACGCCATGGAATATTCCGCCATTGGCATGGCGTTAGTCGGCACCGATGGGCAGTGGCTGCAGGCCAACAAAGCGCTGTGCCAGTTTCTGGGTTACAGCCAGGATGAACTGCGTTTAATGAACTTTCAGCAACTCACCTGGCCGGAAGATTTACAAAAAGACCTCGAACTGCTTGATCAACTGATTCGCGGCGACATTCCTACCTACTCGCTGGAAAAGCGCTATTACACACGTAATGGCAATCTGGTCTGGGGGCTACTGGCCGTTTCCGTCGTGCGCCATGCCGATGGCACCCCGCTCTATTTCATTGCCCAGATAGAAGATATTAACGACCTGAAGCAGACCGAGTGGGTGAACAAACGCTTGATGGAGCGCATTACCCTTGCGAACGAAGCAGGTGGTATCGGTATCTGGGAGTGGGAGCTGGAGCCAGACATCATCAGTTGGGATAAACGTATGTTTGAGATGTACGAAGTCCCTGCGCATATCAAACCAACCTGGCATCTGTGGTACGAACGCATTCTGCCGGAGGATCGCCCGGAAACCGAGCGCGTTATCCGCGATGCGCTGGCCGCCCGCGTCGCCTTCAAGCTGGAATTCAGAGTGCCGGTTAAAGAGGGGATTCGCCATATCCGCACCCTTGCCAACCGCGTGCTCAATAAGAACGGCGAAGTTGAGCGGCTGCTCGGCGTCAATATGGACATGACCGAGGTGAAACAGCTTAACGATGCGTTGTTCCAGGAAAAAGAGCGGCTGCACATTACGCTGGATTCCATCGGCGAAGCGGTGCTGTGTACCGATATCGATATGAAAGTCACTTTTATGAATCCGGTGGCGGAAAAAATGAGCGGCTGGCCGCAGGAACAGGCCATTGGTCAGCCCTTGTTGACCGTGCTGCGCATCACCTTCGGCGATAACGGTCCGGTGATGGAAAACATTCATAGCGGCGATATGTCGCGTACCGCGATTGAGCAGGATGTGGTGCTGCACTGTCGCACCGGCGGTAGCTTCGATATCCACTACAGCGTCACGCCGTTAAGCACGCTGGACGGGCAAAATATCGGCTCGGTGCTGGTTATCCAGGATGTCACCGAGTCGCGCAAGATGCTGCGCCAGCTCAGCTACAGCGCCTCTCACGACGCCCTCACCCATCTGGCGAACCGCGTCAGTTTTGAAAACCATCTCAAGCGCCTGCTGGTGACCGTACAGGAGTTCCACCAGCGACACGCGCTGGTGTTTATCGATCTCGACCGCTTTAAAGCAGTAAATGACACAGCCGGGCATGCCGCAGGTGATGCCTTGTTACGTGAAATATCCTCACTGATGCTCAGCATGTTGCGCTCAACCGATATCCTCGCCCGTCTCGGCGGTGATGAGTTTGGCCTGCTGCTGCCGGACTGTAATGTCGAGAGCGCGCGCTATATTTCCGGGCGGATGATTGAAGCCATCAATGATTATCACTTTATGTGGGAAGGTCGCCTGCACCGCATCGGCGCCAGCGCCGGGATTACGATTATTGATGAGAGCAATTACCAGGCATCAGACGTCATGTCGCAGGCGGATATCGCCTGTTACGCCTCCAAGAACAATGGTCGCGGCATCGTGACCGTCTACGAAGCGCAGCAAGGGCTGATGCAGCATGAGCGCAACATGATGTCGCTGGATGAGCAGTGGCACATGATCAAAGACAACCATTTGCTGATGATTGCGCGCGGTGTGGCCTCTCCGCGCGTGCCGGAGGCCTGCAATTTCTGGCTGCTGTCGCTGCGCCTGTGGACTAGCGAAGGGGAAGTGATGGAGGAGCACGCGTTCCGCTCAGGGTTGTCGGAACCGGAACTTATCCGCGCACTCGACAGACGGGTGTTTCACGAATTTTTCCGCAACCACGCAACGGCCGTCGCCGGTAAAGGCCTTGGCGTCGCGCTGCCGCTTTCCGTCGTTGGGCTGGCAAGTCAGTCTCTGGTGGCAGAACTGCTGCAAATGCTGGAAAGCGGACCACTGCCGGGTCGTTTGCTGCATCTGATTATTCATGCCGATGCGCTGATGCGTGAAGGCAACACGATTAATGAGAATCTCAAACGCCTGCGCCATGCGGGTTGCCGCATTATTTTCAGCCATATCGGGCACGATCTGGAAGTGTTTAACCACCTTACACCGCATATGGCCGACTACCTGTTGCTGGAGCCTGAGTTAGTCACCAACGTCCACGGCAACCTGATGGACGAGATGATGGTGACCATTATTCAGGGCCACGCCCAGCGACTGGGCGTGAAGAGCATCGCCGGACCGACCCACCAGCCACTAATGATGGATACCCTGTCGGGAATCGGTATCGATTTGATCTACGGGGATATTATTTCGCAGGCGCAGCCGCTGGATTTGATGCTTAATAGCAGTTATTTCGCCATCAACTGACAAGAGGTAATAAGGCTATTTTACTTGCCATTTTGAAACCGGGCAGTGCTCAAAATCCTCACGTACTACGTGTACGCTCCGGTTTTTCCGCGCTGGCCGGTTCCAAACTTGCTGCGCCAATAACGCCTTATTTTCCTCTTGGGCTCAATTAATAGCCTTATTTCTCCTCCATCTCGGGCTGCCAGCCAACGCTATACCAGACATGCAACAACGCATATGAACGCCACGGCTGCCAGCGCGCCGCGTAACGGCGAATTTGCGCAGGCGTCATCCCGGCAAAACGCTGCTTAATAAGGTAATCATCCGGCAGGAAGACATCTTTCGCCTGCCAGCCACGCAGCGCGAAATAGTTCGCGGTCCAGCGCCCGATACCCGGCCAGGTTTGCAGCGCTTTCACCCCTTGTTCCACATCTGCGGGTGGGCTGAGCGGGAATGTACCGTCGCATACCGTCTGCGCGAGAAAAATGAGCGACTCCGCGCGTTTTAACGGCATCCCCAACGCTTTCAGATCCTCCGGTTGCGCTTGTGCCAGTTGCTGCGGCGCGGGAAAGCAAATCATTCCCGGCACGTCTGCCAGCGGTTCACCGAAGCGCTGCGCCACTTTTGCTGTCAGTTTCGCTGCCATCGCCACACTTACCAGTTGCCCCAAAATCGCCCGCACCGCCTGTTCAAACGGGTCCATGCTGCCCGGCAAACGCAAACCGGGACGCGCCGCACCAAGTGAGCCCAGCGCCGTGTTCACCCTTTCTGCGTTGCAATCCAGATCAAACAAACCACGCAGGCGCGCCAGGCAGTGTTCAGCCACTGGCACAAGCCCATCGCTGATCGTGACCTTCAGCGTCGTAGTAGCGAAGTCAGGCTCGGCGGTGATTAACCCACGATGCCCGTGGTAATGGTAAGTGCGCACATAACGCGTTGCGCTAATCTCCTCCACGCCCGCCACGGCGCGCGCGCGTAAAAAATCAAACATCCACGCCCAGTCATACGGCTTGCGCCAGTGCAGTGTGTACATAGCAACTCCTGAATAGTGACGCTAACAGCATAACAAACCGGGGATTTTCCGCCTTGCTTTCATATTCCGGTTGTCGCCCGCCACGCATTCGGCTAAAGTCGCCCCCCTTCTTCACTGGCATGGGGATAAACACGTGTTTGTTGGTTTTGACTACGGTACGGCAAACTGCTCGGTCGCGGTGATGCGCGACGGTGCAGCGCAGCTGCTGAAAATGGAAAATAACAGTAATTTACTCCCGTCGATGCTCTGCGCACCGACGCGTGAAGCGGTCAGCGAGTGGCTCTATCGCCATCATCAGGTTCCGGCGACAGACGGCGAAACCCAGGCGCTGTTGCGCCGGGCGATGAGCTTTAACCGCGAGGAAGATATTGAGGTTAGCGCCGCCAGCGTACAGTTTGGGCTGGCGTCATTGCGTCAATACGTCAGCGATCCGGAAGAAGTGTACTTTGTTAAATCACCGAAATCCTTCCTGGGCGCCAGCGGCCTGAAACCGCAGCAAATCGCCCTGTTTGAAGACCTGGTGTGCGCCATGATGCTGCATATTCGCCAGCAGGCGGAAACGCAATTGCCGGAAGGTATTGATCAAGCGGTGATTGGCCGCCCGATTAACTTCCAGGGGCTTGGCGGCGATGAAGCCAACGCGCAGGCGCAAGGTATTCTTGAGCGCGCCGCGAAACGCGCCGGGTTCCGTGATGTGGTGTTCCAGTTCGAACCGGTCGCCGCCGGGCTCGATTTTGAAGCCACGCTGAGTGCGGAAAAACGGGTACTGGTGGTGGATATCGGCGGCGGTACGACCGACTGCTCATTATTGCTGATGGGACCGCAGTGGCGCGATAAGCAAGAGCGCGCCGCCAGTCTGTTAGGGCATAGCGGCTGCCGCGTTGGCGGTAACGATTTAGATATCGCGCTGGCATTCAAAAGCCTGATGCCACTGCTCGGGATGGGCGGTCAGACAGAAAAAGGTATCGCACTGCCGATCCTGCCCTGGTGGAATGCGGTAGCGATTAACGATGTTCCCGCGCAGACTGAGTTTTATAGCGCCGCCAATGGCCGCTTGCTGAACGATCTCCTGCGCGACGCCCGTGATGCAGAAAAAGTCGCCCTGCTGGTCAAAGTGTGGCGGCAACGCCTGAGCTACCGGCTGGTGCGCAGCGCTGAAGAGAGCAAAATCGCCCTTTCCGACGACACACAGGTTACCGCTCCCCTGCCCTTTATTAGCGATGACCTCGCGGCGGCAATTGACCAGGATGGCCTGGAAAGCGCGCTAAATCAGCCGCTGCAACGCATCCTTGAACAGGTGCAACTGGCGCTGGAAAACAGTGCGGAAACACCGGAAGTGATTTATCTCACCGGCGGTAGCGCGCGTTCACCGCTGATTAAAAAAGCGCTGGCGCAAACCCTGCCGGGGATCCCGATTGCGGGCGGCGATGACTTTGGCTCCGTCACCGCCGGTCTTGCGCGTTGGGCGCAGACACTGTTTCGTTAAGATCTCGCCGGGAGGATCCCTCCCGGCATTATTTTCTTCTTTAAAATCCCCCTAACGCAAATTACCCTTCCTGCCATACGTTTCCAGACAGTGTTTCATTTTTCCTCCATTTTTCCGGGGCGTGCCGTTACTAAACTAGTATTATTTCGCCATTAGTTTTCCAATGAGATACCCATAACGATGAAAGGTAGTGTTACGTTTCGCCGCACGCTTGTCGCGGTCGTGGTCATGGCGGTAGCGGGCGTAGCCTGGTACCATTTCGCGCACAAAGACAACGCCTCCACCGCAACCGGTCAGACTCAGCGCCAGGGCGCGCCGGGCGGCGGTCGCCATGGAATGCGCGGCGGCGCGCTGCCGCCGGTGCAGGCCGCAACAGCAACCCGTGAAGCCGTACCGCGTTATCTCTCCGGGCTTGGCACCATCACCGCCGCGAACACCGTTACCGTGCGCAGCCGCGTTTCCGGCCAGCTTATGGCGATCCATTTTCAGGAAGGTCAGCAAGTAAAAGCGGGCGATCTGCTGGCGGAAATCGACCCAAGCCAATTTAAAGTGGCTCTGGCGCAAGCCCAGGGGCAACTGGCGAAAGATAAAGCCACGCTCGCCAACGCCCGCCGCGACCTTGCCCGCTACCAACAACTGGCGAAAACCAGCCTGGTTTCACGCCAGGATCTCGACAGCCAGCAGGCGCTGGTGACCGAATCAGAAGGCACCGTGAAAGCCGATGAAGCCTCTGTTGCCAGCGCGCAGTTAGAACTGGACTGGAGTCGCATCACCGCCCCCATTTCCGGGCGAGTGGGTTTAAAACAGGTGGATATCGGCAACCAAATCAGCAGTAGCGACACCACCGGTATCGTGGTGTTGACGCAAACGCACCCCATCGATCTGGTATTTACCCTGCCGGAAAGCGAAATCGCTACTGTGGTACAGGCGCAAAAATCGGGCCAGCAGCTGGTGGTGGAAGCCTGGGATCGCACCAATAAACAGAAGCTCAGCAGCGGCACATTATTAAGCCTCGATAACCAGATTGACGCCACCACCGGCACCATCAAATTGAAAGCCCGCTTTGATAACCAGGACGATGCCCTGTTCCCGAACCAGTTCGTCAACGCACGCATGCTGGTTGCCACGCAGCAGGATGCGGTAGTGATCCCGGCGGCCGCCCTGCAAATGGGCAACGAAGGTAATTTCGTCTGGGTTCTGAACGATAAAAATCAGGTCAGCAAACACACTGTGACGCCAGGTATTCAGGACAGCCAGAAAGTGGTGATTGCCGCCGGTCTGTCGGCGGGCGATCGCGTGGTGACGGACGGCATTGACCGCCTGACCGAAGGGGCGAAAGTGGAAGTTGTGGATGCGAAAAACGCCGACGCCGTACCGGCAAAGCGTGAACATCCGGCCAAAGGAGCGCATTCCTGATGCAGTTGCTACCGCCGGGCCGGACGGGCGGCCCTTCCCGTCTGTTTATCTTGCGTCCGGTCGCCACTACGCTGTTGATGGTGGCGATCCTGCTTGCCGGTATTATCGGCTACCGTTTTCTGCCCGTTTCCGCGCTGCCTGAAGTCGATTACCCGACCATTCAGGTGGTGACGCTCTACCCCGGCGCCAGCCCCGATGTGGTGACGTCAGCGATCACCGCGCCGCTGGAGCGCCAGTTTGGTCAGATGTCCGGCTTAAAACAGATGTCGTCGCAAAGTTCCGGCGGCGCGTCGGTGGTGACCTTGCAGTTCCAGCTCAGCCTGCCGCTGGATGTCGCCGAACAGGAAGTGCAGGCGGCGATGAATGCCGCTAACAGCCTGCTGCCGTCCGATCTGCCCAACCCGCCGGTCTACAGTAAAGTTAACCCGGCAGATCCACCGATTATGACGCTCGCCGTCACCTCTTCCGCCATGCCCATGACCCAGGTGGAAGATATGGTGGAAACGCGCGTCGCGCAGAAAATTTCGCAGGTTTCCGGCGTCGGCCTGGTGACGCTTTCTGGCGGTCAGCGCCCGGCAGTGCGCGTCAAACTCAATGCCCAGGCGATTGCTGCTCTCGGGCTGACCAGCGAAACCATTCGCACCGCTATCAGTAATGCCAACGTCAATTCGGCGAAAGGCAGCCTCGACGGTCCAACCCGCGCCGTCACGCTTTCGGCCAACGATCAGATGCAGTCGGTCGAAGAGTATCGCCAGTTGATTGTCGCGTATCAGAATGGCGCGCCGATCCGGCTTGGCGATATCGCGACCGTTGAACAAGGCGCAGAAAATAGTTGGCTTGGCGCCTGGGCCAATAAGCAGCAAGCGATTGTCATGAACGTCCAGCGACAGCCGGGGGCGAACATTATCGACACCGCCGACAACATTCGGACGCTGCTGCCGCAGTTAACCGAAAGCCTGCCAAAATCGGTGACGGTGAAAGTGCTGTCGGATCGCACCAACAATATTCGCGCATCGGTCGATGACACCCAGTTCGAACTGATGCTGGCAATCGCGCTGGTGGTGATGATCATCTACGTCTTTCTGCGCAATATCCCGGCGACCATTATTCCTGGCGTGGCGGTGCCGCTGTCGCTGGTCGGGACCTTCGCGGCGATGGTGTTCCTCGGTTTCTCCATCAACAACCTGACGCTGATGGCGCTGACCATCGCTACCGGCTTTGTGGTCGACGACGCCATTGTGGTTATCGAAAATATCTCGCGCTACATCGAAAAAGGCGAAAAACCGCTGGCCGCCGCCCTGAAAGGGGCCGGCGAGATTGGCTTCACCATTATCTCCTTGACGTTCTCGTTGATTGCAGTATTGATTCCGCTGCTGTTTATGGGGGATATCGTCGGCCGCCTGTTCCGCGAATTTGCCGTTACGCTGGCAATCGCCATACTGATTTCCGCGATTGTGTCGCTGACGCTGACGCCGATGATGTGCGCACGCATGCTGAGCGCCGAATCCCTGCGCAAACAAAACCGTTTTTCCCGCGCGTCGGAGCGTTTTTTCGAACGCGTCATCGCGGCCTACGGCAGGCTCCTTAGCAAAGTGCTCAATCACCCGTGGCTGACGCTGAGCGTGGCAGTCGGCACGCTGTTTTTGTCGATCATGCTGTGGGTGTTCATTCCGAAAGGTTTCTTCCCGGTGCAGGACAACGGCATTATCCAGGGAACGCTGCAAGCGCCGCAATCCGCCTCCTTTACCAGCATGGCAGAACGCCAGCGCCAGGTGGCTGACATTATCCTGCGCGATCCGGCGGTAGAAAGCCTGACCTCGTTTGTCGGTGTCGATGGCACCAACCCGTCGCTTAACAGCGCACGGCTGCAAATCAACCTGAAACCGCTGGATGAGCGCGACGATCGCGTCCAGCCAGTGATTGAGCGCCTGCAACAGGCCGCGGCGAAGGTGCCCGGTGTCGCGCTCTACCTGCAACCGACGCAGGATTTAACCATTGATACCACCGTCAGCCGCACGCAATATCAGTTCACCTTACAGGCCAACTCGCTGGATGCGCTCAGTACCTGGGTGCCGCAACTGGTGAGTAAACTGCAGGCGCTGCCACAACTGGCGGATGTCAGCAGCGACTGGCAGGACAAAGGCCTGGTGGCCTACGTTAATGTCGATCGCGACAGTGCCAGCCGCCTTGGCATCAACATGGCAGATGTGGATAACGCGCTGTATAACGCGTTTGGTCAGCGGTTGATCTCCACCATTTACACCCAGGCAAACCAGTATCGCGTGGTGCTGGAACACGACACGACACAAACCCCAGGCCTTTCCGCGCTCGACAATATTCGCCTGACCAGTACAGATGGCGGCATCGTGCCGCTCTCATCGATTGCAAAAGTGGAGCAACGCTTCGCACCGCTGAGCATCAACCATCTGGATCAATTCCCGTCGACAACGATCTCCTTCAACGTGGCGGAGGGGTATTCGCTCGGCGATGCGGTGCAGGCCGTGCTGGATAGCGAGAAAACGCTCAACTTCCCGACGGACATCACCACGCAATTCCAGGGCAGCACGCTGGCGTTCCAGGCGGCGCTTGGCAGCACCATCTGGCTGATTGTCGCGGCAGTTGCGGCGATGTATATCGTGCTTGGTGTGCTGTACGAGAGCTTTATTCACCCCATCACTATCCTGTCGACATTGCCAACGGCAGGCGTTGGCGCGCTGCTGGCGCTGATGGTTTCCGGCAGTGAACTGGATGTGATTGCTATCATTGGCATTATTTTGCTTATTGGTATCGTCAAGAAAAACGCCATCATGATGATCGATTTCGCCCTCGCCGCCGAACGCGAAGAGGGCATGTCGCCGCGCGATGCGATTTTCCAGGCCTGTTTACTGCGTTTTCGCCCGATATTAATGACCACCCTGGCGGCACTGCTCGGCGCGCTACCGTTAATGCTGAGCACCGGCGTCGGCGCAGAATTACGCCGTCCGCTGGGAATTGGCATGGTCGGTGGTTTGCTGGTGAGCCAGGTGCTGACACTCTTTACGACGCCGGTGATTTACCTGTTGTTCGACCGTCTGTCGCTGGCGGTGAAAAAGCGTTTTCCACGTCGTGAAGAGGAGGCGTAAGTGAAGTTTTTCGCCCTCTTCATTTACCGCCCGGTGGCGACGATTTTGATTTCGCTCGCCATTACGCTGTGCGGCATTCTCGGCTTCCGGCTTCTGCCGGTCGCCCCGTTGCCGCAGGTCGATTTTCCGGTGATTATGGTCAGCGCCTCGCTGCCGGGCGCGTCGCCGGAGACTATGGCCTCCTCCGTGGCGACGCCGCTTGAGCGCTCGCTCGGGCGCATCGCCGGGGTCAGTGAAATGACCTCATCCAGCTCGCTCGGCAGCACGCGTATTATTCTTGAGTTTAATTTCGATCGCGATATCAACGGCGCGGCACGCGATGTGCAGGCGGCGATCAACGCCGCGCAAAATCTGTTACCAAGCGGTATGCCCAGCCGCCCAACCTATCGCAAAGCAAACCCGTCTGCGGCTCCCATCATGATCCTGACGCTCACGTCGGACACCTATTCGCAGGGGCAGTTGTACGACTTCGCCTCAACGCAACTGGCGCAAACCATCGCGCAGATTGACGGCGTGGGCGACGTTGATATTGGCGGCAGTTCGCTACCCGCCGTGCGTGTGGATTTGAACCCGCAGGCGCTGTTTAACCAGGGGGTGTCGCTGGATGCGGTGCGTACGGCCATCAGTAATGCCAACGTGCGCAAACCGCAGGGCGCAGTGGAGGACGGCGCGCAGCGCTGGCAGGTGCAAACCAATGATGAGCTGAAAACCGCCGCCGAATACCAGCCCTTAATCATTCACTACAAAAACGGCTCCGCTGTACGCTTAAGCGATGTCGCTAAAGTCACGGATTCGGTACAGGATGTGCGCAACGCCGGGATGACCAATGCGAAGCCCGCCATTTTGCTGATGATCCGCAAGCTGCCGGAAGCCAATATTATTCAGACAGTCGATAGCATTCGCGCGCGTCTGCCGGAGTTGCAACAAACCATTCCCGCGGCGATCGATTTGCAAATCGCCCAGGATCGTTCGCCGACTATTCGCGCTTCGCTGGCCGAGGTCGAACAAACACTGGTTATCTCGGTGGCGCTGGTGATCCTCGTGGTGTTCCTGTTTTTACGTTCAGGTCGCGCAACGCTGATCCCGGCGGTTGCCGTTCCCGTCTCGCTTATCGGCACCTTTGCCGCCATGTATTTATGCGGCTTTAGCCTGAATAACCTGTCGCTAATGGCGCTGACGATTGCCACCGGTTTTGTTGTCGATGATGCCATTGTGGTGCTGGAAAATATCTCGCGCCATCTGGAAGCGGGGATGAAACCATTGCAGGCGGCGCTACAAGGTACGCGTGAAGTGGGTTTTACCGTGCTGTCGATGAGTATCTCGCTGGTGGCGGTGTTTCTGCCGCTGCTGCTGATGGCGGGATTGCCGGGACGACTGCTGCGCGAATTCGCCGTCACGCTGTCGGTGGCGATTGGTATTTCGCTGCTCATTTCCCTGACTCTAACGCCGATGATGTGCGGCTGGTTGTTAAAAGCGCATAAACCGCGCGAGCGCAGCCGGGAAAAAGGCTTCGGCCGTCTGCTGGTGGCGCTACAGCGGCAGTATGCCCGCTCGCTGAAATGGGTACTCAACCACGCGCGGCTGGTCGGGCTGGTGCTGATAGCCACCATCGCGCTCAATATCTGGCTCTATATTTCGATTCCGAAAACCTTCTTCCCGGAGCAGGATACCGGCGTGCTGATGGGCGGGATTCAGGCCGACCAGAGCATTTCGTTTCAGGCAATGCGCGGCAAATTGCAGGACTTTATGAAGATCATTCGTGACGATCCGGCGGTGGATAATGTCACCGGTTTTACCGGCGGTTCACGCGTTAACAGCGGTATGATGTTTATCACCCTGAAATCACGCGATGTGCGTAAAGAAACTGCGCAACAGGTGATTGATCGTCTGCGCGGCAAGCTGGCCAAAGAGCCGGGCGCGAGCCTGTTTTTGATGGCCGTGCAGGATATTCGCGTCGGCGGTCGCCAGGCCAACGCCAGCTACCAGTTCGCCTTGCTGTCGGACTCGCTCAGCGCGCTACGCGAATGGGAACCTAAAATCCGCAAAGCCCTTGCCGCGTTGCCGGAGCTGGCGGACGTTAACTCGGATCAACAGGATAACGGCGCGGAGATGAACCTGGTGTACGACCGCGAAACCATGTCGCGGCTCGGTATCAGCGTTCAGGCAGCCAACAGCCTGCTGAATAATGCTTTCGGTCAACGGCAGATTTCCACCATCTACCAGCCGCTAAACCAGTACAAAGTGGTGATGGAAGTCGACCCGCGCTACACCCAGGATGTCAGCGCGCTGGATAAGATGTACGTCATCAACAGTGATGGCAAAACCATTCCGCTCTCCTACTTCGCGAAGTGGCAGCCCGCGAACGCGCCACTATCGGTAAATCACCAGGGGTTGTCGGCGGCATCGACCATTGCCTTTAACCTGCCAACGGGAACCTCATTATCACAGGCCAGCGACGCCATTAACCGCGCAATGACGCAGCTTGGCGTGCCTTCCAGCGTGCGCGGCAGTTTTGCCGGTACCGCGCAGGTATTCCAGGAGACGATGAACTCGCAGGTCATTCTGATCCTGGCGGCAATTGCGACGGTCTATATCGTGCTGGGGATTTTGTACGAGAGCTATGTTCACCCGCTGACCATTCTCTCTACCCTGCCCTCGGCGGGCGTGGGCGCGCTGCTGGCGCTTGAGCTTTTCGGCGCGCCGTTCAGTTTGATAGCGCTGATTGGCATTATGCTATTGATTGGGATTGTAAAGAAAAACGCGATTATGATGGTCGACTTCGCGCTCGAAGCGCAGCGCCAGGGGAACCTCACCGCTGAAGAGGCGATTTTCCAGGCCTGCCTGCTGCGTTTTCGCCCGATCATGATGACCACGCTGGCGGCGCTGTTTGGCGCGCTGCCATTGGTTATCTCCGGTGGCGACGGCTCCGAACTTCGCCAGCCGCTCGGTATCACCATTGTCGGTGGGCTGGTAATGAGTCAGTTGCTCACCCTGTACACCACGCCGGTGGTCTATCTCTTCTTCGACCGCCTGCGCATGCGTTTTAGTCGCCACGAAAGAGAGCCAGTTAGTGAATGAATGAGCTACCAAACAACATCCGCTGGCAACTATGGATTGTCGCCTTTGGTTTTTTTATGCAGTCGCTGGATACCACCATTGTTAACACCGCGCTCCCCTCGATGGCGAAAAGCCTCGGGGAGAGCCCGCTGCACATGCATATGGTGGTGGTCGCCTATGTGCTGACGGTGGCGGTGATGCTGCCCGCCAGCGGCTGGCTGGCTGACAGGGTTGGCGTGCGAAACATCTTTTTTGCCGCCATTGTGCTGTTTACCACTGGCTCACTGTTTTGCGCCCAGGCTTCCACACTCGATCAGTTGGTCATGTCGCGCGTGCTGCAAGGCGTTGGCGGCGCGATGATGGTGCCGGTCGGCAGGCTAACGGTGATGAAAATTGTTCCGCGCGATCAGTACATGGCGGCAATGACCTTTGTCACCCTGCCGGGGCAGATCGGCCCACTACTCGGCCCGGCGCTTGGCGGTATGCTGGTGGAATATGCTTCCTGGCACTGGATTTTCCTGATTAACCTGCCGGTGGGTATTCTCGGTGCGATTGCCACCCTCAGCCTGATGCCCAACTACACCCTGCAAACCCGCCGCTTTGATATGGCGGGTTTTGTGCTGCTCGCGGGCGGCATGGCAACGCTGACGCTGGCGCTTGATGGCAATCGCGGGCTGGGGCTAACGTCATGGCAACTTGGCGTGCTGGTGGCGGTGGGCGCGGCCGCGATCCTCTTTTATCTGCTGCATGCCAGGGGCAACGACGGGGCGTTGTTTAATCTGCGGTTGTTCCGCACGCCCTCATTTTCACTGGGTCTGGCCGGCAGTTTCGCCGGGCGCATCGGCAGCGGGATGTTGCCGTTTATGACGCCGGTGTTTTTGCAGATTGGTCTGGGGTTTTCGCCCTTTCACGCCGGGTTGATGATGATCCCGATGGTGCTCGGCAGTATGGGGATGAAACGCATCGTGGTGCAGGTGGTGAACCGTTTTGGTTACCGCCGCGTGCTGGTCTGCTCCACGCTTGGCCTGGCTGTCATCAGCCTGCTGTTCATGGGTACCGCCCTGCTCGGCTGGTATTACCTGCTGCCGGTGGTGCTGTTCTGCCAGGGGATGATCAACTCGATGCGCTTCTCCTCCATGAACACCTTAACGCTCAAAGATCTGCCCGATGAGCTGGCCAGCGGCGGCAATAGCCTGCTGTCGATGATCATGCAGTTATCGATGAGTATCGGCGTGACCGTTGCCGGTCTGCTGCTCGGCCTGTTTGGTCAGCAGCATCTGTCTGCGGACAGCGGCGTGGCGCACCATGTTTTTCTTTACGCTTACCTCAGCATGGCGGTGATTATTTCACTTCCGGCGTTGCTCTTCGCCCGCGTCCCGAACGACGCCAGCCAGAACGTCGTGATTGCCCGTCGCCACAGGAGAGAATCATGAAATTCTGGCGGCCGGGTATTACGGCCAAACTGTTTCTGGCAATTTTAGCCACCTGCATTGTTCTGCTGATCACCATGCACTGGGCGGTGCGCCTCAGCTTTGAGCACGGTTTTATTGACTACATTAAGCGCGGCAACGAGCAGCGCCTGCAAATGCTGAGCGACGCGCTGGCCGAGCAGTATGCGCAGAACGGTAGCTGGCAGTTTTTGCGTAACAATGACCGGGTGATTTTCCAGCTCTTGCGTTCATTCGAACGGGATAATGACCACGATGAAGACCGTCCCGGCGAGCCACCGCGCGGGATGCAAGGCGAACCGCCGCCGGGGATGGAGCGCGACATGGGCCCGCCCCCGGAAGGGGAAATGGCGCACGATTCCCGCCCACCGCCGCCGGATATGCCGCCGCGCGGCTGGCGCACCAAATTCTGGGTTATCGATCAGGACGCTAACGTACTGGTCGGCCCGCGTTCGCCGGTGCCAACGGACGGCACTCGCCGGGCGATTGTCGTGAATAACGCAACCGTCGGCTGGGTTATCGCGTCGCCGATTGAGCGCCTGACGCGCAACACCGATATCAACTTTGATCGCCAGCAGCGGCGCACCAGTTGGTTAATTGTCGGGCTTGCCACTCTGCTCGCCGCACTGGCTACCTTCCCGCTGGCGCGCGGTTTACTGGCTCCGGTAAAACGGCTGGTCGAGGGCACCCACCGGCTCGCCTCGGGTGATTTCTCCACCCGCGTCACGCCTGGTAGCCAGGATGAACTTGGTCGGCTGGCGCGCGACTTTAACCAGCTCGCCAGCACGCTGGAGCGCAACCAGCAGATGCGCCGTGACTTTATGGCGGACATTTCGCACGAACTGCGCACGCCGCTGGCGGTGCTGCGCGGCGAGCTGGAGGCGATTCAGGATGGCGTGCGGCAATTCACACCGGAATCGGTGGCCTCGCTGCAGGCGGAAGTCGCCACGCTCACCAAACTGGTCAACGATCTGCATCAGTTGTCGATGTCCGATGAAGGGGCGCTGGCCTACCAGAAAGCGCCGGTGGATGTGGTGTCGCTGGTGGAGATCGCCGCAGGCGCGTTCCGCGAGCGTTACGCCAGCCGCAATCTGACACTTTCCCTTGAAATGCCCACCAGCGCCACGGTGTTTGGCGATCCCGATCGCCTGATGCAGCTCTTTAACAACCTGCTGGAAAACAGCCTGCGCTACACCGATGCGGGCGGGCAAACGCTTATCCAGGTCATCAACCGCGATAACACGCTGGTGATGCGTTTTGCCGACAGCACACCGGGCGTCAGCGATGAGCAACTCAAACGGCTGTTCGAGCGCTTTTATCGCACAGAAGGCTCGCGTAACCGCGCCAGCGGCGGCTCCGGCCTGGGGCTGGCTATCTGTTTGAATATTGTGGAAGCGCACGGTGGCGCTATCCATGCGGCGCACTCGCCATTCGGCGGGGTTAGCATTACAGTTGAACTACCGCTTGAACGCGAAAAAACGAGAGATGTATGACTGAGTTACCGATCGATGAAAACACGCCACGCATCCTGGTTGTTGAAGATGAGCCAAAGCTTGGGCAGTTGCTGCTCGACTATCTGCGCGCGGCAAGCTACGCGCCATCGCTGATTAACCACGGCGATCAGGTGCTCGCTTACGTGCGCCAGACGCCGCCGGATCTGATCCTGCTGGATTTGATGCTACCCGGCACCGACGGGCTAACGTTATGCCGGGAGATCCGTCGTTTTTCTAACGTGCCCATTATTATGGTGACAGCGAAAATCGAAGAGATCGACCGCCTGCTGGGGCTGGAGATTGGCGCGGATGATTACATCTGCAAACCTTACAGCCCGCGCGAAGTGGTGGCGCGCGTGAAAACCATTCTGCGCCGCTGCAAACCACAGCGCGAACTGGAGCGGCTGGACGCGGAAAGCCCGTTGATTGTCGATGAAGGCCGTTTTCAGGCGAGCTGGCACAATAAACTGTTGGATCTGACGCCCGCGGAGTTTCGTCTGCTGAAAACGCTTTCCAGCGAGCCGGGTAAAGTCTTCTCCCGCGAGCAATTACTTAACCATCTGTATGATGACTACCGCGTGGTGACGGATCGCACCATCGATAGCCATATCAAAAACCTGCGTCGCAAACTCGAAGCGCTGGATGAGGAGCAATCCTTTATCCGCGCCGTTTACGGTGTCGGTTACCGCTGGGAAGCCGACGCCTGCAAACTAGCATGAGCCGTATGTCGGGCGCACGCGCCCGACACGCTCCGGTCGTGCTATTTACGCAGCAACCGCTGCAAACGTTGCTTATGCCACTGGCTAATCAGATTCGCGAAGACAAAAATCCGCAACCCTTTCACCGCCACCAGCCCGCCCCAAATCGCCGCCACCCACAATGACCAGTCGCTATCCGGCGCGGTGCTGCGATTGAGGAAAAACAGCAGCACGCAGACGATAACGGCGGTAATCAACATGCGCCAGAAGCTGCTTTCGGCGTCGAGTTGTTCCCGCGCAGCGGTAATGCGTTTATCCAGCGCCTCTTCACCCGCCTCGCTCTGCGCGGAAAGCTCGGTGACGCTGACGCCAAACACCGCCGCCAGCGCGCTGAGTGTTTCCAGCGAAGGCTGATCGCCATTTTCAATTCGCTGTACCGTTCTGACGCTCAGCGCCGCCATCTCCGCCAGTTGTTCCTGTGACCAGGCACGAGCCAGACGTAATGCTTTTACTTTGCTATCGCTCATATTCTTTCTCCTGATGAATCCGGCCTGTAGTGTCACCCAACCCCGCAGACAGCAACACGATCCGCACCTGACAGCAACCCGACAGCAGCCTGACACGGCCTGTCGCCAAGTATAACCTCAGTGAATACGTCTTTCGTGAACAACAGCGCAATCCTCTGTATGATGGCGGGCGTCTGAGGGCATGGCGTCGTTTCGCCAGCCGCCAGGCCTAACAACAATAAAAGGAAAGGGATAGTGAGGAAATACTACTACGGTGCGCTGACACTCTTATTGGCAGCGTTCAGCTGCCAGGCGGAGCTTACCGAAGCGCAGATGGATGCAGACTGCGCAAAAATCGCCGATTATGCCAAACAAGGCGATCAGTATTACAAAGCGAAAGACTACCCCAAAGCGCGCGAGGCTTTCGAAGAACAGGCGGCATGGCTGGAGCAGTGCGAATTAGGCAAAGATAAACCGAACGGTGTGTTGATAGCGACCGCCTACAACAACGTGGCACTGACCTGGATCCGCCAGGGCGAGTACCGTAAAGCGCAGGCGTGGCTGTCCATTATGCCGGACGATGAAAAGTCGAAATATAACCTCTCGCGTATTCAGGATAAGTTACACGCGCTGCCAAAACCGGCTTCCGCCGCAGGGGAATACTGGCAGTACGCCGGGATGAGCCAGTGGGAAGTCATCACGCTTAAACCTAAAAGTGAAGAGACCTGGCAGGCTGACTGGTCCGGTCTTTATTTCGGCATCATGGGGCTTTACTCCGGGCCGAATATGGGCGAGTTCAGCGAAAAAGTGACGCTGAAAAGCGGCAAAGGCGACATCGTTTTGCGTGAGGAAGGCATTTCGCAGTGCACCATTTCGTTAAGTCTGGCGGCGGATCTCAACAGGCTGGAGATGAAAACGGATGACGCAATGAATTGCGGTTTCGGCCATAACGTCAGCGCCGATGGCACCTACCTGCGCGTGAACTAACACGCGGGTTTACTCCCCCGACTCGCGGCGCTACAATTCCCGCCCTAAATTTAGGGGAACTCCCCTACTGCCTCACTGCGGTGAGGCTGTCTGACCTGTCATCAGAATGAGAACATCATGTTTAAACCGGAACTCCTCTCCCCGGCGGGAACGCTGAAAAATATGCGTTACGCTTTCGCCTATGGCGCAGACGCGGTTTACGCGGGCCAACCGCGTTACTCGCTGCGCGTGCGCAATAACGAATTCAACCACGAAAACCTGCAAATCGGCATTAACGAAGCCCACGCGCTGGGTAAGCAGTTTTACGTAGTGGTGAACATTGCCCCGCACAACGCCAAGCTGAAAACGTTTATTCGCGACCTGAAACCGGTGGTGGATATGGGGCCGGATGCGCTGATTATGTCCGATCCCGGTTTAATTATGCTGGTGCGTGAAAACTTCCCGCAGATGCCGATTCACCTCTCCGTGCAGGCCAACGCCGTTAACTGGGCAACCGTGAAGTTCTGGCAGCAAATGGGGCTGACCCGCGTGATCCTTTCGCGCGAATTGTCGCTGGAAGAGATTGCCGAAATCCGCGCCCAGGTTCCGGAAATGGAGATCGAAATCTTCGTTCACGGCGCACTGTGTATGGCTTATTCCGGCCGCTGCCTGCTCTCGGGTTATATCAATAAACGCGATCCGAACCAGGGCACCTGTACCAACGCCTGCCGCTGGGAATATAACGTGCAGGAAGGCAAAGAGGACGCCATCGGCAATATCGTGCATGTCCATGAACCGATCCCGGTGCAGAACATTGAACCGACGCTCGGCATCGGCGCGCCGACCGATAAAGTGTTCATGATTGAAGAAGCCCAGCGTCCGGGCGAGTACATGACCGCCTTCGAAGATGAGCACGGCACTTACATCATGAACTCGAAAGATCTGCGGGCAATTGCGCATGTTGAACGGTTAACGCAGATGGGTGTGCATTCGCTGAAAATCGAAGGCCGCACTAAATCCTTCTACTACTGCGCGCGCACGGCGCAGGTTTATCGCAAAGCGATTGACGACGCCGCCGCGGGCAAGCCGTTCGACACCTCGCTGCTGGAGACGCTGGAAGGGCTGGCGCACCGTGGTTACACCGAAGGGTTCCTGCGCCGTCACACCCATGACGACTATCAGAACTATGAATACGGTTATTCCGTTTCCGAACGCCAGCAGTTTGTCGGTGAATTTACCGGTGAGCGCAAAGGCGATCTTGCGGCGGTAGCGGTGAAAAATAAGTTCTCCGTGGGCGACAGCCTGGAGTTGATGACCCCGCAGGGCAACGTCAACTTTACGCTGGAGCATATGGAAAATGCCAAAGGCGAAGCCATGCCGGTCGCGCCGGGAGACGGTTATACTGTCTGGCTGCCGGTTCCGCAGGATATGGCGCTGGAATATGCGCTGTTGATGAGAAATTTCACCGGGCAGTCAACACGCAATCCTCACGCGAAGTGATTGAGCAGGGTTATTTTTTCGGCGCGAAAAATCTTAGAATCGGATCACATACCGCCCCGTTTAATACGGGTATTATCCTTCTCGCTGAAAAACATAACCCATAAATGCTAGCTGTACCAGGAACCACCTCCTTAGCCTGCGTAATCTCCCTTACGCAGGCTGATTTTTTTTCATCCTTTCTCTGCTTTTTCTCCCCACTTTTCTCTCCTGCGATACACTTTTCTCATCGAATTCAATCAGGATGAAAAGAATGAGCGCATTTCCCACAAGTTTGTTAATCCTCAACGGTAAAAGCGCCGGGGACGACGCCCTGCGCGAAGCAGTAACGCTATTGCGCGATGAAGGCATGGATATTCAGGTGCGCGTCACCTGGGAAAAAGGTGACGCGGTGCGCTATGTCGAGGAGGCACAGCAACGTGGCGTAGCCACGGTGATTGCCGGTGGCGGCGATGGCACCATTAACGAAGTGGCGACCGCGCTGGTGAACTGCAAAGGCGAGACAATTCCGGCGCTGGGCATTTTGCCGCTCGGCACGGCCAATGATTTCGCCACCAGCGCCGGCATCCCGGAAGGTCTGGATAAAGCTTTACAGCTGGCGATTGTCGGTAAAGCGGTGCCGATTGATATCGCCCGCGTAAACGATAAAACCTGCTTTATCAATATGGCGACCGGCGGTTTTGGCACTCGGATTACCAGTGAAACGCCGGAAAAACTCAAAGCCGCGCTCGGCGGCGTCTCCTATTTGATTCACGGCCTGATGCGCATGGATATGCTGAAAGCGGATCGCTGCGAAATAACCGGCGAAGATTTTCACTGGCAGGGCGACGCGCTGGTGATTGGCATCGGCAATGGTCGCCAGGCGGGCGGCGGACAGCAACTCTGCCCGCAAGCGTTGATCAATGACGGTTTATTGCAGCTACGGATTTTCACCGGCGATGAATTGCTTCCGGCGCTGTTCACCACCCTGACACAGCCGGAAGATAACCCGCATATTATCGACGGGAAATCGGCGTGGTTCGAAATCAATGCGCCGCATGAAATGACGTTTAATCTCGACGGCGAACCGCTGCGCGGCGAGCAGTTTCGCATTGAAGTGGTGCCGAATGCGCTGCAATGCCGGTTGCCGCCGGATTGCCCGTTATTGCGTTAATGCGCCGCAACGTTACGCGGGTGTTGGAAGCCCAATCAGGCCCGGTAAGCACAAGCTCCACCGGCAATCGATGCGGCATGCCGCATGGGTGGAATGGTTCCGTTCACCAGACGTACGGGAGTTTCATTCATCACTTATGCGGTGAACGGGATAAGGGGAGCTGCCGCGCTCCCCTTATCCCATCTATGGATCATTGCGCCATATGCCGTTATTTATTGTCGCGAATCTCACAGCGATGGGGTTGAGTCCCCGCTGAAATCGGCGAACCGGAGCGTGAATGACAAGGTCTGGACGCCATGGATGGCGGCCAGAGGCGAATCGAGACAGGACAAAATTGCCGGGAGCAATTTTGAACAGCGCTAGCGCTGGCCCCGAAGGGGCGAGTCCCAGGGATGGGACGAGTAATCTTGAATCGAGCCGACCGCAGGCAGGCACGCGGGAGGTGAGCGTAGTGCGCAGCACCGATTTCCTGCGGGGCCGCGGGGATTGACAAGGGGAACGCGGTGTTCCCCTTGTCCCGTTCACCGCAATGAAGTCTATTGTGAGAACCGTTCTGATGGTGAACGGAACCCTTCCACAATCACGATATATAAGCCGGACGGCAGACAAATTTAATACGCCGCCACCTCCCGCGCCATCTCGCGGCTATATTGCTGGCTGGCATTCACCAGCATCCGCGTGTAATCCAATTGCGCCGCGCCGCTCACCAGCGCATCGACGGTTAAGGTCTCGAGGATTTTACCGTGCTGCATCACCGCCACTTTCTGGCACAAATGGGCGATCACGCCAAGATCGTGCGTCACCATCAGGTAAGTGAGTTGCGACTCCTGATGCAGCGCCGCCAGCAAGTTGAGGATCTCCGCCTGCACCGAGACGTCCAGCGCCGAAGTCGGCTCATCAAGCAGCAATACGCGCGGTTCCAGAATCAGCGCCCTGGCGATAGCCACCCGTTGCCGCTGACCGCCGGAAAGCTGATGCGGATAACGGTCACGAAACGCGCGGTTTAACCCCACTTTATCCAGTAGCGTGTTGATGCGCCGATCGCGATCGTGAATACCATGAATTTGCAGCGGCTCTTCCAGAATGTCGCCAATAGTGTGACGCGGGTGCAGCGAACCGTAAGGGTCCTGAAACACCATCTGCACCAGCCGACAGCGCGGCGGGCTAAGGCGCTTTTCCAGCGGCTGGCCGTTGATTGCCAACTCGCCTTCCCAGTGGGTAAACAACCCCGCCAGGCACTTCAGTACCGTAGTCTTACCGGAACCGGATTCCCCTACCAGCCCGTAAATCTCGCCTGGCTGCACGCTGAAACTGACATCCTCCAGCACCTGATTGCGTTTTTCCCCTTCACCAAATGCGAGGTGCAGGTTTTTCACGTTGATCATTCTGCTCTCCTTATTCGCCCAGCCAGCTGGCCTGGCGCTGCAACACTGGCAGCACCGGACGGCGGTTGTGGATTTCCGGCAGGGCGTGAATCAGCCCCTGCGTGTAGGGGTGCTGCGCGTTATCGAGATCCCTGGCGGCAATCGACTCCACCACCCGTCCGGCGTACATCACCAGCACGCGGTCACAGAAACTGCGCACCAGGTTGATGTCGTGACTGATAAAAATCAGCCCCAGCCCGCGCGATTTCACCAAGTCGTCCAGCAAACCCAGCACCTGCAAACGCACCGAAACATCCAGCGCCGAGGTGGGTTCGTCGGCGATCACCAGTTCAGGGTCGGTGATCAGCATCATGGCAATCATGATGCGCTGCCCCTGGCCGCCGGAAATTTCATGCGGATAGAGATGATAAACGCGTTCCGGCTGACGGATGCGCACCACATCAAGCATCTCCAGCACTTTCGCCTTCGCCTCGGCTTTCTTGCCCGGATGGTGCGTTAACCAGGCTTCGGCTATCTGATCGCCCACGCAAACCACCGGGTTCAGCGAATATTTCGGGTCCTGCATAATCATCGAAATACGCTTGCCGCGCACCTGGCGCATCTGCGCTTCGCTGATGTTCAGCAGGTCGACATCGCCAAACTGCATTGCCTCTGCCTGAATGCGCGCCTTCGCCGGGTGCAGGCGCAGCAAGGCGCGCCCGACGGTGGATTTCCCAGAGCCAGACTCACCGACAATCGCCAGTTTCTCCTGACCAAGGCTGAAGGAGACGCCGCGCACCGCATGGGTTACCGCGCGCCCGTTGATAAAATCGACATGCAGGTTGCGCACATCGAGTAGCGGCGAATTATTCGCTGCGAGGATCGAGGATGTCACGTAAGCCGTCTCCCAGGAAATTAAAGGCCAGGCTGTTGATTAAGATCGCCAGCCCCGGAATCGTTACTACCCACCAGCACTCCATCATGTAGGTGCGCCCGCTTGAGATCATCGCGCCCCACTCCGGCTCCGGCGGCTGCGCGCCCAGGCCTAAAAAGCCCAGCCCCGCCGCGGTCAGAATGATCCCCGCCATGTTCATGGTGATGCGGATAATCACCGACGGCAGGCACAGCGGCACAATATGCCGCCACAGGACACGCACCGGCGACGCCCCCTGCAAGCGCACGGCGGAGATAAAATCAGCCTGGCGCAATGAGAGGGTTTCCGCGCGCGCCAGCCGCGCAATCGGCGGCCAGGCGGTGAGCGTAATGGCGATCACCACATGTTCAAGCCCCGGCCCAAGCGCCGCGACAAACGCCAGTGCCAGCACCAGGCTCGGAAACGAGATAAAGATGTCGGTCACGCGCATTAGCACCATATCCACCTTGCCGCCAAAGTACCCGGCGGTAACGCCAAGCAGCAGCCCCAGAGGGCCAACGGTGACGGACACCAGCAGCACGATATAAAGCGTGATGCGCGAGCCGTAAACCAGGCGGCTAAAAATATCGCGGCCAAACTCATCGGTGCCAAACCAGTACGCGGCATTCGGCGCGCTCAGCGCGTTTTCCAGATCCTGAACCAGCGGGTTATAGGGCGCGATAAGCGGCGCGAAGATCGCCACCACCAGCAGCAGCAAAATGATGCTGCCGCCGATTGCCGTGAGCGGGTTACGCGCCATTTTGCCAAGAAAGCCTGCCGCACGCCCGACGCCGCGTTTGATACGCAGGCTGCGCTCGCGGCTTGTCGAAGAGAGCGGCGAATCAAAAGAGACCGTCATGATTTCGTCCTCGGATCAAAGAGTTGGTAAAGCATGTCGGAGAGCAGATTGAGCATCACGAAAATCACCCCGACCAGCAGTACGCAGCCCATGACCGCATTCATATCTCCCAGCAATAAACTGCCGGTGAGGTAGGAGCCAAAGCCCGGCCACGAAAAGACGGTTTCAATCAATACCGCCCCTTCCAGCAGCGAACCGTAAGCCAGCGCCACCACCGTCAGCAGTTGCACGAGGATATTGCGAAAGGCGTGATTCCAGATGACCTGGCGTTCCGTCAACCCTTTCACCCGCGCGGTGATGATGAACTCCTGCGACAGTTGCGCCAGCATAAAGCTGCGGGTCATGCGGCTGATATACGCCAGCGAGTGGAAACCGAGCAGCGAGGCGGGCAGCACCAGATGATTAAGCGCATTCCAGAACACCGCGCCATTGCCTGCCAGCAGCGCATCCACGGTGATAAGCCCGGTGCGATGCGCTACCACGCCATCCAGCCCCAGATCCAGCCGACCGGCACCGCCGACCCAGCCAAGCCAGGCGTAGAACAGCAGCAGCCCCATCATGCCGACCCAAAAAATCGGTGTCGAGTAACCGGCAAGGCTGATAATGCGTACCACGTAATCGGCAACGCTGTTACGACGCGCCGCCGCCAGTACCCCCAGCGGAACACCGAGCCCGGCGCCAACGATTATCGCCATCGTCGCCAGCTCAAGCGTCGCCGGGAAGACACGCACAATATCGTCCAGTACCGGTTTGCCGGTCAGCAACGCGTTGCCAAGATCGCCGTGCAGCAGGTTATTCAGGTAAATACCAAACTGGGTCAGCAGCGACTTATCAAACCCCAGTTGCTGATAAACCTGCTGGTAGGTGCTGTGATCCGCATCCGGGCCGACAATCGCCAGCACCGGATCGACAGGCATCACGCGGCCAATAAAGAAGGTCAGCAGCAGCAGGCCAAACAGCGTCACCACCACCTGAGTGAACCGTTTTGAAAGGCGTCGGGTGCGTGAACCAGGCGCAAGCAGTAACGAACTCATCCTTTCTCTCCTGTGGTGACGGGCGCTTTGTACACCTCGCGCAGGAACGTGGTGGCAGACGGATGCGACTGGAAGTTTTTCACTTCATTACGCACCACCACCGAATCCACCATTTGCGAGAGCGGGATCAGCGCCGGGATCAGTTGGTCATAGCGCCGCTGAATTTGCTGATAGTCCGCTTTCTGCTTTTCCGGATCGCGCTCCAGCAGCGCGTTGTCGATCATCTCGTTGAGCGGTTTATCGTAGAAACTGGTGCGCCAGCCCTGGAAGTTGGTCAGCCGGGCTTCGTCGCTGTTATCGGGGTTATAGACCAGCGCGCGCAGGCTCGAGTGCGGATGCGGTTCCACACCGCTGCCGCCGCGTCCCACCAGCATTTCGAATTTACGCTCGCGCATCGCGCCATAGATCTGGTTGCCGGTACCGGTGACGATTTTGGCGTTAATCCCGGCCTGCATCAGCGTTGACTGCACGGCGATGGCGATATTGAGAAACGGCTGGTCGGCGAGTACGCGCAGCGTGGTATCAAACCCGTCCGGGTAACCCGCTTCCGCGAGCAGTTTTTTCGCACGCGGAATGTCCAGCCGGTAGCCGGGATCCGGCAGCGTTGACGGCATTCCCGCTTTGATTGGTCGCTGGTGCAGCACGCCATAGCCCGGCATCAATGCTTTATTGATACCCTGGTAATCAATCAGATACCGCACCGCTTCACGCACTTTCGGGTTGGTGAAATGCGGCTCTTTCATGCTCATCGCCACGTAATAAACCGTGCCCTTTTGCACCGCTTCCACCGTTACGTTAGGGTCTTTACGCAGCGCGTTGATGTCCGAAACCGCCATGTTATTGGCAATATCCAGATCGCCTTTCGCCAGCATCAGGCGCAGGGTTTGCGGCTCCTGGAAATGGCGCAGCACCACGCGGCTCAGTTTGGGCTCCTCGCGCCAGTAATTCGGGTTGCGCTTCATGCGCAGCACATCTTTCGCCTGCCAGGTTTCCAGCATAAACGGCCCGGAACCCGCTTCGTTGGTGGTCAGCCAGCGGTTGCCCCAGTCGCCATTCACTTCATGGCTTTGCACAGTTTTGCTGTCCAGCACGCCGAGATTGCCAAGCGCGCCCAGCGAGTAGAGAACCAGTTGCGGATCGTTAGGCTTAGGCAGTCGGATTTGCACGGTGTTGTCGTCCGCCGCGCTCACCTGCTGATCGATATTCTTTTTGCTGAAACCGTAAGATTTCCACACCGACGCCTGCGCCAGGTTCAGGTGCAGCAGGCGGCGCATCGACCACACCACATCCTGCGCGGTCAGCGGGTTGCCGGAGTGAAACCTGACGTTGTTGCGCAGGTGGAAGGTGAGCGTTTTGCCGTCCGGGCTGATATCCCAGGACTCCGCCAGCGCCGGTTTAACGTTGGTGAGTTCATTCGCATCGAGCTCAACCAGTGAGTCGTAGAGATTGACCACAATACCGACCACTTCGTTGCCGGTCATTGCCGCTGGATCGAGCGTCAGCAGGTTATTCATGTTCATGCCGATGATGAGCTGATCGGGCGGCGTTTTCGCCAATGCCGCGCCGCTCCCCATCATCAGCGAGAGCGCGAGTAAACACGCGCCCGCGAGGGAGGTTTTTTTCATCTGTGCATACCGTTTGTAGAGTACGTTTTACCGGTAATCGACCGGTGCGGCCCGAAAGTCATCGCCTCCGGGCATTTATTGTTATCTGTCAGTCGTGGCTGACAGTGTTGGCTTCGATATACGCAAAATTGATGTCTTCGCCGAGCCCCGGCCGCTGCGGCAGATGAACAAAACCCTCTTCATCCATCGGGTCGACAATACTGTTTAAGTACGCTGCCGGTTGGTCATAATCGAGGAACGGGTGCAGCAAACCGCGCTCATACCAGCGGCAGTTGCGGATGGCGCCAATCACCGCCAGGCTCGCCGCGCCGTTGCCGTGCACTTCACAATCCATGCCGAACGACTCCGCCAGGTTCGCCACTTTCAGCGTCGGCGAAATGCCGCCCACGCCGTTGGCACCGGCACGCAGAATGTCGCAGGCGCCCGCTTTTACCCAGTCAGCACGGCTGTGGTGTTTCCCGCCCAGACTTTCCGGCCCGATAATCGGAATTGACAGATTTTCCGCCAGCCATGCGTAAGAGGACATGCTCTCTTCTTCCATCGGCTCTTCGAACCAGGCGAAGTTGAGTTTTTCCAGCTCTTTACCGATATAGAGCGCTTCGGTGCGGCTGTACCAGTGGTAGCCGTCAATCATCAGGTCGATATCCGGGCCGACCGCTTCACGCACTGCGGCGCAGGCTTTGACGTCCATTTTCGGGTTCGGCGCGAATTTCACCGGCGGCATCCAGGTGTGTAACTTGATGGCTTTGTAGCCGCGCGCCACCAGTTTTTCGGCGAAGGCGGCGTACTCTTCCGGTGTTGAAAGCCCGCCTTCCAGCTCGTCACCGCACATGGTGCTGCCATAAGCGGGCACTTTGTCGCGGTAGCCGCCAAGCAGCTTGTACACCGGCATATTGAGCTTGCGGCCAATCAAATCCCACAGCGCTTGTTCAACAAACGACAGTGCGCGCTCGGTTAACTGATGTGCGCTACCGCGCTGCCAGTGCACCAGATCCTGCCAGATGCGCTCGCGGTTAAACGGATCCTGCCCGACCATCACTTTGCGGAAAAAAGCGTTGAGCACAAACGGACGCACCACTTCCGGCGGCGCGAAGGCGTAGCCTTTGCTGCCATCGTCTGCGGTAATGGTCAGCATCGCCATTCTGGCCTGCGTTTCCGGCCCCGGATGCGAGTGTCCGGCGCTGTCGGAAACGCGGCGCGTGGGATGCTGAAAGACGGTGACATTGACAGATTCAATTTTCATTACAGATCCTTGGTATTTTTGAAAAGCCGTTTCATAAGAAAATATATGCACAAAAATACGCCGCATCCTCGGACAATTTCCGCTAAGCGGCCGCCATTTTTTGGGCATGCGCACGACGGTGCGTGACATTTTTCACAAAAGGTTACGGAAATGTGATGAAGATCGGGAAGGGAACTGAGCAGAAATGAAATGCCGTTTTTAGTTTACCCTCCCCCAGCGGGGAGGGTAAATGGGGCATCAGGCGATGGTCACTTTCTCGTCAAGATAGACATCCTGCACGGCGTTAATCAGTTTCACGCCGTCGGCCATGGTTTTCTTAAACGCTTTACGGCCAAGGATCAGCCCCATGCCGCCCGCGCGTTTGTTGATAACCGCCGTACGAACGGCGTCGCCCAGATCGGTATCGCCGCCCGCCGCGCCGCCGGAGTTAATCAGCCCGGCGCGGCCCATGTAGCAGTTCGCCAGCTGGTAACGCACCAGGTCAATCGGGTTGTCGCTGGTCAGCTTGCTGTAAACGCGCTCGTCGGTGTAACCGAAGTTCACCGCGTTGTAGCCGCCGTTATTTTCCGCCATTTTCTGCTTCACAATATCCGCGCCAATGGTGGCGGCAATGTGGTTCGCCTGGCCGGTTAAATCGGCGGAAACGTGGTAATCGACGCCATCTTTCTTGAACGCAGAGTTACGCAGGTACGCCCACAGTACGGTGACCATGCCGAGTTCATGCGCGCGTTCAAAGGCGGCGGAGATCTCCTCAATCTGGCGGCGAGACTCCTGCGAGCCGAAGTAAATCGTCGCCCCGACGGCGACCGCGCCCATATTGAACGCCTGCTCGACGCTGGCGTACAGCGTCTGGTCATATTCGGTGGGGTAGCTGAGCGTTTCGTTGTGGTTCAGTTTGACGAGGAAGGGAATGCGGTGCGCGTAACGGCGCGAAACCGACGCCAGCACGCCGTAAGTGGATGCCACACAGTTACAACCGGCTTCAATCGCCAGCTCGACAATGTTCTTTGGATCGAAGTAGAGCGGGTTGGCGGCAAACGACGCGCCCGCCGAGTGCTCGATCCCCTGGTCGACCGGCAAAATAGACAGATAGCCCGTGCCCGCCAGCCGCCCGTGGTTATACAGCGTCTGCATATTTCGCAGAACCGCCGGCGGGCGGTTGTTGTCGACCATTACGCGATCCACATAATCGTGTCCTGGCAGGTAGAGCTGGTCAGCGGGGATGGTCATACAACGGTGTTGCAGAAGGCTGTCGGCGTCTTTGCCAAGTAACTGCACAATATCAGTCATAGCTATGCTCCCGTAAGCTTCGCGCAAAGCGAATTGGATTATCCTTACCTGCCTGACGGCAGGCAGAGATAAGCCTGGTTCCCTCGCGCGAGATTTTCCACCATTGCAACTTTTTTCAGCATAATCTGCTGGCACGTTTCGTATACCGGTTTACCACCACTGGTGAAAGTGATGCACCGGGCCAATGCCATGCCCAACTTCCAGCGTATCCGCCTGCACCAGCGCCGCCGTTAACCACTGTTTTGCTTCCACCACGGTGGATGCCCAGTCGTTATGGCGCGGGCGCAGCGCCGCCAGCGCGGCGGAGAGCGTGCAGCCGGTGCCGTGCGTGTTTTTCGTTTTCACACGCGGGGCGGTAAAGCGCAGCGCCCCATCGCGCGTGAACAGCCAGTCCGGGCTTTCGGCGTCCTCCAGATGGCCGCCTTTCATCAACACCGCTTCACAGCCGAGCGCCAGCAGCGCTTCGCCCTGGGCATGCATCTCTTGTTCGCTGCGGGCATGCGGCGCATCGAGCAGCGCGGCGGCTTCCGGCAAATTAGGCGTAATAAGTGAAACCTGTGGCAGTAAATGCTGACGCAGCGCCGCCACAGCCGAAGGCGATAACAGCGGGTCGCCACTCTTGGCGAGCATCACCGTATCGAGTACCACATTGCGCACCTGGTAGCGCCGCAGCCGCTCCGCGACCGCTTCCACAATGTCCGTTTCTGCCAGCATACCGATTTTGGTGGTGTCGATGCGCACGTCGCTGAGCACGGAATCAAGCTGCGCGGCGACAAAATCGGGTTCAATGCGGTACACCGACTGCACGCCACGGGTGTTTTGCGCCACCAGTGCGGTGATCACCGAACAGCCGTATGCGCCCAGCGCCGAGAAGGTTTTAAGATCCGCCTGAATACCCGCCCCACCGCTGGGGTCGGTGCCGGCAACGGTTAACGCGTTGATGCGCTTCATGCGTTGCCTCCCAGCGCGTACAGCGCATCCAGAAAGGCGGGAACAAAACTGCCCGGCCCCGCGCTTTTCGCGCGGGCCAGGCTGCCGGCTTGTGCCATAAACGCGCAGGCCGCGGCGACATTTTCCAGCTTATCGCCCGCCAACGCGCAGCTGGCAGCCACCACCGCCGAGAGCGCGCAGCCGGTGCCGACCACACGTGTCATCAACACATCACCGCCGGTGACCATCAGCACGCGCGGGCCATCGGTGATGTAATCCACTTCGCCGCTTACCGCGACAATCGCCCCGCTTTGCCGCGCCAGCGCCTGCGCCGCAGGCAGTGCTGCGCTGGCGGTATCGGTGGTATCCACGCCGCGTCCGCCTGCGCTCATGCCGGCAAGCGCGAGGATTTCCGAAGCGTTACCCCGGATCGCCGCCGGACGCAGCGCCAGCAGTTGCTGGCAGAATTCCGTACGTAACGTGAGCGCGCCAACGGCGACGGGATCGAGTGTCCAGGGTTTATGCGCGGCATTCGCGCTTTCCACCGCCAGACGCATAGCTGTGGCGCGATCGCGCGTCAAAGTGCCCACATTGATGAGCAGCGCATCGGCGATAGCGCTGAACTGTGGCGCCTCTTCGCTATCAACCACCATCGCGGGTGAGGCGCCAAGCGCCAGCAGCACGTTAGCGGTAAAGGTTTGTACGACATCATTGGTCATACAGTGCACAAGGGGAGAACGACGGCGGAATTGCTGTAACGCATGTGCGAGTTGCACACGATCAAGCAGGTCAGGTTGCATGGTTTCGCTCCTGCCCGGCGTGAAGAAGGGATGCCGGGCAGGCATCTGACTTCCCTACGCTGGCATTATCCAGATCAGGTGGTACGGGTATTTCTCAGCCTTCACAAAGAAGGGCACCCCGAGTCATTTAAAAAAAATTCAACTACTTGCGATTAATGCTCTCATTAATCCCTGTTCAGGAGCATGCCAGCGGGAAGAGAAAGACACAACCCTTTTAAAAATGGCATCTGCCCCTCATCACAACCCACACGGGCGCGACCATATTACGACGGTTTCACCGGCTAATCGGCTTTTCAACAAGCAGGTGCAAGCCATGAAAATTTAATGATTTCATAACGGTCATGAACACAACATCGATACCTTCAGGCAGTCTGACTCGTTGATTTTTATGGTTACTAAAATCACAGGTATCTTTCTCTACGCCGTAAAGAACGTTTTTTTAATGCTTGCTTATCAATCAGTTGCCGCCCCATAACGACCATAACATTCAAAGAGAAAAGGAGAAGGGAGATGGCATCACCGCCAGGCATCGGCCCTATAAGTAGACGGCAGATCCTACAAAACAATATGAGAGAAGCACGCAGTCACGCCTACGGACGTAACGCCGCACTGCCGCAAACTTATTTATGGTTTTATCAGAAGGTGCGCATTAATGCGGCCCATTGGCTGTTAACTGTGTTGCTGGTCATCTTCGCCTGGCTGAGTTATCAGCCAGATCCGCGAGCAGGCGACACGCTTCAGAGCGTGCGCCTGCTCGCCCCGGGCACATGGCTTTACACCACGCAGAACAGCGAAGGCGGAGCCACCGCCCCGACCGTACACCGGTATTACCTACGCAACGCCGATGGAGCTAGCGTGCAGCAGCTTTACGGCGACTTTTCATTTCTGACTGGCAGCGGCTCCCTATCGGCGATCGCCGTTGACGGTGCCACGGTTCGGATCGATTACAGCGGCAGGGTATACAGCATTGAAAAGTACGCAGGCCGCTACTTTTTAACGTACAGCCTACGGGAAATTTAAGCGCGCCAGATCTGGCTCCGAACCTAAAAAGGTGGGGCTTTTTTTCATTTTTGAAAATTATTCGGGTATACAACGGCGGAAAATCCCGTCGTTACTGACGTGGGTATCTTACAGATCGGGTAATACTGGTATTTCTCAGTCTTAACAAGGAAGGGCACACCGAATCAGTTGAATCTGATTCAACGTTTCCGTCGTCTCAGGAGTCCATCTCTATTCTGCTTACCTGCTCTGCCCCAGCCAGGCAGACGGGGCTCTCGCAGTATGTAGCGAACCGTGGTTGATAAAAGAAATATGGGCAGGAAAAGAATACGGTTATGGGGTCAGTGTCAATACAATATCCGAAACGGATTTTTATAGATCTATCCTGATGTTCCCGGTTATCAATTATGTGAATTAAAGATGAATCAGTTAAATTTTTTAATTAATTACTCTGCTAATAAAATGGATGCTGTATAACCCCAATCTGGTTGATCCTGTTTTCATTTACTACTGTAAAAAGCCCGCAACTCTCGAGTGAACCCCGTCTTCTGGGTAATTCACTCGGCGGGCTTATACTTTATTTATACACTGGTATTGCTTTTTTAGTTAATTTGCGTTTTTTTGAATATTTTCTTTTTATTATATTCAACAATGCTTCTTTTCGTTAAATGATAAGAAGTCGATAAAATAAACCCTATCATTAACGCTAATACAATGAATATACCTTTTTTATATTTATTACTGACATCACCTTTACTGATAAATATAAAATCCTTTTCCTTCGAATAGTCCAGCTTTGTAATAAAGGCTATTTTTGTATAGAGTTCAGTACCATTCATCTCGTTGTTTTTATTATCATCAATTATTCTTTTATACGCTTGATAATCCTGAACATACCAGGCGCTGATTTTTTGATATATCGTTTTAATTGCAGCATCAGCGATCGGTTTTTCGGAAGTCTTGCCTCTCCAGGTGAGATTAATTACTTTTGTTCTTTCATCTGACTGAATAGTAAATCTGTCACTATTGCCTTTGATAATCGATTCAATGAAATTCGATTTGCAATCAAAATCAGCATCACAATTAATAATCATACTGGGAGCATCACTGTTTATTTTTACTTCATAGTTTATATTTACTTCATCTTTTTCCACCCACAAAAAAACAATTGCTAAAATCAGCGCTACCGCCATTGAGAAAATGATGCTTTTACTTTTCTTTTTTATAAAGAAAAGCAACTCCAGTAAATCTATCTCTGTCGTTTCATTTTTCATTTTTAAATCGCCACATTAATCAACAAGTATGTTAAACAAACAAAAGTCACTGCTAAAACACCGAAGAACAACTTGGCTGGAATCGTATATTTCATTTTGTTATGTGATAGGTAAAAGGATAGTCTACTGCTTATCAGAGCATAGGAAAACTCCTAATTTTGATTGTTTCGCACTTTTTCCTGCAGTCTGATTTTTGCTTAACCCAGCCCAACCTAACCAACCTCCGCTTCCTTTCAGCGCCTCGCGTTGCTGGAACCGGAGCGCAAAATCACCCTCAAAGATAACGCAACCATAAAAAGAAAGGCAGGCCGAAGCCTGCCTGTCACCGTTTGTCATTAGTTAAGTTTGAAGACAGCCACAGCCTGTTTAAGTCATTGCGACTGCTCTTTCAGCGAATGTGCAGCGGCAGAGGCTTCCTCAACGAGTGCGGCGTTCTGCCGGGTAACGGAATCCATTTGCACGACAGCAATATTGATCTGCTCAATACCGCGGCTTTGCTCATTGGTGGAGAGATCAATCTCCGACATCAGTTCGGACACCTGCTTAACGGAAGCCATAATACGCTTCATGCTTTCGCCCGCTCGCTCCCCCCCTTTCGCTGCCAGGCTGAACCTGAGCCGGACTGCTCAATCAACGCCTTAATCTCTTTCGCAGCAACCGACAATCGCTGCGCCAGATTGCGGACTCCGCTGGCGAGTTGGCAATACTTCCCTATAACGCTCATTCGCCATTGAGATCGATTTCGTCCAGTTACGCCCTTTTTCGTCTTTGTACATAGCCCAGGCATCAGAAAGGGTTAACATCTTTTCTAGCTCGACTGGTGCTGCTAGCTCAACGTTAGCAGCGGGTTCATCAATCGGCTGATGAGGTAGCGGCAAAACTTTCACAGCCCTACGTTCAGACACAATCAGGTTTGAAATAAACGCATCGAACATCGAGAGCGGTGTAGCTAATGATTTAACAAAAGGAATGTGTGGCGTAACGCCAATCATCAAAGCAGATGCTTCACGGAAGCTATCCGTGAGTCGTGATTTTTTATACATCCTGCCGTTTGAAAGCCGGATTTGCAGAGAGTTGTTGCCGTTTCACTGAAATGTGTATGGAAGATTTCTGTACCCCATGATTGCGCCCTTTTTGTACCTCAAGTGCATTGCGCACTAACAAAAAGAGAGTCAATCTCATGAGAAGGAAGCCGAATTTCGGCCCCCTACGCTGGCATTATCCAGATCAGGTAATACGGATTTTTCTCAGCCTTCACAAAGAAGGGCACAAAGAATAACTTAAAAATCAATACGTTGTGGTTAGCGGTTCGTAACCGCCACCCAGGAGAATGCGCGCGCCGGGTGTTGTAAACCAGCCTTCCGGCAAAAGCGCCGCGCGCAACCCCTGCAAAATAAGGTGTACGGGTAACTATTTGAATTCATAACGAACGCCAAACGTCGCTTGCGTACTGCTATAGCCTTTGCCGCCGCGTTGATAGCCGATGTTGCCCCACAGATGCAGTTGCGTGTTCAACCTGCCAGTCATGCCGATTTTCACTTCGCCGACATTATCCGCACCCGCCTGGCTGATGGTTTCGCCGTCCATGTGCGTGGCGAAACGCTGCGAATTGTGGATCCAGTTGGCTTCGATAAACGGCGCTAACGCCCGCCCGTTGCCATTATCCCGGCCACCATCACTGTTGAGCCAGCTGCGGATCCCGAGGCGCGTTTGTAGCGCGTTACTTCCATCGCCGCTAACGCGCGTGCCGTTTGCTTCGCGGTGATCTTCCGCGTCTACGCCCATCCAGATAGCCTGCGCCTGCGGCTGAATGTACCAGCTTGTCGGCGAACCGTCGCTGCCGGAAAACGCAGCGGCTTTCCAGTTCCAGGCGGTTTCAACGGAGGCACTGACACCTTTGGCGTGATACGCCTCGGCAGAAAGCTCCTCACCGCTGACTGAATTCGTGAACCAGCTGTATTGCGCCCAACTGCCCACATACAACCCGGTTTTATTTACACCGTCGGCATACCATGCGCCGTATGCGCCAGCCGTGTAGCCATTTACCTGACCGTCAGCATCGTAACCGCTGATGCCCGAGTGCGTTTTGCTGTGGTGGTTTCCGTATCCGGCCATGACTCCCGCGTGCCCGCGCCCCTGGCGGCTGTCGCCCCACTGCAGCAGATCGCCGCCCAGCATCACCACATACTGAGTCGAGTCGGTTTTCAATTGTCCGCTGTCGTCGCGCGAGCGGTGACGCGTTCCCGCCTGATGCATCCACATGCTGCTCTCTGCGGTATCGTCCTGCGGTGCGTTATCGGCCTGGTTTTCGCCAGCACTCTCCTGCAAACGGAAGGCAAACATGCGGTTGGCTGCCGCCAGATTTTCCGTGTAGCTTCCCCCTTCTGGCCGGTAAACCGGCTTAGTGACGTGTGGTGGTGTCGGTTGCGACGGGGTCGGATCAGGATCAGGCTGCTCAGACGGCGGTTGATCGGGGTCGCCCGGTGGATTTTCGGGGTCAATCGGTGGATCTTGAGGGTCCTCCGGATCAGGCGGCACGTCTTCTGGCATCTGGTTACTTAAATACCAGTGCGCATAATCCTGCCCGTAACCGCGCATCAGCATATAGTCATACGCGCCCGCGACAATTCGCCCCTGCTGGGTAAATCGCCCGGCAGAACGTCCATTAACATGGATGAGCTGGATCCCATTCAGCGTAGGCAAGCCCGTGCCGCCAACATTGTTAACACTGACCTTAGTCGTACCGCTGGTATCGCCTTCCACCCGCAGCGTTTCCGTTGCGGAGTTGTCATCCGCCAGAACGGTGTTGAAATTAATCAAACCGTTGCTCCCCTGGTAATCGCCCTTCACCACCAGTTGATTACCCGGTACTTTGCCGCTGTTTGCCGCACCTATCTGAACCGTGCCGCTGTTATTCAGGTTGCCGTTAATGGTAAGCACATCACCGACCGCGCGTGCAGCCCGGTTCGTCGTTTCGCTCCCGATAGACAGGGTGCCGGCGTTAGTCACATCACCTGCTACCGCGCCGTTGCCGATAAGCGCCGCGTTTTTATAGATAGTGACGTGCGATGACGCCAGCGTGAACGGCTCCTCGGGTGAACCGAACTGCAAGCCGCCGCTTCGGATATGGGTCTCTCCTGTATAGAGCGCGGCAGCCTGCGAGAGTGTGAGCAGGCCGAAGCCGCCTTTTTCCAGCCCCCCGGAACCGGTCACGCTGTTTTGCACGGTCCAGTCACTGTCAGTCACCAGCCGAAGCGTTCCGTCATCGATTATCGACGCGAAACTCAGTTGGTCTCCCGTATTAACCGTAAGCTGGCTGCCATCACCAATCTCAACCGTACCGTCAAAATGGCTGTTGTCAGCGGTAAACTGGATATCACTGTCGTTCAGAACAACAATTCCACTATTGGAGAGCGGGTTTTCAAACCGGCCGGAGGTACTGTTAAATTTGAGAAAACCGCTGGTGTCGATGCCCGACGTCCCCAGCCCCCGCGTGTTATCGAGGGTAACGGATGCGCCCGATTCTATGGTGATATCGGCGCTGAGCGTGGTGTTTTCACCATAGATAGCCGTCTGCCCGCCAATGAAATTTAATGCGCCGCTGCCGGTGAGCGCACCGGCGATCTCACTGCTGTCGGTCATCGTCAGGCTGCCGCCAGCAAGATCGATTATCGATCCCTGCTGGCTCTCCACCGCGCCCAGAGTTTGCTGATAGCCATGAATATCCAGCACCGTTGCAGAAGCCATATCGACCAACGAGGTGTTGCCCAGGGTTTGATCGTTAGCTAACTGCAACTCACCGGCAATAATCCGCGTTACGCCGGTGTAGTCGTTATCCTGATTGGATAATGAAACCGTCGTGTCGGTGTTGATGTTCAAGTCACCGCTTCCACTGATTTTCGCGCTCAAATCGGCGGCATTACCGCTGTTACCTTCAGCGCTCAATGTCAGGGCATCATTGCCCCGCCCCAGCAGTTCAAGTTCTGTCAGCCCGTAATTGATATACATACCATCCGCGCTGCTCCCGCTGGTAAGACGGTAGTCATAGTGCCCTTTCGCCACGGTCTGGCCATTTTGCGTCACGTCGTGCTCCGTTTCTGCGGACACAGGCTGGCCATTTTCATCGACGAGCAGCAAATTACCGCCAGCGCCGGCCACGGTTTGCTGGCTTTCCAGCAACTGGTATTCGATGCCCGCTTCATCCTGTTGCATGAGCGGTTTGCTGGTATCCGGCGAGTGCGACACATTTTGCAAGCTGCTGCTGTTGCTGATCTGAATAGTGCCCCGTCCGGACACATCCACATTTCCGGTCGCCTCGACCAAAGGCAGGGAATCGATATCGCCAAATACCATTGTGCCGTCGTTGAAAGCCAGACCACCAATGGACTGGGTGCCCGGGCCGACGGTAGTCGTGTTGCCGTTTTCAACATGCAGTGTGGCCTGAGTGAGTGCGCTGGTATTGAACCCATCCAGCAGAAAATCATTATTTCTGAGATAGACATCACCGGAAAAATCACGCCCCACATCAGCGGTAAAATTAAACGAGTTATGATTATTATCGACGATAAAATCGCCAGCACCGGTCAGATGATTATTAAATTCGAACGCAGCGTCAGTTTGCGCAGTAAATTCCCCATTCGCAGCGACATTAATCGTCCCTGAGCCAAAGGCATTGTCGCTGGATAATAAATCCCTGCTGGTTGCTGCTTTCCCGGTGATATTCCATGTTCCGGCATACGGATTTTTATTAATAAAAATGATCACATCGCCTGAAACCGTCGTCATACCCGTGCCGCTCATTTTATTAGTGAAGGCGTAGTGATCCATTCCGGCAATTTCCAGCCCTTTCGTCGCGTCATTGGCGTCAGTATTAATTGTTATCGTATTTGATCCCAGCGCTTTCGTATGGTTAATCGTGACCAAACCGCCGCTAATTAGCGTATCACCACTATAATCAGACTCCAGACCCAGCGTAGTATGACCCGACTGATATTCAACACTGCCCTCACCCCATATTTGCATATTAAAAACATAGCCATCATCATTCGATTGCGTAGAGAAGGCGTTATTAAAAATAACCTTATTATCGCCCGTCCCGCTCATAATAATGCGCGTTGCATCAACATGGTTTTGCTCATTAGTTAGCGCATTACCAATATAAAGGGTGTTATTGGCGCCAGATACGCTGTTAAGCGTAATGTTCTTTTCCACATCCACCCAGGCATTATTACCGAGTACCGTTTGCATATTATTCCCGGCAGCCGAGGCATTGAGATTGATATTCCCGCCAATAACGACATGGTGCGCGGAAGAACCGCCATGTATTTGCAACGCCGTGTCGCCGGTATGAGTACCATTAAGGTTCATATCGCCTTTAACATGCACGTCCGCATTGCTAATTAATGCATTATTCGCCACCGCATTGATATCATAAAGGGTGCTCTCATTAGAGAGCGTAAAATCGCCGCCAATATTCACGGTTGCGCCATCGGCAATATGCAACCCCATGACACCGCCAGCGAGATTGGCGGTGAGATTATCGCCCACATTGAGAATCGCGGAACCGCTGATCGATAACCCGCCACTCGCCGCGCTACCACCGGGCAGAATTGACATATCATGCGCCACCGTGGTCGTGCCGCCGGTCTGGACGTACTGGCTTGTTTCAGACTGCAGGTTGATGCTGTTAGCCACGATTGCCGACTGCGCATCATAAATATTAATAGCGGTTGACGTACCAGCACCGGTGTCTGTCACAAGGTTGCCAAAGGTGAGTGTGCCGCCCTCACCATTTGTCGAAACGGGGGCACCACCAATTTGTGCCCCGCCGATCTGAATGTTTGACTGGCCTTTCAACAGCAGATCGCCTGCGCTATTAAGGGAGCCGCCATGTAACCATAAATAAGCGCTGTCCATCGCTACTGCATACGGACCTGCGCTGTTAGTGACATTGACGGTACCGGCTCCAGCGGTTATTTCCAGGCCGCTATTCGGATCGAACGTGAGCCCATCACTAATATCGTTAACTGGCTTATCGTAAAGTGTATTTTGCGTAATGTTTACGGCCACAGCAGCTGGCATGCCGGTAAAAAACATTAACACCGGAAAGGTGACTCTGACCGCGCAGGCAAGCCGTGAAAGCGTGGTTTTTATATTCGGAAGGCTAGTTAAATCAGATGAGTGATAGGGCGCCATGCCTGGTTGCGACGTTGCCGAGAATTGCCGTGCTAGCTGCCCTGAATGAGGTTTAACAATCCTTTCCATATCTCACTTCCTTATATTTAAAAATAAGTGCTCCTGTAATCTATTCCGATAAAATACGGGCAGTTCCCACTGCTTATGCAGACGCACCGCAACACCAACTGAACAACTCGCGCACAGTCGTGAAAGATAAATTAATGGAACACGTAAAATAAAATGCTATTACACAGGAAATAAAGCCCGGCATTTTAAATATTAAATATATCCAACTTACCGTTACCGCTAAAACCACAGCTATTTTTCAGTTAAGTAAACGCTTAATTACATTTAGACCAAATGTCGGTACTAACCCTCCGGCAAGCATTATCTTAACAGTAAACCGCTGAACAGATACCAGACAATAGCATTTTTTATTGGCCGTTTATTTCGCTCAATGAAGTGAGAAATATTAACAAGTTGCCTGTTATTTTTGTGTTAATTAATAAAATTAAAAATCCGAAAATAAATACAGTCTCAGGGCAAGGCCGAATATAAACATGGCTGAAACACGGAATAATGGATTGAAAAGTGAATCAGTGCGGCGATGTCACCCGGCACCGATGCCGGATGACATTAACGCGCGATCATTTCCACAACTTGTGCGCAATGGCTTGCAGCTGCTGGGCGATCGCTTGCAGGTTGGTGTCCTGCGCCTGCAGTGCCCCCGTCGAGTGGCGCACAATGAGCCGCGCGGGCAGTACCGAAGAGCTGCGCGTGGCATCGCCGTGGCCGCTGTCGAGCAGTCGTCGAACCGCTTCCTTACCCTGTAAATCGAGATCCAGCGAGACGGTGGTCAGCGCCGGGTAAAAGAATGAGCTTTCGTAGGTGTCATCATAACCGACGACCGATTTCTCACCGGGGATCGCCACCTGGTGCTGATGAAACGCGCTTAATACGCCCAGCGCCATCTGGTCGTTGCCGACCAACACGGCGGTAAAGTTTGGCGTTTCGCGCAACATCTGTAGCGCACCGGCATAACCACTCTGCGCATCCCAGTTCCCGTGAAACACCATCACCGGTTTCAGGCCATAGCCGTTAAGGGTTTCGATCCAGCTTTTCAGGCGCAGCTTCGCGGAGACAGAACTCTCCGGCCCGGCCAGTAAGGCAATCTCCCGATGCCCCAAATCGTACAGATGTTTGACGCTGGCACGCGTACCGTCTGCCGGGTTAAACGAAACGTTAAACACTGAACTGTAAGGATCAACATCGAGAAACAGGCAGACGATATCATCGTTGTCAGACGCGATACGCTGGGCCTGTTCGGTCTCCAGCGGCACGTTGATGATCACTTTATCGACAAGCTGTGATTTCAATTCGTTGATAGCCGCCTGGATATCATGGTTGACGTTCTCATCAATCATCGAGATCAGCACCTGGTAACCATCAAGGTTGGCGTAGCGTTTTACCGCCGCCGCCACCTGCGATGGAGCGTGCAGCGCCAGCGAAGTGGTTACCAGCCCAATGGTCTGGCTCTGCTTACCGACCAGTTGTTGAGCCAGCCTGTTGGGTACGTAGCGCAATAACTCTATGGATTTCTCAACCTTGAGACGCGTGGCTTCGGATACATTGGCAGATTTGTTGAGTACCCTGGACACGGTCTGATAGGAGACACCCGCATGGCGGGCAACGTCTTCTAGCGTCGCACTTTTAGACTTCATGGTCCGGTTCCTTATGTTGTTATGCGCCGATTGTAACAGGGGACATCTAAAAAAACGCTCACCACACTTTTCCTCGTCTCTTTCTTGTCAAATAAGTATCACGCTCACAATAGCGAACATTGTGAAGGAATTCGCTACCTGTAACAAAAAACGCTGATTTATTTGCACTTAATCACACATTCGCGATCGTTAGTTTGCCTGTTTTTACATTTAGGCATTTTATGACAGCGTTTATGTGAACGTAATACAAAACAATAAGAGGAATGATATGAACACTACGCTACGCACTCTCACACTTGCGTTAGCCGCTGCGCTGACTTCACCATCCATCCTGGCCGCCTCGTCTGTGCCTATCGACTTCCACGGTTACCTGCGCGGTGGCGTAGGCGTGTCGGGCGATGGCGGACAGGTGGAGTGGCAGAAAAACAAGATCGGCCGTCTCGGTAACGAATCCGATACCTACGGGGAAGTTGAACTGGGCTCGGAAGTGTATAAAAAAGACGACGTGAGCTTTTACCTCGACACTATGGTCAGCATGGTGTCCGACGGCTCCAATGACAACGAAACCACCATTGGTGATGACGCGCAATTTGGTTTGCGTCAGTTAAACCTGCAAATCAAAGGGCTTATCCCTAACGATCCCAACGCGGTGATCTGGGGCGGTAAACGCTACTACCAGCGCCACGATCTGCACATTATCGACACCAAATACTGGAACATTTCCGGTTCCGGCGCGGGTATTGAAAACTACACCGTAGGCCCGGGCGCGGTGTCTGTGGCATGGATCCGTGGCGACGCCAACGATGTCGATTACCGCGTGGATAACGATAACGACGTCAACATCAACTATATCGACCTGCGTTATGCGGGCTGGAAACCGTGGTCAGGCGCGTGGACCGAGTTCGGCATTGACTACGCTATGCCAAACCCGACCAAAAAACAGAAAGCGTATGGCGGTCTGTATGATGCCGACGACGGCGTGATGGTGACCGGTGAAATCAGCCAGGATATGTTTGGCGGCTACAACAAGCTGGTGCTGCAATACGCCAACAAAGGGCTGGCGCAGAACATGGTGTCGCAGGGCGGCGGCTGGTACGACATGTGGCACGACGTTAATGACGCCAGCGGCTATCGCGTGATTAACACCGGTCTTATTCCGATTACCGATAAGTTCTCGCTGAACCACGTACTGACCTACGGTTCTGCCAACGACATCACCGAATACACCGACAAAACGCGCCTGGTTTCGCTGGTTGGCCGCGCTCAATATCAGCTCACCAATTATGTGCGCCTGATTGGTGAAGTCGGCGGTTTCTACCAGAAAGATGATTATAAAAACGGCACCCACTACAAACAGAGCGGCGAGAAATATACTTTCGCTGTCGGTCTGGCGGATGGCCCGGAATTTATGTCGCGTCCTGAGTTACGCCTTTTCGCCTCTTATTTAAATGATTCTGAAGACGGGAAATCATTTGAAGATGGCACGAAAAATAACACCTGGAATTTCGGTGTTCAGGTTGAAGCCTGGTGGTAATAGACTTCACCCTTCACATTATCTGTTTGTTGGCTGTATTTGTTTACTGTGGCGATTTATTTCAAAACGCCAATACCGGGAAACTATTTTGTCGCAATAAGATAATGAACCATGTTGTATGTATTAACGAGTAACATCATTATTTACATTATCTCCGCAAACTGAGCAAAGTTGCCACTGTTTTATTTCGGGATACCCTCGCAGGTATCCCTTTTTTTATTTATTAGCGAGAAGAGAAATGTTCATCAAGCAATTTACGCAGCGTGTCAGATTGTTTACCAAAAATAGCGTGAACTTCTTGTCCAAGAATAATCACGCCTAACGCCCCTTCGTTTTGCAGCGCCTGAGAATCGACAGCAGCCAGATCGTTTACCGTGACGCGTAAACGGGTTAAACAGGCATCCACATGCGCAATATTCTGTGCTCCGCCAAAGGCTTGCGCCAGCCGCTGGATTTTCTGCAACTCTCCCTCACTCATCGGCGTTGCGGTCGCATTTTTCGGTTCAGAAAAGTAATGCAGGAAGGATTTAAGGCTCACCATAATAGTCTCCTGATAATCAGCAGATAAAAAAACGCCTGCCCGAATAGGCAGGCGCGGAAGGTTCACTTACGCGTTACGGCTTACTACCCGGCAATCCCAGGGAGCCAGCGACAGCGCACCGCTGACCGACGAACCGGATAGACAATCCTGATAGCCGCCAGGCAGCGTTATCGTCTGCTGCTGGGCGCTAAAGTTCTGAATAAAGACAAAGGTGCTTTCGCCATCCGTACGCGCCGTGGCAACGACGCCCGGCGGCAAATCGTGTTGCAGCGCGCGCGGCAACGCCAGCTCATCAATAATGTTGGCGAAGAAATCACGCTGGAAGGCGAGATCGTTGCGTGAGGCAACGTGCCAGGCCTTGCCTTTACCGACATGATTGACCGTCACGGCAGGTCGCCCGGCGTAGAAATCATCCCGGTAGGTTGCCAGCGCCTGCGCGCTCTCGGTGTGGATCAACTCACACAGATGGCGCACCTGATACGGCCCCTGTAACCCGGCCTCGTTACCCGCCAGCCCCTGTACCAGATTGCGCTCGTTATCGTCCAGACAATCAATCTCTTCTGCCCAGATACCGAGCAATTTGCGCAGCGGCCCCGGGAAACCGCCGAGGTAACAGAGATCGCTTTCATTGACTACGCCGCTCCAGTAGGAGGTCACCAGATGACCGCCCGCCGCGACAAACGCCTCTGCGCGCGCGGCAAAACCGTCGCGCACCATATAGAGCATCGGCGCAATCACCAACTGGTAACGGCTGAGATCGGCATCGGCATTGATCACGTCAACGGCAATGCCTTTTTCCCAGAACGGTCGATAGTGCTCGTTAACGGTTTTTTCATACTCCAGCCCTTTATTGCGCGGCCCTTCGGCGTCATCCAGCGCCCAGCGGTTCTGCTGATCGAAAATAATCGCCACGCGGGCATCGGTACGGCACCCCATAACCGGCGTAAGTTTGCTGAGTATGTCGCCCAGGGCACACACTTCGCGGCCCACGCGCGTATCCAGATGCCCGACGTGATCGATAACCGCGCCGTGGAACTTCTCGACCGACCCGCGACTTTTACGCCACTGGAAGTACTGCACCGAATCGGCACCGTGCGCCACCGCCTGCAGCGAGGAGAGAATGTGCATTCCCGGCTTTTTCAGCTTGCTGGTCGGCTGCCAGTTGGTGACGCTCGGCGTGGATTCCATCAGCACAAACGGTTTCCCGCCTTTCAGGGTGCGCATCATGTCGTGATACATGGCGGTGTAGCAGGCCAGCGCCGTTTCATCTTTATCCCGGTGCCACATTGGGTAGCTATCCCAGGAGATAAAATCGATCGCTTCGGCAAGCTGCCAGTAGTCGTAATCGTAGAAATACTCCATAAAGTTGGTGGTCACCGGCAGTTGTGCGTTAGCGGCTTTCAGTGGAGCCACTTCATGACGGCAAAAATCGGTGACCTGCGCGGTGTTAAAACGCCGCCAGTCGAGGTTCAGCCCGTGAATGGAGACCTCCCCCTGCGGCGCTGGCGACTGGATCTGCGACCAGTCGCTGTAGGTATGGCTCCAGAAATCGCTCCACCAGGCGTGATTGAGGTTTTCCAGCGTCTGATAACGTGCTTTCAGCCAGCCGCGGAATTTCTCCTGGCACAACGCGCAGTGGCATTCGCCGCCATATTCATTGGAAACATGCCAGCCCAGCACCGCCGGATGGCGCGCATAGCGCTCTGCCAGCAGCGTGTTGATTTTCAGCGTCTTTTCCCGGTACACCGGCGAGGTCATGCAGTGATTGTGCCGCCCGCCGTGCAGAGCCGGGACGCGATCGCGCCCCACCCGCAACACCTCCGGGTATTTTTGCGACATCCAGGCCGGACGCGCACCGCTTGGCGTTGCCAGAAATATATGGATACCGGCGGCATATAATTTATCGATGACCTCATCCAGCCAGGCGAAATTAAATACCCCTTCCTGCGGTTCGAGTTTCGACCAACTGAATATTCCGACGGACATCACATTGCACTTTGCCTGCCGCATCATGGCAATGTCTTTATCAATAATATCGGGATAGTTTTCCCACTGTTCCGGATTATAGTCCGCGCCATGCAATAGCGAGACGACCTTCGGGCTTAAAGGCGCAAATTTATTCATAATGAATTCCTGAAATTTACCACACCAAAATTAATTAAAAACTTTTACCGATGGCAGCACTTTCCCCTGGCAATCAAATAACGCCTGGTTTTCGCGGGCATTTCCCTCTTTCCACTGGTCGTTGATATATTTCATGCCCGCTTGCGTGGCCCAGGTATTTCCGGGAATGGCAATCCAGGTTGGCTCCCAGTAAAAAATACCTTTGCCGCGATGGCCCTGAACATTAATGACCGACTGCATTAAATCGTGGATATAGTCATATTGCCCCTGCACGGTGCCGGGGTAGCCGCCATCTTTCTCCTCTTTCGCCTGGAAGCTGTTTTCCGCGTTATCGCAGTTCGCCAGCGTGTAGGCATAAGCCGCTTCCACCACAATCACATCTTTGTTGTAGCGCTTGCTGATGTCGTCCATATTGGCCTGTAACGCGCTGATTGGTCCGTTCCAGTAGGTGTACATGGAGAGGCCAATGACATCGAACGGCACGTTGCGTTTGGTGATTTCATCAAACCACCAGCGGAAGGTATCGTTCTTGGTGCCCTCCGCCAGATGCAGCATGATTTTCACCTGTTCGCCGTTGTTCAGGTTCTCTTTCAGGCCGTCGATAGCGGAATTCAGCAAGCCCGCCAGCCGGTCAAACTCACCGCCGCCCTGCCCCCAGCTTTTGCCTTCCGGCCACAGTATGCCGCCGTTGATCTCATTGCCGATTTGCACCATATCCGGCAGTACACCCTCCTGCTTAAAGCTGGCGATAGTGTCGCGGGTATAGTCATGGATTGCCGTTTTCAGTTGCGGGTAATCCATTTTCTCCCAGGCTTTCGGTTTGTATTGCTTGCCCGGATCGGTCCAGAAATCGCTGTAGTGGAAATCGAGCAGCAGTTTCATACCCTGCGCTTTGGCTCGTTTCGCCAGCGCCAGCGTGCTGGCGAAATCGTTGTTACCACCGCCATAGGCCTGGCCCTGCGCATCTTTCGGATCGACCCACAAACGCAAGCGCACATAGTTGACGCCATTGGCCTTCAGAATGGCGATCGCATCCTGCGGCTGGTTATTTTCGTTATAAAACTTCGCCCCGTGTTTCTCGGCGTCGAGCAGCGTTGAAATATCCGCGCCTTTGATGAAATCGGCGGGCATACCGCTAAAAGGGCGCGTCTTTAACGCGTCGGCGGCAAAGGTGCTGGCGGACAAACTACCAAGACAGACAGCAAGCAGAGCGGGTGCAAATCTTTTCATGTGGTTATCCTTTGGTGCTGCCGGAGGTGAGGCCGGAGACGAAGTATTTTTGCAGTGCCAGATAAAGAATGGCCACCGGAACGGCGATCAAAACCGCGCCCGCCGCGTAGGTGGTGTAACTGGCGCCCATTTTTTGCGCCACCAGGTTGTAAAGCCCAATCGGCAGCGTGTATTTGTCCGGGGTGCGCAAAATGGTGCTGGAGAGAATGAAATCGCCCAGCGGCCCGGTGAAAGAGAACAGCGCCACCACGGCCACAATCGGTTTCGACAGCGGCATGATGATCTCAATAAAAATGCGGAAGTTACTCGCGCCGTCCATGCGGGCGGACTCATCCAGATCTCGCGGGATGGCATCGAGATAGCCTTTCATCAGATAGGTGTTCATCGGGATCATCCCGGCGACGTAAATCAGTACCAGCGCCATATGGCTGTTGATTAAGCCCAACAGTTGCGACAGCACGAAAATGGCGATCAGCGCCGAAAATTGCGGGATCATCTGCAACAGCAAGAACAGCATCAACCCGTTCTGCCGCCCTTTAAAACGAAAGCGGGAAAAGGCATAGGCGGTAAAGCTGACGCTGATAAGCGTCAGCACCATGGTCAGCAGGCTGATCTTCATTGAGTTCCAGTACCAGGTCAGGTAATTGACCTGACCGTTAAACAGATCGGCGTAGTGCTGAAACGAGAGGTTTTCCGGGATTATCGAGGTGCTGAGCAGGCTGTTACCGGCGTTTAGCGACGCACCAACCGTCCATACCAATGGGTAGATGATAATCAGCGATACTAGCCCGATAACCAGCCAGGAGAGCGTCAGGCGGATCCACTTCTCGCGGCGGATACTTTGTGATTGAGCCATTTTTCTTCCCTTATGCCATATCGTCGTTTTTAAAGGATTTGGTCGCGCGGAACTGCCACAGCGCCAGGCCGACAACAAAAATCGACAGCAAAATGGTGATGGTCGCCGCAATCGCATACTGCGAGGAGGACATCGTCAGCTTATAAATCCACGACACCAGGATATCCGTTCCCCCCGCGTTCGCCCCCGCCACCGCCGGGCCGCCGTTGTTAAACAGATAGATGATGTTGAAATTGTTAAAGTTGAAGGTGTATTGGGTGATGATGATCGGCGCAATCGAGTACAGCACCAGCGGCAGCGTAATGGTGCGCAACCGCGTCCAGGTCCCCGCGCCATCCATTTTCGCCGCTTCGTACAAATCATCCGGGATGGCCTGCAACACGCCGGTGGTCATGGCGAAGACAAACGGGAAGCCGAGCCAGGTTTGCATCATGATCAGCGCCGTTTTTGTCCAGAACGGATCCGTCAGCCACGCTTTCGGCGCAATGCCGAAGAAGGCGAGAATGGCATTGTTAATCACGCCAAACGAGTCGTTAAACATCCCGGCGAACACCAGAATGGTGACAAACCCCGGCACCGCCCATGGCAAGATAAAAATGGTGCGTATCAGCGGCTTAAAACGCAGATCTTTCTGGTTCACCAGAATCGCCAGCAGTACGCCAACGGAACACTGCAACGTGGTGGCCAGCAGCGTCCAGACCACCGTCCATTGCAGGACATCAAAGAAGGTTGAGCGCCAGATCGACAAGGTGAAGATGTTAACGAAGTTCTTTAATCCCACCCAGTCCACCAGTTTGGCCGGTGGCGTGTGGTAAAGGTTGTAATTGGTGAAGGCGATGGCGAAACCGAAGAGGATCGGGAAAATCACCACGAACACCAGCAGAATAAAGCCTGGCGTGATCATCAGATACGGGAAGCCGTCGCTGAGCAACATCTGGTACTGTTTGCGTACGCTGTTGAGCGGTTTTCCCTCGTCGCGTTTTTTACCGTTTACCCATGCATCGCGCAGCGAGAGGTAATAGACCATCACGCCAAAGGCGATGATGAGTACGCTGATAATCCCTTCTGCCAGCAAGAAAATGGAGTTATCACGCGGAACCTCTTCGCCAAGCGTATATAACCCCCACAATCCTTCGCGCAGAAAATCGTAAAAAATGCCCATAAAGCTGCTAAGCAGCACCAGGAAGATAAGGCCCTTTAACCACTGGCGGTGATAAAACTGACCAAAACCCGGCACAACGGCCAGCAGCAGCCCGCACCACGCATGACGCCCTGCGCCACGCGTTTTGGCAAAATTTTCGCTGGGACTGATAATCACGTACGACTCCTTTTCAACAACGGGAGGTGTCCCTCCCGTTTCGCAACAACACGCGGTTACTGGTTACTGGCCTGCATCGCTTCAACTTGCATATGGATCTGTTTGGTGGCCGCATCGAGCGCCGCCTGCGGTTCCTGTTTGCCGGTCAGGCTCAGCTCCAGCGCGGCATTCGCCGGGCCCCACACTTCGCCCATCTCCGGAATGCCCGGCATTGCCGTCGCACGCGCCGCCTGCACCGCTACCGCGCTGGCTTTTTCGTCGTTTTTGATAACCGGATCGTCAATCATCGCTTTCTGCGCCGGGATTTCACGCGTGGCGATATAGCGCGTTTTCACGTACTGCGGCTGGTTGATAAATTCGATGAATTGCTGCGCGAGTTTTTTGTCTTTGCTCCAGGTTGAAACGACATAGCCCTTCACGCCGAGGAACGAGCTCATCGGCTTGCCGTCCGGCAGGTTCGGCAGCGGCGCGACGCCGTAATTGATACCCGCCGCTTCATACGGCTGGAATGCCCACGGGCCGTTGATCACCGCTGCGGCTTTTTTCTCGGTAAACAGCGAATCGATGGCATTCAGGCCGTTATCGCCGAGGATGCCGGAGGGAAACACGCCTTCAGCATAGAATTTTTTCAGGAAGGTGACGGCTTCCACCGCGCCCGGTTTATTGAGGCCAATATCCTGCGGGTTGAAGCCGCCTTTGTCGTTTTTGCCAAACAGGTAGCCGCCTTCCGGCCCGATGGCACCCCAGCTGTAATAAATCTGGTCAAACTTGGCCAGCAGCCCGTATTTGTCCTGCGCGCGCTGTTTTTTCGAATAGTCGAGCCACTCCGGCAGGCTTTGCAGCGGCTTATCAATCAGTTCTTTGTTATAGATAAGCACGAGGGTTTCCACCGCTTTCGGCACACCATACAGAGTGTTATCCAGACGAAAGGCGTTAATTGAGGCAGGCGTAAAGGCGTCAACTTTTTCTTTATCCAGATTCAGGGGGGTCAGCAGCCCTTGCACCACCGCGCCACCCAGCTGATCATTGGGAATGACCAGCACATCCGGGCCAATTCCGGCTGGCCCATCAAGGCGTAATTTTTCCAGTTGCTGCGCGTAGGGCATCTCCTGCACGTTAACTTTGACGTCGTACTTTTGTTCGAAATCTTTTACGGCGTCCTGAATGCCGACCGACTTTTTGATGTCTTCCCAGACATTAAGCTGCTGAGTGGCGGCGTGCGCCGACAGGCTAACCGTCTGGCCAACGGCGAGTGCAGAGAGGATCAGTGCAGTAAGTGTGTTCTTTTTCATTATCAACCTCATGTCAAGGTATAACAATTTTGTGGTTTCTATGGCGCAACATCAGGATACCCTTTAAACAAACCACCTGATATTGCAGGGCTTAAGACGCATTCACCCGCCTTATTGAATTTGTTATACGCTACGCTTTACTAATTAATAAAACGAGCATAAACGGTGAGTTATGTGACCGGCATTACAGAAATGAAAATTCAGTATAGGGCGCAAAAACGCTGGAAGTTATAGTCATAACAAGATTTTTCGCCGTTCAGCAGCAACGCCAGATGATTGTTATACGTAATACAAAAACACTCAGAACACGGCATAAACGGCAAATAACGGCTACTACATTCGGGGAACGTTGATGTCCAATATACGACTGAGGAATGTCACCAAACGGTTTGGCGACACGGTGACGCTGAATAATGTCAATTTGTCGATTGACGATGGCGAATTCGCGGTATTTGTCGGCCCTTCCGGCTGCGGCAAATCCACCATGTTGCGCATGATTGCTGGTCTGGAAGAGGTCAGCGAAGGCGAAGTGTTGATTGGCGACGAGGTGATGAACGATGTGGCGCCAGCCCATCGCGGCGTGTCGATGGTGTTCCAGTCTTACGCGCTCTATCCGCATATGACCGTGGCGGAAAACATGGGCTACGGGCTGAAAGTGAACAAAGTGCCGAAAGAGGAGATCCGCCGCCAGGTAGAGATGGTGGCGAAAACCCTGCAACTGAGCCATCTACTGGACCGAAAACCGAAACAGCTCTCTGGCGGTCAGCGCCAGCGTGTCGCTATTGGTCGTGCGATTGTCCGTAACCCGCGCGTATTTATGTTCGACGAACCGCTGTCAAACCTCGACGCCGAATTGCGCGTTGAGATGCGCCTGCACATTGCGCGCCTGCATCAGGAGCTGAAAACCACCATGGTATATGTCACCCACGACCAGGTGGAAGCGATGACGCTGGCGGATAAAATCGTGGTGATGAACTACGGCAATGTCGAGCAAATGGGCTCGCCGATGTCGCTCTACTACAACCCGAAAAACAAGTTTGTCGCCGGGTTTATCGGCTCGCCGAAGATGAACTTCCTGCCGGCAACCGTTAACGCCTGGCAACCCGGCGAAGTGACTATCACGCTGGCGCAGGGGCATCAATTAACGCTCGGTATTGACACCTCGCGGCTGGAGCCTGGTGCGTCGATCACGCTCGGCATTCGACCGGAACATCTCTCCACGGATGTCACGCGCGGCACGCCGCTGGAGTTTCAGTGTGAAGTGGTGGAACGGCTGGGGAATAACACTTACCTGTTTGGTCAGTGTTACGGCCATGACAACATTAAAATTTTGTTGCCGGGGGATGTCCATTTCCGCCCGTGGCAGAAAATTACCCTCGCTTTTGATAGCCGCCACTGCATGATTTTTGACGATCAGGATTTGCGTGTCAGCGCCGATATTCCGGTGCCAAACCCGGACTCTCCGGACGCGCAGATAAATTGATTTTCACTCATCAAGGATAAGTGCTGCTCCGTTTTGCGTGTTTTTCATCAGATAAGCTTTGACTACCCTTATCTGCATCGACAGCAAAAACGCATTAACGGAGCCATGATGAAAGCTATCGCTATTACCCGCGCCGCGCAGAACGGCAGCAATCTGGATTTTCTTACCGACATTGAACTGCCGCAACCGACCGCCAGCGGCCACGACTTGCTGGTGGAAGTGAAAGCCGTTTCCGTCAACCCTGTGGATACCAAAGTGCGCGCCGGTTTTAACGCCGATGCACCGCGCGTGCTGGGCTGGGATGCCGTTGGCGTGGTGACTGCCGTGGGAGAAGCGGTAACGTTGTTCCAGCCGGGCGATGAAGTGTGGTACGCCGGTGCGCTAACCCGCCCTGGCAGCAACAGCGAATTCCAGTTGGTGGACGAACGCATCGCCGCGCGCAAACCGAAAACGCTGGATAACGCGGCCGCCGCCGCCCTGCCCTTAACCGCCATTACCGCCTGGGAGCTGTTATTCGACCGTCTGGGTATCAAAGAAGGCGGCAACGAAAATGATGTGCTGCTGATTGTTGGCGCGGCGGGCGGCGTAGGCTCGATCATGACGCAGCTGGCACGTAAGTTAACCCGCTTAACGGTGATTGGTACGGCATCCCGCCCCACCAGCCAGCAGTGGGTAAAAGAGCTGGGCGCGCACTATGTGATTGACCACAGCAAACCGCTGACCGAAGAGCTGGCGCGCATTGGTATCAAACAGGTGTCGCATGTCGCCAGCCTCAATAATACCGAAGAGCATTATCAGCAGTTGATTAACGCCCTGAAACCGCAGGGTAAACTGGCGCTGATTGACGATCCGCACAGCCTGGATGCGCTGCCGCTGAAGGTGAAAAGCATTTCACTGCACTGGGAGTTTATGTTTACCCGTTCAATGTTCACCACCGAGGATATGATTGCCCAGCACCAGTTGCTCTCCCGCGTGGCGCAGTTGATCGATGAAGGGGTGTTAAGAACCACGCTTGGCGAGCATTTTGGCGCGATCAATGCCGCGAACCTGCGTAAAGCCCATGCGCTGCTGGAAAGCCAGCGGGCGGTCGGGAAAATCGTACTGGAAGGGTTTGCTGGCTAATACTCGCCAGGATTATTCTTAAAGGTTACAAGCGGATAGCGAAAATCGCCGTCCGCTTTTCCTGCTCCTCCCTGGGTTTGCTTACACTTTTTACCAAAGCGTTATTTTTGGTGGTTGCTCCGTTGTCCGTTAACGGCAATGATGGCGTGCTATTTATGCAACCGCGTGAAATGGATAAGAACAACCTGGAGAGAGTATGAGTAAAACAAAAATGATGCTTCTGGGCGCGCTGTTGGCAACCGCCACGACGGCCTTTGCCGCACCGCAAACCGCGACGCCAGGCGCTAGCGGGGCGCAATCTTACGAAATTAATGAGTTCGTCGCCGACTTTACGAAATTCACCATTGGCGACACGGTTCCAGAAATGTACCGCAGCGAAGAGTACAACATTAAACAGTGGCAACTGCGTAACCTGCCCGCCCCTGAAGCCGGTAGCCACTGGACCTACATGGGCGGCAACTATGTGCTTATTACTGATGCCGAAGGCAAAATCCTCAAAGCCTATAACGGCGACATCTTTTACCATCGCTAAACCAGGAACTGAATGATTATTCGCCGCTGGCAGGAAAGTGACAGACCGTTTTTACGTACCCTTTTTTTACACGCCCGCAAAGCGAGCTGGCATTGGCTTGATGGTAGCGACTGGCGGCTGGAGGATTTTGACGCCGCCACGCTCGATGAGACCATCTGGGTCGCTGAAGAGGATGGCCACCGGCTGGGGTTCGCCTCGGTGTACGAAAACGACAACTTCCTGCACAACCTGTTTGTCGACCCGGCCTTTCAGGGCAAAGGCGTCGGCAGCGCACTGCTCAAACATGCGCAATCTACCTTTACCAGCACCGGCGCGCTGAAATGCTTGTTGCAGAACAAAACCGCACTGGCGTTTTATCAGCACCACGGCTGGCATATCGAAGCACAGGGCGTTTCGCCGGAAGGGGATTACGTGCTGATGCACTATCTGAAGAAGTGAAAAACCTCTCCCGGACGGGAGAGGTTTGCTGACTTACACTGCGCGAAATGCGATATCGCCAGGAATGACTTCGCCCTGCCAGTAGAGCTGCGCGGCTACGCGCCCGGCAAGTTGACGGTAGATAGCGGTAAATTCGCTGTCCGGGCGGCTCACCACTGTCGGCGTACCTTTATCCAGATCTTCACGCAGCGAAATGTGCAGCGGCATCTGACCCAACAACTCAGTGTGATACTGCTCAGCCAGTTTTTCCGCACCACCGGTGCCGAAAATCGGTTCGTGATGACCGCAGTTGCTGCAAATGTGCATGCTCATGTTTTCAACAATACCGAGCACCGGCACTTCCACTTTCTCGAACATGACGATGCCTTTTTTGGCGTCAATCAGCGCGATATCCTGCGGCGTGGTCACCACCAGCGCGCCGGTCACCGGAATGTTCTGCGCCAGCGTCAGCTGAATATCACCGGTGCCAGGCGGCATATCCAGCACCAGGTAATCGAGATCCGGCCACATGGACTCCTGCAACAGTTGCAGCAGCGCTTTGCTGGCCATCGGACCGCGCCACACCATAGCGTTATCGTCGGTTACCAGATAACCAATCGAGTTGGTCGCCAGGCCGTGGGCGATAATCGGCGCCATATGCGTGCCGTCCGGCGAGGTTGGACGCTCATGTTCCGCACCGAGCATTACCGGGATCGACGGGCCATAAATATCGGCGTCGAGAATGCCGACTTTCGCCCCTTCCGCCGCCAGCGCCAGCGCCAGGTTGACCGCCGTGGAGGATTTCCCCACCCCGCCCTTGCCGGAACTGACGGCAATAATGTTTTTCACACCGTTGACGCCCGGCTGGTTCTTCACACGTTTTAAGGTGGCGATGTTGTGCGACAGCTTCCAGTCGATGGCGCGCGCGCCGGTCAGACGCAGCAATTCGGCGCTGCACTGGGCTTTTAACTCTTCAAACGCACTGCGCCAGACGAACGGCATCAGCAGTTCAACATGCAGGGTATCATCCAGCCATGCGACATGGTGCACCGCTTTAAGCGCGGTGAGATTGTGTTTCAGGGTTGGATGCTGAAAATCGGCCAGCGTCCCGGTGACAATCGCGCGTAACGCTTCCGGGGATTTGGCCTGGGATTGCGAACTCATCCCGACTCCTTTGTAGTTGTTCTGAAAACGACATTGTAGCCAGCAAGTTTACCCCACGGGCAACAATTATTCATTTACGGATAAATGCCGTTAACGCATGGCGTAATTATTACTCATGTATTCATCTATGGATTGAAACGTGCTTAAAACTCCAGGTACAGGGGCAGCGATCTTTACCAAAAAGGTTGATGTAGGGATTAAAACGCTGCAAAAGCCCTTCTCGCGTGGCGCAATATTTACCTTTTTGGTAATATTTATGCCCCTTTTTCTCAAGAAGATGTAATGCCTACTATGACTCAAGTCGCGAAGAAAATTCTGGTAACGTGCGCGCTGCCGTACGCCAACGGCTCCATCCACCTCGGCCATATGCTGGAGCACATCCAGGCTGATGTCTGGGTCCGTTACCAGCGAATGCGCGGCCACGAGGTCAACTTCATCTGTGCGGACGATGCCCACGGCACGCCGATCATGCTGAAAGCGCAGCAACTGGGGATCACTCCGGAGCAGATGATTGCGGACATGAGTCAGGAGCATCAGACCGATTTTGCTGGCTTTAACATCAGCTACGACAACTACCACTCGACGCACAGCGATGAGAACCGTGAGTTGTCGGAGCTTATCTACACCCGCCTGAAAGAGAACGGTTTTATTAAAAACCGCACGATCTCTCAGCTTTACGATCCGGAAAAAGGCATGTTCCTGCCGGATCGTTTTGTGAAAGGCACCTGCCCGAAATGTAAATCACCGGATCAATACGGCGATAACTGCGAAGTGTGCGGCGCAACCTACAGCCCGACCGAGTTGATTGAGCCGAAGTCGGTGGTTTCCGGCGCGACGCCGGTAATGCGTGATTCCGAGCACTTCTTCTTCGATCTGCCGTCATTCAGCGAAATGTTGCAGGCGTGGACGCGCAGCGGCGCGCTGCAGGAGCAGGTGGCGAACAAAATGCAGGAGTGGTTCGAATCCGGCTTACAGCAGTGGGATATCTCCCGCGATGCGCCCTATTTCGGTTTCGAAATCCCTAACGCGCCGGGCAAATACTTCTACGTCTGGCTGGATGCGCCAATCGGCTACATGGGTTCATTCAAAAACCTGTGCGACAAGCGCGGCGATACCAGCAGCTTCGACGAATACTGGAAAAAAGAGTCCACTGCCGAGCTGTATCACTTTATCGGTAAAGACATTGTTTACTTCCACAGCCTGTTCTGGCCGGCGATGCTGGAAGGCAGCAACTTCCGCAAGCCGACCAACCTGTTCGTGCATGGTTATGTGACAGTGAACGGCGCAAAGATGTCCAAATCGCGCGGTACGTTTATCAAAGCCAGCACCTGGCTGAACCATTTCGACGCCGACAGCCTGCGTTACTACTACGCGGCGAAGCTCTCTTCGCGCATTGATGATATCGATCTTAACCTCGAAGATTTCATTCAGCGCGTGAATGCCGACATCGTTAACAAAGTGGTCAACCTCGCCTCGCGTAACGCTGGTTTTATCAATAAACGTTTTGATGGCGTACTGGCAGCAGAGCTTGCCGATCCGGCGCTGTACAAAACCTTTACCGACGCGGCAGTGACCATTAGCGAGGCGTGGGAGAGCCGTGAGTTCGGCAAAGCGGTGCGCGAAATTATGGCGCTGGCCGATGTGGCGAACCGCTACGTTGACGAACAAGCACCGTGGGTGGTGGCGAAACAGGAGGGCCGCGACGCCGATCTGCAAGCTATTTGCACCATGGGGCTGAACATGTTCCGCGTGCTGATGACGTGGCTGAAGCCGGTTCTGCCGTCGCTGGCGGAGCGCACCGAAGCGTTCCTCAACACCACGCTTGAGTGGGATGCCATCAACCAGCCGCTGCTCGGCCACAAAGTTAACGCCTTCAAAGCGTTGTATAACCGTATCGAAATGAAACAGGTGGAAGCGCTGGTGGAAGCGTCAAAAGAGGAAGTGAAAGCGGCTGCCGCACCGGTCACTGGTGAGCTGGCGGATAACCCGATTCAGGAGACCATCAGCTTTGATGATTTCGCGAAAGTCGATCTGCGCGTGGCGCTGATTGAAAACGCCGAGTTTGTCGACGGTTCCGACAAGCTGCTGCGCCTGACGCTGGATCTGGATGGCGAAAAACGCAATGTCTTCTCCGGTATTCGTTCCGCTTACCCGGACCCGAGCGCGCTGATTGGTCGCCTGACGGTAATGGTCGCGAACCTCGCGCCGCGCAAAATGCGCTTTGGTATCTCCGAAGGGATGGTGATGGCCGCCGGCCCTGGCGGGAAAGATATCTTCCTGTTAAGCCCCGATAGCGGCGCAAAAGCAGGCCAGCAAGTGAAGTAAAAAAATAAGGCGCTGAATTCAGCGCCTTTTTCTATACTCAATTTTGCATTACCAAACATTACCTCACATGGAAAACAGGGGATTATCGTGAAATTGAGTAAACTCATCGCCGCACTTTTTTCTGTCGCTTTACTTATTGGCCTGAGCGGCTGTGGTGAAAAAGAGCAGAGCAAAACGTTTAGCTTCGCACAAGCGGGCACAGAAGTGACGCTCACCTATTACTACAAAGGTGACCAGGTCGAGCGCCAGACGGCGAAAAACAAAATTGAATACTCCTCAATTGGCGCGAAAAACAAAGAGGAAGCCATGAAGGTTCTGGATCCGATCAGCAAAAAATACCAGAGCATTAAAGGGATCAAAGAGAGCGTGGATTATCAGGAAACCTACGCCCAGGAGACGCTGGATGTGGATTACAACGAGGTCGATTTTGCTGCGCTGAACAATCTGCAAGGTTCCGAGTTTACCGGCACGGTCAATGGCAAAATCAGCATGAAGAAATCAGAAGAGCTGCTGAAATCACGCGGCTTTAAAGAAGTCCAGTAAGTCATATTCTCCTTCAGGCTGCGCGTTGCTGGCGGCGCTAAACCACAGCGATGCAGCCTGAAGGATAGTTGATTATTCCGCTTCGGTTTTACCCTTCGGTTTTTGCTCGCGTACCGCCAGACCACGCAAAAAATAACGCATCACCTGATCGCCGCATTCGCGGAAGTTCTTATGATCCGGCGCGCGCATCATGGCGGTAATTTCCGGCATAGAGATGCGAAACTGCTGGGCAGTCAGAATGGCCAGAATATCGTCAGTCTTTAACGAGAAGGCGATGCGCAGCTTTTTCAGCACGATGTTGTTATTCAGCTTACGTTCGGCCACCAGCGGCGGTGCGGTTTCATCTTTGCCACGCTTTTCATAGATAAGGCCATTCAGAAACGCAGACAACACAATATCCGGGCACGGCTTATAACCTTCCTCATCTTCTTTGCGCAGCCAGGGTGCCAGTTGTTCAACGGTCACTACCGTGTCTGCCAGCGCCAGAATGCGCACCAGCGCGGTATTATCAGCTTGCAGGGTGTAACGCACGCTGCGCAGGATATCGTTATTAAGCATATTTGTTTCCGGAAATGATGAACCAGCGCGCAGTGTAGGCATCGCACAGGAATTTACAACCCCAACGCCTCTTTTAAATTTTTCAGATAACGTCGACTCACCGGCACCGTCAGGCCATCGCGCAGCAGTAATTCCGCCTGGCCGTTATCTTCAAGGCGGATCTCTTTAAGATGCGCCATATTAACCAGGTACTGGCGGTGGCAACGTACCAGCGGCGTACGGCTCTCCAGCGTGCGCAGTGTCAGCTCAGTAAACCCCTCTTTGCCCTCCTGGCTGGTCACATACACGCCGCTCATGCGGCTACTGACAAATGCCACTTCGTCCATCTGCAATAACCAGATGCGGCTATGCCCGGTACAGGGAATGAATTTCAGCGCTTCCTGGTTTTCCGGCAACACCGACATATCCTGCACGTTTCGCTCAAGACGCAGACGGCTGAGGGTTTTCTCCAGGCGGCGAGCTTCGATCGGTTTAAGCAGATAATCGAACGCGTGTTCTTCAAACGCCTGCACTGCGTATTCATCAAACGCCGTCAGAAAAACCACATACGGTCGGTTGCCCGGATCGAGCATGCCGACCATCTCCAGCCCGCTAATGCGCGGCATCTGGATATCAAGAAACAGCACATCCGGGCGCAGTTTATGTACCGCGCCAATCGCTTCGACGGCGTTGCCGCACTCGCCAACAATCTCAATGTCGCTCTCTTCCTGGAGCAGAATACGCAGGTTTTCCCGGGCCAGCGGTTCATCATCAACAATCAGCACTTTTAACATGCGTGTTCCTCCAGCGGGAGTCGTAAGGTAATGCGGGTAAACAGATCCGGCTCGCAGGCAATGGTAATGCCGCACTCATCGCCGAAACGCGCGCGCAGGCGCTTATCCACCAGGCTCATCCCTAATCCACTGGCGTCGGTTTTCGGCTGGTACAAACCGGCATTGTCTTCAATGTCCAGCACCAGATGCCGTCCGTCCTGGCTGGCGTTAATCACAATCTCACCCACGCCCAGCAGGTGCGATGTGCCATGTTTGATAGCATTTTCCACGATCGGTTGCAGGGTAAATGCCGGAAGTTGCAGGTGCGATAACGCCTCCGGCACATGCAACTGCACCTGCAAGCGCGACTGAAAACGTGCTTTTTCAATTTGCAGGTAGGCGTTTACATGTTCAATTTCGTCCGCCAGCGTCACTACTTCCGACGGCCGTTTTAAATTTTTACGAAAGAACGTGGAGAGATATTGCACCAGCAGCCCGGCCTGATCGCTGTCGCGGCGGATCACCGCTTTTAGCGTGTTCAGGGCATTAAACAGGAAATGCGGGTTTACCTGCGCATGCAGCAGCTTGATTTCCGACTGGGTAAGCAGCGCCTTTTGCCGCTCATACTGCCCGGCAAGGATCTGCGCCGAAAGCAGTTGGGCAATCCCCTCGCCCAGCGTGCGGTTGATGGAGCTGAACAGGCGGTTTTTCGCTTCATACAATTTGATCGTGCCCACAACGCGCTGGTTTTCGCCACGCAGCGGGATCACCAGCGTTGAGCCGAGTTTACATTGCGGGTGGAGCGAACATTTGTAGGGCACTTCGTTGCCATCGGCATAAACCACTTCCCCGGTTTCAATGGCGCGCTGCGTCCAGACCGATGAGATAGGTCGCCCCGGCAGATGGTGATCATCACCGATACCGGTGAAGGCCAGCAGTTTTTCCCTGTCGGTTATCGCCACCGCCCCAATATCGAGCTCCTTATAGAGCACCAGCGCCACCTTCATGCTGTTCTCTTCGTTAAAGCCCTGGCGCAGAAACCCTTCCGTCGACGCAGCCACTTTCAGCGCGGTGGCGGAAAACGCCGACGTATACTTTTCAAACATTGCGCGCTTATCGAGCAGGATGCGCATAAACAGCGCCGCGCCCACGGTGTTAGTCACCATCATCGGCGCAGCAATGCTCTGCACCAGGTGCAAGGCGCTATCAAACGGACGGGCGATAAGCAGGATAATCAGCATCTGGATCAGTTCCGCCACGCAGGTCACCGCCCCGGCGGTAAACGGGCTGAACACCAGATCGGTGCGCCCGCGTTTGATGAGCGCGCGGTGCACCAGGCCGCCGAGCAACCCTTCAACAAACGTAGAGAGCATGCAGCTCAGCGCGGTCATGCCGCCCATCGAATAGCGGTGAATACCGCCGGTTAACCCGACGAGACCGCCCACTAACGGGCCGCCGAGCAGACCGCCCATCACCGCGCCAATCGCGCGCGTGTTGGCGATAGAATCTTCGATATGCAGGCCGAAATAGGTGCCGAGAATGCAAAAAATGGAGAAGGTGACATAGCACAGCAGCTTATGCGGTAAGCGCACGGTCACCTGCATCAGCGGAATAAACAGCCGCGTTTTGCTCATCAACCAGGCGATAACCAGAAACACACACATCTGCTGAAGCAGCAGCAACACCAGATTGAACTCGTACATACCCGCAACACCACATCAACCAAAGCGCGTAACATACAGGGTGTTTTCAGATGTTTCTTTGAAGCGCTGCAAAAAAATACAAAATCGTGCTCCGCATCACAAAGTAAGCCAGAGTGATTAACCGTTCGCACACATTTTGCGCAATTTTGCGGCTGCGCATCCTGTGCCAGACGGCAGCGGCTACAGTTATACAGGGAGTCGGCTGGCGAGGGTAACACCATGGCGCTTTACACAATCGGTGAAGTGGCGTTGTTATGCGACATCAACCCCGTGACGCTGCGGGCCTGGCAGCGACGTTATGGACTATTACAACCCCAGCGTACGGATGGCGGCCACCGGTTATTTACCGAAGAGGACATTGACCGCATTCGGGAGATCAAACGCTGGATAGAGACCGGCGTGCAGGTCAGCAAAGTGCAAAAGCTGCTCTCTCCGGCGCTGGCTGAGACGCATGATGGCTGGCGCGCCCAGCAAGAAACCGCTCTGCAATACCTGCAACAGGGTGACCCGCATCGTCTGCATCAGTGGATCAAAGAGCACGGGCGAGACTATCCTGCGCAGGCGCTGACAACGCATCTGCTCATCCCTTTACGATTGCGGCTACAAACTCAGCAGCCCGCCCTGCTGGCGATGCTGAGCCTGCTTGACGGCATCCTTATCAATTACATTTCCGGCTGCCTGACATCTGCGCGTAAAAAACCGGGCAAAGACGCGCTGGTGGTTGGCTGGAATGTGCAGGACACCACGCGGCTGTGGCTGGAGGGCTGGATGGCAAGCCAGCAGGGATGGCGGGTGGATATTCTGGCGCACGCCCTGCCCCAGCTGCGCCCGGAGATGTTTCCCGGCCGGACACTGCTGGTGTGGTGCGGCGAAACGCCGGGTGAATCGCAGCAACAGCAGATGCTGGCATGGCGCGACGCGGGACACAGCGTCTGGTTGCTCGGCATTTAATGTTTTATTAACAACTCAACTTGCCTTTATAATGCCAGCCTGATTCAGAAGGAGCATAAAATGAAGTCTGGTAAAATCCTTGTTATCGCTATCTTTTTGCTGATGGCTATCGGCGGAATTGGTGGCGTCATGCTCGCCGGTTATTCGTTTATTGTGCGTGGCGGTGTCGGTTGAGCCGCTGCGCCAGCCGTTCAAATCCCCGATCGACAATAATCGCTGCCAGCGCCACCAGCACCGCCCCCTGCACCACATAAGCCGTATTAAAACCGCTCAGGCCAATGATGATTGGCGTCCCCAGCGTACTTGCACCCACCGTGGAAGCGATGGTGGCGGTGCCGATATTTATAATCACCGACGTGCGCACCCCGGCGATAATCAGCGGTGCGGCGAGTGGTAATTCGACTTTTAACAACCGCTGCCACGTGCTCATACCCATGCCTTTCGCCACACTTTGCACGCTTTCCGGCACCGAGGCGATCCCCGCCAGCGTCCCCTGTAAAATCGGCAATACGCCATACAGTACCAGCGCAATAATCGCCGGTTGTTTACCAAAGCCCATTACCGGCACGGCAATCGCCAGCACCGCCACCGGGGGAAAAGTTTGCCCCACGGCGGCAATGGTTTCCGCCAGCGGGCGAAACTCCCGCCCGGCAGAACGCGTGACCGCAATGCCTGCGCCAACGCCCAGCACAATCGCTATCACGCTGGAAACCGCGACCAGCGAGAAATGGGCGACGGTAAGCGAAACAAAACTCTCCTGCAAATAGACCGGGCGCGGCAGTTGCGGAAAGAACGAACTAAACAGCGCCGCGCTGTGCGGCAACCAGACCAGCAGCGCAATAAACAGCACCATCAGCCACAGTAGCGGATCACGCAGGATCTTCACAGGCGGCCTCCACACGCAGCAAATCGCGAAAATGCAGACTGCCGCAGGGCTGCCCCTGCGCATTATTCACCGGCAACACCTCGCACTGCTGGGCGACAAACGCCGAGAGCGCTTCACGCAGCGTCATCGCTGCCTGAAGCGGTTCACCGACATCAACGCGTTCACTGCGCAGATATCCGCTCACCTGACGCAATGAGAGCAGCCGCACGCCAAGCTCGCTGCGGCCAAAAAACTCGCGCACGAAATCGTTACGCGGCGCGGTCAGCATCGATAACGGCGTGCCCTGCTGTACCACCTTGCCACCATCCATCAACACCAGGTGATCGGCCAGTTGCAACGCTTCGTCAATATCATGCGTCACCAGCACAATGGTGCGCCCAAGCAGGCGGTGAATACGCACCATCTCCTGCTGTAACGCCGCGCGTGTCACGGGATCAAGCGCGCCGAAAGGTTCATCCATTAGCAGGACTTCCGGATCGGCGGCAAGCGCACGGGCAACGCCCACACGCTGCTGCTGACCGCCGGAAAGCTGATGGGGAAAACGCTCGCGCAGGGAAGACTCCAGCCCAAGCAAGGCCATCAGTTCATCAACCCGCGCGTCGCGCTTCGCGCGCGACCATTTTTGCAGTTGCAGCACGGTGGCAATGTTCTGCGCCACCGTCCAGTGAGGAAATAATCCAATCGACTGAATGGCATACCCCATGCGACGGCGCAGCTCCAGCACCGGCAGCGAGCGGATATCTACCCCGGCAAAGGTAATTGTGCCTTCGTCATGCTCCACCAGCCGGTTAATCATCTTCAGGGTGGTGGATTTTCCGGAACCCGAGGTGCCAATCAACACCGAAAACGCGCCAGTTTTAACCTGCAAATCGAGATGGCTAACCGCGGGCTGACCGGCAAAGGTTTTACTGACATTATTAAATTCAATCATGATGTTTCACCTTCAGCAGCGCTATCCCTAACGCAAATAACGCATCAACGATCACCGCCATCGCGATAACCGGAATGACGCCCAGCAACACCAGATCCAGCGCGCTGCTAAGCAGCCCCTGAAAGACCAGCGCACCAAACCCGCCCGCGCCGATCAATGCGGCAATCACCGCCATCCCGACCGTTTGCACCGCCACCACCCGCAGGCTGCGCAGCAGCAGCGGAAGCGCCAGCGGCACGCGCACCTGCCAGAAACGCTGACGCGCGCTCATGCCCATCGCTTCGGCGCTTTCCAGCACCTCCTGCGATACCTGGTTTAATCCGGCGACCACGCCGCGCACCAGCGGCAGTAAGGCATAGAGAATGAGCGCAATCAGTGCCGGTGTCAGGCCGGTTCCGGCAATGCCAAAACGACCAAGCTCAGGAAATTGCTGTACCAGCCCGGCAAGCGGGGCTATCAGTAAGCCGAATAGCGCCACCGAAGGAATGGTTTGAATGACGTTGAGCAGAGCGAATACCGGTCCCTGCCGGGAAGGATGACGATAGCACCACAACCCGACGGCGAAGCCGAACACCAGCGCAGGCAACAGCGTGCCAAACAACAGCGTTAAATGCTGCGCCAGCGCATCGTTGAACACATCCTGGCGATTGGTGTATTCGCGTAGCAGTGAGAGATTATCCAGCGCGCCGCTGAGTAATAAATAGAGAGGAAAGCACCACACCTGCGCATGCAGCAACCAGCGCCACACGGGGTTTACCACCACGCGGCGAATCGCATCGCTACAGGCCAAAAGCGTCAGTGCCAGCCACAGCCATAACCCGCTGCCGGGTGATGTGCGCGCCAGCGGGCTGCCCGTTTGCACGAGATCGGTCGCCGCCCTGCCCGCGCTCCATATCAGCAGGCAGAACAGCACTTCGGTGAACAGCAACGTTGCCACCTGCGCACCGCGACCGGGCAGAAAACTCATCGCCAGTAATATCGCGGGTGCCAGTAACCAGAGCGCGGAAAAAAGCTGCCATAAGGCGCGGCTTTCGCCGGAGACCAGCCGGTTTGGCGCATAGTTCACAAACGGCAGCCACGCCGCCAACCCGCCCAGTACCGCCAACAGCAACAACACACGGTTATGGCAGCGTATCGAAACATCCATAGGGGTAATTATTTCACCAGGCCTTTTTCTTTCAGGTAGTCAGCCGCGACTTTCTTCGCATCCAGCCCTTCCACCGCAATACTGGCGTTGAGTTTTTGCAGCGTTTTCTCATCCAGGCTGGCAAAGACCGGTTTTAGCCACGTATCCAGTTCCGGGTAGGCTTTCAGCACAGATTCGCGAACCACTGGCGTTGGCGCATAGATGGGCTGCACCCCTTTCGGATCGCTCAGGGTCTGCAGCCCCAGCGCTGCCACCGGTCCATCCGTACCGTAGGCCATCGCCGCATTGACGCCGGAGGTTTGCTGCGCTGCTGCTTTGATGGTGACCGCCGTATCGCCACCGGCCAGCGACAACAATTGATCCTGTTTCAGCTTAAAGTCGTAGGCTTTTTCAAACGCGGGCAGCGCATCGGTGCGCTCAATGAATTCAGCCGAAGCGGCGAGCTTAAATTCACCGCCCTGCTTCAGGTAGCGGCTCAGATCCTCAAGCGAGTTAAGTTTGTTTTTCTGCGCCACATCCTGACGCACCGCAATCGTCCAGGTGTTGTTCGCCGGGGCGGGGGTTAGCCAGACCAGCTTATTTTTTTCGGCATCCAGCTTTTTGACTTTCTCGTAGCCCTGCTGCGCGTTTTTCCACGCCGCATCGTTCTCATCTTTAAAGAAGAACGCACCGTTACCGGTGTACTCCGGATAAATGTCCAGCTCACCAGAGGTGATCGCGCCGCGCACCACTGGCGTGGTGCCGAGTTGCACTTTATTGACTGTTTTTACGCCATGACTTTCCAGAACCTGCAAAATGATATTGCCCAGCAGCGCCCCTTCGGTATCAATTTTAGAACCGACCTTTACCGGCTCCGCCGCCTGCAGCGGGAGGCTCACGGCGGCCATCAACCCTATTGAGCACGCAATCTTTTTCATGATTGTCATTGTACTTCCCTCATTTTTTACCGCCTTTTTCAGCAGCTTGAGAAAAGAGCGTAGCCGAAAAATAGCCGCTTTGTCGCCTGAGAGCCCTAAACGATAAAGGAATAAGATATAGCGAGGAAAATCAGGCCGGTTTCCCGGCCTGGGAAAGGTTAACGCAGTTCGAAAGCGCCCTGATTCACGCGCGCGGAATCAACGCCGATAAAGACGTTGAATTTGCCCGGCTCCGCGTCATATTTCATGCGCTGGTTCCAGAATTTCAGCGCATTAATATCGATCGGGAAGCTAACGGTTTGGGTTTCGCCCGGTTTCAGATTCACCTTATCAAAGCCGCGCAGTTGTTTTACCGGACGGCTCATTGACGCGGTGACATCCTGCAAATACATCTGGATAACCGTTTCGCCTTCTCGCTTGCCGGTGTTGGTCACCTCAACGCTGGCGGTCACTTTGCCGGTGCGCGTCATCGACGGCGCAGACATCTTCACGTCAGAGACTTTAAAGGTGGTGTAGCTCAGGCCATAACCAAACGGATAGAGCGGGCCGTTCGCTTCGTCGAAGTAGCGGGAGGTATATTTGTTCGGTTTATCGGCGTCATACGGGCGTCCGGTGTTCAGGTGGCTGTAATAAACCGGGATCTGACCAACCGAGCGCGGGAAAGACATCGGCAGTTTGCCGGACGGGTTGTAATCACCAAACAGAATATCGGCAATGGCGTTGCCGCCTTCGGTGCCGGCAAACCAGGTTTCCAGAATGGCGTCGGCTTGCTGATCCTCTTTCACCAGCGCCAGCGGACGACCATTCATCAGCACCAGCACCAGCGGTTTGCCGGTGGCTTTCAGCGCGGCAATCAAATCGCGCTGGCTCTGCGGAATGGTGATATCGGTACGGCTGGAGGCTTCATGCGCCATGCCCTGTGCTTCACCGACAACCGCAACAACCACGTCGGATTTTTTCGCCGCAGCGACCGCTTCATCAATCATCTCTTTGGGCGAGCGCGGATCAACCACTACCGCCGGTTCATAGAGATTGAGAAAATTAACGATATCCTTGTCATTGGTGATGTTTGCCCCTTTGGCATACACCACTTCACCTTTACCGGCCAGCGCGTTGCGGATACCGGTCAGCACGGTAACGGACTGATCGGCGACACCAGCCGCAGACCAACTGCCCATTGAATCGCGTTTGCTGTCGGCCAGCGGGCCCACCACCGCCACGGTGCCCGATTTTTTCAGCGGCAGCGTTTCCAGACGGTTTTTCAGCAGCACCATACTTTCGCGCGCCACTTCACGCGCTTCTTTGCGGTGCAGACGACTTTCGGCATTGGTGTCTTTCGGGTCGCTCTCCTTCGGCCCCAGGTGGCTGTACGGATCGTTAAACAGCCCCATATCGTACTTCACATTCAGTACGTGGCGGGTGGCATCATCAAGTTCCGCCATCGTCACTTTGCCGGATTTCACCAGGCCCGGCAGGTATTTGCTGTAGTACTCATCGCTCATACTCATGTTGATGCCGGACTTCAGCGCCACGCGCACGGCGTCTTCCGGGTCGGCGGCGGTGCCGTGTTTTATCAGCTCTTTAATCGCCCCGTGATCGGAAATGGTGATGCCTTTAAAGCCCCATTCGTCACGCAGCAGATCTTTCAGCAACCACGAGTCAGATGACGCCGGCGTGCCGTTGAGCGAGTTCAGCGCCACCATGACGCCGCCGCTGCCAGCGTCCAGCGCGGCTTTGTACGGCGGCATATAGTCGTTGAACAGGCGCTGCGGGCTCATATCAACGGTGTTGTACTCTTTACCGCCTTCAACCGCGCCATAAGCGGCGAAGTGTTTCACGCTGGTCATGACCGCGTAGCGATCCGCCGGGCTTTTGCCCTGCATCGCTTCTACCATGGTGCGACCCATTTCAGCGGTCAGGTACGTATCTTCGCCAAACCCTTCAGAAACGCGGCCCCAGCGCGGATCGCGCGAGACATCGACCATTGGCGCCCAGGTCATATTCAGGCCGTCATCCGCCGCCTCATAGGCAGAAACGCGGCCCACCGTTTTCACCGCATCAAGGTTAAAACTGGAAGCAAGACCGAGGCTAATCGGGAAGACGGTACGCTGGCCGTGTACCACGTCATAGGCGAAAAACAGAGGGATTTTCAGACGACTAAGCTGCATCGCCTGATCCTGCATGGCGCGAATATCCTGCCGGGTGACGGTGTTAAAAATCGCGCCGACCTGGCTTGCTTTGATCATGTCGCGAATGGCTTCTTTTGGGTTATCCGGCCCGACGCTGATTAAACGCAACTGGCCGATTTTTTCATCGACCGTCATTTTCTTGAGCAACTCAGTGACAAACGCATCCCTTGCTTCTGGCGTCAGCGGATGGTTGCCGAACATCTCCTGAGCCAGCGCTGGTTGCAGCGCGAGGCTCACAGCGACACCTACAGAACATAGCCATTTCATGTCGTTTACTCTCTTGTTTTTCACCCATAACCGCGGTCACTGGCCGCGAAAGAAACGCAGTGTGCCATAATCCTGGCACGTGTTGCAGAGTGGGACTCTGATTTTTATGCGAATTCGCTCCCCCGTTTGGTTTTACGGGACTACCATTAATGCGCACTTTACACGTCATCATGCATAACGCGCCAAAGCGGCAGGTTCACATTCTTATGACGCTTACTGAGATAAGCTTCCGGGTGCCAACGCCAATAAAAGACGGCCCGAAGAATGAAATGTCTTGAACAATGATTAGCCACAAGGAGTGGATAATGTCACATCCAAACAACGCCTTTATCAGCGAACTCAAACGGCTGGTTGGCGCTTCTCACCTGCTTACCGACCCGGCCAAAACGGCCCGCTATCGTAAAGGCTTTCGCTCTGGACAGGGCGATGCGCTGGCGGTGGTTTTCCCCGGCTCGCTGGTCGAATTATGGCGCGTTCTGCAGGCCTGTGTTAACGCCGATAAAATTATTCTGATGCAGGCGGCCAACACCGGGCTGACGGAAGGATCGACGCCAAACGGCAATGATTATGACCGGGAAATCGTGATTATCAGCACCCTGCGCCTTGATAAGCTGCACCTGCTGGATAACGGCGAACAGGTGCTTGCCTACCCGGGTACGACGCTCTATTCGCTGGAAAAAGCGCTTAAACCGCTGGGCCGCGAGCCGCATTCGGTGATCGGCTCCTCCTGCATTGGCGCGTCGGTCATCGGCGGGATCTGCAATAACTCCGGCGGTTCGCTGGTGCAACGCGGCCCGGCCTACACCGAAATGTCGCTGTTCGCGCGTATCGATGAGCAGGGCAAACTGGTGCTGGTAAACCATTTAGGGATTTCGCTGGGGGAAACGCCGGAGCAGATTTTAAGCAAGCTCGATGACGATCGTGTGAGCGATAGCGACGTGCTGCACGACCAGCGCCACGGCCACGATCATGATTACGTCACCCGCGTGCGCGATGTCGATGCCGACACGCCGGCGCGTTACAACGCCGACCCGCAGCGCTTGTTCGAAGCGTCCGGCTGTGCGGGCAAACTGGCGGTGTTCGCCGTGCGTCTGGATACCTTCCCGGCCGAAACGCGCCAGCAAGTGTTCTACATCGGTACCAATCAAACGGCAGTGCTGGCGGAGATCCGCCGTCATATTCTGGCGAACTTCGAACACCTGCCGGTCGCCGGTGAGTATATGCATCGCGATATTTACGATATCGCCGAACGCTACGGTAAAGACACCTTCCTGATGATCGATAAACTCGGCACCGACAAAATGCCGTTCTTCTTCACCATGAAAGGCCGCACCGAAGCGCTACTGGAAAAGGCGGCGGTGTTTAAGCCGCATTTTATTGACCGCTCATTGCAAAAAATCAGTGGCTTTTTCCCGTCTCACCTGCCGCCGCGCATGAAAGAATGGCGCGATAAATATGAGCACCACTTGCTACTGAAAATGTCCGGCGATGGCATTGCGGAAGCAGAAAACTGGCTGAAAACGTACTTTGCCAGTGCCGAGGGGGATTTCTTCGTTTGCACTCCTGAAGAGGGGAGCAAAGCGTTTTTACACCGCTTTGCCGCCGCCGGTGCGGCGATCCGCTACCAGGCCGTTCATGCCGATGAAGTGGAGGATATTCTGGCGCTGGATATCGCGCTGCGCCGCAATGACAGCGACTGGTTTGAGCATCTGCCGCCGGAAATCGACAGCCAGCTGGTGCATAAACTCTATTACGGCCACTTTATGTGCCATGTTTTCCACCAGGATTACATTGTGAAAAAAGGCGTGGATGCCCATGCGCTGAAAGCGCAAATGCTGGAACTGTTACGCCAGCGTGGCGCGCAATATCCGGCCGAGCATAACGTCGGGCATCTGTATGAAGCCGCTGAACCGTTAAAACGTTTTTATAAAGGAAACGACCCGACAAACAGCATGAACCCCGGCATCGGTAAAACCAGCAAGCGTAAGTTCTGGCAGGAAGAATCGGCGACAGATAATGCATCGTCAACGGCGATGAAATAACCCGGCGACGGGCTGTATTGTGTGCTCCTTTCGTAATAGAGTAGCGAACAGCGCCAGAGAAACGTTTCTATGGCCGCCTGCTTTGAAGGAGCACACCCGTTATGTCAGCTGTCGATATCTTATCCGGTCCTGCGGTGGTAGTGCGCGACGCCTGCCCTGACGACGTTCACGCCATCGCTTCGCTTTACGCCTGGCATGTTCTGCACGGCCGGGCCTCCTTTGAAGAAGTCCCACCTACTATTGATGAAATGCGCAGCCGCATGAATCGCATCGCGAAAGAGGGTTTGCCGTGGATGGTGGCGCTCTATCACGGCATCGTGGTCGGCTATTGCTATGCCGGTTATTACCGTCCGCGCGAGGCCTATCGTTACACGCTCGAAGAGTCCATTTATGTGGATGCCAGCATGACCGGGCGTGGTATTGGCAGCACGTTGATGAGCGCATTGATCGCACGTTGCGAAGAAGGCCCGTGGCGGCAACTGATTGCGGTGATTGGCGATGGCAACAACAATTCCGGTTCGCTGCGGCTGCATAAAAAGCACGGGTTTGAGATTGCCGGGCAGTTGCGAAGCGTCGGTTACAAGAAAGGCGACTGGCGGGATACGCTGATCATGCAGCGTCCACTCAACGACGGTGACTGGACGCTGCCGGAGTAATTAATCGTTTTGCGCGGTCTGCTCACCCGCAGAAGGGTTTTGTGCCATCTGCGCCGCTTTCTGGCGCTTATAGCTTAATGCAGAAGCCGGAACCGGCTGCACTTTGCCGGTTTCAATCCAGGTGCGCAAACGACTGGCATCGGCAAAGTGGGTAAATTTGCCAAACGCATCCATCACCACCAGCGCTACCGGTTTGTTGTTAATCACGGTGCGCATCACCAGGCAGTGTCCTGCCGCATTGGTAAAGCCGGTTTTCGTCAACTGAATGTTCCAGTTATCGCGGTACACCAGGTGGTTAGTATTGCGAAACGGCAGTGTATAAGCCGGGTTGGCGAAGGTGGCCATCTCTTCACGCGTGGTGCTGAGCTGACCAATCAGCGGATACTGTTTGGTGGCAATTAACAGCTTGCTCAGGTCGCGGGCGGTCGAGACGTTGTGAATTGACAGGCCGGTCGGTTCAACATAATGGGTATTAGTCATGCCCAGCGCTTTCGCTTTGGCGTTCATCGCCGCGATAAAGGCGTTATAACCGCCCGGATAGTGGTGCGCGAGACTCGCCGCCGCGCGGTTTTCCGAAGACATCAGCGCCAGCAGCAGCATATCTTTACGGCTGATTTCGCTATTGAGGCGCACGCGAGAGTAAATCCCTTTCATCTCCGGCGTCTGGCTGATATCCACTTTGAGTTTCTCATCCAGCGGCAGGTGCGCATCCAGCACCACCATCGCTGTCATCAGCTTGGTAATGGAAGCAATAGGACGCACCAGATCAGGGTGGCTGGAGTAGATAACCTGATTGGTTTGCAGATCGACAATCATCGCGCTACCTGAAGCGATTTCAGGTTGTGCGGCGGTGGTCGCCGCTGTGGTTTTCGCGACGGCAAACGGCGCCACGGGCGCAGCCAGTATTAACGCCAGGCTTAATAAGGAAACTCGAAATTTCTGCATGGTGAGACTTCTGAAAATTATTCACGCACGTTATTACGCACACCGCTTCTGTCAGCCGGAGCAATAACAGAGCTGGCTTTGGCATAATAGCCGCCACGCAGGGTTGCCGCCAGAGGATAATCGTTGCGAGAGATTGCGTTGCCGACATTTACGCCAGCAACGCAACAGGTTTAGAACAAGCGGTAACCGTAACCCCACAGGATCACCGTCAGCGCCAGCAGCACTTCGAGTACCAGCACCCCGATCGCCAGCGTCGAGCTTGAGAAACTTAAGCCCTCTTCTTTATTGATATTCAGGAAGGTTGGGATACCGACATACAGCAAGTAACCGGTGTAAAACAGCGCCACCGTCCCCACCAGCGCGCAAAGCCACACCAGCGGATAGAGCGCCACAATCCCACTGAGAAACAGCGGCGTCGCCACATAACCGGCGAACACCATGCAGCGCCCTAATGAGGGCCGCTGCGGCAAGCTACGCGCCATCCACCAGATCACGCGCCCCATCACCGCCACGCCTGCCAGCATCAACGCATAAAACAGCACCGCCAGATAGAAACCGGTAAACAATGACAGCGTCACCACACTGTTTTCACCAAAATTCCAGCCGATTTGCGTCGTCCCAATAAACGCGCAGACAACCGGAATGGCCGCCATGATTAATACATGGTGAGTGTAATGATGCGAAATTGTCTCGTTTTCGCCCTTAATAACCTGCATTTCACGATCGGGATGGGAAAAGAGTCCCCAGACATGGTTCATAACGCCCCCTCGCTGAAAGCCCGAACATCGACACTGTCAGTATAATTCACTATTACGATTATTTTTTGTACAACAACAAAAATGGCGCGACAACGAAACGGCGTCATTCCGGCGAAGGCGCGATATCGGGTGTATGCTTAAAAGCGTTTTACCGGGAGGACATAAAAACAATGGATATCAATCATCTGATTAGCCAGTACGGCTACGCCGCGCTGGTGATTGGTAGTGTGGCTGAAGGAGAGACAATTACCCTGCTGGGCGGTGTCGCCGCGCACCAGGGGCTATTACGGTTCTGGCTGGTGGTGATATCCGTGGCGCTGGGCGGCATGATCGGCGATCAGTTGCTCTATCTGCTCGGCAGACGCTACGGCACGAAAATCCTGCGCCGCTTCTCCCGCCACCGGGAAAAAATCCACCAGGCGCAGTCGCTCATCCGCCGCCATCCCTACCTGTTTGTTATCGGTTCACGTTTTATGTACGGCTTTCGTATTATTGGCCCACTGTTGATTGGCACCAGCCGTTTACGACCGAAAATCTTTCTGCCGCTCAACATCGTGGGTGCCATCGTCTGGGCACTGCTGTTTACCACGCTCGGTTACGTAGGCGGGGAAGTGATTGGCCCGTGGCTGCACCAGTTCGACCAGCATGTTAAACGCTGGATCTGGCTGATTCTCGCCATCGTGCTGGTGGTGGCGCTGCGCTGGTGGTTTCATCATCGGCGGAAAAAACGCCAGCGCAACGCGGCGAACGACTAAGCCGTTTTCGGTTTGAACTGCGGGTTAGCCAGCATAAAACCGCCATCAATAATCAACGATTGTCCGGTGGTGTAGCTGGCATGTTCTGAACAGAGCCAGGCAACCATGCTGGCGATCTCTTTGGTGGTGCCCGGTCTTGTCAGCGGAACAATGGGCAACGAACCCGGTTTTGCATCTTCATCGCGCATGTTGTTCATCGGCGTGGCTATTGCCCCCGGCGCGACGGCGTTGACCAGGATGTTGTGATCCACCAGTTCCAGCGCCATCGATTTGGTTAACCCGCCGAGCGCGTGTTTGGCGGCGGTATAGGCACTGGCGTCCGGTAACGGCGTATGCTCATGCACCGAGGTGATATTAATAATGCGCCCGCCCTGCCCCTGCTGCACCATGTGCCTGGCGGCGATTTGCGAGCAGAGAAACGCGCCGTCGACATCGACGGTAAAAATGCTGCGCCAGTCCTCAAATTTCATATCAAGAAACGGGGTTTTGCTCATCGCCCCGGCGTTATTCACCAGCACGTCAATGCGCCCGAAGCGGGAAATCAACGTCTCAATCGCCTGCGCCCCTTCCGGCAACTGGCTGAGATCGAGGTGGATGGTTTCCGCCCGCCGTCCAAGCGCCTCAACATGCAAAGCAGCCTCTTTCGCGCCCTTTTCGTCCGAATGCCAGGTAATGCCGATATCAAACCCCTGTTCCGCCAGCATCAGCGCACACTGTCGGCCAATCCCGGAATCGGCGGCGGTCACAATCGCAACTTTGGTTACAGGCATAGGTCGTCCTCTGGTTAACAAATAGACAGGTAAGTATAGGAAAAAGGCACAACTGCGTGAGATTGCCTACGCTTTTAACTACCTGCATATAAAAAGGACGAAGAAAATGATGAAGATACTGCTTTGGGCAATCCTGATTATCTTTCTGATTGGTCTGCTGGTGGTCACTGGCGTATTTAAGATGATCTTCTAACTGTGTCGCCGGGTAGCTCCCGCTACCCGGCTTTGCTGATTAATTCCCCTTAGCGCTGTAATTCACCGGCACCCAGCGATAACCGTTGTCCGCTTTCATCACTTTACCGATACCCGGGAAAGCAATATGCGCCGCGGCCACCCAGTCGCCTTCACGCGCGACCTGCGCCAGCACCTTTTCACGGGTTGTTACCGCTTGCTGCTGATTAACATCGAAATGGATCGCCACTTCCGGCTGGGGGAGTTGCACCGGGTGCGCGTGAATAATATCGCCCCACAGCATCAGCGTCTTACCGCCGTGAGTGACGCGGTAAATGACGCTGCCTGGCGTGTGTCCCGGGGCCGGGATCGCTTCAATGCCGGGGATAATTTGCGTTGGCGCACGGAAGGGGCTGAGCTTACCGGCATCGATAACCGGGCGCAGCGAGCGTTCGGACTCCGCAAAAGTATGGCGCTGCCCCTCTTCTACCTCTTTTTCATGTGCCGGGTTGAGCCAGAAATCGACATCACGCTGATCGACCCGCACGGTGGCATTCGCAAATACCGGTTTGCCGTCGCGCTGCACGCCGCCGGAGTGATCGGCATGGATATGCGTCAACAGCACCGTATCGATGGTCGCCGGATCAATGCCCGCCGCCCGCAGGTTTTCCGGCAGATGACCGCCCGCGTCACCAAACAACTGCCCGGCACCGGCATCCACCAGAATGAGCTGCTTACCGGTGTTAATCACAAAGGCGTTGATCGAGGTTTCGGCATTGACGGGTAAACTGGCCTGCGCCATCCGTTCCTGCAACTGCTCCGGGGTGATATGGGTCAACAGTTTGTCGAACGGAACCGCTACGGTGCCATCGGAAACGGCGGTGATTTGCCAGTCGCCCATCGCCATGCGGTAAAAACCCGGCGCTTGCGGCTGGTGTGTTGAGAGCGGTGTGGCGGCAATAGCGCCAAAACTCAACCCCGCCGTCGCCAGCGCCAACAGAAGTGGATAATGTTTCATACTCTTCTCCAGTCGTTTTCATTGCGCCAGTATCCGGCAACGGCTACTATCACTCCAATTGATTGGAGTAATAATGACTATCAAAGAGAATGATTTCCGCAAAATCGATCTTAATTTATTGATCGCCTTTGCGGTGCTGTTTCGCGAACAGAGCGTTTCCGCCGCAGCGGATAAGCTGCATCTGGGTCAACCGGCGGTAAGCGGTGTGCTGTCGCGTCTGCGTACCTTGTTTGACGATCCGTTGTTTATTCGTAGCGGCCATAAAATGCAGCCCACCGCCCGCGCCGTGGAGCTGCACACAGAACTGCTACCGCTGCTGGAGCAGTTGCAAAGCGCGCTGTTTCAGCAAACGGCATTTGATCCGCAAACGGCAACCGTTACGCTGACGCTCGGGATGGCGGACTGGGTGGAAATGTGGCTGATGCCGAAGCTGATCCCGGCGTTGCAACAGGCCGCGCCTGGCATGCGCCTGAATGTGGTGGCCAGCGATCCCTTCAGCGACGCAGGTCGGCTGGAAGGCGGCGAGATGGATATGGCGATAAGCGTCGCCGAGGCCGGACCGCGCTGGCTGGAGCGCGAGGTGCTGACCACCATGCCGTTTATCACGCTCTGGCATCCGCAACAGCTGGCGTTGAGCGCACCGCTGGATATCGACACTTTTGCCGCGCAGCCGCACTTAATGGTCAGCTACCGGGAAGCCACCAGCAGCCACTTCGACACGCTGCTGGCAAAAACCGGCCATCAGCGCCGCATCTACTACACCACGCCGCATTTCGCCGCCCTGCCGGGGTTACTGGAGACCATGCCCGCACTGGCAACCGTACCGGCAGGCCTGGCGCAGGAGTGGCAGCGCACGCGCGGGTTTGCGAGCAGCCCGCTGCCGCTGGATGTGCAGCCAATTGAGCTGGCAATGCTGTGGCATCAGCGCCACAGCAGCGATCCGGCGGTAATGTGGCTGAAAGCGTTTATCGCTAAACGCCTTAACTGACGCCTCTGCCCGCTCAACGCGGGCAGAGCGGGTGTTATTTCAGACTCTCGCCATTGCTGGCGATGACATCGCGATACCAGTAAAAACTTTTCTTACGGCTGCGTGCAAGGGTGCCGTTGCCATTATCATCGCGATCGACATAAATGAAGCCGTAACGCTTAGAGATCTCCGCTTTGGAGGCGCTGACCAGATCAATCGGCCCCCAACTGGTGTAGCCCATCACCTCCACGCCATCGTCAATCGCTTCGCGCACCTGCACCAGATGATCGTTAAGATAAACAATGCGGTAATCGTCGTTAATGCTGCCGTCCGCTTCCACCTTGTCTTTCGCGCCCAGACCGTTTTCAACGATGAACAGCGGCTTCTGCCAGCGATCCCACAACATATTAAGCAGTGTGCGCAGGCCAATCGGGTCAATCTGCCAGCCCCACTCAGAGCTTGCCAGATGCGGGTTCTGCACCATGCTGAGAATATTGCCGCGCGCTTTCTGGTTCAGCTCTTCATCAGTAGTGACACAACCGGTCATGTAGTAGCTAAAAGAGATAAAATCGATAGTCGATTTCAGCGCGTCACGGTCAGCATCGGTGATATCGATGCGAATGCCGTTGTCGCGGAAATAGCACAGCATATAGCCCGGATAGGCGCCACGGCACTGTACATCGCCAAAAAATTCCCAGCTACGGTTCTGCTGGAGCGCTTCCAGCACATCTTCCGGTTTACAGCTCAGCGGATACATCAAACCGCCCAGCAACATGTTGCCGATTTTGCTGTCAGAGACAATCTCGTGGCAGGCTTTTACCGCCAGCGCACTCGCCACCAGTTGGTGATGAATGGCCTGGTACACCTCCGCTTTGCTGCTGGTTTCCGGCAGACCTACGCCGGTCATCGGCGCGTGCAGCGACATGTTGATCTCATTAAAGGTCAGCCACAGTTTCACTTTGCTGGCATAGCGGGTGAACACCGCGCGCGCATAACGTTCGAAAAACGCGATGGTTTTGCGGTTGCCCCAGCCGCCGTACTGCTTTACCAGCCCCCATGGCATCTCATAGTGGGAGAGCGTGACCAGCGGCGTGATGCCATGTTTTGCCAGCTCATCAAACAGCTTGTCGTAAAATGCCAGGCCGGCTTCGTTCGGCGCGGGCTCATCCCCGTTGGGGAAGATGCGCGTCCAGGCTATCGACACTCGCAGGCAGCGAAACCCCATCTCGGCAAACAGGGCGATGTCTTCCGGGTAGCGGTGATAGAAATCGATCGCCACATCTTTCAGGGCGCTGTCACCCGGCACACGTTCGACAACATCGCCAAACACGCCTTTTGGCTGTACATCAGAGGTCGAAAGACCTTTCCCACCTTCAAGATACGCGCCCTCCACCTGATTGGCCGCGAGTGCGCCCCCCCATAAGAACGCTTTCGGAAATGCTTTCATCTCTTTCTCCTTTGATTAACCCGCAACCGCAAGCAGCGGCATACCGGCCTGAACTGAACGGGAGGCCACGGTGTGAACGCCACCGAAGCTGTCGCTGTTACTGATGATAATGGGCGTGGCGAGATCGAATCCGGCGGCGATAATCGCCTCGCGATCGAACTCCAGCAGCAGATCGCCGGCTTTCACTTTGTCACCCACCTGCACATGGGCGGTGAAGGGCTTCCCGTCGAGTTTCACCGTGTCGATACCGACGTGGATAAGCACTTCAATGCCGTTATCGCCGAGCAGGCCTATAGCGTGTTTGGTTTCAAACAACGAAGCTACTTCACCGGCAAACGGCGCCACCACCCGACCATCGGCCGGAATAATCGCCACCCCTTCCCCCAGCAAACCGCTGGCGAAAGTGGTGTCCGGCACCTGGTCGAGCGCCAGCACGCTACCGTTCATCGGCGCGAGGACCGCGCTGGCCGTTGCCGGGACAACGTCAACCGGCTCTGCGGCAACGGTCGTTGCCGGCAGACCGGCAACAAACGTCAATACGCAGGAGAGCACCAGCGCTACAACACACCCGACAATGCCGCCCCACAGCGTGGCGTCAACGCCGCCCGGCGGGATCATCTGCGCCAGCGTAAAGACATTGGCAAAACCGAAGGAGTAAACATGGCTGTTGCTGAAGCCAACAATCGCGCCGCCCATCGCCCCGGCGACACAACCGAAAATAAACGGACGACGCAGCGGCAGCGTTAAACCGTAGACCGCCGGTTCGGTAATACCAAAAATACCGGCGGCGATGGCGGAGCCTGCCAGCATTTTCTGTCGGCCATCGCGGGTACGCAGGAAGATCCCCAGCGTTGCTCCCACCTGGCCTAATACCGCAGGCAGCAGGACAGGCAGCATGGTGTCCTGGCCGAACACCGCCAGGTTGTTGATCATTAACGGCACCAGCCCCCAGTGCAGACCAAAAATCACACAAACCTGCCACAGCGCGCCGAGCGCCGCGCCCGCCAGCCACGGTGCCAGCGTGTAAACCGCCTGGTAGCCATGCGCCAGCATCTGGCTAAGCCAGGTGGCGATCGGGCCAATCACCAGAAATGTCAGCGGCACGGTAATGGCAATGCAAAACAGCGGTGTGAAGAAGTTCTTAATCGACGCGTGCAGAAAGCGGTTGCCCTGCTTTTCCAGCCAGCAGCTAACCCACGCAGCCAGAATAATGGGGATCACCGACCCGCTGTAATTGATGAAGGTGACCGGCATACCCAGGAAGGTTTCGCTCACCGCTCCGCTCGCCTGGCCGGCTTCAAAGGCACTTATCATTAATGGGTGCGTTAACGCGCCGCCAATCGCCATCGTAATAAACGGGTTGCCGCCAAATTTTTTCCCGGCGGTGTAACCGAGGATCAGCGGGAAGAAGAAAAAGAGCGCGTCGCTGGCGGCGAACCAGATTTTGTACGTGCCGCTGGTGGTCGTGAGCCAGCCACATACGACCGCCAGCGCCAGTAAACCTTTAAGGATACCGGACGCCGCAAGAATGCCGATAAAAGGGGTGAAAATGCCGGAAATGATATCAATGATGCGGCCAAACAGACTGCCTTTATCATCGCCTGCCGCCACGGGCGTATCGTCTGTTAAGCCCGCTTCGTTACGCACTGCTTGCCAGACATCATGAACGTGGTTACCAATCACCACCTGAAACTGGCCGCCGCTTTCCACCACCATAATCACGCCGGGGTTGGCTTTTAAGCCTTCGGCATCGGCTTTTTTCATCTCTTTAAGTTTAAAGCGCAACCGCGTGGCGCAGTGCACCAGGCTTGTGATGTTCTCTTTGCCGCCTACGTGGCTGAGGATCTCTTTTGCCAGCGCTTGATATTCCATGCTGCGTTCCTTACTTCATGCCCGGAGGCGTTGACTGAGTAAAAAAAAACCTGAGACCGGCACCTCGCGGTGTCGGACTCAGGTTTTGCCTGCATTATGCTTGCAGTAACAATCCGTAAAGCGCGTTAGCGCCGTTCTTTGCGTACCCGCTCAATATGAATAGCGAGGAACATAATCTCTTCTGTGGTCAGCGAGCGCTGATAATTGCTTACCAGGTGACGCGCCACTTTTTCCGCACACTGCCAGGCCAGCCGGTAGTTCTCTTTCACCGCCTGGTGGAGCGACACATCGTCGTCTTCCACCACCGTGCGGCTCAGCATGCGCTGGGAGAAGAACTTCAGGTGCGTGACAAAACGGTGATAGCTCAGCGACTCTTCATCGTATTCCAGCTTCAACTGGTACTTCACGATATGCAAAATTTCCTGCATCACCTTAGTGATATGCATCACTTCAGGCATTTCGCTGTTCAGTTGCGCCGTCACCAGATGCAGGGCAATAAACCCCGCCTCATCTTCCGGCAGCTCCACGCCAAGGCGTTTCGCGAGGATCGCCCGCGCCTGCTGACCCAGTTCAAACTCTTTCGGGTAGAGGCGTTTTATCTCCCACAACAGCACATTGCGCACCACCGCGCCCTTTTTCTGCCGCTCAATGGCAAAAAAACAGTGGTCGGTCAGCGTGATGTAGAGGCTCTCCTGCAACTTCCCGAGCCGCTCTTTGGCAAGTTCAATAATGCGATCGCAGGCGGTCATCACCTCCAGCGGGATCTGACTAAGAAGCTCGCCAAGACGCCGCACCAGTTCATCGCTTTGCAGGGCGAACACTTTTTCGATGCAGCGCTCATCAAGCTGGTCGCCGGGGCGTTTCTGGAAGGCAATTCCCCTGCCCATCACCACTTGTTCGCGCTGCTGCTCGTCCAGCACCACCACGACGTTATTGTTTAATATTTTGGCGATATTCATTCCGACCCCGGAAACAAAAAAACCTGACCTCCGGCAGTTGCCAGATGATCAGGTTTCGCCTGCTTGCGCAGTAACAATCCACGCCCGCACTTTAAACCAGCTTTATCAGAGCGAACAACGAGACAGCCAGTGAAATGTGATCGCCATCATACGATATATTCAGTTAATAAATGTTGTAATCGGCGCGTGTTAGACGCCAACGCGGCTACGCTGGCGGGCGATCGCTTGCGCGATATCGTCGGAATTTTTATAGGCGCGGATCTCGGTAAACAGTTCGCTGGCCTCAAGATATTCTTTACGTAAATAACCGAGCCACTGTTTGATGCGCGCAACATGATACAAACCGGTATCGCCCTGCTTTTCCAGCCGCGAATATTTCGCCAGCAATTCGACAACCTCCGGCCACGGCATACGCGGTTCGTTGTACTTCACCACCCGGCTAAGATTCGGCACATTCAGCGCACCGCGACCAATCATCACCGCATCGCAGCCGGTGGCCGCCATACAATCCTGCGCACTTTTCCAGTCCCAGATCTCGCCATTGGCAATCACCGGGATCGTTAACCGCTTGCGGATCTCACCGATGGCGTGCCAGTTAATGCACTCCGCTTTGTAGCCCTCTTCTTTGGTGCGCCCGTGGACTGCCAGTTCGCTGGCACCGGCCTGCTGTACCGCATCGGCAATTTCAAACGCCCGAGCGGGGCTGTCCCAGCCAAGACGCACTTTTACCGTCACCGGCAGATGTGACGGCACCGCTTCACGCATCGCTTTTGCGCCACGGTAGATAAGCTCAGGATCTTTGAGCAACGTCGCGCCGCCGCCGCTGCCGTTGACCAGCTTCGACGGGCAACCGCAGTTGAGATCAACACCCCAGGAGCCCAGCTCAACCGCGCGCGCGGCATTTTCCGCCAGCCACTGCGGATATTGCCCTAAGAGTTGAATACGCACCAGCGTACCGGAAGGCGTGCGGCTTTGACGATGCAGTTCCGGGCAGATTTTATAGAAGGATTTTACCGGCAGGCGTTGATCCACCACGCGCAAGAATTCGGTGATGCACAAATCATAATCGTTAACCTCAGTCAGCAGCTCGCGCACCAGCGAATCGAGCACGCCTTCCATCGGCGCCAGTAATACACGCATATCTCGCCCCATAAAAAAGAGGCGCCATAGTAGCGTCTCTGTTCAGGCGTGGAAAGTGCCTTTCTTCACTACACTTTGGGCTACATCATGCGGTAAATCTTGTGGGAATGCATAACGTTCCTGAATGGAATGTTTGGTATGCTCACAATTCATGATGTGATCAGTAGCACGTTTTTCGCTTTAATTGTATGATGAATGCGTTTCGACAAGGGCTTTCACCATGAGTAACTCATTGAATATTATCTGGCAGTATCTTCGTGCGTTTGTGCTTATTTACGCTTGTCTCTACGCAGGCATTTTTGTTTCATCCCTGCTGCCGATTGCCATTCCTGGCAGCATTATCGGCATGCTGATTATGTTCGTGCTGCTGGCGCTGCAAATTCTGCCCGCCAAATGGGTAAACCCCGGTTGCTTTATTTTGATCCGTTACATGGCGCTGCTGTTCGTGCCTATTGGCGTAGGCGTGATGCAGTATTACGACCTGCTGCGCGCGCAGTTCGGCCCGATTGTTGTTTCTTGTGCGGTGAGCACACTTATCGTCTTTTTGGTGGTGAGCTGGAGCACCCATCTGGTGCACGGCGAGCGTAAAGTGGCAGGACAAAAAGGTCAGAAAGAATGATGACGTATATCTGGTGGTCGTTACCGCTGACGCTGGCGGTGTTTTTCGCCGCGCGTAAACTCGCCGCACGTTTCAAGCTGCCGCTGCTCAACCCACTGCTGGTGGCGATGGTGGTGATCATCCCGATCCTGCTGGTCACGGGCACTCCCTATGACCACTATTTCCAGGGCAGTAAAATCCTTAACGATCTGCTGCAACCCGCCGTCGTGGCGCTGGCGTTTCCGCTCTATGAGCAGTTACACCAGATTCGCGCCCGCTGGAAATCGATTATTACTATCTGCTTTATCGGCAGCATGGTGGCGATGTTTTCCGGTACCGCCGTGGCGCTGCTGATGGGCGCGACACCGGAAATTGCAGCGTCAATATTACCCAAATCCGTCACCACGCCGATTGCGATGGCGGTTGGCGGCAGCATTGGCGGTATCCCGGCCATCAGCGCTGTCTGCGTGATCTTTGTTGGCGTATTGGGTGCGGTGTTTGGCCATACCTTGCTGAACCTGATGCGTATCACCACAAAATCAGCACGCGGGCTGGCGATGGGAACCGCCTCGCATGCGCTGGGAACCGCGCGCTGCGCCGAGCTGGATTATCAGGAAGGGGCGTTCAGTTCGCTGGCGCTGGTGATTTGCGGGATTATCACCTCGCTGGTCGCCCCGTTTTTGTTCCCGGTTATCCTCGCGTTGCTGGGCTAAAATTTGCGATACGTCGCGCATTTTTAATTTGAGTTTCATAAGTTGCACATACAGTGTGAAGTGAATCACACATAAGGGCTATACAGCCCCGTAAACTACGATTCCAATACACTGCTATGAGGCACAGCTATGCATTCACGTTTTCACCCTGCTTTTTCCGGGCTTGCGGAGAATTTACAGACCGCACTGGCTCCTCTGCTGGCGGATGAGCACTTCCCCGCCATGCTGAGCGCAGAGCAGGTGGCAACATTGCAAAGCGCAACGGGGCTGGACGAAGATGCGCTGGCATTTGCGTTGCTGCCGCTCGCCGCCGCCTGCGCCCGCACCGACCTATCCCACTTCAACGTGGGCGCGATTGCGCGTGGCGTCAGCGGAACATGGTACTTCGGTGCCAATATGGAGTTTGCCGGCGCGACAATGCAGCAAACCGTGCATGCCGAGCAGAGCGCTATCAGCCACGCCTGGCTGCGCGGTGAAAAAGCGCTCTCTTCCATCACCGTCAACTACACGCCGTGCGGCCACTGCCGCCAGTTTATGAATGAACTCAACAGCGGTCTGAGTCTGCGCATTAACCTGCCGGGTCGCGCGCCGCATACGCTGGGTGATTACCTGCCGGACGCGTTTGGTCCAAAAGATCTTGACATCAAAACGCTGTTAATGGATCAACAGAACCACGGTTTTGCATCGAGCGGGGATGAGGTAGCGCAGGCGGCCATTCACGCGGCAAATAAAAGCCATTCGCCCTACACCACTTCGCCGTCAGGCGTGGCAATTCTTTGTCGTGACGGACGTATCTTCAGCGGGAGCTACGCGGAAAACGCCGCGTTCAACCCAACGCTGCCACCATTGCAAGGCGCGCTGAATCTGCTAAGCCTTAGCGGTTTTGATTACGCAGATATTCAACGCGCGGTGCTGGCGGAACGCGCCGATGCGCCGCTCACCCAATGGGATGCCACTGCCGCAACATTGCGCGCGCTGGGATGTGAGCATGTCGAACGCGTTTTGCTAAGTAAATAATTGTCGCTGCGGGTTCGCGCCCGCAGTGATGAAAAACCCCGCAATTGAACTGCCGTTTCTTGCGCTTGCCGTACGGGTAAAGTAGCCTGAGGGACATTCTAATCCTGTTCGAGTCTGCTGCATGTTAAAGCGTTTTACTTACAGCTTGTTAGTCCTTATCGGCTTACTGCTGTTGACTGCGCTTGGCTTAGACCGCTGGATGAGCTGGAAAACCGCCCCCTATATTTACGACGACTTGCAGGATCTCCCCTGGCGCCAGGTTGGGGTGGTTCTCGGCACTGCGAAGTACTACCGCACCGGCGTTATCAATCAATATTACCGCTACCGAATTCAGGGTGCGCTTAATGCGTATAACAGCGGCAAGGTTAACTACCTGTTGCTGAGCGGCGATAACGCGCTGCAAAGTTACAACGAACCGATGACCATGCGTAAGGATTTGATTGCCGCCGGTGTCGATCCTGCCGATATCGTGCTGGATTACGCCGGTTTCCGGACGCTGGATTCGATTGTGCGCACCCGCAAAGTCTTCGATACCAACGATTTCATCATCATTACCCAACGTTTCCACTGCGAACGCGCGTTATTTATCGCCCAGCATATGGGTATTCAGGCGCAGTGTTACGCCGTGCCTTCGCCGAAAGATATGTGGAGCGTACGCGTACGCGAGTTTGGCGCACGGCTGGGTACTATCGCCGATCTCTATATATTCAAGCGTGAGCCGCGCTTCCTCGGCCCGCTGGTGCCCATTCCGTCAATGCAGGAAGTGCCGGACGACGCGCAAGGCTACCCGGCCGTCACCGCCGAGCAGCTTATCGATATGCAAAAGAAAGGAAAAAACGGAAGCGTTAATTAATTGCCGCGTTGCGACTGCTGGTTTTCACTGGACGAACAAGCGTAAAGCCGCGCTCAACGAAATGACGGTGATCGATAACCGCACGGCTGGCTTTATCGAGCGTCCAGTGACCATTTAGCGCATTGAAGGACAGGGCCTTCTCCCCTTCCGGCGTATTCACCAGGTATTCCCCGCTTTTTAAGTACCCTGCGCTGCAGACAATTCGCGCTGGCGGGCTGTTCTTCATTCTGAACTCTATTTTGCGAAAACCGGTGGGCACCGGGCAAAAGTAAAAAAAAGGCAATGCGGTGATTTTTATATCGCCAAGTGAGGCAATCACGTCGCCATCGCGCAACAGTTCGACATTTTTCAAAGAGAAGTTAACAGGTGAGTTTTTTTCATGCGGTAAATTATCAACAGTAAAATAGACAAAATTCATAAGCGCCCCTGAGCTGCGGATACAACATCATTCACAGATTCATTCTTTCAAGCGTAAGTAGCTATGGGCAGACAGGCATTCAGAATTGACTTAAATATCGGGCACATGGGATGTACCCGAAGTGCAAAGCGAAGCGTCAGGCCACTTTGCTCTCATGCTGTTGCAGGCTTCGCTCAAGGTCGTAGATCAGGCTTCTCACCATATCCGGGGTTAAATTAAAAAAGGGCGAATCAAAGGTCGTTGTTCCCGCGCCGCAGGGTCCCGTGCTGCAACCAAACTTCACTACCACGCCATTTACATCCTCTACCACTCCCACCTGCCAGCCAATCACGGGAAGTGCAGGAAACGCGCACTCGCTGTTCATCCCTAATCTCCTTATTAATGTTGCGTCTTTATTGAGCGTAGCACCGAAGCAAAAAATTTAACAACTCGCCGCGCGTGAAGTTTTTTGGAGGAAGGCAGTGGGTTTACTCCATGGCAGCAGGGGGAAACAGGCAAAAAAAAGCCCGCTTTTTGAGCGGGCCGGGTACAGACGATGGGATTATTTTTTGCGTGCGTATTTCAGCGAGTCCAGCGCCACGGCGAAGATAATGATGCCGCCTTTGATGATGTACTGCCAGTACGGGTTAATACCGATATAGGTCAGGCCGTAGTTGATAACGGTGAAGATAATCACACCGGTCACCACGCCAAGCACGGTACCCACGCCACCGCTGAAGGAGACCCCGCCAACCACGCAGGCGGCGATGGCGTCCAGTTCATACATAAAACCAAGGTTGTTGGTGGCAGAACCGATACGACCCGCTTCCAGCATCCCGCCGAAGGCATAGAACACCCCGGACAGCGCGTAAATCATCAGCAGGTTCAGCGCCACGTTAACGCCGGAGACTTTCGCCGCTTCCGGGTTACCGCCGATGGCGAAAATGTTTTTGCCAAAGCGGGTTTTATTCCACAGCACCCAGACGAACGCCACGGCGATCAACGCGTAGAAGGTGATATATGACAAGCGGAAGCTGCCCAGCGCAATAAAGCCCTGCGTAAAGGTCGAGAAGCCGCTGTCAAAGCCGGAAATCGGCGACGCGCCAACAAAGTCGTAGTACAGGGAGTTGATACCGTAAACGATGATCATCGTACCCAGCGTGGTGATAAACGGCGTCACGTTCAGGTAGGCAATCACGATACCGTTTACCAGGCCAATCACCGCGCCGATCGCGCAAACAATCAGGATCACCACCGGAATCGGCATCGTCGCCATATCCGGGAAGACCTTGTTGACGTTTTCCATCGATTGCAGCAGCGTTGCGGCAACCACCGCCGCGAGGCCAACCTGACGCCCGGCGGAAAGGTCGGTACCCTGGGTAACAATCAGCCCCGCAACACCCAGCGCGATAATAATACGCACCGAGGATTGGGTCAGAATGTTACTTAAGTTCAGCAGACTTAAGAATGTGGGATCCTGAAAAATGATAATGGCCAGTAACACTAAAAGAACAACGTAAATACCGCCGTCTTTCAGATAAGTGAGAAAAGTTTTCTTATTTAACGCACTCATGAGGAGCCCCTGATCTTAAAGGTGCAAAGACGCAAGACGGAGAATTTCGTTTTGCGTTGTCGTTTTAGTATCAACAATTCCGGAAACAAGGCCATTGCTCATTACCAGAATACGGTCAGTGATGCCTAACAACTCAGGCATTTCAGAGGAAATAATAATGATCCCCTTATTCTTTTTCGCCAGTTCGGCAATCAGTTGGTAAATTTCAAATTTCGCACCAACGTCAATACCACGGGTCGGCTCATCGAGCATTAAAATTTCCGGCTGAGTTAATAACCAACGGCCGATAATAACTTTTTGCTGGTTACCACCGGAAAGCGATCCAATTTGTGTACGGTGCCCAGGCGTTTTAACACGCATCGAGTCAATAACCCACTGGGTATCGCTCTTCATGCGGCTATTATCCAGTAGACCAACCTTATTTTTATAATTCTGAATATTGGAGATAAGGGAGTTAAAACCGATATCAAGATAAGCATAAATACCGGTAGAACGGCGCTCTTCAGTCACCAGCGCAAAACCATTATTAATGGCTTCATTGGCGTTGTGGTTATTAATCACTTTGCCATGCAATTTAATGGTGCCAGAGGATTTCTCGCGAATACCAAATAACGTTTCAACGATATCAGTGCGTTTTGCCCCGACCAGGCCTGCGATACCGAGAATTTCGCCTTTACGCAAATCAAAGGAGATATCGCGAATAGAGGGCTGGCGCAACGAGGTGAGATTACGCACTTCCAGAATGGTTTCACCCGGTACGTTGTGCTTGTCCGGGAAGCGCTGGTTCAGGGAGCGGCCAACCATCATGGCGATGATCTTATCCATATCCAGCCCTTCCAGCGGCTGGGTGGCGATCCATTGACCATCACGCAAGACCGTAATTTCATCGCACAGCTGGAATATCTCTTCCATTTTATGGGAGATATAAACAATACCGCAGCCACGCTCTTTCAGCTTACGAATAATTTTAAACAGATGATTGACTTCTTTTTCCGTCAGCGAAGAAGTCGGCTCATCCATAATGACAATTTTGGCGTCATAAGAGAACGCTTTGGCAATTTCAATCATCTGCATTTGCGATACAGATAATGTTCCCACGCGTGCTTTAGGGTCGATATCAATATCCAGCTCATCAAAAATGGCTTTGGTATCGTGGAACATTTTATCCTGATCGACAAACATGCCTTTGGTGGGATAACGCCCCAACCACATATTGTCCATCACGGAACGTTGCAACACCAGGTTGAGTTCCTGGTGAACCATCGAAATACCATTTTCCAGCGCTTCTTTCGCGGAATGGAAATCGATCTCTTTCCCCTGAAAAAGAATGCTACCGGAATCTTTTTGATAGATCCCAAAAAGACATTTTAATAATGTTGATTTCCCCGCACCGTTCTCACCCATTAATGCATGGATAGAGTGCGGACGGACTTTCAAATTGACATTATCGAGTGCCTTTACGCCTGGAAAAGACTTGTTGATATTGCTCATTTCCAACAAGAATTCACCTGACGACTGAGTATTATTGCTGACCATAATTATACCTTGTTGGCCTGGCATATCGTGTTATAAGGGCGCAACAGTCGTTGCGCCCAATGAGAACATGCTTTCTTAATATTATTTACCGGCGATTTCAGCCAGGTTGTCTTTATCTACACCAACGTAAGGAATACGAACAATTTTATTGTCGATTTTCCAGTTGGTGCCATCTGCCGCGCCTTTGCCTTCGGCAAGGTTTTTCGCCAGATCAAAGCTTGCTTTCGCCTGGTTGTTCGCATCGTTCAACACAGTACCGGCCATAGCACCGGATTTCACCAGCGCCAGCGCTTCTGGCAGCGCATCAACGCCAAATACCGGAATAGCAGATTTATTGTGTGCTTTCAGTGCTTCAACCGCGCCCATTGCCATCGCGTCGTTGTTAGCGATAACCACTTCAATTTTGTTAGCGTTCGGACCAGAGAGCCAGGCGTCCATTTTGTCTTTCGCCTGAGCGGTATCCCACATCGCGGTATCCAGAGCCAGCTGCTGGGTTTTAATGCCCTTATCATTCAGCTCTTTGATAACGTAAGTGGTACGTGCTTCAGCATCCGGGTGGCCCGGCTCGCCTTTCAGCAACACGTACTGGATCTGACCATCTTTATTCAGATCCCAGGCCGGGTTTGCCGCCCAGTGTTTAGCAATCAGGTCGCCCTGAATCACGCCGGATTCTTTGGAATCGGTACCCACGTAATAGGCTTTATCGTAGCTATCCAGCGCTTTACGAGAAGGTTCTTTGTTGAAGAAAACAACCGGAACGTTTTGACCACGCGCTTTCTCAATCACCGTACCTGCCGCTGCCGGGTCAACCAGGTTGATCGCCAGTGCTTTTACGCCTTTCGCCAGCAGCACGTCGATCTGGTCGTTCTGTTTGGATTGGTCATTCTGCGAGTCGTTCATCAGCAGCTGAACATCTGGCGCTGCTTTGGCGTCTTTCTCAATAGCCTTACGGACAACGGACATAAAGTTGTCGTCATATTTATAGATGGTCACACCAATGCGGGTATCCGCTGCGTGTGCGGCTGCGCCAAAAAGCATGCTTGCCATAACAGCAGACAGAGTCAACACCTTCTTATTCATGGTATCTCCGGTTTTTTTATATGCAGGGTAGTTCTTGTGAATAATGCTCGGCGGGTCAGTTGTTACGAAGACGTTACTGCCGACCGAAGTTCACTCTAAAAATCCATTCGTCCGTGTCCGGGTAACGCTCCAGAAGTTCGCTTTCTTCGATGTTTCAAAGCGCTCACTTGTAGTGAAAGTGATTAATCACCGTTACATCGTGTTTCAGCTTCTAAAACGCTGACATCATAGTCAGCGCCTTGTTAAGATACTGTGAATTTACTCACAGATTGAAAACGGTTACATCATCGAAGTTTATAAGTTAGTGATCGGTGCCACAGTTTGCCGCGAGGTCACCGAATGGCGGCGTACCAGCGTCGGCATAAAACAGTGCGCAGCCTCTGGATCCAGCTTGTCCGCGGCTCCCTGCAACGCCAGCTCGGTCGCCAGTCGCGCCATTGAGGCGACCGGGTAACGCACCGTCGTTAGTTGCGGGTCGGTGTAACGCGCAATGGGAATATCATCGAAACCAATCAGTGATAAATGCTGTGGCACCGCAATGCCGTTGTCTTTCAGCGCCGTCAGCGCCCCCGCCGCCATGCTGTCGTTATAGGCAAAGACGGCGGTGAGTTGCAGGTTGCGCCCCAGCAATTCCACCATCGCCGCTTCACCGCCTTGCATGTCCGGCGAACCGGTGCCAACCCAGCTGTCCGGGGCGTTAATCCCCTGCTCTTCCAGCGCGCGGAACCACCCTTCACGGCGCATATCGTTGTCTTCAATCTGATGGCTGGACGCCAGATAACCGATGCGCTGATGGCCGTTATTAAGCAACATGCGCGTCGCCATCACCGCCCCGCTGACGTTATCAAGGCAGACGCAGCGGTGAGCATAGCCTGGCACCAGGCGGTTGATAAGCACCATGCCGGGGATCTGCTCCATAAAGCCTGTCAGCTCTTCATCGCTGAGGGCTTTTGAGTGAACAATCAGGGCGTTACAACGTTGGCGGATCAGGACTTCAATAGCGTGACGCTCTTTTTCCGCCTCGTGATAACTGTTGCCTATCAGCACATATTTTTGGTGCTGCTGCGCAACCGTATCCACCGCTTTCACCAGCGCACCGAAAAAAGCATCAGAGACATCCATCACCACCACACCAATGGTGTCGCTAACCTGCGTCGCCAGCGCCTGGGCGTTGGCATTCGGGCGATAACCCAGCTGGGCGACGGCTTTCATCACCGTTTCGCGCGTTTCCGGGCTGACCAGCGCGCTGTTATTGAGCACGCGGGACACCGTCGCGACAGAGACGCCCGCATGCCGGGCAACGTCACGAATGGTGATCATTTTTACCCACCTTTTCTGGATTGCGGCAGTTCACAGCCACCCCCTGTGTTAAGTAAGGAGGCTATTCTGGCAGCGAGCAGGCGATAGCTACGTGAGTGACATCACATGAATGGAAACGGTTACATCCGTTTTGTTAATGATTGTGATCCAGATCGTTATCTGGATGTGCGTGCTAATGATGTCCCTGCAGCACGTGCGGTCAATTGCCGCCATAACCACTCCATTGGCCCCTGGCGAAAATGCCTGAGCCAGAAGAGGGAAAAGAGGATGTTCACCGCCCACACCGCAGGCACAAAGGCCAGCAGTTGCAAGCGATCGAACTGCATAAACAGCCCGAAACGATTGAATAAGGTGATACAGATTACCGTTTGCAGCAGGTAGTTAGTGAGCGCCATGCGTCCAACGCAGGCAATGGCATTGACCAGTTTGTAACCACAGATCTGCGGCCAGAACCCCCACGCCAGCGCCGCATAGCCCACCGCCTGTAACGGCGCGCCAAGCTCGCGCGGCGCTTGCAGAAGAAAAGCGCACCAGCGATACGACCAGCCAAGCTGCCACTGAGCAATTATCGCCGGAATGTTGATCAGAAGCCCTAAGCTAATCAGCAGCACACCCGTTCGGCGGTAATGGCGCAGGCTGAATTGCCCTTTCAGCCAGCCGCTGCGCATCAGCGCCGCGCCTGTCAGCATCAGGCCCGCCAGTTGCCAGCCATATTGCGCGCCCAGTGCCAGCAGCGCGTTAGAGAGCATATCCGCGCGATTACTGATGGCCTCGCCGATGCCGCCGCTGACTCGCCACCAGGTTTCGTACTGCACATTCGCCGCATCCGGCAACCAGGAGCGGTTCGGCTGCGAACCCGAAATCCCCCCCAGCAACAACAAAACGGCAATGCCAATCAGGTACAGCACCACGCCGGTGTTAAACATCGTTTTCACGTTCTGCGCGTCACGCACCATGCGCCAGGCAATCAGCCCCACCAGCCCGTAAGCCAGCAGAATATCGCCATCCCAGAAAAAGAGACCATGAATGAAACCGAGCAGCACCAGCAGCGTCAGGCGCGACTGGATCCAGCGCTTACCGCGCGGCAGCAACATTTGCAGACCCGCGCCGAACAAAATGGCAAACAGCGAGAGGAATTTTACCTGCGCGAAGAGATCGAGCAGCGCCCAGGTCCAGGCATCTGACGCCGTGATGTCGCCGTACCAGGCTGGGTTAAGATAGGCCGCCTTGGGCAAACCAAAGGCGGTGATATTCAGTAAAAGAATACCGAGAATGGCGATGCCACGAATAAAATCCAGCGTGACATTCCTCTCCATGTCGGCGGCTCCGGCGAATTAGTTAGTGTGGCGGACGGCGCGCAGGAACTCCTGGCGGGTATTCTGGCTCGACTTGAACAAGCCGCCGAGCGAGGTGGTCGTCGTCGCGCTGGTCGCGTCGCGGATGCCGCGCGCTTTCACGCAATAATGCACCGCATCAATAGAAACCGCGACATTGTTGGTGCCAAGCAGTGTTTGCAGTGCGGTAAGGATCTGCTGCGTCAGTCGCTCCTGCACCTGCGGGCGCTGCGCGAAGAATTGCACGATACGGTTGATTTTCGACAGGCCAATCACTGAATCCTTCGGAATATAGGCAACGGTGGCTTTGCCGTCGATAGTGACAAAATGGTGTTCGCAGGTGCTGGTCAGCGTGATATCGCGCACCGTCACCATCTCATCGACTTTCATTTTGTTTTCAATGACGGTGATCTTCGGGAAATTGGCGTAATCGAGGCCGGAGAAGATCTCATCGACATACATTTTGGCGATGCGATGCGGTGTTTCCATCAGGCTGTCATCATTCAGATCGAGATTCAGCAGTTGCATAATCTCGGTCATATGGCCGGCGATAAGACGTTTACGGGATTCGTTATCCATTTGCACCGGTGGGCGCAGCGGCGTTTCCAGACCACGGGCAACCAGAGCCTCATGAACGAGCGCCGCTTCTTTACTGAGTGATGACATGTTTTTTATTCTCCTGCAGGTGTGGCGAACTTCGCGTTGTTAACGCAAAGTGAGCGAACATTGTGCGTGAGGTCGCGCACATAATCCAGCCCCGGCGGCGATAATTATTGAAATCGCTGCCGCCTTTCAGTTCGTGCGTTTCCAGACCAGAACCCCGCCAATAACCAGGGCAATTGCCGCCACGCCAAGCGCCGGTTCCAGCCGCTGCGTAAGCCAGGTGGAAAGCGCGGACGTCATGGGTCCCACCAGTTGCCCCATCGCATAACCGGTGGTCAATAACCCGGCCATATAGCGTGTGTGATTGGGGGCGAGCTCGCGTCCATACAGCAGTGAAAGTTGCACGGCGCAAAGAAATCCGCCGCCCACCAGCAACGCACCGCACACCAGCCCGCTCATCCCTGGTAGCAACCATGCCGCCAGTACGCCCGCGCCCTGTAGCCACAGCACGACTGCCAGCCGCTGATGGCTGTGACCAACATGGTGCAGCAGAATACTGAGTGCTATCCCCACCACCGCTGCGGCACCGAATACCGGCCAGACAAACTGAGCAAACAGGCTACCAGGAAAGCGCAGCGCCGCCATTTGCGACAGAAAGGTCGCCGGTAAGATATAGCCAAACCCGGCGAGGCTATAGCTCCACACCAGCCGTTTAAGATCGGGGGTTAACTGTAACGGCTGCGGCTTTTCTCCCGGCCGATGCCACTCACCAGGACGCGGCAAATAGCGAGCAATCAACGCCACCAGCAGCAGTGCCAGCACGCCATACACCTGCCAGGCAGATGCAGCACTTAACCCTTTTGCCTGGATCGCCACCGCCAGCAGGCCGCTTAAAGCAATGCCCGCCCCCGGCCCGGCGAAAACCGCGGCGCTCAGTCCTGGTTTTCCGGCATGCGCCAGCCGCTCGTTGGTCCAGGCGGCAATCAGCACCATCGCCCAGCCGCTCATGGCGCCAATCACCAGGCGCAATGCGCCGTGAATCACGGCGTTATCCGCAAGCGAAGAGAGAAAGGTCAGCGCCACCGCGCCGCCAATACCAAGATAAAGACGGACTTCGATATGCCGCTGCGCGCGCATTGCGTCCCAGGCACCAAGCAGATAACCGAGGTAGTTAATCGCCGCCACCAGCCCGGCGCTGGTCAGAGTCAGTTGCCCGTCGCGGATCATTAACGGCACCTGCGGCGTGAAGGCAAAACGCCCGATGCCCATCGCGACCACCAGCACAATAAACCCACAAAGCGCCACACGTTGCGCCATTAGCGCCCCCAAATGTTAACGTAAAGTTATGTTTATGATGCAGTATGTTGCGTTTATGCGGAAGTGAAAGTTACTCACAGCAAGGGGAATAGCCTGTATGATGAAAGGAAGTCACCTTACTTTGTCTGTAAAAATTCTAAGGAGCCCCGCATGGAAATGCTTGAAGAGCACCGCTGTTTTGAAGGCTGGCAACAGCGCTGGCGCCACGACTCCACCGTACTGAACTGCACGATGACCTTTAGCATCTTTTTACCGCCGCACTACAGCGCAACACCGCCGCCGGTGCTGTACTGGCTTTCCGGTCTCACCTGCAATGATGAAAACTTCACCACCAAAGCTGGCGCGCAACGCGTGGCCGCAGAATTAGGTATTGTGCTGGTAATGCCGGATACCAGCCCGCGCGGCGACGATGTGGCAGATGCAGAAGGCTATGACCTCGGCAAAGGCGCAGGTTTTTACCTCAACGCCACCGAGCAGCCATGGGCGGCGCACTATCGTATGTATGATTATCTGCGCGATGAACTCCCTGCGCTTATCCAGTCGCAATTTAAGGTCAGCGACCGCTGCGCGATCAGTGGCCATTCGATGGGCGGTCACGGCGCGTTGATCATGGCGCTGAAAAACCCAGGCCGTTACACCAGCGTTTCCGCCTTCGCACCAATCGTGAACCCAATACAGGTTCCGTGGGGACAAAAAGCATTTCGCGCCTATCTGGGTGACGACGCGCAACAATGGCGTGAGTGGGATAGCTGCGCGCTGATGCTGGAAAGCAATGAAACTGACGCGATCCCAACACTTATCGATCAGGGTGATAACGATCAGTTCCTGGCCGATCAGTTACAGCCCGCGCGGCTGGCGGAAGTGGCGCGGCAAAAATCCTGGCCGCTGACGCTGCGTATCCAGTCCGGTTACGATCACAGTTACTTCTTTATTGCTGCTTTTATAGAAGATCATCTGCGCTTCCATGCGCAGCATCTGCTGAAATAGCAGTAGCCCCGGCAATGCATTCGCCGGGGTTTAAGTGCTAGTTCTGCATCTGAGAAGCTCTACTTTTTGCCGCGACCTTTTTGGTGAAGAAAACGAGGTTCCCTTTATATTCGGAATTCGGCGCAGTGCGTTTTGCAGGATAATCCCAGTAGCCTGCTTTCGTTGTGGTAATACCGCTTATGTTATTTTGATTTTTATCATCAACAATGAGATCCTGGCTAACCAACACGGTTTTCCCCATTCGTAGCAAGTCCATCGCGGTCATGCGCACACAAACATCTTCAAGCTGCCCCATTAAAACTATTGGATTATCGGCGAATTTTGCCAGGAACTGACTGGTTGTCATTATTCTGTCAGCATTATTCACACCCGCAACTTCTTGCGTTGAAATATCCATACCCGGCGTAAACAAGCTTTCCGATTTTTTCAGCATTCTCCATGAGTCAGGCACCGACTCCATCGGGTTGCGGAGCTTACTGTAAGTCTTCACTTTATTTGTCAGACTTTCCATACTTTCACCTTTTGGTATGCCCTTCATCGCACTGAATAAATAATTAACGTCAATCATCGGCAATTTCTTTTCTTTAGCGAAATTGATTATCTCGATATGCCGGCGTTCCGTTTCAGGGTTGGTTCTTACCTTTCCTTTATTAAATAAAGCCTTAATGCCGGTACTGGCTGTTTGTAATCGCTGCATATCTATCATCATAAAAACGGGAGTTTGTTTCCGGGCGACTAAATCTGTCACCACTTTTTGCAACGTTTCAAAAGGCTCTTCTGTAGAAATAGACCAACTTTGTTGCCCAGGCTTCGTCATTTCCTCATTGAATCTTTCACTTAAAACATTGCCGATTATGCTTGCAGGGTTTTCATTCGGTTGCAGACCATTATTATCCCGATAGCGAACAGGATTATTTCTGACCATCCTGAACAGGTTCAGTCCGTCGATACCGCCCGCCGGGTCTGCCGAAAGCCATCTGCCCGCCCACGGCTGATAATAACGGTAGCCGTAGTAATAGAGCCCGGTTGCGTCCAGTTCCTTGCCGGAATAACGAATGGTTTTGTAATCCGCCTCCAGCTGGCTGCGTGCGGCAAACAGTGCCGTGCCGCCGTAGGGGTAATACTCCTCCTGGCTTATAAGCTCGCCGCTGCTGTCCACTTCGAGGCTGCTGCTGCCGGTGAGATTGTCATAGCTGTAACGAATCTGGTCATTACTGATGCTGTCAGGCTGCCCGCTTTCCCAGTGTAAAACCCGCACCTGGGCGCGACCGGCAACACCAACAGTGATGACCTGCAATTCTTCGGCTGCGCTGCTGCGCAGTTCGAGACCCGGCAGGTAAATCACCCGTTTTGTCTGTGTGCTGTTGCCGGTCAGTTGTGAGGTGGTTTTGACGATGCGCTGGCTGGCGGCGTCGTAACGGTAGCTTTCTTTGTCATCGGCTGCGCCGTCGCGGGTGACGGGCGTGACCTGCTGTAATTCCTGGCGCGGCGTCCATACCAGCGACTGTCCCGGTAAAAGCTGTTTCTGCTGACCGCCAGCGGTAAACAGCGCCTCCACATCCGCCGGATTTTCCGTAAACGTGCTGAGCACCGCGCGATTGCTGCGGTCGCTGACTGTCATTGATGTCGTGTAGTTATTGCCGGATGCGGGCGCGCTGTGCTGAATTTTCGTCAGATTACCGGCGTTATCGTAGGTGTACGTGCGGGAGTAGTTCGTGTAGGTGGCGTCGTCAAAAGAGGAGAAATCAGGCCGGCTGCTGTTCTGCTGTACCGCGTTCGCCATTTCACGCCCGGTCGCGCTGATAAGCTGGTACAGGCTGTCGTAGGTGTAGCGGTTTTCGGGAACGACTTCCTGATTGCGCCAGAAGCGCGTCTCCTCGGCATCGTTAGTGATAACCAGCACATTGCCCACCGGGTCGTACTCGTAGCGCAAATCCTGCAGCACTTTCGCGGCTGTAATGCGCTCGGTTTTAATCCCCACCAGACGTTGCGTTTCGGCTTCATAGGAATACGTGGTCACCACACCGTTGCCGTGCTCCTCGCGCAGTTTCTGCCCGGCGGCGGACCAGGCCAGGGATTTCACGATGACCTGCTCTGTCCCACCATTTACCGCCAGCCAGCTGCCTTTCAGCAGCCCCGCCACGTCATACGCCACGCGCTGGACATTGCCTTTCGCGTCGGTGGTGGTCAGTACATTACCGGCGGAATCCACCGTGCTGGTAGTGGTGTAGGTTTCCCCCGCCAGCAGGTCGTTCCATGCAGACGCATCCGCGCCCTGCCAGTCGGCTTCTGCATCATCAGGCAGCAGCTGGCGGGTGACAGAAAGCGGCACGCCGCTCAGGGAAATGCTGTTGGTCGACAGCAGGCCTGCCGGGTCATAGTGGCCGACCAGTTGCCCGGCCAGGTTGTGGTTCTGTTCATCTGCGGAATTACCGCCCCGGATAAACCGCTCCGTGACGTGCGCGCTGTCGCCGGCAGCCTGCTCGGTAATGCCCAGCAGCCGCCCCGGCAGGCTGGCATCTTCATACTGAAAGGCACGGGTGACGGTGGCGCTGCGGTCATTACCCGCGCCAATATTGCTGACCTGCAAAACAGTCCGCCCGGCGGCGTCGTTCAGGACAACGGATGTGCCCGCATCGGCGCTTTGCGTACGCAGCGGCGTACCACCGAGATCACTGATAAAGACAAAATTCGCCAGCCCGGCGGCATACAGACGCGGGTCGGCACTTTGTGACGGCAGACCGCGCGCATCGAACTGATGGCGCGTAATGCGCTCATCGGTGACGTCCGGAGTGTCTGGATGGCGGTGATATGCCATTTCACGAACCGTCAGGCCACGGTTGTCAAAAACCGTGACCGACGGAGTTTTACTGTAAAGAAACGTGCTCATAGGATTCTCCATTTGCGGGTAGATATCAGGAGAAGTATAGGTACGCGCAGGCGCGTATAGAGGCTAAAGCCGGGGGTGATAATGCGAAATCATACCCCGGCGGCTTTTTGCCCCGCCACCGGGGAGTCTGTCAGAAGCGGTAATCCAGCGCCATAAAGTAGCGGCGGCCATCTTCGTTGTAGCTGTAATCGTCGCGGCGCAAATCTTTATCGCCAAGGTTGAGCACACCCGCGCGTAGCTTGACGCTTTTCGTCGCCTGCCATGCGCCGCCCGCATTCCAGATAACGTAGCCGCCCGGCGTTACGCCCTGCGATACGGAGCGTTTTTCCCCGCTGTAGTTGGCGGAAACATAGAATGACCACGCCGGGTTTGCTTGCCAGTCCAGCGTGCCGTTGGCGGTGTGGAACGGCAGATCCTGCAACGGTTTATTGCCGCCACCGCTCAGGTTACGCCCATCGTTATAGGTGTAATTCAGCGTCAGCTTCCATGCTTCATCGAACGGGATTTTCACCTCGGTTTCCACCCCCTGAATTCGCGCTTTATCCACGTTGTAGTATCGGAATACCGGCACCCGCACGCCGCTGGCATTACGCTCAAAACCGACGAAGTTAGCGTAACCCGGTGCTTCGCTCAGGCTCGACGTACGGCTGATATTGATCATGTCGTCGATATTGTTCTGGAACGCCGTTACGCTGCCCTGCACGCCTTCCAGCCAGCCCGCTTCCCCGCTGTAGTAAAGGCCGAGCTCGAAACTTTCGCTGGTCTCTGGTTTCAGCTCCGGGCTGCCAACAATGCGACAGCCGCCACGACATGAGTTGGTAGCCCAGTCCGGGCTGAGCTGCAACAAAGAAGGCGCTTTAAATGCCGTCGCCCAGCCGCCTTTTACGGTCAGCGTATCGGTGGCGCTGTAAACCAGGTAAGCACGTGGGCTCCAGTGATCGCCATAAGTGTCGTGGTCGTCCATACGGACACCGGTGGTCAGCGCCAGTGGTTCGAAAATGCGCCACTCATCTTCAACAAACAGTGCGTACTGGCTGGTCGAGGTTTCACTGCTGTTGCCGCCAGTCAGGTTAACAGGATCTTTTAACGTGTCGTGACGCCACTCGCCACCCAGCGTAACAAGCTGATTATATTGCCCCAGCGGCAGCACCACTTTGCCATCGAGCGTGTTGCTTTGCGAACGGATTGCGCTGCTGTTGCCCGGGTTTTTGTTATCGATCTGTTCGCCGTAGAAACGCAGCTCACTGTTTGCCACGCCCCAGCGGCCATTGTGCGCCAGCGAGTAGTTTTGCCGGTCAAGGCGGTTTTTATCCAGCGAATCCGAGTTTCTGTCCTGGCGGTCGTAGCCATATCCGGCGGTAAAATCGTGATCGTCGCCTGGCGTCCAGACAAACTCAACGTTGCCATCACGGCTGGTGAAACCTTCGATACGCGGCGACTGACCGCTGGCGTCCGTTTGCGAGCTCTGCTGTTCATCTTTTTCGCGTTTCGCCACGCTGCCAAAGGCTTTCAGCCCAAGCACACCATCAATTAGCGGGCCACTGGTGTAGAACTGGCCGTTCCAGGTGTCACCGCGATCGCGGTGCTCCTGAATAGTGCTATCCGCAGTGATAGTGCCGGTCCAGTGCTGGCCGATTTTTTTCGTGATGATGTTCACCACGCCGCCGAGCGCGTCCGAACCGTACAGGGAAGACATCGGGCCGCGCACCACTTCAATGCGCTCAATGGCATCGACCGGGATCCAGTTAAGATCAAAATCGTTATGGCGGAAAACCGCATTGCGGGAGTTGACGCGCTTGCCGTCAATCAGGATCAGCGTGTAGCTACTGTTGAGGCCACGCAGACTGACGCCTTTACGGTTGTCCCCTTCGTTGGTGAGCTGAACGCCAGGCACCTCTTTCAGCACATCTTTCAGGTTTTGCACCGGCTTACGCTGTAAATCTTCCTGCGTGATCACGCTAATACTGGCCGGAGCGTCTTTCAGGTTCTGCTCCGTTGCCGACGCGGTGACCACCAGCGTTTCGCCATTCTCTGCGGCCATTACCGGCAGCGCCAAAGAAAATGCGGACGCGCAGAGGCCTCCCCGGACAATGGGATTCAAGGTAAACATTCCGTAACTCCATGAGGTAACTACAAAAATTGCGAAGAATATTGCTCACATACTGCAAAACACGTCAGCGTTACATTGACTCTGACGGGGAAAATGAGTGGCATTCGGGCACAGAAGGCCCAGGGAGATACCCTTTTTATTCAGGCACTTACCATAATGCAAACGATAATGATTATCAATTTCGAAAAATTAAAGTTATGTAAATAATCGCAGCGGGAGGGAACGTTGGCAGGGCAAAAAAAAGCCCTCCATACAGAGGGCTAAAGAGTGAATTTATTTCGTGAAACGTTCCGGAAACTCCATTTCACTATAACGCACGAAACGGGTTCCTTTAGAAAATTTATAGCCTAACCAGATAATAAGGAACAGCGGGATACCGATATACGTCGCCGCAACGGCGCCCCAGTCAATGCTGTCTGCCAGGAAAGCCTGATAGTTCTGCCCAAGCGTGATGATTAGGCACAGGACGAAAGCGAAAATCGGCCCCAGCGGGAAGAAACCTGAACGATACGGCAGGTTATCCAGCGAATGCCCCTGCGCCACATAGCCACGACGAAAACGGTAGTGGCTAATGGCAATGCCCAGCCAGGCGATAAAACCGGTCATCCCGGAGGTGTTCAGCAGCCATAAGTACACGGTCTGGTTGCCAAACATGGAGGTCAGGAAGCACAGCGCAGCAATCACCGTGGTGGCATACAGCGCGTTACGCGGTACACCGCCTTTCGATAATTTCGCGAAAATGCGCGGCGCTTTGCCATCACACGCCAGCGTGTAGAGCATACGCGTGGAGGCGTACATTCCTGAGTTGCCTGCCGACAGCACCGCCGTCAGGATCACCGCGTTCATCACCGCCGCCGCAGAGAGCAGACCCGCATGCTCGAACACCAGCGTAAACGGGCTGACGCTGATATCTTTCACGTCGTTACGCAGCAGGCTCGGATCGGTGTATGGAATAATCAGGCTGATAATCAAAATCGCGAACACATAGAACAGCAGAATACGCCAGAACACCTGGCGCACCGCGCGCGGAATGTTCTTCTCCGGATCTTCCGATTCACCCGCCGCGATACCAATCAGCTCAGTCCCCTGGAAAGAGAAACCGACGATCATTGCCACACCGATCATGGCGGAAAAACCACCGGCAAATGGCGCATCGCCAATCGCCCAGTTGCTCCAGCCCGCCGGTTTTTCCCCCTGGAAAATACCGACAATCATCATCACGCCGACAATGATAAAGATAATGACGGTAGCTACTTTAATCAGCGAGAACCAGTACTCCGCTTCGCCAAAGCCTTTCACAGAGATGTAGTTAAGCAGGAAAATCACCGCGAGGAACAGCGCGCTCCAGATCCAGCCCGGCGTATCCGGAAACCACCAGGTCATCACTAATTGCGACGCCACGAGGTCAACGGCGATGGTCACCGCCCAGTTGTACCAGTAGTTCCAGCCCAGCGCGAAGCCGAAACCCTCTTCAACATATTTCTGACCATAAGTGGAGAACGAACCGGAAACCGGCATAAACGCCGCCAGTTCACCCAGGCTGGTCATCAGGAAATAGACCATCAGGCCAATCAGAATATAAGAGAACAGCGCGCCGCCAGGGCCCGCTGAAGAAATGGTCGCCCCTGATGCGACAAACAAACCTGTACCGATGGAACCGCCAATGGCGATCATCGTCAGATGACGCGCTTTGAGTTCTCGACGAAGCGTGGGCGCTTCTGTGGTTTTAGTTTCGGAAACCATAAGAAAATGCTATCCATCCAAAAAATGAGGCGCGATTGTAGCAAACGAAACGCCGGCCTTCCGGCATAAAACGCCTCTTATTAGAGACCTTCATGATCGGCAACGGATTATAAGTAAAGCAGTGAATGGCAGATGTTGCGAGGCACAAAACAGGCTCCCGCGCGGATGCGGGAGCAGAAAGATTAATTCAGACCGCGTACTGAGGCGATAAACTGCTGCAGTTCCGGTGTTTTCGGCTGCGTAAAAAAGGCTTTGCTGTCGCCCTGCTCCCAGACTTTTCCCTGATGCATAAACACCACGCGGTCACCCACTTCGCGCGCAAAATTCATTTCATGGGTCACCAGAATCAGCGTCATCCCCTCGCGGGCAAGCTGCTCCAGCACGCGCAGCACCTCGCCGACCAGTTCCGGATCCAGTGCCGAGGTAATTTCATCGCACAGCAGCACTTTCGGTTTCATCGCCAGCGCACGGGCAATCGCCACACGCTGCTGCTGACCGCCGGAAAGATTGGCGGGATAGTAGTCGATACGCTCGCCGAGCCCCACTTTTTCCAGCATCTCGATAGCCAGCCGACGGCACTCGTCAGCAGGTAATTTCAGCACCCGGCGCGGCGCCAGCATCACGTTTTCCAGCGCTGTCATATGCGGGAACAGGTTAAAGCTCTGGAATACCATGCCCACTGAGCGGCTGATCTCACGCGCCTGCGATTCCCGGTCAGTTACCGTCATACCGCCCAGTTTAATACTGCCATCCTGGTAGCCTTCCAGCCCGTTCATACAGCGCAGTAAGGTGCTTTTGCCCGAACCGCTGCGGCCAATGATCGACACCACTTCGCCCATTTCAATGTCGAGGCTTACGCCCTTCAGCACATGGTTGTCGCCATAATATTTCTGCACTTCATTAATGGTGATGAGCGGCATGGAATTTCTTCTCCAGATAACGGCTGTAGCGCGACAGCGGATAACACAGCAGGAAGTAGCCTAACGCCACCAGGCCAAACACTTTAAACGGCGCGAAGGTGACGTTGTTAAGCATGGTGCCGGCTTTGGTCAGTTCGACAAAACCGATAATCGACGCCAGCGCCGTGCCCTTAATCACCTGCACGGAAAAGCCCACCGTCGGCGCAATGGCGATTCGGATGGCCTGTGGCGCGATCACGCGAAATAGCGTTTGACCAAAACTCAGCCCCAGGCAGCGGCAGGCTTCCCATTGCCCTTTTGGCAGCGCGTTAATGCTGCCGTACCAGATATCAAGCAGGAAAGCGCTGGTAAACAGCGTTAGTGCCAGCGTCGCCGCCGTCCACGCGCTGACGTCAATACCAAACAGCGCAAGGCCAAAAAAAGCCAGGAACAGTTGCATCAACAGCGGCGTGCCCTGAAATAACGCGGCATAGGCGCTGATAAACCGTTTTGGTAAGCGCCAGCGGCTAATGCGCAACACCAGCAGCGGCAGCGTTACCAGCGTGCCGCAGATGAAGGCGATCAGCGACAGCAGCACCGTCCAGCGCGCCGCCAGCAGCAGGTTGCGCAGAATATCCCAGTCGGTAAACGTACTCATCAGCTCTCGCTCCCCAGCCATTTGCGTCCAATTGCCAGCAGCAGCTGGCGCATCAACAGCGACAGCATCAGATACAGCAATGTGGTGACAAAATAGACTTCAAAACTTAAAAATGTGCGCGACTGAATCAGGTTGGCCATAAAGGTCAACTCTTCATAAGAGACTTGCGACACCACCGAGGAGCCCAGCATGACGATAATGCACTGGCTCACCAGCGCCGGATAAATGCGTTTCAGCGCGGGAGGCAAAATCACCCGTAAAAAGGTTTGCGATTTGCTGAGCCCCAATACGCGGGCCGCTTCCCACTGCCCTTTCGGCGCCACCTGGATCCCGGCGCGGATAATTTCCGTGCTGTAGGCACCGAGGTTAACCAGCATGGCGATCAGCGCCGCTTCACCGGCGGTGAGTTTCAGCCCGAGCCCTGGTAAACCAAACACAATAAAGAACAGCTGCACCACAAAAGGCGTGTTGCGGATAAGCTCAACGTACGCGCCCCAGATGGCACTCAGCACGCCGGGTTTACCGCTACGCAGCGCCGCACCGACGATGCCTATCGCCACACCGCCAACCGTCGCCAGCGTGGTTAAGGTCACCGTGGTCCAGAGCCCTGCCAGCAGCTCCGGCCAGAACGGCCAGAGCGCGGCGAAATCAAGCGATGTCGTCATGCGTTACGCGCCAAAATTGGCCGGTAATGGCGCCTGCATCCATTTCTGTGACAAGCTATTGAGCTCGCCCTCTTTCAGCGCCTGCTCTACCAGCTTGTCGACTTCCGCTTTCAACGCGGGTTCGTTTTTCATCAGCCCGATATAGCACGGCGAATCTTTCAGCATAAACTGGCTGACCGGCGCTTTTTGCGGGTTCTGCCGCGCAATCGCCGCCACGACAACGTTACCGGTGGCGAGATATTGCACCTGGCCGGACATATAAGCAGACAGCGTGGTGTTGTTATCTTCGTAGCGCTTCACGTCGGCATCTTTCGGCGCGATGTCGCTCAGCACCATATCTTCCACGGCACCGCGTGTAACGCCGATGGATTTGCCGCTTAACGCTTTCGCATCGGTCACGGTGGCCTCTTTCGGGCCAAACACGCCAAGGAAGAACGGGGCATAGGCGCGGCTGAAGTCGATCACTTTTTCGCGTTCCGCATTTTTGCCAAGGCTGGAAATGACGAGGTCAACTTTATGCGTTTGCAGGTACGGCACACGGTTAGCGCTGGTTACTGGCACCAGTTGCAGTTTCACCTTCATACCTTTTGCCAGGTATTCGGCCATATCGATGTCGTAACCCTGCGGTTTGAGATCGGTGCCTACAGAGCCAAACGGCGGGAAATCTTGCGGCACCGCGACACGCAGTACGCCGCGCTTCTGAATATCCTGTAATTGATCCGCCATAGCCTGCGAGGCGCAAGCCAACATTACTGTCGCCACCGCTGCTGCTTTCATCCACGTTTTCATCATCAACACCTCATCACTCATGAAACAAAAGATTCTTTGAATCACTTTCTGCAACTAATGTGCCAGAACGATATATTCTGACGGAGCGTGATATACAGGAGGTTTACGGCGTGAACCGAAGGTTGCAGCGCTGCGTCTGCACCACCAAAACGGTGCAGACGCCTGCTGATGGTGCAATCAAATCTCGCAGTAGCGAATAAAGCGGTTTAATGCGCTGGAGAGGTGTTTCTGACGGTGGTGGATACGCCACAACGTGCGCACCAGACGCGGCAGCGGGATTGGCACTTCCACTAAGCTGCCTGTTTCAAGCTGTTCGGCAATCACGCGCCGCGACAGGCAGCTAATGCCCAACCCGTGGCGCACCGCGTGCTTAATGGCTTCTGAGTTGCCAAGTTCCATACCCAGATGAAATTGCGGCAGATGCGAGAGGAGTAAATAGTCGACGATTTCGCGCGTGCCGGAGCCGCGTTCACGCAGGATCCACGGTGCAGCGGCGAGTTGCTCCAGCGTCACGCGCCCTTGCAGCAGCGGCGATGACGGCGGCGCGAACACCACCAGTTCATCTTCCAGCCATGGCTCGGCGATAATCTCCGCCGTGTGGCACGGGCCTTCGATTAAACCGATATCGACGCGGAAATCTGCTACCGCGTTGATCACATCCTGGCTGTTGCCCACGCTCAGTTCCAGCGGCAGATCGGGAAAATCGCGGCGGTAGTGGGCAATCACCTCCGGCAGGATGTAATTACCAATGGTGCTACTGGCGAATACGCGGATAGCGCCGTTATCTTCGCGAAACAGCTGCTCGATCTCCGTCGCCTGCTCCAGCGCTGCCAGCGCGCGGGGATAAAGCAAACGTCCATGTTCATTCACCACCAGCCGTTTGCCTACGCGGTCAAACAGTTGCACACCCAGTTGCCCTTCAAGATCGGTTAGCGCAGCGCTTACCGCAGATTGCGAGAGCGCCAGTCGCTGTGAGGCCTGCGTAGTGGAGCCGCTTTTCAGCACTTCAGCAAAGACTTCAAGCTGGCGTAACGTTATATGCATAGAGGTCACTTACCACTTATAAAGATTGATTATAAATATATAATCAATTTTACCTTTAAGCCAGTTCGCCTTAACCTTTTCTCCATTGAAAGGAGAAGGTTATGACAGAAATCACGTTACAGACTCGACGCCATCCGGCCTGGCACTTTGTTCCTGGCTTGCTGTTGACCGGCCTGATTACCGCCGCCGCATTATGGCTTGGCGCTATCCCGTCGGTCGCGGGCCTGGGGCTGAGCGCCTTAACGCTGGCTATTCTTATCGGCATGCTTCTCGGCAACACGCTCTACCCGACATGGCACCACCGTTGCGACAGCGGCGTGCTGTTCGCCAAACAGCACCTGTTACGACTGGGGATTATTCTTTATGGTTTTCGCCTGACGTTTTCGCAAATTGCCGACGTGGGGGTTAGCGGTATCGCCATCGATGTGCTGACGCTATCGAGTACTTTTTTGCTGGCCTGCTTTCTTGGGCAAAAAGTATTCGGGCTGGATAAAAAAACCAGCTGGCTGATTGGCGCAGGCAGCAGTATTTGCGGTGCGGCAGCCGTGCTGGCAACCGAACCGGTGGTCAAAGCGGAAGCCAGTAAAGTGACCGTAGCGGTCGCCACAGTCGTGATTTTCGGCACGCTGGCAATTTTTATCTACCCGGCGCTCTACCCGCTGCTTGCACAGTGGTTCAGCCCGGAAACCTACGGTATCTGGGTGGGTTCAACGGTACATGAAGTGGCGCAAGTGGTTGCCGCCGGTCATGCCATCAGCCCGGAAACGGAAAATGCCGCCGTGATTGCCAAAATGCTGCGCGTGATGATGCTGGCTCCGTTTTTACTGCTGCTGGCCGCACGCGTAAAACAGCTCAGCCCGCAGCAAGGCGCAGAAAAAAGCAAGCTGACGATCCCGTGGTTTGCGCTGGGCTTTGTGGCTGTCGCGGTGTTTAACTCATTTCATCTGTTGCCAGCATCGGTAGTGAACACGCTGAATACGCTGGATACGCTGCTGCTTGCCATGGCGATGGCGGCGCTGGGGTTAACCACACACATCAGCGCGCTGAAGAATGCCGGGGCAAAACCGCTGGTCATGGGGCTGATTCTGTTTGTCTGGCTGATTGTCGGCGGCGGTGCCATTAACCTTGCAGTTCATCACCTGATGGCATAAACCACTACATCTCCTGCCTGTTGACCCGCTATGATGAGCGTTTTTCCCCTGGCGGGTTTAACAGGAGTTTTTATGAAATACATTGGTGCGCATGTGAGCGCCTCCGGCGGCGTGGCGAATGCCGCCATTCGCGCGGCAGAGATTGGCGCGACCGCCTTTGCGCTGTTTACCAAAAATCAGCGCCAGTGGCGGGCCGCGCCGCTGAGTTCGGAAACCATCGACGAATTCAAAGCCGCCTGCGAAAAATACCACTTCACACCCGGCCAGATCCTGCCGCACGACAGCTACCTGATTAACCTGGGCCATCCGGTGGCCGAGGCGCTGGAAAAATCCCGCGACGCGTTTATTGATGAGCTGAGCCGTTGCCAGCAACTGGGGCTGACGCTGCTGAACTTCCACCCCGGCAGCCATTTGATGCAGATCGACGAAGATAAATGCCTGGCGCGTATTGCCGAGTCCATCAATATTGCGCTGGCACAAACCGAAGGTGTTACCGCCGTGATTGAAAACACGGCCGGTCAGGGCAGCAATCTGGGGTTTAAGTTCGAGCATCTGGCGGCGATCATTGACGGTGTGGAAGACAAATCCCGCGTTGGTGTGTGCATTGATACCTGCCATGCGTTTGCCGCAGGCTATGATTTGCGTACTGAACAAGCCACAGCAGACACCTTTGCGGAATTCGAACGTGTGGTTGGTTTCCAGTATCTGCGCGGTATGCATCTGAATGATGCCAAAAGCACTTTTGGTAGCCGCGTTGACCGCCACCACAGCCTCGGCGAAGGTAATATCGGGCATGACGCGTTTCGCTGGATCATGCGCGATGCGCGTTTCGACGGTATTCCTATGATTCTGGAAACCATTAATCCGGATATCTGGGCTGAAGAGATTGCCTGGCTGAAGGCGCAGCAGACCGCTGACGCCACCGCATAAAAAAAGGGCCGCTTAGCGGCCCTTCTCATTTCCCGGGTGTCAGCAATTTCTTATGCTACTTTCGCTACGGCTTCTGTTTCCGGCCGTTTCAGGAAGGCATACACCAGACCCGCCAGCAGCGTACCCGCTACGATAGAGAGCAGGTAGCCCAGCACCGGCGTGATAGCGCCTGGGATCAGCAGCACAAACAGACCACCGTGCGGTGCCATCAGTTTCGCGCCAATCGCCATGGAGATAGCGCCGGTCAGCGCACCGCCGGCGATACAGCACGGCAGAACACGCATCGGGTCACGGGCGGCAAATGGAATAGCCCCTTCGGAGATAAAGCACAGACCCAGTACCAGTGCCGCTTTACCACCTTCACGTTGACCTTTGTCGAACTTGTTGCGGGCAACAATGGTCGCCAGACCCATCGCCAGCGGCGGCACCATACCGGCAGCCATAATCGCCGCCATCGGTGCGTAAGTTTGCGTACTCAGCAGACCCACACCAAAGGCGTATGCCGCTTTGTTGACCGGGCCACCCATGTCGGTACACATCATGCCACCGAGGATAGCACCCAACAGGACGGCGTTAGCCGTGCCCATGGTTTGCAGCCAGGAGGTCAGACCCGCGAGGATTTTCGCCACCGGCGTACCGATCAGGTAAATCATCGCCAGACCGACAATCAGGCTGGAAACCAGCGGAATGATAAGAATCGGTTTCAGCGCTTCCATACTCGGCGGCAGCTTCAGGCCTTTACTGATGCCTTTCGCCAGATAGCCCGCGAGGAAACCGGCAATGATACCGCCGATAAAACCCGAACCGGTACTTACCGCCAGCATACCGCCGATTAAACCCGGGGTCAGACCCGGACGGTCAGCGATGGAGAATGCGATAAAGCCCGCCAGCACTGGCACCATCAGGGCAAAGGCTGAACCACCGCCAATTTTCATCAGCGCGGCTGCCAGTGTGCCTTCTTCTTTAAACGCGGTAATACCGAATGCGAAGGAGAGTGCAATTAACAGACCACCCGCTACCACCATCGGCAGCATGTAGGAAACGCCCGTCAGCAGGTGACGGTAGGCACCCGCGCTCTCTTTCTTACCTTCAGCAGCATCAGCAGAAGGTTTACCCGACGGCTGATAAGGCTTCGCTTCCGCGACGGCTTTATCCAGCTCTTGCGCGGTTTTCTTCAGCGCCAGGCCCGTTGTTGTACGATACATCGGCTTACCGGCAAATTTTGCCAGGTCTACTTCGATGTCAGCGGCAACCACCACCAGATCCGCCTGCGCAACCTCTTCCGGAGTGATGGCGTTGCCCGCACCCACGGAGCCACGGGTTTCCACTTTCACCCACCAGCCGCGTTTTTTCGCTTCGGTTTCGATAGCCTCCGCCGCCATAAACGTGTGTGCCACACCTGTCGGGCAGGCGGTGACCGCAACAATGCGTTTCGGGCCACTACTGGTAACGGCAGCCGCCGTTGCAGCAGGTGCGACATACGCCGATGCGTGGTTTTTCGCTTCGCTCAGGAACAGTTCCGGGTGGGCGACTGCGCGATTGATATCGCCCAGCCAGACCTTTTTCCCGTCCAGCGCACTGTCGCCTGGCAGCTTGCTATCCAGCACGATAGCCAGTTCCGCTTCGCCTGGGTTATCAATAAATTGCAGATTTGCTTTCTGCGCCGCCGCGCCCAGCAAGGTCTTCGCCATATAGGCGCGGGCCTGCCCGAGTTCGGAGTCGATTATCAGCAGCGTTTTCATTATGCCTCTCCTGCTGTTAGTTGAAGGGTTTTAAGTCAACTCGCGCCATCATCGCGGCTAACTGGGTACGATCGGTAATACCTACGTTACTCTGACTTACCGCCAGTGCAGCAACAGCGGTGGCCAGGCGTAATGTATGTTCACTGGATTCACGCATCAGCAGACCGTAAATCAGCCCACCAACCATTGAATCCCCTGCGCCAACGGTGCTTACCACTTCCATTGACGGCGGTTTGGCGATCCATTCGCCCGAAGCGTTAACCCACAGCGCGCCTTCTGCGCCCAATGAAATCACCACATGGGCGATCCCCTGTTCGCGAAGCGCATGAGCGGCTTCAATAACGTCCTTCAATTCTGGCAATTTACGGCCCGCCCAGATTTCCAGCTCACGGCGGTTTGGTTTCACCAGCCACGGCGCGGCTTTCAGGCCGGCTACCAGCGCATCGCGGCTGCTGTCAAAGATAATGCACGGGCACTGACTACGCAGGCGCGTCATCCAGTCGGTAAAGGCTTCCGGAGTGACACCAGACGGCAGGCTGCCGCTCACGCAAACCATGTCGAACTGACCAAGCCAGGTCAGTGAATCGTTAACAAAGCGCTCCCAGTCAGCCGGGGTAACTTCAAAGCCGGAGAAGTTAAAGTCCGTCACTTCGCCATCTTTTTCCGTCAGCTTCACGTTGATGCGGGTACGCCCCTGCACTACCTGGAAACGGTTGGCAATGCCCAGCTCGCTGAACAGTTGCTGAAAGCCGTCCTGGTTATCTTTACCGAGGAAGCCACCCACGGTGACATCAATGCCAAGGTCTTTCAGCACCTTTGCGACGTTGATCCCTTTACCCGCGGCATGCAGGCCAGTGGTGCGCACAAGGTTAACTTCGCCGCGTTCAATTTCCGGGGTGAAACCCACCAGGTCATAGGCCGGATTCAGGGTAATCGTAGCTACACGTCTGCTCATTTATGCGCCCTCTCCCAGACCAGCCGCGATGGCTTCGCCAATCGCTTTCAGCGCCTGTTCAGCATCATCACCCTGCGCGGTGAAACGCAGGCGGTGTCCTTTCTTCACGCCAAGTGCAACAACTTTCATCAGACTCCGTCCATTTGCGGGTTTGCCAGTACCGTCAAGGTTGGTGACGGTGATTTCACTGTTAAATTGCTTGATAGTGTTAACCAGCACGGTGCCCGGACGTGCGTGCAAGCCGTGTTCGTTACGCACGACAAACTCCTCGCTCAGCAGGTCTTCAGCCACCGCATCGTCGCTGGTCAGCAGCGCCAGCAGCGTAGCGGCATCGGCGTTCAGCAGCAGATTGGTTTTATTGTTGAGCAGCAGATCGCTAAGACGCTTAAGTACCGCAACTGGCTGTTCGTCGGCCATGGCGACACTGACCAGCAGCGCGGCATGTTCACCTTCCACCTCAAACGGGGTGGCTGCACGACTCACCGCAATTGCGCTCAGCAGGTTGCCTTCAGCACTGTCGTTCAGCCAAATGCCCTGACCCAGGTTCAGCGGTTTCTCGTTAATGGCGCGGGTAACATACGCCGCGTCAACCGCACCCGCCTCTTTCAGGCGCGCGGCGTTCAGCGCTTGCAGCGTCGTCAGATCGCTGGCGGCAACATCAAGCGTTAAGGTTTCATTATCCAGCTTGAGTGATGCGCTCTGCTTTTCACCCATCAGCAATGCACGCAACTCTTCAGCGGAGGTAGCGGACTGCAACTGTGCGGCCACGGAATCATCGCTCAGCACATGCGTCAGCTGACGCAGCAGCCCAAGATGTTCGTCGGAGCTGGCAGCGATACCGATGGCGACATACGCCACCTGCCCTTCGCTCCAGAGGATGCCCTGCGGGAACTGGAAAACTTTCACACCGGTTTTCAGCACTTGATCGCGCGTGTCGGTAGTGCCGTGAGGAATGGCAATGCCATTGCCAAGATAGGTGGAAGTTTGCCCTTCGCGCGCCAGCATGCCATCGACGTAACCGTCGGCGACGTTGCCGGCTGCTGCCAGCGCCGCCGCAATCTGGCGGATGGCATCTTCTTTATTGCTGGCCTGCTGGCCTGGATGGATGTCCTGAACAGATAACTGGAACATGTGACCTCGCTCGCTGAATTGAATCGTTTCAGCTACATTGAGAAAGAGTGCGTCACCGCCGTTGTTCAGACATAACGCGATGACGCTGAAACGTTTCAAGGAGCATTCACTTTTTTTCGTCCGTAAGCAAGAATTCTCTCATTTTGCGTTGCAGAATTTTGAGGTTCAGCACATTTCGCCCGCGCGTAAGGGAAATTTGCTGAAGTGACCTTTCCGTTCAGCAATCCACTTTCAGCTTTCGTCAGCCTGAATGAATTCCGGGAAAAGGATTTGGATTTTTTGTCGCAAATATTGCTTAGCAGGCTGTGTTTTTTTCATGCAGCGGCGTACACTCCGCGTCTCGCTTTTGGATCTCATTTAATATGCAAAATTCTCCCGCCGCTGCCCGTCCCGGCGCTTTTGGTTTCACCTCGACGGCATTCCTGATTGTCGCCTTTTTAACGGGGATTGCCGGTGCGTTGCAAACGCCGACGCTGAGCCTGTTTTTAACCAACGAAGTGCACGTTCGCCCGGCAATGGTGGGCTTCTTTTTTACCGGCAGCGCGGTGATTGGCATTCTGGTGAGCCAGTTTCTTGCCGGACGCTCGGATCGTAAAGGCGATCGCAAGACGCTGATTTTGTTCTGTTGCCTGCTCGGCGTACTGGCCTGTGTGTTGTTCGCCTGGAACCGTAACTACTTTGTTTTGTTGTTTGTCGGGGTTTTCCTCAGCAGTTTCGGCTCAACAGCGAACCCGCAAATGTTTGCCCTTGCGCGTGAGCATGCAGATCGCACCGGACGTGAAGCCGTGATGTTCAGCTCAATACTGCGCGCGCAAGTATCACTGGCGTGGGTGATTGGCCCACCGCTGGCCTACGCGCTGGCGATGGGTTTTGGTTTTTCCACCATGTATTTGTGCGCGGCGGCAGCTTTTATTGTCTGCGGCGCAATGGTGTGGCTGTTCCTGCCAACCATGCGTAAAGAGCCGAAGCTGAAATCAGCGGTGATGGAAGCGCCACGCACTCACCGCCGTGATGCACTGCTGTTGTTCGTGATTTGTACGCTGATGTGGGGCACCAACAGCCTTTATATTATTAATATGCCGCTGTTCATTATTGATGAACTGCATCTGCCGGAGAAACTGGCTGGTGTGATGATGGGTACGGCAGCCGGGCTGGAAATCCCCACCATGCTGATTGCCGGGTATTACGCAAAGCGCTTCGGCAAACGCTTTCTGATGCGCGTTAGCGCCGTGGCGGGCATCTTCTTTTATGCCGGAATGCTGACGGTGCACACCCCCGTCGTATTGCTTGCTTTGCAACTGCTGAACGCGATTTATATCGGCATTCTTGCCGGGATTGGCATGCTCTATTTTCAGGATTTGATGCCTGGCCAGGCGGGTTCAGCCACCACCCTTTATACTAATACCACGCGTGTCGGCTGGATTATCGCCGGTTCGCTGGCTGGCGTGGTGGCAGAGATCTGGAGTTATCACGCGGTGTTCTGGATTGCGCTGGCGATGACGCTGGTTACGCAGGTTTGCCTGAGCCGGATAAAAGATATTTAAGGCGCGGTTTGTTGTTCAAGATCGAGCAGATAAACCATCGCCTGCTCGCGGTTTGCGCCGCACATGTCGCGGCTCGGTTGCAGCCCGGCGCAGACTTTTGGGCGCAGCGGCGAGCCGAATATTTTGCAGCGCTTTTGCGCGTCGAGCTGAACGCAGGGCGTATTCGCGGGCTTGCCGTCAGGCATACCGGGTATCGGGCTACTGATGGACGGGGCGGTACAGCAGGCTCCGCAGTCCGGGCGGCATTCCATAAACGTTCTCTATTTATCAGGCGCGCGGGGCTGCGCGTGCAGGGCGCAAGCTATCATCTTTTGCCCTCTGAACGCAAAACTCTCCGATTCCACTTGCCTGAAAAGTTCCTCGCGAGTAGTTTGTCGCGATATTTTCGTTATTTTCAATTTACAGGACCCTTGCAATGCCAAGAGCGAACGAAATTAAAAAAGGTATGGTGCTGAATTACAACGGCAAACTGCTGATTGTGAAAGATATTGATATTCAGTCACCGAGCGCCCGTGGCGCGGCAACGCTCTACAAAATGCGTTTTTCCGATGTCCGTACCGGACTGAAAGTGGAAGAGCGTTTTAAAGGCGACGATATCCTTGATACCGTGACCCTGAACCGTCGTTTTGTCGACTTCTCTTATGTTGACGGCAACGAATACGTGTTTATGGATAAAGAAGATTATACGCCGTACACCTTCAATAAAGAGCAGATTGAAGAAGAACTGCTGTTTATTCCGGAAGGCGGCATGCCGGATATGCAGGTTCTGCTGTGGGACGGCCAGTTGCTGGCGCTCGAACTGCCGCAGACAGTGGATCTGGAAATTGTGGAAACCGCACCAGGTATCAAAGGCGCTTCCGCCAGCTCGCGCACCAAACCAGCCACCCTGACCACCGGTCTGGTTGTCCAGGTGCCGGAATACCTGACCACTGGCGAGAAAATCCGTATTCATATCGAAGAGCGCCGCTATATGGGCCGCGCCGACTGATAAGCGGGATGCAGTAAAAAAGCCACTTCATTGAAGTGGCTTTTTATTTTCCGACGGTAAACCGGCTTACAGCAGATCGCGGAACAGCGTTTTCTTCAGCGCCAGCTCAACGCCGCGCACTTCCGCCATCCCTTTCAGGCGACCAATCGCCGAGTAACCTGGGTTGGTTTTCTTACGCAGATCGTCCAGCATCTGGTGACCATGATCCGGGCGGAACGGGATCGGACGCAAATCGCCGGCTTTCTTGCGGCGCTGCTCTTCGGTCAGAATGGCGGCAACCACCGACACCATATCCACATCGCCCTGCAAATGCGCGGCTTCATGGAACGTTTTCGGGTTATCTTCGCGACAGGTTGAACGCAGGTGCGTGAAGTGAATGCGATCGCCAAACGTCTCGATCATCCGCACTAAGTCGTTATCTGCACGCACACCGTATGAACCTGTGCACATCGTGAAACCGTTATTGATGCTGTCTACCGCTTCTTTCAGCCACTGCATATCTTCAAGAGTAGAAACGATACGCGGCAGGCCGAGGATCGGGCGCGGCGGATCGTCCGGGTGAACCGCCATACGCACGCCCACTTCCTGCGCAACCGGCACAATAGCGCGCAGGAAATAGGCCATGTTTTCACGCAGTTGCGCTTTGTCGATCCCGTCGTATTCCGCAAGGCGCGCATGGAACTGCTCAAGGGTATAACCCTCTTCCGCGCCAGGCAGACCAGCGATGATATTGCGCGTCAGCTTTTCGACTTCCGCTTTAGTCATGGCGTTGAAGTAAGCCTGCGCCTGGCGCTGCTCTTCTTCGCTGTAGTCAGCTTCTGCGCCTTTGCGCTTCAGGATATGCAACTCAAACGCGGCAAAAGCAATCTGGTCAAAACGCAGCGCTCTGGAGCCGTCCGGCAGTTCATATTCCAGATCGGTACGCGTCCAGTCGAGGATCGGCATAAAGTTGTAGCACACGGTGTCAATACCGCAGGCTGCCAGATTGCGAATACTCTGCTGGTAGTTGGCAATCCAGGTATCGTACTGCCCGGTATGGGTTTTAATATCTTCATGCACCGGAATACTTTCGACCACCGACCAGACCAGCCCTTTTTCCGCCAGCAGCGCCTGACGCGCTTTGATCTCGTCAACCGGCCAGACCTGGCCGTTCGGGATATGGTGCAGTGCGGTCACGACGCCCGTCGCGCCTGCCTGACGCACATCATCAAGCGACACCGGATCGTTCGGTCCATACCAACGCCAGGTTTGTTCCATTGCCTTACCCTCTACAAAGTTGTTATACCAATACACACAAACATATGACGACTACCATACATGCTTAATTGCAGCGGTCAAATCTTCCCACAGCAATGATTGATCCAGCTCACATTCCCCGGATAATTACGGCATACCAATTCTTTTTGCTGTCATATAACTTTACACTGCGCATTGTTAATTATTGGTTAATCAGGTGTATATAGATGAAGACAATCGCCTCCGTAACGCTGCCCGCCAGCGTACAGCAACCCCAGTATGACCGCACACAACTGCGCTCGCGAATTGTGCACTTTGGTTTTGGCGCATTTCATCGCGCGCATCAGGCACTGCTGACCAACCGGGTGCTTAACGCGCAAGGCGGTGACTGGGGGATCTGTGAAATCAGCCTGTTCAGCGGCGATGTGCTGATGTCCCAGTTACGCGAGCAGAATCATTTATACACCGTGCTGGAAAAAGGGGCGGAGGGAAACCAACCGATAATCATTGGCGTGGTGAACGAATGCCTGAACGCGAAACTCGACTCGCTGCCCGCCATTATTGAAAAATTTTGCGAACCGCAAGTGGCGATTGTTTCCCTGACCATCACCGAGAAAGGCTATTGCATCGATCCTGCCAGCGGCAAACTGGATCTGCATCAGCCGCGCATCGAACACGATCTCCAGCACCCAGGCGAACCGCACTCAGCGCCAGGGATTCTGGTTGAAGCGCTCTCCCGTCGCCGTGAACGCGGGCTGCCGCCCTTTACGGTACTCTCCTGCGATAATATTCCCGATAATGGACATATTGTTAAAAATGCCGTACTCGGAATGGCGCAAACCCGCTCACCGGAACTGGCGCAGTGGATAGAGGAACATGTAAGTTTCCCGGCCACCATGGTGGACCGCATTGTTCCGGCGGCAACAGATGAATCACTGGCGGAAATTGGCGAAGCACTGGGGGTATTTGATCCGTGCGCCATCAGTTGCGAGCCGTTCATTCAGTGGGTAATTGAAGATAATTTCGTTGCCGGACGTCCCGAATGGGAAGTAGCTGGCGTACAACTGGTGCAGGATGTGCAGCCGTGGGAGCAGATGAAGTTACGTATGCTCAATGGCAGCCACTCTTTTCTGGCCTATCTCGGTTACCTGGCAGGCTTCGCGCATATTAATGACTGCATGCAGGATGATGTCTTCCGCACGGCGGTGCGCCGCCTGATGCTCCAGGAACAAGCCCCGACGCTGCGTATTACCGGCGTTGATCTTACCGCCTATGCCGATAGCCTGATCGACCGTTTTGCTAACCCGGCGCTGAAGCACCGTACCTGGCAAATCGCCATGGACGGCAGCCAGAAGCTACCGCAGCGTATGCTGGACGGTGTTCGGGTACATTTGCAACGAGAAACGCAGTGGCCGCTGTTAGCGCTGGGCATTGCGGGCTGGATGCGCTACGTCAGCGGCGTGGATGACGCCGGTAACAGTATTGATATTCGCGATCCGCTGGCGGATAAAATTCACGCGATTGTTGAAACCAGCAGCGTTGATGAACGCGTAATGGCACTGCTGACGCTCAAAGAGATTTTCGGTAGCGACCTGCCGCTCAACCCGACGTTTGTTAATGCCATTAATGACGCATGGCAGATGCTCATCACCGAAGGTGCGCATGCCGCGGTGAAACGCGCACTCGGTAATTAACAATTTCTGCTACTAAAGCGGACGGTTAGTGCTTTTACGCCGTCCGCGCCCTTCTCTTTTCGCACTTTTTTCGCCAGGATCGTCAGTCATGTTTAAATTTTGTTGACGCCTGGAGCTCTTGTGACCAAAACCAACCTCATCACCGGCTTTCTCGGAAGCGGTAAAACCACGTCGATTTTGCATTTGCTGGCCAATAAAGACCCGCAGGAAAAATGGGCCGTGCTGGTGAATGAATTTGGTGAAGTCGGCATTGATGGCGCGCTACTGGCTGACAGCGGTGCGCTGCTAAAAGAGATCCCGGGCGGATGTATGTGCTGTGTGAATGGCCTGCCGATGCAGGTGGGTCTCAATACGCTGCTGCGCCAGGGGAAACCTGACCGCCTGCTGATAGAACCGACCGGGCTGGGCCACCCAAAACAGATCCTCGATATGCTCACCGCGCCGGTGTATGAGCCGTGGATTGACCTGCGCGCAACACTCTGCTTGCTCGATCCCCGCCAGTTACTGGATGAAAAAGCACTTCACAACGAAAACTTTCGCGACCAGTTAGCGGCGGCGGATATTGTTGTCGCCAATAAACAAGATCGCGCCACACCGCAGAGCCAGCAAGCGCTGGAGGCGTGGTGGGCCGAGTTTGGTGGCGAGCGCTTACAGGTCAGCGCGACCCAGGGCGCTATTGACGGCGCTCTGCTTGATCTTCCTCGCCGTAACCTGCGTGCGCTGCCTTCAAGTGCCGCGCATAACCATGCTCACGATGAGAAGAAGGGGCTCGCGGCATTAAGCTTGCCGGCACACCAGCGCTGGCGTCGCAGTCTTAACAGCGGCCAGGGCCATCACGCCTGCGGCTGGATTTTTGATGAAGAAACGGTGTTCGACACCATCGGTTTGCTGGAGTGGGCGCGGCTTGCGCCGGTCGAGCGGGTGAAAGGGGTGATGCGCATTCCGGAAGGATTGCTACGCGTTAACCGCCAGGGGCAGGATCTGCATATCGAAACGCAAAACGTTGCGCCGCCGGACAGCCGTATCGAGTTGATCACCGCCTCGGAGGCCGACTGGAACACACTTCAGTCCGCTTTGTTGAAGCTTCGTTTAAGTCAATAACACTAACGTTGCCGCCGTGTTAATTGAAAATAGACTCGTAATGAAAACTCGTTTACCGCTAATTTTACTGTTGAACGCCGCAGGGCTGGCGCTATTTATTTCCTGGTTCCTCCCTGCTAACCACGGTTTCTGGTTTCCGCTGGACGCCGCGATATTCCACTTTTTCAACCAGGGTCTGGTGGAAAACCGCGCTTATTTGTGGCTGGTAGCGCTTACCAATAACCGCGCCTTTGACGCCTGCTCGCTGGTAGCAATGGGCTGTTTAATGCTCGCTTTCTGGTTAAAAGAAGATGCGAGCGGACGACGCCGTATTCTGATGATTGGCCTGGCGATGCTGCTGATAGCCGTGGTGATCAACCAACTGGCGCAGAATCTGATGCCCGTCAAACGTGCCAGCCCGTCGCTGTTCTTTACCGATATTCACCGGGTTAGTGATTTGCTCAACTTCCCCACCAAAGACGCCTCGAAAGACAGTTTCCCTGGCGATCACGGCATGATGCTGCTTATTTTTGCTGGCGTAATGTGGCGATATTTCGGCCGAAAAGCGTTGGGTGTTGCCCTGATTATTTTTGTGGTTTTCGCCTTCCCGCGCGTGATGATTGGCGCACACTGGTTTACCGATATTGCTGTCGGTTCTCTCTCGGCTGTTTTGATCGGTTTGCCGTGGTGTTTACTAACACCACTTAGCGACAAAATTATTTCTGCCTTTGATCATTTCCTGCCCGGAAATAACAAAATTTAAACAACTTCCGATTATCAATAACGCGCATTCATCAGAGATCGTTTTCGATCTCTGATGCCTAATCCCGGCTTTTGCCTAATTTTGTCATTTTCTCGTCACGGCAATCTGCCTATAAAAGAGCGATTTGCACGCCATTTAAGCTAAATTGGTTATTTTTTATTCAATTCTGAGAATTCACTTTCTGTATCATAATTTCTTATAAAAAATTAAAGAAAACCGCTCGCCATGCCGAAGATGTTCAGGTAACCTCGGTTCGTCTTGTCGCAAAGAGTGCTCTTATTCTCATTGCGCGTAAATTTGTGCGTTCTTCCACAAAATTACGTCAGAGCGTTTGTCTCGATGCATTCAGATAATTAATCTCGCTGCGTTGGCATTTTTTATAACGATATTTATCGTTAAGGACTTCAAGGGAAAATAAGCAACATGGTCAAATCTCAGCCGATTTTGAGATATATCGTGCGGGCGATACCCGCGATTGCAGTAGCGGTTCTGCTTTCAGCTTGTTCGACAAATACCGCAAAGAACGTGCATTCTGAGACGCTTGCTGTGGGCGAAGACAACTCTTCACTGCAAGCCTCTCAGGATGAATTTGAAAATATGGTTCGTAATCTGGACGTAAAAGGCCGCATTATGGATCAATATGCTGACTGGAAAGGCGTACGCTACCGTTTGGGCGGCGACACCAAAAAAGGCATCGATTGTTCCGGCTTTGTGCAGCGCACTTTCCGTGAACAGTTTGGTTTAGAACTGCCGCGTTCTACCTGGGAACAGCAGGAAACAGGCAAGTCTATTTCGCGCACCAGTTTGCGCACAGGCGATTTAGTTCTGTTCCGTGCGGGTTCTACCGGCCGACACGTTGGCATTTATATTGGTAATAACCAGTTTGTTCATGCCTCCACCAGCAACGGCGTCATGATTTCAAGCATGGATGAGCCGTACTGGAAGAAGCGCTATAACGAAGCGCGACGCATCCTGACACGCAGCTAATTGCTTAAGGCCGGTTTTCCCTTGGCTGGCGTTAAGTATAAAAAAACACTGCTCCGGCAGTGTTTTTTTATGCCTGCATTATGCTATACGAACCTTTTCAGGTTATAGTCCGACTCTGTCACTACGCCGCCCCGAGCACTTACAATGGGCCCAACGCTATGTTCACCCGCCATTTTTCCGTTAATCGAAAAATTTTGCTGACCAGCCTGCTTATCGGTCTGTTTTCAGCATTAATCGCGAGTGGCTGTCAGTTTTGGTTCGAACAACAGCGTCGGGAAGCCAGATACGATACGCTGCTCACGAATATGCAGTCCTGGCTTACGGACTATCTCAACGACATCCGCGCCACTGCCGAATCACTCCAGCCACTCACGCTGAATGATTGCCACGCCGTCGCCAGCGAGCTCACTTCCCGCGCCGCATTCAGCATGAATGTGCGCGCTTTTTTACTGGTGAAAGATCGCCTCGCCTTTTGCTCCTCAGCCACCGGTGAGATGAGCCTTGCGATGAAAGATCTGGTACCGGAAATCGATCTCGATAAAACCAGCGATATGGTGTTTTTACCCGGGACGCCAATGATGCCGGATAAACCCGCCATCGCGCTCTGGTTTCGCAGCCCATTACTGGATCATCGGGGCGTATTCGCTACGCTGAACATCAATCTGACCCCCTACAGGCTTTACACCTCGCAGCAACCGGATTTAACCGGCATCGCCCTGGGTATTGGCGATCGGGCTGTCTCCACGTTTTCCAGCGGGCTTCTTAACCTGAGTAATATGCCTCAGCCCCCTTTTCTGACCACCCGGATTGAAGATTCGCCAATTACGCTTTATCTCTACGCCGAAAAGTGGCGTCCGGAAGATATACAATTTGCCGCGCTGCTGGGCGCCACCTTTGGCATGCTGGTAGCATTGCTGAGCGCTTTCATCCTTAACACGCAATTACGCCCCGGCAGAGAGATCCTGACGGCCATTAAGCGCGACCAGTTTTATGTCGTTTATCAGCCTGTTATCGGCGCGAAAGATCTGAAAGTGACGGGTATCGAAGTACTGATGCGCTGGCGGCATCCCACCGCAGGAGAAATATCGCCTGACGCTTTTATTCACTTTGCCGAAGCGCAGCAGCTTATTGTGCCGCTGACATTGCATCTGTTTGACCTGATTGCTCGAGATGCGCACGTATTACAAACACTGCTCCCGCCGGGCGCAAAAATGGGCGTTAATATCGCGCCAGGCCATTTGCATGCCGCCAATTTCCTTGACGATATCCGCGACTTCGCCCACTCCCTGCCCCCACACCATTTCAGTATTGTGCTGGAAATTACCGAGCGGGATATGCTGCGCTATACGGAAGTGACCAAACTGTTTGAGTCACTGCGCGACGAAGGTTATGAAATCGCTATTGACGATTTTGGTACCGGGCACAGTGCATTGATCTATCTGGAGCGCTTTACGCTTGATTATCTGAAAATCGACCGGGGTTTCGTTAACGCCATCGGCACAGAAACCGTGACATCGCCGGTGCTCGATGCCGTTCTGACGCTGGCGAAGCGGTTAAATATGCTCACGGTTGCCGAAGGTGTAGAAACGCCAGAACAAGCCAGGTGGCTACGCGAACACGGCATTCATTATATGCAGGGCTATTTTTTCAGCCGACCGCTGACGCTGGAACAATTTGTCGCATGGCATCCGCCAGAGTTCACCACCATGCTTTAGCGTGAATCATTTCACATCAGACCAGGCCTCCCTTATTATTCAACGATAAGTAGTCAGCGAGCCTGTCGCGTTGCAGGTCAAAGGAACACACCGGATGAAGTTTGTGCGCATTTCAGCTTTATTGCTGGCTTTTGTCGGCCTGACATGTCAGGCGCAAACCATAAAAGAAAGCTACTCATTTGCCGTTATTGGCGAGCCAAAATACGCGATTAGTTTTTCCCATTTCGATTACGTGAATCCCGCCGCGCCCAAAGGCGGCAACGTCACGCTGTCCGTGATTGGCACATTCGATAATTTCAACCGCTACGCATTACGCGGGAACGCGGCGGTGCGCACCGAATCGCTCTATGACGCCCTGTTTACCACCTCGGACGATGAACCAGGCAGCTATTACCCGCTGGTCGCTGAAATGGCGCGCTACGCCGATGATTATTCGTGGATGGAGATCAGCATCAATCCGCGGGCGATATTTCATGACGGTTCACCGATCCGCGCCAGCGACGTTGCGTTTACCTTTCAGAAATTTATGACCGAAGGCGTGCCGCAGTTCCGCCTGGTCTACAAAGGCACGACGGTAAAAGCCATTTCGCCGCTTACCGTGCGCATTGTGCTGGCGAAACCGGGTAAAGAGGACATGCTCAGCCTGTTAACGCTGCCCATAATGCCGGAGAAATTCTGGAAAGATCATAAGCTGAGCGATCCGCTTGCCCGTCCGCCGCTGGGCAGTGGGCCTTATCGCATCAGCACCTGGCGCATGGGGCAATACATTGCCTACACCCGCGTTCGCGATTACTGGGCGGCGAATTTGCCGGTGAATCGGGGGCGCTGGAATTTCGACAATATTCGTTATGACTACTACCTCGATGACAACGTGGCGTTCGAGGCATTCAAAGCGGGTGCTTACGACCTGCGTAGCGAAGGCGATGCGAAAAACTGGGCGACACGCTATATCGGCAGCAATTTCAGCCGGGGGTATATCGTTAAAGATGAGCAGCCCAACACCTCCGCGCAGGACACGCGCTGGCTTGCGTTTAACACCACGCGTCCGGTCTTTAGCGATCGCCGCGTACGCGAAGCGGTATCGCTGGCCTTTGATTTTGAATGGATGAACAAAGCGCTGTTCTACGGGGCATACAGCCGCGCCAACAGCTATTTCCAGAACACGGAATATGCGGCGCGTAACTATCCTGATGCCGATGAGCTGACGCTTCTGGCACCGCTAAAAGCACAAGTGCCGCCGGAAGTGTTTACCTCTATTTATTCGCCTGCGAAATCAAACGCGGATGGCTATGACCGCGAAAACCTGCTGAAAGCCGATAAACTGCTCACTGAATCTGGCTGGATACTGAAAAATCAGCAGCGTGTTAATGCCAAAACCGGCCAGCCCTTCACCTTTGAACTGCTGCTGCCCTCCGGCGGCAATACGCAGTGGGTTTTGCCGTTTCAGCACAACCTTGCTCGGCTTGGCATCACCATGGATGTGCGCCAGGTCGATAACTCGCAGGCCACCAATCGCCTGCGCAGCCGCGACTATGACATGATGCCGAGTCTGTGGCGCGCGCAACCGTGGCCGAGCGGCGATTTGCAAATCTCCTGGAGCTCGCAATATATCAACTCTTCGTATAATGCTGCGGGCGTCAAAAACCCGGCGGTCGATAATCTAATTGAGCAGATCAACCGCTGGCAGGGAAACAAAGAGAAATTACTTCCGCTTGGACGGGCGCTTGATCGCGTGCTGACCTGGAACTATTACATGCTGCCCATGTGGTACATGGCAGCCGATCGCGTCGCCTATTGGGATAAGTTTTCCATGCCCGGCATTCGCCCCGTCTACTCCCTTGGCTTCGACACCTGGTGGTATGACGTAAACAAGGCGGCGAAACTGCCCGCTGCCAGACGTTAAGGAGAAGAGATGGGCGCGTATCTCATTCGCCGGTTATTGCTGATCATTCCTACGATTTGGGCAATTATCACCATCAACTTTTTTATTGTGCAGATCGCCCCCGGCGGCCCGGTCGATCAGGCTATCGCGGCGATTGAGTATGGCGATCAAAGCAACCTCCCCGGTAGCGGCGGTGGCGGAATGGGTGCCACACATGCGCGCACCGGCGTCGGCGATGCGTTGAGCAATAACAGCCACTATCGCGGTGGTCGCGGCCTTGATCCGCAAGTCATTGAAGAGATCAAAAAGCGCTACGGTTTTGATAAGCCAATGTACCAGCGCTATTTCAAAATGCTGTGGGATTATGCGCGTTTCGACTTTGGCGACAGCCTGTTTCGCAGCGCGTCGGTGTTACAGCTGATTAAAGACAGCCTGCCGGTTTCGGTGACCATTGGTCTGTGGGGCACACTCATTATCTATCTGGTGTCGATTCCCCTTGGTATTCGCAAGGCAGTCTATAACGGTAGCCGCTTTGACAGCTGGAGCAGTGCGCTGATTATCGTCGGCTACGCCATTCCCCCTTTTCTGTTTGCCATCTTGTTGATTATTTTCTTCGCGGGCGGCAGCTATTACGACTTCTTCCCGCTGCGCGGGCTGGTGTCGACCAATTTCGACACGTTGCCGTGGTATAAGCAAATCACCGACTACTTGTGGCACATCGCGCTACCGGTGCTGGCAACAGTGATTGGTGGTTTCGCCGCGCTGACCATGCTGACCAAAAACGCCTTCCTTGATGAGATCCGTAAGCAGTATGTGGTAACCGCGCGCGCCAAAGGTGTCAGCGAGCGCAATATTATGCGCAAACATGTGTTTCGTAACGCCATGCTGCTGGTGATTGCCGGGTTCCCGGCGACGTTTATCAGCATGTTCTTTACCAGTTCGTTGCTGATTGAGGTGATTTTTTCCCTTAACGGGCTGGGGTTGTTGGGTTATGAAGCCACCGTCTCGCGGGATTATCCGGTGATGTTTGGCACACTCTATATTTTCTCTTTGATCGGCCTGCTGCTGAATATCCTCAGTGATATCACCTATACGCTGGTGGATCCGCGCATCGATTTCGAGGGGCGCTGATGATTCAATTAAGCTACATCAACCGGGCGCGCTGGGCGCGTTTTCGCCATAACCGCCGCGGCTACTGGTCGCTGTGGATTTTCCTGGTGATTTTTATTCTGAGCCTGTGCGCCGAGCTGGTGGCTAATGATAAACCCCTGCTGGTGCGCTATCAGGGACAGTGGTTCGCGCCCGTGGTGAGAGATTACAGCGAAAGCGATTTTGGCGGCCCGTTCGCGACGCCAGCTGATTACCAGGATCCGTGGCTGCAAAAGCAGCTTGAAGAGCACGGATGGGTACTCTGGGCACCGGTACGTTTTGGTGCGCGCAGCATCAATTACGCCACCACGCAGCCCTTCCCTTCCCCACCGTCGGCGCAAAACTGGCTGGGGACCGATGCGAACGGCGGAGACGTGCTGGCGCGGCTCCTTTACGGCACGCGCATCTCGTTACTGTTTGGTTTAATGCTGACCCTCTTTTCCAGCGTTATCGGTATTCTGGCCGGTGCCGTACAGGGTTATTACGGCGGCAAAATCGATCTGCTCGGCCAGCGCTTTATTGAAGTCTGGTCAGGATTACCCACACTGTTTTTAATCATCTTGCTTTCGAGTGTGATCCAGCCGGGTTTCTGGTGGCTTCTCGGCATCACGGTGGTGTTCGGCTGGATGACGCTGGTGAGCGTCGTGCGCGCCGAATTTTTGCGTACGCGTAATTTCGACTATATCCGAGCCGCGCAAGCTATGGGCGTGGGCGATCGCGCCATAATCTTGCGTCATATGCTGCCGAACGCGATGGTCGCGACGCTGACCTTCCTGCCGTTTATTCTTTGCGGCTCGATCGGCACACTTACCTCACTCGATTTCCTCGGCTTTGGTCTGCCGCTCGGTTCACCGTCGCTCGGCGAATTGTTATTGCAGGGCAAAAACAATTTACAGGCACCGTGGCTGGGTATCGCCGCTTTTGTCTCTACCGCTCTGCTGCTTTCGTTGCTGATTTTTATTGGCGAAGCCGTGCGCGACGCGTTTGACCCCAATAAGGCGGTGTAATATGGCAACTCCCCTGCTCTCTGTCGATACTCTGAGTATTGCCTTTCGCCAGCGTGATACGCAGCATCTTGTCGTCAATGACCTCTCCTTACGGATTGAGGCGGGCGAAACGCTGGCGCTGGTGGGCGAATCCGGTTCCGGTAAAAGCGTTAGCGCGTTATCGATCCTGCGCCTGCTCCCCTCACCGCCGGTGGTATACCCCTCCGGCGATATCCTGTTTCATGGCGAGTCGTTGTTGCATGCCAGCGAAAGAACCTTGCGCGGCGTGCGCGGCAATAAAATCGCCATGATTTTCCAGGAGCCGATGGTCTCCCTGAACCCGCTGCATACGCTGGAAAAACAGCTGTATGAAGTGCTCTCGTTGCATCGCGGTATGCGACGTGAAGCGGCGCGGGCAGAAATTCTTGATTGTCTGGATCGCGTGGGGATCCGCAACGCGCGCGCGCGATTAGGCGATTTCCCGCATCAGCTTTCCGGTGGTGAGCGCCAGCGCGTGATGATCGCGATGGCGCTGCTCACGCGCCCCGAACTGCTGATTGCCGATGAGCCGACGACCGCACTTGACGTCTCCGTACAGGCACAAATCCTGACGTTATTGCGTGAGCTGCGCGATGAGCTGAACATGGGATTGCTGTTTATCACCCATGATTTAAGCATTGTGCGTAAGCTGGCGGACACGGTGGCGGTGATGCAAAACGGCCGCTGTGTCGAGCAAAACAGTGCGCAGACCTTGTTCAGCGCACCGGCGCATCCTTATACGCAAAAGCTGCTCAATAGTGAGCCCAGCGGCGAGCCCGTCGCCCTTCCTTCCGATGCCCAGCCCTTGTTACAGGTCGAAAACCTCGCCGTTAGCTTCCCGGTTCGCAAAGGGATCTTTAAGCGCGTAGTGGATAACAACACGGTGGTGAAGGACATCAGCTTTACTCTGCGCCCCGGTGAAACGCTTGGCCTGGTGGGGGAATCCGGTTCGGGGAAAAGCACCACCGGGTTAGCGTTGCTGCGCCTGGTGGCCTCGCGCGGGACAATTCTGTTTGATAACAAACCGCTACATCAATGGAACCGTAAGCAGATGCTGCCGGTGCGCCATCGTATTCAGGTGGTCTTTCAGGATCCAAACTCGGCCCTGAACCCAAGGCTAAACGTGCAGCAAATTATCGAAGAGGGGCTGCGGGTGCATCACCCGGAGCTATCGCGTGAACAGCGCGAACAGCGTGTGATCGAGGTGATGGGTGAAGTCGGGCTGGATGCCGAAACGCGGCACCGCTTCCCCGGTGAGTTTTCCGGCGGCCAGCGCCAGCGCATCGCTATCGCCCGTGCGCTGATCCTTAAGCCTGAACTGATTATTCTCGATGAGCCGACATCGTCGCTGGATCGCACTGTGCAGGCGCAAATCCTCGCGCTGCTGAAATCATTACAGGAAACCCACCGGCTGGCGTACATCTTTATCAGCCACGACCTGCAGGTTGTGCGCACATTGTGCCATCAAGTGATTGTGCTGAAAGAGGGGGAAGTGGTGGAGCAAGGAGAGTGCCGACGTGTGTTTGATGCGCCTGCTCAGGCGTATACACGCCAGCTTCTGGCATTACGCTAAATCAGAACGGATTTTGTCCTGAGAAGGGTTCCGCGATGGCAACGCCGAAATTTTTCAGGCGGCACGTCGCGGCAAACTCATCCTCGCAGTTGACGAACAGGCACGGTTCCCCTTCGCACTCAAGCACGGAGCAATTCACTTCGATATCGCTCAGCGCCTGGCTGAGTTTGTGCATGACAGGCCATGCGTTGTCGCCATCCGGGCTCAACAGTTTTAAGGCAACAAGCGTGTCGTCCGCTGACTGACCATTTTGCGGAATCGGTTCAACTTTGGCACCTGCAAAACCATCTAACCAGCGATAGCACTGGGGCAGACGGTGGATGATGGAGAGCTGTAATGTATTCACGTTCTTTCCCCGGAAGTACTTTTACTTCACAAATATTTCACACTTATATTAACACACTATTGACAATTCATCCTGTCAACCACGTAGAAATGAACACATCCCGCGTGGCATGTGGGGGAGTCACTCATTTATCAGGATTTTATGGGTAAGCGACAGGCCCGGTTTCGGGGTATATGTACCCGTTTCTGCGATCTAACTCAACCTTTTTCACTACAATGATGTGACTTTTTACACTAATAGATTTTACATAAAATAAACAAATGCGTGTAAAGGTAAGTTGTTTCTGGTTGACATGTATCAAAAAAGGGAGCGTTTTTGCTCCCTGCTCAGGCAGGTTACGCCGGTTTTTTCGCCCGGCTGGCGTAGAGATAGAAGAGAATTGAGCAGGTAGCGCAGAAGGTAATTGACCAAATCATCGGCCAGGCGGTGTTAAAGGTCGCCATCGACAGCAGCGCACCCACAATGGCACCAATGCCAAAACGGAACGTCCCCGCCAGTGATGACGCCGTGCCCGCCATATGCGGAAACTCATCGAGGATCACCGCCATCGCGTTTGACGCCACCAGCGAAACGCAGCCAACAAACGCCGCAACGCCCAGCACCAGCGACCAGAAACCGACATCCAGCAGCGCCGTCACTACCATCCATAACGCCATGGCAAATTGCACCCACAGCCCACTGCGGAACATGTTTAAGGCACCGACACGGCGCACGATACGCCCATTAATTATTGTCGTCACAAACAGGAACACAATGTTCAGCGCAAAGTAGTAACCAAAGTCCTGCGGCGAGATATGGTTAATTTCGATATAGACAAACGGCCCGGCGCTGAGAAAAGAGAACATGCCGGCAAAGCTAAAACCGCTCGCCAGCATATAGCTCAGCACGCGTTTATGGCGAAACAGCGACGCGAAGTTTCCAAGCGTGGTGCGGAAATGGAATTTATGCCGTTTTTCTACCGGCAGCGTTTCGCGGATAAAAAAGACAATCATTGCTGAGACCAGCAATGCGGCAATTGCCAGGATCCAGAAAATGGCGTGCCAGTTGAACCAGACCAATACTGCGCCACCAATCATCGGTGCGAGTAGCGGCGCAATGGTGGTCACCAGCATGACAAATGACATCATGCGGGAGAACTCCTCACGCGGGTAAATATCACGCATCAGCGCGTTAATCACCACGCTTGCCGCAGCCGCCGCAAGACCATGAAAAAAGCGCATGGTAATCAACTGCTCAATGCTCTGTGCCAGGGCACAGGCAACGGCAGCGGCGGCAAAAACCAGCGTGCCGCCGAGAATAACCGGCTTACGCCCGATGCTATCGGCCATCGGACCGTATAACAACTGGCCGACCGCAAAACCCAGAATATAGGTACTCAGCGTCATTTGCGCGCTGCCCGCCGGTACGCCAAACTGTTCGGCAATCACCGGTAGCGCAGGCAGATACATATCGATGGATAACGGCATCAGCATGGCCAGCAGGCCAAGAATAAATACAATGCTCAATGATGAATGTGGCCTGCGGGTCACGTAAATCTCCTGAATTAGCGGGGTGGCATGCCAACGCTGGCAATTTCATCTTCAGTTAATGGCCGGTATTCGCCCGGTTCGAGATCTGCATCAAGCGCAATCGCACCGATGCGCTCGCGGTGCAGACCCACGACATGGTTGCCGACGGCGGCGAACATCCGTTTGACCTGGTGATAACGCCCTTCGCTGATGGTCAGACGCACTTGTGTCGGCGTGATAACTTCCAGCATTGCAGGCCTGGTGAGATCTTTTTCATTATGCAACTGTACGCCACGGGCAAACTGCTCAGCGGTGTCATCTGCGACCGGCGATTCCAGCGTCACCAGATAAGTTTTTTCGCAGTGATGGCGCGGCGAAGTAATGCGGTGCGACCATTGACCATCGTCGGTCATCAATACCAGACCGGTGGTATCAATATCCAGGCGCCCCGCCGCATGCAGCTTATGCGCCACCGGCTCATCAAGAAAATAGAGTACCGTCGGGTGATCCGGATCGTCCGTCGAGCAGACGTAACCTTCTGGCTTGTTGAGCATAAAGTAGCGCGGGCCATTTTGCTGAACGAGGGTATTGCCGTCGTATTCAACCTCGTGCTCGGGTTGCAGTTTAAAGGCGGTATCTCTGACGATCTCACCATTGACCGTAACGCGCTGGCCGCGGATTTCACGCCCGGCAATAGCGCGGCTGACGCCGAGTTGCTGAGCGATAAACTTATCAAGTCGCATGAAATTTTTTTGCCTGTATGGTGCTGGGTGCGGGCAATGCGCCCGAAAACAGAAATGAGTACCCGGACAGTATAACGAGCATCACAGACCGCTCAAAGGAAAGATTCGTGGCATACTGTGCAGTGTGAATGTGTAACCCCTGCGAGATAATGACTTTTACCTTACGCCCCTATCAACGCGAAGCCGTGGACGCCACCCTCGCCCACTTCCGTCAACATGCCGAACCTGCGGTCATTGTGCTGCCCACCGGTGCAGGAAAGAGCCTGGTTATCGCCGAACTGGCGCGGCTCGCGCGCGGGCGCGTATTGGTGCTGGCGCACGTTAAAGAGCTGGTGGCGCAAAACCACGCGAAGTATGTCGCGCTTGGGCTGGAGGCCGATATTTTCGCCGCCGGGCTTAACAGCAAACAGAGCCACGGCAAAGTGGTGTTTGGCAGCGTCCAGTCCGTTGCGCGTAATCTGGCGCAGTTTCAGGAGCAATTTTCCCTGCTGGTGGTCGATGAGTGTCACCGCATTGGCGACGACGATGACAGCCAGTACCAGCAAATCCTCAGCCATTTGCGCGAAGTGAACCCTCACCTGCGTTTGCTCGGCCTGACGGCGACACCTTTTCGCCTCGGTAAAGGCTGGATTTATCGCTTTCATTACCACGGTATGGTGCGCGGCGATGAAAAGGCGCTGTTTCGCGACTGCATTTATGAATTGCCGCTGCGCTACATGATTAAACACGGTTATCTCACACCGCCGGAACGGCTGGATATGCCGGTAGTGCAGTATGATTTCAGCCGTTTGCAGGCGCAAAGTAACGGTCTTTTTAGCGAAGCTGATTTGAACCGTGAGCTGAAAAAGCAGCAGCGCATTACGCCGCACATTGTTAGCCAGATTGTCGAATTTGCGCAGACGCGCAAAGGGGTGATGATTTTTGCCGCCACCGTCGAACACGCGCGCGAGATAACGGGCTTGTTACCTGCCGATGACGCGGCGCTAATTACCGGAGAAACCCCCGGTCCGCAGCGTGATGCCTTAATCGAAGCCTTCAAAAGTCAGCAATTTCGCTTTCTGGTAAACGTCGCGGTGCTGACCACGGGCTTTGATGCGCCGCATGTGGATTTGATAGCCATTTTGCGCCCGACAGAATCCGTCAGCCTGTATCAGCAAATTGTTGGTCGCGGCCTGCGACTCGCGCCAGGAAAAACCGACTGCCTGATCCTTGATTACGCCGGCAACCCGCACGATCTCTATGCCCCGGAAATCGGGGCGCCAAAAGGTAAAAGCGATAATGTGCCGGTGCAGGTGTTCTGCCCGGCGTGCGGTTTTGCCAATACCTTTTGGGGAAAAACCACCGCCGACGGCACACTGATTGAACATTTCGGCCGCCGCTGCCAGGGCTGGCTGGAAGATGATGAAGGCCACCGTGAACAGTGCGATTTCCGTTTTCGCTTTAAAAACTGCCCGCAGTGCAATGCAGAAAATGATATCGCCGCCCGTCGCTGTCGCACCTGCGATACGGTGCTGGTTGACCCGGACGATATGCTAAAAGCGGCGCTGAAACTGAAGGATGCGCTGGTGCTGCGCTGTAGTGGCATGACGTTGCAACAGGGGGCGGATGAAAAAGGCGAATGGCTGAAAATCACCTATTACGATGAAGATGGCGCGGATGTGAGTGAGCGCTTCCGCCTGCAAACCGCCGCGCAACGCACCGCCTTTGAGCAACTCTTTATTCGCCCACACACTCGCACGCCTGGCGTGCCGCTGCGCTGGATTGTCGCAGCAGATATCGTGGCGCAGCAGGCATTATTACGCCACCCTGATTTCGTCGTCGCGCGGATGAAAGGCCAGTACTGGCAAGTGCGGGAAAAAGTGTTCGATTATGAAGGCCGTTTCCGGCGGGCACATGAATTACGGGGATAAACGCGCTTTTGATTGATGTATCGAACATTCAGGGATAGAATACCGCCCGCTTTTGCATCCGCAAAGCCGATCATCTGCCTGTTGCTGGGTCGCCTGTAACAGGATTATTTAAGAGAGATTCAAATGTTTACTATTAACGCAGAAGTACGTAAAGAGCAGGGTAAGGGTGCGAGCCGCCGCCTGCGCACAGCGAACAAGTTCCCGGCTATCGTTTACGGTGGAACTGAAGCGCCAATCGCTATCGAACTGGATCACGACAAACTGTGGAACATGCAGGCGAAAGCTGAGTTCTATAGCGAAGTTCTGACCATCGCTGTTGATGGCAAAGAAGTAAAAGTGAAAGTTCAGGCTGTACAGCGTCACCCGTACAAAGCCAAACTGACTCACATCGACTTCGTTCGCGCTTAATCGCCGACAAGTTGAAGAAACCCCGCTCCGGCGGGGTTTTTTTATGGCTTATTTTCCGCCGGTCAGGCGTCGTTGCAGCTGGTCGCGCAGATTCGGCGGCGTACCTTTAATGGTCAGCGTATCGGTCGCCGGATCCCAGAAAATGCGCTCGCCGAGCAGTAAAGCATCGAAATTGATGGTCAGGCCGCCGCCGCTACCGGCATATTTGGTCAGCTGACGCAGCGTGCTGCGATCCGCCGGGAAGCTCTCTTCCAGCTCGTAGCCTTGACCTGCGGTGAACTCTTCGAAACTGACTTCGCTCACGCCTGCCAGTTCTTTGGAGAGCGAAGCCAGTTCAATCTCTTCGCCCGCCTGCAACTGCTCATTACAGTAGGTGTAAACCTGCTGGCGTACCGTCTGCCGTTCTGATTTGTCCAGCTCCGCCTGGGCGGTAAAATCGTCCACCGCTTGCAACAACCCGCGGTTTTGCGCTTTGGCGTTCAGCCCTTCGCTGGCGCCGAGGAAATCCATAAAGAAGTCGGCGACTTTTCGCCCTACCCGGCCCTTAAGGAATGTCAGATAGCGGGTCGACTCCGGATTGGTTTCCCACTCCGTGAGATCGATACGCGCGACGATATCCGCATGGTTAATATCCAGATAGTGTGTGGCGCTGATATCCAGATGTTCATTAACGCGCATGCTGCTTAAGTTGTTCAGCACCGCGATCAGCAGATACTCTACCGCCAGGTAACGGTAGTGGCAAAAAAGCACAATACCGCCATCAGCGAACGGATATTTTGCCAGTTCATCACGTAAGCGCCCGGTTGCCGCACGGCTGAAGGCCAGAAACGCTTCTTCGCCCTGGCGCTGAAGACGCAGCGCTTGCGCCAGTTCGCTCTCGTCGTTAAACAGGCCATAGGCTTTATTTTTCGCACTGTAAACCCGGTGCAACTCAGCAACCATCTCTTCGACAGGCGCGGTGGGTTCCAGCAAAGAATCGCGCAGCACCAGTTCAAGGGTTTGCTCATCACGTTTGATAAGCTGGTGCAGGGCAATCTGGTTGATGTCCAGACTCATGATAAACTCTCCTTTTAGACCGGCGGTATTCAACCACCACCAACGCGACTGTGCAACTGCTGATAAAAAAGCAGAAAAAAAGCTGTTGCTACGGTAATATGTTGCCCTTTCATGAACAGACTGATTTCGATTTATGCCACAAATCTCCCGCTACAGTGATGAACACGTTGAAAAGCTTCTGAGTGAGCTGGCTAACGTACTGGAAAAACACAAAGCACCGACCGATCTGTCCCTGATGGTGTTGGGTAATATGGTGACAAACCTGATTAATACCAGCGTCGCCCCCGCACAGCGTCAGGCTATCGCGAACTCTTTCGCGCAGGCGTTACAATCGTCCATCGGCGACGACCAGGCGCATTAAGGGAAATATCGACAGTTTATGGTGACCAATCGTCAGCGCTACCGAGAAAAAGTCTCCCAGATGGTTAGCTGGGGACACTGGTTCGCGTTGTTCAACATTCTGTTGTCCATCGTGCTCGGTAGCCGTTATCTGTTTGTTGCCGACTGGCCGACCACCCTCTCCGGGCGGATTTATTCCTACCTGAGCGTGGTCGGACATTTTAGTTTTTTGGTTTTCGCCACCTATCTGCTGGTGCTGTTTCCGCTGACATTTATTGTGATGTCCCAGCGGCTGATGCGCGTGTTGTCCGCGCTGCTGGCGACCGCCGGCATGACGCTGTTGTTGATTGACAGCGAAGTCTTTACCCGTTTTCACCTGCATCTCAACCCCATCGTCTGGGAACTGGTCATTAACCCGGACCAGAACGAAACCGCGCGTGACTGGCAATTAATGTTTATCAGCGTGCCAGTGATCCTGCTGATTGAGATGTTGGTTGCGACCTGGAGCTGGCAGAAACTGCGCAGTCTCACCCGGCGTCGCCACTTTGCCAAACCGTTGGCCGCTTTTTTCTTCGTCGCCTTTATTTCCACCCACGTGATGTATATTTGGGCCGACGCCAATTTCTATCGCCCCATTACTATGCAGCGGGCGAATCTGCCGCTCTCCTATCCAATGACCGCACGTCGTTTTCTGGAAAAACACGGGCTACTGGATGCGCAGGATTACCAGCGCCGCCTGGTGGAGCAAGGTAATCCGGAAGCAGTATCGGTGCAGTATCCGCTCAGTGATTTGCGTTACCAGGATATGGGTTCCGGCCAGAACGTATTGCTGATTACCGTCGACGGTCTCAACTATTCACGTTATGAGAAACAGATGCCGCAACTGGCGAGCTTCGCCCAGCAAAACGTCACGTTTACGCAGCATATGAGTTCTGGCAATAACGCTGATGGCGGCTATTTCGGTCTGTTTTATGGCATATCGCCAAGTTACATGGATGGCGTGCTGTCGGCGCGTATTCCGGCGGCGCTGATTACCGCCTTTAACCAGCAGGGTTATCAACTGGGGCTGTTCTCTTCCGACGGTTTTAGTAGCCCACTCTATCGCCAGGCGTTGCTATCTGATTTTTCTCTGCCCCCAGCAAAAGCGCAAAGCGATGAACAAACTGCCGATCAGTGGATTAGCTGGCTGGGTCATTATGCGCAGGAAGATAACCGCTGGTTCTCGTGGATTTCGCTAAACGGCACAGCGTCTGTTGATATGTCACAGCCTGGCTTTGCCCGTAAATATGGCCGAGCAGCGGCTGGTGTCGACGAGCAAATCGCCCGCGTGCTGGATGCTCTGCGCACCTCAGGTAAGCTTGATGACACGGTAGTGATCATTACCGCCGGACATGGCATTCCGGAAAGCAAAGAAGATAACCATTTTGACTGGTCACGCAGCCGGTTGCAGGTGCCGCTGGTTGTGCACTGGCCGGGGACACCGGCGCAACGCATTAGCAAATTAACGGATCATAAAGACATTATGACTACGCTGATGCAGCGTCTGCTGCATGTCAGCACGCCGGCAAGCGAGTATTCACAAGGTCAGGATCTGTTTACCGCCACGCGCCGTCATATCTGGGTAACCGCTGCGGATAGCGACGTACTGGCGATTACCACGCCGGAATTAACGCTGGTGCTGAACCAGAATGGGAATTACCAGACCTGGAATGCGCAGGGTGAGAAAATTCGCGATCAGAAACCGCAGCTCAGCTTACTGCTGCAGGTGCTGACGGATGAAAAACGTTTTATCGCTAACTGATTGATTAATTATGAATCACTCAGCCTGCCCTTAGCTTGCAATCAGCGATGAAAAGGGTACTATTAGCGCCACATGTCGGCACGTAGCGCAGCCTGGTAGCGCACTGTCATGGGGTGTCAGGGGTCGGAGGTTCAAATCCTCTCGTGCCGACCAAAAAATCCCAAGAAAACCAACCCATTGCGGTTGGTTTTTTTATGTCGGCAATTTGCTCAAGGTAAAAAGAAGGTAAAACCTCTGTCCGTTCAGTGCGTGCATGACAGGAAGAGCGCGTCCGCTATGAGCGCGGAGCATAAGTTCGGAACTTCCACAACCGCATGACTGACACGGAGGTGTCTTAAGCACCCGGGAGCAGGTCAGTTCAGTCGATACATTTAAAACCAGGTATTTTAGTTATTCGTTTCGTTATACATCCACGATATTGCAATGTATTGCCGTACCTGGTTTCAAAGATACCGGCCTCATGGCAGACATCTTGCACTGTTCGTCAGCTTCAACCGACTTGATCACAGTGATGATCTGATGCCCAAAAAAAGGGCTTTACGTATAGCGAGCGCCCTATTGGCAAAATGAGCATGCAGGTGGATCTCTGAAAGGGAATGGGGTGTTTATGCCGGGTACTTACACCAAGAGCCCATATGGCATAAACCTTGCGTTTATTGTGCCCGCAATTGACTCTGGCCTATGGTCTAATTCCTTACCAATAATATGTCATGAAACGCGTTACCATTTTGAAATACTAAAAAGTTAAAAAGAAGCTGGCCATAAACCAGCTTCTTTTCAGAGAGTTACCGCATGTAAAATGATCAATGATTATCCAGGTCAATGACATTATCAAACAGGGATAACGTTTTAACATCATGTGTAGATAATATAATCGTTTTATCACTGGTCATTAAACAATCTAATGCCAGCATAGCACTTTTTTCATCGAGATTAGCGGTCGGCTCATCGAGCAAAATAATAGATTTAGATGAAAGTAATGCCCTGCAAAGCATTAATCGCTGTAATTGACCGGAAGAAAGAACGGGATTACTTGGCGATATTTTTGTGTACAATCCTGCAGGCAAAGATGTAATCACCTCCAATAATCCAAATTTTCTCAACATCTCACGGCAATCATGTTCACTAGCCTCTCCACCACTATACCAGACGATATTATCATAAATCGTGCCGTTAAAGACGATAGAGCCTTGTGGAAGATAATAGACATTGGAATAAAATAGATGCAGTTCATCCTTATTAATTTCATGGCCATCTATAATAAAATCACCGTTTCCTGGCATATATAATCCAGCCAATAATTTCAATAATGTACTTTTACCAGTGCCAGACGTTCCTATTACAGCCGTTCTGGAATGCAACGGTATTTCAATAGTTAAATTTTTAATAATTGAACTATCAGGTCCATAACCAAATTGTAGATTCTGAACACAAATTGATTCTTTAATTTTAGAATGCTCACGAGTAATGTCGATTTCTTTGTAAGATAACATATCTTTTAATCGCTCATCAGAGACATTTTGCAGCTTCTGCGCAACGCAACACTGATAAAATTGATTGATGCTATCCATCGCAATCCTTCTGAAAAACCAAAAGGCAATTACATTTCCGTAAGAGATATGTAATTCACTTATGCTATAGAATGAGATCCATAAAAACAACATCGAATCAATATTACTCAAAAATGAAAATATTGCACTCTGTCTAATATCAGTCGTGTTTACCTTTTTGTATCGATGAAACAACACTTCAAGTAAATTATTATACCTGCCAAGGATGCCGGTACTTAGCTCACCAGACCTAATTGCCTGGATCCCATTTATTGTTTCAAGGTTAAATGTTTCAATATCCGAAACACTTTCCTCAAGGCTTTTTGAAAATGACTTTTTGAGACCTGCAAAGTAATAACTAATGCAACCAAAGATTGCCATGGTTCCGATTGAGAGGACCGACAGAACAATGTTTAGCCATAACATTATGCATAGCGTAACAACAGTTATAGTCAGTGCCTTATATTTATCATTAAGTATTTTTTCCCTGTTGAGAACAGCCATACCAATGGCGTTGATCCGCTGATTAATATCAGCTGAAGATCGCCTTTCAAAGTAAGATATATCTTTCTTTAACAATCTCTTAAATAAAGAAGGCTTATATTTTGTCGCTGCATTTATCGCAGCATTCAAACCATATTTATTGCTAATATATTGCAGGACTGATATAAAACAAAAAAGTATAATCATTCCCATAAACATTATATTGACCTGTTCATCTGCAAAGAAATGTTGGTCTTTAGATATAAATGAGAATAGCATCGGCGTGATCAAAGAAAAGAGTGACAAAAATATTGCCAGTAAACATCTTTTCATTATCCCCGGAAAAGAGAGTTTTTCTAGCCACCCGCTTTCACTTTTAATTTTACCCGAGCTTTTTTTATCATTATATAATGATTCATCGAGAATCAAGCCAAACCCGGTTGCCGATAGCTCAAGTTCTTCAGCCGAGATCATTAACCTGCCAGTAGCAGGGTTTAAAACCTGAAAGAAGGCACCGTGATGGCTATATACATAAACATAATGATTTCCACCATAATGCAATATACATGGGACGGGTAAATATTGAATGCTGCTAACATCAAATTTTACCGGCAAGGCCTCATAGCCGTATGATTTTAGTATTCTGACTAATAAATCCAGGGAGGTACCATCACCTCCCCCCCATTTATCACGTAAGTCAGTTAATGTAATATTTTCACCCAAGGTATTAAGCATCATGCAAACACATGCAAGCCCACACTCGGATATTTCTCCTTGATAAACCATTTCAGGAGATGAATAATATTTCTTTTTCATAATATGGAATAAAACCTAAAAATTATAACTAAAGAAAGACGTGTAATGCCACAAAGTCCATTCATCGTTATATCTGCAGATTCCCTGCTCAACTAACTCTGGCATTTGTTTTTCGACCTTACGATGATCAACGCAATCTAAAATATCTACATTTAAATTGTTTTTATTATCCATCTGGAGACAGTAAAATAACGTCGATTGTTTTAGCAGGCGACTGAAAACCGGAATGCCAGAGTGCAACTCACAGCTTCGTCCCAGCAACCTGACTGGATACGTTTTCATTTTTTTCTTTGTAAGCCTGGTTGTACATTCCGGAATTGCATCTGGAAAGATAACAAGGCTCTTTTGATTCTCTACCAGGGAAACAATAATATCCTGGAAACTATTGCCTTCGTTACCTTCCATCGCTTCAGGGTTGAATTGTTCGACAGAGATACCCTGCGAGTTATTGTTTTGCTTTTCATGGAGACTTTGCATTGAGTTGTGCACAGAGACTACGACCACCGGCTTTCTCATAACCCGCGCGGCAATCACCGTCTGTAAAATATCCGAGACGGTATGCAATGGCGCAAATATAAGATGAGAAGAGATTTTTTTTTCATCAATATAACTTCTTATTTTTTCCGCACAGGCTTCCAACTGTTCCAGCAGTTGTTTATTCTCATGAATAAGGGCATTCTTTAATATTTTCTGTCGCATAACACAAAAAAAATGGGTTGTGCCGCTTTGGATCCCAAGAACGTTGTAATGGGTTTGCCTGAAGCTACTATTCAGGCCATAATCCTTGCCAAACAGAAAACAATATTTTTTCGCAATATAGAGTAAAAATCTATAATCTATATATTTAAAAAGTAAAGCTACCAGCTTGCTTTTTATTATTCTAAAAATGGTTATTTTCTTGTAATAAACACGAACATAACCTGACAATAACAAACTAAGAAATTCAAAGCCTGGCATCACGTTCTCTACTGGTCTGTATTTATGAATTATACTTAAATACTAAGCGGTCATTCCGCCATCAAGCACAATTGTTTGGCCTGTCATATATTGACAAGTTTCACTAATCATAAATCGTGCAACCTTTGCCACCTCTTCCACAGAACCAATCCGGCGCAGCGGGATTTGTGAGCGTAATTTTTTCAAGGCATCTGGTGATAAGTTTCGCGTCATATCACTCTCGATGACACCCGGAACCAGGCAGTTAACGCGAATACCGAATCGAGCAACTTCAAGAGCCAATGATCGGGCCAGCCCAAAATGAGCCGCTTTACTTGCACCGTAAGCCGTTTGACCAATATTACCTTTTATTCCCGTTACTGAACTGACCAGCAAAATGGCACCATCGCCATTCGCCATCATTTCAGGAAGCAGGTACTTATTCCAGTAAAAAATGGCGTTTAGATTTGTATCAATCACATTCCGCCATTGATCAATCGATTGACGAATATGCAGTTCATCCTGAGTGACCCCGGCATTATGTATGATGGCCTTAGGCGGCCCATATCGATTTAACAAATCCTTCGCGACCGTTTCTACCTGCACAACATCACAGTTATCGCAAACCACATGCTCAATGAAAGTATTACGGGGCTGATTATTTTCATCCAGGCCGGATTTTGTCGACCGCGAAGTGAATATAATATTATTGTCACTACGCAATTCATTTACAATAGCTGAACCAATCCCGCGGTTTCCACCTGTAACAAGGATCCATGAGTCACTCATTATTAAGTACCTAAAATACTAAGCTGATAAAATGGATGCACAAAACTCTTTCAGAGTCATGTCCGTTGATTTCATTGTGGATTCGAAATTTATCGTTATATTAAATTCCTTTTTAACCAATACCATTAACTCTACATAGTCAAGGCTATCTAATTCTAATTCAGAGATAGTGGTTTGCTCGTTTATTTCTTCTAAAGGAAGATCTTTTGCATCAGCAATAGTGGTAGCAATAGCGTTATAAAGCTCTGTGTACATATTCATTTCACCTGTTAGTTAATGGCAACTTTCAGCGTTGCCGAAATTTGCATGAGTGTGTTTTCATTTTCTTTTGCCGCAACCTGAACTTGAATTAACCAGCCATAATTTGCATCACCGGTTATCAATGGTCTTTCAATAGAGAGACACAAGCCTTCAATTTTTTGTCCGTCCCTGTTAAACAAGGAAGAGTGGCAATAGAAATCGTAATGTGTCTGGAGCACTTTTTCCTGCGACAACAATGCTGATAGCGAATGCACAGGAGTGCATTCTTTAAAAAAATCGGCAGGAAACAATTCCTCAGTCCTGAATAGTTCTCTGAACATTACTGAGGACAAAAAAACGGCATGATTTTTTTCAATGTCAGCAGGCCACAGAGCAACAACCTCATCCTGATATTCCTTTGACAATATCCTTTCGGCAATAACATTGTTGATCGTCGGGTAGTTTGCCGGAGCAATAGTGCCGCGAATATGTGTAATACCTAACGAGGAATCAATCAATTTGAAGATTGTCTTTGGTTCTCCACCATTATGGCTTAATGAGTACTTCGTGCCACACAATATCGGCTTTTCAAATTTTGCTGAAAATTTTATCGGGGCAGAATATGTTGGGCTAAAAATACCGACATGATAAATCAGCTCGTTTTGTACATCCGCCAGTACACGCATGCCATGCGCAATCAATACTGTTTGATTCAGCTTAGCGACAGCGAGTAGATCAAAGTGTATCGGGTTGTAATCACCGGAAAAACTGGCCCAAAGCTTTGCGTGAAAGCTATCATATGCAAAATCTGTCATAACGAGCGACCTATTACCAGAGCAGCATTTGTCCCCCCGAACCCAAAACTGAGATTCAGAACATTATCTACAACAGCCTGACGATGCTGGTTTGGAATGAAATCAAGATCACATTCTGGATCGGGGCGGTTCAAATTACGTGTTGCCGGGAGGATATTGTTTTCCAGCACCTTCAGACAGACAATGCTTTCGAAGCTGCCTGCTGCAGCAATCAGATGCCCACTGTAGGATTTTGTGCTCGAAACTGGGATCTCATAGGCATACTGCCCAAAAACATCTTTAATAGATTGTGTTTCATTGAGATCGTTGAGCATGGTTGATGTTCCATGCGCATTGATATAGCCAATTTCATCCACGCTTAATCCCGAATCAGCTAATGCTTTCTTGATAGTAGAAACACGTGAAAGCTTATCCTGTGCAGGCGCGGTAAAATCAAATCCATCGGAGAAATTCCCGTAACCTTTAATTTCACCGAGTAGGGTTGCCCCTCTTGCCAGGGCTGATTCGCGCTCCTCCAGACACAAGATAGCCGCGCCTTCAGATAAAACGAACCCCGAGCGGTCAAGACTGAACGGGCAAGAGGCTTTTTCGATATCATGCTGTTCATGCGTTAACGCCTGAAGCACATCAATCATCCACACCGATGTATTTGATGTCAGCGATTCACTTCCACCGGCAAGCATCATGGTCATTTGGCCATTTTTAATTAATTCATAAGCCTCACCAATAGCCATGCTACCCGTGGCACATGCTGCTATCGGGGTATTTTGATAACCTCTTAATCCCCACATGATGCTGCAAGCGGCCGTTGCGACGCTTGGCATGATATGAAAGCAGCTAAACGGTGAGCCAACACCAACGTGTTTATAATCATCATAATTATGGTAGCCATCATCAATTCCCCCCCAACCGGTGCCGACAATCGTGCCGCATTTCAGAGGGTCGTAGATATCGGCAGGCTGAGACTGGTCAAATGCCATTGCAACAGCTTCCTGCGCAGCCGCAAGAGCAAAACGTGCAAAACGAGGTAATTTTCGTCGAATAGAAGCAGGAACCCCCTTTAACTTAGGTTCATGCGCAATCAGGCCATAAAATTTCGAGTTAATACTCGCATCCGTTTTATCAACGTACTGATAGCCCATTTGGTAATCCATAATAGATTTCCAGCTCTCTTCCGCTGAGCTTCCAAGCGGCGTAACAGCACCGTAGCCGGTGATAACAACGCGTTTATGTTCCATTTTAACTTTTTACCTTGCTATTAGATTCACCACCACCAATTGATAATAAAAACTTCATCGTAGAAGTTAGATAATCGTACTGACAATCGGCATATGAGATCTTCTGATTAAGAACATTGTCCTGAGAGTCCAATAAGGTCTGAAACGATATATAACCAGACCGGTACTTAACTGTGTTTATTCGCATCAGTTCCTGAGAAATTGAGAATGTTTTTTTTTGCATCTCAAGATCATATTCTGCTTTATTTCTTGCATCTAACGCGTTGTCCACTTCAGATAATGCATTGAGCACGACCTTTCTGAAGTTATTAACTGATAACGCGACAGCAATCTTTTCTTTTTGTAATTCGAAATTCAACTTTCTCCATTGAAGCGGTGGGAAAGTGGTCGAGATAGACTGTAATAAGGTTTGCTCGCTAAACCATTGTGTAAAAATAGTGCTCCCCGCTCCGATCGTCGCACCCAGTGAGATAGAGGGAAAGAAGTTAATCTTCGCCAGATCATAGCCCGTAATCGCTATTTTTATTCTGGATTCTGCGGCTCGTATATCCGGGCGCAGCGATATTATCTCCACAGGTTTAAACAAAGGGAGTTTGATATCCTGATATTCACCAAGCCCCTTTTTTTCTCGCGGACGGTCAATGCTGTCTTTGTTATAGACAATGGACATGGCGTTACGCTCATTTTCCCTTTGGCTAATAACATTCCGCAGTTGTAACTCGCTTGAATAAATGGCTTGCTTTGCTAATAAAACATCAGATCTCGTGCCTGCTCCGCTTTCATATTTAGCATTAACGAGCAGATATGTAGACCTGGCGATCTCAAGTCGTTGCTTATAACACTCAATTTGTTCATTGAATTTAGCAATATTCCAGTAACTTTTTGCAATTGAATCAATGATAACCAACACAGTGTTTTGCAAATCTTGTTCACTGGCCTCAACGTTCCATTTACCCTGCTCTCTCGTCCTCGCTAACTTACCCCATAAATCGAGTTCATAGCTCATAGATAAAGAAGAGCTGTAACTCTCTGTCGAAGGTGCAGCCTGCGATATAGTGCGGTTATTACTTGCACTCCAGGAGAGATTAAAATCCGGGAAAAGATTCGTATTTATTTCACCTGAATCCAGCTTGCTTTTTAACACATTCAACGCGGCTGCGTGCAAATCGTTGTTATTCTTCAGCGTATCATTGATGATCGATGATAACAGAGGATCATTGAATACACTCCACCAGGCTTCATTGGTGATAGCATTTTTATAACCCGTTTTATCGCTTTTCTCCGACGTTGGGAATTTTATCTCTGGCGTATGATATTCCGTTTTCAACATGCTGCCGCACCCGGTGCATAATAAGCAAAGCAATAATAATGATGGTTGTTTGAACTTCATTTGTAACCTAATGCTTTCGCGGGCGTATAAGATGATGCTTTCTTCGCTGGAACGTAACCGAATACGATGCCAATGAAACATGAAAATGCACAGGCAATAACAACCGGTGTTATTGTCAACACCATATCAAATTGGTTTGTCAGAAGAGGGAATATAACGCAGGCTAAGCTCGTTAAAGCCACGCCAACGACTCCTCCTAATAAACAAATAAATACAGACTCGATTAAGAACTGCCTTTTAATATCAGCGGGACTCGCCCCTACAGAAAGACGAATGCCAATTTCATGAATGCGTTCCGTCACTGAAACAAACATAATGTTCATTACGCCCACGCCACCCACCAACAGCGAGATTGTCGAAATAGCTACCGTGAGTAGTTTCATTGAAGTAGAGACGTTCACAATCATTTCAGCCATTGACTCATTCGTGACCGTAAAAAAATCCTTTTTACCGTGTGAAAAGATGAGCGCTTGCTCTATTTTCTCTCTTATAAGCTCAACTTGCGCCTGATCTTTGGCCCGCACCTGGATGGCTTCAAAGGGTATCAGACCCGTAATCCTGTTTATGTACGAGGTCCAGGGTATCCAGGCTTTTAATGTCGTCTTTTCAGATGTCGTCGAGATATCTTTGATCACGCCGATCACCTCAAATGGGTAGCCGGAAATCTGCAAATATTTTCCTACCGCTTCATTCGATGAACCGAATGCGGTTTCGGCAAGCCTTGAGTCAATAACGACAACGGCATCACTGGCGTTTATATTGTCGGTTTCAAACAAATGACCGGCTAACACTTTATCCGTATTGAAGTACTCCTTACTGATACCTGAAAGCGCAGCGTCAATATCACCATCACCGCTATTTACCGTCGCCGTTGATGTCATCACCGGTGAAATTTTACTTTCTGGTAATAGCTCGGTAAGCATATCAACATCATCTTTTTCAAGAAGCTTATTGCTGGGATCTGGCATTGACTTCCAGCTGGTGCCAGGCCTGATTTCAATGGTGTTGGTGTCTAATAAATTCATTTCTTTCATAATACGATGGTGTGCGCCTTCGCTTATGGCAATAGACATAAGGACTGCAAAAACCCCAATAATGACACCCAGCATTGACAGAAACGCTCGTATCCTGTGGCCGTTCAGTGCTCTAAATGCGGTTCTGAATGCTTCGACTACCCCAAACATCATACCAAGCGGATCCTTTTCAAATGCCCTGGTGCGTGCTGCCTGGAAGCCACTGCTTGATACGCTGCTTTCGTCTTTAGCGATCCGACCATCATTCATGGATATGATTCGGTCAGCCTGTGACGCAATACTGTTATCATGCGTGACAAGGATAATTGTTTTACCTTTTCGATTAAGCGCCTTGAAAAGGCTCATAACCTGGCTACCCGTAACGCTATCCAGAGCCCCCGTGGGTTCATCTGCCAAAATGATGTCGGCATCATTCATTAGCGCTCTGGCAATACTGACGCGCTGCTGCTGCCCGCCAGAAAGTTGGTTTGGGTTAAAATCAACGCGATCGCTTAAGCCGACCGATTCAAGTATTTTTTCCGCACGTTCATTTCTATTTTTATAGTTTTTTGCGGTGTACTGCGCGGGTAAAGCGACATTCTCTTTCGCGGTTAAGTAAGGCAAAAGATTGTACTTCTGAAACACAAAACCAATATATTTGTTTCGTAACTCCGCAACGTCATCTTCGTTTAATACCGATACGTCAATGCCGTAGAAAGACATCTGCCCCGAGCTGATATTATCTAAACAACCAATGGTATTCATCAGCGTGGTTTTACCGGAGCCTGATGGTCCGACAATTGCGATGAACTCACCTTTTTTTATGGTTAAAGATATACCTTTCAGTGCAGAAACAATTTCGCCGCCACTCTCATACCGTTTATAAACATCGGATAAGGTTATGTATTCATCGGTGCGGCTCATTTAGTCGCTACCCTTTGTTATCACATCACCTATTTCTAATCCTTTCACAACCTCAGTATTTTTTGCGTTCTTAATCCCTGTTTGTACCTCTCTTTTTTCTATTTTATCGTTATGAAGTACGTTGACGATATAATGGTCTTTGCTAATCATTTCGCCCAGGAAGTTTGTCGGAATAGTTTTAACGTTTTTTTTCTCTTCAACCACTAAATAAACCTGTACCGACATGGCAGGTTTTAAAACATGCTGATCATTTATTACGTCAAAGCTTCCATTGTAATAGGTAGCCGTTTTCTTACTCGCGGCAGAGTCACCTGAGCTGCTTTTCATATCGTAAAGCATTTCTTCTGGTATTTGTTGTATGCTTTTTAACATCCCTTTATAACGGGTTTCAGGAGAAGCCGTGACAGTAAACCATAAAGGCATGCCAGTCCTGGTTTTCAAAATATCCATTTCTGATATTTTGATATTTACAGTCATGATATCCAGATTGGCCACAACCAGAATTGTCGGCGCACTCTGTGATGAAACAATTGTCTGCCCTTCCTGAGTTAATATACCCAGGACGACGCCATCTATGGGTGAGGTAATGCGCGTGTATTCTAAGTTTGCCAGGGCAGTGTTTAACTTAACTCTGGCCTGTGCAATTTGAATTTCATTTATATCCAGCTGTTCTTTATCACTTTCATATTTCGTTTTCGCCGCCTCGAGGTCGCTCAGCGTTGTGGCGTCATCCTTCGACATTTTCTGTTGTCGGTTATAATCCCGCTTCGACTGTTTAAGCGACAGTGAGGTGATCTTTTTTTGCACTAACGCATTATCCAGTTCAGATTTAGCGCTATCGACATCGTTTTGTGCAAGCGTAGGATCGATCTCAGCCAGCAACTGGCCTTTTTTGACTGTGTCACCTTCCTTCACATGCAGCTTATTAAGTCGTCCATTAACCTGCGCTCCGACACTAACTTGCTCGTTAGGTTTTAGAACACCGGTAGTGGTAATCAGTCGGTCAATATCAGAGTAGGTGACGTGAGAACTTTCTTTCTTCGTATTTTCAGTAACGTCACCTTCAGAAAGAAATACGCTATTAACTGCATATACAGCAGGCACTATAGCTACTAATAAACTCAGAAAAAAAGGTTTTATTCTCACGTGCATGACCATTATAAAAAGGCCAGAAACTGGCCTTTGTTTTAATTTTACTGCTTACTTAATGTTGTGAATTACTTCTCGTCACAACGTTTTGCCATGCCGTTTTTATCTGATTCGTCACGGAACCAGCCATATACGCCATTAGCACGGTTATCAACGAAATAACATTCGCCGTATGGCCCCATCATTCCACCAACAACTGCTTTACTTTCTTTGGACTCTAATACTGTAGCTTTAAACATTTTAATTCCCTTGTGTAATAGTACTTCAGTTAATTACCAATTGTTCCTTTCAGAACGGGAAGAAATATATCGCATCACCAAAAGAACTTTTAATCAATAAAATATTAAATCGCTTTTTTGAGGCTTTTAGGTTTTTTTGAACTTTTCTAAAGCGTTTCTTGAGGTTTAATGTATTTATTTGAACTTTTTAAAGCGCTTCTTGAAGTTTTAATGCATTTATTTGAACTTTTTAAAGCCTTCCCTGACGTTTTAATGCGTTTATTTGAACTTTTAAAAGCGCTTTCGAAAGCTTTAAGGCACCTTTGAAGGTTTTAAAGCGCTTCTTGAAAATTTTAAAGCGTTTTTGAAAGATATAAGTGCGTTTTTAAACAGCTATTTGCCCGTCATTTTAACTGTAGCAACGATGCGAGGCAGCAGATAATGAGGTGCAGACGATGACGATAAAGGTTTTGCCGCAGCCGCCATTTAAAATCGGGCACGTCATCAATGCAGAAAATCCGGGGAAGAGGTACGGTAACGCGCTGAAGACACTGCATCATATTGAATGGCTGACCGATAAGGGTAGTTGCTACATAGCCGATGCAACACGCACATTCGCCAGTTCACTGGGGGTTAATAGTGTGAACAACGCCTGTACGCCGCCGGGAAGTCACGGTATAGCAGAATCGTTCGTTAAGACATTCAAACGAGATTACGTCTGTATAAATGATTTACCGGATGCGGTATCCGTGATGAAAACTGTGGTAATAAAGGGGTTTCCAGTAAAGCGTCTGGAAATGTTGAGGCTCACAGCTTTAATGAAATCATATAAATCATAACGTTATGATAATTTATTGACTCCCCTCGTGCCGCCCCAATACTCCCAAAGAAACCAATCCATTGCGGTTGATTTTTTTAGGTCTGCGCTATGTGAATGAGAACGAGCAAACCAAGATAAATACCCTCCCCCATCGCTGGTAATACTGCGTCCAACGAAAAATTCATTAATCCATCAGCGGGGGAGAGTTATAAAAACCGTGACGTATTCGTCACGGTTTTTATGTTGCAGTAAAAAGGGTTACAACGCGATATCCGCAATCTGTTCGCCGTCGTTATGCGGCTGCGTTGTCGGTTTTTGCACCGGTGGCGTGATATCTGCGACCAGCGACTCGTCGCATTTCAGGCCGAGGATCTCACTGGTGTAGCGCAACTCCTGGTCGGCGGCTTCAATATTGCCATTCAGCTCGGTGCCAAAAGAGGGAATGATCTCTTTCAGTTTTGCCTGCCAGGCAGCAGAAGCGAAACGCTCCGCGAAGACTCTCTCCATCAACTCCAGCATGATTGGCGCTGCGGTCGAGGCTCCCGGTGACGCGCCAAGCAACGCGGCAATGGTGCCCTCTTTATCGCTGACGACTTCGGTTCCCAGGCGCAACACGCCGCCCTTGCCCGTTTCGCGCTTGATAATCTGCACGCGCTGACCCGCCTGCCACAAACGCCAGTCTTCTTTCTGCGCCAGCGGATAGTATTCACGCAGCGCGTCAAAGCGGTCATCCTCATTTTGCAGTACCTGGTTAACCAGGTATTTCACCAGGCTGAAATTGGTCATCCCCACGGTCAGCATCGGCAGAATGTTCGACGAGTTAGTCGAGCGCAGCAGATCCCACAGCGAACCGTTTTTCAGAAACCGCGTCGAAAACGTGGCGAACGGCCCAAACAGCAGCACGCGTTTGCCATCAATAATGCGCGTATCAATATGCGGTACTGACATGGGCGGCGCGCCCACGGTTGCCTGGCCGTAAACTTTCGCCAGATGGTGATTGACCACCGCCGGGTTTTCCGCCACGAGGAATTGCCCGCCAACCGGGAAACCCGCATAGTCTGCCGCTTCCGGAATACCGGATGCCTGCAGCAATTTCAGCGCTGCGCCACCGGCACCAATAAAAATAAACTTCGCCTTGATAATCTGCTCCGCGCCGCTTTGCAGGTTATGCAGCGTCACATTCCAGCTGTTGTCGGCATTGCGTTTGAGGCCACGGACTTCCGTGCCCAGTTGCAAAGCGAAGTTCTCTTTTTTCTGTAATGAACCAATCATCTGGCGCGTCAGTTCACCAAAGTTCACATCGGTGCCGATTTCGGTACGCGTGGCGGCAATTTTTTGCCCGGCATCACGCCCTTCCATCACCAGCGGCGCCCACTGTTTGATCTGTTCGGCATCTTCGGAATAACGCATACCGCGGAACAAGGAGCACTGCTGCAACGCTTTGTAGCGCGCACGCAGGAAGTTCACGTTATCGTCGCCCCAGACGAGGCTCATATGCGGCACGGTATTAATAAATGAACGAGGTTCGCGCAATACGCCGGTTTTCACCTGATGCGCCCAGAACTGGCGAGAAATACGAAATGCTTCGTTGATTTCAATCGCTTTTTTAATACTGACAGAGCCGTCCGCGCTGCGTGGGGTGTAATTCAGTTCCATTAAGGCGGCATGCCCGGTACCGGCATTATTCCAGCCGTTTGAACTTTCCTGTGCCAGGGCATCCAGCCGTTCCACCATGGTAATCGACCAGGTGGGTTCGAGATCCTGCAACCAGGTTCCCAACGTGGCGCTCATGATCCCACCACCGATTAAAAGCACATCTGTTTCCTGCTCTTTCGATGCGGACGTTTTTGCTGCTTTTGAGACAGCATTAAGCCCGACAGCCATCGAAAACAGCCTGGCAGTCATTTTTTTCATGATGATATTGCCTTACTTTTAGTGCTGCTTTATTCGCATTTATTGAGGGTAAAGTAGTTAGCACCCCTAACGTAGCACTTAAAAAGTGAGATTTAAATAATGTTTAAACATTAAATATTCATTGTATTAATGTTACTAATAAGTTGATTTTTTGCATTATATTTAACACTTATTGCTGGTCACTTCGGCTGGAAATCTGCTATCATCCCCCGCTTTGCCGAACGCAGGGATACCGTTGTGTCACTGTTTTTCTGGCAACTCTCACCTGCGATTCTTTATGACTGAAAAATCAACGCATTCTGCACTCCGCGTAAGCCACCTTCTGCGCTCACCGCAGCTTTTCACCCGAGAAGTGCTGGCAGGCGTTATCACCGCACTGGCACTGATCCCGGAAGTTATCTCATTTTCTGTTATCGCAGGCGTAGACCCGAAAGTGAGCCTGATAGCCTCAGTAGTGCTGTGTTTTAGCATGTCGTTGCTCGGCGGGCGTCCGGCAATGGTCACAGCGGCGGCGGGGTCAGTCGCGTTGGTTATTGGTCCGATGGTTCATCAAAACGGGGTGGAATACATCTTGCCGGCAGTTTTACTCGCGGGTGTGATCCAGATAGTTTTCGGGCTGAGCGGAATGTCCCGGCTGATGCGCTTTATCCCGCACGCTGTGATGACCGGTTTTGTTAATGCACTGGGGATATTGATTTTCTTCGCTCAGGTGCCGCATTTCTGGCATAGCAATCCCCTGATTCTGGCGCTGTTCGCCCTGACCATTCTGATTGTGCTTTGGCTTCCGCGCTGGGTAAAAAGCATTCCCGCGCCGCTGGTAGCGATTGTGCTGCTCACCGCATTCACCGTTTTTACCGGTCAGTTGCTGCCCACCGTGGGGGATGAAGGTTCGATGCAGGGCGGTTTGCCTGGCCTGACGCAATGGCTGGTGCCATTGAATTTGCATACGCTGAGCATTGTCTGGCCGTGCGCGCTGAGTATCGCGTTTGTCGGGTTGATGGAGTCTCTGCTGACCGCAAAATTGGTGGACGATCTGACACATACGCCATCGAATAAAAGCCGGGAAAGCACCGGGCTTGGGATCGCGAACATTCTGGCGGGCTTCTACGGCGGGATTGCCGGGTGCGCCATGATCGGTCAGACGATTGTTAACGTGGAGATGGGCAAAGGCCGCACGCGTCTCTCAACCGTTGCTGCTGCGCTGGTGCTGTTGCTGCTGGTAACGGCATTGAGTGAGGTGATGGCGAAAATCCCGATGGTGGTACTGGCCGGAATCATGGCGATTGTCGCGTTCAAAACGTTTAACTGGGGCAGTTTGCAACCCACCACGCTGACACGTGCGCCCGTTGTCGAAACGCTGGTGATGCTGGTCACCGTGGTTGCCACCGTCAGCACCGGTAATCTGGCAATCGGCGTTGTTGCCGGGCTGGTTACGCTGGCGATTACGCCATCGGCGCTGCGAAAAAAGCGCCTGTTTACAGCAAAAAAATCGTCGCCAGCCCAAGAAAAATAAAGAAACCGCCGGTATCGGTAATGGCGGTGATCATCACGCTGGAGCCGACCGCCGGGTCGCGCCCCAGCCGGGTCATCACCATCGGGATTAATACCCCCATTAGCGCCGCCATCAGCAGGTTCAGCACCATTGCCAGCGTCATCACGCCGCCCAGCGACGCATCGTCATACAGCCACCAGGTGACGCCGCCCATAATCCCGCCCCACACCAGACCATTAATCAGCGCCACGCCCATTTCACGCAAAATAAGAAAGGTAAAGTTCCCCGGCTGAATGTTCTGTAAAGCCAGTGCGCGAACAATCATGGTAATGGTTTGATTACCGGTATTGCCGCCGATACCGGCGACAATTGGCATCAGCGACGCCAGCGCCACCAGTTGCGAGATGGTGTGTTCAAACCCATCAATCACGCGTGATGCGATAAAGGCGGTACACAGGTTAGTTGCCAGCCACACCCAGCGGTTTTTCACCGCTTTACCTACCGGCGCGAAAACATCTTCCTCGGTACTTAGCCCGCCCATCTGACGCATGTCGTTGTCGGTCTCTTCGTACACCACATCAACGATTTCATCGATGGTCAAACGCCCCATCAGCATGCCGTTTTCATCCACCACCGCCGCGCTCAGCAAGTTGTCGCGCTCAAAGGTGCGCGCCACTTTTTCCGCTTCATCTTCGGGTGAGAAGGTGACCGGATCGGCATCCATTACCTCACTCACCCGCCGTCCGGCGGCGTTAAGCAGGATAGTTTGCAGCCCAAGCTCCCCCATCAGTCGGTTATCACGCCCGATAACAAACAGTTTGTCGGTGTTCTCCGGCATTTTACCGAGACGGCGAAGATAGCGCTGAACGGCCGCCAGCGTCACCTCTGAGCGAACGGTGATGACGTCAAACGCCATAATTGCGCCAACGCAATTTTTGCCATAGCGCATAACCTGCCGCATACGGGCGCGATCTGTCGGTGGCAACGTCGCCATCAGCCGTCCGGTGAGGTTACGCGGCAGATGCTGCACCAGCCAGATTTGCTCATCGATATCCAGCGTCTCAAGCGCATCGAGCAGCGCACGGTCGCTCATCTCATCGATCAGGTCATCCCAGACGTTTTCGGACGCTTCAAGCAGCACTTTTCCGCGCTTATCATCATCGATGAGCCGCCATAACGCGTGGCGTTCAACCACCGGCAGCGCTTCAAGGGCGTCCGCCAAATCCGGTGGCGGAAGGTGCGAAACCAGCACCTTTACTTCGGCGAGATCGTGCTCAAGCTCGGCACTATCAACCTGCTCGACCAGCGTGATTTCGCCAAGCAGCGCGGCGGTGAGCGGTTTATGGGTGGTGAGCAGCCAAATCAACCGCGCACGCTCTTCGTCACGCAGTTTGACGCTGTTTTTTTTGATAACTGACATTGGCCGGTCCCTGAGTGGCAAAGCGCTCCGAAGGCAGAGCGGAGTAGCCTTAAGCATAGCGGCAGGTTTTGTAAAAAATAATAAACCGCGCAGGCGTTTGGATAAAAAACCAGCAAACGCCCCCGGAAAAAGGGGCGCTTCTGTCAGGCGGTACGCGCCACTGCGTCGCGGGAAGCGTGCGCACGCTCTTCACCTACCAACTCGGTGAGCTGTCCGTTACGCATTTCAAGCAGGCGATCGGCATGCACGAAGTAATGATCGTCATGGCTGATGGCAAAAATGGTTTTGCCCATCTGCTGCATTAACGGGAGTAATACCTGGTAAAAATCGCGGCGGAAATGCGGGTCCTGATCGGCCGCCCATTCATCCAGCAGCAGGATATCGCGCTCTTCCGCCAGCGCCAGCAGCAACGCGACGCGTTTTTTCTGCCCTTTCGACAGCTTCAGATTGAGGATTTTGCCGTTGCTCAGTTCCAGCTTATGCGACATTTTCAGTTGCTCAAGCCACTTTTCCACCAGCGCCGGATCCGCCTGCTTGCCTTCCGGCCCCAGCAGATCGTCAAACAGCCAGACGTCGGTAAAGACCGCCGAGAATAATTTGCGGTAATCTTCCGGTTTATCCTGCGCCATCGGTTTACCATCCAGCAGGATCTCGCCAGAAACCGGCTGATACAGCCCGGTTAACAGCATCGCCAGCGTCGACTTACCGCTGCCGTTGCCCCCAATCAAAAACACTAGCTCGCCGCGATTCAGCGTCATATTGACGGGGCCAATCGCGAAGTCGTTGTCCTGATATTTAAAGGTAACATCGCGCAGTTCCAGCGTTTGCCAGTTCGGGAAAGCCTGCGGGCGAGGAAACCCGGCTTTATAGGGCGTCAGCGCAAATTGTTTTAGCTTTTTAAAGGCCACCTGCGCACTAAGCAGCGTGGGCAAGGCCCCCACCGCTGACAGCAGCGGCGTGCGCAAAAACAGCAGCGTCAGGGAATAGGTTGCGGCGACATTGGTATCCGCCCAGCCGAGGCTGTTTGCCATCCAGAACACCAGGCCGATAGCCCCCAGCATCATAATGTTCGACCAGTTCACCGCGCTTAAATGGAACGTATCGGCGCGAATAATATGATGGCGATATTCACGCGCATCCGGCAGATACATCTGGTTGAAAATGTGTTCCGCGCGCTCGCGGTTGAGGTTCAGCTCTTTGCGCCCTTCCAGTACAGTCTGGAAATCGTTGTACAGCTTGTCTTCTGTTTCACGCAGCCTCGCCATATGTTTGTACACACGCGACACCAGCACAAACCCGCCCCAGATGGTCAGCGCCATCCACAGCATGGTGATCAGCAGCATCTTGCCGGAGAGCATCGCCAGATAGAGACAGGAACCGACGGTCAGGATTATGCCCTGCACCAGTTCCGGCAGGCGCACAAAGGCGATGGTGATATTACGCACGTCGCTGGTCAGACCGGCCAACAGTGTGGCGCTACCGAGTTGTTCAATGCGTTCGACCGGAGTATCGAGAATACGTTTGATAAATTCACTGCGCAGACGGAAGACAAAATGGTGACCGAGGGTGGTCAGCGCCAGTTGCGACCCCAGCGTCACCGCCATCAATAGCAGCAGTAAACCGAGAAACTCCGGTAATACAGTCAGCGACATATCCACTGTTTCAATCAGCCGCTGGTTAATAAAAGCAATCAGGCCGATACCAAACGCGGCGCTCACGAGGGTAAGCGCGAGCACACCGACAAAAGGCCAGCGGTACTGACGCCAGACAAGAAGGAGAAGTTCCATAACAAAACCCGGTCAACAAAATCAGCCAGCAGTTTAAACGGCTACCGGGTTACATCAAGAATAATTCTTATTTTTATTCGCCATTGCCTGCCTGGCGAAATGTCAGGTTGTAGCGACACTCGCCGGTAGCCGGATGATAACCGCCTTTCAGCGGCGCAATGCCGTGGTAAAAGAGCCGCGACTCGCCGCCCCAGACGACAACATCGCCGTGTTCAAGCATTAACCGTTGTAGCGGATCGCTACGTTTAAGGCCGCCAAACTGGAAAACAGCCGGTAATCCGAGCGACACCGACACAATCGGCGCACGCAGATCGGGTTCATCTTTATCCTGATGCAAAGACAATTTCGCACCGGGTACATAACGGTTGATAAGACAGGCATCAGGGCGAAAATCCGGGTAACCTGCCGCCTCGCTCGCCTGCTGGCACAACGCGGAAAACGCCGCAGGCAACGGCGGCCACGGCTGTTGAGTTAACGGATCGACTGGCGCGTAAAGATAACCACGCTTGTCGGTGGTCCAGCCAAGTTTGCCACAGTTGGTCATTGCCACTGACATGGTATAACCGCCAGGCGTGACCATATGGCGCAGCGGCGACTGGCTGACCACTTGCGCAATACCGCGTAATAGTTGGTCGGCTGATGCTAATGCAAGGCGCCGCAGCACGACAGCGCCCGATGCCAGCGGCTCCTGCCAGGGTTGTTCTCCGGAAAACAGATCGAGCATCACGTCTCCTCTTTGTTACGTTCTCGCTGAAGTAATTGGGCTTTACGCGCCACTCCCCAGCGATAACCAGAAAGCGCACCATCGCTACGCACCACCCGATGACACGGGATCACAATCGCCAGTTTGTTCGCACCGCAGGCGCTGGCTACCGCCCGCACCGCTTGCGGTTTACCCAGTTTTTGCGCCAGAGCCTGGTAACTTACCGTCTCACCTGCAGGGATGTCGCGCAATGCTTGCCATACCTGTAACTGGAACGCGGTGCCGCGCAGATCCAGCGGCAATGTAAAGGGGGCATTGGCGTTGTCGAGCCGCTTGATAACCTCCTCCACCCGTGAGCTGAACGCGTCATTCGCCTGCGCACGCTGGGCGCGGGGGAAGATCGCCTGCAACTGAGCAAGAAGCTGTTCGTCACTGTCGGCCAGTAAAATGGCGCAAATTCCACGCTCGCTCTCTGCCACCAGGCAGCGGCCCAGCGCGCAGTCGCTGAAGGTGTACCAGACATCCGTTGCATCGCCACCGCGGCGAAACTGCTGTGCCGTCATCCCGAGCGATGCATCGGCCTGGCGGTAATAACTGCTGCTATCCGGGAAGCCCGCGGCCAGTACGGCGTCGGTAACGGTTTCGCTCACGGCAAGGGTAGTGCGCAAGCGACGAGCGCGAAAAGCCAGTTGCCAGGCTTTTGGCGTCATGCCGGTAACGGATTTAAATAAACGGTGAAAATGATAAGGGCTAAGCGCCACTTCGGCGGCCAGTTGCTCCAGCGTAATGGGCGTATCCTGCTCCAGTAAACGGCAGGCTTTAGCCACTTTATCCAGCCGCTGTTGCTGCGGATGGGTTTTATCCGGCTGGCAGCGCTTACAGGGGCGAAATCCGGCGGCCTGGGCGCTCTGCGCATCGGGATAGAAACGGACATTCTGGCGCAGGGCGTGACGCGCCGTGCAAGAGGGACGGCAAAAAATGCCGGTTGTCAGCACGGCAAAGACAAACTGACCATCAACCTGCGCGTTACGGGCCAGCACCGCTTGCCAGCGCTGTTCATCTGATAATGTGGTGTCGTTCATGTCAGGCTCCTCATGTAAGCTTAGCCTTACTGTGCCCGTATGCGCAGATCCAGACACCCGCAATCTTGCGGTTTAATTTTTTTCGCTTAGCAGAAACGCGGAAAACTGCGGCGACATCCAGGTGCGAAAACCATCGCCGTCTTTGATAATCATAAAGACCGCCAGCCCTTCCCGCTTCACCACCTCTTTTGCCTGTTCGGTGCCGAGCACCATTAAACCGGTGTCCCACGCATCGGCTTCCAGCGCTGTGGGCGCGATAACCGTAACCGACACCAGCGCATGCTGGATTGGTCGTCCGTTGCGCGGATCGATGATGTGTGAAATACGTTTGCCGTCCAGTTCGTAATAATTACGGTAGCTGCCGGAGGTGCTAATGCCATGCCCATTAATATCGACAACCGCCTGGGCAACATTCTCACGATCGGTCGGTTTCTGAATTGCTACGCGCCACGGCTGGCCTTGCGCGTTCATACCCCGGCTGGCTAACGCGCCGCCAACAGAAACCAGATAACGCGCGATCCCTTCCTGTTCCATTAACCTTGCAAGGTGATCCGCCGCGTATCCCTCGCCTACCGTCGAAAGGTCAACAAACAGATCCGGCAGATCTTTTTGCAGAAATTGCTCCCCGGCGCGGTTGATCACGGTTAAATGCGCTAAACCGGTACGCGCTTTCGCCGCATCGATTTGTGCCTGGCCTGGCGTTTTTACCGGCTGTTTATCCGGGCCAAACCCCCACAAATTAACCAGCGGCCCGATGGTGATATCCATCGCGCCATCTGTTTTTTCGCCGACACGCAACGCAGTGGTGACAATGTCAGCCATCGCGGCGTTGACAGGCCACGGAGCCGTGCTGGTCGAATGGTTAAAGCGCATCAGCGCGGAGTCGTCCTTCCAGGTCGACATCAGATGATCGTCAGCATCCAGTTGCGTCTGAATTTTTTGTTGCAGGTTCTGCGCCTGTTGTGGGCTGATATCCACCACACTCACGCGCCAGAAAGTGCCCATGGTTTTGCCTTCCAGCACGATGGGCTGCGCCTTGCTACCGGTGTCGCACCCGGCCAGTAATAACAACGCCGCGACAACCCCGGCACGAAGAAAAATCATCTCTGTCTCTCGTTATTTGTTAACCCGCGGCAAGCCTACACTAAAACGTGCGTTTTAACCGACGCGAGCCATAAAAAAGGGGCCTTTCGGCCCCTTAATCATCACGGTTGTTAACTTAGAACTGGTAAACCAGGCCCAGCGCAACAACGTTGTCGGTGGAAATACCAGCGGCTTTGGTGAAGTCGTTGTCGTCCAGCAGGTTGATTTTGTAATCAACATAGGTGGACATGTTTTTGTTGAAGTAGTAGGTCGCGCCAACATCGATGTATTTCAGGATATCCTGGTCACCGAAGTTAACAGTACCGGTGTTGTTGCTAATGTCCTTACCTTTAGATTGCAGGTAAGCGATGGACGGACGCAGACCGAAGTCGAACTGGTACTGGGCAACCACTTCAAAGTTCTGCGCTTTGTTGGCAAAACCGAATGCAGTGGTCGGGGAAGAACCATTAGAAGTACCAAAACGGGTAGCGTTATAAGTCTGAGAGTACTGTGCCGCCAGGTAGATGTTGTTAGCGTCGTATTTCAGACCGCCGCTGTACACTTCTGCGTGATCGCCTTCACCGAACAGCGCATCATTGTTGGTCGCGTTCTGGTCAGCAGTACGTTTAGAAGAGGACATCGCGCCGCCCACGCTGAAGCCTGCGCCCAGATCGTAAGTCAGAGACGCGCCATAACCATCACCATTCTGGTTAAGCAGGCTGCGACCGTCGGTGTTCTCACCGCTTACGCTACCGTTTTTACCCTGGTATTGCAGAGCAAAGTTCAGACCATCAACCAGACCGAAGAAGTCAGTGTTACGATAGGTTGCAACGCCGTTAGCACGGGACTGCATGAAGTTATCTGCACCGTAGGTATCGCCGCCGAATTCCGGCAGAACGTCGGTCCAGGAAGTGACGTCGTAGATAACGCCATAGTTACGACCGTAGTCGAAAGAACCTGCATCAGCAACGCGGATACCAGCAAAGGCCAAACGAGTCCATGCTTGATCGCTTGCGCCTTCTTCACTGTTCGCCTGTACGTTGTATTCCCACTGGCCGTAGCCGGTTACCTGATCGTTAACCTGCGTTTCGCCTTTGAAGCCAAAACGGACATAGCTCTTATCGCCATCAGAACCGTTGTCGTCAGAAAAATAGTGCAGACCGTCTACTTTGCCGTACAGATCTAATTTGTTGCCATCTTTATTGTAAACTTCAGCCGCATTTGCTGCGCCTGCCACCAGCAGAGCCGGTACCAGGAGGGACAGAACTTTAACTTTCATTTTATTAACCCTCTGTTATATGCATTTTTATTGCCACTGCTTGCCGATTAACCCTCTAACCGGCTGGCAAAGTCATTGTGCTTAAAAAAGAAAAATAATCCAACGAGAATATGATACGAAAACTTTGAAGATGTTTCATACATAATGATAGATGTTTCACTTTGTAAATATCAGGGAACTTTTTTCCGCACAAATAGCTAAACAAATGAGCACAATTAATCAAAAACAAATAAAAATTCATTTAAAAACAATGAATTAAACTAAATAAAAATCATAGCACTGAATGCAAAACCATAACCTTCAATCGCAACTAAAATATCTAACGCTATCATCATTAACTTTATTTATTACCGTCATTCGAATCTGAATGTCTGTTTACCCCTCTTAATAACCGGATGCGTCGCATTCGGTTTTTTTTTACCCTTCTTTACGCAAGTTGAATAATTATTTAGATATAATAACGATTTGTAACGACTATTAATTAATCAATTGTCATGCCAGATATTTCTGATTGCCGTATTCATGAAATTAATAGCTTGTTATTTATCGCGTTCTTTTTGCAACCAAACGGTAAATATATGTACAAATTTTCCTGGCTGTACATATTTGCCACAATATGTAGTCAATATGTCTATCTCCATGTTTTCGAGACTGAAACGGGAAAGTGAGTCTGGAAATTCACTCATTAACCGATATACTGCCTGCTGTACACTGCTCTGCAACACAACATCTATACGTTCGCCGCGTGTTATAGGCGGCTATTACGGCATGGCAGCAACATTGTCTCAGCGAGCGCTGAGTGTTAACAGCAGTGTTGTCATAACGGGTTCCACACAAGAATGAGTCGATCGGACACAATGATCCCTGGCAAATTTTCCCTGATACCGGGCAACATCACCCGTTACTTTCTTTTGTTGATTATCGTCCTGTTGGTAACAATGGGCGTGATGATCCAAAGTGCGGTCAACGCCTGGTTAAAAGATAAAAGTTATCAGATTGTCGATATCACCCACGCTATTCATAAGCGTATCGACACCTGGCGCTACGCTACCTGGCAAATCTACGACAACATTGCAGCTGCGCCTGCCGCTACGTCTGGTGAAGGCCTGCAAGAAACGCGCTTAAAGCAAGATGTTTACTATCTGGAAAAACCGCGGCGTAAAACAGAAGCGTTGATTTTTGGTTCTCATGACAGCTCAACGCTGGAGATGACGCAGCGGATCTCCACTTACCTCGATACGCTCTGGGGCGCGGAAACCGTGCCCTGGTCGATGTACTATCTTAACGGCCAGGATAACAGCATGATCCTGGTATCGACGTTACCGCTAAAAGATCTTTCTTCCGGTTTCAAAGACACCACGATCAGTAATATTGTCGATTCCCGCCGTGCGGAAATGCTGCAGCAGGCGAATGCCCTTGATGAACGCGAGAGTTTTTCATCTCTGCGCCATCTGGCCTGGCAAAACGGCCATTACTTCACGCTGCGTACGACATTCAACCAGCCGGGCCACCTGGCCACGGTGGTCGCATTCGATTTGCCAATTAATGATCTGATCCCACCCGGCATGACGCTGGATAGCTTCCGTCTCGATCCGGATACCACGCAGACCAGCTCGCGCGGGCAGGATAAGGAAACCACCGACAGCGTTGCCGTCAACTTTAATAGTTCGCGCATCGAGATCTCCTCGGCGTTGAATGGTACCGGGCTGCGTCTGGTCTGGCAGGTGCCATTCGGAACACTGCTGCTGGATACGCTGCAAAACATTCTGTTGCCGTTACTGCTGAATATCGGCCTGCTGGCGCTGGCGTTGTTCGGTTACACCACCTTTCGCCAGATGCCAGGACGTAAAACCGACGGTCTGGCAACGCCGGGGGCGAGTAACGAACTGCGTGTGCTGCGCGCCTTTAATGAAGAGATTGTTTCACTGCTGCCGCTGGGGCTGCTGGTGCACGATCAGGAAGCGAACCGCACCGTTCTGAGCAATAAAATCGCCGATCACTTACTGCCGCATCTGAATCTGCAGAATATTACGGCCATGGCCGATCAGCATCAGGGCGTGATTCAGGCCACCATCAATAACGAACTGTACGAAATCCGTCAGTTTCGCAGCCAGGTCGCGTCGCGTACGCAGATCTTTATTATTCGCGACCAGGACAGAGAAGTGCTGGTCAATAAAAAGCTGAAGCAGGCGCAACGACTTTATGAGAAAAACCAGCAGGGCCGCGCCAGCTTTATGAGTAACCTTGCCGAGTCGCTCAAACAGCCGGTGAAAGCGCTGGCTGGCGAAGCGGCCGCCTTGCAGACTCAGGAAGGCAATCTTGTCGCGGATCACGCCGACAGACTGGTTCAACTGGTCGATGAAATCCAGTTGGCGCATATGCTGGAGAGCGACAGCTGGAAAGGCTCCCCGACACTGTTCTCGATTCAGGATTTGATTGACGAAGTGGTGCCGGAAGTCCTGCCGGTTATCAAACGTAAGGGTCTACAACTCTTAATTAATAACCCGCTTCCGGCCAATGAAGAGCGTCACGGCGATCGCGACGCGCTGCGTCGGATCCTGCTGCTATTGATCCAGTACGCGGTCACGACCACGCAGATGGGGAAAATCACGCTTGAAGTGAATGTGGACGAATCGGCTGAGGATCGCCTGACTTTCCGGATCCTCGACACCGGCGTGGGTGTGAACGCCAGTGAAATCGATAATCTGCATTTCCCGTTCCTTAACGATACGCAGGGTGACCAGTACGGGAAAGCGAACGCCCTCACCTTCTGGCTGTGCGATCAGCTGGCACGTAAACTTGGCGGACATCTGAATATTAAAGCGCGTGAGGATCTGGGCACCCGCTACTCACTGCATGTGAAAATGGCGGCCCGTCCGCAACAGGCAGAGAGCGAAGAAAAATTACTCGATGACGTTGTGGCGATGATTGATATTACCTCTAACGAAATCCGTAATATTGTGGTTCGCCAGTTGGAAAACTGGGGGGCGAGTTGTATTTCCCCGGATGAGCGGTTATCAAGTCAAGAATATGATCTATTTTTGACAGATAATCCGTCTAATCTTACTGCCTCAGGCTTGCTTTTAAGCGATGATGAGGCAGGCGTGCGGAAAATTGGCCCTGGCCAATTGCGCGTGAACTTTAATATGAGCAATGCAATGCAGGGAGCAATATTGCAACTCATTGAAGAGCAACTGGCGCAGGAGGATGTACCGGAGTCGCCTTTGGGGGGTGACGAAAACGCCGAGCTCCACGCCAGCGGCTATTACGCGCTGTTTGTTGACACAGTACCCGATGATGTTAAGAGGTTGTATACTGAGTCGGCGTTGCGCGATTTCGCGGCGCTGGCGCAGACGGCACACCGCCTGAAAGGCGTGTTTGCCATGCTTAATCTGGTACCTGGTAAGCAGTTGTGCGAAACGCTGGAGCAATTAATTCGCGAGAGCGATGTTCCAGGCATAGAAAATTACATCAGCGACATTGACGCTTACGTCAAGAGCTTGCTGTAGCAAGGTAGCCTAATACATGAACAATATGAACGTAATTATTGCCGATGACCATCCGATTGTACTGTTCGGTATTCGCAAGTCACTCGAACAAATCGAATGGGTAAACGTTGTCGGTGAATTTGAAGACTCTACAGCGCTGATTAACAACCTGCCGAAACTTGAGGCAAACGTATTGATAACCGACCTGTCAATGCCGGGCGATAAATACGGCGATGGCATCACGCTTATCAAATACATTAAACGTCACTTCCCGACGCTGTCGATTATTGTGCTTACCATGAACAATAACCCGGCAATCCTGAGCGCAGTGCTGGATCTGGATATTGAAGGTATCGTGCTGAAACAGGGCGCGCCGACAGACCTGCCAAAAGCGCTGGCGGCATTGCAAAAAGGGAAGAAATTCACCCCGGAAAGCGTCTCCCGCCTGCTGGAAAAAATCAGCGCTGGCGGTTACGGCGACAAGCGTCTGTCACCGAAAGAGAGCGAAGTGCTGCGTCTGTTTGCCGAAGGTTTTCTGGTAACGGAAATCGCCAAGAAGCTGAACCGCAGTATCAAAACCATCAGTAGCCAGAAGAAATCAGCAATGATGAAACTGGGTGTCGATAACGATATCGCGCTGCTGAACTATCTCTCCTCCGTCACCCTGACGCAGACAGAAAAAGAGTAATCCTGTAACCCCGGCACTCGCCGGGGTTCTTTTTATACCCTGCTGTTTCGTACCCGCGCGGCATACGCCGCCAGCGTTTGCTTGAGAATATCCAGCGTTACCGGCTTCGACAGGCAGCTATCCATACCCGATTCCAGACAGCGTTGCTTCTCTTCCGCCAGCGCGTTAGCCGTCACACCAATCACCGGCAGCGTTAGCCCTAACTGACGAATACGTTGTGTCAGGCGATAACCGTCCATATTCGGCATGTTGACGTCGCTAAGCACAATATCGATAGAGTTTTTACTCAGAACATTCAGCGCATCCACGCCGTCATTAGCCGTTTTACACTGATATCCCAGCGATCCCAGCTGATCGGCCAGCAGGCGGCGGTTAATCGGATGATCGTCCACCACCAGGATCATCATGTCATCGTTACGCGCCGCTTCCCGGGTCTCAGCCGGTAGCGCATTGCTCGCCTGCGGCTCGATAACCTGAACCCGGTAAATGCGCCCCAGCAGCGCCAGCAGATCGTGTGGTGACGCAACGCTGTGCAACCATTCGCCCGGCGCGCGCTCGACCGGAATACCGATATGGCGGCGGCAGAAAATAATGGCCGCGCGTCCGGTCCACGATGCGGAGAGTTCATCATCGGTGATCAACGTATCCTGGTTGCCCAGCGTGCGCCCGTCGTACTGCTTAACCTGAATACCGTTCCATTGCAGTAATGTCTGCAAATAACCCGACAGCCAGGCATTACGCACCGCCAGCCAACAGCAGGTTTCCGCCAGGCCATCCACATCTGCGCGCACCGGCGGTACGGCGCCGTACAGGGGAATACGGATGGTAAACTGGCTACCCATGCCCGGCTCGGTATCAACGGAAATATCGCCATCCATCATGCTGATCAATTTTTCGCAAATCGCCAGCCCCAGTCCGGTTCCCTGGAAGTTACGCTGCACGCCCGTTCCCACCTGGAAGAAGGGATCGAACAGACGCACCACTTCTTTACCCGGAATTCCCACACCGGTATCACGTACGCGGATGCTGAGATAATCGGCGTCGCGATGCACATGCAGCACGATACAACCCATATCAGTGAACTTAATCGCGTTGCTGAGCAGGTTGGAAATCACCTGCTGTAAACGCATCGGGTCACCGTTGAGCGCCATCGGCACATCCGGTTCAATAAAGCAGTACAGCCCCAGTTGTTTACGCACCACCAGCGGTAAATAGTTGGCGGTGATATGGCTCATCACTTCGCGCGGGGAGAACTCGCGCGGCTCGATTTTCAACTGTTCCGATTCAATTTTCGAGAAATCAAGGATATCGCTGATAATTTTCAGCAGCAGGCTCGACGAGTTATTCATTGCGGTGACCAGCCTGTCGACCCCTTTCGGCAGCTCTTTCGTTTGCAACAGATCGAGGTTGCCGATAATACCGTACAGCGGTGTGCGCAGCTCATGGCTGACTGTCGCAAGAAACATCGATTTCGACTGGCTCGCCTGCTCCGCTGCTTGCGCCATCTCCTGCAACGACTCTTCCATCTTCACGCGGGCGGAAACATCCACCAGTACGCAAATCGCCACGTTTTCATTGCGATAACGTGAATGAACAAAGCTGATTTGCAAATTGGTATTATTGCTGGTCAGCACATCAACGAAATTGACCTGCTGACCACAGATAATTTGTGTAAGCCGCTGCCTGTCTTCATGCGTCAGCATATTCAGATAGTTGTGCGCCAGCTCGTTACTCAGGATGTTCGTGCCGTCCTGAGTACGCAAAATACAGATCCCTACCGGTGCGGAGGCGACAATTTTACGGTTGAACTGCTCATGTTCTTCCAGCCGCTGGGCATCATTTTCCGCCGGAATAAAAATCCGCCGCTCGTACATGCGCGCAAGGGTAAAGAGCGCCACACCGACCAGCACATTCAGCAATACCGCGTTAAGGATCAGCATACGAATGCGTTCCAGCACCATGTCTACCGGTACGGAGTAGACCACGCTCAGCGATGACGGCGGCAGGCTCTTTTTCAGGATCAGTTCGCGAAAACCCGAGGTATAACCAAACCACGAACGTTCTTGCATCCAGCGCGGATCGACAACAATGCCGCTATCCTGGCCGGTAAGTGAAATCAGCGCATGCCCGTTGTCGTCCAGAATGGTCACACCCATTGGCAAGCTGCCCGGCGTAAAGAAGTTTTCCATGCGAATGGACTGTTCTGTACCCAGCAGCGCTTGCAGGCGGTTACCGAGGTAAACCGGCGTCAGCGCATAGAAGTAACCGATCCCCGGACGCGGCCCCTGGCTCATCCAGTAGACATTGTTGCTGCGCTCATCCTGCGGGGCATTGCGATATTTAACGATGCGTTCATGCAGACTTTTCAGCGTGTCATCGCGTTCAACGGGGAGATCGCGCAGGCCAAAATCGGCCATACAGAGATTGTCGCTACCGATCAAAAACACGCGGTTGAGATCGTAAGCGGCGGAGAAATTATCGCGCCAGTAGCGCATAAACCACGCCAGCGACTCCAGCGAGCCGCGCCAGGAGTTGCCCATGGCGGAGCAGTCAGAGTCCGGGAACAGCGGTAAAAATGTCGGGACATCGGTTTTGTCGTCGCGGTTGCGCGAAGTCAGAATACCGTTTTCCGCCGTCAGGCGGTTTTCGGCGATGTACTTCAGCTCTTTCATTACGTCAGACGTGCGCTGAATGTAACGCTGCGCCTGATCGGAACTGAGGTTAAATTCCTGACGAATTTCCGACTCTTTGTCATGCAAGGCGTTAACAATATAAAAGACAGAAAAAAAGGCAATCAACAGCCAAAGCAATAGCGCCAGCGCCCTGAAGAGATAGCGGGAAACTTTCAGGGTACTGCGAAAAGAGACGAGGTATTTCAACCTGAGGAAACTCCGCCACAAGGAAGTTAAAAAAGAGTGTGTTTAAGGTAGCGATAAATCGCAAAGGCCGCAACGGCAATGAAAAAGGGCCGGAAACCGGCCCCTTATAACGCATTACTCGGCGTCGTCGTCCGCCGCGTCGTCGTCGGTATCGGTATCAACTTCCGGCGCGATATCATCATCGCCTTCCGCCACGCTACCGTCGATGGAATCTAACTCTTCATCATCTACCGGCTCAGCAACACGCTGCAGACCCACTACGTTTTCATCTTCCGCGGTGCGGATCAGAATAACGCCCTGGGTGTTACGCCCGACCACGCTGATTTCCGAGACGCGTGTACGCACCAGCGTACCGGCATCGGTGATCATCATGATCTGGTCGCAATCATCAACCTGAACCGCGCCGACCACTGCGCCGTTACGCTCGGTGACTTTGATGGAGATAACGCCCTGGGTACCGCGTGATTTGGTCGGGTACTCGGTTTCCGCCGTACGTTTACCGTAACCGTTCTGCGTGACCGTCAGGATTGCGCCTTCGCCGCGCGGTACGATCAGCGAGACAACGCTGTCTTTTTCCGCAAGCTTGATGCCACGAACACCGGTCGCAGTACGACCCATTGCACGCACGGCACCTTCTTTAAAGCGCACCACTTTACCCGCCGCGGAGAAGAGCATCACTTCGTCGCTGCCAGAAGTCAGATCGACGCCAATCAATTCATCGCCTTCGTTCAGGTTGACGGCAATGATACCGGCAGAACGCGGACGGCTGAATTCGGTAAGCGCGGTTTTCTTCACGGTACCACTGGCGGTCGCCATAAAGACGTTCACGCCCTCTTCGTATTCACGCACCGGCAGGATAGCGGTGATACGCTCGTTCGGCTCCAGCGGCAGCAGGTTGACGATCGGGCGACCACGCGCGCCACGGCTTGCTTCCGGCAACTGATAAACCTTCATCCAGTACAAACGTCCACGGCTGGAGAAGCAGAGGATGGTGTCATGGGTGTTGGCCACCAGCAGGCGATCGATAAAGTCTTCTTCTTTAATACGCGCAGCCGATTTGCCTTTACCGCCACGGCGCTGGGCTTCGTAGTCGGTCAGCGGCTGATACTTCACATAGCCCTGGTGCGACAACGTAACCACCACATCTTCCTGGTTGATCAGATCTTCGATGTTGATATCGGCCGTATTCGCGGTAATTTCGGTACGACGCTCGTCGCCAAACTGTTCGCGAACCAGCTCAAGCTCTTCGCGGATCACTTCCATCAGGCGTTCAGCACTGCCAAGGATATGCAGCAGCTCAGCAATCTGCTCCAGCAGCTCTTTGTACTCATCGAGCAGTTTTTCATGCTCAAGGCCGGTCAGTTTCTGCAAACGCAGATCCAGAATCGCCTGTGCCTGCTGTTCGGTTAGATAGTATTTGCCATCACGAATCCCGAACTCCGGTTCCAGCCACTCCGGACGCGCCGCGTCATCGCCCGCACGTTCCAGCATGGCAGAGACATTGCCCAGATCCCACGGCTGCGCGATCAGCCCTGCTTTCGCTTCAGCAGGCGTCGGCGCGCGGCGGATCAGCTCAATGATCGGATCGATGTTCGCCAGCGCCACGGCCAGCGCTTCGAGGATATGTGCGCGGTCGCGAGCTTTACGCAGTTCGAAAATGGTACGACGCGTCACCACTTCACGGCGGTGGCGCACAAACGCGGCGAGAATTTCTTTCAGCGCCATAATCTTCGGCTGACCATGGTGCAGAGCCACCATGTTGATACCGAAGGAAACCTGCAGTTGCGTCTGGGAGTAGAGGTTGTTCAGAACCACTTCACCCACGGCGTCGCGTTTGATTTCGATAACGATGCGCATACCGTCTTTATCGGACTCGTCGCGCAGCGCGCTGATACCTTCAACGCGTTTATCTTTCACCAGCTCGGCAATCTTCTCGATCAGGCGCGCTTTGTTCACCTGATACGGAATTTCGTGCACGATAATAGTTTCGCGACCGCTTTTCGCGTCGGTTTCTACTTCCGCGCGTGCGCGAATGTAGATCTTGCCGCGACCGGTGCGATAGGCCTCTTCGATGCCACGGCGGCCGTTGATGATCGCCGCAGTCGGGAAATCCGGCCCCGGAATATGCACCATCAGCTCTTCAATGCTAATGTCTTCGTTATCAATGTAGGCCAGGCAACCATTGATCACTTCCGTCAGGTTATGTGGCGGAATGTTGGTAGCCATACCGACGGCGATACCCGACGAACCGTTCACCAGCAGGTTTGGGATCTTGGTGGGCATCACATCAGGGATTTTTTCGGTGCCGTCGTAGTTATCGACGTAATCAACCGTCTCTTTTTCCAGATCGGCCATCAATTCATGGGCGATCTTCGCCAGGCGGATTTCCGTATAACGCATCGCCGCCGCAGAGTCGCCATCAATGGAACCGAAGTTCCCCTGACCATCGACCAGCATGTAACGCAGCGAAAACGGCTGCGCCATACGGACAATGGTGTCGTACACTGCGGAATCGCCATGGGGATGGTACTTACCGATTACGTCACCAACGACACGGGCAGATTTTTTGTAGGCTTTATTCCAGTCATTGCCCAATACGTTCATGGCGTAAAGTACGCGACGGTGAACCGGTTTCAGGCCATCTCGGACATCCGGAAGCGCACGGCCAACAATGACCGACATCGCATAGTCCAGATAGGAGCTCTTCAGCTCTTCCTCAATGTTAACCGGTGTAATTTCTCTCGCAAGGTCGCTCATCTAACCGCTATCCCTCTACTGTATCCCGGATTCAAAGGTCGCAAATTATAACACAACCGCTTTGATACAGGTAAACCTATAACACCCGTGCAAAGGTTTATTCATCCCGTTGGCCTGATATACTCACGGGTCTTATTGATAGAGGAGTTATTGCGCCCATGAATGCCGAAAAAACGCCGGTCGCTCAGAACGTTGATCATGCTGAAATCGCCAAATTTGAGGCAGTCGCCTCGCGCTGGTGGGATAAAGAAGGTGAGTTTAAACCCCTGCACCGCATCAACCCGCTGCGTCTGGGCTATATTGGCGAACATGCTGCCGGTCTGTTCGGTAAGAAAGTGCTCGATGTCGGTTGCGGCGGCGGGATTCTGGCGGAAAGCATGGCGCAAGAAGGCGCGGAGGTCACCGGGCTCGATATGGGCTTTGAACCCCTCCAGGTAGCGCGTTTGCATGCGCTGGAATCTGGCGTTCAGGTCAATTACGTGCAGGAAACCGTGGAAGAGCATGCGGCAAAACACGCGCAGCAGTATGACGTCGTCACCTGCATGGAGATGCTGGAGCATGTTCCGGATCCGCAATCGGTGGTCAAAGCCTGCGCGCAGTTGGTCAAACCCGGCGGTCATGTCTTCTTCTCTACCATTAACCGCAACGGCAAAGCCTGGTTGATGGCGGTCGTCGGCGCGGAATATGTGCTGCGCATGGTGCCGAAAGGGACGCACGACGTGAAGAAATTTATTAAGCCAGCGGAGCTCTTAAACTGGGTTGACGGCACTGTGTTACAGGAGCGTCACATCACCGGGTTACATTACAACCCGTTGTTAAACCAGTTTACGTTAGGGCCGGGGGTAGATGTGAACTATATGTTACATACAACGGCAAAAAATGACTAAGGTCATCAGATAAAGTGATAGAAGATTGCGCAGCATCAAGTTGCGCAATTGCCTTTCTCGATGAAGAAATCAGCACTCGATCAAAAATTCATTTTTTTTTGCGTAATATTGACATCGCCGCCAGGCCTTACGATACGAGGACTTAGCGATTATCACCCTTTCGCAACCTCAATTTAACCTCAAAATCAACTCTTGTACTGAAAAGAATCCTTACTAGAATACTCACCATATAGCGTTTCTCTTATCGCAAACCCCCTATATGTAGTATTTATCCACAGAGTTAATCACAGCAACGAATTGTGGATAAATGGGGGGATATTTTCTATTCACGGACAGGTAATCACATGAATCAGAGTCTGCTGGTGACAAAGCGTGATGGTGGCACTGAGCGCATCAATCTCGACAAAATTCATCGAGTACTGGATTGGGCGGCAGAGGGGCTAAGTAACGTATCGATCTCTCAGGTTGAGCTGCGCTCACATATTCAGTTCTACGACGGCATCAAAACGTCCGATATCCACGAGACCATCATTAAAGCCGCCGCGGATCTGATTTCCCGCGACGCGCCGGACTACCAGTACCTGGCCGCACGCCTGGCGATTTTCCACCTGCGTAAAAAAGCTTACGGCCAGTTCGAGCCGCCAGCGCTGTTTGACCACGTGAAGAAAATGATTGAGCTTGGCAAATACGATCATCATCTGCTGGAAGACTACACGGAAGAAGAGTTCAAGCAGATGGACGGTTTTATCGACCACTGGCGCGATATGAACTTCTCCTACGCGGCGGTGAAGCAGCTGGAAGGCAAATACCTGGTCCAGAACCGCGTGACCGGCGAGATCTACGAGAGCGCGCAGTTCCTCTATATCCTGGTTGCCGCGTGCCTGTTCTCCAACTATCCGCGTGAAACCCGTCTGGATTACGTCAAGCGCTTCTACGACGCCGTTTCCACATTCAAAATTTCGCTGCCGACGCCGATCATGTCCGGCGTACGTACGCCGACCCGTCAGTTCAGCTCCTGCGTACTGATCGAGTGTGGCGACAGCCTGGACTCCATCAACGCCACCTCCAGCGCGATTGTGAAGTACGTTTCCCAGCGCGCCGGTATCGGTATCAACGCCGGTCGCATTCGTGCGCTGGGTAGCCCGATCCGCGGCGGTGAAGCGTTCCACACCGGCTGTATCCCGTTCTATAAACACTTCCAGACGGCGGTGAAATCCTGCTCGCAGGGCGGTGTACGCGGCGGCGCGGCAACCCTGTTCTACCCGATGTGGCATCTGGAAGTTGAAAGCCTGCTGGTACTGAAAAACAACCGTGGCGTGGAAGGCAACCGCGTGCGTCACATGGACTACGGCGTACAGATCAACAAACTGATGTACACCCGTCTGCTGAAAGGGGAAGAGATCACCCTGTTCAGCCCGTCCGACGTGCCGGGGCTGTACGATGCGTTCTTCGCGGATCAGGATGAGTTCGAACGCCTGTACACCCAATATGAAAAAGACGACAGCATCCGTAAACAGCGCATCAAAGCGGTGGAGCTGTTCTCGTTGATGATGCAGGAACGCGCGTCTACTGGCCGTATCTACATTCAGAACGTCGATCACTGCAACACCCACAGCCCGTTTGACCCGATGGTTGCACCGGTACGTCAGTCCAACCTGTGTCTGGAGATCGCCCTGCCGACCAAGCCGCTGGATGATGTCAACGACGAAAACGGTGAAATCGCGCTCTGTACGCTGTCTGCGTTTAACCTCGGCGCGATTAAAAACCTCGACGAGCTGGAAGAGCTGGCAACGCTTGCGGTACGTGCGCTTGACGCGCTGCTGGATTACCAGGATTACCCGATTCTGGCCGCAAAACGTGGCGCGATGGGGCGCCGTACGCTGGGTATTGGCGTCATCAACTTTGCTTACTGGCTGGCGAAGAACGGCAAACGTTACTCTGATGGCAGCGCAAACAACCTGACGCATCAGACTTTCGAAGCGATTCAGTACTGGTTGCTGAAAGCCTCTAACGAGCTGGCGAAAGAGCAAGGCGCGTGCCCGTGGTTCAACGAAACCACCTACTCGCAGGGTATTTTGCCGATCGATACCTACAAGAAAGATCTCGACGGTATTACCAACGAGCCGCTGCATTACGACTGGGAAGCGTTGCGTGAATCGATCAAAACGCACGGCCTGCGTAACTCCACGCTCTCCGCGCTGATGCCGTCTGAAACCTCGTCGCAGATCTCCAACGCCACTAACGGCATTGAACCGCCGCGCGGTCATGTGAGCATCAAAGCGTCGAAAGATGGCATCCTGCGTCAGGTGGTGCCGGATTACGAAAAACTGAGTAATGCTTACGAGCTGCTGTGGGAAATGCCGAATAACGATGGCTACCTGCAACTGGTGGGCATCATGCAGAAATTTATCGATCAGTCGATTTCGGCGAACACCAACTATGACCCGTCACGCTTCCCGTCGGGCAAAGTACCGATGCAACAGTTGTTGAAAGACTTGCTGACCGCCTACAAATTTGGTGTGAAAACGCTGTACTATCAAAACACCCGCGATGGCGCGGAAGATGCGCAGGATGACCTGGCACCTTCCATCCAGGACGATGGCTGCGAAAGCGGCGCATGTAAGATCTAACTAAGGGGCGGGGAAACCCGCCCTTTTTTTTCGCAAACAGGACTCACATTTCATGGCATACACCACTTTTTCACAGACGAAAAACGATCAGTTGCTGGAGCCGATGTTCTTCGGCCAGCCGGTTAACGTGGCGCGCTACGATCAGCAAAAATATGACATTTTCGAAAAGCTGATAGAGAAACAACTCTCCTTCTTCTGGCGTCCGGAAGAAGTTGACGTTTCCCGCGACCGTATCGATTTCCAGGCGCTGCCGGAACACGAAAAGCACATTTTTATCAGCAACCTGAAATACCAGACGCTGCTGGATTCGATTCAGGGTCGTAGCCCAAACGTTGCGTTGCTGCCGCTGATCTCCATCCCGGAACTGGAAACCTGGGTAGAAACCTGGGCGTTTTCAGAAACGATCCATTCACGCTCCTATACCCACATCATCCGCAACATCGTTAACGATCCGGCGGTGGTGTTTGACGATATCGTCACCAACGAGCAGATCCTCAAGCGCGCGGAAGGCATCTCGCACTTCTACGACGAGCTGATCGAAATGACCAGTTACTGGCATCTGCTGGGTGAAGGCACGCACAACGTCAACGGCAAAACCGTGACCGTCAGCCTGCGCGAGTTGAAGAAGAAACTTTACCTGTGCCTGATGAGCGTGAACGCGCTGGAAGCGATTCGCTTCTATGTCAGCTTCGCTTGCTCCTTCGCGTTCGCCGAGCGTGAACTGATGGAAGGCAACGCCAAAATCATTCGTCTGATTGCCCGTGACGAAGCGCTGCACCTGACCGGCACCCAGCATATGCTGAACCTGCTGCGTTCCGGCGCGGATGACCCGGAAATGGCCGAGATCGCCGAAGAGTGCAAACAAGAGTGCTATGACCTGTTCGTACAGGCGGCATTGCAGGAAAAAGAGTGGGCGGAATACCTGTTCCAGGGCGGCTCGATGATCGGCCTGAACAAAGACATTCTCTGCCAGTATGTTGAGTACATCACCAACATCCGCATGCAGGCAGTCGGTCTCGACCTACCGTTCCAGACCCGTTCGAACCCGATTCCGTGGATCAACACCTGGCTGGTTTCCGATAACGTCCAGGTCGCTCCGCAGGAAGTGGAAGTAAGTTCCTATCTGGTCGGCCAGATCGACTCTGAAGTCGACACCGACGACCTGAGCAGCTTCCAGCTCTGATGAGTCGCGTTACGCTTAGCCTTTCCGGCACGCACGTCCAGTGCCGGGATGAGCACCCTTCTCTGCTGGTGGCGCTCGAATCGCACCAAGTGGAAGTTGAGTACCAGTGCCGCGAAGGCTACTGCGGCTCCTGCCGCTGTCGTCTGGTGGCGGGTCAGGTCGACTGGATTGCAGAACCGCTGGCTTTTATCAACGAAGGGGAAATTTTGCCCTGCTGCTGCCGGGCGAAAGGCGATATCGAAATCGAGATGTAAAAAAGGGCCTTCACAGGCCCTTTTGTTTTTACTTTTTATGCAGAAACTGCACCGCTTTATCCGGGAAGTCGGTAAACAACCCATCGACACCCGCCTGCTGATACAACACCTTATAAAGCTGATTCACGTCGCTGGCATACGGCGGAAGCTGATCCGCGCGAACGGTAAACGGGTGCACCTGCAAATGGCTGGCATGCGCCTCTTTCACCATTGCCGTTAGCTTGACGTTACCCGGTTTTGAACCGTCGGCCACCAGCATGTGGTAGTCCGGGCCGATGCCGTCGGCATACTGCGCGATTTGCTTCATCGCGCCGGGTTTGAACATCCAGTCGTAACTGTAATTCACCCATTTGCCGTCCGGCTGCTGCTCCTGCGTTTCATTCCATTTGGTATAGGCAATCAGCTGCACCAGCCTGAGATCCATCCCCATCTTCGGTTCCAGCTCATTCTTAATGCGTTTGAGCTCATTGACGTCAAAACATTGCAGATACACATTGTCCTGCTTACTGGTGTAACCGTACTTTTTCAGCACTTCCAGCGTTTTTGCGGCAATGTCTTTCCCTTCCTGATGGTGGAACCAGGGGGCTTTAATTTCCGGGTAAATACCGATGTTTTTGCCGGTTGAGTGGTTCAGCCCCTGCACAAACTCGATCTCCTCTTCAAAGGTATGAATGCGGAAATCGGATTTACCCATCGGGAAACGGCCCGGATAGACCTGCACTTTCTTGCCCTTTTCCAGCTCGAATCCTTCGGTAAACTTCAGCGAGCGAATTTCATCAAGCGTAAAGTCGATGGCGTAATAACGCCCGTCTTTACGCGCGCGCTGCGGGAAGCGCTCCGCGACATCCGTCACGCGGTCGAGATAGTGATCATGCAGAACGACCAGCTGGTCGTCTTTGGTCATCACCAGGTCTTGTTCAAGGAAATCCGCGCCCTGCGCATAGGCCATCGCCTTCGCCGGTAAGGTATGTTCCGGCAAATAACCGCTGGCGCCACGGTGGGCGATAACAATTTTATCGGCGGCCAGCGCCTGGCTGGTTAACGCGCCTGCCAGCAGCAGGCTTGAAGTCATACGGGTGAAAGTGGTTTTCATCAGTGCTCCCTGTTAGCTGCGACGCGCCAGCACGTCGGCATGGTGGCGTTTCTCACCGATCATCACGATAACCAGCAGTAACACTGCCAGAATGCTGCCGCCAATCATCACCATAAAGCCGCCATCCCAGCCGAAGAAATCAACGGTATAGCCAACAATGGCGCTGGCGGCAACAGAACCGCCAAGATAGCCAAACAAGCCGGTAAAGCCCGCCGCCGTACCCGCCGCTTTTTTCGGTGCCAGCTCCAGCGCATGCAAACCAATCAACATCACCGGGCCATAAATCAGAAAGCCGATGACAATCATGCAGGCCATGTCCACGCCCGGGTTCCCCGCCGGGTTCAGCCAGTAAACGATCGTCGCAATGGTCACCAGCGTCATAAAGAACACGCCCGTTGCGCCACGATTGCCACGGAAGACTTTATCCGACATCCAGCCGCACAGCAGCGTGCCGGGGATGCCCGCGTATTCATAGAAGAAATAGGCCCACGAGGATTTATCCAGCGCGAAGTGTTTCACCTCTTTCAGGTAGGTTGGCGACCAGTCGAGAATGCCGTAGCGCAGCAGATATACAAAGACGTTAGCCACCGCGATATACCACAGCAGCTTGTTGGGCAGAATGTACTGCATGAAAATCTGCTTAGCGGTCAGCTCCTGCTCATGCTTTTCGTTATAGTCATCCGGGTAGTCGTTTTTGTACTCTTCAATCGGCGGCAGACCGCACGATTGCGGGGTATCACGCATCAGCGCGAAGGCAATAATCGCCACCAGAATCGCGGCAAACGCCGGCATATACAGCGCCGCGTGCCAGTCGTTAAACCACGCCATCCCCAGCAGGAACAGCAGCGGAGGAATACCGCCGCCGACGTTATGCGCGCAGTTCCATACCGACACAATGCCGCCACGCTCTTTTTGCGACCACCAGTGCACCATGGTGCGCCCACACGGCGGCCAGCCCATGCCCTGGAACCAGCCGCACAGGAATAGCAGCACAAACATGACCATGATGCTGGAGGTGGCCCACGGCACGAAGCCCATAACCAGCATCACCGCTGCCGCCAGAATTAACCCGGCGGGCAGGAAGACGCGCGGATTCGAGCGATCCGACACCGAGCCCATAATAAATTTCGAAAAGCCGTAGGCAATGGAGATACCGGACAGCGCAAACCCCAAATCGCCACGGGAAAAGCCCTGTTCGACTAAATACGGCATTGCCAGCGCAAAGTTCTTACGCACCAGATAGTAGGCGGCATAACCGAAGAAGATCCCGAGGAAAATCTGCCAGCGCAACCGCCGGTACAGCGGATCGATTTGCGCATCGGGCAGACGCGATTGATGGGGGGCAGGTCTAAAAATACTCAACATAGCGGCCTCCGTGGCGCGGTAAGACTCATATCTTTCATTAATGAGTGAAAACGAACATAACCAGAGTTATTCGCGGCGGATTGTAGTGAAAGTTTTAACCAGAGAGAATGAGTTGTCGCATATATTGTTACAGAAATATGACAAACATCTAACTTCACGCATTAAAGCGCGTTTCACTTTCGTTTTTTGCTCGAATATGCGCGATATCAAACAAACCACAATCATAGTATGGCTAAATGGTTGCTAAGGAACGTCGACCAGAAGGACGCGAACATGCGCAACCCCAGTGACTACGATGTGATTATTATCGGCGGCGGCGCGACCGGCGCAGGCATCGCTCGCGACTGCGCCCTGCGCGGCTTGCGCGTGGTGCTGCTTGAACGCCACGATATCGCCACCGGCGCGACCGGCCGTAACCATGGCCTGCTGCACAGCGGCGCGCGTTACGCGGTGACCGATAACGAATCAGCGCGTGAATGTATTGCCGAAAATCAGATCCTCAAACGTATCGCCCGCCACTGTATCGAACCGACAGACGGCCTGTTTATTACCCTGCCGGAAGATGACATGGTGTATCAAAGCCAGTTTATTGACGCCTGCCTGCAAGCGGGGATCCCGGCGCAGGCTATATCACCGCAGAAAGCGCTGCGCATGGAGCCCAGCGTCAACCCGGCGCTGATCGGCGCGGTACGCGTGCCGGACGGCACGGTAGACCCTTTCCGGCTCACCGCCAGCAATATGCTGGACGCCCGCGAGCACGGTGCAAAAATCCTCACCGGGCACGAAGTGTGCGGGCTGATCCGCCATGGCGACACGGTGAGCGGTGTGCGCCTTTATCACCCTGCCAGCGGGGAAACCCAGGAACTCCATGCGCCAGTGGTGGTGAATGCCGCCGGGATCTGGGGGCAGCGCATAGCCGAATATGCCGACCTGACGATCCGCATGTTCCCGGCGAAAGGCGCGTTGCTGATCCTCGATCACCGCATTAACCAGCACGTCATCAACCGCTGCCGCAAACCCGCCGACGCCGATATTCTGGTGCCTGGCGACACCATCTCACTGATTGGTACCACCTCAACACATATTGATTACGCCGACATCGATAACCTGCGCGTCACGCCTGACGAAGTGGATATTCTGCTGCGTGAAGGGGAAAAACTGGCGCCGGTGATGGCGAAAACGCGCATCCTGCGTGCTTACGCCGGTGTGCGGCCGCTGGTCGCCAGCGATGATGACCCGAGCGGGCGCAATGTCAGCCGGGGCATTGTGTTGCTGGATCACGCACAGCGCGACGGGCTGGAAGGTTTTATCACTATCACCGGCGGCAAGCTGATGACTTACCGGCTGATGGCCGAATGGGCGACGGATGCCGTCTGTCGCAAGCTCAATCATCATGCCCCTTGCACCACCGCCACCGCGCCGCTGCCCGGCTCCCGCGAGCCGACCGAACAGGCGCTCAAAAAAATTATCTCCCTGCCGACACCGCTACGTGGGTCGGCGGTCTATCGCCACGGCGACCGTACGCCAGCCTGGCTTGGCAGCGACAGACATAACCGCAGCCTGGTCTGCGAATGTGAAGCCGTCACCGCCGGGGAAGTGCAGTACGCAGTCGAGAACCTCAATGTCCATTCGCTGCTTGATTTGCGCCGCCGCACACGCGTCGGGATGGGCACCTGCCAGGGCGAGCTGTGCGCCTGCCGCGCCGCCGGGTTGCTTAATCGCCTGCATGTCACGACCGAAAGTGAATCTCTGCATCAACTGACCGGTTTTCTCAATGAACGCTGGAAAGGTATTCAACCCATCGCCTGGGGCGATGCGCTGCGTGAAAGCGAATTCACACGCTGGGTTTATCAGGGATTGTGCGGTCTGGAAAAGGAGGCGGAAGATGAGATTTGATACGGTCATTATCGGTGGCGGGCTGGCCGGTTTAGTGTGCGGAATTCGTCTTGCGCAGAGCGGCCAGCGCTGCGCTATTGTCAGCCGTGGACAGAGCGCCCTGAGCTTCTCTTCTGGCTCACTGGATTTGCTTTCACATTTACCCGATGGTCAGCCCATCGATACGCTTGATGGTGCCATCGCACACCTTCAACAGCACCATGCCTGTCACCCTTATGCCCGGCTCGGCGCAGATCGGGTTCGCCATTACGCACAACAGGCGCAGACGCTGCTGGCAGATTGCGGGCTGGTGTTACAGGGCGATGTTGATACGCCGCACCAGCGCGTGACGCCGCTTGGCACATTCCGCACCGCCTGGCTTAGCCCGCTGGAAGTGCCTGTTAAAACAGAAACTCACCAGCACACTGGCGTCGTTGGTATCAGCGGTTTTCTTGATTTCCAGCCGCAGCTTGCGGCAGGTGCGCTGCGTAAACGCGGGATTGACGCGCATGCAGAAGAGATAGATCTGCCGCTGCTGGATCGGCTGCGTGATAACCCCAGCGAATTTCGCGCGGTGAATATCGCCCGCCTGCTGGACGCGCCCGAGCACTACAACGCGCTGTACGAAGCGCTGCAGCCGCTAAGCCAGCACTACGCGATGCTCTATCTGCCCGCCTGCTTTGGTCTGACGGACAACAGCGTCTTTACGCGCCTTAATCAGCAACTGGCCTGCCCGCTGCGTCTGTTGCCTACGCTGCCGCCATCTGTGCCGGGTATGCGCATGCAGCAACTCCTGCAACAGGCGTTTATACGCAGCGGCGGTAACTGGATGCCCGGTGACGATGTACTACGTGCCGATATCGCCGATCAGCGCGTAACGCAAGTGTGGACGCGTAAACATGAAGATATCCCGCTGCGTGCGCGCAATGTGGTGCTCGCCAGCGGCAGCTTTTTCAGTGACGGGCTGGTGGCCGGGCGCGATGGCGTACGGGAAACGGTGTTTGATCTCGATGTGCTGCAAAGTGCGCAGCGCCAGGAGTGGTATCGCGATGATGTGTTTGACAGCCAGCCGTGGCAGCAGTTTGGTGTGCAGACCGACGCGCAACTACATGGCCTGCGCCGGGGCAACGCCGTGAACAATCTCTATGTGATTGGTTCCGTGCTGGGCGGTTTTGATGCCGTTGCCCAAGGGTGTGGCGGCGGCGTTTGCGTCGTTACCGCGCTGCATGCCGCACAGCAAATTAGCGCACAGGGAGGCGAACAATGAACAATACGCAATTTGAAAGCTGCATTAAATGCACCGTTTGCACCACCGCCTGCCCGGTCAGCCGCGTCAACCCCGATTACCCTGGTCCGAAACAGGCAGGCCCTGATGGCGAGCGCCTGCGGTTAAAAGACGCCGCGCTATATGATGATGCGCTGAAGTACTGCACCAACTGTAAACGCTGCGAAACCGCCTGCCCGTCCGGGGTGAAAATTGGCGATATTATTCAGCGCGCCCGTGCCCAGTACGCGCCCAAAAAGCTCTCCATACGTAATGCCATTCTCAGCCATACCGACCTGATGGGGACGCTATCGACACCGATGGCACCGCTGGTGAATGCGGCAACCTCCTTAAAACCCGTGCGCCAGTTACTGGATACCGCGTTAAAAATCGATCACCACCGCACGCTGCCAAAATATTCCAGCGGCACATTTCGCCGCTGGTATCGCAGCATTGCCGCACAGCAACAGGCGTTTGCGCAGCAGGTGGCGTTTTTCCACGGTTGTTATGTGAATTACAACCATCCGCAGTTGGGTAAAGATCTGATCCGCGTGCTGAACCATATGGGCGTCGGCGTACAGTTGTTGCAGCGGGAAAAGTGCTGCGGCGTACCGCTGATTGCGAATGGGTTTTTCGATAAAGCGAAAAAACAGGCGCAGTTTAATGTGCGCTCGCTGGAGCAGGCTATTGGCACGGAGGGTTTGCCGGTTATCGCCACCTCTTCCACCTGCGCGTTTACGTTGCGCGACGAATATCCCCACCTGCTGGATGTGGATAACAGCCATTTGCGCTCGCATATCGATTTAGCCACGCGCTGGATCTGGCGCATGCTCGACGAAGGATGCGCGTTGCCGTTGCAAGAAACCCCGCTGAAGGTGGTCTACCACACGCCGTGTCATATGGAAAAAATGGGCTGGACGCACTACACGCTGGAGCTGCTGCGGCGCATTCCAGGGCTTGAGTTGACGGTGCTGGATTCGCGCTGCTGCGGGATTGCCGGAACCTACGGCTTTAAAAGCGAAAACTACCCAACATCACAGGCGATTGGCGCGCCGTTGTTCGAGCAGATTGAAGCCAGCGGCGCGGATCTGGTGGTGACAGATTGTGAAACCTGCAAATGGCAAATTGAGATGTCCACCAGCAAACGCTGTGAACATCCCATTACGCTACTGGCAAACGCATTGGGGTAACGGCGTGCCGTTACCCTGCACGATTATTCCACGGTCAGCGTTTCCACCACATTGATCCAGCCGTGATCGCTGGCAATGTCTTTGCCCGCCAGCCAGCGGCGCAGGATGTTCAGCGCCATCATGGCACACACCTCCTGGCGCACCACCAGCCCGTGGCGGTTGGTGTTGAATTTTACCCGCAGCGCGCGGGTGCCTTCCGGCGTCGCCAGCGCGAAGTTGAGATGATCCTCTTCAAGGCCGGTCACCGTCAGCGCCAGCCCGGCGAGATGACGATTGCGCAGCTCGGTAGTCCAGCGGGCACTTTGCGCCAGCGCTTCCGCCTGCGACGGCAGCACTTCACTGGCCAGCAGCGGCGCGCCGGCGCGGGAAAGCTGCAATGCCACCAGACCGCCGGTGAACTGCTCGCTCAGCGTCAGGCTGAGCTGGCGTTCCCGCAGGGTAGCGGCAAGCGCGGCCGGCAAACCTTCCGTGCCTTCAAAAATCAAACTCTCACCGGCAACACGTTTCACTTCCGGCCACAGGGCTTCCATCGCCGCGCGATGTTCTGCCGGGCCAGTCAGTTTTAATTCGATAATTGGCATGGAAGAGCGGTAGCCCATCACCACGCCTGGCGGCAGTTCGAGGTGTTGCAGGCTCTGCGCCAGATCGCTTTCGGAGCGACCAAAGGTGGTTAAGCGCAGGCAAACCGACGGCTCCGGCAAGGTAAAGCGTGCGCGCAGGCGCGGCAGAATTTCTTGTTCCACCATCACTTTAAATTCCGACGGTACGCCCGGCGTGAAGAACATCAGGCAACGGTTGAGCTGCAGGGCAAAACCACAGGCGGTACCGACCGGGTTATCCACCAGTTCGGCGCTGGCCGGGATCTCGGCCTGTTTGCGGTTACTCGGCGCCATCACGCGGCCACGTTCGGTAAAGAAGCGTTCCATTTGTGCCAGCCACGCTTCGTGTAGCACCAGCGCTTCGCCTTTGGCGGTCGCCGCTGCCAGCGCGCTGAGATCGTCACTGGTCGGCCCCAGACCGCCATTCACAATCAGCACATCCGCGTGCTCGCTACGTTCACGCAGGATAGCGACCAAATCATCAAGGTTATCGCCCACGGTGTTACGACGCGTGAGGGGCAACCCCTGGTTAAAGAAAAAGTCAGCCAGCCAGGCCGCATTGGTATCTACAATCTGGCCATGCAGCACTTCATCGCCGGTCGATAACATCTCCACATTTAACATTGTTAGCTCCTGCAATCGAGGTTGAAACACTATAGCGCATGCGCAGAGGAAAAACGGAGACAAACAGGCGCGGACAGAGGCCGCGCCGGAGGATTAGAAACTGGCGCTGACGCCGACATACGGGCCATCGGCAACCGCGTTGTCGCGACGGCCTTCTTTACCGGTCATGTCGATATAACGGTAACCGGCTTCCACCGTCAGCGGACGCATAATGGTGTAACGCGCACCAGCATTTGCTTCCTGGTACTCTTTCACGCCGCTGGAGAGTGAATCGGGCGAATAATAATACTCACCGAAGAGGCTAAAGCTGCTGGCAATTTTCCACTGCAACCCGCCACCGACAGCAACGGCATAACCTTCACTGCCCACATCCGGATTCAGATAAATACCTTTCCCGCCAACAGTCGCCAGGAACGGCCCCAACGGAATGTTGTAACCCAGCCCCAGACCAGCGATGTCGCCATCATCTTCGCTGTGCGCCCAGTTACCGCTTACCGCGATACCGCTGGTTTCCGTTCCCAAACCGAAACCAAAGTTGGTGTAATCTTTCCCAATCTGGCCGTTCAGACTCACGGCCTGCGCCCCGGCAGAGACCAGCAACACGCTGGCTAAACCTAATAAAGCAACGTTCTTCATTTTTGATTTCCGCACATAACGGGCCTGATGCCCAAAAGCCTCTGATTATACGCCTATTTTTCTGTCAGCAGAATGAATAAAAAGAGGCGTAAACATAGATGGGGTCAATTTTTCCACGTAAGCGCTTACGTTAATATGGCGCGTTGTGTTTATCACTCTAAAGGAATTAACCATGCGACAACGGACGATTGTGTGCCCATTAATTCAAAACGACGGCGCGTATTTGCTCTGCAAAATGGCTGACGATCGCGGTGTTTTCCCCGGTCAATGGGCATTGTCCGGTGGCGGTGTGGAGCCTGGCGAGCGGATTGAAGAGGCGCTGCGCCGGGAGATCCGCGAAGAGTTGGGCGACAAGCTGGAGCTGAGCGAAATCACGCCGTGGACATTTCGCGATGATATCCGCGTGAAAACCTACGCCGACGGCAGCAAAGAGCAAATCTATATGATTTACCTGATTTTTGATTGCGTCAGCGCCAATCGCGAAGTCAGCATCAATGACGAATTCCAGGATTACGCGTGGGTAAACCCCGCCGATCTGCACCGATACGATCTGAACGAGGCGACCCGCAACACGCTCACGCTAAAAGGACTGCTCTAACCTTGCCCGGCAACCCATTCCGCTACTGCTTTGCGTGAGATCTTAATGCCACCTGTTTTCAGCGCTGCGGGCAGCATCAGCCAGCGTACCGGCTGCTGGAAACGGGCCAGCTTATCAGCGGCCCACTGGCCCAGCGCATCGGCATTAACGTCACCGGCGCACTCCACCACCGCCACCGGGCGTTGACCAAACTCCGCGTCATCCACCGGGACCACCAGCACCTGCTGCACCTGTGGGTGGCGGGCAATAACGCGTTCAATTTCTTCTGGCTGAATGCCTTCCCCGCCGCTGAAAAAAAGATTGTCCAGACGACCGTGAATAGTCAGGCAGCCACCGTTCAGCTCACCGCGATCGCGCGTGGCAAACCAGCCTTCACGGTTTACCAGCGGGAGAAGTGCTCCGTTGCACCAGTAGCCCGACGCCATGCTGGCGGCACGCAGCCAAACCTCTTCACCAACAATTCTCACTTCACGCCCCGGCAGCGCGTAGCCGACATCGGGTTTGCCATCAGCCTCTTTCGCGCACACCGTCGACGCAAATTCGGTTAAGCCGTACCCGCACCAGCTGCGGATCCCGCGCTCGCGAGCCTGCTGCGTGAGTTCAACGGGGATCGCCGCGCCACCCAGTAACACGGCTTTCAGCGAGACCGGTACATTATCATTCAACAAGCGCCAGAGCTGTGTCGGAACCAGCGAGGCGTGGCTGCACCCGGCCAGCGCCTGCTCCAGCGGCGCTTTTTGCCGCACGGTGATCCGCGCCCCGGCCAGCAGCCAGCGCCATAAAATCCCCTGCCCGGAAACATGAAACAGCGGCAACGAGAGCAGCCAGTCGTCTTTCGCGCTAAACGGGATCAGCGCCAGCACGCCCTGCGCACTGGCAAGATGCGCCGCGCAGGTATGCACGGCGGCTTTCGGCAGGCCGGTAGAACCGGAAGTCAGGGTCATTGACGCCAGCCGAAGTGGCTGCCAGTCAACGGCATAATCGCCGTCAGACTCGCTTAACGACAGCGATGTTAAACCGGCGTACTCCGCCTGCGACGCCAGGTCGAGCGCAAAACGCAGCGTCAACGGCGGTAACAGCGCCGCCAGTAGCGTGGCGGGCAACTGCGGGTTCAGGGGTAAAACCCGTGCGCCGCATTGCAACAGCGCCAGCCACGCCAGTAGCGTCTCCGGCTGGTTGCGCGCGCGCAACATAACGCCGTCACCTTCCTGTACGCCCTGGCGAGCAAAACCGCTGGCCAGCCTGTCAATACGCGCACAGAGCTCATGCCAGTTAAGGCTTTGCTGCTCAAGGCGAATCGCCGCCTGCTCGCCTTGTAGCGTGCGCCAGTGACGCCAGGGCCAGTCGGGAAAAATCATAGCAATGGTTCCAGCGCATCAACCTGCAAGCAGGGTAAATCACTCTGCGGCCAGCGGCGCAGCAGCTGCGTTTGCATCAATTGCAGCGTATCAAGACCCGGCACCGTTCCCGGCGTCAGCCAGGCGGCGATACGCGCCAGTTGCGTTAGCCCGAGGCTCGATTCGATTGACGAACTGATAACGGTCGTCAGCCCCAGCGCTTTCGCCGCCGCAACCTGCTGTTGGACTTTCTGCAAACTGCCGGTCAGCATCGGTTTAATCACCACGGCACCGACGCCGGGTTGCCGCTCAAAACAAAAGTCCGCGTCACGCAGACTCTCATCCCAGGCAAGAGTAATGCCGGTCTCGCGGGCAAACGCCAGCGAATCTTCGCGCGTTTTGCAGGGCTCTTCGAGAAACGCAATGCGCGGGCGATAAGCCGGATTGACATACCTGGCAAACTGTTGCGCTTTCAGCGGCGTCCAGGCGCGGTTGGCATCCAGGCGCAGATGGAGATCGGGGATCGACTCCAGCAGCAAGTTGACCACCATACCGTCGCGCACCGCTTCATACAGCCCCACTTTCACTTTCGCCAGCTTTTCTCCCGGCAGCGCAGCAAGCGCGGCGAACAACTCGTCCGGATCGCCGCTACACAGCATCGCGGCGCGGTAATCCGCCGCCTGCGGCAGCGCATCACTCAACTCTGCCAGCGCGCAACTCAAACCAAATGCCGCAGAAGGCTCGTCCGGCAGCGGTGGCTGCTCGCCATCGCGCCAGCTACGCGCCCACGCCATCACAACCGGTTGAACGTCATCCAGCGTTTCCAGGCTAAACCCCGGCAGAGGGGAAATCTCCCCCCAGCCTTCGCGCTCGCCCTCGGTGAGATGCACCAACAACCCGTCACGTGTTTTCAGGCGCCGCTCACGCAGCACCACACCCGCATCAAGCGGGATTTGCCAGCGGTAAACCTGCGCCTGTCGCATTATGGATTCCGTTTGAATTTGCTGAAATCAGGCTGGCGTTTTTCGTTAAACGCGTTGCGGCCTTCCTGTCCTTCTTCGGTCATGTAGAACAGCATGGTAGCGTTACCCGCCAGTTCCTGCAGACCCGCCTGACCATCACAGTCGGCATTCAGCGCCGCTTTCAGGCAGCGCAGCGCCATCGGGCTGTTTTGCAGCATTTCGCGACACCAGCGCACGGTCTCTTTTTCAAGATCGGCAATCGGTACAACTGTGTTGACCAGCCCCATATCAAGCGCCTGTCTGGCATCGTACTGGCGACAGAGGAACCAGATTTCGCGCGCTTTTTTCTGACCCACGATGCGCGCCATGTAAGACGCCCCCCAGCCACCATCGAAGGAGCCGACTTTCGGGCCGGTCTGGCCGAAAATGGCGTTGTCCGCCGCAATGGTCAGATCGCACATCATGTGCAGCACGTGGCCGCCGCCGATGGAGTAACCCGCCACCATCGCCACCACCGGTTTCGGGCAGGTGCGGATCTGGCGCTGAAAATCCAGCACGTTGAGATGGTGCACGCCGGAGTCATCCTGGTAACCGCCATAATCGCCGCGCACTTTTTGATCGCCGCCGGAACAGAAGGCTTTATCCCCTTCGCCGGTCAGAATGATCACACCCACGCTGTCGTCATAACGGGCGTCAGCCATGGCCTGAATCATCTCTTTCACCGTCAGCGGACGGAACGCATTGCGCACCTGCGGGCGATTAATGGTGATTTTGGCAATACCATCGGCCGATTTCTGATAACGGATGTCGGTGTAACCTTCAGAACAGTCACGCCATTCAACCGGCGCATAAAGCATGTTTTCATCTGGGTGGATCATAGTGTGTCCTTTGTCTCAAGACGCAGAATACGCGCCAGGGCGGCAATAACGGCAGCGGGATTGTCCCGGTGCGCGTTGTGCCCGGCGGCAGGAATGGCGTGACAGTGGCGCGAGACTTGCGTCGCCAGCGCCTGAAACTTGCTGTCATGTTCACCGTATAAATAATGTACTGGCACAGAAAGCGCCCGTAGCGCGGCACGCAAATCGGGCTGGCAGGCGAGCGAGGTTGCCTCCAGCATCGCCGCTAATGTTAAACCGTTGTTCTGGCTGCGAAGCGCCACCAGTTCGGCACGCGCGGTGTCGCTGAGCGTGGCAAAAACAGGTTGCCGGTACCAGGCGTCAAATACCTCACTCAATGGCTGCTGGCGAAAACGCGTTGCCCATTGCTGATCATTATGCAGCCGCTGTGCGCGATCGTCAGAGGATGTCAGCCCCGGGTGGCCACCTTCAACCACCAGGCCGCACAACCCGGCAGGATGCTGGCAGGCGTGATACATCGCCACGCGACCACCGAGCGAATACCCCACCAGCCAGTAGCGGCGTATGTTGTAGCGCTCAAGGGTGGTGCGCAGCAGCGCGTCCAGTTCATCAAAGGAAGCCACGCCAATATGGGCTGAACCGCCATGTCCGGGCAGATCGAGGTACACGCGCGGGAAATCACTCAGCGCGTCGCCAACGTGCTGCCACTCGCGGTTATCGCCGGAAAAACCGTGCAGAAACACCAGCCACGGTTGCGGCTGCTGTTCGCCAAAGGCAAGACCGTGCAGGCTCACAGATGGCTTACCTGCGCCAGCAGCGTTTGTAACGTCTGCGCGCCGTCGGTTGCGTTCACCACCAGCTCAATCACCGTCGCGCCGGGCTTGCACCAGGCGCCTTCCAGCGCCTGCTCAAGCTCAGCCCAATTCTCCGGTTGATGGTAAGCCAGGCTAAACATCGCCGCCGCATGCGCAAAATGGACATTCTGCGGCATCAAATAAAACTGTTCGCGCTCGGCGGGCGGCGTGGGCAGTAACGAAAAAATTTGCCCGCCGTTGTTATTCACCACCAGCAGGACGAATGGCGCAGAAGCCTGCCGCAGTAGCGCCAGCGCATTGAGATCGTAAAGCGCAGAGAGATCGCCAACTATCGCCAGCGTAGGCCGCGCGGTGGCGCGCTGAACGCCCGCCGCCGTTGAAAGCAAGCCGTCGATACCACTGGCGCCGCGATTGCTGTAAACCGGGTATCCCGCCGGGAGCTGCCCCAGCGCATCGACCAGCCGCACAACCAGGCTGTTGCCAAGAAAAAGCTGCCCCTGGGCTGGCAAATAATCCGCGATGCGGTGCGCCAGTTGCGCCTCGCCAAAAATATCACGCTTCGCATGAACGGCTTCCCAGGCCTGCGCCGACAGGCGTGGGATCGCCTCGCACCACGGCGCACGCGGCTCAGCCGGATGCTGCTCCAGCCAGTCGGCAACGCTGGAAACCAGCCGACGCCCGCGATGATGGGCCGGATCGAGCCTCCCTTGCAGGCGATCAATCAGCCAGTACTCTTCCGGTTCGCAGGTCGCCTGCCATTGCAACAGACGTTTGCCGGTCAGACTGCTGCCAAACTGCAACACAATCTGCGCCTGATTCAGCTCCGCCACCGCCAGGCCATTACCGAGCCAGAGATCGGCACATGGCAGCGGTTGTCCGGTCTGCGAAAGCGCATCGCCAATCAGCGGCCAGCCGAGCGTTTTCGCCCATTCAGCAAGCAAACGGCCTTCATCCGCGCTCATGCGACCTGCTACTATCACACCGCGTTTTTGTCGCCAGAAAAACCAGTCGCGCTGCGTTTCGCTTTTGACAATATTCGCTGCGCGCAGCCATGGCGCGTCCGCCTGCCACCAGTCACCCAGCGCCTGCTGCCAGACCAGCCCCGTGTCATCCATTTCGCCGTACAGCGGCTCGGCAAATGGGCAGTTAATGTGTACCGCGCCGCCCTGTAACGACCCCAGCAGGTTATCAAGAGTGGAAACCAGCCAACGCGCCGGAATGTCCTGCGAAGGCCGCGGCAGCGCGAGAGATTCAGCAGGATGCGTGGCAAACATGCCCGGCTGGCGTATGGCCTGGTTGGCACCGCAGTCAATCAACTCTGGCGGTCGATCTGCCGTCAGCAGCACCAGTTTTTCACCGGTCAGCCCTGCTTCAATCAGCGCGGGATAAAGGTTCGCCACCGCCGTGCCGGATGTCACGATCACCGCCACCGGCTCATTGCTGGCCTTTGCCAGCCCCAGCGCAAGGTGGCCCAGGCCACGCTCATCAAAATGGGTGTGGTGAATAAAGGCGTGATTTTCCGCTGCGGCCAGCGTTAATGGGGTGGAACGGGATCCCGGGGCAATACACACATGCCTGACGCCGTGACGGGTAAGGGCTTCGAGGATCACCGCCGCCCAGCGTCGGTTAAATGAGCTTATCGACATGAATTTGTCCGGTATCAATATTACGGCGTAGTATAAATAATCAGGAACTATGTATTTTTGATATGAGTCGGTTATGCGTGACTAAGTTGTAATAATGATCGCAATCCCGCCGCTTTGTTCTCAATTTCCTGCCACTCTTGATCCGCGTCTGAACCGGAAACAATACCCGCCCCGGCGTAAAGACGTACGGTAGCGCCATCAATTTTTGCCGAACGCAAAGCAACGCAGAACTCGCTCTGTTGCCGCGAAAGATACCCCGCCGAACCGGCATACCACTCGCGCTGAAAAGGCTCATGACGCGCAATAAATGCCCGCGCTTCACGACGTGGCAATCCCGCAACTGCCGCTGTCGGCTGGAGCATTTGCAGGCAGAGCGCGTCATCCGGCGATTGTAGGTCAGTCCAGATACAGCGGCGAAGATGCTGCACTTTACGCAGCCGGACCACCTTCGGCGGCAGTACTTCCAGCGCACCGGTTTGCTGCTGTAAACGCTGGCAGATATCTTCCACCACCAGCATATTTTCACGCTGGTTTTTATCATCCGCCATTAACCAGTCGGCAAGCTGTTGTGCCTGCTGGTCATCGTCATGATTTGCAACCGTTCCGGCCAGCGCTTCCGTGCGTAAGGCACTGCCACGCCGACGCCATAACCGCTCCGGCGTTGAGCCTAAAAAGGCCGTCTGCGCATTAAACGCCATCATGAAATGAAAACAGTGATGATTGAGGCGACGGCTGGCAGCCATCAGCGCGGCGGCGTCCACCGCGCGGGCAAAATGGTAATCCGTTGCGCGGGCGAGCACGACTTTATCCAGCTCACCGCTTTCAAGCGTTTGCAAGGCCTGCGCAATCAGCGCGCGCCAGCCATCGTGCTCGGGGATGTGATGCTGCTCAAGGCACGTCTGCTGCACGTTTTGCAGCGGTGTCGACTCCACCAGCGCGGAAAGCAACGCGAGCGCGCGCTGCGCGTCATCACGCAGGGAAGTCTCGCTGAAAAGGTACACGCGCAGAAAGGCGTGACCGGCTTCCCGTCGCCACTCCAGACGCGGTAAAAACAGTTCGCCCTGCGTGGGATCAAAGGCGTTAAGCCCCCAGACGCGGACATCTTCCGCGCATTGCTGTAAGAACTGTTGCGCCAGGGGTAAAGAAGAGAAACGGCGCAATGCGCCAAGCGCGGCGGCTTCGTCATCGCCGCTACGTTGCTGCCAGTAAAATTGCGGCCACATGCGCTGGCTGGCAAGCCAGGTCAGGGGATCAAAAGCGTCGTTTAACGGGAAAGGTGCATCAAAAAAGCAGAATCCTGACGAGCGGGGAATGTCGTCGGTCAGGCAGCGGTGTAAGTGTGAAAGCGCCGAGGAAATGGAGTACACGCGAGCCCCTCCCTGTTAAAAACCACATAGTATACGGGGTACTTAGCGTAATAACAGTACCCCCTTCCAGGGAGGGGAAGCGAAACGTTAGCGGCGGGCTAACAGCAGACCAAGCACCAGGCCAACTGCGGCACCGGCACCAATGCCCTGCCACGGTTTTTCATGCACATAGTCGTCTGCGCGATAGACGGCTTTTTTGGCACGGTAGTAGTAGGTATCCGATGCGCTGCTGACGCGGTTTTTCACTTCATGCAGCGCCTGTTCGGCACGGGCCTTCAACTCAATGTACTTTTGATCTGCGGGGTCGCCCGATGAGCGGAGAATTTCTTCCAGCGTTTCGCTCAGCAGGGTCAGGTCGTCATCAATATGTGATTCATAAGAATGATATGCCATCTGTTATCTCCATGTTATGCACCTGTCCGCTAACTATAGACAACGCTCGCCGGTTACGCCTGGCGGATCTCGCGCGCCATCCCGATATGCGCGATACCATCTTCGTCATACACATCGGTAACGGGTTGAAAACCAAAATGCGCATAAAAAGATTGCAGATGCGCCTGCGCACCCAGGTAGAGCGCGTGCTGCGGCCAGTGTTGCTCGCAGGAAAGCACCGCGCGCTCCATCAACTGATAGCCCAGTTTTTCGCCGCGAACCTGCGCGCTGACAATCACCCGACCGATAGCAACGGGTGAGAAATCATCATCACTTTTCAGAATCCTCGCATACGCCACCAGTTCGTCGCCTTTCCAGCCGAGAATATGGCGGTTCTCGCCCACCAGGTCATCACCATCCACATCCAGATACGCGCAAGCCTGCTCAACCACAAACACTTCGCAGCGCAATTTCAGTAACGCATACAGCTCAGGAACGGTCAGTTCACAATGGTGCACATCCTGCCAGCGGATCATGTTGTTCTCCTCATTTATAGTGACCTCGTTATACTAGATTCTTTTTCATTCGGGCAAAGATTGTGGAACTGATTTTCTTAGGCACCTCTGCGGGCGTACCTACACGGGCGCGTAATGTCACGGCGATGCTGCTCAATTTACAACACCCAACCCGCGCCGGGCTTTGGCTGTTTGATTGCGGCGAAGGAACCCAGCACCAGATGCTGCGCACCGCGTTTCACCCTGGCAAACTCGATAAAATTTTTATTACTCATCTGCATGGCGATCATCTTTTCGGTCTGCCTGGGTTGCTATGCAGTCGCTCCATGGCCGGCAATGTTCAGCCGCTGCAGATTTACGGCCCGAAAGGGATCCGCGAGTTTGTGGAAACCACGCTGCGGCTTAGCGGTTCATGGACCGATTACCCGCTGACGATTGAGGAAGTGACGCCGGGGCTGGTAGTTGATGATGGTTTGCGCAAGGTGACCGCTTACCCGCTGTCGCACCCGGTGGAGTGCTACGGCTACCGTATTGAAGAACATGATAAACCCGGCGCGCTGAATGCGGCGGCGTTAAAAGCACAAGGCATCCCGGCAGGGCCGCTGTTCCAGCAATTAAAAGAGGGGAAAACCGTCACGTTGCCTGACGGGCGCATCATTAATGGCGCGGATTATCTTGCCCCGGCAGAAAGTGGGAAAAAAGTGGCGATTTTTGGCGACACCGCGCCCTGCCAGGCCGCACTGGAACTGGCGCAAGGCGTTGATTTGCTGGTGCATGAAGCCACGCTTGAGCAGGCAATGGAGGAAAAAGCGAACAGCCGGGGACACAGCTCAACCCGCCAGGCGGCACAGCTCGCCGCCGATGCCGGTGCAAAAAAACTGGTGATTACCCACCTCAGTTCGCGTTATGACGAACAGGGCGGCCAGACGATGCTCGCCGAGTGTAAAACGTACTTTTCGCAAACGACATTGGCTGAGGATTTTGCGGTAGTTCACATTTGATTTTAATTTAGGCACTCTATTTTTTCTCCACCATGCCGATAATAGATATACGCAGGCATTTCCTATTTGAGGGCATGATGGACAATTTCCAGAAAGACATCGATGACAGGGCGAATCTTACTCTGTCGAACCGGTTTGAGCTGTTGCTGTTTCGCCTTGGCACATCGTTAGATGCCACCAAATCCGAGTTATTTGGCATCAACGTGTTTAAGCTACGCGAAATCGTACCGATGCCCACCTTTACCCGTCCCGCAGGGATGAAAGCTCCGCTGATGGGGATGGTCAACATTCGCGATCAGGTGATCCCGGTGATTGATCTCGCCGCCGTAGCAGGTTGTAAACCTGCGAGCGGCCTGAACATCCTACTGATTACGGAATATGCCCGTAGCGTGCAGGCGTTTGCCGTTGAGTCCGTGGAAAATATTATTCGCCTGGACTGGAAACAGGTGCACACGGCCGAAAAAGCGATCAATGGTCGCTATATCACCAGTATTGCCTGCCTGGATGACGACAAGGATACCAACAACCTGGCAATGGTGCTGGATGTTGAGCAGATCCTGTATGACATCGTGCCTGCGGATCATGACGTTCACGGTGAGCATGTACCGGACAAGAAATTCAATCTGAAGCCGGGTTCTGTTGCCATTGTGGCGGAAGATTCCAAAGTGGCGCGCGCCATGCTGGAAAAAGGGCTGAACGCCATGCAGATCCCCAGTGATATGCATATCACCGGTAAAGATGCGTGGGAGAAAATCCAGAAACTGGCGCAACAGGCCGATGCGGAAGGCATTCCAATCAGCGATAAGATCTCAATGGTGTTGACCGACCTTGAGATGCCGGAGATGGACGGGTTTACCTTAACGCGTCTGATCAAAACCGATCCGCGTCTGAAAAACATCCCGGTGGTGATCCACTCGTCGCTTTCCGGTAGCGCCAACGAAGATCACGTTCGTAAGGTGCAGGCAGACGGTTACGTGGCGAAGTTCGAGATTAACGAACTCTCGTCCGTGATTCAGGAAGTGCTGGATCGCGCGGCGAATAATATTCGCGGCCCGCTGATTAGCCACCATCAGATAACGTCTACTCCGCTGCTGGCGAAGTAATCGTTCCGCGCTTATTAAGTTAGCCCATAAAAAAACCGCCGATACCGGCGGTTTTTCTTTACCTGTTTCCAGGCTTACATCATCGGCATCGCCAGTTGAACGATGCTGATCAGCGGCTGCGGATAGATACCTAACAGCAGCACCAGCAACGCAGAGATAAGTACCACAATCCCGCCTGCGCTGTAAGCCCAGTTAGACGGTGCATCGCGGTTCAACTGTTGCGGCGCGTTCAGGTAGAGACTCACCGCTACGCGCAGGTAGTAGTACAAACCAATCGCCGAGCCAAGCACCACCGCGGCCGTCAGCCACCACAGATGCGCTTCAACACCGACCGCCAGAATGTAGAACTTACCGATAAAGCCCAGCGTCATCGGGATCCCCGCCAGCGACAGCATCATCACCGTCATTACCGCAGACAGGATTGGACGGTGCCAGAACAGGCCACGATAAGAGTAAAGCGATTCGGCATCCGGGCCACGATACGGGCTGGACATCAGGCTGACCACACCGAACGCGCCAAGGCTGCTGAACAGATAACCAGCCAGGTAAACACCGACGGTTTCCATTGACATCTGGCCGCCCTGCAGCGCAATCAGCGCCACCAGCAGATAACCCAGGTGCGAAATAGAGGAGAAGCCCAGCAGACGTTTAATATTGGTCTGGCTCAGCGCCATCAGGTTACCGAAGATGATGGAGACGAAGGCGATGATACCCAGAACCACGCGAACCGCTTCACTTTCACCCACCGGTGCGTAAAGGAACAGACGCATCACCACGCCAAAAATGGCGATTTTGCTGGCGGTAGCCAGGAAAGTGGAAACCGGCGCAGGCGCGCCCTGGTAAACGTCTGGCGTCCACAGATGGAACGGCACCAGCGAGAGTTTAAAGCCAAGCCCGACAATCATCATGCCCAGACCCGCCAGCAGCAGCGGTTCATGCAGCATGCCTTCGCCCAGGCTTTTACCGATCGCGACAAACGACAGGTTACCGGTTTGCGCATAAACCAGCGCAATACCGAACAGCAGGAACGAAGAGGCGGCAGCGGACAAAATGGTGTATTTGATACTGGCTTCCAGCGAGCGTTTCTGACGGAAGGCATAGCCCACCAGCCCGAACAGTGGCAGAGAGATCAGCTCAATACCGAGGAACAGCGCCGCCATGTGATTCGCGTTCGCCAGCAAAATGCCGCCGAGTGCGGCAATCAGTACCAGCAGATAAAACTCTTCTTTGTTATCGCTGTACCCTTCCAGCCACGGATAGGCAAAGGTGCAGGTGGCGAGGCTCGCCAGCAGTACCAGCCCAGTGTAAAGCATGGCGTAGCCATCGACACGCATCAGCGGGGTGACATCCATCGCCCCCGCCTGGCCGACGAACCACAAAGAGAGCAGCGCGACGTTCAGGCCAATGACCGACAGCGTGGCATTGAGAAAATGGTTGCGTCGCCACGCAATGGAGAGCATCACAACCACCACCGTCAATCCGACGATTAGCAGCGGCAGCAGCGCAATCAGGTGTTGTGGAGTTATCGTCATGGCGATTTACGGCCTTGTAGTAGTAACAGAATTAACAAACCACTGCTGGATATTGCCCATCGCGGCGTGCGATGTATCCAGAATCGGCTGCGGATAGAAGCCAAGCAGTACCAGAAGCACAACCAGGATCAGAATCATAAACAGCTCGCGCAGCGACAGACCGCGCAGTTCCTGATTAGCGAGTTCGCTTTTCGCCTTGCCGAAGTAAGCACGATGCAGCATCGCCAACGAGTAGACCGACGCGAACACCAGGCCGAAGGTGGAAATCACCGTGATCGCCGGCACAACCTGATAGCTGCCGAACAGGATCATGAATTCACCCACGAAGTTACCGGTACCCGGCATCCCAAGCGTAGCGACGGCAAAGAACATTGACAGCGCTGGCAGCCACTTAATTTTGCTCCACAATCCGCCCATCATACGCATATCGCGCGTATGCAGACGTTCGTATAGCTGGCCGCACAGAATAAACAGACCCGCAGCGGAAAGACCGTGGGCAATCATCTGAATCACCGCGCCCTGGTAAGCAAGCTGGCTACCGGTGTAGATAGCAATCAGAACAAAGCCCATGTGAGACACAGAGGTGTACGCGATCAGACGTTTGATATCGGTCTGGGTGAAGGCCATCCACGCGCCGTAGAAAATACCGATCACGCCAAGCCACATAGCGATAGGCGCAAACTCTGCCGACGCGTTAGGGAACAGCGGCAGCGAGAAGCGCAGCAGACCGTACGCAGCGGTTTTCAGCAAGATCCCCGCGAGGTCAACAGAACCGGCGGTCGGTGCCTGCGAGTGCGCGTCTGGCAGCCAGCCGTGCAGCGGCACCACCGGCATTTTTACCGCAAAGGCGATGAAGAAGCCGAGCATCAGCAAATATTCGACATTGCCGGACATTGGCGTCTTCAGCAGATCTTCGTAAGCGAAAGTCCATACCCCGGTCGCGTTGTAGTGCACCAGCACCAGCGCCAGGATGGCGATCAGCATGACCAGACCGCTTGCCTGGGTATAAATGAAGAACTTGGTCGCAGCGGTAATACGCGTCTTCCCATCGGAGGCTTTATGGCCCCACAGCGCGATCAGGAAGTACATCGGCACCAGCATCATTTCCCAGAAGAAGAAGAACAGGAACATGTCGATGGCAAGGAACACGCCGATAACGCCGCCGAGGATCCACATCAGGTTCAGGTGGAAGAAACCCTGATATTTCTCGATTTCACGCCAGGAGCAGAGCACCGCCAGCACGCCGAGGAAGCCGGTCAGCACCACCATCAGCAGCGACAAACCATCCATCGCCAGATGAATGCTGATGCCAAAGCGTGGGATCCAGTCATGCTTGAACGTTTCCTGCCACTGCGGAAGGCCGGTGACTTGCGTCAGAGAATAGCCGCCCTGCAACCAGAGTTGCAGAGAAAGCGCCAGCGTCAGTCCCATGGTGATCAGCGCGATCCAGCGCGGCACCTTCACGCCGAAGCGTTCGGTCTGCCAGCAGAGGAAGCCGCCGATAAAGGGAATCAGAATTAGCCAGGGTAGTAACATGGCGATTTTTGTTCCTTGTTTAAGTCCGTCTCAGGCTATCTTGCTCGTCATAGCGAACCCCGGCTGTGCTCGCAATCCTCACGTACATCTGTACGCTCCGGTTGCTCTGCGCAGGCGGTGTCCACTCTGACTTCGCCGATAACGCCTGTCCATTCGGACCAGATTTTCAACGAATTTCTAAAAATTCTCTTTCCGTTTGCAGGCCGGATAAGCGCACTCAGCCAGCCAACAAACTCAGCGCAATACCATCAACAGCGCCAGCACGACAACCGCGCCAATGCTCATAGATGCCACATACCAGCGCAGGTAACCGTTCTCGCTAAACAGCAGACCTTTGCCTGCGAAGCGGGAAAGGATCGCCGGGATGTTCATCAGCGCATTCAGCGGATCGCTCTTCAGCAACCATGCAATACCGAGGTATGGCTTCACAAAGACGCGATCGTAAAGCCAGTCGAAGCCCCAGGCATTGAACCACCAGGTACCGAAGAAACGCCCCGTTGCGCTGTTGGCAATTGAATGCACCAGTGTGCGGTTACCCAGCCACAGCCATGCTGCCAGCAGGATACCGATAATCGCGACCGCACCGGATGCCACTTCCAGCATCACGACGCTGCTGTGCGCAAGCTCGGTGGTTTCCGGCAACACGCCTTTCAGCGGCGGCACGATCATCGCGCCAACAAAGGTAGACAGCACCAGCAGCACGATCAGCGGCAGATGATGGGTAATCCCCTTCCCTGCATGCGCGTGGATTTGTTCTTTTCCGTGGAAAACAATGAAAATCAGACGGAAGGTATAGAGCGATGTCATAAAGGCACCGACCAGGCCTGCAATCATCAGATTGATATGACCATTCGCTACCGCACCGGCAAGGATTTCGTCTTTACTGAAGAAGCCTGCGGTGATCATCGGTAACGCTGACAGCGCCGCGCCACCGACCAGGAAGCAAGCGTACACCAGCGGAATCGACTTACGCAGGCCACCCATTTTGAAGATGTTCTGCTCGTGATGACACGCGAGGATCACCGAACCGGAGGAGAGGAACAGCAGCGCTTTAAAGAACGCGTGCGTCATCAGGTGGAAAATCGCTGCATCCCAGGCTTGTACGCCAAGCGCCAGGAACATGTAACCAATCTGGCTCATGGTGGAGTAAGCGAGCACACGTTTGATATCGGTTTGCACCAGCGCGGCGAAACCTGCCATCAGTAGCGTTACGGCACCCACAATCCCAACCAGATGCAGCACTTCCGGCGTTAACAGGAACAAACCGTGCGTACGTGCGATCAGGTAGACACCGGCGGTAACCATCGTTGCAGCGTGGATCAGTGCAGAAACCGGGGTCGGGCCAGCCATCGCGTCCGCAAGCCAGGTCTGCAACGGCAACTGCGCGGATTTACCGACCGCACCGCCCAGCAGCATCAGCGTCGCCCACATCAGCATGTTATTGCCGTTGGCGAAGTGCTGCGGTGCCAGTTCAACCATTTCGCGGAAGTTCAGGGTGCCCAGTTCGTTGTAAAGAATGAACAGTGCGAAAGCGAGGAATACATCACCCACGCGGGTGACGACGAACGCTTTCATCGCCGCGGCGCCATTCTTCGGATCGGTGTAGTAGAAACCAATCAGCAGATAGGAGCAGAGGCCCACACCTTCCCAGCCGAGGTACATCAGCAGCAAGTTATCCGCCAGCACCAGTACCACCATGCTGGCGATAAACAGGTTGGTATAGGCAAAGAAGCGGGAGTACCCCTCTTCACCACGCATATACCAGGAGGCGAACATGTGGATCAGGAAGCCGACACCGGTGACCACGGAAAGCATGGTCAAAGAGAGGCCGTCCAGCACCAGATTGAAGCCGATGTTGAAATCACCGACCGCCATCCACGTCCACAGCGGTTTTGCGAAAGGTTGCTGACCGTTATTGAAGAAATCAACGCCCGCATACGCGGTCACCAGCGCAGCCAGACCAATCGACCCGACACCTACGGTTGCGGAAACATTTTCCGACCAGCGGCCACGGGAAAACGCCAGCAGCACAAAGCCAATAAAAGGAAAAATAATGGTTAAGGCGAGCATGTTCATCCACGCATCTCACTTACTGAATCGATATTCAGATTCTGGCGGCGACGATGGAGTTGCAGCAGCAACGCCAGGCCAATGCTCGCTTCGGCAGCCGCGAGGCTAATGGCGAGAATGTACATCACCTGTCCGTCGGTCTGACCCCAGTAGCTACCCGCGACCACAAAGGCCAGCGCAGCGGCGTTAATCATGATTTCCAGCCCAATCAGCATAAACAGCAGGTTGCGGCGGATAACCAGACCGGTCAGCCCCAAAACAAACAAAATCGCAGCGAGGATCAATCCATGTTGCAACGGGATCATGCGTGCTCCTCCGTTTTTCTTTTCGCGCGGTCTTCCGTGCGATTACTCAGCACTTCGCCAGTTCGGTCTTCGCGTCCCAGATGGAAAGCGACAACCAGCCCCGCCAGCAGCAGCATTGAAGCCAGTTCCACCGCCAGGACGTAAGGCCCAAACAGCGTAATGCCAACTGCTTTCGCACCAATCGCCGTCCCCTCGATGCCCTGATCGTTGACGCCCAGGATGGCGTAAATCATCACCACCAGCAGCACTGCGGAGAGCAGCGCCGGGCCAATCCAGATTTGCGGCGACAGCCAGTTGCGCTCCTGCTCGACCACGGTATTGCCGAGGTTCAGCATCATCACCACAAACACAAACAGCACCATGATGGCCCCGGCGTAGACGATGATCTCCAGCGCCCCGGCGAAGTAGGCGCCGAGCGAAAAGAAGACCCCGGCAATCGCCAGCAGAGACACAATCAGATACAGCAACGCGTGTACCGGATTGGTATGCGTAATCACGCGTACCGTCGTCAGGATGGCGACCAGGCCACAGATATAAAAAGCGAACTCCATTGCCCCTCTCCTTACGGTAACAGGCCCTTGACGTCGATAGGCTTGGCTTCGTTTTCCGCTTCACCTTTATCTTTGCCGTCGATTGCCATACCTGCCATCCGGTAGAAGTTATATTCCGGGTATTTGCCCGGACCGGAGATCAGCAGATCCTCTTTTTCGTACACCAAATCCTGACGTTTGTATTCACCCATCTCGAAATCCGGGGTGAGCTGAATCGCCGTTGTCGGGCACGCTTCTTCGCACAGACCACAGAAAATGCAGCGAGAGAAGTTGATACGGAAAAATTCCGGATACCAGCGTCCGTCCTGCATCTCCGCTTTTTGCAGCGAGATACAACCGACAGGGCAGGCTACCGCACACAGGTTACAGGCAACGCAGCGCTCGGAACCATCCGGGTCGCGCGTCAGCACGATACGGCCACGGTAGCGCGGTGGCAGATAGACCGGCTCTTCCGGGTACATACGCGTTTCACGTTTGGCGAACGCATGCAGGCCAATCATCCAGATACTACGAACCTGGGTGCCGAAGCCCACGAGTAATTCTTTTAAAGTCATGGTCTTTTCACCCCTTATTGCGCTTGCCAGAGAATGACAGCCGCCGTTCCCAGCAAGTTAATCAGCGTCAATGGCAGGCAGACTTTCCAGCCGAATGACATCACCTGGTCATAACGCGGACGCGGCAGCGCGGCGCGGATCAAAATGAACATCATCATAAAGAACGCAGTTTTCAGCGCGAACCAGATGAATGGCGGTAACAACGGCCCCTGCCAGCCACCGAAGAACAGCGTGACCATCAGCGCGGAAATGGTGACGATGCCGATGTACTCCCCAACAAAGAACAGGCCGAACTTCATACCGGAATATTCGATGTGGTAACCATCCGCCAGCTCCTGTTCCGCTTCCGGCTGGTCAAACGGGTGACGGTGACACACCGCAACACCCGCGATAGCGAAAGTCACAAAGCCAAAGAACTGCGGGATAACGTTCCACAAACCGGCCTGGTTGTTAACGATGTCGGTCATGTTGAAGGAACCGGCCTGCGCCACCACCCCCATCAGGGAAAGCCCGAGGAATACTTCATAGCTCAGGGTTTGCGCGGAGGCACGCATCGCACCGAGCAACGAGTATTTGTTGTTACTCGACCAGCCAGCGAACAGCACCGCGTAAACGGCCAGACCTGCCATCATCAGGAAGAACAGGATGCCGATATTGAGGTCGGCCACCACCCAGGTGGGGCTGACCGGCACAATGGCGAACGCTAACAGCAGCGAAGTAAAGGCAATCATTGGCGCAAGAGTAAAAATCACGCGATCCGAAAAGCGCGGGATCCAGTCCTCTTTAAAGAACATCTTGATCATGTCCGCCACCAGCTGGAGTGAACCACCCCAGCCTACGCGGTTCGGCCCATAACGGTTCTGGAACAGACCGAGCAGACGACGTTCACCAAAGCTCATGAACGCACCGCAGGTGACCACCACCAGCAGAATGACGACCGCTTTCAGAATGCTTAACAGAATGTCGATAACATCCGGTGTTAACCAGCTCATGCTTGCGCCTCCTGCAGATTTTCAAGACGTGCCCCGGCCAGTACCGGCGCGATGCCCGGCATCCCCATCGGCAGACCAACCTGCCCGGCCGTCAGACCTTCAGAAACCTGCAACGGCAGGCTGATAGTCTGCCCTTCGTAAGTGAAGGAGATATGCGCGCCCGCGTTCACGCCAAGCTTCGCGGCATCTGCCGGATTCAGCTTGATGTAGGGTTGCGGCATACGGCTCTGGAACACCGGAGAACGCTGCGACAGTTCGTCACTGCCAAACAGGTGATAGTAAGGCGCGATACGCCATTTACCGTCCTGCACTTCGAACGCGCCTGGTACGGTAGTGAAGTAATCAAGCCCGCTTTCAGACGCTTCGATCAGGCGAACGCCCGGATCGCCGTGACGCAGGTGACCACCCACTTCGTCCTGGAATTTGTTCCAGGCCTGAGGGGAGTTCCAGCCCGGCGCCCATGCAAACGGAATTTGCGAACGTGGCGCAGACGGCTGGTTGTTCCCTTCCATAGAGAAAGCGAACATGGTGTCTTTGTCCTGCGGCTGGCGCGGTTCGTGCACGCTGATATTGGCGCGCATCGCGGTGCGTCCACTGTAGCGGTGCGGTTCACGCGCCAGTTTCTGACCACGAATGCGGAAGCTGGCATCCGGCGCGGCATCTTTAATACCGGCTAGTTGCGGCAGCGCTTCAACAGCTGCGTCGATCACATGATCAAGCTGCGTCCAGTCCACTTCGCGGTTTTGCACAGTGCTGTGCAGCGAGTGCAGCCAGCGCCAGCTTTCCAGCATCAGCGTTTTGCTGTCGTAATAGGTCGGGTCGTAAACCTGGAAGAAGCGCTGCGCGCGGCCTTCGTTGTTGATAACCGTCCCGTCGCTTTCAGCGAAGCTGGCGGCGGAGAGCACCAGATGTGCGCTGTCCATAATGGCGGTGCGCTGATGATCAACCACCAGTACCAGCGGCGCTTTTGCCAGCGCCGCGTCAACGCGGGCTGCAGAAGCGTGACGGTGCAGATCGTTTTCCAGCACAACAACGGCGTCAGCGCTGCCGCTTTCCAGCTCAGCCAGCGCGTCGTCGAGGCTACCGCCGCCGATAAGCCCCAGCCCCATGCTGTTTACCGAACGGGCAATCATGGTGATGCCGACATCGGAACCACGGCCTTTCAGCGCTTTCGCGACGTTTGCCGCCGCCTGAATCACCGCCGTGCTACCGGCGTTCGTGCCGGAGATAATCAGCGGTTTTTTCGCCCCGGCCAGCGCCTGAACAATCACATCCACTTTGCTTTTCAGGTCGTTGCTCAGACCGTCTACCGCAGGTGACGCGTCGTCCAGCGCATGCGCGATGGCGAAACCTAAGCGAGCCTGGTCTTCTACCGGTGCGCAGTAGGTCCACGCCGCGATATCGTCCAGACGGGTACTGTCGACGTTGGTGACGAACAGCGGATGTTTAGCACGCTGACCAATGTTCATGATCGCCGCGATCTGCCAGTCGGCTACTTTTTGCGCCGCCGCCATTTCACGTGCTTTGCCTTTCACCGCCTGACGCACCGCCAGCGCGACGCGCGCGCCGGTCTGGGTGATATCTTCACCGAGGATCAACACCGCGTCGTAGGATTCAATTTCACGCAGTGCCGGTGTACGGATGCCGCCGTCACGCAGCACTTTCAGCGCCAGCTCAAGACGTTCCTGTTCACCTTTGGCAATGCCGGTATAGAAGTTTTCCGCACCGACCAGTTCACGCAGCGCGAAGTTGCTCTCTACGCTTGCGCGCGGGGAACCGATACCGATCACTTTCTTCGACTGACGCAGAATGTCCGCGGCACCCTGCATCGCCTGCTCGGCGTTAAGGGTGATCAGATCGTCACCACGGCGTTGAACCGGCTGGCGAGGTCTGTCTTTCAGGTTGACGTAACCATAGCCGAAACGACCACGGTCGCAGAGGAAGTAGTGGTTAACCGTGCCGTTGTAGCGGTTTTCGATGCGGCGCAGTTCGCCATAACGTTCGCCAGGGCTGGTGTTACAGCCGATGGAGCACTGCTGACAGATGCTCGGCGCGAACTGCATGTCCCACTTACGGTTATAACGCTCGGAGTGGGTTTTATCGGTGAATACGCCGGTTGGGCAGATTTCCACCAGGTTACCGGAGAATTCGCTTTCCAGCACGCCATCTTCCGGGCGACCGAAGTAGACGTTGTCATGGGCGCCATACACGCCGAGATCCGTGCCGTCCGCATAGTCTTTGTAGTAACGCACGCAGCGGTAACAGGCGATACAGCGGTTCATTTCGTGAGAGATGAACGGGCCGAGATCCTGATTACGGTGCGTACGTTTGGTGAAACGATAGCGGCGGAAGCTGTGACCGGTCATTACGGTCATATCCTGCAGGTGGCAGTTGCCCCCTTCTTCACAGACCGGGCAGTCGTGCGGGTGGTTGGTCATCAACCACTCGACCACGCTTTCACGGAACTGCTTCGCTTCGTCGTCATCAATAGAGATAAAAGTACCGTCGGATGCCGGTGTCATACAGGACATCACCAGGCGGCCACGCGTGTCTTCCGCGTTTTGATATTGCTTCACCGCACACTGGCGGCACGCACCCACGCTCCCCAGCGCCGGATGCCAGCAAAAATAGGGAATATCAAGGCCTAAAGAGAGACACGCCTCAAGAAGGTTGTCTGCTCCGTTTACCTCGTATTCTTTGCCGTCTACATGAATAGTAGCCATTAGCATGCTTCCAGTTGTCTCAGTCAGCGACTAAGAGTTAATCAAAATTCTGTTCGCGTTCCCCTCATCAGCCTGATGAGGGGAGAACCATTACCAGCGCGCTTTCAGCAAGTTTGGCTGGATACCGCCAATTGCATGGGTATTGCTGAATTGCTGTTTAATGCCCGCTTCGAACTCTTCGCGGAAATATTTAATCGCGCTCTGTAACGGTTCAACCGCACCTGGCGCATGCGCGCAGAAGGTTTTACCCGGCCCGAGTTGTCGACACAGTTGCTCAAGTGTCTCGATATCGCCAGGCTGGCCTTCACCGCGCTCCAGCGCACGCAGGATTTTCACGCTCCACGGCAGACCATCGCGACATGGCGTACACCAGCCGCAGGACTCGCGCGCGAAGAACTCTTCCAGGTTGCGCACCAGCGGCACCATGCCAATTTCATGGTCAACGGCCATCGCCAGCGCCGTACCCAGACGGCTGCCCGCTTTACCGATGCTTTCAAACTCCATTGGCAAGTCGAGGTGCGCTTCGGTCAGGAAGTCAGTACCCGCCCCGCCCGGCTGCCAGGCTTTAAATTTCAGGCCATCGCGCATACCGCCTGCGTAATCCTCAAGGATTTCACGCGCGGTCGTACCAAACGGCAGCTCCCACAGACCCGGATTCTTCACGCGCCCGGAGAAGCCCATCAGTTTGGTGCCCGCATCTTTGCTGGTCGAAATGTTCTGATACCATTCAACGCCGTTCGCCAGAATAGCCGGGACGTTACACAGGGTTTCGACGTTGTTAACGCAGGTTGGTTTGCCCCATACGCCAGAGCTTGCCGGGAATGGCGGTTTGGAACGCGGGTTGGCACGGCGGCCTTCCAGCGAGTTAATCAGCGCCGTTTCTTCGCCGCAGATATAACGTCCCGCACCGGTATGCACGAACAGTTCGAAGTCGAAACCGCTGCCAAGAATGTTCTTGCCGAGCAAACCGGCTTCGGTGGCTTCAGCAATCGCGCGGCGCAGATGCACCGCCGCTTCAATATATTCACCGCGCAGGAAGATGTAGCCACGGTAGGCTTTCAGCGCGAACGCCGAAATCAACATCCCTTCCACCAGCAGGTGCGGCAGTTGCTCCATCAGCAGGCGGTCTTTATAGGTGCCCGGCTCCATTTCATCGGCGTTACACAGCAGGTAACGGATGTTCATGGATTCGTCTTTCGGCATCAGGCTCCACTTCAGACCGGTGGAGAAGCCCGCGCCGCCGCGACCTTTCAGACCAGAATCCTTAACCGCATTGACAATCTCATCCGGCGCCATACCGGTCAGCGCTTTGCGCGCACCGGCGTAACCGTTTTTGCTCTGGTACTCTTCGAGCCAGACCGGCTGTTTGTCATCGCGCAGACGCCAGGTCAGCGGATGCGTTTCAGGAGTACGGATAACTGTTTTCATTTATACCGCTCCAGTAGTTCAGGGATCCCTTCCGGCGTCAGATGACTGTGGGTATCTTCATCAATCATCATATTCGGGCCTTTATCGCAGTTGCCCAGACAGCAGGTCGGCAGCAGCGTAAAACGACCATCGAAGGTCGTCTGGCCGGGTTTGATCTTCAGGTGGCTTTCAATCGCCGACTGAATGCCCTGATAGCCGGTGATGTGGCACACCACGCTGTCGCAATAGCGAATAACATGGCGACCAACCGGCTGGCGGAAGATCTGGCTGTAGAATGTCGCCACGCCTTCGACGTCGCTCGCCGGGATGCCCAGCACATCAGCAATGGCGTAAATCGCGCCGTCCGGCACCCAACCACGCTGCTTCTGAACTATCTTCAGCGCTTCAATGGACGCCGCACGCGGGTCTTCGTAGTGGTGCTTCTCGTGCTCAATTGCCTCACGCTCTGCCGCACTCAGCTCAAAAGCCTCGGTTTGTGGTTGTTGATTCTCGTGCATAATTAGCGATCCACATCTGACATAACAAAATCGATACTACCCAGATAGACAATCAAGTCTGATACCAGGCTGCCGCGGATCGTCGCCGGAATTTGCTGCAGGTGCGCAAAGCTCGGGGTACGAACGCGGGTGCGGTAGCTCATGGTGCTGCCGTCGCTGGTCAGGTAGTAACTGTTAATACCCTTGGTTGCCTCAATCATCTGGAAGGATTCGTTGGCCGGCATTACCGGGCCCCACGACACTTGCAGGAAGTGAGTAATCAGGGTTTCGATATGTTGCAGCGTGCGCTCTTTCGGCGGCGGCGTAGTCAGCGGGTGATCCGCTTTGAACGGTCCTTCCGGCATGTTATTGAGGCACTGCTCAAGAATGCGCAGGCTTTGGCGCAGCTCTTCAACTTTCAGCATCACGCGGGTGTAACAGTCGCTTACGCCACCACCAACCGGGATTTCAAAGTCGAAGTTCTCGTAACCGGAGTACGGGCGCGCTTTACGCACGTCAAAATTGATGCCGGTCGCACGCAGGCCTGCACCGGTCGTGCCCCACTCCAGCGCTTCTTTTGCGTTGTAAGCGGCAACACCCTGCGAGCGGCCTTTCAGAATGGTGTTACGCAGCGCCGCTTTCTCGTAAGAGGCCAGGCGTTTTGGCATCCAGTCGAGGAACTCGCGCAGCAGACGATCCCAACCACGCGGCAGATCGTGCGCCACGCCGCCAATGCGGAACCAGGCCGGGTGCATACGGAAACCGGTGATCGCTTCGACCAGATCGTAGATTTTCTGACGATCGGTAAAGGCGAAGAACACCGGCGTCATTGCGCCCACGTCCTGGATAAAGGTCGAGATATAGAGCAGATGGCTGTTGATGCGGAACAGTTCAGACAGCATCACGCGGATCACGTTGACGCGATCCGGCACGGTGATGCCGGCCAGTTTTTCTACCGCCAGCACGTAAGGCATTTCGTTGACGCAACCGCCGAGATACTCGATACGGTCGGTGTAAGGAATATAGCTGTGCCACGACTGACGCTCACCCATTTTTTCCGCGCCGCGATGGTGATAACCGATATCCGGCACACAGTCGACGATCTCTTCGCCGTCCAGTTGCAGAATGATACGGAACGCACCGTGCGCAGAGGGGTGGTTCGGACCGAGGTTGAGGAACATAAAGTCCTCGTTTTCGGTGCCGCGTTTCATGCCCCAGTCTTCCGGCTTGAAGGTCAACGCTTCCATTTCCAGATCCTGTTTGGCTTTAGTCAGCTCAAACGGATCGAATTCTGTGGCGCGCGCCGGGTAATCTTTACGCAGCGGGTGACCCGTCCAGGTTTGCGGCATCATGATGCGCGTCAGGTGCGGGTGACCATTAAAGGTAACGCCAAACATCTCCCAGGTTTCACGCTCATACCAGTTGGCGTTCGGGAAAAGTTTGGTCAGCGTCGGCACATGCAGATCGTTTTCAGCCAGCGCCACTTTCAGCATGATGTCGCGGTTGCGATCGATGGAAATGAAGTGGTAGAAAACGGAAAAATCCGCGGCGGGCAAACCGGCGCGGTGTGTGCGTAGACGTTCATCCATGCCGTGCAAATCGAACAGCATGACGTACGGTTTCGGTAATTTCTTTAAGAAATCGACCACTTCCAGCAACTGCTCACGCTTAACCCAAACTACGGGTACCCCGGTGCGGGTCGCCTGAACGGTAAAGGCATCCGGCCCAAAACGGTTGCGCAATTCGCCAATGACCGGATCATCCAGATGATCCCGGGTCTGCCATGCGGCTTCTTGCGCAGTTAAATCGGTCATATTGTTCACCATTGCAAAGGGTCCGTGGTGACTGTTGGGTATGGCTTCGCGTTATTGGATTATTGAAATGCGAAGTTTCTTCCATTACCCACAGGCGCAAATTAAATCTCGTCCGGCGTACGCAGATTGGTCACGGCGATACGCTCGCCACGTTTACGGTCGCGTTCCGACTGCATATTGGCGCGATAAACGCCCTGATCGCCAACCACCCATGAGAGCGGACGACGCTCCTTGCCAATCGACTCCTGCAGCAGCATCAGCGCCTGCATATAGGCTTCAGGACGCGGCGGGCAGCCAGGGATGTAAACATCCACCGGGATAAATTTGTCGACGCCTTGCACGACTGAGTAGATGTCGTACATACCGCCAGAGTTCGCACAGGCACCCATGGAGATAACCCACTTAGGTTCCAGCATCTGGTCGTAAAGGCGCTGAATGACCGGCGCCATTTTGGTAAAGCATGTGCCCGCAACCACCATCAGGTCTGCCTGACGAGGAGAAGCACGCAGAACTTCCGCACCAAAACGCGCAACGTCGTGCACGGCCGTAAAGGATGTCACCATCTCTACGTAACAGCACGACAGGCCAAAGTTATATGGCCAAATTGAGTTTTTACGTCCCCAGTTCACCATATCGTGCAGGGCATTCTCGAGTTTGCCCATATAAACGCTACGGTTAATTTCTTGTTCCAGGGGGTCGGTTACGATCTCCTGTTTCTGCAGGGGGTAACGGTCGTTCTCACCGTTAGGATCTATGCGGGTGAGCGTATAATCCATCTTATTGCCTCGCGGTTAGCGTTGACTGTCAGTGTAGCTGTTAGTCTCTGGGTTGATTTGCTCACGGCGCGAACGCACGGGCGTCCAATCCAGCGCGCCAATACGCACCAGATAAACCAGACCAGCCAGCAGCACTAATATAAAAATTGCGGCTTCGACAAACCCGACCCAACCACTCTCGCGAATGGAGGTTGACCATGCGTATAAATAGAGCGCTTCCACATCGAAGATGACGAAGAACATGGCCACCAGGTAGAACTTGGCGGATAGACGTAAGCGAGCGGAACCGACGGAGTCGATACCCGATTCGAAAGGAACGTTTTTGTGCCTCGCGCGTGCGCGACCGCCCAAAAACCGACCGCCGATCAGCATCAGGCAACACAGGCCAATGGCGACAATAAGAAAGATAGCGAATGCCCAGTGATGAGCGATGATTTCAGTGGATGTTGACATACGCATTGCTTAACTCAAAAGGTAGCGTTATTACCTCTGCTCTTGCTGGCAGATGACGCCACATCGATTCACGGGGAGGAATAAAAAACCACACATTAACTGTGTAAAAGGCGAAAACAGCTAAACGATGTGGGTTTTTACTCCTTTCTATAACCTTTTGTCAACTTTAACAAAGGTTTCCTCACATTAGTTTACATCGGCAGCAATTCATTAACATTTAGTGCCGTTTTCTTGAACGGCTTCAAACATTCACAAGAAATATCCTAGTGTTGAATCGTGTCCGTAGCGAGGTTTTACACTAATTACCCGCTTATTTTGACAGGATTTTGTCCGGATTCCTCCCCCTCAACGGGAGTATTTTCTTGATCTGAGACACGCTTTTGTTAATTCATTCAGTGAAACAGCAACAATCCGCCTTGATTTTTAACATGACCAGCAGGCATGAAAGACTATAGTTGAAAAAAGGAGATCGTGCTGTGAGTGATATTAAATTATTGAAAGAAAGAATAATTTTCAGGAAGGATGTTTCTGTAATTCATAATCTGTGCGCAAAATGAACCGATAACCGCTTTTTTGCCGCCAGCGGTTCATTTTTGCATTTACATTTTGTTACCAGATTTGGCAGAGAATGTTAGCTAAAATCCCCTTCTATAACCAGCGGATCGCCTCCTCCTTCAGGAGTACCGCCGCTGTAATGCCAGGGGTTTTGATAATGTTCCATGGCCTGAAAAATCACCTGTGCCAGCTCATTGCGACTTTGCGGATTATAACAAAGCAGATATTCCGTATCCGGTAACAGCGGCAGCCCTTCGGCTCTGCCCAGCACGCGCAAATCAGGGCTCATCATCTCGACCGGCCGCGCGGTCACCCCCAATCCGGCTTTTACGGCTGCTTTTACCGCCGACAGAGACGAAGCGACATAAGCCATACGCCATGGAATATCCGCATCATTCAGCGAATTGATGACCATATCGCGAAATGGGCTCGGCTCATCCAGTAAGACCAGTGGTATCGCCTCACTTTTCTGTAACACGTATTCAGCCGCGCAGTACCAGTGCGTTGGCGATGTGCGCAACGTCAGGCAATCGTATTGCGCGGAACGGTGAGTCGTCACCACGAGATCAACATCGTGCTCTTGTTCATGTTCGTCAGAAAACGGGTTACGCTTCACTCGCACATCGAGAGCCAGCTTCGGGTATACCGAGCTAATACGATTAAGCAAAAACGGTAAAATCGTGTCTGCGGACTCATCAGAAGCGCCAATAGTTAAGACGCCCTGAAGATTGCTAAACATTAACGACGTACATGCTTCGTCATTGAAACGTAAGATCTTTCGCGCATATCCCAGTAACTGAATACCATGTTCAGTTAAGAGTTTATTGCGACCATGACGGGCAAATAATTCTTTTCCCACTAATTGTTCAAGCCGCTGCATTTGCTGACTTACGGCGGACTGTGTGCGACAAACTGCAGCAGCGGCCGCAGCAAAAGTGTTTAGATCGGCGACCGCAACGAAAGTTCTCAGCAGATCGAGGTCGAGATTCAATATCGGACGATTTGCATTTATCATAATTTTTCACTTACGGGTCGTTCGCGCGGAGTGACCCGGGTTTATGCTGTGCTCGTAAGATTAAGTAATTCCATTTAAAAAGTGCATCCAGCAGGATCATAACCAGGTAAAGCTGGCAGTCTTCAGGTGTTTATAGTTCGCTGTCTAGCGCAAGCTGAACTCAATGGCTTTATTTCGCCTTCTGCCATTCCTTTTAGATATATAAAAGATGCCAAAGCGCGTTATTCCTTTTAAGAAAAACATGTTTGTGCAACGTTCATAGGCTATACATAGCACTGCGCCATATAGAACCAGCCTATATAACTGGTCAGAATTAAAAGCGAGTAATAACAATCAACTACAATTAAGAAATAAACCTTAACTAAAGCAAGGCTTTTGGTCTCAGTTCCATTTCTTGCCCCACGAGTTTAACCTAAAACCTTTATATTTATAAGCATTATTGCGAATAATCTTAAGCAAACAAATGGCGTCCACCACACCATCATCTTATTAATATTAGTGATAGTCATCGTTCCCATTCTCAATATTAAATCGCTATTAATTAAGTGAAGAACTAACTATTAATAATGCTTAACATTGCGTTTACAGCCAACTCAACTCTTCGCCTGGCCAAATGAGGCAGTAATCCAGCGCGCGGGTTTTATGCAGAGAACGAATTCTACCGTAGCCCAAGCGCCTCAAACCGCGACTAAACGAACGCCTTTAGACAGTAAAAAATTTCACAATTAAAATAAATATCAGCACCAAAAACCAAAAAATAAAACAAAAACAGAAAAAGAAAAAACAAAAAGCCTAATTAATAGTTAAAAAATCGTTAACCATCAGAGACATTAAGACAAAATCTTCTCCTGTTAACCCTTCAAAATGGGCGGACGGGGGAGTACATTGTTCCGTGCTCACTTCCACGGCAGGCAGTGGCTATTCCAGCTAAAAGGTCAAAGGTTCATGTCCTCCATCGAAAAATCCAGCAAATTAGATAACGTCTGTTACGACATCCGTGGCCCGGTTCTGAAAGAAGCAAAACGTCTTGAAGAAGAAGGCAACAAGGTCCTCAAACTCAACATCGGCAACCCAGCCCCTTTCGGCTTCGAGGCACCGGATGAAATTCTGGTTGATGTGATCCGCAACCTGCCCAGCGCGCAAGGTTACTGCGACTCAAAAGGGCTCTATTCCGCGCGCAAAGCCATCATGCAGCACTATCAGGCGCGCGGCATGCGCGAAGTGACTGTGGAAGACATCTATATTGGCAACGGTGTTTCCGAGTTGATCGTGCAGTCGATGCAGGCGTTGCTGAATAGCGGTGACGAAATGCTGGTGCCCGCACCAGATTACCCGCTGTGGACCGCTGCAGTTTCGCTCTCTGGCGGGAAAGCGGTGCACTATTTATGCGATGAGTCGGCAGGCTGGTTCCCCGATCTCGACGATATTCGCGCCAAAATTACGCCGCGTACGCGCGGGATTGTCATTATCAACCCGAACAACCCGACCGGCGCGGTTTACTCAAAAGAGCTGCTGCTGGAAATCGTTGAGATCGCGCGTCAGCACAACCTCATCATCTTTGCTGATGAAATCTACGACAAAATTCTTTACGACGAAGCGCAGCATCACTCCATTGCCGCACTCGCGCCGGATCTGTTCACCATCACCTTTAACGGGCTGTCGAAAACCTACCGGGTCGCGGGTTTCCGCCAGGGCTGGATGGTGTTGAGTGGGCCGAAAAAGCACGCGAAAGGCTATATTGAAGGGCTGGAGATGCTGGCATCGATGCGCCTGTGCGCCAACGTTCCGGCACAACACGCGATTCAGACCGCGCTCGGTGGCTACCAGAGCATTAGTGAATTTATTGTGCCTGGCGGGCGTCTGTATGAGCAGCGTAACCGCGCGTGGGAGTTGATCAACGAGATCCCGGGCGTTTCCTGCGTGAAACCAAGCGGTGCGTTGTATATGTTCCCGAAAATCGACGCTAAACGCTTCAATATTCACGACGATCAAAAAATGGTACTCGACTTCCTGTTGCAGGAAAAAGTACTGCTTGTACAAGGATCTGCGTTTAACTGGCCCTGGCCGGATCACGTACGCATTGTGACGCTGCCGCGTGAAGACGATCTGGAAATGGCGATTACCCGTTTTGGTCGTTTCCTCTCGGGTTACCACCAGTAAGGATGCCGGGGGAGGATTTGCATCTTCCCCCACTCTCTGCGCACAATGGCTCAGGTCGCAGTCACAGACAAGGTTAACCATGAGTCAGAGCCACTTTTTCGCCCATCTTTCCCGCCTTAAACTCATCAATCGCTGGCCGCTGATGCGCAATGTGCGCACGGAGAATGTCTCCGAACATAGCTTACAAGTTGCGATGGTCGCCCACGCGCTGGCGGCAATTAAAAACCGTAAATTCGCGGGCCAGGTTAATGCTGAACGCATTGCGCTGCTGGCGATGTACCACGATGCATCAGAAGTGCTGACCGGTGATTTGCCTACGCCGGTAAAATATTTCAATTCGCAAATCGCTCAGGAATATAAAGCCATCGAGAAGATCGCCCAGCAGAAGTTGGTCGAGATGGTGCCGGAAGAACTGCGTGATATTTTTGCGCCGCTGATCGATGAACATCACTACACCGCAGAAGAAAAATCGATTGTGAAACAGGCAGATGCCCTGTGCGCTTATCTGAAGTGTCTGGAAGAGCTCTCCGCTGGCAACAACGAATTCTTGCTGGCTAAATCACGGCTGGAAAAAACGCTTGATGCGCGCCGCAGCCCGGAAATGGATTACTTTATGCAGGTGTTTGTACCGAGCTTCCATTTGTCGCTGGATGAAATCAGCCAGGATTCGCCGCTGTAACTGAACATGCCGGGCCAACAAACCCGGCCATATCAGAACGGAAACAGCACCGGGATTAACAGTGCGCAGACCACCATCACCAGCAACGTGAACGGCACGCCGATTTTTACAAAATCACTGAACTGGTAGTTACCCGGTCCTAAAACCAGTGTATTCACCGGTGAGGAAACGGGTGTCATAAACGCGGCCGAGGCAGCCATCGCGACAACCATTGCGAACGGATAAGGCGAAACGCCCATTGATTTCGCTGCCGCCAGGGCAATCGGTGCCATCAATACCGCCGTTGCGGTGTTAGAGATAAATAAACCAATCGTGGCGCACATCACGAACAGACATATCAGCATCAGATGCGGGCCATAGCCGCCGCCTAAGTCCATCAACCCTTTCACCACCAGATCCACACCGCCGGTTTTTTGCAACGCCAGCGCGAACGGCATCATACCGACAATCAAAATAATGCTCGGCCAGTGGATCGCTTTATACGCACTTTCTGCATCAATACAGCGAAACTTGCCCATCAACATACACGCGATGATCGCGGCCACCGGATTGGGAATTTCATCCGTCAGCATCAACGCAACCATCAATACCAGGCAGAAAATAGCGTGTGCCGCCTGGCTGTGCGCCGGAGACGCGGCACTCTCTTCCACCGGTAAGTTGAGCACCACAAAGTCGCGCCCGTGCGAACCAAGCTGGCTGATAAGTTTCCAGTTTCCGACCACCAGAAAAACATCGCCCAGTTGCAATGTTTCATCCGTCACCGCGCCTTCCAGCGCCTCGCCGTTGCGTTTCAGACCAACAACGTTAAGGCCGTAGCGGGTGCGAAAACCGATTTCGCGCACTGTTTTGCCAATCAGTTCCGAATCGGGGATCAGCGACACCTCAGCCATCCCGACGTCCAGCGCCTGGTCGGAAAAATACTCACCGCGCAGGATCATCGGCTCAAGCAGTTGTTCAGCGCAAAACTGGCGTAAATCGACTTCGGCGGCAGACATGTCAATCAGTAGCACATCGCGGGCACGAAATTCGGATACGCCATTAACGTTAACAATGACACGCCGGAAATGTCGCCAGCGCTCAACACCGATAATGTTGGCGCCATAGCGCTCACGCAGTTGTAAATCATCCAGCCGCTGCCCAATCATTGGCGAACCGGGGCGGATCGCCAGACGGCGCGCCCGACCGGCAAGACGATACTCCTTAATAAGATCGCGAAAACTGCGGCGTTTCCAGCTTTCACGCGCGGCATCGTCACTCTCCCCTTTCAACGTGAAACGCATCAACAGCATATAAATAATGCCAAGCAGTAGGATCACCAGCCCCAAAGGGGTCACGCTAAAAAAGCTGAAGCCGTCAAAGCCTTCGCGTAGCAATTCGCTATTAACAACAAGGTTTGGCGGCGTCGCTACCAGCGTCATCATGCCGCTAATAAGGCCGGCGAAACTGAGCGGCATCATCAGCCGTGACGGCGAAATCTGCATGCGCATTGACACGCTAAGCACCACCGGGATGAAGATTGCCACCACGCCGGTCGAACTCATAAATGCCCCAAGCCCGGCAACGGTGACCATCAACAACACCAGCATTTTGGTTTCGCTGCTGCCCGCCATGTTGACCAGCCACGCCCCCATGTTTGTCGCCACACCGGTGCGCACCAGGCCGTCGCCGATGATAAACAGGGCGGCAATTAACACGACGTTCGGGTCGCTAAAACCGGAAAACGCTTCGGAAAGCGTCAGCGTTCCACTAAGAACAAAGGCAACAATGACAAACAGGGCTACAGCATCCATGCGCACTTTGCCCGTCGCGAAAAGCACCACCGCGATGCCCAGCAGACACAGTACCCAGATAAGTTCACCGTTCACAACGTATCCTTGTCAGTTGATAGTGGAGAAATAGTGCCATAAAAAAACCCCACAAAAGTGGGGTTACATCATGGGATCAAGCCTTTAGCGTGACATTCACCCGCCCGTCCGGCTGTTTTGCGACATCAAGCGCTTCAAGCGTGGTGAGTCGGAAATCCACCTCGTCAAGCCGGGGCGCATCCGCAGGAACATTGACCGCAATCACATGGCAACCTGCGGCAAGGCCGGAAAGGAGACCCGCCGGCGCATCTTCCACCACTACGCACTCGCGCGGTGAAAGCCCCAACAGCTGTGCGCCGAGGAGATAAGCATCAGGCTCAGGTTTACCGCGTGTAACCTGCTCGGCGGTGACGAACACTTTCGGTGTCGGCAACCCGGTTGCACGATGTCGCGCATGAGCGACAGGCACAGACCCGGAGGTAACAATAGCCCACGGAATCGCTGACTCATCTAAATGCTGAAGCAGCGCAATCGCGCCAGGCAGCGCGGTAATGCCATCGGTGTCAGCCGCTTCAACCTGTTCAAGCCAGGTAAATTCAGCCGCAATCTCTGCTTCAGACTTGCCCGGTAAAAAATGCCGCAGCGAGGTAATCGCCTGTTTGCCGTGGATAAAATTCAGTACTTCATCATGCGCGATACCAAATCGATCAGCCCAGTTACACCATGCCCGCTCCACAGCGGGCAGCGAATTCACCAGGGTGCCATCCAGGTCAAACAGAAATCCTTTACACTGCACACTCACCTCCTCAGGCGTTGATAATCTGATTAATTTCGTTGCTGCTCAGGTGGTACTGACGCGGGCAGGAGTGCCACACGCTCAGCATGCGCTGATATTTTTCCCACATTGGGGTTTGCGCGTTAAAGCCGTGGGTTCCGGCGTCGAAATGGGTATAGCGGCCTTCGATATTGACCATAAAACGCACGTAGCCGAGATAACGCGCTTCCGTTGCGGCGTCAAAGCCAAGGAAAGTCACCCGGCGTTCATCAATGGTGCTGGTATCTTTTAGGTTGGTCCAGGAGACATGCAGTGCGTGGTACATCTCCATGATGTCGATAACAGTACGACAGGTCTCTTCTTTCAACTCGCCGAATTCACGATCCAACTCACGCATTTGCAGGCCATATCCACGCTCAATAATGGTTTGCAAACGGCGATAGCGCTCTGCATTAGCCGGATCCATCATGGTCATCATTTTGTACTGGTTGGATAAGATCAGACGTTGGGCATTGGTCATTTCCATCTTTCGACTCCTGTGGCACATCGGCGCATTAAAAAAGATGCCTTGAGTTTACCTGCTGAAAAAGACGGCTTTCTTGATTTGCCGGGGGTGTTGGGTAGAACAGAATGAAAAATAAAAAAGAAGACATCGCAAAAATGCCTTCTTTTATAGAGATTGCGAAACTTGTTCAAACTCACAAATCATCAAGGAATGTTTTATCGAGCTGTTTAAAAGCACGTTTAAGCGTGTCGGCCAGCGCTTGATAATCAGGCTTACCCTCTACAGGTGCTAACGCCTGACCCGCTTCTTGCAACTTGCCGCGCACTTCATAAAACCAGTGCAGAATCGACGGCGGTAGCGGCGTCACAGAACGCTTACCCAGCCACCATAGCCCCTGCATCGGCAGGCTCAGCGCAAACAGCGCGGTAGCCACCGCCGGTCCAAGCTGGCCGCCGAGCGCAATTTGCCAGCAGAGAGTAAACACGGCCACGGGCGGCATAAAGCGCGTGGCATAGCGCATTGCGCGGATCACACGGTTTTCAACGAACATCGGAGCGAGGCGTTTTTCCATAGGCCAGGTCTTCGCATAGTGCTGACCCCGACGAAACAAACTAAAAAAATTGACGGGTCGATTCTCTGAAGTGGACATGGGTTACCTCAACTTCACATATAAAAATTAAAAAATTTGTGCAAAACAACAACTGTGAATGACAACGTTAAAATTTTTTGTCAATCCCACATGGTATCAGGTATCCTGTGGCGGCCTTGACCGGTTCATTAGACGAATATCTTTAAATCGTCAAATTTAAGCTCATTATGCCACTGCCTGAAATTTGCGCAAAATAGCTTAAAATTTTATGTATTCTTCTCATCATGCCAGAAAGTAAACCCGGCATGATGTTAATCATAATTGTCAGTATCCATCTGCGCTACGCTGTGCGACTCACTGACCTTTTTTAGCCACGTATCATAAATAGGTACTTCCATGTCGAGTAAGTTAGTACTGGTTCTGAACTGCGGTAGCTCCTCACTGAAATTCGCAATCATCGATGCAGTTAATGGTGACGAGTACCTCTCTGGTTTAGCCGAATGTTTCCACCTTCCAGAAGCGCGCATCAAGTGGAAAATTGATGGCGGTAAACAAGAAGCGGCTTTAGGTGCAGGTGCCGCTCACAGCGAAGCGCTGAACTTTATCGTTAACACTATTCTGGCACAAAAACCAGAACTGTCTGCACAGCTGACCGCAATCGGTCACCGCATCGTGCATGGTGGCGAAAAATACACCAGCTCTGTGGTTATCGACGAATCCGTTATTCAGGGCATCAAAGATGCAGCCTCTTTCGCACCGCTGCACAACCCGGCTCACCTGATTGGTATCGCCGAAGCGCTGAAATCCTTCCCGAACCTGAAAGACAAAAACGTGGCTGTGTTCGACACTGCGTTCCACACCACGATGCCGGAAGAGTCCTACCTGTATGCGCTGCCGTACAAACTGTACAAAGAGCATGGCGTTCGTCGCTATGGCGCACACGGCACCAGCCACTTCTATGTAACTCAGGAAGCAGCCAAAGTCCTGAACAAACCGGTTGAAGAGCTGAACATCATCACCTGCCACCTGGGTAACGGTGGTTCTGTATCCGCTATCCGTAACGGCAAATGCGTTGACACTTCCATGGGTCTGACCCCGCTGGAAGGCCTAGTAATGGGTACCCGTTCTGGTGATATCGATCCGGCTATCATTTTCCATCTGCATGACACCCTGGGCATGAGCGTTGAAGCTATCAACAAAATGCTGACCAAAGAGTCCGGTCTGCTGGGCCTGACCGAAGTCACCAGCGACTGCCGTTATGTAGAAGATAACTACAAAGATAAAGAAGACGCGAAACGCGCAATGGACGTTTACTGCCACCGTCTGGCGAAATACATCGGCTCTTACACTGCGCTGATGGAAGGTCGTCTGGACGCGGTTGTCTTCACCGGTGGTATCGGTGAAAACGCCGCCATGGTACGTGAACTGTCTCTGGGTAAACTGGGCGTTCTCGGCTTTGAAGTTGATCACGAACGTAACCTGGCTGCCCGTTTTGGTAAGTCTGGCTTTATCAACAAAGAAGGCACCCGCCCGGCTGTCGTTATCCCGACAAACGAAGAGCTGGTCATCGCGCAAGACGCGAGCCGCCTGACTGCCTGATTCCACACACCGCCAGCCCCCGCTGGCGGTGCTGTTTTGTAACCCGTCTTACAAGACGGTAACGAAAGAGGATTAACCGTGTCCCGTATTATTATGCTGATCCCTACCGGAACCAGCGTCGGCCTGACCAGCGTCAGCCTTGGCGTTATCCGTGCTATGGAACGCAAAGGCGTTCGTCTGAGCGTCTTTAAACCGATCGCCCAGCCGCGCGCCGGTGGCGATGCGCCGGACCAGACCACCACTATCGTGCGTGCCAACTCTGGTCTGACTGCAGCAGAACCGCTGAAAATGAGCCACGTTGAGTCGCTACTCTCCAGCAACCAGAAAGACGTGCTGATGGAAGAGATCATCGCCCGTTACCACGAAAGCAGCAAAGACGCTGAAGTGGTGCTGGTTGAAGGCCTGGTTCCGACGCGTAAACACCAGTTCGCGCAGTCGCTGAACTTTGAAATCGCGAAAACGCTGAACGCAGAAATCGTGTTTGTTATGTCCCAGGGCACCGACACGCCGGAGCAGTTGAAAGAGCGTATCGAACTGACCCGCAACAGCTTCGGCGGCGCGAAAAATACCAACATCACCGGCGTTATTGTTAACAAACTGAACGCTCCGGTTGATGAACAAGGTCGTACCCGTCCTGACTTGTCTGAAATTTTCGATGACTCGTCTAAAGCGAAAGTTATTCATATCGACCCGGCTAAACTGCAAGAAGCCAGCCCGCTGCCGGTGCTGGGCGCAGTGCCGTGGAGCTTCGATCTGATTGCCACCCGCGCAATCGACATGGCTCGCCACCTGAATGCAACCATTGTTAACGAAGGCGATATCAAAACCCGCCGTGTGAAATCGGTGACCTTCTGTGCGCGCAGCATTCCGCACATGCTGGAACACTTCCGCCCGGGTTCACTGCTGGTGACTTCCGCAGACCGTCCGGACGTGCTGGTTGCCGCTTGCCTCGCGGCGATGAACGGCGTGGAGATCGGTGCGCTGCTGCTGACTGGCGGTTACGAAATGGACGCCAGCGTGCGCAAACTGTGCGAACGTGCATTCGCCACCGGCCTGCCGGTATTTATGGTGAATACCAACACCTGGCAGACCTCCCTGAGCCTGCAGAGCTTCAACCTGGAAGTTCCGGTTGATGATAACGAGCGTATCGAAAACGTTCAGGAATATGTGGCTGGCTACATCAATGCCCAGTGGATCGATTCTCTGACCGCGACTTCCGAGCGCAGCCGTCGTCTCTCTCCGCCGGCCTTCCGTTACCAGTTGACTGAGCTGGCGCGCAAAGCGGGTAAACGCGTTGTTCTGCCGGAAGGCGACGAACCGCGTACCGTGAAAGCTGCTGCTATTTGTGCTGAACGTGGTATCGCGACCTGTATCCTGCTGGGTAATCCGGACGAGATCAACCGCGTCGCTGCTGCACAAGGCGTTGAGCTGGGCACCGGGATTGAAATCGTCGATCCGGACGTCGTACGTGAAAGCTACGTTGCTCGCCTGGTTGAACTGCGTAAGAGCAAGGGCATGACCGAAGCCGTCGCCCGCGAACAACTGGAAGACAACGTGGTTCTCGGCACGCTGATGCTGGAACAGGACGAAGTAGACGGTCTGGTTTCCGGTGCTGTGCACACCACCGCGAACACCATTCGTCCGCCGCTGCAGTTGATCAAAACCGCACCGGGTAGCTCACTGGTTTCCTCCGTGTTCTTTATGCTGCTGCCAGAACAGGTTTATGTGTACGGTGACTGCGCCATCAACCCGGATCCGACCGCTGAACAACTGGCAGAAATCGCGATTCAGTCTGCGGATTCCGCCATCGCGTTCGGTATCGAACCGCGTGTGGCAATGCTCTCCTACTCCACCGGTAACTCCGGCGCGGGTAGCGATGTAGAGAAAGTGCGTGAAGCGACTCGTCTGGCGCAGGAAAAACGTCCGGATCTGGTTATCGACGGTCCGCTGCAGTACGACGCCGCCGTAATGGCTGATGTTGCGAAATCCAAAGCGCCGAACTCTCCGGTTGCAGGTCGCGCTACCGTGTTCATCTTCCCGGATCTGAACACCGGTAACACCACCTACAAAGCGGTACAGCGTTCTGCCGACCTGATCTCCATCGGGCCGATGCTGCAGGGTATGCGCAAACCGGTTAACGACCTGTCCCGTGGCGCGCTGGTAGACGATATCGTCTACACCATCGCACTGACCGCGATCCAGGCATCCCAGCAGTAATTTGCTTTAACCGGCAACAAAAAGGCGACCTGATGGTCGCCTTTTTTATTTATCCCCGCTTATTCACAGTAGCTCCCGAGCCGCCGCCACGATGTCATTCGCCGTTAGCCCATACTCTTGTTGCAGAAAATCCTGTGTTCCCACCTGACCATAGCGCTCTTTCACACCGACACGACGCATTGGCACCGGGCAGGTTTCCACTAACACTTCAGCCACGGCAGAGCCCAGTCCGTTATGAATGCTGTGGTTCTCACAGGTAACAATCCGCCTGGTCTTTTCTGCGTAGTTCTTCACCAGCGCACGATCGATAGGTTTTAAGGTAAACATATCGATCACCGCCGCGCTAATGCCCTCCTGCGCCAGTTGCTGCGAGGCGGTCAGCGCTTCTGCCACCATAATGCCGTTAGCGATTAACGTAATGTCTGTCCCCTCGCGCAGGACATTACCTTTACCGATCGTAAACCGCGATCCCGGCTGGTAGATAGTGGGAGCCTGTTTGCGAATGGTGCGCACCCAGTAAAAGCCTTCCAGATCTGCCAGTTGATGCAGAATATCGGAGAACATCACCGCATCTGTCACCTCCAGCACGACCGAATGCGCCAGTCCGCGTACAATCCCCATATCCTCAAATGACATATGCGTCCCGCCGTTATGGCACGCGGTGACGCCCGCATCGGAAGCAATGACCTTCACATTGTTGCGCTGGTAATCTAGCGCCATAAACAACTGGTCGAAACAGCGTCGGCTGGCAAACGCGGTGAATGTATGCACAAACGGTTTACGTCCGGTCAGTGAAAGCCCCGCTGCCGTGCCGATCACATTGGCTTCCATGATGCCGCAATTTATCACCTGTTGCGGATACTTTTTATGGACACCATCCATCGCCATTGAGCTCATCAAATCGGCTTCCAGAGCAATAATGTTACTGCCCGACTCGATCTGCTCACTGATAAAACCGGCATAAACTTTACGCATCTCAATGCTGTCTTTGCCGCCCGGTTCAGCCACCTTAATCATGCGCCGCCTCCAGTTGTTCGATGGTATCGTTTAGCGTCTGCCTCATCTCATCCGTCAGGCGTAAATGGTGCGAATTGCTGAGATTCTCAAGGTACGGCACCCCCTGCCCTTTAATGCTGTCGAGGATAACCAGCCGCGGTCTGGCATCCGCTGGCGGAACAGGCTTCACCACATCCAGAAGCGCAGCAATATCGTTCCCCTTCACCGTGCAAACATCAAAGCCGAAGGCGCGAAATTTCCCTTCCAGATCGAAGGCGCAAATAATTTCATCCAGTTCGCCATCCAGCTGTTGCTTGTTCCAGTCGACAAACACCGTCAGATTGTTGAGCCGATGATGGGCAATAAACTGGAATGCTTCCCAGCACTGCCCTTCATTCAGTTCTCCATCGCCAACAATGCAAAACACGCGATTAGACCTGCCCGCCAGCTTATGGCCCAGCGCTATTCCGCCCGCGATAGAAATGCCCTGACCAAGTGACCCTGTCGTGGCATCTACACCGCGGGTTTTTAAGCGATCCGGATGGCTTGGCAATCGGGTACCATTTTCGTTGAGCGTCATCAGCGCTTCCTGCGGGAAAAAACCTTTCAGTGCCAACGTACTATACAGTGCCGGGCCTGCATGACCTTTCGAGAGCACAAAGTAGTCGCGTTCCGGCCAGTCGGGGTCAGACGGATCAACTCGCATGACCTCGCCATACAGCACCGCGAGGGTTTCCACCACCGACATGCTGCCACCATAATGACCAAAACCGAGATGCGTTAAGGCCTTGAGCGTGGCGACACGAATGTCCCGTGCAAATTGTGTTATTTCTGCAATTGTGCTCATGACTTCGCTCCATTCTTTTCATCTGCATCGCTCGCAGTCGTCTTGCTTTTCGACATCACATTCCAGATCACTAATGCGATGAACAGCGCCACCACCACGCCGGTAATGACCATCGGTGACAGATAACGCGCCAGATTGCCCAGCACAATGCCAATAAAGCCAAAGTCAGCATCGGAGAAAGTGGTATTGGCAAAGCCGAGCGCACCCAGTACTGGCAGCAGCAATACCGGCAGGAAAGTGATCAGCAAACCATTGGCGAAGGCACCGATCATCGCCCCACGTCGACCGCCGGTAGCGTTACCAAACACACCCGCCGTCGCACCGGTGAAGAAGTGCGGCACCACGCCTGGCAGAATCAGCACCAGCTTCATCTGGCCGAGCAGGAACAGCCCCACCAGTCCGCCGAGAAAGCTGAACAAGAAACCGACCAATACCGCGTTTGGCGCATAGGGATAAACCACCGGGCAATCCAGCGCCGGGCGGGCGTTTGGTACCAGTTTTTCGGAAAAGCCGGTAAACGCCGGAACAATTTCCGCCAGGATCAAGCGAACACCTTGCAGGATAATGAACACACCCGCGGCAAAGGTGATGGCCTGAATAATCGCGTAGACGAGGAAGTTCTGCCCGGCGCTCAGTTGGCTTTCAACATATTCGCGTCCGGCGCAAACGGCGAGGATCACGTAAATAATGATCATCGTCAGCGAGATAGAGATGGAGCTGTCACGCAGGAAGCTCAGGTTTTTCGGCAGGTTCATCTCCTCAGTTGAACGTGATCCCTTCCCGCATTTACTCCCAATCCAACCTGATAAGACGTAGCCCAGCGTACCAAAATGACCAAAGGCGATATCATCATTGCCGGTGATCCGCTTCATGTAACGCTGTGCAATCGCCGGGAAAAACGCCATCACCAGGCCCAGGATCAACGATCCGGTAAACACCAAACCGACACCTTCAAACCCGGCAACGGTAAGGATCACGCCAATCATACAGGCCATATAAAAGGTATGATGCCCGGTCAAAAATATATATTTCAGACGGGTAAAACGCGCCACAATAATATTCGCCACCATGCCGAACGCCATGATCAGCGCTGTTGACGCACCATATTTTTCAAGCGCAATAGAAACAATCGCTTCGTTATTAGGAATAATCCCCTGAATATTAAAAGCATGCTCAAACATGCCGCCCAATGGATTTAACGAGCCGACGAGCACTGTCGCACCACCGCCAAGTACGATAAAACCAAGAATGGTTTTAACCGTGCCTTTTACAACGTCAGAAAAAGATTTTTTCTGCGCGACCAGGCCAATCAGCGCAATTAACCCCACCAGTACAGAGGGGACTTTCAAAATATCAACAACAAAATTTAGCGTTTCAAGGATAAACATATCCACCTCGCTTTATACATGTCGCACCATGGTGCACTGCATCCGGTTGATGTTAACGGCTGGCGAAGAAAGCGCTGATTTTCGCTTCCAGTTCATTGATATCAATAATATTATTAAGTACCACCAACTGGTTTTCCGGCACGCTGGCGCTGGCGGCGATATCTTTTGCCATCACAAACACATCGGCGGCACCTGGTGTGGCGGAAGAGAGGTCGGAATGCTCAACTTCCGCTTCAATATTTAATTTTTTAAGTACTTTTTTAATATTCATTTCGACCATAAAACTACTTCCCAGGCCGGATCCGCAAATTGCCATTATTTTCATTGTATTTACCTTTTTTGAGTAGAGTACGACCGCATCGCCCATAGCAGGCAATGTCTCATCACTGGTGAAAAAAATAAAAATCAGAAGCGTTGAATAATGTTTTTAATTTCCTCCAGAGTATTTGCACGATGTAATTGCGCCATATCTTCATCGCTGGAGAATAACTCTGCCAGCGCGGCGATCATTTCGACATGGCTGTGTTTATCTGGTGCGGCCAGCATAATAATGATGTCAACCGGATCGGATTCTTCAGATCCAAAATTCACTCCGCGAGACAATTTTAGTAATGACAGGCCTAAACCTTTCGCCCCTTCCTCTGGTCTGGCATGCGGCATGGCAAGTCCCGGCGCCAGCACATAATACGGACCCAATTTGTGGTGCTGCGCGACAATGGCTGTCACATACTCCGGCGTAATGGTGCCAGAAGCGAGCAGTGGCCTGGCGCAGATTTCCAGCGCTTGTGGCCAGTCTTCGACGTTTGCAAGCATCTGAATGGTCTTCTCGTTAAGCCATTGGTTTAACACTTCGCGCTCCTTATCGAGGATGAGATGGGCAAACTTTATGCAACTCAGCAGCGCTTATCCGTGATGATAGTCTCAAAGATAGCGCTACCAACAAGAATGATCGAAAATTGTGATAGCGCTATCAGATATGAAAACGCAGAGGAATTCGCAGAAAAAGCAGGGATTTCCGGCGTATACTCCCTTGAGATGACTCATAACTCAGCGCCTGAGCTATCAGGGCTGTCAGGAAACGGAATGACAATAACCCGAAAACGTCGGAGCACAGGAAAAGTCACTCTTGCCGATGTGGCGCAACTGGCGGGCGTCGGCACCATGACTGTCTCACGGGCATTACGTACCCCAGAGCAGGTCTCAGATAAATTGCGCGAGAAGATAGAAGCCGCGGTACAGGAACTGGGATACATGCCCAACCTGGCAGCCAGCGCGCTGGCTTCCGCCTCATCGTGGACGATCGCCATGGTGGTGCCAAGCCTTGCCGAATCCGGCTGCTCGGAAATGTTCGCCGGTTTGCAGCAGGTTTTACAGCCTGCTGGCTATCAAATCATGCTCGCCGAATCACAACACCGGCTGGAGCAGGAGGAGAAGCTGCTGGAAACCCTGCTCGCCTCCAATCTGGCCGCGGCAATTTTGCTCAGCGTCGAACATAGCGACACGGTACGCCACTGGCTGAAAAACGCCTCCATCCCGGTGATCGAAATTGGTGCGGTGCGTGCCGATCCGATAGATATGAATATCGGTATTGATAACGTTGCGGCGATGTTCGAACTGACGCAAATGTTGGTTCAGCGCGGCTATCAAAATATCGGCTTATTGTGCGCCAACCAGGAACAGTGGATTTTCCAGCAACATTTGCAGGGCTGGTATAAAGCGATGCTGCGACATCATCTGTCACCGAACCGGGTGATCAACGCCGCCGCCCCCCCTGTCTTTTCAACGGGCGCGGCACAATTGCCGGAGTTTCTGCTGGCGTGGCCGGAACTGGACGCACTGGTATGTGTCTCGGATGAGCTGGCTTGCGGCGCGCTATATGAGTGTCAACGGCGCAGAATTAAGGTTCCGGATGATTTAGCGATTGTCGGCTTCGGCGACAGCGATGTCAGCCGGGTATGTGTGCCGCCTTTAACGACAATTTCCGTGCCGCATCGCAAGATTGGTATTGAAGCAGGACGCGCACTGCTGGCGCGCCTGAATGATGAAACCTGGGAGAATAAAACGCCGATTGCACCGACGTTTTGCTTGCGTGATAGCTGCTAGTTATTCCGTTTCCTGCGCTATTTCCACGTCATTGCTGGCATTGCGCGTCATCCACAACGCCAGCGCTTTCAGCGAATCACTCGTAAACTCGTCACAGCGGGCGGTGATCTCTTCCGGCGTCATCCAGCAGACTTCGCTAACTTCTTCTTCCTGCAACGCGAACGGCCCATGAGAAACACAGCTGAACAGCCCGCCCCAGACCCGACAATGTTCATCTTCAAAGTAAAACTGACCATGTTCGGCAAAAGGCACCCCGGCGATGCCTAACTCTTCTTCCGCTTCGCGGCGCGCGGAATCCAGCAGGTTTTCCCCTGCCTGCACCACACCACCGGCGGTGGCATCCAGCATACCGGGCATAAAATCTTTGATCTCTGTGCGACGCTGCACCAGCACTTTGCCCATCCCATCATGCACCACAATGTAGGTTGCGCGGTGACGCAGACATTGCGCCCGCATTTGCTGCCGGCTGGCCTGCGCTATCACCTCATTGTCTTCATTGACAATGTCCACCCACTCCATGCCTGCAAAATGACTCTGTTCCACCATCGGGAAATCTTCTCTTTAGGGCGCTCTGTTGGCGCGTTTCGGTTGAAAGGTAACTTACGGATTAATCGTGACCTGCGCAATAACCCGCTGATCATTAAGTGTGATAACGCGCAATACGTTCTCTTCCAGCATGCCGTAGCTGGCAGCGAACCCACCTTTTGGGATACTGACCGAACCGGGGTTAAAGTGGAAAATCTCGCCCCGTTTTTCGGCAACCGGAATATGGGTATGACCATAGATCAGCACATCCCCCGCCGCCAGCGACGGCTCATTATCCGGGCCAAAGAGATGACCGTGCGTCAAAAACAGGCGGCGTTCAGGCAGTAAAACCTGCTGCCAGGGCGCAGTAATCGGGAACTTCAGCAGCATCTGATCCACTTCACTGTCGCAGTTGCCGCGCACGGCAATAATCCGGCTGGCCTGGTCGTTCAAACGGTCCGCAACCTGCGCAGGCTTGTAACCTTCAGGTAAGGCATTGCGCGGGCCGTGATTCAGTACATCGCCAAGGATCACCAACCAGCGGGCATCACTTTGCGCGAACAGTTCCAGTACGCGTTCCGTCGCGGGCAACGACCCATGAATATCCGATGCAAACATCAGTTTCATCACTGCACCTCATGTGGAAGAAAACGCCCCATAATAACGGAAGTTGCCGGGCTAATCAGCCCGCGCGCTTAGCGGAAAGTGCAACAAAGCGCTGGACCGATGAGCGTTGCCACTGGAAGGTAGCGTAATCCGCCAGCCGCTCGGGCACGTTGTCGCCGTTCAACACCAGCCGGTTCAGCATCAATGCCAGGTCAACATCGGCGATACACCATTCGCCAAACAGATTCGGTTTATCGTGCGCCAGCAGCTCACCGGCAATCGCGAACAGCTTAGCGGCGCTCGCCTGCCCGGCAGCACTGAGCGGCGCTTTTTTGGCTCCGGCAAAGACCACCGTTGTCGAACGCTCATCGCGGATAGGCATTAAATCGCTACGTAGCCAGGCCTGAATTTGCCGGGCGCGCGCGCGTTTTTGCAGATCCAGCGGATAAATACGCTCCCACTCCGGCGGGGCGAAGCGCTCCTCCAGATATTCATCAATCGCCGTGGATTCGCTGAGCTCAAACCCTTCAATCTCCAGCACCGGCACACGTTGCGTCAGGCTAAAACCCGGCCAGCCAGGCGCAAGTTGGGCACCACTGTCAAGATCGACGGTTTTCAGGGTAAAGGGCAGCCCTTTTTCATGTAGTGCGACATAGGCCGACAGCACATACGGGGAAAAATACTCTGCGTCAGACCATAAGGTGATAGCCGGTTCGCTCATAACATCCTCGTTCAGTAGTTGGGATTTTTTTTCAAAATATAACGTCCTGTGCGCCCTGTCACTTGATGAAAGTTCACGCATCAGAGGTAACACCTATACTCAAACTCAGACGTTTCTTTTCCGCATAACGGGAGCTTTGATGATAGACCTCTATTTTGCGCCCACACCAAACGGTCATAAAATAACGCTTTTTCTGGAAGAGGCGGAGCTGGAATATCGCCTGATCCGTGTTGATATCAGCAAGGGCGATCAGTTTCGCCCCGACTTTCTGACCATCTCTCCTAACAACAAAATTCCGGCCATTGTCGACCATCTGCCCGCCGATGGCGGTGCACCGCTTAGTGTGTTCGAATCCGGCGCCATCCTGCTTTATCTGGCAGAAAAAACAGGAAAATTACTCAGCGGTGAACTCCGCGAACGCCATCTTACGCTGCAATGGCTGTTCTGGCAGGTCGGCGGGCTGGGGCCGATGCTCGGGCAGAACCATCACTTTAACCACTTTGCGCCGCAGCCGGTGCCCTACGCTATTGAGCGCTACCAGGTAGAAACCCAGCGTTTATATCAGGTGCTGAATAAGCGTCTTGAACGCGTACCGTGGCTGGCAGGCGAGCACTACAGTATTGCCGATATTGCCGCCTGGCCGTGGATCAATGCCCATTCGCGCCAGCGGGTCGAGCTGGAAGATTATCCGGCGGTATTTAACTGGTTTGAGCGTATTCGTACACGTCCGGCAACCGAACGGGCATTGCAGAAGGCACAACAAGTGTAAGTGTCGCGGATAACCTCTTCACATTGCTGAAAAATTTGATGCAAAATGTGCCCGCCATCGCATGCGGGTTTTGCTGAGTCACATATGCTGAGGAAAGGCATACACATCCTGGAGGGAAGCATGAAGATACTGATTACCGGCGGAACTGGTTTGATTGGTCGTCATCTGATCCCCCGCCTGCTGGAGCTAAAACACAGTGTGACTGTGGTAACGCGCAACCCCGCCAAAGCACAACAGTTGCTTGACGCGCGCGTCAGCCTGTTAAAAGGGCTAAATGAGCTGAACAACCTGAATGATGTTGATGCGGTAATCAATCTGGCCGGTGAGCCCATTGCCGATAAGCGCTGGAGCGAGGAACAAAAACAGCGCCTGTGCAATAGCCGCTGGCAGATAACCCAGCGGATTGTCGATCTGATCAACGCCAGTGACACACCGCCGCAGGTGCTGATTTCCGGTTCAGCCGCTGGTTACTATGGCGATCTCGGTGAAGTAGTCGTTACAGAAGAAGAGCCGCCACACAACGAATTTACTCATAAGCTGTGCGCCCGCTGGGAGCAAATCGCCTGTGAAGCGCAAAGCGATCGCACCCGGGTTTGCCTGCTGCGCACCGGTGTGGTGCTCGCACCGAAAGGCGGCATTCTCGCTAAGCTGCTGACGCTGTTTCGTCTTGGCCTTGGCGGCCCGATTGGCGATGGTCGCCAATATCTGGCGTGGATCCATATAGACGACATGGTTAACGGCATACTCTGGCTGCTGGATAACGATCTGCGCGGGCCGTTCAATATGGTTTCCCCCTATCCGGTCCGTAATGAGCAGTTCTCCCACACGCTCGGGCATGTGCTGCACCGTCCGGCCATTATGCGTGCTCCGGCGTTTGCGGTGCGCCTGATGATGGGCGAATCCTCTGTGCTGGTACTGGGCGGCCAACGCGCGCTGCCAAAACGTCTCGAAGCCGCCGGTTTTGCCTTCCGCTGGTACGATCTGGAAGAGGCGCTGGGGGATGTGGTTCCCTCCTAATTTTCGTGGCATCCGTATGTCGTTGGCGGTGGTAAGCTAAAGCGCCTTACCACCGCAAAGGCGATTTCATGACGTTGTACACGCCCCGCTTTACGCTCTCTTCATTTCAGGAATCTGACTGGCCGTTTTTTCTGCATCTGCGTTCAAACGACAGCGTGATGCGCTATATGGCCGAAATCGCCTCCCGGGCGCAAATCCGAACCCTGTTTGACGATCGCCTGCGGGACAGCAACGCCTTTATCATTCGCGATCAACACAGCGCGGTTGGTGATATCGGCCTGCGTATCAGCCAGCATAACCCGCATGAAGCCGACGTTGGTTATTCGGTTACGCCAGCAGCGCAGGGGCGCGGTATCGCCTCCGAAGCGCTGCAAACGCTCTGTGATTACGTCTTTTCGCAGGGTAACGTGAATGCGCTTAATGCGTGGGTGCTGGCGGACAATCAGGGTTCAGTACGGGTGCTGGAAAAGAGCGGCTTTACCCGCGTACAGGTGCTGGAAAAAGTTTATCTGCTCCATGGCGAGTATTATGACGACTGGGTTTACCGGCGGGAAAAATAAGGCTTACACGCAGCGCTGACAGGCACGTTAAAAGAGAGGAATAGTGAAGGGATGAAATCCGGCAAAATGCGCTTTTGGCTTTATGTGGTGCTGTTCGCCGCCTGGATTATCTGGATACTTTTTGCCAGCAGACTCAGCCATAAGGTCTACCTGCAGGCGGGCGAGCCTGACACGCTGGTGATGCTGGCGATTGCCGTACTGGTGAGTTTATTAGCAACCTGGCACAGCAGGGAAAAAGTCACCCGCAACAAAACCCGGCTGCTGACGTTTTTGGGCCTCGTTTTGTTCACAGCAATGACGTTGTGGAATGTGCCGGAAGCCTGGGTGCGCTATAGCGCAAACCAGATGGTGCGCAGTGAAGTGGCTTTCTCGATTGGTCATCCTGGCCCGCCGGTCAGTAAGAGTAAGCACTGTGAAGCAGGGTTACGTTTCTATGACGAGTGGCTTCAACGCCCGATTGAGCTGTGCACGCGCGACGTCATCGTTCCGCCAGGCGCACAGACGGTGCAACTGGAAAAACGCGTCAGCGCCAGAGGTGCCGTGTTTACTCACTATCGTTTTCTCTCCGCGAACGGCATCCCGCAGGGATGGTGGCCTGTCTCGCCACCTTCCCGCTAAGATGTTTTATTTCAGCGAACCTTTAAGGAACTGCTGCAAACGCGGGCTTTTCGGATTGCCGAATACTTCATCCGGTGTGCCTTCCTCTTCAATCTTGCCCTGATGCAGGAAGATCACGTGGGTGGAAACATGGCGGGCAAACCCCATTTCGTGAGTCACCACCACCATCGTTTTTCCCTCTTCCGCCAGCTGTTGCATGATGCGCAGCACTTCGCCCACCAGTTCCGGATCCAGCGCCGAAGTGGGCTCATCAAACAGCAACACTTCCGGCTCCATCGCCAGCGCACGCGCGATAGAAACACGCTGCTGTTGGCCACCGGATAAATGTACCGGGTATTTCTGCTGCTGCATCGTATCAATGCCGACCTTCGCCAGGTATTTCACCGCTCGCTCGCGGGCCTCCTGCTTGCTTAAGCCGAGCACCTGAATGGGCGCTTCCATGACATTTTCTAATACCGTCATATGGCTCCACAAATTGAAATGCTGGAACACCATCGTCAGGCGGGTACGCAGCAGACGCAGCTGGTTTTTGTCGGCCACTTTTAACTGGCCGTCTTTGTCGCGCACCAGATTGATATTCTGCCCGTTAACCACAATCGAGCCTTCACTCGGTTTTTCGAGAAAGTTAATGCAGCGCAGAAACGTACTTTTACCGGAGCCGGAGGAGCCGATGATGCTAATCACATCACCTGCGTTCGCCTGCAGCGACACCCCTTTCAGCACTTCATGCTCGCCGTAGCGCTTGTGTAGATCGATAACGTTTAATTTATTCTCAGACATCGTGTTCTCAGTGCGTCGAAGAAGGTTTCATATGCTGCAGCCAGCGCTTTTCCGCTTTGCGAAAGAGGCTTATCAGCACATAAGAGATAATCAGATACAGCACTGCGGCAAGACCAAACGCGGTAAACGGCTGGTAGGTCGCAGAGTTAATATCGCGAGCAATTTTCAACAAATCCGGCACGGTGGCAGTGAACGCCAGCGCCGTGGAGTGCAGCATCAAAATCACCTCGTTGCTGTAAGCGGGCAGCGCGATGCGCAACGCCGAGGGCAGGATAATGCTGCGATACATTTTGAATGAGGAGAAACCATAGGCGCGCGCCGCTTCAATTTCACCGTGCGGCACAGAGCGGATCGCCCCGGCGAAAATCTCTGTTGTATAGGCGCAAGTGTTGAGCGTGAGCGCCAGCACCGTACAGTTAAGGCCACTGCGGAAAAAGGCGTTCAGCAGCTCGGTGCCTTTCACCACTTCCAGCGTGTACATACCGGAGTAGAACACCAGCAACTGCACATACAGCGGCGTGCCGCGAAACACATAGGTGAATAACCAAATCGGGAAACAGATAAATTTATTGCTGGAAACACGTCCGATAGCCAGAAAAATCGCCATCACGCCGCCCATTACCACCGAGGAGATCAGCAACCATAGCGTGATCGCCACGCCGGTCAGGCGATAACCATCGCTCCACAGCAGGGATTTCCAGTACTCCTGAATAATCTCGATCACAGGTCAGCCCTCTTCACACCCACCGAGTAGCGACGTTCGAGCAGAAGCAGTACGCCATTGGAAGCCGTTGTAAAAATGAGATAAATAACGCCGCAGACAATCGCGAAATAGAACGGCTCCCAGGTGCTTTTCCCGGCGAGCTGCGTGGCTTTGACCACATCTTCCAGCCCCAGCAGCGACACCAGCGCAGTGGCTTTGAGGATCACCTGCCAGTTATTGCCAATGCCCGGCAGCGCATAACGCATCATCGCCGGGAACAGAATGCGGCGGAAAGTCTGGCGACCGGTAAAACCGAAGGCGGTTGCGGCTTCAATGTGCCCCTTCGGCACCGCCATATAAGCACCGCGGAAGGTTTCCGTGAAATAGGCGCCGTAGATAAAGCCGAGCGTGATGATACCCGCCACCATCGGATCAATATCCAGCTGCTCCATGCCCAACGCATCGGTAATGCCATTGAGCGCAATTTGCAGGCCGTAAAAAATAAGCAGCATCAGCACCAGATCCGGCACACCGCGAATAAGCGTGGTATAGCCTTCAAATATCAGCGCGAGAAGCCGGTTTTTCGAGAGCTTCGCGCCCGCGCCCGCAAGGCCAATCAGCACTGCCAGCACCACGGAGCTGAGAGCCAGCTCCAGCGTGACCAGCGCGCCTTGTAAAATGACTTGAGAAAACCCGTACAGCATGCAGCCAGTCCTGTCGTGTGTGGTGTTGCCGTGTCTCTTCCCCTCCCACAGCGGGAGGGGCCGCACGTTAATCACGCGTGGTATTAACCACCGTAAACATCAAAATCAAAGTATTTCTTCGCCAGCTTTTCGTAAGTCCCGTCAGCACGCATCTCTGCAAAGGCTTTATTCAGCGCGTCGCGCAGTTCGGTATCACCTTTACGCACGCCCATACCGGTACCGACGCCAAACAGTTTTTCGTCTTTGATGGAAGGACCACCAAATTTATAGGCTTTGCCTTGCGGGGTTTTCAGGAAACCTTCGCTGGCAGCCACTTCATCCTGAAACGCCGCGTCGATACGGCCCGCAGTCAGGTCGGAGTAAATATTGTCCTGCCCCTGATAGGAGACAATTTCTACGCCTTTCGGCGCCCAATGGACGTTGCCGTAGGTTTCCTGCGTGGTGCCTTGCAGCACGCCAATGCGTTTGCCTTTCAGTTTGTCCAGCTCCGGCTGAACATCAGAATCTTTCGCCACCACCAGGCGGGAATCCGCCGCGTAGAGCTTGTCGGTAAAATCAATTTCCTGCTGACGTTTTTCCGTAATAGAGAGCGACGACATAATGGCGTCGATTTTTTTCGCTTTCAGCGACGGGATCAGCGCGTCGAGTGGGTTTTCGATAAACACACATTGCGTATTAATGCGTTTACAGAGCTCTTTTGCCAGATCGATATCAAAACCCACTAATTCCCCCTGCGCATTCTTCGATTCGAAAGGCGCATAGGTGGGATCGGTACCGATACGTAATTTTTGCGGAATGGCGGCAAACACATTGGAAACGCTGGAGAAAGCGAGCACCAGAGAAAGAGATAACACCAATTTTTTCATCATTATCCTCAACAGACTGTCTTCCCTAAGGGAATTCTCATCACAATACGGTGCCGCTATCGTGCCACTTTATGCCCCGTTAAGGCAAAAAATTATGGCTGTACAATGGCTTTAATTTGCATTCTGGATGCTTAACTATGCACTTATGCACCACCACGGAGCATTAAATGCACTATTCTGGAGCATCCACCGTATCTCTGCACCATGCCGATATCCCGGCATGGCGCAGGTTTCCCTTTTGACCCGCACAGCGGGTCAGCCAGTCTTAATCGCCGTAGACGTTAAAGTCGAAGTATTTCTTGGCGAGTTTGTCGTAGGTGCCGTCTTTGCGCAGTTCGGCAAACGCTTTATCGAAGGCGGCTTTCAGCTCGGTATCATCTTTGCGTAAGCCGATACCGGTGCCATCACCAAAGTATTTTTTGTCTTTTACTGACGGGCCAGCAAACGCAAAATCTTTCCCGGCGGGCTGTTTCAGGAAGCCTTCGCTGGCGGCGACTTCATCCTGGAACGCGGCGTCCAGACGACCTGCTGCGAGGTCAGAATAAATCAGATCCTGGTTCTGATAAGCCACCACATCGATGCCTTTGCTGCGCCAGTTGTCGTTGGCGTAACCTTCCTGCGTCGAGCCTTGCAGGACGCCAACATGCTTGCCTTTCAGTGATTCCAGCGTCGGTTGAATCGGCGAGCCTTTGGCGGCAATCAGGCGGGAATCTGCGGCGTAGAGCTTGTCAGAGAAGGCGATCTCCTGCTGACGTTTTTCGGTAATCGACAGAGAAGAGATGATGGCATCGATTTTCTTCGCTTTCAGGGATGGGATCAGCGCGTCAAAATCGCTGCCTACCCAGGTGCATTTCACATGAATGCGCTTGCACATTTCATTGCCAAGATCGATATCAAAACCTACAAAGTTCCCTTTCGCATCTTTCGATGAGAACGGCGCGTAGGTCGCATCCGTACCGATGCGTACCGTCTGGGGAAGCGCTGCATAAACGCTGGCCGTCGCCGACAGGCCCAGCAGTAAAGACAGAGCGAGAACCGTCTTCTTCATACATTACCCTCAAGTGTTCTGTTTTTATTTTGTATTACGTTGTGTTGTGTGTTGCTGACAGTTACCTTGCACGTCTTATGCCACTTTCCCGGGTGTTAAAAAACACCGCGTTAAATATGTTAATAAAACGTTGCAAACTTACTTAATGATGAAAGATAGCAGCTCTGCTGAACGAACCGCAGTGCTAACGCAGCGAAAAGAGGATTAAATGTTGAGGATATGATCGCGCTTGCAGAATTGCCCCAAAAAAGCGCATGACGGTAAGCCACGCACTATTTTGCGACATCGCTCCCTTGCCAGCGGGTAAAAAGGTCGTGCGGTAATTCAATATCGAACTGATCCAGCACGCGGTTGACGGTCTGATCAACCACCTCCTGCAAACTCTGCGGGCGATGATAAAACGCCGGAACCGGCGGCATAATCACGGCACCCAGTTCCGCCGCTTGCGTCATCAAACGCAAGTGCCCGAGATGCAACGGCGTTTCACGTACGCACAGCACCAGCGGTCTGCGCTCTTTGAGCACCACATCCGCCGCACGAGACAGCAGGCTGTCGGTATAACTGTGCACAATGCCGGAAAGGGTTTTGATTGAGCACGGCAAAATCACCATACCTGCGGTTTTAAACGAGCCGGAAGAGATACTGGCAGCGATATCGCGCGCATCGTGCACCACGTTCGCCAGTGACTGCACATCGCGTAGTGAGTAGTCGGTTTCCAGAGCAAGGGTCTGGCGGGCGGCCTGACTCATGACCAGATGGGTTTCTACCTCCGCCACGTCACGCAACACCTGTAGCAGGCGCACGCCGTAGATCGCGCCGCTGGCACCAGAGATCCCCACAATGAGTCGTTTCATGATTGTTGCCCCTTTTTACACGCACGAACTTTGCCTGATTATAGAGGGCGTTGCAACAGATTGTGCCCCTCAGAGCGAGGGGCGCAGAAGGATTAACCTTCGTTATGCATCTCTAAACTTTCCACTTCGTTCTGAAGCTGCACCGCTTTGGCATCATCATTACGCAGGGAGTCGAGATAATCGAGGTACTGCTGATCGACGTCTTTGGTGACGTAGACACCGTTAAATACCGAGCATTCAAACTGCTGAATATCCGGGTTTTCGGCGCGCACCGCATCAATCAAATCGTTCAGATCCTGGAAAATCAGCCCGTCAGCGCCGATGATCTGGCGGATTTCGTCCACTTCACGACCGTGTGCAATCAGCTCATTTGCCGTTGGCATATCGATACCATAGACGTTCGGGAAGCGAATTTCCGGGGCGGCAGAAGCGAGATAGACCTTCTTCGCGCCCGCTTCACGCGCCATCTCGATAATCTGCTCAGAAGTGGTGCCACGAACGATAGAGTCATCCACCAGCAGCACGTTCTTATCGCGGAACTCGGCGCGGTTGGCGTTCAGTTTGCGGCGCACAGACTTACGGCGTAACTGCTGCCCCGGCATGATAAAGGTGCGGCCAACATAGCGGTTTTTCACAAAACCCTGGCGGTACGGTTTGCCGAGAATACGGGCGATTTCCAGTGCGATATCGCAGGAGGTTTCCGGAATCGGAATCACCACGTCGATGTCCAGATCTTCCCATTCGCGGGCAATTTTTTCGCCAAGCTTGGTGCCCATGTTGACACGCGCGCTGTAGACGGAAATTTTGTCGATGAACGAGTCCGGGCGCGCAAAGTAAACGTACTCGAACAGGCACGGGTTGCTGACCGGGTTGTCCGCGCACTGACGGCTGAACAACTGGCCTTTTTCAGTGATATACACCGCTTCGCCCGGCGCGATATCACGCAGGAATTCGAAGCCCAGCGTATCCAGCGCCACGCTTTCAGAAGCGACCATATATTCGGTGCGGCCATCGCCAATCTCACGCTTACCAAGTACCAGCGGGCGGATACCATTCGGGTCGCGGAACGCAACCATGCCGTGACCGATGATCATCGCCACACAAGCGTACGCACCGCGGATCTGGCGGTTGGTGGCGGCAATGGCGGCAAAAATGTTGTCTGCTTCCAGCGGATAGTGGCGGAAGTTATCCAGCTCGCTGGCAAAGATATTGAGCAGGATTTCAGAATCAGAAGTGGTATTAATGTGGCGACGCTTCTCTTCGAACAGCTTTTTACGTAGCTCGTGCGCGTTGGTCAGATTGCCGTTGTGCGCAAGCGTAATACCGTACGGGGAGTTAACGTAAAAAGGCTGCGCTTCTGAAGCGCTGGAGCTGCCCGCCGTGGGATAACGTACGTGACCAATACCCATATTGCCCTGCATACGCTGCATATGGCGGGCTTCAAATACATCACTCACCATGCCGTTCGCTTTACGCAGACGGAAACAGTTATTGGCATCAATAGTGATGATGCCCGCAGCATCCTGCCCACGGTGCTGAAGCACCGTCAACGCGTCATAAATCGACTGGTTTACCGGCATAAAACCGGCGATACCGACAATACCGCACATACGTCTTTTCCTCGTTAAGAGTTTGGTTTAGTAGGCGTAATTGTCGAAGACAGTCTGAACACGGACAGCGCGCAACAACCGGAGCGTACACGTAGTACGCGAGGATTGTGAGCACTGCCCAGGTTCAAAATGGCGAGTAAAATAGCCTAATACACCAAACTCTAAGCCACATCTCAGGGTTTATACCCTGGGCAAGAAACTCGACGAGCTTTGCAGATAGTCAAAGAACCACCTGATAATGAAGCTGAATTGCGGGATAAGCTGCGACTTCTGCCAGTCTTCGCTTTTTGACAGGCCTGTAAAGGTATCCAGAAAGAACAGAATGGCGGCGACGATCAGCACGCCGCGTAGCGCGCCAAAACAGATCCCCAACACCCTGTCAGTACCCGACAGGCCGGTTTTCTCCACCAGCGCACCGATCACATAGTTAACGATAGCGCCAACAATCAGCGTCGCGATAAACAGGACCGCGATGGCGATGCCATTGCGCACCAGTTCATCTTCAAAGCCCGTGAACCAGACAGACAGGTAAGTGTAGTAATGACTGGCAACAAAGAAAGCACAGCCCCATGTCACCAGCGATAACGCTTCACGAACAAAGCCGCGGATCAGGCTTACCAGACAAGAAAAACCAATCACCGCAATGATGGCGTAATCAATCCAGACCATATGTGTCCCACGATTTTACGCCCTGTCGTCCAGTTCGGGGCGCATTCTAACAGAAAAAGAAAACGTTTGCGTAGGGATTTCCTTCCCGCGCGGAAATAAAAATGGCGCTGAAAAAATATTCAACGCCATCGGAACTTTGGCCTCTTCGGGCGTGTTAATTAATGGCTTTCCCTGCCCTCTTACATCACAAAGTGAGGTAAGGTTTAGCTATTAATTCGCGCTATAGTTCATGACGACGCCGCTTAAGCCTGAAATCTGTTTAAGCTCACCGAGCGAATCTTTTAGCTTGTCCCGTGATGCATCCGGTCCCACCAGAATGCGGGTAATTTTACCCTGAACCGGGGTTGTCGGCGACGTGTAAACGCGATATCCCGCGCCACGCAATTTGCCCACCACTTCATTCACTTTATCGGCATTTTTCAGCGCGCCCAGTTGCACCACATACGCTTTACCGGTCGGCGCGGATTTATCTTCCTGCGCTTTCGCCGGCGCGTCGCTGGCCGCTGTCTGCTGCTCACGCGCGGCTGGTGGTTGCGCCTGCGGCTGCGGTTTTGGCTGCGGCTTCTCAACCGGTTTTGGCTTTGGCTGCTCCACCGGCGGACTGGTCACTTCCGGGTCCGGGCTGCCGTTCACCGCCAGGCGCGACGAATCCAGCGATGGCGCTGCCGCATTCCCGGCGCGCACCTCCTCCGCAGCCCCTTCCGGCGGCTGCGCCGGTAACGCTTGCGTTGCCGCAGGCATCATATCGGGCTCATCGCGATCGCCGGGTTTCGGCACCAGCGGAATGGCCGCAAACTCATCCTGGTAATGCTTTTTCTGCCCGTCGAGCAGCCCGGGAAGAATAATCACCCCGAGCGCGACCAGCACAATGGTACCCATCAAACGGTTCTGAAACTTACTTGCCACCGGTTCTCCCCGCTTTTTCCATCGCTTCCATGACATGCGCCACCGTGTGGAACGAGCCACACACCAGCACGGTATCGCAGGCGTCGGCGTCCGCCATTGCCGCCTGCCAGGCCTGCGCGACATCCGGCCATGCATGGCCGGTTTGCAGATGCGCCAGCAGTTGTTCCGCTGTCGCACCGCGCGGCCCTTCCAGAGGGGCACAATACCAGCTATCGACCACCGGCTCCAGACAGGCAAGCGTTCCGGCGATGTCTTTGTCATGCAGCATGCCAATCACCGCCAGCACGCGCCCGGTTTTCGGCTGCGCGGAAAGACGCCCGGCAAGATAGCCCGCCGCGTGAGGATTATGCGCGACATCGAGGATAAGACGCGGCGACTCGCTCACAATCTGGAAGCGTCCGGGTAAAATCGCCCCGGCGATGCCGTCGCGGATAGCCTGCTCACTCACCGCCAGTTTGCTGGCGCGCAGCGCAGCCAACGCCGTCGCGGCATTCGGCTGCGGCACCTGCGGTAGCGGCAATCCGTTTAACTCACCCTGCGCATCGCGAAAACGCCAGCTATCAGCGCCCACGTCATACTGCCAGTCCACGCCGCGACGCAGCAGATGCGCGCCTTTTTCCTGCGCCACGTCGGCAATGGTGTGTGGCATGTCGGGTTCGCCTACCACCGCCGGTTTCCCGGCGCGAAAGATCCCCGCTTTTTCGCGGCCGATGCTTTCTCGATCCGGCCCCAGCCAGTCGGTATGATCAAGCGCAATGCTGGTGACAACCGCGACATCGGCATCGACCAGATTGGTCGCATCCAGGCGACCACCAAGGCCGACTTCCAGAATCACCACATCGAGCTGCGCCTGTTTAAACAGCCACAGCGCCGACAGCGTGCCGTATTCAAAATAACTTAGTGAAATATCGCCACGCACAGCTTCAATTTCGGCAAACGAGTGGGTATGCGCGCTTTCGGCCAGCTCATCACCCTGTACGCGCACGCGTTCGGTGTAACGCACCAGATGTGGCGAACTGTAAACGCCGACGCGATAACCCGCAGCCAGCAGGATGGATTCCAGTGTGCGGCAGGTCGTGCCTTTGCCATTGGTTCCGGCAACGGTAAAGACAAACGGCGCGGGACGAAGCACATCAAGACGCGCCGCCACCTGGCTTACGCGCTCAAGGCCCAAATCGATGGTTTTACTGTGCAGGTTTTCCAGATAAGAAAGCCACGCGGCCAGGGGCGACGTGGCTTGCGGAATGCGTTTTGTGTCCATGGTGCCCGTTAATAATGTACGGTTTGAAAAGCAAAAGGGCAGAGCCTGTTGGCTCTGCCCTTCGGTATTATCAGGCTTCGCCTTCCTGATCGGTCGGTGACGGCATCACCGTGCCCGTCAGCGTAGCTTCCGGTTCCGGCGCCGGCAGATTCATCAGCTTCGCCAGAATACGCGCCAGTTTAAGGCGCAGTTCCGGGCGGCGGATAATCATATCGATTGCGCCTTTTTCAATCAGGAACTCACTGCGCTGGAAGCCCGGCGGCAGTTTTTCACGCACGGTCTGCTCGATAACGCGCGGACCGGCAAAACCAATCAACGCCTTCGGTTCAGCGATGTTCAGATCGCCCAGCATCGCGAAGCTTGCGGAGACGCCGCCCATGGTCGGGTCGGTCAGCACGGAGATATACGGCAGACCGCGCTCCTGCATTTTCGCCAGCGCCGCAGAGGTTTTCGCCATCTGCATTAATGACATCAGCGCTTCCTGCATACGCGCACCGCCGGAAGCGGAGAAGCAGATCAGCGGGCAGTTGTCTTCCAGCGCCTGCTCGACCGCGCGCACAAAACGTGCACCGACAACCGAACCCATGGAGCCGCCCATAAAGGAAAACTCAAACGCCGCCGCAACAACCGGCATGCCATGCAGCGTGCCTTTCATCACCACCAGCGCGTCTTTCTCGCCGGTTTCCTTCTGCGCTGTCGCCAGACGGTCTTTGTATTTTTTGGAGTCGCGGAACTTCAGCACATCTTTCGGCTCAAGTTCGCTACCCAGTTCTACCAGTGAACCTTCATCCAGCAGGCTATGCAGGCGGTTACGCGCTGACATCCGCATGTGGTGGTCACATTTCGGGCAGACCTCAAGGTTACGCTCCAGCTCGGCGCGATACAGCACCTGGCCGCAGCTGTCGCATTTTGTCCACACGCCTTCAGGAATGCTCGCCTTACGGGTGGGGGTAATGTTGCTCTTAATTCTTTCAATCCAGCTCATTGATAACCTTTATACATGAACCTGGTAGCCCATAAATGGTGCACATTAAAACATAACGGTTCGCAACTTGGGATAAAAAAGTGGTCGAACCGCCACTGACTTCTTATTTTGCCTGTCGCGATGCGGCGCGACGATGACGAATAACTTCAAACACTCCGGGAAGTATAGACACCACGATAATTCCCACAATCAGCAGCTTAAGATTCTCCTGAATAGCGGGAATGGTGCCAAAGAAATAGCCTGCGTAGGTGAACAGTAACACCCACAGCAGCGCGCCAGCCACGTTGAACAGCGCGAAATGACGATAGGACATATGCCCCATGCCGGCGACAAAAGGCGCAAAAGTACGCACGATCGGGACAAAACGCGCCAGGATAATCGTTTTCCCCCCGTGCTTCTCATAAAACTGATGCGTTTTATCGAGATAGCTGCGACGGAAAATCTTTGAATCCGGATTGCTGAATAAACGCTCACCAAACAAACGTCCAATGGTGTAATTCACCGCATCACCCGCAATCGCGGCGATCAACATCAGCACCACCATCATATGGACATTCAAATCGTTGGTGCCAAGCGATGCCAGCGCACCGGCGACAAACAGCAGCGAATCACCCGGCAAAAACGGGGTGACCACCAGACCGGTTTCGCAAAACAGGATCAGGAACAGAATGGCGTAAACCCAGATGCCGTATTGCGCTACCAGCTCCGCCAGGTGCACATCAATATGCAGGATGAAATCAATAAGGAAGTGAATTAAGTCCATGTCTGGTTATGCCTTTTTAAAATGCGACTAGTCCGCCAGGAACAGCGGGCCCATTGGCGCAGCGGGAAGCTCAAAGCGCGCAGGATAATCCACCGACACCAGATAGAGCCCTTCCGCTTTCGCCGTTGCTGCCGCCAGCGTTCTGTCCTTTACCGCCAGCAACTCTGCTATCCAGCTCTCCGGCTGGTTGTGGGCGCCTACTTCCATCAGGCTACCGACAATATTCCTGACCATATGATGTACAAAGGCATTGGCTTTGATATCAACCACAATATAAGCGCCGTGACGACTGACGTTGATATGCATCAGGTTGCGCCACGGGGTACGCGACTGGCACTGCACCGCGCGAAACGACGTAAAGTCGTTTTCACCAAGCAGGCACTGCGCCGCACGGTGCATGCGCTCAGCGTCCAGCGGCTGATGATAGTGCGTCACACCATGACCGAGCACCGCCGGGCGTAAGCGATGATTGTAGATGACGTAGCGGTAACGGCGAGCCGTGGCGCTAAAACGCGCATGAAAATCATCCGGGACATCTTTGACCCAACGTACCGCGATGTCACCAGGCAAATTCGCATTTACACCCAGCGTCCAGGCGGCGTCTTTGCGCAGCGCCGTGGTTTCAAAATGCACCACCTGCCCGGTCGCGTGTACGCCTGCGTCGGTACGCCCGGCGCAGAACACGTTAATGGGCTCGTTGGCCACCTGCGAGAGCGCTTTCTCCAGCTTCTCCTGCACGCTGCGTACTTCCTGCTGACGCTGCCAGCCGTAATACTTGCTGCCGTCATACTCAATGCCAAGCGCGATTTTGTAGACCGCCGCTTTCAGCTCGTCCTGCATCAGTACAGATACTCCTGAACCAATTTTTCAGCGACTTTCACCGCCATCAGCGCACCGCCAAAACGCACGTTATCGGCAACCGACCAGAACTGCACCTGCTCCGGCATACCATAATCGTTACGCACGCAACCGACAGAAAGGTGCGTCTGACCAGAGGCATCGCCGACCTGCGTCGGGAAATCACCCGCCTCAGAGAGAGCGATATCTTCAAAGCGGCTGAACGCGTCGCGCGCCTCTTCCGCCGCCAGCGGACGAATCGCTTCGAAGCTCACCATCTGCGCGTGGCCGTAAAACACCGGTGACTGTACGAAATTCGCCGAGATCATCAGCCCTTCGTCCTGCAAAATTTTGCGCATTTGATCGATGAGAACCCGCTCTTCGCGCACGCTGCCTTCGCTGTCTGGCAGCAGCGGCAGCATGTTGAACGCCAACTGGCGGCCAAAATAGTCATCGTCGTCAATCGGGATACCGTTTAGCAGCTTGGCGCTCTGCCCGGCCAGCGCGTCCACCGCTTGCTTGCCATTGCGGGAAGCGGACAGCAAGCACGTTACGCTGACGCGTGATAAGCCACCTTCATCAATCAGCGGTTTCAGCGCCGCCAGCAACTGGCTGGTGAGGCTGTCCGGCACGGCAATGATGTTGCGATTACGGTAATCCGCCAGTACAAACGGGTTAACATCCGGCATCACCAGCGGCACATCCGGCTCCAGAGCAAACAGACCGCTGGTGTCGATCACCAGGCACCCGGCGTTGGTCGCCTCTTCAATATAGGTCGCCGACGCCTGCGCTCCCGCGACGAAAAAGGCCAGTTGCGCCTGCGTCCAGTCAAACCCGGCGGCATCTTCCACACGCACGGTTTTACCGGCAAAACGCAGGTTTTCACCGGCGCTTTCGCTGCTGGCCAGCGCATACACTTCGCCAACCGGGAACTGGCGCTCCGCTAACGTTTCGAGCAAGGCTTCTCCGACAGCGCCCGTGGCGCCGAGAACGGCAATATTCCAGCCTTCAGACATGGTGATTTACTCCAGGAAAAAAGCGTCCCCGCCGCACTATTCGGCAGGGAGCATTAAGATGACATTAACGTGCCGGGTTATGCGTGGCGTTGAAACCAAGCTTTTGCAGCAGCGCGGCGGCGCTGGCGTCATCGCACTGCACATACAGCGATGACCATTCGCGGCGCTCAAGATAATTTTTGCGCAGCTTATCAAATTCACCCGGCGTGCCCGCTACTTTTCGCAGCAGCGCATCGTCGCGGCGCACATCATACACCAAATGCACCAGCCTTTTTAGCGTTGACTGATCAAGCGCGCCATGCAGTGTGATGCGACCGAACTCCGGCGCGGGCAGCAGCGTGTCCAGCGCCACTTGCTGACGCTTGCCGAGAAAATCGCTAAAGGCTTCAAATACCTGCGTAGTGCCGCGCGCTTTGCCTTCCAGCGTGTAACCGGCGATATGCGCCGTCCCGATATCGACGAGGTTAAGCAAATCGACATTCAGGTCCGGCTCCGGCTCCCAGACATCCAGCACCACACTCAGCGCTTGTCCGGCCTGCAAACGTTGCAGCAGTGCGGCGTTATCGACTACCGGCCCACGACAGGCATTTATCAGAATAGTGCCAGGCTTCAGGCGCGAAAGCAGCGCATCATCCACCAGGTGCAGCGTTTTATACGGCCCGTTTTTAAACAGCGGCGTATGGAATGTCAGCACATCGGCTTCACGCACCAGTTCATCCAGGCTGCGGAAATCCCCGTCATCGCCACGATCGGCGCGCGGCGGATCGCACAACAATGTACGAACACCGAATGCTTCCAGTCGCGCCTGTAAGCGCCCCCCTACGTTACCGACACCCACGATACCGACGGTGCGATCCTGCAATGCAAAGCCGTCACGCTCCGCCAGCATCAGCAGCGAGGAGAACACATATTCGACGACCGCAATCGCGTTGCAGCCAGGTGCGGCGGAAAAAGCAATGCCCGCCTGGCGCAAAAACGCCTCATCAACATGGTCGGTGCCTGCTGTCGCCGTGCCGACAAATTTGATCCCCGTGCCCTGTAATAAACCCTCATTCACCTTCGTGACAGAGCGCACCATTAAGGCGTCCGCATCGGCCAGTTCCGCCACGGGAATCGGGCGACCGGGAACCGCTTTTACCTCACCAAGGCGACTAAAAAGATCGCGGGCATACGGCATATTTTCATCAACAAGGATTTTCACGCTTCAGTACCTGTTTGAGAACGGGAGTTGAGCGCGCAAGTGTGCCATAATCTCGCGGCCGGGCATACCCGCAATGCCGCCACCGCCACGCGAGAGTAAGAGGAAACCATGATTCAACCCATTCAGGGTGCCCCCGCGCGCCCTCCCGGGCAAGAGCCAGCTCAGACCGCCAATACTATCGGCGAGCAACCGTTATCAACGATGCAGCGCACCGTGCTTGAGCGTCTGGTTATTCGCCTGATTGCGCTGACCCAACAGCAGAGCGCGGAAGTCTGGGCGGGCGTTAAGCATGATTTAGGGCTGAAGAACGACACGCCGCTGCTTTCCCGCCATTTTCCGGCGGCGGAACAGAATCTCAACCAGCGCGTAGAAACGGCCACGCAAAATCACACCACTCGCCAGATGGTGTCACAGCTGACGGAGCTGTTAAGCCAGGGGAATAATCGCCAGGCGGTGAGTGATTTTATTCGCCAGCAGTTCGGGCAGACAGCGCTCAGCCAGCTGACACCGCAGCAGTTGAAAACGGTGCTGACGATGCTGCAAAACAACCAGATAACCATTCCGCAGCCGCAGCAGCGCCCTTCCACCGAGCGCCCGCTGCTGCCCGCAGAGCATAACTCGCTCAACCAGGCGGTTATCAAACTGACGGCGGCCACCGGCGAATCCGGCAAACTTATCTGGCAATCGATGCTGGAACTCTCCGGCGTGAAAAGCGGCGAGCTGATCCCGGCGAAACATTTTACGCCGCTGATGACGTGGCTACAGGCGCGTCAGACATTGAGCACGCATCCCGCGCCAACGCTGCATGTTATCCAGACGGTGCTGAAGCAGCCGCTGGATAACAACGAGATGCGCAGCATCACCGAGTACGCGCAGCAGACATGGCAAGCGACGTCGCAGACGGTGTTAACCACCGCCCAGGTGCAGGATATTCTGAATCATGTGTTCTTACGCCGCACCGAACGGGCGTCGGGGATGATTGAGGTGCGCGATATCCAGCCGATTTACAGCCCGTTTGTGGCACCAATTGTCGAGACGGTAAAAGCGATTTCCACCCGTCCAGGTTTCTTCTTTATCGCCCTGCTGATCGTGGCGTTTCTTTTCTGGCTACTCAGTTAAAACAATCCCCTCTGCTGGAGGGGATTCGCTTTTACAGATTGTCACCGTTGTGTTTGATAACGTCCTGATACCACCAGAACGATTTCTTGCGGCTGCGCGCCAGCGTGCCGTTGCCATCATTGTCTTTATCGACGTAGATTAAGCCGTAACGTTTCTTCATTTCGCCAGTGCCCGCCGAAACCAGATCGATGCAACCCCACGGTGTGTAGCCCATTAAATCAACGCCATCTTCCACTACCGCTTTTTTCATCTCGCGGATATGGTCACGCATATAGTCAATGCGGTACTGGTCATTCACCACACCGTCACTTTCAGGCTTATCAATCGCGCCAAAACCGTTTTCCACCACAAACAGCGGCAACTGATACATGTCGTAGAAGTAGTTCAGGGAGTAACGCAGACCAACCGGGTCGATTTGCCAGCCCCAGTCTGACGCTTTGACATACGGGTTCGGCACCAGGCTTTTGGTTTCGTCGTAATCCAGTTGCGGGTTGTCCTCTTTCGCTTTGGTGACGAAGGACATGTAGTAACTGAAGCCGATATAGTCGACGCGGCCGCGCGTGAGGATCTGCAAATCCTCGTCGGTAATGTCGAGTTTGAAACCGCGGCGAGCGAAGTAGTTGAGCAGATGCTGCGGGTAATAACCACGCACATGCACATCGGTAAACCAGTAGCGGCGATGCATCGCCACCACCGACATCATCATGTCGTCCGGCGCACAGGTTAACGGATAGATTGGACACATGGCGATCATGCAGCCAATTTTGAAGTCCGGGTTGATTTTATGTCCGGCTTCTACCGCCAGCGCACTCGCCACCAGCTCATAGTGCGCCGCCTGATACATAATCACTTCGCGATCTTCGCCGGGTTGGTACTTCACGCCGGAGTTCGTAAACGGCGCGAAATCTTCGTGGTAGTTGGCCTGATTATTGATTTCGTTAAACGTCATCCAGTATTTCACCTTGCTGCGATAGCGGGTGAAAACGGCATTGGCGAAGCGGACAAAAAAGTCGATGAGTTTACGGTTGCGCCAGCCGCCATATTCGGTGACGAGGTGATAAGGCATTTCGAAATGGGAAAGGGTGATCACCGGCTCAATGTTGTACTTCAGGCATTCGTCGAACAGATCGTCATAGAATTGCAACCCGGCTTCGTTTGGCTCCAGCTCGTCGCCTTTCGGGAAAATACGCGTCCAGGCAATGGAGGTGCGAAAACATTTAAAACCCAGCTCGGCAAACAGCTTAATGTCGTCTTTGTAGCGATGGTAAAAATCGATGGCATCATGGTTGGGATAATTTTTACCGGGCAGCACGCCGTCGGTAATTTCACGCGGTACGCCGTGCGCGCCGGCGGTCATCACATCGGCAACACTCACGCCTTTACCGCCCTCCTGCCAGCCGCCTTCCAGCTGATGCGCGGCAACGGCGCCACCCCATAAAAAATCCGCTTTAAACCCAGGCATATCTCTCTCCTTTCGCTCAATGGTGAACAAAGGATAAACAAGCCCGCGAGGACATGACATCATCGCGGGCTTGTTTTGTGAAACCGGTTGCAAAGAGTTTTATTGCTGCGGTTTTCTGCGCTATTTACGTGAGCGGAAAGCGATTAACGTCACGATAATCCCGGTCACCGCCGAAATAGCTCCGGCGAGAAACACCGACGGGTAGCCGAGCGAGGTTGCCAGCAGGCCGGTCAACGGGCCGGTAAAGGCATACGAGATATCCTGAAACGCCGCATAACCGCCAAGCGCCGTACCGCGCACCTGCGGCGGCACGCGTTTTACCACTTCCACACCGAGCGCCGGGAAGATCAATGAACAACCGCAACCGGTTAGCGCCGCGCCAAGTAGCGCCGTCCATGCCTCGTGCGCCTGCCACAGTAGCAACAGACCGATGGTTTCAACTATCAGCGAGGCTATCGCTACCCGCACGCCGCCAAAACGGTCCGGCATCCAGCCAAACAGAATACGCATCAATACAAATGCACCGCCAAAGGCGGTCAAGGTAAAGCCCGCCATCGGCCAGCCGTTACTGGCGAAATAGAGCGAAACAAAAGTGCCGATCACCGCAAAGCCGACGCCCTGTAACGCCAGCCCAAGCCCCGGCTGCCAGATAAGCCCAACCACACTCCACAGCGACGGACGCTCACCAGGATGTGCCGGTACTTTGCGCACGCTGCCGTTAAACGCCCAGGCAACAAACGGTAACGCGATAGTGGTCGCGGCAAGCGCAGCAAAACCAAACTGGCTGTGGATCAATAACCCCAGCGGCGCACCGGCCGCCAGCGCACCATAAATCGCCATCCCGTTCCATGACATCACTTTGCCGGAACGCGCCGGACCAACCAGCCCCATGCCCCAGGTCAGCGTTCCGGTCAGTAACTGGCTTTCACCAAACCCGAGAATTAAACGCCCTACCACCAGTAGCGCAAATTTCGCTATCGGTTCAACCGGTAGTAACGCGGCCAAAAGCCATGCCACACCGGCTAACGCACAGGCAAACATCCCCTGCAACGCCGAGCGTTTAGCGCCGAACTGATCCGCCAGCCGCCCGGCGTAGCCGCGCGTTAAGACAGTCGCAAGAAACTGAATTCCGACCGCGATACCGACCATCGTGTTGCCGTAGCCGAGCTGCTGATGAACAAACAGCGGAATAACCGGTAGCGGCAGCCCAACGGTCATATAGGTGAGAAACACCGCGAAAGCGATGCGAAACAGCGAGACATTTGCTGAAGAAGAACGAACAGATTGTGATTCTGCAGACATGCATTACTCCATAACGCAGAGTAAGGCGGGATTCGGAAGTACCACGCCCCCTCTACCTGAGTTTCAGGATTAAGGCGCGTTGGTTAACGTTAAACGCTTACGCATTATCGCAGGGATAATGTTGCGGGTGGAGTTTGCCTTTCAACATAGCGGGTTGTCAACGCGTAAAAGTCCCCGGAATAAAAGCGGAATGGTTTTCGTCGCCTGAGCGCATGCCAGAAACCTTAAAAAAACAGCCTCTGCCCGTTCGGTAAGATGGAAATTCAAAGGCAATCAAAACCCGTTGCTGTACCCGCAAGAGAGGAATTTTAAGCTGGCAATAAAAAAGGGAGCCTCAGGCTCCCCTTCTCGCGGTAAGACAAACTTATTTCAGTTTGCGCATCACCAGCGTGGCGTTCGTGCCGCCAAAACCGAAGCTATTAGACATCACGGTAGTTAATGTCGCATCCATCGGTTTAGTGACGATGTTCAGACCTTCAGCCTGCTCATCGAGTTCTTCCACGTTAATGCTCGGGGCGATAAAGCCGTGCTCCAGCATCAGCAGAGAGTAAATCGCTTCCTGAACGCCTGCGGCACCCAGAGAGTGACCGGTCATCGCTTTGGTCGCGGAAATCGCCGGGCTGTTGTTGCCAAACACTTCGCGAATGGCACCCAGTTCTTTCACATCGCCGACCGGCGTGGAAGTGCCGTGGGAGTTCAGATAGTCGATCGGGGTATCAACGCCGTGCATCGCCATCTTCATGCAGCGCACTGCGCCTTCGCCTGACGGCGCTACCATATCTGCACCATCGGAGGTCGCGCCGTAGCCAACAATTTCCGCATAAATGTGCGCGCCGCGCGCCAGCGCGTGCTCCAGCTCTTCAACCACCACCATACCGCCGCCGCCTGCGATAACGAAACCGTCACGGTTTTTATCGTAAGTACGGGACGCTTTTTCCGGCGTGTCGTTGTATTTGGTCGAGAGCGCGCCCATTGCGTCGAATTCGCAAGCCATTTCCCAGCACAGCTCTTCGCCGCCGCCGGCAAAAACGATGTCCTGTTTACCCAGTTGGATCTGCTCTACCGCGTTACCGATACAGTGGGCGGAAGTCGCACACGCGGAGCTGATCGAGTAGTTCACGCCGTGAATTTTAAACGGTGTTGCAAGGCACGCGGAAACCGCAGACGCCATCGCTTTGGTGACCACATACGGGCCAACCGCTTTCAGACCACGCGGGCTGCGCATTGCATCAGCACCGAAAACTTGAGATTTAGACGAACCGCCAGAACCTGCGATCAGGCCCACGCGCGGGTTGTTCTGATAAACCTCGTCTTTCAGGCCAGCATCTTCAATCGCCTGCTGCATGGAGAGATAGGAATAGATAGAGGCATCGTTCATGAAACGAACCACTTTACGGTCAATCAAACCAGTGGTGTCCAGTTTAACGTTACCCCATACGTGGCTGCGCATGCCGGAATCTTTAAATTCCTGAGAGAATGTGATCCCTGAGCGTCCTTCACGCAGGGATGCCAGGACTTCCTGCTGGTTGTTACCAATGCTGGAAACGATGCCCAGGCCAGTAATCACTGCACGTTTCATTCAATACCCCTAAAGTCGCACTAATTAAGTTTCGAGTCGCAAGATAGCGTACACTTGTACGCCGAACAAGTCCGATCAGACAATTTCTGAGGAAATTTGCGCCTTTCTTTGTCCCCCGTTAAGATCGTGACACTGCTTGATGGACGAGTAACTTACGTGAAACAAACCGCTATACAATCCGCCAACCTGGAATTCAACGCTGAGGGTACACCTGTTTCCCGAGATTTTGACGATGTCTACTTCTCTAATGATAACGGACTGGAAGAGACACGTTATGTTTTTCTCGGCGGCAACCGTCTTGAACAGCGTTTTTTGGATCACCCGCGCCCGCTGTTTGTGGTTGCGGAGAGCGGTTTCGGCACCGGTCTGAACTTTCTTACCCTCTGGCAGGCGTTCACGGCCTTTCGCGCAGTTAACCCCGACGCTACCCTGGAAAGATTACATTTCATCAGTTTTGAAAAATTTCCGCTCACCCAGGGCGATCTGCGCAAAGCGCATGCCCACTGGCCGGAACTGGCAAGTTGGGCAGAACAGCTGCAAGCGCAGTGGCCACTGCCTTTTGCCGGCTGCCACCGCCTGTTGCTGGACGGCGGTCGTGTGACGCTCGATTTATGGTTCGGCGACATCAATGAACTGACCGATACGCTGGATGATTCGCTCAACCAGAGCGTGGACGCCTGGTTTCTTGATGGGTTTGCACCTGCCAAAAACCCGGACATGTGGACACCCAATCTGTTTCAGGCAATGGCGCGCCTTGCAAGGCCAGGCGGCACGCTGGCGACCTTTACCTCGGCGGGTTTCGTCCGGCGCGGTCTGCAGGAAGCGGGGTTTACCATGCACAAAAGCAAAGGTTTTGGCCGCAAACGCGAAATGCTCACCGGGGTGATGGAAAACCCGCGAGCGCCAGCGGTTCGCGCGCCGTGGTTTGCCCGCAGCGGCACAGAGGAGCGCGAGGTGGCGTTAATTGGCGGCGGTGTCGCCAGCGCGCTGTTATCACTGGCGTTGCTGCGTCGCGGCTGGCAGGTCACACTGTATTGCGCCGATGACGCCCCTGCCGAAGGCGCATCCGGTAACCGCCAGGGCGCACTCTATCCTTTGCTCAGCGCCCACGATCCGGCGCTGGCACGCTTCTTCCCGGCAGCCTTTATCTTTGCCCGCCGCGTGTACGACGCGGTTCCTGTCGAGTTCGACCATCAGTGGTGCGGCGTGACCCAACTCGGCTGGGATGAAAAAAGCCAACACAAAATCGATCAAATGCTGACGCTGGATCTGCCGCCGGAACTCGCCAGGCGCGTTGAGGCAAATGAGGCCGATGCGCTCTGCGGCGTGGAAACCGGCTGCGGTGGCATCACTTACCCGGCTGGCGGCTGGCTCTGCCCGGCGCAGCTCACGGCGGCCGCCCTCGCGCTGGCTTGTGAACAGGGTTTACAGGTGCACTATGGTTATGATGTCGAGCAATTAACGTCTGAAGATAATCACTGGCAGTTGCATATCAAAGGCGGCCAGTTACGCCAGCATGCCGCTGTGGTGCTGGCCAACGGCCATCGCCTTCCCCACTTTACGCAAACGGAAAAGCTACCGGTGTATCCGGTGGCAGGCCAGGTCAGCCATATTCCCACCACGCCTGAGCTCAGCCCGTTGCGCCAGGTGCTGTGTTATGACGGCTATCTCACACCGCAAAACCCGCACAATCAGCAGCACTGTATTGGCGCAAGTTATCATCGCGGTCAGCAGGAAACCGCCTACAGCGAAGCCGATCAGCAGCAGAACCGCCAGCGGTTGCTTGACTGCTTCCCGCAGGCGTCATGGGCTAAAACGGTGGATGTCAGCGCGGGCGATGCACGCTGCGGCGTGCGCTGCGCTACGCGCGATCACCTGCCGATGGTTGGTAACGTAGCGGATTACGACGCAACGCTTAACGCCTATGCCACACTCGCAGAACACGGCGAAACAGCCATCAGCGCACCCGTCTATGACGGTCTGTTTATGTTGGGTGCGCTGGGTTCACGCGGGTTGTGCAGCGCGCCGCTGGCGGCAGAAATTCTGGCATCACAAATGAGCAATGAACCGATCCCGCTGGACGGTGAAACACTGGCGGCAATGAACCCGAATCGTTTATGGGTCAGAAAGTTATTGAAGGGTAAAGCGGTGAAATGAGATGAATATTTTCCCTCTCCTGAGCGGAGAGGGAAAAGACGGCTTAGTGCGCTTTCGCCTGCTGATAGAGATTTTCCCACATGCCGAGCACCAGCGCCTGATCGCGCGGCGATAGTTCTCCCGCCTGAATAGCGGTTTGCACACTGGTGGTCACTTTTCCGTACAGGGTTTCCGGCGCATGGTCATCGCCGCTCTCCAGCTCCGCCACCGCCAGCGTCAGGTGGCCGCGCAGATAACCGCCCGCGAACAGCTCATCATCACTGGCGTGGTCCACCATGTTATCTATTAACGCCAGAATGCGTGATTCAAACTCCGCGATCATCTCTCTTCCTCTCTCGAAAATATGGCCTTACAGATCTTCCGGCCACGGGAACTGTGCTGCCGCTAAGGGCGGCGTCTGGTAATAATCTTGTAATGCTTTAATAAAACGCGCCGGACGTTCAGGAATGCCCTGCTCCAGATACGTCATCACCTGTGCATGCACACGGCGCTGGAACACGATGCGATCGGGTTCGAAATCGCCTTCCAGATTGTCGCAGCTGACATTAAACGGAAAACCCGCCGCCACGCAGAACAACCAGTCAAACGCCTGCGGTTTGACTTCAACATCTTCGAATTTCCCCTGCGTCGCCGCATCGCGTCCGTCCGGGCAGTACCAGTAACCAAAATCGACCAGTTTGCGCCGTTCTGCTCCCGCAATGCACCAGTGCGAAATTTCGTGTAACGCGCTGGCATAAAAGCCGTGGGCAAAGACAATGCGGTTATAAGGTGCATCCGCATCAGCAGGAAGATAGATCGGTTCGTCGTCGCCTTTAATCAGACGGGTATTAAAATCGTCGGCAAAACAGCCGTCGAAAATATCAATTAATTGTTGATAGTGATGCGTCATACATTCACCCCCAGATACTGGAGGATCTCCTGCCCGTGACTGTCATAGAGAAGTTTTGCGCTCATCACCGCCGAGACAATCACAATCATCGGACGAATGAGCTTTTGCCCTTTGCTGAGCACCAGACGCGAGCCCATGCGCGCGCCGAGAAATTGCCCGGCCAGCATAACAAAGCCGGTACCCCACACCACTTTACCGCCAATAATAAATAGCAGCAGCCCGCCGACGTTGGAGGTAGCATTCAGCACTTTGGCATGGGCGGTCGATTTTGCCAGGTTAAAACCCGCAAGCGTGACAAACGCCAGGGCGTAAAACGAGCCTGCGCCCGGACCAAAGAAACCGTCATAAAAACCGACACAGCCGCCGGAAACCAGCGCGAAAGGCAGGCCGTACAAGCGGCGCTGACGATCCTCTTCGCCAAGCCCTGGCATCAGCAGGAAATAGAGGCCAATACAGATAACTAAAATTGGCAGGATCTGGCGCAGCACATCGGATTGCACATGCTGGACCAGCAGCGCGCCGGTGGTCGAACCGATGAAGGTCATCAGAATATTGAGCTTCTGATCGGCGAGATTCACCACTTTGCGGCGAATAAAATAGAGCGATGACGACAGCGAACCGCCGCAGGCCTGCAATTTGTTGGTCGCCAGCGCCTGCGCCGGTGACATACCCGCCGCCATCAGCGCCGGAACGGTTAGCAGCCCACCCCCACCCGCCAGCGCATCAATAAACCCGGCCAGCAGCGCGACAAAAAAAAGCGTCACCAGCAGCAGCGGTGACACCATAAACAGTTGTTGAAAGAGTTCCATCAGAGTGCGTGTTCATCCAGTAAAGCCTGACAGGACGGCGGCAACGGCGGCGGCGTCTTTTTCTCAGGCGTTGAACTACCCGGCTTCGCCGGTTCAAACCAGCTTTGCAATTCCGCGCCGCAACCATCACCAGGCGGCGGCAGCGGTTGATCCTGGCACTCCAGGCTGTCCGCCGGGCAGCGCAAGCGCACATGCATATGTGCGCGATGCTGGAACCACGGGCGCACTTTGCGCAGCCAGTCACGATCGCTACCCGCATCAAGGCAAAGCTGCTGCTTGATTGCCGGGTTCACGAAGATACGCGTCACGTCGTTATCCTCTGCCGCCAGCTTGATCATGCTGCTGATTTCCGGCTTCCACAGCGCAGGCACTACCTGTTTGCCATCGCGGGAAACCAGATCCAGCGCCTGCGGTTTCAGCAGTTGCGCCGCGCTCCAGCGCGTTTTCGGAAGCTGCAGGAAGATATCGACATCCAGCCCCGACTGGTGGCTGGCGTGACCGCCGTTAAAGCGTCCACCGGCTGGCATTCCCATATCGCCCACCAGCACCGTACCCAGCCCGAGGTTGTACACCTGCGTGCTGAAGCGCTGAATGAATAACACCAGATCCGGGTGGCCGAAATAGCGCCGTTGGTCGGTGCGCATTACCTGGTAGTGATCCGATTGTAGCGGCAGCTCATGCGCGCCAACGATACAGCCATTGGAAAACGCGCCGATAGATTGCGGGCTACCGGCGACGGGATGGGTCAGTTTTTGCCATGGCGTCGCCGCCATGGCAGTTGCGCTCACCAGCAGGGCAAACAGGGCGATTGCCGTTTTTTTCATGGTTACCAGCGTGGAATATCGGTTATCACATCAGCGTTTTGCGCGCGCTGACGCAGGAAGTGATCCATCAAGACAATCGCCAGCATCGCTTCAGCGATCGGTACGGCGCGAATGCCAACGCACGGATCGTGACGACCTTTAGTGATCATTTCGACCTCCTCGCCAAAGCGGTTGATCGTCTTCCCGGGTACAGTGATGCTTGAGGTGGGTTTCAACGCAATGTTGGCAATAATTTGCTGACCGCTGCTGATACCGCCCAGAATGCCGCCCGCATGATTGCTCTGGAAACCCTGTCTGGTGATTTCATCGCGGTTTTCGCTGCCGCGCAGTTTTACCACTTCAAAGCCATCGCCAATTTCAACGCCTTTCACCGCGTTAATGCTCATTAGCGCGTGGGCGATATCCGCATCAAGGCGGTCAAACACCGGCTCGCCAAGGCCTGCTGGTACGCCATCGGCGACGACGGTGACTTTCGCGCCAATGGAATCGCCCTCTTTTTTCAGGCCGCGCATCAGCTCATCCAGCGCCTCGATTTTGTCCGGGTCCGGGCAGAAGAATGGGTTCTGCTCAACCTGATCCCAGGCTTTGATCGCCAGCGGAATGTCGCCCATCTGCGTCAGACAAGCGCGAATAACAATGCCAAATTTCTGCGCCAGGTATTTTTTGGCAATCGCACCAGCCGCCACGCGCATCGCCGTTTCACGGGCGGAAGAACGGCCACCGCCGCGATAATCGCGCACACCATATTTTTGCTCGTAGGTGTAATCCGCATGTCCTGGACGGAACAGATCTTTAATCGCACCGTAATCCTGCGAACGCTGATCGGTATTTTCAATCAGCAGACCAATGCTGGTGCCGGTGGTCACGCCTTCAAACACGCCGGAGAGGATTTTCACCTGATCCGGCTCGCGGCGCTGGGTGGTGTAGCGCGATGTCCCCGGGCGGCGTCTGTCCAGGTCGTGTTGCAGATCCGCTTCGGTCAGCGGAATGCCCGGCGGCACACCGTCGACAATACAGCCGAGCGCCAGGCCGTGCGATTCGCCGAAGGTGGTTACGCGAAAGAGTTGTCCAATTGTGTTTCCTGCCATCACGGCTCCGTTGTCGTTGTCTGTGTTGAGCGTCGTTTTAATCTTTATAGATGCTGAAGTGTTCGCGAGCGGCGATAAGCTGCGCTTTGGTCAGCATGAAGACACCGTCCCCGCCGTTATCAAACTCCAGCCAGGTAAACGGTACGTCCGGGTATTGTTCCATCAGATGTACCATGCTGTTACCCACTTCACAAATCAGGATGCCGTTGTCAGAGAGGTAATCTGGCGCACAGGCGAGGATGCGGCGCGTCAGTTTCAGGCCATCGCTGCCGGAAGCCAGGCCAAGTTCTGGCTCGTGGCGATACTCGGAAGGCAGATCTGCCATATCTTCTTCGTCAACGTACGGCGGGTTGGTCACAATCAGGTCGTACTGCACTTTCGGCAAGTCGCGGAAGACGTCAGAGCGGATTGGCGTCACGTGATGAATAAGCCCGTGCTCTTCAATATTGTGCTCGGTTACCGCCAGCGCGTCCGTGGAGATATCGACGGCGTCCACTTCCGCTTCCGGGAAGGCATAAGCACAGGCAATCGCGATACAGCCACTACCGGTACACATATCCAGAATGTGCTTCGGCTGTTCATCGATAAGCCCGGCAAAACGGTTGTTAATCAGCTCGCCAATCGGCGAACGCGGCACCAGCACGCGCTCATCCACATAAAATTCGTGACCACAGAACCAGGCTTTGTTGGTGAGATAAGCGACCGGAATACGTTCGTTAACGCGGCGAATCACGCGTTCAACAATGCGGTGGCGCTCGCTGGAAGTCAGACGCGCGGTGCGCATATCTTCCGGGATATCCAGCGGCAGATAGAGCGTTGGCAATACCAGTTGCACCGCCTCGTCCCACGGGTTGTCGGTGCCGTGGCCGTACCAGATATTGGCGGCGCTAAATCGGCTTACCGACCAGCGCAACATGTCCTGAATGGTGTGCAGTTCGTTCACTGCTTCGTCGACGAAAATTTTATCCATGGTATCCCCCAGGCGCATGCTCGCATTAAATTCGGCGGCTAGTTTGCCACGAAGACGGCGATAAATCAGCATTCTCACGCACCTGCGCGGGGTAAAAATGCATTTTGCTGCACCGCTGGCGCAATGAGTCGGGTACACTGAAAAAAAGAAAAGATGAGATGCGCAGATGAAAAAGAAACCATCGCTTAGCGAGGAGGAACAGGCGCTGTTCCGGCAACTGATGACCGGTACGCGCCAGATAAAGCAGGACACCGTGGTTCATCGCCCGGCGCGAAAAAAAATCACTGAAGTGCCGGAGAAACGGTTGTTGCAGGAGCAGGCCGATAACAGCCACTATTTTTCTGATGAGTTCCAGCCGCTGTTAAACACCGAAGGCCCGGTAAAATATGTGCGCGACGATGTCAGCCATTTTGAGCTGAAAAAGATCCGCCGTGGCGATTATGCTCCGGAGCTGTTTCTTGATCTGCACGGTTTAACCCAGCTGCAGGCGAAGCAGGAACTGGGAGCATTGATTGCCGCCTGCCGTCGCGAACATGTGTTTTGCGCCTGCGTAATGCACGGTCACGGCAAACATATTCTCAAGCAGCAAACCCCGCTGTGGCTGGCGCAACACCCGCATGTGATGGCGTTTCACCAGGCGCCAAAAGAGTATGGCGGCGATGCGGCGATACTGGTGCTTATTGAAGTGGAAGAGTGGCAACCGCCGGAGTTGCCCTGACGGCAGAAACGACAAGAGCCGCATTATGCGGCTCTTTATCTTTCATGGTCCGGCGAATCAGATAGCTTTTGGCATCTTCAGGTTGCAGGGACTCATTTGCCAGTTAAAGACACCTTTACCGTCTCCATCCAGCGTGACGCTGGCGATGGCGGAGGTGGTAAACATCGGCGGCGCTTCACCCGGGCAGAGCTCGGACACCAGGTATCCGACCAGCGGCAGGTGAGAAATAACCAGCACGGCGGAAGTACCTTCATTTGCCAGCGCCTGTAAATAGGCGCTGACCAGGCCGATATCGCCACAGGGCGTCAGTTCCGGCAGGACATCCACGTTGTCAGGCAGGTTCATACACTCCCCTACCTTATCCAGCGTCTGTTCAGCACGTAAAAAAGGGCTGACCAGAACACGTTCAATATCCACTTTTTGGCCTTTCAACCATGTTGCCATTAGACGGGTTTCGTCACAGCCACAAGGGGTTAAGGGACGAACCGAGTCACTGGCTGCATCGAGGGCAGCGTCGCCGTGACGCATGATAAAAACTTGCATATTGCACCGCTTTTGTTAACCAGAATCATTAATACTTTCACCGCAAAATCATTTCACGACACCGGAAAATATTAATGGCCGGGCATTGTGCCTGATCCATTCGTTGAATGAAACGCTGTTTTTTACCTCAATGGCGCAAGTATAGTCAATCACTGTTTATTAAATAACCGTAAAGCCCATGAGGTATAACAGAATTCCTTTTTTAGACACTAACTGAAACGTTCAGTTTCTTTTGTCGGCCAGAAAGTTACACCTTGTTCCGCCATGCGTAACAGCGGCTCGCAAGGGGTAAAACGCTCGCCATACTGCGCCTGTAAGCGCTGTAGTGTCGCCACCACTTCGCTTACGCCCAGCGCGTCCATATAGTGGAACGGCCCGCCCAAAAACGGAGGGAAACCGATGCCAAACACGGCGCCAATATCACCATCACGCGCGCTGCGAATCACCTGTTCATCAAAGCAGCGAGCCGCTTCGTTCAGCATCAACATCACACACCGCTCCGCTATCTGCTGAGGCGGTAACTGCGTGCCATCTGAAACACCGATTAAGCGGTAGATCGATGGGTCTGGCTGTTTTTTGCTTTTACGCCCTTTCGCCGGGTAAAGATAGAAACCGCGCTCATTTTTTCTGCCTTTGCGATCGTCATTCAAGATTGCGTTAACCACACTTGCAGGCGCGCTAAAACGTTCCCCGTAGGCAGCTTCCAGCACCGGGATAATTTTGGTGCCGGTATCGATCCCCACTTCATCCAGCAACTGGATGGGCCCCACCGGGAAACCGAATTTCACCAGCGCCTGATCGATCGTTTCAATACGTTGGCCTTCGCTTAACAGACGCATCGCTTCATTAATATAAGGCGCGAGGATGCGGTTAACGTAAAAGCCAGCTTTATCGGCCACCACAATGGGCGTTTTGCCCTGTTTTTTCGCCAGTTTCACCGTCGTGGCAATGGTCTGCTCATCGGTGCCGGCATGGGGGATCACCTCGACCAGCGGCATTTTTTCCACCGGACTAAAAAAATGTAATCCGATAACTTTTTCCGGACGCGCCGCATTCGCAGCAATATCGCCGATAGGTAAAGACGAGGTATTGGACGCGAAAATGGTATGCGCTGCGCAGTTAGCTTCGACTTCACCCACCATTTTCTGCTTCAACGCTAAATCCTCGAACACCGCTTCAATCACCAGATCGCGATGGGCAAAGCCACGATAATCAAGCGAACCGGAGATCTTCGCCATCTGGCTGTCGCGCTCGGCGGGTTTCATGTAGCGACGGCGCACTTTTTTATCCAGTTGTTGCCAACTGTATTTCAGCGCATGGTTAATGCCCTTCGCGTTAATATCTTTAATGCGAACCGGCAAGCCGCCTTTGCTGGCAGTGACAAACGCGATACCGCCGCCCATCAACCCACCGCCCAGCACTCCCACACTATTAAGCGGGCCGGGTTCGACGGCGCTGCCAGGATCTTTTTTGATATCGGTACTGGTAAAGAAGAGATGCCGCAACGCCTGCGATTGCGGCGTCATCGCCAGTTGGCCAAACGCGCGCGCTTCAGCGTCATAACCGCTGCTGCGCCCCTGGGCAAGGCCGGTTTCGATCACCGAGAGAATGCGCGATGCAGCAGGATAATTCCCCTGGGTTTTCTGCTCCGTTTTCTTCGCCACCATGCGGAACAATAAAGTACGGCCAAGCGGCCCGGCAAGGATACGCTCGCGCACCGGTAAATGGCGGCTGGCAGGACGCCCCTGCGAAACCAGCCCGACGGCGGCGTCCAGTAAAATGGAAGGCGGAACCACATCGTCCACCAGCCCCACTTTTAATGCCTGCCGTGGGCGTAACGGTTTGCCGGTGAGGATCATCTCCAGCGCGGTACTCACGCCAATCAGACGTGGCAAACGCTGCGTACCGCCGGAGCCAGGAAGCAAACCCAGTTGTACTTCCGGTAATCCCAGTACTGTTTTGGCGTCGTTCGTACAAACCCGGCGATGACACGCCAGCGCCAGCTCCAGCCCACCGCCGAGGCAAGGGCCATTAATCGCGGCAATCACCGGGATCGGCAGCGCATGGATTTCCGCCATCAGTTGCTGTCCCTGGCGGGCAAGCTCCTCGGCCTCTTTCGCCGTCTGGCAGCGGGCGATCATATTGATATCCGCGCCCGCAATAAAGTTGTCCGGTTTTGCTGAGATAAACACCACGCCGCGCAATGATTTGTTATCGCGGATCTGTTTAAGAATGGCGCGCACGTCGGTCGCGAACTCCGCTTTCAGCGTGTTCATCTTCTCGTTTGGGACATCAATCGCGACTACCGCCACATTGTCGGGACGCACACTAAGGGTAAATGCCGATGTTGTGGTCATTACTCTGCCTCCAGAACCATTGCGGCACCGAGACCGCCTGCGGCGCAGGCCGTTACCAGCCCGAAACCGCCACCGCGGCGGCGCAACTCATGCAGGGTTTGAGTGATCATACGCGCGCCGGTAGCGGCAAACGGATGCCCATAAGCGATAGAGCCGCCAAGCACGTTAAATTTACTGTCATCCACTTCGCCGGTTGCCTGTGAACGGCCCAGCACCTCGCGGGCAAAACGCTCGCTGGCCATTAGCTTCAGGTTGCTCAGGGTTTGCGCGGCAAAGGCTTCATGCATATCAAGCAGGGTTAAATCCGCCATTGATAATCCGGCTCTTTCCAGCGCCAGCGGCGTTGCCCATGCCGGGCCAAGCAGCATATCTTCACGCACATCAATGGCGGTAAAGGCATAACTGCGCAGGTATCCCAACGGCACCAGCCCCAGCTCTTTGGCGCGGGATTCGGTCATCAGGATCACCGCCGCTGCGCCATCGGTAAGCGGCGTACTGTTGGCCGCCGTCACCGTGCCGTGTTGGCGATCAAACGCCGGGCGCAGTTTTGCATAATCCGCCAGGCTTGAATTTGTGCGCACGTTGTTATCTTTTTCGACCGGATCGCGAAATGGCGGCGCGTAAGCGGTCATCACCTCTTCTGCCAGTTTGCCTTCTGCCCAGGCTTGCGCGGCAAGCTGGTGCGAACGGTGCGCCAGCGCATCCTGCTGTTCGCGGCTGATACCGTAGGTTTTCGCCATCTGTTCAGCGGTATCGCCCATGCGCAGGCCGGTGGAATACTCCGCCACCGCCGGGGGAACCGGCAGCAGATCGCGCAGACGCAGGCGTGAGAAGAGTTTCAGTTTTTGCGCCATGGTGCGCGCTTTGTTGGCATCCACCAGCGTACGCGCCAGTTTTTTGCTGACACCAATCGGCAGCACAGAGGATGAATCTGCGCCCCCGGCAATACCGGCACGGATGGTGCCTGCCAGCAGGCTTTCGGTGACATTCGCCACCGCCTGAAAGCTGGTCGCGCAGGCGCGGCTAACACTGTAAGCGTCGGTATGCACACTCATGCCGGTGCCAAGCACAATTTCGCGCGCAATATTCGGCGCTTCGGGCATTTGAACTACCTGGCCAAACACCAGTTGTTCAATCACTTCGGGGGGAATTTCGCTGCGTGCCAGCATCTCTCCCACTACCATTTTGCCAAGATCGATGGCCGGCACGCCGTGAAAGACGGTCGCCTGGCGGGCAAAAGGGGTACGTAACCCACTGACAATGGCAATGCGGTCGCCCTGGCGGGTGACAAGCGGTAATGCCTTCATAACACTCCCCTGTTAACAGCGTAATGTATTAAGTGGTCTGACCTGATAACAGTCTTAACCAATTTTTTACATTTAGCCAATGGGAGGGAGAAAAAAATGGGAGCTAAGGCACAGAGATACTTAACAAAACGCTCCCGGTGATCGGGAGCGTTGGCGGGATAATTAACGCAGACCGAGCTGGAAAATCAGCGTTTCGGCTTCGCAAGCGAAGACAAAATCGATATCCAGACGTACACCATCGGCCACTTCCGTAAACGTAGAGGTGATTTGGCAAGGATCGGATTCCACGCTGCGGGCTCTGGCGCTCAGCGCAGCCAGGGTTTCGTCAGCGTCGGCGCGGTTAGCGAACACGCGGCTGTAAGAGGCGGTGCAGTCGGAGTTGTCCATAATGGTGCCAACATCCATACAGCAGCAAACCGGGGTTTCATCAGCACTGCATTTACTCATGGTAGATTTCCTCTGAATTCGCACCCAAGGTGCCAGATAAACGTTGCGCATATTTTACGCCGCGAGGGAATGTGGCTCCAGTCGTTAATTCCGCAAGCGGCGATAAGTGACCGAAATCACACTTAAAAATGATCTAAAACAAAAATCATCTAATCGGCTGATTAACACCGGGGGCAATTTTGCTGCGCAGATCCCGTTTCGAAGATCACAATTGAAAAATCTTATATACATACTTGCAACATTTCCTCTGGTCAGACCTATACTCTCGCCACTGGTCTGATTTCTCAGATGTACCTCAGACCCTACACTTCGCGCTCCTGTTACCCCGCGTAACAAAGTTTGTATAAAAATAAATCGATTTCGAATGAGGTTATGGTCATGAGCCAGAAAACCCGGTTTACCAAGTCTGCGTTGGCAGTCGCAGTGGCAATCGTTTCTACCCAGGCCTGGTCTGCAGGCTTTCAACTCAACGAGTTTTCATCCTCTGGCCTTGGCCGAGCTTATTCCGGTGAAGGCGCCATCGCTGATGACGCAGGCAACGTCAGCCGCAACCCGGCGCTGATCACCATGTTCGATCGCCCAACCTTCTCAGGTGGTGCGGTGTTTGTCGATCCGGATGTTAACGTGACGGGCCGTTCTGCAATTGGTAACAATGCCAGCCAGGACAACATCGCCCCGACCGCATGGGTGCCGAACCTGCATTTCGTGGCACCGATTAACGATCAATTTGGCTGGGGCGCGTCTGTAACCTCTAACTACGGGCTGGCCACCGAGTTCAACAACAATTACGCCGCCGGTTCTATGGGTGGTAAAACCGACCTTGAAACGCTGAACCTCAACCTGAGCGGCGCGTACCGTCTGGATAGCCACTGGAGCTTCGGCCTCGGCTTTGACGCTGTTTATGCACGTGCGAAAGTGGAGCGCTACGCGGGTGACCTGCCGCAAATCATCGGCGCAGGTCTGCCAGGGCTGGTGCAATCTGGTCAGTTGTCCGCGCAACAGGCCGCCGCGATTGGCGCGCAGGCTGGCGGCATTAGCCGCGATACGCAAATCGCCCATCTGAAAGGTGATGAGTGGGGCTTTGGCTGGAACGCCGGCATTCTTTACGAGCTGGATAAAAACAACCGCTATGCATTGACCTACCGTTCTGAAATCAAAGTCGACTTCGACGGCGATTATAAGAGCAGCCTGCCTGCGACGCTGAACCCGATCAATGCTGCGCTGGGTCTGGGCTTACCGTATGGCACTGGCGGCGCCACCACCAACGGTTCGCTCTCATTACATCTGCCGGAAATGTGGGAAGTGTCGGGTTACAACCGTGTTGATCCGCAGTGGGCCATTCACTATAGCCTGGCTTACACCAGTTGGAGCCAGTTCCAGGAACTGAAAGCGACCGGCAACAATGGCCAGACGCTGTTCTATAAAGATGAAAGCTTTAAAGACGCCTACCGTATCGCACTGGGTACCACCTATTACATGGATGATAACTGGACCTTCCGCGCCGGTATCGCCTTTGATGACAGCCCGGTTCCGGCAGCCAAACGCTCCATCTCCATCCCGGATCAGGATCGTTTCTGGCTGAGTACCGGTGCGACCTACGCGTTTAACAAAGATGCCTCCGTCGATGTCGGCGTTTCTTATATGCACGGTCAGAAAGTGGAGTTCACAGAAGGCCCGTATACCTTCAAATCTGAAGGTCGTGCATGGCTGTATGGCGCGAACTTTAACTACGCGTTCTGATAAACCATCAGGCATAAAAAAAGGTGAGCGCCGTGCTCACCTTTTTTATTTGCTTCGCTTACTCAGAATCAATGTCTTTCAAATCACCCTCGATCGCCTGCGCGTTCGGGTTTTCCTGCGGTTTCAGCTTACCGCCGTTGGCAATAAAGTCGTGGCGCTGGAAGTAGGCTTCACGCACCAGAATATACGGATCGGAAGACTGGCGCAGCAGGCCATCTGAATCCAGCAGTTGCGCGCGCGATTCGATGCCTTCCACCGTCCATTTACCCACCGACAGCGGCCATGTCAGCCACGACAGCACCGGATAGAGCGTATCGGCCATATCACCACCATCTTCACGCAGCGTGAAACTGCCATAGAACGGCAGTTGCATATAAGGGCCATAACCTATGCCGTAATGCCCCAGCGTGCTACCGAAACGGTGTGGCTCAACGCGCTGCAATTTCGGGTTCGCCGCACCGGCGACATCCATCAGACCGCCCATCCCCAGCAGGGTGTTCAGGAAGAAGCGCGTAAAGTGAACCATCCCCTGGTACGGATCGCCTTGTAAGAAGAAGTTCACCATCACCGCCGGTTCTTCAAGGTTGCTGGTGAAGTTGCTCAGGCCATTTCGCGCGGGCTGCGGCACGTAATCACGCCAGACAACGGCAACAGGCCTGACAACATACGGGTCCAGAACATTGAAGTTGAAACTGTACATGGTGCGGTTGAACCCTTCCAGCGGGTCTGAACGTCCCTGCGAATCTTTACCGGAACTGGCACAACCGACCAGTACAGTGGTAGCCAGCGCAAGCGCCGACAGGCGGAATTTCATAGGTGTCTCCCTGAAGAAAATGGTCGTCGCTGAATGCCATTTTTGAATAACGCAAACGCGGAAATCCGTTTTGCGCAGACAATGCGCAACGCATTGTATCAGCACGTATTCTGATGTCCATGTAGCGAACGAATCGCACTCAGCCTAACCGAACTCACCTTTACGGCTCGTTAACAATTCTATACAAACTTCCTCAATATCGTATTGCCATTATTGCTTTTCGCGCAATTTAGGACGATGCCGTCACGGAATAAGCGTGAAAACCGCTACGCTTAAATTTTGCCGCCATTACCAAGCGAGACCATCGTGGACAATATTAAAGAAGAGAAGCTCGACAAACACAGCGATGACATACAAGTGGAAAGCGACGAGAAGAAGAGCGGGAAGAAAATAGAGCTCGATGAAGAGCGCCTGCCCTCACGCGCCATGGCGATTCATGAACATATTCGCCAGGACGGCGAAAAAGAGCTGGAACGCGATGCGATGGCGCTGTTCTGGTCAGCCATAGCCGCAGGCCTGTCGATGAGTGCATCGCTGCTGGCAAAAGGGATTTTCCACGTACAGCTCGACGGCGTTCCCGGCGGTTTTCTGCTGGAGAACCTCGGTTACACCTTTGGCTTTATTATTGTCATCATGGCGCGCCAGCAACTGTTTACCGAAAACACCGTCACGGCCGTATTGCCAGTGATGCAAAAACCCAGTTGGGTCAACTTTGGCCTGATGACGCGCTTATGGAGCGTGGTGCTGTTGGGAAACCTTGTTGGTACTGGCATCGCGGCCTGGGCATTTGAGTATATGCCCATATTCGATGAAACCACCCGCGATGCGTTTGTCAAAATCGGCATGGAGGTAATGAAGAATACGCCGCTGGAGATGTTCTCTAACGCCATTATCTCCGGTTGGATCATCGCCACCATGGTGTGGATGTTCCCGGCGGCAGGCGCGGCGAAAATTGTGGTGATCATCTTAATGACCTGGCTTATCGCGCTGGCCGACACCACGCATATCGTGGTCGGCGCCGTAGAGATTTTCTATCTGGTGTTTAACGGTACGCTGCACTGGAGCGAATTTATCTGGCCATTCGCCCTGCCGACACTCGCCGGGAATATTTGCGGCGGCACGTTTATTTTTGCCCTGCTCAGTCACGCACAGATCCGTAACGATATGATCAATGCGCGTAAAGCCGAAACAAAAGCCCGCGCCGACGAGCAAAAACAGCAACGCGACGGCGCAGAAAAAGAGGCATAAACGGCCACAGTTTAATCACTTGGCGGCCTGTGAGCTTAACGCGAGACGTAAATAACGTTATACTCCTGCCGCCTTGTCCCCTTAGTTAAATGGATATAACGAGCCCCTCCTAAGGGCTAGTTGCAGGTTCGATTCCTGCAGGGGACACCATCAATGCCTCTCACTTCTTCAATAAGACACAATTCCCGACAACAAGGTTGTCAGATGGCGTTCCGCCAGCAGCGCGATGGCACGTTCAATATCCGGCGCGAAATAACGATCTTTCTCATAGTGCGCAACCTGCTCGCGCAGCAGTCGGCGTGCCTGTTCCAGCGGCGGACTGCTGGTTAAGCCTTCGCGCATATCCAGCCCCTGGCAGGCGGCCAGCCACTCAACGGCAATGACGCCACGCGTGTTCGCCGCCATCTCCCACAGGCGACGCCCGGCAGCCGGTGCCATAGAAACGTGATCTTCCTGATTTGCCGAAGTGGGCAAACTGTCCACGCTGTGCGGATGCGATAACGCTTTGTTCTCACTTGCCAGCGCCGCCGCGGTGACCTGGGCAATCATAAAGCCAGAGTTAACACCGCCATTTTTCACCAGGAACGGCGGCAGTTGCGACATATGGCTGTCCATCAGCAGGGCAATGCGGCGCTCGGCAAGCGAACCTATCTCGGCAATCGCCAGCGCAATATTATCTGCGGCCATCGCCACCGGCTCTGCATGGAAATTCCCCCCGGAGATCACGTCATTTTCAGCGGCAAAAACCAGCGGGTTATCGGAAACCGCATTCGCTTCGGTTAACAGCACTTCTGCGGCAAAACGCAGTTGCGTCAGGCACGCGCCCATCACCTGCGGCTGACAGCGCAGGGAGTAAGGATCCTGCACTTTATTGCAGTTGTGGTGAGACTGAGAAATAGCGCTGTCATCGGTTAATACATGGCGATATAACGCCGCCGCGTCAATCTGCCCGCGCTGGCCGCGAACGTCATGAATTCGCGCATCGAAGGGACGACGCGAACCGAGCGCCGCCTCAGTGGTCAGCGCACCGCAAACCACGGCGGATGCGAACAGATCTTCGGCTTCAAACAGGCCGCGCAAAGCAAATGCGGTGGAGGTTTGCGTACCGTTCAGCAGCGCCAGCCCCTCTTTCGCCGCCAGCGTGATTGGCGCAAGGCCAGCATTTTTCAACGCTTCACTCGCCGGTAACCATTCACCCTGCCAGCGCGCTTTTCCTTCGCCGAGCAGCGTCAGCGACATATGCGCCAGCGGCGCCAGATCGCCAGATGCGCCCACCGAGCCTTTCGCCGGGATCCACGGATAAACCTCCGCGTTAACCATCGCCACCAGCATCTGGATCACCTGCAGGCGAATACCGGAAAAACCGCGTGCCAGGCTGTTGATCTTCAGCACCATCACTAAGCGAACCAGCGCGTCATCCAGCGGCTCGCCAACGCCTGCGGCATGAGAAAGCACCAGCGAGCGTTGCAAATTCTCCAAATCTTCCGTCGCGATGCGCGTTTGCGCCAGCAATCCGAAGCCCGTATTGATGCCATACGCGGTGCGACCTTCCGCCATAATCGTGTTGACGCAGGCAACGCTCTCATTAATGGCCGCAAACGCGCCATCATCCAGCGACAGATGAATAGGCTGGCTGTAGATTTCGCGCAGCTGCGCGAGGGTGAGTTGGCCCGGAATAAGGGTGAAATTTTTCATGCTTTGCCCTGCCCCTGCGTTGCAGCAACCATCGGAAGATTGAGCCCCTGCTCTGCGGCGCACTCAATCGCAATCTCATACCCGGCGTCAGCGTGGCGCATAACACCCGTTGCCGGGTCGTTATGCAGCACGCGTGCAATGCGTGCTGCCGCTTCATCTGTGCCATCACAGACAATTACCATCCCCGCATGCTGGGAAAAACCCATCCCCACACCGCCACCGTGATGCAGCGAGACCCAGGTCGCGCCGCTGGCAGTATTCAGCAGCGCGTTAAGCAGCGGCCAGTCCGATACGGCATCAGAACCATCGCGCATTGCTTCGGTTTCACGGTTTGGGCTTGCCACCGAACCAGAATCAAGATGGTCGCGACCAATCACAATCGGCGCGGAGACTTCACCAGTGCGTACCATCTCGTTAAACGCCAGCCCCAGTTTTTGCCGCCACTCAAGCCCTACCCAGCAAATACGCGCCGGTAATCCCTGGAAGCTAATGCGTTCGCGCGCCATATCCAGCCAGTGGTGCAGGTGCTTGTCGTGCTGAATAATCGCTTTCACTTTGGCGTCGGTTTTATAGATATCCTGCGGATCGCCGGAAAGCGCCACCCAGCGAAACGGGCCGATGCCACGGCAAAACAGCGGTCGAATATAGGCCGGGACAAACCCCGGGAAGTCAAAAGCATTATTGACGCCCATCTCTTTCGCCATCTGGCGAATGTTGTTGCCGTAATCAAAAGTCGGCACGCCCATTTCACTGAACGCCAGCATAGCGCTGACGTGCTCAGCCATACTCTGTTTAGCGGCTTGCACTGTGCCCTGCGGGTCGGATCCCGCTTTGTGCTGGTACTCTTCCCACGTCCAGCCTTTTGGCAGGTAACCATGCAGCGGATCGTGTGCGCTGGTTTGATCGGTGACCAGATCCGGGCGCACACCGCGTTTCACCAGCTCAGGCAGGATCTCAGCCGCGTTGCCGCACAGCGCGACAGAGACCGCTTTGCCAGCAGCGGTGTACTTTTCAATGCGTGCCAGCGCGTCGTCCAACGAAGTGGCTTGTTCATCGACATAACGTGTGCGCAGACGAAAATCGATGCGGCTTTGCTGGCACTCAATATTCAGCGAACAGGCGCCAGCCAGCGTCGCCGCCAGCGGTTGCGCACCGCCCATACCACCAAGCCCGGCGGTTAACACCCAGCGCCCTTGCAGATCCCCCTGATAATGCTGGCGACCGGCTTCAACAAAGGTTTCATACGTGCCCTGCACAATCCCCTGGCTGCCAATGTAGATCCAGCTTCCGGCAGTCATCTGACCGTACATCGCCAGCCCTTTAGCATCCAGATCGTTAAAGTGTTCCCAGTTGGCCCAGTGCGGTACAAGGTTGGAATTCGCAATCAGCACGCGCGGCGCGTTATCGTGGGTTTTAAATACCCCCACCGGTTTGCCGGACTGCACCAGCAGCGTTTCGTCATGCTCCAGCTTTTTCAGCGCCGCAACAATAGCGTCAAAGCACTCCCAGTCGCGCGCCGCGCGCCCGATGCCACCATACACCACCAGCGCGTTCGGGTTTTCGGCCACTTCGGGATCGAGGTTATTCATCAGCATGCGCAACGGCGCTTCGGTGAGCCAGCTTTTCGCATTCAGTTGCGTGCCTCTGGGGGCGCGAACAGTTTGCTGGCGATGGAGGGTATGCGGCATCGGTGTTTTCTCCTGCGGAAATGTCCTGGATATGTAAACACCTATACTTGTCTATACAATTGCATCACGCAAGTATGGATTTAACAAAAAAGATACAATTTTGTTATAGTGCGCCAGCAATCACGCTTTTGCTGACGCGAGCGATCAGGAGCCGAAATGGCCCTGTAAACGGTAACGGCTACCCGGAAAAAGCAGGCTGGCGTGGGAGACAATATGCGAGGTTGACCACGTACGGCGGCGAATAAGCAGGCAGGGATCGCGCTCGTTGATATGCAACAGGCGACACTCTTCAGCCGAAGCACTTACCGCCTCGACGATATGCTCCCCTTCGGTGAGTGGCGCAATCAGCGACAAATAGGCATGCGGCGTCGTGATGGTGTAATCCTGCTGTAAATAGTCAGGCACCACGGCGGCATTGACGCTGCGATCTTCAATCTGCACCGGGATATCGTTTTCGTAATGCACCATGCGGGAATGGAAAATACGCGCTCCCTCTTCCACCTCCAGCGCAGCGGCCTGGGTAAAATCGGCGCGCGTCTCTTCCAGTAGTAACACCTCGCAGCGGTGCTGGTGATGACGAGCAGTAATTTCATCGGCAATGCTACGGATTTCAAACAGCGCCGATTGGCCTTTTGGCTCAGCGACAAACGTACCGACGCCCTGTAAGCGTACCAGCAGCCCCTCGTCCGTTAACTCACGCACGGCTCGGTTAATGGTCATACGGCTGAAACCAAACTGCGCCACCAGCTCCGCTTCCGAAGGGATGCGATCGTGCGGCCGCCACGTACCGTCGTAGATCTTCTCGCTGATAGCCTGCTTCACTTTTTCATAAAAGGGCACCGGCGCACTGGCGGATGCCGAACGGGGACGAGACGAAAACATAGTGCGCGTGTTCCTTATGTTGTGAATGAAGCGCCAGCCGGCGAGTATAACCTGATTTAACGAGCGACGATCACCCGCGCCACCAGTGCAAAATCTGCCATGCCAGCCGTGCCGCCACTTTGGCACCTGCCCCCTGGAGGTCAAACAGCGGATTATATTCCACCAGATCCACCGCCTGAAGTTTGCCGCTGCGGCACAATGGTTCAACAATACGCAATAACAATGCCAGCGGAATGCCCAGCGCTGCGGGCGCGGAAACGGCGGGCATCTCCCAGGCGGGCAGTACATCGAGATCGATAGTCAGATAGAGACGATCGTAACTGGCTATGTTGCGTGCGATTTCCGGCATGACCCGATCATCATAAGCATGCAACACGGCAAGATCGTCAATCACCGTAACGTTGCGGTTTGCGGCTTCATCCCATAACGCCTGGGTGTTCGCCGCGACACTCGCGCCAATGCAGCTATAGTGAAAACCGCGCTGTTGCGCTTCGCAGTGCAGTGCCAACTGGCGAAACGGTGTCCCGGAACTGGCACGTTGAGCGTGGCGCAAATCGAGATGCGCATCCAGGTTGATAATCCCGATACGCTCATTGGGAAAGGCATCGAGAATGGCGCAACCGTGCGCAAACGCCGTTTCATGACCGCCGCCAAACACCAGCGTGCGCATACGCGATCGCTGGCATGCCAGTAGCGCATCATGCAGCGCCTGCTGCGCCTCCTCCAGCTTATCTGGCAGTGCGCGGATGTTGCCCATCTCCACCAGTTGCCCGTGCCCCGGCTGGCTTGCCATTCCGGCCAGCGCTTTACGCAGCACGTCGGGCCCCTGCGCGGCACCCGCGCGTCCCTGATTGCGTTTTACCCCTTCGTCGCACTCGAAACCCAGCAACGCGACTTTTCCACGATGTTGCTGCGGTGAGAAATCACCTGGGCTGGCAATGGTCTGAAAAACGCGCAGCGCATTTGCCGCTTCTGCGCTGTCATCACGTCCCTGCCAGACAGTCGGCTCAACCGGATGCCAGAGAGTCATACGCTTACCTCACCACGGAAAATGCGCTGATAGAGTGGGTTGCGGCCAGGTTCATAGACCATCTCCACCGGGTGCTCAGCATCCCAGACAATAAAATCGGCCATAAACCCTGCGGCCAGTTGCCCGTGCGTCTGCTGGCGACCGAGCGCTTGCGCGGCATGTCGGGTCACGCCTGCCCATGCTTCTTCCGGCGTCAGGCCGAATTTGACACAGGCCATATTCATCGCCAGGTGCAGGCTGGCGAACGGGCTGGTGCCCGGGTTGTAGTCGGTGGCAAGCGCCATGGGAACATGTTGCTGGCGTAGCAGTTCAACCGGTGGTTTTTGCGTTTCATTAAGAAAATAAAACGCGCCGGGGAGCAACACCGCCACCGTGCCGCTCGCGCGCATCGCGTCCACCCCTTCTGCGTTTAAATACTCAATATGATCGGCAGAAAGCCCACGATAGCGGCTCACCAGTTGCGCGCCGCCAAGGGAGGATAGTTGCTCAACATGGCCTTTTACCGGGATGCCCAATTCACGCGCCGCAAGAAATACCCGTTCGGTTTGCGCCGGGCTAAAGCCGACGTTTTCGCAAAAAGCATCTACCGCCTCAAACAACCCTTTTTTCCACAGCGCAGGCAGGATCGTTTCACACACCAGCGCAATGTATTCGTCGCTGCGGCTTTTATATTCTGGCGGCGTGGCATGCGCAGCAAGGAGCGTACGGCTGATCTCCACCGGCTGTTGTTGCGCGAGCAGACCGGCAACACGCAGCATTTTCTCTTCGTTTTCGAGATCCAGACCGTACCCGGATTTGATCTCAATGGTCGTCACGCCTTCATTGATCAACCGTTGTAATCGCTGCTCTGCGAGTCTCATCAGCTCCGCTTCGCTACTCTGTCGGGTGGCCTGCACGGTGGCATTGATACCGCCGCCCTCGGCGCTAATCTGCTGGTAAGACACGCCATTCAGCCGCCGCTCCCACTCCTGCGCACGGTTGCCGCCAAAAATAAGATGGGTGTGGCAGTCGATTAAACCGGGCGTTATCAGCCGTCCGGCAACATCAACACAGTTGGGTATCCTCGCGGGTAGCTCAGCATCCGGCACCACAGCGTGGATGCGCCCGTCGCGCACAATAAGCGCATGCTTTTCCAGTAAACCGTAAGGCTTTGGCTGAGAAGGATCCATTGTTGCAAGGCGCGCGTTGCGCCAGATTCGATCGGCAGAGGTAAAATCAGTCATCGGTTTTGCTTGTCATGGGTTGTATAGACATTTATTTGCATAATGAATGGATTGTCAACCCGCATAACCTGTCGCCCTGGTTGCACATTCATCCACTTTTTTGAGCGGGTTCAGTACAAGCCATCGCAAAGGCACATTGGTCTTGATGTGAGCGATTTGTGACCTGCTTCAAAAAATTAGCCTTATAATTCAAGCGGAAATGAACCGTTTCAGCAGGCCATTTTTATCGTCGCTCAATGGCTATTTATTTAGCAGTGAAAGTATTGTGTCGCCAAAGCCCGACACATTGTAAGTCACTAAAATTAAATAGAAAAAAGGCTCTTGTAAGGCCTGAAAATTAAGCGTACATTAGCCCCGTTTGGTGAGGAATTCACCCGAAATTCTGAGATGGAGCTGTGGCCGAAATAGAGATAATTCTCATTTTCGATGTGGCGTAGTTTCACCTCTCTATACTCAGTCCTGAATGGTCATGAATGCATACTTAGGTGTGCGGAGCGATGAACGTGAAATATTTCTTTATGGGCATTTCGGTGATGGTTATTGTGTGGGCCGGCACATTCGCCCTGATGATCTAACCTGAGCATATCGTGCTGTACAAAAAAGGAGCCAAAAGGCTCCTTTTTTGTTTTGCCCGCCGACCTGGCGGGCGGAGAAGGCACAGTTACGGTTCCAGATCTTCCGCCGCGCTCTTTTGCGCTGCAGGAAGTAGCCCATCGGCGCGGAACATGGCCTTAATACCACGCACCGCCTGACGGATACGATCGCGGTTCTCAATCAGCGCGAAACGCACATGCGTATCGCCGTAATCCCCAAAACCGATGCCTGGCGAAACGCAGACTTTCGCCTCTTTCAGCAGCTTTTTGGCAAACTCCAGCGAGCCCATCGCCGCGTACGGTTCAGGGATTTTCGCCCATACGTACATTGACGCTTTCGGCATTTCTACCATCCATCCTGCTTCATGCAGCCCTTTCACCAGCACATCGCGACGGCGTTTATACTGAGCGGCAATATCGCGCACACACTGCTGATCCCCTTCCAGCGCGGCAATCGCAGCCACCTGTAGCGGCGTAAAGGTGCCGTAGTCGTGATAACTTTTGATACGCGCCAGCGCGTTGACCAGCACCGGGTTACCGACCATAAAACCGATACGCCAGCCCGCCATATTGTAACTTTTCGACAAGGTGAAGAACTCAACGGCGACATCGCGCGCGCCCGGCACTTGCATGATCGACGGCGCTTTCCAGCCATCGTACACAATGTCGGCGTAGGCCAGGTCGTGAACAACCAGCACATCGTAGCGTTTTGCCAGCGCGACCACTTTTTCGAAGAACTCCAGTTCAACGCACTGCGCTGTCGGGTTAGACGGGAAGCCTAAAATCATCATTTTCGGCTTCGGGTAGCTTTCGCGGATCGCGCGCTCCAGTTCATTAAAGAAGTCGACACCTTCCACCAGCGGTACAGAACGCACCTGCGCTCCCGCAATCACCGCACCGTAAATATGAATCGGGTAACTCGGGTTCGGCACCAGCACGGTATCACCGTGATCCAGCGTCGCCAGCATCAGATGCGCCAGCCCCTCTTTCGAACCAATGGTGACAATCGCTTCGGTTTCCGGATCAATATCCACTTGATAACGATCCTGATACCAGCGGGAAATCGCCCGGCGCAGACGCGGAATGCCGCGCGACGTGGAGTAACCGTGCGTATCCGGGCGTTGTGCTACGGTACAGAGTTTCTCAACGATGTGCGGTGGCGTCGCGCCATCCGGGTTGCCCATACTGAAATCAATAATATCTTCGCCGCGGCGTCGCGCAGCCATTTTCAGTTCAGCGGTAATATTAAAAACATACGGGGGGAGACGATCGATACGCGTAAAACGGCGTTCAGGACTGAAGTCAGCCATAGATTCCTCGGAGTAACGTTAGCGCCCGGACCGTCCGAGCGACGTCGCCACATTTGCGGCGTGCTTAGAACATAGCCCGAAAAAAATCTCGCTGTCGAGGGGTAAGCGCAAAAATAACGCAACGCCATAAAAGAGGAAGTTTAATTTATGATAAGGAAAGCTTAATTATCCTCTTATAGAAAAAACCATCATATATTTTAACAATAAAATAAAGATAAAATTACCTTATAAATTCACCAATTAGCACAATATCGCGTCGCTTCTTTCGGCTCTTTTCAATCCCCTTTTGGAAAAGTGGTCTTTCCCCATTCAGCGAATGAATACTGCGGCTGGTCATCTGCGCCGGGGTTTTTTATCATAGCTTTTTGACGCTATTCATATGAGTCCCCCGTGCACGAAATATTCGACATGTTGCTGGCCGTTTTTGACCGAGCGGCGCTCATGCTGATCTGCCTGTTTTTCTTGATCCGCATCCGCCTGTTCCGCGAACTGCTGCATAAAACGGCGCACTCGCCAAAAGAGCTGCTGGGCGTGACGGCCATATTCTCAATGTTTGCCCTGTTCAGTACCTGGTCCGGTGTGCCGGTGGAAGGCTCGCTGGTTAATGTGCGTATCATCGCGGTGATGTCTGGCGGGATTTTGTTCGGCCCGTGGGTCGGCATTATCACCGGCGTGATTGCCGGGGTGCACCGCTATCTGATCGATATTGGCGGCGTGACGGCGATCCCCTGTTTTATTACCAGCATTATTGCCGGCGTGATGTCCGGGATGATTAACCGCAAGGTTCCGAAAGCGCAGCACTGGCGCGTGGGCATTATCGGCGGCATGATTTGCGAAAGCCTGACCATGACGCTGGTGGTGCTGTGGGCACCGACTACCGCGCTCGGCCTGGATATTGTCTCCAAAATTGGCGTGCCGATGATCCTCGGCAGCGTCTGTATCGGCTTTATTGTGCTGCTGGTGCAAAGCGTGGAAGGGGAAAAAGAGGCGATTGCCGGTCGTCAGGCGAAGCTGGCGCTGGATATTGCCAATAAAACGTTACCGCTGTTCCGGAATGTGAATAGCGAGTCCCTGCGCAAAGTGTGTGACATTATCCGCCGGGATATCAAAGCCGATGCCGTGGCGATCACCAATACCGATCACGTGCTGGCTTACGTTGGCGTCGGGGAAAATAATTACCGCGACAGCGACGATATTATCAGCCCAACCACTCGCCAGGCGATGAACACCGGCGAAATCATCATTAAAAACAATGATGAAGCCCACCGCACGCCGGAGATCCACTCGATGCTGGTGATCCCGCTGCGTGAACAGGGCATCGTGACCGGTACACTGAAGATCTATTACTGCCACGCGCATCAGATCACCTCGTCGTTACAGGATATGGCCGTTGGCTTGTCGCAAATTATCTCGACACAACTGGAAGTTTCCCGCGCCGAACAACTGCGGGAGATGGCGAACAAAGCGGAATTGCGCGCTTTGCAAAGTAAGATCAACCCGCATTTCCTGTTTAACGCCCTGAATGCTATCTCGTCGTCAATTCGTCTGAATCCGGACACCGCCCGGCAGCTCATTTTTAATCTGTCGCGTTACCTGCGCTATAACATTGAATTAAAAGATGATGAGCTTATTGATATCAAAAAAGAGCTCTATCAAATCAAAGACTATATCGCCATTGAGCAGGCCCGTTTTGGCGATAAGTTGACGGTGATTTATGACATCGATGAAGAGGTTAGTTGTGTGATCCCGAGCCTGCTGATCCAGCCACTGGTTGAAAACGCGATTGTGCATGGCATTCAACCGTGTAAAGGCAAAGGCGTGGTCACCATCAGCGTGGAAGAGTGCGGCAACCGCGTGCGTATCGCCGTGCGCGATACGGGCAACGGTATCGATCCGCAGATGATTGCCCGCGTTGAAGCCGATGAGATGCCCGGCAACAAAATTGGCCTGCTGAACGTTCACCAGCGCGTGAAGTTGCTGTATGGCGAAGGATTGCATATTCGCCGTTTAACACCGGGCACTGAAATCGCGTTTTTTGTGCAGCGCCAACCGTCGCCTGCCGCATTGTTGCCTTAACAGGAGAGCCGTATGAAAGTCATCATTGTTGAAGATGAGATCCTGGCGCAACAGGAGCTGAGCTGGCTTATAAAAGCGCACAGCCAGATGGAAATTGTCGGCACTTTCGACGATGGTCTCGACGTGCTGAAGTATTTACAGCACAACAAAGTCGACGCCATTTTTCTCGATATTAATATCCCTTCTCTGGATGGCGTATTGCTGGCGCAGAATATCAGCCAGTTCGCCCATAAGCCGTTTATCGTCTTTATTACTGCCTGGAAAGAGCATGCGGTGGAGGCTTTTGAACTGGAAGCCTTCGACTACATTCTGAAACCGTACCAGGAGTCACGCATCATCAGCATGCTGCAAAAACTGGAAACGGCCTGGCAGCAGCAATCAGCCCCCGTTGCCAGCCCGCAGCCACGGGAAAACGCGACCATTAACCTGGTGAAAGATGAGCGCATTATCGTCACCAGTATTAATGATATTTATTACGCGGAAGCGCATGAGAAGATGACGTTCGTCTATACGAAGCGGGAATCTTACGTGATGCCGATGAATATCACCGAGTTTTGCAGCAAACTGCCGACGGCGCACTTCTTTCGCTGCCACCGCTCTTACTGCGTTAACCTGGATAAAATCCGTGAGATCGAACCCTGGTTTAACAACACCTATATTTTGCGGCTGCGGGACCTGGAGTTTCAGGTGCCCGTCAGCCGCAGCAAAGTTAAAGAGTTTCGTCAGTTAATGAATCTTTAAAGCACGTAACCCAGCGTCTGGCGCAGATGCGCGCCAGAGCCCAACAGCCCCGGGTTATCATGCACGATCAAAAAGACCGGGATATCCTGGACGTAGGATTTGAAACGCCCTTTGTCCTCGAAACCGCCGCGAAAACCGGAAGCGGTAAAGAAATCGAGGAAGCGCGGCACAATACCACCGGCAATGTAAACGCCGCCGAACGTGCCGAGATTGAGCGCCAGGTTGCCGCCAAAACGCCCCATAATGACGCAAAACAGTGATAATGCGCGACGGCAGTCAATGCAGCTATCTTCCAGCGCCCGTTCAGTGACATCTTTCGGTTGCAGGTTTTCCGGCAGACGCCCGTCTGATTTGACGATCGCGCGATAGAGGTTAACAAGGCCGGGACCGGAGAGCACACGTTCAGCCGAAACGTGACCGATTTCCGCGCGTAACTCTTCGAGGATAATCCCCTCTTCTTCGCTGTTTGGCGCGAAATCGACGTGGCCGCCCTCGCCCGGCAGGCTCACCCAGCGCTTATCCACATGCACCAGGTGCGAGACACCAAGCCCGGTACCTGCGCCGTAAACGGCGATCGGTTTACCTTCAACCGGCGCGGAACCACCAAACTGAATCAGGTGTTCGGCTTTGAGCATCGGGATCGCCATCGATACGGCGGTGAAATCGTTAATGATTTCCAGATGGGCGAAACCGAGGTTTTTCTTCATTTCGGCAATCGAAAACGCCCAAGTGTGGTTGGTCATTGCCACCCAGTCACCGGTGATCGGGCAGGCGATGGCGATACAGCCGTCTTCTACCGTGACGTCGTGCTCTTTCAGATAGACACGCACCACGTCTTCCAGGCTTGGGTAATCGAGGCCGGAGTAGGTTTTGGCCCGGGAGATGTCACCGCTATCGACATCACACAACGCTAAGCGCGCGTTCGTGCCACCCACGTCTCCCACTAAAGCATACTTTGTCATTCTTTTACGGCTCCGCTAAAGTCAGAATAAATCTTTGGCACACTGTAAATTCAAGGCGCTGTAACGACAACGACCATATCATGAGTGCCCCAGGATTATCGATCTTCATCACAGATTACCTTAAAGGTTTCAGCCCGGTTGCATCCTGAGTGACCAGGCTTCGTTGCAAGGATAAAAAGATGCTCCATCCGCGTGCGAGAACGCTGCTCTTACTGGCGCTGCCTGCGCTCATTATTGGTGTCGCGTCGAGTCTGATCTTAGCGCTGGTGATGAAAATCGCCGCCCTGCTGGAGAGCGTGTTGTGGCGCGGTATGCCATGGCGGCTCGGCATCTCACCGGATTCTCCCTTGTGGATCCTGATCGTTTTGACACTCACCGGCGTTGCTGTGGGCCTGGTTATCCGTTTCAGCACCGGTCATGGCGGGCCGGACCCGGCGACCGTGCCATTGATTGGCTCGCCGGTTGCCGTCAACGCGCTGCCGGGGCTGGCGCTGGCAATGATCCTCGGTCTGGCAGGCGGCGTAAGTCTTGGCCCCGAGCAACCCGTCATGGTGCTGAATATCGCTCTTGCCGTCGCACTTGGCGCGCGCATTTTCCCGCGCGTTGCACCGCTGGACTGGACCATTCTTGCCTCGGCCGGCACGCTCGGCGCACTGTTTGGTACGCCAGTGGCGGCGGCGCTTATCTTCTCGCAAACCCTGAAAGCCAATGAAGATGTGCCACTGTGGGATCGCCTGTTCGCCCCGTTGATGGCTGCAGCAGCAGGCGCGTTAACCACCAGCCTCTTTTCGCTACCCCATTTCACGTTGCCCATTCCTCATTATCCGCAGATGCATATCGTTGATATTTTTAGCGGCGCGGTCGTGACGCTGTTCGCTATCGCGCTGGGAATGGTGGCAGTCTGGTGTTTACCACGGCTGCATCACTTCATGCATCGCCTGAATAACCCGGTGATGACGTTGGGGATTGGCGGCTTCCTGCTGGGTATTCTGGGCATAATTGGCGGCCACATTACCTTATTCAAGGGGCTGGATGAGATGCAGCAACTGGCCTTCGCGCATACCTATACCGTTACCGATTATCTGTTATTTGCTCTGGTAAAACTCGCCGCGCTGGTGATAGCCGCCGCCTGCGGTTTTCGCGGTGGGCGTATATTTCCGGCGGTGTTTGTCGGGGTGGCGTTAGGTTTAATGTTGCATGAACATGTCGACGCCGTTCCGGCAGCAGTCACCGTATCTTGTGCGGTTTTAGGGCTGGTGCTGGTGGTAACGCGCGATGGCTGGCTGAGCCTGTTCCTGGCAGCTGTCGTCGTACCGGACACCACCTTGTTGCCGCTGCTGTGTATCGTGATCCTGCCCGCCTGGTTAGCGCTGGCCGGAAAACCGATGATGATTGTCCCCCGGCGCAGTAAGTAACTACTCACTGTTACGAGTTTCCAGCGCATGCGTGACATCACGCAACAGATCCGGTAAATCGGCTTGCGGCAACATCACCTCAATCAGCGCAAGCCGGTGGTGATGCGAGGCGGCTTCCAGTGCCTCCGCCAGTTGCACCGTTTCGCTAACGCGCCAGCACTCGGCCTGACAGTCATGGCTGAGGGCATGAGGAATATGGGTCCAGTTCCAGCGCGCAATATCGTTATAACGCTGATGCGCACCGTGGATCGCCCGCTCCACCGTGTAGCCATCATTATTGAGCAATAAAATGATCGGTCGCTGCCCGTCACGCAGCATCGACCCTAGCTCCTGAATGGTGAGCTGCGCGGCACCGTCGCCACTAAGCAAAATAACCCGCCGCTCCGGGCAGGCGGTCTGTGCGCCGAATGCGGCGGGCAGGCAATAACCTATCGATCCCCACAGTGGCTGCGTCAACATTTCAACATCGGCAGGTAAGCGCAGAGACGCGGCGCCAAAGGCGGCGGTGCCCTGATCGGCCAGTAAAATATCACCGGGTCGAATAAAAGCCTGCAGTGTTTGCCAGAATGTGTGCTGATTCAACGTGCCGGCGTGATGCGGCGAATGGGCAGAAGGCTCGGGAACAGCTTCGGGCACGCAGCGAGGATTGTTGCGACAAACAGAAATCAGGATATTGACCGCCTCCTGCATCGCAATCCCGCTGAACCACTCTTCCCCTACCCGCACAGCAAAGGGCTGGATATCAATCGTGCGCTCTACAGGCAGTTGCTGCGTAAACCCGGCGGTGATGGTGTCCGTAAAACGCACGCCGACACAAATTACCGCATCGGCACCCTCAATTGCCTCACGCACCTGAGGCGGGCTGGCGGCACCGCTGTAAGTGCCGACAAACCCTGGCTGTGTTTCATCAAACAAACCTTTGCCCATTAGCAACGTGGCGTGCGGGATGGGCGAATCCTTCATCCAGCACTGCAACATTTTCTGTACACCAAAGCGATGAGCGAGAAAATCCGCCAGCAGCGCAATGCGCGGGCTTTCGCTGAGCATCGCCTGTAGACGGCGGCGAAAGCTATCCAGACGCGCTTCGTTAGGCTGAAGTGATGCGGGAGTGATAACGTTTACAGGCGGTGTTGCCGCCATTTTTGCCACATCGGCGGGTAACATCAGGTAGCCGGGGCGGGATTCACTGAGCATCGTGCGGATCACGCGGTCGATTTCATAACAGGCATTTTCTGCCGTTAACACCGCCTGTGCAGCGCTAAGCGGTTCATACATGCGCCAGAAATGGCTGAAATCACCGTCACCCAGTGTGTGATGCAGAAGTTCACCGCGTTGCTGTACGCTGCGGCAGGGTGCGCCAACGATCTGCAACACCGGTACATATTCCGCAAAGCTGCCAGCGACACCGTTAATCGCGCTCAACTCCCCCACGCCAAAGGTGGTCAGCAGCGCGCCTGCCCCCTGACAACGCCCGTAACCATCGGCGGCATAAGCGGCATTTAGTTCGTTGGCGCAGCCCACCCAATGCACCGCCGGGTGCTGGATAACGTGATCAAGAAACTGCAGATTGTAGTCGCCAGGTACGCCGAAAAGATGATGAATACCGCAGCCGGCAAGCCTGTCCAGTAGATAGTCGGCAACTGAATAATCGTTTTGCATTGCGTTACATCTCCGAATACTGACACTTACCTGAGTATTGGAGAACTGTGATGAGAGTCCAGGATACGCGTTTGAGAGGAAGTGGAAAGCAAGCTTTACGGCATCTGGCGGTGTAAGCTCAGTGCATGTAAACGCATACACTGACGCTACGCTGATAAATAAGGAGTAACGGCATGGTTTATCAGGCCAATCCAGCACGCTATGAAAAGATGCACTACCAACGCTGCGGCGACAGCGGATTGAAGCTTCCGGTCATTTCACTTGGGTTGTGGCACAATTTCGGCGATACCACCTTACTGGAAAACAGCCGCCAGCTGTTGCGGCATGCCTTTGATCTGGGCATTACCCATTTTGATCTGGCCAATAACTACGGGCCGCCGCCGGGCTCCGCAGAGCGTAATTTTGGCCGGATTTTGCAGGAGGATTTCCTGCCCTACCGCGATGAACTGATTATCTCAACTAAAGCCGGTTATACCATGTGGGACGGCCCATACGGCGACTGGGGCTCACGTAAATATTTGATTGCCAGCCTTGACCAGAGCTTGCGCCGCTTGGGTCTGGAGTATGTTGATATCTTCTATCACCACCGACCGGACCTCGAAACCCCGCTGAAGGAAACCATGCGCGCACTGGATCATATTGTGCGTCAGGGCAAAGCCCTGTACGTCGGGCTTTCCAACTATCCGGCGGCGCAGGCGCGTGAAGCTATCGATATGCTTAATGATCTCGGCACACCGTGTCTTATTCACCAGCCGAAATACTCGATGTTTGAACGCTGGGTCGAAACCGAATTGCTTGATGTGTTGCAGGAAAAAGGCGTCGGCAGTATTGCGTTCTCGCCGCTGGCGGGCGGGCAACTGACTGACCGTTATCTGCACGGCATTCCACCCGATTCGCGTGCCGCCAGTGGCAGCCGTTTTCTCAACCCGGATCAGCTTACGGATGAAAAGCTGACCACCGTTCGCGCGCTGAATGCGCTGGCGGAACGGCGCGGACAGAAGTTATCGCAGATGGCGCTGGCCTGGGTACTGCGTAACGATCGTGTCACTTCGGTGCTGATTGGTGCCAGTAAAACCAGCCAGCTTGACGATGCGGTCGGCATGCTGGCAAACCGCCACTTCACCACCACTGACAGTGATGAGATCGACGCCATTCTCAGTGGCGCAAAATAACCGCAAATTTAGCAAAAAATGCTGCCATTCATGATTTAGGAGTTCCGCCAATAATATGGGGTTTGGCCGCCCCGTAATATTGATGTAACAGGCCGTTTCGGCCCGATCGTGAAGGAGAAGAGTATGTTCAGGTCACTGATTCTGGCAGCTGTGTTAATGGCTTCTGCGCCGCTGGTCGCAAATGCTGGCGAAATCACCCTGTTGCCATCTGTGAAATTACACATTGGCGATCGCGATAATTACGGTAACTACTGGGACGGCGGCCGCTGGCGCGACCGTGACTACTGGGGCCGCAACTATGAGTGGCGCGGCAACCGCTGGCATAAACACGACCGCGGCTGGCATCGCGGCTGGGACAAACAGAACGCGTATGAACGCGGTTATCGTGAAGGCTGGCGCGACCGCGACGATCATCGTGGCCGGGGACGCCACCACCACTAATTCAAAAAAGGAGCGTAAGCGCTCCTTTTTCTCGTACTGTTACAGACCCACCGCACTGCCGATTAACAGCCAGCCATTCAAACTGACCACCAGCACTACAATCACCCAGCCAACCCGTTTAATTAATGGCGTGTTGACTAACTCCCCCATTAACTTGCGGTTACTGGTGAATATCAGCAGCGGCACCAGCGCCAGCGCGATACCGAAACTAAGCAATACCTGGCTCATAACCAGAATCCTTGTCGGATCCAGACCCAGCCAGATAACGATAAACGACGGCATCATGGTGATGGTGCGCCGCACCCACAGGGGAATATGAAAACGCACAAACCCCTGCATTACCACCTGCCCGGCCAGCGTCCCCACGACCGTTGAGGAAAGCCCCGCCGCCACCAGGCTAAGACCAAAAATGGTCGCTGCGGCATGGCTTAATAACGGCTCCAGCGTCAGGTACGCCTGGTCGAGATCGGCAACACCGGTGTGACCGTTAAAATGGAACGCCGCTGCAGCTGTCGCCATCATTGCCAGGTTCACAAACCCGGCGATAGTCATGGCGATACCCACATCCCATTTCGTAGCGGAATAACGCTCGCGCTGTGTGCCCTGGTGCAGATGCTGCGTCAGAGACGAGTGCAGGTAAATGACGTGCGGCATGATGGTCGCGCCCAGTACACCAGCCGCGAGGAACACCGCTTCGCTACTCGGCAAACTCGGGATCACAATGCCTTGCGCCAGTTGAGCCAGTTTCGGCTGAGAAAAAAACAGCTCAACAATATAAGCAGCGGCGACAAACAGCAGCAGGCCGCCGATCACTTTCTCCAGCGGTTTTTGCCCCCGCCGCTGTAACATCAAAATCAAGAACGTCGCCACGCCAGTGAGCACCGCACCTTGCAGTAACGAAACGCCGAGGATGAGTTTAAACCCGATGGCAGCACCGATAAACTCAGCCAGATCGGTTGCCATGGCGATGATTTCCGCCTGAACCCAGTAGAACCACACCAACGGACGCGGATAGTGATCGCGGATCTGCTCAGCAAGGTTCTTTCCGGTGGCAATCCCCAGTTTGGCGGAAAGCAGTTGGATCAACATCGCCATAATATTGGCCCAGACCACCACCCACAGCAGTTGATAGCCAAAACTGGCGCCTGCCTGAATATTGGTAGCGAAGTTGCCCGGGTCGATATAACCGATAGCCGCAATAAACGCCGGTCCCATTAAGGCAAACCGTAGCTTGCGCGCTGCCCGCCCATTACTATTCTCAACGCGACTACTGTTCATTTATTGCCCCTAAATATAGCCTTTGCTATGTTTTATGCTACCAAAATGAGAATGATTATCAAGTTCATTTAAATGGGTTTACCTGATTTCTCTGATAGCCAGAAACAATAGAAGGGTTGAATGTCAAGGATGGTGACGGCGACAACAGCATTTGCCGCAGCGTTATGTTAAGAGTCTAGCAGTATGACGCAACTTTTCACGCTTTTACTTAACATAACAGAAATGTATGTTGGATCACTAATTTTGAGTCTGGTCACAGGTCATTAATATAGTGTGTGTTTGATCTCGTTTTCTTTTGTCTTGTTACATAGAATGTGCACGAAATTCCTACCCGTCTCATATTTGGAGCAAATATGTCCCGCGTTTTGCACTTTGTCCTGGCGCTTGCTGTTGTGGCGCTGCTTGCCCTGCTCGTAAGCAGCGATCGCAAGAAGATCCGCATTCGTTTTGTTATTCAACTGCTGGTGATTGAAGTTTTACTGGCCTGGTTCTTCCTGAACTCTGATATTGGCCTCGGCTTCGTTAAAGGCTTCTCCGAGATGTTCGAAAAACTGCTCGGTTTCGCCAACGAAGGGACTAACTTCGTCTTCGGTAAAATGAATGATGAAGGTCTGGCGTTCTTCTTCCTGAAAGTGCTGTGCCCGATTGTTTTTATTTCCGCTCTGATTGGTATTCTGCAACACATTCGTGTGCTGCCGATCATTATCCGCGCCATCGGTACGGTGCTGTCCAAAGTGAACGGCATGGGCAAACTGGAGTCGTTTAACGCTGTCAGCTCCCTGATTCTGGGCCAGTCTGAAAACTTCATCGCCTACAAAGACATTCTCGGCAAAATGTCCCGCAACCGCATGTACACCATGGCAGCGACAGCAATGTCGACTGTTTCAATGTCCATCGTCGGCGCGTACATGACCATGCTCCAGCCGAAATATGTTGTTGCGGCGCTGGTGCTGAACATGTTCAGCACCTTTATCGTGCTGTCGATTCTCAACCCGTACCGCGTGGATGAGAGCGAAGAAAATCTGCAAATGGCGAAGCTGCACGAAGGCCAGAGCTTCTTCGAAATGCTGGGTGAGTACATTCTGGCGGGCTTCAAAGTTGCCATTATCGTTGCGGCCATGCTGATTGGTTTTATCGCCCTGATTTCCGGTCTGAACGCGCTGTTCGCCGCCGTGCTGGGCATCTCCTTCCAGGGGATTCTGGGTTACATTTTCTACCCGATTGCCTGGGTGCTGGGCGTGCCGGCTCACGAAGCGCTGCAGGTTGCCAGTATCATGGCGACCAAACTGGTCTCTAACGAATTTGTGGCGATGATGGATCTGCAGAAAATCGCGGCGAACCTCTCTCCGCGCTCGGAAGGCATCCTGTCCGTGTTCCTCGTCTCCTTCGCGAACTTCTCGTCTATCGGCATTATCGCCGGTGCCATCAAAGGCCTGAATGAAGAACAAGGTAACGTGGTTTCCCGTTTCGGTCTGAAACTGGTGTATGGCTCCACGCTGGTGAGCGTGCTGTCTGCGGCTATCGCTGCGCTGGTTATCTGATTGTCACAGGCTAAAAAAACCGGGGTCTTCCCCGGTTTTTTTATTCGGCTTTTGCCAGCGGTAGCGGTTTACCCAACAAATACCCCTGCAAGTAATCGACGCCAGCATTCAGCAACAATTCGCGCTGCGCTTCATTCTCCACATATTCCGCAACAACAGTCAGTGATTTCGCTTTTGCCAGTTCGCATATCGATTTGACGATCATTGCATCCTGTTTGTCCTGTAAAATATCACGGACAAAACAGCCGTCGATTTTGATGATATCCGCCTGCAGCCCTTTCAAACGTTCAAAGTTGGCATAGCCAGTGCCAAAATCATCAATCGCGATTTTGAATCCGGCTTTTCGCAACTGCTTCATATTTTGGATACTCGCTTCTGAATTAGAAAAGGCCTGTTCTTCCGTTATCTCAATAATTACCTGCCGCGGAGAGACGTTATAGCGCGCGAAAAGAGCCAGAAATTGTGCAGCAAACTCTCTTTGCATCAGGGTGAGTGGCATTAAATTAACCGAAAAACGTGCAGCATCGCCTGGCTCAGGATGCGCCTGCATCCACTGAAGCAGACACTCAATAACCTGCATATCAAACCGGGCGCCAAGGTTGAACTGGGCGATAACAGGTATAAATAAATCCGGCGTAATCAATTCACCCTGCGCAACCAGCCGGGTGAGGATCTCTTTGTACCCCTTCCCCTCAGCATTCACTATCGGCTGAGCAAACAGAACAATGCCATTTTCCTCCAGCGCACATTTCACCTTGTTTAGCTGTAACACGCGCTCCGTAGTCTGGTCGGTTACCTCTTGCAAACTGTTTGTGAGTGCCAGAACCTGCTGCTCCGCACTGGCCTGTTCTGAAAGCCAGCTTAACTGGCCCAACGTCTGGTGCAGTGCTTCGCCCGAGCCCTGTAACTCCCCCCAGGATGCGCCAAACTCAATATCAAGGGCGGTATTGTTCCAGTAAATTCGGCGGCTGTTCAGGTAATCCAGCATATGGTGCAAGCGCGATAATATTTCCGGCCCATTGAGCATCAACAATAACTCGCTGCCCGGAAGCTGGAAAAAACGTTCGCCTTTATGTAACAGAGGCTGAAGTTCGCGGGTGACGCTACGTTTCACATGGACACGCATCATCAGACCAAAATGGCGGCTGAGGAATTCCAGATTTTTCATATGCAAACAGCACACCACGCTGTTTGGCTGCTGTTCCATCTGCTGTTCCAGCGCGCGCAAATTGGGCAAACCCGTTAAGGGATCGCTCATCGCCTGCACCTCCCAGCGCGCTTTCAGCCACTCACTACGGTTAAAAACGCGCATCATATAAAGCATGCAGATGGTAAAGCTGATAAAAACGGACATGACAAATGCCAGGGGATAATCGGAACGCACGCCATGTAAAAAATTCTCGTTGTATGCCAATAGCATAAACGCCGCAATATCCCAGCTTAATAACAACAACGTTGAACTTAATTTGCTGATACCAAAGGTGAATAAAATAAAAATAACAGGCACTAAGTAGCCAGCAATATAATCATTTTTATATGGCACACATAAAATAGTCACAATAGCGACCAGCGAAATAATCCAACCTAATGTAAATACACGATTCTTTTTCGAAAAACACGGCCCAATACTTCTTAACCATAATGCACGGGCAAACCGAGGATTGATGATCATCCGTAAAAAGTAATACGCACAAGTGGTAAAAATAACCGCAGAGCAAATCAGACTTTGAATATCGATAATAGAATAAACAACTGATGCAGGGCCAAAATAATTAGACAAACTAAACGGATAGTTAAACCAAACGCCAGCAGTATACATCGAAATTTTTATACCTATGGGGGCAATAACACCTAACCACAGGATACGAGTGCCCATGTCTTTAGCTCTGTTTGTCAGGCTATACCGCCAGCGGGAGCCCAGTTGCCAGCGAACCACACCGCAGAAAAGAAACACAAAAAATAACTGACAAACCAGAAGCACGGCTGCCTCGGCATAAGATAAATGAAAAAAAGCCTCATTTACCAGAGCAAAACCAATAATAACAGGCAGTATTCCATGTCGTCCGAATAAAAAAATGATTGCCAGCGATACACTTAACGGTAACCAGGCAAGATAAACCTCGCTGGCGTCAACAAGAGTAACAGGAGAAATAAAACGGGAAACAGGGGTAGCTACCAGGCATAAAATTAACGCGAGGAAGAATTTTCTTATCGCACTGTATCGATTATGTTTCATCAGTATTAATGAAATGCTCTGGGCTGGTCAAAAAATGAAGAGCCGAGATAATAAGTTTATTTATTAAGCGAATCAAGCAATCAGCGGCTCGAATAACCGCCATTACTGACGCCTCACCGGAGGTTTGCTTATTAATGTATAGCAGAAAGAATTAACACAGCGCGGAATAAAACGAAAAAACCCCCGCGTAAACGCGAGGGTTTGAATTTTGGTGGAGCTAAGCGGGATCGAACCGCTGACCTCTTGCATGCCATGCAAGCGCTCTCCCAGCTGAGCTATAGCCCCACAATATGCCTTATGCGCCAATCCCGTTGGGTGCGGAATTTGGTGGAGCTAAGCGGGATCGAACCGCTGACCTCTTGCATGCCATGCAAGCGCTCTCCCAGCTGAGCTATAGCCCCATCGCGTAAAGCGTGTCGTGTTGACGGGCGGCATAATATGAATTCCCTTGCCAGGTGTCAACGGCAAAATCGCGCGGCATTATTCAATCGCTGAAAAAGCATGCAAATGAAAGACATTGCGAACGCCCTCGCAGCCAGTAGTTAAACATGTCACATTTTCCCGTAAAATGGTGCTATAACATAAGCCATTAATTACCCTTACAACAATTCGGGAAATTACATGCTCAAGGAACGAATGACGCCAGAAGAATTGGCCAGCCTTACAGGATACAGCCGACAAACCATCAATAAATGGGTGCGTAAAGAAGGCTGGGTGACTTCACCAAAACCCGGCGTACAAGGAGGTAAAGCCCGTCTGGTCCATATAAATGAACAAGTCCGCGCATTTATTCGCAGCGCACAGCGCACTGAAGACCAACCAAAAACCACGCTTACCGCCAGCGATACCTCACTTGAGGCATTATTAATCCGGCTGGCAAAAGAGATGACCGACGCAGAGCAAAAACAACTCTCTTCACTTTTATTACGCGACGGCATTACCGGCTTGTTGCAACGTCTGGGGCTGCGCGATCAAAAATAATATGATGAAATTACCTAACAAAATGACCACCGAAGAATTAGCGGAGTTTCTCGGCGTCGCCAGACAAACGGTAAATCGTTGGATCCGCCAGCAAGGTTGGGAAACAGAACCGTTACCCGGAGTAAAAGGCGGTCGCGCCAGGCTAATTCACCTCACCAAAGAGGTGCGCAGTTTCATTATGAAAACGCCCTCTATGCGCCATCAAAATTCTTCCTATTCTATTGCCGAACCCGCGCCGGTTTACGCCAGTGGAAATAGCGCACTGCATGAAATTATCAAAGTGCTGCAAAACATGACCGCGGAGGAACAAAAGCAGCTTTCGACGCTGCTGGCGCGCGAAGGTATTAGCGGGCTCTTGAGCCGTTTAGGTATCGAGAAAACACCGGCAGAATAAAAAACGGCCTTATGCAGGCCGTTTTTTTGTCTGTTTTCCATCAATGAGTATGCTGATGATTCTCCCGCCGGTACGCACCCGGCGGGAGATTAAAGGTGCGGGTAAAGATGCGCGTAAACGTCTGCTGCGAATCAAAACCGTACTTCAGGCAGATATCGTAAACCCTCTGATCGGTATTACGTAAATCACGCGCAGCAAGAGATAATTTGCGCGTGCGAATATAGCGCCCCAAACTCTCCCCTTTATATTGCAAAAAAAGCCGTTGCAGATGCCATTTGGAATAGCCCGCATGTGCTGCAATATCATCAATACGTAACGGTTGATGGAGATTGTCGTCGATCCACTCGACGATGGTGTCGATAACCTGAGCGGAAATAGTCATACTGCGCTCCCCCTCTGCTCTTCGATTAATAAACGGGTTTATTCCCACCAGGCGCGGAAAACTTGCGCTGTGTCAGCCGCAAGCACAGGTTCGCCCAGCCTTGGTGTCAGTAAGCGATAGCTTTTGTCCCGGCTTGCTGCCGCCAGCCGTTTGTACGGATCGTCCCAGGTATGTTTTGCCAACACAAAACGCCCCGCATGGCCCGGCAGAACCGCGCGAGCATTAAGTTCCTGCGCTGCCAGAGCGGTCTCTTCTGGCATCATGTGAATGTACTTCCAGTCTTCGTCGTACTGACCATTTTCCATAATCGCCAGATCAACCACGCCAAACTGTTCGCCAATTGCTTTGAAATGCGGGCCATAACCACTATCGCCGCTGTAATAAACGTTTTGCGTGGCGGTAGTGAACATAAAGCTGGCCCACAATGTCTGATTACGTTTCAGACCGCGCCCGGAAAAGTGGCGCGCGGGTAAAACGTGCACCGCCAAATTGTCGCTCACCACCACTTTCTGCTGCCAGTCAGCTTCCTGAATGATTGCCGGATCCATTCCCCAGTAACGCAGGTGCGAGCCCACGCCGAGCGGCGTCACCACTTTTTTGATTTTCGGCATCAGCGCCTTGATGGTGGCGTAATCCAGGTGGTCATAGTGATCGTGCGAAATAATCAGCAGATCGATCTCCGGCATGTTTTGTGCCGTCCAGAGATCGTTACCGGCAAACGCCTTATTGAGAAATGAAAACGGCGCCGCGTAATTACTCAGGATCGGATCGATCAGAATGCGCTTGCCCGCCAGGTGCAAATACCAGGACGAATGCCCCATCCACACCAGCGTATCCTGCTCAAGCGGCAGGCTGGCGAGATCGGTGTTCACCGTCGGTAACGGCTGCTGCGGGCGCGCGTTCTCGCGTTTAGTGACCAGAAAATCCCACCATGCTGCCAGCATATTTTTCTTTCCGGTAAAACCTGGCGTCGGCAACTGGTTTTGAAACTTCCCGTCGCGATAATGCGGTGATTTTTCAACTTCACTAAGCTGTTCGCCCTGCGGGAGTTGGCCAAATCCGGCATTCAGAACAAAGGGTAAACTTGCGGCAGAGGCAACGAGCATAACAAGAACCACGCTGAAAATGAGACGCTTCATATCCTGACCCGACAAAATCGATCCATTCCGTAGATACGACGCTGGTTAAACTTGATTATGAGTGAGTAAGCACTCATTATAGAAAGCAACGCTCAACCGTCAAGATTATTTTTTCTGCGACATTCGACGTTGCAGCGGTACAGAGGGCATGTTTCAATCGTGGTTTTTACAATGTGAGAGGAAAAGTGTAGTGGCTCGTCCAAAGAGTGAAGATAAAAAACTGGCGTTACTGGAAGCGGCTACCGAAGCCATTGCACAATCGGGGATCGCTGCCTCCACCGCGTTAATTGCCCGCAATGCGGGTGTCGCGGAAGGGACGCTGTTTCGCTACTTCGCCACCAAAGACGACCTGCTCAACGCGCTTTACCTGCATCTGAAAAGCGATCTGTGCGGCACCATGCTGGCGAATATCGATCTCTCGATCAACGATTCCAGGCACCATACGCAATGCATCTGGAACAGCTATATCGACTGGGGCATCCGTCACCCGAATGGCCACTGCGCCGTGCGCCAGATTGCCGTCAGCGACAAACTCACCGACGCAACCCGCCAGCAAGTCGCCGAAATTTTTCCGGAACTGCATGAGTTATGCCATCGTTCCGTACGGCCCGTGTTTCTGACCGATGAATACTCCCCCTTTGGCGATGCAATTTTCCTGTCGATGGCGGACACCACGATCACCTTCGCCAGCCGGGATGCTTCTCGCATCACCGAATTTAAGCGCCTTGGCTTCGAAGCCATGTGGCGTGCGCTGGCCATTGAGGAAAATAATGGACAGTAAAACGCTGCAAGCGAGCGCGCACCGTATTGCGCTTGAACTGCCGTTCACCGAACATTGCTGGCCGTTTGGCCCGGAACATGATGTGTTCAAAGTGTGCGGGAAGATTTTTATGATGACCACCACCGCACACGGCAGGCCGATGGTGACGATGAAAGCCGAACCGCAAAAATCACTGCTCAACCAGCAGATCTACCCCAGCATTGAGCCGGGGTATCACATGAACAAAAAACACTGGATTTCCGTATTCGCTGGCAACGACATCGACGAATCGCTGCTCGCGTTCCTGATTCAGGAATCATGGGATCGCGTGGTCGACGGCTTACCGCGCAAAGATCAAAAACGTCTGCGTCCTTAAGCGTTTTCCGCCAGCCAGCTCAACGCCTTTTCACCGGCCTCATCCACCGGCAGATATACCAGCAACCGCGAGCCGTTACGCGGTGCTGAGTACCAGTACATTTGCTGAAGAGAAAACTCGCCAAGCTGCGGATGGTTAAAGTTTTTGATCTTATTTTCCACGCCGCGCACGTCCAGATGCTTGCGCCACAACGCTTCAAATTCCGCCGATGCCGCACAAAACCGCGCCAGCTTCGCTTCCCACACCGCATCACCCCGGTGTTCGGCCATGGCCGCGCGGAAATAGGCAACAAAAGTCTGTAATACGCTCTCATCATAGCCAAGCCGGGTACGCCATTGCGGGTGGGTGAGATAGAGATAAATACAGTTGCGATCTTCTTCGGGGATTTCGCTGAAATTAACGCCCATCAGGCGCTCAAAACCGGCATTCCACGCCACAATGTCAAAGTTGGTTTTCTGAATGCTGGCCGGTTGTGGCAGCAGACTATCCAGCAAGCGCCGGGTGCCTTCACTGATGCCTTCACACTGCGGCGTATTCAGCGCTTCCGTCGGTGTTAGCCCGGCCAGCAAAAACAGATGGCGGGTTTCCGTTGGCGAACACTGCAACGCAGCGGCAATCGCCTGCAATACGCTAGCGGAAGGATTGACATCCCTGCCCTGTTCAAGCCAGGTGTACCAGGTGACCCCCACATCCGCCAGCAGCGCCACCTCTTCACGCCGCAGCCCCGGCGTGCGCCGGCGCGTACTGCGCGGCAGCCCCAGTCGCTGCGGATCGAGGCTTTCCCGCCGCGCGCGTAAAAACGCACCAAGCTGTTTGCGGTTCTCATCGAGCACCGTCAGTTCCGGAACCTTTTCGACCATCAGCGTCATAACCATCTCCAGCATGGTAGTGCCAGTACCAGTATAGGCAAGAACTGGTACCCGTTTTTCTGTTAAGCGATGCTACGTCCATCCGATGAATGACGCAATGGAGTTACCATGAAAACGTCTGCTGTTTCGCCGGGCCGGGCAGGCCTGTTCCTTCTGCTGACCGGGCAGATGCTGCCATTGATTGACACCTCAATTACCAATGTCGCACTCGACTCCATCACCCTATCGCTGCACACCAGCGCCACGCAGCTGGCGCTAATTGTCGCGCTGTACGGCGTGGCTTTCGCCGTCTGTCTGGCGATGGGCAGCAAACTGGGGGACAACTTCGGGCGCAGGCGAATTTTCTTATGGGGCGTGGCCCTGTTTGGTATCGCTTCGCTGCTCTGCGGGCTGGCAAATTCGGTCTCCGCACTGCTTGCCGCGCGCACGCTACAAGGCATGGGCGCGGCGCTGATTGTGCCGCAGATCCTCGCGACATTGCATGTCACGCTAAAAGGTACCGCCCACGCGCGCGCCATCAGTCTCTACGGCGGTATTGGCGGCGTGGCGTTTATCATTGGTCAGATGGGCGGCGGCTGGCTGGTCTCGGCGGATATCGCCGGTCTTGGCTGGCGTAACGCCTTTTTTATTAATGTGCCCATTTGCCTGCTGGTGCTGGCGCTCAGCCGCCGCTATGTGCCGGAAACGCAGAGCGAAACGCGCACACGCATTGACTGGCAAGGTACCGTCGCGCTGGCGATGATCCTCTGCTGCCTGCTGTTCCCGCTGGCGCTTGGCCCGGAACTGCACTGGCCGTGGGAAACGAAAGCCGCGCTGCTGGCACTGATTCCGCTGGCATGGTGGATGCGCACAAGCGCATTAAAACAGCAGCAAGCGGGTTTAATGCCGCTGCTACCACCGCGCTTACTTAAGCTGCACAGTATCCGTTTCGGGCTGCTGATTGCGTTGCTGTTTTTTAGCGCGTGGTCGGGTTTTATGTTCTGTATGGCACTGACCCTGCAAGCCGGGATGGGCATGACACCGTATCAGTCGGGCAACAGCTTTGTCGCGCTGGGCGTCGCCTATTTTGTCTCTGCCTGGTATGCGCCCAAAATGATTGGCCGCTATAACATGCGCACCATTTTGTTAACCGGGTTGGTAATTCAGGTCAGCGGCCTGCTGGCATTAATTGCCACCCTGCAACTCTCAGGTCAAATGGTGGGTGCGCTGTCGCTCGCGCCGTCTACCGCGCTGATTGGCTACGGCCAGGCGCTGATTGTGAACAGCTTTTACCGCATCGGCATGCGTGATATCACCACCCAGGATGCGGGCGCAGGTAGCGCACTGCTCAGCACGTTACAACAAGCGACGCTCGGCCTGGGTCCGGCGCTGCTCGGCGGGTTGTTTTTGCATCTTGTTGGTCAGTCGCAAGGCAACTACAGCACGGCGCTGAGCGGTTTTCTGGCAACAGAAGTGGTGATGATGCTGGTACTGGCGGCAGCGGCAGTGAGCGCACGCCATCAACTCGCACCGCGCTGCCCGGCCAACTCCTGATTATCGCTACCCGCTGGCGCAAAAAGGGGATAAGGTCATCTCTTTGTTAACAAAGGGAGCGCCGTAGTGGAACTTGAAATTTACCAGGTGGACGCGTTCAGCACGCGTCCTTTTTCCGGTAATCCGGCAGCGGTATGCATTACGCCGCAAGGGCTGGAAACCGCGTTAATGCAGCAGATAGCCGAAGAGATGGCGGTATCCGAAACCGCGTTTTTAAACCTTGCGGATAACAACCTGCGCTGGTTTACACCACAGACTGAAGTTGATTTATGCGGTCACGGCACACTGGCGACCGCGCATATCCTGCGCCAGAACGGGCGACTTGCACAGGGCGCTGCGATCACCTTTCACACCCTTTCCGGCCCGCTGACGGCAACCGCCGTGCCCCAGGGCATTGAGCTTGATTTCCCCCTACTGACACCGACCATGCAGCCCGAAGCGCCAGCGGAATTACTGAAGGCGCTCGGGCTGGCACATGCGCAGGTGGGTGGCTACGGTATGTTCGGCGCGAAACAACTGGTGGTGGTAGAGGATGCGCAGGTAGTCTACGCACTCAAGCCTGATTTTGCGGCGCTTCGTGCCTTGCCCGGCCGCGGCGTGGCGGTCACCGCGCCCGGTCAGAATGAGTATGATTGCGTCTCGCGCTACTTCGCTCCGTGGGTCGGGGTGAATGAAGATCCGGTGACCGGCTCCGCACACTGCGCGCTGGCAGCCTACTGGTCTGCAAGGCTGGGTAAGCGCTCGCTGACCGCCTGCCAGGCCTCACCGCGCGGCGGCATTTTAGCGCTGGCGCTCAGGGAAAAGGGACGCGTAGTGATAGGCGGCGGTGCGCATACGGTGCTGGTCGGCACGTTACGGCTTTGAAGGTAGACGCACAATCATCCGCCAGCGGAACCAAATCTGCGCCAGCAGGATCAACACGCCGCCAAGGATTTTTTGCAGCGGTAAGCGCTCCCCGTACCAAATCGAAGCGGCAATCACCGTCAGTAACGGTTCCAGCACCATAATGATGGCAGCGCTGGCGACGGCGGCATATTTTTGCCCTTGCAGTTGCAGGCCAAAGCGCAGGCTTGTGGCAATTAAAATGCTGGCCGCCAGCCACATCGCGGTGGTGCTGGTAAAGGGTTGCGTCCAGGACTCAAACAGTGCAGAAATCACCAGCCCGGCAATGCCGGTGATCGCCAGTTGTACCGCCGTGAGCGGCAGCAGCGGCACTTCTCTGGCGCAGCGGCTGGTGTAGCAAAAATAGATCGACTGCACGAACGCCGTCAGCAAAAACCAGCCCTGGCTGGCATGAAACGTGATGGGCATGTGCAGGCTCAGCAGCGCTAAGCCAACAATGGCGACCGGCAAACACTCCCAGTAAGCGCGCGCCGGACGGTTTTTTAGCATAACCCAGGCCACCAGCGGCACGAACAGCATCGACAGGCTCATGATAAATGCCCCCTCGCCCAGCGATGGCGTGGTCGACACCGACCAGATCCACAGGCAGAGGTTGAGCGCCATCCATACGCCGCTTATCACCACCTGGCGCACTTTTTCCAGCGCAATGCGTTGCCCACGGCAAAACGGCAACAGCACCAGCGCCGCGCCAAAAAAGCGCAGCCCAAGAAAGGCGAAAACCGGCATCCCGCTAATGGCTTCGCGTGAGAAAATCCATCCGCAGGCGGCGATCACTGTGGTCAGAACCAGAAATAAATCAGCTTGTCGTTGCCGGGTCATGGCAAGGCTCCCTGGGCAATAAAAAAGCCAGCGCGGCGGCTGGCGAAATCTTTACACACATCATGCCTGAAATGTCAGGCGCTGGCGCGGGAAATATAACGCCAGTCCATGATGACGCTTTCTGGCGGGCTATCCGGGTTATCAATGCGGTTCAGCAGCAGCCGTACGGCTTCGCGCCCCATCGCCTGCGAAGGTTGCTCAATGGTGCTGAGCGGCGGCGTAACCATCTCTGCCAGTTCAGTGCCATCGAACCCGACCACCGCGATATCCTGCGGCATTGTCAGCCCGGCTTCATGGATCGCCAGCAGCGCTCCGGCGGCCAGCGTATCGGAAACGGCAAACACCGCGTCCGGACGTTCCGGCGCATTAAGCAGGTGTTGCATGGCGTTTTTCCCGGCGCTGAAACTCAAATCTCGCGCGTAGGCCACGTTTTCATAGCGCAGGCGTTTTGCCTGCAAACCGCTCCGGTAGCCGCGTTCACGCAGCCGGGCATACTTATAATTCAAATCGTGGTTAATCATAGCAATGCGCTGGCAGCCACGCTCAACTAACCGGTCAATCACGCAGCGGGCGGCGGCGACATCGTTAATGCCCACGCAGGAGACATCGCCGTCATCGGCGTACTCGGCGCATTGCACCCATGGCGCGGCACCAATTAGGGTGGCCAGTTCCGGCAATTTTGCACACGCATCCATGGTGATGATGCCGTCAACAATCTTGCCCGACAGCAGGTTGAGCGCTGAGCGCGAACGCGCCATGTCCGCACCGGAGTTACACAGCAGGATGCGGTAACCGTTTTTTTCCGCCTCTTCTTCAATCCCCTTCACCACTTCGGCGCAAAACGGGTTAGCGATGTTAGAGACCAGCACCAGCATCATTGAGCTACGCGCGGTGCGCAACTGGCGGGCTAATAAGTTAGGTTGGTACTGACATTCCTTGATGGCCTGCAGGACGCGTTCGCGATTTTTCGGTTTCACCGATTCGCTGTTATTCAGCACACGTGAAACCGTTGCAACGGAAACGCCCGCCATCCTGGCAATTTTTTGAATCGACATAACAACAACATACCCTGCAATAAGCACGTAAGGTTCGAGGCTATCACAGTTACATCATCGACACATCTCAAGCCCGGCGAGCAGCAGCCCGCCGGATCTGGTAGGGGATCGCGCGAGTTACCCGCGCTTCGGCGTGCGGCGCAGTACTTTGAACGCCACAAACAGGAGCAATATCCACACCGGCAGCAGTGCTGCTGACAGGCGCATATCGTCCATGGTGCACATCAAAATGAGGATCATCAGCATGAAGCCAATGCACAGATAGTTGCCCGCCGGGAAGAGCAACGCTTTAAACTGCGGATCGCGCCCTTTGCGGCGCATCGCCGCGCGGAATTTCAGGTGCGCCAGCGAAATCATGATCCAGTTCAGCAGCAGCGTCGCCACCACCAGCGCCATCAGCATCGCGAAGGCTTTTTGCGGCAGCAGATAGTTGACCAATACCACCAGCGAGGTGACAGCCCCCGACAGGAACAGGGAATTTACCGGCACGCCACGGCGGCTGACGCGTGTCAAAAACGCCGGCGCATTGCCCTGTACCGACAAACCAAACAGCATACGGCTATTGGAATAAACACCGCTGTTATAGACCGACAGGGAAGCCACCAGAATGACGAAATTGAGCGCAGATGCCACCAGATTGCTGTCCAGTTCGTGGAAAATCATCACAAACGGGCTGCTATTGGCTTTGACGTCAATCCACGGATAGAGCGCCAGCAGCACAACCAGTGAGCCGATATAGAACAGCAAAATGCGGTACACCACCTGGTTAACCGCTTTCGGAATGGTGGTGTGCGGTTCGCTGGCTTCTGCGGCGGTAATACCGATAAGCTCCAGACCGCCAAACGAGAACATAATTACCGCCAGCGCGAGAATAAGCCCGTGCCAGCCGGTGGCGAAAAAGCCGTTATAGCGCCAGAGGTTATCGAAGCTGGCACGCTCGCCGCCGTGACCGGTAAACAGCATCCACAAGCCAAAGCCAATCATGCCGATAATTGCCAGCACTTTGATTAGCGCGAACCAGAACTCGGTTTCGCCGTACAAGCGCACATTAACGAGATTGACGGCGTTGATGATGACAAAGAAAGCGGCGGCCCAAATCCAGGTCGGCACGTCCGGGAACCAGTACTGCATGTAAATACCGGCGGCGGTCAGTTCCGCCATTCCCACCAGCACAAACATCGCCCAGTAGTTCCAGCCAGAGAGGAAACCGGCGAACGGCCCCCAGTATTTGTAGGCAAAATGGGAAAATGAACCGGACACCGGCTCTTCAACCACCATTTCACCGAGCTGGCGCATAATCAAAAACGCGATAACCCCGGCAATGCCGTAGCCCAGCAAAACAGCAGGCCCGGCCATCTGAATAGCGGGGCCAATACCCAGAAAAAGCCCGGTGCCAATCGCGCCGCCCAGCGCAATCAACTGAATATGGCGGTTTTTTAAACCTCGTTGTAGTGTCGGCCCTGCTTCCGATGCGGCATCGGTGCTGCTTCCCGCTGCCTGTGACGCGTTTTTCACGTCCTTCCCCTTTGTGGTTTCATTTAAAGGGGCACCTTTTAACATCTCCGCTGTGGGCTGGCAAGAAATGAACCCCTGAGCGGCAACGCGCAAAACGTGCGCTTGCGTTTAAACCGTCAGGATCTCAATATCCTCTGCGCGAAAGGCTTGATGAAGCGCTTTGCTAAGATCGGTTTCAACCACCAGCACATCGATCTGCTGGCTGGCGGCCACAATGTAGCGAGCGACGGCCGGGATCTTATTTGCCGTTAATGCCACCACCACCTGGTTGCTTTGGGCAATCACCGCTTTTTTAAATTCGCAGTCGGCGTAATCAAACCCGGTCAGCCCCATCTCCGGCGACATCGCGCAGCCACCGATAAACGCCTGATCGAAAATGATGCCGTTAAGCTGGCTGATGGCCGGGCCGCTCACGCAACCGCCGGTGCTGCTCTGCACCAGACCACCCAGCATGATCACTTCACAATGCGGATGTTTACACGCGGCAGCGGCGATTTCCGGTGAGTTAGTCACCACCGTCAGCTTTAGCTCTGACGGCAGCGCTTTCGCCAGCTCAAGATTGGTGGTGCCGGTATCAATAAATACGCAGCTACCGGGCCTGAGCAGTTGCACGCAGCGCTGCGCGAGGATGCTTTTTTTTGCCCGGTCCTGCTCTTTTCTTTCCGTAAAGCTCCCGGCGGTTGCCAGTTGCAATACCGCGCCGCCATACACTTTTTTGCAGATGCCCGCTTTACTCAGCTCCTGCAAATCCCGGCGAATGGTGTGTTCTGAAACCCGCAATTCAACGGCCAGCTCCGCACACACCACCCGTCCCTGCGCCTGCAGACGCTGGCGGATCAGATCTTGTCGTTGGCCCGGGAAAGCTGCATAATCGAGCATAAATCCTCTTTATAAAATTCTAATCGAGCAATAATGAGCATAATCATGCAAATGAATTACGCTGTCAATTCCCATCCCCTACGCCCTGGAGGTCACCTTGAACATTGCCCATGTCGCACTCTGGACACGCCATCTCGACGCACAGCGCGCATTCTGGCGCGACTTTTTTTCTGCCACCAGTAATGAGAAATATGTCAGTCAAAACCGCGCCGGTTTTGCATCCTACTTTATGTCGCTGCACAACGGTCCAACCATTGAACTCATGACCGTACCGGAGCTGGCCGATGCGCCGGACGCAGCGGAGTTTGTTGGCTGGGCGCATATCGCTATTAATGTCGGCAATGTCGCTGCGGTGGATGAGATGGCAGAAAAAGCCCGTCAGCAGGGCCGGTTAGCCAGCGCCGCGCGATGGACGGGGGATGGTTTTTATGAAGCCGTGATTCTGGACCCGGATAATAACCGTATCGAACTGGTTGCCGGATAAAAAAAGCAGGGAGCCTGTTATCAGGCTCCCTGTTCAGGTTACGCTTCGAGGCGGAACTGATGCACCGTCTGCGCCAGCTGCTGCGCTTGATCTTCGAGTGAGGTTGCCGCCGCAGCCATTTGCTGCACCAGCGAGGCGTTTTGTTGCGTGACACCGTCCATTTCATTGACGGCAATCGTCACCTGGCTGATTCCTTTGGCCTGCTCATCCGAGGCGCTGACAATCTCATTGATGATGGTCTGCACGGAATTCACCGCCTGCGTCATCTCCTGCATGGTGTGACCGGCGTCGTTCACCAGTTGCACCCCGGCTTCGACGCGTTTGCTGGACTCTTCAATCAACGCGCCGATATCTTTCACTGCGTCGGCGCTGCGCTGCGCCAGATTGCGCACTTCAGACGCCACCACCGCAAAACCACGCCCTTGTTCACCGGCACGCGCCGCCTCTACCGCTGCGTTCAGCGCCAGGATATTGGTCTGGAAAGCGATACTGTTGATGATCGCCGTAATATCGCCGATTTTCTTCGCACTGTCGTCAATTTTCGCCATTGTTTCTACCACCTGGCCGACCAGCGCTTCACCCCGGCTGGCAATCTGCGTGGCATTGGCGGTCAGCGCCGTCGCCTGGTGGGCGTTGGCGGCGTTATGTTTCACCGTGGCGCTAAACTGCTCCATACTGGCGGCGGTCTGTTCCAGCGCCGCGGCCTGCTGTTCAGTACGCGAAGAGAGATTAATGTTGCCGCTGACAATCTCCCCGGCCCCCTGACGTACCGAGTCACTGGCTTCTTTGATCTGCCCGACAATCTGCCGTAACTGTGCCTGCATGGTATGCAGGGCATAGAACAGGCTGCTGCGATCGTTACCTTTCACCGGGATAGCGTTATCGAGTTTGCCGTCCGCAACCGCCAGGGCGATATTCGCCCCTTCCAGCGGTTCGCCACCAATCGGTTTCAATACTTTACGGCTGAAGATCAGGCCGAGCAGCGTACAGACCAACAGAATGCTGATCACCCCCAGAATAATGGCGTACATCAGTTGACGGTTGGCCGCCGCCATCACCGAACTCACCGGCGCCACAACACCGAGATACCAGTTATCAGTACTGTTGCCGATAGTGACAGGTTGCCAGGTGATCAGCGATTTTTCACCAAGGATCGGATCATCTTGTTCCACGACTTTACTGCTGAACCCCTCCGTTTTACCCGGGTAAGGCTTACTGGTCAGGTTTTTATCCGGATAGGAAATCACCTTTCCGGCGGTAGAAAGCAGCACCGCATAGCCGCCCCCTTCCCACGGTTTGATCTGATTTACTTTCTGCTGCAATGAGGCCAGCGAAATATCAGACGTCACAACGGCATGCAGTTTGCCACCGCTGACAATCGGTGCCGCCACTGACGTCAGCAGCGTCGGCACACCGTTATAGGCATAGCTGTAGGGTTCAATTAACGTGTCTTTCTGGCTTTTTTGCGGCAGCAGATAGTAGTCGCCCTGGCCTGGCGTAAAGATTGACGTCAGCGGGTGGAGTTTAAAATTACCGGATTGATCGTGATCGACAAAAAAGGCATAGCGGCCTTTGGGTGCCTGTTCGGGTTTGTCGGCGAACTCTGCATCGCGACCGTCATACGCGTTGTCTTCAAAAATAACCGAGATAGAGAGATAGTCAGGATTATCGCGCAGGGCGGAGATAAGCAGTTTATCTGCCACCTGGCGGTCGGTTATCCCGGCTTCTGGCAAGGCAATCATACTGTGACCGAGGTTATGCGCCACATCACGGGCATAATTCAGCTGTTGCTGGATATTCAGCGCCTGGCTTTCCGCAATTTTTTGCAGATATTGTTCGGCGAGGTGTTTTTGTTCACTGCTGGACTGCCAGCTCAGTACCCCGATGGTTACCACAAAACCGAGGGTGATGGTGATGGCTCCCGTCAGCAACATCTGCGCGCGGGTGCTCATTTTTTTGGTCACAAATTCTCTGGCCATTACGGCTCTCCTGGAGTCAGCCTCTTACGTCGTCATCTTCCTTTCAGCACGAACTCCCTGTGAGATCTCTATCGGCGGTTGTTTTTTGATCTTTAATTGTTAACGGAAGTGTTATTACGAGGTAAAAACGCGTATTAAAGCGAGAAACAGCAGCCTGCACAGGCCAATGAATGTAGTGGCAGTTAACGTATCGGGCACTGAGGCTTACCACAGAGCTTTATACTGATGAAGTACAGGTGAGAATTTCGCTTAAGATTCAGCAGAGCGAGGCCGGCAGCCCCGACACGATGCCAGGGCGGGCGGGATTAGCCGCGATCGTCTTTCGGACCGAGGAAATAAAAACCAAACGGCAGCGAACCAATAATGGTGAACATCAGGCTGTAGATGGCAACCCATGCGCCCTGCATGATAAACATCGTTACCGTCCAGGATTCCATCGGCAAATTGTACTGATCTTCAACGCCCTCAAAGGTCACTTTCGAAATGACGCTCACGGCAACCAGGAATACAATTACCACCGCAATGATAAATTTTTTCCCCTCGCGGGTACGTAATTTTTCCAGCATATAAACCTCCTGTCATGTGGCTTTTCTGTGCCGCGAGTGTAACCGATCTGCTGCCTGGTTGTTGTGAAAAATCAGGAAAAAGGCCATTTGCGCGAAACCATGGCAACCCCTTGCGACATCCCCATCGTGCTGCTTTTAGCCATTAACACGGAGAAAACAATGAGTAAGGAAATCCCGATACGCTGCTTTTCCATATCCCTGTTTGTGCTGTGCAACTTTGCAGCGGGCTGGCGCGTTCTGCTGCTTAAACGCAGCGGTAAAATGCTCACCGGTCAGTGGTGCCAGATTGCCGGCGGCATCGAACACGGTGAAACGGCCTGGCAAACCGCGCTGCGTGAAGCCAGGGAAGAGACGGGCTTGCAGCTTAGCGAACTCTATTCCGCCGACTGCTGCGAGCAGTTTTACGAAGCGCACCGCGACGCCATCACCGTCGCGCCGGTGTTTGTTGCGTACGTTGATGAAGCCTGCGAGATAATGCTTAACCATGAGCATAGCGAATACCGCTGGGTCAGCTTTGCCGACGCCCACGAGTTGCTCACTTTTCCAGGCCAGCGCAAAACGCTCGACTGGATAAAAACGCATTTCGCGGATAACGCGCCCTCACCGCTGCTAAAAATGCCCACCACGCCTTGAACGCACCATTTTTATACTATTTTTATCGCCGCGTATTTCCTTTTTACGCGGCGTTTATATCAAAATAAAAAGCACTCTTTTATGCTGAGTTCATCGCCAAACGGCCTGACAGAAAGAAAAAATATGAACTCGCTGATGACTATTCCGCTGCTGAAAAATATCCGTACCTTTTTTACCACTACCCCATTTTCAACCCCGCTGCATTCGCGATCCGCATTGATGGTGGATCAGGAAATCAGGCAGCTTCAGCAGAATTTTTCTCAGGAAATCAACGCATATCTGCACGAATACCCGGAAACAAAACACGTTGATATTTATCTTAACGATACTCACGGCACATTCCGGGGAAAAAGAGTCGCCGTCGAAAACTTATTTTCACTCAGTCAGGGCTGTTATTTTCCGCAATCTGTCTACGCCATGGATCGCGAAGGAAAAATAATCACAACTTCCCCCGACAGACTTATTAACGAAGAGCCGGATAATTTATGTTTACCCGTTTCCGGCACGCTACGCCCAGGCGCGCACGATCCGCGCCATAACGCACAATTATTATTAACCATGCTCGACAGCAATAATCTGCCCTGGCCGCTGGAGCCCAGAGTCATTCTGCAAAATGTGCTGCGTCAGTTTCACCAGCATGGTCTTTACCCGGTGGTGGCAGCGGAAATGGAGTTCTACCTTGTTGACCCCGCCGCGCAACAAAACCGCCCGCAGGGCTGTTTTCATCTGGCCGTGCCGTCGGCCTACTCTGCTTTTATTGAGGAACTGGAAAGCATGGCGGCCGCGCAGCGTCTTCCCTTATCCGGCATCGTTAGCGAAGCCGAAGCCGGGCAGTTTGAGCTGAATATGTGCCATTCATCCAATGTCGTGGATAGTTGCGAGCAGGTGCTGGCACTGCGCAAACTTACCTGCACCGTGGCCGAGAAATTTGGCTATCAGGCCAATTTTATGGCGAAGCCATTCTCAGACCTGGCCGGTAATGGCCTGCATTTTCACGTCAGCCTTAATGACACAAATGGCGACAATGTGTTTACCAGCCCGGCGGAGGTGCCCAATGAGATGGTACGGCTCTCCCTTGCCGGCATGCTGGAACTGATGCCCGCGTCGCTGGCAATCATGGCGCCGGGCGTGAATGGGTTCAGGCGGTTACGTAAAAATCTGGACGAACCGCTTTTTCACTCCTGGGGTTACAACAAGCGCAACGCCGCACTGCGCATTCCCTGCTCTGATGCTCGCAACCGGCGCATCGAATATCGCCTGGCGGGCGCGGACGCCAACCCCTATCTGGTCATGGCGACATTACTGACCGGTATGTTATACGGCCTGGAACGTATTGATGACGACGCACTGGCAAACTTCACCCACGCCTCGCCCGATCTGCCGTTATTCCAGCAACCCGCGCTGGAGGTGTTTCACCAGTGCGCTTACCTGGCCGACCATTTAGGCAGCGCGTTTTGCGAACAGTGGTATCACGGCAAAATGGCAGAACTGAACGCGTTTGAGCGCATTGTCACGGCGGAAGAATTGTCCTGATTAGCCTGGCCGCGGTTGCATCAGCGTCTTAACCTTGCCATTATGTCATTACAAACGTAATGACAGAGGTAAGTCCATGGGCAATTTGAATGTTCGTATTGATGACGATTTAAAAGCGCGTTCCTTTGCCGCTCTGGAAAAACTTGGCGTAACACCTTCCGAGCTTTTACGACAGACGCTCGAATATGTCGCCGAGAACGGCAAGCTACCGTTTCACCGCACACTGCTTAATGATGAAGATCGGCAACTGATCGACATCGTGCGTGAGCGTTTACGCGATCCGAAACCGGTTCGTGTGACGCTTGACGATTTGTGATGACGCGCTGAAACATGAATGCGGCCAGGGAAAGGCCGCTGTTGGCAAACAAGGAGGTTGCATGGTTTATCAACTGGATTTCGATCAACGCGCGTTAAAAGAGTGGCAAAAATTAGGCAGCGCTGTTCGCGAGCAGTTTAAGAAGAAAATCGCTCAGGTGCTTAAAGCGCCGAGGATTGAAGCGAACAGACTCCACCATTTACCTGATTGCTACAAAATCAAATTGCGCGCTTCAGGCTATCGTCTGGTCTACCAGGTGAACGATTGACGGATTGTGGTGTTCGTTGTCTCTGTCGGAAAACGCGAACGTAACACCGTGTATGGCATCGCAGAAAGTCGCCTGAAATAACCCGTTTTGCTCGCGCTGCTCGCTTAGCCGGGCAGTGGAAGCGTCACATCCCCCTCCCCCAGCGGGCGCTGCATCAAAACGGTATCCAGCCAGCGCCCGTGCTTCATGCCGACGCTTTTCAGCGTGCCGATAACCACAAAACCGGCGCGACTGTGCAATCGTAATGAACCTTCATTTTCGCTGTTGCCGACATTGGCGATGAGCTGGCGGTAACCGTTTTGCTCCGCCCAAGCCACCGCACGAGCGAGTAGCGCTTTGCCTGCGCCTTGCTGGCGGAAACTCTCATCAACATAGATGGAATCTTCCAGCGTGTACTGGTACGCCCGCCGCTCGCGGTAGCGCGATAAATAACAGTAGCCCCGAACTTGTCCGTCATGCACGGCGACATACCACGGCAAGCCATTGCGCCGGGTTTTCGCCAGCCGCGTACGCATTTCATCCACATCCGGCGCTTCGGTTTCAAACGTGGCGTTACCGTGCGTCACGTGATAAGCATAAATCTGCACAATCGCGCTAAGATGATGTTCTTGCGCGTCAATAATTTCCATAAACTGTTCCCCGTTTGATGATATCAACAGGCTACCGGTAACGCCGCCCACGCGGCACCAGGTTGCGCTTATCACCGTTATAAGGAAAACTTTGCCATGCCACACTTCAGCTTTGACCAGTTAGCAACGTTTAAGCTGGTGCTCGCCCGGGGAAGTTTTACCGCCGCCGCAGAGGTGTTAGGCATTTCGCAACCCGCCGTCAGCCTGCAAATCCGCCAGCTTGAACAGGCCCTGCACGTCCGCCTGATTGAACGTTCCGGGCGCGGTTTGCGTGCTACTGCCGCCGGAGAAACCTTTCTCACGCATTGCGCGGAGATCGAAAATGCCGTCAGCGCCGCGGTGCAGTCTGTGGCGCAGCATCAGCATACTGTCAGCGGCAGCGTGACAATTGGCACCGGCGCGACGACCTGCATTCACCTGTTGCCGCCGTTACTGCAAAGGTTGCACCGCGATTTCCCGCACCTGTCAGTCGGAGTCCGCACCGGCAACACCAGCGATATCGTGCGCGCGGTGGAAGAAAACCGTATCGATATCGGCCTTGTGACACTGCCTGCCAGCGGGCGCAATCTGGCGATTTCACCCTTATTTACCGAAGAATTTGTGGCGATCACCGCCCACGACGTTGACGGCGTTTTATCGCCGACACCGGCATCGCTTGCGCCCCAGCCGCTGATTGTTTTCGAATCCGGCAGCAGCACGCGCCTGCTCATTGAACAGTGGTTTAGCGCAGGCGGTATCGCTCTCGCGCCGGTGATGGAGCTGGGCAGTATTGAAGCGATAAAACGCATGGTGCGTGCCGGGTTGGGTTACAGCATCGTACCCGGCGTAGCGGTTCAGGCTGAAGAGGACCGCCAGGGCTTGCGCGTACACCCGGTGCAGCCACCGCTACAGCGCCAGTTAGCGCTGGTGATGCGTCAGGACAAAGTGGTGAGCCGGGGAATGCGGGAAGTGTTGAATAGCCTGCAACAGGCGGGCATCACGCCCGCCGGATAAAACAACGATCAGAAGTCGTAACTCATTGAGACTTTCACGGTACGCGGGTCGCCCTGGTAAATATAGGTGCCGTTGTCTTCCACGCTGGCCCAGTATTTCTCATTGGTGACGTTATCCACGCCCACGCGCCAGACCATCTCATTTTTCTCCGCATTGAGCTGCATACGGTAGCGCAGACCGAGATCCAGGGTGGTGTAGCTGTCGAGTTTACGGGTATTGCTGGTGTTCACATATTGTGAACCGGTGTAGTTCACGCGTGCCGTGGCGGTCAGGCCATCGACCGGTTTGATGTCATATTCGGCCCCCATCACCCCGTAGAACTTCGCGACACCAATGGGGCGGTTGCCCTGATTGATACCATCTTTGGTTTTCGTCAGTTCCGCATCCAGCCAGGTCGCGCTGCCATTCAGGCGCAGACCGAGCACCGGCTCACCGAACAGATTCAGCTCCACACCACGGTTACGCTGCTCTCCGTCCAGCCCGTAAACATTGGTCGTGCTGTTAAGAATGCCGGTCGGCTTTTTGATTTCAAACAGCGCCAGCGTACCGCCCATGCGGCCAAAGTCCGTTTTCACGCCGATTTCGTTCTGTTTAGAATGCGCAATTCCCACGCTTTGGTAGCGGTTTTCTGCCGTTTTCGGCGCCACGCCGCCCGGCTGGAGCGCTTCGGTATGGTTGGCGTAGAAAGAGACAACATCCCACGGCTTATAGACCACGCCGTAAGTCGGCATCCAGCGATCCTGGGTATAACGCGCAGTGGTGGTTTCCGCACCGGTGGCATTGCTGTAGTTGCGCACCCACAGTTTCTGGTGACGCGCGCCCACGGTAAACAGCAGTCGGTCCTCAAATACGCCGAGGGTGTCGCTCAGGGTATAACCCTGCGAGCGGTAACGCGCGGTTGTCAGCGGGTCACTGTATTTACCGCTATGGGTCAAATTGTCCGGCAGTGGGATCGCCGAGGGATCATAAATATTCACCACCGGCAGATTTTTTTGATCGGACTGGGTCCAGGCTACGCGATCGCGCTTGATGTTCGCCGAATAACCGACGTTCACTTTATGGGAAACAAAACCGGTATCGAAGTTACCGCGCAATCCGGTCATGCCGCTCCAGGAGTCGGAAATACGCACCGTATCCATGCGGCTGAAGGTGGCGTCACCGTTTTTATTGAATAGCTTAGGCGCGCCGTACGTGCCGTCTTCATGAGCATGCTGACCACCGAACGCGCCGTAAACTGTCCAGTCATCGGTCAGATCGTATTCCGCACGAGCCAGGCCAAATTCGTTTTCAATATCGCTGTGCGCCCAGCGCTGGCTGTAGTTTTTGCGGGTATCCGGCAGCGCTGGAATAAAGTCGACGGCGCTGATATTGACGCCCATTTCGCCGCCATGAACCGTTTTGTTCTGGTAACCGAGATCCAGCGACGTGCGCAAGCGCTCGCCACGATAATCCAGGCCAATGGATGCCGCCGTCGTGCGACGATGGTCATCTTTCACTGCGGCATCCCCTTCGCGGTGCAGCAGATTCATGCGTACGCCAAACTGGTTGTTATCGCCGTAGCGACGCCCGACATCCAGCGAACCGCCAACTTGCGAGCGGGTGGTGTAATCAACACCCACGCGGGTGAGCGGCGTGTCGTCAGCATGTTTCGGTTCGAGGTTAATCATCCCGCCAACTCCCGAACCCGCAGAACCGTTCATCAGCGCATTCGAACCTTTAAAAATCTCCACGCGCTCCAGCATCTGGGTATCGACAATCTGGCGCGGCACAATGCCCGCCAGACCGCCCATCAGCATGTCGTCACCATCAAGCTGGAAGCCGCGAATACGGTACGTTTCGGCGAAGTTGCCGTAACCCTGCCCAACCTGCACGCCCGCATCGTTGCTCACCACATCGGCGATGGTTTTCGCCTGTTGATCCTGCACGAGCTTCGAGGTGTAACCGATGACGTTAAACGGTACATCCATCGCTTTTTGCTCGCCCAGTACACCAAGGCGGCCACCATGCGCCACTTGTCCGTCAAGAAACGCGGGAACCAGTTCACTGCCGCCGGGCCTGAAATCACTGCCGGCGGCGGACTGCACGACAATGGTCTCCTCAGGCGTTGGTTTTACGCTGGCGTCAGCCGTCGCCGCCTGTGCGGTATGCGCTTGCGCGCCAATGGCCAGCGCAAGCAAGGTCTTGCGCAAAGGTATCGACTGTTTTGTGCGGTTTTTCATCATTGTTATCTATTGAAATAAAAAAGAAATGGCCCGTTTCCAGGCCAGTATCATTACTTGTTCAGATCGATCCTGACGACACTATCCGGGCCGTTGGTGGAGTGATCCTTGTTAAACGCCTGCTTGACGGTGATAAACAGGGTCTGACCATCAGCAGAAAGCAGCAGGCTGTTCGGATGCGGTGGCAGATCCCAGCGCTGTTTGACGGCATAGCTGGTTGCATCGAGGCTCAGCACTTTGCCGGACTCACGCTGGGTAAGGTAGATTTCATGACGTTTGGCGTTGAATTTCACCGCCAGCGCATCGCCCGCAAGCTGTTTCACGATTTTGCCGCTGTGGATATCCAGCACCAGCGTGGTTTTGGCTTTTGAATTGTCCGTCACCAGCAGGCGGCCAGTGGACTCATCTTCAGCGATATTCAACAGCAGCGCCGGTTTGTCGCCCAGCGGTTTCCAGCGCTGCTCGATACGGTTATTGCGCGGGTTGACCACCAGAATTTCGCCGCCACCATTCGCCACGTACAAACGCTGCGTCTGCGCAGAGAAGTGCAGACCGGTCACCCATTTACCCGCGTTTTTGATACGCGCTTTTACCTTCAGGGTTTTCGCGTCAACCACCCACACCAGCGCCGGATCGGCAACGGCACCGATATATAAGTTGCCGTTATGCAGCACAATTTCACGTGCGCCGTAGGGCTGCCCTTTCTCGTTACGTTCCGGGAACAGCGTGCGCGAAAGCACTTTGCCGTTGCTGGTGTCGATGGCGCTCACGCCGCCGTCCAGCGAATTGGTGACATACACGGTTTTGCCATCCGCAGAGATAGCCATGCCAAAGTTTTTCAGATCGGTGTGGGTCGCGCCGAGGGTTTTTAGCGTTTTCGGATCCAGTTTATAGACCACCCCGCCCTGCACATCTTTAAAGCCTTCCGCACTGGAAACATACAGCGCATCGCCCTGCGGGCTGAGCGCCATTTCATACAGGCCACTCGCCAGAGCACGTTTCATCACGTTATCTGGTAACTGCGCTGGCGCAGGTTGTGGTGCTTGTGCCGCAGGCTGCACACTGGTGGTGTTATGTGCGCTGCAACCGGCAAGCGCCATCGCCGCCAGCAGAGCCAGCACGGAAGTGTTCATCTTCATGGGAGATCCTTTACCGTTAATGTCATCAAAGCAGACGAGCGCCCACGCCACGCATCAGGTGCGCGATCGTTTGTAAGGGCTGATTTGGCCCGGCGCAGCTCGTCACGGCTTTTCAGTGTTCCCTGTCAGCCTTCACGCTCACTGTTATTGCGGGGAATATCCTTGCTGCGCCCACAAACACCAAAGAGAATGAGAACTATACGCATTCTTAACTTTCAGGCAAGAATTATCGTTTCACTTCCCTGTCGTGGAAAAAGTGGCGTGTTAAAAAGTGGAAAGCGGCGGACACCTCTACGGCGTGACAGCAGGAAATAACAGGCAGTGTCGGAATTGCAGAATCATCATCCTGCCTTACGGCCGCGTTTAAACTGCACTTTGGCAGACGTTAATCAAAGGATAAGAGACAGGGGCCATCAATGGCGATAACCGCGGTATAAATGGCGGGTATTTCACCGCCGCTTAGTAACCGCGCAGTTTTGAACGTTGCCAGGCGCTGTCGACCAGCTCAGCGGCAGCCTGCACCTGGTCGCAAAATGGCGCGCCAAAGGTTTCCATCAGCGCAGCGTGCCGGGTCAGAAATCCCATTCCCTCGTCGTTACCGGCAATGCTCTCCAGAAACCAGTCGGGCACCTCTTTTTTCAGGCACAGTTCGCACAGCGAGGCGCTAAATTGCGCACGCCGAGCGACGTCGTTTATCCAGGAAGGTTGCTGATTATCCATCTCAGCGGCAACGGTCGCCTCAAGCGCGCGCTGCGAACGGCGGTAATACTCGCGGATTTTCGCCGAACTCCACGTTTTGCCAAAGAACAACAGCAATATTGGGACTACACACCAGAAGAGGGTCATCGCTTACTCGTTATCTGTTTTAGCCGCAGAGAGAGTACTGACAAAAGCTGACAAAAGCCTTAATCGCGATCACTGTTTGACCGGCAATATCGGCAAAGAACAGGGAACACAACGCGTTCATACCGAGCTTGTCAACGCCGCCAGCAGGCAGGTATTGATATTGATGATGTGAGCTGGCACGAATTTCTTGAACCCGAAACATTAATCCGGTGAAGTCATACTAAATTTGGGGTTGACCGCAAAGATGATAAAGATTATCTTTCGCATTACCGAATAGTTGAGCAAATCACTCAGGTATTCGGTACGACATTGCTCACATTGCTTCCAGTATTATTTGCCCGCCTGACAAGTGCGGGCTTTTTTTTACCGCCTCTCCTCACGCCGCCGCAGATATGACTGTGGTTTTGCTTAGGGAGCAATAATCTCCCGTTATTCATCGGCTTACTTAATTGAAATCAAACCGTCACAAACTCGCCTTAATCTAAGATTATTCTTATAACAAGGTGCTGTTTGAACCATGGATATACCACTCTCTTCGCGACAACTTAGTGCTGGTATCTTGCGCCTTGCCGTTCCGCACGTGACACCGGATGCCAATAACGTGCAGGTGATGTCGCTGTTCAACGAGCATACATCGTTGATTGGCCTGCCAGTACTGGAGAATAACCGGCCTATTGGCATGATTAACCGACATATTTTCTTGTCGCAGATGAGCCGCCCCTTTTTCCATGAGCTATATGACCAGAAAAGCTGCATCGCGTTTATGGATAAAAACCCGCTGATTGTCGACGCCGATTCCGGTCTTGAATATCTGTCCGAGCGGGTGATCGAAACCGGCGACAAAGCTGTTACCGAAGGGTTTATCCTCACCCAGCAGGGGCAATACATCGGTATTGGCCTGGGGATTGATCTCATCCGCACCGTCTCGGATTTACAGGCCAGGCAACATCTGCAAATTATGCAAAGCCTGGATTACGCACGCATCATTCAGGAATCGATGCTGAGCCGCTCGCGCAACACCATCGAAAAAACGCTCGACGACTGGTGCCTGCACTGGCACCCGCGCGACTGCGTTGGCGGCGATATCTACGCTTTTCAGCGCGTGGAAAATGGCTGGTTGATGGTGCTGGCGGACTGCACCGGGCACGGCGTTCCCGGCGCGTTTATGACTTTTATTTTCTCCTCGGCGCTGGAAAAAGCGCTCAGCCTCGCGCCGGTGAACGCGCCGGAGCAACTGCTAAGCCTGATTAACCAACATATCAAACAGACGCTCAGCCAGGTGCATCCTTCTGCCGATCGCAGCCAGTCCAACGATGGGTGTGACGCCATTATTCTGTTTGTCGATACGCAAAATGAGCAGGTCAGTTGGGCAAGCGCCCGCATGCACGCGTTTGTACTGCGCCAGGAAGCGGACAGCGCAACCACGCTTGAAAGCTGCCGTAAAGGGGTGGGTTACACCGACACGCCGGTAGATTACCAGTGGCAGCGCTACCAGGCGCCATTGCGCCGTGGCGACACGTTCTTAATTGTTTCTGATGGCGCGACCGACCAGCCAGGCGGCCCGCGCAATGTCATGTTTGGCAAAAAACGTATTCAGTCACTGTTAGCGCAAAACCGCACGCTATCGATGCCTGCGCTTTCCGACGCCCTGCTCGCGGCGCTGAAAGCCTGGCAGGGGCAGCAAGCGTCGCGCGATGACATGACGTGGTTTGGTTTTCGCTGGTGAACAACATGCAAATAAACGACCTGCAGGTCAAAGAAGCTGTTCTGTTACCCCTTTTTACGTTGCAACGGCAAAACGCCGTTGAGCTTTTTTATACGGGCTATTTTTCTCAGCAGCATATTGTTTCGCTGGGTGAAGTCATTCGCACATGGCTGGATAAACACGAATCCTCAGCGGTAACGCGCAGAAAATTGTTCTCGGCTTTTATCGAGATGGGGCAAAACATTGTGCGCTACTCCTCAGACGATCGGTATTTATCGACTGAACAGCACGAGCTGCGCTTCGGTTCGGTCTGCTTTCATATGGATCAAACCCACTACTACCTCGAAACCGCAAATCTGGTGGGGCCGGAAGCGTCCACGTTATTGCAGACAAATCTCGATGTCCTGCGCGGTATGTCGCAGGCGGAGATCCGCGACGCCTGGAAACAGGGGCTACGCAGTGAAGCCCCGGCGACCAGTAAAGGCGCGAACATTGGTTTGTTGACCATGGCGCGGGATACCAGCCTGCCGCTGGAATATCGCATTCACCCTCTGGCGGCGAGTTCTCTGTCCGCCTTTCACTTAAAGGCAACCTTCTGCCATGACTGATATGACACTGACGCCGGCTATTGAATTACCCGCCACCGCCGCGACACCGGAGGTGAAATTTGATTTTGCCGCCCAACGCCTGGTGCTGAAAGGCGAAGCTTACCCGGAGAATGCCGCCGCGTTTTTCCGCCCGTTGATGGATGCGCTGGAAGGCTGGTTACAGAGTGGCCAGCAGACGGACGCGCCGCTCCAGTTGCATGTGGCGCTGAGCTACTTCAACAGCTCCAGCACCAAACTGTTATTTACGCTCTTCGAAAGCCTGAATGATTACGCCAGAGGCGGCGCGGCGTGTGAGCTGCACTGGTACTATGACGCGGAAGACGATATCTCTGAGGAGTTTGGTCAGGAGCTGCGCATCGATTTCCCGTCGCTGACCGTTTTTCTTATCCCGGACATTCATGCATGCTAGATATCAATGAGCTATTCAAGGAGGACTATTCCGTCCTCGAAGATGCTCGTCTGGCCGCTGCCGACGACAGGCTGACGGCGGACGCCTGCCGCGAAAAGCTGTGGGCGGTGGCGAAAAACTACCAGCGCCTGATCCGTGAATCATATCGTCTGATTTCGCGCAGTGACCGCGCCGAGCGCGAACTCAATCGTATGAATGAGCAGTTGCAACAGCTGGCGGCACGCCTTGAATATGAGGCGACGCACGACCCGCTGACCGCCGTGTTTAACCGCAGCGCGATCATCAATCACATAAACCAGGGGCTGACAACCGGGCACGTGGCGCTGATCCTGCTCGATATTGATCATTTCAAACGCATTAACGATGAATATGGTCACCCGATGGGCGACCGCGTGATTTGCGCGCTGGTGGCGCGTATTCGCCGCGCCGTGCCGCAAGGGGCGGCGATCGGTCGCGTTGGCGGCGAAGAGTTCACCATTGTGCTGCCAAAAGCGCGTGTCGAAGAGGCGATGATCACCGCCAGCTATATTCACTCATCGCTAAACGCCTCGCCGCTGGAGGTGCTTCCTCAACAACGGGTGACCGCCAGTTTTGGCGTTAGTCTGGGGCATAAAGGCAGCGATTTTGAGACGCTGTATAGCACGGCCGATGCGGCGCTGTATCAGGCCAAAAAGCGCGGGCGTAACCAGGTGGCGCTGCATGAGGATTTTTTTCGACCGCAAGTAAAAATGGGGCTTTCACCAGGAAATGTTCAGCATTGAGGGGGAAGCGTGGTGCGAAGCACCGGTTTCCTGCGGGACCTCAGGGATTAAAAGGGGGCGCGCCCCCTTTTCACGTCCACGTGTGGAGATGTTCAGATGCCTGCCGAACGTCTGGTGAACGGAACAATCCCCTAATCCCAAACCATCCAACCATCCCACGACCTGAACACGCCTCAGCCTTTTACCGGCTGGATTGCAAAAATTTCCTCACCCTGTCCGAATCCGGGTTGGTGAAAAATTTCTCCGGCGGGGCTTTCTCGATCAATAGCCCCTTTTCCAGAAACACCACTTCATCGGACACCTGGCGGGCAAACTCCATCTCGTGCGTCACCACCACCATGGTGTAGCCCTCCGCAGCCAGATCTTTCATTACCCCCAGCACTTCATTAACCAGTTCCGGGTCCAGCGCTGAAGTCGGTTCATCAAACAGGATCACCTCCGGCGACATCGCCAGCGAACGGGCAATCGCCACGCGCTGCTTCTGCCCGCCGGAAAGCGTAATCGGGTAGACATCGGCTTTGTGGTTCATGCCGACCTTTTCCAGTTGCCGGTGGGCAATTTCATTCGCCTGCTCACGCTTCATCCCCTTTACATGCACCAGCGCTTCGCTGACGTTGTGCAACACGGATAAATGCGGCCACAGGTTAAAACTCTGGAACACCATGCCAACCCGTTCACGGATGTGCGAGAGATCTTTATGCGACATCGCTTTACCGGTTTTTTCATCCACACCGATGCGCTGCCCGCTGATGCGCACTTCACCGCGATCTGGCTGCTCCAGCCAGTTCATACAGCGCAGCAGCGTCGATTTCCCCGAACCGGACGAACCTAAGATGCTGACCACCGTGCCCTTTTTTACTGTCAGATTGATATCGCGCAGCACTTCCACGTTATCAAACTGTTTGGACAAGTTTTTTATACTTACCGCGCTTGCTTCAGGCATGGGTCATTCCTCTTTTCGATCCGTAATGGCTCAACCGCTTAATCAGCAACTCCAGCAGAATGCTGATGCCCCAGTACAGCGCAATGGCGACAATAAAGGCATTAAACGGAATAAAGTACGTGGACTGCACACTGTTCGCGGCGGCAGTGATCTCCTGCACGGTAATAATGCACAGAAACGCCGTGTCCTTCAGGCAAATAATCAGCTGATTGCCCATTAAGGGCAGCGCGGAAGAGACAATATTCGGCAAAATAATACGCAGGAAAATTTTATAACGGGAAAAGCCTTGCGATACGGCAGCTTCGATATAGCCGGATGAAAATATTCTGCGCTGGCTGCGTAATATTTCGAAAAAATAGGCACCGTGATAAATCACCAGCGCTAATAATCCTGCTGTCCAGGCATCCATGCTGATACCTAACTGCGGCAAACCGTAATAAAGCAGATACGCCAGAATCAAAAACGGAATCGCGCGCATCAGGCTGACAAAGGCAATTATCACCCGGTTAACCACCCGATTTTGATATTCCATCACATAGCAAAAAACCACGCCAATAAATAACCCGACCACGGCGGCAATAATAAATAACTCCAGTGTTGCCAGCAGCCCGTTGAAAAAACTTTCACGCGCGGCCCAAATAATTCCCCACTGATTCATAAATCCTCCGCCTTTTATCGCGCCAGGCGCTTCGCTTTGCGTTCAGCTACGCCCTGCAACTTCAGCAGCAGGCCGATAATAATCACGTATAACAGCGCCGCGGCGAGGATCGGCGACAGCGGTTCATAGGTCACTGATGAGATCCGGTTGGTGACGCGCGTTAAATCCACTACGCCAATCACCGCGATCGCCGGGCTGCCTTTGATCAAAAACGACATCTCGTTAACCAGTGCCGGCAGGCTTTCGATCCACATTTGCGGCAGCATAATGTGGCGAAAATAGGTCCAGCGCCGCATCCCTACGGATTCCGCCGCTTCCCGCTGTTCACGGGGGAAATTACGAAACGCGTTACGCCAGATTTCCGCGTTAAACGCCGAGGTGTTCAGTGTCAGGGCGACAATCGCCGCCAGTGTTTTATCCAGATTAATGCCGAGCGTCGGCAGGGATAAAAACAGAAACAGCACCAGCGTCACCAGCGGCGTAGCTCGCGCCAGGCTGATGTACACCACCAGAAACTGGTCAATAAACGGGATCTTCATCATGCGGACAAAGGCGATAACCAGGCCGATGACCACCCCGAACGCAATCGCAACGCCTGAGATCCAGAGGGTCGTCCATGCGCCTTCAATCAATAACTGCCATGAGATTAAGTCCATGTTCCCTCCTGTTTAAACGGGCGGCGGTTGCCCGCCGCAGGTGACTTACAAACCGGCTAACTTGTGGAACTGATCGGCGCTGGTGATCGGCTCTTTCGGCAGTTCATAGGTTTCGCCAAACCACTTTTTCTGCAGCTCAGTGAGCTTGCCGGTTTCAGTCATATGGTTCATAAAACCGGTCATAAATTTCAGCAGTTCCGGTGAGTTTTTCGGGATTGGCCATGCCATGTAACCCGGACCTGAAACCGCCAGCCCTTTGGCAAAGACCTTCGGTTTGGCTTTCACCAGATCGTTGACGGAAATCACCACGTTAATCACGTAATCCACGCGCTTATTCGCCAGATCGGCATAGGCTTCCGGGTAGGATTGGTACTCCACCACCGGGCCAAGTTTCCCGCCCACTTTCTCCAGCATGGCCTTCAGTTCCGGCAAACGCGCCAGTAGTGCGCTGCCCGCCTGTACGCCCACTTTTTTACCGCTGAGATCGGCAATGGTATTTAAGGTTTTATCGTCGGCGCGTTTGACAAAATAGTGCTGCGCGGAGGCCCACGGCGGGGTGAAATTAAAGACATTGAGACGTTCATCGGTAATTACCGCACCGGTGAGCGCCATATCATATTGGCCGGTGGAGACCGCAGCGAGTAATCCCGTCCACGGTAAGATACTTTGGTTAATATTGAATTTTGCGTATTTGCGTAATTCCTCAAGCATGTCCTTATTAAAACCATCCGTCTGGCCATTATTCATAAAGTTGAATGGCGCGTAATCGTCCTCGGTCGCCACTTTCATGGTGCCAGATTTTTCAATTTCGGGTAAATCCGCTGCGACTGCGTGTAAGGAAAATGCCAAAGAGATCATGGCTGCAAGACAATATTTGCCGAATACGTTTTTCATCTCTCCACCCTTATTTAATGTGCCAGACCGGTATATCCCAGGTGTGCCGGAAGCGTTGCAAGATATATGCCGAAACACGACATCGTGTGTTTTTCGTGACTGCGTTTTTACAATAGGGAGGCTTGCGCTTTTGTGAATAGAGCCAGTTCTGGCAAATGAGTGTGTCAGTTAACAGGAAGCTGGTATGGAATTTGCTCCACTGCATAACGCGATATATCCGAAGGAGCGCAGCATGATTCGTCACCTGTTGAATGTGAATTTTGACGGCCAGCGTGGGTTGCAGGAGCAAGTCCGCGAATGTTTGATCAACGCCATTCTGAGCGGGATTTTCCCGGCAGATACCGCGCTGCCCTCCTGCCGTCAACTCGCCAGCCAGCTTAACGTTTCACGCAATACCACCGCGCTGGTGTTTGAAGGCCTGGTCAACGAAGGTTACCTGGTGAGCCGCCCGCGCAGCGGTTACTACCTGCACCCGGATTACTACCGCTGTGGGCAAAACCCGATGCCACCTGCACCTGAATGCGAGAGCGCTGCACCACACTGGGGCAACCGCCTGAAAATCACCCCCAGCCAGCAAGAATCAATCCTTAAACCGGCAGGCTGGATGCACTACCGCTACCCGTTTATTTACGGGCAACCTTACACGCAGCAGTTCCCGCTGGCCAACTGGCGGGCGGCGGCAAACTGGCTGCATGGCGGCGTGCGCGATCCGGCATGGGTGATTGATCATATTGACCAGGATGTGCCGATGCTGATTGAGCAGATCCGCACCCGCGTGCTGCCGAAGCGCGGCATCGTTGCCGCACCGGATGAGATCCTGATTACGCTCGGCTCGCAAAACGCGCTCTATCTGCTGACGCGCTTGCTGATGTCGCCCGCAACGCGCGTGGCGGTGGAGAACCCGGGTTTTCGCGAAGCCATTAACACCTTTTTATTAAGCGAGCCGCAGATTGTGCCGCACGCTGTGGACAGCGAAGGGCTGGTGCTCAACGAAACCCCTTGCGACTACTACTATGTGACGCCGGGCCACCAGGTGCCGACCGGCGTCACGATGAGCAAGGCGCGGCGCGCGCAGTTGCTCGATTACGCCACTCGCCACGATGCAGTGGTGATAGAGGACGATTACGACTCGGAAAGCAACTTTATGCAAAACCCGCTGCCCGCGCTGAAAGCCAGCGATCGCAGCGGGCGCGTGATTTATGTCAGCAGCTTGTCCAAAGCGCTGTCGCCGGGATTACGGCTGGGGTATATGGTTGCCGCACCGGAAATCATTGACGAAGCGCGGGCGCTGCGCCGCCTGGTGTACCGTCATCCGCCAACCAATATTCAATATCAGATGGCACATTTTCTGGCGCAGGGGCATTACGAAACTCATTTGCGCCGCTACCATGAAGATTCCGCCCGCCGCTGGGATTGCCTGCACAACGCGCTGAACACGTTTCTGCCGGAGTGTCAGTTGATGCCGGGTAGCGAACATGCCAACGCCTTCTGGCTGCGCACGCCAGAGCAGATCAACACCCAGCAGCTGACCTGGCGCGCCGCCCACGCAGGCGTGTTGATTGAGCCAGGCGCGCGGCATTTTCTTGATACCGCGCCGCCGGATAACTTCTTTCGCATGGGATTTCACGCGATCAATCCGGATGCCATTGCACCTGGCGTGGAGGTGTTGCGCGGCCAGCTGGCACAGCTGTGTTGATATTTTGAGCGGTTGTTGCCGCCTCGCAGGAAGGAATGAGTAATCGCTTCCATAATGAAGCAAACCCTTTTATCGCGAGAACACTATGCCCCTGCCGGATTTTCATGTTTCTGAACCGTTTACGCTCGGCATTGAACTGGAGTTACAGGTGGTTAACCCGCCGGGTTACGATTTGAGCCAGGACTCTTCACGCCTGATTGAAGCGGTAAAACACCAGATAAGTGTCGGTGAGGTCAAACATGACATCACCGAAAGCATGCTGGAGATTGCCACCGGCGTGTGCCGGGATATCAACCAGGCGGCACATCAGTTTTCCGCCATGCAGCATGTGATTTTGCAGGCGGCATCCGATCACCATGTGCAGATATGCGGCGGCGGCACTCACCCTTTTCAGAAGTGGCAACGCCAGGAGATCTGCAATGATGAGCGTTACAGCCGCACGCTGGAGACGTTTGGCTATCTGATGCAACAGGCCACGGTGTTTGGTCAGCATGTGCATGTTGGCTGCACCAACGGCGACGACGCGATCTATTTGCTGCATGGTCTTTCCCGTTTTGTGCCGCACTTTATTGCGCTCAGCGCCGCCTCGCCCTATATCCAGGGCACCGATACCCGCTACGCCTCGTCGCGTCTGAACATTTTCTCTTCATTCCCTGATAATGGCCCGATGCCGTGGGTGGCGAACTGGCAGGAATTCGAAGGGCTGTTTCGCCGCCTGAGCTACACCTCGATGATTGAAAGCATCAAGGATTTGCACTGGGACATTCGCCCCAGCCCGCATTTTGGCACCGTTGAAGTGCGGGTCATGGATACGCCGCTGACCCTGTCGCACGCCATAAATGTTGCCGGGTTTATCCAGGCGCTGTCGCACTGGCTGCTGGCCGAGCGGCCATTTAAACACCAGCCGCAGGATTATTTATTGTATAAATTCAACCGTTTTCAGGCCTGCCGTTACGGGCTGGACGGCTTGATTACCGATGTGCATACCGGCGAGCAGTACACTATCGCGGATGATCTCACCTGCCTGCTGGAGAAGCTCGCACCGTCGGCAGATAAACTGAATGCGGGTAGCGCCCTGGATGAACTGGCAAATGTGGTGAAACGCGGGAAAAGCGAAGCACAGATGATGCGTGAATTTATTGCCGATGGTGGCTCATTAATTGGGCTCATGCAAAAACATGCGGAGATTTGGGCGGCGGGATAAGGCGTTAAATTTTTAGTTATTATTCTTAACCACAACGTAAATAACCTGCGAATCAGCAGGTTATTTTTTTCTTATTGCCTAAAAATAATAACCACTAAGTGGTAGATGAAATCAACAGAATTGATAAATATCAACAAGCCCTGCGTTAGAAATAAAGACCCCGGCCCCTACTCCGATAACGAATTAAAGCAAACGAGACAAAGAGGCAATTTGTATGAGATGGATTTACCGTTTATCAATGAAATTTAAATTATTACTGGCTTTACTGCCTTTATTGTTTGCCCTCATCTGGTTAGCAACCAGCGGCATCCTGGCACGCGTGGAGACAGGCCAGCAGATGCGCACCATTATGTCATTAACGGATCTGGCAAAAAATGCCGGTAGCGTGATTCATGAATTACAAAAAGAGCGCGGCATGAGTGCAGGATATATTGGCAGTAAAGGTCAGCAATTTAACGCTGAATTAACTGCACAATATATTCTCTCTGATAAAGCCCTGAGCCAATTAGCCGAGGCGTTAAACGCATTTCCACTCCAGCGGGCGAATAATGATATTCGTCATGCACTCGATCAATTCCGCCAGCACCAACAAGGTATAACGGATTTTCGCCAACAAATTCATGCTCTCAACGTCAGTGGCACAGAATCGCTGACCTGGTACAGCACTATTATTAGCGATCTACTCAATGTGGTGGGCGGTATTAGTCAGCTGACTGATAACGGCGAAATTGTCAATCAACTGGCGGCTTATTACAGCGTGCTGAATGCCAAAGAACAAACCGGCGTTGAACGTGCGCTGATGTCCAACGTCTTTTCCGCCGACCGGTTTACCGACGGGCAGTTCCGTCAGTTGAACGAAGTGGTAGGTAAACAGCTTTCCTGGCTGGCGGCGACACGCGCATTCAGCACTGCCGCCGTCAATGAACGGCTGACGGCGCAACTGCAAACCCCGGAGGTAACGCGCGCGCTTGAGATGCGCCAGCGAGCGATTGACCATGTGGCGACCGGCGGTTTTGGCGTCGCGCCAACAGACTGGTTTAACGCCCAGACTGCACGCATCAATACGCTGAAATCCGTGGAAGATGCAGCGGCTAATACCCTGTTGCAAACGGCAAAAGGTCTGGCGGATAACGCCTGGCGTGATGTGATAGTTTTTGCGGTGATAAGCGTCGCGGCCCTGGTGATCGCGCTGTTCTTCGCCCTGCTGGTCGCCAGCAGTATCCATCGCCAGTTGCATCATTCACTGGCAACCATTGAAGGTATGGACGGCGATCTCACCCAGCGGCTGGATGTGCCGGGCAGCGATGAGTTGTCGTTGCTGAACCGCGCTTACAATCAGGCCATTGAGAATATTCAGCATATTGTGAGCGAGATAAAACACGGCGCGGGCGTGCTGCGCGGCGCCAGTTCCGAGATTGCCAGCGGTAACCAGGATCTGGCTTCACGTACGGATGAACAGGCCGCCTCGCTGGTGGAAACCGCAGCCAGCATGGAGCAGATCGCCACGGCGGTTAACCAGACGGCGGATAACGCCAATGAAGCCAAGCGGCTGACGCAAGAGATGGAACAACAGGTGCAGGAAGCAAGCCGGGTGGCGGGCGAAGCCAGCCAGAGCATGATTGCCATTCGCGGCTCCAGCGAGCAGATTTCGAATATCGTCAGTTCAATCGACGAAATTTCGTTCCAGACCAACCTGCTGGCGCTGAATGCGGCAGTGGAAGCCGCGCGCGCCGGTGAGCTGGGCAAAGGTTTCGCCGTGGTGGCGAGCGAAGTGCGTAATCTTTCACAGCGCTGTGCCAATGACGCGCACCAAATCCGCGAGCTGGTGAGCAAAAACATGGAGCAGATCCAGCAAGGCGTCACGCTGGTGCAGGCTTCCGACCGCGCGCTGCAATCGGCAAAAGCCCATACCGGGCAGATGCTGGCGTTTGTCAGTGACATTGCCCGCGCAGCGAGCGAGCAGTCGCTGGGCGTGTCGCAGGTTCATGAAGCGTTGAATCAACTGGAGCAGGTAACCCAGCAAAATGCCGGGCTGGTCGCCAGTGCGGCGACCGCCAGTCATATGCTGGATCAGCAATCGGAAACCATGTCGACACTGGTTGACCGCTTCGTGGTCGCGTAAATGCTGGTCGGGGAACGTTGCACAGCGCGCAGCTTTCCCCGACAATGCGGCTTTTCACCATCGATTGACGCTTATGAAACACTCGCTCGAACCGCTGCTTACGCTGGCAGGCATTCTGCTGATGGCTTTTCTCTCCGTCCTGCTGCTTCCCGCCCCTGCTCTTGGGTTGCAACTGGCGCAAAACCTGGTGCAGCGCTTCCACCTGCTGGATTTGACGCAGCTTTATATCATCCTTTATTGCCTGTGGTTTTTGTTGCTCGGCACGGTGGAGTTTTTTGTTGTGCGCTTTATCTGGAAGCGCTGGCTCGCCGCCTGAAAACGTAATGTCCCTTCCCCGCGCGTGTACGGTGGGGAACACACCCCGCCTTTTCCCGTCGATAACTATTCAAAAGTCATTCTAATTTTTTGAACACTACGCGCAAATAGTTCAGCTTTTTCTTTCCCCATCACCGGCCTATTATTTATTTCATTAGGGCAAAACAGCCCATTACAAACGGAACTGGCCCGCAGGTTGGCCGTAAAATTAATCAAAACTTTCGTTGCAGGCCAGGTTAACCATGAACCCATTACAGAAACTTTTTAGCGCTTTGTTTCCACAGTCCGCGGGTAACAACGTAGCGGATGTGCAGCCAACTTCAGGAGTAACTATGTCAGACAATTTTCTCGCGTTAGCAAAACAACGTCGCACCATTTACGCCCTGGGTAAAGATCTGCCGGTGGCGGAAGATGTCGTCATTGAAACCATCAAAGAAGCGATTCGCCAGGCACCTTCGGCGTTTAACTCACAAAGTTCCCGTGCGCTGATCCTGTTAGGGAAAGAACACGTGCAGTTCTGGGAGCTGACTCGCGAGCAACTGAGAAAAATCGTGCCGGAAGAGAGTTTTAAAGCCACTTCCGACAAGCTGGACGGCTTTGCCGCAGCGGCGGGTTCTGTGCTGTTCTTTGAAGATCAGGATGTGGTGAAAGGCTTGCAGGAGCAGTTTGCGGCTTACGCCGATAACTTCCCGGTATGGTCTGAACACAGCACCGGTATTGCACAGTACGCCGTGTGGCTGGCGCTGACCGAGAAAGGCATCGGCGCGAACCTGCAGCACTATAACCCGCTGGTTGACGCCGATGTACAGCGCACCTGGGGTATTCCGGAAAACTGGAAACTGCGCGGCCATATGAACTTCGGTTCGATCGTGGCGCAAGCTGGCGATAAAGCCTTTATGGATGACGCTAAACGTTTTGTGGTTGCCCGTTAACCGACGCAATTATCGCTGCGCGCACATAAAAAAGCCGCCTTCAGTGAAGGCGGCTTTTTATTACATACAGCAGGCAAAAATTATTGCTGGCTTTCGCGCTCAGCAATGAAACCCAGTGCTTTATTGATACGGGCGATACTGCGCGCCTGGCCAATCGCGTGAACAGTAACATCCAGCGCCGGAGACTGACCCGCGCCGGTTACGGCAACGCGCAGCGGCATACCGACTTTGCCCATGCCCACTTCCAGCTCATCGGCGGTCGCCTGAATCGCGTGGTGAACGTTTTCCGCCGTCCAGTCCGTGATGGCAGACAGCTTGTCACGCACCACTTCCAGCGGCTGACGCGCAACCGGACGCAGGTGTTTTTTCGCCGCATCTGCATCGAATTCATCAAACTCTTCATAGAAATAACGGCAGCTTGCCGCCATCTCTTTCAGCGTTTTGCAGCGCTCGCCGAGCAGTTTCACCAGCTCAAACAGCTGCGGGCCGGTATGGGTGTCGATGTTTTCCTGCTCAATGTGCCACTGCAGGTGCGTCGCCACATATTCGGGATCCAGCGTATTGATGTAGTGATGGTTCAACCACAGCAGCTTGTCGGTGTTGAACGCGCTCGCCGATTTGCTTACCGCGCCGAGTGAGAACAGTTTGATCATCTCTTCGCGGGAGAAAATCTCCTGATCGCCGCTCGACCAGCCCAGACGCACCAGATAGTTAAGCAGCGCTTCCGGCAGGTAACCATCGTCGCGATACTGCATGACGCTGACCGCGCCATGACGTTTGGAGAGTTTTTTACCGTCGTCGCCGTTAATCATCGACACGTGCGCATAAACCGGAACCGGCGCGTTCAATGCTTTCAGGATGTTGATCTGACGCGGCGTGTTATTGATATGGTCTTCACCACGGATAACGTGGGTGATTTTCATATCCCAGTCATCAACCACAACGCAGAAGTTATAGGTTGGAGAACCATCAGTACGGCGAATGATCAGATCGTCGAGTTCGAGGTTGCTGAACTCAATCGGGCCACGAATCTGATCGTCAAAAATAACAGACCCCTCCTGCGGGTTGGCAAAACGCACGACGCACGGTTCATCATCAGCATGGTGCGAATGATCGTGGCGGCAGCGGCCGTCGTAACGCGGTTTTTCATTGTTCGCCATCTGCGTTTCGCGCAGCTGCTCAAGGCGTTCTTTCGAGCAGTAGCATTTGTAGGCGGTGCCCGCTTCCAGCATTTCATCGATCACCGCGTTGTAGCGGTCAAAGCGTTTGGTCTGGAAATACGGACCTTCATCCCACTCCAGGTTCAGCCAGTTCATGCCATCCATGATGGCTTCAATTGCTTCCGGAGTGGAGCGCTCGAGATCGGTGTCTTCAATACGCAGCACAAACTCACCGCCATGATTACGTGCAAATAGCCAGGAGTAAAGAGCAGTGCGCGCGCCGCCAACGTGCAGATAGCCGGTGGGGCTTGGCGCGAAGCGAGTTTTGATTTTCATGAAATGGCCTTACGTTTATAAAGATGCCGACCGTCGGCAATAGCTAAAATGAAAGTGGGCGATATTCTATCACTGTGGGCTGATTCCTCAATGTTGTTGCCGCAATGAGGGGGTTATCAGGCTATTTTGTTTAGAAATCATGCTCTCGCGACGCTTTACGCAGCGGTTTGTCTAATTTTACGACGAACGAACAATTTCTTTTGAAAATGCGTTGACTCATTTTCAACTCTCCCTATAATGCGACTCCACACAGCGGGGGTGATTAGCTCAGCTGGGAGAGCACCTCCCTTACAAGGAGGGGGTCGGCGGTTCGATCCCGTCATCACCCACCACGATTTTTGTGGCTTCCGCAGTGTAGATAAGAATGAGAAGTGGGTGATTAGCTCAGCTGGGAGAGCACCTCCCTTACAAGGAGGGGGTCGGCGGTTCGATCCCGTCATCACCCACCACTTTCTCGCCAGCGAATTCTTATCAGTTGAAGTACCGAAGTGGGTGATTAGCTCAGCTGGGAGAGCACCTCCCTTACAAGGAGGGGGTCGGCGGTTCGATCCCGTCATCACCCACCACTTCGGGTCGTTAGCTCAGTTGGTAGAGCAGTTGACTTTTAATCAATTGGTCGCAGGTTCGAATCCTGCACGACCCACCAATGTAAAAAAGCGCCCTAAAGGCGCTTTTTTGCTATCTGCCCTATTTAAAGATTCGAACCTGCAGCAGGTTCGAGTCGAACGCAGTGAGACAACGGAGCCGCTTGCGGCGACGGCCCGAAGGGCGAGCAACGCGAGTCATCCTGCACGACCCACCAATGTAAAAAAGCGCCCTAAAGGCGCTTTTTTGCTATCTGCCCTATTTAAAGATTCGAACCTGCAGCAGGTTCGAGTCGAACGCAGTGAGACAACGGAGCCGCTTGCGGCGACGGCCCGAAGGGCGAGCAACGCGAGTCATCCTGCACGACCCACCAATGTAAAAAAGCGCCCTAAAGGCGCTTTTTTGCTATCTGCAATTTACCATTTGCCTGCCCCATTCCAGCCGTCAGTTGAAATCCATTGATTGCCGACTCGCGCGATTCCCGTTATGCCATCTGTAAATCGATGAATATTTTCCCGCTGCATAATTTTTCTTAAGTCGACATATAAACGTTTAAATTCCTTTCAGGTCAGGCATTAAACCCACCCTGGCAACAATAGAAAAACGAATAAATCACCATTATTTTCAATGGGTAAACATAGTAACGTTTATCCATAATTTATCCTTAATGTCCCGATATGATGCCCGCCGAACGGCCATTCGATGATCACAATTCAAGAAATAGATGATGACGGCCGATAACCATGTTTTATGGCAAAAAGGAGTGTGCAATGACCACAATTTCGACAACAACAGCGTCAATTCAAACGGGTAGCGCGGGAAGTTCTTCATCCGCCAGCAACGATATCGCTTCGCAAATCAGCCGCATTACGCAAAAGATCACCAAGCTGACCCAGCAGCTGAAAGAAGTCGCTAACGGTAGCGGTTCGACTGAAGATAAAAAGAAACAGCAAGAGATGATTCAGCAGCAAATCCAGCAACTGCAAGCGCAGCTGGCACAATTGCAGCGCAAGCAGGCTGAGGAAGCAGAGCAGAAACAAACCCAGCAGCAAGCGAAAGCGGAAGGTGTTAACAAGCCTTCCGACGATCATCAGATTGATGTTTATATCTGAGTAAATAACGGATCGTCCTCACGGGCCTGGTTCAAACACCGGGCCTGTTCTCTGACCACTTCCCATAATGCCTGCGCCGCCCCCGAGAGCGACCTGTTTTTTCGCCGCACCAGCATAATTTTGCGCTGCATATCCGGCACCAGCCTTTTTACCGCCAGCTCGCTTCCCTGCGGCAGCGGCAAGGCGAGTGCGGGCAGAATACTGATGCCAATTCCCGCTTCGACCATCGGAAACAGCGTTGCCGGATGGCCAATCTCCTGCACGATTGTCGCGCGCACGGCAAAATGGCGCAGCGCTGCATCAATAAGCGGCCGACTACCAGACGCGTAATCCTGCACCACTAATTGCGCCCCATCCAACGCCGACCAGGGAACAACGTCAAGCTGCGCCCACGGATGATCGTTGCGGCACAGCAAAAAGAACGGCTCTTCAAGGATCTCTTCGCTCTGAAAATCGTTCACCGGGCCTGGGTCGATAACAATGCCAAAATCCACCTCGCCCTGGCGAATGCTCTCCAGCACCCATTGCTGCGGCCTGTCGTGCAACACAAAATCAATTTCCGGATAGCGCTGGTTGCTGCTGGCGATGCACTGCGGGATCAGGTGCGCCGAAATGGTCTGGCTCGCCGCCACGCGCACCGTGCCAGTCAGTTGCTGCCCGACGCGCCCGGCTTCACGCAGTGTGCTGCTAAGCTCATCCAAGAGTCGTTCGAGGCGCCCGGCCAGTTGATGCCCGGCTTCGGTCAGCACCACTTCGCGGGTGGTACGGTCGAGTAAGCGCACACCGGTTTGCAGCTCCAGCTCTTTCACGCTGTGGCTTACCGCCGACTGGCTGAGGCCGATTATCTCCCCTGCCCGGCTAAAACTTTTGGCCTGCGCCACCGTGACGAAGACGCGTAACTGACGTAAGGAATAATTCATCTTATAAATTCATGAATGGATGCAATAAATCAATTTTATTTCTCAAAGCGGAGAAAGCACAATAGCGACACCGACTTTCAGGAGTGCACATGAAACTTTTCCGTATCCTTGATCCTTTTACGCTCACGCTGGTGTGTACCGTTCTGCTGGCCTCTTTCTTCCCGGCACGCGGCGGCTTTGTTCCGTTTTTCGAGGGGCTGACCACCGCCGCCATTGCGCTGCTGTTTTTTATGCATGGGGCGAAGTTGTCGCGCGAGGCGATCATTGCTGGCGGTAGCCACTGGCGTTTACACCTTTGGGTAATGTGTAGCACGTTTGTGCTTTTCCCGGTGCTCGGCGTGCTGTTTGTCTGGTGGTCGCCGGTGAATGTCAGCCAGGAGCTGTATACCGGCTTTCTGTATTTGTGCATTCTGCCTGCGACCGTTCAATCGGCGATTGCCTTTACCTCGCTGGCGGGAGGTAATGTCGCGGCGGCGGTTTGCTCAGCATCGGCCTCCAGCTTACTCGGCATCTTCCTGTCGCCGCTGCTGGTCGGCCTGCTGATGGATCTGCACGGCGCTGAAGGCAGCCTTGAGCAAGTGGGTAAGATCATGCTGCAACTGCTGTTGCCGTTTGTGCTTGGTCATCTTTCTCGCCCGTGGACCGGCGCTTTTGTGGCGAAACATAAGAAGTGGATTTCAAAAACCGACCAGACATCGATTCTGCTGGTGGTTTACTCCGCCTTTAGCGAAGCGGTGGTGAACGGTATCTGGCATAAAGTAGGCATCGGCTCACTGCTGTTTATTGTCGTGGCGAGCCTGGTGTTGCTGGCGATTGTCATCGTGGTGAACGTGGTGGTGGCGCGTAAGTGCGGGTTCAACAAAGCCGATGAAATCACCATTGTTTTCTGCGGTTCGAAAAAGAGCCTCGCCAACGGTATTCCTATGGCCAACATCCTGTTCCCGACGTCGGTGATCGGAATGATGGTGCTGCCATTGATGATCTTCCATCAGATTCAGTTGATGGTCTGCGCCGTGCTGGCGCGCCGTTATAAACGTCAAACGGAGCAACAGCAGGCGCAGGAAGCGGCGAAAGCCTAACCGCGCTTCAGGGGCTGCACCAGGTGGCTCAGCCCTTCCGTTTTGATAAGTAACGTTATCTGCATCAACTCGCCCAGCCGCCCGGCGGGAAACGAATCCTTCCGGGCAAACCACAGCAGATACTCTTCGGGGAGATCGATAAGCCGCCGCCCCTGATATTTACCAAACGGCATGACGGTATTGGCGATCTCGACGAGCTGCTCCTTTTCCATTTACGCTCCCAGCAGGCGGATCATCTCGGCTTCGTCGATAACCTCGATACCGAGTTCCTGCGCCTTCGCAAGCTTAGACCCCGCCGCTTCCCCGGCAATCACCAGATCCGTTTTCTTCGACACGCTGCCGGCAACTTTTGCGCCTAACGCTGTTAAACGTGCTTTGGCGTCATCGCGCGAAAGCTGACTCAGGCTACCGGTCAGCACGATCGTTTTCCCGGCAAACGGGCTGTCGATCTCTTCGGCTTTGACAATAACCGGCGCAGGCCAGTGAATGCCAACATCCTCGACCAACTGGCGGATAACCTCGCGGTTGCTCTCTTCATTGAAGAAATTGTCCACGTGCTTCGCCACGACAACCCCAACGTCAGGCACTTTTTGCAGCTCATCAACAGATGCTGCCATCAGCGCCTCCAGCGTACCAAAGTAAGCAGCCAGACCGGCGGCCGTGGCTTCGCCAACCTCGCGAATACCGAGCGCGTAGAGGAAACGGGCAAAGGTCGTCTCTTTGGCTTTCTCCAGCGCATTGACCACGTTTTGCGCCGATTTGGGCCCCATACGATCAAGGCCCGTCAGCTTACCGGCCGTCAGTCGGAACAGATCGGCCGGCGTGTGGACGTACTCTTTTTCAACCAGTTGGTCGATGATCTTGTCGCCCATACCGTCGACATCCATCGCGCGACGGGAGACAAAATGCTTCAGCGACTCTTTACGCTGTGCACCGCAGATTAACCCGCCGGTACAGCGGGCAACGGCTTCACCTTCAACACGCTCAACATCGGAACCACACACCGGGCAGTGCGTCGGGAAAAGTACTTCACGGGTGTCTTGCGGACGCTCGGAAAGCACCACATTGACCACCTGTGGGATCACATCCCCGGCACGGCGAATCACTACTTTATCGCCAATACGCAGACCCAGACGGTCAATTTCATCGGCGTTGTGCAGCGTTGCATTACTGACCAGCACCCCGGCAACGTGTACCGGCTCAAGCCTGGCGACAGGCGTAATCGCCCCGGTGCGCCCGACCTGGAACTCAACATCACGCACAAAGGTCATCTGCTCCTGCGCCGGGAATTTGAAGGCGACGGCCCAGCGCGGCGCACGGGCGACAAAGCCAAGCTGTTCCTGCAAATCGAGCGAGTCGACTTTAATCACCACGCCGTCAATATCAAAACCAAGCGTTGGGCGATCGGCCTCAACCTGATGGTAGAAGGTCAGCACCTCTTCCGGCGTGCTGCACAGGCGTATGCGATCACTTACCGGCAGCCCCCAGGCTTTGAACTGCTGCAAGCGACCCAGATGGCTGCGCGGCAATTCGCCGCCTTCGAGAATGCCGATGCCATAGCAAAAAAAGGTCAGCGGGCGTTTGGCGGTGATACGCGGATCGAGCTGGCGCAATGAGCCTGCGGCCGCGTTGCGCGGGTTGGCAAAGACTTTCGCCCCGGTACGACGCGCATCTTCGTTGATTTTTTCAAAACCCGATTGCGGCAAAAACACTTCACCACGCACTTCAAGACGGGCGGGAATATTGTCACCGTGCAGCTTGAGCGGGATAGCGCGGATAGTGCGCACGTTGGTGGTGATATCCTCGCCGGTTGTGCCATCGCCGCGCGTTGCCGCACGCACCAGCACACCGTTTTCGTAGAGAATACTGACCGCCAGACCATCGAGCTTTAGCTCGCAGCAGTAGGTGAGCGCGTCGGTGCTTTTCAGCCTGTCCTGCACCCGTTTGTTGAAAGCAAGGAAACTCTCTTCGTCAAACACGTTGTCCAGCGACAGCATCGGCACTTCATGACGTATCTGGCTAAAAGCGGTAAGCGGCGCTGCACCAACTCGCTGCGTCGGCGAATCCGGTGTCACTAAATCCGGGCGCTGCGCTTCAAGTTCACGCAGTTCACGCATCAGACGATCGTACTCGGCGTCCGGGATCTCCGGCGCATCCATAACGTGGTACAGATATTCATGATGGCGAAGGCTGGTTCGCAGTTCTGTCAGTTGTTGTTCAATTGAGTCCATATCGCACCATCAATGATAAAAAACCCCCGACTGGCGGGGGTTCTGGAAGGAAATAATGTTGGTGGTTCCGTTACGCGTTGGCGTCTTTGACCTCGCGAATACGATCCTGGTATTCACGTAATTTCTGCGGCGTCATCATCCGACGCTGATCGTCCAGCACCACGCCGCCGACTTCGTCGGCAATATGCTGTGCGGATTGCAGCATCAGTTTAAAGTTTTGCAACTCATCACCATAGGAAGGCACCTGCATAAAGATAGTGACACCAGGCGTTGCCATCTCGCTCATCGTATCGACATCAAACGTGCCGGGGTTCACCATATTTGCCAGGCTGAAAAGCGCCGGGCCACTGCCGTCCGGGCTAAGATGACGATGGAAGATGCTCATATCGCCGAATTTGAACCCGGCCTGCAAAATGCTGTTCAGCAGCACTTCGCCATTCAACGTGCTGCCATGGTGCGCAGCAACGTTCATGATAATCACGGTTTCTTTGCGCTGCGGTTTTTCCACCGGTGCTTCGACAACCGGTTCAGGTTCCGGCTGAGGCGCGGGTTCCTGAATCTGCGGTTGAGGCTGATACTGCGGCGCGGGCTGCTGAGGCGCCATTGGCTGCTGTGGCGCGGCAGGCTGTTGCGGTGCATGACGCACCGGATGGGATTCAACGACAGGTGCCTGCGCAGGGCGCTCCGGCTGCTGCTGAGAATAAGGCTGCTGCACGTGGTGCGGTGGCTCTGCAGGTTGAGCAGGCGGTGCCGAAGGGCGTGGCTGTGCCGAAGGGCGTGGCTGTGCCGACGCATAAGGCGGCTGATATTGGTGCTGACGGGGCGCATCCTGTTCGTTACTGGCTCCTGGCGCGTGGTTCACTTTGTGAACACGCACTTCACCTACGCCTTCGTCTTCTTCGACATCTTCGTCGTCCAACTCGTCGTCGTCACGTCTCGACTTCATGCGTTTTAATGGGCGATCCCGGAACATGGATGAACGTTCTTTGCGACTGGTCCAAAACCCATGAACCAGCAAAGCAATTATGGCGATCGCGCCAACAATGATTAATATCAGACGCAAATCCTGCATCATTATATTCTCTGTTGTTCTAACACCTTGCCACCACGGCAAACATTTACTCACTAAGAGTATTTGCCCATTACGTCAAGTGCAAGTGCGCGCGTGTCTTTCACAGCATAAAGATGAACGAAATTGTGCTTTTTGCTGTTTTTTCGAACATTTCCGAACGGGTTTCCCCCGTATGATGAATATTATAAGCTGCAGTTTTAGGTCGTCATAAAAGGAGTATGGCCAGATTATGGTTTCCTCATCCCCGTCTGTTGCTCGCAGCGGCATGTTTTACTTTTCCCAGGGCTGGAAACTGGTCACGCTGCCAGGCATTCGACGCTTTGTGATCTTGCCGTTAATGGTGAATATTTTGCTGATGGGCGGTGCGTTCTGGTGGTTATTTACCCGGCTCGATAGTTGGATCCCTTCGCTGATGAGCCATGTGCCGGACTGGCTGCAATGGCTTAGCTATTTATTATGGCCAATTGCCGTTATCTCAATTCTGTTGGTATTTGGCTACTTCTTCTCAACCCTTGCGAACTGGATTGCCGCTCCCTTTAATGGCTTGCTGGCAGAACAACTGGAAGCGCGCCTAACCGGTGCGACACCGCCCGACGTCGGCGTTTTTGGACTGCTCAAAGATGTACCGCGTATCATGAAGCGCGAATGGCAAAAACTGGCCTGGTATCTGCCCCGCGCCTTGCTGTTGCTGATACTTTATTTTATTCCCGGTATTGGGCAAACCGTCGCCCCGGTGCTGTGGTTCCTGTTCAGTGCGTGGATGCTGGCGATCCAGTATTGCGACTATCCATTTGATAACCATAAGGTGTCGTTTAAAGCGATGCGCATTTCCTTGCGTGAACGCAAGGTTATTAATATGCAATTTGGTGCGCTCACCAGCCTGTTTACGATGATTCCGGTGCTGAATCTTGTTGTGATGCCCGTAGCGGTGTGTGGCGCAACGGCAATGTGGGTCGATTGCTACCGGGAAAAACACGCAGCATGGCGATAAGGATTTATTCCGTTTCTTATTCCATACTGATTAGCATTATTTCGCCTCAGCATATAGATATGCAATTTCCTTACTTCCCCATCAACAGTAAGTGCGTATGCTGAGGTGGTTCCCAAATTCATACAGTTAAGGACGGGCTATGAGTAAGATTTTTGAAGACAACTCGTTGACGATTGGTCATACGCCGCTGGTTCGACTGAACCGCATCGGTAACGGCCGCATTCTGGCGAAGGTCGAATCACGTAACCCAAGCTTCAGCGTAAAATGCCGTATCGGTGCCAATATGATTTGGGATGCCGAAAAACGCGGTGTGCTGAAACCGGGCGTAGAACTGGTTGAACCAACCAGTGGCAACACTGGGATCGCGCTGGCTTATGTCGCGGCTGCACGCGGCTACAAACTGACGCTGACCATGCCGGAAACGATGAGTATCGAACGCCGTAAGCTGCTGAAGGCATTAGGCGCGAACCTGGTGCTGACAGAAGGCGCAAAAGGCATGAAGGGCGCAATCCAGAAAGCGGAAGAAATTGTCGCCAGCGATCCGGCGAAATTCCTGCTGTTGCAGCAATTCAGTAACCCGGCTAACCCGGAAATTCATGAAAAAACCACCGGCCCGGAAATCTGGGAAGATACCGATGGCCAGGTTGATGTGTTTATCTCCGGTGTGGGCACAGGCGGTACGCTGACTGGCGTCAGCCGTTATATCAAAAATACCAAAGGCAAAACTGACCTGATCACCGTCGCAGTCGAGCCAACTGATTCTCCGGTTATTTCCCAGGCGCTGGCAGGCGAAGAGCTGAAACCTGGCCCGCACAAAATTCAGGGCATCGGCGCGGGCTTTATTCCCGGCAACCTGGATTTGAAACTGATCGATAAAGTTGTCAAAATCACCAACGAAGAAGCCATCAGCACCGCGCGTCGTCTGATGGAAGAAGAAGGTATTCTGGCGGGTATCTCTTCGGGTGCTGCCGTTGCGGCGGCGCTGAAATTGCAAGAAGACGAAACCTTTACCAATAAGAATATCGTGGTGATTCTGCCTTCTTCTGGCGAGCGTTATTTGAGCACTGCGTTGTTTGCCGATCTGTTTACTGAAAAAGAATTGCAACAGTGATGCCAGATTGTTAAATCAGCTCAAAAAAGCACCCATCGCGGTGCTTTTTTGTGGCATATATCAAATTTTTGTCCTACCTGGCATTGCCTGAAACCTCCTGGTCTGGTATTTAACCATCACATTTATTTTGATGCGCGAAATTAATCGAAGGCAAGATTTCACCAAGCTGAATCGATTTTATGATTTGGTTCAATTCTGCCTTTCGCTGCATAATGTTTAATGACGAGCGAAACGTCAGCAGCCAGAAGCGCCAGCGTTTGGTTGCGCCAGGCAGGCTTCTGTAGTTTGTCCCGTTGCGCCGGCGCTAACAATACAGGCTAAAGTCATGCCGCCAGGCTAGACTTTAGTTCCACAACACTAAACCTATAAGTTGGGGAAATACAATGTTCCAGCAAGAAGTTACCATTACCGCTCCGAACGGTCTGCATACCCGCCCTGCTGCTCAGTTTGTTAAAGAAGCAAAAGGCTTCTCTTCTGAAATCACTGTGACTTCTAACGGCAAAAGCGCTAGCGCGAAAAGCCTGTTCAAACTGCAAACTCTGGGCCTGACTCAAGGTACTGTTGTGACGTTGACCGCTGAAGGCGAAGACGAGCAAAAAGCGGTTGAGCATCTGGTTAAACTGATGGCAGAACTTGAGTAAGTTTTACTTACGAGTTCTTTTCAAGATCAGTCACAAGTAAAGGTAGGGTTATGATTTCAGGCATTTTAGCATCCCCGGGTATCGCTTTCGGCAAAGCACTGCTGCTGAAAGAAGACGAGATCGTCATCGACCGGAAGAAAATTTCTGCCGACAAGGTTGACCAGGAAGTTGAGCGTTTCCTGAGCGGTCGTGCCAAAGCATCGGCGCAGCTGGAAGCAATCAAAACGAAAGCGGGTGAAACTTTCGGTGAAGAAAAAGAAGCCATCTTCGAAGGGCATATTATGCTGCTGGAAGATGAGGAGCTGGAGCAGGAAATCATAGCCCTGATTAAAGATAAGAACATGACTGCCGATGCGGCAGCGCATGAAGTTATCGAAGGTCAGGCAACAGCCCTGGAAGAGCTGGATGATGAATACCTGAAAGAACGTGCCGCTGACGTACGTGACATCGGTAAGCGTCTGCTGCGCAACATCCTGGGTATGCCGATTATCGATCTGAGCGCGATTCAGGAAGAAGTGATTCTGGTTGCGGCCGATCTGACCCCGTCAGAAACTGCCCAGTTGAACCTGAAAAAAGTGCTTGGTTTTATCACTGATATCGGTGGTCGTACTTCCCACACGTCTATCATGGCGCGCTCCCTTGAGTTGCCAGCGATTGTGGGCACCGGTAGCGTCACCACTCAGGTCAAAAATGGCGATTATCTGATCCTCGATGCGGTTAACAACAAAGTCTACGTTAACCCGAGCGATGATGAGATTGAGACACTGCGCGCGGCGCAGGCTCAGGTTGCTGAAGAGAAAGCCGAACTGGCGAAACTGAAAGATCTGCCGGCGATCACCCTTGATGGTCACCAGGTGGAAGTGTGCGCCAACATCGGTACCGTTCGCGATATCGCGGGCGCTGAGCGCAATGGCGCTGAAGGTGTTGGTCTGTATCGTACCGAATTCCTGTTCATGGATCGCGACGCTTTGCCGACTGAAGAAGAGCAGTTTGAAGCCTACAAAGCGGTGGCTGAAGCGTGCGGTTCTCAGGCAGTTATCGTCCGCACCATGGACATTGGCGGCGACAAAGAGCTGCCGTACATGAATTTTCCGAAAGAAGAGAACCCGTTCCTGGGTTGGCGTGCAGTGCGTATCGCCATGGATCGTAAAGAGATCCTGCGCGATCAGGTACGTGCTATCCTGCGCGCTTCCGCTTTCGGCAAACTCCGTATTATGTTCCCGATGATCATCTCAGTTGAAGAAGTGCGTGCACTGAAGAAAGAGATCGAGATCTACAAACAAGAATTACGCAACGAAGGCAAAGCCTTTGATGAGAAAATCGAAATTGGCGTGATGGTGGAAACCCCTGCCGCCGCGACAATTGCCCGCCATCTGGCGAAAGAAGTCGATTTCTTTAGTATCGGTACCAATGATTTGACGCAGTACACCCTGGCGGTTGACCGTGGTAATGATATGATTTCACATCTTTACCAGCCGATGTCACCGTCTGTTCTCACCCTGATCAAGCAAGTTATTGATGCTTCTCATGCGGAAGGCAAATGGACTGGCATGTGTGGTGAGCTTGCTGGCGACGAACGTGCTACACTTCTGTTGCTGGGGATGGGTCTGGATGAATTCAGTATGAGCGCCATTTCTATCCCGCGCATTAAGAAGATTATTCGTAACACAAACTTCGAAGATGCGAAGGTGTTAGCAGAGCAGGCTCTTGCTCAACCGACAACGGACGAGTTAATGACGCTGGTTAACAAGTTCATTGAAGAAAAAACAATCTGCTAATCCACGAGATGCGCCCAAATTACTGCTTAGGAGAAGATCATGGGTTTTTTCGATAAACTGAAATCTTTGGTTTCTGATGATAAAAAAGACACCGGAACCATTGAGATTATTGCCCCACTTTCTGGCGATATCGTCAACATTGAAGATGTACCGGATGTTGTATTCGCTGAGAAAATCGTTGGTGATGGCATTGCTATCAAACCGACCGGTAACAAAATGGTAGCCCCGGTTGATGGTACTATCGGTAAAATCTTTGAAACCAACCATGCCTTCTCTATCGAATCCGATAGCGGCATTGAACTGTTTGTTCACTTCGGTATCGACACCGTTGAACTGAAAGGTGAAGGTTTCAAACGCATCGCAGAAGAAGGCCAGCGCGTAAAAGTTGGCGACCCGGTAATCGAATTTGATCTGCCGTTGCTGGAAGAGAAAGCCAAGTCAACTCTGACGCCGGTGGTTATCTCCAACATGGACGAAATCAAAGAGCTTATCAAACTTTCTGGTAGCGTAACTGTGGGCGAAACCCCGGTGATCCGCATCAAAAAGTAATGCGTAATGCATAAAAGAATGGCGCCGAAAGGCGCCATTTTTGCTTTACTGCGGCGGTAAAATCAGCTCGTCATAGCCTTTTTCCAGCGTATATCCCATCACTTCTACAACCCGATCGCCCGCAGCCTGTATCGCCACATCAAGCGCTTTTCCCTGAACAATGCCGCTCACCAGTTCAGAACAAAACAGGTCGCCTGTACCTTTGAGATCGGTCGCCACACGCGGATAACCACTCACATGAACCGCATCAGCGGTAACCAGTACGACATGGATTTGCTCATCCTGTTGCTCAACCGGCGCACTGGTGATCGCCACCCAATGCAGCGATTCCGATAACAGGCCTTTTGCCGCCTCAATCGCACTTTGCAAATCCCGGCACGGTTTACCACTCAGCACTTCCAGCTCGAACACATTTGGCGTAATACCCTGTGCCAGAGGCAGCAAATGTTCACAATATGCCTGCGGAATTTCTGGTTTTACGTAGATACCACTATCGGTATCGCCGATCACCGGATCAACAAGAATCAACAGTTGCGGATGTTTTTCCCGCAGCACCGTGAGCCACTGTGCCAGCAGTTTTATCTGGCTGGCGCTGCCCATATAACCGGTGGTAACAGCTTTAACGCTGCGCAGGACATCACGATCTTCCAGCGCCTGTAAATAGCCGCTAAACCACTCGTCGGGAATGACGCCACCGTAAAAGGTGTCATAGTGCGGCGTATTGCTAAAGAGCACCGTCGGCACGGCCAGTACGTTCAAATGATGCTGGCGAATATTCGGCACCGCGATGCTGTTGCCAACGCTACCGTAGACAACCTGCGATTGTACGGCAACGATATCGGCCTGCTGCGCCCGGGTCTTATCCCTGAACAGGATCATCTCCATTCGGTCTCCTTAACGGGTTAAATCCCCGCGCCCTGCGAATAACTCTCTTCACCAAATACGCCAGTAGAAAGATAGCGATCGCCGCGATCGCAGATAATAGCGACGATCACCGCGCCCGGATTTGCTTTCGCCACCCGCATTGCCCCTGCTACTGCGCCGCCGGAACTGACACCGCAGAAAATCCCTTCCCGCACCGCCAGCGCGCGCATGGTATTTTCCGCTTCGCGCTGATGGATATCCAGCACCTCATCAACCAGAGAAGCGTTAAAAATGCCCGGCATATACTCGGCAGGCCAGCGGCGAATACCGGGAATACTGCTGCCTTCTTCCGGCTGCAAACCGACAATCGTCACTTTTTTATCCTGTTCGCGCAGAAAACGCGATACCCCGGTAATGGTACCGGTAGTGCCCATACTGGAGACAAAATGCGTGATTCGCCCGCTGCTCTGCCGCCAGATTTCCGGGCCGGTGGTAGTGTAATGTGCGTAGGGGTTATCCGGGTTGTTAAACTGATCGAGCAGCTTACCTTCACCGCGCGCCGACATGGCCAACGCCAGGTCGCGCGCCCCTTCCATCCCCTGCTCTTTGCTGACCAGAATCAATTCCGCACCGTAGGCGCGCATCGCGGCACGGCGCTCCTGGCTCATATTGTCCGGCATCAGCAATTTCATGCGGTAGCCTTTCAGCGCGGCGATCATCGCCAGCGCAATACCGGTGTTACCGCTGGTCGCTTCAATCAGTACGTTGCCGGGTTTGATCTCCCCGCGCTTTTCCGCCTGCACGATCATCGACAGCGCCGCTCTGTCTTTTACCGATCCCGCCGGATTGTTGCCTTCCAGCTTGACCCAGATTTCACTACCGTTGTCCGGGCTCAGTCGTTGCAATTTGACCAGCGGCGTATTGCCAATGGTTTGTTCTAATGTGTTCACAATCGCTGTCCAATAAAAAACCCGGTCGCAAGATGCATACCGGGCTTGTAGGCCGGATAAACCTGTACGCTATCCGGCAGAAACCACGTCTGTTTAAGCTATCAGGCAGAATCCGCCAGAGCAAGTTCTGCTCGGGCCTCAATACGTTCATTACCGTTGTATAAACGAGCATGTTGCAGGCCGACGAACAGGCGCTCACCGCGCTGCGGGGGATGCTCATCACGCATCACCACGGTTAACGGCTCCGGGTTCCAGCCCAGCGGCTGCACCACCAGTTGGGTGTAATGCCCTTTCGGACTGGCTTCCAGCACCTGCACCGGCAGGGGAGAATCGAGACTGGTACGACGGCTGACATCCACTTCCCACGGGCGCAGGAACAGATCGACATCGCCCTGGTAAGCCGGCGTATAACCAAGCGGCCAGCGGTGCGCACCAACGTGGAACTGCCCGCCGCTCACCGTGCCTTTCAGGCGGTTAACCTCCCCCATAAACTCCAGCACAAAGCGGGTTGCGGGTTCGCGCCAGACCTGATCCGGCGCATCCGCCTGTTCAATATTTCCCTGGCTCATCACCACCACGCGATCGGCCACTTCCGTCGCCTCTTCCTGATCGTGCGTCACAAACACGCTGGTGAATTTCAGCTCTTCATGCAGCTGACGCAACCAGCGGCGCAGCTCTTTACGCACCTGCGCATCCAGCGCGCCGAAAGGTTCATCCAGCAGTAAGATTTGCGGCTCAACCGCCAGCGCGCGCGCCAGCGCCACACGCTGTTTCTGACCACCAGAAAGCTGCGCCGGGTAGCGTTCCGCCAGATGTGCCAGTTGCACCATTTCCAGCAGTTGCGTCACTTTCGCTTTGATCGCCGCCGCGTTTGGTCGTTCACGACGCGGCAGCACCGTCAGGCCGAAAGCGATATTGTCGAACACCGTCATATGACGAAACAGCGCATAATGCTGAAACACAAAACCGACCCGGCGCTCGCGCGCATGCAAACGGCTGACGTCAGTGCCGTGAAAACGGATACGTCCGCTGGTCTGATGCTCAAGGCCGGCAATAATACGTAGCAACGTTGTTTTACCGGAACCGGACGGCCCCAGCAGCGCCACCATCTGGCCGGAAGGGATATCCAGAGAGATATCATTCAGCACCAGGGTGCGACCAAAGGACTTCTTAATATTGGCAATCTCAATGCTCATGATTTCCCTCCTGTTGCTGACGTTTTTCCTGATTATTCAAACGCCACTGCAACGCACTCTTTAAAAACAACGTCAAAATAGCCATTAAGGTCAGCAGGGCGGCGGCGGTAAACGAACCGACCGTATTGTAATCCTGCTCCAGTAATTCAATTTGCAGCGGCAGCGACAGGGTTTCACCGCGGATAGAACCGGAAACCACCGACACCGCGCCAAATTCGCCAATCGCCCGCGCATTAGTCAGCACCACACCGTATAACAGTGCCCAGCGAATGTTCGGTAGTGTTACGCGCCTGAACATCTGCCAGCCAGACGCGCCAAGCAGAATCGCCGCTTCGTCCTCCTGGCTCCCCTGGCTCAACATCACCGGCACCAGTTCGCGCACCACAAACGGGCAGGTGACAAACACGGTAACCAGCACCATGCCCGGCCAGGCGAACATAATTTGCAGATTATGCGCATCCAGCCAGCCGCCAAGCGGGCCGTTCGAGCCATAAAACAGCAGGTAGATAAGACCTGCGACCACCGGCGAAACAGCAAAGGGAATATCCAGCAGCGTCAACAGCAACTGGCGACCAGGAAAGTTAAAGCGCGTCACCAGCCAGGCCAGCAACGTGCCGAATATCAGGTTCAGCGGCACCGAGATTAGCGCAATCAATACCGTCAGCCAGATGGCATGCAGCATGTCGGCATCTGCAAGGTTTTGCAGTACCGGAACCAGACCTTTGCTGAACGCCTGTACGAAGATATAAACCATCGGCACAACGAGGATAAACGCAGAAACAAGGACGCCCGTGCCAATCAAAAACCATTTGCCCCAGTTCACCTGAGGCTTGTCATAGCGTTTCAATTCAGTTATTTCCGCCATTAGTGACCTACCACACGCTGACCAAAGCGGCTTTGCAGGGTGTTAATAGAAAACAGCAACAGCAGAGAAGCCGCCAGGATCACCGAGGCAATCGCGCTCGCCGCCGGGTAATCAAACTCCTGCAGACGCACAAAAATCATCAGCGAGGTGACTTCGGTTTTCCAGGCGATGTTACCGGCAATAAAGATCACCGCGCCAAACTCGCCAAGGCTGCGGGTAAACGACAACGCTACGCCCGCCATCAGCGCCGGAGAGAGTTCCGGCAGCACCACTTTGCGAAAACTTTGCCAGCGCGTCGCGCCCAGTGTTTCTGCCGCTTCTTCATACTCCGGCCCCAGCTCTTCCAGCACTGGCTGAATGGTGCGCACGACAAACGGAATGCTGGTAAACGCCATCGCCACCGCAATACCGAGCCAGGTATAGGTCACTTTGATATCAAACTTCGCTAACCACTCACCGTAAAAACCATTCACCGAAAACAGTGATGCCAGCGTCAGACCTGCCACGGCGGTGGGCAACGCAAAAGGTAAATCCATCAACGCATCGAGCAACGTGCGGCCCGGAAAGCGGTAACGCGTGAGGATCCACGCCATCAGCAAACCAAACACGCCGTTAAAAACGGAGGCGACAAACGCCGCAATCAGCGTGACCTTATAGGCGGCCACCACCTGCGGATTAGTGACCACCTCCCAGTATTGCGCCCAGCTCATCTGCGCCAGTTGCATCACCAGCGCGCTCAGCGGCAACAGCAGTATCAGACAAACAAAAAACAGGCTGCTGCCGAGGCTTAAACCAAAGCCGGGCAGCACACGTTTTGATCCTGCAAACATCACTTACGCCCCGCCGCCAGCAACGTGTCCAGCTCACCACCGCTGGCGAAATGGGTTTTCATCACCTCAGGCCAGGAACCAAACTTGTCCTCTACACGGAACAGCGTCGTCTGCGGGAATTTATCGCTCAGTTTCGCCATCACTTCCGGGTTGTTCACGCGATAGTAGTAATCGGTGATGATGGTTTGCGCCTGTGGGCTGTAAAGCCAGGTGAGATAAGCTTTCGCCGCTTTTTCTGTGCCGTTGGCCTTCACATTTTTATCCACCCACGCGACCGGGAATTCAGCCAGGATGTTGACCTTCGGTACGACAACTTCAAAACCCTGCGCTTCATACTGCTTGCGGATGTTATTCACTTCCGATTCAAACGAGATCAGCACATCGCCAAGCCCGCGCTCAACAAAGGTAGTGGTTGCGCCGCGACCGCCGGTATCGAACACCTCAACGTTTTTAAGAAACTGTGTCATAAACTGCTGGGTTTTGGCTTTGTCACCGCCATCCGCCTGATCCGCCGCGCCCCAGGCTGCCAGATAGGTATAGCGCGCATTGCCGGAGGTTTTCGGGTTCGGGAAAATCAGCTTCACGTCGGAGCGCACCAGATCGTTCCAGTCGTGGATGTTCTTCGGGTTACCTTTGCGAACCAGAAACGCCATCGTTGAGTAGAACGGCGAGCTGTTATTCGGCAAACGGCTCTGCCAGCCCGCCGGGATCAAGTTGCCTTTGTCGTGCAGGATCTGCACATCAGTGACCTGGTTATAGGTCACGACGTCCGCTTTCAACCCTTGCAGTATCGCCAGCGCCTGCTTTGAGGAGCCAGCGTGAGATTGCTTAATGGTCAGCTTGTCACCGCCGTTATCTTTCGCCCATTGCTGTTCGAACGGCGTGTTGAGGGCCGCAAAGAGCTCGCGTGATACATCATAAGAGCTGTTAAGCAGTTCCGTCGCTTGTGCCTGAGCGGCCCACAGCGTCAGCGCTGCCAGCGTCAGATATCCTTTTTTCAGTAAGTTAACGGCCATTGCGCACCCTTATAAGCTGATGACATTTCGTCCCTCAGTTTATTTATAACGGGTGTGAAACCTGTAACGGTTTTATATACCAATTGGTGATTTGGAATCAGAAAAGAATATAAGCAGAAGGGAGTAGTGACCGGGTTTCCCCGGCCAGCAGAAGTGCGTGGTTTACAGCGCCAGCAGCTTATCCAGCGACGGCGCGAAATAGTAGCCGCCGGTCACCGGACGGGTAAAACGCAGCATTGCGTCGCGCTTACCGTCGGTATCGCCAAACATGCTCAGCAGTTGCTGCTCAATGTTGTACAAACGGGCGCAATAGGTGCAGAAATAAAGCCCATGCGTGCCACTGGCTGTGCCATACGGCAGGCTCTGACGGACGATTTTCAGCCCCTTGCCGTTCTCTTTCAGATCAACACGCGTCAGGTGCGACGTTTCCGGGCGCGCATCGCCGTCGATCTCTTCATTGGTCTCTTTCGTGCGGCCAATCATCATCTCCTGATCGCCCACGCTCATGCGGTTGAGCTGCTTGAGGTTATGCTCCCAACGCTGCACCATCACGTAGCTGCCACCGGCGTCCACGCCGTCCTGAATAATGGCGACCTCGCGGCGTTTCTCATCGCCTGCCGGGTTTTCCGTACCGTCAATAAAGCCGCTTAAATCGCGCTCTTCCACCCAGCGGAAACCATGCGTCTCTTCTTTAACCTCAATCGCCTCGCCGAACGCCGCCAGCGCGGCCTGAGCGACGGAGAAATTCACATCGTGGCGCAGAGAAAGAATATGGATCAGCACGTCTCGCTGTGTTGCGGGCGCCAGCCCTTTGCCATACGCCGGAAAATCTTTTAGCTCGTCTGCGCCTTCAGCACCGTTCAGCGCACGCCAGGTCTTGTTGCCAAAGGCAATGGTCGCGCCCAGCGCCGCATCGGGGAATTGCAGTTGAAAGGTCGCCAGCTTATCGGCGAATACGCGGCTCGCCACGCGCAGGGCATCGGTGTCCCCTTTAACGTTGGCTTCAATCCAAATCGCCGCACGGCAATGTTCTGGCAAAATGCCGCTTTGAACCTGGGACATGACTCCTCCTGGAAAAAACAGGCCACGAAACCGTGGCGATAATCGCGGTATTGTACCTGTTTTTCCTGCGACAGCAGCGAGTTGAGATCAAATTAACGGCGCCAGATAAGCTTGCTCACTTTCCAGTTTTTCAGTGCATCATCGGATGGCATCAACCCTTCCGGACCGCTCCATTCACCGGTAAATACATAGCTAATATGCTGGCTACCCGGCGCTTTACACTCTACGCCCACGCTGTCATCACCCGCGCCTTTCACGCAGTTACCGAACGCTTTATCAAACAGCGTATTGAACGGCGTACCGATTTTTACCCCTTTGTCGGTGGTGATATCGCTGTCCAGCACATCAATACGGCTGACCGCGCCGTTTTCTCCGTTCACCACCAGCGCCAGTTTGTCGTCTTTTAGCGCTTCAAAATAACGAACGATACTGCCTTTTTCCGTCTTCATACCGCTACGCAGATGGTAATCGCCACCCAGCGCATCATTAATTGCCTGCTCATTTAGCGGCGTGCTGGCGGAGATGTTGCCGACTCCGTTGTCGCTCACCTCAACAGATGAACCAAACCAGTTCCACGGATAGGTCGCCGACCAGTTGACGGAAGCCAGCGTCGAGCAGCCAGTTAACGCCAGCGGCAGAACGCAAATAAGTGTACGCAGGGATTTCATGCTTCATTCCTTTTATTCATTGAACGCCTGTTGGAGTCCCGGAAGTCAAAAAAGTGCCGCTTAATGTTGAGCAAGGGAAAAACAGGCCCGAAGACGCCGGTTTGCCGCCAGCCACCACAGCGCAAAAAGATCGGCGATAACCAGAAATAGCCCAACACCGGAAAGCGCCTCGCCGGTATACCAGCGCCAGGGTTGCCACACCAGCAGCACCAGTTGCGCCAGCAATACCAGCGGGTAGAGTGCGCGCCACAGGCGGGGAAAATGTTCGCGGCGACCGCTCAGTAAAAAGGTCAATGCCGCCGGTATACCCGGCAGCAAGCCCAGCCAGAAATCATCGTGATCGGGGTAAAACAGCGCGAGCAGCGCGTCGCCCTGCCCGCGCGATGCCCCCGCAATCACAAACAGCACCCAGGTGCGTGCCTGTAGCAGCAACACGCACCAGAACAGAAAAGGGAGTTTCAGGCGACCGTGGTTATCGTAATCGGCGGGATAAATCTCAGTACTCTTCATCTTCAATTAAACGCTTGCCCAGACTGGCCGAATCCATATGTTCATAACCGAGGCGCTCATACATGCCGATAACCATCTCGTTATCTTCCCGCACCATCAGGTTAATTTTCGGGCAGCCGCGGGCAATCAGCTTTTTCTCCAGCCGACTCAGCAAGGCGTTAGCGATGCCGCGCCCGCGAAACTCCGGATGGACGCCGAGGTAATAAGCCGACCCGCGATGGCCATCATAACCGCCCATCACCGTACCGACCACTTCACCGCCCACTTCAGCCACCAGAAACAGGCTCACATCGTGATTCACTTTGCGTTCAATATCCATTTCCGGATCGTTCCATGGTCGCAACAGCTCACAACGCTCCCACAAGGTGATCACTTCTTCGAAATCTTCCTGGCGAAAAACGCGTATCTCCATGGTATTCCCCGTCATTTTCAGCTGTGTAAACGTAGATTATGGCCCTAAGCGCCGCTGTAGCCAATATCCGGCATCTTCAGCGCTGAAATTTGGCATAATGTCACTCTGTCACGTATTGAAATGAAAAGTAAAACATTAGTTCACACGGATAGTCGTAACGGCAAACACGATACGATATAACACCAGGGACCACGAATAAGACAATTCAGGCGTATGAGCACCTTTAAACCTTTAAAAACACTTACCTCGCGTCGTCAGGTGCTGAAAGCAGGCCTGGCCGCCCTGACGTTAACGGGCATGTCTCGCGCTATCGCGAAGGACGAGACACCACTCAAAACCACCACCGGGCACAGCAAGCCGAAAGCAAAGAAAGCCGGCACGAAACGCATTGTGATGCTTGATCCGGGCCACGGCGGTATTGATACCGGCGCGATCGGTCATAACGGTTCGCAAGAGAAACACGTGGTGCTGGCGATCGCCAAAAACGTCCGCGCTCAGTTGCGTGCGCAGGGCATTGACGCGCGCCTGACGCGTACCGGCGATAAATTTATCCCGCTTTATGATCGCGTAGAGATTGCCCACCAGCACGGTGCGGATCTGTTTATGTCGATCCACGCCGATGGCTTCACCAATCCAAGCGCTGCGGGCGCGTCGGTGTTTGCGCTTTCCAATCGCGGCGCCAGTAGCGCGATGGCGAAATACCTGTCGGATAAAGAAAACGCCGCCGACGATCTGGCCGGGAAAAAAGCCAGAGACAAAGATCACCTGCTCCAGCAAGTGCTGTTCGATTTAGTGCAAACCGACACCATTAAAAACAGCCTGACGCTCGGCTCGCATATTCTCAAGCAGATCAAACCGGTACATCGCCTGCATAGCCGCAACACAGAACAGGCAGCATTTGTGGTGCTAAAATCGCCTTCGATACCGTCCGTGCTGGTGGAAACATCCTTTATCACCAACCCGGCAGAAGAGAAGCTGCTCGGCACGGCGGCGTTTCGCCAGAAAATCGCCAGCGCCATCGCCGACGGGGTACTCAGCTATTTTAGCTGGTTTGATAATCACAAAGCCCACACGAAGAGACGCGGATGACCACGCCTGATATCCACCCGGTTAAAAATGCCCTGCTGAATTTGCAGGACAAGATCTGTGACCAGTTGAGCGCCCTTGATGGCGGGACATTTATTGAAGATGCGTGGACGCGTGCCGCAGGCGGCGGCGGACGCAGCCGTGTGCTGCGCGATGGCAGCGTGTTTGAACAGGCGGGCGTCAATTTTTCGCATGTCCACGGTGACGCAATGCCAGCGTCGGCCACCGCGCACCGCCCGGAACTGGCGGGTCGCAGTTTCGAAGCGATGGGCGTTTCACTGGTGGTTCACCCGCGTAATCCGTATGTGCCAACCAGCCATGCCAATGTGCGCTTCTTTATCGCCGAAAAACCGGGCGCGGAACCGGTGTGGTGGTTTGGTGGCGGCTTTGATTTAACCCCCTACTACGGTTTTGAAGACGATGCCCGCCACTGGCACCGCACCGCGCGCGATATCTGTTTGCCGTTCGGCGAAGAGGTGTATCCACGCTATAAAAAGTGGTGCGACGATTACTTCTACCTTAAACACCGTGACGAACAGCGTGGCATTGGTGGGCTGTTTTTCGACGATCTCAACACGCCGGATTTCGATCACTGCTTTCGCTTTATGCAAGCGGTGGGTAATGGCTACCTCGACGCTTATTTACCGATTGTGGAGCGGCGTAAGGCTTTATCGTACGGCGAGCGCGAGCGCGACTTCCAGCTTTACCGTCGCGGCCGGTATGTGGAGTTTAATCTGGTGTGGGATCGCGGCACGCTGTTTGGCTTACAAACCGGCGGGCGCACCGAATCCATTCTGATGTCGATGCCGCCGCTGGTGCGCTGGGAATACAATTATCAGCCCGCAGAAGGCAGCCCGGAAGCCGCCCTTTGCGAGTTTATAAAAGTCAGAGACTGGGTTTAGCTTATCGTGTCACCCGGCATTTTCTGCCTGTAACAATGGTTACCGCAACGTATCTGCCTTTTTCAGGTACAGATCTTATAGCACCGGGGTTGTGCCTCCGCTGAAATCGGCGAACCGAAGCACAGATGGCAAGGTCTGGACACCAGGGATGGCGGCCAGAGGCGAGTCGAGCCACGGCGGCGAGTCGAGCCACGGCGGCGAGTCGAGCCGACCGCAGACAGATGCGCGAGAGGTGAGCGCAGTGCGAAGCACCGATTTCTCGCGGAGTCGCGGGAATTGAAAAGGGGAGCGCGGCAGCTCCCCTTTTCCCGTTCGCGTGACGCTATGTCTAAGTGTCTGCCGCTCTCGTGGTGAACGGAACGATTCCTCATTCAGTGGATTAGGCTGGCTTGCCGAATAGCCAGCCTCACATTCACAGCGGCTGCGTTTGCGCCTCCACTACCGCCAGCGCAACCATGTTGACAATACGCCGCACCGAGGCAATCGGCGTCAGCACATGTACCGGTTTCGCCACGCCCATCAGTACCGGCCCGACAGTCACCCCTTCCGAACTGGAAACGCGCAGCAAGTTGTAGCTGATTCGCGCCGCTTCAACGTTCGGCATAATCAGGATATTCGCCGCCCCTTTCAGCGGGCTATCCGGCATGCGCTCATGGCGAATACTCTCATCCAGCGCCGCATCGCCGTGCATTTCGCCGTCGATCATTAACTCCGGCGCGCGTTCACGCACCAGCGCTAACGTATCGCGCATTTTCACCGCCGCCGGCGCGTTCGAGGAACCAAACTGCGAATGCGAAAGCAGCGCCACGCGCGGTTCAATGCCGAAACGGCGCACCGTTTCCGCCGCCAGAATGGTGATCTCCGCCAGTTCTTCCGCGCTCGGATCCTCATTGACGTAAGTATCGGCGATAAAGGTGTTGCCGCTCGGCAGCAGCAGCGCGTTCATCGCGCCTGCGGTATGAACGTTGTCGCGATAACCGAAGATCGGCTGCAACACCTTAAAGTGCTCGTGGTAATCGCCGATAGTGCCGCAAATCAGCGCATCCGCTTCGCCGCGATGGACCATGATCGCACCGATAATGGTGGTATTGCCGATCACCGCGCGCTGCGCCTGCTCCTGCGTCACGCCACAGCGTTTCATGATGTTGAAGTACTCCATCCAGTACTCTTTAAAGCGCGGATCGGACTCGTTATTGACGATTTCAAAATCCACGCCCGGGCGGATTTGTAAACCGAGTTTCTGAATTCGCATTTCAATGACGCTCGGGCGGCCAATCAAAATGGGTTTTGCCAGCCCTAACGTCACCAGTTCCTGCGTGGCATGCAGCACGCGTGGCTCCTCACCTTCTGCCAGCACTACGCGTTTCGGTGCGCTGCGCGCCTGCGAGAAGATCGGCTTCATAAACAGATTGGTTTTGTAGACAAACTCGGTGAGCTTATCGACATACGCATCGAAATCGGCAATCGGTCGCGTTGCCACGCCGGATGCCATTGCCGCTTTCGCTACCGCGGGCGCGATTTTAACAATCAGACGCGGGTCGAAGGGTTTCGGGATCAGGTAATCCGGGCCAAAACTGAGATCCTGGTCGCCATAGGCCGACGCCACCACTTCGCTCTGCTCGGCATGCGCCAGTTCCGCGATGGCGTTGACCGCCGCCAGTTTCATCTCTTCGTTAATCGCCGTCGCACCAACATCCAGCGCGCCACGGAAAATAAACGGGAAGCAGAGCACGTTGTTCACCTGGTTCGGGTAATCGGAACGCCCGGTGCAGATGATGGCGTCCGGGCGCACCGCTTTCGCCAGATCCGGCAGGATTTCCGGTTCCGGGTTCGCCAGCGCGAGGATCAGCGGCTGGCGCGCCATGCCTTTTACCATCTCCGGGGTCAGCACTTTCGGCCCGGAGCAGCCAAGGAAGATGTCCGAACCGGCAACGACATCCGCCAGCGTGCGTTTGCCGTCATCGTCAACGGCATAAGCGGCTTTGGTTTCCGCCATGTTCGGCTCGCGGCCTTTGTAGATAACGCCTTTCGAGTCGCAGACCACAATGTTGTGTTTCTGCATCCCAAGCGCCACCAGCAGGTTCATACAGGCAATCGCCGCCGCGCCCGCGCCGGAAACCACCATGCGCACATCGGAGAGGTTCTTCTCGACCACGCGCAGGCCGTTGAGAATGGCGGCGGTGCTGATAATCGCTGTACCGTGCTGATCGTCGTGGAATACCGGGATATTCATACGTTCGCGCAGCTTCGCTTCAATGTAGAAGCACTCCGGCGCTTTGATGTCTTCCAGGTTGATGCCGCCAAAGGTCGGTTCCAGCGCGGCGACGACATCGATCAGTTTGTCCGGATCGTGTTCATCCACTTCAATATCAAACACATCAATTCCGGCGAATTTTTTGAACAGTACGCCTTTGCCTTCCATAACGGGTTTACCGGCCAGCGCGCCGATATTACCCAGGCCGAGGACCGCAGTACCGTTGGATACCACGGCGACCAGATTGCCGCGCGCGGTGTATTTGTAGGCCGCCAGCGGATCTTTTTCGATCTCAAGACAAGGCGCGGCGACGCCAGGGGAGTAGGCCAGCGCGAGATCGCGCTGTGTGGCCAGCGGTTTAGTCGGGGAGACCTGAATCTTCCCCGGACGGGGGAATTCGTGAAAATCGAGGGCACTTTGTTTTAGTTGGTCGTCCATTTGAGGTTCCTTTCACGTTGTTTTCAGAGTGAAACGTGCGATGTCTATCCCAATGCGCCGCATAGTATGGCCTCTGTCGCCCGCATAAACTTTGAACATAGCCAAAATCTCGCCATGACATAAACAAAATTGTTATCAATTTATCGCAACTTTGTTACGTGCCGCAAAACGCAGGGCGCGGGCGCGTCTGCTATGCTTTTTTGTTATGCACCTCTCATCCTTACAAAAGTGCGACAGAAAGCACTCCAGTAATCCATTGCTTTTAAAGGAGTTATTTTTCATGAATCACTTAGACGGCCTCAAACAATTCACTACCGTGGTGGCCGACAGCGGCGACATTGAATCCATTCGCCACTATCAGCCGGAAGATGCCACCACCAACCCTTCCCTGCTGCTGAAGGCGGCCGGGCTGGCGCACTTCTCGCATCTGATTGACGATGCCATCGCTTATGGCAAAGCGCGCGGTAAAACCCAGGAGCAGCAAGTGGCAGAAGCCAGCGACAAACTGGCGGTTAATTTTGGTGCGGAAATTCTGAAAAGCATCCCGGGACGCGTCTCCACCGAGGTTGACGCCCGCCTCTCTTATGACAAGGAGAAAAGCATTGCCAAAGCCCGCCAGCTCGTCGCGCTGTACAAAGATCAAGGCATCGATAAATCACGCATTTTGATCAAACTGGCGTCGACCTGGGAGGGCATCCGCGCGGCGGAAGAACTGGAAAAAGAGGGCATCAACTGCAATCTGACGTTGCTGTTCTCGTTTGCCCAGGCGCGCGCCTGTGCCGAAGCGGGTGTGTTCTTGATTTCGCCTTTCGTTGGCCGTATTTACGACTGGTATAACGATCGCAAACCGCTCGATCCGTATGTGGTGGATGAAGATCCCGGCGTGAAGTCGGTGCGCAATATCTACGACTACTACAAACAGCACCGCTATGAAACCATTGTGATGGGTGCCAGTTTCCGTCGCACCGAGCAGATCCTCGCCCTGGCGGGCTGCGACCGCCTGACCATCTCTCCGGCGCTGCTGAAAGAGCTACAAGCGCAGGAGGGCGTCGTTGAACGCAAGCTGGTGCCTTCGCGCCAGACCTTCCATCGCCCGGAACCATTAACAGAAGCGGAATTCCGCTGGGAGCACAATCAGGACCCGATGGCCGTCGATAAGCTGGCCGATGGCATCCGCCAGTTCGCCGTCGATCAACGCAAACTCGAAGATCTGCTCGCCGCTAAACTTTAACCCTTTGCCATGGAGTGAATTATGTCCCGTAGAGAGCTTGCAAACGCCATTCGCGCCCTGAGTATGGACGCGGTGCAAAAAGCCAATTCTGGCCACCCTGGCGCCCCGATGGGGATGGCGGATATCGCCGAAGTGCTGTGGAATGATTTTCTGCGCCATAACCCGGCAGACCCCACCTGGTACGATCGCGACCGTTTTATCCTCTCTAACGGTCATGCCTCAATGCTGTTATATAGCCTGCTGCACCTCAGTGGTTATGACCTGCCGCTGGAAGAGCTGAAAAATTTCCGCCAGCTCCACTCTAAAACCCCAGGCCACCCGGAGATCGGCTATACGCCGGGCGTGGAAACCACCACCGGCCCGCTTGGACAAGGGCTGGCGAACGCCGTCGGGCTGGCAATTGCCGAGCGTACGCTGGCAGCACAATTCAACCGACCGGGGCATGACATCGTTGATCACTACACCTATGTGTTTATGGGCGATGGCTGCCTGATGGAAGGCATTTCCCATGAAGTCTGTTCGCTGGCGGGTACGCTGGGGCTCGGCAAGCTGATTGGCTTTTACGATCACAACGGCATCTCGATTGATGGCGAAACTGAGGGCTGGTTTACGGATGACACCGCTAAACGCTTCGAGGCCTATAACTGGCATGTGATTGGCGATATCGACGGGCATTCACCTGAGGCGGTGAAAAAAGCCATTGAAGAAGCGCAAAGCGTGAAAGATAAGCCGTCACTGATTATCTGCCGTACGGTGATTGGTTTCGGCTCACCGAACAAAGCCGGTAAAGAGGAGTCGCATGGCGCAGCGCTCGGTGAAGAAGAAGTGGCGCTCACCCGGCAGAAACTCGGCTGGAAATACCCGGCCTTTGAGATCCCGAAAGAGATTTACCAGGCGTGGGATGCCCGCGAGCGCGGCGCGAAAAAACAGCAGGAATGGAATGAAAAATTTTCTGTCTGGGCCAGGGAATACCCGGATCTGGCGGCCGAGTTTACACGCCGTATGAGCGGCGAACTGCCGGAAAGCTGGGAGAAAACCACCACCGACTGGATCAATAAGCTGCAGGCCAACCCGGCGAAAATCGCCACCCGTAAAGCCTCGCAGAACACGCTCAACAGCTATGGGCCAATTCTGCCGGAGCTGCTTGGCGGCTCCGCTGACCTCGCCCCCAGTAACCTTACCATCTGGTCGGGTTCAACATCGCTGAAAGAGGATTTGGCCGGGAACTATATTCACTATGGCGTGCGTGAATTTGGTATGACCGCCATTGCCAACGGCATCGCGCACCACGGCGGTTTTGTGCCTTACACCGCTACCTTTTTAATGTTTGTTGAATATGCCCGCAACGCGGCGCGTATGGCGGCATTGATGAAAGCCCGGCAGATCATGGTTTACACCCACGATTCGATTGGCTTAGGGGAAGACGGCCCAACGCACCAGGCGGTAGAGCAACTCGCCAGTCTGCGCTTAACGCCAAACTTCAGCACCTGGCGTCCGTGTGACCAGGTGGAAGCGGCTGTCGGCTGGAAGCTGGCGATCGAGCGCCATCATGGCCCGACGGCGTTGATCCTCTCGCGCCAGAACCTCACGCAAATGGAGCGCACTCCGGAGCAAGTGCAGGCCATCAGCCGTGGTGGTTATATCCTGAAAGACTGCGACGGCAAACCGGATCTGATCCTGATCGCTACCGGTTCGGAGATGGAGATCACCGTCAACGCGGCGGAGCAACTGACTCAAGAAGGCCATAAGGTGCGCGTGGTATCACTGCCGTCGACCGATATTTTCGACGCGCAGGATGAGGCCTGGCGCGAATCGGTGCTGCCGTCGGAGGTGAGTGCGCGCGTGGCGGTTGAAGCTGGGATCGCCGATTACTGGTACAAATATGTTGGCCTGAAAGGGGCAATTGTCGGTATGACCGGTTACGGTGAATCGGCGCCTGCCGAGAAGCTGTTCCCTTACTTTGGCTTCACGGTCGAGAACGTGGTGGCAAAAGCCAAAGCGGTACTGAAAAAATAAGCGTGGGCGCGCCAGTGTCTACGGCTGGCGCGCTACTTTTATTTCACCACCAGCAACGGCTCGCTCTCCTGCGGCGTGACGATGTCTTCCTGCTTTTCATCCCACAGCGCTTTTTTCACCAGCACATTGCCGTTGTGCTGCGTATCGCGTTTCACCAGCGTGGCGGCGTCATCGTCTTCCTGAATATTGATGTTGATGGGAAACGAAGGCAGCGCTTTCGTCCATTGCCCATGCTGGATATCGAAGACATAGACCACCCGCCAGGCGCTGGTCCACCACTGCGGGAACACAACGACCCGATCGCGCCCGCTATCATCGAGCTGCGACAGCGTTTCCACTCCGCCACCAATGCACTGCGGCACCACCGCCGGTTGTACAGCCGGGTTGCTGCTCCAGAGTTTACATTCACAGTCGCCCTCTTCATCGCAGCTGCCGCCGGTTTTGGGGTCACGCGCGTTCACCCACACGACATCTTTGCTGTTGCCGTCAAACTTGCCTTTGGTCAAAAGCCCCTGCACCGACGCCTCTTTTTGATTCAGGCGGGTGAGCAAATCGGTTTCGCCGCTAATACGCCAGCCTTCAGGCCGCTTGCTGAAGGTTAGTTGTGCCGGATAATTCTTTACCTGTTTTTCATCAAGTCCGGCTTGTTTGACAAACTCAACCTGGACATCACCCACCTCATCTTCGGCGATATCAAGCGTGGTGATAATCCGCTGCGCATAGTGCGGTGAGTGAGAGGTGAACGCTTGCTGGCGACGCAGCACCTCGTCGCGCTCAAGACGCTGGCCAAACCATTCGACCTGGGCCGCATAGAGATCGTTGCCGGTTGCCCGGGCATTGCCATTCAGGTGGTTATTCCAGACATCGACAAGCTGGGCGATACTCTGTTTATCCGCTGAGGTCAGTTCAGCCTGTGCAGGCAGAACGGCAAAAAAGAGCACGCAGGCCGCAAGCCATTGTGGGTAAAAGCGTTTCATTATTCCCTTCCCGATAAAAATATCCGCAAGGGATTATGTCAGCGAAGGGTTAGCGCGTCACCCATAGCGTTGGCCACGCATCGGGGCCGTGCCAGCTATCGCAGGAGGGCTCCTGCGCGTAACGCACCAGGCGAAAGCGCTGACCGTCAAAACGCCAGCGGCTCGACACGCCACAATCCGCCAGGCTGCGGCCTTTGGAGAGCGTGGTTAACTCGCGGGTTTTCTCATCAAACGCCGCGTTCATCAGTTCCATTTCATCGTTACCGTTATCCGGCGTGAAAGGCAGCAGCAGGCGCACCAGCCGTGCGGCAAACGGTTTTTCCCGCGATACCAGCCACGCGCGTTCAACCAGGTTATAGGCACCCGCTTCACAGTCGATCAATAACAACGCTTTATCATCAGTTAGCGCGCTCACGCGCACCTGCCGGCGCATTGGGTCCAGCGAACACTGGCTGCTGTTCATTCGCCAGGTGCCGTAATCCAGTAAATCGTTCAACTCCTGGTGCGTCAGCGGGGTTGGCGCAACGTTGGCCGTGGCGACCTTTTTCAACGCAGGTGCGGGCGGAACGCTTAACGAGGGGCTATCGCCCTTTTTGATCCATGCCGTTTCGCTGCCAACGCGTTTTTGCAGCGCATCAATAAACAGTAGCGCCGCTTTTAGCCCCAGCAGAGAAATCGTGCCCTTGCTGCCTTGCAGGGTAAGCGACTGGCCTTCCTGAATGTTTTTTAAAAACGAAGTGATGGCATCGGTATTATCCGTCACCAGATGCCACGGGGTGATTTGCCAGCGTTCGCCAGCCAGCGCCAGTGGCTGACCGTCAAAGAGTAAGCGCCCGGCAATCGGCGGTTCTTTGGTGATCGGCGCGTCAATGCCGCCGTAGTCGATACGCAGTGTAGCATCGGTGCGCGCACCCGCGCTGCGCTCCAGCGTCATTACCAGTCCCTGGTGCTCACCAATATTGCGAGCCACACAAAAGTTCTGGTTATTACAGGTGACCTGCCAGTCGGAAAAGGTTTGTTGCGCGGGCGCAGCGCACAGCAACGGTGCGGCCAGAAGGCCGAAGAACAAAGTCAAAACGCTGCGGTAACGCATGGTTGGCACAACCCCGGAAGAATAGACGCAGAACCTGCGTATATTCTATTTCCCGGTTGGCTTGCTCAATCGGATTTATCGGATAGCTTCATCTGAAAGGGAAGCTAATAACTCTATACATTTCAGTCCATTAAGCCAGACATTTGCAAATATTGCAGTAAAATCACCGCCTTGCCATCACGGAGCTCACCGCTGGCGACCATCGCTAAGACTTGCCGGAAGGGCAACTCCAGCACTTCGATGTCTTCATCGTCCACGCCACCACCGTTATTCGCGCGCTGCGCGTCGTTATATTCCGCAATAAAAAAGTGGACAATTTCCGTTATCCCGCCCGGCGACATATACAGCTCAAATACTTTGCGCACTTCGCCAACCTGGTAGCCGGTCTCTTCAATTGCTTCCTTACGGATGCACACTTCCGGCTCATCGTCATCGAGCAATCCGGCGCAGGTTTCAATCAGGCGACCATCCACGTTGCCATTCACCCACGTGGCAATGCGGAACTGGCGGATCAGCACCACACTCTGCTTTTCACGGTTATACAACAGGATAGTGGCGCCATCGCCCCGGTCATACACTTCACGTTTATGACGCACCACTTCGCCGTCCTGACGGGTCAAATCGTAGGTGATATTGCGCAGGACAAAATAATTTTCAGAGAGGATTTTATCTTTGATAACTTCAATTTTCAGCGACATACAGGCTCCAGAGCGCTAATAACTTTGCATAATACTACGCTGCTAAGCGTGACGCCGTGAAGCCTGTTTTATGGCAAACGCCTTAATGCTGCCCTGGTGCTTTGATGCCCAACCAGTCCATCATGCCCTGCGCGGCATGGCGCCCTTCCGCCATCGCGGTCACTACCAGATCGGCACCGCGCACCGCATCGCCCCCGGCGAAAATTTTCGGGTTGCTGGTCTGGTAGCGATATTGGCTTTCGACACTGGCAGCAATGCGCCCCCAGTCATCAATGCGCACACCGTGACGCTCCAGCCACGGCATCGAATGCGGATTGAAACCAAACGCCATGATCACCGCATCGGCAGGCATCACAAATTCGCTGCCTTCAATTGGCACCGGACGGCGGCGGCCCTTGGCATCCGGCTCGCCAAGCTGTGTACGCAGCAAGCGAATGCCGCAAACTTTACCGCTCTTATCCAGCTCCAGATTTACCGGCTGAACGTTGAACTCAAACTCCGCCCCTTCATCCCGCGCATTTTTCACCTCCTTCTTCGAGCCAGGCATGTTGGCTTCGTCGCGACGGTAGGCGCAGGTCACTTTTGCCGCGCCATGACGCAGCGCGGTACGCACACAGTCCATTGCCGTATCGCCGCCACCAAGTACCACGACATTGCGTCCCTCAGTATTGATAAACGGCTCGTCGGCGCTGTCCGGCAACCCCATTAACTGGCGGGTGTTAGCAATCAGGAACGGTAGCGCATCGTAAACGCCCGGAGCGTCTTCATTTGGCAACCCGGCTTTCATTGAACGGTAAGTGCCAACGCCTACAAACACCGCGTCGTAATCGCTGAGCAGCGTATCCAGCGCGATATCTTTGCCAATCTCACAATTAAGCTCAAAACGGATGCCCATCGCGCTGAATATTTCCCGACGACGCGCCAGCAGCGATTTATCCAGTTTAAAAGCGGGGATGCCGAAAGTGAGCAAACCACCGATTTCCGGGTGGCGATCGAACACCGTGGCGCTCACACCGTGGCGAGCGAGCACATCCGCACAGGCGAGGCCCGCCGGGCCAGCACCGATAATCGCGATACGCTTATCTACCGCCGCAACCTGTTGTAAATCGGGCTGCCAGCCCTGCGCCAGCGCCTGATCGGAGATATAGCGCTCAATATTGCCGATCGTGACCGCGCCATACTCATCGCGCACCGTACATGCCCCTTCGCACAGCCGGTCTTGCGGGCAGACACGACCGGTGATCTCCGGCAAGCAGTTGGTTTGATGCGAAAGTTCGACGGCCGTCGCAATGTCGCCCGCTTTCACCCGCTCGATCCACTGCGGAATATGGTTATGCAGCGGACAAGTCCATTCGCAAATGCTGTGGTCACCACACGTCAGGCAGCGCTCAGCCTCACGATTGGCCTGATCGGCGCGAAACGGCAGATAGATCTCATCAAAACCACTTTTACGCGCCGCCAGTGGCAGCTTATCAGGCTCACCGCGCGGCGGCGTTTTACGCATCTGCCGCACTTTGCGGTCGTTAAAGGCGGGCGTCAGCGCCGCGACACTGTGCCACGGCTGCGCCTCCTGGCTGGCGGTACGCAGACGGCGTGATTTCGCAAACTCCGCCAGCGCGTCGCTGTTTACCAGTTGCAGCGCATCGGCCGGGCAATTCTGCGCGCAGGCCGGGCCCTCCGCCCTGCCCTGGCACAGATCGCATTTGTGTGCGGTGGCTTTCACCAGCCCGTCGCCAATCGGCGTGACCAGCACTTGCATGGTGCCAAACGGGCAAGCCACCACGCAGGATTTACAGCCAATACATTTTTGCTGATTGACCTGAATCGCCTCATCAACACGACTGATTGCGCCATTCGGGCAACTGCGGGCACAGGGTGCAGCTTCACAGTGATGGCAGGTCACCGCGCTGCGGTGCTGTTGGTGTTTTACCACGGTGATCCGGGGGTGAAAATGCGCGGCGCTTAACACATGTTGTTCGTCATTGTGCGCCATCACACACGCGACTTCGCAGGCACGACATCCTATACATTGCTGGCTATTCGCCATAATAAAACGATTCATGGCACCCTTCTTTTCTGGTTTAATAAACCTTATTTTTTATATGAGCATTGTATTTACCGGGGCAGCACGACACAGGCAATGTTCAATTGCCCAGAAAGGTTATCTATTTGTCACGAGCTTGTAGCAGATCAATTTATTTCAGGATTTCTGAAAAATTATTTCATTCGATGGACGTTCAGGCCGATGTTTTCTGTACGTAACATCAGGATTGGGAAGCGCTGCAGTGATCGTCAAAAAACCTGTTTCAGGAAGCCTGGCCAGAGCCTTTTTCTCTCTTGTTTTACTGTCACTGCTTTCCACCGGGGTGGCGCTCATCACGCTTGCCAGCAGCCTGCGGGACGCGGAAGCCATTAATATTGCCGGGTCGTTGCGCATGCAGAGTTACCGTCTTGGTTACGAGCTGCAAAAACAGACCGCTGAACTACAACCCCACCGCCAGATTTACCAGCAGACGCTGAATTCTCCCGTATTACAAACCCTGAACCGCTGGTATGTTCCGCAGGAAGTGCAGCAACGTTATGGGCAATTGCACGAAAACTGGCACCAGATGGAAAAGCATCTGATCCAGGGCGACCAGCAATGGTACGCGCAAAATATCCAGGCCTATGTCGGGCAAATTGATTTGTTCGTGCTGGCGCTCCAGCACTACGCCGAACGCAAAATGATGCTGGTAGTCGCTATTTCGATGCTGGGCGCAGCCGGGATTTTCACGCTGGTGTTTTTTACGCTGCGCCGTATTCGCCAGCGGGTCGTCAAACCCCTTAATAATCTGGTCGCCACCTGCCAGCGTATCCAGCAAGGGCAATTTTCCTTGCTGCCGCTCGATAACAAACTGGATAACGAACTGGGGTTACTGGCTTCAACGTTCGACCGAATGTCGGGGCAATTGTTTAAACTCTACCGCTCGCTGGAAACGTCAGTGGCGGAAAAAACCCGCGATCTGCACGAAGCCAACAGCCGGCTGGAGGTGATGTACCAGTGCTCGCAGGCGCTCAACACCAGCCAGATTGACGCCCTGTGTCTGCGCCACGTGTTGCAGATCGTCTACGATCATCAGGCAGCCTGCTTCCTGGAACTGGTTGTCGATGATAACTGGCGGATCCAGCAAGGGGAGCTTAACCCCGCACTGCCGGTAAACAGCTTGCCGGTCAATATGCAGGAGAACGTGCTGGGCGAGCTGCGCTGGCAAAGCCACCAGCAGCCGCTCTCCGCGCCGCTGATGTGCAATATCGCCACCATTCTTGGGCGCGGGCTCTATATCAACCAGGCGCAGAAGCATTACCAGCAATTAATGCTGATGGAAGAACGCGCAACCATCGCCCGCGAACTGCACGATTCGCTGGCGCAGATGCTCTCCTATTTGCGTATCCAGCTGGCGCTGCTTAAACGTTCGGTGCCGGAAGATAATGCCCCTGCCCACCTGATTATCGACGACTTTTCACGGGGTCTGAACAACGCGTGGCAGCAGTTGCGTGAGCTGCTCACCACGTTTCGCCTCTCGTTACAGCAAAGCTCGCTGCCCGCCGCGCTGCGTGAAGCCCTGGACGTATTGCAAAGCCAGACCAGCGCGAAGCTGAATCTGGATTGCCGTTTACCCACGCAGGCGCTGGATGCGCAACAGCAAATGAACGTTTTACAAATTGTGCGCGAAGCGGTCATCAACGCGATTAAGCACGCGCAGGCCAGCGAAATCACCGTCAGCTGTGTGACCGATCCTGACGGACTGCATTCGGTCTACATTCGTGATAACGGCATCGGTATGAAGAGCACGCAGGAGCCCGCCGGACATTACGGCTTGACGATCATGCGCGAGCGCGCCGAGCGCCTTGGCGGCGTGCTGCAAATCGTCTCTCCGCCGGGCTGCGGCACCCAGGTGCAGTTTCGTTTTCCATTAGCGGTCAGCGCGGAGCGTCAATAAGTGTAAAGAATTTAAAGTTAAATGAGTTTGTGCAGGAGGAAATTTTGCTTAAGTATCGCTATGCATAGTTATGCCTTAATCGGGCATGATAATTTACATTTTCTCCTTTTTTTCTCCACGATTGGTTTCTGCATTGCCGCTACATTGATGCAAGCAATGTCACTATAACGATGCGCAGCAATATGAGGTTTTATTTCTGATGGCGAATTTTTTTATTGATCGCCCCATTTTTGCGTGGGTGCTGGCGATCCTGATCTGTCTTACGGGGACACTTGCCATTATTTCTTTACCCGTCGAACAATATCCTGATTTAGCACCGCCTAACGTCCGCATTACCGCTAACTACCCTGGCGCATCGGCGCAAACGCTGGAAAACACCGTGACGCAGGTTATCGAGCAGAATATGACCGGCCTCGATAATTTAATGTATATGTCCTCGCAAAGCAGCGCCACCGGGCAGGCAACGGTCACCCTCAATTTCAGTGCCGGTACCGATCCTGATGAAGCCGTGCAGCAGGTACAAAACCAGCTGCAATCGGCGATGCGTAAACTCCCGCAAGCCGTGCAAAACCAGGGTGTCACGGTGCGCAAAACCGGTGATACCAACATTTTAACCATCGCGTTTGTCTCCACCGACGGTTCGATGGATAAGCAAGATATCTCCGATTACGTGGCAAGTAATATTCAGGATCCGATTAGCCGCGTAAACGGCGTTGGCGATATCGACGCCTACGGTTCGCAATATTCAATGCGTATCTGGCTCGATCCGGCGAAGCTCAACAGTTACCAGCTCACCGCCTCGGACGTCACCAACGCCATTTCGTCGCAGAACGCGCAAATTGCCGTCGGGCAACTTGGCGGAACCCCTTCTGTCGATCGCCAGGCGTTAAACGCCACTATCAACGCCCAGTCGCTTTTACAAACGCCGGAACAGTTTCGCAATATTACGCTGCGCGTGAATCAGGACGGTTCAGAAGTGCGCCTGGGTGACGTGGCGACGGTGGAACTGGGCGCAGAGAAATATGACTACCTGAGCCGTTTTAACGGCAACCCGGCTTCCGGTCTGGGTGTAAAACTGGCCTCCGGCGCTAACGAAATGGCGACGGCAGAACTGGTGATTAACCGCCTAAACGAGCTGGCTCCCTTTTTCCCGCACGGTCTGGAATATAAAGTCGCTTACGAAACCACCTCGTTTGTTAAAGCCTCGATTATCGATGTGGTGAAAACCCTGCTTGAAGCTATCGCGCTGGTGTTTCTGGTGATGTACCTGTTCCTGCAAAATTTCCGCGCCACGCTGATTCCCACTATCGCCGTGCCGGTCGTACTGCTTGGCACGTTCGCGGTGCTCTACGCATTCGGCTATAGCATCAACACCCTGACCATGTTCGCCATGGTACTCGCCATCGGTCTGCTGGTGGATGATGCGATTGTGGTGGTGGAAAACGTCGAACGCATCATGACCGAAGAAGGGCTGTCGCCCAGGGAAGCGACACGCAAATCGATGGGGCAGATCCAGGGCGCGCTGGTGGGGATTGCGATGGTATTGTCGGCGGTATTTGTGCCGATGGCCTTCTTTGGCGGCACCACCGGCGCGATTTATCGCCAGTTCTCAATCACCATTGTTTCGGCGATGGTGCTTTCTGTGCTGGTGGCGATGATCCTCACCCCGGCGCTGTGCGCCACGCTGCTCAAGCCGCTGCATAAAGGTGAACTGCACGGGCAGAAAGGCTTTTTCGGCGCCTTTAACCGTCTGTTCAACCGCAACGCCGATCGTTATGAAACCGCCGTCGGTAAGATTTTGCATCGCAGCCTGCGCTGGATTTTGCTCTATGTGCTGCTGATTGGCGGCATGGTGCTGCTGTTCCTGCGTCTGCCAACGTCATTTCTGCCGCTTGAAGACAGGGGTATGTTTACCACCTCTGTGCAGTTGCCGAGCGGGGCGACGCAGCAGCAGACGCTGAAAGTGGTGCAAAAAGTCGAAAACTATTTCTTCACCCACGAAAAAGCGAATGTCGAGTCGGTGTTTGCCACCGTCGGTTCCGGCCCCGGTGGTAACGGGCAGAACGTGGCGCGTTTGTTTATCCGCCTGAAAGACTGGGAAGCCCGCGATCCGAACAGTGGTAGCGCCTTTGCCATTATCGAACGCGCCACCAAAGCGTTTAGCCGCATCAGTGAAGCCCGCGTTTTCGCCAGCAGCCCGCCCGCTATCAGTGGCATGGGAAGTTCGGCCGGTTTCGATATGGAATTGCAGGATCATGCCGGTGCAGGGCACGACGCTCTGATGGCGGCCCGCGATCGCCTGATTGAGATGGCGGCGAAAGATCCGGCGCTGACCCGCGTTCGCCATAACGGTCTTGATGACAGCGCACAGCTGCAAATCGATATCGATCAGCGCAAAGCGCAGGCGCTGGGCGTGTCGATTGATGATATTAACAACACGCTGAAAACCGCCTGGGGCTCCAGCTATGTGAATGACTTTATGGATCGCGGACGCGTGAAAAAAGTCTACGTACAAGCGGCGGCGAAATACCGTATGCTGCCGGACGATATCAACCTCTGGTATGTGCGAAATAGCAGCGGTGGAATGGTGCCGTTCTCCGCGTTTGCCACCTCGCGCTGGGAAACCGGCTCGCCGCGCCTTGAGCGCTACAACGGTTATGCCGCAGTCGAGATTGTCGGCGAATCCGCACCTGGCGTCAGTACCGGTACGGCGATGGATGTGATGGAGAAACTGGTTAGTCAGTTGCCTACTGGTTTTGGTCTGGAGTGGACCGCCATGTCCTACCAGGAACGCCTTTCCGGTGCGCAGGCACCGGCGTTATATGCGGTTTCCCTGTTGGTGGTGTTCCTGTGCCTCGCGGCGCTGTATGAGAGCTGGTCGGTGCCGTTCTCGGTGATGCTGGTGGTGCCGCTTGGCGTGATTGGCGCGTTGCTGGCGACCTGGATGCGCGGGCTGGAGAACGATGTCTACTTCCAGGTCGGGTTGTTAACAGTAATAGGCCTGTCGGCGAAAAACGCGATACTCATCGTCGAATTTGCCAACGACATGAATGCCAAAGGCGAAGATCTTCTGGTCTCCACGCTGCATGCCTGCCGTCAGCGTTTACGGCCGATTCTGATGACCTCGCTGGCGTTCGTTTTCGGTGTGCTGCCAATGGCAACCAGCACCGGCGCGGGCTCCGGCAGCCAGCATGCCGTGGGTACCGGTGTGATGGGCGGGATGATTTCCGCGACCGTGCTGGCAATCTTCTTCGTGCCGCTGTTCTTCGTGCTGGTGCGCCGCCGTTTCCCGCTCAAAGCGCGCGCGCAGTAATGTCTGCATAACAAAAAGGCGACCAACTGGTCGCCTTTTTCATGTGTTGGTTCACATTGTTATTTATCAAGCCGTCACTGCTTAATCGTTCGTCTGGAAATTATTTACGAAGCATGCCTTCGATAAAGTCTTTCCAGTTCCCCAGTTCATGTTCAATCATAACTACCTCTCTTATTATTCTGGCAATTCTACTCAAACCCGTAACAGCATTGAAGAGACGTTAATCAATTGCTTCAATTGTTATTAGCGGGGTACTTTTAATGCTTGCGATAACTATGAGCCGATGTCATGTCATTTACTGTGAATAACGGCAATATTCCATAAAAACTTTAGGGCCAAATGAAATGACGATCACATTGTTCGATAAATCAGCAATTGAAGCGGTGGACTGGCTGGCGTTAACGGCGCTTATTGCCGCAGGCGGTCTCAATCAGCGCGACCCCTTGCTGGTCGAGCAGGCGTGGCGCAACAGTACCTTCTGCTGGTTCGGCTACCATAACGGAGAACTGGTTGCCACGGCGCGTGCTATCAGCGATCTGACGTGGGCCAGCTATGTTGCGGATATTGTGGTCGCGCCAGAAATGCAGGGACGTGGTTATGGAAAACAACTGATGTCTGACATTGTCAGAACATTATTACCGTTCGGCAAAACCTTTATTTATTCCGTACCGGAAAAGACAGGATTTTATCAACAATATGGTTTCCGTTTTTTAACCACTGGCATGGTATGCGCAACACCTGAAAGTTTATTCAAACTGGAACAGAGTGGTTATATCCGCTGACATTTGCTTATCAGACCAATCACAGGCAAATTAAAATACATCATTCTAATTTCTTGCACAAATAACCAAAAATGAGACAAAAGGATTCACCATGATCACCATGTACGGCATCAAAAACTGCGACACCATCAAAAAAGCGCGCCGCTGGCTCGAAGCGCAGCACGTGGAATACCGTTTCCACGATTACCGCGCAGACGGTATTCATGCAGATTTACTGCGTACATTTGTGGATGAACTCGGCTGGGAAGCGTTGGTAAACACACGTGGCACCACCTGGCGCCAGCTGGATGAATCCCGCCGTGCAACCATCACCAATGATGCTGCTGCCATCGCGTTGATGCTTGAAATGCCTGCAATTATCAAACGCCCATTGCTCTGCGCGCCGGGTAAGCCTATGCTGCTGGGTTTCAATGAATCCAGTTATGAGAAGTTTATTAACGAGGTGTAGTTTATGTCGTGCCCGGTTATTGAGCTGACACAGCAGCTTATTCGTCGCCCTTCTCTGAGTCCCAATGATGCAGGATGCCAGGCGTTGATGATTGAACGCCTGCGCGCTATCGGTTTCACCATTGAGCCGATGGATTTTGGCGACACGCAAAACTTCTGGGCATGGCGCGGACAAGGCGAAACGCTGGCCTTCGCTGGCCATACGGATGTGGTGCCAGCGGGCGATGCCGACCGCTGGATCAACCCGCCTTTTGAACCGACCATCCGCGACGGTATGCTGTTTGGCCGCGGCGCGGCAGACATGAAAGGTTCGCTGGCGGCGATGGTCGTCGCCGCCGAGCGTTTTGTCGCGCAGCATCCACAGCATAAAGGCCGTCTGGCATTTCTCATCACCTCTGACGAAGAGGCCAGCGCGACCAACGGCACCGTCAAAGTGGTCGACGCGCTGATGGCGCGTAACGAACGGCTGGATTACTGCCTGGTCGGCGAGCCTTCCAGTACAGAAGTGGTGGGCGATGTGGTAAAAAACGGCCGCCGTGGCTCGATGACCTGCAACCTGACCATTCACGGTGTTCAGGGGCACGTTGCCTATCCGCACCTGGCGGATAACCCGGTGCACCGCGCCGCGCCAATGCTCAATGAGCTGGTGGCGATCCAGTGGGATCACGGTAACGAATACTTCCCGCCTACCAGCATGCAGATTGCCAATATCAAAGCCGGAACCGGTAGCAACAACGTTATCCCGGGCGATCTGTTTGTGCAGTTCAACTTCCGCTTTAGCACCGAACTGACCGACGAGATGATCAAAGCCCAGGTGCTGGCGCTGCTGGATAAACATCAGTTGCGTTACAGCGTAGAGTGGTGGGTTTCCGGGCAGCCGTTCCTGACGGGACGCGGCAAACTGGTGGATGCGGTGGTCAATGCCATTGAGCACTATAATGAGATCAAACCGCAGTTGTTAACCACTGGCGGCACGTCAGATGGCCGTTTTATCGCGCGTATGGGCGCACAAGTGGTTGAACTTGGGCCGGTCAACGCCACCATTCACAAGATCAACGAATGTGTGAACGCGGCGGATTTGCAACTGCTTGCCCGTATGTATCAACGCATTATGGAACAACTCATCGCCTGATGGCCTGGAGGATGACATGGATTGGCTGGCAAAATATTGGTGGATTCTGGTACTGGTGTTTTTACTTGGCGTACTGATTAATGTGATCAAAGACCTGAGCCGGGTCGATCACAAAAAATTCCTCGCTAACAAGCCGGATCTGCCGCCTCATCGAGATTTCAACGACAAGTGGGACGACGATGACGACTGGCCGAAACAGGATCAGCCGAAAAAATAGGCCTCACATTATTCACCCCCTTTCGGGGGTGAATGCTTTACTCATAAAAACTCGATAATATCGTCGTCATTCGGCTTGCCGCCGCTTAACGCTTCATCGAAATAGTGCTTCGGCACAGTGTAGCGCAAATGTTCGAGCGCCAGCTCAATGCTGCGATCATCAATGGCGTGGCCCAAATCCTCCACAATATCCAGCGTGATATCGCCGCCTAACGTTTGCACCGCTTCCTGCGCTTTCACCGCCCAGGCCAGATCGATAACCCGATCTTCACCGCCGTGAATCAGGTGAATGGTCTGCGCCGCGGAAACCGCCTGCGGCAACGTGGCATAACGGCCATTGAAGGCAATCACTCGCGAGGCCAGATCCGGCTGCGCTTTCAGCCCTTCCAGCGCCATAATCGCCCCTTGCGAAAAGCCAATTAACGCCGTGGCCAACGCGTTTACACCGCTTTGCTGCTGCCAGTAGCGTACAACATCAATAAATTGCGGCATCACAGCGTCGATACGTTGCTGACGATTTTCTTCCGTCACGCCTGCCACGGAAAACCACTGGCGGGCCGGTGGTGCGCCGCAGGCTTCCACGCCGCCAATACTGACGATCAGCGCCTCGGGAAAGTGCGGTGCAAACCAGCTACCGATCTGCCCCATGGAGACCGGGTTATCGCCAACGCCATGAAACAACAGCAGTAATTGTTTGGCCGGGGATGGCGGACTTTGCACAACGAAATGGTCATGTTTCATGGTTGTCTCCTTAAATCGTTGAGTGCAGTTTACGCCCGGGAGCCATAATGACCATGCCATTTAACTGAATGAGTTAGTTAAAAAAATTGCAGTTTCTGCACCTGGGTTTTCAGATTTAGCGCGCGTTCAGCATCCAGGTGCAAGAGCGCCTGTTCACACTCCTGGCGCTGACGCGCCAGCAGCGCTTTACGCCCGCTCAGCGATAAACGCTGGCATAACGCCTGTTCGCTTTCGCCATCGCTTACCTGTCCCCACAATGCCGACAATGGCAATTGCGTGTACGCCAGCAATCGGCATAACGCGCCAAAAGCTGCTGAAAGTGGTCGATGCGCAAAAGCAAAACCAGCCAGCTCCAGCCAGTCCTCTTCACTAAGCGTAGTCGACTGAACAACAGGCAGAGATAACGTTTCCTCGCGCCAGTCGGCAAGCCAGGGCAGATCGCGCGCCAGGCGTGTCTGTTCCCGCGCCAGCAGCGCTTCGCCAGCCGCCGTCAGCGGGATGATCGCCATGGCGGTAAAACAGCCGCTACTCGCTTCGCGATGACTACCAAGGCGCACCAGTGAAAAACCGCAGCGCTGCCAGAAGCGCCATAATTCTGGGGTATAGCCGAAACTGACGGAGAGGTAATCACAATCCGTTGTTTGTGTCCGCGCATGGGCGATGAGCGCAGTGCCAATCCCTGTACGCTGGCAAAAAGGATGCACAGCAATGCGGCTGATGCGCCGCCCGCGCAATGTTGCCGCCAGCGGGCTACCGCCGTGGGCGGCCAGCGATTGCGCGACCAGATTACCGCGCGGGCGGCGAAAACCCGCCCACACCGCCTGGCTAAGATCGGCACTTAACCCACCCTCTTCCACCAGCCAGAGCGCGGCAACCGCCGTTTGTGCCCGGCAAGCCTGCCAGAAATGCTGCCCTGGCGCATCCATCATGCGTCGCAGATCAAGCGGTGACGTGCGGTAATGGGCGCTCGCCAGCAGACGATAAATCGCCGCCGGGATCGCCGGTGTCTCCTGCCAGGCCTGCGCCGGTAACGGCTGCATGGTGATGTCACCTGTCGGCGGCTCAACGACTGGTTCATCGTCAAACAGCAACAGGGCATTTATCACCTGCTCCAGCGGGCAGCCCTGCGCCCAGCGTAGCGGCGTGGAGAGCGTGTAATGACGTAACTGCGGAAACCCGGCGCAGAACTTCAGCAAAAACCCCTGCCCGGTGCCTTCGTAACCCTGTACGGTGGTGGTGAGCAATACGCGGGGGAAAGCGGAAACCAGCGCCTGCAGCATCGGACCAGGAATGGCAGCGGCTTCATCCACCACCAGCCAGCCAGAGTGCGCTCCCTGCGCGGTTATCTGCTGGAGCAACGCATCCGGGGCGATAAAGCTGAACCGTTCCCCGGCGTATTGCGCCAGCACATCGGTGGCAGCGCGCGCAGGTGCGGTGACCGTGACAGGCCCAGATGCGCGGGCAATATGCATTCCTGCCAGCGCCGATTTACCTCGCCCGCGCGGCGCCGTCACCACCGCGACACCTGGAGGCATGTGCTGAAGTTGCGCAAGGATCTGCGCCTGCTCATGCTCGGGTGCGCCGGTTGCCGCGTGCCACTCAGGCCGGGGAGAAAAGTCAGGAAGAGAGAAAGGTGACGTTTGCTGCCACACCACGGTTTGTGGATCGCTCTGGAGTGTACGGCAAAAGTGAGCAACAAAAACCGGGGTCGGAATCGGCTCGGCGGTATCGCTCCAGCGCAGGCTGTCAGCATCCGGCTGCTGCGGCCACAGCGCGAACGGCGGTGTGAGTAACACCAGCCAGCTCCCGGCCGTGAGCGTCCCGCCAAGCGCGGCAAAGGCGGCGACATCAAATCCTTCACGCGCATCGAACACCGCATGACGGAATTCCCGCCCGAGCAAAGTCGTTAATGCGCGAGGGTGCATGTGTTGTGGCCAGCCGATGTTTCCACCAACCCACAGCCAGTCGCCGGGAAGCGAGTCGCGCAGTGTGCTCGCCTGCGCTTCACTCCACGCTGGCGCACCGGCAATCACCAGCAAGCGACGGATCCCTTCCTGCGCCATGCGGGCGCTCAGTTCACTCAGTTGTTGTATCACGAGGTAATTACAGCTGCCCGCTGAAAGTATTGCACTGAGCCGGATCGCCGCTGTCCATTCCGCGTTTGAACCAGGTGTAACGCTGCGCCGAGGTGCCATGCGTAAAGCTATCCGGGAATGCGACGCCCTGGCTGCGCTGTTGTAAGCGATCATCACCAATGGCTTGCGCGGCGTTTAACGCCTCCTCGACATCGCCCGGTTCCAGCACGCCCTGCTGCGCCATGCTGTGGCCCCAGACACCCGCATAACAATCGGCCTGCAACTCCATGCGCACTGACAGGGCATTCGCTTGCTGTTTGCTAGCGTTTTGCTGCAGGCCGCGCACTTTAGCTTCTGTTCCCAGAAGTTTTTGCACGTGATGACCGACTTCATGCGCGATCACGTAGCCCTGAGCGAAATCGCCACCCGCGCCAAGCTTGTTTTTCATCTCGTCGTAGAAAGAGAGATCGATATAAATTTTGCTGTCTGCCGGGCAGTAAAACGGCCCCATGATGGATTGCCCGGTACCGCAACCGGTATGGGTGCTGCCACGGTACATCACCAGCGTCGGCTGTTGATAATGTTGCCCCATTTTTTTAAACAGCTGGCCCCAGGTCTCTTCGGTGGTAGCGAAAATGACGCGGGTAAAATGCGCAGACTCATCCTCGTGCGGGTTCACGGCGCGCTGTTGTTGCGTGGGTGGGTTAACCGGTTGCCCGGTGAGTAAACTGGTGAGATCAACACCGTAATAGCTCGCGACGATCACCACAAACAGCAGGATTATCCCGCCCTTGCCACCCGGTAAACGAAACCCCGGCCCGCGCATCGACGGCCCACCCGACTCATTACGTCGGTCTTCTACGTTGTCACTCTCTCGACGGCCTTGCCAGCGCATAACTACCTCACTATCCCAATGATGGACTCAGTGTATATATGATCGTAGGCGCAGAGGGAAGGATTAGCACAGGAAAAAAGTGAGGAAATCCGGAGGATGCAGACACCCTCCGGAAGTCATGCGGGTGAAGTCAGTCCAGTTTCACGCCAAGACGGTGCGCCACGGCTTCATAGGCTTCAATCAGGCCGCCAAGGCTCTGACGGAAACGGTCTTTGTCCATTTTATCCAGCGTCTCTTTATCCCACAGACGGCTGCCGTCCGGGGAGAACTCGTCGCCAAGCACCACTTCGCCTTTAAACAGGCCAAATTCCAGTTTGAAGTCAACGAGGATCAAACCGGCGTCATCAAACAGTTTGCTCAGCACGTCGTTGGCTTTGTAGGTCAGCTCTTTCATACGCGCCAGATTTTCTTTATTCACCCAGCCGAAGGTTTCGCAGTAGGACTCGTTCACCATCGGATCGTGCATCGCATCGTTTTTGAGGAACATATCGAACAGCGGCGGATTCAGTTCAATGCCCTCTTCAATGCCCAGACGTTTCACCAGCGAGCCTGCCGCACGGTTACGAATAACGCACTCTACCGGCACCATATCCAGCTTTTTCACCAGACATTCGGTATCAGAAAGCAGCGCTTCCATCTGGGTCGGGATGCCCGCTTCTTGCAGCTTAGTCATAATGAAATGGTTGAACTTGTTGTTCACCATACCCTTACGATCGAACTGTTCAATGCGCGCGCCATCCCCTGCTGACGTATCGTTACGGAATTCGAGCACCAACAGGTCCGGGTTTTCCGTACTGTACACGGTCTTCGCTTTGCCGCGATACAACTCAGCTTGCTTTTGCATCTTCATTACTCCAGGTGTGATTACAAGGCTAATTTGGCTATTTTACGCTGACGCACACGTTTGCGTCACCATAATAAAAAAAGGCCGGAAGATCCGGCCCTGAGGATTATCGGTTAAACGCCGCCTGGAAGGCTGCGACTAACGCGTCGTTCTGCGATTGTGTCAGCGTGTGACCTTTCGGATCGATGAACTGAAGGCTGCTGCGGTTATCCAGATCGCCGACCTGCAGTTTATAGTCGCCGGAGGCCAGACCCGGATCGCGCGCGCCGAGTTCCTGCCAGCTGCTGTCAGACAGCGGCTTATAAGTCACGGCAATACTGCCCGTTGAGCGGGTGCTGTCGGTCACTTTCATGCCCACTTTTTCCAGCACCGACGGCAGGCGCTGCCACACTACGTTAAACGGACCACGCACCACCAGCATCGGCAGACCGGTATCATCGGCAGCGCTCTGGACATTCAGCGTAGAAACGCTGCGGTTTTCCGCCGCCGTTTGCGCGTCAGTTGCGGTTTTATCCAGACCAGAGGAGATTACGTTCAGCATTTCGGTGCTGTAACGCTGCAGCGACGCGGCATCTGCTACCGGTTTGGCCGCTTGTTCCAGGTTCACCAGCTTGACGATGACCGCCTGCTGATAGCCCTGCGGTTTTACCGAGATTTGATACCGACCGCGATACTGCTGATCTTCATCCAGACGGTTCCAGTCAACCCAACCGGTAGTCAGAGTCTGCGTAGCATCGTCACGTTTGTCGATGCTGTAGTTTTTGCCCTGAAGAATGCTGACGACCTGCGGCCACAGCGTGCTGTTGCGGCCGTTTTCGACCATCAACGTCGCGGTGTCACCGGTAAACTGGGTGCGCGCACCGCTCACCAGCGCCAGCGGCTGAGCTGGCGGACGAATGTCCAGCGCTTTACCTACCGCGCCGCTGCCGTTAGCAACAGGAATGGTGTAATCACCGTTTTGCACCGGGAGGATCATCCCTGCGGGCGCGTGAAGTTCAGCAAGCGGAGCCGCATCCAGATAGGATTCGTCACCGCTAACCTGACGCTTATAACGTGAATCGGAACTACAGGCGGCGAGTAACATCACAAGTGAAACACCCGCTACCTTCGCCAGGCGCGACTTCTGTACTGAGTAAGCCATCAAATCTCCCTAAACTTTACAGCAGACCGGCATGCTTAAGCGCAGTGCGGACAACGTCACGACCATGGTCGGTAATGGGCGTCATCGGCAGACGCAGCGTGTCGGTTGCTACAAGCCCCAACTCCATACATGCCCATTTGACCGGGATCGGATTGGGTTCGACAAATAGTTTGTTGTGTAACGGCATCAAACGCTGGTTGATCACGCGTGCTTCGGCGTAATTCCCCTCGGCCGCCAGTTTGCACATGTCGGCCATATCGCGCGCCGCCACATTGCTGGTCACGGAAATCACACCGTCACCGCCGAGCTGCATAAAGTCCAGCGCGGTGGCATCGTCGCCGCTCAACAGGATAAAGTCGTCTGAAACCAGCTCTTTGATCTGGTGAACACGACTTAAGTTCCCGGTCGCTTCCTTAATACCGATAATATTTTTAATTTTCGCCAGGCGACCAACGGTTTCCGGCAACATATCGCAGCCGGTACGCGACGGCACATTATACAGAATTTGCGGCAGGTCAGTATGTTCGGCGATGGCTTTAAAATGCTGGAACAGCCCTTCCTGAGTCGGGCGGTTGTAGTAAGGCGTAACGGTCAGGCAACCCACTACGCCGCTGTCGTTGAAACACTGGGTCAGGCTGATGGCTTCTGCGGTAGCGTTCGCGCCCGTCCCGGCAATCACAGGGATGCGCCCGTCGGCCAGTTCAACCGTCATCTTCACCACGTCGGCATGTTCATCATGGCTCAGCGTGGCGGATTCACCGGTAGTCCCTACCGAAACGATCGCCGTGGTTCCGTTGGCGACATGGTAATCAATCAGTTTTTTCAGGCTTGACCGGCAGACTTTACCTTGCGAATCCATCGGCGTGATAAGCGCGACAATACTTCCCGTGAACATGGGCCATCCTCTGTGCGAACAAGATTCTCAATGGTACGTGCGGTGCCGTCAGAAAAGCAAGAGACCTGAGGCCCTGTGGCGGTTGTATGCCGGTTTTTTTTATGCTTTCCTTATGATTACCTCACGTTTGACAGGAAGCTCAGGTTTGACAACCTCATCACAACACTTTTTGGTTATCACTGCGCTGGGGGCCGACAGGCCTGGCATTGTGAACACGATCACACGCCACGTCAGCAGCTGCGGCTGTAATATCGAAGACAGCCGTCTGGCGATGCTGGGGGAAGAGTTCACGTTTATAATGCTGCTTTCAGGTTCGTGGAACGCCATCACCCTTATCGAATCGACATTGCCACTGAAAGGCGCCGAACTGGATTTGCTGATTGTGATGAAACGTACCGATGCCCGTCCGCGTCCTGATATGCCAGCCACCGTGTGGGTGCAGGTTGAAGTCCCCGATTCGCCCCACCTGATTGAGCGTTTCACTGCGCTTTTCGACGCACATGACATGAATATTGCGGAGTTAGTATCCCGTACACAGCCCGGCAATCTTACCGTTGCGCCAACGTTATTTATCCAGATAACCGCTCATAGCCCCGCGTCACAGGACGCGTCAAATATTGATCAGGCGTTCAAAGCCCTATGTACAGAATTGAACGCGCAAGGCAGTATAAACATCGTCAACTATTCCCAGCATGATGAACAGGATGGAGTTAAGTAATGAATCCACTGAAAGCCGGTGATATCGCACCGAAATTTAGCTTGCCCGATCAAGACGGTGAACAAGTAAATTTGGCCGACTTCCAGGGACAGCGTGTTCTGGTCTATTTCTACCCGAAAGCCATGACACCAGGCTGTACTGTCCAGGCCTGTGGCCTGCGCGATAACATGGATGAGTTAAAGAAAGCGGGCGTGGAAGTGCTGGGTATCAGCACCGACAAGCCAGAGAAACTTTCCCGCTTTGCCGAAAAAGAGCTGCTCAACTTTACGCTGCTCTCTGATGAAGACCACCAGGTCTGCGAGCAGTTTGGCGTCTGGGGTGAAAAAACCTTTATGGGCAAAACCTACGACGGCATCCACCGTATCAGCTTCCTGATCGACGCTGACGGTAAAGTTGAACATGTATTTGATGACTTCAAAACCAGCAATCACCACGACATCGTGGTTAACTGGCTGAAAGAGAACGCCTGACAGTCACGCCCTTTTCTCAGGGCGGCCCAATCGGGTACGCCCTTTCCTTTGCCTTCCCCCTGCAAATATTTGAACGCGATCACACTTCACACCGCGATGTCGACACTTGTGCCGACAGGTTAATTTTCGCTCTACGCTGACCATCACTTTTGTTCGTCCCCCCAGCCCCACAAACACACAACTATTTGAAATTTAATAATTTATAACTTTGGCACAGCTTATGCTAAAGCAGGCTCAATGTTTTTACCTCGATTCCAGGGAGCCGAAATGAACCGCTTTGTGATTGCCGATCCCGAGTGGTGTATAGGATGCAATACCTGCCTTGCCGCCTGCTCGGATGTGCATAAAAGCCAGGGATTGCAGCACCATCCCCGGCTGACACTCGTGCGCACACCCAGCAAAACCGCGCCGATACTGTGCCGCCACTGTGACGACGCGCCGTGCAAACAGGTGTGTCCGGTCAATGCCATTTCGTTTCGGGATGATGCCGTTTATCTCAACGAAACGCTGTGTATTGGCTGCAAACTGTGCGGGCTGGTGTGTCCGTTCGGGGCGATCACGCCCGCCGGTAGTCGCCCGCTCAATATCCCCGCCCGTTACGAACATCACATTGCCGAAGAACAACTGCGCGATGTGCCCGGCAGCGCGCCCAACGATCACCCCTTTTTACGCTGGAATGCGGGGGTGCAAACCATCGCGGTGAAGTGCGATCTCTGCGACTTTCTGCCTGAAGGCCCAGCCTGTGTCCGGGCTTGCCCCACACACGCGTTGCACCTGGAAACCGAAACCACACTGCATAAACAGCTCAAGGCTCGTCGGGAGCTGGCCGCGCTGAGTTCAACCGATGTGACGTTTCCTCCTCTTCCCTCTTCGCCGGAGCAACGCTAATGGATGCCCTGCAATTATTGATGTGGTCAATCGTGGTGTATGTCGCCGGCGGCTGCTTTTCGTTGTTGCTTGCCCGCAGTCAGGAACTGGCGATCAACGTCGCCGGGATCGCCGCCATGCTTGGCGGCGTGCTGGGGATTGCCAGCGCGGTGACGGCGTTACACGGCGGAGTGCCACTGAGTTTTCAGGCTATCGGCCCGTTTGATTTCGCCCATTTCGTGGTGCGCATGGATAACCTGAGCGCGTTTATGGTGCTGGTCATCTCACTGCTGGTCACGCTGTGCGGGCTCTACTCACTGGCCTATGTGCGGGAATACATCGGCAAAGGTGCCGGGGCGATGGGCTTTTTTATGAACCTGTTTATCGCCTCAATGGTAGGGCTTGTGGTGATGGATAACGCATTCTGGTTCATCGTGCTGTTTGAAATGATGTCCCTCGCCTCGTGGTTTTTGGTTATCACTGACCAGGATGACGAGTCGATCCGCGCCGGGATGCTCTATTTCTTTATCGCCCACGCCGGCTCGGTACTGATCATGATCGCCTTCTTCCTGATGTGGCGCCAGAGCGGCAGCCTCGATTTCGCCAGTTTCCGCGCACTCACGCTGGAGCCGGGCACCGCGTCGGCGGTCTTCCTGCTGGCCTTCTTCGGTTTTGGTGCCAAAGCCGGGATGTTGCCGCTGCACAGCTGGTTGCCGCGCGCCCACCCGGCTGCACCGTCGCACGCGTCAGCGCTGATGTCCGGCGTGATGGTGAAAATCGGTATCTTCGGCATTATCAAAGTCGGTATCGACCTGCTCGGTCACAGCGGCATTCCGTTGTGGTGGGGCGTGGTGGTGCTTGCGTTTGGCGCAGTGTCGTCGGTGCTTGGCGTGCTGTATGCGCTGGCAGAACACGACATCAAACGCCTGCTGGCGTGGCACACCGTTGAGAACATCGGCATCATTTTGCTGGGCGTCGGCGTCGGCATGGCGGGCATCACCTTACATCAACCGGTGATTGCCGCTGTCGGCCTGCTCGGTGCGTTGTTCCATCTCCTTAACCACGCGCTGTTTAAAGGCCTGCTGTTCCTGGGGGCCGGGGCGATCATCTTTCGTCTGCATACCCGCGATATGGAAAAAATGGGGGCGCTCGGCAAACGGATGCCGTGGACAGCCGGCGCGTTTCTGGTGGGTTGCCTCGCCATTTCCGCGATGCCGCCGCTGAACGGCTTTATCAGCGAGTGGTACACCTATCAGTCGCTGTTCTCCCTCACCCGTATCGACGCCATCATCCCGCGCCTCGCCGGCCCCATTGCCATCGTGATGCTGGCGATCACCGGTGCGCTGGCGGCAATGTGTTTTGTGAAAGTTTACGGCGTCAGTTTTTGCGGCAATGCCCGCAGTGAAAAAGCCGACCACGCACGCGAAGTGCCGTGGCCAATGGTTGCCGCCATGTTCGTGCTGGCGCTGCTGTGCGTGGTGCTCGGCGTGGGCGCAAGCTGGGTGGCTCCGCAATTAATGCATATCGCGCTGAGCTTAACGCCCCCCGCCGCGCTTGCCGCCGCCGAAGGCGCAACGCTTATCCCCGGTGATGCGCAGCAAGCGATGCTGACACCTTCTACCGTGTTCCTGCTGTTACTGCTTTTGCCCCTGCTGCCCGGTGTGCTGTGGTTCCTCAACCGCCAGACGCGCGGCGCGTTTCGCCGCAGCGGCGATGCCTGGGCCTGCGGCTACGCGTGGGAAAAAGGCATGGCTCCCTCCGCAGGCAGCTTTACCCAGCCATTACGTGTGATGTTTGGCCCGCTTTACCAGCTGCGTAGACAGCTCGATCCGGCTCAACCTTTACAACGCAGCCTGGGCGGTATTACGCAGGCAGCAACGCGCACGGAGCCGTTCTGGGACGAGAAAATCATTCGCCCGCTGGTAGGCGCGACGCAGCGCGTGGCCCGCGTGGTGCAGTACCTGCAAAGCGGCGATTTCCGGCTCTACTGCCTGTATGTGATTGCCGCGCTGGTGATCCTGCTGCTGACGATCGCGCTGTGAGGAGGAAACAACAATGTTAGAACAGACTTCTGCGTGGTCACTCGGCTTATTTGCCCTCTGCCAGGCAGCCCTATTGCTGGCGCTTACGCCGCTGTTTACCGGGGTTTCCCGGCAAATCCGCGCCCGCATGCACTCCAGAAAAGGGCCGGGGATCTGGCAGGATTACCGCGACTTACAAAAGCTGCTGAAACGCCAGGCTGTCGCACCGGCGTCCTCTGGCCTGATGTTTCGCGCCATGCCGTGGGTGTTGCTTAGCAGCATGCTGCTGGTGGCGATGACGCTGCCGCTGTTTATCCGTACCGCGCCGTTTGCCGGAGCGGGCGATTTAATCACCCTGATTTATCTCTTTGCCCTGTTCCGTTTCTTCTTTGCCCTTTCCGGGCTGGATACCGGCAGCCCCTTCTCCGGCCTCGGCGCCAGCCGTGAGCTGACGCTGGGGATTCTGGTAGAGCCGATGCTGATACTTTCGCTGCTGGTGCTGGCGTTACTGGCGGGCTCCACGCAAATCGGCGCCATCAGCAACACGCTGGCGGCAGGCTGGATGTCACCGGTCGCCACGTTTTTAGCGCTGCTGGCCTGCGGGTTCGCCTGTTTTATTGAGATGGGCAAAATCCCGTTCGACGTGGCGGAAGCGGAGCAGGAGTTGCAGGAAGGCCCGCTGACCGAATACTCCGGCGCGGGTCTGGCGCTGGTGAAATGGGGCGTCGGCCTGAAACAGGTCGTAATGGCTTCGCTGTTGCTGGCACTGTTTTTCCCCTTCGGCAATGCCGTCACGCTCAGCGTGGGCGCGATGGCGCTGTCGCTGGTGATCACACTGCTGAAACTGCTGGTGTTGTTTGTGCTGGCATCGGTGGTGGAAAACTCGCTGGCGCGCGGGCGCTTTTTGCTGACGCACCGCCTGACCTGGCTCGGCTTCAGTCTGGCTGCGCTGTCCTATGTCCTCTGGTTAACCGGTTTGTAAGGAGCGCGGAAAAATAATGGAAACTCTTGCTCTGACGACGCTGCTGCTGCCCTTTATCGGCGCGCTGGTCGTCTCGCTTTGCCCCCGGAAAACCGCGCCGCAGCTTGCCACGCTCTTCGCGCTTCTGGCAACGCTTGCCACCGTGCTGCTGGCATGGCGTTTTTACCAGGCGGGTAGTGAAACCGCGGATATGCCGCTGCTGGCGGCGGGTCAGGTGGTGCTGTTTGGTCTGTTAGTCGACCGCATCAGCACCCTGATTCTGTTTGCGGTGGTGTTTCTTGGCCTGCTGGTGGCGCTCTATTCAACCGGTTACCTGACGCGCAGCAACCGCGAACATCCGCATGACGGCAGCAACCGTTATTACGCGTTCCTGCTGGTGTTTATCGGCGCGATGTCCGGGTTAGTGCTCTCCTCCACGCTGCTCGGACAGCTGCTGTTTTTCGAGATCACCGGCGGTTGTTCCTGGGCGCTGATTAGCTATTACCAGAGCGAAAAATCGCAGCGTGCGGCAATGAAAGCGCTGCTTATCACGCACGTCGGTTCGCTGGGGCTTTATCTGGCAGCAGCCACGCTGTTTTTGCATACCCACACTTTTGCCCTGAGCGCCATCAGTCAACTACAAGGCCCGGCAGCCTATCTGGTTTATGGCGGCATTCTGTTTGCCGCGTGGGGCAAATCCGCACAGTTGCCTTTACAAGCCTGGTTACCGGATGCGATGGAAGCGCCAACCCCGGTGAGTGCTTACTTACACGCCGCGTCAATGGTGAAAGTCGGCGTCTACATTTTTGCCCGCGCCATCGCTGAAGGCGGACAGATCCCCCACACCATCAGCTGGATTGGCGTGGGCATGGCGACGTTAACGCTGGTGTATGGCTTTTTGATGTACCTGCCGCAAAAAGATATGAAACGGCTGCTGGCCTGGTCGACCATTTCGCAGCTGGCGTGGATTTTCCTTGCCCTGTCGCTGTCGACCTTCGGCTCGCCGCTGGCCTTCAAAGCGGGGATTGCTTACATCTTCAACCACGCCTTTGCCAAGAGCCTGTTTTTCCTCGTCGCGGGCGCACTCAGCTACAGCTGCGGTACGCGCCTGTTGCCGCGCTTGCGCGGGGTGATGAAGACATTGCCACTGGCGGGCATTGGCTTTTGCGTTGCTGCGTTAGCCATCACTGGTGTGCCGCCGTTTAACGGTTTCTTCAGTAAATTCCCCCTCTTCGCCGCCGGGTTTGCCCTGTCGAATGACGACCCGATTTTGCTGGCGGTGATGATTCTGGCGCTGGTGGAATCCGTCGCCAGCTTCGGCTGGTTTATTTACTGGTTCGGGCGCGTGGTGCCAGGTGAACCGAGCGAAGACGTGGCGCAGGCCGCACCGCTGCCGTACGCGATGAAACTGGTGCTGGTGATTCTGATTGTGATGTCGCTGTGCTCAAGCGTGATCGCTGCGGCGTGGCTTGGATAAGGGAGTCGATAATGACGGGAACACTGCTTGTTAACAACCTGGCGGGGCTGATGATGTTCACCTCGCTGCTGGTCACCTGCGCCAGACGCTACTCCGTCTCCTGCTGGTTGTATGCCCTGCAATCGCTGGTGCTGGTCTCTATCTTTTTTACCCTGTCGCAGCTGCTGGACGCCGAACAATTGCTGATGTGGTCGTTCAGCGCCTTCTTCACCAAAGTGCTGCTGGTGCCGCTGATCATGGGTTACGCCTTTCGCAAGATGGCGCAATCCGGCGTTGGGGAACGGCTGTTTGGCCCGGCCACGCTGGTGCTGATGGCGGCGGCGATTGTGCTGCTGTGCTGGTTTGTGGTGCGCCCGGTGCAGTTGCCGATGATCGCCCAGCTTAAACCGGCACTCGCCGTGGCGCTCGGCCATTTTCTGCTTGGGCTGTTGTGCATTATCAGCCAGCGCAATATTTTGCGGCAGATCTTCGGTTACTGCCTGATGGAGAACGGCTCGCATCTGGTGCTGGCGCTGCTGGCCTGGCGCGCGCCGGAATTGGTGGAGATTGGCATCGCCACCGACGCCATTTTCGCGGTGATTGTGATGGTGCTGCTGGCGCGGAAAATCTGGCGCACCCACGGTACGCTGGATGTCAACACGCTGACGGCGCTGAAGGGGTAACACCATGAGTCATACCTTGATGTTCACGTTGTTACTGCTGACGCCGCTGCTGGTTTCTGCGCTGTGCTTCGCCTGCCGCCTGAGCGGCAATGCGGCGCGCACGCTGGTCACGGTGGTGCATACGCTGGGGATTTCGCTACTGCTGGTTATCGCCCTGTGGACGGTGGCAGAAGCGGTGCGCGAAGGGGAAATTTTCGCCGCCAGCCGCTGGTTGCATATCGACAGCCTGAGCGGGTTGTTCCTGTCGCTGCTGGGCGTCATTGGTTTTATCACCGGCCTCTACTCGATTGGCTATATGCGCCACGAAGTGGATCACGGTGAAATCAGCGTGCCAACGCTCTGTTACTACTACGGCTTTTTCCACCTCTTCCTGTTCACTATGCTACTGGTGGTCACCAGCAATAACCTGATTGTGATGTGGGCGGCAATCGAAGCCACCACGCTGAGTTCCGCGTTTCTGGTCGGTATTTACGGGCAGCGTTCCTCGCTGGAAGCGGCATGGAAATACATCATCATCTGTACCGTCGGCGTGGCGTTTGGCCTGTTCGGTACGGTGCTGGTCTACGCCAACGCCGCCAGCTTTATGGCACAGCCTGATCACGCCATTTTCTGGACCGAAGTGCTGAAAGAGAGCAGCCAGCTCGACCCGACGCTGATGGTGCTGGCGTTTGTGTTTGTGTTGATTGGTTTTGGTACCAAAACAGGGCTGTTCCCGATGCACGCCTGGCTGCCGGATGCGCACAGCGAAGCGCCGAGCCCGGTGAGCGCCCTGCTCTCGGCGGTACTTCTCAACTGCGCACTGCTGGTGTTGATTCGCTACTACATCATTATTTGTCACGCCATCGGTGACAGTTTCCCCAACCGGCTGTTGCTGATTTTTGGTCTGCTATCGGTGGGCGTCGCCGCCTTCTTCATTCTGGTGCAGCAGGATATGAAACGCCTGCTCGCATACTCCAGCGTGGAAAACATGGGGCTGGTGGCCGTTGCGCTCGGCATCGGCGGTCCGCTCGGTATTCTGGCGGCGCTGCTGCACACGCTCAACCATAGCCTTGCGAAAACACTGCTGTTCTGCGGTTCCGGCAATGTGCTGCTGAAATACGGCACCCGCAATATGGATGTGGTGTGCGGGATGCTGAAAGTGATGCCGTTTACCGCCGTACTGCTTGGCGGCGGCGCGCTGGCGCTGGGCGGGATGCCGCCGTTCAATATTTTCCTCAGTGAGTTTATGACCGTCACCGCCGGGCTGGCGGCGGAACACCTCGCCGTCACTATTCTGCTGCTGGTGTTGCTGACGCTGGTGCTCGGCGGGCTGGTGCGCATGGTGGCGAAAGTGCTGTTTGCCACGCCGCCGCAGCAGGTGGCAACCGGCGAACTGGGCTGGCTCACCACCGCGCCGATGGTGCTTTTACTGGTGATGATGCTGGTGATGGGTACGCATATTCCTCAGCCCGTCAGCCGGTTACTGGCCAGCGCCGCCACCATCGTGCAGCAAAACAATGATGATCATCCCACGCAGCTTAGCTGGCTGTGGGCCAATTTTGATACCACCGCCGCATCGGCAACGCCGTCGCATCGTCAGGGAGAGTGAAAGTGAGTTATTTAGCCAGCGTGAATCTCCAGCAACCTCGCGGCAACGCCTGTCTTGCTGCATTGAAGGCGCAGTTTCCCGGCGCGGTGCTGGACGAGGAGCGCCAGACCTTCGAACAAGTCACGATAACGGTCAAAATCAACCTGTTGCCGGACATTGTGCACTACCTCTATTACCAGCATGACGGCTGGTTACCGGTGCTGTTTGGCAATGATGAACGCACCCTGAATGGTCATTACGCGGTCTATTACGCGCTGTCGATGGAAGGTGCGGAAAAGTGCTGGATTGTGGTGAAAGCGCTGGTCGATGCCGACACGCGCGAATTCCCGTCGGTGACACCGCGCGTCCCCGCCGCCGTATGGGGCGAACGTGAGATCCGCGATATGTACGGTCTGATCCCGGTAGGCCTGCCGGATCAGCGCCGTCTGGTGCTACCGGATGACTGGCCGGACGATCTGCACCCGCTGCGCAAAGACACCATGGATTACCGCCTGCGTCCGGAGCCGACCAGCGACACGGAAAACTACACCTTTATCAACGATGGCGGCAATTCGTCACGCATTGTGCCGATTGGCCCGCTTCATATCACCTCGGATGAACCGGGGCATTTCCGCTTGTTTGTCGATGGCGAACGGATTGTCGATGCCGATTACCGCTTGTTCTATGTCCATCGCGGTATGGAAAAGCTGGCGGAAACCCGCATGGGCTACAACGAAGTGACGTTCCTGTCGGACAGGGTTTGCGGTATCTGCGGTTTTGCCCATAGCGTGGCTTACACCACCTCGGTGGAAAATGCGCTCGGCATTGTGGTGCCGCAGCGGGCACACACCATTCGTTCGGTACTGCTGGAAGTGGAACGGCTGCACAGCCATCTGCTGAACATCGGCCTTTCCAGCCACTTTGTCGGCTTTGATACCGGTTTTATGCAGTTTTTCCGCATCCGTGAAAAATCGATGACCATGGCTGAGCTGCTCACCGGTTCGCGTAAAACCTACGGTCTGAATCTGATTGGCGGTATCCGCCGCGACATTCTCAAAGAACAGCGTGTCAAAACCATTCAACTGGTGAAAGAGATGCGCGCAGAAGTGGCGCAACTGGTGGATATGCTGCTCTCCACGCCGAACATGGCGCAGCGCACCCAGGGGGTGGGCATTCTTGATCGCCAGGTCGCACGCGATTTCAGCCCGGTCGGGCCGCTGATCCGTGGCAGCGGTTTTGCCCGCGATTTACGTTTCGATCATCCGTACGCCGATTACGGCAACCTGCCGAAAACCCTGTTTACCTGGCCGGATGGCGACGTCTTTTCCCGCGTCATGGTGCGGGTGAAAGAGGTCTTCGATTCGCTGGCAATGATTGAGTTCGCGCTGGATAACCTGCCGGATACGCCGCTGCTGACCGAAGGGTTTAGCTATCAGCCGCACAAGTTCGCCCTTGGCTATGTGGAAGCGCCGCGCGGCGAGGATGTTCACTGGAGCATGCTCGGCGACAACCAGAAACTTTATCGCTGGCGCTGTCGTGCGGCGACCTACGCCAACTGGCCGGTGCTGCGCTATATGCTGCGCGGCAATACCGTTTCCGATGCGCCGCTGATCATCGGCAGCCTCGATCCCTGCTATTCGTGTACCGACCGCGTGACGCTGGTGGATGTGCGCAAGCGTAAATCGACAACCGTGCCCTACAAAGAGATCGAACGTTACGGCATTGAACGTCGCCACTCGCCGCTGAAGTAAGGAAAGAAACGATGCTGAAATTGTTGAAAACCATTCTCAGAGCAGGCGAGCCAACGGTGAAATACCCGTTCGCGCCGCTGGAGGTGTGTCCGGGGTTTCGCGGCAAACCGGAACTGGATCCGCAGCAATGCATTGCCTGCGGCGCCTGTACCACCGCCTGCCCGGCGAACGCGCTCACGCTGGAAACGGATGCCGGGGAGAACAGCCGCGTCTGGCAACTGTTCATCGGCCGCTGCATCTACTGCGGGCGCTGCGAAGAGGTGTGCCCGACGCGGGCGATTCGTCTGTCGGAAGAGTTTGAACTGGCGGTCACTAACAAAGCCGATCTCTATGTGCGCGCCACCTTCCGCCTGCAACACTGTCGCGAGTGCGGCGTGCCGTTCGCGCCTGAAAAATCCGTGACGCTGGCGGTGGAACTGCTGGCCCTGAACCAAAACGCACCACACCAGCTGGAGAACCTGCGGGCGCAAGCCTCTCTCTGCCCGGCGTGCCGCCGACGCGCGGCGCTGGAGCATCGCGGCAGCGTGAACGTGCATTATTACCTGAAGGAGCAAGCATGAGTTCCGACCTGAAAGTGCTGAACCAGCATGTCAGCCAGCCGGTGCCGCTCGATGAGTCCGCGCAGAAAATGAAGCAGCTACTGCTGCGCGATATCCAGCGTTCTGCCTACGTTTACCGCGTCGATTGCGGCGGCTGCAACGGGTGTGAAATCGAAATTTTTGCCGCCATTACGCCGCTGTTTGACGCGGAACGCTTTGGCATCAAAGTGGTGGCGTCGCCGCGCCACGCGGATATTTTGCTGTTTACCGGCGCGGTCACACGCGCCATGCGCATGCCCGCGCTACGTGCCTGGGAATCCGCCCCGGATCATAAAATCGCTATCTCCTACGGCGCGTGTGGCGTCGGCGGCGGGATTTTTCACGATCTCTACTGCGTGTGGGGCGGCAGTGACACTATTGTGCCAATTGATGTGTGGATCCCAGGCTGCCCGCCGACGCCAGCGGCGACCATCCACGGTTTCGCGGTGGCGCTTGGCTTGCTGGAGCAAAAGCTGCACGCCGTCGACCATCGACAAGCGGCAGATGAAACCGCCAGCATACGCTGGCCGACGCTGCCGCTGGCATTACGCGTGACGCTTGAACGGCTGGCTCGCCAGCTGGCGGGTTATCGCCAGGGACGCGAGATAACCGACCAGCTCTTCGCGTTATTAACCGCAGGCGATCCCGCGCAGGCTACGCTGCGGGTAAATCACTGGCTGCAACAGGCGGCGGATCCGCGCCTGACCTCCATCGTGCAGCAACTGATGAACGAGCTGGAGCGCGCCCATGTCTGAGCAGCAAGCGAAAGTGATGTTCTGGATGCTGCGGCAGAAGTTTGTCGATAACAGCGTCGAACTCGAAGAGAAAAGCCGCCAGGTAATGTACTACTCGCTGGCGATTGGCCACCACGTTGGGGTAATCGACTGCCTCAACGTGGCGCTCGAATGCCCGCTTGCTGATTACCAGCACTGGCTGGCGTTGATCGACGACGCCGATGCCAGGCGCAAAATGCAGGGGTTATTAACCTTCGGTGAAATCGTCATTGATGCCAGCCACGTGAATACCCTCGCACCGACGTTCGTGCAGTTATCGAAAACAGCAGAAGAACCCTGGCGGAGCTGGAGCCGCCAGTTGTTGCAACATTTACAGGATATGGCGCATGAACCGGCGATCTACCTGATGGTGCGGCTGCTGCGCTGACTGATTCATCACATAAATGTCACCCCAGTGATTTATACGTGAAGCTTGTAACACTACAAAAATAAGGGGTAATGTACTATTTACGCTCACTATTAAGGGCGACGTATCCATGATCTTACGGCAGTTGCTGGAACAGAATACTCACACTTCGTTACTCCGGGCGTTTATCCCCTTACCGCCGCCTTTCAGCCCGGTCCAGTTTATTGAATTACGCCTGAATAACACGCACTTCTGGCGCTGCTTTGATGATGGCAGTGCCGAAATCAGCGAGCGTGAATATGGCGGAAAAATCAGCGACAGTTCGCTGCACCTGGTGCTGCTGGCGCAAAGTGAGGCGCTGGAGTTGCGTTTTGTTCGCACCGATAACGGTCAGTTTACTGAGCAGGACAACACGATGTTTAGCTGGCTGGCGCGGCTGGCAAGCCAGGCGCTGGAAGATCAGCTTTCCCACATGGCGTTAAATCAGTCGATCGAGACGTTGCGTGAAGAGCGCGACCATGATCGGGTGCTGGTGGACATTACCAACTCGGTGCTCTCGCATCTGGATCTTGACGATCTGATCGCCGATGTTTCGCAGGAGATCCACCGCTTTTTCGGTATCGATAATATCCGCGTGGTGCTGCGCGACACGCTGCACTCCCGCCAGCTTATTTGCCATGCCACCCACTTTCCCAGTTGCCCGCCGGAGACCGAGCGCTTTGCGCTGCGCAGTGATAGCCCGGTGGTGCTGGCGGCGCTCAATGAGAATCAGGGCGCACTGCTACACCAGGCGCAGGATGCGGCGTTATGGCAGCACGATCCCGTATTGCAACAGCTATCGATGCAGGGATTAAACGTGGTGTTTGTTCTGCCGCTGACCTTCAGCCACCACGCGCCTGGCGTGCTGCTGCTGGCGCACCGGGACGCGGCGATTTTCAGTGAGCAAAACTGTCGATTATTGCAGCAAATTGCCGACAGAATTGGCATTGCCGTCGATAATGCCGACGCCTACCGGCAGGTGATTCATTTAAAAGAGAATCTGAACAGCGAAAACCGCAAACTGAATGAGCAAATTGCCTCCAGTCAGAGTTTTGGCGATATCATTTACCAGAGCGATGCGATGCGCGACGTGCTTCAGCAGGTCAATATTGTGGCGCTCAGCGACAGCACGGTGCTGATCCTCGGGGAAACCGGCACTGGCAAAGAGATCATCGCGCGCGCCCTGCACCAGATGAGCCCGCGCAAAGATAAACCGCTGGTGAAAATTAACTGTGCCGCCATTCCCGCCAGCCTGCTGGAAAGCGAGTTGTTTGGTCACGATAAAGGCGCGTTCACCGGGGCGATTAACGCGCATCGCGGGCGTTTTGAGATGGCCGATGAAGGCACGCTGTTCCTGGATGAAATTGGCGATATGCCGCTTGAGCTGCAACCGAAACTGCTGCGGGTGTTGCAGGAGCGCGAGATCGAACGTATCGGCGGCACAAAAACCATTCCGGTTAACGTGCGGGTGATTGCCGCCACCAACCGCGATCTGCGCCAGATGGTGATTGACCGCGAATTCCGTAACGATCTGTTTTACCGTCTGAATGTCTTTCCGCTGGTGCTGCCACCGCTTCGCGAGCGGCCGGACGATATTCCGCTACTGGCGCGTTATTTCACGCAAAAACTGGCACGCCGCCTCAATCGCACTATCGATACCATTCCTGCCGACACCCTCCAGCAACTGATGCGCTACGAGTGGCCCGGTAACGTACGCGAGCTGGAAAACGTCATTGAACGCGCCGTGCTGCTGGCGCGCGATAACACCCTGAACCTGCATCTGCACGCGCAGCCGGTCAGCATGGTGCAGCCTGTCAGCCACGATCCCTTCCCCTTCACGCTGCCCAAAGTGGCGGAGATGATGCGCCCGGAGCCGCCGGAAAATGACGAAGCCGAACGCCAGCAGATTATTCAGGTGCTGCGCGAAACCAACGGCATTGTCGCCGGCCCGCGCGGCGCGGCCGCCAAACTCGGCATGAAACGCACCACCCTGTTATCGCGGATGCAGCGTCTCGGTATCGCCGTGCGCGAAGTGCTCTAACCCCCTTCGGGTTCTGTGAACCCGCTAACGCTCTCTGATTTGTCGCTGGTATGCGCTATGCATAAGACGGCGGGTGTCTACTATGCATTGAATCAGGAGAATCAAATGGATACCGGCAACGCGTTTGACCTGCGACTTCCTGCGGAAATGGCAAAAGTCGCCGAGCAGTCTGGATTGTATAAAGTCAGCAAACGAAAAGAGCTGTCGTTCTTCCTCGCGATTACTGCGGGCGTGTTTATCTCGATTGCGTTTGTGTTTTACATCACCGTTACCGCCGGGCCTGCGCCCGCGACCGCGCTGGCGAAGCTGGCGGGCGGCGTCTGTTTTTCCCTCGGGCTGATTCTGGTGGTGGTCTGCGGGGCGGATCTCTTTACCTCAACCGTGCTGACGGTGATGGCCAAAGCCAGCGGGTTAATTAGCTGGCGGCAACTGTTTACTAACTGGGTAATTGTCTATTTCGGCAATCTCGTGGGCGCGCTGTTTTTTGTGGCGTTGATTTGGTTTGGCGGCCAGGCCATGAACAGCAATGGCTTGTGGGGGCTGAATGTGTTGCAAACCGCTGACCATAAAATGCACCACACCTTTATCGAAGCGGTGTGCCTGGGCACACTGTGTAATTTGATGGTCTGCCTGGCGGTGTGGATGAGTTATTCCGGCCATACGTTGACGGACAAAATCATGGCGATGCTGCTGCCGATCGGCATGTTTGTCGCCAGCGGGTTTGAACACAGTATCGCCAATATGTTTTTGCTGCCGCTGGCGGTGATCATTCGTGACTTCTCACCGCAGAGTTTCTGGACGGCGGTACACAGCTCGCCGGATAACTTTCCGGCACTGACCATCAGCAATGTGATTACCGATAACCTGCTACCGGTGACGATTGGCAATATTATCGGCGGCGGCGTGCTGGTGGGGGTGACCTACTGGATTATCTATTTGCGTCATCAGAACAACACGCATTGAGGAGAACGCCGGGCGGCAAGCTGGCTGCCGCCCGGCAAGATTACTCTTCTGACACCGGCGGTGAATCCGGCCAGGCGTGGATCACCGCCTGAATCAGCGTCGCCAGCGGAATGGCGAAAAATACGCCCCAGAAGCCCCACAGCCCGCCGAAGATAATCACCGACAAAATGATCACCAGCGGATGCAGGTTCACCGCTTCGGAGAACAGCACCGGCACCAGCAGGTTGCCGTCCAGCCCCTGAATAATCAGATAGACCGCGAAGCAGCTCCAGAACTCGGTGCCCAACCCGAACTGGAACAGCGCCACGCCAACGACCGGAATGGTGACGACAAACGCGCCGATATAAGGGATCAGCACCGAGAAGCCAACCAGCACCGCCAGCAGCAGGGAGTAGTTGAGACCAAACAGGATAAAACCGATCCATGTGGCGATGCCGACAACAATCATCTCCAGCACTTTGCCACGGATGTAGTTGGTGATTTGCTGGTTCATCTCTTTCCACACCTGGCCCGCCAGCCCACGGTTGCGCGGCAACACGCGGCGCACGGCGTTAAGCATCTGCTCTTTATCTTTTACCAGGAAGAAAACCATCAGCGGCACCAGCACCAGATAGACCGCCAGTGTCAGCAGCCCGACCAGCGAGGCGAGCGAATATTTCACCACCGAATCGCCCATTGTCAGCATGCGGGAGCGCATGTTTTCCGCCATCGCATCGATGATCCCCGCATCCATTAACGCCGGGTAGCGGCGCGGCAAGGTGGCGGCAAAATCAGAGAGTTTGCTTAACATGCCGGGCATATCGCGGATCAGGTAAATCCCCTGCTGCCAGGCAACCGGCATCACCACAAACGCCATCACCAGCAAGATGCCGACAAACAGCACCAGAACTATCGTCGCAGCCCAGGTGCGCGAACAGCCGATGCGTTGCAGACGTGCGGTAGGCCACTCAAGCAGGTAAGCGATCACCAGCGCCACCAGCAGCGGCGCGAGCAGGCCGCTGAAGAAGAAGAGAATACAGAACCCCGCGAGCAGAATGACCAGCAGCGCAATCGCCTCCGGATCGCTGAAGCGGCGGCGATACCACTGCATTAACATTTCGAGCATAACGTTCCTTCATGAGCCTCTTGAGCGGGGGTAAGGAGTGGAATTGTATCGAAATGTCACAAAAAAGACTTCGCTTTTCGTATCCTTTGCGGGAAACATAGCAATCCGCGTAAGACGGTGTTTTTCATCCGTGAAGGCGGCTACACTCGAAGGCCGGTGAGCCGGAACGAAGCCGCCGAAAGCAGGTCAACAGTGTGTCACCCAAAATACAGGAAAGAGGTTATGTTCAGGCAGTTGAAACGAACGCTGGTCGCAACCCTTATTGCCGCACTCAGTGCAGGTAGCATCGCCCCGACGTGGGCTGATTCATTAGACAGCACGTTGCCGGATATGGGCACCTCGGCGGGAAGCACGCTCTCCATTGGTCAGGAGATGCAGATGGGCGACTATTACGTTCGCCAGCTTCGCGGCAGCGCGCCGCTGATTAATGATCCGCTGCTGGTGCAGTACATTAATTCCCTCGGCATGCGTCTGGTGGCGCACGCGGATTCGGTCAAAACCCCTTTCCACTTCTATCTCGTCAATAACGACGAGATCAACGCCTTCGCCTTTTTTGGCGGTAATGTGGTGCTGCACTCGGCACTGTTCCGCTATACGGATAATGAAAGTCAGCTAGCCTCGGTAATGGCGCACGAAATTTCCCACGTCACCCAGCGCCACCTGGCGCGCGCGATGGAAGACCAAAAACGCAACGCGCCGCTGACCTGGGCGGGCGTGCTGGGTTCCATTTTGCTGGCGATGGCTAACCCGCAAGCCGGGATGGGCGCGCTCACCGGCACGCTGGCTGGCACCCAACAGGGGCTTATTAGTTTTACCCAGCAGAACGAACAGGAAGCGGACCGCATTGGTATTCAGGTGCTGCAACGAGCCGGGTTTGACCCCCAGGCGATGCCGACTTTCCTCGAAAAACTGCTGGATCAGTCACGCTACTCCACGCGCCCACCGGAAATTCTGCTGACGCACCCGTTGCCGGAAAGCCGCTTGTCAGATGCGCGCAACCGCGCCAACCAGATGCGTCCGGTGGTGGTGCAGTCGTCCGAAGAGTTCTATATGGCGAAAGCCAGAACACTGGGCATGTACAACTCCGGGCGTAACCAGCTCACCAGCGATCTGCTGGATGGCTGGTCGAAAGGCAACGTGCGTGAACAACGCGCGGCGCAATATGGCCGGGCATTACAGGCGATGGAAGCGAAAAATTACGCCGAGGCGGCAAAAACCTTGCAGCCGCTGTTGAGCGCCAGCCCGAACAACGCCTGGTATCTCGACCTGGCGACCGATATCGATTTAGGGCAGAACAAAAGCGCGGACGCCATTAAACGCCTCAATGCTGCCAGCGAACTGAAAACCAACCCGGTGCTGCAACTCAACCTGGCGAACGCCTACCTGGAAGGTGGTCAGCCAGCGGAAGCCGCGCGCATTCTTAACCGTTACACCTTTACGTATAAAGAGGATGTCAACGGCTGGGATTTACTGGCGCAGGCCGAAGCGGCGCTGAATAACCGCGATCAGGAGCTGGCCGCGCGTGCGGAAGGGTTAGCGCTGGTGGGCAAGCTGGATCAGGCCATTACCTTGCTGAGTAGCGCCAGTTCGCAGGTGAAGCTCGGCAGCCTGCAACAAGCACGTTACGATGCGCGAATCGACCAGTTACGCGAGTTGCAGCAACGGTTCAAACCGTACCAGAAAATGTAATAAGGAGAAGAGATGTCAGAGACGGTGAAGATTTACCATAACCCACGCTGCTCAAAGAGCCGTGAAACGCTGGCGCTGCTGAAGGAGCACGGTGTTGAACCAGACGTGGTGCTCTACCTCGAGACGCCACCGGACGCAGCGACGGTGCAAAAGCTGCTGAAAATGCTCGGCATGTCCAGTGCGCGCGAGCTAATGCGCAGCAAAGAAGATCTCTATAAAGAATTACAGCTTAGCGATAGCGCACTGACGGAAGCGCAACTGGTGCAGGCACTGGTGGATAACCCAAAACTGCTTGAACGCCCGATTGTCGTTAGCCACGGTAAAGCGCGCATCGGTCGCCCGCCGGAGCAGGTGCTGGAGATTTTATAGCATTAAAAAACCCTCGTCGGTCTGGCGAGGGTTCAGAGTTTGAGGATCTCTTTGACGAACGGAATAGTCAGCTTGCGCTGAGCGGTGATCGACGCGCGATCCAGTTCATCCAGCGTATCGAACAGGGTGCGCATTTCTCTGTCCAGCCGTTTTAACAGAAACCGCCCCACGTCTTCCGGCAGCTCAAACCCACGGATCCGCGCCCGCAGCTGTAAGGCCTGTAATTTGTCTTCGTCGGAAAGCGGTTGCAGCTTGTAGATTTGTCCCCAGTCCAGCCGTGAGGCGAGATCCGGCAACCCCAGGTTGAGCTGGCGCGGAGGCCTGTCGCCGGTTATCAGCAAGCGGGTTTTGCCCTGTTCCAGAATGCGGTTGTAGAGGTTGAAAATCGCCATCTCCCACGGCTCGTCACCGGCCACGCATTCGATATTGTCGATACACACCAGCGAGAGTTGCTCCATCCCATCCAGCACTTCCGGCACAAACCAGGTGCGCTTATCGAGCGGCACATAGCCGACGGCATCACCGCGCTGGGAGAGTTCGGCACAAGCCGCATGCAGCAAATGGCTGCGCCCCGCGCCTTCACGCGACCAGAAATAGATATATCCGCTGTGCGCCTGGCGCAGAACGTTTTGCAGTGCCGCCAGTAAAGAGGGGTTATCACCCGGCCAGAAACTCGCGAAGGTTTCATCATCGGGTAAATACAATGGCAGGGAGAGCTGTGCCGGCGTGTTCAGAGGTACCTCAACAAGGCTTACAAAAAACGCAGTGAGTCTATCACAAAATGTTGCAAGGTTTGAACCGGGCACAAGGCCCGGTTCAATTCTGCACGATGTTTATGACTTTGCAGCGTCGTCTTCTGGCGCGTCCAGCACCACTTCTTCCGGGCGCAGTACGCTAATCAGTTTAAAGATCAGGCTCAGACCCACACCGACGATCGTCGCCAGCGCCATGCCTTTCAGTTCGGCGGCACCAATGTGCACTTTCGCGCCGCTGACGCCGATGATCAGAATAACGGAGGTCAGGATCAGGTTTTGCGCTTTGCTGTAATCAACTTTCGATTCGATCAGCACGCGGATACCGGAAGCACCGATTACGCCGTACAGCAGCAGGGAAACACCGCCCATTACCGGCACCGGGATAATCTGGATAGCCGCCGCCAGTTTACCGACGCAGGAGAGCAGAATAGCGATAATCGCCGCGCCGCCAATCACCCAGGTGCTGTACACGCGCGTAATGGCCATCACACCGATGTTCTCGCCGTAGGTGGTGTTCGGCGTGGAACCGAAGAAGCCGGAGATCATGGTTGAAAGGCCGTTGGCGAACATGGAGCGGTGCAAGCCCGGATCGCGGATCAGATCTTTTTTGACGATATTCGCCGTCACGACCAGGTGACCCACGTGCTCGGCAATTACCACCAGCGCTGCCGGCAGAATAGTGAAAATGGCAAACCACTCAAACCGCGGGGTATAGAACGTCGGCAGCGCGAACCAGTGCGCCTGGGCAATCGGCGTGGTATCGACAACGCCCATCGCGAAGGAGAGCGCATAGCCCGCCAGCACGCCAATGAGAATCGGGATAATCGCCATAAAGCCACGGAACAGCACCGAGCCAAACACCGTCACGCCCAGCGTCACCAGCGAGATGATCACGGTTTTGGAATCCGCAGACTGCCCTTCCGCTGGCAGCAGACCGGCCATATTCGCCGCCACGCCCGCCAGTTCCAGACCGATGACGGCAACGATTGCGCCCATCGCCGCAGGCGGGAACATCACATCCAGCCAGCCGGTGCCCGCTTTTTTCACAATGAACGAGACAAGGCAGAACAGCACGCCGCACATAATGAACCCACCGAGCGCCACTTCGTAGCCCAGCGGCAGCAACAGCAGCACCGGGGAAATAAACGCAAAGCTGGAACCTAAATAGGCCGGGATTTTCCCTTTACAAATAAAGATATAGAGCAGTGTCCCGATACCATTAAACAGCAGCACGGTGGCCGGGTTAATGTGGAACAGGATTGGCACCAGCACCGTTGCGCCGAACATGGCGAACAGATGCTGTAAACTAAGCGGGATGGTCTGCAAAAGCGGCGGTCTTTCACTTACCCCGATAGCACGGCGCGTCATAGTGTTTTCCTCTGAGTGTTGTTGTTGTCCGCCCGTCCAAAATGGCGGGCAGTGTTATGAATTCCAAAAAAAAGCCGACTATCAAAGTCGGCTTTCGATTTCTAATCAGTTATTTCGTACCAAAGATTTTGTCGCCGGCGTCGCCGAGGCCCGGAATAATGTATCCGTGCTCATTCAGCCCCTGGTCAATCGACGCGGTGTACAGTTCAACATCCGGGTGCGCTTTTTCCAGCGCCGCCAGACCTTCCGGCGCGGCAACCAGCACCAGCACTTTAATGCTGTGGCAACCGGCGTTTTTCAGCAGGTCGATGGTAGCGATCATCGAACCGCCGGTCGCCAGCATCGGGTCAACCACCAGCGCCATACGCTCGTCAATATTGGACACCAGTTTCTGGAAATACGGTACCGGCTCCAGCGTCTCTTCATTACGGTAGATGCCAACGACGCTGATACGCGCACTCGGTACGTGCTCCAGCACGCCTTCCATCATACCCAGACCGGCGCGCAGGATCGGCACAACGGTGATTTTCTTACCTTTTATTTGATCAACCTGAACCGGACCGTTCCAGCCTTCGATAGTGACTTTTTCGGTTTCCAGATCGGCCGTTGCTTCATAGGTCAGCAGGCTGCCCACTTCTGAGGCGAGTTCACGAAAGCGTTTGGTGCTGATGTCGTTCTCTCGCATCAGGCCCAGCTTGTGTTTGACGAGTGGGTGTTTTACTTCCACGACCTTCATACTCTTCTCCTTTCCCCTGACAGGTGGCAGCCACAAAAAAAATCGCCGGATTATACCGCTTTTTCTCCGTCGCGCTACAGAAAGGCGCTTGATCGCGATCAATCAGACTGGAAAAGAGTATATCGCAAGAATCCGCCGCGCCCTTAAATAATGGACTCGCAAACGTTTGCCTTGGCTGTTAGAATTGCGCCGAATTTTATTTCTACCGCAAGTAAACGCGTGGGGACCCAAGCAGTGACCGATAAAACCTCTCTCAGCTATAAAGATGCCGGTGTTGATATCGACGCAGGTAATGCTCTGGTTGACCGAATCAAAGGCGTGGTGAAGAAAACCCGTCGCCCGGAAGTGATGGGCGGTTTGGGCGGCTTCGGTGCGCTGTGCGCGCTGCCGCAAAAATATCGTGAGCCAGTACTGGTTTCCGGCACTGACGGCGTGGGCACAAAACTGCGTCTGGCAATGGATCTGAAACGTCACGACACCATCGGTATCGATCTGGTGGCCATGTGCGTTAACGATCTGGTGGTACAGGGCGCAGAGCCGCTGTTCTTCCTCGACTATTACGCGACCGGCAAGCTGGATGTTGATACCGCCGCCAGCGTGATCAACGGCATCGCCGAAGGCTGTCTGCAATCTGGCTGTGCGCTGGTGGGCGGCGAAACGGCGGAAATGCCGGGCATGTACCATGGAGAAGATTACGATGTCGCCGGTTTCTGCGTCGGTGTGGTAGAAAAATCAGAAATCATCGACGGTGCCAAAGTGGCCGACGGCGACGTGCTGGTAGCACTGGCTTCCAGCGGCCCGCACTCCAATGGCTATTCGCTGGTGCGTAAAGTGCTCGAAGTGAGCGGTGCCGATCCGCTGGCGACGCAACTGGAAGGCAAACCGCTGGCCGATCACCTGCTGGAACCGACCCGCATTTATGTGAAGTCCGTGCTGGAGCTGATTGCAAATGTCGATGTCCACGCTATCGCCCACCTGACCGGCGGCGGTTTCTGGGAAAACATTCCGCGCGTACTGCCGGATAACACCCAGGCGGTCATCGATGAATCCTCCTGGCAGTGGCCGGCCGTGTTTAACTGGCTGCAAAACGCCGGTAACGTGAGCCGCCACGAAATGTACCGCACCTTTAACTGCGGCGTCGGCATGGTGATTGCGCTGCCTGCGGCAGAAGCCGATAAAGCCATCACGCTGCTGAATGCGAAGGGTGAAAACGCGTGGAAAATCGGTATCATCAAAGCATCCGATTCCAGTGAGCGTGTGGTTATTGAATGAAAAACATCGTGGTGCTGATTTCCGGTAACGGAAGCAACTTGCAGGCAATTATCGACGCCTGCAAACAGAAAAAAATCAACGGCACCCTGCGGGCAGTTTTCAGTAATAAGGCCGACGCGTTCGGCCTTGAACGTGCGCGGGAAGCCAATATTCCCGCTCATGCGCTGAGCGCAGATCAGTTCGCCAGCCGCGATGCGTTTGACCGCGAGCTGATGCAGGAAATCGACGCCTATGCCCCGGACGTGGTCGTGCTGGCGGGTTATATGCGTATCCTCAGCCCGGCGTTTGTCGCGCATTACGCCGGACGTCTGTTGAATATCCACCCTTCCCTGTTGCCGAAATATCCCGGCCTGCACACGCACCGTCAGGTGCTGGAAAACGGCGATGAAGAACACGGCACCAGCGTGCATTTTGTTACCGATGAGCTGGACGGCGGCCCGGTGATTTTGCAAGCCAAAGTACCGGTGTTTGAAGGTGATACGGAAGAAGAGATCACCGAACGCGTGCAGTCGCAGGAACATGCGATTTACCCGCTGGTGGTTAGCTGGTTTGTTGATGGCCGCCTGAAAATGGACAGCAACAGCGCGTGGCTGGATGGTGTGCGCTTACCGCCCGAAGGCTATGCGGCCGACGAATAATTACTCAATTTATCGCTTTTCACCCTGCCCGCCGCGGCAGGGTTTCTTCCCTCTCCCCTGCAAAAAGAAAAAGTGACTTTATTTCCATCATCTTAGATGCGAAAAACGGATTACTGTCATACTTTTTTGGCACAGTTGGACATCTGACGGCAAAGCTCGCCATAATAAGTTGTGTCATACGAAGGGACGCCAGCAACGTTCACCTGTCAGTCAGGGCACCGCGAGAGCGAGAAGGATTTGCCGTGTCCCGAGCAAGAACCGGAGTGTAAACAGGAATGGGTCAGGAAAAGTTATATCTCGAAAAAGAACTAAGCTGGTTGTGCTTCAATGAACGTGTTCTCCAGGAAGCCGCCGACAAAAGTAACCCACTTATCGAACGCATGCGTTTTTTGGGGATCTATTCCAACAACCTCGACGAATTTTATAAAGTCCGTTTTGCTGAACTGAAACGCCGCTTAATCATCAGCGAAGAGCAAGGCGTTACCACGAACTCCCGCCATCTGCTGGGCAAGATCCAGTCCCGCGTACTGAAAGCCGATCAAGAGTTCGACAGTCTGTACAACGACTTGCTGCTTGAGATGGCGCGCAATCAAATTTTCCTGATTAACGAACGTCAGCTTTCGCAAAACCAGCAGAGCTGGCTGCGCAATTACTTCAAACAATATTTGCGCCAGCACATTACCCCGACGCTGATTAACCGCGAAACCAACCTGGTACGCTTCTTAAAAGATGATTACACCTACCTGGCGGTTGAGATTATTCGCGGCGACGAAATTCGTTACGCGCTGCTGGAGATCCCGTCAGATAAAGTGCCGCGCTTTGTTAACCTGCCGCCGGAAACGCCGCGCCGTCGCAAGCCGATGATTCTGCTGGATAACATTCTGCGTTACTGCCTGGATGATATCTTTAAAGGCTTCTTCGATTATGACGCGCTGAACGCCTACTCGATGAAAATGACCCGTGACGCCGAATATGACCTGGTGCACGAAATGGAATCGAGCCTGATGGAGCTGATGTCCTCCAGCCTGAAACAGCGTCTGACCGCCGAGCCGGTGCGTTTTGTTTATCAACGCGATATGCCCGATGCCATGGTCGAAATGCTGCGTGAAAAGCTGACCATCTCCCGTTATGACTCCATTATTCCTGGCGGGCGTTACCACAACTTCAAAGACTTTATTGGTTTTCCCAATGTCGGCAAAGCCAACCTTGTCAACAAACCGCTGCCGCGCCTGCGTCACATCTGGTTTGATAAGTTCCGCAACGGTTTTGACGCCATTCGCGAACGCGATGTGCTGCTCTATTATCCGTACCACACCTTTGAACACGTGCTGGAGCTGCTGCGCCAGGCGTCGTTCGACCCGAGCGTGCTGGCGATCAAAATCAACATTTACCGCGTGGCGAAAGATTCGCGCATTATTGATTCGATGATCCACGCGGCGCATAACGGTAAAAAAGTGACCGTGGTGGTGGAGTTACAGGCGCGTTTCGACGAAGAAGCCAACATCCACTGGGCGAAACGGCTGACGGAAGCGGGCGTGCAGGTGATCTTCTCGGCGCCGGGCTTAAAAATTCACGCCAAACTGTTCCTCATTTCCCGTATGGAAGGGGAAGAGATCGTGCGCTATGCGCACATCGGTACCGGCAACTTTAACGAAAAAACCGCGCGGCTTTACACAGACTACTCGCTGATCACGGCCGATGCGCGCATTACCAATGAAGTGCGCCGGGTGTTCAACTTTATTGAAAACCCCTATCGCCCGGTGAGTTTCGATTATTTGCTGGTGTCGCCGCAGAACTCGCGTCGCCTGCTGTACGATATGATCGACACGGAGATCGCTAACGCGCAGGAAGGTAAACCTTCCGGCATTACGCTGAAGCTGAACAACCTGGTCGATAAAGGGCTGGTGGACAGGCTGTATACCGCTTCCAGTTCCGGCGTGCCGGTGAACCTGCTGGTGCGCGGCATGTGTTCACTTATTCCGCAACTGGAAGGTATCAGCGAAAATATTCGTGTCACCAGTATCGTTGATCGTTATCTTGAGCACGATCGCATCTATATTTTTGAGAACGGCGGCGATAAACGCGTTTATCTCTCCTCCGCAGACTGGATGACACGTAACATCGATTACCGTATCGAAGTGGCCGCACCGCTGCTCGATCCGCGCCTTAAACAGCGCGTTCTGGATATCATTGATTTGCTGTTAAGTGATACCGTGAAAGCCAGGTACATCGATAAAGAACTGAGTAATCGCTATGTGCCGCGCGGCAACCGCCGTAAAGTGCGCGCGCAACTGGCGATTTACGACTACATCAAATCACTCGAACAGCCCGACTAACCTATGCCGATACAAGAAAAGACGCCACGACCGGAGGAATTTGCCGCGGTCGACTTGGGTTCAAACAGTTTCCATATGGTCATTGCGCGTGTGGTCGACGGCGCAATGCAGATCATCGGCCGCCTGAAACAGCGCGTGCACCTGGCAGATGGTCTGGACAGCAATAACATGCTGAGCGAAGAGGCGATGGAGCGCGGGCTGGCTTGCCTGTCGCTGTTCGCCGAGCGCCTGCAGGGCTTTGACCCGGCAAGCGTGTGCATTGTCGGTACGCACACGTTGCGCCAGGCGTTGAACGCCACAGAGTTTCTTAAACGCGCTGAAAAAGTGATCCCCTACCCGATTGAAATCATTCCAGGTAATGAAGAAGCGCGCCTGATTTTTATGGGCGTGGAACATACGCAGCCGGAAAAAGGCCGCAAGCTGGTGATCGATATCGGCGGCGGCTCTACCGAATTAGTGATCGGTGAGGATTTCGAGCCGAAGCTGGTGGAAAGCCGCCGTATGGGCTGCGTGAGCTTTGCGCAGATGTATTTTATGGGCGGCACGATTAACGGCGAAAACTTTCGCCGTGCGCGCATGGCGGCAACACAGAAGCTGGAGTCGCTGGCGTGGCAGTTCCGCATTCAGGGCTGGAATGTCGCGCTTGGCGCATCCGGCAGCATTAAAGCCGCCCACGAAGTGCTGATCGCCTCCGGCGAGAAAGACGGATTTATCACCCCGGAACGGCTGGAGAAGCTGGTCGCCGAAGTGCTGAAATATAAAAGTTTCAGCGAACTGAGCCTGCCAGGCCTTTCCGAAGAGCGTAAAGCGGTGTTTGTACCGGGGCTGGCTATTCTTTGCGGCGTGTTCGATGCGCTGGCGATCCGCGAGCTGCGCCTTTCCGACGGCGCACTGCGCGAAGGCGTGCTGTATGAGATGGAAGGCCGCTTCCGCCATCAGGACATTCGCAGCCGTACCGCGCAAAGTCTCGCCAGTCAGTACAATATTGACCGTGAACAGGCGCGACGCGTGCTGGAAACCACTACCCAGATCTACGATCAATGGCTGGCGCAAAACTCGAAGCTCGCTAACCCGCAACTGGCTGCGTTGCTGAAATGGGCTGCGATGCTGCACGAAGTAGGGCTAAATATTAACCACAGCGGGATGCACCGCCATTCGGCGTACATTCTGCAAAACAGCGATCTGCCCGGTTTTAATCAGGAGCAACAGCTGATGATGGCGACGCTGGTGCGCTGCCACCGTAAAGCTATCAAGCTTGATGATTTGCCGCGCTTTACGCTGTTTAAAAAGAAACAGTATTTGCCGCTGGTGCAGATTTTACGTCTTGGCGTGCTGCTGAATAACCAGCGCCAGGCGACCACTACGCCGCCGACATTGCGCCTGACAACCGATGCCAATCACTGGACACTCAGCTTCCCGCACGACTGGTTCAGCCAGAACGCGCTGGTGTTGCTGGATCTGGAAAAAGAGCAGGAATACTGGGAAGCCGTAACCGGCTGGCGACTGAAAATCGAAGAAGAGCGCTCTCCGGAAGTGGCGGCCTGAGCCGCCCGTTCGCTACTTGTTAACCAGCGTCTCCAGCGGCGCTGGCTTACCAATCAGATACCCCTGTAAATAATCGATACCCAGCGCGATTGCCGCGCTGCGTATCTCTTCGCTTTCCACATACTCCGCCACCACCAGCATTTTTTTCATCCGCGCCAGATGGCAAATCGACGCCACAATCTGATAATCCAGACTGTTGGAGACAATATTGCGGATAAAACTGCCGTCGATTTTCAGGATATCGGCATTGACGGTTTTCAGCCGCGCATAGCTGGCATAACCGGTGCCAAAATCATCAATCGCCACCCGGCACCCCATCTGTTGCAGTTGCCCCAGCGTCTGATTGGCCTGCTGGAGATTGGTCATGGAGTTGCTTTCGGTGATCTCAAAGATCACTTGCCAGGCCTCAATGCGGTATTTCCGCAATAAACGTCGAACTTCCTGGGCAAACTGCGTGCGGCAGATTGAGGCCGGAGAGAGGTTAATGGAAAAACGCTGGGCAGGCAGTTTTTCGCGGTTTTGCGCCATAAACATCAGTACATGTTCGATCACCCATAAATCGATGCGCGACGACAAACCGAACTCATGTGCGACAGGTAAAAATGCATCCGGACTGATGTTGTCGCCGTTCTCTTCACGCATGCGCAGCAGGATTTCATAGTAGTCATCGCCACGTACACCATGAATCAACTGTGCCATCAGGATAAAATGATTCTTCTCCAGCGCCAGCTGCAGGCGATTCATCATATCCACTTTGCTCTTCAGGCTGCGTTGCAGATTCGCCGCGCCCCGGTTTTGTAAATTTTCCGGGTGGTTGGTCGCCAGCGATAAATCGGCGATGGTGCTCATTTCACCGAGCAGCAAATAGAGGTGTTTCACCGGCGAGCGCACATAGCAGTAACTCAGCCCCACCTGCGGCTGCAGCGGCATATCATCCCAGATAAAACGGAACTGCTTAATGCGTGCGTCCAGCTCCTCAATGCGCGTCAGGTGCGATTGGGTATTCAGGCGAATCGCCAGATCGTGCCCGGAGAGTTGATACACGCTCTCTTCCACCGACAGCAGCGGCCTGAGCCAGTCCGCCATCCGCTGTTTGTACTGAATGCGCAGCAGCACGCCATAGTTGCGCCCCAGCAGTTCCAGCTCCGGCACGCGTAGAAAACAGAGCACCGACCACGGCGTTTCCGCCAGCGCCCGGCTCAGCGCGCGCAGGTTGGGCATATTGGTCACCGGATCAATAAACGCCAGACGGCGGGCGCGATCGTTAGCCACTCTCTGGCGTGTCGCCATCAACGCCATGGCGAGGATGATGAAGGAGAACACCAGGTAACTTGATGAGGCGATCGCCAGTTGCACGTCGTAAGCAGGAAACCACGGCAAATAACGGTAAAAAAAGTGAATAGAGATGACCAGTAACGGTGTCCAGACCAGCGACATAAAACGGTAGCCGTAGCGCATCGATCCCCACAGCATCACCGGCAACAGAAGTGAAAGCGTGTAGTTGGTGCTGAAAATGGAACTGTTTTTATTTAGCGGCATCAGTAACAGCAGCAAAATGCCAATCACCACAGCGAACCAGATGACGATCTCAACGCGCGTGACTTTGCGATCAAACTCGTGGCGCATTTGCGATAACCACGAAATCGCGTAGCGCGGATGGCGAATAACCCGGATCAACAAATAGCTAAACGGCACCCCAGTCATTGTCCCGACCAGTAGCGCCTGGTAATTGATGAGCATCGGCACATTCCATGTCAGCGCGCCGCTGTCGCTTGTCGCCCGATCGTAAATATTCATCCAGACGCCCAACTCAAGAATGATCAGATAAATCGACGCCGGACAGAGCACCTGCCAGAAAATACGCTGGGAAACCAGCAATGCCGTACCGTAAGCCACCCGGTGTCGGCGGGTGACAAAAATGCGGTAACCCGCCCAGCTAAGTATTATGGGCAGCAGCAAATGCGTGCCTTTGCTGACCATTTCCAGCGGCGGCGCGGGCCAATAATGGCAGATCAGCGCCAGCACAATGCCCGGCAGCGCCGCCGAGCCATAAAACATCATCAGGACGATCAGTAACGCCATCGGCAGATAATAGAGAATGACCGCCTGACCAGAAACGGTGGTAAATGTATTAGCAAGGCTAAACAGTGGATACAAAACAACAGGCGTGATGAGCGGCAAAGCCCACCACTGATCTTTCAGGCGATAATATTTTTGAATAAGTGTCATAGATGCTCGATTACCCAACCCAGATCCTGGCGGGTGTTTCAGGCAGGTATCCGACCCGACTGTGCTGCGCAACGGTGAAGTGCCAGTTTGTTAACAAACAGAAATTCTAATTGCGGACATTATCCGTTAATTGATTTGCATCAAAAAAATTCGCCTGACCGTTTTAATTCCCCGCTTTGCGCGCATTATCGCCCATTTTTCATTGCCCACGTAAATATTTAATTTATCTTATATAATTTCTGGTGATAATTTAATCATTGTGATTTTGCGCCGGGCTTAATTGACCTGACTAAAAGAGTGTGCATTAATGTCGCTGTCGCCCGGAAATCGGGTATTCCTAAAGGAACCATTGTGAGTCAGGCAACCAGTATGCGAAAACGACATCGATTTGACAGTCGCATGACCCGTATCGTACTTCTTATCAGCTTTATCTTTTTCTTCGGCCGCTTCGTCTATTCCTCTATTGGCGCCTGGTACCACCATCAGGATAAAAGCCAGTCGCAACACATCAGCCAGACTATCGACCCCACCGCACAACGCTAATTTTTGTCCAGTTTTGCTTGCACGCCTTACCGCGTGGGTTTGCGCTCGTCTGTGCAACGGTTCTCGCCCATTGCACAAACGCATTGCTTATCTGTCAAGGTTTAACCAGCGCTCTTCCAGCCGCGCCAGCGCCGTGTAGGCTTCGCCAAGACCAACCGCCAGCCTGAACCCTTCCGGCCAGTCGCCGGTGGCGGAGATGCCTTCACTTTCCAGCCGACGAACAAACCGCAAGCGACCATAATCCGAGACGCACTCAGAAAGAATTATAGCGATTTGCCTACGTTTAATAGTTACGCCAAAGGTGAATTTACGCAGCATCCGCATGTCTTTAATCCCGCCGCGCACAGATTGAATAAAGGTGAACGCCACATACGCCGCCAGCAACGCGAGCAGCAATGAGAATGTGGCTTTAAATACCGGCTCCGCCATCGGGTATTGAGAGGCATAATGAATCGCGCTAAAAACAAGCGCGACGCCTAACACAGACGTGGCGAGAATCGACAGCGCGGCCAGCCACTTTTTCGGGTTAAGCAAATCATTAATTTTGCTGCGTACAAACCGGCAGATAGCCACCCAATCGAGCAACATCAAACTGAGTAGCACATTCACGGCCGCCAGCCAGCCGTTATAAACAGCATGCCCGCTGAAGAGGTAAAACGGTATCGCTGCCAGCGCCAGTGCCGGGGAAAACAGCCCGACCACACTGGTCACCAACAGAATGACGAAACACATCACCCGAAATAACACCATGGTGCCGGATAAAAAACCCTTATCAACAAAGGGCACCGTCGCGCGAGGCGCAGGGTTATCACCGCCCGCTTTTTTCGCTTTCTCTTTCTGCGCCGTGCGCCCCGCTTTTGCGAACAGTAAGATCGGTGCAGTAACAGCTGCCGCATAACTCGCGCTAAAAAAGGTGATAAACGGTAATGTGATGACGAGTAGCGCCGTGCTGGTGAGTGCCGCTTTCATGCTCCACAGGCGCATCCGGGCAATGCGATAAACGCCACTTAACGCATCGGACAACGCCAGGCTAAGCAGAATATTTTTGCGCCCCCGCCAGAAGTTGGTTTCCGAAATATTCAGCACGTATTTCTTAATCCCCTCTTCCAGTTCAGGATCCATTTTCGGCAAATGGCGACAGGCGCGAAAAGCGGTCTCCTGCAACCAGCCATCCTCACCGGCAATCGCGGCGGCCAGCACCGGCGCTGCGCGCGATTCTGAAAGCAGCCCGGTGGCTTCCAGGCAAATTTTCGCCAGCAGGATGTTATCGCCCGTTTTAACGTGCTGTATTACAAAGGCAGAGAGCGCCTCTTCGAACGGTTGCAGCACCTCGCGGCGGGAACCAAAAGCGTCAATCAAAAAGCGCAGGCAGTGAATAGCGCGGATGCGCTGACTTGCATCCGTGAAATAGCGTTGGATCTCATTCCAGCAAAGATTTGCCAGCCGTTGAGCCTCGGTTTCGCTGCACAACTGGGCATACAGCACCAGCGCGTCACGGCCACGCGAATCGGTAGGAATGTGCGAATCCGGCACTTCCGCAGGCTGCTGCAAAAAGCGAATAGTGACGAAATACTCCAGAAAACGGCGATGAACAAAGGCAAACGACTTCTCATCACCCGGGGTTACTCTGGCAATACGGGCAAAACGCAGGAGCTCCAGCACCGTGTCCACATGTTCTGAATTGAAATAGCGGCGGATCACTTTCACCGGTGCTTCAAGGCCAAAGGTCGAGGAACGAAAAACAAACCACGCGATATCCGTCGCCACCTCTATCACCTCACGAGAGGAGATCCCCGCATCGTGCAACTCCTGTTTGCAGAGCTGTATCCGGCTGTCGATATAATTTTTATAAATCTCAGCCTGATTGACCGGCAATGTCTCGTTAACCGCGATCCATTCGCCAAGAAGCGCCATCATAAACGGGTTACGCACCAGCGGGATCAGGTCGAGGCGGTGGCTGAATAACGTATTTCGCACCTGCTCATTAAATTGCGGATACCGACTAAGCGCTTCTGAAATACCGGCTTCGGAAAGTGGGCGGATTTCCAGCACCTTATCCGCCAGAAACGCACGCGTCGGCTGGCGGAAAACGCGCGAAGCTAAAACGCCCCGTGAGGCCGGGTGTGTGGTAATAAAGCGCGAGATAACCGTGGATAACGAATCGATGACCGTCGAGCTTTCGCTGGCGTCCAGCAACTCGGAGATCTCATCAAACGAGTCGAAGATAAAAAATAAGCGACCGGTACGCCACAGGTCATGAAAGTAGCCATTAACAAAATCTCGCGTGTAGGCGTCACCACGTCGGACGAGGTTTTTAATGACAAACTCTTCCAGATCTTCCACCGAGAACTCTTTGCGACCGCCAGCGACAATGCTGCCAGGTACCCACTCGCGCAGGTTGATATAAATCGGCACACGGTGCGTCTTTTTAACCTCCAGCAACATGTCTCTGGCAAGCTTGCGCAGCGCCACGCTCTTGCCGGAACCCGGCGCGCCCAGAATCAAAAACGACCGCGAGGTTCTGTCTTTGCGGATCGCGTCTTGCAGCCCAAGGATCTTTTTACGGGAAGCAACACCTTTCGCTTTGCGGATCTCAACCTCGGCTTCCAGTTCGGTGTAGTACTCAGGGCTCCAGTTACTGCTCTCGTCAATTGACGTGAGATCCTGCTGCAACATGTTGCAGAACACCTCCAGCTTTCGCGCAAAACGATCTTCCGGAAAATCCTTTTTCAGCGGCGTCGGATGCCCACCGCCAACGCTTCGATCGCGCAGGCAAAAGAACACAATGCCAACAATGATGACAACACTGGCAAGGAGCCACGGCGAAGGCTGGCTGATAAGCTGGATATTCTTCAGCCACACAGGCGCATTTTGCAGCACCGGCAATGACCAGATAGTTGGTAACAGCGTATTTAACGCGCTGGAGCCGCTCCCAATGATGCCCAACCCAAGCACCAGCACCAGCACGCGTATCTTGTTCGCACCATACCCGGCGGGCATCAGCAATGGGCGCGTGAAATAGAGCATCAGGCAGATAAACACGGCAACAGAAGCCGCATTAAACCACGAAGAATAGAGCCCGGTTCCCACCACGAAGCACAATGCCAGTGCAAGGAGGAGTAAAACGAATTTTTGACTACCCGACATGTGAGTCCCTTCTTTGTTCTTGTGACGCCTTTTGCAATGAAACAGCACTATAACGCCTCCGCTACCGCAAGCCGGAAGCAAACTACCTGATTTGGTGGGGGGTGGTATGAGGGCAAAAGCCTGATGCGCTTCGGCGAGCAATAAGCGCGGCGCTTTCACCGTGCATGCGGTGTCTTTAATCCGCAACAGCGCGACGGGTGAGGATCGCTTTCACATAGTGCTCAATCACAATGTGATGTTCCCGATTGATGCGGGCAATAAAGACCTGCAGGGAATCGTTTGTTGAGTGGAGCGTATCCGCAATCAATTTATCGAAATCGCGTTGCGTGAAACGGGCATTTCCCTTTAGCGTCGAATGCTGAAGTAGCGTATGTGCAATGATTTCGAGCGCGGCGCGTCGGTAGTTATCGGCAAGCAGAACATCCAGATCGCGTTGGCGAATAGCAAAGCTAAAATCGAAACTGACAAACCCGGAATCGACCGGCAGCGAGTATGTCAGCCGTTCGCCTTCCTGCCAGACCTGCGGCTCATAGCCATCCCCCATTCGCTTTACTGACTGCATAGCGCTCCCCGTTCAGCACAGTGGATATTTCACTTACCATAAATTGCGAAGAACATAGCGTAAAGCCATCACTAATGGCAGTGGCCCTCATGGCGAATGTAAGCGATCCTGTTAGCAGGCAGAGTAAATAATCACAGGAAAAAAATGAATCCAGAAAGCAGCGAACTCCCGCCTTTAGCGTGGCCAGAATTTACCGACGAGACAGCCCGGCTGGCCTGGTGGCGCGCCTGCATCCAGGCCTGGCGTGAACAGTGGAATAACCCGGCGCCAGTAGCGCCAGTTAACGCCAAAGAGATTGACGCGCTTGAACAACGCCTGGGCTGTGCGCTCCCGCCGTTGCTGCGTCGCTACCATGAAACGCTCGGCGCACTCGAACTGGCAGAAAGGTTGTGCAGCGTCACGCCCGCGAAATACGCCAGCATTGAACCGCTTCTGGCTGCGTATCCCGGCATTCATGACATTCTCGAAGGTGCGTCAGATGCCGCGTCGCAATGGGCGCTGGTCAATCAGTTGATCGCCTTTGGCGACTACCTGGGCAACGGCAATTTGTGGTGCTTTCACCGGGAAACCGGCGAAGTGTGGTATTTCGATCACGACAGCTCGCCGATGCTGACGCAGATTTTCACCGATGTGGGCCAGTACCTCGACGTGTTGATGTTCAAATGCCTGCTGGAAGCCCACGGCGAGGAAGATAATGAGGATCTGCTGCGCGAGCACCTGGGTGATGAGGTTGTGGAAAAGTGGATGTACTGAACAGCACTATAGGGGGAGTGCAGCTGCGATGTGGCAACGTCCGCGCCTTTTACAAGCGGTCTGTCATGGTTTCGATACTGTCGATAAATACGATGAATAGTGGGTCATCGGGTAGCGACTAACCATTAAAACATCAGCAACAAGGCAGGCATAAGCCTGCCTCTATTTTTTTGCAAAACGTTAGCTCAGTTTAAAAACGGCTACCGTCTCTTCCAGCAATTGAGACTGCTCTTTAAGCGAATGCGCTGCCGCCGATGCTTCTTCGACTAACGCGGCGTTTTGTTGCGTTACCGTGTCCATCTGCGCAACAGCCTGGTTTATCTGCTCAATACCGCGACTCTGCTCACCGGTCGAGAGCGCAATTTCCGCCATCAGTTCAGAAACCTGCTTAACGGTGCTGATAATGCGCTGCATGCTCTCGCCCGCCTGCGACACCCTTTCGCTCCCCAAAAGCACTTGTCGACCGGACTCTTCAATCAGCTCTTTGATCTCTTTTGCCGCGAGAGACGAACGCTGCGCCAGATTACGGACTTCGCTTGCCACGACGGCAAACCCGCGCCCCTGCTCGCCGGCTCTTGCCGCTTCAACCGCTGCGTTAAGTGCCAGGATATTGGTCTGGAAAGCAATGTCTTCGATTAAGGAGATAATGGTGTCTATTTTGCCAGAACTGGATTCGATCTCTTTCATCGACATCACCGCCTTTTCAACAATCGTATTCCCTTCCTGCGCGGAACTGCGCATCGCTGTCGCAAGGGTGTTTGCCTGTTGTGTGTTTTCGGAGGTGTGCTTAACCGTTGAAGTCAGCTGTTCCATGCTGGCTGCGGTCTGCCCAAGAGAAGCCGCTTGTTCTTCGGTACGGGCCGAGAGATCGGTATTACCGGCAGCGATTTCTTCTGCCGCGTGGGCCACGCTCTGACTGGAATTACGCACCTGGGCAATGATTTCCAGAAGGGCAAGGCGCATTTGCTCCAGTGAACCGAGCATGTCGCCAATCTCATCTTTAGAGCCGTAAACAACAGGCGTGTGCAACTCCCCTGCCGCCATTTTCTGGCAATGTAAGCGTGCGGCATCCAGCGGCGAAAGAACACGGCGACGCAGCAGGATAAAGATAGCGACAATGATCAAGGTAAACAGCAAAACGAAGACGCCAATGGTCACCACACTGTTTACGAAGCGATTCTGCGCGTCGTTGTTAAGGCGCTGGGCGTATTTTTCGCGAAAGGCCAGCAGGTTATCGAGTGTGATCTCAAACTGACGATCAAGCTGCGGGATCGTGGTGCTGACGAGCTGGTTGAAACGCGCCGTGTCGTTGTTGCTTGCGGCGTCCATCAATGGTCGCAACCCTTGATCTACATACGTTTGCCACGCCTGGCTGTAAGGCGCGGACAACGCCTCTTCACCCGCGACAGGTGGCGCAGCCTTGTAATTGTTGAACGCATCGGTCGCTTTTTGCATCACCGCTTTCGCGCTCTCAAGCGACGCATCCGCTTTCTGTTTGTCGCCCAGGGAGGCGTTAATCATGGCTTCCATCAGACGCACACGCAGTGTGCGGCTATGGTTAATCGGATCGATCACCGACAGCACGACGCGAATTTCTTTGTTCACATTATCCAGCGACTCGTTGCTGCGGGTCAGTGACCAAAGGTTGGAGGCAGAGCTGATGAGAAAGATACAAAGTAACAGGCTAAAAACGAGAAATGAGAAACGCCTAACTGACATATTTATTACCCTGGGTTGAGGTTATTTCATAAATTTCTGCCCCCGCTGAAAGGAGCATACCGAAGACAACTTATCGGCAATCTGGCGTTAAAATTTAATTTAAATCACATTACATATTTGAATCAAAGAGTTAGAAAGAGGGTGCTTGTGAGAAAGAAAATATGCTTAGGATTCACCAATTTATTCAAACTAGCGTTTCAAATATGTAGTTCCTGGAAATAACTATTCATCTGCGCGACGAGTCGAAGCCGAACAAAAAATGCACACTTTATTGCATCAAATGGAGGGCAAAAAATGGAATTTACGCACAAGGGTGAAATATAAGAGGTTGATAATTTAGAAGCAGATAATTAGGCACAGGTGATAGATTTCCCAAATTAGAAAAAAGACAAATGAGTTAAAATTCAAAATTAACCTTTTTGATATAGCGCCCGACTCAACTGTTTATAATAAACATTAAAATAATGTTTAAATAATTTTTTATAAAACTAACTTTGATTTCAATACTTATATTGTTAAATAGTCACATCAGATAAATACGAAGCATCTCCAGGTTATGATAAGAAATATACTTGATGGAAGTTATATGATTGTCCCCTTCAAAGGGATAAAAATATTTAATTGATCGCCAACAAATACCGCAAAAAGATCATATACAAAAACAAAAAAGCCCGCTTTCGCGGGCTTTATATTTCATATCTTCAGCAGGATCTGAATCTTATTCCCACTCAATCATATATACATATATAAAATTATTATAAAACAATGGATTGAAAATAAATCACATTACAATGCCATGAAAAATACCATGACATGAATATGCGCATGGGAGCAAGGCTGAATCGTAACGCAACGTGGCCCACCTTATGGTCGGCAAATAATCTCATGATTCCGCCAACAGCGCGGCGCGCATAAAGGTACGAAGTCCAGACTAGGCAGGGAGTAGAAGTTCGTTACCAGCGACAGGGATGGCAGACCTGGAGGAGCGGTCGTTCCGGTCCGGACGTCCGATTGCGAGCCAGAAGCGACTACTCACGTTTTGGGTGAACGACCGAGTCCAGCCCGAAGCTGAAATCGAGGGTTTAGAAGCAGACGGCTATCGTTTGAATTACTCCGCCTGCTTAAGCAGATTGGCTTGAATGAAATGTATGCCCTCCCATTAGGGGACCTCGAAGAGTATGCGCCAATCGTCATCGGGGTTAAAAGCATTAGGAGTTTCCTCCTCTGGGCACCATGAGCCAAAAAAGTCTTCCACATGCCCTTCTGACATTATGTGAAGAATGTTTGTTGGTGCTGGATGCTTTCTGGCTAAATACCCAATCCGATACCAATCCTCCTTGTCATGGAAGTGAATTCCATCGATCTCAATGTCGTATACATGTTGAGTAAAGTCTTGTTCAAGTTCGAATGAGTTAGTTACATGCTTTCCGATGGATGCTTCAAGTAGCTCAGACTGAAGCTGTGCCACCTCAAGAAAAAGTCGGCAGAATCTGTACACATCAAAGTCTGGTTTTTCGAAGTTGTCACCACTCGATGGTGCGCGGTAAGAAATAAGCTCTCTGAAGGCTTTTAGATGAATCGTTGAACTCTTTACCTGACTCGCAAGCTCCTTATTGAAATGTGCTAATGCATCGCAAGCGATATTGATCGTTTTTGTGTGGGTCGTTTGGAGAATTTCTCCGTTGTTCCATTTAACTTGCGGGCTTGTCAAAAGAATAGCGCGCAATGCATGCATGACCGTGTAATAACTCAGATATGAGACCACAGGGCGCAGGTTATTTTCCTCAGCGTACTTCAAACTCTGTGCCATAACGGAAGAGGCCAAAACCATCTTTGCTGCAAAAAATATTCTTACCGTCCATTCCGAATTTAGTTCTGAACTCCATTTCTTCGTTATGGTTGAAAACTGCTGCAATAGCTCGCTTGAACGTACCTGAACATCTGACTCTTCAGCGAAGCCAGGTATCTCCTGAAACTCGTACCACCAGTTGCGATTGGCATACCTATTTTGGCTGCCAATCATCTTTCTTACTGCAATATGTGTCATAGAAGTCTACTCAAGGGGCATAACATTTAATATAACGACTCGTCGGTCAGTCATATCATTATGTAGTGGCCAACTACAACTGGCCACCGCTATAGAGTTTTTCCTGTATCGTTTTTTTCCTGTATCGTTTTTCCGATTAGTTTAGTGGTAATCCACCATTATATTCATGCGGTCTGAGCGAGCTGAAATACCCAGCTATTTAGTCTGTGATCCCATGAGCTGCTACGCCAAAGTATATATCCTAGACACAAGGTGACCGCTTGTAACTGTTAGACACCTTTTGGGATCGGCTCCAATCGGCCATCATCAGCCGTTCGAACAAGGACCTTTAGCGCTGGCAACTCACGCTTAATAGTTATTTAAGCTGACAGGTATGAACATTGACAAAGGTCCAACAATTGAGCCGTCTCGCAACATGCTTATTCCGCTGTAAATCTCCCTAATGGGCTCGACCTCCGGTAGGCCATCCAACAGACGAGCATCACCCCGAGCAACCTTTACCAGATGCTCGAAGACCGAAAGCTCAACACCCACGAACGTCCCCGAGTGCACACCTAACCTGAAGGGATCACGGCTGCGGTGTGTGGCCTGCCCATTTTCTAAGTCAATTAACGGCTCGTTGGTATCATTTGCGTAATAGCCCCCAACGAAGTATCGCTGTTGGTCATCAAATGCGAACTTCCAGAGGGTTACTGGAATTCTGCTTTGCGACTCCAAACGCCTTGATCTTCTAATGGCGAGAGCCAAAAGAGGTTGGTCGATTTTCATCAGCGCATTACCGTAATGGCTGCAGATTATTTGTCCGGAGAGGCTGCGTGCAGTTTCTCCTGATAAAGGCTTCCGGCCCTCTGTGATTGGGTCTTCTGCAAACAACTTGGTCTGAACCTTGGGTGTGGATTCGGTTGCAAAGCGAGTGGCCACGATATGGCCTTTTACCCAAACAGCCTCGCCCTTGCTGTCCAACACCCGAACCCGCGTGAACTGTTTCCGCCAATCTCCAAACTGTTTCGTGTTGAACCCCACCGAAGTATAGCGTCCCTTGGCCTCTGCAAGTACGACGGAGCCTGCCCCGTCACTGCACAGGTAGTCAGGCATATCGCCTGGTGCGGTACGCTCTAAAGTAAATCCATGCAAATTCTCGCTTGTGTCATCGATCAAACGATCCAAATGTGCGAAGTATTTAATCCCCAAATGCTCATGCAGGAACCAGCGACAGAACGCCTGCCCCATCTCGCTGGATTTGGCTCGCTTGGCATTGGTTGAAGCGCCCACCCCCTCACCTTGAAATCGAAGCTCATCGTCAGGCACTAGGAATCTCATGTGCTCAAACTGGGCAGGATCCGGATTCGGGGGCTGAGTGCCGTAGGTGTCCAAGTAAAAGTGGTGATAGAGAGCGGCAAGGTCCAGATCAATAATCGTTTTCGGACTCTCTTCGCTCTCCCCTTGAAGTTTAGGAGGGATCGGCTTGTACTTGTTGAGTGCCAATTGCAGCTTTTTCTTCATGAAATTCTTTTGACTCCTTTTATGATTTGGCCGCATTTGATAGGAAGATGGGGGTCAACTGCCCACCCAACCCTCGCGTTTTCAAAAAAAACGACTGTCTCGCCAAGATGATCTCTGAATTTTGACTATATCGAAATTTTTTATAACAGTAAGCGTCAGCATGGTTCGAGTAATCAGATGCCAACGACGGAATATGAAAATTATTATCAACGGCTCAGAAGTGTCTAAATTATCCGTGGCGATTCAGTTATTATTAAACAGGGAGTTAATATAAACCGCAATCGAAAAGCTATGAAAAGTGCTATGCACAGTAAAAACATTTAAGAATATCGGATTAACCTCTATCAGGGCAAAGGCTGCCAATTGCTGCCTCTCCAAGATGACCAACTCACCTACATAAGCTGACGAGCAATCCCAACCAGCAGCTCCACAGCATAAGAAAATCGGCCTTGAAGAGCTCTTCCATTGCCACATCGTGACAACAGTCTTCATCAATCGCCCTCGCCCGTAGATGCTCTCATGCCTAAAATAGCCTGCTCAGGCCACTACATGTCCGCCCGTTTCTGCCCGCCACCATATGTCACGATTGATAGAAACCGGCCAAAAGCCTTCATCACTTAGCAACCGATGTTTGAACCGATTCAACGATGCAACCGGCTATTACCTCTGTTTAAATGCTTTCAATAGCTTCTCGGGCATGAAATACAGGTCACCACGCGCTCTAGTGCAGGCAACGTACAACTTGTTGCGCGTTTGCGGATTTGCTTCGTGTAGCCTTTCTGCTAAATAGTCTTTCCAGATACCCGGTCCCATCACAACGCAAACATCATTAAAGTGATCCATGCCCTTGCTCGCTCCCCAGTTCTCTGAGTAGCAGCCGTACTTGTAGTGTTCGCTCAAAAACAGCTTCACAATGGTGGGATCAGCGTGCAACAAGCTCGCTTGCTCTTGGTCATCAACCGTAATGATCCGGCTGACCCTTTGCTCATGAGCACCCATAGGGATTTGTAACTTTGCACTAATGAAGTCGCAGACCATTTTTGTGCATCGCCAGCTACAGCTCAAGGTTTCCTTGTCTACCGTGATGCCGACATCACGAAAGCGTTTCTCGTAACGGACAACATCGTCGTGGAGGTTGTTGTTTATCGTACCGTCTCTACTGGTATCAAAGGTATGTTGGTGGAAGTCACCGACGAACGTTACACCAATATTCGCTTGTGAAACCTCCAGCAGCAGGTTGAAGTCGTGGCCCGCAAAATCCTGTACCTCGTCAACGTAGAGGTGGTCGTAAAAGCGCTCCAGGCGAGCACGCACATCCGGTATAACCCCTACGACCTGTAGCAGTTTGGCGAGGCGGCAGTGATAGAGCCTCCCGCTGCCATCGCGATACCGATTGAAATCGTCTAAGCGGAAATGTCTATTGGGCGGACGCCTGAAATTTATACCTCTGGTCCCTAGCTTCAATTGCATCAAAGGCCTATAACAGAATCCATGCAGGAATGAGAAGTACGTAGTGAGTGTAATGTTGGGTGGGATCATCCCGAACTTCTGGATGATCCTGTTGCGCAGGTGCCGGTGATTGTTCTCCGTGTAAGTGACGATCAATGCCCGCTGCTCAAAGCTGAGCCTTTCAATGATCAGACTGGTTTTTCCAGATCCTGCGACGGAAAAAATTACGCTCTTATCCACCCAATCGCATCCTGTATATATTTCGGGACGATCAGCTCAGCGGACTTCTTAGTTAGCAACTCGAAAGCAGCATCCGCTTTATTTTTTAACATGTACTCTTGAACGGTCAGTTTTTTTCGACCTGCAGCGAAAAGGTCGTCGCATAGATGCTGATTGTCTCTGTAGAGACCTATTTCAAAGGTGCTTCGGTCAGGATTTGTATCGGCAAAGATCTGGGCCGATTCGTACAGGTAACCTTCGTAGTTCGTTACACAGTTCTGTTGGTAATCGCTGTCGTTATCCCGAATTGCGGCGATCCTGATACTCAGGAGCTTTCCGAGCTCCAGGTAGCGTTTGAAGCTCGTACCACCGATCGAGATGATGTGCACATTATCAACCTGAGGAGGATGGCCTGCCAACTGCTTGTAGAAGTGCTCCATGAGGATAAATTCTGCATCCCCCTCGACCAATATGACTCTCTTGGAGAGAGCGAGCTCAAGCACATTGTTATCGGGCGCTTTCATAAAGAAGTTTGCGGTGGGCTCCGACAGGTATTTCAAGCGTCCCGCCCCCCCTGCTCCAAGCAGTAACGCGTGGCGTAGATCGAGCCGAGCACAGATATGGCTACTGTGCGTCGTAATGAACAGCTGAGTGCCCGTCGTATCAGCCAGTCTTTCAACCAAGCGTTTCATATTCGTGTGGCTTAGATGGTTCTCGGGCTCCTCCAGTAGGAGCGCGTTCAAGCTCCCTTTTTCCTCATATTTCTTCAGGGCGAAATTAGTCTTGATAAAGCACTGTTCACCTTTGCCACGATTCTCAATAGGGATGCCGTCTTTAGTGATCACCAAGTCGGTTTCAAGGTTGGCGCGAGAACTTGTTCTCAAGGAAAACTGATAATCACCGAGCGCATTGTTCAATTCCTTCAGACTCTCTCGACTGAAAGCTTCTTTGCCTTGCCGATAGCGATTTTCGAGGCGGTAGCGATCCGGCGCATTGACATGGAATCCGAACAGTGTTCGGGTGTATTCACGAGCGGCGTATTCACTGTCGATACGAGAACTATCGATCATCAGGTGTTTGACCGGACGCCGGTAGCTGACGTGAGGTGCCCCGGCGAACGTTGAGAACTTGACACTGTAATATTCAAAAGGAAAGCTGTCCTTGTTTGCTTTGAGCAGATCGACAATTGTCTGGCCGAACTCTTCGATCAAGGGGACAATCGCCATGCGCAGGCCATCTGTCTGTATTCCAAGAACGTTTTGGGTACCGTAAAAACCTTGATCGTCCCCCTCTTCCAGAAAAACGTCCACGATGACTTCTGGAAGCAAATCCAGTCTTGCTGGCCCTGCCAAGAAATTCTGCACCGCCCCCTGATTCAGCAGGGCTTCATAGCCTATGTTTTCAACTCGACTGCGGCTTGCGCTAAGTGCCAGATCTAATGCCAATAGCACGCTGCTTTTACCCGTTTCGTTGTCGCCGATCAGTATGTTCTTGCCAGGGTCGAACTCAAGGGTCAGGTCGGCAATTCTTTTGAAATTTTTGATCACGATTTTTTTTATTGCCGGCATGTTAACTCCTTAACCTCTATGGCATCAGCTAAAGCACGTACCTTGTCCTAAAAACAGAAGCAAGTTTAACCACTTAAAGGGCGGTCCGTAAAAAGCTGTTACTTCGCAGCCTTAATTCAACAGTAAATATTGAATATTCCACCCCCTTTAAGAACAACTTTTCCCACTTTCGACATTCAAACCAGCTATGCTCCAACAGAGATGCTTCTATCTCAGCCCAACCGAGCAGCCTCTGCCGCTATGTGACCAGCCAGTGCAGATACGAATGCCCTGAGACTGGTCATGGACGATAGCTCAGTGAAATCACCAGTATTTACCGCGCCGCGCTCCGCTGCGATGACAGCGGCGGTCGTGTAAAGCTGCTCTTGAACCAGCCTCTGACACAACAGGTCGTACCGCTTGAGATATGATGCTCCCTTGAATTCATCAAACACAGGAAAATGTGGCGACGAGTCGCGAACGGGCTTGCGAGACTCCGGTGCATCTTCAACCATCATCATCCACCCTACAAATGGACGCGGTTGCTTCCCAAAAGCTTCTTCGCGGAAGGCTGTCCATAAATCATGGGCCGTCCCGATTGCTTCTTCAGTTCGGTTATTAAAGTTATTGCCGAACGAGGGTCCTACCTGGCTTTTCAGCTCAATTGCTGCAATCAATTCTCCTTTGTAGATAACTAATAGATCCCACAGCTTAGTTGGGCGGAAATATCCGGGAAGGGTCAACATCGCCCGGTTCTGGTAAATCTCAGCATGGGCTAGTCCATTAGCCTTTATGAGGTCTAGCACCAAGGCCAAGAACCCGTCCATATTCTTTCCAGCAGTGACACCCGCACGTTCGCCTTGGTCGGCCTTACCCGACTCAATTTGCTTTTGTCTTGCTGCTTCACGGTTGCCCCAAAATGCCTTTACGGCTTCGCGGGCTTTCTTTTCATAATCAACGAGATCGAGCGCCATTTATTCTCCATTTCCCCCAAGGGATGATTGTTCTTCCTGATTCAGACCATAAAGCTTAAACACCGCCCGATTACAGGCCTGAATGTCCCGTTTGATAGCCGCCTCAGCCAACTCGTGGCGTAGCATTTTAGGCACGTCAGCCCAAGACGGAATACGAATTCTGCGAAGGTACTGCGCCTGAAAACGCATGAATCCCCCCCGCATTTTCGTTGAATATGTCGCCACAAATAAGCGGCTGATGGCAGACAGTAGTACTGCCTGAAGGGCACGCAAGTCCCAATCATCTGAGGTGACGTAATAGAGGTTGTGATGAGGATATAGTTCGCCACCTTCATAAACGATATGAGCCTGCCCCTTGATATCAGGGATCAAAAGCTTTGGCCTCGCGGCCAATTTCGGAGTAATGCGATCAATCGTGCGATACCACTTGAGCGGGTTTTTCTGCGCACAATGACGTCCAGCAATCACACTACGTCTTGCTTCAAGATAGCTTCGCAAGAGTGGATATTCACCAAGTTCGACCAACCCGCCTTGCTCAGTAAAGGGGTTGATAACCCCCAGACCACGCCACTCAACTTCACCGCTCACGATGTCTTTGGTTGTTACCAGCGGCACTTTCCGGTCTTGCTCAACATTGAGTGCTTCAAAATCTCCGATAAACGCTTTGTCCGCACCTGTCGCAACACCAATCCCGACCTTGCACCCTACCTCTTCAAGCAGGGGAAAGTCTCTTTCCAAACGGCGAATAAGCGCCATTTGATCGAATGATTCCAGCAACCACGGCTCCGAACCATTGGTCACTTGAGCAAGCTCACGCGTCGGTCCGACTTCCTTAGGAAGAGAGTGGGCTGTGAGCAGACCAGACAATTCAGTCAGTGTTACCCGGTCAATAGCTGGCCGGTGAGCAATGCGAGTTGGCCCCGGCATTTCACGGCTGATGATAGTAATTGCTGGGTAGGCAATCACATCGGAGTGAAAGGCCTGAGTATCCACCATATCGACATAAACTTTTAGGTGGAACCTCTCAGCAACAAGGCTGCGAAGCGGTCCCCCATAGCGATTCTTCATCCAGCGATCCGCGCAAATGAAACCTAGGCTGCCACCATCCGACAAAACCGACAGAGATCGCTCGATGAATGGAATGTAAATATCTGCACGATCAAACATTGTCTTGTAACGACAGCGGTATTCAGCAAGTAATGGTGCGGGGATTAACTCCTGACGGACGTATGGTGGGTTACCAATGACGAAATCGAATTCCCCCTCCAAAGGAGTAAGCAGGAAATCGCCTTGCGACAGCCAACAACAAGCCAAGGCATTAGCATCATTCGAAGAGATGCCTTGATGCTTCAGCAGTTCGACAACTGCTGCCTGGGTGCTATAAAAGGTCTCGTGGTGCAATTCCACAGCCCGGATTGCATCGGCCAATTCCCCTAAAGCTGAACCGTTTGGCCTCGCCACCCGCCATGCAGCCAATAACCGCTCGATGATAGGTAATAGGAAGTCCCCAGCACCAAATGATGGCTCTAAAATTCTCTTCTTATAAAGCGGTTGATCCTCTGTGTAACCAGCCAAGTCGAGAATGAAATCCACCACCTCAGAGCGCGTGAAAATGGCCCCCCTGGCTTCGAGCCCCCCCTCTGTCGCCAATAACTCTATCGCTGATGTGACGGGACATACAGGTACTGCTATAGCTCCAGGAGCGACCTTGCTGCGCACGCTATCAGCGGCGTCTTGTTGTTGAGTCATCCAAAGTCCTCATTGGGGCGGCGTTATAACGCCGACATACTTGTAAAGGGTGGTTCGGGGCGAGCCATGGATCTGGCTAGATTGGCCACCAGAATATCTGGATAGCAAAGCAGAACTTCGTTCTCGCATACCCTACGGCCATCTAACATTGGCTCTTAGCTAATGACCGCCCACGTGCACGAGTTGATATCACTCGGACCCACATCTGTTTTAGCTAGTTCACACTGCATTTGGTTTGCTTGATACAAGTCCCAAAACTAATCGACGGTAGAAATGCGGATGATATCAAATGCAGGGATTCACTAATATCTCCGAAAAAATTGACTGATATACTAACACGAATTGATGCGTCCAGACACACAGGTACAAAGCCCTGTATACCTTTATAAAACAATAGCTTCTTAGGTGGGTATAGTAATTCCACAAGCCTATGACCTGTGTTATTTATTACTGAACAGCCCCAAACAGGAACGAGTGCTTTTATGACACTTGAGGGGCAACTGGTTCATGACATATGGCGTAGCCACCGATGGATTACTTCCGTCGTTCCTTCTGTTGATCTTGCAACTTCTGCAGATTGCTCCAAAAATCCTCATCAGTACCAAATACGGCAGCAAGAATGCGAGTATCGTCATTTGTAAGACGACGCAAGCCGCAGAGAATATCGTCAATATACTGCTTGCAGCTACCCATAGCTTCCGCCAGTTCATCATTAGACATGTTCAGCGGTTTCAAAAATTCTTCTGTCAGAATTTCTCCTACTGTCACAGGACCGGCGGTATCTGCTTTTGTGTAGTATGCAAGAATCTCTGAACGCCCCTGCTCATACGTAAGCTCACCTGAAATAATACGTGCCTTAATGGACTCGTACAGTGGCGTACCACTGGGGTCCATTCCTTCAAGTCTCAGGGAAGCCTCTGCTTTGCGGAAGCCCTCAATACGTAACCGTGTATAGGGAGTCCTGGACATGTTTTTCCTTTGAATTGCAGGAGTAAAGTTCGCACAGTGAAAGCGTCAGCTCACGCTACCTCGTTAACTGACGCACGTGATTCAAGATTTATTATTACCCGATAAGCTATCATCGGCAAAATCATCATGTTCGCGGTTATCCCGATGAGTAGCTGTCTGCTTACGTATCTGAGTCGCCAACTCCCCTCCAATAGTTTGTTGGACACGAGAAGAATTGCTACTTCGCTTCATTTTCTGGTACTCAGCAGCTCCGTTGGCCATGATGCTTCCCATATGGCTTGCCATGCGGCCAGCTCGTGAGAATGAAGCAAACCCCTGACTTCCTCCGCTGGCGCTAACTGAACTGCTCCATGCTGACGAACCACCGGAACTGCCTGAGGGTTGGCCTCCAGAAGTATCTACAGAACCGGTATCTTCCCCGCCGCCAAATCCTCCACCGGAACCGCCTCCACCGCCTGAACCAGATTCCTCGGCCATGGCAGCTTGCGCAGACTCGAACGCTGCCTTTAATGCAGAGGCTCCGCCGCTGACTTGAGCTGATGCCCCCATTGCCATTGCTCCAACACCGCTGATGGCAGTAGCGGCAGCGCCAGTAATCATACCCGCCCCAAATCCACCAATCCCTTGTAAAGAAGCCCCTCCTACAACACCTGATAACAACAGTGGTAGCTTATTCGTTAATACTAACAGGATAATTGACGCCAGAAGCAAAACGATAAGACTATTAAGATCAGGAACATCATCTTTAATAAGAGAAAAGTATTGATCTATAAATGATTGTCCAATCCCAATAATTAATGTCATCGTGAATAATTGAATGCCAATCGATAAAACAGTTCGTAAGTAATTAATTGCTATATCAGAGGTCCATTTCGAACCACCAAATCCAAGCAATATAACTCCTGCATAACATAACACCCATGCAGAAACCAACATGATTAGCATATTTATCGCTATAAGGGACATCACTACCAAAACGATTATCGCGACTGTTATCATAATGGTGGATATCATTGGCGACCAAATTGATGCGGCTGAACTGACCTTTGTTAATATCGCAAACGCCATATCAACTATGCTTGAGGGCGAAATACCAGTACTTATTCCTAAAGCGTTTGCTGCAAGTTGCCTCATTGAATTAATTATGGATTGCGATATGGATGGGCCGTTGATTAAAAGATAATAAAAAAAACCAATGACGGCAAAAAAGCGAACTATTTCAGCAAGTACGCCTGTCAACCCTTCCCCTTGCATCGCCATCATACCAAATGTCCAAACCATACTTATTAATACCAGCCCCCAGAAGAGCCAATTTGCATAGTCAGCAATTACTGTTGTCCATGTACTGGCTACTTGTTGAAACTTATCTAATAAAGAATCAAGTAGCCCGCTACTATCTAATTGACCAGCATAGGCATTTATAGAAAAGAAAATTATGATACCTAAAAAGGTGAGCTTACTTACTATTTTCATGATTACCATTCTCGTTTAGGGCTTGGATTGTTATTACTACGCAATGCACACTTATCGGATCTATGTGCATCAAATTTATTATCTGGCATCGATGAGCAATCGTTATCTTTTTTTTCGCAAGAACATATAATCATTGAAATGATTATAATAAAAACCATCATAATTTTATTTTTCATTCAGTTGTTCCTCACCAAATTCGCTTCGGGCTTGGTGTGTTCTGCCCAGCTAATACGTTCTCATCAGCAGCTATTTGTTGGGCTTCTTTATCGGCCTGAGCCTGTGCCAGTGTTGCCGCAGCGTTTTGTTGAGCTATCAGAAGCGAGCGGATTTGCAGTAACTGGTTTGTCTGCGCGCTGGCAAGCTGGGTAGCGGCCTGAATAGCTTCCATTTGCCCTTGTGAGCCGGTTGCCTGAGTTTGCAAATCTGCAAGGTTATCAGCATCGCTCTGCAGGGTGTTCTGCTGTTCGTCAATTACCTTAAATAGCGCGTCATTGGCCTTTTTACGTGCCCCTGAACTGTTCTGTTCAGCTTCACGCAATGCGCTAATTTCAGACGAGGTACATTTAACATTGCTGTTAAAGCAAGGTGATGTCCTGTAGTAGTTAACATCCTGATATCGTTTCAGGTACGCATCGAGACTCCCGGCCTGATTCTTGTAGTAATTAAGGGTATCCTGCACCTGCAACAATTTATTAATTGTTGAATTTGCCTGGTCCCAGATATAGGCCGCAGGAGCTACGGTGTTCTGCAGCATGTTTTCATACTGCTGCAGCTGCGTCTGGTACTGCTGGATTTGTTTAGCCACAGCCTGAACGTTGTTAACTGCGCTGATTGTGGTCTGAACCACATTGGTGCCATCAATAACGGGAATTCCGGCCTTCACCGGTAATGCCATGACGGACGCCACGAAAGGAACTATTAAAGCTTTTTTAGCGGCTAAAATCCCTCTTTGTGATGAAACCAATCGGAACATTAAATTCATTTTCTCACCTCTTATTCAACAGATTAGTAATCTTTAACACTCTGTCTGTTAACAGATGCAGGTATATAGGAAACCACACATTTATTTATCCAAGATTTTATCCATAATGTTCCTTAGTTCTTGCCGAGTTGATTCTATTTTCGCAAGCAAGGTTCTTATCAGTGTGGGTGAAAAATCAACTGTTCGAGGATCATTTGTGAGCCATAATTTAAGTAATCCTCCAAGTCTTCCAAGATCAGCGTTTACTCGACTAAGTTCATTAACCTGTTTTATATCTACGATAGAATCAACCTGATAACCCATTGCAACTCTACGAACAAAACAGGCAACACTTAATCCAGATGCTTCTGCATTTTCTTGGATGAGAACTTTTTCTTCGGGTAAACAATAAACTTTTATTGGCGTACTATTTTTTCTAGTCTGAGTAACTTTCATATAGCTCTCCATACAGGCGGTAGCCTGGCAGCCTCGCAGAGCAGGACGCCCTTGAGCCGCGATGCGGCGAATAGGGAGTGGTAAAGTTGGAACACCGTAGCGGTGGGCCTACTTTACATGTCCTGCCCTACAATTGCCGTTGTATATCTTTGCAAGACAATGTGTATTTCAGTGTACAGGATGTGTTTTCTTAGCGTATTAATATAGGATTACTCGAGTAAAGATCTGCAGCAAATGTGTTTTTTGCAAGGAAACTATATTTCTCCCTTTTGAAAATGACCTTTAGTAGTTATAAATGGACGTCCACACTGTATTTATGTTTCGATATATCGTAAGAAGTTTTTTATTTTCTCATACACTTTTTTACTTACCTTGTCTAAGCATGTGCATTGCAGATTTTAGCGGCTAAAATCTGCCTCCCTATGCATAAAGCCAAGGGTGTACCTCATATGTCATAAAATCTAACTCAAGTATTAATATGCCAAGCGTGTAAGTAATCTCTTCTTCTGGCGTACAACCATCGGCCTTTGGCCGATTATAGATTTGAAAGCGCCTGCTCAGGCAGGTGATTTCAAAGCCTGAATATACTGATTGATCCTGAATAACCTGCAAAGGAGTTAAAAAATCAGGCCTCTGTAGCACACTGGCGGGCCGTTACAGCACATCGCCGGGCCGTAACGACACGCTACCGGGCCGTTGTAGCTCGTTTTATCCTAGAATTTTGTATCTCAATGCCAATCGCTAGAAATTGTTTGCTATCTTCTTTTAATCTCCTCCGATAGTTACGTAATGTCATATTATTAGTACCTTCACCACTGACAGCTAAAATTAATGTATCAATATGCCAGCCGCCTTTAGGATCGTGCTTATGTGTTAATATATGACGTGCAACTGCTTGACTAATACCATGCTGGAGACGAGCAATAGGACCAGGATCATGATGAAAATGCAAATCTCGCTTCAACAACATTACCAATGCAACACCCAAGCGTACTCTCCATAGGTTACGTTCACCACCAGTTAGAGGATTACGCCTGGTCATTGGTGAGGGTACGACATGGTCAATTAAACCGCCTAGAATGCAATAACCGTTTTTTTCTAAATCTGGTGTTACTATTTCAACAGTCGCCACTCGTAGATCAACGAGTAGTTTTTTAATTCGATCATAACTGTATTGTGCATCGGATAGAGTTCGGCGTACTTTCGCTGGATCTACTAATAACTCGATTCCTCCATCAGAAATTTCTCGACGTTTCTCGGCCACATAGAGCATTGTTTCCACAATATCCGCATGACGTTGTCCTAGTCTTCCGGTAACTCGACAACGACCAAAACTAGTCTCCATCCACTGCCCCTTCAGCGTCAAGGGACGTTGACTTGGTTGGTACAGAATGACTCTAGCCTGCAAAGCAGTACTAGTAGGTGTAACTTTATTACCAGTTATCATTTTCTGCACCACTCCATGAAGACATACATTCTTTAGCTATTTGTTTTTTATTCTTCGAATTGAGTTGTGTTATCCTTAATACTCCCCCCTCATGTCTCTGTAACCAACAATCTGGCGCACGTTCTCCATAATTTGCTTTATTTATTCCAAATCTAACAAATTGACCTCGAACATCATCAGAAATACCATACGTCTTCGCTTCTAAGGCGGTCATGCCCGCCAGATAAGATTGCCACCGTATATTATCAACCAGGACGCTACTACCCCTGCTTGCATGCTGTATATCACCAACACCCATCGTGGCAGCGCCTTTGTTTAAATGGTGTAGAAATATAATCGAACATCCAGTATCAGCAGCAATACCTTCTAGTTTTCCGATGACTTTGGACATTGCTGCGCTATTATTCTCATCCTCCTGGTGGAAACGGCGAAGAGTATCCAAAATTATTAAACGTCTACCTTTTGAAACTTCATTGATCAAGTTGCTCCAATCCGGCAAGAAAATATTTGGACACTTCCCTACCAAAGGTTCGACCAGTAGCTTATCGGCTACAATCTGCTGCTGACGTGCTGTTAGATATTTTCCCAAAGCATATAAACGATGGTGAACGATGGTTTCAGAGTCCTCCACAGGTAAATATGCCACCAACCCAGTCGGATATTCACCAAAGTTTAAAAGATCTACACCACAAGTAATCTGCACAGCCAATTGTAATGCCAGCATTGACTTTCCAACGCCTCCCGGAGAAACAATCGCTCCGATAGTACCAATAGCCAAATTAGGCAAGACGTAATCAATTGGTTGCGGCTTAACTTCAAATGCTTCCATTATGTTCAATGACATTGCTGTTACCTACCTAAAACAACACCGGGTCTGGCCGCTTTAAACATTGCTGATTTACGATCCGCAATCCACTGTTCTACTTCGGATAACTGCCATGCTACATTTCGGCTAGTAAGTGCTATACGGCGAGGAAACTCGCCTCGCTGTTCAAGGTTATAAATGGTGCGGGCTGACAATGGGATCATTTCCAGAAGTGTTTTTCTGTTAATGAGCGTGCTATGTGCCTTTGTTTGCATCTGCCTTCCTCCTGTTTCCAATCAGGCCTATACAATGCCAAGCATTACCACTTGCTAAAACCTATTCATTGGCTAAAATGGTTGACATGAAAATTACTATCTGGGAAGGCTGTGACCTCACAGTTGCAGCTGCAATTAAATTATTTGTAGAGCGTAGTTATCCGTACTCCATATTTTCACGGAGGTATCCAATACTGCGTCTCATACAGGAAGTTATTGATCCAGCAGTAGCTGCTTATGTAAATTCCCTGCCACCAAGTTATAAAGACTACATTTCTGGAGTAAATCTAGGATTTAGTGATGTACTTAAAAAAGTGGGCTTAAACGTCGTAGTACAGGCACAAAGACTTCTTTTGCGTAATTTCGTTCTGACTTTAGATCAACAAAATTCTCTTGATAAATGCTTTACCGCTACGATTGAGTCTCTTATTGAATTAGTCAGTGAGTGCGCATCCAAGCGGCCGAAGAAGTCCTCTCCTGCAAAAGGAGTAACTATAAATTCACAGCGTAAGCTCGGTTATTGCGAGTTCTGCGGTAATCTAACCGAATTTTCCAAGTTGATCAGTGAGATATCAGAATTTGTTGCTAACGATAATGAGTTCCCCGTTCATGAAAAACAGGTCCTTAGTCATCGATATTGTTCTGACCATAGGCCCAAACTCACCAATGGTCTATGGAATCCCAAATACAGACAAGGAAAGCGGTCTCTCGAACAGTTCAATAAAGAATTAATAAGGCTTAGACGGCAATGCGCTAAACCGCATAAAGCTAACGCAAACACAGGGGATATATTGATTGATACATATTTTCATGAGTGGATGCAGGGTCAAACTTTAACCCCAGCAGATCTAGATAAACTTAGGAATATCGCCAGACGAATGGTTGACTCCAAATTCACTGATACTAAGAAAAAAATAATCATATTAAAACACCAAGGTTTTAACCAGTTTGAAACCGCACAGGTTTTAGAAAAAAATCACTACACAACTATGACAAAGCAGGCTGTGTCCAAGGCCTTAGCGTCTGTGAGGAAAGAATTTTATATTTAAAATAGTATATCCACGAGCTATTATGGTGGCAGTTTAAATCTTAATATCATCCACTTTATTGAATTACAACCAGCCACTTACGAGGGTTTTTCGCGATTACCCTGCTTCAAATTGATGATTTTGAAAATACAGTATTATAGTTTATTGTTTGTAGCGCAGCTGTAAGCGTTATGCAAAACGGATCACAGTGATACTACCTCACCAGTAAATCACTGAAACCGATCTGTAATGACATAGAACGAATTGGTTTTATGGTTATGCAATGGTTCATCCCCTTACTTGTCCCTGACCATAAAAAGCATTCGCTTTCCTGAAAGCAAGTCTAAGCCAAGGGGCGTTTACAGTTGTCTTATCTTGGCTCATTAGGTACTGGCTTAATTATTAGAATCATGTCGGTGGCATTTAAGTCCAAATATGCCCAAAATTTTAGCAGCTAAAATTCGTCTTCTCATGTAGGGTCAAGAAGCTTATGACTTAACCTATTGATTATGTGAATTACCTTGTGAGTATTACTCGTAGGATGGAATCTTCCAAAACTCTGACAATTCACTCTGAATGCATGGTAACAAAGAACAGTTTAAACCATAGTCTGTTCAGCGTTAAATTTCTCAAGATAGACTTCCATTTCGCGAGTCCACCTAGGGGTAGGTACCGAGGTGATCATTAGCCAAGGAAACCACCATACAAGCATGAAGAGTAACATAAGCGGTGCGATCATTTCGGCCGAAGAATGAGAAACTATATACATAATGAATAATATTAGTAGAACTGTGTTTACAATCTGACCTACCAGAAAAAGACGCCAGCGAAAACAATGCCATTTCCTGTTGAACACAATCCGTCCATCCCGTTCTTCGAGCCAGTTACGCCACGGCTTGAGATAACCAGCCCGCAACCCATAACGATCACACATTATTACAGCCAAATCCTGCAGCCGATAATTATACAAGCCTGTGAGCCGATAAAGGCTGCGCTGACGAAGCTCACGCTTTGCCAGACGGACCGCATTTTTATTTAAATATGGCTGTGTCAGCATTTGCTCTAGCCGGCGCTTCCTAAGATTGAGTAGTCCACGAAATACACTTCCAGATTCAGCATTAATTACTCTGTGACGAACTACACCGAGTGCAATATAGATACACAGCAATAGCCAGCCGGTCTTAGGGTATTGATTCATCCATTGTATAATTACAGACAACTCAGGCACTTTTATTTTTCCTTTTTATGCAATCCAGATAAAACCAGTAAAGATTCAGTAAATTTTAGCGGCTAAAATTGCTCTCCTAGCGTAGATAAAAGAAGCATATCCACTTAACTTACTGATTATTAACTACTTACTAGTCCATTCATCAATCATATTCGCCCAATCTTGTAGCATCTCAGCCCTCTGCTCACGATATTCTGCCTTGTTATAAACAGCTCGTACCCCTTTTTGTTCATGGGCAAGGCACTTCTCAATCCAGTCAGTATTGTACCCGGCCTCATGTAGCAAGGTGCTGGCAGTACGCCGTAAGTCATGGGGACCAAACTTAGGCAACAACTCCCCTTCTTTCTGAGCCAGACGATACGTCAGTGTCAAAACCCGGTTTAAAGTAGCGCTACTCATTGGCGCATCGGAATCGTACCGCGAAGGAAGGATAAAATCAGAGCTACCGGCAAAGGTTTTGAGAGCAATCATAATATCCATTGCCTGTCTGGAAAGAAAAACCAAATGGGGATTACGTCGTTTCATCCTCTCCTTTGGTATCGTCCATAATGCCTCACTAAAATTGATCTCGTGCCAAGTTGCGTTAGTAAGCTCACTTTTACGTACCATCGTTAACAGCAAAAGTTTAACCGCTGCTCTGATTGATGGCGTCGTTCCTACCCGTTCCATGTACCGATACATCAGACCAATTTCAACTGGCGTCAATGCCCTGTCACGAGGCTCAAATTTCGCTATGCTTGCAGGCCGTACCAGATCAGCGGGATTCTCAACCTTCTGACCGCGCTCAATAGCCCAGCGATAGACTTGCAATACAATCTCTCTGGCGTGCACAGCTGTCGCCGGTGCCCCTCTCTCGACAATGTTATCGGTTAATGCGCGTAAGTCTTCATGTGTAATCTCGGTCAATTTCTGCTGCGCAAATTTTGACTTCAACTCCCTTTGATATACCGAACGCCGCATATCACGCGTCGATTCAGCCATTTGATAACCGCGTAACCATTTCTCAGCCCATGCACCAAAAGTCTCCGCATCTTTGATACGAGCTTTATCTCTAGCTTTTTCCCTCGCTGGCGATCTTCCACCGGCAACCATTTTTTTAGCTTCATTGAGCCGTTCACGCGCCTCTGCAAGCGTGATCCCTCCCACACCATAGCGGCCAAAAGTAACGGTCTCCTGTCTTCCGTTTATTGAATAGTTATAACGAAATGAGATCGTTCCAGCCGGAGTGACCGCAACATACAGACCATCACGGTCATTAACTTTATAGAGTTTCTCCTTCGGCTTAAGGTGACGCAGCCTGGTGTCAGTCAACATGGTTTATTGTTTTCCTTTATCAAAAAATACCATGTTGTAAAAAATTCAGAAAAGTTATTTAACTATCTGTTTTTAATTAAGTTATAAAAAACAAATACCATAACTCAACCGAAATTTATCACATGGTACTTTTTCAAACCTGAATTCAAAACCAGAGAGTACCATCAAAAATTCCATTGAAAAAACCGTGCTTCCCGTTGCTAACAGCTGCCAGAAAGTGCCAGACATAAAAACAAAAAAACCCGCAGTTACGCGGGCTTAGAGGTACTTTACTGCTTTTACGTGCAGGCTGTTACCAGACGCGAAATCATTCCCACTCAATCGTCGCTGGCGGTTTACCGCTGATGTCATACACCACGCGGGAGATACCGTTCACTTCATTGATAATGCGGTTGGAGACGCGGCCGAGGAAATCGTACGGCAGGTGCGCCCAGTGTGCGGTCATAAAGTCGATGGTTTCTACTGCACGCAGCGAGACAACCCAGTCGTATTTACGACCGTCGCCCATCACGCCCACGGAGCGAACCGGCAGGAACACGGTGAACGCCTGGCTCACTTTGTTGTAGAGATCGGCTTTATGCAGCTCTTCGATAAAGATCGCATCGGCGCGGCGCAGCAGGTCGCAATACTCTTTCTTCACTTCGCCCAGCACGCGAACACCGAGGCCCGGACCCGGGAACGGATGGCGGTAAAGCATGTCGTACGGCAGGCCCAGTTCCAGGCCAATTTTACGCACTTCATCTTTGAACAGCTCACGCAGCGGTTCAACCAGGCCCATCTTCATCTCTTTCGGCAGGCCGCCCACGTTGTGGTGAGATTTAATAACGTGCGCTTTACCGGTTGCCGAAGCAGCGGATTCGATCACGTCCGGGTAAATGGTGCCCTGCGCCAGCCATTTCACGTCTTCCAGCTTCAGTGCTTCTTCGTCGAACACTTCCACGAACACGCGGCCGATGATTTTACGTTTGGCTTCCGGATCGTTCTCACCGGCCAGTGCAGCCAGGAAACGGGATTCCCCTTCCACGTGAACAATGTTCAGACCGAAGTGGTCGCCAAACATGTCCATCACCTGCTGAGCTTCGTTCAGACGCAGCAGACCGTTATCTACGAACACGCAGGTCAGGTTTTTGCCAATGGCGCGATGCAGCAGCATCGCGGTGACAGAAGAGTCCACGCCGCCGGAGAGGCCGAGGATCACTTTGTCATCGCCAACCTGCTGGCGGATACGCTCAACAGCGTCATCGATAATTTTTGCCGGCGTCCACAGCGCTTCACATTCGCAGATATCGCGCACGAAGCGCTCCAGCATACGCAGGCCCTGGCGGGTGTGAGTCACTTCCGGGTGGAACTGCACGCCGTAGAAGCGTTTTTCTTCGTTCGCCATAATCGCGAACGGGCAGCTTTCGGTGCTGGCAACAGTGACAAAGTCAGACGGAATCGCCGTTACTTTGTCGCCGTGGCTCATCCACACGTCCAGCAGAACTTTGCCTTCTGCGGTCAGCGAATCTTCAATACCGCGAATCAGCGCGCTGTCGGTCTGCACTTCAACCTGCGCGTAGCCGAATTCACGCTCGTTAGAACCTTCAACGTGGCCGCCGAGCTGCATCGCCATGGTCTGCATGCCGTAGCAAACGCCAAGCACCGGCACGCCAGCTTCGAAGACATATTGCGGTGCACGCGGGCTGTTGTCTTCGGTGGTGCTTTCCGGGCCGCCGGAAAGGATGATACCGCTTGGATTGAAGTCGCGGATCTGCGCTTCGGTGACATCCCACGCCCACAATTCGCAGTAAACACCCAGCTCACGCACGCGGCGCGCAACCAGTTGGGTGTACTGAGAACCAAAATCGAGGATAAGAATACGATGTTTATGAATGTTGTCCGTCATTGACGTTACTTCCGAGGCAAGTTACGAAAGCGCCCGGTGAGAGCACCGGGCGCGAAAATCATTAAGAACCCATGCGGTAGTTCGGGGATTCCTTGGTGATGGTCACGTCGTGAACGTGGCTTTCCTGAATGCCCGCGCCGCTGATGCGCACGAATTCCGCTTTGGTGCGCAGGTCGTCGATAGTACCACAGCCGGTCAGCCCCATACAGGAGCGCAGGCCGCCCATCTGCTGGTGAATGATCTCTTTCAGGCGGCCTTTATAAGCCACGCGGCCTTCGATACCTTCCGGGACCAGTTTGTCGGCGGCGTTATCGCTCTGGAAGTAGCGGTCAGAAGAGCCTTTGGACATCGCGCCCAGCGAGCCCATGCCGCGATAGGATTTGTAAGAGCGGCCCTGGTAGAGTTCGATTTCGCCCGGGGATTCTTCAGTACCGGCAAGCATCGAGCCAACCATCACTGCGGCAGCGCCTGCGGCGATCGCTTTGGCGATGTCGCCAGAGAAACGGATACCGCCGTCAGCGATAACCGGAATACCGGTGCCTTCCAGCGCTTCAACCGCGTCGGAAACGGCGGTGATCTGCGGAACGCCCACGCCAGTCACGATACGCGTCGTACAGATGGAGCCAGGGCCGATACCGACTTTCACCGCGCTCACGCCCGCTTCTGCCAGTGCGCGAGCACCTGCGCCAGTGGCGACGTTGCCGCCGATGATTTGCAGATCCGGGTATTTGGCACGGGTTTCACGAATGCGCTGCAACACGCCTTCGGAGTGGCCGTGGGAGGAGTCAATCAGCAGCACGTCAACGCCTGCGGCAACCAGCGCGTCAACGCGTTCTTCGTTACCTGCGCCCGCACCAACCGCTGCGCCAACGCGCAGCTGACCCTGCTCATCTTTACAGGCGTTCGGTTTACGTTCTGCTTTCTGGAAATCTTTAACGGTGATCATGCCGCGCAGGTGGAAGCTTTCGTCGACAACCAGCGCTTTTTCAACGCGTTTTTCGTGCATTTTGGCAAACACGACTTCACGGGATTCACCTTCACGCACGGTCACCAGACGCTCTTTCGGCGTCATGTACACACTAACCGGCTGGTTCAGGTCGGTGACGAAACGCACGTCGCGACCGGTGATGATGCCCACCAGTTCGTTGTCGCCATTCACTACCGGGTAACCGGCAAAGCCGTTACGTTCGGTTAGCTCTTTCACTTCGCGCAGGGTGGTGGTCGGCAGAACGGTTTGCGGGTCTTTAACCACGCCGGATTCATGTTTCTTCACGCGGCGAACTTCTTCTGCCTGACGCTCAATCGACATGTTTTTGTGAATAAAGCCAATGCCGCCTTCCTGTGCCAGGGCGATTGCCAGGCGCGCTTCCGTCACGGTATCCATCGCCGCAGAGAGCATCGGAATATTCAGGCGAATGGTTTTCGTGAGCTGCGTGCTCAAGTCGGCAGTATTCGGCAGAACGGTGGAATGAGCGGGAACGAGGAGGACGTCGTCAAACGTCAGTGCTTCTTTAGCGATACGTAGCATGGGCAATATCTCTGACCTGGGGGGTTAAATATTGCCGTGGCATTATACAGAGCGTAACCGATTGCATCCACACTTTTTTAAGAAAAATACTTGCCATCCCCTCGTTTCGGGTTACTATCGAACGAATAACTTGCTGATTTAGAATTTGATCTGGCTCACATGTCGTCGTTCCAATCCCCCTCAATTTTTACGGTTAGCCGCCTTAATCAGTCGGTGCGCTTACTGCTGGAACGCGAACTCGGCCAGGTGTGGATCAGCGGGGAAATCTCCAATTTTACCCAGCCCGCTTCCGGTCACTGGTATTTCACCTTAAAAGACGATACCGCTCAGGTGCGCTGCGCGATGTTCCGCAACAGCAACCGTCGCGTCACTTTTCGCCCGCAGCACGGCCAGCAAGTGCTGGTGCGCGCCAATATCACGCTGTATGAACCGCGCGGCGAATATCAGATTATTGTCGAAAGCATGCAACCGGCCGGTGAAGGTTTGTTGCAGCAGAAGTATGAGCAACTTAAAGCGAAGCTCGCGGCCGAAGGGCTGTTCGATCAGCAATTCAAAAAACCGCTGCCCTCACCCGCTCATTGCGTTGGTGTTATCACGTCTAAAACCGGTGCCGCGCTGCACGATATTCTGCATGTATTGAAACGCCGCGATCCGTCGCTGCCGGTGGTGATTTACCCCACTGCTGTACAAGGCGAAGATGCGCCCGCGCAGATTGTACGCGCTATTGAACTGGCTAACGCCCGCGAAGAGTGCGACGTACTGATTGTCGGGCGCGGCGGCGGTTCGCTGGAAGATTTGTGGAGTTTTAACGACGAACGCGTGGCGCGGGCGATTTTTGCCAGCCGCATTCCGGTGGTCAGCGCCGTTGGACACGAAACCGACGTGACCATTGCCGATTTTGTTGCCGACCTGCGCGCGCCCACTCCCTCTGCGGCGGCGGAAATTGTCAGCCGTAACCAGCTGGAACTGCTGCGCCAGGTTCAGGCGATGCAGCAGCGTTTAGAAATGTCGATGGACTATTATCTGGCAGGCCGCAGCCGCCGTTTCGCCCAGATACATCATCGTCTGCAACAACAGCATCCCCAGTTGCGGCTGGCGCGTCAGCAAACCGTGCTGGAACGCCTGCAGCAGCGCATGTACAACGCGCTGGACACTCAGTTAAAACGCGCTTCCGTGCGCCAGCAGCGTGTAGTACAGCGTCTGAATCAGCAAAACCCGCAGCCGCGTATTCACCGGGCGCAAAGCCGCATTCAGCAACTGGAATATCGTCTGAGCCAGAATATTCGCGACCGCCTGAGTGGTACACGCGAACGTTTTGGTACGGCAATCACTCATCTTGAAGCGGTCAGCCCGCTGGCAACGCTGGCGCGCGGCTACAGCGTAACTACCGCGAACGACGGCAAAGTGCTGAAACAGGCAAAACAGGTTAAAGCGGGCGACAAACTGACCACGCGGCTGAACGATGGCTGGGTGGAGAGTGAAGTCAGCGCCGTCACGCCCATGAAAAAAACGCGCCAACGTAAATCCTCTTAATTCACGCGCTCAATAAATCAGACGAACCTATACTTTTTGTTGTTCTTTTTTGTTTTATCAAGGAGATCAACATGAATGCACGTCATCCGTACAGTGTTATCCCGCCCTATATCCTGCGCCGCATTATCGACAATGGTTCTGAACTTCAGCAACGCTGCGCCCGCCAGACCTTAACGCATGTCCAAACGTTGATGGCGCACAGCCACGGTAAAGTCGATGCGCCGCTGGTCACTTCGCCCGGCGAACTGGTCCGCGATATTTATGACGCTCAGCAAAAAGAGACGTTGCCCGGTGAGCAGGTACGCTATGAGGGCCAGCCACCGACAGGTGATGTCGCCGTTACCGAAGCTTATGACTACCTGGGTGTCACCCATGATTTTTTCTGGCAGGTTTATCAGCGCAACTCGCTGGATAACCAGGGGCTAATCCTCAGCGGCACCGTGCATTACGGCCAGGATTACCAGAACGCTTTCTGGAATGGCCAGCAGATGGTGTTTGGCGATGGTGATGGCGAGATCTTCAACCGTTTTACCATTGCCATTGACGTGGTGGCGCATGAACTGAGCCACGGCGTCACAGAAACGGAAGCCGGGTTGATCTACTTTGAACAAGCTGGCGCGTTAAATGAGTCGTTATCCGATGTGTTCGGTTCGCTGGTCAAACAGTATCACCAGCAACAGACGGCGGATCAGGCGGACTGGATCATTGGTGAAGGCTTGCTGGCAAAAGGCATTCATGGCAAGGGGCTGCGCTCTATGTCGAAGCCGGGGACGGCTTATGACGACCCGTTACTGGGTAAAGATCCACAGCCTGCACATATGAAAGATTTTATTAAAACGCGTGAAGATAACGGCGGCGTACACCTGAATTCCGGCATTCCAAACCGGGCATTTTACCTGGCGGCAACCGCTATAGGTGGCTATGCATGGGAAAAGGCCGGATACGCCTGGTATGACACGGTGTGTGATAAGTCACTGGCGCAAAATGCTGACTTCGCCACTTTCGCCAAATTCACCATCAAACATGGCGAGAAACGTTCCGGCAAACAGGTTGCAGCCGCTATTAAACAGGCGTGGAAAGATGTCGGAGTTTTATGATGAACGAACCCGAATTAACCGACGACGCGGTAGTCGAGTTAGCCCGTGAAGGCGGGCTGGCTTACATTCCGAAGCTGAGCGGCGCGCGAAAAATTGTCATCGCCCAACTCAGTGCGGAGCAGCGCCAGCGGCTGGTGGACATTTTGCACCAGACGCTCCCGCTCGCCGAACCGCCAGGCCAGCCGGACTCGCCTGGACGTGGCGATCAACGTTTCTACCGTTTGCAAATCACCTGGACCACCCAGCAAACGGATGTGCTGCTGCTTATCCCGGAAAGCAAAGCGCCACCGTCGTTTGTCGAACTGTGGCGCGAAGGGGAAGAGTGTATTTGTAAGCCCTAGAGCAGCGTATATTCGACGCGTTTTTTCGAAATCAGCCCGTGGCCGTGCTGGCAGAAAAAGTCCACCGCGCCACAGGCTTTTAATACTTCCAGAGGCTGGTGGCACTCCGGGCAATTCGCCTGGATTTGAATGTCTTTGCCGCAGCCGTCGCAGTGAGCATGTGTTCCTACTACTTGCAGCGGGTTATGGCAAGTCGGGCAGGTCAGTTCCATAAGGCGCTCCTTAATTTTTTCACGGCGTTTATCATACACCGCTAACGACAAAAAACCCGCCTGCAGGCGGGTTAAATGGCTCGTCAGGTTTGGTTTACTATTCGCCCACCATCACGAAGCGGGAGCTCTCGAAGGCCTGGTAAATCCGCTGAGAAGGAAATGCCGGGAATGACGCCTGTTGAGCCGCGGTTTTCAGCGCCGCGCAGTAAGCTTTATTCCCTTCTCTGGTCTCAATTTTTTTCAGCGTGCCATCCAGGGCAAATTCCAGATGTAAGCGGCATTTTTTCCCTTTCCAGCCAGAACGATCCGCAAGCCGGGATTCGATCGCGTTTTTTATCGCGCGGGCCTGTTTCCCGTACTCATCCTGGTCGGTAAAACGCCCGGAATCGCAACTGCCAAGCGCGGTGGTTTTATGGCAACCTGAAGGGTGAAGTGGTGTGCAACCAGTCACAACACCGGCCAGAAATATCACCAGTAAAAACATTTTCATTTCATATTCCTTTTGAAATTGTTCATTGAAGACGATTATTAACGCGTTGTTTTTATAGCTATAAACAGTGTACTGCTATCGACAGGCCGAAACAGCGCCTGATTTCCGTAGGTGAGCCCGTTGTAATAAATAAAAAACCCGCCAGGCGGCGGGTTTGAAGCAAGTGATTACTTACTTTTTTTGATGTGCTTAATCAGGCGTTTACGTTTGCGCATCTGGTTCGGCGTCAGGGTGTTGCGTTTGTCGGCAAACGGGTTTTCCCCCTCTTTGAACTGAATACGGATTGGCGTACCCATCACATCCAGCGATTTGCGGAAGTAGTTCATCAAATAACGTTTGTAGGAATCCGGCAAGTCTTTCACCTGGTTGCCGTGGATCACCACTATCGGCGGGTTATACCCACCGGCGTGGGCATATTTCAGCTTCACGCGACGACCACGCACTAACGGCGGCTGATGATCTTCCGCCGCCATGTTCATAATACGCGTCAGCAGCGCAGTACTGACGCGGCGGGTGGAGCTGTCATACGCTTCGCGAACGGATTCAAACAGGTTGCCAACACCGCTGCCGTGCATCGCGGAAATAAAGTGCACACGGGCGAAATCAATAAAGCCCAGGCGGTAATCCAGCGTCTCTTTCACCTGCTCTTTCACTTCCTGGCTCAGACCGTCCCATTTATTGACGACGATAACCAGTGAGCGGCCGCTGTTAAGAATAAAGCCGAGCAGCGATAAATCCTGATCGGAGATACCTTCACGGGCATCAATGACCAGCAGCACAACGTTAGCATCTTCAATCGCTTGCAGCGTTTTGATGACCGAGAACTTCTCCACCACATCGGTGATTTTGCCGCGCTTACGCACACCAGCGGTGTCGATAAGTACGTATTCACGCTCATCGCGCTGCATCGGAATGTAGATGCTGTCGCGCGTGGTACCCGGCATGTCATACACCACCACGCGCTCTTCGCCGAGAATGCGGTTAGTCAGTGTGGACTTACCGACGTTCGGACGCCCCACAATGGCCAGTTTGATTGGCAGATCCTGCGGGTTGAAATCGTCTTCCGGCTCTTCTTTTTCGCCGTTTTCGTTGGCTTCGAACTGTGCCCAGTATTCGGCGTCCTCATCCACCTCTTCCGGCGGGTTGAGTTCGTCCATCCATGGCATCAGTACATGTTCCAGCAAGCTGGTGACACCGCGCCCGTGGGAAGCGGCGATAGCGTGGATTTCCCCCAGACCGAGGGAATAAAAATCTGCTATTGCCTGATCCGGATCCAGACCGTCGGTTTTGTTCGCCACCAGGAAAGTCGGTTTTTCGCGTGAACGCAGATGTTTGGCAATGGCCGAATCGGCTGGCATCAGACCCGCGCGCGCATCGACCATAAACAGTACGACATCGGCTTCTTCAATCGCCAGCAGCGATTGTTCCGCCATGCGCGTTTCCACGCCGTCTTCGGTGCCATCGATACCGCCGGTATCGATACAGATAAATTCGCGGCCTTCAACTTCAGCACGACCGTACTTACGGTCACGAGTCAGACCCGGGAAATCCGCCACCAGCGCATCTCGGGTGCGTGTTAAACGGTTAAATAGCGTGGATTTTCCAACGTTAGGGCGCCCGACAAGCGCGACCACAGGTACCATGTTTAAAGCCTCATTACAGAAAATTCATTAGCAAAACGTCGCGGGTTACGCGCCGTTTTAAAAACAGGAAAACGGCTCCTGCAACAGGAGCCGTCTTCAGGAACGACAAACCCGACGCGCTTAGCGCGAAAGGGCGTACACTGTGCCGTCTTTCGCCTGGATCAGCAGTTTGCCACCAGCAACCACCGGCTCGGTCAGGAAACCGGAGCTGTCGACTTTCTGCTGCGCGACAAAGCGCCCGTCTTCAATGTTAATCCAGTGCACGTAGCCTTCGCTATCGCCTGTCACAATGTAACCATTATACAACGCCGGAGCGGTAAGGTTACGGTGCAGCAGGTCACTTTGTGTCCACAGGGTCACGCCGCCGTCGGTAGTCAGGGCCAGAACACGATCGCTCTGGTCGATCATATAGATGCGGTTACCATCAACTACGAAATCGCTCACTGAACCCAGCTCGCGTTTCCACATAATCTGGCCGCTACGCAGATCCAGCGCCGTCAGGTTGCCGTTATAGGCCAACGCGTACACCACGTTACCCACAACCACCGGCGTAGTATCGACATCGCTCAGACGATCGATCTCTGTCGGACCATTGGCCTGGGAGATTCGCTGCTGCCAAATCATCTGGCCCTGCTGCATTAATACCGCGCTAACGCGACCGTTATCACCGCCAACAATGGCAGCGCCAAAGGCGGAAGTTGGTGCGGATTCACCGCGCAGAGAAAGCGCAGGCATATCGAGGTTGACGATCCATTTGGATGCGCCATCGCTTTCGTTCAGCGCCTGCAACTGACCGTTACTGGTGTGGATCAGCACTAAACCGTCGCTCACTACCGGGCGAGAAAGCGCTTCACCAGCGACTTTCGTTTTCCACGCCTGCGAACCATCGCTGGTATTCAGTGCGTAAACCTGCGCTTTTTCGCTGCCCACATAAACATGGCCACCGGAAACGGTCACACCGCCAGAAAGCAGTGCAGCGCGTGTAGAGAACCAGCCATCTTTTTCAGCCAGGTTAACCGACCAAATTTCATGCCCATCTTCAATGCTAACCGCTTTCACCACACCATGGCGATCGGCGGCGTAAACCACGCCATCAGCAAACGCCGGATGCAGGTTAGAGTAGAAGTCACCAATACCGTTGCCCACGGAGGTGCTCCATGAGGTGGTCGGGGTGAACTGGTTTTCCACCACCGGCAACGGGGACATTTTGACAACATCTTCTTCGCTGTTAAACAGGGAACAGCCGCTCAAAAGCGTGACGGAAAGCAGCCCTGGCAGAAGTAATTTACGCAATTGCATCGGGTCCCTCTTAGATGGACAAATTATTGATTTTCATCTGCATCATTTCACTCAGCGCAGGAGAAGCATTGTTTTTAATGCCGTTTTCCCATGCGGTGCGCGCGCCTTGTTTATCACCTTTGCTCAGCAGTGCTTCGCCACGCAGATCGGCAACAATCGCTGACCAGCTTTCCGCTTTGACCGCATCCAGCGTTTTCAGCGCAGCGTCTTGTTGCTTTTGCTGTACCTGAATGCGCGCCAGGCGCACATTGATTATCGACCTGAGATTTTCATCATTCGTCGCAGCCAGCCCTTGTTGCAACTGAGCAGCGGCTTTATCCAGCTCATTCTTCTCAACGTATTGCTGCGCCAGTTCCAGCGACGCCAGCGCGCCGTAGGTGTTTTTGTTGTCAGCAGCGAATTTTTCCGCCGCCGTGAACGATTCTGGCTTACCCGCCGAAAGCGCGGCAACCGCGTTTTCATAAGCCTGTGAAGAGGCTCTCGCCGTGTCTGCCTGATGGCTGTTCCAGTAGCGCCAGCCAACCAGCGCACCAATACCCAAAATGACGCCAACGGCCAGCGCTTTACCATTCTCGGCAAAGAAGCGCTTAATCGCGTCTACCTGGTCGTTTTCGTTTTCGTAAATTTCCACGCAGTCCTTCTCCTTAACGATAATTCACCGGGGAGATTAGCCCAGTAGTGTGCGCAAATGCGCCGCAACGCTCTCCTGCGTTACCGTACTCTGCTCACCAGAGCGTAAATCCTTCACCACAACATTACCGTCGGCAATTTCAGATTCGCCGAGCACCAGTGCGACGCGAGCGCCCCACTTGTCCGCACGGGCAAATTGCTTTTTAAAATTGCCGCCGCCGTGGTTCATCATCAGCCGTACGCCAGGTAACGCATCGCGCACCTGCTCACCCAACTGCATAGCAGCGGATTGCGTATTGGCGCCAGACGCCACCAGGTATATATCGACAACGGATTCTGCTTTAAATTCCGGATTAACTGCCTGAACTAACAAAACAAGTCGTTCAAGACCCATTGCGAAGCCAACCGCCGGAGTCGCACGACCACCCAGTTGCTCAACCAGACCGTCATAACGACCGCCTGCGCAAACAGTGCCCTGCGCGCCAAGACTGGTAGTTACCCATTCGAAAACGGTGCGGTTGTAGTAGTCCAGACCGCGTACCAGACGCTGGTTCACCGTATAAGCGATACCCGCCGCATCAAGGAATGCGCAAAGACCTGCGAAGTGTTCGCGGGACTCATCGTCAAGGTAATCACCCAGTTTCGGTGCATCGTTCAGCAGCACCTGGATATCCTGGTTTTTGGTATCCAGTACGCGCAGCGGGTTGGTATACATACGGCGCAGGCAGTCTTCGTCCAGCTTATCTTTATGCTGCTCGAGGAAAGCCACCAGCGCATCGCGATAGGTCGCGCGCGCGTCAAGCGAGCCAATCGAGTTGAGTTCAAGGGCAACATGCGAAGCAATGCCCAGCTCGCGCCACCAGCGGGCGGTAAGCATAATCAGCTCGGCATCGATATCCGGCCCCTGCAGGCCAAACACCTCCACACCCAACTGATGGAACTGACGGTAGCGCCCTTTCTGCGGACGCTCGTAGCGGAACATCGGCCCAACGTACCACAAGCGCTGTTCCTGATTGTACAGAAGACCATGTTCGATGCCGGCGCGTACACAGCCCGCCGTACCTTCGGGACGCAGTGTCAGGCTGTCGCCGTTGCGATCGTCAAAGGTGTACATCTCTTTTTCAACCACGTCGGTCACTTCACCGATCGCGCGTTTGAATAACGGGGTCTGCTCTACAATCGGCAAACGGATTTCACTGTAACCGTAGCTGCCGAGCACGTTTTTTAAAGTGCCTTCAATGCGCTGCCAGATGGCGGTTTCGCCAGGCAGATAATCGTTCATGCCGCGAATGGCTTGAATATTTTTTGCCACGTTTATTCTCTTTATTAATACAAAAAATGAACCCTCAGGGCCGCGACGAACTGCGGGTCGCGCCGGGCGGGTTCATCATACACGGGAAGCCTGCCGCTTCCCAGCAACCTTATTTTTCTACCTGTTGCACATCGATACGACGCGCTTCATCCAGCATCGACGCTTTCGCGCGAATGCGGGCCTCAAGCTGGCTAATCATGTCGCTGTTATCCAGGCGGTCTTTGCGCACGCCATCTTCGTACAGGCCGCTTTTCTTGTTGCCGCCGGTCACACCCAGTGTGGAAACCAGCGCTTCACCAGGGCCATTTACCACGCAACCGATAATGGAGACATCCATCGGCGTGATGATATCTTCCAGACGCTGTTCAAGGGCGTTGACCGTACCGATAACGTCAAACTCCTGGCGGGAACAGGTCGGACAGGCGATAAAGTTAATCCCGCGCGAACGAATGCGCAGCGATTTCAGGATATCAAAACCGACTTTAATCTCCTCCACCGGATCGGCGGCCAGCGAAATACGCAGCGTGTCACCAATCCCTTCAGAAAGCAGCAAGCCAAGACCTATCGCCGATTTCACTGCGCCTGCGCGCGCGCCACCAGCTTCGGTGATGCCAAGATGCAGCGGCTGATCGATCTGTTTTGCCAGCAGTCGATAGGATTCAACGGCGAGAAATACGTCCGATGCTTTCACGCTAACTTTGAACTGATCGAAATTCAGACGATCGAGATGATCAACATGGCGCATGGCGGATTCAAGCAGCGCTTGCGGCGTTGGCTCGCCATACTTTTCCTGCAGATCTTTTTCCAGCGAACCGGCGTTAACACCGATGCGAATTGGAATGTTTTTATCGCGCGCGCAATCAACAACGGTGCGAATACGCTCTTCGTTACCGATGTTGCCGGGGTTAATGCGCAGACAGTCAACGCCATATTCGGCGACTTTCAGCGCAATGCGGTAGTCAAAATGGATGTCCGCAACCAGCGGGACACGCACTTGCTGTTTGATCAATTTGAAGGCTTCTGCCGCGTCCATGGTCGGGACGGAGACGCGGACAATATCCGCGCCGACGCGCTCAAGCGCTTTGATTTGATTAACCGTCGCTTCAACATCCGTGGTACGGGTGTTTGTCATGGACTGCACGGCGATGGGCGCGCCATCGCCAATGGGCACATTACCAACGTAAATCCGTTTCGATTTCCGACGCTGAATCGGAGCCTGGTTATGCATGAAAAATCTCCCGCGTTGCCCGTCTGTTACTGTGCTGCTGATTGTTCGGCATTGAGGGTCAGACGCGCAACCTGGTTAGTTCTGATAAAACGACTCAGATCGACAGGTTTACCCTGATACTGGATCTGAACGGCTGATGGCGCGCCAATTTTCAGCTTATATGGCGCCTGGCCGGTTAAATTGAGCGTGGCATCTTTACGTTGCAAGCCGCTGAATAATTTCTTCCCGGTGGCATCGCTCACTTCCAGCCAGCAGTCGGCAGTAAAGTTCATCACCAGTGCGTTAGTATCCGCTTGCGCACCCGCAACACCGGCCTGGTCGGTCGGTAACTGCGCTGGGTTTGCTGGAGCGGTAGGCTGCTGCATGGCGTCAACATTCGCCTGCGACGGTGCAACAACGGTGTTCTGATTTGCGGTAGTAGCGGGGGCTTGCGGCGCGCTGGCGACTGGCGTTTGCGCTGTCGCCGACGGTGCTGGCGCTTCAACAGGCGTGGCGGAATTATCAACCGGGTCTGCTGCAGTGGTGTCGTTATTCAGTGGTACGCTTTGCGCGTTGCTGTTGCCCGCGTTCAGCTCCGCAGAAGATTGATCCGCCATGTTGGTGATCTCTTGCTGCTGCGCTTTGTGGTTATCCCACCACCATGCGCCCGTCAGGCCGATGGCGACCAGGAACACCAGCCAGGTGATAAAACTCATCATCCAGCCACCGCGTTTTTTACGCGGTTTGCCTAAAGCAAAAGTCTGCATTGGCGCAACTTTTGCCGCTCTGACCGGCGCTTGTTTTTCAAGAATCGGCAGCAGTTCTTCTTCAGGAATGTGCACCAGGCGGGCATAGGAGCGGATATAACCGCGTACAAAAGTCGAAGCCAGATCGGCGGGCGACCTGTCCTCTTCGATATCGCGTACCGTGGAGACCTTCAGGCATAAGCGCTCTGCAACCGCTTGCTGGCTGAGTCCAAGTTGTTCACGGGCGTTGCGCAGACGTACGCCAGTGGTTTGTGCTTCATTTTGGTCGTGAGTGGCTTCAGTATTCATTCGCTACAACTACTGGTACGTGAAAATTAAACATTCAGGCGCGCATAACCGCAATGCCTACACGCGCCGCGAAAAAACCGGGTCGGTTAAACCTGGCCCACAGTATAGGACTGTCAGGCTTGTCATAACAGAACAGCTTTCAGCACTTTTTGCTAAGCCGTTGTTCCATCACTACATACTGCCTTAAAGTCAGGAGAAACGCACCGTAATTATTAATGGCCTGTATGTGTACAGGCCAAATAGTCGACATTTTCACAAAATGCAGCATATTCTTCGCGCTGCAACTTATGATTATAGTGCCTTGATCTCAATAGGCTCGCCCTGCATACGCTTACGCATCGTACGTTTGGTACGGTCGATCACATCGCCCGCCAACTGACCACACGCGGCATCGATATCATCGCCACGCGTTTTACGCACGATGGTGGTGAAACCATAACTCATCAGCACCTTACAGAAGCGATCGATACGGCTGTTAGAGCTGCGGCCATACGGCGCCCCCGGGAACGGGTTCCATGGAATCAGGTTGATCTTGCACGGTGTATCTTTCAGCAGCTCCGCCAACTGGTGCGCATGTTCAGTACCATCGTTGACGTGATCCAGCATCACATACTCAATGGTCACACGGCCCTGGTTAGCGTTGGATTTTTCCAGATAACGGCGAACGGCGGCGAGGAACGTCTCGATGTTGTACTTTTTGTTGATCGGTACAATTTCATCGCGAATTTCGTCGTTTGGCGCATGCAGAGAGATGGCCAGCGCAACGTCAATCATATCGCCCAGTTTATCCAGCGCCGGAACCACGCCGGAAGTGGAGAGCGTAACGCGGCGTTTGGAGAGACCAAAGCCGAAATCATCCAGCATAATCTCCATCGCCGGAACGACGTTGGTCAGGTTGAGCAGCGGCTCGCCCATGCCCATCATCACCACGTTGGTAATCGGGCGGCTGCCGGTGACTTTCGCCGCGCCGATAATTTTCGCCGCGCGCCACACCTGGCCGATAATTTCCGAAACGCGCAGGTTACGGTTAAAGCCCTGCTGAGCCGTGGAGCAGAATTTGCACTCCAGCGCACATCCCACCTGGGAAGAGACACACAACGTCGCGCGATCATCTTCGGGGATGTAGACGGTTTCAACGCGCTGATCGCCCACGGCAATCGCCCATTTGATGGTGCCGTCGGAGGAGCGTTGTTCTTCCACCACTTCCGGCGCACGAATTTCGGCGACCTCTTTTAATTTGTTGCGCAGCACTTTGTTGATATCGGTCATCTCATCAAAGTCGTCGCTGCAATAGTGGTACATCCACTTCATCACCTGATCGGCGCGGAAGGGTTTTTCGCCTAAGTTTTTGAAAAATTCACGCATCTGCTGACGGTTTAAATCCAGCAGGTTAATTTTTGCATCTTTGTTTGGCACCGTGAGAGCGTCGTTCTCAGGCATGACAATTTGTTCAGTCATAATGTATTCCGGCCTCGTTATTACACGTTGTGGCCCGTGGAGGGTTAAAAAGAAGCGCCCCAGGACAGCGTCGGCTCATCCTGGGGCGCAGCATTGTACAAATTCTGACGCACAGATACCACGTTTGCACGCGGCTTTTCACAAATTAAAGTGTAAACCTCGTTACACGTTTAACGAGTGATTAACGGGTGCGCGGGCACACTTCGCCTTCGGCGAAGAAGTAGGCGATTTCACGCGCAGCGGATTCAACGGAGTCAGAACCGTGAGTACCGTTCTCAGTGAAGCTGTCTGCGTAGTCAGCACGCAGCGTGCCTGCCAGTGCATTAGCCGGGTTGGTTGCGCCCAGCAGGTCACGGTGACGCTGCACCGCGTTTTCACCTTCCAGCACGGAAACCACAATCGGGCCGGAAGTCATAAACTCAACCAGACCGTCAAAGAACGGACGACCTTCGTGCTCGGCATAGAAACCGCGCGCCTGCTCAACGGTCAGGTGCAGCATCTTGGTGCCAACAATTTTGAACCCTGCCGCTTCAAAGCGAGAGAAGATGCTGCCAATAACGTTTTTTGCCACCGCGTTCGGTTTAATGATGGAAAAAGTACGTTCAATAGCCATGTTTACCTCTGTAAGTTGTTCTGTTGCCCTGAATAGGTGTGGCGCGGATTATAAAGAGCAATACGGGCGTTGCCTATGGATGAAGGTAACATTTTTTTAAAATGAGACTATTTTTAGCAACACCTTACGCCAGTAGTGCCATTCCAGCGCTTATTGCACCGTAAACTGCACTGTAGCTATTTGCCCTGCGTCATCCATCACCAATAACTGATACTCCCCGCTTTTATCAAGTTTCAGGCTCAATAAGCTGCTATGCGAGGCTAACGGTTCACCATTCAAAAACCACCAGCGACTGCCCTCGCCACCGCTGCTTTGTAGCGGCAATAAGGCAAATGCCTGGCCGGGAATGCGTTTGATCACCGCCCCTTCGCGCACGCCGCTTAATAACAGCGGTGGCGGCGCGTTATCGTCACGAGGCGGGCAGCGTTTGTCCGCCACCGGTAAACGGGCAGCGCGGCGTTCACCGGCAGGTAACCACGGCTCCAGCGGTAGCGGCCAGGCGATCCATGTATTCTGCTGCGCATCCGGGCAATCTGCGGCAACCCTGCGCCCCTCTTTATTCAGCCAGAGCGGGAAATTGATCCCGTGACCACCTTCCTGCTCCGGCAATAACAGCGTTGGCGGCTGGCTACCGTCTAACAGCCAGGTGGTAAGTCGGCGGCGACAATTGCTGTCGCCAGGCGGTAGGCTTTGCCCACCCGGCCAGCAGATGACGCCGCTGCTAACCGTTTGCGGTCGCGGGTCGCGCGGCAGCCTCGCCTGTTCAAGCGCTGAGCGCGGCTGCAACAGATTATTGACCTGGTTAAGTAACGGTACGGCGCTGGCAAAACCGAACTGCCCGGCTACGGGCGTGCCGTCAGGTCGCCCCGTCCAGATGCCTATCACGTAGCGGGCATTAATCCCTATCGCCCAGGCGTCGCGATAGCCATAACTGGTGCCCGTTTTCCACGCCAGCGGCACCACCTGCGGCAATGCTTCATCTGGCACCGGTTGTGCTTCTCCGGCGAGAATACGGCGAATAATCCACGCCGCACCCGGCGACATCAACCGCCGCTCCAGTAGCGGGGCGCCAGGTGTCAGACGAAGGCTTCCCGCTTTCCCCTCGCGGGCAAACGCGGTGTAAGCAGCCGCAATGTCTTCGAGCCGCGCACCCGCGCCGCCAAGGATCAGTGAAAGATTGGGTTCCGCCCCCGTCGGTAAAATCAGCGGCAAACCGACATTACGCAGATTTCCGGCAAATTTCTTCGGCCCGTAGGCTTCCAGAACCTGCACCGCCGGTAAATTAAGCGAGCGTACCAGCGCTTCATTCATGCTTACCGGGCCATGGAAACCGCTGTCAAAATTACCGGGCCGATAATCGCCCACCCGGCGCGGCACATCCTGTAACAGTGAGGCCGGATGAATCAGCCCTTCATCCAGCGCGAGACCATAAATAAAGGGCTTTAACACCGAGCCCGGCGAACGGATGGCGCTGACCATATCCACATGGCTGAAACGGCTGTCGTCATTAATATCCACGGAGCCAACCCAACCGCGCACTTTCATATCCGTGTGGTCAACGACGATTATCGCCAGCGAGCTGCGCGCTGGCAGACGGCTTTTCACATTTAACGCCAGCTCTTCAAGCTGACGTTGCAGGCTGGCATTCAGCGTGGTGGTGATTTTCAGTGCCTTGCTTTCACCAAGCATTCGTCGGGCGAAGAGCGGTGCCAGTTGCGGCATCTGACGCGGAGCCAGCCAGACCGGCTCTTCACGGGCCTCCGCCACCTGCGTTGCTGACCACGCCTTTTGCGACACCATACGTTCCAGCACTTTATCGCGCGCGGCCTGTGCACGTTGCGGCCAGCGATCCGGACGTAAACGGCTGGGTGCCTGCGGCAAAACCGCTAACAGTGCCGCTTCGGAATAGCTGAGCGTCGCAGGCGGTTTACCTAAATAAGCCCAACTCGCAGCGCCCACGCCTTGCAGCGTGCCGCCAAACGGCGCGCGGTTCAGATAAAGCGTGAGAATTTCACGTTTTGAGAGGTGCCACTCCAGTTGCAGCGCCCGCCACAGCTGACGCACCTTTCCACCAAAGGTGCGCGGATGCGGATCGAGCAGACGAGCGACCTGCATTGTCAACGTGCTGCCGCCGGAAACGACATGGCCGGAACGCAGATCCTGCCAGGCTGCACGCGCAATCGACAGCGGATTCACTCCCGGATGCGCCCAGAACCAGCGATCCTCATACTGGATCAGCGCCTGCAGATAGTGTGGCGATACCTCTTCGATGGTGACCGGGTAGCGCCAGATACCGTCGGCATCGGCAAAGCGCCACAGCGGCGTGCCGTCTTCGGCCACCACCACCCGTGCCGGATCAACCTCGCTAAGCGGCAGCGGCCAAATCTTGTCGGCAGCCATAACGCCCAACACCAACAGCAGAGGAACACCCACCAGCCAGCGCCAGCGGGTGCGTATCAGACGGACGATCCTCACGTTACGGTACGATTATCAGCGGACCACTGGTCGCACCGGTCGCCCGCCACTGCGGAACATACATTGACTCCACCTGCGGAGCGGGAACCTGATAAGTGCCTGGCGTGACCGCGCGCGCCAGGTAAACCAGCGTGACCCACTCCCCTGCGTTTACCGGCACCGCAGCAACAAACCGGTCATCGCGAAACTCCATATGCTGGATATCCACTTGTTGCATACGATTTAGCAGATCCTGCACTTCACTGCCGCTATCTTGCAGACTGGCGCTGCTATCAGCGAGGTTCTGGTTTTCCAGCTCCAGCCCGGCGGGCAGTAAATCAACCACCAGCGCGTCCGGTACGTTCTGGCTGGCATTCACGTCGAGGCGTACCAGCACCAGTTCACCGCTTTTCAGTGACGACAGTGATTTACTGCGACCATCGGTCCCCAGGAACGTACGTTCAATTTTTAATACCTTCCCGGACGGCGCAGGAGCCTGTTCCGGATAGCCTGTGCTGTCGAGACGCAACCACAGCGGCGTGCTGCCGCTATTGGTAACCTGCAATGCTCCCAGTTGATCGGCATTGAGATTACGGCTTTGCGGACGATCGCCACCAAGCCCTGCGGCATCAAGGGAGGTTTGCGCCTGCCATGCACCCGTGGCGTTTTGCAGATTACGCCCGGCCATAAACAGCGCGTTGCTCTCCTGTGTCGACAACCAACGCTGACCGTAAGCCTGCTCGGCGAGCGTCGCCAGCAGACGCGGCTGCTCCTGTGGCAGCAGGTTGTTCTCTTCCAGCAGCGCCAGTATCAATGCGTTGTCACGCAGTTCGCTGCCGTAATCCGCCAGCCAGTGTCCAGACTGCGGGCGAGAGGTTTTCAGCCCCAGCGCTAACGCTTGTTCGCTGCGCTGCGCATCGCCCATCAGTTTCAGCGCCACGCCCAGTTGCATCAGCGGCAGCGCCGCTCTGGCCTGCTCATGACGTTGCCAGATTTCACGCAATGCGCCTAACGGCGCTTTCTGCTGACGCGCCAGCACCAGACCGGCATAGCTTTGTACCGCGAACTTGGTTGCCGGTGCATCGTCGGTATAGCGAATGGACATGACCGCCGGATCCTGCAAATAGCGCAATAAGCGATTATTGGCGTTATTCAGCGCCTCCATGGGTACGCTATACCCCTGCGCAGACGCGCTAACCAGGAAGTCGGTGACGTATGCCGTCAGCCAGTACTCTTCCGGTCCACTCTTGTCCCACAACGCGAAACCGCCGTCTTCGCGCTGCATTTGCAGCAGGCGGGAGATGCCAATATCCACCGCCGCGCGGCGCTGCTCATCACTGTCGCCTTTGATACCCAACGCTTTTAACTGCGCGGCATTGGTATAAAGCGACGGGAACAACCCGCTGGTGGTCTGTTCAAGACAACCGTACGGATAAGCACGCAGCTCTTCGATATAGCGCGCCAGATTCAGCGGCGGCTTGCCGCTAAGCAGTAAGCGACCTTGCAAGGTCACCGGTGAAATATTGGCAAGGTGCTGCCCAGGCGTATGCCAGCTCTCACCCGGATTGAGCATCACTCCGCTATTAACTGTCTGTGTCGCAAACGGCGGACGCACACCGATTTTCCACTGCTTTTGCTGCGGCGCGAACGTTTCACCCGGTAAGGTCAGGCCGCTGATTTGCGCGTTAAGCTCGCCATCGCCAAAGCCCTCCAGCGCACGCACCGGAATAAACAGCGTGGTGCGCTCGCCTGCAGAGAGCTTAACCGGCTCCGGCTGGCCACTTTCCAGTGCCGACAGGCCGCTCGCCGTCAGCGCGACAGTGAGCGTTTGCGGTTGATCGGTCAGGTTAGTCAGATCCAGCGTCAGGCGCGAGGTATCGCCGCTGCCAAGAAAACGGGGGGTATTGAGTTCCGCAATCACTGGCGCGGCAACGATCACTTTGCTTTCAGTGCTACCAAAGTCTTCCGCTGTCCAGGCTTGTGCCATCACGCGCAGCTCACCGTTGAAATCGCCAATCGGCAAGCTCACTGTACCTTCGCCATGTTCATCAAGCGTTACCGGCTGTGCCTGCTGAGCAATAATAGTGACATGGTTGACCGGTGGTTTGCCGCCGCGGTTAAGCTCATCGCCATCGCCGCCAAAGCGCAGTGCCGCCAGCCGTCCCTGCCCTTCAATCACCTGACCATAAATATCGTAGATATCCGCGCCGTAGCGTTTCTGACCGAAAAAGCCCTGCCACGGATCCGGCGTCACATAATCGGTAATGTTCAGCACACCACTGTCCACGGCGGACAGCAGCACGTTGATCTGTTTTGGCGTGGCACCGTTTTTCACCGCCGCTTTGACTTTCACCGTCAACGGTTGGTTAGGACGCATTTTTTGTGGCGCATTGAGCGTCACGTCAAGGCGACGGTTCTCATCGCCCATCGGGAGATGCAGTAAACCTACCGCGCGTTTTGGCGTGGCGGATTTCGATTTATCGCCAGGGCGTACCACCAGCGTGCTGATATAGAGATCGTGGCGCTGCCACTTCTGATCGACAGGAATACTCAGATCGATGCCCTCAGCAGGGACATCGATCTCTTTCCACCACAGCGGACCTTCACTGGATTCGATCATTGCATAGCCCTTGCCTGCGGCAGGCGCGGTAACATGCAGTTTGATGGTATCGCCCGGTTTGTAGGCCGGTTTATCCAGTTTCATCGTCACGCGATCCGGTCTTGCCGCACCGGCGCCGTCGGTGTTGTCCTGCCAGCTGTAACCGGCCCAGAAGCGCACGCTACTGATGGTGTCATCCGGCCCTTTCACTTCCAGGCGGTAGGAACCCCAGTCCACCGGGAAACTGACTTTTCCGGTTTCATCTGCCTTGAGCGTCAGGCTTTGTTCCCCTTCGACCAGGTCTTTCTGGTCAAATTGTGATTGCCAGCCTTCGCTTTCCGACCAGTTCCAGAAGTAGTCACGGCGTTCACGAATCAAGCGCACCTGCAAATCGCTGACCGCTTTTTTCGCGCCACTGGCATCGGTATAAACAATGTCAAAAGCGGCATTGCTGCCCTCATCGACAATCGGCTGGTTCACGGTGGTGTCAGTCCGATAGTCATATACCGCTTTGGAGGCAAACTGCGGACGAATGCCCGGCAGCGCTTGCGCAGGCCAGATGGCCTGTTCTGCGCGACGTGTTACCGGGCGACCGCCTGATTCCAGCAGGCTGGCTTGTAAAATCACCTGCAACGGCGAGTGTGAATCCTGCCACTGGCTCGGCGTGGTGATTTCGCCCTGCCCTTGTTTATCCAGCGTCAGATGCACTTCATCCAGGCTGCGGCTTACGTTCTCTTCGGCAATATCGCCAAACTGGAACCCCGGTAGCGCGGGAACGGCTTCGCGCAACGGACGCAGAAACAGCTGGCCTTGCAGACTGTTCCCGCTGGCTGGCGCGCCATACAAATAGTGACCGTCAATGTTAAACACCACATCTGCGGCAGGTTCAACAGGTTCTGGCTGCGGTGTAATGTTCAACGCCATGCGCTCTGGCATGAAATCTTCCACATGGAAGCTCCACTCGCGGGAAAGATTATCCCCGGTGTTCGCGCGGATATGCCACATGCCGGTTTGCGCGCTGGCTTCCAGCGGGTAAGTAAACTGGTACAGCCCATTTTGCGGCTGGCTGACCACCGTGCGAATCACCTGCCCGTCCGGTTTCACCACCTCAAGTTTTACCGGTTGCTCTGCCAGTGGTTTACCGTCGCTATCGCGCAGCAGGCCGTTAAGGATCACCGTTTCACCAGGGCGGTAGAGATCGCGCGGGCCAAACATAAAGAACTGTTTGCTGTAGCCGGGATCGCCTGCAATGGCGAACTCGGCGAGATCCAGCGCCGGTAATTTCAGATCCAGCATCGTGGTTTCACCCGCTTTACGCGCGAGGATCAAGGCCGCTTCTTTATCGGTGCTGAGCGTGGCATGACCATCGCTATCGCTGGTAGCTTGTGCGAGAGTTTGCCCTTTCTCGTTCAGCAGCATCACTTCAATGCCGGCGAGCGCAGCGCCGTTTTCCAGCCCTTGCGTGAAGATATCCAGCCGATTGTGGTAACGGTGCGCGGAAAGGCCAATGTTACTGAGGGTGAATAAGGTAGCGGCATTGCTGTAGTTGTAATGCCCGGCCTGGTTCATCACTGCAATGTAAACGCCGGTTTGCTGTAACGGCTGAATGCCGCCAAGTGGCAACAGCAGTTTTTCACGCGTGTTGCGGGTTGGATTGAGATCAAAACGGCCGGTATAAACCAGATCGGCCATTTTCAGGAGCGTTTCCGATTCCCAGTTCGACAGCGAACTGCGGTACTCCCACTGGCTGATAAACGCGGCCAGCGATTCCGGTTTCACGCGGTAAAAATTGACGTCAACGTTGTCGACGTTCAGCGCCATCACCGGCAGCCCGTCCACCACTTTTCCTGGCAGCAGCGAACCCCGGCTGGCGAAACCGACGCTTGGTTGCACATCGCGGGTGGTGATTGTTTTTTCGTAATCGCTAGCGAACGTAGCCTTATTCAGCGCCAGCAGCCCTTTATCAACCGATACCAGCAACTCGCGGTTCGGTTCGAGATGGCGCAGGCGCAGCTCTTTCAGGTTTGGCGCCAACTCCCAGGCACCATCCACTTTGCCACTTTTTTTATCCACCAGATGCACGCTTGAAGCAAAGTTCTGGTCTGGCTCCAGCGGCACCGAGAAGGTCAGCACGAGCGTCGCTGCGCCATCCAGTTGCACTTCAGAAGCATCCAGCAGCGTTAACGGTTTACCTTCGCTGCGTACGGCAAGCTCAGCAAGCTTTGCTTTATCCTGCGGGATAGCCGCCGGTGTTTTTTGCTCTGGCGCAGGCGCAGCTTTCGATTCAGGTGCGCTGGCGGCCTTAGGCTTATCGTTATCATCGCAGCCCGCGAGCGTAAAGGTGGTGACGAGCGCAAAAGTCAGCGCCGCAAGACGTAGCGGTTTCATTCGTTATCCCTGGTTAAGTAACCTGTTGAAAGAGGCTCAGACATTATTATGCGCAACCGTGACAATTACAAAACCGCCAATCAATTCTGGAAAGCGCCTCGCAAAGCGCACTTAACGCTCGCCACCCTCGCTGTTAACCCGATCACAGCCCGTAATGTAACATGTTACGTTCCGAGTCATTTGTTTTTAAAACAATAAGATAGCTGGATATTTCTTACCACTGGCTGCTAACGTTAAGCGGTCTGTGCACCTTTGTGCGCGGTTCTAATAAGAGAGAACATTATGTCCAGAGCCGTGAATGCCCTACAAAATTTTGGTAAGTCCCTCTTTGGTCCGGTGCTCATTTTGCCCATCGTCGGTTTGTTTATTGCCTTCGGAAATATCTTTGGCAACGGCAACCTGGCCGAATATTTACCTTTCCTTGGTCATCCGTTTATTCAAAACATCGGCCAGTTGATTGCCAAATCCGCCGTCTCGGTGCTGGCTAACCTGGCGCTGGTGTTTGCCGTTGGTATCCCGGTCGGGCTGGCCTCGCGGGATAAAGGTTATGCCGCGTTAATTGGTCTGGTGACTTTTATCGTTTTCATCAACGCCATGAATGTCACTTTGCAAATGCAGGGTGTACTGGCCCCCGCCGCGCAAATGAAAGCTGCCGGGCAAAGCATGGTGCTGGGCGTGCAGGTGCTGGAGATGGGCGTATTCGCCGGCATCCTCACCGGCGCGCTGTCGGGCTATCTGTACGATAAATATTCCGGCGTGCAGTTTTCCGGCGCGATGGCGATTTACTCCGGCCACTGTTTTGTCGCCATTATTATGCTGCCGGTGTCCATCGTGCTCGGCGTGGTAATGAGTGAGTTATGGCCGTTTGCCCAGCACGGCATCAGCACGCTGGCGCTGGCGATTAAAGGCGCCGGGCCATTTGGTGTGGCGGTGTATGGTTTTCTGGAGCGCATTCTGGTGCCGACCGGGCTACATCACCTGGTTTATACACCGTTTCTTTATACGGAGTTAGGCGGTACGGCAGATGTCTGCGGCAGCACCTATCAGGGCGCACGCAATATCTATTTCGCGGAAATGGCCTGCCCGAGCGTGACGCAATTAAGCAGCACGGCGGTGTGGGATGCGCGCGGCATCAGTAAAATGTTCGGCCTGCCCGCCGCCGCGCTGGCGATGTACGTCACCGCGAAACCCGAACGCAAAGCCGCAGCGAAAGCGATTCTGATCCCCGCCGCGCTTACTTCCTTGCTGGTGGGCGTGACCGAACCGATTGAGTTCTCGTTTCTGTTTGTCGCGCCGCTGCTGTTTGTGGTTCACGCCGTGCTGACCGGCATTGGCATGATGCTGTTTTCCCTGTTCGGCGTTCATGCCATCGGCGCGAACGGCATTATCGATTTCATTCTTTACAATCTGCCGCTCGGCACCGGGAAATCCAACTGGCCGATGTACATCCTCGTCGGGCTCATCATGTTCGCTCTCTACTTCGTTATCTTCCGCTTCCTGATTTTGCGCTTCGATATGAAAACGCCAGGGCGTGAGGATGACACCGAAGAGACCCGGCTTTACAGCAAGCAGGATTATCAGGCCAAAGGCAATAACGACGCGGTTGGTGAAGCGATTATCGAAGGGCTGGGCGGGCGAGCCAACATTGAAGTGGTGGATAACTGCTACACCCGCCTGCGCGTAACGGTAAAAGACACGGCGGTGATCAATGAGCCGCAGCTGAAAGCGACAGGCGCCAAAGGCGTGATTAAACAAGGTAACAACGTTCAGGTGGTCTACGGGCTGCATGTCAAAAAGATGCGAGAAGCGGTTGAGATGTTTCTCTAAAGGAGTCCAGAAATGATTAAACCCCCGTTTATTTTATCGATCGCCGGTGGCGGCAGCACCTATACGCCGGGCATTGTCAAAAGCCTGATGGTCAGGCTGGAAGATTTTCCGCTGGCGGAAATTCGCCTTTACGACATTGATGAAGCGCGGCAAAACACCATCGCACCGGTGGTGGAAAAAGTGATCCGTGACCACAGCCAGAGCATTAAATTTACCGTCACCAGCGATGCGGAAACCGCGTTTCGCGGCGCGCATTTTGTTTTCGCACAAATGCGCGTCGGGCAGTACAAAATGCGTGAGCAGGACGAAAAGATCCCGCTGCGCCACGGCGTGGTTGGTCAGGAAACTTGTGGCCCTGGCGGGCTGGCTTACGGGCTGCGTACCATTTTGCCGATGGTCGAGCTAATCGATTTGGTAGAGCGGTACGCCGATAAAAAAGCGTGGATCGTGAACTACTCCAACCCGGCGGCGATTGTCGCCGAAGGGGTGCGTCGTCTGCGGCCCAACGCGCGTGTGCTGAATATTTGTGATATGCCGGTGGCGGCGATGCGCAATATGGGCGCTATCCTTGGCGTTGATCGCCATAAACTGGAGGTGGATTACTTCGGCCTGAATCACTTTGGCTGGTTTACCAAAGTGCGTGTCGATGGCGAAGATCGTCTGCCGGAGCTGCGCGAACACGTCGCCCGTTTTGGTCTGTTAACAGAAGACGCCGCGCAAACCGATCCGCAACACTCCGATCCGTCGTGGGTGAAAACCTGGCGCAACATCAAGCCGATTATGGATCACTTCCCGGAATTTTTGCCGAACCCCTATTTGCAGTATTACCTGATGCCAAACGACATTGTTGCGCATCAAAACGCCGATTACACCCGTGCCAATGAAGTGATGGACGGGCGCGAGAAAAAGCTGTTTGCTGCGGCGGCGGAATATCAGCGCACCGGTATTCTGCCGGATGCCTTCCATGTTGGCGTACACGGCGCGTTTATCGTCGATGTCGCCTGTTCGCTGGCCTTTGACCTGCGCCAGCGCCATCTGGTGATTGTGGAAAACAAAGGGGCGATTGCTAACCTTCCCTACGATGCCATGGTGGAAGTCCCGGCTTACATCACCAGTGAAGGGCCAGAACCGGTGCGGATGGGCGCGGTGCCGCTGTTCCATCAGACATTGTTGATGCAGCAACTGGCGTCGGAACAACTGCTGGTGGAAGCCACCATTGAAGGCAGTTACGAGAAAGCGCTACAGGCATTCACCCTGAACCGCACTGTGCCCACCATGCAGCATGCGAAAGCGATCCTTGATGAGATGATCGAAGCCAACCGTGACTACTGGCCAGCGCTGCAAAAAGCATGGGAAAACGGCAAACCAGCATAAAAATAACGAGGTCGCTCGCGGCGTTAGCGATGTCGGCTTGTCGGGTCATGAAAAAACGTTAACAATTCAGGTTACTGTTGATGACACGGAGACAACCATGTCCACCTCGTTTTTTGTCGCGGCCGACTGGCTGATAGAGCATAGCGATGATCCCGAAATCCAGCTGATTGATGCGCGGATGGCGCCAGTGGGTCAGGAGCATCGCGACATGAGAGCGGAATACCGCGCCGGGCACCTTCCCGGTGCGGTCTTTTTTGATATCGAAGCCCTTTCCGATCACACCACGACGCTGCCGCATATGCTGACGCGCCCGGAAGCGTTCGCCGTGGCAATGCGCGAACTGGGCATCAGCCAGGATAAACATCTGGTGGTGTATGACGAAGGCAATCTCTTCTCTGCCCCGCGCGCCTGGTGGATGCTGCGTAATCACGGCGTGGAAAATGTCTCGATCCTGGCCGGTGGGCTGGCGGGCTGGCAGCGCGATGCCCTGCCGCTACAAAAAGGCGACGTGCCGCTTCCCGAATCCGATTTTAATGCCAATTTCGACCCTCACGTGGTGAAAAAACTGACCGACGTGCTGCTGGCGAGCCACGAAGGCACGGCACAAATTGTCGATGCCCGCCCCGCGCCACGTTTTAATGGCGAAGTGGATGAACCGCGCCCGGGTCTGAAGCGCGGCCATATTCCCGGCGCACTGAATGTGCCGTGGGTTGATTTAGTCGTTGAAGGCGAACTGAAAACCACCGATGAGCTGGCGGCGATTTTCCGCCGTCAGGGTGTGGATCTGCACAAACCGATTATCGCCAGTTGCGGCTCCGGCGTGACGGCTTCAGTAGTTATTCTGGCGCTGGCAACGCTTGGTGCAAGTAACGTGACGCTGTATGACGGCTCCTGGAGTGAATGGGGCGCACGCGACGATCTCCCCATCGAAACGGCGTAAATGGACAACCGACTGGCACCACTGCTGACGCGCGGAGAGTCACTGACCCGCGCGGAATATCGCGTTCTTGCACACCTGACGGAACACCCACTGCTGGTGGGAAACATTACGGTACGCGAACTGGCACAGGCGACATTTGTCTCCACCGCCACCATTATTCGCCTGTGCCAGAAACTCGGTTTTAGCGGCTATAGCGAGTTTATCTGGCACTGCAAGCAGCGGCTGGCAGACACACCGCACATTACCGGGCCACACAGTGAACCCGCCGAGCTACCCGTAGCCTTCGCGCAATTTATGGCGAATTATCAGCGCACGTTTCAGTGGGTAAGCGCGGAAAAACGCCAGCAATTTGCCGCCCTGCTGCATGAGCAGGAGAGCTTTTTTCTCTATGGTGCCGGCTTTTCCTATCTGTTTGCCGAGTACCTGACCAAGAAATTGCAGGTGCTGGGCAAGACGGCGTTTATTTCCGGACCTGGCGACAGCCGGAATATCTTTCTCAGTAACGCGGCGCGCTACCAGGTGTTTATTGCCGTCTCCCGCAGTGGTGAAACGGAGCAAGTTCTGGATAAAGCGCGTATTGCGCGTACCGTGGGTATGACGGTGGTGGCGTTTACCCGCGCGTCGGCAAACCCGCTGGCGGAGATGGCAGATATCCATTTCGCGCTGTACGACGAAGCGGTGCATTTTGCCGCTGAAGCCGCTGGGATCACCTCGTTCGAGTCAAACCTGGTCCTGCTGATGGATCTGTTGCTGCTGGAAGCGACGCAATAATGCCTGCCGCATTTCGGCAGGCATTAGCAAAAACGCCAATTACGATTGGTTCAGTTCACGCCGCGCCCAGGCGGCCTGAATGTATTCATGAAGCGCGACATACAGCTCCTCAATCGACATTTTTTCACGCTGTACGCCTTTCAATACCCCGCCGGGCAGGCTTATCACCACTTTGCGCTTCTTCGGCTCAAACGTAAAACTGCGGAACAAACGCCCCACGGTGCAGGTCGGTGGCTGATAACCTTCCCGCCAGTAGAGATCGATAAACACCCACTCATTGACGCTACGAATATCAATATTTTCAATCTCCGCCAATAAGAGCGGCGCGCTGAGCTGATAGCTCTCAATCCCTTGTGCAGTCAACGTGAACAGCGGCTGGCGCACGCGCGTATACATCGTCCAGCTCGCCAGCCCAAAGATCAGCCCACCGGCGACCAGACCAAAGATTATCTTCTCCATGGATGCGTTCGCGGTGGCGTTCCACTGGATACTCAGCGCGAGGACTAAACCGGCACCGGCAACACAGAGCACCGCCAGCACAAGGAACAACCAGAAATTTTTCTTCCGCAGCGAGACAACGACGCTTTCCGTGGAGTGTGCTGCCAGATTTTCTAATTCGGCCTGATAAGCGTCATGGTGCGCTTCCACATTGCTCGCCATCCCGGCGGTTAACGCGGCGGAAATAGCCGATGCATCGCGGAATAAACTGCGCATCCACTGGTAATCTGCCTCCTCTGCCGGGCGCGACGCCCTGGCCAGCAGCGTTTCATCCAGCGGCACATTCAGTTGCTCAATACGCACACGCGTCGGCGGATGGCTGTCTGTTGGGTGCGCCAGTTCCTGCTCAAGCGAGGCGGCAACATCAAAGCGCCCGCCCTCACGCAGCGACGCAAACAGGCTGTGCACCAGATCGTGCGTCTCAAGTTTGCGATTAAAGAACAGCTCCATCGGCGCATTAAAGCGTTCATTGAGCGCGGAGAAACGCAGGAGCGAGGCCGCCAGCGCCTGCGGCGAGCTGGTACGCGCGCCCGCGGCGTCCGCTGCCAGTTCGCGTACGCGACTCCAGCCATTGACCGTTTCGTGGAACTGACGGTAAAACCAGAGGCCGAGATGAATGGTCGGGTTGAGCGCCAGCCGCTCAAGCCAGCCGCTGCTCGCCACATCGCGATAAAAGTAGTCGAGACTGTTTTCCATACCGGCATACAGCCCGGCGAAATGCAGGGTGTAGACGGTATCATTACCGGAAAAATGCCCCAGCTCATGACCAATCACGGCGGCCACTTCGTCTTTATTCATAAACGCGGCGTAGCTGAGCGGGAAATAGAGGGTATTGCCGGTTAACCGCGCGCCGTTTTCAATTTGCACCGGGCTTGCGGTGACGTAAAACCCCTCAAATAAACCGACCACAATATTATCCGGCACAATGGCCTGCCCGCGCTGAGCTAATTCCCTGACCCAGCGCCACAATTCCGGCGCGTCGTCTTCAGAAACAGCGGCACCATGAACCTGCATATCTTGCGGCTCAAAAAGCGCAAAGCAGCGTTTTAGTAAGAACAGGCTTTTCAGCACCATAAATACCAGCGAACCAATGATCAACAAGACGAATATCACCAGTTTGATATTAAAGGCGCTCGCCCGACCTAACGTGTAGATCCAGCACACTTCATATAACAGCACGCAGACCAGCGCGAAACCAATCGACGCCATGACACCGACCATAATAAATGGCAGTAACTTGCGACACAGGGTAAACGCGGCAATTAACTTTTCCGCAGATATACGGGCTTTCCGTACGCTTAAAACACAGAGAATTACTGCGCTGCTACTGGCAATCAAGCCCAACAGGGAAAACAACATTCCACCTTTGGCGAGGATCTGGCGCGACATATCGGCAAATACGCTGTGACCAACAAAGCCATATTGCGTCACCTGGTAAACATCCACTTCGTTAATACGGATATTCTGCCAGCAGGCGTAGAAGAAAAGAATTAACGGTATGCCGAAGCAGTACAGCAGGCTTTTTTTGTCCATAAAATTAACCGTAAGGAAACGTAAAAACGCACCGTATCACAGGTATAGGATTAATTCATAATTTATGGAATGAATAGCAAAAACCGTACGACGTTATTAATGAAAGGCTAATAATTCAATTTCTTAAATAATAGAAGGCGGTACATCACATACCGCCCGATAATTAAATAATGCGATTTTGCTTAAAGTCACGCAGGAAACTTCCCCAGCGCCGTTCGTAGAAAGGAGTAATATGCGCGATCATAAAATGGCTAATACCTTTTTCTCCTTCAACGACCTGGCAAATATCCACCGGCTCGTCGCCAGGCAGCGTATCGGTCGCCACACTCCCCGCGGCGTGAATAATCTCTTCGATATCGCCTTCAGCTTCGATACCAATCAGCAGATTGGGCTGCTCATCAGCCTTCTCTTTGATAGAGCAGAGAAACGCGCGCTTCACGGTTTTGATGCTTTTAAACAGCGTGGTCAGCGAATCCACCATTTGTGCGGGCGGTTCAGCCACTTCGGAAAGCAGCAGCGCCGTGTCGCCCTCCAGCACTTCCTGCTGGCTTAACGGGCTGCCCTCTTCGCCCACCAGGTGGCTGATTTCTCGCGGCGTGAACGCTTTGCCGGTCGGCAGCTTCGCATTGAGGAACAGCGTCTCGCCGAGCGTCATTTCAAACAGCGTGCGCGCGGGCATTACCACAAAGGCTTGTTCCTCTTCCACCGCCTGTTGCAGTGCTTCGAGCGAGGTAAAGAATGGGATCACCGAGGTACCGTCATCTTTTTCCCAGTGCTGCAAATCAAGCGCGCTGTCTTCAACAATAGCTTCGCCTTCCGCCGCTGTGCCAGGCACCCAAACGGTGGATTCCAGCAGCGTGCGGAAAAACGCCGGACGATAAGCAGGCTCAGTTGCGGCCTGTTCCAGCAGGGTTTCTAATTCGTTTTTGCTTTCTGACATAGTGGTTCCAGAGAGTTTCCTCTCCCTTGGGGAGAGGAAAAAAGATCACTTCGCGGTTAACAGATTCGCCAGGGTACGTACGCCAAGGCCGGTAGCTCCCGCCGCCCACTGCTCAACCGCCGCTTTACGATAGGTTGCTGAACAGTCGATGTGCAGCCAGCCCTGCTGATAATTTTCAACAAAATGTGACAGGAAACCGGCTGCCGTGCTTGCTCCCGCCGGGAATGAACCCCCTGCGGTGTTGTTCAGTTCCGCAAAGTTAGACGGCAGCTGATTGCGATGGAATTCGGCCAGCGGCAAGCGCCAGAACGGTTCGTTTTCCGCGCTTGCGCTGTCGAGCAAACGCCCGGCAAGCGCATCGTCAAAGCTGAACAGCGCGTGATAATCGTTGCCCAGTGCGGTTTTCGCCGCACCGGTCAGCGTTGCCGCATCAATAATCAGCTGCGGTTTCTGCGCAGAGGCGTCGATCAGACCATCCGCCAGCACCAGGCGTCCTTCCGCATCGGTATTCATAATTTCTACGGTTTTACCGTTACGATAACGGATGATATCGCCCAGTTTGAAGGCGTTGCCGCTAATCAGGTTATCCGCACAGCACAGGTACAGTTTGATGCGTTTATCCAGCCCACGATTAATGGCAAATGCCAACGCACCGGTTACCAGCGCTGCGCCGCCCATGTCGGACTTCATTGAATCCATTGAGGAAGTCGGCTTAATGCTGTAACCGCCGGAATCGAAGGTAATGCCTTTACCCACCAGCGCGGCATAAACCGGCGCATCCGGGTTACCGGTCGGGTTGAAATCCAGCGCCAGCAGTACCGGCGGGCGTTCGGAACCACGGCCAACCGTATGCAGACCAAGATAGTTCTGCTCGCGCAGATCTTCACCTTTGGTGATGCGGTAAGAGACATTGTCGCCGCCGACTTTATGCAACAGATCGACCGCGCGTTGTGCCAGTTGTTCCGGCCCCAGCTCTTCTGCCGGGGCATTGATGGTATCGCGTACCCAGTCGATGACCAGCAGGCGGCTATCCAGCTCTTTTTGCTCGGCGTCGTTAAGCTGCGCCCATTCCACTTTGCGCGTGCCTTTTGGCCCTTTATAACCGGCCCAGAACGCCCAGCTGCGATCCGCGTCCCAGCCTTCGCCGCTCAGGGCAACATGTTTGATGCCCATGCCGTCGATTTTACGTGCGGCGCGTTGGATCAGGCCTAAGTCATCTTTCCCGGTCAGATGCAGTGCGATGCCGTCGTTATTGATGCTGTAAGCGGCTTTCTCACCCCAGCGCGCGTCGGCGCTTTGCGTTGTCAGCGTAATTTTCATAGCTTCTGTCATTATTTTTATCCTTATGGCTGTTCATGAAAACGGGCCGCCCGAAGGCAGCCCGTTTGATGATTACGATGCTTCGTCTAACCAGACTAGCAGAATCGCTTCGAGAATTTTTTCATTCGATGCATTCGGATCATCGTCAAACTCTTCCAGCTCGCAGATCCACTGGTGCATATCGGTGAAACGCACGGTTTTCGGATCCACATCCGGGCGGCTGTCGTACAGCGCCTCGCCGATTTCACGGCTATCGGTCCATTTCAGCCCCATATTAGTGCTCCCGCGCGTGGTTGATGGTGTAGCGAGGAATTTCAACGACCAGATCTTCATCGGTAACACGCGCCTGGCAGCCTAAGCGGCTTTCCGGCTCCAGACCCCACGCTTTATCCAGCATGTCGTCTTCCTCTTCGCTGCTTTCCGGCAGCGAGTCAAAACCTTCACGCACCACACAGTGACACGTGGTACAGGCGCAGGATTTTTCGCAGGCATGCTCAATCTCAATCCCGCCGCGCAGGGCGACATCAAGAATGGTTTCACCGCTCTTAGCTTCCAGAACTGCGCCATCCGGACAGAGATCCTGATGAGGCAGAAAAACAATTTTAGGCATATTAAACCTCGTCGACGGAATGGCCTTTCAGCGCGGTACGTACGGATTGATCCATACGGCGTGCGGCGAATTCCTGGGTTTGTTTATCTACATTTTTAATGGCTTGTTCTATCGCGTCGGTGTCATCGCCGTCGGCAACCGCGCGTAACTGCGCGACTGCGTCGTCGATCTCCGCACGCTCTGCGGCGCTTAACAGCGCGGCGTCAGCGGCAAGCGCGCTGGCAAGGCTTTCCAGCACGCGCGCGGCTTCCACTTTCTGCTCCGCCAGCATGCGCGCTTTCACGTCCTGCTCGGCGAAACTCATGGAGTCTTTAATCATGTCGGCGATTTCGCCATCGGTCAGACCGTAAGACGGTTTCACCTGAATGGAGGCTTCCACCCCGGTGGATTTCTCCATCGCGGTTACGCTGAGCAACCCGTCGGCATCCACCTGGAAAGTGACGCGAATATGCGCCCCGCCAGCCGGCATCGCCGGGATACCGCGCAGGGCAAAACGCGCCAGGGAACGACAGTCGGCCACCAGCTCACGCTCGCCCTGCATCACATGGATAGACATTGCTGTCTGGCCATCTTTAAATGTGGTGAACTCCTGCGCGCGCGCCACCGGAATAGTGGTGTTACGCGGGATCACTTTTTCTACGAGGCCACCCATCGTTTCCAGCCCCAGCGAGAGTGGAATGACGTCCAGCAATAGCATTTCGCTGTCTGGCTTGTTACCCACCAGGATATCCGCCTGGATTGCCGCGCCAATCGCCACCACTTTATCCGGGTCAATCGACGTCAGCGGCGTGCGGCCAAAGAACTCGCCTACCCGCTCGCGCACCAGCGGCACGCGCGTTGAGCCGCCGACCATCACCACTTCCAGCACCTCTTGCGCTTCCACACCCGCATCTTTCAGCGCGCGACGGCAAGAGAGCAGCGTGCGTTTAACCAGCGTTGAAATCAATTCATCAAACTGGCTACGTGTGATAGTCCCCTGCCAGCCTGCCACATTCACGGTAACGCTGTCGGCATCGCTGAGGGCGATTTTTGCGGCAATCGCCGCATCCAGCAATTCGCGCTGTTGACGTACATCGCTGCGATCGGTAATGCCCGCCTGTTCACAGATGAAATCCGCCAGGAGATGGTCGAAATCGTCGCCGCCGAGTGCGGAATCACCGCCGGTCGCCAGTACTTCGAAAACGCCACGGCTCAGGCGCAAAATCGAGATATCAAAGGTACCGCCGCCGAGATCGTAAACCGCAATCACGCCCTCCTGGCCGGAGTCCAGCCCGTAGGCGATTGCCGCAGCGGTCGGTTCGTTCAGCAGGCGTAACACATGTAAGCCCGCCAGACGCGCCGCATCTTTGGTGCCCTGGCGCTGTGCGTCATCAAAATAGGCAGGAACCGTGATCACCACGCCGTCCAGCTCGCCGGAAAGGGTCTCCTGCGCGCGAGCGGCAAGGGCTTTGAGAATATCCGCCGAGACGCGAATCGGGTTAACCAGACCGCCACGCGTGACAATCATCGGTAGACCATTTTCACTGGGCTGGAACTGCCACGGCAGGTGCGGGTAACGCGCCTGAATGTCGGCCAGGCTGCGCCCCATCAGGCGTTTCACCGAACTGATGGTGTTTACGGAGTCCAGCGCAGCGTTGGTACGGGCGTCATAACCGACAACATGGCTGTCGGCCTGGTAGTTAACTACCGAAGGGAGCAGGTGACGTCCGGCGCTGTCGCCCAACGTTTCCGCCTGCCCGCTGCGCACGGTGGCAACCAATGAATTGGTGGTGCCGAGGTCGATACCCGCCGCCAGACGACGCTGGTGCGGCGCGGCGCTCAGACCGGGTTCACTGATTTGTAATAAGGCCATGATGTGCTTCCAAAAAAATTAAAAACCGAGCAGTTTTTCTTCGAGTTGTTCTGTTGCGCTGCGCAGTTTATCGAGAAAACGCAGTTTACGCACGGTATCCGCCGCCGCGTCCCACGTCTGGCTGGCTAATTGCTCCACCATTTGCCGATGGCGCGTGTCATACATCCCTTTCACACGCTGTTGAAATGCGTCCAGACGGGTTGCGTCTTGCGCTTTTTCAATCTCGTCCAGATCTTCACGCAGCTCAAGTTGTTCCATCAGGAAAGCGGTATCGCGCACCGTGTGCTGCTCGGAGGCCAAATCAAAACCGTGCAACGACAGCAGATATTCCGCGCGCGTTAGCGGGTTGCGCAGCGTTTGCCATGCTTGGTTAATGGTAGCGGATTGCTGGACGGCAGCCAGTTGTTCCGCCTGAGGGCGGCTCGCGAAGCGGTCGGGATGGAACTGACGTTGCAGATCCTGGAAACGTGTCGCCAGCGCCTGGACATCAAGCTGATAGTCGGCCGGCAACCCAAAGAGGGTGAAGTAATCCATAACAATTCCGGGTGTGCAATCGAAACAGACCCCACGCGCAGGACGCTGCGGTGGGGTCATCGGATGATGGCGATTAAACGTTGAAGCTTTCGCCGCAACCGCACTCGTCTTTGACGTTCGGGTTGGTGAATTTAAACCCTTCGTTCAGGCCTTCTTTTACGAAGTCCAGTTGAGTGCCGTCAAGGAATTGCAGGCTTTTGCCGTCAACCACTACCTTCACGCCTTTGTCTTCAAACACCGTGTCTTCTTCGTTCGGCGCATCGACAAATTCAAGGACATAAGCCATACCAGAACAGCCGGAGGTTCTTACCCCCAGACGCAGACCAAACCCTTTACCACGGTTGGCCAGGAAGGTATTGACTCGCGCGGCAGCACTGTCGCTCAGGCTAATGGACATGACAACAACCTCCCGCCTTATTTCGCTTCTTGTTTACTTTTGTAATCCGCAATCGCGGCTTTGATCGCATCTTCCGCCAGGATTGAACAGTGGATTTTCACCGGCGGCAGTTCCAGCTCTTCGGCGATATCGGTGTTCTTGATTGCCTGCGCTTCGTCCAGAGACTTGCCTTTCACCCACTCGGTAACCAGTGAGCTGGAAGCGATTGCGGAACCACAGCCGTAAGTTTTGAAACGCGCGTCTTCGATAATGCCTTTATCGTTAACTTTGATCTGCAGTTTCATCACGTCGCCGCACGCCGGTGCGCCAACCATGCCGCTTCCTACGGTGTCGTCGTTGTCGAACGAGCCAACGTTGCGCGGGTTTTCGTAGTGATCGATTACTTTTTCGCTATAAGCCATTTTTTCTTCTCCTGCTTGCGCAACAATTAATGATGAGCCCATTCGATGGTGGTCAAATCCACGCCCTGTTTGAACATTTCCCACAGCGGAGAGAGTTCACGCAGACGGCCGATGGATTTACGTACCAGCGCGATGGTGTAGTCAATTTCTTCTTCGGTGGTGAAACGACCTAAAGAGAAACGGATGGAGCTGTGTGCCAGCTCATCATTCATGCCCAGTGCGCGCAGCACGTAGGACGGTTCCAGGCTTGCAGAGGTACAAGCAGAGCCGGAGGATACAGCCAGATCTTTCAGCGCCATGATCAGCGATTCGCCTTCAACGTAGTTAAAGCTGACGTTGAGGATGTTCGGTGCGCCGTGTTCGAGATCGCCGTTCAGATAAACTTCTTCGATATCGTTGATGCCGTTCCACAGACGGCTACGCAGGCCACGCAGACGTTCCATTTCGCTGGCCATCTCTTCTTTCGCGATGCGGTACGCTTCGCCCATGCCGACGATCTGGTGAACAGGCAGAGTACCGGAACGCATGCCGCGCTCGTGACCGCCGCCGTGCATCTGCGCTTCGATACGCACACGCGGTTTACGCTGCACATACAGCGCGCCGATGCCTTTCGGCCCATAAATTTTATGGCCGGAGAAGGACATCAGATCCACTTTCAACTGGCTCAGGTCGATAGGCAGTTTGCCCACGCTCTGGGTAGCGTCAACGTGATAGATAATGCCGCGCGCACGGCACATTTCGCCGATTGCCGCGATATCCTGCACCACGCCGATTTCGTTATTCACGTGCATGATGGAAACGAGGATGGTGTCTTCACGCATCGCCGCTTCCAGCTCTTTCAGGTCGATAATGCCGTTGCTCTGCGGGGCGAGATAGGTCACTTCGAAACCTTCGCGCTCCAGTTGACGGCAGGTGTCCAGCACGGCTTTGTGTTCGGTTTTGCTGGTGATAATGTGCTTGCCTTTTTTCTGATAAAAGTTGGCTGCACCTTTGATCGCCAGGTTATCGGATTCGGTTGCACCGGAAGTGAAGACGATTTCACGCGGATCCGCGCCAACCAGTTCTGCGATCTGGTTACGGGCGATATCAACGGCCTCTTCAGCTTGCCAGCCAAAACGGTGAGAACGGGAAGCAGGGTTACCAAAGGTCCCGTCCAGGGTCAGAAACTGCATCATTTTCTCGGCAACACGCGGATCCACCGGCGTGGTTGCGGAGTAATCGAGATAAATCGGTAATTTCATTGATCTTTAAACTCCGTACATCGCTCTAATGCAAGGAATCAGGCAACCGGCTGGATGTACGACCGCGTTAACAGGGCACGGTTTTGTGCCCTGGCCCGATTCTGAATTCTGTTTTTTTATTATGCGCGCAGTTTGACGTCGATAGCGTCTTGAGCACGGGTAGTGCGATGGGATTCGTTACTGTGCTGACGGTCGGACACATCAAGGATTTCCTGGTTATTCACCAGTTCGCCCAGCGTGATGTTGTTTAAGAAACCGGTCAGACGGTCGCTCAGATCGCGCCACAGCGCATGGGTCAGGCACTTATCGCCCCCCTGGCAGCCGCTTTTACCCTGGCAGCGGGTTGCGTCTACGGATTCGTCAACCGCGCTAATCACTTCACCAACAGCAATGGTATTTGCGTCTTTACCCAGCAGGTAACCACCGCCCGGGCCACGTACGCTGGCGACTAAGCCATTTTTACGCAGGCGGGAGAACAACTGCTCCAGGTAGGAGAGCGAAATTCCCTGACGCTCGGAAATATCAGCCAACGGAACCGGGCCCGCTTCGGAGTTGAGTGCAACGTCCAGCATTGCGGTCACGGCATAACGCCCTTTAGATGTCAGTCTCATGTCTTACAAGCCTCAAACTCGCCCCTGCCCGGGGTGTATTATTAATATGTTAATGTTGCATAGCAGACGCAAGTCTGACATTCCCGACTAAATTGGTCAACTATTTAGTTGACTGTTTTAGTCAGGTATTTGTCGTTTAGTGCTTTCATAGAGTTAGGCCGAAAAAGGGCATTTTCCCGGCCTCGCGCGTTACTCTTTATGCTTCTGTTCGATGGACGCAAGAATGCCGCGCAGGATATTAAGCTCCTGACTTTCCGGACGCGCGCGGGTGAACAGACGACGCAATTTATTCATCACCTGGCCGGGGTGGTTTTCACGAATAAAACCAGTTGCCAGCAGGGTTTGCTCCAGATGCCCGTAAAAACGCTCCAGATCGTCGACCAGCGGGTACGGCGTCTCTTCATGCTCAACCGCCGGGGCACTGCTCTCTTGTGCGGCCAGCCACGCCATACGCACTTCATAAGCAATAACCTGAACCGCCATCGCCAGGTTCAGCGAGCTGTATTCCGGGTTGGCGGCAATCGCCACGTGATAATGACACTTTTGCAGTTCATCATTAGTCAGGCCAACGCGTTCGCGACCAAACACCAGTGCGACCGGCGCATGTTCCGCTTCGGCAACGCTTTTCAGCCCGCATTCACGCGGATCGAGCATCGGCCACGGCAGCGTGCGGGAACGCGCACTGGTGCCGACAACCAGGCTGCAACCGGCGAGCGCTTCATCCAGCGTGTCGACGATGTGCGCATTGCCAATCACATCGCTGGCACCTGCAGCCAGCGCGATAGCCTGTGAATCCGGTTTTACCAGCGGGTTCACCAGCCAGAGATTCGTCAAACCCATTGTTTTCATTGCACGAGCAACAGAGCCCATGTTGCCGGTGTGGGAGGTTTCCACCAGTACGATTCGAATATTTTGCAGCATAGATTTTCAACGGCTAAAGAATATTCGCGCATATTATCATAAAGCAAAGACATAATCCGAATTCGCTGCTATGATATGCGCCGTTTTCCGTTCTTTAACATCCAGTGAGAGAGACCGATGCATCCGATGCTGAACATCGCCGTGCGTGCTGCGCGCAAGGCGGGTAATTTAATTGCCAAAAACTACGAAACGCCAGACACCGTAGAAACCAGCCAGAAAGGCAGCAATGATTTCGTGACCAACATTGATAAAGCAGCCGAAGCGCTGATTATCGAAACAATCCGCAAATCTTACCCGCAACACACCATCATCACTGAAGAGAGTGGTGAGCACGAAGGCACTGACCAGGATGTGCAATGGGTTATCGATCCACTGGATGGCACCACCAACTTCGTTAAACGCCTGCCGCATTTCGCGGTATCCATCGCCGTTCGTATCAAAGGCCGCACTGAAGTCGCGGTGGTTTACGATCCGATGCGTAACGAACTGTTCACCGCCACTCGCGGCCAGGGCGCACAGCTGAACGGCTACCGCCTGCGCGGCAGCACAGCTCGCGATCTGGATGGCACCATTCTGGCGACTGGTTTCCCGTTCAAAGCCAAACAACACGCCACTACCTACATCAACATCGTGGGCAAACTGTTCACCGAATGCGCGGACTTCCGCCGCACGGGTTCCGCTGCGCTTGATCTGGCTTACGTTGCCGCTGGTCGCGTGGATGGTTTCTTCGAAATCGCGCTGAAACCGTGGGATTTCGCAGCCGGTGAACTGCTGGTGCGTGAAGCTGGCGGCCTGGTATGCGATTTCACCGGTGGTCACAACTATATGATGACCGGCAACATCGTGGCGGGTAACCCGCGCGTGGTGAAAGCGATGCTGGCGAATATGCGTGACGAGCTGAGCGACGCGCTGAAACGCTAAATCTGGCGGTGCCCGGCGGTGGTTCGCCACCACCGGGCACAATCAAAATGGCCGTAATCCGCCGCCCGGCGGTAACGCACTGACCCACATCACTACCGACGCGCTAACCAACAACACGCCACCAGCCAGCGCCAGCGTGGTCCAGCCAACCTGCCGCCACAATACCGGCGCACGCTCCCCGCTTAATTTCACTGCCAGTTGGCGAAAGCCATGAACCAGCAGCGCCAGCGAGCTGATGGTCAGTGACGTTCCGACCGCCATTGCCAGCGCGGACGCCACACCCCAGCTAAACACGCCAATCACTTTACTGAACAGCAGCACCATGATCGCACCGGAACAGGGCCGCATCCCCATCGACAAAATAATCATCAGCCGTGCGCGCCAGTCCTCACCGTTCTGCAGTTGCGCTGACGTAGGGAGATGCTGATGACCGCAGCCACAGTTGGCATGATGTTCATGATGTGGAGTGAACGCGCGGAATTTAGGCGCACGAAGCAGCGCGCGCAGCTTTTTCAACGCTCGCCAGCACAAAAGCACGCCCAGCACACCCACCAGTAAATAACTGCCCTTCTCCAGCCAGTAACCGCTTAAATGCAGTTGCCGCGCAGGCAGTGCCAGAATACTCAGCACAACCACCACCAGCGCAATCGCCACCAGCCCCTGCAATAACGAAGAGGCCAGCGTTAAGCCAATCGCCGGTTTCAGTTTTGACGGATGCGTAGCAAGCCAGGTGGCGATCACCACTTTGCCGTGCCCCGGCCCAAGCGCATGCAGCACACCATAGACAAAACTGAACAGCAGTAGCGCCCCACCAGCCTGATGCGGGTTTTCCGCCACCGCTTTCAGCAAGCTGCTCATTTTCATATTCACATCGCGCTGCCAGATAACGCTTTTCACCATCACCTGCGGCCAGATCTGCCACAGCCACAATGCGGCTGCCAGTGCGCATACCATAAAAAGCACCAGCGGCCACCAGTGCAATAAGCGTCGTTTTCGCGCCGCAGCGCTCATCATCACGGACATGTCAGCGTCACCGTCTGGGCAAATTGTTTACCAAGTTGCATATCTTCCGCCGGTGCATCGGCTTTATCCAGCGACTGGGCATAATTCAGCACCTCTTCGCCAGGTTTGGGCGTTTGTACCGCCAGTTTGCAGCCCTGCGGCGCGGCGGAAGGCAATGTCGCATCGCTCGCTTTTGCGTAACTCATGTCGACGAAATAGGTGGGATCGAAAGTGGAAAAAGTATACCGCTGGCCGCTGAGCACCTGCGGTTCGGCGAGCGGCAAAATAAACGTCAGCACCGCCTGATGCGCGACCTGTTCCATGCCATATTCCGTCGGTCGGTTAAGAAACTTCACTTTCTGCCCGTGGTGCCAGACTTCGGTGAAATAGTGTTGACCCAGTACGTTTGCCATCACCTCTGCCGCCAGTTTTTTCCAGATCTCATCGCCAGGTTTTGCATTGCCCGCGTCATACAGCAGATCCGCTGAGGTGATCTCATCCATCGTCCAGCGCATTTTCAGCCCGGTGAACTGTCCATTTTCGATCAGCACTTGCGTTTTCATGCGGATAAAACTGTGCGGATGCGCCACCACTGAAAATGATAAAAGCGCGAGAAACAGGCCACTTGCGCATTGTTTAACTGCTTGCATGTCTTCCCCACGAGAAAAATTCTGTGATGCTCCCCGGCAATCCTGAATGAAAGAGCTGCCGCTGCGCTATCGCTGAGCATACCTTTAACTACGCTTATCAAAAACCCTAACTGGAACCTGACAGATGACAATTGTAATGACACCGCCATCTGCGCTCTCCAGTCCGCAGCGCCGCTGCCAGGTGCTTTTGATGCTCGCCTTGCCGGGGCAACACGTCACCATGGAACATATCAGCGCTATGAATGGAGTGGACGACGCCGTGGCTCGCCTGGATATTGCTGAAACGGAAAGTGAAATTCAGCGCTACCACCGGCTCTCTATCGTTCCCCACCCTAACGGCGGCTTTCGGATTGAGGGCGCACCACTCGATCAACGTTTATGCCTGTTGCACTGGCTTCGCCGTGCGCTGCGGCTGTGCCCGCAATTTATCACGCAACAGTTTACCCCGGCGTTAAAAACGGCGCTTAAACAGCAAGGTATTGCCCGAACGTTATACGACGACACGAACCTGCTGGCGTTAATTAATCTCTGTTCGCGCCGCCTGCAGCGCGTCTTTGAATGCCGGGATATGCAATTTCTGCGTCTCTATTTGCAATATTGTTTACTGCAACATCACCACGGACATACACCGGAATTTAACCCGGTTCAGCAAGAGTGGGCGAGAATGCGCGCCGAGTATCAGGTAGCGCAGGAGATTGTGCGTCACTGGCAGCGCCGTGTTGTCGACTCTCCGCAGCAGAATGAGCACCTGTTTTTATCGTTGCTGTTTATGCTGGTTCGCACGCCCGATCCGCTGCGTGACCAGCACTATCAGGATCGCCGTCTGCAAAAAGCCATCCGTCGGATGATTGCCCGCTTTCACGCTCTGGCGGGGTTGCGTTTCAGCGATGAGCAGGGCTTAAGCGCCCAGCTCTATATTCATATTGCCCAGGCGCTGGATCGCAGCTTGTTCGGCATTGGTATTGATAACAGCCTGCCCGCAGAGATCAACCAGCTTTACCCACGCCTGATGCGAACCACCCGCGATGCATTGCAGGAACTGGAAGACGAGTATGATTTGCGCTTCAGCGATGAAGAAGCGGGGCTGGTGGCGGTGATTTTCGGTGCCTGGCTGATGCAGGACAGCGATCTGCATGAGAAACAAGTCGTGTTGATTACTGGCGAAGACAGTACGCGCGAACAACAGATTGAGCAGCAACTGCGCGAATTAACGCTGCTGCCGCTCAATATCCGCTATCTGCCGCTTAAGGAGTTCCGCGACGCTGGCGCGCCGAAGGACGTGACGTTGATTATCACGCCTTACACGACGCCGCTGCCGCTGTTCTCACCGCCGTTGATTCATACCGATGGGCCGCTGAGCGGGCAACAGCAGCGGCATATCCGCGACATGCTGGAGAGTTAGCGGGTCTGCACAGCGACTTTCGGGCGCAGGAACAGTGCCGGAATGGCCAGCACGGCCATGACAAAAAACAGCCCCTGATGCAGATGTTCAAACAGGAAACCGGCGATCATGGTCATCAGCGCAATACTGCCGCCCATGGCTACCGCTGAATAGACTGCTTGTAAGCGGATGACTTCACTGCCCTGCCGCGCCGAGATATAGCGCATCGCGGCAAGATGGCACACGGTGAAGGTACCGCAGTGCAGGATCTGGGCAATAATCAGCCACGGAAGCTCGGTCGTCCAGCCCATCAGGCTCCAGCGCACCAGCCCGCAAACGGCGGAAAGCAGCAGCAGATCGCGTGCGCTGAAGCGGCGGAACAGCCGGTTACTGAGCGCGAAAATTACCACTTCTGCCACCACGCCTAACGACCACAGATACCCCACCGTTGAAGCAGAATACCCCGCCGATTGCCAGTAAATGGCGCTGAAGCCGTAATAGGCAGCATGTGCGCCCTGCAGCAGCGACACGCAGGCGAGGAAACGCCAGTTCTGCACAATCAGTGCCCGCCACGCCTGCCAGCCTGCGCCGTCCTGCTGGCGATTTTCACCCTGCGGCAAAATGGAAGGACGCAGCAGCATACCGAGCAACATGGATGCCGCGCCCAGCGTCAGCAACGCCAGAATCGCCTGGTAATCAAACAGGCTCACCAGTTTGCCGGTTAACGCCGAACCAATCACAAAAGCAATCGATCCCCACAGCCGCACGCGTCCGTAGTCCATCGGGAACTGTTTTTGCCAGGTGCCCGCCAGCGCATCGGTGAGCGGCACCAGCGGCGAAAAAAAGAGGTTAAAACCAATGATAATGACCGCCAGCCACGCCACATGCGTTCCGGCATAAAATGCCAGCGCAAACAGCAACGTTGCCAGCGCCAGCACGCGCAAAGCCGTAATCAAGCGGGAAGGATCACTCACGCGCGGGGCGATGAAAAGGCTGCCAAGAAAGCGGGCGACAAGACCTGCGCCGAGCAACATCCCGATGATTTCGGGGGTCAGCCCCACGCCTTTGAGCCAGACGCTCCAGAAAGGTAAGAAGATGCCGTAGCTAAAAAAATAGGTGAAATAAGCGAGCGCCAGCCAGCGCGTGGACTGCAAGACCATGATTTCCTCCTGAATGGAGGCGATAGTCTGGCGATAAATAACAGGGCTGGCAAGTAACAATCAGGCAACACATGCGCTTGCCCAACGTTTGCAGGCGAATATCAGCCTCCGGGTTGCTCACGGTAGCTTAGCGAATATAAGAATCCAGCACGCTCAGCACCACATCCAGATCCGCTTCACGCTTAATTTCGTCGTTCTCATGCACGATATGATCGGTCAGATGGCCTTTAATTACTTCGCGCATTAAGCCGTTTACCGCGCCGCGGATCGCCGCGATTTGCTGCAAAACCTGAGCGCATTCATGCGGCTCATCAAGCATTTTTTTCAGCGCGGCAACCTGGCCTTCTATTTTGCTCGCCCGCGCTTTTAACTTTTTCTTGTCCCGGATGGTATGCGACATACAGACCTCAAATCGACCGTGCTTAAACGAGCCTTAGCATACCATGCATCAACTGGGGGGGAGTTTGTTTCTACTGGGGGGTAGTATTTACTACTGGGGGGGAGTAGATTTGAGCGCACAAATTTTTACCGAGAATTATTCTCATGAATGACTTCACCACGCTTTTTCAGCAAGGGAACGCCTGGTTTTTTATTCCGAGCGCCATCCTGCTCGGCGCGCTGCACGGCCTCGAACCGGGGCACTCTAAAACCATGATGGCGGCATTTATCATCGCCATCAAAGGCACGGTGAAACAGGCCGTGATGCTGGGTCTCGCCGCAACGCTATCGCACACGGTGGTAGTGTGGCTGATTGCGCTCGGCGGCATGTATCTCAGCAGCCAGTTCACCGCCCAAGCCGTTGAACCCTGGCTGCAAATGGTGTCTGCGGCGATCATTTTTGCGACCGCCGTGTGGATGTTTCTCCGTACCTGGCAAGGGGAACATTCGTGGCTCACCGGGCGTCATCATCACCATGACCACGGCCACCGTGCTCCAGGTCTGGTGCTTCAGCCGCTACAACCGGTGCGTGTCAACGCACAACCAACCATTCTGTCGCTGCGTAAAATGACCAAAGAAGAGGAGTACCAGGATGCGCATGAGCGGGCGCACGCGCGGGATATTGAGCGCCGTTTTACCGGCGGCGAGGTGACGAACGGTCAGATCCTGCTATTCGGTTTAACCGGCGGGCTTATCCCCTGCCCGGCGGCGATCACTATTTTGCTGATCTGTATTCAGTTAAAAGCCATCACGCTGGGCGCAACGTTAGTGGTCTCTTTCAGTATCGGACTTGCCCTCACACTGGTCGCGGTTGGCGTTGGCGCGGCAATCAGCGTCCAGCAAGCGGCAAAACGCTGGTCCGGGTTCAATACGCTGGCACGGAAGGCACCCTATTTCTCCAGCGCGCTTATCGCCCTTGTTGGCGTTTATATGGGCATCCACGGATACACCGGGCTGCAATAATCAGGCATAAAAAAACCCGCACAAGGCGGGTTTTTTTGTCGGGCTACGCTTACGCGTAAACCGGGAAACGGGCGCAGATATCCAGAACTTTACCTTTGACGCGCTCGATAACCGCTTCGTCATTGATGTTGTCCAGCACGTCACACATCCAGCCAGCCAGCTCCTTCACTTCCGCTTCTTTAAAGCCACGACGGGTCACAGCCGGGCTACCGATACGGATACCGGAAGTGACAAACGGGCTCTTCGGATCGTTCGGCACGCTGTTTTTGTTCACCGTGATGTTTGCACGACCCAGCGCAGCATCCGCTTCTTTACCGGTCAGGTTTTTGTCTACCAGATCCAGCAGGAACAGGTGGTTTTCAGTACCGCCAGACACCACTTTGTAGCCACGGTTCAGGAACACTTCCACCATCGCTTTGGCGTTTTTGGCAACCTGCTGCTGGTAAACTTTAAACTCTGGCTCCATCGCTTCTTTCAGTGCCACCGCTTTTGCCGCAATAACGTGCATCAACGGGCCGCCCTGCGCGCTTGGGAAAACGGCGGAGTTCAGTTTTTTGTACAGCTCTTCGTCACCGCCTTTCGCCAGGATGAGACCGCCGCGCGGGCCTGCCAGGGTTTTGTGGGTGGTGGTGGTCACAACATGCGCGTGCGGAACCGGATTCGGGTAAACACCGGCGGCGATCAGACCCGCAACGTGTGCCATGTCAACGAACAGGTAAGCACCGATGCTGTCGGCGATTTCGCGCATTTTCGCCCAGTCAACGATACCGGAGTAAGCAGAGAAACCACCGATGATCATCTTCGGTTTATGCTCTTTCGCCTGCTTCGCCATGTCTTCGTAATCAATCTTACCGGACTCATCAATACCGTAAGGGATGATGTTGTACAGTTTGCCAGAGAAGTTAACCGGGGAGCCGTGAGTCAGGTGGCCGCCCTGCGCCAGGTTCATACCCAGAACGGTATCACCCGGTTGCAGCAGCGCAGTGTAGACCGCGAAGTTCGCCTGCGAGCCGGAGTGCGGTTGTACGTTAGCGTAATCAGCGCCAAACAGTTCTTTCGCGCGATCAATCGCCAGTTGCTCCACGATATCCACATACTCGCAACCGCCGTAGTAGCGTTTGCCCGGGTAACCTTCGGCGTATTTGTTCGTCAGCTGAGAACCCTGAGCCTGCATTACACGCGGGCTGGTGTAGTTTTCGGAGGCGATCAGTTCAATGTGTTCTTCCTGACGTACTTTTTCCTGCTCCATAGCCTGCCACAGTTCGGCATCATAATCGGCAATGTTCATTTCACGCTTTAACATCCGCATCTCCTGACTCAGCTAACAAAACAACTCTAAATGAGGGCCCAATTTGGGGAACGGCCCACAGTATAACCGATTAATATTCTGATAACAGGTCTTGACAAAGGTTTTTACGCAAACGATTGGCTCCGCGTCAGACAAGGGTTTGAGCGATAACGCACTTCCCTGTTAAAGCGGATTTCTTTTCAGGTTTGTGATGCAACATATTCACGATGTAAATCCCTTTACCTTGTCCGCTCTTTACAAGCCTGGTCGCTGCGCTATAAGATGCATTTAAAATACAACTTTAAATAATCTGCAAAAAAGGAAGCCATCATGCTCGACGCCCAAACCATCGCTACGGTCAAATCCACCCTGCCCCTGCTGGCGGCAACCGGACCAAAACTCACCGCCCATTTTTATGACCGGATGTTCACTCACAACCCGGAGCTGAAAGAGATTTTCAATATGAGCAACCAGCGCAACGGCGATCAGCGTGAAGCGCTGTTCAACGCCATCGCCGCTTACGCCAGCAATATTGATAATCTTGCCGCACTGCTGCCGGCGGTTGAGAAAATCGCTCAGAAGCACACCAGCTTTCAGATCCAGCCGGAGCAGTACAACATTGTGGGTACACACCTGCTGGCGACGCTGGATGAGATGTTCAGCCCGGGGCAAGAAGTGTTAGACGCCTGGGGAAAAGCCTATGGCGTCCTGGCGGGCGTCTTTATCAACCGTGAAGCGCAAATCTACAGCGAACACGCGGAAAAAGCAGGCGGCTGGCAAGGCACGCGCGCGTTCCGCCTGGTAGAGAAAAAACCGCAGAGCGCACTTATCACCAGCTTTGAATTCGAACCGGTCGACGGCCAGCCAGTCGCCGCTTATCAACCGGGGCAATATCTTGGTGTCTGGCTGAAACCAGAAGGTTTCGCCAATCAGGAGATCCGCCAGTATTCCCTGACCCGCCAGCCTGACGGCAAAAGCTACCGTATCGCGGTAAAACGCGAAGCGGGTGGCCAGGTCTCTAACTGGCTGCATAACAGTGCGAAAGTGGGCGATATTGTGCATCTTGCTGCGCCTGCCGGGGATTTCTTTCTTGATGTGCAGAGCAGCACGCCGGTCACGCTGATCTCCGCGGGTGTCGGTCAGACACCGATGCTGGCAATGCTCGACAGCCTTTCCAAATCACAACATGCTGCGCAGGTTAACTGGTTCCACGCCGCGATGAATGGCGAGGTGCATGCCTTTGCCGATGAAGTGAGCAAACTGGGTGCGTCACTGAACCATTTTTACCAGCATGTCTGGTATCAACAGCCTGCGACAGCTGAGGTGAACAGCGGTCGCTATCACAGTGAAGGGTTGATGGATTTGCGCGCGCTGGAAGGGAAGTTCAGCGATCCGGCGATGCAGTTTTATCTCTGCGGCCCGGTCGGTTTTATGCAGTTTGTCGCGCAACAACTGGTCGCGCTTGGTGTGAACAAAGAGAGCATTCATTACGAATGCTTTGGCCCGCATAAAGTGTTGTAAAACAGGTTCCCTCACCCTGCGGGGTGAGGGAAAAACATCAGATTGCGGCGTCGTCTTCTTCACCGGTACGGATACGCACTACGCGCGCAACATCAAAGACGAAGATCTTACCGTCGCCGATCTTGCCGGTCTGAGCAGTACGGATAATGGTGTCCACGCAGGTATCAACGATGTCGTCAGTCACGACAATTTCAATCTTCACCTTCGGCAGAAAATCCACCATATACTCCGCGCCACGGTAAAGTTCAGTGTGGCCTTTCTGGCGACCAAAACCTTTCACTTCCGTTACCGTCATCCCGGTGATGCCGACTTCAGCCAGCGCTTCACGTACGTCATCCAGTTTGAAAGGTTTAATAATCGCATCAATCTTTTTCATGGTCGTTCCTTACACGCTCTTGCCAGTCTGCTGCATCGTAATCGGTTGCTCACAGTACCATAATCATTTCGCCATTACTCTTTAAAGTCGTTGGCGTCCAGCTCATGGCGGGAGAGTAATTTGTAAAACTCAGTACGGTTGCGCCCCGCCATGCGCGCGGCATGCGTGACATTGCCCTTAGTGATTTGCAGCAGCTTGCGCAGGTAGTTCAGCTCAAACTGATTACGCGCCTCAACAAAGGTTGGCAGCGCGGTGTTTTCCCCTTCCAGCGCCTGTTCCACCAGCGCATCACTGATCACGGGCGATGAGGTGAGCGCCACACACTGCTCAATAACGTTAACCAACTGGCGCACGTTGCCAGGCCAGCTGGCGGTCATCAACCGCTTCATGGCATCGGTGGAAAACGCGCGCACAAACGGTTTATGCCGCTCTGCCGACTGTTTCAGCAAGTGATTGGCCAGCAGCGGAATATCTTCCGCCCGTTCAGCCAGCGCCGGGATCTTCAGGCTCACCACATTCAGCCGATAGTAGAGATCTTCGCGAAACTCTCCGCGCGCCATCGCTTTCGGTAAATCACGGTGCGTCGCTGAAATGATGCGCACATTAATATCGATATCGCGGTTGCTGCCGAGCGGGCGCACTTTGCGCTCCTGTAACACGCGCAGCAGTTTGACCTGCAACGGGATCGGCATATCGCCAATCTCATCGAGGAACAGCGTGCCACCTTCCGCCGCCTGAAACAGCCCCTCGCGGCTGCTGACCGCGCCGGTAAACGCACCGCGCGCGTGACCAAATAACTCCGATTCCAGCAGCTGTTCCGGCAATGCGCCACAGTTAATGGCGATAAACGCGCTTTTGCTGCGCGGACTGGCGTTATGAATCGCCTGCGCGAGCACCTCTTTCCCGGTGCCACTCTGGCCGTTAATCAGCACACTGACATCAGATTGCGCCACCATCCGCGCCTGCTCCAGCAGACGCAGCATTACCGGGCTGCGGGTGACAATGGTTTCACGCCACTGGTCATCCATTGCCGAACCGCTGTGCTCCAGCGCATCATCAATCGCTTTATACAGCGCGTCTTTGTCCACCGGTTTGGTCAGAAAGCTGAATACGCCCTGCTGGGTTGCGGCCACCGCGTCGGGAATTGAGCCATGCGCCGTAAGGATAATCACCGGCATGCCCGGCTGTACGCGCTGGATTTCGGCAAACAGTTGCATGCCATCCATCTCATCCATGCGCAGATCGCTTATCACCAGGTCGACCTTTTCCCGCGCGAGAATGCGTAACCCTTCCTGCCCGCTTTCCGCCGTGACGATGCTATAACCTTCGCTGGTGAGGCGTAGCCCCAGCAGTTTTAACAGCCCCGGATCGTCATCCACCAGCAACAAATGGGCAGGTTTACGGCTGGTCATGGTTTCACATCCTCCTGAGTGCCGTCGCTTTTAGACGGGTGAGAGCCATCCGGCAGATCGGTGGCGGCGGGTTTATTGCGCGTGGAGAGACGTCGTTCGATATCGGTGAGATTTTCCAGTTTGCGTGTAGTGGTTTCCAGTTGTTCACGCAGGAATTGCTGCTGCTGACGCAGGCTATCGAGCTCACTATCCGCCGATTGCTGCAATTTCGCGTAACGGGCGCGCTCTTCCGCCAGTTGCAACTGGGCTTTTTCGCCATCGCGCCAGAGCTCAAACAGGGGGCGAACCTGCGCCGGGATCGTGGGGCTTAATGCGCCCAACCGCTCAGTGTATTCACGACGCTCAAGCGGCGAAATTTTGGCGTTCGAGAGCAAAATGCCGCGCCTGAATGTGGCCTGCCAGTTATCGTCAGACCAGGTACGGGCTTCGGCACGCGCTGCGGCGGGCGATAAACGCTGGGCACAGTCCATACCGCGCAGCCAGTAAAGCGGGTTGGTGTCGACGTTTTGCCCGGACAACGACCAAATATCGTCGCAATCGGTGGACAAGAAATCGGCCAGTTGATGTTCAGGGAGCCGTTCTTCCTGGGTGTCATGAATCGCGCTTTGCGGCTTTTGTGCAACACACCCCGCCAGCAGCAAACAGGGAAATACGCGAAGCCAGGCGTTTTGCTGTGTAACCGCGTTAACCACGCGGGAAAAAACATGCGACATACTCACCAGATTCAGATTCATTGAGTGGATTTTTCCGGCGCATTGAGAGGAAGCTCAATACGGAAACAGACATCAACTTTGCTACTCGCCACCAGATGCAGTTCGCCTTGCATACGGCGAATGCAGTCTCTGGCAATGCTTAGCCCCAACCCGCTGCCTTTCACCGCTCCTTTTCGCTGGTGGCTACCCTGAAAGAACGGTTCGAAGATCATTTCACGCTCCGTTTCAGGGATCGGCGTACCGGTATTTGCCACTTCGATACAGAGCCGTGCGTTGGCGGTATAGCTGTGCAGAGAAATGTTACCGGATTCAGCACCATAGTGCACCGCGTTGGAGTAAAGATTATCCAGCACGCTCATCAGCAACATCGGTTCGGCCTGGCAGGTCGCCACATCAAGGGCGACATCGGTATGCATCATTTTAGCTCGCGCCGGCAAACTGTGGGCAGAGATCACCATTTCTACCAGTGGCGCAAGTTCCACGGTTTCCAGCTCCACCGATCCTTCGGCCAGCTTGCGGTTGTAATCGAGCAACTGCTCAATCAGTTTTTGCAGATTGCGGCTGCTGGCATCGAGGATTTCAACTACCTCTTTCTGTTCCACCGTCAGCGGTCCGACAACCTGATCGGCCAGCAACTCGGTGCCTTCGCGCATACTGGCGAGCGGTGTTTTAAGCTCGTGGGAAAGATGGCGTAAGAATTGATGGCGCTGTGATTCAAGCCAGGCCAGCCTTTCGCTCAGCCAGAGGATCCGTTCGCCAACATAACGCAACTCGCGCGGGCCTTTAAAGACCACGCTGCGCCCCAGGGTTCTCCCCTCGCCTAAGCGATTAATCATCCGCTCAATGCCCTTCACCGGGCCGATGATCATGCGGGTAAACAGCAGCACCAGCGCCAGGCTCACCAGGAACAACACCAGCGCCTGCCAGCCGAAAAACTGGCCGCGCTCAGCAATTTCCAGCTGAAGTTGCTGCCCGCGGGAAAAGACCACCGCACGTGTCGATTGCACCATCTCGGTATTGGCGGCGGCAAACGCCTCAAGCTGCGCAGAGGCCTCGGCAGACGGGCCGCTATTTTTACACTGCAACTGGGCAAGCGCATTCAAATCCTGGCGCAGCGCCTGGTAAAGTTTATCGTCGGGAAGCACGCCAGCGTGGGCATCGAGCATTTCGCTATAGCGCTTACGCTGATTCTGGTACACGCGCGCCAGGGTAGCGTCATCCAGCACACAGTACTGCCGGTAGCTGCGCTCCATTTCCAGTGCGGCATTGGTCATGGCTTCACTGCGACGCGCGTCAATCAACGTTGTGCGGTTGGTCTGCAACGCCTGTGCGCTAAGTGCGTTCAGGCTTTGCCACGCCTGCCACGCCAGTACCAGCAACGGCAACAGAATTAACAAAAACGCCATCATGACCAGTTGGCGAAGCGAGCGGGGGAAAACAGGCCAGCGTTTCAATGCAGTTCTCTCGCAAAAAAAGGTAGGGAGATGCTAACTGATTTACCAAAAGCCAGAAACAACAAAGCCGGGTATTAACCCGGCTTTGTTATGAAATTAGGCGGTGCCTAACTCGACGTTTCGCCCGATGTCTGATAAAGCAGTGCGATAATCAGCAGGTGGACGGCAGGCACCTTTAAGTGCGTCATTCGAAGTTTATGTAGCACGTCCCGAAGGGGCTGACATAAGAAGGTGAATGAGCCACTGATTAATATTATGCAGATATTGTGCCAATATGCCAGCAATTAATTTAAACCATTGATTAAAATGAATTTAATATTTAAAAAATGAAAATGTGATGTGCTTATCATTTAAACAACCTGTCGCTATTTAGCAACACACTGATAGCGCCAAAAATAAACCATTTATAATCAACAAATTAAATGTCGCCTTTTGGAGACACCTCGCAATACCCAATGTCGGGAAATACAGACACTTTTGCTCTGGCAAAAAAAGCCCTCTTACCGGAAGAGGGCTGACTGATAATGGCGAAATTAACCCAGTTGCTTACGGGCGTTGCGGAAGATACGCATCCACGGGCTATCTTCGCCCCAGTTTTCCGGGTGCCAGGAGTTGGAAACGGTGCGGAACACGCGCTCCGGGTGCGGCATCATAATGGTTACGCGCCCGCTTTCGCTGGTCACGGCCGTAATGCCGTTCGGAGAGCCGTTCGGGTTCGCCGGGTAGGTTTCCGTCACGGCCCCGGTGTTATCCACGTAGCGCAGCGCCACCAGCCCTTTGCTTTCCAGCTGCGCCAGATGCGCGCCATCACGTACTTCCACGCGACCTTCGCCATGGGAAACGGCGATCGGCATCTGCGAGCCAACCATACCGCTCAACAGCAGCGACGGGCTTTGTGTCACTTCCACCAGGCTGAAGCGCGCTTCAAAGCGGTCAGAGTGGTTACGCACAAAGCGCGGCCACAGTTCGCTACCCGGGATCAGTTCACGCAGGTTAGACATCATCTGGCAACCGTTGCACACACCCAGCGCCAGCGTCTGCGGGCGGTGGAAGAAAGTTTCAAACTCATCGCGCACGCGCTCGTTGAACAGAATCGATTTCGCCCATCCCTCACCAGCACCGAGCACATCGCCATACGAGAAACCACCGCATGCCACCAGCGCCTGGAAGTGCTCAAGGCCAGTGCGCCCTGCCAGCAAATCGCTCATATGTACGTCAATGGCATCAAAACCGGCGCGATGGAACGCAGCCGCCATTTCAACGTGCGAGTTGACACCCTGCTCACGCAGCACAGCCACTTTCGGGCGCGCGCCGGTCGCAATAAACGGTGCCGCGATATCGTCGTTAATATCAAAAGAGAGCTTCACGTTGAGGCCCGGATCGTTGTCATTGGCTTTCGCCTGATGTTCCTGATCCGCACACTCCGGGTTATCACGCAGGCGCTGCATCTGCCAGGTGGTTTCCGCCCACCACATGCGCAGCTGAGTGCGGCTTTCACTGAACACCGCCTGATCATCGGCTTCAATCACAAAGCGATCACCAGAAACCGCCTTACCCAGATAATGTACGCAATCGCCAAGGCCGTATGCCGCCAGCACGCTTTCTACCGCTTCGCGATCGGCCGCGCGCACCTGAATCACCGCGCCCAGCTCTTCATTAAACAACGCCGCCAGACGATCATGGCCCAGAGAGGCGATATCAACGTTGATGCCGCAGTGGCCGGTAAAGGCCATCTCCGCCAGCGTCACCAGCAGGCCGCCATCGGAGCGATCGTGGTAGGCCAGCAGTTTGCGGTCCGCCACCAGCGCCTGAATGGCGTCATAGAAGCCTTTCAGTTGTTCGACATTACGCACATCGGCTGGTTTGTCACCCAATTGACGATAAACCTGGGCCAGCGCAGTGGCGCCCAGCGCGTTATTACCGTTACCCAGATCGATCAGCAACAGGGCGTTATCTTCCGTGGAAAGCTGCGGAGTCACCGTGTGACGAACATCTTCAACGCGGGCAAACGCGGTGATCACCAGCGACAGCGGCGAAGTGATTTCGCGCTGCTCGCTGCCTTCCTGCCAGCGGGTTTTCATCGACATTGAGTCTTTACCCACCGGAATCGTCAGCCCCAGAGCCGGACAAAGCTCTTCACCCACCGCTTTCACGGCGGCATACAGCCCGGCGTCTTCGCCTGGATGCCCGGCAGCGGCCATCCAGTTTGCCGACAGCTTAATGCGTTTGATATCGCCAATCTGCGTCGCGGCGATGTTAGTGAGCGCTTCGCCCACCGCCAGACGGGCGGAAGCGGCGAAGTCCAGCAGCGCAACCGGCGCGCGTTCGCCCAACGCCATCGCTTCACCGTAGTAGCTATCGAGGCTGGCGGTGGTTACCGCGCAGTTCGCCACCGGAATCTGCCACGGTCCCACCATCTGATCGCGCGCGACCATACCGGTTACTGTGCGGTCGCCGATGGTCACAAGAAAGGTTTTTTCCGCCACGGTCGGTAGATGCAGCACGCGGTTAACCGCATCAGCAATGGAAATGCCCTGCACGTTCAGCGCCTCGCCAGCCGCCTGACGAGACGCGACATCGCGGGTCATCTTCGGCGTTTTACCCAGCAGCACATCCAGCGGCATATCGATCGGCTGATCGTTAAAGTGATTATCGTTGAGTGTCAGGTGCTGGGCTTCCGTCGCTTCACCAATCACTGCGTACGGCGCGCGCTCGCGGCGGCACAGCTCGTCAAACAGCGCCAGTTGATCGGCGGCAACCGCCAGCACATAGCGCTCCTGCGATTCGTTACACCAGATTTCCAGCGGGCTCATTCCCGGCTCATCGCTCAGAATATCGCGCAGCTCGAAACGACCACCGCGACCGCCGTCGCTCACCAGCTCCGGCATGGCGTTAGAAAGGCCGCCCGCGCCAACGTCGTGGATAAAGAGGATCGGGTTGGCATCGCCGAGCTGCCAGCAGCGGTCGATAACTTCCTGGCAACGACGCTCCATCTCCGGGTTGTCGCGCTGTACGGAGGCAAAATCGAGATCCGCATCGGACTGACCAGATGCCATTGAAGAGGCCGCGCCGCCGCCCAGGCCGATATTCATCGCCGGGCCGCCCAGCACGATCAGTTTCGCGCCAACGGTGATTTCCCCTTTCTGCACGTGATCGGCGCGGATGTTGCCGATGCCGCCCGCCAGCATGATCGGTTTGTGGTAGCCGCGCAGCTCTTCGCCGTTGTGGCTGTTTACTTTCTCTTCATAAGTACGGAAGTAACCGTTCAGTGCCGGACGACCAAATTCATTGTTGAACGCCGCGCCGCCCAGCGGGCCGTCGGTCATGATATCCAGCGCCGTGACGATACGATCCGGTTTACCGAAATCCTCTTCCCACGGCTGTTCAAAGCCCGGAATACGAAGGTTGGAAACAGAAAAGCCCACCAGCCCCGCTTTTGGCTTCGCGCCACGACCGGTCGCGCCTTCATCGCGGATCTCGCCGCCGGAGCCTGTCGCCGCCCCCGGCCACGGCGAAATCGCCGTCGGGTGGTTGTGGGTTTCCACTTTCATCAGAATATGCGCCGGTTCCTGATGGTAGTCGTAACGTCCTTCCCCGCGATCGGCGAAGAAGCGACCCACGTCGGAACCTTCCATCACCGCGGCATTATCTTTATAAGCTGACAGCACGAAATCCGGCGTTTGCTCGAAGGTGTTCTTGATCATTTTGAACAGCGACTTCGGCTGCGGTTTGCCATCAATCACCCAGTCGGCGTTGAAAATTTTGTGGCGGCAGTGTTCAGAGTTCGCCTGCGCGAACATATAAAGCTCAATGTCGTTCGGATTGCGCCCGAGGCGGGTAAACGCCTCTTGCAGGTAGTCGATTTCGTCTTCCGCCAGCGCAAGCCCCAGACGCAGGTTGGCGTCAATCAGCGCCTGACGGCCTTCACCAAGCAGATCTACGCTCTGTACCGGCGCAGGTTGATGGTGCTCAAACAGCCGTTCGGCGTCTGCTTGTGAAGTGAATACGCTCTCCATCATGCGGTCATGCAGTTCTGCAGCAACGTCGTTCCACTGGGCGTCAGTCAGCCCGCTGGCCTCAACGTAATAAGCGACGCCGCGCTCAAGGCGATTGATTTTGTTGAGGCCGCAGTTGTGAGCGATGTCGGTTGCTTTTGAAGACCAGGGAGAGATGGTGCCGGGACGAGGAGTGACGAGCAGTAATTTTCCGGTCGGGGTATGGCTGCTAAGGCTCGGGCCGTATTTCAGCAGACGCTGGAGCCGCGCGGATTCATCTTCTGTCAGCCCATCATTGAGATCGGCGAAGTGAGCGTATTCGGCGTAAATGTTGCTTACCGGGAGGTTGGCAGCCTGAAAACGTGCCAGCAGTTTGTTGATACGGAAAGCGGACAATGCAGGCGAACCACGCAGAATTTCCATCATAAGTCTCTCGTCTTCGATTACGCAGCGTCGGGGACGCTTTAAGTGTGCACCAGGGGAAAACGGGCGTCATTATAGAGAATCCTGCGCGCCGACGAAACCGTTTGCGTTGAAATAAAATCGCCGTCAATTTTTAACAATAGCTGTCGCCGAATGCTCTAATTAGTTGCCAACTGGCGTTTTGTTGCGCAGAATGCCGCTCAATCACCGACAAACCTTACTGTTATCATTACGAGAATCTTCTGAGGCAAAGCACGGCGCAGAGAATTAACTCCTTGAAAAAATTTAAGATTAATTATCTGCTCATCGGCATTGTCACCCTGCTGCTGGCAGCGGCCCTGTGGCCTTCTATCCCCTGGTTCGGCAAAGCCGACAATCGCATCGCGGCGATCAAAGCTCGCGGGGAGCTGCGCGTCAGTACCATTGCCACACCGCTCACTTACACCACCGTTGATGGCAAAACGTATGGGCTGGATTACGATCTCGCGCAGCATTTCGCCGATTATCTCGGCGTCAAACTGAAAGTCACGGTGCGTCAGAATATCAGCCAACTGTTTGACGATCTTGATAATGACGATGCCGACATGCTCGCCGCCGGGTTGGTCTACAACAGTGAGCGGGTAAAAAACTACCAAACCGGGCCGGTTTATTACTCCGTTTCTCAGCAACTGGTGTACCGCGTAGGCAGCTACCGTCCACGTACGCTGGAGTCTGTGAATGCCAGCCAGTTAACTATCGCCCCCGGTCATGTCGCGCTGGACGATCTGCGTGAAATAAAAGAGAAGAAGTACCCGGAGTTAAGCTGGACGGTGGATGAAAAGCTCGGCACGACCGCGCTGCTGCAACAAGTGGTCGACGGGAAACTGAGCTACACCGTCGCCGATTCGGTCGCCATTAGCCTGTTCCAGCGTGTGCATCCTGAGCTGGCGGTGGCGCTGGATATCACCGATGAGCAACCCGTTACCTGGTTTAGCAAGCGCGATGACGATAATACGCTGTCGGCCGCGATGCTCGATTTCTTCAATAATATGAATGAAGACGGCACGCTTGCGCGACTGGAGGAGAAATACCTCGGCCACGGCGAGGATTTTGACTATGTCGACACGCGTACCTTTTTACGCGCCGTCGATAGCGTGCTGCCGGATCTGCAACCGCTGTTTGAAAAGTACGCCCAGGCGATTGACTGGCGATTGTTAGCGGCTATCTCTTATCAGGAGTCGCACTGGGATTCCCAGGCCACCTCCCCCACCGGTGTTCGCGGTTTGATGATGCTGACGCGCAATACGGCGCAGAGCTTAGGTTTAAGCGATCGCACTGACGCCGAGCAAAGCATCAGCGGCGGCGCGCGTTACCTGGTGGACATGATGAGCAAAGTGCCGGACACCGTTCCGCAGGATGAAAAGATCTGGTTCGCGCTGGCGGCTTACAATATGGGCTACGCGCATATGCTGGATGCCCGCGCGCTGACGGCAAAGACCAAAGGTAACCCGGACAGTTGGGCTGATGTGAAGCAGCGCCTGCCGTTATTGAGCCAGAAACAGTATTACAGCAAGCTGACTTACGGCTACGCGCGCGGGCATGAAGCCTATGCCTATGTAGAAAATATTCGTAAGTATGAAATCAGCCTGGTCGGTTATTTGCTGGAAAAAGAGAAAGAGGCCGCAAAGGCGCTGAAAATGGCGAAGAGTTACCCGGCGGTATCAACAGAGGAATTAAATCGCCCGGCTTACGGCGTGCTGCCCTTTAGCGCGTTAACCGCGAATGAAGCCTTCCCGCGTAACCCGCTACTGGTGTCCGACGCGCTGGTGCAAAACCCGCTGAAAGTTAACCGCTAGCGCTTAACGCCAATACGCGCTAGAAAGCCGTGGGATCGCCCGTCGGTTTTTTCAGGGCTTTCTTCTCCAGCCGACGCTGACGGAAAAAGTCGCTCAGCATCGCGGCGCATTCGTCGCGTAACACACCTTCGGTTATCGCCACCCGATGGTTCATGCCCGGATGGTGCAACACATCAATTAGCGATCCCGCCGCGCCGGTTTTCGCATCCCGCGCGCCAAAAACCAGTTGACCAATACGGCTGTGCACCATGGCACCTGCGCACATAACGCATGGCTCCAGCGTGACATATAAAGTGGTATCAATAAGACGGTAGTTTTGCAGCACCAGCCCGCCCTGGCGCAACGCCATAATTTCCGCATGCGCGGTCGGATCGTGGCGGCCAATCGGTCGGTTCCAGCCTTCGCCTATCACCTGCCCGTTATGCACCAGCACCGCGCCTACCGGCACTTCGCCCTCTTCCCAGGCGCGTTTCGCCAGGGTGAGCGCATGACGCATCCAGACGTCGTGATTCAGTTCAGGAATGGACAAAGTGGGATACTCCAGTAATTCAGGCGGAGCGCATTATACACAGCCGTTATCGGTTCGACACTACTCCAGCTGTTGCAAGTCGCCACGTGGCGTCACGCGCCAGCGGTGCTGGCAAAAATAGAGCAGCGGGTTATCTTGCTTGCTGTCGCTGTAGCCGCTGTAAAGACGCAACGGCGTGCCAATTTTGCGTTCAAGCTGGGCGACTTTTTCATGACCGAGGCAGCGCATAGTCAGCACCCAGCCACCGTAGCGACGGCTGATTTGGCTGGCTATCAGGTTCACGCGCGGCAGCCACGGGGTATCAAAATAGACCTGCTCCACCAGCGGCTGCGGTGAGCCGGTAATCAGCCAGATATCCGCATCGGAGGCGGCAAGGTAGTTGGTTAATCGCGTTTGTACCACCGGAAAGGCCGTGACATGCCCGCGAAACCACTGGACAAATTTCGCCTGCAAGGCGTTCAGATGGCGTTCGCTATGGCCAAACGTGCAGCCCCACAGCAGCAAGCTCATTGGCCAGCGCGCGGCGCGTCCTTTGAGTAATAATCCGCCCGCAATCACCGGCAACAAAGGCAGCACCAGCAACGCATTCAACGGCTGATGACGCAAAACATAACGCAGAAACGTGCCAAACATATCCTGCTGGTGCAGGGTTCCATCAAGATCAAAAAAGACGACACGGCGCTCGCTGTTAGCCAAATGGGAGTCCTCTGTTGGTTAACCTTCGACCGCCGGGCCTCTCCTTCTGGCGATCGCTCTTTCAATAGCCTAACAGATAGCCCCTCACTTTTCCGGTAACAATCGGTCACCGATACCTGTAATAATCAGCGGCTATGTTGGCCAGACCGGGATGCTTTACACTGGCCCGAACCTTTAATTAACCGCGATCCTGATGACAACACAACATACGCGCGCCTTCGATTTTGCCCCATTTCGCCATCTGTTTTTTGCCCGTCTGCTGACGGTGCTCGGTAACGGCATTGCCCCCATTGCACTGGCTTTTGCGGTGCTGGACATTGGCGGTTCCGCCACCGAGCTCGGTATTGTGGTGGCCGCACGCTCACTGTTTAACGTGGCATTTTTGCTGGTTGGCGGCGTGCTGGCCGATCGCTATTCACGCAGCCGGGTGCTGGTGTTGTCCTCGCTGGTCGCCGCCTGTTCGCAAGGCGTTGTCGCCTGGCTGGTGCTGGATGGTTCAGCGACGGTAATGCTACTGGCGATACTCGGAACGATTAACGGCGCAGCGGCGGGGATCGCGCTGCCGGCTTCGTCCGCGCTGGTACCGCAAACGGTGCCAGCGCATAACCTGCGCGAAGCCAATGCGTTTATCCAGCTCGGTATTTATAGCGGAACGGTCGTCGGCGCGTCGCTCGGTGGCATCCTCACCAGCGCCGTCGGGCCTGGCTGGGGGCTGGCGATTGACGCGCTGGGTTTTGCCGCCTCGGCTCCGCTTTATCTGGCCATTCGCATGGGCGCTATTCAGGCGGCAGCGGGGCAAAGCAATATCCTGCAAGATCTGCGCGATGGCTGGAAAGAGTTCATCAGCCGCGCCTGGGTGTGGGGCATTGTCGTGCAGTTTACCATTATTAATGCCGCGTTCAGCGGGGTGGTGATGGTGCTCGGCCCGATCATTGCCGATGCTTCGTTTGGCCGTGCGCGTTGGGGGATGATCGTCGCCGCACAGAGCGTTGGTTTGATTGTCGGTTCGTTCCTCGCGCTGCGCTGGCGTCCGCGACGCGACCTGTTTATCGGCGTAATACTGGTTGCCATATGTGCAGTGCCGATCTATCTCCTGAGCCAAAGTGTGTCTACCACATGGTTGCTGGCCGCGTTTTTTCTGGCTGGCGTCAGTTTTGGTCTGTTCGGCGTGGCGTGGGCGCAGTCATTACAAACACATATTCCGCCAGAGAAGCTGGCGCGTGTTTATGCCTACGATGCAATGGGATCATTTATCGCCATTCCGGTTGGTGAGCTGGCCGCCGGGCCGTTGGCGACGCACTTTGGTAGCAGCAACGTTCTGATCGCCTCATCCATCGCGGTGATCATTGCCTGCGCGGGTGCCAGTTTTATTCCGGCAATTCGCCGGCTTGATAATTCACCGAAAGTTAAACAACACAGCCTCAGCGGATCCTCTTGATCGCTGTCAAAACCCATTCAGGGATATTTTGTGCTAAAAGAATTTTTAATTCATAATCTCAATCTATTACTGGAATATTAAATTCATTCATCGGCAAAATATTGCGGATGGGTTTACACCCGGAGATCTTATGAATTGTCTAATCCGCATTCGCCAGCGCTACCCAGGCCTTGCGCAGAGCGATAAAAAGCTGGCGGAATTTCTGCTGGAAAACCCCGATCGCGCACGCCATTTGAGTTCGCAACAGCTGGCCGCCGAAGCGGGTGTCAGCCAGTCCAGCGTGGTGAAATTTGCCCAGAAGATGGACTTTAAAGGCTTTCCGGCAATGAAACTGGCGATCAGCGAAGCGTTAGCCAGCAATAGCAATCCGTGGTCGGTGCCAGTACATAACCAGATCCGGGGTGATGATCCGCTGCGGGTGGTTGGCGAAAAGCTGATTAAAGAGTATCAGAGCGCCATGCATGCCTCGCTGGATGTCAACAGCGAGGAGAAATTGCTGGAGAGCGTGCGGCTACTGCGCGAAGCGCGGCGTATTATTCTGACGGGAATTGGCGCTTCCGGGCTGGTCGCACGTAATTTTGGCTGGAAGCTGATGAAAATCGGCGTTAACGCCGTGGTCGAGCAGGATATGCACGCGCTACTGGCAACCGTGCAGGCGATGGAGCCGGGCGATCTGTTGCTGCCCGTCTCTTATAGCGGTGAACGCCGCGAAATCAATATAGCTGCCGATGAGACACTGCGCGTTGGCGGCAAAATCCTCGCCATAACCGGCTTCACGCCGAACGCCTTACAGCAGCGGGCCACGCACTGCCTGTACACTATCGCGGAAGAGCAAGCGACACGCAGCGCGGCGATTTCTTCCACCAGCGCGCAAATGATGCTCACGGATTTGCTGTTTATGGCGCTGGTGCAACAGGATCTTGAGCATGCGCCGGAGCGTATTCGCCATAGCGAAGAACTGGTAAAAAAACTGGTGTAATCCCCCGTCCTGGCGGACGAGGAACTTTATCACGTTACTCGCCGCCGCTGGTGAGATGTTGCACTATCGTTTCCCGAATCATTTCTGCCAGCAGAGCATGGGTTTTGGTGGTCGGATGCATAGTGTCCCAGAAAACAAACGCCCCGTTCGCCGCTTTACATGTCGGCTTCACCGCAATGCCTGTGGCGTAAGAGATGCCTGAAGCGGAGATATTCAGGCACGATTCGCTGGTATTAACAAAGCCATATTTATCGCTTTCACTGAGCAAATCATTAAACGCGCTATCCAGTTTGACGGTGAAAAAATTCACCTTCGGATACGCGGTGCGTAATTCGCCGAGCAAGCGGTCTAATTGCTGGTTAAAGTTCTCTGATTTGTTTTTTAGCGCCCCTTTTTCTGCGGGTGTCCACGTAGCGACATGAGGAATGCGAGAAAAATCAGGCAGCCTGAAAATGGCAATATGTTGCGCGCCCATTGTCGCCAGACGCGCCAGTTGGACGCGATACATGGCAATGATATCGTCCGGCGATTTTCCACCAGCGATAAAATCATTCCCGCCAAACAGCACCGTAAACAGCGTTTGCGCGATGTCATCGTTCTCTGTTTTACCCAGATAAGCGCTGAAAGAATCCAGTTGCTTGTCAAAATCGTTAAATAAAGGTTTCTCGCCGCTTTCCGCATTGACCGTCGCCCAAACGTAGCCCGGTAAATTAAGCGAACCGGCCAGATATTCGTGCCAGACTTTGCCATTAGAAAAATGACCAACAAACCACGATGCGTGATTTGGAACCGTGCCGTAGGAGCCGTTATAAACATTAATCGTATCGCTAAGGCTATCGCCAAATATGACCATGCGATCAATTTTATTATTCCCGAACAGTATCGCCGGTTGTGCCTGACCCTGATGCCAAATCCTGTAATACCAGGAGAGCGTGTAATCGGAGGCATAAGGAATAATGGTTTCTGCGTTAATATGACTGGCCTTTAACGAACTCCGACAGATATTCACCAGGCTTGCGTAGGATGATTCGCTATAAAACATATTTGCCAGCGGCGTGGCGCTATACCAATACCCGCGCAGCTTCAGATAGTTACTCCCGTCTCGCGCCCATGCCCACGATGAAGCAGGATTGCTCTGGTCCTGATTATCGATGTTATACACACATTTAATATACGTTGACGTCTCTTCGTTTGCCCGCAACGCCCGCTGGTTTGCGGAGGATTCATACGCAGGTGGTACCGGCGTTGTATAAATATATGTATTCGCCGCCTTCGCCAGCCCGCTCGTGATACTGGCAATAAATGCGATATATAATTCCGCTTTTTTCATCATAGTCCCTTATTAATTATCCCTGGTACGTCGCAAAAAACACATATGCAATATTTGTATATCACAGACGGGGTAATTATTCTTAATCAATAAAAAACACCGCGATCTATTCTGCACAGGTGTTATTTTTATTTTCAGCGCAGAAATATTCTCCGATCAATGGCGCTTTTCTTATGTTTGATTAAGAACATTCACCAAAATGTCCCAACAAGGAGTAAGAAAAGTTCTCCGCGCATTTTTGTGCGCAAAAGCATCAGCGTGATTGGGGCTATCCGGTTTCTGTGGTAAAGTGCGCCAGTTAACATCCAGTAGTTTCCAGATAGCATCCAGATTTGACGGTAATTCTTTGAAATGGCTTTACTAATTACAAAACGCTGCATCAATTGCGACATGTGCGAACCGGAATGTCCGAACGACGCTATTTCGATGGGCGACAGCATTTATGAGATCAATAGCGATCGGTGTACCGAGTGCGTTGGTCACTACGAAACGCCGACCTGCCAGAAAGTGTGCCCGATACCTAATACCATCCTCAAAGATCCGGCGCATGTGGAAACTGAAGAACAGCTATGGGACAAGTTTGTCCTGATGCACCACGCAGATAAGATTTAGCTCTCGATAATCACCGTCGCGCAGGCGTAATGGCGTTCATCCGCCAGCGTCACGTGCATTGTGCGCACGCCCATCTGTTCCGCCATCCGCAGTGCTTCATCCCAAAGACGCAGGCTCGGTTTGCCCAGCGCGTCGTTAAACACTTCGAACTGATTAAACGCGAGCCCGTTACGGATCCCCGTGCCTAAGGCTTTTGCCGCCGCTTCTTTGACCGCAAAGCGTTTTGCAAGGAAGCGAACCGGCTGCTGATGCGCCTGATACAGCGCCCACTCATTGTCGCTCAGCACCCGTTTAGCCAGGCGATCGCCGCTACGGGCGACCACCGCTTCGATGCGGGCTATCTCGACGATATCCGTACCTAATCCCAGAATCGCCATTACGCGCGCGCTTCCAGCATCAACCGTTTCATCTCCGCTACCGCCTCTTTCAGACCGCTCATCACCGCGCGGCCAATAATGGCGTGGCCGATGTTCAGCTCATGCATTTCCGGCAGCGCGGCAATGGCTTTGACGTTGTGATAGGTCAGGCCGTGTCCGGCGTTAACTTTCAGGCCGAGGCTTGCAGCATAGGTCGCCGCTTTAGCAATGCGTTCCAGCTCTTTTGCCTGATCGGCATCGCTTTTCGCATCTGCGTAGCAACCCGTGTGAATTTCAATGTACGGTGCGCCAACTTCCGCCGCGGCCTTGATCTGCTCAGCATCGGCATCGATAAACAACGACACCAGGATACCCGCCTGCGCCAGGCGCTGACAGGCATCGCGCATTTTCTCGCGCTGCCCGGCAACATCCAGCCCACCTTCGGTGGTGACTTCCTGGCGTTTTTCCGGCACCAGGCAGCAAAAATGCGGTTTGGTTTCGCAGGCAATCGCCAGCATCTCTTCGGTCACCGCCATTTCAAGATTCATTCGGGTGTGCAAGGTCTGGCGCAAAATGCGCACGTCGCGGTCGGTGATATGGCGACGATCTTCGCGCAAATGCACGGTAATCCCGTCGGCTCCCGCTTGCTCGGCGATAAACGCCGCCTGAACCGGATCCGGATAGGCCGTCCCGCGCGCGTTACGCAGTGTGGCAATGTGATCGATGTTGACGCCCAACAGTAATTCAGCCATGACAATCCTCAATGTTCTCAAAGGTACCGACGCGCGCTTCGCCACGCCAGCCCGGTTGTTATTCCGCTATTTTTTTGGCACGAACTGCCGGAACAGCTCCCGGCTTTTCAGCGGTTTGCCTCCAAGATACGGCTTTAACGCGATACGGGTAAAGCGCTTTGCGGCGCGTAGCGTGTCGGCATCCGGGAACTCCCGCTCCGCCAGGGCGCGTAAATGCCGCCCGGTAAAAGTGCTGTTATCTATCACCACGCTGGCAATAAAGCCCTTCTCTTCCCGGTAACGATAAGTCATTACATCATCGACCGGCTCACCGCTGCCGGCGCAGTGGAGAAAATCAACGCCATAACCCAGATGACCGAGCAGCGCCAGCTCAAAACGACGCAACACCGGTTCCGGCGTGCTGGTGACGCCCGCCAGAGCCTGGATACAGTGCAGATAATCAAAAAACAGTTCAGAAAAGCGCGTCTCGTGTTCAAGCACGCGGGAGATAAGTTCGTTAACGTAGAGACCGCTGTAGAGCGTGATGCCGCTGAGCGGCAGTGCCAGCGATACCGCTTCCGCGCTACGCAGCGTTTTGACTTCGCCACGCCCGCCAAAGCGCACCAGCAGAGGAGTAAAAGGCTGTAATGCGCCCTTCAGATTAGAACGTTTGGAACGTGCGCCTTTGGCAACAAGGCGCACACGGCCAGACTCTTCCGTGAAGACGTCCAGCATCAGGCTGGTTTCGCTCCATGGGCGACTATGCAGAACAAAAGCGCGCTGCCAGCCTTCCATATTATTCTCGTCGTCTTTCAAGCCGCAGGAGCGCTGGCTTCATCTGCTCATCCAGAGCGTTTATTCGGGCAAGCGCCTGAATACTCACGGCCTGACCGTCTGCCTGCAACCTGAGAGCCATAGAGAGCAGGCTCTTAGAGATCGTCTACGTAACCGAGACTACGCAACGCGCGTTCGTCGTCGGCCCAGCCGGATTTCACTTTCACCCACAGTTCCAGGTGAACTTTGGCTTCGAACATCTCTTCCATATCTTTACGGGCTTCAATACCGATGGTTTTGATTTTGGCACCTTTGTTGCCAATCACCATCTTCTTCTGCCCTTCGCGCTCAACAAGGATCAACCCGTTGATGTCGTAACCACCACGTTCGTTGGTCACGAACTGTTCGATCTCCACGGTGACCGAGTACGGCAGTTCCGCACCGAGGAAACGCATCAGTTTTTCGCGGATGATTTCCGAGGCCATAAAGCGCTGTGAGCGGTCGGTCACGTAATCTTCCGGGAAGTGATGCACCGCTTCCGGCAGATGCTTACGCACGATGCCCGCGATAGTATCAACGTTCAGACCGGTTTCTGCAGACAGCGGAACGATATCAAGGAAGTTCATCTGGCTGCCCAGCCACTGCAGGTGCGGCAACAGATCGGCTTTCTCCTGCACGTTGTCCACTTTGTTGACCGCGAGGATCACCGGTGTTTTGCCATCACGCAGCTTGTTCAGCACCATTTCGTCGTCCGGCGTCCAGCGCGTACCTTCGACAACGAAAATAACCAGTTCAACGTCACCGATGGAGCTACTGGCAGCTTTGTTCATCAGACGGTTGATAGCGCGTTTCTCTTCCATATGGAGGCCTGGGGTATCGACGTAAATCGCCTGATACGCGCCCTCAGTATGGATACCAACGATACGGTGGCGCGTGGTCTGCGCCTTACGAGAGGTGATGGAAATCTTCTGCCCAAGCAGATTATTCAACAAGGTGGATTTGCCAACGTTGGGACGTCCAACAATGGCAATAAATCCGCAATAGGTTTTTTCTTCGCTCATTCCAGCTCCAGTTTTTTCAGCGCCTGTTCGGCGGCAGCCTGCTCCGCCTTGCGACGGCTGGAACCCGTGCCAACCACCGGTTCACTCAGGCCGCTGACCTGGCAGTGGATAGTAAATTCCTGATCGTGCGCTTCGCCGCGCACCTGCACCACCAGATAAGACGGTAGCGGCAGATGGCGACCCTGCAAAAACTCCTGCAGGCGCGTTTTTGGATCTTTTTGTTTATCGCCTGGGCTAATTTCGTCAAGGCGCGTTTGATACCAGCTCAGAATTAATTGTTCGACGGTCTGAATATCGCTATCAAGAAACACCCCGCCAATTAACGCCTCAACGGTGTCTGCCAGAATGGATTCACGACGAAAACCGCCGCTTTTCAGTTCGCCCGGCCCTAAACGCAGACATTCACCCAGCTCGAATTCGCGGGCAATCTCCGCCAGCGTATTTCCACGCACCAGCGTCGCGCGCATGCGGCTCATATCACCTTCGTCCACGCGCGGGAAACGATGATAGAGCGCGTTAGCAATCACATAACTTAAAATAGAGTCACCGAGAAATTCGAGACGTTCATTATGTTTGCTACTGGCGCTGCGGTGGGTTAATGCCTGCTGCAACAGATCCTGATGTTGAAAAGTGTAGCCCAGCTTCCGTTGAAGCCGATTAATTACGATGGGGTTCATGCGATACCAATAAATAAATGCGTCAACAATGCAGCACACGAAACCGACCTGAGAAAACCAACGCGGTTTCGTGTGCTGTGGCGCCCGGGGGAACCAGCCTTAAACTTCGGGGGAATATTCTATACGCAACGACCGGGGTTGTCGTTAGTCTGGTGGGAATAATATTGGAAATAATTAAGGGCGCAATCGCGGTGATTGCGCCCTGGCTAATTAATGAATTCCGCCGATACGATTCAGGCGCACGCCTGTCGGCCATTCACCTTCTTGTTTTTCGAAACTCATCCAGATTGCTGTGGCGCGGCCAACCAGGTTCGCTTCCGGCACAAAGCCCCAGTAACGGCTGTCTGCACTGTTATCGCGGTTGTCGCCCATCATAAAGTAATGGCCCGGCGGCACAATCCAGGTGGCCAGCGGCTGGCTCTGCTGACGATAGTAGATCCCCAGTTGATCCTGCGCGATAGGCACGGTCAGAATGCGGTGCGTCACATCCCCCAGCGTCTCTTTACGCTCGGTTAAACGTACACCATCCGGCAGGGACTGGCCTTTCGGTAACTGGAAGAAACCGCTGCTTGCCTCACCACCGGAGCGACGCCCGAAGGTCTGCACAAAGTCACTCTCTTCAACGTTGCTGTAAGTGATAGGCAGAGCGCTGCCGCAAGCCTGACCAGAACTACAGTTCGGCTGCACGGTCACTTGTTTGGTCACCGGATCGTAAGTCACTTTATCGCCCGGCACGCCAACCACACGCTTGATGTAATCCAGACGCGGATCGTCCGGGTATTTAAATACCGCTATGTCACCGCGTTTCGGGTGACCGGTTTCAATCAGCGTTTTCTGGTAGATCGGATCTTTAATTCCATAGGCGAACTTCTCCACCAGAATGAAATCACCGATAAGCAGCGTTGGCATCATTGAACCAGACGGGATCTGAAACGGTTCGTAAATAAACGAACGCACCACCAGCACAATAGCCAGTACCGGGAATACGGAAGCTCCTGTCTCCAGCCAGCCTGGCTTCGGACCGATCTTTTTCAGCGTTTTTGCATCGAGCGCATCGCCTGTCGCAACCTGTGCAGCGGCCTGACGTTCCCGGCGTTTTGGTGCAAAAATAAACTTATCCAGGCACCATAAAAAACCCGTCACCAGTGTCGCGATCACCAGGATCAGGGCAAACATGTTCGCCATGCCAACTCCTTACGATTATTTGCTATCTTTGCCCACATGCAGAATGGCAAGGAACGCTTCCTGCGGCAGTTCGACATTGCCGACCTGCTTCATGCGTTTCTTACCTTCTTTCTGTTTCTGCAGCAGTTTTTTCTTACGGCTGACGTCACCGCCGTAGCATTTCGCCAGCACGTTTTTACGCAGCTGTTTCACTGTCGAGCGGGCAATAATGTGGTTACCGATCGCCGCCTGAATCGCGATATCAAACTGCTGACGCGGGATCAGTTCTTTCATTTTCTCGACCAGTTCACGACCACGGTACGGTGCGTTATCGTTATGGGTGATCAGCGCCAGCGCATCCACACGCTCACCGTTGATCAGCACGTCCACACGCACCATGTTAGAGGCCTGGAAACGTTTGAAGTTGTAATCGAGCGACGCATAACCGCGCGACGTTGACTTCAGGCGATCGAAGAAGTCCAGCACCACTTCCGCCATCGGGATTTCATAAGTCAGCGCAACCTGGTTACCGTGGTAAACCATGTTGGTCTGCACGCCACGTTTCTCTACGCACAGCGTGATAACGTTGCCAAGATACTCCTGCGGTAGCAGCATGTGACACTCGGCGATAGGCTCGCGCAGCTCATCAATGTTGTTCAGCGGCGGTAGCTTAGACGGGCTGTCGACATAAACCACTTCTTTATTGGTGGTCTGCACTTCGTATACTACGGTCGGCGCGGTAGTGATCAGATCCAGATCGTATTCACGCTCAAGACGCTCCTGGATGATCTCCATGTGCAGCAGACCGAGGAAACCGCAGCGGAAACCAAAGCCCAGCGCGGTGGAACTTTCCGGTTCGTAGAACAACGAGGCGTCGTTGAGGCTCAGTTTGCCGAGCGCATCGCGGAAGTTTTCGTAATCGTCAGAGCTGACCGGGAACAGACCGGCGTAAACCTGCGGTTTCACCTTCTTAAAGCCAGGCAGCGCTTTATCTGCCGGGTTGCGGGAAGAAGTCAGGGTATCGCCCACTGGCGCGCCGAGAATGTCTTTAATTGCACAAACCAGCCAGCCTACTTCGCCACACTTCAGTTCGGTGCGATCAACCTGTTTCGGTGTGAAAATCCCAAGGCGGTCGGCGTTATAAACCTGCCCGGTGCTCATCACCTTAATTTTGTCGCCTTTGCGCATGGTGCCATTTTTGATACGCACCAGCGAAACCACGCCAAGGTAGTTATCAAACCAGGAGTCAATAATAAGCGCCTGCAACGGCGCATCAGGGTCGCCTTCCGGCGGCGGAATGTCGCGCACCAGGCGTTCCAGCACGTCGGGCACGCCCACACCGGTTTTCGCCGAGCAGCGCACCGCATCGGTGGCGTCGATGCCAACAATGTCTTCAATTTCTTCTGCAACACGCTCAGGATCGGCGGCTGGCAGGTCGATTTTATTCAGTACCGGTACGACTTCCAGATCCATCTCGATGGCGGTATAGCAGTTCGCCAATGTCTGCGCTTCCACGCCCTGACCTGCATCCACCACCAGCAGCGCACCTTCGCAGGCAGCGAGCGAACGGGAAACCTCGTAGGAGAAGTCAACGTGACCAGGAGTATCGATAAAGTTCAGCTGGTAAGTTTCGCCATTGTTGGCTTTGTAATCCAGCGTGACACTTTGCGCTTTAATGGTAATGCCGCGCTCACGTTCAAGATCCATGGAATCAAGAACCTGGGCTTCCATTTCGCGATCGGAAAGACCACCGCAAATCTGGATGATACGGTCAGACAGCGTCGACTTACCGTGGTCGATGTGAGCGATGATCGAAAAGTTACGAATATTCTTCATATAGTGAGTTTTTATGCCTTACGAGTAACTAAGAGGCCTGTTCGCGCCTGACGTCAATGTACTGAAACGCCGCATTCTACACTACAACCACAATGCGGGGAAATGCTGATACCAGGCAGAAAAGTATCGCTGAAATTGTAAGACTTAACGAGGATATTACGGCTGGCTTTCGGCGGATGCGTTATCAACGCGAATAAGATCCGGAGGCAGGCCTACGCTGAGAATAACCGGCTGCCATTCGCTGCGGGTAGCAAGCTTCGGCGACAAACCACGTGCCAGTAAAAAACCACCGACGCCGCCAAGTACTGCCCCGCAAAGTGCGGCCAGATCCTGACCAAACAATGTCTGGAAAATCGCCCCCATAACAAACAGACCAACCAGCGGCGACATATAGACCAGTACCGCTGAGCCCAGCAGGCTGCTCTCAGCGATGCCTAATTCCACCTTCTGCCCGGCAACTAACGGCTCGGCACTGGGCACGGCAATGGTGTGCGTAGTTTGCGGACCGAGTTTATTCAGCACACGGCTGCCGCAACCGGCACGCGAAGCGCAACTGCTACAGGAAGCTTTGACATCACATTCGACCAGCGCGCTACCATTTTGCCAGGAAACGACGGTCGCCCACTCTTTTATCATTGTGCGGCCCTAAATTTGAGACTGTCCGCAATACGTTTTGCGGTTTGCGGTGGCAATTCACCGACGACTGTGATTTCGGCGTTATCGCGAACCGTTGTGCTAACGGTACGTCGACCGGTGCGCAGCATCTGATCGGCGCTATTCTGATTAGCACGGTTAACGTTAACGGAGAAGCTGAACAAGCCGTCGGAATAAAGACGGGATTCAACGGGCATATCCATGGTCGGCAGTTGGCGACGGCTGCTAGAGACTTCGCTAAACCCCTGCGGCAACCAGGCGGGTTCCCAGTTAAATGCAACTTTATCGCCAGCCGGAAGTGAAAGCAGCGGCGGCAAACTCGCTTTCGCCAGTGTTTGCATGCTGTTGGTCACCTGACCGTTGACGGTCACCGCAATAACGCGGAACTGTTCAAGGGTTTCACCATCACGATCAAGCAGATCAACGCGCATCGGCAGGCGGGTTTCTTCATCCATCCACACAATATAGCTATAACGGGTGCCATCACGCGCCACAACGCGGATCACTTCGCACAGCCGGTCGGCAATGCGCGTGCGTCCCACGGAGATGAAATCGTAATAAGGAGAAAGACGTTTGAAGTCGGTATACACCAGCGACGGCAGTGAATCGACGATGAAATTGCCGTTAAGCGTGAAAGGTTCAAGACCCGGTTCGAAGTAGCTGATCTCATTGCCTCGCTGCACCACTTCGCGGCGGGGGCCGTCCATTTGCAACAACTGCGCAAGCGGCTGATCGTTAAGACGCACATGGCGGTAACGTAACGATTCGACACCCTGCTTATTGATGCTGACAAAAGAGAGTTCATAGTTGAGCGACTGGCTCGCTACGTTCATTTGCTGCAGCAACGCCCCGGACGAAACATCAGCCGAGGCGTTGACAGAGAAGAACAAGCCAGTTGCCACAAAAGACATGGCACACCAAAGTTGCTTCATTACTGCGATTGCGTTCCTAAAGTTTGATTTCCTGGCACCTGAACAGCAGCTTGCTGTGTTTGCGCCTGCTCAAACTGAAGCTGTTCGGAGTGCAGACGGCGTTGCAGTTCGTAATCCTGCAGCATCGCATTAATGCGACGACGTTGTTCCTGCACCTGCTGTTGCTGACCGGCATTTGCCGTCGCATCAGACGGAACACCCAAACTCACCGGACTGGCTTTGCCCATCATCGGCAGCGTGTTAAACACTGGCGCTTCGGGCTGTTGGGTTGATTCAGCCGAGCCATTATAGTGCTGGACGCCAACAATTACAGCAAGCGATACGCATGCCGCAACGCCCATCTGGGTAAGCTGGCTGGCCCATGGACGCACTTTGTGCCAGAACGGCATTTTCTGCCATTGGTGAGGAGCGGGCTGAGCTTCAGGAATCAACGGCGCCGGCGCCTGAACAGCGTCATTCTCAATCGCAGCCATGACACGGGCTGAGATATCGAAATGGAGGAGATCGGCGGTATCACCACGCATGGAATCGCGGATGAGATGGTAGCTCTCCCAGGTTTTCTGCATTTCCGGATCCTGAGACAACTCAACGAGCAGCTCACTATCCAGCGTTTCGCCATCCATTAAAGCGGAAAGTTGTTCTTTCTGCATGCCTAATACCTTTTTCAGTATCCCGCTATCGTCAACGCCTGATAAGCGGTTGAACTTTATTATCAATAGCTTCCCGCGCACGGAAGATACGCGAACGAACGGTACCTACCGGACAATCCATTATGGCCGCAATCTCTTCATAACTCAGGCCATCCAGCTCCCGCAACGTAATTGCCATGCGTAAATCTTCCGGGAGCGACTCAATGGTACGGAAAACGATTTGTCGCAGTTCTTCTGACAACATTAAGTTCTCAGGGTTCGAAATTTCTTTCAGTGCGCCGCCACTTTCGAAGTTTTCTGCTTCAATTGCGTCCACATCACTGGATGGCGGCCTGCGCCCTTGGGCAACCAGGTAATTTTTCGCTGTATTAACCGCAATTCGGTATAGCCAGGTATAAAAAGCGCTATCCCCCCTGAATGAATCAAGCGCGCGATAGGCTTTTATAAATGACTCTTGTACGACATCAGGCACATCGCCCGAAGGGACATAACGGGAAACCAGACTCGCCACTTTATGCTGGTAGCGCACCACCAGTAAGTTGAACGCTTTCTGATCTCCTTTCTGGACCCTTTCGACCAGGACCTGATCCGTTAACTGCTCGCTCATCCGAGGTAAAGTCTCCCCAAAACCAATTTCCACGCGTATCCAGAAACGCCACTCCAATACTGCACAATATGAGCAAGCAGCCAATTAGAGGACCGGTCTGTAATAAAGTTCCGTTACGCCTTTGTTTTTGTGCATCGTTCTACAGACTTTTCATTCTCACTCATTATAAGTCTGCAAACTTTGAACAATGTGTTTTCTCAAAGAAAAGACCTTAAGATCGCCAGAGAGTAACGCAATACCGCTTTTTTTTCACCACTAATACACCTTAGCTAACAAACTGCTTCTTAATCTCTTTTTCCGGACTGGATATTCCCGGCGCGACCAGCATGTTTAGTCATTAGTACAAAGATCGCAAAAAACAGTGATCATCTTCCGCTTACGGTGCTATGCTGCGCAAACACTGTTTAGTAAATTAAACAAACCATGAAAACGACTCCTGAACTCTCCTGTGATGTACTGGTCATCGGCAGCGGCGCGGCCGGTCTTTCGGTGGCTTTACGGCTTGCGGACAAACATAAGGTCATTGTTTTAAGCAAAGGTCCCATTAGCGAAGGTTCGACATTTTATGCTCAGGGCGGTATTGCGGCGGTATTTGATGAAACCGACAGCATCGAATCGCATGTGGAAGACACGCTGATTGCCGGTGCCGGAATTGTCGAGCGCCACGCAGCGGAGTTCGTCGCCAGCAACGCGCGCCAGTGTGTCCAGTGGCTGATTGATCAGGGCGTGTTGTTTGATACCGAAATCGCTGCCAACGGCGAAGCCAGTTATCACCTTACGCGTGAAGGCGGGCATAGCCACCGCCGCATTCTGCATAGCGCCGACGCGACCGGCAAAGAGGTCGAAAATACGCTGGTCACCCAGGCGATTAACCATCCGAACATTCGCGTGCTTGAGCGCTGCAATGCGGTAGACCTGATTATCTCCGACAAAATTGGCCTGCCCGGAACGCGCCGTGTCGTGGGCGCATGGGTATGGAACCGTAATAAAGAGCAGGTGGAAACCTGCCAGGCAAAAGCCGTGGTCCTGGCAACCGGTGGTGCCTCGAAGGTCTATCAGTACACTACCAACCCAGATATCGCCTCCGGTGACGGCATTGCAATGGCCTGGCGAGCGGGCTGCCGGGTGGCGAATCTGGAATTTAATCAATTTCACCCTACCGCCCTGTTCCACCCGCAGGCGCGCAACTTCCTGCTCACTGAAGCGCTACGCGGTGAAGGTGCACATCTGAAACGCCCGGACGGCACCCGTTTCATGCCCGATTTTGACGCGCGAGGCGAGTTAGCGCCACGCGATGTGGTTGCGCGCGCGATCGATCATGAAATGAAGCGCCTCGGCGTCGATTGCATGTATCTCGATATTAGCCATAAACCAGCTGAATTTATCCGACACCATTTCCCGATGATTTATGAAAAGTTGCTCGGGCTTGGCATCGATTTAACCAAAGAGCCCGTTCCAATTGTCCCTGCCGCCCATTACACCTGCGGTGGCGTGATGATTGACGATCGCGGGCGTACCGATGTCGACGGGCTGTATGCTATTGGGGAAGTGAGCTATAGCGGCTTGCACGGCGCGAACCGCATGGCGTCGAATTCGCTGCTGGAGTGTCTGGTATATGGCTGGTCGGCAGCGGAAGATATCGCCCACCGTATACCGCATGCGCAGGCCGCCACGACGCTGCCAGCATGGGATGAAAGCCGCGTGGACGATGCCGATGAACGGGTGATTCTGCAACACAACTGGCACGAATTACGGCTGTTTATGTGGGATTACGTCGGCATTGTGCGCACCACTAAACGTCTTGAACGCGCACTGCGTCGTATAACACTGCTCCAGCAGGAAATCGATGAATACTACGCGAACTTCCGCGTCTCGAATAACCTGCTGGAGCTGCGCAATCTGGTGCAAGTCGCGGAGTTAATTGTCCGCTGTGCGATGGCGCGCAAAGAGAGCCGTGGGTTACATTTCACGCTGGATTACCCCGATTTACTGCCGGAATCCGGCCCGACGGTGCTCTCGCCACAAAACTACATAAACAGATAAAACGCCTGGGTCAGTGCAGTGTAGCTCTCTGAATAACGCTGATCTGGCCCACGGATCACCAGACGATCGGCAAACATTTCGCCGTCTCGCGGAGAGAAAGCCAACAGGACGCGATGGGGCAGGCGGCTTTCTGTTTCAGTCACATCCGTACGCAAACGCAGATGCCAGCCCAGCGTCTGCGCTTTGTTGACGAAGGCTTCGCTGATTTCAATCGGCAGAACGACGCAGAAAAAACCCTCTTCCGTAATCAGCGTTGCGCCAATTTCCAGGAGGGACTGATGATCAAGCGTTGTGGTATAACGCGCTTTGTCGCGCTCAGGCGTGGCACACTGCACCCCTTCGTCAAAATAGGGCGGGTTGCTGACAATCAGATCGTAACGGGCGGTATTTTCCGTGGCCCACTGGCAGATATCCGCCTGATGCACGGTAATGCGTGCAGCCCACGGCGAGGCCTGAACATTTTCCAGTGCCTGCCCGGCAGCATGCACATCCAGTTCGACGGCATCAATCGTCACCTCCGCAGAAGTGCGTTGCGCCAGCATCAGCGCCAGCAGCCCACTGCCGGTACCAATGTCCAGCACATGCCGCGCTTTGGAAACCGGCGCCCACGCGCCTAACATAACCCCGTCGGTACCCACTTTCATGGCGCAGCGATCGTGAGCAACAAAGAATTCTTTAAACGTGAAGCCGTCACGGCGCAGCTGAGCCTTTGACTGGGACATCTTTACAACCTCGGTTCGGAAACCGGTGTAGCATAGGGGAAAGCAAAGCGCTGGAAAAGCAATAAGCAGACAACAGATGAAGATTGCAGCCGTAACGTCTATAATCGGCGCCCCACACAGAGGTAGATCATGACTGTAACGACTTTTTCCGAACTCGAACTTGACGACAGCCTGCTGGACGCGCTCCAGAGTAAAGGCTTTACACGCCCGACCGCCATCCAGGCCGCCGCCATTCCGCCTGCGCTTGAAGGGCGTGATGTCCTCGGTTCCGCCCCTACCGGCACCGGTAAAACAGCGGCATATCTGCTGCCTGCGTTGCAGCATCTTCTGGACTTCCCACGTAAAAAATCCGGCCCACCGCGCATCCTGATCCTGACGCCGACCCGCGAACTGGCGATGCAGGTTGCCGATCACGCGCGTGAGCTTGCCGCTAACACGCATCTGGATATCGCCACCATTACCGGCGGTGTAGCGTATATGAACCACGCGGAAGTGTTCAGCGAAAACCAGGATATCGTGGTCGCGACCACTGGCCGCCTGCTGCAATATATTAAGGAAGAGAACTTCGACTGCCGCGCGGTAGAGACGCTGATCCTTGACGAAGCAGACCGCATGCTGGACATGGGCTTCGCGCAAGATATTGAGCACATTGCCGGTGAAACCCGCTGGCGCAAGCAGACCATGCTGTTCTCCGCGACGCTGGAAGGCGACGCCATTAAAAGCTTTGCCGAGCGCCTGCTGGAAGATCCTGTCGAAGTTTCCGCCACGCCATCAACGCGCGAGCGCAAGAAAATTCACCAGTGGTACTACCGTGCCGATGACGTCGCACATAAAACCGCGCTGCTGGTGCATCTGCTCAAGCAACCTGAAGTAAGTCGTTCTATTGTGTTTGTGCGCAAACGCGAGCGTGTGCATGAGCTGGCAAACTGGCTGCGTGAAGCGGGCATTAACAACTGCTATCTCGAAGGTGAGATGGTGCAGGCGAAGCGTAACGAAGCGATCAAACGCCTGACGGAAGGTCGTGTGAATGTGCTGGTCGCCACCGATGTCGCTGCTCGCGGCATTGATATCGATGATGTCAGCCACGTCTTTAACTTCGATCTGCCGCGCAGCGGCGATACCTACCTGCACCGCATCGGTCGGACGGGTCGTGCAGGTCGTAAAGGCACTGCGATTTCGCTGGTCGAAGCGCACGATCATCTGTTGCTGGGTAAAATCGGTCGTTATGTTGAAGAGCCGCTGAAGCCGCGCGTGATAGACGAATTGCGTGCGAAAACGCGCGCGCCCAGTGAAAAGCTGACAGGCAAACCGTCGAAGAAAGTGCTGGCGAAACGGGCAGAGAAGAAAAAAGAGAAAGAAAAAGAGAAGCCGCGTGTGAAACAACGCCATCGTGACACCAAAAACATTGGTAAACGGCGTAAGCCGAGCGCTGCAAGTACTGCGCCGCAAAATACAGAAGAGTAAAAAAACGCCGGGATATCCCGGCGTTTTTATCTGTGCCTGAAATTACAGGCTTTCAGTAAAGGTACGAGCAATAACGTCGCGCTGCTGTTCTGGTGTCAGAGAGTTAAAGCGCACTGCATAACCGGAGACACGAATTGTCAGTTGAGGGTATTTTTCCGGGTGTTCAACGGCATCAAGCAGGGTTTCACGACGCAGCACGTTAACGTTCAGGTGCTGACCACCTTCAACGCGCACTTCCGGTTTCACTTCCATCGGAATTTCACGGTATTCGATGTCACCGAGTTTGCTGATCGCAACCACTTCATCTTCTGCATAACCGGCTTTGGCACACACGCAACGTGCTTCGCCTTTGTCGTTATCGAGCAGCCAGAATGAGTTCAGCAGGTTGTCATTAGCAGCTTTAGTAATCTGGATACCAGTAATCATGCATAGCCTCCCTTAGGCACAGTATTTGATTCGCCGGACTCATTCCGGCCAATTGGTAAAACCATTGTTGTCTGATTGTTTATATACCAGTCTGGCATGCGTCATTCTTTGATTTAAATCAACAAAAACCACACAGTAAAAATGGCTATTGGGTAATATACTTGTTTTATATCAAGTTACACCAATCATGCCGACTTAAAATTTTTGTGAATTTTAAAAATATTTTTAGGATTACCGTTCACAGACGACAGTGAATTTTGTTCCGGGGAAATAAGCAGTTAAGCTACAGGGAACGAACTTCGCAGGAGAGCGGGATGACCACTTCATTAACATGGCATGATGTGCTGGCAGAAGAAAAACAGCAGCCGTACTTTATTAACACCCTTAACACGGTGGCGGCTGAGCGCCAGTCCGGGACAACCATTTATCCGCCGCAGAAAGATGTGTTCAACGCCTTTCGCTTCACTGAACTTGGCGATGTCAAAGTTGTGATTCTCGGCCAGGATCCCTACCACGGCCCCGGACAAGCACACGGTCTGGCGTTTTCCGTTCGTCCGGGCATTGCGCCTCCCCCTTCTCTGCTGAATATGTATAAAGAGCTGGAGGCCAGCATTCCAGGTTTTGTCCGCCCTCAACACGGTTACCTTGAAAGCTGGGCGCGTCAGGGCGTGCTGCTACTTAATACTGTGCTCACCGTGCGCGCCGGTCAGGCGCACTCGCACGCAAGCCTCGGCTGGGAAACCTTCACCGATAAAGTGATTAGCCTGATTAACGAGCATCGCGAAGGCGTGGTATTTCTGCTTTGGGGTTCACACGCGCAGAAGAAAGGGGCGATTATCGACACAAAACGCCATCATGTTCTGAAAGCACCGCATCCGTCTCCGCTCTCCGCGCACCGTGGATTTTTCGGCTGTAACCATTTTGTACTGGCGAATCAGTGGCTGGAAAAACAGGGCGAAGCGCCAATCGACTGGATGCCAACATTACCGGCCGAGAGTCAGTAAAAAATCCGCCTTTATAAAAGACAGCATTGATTGCGCCCTGAAAGAGCGTACGAACGCCTCTGTCAGGCTCGTGAGAGTGAAATTCAAAGGCAATAAAGCAGAGCCAGAAAGGTGTTGATGACCATGTCCACAGGATGTGGTTTTCAGCGAGTAGAATACAAAAATGCCAGCATTACGCTGGCATTTTTTATTGCACCTGACGTAGCGATCAGGCTTTATTTTGACGCCACCACTCTGCCAGCAACACGCCAGTTGCGACAGAAACGTTGAGACTTTCAACGTTGCCGGTACCTTCAATTGAGACGCTTAAATCTGAACGAGACAGGGTAACATCAGACAAACCATCGCGCTCCTGGCCCAGCACCAGCACCATTTTTTTCGGCAACTCGGCTTTAAACAGCGGCGTCCCGTTGTGGCTGGACGTCGTCACCAGCGCGTAACCCGCCTGACGGAACTCTTCCAGCGCATCGACAAAGCTATCGCCGGTGATCGGCTGAACATGTTCCGCGCCGCCTTCTGCGGTACGGACTGCCGCGCCCGATTCAACCACTGCCGCATCCTGTAATACCACGCCTTTCACACCGAAATGCGCGCAACTGCGCATAATAGCGCCGAGGTTGTGCGGGTTCCCTACATCTTCCAGCGCCAGCACGCAATCTTCTTCTGCGGCGTTCGCCACCCATTTCTGGACGCTCAAACCATTGCGCTTTTTGATCAGGAAGCACACGCCGCCGTGGTGTTCTGTGCCGGAGGCTTTCGCCAGTTCATCTTCATCAACCACGTGATACGCTTTACGGTTCGCGGCCATCCAGCGCAGGGCTTCTTTAAAACGCGGGGTCACGCTCTGCACAAACCAGGCGCGAACAATCGATTCAGGACGGCTACTGAACAGTGCCTGACAGGCATTTTCGCCATAGACACGCGTCTCTTCCGCGCGCTGGCGGCGCAGCACTTCCGGATCAATAAAACTTTTACCGCTAATACCACCATGATCCGGTTTTTCCGGCGTTTCGTCGCCCGGCGCACGGGAAACAGTACGCCACGGTGAGTCACTGTGGTTGCTGAAATTGTCTCGCTGCGGGCGGCTTCTGTCATCACGAGCAGGGCGGCCACGGTCATCGCGGGCAGAACGACTTCTGTCGTCACGACCAGTACGACCTTTATCATCGCGGGAGGTGCGACGGTCATCGCCACCGCGCGAAGACGTTCCGCTACGTGCTGGCCCTTTCCCGGTGCGCGGGTTATAGCCACGTTTATCGGAATCATCATCACTGCGGACATACATCACTTTGACCTTGCCGCTTTTATTCTTTAATTCATCGTTCATGCTTTTCTCCACCAGCGCTGCGCGAAGCGCGCAGATTACCTGATGTGCTGGCGCTTAGCCATTAATTCGTTCAAAAGTTATCGGCTATTGTACTCATTGAATAAAACGCGTTGTCGTTTAAAACCTTCTTATCAATAATATGTAACATTGAAGAAACATACCGGCGAAACGCCGCTTTGTACCATCGTTTCCCTGAGGTTAGTTATGAATACCGTATGTGCAAGCTGTCAGGCGCTGAACCGCATTCCTGAAGAAAGAATGAACGACGGCGCGAAATGTGGGCGCTGTGGACATGAGTTGTTCGATGGAGATGTGATCAATGCGACTGGCGAAACCCTGGATAAACTGCTGAAAGATGACCTGCCCGTGGTCGTTGATTTCTGGGCGCCATGGTGCGGCCCGTGCCGCAACTTCGCGCCGATTTTCGAAGATGTTGCGGAAGAACGCAGCGGCAAAGTGCGCTTTGTAAAAGTTAACACCGAAGCCGAGCGCGAGCTCAGTGCGCGTTTCCGCATTCGCAGTATTCCGACCATTATGCTGTTTAAAAATGGCGAAGTGGTGGACATGCTGAGTGGCGCGATGCCAAAAGCGCCGTTCGACAGCTGGCTTAACGAATCACTGTAATCCCTTCGGGGCACATCTTGTGCCCCGTTTTCAGCTCTGCGACAATGGCGTTTTTATTACGCGACCTTCATGACCCATAACGCTGTTCTCCAACTCCGTGCTGAGCGCCTTGCCCGCTCGACGCGCCCGTTTCTGGCGCGTGGCAACCGCATTCGCCGCTGCCAGCGCTGCCTGCTGCCGCTGAAAAACTGTCTGTGTGATACCTTAAAACCGGCTTGCGCCAACAGCCGCTTTTGCCTGGTCATGTTCGACACCGAGCCAATGAAACCCAGCAATACCGGGCGTTTGATTGCCGATATCCTGCCTGATACGCAGGCTTTTCAGTGGTCGCGTACCGAACCACCGCAAGCACTGATCGATTTATGTACCAGCGACAAGTACCAACCGATGGTTGTCTTTCCGGCTTCTTATGCGGGCAGCGAACGCCAGGTGTTGAACGCTCCCGCCGCCGGCAAACCGCCACTGTTTATTATGCTGGATGGCACCTGGACCGAAGCGCGTAAAATGTTTCGCAAAAGCCCCTATCTGGATGCATTACCGGTTATCTCCGTCGATCTCTCACGCGTGTCTGCCTATCGTTTAAGGGAAGCGCATGCAGATGATCAATACTGCACGGCGGAAGTGGCCATTGCCCTGTTGGATCTCGCTGGCGACAACACCGCAGCGCAAGCGCTCGGCGATCACTTCACCCTGTTTCGTGAACGCTACCTGGCGGGGAAACCGCATCATTCGCCCGCCATCACAGCAAACGACGCAGAAAACGTTTAATATCATCGGGTCACTCTTTTGCGGAGGCCGGTATGAGCCAACGAGGGCTGGAAGCGTTATTACGTCCCCGATCGATTGCGGTGGTGGGGGCATCCATGAAGCCGGATCGCGCGGGTTTTTTAATGATGCGCAATTTGCTGGCAGGCGGTTTCGCAGGTCCTGTCTTACCGGTAACGCCCGCCTATAAAGCCGTGCAGGGCGTTCTGGCGTGGCCGGATGTCGCCAGCCTGCCTTTCACGCCGGATCTAGCGGTGTTGTGTACCCACGCAAAACGTAATTTGACGCTGCTTGAGGCGCTCGGCCAAAAGGGGTGTAAAACCTGCATTATTCTTTCCGCTCCACCCGAGCAGCATGCCGATTTGCTGGCCTGCGCCGGCCGCTACCAGATGCGATTGCTTGGCCCGAACAGCTTAGGCTTGCTTGCCCCCTGGCAAGGGTTGAACGCCAGTTTCTCCCCAGTGCCGATTACACGCGGCAAACTGGCGTTTATTTCCCAGTCTGCCGCCGTTTCTAATACCATTCTCGACTGGGCGCAGCAGCGGGAAATGGGGTTTTCTTATTTCATCGCACTCGGCGATAGCCTCGATATTGACGTCGATGAGCTGCTCGATTTCCTGGCGCGCGACAGTAAAACCAGCGCTATCCTGCTCTATCTGGAACAGTTAAGTGATGCCCGTCGCTTTGTTTCCGCCGCACGTAGCGCATCGCGTAATAAACCGATTCTGGTCATAAAAAGCGGTCGCAGCCCTGAAGCGCAGCGTTTGCTGCATTCCCATGCGGGGCTCGATCCGGCCTGGGATGCGGCTATTCAGCGCGCCGGTTTATTGCGGGTACAGGATACGCATGAGCTTTTTTCTGCCGTCGAAACGCTCAGCCATATGCGCCCGTTGCGCGGTGAACGGTTGATGATCATCAGTAATGGCGCGGCCCCCGCCGCACTGGCGCTGGACGAACTCTGGTCACGCAACGGTAAGCTGGCGACACTGAGTGAAGAGACGATAACGCAGTTGCGCGCCGTGCTGCCGGAGTATGTGGATCCCGCCAACCCGCTGGACTTGCGCGATGACGCCAGCAGCGAACGCTACATCGCCGCGTTGAATATTCTGCTTGATAGCCAGGATTACGATGCGCTGATGGTGATCCACGCGCCCAGCGCCGCCGCGCCGGGCAGTGAAAGCGCGGTGGCGTTAATTGATGCGCTGAAAAAACATCCCCGCGGGAAATATGTCACCGTGCTGACCAACTGGTGCGGTGAGTTTTCCTCTCAGGAAGCGCGGCGTCTGTTTAGTGAAGCCGGATTGCCGACCTATCGAACCCCGGAAGGCACCATTACGGCGTTTATGCACATGGTGGAATATCGACGAAACCAGAAGCAATTGCGTGAAACGCCAGCGCTCTCCGTGAGCCTGACAGCAGATACCGCCGCAGCGCACAACCTTCTGCAGCAGGCGCTTGCCGATGGCGCGTCCACGCTGGATACCCATGAAGTACAACCGATCCTGCGCGCCTGGGGACTGCAAACGCTGCCGACCTGGATTGCCAGCGACAGTGCGGAAGCGGTGCATATTGCCGAACAGATTGGCTACCCGGTCGCGCTGAAGTTGCGTTCGCCGGATATCCCGCATAAATCGGAAGTCCAGGGGGTAATGCTTTATCTGCGTACAGCAAAAGAGGTGCAACAGGCTGCTGATGCCATTATTGATCGCGTCAAAATGAACTGGCCGCAAGCGCGCATCCACGGTTTGCAAGTGCAGAGCATGGCGAACCGTGCTGGCGCGCAGGAATTGCGCGTAGTGGTAGAGCACGATCCGGTTTTCGGTCCGTTGATCATGTTAGGTGAAGGCGGCGTTGAGTGGCGGGCAGAGGATCAAGCCGCCGTGGCACTTCCACCACTCAACATGAACCTGGCACGCTATCTGGTTATTCAGGCGATCAAAAGTAAAAAGATCCGTGGGCGCAGTGCATTACGCACGCTGGATATCGCCGGCCTGAGCCAGTTTTTAGTTCAGGTCTCAAACTTGATCGTCGATTGTCCGGAAATCGAACGGCTCGACATTCACCCTTTGCTGGCTTCCGGCAGCGAATTCACGGCGCTGGATGTGACGATGTCTATTGCGCCCAGCGCCGGGAACGGTGAGACGCGTCTTGCGATTCGCCCCTATCCGCAGCATCTGGAAGAACACGTTGAAATGAGAAATGGCGAGCAGTGCTTGTTCCGCCCGATTCTTCCCGAGGATGAACCTCAGTTGCAGGCATTTATCGCCAGGGTGACGAAAGAAGATCTCTACTATCGCTACTTTAGCGAGATCAACGAATTTACCCACGATGATTTAGCGAATATGACGCAGATCGACTACGATCGGGAAATGGCCTTTGTGGCTGTGCGCAGCACCGATCAGGGCGAAGAGATTTTGGGCGTAACCCGCGCTATTTCCGATCCGGATAATATCGACGCCGAATTTGCCGTGCTGGTGCGATCCGATTTGAAAGGGCTCGGGCTCGGACGACGTTTACTTGAAAAGCTCATCAGTTATACCCGGGATCACGGACTTAAGCGCTTGAATGGTATTACTATGCCCAACAATCGCGGCATGGTAACGCTGGCGCGTAAACTGGGATTCGATGTCGATATCCAACTGGAAGATGGCATAGTCGGTTTGTCGCTCCATCTGACACAGACAGAGTAATCCCGAGTAAGGTACTGGAAATGTTGACCACTTTAGCAGGCTCGGTGTTATTATTGCCCGCTTATGTCGTCTGCATGCTACAGAAGACCCTTCAATAAACAGAGAAGAAACGCACTGTGATGTTGTCAAAATTTAAGCGTAATAAACATCAACAACACCTTGCCCAATTACCCAAGATTTCTCAGTCAGCTGATGATATAGAGTTCTTCTATGCGCCTGCTGATTTCAGGGAGACGCTGCTTGCGAAGATAGCCACCGCAACGCGCCGGATCTATATCATTGCCCTGTATCTTGAGCAGGATGATGGCGGGAAAGGAATTCTGAACGCGCTGTATGAAGCAAAACGCCAACGCCCGGAGCTGGATGTGCGCGTCCTTGTTGACTGGCACCGCGCTCAGCGCGGCCGTATTGGCGCAGCAGCGTCAAATACCAATGCGGACTGGTACTGCCGCCTGGCACAGGAAAACCCAGGCGTTGTCGTTCCCGTTTACGGCGTGCCGGTTAATACCCGCGAAGCGCTTGGCGTGCTCCACTTCAAAGGCTTTATTATTGATGACTGCGTGCTGTATAGCGGCGCGAGCCTTAATGATGTTTATCTGCATCAGCACGATAAATACCGCTATGACCGTTATCAGCTAATCCGCAATCCACAGATGGCAGATGTCATGCAAGGCTGGGTTGAGCAGAATCTGATACAGGGTCGTGGCGTGAACCGCCTTGATGATACGCAGCGTCCTAAAAGCCCGGAAATCAAAAATGATATCCGGCTGTTCCGCCAGGAATTGCGCGATGCGTCGTACCATTTCCAGGGCGATGCGGATAACGAGCAACTGGCTGTGACTCCGCTGGTTGGTCTGGGAAAATCCAGCCTGCTGAACAAAACAATTTTTCATCTGATGCCGTGTGCGGAACATAAGCTGACGATTTGTACGCCTTATTTCAACCTGCCGGCGGTACTGGTACGCAATATTATTCAGTTGCTGCGTGATGGGAAAAAAGTCGAAATCATCGTTGGCGATAAGACGGCAAATGACTTTTTCATTCCTGAAGATGAGCCGTTTAAGATTATTGGCGCGTTGCCTTATTTGTATGAGATCAACCTGCGTCGTTTCTTAAGCCGCCTGCAATATTATGTGAATACCGACCAGCTTGTTGTTCGCCTGTGGAAAGATGACGACAACAGCTACCATCTGAAAGGGATGTGGGTTGACGATGAGTGGATCCTGCTCACCGGGAACAACCTGAACCCACGCGCCTGGCGTCTGGATCTGGAAAACGCAGTGCTTATCCACGATCCGAAACATGAGCTGGCCGCACAGCGTGATAAAGAGCTGGAGCTTATTCGCACGCACACCACAGTAGTAAATCATTACCGTGATTTGCAGAGCATTGCGGATTATCCGGTGAAGGTGCGTAAACTGATACGCCGCCTGCGCCGTATCCGCATTGATAAGCTGATTAGCCGCATTCTTTAATATTAAGCCCCGTCTCTGTGACGGGGCTTTTTTTCAGGTCTTGTAATGAAATACACCTTGCTGGCAACAACGCTGCTGCTGACAGGCTGTAGCCATATGGCGAACGATAGCTGGAGCGGGCAGGATAAAGCACAACATTTTATTGGTTCGGCCATGCTTTCCGCAGCCGGCAACGAATACGCACAACATCAGGGCATAAGCCGTGACCGTAGTGCGGTGTATGGCCTGATGTTTTCTGTCAGTCTTGGCGCATCGAAAGAGTTATGGGATAGCCGCCCGGCAGGGAGCGGCTGGAGCTGGAAAGATTTCGCCTGGGATGTTGCCGGTGCCACAACAGGTTTTGCCGTGTGGCAACTGGCAAGATAGAAACTAAAGGCGGATGCCTTTCCCTTTGCGATGCAGCATCAAAGAAACCAGAAATGCCAATGCGCCCATCACGGTAACGTACCAGAAAAAGCTGCTTTCAAAACCGACCGATTTCAGCGACAGCGCAACATACTCAGCCGAACCACCAAACAGCGCATTCGCCACGGCATAAGATAACCCGACACCTAATGCACGAACCTGCGCCGGGAACATTTCGGCTTTCAGGATCCCACTGATCGAGGTGTAGAAACTGACTATCACTAATGCCATCATAACCAGCGCGAACGCGGCATAAGGCGAAGTGACACTGTGGAGCGCGCTGAGAATCGGGACTGTGCAAAGTGTGGCAAGACCGCCAAACAGCAACATTGAGGAACGGCGGCCGATCTTGTCCGACAACGCGCCGATTACAGGTTGAATCAGCATAAAGACAAATAACGCAACGGTCATAATGACGCTGGCAACGTTGGCATGCATTCCGGCGGTATTTACCAGATATTTTTGCATATAGGTGGTAAAGGTGTAGAACGTCAGCGAGCCGCCAGCCGTAAAGCCAAGCACCATAATGAAAGCCTTGCGGTTGCGCCACAGCCCTTTTAGCGATCCCGCCTCTTTCAGCGTTCTTACTTCCTGGCGCGAGGTTTCATCAAGTTGTCGGCGCAGCCACAACGCAACAATGGCCAGTGCAGCACCGAGCGCAAACGGAATACGCCAGCCCCAGGCACGTAAATCCTCGTCGCTCAGAACTTGTTGCAATACCACAACAACCAGCAGAGCCATCAATTGCCCGCCGATCAGCGTGACATACTGGAACGATGCGTAAAATCCTTTTCGCCCTTCTACCGCAACTTCGCTCATATAAGTCGCGCTTGTGCCATATTCCCCCCCCACTGATAGCCCCTGGAACAGTCGAGCCAGCAATAATAGCGCTGGCGCCCAGGTACCAATGGACTCATAACCGGGTAAGCAGGCGATCACCAGCGATCCCAGGCACATCATACACACCGAGATAAGCATCGATGTTTTACGTCCGCGCCTGTCCGCGATACGGCCAAATAACCAGCCCCCGATCGGTCGCATCAGGAAACCTGCGGCAAAAACCCCTGCAGTTTGCAATAACTGAGTCGTCGTGTTGCCGGCGGGGAAAAAGATGTGCGCGAAATAGAGGGAGCAAAAGGAGTAGACATAGAAATCAAACCACTCAACCAGATTACCTGATGAAGCACCAATGATCGCCCATACCCTGCGTCGGGTATCGCTACTGGTGAGCGATTCACGTGTTGTCACACTGCTTTCTGCCATTCTACTGATACTCCTGCTAAAGATTTTGAAGATATGAACCGCGTGAACATCCATATACACTCAGCGCAAAAACCAAAATGTTACACATTTGTTATATGACAAGGGTGACTTACATCACATTTCAACTTAGCAAGGTAAGCAATTCAGAATAGGGGCATATGTGGACTTGAGCAAAAAAGTCCGTGCTTTCGCATGAGGGTTTTTGTTGAGCAGGCAGCCATGCTTGTTGCGAGCGGGATTAGGCAAGTAGGTTAGCTTCTGGCCTGTTCCACATGAGGCTTTTTGAGCGTGAGCGGGTTCCGGCAGGCAGGCTGGGGAATACTGTGGTGTGTGCGGGGGCAAGCAGTAAAATCCGACAGGACTGACGTACCACCAGGATAAGTGCCTGCTTGTGCTGTTTCGCTGCATGAAAACGCAAAAAGGCCATCCGTCAGGATGGCCTCTTCACTTAATTGATGCCTGGCAGTTCCCTACTCTCGCATGGGGAGACCCCACACTACCATCGGCGCTACGGCGTTTCACTTCTGAGTTCGGCATGGGGTCAGGTGGGACCACCGCGCTGTTGCCGCCAGGCAAATTCTTTGTGCCCTGTCCTGTGTCTTTTGCACCGGTACCGCGTTGGCTGCATTCACGAACGTCAGTCACATACCCCTGTATGCTCCTTCCGTCGCCTCATTTGCCGCCTTGTCCCAGCGCAAAATCCTTCGGACTCTGAATCAATGCTGAAAATTCTGTCTCTCACGCCAAAACACCTTCGGCGTTGTAAGGTTAAGCCTCACGGTTCATTAGTACCGGTTAGCTCAACGCATCGCTGCGCTTACACACCCGGCCTATCAACGTCGTCGTCTTCAACGTTCCTTCAGGAGCCTTAAAGGCTCAGGGAGAACTCATCTCGGGGCAAGTTTCGTGCTTAGATGCTTTCAGCACTTATCTCTTCCGCATTTAGCTACCGGGCAGTGCCATTGGCATGACAACCCGAACACCAGTGATGCGTCCACTCCGGTCCTCTCGTACTAGGAGCAGCCCCCCTCAATTCTCCAGCGCCCACGGCAGATAGGGACCGAACTGTCTCACGACGTTCTAAACCCAGCTCGCGTACCACTTTAAATGGCGAACAGCCATACCCTTGGGACCTACTTCAGCCCCAGGATGTGATGAGCCGACATCGAGGTGCCAAACACCGCCGTCGATATGAACTCTTGGGCGGTATCAGCCTGTTATCCCCGGAGTACCTTTTATCCGTTGAGCGATGGCCCTTCCATTCAGAACCACCGGATCACTATGACCTGCTTTCGCACCTGCTCGCGCCGTCACGCTCGCAGTCAAGCCAGCTTATGCCATTGCACTAACCTCCTGATGTCCGACCAGGATTAGCTGACCTTCGTGCTCCTCCGTTACGCTTTAGGAGGAGACCGCCCCAGTCAAACTACCCACCAGACACTGTCCGCAACCCGGGTAACGGGTCCACGTTAGAACACCAGCCATTAAAGGGTGGTATTTCAAGGACGGCTCCACGCAGACTGGCGTCCACGCTTCAAAGCCTCCCACCTATCCTACACATCAAGGACCAGTGTTCAGTGTCAAGCTATAGTAAAGGTTCACGGGGTCTTTCCGTCTTGCCGCGGGTACACTGCATCTTCACAGCGAGTTCAATTTCACTGAGTCTCGGGTGGAGACAGCCTGGCCATCATTACGCCATTCGTGCAGGTCGGAACTTACCCGACAAGGAATTTCGCTACCTTAGGACCGTTATAGTTACGGCCGCCGTTTACCGGGGCTTCGATCAAGAGCTTCTCCTTACGGATGACCCCATCAATTAACCTTCCGGCACCGGGCAGGCGTCACACCGTATACGTCCACTTTCGTGTTTGCACAGTGCTGTGTTTTTAATAAACAGTTGCAGCCAGCTGGTATCTTCGACTGGTTTCAGCTCCATCCGCAAGGGACTTCACCTACACACCAGCGTGCCTTCTCCCGAAGTTACGGCACCATTTTGCCTAGTTCCTTCACCCGAGTTCTCTCAAGCGCCTTGGTATTCTCTACCTGACCACCTGTGTCGGTTTGGGGTACGATTTCGTGTTACCTGGAGCTTAGAGGCTTTTCCTGGAAGCAGGGCATTTGTTACTTCAGCACCGTAGTGCCTCGTCATCACGCCTCAGTGTTAAAGCACTCCGGATTTGCCTGGAGCACACACCTTCACGCTTAAACCGGGACAACCGTCGCCCGGCCAACATAGCCTTCTCCGTCCCCCCTTCGCAGTAACACCAAGTACAGGAATATTAACCTGTTTCCCATCGACTACGCCTTTCGGCCTCGCCTTAGGGGTCGACTCACCCTGCCCCGATTAACGTTGGACAGGAACCCTTGGTCTTCCGGCGAGCGGGCTTTTCACCCGCTTTATCGTTACTTATGTCAGCATTCGCACTTCTGATACCTCCAGCAACCCTCACAGGCCACCTTCGCAGGCTTACAGAACGCTCCCCTACCCAACAACACATAAGTGTTGCTGCCGCAGCTTCGGTGCATGGTTTAGCCCCGTTACATCTTCCGCGCAGGCCGACTCGACCAGTGAGCTATTACGCTTTCTTTAAATGATGGCTGCTTCTAAGCCAACATCCTGGCTGTCTGGGCCTTCCCACATCGTTTCCCACTTAACCATGACTTTGGGACCTTAGCTGGCGGTCTGGGTTGTTTCCCTCTTCACGACGGACGTTAGCACCCGCCGTGTGTCTCCCGTGATAACATTCTCCGGTATTCGTAGTTTGCATCGGGTTGGTAAGCCGGGATGGCCCCCTAGCCGAAACAGTGCTCTACCCCCGGAGATGAATTCACGAGGCGCTACCTAAATAGCTTTCGGGGAGAACCAGCTATCTCCCGGTTTGATTGGCCTTTCACCCCCAGCCACAGGTCATCCGCTAATTTTTCAACATTAGTCGGTTCGGTCCTCCAGTTAGTGTTACCCAACCTTCAACCTGCCCATGGCTAGATCACCGGGTTTCGGGTCTATACCCTGCAACTTAACGCCCAGTTAAGACTCGGTTTCCCTTCGGCTCCCCTATTCGGTTAACCTTGCTACAGAATATAAGTCGCTGACCCATTATACAAAAGGTACGCAGTCACACCCCGAAGGATGCTCCCACTGCTTGTACGTACACGGTTTCAGGTTCTTTTTCACTCCCCTCGCCGGGGTTCTTTTCGCCTTTCCCTCACGGTACTGGTTCACTATCGGTCAGTCAGGAGTATTTAGCCTTGGAGGATGGTCCCCCCATATTCAGACAGGATACCACGTGTCCCGCCCTACTCATCGAGCTCACAGCCTGTGTGCTTTTGTGTACGGGGCTGTCACCCTGTATCGCGCGACTTTCCAGACGCTTCCACTAACACACAAGCTGATTCAGGCTCTGGGCTCCTCCCCGTTCGCTCGCCGCTACTGGGGGAATCTCGGTTGATTTCTTTTCCTCGGGGTACTTAGATGTTTCAGTTCCCCCGGTTCGCCTCATTAACCTATGGATTCAGTTAATGATAGTGTGACGAGTCACACTGGGTTTCCCCATTCGGACATCGCCGGTTATAACGGTTCATATCACCTTACCGGCGCTTTTCGCAGATTAGCACGTCCTTCATCGCCTCTGACTGCCAGGGCATCCACCGTGTACGCTTAGTCGCTTAACCTCACAACCCGAAGATGTTTCGTGAAACATCCGCGTGTCGCAAAAATTTGAGAGACTCACAGAACAGTTCGCACTGTTCAGTGTTTCAATTTTCAGCTTGATCCAGATTTTTAAAGAGCAAATATCTCAAACATGACTCGCTGTTCACACAACGGAATCAGTTTTGAGATACATCGGCAGGTGACTTTCACTCACAAACCAGCAAGTGGCGTCCCCTAGGGGATTCGAACCCCTGTTACCGCCGTGAAAGGGCGGTGTCCTGGGCCTCTAGACGAAGGGGACGTAAAGTCTCGCTCGCAAGACGCCTTGCTTTTACTTTTCATCAGACAATCTGTGTGGACACTGCAGAGAACGGTTCTTTAAGGTAAGGAGGTGATCCAACCGCAGGTTCCCCTACGGTTACCTTGTTACGACTTCACCCCAGTCATGAATCACAAAGTGGTAAGCGCCCTCCCGAAGGTTAAGCTACCTACTTCTTTTGCAACCCACTCCCATGGTGTGACGGGCGGTGTGTACAAGGCCCGGGAACGTATTCACCGTGGCATTCTGATCCACGATTACTAGCGATTCCGACTTCATGGAGTCGAGTTGCAGACTCCAATCCGGACTACGACGCACTTTATGAGGTCCGCTTGCTCTCGCGAGGTCGCTTCTCTTTGTATGCGCCATTGTAGCACGTGTGTAGCCCTGGTCGTAAGGGCCATGATGACTTGACGTCATCCCCACCTTCCTCCAGTTTATCACTGGCAGTCTCCTTTGAGTTCCCGGCCGGACCGCTGGCAACAAAGGATAAGGGTTGCGCTCGTTGCGGGACTTAACCCAACATTTCACAACACGAGCTGACGACAGCCATGCAGCACCTGTCTCACAGTTCCCGAAGGCACCAAGCCATCTCTGGCAAGTTCTGTGGATGTCAAGACCAGGTAAGGTTCTTCGCGTTGCATCGAATTAAACCACATGCTCCACCGCTTGTGCGGGCCCCCGTCAATTCATTTGAGTTTTAACCTTGCGGCCGTACTCCCCAGGCGGTCTATTTAACGCGTTAGCTCCGGAAGCCACGCCTCAAGGGCACAACCTCCAAATAGACATCGTTTACGGCGTGGACTACCAGGGTATCTAATCCTGTTTGCTCCCCACGCTTTCGCACCTGAGCGTCAGTCTTCGTCCAGGAGGCCGCCTTCGCCACCGGTATTCCTCCAGATCTCTACGCATTTCACCGCTACACCTGGAATTCTACCTCCCTCTACGAGACTCAAGCCTGCCAGTTTCGGATGCAGTTCCCAGGTTGAGCCCGGGGATTTCACATCCGACTTGACAGACCGCCTGCGTGCGCTTTACGCCCAGTAATTCCGATTAACGCTTGCACCCTCCGTATTACCGCGGCTGCTGGCACGGAGTTAGCCGGTGCTTCTTCTGCGGGTAACGTCAATCAACACGGTTATTAACCGTATCGCCTTCCTCCCCGCTGAAAGTGCTTTACAACCCGAAGGCCTTCTTCACACACGCGGCATGGCTGCATCAGGCTTGCGCCCATTGTGCAATATTCCCCACTGCTGCCTCCCGTAGGAGTCTGGACCGTGTCTCAGTTCCAGTGTGGCTGGTCATCCTCTCAGACCAGCTAGGGATCGTCGCCTAGGTGAGCCGTTACCCCACCTACTAGCTAATCCCATCTGGGCACATCTGATGGCAAGAGGCCCGAAGGTCCCCCTCTTTGGTCTTGCGACGTTATGCGGTATTAGCTACCGTTTCCAGTAGTTATCCCCCTCCATCAGGCAGTTTCCCAGACATTACTCACCCGTCCGCCACTCGTCACCCGAGAGCAAGCTCTCTGTGCTACCGTTCGACTTGCATGTGTTAGGCCTGCCGCCAGCGTTCAATCTGAGCCATGATCAAACTCTTCAATTTAAAAGTTTGATGCTCAATGTTTCTTTATTTCTAAAGAAAAGAACTTCGTAATGAATTACGTGTTCACTCACTGAGACTTGGTATTCATTTTTCGTCTTGCGACGTTCAAGAATCCAGTCACCCTGAGTGCCCACACAGATTGTCTGATAAATTGTTAAAGAGCAGTGCCGCCTCGCTTTTTGCTGCGGCGCGGGTTGCGTATACTACGCTTTCCCGCCGTGAAGTCAACTGTTTATTTTCAGATTTCTTCACCTGACAGGCCGGTGTATTTGCCGTTGTGCCGTGTCAGTGGTGGCGCATTATAGGGCGTTAATTCCCGCTGACAACCCCTAATTTGAAAAAAGTAATCGTTCGTTCACTTTTCAGGCGAATTACACTGAGAAGTTTGCGTTTTGCCTGGTTTTAAAACAAAAACGAGCCCAAAAGGGCTCGTTTTCATCTTTTGTGACTTACTGCACTGCCACAATTCGCTCATCTTTCACCACGAGCTGCACCGGCTTGCCCGGAATCAGCTCGCCAGAAAGCATCTGCTGCGCCAGCGGGTTTTCAATCTGCTGTTGAATAGCGCGTTTCAGGGGACGCGCGCCATACACCGGATCGTACCCATTTGCGCTAAGCAGTTTCAGCGCTTCGTCGGAAATGGTAACGGTATAGCCACGCTCTTCCAGACGTTTATACAGACGCTGCAGCTGGATCTGCGCAATAGAAGCAATGTGTTTTTCACCCAACGGATGGAACACAACCACTTCATCAATACGGTTGATGAATTCCGGACGGAAGTTCTGGCTAACCACACCTAATACCAGCTCTTTCATGTGGCTGTAATCCAGATCACCAAAACGCTCCTGGATCAAATCAGACCCGAGGTTGGAAGTCATAATGACGACCGTATTACGGAAATCTACCGTTCTGCCTTGCCCGTCTGTCAGACGGCCATCGTCCAGCACCTGCAAGAGAATGTTGAACACATCCGGATGCGCTTTCTCGACTTCATCCAGCAGAATAACGGAGTAAGGGCGACGGCGAACCGCTTCTGTCAGATACCCCCCCTCTTCATAGCCAACGTATCCCGGAGGCGCACCGACAAGACGTGAAACGGAGTGTTTCTCCATAAATTCCGACATATCGATACGCACCATTGCATCGTCGCTGTCGAACATAAAGTTCGCAAGAGACTTACACAGTTCGGTTTTACCCACCCCGGTCGGACCAAGGAACAGGAACGAACCAATCGGACGATTCGGATCCGACAGCCCTGCACGGCTACGACGAATAGCGTTAGAAACGGCTTCGACAGCTTCATCCTGGCCAATTACCCGATGATGGAGGTCATGCTCCATGCGCAGTAATTTTTCGCGCTCGCCTTCCATCATTCTCGCGACCGGGATGCCAGTCCAGCGCGCCAACACCTCTGCAATTTCCGCATCGGTCACGCGGTTACGCAGCAGGCGCATGGTTTTGCCCTCGGCCTGAGTTGCGGCAGCCAACTGTTTTTCAAGTTCCGGTATTTTCCCGTACTGAAGTTCCGACATACGCCCCAAATCACCATTACGCCGCGCTTGCTCCATGGCAATTTTGGCCTGCTCCAGTTCCGACTTAATGGTTTGGGTGCCGGAAAGGGAGGCTTTTTCAGCTTTCCACTCTTCTTCCAATGATGAGTACTGGCGTTCTTTATCTTCCAACTCTTCATTAAGCATTTCGAGCCGCTTTATACTGGCCTCATCGGACTCTTTCATCAGCGCCCGCTGTTCCAGCTTGAGTTGAATGATACGGCGATCGAGCCGGTCGAGTTCTTCCGGTTTCGAGTCAATCTGCATACGAATGCTGGAAGCCGCTTCATCAATCAAGTCAATGGCTTTGTCCGGCAGTTGACGATCAGCGATGTAGCGATGCGACAGCGTTGCCGCCGCAACAATTGCCGGGTCGGTAATTTGCACATGATGATGCAGTTCATAACGCTCTTTAAGCCCACGCAAAATCGCAATGGTATCTTCCACTGTCGGCTCGGCCACCAGCACTTTCTGGAAACGACGCTCCAGCGCCGCATCTTTCTCTATATACTGACGATACTCATCCAGCGTGGTGGCGCCCACACAGTGCAACTCACCGCGCGCTAACGCGGGTTTCAGCATGTTGCCCGCATCCATTGCACCATCGGCTTTACCGGCACCGACCATCGTATGCAGCTCGTCGATAAACAGAATGACGTTGCCTTCCTGTTTCGCCAGATCGTTCAGCACACCTTTTAAACGCTCTTCAAACTCACCGCGATATTTTGCGCCGGCAACCAGTGCGCCCATATCCAGCGCCAGAACACGGCGGCCTTTCAGCCCTTCCGGCACTTCGCCGTTAACAATACGCTGCGCCAGCCCTTCGACAATCGCGGTTTTACCGACGCCCGGTTCACCAATCAGCACCGGGTTATTTTTGGTACGCCGCTGCAGTACCTGGATCGTACGACGGATCTCTTCGTCACGACCGATAACCGGATCGAGCTTGCCTTGTTCGGCACGCTCAGTCAGATCGACGGTAAATTTTTTCAAGGCCTGACGTTGGTCTTCGGCCCCCTGATCGTTCACGTTCTCTCCCCCACGCATTTGTTCTATCGCCTGGGTCACATTGGCGGTCGTCGCGCCAGCAGATTTAAGCAAATCCGTCAGCGTACCGCGTGATTCAAGCGCCGCCAGAACAAAAAGTTCCGACGAGATAAAATTGTCACCTCGCTTTTGCGCCAGCTTGTCGCAAAGATTAAGCACACGCACCAGATCCTGCGAAGGCTGCACGTCGCCGCCGGTGCCTTCCACCTGTGGCAAGCGGCTCAGCGCTTGTTCAATCGCTGTGCGTAACTGACCGGCATTCACGCCAGCCGAGGTTAATAAAGGATGAATCGAACCGCCTTCCTGGGTGAGTAAAGCGCTCATTAAATGAAGAGGTTCGATAAATTGATTGTCGTGCCCGAGTGCGAGCGACTGGGCATCGGCGAGAGCAAGCTGGAATTTATTGGTAAGACGATCCAGACGCATAACTCCTCCCATAACAGGTCAAAATTGCTACTGGAGATTAAATGAGGTCATCCCTCAATTATTCAAGGTGAATGACCTGAATTATGCGAAAGAGAACCTACGCGTACTGGATCGTCTTGATTCTTTAGGTTATATCAGCCAAATGAAACTTGCCATACGCCCGGTCGTCTTGTCCCGGCGGTATGAGAAAAAATTATCCTTATCGCTGAAGGTACAGCGATCGCCGCCGAACACATGCTGGACGCCTACGCTCGCCAGACGCTGGCGCGCAAGCTGATAGATATCAGCAAAATATTTTTCACCGTGAGGACGAAAAGCGCGGTCGGCCTGCGGATCGTGCGCCATGAACGCTTCACGAACTTCTGCGCCCACTTCAAAAGATTGTGGCCCAATAGCAGGCCCCAGCCACGCCAGTAAATTTTCCGGCTTATCGGCGAAACACGCAACCGTCTGTTCCAGTACGCCTGCGCATAAACCACGCCAGCCGGCGTGCGCTGCACCAACTTCGGTGCCAGCCTGGTTACAAAACAGGACCGGTAAACAGTCGGCAGTCATTACCGCACAGACTGTACCGGGCGTATTGCTGTATGACGCATCCGCCCGTTTCGACGCATAAGGGCCACCGCCGAGCGTGAGCACGTCGGTGCCATGAACCTGCTCAAGCCACACCGGCTTTGAAGGCAAACCGCCCGCTGCGAATACGCGCGCGCGATTCTCTTCCACATGCTCAGCATTGTCGCCGCAGTGTGCGCCAAGATTAAGCGAATCGTAGGGCGGCAAACTAACACCGCCGATGCGCGTCGAGCTACAGGCCGCCACACCTTTCGGCAATGGCCAGTCCGGGAGGATCAGTGTGGTCATAACCAGGCAACATCGTCCTTATGGGTTTCAAAATCAGCGCGCATTGCATCAATTAAATCAACCATATCTTGCGGAATTGGCGCATGCCATTCCATTTCGATACCGCTGATAGGATGGTAAAGGCGCAGCATGGTGGCGTGCAGAGCCTGACGGTCAAACTTGCGCAGCGCATCAATAAACTCATCCGATGCGCCTTTCGGCGGACGCGGGCGGCCGCCATAGAGCTGATCACCCACCAGCGGATGAGTAATATGCGCCATATGCACGCGAATCTGGTGCGTACGGCCTGTTTCCAGGCGCAGGCGCAGGCGCGTATGCACACGGAAATGTTCCATAATGCGGTAATGTGTCACCGCCGGTTTGCCCATTGGGTGCACCGACATATGGGTACGCTTGGTCGGATGGCGACTGATCGGTTCTTCCACCGTGCCGCCAGAAGTCATATGCCCAATCGCTACCGCTTCGTATTCACGCGTGATTTCTCGAAGTTGCAGCGACTCTACCAGCCGCGTCTGCGCGGGTACGGTTTTCGCCACCACCATCAAACCGGTGGTGTCTTTATCCAGGCGGTGGACGATGCCTGCACGCGGAACATCCACAATTGGCGGATAATAATGCAGCAGAGCATTGAGAACGGTGCCATCAGGGTTTCCCGCGCCCGGATGCACGACCAAATCTCGCGGTTTGTTAATGACAATAATGTCATCGTCTTCATAGACGATGTTAAGTGGAATATCCTGCGGTTCGAAACGCGCTTCTTCTTCGATTTCCGCATTGATAGCAATGAGTTCGCCACCCAACACTTTCTCTTTCGGCTTGTCGCTGACAGCGCCGTTGACCAGCACGCGCTGGTCAAGAATCCATTCTTTTATGCGCGAACGTGAATAATCCGGGAACAATTCGGCCAAAGCTTGATCTAAGCGTTGACCGAGTTGGTTTTCGGATACCGTTGCGGTGAGTTGTACCAGTTGTGCCATATACAGCTTCTTCGTTAACGTTGGGTTTTACGGCTTCGCCGTTTAATATAGTGTGCTATTGTAGCTGGTCTTAGTCGGGAGCAGGAATAAAGAATCTCCCGCGTAAACATTCTGAGGAAAGTCTAAACGTCATGACGCGCTTGAAATATCTGGTGGCAGCCGCCACGTTGAGTCTGGCTTTGGCAGGTTGCTCCGGTTCAAAAGAAGAAGTACCTGATAATCCGCCAAACGAAATCTACGCGACAGCTCAGCAAAAGCTGCAAGACGGTAACTGGAAGGCGGCAATAACGCAACTGGAAGCACTGGATAATCGTTATCCGTTTGGTCCTTACTCGCAACAAGTGCAGTTGGATCTGATTTACGCGTACTACAAAAATGCCGATCTGCCGCTGGCGCAAGCCGCGATTGACCGTTTTATTCGTCTGAACCCAACCCACCCGAACATTGATTATGTAATGTATATGCGTGGGCTGACCAACATGGCACTGGATGACAGTGCTCTGCAAGGGTTCTTCGGCGTAGACCGTAGCGATCGCGATCCGGCGCATGCGCGTGACGCATTCAAAGATTTCTCCAAACTGGTACGCGGCTACCCGAACAGCCAGTACGTCACCGACGCCACCAAGCGTCTGGTGTTCCTGAAAGATCGTCTGTCGAAATATGAACTGTCGGTCGCGGAATATTACACCGATCGCGGTGCCTGGGTTGCCGTTACTAACCGCGTAGAAGGTATGCTGCGTGACTTCCCGGATACAAAAGCGACCCATGACGCGCTGCCGCTGATGGAAAAAGCCTATCGCGAGCTGCAACTCAACGCGCAGGCGGATAAAGTGGCGAAAATTATTGCGGCGAACAGCAACCGAACCTGATTGACCCGATCGCCTGAAATACAAAACGGCAGCCTCCAGGCTGCCGTTTTTTTATTCATTTTATCTATCACTAAAGCGGTTTAGCCGCAATCCATCCTATCAACTATGACTGCTAATGATGGCGTAGACAAGGTAAATTTGCCCTCTTCCTGCCCTGCCTCACAAAACCCCTTCATTGACAAAAAGTGACAAAATAATGTGATTTAAATCACACATTTTGACATTATGGACGGTATGCTGAAATCACCAAGACGGAAAGACAAGAGGTAAAATTTATGACAATGAACATTACCAGTAAACAAATGGAAATTACTCCGGCAATCCGCCAGCATGTCACAGACCGTCTCGCCAAACTGGATAAATGGCAAACTCAACTGATTAATCCGCATATCATTCTGTCTAAAGAGCCACAGGGCTTTATCGCCGATGCAACGATCAACACACCGAACGGACAACTGGTTGCCAGTGCGAAACATGAAGATATGTATACCGCCATCAACGATTTGATTAACAAGCTGGAACGGCAGCTTAATAAAGTGCAACACAAAGGTGAAGCACGTCGCGCCGCAACATCGGTGAAAGACACAAGCTTCGTTGAGGAAGAAGAAGAGTAGTCTCTACATTGAGCCCATCCCAACGCGCCCACGGGCGCGTTTTTTATTGACAGAGCGAAAACAGTACGGGTACTGTACTTCAGTCACATAATGGAAAACGCCATGAAACTTGTTCCGTTCTTCTTCGCATTCTTTTTTACCTTCCCCAATTAGGGAGGCGATTCGTTTTGTGATAAAGAATGCGAAGACGAACAAAAAGGCCTCCCCCACCGGGAGGCCTTTTTTATTGATAACAATTAAAGACGAAAGGCAACAACATGACGGCTGAAAACCCCTTACTGGATTTACGCGTAAAGATCAGCGCACTGGATGAACAGTTGCTGACGCTGCTGGCCGAACGCCGCCAGCTCTCTGTTGAAGTCGGCAAAGCCAAGCTGGATTCACACCGCCCGGTACGCGATATCGATCGCGAACGTGATTTACTCGAACATTTGATAGAACTCGGCAAAGCGCATCATCTGGACGCCCACTACATCACCCGCCTGTTTCAGTTGATCATCGAAGATTCCGTCCTTACCCAGCAAGCCCTGCTCCAGCAGCATCTGAATAAAATCAACCCGCACTCAGCTCGCATTGCTTTTCTTGGCCCCAAAGGATCGTATTCGCATCTGGCCGCCCGCCAGTACGCGGCGCGCCATTTTGAGCAGTTCATTGAAAGCGGTTGTCTGAAATTTCACGATATCTTCAGCCAGGTGGAAACAGGCCAGGCCGATTACGCGGTGGTGCCGCTGGAGAACACCAGCTCCGGCGCGATTAACGACGTTTACGACCTGCTCCAGCACACCAGTTTGTCTATCGTGGGTGAACTGACGGTGCCAATCGACCATTGCATCCTGGTTTCCGGATCCACCGATTTGGAACACATCACCACGGTTTACAGCCACCCGCAGCCTTTCCAGCAGTGCAGTCAGTTCATTAACCGCTATCCGCAGTGGAAAATTGAGTATTGCGAAAGCACCTCCGCCGCGATGGAAAAGGTCGCGCAGGCGAATTCGCCGCAGGTTGCGGCACTGGGTAGCGAAGCCGGTGGCGCGCTGTATGGCTTGCAGGTACTGCAACGGAATCTGGCGAACCAGACACAGAACATCACGCGCTTCGTGGTGCTGGCGCGTAAAGCCATTGAGGTTTCCGATCAGGTACCGGCAAAAACCACGCTGCTAATGGCGACCGGCCAGCAAGCAGGTTCGCTGGTTGAAGCCCTGTTGGTGCTGCGTAACCATAATTTGATCATGACCAAACTGGAATCACGCCCGATTAACGGTAACCCGTGGGAAGAGATGTTTTACATCGATGTGCAGGCCAATTTGCAATCCGTGCAGATGCAAAAAGCGCTGCGCGAACTCACCGACACCGCGCGTTCGCTGAAAGTCCTCGGTTGCTACCCCAGTGAAAATGTGGTGCCGGTCGATCCGGTTTAACACTCTTTAAACAGCGGTTTCTTCATCCCTGCCACCGTCACCGGCAGGGTGAAGATGGCGCCAGAAAGCGGATATTGCGCCACTTCTTCCGCTGTCATATTTTCGCGTGTCGTAGTGATAAACAGTGTTTTCATCTCCGGGCCGCCAAAACAGACCATCGTCGGACAACGCACCGGCATGCGATACTCTGCCAGTTGTTCACCCTGCGGCGAAAAACGCGCGATGCGCCAGCCGTCAAACATTGCGCTCCAGTAGCAGCCCTCAACATCCATCGCCGCACCGTCCGGAATGCCCTCCCCGGCATTAAAGCGGCGGAAAACCTCGCGTTTACCCGGTTCACCCTGCTCATCAAGCGGCGTGCGGTAAATCACCGCGTTCGGCGTGTCTGAGGTGAACATCCACTGTTTATCAGGGCTGAAAGCCAGCCCATTAGCGCCGTGAATATCGCACTGCACCACTTTCGGCGTGAGATCATTATTAATACGCAACAGCAGCGCGCCATTGTAATCACCCGGCCCCCAGAATGTGCCCGCATAAAAACGGCCAAGATGATCGGTGCCGCCATCGTTAAAGCGCGCCAGTTGCGGGTTTGAAGGGTTGTCGCACACTTTTTGCCGCAGCAAACCGCGCGTATCTGTCAGCCAGATGGCATTACGCATCGCCACGATAAAGCCGCCTTTCTCACGCAACGCAAAGCAGCCAACCTCTTCGGCAAACGAGAGCACCGTATGTTCGCCAGACGGTAAGTGATAACGGTGGATCTCGCCTTCAATAATATCCGCCCAGTAGAGCGCCTGCTCCGCGTCGCTCCAGGTGGGGCATTCCGGTAAATGTCCGGTGTAATCAAACAGCGTGTGCAGCTCAGCCATTGCGCATCCCTTAAATGAAAAAAGCCAGTGGGTAACCACTGGCTTTTCAGTATAAACGGCTTTTCTATTTACGGGCGGCTGTCGTTGGCCTGGCGTAACAACACCCGGCTTTCGCTCTGGAAACGTTGCGCATAATCGCCAAACCAGTGTTCAACTTTACGGAAGCTGTCGATAAACGCCTGCTTATCACCCTGCTCCAGCAGTCCAATCGCTTCACCAAATCGCTGGTAGTAGCGTTTGATCAGCGCCAGGTTACTGGACGACGACATAATAATATCGGCGTATAACTGTGGATCCTGGGCAAACAAGCGCCCGACCATCGCCAGTTCCAGCCGATAAATCGGTGATGAAAGCGCCAGCAACTGTTCGAGCTGAACATTCTCTTCCGCCAGGTGCAAACCATAAGCAAATGTCGCAAAGTGGCGCAGCGCCTGAATAAAGGCCATGTTCTGATCGTGTTCCACCGCGCTAATGCGGTGTAAACGCGCGCCCCATACTTGAATCTGCTCCAGGAACCACTGGTACGCTTCCGGCTGTCGGCCATCACACCAGACCACCACCTGCTTAGCCAGGCTGCCGCTGTCCGGGCCAAACATCGGATGCAGCCCGAGCACCGGCCCTTTGTGCGCACTCAACATTGCCTGTAACGGGCCGCTTTTCACCGACGCCAGATCGACCAGAATACAGTCCTCCGGCAACGCCGGCAGTTTGCCGATCACCTGCTCGGTGACATGAATCGGCACGCTGACAATCACCATACCCGCATCAGCCAATAGCGCATCGGCCTGCGCCCAGTCTTCTTTTTCAAGAATGCGCACCTGGTAGCCAGAAAGCGTCAGCATTTTGGCAAACAGTTGCCCCATCTGCCCGCCGCCGCCCACAATTACCACCGGACGCAGTTCCGGACACAGGGTTTTAAACCCTTTATCATTTTCACTGGAGTAGGATTCGCGCATGACGCGACGCAGCACATCTTCAATCAGATCCGGCGGCACGCCCAGTGATTCGGCTTCTTTGCGACGCGATGCCAGCATCGTCGCTTCGCGCTCCGGTACATAAATCGGCAAGCCATATTTACTTTTGACTTCACCAACTTCCGCCACCAGCTCCAGACGGCGCGCCAGCAAATCCAGCAGCGCCTTGTCAACTTCATCAATTTGATCGCGCAGCGCGGTCAGTTCAGCAACCATAACACCCTCTTAAGCAAAACGCGCCGCCAGGCTGTTACGCAGATCGTTATTGATTTCACGCAGCAGCGCTTCGGTCGCTTCCCAACTGATGCACGCATCGGTCACGGAAACGCCGTACTTCATCTCGCAGCGCGGCTGCTCAGAAGATTGATTGCCTTCATGAATATTGCTCTCAATCATCAGACCGGTAATCGAACGGTTGCCATCTTTGATCTGCGCCACCACCGATTCAGCAACGGCAGGCTGGCGACGGTAATCTTTATTGGAATTACCATGGCTGCAATCTACCATCAGCGACGGTCTCAGTCCCGCCTGTTCCATCTCTTTTTCACACTGCGCGACGTCCGCCGGGCTGTAATTCGGCGCTTTACCGCCGCGCAGGATCACATGTCCATCCGGGTTGCCCTGGGTTTGCAGCAGGCAGACCTGGCCGGCCTGGTTGATCCCCACAAAGCGGTGCGGCATGGCTGCGGCGCGCATCGCATTGATAGCGGTCGCCAGGCTGCCATCGGTGCCGTTTTTGAAGCCAACCGGCATTGACAAACCTGAAGCCATTTCGCGGTGCGTCTGCGATTCAGTGGTTCGCGCACCAATCGCCGACCAGCTAAACAGGTCGCCAAGGAACTGCGGGCTATTCGGATCCAGCGCTTCAGTTGCCAGCGGCAGCCCCATACTGACCAGCTCAACCAGCAGACGACGCGCAATCTTCAGGCCAGCTTCCACATCAAACGAGCCATCCATGTGCGGATCGTTAATCAGCCCCTTCCAGCCAACGGTGGTCCGGGGTTTTTCAAAATAGACGCGCATCACCAGATAGAGGCTATCGCTGACCTCTGCGGCAAGGGCTTTAAATCGACGGGCATATTCGATCGCGGCTTGTGGATCGTGAATCGAGCAGGGACCGCAGACCACCAGCAGACGCGGATCGCGCCCGGCAATGATGTTGGAAATGGTCTGGCGGGACTGGGCGATTTGCGCTTCCTGCTCGGCAGTCAACGGGAAGGCCGCTTTCAACTGATCCGGGGTGATCAGCACCTGTTCATCGGTAATATGTACGTTATTCAGCGCGTCTTTTTGCATGATCAAAATCCTGTATGGCTCGTTTGCGATAGTTGTTCCTCAATGGAGGATGACGTAACGATACCATAGCCGGTAAAGATTTCAATCCACATAACGTAACGATTACTTTACAAAGGCAAAATAATCGCGATTTTATTGCCGATAGGTGTAATTATAAATTTACACCTCGCGGTGTTTAGCGGCTACATCGTGACGACAGAACGCCTGGCATGTTGTTTCCAGCGCACCGCATCAATGAGTATAAACAGCAGCAAACTGGCTCCCATGACGGGTAACGCCAGCCCCAGCAACAGCGCAAGTAAGGCGCTGATTACGCGTCCTGACAGCGGTAAACTCACCCAGGCATGCAGCAACGTGCTTGCCGGATTAGCGTTTGCACTGGCCGGGCGACGGATCCACCACAGCCGATAGCCAATCACAATCATCACGCACAACGCGCTGCCAAAGGCAATCAGCAGCAACTGGTTCGCCAGGCCAAACAGAATGCCCATATGGAAATCGACGCCCCAGCGCGTCAGCTTCGCCATCAGCGGGAAATCCGCAAAACGCGTGCGATCCACTACCGTCATTGTGTTGCCATTAATTGCCACCGCATCCACGCGCGTGGGCCAGCCGCGATCGATTTCGGTTACCGTCCAGGCTTTATCCGCACTGCGCGGCGGGCGGATCTCCAGCTTGCTGGCGGCGATCCCGGCCAGCCGCGCACTGTGCAACGCTTCGTCGAACTGCACCAGATCCAGCTGCATATCCGGCATATTCATACCATCGTGCATCATATGGTGTTCCGCATGCGGATCGTTCATCTCTTGCATGCCGTGCAGTTGCGTATTGACCTGCGGCGTCATCCAGCCAAACGCCGCACGCAGGCTGTCAACGTTGCCGCCCGCCCACTGCGACCAGGTCAGACCGGTCGCGGAAAAGAGCAGCATCCCGGCCAGCAGGATCCAGCCTAAAGAGACATGCAGGCGGCGATGATGTTGTACCGTGTTATTGATACGCCGTTTCGGGCGGGTAAAAAACCACAGCGCAATACCACCAAGCGCGGCAACCCACATCCAGGACGCGGCCAGCTCGCTGTACAGACGGCCAGCATCGCCCAGCAGCAGCGAGCGGTGGAAATAGTCGATCCACTGGCGCAGCGGCAAAATTCCACTGGTACCATAGACCGTCATATCCCCTTTCACTTGCAGCGTTACCGGGTCGATAAATATCGCACGGTTCTCGGATGCGCCCAGTTGCGGGTCAGCAAACATCACGCGGGTCGTCTCATTCCCGGTAAGACCCGGGCGCACCGCGTGCAGACGTAAATGGCCGCCGGTCACCTGTTCAGCCACGGCAATCTGTTCAGCGAGCGGTTGCCGCGTTCCCCCTTCCGCACCGTAAAGCGCATCGTGGTAGAGCCAGTTTTCCAGTTGTGGTGTCGCCACGTATAACGTGCCGCTCAGGGCGGCGACAAAAATAAACGGGCCGACAAACAGGCCAATGTAAAAATGCAGGCGTCGCAGCACGTTGAGCCACGCCGCACGTGGAGTGCAGGTTGTCATACTTTTCCTCAGAAATAGCAAAAGGTTGCCGTTTCGCACAGGCGAACGGACATTTTTAGAGTCAGGAAAAGCAGACGCGCGGCGGGGCGCGGGTGTCAGGGCAAAGCCAGGGAAAGAAGTGCCAGTGCTCAACAGGCTGGCGGGCAGCGGCCACGCGGATACGCAGCACACGACCGAGCAGCAGCAAAATAACGAGGAAGATAAGGCCAGGGACATGTGCCAGCAGTACGCAGTAGCCACAGGCCTCGGCGTGATCAAGCGGCATACTTTGCGGTGAGCTTTGATGGTGCGACATCGGCTGCGATTCGACATCGTGGTGTGCATGCATCGGCATGCTCATCTCGTTCGGCGGCGATGTGACATCGAGGTGTGCATGCACCGGCATGCTCATCTCGTTGGGCGGCGATACGACATCGTGGTGTGCATGCACCAGCATGCTCATCTCGTTGGGCGGCGATGCGACATCGTGGTGTGCGTGCACCGGCATGCTGATCTCGTGGTGCATACCGGGCATCGCGCTCATCGGGTCTTGCTGCAGCGAGACCGAAATCAGCGGCGCGACGAGGATCAGCAAGATCGCAAACAGCGCCAGCCCTGCGGCTGCGCGTTGTGCTGCGTATTGATGAAAAACGTTCCTCACCACTTCCCCTCCCGGTCGAAGCGGCATTGTAAATTAAACATCACCAGAAAGTTAATTTACTTGTCGTTTTTCGCGAACATGGCCTCAAACGTGCTTTTCCAGGGTAAAGACCACCACGCCATACGGTACGATCTCCGCTACCGCGCACTCAAAATCCACCGCACTGTTGGAAAGACGCACTTTGCCGCCCGGCAGACGCACCACATCAAACACATCCAGCGTATCGTCAATGCTGATAAACCAGCGGCCATTGCCAATTTTTTGCGCGCGGGTATCCACCAGCCAGCCCGCATTCAGCCCTTCAATAAAATTCAAACCGTCGGTAGACGATGGCGCAAGGCTGCGATCCAGCGACCAGACGCCCGCCTCTTTTAGTTCGCCAGACTCATGGCGAAATTTCGGGATGCTCAGCGCCGCGTCATTTTGCGCGGCGCCCGCGGCTGCAGCGGGGTACATTTCGCCTTTGCCCGTCGCCAGCCAGCCTAAAGAGACGCCGGTATCCAGCGCACAAGTCACCACCACATCGCCGGGGAAAAACTCGCGTCGCACCCAGGTGCTGATGGTGCCGGAAGAGATATCCAGTAAATCCCCCAGCTCTTTTTGCATTTCGAACCCGTAGGCATCAAGGATACGGCGCAGCACCGGACGCCCGCCGGTCGACAAAATTTCGTCATACAGCGCTTTGCCCTTCGGCACCGGTTTATCCGTCAATTTCGCATTTGCAAATTCACCCGTCACCAGCCAGTGCAGGTCCGCGCCGGTGTCGAGTGCGCATTTGACCACCGCTTTATACGACACGCTATCGCGCTGGATCCAGCTGCTGATATTGTTCGCCGGCACATCCAGCGCCTCTGCGAGGGCTTTCTGGCTGGAGACGGAATAGGACGCGGCAATGCGCTCAATCACATCCTGAACACTCATCTTGTTTTCACTCATGGACACCAACATCGAAAAAGTGATTTACACAATCGCATTTGCGATTTATATTGCTATGCATCGACCAAAAAGCACAGCTACGCAGTACATTTTAAACAACAGGAGATAATGCGATATGTCAGATGCAAAATCAACGCCATCGCATCCGCTATCCGGCACTCAAATGCGATCCAAACGTGGCTGCCATCGCCGGGTGAGCACAGAGATAACAGCCCGTTTTCCGGCACTCTCCGCATCAATTTGCATAACAATGCCAGCGCCAATAAAGATGCAAGGATTGGCGGAAAACCATAGCCAGAGCGAATGCCAGCGGTGTTGGCAATTCATTGAGCACATACCACTGAGCCAACTTCCCGGCAACGAATCTGACGACCGCGACACCGCAACATGGCGCGATGCGCAGGTGAACGCCAGCGCCTTGCCTTGCGCCTTTAGGCAACAGGAAAAGTGCCGCTGCGGTGCTAAACGCCCTTTCGGTATGGCATTACGCTGAATTTGCTTTTGCAAGCTAACGCTATCACAGGAGAGCTTATGGCTATCACATCCCCTGTCGCGCATGTTCCGCTTAGTACATCAGAGCGGCTGAGCGGGCTAAACCATATCGCCGAGCTTCGCGGTCGCTTATGGGGCGATAACTGGCGCGACGTAGCACGCTTTATCGAAGAGTTGCGTGACCCGCGCGACGAACACGCAGAAGCGAACAACCGGGCGCTGGCGGCCATTTTCTTTCTTGCCAGAGTGCCCGCCGCGCGCCAGGCGCTCAGCCCGCATGCATTAACGCTTGATGAGAAGCGGGCGGTGATCGCCGCCATGAACCATTTCCGCGCGGTAGTAAGCCAGTTTCCGAAACGGCTCACCATGCCGCTGTAAACCCGAAATCCACCACCATGACGTCAACCCGTCGGGCATCCCCTTGTCCAAATTCAGGAGCAACACAATGAGAAAACAACCCTTCAATTCACCTAACCACAGCCCGGAAGCTCTCGCACTTCAGCTTGCGCAAGCGCGTAACAATGAACGTCTGCGCTGCGCCGGCGTTATCTCTGCCCGTCTGGACGCACTGGCCGCATTCATCAGCTCACAACGCCTTGAATGGCACGATGCCGCTGAATTGTTGCGCCAGGAAGCCAGCCACATCGATAACCAGGCGCAGGAGTTGCACTAATGGCCGACGAAATGGATCTCGCCCAGCAACGCGAGATGGAAGAGCGCGAACGGCATATCCAACATGCGCGTAATCGTCTGCTGGCACCTTCAAGGCTGACGTGTGAAAGCTGCGATGCGCCTATCCCGCAAGCGCGGCGCATGGCGCTGCCCGGCGTCACCTGTTGCGTTTGTTGCCAGCAGATTGCCGAACTGAAAGACAAGCACTACAGGAAACGCTAAATGTCTGTCGCCTGGGTTTATCCGTGGAATGCGCCGCGTGCAGCTATCGCCAGCCCCTTGCTTACCCACGCTGAGCTGCATCGCCGCAATCGCCATATTGCGGCGATGTCGCAGGCGCGTCAGGCGCTGGCGCTCCAGCCGGAGTGCGTGCGCGTTTCGCTCATCCGTGCTGCGGATACGATAGAAAAAGAGCACGGTATAGCGCGGGCCGAGGCTTTTCTGCTGCATTTTTATCGCCGCACGTTGCCGAGGCTCAACGCGGTGGCGCAGCGCTATCAACTGAGTCATTTACAGCCGCGCGTCTCCAGCGCGGTGTTCAACGGCCATTTTGATACGGTTATCCAGCAGGGGCTGGCGCACCGTTTAGTCTCGCTATTTACCCGCTACAACCAGTTGCCGGATATGAACAAAGCCCCCATCGACAGGCTGGCGGCGGATATTGCCAATTTTATTCGCGGTGAACTGGCAGAGCACGACGACGCAAGCGCAACGGAGCTGAAAACGCTGCATCGCTGGTATCGGCACGCGGGCACCATCGCCTTGCAATTCAATGTCACCCCACCGCACTGGCAGCGGGTGGCGCACAAAGTCGTCCGTGCGGAAGATCTCGCCCCGGCGATCATGCGCCTGTTCAGCGAGCAGTGGTGGCGCGGGCATCTGCGCAAAGCCGCCGCGCAGTGGCGTGAGCATTTACATATCGCACTTGGCAATGTCAGCAAGAAAAAACAGCCCTACGCCAGCCTGCAGTGCGTAACCGCCTGGCGCGAGCAAAAACGGCGTAACCGTGAGTTTCTCAAAAGCATGGAGCTGGAAGATGAAGAGGGAAACCGCATCAGCCTTATTGATAAACACGACGGTTCAGTCGCCAACCCGGCGATCCGTCGCTGCGAACTGATGACGCGCCTGCGCGGTTTCGAAACTATCTGCCAGAACCTTGGCTACGCAGGCGAGTTTTACACCTTAACCGCTCCTTCGGCCTGGCACGCAACAACGCGCGCGGGCTACCGCAACCAGAAATGGAACGGCGCCAGCCCGGCACAAACCCAGGCGTACTTCACCGGGCTGTGGGCGCGTATCCGTGCGAAGCTGCACCGTAACGGACTGCGCGTTTTCGGCATCCGCGTGGCTGAGCCTCATCATGACGGCACACCGCACTGGCACCTGCTGTTGTTTATGCAGCCACAGGAGGTTGCCCGCGTACGCGAGATCCTGCGTGATTTCGCCTGCCAGCAAGACTGCCACGAACTGTCCAGTGCGAAAGCGCAACAGGCGCGCTTTCATGCGGAAACCATTGATGCGTTAAAAGGCAGCGCGACGGGTTATCTGGCGAAATATATTGCCAAAAATATCGACGGCTATGCGCTGGACGGCGAAACCGACGTTGAGAGCGGCGCCTTGCTGAAAGAGAGCGCCTGTGCGGTCTGCGCGTGGGCCGCGCGTTGGCGCATCCGCCAGTTTCAGTTTATTGGCGGCGCGCCGGTCACCGTTTACCGCGAGCTACGCAAACTGGCTGACAACGATGCCGCGCGCGGATTAAGCGTGGAGTTTGCGCAAGTGCATGAAGCCGCCGATAGCGGTGACTGGGCGGGTTACGTCAATGCGCAGGGCGGGCCGTTCGTCAAACGCGATGAGGTGCAGGTGCGCACACTTTATGAGACGGACGGCGATGTTAATCAGTATGGCGAAGAGACGCTGCGCGTACGCGGCGTGTATGACAGCGTGGTTGGAAGTGGCTCGCCGCTGCTGACGCGGCTGAAAAAGTGGACGATCGTGCCGAAGCGCACACAGGAAAACGTGGCGGATACGGCCCTTTCTTGGAGTTCTGTCAATAACTGTACGCCCTTCGAGCCTGGTCAGCGGTTAAACCGTCGTCAGCGTCGGCAACTTACCGCCTGGCTGCGCAGCGATATTCTGCAGGCGCGCAAACAGAGGCCAAAAAGTGCTTTCTGTACTGGCAGGCATCGCGCGGAAATAGCTGGAAACAGCGGGTTTAACGCGAGAGCAGAAAACCATAATGGTTTTCTTTATCAGCAACATAGTGACGGGAACAAATAATTATCGCTTCCCATTAATAATCAGCCTATGATACTGTATAAACATACAGTACAAGAAATTCATGAGAGGGATTCATGGTCTCTGAGCGACTAAATCAGACTCAGCACAAGTGGGCATGCGTGCAATTCATTGCCGAGGTGTCTCTGCTGGCTAACTGCAAACCGTCCGATCTGAAACTGGCGCTGAGTCTGATTGCGGACCTGGCCAACAGCGAAAACGCCACCGACGAGGATGAAAACATTTTCTACAAGGCCGAATAGCGCCCCGCCACATCCTTTCCTGGCAGTTAACGCTGCCCTTCCCTCGATGCGCCAGCGGCAGTGCTGCCTGGTGCATTTGCGCTTTGCTTTTCTCCCTGCGCCCACCTGTTGTGCCAGCGATTAACCAGCCCCGAAAGATAGCGTCCATCGCCTGCGGTCAGGAAACTTAACCATGGGGAAAAACCTTCCTGATGGAAAGAGACGTGAACGATGAATGTGAAAACACAACAAGGCGATACCCTCGACCTGCTTTGCCAGCGTTATTACGGGCGCACCGCATCGGTGGTCGAAACGGTGCTCGCCGCCAACCCAGGGCTCGCCGATTTGGGCGTGATTTTGCCTTATGGCACTCCGGTCAACTTGCCGGAAGTTCAGACGCAAACCATCAAAGAGACGGTGAATCTATGGGGCTGACCATCGAAAAAGTCACCTCATCGCTGGCGTACTGGATAAGCGTGGCGCTGACCTTTTTTGGCGCCATGACCCCACAAGACTTCGCCGCCTATTTTGGCGCGCTTGGTGTCGCGGTCACCGTGGCGGTGAACTGGTACTACCGCCGCAAAAGCTATCTGTTCCTCCAGTCCTGCGCATCAACCCAGGAGGTGATGAATGGGATTACCCGTAAAACGCTGTAGCGCGGCGGTGGTGCTGGCGCTGGCGGTGCTGCTGCCGGATTTCCGCTTACTGAGAACCTCACCGCAGGGGCTGGCGCTGATTGCCGATCTTGAAGGTTGCCGCCTGCGTCCTTACCAGTGCAGCGCCGGGGTCTGGACATCCGGCATCGGTCATACCGCGGGCGTTATACCAACGCGCGATATCAGTGAAAAAGAGGCGGCGAGCAACCTTGTCGCTGACGTATTACAGGTTGAACGCAGGCTGGCGCAGTGCGCACCGGTGGCGATGCCGCAGCAGGTGTACGACGCGGTGGTCAGCTTCGCCTTTAACGTTGGCAGCGGCGCGGCTTGCCGCTCGACGCTGGTTTATTTTCTCAACCAAAAGCAGTGGCGTCAGGCCTGCGATCAGCTGCCACGCTGGGTGTTTATCGGCGGCGTGCGTAACCAGGGGCTGGAAAACCGCCGCCAGCGCGAACACAGCTGGTGTCTGCAGGGGGCGCAATGAATGCACGTCTGATAGCCCTGTTGATAGCCTCGCTCGGCCTGCTGTGGCTGGTGGAGCAAAACTACTCGCTGAGTGCCTCGCTGGCGCAATCCCGCCAGCTTACGCGTGAGCAAAACAGCGCCATCACGCAGTTAAAAGCACAACTGAACGCCGCTACCGCGTTGGCGGATAAAAACCAGCAGGCGCAGGTCGCGCTGCGCCTGCAACTGGACGCCGCCAGTGCGCAAGCGGTGCGGCGCGAACAATCAATTACGAGGTTACTCAATGAAAATGACGCGTTTCGCCGCTGGTATAGCGCTGAGTTGCCTGACGCTGTGCGCCGGGTGCACCAGCGCCCCGCCTGCCCTTCCGCCGGTCACTGTTTACAACAGTTGCCCGCTGGTCAGCCTGTGCCCGATGCCGGGAAGTACCCCGCAAACTAACGGCGATTTGAGCGCCGATATTCGCCGACTGGAGCTCGCGCTGGAACAGTGTGCGCTGCAGGTCGAAACCCTTAAACATTGCCAGGATGAGATCAATGCTAAAACCCAATACGCTGCGCACCGCGCTGACTGACGCTGTGCCGGCGCTGCGCGATAACCCTTCGATGCTGCGCCTGTGGGTGGACAAAGGCAGCAACACCGCCACCCTCGCCAGCTCACTCTCGTTTGAAAAACAGTTCAGCCTCAATGTCACCGTCAGCGGTTTTGTCGGTGATATCGATGCGCTGTTCGTACCGGTGATGGCGTGGCTGCGTGATAACCAGCCCGACATCCTCACCACCGAAGCCGGTCGCAAAGGCAGCTTCAGCTGGTCGCTGCTAACGAACGCCGACAACACCCAGGATGTGACGATGGTGCTGCAACTGACCGAACGCACCAAAGTCACGGAAATCGACGGCGCGCTGCATGCCGAAACGTTACCGGAACCGCCACCACCCGCGTTCGTCACCCGCCCAATCGAGCTGTATATCAACGGTGAGCTGGTGAGCCGCTGGCCGGCCTGAATCGCCCGGCGTTGTGCCAAACGCCGGACAGCCTTGTCCGTTTTTCAACGCCCGTCACGCATAGGATGATTTCCGTTATGAATAGACAACTCTCGCTTCAGGAACTGGCCCGTTTGCTGCGCAATATGATCCGCACCGGGGTAATTGTCGACATCGACCTGAACAGCGGGCGCTGCCGGGTGCAGACCGGCGGCCTCGTAACACAATGGTTGCAGTGGTTAACCCACCGCGCCGGGCATTCCCGGAGCTGGTGGGCACCGTCCATCGGCGAGCAGGTTTTGCTGCTGGCGGTCGGCGGCGAACTTGATACCGCGTTCGTACTGCCGGGGATTTTTTCCGACGACAACCCGGCCCCCTCGGCATCTGCCGATGCCTTGCATGTCGCCTTTCCCGATGGCGCCGTCGTGGAATATGAACCGAAAACCAGCGCGTTAACGGTGAGCGGCATTAAAACCGCCACCATCAGCGCGTCGCAATCCCTTACCGCTACCGTGCCGGACGTGCGAGTGACCGCCACTACCCGCATCACGCTGGATACGCCGGAAGTGGTCTGCACCAACAAGCTCATCACCGGCACGCTGGAGGTACAAAAAGGCGGCACGATGAGCGGCAACATTGAGCACAGCGGCGGATCGCTCACTTCCAACGGCAAAGTGTTGCATACCCATAAACACCCCGGCGACAGCGGCGGCACAACAGGAGCGCCTTTATGACAGTTCGTTACAGCGGGTTAAACCGCACCACCGGCAAGCGTCTTACCGACACCGAGCATATTCGCCAGAGCATCAGCGACATTCTGCGCACGCCGATAGGCTCCAGAGTGATGCGCCGCGATTACGGCTCATTGCTGTTTGAGATGATCGACCAGCCGCAAACCCCGGCGCTGATGTTGCAAATCCAGGCCGCCTGTTACATGGCGCTGTTGAAATGGGAACCGCGCATTACGCTGAGCGCGGTCACCACCGAGCGCCAGTTCGACGGCAAATTGCTGGTCAACCTGACCGCGCAACTCGCCAGCACCGGCGAATCCCTTTCGTTAACCCTTCCAGTGAGTTAAAACCATGCCGATTATCGATCTGAGCCAACTGCCGGCGCCGGATGTGGTCGAGGAGCTTGATTATGAGGCTATCCTCAACGACCGCAAAGCGACGCTGATTTCCCTGTTTCCCGCCGATGAACAAGAGGCGCTGGCGCGCACGCTGGCGCTGGAGTCCGAGCCGCTGACCAAGTTCCTGCAAGAGAACGCCTACCGTGAAGTGATGTGGCGCAGTCGCGTTAACGAAGCGGCCCGCGCGGTGATGCTGGCCTACGCCGCCGGGAACGATCTGGATGTAATGGCCGCCAACAGCAACACGGCGCGGCTGGTCATCTCGCCCGCCGACGACAGCACCATTCCGCCGACGCCGGCGGTGATGGAGTCTGACAAAGATCTGCGGCTACGCGCGCAGCAGGCGTTTGAAGGGCTAAGCGTCGCCGGGCCGGAAGGCGCTTACGAATATCATGGTCGCAGCGCCGACGGACGGGTTGCCGATATTTCGGTCATCAGCCCGAACCCGGCGTATATCACCATTTCCGTGCTCTCCCGCGAGGGCGACGGCCGCGCCAGCGATGAGCTGATCGCCATCGTGGATAAGGCACTGAACGCCGAAGATGTGCGCCCGGTGGGCGACCGTGTGACGGTGCAAAGCGCGGAGATCGTGCCCTACCAGATTAACGCCACGCTCTACTTTTACCCGGGCCCGGAATCAGAACCAATTCGCCAGGCCGCTGAACAGCAGTTAAAAGCCTATATCAACGCGCAGCGGCGTTTAGGGCGTGATATCCGCCAGTCGGCGATTTATGCCGCGTTGCACGTCGAAGGCGTGCAACGGGTGGAGCTGAGCGCGCCGCAAAGCGATCTGGTGCTGGCGAAAAACCAGGCCTCTTACTGCACCGCCTGGAGCCTTAACGCCGGAGGCACTGATGAGTGACGACCGTCTGTTGCCTGTTGGCTCATCCGTACTTGAGGTGGCAGCGGCAAAAGCGGCGGCAGATATTGAGCGCGTGCCGGTGCCGCTGCGCACGTTGTGGGATCCACAAACGTGCCCGGCGGAACTGCTGCCTTACCTGGCCTGGGCGCTCTCCGTCGACCGCTGGGATTTTAACTGGCCGGAAGCAACCAAACGCAAAGTGATTGCCGCGTCATTTTTCGTCCACCAGCACAAAGGCACGCGCAGCGCGCTGCGCCGGGTGGTTGAGCCGCTCGGTTTTCTGATTGAGCTGCGCGAATGGTGGGAGGACAACGCCGAGCCGGGCACCTTTAAATTGGTGATTGGCGTGCAGGAGAACGGCATTACCGAGGAGATGTACCTTGAGCTGGAGCGGCTGATTAATGATGCCAAACCGGCGAGCCGCCACCTGACCGGGCTCAATATCAGCCTGAGCACCAGCGGTGAGTTTTATGTCGGCGCCGGGTGCTACCTGGGCGAAGAACTGACCGTGTATCCCTACACGCCAGAAGAGATCACGGTCGGCGGCGAATATTACCCTGCCTCAGCGGTTCATCTGATTGATGATGTCATCATCGCTTAACCACGTAACACCAGACAAAACGGGCCGCGGCCCGTTTTTTTTACCCGCCTCGTTGTGCCAGCGGGCAGCCAACCCCGCCTGATAGCGTTCGCCTGTCGCTGAACGGAAAATGCCTTCTGTACTGATTCATCACCCAACAACCTGAGAGTTAACGCATGACTGCAAAATTCTTTGCCATTCTGACCAATCAGGGGGCCGCGAAGCTGGCGAACGCCACGTCGCTTGGCACAAAGCTTAACCTTACGCAGATGGCGCTCGGCGATGCCAACGGCGTACTGCCTACGCCAGATGCGGCGCAAACTCAGTTGATTAACCAGAAGCGTATTGCCCCGCTTAATCGTCTCTCTGTTGATCCTAACAATGCCAATCAGATCATTGCCGAACAGGTGATCCCGGAAAACGAAGGGGGGTTCTGGATCCGCGAAATTGGCCTTTACGACGATGACGGCGTGCTGATTGCCATCGCCAACTGCCCGGAAACCTACAAGCCATTGTTGCAGGAAGGCAGCGGACGCACGCAGACGATTCGCATGGCGCTGATTGTTTCATCCACCACCGCCGTAACGCTGAAAATTGACCCGTCGGTGGTGCTGGCCACACGGCAGTATGCGGATGATAAAGCGAGAGAGGTGAAAGGCTATGCCGATACTCTTCTTGCCGCTCATATGGCTGCCGCAAACCCGCATCCACAATATCTCGCAGTCGCAGATATCAATAACTACCTTCCTGTCGGCGTGCCGATTCCTTATCCAGCGGCGACCCCGCCAACTGGCTGGTTCAACTGTAATGGCTCCGCTTTTGACAAAACAAAATACCCATTTCTGGCATCGCTTTTTCCCTCGGGGAATCTGCCCGACCTGCGCGGTGAATTTATTCGCGGCTGGGATAACGGGCGTAACGTGGATTCAGGCCGGTCATTATTAAGTCTCCAGGGGGATGCGATTCGCAACATAACCGGCACCCTTCCTTGCAGTGCGCCTTATGGATTCGAGCAAGATGCGCGAGGTGCGTTATTTGGCACCGCTGGTCTTGTTCATGGAGGAGGCTCAGTAGAAATACAAGCAGGCGGGTACGGTATCGGGCTTAACGCAGCGATGGCTGTACCTACCGCCAACGAAAACCGTCCACGCAATATTGCGTTTAACTACATCATGAGGGCAGCATAATGGAACAAGCCGTACTGAACGACAATCTGATCGCAATCAAAGCAGGTTACATCACCGTCTATCATTACCGTGAAACGACCCGTGAATACCTCGCACCATCAGAAGAGTATTTGGCTGTTGGTGTCGGTATTCCTCGCTTCTCCACTATCGAGAAACCGGGAGATAGTAAAGCGGGCTTCGCTATCTGCCGCACGGCTGCGCTGGATGCCTGGGAGTACGTTCCCGATCATCGTGGCGAAACGGTGTATGACATCAATACGAAGCAGAAAAGAGAAATTACCGAATTAGGCAATTATCCTGCGGATGTCACACCGCTTGCCCCTTCAACGCCTTATGACAAATGGGATGGTAGCCAGTGGGTGACCGATCAAGCCGCGCTGATTGCTGTCGCAGAAGCCAAAAAAACACAACTGCTCAACGAAGCCAAAAATACCATCAGCCTGTGGCAAACCGAGTTGCAACTCGGCATCATCAGCGATGACGATAAAGCCCGGCTGATTGCCTGGTTGCAGTACATCAAGCTGCTCCAGGCGGTGGATACCGCAACGGCACCAGATATCAACTGGCCGCAACAGCCGCAATAACATCAGACGGGCTACGGCCCGTTTTTTTCATTCACAGTTGTCCTGCCTGCAAACCAACCTCAACCGATAGCCCTGTCCGATGCGCTCACCGGAAAATAGTGCCTACGTTTCCGACAACTGAGAGTGAACGCATGACCGCGAAATATTACGCCATTCTGACCAATCAAGGTGCGGCGAAGCTGGCAGCAGCCACCGCGCTTGGCACGCAAATACATATCACGCAAATGGCCGTCGGCGACGGCAATGGCAGCCTGCCTACGCCCGACGCCACGCAAACTCAACTGCTCAACCAGAAACGTATCGGTGCAGTGAACACCCTTACTGTCGATGCGGCCAACACAAACCAGATCATTGCCGAACAGGTGATCCCCGAAAACGAAGGGGGCTACTGGATCCGCGAAATGGGGCTGTATGATGACGACGGCGTGCTAATTGCCGTCGCCAACTGCCCGGAAACCTACAAACCGTTGTTACAGGAAGGCAGCGGCCGCACGCAAACCATTCGTATGGCGCTGATTGTTTCGTCAACAGCTGCGGTGACGCTGAAAATCGACCCGGCGGTAGTGCTGGCAACGCGTAAATACGCCGATGACCTACTGGATATTCATATTAAAGCGGCAAACCCGCACAGCCAGTATTTGCAAACCACTCTGGCATTTAAAGAGATCGCCAGTGCAGGAAGCGCAACTGTCGCCACTGCGCTTAAAAACCTTGGGCTGGGTGAGGCGGCGAAAAGAGCGGTGGGTACAGGTGAAAACCAAATCCCTGATATGTCAGCGTTTCAAACTGGCAGTACGACCACAGGCCGCTGGGTCAGGTTTCCTAACGGATGGCTTATGCAAAGCGGCATCGTTTCCAATACGAGCACTACCGCAGGTATAGATATCCTTTTTCCAGTTCAATTTACCGTAGTCCCCAGTATTAGCCTTACCGCAACCGCGAGCATATCCATTAACTCAAATTACACAGGAGTAGATACATCCAGAATTTATGGAATAAGAACATTTAACTCTGCCGGTGCGGCTCAAACGAACGGCGTGTCATGGTTAGCAACAGGCTTCTGATGGCAGCAAGACATCGGTTTTTGTCTCTCATCACCCTGTCTAACGCTTAATGACACGGTATGACATTAATCCCAACGGGCTCCGGCCCGTTTTTTTTGTCTACCGTGTTGTTTCATCCCCACGCCAACCCCGACAAATAGCGCGTTAGCGCTGCGTTCTGGAAAATAGCACTCACCCCAACACCACGGAGTTAATCGGATGAGTGACTACCATCATGGCGTTCAGGTCGTTGAAATTAACGACGGCACACGCGTCATTTCCACTGTCTCAACTGCTATCGTCGGCATGGTTTGTACGGCCAGCGACGCCGATGCGGCAACCTTTCCACTGAATGAACCAGTGCTTATCACCAACGTGCAAAGCGCCATCGCCAAAGCGGGCACCAAAGGTACGCTGGCATCGTCTTTACAGGCGATTGCCGATCAGGCGAAACCTGTGATTGTTGCGGTGCGTGTCGCGGAAGGCAGCGGTGACGATGCCCAGGCGCAGACGATTTCCAACATCATCGGCACCACCGATGCCAATGGGAAATACACCGGCCTGAAAGCGCTGCTGACCGCCGAAGCGGTGACCGGCGTGAAACCGCGTATTCTTGGCGTGCCGGGTTACGACACCCAGGAAGTCGCTACCGCGCTGGCGCCCATCTGCCAGAAGCTGCGTGCCTTCGGTTACGTGAGCGCCTGGGGCTGCAAAACGATTTCCGACGCCATTAAGTACCGCGAGAATTTCAGCCAGCGCGAGCTGATGGTGATTTGGCCGGATTTCCTCGCCTGGGATACCGTTGCTAACACCAGCGCCACGGCGTACGCCACGGCGCGCGCACTCGGCCTGCGCGCTTATATCGACCAGTCTGTTGGCTGGCACAAAACCCTGTCGAACGTTGGCGTGAACGGCGTGACCGGCATCAGCACTCCGGTGTTCTGGGATTTGCAGGAATCCGGCACCGATGCCGATCTGCTGAACCAGGCAGGCGTCACCACGCTGATTCGCAAAGACGGCTTTCGTTTCTGGGGCAACCGCACCTGTTCGGACGATCCGCTGTTCCTGTTTGAAAACTACACCCGCACCGCGCAGGTGATTGCCGACACCATGGCGGACGCGCACATGTGGGCGGTGGACAAACCGATTACCGCGACGCTTATCCGCGACATCATCGATGGCATTAACGCGAAATTCCGCGAGCTGAAAAGCAACGGTTACATCGTCGATGCCACCTGCTGGTTCGATGAATCCGCCAACGACGCCGAAACCCTGAAGGCCGGGAAACTGTATATCGATTATGACTATACGCCGGTCCCGCCACTGGAAAACCTGACCTTACGCCAGCGCATCACCGATAAGTACCTGGCGAACCTGGTCTCCTCGGTTAACAGCAATTAAGGAGCCTGATAAATGGCAATGCCGCGAAAACTGAAATACATGAACGTGTTCCTCAATGGCTACAGCTATCAGGGTGTCGCCAAATCCATCACCCTGCCAAAGCTGACCCGCAAGCTGGAAAACTACCGCGGTGCAGGCATGAATGGTGTCGCACCGATTGATATGGGTCTCGATGAAGAGGCGATGTCAATGGAGTGGTCGCTGGGCGGCTTTCCGGATGAAGCCATCTGGGAACTGTATGGCGCGACCAGTGCCGACGCGGTGCCGATCCGCTTCGCGGGCTCTTACCAGCGTGATGACACCGGTGAAACGGTGGCGGTGGAAGTGGTCATGCGTGGCCGCCAGAAAGAGATCGACACTGGCGAAAACAAGCCGGGTGAAGATACGGAATCCAAAATCTCCGTGATTTGCACCTACTTCAAACTGACCATCGATGGCAAGGAGCTGGTGGAAATCGATACCGTCAACATGGTTGAAAAAGTGAACGGCGTCGATCGTCTCGAACAGCACCGCCGCAATATCGGCCTGTAATGTCACACCCGGTCAGCCTGGCTGGCCGGGTCTTCCCCCGCACAAGCAACGAGGATCGCATGAACCACGAAACTGATAACGTCATTACCCTGCAAACCCCGATTAAACGCGGCGAGCAGTTGATCAATTCCCTTACGCTGATGAAACCGAACGCCGGTACGCTGCGCGGCCTGAGCCTGGCCGCGGTGGCAAACGCCGAAGTGGACGCGCTGATTAAAGTGCTGCCGCGCATCACCTCCCCTTCACTTACCGAACAAGAAGTGGGTGCGCTGGATCTGGCCGATATGGTTGCGCTGGCGGGTAAGGTGGTCAGTTTTTTGTCACCAGCTTCGGGACAGTAAATTTTCCGGCCAGGCTGTCGGTTGACGATCTGATGGCGGATATCGCGGTGATCTTCCACTGGCCGCCATCGGAGCTCTACCCCCTGAGTCTGGGCGAACTCATCACCTGGCGCGAAAAAGCGCTGCAGCGAAGCGGAAACACATATGAGTAACAGCGTAAATATCGAGGCCCTGCTCGCTGCTGTTGATCAAGCGAGGCGGCCATTTAAAAGCCTGCAGACGGCGAATGTCTCGCTGGCTGATGGCATAAAAGCAACAGAGAAAAACCTGAGCGGATTGTATGGTCAACTCGCTCAGGTGGATGGCTTAATGCGGGCGGAAAAAGCCCTTACCTCAGTCAATGTGCGGCTGGAAACGATGCAGCAGCGTGTGCAAAAACTGGCGGAGCAAGGCCCGCCGACGCGCAGCCACGCCAGTATTTTGCAGTTCACACAACAGCGTGTCAGCCAGCTGCATCTGCAGCGGCTCAACCTGACGGCGAAAGTCGCCAGGCGGAAAAGCGTGGTCACCGAATCCGGCCTTGACGCTGCGGCACCACTGGCGGAAAAGCTGCGGTTGAAAAGCCGCATCAGCGACAGTTCGGCGCAGTTGGTAACCCAACAGCAGAGCCTGAAACAGGAAAACCGGCAGCAACGGCAGAAGAAAATCCAGGATGCGCAGCAGAGCATCACAGGGATGAGTGGAAAAGTCGCCAGCCTTGGGAAAACCAGTATGTCGGTGGCAAACACCGGCTTTAGCCTTGGCAAAAAATTGCTGCAACCAGGTTATGAAGCATCACTGCAAGCTCGCCCTACCATGCAGCCTGCGCCAGCGGGCACCGCTGTCGCCAGCCTCCAGCAGAACGCCGGAAACCGGGCTCAGCCGATCGGCAACCAGCAACAAAGCGGCGACAATGCTGCGGCCGCGACGCAAAACAATGTCGGCAATCTTGGCACGGATTTAGCGGCGCTGCAGGCGGCCTATCAATCCCTGAGCGTGGACATTTTCGCCACTCAGGAGTCGTCGCTGCGCATGCTGGTACAGACCGCGACTGGTTATCTCGGACAGCTTCAGCAGTGGGTACAAAACAACCAGGGGCTGGTACAAAGCTTTGGTCTGATAGCGACGGTGATCGTCGGCGTTGCAGGGGCAATCGGCACCGTGGCGAGCGTGATTGCGCCTGTCTTTACGGGGATCAGCACGCTTATCACCATTGCCACGACCTTTGGCAGCGTGTTTACCACCGTTTGTGGCGGGATCATGGCGGTTATCGGCGGACTCACCTGGCCAATTGTTGCCGTGGTGGCTGCCATCGCCGCTGGCGCTGCGCTGATTTATAAATACTGGGAGCCCATTAGCGCCTTTTTTAGCGGCGTGATTGAGGGCATTACTGCGGCATTTGCCCCCATTGCAGAGATGTTTGCGCCATTACAGCCGGCTTTCGATGCCATTGGCAGCGCACTGCAAACGGTGAAAGGCACTTTTATCGAGCTGCTAACGCCAATCAAGGCCAGCGAGGAGACGCTCACACAATTCGGCAATGTCGGGCAGATTATCGGTAAAGTGCTTGTTACTGCATTCACCTGGCCACTGACCCTTTTCCGTTCACTGAGCGAGAGCGCGACGGGGTTGCTGGAGACGCTGGGCATTATTGATAAAAAACCCGCGCAGACGCTCAAGCCGCTTATCGAGCAACCCGCCACAGGAGGGGTATCCAGCTATATCCAGCCCACAAGTGCGCAGCCGGGATATAACGCCTATCAGATGGCACGCCCGTCAACAGGCGGCTCTTACCTCGACCAAAGCCGCACGGAATATAACGTCACGCTGCAGGGTGATGTCACGCCGGGCAGCAATAACGAACGCTATTTGCAGGAACTGTTCCGTCAGGATGCCAATAACCGGCGCAACAACGCCTTATCTCAATTCAATCCGTAAGGAGGGCTCGCATTATGATGCTGGCATTGGGGCTTTTTGTTTTTATGCGACAGACACTGCCGTTTCAGAATATGGACCGTACCTCAGCGTTTAACTGGAAGAACAACGCGCGCGTGGGCAAGCGCGCGGCGTTTCAGTATATCGGTCCCGGCGAGGATACCATCAATATCGCGGGCGCACTCTACCCGGAACTGACTGGCGGCGTGCTGTCGCTTGCGGCGGTACGTCTGATGGCCGAGCAAGGGCGCTCGTGGCCGCTTATTGACGGAACCGGAATGATTTACGGCATGTATGTAATAAGCAGCGTCACCGAAAACGGTTCGGAGTATTACAGTGATGGTTCACCGCGCAAAATCACCTTCACGTTAAAACTTACGCGCGTTGATGAATCGCTGGAGGCCCTGGCGGGCGATCTTCAGGCCCAGGGGGAACAACTATTCAGGGACGCGACGAAGATGCTGGGGAACCTGTGATGATTGACGTACTCACCCAGGATTTGGGGCGAACAAGTGTCCCCCTGTTTACGCTGAAGCTAAAGCAGAAACAGCCTGATCCGCAGCAAGCGCCAAAACAGCAAGTAAAAGACATTACCTACGATATTGCGCCTCGCCTGATAGCGTTGACCGTCACCGATAATCGCGGGTTTGAGGCCGATACGCTAACGCTAACGCTGGATGATGCCGACGGGAAAATCCAGATGCCGCAGCGCGGTAATGAGGTCAGTGTCGCCATTGGTCGACCAGGAGAACTGCTCACCAATATGGGCACGTTTACCATCGATCAGGTGACGCACCGAGGTACGCCGGATCAGGTGGTTGTTACCGGCCGCAGCGTCGATTTTCGCGGCAATATGAATAGCCCAAAAGAGTGGTCATGGCATGACACAACGCTTGGCGAAGTTGTCAAAGATATCGCCTGGCGTAATTCACTGAGCGCCAGTGTCGCGCCAGCGCTGGCAAATATAAAAATCGCCCATATCGACCAGTCTAATGAATCCGACATTGGCTTTCTTACCCGGCTGGCAACCCGCAACGGTGCCGAAATCGCCGTGAAATCAGGTACGCTGATTTTCCTTGTTCCAGGCATGTGTGTTCGGGGCGGCAAGGTTGTTCCTTCGGTGACGATCACCCGCAGCGATGGCGACTCACACGAGTTTACCCTTGCCGATCGCGCAGCTTACAGCGGTGTGGTTGCCCACTGGCAAGATACCAGAACGCCAAAAGCGCAGACGAAGCAGGTAAAACTGACGCGCAAAACCGCGACAACCAGCAATGAAAAACAGGAAGCGACCGATTACACCGCTGGATCAAAAGATAATATCTATACCCTACCGACGACATACTCTTCCAAAGATGAAGCCATGCGGGCGGCAGAGGCGAAGTGGCAAGAGATCCAGCGCAACGCGGCGACATTTACGCTCACTCTCGCTCAGGGGCGTACCGATATCTCAGCAGAAAGCCCTGTGTATGTTTCAGGCTTTAAAGATGCGATCAACAACACGCCCTGGGTAATTAAAAAAGTAACACATGGCATTGATAGCAATGGTTTTATTAGCAAACTGGAGCTGGAAGTGCGGGTTGATGGCGTTGAATATGAAGTGCAGGAATAGCGTCAAATGCATTCTTTAACTTGCATTTGCAAGTTAAAAGGATAATATAACTGGCATATACACGAGGGAGAAACCACCATGATGCATTGCCCGGTATGCCAACAAGCGGCGCACGCGCGCTCCAGCCGCTATCTCAGTTCTGAAACCAAAGAGCGCTATCACCAGTGTCAGAATATTCACTGCGGTTGTACGTTCGTCACCCATGAGTCGCTGGCGCGTTATATTGTCCGCCCGCCAGCGCTGCAAGTGAGCGCGTCTCACGCCGGGAAGTAATCCGGCCAAAATACTCAAAAGCCTGCGCCAGCAGGTTTTTTATTTCTGTATCGATAGCGGTAATGAAAAAATTACGCGGGCAATAGGTGGACATAAAACCGCAGATGCAGAAAGCGCGCAGGCTTCGGCCTGCATTAAAAATAAGCCTTTGCCAGCCCGCTGAGATGTAAGTCCAAAGATAATGATGCGAAACCAGAATTTGTTAACGCACGTATCTACAGGACCCTATTTCTAGGTCGCAATTACAGGGTTAATAAAGGTGGCGGCCTGTTTTGCACGGTTTAAATCCGGAGGCGATAAAGCAAAGCCTGGTGCTGATCACTGCCACAGGAGAGGGTGTGCTGATAGATATAAAAAAGGGGTTGGCATTACGCCAACCCCTTGTTTCATAACACGCTTTGGATGTAGCGTGTGCGCTATCTTAGTTAAGACGCTCTTTGATACGAGCAGACTTACCAGTACGCTCACGCAGGTAGTACAGTTTAGCTTTACGAACGGCACCACGACGTTTGACAGAGATGCTGTCAACTACCGGAGAGTGAGTCTGGAAGACACGCTCAACGCCTTCGCCGTTGGAAATTTTACGAACAGTGAATGCAGAGTGCAGACCGCGGTTACGAATAGCGATAACCACGCCCTCGAATGCCTGCAGACGTTTTTTGGAACCTTCAACAACCCATACTTTCACTTCCACGGTATCACCCGGACGGAAGGAAGGTACGTCCTGCTTCATCTGCTCTTGTTCAAGTTGCTTAATAATGTTGCTCATAATTTAATCTCTTATCCTGGGTAAACTGATATTCGGGTGGTTTCTTAAACCAACCCATCATGTTTCTGTTGCTGTTGTGCGTGTTCACGCTGGAACTCCGCCAGCAACCTTGCTTGCTCTTCAGTCAGAGCCAGGTTTTCCAGAAGTTCAGGTCTTCTAAGCCAGGTGCGGCCCAGCGACTGCTTCAAACGCCAGCGACGTATCTCGGCATGGTTCCCCGACAGTAACACCGCCGGTACTTCCATCCCTTCTAAAACTTCAGGTCGGGTATAGTGTGGGCAGTCCAGCAACCCATCAGCAAAAGAATCTTCCGTTGCCGAAGCTTCATGCCCCAGTACCCCCGGAATAAACCGGGAAACCGAGTCAATCAGCGTCATCGCTGGTAACTCACCACCGCTGAGAACGTAATCGCCGATAGACCATTCTTCGTCAATCTCGGTTTGAATTACGCGCTCATCTATCCCTTCGTAGCGACCGCACACCAGAATCAATTTCTGATTCGTTGCCAGTTCGCTGACGCCCGCTTGATCAAGCTTGCGCCCCTGAGGCGACAGATAAATCACTTTGGCGCCTTCGCCCGCCGCGGCTTTTGCTGCATGAATGGCGTCCCGTAACGGGTTCACCATCATTAACATCCCCGGTCCGCCGCCGTAAGGACGATCGTCCACGGTACGGTGCCGGTCATGAGCGAAATCACGCGGACTCCAGCTCTGGATGCTCAGCAGGCCATTTTTTACTGCCCGGCCAGTTACCCCGTAGTCGGTAATCGCGCGGAACATTTCAGGAAACAGGCTAATTATGCCAATCCACATAGCGCCGTCTTTTACCGTATATCCGGAGGTTTAAAAACCAGGATCCCAATCTACTTCAATGGTTTGAGTAGTGAGATCGACTTTCTTGATAACCTGCCCATCGAGGAACGGAACCAACCGCTCCTTGATACCAAATGCATCTTTCAGGTTTGCCTTGATGACGAGAACGTCATTCGACCCGGTTTCCATCATATCGACGACTTTACCGAGGCTGTAACCTTCAGTAGTCACTACCTGGCAGCCCATCAGGTCTTTCCAGTAGTAGTCACCCTCTTCCAGTTCCGGCAACTGCGCGGAATCCACGACAATCTCACAATTGGTCAGCAGATTCGCGGCATCTCTGTCATCAACACCTTTCAGTTTGATGACGATGTCCTGATTGTGGTAGCGCCAGCTTTCCAGCTCAATGCTCTGCCACTGACCCGCCTTCTGGATAAACCAGGGCTGATAGTCAAAAATGCTTTCGGCGTCTTCGGTGGAGGAAAACACTCTGAGCCAACCACGAATTCCGTAAGAAGACCCCAGCTTGCCGACAATAATTGGCTCAACAGGGACCGGTGCGGCTTGTTGCTTGCTCATCATGACCACCGTGACAGATTAAGCTGCTTTCTGTGCTGCTTTGATCAGCGCGGAAACGCGATCGGAAACGGTAGCGCCCTGGCCAACCCAGTGCTGAATACGATCCAGATCCAGGCGGGTGCCTTCTTCTTTCTCGGAAGCGATCGGGTTGAAGAAACCAACGCGCTCAATGAAGCGACCGTTGCGTGCATTGCGGCTGTCAGTCACAACAACCTGGTAGAACGGACGCTTTTTAGCGCCGTGACGTGCTAAACGAATAGTTACCATAACATCCTCTTGTGTGAATAAAACACCAGGCCCCATCGAGGAACGGAGCCCGGTGTCATATTAAAAGCCCGAAAATTTTACTGATTTTGGGGGAAATTGCAATCAGGATAAAGTAAACAAAGGATATAAGGCGTATATCGGTGCAGCCAGTTTAGTTCCGGCGTGCGCACAGAAAGCGGAGCGTACACGTAGTACGTGAGCATTTCGAGCACACCCCGGAGCTAAAATGGCAAACAAGATAGCCTTATGCCCTTGTTTTAGCGCCCCGGGAAGCCTGGCGGCATCATCCCCTTCATCCCGCGCATCATCTTCGCCATCCCGCCCTTCTTCATCTTCTTCATCATGCGCTGCATGTCGTCGAATTGTTTGAGCAGACGGTTCACATCCTGCACCTGCATACCGCAGCCGGCAGCGATACGGCGTTTACGCGACCCTTTGATGATGTCCGGGTTGGCGCGCTCTTTCAGCGTCATGGAATTAATGATCGCCTCCATACGCACCAGCACTTTGTCGTCCATTTGCGCTTTAACATTGTCCGGGATTTGCCCCATGCCCGGCAGCTTGCCCATCAGGCTCGCCATACCGCCCATGTTTTTCATCTGGCGCAGCTGCTCAAGGAAGTCGGTCAGATCGAAGCCGTCGCCCTTCTTCAGTTTATTCGCCAGCTTCTCCGCCTGGGCGCGGTCAACTTTGCTTTCGATATCTTCGATAAGCGACAGCACGTCGCCCATGCCAAGAATACGCGAGGCGATACGATCCGGGTGGAACGGCTCCAGCGCTTCGGTTTTCTCGCCGACGCCGAGGAATTTAATCGGCTTGCCGGTAATATGGCGAATGGAGAGCGCCGCACCGCCGCGCGCATCACCGTCCACTTTCGTCAGCACTACGCCGGTCAGCGGCAGCGCTTCATTAAAAGCTTTCGCGGTATTCGCGGCGTCCTGACCGGTCATTGCGTCGACGACAAACAGGGTTTCCACCGGCTTAATTGCCGCGTGAACCTGTTTGATCTCATCCATCATCGCTTCGTCGACATGCAAACGACCGGCGGTATCCACCAGCAGCACGTCGTAGAATTTCAGCTTCGCCTCTTTCAGCGCGGCGTTAACAATATCCACAGGCTTTTGCGCGACGTCCGAAGGGAAGAAATCGACGTCAACCTGCTGCGCCAGAGTTTCCAGTTGTTTGATCGCCGCCGGACGGTAAACGTCGGCAGAAACGACCATCACTTTCTTCTTGTGCTTCTCGCGCAGGAACTTACCGAGCTTACCGACGCTGGTGGTTTTACCCGCACCTTGCAGACCCGCCATTAGCACCACCGCGGGTGGTTGCGCGGCGAGGTTCAGGCTCTGGTTCTCTTCGCCCATCGCCGCAACCAGTTCGTTGCGCACGATTTTGACGAACTCCTGGCCCGGCGTCAGGCTCTTGTTCACTTCATGGCCAACCGCTTTCTCTTTTACGCGGTTGATAAAATCACGCACCACCGGCAGCGCAACGTCCGCTTCCAGCAGCGCCATACGCACTTCGCGCAGGGTGTCTTTGATGTTGTCTTCAGTGAGGCGTCCACGGCCACTGATATTGCGCAGGGTGCGCGACAAACGATCGGTTAAATTATCAAACATTGTCTCTCGCCTGAGGTGATACGATGGCCGCCAGCGCGACGCATAACAGAAATTTTCGGGAGTATAACATGAAGACATTGCTCCTGTATGTGATGCAACTATTGGAGCCAACGTCACGTAACGTTATACTGCTTTTCTTTCTTCTTCAGTCAACTGCCGACATCCTATGCCCGTTTTTGCCCTGATCGCTCTTGTCGCCTACTCAATCAGCATTGCGCTGATCGTTCCCAGCCTGCTACAAAAAAACAGCGGTTGGCGCAGAATGGCCATCCTTTCGGCGGTGATCGCGCTTATCTGTCACGGCTTCGGCTTGAAAGAGCGGCTGTTCCCGGATGACGGCGGGCAGAACCTGAGCCTGCTGAATGTCGGTTCGCTGGTCAGCCTGATGATCTGTACGGTAATGACCATTGTGGCGTCGAAAAATCGCGGCTGGCTGCTGCTGCCGATCGTCTACACTTTCGCGCTGATCAACCTCGCTTTCGCCGTTTTTGTACCCAATGAGTACATTACCCATCTGGAAGCCACGCCCGGCATGCTGGTGCACATTGGCCTGTCGCTCTTTGCCTACGCCACCCTGATTATTGCGGCAATGTACGCGCTGCAACTGGCCTGGATTGATTACCAGTTGAAGAATAAACGGCTGGCGTTCAGCAACGAAATGCCGCCGCTGATGGTGATTGAGCGCAAAATGTTCCACATTACTCAGGTTGGCGTGGTGCTGCTGACGCTGACGCTGTGTACTGGCCTGTTCTTTATGCAGAACCTGTTCAGCATGGAAAATATCGACAAAGCGGTGCTCTCTATTATCGCCTGGTTTGTCTATATCGTTCTGCTGTGGGGCCATTACCATGAGGGCTGGCGCGGCCGCAGGGTCGTCTGGTTCAACGTTGCAGGCGCGGGGATTTTAACGCTGGCCTATTTTGGCAGCCGCATTCTGCAGCAGTTCGCGAGCTAAACACAAAGGAGTTCCCCCTGGAACACATCTCCACCACGACGCTGATTATTACGTTAATCATCATGGTCGTGGTTTCGGCCTATTTTTCCGGTTCCGAAACCGGAATGATGACACTCAACCGCTACCGCTTGCGCCACTTAGCCAAGCAGGGCAACCGCGCGGCAAAACGCGTCGAAAAGCTGTTGCGTAAACCCGACCGCCTGATAAGCCTGGTGTTGATTGGTAACAACCTCGTCAATATTCTGGCGTCGGCAATTGGCACCATTGTTGGCATGCGCCTGTATGGCAATGCGGGCGTCGCTATCGCCACCGGCGTACTGACTTTTGTGGTGCTGGTGTTCGCCGAAGTACTGCCAAAAACCATCGCCGCGCTCTATCCGGAGAAAGTGGCGTTTCCCAGCAGTTTCCTGCTGGCGCCGCTGCAAGTGATCATGATGCCACTGGTGTGGTTGCTGAACGGCGTGACGCGAGTGCTGATGCACATGGTCGGTATTAAAGCGGATGTAGTGGTCAGCGGCGCGCTCAGCAAAGATGAGCTGCGCACCATTGTGAATGAATCACGCTCGCAAATTTCTCGCCGCAACCAGGACATGTTGCTGTCGATTCTCGATCTGGAAAAAGTCAGCGTTAACGACATCATGGTGCCGCGCAACGAAATCGTCGGCATTGATATCAATGACGACTGGAAAGCCATTGTTCGTCAGCTCACCCACTCACCGCATGGTCGCATTGTGCTCTACCGTGATTCGCTGGATGACGCCATTAGTATGCTGCGCGTGCGCGAAGCCTACCGGCTAATGACGGAAAAAAACGAGTTTACCAAAGAGGTGATGTTGCGCGCCGCCGATGAAATCTACTATGTCCCGGAAGGCACACCGCTGAGCGTGCAACTGGTGAAATTCCAGCGCAATAAAAAGAAAGTCGGCCTGGTGGTAGACGAGTATGGCGATATTCAGGGGCTGGTAACGGTCGAAGATATTCTCGAAGAGATTGTCGGCGACTTTACCACGTCGATGTCGCCTGCGCTGGCGGATGAAGCCACGCCGCAAAATGACGGCTCGGTGATCATCGATGGCAGCGCCAACGTTCGCGAGCTGAATAAAGCCTTTAACTGGCGCTTACCGGAAGACGAAGCCCGCACGATTAACGGCATGCTGCTGGAGGCGCTGGAAGAGATCCCGGCAGTAGGTACGCGTGTCCGTATCGAGCAGTACGACATCGATATTCTCGACGTGCAGGACAATATGATTAAGCAGGTTCAGGTGATCCCGGTGAAAGCGCTGCGGGAAAGCGTCGCCGAATAAGCGAAAAAAAACCCTCTCCGGGCGGAGAGGGTTTTATCAGAAAGCGTTACGCCTTCGCTTTAGCAACGGTCACCATCGCAGCGCGAATGGTGCGGCCGTTTAAGGTGTAACCTTTTTGCATCACGCCCAGCACTTTACCTGCGGCAATCTCTTCAGATTCCACCATGGCAATCGCCTGATGCACGTTTGGATCCAGCGGAACGTCGGTTTCAGCAATCACTTCCACGCCGAATTTTTTCACCACATCCAGCATGTTTTTCAGCGTCAGCTCAATGCCTTCAACCATCGGTGCCATCTCGGCGTTGTCTTTGTCCGCCACTTCCAGTGCGCGATCCAGGCTATCGATAACCGGCAGCAGTTCATTGACGAACTTCTCCAGCGCGAATTTATGCGCTTTCTCAATATCCTGTTCGGTACGGCGACGCAGGTTTTCCATTTCCGCTTTAACGCGTAAAACAGTTTCGCGCTCGCGGCTTTCCGCTTCAGCTAACTGCGCTTCAAGGTTCGCAATTTTCTCATCGCGCGGATCCACCTGCCCAGCCGAATCGTCAGACTCAACAACTGCCTCAACTTCGTCGTGCTGTTCCATGATAATTTCTTCCGGGGCTTGCCCGTCAGGCGTTTTCTGTTCTTTACTACTCATGAATTTCTCCGCGTTTTTTTGCATTCATCTCGCTAACCTGCATTATTATGGGGATCAGTTTCCGGGATTCAAGGGAACGTGACAGATTGTCATCATTTCATTCGCCACAAGGACCTCCAGAAAATGACCCATCATTTCAAGTGTATTGGTATTGTCGGGCATCCACGGCACCCTACCGCACTGACCACACATGAAATGTTATATCGCTGGTTAAGCGCCAAAGGTTATGACGTCATTGTCGAACAACAAATTGCCCAGGAATTGCAGCTTAATAATGTGAAAACCGGCACGCTGGCAGAAATCGGTCAACAAGCCGATCTCGCGGTGGTTGTCGGCGGCGACGGCAATATGCTGGGCGCGGCCCGCACGCTGGCGCGCTATGACATCAAGGTTATTGGGATTAACCGCGGCAACCTCGGCTTTCTCACCGATCTCGATCCCGACAACGCGCAGCAACAGTTGGCAGACGTGCTGGAAGGTCATTATATCGCTGAAAAACGTTTTCTGCTGGAAGTGCAAGTCTGTCAGCAAGAGTGCCAGAAGCGCATCAGCACGGCGATCAACGAAGTGGTGCTGCACCCGGGCAAAGTGGCCCATATGATCGAATTTGAAGTCTATATTGACGAAGTTTTTGCCTTTTCCCAGCGTTCCGACGGGCTGATTATCTCAACCCCTACCGGTTCCACCGCCTATTCACTCTCCGCCGGCGGGCCAATTCTGACGCCATCGCTGGATGCCATCACGCTGGTACCGATGTTCCCGCACACATTGTCTGCGCGCCCGCTGGTAATAAACAGCAGCAGCACCATTCGCCTGCGTTTTTCCCATCGCCGCAGCGATCTGGAGGTGAGCTGCGATAGCCAAATCGCGCTGCCGATTCAGGAAGGCGAAGATGTACTCATCCGTCGCTGCGACTATCATCTCAATCTTATTCACCCTAAAGATTACAGCTATTTCAATACGTTAAGCTCTAAACTTGGTTGGTCGAAAAAATTGTTCTGAAAATCATCGCACAACGCTTTACTGTATATAAAACCAGTTTATACTGTACGAAAACACAGTTATGGTTTTTCATACAGGAAAGCGACCATGTTGGCACAACTGACCATCAGTAATTTTGCTATCGTTCGTGAGCTCGAGATTGATTTTCACAGCGGGATGACAGCTATTACCGGCGAAACCGGGGCGGGTAAATCTATTGCCATTGATGCGCTCGGGCTATGCCTGGGCGGTCGTGCGGAAGCCGACATGGTACGCGCCGGTGCGCCGCGCGCCGATCTGTGCGCCCGCTTCGCACTCAAAGATACTCCTGCCGCCCAACGCTGGCTGGAAGAGAACCAGTTAGAAGATGGGCGTGAGTGTTTACTTCGCCGTGTTATCAGCAGCGACGGACGTTCCCGTGGTTTTATCAACGGCACGGCTGTGCCGCTTTCCCAGTTGCGCGAGTTGGGTCAGCTGCTCATTCAGATTCACGGCCAACACGCGCACCAGTTACTGATTAAACCTGAGCACCAGAAAAACCTGCTCGATGGTTACGCCGGTGAGTATGCGCTCACTCAGCAAATGACCGAACACTACCGCGCCTGGCATCAAAGTTGCCGCGAGCTGGCTCAGCATCAACAGCAAAGCCAGGAGCGCGCCGCCCGCGCAGAACTTTTGCACTATCAATTGAAAGAGCTGAATGAATTTAACCCGCAGCCAGGGGAGTTCGAACAGATTGATGAAGAGTACAAACGCCTCGCCAACAGCGGGCAATTGCTCTCTACCAGTCAGCATGCACTGAACGTACTGGCAGACGGTGAAGAGACTAATCTGCAAAGCCAGCTCTATACTGCGCGCCAACTCGTTGGCGAACTGGCAGGTATGGACGCACGTCTTTCCGGCGTGCTGGATATGCTCGAAGAAGCGGCCATTCAGATTAGCGAAGCCAGCGATGAACTGCGCCACTACTGTGACCGCTTAGATCTCGATCCGAACCGCCTGTACGAGCTGGAACAGCGTATCTCACGGCAGATCTCGCTGGCACGCAAACATCACATCAGCCCTGAAGAGCTGCCTCAGTTTCACCAGTCGCTGCTTGATGAACAGCAGTTACTCGACGATCAGGCTGATTCCCAGGAAACCCTGGCGCTGGCTGTCACGCAGCACCACCAGCTTGCGCTGGCGACCGCCCAGCAGCTGCATGACCAGCGCGTGAAATATGCGCAGGAACTCGGGGAATTAATTACCGAAAGCATGCATTCGCTCTCCATGCCGCATGGCGTGTTTACCATTGATGTGGCGTTTGATGCCCACTCGCTGACAGCTGAAGGTGCCGATCGCATCGAATTTCGTGTGACCACCAACCCAGGTCAACCGCTGCAATCAATCGCCAAAGTCGCCTCCGGTGGTGAGCTGTCGCGCATTGCGCTGGCTATTCAGGTGATCACCGCGCGGAAGATGGAAACCCCGGCGCTGATTTTCGACGAAGTCGACGTTGGCATCAGCGGCCCGACGGCCGTTGTTGTTGGCAAGTTACTGCGCCAGTTGGGCGAATCCACGCAGGTAATGTGCGTAACGCACCTGCCGCAGGTTGCCGGTTGTGGTCATCATCACTTCTTTGTCAGCAAGGAAACGGATGGCGCAATGACCGAAACGCATATGCAGCCGCTGGATAAACGCGCCCGTTTGCAGGAACTGGCGCGCCTGCTTGGCGGTAGTGAAGTGACCCGCAACGCGCTGGCGAATGCCAAAGAGCTGCTGGCAGCGTAAACTTTTTTGTAATATGACGGTCTGAGTTCTCGACAAAATCGACAACAGACCAGCCGGCAAAGGTTTTAAACTGGCGAAAGGTCTATTATCATCGGCATATTACATATGAGCCACGTATTGTTCGGGCCGAAAAGGAATCAAATCACTATGCGCTGTAAAATGCTGACTGCTGCCGCAGCGGTTCTTCTGATGTTGACCGCAGGTTGCTCTACCGTAGAACGCGTGGTTTACCGTCCTGATATCAATCAGGGGAACTACCTGACGCCAAACGATGTTTCTAAAATCCGCGTAGGTATGACGCAACAGCAGGTTGCTTATGCACTGGGTACGCCGATGATGACCGACCCGTTTGGCAGTAACACCTGGTTCTACGTCTTCCGCCAGCAGCCGGGCCATGAAGATGTTTCGCAGCAAACCCTGACGCTGACTTTCAGCAGCAACGGCGTATTGACCAATATGGATAACAAACCTGCGCTGACCAAAGGCTAAGGTTGCAGAAATGCAAAAAGGTGCTCAATGAGCACCTTTTTTGTTTGAATCACTTATGTCGCCTCTTTTCCCGTCGTGTTCGGGGTCTTACTTACCTGCGCAGGGAACATAACCCACCGCTATCAGCTTACGCTTTCTTTGCTGACTTCTCAGCGCGCTGGCGACGTAACTCTTTCGGATCGGCAATCAGCGGGCGATAAATCTCTACGCGATCGCCATCATGCACGCGATCCTGCAATTTCACCGGGCGGCTATAGATACCCACTTTATTCACTTTCAGGTCAATATCATCACGCAGCTCGAGCAAACCCGAAGCCCGTATCGCCTGCTCAACGGTTGCGCCCTCTTCGAGCGTCACCCGTTGAAGGTACTGTTTCTCCGGCAGTGCGTAAGCCACTTCAACAGCGATATTACCCGGCACGGTAAACCTCTTTCGCCCGATGCGTAAACGCCTGCACCATATTGGCCGCCAGCTCTTTGAAGATGCGGCCAAACGCCAGCTCAATCAGCTTATTGGTAAATTCAAAATCAAGCTGGAACTCAATCCGGCAGGCCTCGGCACTCAGTGGAGTAAATTTCCACCCACCAATCAGAGACTTAAATGGGCCATCGACCAGATGCATCAAAATGCTTTGATTAGTGTTTAGCGTATTTCGCGTGGTAAATGTCTTGCTGATCCCGGCTTTGGAAACATCCACTGCCGCTGTCATTTGCGTCGGCCCGGATTCCAGCACCCGGCTGCCAGTACAGCCAGGCAAAAACTGCGGGTAAGATTTTACGTCATTCACTAACTGGTACATTTGTTCCGCGCTGTAAGGCACCAGCGCAGTACGGCTAATCTGAGGCATATCGTTTTCCGCGTTCACACAATCGTCAAATAATACCATTTCCCCAGGATGAAAGGAAAACGCTATGCCCGAACTCATGCTAAGATAATCGGCTAAACCTCACAGGACGCAATGAGGTCAGTTTCAGATATCAGATTACCGGATGGCTTCACGACACTATGACGAAGAAAAAAGCATACAAACCAGGTTCAGCCACCATTGCGCTGAATAAGCGCGCCCGCCATGAATACTTCATTGAAGAGGAATTTGAGGCCGGGCTGGCACTGCAAGGCTGGGAAGTAAAATCCTTACGCGCCGGTAAAGCAAACATTGGCGACAGCTACGTTATTTTGAAAGACGGCGAAGCCTTTCTGTTTGGCGCAAACTTTACGCCGCTGACCGTAGCCTCCAGCCACTACGTTTGCGATCCGACTCGCACACGCAAGCTGCTGCTTAACCAGCGCGAACTCGATTCACTCTACGGTCGCATTAACCGCGAAGGTTATACCGTTGTGGCGCTGTCGCTGTACTGGAAAAACGCCTGGTGTAAAGTAAAAATCGGCGTGGCGAAAGGTAAGAAACAGCACGACAAGCGCACCGATCTGAAAGAGCGCGAATGGCAGTTGGATAAAGCTCGCATTATGAAAAACGCCGGGCGTTAATCACGTCCGCGTCGCCCTCTCACGCCGGGAGAGGGCATCGAATACTTCTCAGCGCCTCATTCAGTGTGTTCAGCGGTTTAATCAGATAATCCAGCACCGATTTTGATCACTACATTCGCAATCATCCCCGGCAGGCCCGGAAAGATTGTCCAGGGCGGCTGTTCAGCCCCGCTTCTTATGTGCGCATAACCCACTGCTTAGTGCGATCAACAACAGGCGAGCGGAATCAGTTTCATACCCTCTATTAAGTTAGCCGTCTTGTATGAACGCATCAGGCAATGGCAAATACAGCAGTTGCGGTTATGTATGAACACAAACCAACCACATTTTCCTCGTCAAAAGTCATTGTGATCTGGACTGGAATGGCACGTCATAAATCTGTTATACTCACCGTCACACTTTTGGGGCTGATTCTGGATTCGACGGGATTCGCGAAACCCAAGGTGCATGCCGAGGGGCGGTTGGCCTCGTAAAAAGCCGCAAAAAAATAGTCGCAAACGACGAAAACTACGCTTTAGCAGCTTAATAACCTGCTTAGAGCCCTCTCTCCCTAGCCTCCGCTCTTAGGACGGGGATCAAGAGAGGTCAAACCCAAAAGAGATCGCGTGGATGCCCTGCCTGGGGTTGAAGCGTTAAAACTAATCAGGCTAGTTTGTTAGTGGCGTGTCCGTCCGCAGCCGGCAAGCGAAATTAAAGACTGGACTAAGCATGTAGTACCGAGGATGTAGGAATTTCGGACGCGGGTTCAACTCCCGCCAGCTCCACCAAATATACATGGACAGTGGCAGGACAGAGTCTTAAAAAACAGTAGGTTAGCCACTTACCCCGGACGGTGACCGGACACCAAAGGGACAAAAAAGGATACGTAAAGGAGCCGCAGCTCCAACGTTACAGAAAAGCCCGCACGCGCGGGCTTTTTTATGGCTTAAATCCCATGACGAGTTAAACCACCCTGTCATCATCTTTCACCCGGTTAATTGTGTACGTCAGTACACCGAACACCGTTACCTCGTCCAGCGCCTCCCCCTCAATTGCATCTCCATCATCCGTAATCAGCGCCCCGCCCATCCATTTAGCAAACTGCGCTCGGCCATCGAATGTAGCCAGAACTGTTTCGCCTTCGCCTGGTCGCGCGGAAAAATCAATGACCGCATACCCGGTGTCTGTTTCGACGATCCGGCAATTTGCAACCATCTGACAAAGCGCATCAACGGTGAGCGCGCGCTGCGCATAATCAGCAGCTGGTGATGGAAAGCCCATTACTGAATACTCCCCATGTTGCGAAGCATCCAGAGACGGTTCTCGCTGACATCTGGCGTCTTGTCCACGAAGTACGGCTGATATCGCTTTATCCAGTCATTAGCGTCGCGCTCGCTGAAATGCCAGTTGCGCGCGTTAAGCTCACGGATGAAGTCTGCAGTGCGCAGGCACTTGTATCCCTTTGGGTTGAGTTGAACTGCTGCAACAAAGGCGGCGCGTATCTCGTACTGGCGCGGCATGATCTGCACCTCTCAAACGATACTGTATTTATATACAGTATCGTTTGAGAGGTGCAGATCAAGCGCCGTATCAGTACTGTTTTATAACGCCCTGATAGGGTGGATCTTAAAGCGGTTTTATCGTGTATCAAAGAGCACTTCTGACTGTGATCATCACATTATCTTCATAATTGCTTATTGAAGCGGCATAAAAATGTTATCATTTTCGCACAAAAAAAATATGAAGGTTATTTCTATATATTAGATGGATTATGGAATGAAGACTTTAAATAATATCTATTTATCAAGACTTGATCATTTGAGATTTTTCGCCGCAGCATTAGTCATAATTTATCATTGTCGTGGTTTTTTGAAATACAATAATGAAATTTCAAGCCCATCTGATTTTCTCAAATTGTGGGTTTCTGGCGGAAATACTGGAGTCAGCTTATTTCTTGTTTTGTCGGGATTTCTTTTCTGCGTAATATCAAATGCGGGAAATAAAGATATATCATATGGTAGCTTCATAAAAAATAGGATATTACGCATAGCCCCTATGACTGTATTGCTATGCTTTATCGTGATCAGTGTTAATCGCGCAAATTCAGACCCAATGGACATACTCCGAATCCTGACTCTTCAATTAAACACAGGACATCTCAGCACAGGATGGGGGCAGCAATTTTATCCAATTGGTCAAATATGGACGATTGCAGTAGAATTTCAATTCTATTTAATTTTCCCTTTCCTTGCTATTTTCATGAGAAATGACGGCGTGAAAACTCTCATAGGGATGATTGTCGTTATGCTTATGATTAAATACTCGTTGGTAGTTTTTAAAGGCGCTTCAGTGTACTGGATTTTCTATCATACAATCATAGGAAGAATGGATCAGTTTCTTATAGGAATGATAGCTGGCTACATCTACATTAAAAAAAATAAAACGAGTTTTTCAATAGCAGCAATGATTCTCGCAGTAGCACTTATCGGACTTAGTGTTGTTCTTTATCTGAATAAAAAGGCCATTCCTGTTTTTGTGACTTTTAGCTTCACACTGGAAGCTATGCTTTGGGCCTTATTGATTTATGCATATTGCTCCGCTCAATTCTCAATAAATCAGCGCATAGACGCAATGTTGGCCTATCTCGGCGGGCTTAGCTTTTCTATGTATCTTCTTCACCTTCCTGTTTACTACATTTTACTTAGTAAAGTGATGCCAATGGACCCTAACCCCACAATGCATCTATTTAAGGTAATTTTTGTAATGCTGCCTGTAACGGTCATTGCATCAGCGATAACGTATACCTACGTGGAAAAACCTTTTCTAAAATTGCGGGTTAAGTATACAAAATAGAAAATTGCGCTGAGGAATAACAAATTCCACAGCGCTTAAAGTTTCACTTACCTACACCTCAGGAGGTGTAGGTAATACCATATCAACCACAGACGTATCAGTTCTAAAAAGCTGAACGCGATAAAGTTTCCAGGCTTTAAGACGTGATATATCCTTTTCAGTAGCAATGTCCATATCAACCGCATCCTGAAGCGGAGAAATTATCACTGACGCGTCAGCGATTAAGGACGCGATTATTCCCGCATTATTTTCAACAATTTGCCCAGGGACTTCAACCCAAATTGGTTTACCATCTTCACCTCCCCCCAAAATGTGTCCGCGTGGAGGTTCGCTGATAAATTTTTCGTACTGTACATCATCAATCTCATTTAATTCTTTTTCGTCAGGCCAGTTTTCCCCATAATACGATTTTTCATCAGGATCATAGAACCCCAAATTTGATTTATTGAAAAACATTACCACCCCCACGCAAGATAACCCGCCGACAACAAACGAGATGCAACAAACGGATAATTAATTGAAAGGTCACGAAACAAGATATTCATCCCTGTCTGAGTCGAAGAGCTTGATGCCTTTGTAATACTAAAACCACCGTTAGACGTGTCGTTACCATAAAACACTATACCGCCCAGTGCCGTTGGAAACGCCGCCCCAAAGGTAAGCGACCCATCCTTACCACTACCGCCATTGCTACATGTTCCCCATTGAACCAGGAAATTAACAATATTGCTGTTTGAACTATCTTTGACTGGTATCCAGATACGCCCAGTCCCTGAAAATACCCCGCCAGCAGCAGGCATTTTTACTGCCTCGCCCAACCCAAGGTTTGCGAGAGCCGTTGCGATCGCAGCACTGCCATCAGCTTTGATATCTGCAAAAGGGTTGCTCCGGCTGAGCAACAATTTTTTCAGCGCCGTCAGTAATTGATCGTGCTTTGCTTTGTCCAGAGCGACACCGGTAGCCTCAACCACTGTCGCCAGCTCCTCCTGCAGCATGTCAAAGTAATCGTCATCCAGCTCTGTGGCAGGCGTACCGGTTTGCGGGTTCCCGCGGGTAAAGCCATTTTTGCCGGGTGAATCGCCACGGGTTTAACAGACACCTCAGAGTCATTTAAGATGACTTAAAGAGAGGTGCCCATGAGCGGTAAGCGTTATCCTGAAGAGTTTAAAATTGAAGCAGTCAAACAGGTTGTTGATCGTGGTCATTCTGTTTCCAGCGTTGCAACACGTCTCGATGTCACCACCCACAGCCTTTACGCCTGGATAAAGAAGTACGGTCCGGATTCTTCCACTAATAATGAACAGTCAGATGCTCAGGCCGAGATCCGCCGCCTCCAGAAAGAGCTGAAGCGGGTTACCGATGAACGAGACATATTAAAAAAAGCCGCGGCGTACTTCGCAAAGCTGTCCGACTGAGGTACGCCTTTATCCGCGACAACAGCTGTTGCTGGCCTGTTCGTTTGCTCTGTCGGGTTCTGGAAGTCCATCCTAGTGGATTTTATTTTTGGCTTCAGCAGCCATATTCACAGCGTCACCAGGCAGACCAGATGTTGACCGGGCAGATCAAACAGTTCTGGCTTGAGTCTGGCTGCGTCTATGGTTATCGCAAGATCCATCTCGATCTGCGTGATACCGGGCAGCAGTGCGGAGTGAACCGGGTCTGGCGACTGATGAAGCGTGCCGGAATAAAAGCTCAGGTTGGGTATCGTGGCCCACGGGCACGTAAAGGCGAAGCCAGCATCGTTGCACCCAACAGGCTCCAGCGGCAGTTCAATCCGGACTCGCCGGATGTGAGCTGGGTGACGGACATAACCTACATCCGAACCCACGAAGGCTGGCTGTATCTGGTCGTGGTGGTTGACCTGTTCTCCCGAAAAGTTATCGGCTGGTCAATGCAACCCCGCATGACAAAAGAGATTGTCCTGAACGCATTACTTATGGCGGTGTGGAGGCGTAATCCTCAAAAACAGGTACTGGTTCACTCTGATCAGGGCAGTCAATACACGAGCCATGAGTGGCAGTCGTTCCTGAAATCAAACGGTCTTGAAAGCAGCATGAGTCGTCGCGGTAACTGCCACGACAACGCGGTTGCGGAGAGCTTTTTCCAGCTACTGAAACGCGAACGGATTAAGAAAAAGATCTACGGAACGAGAAACGAAGCCAGAAGCGATATTTTTGATTACATCGAAATGTTTTATAACAGTAAGCGTCGGCATGGCTCGAGCGAGCAGATGCCACCGGCTGAATATGAAAACCTATATTATCAACGGTTCAGAAGTGTCTAGATTATCCGTGGCGATTCAAGAGTCATCCGATGAAGTCCTAAGAGCCCGCACGGCGCAAGCCCTGCGGGCTTTTTTTTTCCCCTCCCCGCTCAACCCTCACCCATAATACATTAATATTCAATTAGTTAAGAAACCTTCATTACCTCATTACAGATCGTGCTCAAGCCCCTCCTACATTTCATAGGTTGCGGCTTACCTTTTTCCTCAAGACACTCACTTAATACACTATGCGATAGATAAACTAAAAACGCGTATGGGAATATCGGGCCTGGCGTGCTTGTCTTCCTGTGCCGTTATTTGCATGAATGGAACAGGTATCAAAATGAAAACAGATGGAAGATATGGCATGGTTGGTCCGGACGCACCGGTAAAAAACGCGGATGAAGATCGTTACGGGCTTACGGCGGTTGCCAAAGGATTAGCGCAGGCAATCCAGGCAATGGACGATGAAGGTTCTGCCGTGATTGGTATTGAAGGGGTCTGGGGTTCGGGGAAAACAAGCCTCATCAACTTACTGCTTCACGAACTGGACCAGACGAAGCCAGAAAAGACGCATGTGTTGCATATCTCTCCCTGGCTTAACGGCGACGGCATTAGCCCGGTCGCATCGCTTTTAATGCCCGTCGCGCTTATCCTGGACCAGGAGCAAACTCGTACATTATCTGAAGAAGAGCAGAAGATTAAGCGCGCAAAAAAGACGCTGAATGAGACAAAAAATCGCCTGCTGCGTTATGTCCGCTCGACTGCCAGACTCGCCCAACCGCTGGCGGATATGGCGAGTATCATCCCGCTTCTTGGGGGCGCGGATAAGATTACTGAAGCGCTGACAAAACTCGGCTCAGACAGTGAGAAAAGCGCCGCCGATCTGCGCTCAGAGATCGAAAGCAGCCTCGAAGAGCTTCAGCTGACGTTTATCATTGTCCTCGACGATCTCGACCGGCTGGAACCGGCGCAAGCGGTCGAAATATTGCGTATGGTGCGCTCGGTCGCCGATTTCCCCCGCTTTCGTTATGTTATGTGCTACGACCGCGACGTGCTGGCAAAAGCTGTCGAACATGGCCTTGGCGTCACGGATGGTCGTTTATATCTGCAAAAAATCGTGCAACTCTCGTTCAGCTTGCCGCGCCCGGAAGCCTTCGACCTGCACCGGGAATTCAGGGACGGCGCGCTTGAACTGTATAAAAAAATACAGGGGCGCGAGTTAGATGCCGGGGCGTTTTCAGTGCTGAATACAGCGGTGGATGCCTATGGCAACGAGTTCTCCACGCCGCGTGAAGTCCGCCTGGCATTAAACGCCTTGCAGTTTCGTTATCCGGCCATGCGCGATTATGTCTATTTCCCCGATCTCTGTTTCCTGCAACTCATTCGCGTCGTTAACCCAGGCCTGCATGACTGGGTCGAACACTATCTCACCGAGCGCTCTATTGTCGAATCCGGTGATGGCCAGATTAACAGCGAAGATCTTGGCGCGATGGCGACTGACCTGGCGAACAAACTTGCTCTGTTCAAATACGCCTCAGGGCGCAACGCCTGGACGTTGGGGAAGTGGGTTCCCGGTGTGCAAGGCGGTGGCGATAAAAACATACACTTGTTTAGCGAAATAGATGAAAACAAGCGAGACGAACTGACAACGCTAAGGCGCCTTGGCAGCGCAGGTTACTGGCGCTATTACTTCTCCTTTTCCGCACCGCAAAACGTGCTACCGGAGTCTGCCATTCAGGAGATATTGTCCATGGCGGGTAATGATGAAGAAAAACTCGCTCAGCACCTGCTCAGTAAAATCCACAGCAAAGGCGTCTCATCACAGACCTGGTTTGAGCATATTGTTACCCGCCTCACCTCACGCGTCATTGCCGAAGCGGAACCAAAGCAACTGTTTGGCCTGCTCAACTTCTTCTTTCAACAAGGTGATGTCGTTGAAGCCAAATTCGAGGAGCGTGATGCGTATTACCGCCAGCAAGAGTCCGGCACGCGTGCGCTGGCGTTGCAGATCACAAGGCAGTTATTAATTGAAGATCGAACCCATTTATGCGCATTTCTTGGGGAAAGGATAAAACAGGGTGAGGCTCTGCGCTGGATTGTCCAGTTTGGCCAAAGCCTGCTCACTCCTCTTCAGCCCAAAAGTATGGAATCGCACGATGTACCCTCGTTTTCCGCCAGCGAGTTAAACACATTGCGCAGACAACTTGCCGGGCGCATGGGTAACGATAATGTGAAGAACCAACTTTTACACATTCCGCACTTATTGAGTTATCTCAATGCGTGGCGAGATATTGACAGCCTGGACGTCGTAAAAGCATGGGTTGCAAACGTCAGCCAAACCGATGCCGATTTTCTGCAACTGCTACTGGCGATACGTAACACCTTGATCACCGGTGATAGAGAATCCTATCGCGTGTTGGAAATAGGAAAAATGGCCGTGTTTTTTGACGAAGAAGCCGATCCTGCGCAGCGATTAGAGAAGATCGCCAGAGCGAATAACCCATCGCTATCCGGGCTGCTGGCAGAGGTCAACAAAGCGATAGAGCTGGCGGCTCCCTTTGGCGGGCCCTTTTAGGGTTATTTGCTAACCCTTTCATTTTCGGGTTCTTTCGGGCAAGCGGTGCCAGTGAACTGAATTTTTATCGCTGCTTGCCCCTATTCATTAAATGCACTTGAGAAAAAACTTATACAAAAACACTTTATTTGTATCGGGTTAGATCAACTCATTAAATAAGCGTTGTGATTTTTCCTATATGTGACATTTAGCGGTTTTCTTGTTAAACCGATGTAATAAATTAACGTAAGAAAAAAACTATTATCATTCACGAAAACCACCATTGTTTATAGATAAAATTCAATAACATAAAGCACACCTGAAAAAGATAATTTTTCTCAACGTGTTTTTGCGCATTTTGTAATTAAAGTTATCCATTTTCTGAAAGTTTCTCTAACTCGCTGTAATCACTAAAGTTAAATTAGTAACAAAAACACAACTTTACAAACCGCCTATTTTTTCCGCATTATTTTCATTGTTCGCATGAATCCTTTTGTGTAAACTTATTTCCGTTCTCAGGAAAAGTCCTGGAAACAAAGATTTAAGCAGGAACATAATACAATCACCTGCACAACTATATTAAAGCTGTTAAAAGATTTACCTTTTAGTATTTTTAATTAATATCGAAATAAAGTGGTTGCTCGCATATTTAATTTTAATTTTTAAATAACAGCGAAAGACAGCGCATCGCCTGTTTTTTGCGGGAGCAACTTTATGAACGAACAAAATTTTGACGAACAAATGCAATCTATCCAGGATCTGAACCTGTCCTATTTATTACTGGCACAGCGTCTGATTCGTGAAGATAAAATTGCAGCGGGTTTCCGTCTCGGTTTAAACGAAACCACGATGGAAACCCTACGCAGCTTGTCACTGCCGCAACTGATTAAACTGTCCACTTCAGGCCAGCTGATTAGCCGGTTGCGTATTGATGATGATGTGATGATCAATTGCCTGACCAAAGACTCGCGTATTGATGCGCTTCAGCGTTTGCATACCGGCATTATTTTGTCGAGCAATCTGCTTAGTACGCTCAATCAAGATGGCAGCGAGGCGGCGTAATGGAAGACTCAATGTTGCAAGAAAAAAGCATTATGTCGGAAATTAAAGATACGCATATTGCCATGCAGTTGATTAATTTCGGCGCCAGAATGCAGGTGCTGGAGAGTGAAACCAGCCTTAGCCGCAGAAAACTGTTAAAGCTTTATAAAGAGCTGAAAGGGGAGTCCCCGGCGAAAGGTATGCTGCCTTTTTCCGCCGACTGGTATATGGCGTGGGAGCAAAATATTCACTCATCCATTTTTTATAATATTTATCTTTATTTGCAGAAGGTCGAACCTGGACGCTCAGTCGAAGTAATGCTGAAAGCCTTCCGTCTTTATATGGAACACGGTTTGACGGAAGAAAATGAAGAACCGGTGCTGGGGTTAACCCGCGCATGGACGCTGTTGCGCTATATCGACGGCGGCATGCTCAAACAGACGCAGTGCGACTGTTGTGGCGGCAACTTTATCACCACGCCGGAGCACATGTTCAACGGTTTTACCTGCAGCCTGTGCGTGCCACCGTCACGCGCGCTGAAACGTAGCCCGCTGCTCAACTTCGCGGCTGGTGCCCCCGCCACATTGCAGTAATGGCATGAGTTGCCCCGACAGCGGGCAAACTCATCTTCACACCGCCAATAACAGCCTCGCCTGCTCAGCATCACATTGAGCAGGCGAGGCTGTTGTGTATCTGTTATTTGCGACCGTTATGACAAGCGGCCGGTAAAGACACCACGATAATAACTCGGGCTAATGTTAAGCCGCATCAGGATATCGCGCCGGTGCACGTAAGCCGTTTTCAGGCTGATCCCAAGCTCGACAGAGACATCCTGAGCGCTGGCACCGGAGGCCAGCAGACAAAGCACCTCGCGCTGACGCTGTGTTAACAGCGGTAGCGCAGGATAGCGTGGCGATGCCGCCTTTTTACGTGACAGCAAACGGTTGATTGACGCATAGATATGGCGGATAGGCGTGTTCAGACACAGCGTCGGAATATCCGGCATTAAAGCAGGTAAAACCGGGTCAAGCTCGTCGCTCAACAACAGGCACGGCAAATCAGGCTTTGCTTCGCGCAGATAGTGCATGGTGTTCATCAACGACATCAGATTGGTGGTCTGCGTGGCAACCGCAATCACAAAGCGCACTTTATTGACGGATACGCCCTGCGCGTCCTGTGGGCTTGCGATATGGCTAATACGCAAGTTAGGGCGATAGAACTTAATCAGCGTGGTTAATCCCAGTGTCGAAAACACATCTTCGCTGTAAACCAGAACGTTAGCGATACTGACTGCCTTTTTTTCACTCATAGTCCCTTACCTACTCAGCGTCACATCCCGTGACGAATTACGATGATTAAAAAACATCCCTTCCGCTGTTATTTGAATCCCGTCAGGATCACAAACAGATGGTCAAAAATGCCGGCCATCATGTTTTCAAAGAAGGGTGCAAGTGTGTACATCACCAGCGACATGGCCACCATGCCGACGGTTAAAGAAAGCGGAAAACCGACCACAAAAATCGACAACTGCGGCGTCAGGCGGTTGAGCAACCCCATTGTCAGGTTGAGGCACAGCAATAAAGTGATAACCGGCAGGCCGAGCATTAAGCCGTAACGAAAGATCAGGCTGCCTGCTTTGACCATCGCCATAAATCCTTCATGACCGAGCGGCGCGGCGCTAATCGGGAAAGCCTCAAAGCTGTTCGCCACCACTTCGAGCATATAAAGATGGCCATTGAAGGTCAGAAACAGCAGCGTGACAAAGAGGTTCAGCAGCCGCGAAACGACCGGCATACTTGGGCCGCCGCCGGGGTCATAAACCATGGCGAAAGAGAGGCCCATCTGCATACCAATGATCTCGCCGGCGTGGCGCACCGCCACAAAAATCAGCTGTACCGCAAGCCCGATAGCAATGCCGATAATCAGCTGCTGGCAGCAGGCCCAAAAGCCGTCGAACGAGGCGATCGCAATGTTGCTCTGCGGCAGTTGCGGGGCGACAAGAAAAGCAGTGATCAACGCCAGCGCGACTTTCAAGCGCGCGCTCATCTGTTTTTCACTGAAGATCGGTGCCGCACCGAACAGGGCGAGCATGCGCAGGCACGGCCAGAAATACTGGTTCACCTGGTCATAAAGCGTAACCAGCGAGAGCGTAAGCATAATTATCGAATGATATAAGGCAGGCTACTGTACAGACCACGCATATAGTCAACCAGCGTTGACAGCATCCACGGCCCGCAAGCGATCAGCACGACGACGATGGTGAGGATCTTCGGAATGAAGGAGAGGGTCATTTCGTTGATCTGCGTCGATGCCTGCAAAATACTGACAATCAAACCCGCCGCCAGCGCGGCTAACAATAATGGTGTGGCAATAAACAGCCCGACTTTCGTCGCCTGAAAACCAAGCGACATGACACTTTCAGGGGTCATCTTCTTCTCTCTAACTAAAAAAGCTCTGCGCCAGGGAACCGATAACCAGCTGCCAGCCATCCACCAGGACAAACAGCATCAGCTTAAAAGGCAGGGAAATCGTTGCCGGAGGCACCATCATCATCCCCAGCGCCATCAGCACACTTGCCACAACCAGGTCGATAATCAAAAAAGGAATAAACATCGTAAAGCCGATCTGGAAACCGGTTTTCAGTTCGCTGGTTACAAACGCAGGAACCAGAATGCTCATTGGCACATCGTCGACCGTATTAAACTGCTCCGCTTTCGCGATGCGGGAAAAGAGCGCCAGATCCCCTTCGCGGGTCTGTTTAAGCATGAAAGCGCGCAGGGGTTGTGACCCTTTTTGCAACGCGACTTCCATCGAAATCTTATCCTGCGAGAGCGGCACCCACGCTTCGTCGTACACCCGGTTCAACACCGGTGACATCACGAAAAAAGTGAGAAACAGCGCCAGTCCCAGCAACACCTGGTTAGGCGGCGTACTGGCGGTGCCAAGGGCGTTTCGCAGCAACCCAAGCACAATTACAATGCGGGTGAACCCCGTCATCATCAGCAATATCGCGGGCAAAAACGTCAGTGACGTCATCAAAACCAGCGTTTGTACCGGCAGTGACCAGCTCTCGCCATTCGCTGAATGGCTAAGCATGATGTCGCTATTGGCCGCCCAGGTCAGCCCGGCAGGGAAGAAAATCCCGGCAAGCGTTAGCCCAAGGCCAAGCAGTCCCGGCAGCAGGCGCGTGTTGCGTTTCATTTTTTGCCCTCGCCTTTATGCCGGGTAATGCAATTCACTAAAGCCGCCTGAAAACTGGCAGCAAACGGCGCGACCGGAACCGGCTCAGCGTCCGCTTTTTTCTCCATCGTCATCAGAGTCGTGATGTTTTCCTGCGTCACGCCCAGCAGCAGCCATTTGTCATCCACTTCGACAACCACCAGACGCTGTCTCGCGCCAAGGGAGTGAGTATGTTTTACCGACAGAATGCTATTTCCCTTTACCATTCGTGAAGCGACACCCGTACGACGGCAGATCCAGGCCACCGCCACAATCAGCAACAACACCAGCGCCAGCGCGCCGACAACATTGCCAATCGAGACCGGTGCCACGGCAGGCCCGCCGGCAACGGGCTGAACAGTATTAAGCGTTGGGGTATTCATTATCTGCTCAGGCGGTGCATACGCTCGGAAGGCGTAATAATATCGGTGATACGAATGCCGAATTTATCCGAAACGACGACCACTTCACCCTGGGCAATTAAGTAACCGTTAATCAAAATATCCAGCGGCTCACCGGCTAACCCGTCCAGCGAAACAATGGCGCCTGGGCTAAGTCTTAATAACTCTTTGATCGTCATTTTTGTGCGCCCCAGTTCAACGGTCATTTTGACCGGAATGTCGAGCACCAAATTTAAATCTTCAGAAAAATTAACCATCACATCGTCTTTCGCCGCAGCGTGCATCTCGGCGCTATTGTCGTTCATTTGTTCGCTCATCGCATCGCCCCAAAGGTCGTTAAGCGAGGATTTATTTGACCCCGATTCAAGTTCCATATCACTCATTCGTTGGTCACTCCTTCTTTAAGGCTAATAATGTAGAATTCATCAAATTTTCCACCTGAATGGCATACTGATTGTTGGCGCAGCCATATTTACCCGACATCACCGGGACATCGTTAACATACCCACCGATCTCTTCAGGTTTTTCCAATGGAATAATATCGTCAGGTTTCAGGCTCATAATTCTGGACAAGCGGGTCGAAATCTCAGCGAATTTCACCACCAGCTCCATTTCGGTATCACGCATTTGCGAAGCGAGCGCGCTGCGCCACTGATTATTTTCGTGCTGCGAGTTTTCCAGTGGCGGGTTGGTCAACAACTCGCGAATCGGTTCGATAATGCTGAACGGAATACAAATTTGTAATTCGCCGCTATGCGAACCAATATCCACCTGAAACGGTGTGGTCACCACAATATCGTTCGGTGACGACGTAATATTGGTGAACTTCACCTGCAATTCAGAACGGACAAATTCTGTTTTGATCTTATAAATGGATGTCCAGGCGTAATCATATGCTTCGCGCGCCATGGCCAACATCCGCTGGATAATACGCTGTTCTGTAGGCGTAAATTCGCGGCCATCGGCCTTTGTCGGGAAACGTCCGTCGCCGCCAAACAGGTTATCCACCGCGGTAAATACCAGGTTGGGTGAAAAAACGAACAGCGCCGTGCCGCGCAGCGGGTGCATGTTAATCAGATTCAGACTCGTCATCACCGGCAGATTGCGGGCAAACTCATGGTACGGCTGAATTTTGATGTTTCCGGCGGTGACATCCGGGCTACGGCGCAAAATGTTAAACAAGCCGATACGAAACTGTCGCGCAAAACGTTCGTTAATAATTTCCAGAGAATATAAACGTTCACGAATAACCCGACGCTGGGTATTAGGATCATAAGGCTTGATATTATCTTCTGCTGAAGAAAGCGCCGTTTCCGCACTATTTTTCTCTTCGCCACCGGGGCCGCCATTCAAAAGATTATCGATCTCGTCCTGTGATAAAATGCTGTCCGACATAATAGTTACCGTAAAATGAATGCATTAAACAGGACGTTTGTCACCATCGGTTGAGGCTGGCCAGCAAGTGAGGCGTTAACCGCGTCTTTTACTTTTAATGCCAACGTTTCTTTCGCCTTATCGCCGACTAATTCAGCCGCTGTTTGTTGAGAAAAAAGCACTAACAAATTACTGCGAACTTCAGGAAGATGTTTTTCCAGCATGGCTTTCGTTGCGGTATCTTTAATTTTCAACGTAAGACCAATATACAGAATGCGATCATTTTCCTGGGCATCAGGTTTCAGACTGACGGTAAAGGTATCCAGATCTAAATAAACCGGCTCTGCTTGCTCAACGGCTGCGGCAGGAGTTTCACCCTCTTTCCCATTAGCAACTTGCGTTTTAAGTTTATTAATTTCCATATAGGCATAAGCGCCACCAGCGCACATCCCAATAAGAATTAACAACATGAGTAAAAGCAACAGAGGGCTTTTTTTCCCACTCTGGGCGGCTTGTTTCTTCTTCGGCATTTGATGAATAACTCTGTAATTAAAAATAAATCAGGAATCATACTTAAGACAGATAACCTGCTGGATGCCGTTATTTTAATACAGCACCCATGCAGGACAATTCCCTGATAAACTGAAATTACTGTCAGCACCTTGCCATTTAGCGCATTCGCCTTACGCGAACGTATTGATTCCGCGCGAATAATGCATGATGCGCGAACGTGCCGGACGCTCTTCTTCCAGCGAAATAGCCCCGTCACCTTGTTCTGGATCAGATTTTCCTTGCCCGGCGGTATTACCCGATGTCGTATCCCCCGCTGAAGAGGAAGTTTCTGCGCCCACGCTACTCTGTCCCAGCGAAATACCGGACTCTTCCAGCATAGTGCGCAGGTTCGGTATCGCCGATTCCAGCGCCGAGCGCACCTGATGGCTCTCGGACACGAAATGGACCTGGGCCTGATCGTTATTCACGCGCAGGCTGATTTGTAACGCGCCCAACTCCTCCGGGTGAAGACGCAACTCCGCATGATGAACGCCATTACGGGTGAACACCGCAATCTGCTGCCCCAGCGATTGTTGCCACGCGGGCGTGCCAACTTCAGCCTGTAAGGTGCCGGTCGCCATCGCGGGTGAAGTTAATGCTGGCGTGGTTGACGGTGCCGTAACGGGTGCCGCCTGAGAAATCGCACTCAGTTGCGGTAGCGGTTCACCGGTTTTCACCGCATGCAGTGCCGTTGCGAAACTCTCGCTCGCCGGTGCTGCCTGGGTCTGCCCATTGCCCGCAAGCTGCGCGGTGTCCGTTGCTGGCAAAGGTGAGTCGCTGCCCTCGACGGCTTTATCCGCAAGCGGTGTGGCCGTGTGCAGCGCCGCCGTTATCCCCTGCCCTTTCCCGGTCGCGGGTGCGCGCTCGGTTGTGGCTGTGACTGGCGTCTGCACTTTCTCACCGAGCACGGCGGAGAACGTCACCTGCGCTAACGGGTCTGTGGGCTGAACATCGGTCGCCACGGCGGCCGGTGTCAGTGCGTTTGCCGGTGTTGCAGCCAGCGCAGGCTCAATCGCGTTTTGCGGTAACGCCGCCAGATCCGCCAGGGCCGGTTGCGCGGCCTGTTCGCCCTGGGCCAGCAGCGCATCCGCGGTAGTTACCTCCGCAGGCAACGCGATGGTCTTCGCCACTTGTGCCAGCGGATCGATAGCCAGTGTCGCAGACGGAGTTGGGCGGGCATCGTCTGACGGCTCCTCTTTTTTGTCCGCAGGTTTTTTATTCCCTTCCTGCGCAGGCGCTTTTTTGTCGGTTTTTGCGGGTTGTTCTGCCGCCAGCTGTTTTTTCAGCGCGGAAGAAAACTCGCCCTCTTCCTGCACGCTTGAGGTGGAAGCCGTCTGGCGTCCGCTATCGCTTGCCGGAGCAGGGTTTGAAGGTCTGATAATCATCTTATATGTTCCTTTGGCTGGCGCGACGGGCAAACTCATCCATCAGCTTTTGTTCCAGCCGGTTCTCTTTTAACAATTGCTGGGCTTCAGCACGGTTTTTCAGCGCTTCAAAAGCATTCAGCCGCTGCTTATCTTTTTTCCAGGCGTCCTGCACGTTATCCACGGCGAACTGGCTGGCGGAAACCCGCCTGACCTGTTGCTCAACCACCCCATCCAGAGAGGTTAAAAATCGCTGCTGTGTCTGTAGCGCCATGATCGACACGCGACTTTGCGTCAGCGTGGTTTGCATCTGCTGGCGATATTCCTGCGAGTACGTACGCAACTGCTCCAGGCGGGAAGTCTCCTGGACATGCGCCTGGCGTGCGCTACCGAGTTGTACCGTCGTGTCGTTGAGCTTTTTTTCCGCCAGCTCACGCAGTACATCCATGGGGTTATGGCTGGCCATTACGCACCGTCCGCATTAGTTCGCCCCGGTATCCGGAAACAGCGCAGAAAGCTCCGCGCAGGAGGTCGGATAATCACAGGATTCATGAATCCCCTGGTGGAGATATCGCTCCATGTTGGGGTAAAGACTAATGGCCTGATCCAGCAACGGATCGCTGCCTGCCGCATACGCGCCCACGCTCACCAGATCGCGGTTGCGCTGATAAGACGAGAGCATCTGTTTAAAGCGCTGCACTTTTTTGTAGTGCACCGGTTCGATAAGTTCGGTCATCGCGCGGCTTATCGAGGCTTCGATATCAATCGCCGGGTAGTGGCCCGATTCCGCCAGCCTGCGCGAGAGCACAATATGGCCATCGAGGATCGCACGCGCCGAGTCGGCAATCGGATCCTGCTGGTCATCCCCCTCCGTCAACACGGTATAAAACGCGGTGATCGAACCGCCGCCTTTGGTGCCGTTACCGGCACGTTCCACCAGCGCGGGCAATTTCGCGAAAACTGATGGCGGGTAGCCTTTGGTCGCGGGCGGTTCACCGATGGCGAGCGCAATTTCGCGCTGCGCCATCGCATAACGGGTTAAGGAGTCCATGATCAGCAGCACATCGAGGCCGCGATCGCGAAAATCTTCGGCGATACGCGTGCAGTAGACCGCGCCCTGCATACGCAGAATCGGCGACACATCTGCCGGCGCGGCGATGACGACGGAACGTTTAAGCCCCTCTTTACCAAGAATATTCTCAATAAAGTCCTTCACCTCACGGCCACGTTCGCCAATTAAGCCGACGACGATGACATCCGCTTTGGTAAAGCGCGCCATCATCCCCAGCAGTACGCTTTTACCGACGCCGGAACCGGCAAACAGCCCCATACGCTGGCCGCGCCCCACGGTTAACAAACCGTTGATCGCACGCACGCCAACATCAAGCACGTTTTTAATCGGATCGCGCTGCAGCGGGTTAAACGGCGCGGTAAACAGCGGCCCGCGATCGGTCGATCCCGGCGGCGGCAGGCCATCCAGCGGACGCGCGCTGGCATCCAGCACGCGGCCCAGTAATTCCGGCCCCAGCGGCAGCGATTTGCCTTTGGTGTTATTACCAAAGGCATACACTCTGGCGCCAGGCAGTACGCCTTCGACGTTTTCCAGCGGCATCAAATAGAGGGTTTCGGCATTAAATCCCACTACTTCACTTTCAACGCGCTGGATACCCGTCTCGCTCTCGCGTTCGACAATGCAAAGCGTGCCGATCGGCAACTTCAGACCGACCGCTTCCATTACCAGGCCGGTCGCGCGCGTCAGCCGACCGTAGCGGCGAAACAACGGCAGTTCCGCCATTTTGTGCTCGCGCTGATCAATGCCATCAAGCCACTTTTTCAGCCGGGCGGTCATAACGCGAAGTCCTCGCGACTCAGGTTACACAACTCGTTCCAGCGGGTTTCCGTGGTCGCGTCCAGCTCGCCGCCGTCGGTGGTGATACGGCAACCGCCCGGCAACATCTGCGCATCGGTACGCAATTCCCAGCCGCGGGTTTCCAGCACCGAGCCCAGCATCTCCTGCACAGCGGCCGACTCCTCGGCGCTGACCCACAGCTGTACATTGCCTTGTTGCAGCGTATCGTCTTGCAGCAGTTGCTGAATGCGCGTCATCAGCCAGGCGTTGGTCGAGGTCGACACCACGCTTTCGCCCAACAAGCTGCGCGCCGCCATCAGGGCGACCTGCACCAGCCGCGCAGGCATCACGCTGTCGAGACTGTCGAGTGTTATCTTGACGTTATCAACCAGTTGAGCGAACGCATCCGTCTGCTTCTGCTGTTGCTGGCGGTAGTCCGCCGCGCCCTGCGCAGCGCCCTCTTCCCGGCCTTGTGCAAAGCCCTCTTCATAACCCTGTTTTTTTCCGGCTTCCAGCCCCTGCGCTTGCCCCTGGGCAAAGCCTTTTTGCTCGGCCTGTTTGCGCAGACGCGACAACTCAACCTGCATCGCGGCTTCTGTCGCCGGATCGCTTGCCGGTACCGCCTCGCGCAGTTCGCTCTCCTGGCCGAAGGTGTCCTGAAGTAAATTCTCCGGCTGCCAGGACTTCCACTGCTGCTTAGACGTAGACATCGTCGCCTCCACCCAACACGATTTCGCCGGTTTCCGCCAGACGACGGACAATCAACAGGATCGCTTTCTGTTCGTTTTCGACTTGCGACATACGAACCGGGCCACGGGAATTCAGATCGTCACGCATAATATCGGCCTGACGTTTGGACATATTGCGGAAGAACTTATCGCGCAGTGCGTCGTCCACGCCTTTGAGTGCCACCAGCAGCGATTCGTTATCCACTTCCTGCAAAATACGCTGGATGCTGCGATCCTCCATTTCGACAAGGTTTTCGAACAGGAACATCTCGTCGATGATCTTCTGCGCCAGCTCCTGGTCGTATTCGCGCACCGCTTCGATAGCCGCGTCTTCCTGGTGGGATTTCATCATGTTGAGGATCTCCGCCGCAGGACGTACACCGCCCATCTTGTTGCGCTTGATGTTCTGACCGTGCAGCAAGTTGTTCAGCACTTCGGTCAGCTCCTGCAACGCCACTGGCTGCACGCCGCCGAAGGTGGCGATACGCAACATGATGTCGTTACGTTCGCGCTCATCGAATTTCGCCAGCAGATCGGCTGCCTGGCTGCGTTTCAGATGCACAAGAATGGTGGCGATAATCTGCGGATGCTCATCGCGGATGAGGTCAAAGACCATCTGCGGTTCCATAAAGTTGAGCGTCTCAATACCGTTGCGCTCATCGTTGGCATCCAGCAGATCTTCCAGCAGCGCATTCGCGCGCTCTTCACCCAACGCTTTCACCAGCGCACTGCGCAGGTATTCGTTGGTATTCACATCGAGTACGGCAAACTCACCTGCATCACGGCGGAACTCTTTCATCACCGCGCCCAGCTGATCGTGGGTATAACTGCCGATATGAACCATGGCGCTACTGATTAACGTCACTTCATGGGTATTCAAATGCTTAAACACTTCGGCTGCACGCTCGTCACCGAGCGTCAGCATGACTATGGCGCTTCTCTGGGCGGCGTTCATGACGACTTCTGCTCCTTATTCAACCATTGACGAAGAACCAGCGCGATAACCTGCGGTTCCTGATCGGCCATTTCACGCAGCTGCTGCGCACCTTGTTCCGCCTCAACGCGTAGCTGTGCTTTCGCCATTTCCGCGCTCTGACGCTTACGGATTTGCTCATCCAGCTCGGCCTGGCGCGCCTCTTTTTCCATTTCCATGCGCTGCAACAGCATCTCCTGATGGCGCGTCCAGAACGGTTGCACCGCTTTACGCCACAGGATCCAGGCGATCAGCACCACAAACAGGTAACGCACGCCGGACATCATCAGTTTGATGACTTCTGGCTGTTTCCACAGCGGAACCGGTGGTTCGCCATCTTCCACGCTGAACGGGGTGTTCACGACATTCAGCGTATCGCCGCGTTTGTCGGAGTAGCCCATTACTTCTTTCACCAGCGCGTTGATCTGGTCGAGCTTATCTTTACTCAGCGCAACGGCTTTCCCATCCGCGCCGGGGACAAAGTTCACCACCACCGCAACAGAGAGGCGTTCCACCGTGCCGGTGCTGCGCTTGATATGGGTGAGCGTTTTATCCACTTCATAGTTGGTGGTTTCATCGCTCTGCTTGTTGTACGGCGTCGCCGGTGCAGCGGGCGCCGCCGTTGCGTTCGCATTCGCGTTGGCGTTGGTCGCACCTTGTCCATTGGCTTGCTGCGCTGGCGGTTGCTCAATCGGCGCGGAAACCGGTGCAGGAGGCTGGTTACTCAACGCACCAGGTACACCACCTACCGCATTCTTACCGCCCTGTTCGGCATTGCTGCTCTGACGGCTGCGAATCGCCATATCTTCCGGGCGGCTGTTAGGCTGGTACTGCTCGGCAGTCTGTTCGTGCTGCGTGAAGTCAACCTGCGCGGTCACCTGCGTTCTGACGTTTTGCGCGCCGACAATCGGTGCCAGGATGGCCTGAATGCGATTCTGGTATTCGGCTTCAATTTTGCGCGTGTATTTCAGCTGCGTGGTCTGCGTCGCCTGCTCGCCGCTCTGCGTCATCAGGTGTCCGCTTTGATCGACAATCGTCACGCGATCGGCGCTCAGACCCGGCACGGCGCTGGAGATCATGTACGAGATAGCGCTTACCTGCCCGGCATCCAGCGTTCTGCCATTGATCAACGTCAGCGTCACCGACGCGGAAGGTTTCTTCTGATCGTGCAGAAACAGGGACGGCTTCGGCATCGCCAGATGCACCCGCGCCGCGCTGACCGGACCAAGCGTTTCGATGGTGCGCGAAAGCTCGCCCTCCAGCGCGCGCTGGAAGTTCACTTGTTCGTTAAACTGGCTGATGCCAAATTTTTCCTGATCAAGCAGTTCAAAGCCTACTGCGCCACCTTTCGGCAGCCCCTGCTGGGCCAGCTTGAGACGCACTTCATACACCTGCTCAGCAGGTATCTGAATAGAACCGTCATGCTCCGCAAAGCGGTACGGTATCTGCATCTGTTTCAGTTGCGTGACGATCGCGCCGCCATCCTGCTCGCTAATATTGCTGTACAGGACACGATAGTCTGGCTCTTTAGCCCAGAACAGCAGCGCAATGACAATTGAAATAGCAGCTGCGGCGGCAATGAAAAATATCATCCGGGGGTTAAGCCGAATATTATCAAGCAGTGCCTTAATATCGACAATGCCTTTCTTGTTACTGTCTTGGGTCGTGGCAGTCATGCCAATATCCTGTAAAAGTGATCGCCGCAATAAAAATTAAAAAGCATTACGGCTCGCCTCATTTGGTATGAAATAAGTAAATGCAAAATTATTTCCCAGGGGAATTCCTGGTGAGTATTATCTACAAAACAGGCCGTTTTCTAAGTGGTAAAAAGGTGAAATTTGTGTCAGCTATTCAGGTTATGTCGTTTTTCGCGCCACATGATAAGCTTACGGCCAATTACTACTAAGGTTGTTTTCTATGTCTATGAATGCAATAGGCGGGGTACTGGATCAGATTCAGTCCCAGGCCAGAAAAGTCTCAGACGCGTCAGCGCTGAACCCCTTTATTTCTAATCGTAATGTCGAGAATAAGTCACAATTCTCTGATATTTTATTTAACAGTATTAACAATATTAGCCAAATGCAGACCACAGCCAAAACCCAGTCACAGGCTTATCTCGCCGGCGTCGAAGGTATTGGCTTAAACGATGTGATGGTTTCAATGCAAAAATCATCACTGGCATTAAACCTTGGTATTCAGGTACGCAACAAATTAGTAAGTGCGTATCAAGATATTATGAATATGCCGGTATAACGCTAAGTCTTATCTTAATGCCGATTACCCCGGAAGTATGGTTGCTATTTTTCACACCCGAATCATCCTGGATATGTCTTATTAAGATTTAACAGCACACACGCATTTGTCGGGTGATGAGTGGCTCATCATTTGCGAATACGTGTGTGCGCAATAAACCAGTGAATTACCGTCAATATTATTATTGGTTGTCAGAAAAATATGCGTTCCATTACTCCGCACGCTCAACCCGCACCCATTGTGCTGACCGAGAGTGAATTAGAAAAAATCAGCAAATTGATATACCAACGCGCCGGTATTGTGCTCACCGCGCAAAAACGCGACATGGTTTATAACCGACTCACCCGTCGTCTAAGAGAGCTGAATTTAAAAAGTTTTGAGGATTACACCGATCGACTGGTGGCCAATCCAGGCTGTGACGAGTGGCAGGTATTTATCAATGCCCTGACCACTAACCTGACCTCCTTTTTCCGCGAGGCGTATCACTTCCCGACGCTGGCCCGGCATGCCCAGTCCAGAAACGGGATGTACAACGTCTGGTGCGCAGCCGCCTCAACCGGCGAAGAGCCGTGGTCGATCGCCATGACGCTGGAAGAGACGCTGGGGCGCAGCATTACCGGCCCGCGCGTGCTGGCCACCGATATTGATACCGATGTGCTGGAGAAAGCAAGCCTCGGGGTTTACCGGTTAAGTGACATCGACAACCTGACCGAACAGCAAAAACGCACCTGGTTTTTGCGCGGGACGGGCGAGCATCAAAACAGAGTGAAAATCAAAAGCGAACTGCGCAGCACGGTCCAGTTTCGCCAGCTCAATCTGATTGATGCGCAGTGGGATATTCCCGCGCCTTTCGATGCCATTTTTTGCCGTAACGTGATGATTTATTTCGATCAGAACACCCAGGAGAAGCTGCTGCAGCGCTTCGCGAAAATGCTGAAACCCGGCGGGCTGCTCTTTGTTGGCCACTCGGAGCATTTTCAAAATTTAACCAGCCCATTTCGTCTGCTCGGGCAATCTGTCTACCGCCTTGGAGATCAAAAGAGATGAGAAAAATCAAGGTGTTATGCGTTGACGACTCGTCACTGATCCGCAAGATCATGACGCATATCGTTAATGAGCAGCCGGATATGGAGATGGTCGCCACGGCGCTGGACCCGATTGTCGCACGCGATCTGATTAAGCAACACAACCCGGATGTGCTGACGCTGGACGTGGAAATGCCGCGGATGGACGGGCTGGAGTTTCTGGAAAGGCTGATGCGCCTGCGCCCGATGCCGGTAGTGATGCTGTCATCGCTCACCGGCAAAGGCTCCGATATTACGCTCAGCGCGCTGGAACTTGGGGCGGTGGATTTTATCACCAAGCCGCAAATGGGCTTACAGGATGGCATGGCGCAATACAGCGACATGATCGCCGACAAAATCCGCATGGCGGCCAAAGCGCGCATTCGTCGCAGCGAAACAAAAGTGGCGCCGCCTCGCGTGATTAAAGCCCCGCTGGTGGGCAGCGAAAAGATTATTGCCATTGGCTCCTCCACCGGAGGAACCGAGGCACTGCGTCAGCTGCTGGAACCGATGCCGCCGACCAGCCCGGCCATTGTCATTGCGCAACATATGCCGCCTGGCTTTACCCGTTCGTTTGCCAACCGGCTGGATCATCTGTGCCAGATGTCGGTGAAAGAGGCGGAACACGGCGAACGTGTGCTTCCTGGTCACGTCTATATCGCGCCGGGTGCTTTCCATATGGAGCTGACACGCAGCGGGGCGAACTATCACATCGCGCTGAATGATGATTTACCGATCAACCGCCATCGTCCCTCTGTCGATTCGCTGTTTCACTCTGTGGCGCAAAGCGCCGGGAAAAACGCTATCGGCGTGATTTTGACGGGGATGGGCAGCGACGGCGCCGCCGGACTGCTGGCGATGCGCCAGGCGGGCGCGTGGACCATTGCGCAAAGCGAACGCACATGCGTGGTGTTCGGTATGCCGCGTGAAGCGATTGCCCACAATGCCGCCTGCGAAACCGTCGATCTTGAGCAAATTGGTCAGCACATTCTTCAGCGTTCTGCCGGTCAGGCGCGCAGGATTTAATTTTTTATTTCATTCCCCTTTATTCAGGAAAAAACAATGGCAGACAAAAATTTACGTTTTCTCGTTGTCGACGACTTCGCCACAATGCGCCGAATTGTGCGCAATTTGTTGAAAGACCTTGGTTTTAACCGTGTTGAAGAAGCCGAAGATGGCCTGGATGCGCTGAACAAGCTGCGTGCGGACGCCTTTGATTTCGTCATCAGCGACTGGAACATGCCGAACATGGACGGCTTGCAGTTGCTGACAGAAATCCGCGCCGACGCCAATTTGAGCAAAATGCCCGTGCTGATGGTCACCGCCGAAGCCAAGAAAGAGAACATCATCGCGGCCGCGCAGGCAGGTGCCAGCGGTTATGTCGTGAAACCTTTCACCGCGGCAACGCTGGAAGAAAAGCTGAACAAAATCTTTGAAAAAATCGGGTGGTAACCGATGAGCGGCTTAGAAAATTCGCAGCCAGAAGATGATTTCAAAAGCATCTTCTCCCGCGTCGGGCAACTGACGCGCTTGCTGCGCGACAGCCTGGTCGACTTAGGTCTGGACCGCACCATTATTGAAGCGGCAGATGCTATCCCCGATACGCGAGACCGCCTGAACTATGTCATCGCGAAAACGGCCCAGGCGGCTGAACGCGTACTGACCTGCGTGGAAGAAGCTCGCCCGCAGCAGGAGGCGATCACGGCGCAAGCGGAAGCGTTAACCGCCCGCTGGGATGAGTGGTTCGCCGATCCGGTGGAATTACCGATCGCCAAAGCGCTGGTGACCGACACACGTCAGTTCCTCCAGCAGGCGCCGACCATTGCTCGTCAGACCAACGACCAGCTGATGGAAATCATGATGGCACAGGATTTTCAGGATCTTACCGGCCAGGTGATCCGCCGCATGATGTCGCTTATCGAACTGGTCGAGAAAGAGCTGATTCAGGTGTTGCTGGCTTACGTGCCGGAATCACTCCAGCAGGAGAAAGAGGCGGAAGCGGAAGCAAAAACCGCCGCCATGCTGGTCAATGGCCCACAAATTGACAACAGCAAAGCGGGTGTCATGGCGTCGCAAGATCAGGTCGACGACCTGCTCGACAGCCTGGGTTTCTAACGGAGCGCGGTTCGCCGCGCCGCTGAGCAAATCATGTCAGAAGAGAGTGATGTAGAAAAAACAGAAGAACCCACACCCCAGCGAAAACAGAAAGCGCGTGAAGAGGGGCAGATCCCCCGCTCGAAAGAGCTGAGTTCGCTGCTGATGTTGCTGGCCGGGTGGGGGTTTCTGCTCTCTGGCGGTTCACAGTTTGCCCGGCAACTGCTGGAGCTGCTGCGAACCGGTCTGGTGCTCAACCGTTTGTCGGTAATGGATGAACAGTCCATGTTCCACCAGACCCGCTACTTGCTGGAGATGATGAGCAGCGCGCTGCTGCCCATTTTGCTGGGTTTGTTTGTCACCGGGATCGCATCGCCGATGTTGCTGGGCGGCGTCAACCTGAGCGGCAAATCGCTGAAGCTCGATCTGAAGCGGATCTCGCCGCTTTCGGGGTTCAAACGCCTGTTTTCCGCCCAGGTGTTATCGGAAATGCTCAAAGGGTGCCTGAAGGTTGTGCTGGTCGCGTGCGCCTTCGCGCTCTACATCTACAAAAACAAAGCGCATTTCATTCAGTTAGTTAACGAAGCACTGCCGATGGCTATCGCGCATGCCATGAGCATGACGCTGGATTGCCTGATGATGGTGATTTTTTTCCTGTTACCGGTGGTGGGTTATGACGTGTTTTATCAGATAACCAGCCACCTGAAAAAGCTGCGGATGAGCCGTCAGGAGATCCGCGACGAATTTAAACAGAGCGAAGGCGACCCGCACATTAAGAGCCGCATTAAACAGATGCAGCGTGCGGCGGCGCAAAACCGAATGATGAGCGATATCCCGAAAGCGGATGTCATTGTCAACAACCCGACGCACTACTCTGTCGCCCTCTCTTATAAAGAAGGCGGTATGAGCGCGCCGGTCGTTCTGGCCAAAGGCGCCGGAGAGATTGCCTTAAAAATTCGTGAGCTGGGCGCGCAACACCGCATCCCGATGCTCGAAGCACCACCGCTGGCCCGTGCGCTTTATCGCCATTGTGAGATTGGCGAACAGATCCCGGGCGAGCTTTATAGCGCCGTCGCAGAAGTATTGGCCTGGGTTTATGGCCTGCGTCGGTGGCGCAACAACGGCGGCGTTCCGCCGAAGCAGCCCAGGGATCTCGCGGTTCCTGAGTCGATGGATTTTGTACATGAGAGTTCAAACTGATGGCTAATATCGCCAGCAAATTACGCTTACCGGCGTTTAAAGATACACAGTGGCAAATCATGGCAGGCCCGGTGCTGATCATGCTGATTCTGGCAATGATGGTACTGCCGCTGCCGGCATTTCTGCTGGATACCCTGTTCACCTTTAATATCGTGCTCTCCCTGATGATATTGATGGTGGCGATGTTTACGCAGAAAACCCTCGAGTTTTCCGCGTTTCCGACGGTGTTGCTGTTTTCAACCCTGTTGCGCCTCGCGCTGAACATTGCCTCCACGCGTATCATTCTGATGGAAGGCCACACCGGCGCTGCCGCAGCGGGCCGGGTGGTGGAAGCCTTCGGCCACTTCCTGGTCGGCGGCAACTTCGCCATCGGTATTGTGGTGTTCGCGATTCTTATCATCATCAACTTTATGGTTATCACCAAAGGTGCCGGACGTATCGCCGAAGTGGGCGCGCGTTTTGTGCTGGACGGGATGCCGGGTAAGCAGATGGCGATTGATGCCGATCTTAACGCCGGGCTGATTGGTGAAGCGGAGGCCAAACGCCGCCGTAGCGAAGTGACCCAGGAATCTGATTTCTACGGTTCAATGGACGGTGCCAGTAAATTCGTGCGCGGCGATGCCATCGCCGGGCTGCTGATCATGGCGATTAACGTGGTCGGCGGTCTGATTATCGGCGTGATGCAGCACGGTTTAAGCGTGGCGGAAGCAGGCGAAACTTATACCCTGCTGACCATCGGTGACGGTCTTGTCGCGCAGATCCCGGCACTGATCATCTCCACCGCCGCCGGTGTGATTGTGACCCGTGTTTCCAACGATGAAGACATCGGGGAACAGATGGTTGGCCAGCTGTTTAACAACCCGCGCGTCATGCTACTTTCCGGCGCGGTGATTGGTCTGCTGGGGCTGATCCCCGGTATGCCAAACCTGGTATTCCTGATGTTTACCGCCATTCTGCTGGGGCTCGCCTGGTGGCTACGCGGTCGCGAAATGAAAAACCCGACTCGCCGCAGCGCCGTGAATGAAGATAAAGACAGCGCCAGCGCGCTGGCCGCCAACGATCAGGCCACGGCGGAAGCCTCGTGGGAAGATGTTGAAATGGAAGATGTACTGGGTCTGGAAGTGGGCTATCGCCTGATCCCGCTGGTTGATAGCGACCAGGATGGGCAACTGCTGGTGCGCGTGCGCGGTATCCGTAAGAAATTTGCGCAGGAGATGGGCTTTTTGCCGCCGGCGATCCATATTCGCGACAACCTCGATCTGGCGCCTGGCGACTACCGCATTCTGCTTAAAGGCGTGGAAATCGGCAGTGGCACCATGGAGCCGGAACGCTGGATGGCCATCAACCCGGGTTATGCCGAGGGCGATCTGCCCGGCACACCGTGTGTCGATCCGGCGTTTGGCCTGCCCGCCTGCTGGATTGATGAAGTGTTGCGTGAACAGGCGCAGATTCAGGGCTTTACCGTGGTTGACCCCAGTTCGGTTATCGCCACGCACCTGAACCATTTAATCACCCTGCATACGGATGAACTGTTCAGCCGTCAGGAGACGCAGCAGTTGCTCGACCGCATCACCAAAGAGATGCCGAAGCTGGTGGAAGATTTAATTCCTGGGGTGATTTCCGTGACGCTGTTCCACAAAGTGTTGCAGAACCTGCTCTCTGAACGCGTGTCGATCCGCGATATGCGTACCATCATCGATACGCTTGCGGAATATGCGCCAGTACAAAACGATCCGGATGAGCTGACCTCGCAGGTGCGTATTCGCCTGGGCCGCGCGATCACCGCCCAGTGGTTCCGTAACGACGATGACATCAAAGTGATTGGCCTGGATACCTCGCTGGAAAAACTGCTGATCCAGTCCCTGCAAAGCGGTAGCGCGATTGAGCCGGGCATTGCCGAAAACCTGATGCGTCAGGCCGACCGCGCGATTACCGAACAGCAGTCGCTCGGCGTGTCGCCAGTGTTATTGGTCAACCCGGCGCTGCGCACAATGGTGTCGCGTTTCCTGCGTCGCGCGTTCCCGCAACTGGCGGTTTTATCGACGCTGGAAATCAGCAACAACAAGACCGTGCAAATGACAGCGGTTATTGGCACCCATTAATCACATCCCTGGTATGACTTTTCTGACGCTGCAGGACTCCCCTGCAGCGTCCGCACATACGATAGCGGCAACTGGCACACATCAATGAAATCACTGGTATTACTTCTTCTGGCGCTGCAGACGACATCCCCTGCGGCGTCCGCACAAACGACGGGCGCCTGGAGCGCCTCATCCGCTGGCGGCAGCGTCACCACTGGTAAGCAATTACTGCGTGGACGCCCGCTTTTTTCCCCGGAATCCCTTTCCCCTACGGCGCAAGCTGTGCGTATTTCATGGCGCATTACGCTGCTCTCCCCTCCCCCGCCGGGGCTGGTGATTAAGCTTTGCCGTATCGATAAATGCGTTCCGTTGCCGGCGCTTTCCGGCCAGCGTCGCATTGATGTTCCTCTGGCGGCGAACGGTGAGTTCCGCTTTATCTATTCCGTCAACAGCCTCGGCCAGTTACAGCCAGCGCTCAACGTCGTGCGTAATCAATTAACGGTAAATTATCGCGAGTAAAAAACGAAAGGCTATGCGGACAACTACTGTTCCGCTAGCCTTTTGGTGAAGATTAATGCAGTGAAGGGGCTTGATGTTGGGAGTAAAGCTGGCTGCACCGGGCACCACGATGTATAGAGGATAAATTCTGTTTGAGGGTGTTAAGACGCGTCTGTAAATTACGCGTTATTTCCGCTTCATTCGCCAGTAATGCTTTTAACAGCACTTTCAATTCTTCTTTGACCATCATCGAAAGCGCATCGGTACTATGGTTAAAAATATCCTGCTTTTTGATGACATACTCCGCTGCGACTTCAACAAAATCATCCCAGCGTTCCTGTTTCGTCATCTCCAGCATCGCTAAGTTCATATCAAATAATTCACGGTAATACTGCAAAATACTCTCAGCCATAACGTACTCGCTTCTGTACCGGCTCAATCTCTTTCCATGTGGCGGCCAGTTTCATTAACAGGCTGTCGACATGTTTTAACGGCTCAGGTTCGTTACGCAAATTCGCTTCTAATAAGGTGCGAGACATATATTCGTACATCTGCTCGAGATCGGCGGCAATATGCTGGCCTTTTTCATGATCGAGCGCGGCACGCAGTCCGTTGTCGATAATATTAATCGCTTTAGAAATCATTTTTCCGCGCTGGGCGACATTGCCTTTTTCAAAATAGATTGTGGCCTGCAAAATAGCGCTGTGGGCGCCGTCAAACAGCATGGAAATTAATTGATGCGGTGTCGCGCCCGCTAATTTGCTTTGCAGCGAGACCTGCGCATAGGCGTGAGTGCCCTGAGATGCATACATATGCGGCTCCTGAAAGCAGGCCCGCGAAGGCCTGCTGATAACAAAAAATTAAAGAGTGGCAAGCAGCGAGCTTAACTGGCTGCTCATGTTGTTCATGTTCGACATCACGGTATCCAGGTTCTGGAACTCGACGCGATAACGTTCAACCTGCGCGTCAATCAGCTTCTGGGTTTTGTCGATCTGCGTTTGCGCTATTTTCGACTGGTTTTCCAGGCTCTCGGTGGCGGTATCGATGATGCCGTCGGTTTTGGTTTTCGAATCCCCAAGGTACTCAGTGAGGATAGAACCCAGCGACGTCGCCAGCCCTTCATTCTCGCCACGACCGGAAAACATATTGGCGATTTGTTCCGGGTTATCGGCAATCGCTTCATCCAGCGTGTCTTCGTTCAGCGTCATCTGGCCGGTCTGCGCATCAATCGAGATACCGAGATCCGCCAGCGAAGCGTAGGTGGCATCCGCATCGCCGTACACGCCGTTGACGGCGGAGCGAACTTCGCTCACCAGCCCGCGCAGGGTGGAATCACCCATCAGCGCGCCGCTTTGCGAGCTTTGCGTGGCCACTTCTTCATCGCCAAGACCAGACGTATCGGCAGCAACGTACTTACTGGCCGACGACGTTTTGCTCAGCAACGCGTTGTATTGCTTAACAAAATCTTGCAGGCTGGTTTTAATTGCCGAGGTGTCGTTGGTCAGGGTGAGCTGCTCAGATTCGCCATTTTCCGACACTTTTTTCAGGTTCAGCGTCACGCCATCAATGATGTCATTGATATTGTTGGTTGAACGCGTGTAGTCGGAGCCGTCGACGCGTAATTTCGCGTCCTGCGCATCCGAAACGGCGATCATGTTGTCTGTCATACCCGGGTCGTTAACCAACTGACCTTGATCGTCAATATGCTGACCGCCGTTTGAGGTATCCAGCACACCGGCAAGCGAAGCATCGCCAGTGACTTTGACGCTCATCTGCCCGTCGGAGCCGGTTTTTTTCGAGCTCAGCACCAGCTGATAACCATCATCGGTACGCTGCACCGTAGCGGTAACATCGCCCTTCTCTTTATTGATGGCTTTCGCAATCTGGTTCAGCGACGTTTCATCATCCTTCAGCTCGACTTCCATCGATTTGCCGTCGTTTTGCGTGATGGTGATGGTACGCGTGCCGCCCGAGGTGCTGGTACCAAGCGCGGTATCGGCATCGGTTTGCGGCTGCGTTTTCAGTTTATGCGCGGCGGCTAGCTGCGAAATCGTCACCGAGTGGCTGTCGGCTTGCGCGCCGGAACCCGCAACAGCGGAAAATGCTTCGTTAGCGCTGACGGTCATTTTGCTAAACGCGTCGCCGCCCATGGTGGTGACGCTTTTTTGCAGATTCGACAGCAGACTGGAAATCTGGCCCCAGGCCGAAATTTGCGAGTCATATTTCTTTTTCAGGTTGGTGTACGGCGTCAGGCGCGTTTGTTCGCCCGCTTTTAGCTGATCCAGCATCGACGCCGTATCAATCCCGCCAGTACCAACCCCTAATGATGATATTGCCATTTCTTCTCCTGTCGGAAATGTCTGTTTGCGGTAGTTCTCTATTAAGCTATCGGCGCGGGAAAATAAAAGATGAATTTTTTACCCTTACCGCACAATAAAGAAAAGCGGCACGTTGCACCGGCTATTTTCACTAATTACAGCTGATTGCAAAAGGGCAAACACCGTACATAAAGAAGCAAAAAGGCATTGCTGATAATTAGCCGCAAAAATGACAGCAATTTATCGCTTTGCATTCAATGAAAAGCCCTTCCTTATATAGAAAGCACGCTCCATTAAAATTCGAAGAAAAAATCATAAAAAGCCATTACGCAAAATACGCGCGGTTTTGTTGGTAATTTAAAGCCTAACCCGCAAAGGCGCATAAAATATCAACGATATAGCGCTAAAAACCCATTAAAAATCAAAAAACGGCCAGTCAATAAAAAAGTTTTTCGTGCAAAAGATTTTAGTCATTTTTTAAAAGGCCGATTTATTAAGTATGCGAACGAAATGACGCATAACCATACTCTGTATAGTAAATTGTGTATAAGGAAACCCCATGTCCCAGGTTATTAATACTAACGCCCTCAGCCTCGTCGCCCAAAACAACCTGAATAAATCTCAGGGCTCTCTGGGTACTGCAATTGAGCGTCTGTCTTCTGGTCTGCGTATTAACAGCGCAAAAGACGATGCCGCAGGTCAGGCAATCTCTAACCGCTTCACCGCGAACATCAACGGCCTGAGCCAGGCTTCCCGTAACGCCAACGATGGTATCTCCATCGCGCAGACCACTGAAGGCGCGTTGAACGAAATCAACGACAACCTGCAGAACATCCGTCGTCTGTCTGTACAGGCGCAGAACGGCACCAACTCTGATTCTGACCGTCAGTCCATCCAGGACGAAATCGACGCGCGTCTGGACGAGATCAACCGTATCTCTGAACAGACTGAATTCAACGGCGTGAAAGTGCTGAGCAAAGACCAGAGCCTGTCTATCCAGGTGGGTTCTAACGATGGTCAGACCATCGATATCGAACTGAGCAAAATGGATTCTTCCACTCTGGGTATGGACGGTTTCACCGTAGCTGACGGTGTTGATCCTGCAACCCTGACTGCAAACGCCGGTACCGTGAAAGTTGATAGCGGTTTCGACTATGACCCGACGAACTTCACCGATACCAACGGTACCGCGATCACCAGCGTTGACGACATCGTGAAAGACACCAATGGTGACGTATTCGTTAAAAAAGGCGCTGAAATGTACGCAGTAACAGAAGATCCGACCACTGGTAAGATCTCCTTTAACTCTGCTAACGACGTAGCCGGTACTGTGGCGGGTGCAACCACCAGCGTTGTTGGTGACAACATGATGAGAGACCAGGCTATTGACACCACCGCTATCACAGGTGCAGGTGGCACGTTAATGGAAGATGGTGAAGGTAACTACTATGTAGATGACGGTGCCGGTAACCTGACCAAAGCAACTATCGACGAGACTAACTGGACTGCAACGGATTCTGGCAAAGCTGTTTCTACCACTCCGGCAACGACCGATCCGCTGACCAAAATCGACGACGCACTGGCTCAGGTTGACGAACTGCGTTCCGGTCTGGGTGCGGTACAGAACCGTTTCGCTTCTGTTATCAGCAACCTGAACAACACTGTTAACAACCTGTCTCAATCTCGCTCTCGTATCCTGGATGCTGACTTCGCTTCTGAAGTTTCTGAAATGAGCCGTGCGAACATCCTGCAGTCTGCTGGTACCTCTGTACTTGCTCAGGCTAACCAGGTTCCGCAGAACGTCCTGTCTCTGCTGCGTTAATTTCTGGTGTTTCCGGCAGGCTCCGGCCTGCTTTTTACCCACCCGCCCATTCGCCTGGGCGGGTTTTTTATTGCCTGCGATTTAACACACCTTTCCAGCCGTAATTCACCGTTCTGCACTGCGATAACACAAACGCGCTATCAGAACCTTCATCTATCTATTATTCCCGCGCTGGCTATCTTTTTTCTATTCCGTTTAAAGGAGAGCAGCGATGGCAGATTTAACCGCACCAGAAGGTTCATTCGCATGGGCGATGTTACAGCTTCAGGCCGGTAACCGGGTCAGCAGAAGCGTATGGCAGGATGCGGGTATGTACCTTGTCAGAAATCCAGGCTTAACAGAACAGGTGGTGGTTGAAAATGACTGGCGTGCGGCGGCGGGTATTACGGTTGGCACACCATTTAACTATTTGCCCAATATCGAGTTATGCAATGCGCAACAGGATTTTGTTCCCTGGGTTGCGACGCACGAGGATATGGAAGCGACGGACTGGCAGGGTATTGCTGCGGTTGGTGAGCCTGGCGAAAATGGGAAATTGATATTTGATATGGTGGTTAAAAGTGATGACATCATCTCGGGAGAACAATTTAACGCTAAGGACGCCCCGACAATTATTTAATCGCCTGAGATAATTTCAACTGTCGTTAATTTCAATACATTTAACAATCTTGGAACCACTCCTACTCAATGTGATTGTACAACCATGTTCCTGTCACCCAGCCTTGAAAACAAAGAGCAGCTAATTGCCGAGCTTAGTGTGGCAGGAATAAAGGTTTTACTTGGTGGTGGTGTTTATAACATGTCGCATGATTTCCGGGTTTACACTTTTGGGAACGAAGTCCGTTTTAATTTTAATGACTCCAGTTCAAGTAAAGATGTCTATAGGGTATTCGAGTACCTGAAAAGCCAGTTGGGCAAAACCATTCGGGTTTATATCACCTGGTAATTACGTAACGAAAAGGCAAAAAAAAGCCTTTCCGTGAGGAAAGGCCTGTAAGGTACAGCGCGTATAAAAAATAAAATAAAATTAGTTAAACGAGGTCTCGGTCACGCGTTCAATCAGCTCCATCTCTTCGCTGTTCAGCAGCTTTTCAATATCGACCAGAATCAGCATGCGCTCATCGAGCGAGCCAAGCCCCAGTAAATATTGTGTCGAGAGCGTAACGGTATATTCCGGCGCAGGTTTGATCTGCTCGGCATTAAGCGCCAGCACATCGGAAACGCCGTCAACCACAATCCCGACCACGCGACCGCTGTCGAGGCTCAGCACAATCACCACCGTATTGTCGTCAAACTCGGCGGAAGCCAGTTCAAATTTCACGCGCAGATCGACGATCGGCACGATCACGCCGCGCAGGTTGGTCACACCGGCAATAAAGGCAGGGGTGTTGGCAATGCGCGTCACGCGGTCGTAACCACGGATCTCTTGTACTTTTAAGATCTCAATGCCGTACTCTTCGGTGCCCAGGCGAAACACCAGGAATTCATTACCCGTGTTGTCACCGGTTAACTGCTTATTTGTGTTAGATAAATTCATTTCTTAACCTTTTTAAAAGCTGACGTCAGGCTCTGTCTCAGTGCGCTCTGGCGCTTTTTGCCAGCGTCGTTAGAACCGCCACATCCAGAATCAGCGCGACGCTGCCGTCGCCAAGGATGGTCGCCGCAGAAATACCCGGAATTTTGCGATAGTTCTGCTCAAGATTTTTCACCACCACCTGGTGCTGGCCGATCAGTTGATCCACCAACAAGGCGTAACGGCTACCGGCGCTCTGTACAATGACGGCAATCCCTTCGCTGATATCGTAATCCTCGTCGTGAATGCCAAACAGCGTGCCCAGCTCAACCAGCGGCAAATACTCTTCGCGCACCTGCAACATGCGCTCGCCGCCGGTCATCCGGTGCAGCGTATTTTCCGAAAGCATTAACGATTCCATCATGCTGCCGAGCGGCAGAACGTAGATTTCCGAGCCAACGCGCACCGACATTCCATCGAGGATCGCCAGCGTCAGCGGCAGAATAATGCGGATCTTCGAACCGCGCCCCTGTTCGGAATGGACGGTCACATGTCCGCCCATTTCCTGAATGTTACGACGCACCACATCCATGCCAACGCCGCGACCAGAGACATCGGTCACTTTTTCCGCCGTAGAGAAGCCCGGCGCGAAAATCAGCATCCAGACATCTTCATCGCTCATGTTGTCGCTGATGGTCATACCCTGCATTTGCGCACGCGCCAGGATCTTCTCGCGGTTCAGCCCGGCGCCATCATCGGTCACTTCGATGATGATATTGCCGCCGTGGTGTTCCGCAGAAAGCACCAGGTTCCCCTTGTCGGCTTTACCATTGGCGCGGCGCACATCAACCGGCTCAATCCCGTGATCGAGGCTGTTACGCACCAGGTGCGTTAACGGATCGACAATCTGTTCGATAAGACGTTTATCAAGCTCCGCAGAACCGCCAACCAGCGTCAGTTCCACTTCTTTATTCAGTTTACCGGCCAGATCGTGAACCAGACGCGGGAAGCGGCTAAAGACATATTCCATTGGCATCATGCGAATCGACATCACCGACTCCTGCAAGTCGCGCGCGTTACGCTCAAGCTGCGCAATGGTGGTAATGAGCGTGTCGTGATTGGTGGAATCGAGCACGCTGGAAAGCTGCGAGAGCATCGCCTGGGTGATGATCAACTCGCCCACCTGGTTGATTATCTGGTCAACCTTCTCGACCGCCACGCGAATGCTGCTGGCTTCTGTCGCTTGCGGGCGCTGGCGGTTATTTTCCGGGCGTTTCGCACGCGCTGCCGGTGCGGTCGGTGCCGCTACCGCGTTCACTGCCGCAGGCGTTGCTGCCGCCGCTTCGCCGGAGGTGGCAACCGGTTCTTCTTCTGCCGGGGCCGGGGCGATGGAAATCTGTTCCGGTTCGAGCACAAAACACAACACCGCCAGAATATCGTCCGGGGATACCGTGGTGTGCAGCGTCAATTGCAGGCTCTCATTGTCGGTCTGCAACTGGCTCACGCGGCCTAAATTGCCCATTTCATCAATGAGCGGCTGGCGATCGTCTTCTTTGATTTTGCTCAGCACGATGCGCAGCCGTTGGCCATCCTCGGCAGGTTTCGCCGCCGGTGTCGCAACTGCTTGTTCAACCACTGTGTCGGCAGCAACCGGTGCGGCGATATCTGTGGAAACCGCAGCGGAAGCCGTGCCGTCGAGAGCAATCTGGCGCAGTGCATTGCAGATATAGTTGAATGTCTCTTCGTCGGGCTCGGCGGAAGCTTTATAGGCATCCAGTTGATCCTGCATAATATCTTTGCTCTCCAAAAACAGATCGCGAATAGGGCCAGTAATCGTCAACGTACCGCTGCGTACATCATCCAGCAGGTTTTCCAGGATGTGCATGGTTTGCTGTAACACAGTGAAACCAAAGGTGCCCGCACCGCCTTTTATTGAGTGCGCGGCACGAAAAATCGCATTCAGAACTTCTCTGTCCGGCGAGTCGAGATCCAGCTCCAGCAGATACTTTTCCATATCCGCCATCAGCTCATCCGCCTCGTCAAAAAAGGCCTGATAAAAATCGCTTATGTCCACTTACTTACTCTCCTCAGGACCGCTTTTTACCGTAGGTTCAACTGCCACCGGGCTGCTTTGCGGCGGCGCGTCGGTGGCTGATGCACTCGGGCTTGCCGGGGTTGAAACCAGCGTGTCGCGCAAAAGCACATCTTCTTGCATGATCTGTTTCTCTTTCTGCTGGCTCAGCACCAGGATACTGATACGGCGGTTAATGGGATCGGCCGCATCGGAACCGGCCTGCATCATGGTGTCCGCCGTACCGATAACCCGGATAAATTTATTGCTCGCAAGCCCGGAACCGGCCAGGATACGCCGCGCCGCGTTAGCACGATCGGAGGAGAGCTCCCAGTTGCTGTAGCCCTGTTCACCGTTGGCGTAAGGCAGCGAATCCGTGTGTCCGGTGACAATGATGCGGTTCGGCATGTCGTTTAACACCGGCACCAGCGCCTGCAGAATATTCACCATGTAACTTTCGGGCGTCGGTCGGCCTATTTTGAACATCGGGCGATCCGCGCTATCGGTGATTTGAATCAGCAATCCATCATCGGTCAGCGAAAGCCGCAGGTTGGAGGTGAAGTTGTTCAACCGAGGATCGATTTGGATCAGGCTTTCCAGCTTCTCTCTCGCCCGCTTCAGGTTGACTTCACTCTTCTTCGCGTCCAGTTGCTGCAACGTTCGTTTGAAAACTTCACCATCTTGTTTGATGACATCTTCGCCGCCGCCGGGGATCACGCTGTCGCTAAGGCTCGCTTTATCGCCCTGCGCCAGCGTGGTTTTCATCGGCATTTTGAAGTATTCAGCGATCTGCTGGCGCTGCTCCGGGCTGGAAGAAGAGAGCAGCCACATCACCAGGAAAAACGCCATCATTGCGGTCATAAAGTCCGCATAGGCGATTTTCCAGGAACCGCCGTGTGAACCATGCTTTTTATTGATGGATCTGCGGACAACAATGGTAGTGGCAGACTTCTTACTCATGTCGACTCACCCGAAGAGGATGACGCACTTGAGGTACGTACTTCGCGAACGTGATCTTCCAGTTCCGCGAAGCTTGGACGTTCCGTGGAAAAGAGGGTTTTACGGCCAAATTCAACGGCGATCTGCGGCGCATAACCGTTCATGCTGGAAAGCAGCATGGTTTTAATGCACTCGAGCATTTTCAGGTGTTCCGCGCTACGCTGGCGCAGCAATGTCGCCAGCGGCAGCACCATGCCGTATGCCATCAAAATACCGAGGAAAGTACCGACCATGGCGTGGGCAATCAGCGCGCCCAGTTCGGCTGCCGGGCGATCGGCCGCCGCCAGGGCGTTAACCACCCCCATTACCGCCGCCACGATACCAAATGCGGGCAACCCGTCGCCGACAGCGTTAAGGCTGTGCGCCGGCACTTCATGCTCGTGTTCGCAGGTCTCAATCTCTTCATCCATCAACGCTTCCATTTCAAAGGCGTTGGTATTACCGCTCACCATCAGGCGCAGATAATCGGTGATGAAATTCATGATTTCACTGTCGGCCATCAGCCGTGGATAGGCCGAGAAAATCGGGCTGTTTTGCGGATCTTCAATATCGTTTTCCAGCGATACCAGGCCGTTCTGGCGGCCTTTCGCCAGCAACAAATACATCATCGCCAGCAGATCCATATATAACGCTTTAGTGAAATGGGAACCTTTAAACAAAGTAGGAAACGCTTTTAAGGTGGCCCGGATCGCTTTACCGTTATTTCCGACAATAAAAGCCCCTACGCCTGCCCCGCCGATAATTAAAAACTCGGTAGGCTGAAACAGTGACGCAAGATTCCCGCCACTGAGCGCAAAGCCGCCAAATACAGTCGCGAAAACGACGATATAGCCAATGATGACTAACACTTCAACTCCTTAATAACTCAATAATCATGGCGCAACAACATAGCGGGCCGCGCGGTGAAAATGCCGCAGCATCTGTTACTGCCGCCGATGAGAACGCGCCAGATCAGGAGTGGCTTTTTTTATTGCCCGCGAAGGTGGAAAACACAAACAGCAGGTAAAATTGGTGCTGGTATTTTCCGGCGTGGTAATAAAACGCCCGCCACAAGTGCTGCACTCAGTATGTTTAACCATGCCGCAGTCAATAAACCGCAGCAGCGTCCAGGCGCGCGTTAAACCTAAAACTGGTTTTTTCTCTGTACCGTTCAGACTATTTTCCAGATACAGGCGATAGCCCTTCAGCATAATCTCAACGGGGCGACCAGATTCTGTCTTTTGCAGATAACAATAAATGTTATAAAACATTGACGAATGAATATTTTGTTCCCACGCCATATACCAGTCGGTGGAAAACGGTAGCATGCCTTTCGGCGGCGAACAGCCTTTGAGTTCTTTATACAGTTTTAATAATCTTCTGCGGCTAAGATTGGTTTCACTTTCGAGAACCTGCATCCTGGCGCCAAAAGAAATCAATTCCATGGCAATTTGCGCATCCCTGATTTCTGACATTATGCTTTTTTCACACATCACAAACTCCGCTGTCAGGATCTCGAAGGCTCGTCCTCAGAAAGAGAATTAAGCAAATCAGTGGATAAAATGATTCCGGTATGGATACTTTGTAAAGCATCAATACGGGAATCTTTGGTCAAACAGTCAATCACTGTTTCGTTATCTATGCGTAACCGACAAATAAGCTGGCCGGTTGACGCAAGTTTAATAAGCTGCGGAAACGTCAAACCTTTCACAATATCAATAGTGGACTCACTTAATCCCAGGCGAAATTTTGCCGTAAAGCGGTCCTCGTGAATAAGACGTTGCGCCAATAACAAATAGGAAAGATTCAAATCCCGAATACACTGCGTCGGCTCATTAAAGTTTGTTACGTTCATTACAATTCCCCCTGTACAAGGTAATCCATAATGCAATTACCGTCCTTTATTGTGTAACCAAGATGTAACAAGTTTAATGCCGATTTTTTTAGTATAAGAAATCAAGGTGAAACGGAAATAATGAACCTAATAAGGAAAGCCAGCCTGGTCGAAATTTAATCGGAGCAAGATTTTCCTGATACCTTATTATTCCCAGCCTCTTCCTTCCAGACGTGCACGTAAACGTTTGATCGTTTGGCTATGCAACTGGCTGACGCGCGTTTCGGTAATACCCAGCAGTGATCCGACTTCCTTCATATTCAACTCCTGTTGATAATATAAATTGAGTAGCATCTGCTCGCGCTCAGGAAGTTCTCTGATCTCCTTACTGATCTGCTTTGTCAAATCGCCCAGTAAAACATCATTTAGCGGATCAAGATGATCCTGTTCCATTTCTGACAGCTCAACACCATCTGCCAGTAATTCTTGTAGCTCATCGAGTGAACAGAGCATGCTGGTATTTGTTTCGGATAATACTTGCTGATATTCCTGCAATGACATCCCTAATTCAGCAGCAATGTCGGACTCGCTTGCCACGCCACCGGCACGTTGCTCAACGCGCATAATGGCAGAAGAAACTTCGCGGGTCTTACGACGCACGCGGCGAGGCACCCAGTCGTGTTCGCGTAATTCATCCATAAAGGCCCAACGTAAACGCTGTGCAATATAGACCGTGAGTTTGACCCCTTTTTTGGGGTCAAACTGTTCGATTGCATCCAGAAGCGCAATAGCACCCGCCTGAATGAGATCGTCAATATCAACACTTGACGATAATTTAGACTGCATCTTTAACGCTTCATAGCGAACCAAATAACCGTATTTGGTCCACAACTGGTCTTTCTGAATTGACCCGTCAGGGCTATATAATCCATTCACTATTACAATTTCCGGGATGATAATAATTGACTAAAATTATTATCGATTATCGCCAATTCAAATAGCATGATAAGCAATCGGAAAGTGGAACATATCGTGACTTTATTTCCCCACGAAACCCACAGCTAATTAAAATGTTTCCCAGTCGCCTTCACTTTTCTTGGCAGGAACATAATCTCGCTTGGCAGTGGTAATAACCGGGCGCAATTTCTCGCTGTTATTTCGTTCACGGGTCACAACCGATACGTGGCTTTCATTAACAACAAACTGCGCGACAATTTGTTCCAGATCGCTGGCATGTTCTTCCACGCTGGTTGCGGTGCGCGCAGCATTCTCAACCATGCTGGCGTTCTGCTGCGTGACCAGATCCATTTCATTAACGGCCTGCGCAATCTGGTTAATACCGGTGCTTTGCTCATCCGATGCCGAGGTAATTTCCGCCATAATGTCGGTTACCTGAATAACAGATTTCACAATTTCCTGCATTGAAGAACCGGCCAGTTCAACTTCCTGGGAACCGATATTCATATTGGCAACACAGGTGTTGATCAATTGGCGGATCTCTTTCGCCGCATCGGCGCTGCGTTTCGCCAGGTTACGCACTTCACCGGCAACCACCGCAAAACCACGACCCTGTTCACCGGCACGCGCCGCTTCAACCGCCGCGTTAAGCGCCAGGATGTTGGTCTGGTTAGCAATGCTATCGATCACGCTGTTGATGTCGGCAATCTGGCGGGAGTTCGCCGTAATTTCCGTCATGATCTTATCAAGATTGATCATCACTTCGCCGCCTTTCTGCGCGCTGGCGCTGGCGCTTTCTGCCAGTTGCTGAGCGCTGTGGGCGTTATCGGCGTTCTGACGAACCGTGATTTTCAGCTCTTCCATGCTGGCCGCGGTTTCCTGCAGTGCAGAAGCCTGCTGTTCAGTACGCGAAGAGAGATCGTTGTTGCTGGTCGCGATTTCCTGGGCATTGGAGTAAATCTGCTTCACGCCATTACGAATACCGTACACCGTGTCGGTCAGCGACTGGCGCATATGCTCCACTTCCTGCAACATTTGGCCGATTTCGTTCTGCGCGCCAATGTCAATTTTGTTGCTCAGGTTGCCGCCAGCAATAGCCTGGAAGGAGACAACAGCCTGCTGCAGACGGTTGAAAATAGTGCGTTTCAGCCAGATACGGGAACCCACCGCGCTAATGATCGCCAGAGCCAGAGCAAAGAACGCGAAGAAGGTCATACGCTGGGTGTCATTATGTGATGTTTCGCTAAAATTGGTGATCAGATGCTCGGCAAAGACTAAATATTGTTCAGATGCCTCTTGCAGCGCGACACGCTGTTTAGCCTCATCAACCACATCACGATCATAAGCGGTCGGGTTTTTAATAAAGGTAATTTTCCGCTGCGCGCTCGCCATGACGATATCAAAACGTTTTTTGATATCCGCGGCGATTGTCGTTTCTTCGTCGGTCTGGAAAGGCGTGGAAATAAATTTGTCCATCTGCTTTTCCGCATTCGACAGCATTGTTTTCGCGCGGTCGATATCACTTTGTTCTATCGGTTGGTTGATCATCGTTGCCAACATACCGGCATTAATCTGCGCCACAGCACCGGTTATTCCAACGATCGAACTATTGAGCATATCGATATTTTCGTTGGTCATCACCGCGTCATCGAAGTTATCGGCTGACGAACGTGCACTGGTCAACGAATAAGCGGAGACCAGGATAATACAAGCAATTAACAACCCAAACAGGATATTAATCCCGGTGGATATTTTTAAGTCTTTAAACATAACGAAACCTAACTAATTGAGAACACGGTGAAATACCTTTCTGCAGGCATTCCATGCACACATGCGAGATGAATAAAAACCCGTCAATAATGACGGGCCTGAATCGGGTTAACCCACAAAATTAAAAATTGATAGCTGCTGCATCGACTGAAATACGGTCATGGACGAATTAAGCGCAAACTCTGACATCTTTGATTGCGACAACAGCGTAATCATTGAATCCCAATCCGAACCTAATGTTTCCTGCAACCGGCTTTGCACATTGATATTTTGCGCTTCGGAACTAAAGCCCAGGGCTTCCAGTTGTTGCATATTGGTCCCGACGGTGGCGCGCACCTTACCGAGGTTATCAATGTTTTTCTTGATGCTGATATTGGTGCTGTCCAGCGTATCCTGCAAAGCCTGACGATCGGCATCGCTGGTAATGGGCTGCTGCAGTTGCGTAATGGCCGCGTCCAGCGCTTTAAACAGATCGTCCGGCGAACCGCTCAAAAAGATATCGTCGCCCGTATGACCAACCTGCATTTCGGTGCTGTCGGAAACGACCTGTGTCATCGCGGTATCACCGCCGACATAGGTGCCGTCTTTCTGGAAAGGCGCCGCCCCGGTTTTGTAACCGGCAAAAATGTAGCGCCCGTCGCTGTTTTTGGTGTTCGCCAGATCCAGCAAGTTATCGCGAATACCTTGCAACTCCTGCGCCAGCGCCGCGCGATCCTCATCGGAGTACGCGCCGTTACCACCGGCGACAATTTTCTGCGACAAATTTTCAGACAGCAGATTAGAGATAGAATCCAGCGTGTTATCTTCCTGGCCCAGCGCATCCTGCGCGTAGGTGCGCGCCGTGTCGTACTGGCTCATTCTGGATAACGCGTTCTGCAAAATGACCGCCTGCGACGCGCCCGTTGGATCGTCGGAAGGCTTCAGCAGCGTCTGCCCGGCTGAAAGACGCGTGGACAGATCGTTATAGCCGGTCATGGCATCTGACAGGCTATCAATACGGTTTTGAAACATGTAACTGGTGCTAAGACGCATCGTTTATTCCTGACTTTTCATTGAGTGGCCCGGTAAACCGGGCGTACTTAGCGAATACTTAACAACGTGTCGAACAGGGTGTTCGCAGTCTGTAAAACCTGCGCGTTCGCCTGGTAATACTGAGAGAACATCTGCAAATTGACGTACTCTTCAGTGATATCAACACCCGAAACCGACTGCTGCTGAAGCGCCCACTGGTCATACACATTCGCTGAGGTAGACATGTCCGCTTTCAGCGCGCTCACCGAGGCGCCGACGGAGCTGACAAGGCTTGCGTAAGCGCCCGACAGCGTCTTGCCGTCAACCACTTCTTCATCCTTGATGCCAATCATCGCCAGGATGTTCTCGTTATCGCTCTGGTCGTCAGGATCGGGGGATTTCGCCGCCGCAATCTGATCGCCATCGGTGATCGCCACGGTGATGTTATCTGCCGCGCCGTCGGTCGGGTTCAGCGAGAAGCTGTCGCCCGGCTGCGGTGTGCCGCCTGGGGTAATGGAGATCCCTTCGAATTCCAGTTCACCATTAGTGCCAATGGTCGGCGTGATAGCGCGGCCATCCGCAGTGGTGATAGTCCAGTCGGTGCTGCCCGGCCCGTTAAAAGTCAGCTGGTAGTCTTCCGATTTCACCGACGGGATATCGGCAAAGCTGACATCCAGTGAACCGGTGCCCGCGTTATTGATATTGCCGACCGCTTGCGGTTGACCGATGTTAAAAATATCGCCGCCCGCGTTGCCGTCGAGGTCGTAACCCTGCGCATTCGCTTCGTTGAATTTGTTGGCCATTTGCAGCGCCAGCTGGTTCAGCTGATCGCGCGCGGAAACCAGATCTTCATTGCGGAATTTGAACAGCCCGCCCAGCGCACCGGTGGTTTTCCCTTCGTCGAGCGGCAGAGCGTTGCCTGAAGCGTCAACGTACGCCACCACGGTTTTTGCCGGGTCGCTTTCAGAGGCACTGGCCTGCAGTTCATAGGATTTGCCGCCGCTCACCAGCGACATACCGTTTTGCATGGAAACGCTGACTGCGCCGGTATCGGTATTTTCTGTCACCTTAATACCGATCTTCTCGCTCAGCTGGCCTAATATCTGGTCACGCTGATCGAGTAAATCCGCAGGCATACCGCCGGTCTGACCGTGGATCTTTTCAATTTGCTTATTCAGCGACGCCAGCTGTTTGGTATAGGAGTTAATATCATCAACGGTCTGTTCAATTTGCGTGTTGGTGCTCTGTTCCAGACCATTTAATGTTTTGCTGTTGCTGCGATATTGGTTGGCAATCGCATTAAATTCAGCCATAACCCCCTGGCGAGCTGCCGGATCAACCGGGTCTTTACTTACCGATTCCATGGCTTCGAATAAATTGTCCATGGTCACGGAAATATTGTTGGTGCTGTCGCCAAGCATGTTATCAATTTGGCTAACCTGCTCGTAACGGCTATTCAGGGAATAAAATTCCGTTGCCGCGCCGCGTACCTGATTGGTCATAAAACCATTATAAGCACGCTGAACGTCGCCCACTTTTACGCCATAGCCGAAGAAACCATAATTGGTGGATTTGCCACCCGCTTCGCCCAGGATAATATTCTGGCGGCTATATCCTGCGGTGGTCGCATTTGACAGGTTATTCCCCACCACATTCAATGCGTTCTGCGCAGCGTTAAGCCCATTCTGGGCCAGATTGATTAAATTCATATGTTATCGATCCTAACCAGAGGAGGAGGTAAGACGCCCCTGATAAAAGTAGCGCTCTCTTATATTTATCGGCCTTACAAAATTTCACTAAAGCCTGACGGTTAAAATAATGAAGAAAAATCTGTCGAATAGGCTTCAGCCGCCTGATTGACGTTATTCTTCACTTGCTGAATGATGCTGATCAATTTTTTCGCATACGCGGGATCGGTTGCATATCCGGCAGACTGCAACGCTTTTGCCGCTATTTCCGGCGATTCAGATTTCACAACATTTTTATAACGCGGGCTACGACTAATTAACGACGTATAATCTTCCAGCGCTTCGGTATAAGAGGAATAGACTTTAAATTTGTCCCTTATTTTCTGCGCGGTGCCATTTTCATATTCGGTGGTGGTAATTTCGGTAGTTTCACCGTCCCAATCCGCCGTGGCTTTCACGCCAAATAAGTTATGACTCGGTTTACCATCGCTGGTCATAATTTCGCGTTTACCCCAACCGGATTCCAGCGCCGCCTGGGCAATAATTAACTGATGCGGAATACCGCTTAAACGCGCGACCGCCATCGCAGGCCCCATCATGCGGGAAATAAAGCTGCCGCCAGGAACGGCGGCAATTTCCGGCTGCGGCGTGGCGGTTTTTTCTGCCTGCTGTTCTTCAGGGTCGACCGGCTGCAAACGCAGCGGCACGCTGATAAAGCGTGCCGGGCTGATATTAAGCGGCACTTCACGCGTCGCTGTGACATTTTCCACTGTTGAGGCGGGTTTGCCGGTCAGTTGTTGCACCATCAGATCGGCAAAACCCATTTTTCCTTTTTCGGCGATGTTCTGCGACAACTGCTGGTCATACATCGAGGTAAACATCTCCGACTGCTGCGTATTGAACAGCCCGTCTTTGAAGGAGGCCTGGCGCATGCTCTTGAGCATCATCTGCACGAACAAGCCTTCCATCTGCTTCGCCACCGCCTTTAACGCATCCGGGGAGTCGTTGTGGGCGGCCAGTTTCAGTTTGTCGAGGCTGTGCGCGTCAAACGCCGCCCCTTGAGTCATTGCCGGGCCGATCATCAGTTAATCTCCAGACGCGCATGCAGGCAGCCTGCGGTTTTCATCGATTGCAGGATCGCCATCAAATCATTCGGCGTTGCGCCAAGGTTGTTTAACGCCCGCACCACATTGTTCAAATCGGTGCTGGTGTTCACGCGTTGCAGCGAGCCGTTTTGCTCACGCACGGAAAGCTGCGTGTTCTGCGTGACTACCGTTTGCCCACCTGCCAGCGGCGTATTCGGCTGGTTCACCTGGGTGTTGTTGGCGACTTCTACCGTCAGATCACCCTGCGCAACCGCACAGGAATCCAGCGAAACATGGCGGTTCATCACCACCGATCCGGTACGCGAGTTGATGATGATTCGCGCATCACCGGCATCCACGCGCAACGGAATATCCTGCACCGCCGCAAGGAAGCGCACGCGCGCGGCGCTGTCGGCAGGTGCGCGCAGGCTAATGGTGCGCGCATCTTCCGCAAATGCGGCGCCTGCGTAACGGCGGTTGATCGCATCGCTCACCTGTTGTGCCACGGTGAAATCATCTTCATTAAGCTGGAGTTTAAGCGAGCCTTGAGCGGCAAAGTTCGACGGCACTTCACGTTCAACCGTCGCGCCACCGCTGATGCGTGCGCCATTAAGCTGGTTGACCTGCACCCGGTTGCCACCGGCCTGCGCGCCTGCGCCGGAAACCAACAGGTTCCCCTGCGCCAGCGCATAAATCTGGCTATCCGCGCCCTTCAGCGGAGTCATCAGCAGCGTGCCGCCGCGCAGGCTTTTGGCGTTACCCATTGAGGAAACCACCACGTCAATCTGCTGACCGGCGCGGGCAAACGGCGGCAGTTCCGCCGTCACCATTACCGCCGCAACGTTTTTGAGCTGCATATTCACGCCCGCCGGCACGGTGATACCGAGCTGTGAGAGCATGTTGTTCAGGCTCTGGGTGGTAAACGGTGTCTGCATGGTCTGGTCGCCAGTACCATCAAGCCCGACAACCAGGCCATAGCCCATCAGGGAGTTGCCGCGTACCCCTTGCAGGGTGGTGATATCGCGAATGCGCTCCGCGCTGGCCTGCCCGGCGACCAGCGCCGACAGACAGCACAACAGCGCAAGGCCACGGGTTAAGAGATTCGTTTTCATCATCAATCAAAAAGGAGAAAGGTTAAGGAACATGCGCTGCAGCCAGCCCATTTGCTGCGCTTCGTTGATATAGCCATTACCGACATACTCGATACGCGCATCTGCCACCTGGGTGGAGATAACGGTGTTGCTGGCGCTGATGGTGCGCGGGTTCACGATGCCGGAGAAGCGGATAAACTCAGTCCCTTGGTTAATCGCAATCTGTTTTTCGCCGACAACCGCCAGGTTGCCGTTTTCCAGCACCTGTTTCACCGTCACGGTGATGGTGCCGCTAAAGGTATTTTTCGCCGCCGCGCCGCCTTTCCCGGCGAAATCATTCGTTCCACTGATGGACGCATCGGCTTTACCGTTGCCCACCAGACCGGCCATAAAACCGGGTACGCCGGCGACGCCGACATCGGTGGAGCCGTCACGCGAGGCACTCGCCGAGGAACTCTTACTGGCGCTGACGTTTTCTTGCAGCGCAATGGTCAGCGTGTCGCCTACGTTGCGTGGGCGGCGGTCTTCAAACATCGGTTGATAACCATAATTCATCGCCTGCCCTGTCTGAAAAATCGAGCCATTCGCGGTAGCGGCGGCGACCGGTGCGGGCATAGCGGAGGTTTCGCCCCCCACCAACGGTTTTTGCGGAATGTAGGCGCAGCCGGTAACCACGGAAATCAGCATGAAAGTCGTTGCTAAACGACAAAGCGTACGTACAGAGCAAGGGAGATTGGTCATTTCATTCACTACAGGTAAAGCAGCCGCGAGCGATGCCCGCGGCCAGGGATCAAAGTTGAGTCAGTCGTTGCAGCATCTGGTCAGACGTCGACACCGCTTTACTGTTAATTTCGTAGGCGCGCTGGGTCTGGATCATATTGACCAGCTCTTCTGCGACGTTAACGTTCGAGGTTTCGACGTAGCCCTGTTTCAGGGTTCCCGCGCCGTTTAAACCCGGTGTGGATTCATTCGGTGCGCCAGACGATTGCGTTTCGCGATACAGGTTTTCACCTATGCTTTCGAGGCCGGAATCATTGATAAATGAGCTCAGCGTTAGCTGACCAACCTGCTGCGGCGCGGTCTGCCCCGGCACGGTTACGCTGACAATACCGTCGTTACCGATGGTCAGGCTTTGCGCGTCCTGCGGGATAGTGATCGCCGGTTGCACCTGATAACCGCTGGAGGTCACCAGCTGTCCGTTCTGGTCAAACTGGAACGAGCCGTCGCGGGTATAGGCGGTGGTGCCATCCGGTAACTGAACCTGGAAGAAACCGCTGCCCTGAATGGCGACGTCTTTGCTGTTGTTGGTCTGCGTCAGGCTGCCCTGGCTGTGAATGCGCTCGGTCGCAACCGGGCGAACACCGGTACCCAGCTGTAAACCAGAAGGGATGGTGGTCTGCTCGGAAGACTGCGCGCCCGGCTGGCGTAAGGTCTGATAAATCAGATCTTCAAATACCGCACGCTGGCGTTTAAAGCCGTTGGTGCTGACGTTCGCCAGGTTGTTGGAAATCACATCCATATTGGTTTGCTGGGCTTCAAGGCCGGTTTTCGCAATCCATAAAGAACGGATCATGGTCTATTTCTCCTTATCGGGGCTTAACCGGCGCTCAGTAACTGGTTAGCTTTTTGTTCGTTATCATCAACGGTGGTGATGACTTTCATGTTCATGTCAAAACCGCGGGCGGTGGCGATCATGTCCACCATCGATTTCACCGGGCTGACGTTGCTGCCTTCCAGCATGCCGGGCATCAAGCGCAGATCCGCATCAGCGGGAAGTACTTGTGCCGCTGCCGGATCGGCGACATGAAACAGACCGTCATCGCCATGTTTCAGCGTGTTTGGTGTGGCGTTAACCATTTTCAGGCGCGCCACCTGCGCCAGCGCTGAAGGCTCATCGCCTGCGCCCAGCGCGGTGATGGTGCCGTCCGCCGCGATAGTCAGTTCCGCCTGCGGCGGTACAGCTACCGGGCCGCCGTCACCGAGCAGCGGCATACCGCGCACCCGCAACTGGCCTTCGGCATCCACTTCGATGTTGCCATCTTTGGTGTAGCCTTCACTGCCATCGGGCAACTGCACTGCCAGCCAGCCGTTTTGCGGCATGGCGACATCCAGGCTGCGCCCGGTGGCCTGCATCGTGCCCATGGTGTTGTCGCTAAATGGCGTGGATTCGGCCACCATCGTGCGGGTTTCTATCGACGGCCCCTGCACAGGGATCGCGCGAAACGCCGCGATCTGCGCACGAAAACCGGTGGTAGAAGCATTCGCCAGGTTGTTAGAGGTCACCGCCTGGCGGTTAAGGGCCGCGTTTGCGGCCCCCATTGCGGTATAAATCGCGTGATCCATGAGGCGCTACTCTTAACCCAGGTTAACCAGCGTTTGCAGAAGCTCAGACTGGGTCTTGATGGTCTGAGAGTTGGACTGGTAGTTACGCTGGTAAACAATCATGTTCACCATCTCTTTACTCAGATCCACGTTTGAGGCTTCCAGCATGTTGCCGCGCAGCGAACCCAGGTTACCGGTGTCGGCAATACCAATGACCGGCTGACCGGATTCCGGGGTTTCCGTCCAGCAGTTATTGCCCGCTGACTGAAGACCACCCGGATTGGTGAAGTTGCTCAGCACCACCTGACCCAGCAACTGGTTTTCACCATTGCTGTAAGAGGCGATGATCTGGCCGTTATCACCCACGGTGTAGCCGTTCATCAGTCCCGGCGGGTAGCCGGTGGTGCTCGGGCTGTCCATGGTGTTTTCAGACGCCTGCTGAGAAAGACCAGAGAGATCGAGGTTGAAATTCAGCGCCGCGCCACCCTGGTAAGCCGCGCCCGCAACCGGCAGGTTCGCCGGGTTGGTGGTGAGCTTGCCGGAGGTATCAAACGTCAGGTTGACGGAGCTGGTGGTGCCCGGCGACGTGGAGTCGACGGAGTAGGCCGTCCACTGGTTATCCGCCGTTTTCACGTAATAGACGTTGATCGCGTGCTCGTTGCCCAGGCTGTCATAAGCGTTAACCTGGGTGGAATAGGTGTAAGAGTCGCCATCTGCCGGATCGAAAGGCGTAACCGTGACAATCTCGTTACCGGAATCCAGGTTACCGGAAATGGAACCCGCGTCAGAGGCGCGAGCCGGCATCTGCCCGGTCGGGATCTGAATCGGCCCGACCGGCGCGCCCTGCTGGATCGCAGGCGGTGTACCCGTAGCCATGTAACCCGTCAGGCGCATGCCCTGGTTATTGACGACGTAGCCATTTTCATCGGTCTGGAACTGGCCGTTACGGCTGTAAAATACGCGACCCGCTTCGGTCACCATGCGGAAGAAGCCATTGCCCTGGATACCCATATCCAGCGGGCTGCTGCCTGCGCCAAGTACGCCATCGCTGAAGTTCTGGTTTACGCCAGCAACCTGTACGCCCATGCCGACCTGAGAACCGGCAAACACATCGGCGAAAGCCACAGAACCTGATTTAAAACCGACCGTTTGTGAGTTGGCGATGTTGTTACCTACAACATCCAGCGCCTGTGATGAGGCGTTTAATCCACTAAGACCTTGAGAAAAACCCATGTGATAAATTCCTGTGCGCAGGTTGCGCAAAATCCAAACTAAAAATTACTCGATGAGGTAAACGTCACTCAGCGAGGCGGTACCATTAACACCCAGTTGCAGCACCGCGCCTGAGTTGGTGAAGGAGACGCTCTGCACTTTCGCCGGTTTCAGCGCGGTAATGGTTGGCGTGCTGCCGTCGGCGTTGGTGGCGGAGAACGACACTTTGAAGTTCGTGTCGGCCTGCAAGCGCGGATCGCTCGGCTGGAAATCGTCAAAATCATCCAGCGAGTACTGATGCACGCCCGCTTCCACATTTTTCAGCTTCGCGGTATAGGCGTTACCGGCCGGATCGGTCAGCGTGACGGTGACTTCATCCGCCGGGCTGTTCAGGGAAACCCCGACTTTCTGGTTTCCGTCCGTGGCGGTGGAAACTGAAGGTTCGCCTTCAACCATGATGTCGCGCCCTACCCAGTCAGCGGAGTTCATCTGCTGCATACTGGCGACCAGCGTACCCATGCTGTTCATGGTGCTGTTGAGCTGCTCGACGCCCGCCGCCGTGTTGAACTGCGCCAGCTGAGCAGTCAGCTGGTTGTTGTCCATTGGGCTGGTGGGATCCTGGTTTTGCATCTGCGCCACCAGCAGCGTCATAAAGTTATTCAGCAGGTCGTCGGCGCTGGAGCCGGTACCGACACTCGAAGAACTGGTGGTATTGGTGTTACTGGTGCCCGACGAGGAGGTGGTTTTCGTCGTCGCGGCGCTTTGGGTCATGACCGGTGAAATTGCCATTCTTTAATCCTTACTGGCCCAGAGTCAGCGTTTTCAGCATCAGGTTCTTCGCCGAGTTCATCACTTCGACGTTGGCCTGATAGCTGCGGGATGCCGAAATGGTGTTGACCATTTCACCCACCACATCGACGTTCGGCATATGGACATAACCTTTGTCGTCCGCCAGTGGGTTTGCGGGTTCATAAACCAGTCTGTCCGGCGCAGTGGATTCCGTAACGCCGCTCACTTTCACGCCGCCAATCTCCTGACCGGTGGAGTTATCGACATTGAACACCACCGAACGCGCGCGGTACGGTTTACCATCCGGGCCGGCAATACTGTCGGCGTTCGCCATATTGCTGGCACTGACGTTAAGTCTTTTTGATTGGGCGGCCATAGCCGAACCTGAAATATCGAAAACACTAAACAGCGACATGAAAATTATTGACCTTGGTTAAGGGCACTCGTTAAACCTTTTATTTGAGCGCCGAGAATCGTTAGACTCGTCTGATATTTGACATTGTTGTCAGCAAAATTAACGCGTTCACGATCCATATCGACAGTGTTTCCATCAGCTCGTGGCTGATCGGGAATACGATAAAGTAATTGTCGATTGTCCGTTTTCGGCGCTACGCCAGGAATATGTTTCCCGGCGGTTAAACTTAGTGTTAATGGATGACGCGTTTCCTGCTGCATTGCATTTTTCAATTCTTTCGAAAAATCAATATCTCGCGCCTTGTATCCCGGCGTATCGGCATTTGCGATATTGGACGCTAAAATATCCTGCCGCCGCGACATCAGGCTTAACGCCTGCTGCTGGAAACGCAATTCATTATCAAGTTTATCAAACATGAAATGACTCGCTTACTTCTGAATTGATTACGGGGCATAGTCTAAGAGACAACCTAATAAATCTATACCTTAAAAATCCGACAGAAGTTGACGCATTTAGCCAGTTCACTTTCGCTTAATTTGCCGAAAAGAAGCTTATATTTAAAAGTTGAAATAGCAATGCAGTGAAATGCTGTCAAAACTGACGGCATTTAATAGATAAGAAAATGTCCATCCTGAATTACAATTAAAAAAATATTAATCCTATTGTTTCTTTATATTATAAGGCAGGTTTACCTCATTATGCCGCAGCTCCTTATCCGGTCGCTTATCGTGATTTTCGCGCTCTGCTGCCCGTTCTCACCGGCTTTTGCCAGCGCGCCGGAAAATAGCGATCTCGAAGCCCGCATCGCCACCTTGCTGGCCGCGAACAATAAAGAAGCGGAGAATCAGCCACAGCTGCGCATTAAAATTCTTACTCCCGCGACTAAACTCGCCGCATTATGCGCCCAGCCAGATTTACGGCTTTCGGGCCGCTCTGTGCGCCTGACGGGTCGGCGCAGCGTGATAGCCAAATGCGGCAAAAAACAGCAGTTCATTCAGATTCAGATTAGTGCCACCGGCAGGTACTGGGTGGCAGCGCAGACGCTGAAACCGGGGCAGATTATTGGCGCAGAGGATATCCAGCCCGTGAGTGGTGAACTGGATCGTTTACCGGCCGGGTTATTGCTTGATCCGCAGAGCATTATTGGCAGCACGCCCACGCGCATCATTCAACCGGGATCGCCGCTGGCAGAAAATCAGCTGCGCCGCAGCTGGGCCGTTATTGCTAATCGCACCGTCGAAATTACCGCGCCGGGTGACGGTTTTCTGATCCACGCCAAAGGTAAAGCGCTGGATAACGCAGCGCTCGATGAAAGCGTCAGAGTACAGACCCGAACCGGCCAGGTGGTGGTCGCCACCGTAACAGGACAAGGACAAGTGAGCATTAGCCTGTCGAACTGATTTCAGTTTTATTTTCCCCGTGCCGATATCTTTAATACAGAGCCACCGCATAGAAAACCAGGATCCGTATGAACATTGAACGCACCCGCCAGGCCAATCCCATTCAGGCAGCCGGCACTCAACAACAACCCGTTGAGACCAGAGTTATGAATGATGAGGCAGCGCAATCGGGGAAAACAGACGCCCAGCAGGCCGGCACGCAGGTCAAACTCAGCCAGCTGACGCAGCAAATTAAAAATGACGGCAGCCGTGATGTTAATACGGAACGTCTTGCCGCCATTAAAGCGAAGATGGATGCAGGTGAACTCCACCTCGACAGCGATAAAATCGCCAGCGCGTTGGTACGCGACATCTTTCGATTCTCATAATCTCAACATGCATGTGAATGATGGAAAACTTACCCGTAATTCTGAACAAACTGTATACGCTGCTGGGTGAACTTGAAGCGACCCTGGTAGAAGAAATTGGCCAGCTTAGCCGCGCCCAGATAAACCCGGTTTCACTGCAAGTGATCTCCGACAACAAGAGCCGTTTGTTGTCAGCGATTAACTTCTACGATGAGCAGCGTAAACAGGAAGAGAAACAGCATCAGTTGACGTTTCCCTACCCGCGCCACTCCGAACTGGCCACGCTTTGGGATCGTATTACCGTGGTGGTGCGAAAATCTGCTGAGCTCAATCAAAAAAGCTATCAGTTGCTGAACATGCATATGAAGAAGATGAACGACTTCAAAAAGATTGTCAGCCAGACGACCGCAACCGCGCAGCTGTATGGCGAAAGCGGCAACCGCAGCAATGATGCTTCGGGTAATGTTTACCGCATTTCTGTTTAATGCGGTCTCTTCTGCGTGCAACATTCAGCATTAACACAGCGTTATGGCGTCTTGCGCGCCCGTGTTGTTCCCCGCACCAGACCCGGAATCCCTCCTCTTTTCCGGGTCTGGTGAGTATGTTGTGCATGTGCTTCCCGCATTGCGCCTGACGCGCTTTCCCTGAACGCCTTTACGTCGTTTTCTGCGCCCCCTTTCCTCTATTCGTTTCGCGTAGCCTGTCGACGCCGTGACTGACTTTGTTTGCGGGTTGCAGGCTGACATTTCATTCCGTCTGCTTTTTCTGCGCGCTGTTATGCACGTTGTTAATGGCTAACCAGATCGTTTCTTCTGTACCGTAAGCTGGCGTTCAGTTGCGGTGGTTTGTTCTGCCTGGCGTGATGCGCGTTGTCGATGTCTAACCAGATCGTTTCTTCTGTACCGTAAGCTGGCGTTCAGTTCCGGTGGTTTGTTCTGCATAGCGTGATGCGCGTTGTCGATGGTTAAACCATGATCTCTCCTCCGGTGCAGCAAGCTGGTGTTCAGTTCCGGTAGTTTGTTCTGCGTGATGTTATGCGCGTTGTCGATAACTAAACCAGGATCTCTTCTTCGGCGCCGTAAGCGGGCGTTCAGTTCCGGTAGTTGTTCTGCGTGATGTTATGCGCGTAGTCGATGGTTAAACCAGCATCTCTCCTTCGTCGCCGTAAGCTGGCGGCATTTTCCTATGCGCGGCATTCAGACGCTTAAATTCGCACTTTTCTTCTTTGCTGTTAGCTGGCGTTTAGTTTCGGTGGTTTATTCTACGTAGCGTCATGGCATCCATTTTTGCCTTCAGCGATTGTCTGGACGATTGAGGCTTACCGTCGCGCGCTTCGGTTCTGTTTTATGGCCCTCATCCATAGCACAATCCTCTGCGCCGTTTATTTGACCATAAGCGTAAGTCGTCTTCGTACTAGTCTTAGCGATAAACCCGCGCAGAAAGCCGTTCTCAGCGCTTCCCCTAACAAAAATGTTTCAAAATGTTTCATGGATTTTGGCGATGAATGTGAGGTCGGTCGCATTAAAAATCAAAAGCGCTGATTTAGATCCTTTTTTTCCGGTTAAAAATGCTGCCTGAGCGGGGGGCTGTCAGAGTAAATAATTGGCACTTTTTTAGCAGGGAATTTTTGAGCTGCTTTTTCCGCCTCCGATAAATCAATCGGCAGAAAAAAGGCTATTTACGAACGCATCAAAAATAGCGAGAATACATTCAAGCAATGCAACAGGACGTTTTACCGGTTCATTCTGAATGGTGCTTTGCTTAAATACCCTCTCGATGAAAGGCGTGTTCTTTAGTTGCCACATGTCGGGAAACCTGGTGACTAAACTATATTACTGTGGCAATTAGACAGTACATTAGTTGTCATATGTGATGTAAAACCACTATTTCGATTGCCACCTTGAGTGGCATTTTTTTTGCCATTTTTTCATGAAGTTAGAAACAACAATCAAGGAATAGTGTCAAAAGATACAAGAAGAACGGTAAAGGAAAGATATTTTTTGGCTATACAACATAAAAACAGAAATGCGGAAAAGAATGACAGGGGAAAAATAGAAATATCAGAAATGGGGATCGCTAACATTCAAAAGCAGGCGAGATAACGCATCATAAAAATATCCATTCATCAACTTAACGGATATATTTTTACAGTTTTATCTTATCAGCGAAAAAATAGAGAGAAGCCCGTTTTGCAATGGCTGCGGAGGCGTATTCTACCGTATCTTTTTTAATCGTCCAGTTTCTGCTTTCTGTGATGTTAACAACATAACCTACTGTTATATTTAAATTTTTCTGGGAAAAACAGCAAAACCTACACCACGCAGTAGTAATTAGTATCGATGGCGTTAAATTTCCCCGCCAATTTCCGATTTTAAACTCTACATCAAACACAAACTGCGATATTTTAATCCAGAAAAGCTACTCATGAGGTTGTTGTGTGTTCTGGACATGCTGCACCTCGTCCGTCCACAGCCGCGTGTAATCAGGCCAGCTCTGCGGATAGCAAAAAACGCCCTGCACGCTGGCGGGCGTCACCAGCCGGTAGCGTTGCGCGAGCAGCGGCACGATCCAGCGGTGATCGCTGAGATAGCGCATCAATCGTTTGACGCGTCGGCTGTAGCGCTCCGCCGGCCCGGCGTTAATACGATCAAGAATGCGGATACCGCGCCGCCAGATGGCTTCTCCCCAAAACCAGGCCCACATCACGCTGTGACGGTAGCGCTCCTCCATGCTGAACGCGTCATGCTGCTCGAAACGCAGAAACCCCATGCAGATATCCTGCTCCGCCCAGTTTTTATCCTGCAATAACCAGTGGGTAACGCTTATCGGCGTCAGCGTCACTTTACAGCCGCGATACCGCAGGCTTTTCGCCAGCTCATCCACCAGCTTGCGCATTTCTGTTGAGCGGAAATAGACAAGATTCAGGCTATCTGGCAGTAGCGCCTGCACTTCCGGTTCGGCGGTTGGCTGCAGCCACTCCGGCAGCGGACCCAGCGTATCCTCCCGCTCGATCAAGCCTGCGCTAATGCTACGCGCAACCCGCCGGATAAATGCCTGCTGCTGCGCGTTTAAGCGTCCGCGCGCCTGGTTGAAGGTCACATAATAAAAGGCATCGGCATTATCCCGCTCGGCCATCGCTTCGGGTGTAATCAATGACTGGGGCGTATCCATGCGTACCAGCGCAGGCAGCGGGGAGACGCTGAGCGGCGTGCTGTAAACAATCTCCGATGCCTGCGGCGTTTCGCCATACCAGGCGGAAAAACGTCTTAACACCAGTTGCGTACTGGAGTGCTCGCTCACTTTAAACGGCCCCAGGCCAATGGAGCCGTTGCGCGGATGCGGCAGCGCATACACCGGGTTTGCCAGCCGATAAAGCAGCATGTTATCCCGTTGGCCCAGCTGCATCGTCAGCACATAATTGTCACATTTCACGTCAATAACATGCGGCAGCCCAGGACCACCGGCATAGCGCGCAAGCGTCTGCCGAAGCTGCTCAGGCAGAACAGGTTCGCCGTTATGCCAGACCAGGCCGCGACGCAGAACAAAACGCCAGCGTAAGCCATCTTCACTGCTGGTGATGGTATGGGCGAGGCCGGGAATGGGCGCGACCTGCTCAGGAATATGACGCGTCAGCCCGGCATGCACCATTTGCAAAATATGCCGCCCGGCGCGATCGGTGTGGATAGACGGAATGGGCGCCAGCAGCGGCCGGTAAAAAGAGATTAAATAGCGAAAACCGTCGCTGGAATAGTGCGGCTGCGCCTGAACGGATGTCGTTTCTGCTTCAGATGTCGGATATTCCCCCGCCAACAGGGTTTCCAGCGCCGCCGCATTCATACGGCATTGCAACACGCCCAGCGCGCCGCGCCCCGGACGCGAATTCCACACCAGCCAGCCCTCTTCCTGCATTTCATGCAATAGCGAACGTGCATAGCGCGCTGTGCAGGCGAGCGTATCGGCGATTTGCGCCAGCGACACTTCATGACGGTGGGTGTTATAACGGGAAAGCAGCCGATTATAACGGCGCAACAAACTCCCTTTTTTAACGGCAGAGTTATAAAGCATTAAAGTTTTCCAGCGTCATACAAGGAAGTTAAAAGATGAGCCATCAGGCCAGAGGAAAGCCTCTTAAATGTAGCATATGAGAATAAAGCCAGAATTAACGCCTCCGCATTCCATGCGCTTTATCGCTGTCCCCTGAGGGCTGTAATCATATGACAAACAAGGCTAAATTGGTAATTTTCATTTGAAACCCGGCCACTCTTTGTCATTTTAACCAATTCAGATATTTCATTGATATTATTTTCCCTCACACCTTAAAAATGCGCATCACTCATCATTAAGCACCACGCCTGGCAGCAAAATAACGCTATTTTTTTAACGCTGCGCGAAACTTTTGCCGGCATTCGAACGAACTGTCTTTGAGCGTTAATTTATTTCCCCTACAGGAGCGCAACATGATCCCGATGAAAAAACTCGTTCTCAGTCTCACCGCCGCTGCACTGTTGAACCTCGCCAATGCCCACGCAGCCCTGCCCACCGGTTCGCAAGCGCCCGATTTTAAACTGCAAGGCGCGCTGGCTGGAAAGCCGCTCACCTTCTCGTTGCAACAGGCGCTGCAAAAAGGCCCGGTGGTGCTTTACTTCTTCCCGGCGGCGTTCAGCAAGGGTTGTACCATTGAAGCGCACGCCTTCGCCGAGGCGACGGATGATTTCAAAAAACTGGGCGCGACAGTGGTGGGCGTGACGGCTGGCAACACCGACCAGGTGGATGAATTCTCCAAACTGGAGTGTCGCGATAAATTCACCGTCACCGCCGATCCAGGCGCAAAAGTGGCGGCGCAATATGACTCGTTGATGAAAATGAATGGCAAAACCCTCTCGGATCGCACCTCCTATGTGATTGCACCCGATGGCAAAATCCTGCTGAGCTACACTGACAGAAACCCGGAGACGCATATTCAGAAAACGATGGAAGCGGTGAAACAGTATGCCAACGCGCATTCGTAAACGGGGCCGTTAATCTTCTTTTATCCATCAGAGAATCGCTATGTTAACCGCCATGCTCGCCGCCTTCGCAGGCGGCATTATTCTCAACTTTATGCCCTGTGTGTTTCCGATTATCTCGCTGAAAGCGCTGGGGCTGTTGCGCCATACGCAAAGCCCGGCACAAACCCGTAAAGAGGGTCTTGGCTTTTTGCTCGGCTGTGTGCTGACCATGCTGGCGCTTGCGGGCGTCTTGCTGGCGTTACGCGCCGGGGGAACCGCCGTGGGCTGGGGCTTTCAGTTGCAATCGCCGCTGGTGATCGCTTTTCTGGCGCTGATTATTCTGGGCGCGGCACTCAATTTGCTCGGCGTATTTGAGGTTGGTCTGTCGGTGCAACGCGCTGGCGAGATAACCCTACAACGCGGGGCATTTCTGCGCGCGGCGCTGACCGGTGCGCTCTCGATCATTGTCGCCACCCCATGCGCCGCCCCCTTTATGGCGGGCGCCATCGGCTACGCGCTGGTGCAACCACCCGCCGTGGCGCTGGCGATATTTATCGCCCTGGCGCTCGGTTTTACCGCGCCGTTTACGCTGATTTCACTGTTTCCGGCGCTCGGCAAATGGCTGCCGCGCCCCGGCGCATGGATGAATACGCTTAAACGCGGGCTGGCTTTTCCCATGTTCGGCGCTTTCGGCTGGCTGGTGTGGGTACTGGCGCAGCAGGCTGGTACCACGGCGCTGGCGGCTATTCTGGCGGCTGCCGTGGTGGTGAGTTTCGCCGCCTGGCTTTACGGCATGGCGCAACAGCGTCGGTTTGCCGGGCGCGGCCATAAAGCGCTGTTTGCCCTGACCGCAGCGCTGCTGCTGGCTGCCATTGTTCCGCTGCCTTCAATAGTGCAAAACGGTGCGCCGCTGGCGGCGAGCAATACGATTGAAGAGGTCAAATGGTCGCCGCAAACCGTGGCGGATAATCGCGGCCACGGCAAGGCTATCTTTGTCAATTTCACCGCCTCCTGGTGCATAACCTGCCAGGTGAATGAAAAGACCTCGCTCTCGACACAAGCCGTGAAAGCGGCGCTGGCGAAAACCGGCACACTGTATATGGTGGCGGATTCGACCAAATTTAATGCGGATATTGATGACGCGCTCAACGAGCTGGGGCAAGGCAGTTTACCGCTGTATGTGGTCTACCCGGCAGACGGTGGCGCACCGAAAATTTTGCCGCAGGTGTTAACCCCTTCAATTGTGGTTAACGCGCTAACGCAGGCCAGCGGGAAAAAAACCTGAAGGCGGGATATGGAAAAAAACGAGGCAGCACGCGATGAATGGCCGCAACTGATGGCGCAGGCGCAGTCCGGCGACAGCCAGGCCTACACGCGGCTGCTCAAAGCGCTGGTGCCGGTTATCCGATCCCTCGCCCGCAAACAGATTGCCGACGAGGTGCTGGTGGAAGATGTGATTCAGGATGTGCTGCTCACCGTGCACCGGGTGCGGCACACCTACGATCCGGGCGCGCCTTTTCTGCCGTGGCTGATGGCGATAGCCAACGCCCGCGCGGTGGATGCGCTGCGCAAACGAGGCCGCCACCAGCAGCGCGAAGTGGCAAGCGAGGCGGATATTCCCCTGCCTGCCACCAGCATGGAAGTGCCATCACACGATGAGCTGGCTATGCTGCTCAATCAGCTACCTGCGCGCCAGCGGGAGGTGGTTGAACATGTTCACCTGCGCGAAATGACGCTGGCAGAAACCGCGACACAGCAAAATTTGACGGTCGCCGCCGTGAAATCCTTGCTGCATCGCGCCCTGAGCAACCTTCGTCGGTTAGGAGCCCATCATGGCCGATCATGAGCTGTTAATTGAACAATTGGGTCGTTCCATCGAACCAGTAAAACGCCCCTTCCAGCCGGGCTGGCGGGCGCTAAGCTGGGTGGCGCTCGCACTGCCTTGCGGCGTTATCGCAGGCGTTATCCTCAACCGCACGCTGACCGACTGGTCGCAGCCTGGCGCGTGGTGGGCGCTGGTGCAATTACTGCTGACATTTATCGCCGGGACGCTGGCGGTGCGTAATGCGTTTCTGTTGAGCATCGCCGGGCGAAACGCGCTGGGCTGGAGATGGTTTACACCACTGGCAGCACTGTGGCTGGCAGGTACGTTCAGTAATCTGCATATGCACCGCGTGTTGCCGGTAAGTACGGTTGTTGAAGGGCCGAACTGTTATCTGTTTATGGTGACAGTCAGCATGCCGATGGCATTGATAGTGATTGCTTACCTGCGGCGCACGCGCACGCTTTTCCCGGCGCGCAGCCTGGCGGCGGCGGGCGCAGGCGTCGCCTGCATGGCGCTTACGCTGCTTACCCTTTGCCACCCGACACACATCAGCCTGGCGGATTTGATGTTGCATATCGCCGCCTTCAGCACCATTGTACTGGCGACAATCGCGCTGGGTTACAAATGGGTGTCACTGCCGTAATGCGCAGCACGTACTGAACGGTCAGTACGTGCTTACACACTTAGCTTTTTTGCGGGAAGATCCACAACTGTTCAGCAGGCAGCACCACGCGGTAGTTTTGCTGGTTGCGCTGCTGGGTGCCGTAAACCCGGATCGCGTAATCATCGCCGGAGGTGCGGAACAGATACTCCCAGCGATCGCCCAGGTACATGCTGGTGAGCATCGGCAAATCCAGCGAGTTATCCTGCGGCGAGTCCGCCAGCCGCAGGCTCTCGACGCGGATCACCGCCGTGCAATCCTGGCCTGCGCGCACGCCCGGCCCGGCAACGCCCCACAGCGCCCAGTTCGCCCCTTCAATCCTCGCCCTGCCGTTACTGACTTCACTCACCTTGCCGTGCAGCCGGTTGTTGCTGCCCATAAACTCGGCGGTAAATAGCGTCGACGGCGTGGCGTACATCTCCTGCGGCGTCCCTTGCTGCTCAATCACTCCGTTGTTGAGGAGCAAAATACGGTCGGAAATCGCCATTGCTTCATTCTGATCGTGCGTCACCATCAGTGCCGACAGCCCCAGCTTAACAATCAGTTCGCGCAGGAAGACCCTGGCTTCTTCACGCAGCTTTGCATCGAGGTTCGAGAGCGGCTCATCAAGCAAAATCACCGGCGGGTTGTAGACCAGCGCCCGGCCAATCGCCACACGCTGCTGCTGGCCGCCGGAAAGCTGGTGCGGGTGGCGCTTGCCAAGCGTACCCAGCCCAAGCTGATCCAGCACGCTTTGCACGCGGGTATTGATTTCCGCCGCGCCGACTTTGCGCAGCTTGAGCGGGTAAGCGACATTCTCGAACACCGTTTTATGCGGCCACAAGGCGTAAGACTGGAACACCAGGCCAAGGTTGCGTTCCTCAGCCGGAACTTCACTGCGCGGCGTACCGTCGTACACCACGTTATTACCAATGGTGATCCGCCCCTGGGTGGGTTTTTCCAGCCCGGCGACAGCGCGCAGCAGCGTGGTTTTCCCGCTGCCGGAAGGGCCAAGCAGCGACACCACTTCGCCGCGTTTCAGCTCCATCGAGACACCTTTTAGCACCGCGTTGTCACCGTAGGTCAGATGCAGGTTTTCTACCGCCAGCTCAATCATGTAATTTCACTCCAAAGCGCAGGGCCACACCAAGACCGATGACCACCAGCAGAATATTGATAAACGACAGCGCGGCGACAATATCAATCGCCCCTGCCGCCCACAGCGACACCAGCATCGAGCCGATGGTTTCCGTCCCGGGCGACAGCAGATAGACCCCGGTTGAATATTCGCGCTCAAAAATCAGGAACATCAGCAGCCAGGAGCCAATCAGGCCATAACGCGACAGCGGCACCGTCACGTGGCGGGTCACTTGCCCGCTGGTCGCTCCCGTGCTGCGCGCCGCCTCTTCCAGTTCCGGGCCGACCTGCAAAAGCGTTGAGGAGATAAGCCGCAAACCGTAAGCCATCCACACCACGGTGTAGGCCAGCCAGACGCTGAAGATGGTGTTACGCAGCGATCGCAGCCAGACAATCAGGTTTTCGCGCAGCCACTCGGCCACCGGCAACCCGGAAAGCCAGCCGTTTTTCAGCGACTGATCGAGCCACATCGGTAAAAACAGGAACACCCACAAAAACGCCAGCCCAGCCAGCAGCCCCGGCACCGCGCGGGGAACCAGCACGCTGTAATCAAGAAAGCGCGTCACGTTATCCTGCTTGCGGTGCATGGCAATGCCGACAAACAGATAACAGATCACCGCCAGTGCGCCACCAAAAACACCAATCGCCATTGAGTTGACGATGGCGCGCAACAGGTTCGGTTGCTGCCAGATATTGCGGAAAGTATCGAGCGACACCTCATCCCACAGCGAAACGCCAACCCCCCAGTTGGAGATAAACGCCCGCAGCACGACGCCAATCAGCGGCACGCCGATAGTAACCGTCAGCCACGCCACCACCACCGCACCGGCAACCCAGCGCCATTTGCCCAGCGGCAGCGCGCGAGCCTGCGAGGCTTTACCTTTCATGGTGACAAAACGGTTGGCGGTACGCATCAGGCGGCGTTGCAACATCACCAGCGGGATCGTGATACAAATCAGCACCACCGCCACCGCCGCCATCAGATGGTAAGAGGGTGTACCCAGTTTGTTGGTCAATTTATACAGATAGGTCGCCAGCACCATGTTGCCTTCCGGATCGCCCAGCACCAGCATCAGGCCGAACACCTCCAGCCCAAGGAAGAACAACAGTACGCAGGCGTACAAAATTGACGGGCGAACCATCGGCAGGCTGACGGCGGTCATCACCTGTAACGGCGATGCGCCAACGGTACGCGCGGCTTCTTCCACGTCAGAACCGACGCTGCGCAACGCCGAGGAGATATAGAGATAAGCGTGGGGAACATGCGTGAGCCCGGCAATCACCACGATGCTAAACATCGAGTAGATATTCCACGGCACAAAGCCGATTAACTCCTGCGCCCAGCGCGAGAAAAAGCCCACCGGCCCGGCCGCCACCACATAACCAAAGCCGAGCACCATCGGTGAAACAAAAATCGGCACGAGGATCAGCGGCTCAATAAAACGGCGGCCCGGTAAATCGGTGCGCACCATCAAAAACGCCAGAATGCCGCCCAGCGGAATGGCGATAAACACCAGGCCAAAAGCGAGGATAAAACCAGACTTCAGCGCCAGATAGAAATCCGGATCGGTAAAAATGAACTCAAATGCTTCGAGACTCAGTTCCTTAGAACGGACAAAAAAGGGCGCCGAGAGAAAACTCTGCACCACAATAAATAACAGCGGGATATAGATAACCAGCGCGGTGATTAACACAATGACGCCGCGCGGCAACCCCTGCCATTTTCTGCGCACACTATTCATACATCATCCCTTTGGTCAGGAACCTCACGCCAACCCACTGGCTGAGAAAAAGGTTGTGCGCAAAACCGGCGCACAACCCGTCAGGGCGTTATTTAGCGGCGGCAGCGCGCCATTGTTTAATAAATTCCAGACGTTTTTTCGGCTCCAGATACTCCAGCAGCGACTCATCCACCGCAATCGGCTTCAGGGCGTCGCCCAGCTGTTTGGTCATGCCGTCGATGTCGTTTTTGCCTTCAATATCGTTACGCAGCGAGGGGATATCCGCCTGGTTGGCAAGAATGCTCTGCCCCTTTTCAGAAAGCACATAGTCAAACCACAGTTTCGCGGCGTTACTGTGCTCCGCTTCAGCGCTGATAAACGACACGCGCGACAGCACCAGCACGTAATCTTTCGGGTAGGAGATGCCCAGCGAGTTATCCCCTTTCGCGCGGGCTTCGGCGTACGACCCCAGGATGTTGTAGCCAATTAAGTTTTCACCCGAAGAGACGCGCTCCATCATGGTGCCGGTGGAGGATTGCACCGTTAAACCGCCCTTCGCCACATCCGCCAGATGGGTGAAATAGTCTTTGTCGTGCTTACTGTCTTCCACGGCGAGCATAAAGCCGAGGCCGGATTTTTCGATATCGTAGGTGGTGACTTTGCTTTTGAATTTGTCGGTCTGGCTGGCGATGAGTTTGCCAAGCGCGATGTGTGAATCCGGCACATCACCTGCCGGGATCAGGCGTTTGTTATAGATAAAGACCACCGGCTCATAGGTGGTGCCGTAGGCTTTTTTCTCCCAGACCGCCCACTTGGGCAGTTTATCCAGCTCGGGCGAGGCGTATTCAGCGGCATAGTCAGTGGCCAGTTTCAGCGCGGTATCCATTGAGGAGCTCCAGACCACGTCGCCGCTGCCGCCGCCGGACGCCTGTTCGCTAAGATAACGGTTGTACAGTTCGGTACTGTTCATATCGTTATATTCCACTTTAATGCCCGGATACTGCGCCTCAAAACCCTTGATCAGCGGGCCTGCGGCTTTAGTATCGGTGGTGGAGTAAATAACAACTTTGCCTTCTTTGGTTCCTGCGTCTACGATTTTCTGGTAATCCGCCGGATACCCCTGAGGCACGGCAGCCAGCGAGGCGCCGGAAAAGAGCGCCGCCAGCGCCACGGCCAGAACAGTGAATTTCTTATCCATGAACAAACCCCTTTGGTATCATTTTTTTAAACACAAATTTAACATATAGCGTGCATTTCAACCGGTGCAACGCAGTCGCTTGTTTTTTCCAGGTTTTGTGACGCTGGCGGGATTTAATTACTGACGTTGCAGAATCACGCGTACCGATGCGTTAAAGCATTACAGATCAGCCAGATAGATCAGCCCCGGTTTTCATCGCGGAGTGATAAAGATGCATTAAAAAGACGATATGAGGACGAAAGAGAATTAACTCAGGCGATATCTATTTTTATTTATAACGCCTGCGAGATCGCTGACAGGAATATTAATCGCCTAAAATCAGCGGGCGATCATACAGCACAATATGTTGCGGATTTTGCGGCGAGTATTTCACGGTCGTGCCGTTGCCCTCGGCAAAGCGCACAACTTCACGGCTATCCAGGAACTGAAACACGCTCGCCTGCACCATCTGCCCCTCGCGGGTTTTGAAGCGCAACACCAGTTCACAATAGACAGAGCGTCTGTCCATCCAGTTGGTGCGTTTAAGGGCAATAATATCGGCGTTCGCACCGATGCCGTGTTTCATCACATGGGCTTCGATAAACAGCTGGCGGATCCAGCGCGTCGCGTAATAAAGCAGAAATGCCGCCAGGGCGGCAACGACGGTAAAAACAACATAGTCCAGATGGTACGGCATAAGGTTATTTCCTGGCTCACCAAAGCTGATTTTAATCGCCTAAAATTAAAGGGCGATCGGACAGTGCAATACGCTTAGGATCGTTTGGATCGTACTTAAGTGTGACACCATTTCCGGGCTCAAATTGCATAACGTCTTCTGCCGCTAACGGGCGTTCAAGACTCGACTCAACCTCAACACCTTCACGCGTTTTAAATTTAAAAGTCAGCCTGTAAACGGGTAGCCCTCCCTCAAAGGAACCAGCACGACTCCTGGAGACAATAGTAGCTCCAACGCCAACACCATTTTTACGCACATCTGATTCCATCATTGTTTGTCGAATACCCGGTATCACCATCGAGCCGACCATGATCAAAACCCGAATGGCGACAACAGCGATAAAGAGGTAAACGAGATACATCCATCTGAATTCCATTTTACAGCTCCATCATTTTAAACTATTAGCGTTAAAGCCTTAGAACTCCACCGCAACGCTCCGGACTCTAGTAAAACCCCAACCTGCTTGTAATCCAACGGCACATTTTTCTTTTCAAAAGCTTTAGGTGATGCACTGTGTGCTCCTTCCTTTGATTATCTACCGGGAAGTACCAGTAAAGTGTAGATAATCAAATACCGTATATAATGACCAACTGCTGCGCGGTGTGTATACCTTAAGGAATAGCAATCCATTCTGATGTTGCTCATGCGGTGTTAAGACGTTGGTTAATCTACCTATGCGTTCCTTTGCTCTGGCCACTGCCAGTCCAGCAAGTCTCCGTTAGACAATCGCTCGTGTTACATCTCTGTCAGAGCTGACATCAAGTAGGTAAAGCCCCCATGTCATTGCTTATATCAAAAGTGTTTGTTAAAGAGTGAAAGTGGGCATCGCATGCGTGTTAGCTCCGATATCAGTGCTATCCAGTTCTTTACGCTTTGTCCCAACCAGTCTAATTTCTGCGCAATAAAGGTGCCTCCGCCATCAACGCTCTTTAAACGCTTTTAGAATCAGTGCGGCTGGTATTTTTTCCGCTAATGCCGCCTTCAAAAAAGCAGTAACGGTTCACTCTTGCGAGTAGATGAAGTTACAAATCGCTGTTTTGGTGGATTGTTGTTGCGTGGATAAAAGCAATGACTGCCATCTATTCCCCTCCTAAACATCATGATGGTAGGATATTTTACTGCTTCCGCTACGTGTAACGTTTTTTCCAAAAACCTTGTCGTCATAGGTGTTCTATGGTATTTGATTCCCCTATACAAAACAGGCAGTTTGATGCAAGAGGATCGATAATGAAGGTAGGAAAATACTGTATCATTTCTGATAAAGCGGTTATCCGGGATAACGTGTCAATTGGTGACTTTGTGACCATTAATGATAATGTGATTATTGAAGAAAACACCGTAATTGAATCCTATTGTGAAATTGGTGTTGCTAACAAATTATCAGGTGGCGAACAATTAAGAATCGGTAAAAACTCACACATCCGTTCGCACAGCGTTTTTTATGAAGGGTCTACATTTGGTGATGGTTTAATAACCGGACATCGGGTTACTGTTCGTGAAAAAACTAACGCTGGCAAAGGCTTTCAGATTGGCACGCTTTCCGACATCCAGGGACACTGTGAGATTGGTGATTACGTAAGAACCCACAGTAATGTTCATATCGGTCAACACAGTAAGATTGGTAATTATGTCTGGATCTTCCCTTATGTCGTTCTTACCAATGATCCACATCCACCAAGTGATGTTTTATTGGGTGCTACCCTCGAGGATTTCGCAGTAATTGCAACCATGTCAGTGATCTTACCAGGAACTCATGTTGCTCAGGGTTGCTTAGTCGGTGCTCATTCCTGCCTATCAGGCAAAACCGAAGCTGACATGATTTATGTGGGAAACCCCGCTCGTTGCGTTGGGCCAGCAAGCAGGCTGAAACTTAGAGATGGGTCTCGTAAGCCTGCCTATCCCTGGAGGAAACATTTCTCCAGAGGTTATCCTCAGGAGGTCGTTGAACAATGGCTCAAGGAAGTTAATTAAATGTACAAACTTGAAGATTTGCACGTGGGAATGTCTGCATCCTACTCACAAACTATCACTGACGCCGATATTAAGAGCTTTGCCGCCCTGTCAGGAGATCGTAACCCTGTGCATATGGATGAAGAGTATGCAGCCTCTTCTCGTTATAAAAAACGTATCGCACACGGGATGTTTAGCACAAGTTTCTTTTCTGCTCTGTTTGGAACTAAACTTCCTGGAGAAGGTTGCGTTTACGTAGCTCAAAACACGAAATTCAGGAAACCCGTTTATATCGGAGATACTGTTGTTGCTACAGTTGAGATTAAAGATATCGACATTGAAAAAAGGCGTATATTTTTTAACACCTACTGCAAAGTAGGGAATTCAAAAGTGATTACTGGCGAAGCTGAAATTTATATGCCATTATAAAAACACTCCCACATAATTGTGATTATTAAAATACAAATATACGGGGGTATATTATTCTGATTCCTCCGTTATATAATTTATGGCGCAGCTCAAATATTTACCATATTCAGTGCATCAAGCTTATACATTTCGCCTGTTAAGTAAAAGCTAGCATCTTCTATTACATCGTCCGTCTTCGTCTTTTTGATAGTGTTATTTCTATAACTATCAATGGACAACCAAGAAAATACCAAACCGTTATTACATTAATTTATAGAATGTTCAGCTAACGGTTCCGGGTATTTATTTCGCTGTTTCATACACAAAAGCTTACACAGAATACTCACTTTGACCGGCTTATAGATAAGAATAATCTGAAGTTAAAATAATGCTCAGTATCGCGGAGTCACACATGCACGAAGCCAATAACGTAGCAATCATCGCAGTTCATGAAGCAACCGAGTTCTCACAAGCCCGTTCGACAGTTGTTATTGGCGGGGTTCGCTACAAATATCATCGTTCCAGGCCTGGTGCTGGAAGCTGCGGTACAAATCGATTCACGCCATTATCTGCTGTTTCTCACCGACGGTATTATTTTTGAAGAGCGGCTGACCATGGTGTTGATAGATATCAATCATGGTGTGAAAGAGATTGTGCGTATTGGTCAGGCGTGGGCTAGCGGCTATTTTGAGAATTTGTCGGTCAAAGAGGAGGAAATAACCTTTCACTTTCTCGGCGAAGCCGAATGGAGGGTAAAAATATCCCTCACAGCCCGTCTGCGTTTTCCTTTCTTTGCCGATCCGCCAGCCGTTCACCGCGCACCGGGCTGGAAAAAATACCTCACCATCGATTGCCTAAAATAAAGATCCGCGCGCAAGCACCTAAGCCAAACACCCACGTTCATTATTTGTTCGCTTTTTCGTCATAAAACGATCATCACCCGTGCTCTTAATGGTCGCCAGTTTAATGAAAAATCCGGACGACTTATGAACAGCGCGTTGGCAGAAATCTCTGAAGACCACTATTCGTCTCTGCATCAATTAAACACGGTGCCGAAGCAAAAGGTGCTGAGCGTGAAGAACTTACGCAAAGCCTATAACGCGCACCAGCCTGTGCTACACGACATCAGTTTTGATCTGCACAGCGGTGAGATGGTGGGCGTGATTGGACGCTCCGGCGCAGGGAAATCCACCTTGCTGCATGTACTAAACAGCACACACAGCGCCACCGCTGGCGAGATTTTAAGTTTCCCGGAAGTGGGCACACCGCGCGATGTCACGCACCTGAAAGGCCGCGCACTTAACCAGTGGCGCAGCCAGTGCGGCATGATTTTCCAGGACTTCTGCCTGGTGCCGCGCCTCGATGTACTAACCAACGTGCTGCTCGGCAGGCTGAGCCAGACGTCGACGCTGAAATCCCTGTTTAAAGTCTTTACCGATGAAGACCGCGCCAGAGCAATCGCCTTGCTGGAGTGGCTGAACATGCTGCCGCATGCCTTGCAGCGTGCCGAAACGCTTTCCGGCGGGCAGATGCAGCGTGTCGCCATTTGCCGCGCGCTGATTCAAAACCCCTCTCTTTTACTGGCGGACGAACCTGTCGCGTCGCTGGATCCGAAAAATACCCAGCGCATCATGGGCGTATTACGCGAAGTGAGCGAGCAAGGCATCAGCGTGATGGTGAACCTGCACTCGGTGGAGCTGGTGAAAGAGTATTGCACTCGCGTTATCGGCGTTTCCCAGGGACGGATCATTTTTGACGATCATCCCTCCCGGTTAACGCAGGACGTGCTGCAGGCGTTGTACGGCGATGAAATCAGTCAATTGCATTAATTATTCCTTCCAATGAGACGACACAGGCAATGACAATGAAAAAGCATATTTCTGGCGCATTACGTTTATCGGCTTTGATGACAGGACTTCTGCTGGCATGGCAGGCGGCCGCTGAGCAGCCGAAGGAATTAAATCTGGGGATTTTGGGGGGCCAGAACGCAACCCAACAAATTGGTGATAACCAGTGCGTGAAAGAATTTCTGGATAAAGAACTGCACGTGGACACCAAGCTGCGCAATTCGTCTGACTATTCGGGCGTGATTCAGGGTCTGCTGGGCGGAAAAGTCGATGTGGTGCTGAGCATGTCGCCCTCTTCTTACGCCTCCGTCTATATTAATAACCCGAAAGCCGTGGATATCGTCGGTATCGCGGTGGATGACAAAGACAAGTCGCGCGGTTACCACTCGGTGGTGATTGTGAAAGCCGACAGCCCGTACAAAAAACTGGAAGATCTGAAAGGCAAAGCGTTTGGCTTCGCCGATCCGGATTCCACCTCCGGTTACCTGATCCCGAACTACGCCTTCAAACAGAAGTTTGGCGGTAACGCGGATAATAAATACAACAACTTCTTCTCCAGCGTCACCTTCTCCGGTGGTCACGAGCAGGACATCCTCGGCGTGCTGAACGGTCAGTTCGCTGGCGCTGTAACATGGACTTCAATGGTGGGTGATTACAACACCGGCTACAGCGTCGGGGCGTTTAACCGCCTGATCCGCATGGATCACCCGAATCTGATGAAAGAGATCCGCATCATCTGGGAATCGCCGCTGATCCCGAATGGCCCGATTCTGGTGAGCAACAGCCTGCCGGCGGATTTCAAAGCCGAAGTGATTACCGCGGTTAAAAAACTGGATACCGATAACCACGCCTGCTTCGTGAAAGCGATGGGCGGTACGCAGCATATCGGTCCCGGCAGCGTGGATGACTTTAAACAGATTATCGAGATGAAACGCGAACTGGTTAGCGCGCGTTAATCCTTCGCCGCATCGATTCTCCGGCCCCTGCGTGAAAACCAGGGGCTTTTATTCGCGGGTCATACAGGATCTACTGCTACGCATGAACATGTCGAATACGCAGTTTGAGCACTACTATCAACAAGTCCGAATGCGCCAGAAGCGCGACACTGTCGCCTGGTCGCTGGTGCTGCTGGCGCTCTATTTCGCCGCCGGTAACGCGGCAGAATTCAATCTCGCCACCATCTGGCATTCGCTGCCGAACTTTATGGATTACATGCTGGAAACGGTGCCGACACTGCACTGGCCGGTGCTGTTTGCCGACAGCCACACCAAAGGCTCGCTGGCGTACTGGGGCTACCGTTTGCCGATCCAGCTCCCGCTGATTTGGGAAACCCTGCAACTGGCGCTGGCCGCAACGCTGGTTTCCTTCGTTATCGCCGCCGTGTTGGCCTTTCTGGCTGCGGGCAACACCTGGTCTCCTCCGCCGGTACGCTTTGCCGTGCGCACGCTGGTCGCCTTTTTACGCACGATGCCGGAACTGGCGTGGGCGGTAATTTTCGTGATGGCGTTTGGCATCGGGGCGATCCCCGGATTTCTGGCGCTGGCGCTGCACACCGTTGGTAGCCTGACCAAGCTGTTTTATGAAGCGGTCGAGAGTACGCATGACAGGCCGGTGCGCGGGCTAGCCTCCTGCGGCGCGACACATTTACAACGCATTCGCTTCGCGTTGTGGCCACAGGTAAAACCGATTTTTCTCTCTTATGGCTTTATGCGCCTTGAAATTAACTTTCGCTCCTCGACCATTCTTGGGCTGGTCGGCGCAGGCGGCATTGGTCAGGAGTTGATGACCAACATCAAACTCGACCGTTACGATCAAGTCAGCATCACGCTACTGCTGATTATTATCGTCGTTTTCGTGCTTGATACGCTCTCTGGCCGCTTGCGCCAGTGGGTACTGGAGGGGAAAAAGTGACCAACTGGCAAGCCGTACCGAATGTGGAATTGAGCCGCAAATTAAACCGAAAACTGTTCCAGACGCAGGGGCGTTATCTGCGCCGCATTGGCCTGATTGCCCTCGCCGTAGTGCTCTATTACGTGTGGTTTTTTATGCAGTTCGGCATTCCTGTTGAACAGGCGTTGACCGGCATGCAGCAGATTGGCCGCTATATGTTGCGGATGTTCGTCTGGCACGATTTCCTCAACTGGCCGTTTGGCTATTATTTCACGCAGATTGGCATTACGCTGGCGATTGTCTTTGCCGGAACCCTGACCGCCACGGTATTCGCGCTGTTGTTATCGTTTTTTGCCGCGCGCAACATCATGAAAGGCGGCATTGCGGGCGTTATCGCCTTTTTCGTGCGCCGCCTGTTCGATATGTTGCGCGGTATTGATATGGCGATCTGGGGGCTGATTTTCGTGCGCGCCGTCGGGCTTGGGCCACTTGCCGGGGTGCTGGCGATTATCATGCAGGACACCGGCCTGCTCGGTCGGCTGTACGCCGAAAGCCACGAAGCGGTGGATCGCTCACCAGGACGCGGCTTAACCGCCGTGGGCGCAGGAGGTTTGCAGAAACACCGTTTCAGCACATTTACCCAATCTTTCCCGACGTTTCTGGCGCTGAGCCTGTATCAAATTGAGTCCAATACCCGCTCGGCGGCGGTGCTCGGTTTTGTTGGCGCGGGCGGGATTGGTTTGATTTATGCCGAGAATATGCGGCTGTGGAACTGGGATGTGGTGATGTTTATCACCGTTATTCTGGTGGCGGTCGTCATGCTGATGGATAGCGCGTCGGCCTGGCTGCGCCGACGCTATATTACCGGCAAAACAGTGCCGCTGTTTAAGCCGGAGTAAGATGCCGGGGCCTCAATGCCCCGGCAGGTTAGCCATAATAAATTTTCGCGTTTACATATCCTTTTTTAGTTTGTCCCACTCGCCCTCCACTTTGCTTTTGAAGGTGGCTTGTTTGTCCTGTTTGCAGGCTTCAATCACGGCGGGCGTCACCGTTTCAATCCCCTGAACATCCACCACCGCTTCTTCAGGTTTGTCCTTACTATTTAAGGCTTCAGCAATGCCGATGGCCGTTGGCTGGAAAGAGGCTTTCAGCGCGAGAAAATCCTCACATGTCCAGCTATTCACCGGTTTACCTTTATCGGCTGCCTGTGTCGCAGCGGAAACCAGCAGCAAGCTGCCAACGATGATGCTAACGGTTGTTTTCATTCACTTCTCCTTATTAATGACTCATATCATTGAAAAAACTGCTATTCCTTAGGGGCTAAATGATGCGGTGAACGCGCGCGTGGATGGATAAAGAAATGTCCTTTCGGCGCATTATCCGTGGTGATGGCGACCAGGGTCACAGTGCCTTGTTTACCGCGCTTGTCATGCAGCGCGTAGACCAGAAAGGGGAGGATCAGCACAATCACAAAACAGATAACCAGCAGCGTGATGTACTTCTCGTCGGCGCTTTCGCCGCCAATCGAGGCCGGTGGATAAAAAGAGACGATAAAGGCCAGTAGCGAAACCAAAAAGCCCAGCCCCGCCACCGCGAGGCGGAATCCTTTGGCACCGGGAATATGAAAAGTGCGCTTGAGGCGTGGCTGTTTGCAAATTAACTGCATATAGCCCAGGAACAATAAAAAATAGCTACACAGATAAATCACCACCGTCAGCGTCAGCGCGATCAAAAAGGACATATTGCTGCCGCCCCCCGAGTTGGTGAGCACCACCAGCGCAACGGATGTCAGCAACAGTTGGCTCACCACCAGCGTTACCGGCACGCCGTTTTTATTCACGCTGGCGAATGACGCAGGCAATATGCCTCGCTGGGCGGTGACATACATGCCGCGAGACGGGCCAACAATCCATGAGGCGATCTCCGCCAGCACACCCAGTACCAGCAGAGCAGCAATTACTTTTACGGCCCATGAAAGCCCTGCACCGTAATGGGTAATTAACACGCTGAAGGTTTGCACAACCCCGGCAGAAAGGTTGATCTCGTTATGTGGGATCACGGTCGCGACAGACAAGCCGCCAATCGAACTGAGGCAAATCGCGGCGATCATCAGCAGGATCATGGCCAGCGGATAGTCGCGCCCGGGGTTGTTCATTTCGTTAACATGCGTAGCCGACGCCTCGACGCCCATATAACTCAGAATGAACGCCACAAAAACCACCAGCGTACCGAGCCGGGTGAAGTCCGGGACAAATGTCGACATATCAAAGGTGATGGCCAGCGGCGCACCGCTAAGGAGGTAAGTAATAGCCAGCACCACGAGGATAGCCGCAGGCAGCAGGATGCCGGCGAAGAAGCCCACTTTAGCGATTTGCGCGGTATATTTCGTGCCGCCAAACTGGGTAAACGCCAGCCCCCACAGAATGATTAACGCGGCGATGGTTTTCGTCAGCGGATCGCTGTTCAGCGCTGGCCAGTCAAGGATATACGCCAGCGCGCCCAGTACGAAGTAGAGCATCGGGATAAAACCGATCGCGATTTGCAAATAACCAAACGAAATCGCCGCAAACCCCCAGCGTTCGCCCAGCGTTTTTGCTACCCAGGTAAAGATCCCGCCCTCTTCCCAACCTTCAACCGTGGCCATTTCAGCCGCACACAGGCCAACCGGGATAAACCATAAGATGCCGCCCAGTAATAAGAAAAAAACCAGACTGAAACCCGATGTCGCAAACGTCGGGTATTCATACACCGCCATCACCATGGATGCGGTGATCGCAAAAAAACCCATCATGGATAATGTCTTAGCCGGCACACTTTTGTTCACCGCCTCCATGGCACTTCTCCTTTCATAACGAGGCTTTCCAGGCCTCAGGCGTGATTAAAACCACTGGCTTCTTCCGCGCTGAGCGGGTTGATGACCGGATGCCGGGAAAAGTAGTCAAGTGCGCGCTTAATATCGTCCACCAGCAAGCTGGCGAGATCATGGCTTACGCCGTGGCGCACCAGCACCCTTTGAATAACCAAATCTTCGCGATGGGCTGGCATTGAATAGGCGGGCACTTGCCAGCCACGGCTGCGCAGGCGATCGGCAAGGTCATAAAGGGTGTATCCGCCAATGGCTCGCTCGGCGCGCAGCGTCCACGCCAGCGCGGGAATGCCTTGCTGACTGTCGCCATCGAACAGGATTTTGAACGGCCCAAGCTTGTCGATTTCCCGCGCCAGATACTGCGCTGTCTGGTAACAGGCGTGATGAATATTCGTGTAGCCTTCCCGCCCCAGACGCAGGAAATTGTAATACTGGGCAATGACCTGCCCGCCAGGTCGTGAAAAGTTGAGGGCGAACGTCGGCATGTTGCCGCCGAGGTAGTTAACATTAAAAATCAGTTCTTCCGGCAAATCGGCGGCCTCGCGCCATACCACCCAACCGGCGCCCAACGGCGCAAGACCGAATTTGTGACCAGAGGCATTAATGGATTTCACCCGTGGCAGGCGAAAATCCCACACAATATCCGGCGCGCAAAACGGCGCCAGAAACCCGCCGCTGGCACCGTCCACATGGATGGGAATATCAAGACCGGTTTCCTGTTGCAGATTATCCAGTGCCTCATGCACAGCTTTTACCGGCTCATACTGGCATGAGAAGGTGACGCCCATCGTCGGGACAACGCCAATGGTGTTCTCATCCACCCGCTTGATCACCTCTTCGGCGTTCAACACTAAACGCTGGCCTTGAAGGGGAATTTCACGCAGCTCAACATCAAAGTAGCGGGCAAATTTATGCCAGCAGATTTGCACTGGCCCGCAAATCAGGTTTGGTTTGTCAGTAGGTTTGCCTGCGGCAGCCTGCTTTTTTCGCCAGCGCCATTTAAGCGCCAGGCCGCCAAGCATTGCCGCTTCTGATGAACCAATTGTCGAGCAGCCGAGCGTGTTTTCCGCCTCCGGCGAGTGCCATAAATCGGCCAGCATATGTACGCAGCGAGACTCAATTTCGGCCGTTTGCGGGTATTCGTCTTTATCGATCATGTTCTTGTCGATAGACAAATCCATCAATGTGCGAATTTCATCATCGACCCATGTCTGGCAGAAGGTTGCCAGATTTTGTCGTGAGTTACCGTCAAGCATCAATTCGTCGTGTACTGCGGCAAAGACATTCCGCGGATCCTGTTCTTTCGCGGGGAAGTGGTGTTTTTCCAGGGACGAAGATAATTCCAGTGAGGCGTAAATATCATCTATGCCAGGATATTGCCCATCCATGTGCCCTCTCCTTTATGGGTGCATTCGCTCATTCGTTATGACTGAGAAAGCTATAAACCCTGCTTTTTATTTTTTCAAACCAATGGAATTTCCTTACCCAATCATTAAATGAATAAAAACGGCACACCATTAAGCTGATTTTAAAAGAAAAAAACATTAACAGGCGAAATGCATATTTATTTACAGGAACAGGTAACCTGCTGATATAAATAACCACTCTGATTTCCTTAATTTATATTTTATGAGATGAATTCAGATCTTATATGGCTGCAAATCGTTATTTTTCGACTGCATATAACTCTCTTTATCTGATATATCTTTTATGTTCCGCACAGAATTCGCCCCCATAACAAGAGTTAAAAAAATCGTTGAACAGACAAAACGCCATTGATTTGCTAAACCGTTTTAGTTAATTTTTAGCAATACTATTTGTCAGGAGAAAAGCATGTCAGCCAGAGTCTGGTGTCTGGGCGATGCCGTCGTGGATTTACTGCCGGAAGCACCGGGGCATTTAATGCAGTGCCCCGGTGGCGCACCGGCGAATGTTGCGGTCGGCGTTGCGCGGTTGCAGGGAAATAGCGGGTTTATCGGCCGCGTCGGTGACGATCCGTTTGGTCGTTTTATGCAACAAACGCTGTCCGCAGAACAGGTCGATACTACGTTTATGCACGCCGATCCGGCGCATCGCACCTCCACGGTGGTAGTAGCGCTGGACGATGACGGTGAACGTTCGTTTACCTTTATGGTACGCCCCAGCGCCGACCTGTTTCTTGCCGAAAGCGACCTGCCAGCATTTCAGCGCGGCGAATGGCTACACTGCTGCTCAATTGCGCTGGCGGCAGAACCGTCGCGATCCACCACCTTCTCTGCCATGCAGCGGGTACGCAGCGCGGGCGGCTTTGTCAGCTTCGATCCCAATATCCGCCAGGATCTCTGGAAAGATGCCACGCAGCTTCGCCGCTGCCTGAGCCAGGCCTTAACGCTGGCCGATGTGGTGAAACTCTCTGAAGAGGAACTGGCGTTTTTTTCCGGTTCCACGCAGTTGGAAGCCAGCATGCAAGCCATGGCGACGCGTTATGCCATCAGCTTGCTGCTGGTGACACAAGGAAAAGCGGGCGTAACCGCCTGGCACAGCGGCAAAATTTTCCACTACCCCACGTTGCCGGTGGTGAGCGTCGATACCACTGGCGCAGGCGACGCCTTTGTCGCCGGGCTGTTGTGGGGGCTGGCGGAGCACGGCCTGCCGGACTGTGAAGCGCAGTTGTCCGCGCGGCTTGCCAGCGCGCAGATCTGCGGCGCGCTGGCGACCACCGCCAAAGGTGCCATGACCGCCCTGCCATATCACCACCAGCTTATAGAGCAGTGCCGCTGACCAGCCGGGCTTGCCGCTTCGTTTTGCGAGCCGTCTCACATTCACTAAACCGGTTTAGCAAATTTCATTGCGCGGAGAAAATGGGCTTGATTATGATTCGAAGCCTAAACCGGTTTAGCAAAATAACTCTGTGATGATGGCTCTTCCTTAGGGATGCAAAAAGATGAAAAAAAGCACGCTCGCCGTAACCCTTGGTTTGATATTAAGCGCCGGTGCCGCTCACGCCGCCGACCCCAGCATGAGCAGCATCGAAGCGCGTCTCGCCGCACTGGAACAGCGCCTGCAAGCCGCAGAACAGCGCGCTAAGGCCGCCGAAAACCGTGCGCAGGCTGCCGAAAAACAGGCACAGCAGCTGGCCGCCGCCCAGCAAAAAAACCAGACTGCCACCGCCCCGGTTGAGCAGCGCATCGCCAAACTGGAACAAAAAGCCGCTGACGAAGGCGGATTTGAGTTCCACGGTTACGCCCGCTCCGGCTTGCTGATGAACAACTCCGCCGCCAAAACCCAGGGTGGCCCAACGGTGACGCCTGCGGGCGAAACCGGTGGTCACATTGGTCGTCTGGGGAATGAGCCGGATACTTATGTTGAGATGAACCTTGAGCATAAACAGACGCTGGCGAACGGTGCGACCACGCGCTTTAAAGTGATGCTCGCCGACGGGCAGCGCACCTATAACGACTGGACGGCCTCCTCAAGCGATCTCAACCTGCGCCAGGCATTTACTGAAATCGGCCATCTGCCAAGCTTCAGCGGCGCGTTTAAAGATTCCACCGTCTGGGCCGGTAAACGCTTTGATCGCGACAATTTCGACATTCACTGGATCGACTCCGATGTGGTATTCCTCGCCGGGACCGGCGCGGGTGTTTACGACATGAAATGGAGCGACAACGCGCGCAGCAACGTCTCGATTTACGGGCGTACTTTTGGCGATATCGAAAACAGCGAAAACACCGCGCAGAACTACATTCTCTCGCTGAATAACTTCTACGGTCCGGTGCAGTTGATGGTGAGCGGCATGCGCGCCAAAGACAACGACGACCGCCTCGATCTCGACGGCAACAAAGTGAAGAGCGATGCGGCGAACACCGGTGTGCACGCCCTGCTCGGCCTGCATAACGACAGCTTCTACGGCCTGCGCGAAGGGTCGGCGAAAACCGCGTTGCTGTATGGTCACGGCCTGGGCGCGGAAGTGAAATCGATCGGTTCCGACGGTGCGCTGCTGCCGGAAGCCAACACCTGGCGTCTTGCCAGCTATGGTATTACGCCGCTCGGCGGCGGCTGGCATATTGCCCCGGCGCTGCTGGCGCAGACCAGCAAAGATCGCTATGTCAAAGGCGACAGTTATCAATGGGCTACCGCCAACGTACGTCTGATTCAGGGCTTTACCGAAAACTTCGAAATGCAGTATGAGGGCAGCTACCAGTACATGGATCTGCGCCCGGAAGGTTACAACGGCCGCAACGCGGTCAGCGGCAACTTCTACAAACTCACCGTCGCCCCAACGCTGAAAGCCAGCGATGTGGGTGAATTCCTTAAACGCCCGGAAATCCGCCTGTTCGCCACCTGGATGGACTGGGATCATCGTCTGGATAAATATGCGAGCTCCGATGCCTTTGGCAGCGACGGCTTCAAGGCCGGCGGCGAATGGAACTTCGGGGTACAAATGGAAACCTGGTTCTGATGAAACGGCTCCTTCGGGGGCCATTTTTGCCGGTTAGTCCCACAAAAACGATAAAACAGAGGTTTTTATGGATTTTGCACAAATTTCCCGGTCGCTACTGCCGCTACTGGGAGGCAAGGACAATATTGCCAGCGCCGCGCACTGCGCGACACGCCTGCGCCTGGTGCTGGTGGAAGACGCGAAAGCGGATACTACCGCGATTGGCAAAGTCGACGGCGTAAAGGGGTGCTTTCGTAACGCTGGTCAGTTGCAGATTATCTTTGGTACAGGCGTAGTGAACAAAGTCTACGCCGCGTTTATTGCCGAAGCCGGGATCAGCGAAACCAGTAAATCGGAAGCGGCAGACATTGCCGCGCGTAAACTGAACCCGTTCCAGCGAATCGCCCGTTTGCTCTCCAACATTTTCGTGCCGATTATTCCGGCGATTGTCGCCTCCGGTCTGCTGATGGGCCTGCTGGGAATGGTGAAAACCTACGGCTGGGTGAACGCCGACAACGCGCTCTATATCATGCTCGACATGTTCAGCTCGGCGGCGTTTATCATTCTGCCGATCCTGATTGGCTTTACCGCCGCGCGCGAGTTTGGCGGTAACCCGTACCTCGGCGCAACGCTGGGTGGCATTCTGACCCACCCGGCGCTGACCAACGCCTGGGGCGTGGCGGCCGGCTTCCACACCATGAATTTCTTCGGCATTGAAGTGGCGATGATCGGTTACCAGGGCACAGTATTTCCGGTGCTGCTGGCAGTGTGGTTTATGAGCCTGCTGGAAAAACAACTGCGCCGCGTGATCCCGGATGCGCTGGATCTGATCCTCACGCCGTTCCTGACGGTGATTATCTCCGGCTTTGTCGCCATGTTGATTATCGGCCCGGCGGGTCGCGCGCTCGGCGACGGCATCTCCTTTGTGCTCAGCACGCTTATCACCCACGCCGGATGGCTGGCCGGTTTGCTGTTCGGCGGCTTATATTCGGTGATTGTGATTACCGGCGTACACCACAGCTTCCATGCTATTGAAGCCGGGCTGTTGGGTAACCCGTCGATTGGCGTTAACTTCCTGTTGCCAATCTGGGCGATGGCAAACGTGGCGCAGGGCGGCGCGTGTCTGGCGGTATGGTTTAAAACCAAAGACGCGAAGATTAAGGCGATAACCCTGCCCTCGGCGTTCTCTGCCCTGCTCGGCATTACCGAGGCGGCAATTTTCGGTATCAACCTGCGCTTTGTAAAACCGTTTATCGCCGCACTTATCGGCGGCGCGGTCGGCGGTGCGTGGGTGGTGTCGGTGCATGTCTATATGACGGCGGTTGGCCTGACCGGCCTGCCTGGAATGGCGATTGTGCAAGCCAGCTCGCTGCTGAATTATATTATCGGCATGGCTATCGCCTTTAGCGTCGCCTTTGTCATCTCTTACCTGCTGAAATACAAAACGGATTCTGAATAATGGCTTCACAACCGCTGCTACCCGCCATTTTACAGGCGGTGATGAAAGGTCAACCGAAGGCGCTGAATGACAGCCACTACCCTGGCTGGCATCTGGCACCCGCCACCGGGCTGCTCAACGATCCAAACGGGTTTATCCACTTTGCCGGGCGCTACCACCTGTTCTACCAGTGGAACGCGCTGGGCTGCCAGCACCAGCACAAGTGCTGGGGGCACTGGAGTTCAGCGGATTTAGTGCACTGGCAGCATGAACCTGTCGCGTTGATGCCCGATGAAGAGTACGACCGCAGCGGTTGTTATTCCGGCAGCGCCGTTGATAACAATGGCGTCCTGACGCTTTGTTATACCGGCAATGTCAAATTCGACGACGGCACGCGCACCGCCTGGCAATGCCTGGCGGTGCAAAACAGCGCGGGCGGCTTCGACAAGCTCGGTCCGGCTATCCCGCTCCCGCACGGTTACACCGGCCACGTGCGCGACCCGAAAGTGTGGCGCCACGGCGACTATTGGTACATGGTGCTGGGCGCACAGGATCTGCAATTACAGGGCAAAGTTTTACTGCTGCGTTCCGAAAACCTGTGGAACTGGCAAAACCTCGGCGAAATCGCCGGTAGTGGGCTGGGCGGGCTGGGTGACGCGGGTTACATGTGGGAGTGCCCCGACATGTTCACGCTTAACGGCAGTACGTTTTTAATCTGCTGCCCGCAAGGCCTGCCGCGCGAAGAGAAGCGCTATCTGAACACTTACCCAAGCGCTTATTTAAGCGGTCAGCTCGACTACGCCAGTGCACATTACCAGCACGGTGACTTTCATGAACTGGACGCCGGGTTTGAGTTTTATGCTCCGCAAACCACGCTCAGCGCCGACGGACGCCGCCTGCTGGTAGGCTGGATGGGCGTGCCGGATGGCGAAGAGATGCGCCAGCCGACCATTACCAACGGTTGGATCCATCAGATGACCTGCCTGCGCGAGCTGACCTCCCGCAATGGAAAACTGTATCAGCAGCCTGTCAAAGAGTTGCAGGCGCTGCGCGGTGAGCAGCAAGATTATCGCGGCGTGGCGCACAAAATGCCCACGCTGAGTGCGCAGCGCCTGGAACTGGTGCTGGAAAGTGCGGGCGAGGTGACACTGAATTTCGCCGATACGCTGATCCTCGAATGGCATCGCGATGAGCTGCGCCTTGCACGCCGCAGCCTGGAAAACGGCGCATGGCTGTACCGTTACTGGAACGGATGTGCGCATAAGTTGCAGATCCTCTGCGATCACTCAAGCATAGAGATCTTTATCAACGATGGCGAAGGGGTGATGAGCAGCCGCTACTTCCCGGCCCATCCGGCGCAATTAACCCTGACGGGAGACGCAGAAGTGCGGGCCAGCTACTGGTCGTTACGTGCTTGCATGGTAGAATAAGTGCTTGTTTCCTTAACCGATGCACAACCGTGAGAAAAACAAAACGCGTTACCATCAGTGATATCGCCGCGCTGGCGGGCGTCTCGAAAGCCACCGCCAGCCTGGTGCTTAACGGCCGCGGCAAAGAGCTACGCGTGGCGCAGGAGACGCGCGATCGCGTGCAGGCCATCGCCCAGCAGCATCATTACCAGCCGAGCATTCACGCCCGTCTGCTGCGTGAAAACCGCAGCCACACGCTGGGGCTGGTGGTGCCGGAAATCACCAACTACGGTTTCGCTGTTTTTTCTCACGAGCTGGAAAATCTCTGCCGCGAAGCCGGTTTGCAACTGCTTATCTCCTGTACCGACGAAAACGCCAGCCAGGAAACGGTGGTGGTCAACAACCTGGTCGCACGCCAGGTGGACGGGCTGATTGTTGCCTCCAGCATGCAAAACGACACCGACTATGTGAAGCTCAGCGAGCAGTTGCCGGTGGTGTTATTTGACCGACATATCAATGACACCCAGCTCCCTTTGGTTATCACCGATTCGCTGACGCCGACCGCCGAATTAGTTGAACGCCTGGCGCGCGCCAACCCTGATGAAGTCTACTTTCTTGGCGGGCAACCGCGCCTGTCGCCCACCAAAGACCGCCTGGCCGGGTTTATGCAAGGGCTGGAGCGCGCCGGTGTTACCCCGCGACCGGAGTGGATTATTCACGGTAATTACCATCCAAGCAGTGGTTATGAGATGTTCGCCGCTCTGTGCGCGAAACTGGGTCGCCCGCCCAAAGCGCTATTCACCGCTGCCTGCGGCCTGCTGGAAGGGGTGCTGCGTTATATGAGCCAGCACCATATGCTGGAAAGCGATATTCACATTGCCAGCTTTGACGATCACTATTTATATGATTCGCTGACGCTGCCGATTGACACGGTGGAGCAGAATGTCCCGCGCCTCGCGCAGGACTGCTTTGATATCATCACCCGGATGATAGAAGGCAATGAACCGGCTTCACCACAGCGCGTGCTGCCCGCCACGCTGCGCTTTCGCCACCCCGCCTCATAAGAAAATATTCCCCTTCAGCCCTCTCCTGTTTGCTCTATTTTTAACCATGCAGCCCGACTGGCGGCTTCACACAAACAGGAGAGAGCAATGAGCACATCCCTTTACAGTAAAACCCCGTCGGTCGCGGTGCTCGATAACCGTGGCCTGACGGTGCGCGACATTATCTGGCACCGACATCCCGATACGCCGGACACCACTGACGAACGCATTACTCGCCATCGGTTTGATGCACGCGGGTTTCAGACACGCAGCGCCGATCCGCGTCTGTACGATATCGGGCTGGCGAACGTTATCTGGCTAACGGATCTGAACGGCGATGTGCTGCGTACTCAGAGCGTCGATGCAGGCATCACTATCAGCCTGAACGATGCCAGCAGACGCCCGTTTAACTCGGCAAGCAATATTCGCACCGCTGACAACGGCGCTGAAGACCGAGGCCAGGCGGTGCTCCGCCGCTGGCAATATGAAGACCTCCCGATGCCAGGACGCCTGCTAAGCGTGGCTGAGCAGATGGCTGGCAAAGCAGTACGTATTACGGAGCGCTTTGTATATGCGGGCAACTCGGAGGCGGAGCAGGCGCTGAACCTCGCAGGCACATGTCTTAGCCACTATGACCCGGCAGGGCTGCTTTCGACCAACAGCGTTTCACTGAGCGGCGTGCCGCTTTCTGTTACCCGCCAGTTGCTGCCTGATGATGCAGAAGCCGACTGGCAGGGCGCGGATGCGTCTGCATGGAACGACCTGCTGGCGGGCGAAACCTACACCACGACCAGCACGGTGGATTCCGCCGGAAATGTACTGACCACCCGTGATGCGAAAGGCAATGTTCAGCGCGTGGCGTATGATGTGGCGGGGCTGCTGAAAGGCAGCTGGCTGGCGGTGAATGGCGGTTCAGAGCAGATAATTGTTAAATCCCTGAGCTACTCCGCCGCCGGGCAGAAGTTGCGCGAAGAGCACGGAAACGGTGTGGTCACCACGTATTCCTACGAAGCCGAAACCCAGCGTCTGGTGGGTATCAAAACTGAACGCCCGACAGCCGCGAAAGTGCTGCAGGATTTGCGCTACGAGTACGACCCGGTGGGGAACGTGCTGGTTATCACTAACGATGCCGAGGAGACGCGTTTCTGGCGCAATCAGGAAGTGGTTCCCGAAAACCGCTACGCCTACGACAGCCTGTACCAGCTTATCAGCGCGACCGGGCGCGAAATGGCGAACGCGGTGCAGCAGGGCAACAGCCGGCCTGATTTCTCCTCTTATGACGACGCCACCTACACGAACTATTCCCGCACGTACACCTACGATAACGCCGGTAATCTGACGAAAATTCAGCACAGCGCGCCCGCGTCCGGCAATAACTACACGACATCAATAACAGTCAGCGACCGCAGCAACCGCGCAGTGCTCAGCACGTTTACGGAAAATCCGGCGGATGTCGACGCGCTGTTCACCGCCGGCGGTCAGCAGAAACAGTTGCTGCCCGGTCAGTCGCTGGTATGGACACCGCGCCAGGAATTACAGCAGGTCACTCCCGTCACCCGTGACGGCACAGCCGATGACAGCGAAAGCTACCGTTACGACGCAAGCAGCCAGCGCATCGTCAAAACCACCTCACAGCTGACCGGCAACACCACGCAGACAAAACGGGTGATTTACCTGCCGGGTCTGGAGCTGCGCAGCAGCGCAACCGAAGAATTACAGGTGATAACCATCGGCGCAACCGGACGCGCGCAGGTACGGGTTTTACACTGGGAAAGCGGACAGCCTGACGGCATCAGCAATGACCCGATTCGTTACAGCTACGACAACCTCACCGGCAGCAGCAGCCTCGAAGTGGACAGCAGCGGCGAGCTTATCAGCCAGGAAGAGTATTACCCCTACGGCGGCACCGCGCTGTTTGCCGCGCGCAGCCAGCTGGAGGCGGATTACAAAACCATGCGTTATTCCGGCAAGGAGCAGGACGCAACCGGGCTCTACTACTACGGCTACCGCTATTACCAGCCGTGGGCGGGGCGGTGGCTGAGCGCAGATCCGGCGGGAACGGTGGATGGGCTGAATCTGTTCAGAATGGTCAGGAATAACCCTGTGACGCTGGAGGACGACAATGGGCTGGCTCCGGGTAATAGATATGTCTATTTCCCCTTTTTGGATGAAGCAAGAGTTTCACGTTTAATAAAAGGGACTTACACCAGAACGGAAAAAAATAAATGGGCTTTAATAACTGTTCTTAAGCCAGAGGACGAAGATAAATTCACCGATCTTGTCGAGGCATTCTTCTCTCATTTACCTGAAAGCAGTGAGGAACTTAAAGAAACCATTTTATTCAATACAACAAACGATCTGCAGGATATGGGTGAAAATGACCAGTTAATTATTAATTCACACGGAATTCCTGCCAGTGGTTATTTTTATGGCGAGCAGACAGGAAAATCATTTCCTCAAATTTCGGCTAGTGAGGTGGCTCAAACTCTGGTCACTGATTTTGAACTCCCCGCAACGGCAAAAATTAAGGTCAGTGCCTGTTATAGCGCCCAAGGTAAAGGTGAGCATATTGTTATTGATCATACGATAAAAACGAGTGAGAAGACGCTTAAAATCATTGAGAAAAACAGGGGGCTGTTCTCTGCATCTTTGGCCGGAAAGCTGGAAGAAAGTCTACTTGAATTACAACCCCAAAGAAAAAAAGGGAATGTTTATGGATATTTAGGCACGACTGTTTTCTACCCCTTTAAACAGGAAAATATCACTATTTTAGAAAACGGCAAGTTTGTTAAAAGGCAAGCCAGAGCAAAGCCCTCTTACTTTAAAAAGGAAATTTTAACTCCAGAGGGAAATATTGAAGTTAAAGAGACAAAAATAAAAAGGAGTCTTACGCGAACCAATGCATATGGAACGCATGCTGAGCAGCGCTGATATATTTTTGCTGCTGTAAACAGAAAATGATATTTTCCCCATCGCCTTAGGTAAATTTCACTCTTAAAGGAGAAACCTGAAAACAGGTTTCTCCTTTTCATTACCGCTTTTGTTACTCACTTATCGAATCGCGCTTTCAGGTTCATAGCTACTCATTAAACACCACGCCTTTGGCGGGTTGCTGCAATTTCCCTGGTGCCTGTAACGAACCACAACTGTTGGGCTGCGGGGCGTTTTCCATCACCCCGTGCACAAATTTCAGTTCATCGTCGAAAGCGACGTTAACCACACCGTTATGCGTAATGCCAGGATACGTTTTCCACTCCACCGCATTGCCACCCGCGCAGAGCGCGGCGATAGCGGCATACTGGTGGTGCGGTGACAACGTATGATCGGCAAGCCCGGTTGCGGTAAACAGCGGCGCAGGAAAGGTTTTCACGGGCATATCCGTTACCGCAAGCAATGTTGACCCCACCTGGTTTGTGCCACCGATAAACACCGTGGCGCCAGTGAGTTTTTCGCGCCGCTCATAGCGCCCCAGTTCCGGCATACAGGATGTTCTGGCGAGCGCCAGCATCTTTGCGCCTTTCTCAGTCACCCATTTTTCCGCTGGCGGTGCACCGTCCGGCAGCGAACCGCCAATGATGCGCAGCAGCGTAAAGCGGGCAGGATCGCGCTGCCCTGGCCGCGCAGGCCCCGGTTTGACCGGGCCATCCGGAAACGTGGCGACCACACCGGTAGCAATGGTCGCGCGAAGCTGAAGTCCCGGCGCGTAATCCGGCGCGAGCAGGCTGGCCCCAAGCGATGCGCCGGAGCCTTGCGACTGACCGCTAATCACCAGATTATTTGCTACCTGCGGCGTGCTGTTGAGCACCGCGCGCACGCTATCCAGCACCGAACGCCCTTCTGCTTCCCAGTTCATATACGGATGCGGACCAGGCTCGCCAAGCCCCTGATAATCGGTGGCGACGACGGCAAAACCGTGCTTCAGCCACTGGTCGATATAGTGCGCATCTCGCGGGGTCGGGTTAGTCCAGGAAGGCGCACAGCTATCGGCCACGCCCAGCGTACCGTGCGCCCAGGCAACAAGCGGCCAGCCGCCTTTTGGCGCTTGTCCTTTCGGCAACCACAGCGTACCACTGACCGGCACGATGCCGGCATTCCAGCGTTTATCCTGCGAGGTATAAAGAATGCGCGCGATCTGGCTGGCATCGGTAATGTCCGGCTGACCGGGAATTGGCTCTTCACGCAGCATCACGCCGGGTTTATCGGGTAACGTGCCATCCCAGATATAAAACGGGGAAAGCGTTTGATCACCTGCCGCCGGCCCAACCGGCAACGCATTGCTCCAGGCGTTCGCGCCGTTGACCCACATGGTAAGAGCGCAAATCGCATAGTTGAGACGGCGGCAAACGTTCACGTTTTTCTCCATAGATAGCGGGATGTTAGCCGTCAGTAAACGAAGTTGGCGGCAAGAATTCAAACCGAAAGTGTGAGTAATTTATTCATACAGGTTGCTTTTGCCTCGCTACTTATTTTAGAGTTATCTAAATTTAGGAAATGCTAAACTACAATGACCAGTCCGGATATCACTTTACTGCAAGCGCAGGCAGAGAAAGCGTCTGCCCTGCTGAAAGCGATGAGTAACCCGCATCGTTTATTGATCCTCTGCATGCTGTGCGATGCGCCTGGCACGTCCGCCGGGGAATTAAGCGCGATCACAGGCCTGAGCCCTTCAGCGACCTCACAGCATCTGGCGCGAATGAAAGAGGAAGGATTGATCGAAAGCCAGCGCCAGGCACAGCGGGTGAACTACTTCATTAAAGCGCCTGCGATTCGCACGCTGGTTCATACGCTGAAAACTCTTTATTGCCCGGAGGTATAGCCATGCAATACACCCTCGTCACACCAAAAGAAGCCAGCGCGCAGCAGCAAAACGGCGCGCTGATTATTGATATTCGCCAGGCGGATGAATTTCGTCGCGAACATTTGCCCGACGCGCGTTCTCTGCCGCTGGATACACTACTCGCCGGGCAAACCATTACCCAAGTGTCACCGGGCCAGACGGTGATTTTCCATTGCCAATCCGGCATGCGCACGCAACAAAACGCCGAGGCGCTGGTGCGCGCGGCAGCGCCAGCAAATGTCATGATCCTCGAGGGTGGGCTCAATAACTGGAAGCGCGAAAAGCTACCGACAGTGCAGGATAAACGCCAGCCGCGCCCGCTGATGCAGCAGGTGCAGATTGTGGCAGGCAGCCTGATCCTGCTCGGTGTGGTGCTCGGCTTTACGCTTCATCCCAATTTCTTCCTGCTGTCGGGTTTTGTCGGCGCGGGCTTGCTGTTTGCCGGGCTGAGCGGCTGGTGCGGCATGGCGCTGCTGCTGGCAAAAATGCCGTGGAATCGCAGTTAAGAAGCATCGTTATCGCGCGTCGTCGCTTCTGCCGATCATTCTGGAAGCTAAATACGCCGAGCCGTATTGTAAGCCTACTCCACAAAGTGTACCCTGTACACCAAAAGGAGAGGTGTGACAGTGAGTCAAGCTATTGTTTTTATTGAAACCTCGATATTTACCCGACAAATTAAACAGATTGCAACGGACGATGAACTGAGAGTGCTCCAGAGAACGCTGATTGAATCCCCGGACAAAGGAGATTTGATTCAGAAGACGGGCGGCCTGCGTAAAATAAGGATGGCAACAGGGTCCCAGGGAAAAAGCGGCAGCGCCAGAGTGATCTGTTTTCTGGCAACAGAAGACGTTATCTACCTGGTGATGGCTTATCCTAAAAACGTGAAAGATAGTCTGACTGATGCAGAAAAGGCTGAACTTAAGAAGCTTACCAGGCAATTGAAAGATGAGGTGTAATATGAGTTTCTTTGACGAGCTAAAGGCGTCGCTGGAAGAGGCTGTAGAGATAAAAAAAGGGGCTAAAAAACCAGCCCGTGTTACCCGCTATGAAATTGCAGATGTGAAAGCGATAAGAGAACAACTTAACGTGTCGCAGGGCGAAATGGCGAAAGCACTGGGAACGAGTGTGGATACCATTAAAAGTTGGGAGTCCGGGCGGCGCAACCCTACCGGGCTGGCAGCAAAAGTTCTGGCAGCTATCAAAGCTAACCCTGCGTTTTTTAAAGAATTGTCTGCACATTAATGAATAACCTACGCTGTTGCCGATTATCCTCTGGGTCAAATGAGTGATATATTTCACAGCCTAACCCCAAGGAGACGTCATGGCGGAATTTGATTCACTTGCGCAGGATCTGCTGGCGCAGGCAGATACTGACCAGCAGCGACAGCAGGAACGGGACCGGGAACTACTGGATCAGGTGCTGGAAATTTACGGCCAGAAATATGTGGCGGAGCAGTTAAAAAAAGCGGGTAAAGCCGAGTGGAGCCGCGAATCACTCAATCGCTGGGTCAACGGCAAAGGCAATCCGAGAAGGTTCACCGCCGCCGAAGAGGCGCTGCTGCGCAGCTTGCTGCCCTCCCCGCCCGCTCATCATCCGAACTATCGTTTTCGCTTTATCGATCTCTTCGCCGGTATCGGCGGTATTCGCAGCGGGTTTGAAGCCATTGGCGGGCAGTGCGTGTTTACCAGCGAATGGAATAAAAACGCGGTACGCACCTATAAAGCCAACTGGTACAACGACCACACCGCGCATACCTTCAATCAGGATATTCGCGAAGTGACGCTGAGCGGCAACCCGAACGTTTCCGAAGCAGACGCCTACGCGCACATCGCCGCAATGATCCCCGATCATGATGTTCTGCTCGCCGGTTTTCCCTGCCAGCCCTTTAGCCTTGCGGGTGTCAGTAAAAAGAACGCCATGGGCCGCGCGCACGGGTTTGAGTGTGAAGCGCAGGGCACGCTGTTTTTCGATGTGGCGCGTATTATCAAAGCCCGCCGCCCGGCCATCTTCGTGCTGGAAAACGTTAAAAATTTAAAGAGCCACGATAAAGGCAAAACCTTCAGCGTGATTATGAATACGCTCGATGAGCTGGGCTATGACGTGGCTGACGCCGCGCTAAACGGCAAAGACGATCCGAAAATTATCGATGGCAAACACTTCTTACCGCAGCACCGTGAACGCATTGTGCTGGTGGGTTTTCGCCGCGATTTAGATCTGGCCGACGGTTTTACGTTGCGCGATATCAACCGCTTTTATCCGACAAAACGGCCCGCATTTGGTGAGCTGCTGGAGCCGACCGTCGACAGCAAATATGTGTTGTCGCATAAGCTGTGGGATTACCTCTATCGCTATGCGAAAAAACACGCCGCGAAAGGCAATGGGTTTGGCTTTGGGCTGGTTGATCCAACCCGCGCCGACAGCGTCGCGCGCACCCTTTCGGCGCGTTATCACAAAGATGGTTCGGAAATTCTTATCGATCGCGGCTGGGATAAAGCGCTCGGTGAAACCGATTTTGCCAACGCGGAAAATCAGGCGCGTCGCCCGCGACGGCTGACGCCGCATGAGTGCGCACGTTTAATGGGGTTTGAAAAAGTGGGCGAAAAACCGTTTCGCATTCCGGTTTCCGATACGCAAGCCTATCGCCAGTTTGGCAACTCGGTTGTCGTTCCCGTCTTCGCCGCCGTGGCCAAACTGCTGGAACCCCGTATTGCTCTCGCCGTAAAACGGCGCAAAAAAGTCTAAAACACTTTCCCGGCGCGCAAAGCGCCGGCGCTTATTTAAGTCTTATTTAAGTGTTTAAAAAGTGATCATAAAGTTAATGCTGGCCAGGTCGATATTAGAGGTGCAATCCCGACTCTTTCACGGACTATGGCCATGCTTAAAAATATACGGGTTATTACAGGCATCATTATTGCTCTTTCAGTATTTTGTCTTCTTCAACTGGTTACTGGGGGTCTTTTCTACTCTGCTGTCAATAACGACAGGATTAACTTTCAGAACACTGGCGTGCTAAACGCGCAGCAAGAAAATCTTGGCGACAGCGTGAACACGCTTATCAAAACACGCGTTACGGTTACCCGCGTGGCAATCCGCTTTTTGAAAAACCAGCGCGATCCGGCGTCGCTGGCCAGCATTGAAAAGCTGCTCACTACGGCGGCAGATTCGCTGGGTAAATCTGAAGGGTATTTCAACAACTACAAAAGCACACCGCGCGTTGCCGGTCAGGACGCCGCATTAGCCGACGAAGTGGCGCAGAACATCACCAAAATGCACGATGTGTTGCAACAGTCGATCGCTTTCCTGCGCGCCAATAATTACGAAGCTTACGGCAACCTCGACGCACAGCAAGCGCAGGATGATATGGACGCCAGCTACGCCAAATGGCGGGCGGAAAATAACACCTTCCTGCAAGCCGCCGCGCAACAAAACCAGAGCAGTTTTACCAGCATGCAGTGGACGCTGGGCGTAATTTTGTTGGTAGTGATTGCGGTAATGACCGTTATCTGGCTGGGTTTGCAGCACTTGCTTCTGCGCCCGCTGCACAGCGTGATGGGGCATATCCGCGCCATCGCCGGTGGCGATTTGACGATGACCATCTCGGCCGAAGGGCGCAACGAAATGAGCCAGCTCGCCGCTGGTTTACATGAAATGCAAACGTCGCTGGTGAAAACCGTCAGCGCGGTGCGCAATAGTTCCGATTCGATTTACACCGGCGCCAGCGAAATCTCCACCGGTAACAACGATCTCTCGTCGCGTACCGAGCAACAAGCCGCCTCGCTGGAAGAAACGGCCGCCAGCATGGAACAGTTAACGGCGACGGTGAAACAGAACACCGATAACGCCCGTCAGGCATCGCATCTGGCGAAAAACGCCTCTGATACCGCCGCGCGCGGTGGCGAAGTGGTGAATAACGTGGTACGCACGATGAGCGAAATTTCTGACAGCTCGCAGCAAATCGCCCATATCACCAGCGTGATCGACGGCATTGCCTTCCAGACCAATATTCTCGCGCTCAACGCGGCGGTCGAAGCGGCGCGTGCCGGTGAGCAGGGCCGTGGTTTTGCGGTGGTGGCAGGCGAAGTCCGTACGCTGGCAAGCCGCAGCGCGCAGGCGGCGAAAGAGATCAAAACCCTGATTGATAACTCTGTGAACCGGGTGAACTCCGGGACCACGCAAGTTGCCGAAGCGGGCGATACCATGAAAGAGATCGTCAACGCTGTTACGCGCGTGACGGATATCATGGGCGAAATCGCCTCCGCCTCTGAAGAACAGAGCAAAGGCATTGAGCAGGTGAGCCTCGCGGTATCGCAGATGGACAGCGTCACCCAGCAGAACGCCTCGCTGGTTCAGGAATCGGCTGCCGCTTCCGCTGCGCTGGAACAGCAAGCCGAGCAGTTGCGTCAGGCGGTTGCCGTGTTCCGTGTTAACGGACACAGCACGCTTCTGAATGCAAAAGCTGGTAAGCCGCAAGCCACGCCGCTGCGCCCGGTCGCTACCGCGGCACCTTCAGGCAGTGACAACAACTGGGAAACGTTCTAACTCCTCGCTAAAAACCAGCGCGAAATGCTTGTCGCGCTGGTTTTTCTTCATTTCACGATAGCGTTTTTAAGCCGGATGGCACTACAGCGCTGTCGCGGTTACTGGCTACAGGTTGCCCGTCTCTTGTGCTGCATTGCTCTGTTTTGCCGTCTGCAAAAAGACCGCAAACTGCTGCCACTGCTGCTGTAGCGCGCTGATGTGGCTTTTCTCGATATCACGCATAAACGGCAGCGTTCCGCTACTGTCCACTGACTGGTTGAACTGCCTGAACCAGCTCTCGCTGTCGCTATTACTGGCGGTAATACTCAGCATTTGATTGCGTACCGTCTGGGAGGCATGTGTGCCCGCGCTTAGTTGATCAATCGCTTGCTGATGTTGCCTGGCTTGTGTCGTATTACCCAGGCTTTGTGCCAGATTCGACGCCTGCGTCAGTACCACGCGGTGCGTCTGATCGGCCTGCTCGGCTTTTTCGGCAATAAAACCGGCGACAAACGCGCTGGCCTGCTGCTGATAATCAGCAGAAATGTACTTTGACACGACCTCATTCAGCTTCGCCTGGGTCATCGACAGATCCATCGCGCTGGTCGTGTAATCACCGCTCGCTTGCGGTGAGACCAGCGCCTGATGCAGCGCGGCGGCCATGTCATCAGGGTTAACGGTCGAGTGCTGGAAAAAGTCGATAAACTTCACCGCGTCGCCCGCGCTTTGCGGATCGGAATAGAACTCGCTGGCGAGGCTTGGCCCACGCGCATAAGTAGCCGTGTTGGCATTACGAACCACCGCCATTGCCTGCGCCCGCTTTTCAGCTTCTTCTTTGGTTGGCGGCGTGTGCCCTTCCATGCCCTTCGCCAGCGCTTCTGCTGAAATGTTGACGGAAATCGAGCGCTCCGTGACGATCTCTTTTCCGGCAAAGGTGATGGTTTTTGACTGACGTATTTCGGGTAGCGTCTGCAACGCGGCAGCCGAACCGACATCCTGAATGCTCATATCTTCTCCATAGAATTGACCTTCACCAGTCGGTTATCGTCGACAACGCAGGGGTTCTTTACTGGTTTGCGCAAAATTCATGCAAAACCACCATAACCAGGGGTGTTATGAGGTGAGTTTCAATAATGGGCGGAGACCCGCCCGACAGGAGTTAATTGCGGGTTTGCACCCAAAACGCGTGGATCAGGCCAGGGAAATAGCCCAGCAGTGTAAGCAGGATGTTAATGATAAATGCCCAACCAAAGCCTTTGCCAAGCAGCACGCCCAGCGGCGGCAGAATAATGGTAAATACAACTCGCCAGAAACCCATATAAACCTCCTGTGCAACGTCATTCCAGCTGATTGAAAAAAAAGACAATCCCTTAAAGATTAGCCACTTTGCCTGCACCTGCCACTTTCACTGGCCGTGTTTACCCTCTTTTACGCTGTACCCTGGCGGACGTTCAGGCTATGTTTACCTTCACAAACTCATTACAAAAGGAGCAAAGCATGTTTTCTGTCGGCGATATTGTGCAGCCACGCATTGGCGGGCCAAAACTGAAAGTACTGGAAGTCCATCAGGATCAGATTGTCGCGGTTCCGGCCCATGACGAGCAGGCAGCAAAAATCACGCTGAAAGCGGAAGATGTCTCTCTGTATAAAGAAGACGGTGATTTTGGCGTCTGCTGATCGGCGGCGGTGGGCGTTCTCCCACCGCTTAAAGCTTCATTTCCATTCAAAAAAACCGCATAAACACGCAACCTCATTTTCAGCACTAAACACTGCCATTCACGCTTAGTTAGCATAAAAAATGCTGCCCACGGTTTTATTTCTCCCCCGGAAGCATAGCGCGCTAAAACAGGGGTATGCGCTTACCTGTTAATGAGTGCATCACGTCACATATCAAAAATAACGCTTTGATATTTAATGAATTTAATGACCGACCCAACAAAAATAATGAAATGCGTAAAATTCACGCAAACGCAGAGCACTTTATCCAACAAAGAAAAGAAAATAAAAATTTATCGCTAGTTGTTAGTTTCAATGCAGATAGATAATCTACACACATCAAACCAGCCGTTGTAAAACGCTAACACGACCGTTCATTTGCCCGTTTATTGATTATCAAGGAGCACCACCATGTTCTCTTCGCAGTCTCGCCTGCGTCACGCCGCTGCGGACACCTTTGCTATGGTTGTCTACTGTTCGGTAGTGAACATGTTGATTGAAATATTTCTCTCCGGAATGAGCTTTGAACAGTCACTTTCATCGCGGCTTGTCGCTATCCCGGTGAACATTATTATTGCCTGGCCTTATGGTATGTACCGCGATGCGTTTATGCGTTACGCCCGTCGTATTAGCCCGTCTGGCTGGATGAAGAATCTCGCCGATGTGCTGGCCTACGTGACCTTTCAGTCACCGGTGTATGTCGCCATTTTGTGGGGAGTCGGTGCCGACTGGCACCAGATTGTCGCCGCGGTCAGCTCCAATATTGTGCTGTCGATGATGATGGGCGCAGTGTACGGTTACTTCCTCGATTATTGCCGCCGCCTGTTCCGGGTGAGCAACTACCATCAGGCCAAGGCCTGATGGCGGGCGGCAGGCTTTGGTCTGTCGCCTTTTAATGCGCGTCGCCAAATAACCCCGTAATAAACTTTTCCAGCGCCACGCGCGAGCTAAAGCCGTGCGGAATGCCGTAATGCTCCTGCGCATCGCCGCCGAAATAGAGCGGGAAATTCTGGTAGTGATCGCACAGTTTGATGTCCGAGGCGGGTTCCGCAAGCGACGAACCGCGTTCTTTCAACGTGGGATGGATCACCAGCGCCGTGCGTCCCATACGCGCTTCGCGGTTAACATACACATAATTTTCGCCACGGCGATAACCATAGGTTTTCGGCGTGGCCACATCCATGGTAAATCCCACTTTTTCCAGCACGCGCGCCACTTCATCGGGTCTTAAATACATAGATTTTCCTCGTCATCTTTCCAAAGCCTCGCCACCTTACATGACTGAGCATGGACCGTGACTCAGAAAATTCCACAAACGAACCTGAAAGGCGTGATTGCCGTCTGGCCTTAAAAATTATGGTCTAAACTAAAATTCACATCGAAAACAAGGGAGGATCCTATGTTTAACAGACCGAATCGCCGTGACGTAGATGAAGGTGTTGAGGATATTAACCACGATGTTAACCAGCTCGCTGACAGCCTCGAAGCCGTGCTGAAATCCTGGGGCAGTGACGCGAAAGACGAAGCGGAAAGCGCGCGCCGTAAAGCACAAGCCCTGCTGAAAGAGACCCGCGCACGCATGCATGGCCGCACCCGTGTGCAACAAGCGGCAAGAGATGCCGTGGATTGTGCCGATACATTTGTCAAAGACAAACCCTGGTGCAGCGTTGGCGCTGCCGCTGCGGTCGGTATTTTTGTTGGCGCGCTGCTGAGCTTGCGCCGCTAACGGATTTCCGCTCGACGCAACCCCTGCCGGTTCTCCCGCAGGGGTTTTTATTTGCCTGCTCCTTGCCCTTTTCTGTACAAGACACGTACAAACCGCCCTTACCCATTGTTTCCATCCTTTGGGCAAAGCCTATGACAATTTCCTATATATTGTGTGGTTGCAACTTTAAATAACTACATCTAGTATTCAGATCAGTAACACACATACTAACTGACGCGAACCTTCGCGCCGCCACTCCATTTTAGACGGAAATACGAATTATGCGCATTACCATTTACACTCGAAATGATTGTGTTCAGTGCCACGCCACCAAACGTGCCATGGAAAGCCGTGGCCTGGCGTTCGAAATGGTGAACGTTGACCACGTGCCGGAAGCAGCAGATGAGCTGCGTGCGATGGGCTTTCGTCAGTTACCGGTGGTTGTCGCCGGGGAAACAAAATGGTCCGGTTTCCGCCCGGATATGATTAACCGCTTATATGCCGCGCCGAGCGTCGCCAGCGCATGAGCACCCTCGTCTACTTCTCCAGCAGCTCGGAAAACACGCAGCGTTTTATCGCGCGTCTCGGGCTGCCGGCCGTGCGCATTCCACTTAATGAGCGCGAACGCCTGCAGGTAGACGAACCCTATATCCTGGTGGTGCCCAGTTATGGCGGCGGCGGTACGGCCGGCGCGGTTCCCCGCCAGGTGATCCGCTTTTTGAACGATCCGCACAACCGGGCGTTGATTCGCGGCGTGATCGCCTCCGGCAACCGTAATTTCGGCGACGCCTTTGGTCGCGCAGGCGATGTGATATCGCAAAAATGCGCCGTGCCGTATCTGTATCGTTTTGAGTTGATGGGCACTCAACAGGACATCGACAACGTGCGTAAAGGAGTGAGCGAATTTTGGCAACGACAACCGCAGAACGCGTGATGCAATCCGCGCCCGATTATCACGCGCTGAATGCGATGCTGAATCTTTATGATAAAGATGGCCGCATTCAGTTTGATAAAGACCGCGAGGCGGTGGACGCCTTTATGGCAACCCATGTGCGCCCCAATACCGTCACGTTTAACAGCCAGGATGAACGTCTGAACTGGCTGGTGGCGGAAGGTTATTACGATGACAGCGTGTTAGCCCGTTACGATCGCGCGTTCGTCGTCGATCTGATTGCCGATGCGCACGCCAGCGGCTTCCGCTTCCAGACCTTTCTGGGCGCATGGAAGTTTTACACCAGCTATACGCTGAAAACCTTTGATGGCAAACGCTATCTTGAACATTTCGAAGATCGCGCCTGTATGGTGGCACTGACGCTGGCGCAGGGCGATAAAACGCTGGCGCGTCAGTTAACCACCGAGATCCTCTCTGGTCGTTTTCAGCCCGCGACGCCAACCTTCCTTAACTGCGGCAAACAGCAGCGCGGCGAGCTGGTCTCCTGCTTCCTGCTGCGTATTGAAGACAATATGGAGTCGATTGGCCGTGCGGTGAATTCCGCATTGCAGCTTTCCAAACGCGGCGGCGGCGTCGCATTTCTGCTCTCCAACCTGCGAGAAGCCGGCGCGCCGATCAAGCGCATTGAAAACCAGTCATCCGGGGTGATCCCGGTGATGAAAATGCTGGAAGATGCCTTTTCCTATGCCAATCAACTTGGCGCACGCCAGGGTGCTGGCGCGGTCTATCTACACGCTCATCACCCGGATATTCTGCGTTTTCTCGACACCAAGCGCGAAAACGCCGACGAGAAAATCCGTATCAAAACCCTGTCGCTCGGCGTGGTGATCCCGGATATCACGTTCCGCCTGGCGAAAGAGAACGCGGAGATGGCGCTGTTCTCGCCTTATGACGTTGAACGTCTGTATGGCAAACCGTTCGGCGATATCGCCATCAGCGAGATGTACGAGCAACTGCTGGCCGACGATCGCGTGCGTAAAAGCTACATTAACGCCCGCGATTTCTTCCAGACGCTGGCGGAAATCCAGTTTGAGTCCGGCTACCCGTACATCATGTTTGAAGATACGGTTAACCGCGCCAACCCGATTGCCGGGCGCATTAATATGAGCAACCTGTGCTCCGAAATCTTGCAAGTGAACAGCGCCTCGACTTTCGATGAGAATCTTGATTACGCCGACACCGGGCGCGATATCTCCTGTAATCTTGGCTCGCTGAACATTGCGCATACCATGGACTCACCGGACTTTGGTCGCACGGTGGAAACCGCCATTCGCGGTTTAACCGCCGTGTCCGACATGAGCCATATCCGCTCGGTGCCCTCGGTGGAAAACGGCAATGCCGCCTCGCACGCCATCGGGCTTGGACAGATGAACCTGCACGGTTATCTGGCGCGCGAAGGCATCGCCTACGGCAGCCCGGAAGGGCTCGATTTTACCAATTTCTATTTCTACACCATTACCTGGCATGCGCTGCATACCTCCATGATGATCGCCCGCGAGCGCGGCCAGCATTTTGCCGGTTTCCCGGCCTCGCGCTACGCCAGCGGTGAATATTTCAACCAGTACCTGGAAGGCGACTGGCAGCCGAAAACCGAGAAAGTCCGTGCGCTATTTGAACGTGCTGGCATCACCATTCCAACCCACGAGATGTGGCAGCAACTGCGCGACGATGTGATGCGCTACGGCATTTATAACCAGAACTTGCAGGCGGTGCCGCCCACCGGATCGATTTCGTATATCAACCATGCGACATCGAGTATTCACCCGATTGTGTCGAAGATTGAGATCCGTAAAGAGGGCAAAACCGGGCGCGTTTACTACCCGGCACCGTTTATGACTAACGATAATCTGGCGCTGTATGAAGACGCCTACGACATCGGGCCGGAAAAGATCATTGATACTTACGCCGAAGCCACGCGCCATGTGGATCAGGGATTATCGCTGACGCTGTTCTTTAAAGACACCGCCACCACCCGCGATATCAACAAAGCGCAGATTTACGCATGGAAAAAAGGCATCAAGTCGCTGTATTACATTCGCCTGCGCCAGCTTGCTCTGGAAGGCACCGAAATCCAGGGCTGCGTGTCCTGCGCGTTGTAAGGAGAAAAGGATGAGCCAACTATCACGCGTCAGCGCGGTGAACTGGAACAAAATCCAGGACGACAAAGACCTGGAAGTGTGGAACCGCCTGACCAGCAATTTCTGGCTGCCGGAAAAAGTGCCGCTGTCGAACGACATTCCCGCCTGGCAGACGTTAAGCCCTGCGGAACAACAGCTTACGATCCGTGTATTCACCGGCCTGACGCTGCTCGATACCATTCAGAATACCGTCGGCGCGCCCGCGTTGATGGCGGACGCGCTAACGCCGCACGAAGAGGCGGTATTGTCGAATATCAGCTTTATGGAAGCGGTACACGCCCGTTCTTACAGCTCGATTTTCTCTACGCTCTGTCAGACCAGAGATGTCGACGCCGCTTATAGCTGGAGCGAAGAGAACGCCGCATTGCAGCGCAAAGCGCAACTGATTTTGCAGTATTACCGTGCCGATGAGCCGCTGAAGAAGAAAATCGCCAGCGTGTTTCTGGAATCTTTCCTCTTCTATTCCGGTTTCTGGTTACCGATGTACTGGTCGAGCCGCGGTAAGCTCACTAACACCGCCGATTTGATTCGCCTCATCATCCGCGATGAAGCGGTACACGGCTACTACATTGGTTATAAGTACCAGAAAGGGCTGGAAAAAGTGAGTGCGGAAAAACGCGAAGAGCTGAAAAACTTCGCGCTCGATCTGCTGATGGATCTCTACGAGAACGAACTGCGTTACACCGACGATCTGTACGCCGGAAGCGGCTGGGACGAAGATGTGAAAGCGTTTCTCTGCTACAACGCCAACAAAGCGTTGATGAACCTCGGTTACGAGCCATTATTCCCGCCGGAAATGGCCGAAGTGAACCCGGCCATTTTGTCCGCACTCTCGCCAAATGCCGATGAAAACCATGACTTTTTCTCCGGCTCCGGCTCGTCATACGTGATGGGTAAAGCCGTCGAAACCGAAGACGAAGACTGGAATTTCTAATCTTTCTTTCCTCTCCCCATCGGGAGAGGAATATTCCCGTTGCTAATACATTTAAAATACCCCGCGGTGAAAAAGGATATTATTATTTCAATAATGTTTTCACGATTTCCCGGCACAATATCCCCGGAGCTTCTACACTGTAATTGCTTCGTCATTTTCATCTGAATCAGCACTATTCAGGTGCGATTTCCCGATGAATTTCAAAAAAATCTCATCCGCCGACAGCCCTTATTTCATGGGAAATGGCGGCAATTATCGCTTGAGCAAATTCTTAAAGACGGGAAAATCAGGGTTGTCTCAGATTCTGAGTATGCTAGGGTATAGCCAGTCAATTATTCTCACCAGGTACGATATCGACACAATAAATAACAGGAACTCTATTATTGCATGGCAATTAAATTAGAAGTTAAGAACCTATATAAGATATTTGGCGAGCATCCACAGCGGGCTTTCAAATATATTGAAAAAGGACTTTCGAAAGAACAAATACTGGAAAAAACGGGTCTGTCGCTTGGCGTGAAAGACGCCAGTCTGGCCATTGAAGAAGGCGAGATATTTGTCATCATGGGGTTATCCGGATCGGGTAAATCCACTATGGTACGCCTTCTCAATCGCCTGATTGAACCCACCCGCGGACAGGTGCTGATTGACGGCGTCGATATCGCCAAAATATCAGACGCTGAATTACGCGAGGTGCGCAGGAAAAAGATTGCGATGGTCTTCCAGTCATTTGCATTAATGCCCCATATGACGGTGCTGGATAATGCCGCCTTTGGCATGGAGTTAGCCGGTATTCCGGCGCAAGAACGCCAGGAAAAAGCGCTGGACGCGCTGCGTCAGGTTGGGCTGGAGAATTATGCGCACAGTTATCCGGATGAACTCTCTGGCGGTATGCGTCAGCGTGTTGGTCTGGCGCGCGCATTAGCCATCAACCCCGATATCTTATTAATGGATGAAGCCTTCTCCGCGCTCGATCCATTAATTCGCACCGAGATGCAGGATGAACTGGTAAAACTGCAAGCCAAACACCAGCGCACCATTGTATTTATTTCCCACGATCTCGATGAAGCCATGCGTATTGGCGACAGGATTGCCATTATGCAAAACGGCGAAGTGGTGCAGGTCGGCACGCCGGATGAAATATTGAATAATCCGGCCAATGATTATGTGCGTACTTTCTTCCGCGGCGTCGATATTAGTCAGGTATTTAGCGCCAAAGATATTGCGCGTCGAACGCCTGTCGGGCTAATTCGCAAAACGCCCGGCTTCGGCCCGCGTTCGGCGTTGAAATTGTTGCAGGATGAAGACCGTGAATTCGGTTACGTGATTGAACGCGGCAATAAATTTGTCGGCGTTGTCTCCATCGACTCCCTGAAAGAGGCGCTCGGTCAAAGCCAGGGGATCGAGGCGGCGTTAATCGACTCCCCGCTTGCAGTGGATGCCGAAACGCCGCTCAGCGAGCTGCTCTCCCACGTTGGGCAAGCGCCCTGCGCCGTGCCAGTGGTGGGTGAAGAGCAACAGTATGTGGGCATCATCTCCAAACGGATGCTGCTGCAAGCTTTAGATCGCGAGGGGGCAAACAATGGCTGATCAAAACAACCCGTGGGATAGCGCACCAGCAACCGACAACGCCGCGCAGTCGGCGGATGCCTGGGGCGGCGGCAGTAGCGCACCAGCCGATGGCGGCAGCGCAGACTGGCTGCACAGCGCGCCGGCACCCGCGCCGGAACACTTCAATATTATGGATCCGTTCCATAAGACGCTGATCCCGCTCGATAGCTGGGTGACGCAGGCGATCGACTGGGTGGTGATGCACTTCCGCCCGCTGTTTCAGGGTATTCGCGTGCCGGTGGATTACATCCTCAGTGCGTTCCAGCAAATGCTGCTGGGTATGCCCGCGCCGGTGGCGATTATTATTTTCTCGCTAATCGCCTGGCAGATGAGCAGCGCCGGAATGGGCGTTGCCACGCTGGTATCACTGATTGCTATTGGCGCCATCGGTGCCTGGTCGCAGGCGATGGTGACATTAGCGCTGGTGCTGACCGCCCTGCTGTTTTGCGTGGTGATCGGCTTGCCAATGGGGATTTGGCTGGCACGCAGCCAGCGCGCGGCGAAAATCGTTCGCCCGTTACTGGATGCGATGCAGACCACCCCCGCGTTTGTCTATCTGGTGCCGATTGTGATGCTGTTTGGTATCGGCAACGTGCCGGGTGTAGTGGTGACGATTATCTTCGCCCTGCCGCCGGTGGTGCGTCTGACCATTCTCGGCATTAACCAGGTGCCGGCCGATTTAATTGAAGCCTCACGCTCATTTGGCGCCAGCCCGCGCCAGATGCTGTTCAAAGTACAGTTACCGCTGGCCATGCCCACCATTATGGCGGGAATTAACCAGACGTTGATGCTTGCCCTCTCCATGGTAGTGATCGCCTCGATGATCGCCGTTGGCGGGCTTGGCCAGATGGTACTGCGCGGTATTGGTCGTCTTGATATGGGGCTTGCCACCGTGGGCGGCGTGGGGATTGTTATCCTCGCCATCATTCTCGACCGCCTGACGCAGGCTGTCGGTCGCGATTCCCGCAGCCGCGGTAATCGTCGCTGGTATCAAACCGGCCCGCTGGGTCTGCTGACCCGCCCTTTCGCTAAATAATCTGTCGCCCGGCAACCTCGCCGGGTAGCAGTATCCCACCTGAACAATAAGGAACAACGATGCGACATAGCGTACTTTTTGCCACAGCGTTTGCCACCCTTGTCTCTACCAGTGCATTTGCTGCGGACGCAGAACTGCCAGGCAAAGGCATCACCGTGAAGCCTTTTCAAAGCACTATCGCCGAAGAGAGCTTCCAGACATTGCTGGTGAGCCGCGCTCTTGAAAAACTCGGCTATACCGTGAATACCCCGGACGAAGTGGATTACAACGTCGGTTACACCTCAATGGCGGCGGGCGATGTGACATTCACCGCCGTCAACTGGCAACCGCTGCATGACGACATGTATGCCGCTGCCGGGGGCGACAAAAAATTCTACCGTGAAGGCACTTATGTCACCGGTGCGGCGCAGGGTTACTTGATCGATAAGAAAACCGCCGAGAAATATCACATCACTAACATTGAGCAGCTAAAAGATCCGAAAATCGCCAAACTGTTTGACGGGAACGGCGACGGCAAAGCCGACATGATGGGTTGCTCACCGGGCTGGGGATGCGAAGCGGTGATTAACCACCAGCATCAGGCATATGGTCTGGAAAACACCGTCACCGTCAGCCACGGAAATTATTCGGCGATGATGGCCGATACCATTACCCGCTTCAAAGAAGGCAAACCGGTGCTCTACTACACCTGGACGCCATACTGGGTAAGCGACGTGCTGAAACCGGGTAAAGATGTGGTCTGGCTGCAGGTTCCATTCTCTTCCCTGCCGGGAGAGCAGAAAGATATCGACACTAAACTGCCAAACGGCATGAACTACGGGTTCCCAGTAAACACCATGCATATTGTTGCCAACAAAGCCTGGGCCGAGAAAAACCCGGCGGCGGCGAAACTGTTCGCAGTGATGAAACTGCCGCTGGCCGATATCAATGCCGAAAACGCCATGATGCATGCGGGCAAATCGTCTGAAGCGGATATTCAGGGTCATGTTGACGGCTGGATCAAAGCGCACCAGCAGCAGTTTGACGGCTGGATCAAAGAGGCTCTTGCCGCGCAGAAATAACCTGTCGCAGTCACCTTTTCACCAGCGCCACCGGTTTCGTGCCGGATGGCGCTTTTGCTTATTCAGCGCTCGCCTGTTCGCCTGTTCGCCTGGCAGGTTACGCGACCGCACGTTCCGACACGCGAACTTCCTCACACAATTCAATCTATTGGCTATCATGAGTGTCTGGAAAAAACATACCTGACTGACAACGCCAATGACTACACCGAACCAGGGCCTTAGCCCGGCGCTGATTGCGCTGATGTCCGTTGCTACCGGCCTCGCCGTCGCCAGCAACTACTATGCGCAACCGCTCCTCGATACCATTGCCCACGCCTTTTCGCTCACGCCCAACCAGGCCGGATTTATTGTTACCGCCGCCCAGCTTGGCTACGCCGCCGGACTGTTATTTCTCGTGCCGCTTGGCGATATGTTCGAACGACGTGCGCTGATAGTGCTGATGACGCTGTTGTCGGCAGGCGGCATGCTGATCACCGCCAGTAGTTCGTCACTCGGGCTGATGATCCTCGGCACCGCGCTGACCGGGCTGTTTTCCGTGGTGGCGCAAATTCTCGTCCCGCTGGCCGCCACGCTGGCAACGCCGGACAAACGCGGCAAAGTGGTGGGCACGATCATGAGCGGTCTGCTGCTCGGCATTTTGCTGGCGCGTACCGTTGCCGGATTACTGGCAAGCCTCGGCGGCTGGCGCACGGTTTACTGGGTCGCCAGCGTGTTAATGGTGCTGATGGCGCTGGCGCTGTGGCGCGGGCTGCCGAAAATCAAGCAAGAGAATCACCTTAATTATCTTCAACTGCTGGGTTCGGTATTTGCTCTGTTCGCGAGAGATAAACTGTTACGTACCCGGGCAATGCTTGGCTGCCTGAGCTTTGCGAACTTCAGCATTTTGTGGACATCAATGGCGTTCCTGCTGGCCTCACCGCCATTTCAGTTCTCCGAGGCGACGATCGGCCTGTTCGGCCTGGTGGGCGCAGCAGGCGCGCTCGGCGCGCGGCAGGCCGGTGGTCTGGCGGATCGGGGTCACTCCCATCTCACCACCACCGGCGGTCTGATTCTGTTGCTGCTCTCCTGGGTGGCTATCTGGCTTGGACACAGCTCGGTTATCGCCCTGGTTATTGGCATTATCGTGCTGGATCTCACCGTACAGGGGGTGCATATCACCAACCAGACAGTTATCTATCGCGTGAAACCTGATGCGCGAAACCGTCTGACCGCAGGCTATATGACCAGCTATTTTATTGGCGGCGCGGCAGGCTCGCTCATCTCCGCTTCCGCCTGGCAACACGCAGGCTGGACAGGGGTTTGCCTGGCGGGTAGCGTTCTGGCGCTGCTGAATCTGCTGGTTTGGTGGCGAGGATTTCACCGTCAGGAGGCGGCAATGTAAACAACTCCCCCACGTTTGCACGTTTCGGAGGAACACCGGGGTGTTAACGAGTCCCTCAGTCTGTTAAGGTTATGGGACTTGTTTATCCCGGTTATATTAACGTGGGTGATATATAACAAACATTATGGATATGGATAGTTCTGCAACCGCAACAAAGAGTACGTCTGACCAGAGCGCGACATTTCTGGAAGGTATCAAAGACAGCCTTCCCATCGTTTTGAGCTACGTCCCCGTTGCGTTTGCCTTTGGCATGAATGCCACCAAACTCGGTTTTACCCCACTCGAAAGCGTTTTCTTCTCCTGCATTATTTATGCGGGCGCCAGCCAGTTCGTCATTACCACCATGCTTGCCGCGGGTAGCGCATTATGGGTTGCCGCGCTGACCGTGATGGCCATGGATGTTCGCCACGTGCTTTATGGCCCGTCGCTGCGCAGCCGTATTCTGCAACCGCTCAAAAACCGCAAAACTGCCGTCTGGGCTTTTGGTCTGACGGATGAGGTATTTGCCGCCGCCACGGCGAAACTGGTGCGTGATAACCGCCGCTGGAGCGAAAACTGGATGATCGGCATCGCCTTATTTTCCTGGCTTTCATGGGTGGCGGGCACGGTGCTGGGTGCGTTTTCCGGCAACGGTCTGCTGGAAGGGTATCCGGCGGTGGAATCGGCGTTAGGGTTTATGTTGCCCGCGCTGTTTATGAGTTTTCTGCTCGCCTCATTCCAGCGTCGCCAGATAAGTGCTGTCTCGGCGGCGCTGCTTGGCGCGCTGGCGGGCGTCACGCTGTTTTCCATTCCTGCCGCAATTCTGGCCGGGATTTTCGCCGGCTGCCTGGCCGCGCTGGTTCAGGCGTTTTATCAAGGAGCACCGGATGCGCAATGAGGTGCTGCTGCTCGGCCTGCTGGTGGGCTGCGTCAATTTTCTTTTCCGTTATCTGCCGTTGCGTATCCGCCCCGGACAGTCACGCCCGACGAAACGCGGCGTGAGCGGTGTATTTTTAGACACCATTGGCATCGCCTCTATCTGCGCACTGCTTGTGGTTTCCTGCGTGCCGGAAATTGCCGCCGACAGCCGCCGTCTGCTGCCAACACTTGCCGGTTTCGCCGTGCTCGGCGTCAGCTTCTGGAAAACACGCAGCATTATTATCCCCACGCTACTGAGCGCTTTCGCGTACGGAATCGTCTGGAAACTCCTGACAGATGTATAGATAAGGCAAATTTATTACTACAAATAATACATTTACTTTATTTGTCACTGTCGTTACTATATCGACTGCAATTAATGAGGTTATACCCAAATGGATAGTTCGTTTACGCCCATTGAACAAATGCTTAAGTTTCGCGCCAGCCGCTATGAAGATTTCCCGTTTCAGGAAATTCTGTTAACCCGCCTTTGTATGCATATGCAGGGTAAGCTGCTGGAAAACCGCAATAAGATGCTGAAAGCGCAGGGCATTAACGAGACGTTGTTTATGGCGCTGATCACCCTGGAATCCCAGGAAAACCACAGTATTCAGCCTTCTGAACTGAGTAGCGCGCTGGGATCATCCCGTACCAATGCGACACGCATTGCCGATGAGCTGGAAAAGCGCGGCTGGATTGAGCGTCGCGAAAGCGATAACGATCGCCGCTGTCTGCACCTGCAACTGACCGAGAAAGGTCACGAGTTCCTGCGCCAGGTTCTGCCCCCGCAGCATAATTGCCTGCATCAACTCTGGTCTTCGCTGAGCGTTAGCGAAAAAGATCAGCTTGAGCATATCACCCGAAAACTCCTGACGCGTCTCGACCAGATGGAAGAGGACGACGTCATTCTCGAGGCGTTGCGCTAACGCGATAAGACGCTCGAATATCCAGGATATAAGAATACTGAAAAGCCAGTATCTACTGGCTTTTTTGGCAAAAACAGGCCGGCATTTGCCGGGATGAAAATAAGAAGATCGTGGAGAAAAGCATGAGCGCAAATGCGGAGAGTCAAACCCCGCAGCAACCGGTCAAAAAGAAAGGCAAACGTAAAAACGCCCTTCTTCTGCTGACCTTGCTCTTTATTGTTATTGCCGTGGCATACGGGATTTATTGGTTTTTGGTACTGCGTCACTTCGAGGAGACCGATGACGCGTACGTGGCAGGGAACCAGGTGCAAATTATGGCGCAGGTGTCCGGCAGCGTGACGAAAGTCTGGGCCGATAACACCGATTTTGTTAAACAGGGCGATGTGCTGGTCACGCTGGACGCGACAGATGCGCAACAGGCGTTTGAAAAAGCACAAACCGCGCTGGCAAGCAGCGTTCGCCAGACCCGCCAGTCAATCATCAACAGCAAACAGTTGCAGGCGAGCATTGAGCTGAAAAAAACCGCCCTCGCTCAGGCGCAGAGCGATTTTAACCGCCGCGTGCCGCTCGGCAGTGCCAACCTGATTGGTCGCGAAGAGCTGCAACACGCCCGTGACGCCGTGGCCAGCGCACAAGCAGAGCTGGATGTCGCCATTCAGCAATACAACGCTAACCAGGCCATCGTGCTGGATACGCCGCTGGAAGATCAACCGGCGGTCAAACAGGCGGCAACGGAAGTCCGCAATAGCTGGCTGGCGCTGCAACGCACGAAAATTGTTAGCCCGATTACCGGCTACGTTTCTCGCCGCGCCGTGCAGCCTGGCGCGCAGATCACCACCTCAACACCGCTGATGGCAGTAGTTCCGGCCAGCAACCTGTGGGTGGATGCCAACTTTAAAGAGACGCAGCTTGCGCATATGCGCATTGGCCAGGATGCCACCATCATCAGCGACATTTACGGTGATGAAGTGAAGTACACCGGTAAAGTGGTCGGTCTGGATATGGGCACCGGCAGTGCGTTCTCGCTGCTGCCCGCGCAAAACGCCACCGGTAACTGGATCAAAGTGGTTCAGCGTCTGCCGGTACGTATTGAGCTGGATGCAAAACAGCTCGCCGATCATCCGCTGCGTATTGGCCTTTCCACGCTGGTGAAAGTGGATACCGCCGATCGCGAAGGTCAGGTGCTGGCAAGCCAGGTGCGCACCAGCCCGGCTTATGAAAGCAACGCCCGGGAAATCAGCCTTGAGCCGGTCAACACGTTGATCGAAAACATCGTGAAAGCCAACGCCGGTTAATCTGAGGTGAGTGCAATGCAACAGAAACCGCTGGAAGGCGCGCAGCTGGTCATTATGACCATTGCGTTGTCGCTTGCGACCTTCATGCAGGTGCTGGACTCGACCATCGCTAACGTTGCTATTCCGACTATTGCCGGTAACCTTGGCTCCTCACTGAGCCAGGGGACCTGGGTGATCACCTCGTTCGGGGTGGCGAACGCCATCTCGATTCCGATCACCGGCTGGCTGGCGAAACGCGTTGGGGAAGTGAAGCTGTTTCTCTGGTCTACCGTCGCCTTCGCTATCGCCTCCTGGGCATGCGGCGTCTCCAGCAGCCTGGGGATGCTTATTTTCTTTCGCGTGATCCAGGGGATTGTCGCCGGGCCGCTGATCCCGCTGTCGCAGAGTTTGTTGCTCAGCAACTATCCGCCTGCCAAGCGTTCTATCGCGCTGGCGCTGTGGTCAATGACGGTGATCGTCGCCCCCATTTGCGGGCCGATCCTCGGCGGTTATATCAGCGATAACTACCACTGGGGTTGGATCTTCTTTATCAACGTACCAATCGGTGCGCTGGTGGTGTTGCTGACCTTACAAAGCCTGCGTGGGCGCGAAACGCGTACCGAGCAGCGGCGCATTGACGGTGTGGGGCTGGCGCTGCTGATCGTCGGTATCGGTAGCCTGCAAGTGATGCTCGACCAGGGTAAAGAGCTCGACTGGTTTAACTCGACGGAGATCATCGTGCTGACGATTGTCGCCGTGGTGTCGATAAGCTTCCTGGTGGTGTGGGAGTTGACTGACGATAACCCGATTGTCGATCTGTCGCTGTTTAAGTCGCGCAACTTTACCATCGGCTGCTTGTGTATCAGCCTTGCCTATATGCTCTATTTCGGCGCGATTGTATTGTTACCGCAGTTGTTGCAGGAAGTGTATGGCTACACCGCGACCTGGGCGGGGCTGGCTTCCGCGCCGGTTGGCGTGATCCCGGTTCTGCTGTCGCCAATTATTGGCCGCTTCGCACATAAGCTGGATATGCGCCGTCTGGTGACGTTCAGTTTTATTATGTATGCGGTGTGCTTCTACTGGCGCGCCTATACCTTCGAGCCGGGCATGGATTTTGGCGCTTCGGCGTGGCCGCAGTTCATTCAGGGTTTCGCGGTGGCGTGCTTCTTTATGCCGCTGACGACCATCACCCTTTCCGGTTTGCCACCAGAGCGACTGGCGGCGGCGTCGAGCCTGTCGAACTTCGCGCGTACGCTGGCGGGCTCCATCGGGACCTCTATCACCACGACGCTGTGGACGAACCGGGAATCGATGCACCATGCGCAGCTTACGGAGTCGGTCAACCCGTACAACCCGAACTCGCAGGAGATCTATAACCAGTTGCAGGGAATGGGCATGTCGCAGCAACAGGCTTCCGGCTGGATAGCACAGCAGATAACCAACCAGGGGCTGATTATCTCCGCTAATGAGATTTTCTGGTTCTCTGCGGGGGTGTTCCTGATCTTGCTGGGGCTGGTGTGGTTTGCCAAACCGCCCTTTGGTGCGGGCGGCGGCGGCGGCGGCGCGCATTAACCTGAAAAGCAAATCGCCTCCATCAGGAGGCGATTTTTTTAATGGCTTGTTTTACTTCTCAATACCGAGAACTTCCAGCGTCATCACGGAAGTCACGCCGGGCGGTACCGCGCCAGGTATACCTTCCTCGCCGTAAGCCAATTCGGTGGGAACATAAATCTTCACTCTGCCGCCCACGACCAGTTTTTTTACGCCAGCACGCATCACCATCGGCAGTTCGCTCACTCGCGCCGTATTGACTTCGTTCTGTGCAAGAACCTGCCCGGAGCTGACCTTCTCGTCCACTTTGAAACGGATGACATCGCTATCACCAATAGCGGCACCCGGCCCACGTTTTTCAACCAAATAGACCACGCCGTTATCCGCCCGCACCGCACCCTTTAGCTTCGCCGCGTCGGCCAGCAACTGCTGCCCTTGCTTCTTGTTCCGGGTTATTTCACGTTGCCGCGCATCGTCTACCTGCTTGTTGAGAGTACTGAGGACCTTTTCAAGATCGGTATTCGGCATTTGCAGGCTGCCTGCAAATTTATCCTGCAAGCCTTGCAGAAAAGCCTGCGGCTTAAATTGTTGCCCAATATCTTTCAGCATTTCGCTTTCAAGCTGAACTTTTGCCGCAAACCAGACACCCCAGGCATAGTTCACGCGCGCAAGTTCGGACTTATCCGCCGCCAGCGAGAATGCCGGTGAATTCGCTTTACTCGCTCCCTTTTCCTCCGCAGTTGGCGCACGCTTCGCAGCAGCGAGTTGCTGTTCCATTTGCGCCTTCTCTTCGCCGCTCTGTTTTAATTTCGCTTCCAGCGCGGCGATATGCGCTGCCTGATCTGCTGCTTGTTTGGTGGCGGCAGCGAGCTGGCTGGTTACCTCGTCGCGCTTTTTGTTCGCATCGGTAAGCAGTTTTTCCTGTTCTGTGGTTTTCGAGGTCGCCTGTTGCAGCTTCGCGCTGAGCTCCGCTCCCTGGTTTTTCACCTCTGCCAGTTGTAGTTCTGCCTGCGCTTTCTCTTCGCTGCGCTGTTTCAGCGATGCTTCCAGCGTGGCGATGTGCGATGACTGCTCACTACTCTCTTTCGTAACAGCAGTGAGCTGGCTGGTTATCTCGTCGCGCTTTGTATTCGCATCGGCAAGCTGTTTTTCCTGTTCGGCGGTTTTTGCTGCCGCCTGTTGCAGCTTCGCGCTGAGCTCCGCCCCCTGCTTTTTCGCCTCCGCCAGTTGCTGCTCTGCCTGCGTTTTCTCTTCGCTGCGCTGTTTCAGCGATGCTTCCAGCGTGGCGATGTGCGACGCCTGCCCACTACTCTCTTTTTTCGCGGCTGTGAGCTGGCTGGTTATCTCGTCGCGCTTTGTATTCGCATCGACAAGCTGTTTTTCCTGTTCGGCGGTTTTTGCTGCCGCCTGTTGCAGCTTCGCGCTGAGCTCCGCCCCCTGCTTTTTCGCCTCCGCCAGTTGCTGCTCTGCCTGCGTTTTCTCTTCGCTGCGCTGCTGTAACTCATTTATCAACGTCGTAATACGCAGTGCCTGCTCACTCATCTTTTTCGCGGCAGCATCAAGGTAATGATTTGCCTCTTCGCGCTTGCTATTCGCAGCAGCAAGCTGCTTCTCGCTGGCCTGCAGCTGTTGTTGTAGCTGCTTGTTTTCACTGCTAATGACAGGCGGTGGCTGTTTGTTATCATTGCCTGCGTTATTTTTTGGCTGTACGGACGTTGCTGTAGTCTGTTTTTTGCGCAGTGCTTCTGCCTCACGCCGTAACGCCGCGAGTTGGCGTTTCAGTAACCTGATTTCTTGCTCACTCGACGCATTTTTTGGCACAGCCTGCTGTTTAACAGCAGCATGTGATGAAGACGTAGCAACCGAGCCTGCACTGCCATGATCAGCCGTAAACGGAGACTGCGGTTCGGCTGATATTATGTGCTCATCGTTCAGACGATCGAGTAATGAGGCAGGCTCAGCGCTGGTGGCTAAGGATGATATAGCCGATAGCAGCACAGCAGAGGAATAAAGTAGTTTTCTCATAACTGTTTCAGTGCATTTGCGCGACTGGACATATTAGTGAATACCGCGCTGCGCACGCGCGAGCAAACCACTTCAATCTTACTATCAATTTCGGATTTCATTATTTCCGCAGAATTCTTATCAATTATCGGTCGATTTCGCTTGTAGACTTCATAGCTTTTATTAATCGTATTAAATTGCTGTTTGTAAGTTTCAAATGCAGAATTATCCAGACCTTTTAAGGCGGTCAGAAGCTCGTAACATTGCTGCGCCTGCTGTTTCTGCGGCGCATCCTTTACCACGGAGGGCACCGTTGATTTAACACAACCCGTTAACGTAAAAGGTAAAACGAAGGAGAGACATAAAAGATAAAAATGTGAACGCCGCATAATATCCTCATCATTCAGGCATATTTTTTCACTGAATTACATTCAGTGAAAAAACAAATTAAACGTGAAATATCCGTCAAATAACAACAGGGGTGAAAACTATCATGCCGTGATTTAAATAACAACAAGAAGCCCTGTGACTTTAATGGATATTATTGGCGCATCATAATTTCATTATAAATAATGAAATACTATATTTCCGATGAATAAATAGAATACAAAAGGGAGCGGATAAAATAATAATGCCGCCTTCCGGGCAGAAAGGCGGCATGGGAAACTAGATGTGCAGTTCCTGCAATTTCTCTTTCGGCAGGGCGAGTTCTTCGTTGCTGTTAACGCGCACATCACGATCGAGGATGTGACGCGCGATCTCTTGCGCTTCTTCCAGAGAGTGCATTTGGTATGTCCCGCACTGATAGATGTTCAGTTCCGGGATCTGATTCTGCTCTTTTACTTTCAGGACATCTGCCATCGCCGCTTTCCAGGCATCGGCGACGCGCTGCTCGTCCGGCGCACCGATCAGGCTCATGTAGAAACCGGTGCGGCAACCCATCGGAGAGATATCGATAATCTCAACGCCGTTGCCGTTGAGGTGGTTACGCATAAAACCGGCGAACAGATGCTCCAGCGTATGGATACCTTTTTCCGGCATCACTTCTTTGTTCGGTACGCAGAAACGCAGGTCGAATACGGTAATGGTGTCGCCGTGCGGCGTGTCCATAGTCTTGGCAACACGGACTGCGGGCGCTTCCATACGGGTATGATCGACAGTGAAGCTATCCAATAATGGCATTTAGTCACCTCCGACAGTGATTTTTTAAAAATAAAATGAACTCTTTTTTCCCGTGCGAGTCTGAGTATATGAAAGACGCGCATTTGTTATCATCATCCCTGATCTTCAGAGATGAAATTTTGGCCACAGAGATGTGGCCTTTTTCTTTTGTATCAGGCGTGACGCGCGAGTAACGCCTCGAATGACTCCGAATCTCCGGCTTCAACCTCTGCCTGACGCACCAGCGACGCTTTGCGCTCGGCGATAAAATCTTCCTCAAGCAAAATTTCCAGTGGCTCTTCACGCAGCTGCGAACGGTACTGATCGCCCAGCGCTTTCCCCGTGCCGCCAATACCATTATCAATCATTGAGCGCAGAATGCGCGCAGAGAATGTCAATTCCGGATCGTCGAAGCTGGCAACCAACTGGTCGCACACTTTTTCGTACTCACTGCCACCGTACACGCCATCCAGCGTCTGCGCTACTCGTTTCAGATCACTAAACAGATCCTTACCGACTTGCGCGAGCGGGAACTGTGCGGTTTCACAGCCCATTCCGAGCGTCAAACCGGGTTTACGCCCTTCCAGAATCACGCGATTCCAGTTCGTACGGGTGCAGAGCAATTCATCGCTGCTCATTTCTGGCGCATCGGCCAGCACACACCAGACCATAAACAGATCGAGGAAGCGCACCTGCTGCTCGTCAACGCCAATGGCGGTGAACGGATTGATATCCAGAGAACGAACTTCGATGTACTCAATGCCGCCACGCAGCAACGCATCCGATGGTGTTTCGCCACTACGGGTCACACGTTTCGGGCGAATAGGCGCATACAGCTCGTTTTCAATCTGCAGAATATTGGTGTTGATCTGTAAGTATTTGCCATCTTTTTTCAGACCAATTTTGGCGTATTCCTCAGAAGGCGTTTTGATTGCGCGCTTCAACGCCACGACGTAATCGTGTAGGTTATTGAAGGTAATGCCGAGATTACTTTGCGATTTATTGGTGTACCCGAGGTCGCTCAGGCGTAATGAGGTCGCATACGGCAAGTAGTACATACCGTGCGGTGTTTTCTCAAACGGCAGCGTTGTCGGTTTCCCTTGCAGGAACGATGAGCAAATTGCTGGTGAAGCGCCAAACAGATACGGGATCACCCAACCAAACCGGTAGTAATTGCGAATGAGGCGGAAATAACCGTCCGACACCGCTTCTTTATCCGTACTGCCGCTTTTCGCTTCCCAGAAAGCCATCGGCAGCGAGAAATTGTAATGCACGCCGGAAATGGTTTGCATCAGCGCGCCATAGCGATTTTTCAGCCCTTCGCGGTAGAGCGTTTTCAAACGACCAATATTGGACGTGCCATACTGCGCCAGCTCAATATCCTGGCCATCCTTGATATAGCACGGCATGCTCAACGGCCACATGCGTTCGTCACCAATCTGGCGCGCAGTGTAGCGGTGAATATCGCGCATAATGGTCAGCATATGATCGATATCGCCATCCACCGGAGTGATAAATTCCAGCAGCGCTTCAGCAAAATCGGTGGTGATCCATTTATGGGTCAGTGCTGAGCCAAGCGCAGCCGCATGACCCGTAGTTGCCAGAGAGCCATCCGCATTTACGCGCAGCGTTTCACGCTCAAGACCGCGTTGTATCCCCTTCAGAGCTTGAGGATGTTTTTCCAGCCAGGACAGCGCCTGTGATACGTCCGGGATCAAATTGACCTCCCGCCTGTCATAATCATTTCATTAAGCATAATTGTAATGGTTGACGATTAAAGGTCACTCACTCAGTCCAATTAGTGCCACCACGTCATACCCTGCAGCGTTACAAAGGCGATCGCCAGATAGCGCAACGCTTTTCCAAGGCATAAAAAAATTACTACCGGCCCCCACGACAAGCGCATCCATCCTGCCAGCAGGCACAGTAAGTCGCCTATAACAGGCACCCAGCTTAATAACAGCGCTGCCGCGCCGTATCGTTTAAGCCAGTTAGTCGCTTTTTCCTGCCAGCGCGATGTTTTACGCTGCGGGAAGAAACGCCCAAGAATAACGTTAGTCAGCCCTCCAAGGCTATTACCCATTGTTGCTATTACAACAAGAAGCCAGGGCTGGCTAACGTGAGAAATTAACATTGCAACCAGCACGACCTCAGAATTGCCAGGCAACAGCGTGGCGCTGAGAAAGCTGCTGGAAAACAGTGATAACAGCGACAGTGTGTCGCTCACAATAAGCGTACGTCCACGACATCCATACCGGCTGCACGCGCCGCCTGAAGCCCAAAATCTGCATCTTCGAAAACGATGCATTGCGTCGGTTCCACTCCCATGCTTTGCGCGCAAAGCAGGAAAGTATCGGGCGCGGGTTTGTGATGTTTAACATGATCGGCTGCGATAACGGCGTCAAAGTACCCCCGCAGCCCAAGGTGTGCCAGCAGCGCTTCCGCAATCGCGCTTTCGCTGCCCGTTCCTACAGACATTGGACGACGACCATGCCACGCTTTCACCACCTCGATAAGCGGTAATGGACGAACAGAATCCAGCAGCATCGCTTTTACAGCCGCCGTTTTTTCCTGAGCCAACAGATGAGGATCGAGATCGCCCTGGTTGGCCTCAATGATGGATTGCGCGATACGCCAGGTTGGAGAGCCGTTAAGCCCAATCATCGCCTGTTCGTCAAAACGCATCCCATAACGCCCGAGCACTTCATGCCAGGCTTTACGGTGAGTTGGCTCTGTATCAAGAATAGTGCCATCCATATCGAAAATCAGACCAGCGTAACGTTCGTACATCATGTTCTCACAAAGCGGATAACAAACAGTTACTTTAACGTAAACAGTGATTTTTGTCGCTGCCAGCGAGTGAGAAGCATAGTGTTACGCATGATTTTGGCGGGGTAACCGGTAAGATGACGTTTTGTGTTTTGCGGAATTGACGCGGTCTGGAGAATCGCTTTGCTTAGCTTGCGGGATATTTGCCGGGGCAGCGCTATTCTTGCCGGTATCAGCAGAAATATGCACTAAACCTGAGAGAATAAATCGACTGGGGTATCGCAGAAGATGGTGCATCCGGGAGGATTCGAACCTCCGACCGCTCGGTTCGTAGCCGAGTACTCTATCCAGCTGAGCTACGGATGCATCAGGAAATGCTATTTACAACACAGATTCAGAACGTCATGACCAAACAAACCCGGGGAGATAATCCGGCCTTGCCGCGCCTTCAGAGTATCGCTGAAGCAGCGCTGTCCCTTCTGATTCCAGCAATGCTGCCTGCCAGAACTGAAGAATGAATAGGCCAGGGTATCAAGAAGATGGTGCATCCGGGAGGATTCGAACCTCCGACCGCTCGGTTCGTAGCCGAGTACTCTATCCAGCTGAGCTACGGATGCATCGGGAAATGCTATTTACTACACAGATTTAGTCTGCATAACATCGGCGTACTGAGCAAGAATGGTGCATCCGGGAGGATTCGAACCTCCGACCGCTCGGTTCGTAGCCGAGTACTCTATCCAGCTGAGCTACGGATGCATCGGAAAACTTACTTTACAACGCTGATTCAGTGCTGCGTTACCTCGCCACACTGAGCAAGATGGTGCATCCGGGAGGATTCGAACCTCCGACCGCTCGGTTCGTAGCCGAGTACTCTATCCAGCTGAGCTACGGATGCAAAATGGCGGTGAGGCGGGGATTCGAACCCCGGATGCAGCTTTTGACCGCATACTCCCTTAGCAGGGGAGCGCCTTCAGCCTCTCGGCCACCTCACCACACGCGCCTCTTTCGAGTGCTTCGAAGAACTTGTTAAGGGCTCATCGTCGCTGCGTGGCGCACATATTACTTTCTGGGACTTATAAGTCAAACACTTTTTCCAGCCCCTGAATCGTTTGCACACTTCGCAGGCAATTAGCCTGCAAAAAGGCCAAAAAGGATGTTTTATCAGCAGAAATTCTGCCGTTTCGCTGTAGAAAAATGGCAAAGACATTCCCTCTCAACATGCGGATAACAGGGAAAAACAGCAAGTCTGAAATAAAAAGGAAACGTAGTGAGGGGAAAATCAGGAGGAGGTGTTGCGTCTCGCCGGGAAACAGCGAGACGCGATAATAGCATCAGTAGTTCGACTGCTGTGACTTTTCAGCCTGGATACGCTGGTAGATCTCTTCACGGTGAACGGAAACTTCTTTAGGGGCGTTAACGCCGATACGAACCTGGTTACCCTTAACCCCTAATACAGTCACAGTGACCTCATCCCCAATCATGAGGGTTTCACCAACTCGACGAGTCAGAATCAGCATTCTTTGCTCCTTGAAAGATTAAAAGAGTCGGGTCTCTCTGTATCCCGGCATTATCCATCATATAACGCCAAAAAGTAAGCGATGACAAACACCTAAGTGTAAGCAGTCACGGCATTACATTCTGTTAAACCTAAGTTTAGCCGATATACAAGACTTCAACCTGACTTTATCGTTATCAATAGCGTAGTGGCAACAACGCCATAACCGCAAGGTTATGGCGTCTGCTTTCGCTTTGTAATTATGACAGTTTAGCGCTTACCCAGTCTTTTACACTGGCGAGAGCGGCAGGCAGCGCGGCTGCGTCAGTACCACCGGCTTGCGCCATATCCGGACGTCCGCCACCTTTACCCCCGACCTGCTGGGCAACCATACCAATCAATTCCCCTGCTTTCACACGGTCGGTCACGTCCTTCGACACACCCGCAATCAGGGAAACTTTTCCTTCTGCCACGGTGGCAAGCACAATCACTGAAGCGCCCAGTTGGTTTTTCAAATCGTCTACCATGGTACGCAGCATTTTCGGCTCGACGCCGGCCAGTTCGCTAACCAGCAGTTTTACGCCGTTAAGATCGATAGCTTTACCGGACAGGCTAGCGCTCTCCTGCGCTGCCGCCTGCTCTTTCAGTTGCTGCAACTCTTTTTCCAGCTGGCGAGTACGTTCGATAACAGCACGCACTTTATCGCCAAGGTTCTGGTTGTCGCCTTTCAGCAACTGCGCGACCTCATGCAGTTGGTCACTCTGCGCATGCAGGCTGGCAATCGCGCCTTCACCGGTAACGGCCTCGATACGACGTACGCCTGCCGCCGTGCCGGATTCAGACACAATGCGGAACAGACCAATATCGCCAGTACGGGAAGCATGTGTACCGCCACAAAGTTCAGTCGAGAAATCACCCATACGCAGCACGCGCACGCGATCTTCGTATTTCTCGCCAAACAGCGCCATTGCGCCATTCGCTTTCGCCGCCTCCAGATCCATGATGTTGGTCTCGATCGGCAAGTTACGGCGAATTTGCGCGTTCACCAGATCTTCTACCGCACGGATTTCCGATGGCTTCATGGCTTCAAAATGGGAGAAGTCAAAGCGCAACGCTTTGTCGTTCACCAGAGATCCTTTCTGCGCAACGTGCGTACCGAGCACATCGCGCAACGCGGCATGCATCAGGTGTGTTGCAGAGTGGTTCAGACGAATACGCGCACGGCGCGCTTCATCGACTTCCGCTTTTACGCCGTCGCCGACCTTCAGCGAACCGCTACTCAACTTACCGAGATGACCAATCGCCTGACCGTATTTCTGCGTATCCTGTACGGCAAAGGCAAAGCCATTACCTTTCAGTTCGCCTTTGTCGCCCACCTGGCCGCCAGATTCGGCGTAGAACGGCGTCTCATCAAGGACAACCACCGCTTCCTGACCTGCGGCAATTGCATTCACCGGCTTGCCGTCGACAAACAGCGCAGTGACTTTGCCGTTCAGTTCCAGATGGTCATAGCCTTTAAATTCTGAAGCGCTATCAACGCGGATCATCGCGTTGTAATCTGCGCCGAAACCGCTGGATTCGCGCGCGCGACGGCGTTGCTCTTCCATCGCGGCTTCAAAGCCCACTTCGTCAACCTTCAGGTTACGCTCACGGCAGACATCGGCGGTTAAATCCACCGGGAAGCCATACGTGTCGTACAGGCGGAAAGCGGTTTCGCCGTCCAGCGTGTCGCCTTTCAGTTTTGCCAGCTCTTCATCCAGCAGCGCCAGACCACGCTCCAGCGTACGCGCAAACTGCTCTTCTTCGGTTTTCAGAACCTGCTCAACCTGAGCCTGCTGGCGTTGCAGATCTTCACCAGCGGAACCCATCACCTCAATCAGCGGGCCAACCAGTTTATAGAAGAAGGTGTCCTTCGCGCCCAGCATGTTGCCATGACGAATCGCACGACGAATGATACGACGCAGCACATAGCCACGGTTTTCGTTCGACGGAATGACACCATCGGCGATCAGGAAGGCGCAGGAACGGATGTGGTCAGCGATAACGCGCAGGGATTTGTTACCCAAATCGGTCGCGCCGGTCACGTTTGCCACCGCCTGAATCAGCTTCGTGAACAGGTCTATTTCGTAGTTGGAATTCACATGTTGCAGCACCGCGGCAACACGCTCCAGGCCCATACCGGTATCCACGGACGGCTTCGGCAGCGGTTCCATGGTGCCATCGGCCTGGCGGTTGAACTGCATAAAGACGATGTTCCAGATTTCGATATAGCGGTCGCCGTCTTCTTGCGGGCTGCCCGGAGGGCCACCCCAGATGTGGTCGCCGTGATCGTAGAAAATCTCGGTGCAGGGGCCGCACGGACCGGTATCGCCCATCTGCCAGAAGTTGTCAGAAGCATACGGCGCGCCTTTATTATCACCAATACGGATAATGCGCTCGCGCGGCACGCCCACTTCTTTTTCCCAGATTTCGTACGCTTCGTCGTCCGTTTCGTATACCGTCACCCACAGACGCTCTTTCGGCAGGTTAAACCAGTTCTCACCGGTCAGCAGTTCCCATGCGTACTGAATAGCATCATGTTTGAAGTAGTCGCCGAAGCTAAAGTTGCCCAGCATCTCAAAGAAGGTGTGATGACGTGCGGTGTAACCGACGTTTTCCAGGTCGTTGTGTTTACCACCGGCACGAACGCAACGCTGTGCTGTGGTAGCGCGGGAATAATTACGTTTGTCGAGCCCAAGGAATACATCCTTGAACTGGTTCATCCCGGCGTTGGTAAACAGCAGAGTCGGGTCGTTATTCGGTACCAGGGAGCTGCTGGCAACTACCTGATGTCCCTTACTATGGAAAAAATCGAGAAACGCCTGACGGATCTCAGCGGTGCTCTTGCTCATAATTATCCTGAAATCAAGCTAACGAAATGTGGTAACCGGCCGTTGCCATACATGGAAAACGCGCCAGCTACTGGAAAAAGTGGGAATAAGATAAGTTTTCTTTACTGCGAAGTAAAATCCCGTATGCGCTCAGTCGGCAAAATTTCGCCATATCTCCTGAATATCTTCCTGCATAAAGCCGCGATAGAGCAAAAAACGCTGCACTTTTACTTTCGCCGCATATTCAGTCGGTAGTGGTTCGCCATATTTACGCTGCGCTTGCGCACGTGCACTTTCCACCCAGTCGACATCGCATTCGCGTAGCGCGCTTTCGCTCTCTTCTCGCGAGATCCCTTTCTGATTTAATTCCTGCCGAATGCGCGCCGGACCATAACCTTTGCGCGCACGGCTGGCGATAAACTGGTGCACAAAGCGCATGTCATCAAGAAAATTATGCTCCCGACACCACGCAACGACCTCTTCGACCTCTTCCGGCGTGATATCCAGTTCTTCCGGGCCGTTTTTACTCATTACTGGCGCGGTTAATTTACGACGAAACTCTTTTTCGCTGTGATCGCGCATTGCCAGAATCCGCATCGCCCGGTCACGCAGGCGGGAAACGGCGGAGCGGCGAGAAGGGTTATCAGACATGACTTGATCCTGTGTTCATAGAAAAGCAAAAGGGCTGCATCAGCAGCCCTTGATTACGATTCAGATTATCAGAAATCTTCGTTGGTCTCTTCAACGTCTTCGTCATTGCCATCGGCAGTGAATTCAGCGGAGGAACTTTGATTGCTGAGCAGAATTTCACGCAGCTTTTTCTCGATCTCTTTCGCTGCAGCCGGGTTTTCTTTCAGCCAGGTTGTTGCGTTCGCTTTACCCTGACCGATTTTGTCGCCGTTGTAGCTATACCAGGCGCCCGCTTTCTCAATCAGCTTCTCTTTCACGCCAAGATCGACCAGCTCACCGTAGAAGTTAATGCCTTCACCGTAGAGGATCTGGAACTCAGCTTGTTTGAACGGCGCAGCGATTTTGTTTTTCACCACTTTCACGCGGGTTTCGCTGCCGACGACGTTATCGCCCTCTTTTACCGCACCGATACGGCGAATATCCAGACGCACAGAAGCGTAGAATTTCAGCGCGTTACCACCAGTGGTGGTTTCCGGGTTACCGAACATTACGCCAATTTTCATACGGATCTGGTTGATAAAGATCAGCAGCGTGTTGGACTGTTTCAGGTTACCGGCCAGCTTACGCATCGCCTGGCTCATCATACGCGCCGCAAGGCCCATGTGAGAGTCACCGATTTCACCTTCGATTTCCGCTTTCGGCGTCAGCGCCGCAACGGAGTCGACCACCAGCACGTCAACCGCACCGGAGCGCGCCAGCGCGTCACAGATTTCCAGCGCCTGTTCACCGGTATCCGGCTGAGAACAGAGCAGGTTGTCGATATCAACGCCCAGTTTGCGAGCGTAAACCGGATCCAGCGCGTGTTCAGCATCGATAAACGCACAGGTTTTGCCTTCGCGCTGCGCTGCGGCTATGACTTGCAGGGTCAGCGTCGTTTTACCTGAAGATTCAGGCCCGTAAATCTCGACGATACGCCCCATCGGCAAACCGCCAGCGCCCAACGCGATATCCAGCGAGAGCGAACCGGTAGAGATGGTTTCCACATCCATGGAACGGTCTTCACCCAGACGCATGATGGAGCCTTTACCGAATTGCTTTTCGATCTGACCCAGTGCGGCTGCAAGCGCCTTTTGTTTGTTTTCGTCGATAGCCATGATTACTCCTTCATGCAGAGTGAAGCGCGTTACGCTCCGCGGTGAATTACTGTTCTGTTGTCGCAATTATACTGTATGGTCATACAGTATCAAGCATTTTGTAGAAAATGTTGCCAAAGGGTTTGCAGAGCATAGGCGGTGGCCTGTCTGCGCACCGCTTCACGATCGCCCGGGAAGCATTCACGGCGCGTGATCCCCTCCCCGCTAACACAGGCAATACCAAACCAGACGGTGCCAACTGGCTTCTCGTCGCTGCCGCCATCTGGCCCGGCGATACCGCTGATAGAAATGGCATAGTCGGCGCGCGCCGCTTTCAGCGCGCCAATCGCCATCTCGACCACCACCTGCTCGCTGACCGCGCCATGGGCATCCAGCGTGGCGGGTTGTACGCCAATCATTTGGGCTTTCGCTTCATTACTGTAGGTAACAAACCCGCGTTCAAACCAGGCGGAACTGCCAGCGATATCGGTGATCACCTTCGCCACCCAGCCGCCGGTACAGGATTCCGCCGTTGTCAGCGTTGCGCCGCGCGCCTTAAGCGCCAGCCCGATGCGTTCGCTGAGCTGCATTAATTCGTTGTCCGTCATCATGGCTCCCGTGCGTCTAAAAACTGTGGCGGAGAAGATACCACTTTCCGTGAAAAGATGGGGATGAGATGGCGAATTTACGAGGAGGCTTCAGAAAAAAGGCCAGCGAGCGCCGGCCTGCGTGGTTTATTGCCCGTTACTTCATGCTGTTATAGATAGTGTCGACGTTGTGACGAAAGGCTTTCTGATAGGTATCTGCCACCCCGCCTTTGGCGCTTAACGCTTCCGGATAAAGCTCGCCGCCCGGTTGCGCGCCGGTTGCGCTGGCAATTTGCTTCACCAGCCGTGGGTCCAGTTGGTTTTCCATAAACCACACTTTCACACCATCAGCTTTGATTTGTTTGATAAGCGAAGCCACCTGCACGGCGCTGGCCTCGCTTTCAGAGGAGATACCCTGCGGCGCCATAAACTCAACGCCGTAAGCGCGAGCAAAGTAGCCAAACGCATCGTGGCTGGTCAGCACTTTGCGTTTCGCCTGCGGCACCGCGCTGAAACGCTCTTTCGCCCAGCTATCCAGTTTGTTTAACTGGTCGATATAACGCTGACCGGAGGCATTCAACGCGGCTTCGTCAGCCGGATCGGCTTTCACCAGCGCGGCAAGAATATTTTTCGCATACAGCGCACCATTCGCCGCACTGTTCCAGGCGTGGGGATCGGTCACCGTTGCGCCATCTTCTTCCAGCGTATGCGTTGCAACGCCAGTTGATGCGACGACAAGCTGGCCTTTAAAGCCAGAGGCTTTCACCAGACGGTCCAGCCAGCCTTCGAGCCCCAGGCCGTTGACCACCACTACATCGGCGCTGTTAAGCAGAGCGCTGTCTTTCGCCGACGGTTCAAAGGTGTGCGGATCGCCATCCGGCCCCACCAGCGTCGTCACCTTGACGTGATCGCCGCCAACTTGCCGGGTGATATCGCCCAGAATCGAGAAGCTGGCGACCACATTTAACGTTTTTGCCATTGCGCCCTGAGCCACCAGGCCGAGCGCCAGCGCCAGAATAAGCCCTGTCCGTTTCATCATTTCCCCTTGCTATGTTAAAAGTGCGCGCAGGCTGTGAGCCAGCCCACTGCGCGTGCCGAATAAAATGGAAAAAAAGAAGACTATACTGGCAGTCAGCACAATCGCCGGTCCGGCGGGCAACCCCGCCATCCACGACAGGCTTAACCCAAGCCACGCGCACAGCGCGCCAATGCCAGCCGCCAGCAGCAATAATCCTGGTAATGTCCGCGCCCAGCAGCGCGCCGCCACGGCGGGCAGCATCATCACGCCCACGGCCATCAATGTGCCGAGTACCTGAAACCCGGCTACCAGGTTGAGCACCAGCAACGCCAGAAACAGCCCGTGCAGCAGACCCGGCGCACGCGCCGAATTAACTTGCAAAAACGCGCTGTCGAACGCTTCGCTGGCCATGCCGCGATAGCAAAACGCCAGTACCAGCAGCGTCAGGCTGGCCACACCCGCGACAAACAGCGCCGAGTCGCGATCGACCGCCAGAATCGAACCAAACAGCAGATGCAGCAGATCAACACTGGAGCCGCGCAGCGAAACCAGCGTGACGCCGAGTGCCAGCGAGCCAAGGTAGAAACCGGCAAAGCTGGCGTCCTCTTTAAGCGGAGTGCGGCGACTTACCCAGCCGGCCACCAGCGCGACGGTAATACCGGCGACAAATCCGCCGATACTCATCGCCAGCAGCGACATCCCGCTCAGCAAATAGCCCACCGCCACGCCGGGCAGAATGGCGTGCGACAACGCGTCCCCCATCAGGCTCATGCGGCGCAGCAGCAAAAAAACGCCCAGCGCCGTGGTGCTGATGGAGAGCGCCAGACACACCACCAGTGCGCGGCGCATAAAACCAAATTCGATAAACGGCTGGAAAAAGAGATGCCAGATCATGCGCTGCACGCCTCATCTTTTGCCGCAACAGGCGCTGTCGCGCCCCACTGCGCGACTCGTTCGTCGAGGCGTAAGGTTTGCGGGAAGTAGCGAGACACGCGCTCACTATCGTGCAGCACGGCAATAATGGTTTGTCCGGCGCGATGCATGTCCACAATCTGCTCCATCAGCAGTTGCGATGTGGCTTCATCAATACCGGTAAACGGCTCGTCGAGCATGACCAGCGGTGCGTTCTGCACCCAGACGCGGGCAAACAGCATGCGCTGAAACTGCCCGCCGGAGAGCGTATCAATCGTCTCGCGCGCCATTGCCGCCAGCCCGACACGCTCCAGCCCCTGAGCGATTCGGCTACGGGCATCGAGGTTCAACCCGCGAAACAGCGAAACGCGCGGCCAGCAGCCCATACTCACCACGTCCTGCACGGTGAGCGGAAATTGCGATTCCAGCGCGTGGCGCTGCGCCAGCCAGCCGATGGTTGGCCGCGCCGGTTGCCAGCGCAGAACGCCGCTCACCGGCGGTAAAAATCCGGCCAGCGTTTTTAACAGTGTCGATTTGCCGCAGCCGTTCGCGCCAACAATCGCCGTCATACTTCCACGCGCCAGCGTGCCGCACAGTGCCGGGGTGATCGCAAGGCGATCGTAGCCTGCGACGAAATGATCAAGTTCAATCATGGCAGCGCAACCGCCCAGCTTGTCAGGAGCCAAAGCGCCGCTAATAGCGCGGCCGCCAGCACTAAACGGATCGTGCCGGAAAGGGAAAACAGCGTTACGGGAATCATTCACACACCTCATATGTTATAACGTAACAATAATCAATATGAATGAGTATGTAAATCGCTATGCGTAACGGGAGTGCATCGAAATGTTTCAGATTCCCCTCCCGCAGGAGGGGAGCGGGATCAGCGAACGCGCGCCAGTGAAACGGCCTGGCCGAGCTGCCAGACCGCCATCGCGTAGTGTGTGCTGTGGTTATAGCGGGTGATAGTGAAGAAGTTCGGCAGACCGTACCAGTACTCATAACCGGTGCCGACATCAAGGCGCAGCAGGCTCGCCTGTTGATGCGCGCCCAGCGGCTGTTGCGGCGTTAAACCCGCCGCCGCCAGTTGCCCGACGCTGTAGTTAGTTTTAAAGCCATTTTCCAGCCCCGGTGCCTGGCCATTCGCCGGCACCGCGACGATATCACCCTTCACCCAGCCGTGCTGTTTGAAGTAGTTCGCCACGCTGCCAATGGCATCCACCGGATCCCACAGGTTGATATGTCCGTCGCCGTTGAAATCGACGGCGTATTGCTTGTACGAAGAGGGCATAAACTGCCCATAGCCCATTGCACCAGCGAAAGAACCTTTCAGTTCGAGCGGATCATCGCTTTCATCACGCGCCATCAGCAAAAACGTCTCCAGCTCGCTGGCAAAATACTCGGCCCGGCGCGGGTAAGCGAAGGCCAGGGTCGCCAGCCCGTCGAGAATACGCGTTTTGCCCATCACGCGGCCCCAGCGGGTTTCCACGCCGATAATGCCCACGATAATTTCCGGCGGCACGCCGTAAACCATCCATGCGCGGTTAAGCGCGTCTTCATACTGATTCCAGAACGCCACGCCATTTTGCACGTTGTCCGGGGTGATGAACTGCTTGCGATAGCGCAGCCAGGCACCGTTCGGCCCGGTGGGTCCCGCCGTCGTCGGCGCTTGCTTATCCATCAGGCGCAACACGTAATCCAGGCGTTTGGCCTGCGAAAGAATTTCGTGCAGTTGCTGGCGGTCAAAACCGTGCTTGCTGACCATCATATTGATGAACTGCTCCGCCGCCGGGTTATTGGCAAAGTCGCCGCCGGTCATCAGAACATTGTGCTGCGGCTCAAGCAGGAAACCGCCGGAAGGCGCGGGCGACGCGGTTTGCGGGGTTTCAGCAAGCGGGGGTTTACTGCTACAGGCACAGAGCACAACAAACGCAGGCAGTAATGCTGCGTAACAACGCTTCAACATGGGACTTCCATTTTAAACGAATCAGCCAGGAGCAAGTATGGTAAAGCATCTGGCTACCGACAAGGAAGCGCCGTAACGCCTGCGCACGCGATCTCACTTCACTTTTTCATCTTCCATTACGCGTTCATTTAATTCCGATCATTTTCGCAAAAACTTTCACAATGATCATTTTTTCTTTCATAACGAGATCTAAATAACACATTTCAACCTTTCATCATGATTATGATAGCGCACGGTTAAACAACAAAACGACAACCCTACAGGAGAGAACAATGGAGACCATTACACATGGTGCCGAATGGTTCATCGGGCTGTTTCAGAAAGGCGGCGAAGTGTTCACCGGCATGGTGACCGGTATTTTGCCGCTACTGATAAGCCTGTTGGTCATCATGAACGCGCTGATTAACTTTATTGGCCAACATCGTATTGAAAAATTTGCCCAGCGCTGCGCGGGCAATCCACTTGCCCGTTATTTACTGCTGCCCTGCGTCGGCACGTTTGTCTTCTGCAACCCCATGACGCTGAGCCTCGGGCGCTTTATGCCAGAGAAGTACAAACCCAGTTATTACGCTGCCGCGTCCTACAGTTGCCACTCCATGAATGGCCTGTTTCCACATATCAACCCCGGCGAGCTGTTTGTGTATCTGGGGATCGCCAACGGCCTGACAACACTGGGCTTGCCGCTCGGCCCGCTGGCGGTGAGCTACCTGCTGGTTGGCCTGGTAACCAACTTCTTCCGCGGCTGGGTAACCGACCTGACGACCTCCATTTTCGAGAAGAAAATGGGCATTCAGCTTGAACAAAAAGTCCAACTCGCTGGAGCAACATCATGACACGCATTGTGATTGAAAAAGGCACCGGCGGCTGGGGCGGCCCGCTGGAAATCGACGCCAGCACTGAGAAAAAAATCGTCTATATCACCGCCGGTACACGCCCGGCGATCGTCGACAAGCTGGCGCAACTCACCGGCTGGCAGGCGGTAGACGGCTTTAAAGAGGGCGAGCCGCCAGCAGAGGAGATCGGCGTCGCGGTGATCGACTGTGGCGGTACGCTGCGCTGCGGTATCTATCCGAAACGCCGCATCCCGACAGTGAATATCCACGCGACAGGGAAATCCGGCCCGCTGGCGCAGTACATCCTGGAGGATATCTATGTCTCTGGCGTGAAAGAGGAAAATATCCATCTGCACGGTGAAGCGGCAACCGCCGCGCCAAAACGCTCAGTGACAAAGGATTACGACACCAGCAAAAAAATCACCGAACAGAGCGACGGCCTGCTGGCAAAAGTCGGCATGGGTATGGGCTCGGCGGTCGCGGTGCTGTTCCAGGCCGGGCGCGACACTATCGACACGGTGCTGAAAACCATTCTGCCGTTTATGGCCTTCGTCTCGGCGCTGATCGGCATCATCATGGCCTCCGGGCTTGGCGACTGGATTGCCCATGGCCTCGCGCCGCTTGCCAGCCATCCGCTCGGGCTGGTGACGCTGGCGCTTATCTGCTCCTTCCCGCTGCTGTCGCCCTTCCTCGGCCCAGGCGCGGTGATTGCACAAGTCATCGGCGTGCTGATTGGCGTGCAAATCGGCCTCGGCAATATCCCGCCGCATCTCGCCCTGCCCGCGCTGTTCGCCATTAACGCCCAGGCGGCGTGCGACTTCATCCCGGTGGGCTTGTCGCTTGCGGAAGCGCGTCAGGATACGGTGCGCGTCGGCGTGCCCTCCGTACTGGTCAGCCGCTTTTTAACCGGTGCGCCAACGGTGCTGATCGCCTGGTTTGTCTCCGGTTTCATTTATCAATAAGGGGTGTTTTATGAGTGTGATTTATCAAACCACCATTACCCACATCGGTGAGAGCGCCCCGGACGCGCTGAGCGACAACATGCTGATCACCTTCCGCGAAGGCGCGCCTGCGGATGTCGCCGAGTTCTGTTTTATCCACAACCACGGCGCGCTTTCGGGCGCGCTGTTACCCGGCGCGCAGTTTGAACTCGGCGAACGGCGCTACCCGGTCACCGCCGTGGGCGATGTAGCCGAACAGAATCTGCGTGAACTGGGCCATATCACCCTGCGTTTCGATGGACAAACGCAGGCGGAATACCCAGGAACGGTACACGTCGCAGGCCCGGTGCCGGACGGTATCGCCCCCGGCTGCATTTTGAAATTTGTCGCTTAAGTCGTAAGGAGAAGAGTATGAAACAGGTTGCCGTTGTCATTGGCGGAGGACAAACCCTTGGGGCGTTCCTTAGTCGTGGGCTTGCCGCAGAAGGTTACCGCGTGGCGGTAGTGGATATTCAAAGTGATAAAGCAGCAAATGTCGCCCAGGAGATTAACAACGAGTTTGGCGAAGGGATGGCCTACGGCTTTGGCGCGGACGCCACCAGCGAGCACAGCGTGCTGGCGCTGGCGCGCGGCGTGGATGAAATTTTTGGCCGCGTGGATCTGCTGGTTTATAGCGCCGGTATCGCCAAAGCGGCGTTTATCAGCGACTTTGCGCTCGGTGATTTCGACCGTTCTTTGCAGGTGAACCTGGTGGGCTATTTCCTCTGCGCACGCGAGTTCGCGAAGTTGATGATTCGCGACGGCATTCAGGGGCGCATCATCCAGATCAACTCCAAATCCGGCAAAGTGGGCAGCAAGCACAACTCGGGCTATAGCGCAGCGAAGTTCGGCGGCGTGGGGCTGACCCAATCACTGGCGCTGGATCTGGCGGAGTACGGTATTACCGTGCATTCGTTGATGCTGGGCAACTTGTTGAAATCGCCAATGTTCCAGTCACTTATCCCGCAATATGCCAGCAAACTGGGCATCGCGGCAGATCAGGTGGAGCAATACTACATCGACAAAGTGCCGCTCAAACGCGGCTGCGACTACCAGGATGTGCTGAACGTGCTGATGTTTTACGCCAGCCCCAAAGCCTCTTACTGTACCGGTCAGTCAATTAATGTCACCGGCGGCCAGGTGATGTTCTGATCTCAATGGCCCTCCGCGCGGGGGCCAGATTTAAAAGGAGAGTGCTATGGTTTCCGCCCTGATTACCGTTGCCGCTATCGCCTGGCTTTGCCAGATGGCGCTGGGTGGCTGGCAAATCCGTCAGTTTAATAAAGCGTTTGATACGCTGTGCCAGCGCGGGCGCGTCGGTGTTGGGCGCTCCGGCGGGCGTTTCAAACCGCGCGTGGTGCTGGCCGTCGCGTTTGATCAACAAGACCGCGTGATCGACACCCTGTTAATGCGCGGTCTTACCGTTTTTGCCCGACCCACAAAAATTGACTATCTGAAAGGGATTAAAAGAGAGGAATTAGAGCCTGATGTGATCTTTCCCCATGATCCGGGCTGTCAGAATGCTCTATCATTAGCGCTTAAAATGAAACATTGATAATTTCGTTGTGAACGCTAATAGCTTGCGAAATTATCATTTCGCAACGTAACGCAGGATATCAGCGCCTATGAAACCACGTCAGCGTCAGGCGGCTATTCTTGAGCATCTGCAAAAGCAGGGAAAGTGTTCTGTTGAAGAGCTGTCAGCTTACTTCGACACCACAGGGACGACCATACGGAAAGATCTCGTCGCGCTGGAGCATTCCGGCGCGGTGATCCGCACCTATGGCGGCGTGGTGCTCAACAAAGATGAAGCCGATCCCCCGATTGATCACAAGACGCTTATCAACACCGTGCAAAAAGGGCTGATTGCCGAAACGGCAGTGACCTACATCCACGACGGCGATTCAATCATCCTTGATGCGGGCAGTACGGTGCTGCAAATGGTACCGCTGCTCAGCCACTTCAATAACATCACGGTGATGACCAACAGTTTGCATATCGTTAATGCCCTTTCTGAACTGGATAACGAGCAAACGATCCTGATGCCGGGCGGCACCTTCCGGAAGAAATCGGCCTCGTTCCACGGTCAACTGGCGGAAAACGCCTTTGAGCATTTCAGTTTCGACAAGCTGTTTATGGGCACTGACGGCATCGATCTGAACGCTGGCGTCACCACCTTTAACGAGGTGTTCACCGTCAGCAAAGCGATGTGCAATGCCGCGCGGGAAGTGATCCTGATGGCGGATTCCTCCAAATTTGGCCGCAAAAGCCCGAACGTAGTCTGTAGCCTGGAGAGTGTCGATAAACTGATCACCGATGCCGGGATCGCCGCCGACGTGCGCGCCGCACTGGAAGCCAAAGGGGTCGAAGTGATTATTGCCGGAGAAAAACATGAGTGAGTCATTGATAAATGCCGGGCGGCAAACGCTGCTGCTGGAGCTTCAGGAAGCCAGCCGCCTGCCGGAACGCCTCGGCGATGCCTTTGTACGCGCCGCCGAAACCGTGCTGCGCTGCGAGGGGAAAATCATCGTCTCCGGGATCGGCAAATCCGGTCATATTGGTAAAAAGATTGCCGCAACGCTTGCCAGCACCGGCACACCGGCGTTTTTCGTTCACCCGGCGGAAGCGCTGCATGGCGATCTCGGCATGATCGAAAGCCGCGACGTGATGCTGTTTATCTCCTACTCCGGTTCGGCAAAAGAGCTGGATTTGATCCTGCCGCGTCTTGAAGAGAAAGCCGTTGCCCTGCTGGCGATGACCGGGAAACCGCGCTCCCCGCTGGCGCTCGCCGCGCGAGCGGTGCTGGATATCTCGGTTGAACGCGAAGCCTGTCCGATGCACCTGGCCCCCACCTCCAGCACCGTCAACACGCTGATGATGGGCGACGCGCTGGCGATGGCGGTAATGCAGGCGCGCGGGTTTGATGAAGAGGATTTCGCTCGTTCTCACCCGGCAGGCGCACTTGGCGCAAGGTTGCTCAATAAAGTGCACCATCTGATGCGCAAAGAGGAGCAGATCCCGCAGGTGCAACTGACCACCAGTGTGATGGATGCGATGCTGGAACTGAGCCGCACCGGGTTGGGCCTGGTGGCGGTCTGCGACAACCAGCGTCATGTACAAGGGGTATTTACCGATGGCGACCTGCGCCGCTGGCTGGTGTCAGGCGGGGCGCTAACCGCACAGGTGGATAAGGCGATGACGCCAGGCGGCATCACGCTGGAGGCAGGTAGCCGCGCCGTGGACGCCAAAGAGCGCTTAATGCAGCGCAAAATTGCCGCCGCTCCGGTGGTGGATGAGGCCGGTTTACTGGTCGGCGCTATCAACCTGCAGGACTTCTACCAGGCCGGCATTCTTTAACACTTCAGCCCCGGACGTTTCGCCAGCCGGTGCAGGCTGGCGACGTCACTCTATTGAACTCTGGCAGACGGTAATCCTTTAACACTTCAGCCCGGACATTTCGCCAGCCAGTGCAGGCTGGCAACGTCACTCTGTCGAGCTCTGGCAGACGGTAATTCTTTAACACTTCAGCCCGGACGTTTCGCCAGCCAGTGCAGGCTGGCAACGTCACTCTGTCGAGCTCTGGCAGGCGGTAATCCTTTAACGCTTCAGCCCCAGACGTTTCGCCAGCCGGTGCAGGTTGGCGACATCCATCTCCATACTCCGTGCGCAGGCTGCCCAGTTACCGCCCTGCTCTTCCAGCGTGCGGGTAATATACGCCCGCTGAAAATCCTCCGTCGCATCGCGCAAATTTTGCCCCACGGGCAGCGACGTTATCGGGCCGGATGGCTGCACCGGTTCATCGCTGAGGGCAAAATGGCGCGCTTCAAGCACCACGTCATCACGGTTACGCGTACCGCGCGCCAGCACCACCGCCCGGTGGATGGCGTGTTCCAGCTCGCGCACATTGCCCGGCCAGCCGTAGCGCAGTAAATGCGCACGCGCGCCGGGGCTTAACGCCACTCTCCCCAGCCCCAGCCGCAAACGGCACTGTTCGCAGAAATAGCCCGCCAGCAGAACAACATCTTCCCCGCGCTCGCGCAGCGGCGGCACAGAAAGCGGAAACACGCTCAAACGATGGTAGAGGTCGGCGCGAAAACGCCCGGCCAGCACCTCTTCGCGCAGGTCGCGGTTGGTCGCCGCCAGCACACGAACATTGACACGCAAACTGCGGTCGTCGCCGACGCGCTGAATGTCGCCGTATTGCAGTACACGCAGTAATTTCGCCTGCAACGACAGCGACAATTCGCCAATCTCATCAAGAAACAGCGTGCCGTTATCCGCCATCTCGAACTTGCCACTGCGGTTGCTGATAGCACCGGTAAATGCGCCTTTAACGTGACCGAATAGTTCGCTTTCGGCCACGCTTTCCGGCAGCGCGGCACAGTTGAGATAGACCAGTGGATGAATCGCGCGCGGAGAGCCTTCATGAATCGCTTTCGCCACCAGCTCTTTACCGGTGCCGGTTTCACCGCTGATCAACACGTTCAGATCGGATGCGGCAACGATATCGATCTCTTTTTTTAGCTGTGCCATGCCCGCCGACAAGCCAATCATTTCGCTGCGCGTCACCTGTTCGAACGCCGCCGGTGCGCCGGGCAGCATATTCTGGCTCTCCAGTTGTTCTATCAGCAGCGCGTTGTTCAGCGCCCCTGCTGCCAGCGCGGCAATCAACCGCAGCTCTTCATCGCTAAAGGTATCGAACTGATCTGGCGACATGCCATCAAGCGTCAGCGCGCCAATCAGATTTTGCCCGGCGAACAGCGGTAGCCCTACGCAGGCGTGCACTTTGAGGCTCTCCTGACCAGGGATCAGCCCATCGTAAGGATCGGGCAAATCGCTGTCGGCGGGAAAACGCACCACATCACCGGCACGGGCGATTGCCTCCAGCCGTGGGTGGCCTTCCAGCGTAAAACGTCGGCCTAAAACATCCTGCGCCAGCCCGTCGATTGCCAGCGGGATAAACTGCCGCGCGTCGTAGCGCAGCAACGCAGACGCGTCGCACTCCAGCACCTGGCGCAGCGTGGTGATCAGCCGCTGGAAACGATCCGCGTGACCGATACCGCTTTGCAATTCGATGGCGATCCCCGCCAGTACATTCAGCGAAAAACTCATACCTGCCTCACTGTCTTTTTGACAATGCATGGTGTCATATTGACTGTATTTAGCATAGTCATAATGACAATTTATTTTTTCAAATAACACTAAAAATACATATAAATCAAAATAATAAAAAACTGGCACGCAACTTGATATTAGCCATACATCAAATTGAGAAAACTGCACAGGACAACTGATATGGCTATTCATGTAAAAAACAACATTCACTGGGTCGGACAACGTGACTGGGAAGTGCGCGACTTCCACGGTACCGAATATAAAACCCTGCGCGGCAGCAGCTACAACAGCTATCTGATCCGCGAAGGCAAAAACGTGCTGATCGATACCGTCGATCATAAATTTAGCCGTGAGTTCGTGCAGAACCTGCGCAGCGAAATCGATCTGCAAATGATCGATTACATCGTTATCAACCATGCGGAGGAAGATCACGCCGGTGCGCTGACCGAACTGATGTCGAATATCCCGGACACGCCGATTTACTGCACCAGTAACGCCATAGACTCGATTAACGGCCATCATCACCATCCTGAATGGAACTTCAACGTGGTGAAAACCGGCGACACGCTGGATATCGGCAACGGCAAACAGCTTATTTTTGTCGAAACGCCAATGCTGCACTGGCCGGACAGCATGATGACCTACCTGACCGGCGATGCGGTGCTGTTCAGCAACGACGCTTTTGGTCAGCACTACTGCGACGAACACCTGTTCAATGATGAAGTGGATCAAACGGAACTGTTCGAGCAATGCCAGCGTTACTACGCCAACATCCTCACACCGTTCAGCCGCCTGGTAACGCCGAAAATCACTGAGATCCTCGGCTTCAACCTGCCGGTCGATATGATTGCCACCTCACACGGTGTGGTGTGGCGCGATAACCCGACGCAAATCGTTGAGTTGTATCTGAAATGGGCGGCGGATTACCAGGAAGATCGCATCACGATTTTCTACGACACCATGTCCAACAACACCCGCATGATGGCCGATGCCATTGCGCAGGGTATTAACGAAGTCGATCCACGCGTGGCGGTAAAAATCTTCAACGTCGCCCGCAGCGATAAAAACGACATTCTGACCAATGTGTTCCGCTCCAAAGGGGTACTGGTTGGCACCTCGACCATGAACAACGTGATGATGCCGAAAATCGCCGGGCTGGTCGAAGAGATAACCGGCCTGCGTTTTCGTAATAAACGCGCCAGCGCCTTTGGTTCCCACGGCTGGAGCGGCGGCGCGGTTGACCGCCTGTCAACGCGTTTACAGGACGCCGGTTTTGAGATGTCGGTCAGTCTGAAAGCGAAATGGCGACCGGATATCAACGCGCTGGAAATCTGCCGCCAGCACGGACGCGACATTGCCCGGCAGTGGGCGCTGTCGCCACTGCCGGAGCCGGTAAACAGCCCTGCCGCCAGCACACAAGAAACCTGTGCCTGCGCAGCCGCAGCCGCGGCGGATCTCGGCCCATCCATGCAGTGCAGTGTGTGCCAGTGGATTTATGACCCGGCAAAAGGCGAGCCGATGCAGGATGTCGCGCCAGGTACGCCGTGGAGCGAAGTGCCGGACACCTTCCTCTGCCCGGAATGCTCCCTCGGCAAAGAGGTGTTTGACGAACTGGCAACGGAGGCAAAATGAGCGCAGGTATCGTTATTATCGGTTCGGGCTTCGCCGCCCGAACATTGGTGAAAAACATCCGCAAACTGGACAGCGCCGTACCGTTGACGCTGATTGCCGCCGACGGCATGGAAGAGTACAACAAGCCAGATCTCAGCCACGTGATTAGCCAGGCGCAGCGCGCTGAGGATCTGATTCGCCAGTCGGCGGGCGAGTTTGCCGAGCAATATCATCTGCGGCTGTTCCCGTACACCTTCGTCAGCGCCATCGACACGCAAGCACGAGTGGTGAAAAACGCCGACAAACAGTGGCAATACGACAAACTGGTGCTGGCGACCGGGGCAAAAGCGTTCGTTCCGCCGCTGCCGGGGCGTGAAAAAATGCTCACGCTCAATAGTTTGCAGGAGTATCACGCCAGTGAAACCACCCTGCGTGATGCCAGCCGCGTGCTGATTGTGGGTGCCGGGCTGATAGGCTGCGAGCTGGCGATGGATTTTCGCCGCGCGGGCAAAACCGTGACCGTCCTTGATAACGCCGCCAGTATTCTGCCTTCGTTAATGCCGCCGGAAGTGAGTGGCCGCCTGCAACACTGCCTGACGGCGCTGGGCGTGCGTCTGCTGTTGCAATCGCGTTTAGTGCAACTCGACGAGCATGAACAGGGGGTGCGTGCGCAGCTGGATGATGATCGCTATATCGATGCGGATGTGGTTGTCGCCGCCACCGGGCTGGCACCGCAGGTGTCGCTGGCGCAGAACGCCGGGCTGGAGGTTGGGCGTGGGATTGTGGTGGACGGTACGCTGCAAACCAGTAACCCGCACATCTTCGCACTCGGTGACTGTGCGCAGATTAACGGCAAAGTGCTGCCGTTCCTGCAACCGATCCAGTTGAGCGCGATGACGCTGGCGAAAAACCTCACCGGCAACAGCACGCAACTGGTGCTGCCCGCGATGCTGGTGAAAGTGAAAACGCCGCTGATGCCGCTGCATCTGGCCGGAGAAACGCACCGCACCGATCTGCGCTGGCACATTGCCACCGGAGCCGATGGCATGGTGGCAAAAGGCCTCGACACAGAAGATAAACTGCGGGCATTCGTGGTCAGCGAAGACAGAATGAAAGAGGCGTTTGCCCTGCTTAAAGCGCTGGCGGTATAGCCCGCGCTGCCGCCACCAGTCCCTGGCCGAAGGCAATACCGCCATCACCGGCCGGGAGCTGGTGCGCAAACAGCAAAGTAAACTCCGCAAGATAGTGCTGTAAGCGTTTTTTCAGCAGGCGGTTATGCATCACGCCGCCGCTGAACACCAGCACATGGATCCCGCGTAATGTCGCTTCCTGTCGCGCCAGCGCTGCCAGCCCCTGCGCCAGCGCATCATGAAATGCCCATGCGCGCTCGGCTGGTATGGCCTGCCAGTTGAGCCAGCTTTGCCAGAACGCCGCCAAATCCAGCATGGTGCCGCGAAGCGGCATCTGAACCGGATGTTCAACAGACGCCACGCTCGCCGCCAGCGCTTCCAGTTGGCAAGCTGCTTCGCCTTCATAACTCAGGTGCAGCGGCGCACATCCCAGCGCACAGGCAATAGCATCAAATAAGCGCCCGCAGGATGAGGCTTTCGGCGCATTAACCCCGCGTTCAATTGCACGCGCCAGCATCGGCCAGTTCTGCCGCTGGATATCAGCGGTTTCCGGGTAGCGCTGCCAGTCAGGGACAAAATCCAGCATTTGCGCCAGCAGGTTGCGCCACGGCTGCTGCGCGGCTAAATCACCACCGGGGAGCGCCACCGCCGGTAGCCCGCCTAAGTGTTTACACTCGCGGTAATTGACCCGCAGGCATTCGCCACCCCACAGCTCGCCGCCTTCGCCCATACCGATGCCATCAAGCGTTATTGCAATCACATCACCGCCTTCCAGCGGCCAGCCGTGTTCACCGAGGCAGGCCGCGGCATGAGCGTGATGATGCAGCACCGTCTGCACCGGCAGGCCATAACTGCTGGCCCATTGATGCGTGCGGTAACCCGGATGAGCGTCAACCACCACCTGTTCCGGGGAAAAATCGTAAATATCCAGCATCAAACGCAGCGCACTGCGCCACTGCGCTTCGACACCTTCATCGGTGAGATCGCCAAAATGCTGGCCCGGTACCGCGCTGTTACCGCGCAGCAGACAAAAGGTGTTTTTCAGATCCGCCCCCAGGCAAAGCAGCGGCGGAAGATCGTTAAACCCTGGCGGCAGCGACATCGCATCCGGCACATAGCCGCGCGAGCGGCGCAGCATCTCCCCGCTCTCGCGCACCACGGAATCATCCATGCGCTGAACAATATCGCGGTTGTGCAGTAAAAAGCCGTCGGCGATGTCCGCCAGATCGCTTAACGCCTCGTCATTACCGATTGCGGGCGGTTTTCCGCTGAGATTGCCAGACGTCATCACCAGCGGGCGCTGTAACGCCTGCGCCAGCAGGTGTTGCAGCGGATTGGCAGGCAGCATGACGCCCACTTCATCAAGGCCAGGCGCAATTGCCTCGCATAGGCCGCTCACGCGCTCTTTTTCCACCAGCACAATCGGTGCGGCGGGCGTCGCAAGTAAGCGCTGCGCCTGCGTCGTCACGCCTTCCGCGCCGGGTAACATCACTGCCAGCGGTTTTGCCGGACGATGTTTTCGCGCGCGCAAGTGCATCACCGCCGCCAGGTTTGTTGCATCGCAGGCGAGATGAAAACCGCCAATGCCTTTTACCGCCACAATGCCGCCGCTTTTTAGCAGCGCGATCGCCGCCTGTAGCGCCGCTTCCCCGTGCGCATGCTGTTCGCCGCTGCGCCATTCAAGCGCGGGGCCGCATTCATGGCAGGCCACGGGCTGAGCGTGAAAACGCCGGTCCAGCGGATCGCGGTACTCGGCTTCGCAAACCGGGCACAACGGAAAGCTCGACATCGCGGTGTTAGGCCGGTCATAGGGCATGGCGTGAATAATGGTGAAGCGCGGCCCGCAGTGGGTGCAGTTAATAAATGGGTAGCGGTAACGGCGTTCAGAAGGGTCGTTCATCTCCGCGAGGCAGGCCGGACAGGTTGCCGCGTCGGGAACAATTTGCGTATTCATTGCGCCACCCGCGCTGTGGCGAATGGCGAAATCAAGCGGTAAAACGGACCAGCAAAACGGCGCGCTGGTCACCATATCAATGCGCGCCAGCGGCGGGCACTGTTGCTGCAACAGGGCGAGGAATTCGCGCTCGTTGCCAAGCAGACGCACCTCCACGCCCTGCGCATCGTTACAGACATCGCCTTTCAGCCCGAGCTGTTGCGCCAGTTGCCAGACAAAGGGGCGGAAGCCCACCCCTTGTACTTTACCGTACACGCGCAAACAGACACCGTTGCTGTTGGCCGTGTCATCATTGCATCGCTGCATTGAGCAATCGACTCTTCATCTGTTGATAAGTGCTCTGAGTGTACTCTTCGGCCCAGCGCTGATCGTTGATCGCACTCACCCGAACTGCGCAATATTTGGTCTCCGGCGTTTTTGAAATCGGGTCCAGATTATCCTGCGTCAGTTCGTTACACGCGCCAATCCACCACTGGTAAGTCATATAGACACTACCGTGATTGACGCGCTCGCTGACATCCGCGCGGGTGATCACCTTGCCACGGCGCGACTCAACCCACACAAGCTGGCGATCCTGTACGCCCAGCGCCGCCGCATCATCCGGGTTAATCTGCACAAAACCGGGTTCATCGGCGAGCGTTTGCAGCGCCGCACAGTTGCCGGTCATGGAGCGGCAAGAGTAGTGCCCCACTTCGCGTACCGTGCAGAGCACCAGGGGGAATTCATCGTCCGGGCGCTCCGCTGGCGCACGCCACTGGGCAGCAAAAAGATGGCCTTTGCCGTCCGGCGTATCGAATTTGTTGTTCTGATACAGGTATGGCGTACCGGGGTGATCAAGCGTCGGGCAAGGCCACTGGACGTGCCCCATATCACCCATTTTTTCGTAGGTCACACCGTAGAATAGCGGGCACAACTCGCGCAGCTCATCCCAGATCTGCTGGTTGTTGTCATAGTGCATCGGGTAGCCCATTTCTGTGGCAATCAGGCTGATGATCTCCCAGTCACGCTTGACGTTGTACTTTGGCTCGATGGCTTTTTCAAAACGCTGGAAACCACGGTCGGCGCAGGTAAACACGCCGCCATGCTCGCCCCAGGAGGTTGCGGGCAACAGCACATCGGCTTGCTCGGCGGTTTTGGTCATAAAGATATCCTGCACCACCACGAAATCGAGCGCTTCAAAGCCTTTCCGCACCAGGCCCAAATCCGCTTCAGTCTGCAACGGATCTTCGCCCATGATGTAGTAGGCTTTCACTTTGCCTTCCAGCGCCAGATGCGGCACTTCGGTAATACGCACGCCAACTTTGTCATCCATTACCGCCGGGTCGATGCCCCAGGCTTTGGCGAATTTAGCGCGTACTTCCGGGTTTACCACATCCTGATAGCCAGGAAACTGGTTGGGGATCACGCCCATATCGCACGCGCCCTGCACGTTGTTTTGCCCGCGCACCGGGCCGACACCAACATGTTCACGCCCAAGGTTACCGGTGAGCAGCGCCAGGCTGGAGAGCCCTTTCACCACATCTACCGCCTGGCCGAACTGGGTGACGCCCATGCCCCACATAATGGTGGCCGACGGCGCGGCGGCATAGGTGCGCATCGCCTGGCGTACCTGTTTTGCCGGCACGCCGGTAATGTGTTCCACCGCTTCCGGCGCGTAATCTTTTACCGTTTCACGGTACGCCTCCAGCCCGGTAGTAAAGCTGGCAACATAATCTTTGTCGTAGAGTTCTTCTTCCAGCAGCACATAACCAAAGGCGTTAACCAGCGCCATATTGCAGCCGTTATTCAGTTGCAGGTGCTGATCGGCGATACGCGCGGTTTCGATGCGGCGCGGATCACAGACAATGATTTTCGCCCCTTTCTGTTTGGCTTTGATCACCCGGCGCGCGACGATCGGGTGTGAATCGGCGCAGTTATAACCAAATACCAGCAAACAACTGGAATTTTCGATATCGCTGATGGAGTTACTCATCGCGCCGTTGCCAAGCGTTTCCTGTAACCCGGCAACAGACGGGCCGTGGCAAACGCGCGCGCAGCAGTCGACGTTGTTGGTGTTGAGCACGCCGCGGGCAAATTTTTGCATCACATAGTTGGTTTCATTGCCGGTGCCGCGTGACGAGCCGGTGGTCATAATGGCGCGCGGGCCATATTTCGCTTTGATGTCGCTAAGGCGTTTGGCGGTGTAGCGGATCGCTTCATCCCAGCTGACCGGCGTGAGTTTGCCGCCTTTTTCGTAGCGGATCATCGGCTGGGTCAGGCGCGGCGTCAGCAGTTTGGTGTCGTTGAGGAAATCCCAACCGTAGTAGCCTTTCAGGCACAGTTCATTCTGGTTAGTGTGGCCGTTGGCCGCTTCCGCACGGATGATTTTTCCGTTATCCACGACCAGTTTCAGTTTGCAGCCAGCGCCGCAGTAAGGGCATACGCTCGTAATTTTTTTCATCAGTAACAGACCTGTTAAAAGTGAAATTCAGATTGTTTAGAACACCAGGGAAACGGCGCCATCCAGCGCGGCGCGACGACGTTTTTCCGCGCTCATCTGTTCCAGTAAGTTGCGATCGACACACACCAGCGCGTTGGTCGGGCAGGCTTGCATGCAAGCGGGGCCGCTTTCGCGGTGGTGGCACAAATCACATTTGTTAGCTTCGGCTTTCTCGGCGCGCACATTCAGGCCTGCGCCGCTGTGGCGAATAACCGGGCGCACCACTACCTCCATCGCACCGTACGGGCACGCGACTACGCAGGTTTTGCAGCCAATGCAGCGCTCCTGCATCACATGCACAAACCCTTCGTCGCGGCTGATGGCGCCGTTCGGGCAGACATTGGCGCAGGGCGCATCTTCGCACTGACGGCACAATGTCGCCGTCGACACATTGACACCCTTAATGACATGAATACGCGGCAGAAACGTCTCAGGGGTGAGCGCCGCGCAATCCTGGTTTTCCTGATGAGACACCACGCAGGCGACCTCACAGGTGCGACAGCCGATGCATTTTGCCGCGTCAGCCATAATAAATCGGTTCATGAATTCCTCCGGAAAAAGGCGATATCCCGCCGGAGTATTCACAAAGCGTGCCAGAAATATAATTTATTGTAATTAAAAGGAATTTATAGAATCAGTGGGCTGTCATCGACAGAAGTGACGATGACAGCTGACGAGATCAGGCGTGCGGGCCATTTATAATGGAATCGCGAGTAATGAGCTCACCGGGAAAGGTTTGCTGGTAGTGAAAATCGCCGCCATCAAGCATAAAAATCAAGCGGTTAATCGTCTCTTTGATCATTTCGGTGACCGGGATTTTCACGCTGGAGAGCGCCGGCACGGTAAATGGCGCAATGGCGATATCATCAAACCCCACCACTGACACCTGCCGGGGGACCGCAAGCTGGCTTTCATGCAACTGTTTAATCGCGCCAATGGCCATATCGTCATTGCTCGCTACCAGCGCGGTGAAGGTCGCCTTGCGGGAAAGCAGCTCCACCACGCCCTGCGCGCCGCTGGCTGGCGTCCATTTTCCTTCGGCGATCAACTCATTACGCACCTCGATCCCGTGCTGGGCCAGCGCGTCTTTATAACCTGATAAACGTTCGATACCGGTGGGAGAATCCAGCGAACCGGTAATAAACGCAATATCGCGGTGGCCACGGGAGATAAGCCGCGACACCACGCTCATGCTGGAGGCTTTCTGGTCAGAGTAAACGCAGTGGCTGGCGTGTTTACGCAAGCGGCGGTTGAGCACCACGATGGGCTGCGAATGGTTGTCGATAATCTCATCGAGTTCATCAACGCTAAGAAAGCGCGGATAAATAATGATCGCGTCACAGCGTAAATCGAGCAGGTACTGGATCGCCTGACGCTCCTCTTCGGCGCTGTGTTTGCCATCTGCCAGCAGCAGCCGGCGACCTTTATCTTCGGTCATGCGCGCGGCGTGGGAAAGCAGCTCGCTAAAGTAAACGCCGTGATAGAGGGTGTTGGTGACCACCAGCCCGAGCGTTTGGGTTTTGCTGGAAGCCAGGCTGCGCGCCAGTAAATTCGGGCGATAACCACTTTCGGCAATGGCCTGAAAGACACGCGCTTTCGTCTCTTCGCCGACATACCCTTTGCCTGTCAGCACGCGGGACACGGTGGCTTTCGACACGCCGGCCCGCTTGGCTACTTCCTGCATTGTCGCCATCGATCCTACCCCTGCAAAAATCGTGACCCGAAGTGTACTTCAGGCGTTGCGATGATGGGAACACTTAACCCCGACAGATACACATTTCGCCCGCACAGCATTAAGTGATCATCATCACGATTATAAAAATAACCGCTTTTTATCTATTGTTTCGCACAATGAAACTCATCATGATTTTGTGGAACCGGTTACCTATTTCATGTTTCATGGCTGCAAAAATGCGGCGATGAACCAGTAACTTATTGATATAACAGGATAAAATCTGATGGCAAAGAATTATGCCGCGCTGGCCCACTCGGTGGTGGACGCGCTGGGCGGAGCCGAGAATATCGCCGCTGTAACGCACTGCATGACGCGTCTGCGCTTTGTAGTGAAAGACGAAACCCGTATCGACGCGCCAACGCTTAAAAGCGTCAGCGGCGTAATGGGTGTGGTACGCAACGACAATCAGTGCCAGGTCATTATCGGCAACACGGTTTCCCAGGCGTTTCGCGAAGTGGTCAGCCTGCTGCCGCAAGATATGCAGCCGGTTGAAGTACAGACGAAGCAAAAACTGACGTTGCGCCGCATTGGCGCGGGCATTCTTGATGCCTTGATCGGCACCATGTCGCCGCTGATCCCGGCGATCATCGGCGGGTCGATGGTTAAACTGCTGGCAATGGTGCTGGAGATGTCCGGCGCGTTGCCAAAAGGCTCCTCCACGCTGACGATTTTGACGGTGATTGGCGATGGTGCTTTCTTCTTCCTGCCATTGATGGTGGCGGCCTCTGCGGCGGTGAAATTCAAAACCAATATGTCGCTGGCGATCGCCATCGCCGGGGTGCTGGTGCATCCGAGCTTTGTCGATCTGATGGCGAAAGCCGCGCAGGGCGAGCATGTTGAGTTCGCGCTGATTCCGGTAACGGCGGTGAAATACACCTATACGGTGATCCCGGCGCTGGTGATGACCTGGTGCCTGTCGTATATCGAACGCTGGGTGGATCGCATTACACCGGCGGTGACGAAAAACTTCTTAAAACCGATGTTGATCGTGCTGATTGCCGCGCCGCTGGCGATTGTGCTGATTGGCCCGCTCGGTATCTGGATCGGTAGCGCGATCTCCGCGCTGGTCTACACCATTCACGGCTATCTCGGCTGGCTTTCCGTTGCCATTATGGGCGCGTTGTGGCCGCTGCTGGTGATGACCGGTATGCACCGTGTGTTCACCCCAACCATTATTCAGACCATCGCGGAAACCGGCAAAGAGGGCATGGTCATGCCGTCGGAAATCGGCGCGAACCTGTCGCTCGGCGGCTCTTCGTTGGCGGTGGCATGGAAAACTAAAAACCCGGAACTGCGTCAGACCGCGATGGCGGCAGCGGCTTCCGCGATTCTGGCCGGTATCTCTGAACCGGCGCTCTACGGTGTGGCGGTGCGTCTGAAACGCCCGCTGATTGCGAGTTTAATTAGCGGTTTTATCTGCGGCGCGGTCGCCGGTATCGCCGGGCTTGCCAGCCACTCGATGGCGGCACCGGGATTATTTACCAGCGTGCAGTTCTTCGACCCGGCCAACCCGATGTCTATTGTCTGGGTGTTTGGCGTGATGGCGCTGGCGGTAGTGTTGTCATTTGTGTTGACGCTGCTGCTCGGATTTGAAGATATTCCCGTGGAAACCGAGAACAAACCGCAAGCGGCTGAGCCAGTCACTGTAAAAGAAGCACGAGCCTGATTAAGAAAGCGAGGTAACGCATGTCAGTATTTCCGCAAGGATTTTTATGGGGCGGCGCGCTTGCCGCCAACCAGTCGGAAGGGGGTTATCTGGAGGGCGGCAAAGGGCTGACCACCGTGGATATGATCCCGCACGGCGCAAACCGTCTGCCAGTGAAACTGGGGCAGGAAAAACGCTTTACGCTGCGCGATGACGAATTTTACCCAAGCCACGAGGCGATCGATTTTTATCATCGCTACAAAGAAGATATCGCGCTGATGGCGGAGATGGGTTTTTCGGTGTTTCGTACCTCGATTGCCTGGAGCCGTCTGTATCCGAAAGGTGACGAACTGACGCCGAACCCGGAAGGGATCGCCTTCTACCGCGCGGTGTTTGAAGAGTGCAAAAAGTATAATATCGAACCGCTGGTCACGCTGTGCCACTTCGATGTGCCGATGCATCTGGTCATTGAATATGGCTCATGGCGTAACCGTAAAATGGTGGAGTTTTTCACCCGTTACGCGCGCACCTGCTTTGAAGCGTTTGACGGGCTGGTGAAATACTGGCTGACCTTCAACGAGATCAACATCATGCTGCACAGCCCGTTCTCCGGCGCCGGGTTGGTGTTCGAAGAGGGGGAAAACCAGGATCAGGTGAAATACCAGGCGGCACACCATGAGCTGATAGCCAGCGCGCTGGCAACCAAAATCGCCCATGAAGTGAACCCGCATAACCAGGTCGGTTGTATGCTGGCGGGCGGGAATTTCTACCCCTACTCCTGCAAACCGGCCGATATGTGGACGGCGCTGGAAAAAGATCGTGAAAACCTGTTCTTTATCGATGTGCAGGCGCGCGGCAGCTATCCGGCCTACTCCGCGCGCGTGTTCCGCGAAAAAGGCGTCACCATTATCAAAGAAGCCGGTGACGACGAAATCCTGAAGAACACCGTCGATTTTGTCTCCTTCAGTTATTACGCTTCGCGCTGTGCGTCGGCAGATATGAACGCCAACAACACCAGCGCCGCCAACATCGTGAAATCACTGCGTAACCCGCACATTGAAGTGAGCGAATGGGGCTGGGGCATCGATCCGCTGGGTCTGCGCATCACCATGAATATGATGTACGACCGCTACCAGAAACCGCTGTTCCTGGTGGAAAACGGCCTGGGCGCGAAAGATGAACTGAACGCCAACGGCGAAGTGGAAGATGATTACCGCATCAGCTACCTGCGCGAGCATATCCGCGCGATGGGCGACGCCATTGAAGACGGTATCCCGGTTATCGGTTACACCAGTTGGGGCTGTATCGATCTGGTGGCGGCATCGACCGGCGAAATGAGCAAGCGCTACGGTTTTGTCTATGTTGACCGCGATGATGCCGGTAACGGTACGCTGGCACGCAGCCGTAAAAAATCGTTCTGGTGGTACAAGAAAGTGATCGCCAGCAACGGGGCGGATCTCGACTAAACACCGCGCCATACCAGACGGGGCAACACGAATGCATGTCGTTGTTGCCCGTCCTTTCCCCGCTGTTTACAGACTTTTCTCAACGCTGGTTTACCGCTTGATAGCGTGACAACGCTCACATCTATGCCAGGCTTAATGACGTGTATAACAACGTCTGAAGGAGAAAGCATGGCAGAGCAAAGCCCTAAAACCACGCTAGCACCGCACTATCCTACTCCTCCGTTTGTCGAACAACCGCAGCCCGCTCCGGGTCTTGCCAGCAAAATGAAACCCGTGCCGGATCACGGTGAAACCAGCTACCGGGGTTCCGGGCGTTTAACGGGCCGCAAAGCGCTGATTACCGGCGGCGACTCCGGCATTGGCCGGGCAGTTGCCATTGCCTATGCCCGCGAAGGCGCGGATGTGGCGATTAACTATCTGCCGGAAGAGGAATCCGACGCCGCCGAAGTGATCAAACTGATTGAAGCCGAAGGGCGAAAAGCCATCGCCATTCCGGGTGATATCCGCTCGGAAGCGTTTTGCCAGACGCTGGTAAAAGAGGCGGTCGCCAAACTGGGCGGGCTGGATATTCTGGTCAATAACGCCGGCCGCCAGCAGTTTAACGAGTCAATCCTGACGCTTTCGACCGAGGATTTTGACGCCACCTTTAAAACCAACGTCTATGCGATGTTCTGGATAACCAAAGCCGCAGTGGAACATCTGCCGCGCGGTGCCAGCATTATTAACACCTCTTCGGTGCAGGCCTACCAGCCAAGCCCGATTCTGCTGGATTATGCGCAGACCAAAGCGGCGATTGTGGCGTTCACCAAATCGCTGGCGCAGCAGCTGGGTAAAAAAGGCATCCGCGTCAATGCGGTGGCGCCAGGCCCTTACTGGACACCGCTGCAATCGAGCGGCGGTCAGCCGCAGGAAAAAGTGCAGCAGTTCGGGGCCAGCGCACCGCTGGGTCGCCCTGGTCAGCCCGTGGAAATCGCTCCGCTGTATGTCACCATGGCCTCGGCGGAAAGTAGCTACACCTCCGGGCAGGTGTGGTGTTCTGACGGCGGTACCGGCACGCTGTAACTCACTCCCGCTTCCACTCTGTATGGCCGCCGTCTGGCGGCCATCGCTGGTAAGGATCGCAACACCGTGAAGAACACAATTTCTCACTCTCCTGTACGGGAGGATGGCTTTGCCGAACCCGGCGATTACGCCGCGATTGGCGAAGGGCGCTCGGTTGCCCTTATCGCTCCCGACGGGTCAATCGACTGGTGGTGCGCGCCGAACCTTGATTCCCCACCGCTGTTTGATCGCCTGCTCGATCCGGAGATCGGCGGTTTTTTTCAGCTCGAGCCACAGCAACCTTACACCGTGACGCGACGCTACAGGCAGGACAGCAATGTGCTGGAAACCACCTTCACCACCGCCAGCGGCAAAGTGTTACTCACCGAATCCATTAACAGTACGCTCGCCGGACGCTTACCGTGGAGCGAGCTGGCGCGGCGGATTGAAGGTCTGCAAGGCGAGGTGACATTAACGCTGAAAGTCCGTTTCGGGACGCGGGCAGAAACCTGTTCGCCGTGGATGAATAAAAGCGCGCACGGCAACGTCTATCATATAGCCGATTTAATGGCGATGCTGCGCACCAGCGAAGAGGTCAACATCACCGACGCCGACGATGAGCAGGTTAACGGTCACATTACGGTTTCGGCGGGTCAACGGCGGTTAGTCGCCCTGCTGGTGACCGAGAAAGAGCCGCTGGCAGTTCCGAGTCTTGAGGCTATCGACGCGCGCATTGAAACCAGCCACACCGCCTGGTGTGACTGGAGTAAAAGTTTGAGCTATGCAGGGCGTTACGCAGAACATGTCGGGCGTTCCGCTCTGGCGCTGAAATTCCTCTGGTATTCCCCCACCGGCGCGCTTGCGGCGGCGGCGACAACCTCTATTCCGGAAGGGATGGGTGGCGAGAAAAACTACGACTATCGCTATGCTTGGATCCGCGATGCCTGCCTGATTATTAAAGCGTTTGCGTTTTTGGGGGCGCTTGAAGAGTGCAAAGCCGCTTTCTCGTGGCTGTCAAAAATCATTATTCGCCACGGGGTCAGGCTACAGACCTGTTACACCCTCGAAGGGGATGAAGTGCCCTGTGAAACGTACCCGGCACTGCGGGGCTACAAAAATTCAAAGCCGGTGCGAGTGGGGAACAACGCGCGCGACCAGCTACAGCTCAGCATGTATGGCGACATGCTGGCAACGGCAGAACTGTTCGTGAAAGCGGGCCATGTGCTGGATCTCACCACGTCGCGGCTGCTGGGTGAGCTGGCAAACTGCTGCGCCGATCACTGGCGGCAAAAGGATTGCGGGATTTGGGAACTGCCTGAGCTGCAACATTATACCCACTCCAAAATGGCGTGCTGGCTGGCGCTGGATATGGCCGTACTGATGGCGAAAGAGAAATATATCGAGCCAACGTGGGTCGGGCGCTGGGAGCGCGAGCGGGATCGCATCCGCGACTGGATCGAAACCCATTGCTGGTCACAGAGCAAACAGGCTTACCTCTTTTACCCCGATAGCGAAGATCGGCTTGATGCTTCGCTGGCGCTGGTTTATCGCTATGGTCAACACGTTAACCCTCAGCGCATGCTTGCCACTTACCGGGCCATTGAAGAGGAGCTGGGCCACGGCGGCGCACTGGTCTACCGCTACAGCGACGTCGAACAGGAAGAGAACACCTTTGTCGCCTGTTCGTTCTGGCTGGCGGCAGCCTGGGCGGCAATGGGCGAGACAACCAAAGCCGAAGCGGCCATGGACGCGATCCTCAACGCCCTTTGCGATAAAGGCAATGTCGAAACGTTTAATGAGATGTTTGATGTTCGCACGGGTAAGTGGAGCGGCAACCTGCCGCAGGGTTTAAGCCACCTGGCGCTGATTTGCGCAGCCCAGGCGATTACCGATCACGGCTCATCATCACGCCCATGAACCGGCAGGAGCGGCAAACGTGCTTGCGTTCTCAGCCCGCAACCGCAGCTTTTTCTGCCAAAAGGGTAAACACGGCTACTGCCTGAGGTGGTTTTTCTCATGCGCGATCAACCACGCTTTACGTGCGATACCGCCGCCATAGCCGGTCATCGCGCCGTCTTTACCGATGATGCGATGACAAGGAATGACAATCGCCACCCGGTTTGCGCCATTGGCCGCCGCAACAGCACGCACGGCGGTGGGTTGTGCAAGTGACTCCGCCAGCGCCTGATAATGTGTGGTCTGTCCGTACGGCACTGTTTGTAAGCCTTGCCACACGCGGCGCCGAAACGCGCTGCCGGGCAGATCCAGCGTCAGCGAAAACTGCTGCCTGTCGCCCGCGAAATACTCGCCGATCTCTTTTTCCGCCTGCCGGGTATGCCGGTTTTCCCCGGCGATAATGCGCGCTTTCAACAAGCGTTGTAGGTCGCTGAATTCGGTCTCCAGCTTGCGCCGATCCACGAACTCCAGCAGACAAACGCCCTGTTCCGTGGCGCAGACAAACATCGGGCCAATCGGTGTGGTGAAACGGTGGATCATGATCACCTGCTGCCCGACGCTCGGTGGCGCGCCAGTGAGTTTTTTACAGGTATAACCAAAACCGCTGAGCGATTCATAACCGCTGTCAAAGGCAACTTCGGTGGCGCTGCGCCCGCCTTTCAACTCCTGAAGCGCGACATTTACCCGCGACATGCGCTGAAAAGCCTGAAACGTGATGCCATGTTGCTGTAAAAACCAGCGGCGCACGCGCTCCGGGCTGATGCCCTGTTCGCGCAGCAGCGTGTCGCTGATACGCATTTTAGGATGGGCGCGAACCAACGCTACCGCCTGCTCGATAAAGCCGGGTGCCGAGCAGGCATTTTCCGTTGGCCGACACACTTTGCACGGGCGGAAACCGGCATCGAGCGCTGATTTCATCTCGCGGAAAAACACCACATTTTCCCGCTTTGGTTTACGCGCGCGACAGACGGAAATACAAAAAACCCCGGTGGTTTTGACACCGACAAAAAAGAGACCGGTATATTCAGAAGCGCGATCGAGCAGCGCCTGATACCAGATATCGCACTGCGCTTTATCCGTGATTTGCATGGTGGAAAACACCCTCAAAGGATTGCTGTGTCTGCACGCTCAACAGTATGTTTTTCAGCTGCGTTTGTAACGCGGCATGAACAAAATTGCCCATCGAAATGCGGCGCACGCCGAGCGTGGCCAGTTCGGCGAACCCTGCCAGCCCCGGAACGCACATCACATTGAGCGGCAAAGGGATCTGTTGCGCGAGTGCTGTAATATCCGCGTTTTGCAACACGCCAGGCACAAACAGACCGTCAGCGCCGTGCTGAGCATATAACTGCCCGCGATACAGCGTCTCTGCCAGCGCATTTTTTCCGTTCAGCAAGAAAGTGTCGGTACGGATATTCAAAAACAACGTACCCGGCAATTGCGCGCGAATTTCCCGTAACTGCCGGGCGAATGGCGTGGCCTCAACCAGTTGCCGTTCGCCATTAACCACACGGCTATCTTCCAGATTGATGCCTACCACACCGAGCTTTATTAATTGTTGCAGGTTATCGGCAATGGCTTGCGCGGTTTCGCCGTAACCGGCTTCCATATCCACGCTGAGTGGCAGATCGCAGGCGGCGCGAATGCGCTTCACCATAAACAGCAGTTCAGCAAACGGCATCTGTTCGCCGTCGTCATAACCGAGCATCGCGGCAATGGCGGCGCTGGAGGTGCCCATCGCCTGATACCCGGCCTGCTCTGCCGCCTGCGCGCTGGCCGCGTCCCAGACATTGGCAAGCAGGAATGGTGTGGTTTGCTGGTGAAAAGCGGTGAAATCCATAGTCGTCTCCAGAAGGGTAAGTGGAGTCAGTGTGGCGTTTGCCGTCTACGACTCACAACCGAAAATCGGACGACCATTTTTTTATCTCAGGCAGAAACCGCTTTATGGCTGGCAATTAATTTACCCGGCGCAGAGCAAAGATCATTGCCTCAGGCGTTGGGGGTAATACGCGATTTTGCTGCGCTCGGATCGTTGCGGTAAGAGATCGCTGGAACCGCGTTTCCAGGGGGGGAGCTATCGAGGTCCAGAGTATTGATAGTCAGCGTTTGATTCTTATTGCTGTAGGTTTGGCCGTTTGCCGTGAAGGAGCGGGTCATCACAATATCGACCTTGCCTGAATCGTTCGGTGTTCTGAAGAAAAAAGTGACGATCTACGTTTCAGTCTGCAGCGGGTCTTTGTTGATTTTTCGGCTGAGAAAATCATCGTTACCAAAACAGCGCCCATCATCGCGGTAAAAAGAACCCAAACTAAAGCCACTGAAATGGAACGCATTTTTCCTCATAAAATCAATGCTGCGGCGTGAAGGCCGGATAAGGCGCAAAACGCCATCCGGCATACATAGGTTGTTACGGATAGAGGGACATCAAAAGTGTCTGCTTGTCCTGATCAAATAGCGCGAAATCACGACTCAGCGAGGGGTTTTTCTGCTCGAGACGCTGCTTCTGAGCCGGGAATTTTTGGTCATCGGCAAAATAGAGCGCCATCAGGTAATCCATATTTTCAAGGTGCTTACTTTCAGAATCAGCAATTACGCGTTGATAGCAGGCTTTATCTTTTTTGCCGATCCGTTCTTTGAGCATACACTCTTGCAGCAGCAGAGAGGGCTCGGTGTTAGCTCTGTTCACAGGCTCCAGATAAGCAAGAGCTTTGGCATATTCGCCTCGGGAGGAGAGCAGGCTGGTGTAACTCCTGATGACATTGGCATTGTCAGGATTTTCGCGCGCCAGTTTGTCGAAGTCCTGTAATACGGCAGGTTTTGCCGCGTCATCAGCCAACGTATATTGTTTTACCAGGTCGGACGCCTGCTGGGTGGGCTCATCTTTATAGCGACTCACAGCGACGACGCTGACGCTAAAAATAAAAAAAAGAGCGATAAAAAGCGTTTTTTTAACATTCATGATGCTATCCCTGGAAAGGCGTTAAGTTGATGACTCGTTTGAAGCTGGCTGGAATGGGCGGGACAGTTCCGGTATACCCAGAATCATAGAAGTAGCCAGCTTCAATTTCTAAAGCGGCATTTCTGCTTGCTGCGGGGGAAATAAAAAATGACGTATTTCCGATGACTATGTCATCAATGCCTACGGCCCAATGTTCGCCTTTTTTCCTTTCCAGAATATACGTTTTCCCATCCAGCATATTTTTTACTTTGCACCAGAATAAAAGATTGCCAGAGCCTGCGGCTTTCGCCGCGTTACTTTTCCCGGTAGCAGAAACAGTAATTTTTTTGCCCTCAGATGTATTTTCATCGCTGATAATTAAATTAACCGAATAACTGGCATGGATCCCGACGCCTTCGATCCTTAAGTCAGCGACTTGCGAAAAGTAAAAACTTTTAGTTGTCATAAGTTATGTCCTTATCAAGCACAATGACGCACTTTTTGCGACTTTATCCTGGTACAGAGCCGGACAGGAGTCAAAAAAACGCGACAAAATATCGGCTTAACGCTTAGTAGCTTAGGCCATTCTGGCTTGAACCTACCTAATTACACAGGACATGAACACCGTTAAAAAAGCACAATTCTTGCTGGAGAGTAGTTGGCAGAAGACATTGTTTTCTCTTCCTTCTTCGCAAAATTCACTATTTACCTTCCTGTCCCTTAAATCTCACACCAAACACCCTAAAAATCGCAGACTTCCCCGCGTCGGTCAGGGTGATTTCGCGATAGCCTGGCGTGCGCGTCAGCCAACCCTGCTGTTCAAAAGCAATCAGCAGCGCCGCGCCTGCATCGCCGCCGAGGTGAAAACGCCGCTCGCTCCAGTCCAGACAGGCGCTACAGGGTTTACGCCGGGTGCGCGGATCGAGGGTAACGCCAATCTTCTCAAGGCTACGTTTACCTAAATCCGTTACCGCGCTGCCATCGTCAGCGATCCAGCCTTCGCGCTGCATAAACGCATACACGCCAACGGCGATTTCACCGGCAAGATGGTCATAACAAGTACGCGCCTGACGCAGCGCCTGAGGCGTGCGGGTGACAGGAACCTGCGCACCGCGCATGGATACGCTCATCATCGTTTCCAGCAGCGCGGCGACATCGCTACCTGCCAGCCGGTAGTAGCGGTGCCGCCCCTGCGAAACGCAGACCAGCAGCCCGCTGGCGAGCAGTTTTGCCAGGTGCGCGCTAGCCGTTGACGCGGCAATATCCACCACCGCGCTCAACTCGGTTGCAGTCCACGCCCGCCCGTCCATCAACGCGCAGAGCATTTTCGCCCGGGAAGGCTCCGCCATCGCGCTGGCAAGGCCGGAGAGCGTCTCCTCCAGCAGATGCGGCTCCTCCCGCGTTTCGCGTCGTTCATAGCTGGTCATAACGGTTGTACGTCCCATCGTTGTGTTACTTCCCGCGCCAGCGGATCGTTATCGGTGATCAGGATCAACCGGTTGTCATGGTCGCTGTATTGCACAAGGATATTGATATTATGTTGCGCGATCGTGCGGGCAATTGCGCCTAACTCGCCAGGTCGTTCCTGCTTGAGTTTGCGAATAACCGGCGACGTCACCGCATGCACCGGGAAACCGGCCTCGGTTAACGCTTCACGGGCACGCTCGCCATCGGCCACAAGAAAGTGCGCATGGCAGTGATCGCCTGCGGTAAAGACCCCTCCGCCTTCCAGCCCGACGCCATTTTTCCCGAGCGTTTCGCCAAGCAGTGCCAGCGCGCCCGGCGCATTATTCAGGATAACGTGAATATCGTACATATTATGGCTTCTCCGGGGTTGATGCGTAATCGCGAAAAACCGTGGCAACACGGATGCGGTAGGAGGAAAAAACGGTGTCCCGCCCTTCACGCTGAGCCGCCTGGTGCAGCACATTGCTTTTCCAGGCGTGCACTGCGGCTTCATCGCGCCACCATGACAGTGACAAAATCTTTCCTTCGCGGCTTAAGCTCTGAAAACGCTCGATAGCGATAAACCCGTCAATGTCAGCCAGTACGGGCTTGAGTTCTGCGGCTAATTGCAGGTAACGCGCCTGTTTGCCTGCGGCGATATCGGCTTCAAAAAGTACGGCGATCATAAAGTGGCTCCTCATGAATAATGAGCCGCCAGTGTTGCGCAGACGCCGGGTCCACGCTTCGTCCCCCAACGAAATATGCCTGTCGATTGCCTATCCCTAATACAAATCGGGAAGTGATTTGGCTCGCAGATCTCCATGAAACCGGTTGCAGGTGAAGTTTACCAGGTTAGCATGAAACCGGTTTCACACAGTTACACCGACTCAGTTTCCGATAATAAAAGGTAAATAAACATGGCCGTTATCAGGGATTACAACAAGTTAGCGAGTGATATCCTCCGCGAGGTCGGCGGTGAAGAGAACATCAGTAATTTCTCCCGCTGCGCCACGCGTCTGCGCCTGGTATTGAATCAAACGCCTGACACGGCGAAAGCCAACATCCAAAGCCTGCCGGGCGTGATAGCGGTGGTGGAAAGCGGTGGACAATTTCAGGTGGTGATTGGCACCCACGTCGCCGATGTGTTTAACGCTCTGAGCGGTATGGTGAAAGAGAAAGATGGCAACACGGCACCGCCGAAAACACGCTGGCTGGATGCGGTGATCGCCACCATGTCGGCGGTATTCGCGCCAATTGTCTACATTCTTGCCGCCGCCGGGATCTTACAGGGTGTGCTGATCCTGCTGGGTCTTGCCGATGCAGAGATCAAATCTTCCGGCACGTTTGCCGTGCTGAACTTTATGTCATGGACGCCGTTTGCTTTCCTGCCGGTATTTATCGCGATTACCGCCGCGCGCCATTTTAAATGTAACCCTTTTATTGCCGTGCTCTGTTGCTGCGCGTTAATCAACCCGGAGTGGACGGCGATGGCCGGGAAAATCGCCAGCGGCAGTGAAGTGAAATTCCTCTTTTTCCCGCTGGCGGAAACGGTTTACACCTCGTCGGTTCTGCCGCCGTTGTTCCTCGTCTGGGCGCTGTCGTGGTTTGAGCGCCGGGTAGAAAAATGGCTGCCTGAAGTGGTAAGCCCGCTGTTTACGCCGCTACTCTGTTTTGTGGTGATTGTACCGCTGACGCTGATTGTGATTGGCCCGATCACCAGTTGGGCTGCGCTGGGTGTCGCGCACGGTTATAACACGCTGTTCCACGCCGCACCGGCGCTGGCGGCGGCGATTATCGGCGGCGTCTGGCAGGTGATTGTGATCTTTGGTGTGCACTGGGGCATTACGCCGGTGATCATGGCCAACTTCGATACTCAGGGCTATGACTCTTTCCAGGCGTATCAAACCATTGCGGTGATTGGCCAGATGGCGGCAGTGTTTGGCGTGTTTATCAAAAGCCGTAACAAGCAACTGAAGGCAACTTCGCTGTCAGCGGGCGTGACGGCGATTTTCGGCATTACCGAACCGGCGATTTATGGCGTGACGTTGCGCTTTAAAAAACCGTTTATCTGCGGCTGTATTGGCGGCGCGATTGGCGCTGTGGTCGCCAGCCTGTTTGGCAGCCTCTACTATGCTTATGCCGCATTGCCGGGCCTGTTCACGCTGGTCAACGCGATTAGCCCGGATGCGCCAATGTCGTTTATTGGCGAACTGGTGGGCGCGGGCACCGCAATTGTGCTGACCATCGTGATGGTGCAGTTTGTCGGTTTTGACGATCCGGTTAACACCGTGGTTTCTGATGAGAAAAACGCGCCGCTGACCGTCGGTTCCCTGCAAATGCTCAGCCCCATTAAAGGTGAAGTGATTGCGCTGGAAAGCGTGGCGGATGAAGCCTTTGCCGGAAAAGTGCTGGGCGATGGCATCGCCATCATCCCGCATGAAGGTAAAGTTGTCGCCCCTTGTGATGCACAGGTCGCAACATTGATCGACTCTCATCACGCCATTGGCCTGATATGTGATAATGGCGCGGAATTGCTGATTCACGTTGGGCTTAACACCGTTAATCTGCAGGGGCAATTTTTTACGCCGCTGGTCAAAGAGGGCGACCGGGTTAGCGCCGGCACACCGCTACTGACCTTTGATAAAGAACGTATTGAGCAGGCAGGTTACGACTTGACCACCCCCGTGCTGGTGGTCAATAGCGAGGCGTTTACGCTCACTCGCCATCAGTCGCAGGGCGCTGTCAGCGCGGGCGTTCCGCTGATGTCGCTGGCCTGAAACTAACCGCCGCAATAATAACAACAGTGAGGTTGAACGATGGTAACGATACTGGATGTCGCCAGGCTTGCCGGCGTCTCCAAAGCGACAGTATCGCGCGCGCTAAACGGCAAAGTTTTCGTCCGCGAGGAAGTGAAAGCCCGTATTATGCAGGCGATTGCCGAAACGGGTTATCGCCCTAATCAGCTGGCGCGCAATCTTGCCAACAATAAAACCAACTCTGTCGGGCTGGTCATTACCAACGGGCTGTATAACGGCCCGTTTTTCTCCAGCATGATTTACCACGCGGCGACCAACAGCGAGCTGCACAGTCGCCAACTGGTGCTGGCAGACGGTAAACACAGCGCGCAGGAAGAGCGCGACGCCATCGATCTGCTGCTGTCGCTGCGCTGCGAAGCAATCATGATCTACCCCAAATACCTGTCGGTCGATGAACTCGATGAGATCATCGAACGCAACCCGACGCCGATCGTGGTGATCAACCGGGAACTTACCCGCCACCGCAGCCAGTGCGTGTTTGTCGATCACCAGCAAAGCTGTGAAACGATGATGGACTACCTGCTCTCGCAGGGACATACGCGCATTGCGTTTGTTGCCGGTTCTGACGCCTCGCCCACTGGCGAGCGCCGTTTAGCCGGATATCGTAAAGCCCTACGCAACGCCGGAATTGAACCCGACCCGCAACTGCTGGTGCGCGGTAGCTGGAGCACCGATAGCGGTTATGAGGCGGGGCGAGAACTGCTGGCGCGCAACGTGCCGTTTACCTGCGTGCTGGCCGGGAATGATGATATGGCGATTGGCGTGGCGAAAGCCTGTTATGAAGCGGGGTTGCGGCTGCCGCAGGATGTGTCGCTGGCCGGGTTTGATGATTCGGTTATCGGCAAGTATTACAACCCGTCGCTGACCACAATCCATGTTCCGATGGAGGAGATGATCCGTAACGCCATCGAGAGAGTTCTGCTGCCAGAGGCTGCAACTATTTGCGCCCATCGGGGCGAACTGGTGTGCCGTGAGTCGGTGATTGCGCATAAAACTGCCCGGTAAACCGGGCAGTTTCTGATTACGCCTGCGCGATAGCGTCGAGTTTCGCCAGCGCATCCGGCGGCAAGGTAAGTTGCGCGCTGGCGAGGTTTTCCTGCAAATGCTGCGGCGAAGAGGTGCCCGGGATCAGCAGAATATTCGGCGAGCGCTGCAACAGCCAGGCCAGTGCCACCTGCATCGGCGTCGCGCCAAGCGCCTGCGCCACCTCATTCAACTCGCCTGACTGCAACGGCGTAAAACCGCCGAGCGGGAAGAACGGCACATAGGCGATCCCTTGCGCGTTCAGTGAATCAATCAGCGCGTCATCATGGCGATTCGCCACGTTATAGAGGTTCTGCACACAGACAATCGGCGTCATTTTTTGCGCGTCGGCTACCTGTTTCGCCGTCACGTTGCTCAGACCAATATGGCGAATCAGCCCGCGCTCTTTCAGCTTAATCAAAGCCTCCAGCGGCGCTTCAAGCGGCCCCTCTTCCGGCTCATGCACGCCGAACATTGCGCGCAGGTTCACCACTTCCATCACGTCGAGGCCGAGATTTCGCAGGTTATCTTCAACGGCTTGCGTTAACGCTTCAGCGCTGAATGCGGGCAGCCAGTTGGCTTTGTCATCACGGCGCGCGCCAACTTTGGTGACAATGCACAGATCATCCGGGTACGGGTGCAGTGCCTGCTTAATCAATTTATTGGTGACATGTGGGCCGTAAAAATCGCTGGTGTCGATATGGTTCACGCCTGCGGCAATCACATCGCGTAGCACCTGCAGCGCTTTCGCTTCATCAGCAGGTGGCCCAAATACGCCAGGGCCAGCCAGTTGCATTGCACCATAACCCAGGCGACCAACCTGGCGATCGCCCAGACGAAAGGTAAGTGAGGATTGAGACATGGAGTACCTCCTGTGCATTAAGTAAACAGATTGTAGGAGCATCGTTGCTGTGCAACAATCCGTTGAAATTCATACACACTGTACGGTTAACCGAACAATGAAGCTGGACTTCGCCCTGCTGAACGCCATTGTGGCGGTCGCCAACGCCGGAGGCTTTCGCGAAGCCGCGCGCGTGACCGGCACCAACCCTTCCCGCCTGAGTGATGCGGTGCGCCGCGCTGAACAGCAGCTCGGCGTGCGCCTGTTTAACCGCACTACCCGCACCGTGGCGCTAACCGATGCGGGTAAAGCGCTGATGGAGCGACTGCAACCGGCGATGAGCGAAGTGGACGCGGCGCTAGACGCCATTAACCGTTACCGCTCAACCCCCAGCGGTACGCTGCGCCTCAACGTGCCGGTCAGCGCCGCCCGGCTGGTGCTGCCCGCCATTGTTCCCGCCTTTCTGGCGCAATATCCGGACATTCAACTGGAAATCGTTGCCGAAAGTAACGTGCAGGATGTCTTTCGCGACAGTTGTGACGCGGGCATCCGCTATGACGAATGTCTGGAGCAGGATATGGTCGCGCTGCCCATCGGCCCACGTCGCCAGCGTTTTGTCGCCGCCGCCTCCCCCCATTACCTGCAGCAACATGGCATACCGCAGCATCCACGCGATCTGATTACTCACAACTGCATTCGCGGGCGCTACGCCAGCGGCGTAATGCCGGAGTGGGAGTTCGAGCGCGATGGTGAAACGTTGCGCGTACAGGTCAATGGCGCCTTAGTGGTTAGCGTCGGCGCGGCGATGGATCTGGGCGTGCAGGCAGCCATTGCCGGTAGTGGCGTTATCTATCTGTTTGAAGAGTGGCTGTGCGCGCCGATTGAGCGCGGTGAACTGATCCCGGTGCTGGAACCCTGGTGGCTGTCGTTTAACGGCCCGTATCTTTATTACAACTCCCGGCGGCTAATTCCTGCGCCTTTACAGGCGTTTATCGATTTTGTGCGCGGGCAGGCAAGTTACGGATATATAACGCGATGATCAGAAGTTCTGTCTACACTTTAGGAAACAGAACAGAGCGAGGGTGAGCTATGATCTTTCCGGCCATGCCAGTCAATGAAATCGAGCGGCTGAAGTCGCTATACATGATGGATTTGCTTGATAAAAAGGACGATGAGCGCTTTGACCGGTTAACCCGTACGGCGAAGACCACCTTTGACGTACCGATCGCGGTCATCAGCCTGCTCGATCGCGATCGCCAGTGGTTGCTGTCGCGCAGCGGTGTCGACACCCACGAAACACCGCGTAATCTCTCCTTTTGCGCACACGCCATCCTCGAAGAGGGGACTTTCATTGTGAAAGATACCCTCGCCGATCCGCGTTTTGCCGATAACCCGTTTGTCGTTGGTGAGCCCTGGGTGCGCTTTTACGCAGGCTGCCCGGTGCGTCTGCCGGACGGGGCTATTGCCGGGACGATTTGTATTATTGACACCTATCCGCGCCCGTTCTCCAGCGCGGAAATCAACACCCTGCTCGACTTCGCCGCCATCGTGGAAGATGAATTTTTGATCCTCAGTATGGCGATGACCGACAGCCTGACCGGGATGCCAAACAATCGCGGTTTTTACCGCACCGGCGAGAAGCGTTTCGCGTGGCTAAAAGAGCATAAAAAACCCTTCAGCCTGCTCTATTTCAGTATTGATAATCTGAAAGCCATCAATGAGTTGCTGGGCAGCAAAGAGGGCGATGAGGTGGTAAAAATCTTCGCCAGTAACCTGACGAAATGCCTGAAAGAGCAGGATATCGCCGCGCGTCTGGGCGGCGGGGAATTTGCCGTACTGCTGGGCAATCTCGCCGCAAATGACGTGGATGCGTTTTTATTCGATCTGCAATCGCGGATGGATGCCATCGACCATCTGTCCGGTAAGAATTACCACATCAACTATTCGCACGGCATTATTGAAAATGGCGGCAGTCGATACGCCACGCTGCGCGACATGCTGGAAGATTGCGACAAAGTGATGTACGCGGAAAAACGTCGTCGTTAGTTGTTAAATGACTGCGCCGGGCAACCGGCGCACCGTTTACAGATTGTCGAAACCGCCGTTACCTTCCCAGCCCGCCAGCCGCTGGTAGATACATTCCACCGCAGCTTTTACCGGCGGCGTCATCGGGTAGTAAAACCCGACAATATCCGGCTGAATGCCAAGAAAAATCACCTCGCCGATATCTTCTTTCAACTGATCAATCAGGTAGTTAAGCGGCATATTGTGGGTGGTCATCAGGAACATTTCGGCAATGTCATCCGGGTCCACCACACGGATATCGCCAGGGTTGAGCCCCATATCGGTCGCATCGACAATCAGCAGCCGTGAGGGTTTCAGTTCGCGAATCGCGACCACATCGTTTTCTGGCGCGCTGCCACCGTCAATCACCTGCCAGTTACCTTGCGGGTTTTCGGCGCACATTTGCGCCAGCAACGGGCCTGCGCCATCGTCACCCATCATACTGTTGCCGACACACAGCAATACGTCAGTCACGTAATCTCCTCACCATTAAATAGATGGCGCTTTCCTGATGGATATCATGCAGCATCGACAGCAGCGCTTTGCTCCAGGCGAGCTGCTGCGCATTTTGCCGAGCCTGCGCCCGATCAAACGCGTTTGCCAGCAGCATCACGTGCGTGCTGTCGATAACAATTTCGCCATAGCGCGGCACGCCTTCCATTTTGCGCCGCGCCTCGCTGCCCGCCTCCAGCGTGGCGATCCACGCCAGGTACTCCTCCCACGGGCAGGAGAGCGCCGTTTCCAGGCAGTCGATCACCCCCAAATGGTGGCCGATAGCCAGGCTGTAATAAACCACTTGCTGCGCCTGTGCGGGCGTAGCGTCGTTCTCGTCGATAAATTTACGCCGCAACTGGCTAAAGACCACCGATTCGCCCATCAGATTTTCGCCTCCTGCACCACCTGGTTCAGATGGCTGACAATCTCGGTCAGGCGCGGATCGTTTTCCTGCGCCAGCCAGTTCACCACTTCATGTTCGCCGATGCTTCGCAAACGCAGATAGTCATCGGCAATCTGACGGCCGTAGCGATACCCCGCCAGCCGACGGGCGGTGCGATCGACTTTCACGCGCAGCGGCTGCACCATTGTCGGGTGCAAAATCTCGGCTGGCTGGTCGTCCTGCTCACCCGGCAGACGAGCATGGATTTTCTGCTCCAGCAAGCCCAGCGCCATGGCGAAACCATACAACGTGGCAGCGGGCGTTGGCGGGCAGCCGGGAATATAAACATCCACCGGCACAATTTTATCGGTGCCGCCCCACACGCAGTACAGGTCGTGGAAGATACCACCGCTGTTGCCGCACGCGCCGTAGGAGATACAGATTTTGGGATCCGGCGCAGATTGCCAGGCACGCAGCGCAGGCGATCGCATCGCGCGGGTTACCGCCCCGGTAAACAGCAGAATATCGGCATGGCGCGGTGACGGAACCACTTTGATACCAAAGCGTTCAGCGTCAAACAGCGGCGAAAGCGTGGCGAAAATTTCAATTTCGCAGCCGTTGCAACCGCCGCAGTCCACGCGGTAGACATAGGCGGAGCGTTTGATCTTATTCAGCAGCGAGGCTTTCATGCTGGCGATGGACTCCTCCACCGTCATCGGTACCGGAATACCGTCCGCATCGCGCGGACCTAACAGCTGGCTCATTAGCTGGCCTCTCTCATATGGCGGGTCAATTCAATACGATCGGACGGCACCAGGCACTTCTGGCGCTTACACTCCGGGCAGGTTTCAAAACTTTCACGGTGCAGCTCTGCCCGGCTATCGCCGTTATGCGCCAGCAGCGCGATGGCGTAGTCGATCTCTTTTTGCACCGCGAATGGCCGGGCGCATTCGCGGCACTGGCACAGTTCAAAGCGCGACTGTTGCAGGAAATCGGCTTTGTTCCACACCGCCAGTTCATACTCCTGCGAAAGCGTGATAGCGGCCGTCGGGCACACTTCTTCGCAACGGGCGCAGAAGATGCAGCGCCCCAGATTGAATTGCCATGCCAGCTCGCCGGTGGCGAGATCGGTTTCTACCGACAGCGCATTCGACGGGCAGACGTTGACGCAGGCGGCACAGCCAATGCACTGCTGCGGGTTGTGCTGCGGCTTGCCGCGAAAGTTTTTGTCGACCGGCATCGGCGACAACGGGTAATCGCTGGTTGCCGTGCCGGTTTTGATCACTTTTTTGATAAAGGTAAACATCGCTACCGTTCTCCCCTCACGATTTCAACGGCGAGTTCTTACGCTCAACCCCGTAACGCTCCAGCTCTTTGTAAGCCACGACCTTACTTTTCTTCTTGCGCACATCCACCACCGTCATGCGGTCGGTGCAGGAGTAGCAAGGGTCGAGGCTGCCAATGATCAGCGGTGCGTCGGAAACCGTGTTACCGCGCAGCATATAGCGCAACGTCGGCCAGTTGGCGTATGTCGCCGCGCGGCAGCGCCAGCGATAGAGTTTCTGGTTATCGCCAGTCATGCTCCAGTGAATATCGTCCCCGCGCGGCGCTTCAGAGAAACCGAGCGCGAAACGGTGCGGAATATAGGTAAAGCCTTCCACCATCAGCGGGCCGCCAGGCAAGTTATCCAGACCGTAATCGATCATATTGAGTGCGCTCAGCACTTCGTTGATGCGCACTTTCAGGCGTGAAATCACATCGCAGCCCTGTTCGGAATGCACGGTCATCGGCAGCAGACCGTAACCGACAAACGGGTGATCGGCGCGGGTATCACGGGCGTGACCGCTGGCGCGCACCATCGGGCCGACATTACTGAAATCGCGAGCGATTTGCGGATCGAGGCGACCAATACCCACGGTGCGCTGCTCAATGTTCGGCGTGCTCATCAGCACCTCCACCAGCTCGGTGACATCGCGGCGCATCTGCTGTGCTAACTGGCGCGTCTGGATCATGTCGTCTTTCAACATGTCGCGGCGGATACCGCCAATCAGGTTCAGACCGTAGGTTTTACGCGCCCCGGTGAGGATTTCCGCCATTTTCATGGAGGCTTCGCGCACGCGGAAAAACTGCATAAACCCGGAGTCAAAACCAACAAAGTGGCAGGCCAGCCCCAGGTTGAGCAAGTGCGAGTGCAGGCGTTCCACTTCGAGCAAAATGGCGCGGATCATCTGCGCGCGTTCCGGCACCACGATGCCCATCGCGTTTTCAACCGACGTGGTATAGGCCGTGCTGTGGGCAAAACCGCAGATACCGCAGACGCGATCGGAAAGGAACGTGACTTCGTTGTAACCCATGCGGGTTTCCGCCAGCTTCTCCATGCCGCGATGGACGTAAAACATGCGGTAGTCGGCATCGACAATATTCTCGCCATCAACAAACAGGCGGAAATGGCCCGGTTCGTCCGAGGTCACATGCAGCGGGCCAATCGGCACCACATTGTTTTTCTTATCGCCCAGCTCGTTAATAAACTCGTAGGTTTCCGCATCGGTGGTCGGCGCCGGACGCTGGCGATAATCCATGCTGTCTTTACGCAGCGGGTAGAGTTCATCCGGCCAGTCATCCGGCAGCACCAGGCGGCGCTCATCCGGCAGGCCTACCGGGATCAGACCGTACATATCGCGCACTTCGCGCTCGCCCCACACCGCCGCCGGTACGCGCGGTGTTACTGACGGGTATTCTGGTTTCAGCGCATCCACTTCCACACGCACGGTAATCCAGCATTTGACGCCCTGCTCCATCGACAGCACGTAATAAACGGCAAAATGACCGTTCAGTTTGCGTTCGTCGTTGCCAAACAGCACGGAAAGCCAGCCGCCCTGTTGGTAGTACAGGTACTCGACGACTTCCGGCAGATAGTTCACTTTGATGGTGACGGTAATCTGGTCTTTGGTCTGCCACGCTTCATCCAGCACCACGCCGGGAAATTTCTCGTGCAGGGCGGCAAGATAGTGTTGACCGATTTTTTCTTCAGACATGCTCAAACTCTCTTAATACGTCGCCAGCAAGGAGACGAAGGCTAAAAAGGCGACGCCGAAACCGGCCCACGTCACGCGCGAAGTAGCAACAAAACGCAAACGCGCCATGCTGTTCTCAAACAGGGCAATAATCAGCACGCCAGCGACCAGTTTCACCACGGCGATCGCCAGTGCCAGCAGCAAACCGGCGGCGCTAAAGGTGGTCATCTGCCCCCAGGGCAGAAACACGCCAACAAACAGTTGCAGCACCACTAGCTGTTTTAAGCTGATGCCCCACTTCAGCACGGCAAAACCGCTGCCGCTGTACTCAGACAGCGGCCCTTCCTGCAACTCCTGCTCCGCTTCCGCGAGATCAAACGGCAGTTTGCCCATCTCGATAAAGGTGGCGAACGCGCAGGCGCACAGCGCCAGCAACAGAGGAATGCTGCGCGATAGCGGCCAGTGATAAACGGCATTGGTGATATGGCTAATGTGCGTGGAACCGGCGACCAGCGCCGCCACCCACAGGCCAAGCAGCAAAATCGGCTCGACCAGCACACCGAGCATCGCTTCACGGCTCGCGCCTAGCCCGGTAAACGGGCTGCCGGTATCAAGCCCGGCGATGGCAAAGAAAAAGCGGGCAATGGCGAACAGGTAAATCAGCGTGATCAGATCGCCCAGTTCCGGCAGCGGCGAGGCAATCGTCACCACCGGTAACGCGGTCGCGACGGTCAACATGACGCCCACCATCACAAACGGTGTCAGGCGAAATACCCAGCCCGACGCCGCCGGAGCAATACTTTGCCGTCCCAGCAGTTTCAGCAGATCGCGGTATTCCTGCAGCACGCACGGCCCACGCCGGTTGTGTAAACGCGCACGCGCCACGCGGCTGATGCCGGAAAGCAGCGGCGCTGCGGCAAACAACACCAGCGCCTGGAGTAAAGCAAACAGAAAACTCATCATCAGGCTCCTCGTGAAATCACCACTACCACCAGCACCGCCAGCTCAATCAGCGCCAGCCGGCGAAACAGCACCGGCGCGCTATCACCGTGCCAGCCGGGGACAGGAAGCCGGGGCTCCAGCCATTTGCGCAGCTTCAGCACCGGGGCAAAGGCCGCTTTCACCGGCATGGCGAAACCATGCGCGGTAATCACCATTGATCTTTCGTGATCGTAACCGCACACCCAGGCGCTACCGCGACGGCGGGCAGGCAGGCGATCGCCTTTAAACAACATCATCAGCAGCAACGGCAGCAACGGTGTGGCAATCAGTAACAGCGCAATCATCGGTTGCGACACCACGGTGTTTGCCGTTTGCAGCGGCAACGGTACGGCGGCAAACAGGCGCGGCATCAGCCACGGCGCGGCAACACCGCCAATAACGCAACAAATGGCCAGCGCGGCGACCACGCCAGTCATTAACCAGGGAATGGAACGTGGGTTTTCCGCCTGAGTGCTACGCGGCGCGCCAAGAAAAGTGACGCCATAGACTTTCGCCATGCACATCACCGCCAGCGCGCCGGTAATTGCCAGGCCAACCGCCAGCAGCGGCCCCAGCAATTGCAGCAAGAAATGACCACTGGCGCTTAAACTAAAGAAGGATTGATAAATCACCCACTCACCGGCAAAACCGTTGAGCGGCGGCAGCGCCGCCATCGCCATCAGCCCGACCAGCATTGCCAGCGAGATAACCGGCATCTTTTTACCGATGCCGCCCAGTTTTTCGATATCGCGATGACCGGTGCCAAACCACAGCGTCCCCGCGCCGAGAAACAGCGTGCTTTTAAACAGGCTGTGGTTGAAAAGGTGATACAGGCCGCCGGTCAGCCCCAGCGCCAGAAGAACAGGTTGCTGCAGCGCAAGGCCGGTAACGCCAGCGCCCAGGCCGAGCAGAATAATGCCGATGTTCTCCAGCGTGTGGTATGCCAGCAGGCGCTGGATATTGTGCTCCATCAAGGCATACAGCCCGCCAACAAAGGCAGTCATGATGCCGAATACCAGCAGCGCAACGCCCCACCACAGCGGCGGTTGGCCGCCGAGCAGTGAAAGGCTCAAAATGCCGAACAAGCCGACTTTCATCACCACCGTGGAAAACAGCGCCGCCGCTGGTGCGGGCGCAGTGGCATGCGCCTGCGGCACCCAGGCATGCAGCGGAATAATCCCGGCCAGCAGGCCAAAACCGATCACCCCGAGCAGCCAGATGTCGCTATCGAGCGCGTGGGTGGCGAGCAGTGCAAAATCCAGCGTCTGATAACGCTGCCACAGCAGCCAGCAGGCCACCGCCAGCAGTACCGTACCGAAGCGACCCATGACAAACCACAGCTTGCCGGATTTGCTACAGCCGGTCAGGAATACCGCGCTCAGCGCCATAATTTCCGCCATGATCACCAGTGCGCCGACGTTTGCCGCGCTCACCGCGCACAGCGCCGCAGCCAGCAGCAAGTTCATCAGCAAACCGTTGGCTTTCACTGCTTCATGACGATGCCAGTAAATGGAGAACAGGCTAACGAAACCGCCGCAAACGCCGAGCGTTATCAGCCATACGGCGCTGAGCGGTGTGACCAGAATGTGATACTGAATCAGCGGTATCATGCCGCTCACCGTAACGGTGTCTGTTAACGCCATCACGCCACAGGCCGCTGCCATTGCGCAGCCGATAGCGCCGCCAAGCCCGGCAAACAGACCGCTTAACGCTTTGAACGGCATAAACAGATAGGCCAACATGGCGGCGCAAGTAAGCACCGCGACAGCAGCGCTTAACAAAGAGAGGATAGTCATTTCGCGCTCCGGTTTAGCTGCGTATACAGCGATAAATCGCCGTAATCTGTGTTGAGGGTTTGCTCGCGTTTGCGACGGCTGGCTCTGGCGATATCCCGGTTATTAACCAGATGCAGTGCCTTGGTCGGGCACATCCGCACACAGGCTGGGCCTTCTGCATCGAAGTGGCAGAGATCGCACTTCACCGCAATGGCCCGCACACCGGGCACCCAGTCCAGCAACGTGCTGACTCGCGCGGGTGCAGGCGGCGCGGCGGGCGCTTTGGGCGAGTTAACATTGGCGGGAATATCCAGCGGGCGGCTACCGGAAAACTCAATCGCGCCGAAAGGACACGCAATCGCGCACAGCTTGCAGCTGACGCACAAGCTTTCATTTAACTGCACCGCGCCATCAACGCGGTTGATCGCATTCACCGGACAAACGCCCGCACAGGGGGCGTCTTCACAGTGGTGGCACTGTTGCGGCGCGGACTCTTTTTCGCTACGCATCACGCGCAGCCGAGGCATCGCCTGCAGGCCATGCGCACGGTGCGTTTCGGCGCAGGCAGCCTCGCAGGTATGGCACCCAATACATAACGCCGAATCGGCAATTACAAAACGGTTCACCAGCAAATCCTCAGGTGATTCACCCTGGTTACGGGCGGTCATTTATGACGAAACGTGTCGCGCGATGTGTCACTTCGACACATGTCGACACCCAAACTCAGGCCAGCGCAGGCGCGTGTGCGTGGCTGGCAAGCGTGGTGAGATTGACCGGCGTATCCGCTTCCATTGCGGCATACAGGTTGTCGTAAACGGCGGCGATTTTGCCGAGATAATGCTCCAGCACTTTTTCGCGATCGCGCACGCTGAACGCGCCATCGACCTTGCCATCGCTGGAGAGCTGCGCTGTGGCAATCACGCGCCGCTCATCGCTCTCTTTATTGGCAATCGCATATTCAATGGTGTGACCGTTAAAGCCGCCGGTCAGGGTGATATAAACGGTGAAGTGTTCAAACAGCACAAAGCAGAGTTGCTGTTCCGGCGCGCAGCCGATGGCGTGATGCAACCGCGCTTTGGAGAGCGTAACGCCCTGAACTAACGCGTTACAGTAGCTACGCCACTCTTCCTGCAGGCGGTGATGCCGCCCGGCAATGTAATCTGCCTTTTCGCTAATTTCCCAAATGGTCATGTCTGCTTACCCGGTTAATGAAAAACAACGGCGGTAAAGCATCATCCATGCCAAATTTTAACTTATTGATTTTTAAAAATATAAAAACCAAACACTCCCCCTTTCGACGTGTCATCTCGACATTGTCGACATCGTCACCGTGTCAAAATGCGTAATGGCACTCTTATTGCATTAAGGGCGCAAAGTCATCAGGAGGCGTTATGCACGAAATCACCCTCTGCCAGCGTGCGCTGGAAATTATTGAACAACAGGCGTCAGCAAACGGCGCGCGTCGGGTCACCGGCGTGTGGCTGAAAGTCGGCGCATTTTCTTGTGTAGAAACGGAAGCTTTAACGTTTTGTTTTGATCTGGTTTGCCGTGGCAGCCTGGCGGAAGGTTGTACACTGCACATCGAACAACAACAGGCGGAATGCTGGTGCGAGTCCTGCCAACAGTATGTGACGTTACTTACCCAGCGAGTGCGCCGCTGCCCGCAGTGCCACAGCGACCAGTTGCAGATTGTCGCCGATGACGGCATGCAAATTCAGCGACTGGAAATTGAGGAGTAAACAATGTGTACAACATGTGGTTGTCAGGACGGTAACCTTTATATTGAGGGGGATGAACATAATCCGCACTCGGCGTTTCGCGGTGCGCCGTTCTCCCCTGCAGCCCGCCCGGCGCTGAAAATCACCGGTATCAAAACCGACGATTTTCGTCCTACGCAACTGGCACACGGCGACCTGCATTATGGTCACGGTGAAGCCGGTACCCACGCTCCCGGCATGAGCCAGCGCCGGATGGTGGAAGTGGAGATCGACGTACTGGAGAAAAATAACCAAATCGCCGCCCGTAACCGCGCCCGCTTCGCCGCTTCGCAACACCTGGTGCTGAACCTGGTTTCCAGCCCCGGTTCCGGCAAAACCACCCTGCTTACCGAGACCCTCAAACGCCTGAAAACGCGCGTTCCTTGCGCGGTGATCGAAGGCGATCAGCAAACGGTTAACGATGCCGCGCGCATTCGCGCCACCGGCACCCCGGCGATTCAGGTCAACACCGGTAAAGGCTGCCATCTTGATGCGCAGATGATTGCCGACGCCGCACCGCGCCTGGCGCTGGAAAATCGCGGCATCCTGTTTATCGAAAACGTTGGCAATCTGGTGTGTCCGGCGGGTTTCGACCTTGGCGAGCGTCATAAAGTGGCGGTGCTGTCGGTAACAGAAGGTGAAGACAAGCCGCTGAAATATCCGCATATGTTCGCCGCCGCCTCGCTAATGCTGCTCAATAAAGTGGATTTGCTGCCCTACCTCGACTTTAACGTCGAGCAGTGCATCGCCTATGCCCGTGAAGTGAACCCGACCATTGAAATCATGTTGATTTCCGCCACCAAAGGCGACGGGATGGATGCCTGGCTTGACTGGCTGGAGACGCAACGATGTGTATAGGCGTACCGGGGCAAATTTGCGCCATTGATGGCCTGCAAGCCAAAGTGGATGTCAGCGGCATTCAGCGCGATGTCGATTTAACGCTGGTCGGCAGCACGGACGAAAACGGACAGTCGCGCCTCGGCCAGTGGGTGCTGGTGCATGTCGGCTTCGCCATGAGCGTGATTAACGAAGAAGAGGCGCTGGATACGCTGGCGGCGCTGCAAAACATGTTCGATGTCGAACCCGATGTCGGCGCGCTGCTTTACGGCGAGGAGAAATAATGCGTTTTGTCGACGAATACCGCGCCCCGGAACAGGTGATGCAACTGATTGATCACCTGCGTGAACGGGCTGCACACCTCTCTTACACCGCCGCGCGCCCGTTGCGCATTATGGAGGTGTGCGGCGGACACACGCACGCTATTTTCAAGTTTGGCCTCGACCAGTTACTGCCGGAAAATATTGAGTTTATTCATGGCCCCGGTTGCCCGGTCTGCGTATTACCGATGGGGCGAATTGATACCTGCGTGGAGATAGCCCAGCACCCGGAGGTGATTTTCTGCACCTTTGGCGACGCCATTCGCGTGCCGGGGAAAAACGGCTCGCTGTTGCAAGCGAAAGCGCGCGGCGCGGATGTGCGGATTGTCTATTCGCCAATGGATGCGCTGGCGCTGGCGGAAAAAAATCCGCAGCGCAAAGTGGTGTTCTTCGGTCTGGGGTTCGAAACCACCATGCCCGCCACCGCCATTACGTTGCAGCAGGCAAAAGCCCGTAACCTGGATAACTTCTGGTTTTTCTGCCAGCACATCACGTTGATTCCCACGCTGCGTAGCCTGCTGGAGCAGCCGGACAACGGCATCGACGCGTTTCTCGCACCGGGCCATGTCAGCATGGTGATCGGCACCGACGCCTATACTTTCATCGCCGATACTTATCAGCGCCCGCTGGTGGTCGCCGGGTTTGAACCGCTCGATCTATTGCAGGGCGTAGTGATGCTGGTTGAGCAGAAAATCGCCGCCCATAGCAAGGTGGAAAACCAGTATCGCCGTGTGGTGCCGGACGAAGGCAACCGGCTGGCCCAGGCCGCTATCGCCGAGGTGTTTACCGTACGCGGCAACAGCGAGTGGCGTGGCCTGGGCATGATTGGCGAATCCGGTGTGCATCTGACTGACGCGTATCAGCGCTTTGACGCCGAAGCCCATTTTCACCCGGTCGAACAGCAAGTGTATGACGATCCGCGCGCCCGCTGCGGTGACGTGCTGACTGGCCGCTGTAAACCGCACCAGTGCCCGCTGTTCGGTAACACCTGTAACCCGCAAAGCGCGTTCGGCGCACTGATGGTGTCATCAGAAGGTGCCTGCGCGGCCTGGTATCAATACCGTGCTCAGGAGTGTGAAGCATGAATGAAGTACAGATGGCGCACGGCAGCGGCGGCCAGGCTATGCAACAGCTTATCAGCCAGCTTTTTATGGACGCGTTCGCCAACCCCTGGCTTGCAGAACAGGAAGATCAGGCGCGTATCCATCTGGCCGAGCTTACGGCAGGTGGCGATCGGCTGGCGTTTTCCACCGACAGCTACGTTATCGATCCGCTATTCTTTCCCGGCGGCAATATCGGCAAGCTGGCGGTATGCGGCACGGCAAACGACATTGCCGTGAGCGGCGCAACACCACGCTTTCTCTCCTGCGGCTTTATCCTTGAAGAGGGATTGCCAATAGCCACCCTGAAAACGCTTGTCGAGAGCATGGCCGATACCGCCCGCAGCGCCGGTATCGCGATTGTCACCGGCGATACCAAAGTGGTGCAGCGCGGCGCAGCCGATAAGGTGTTTATCAATACCGCCGGCATTGGCGCGATCCCGGCCTCTATTCACTGGGCAGCAGCATCGCTGCAACCCGGCGATGTGCTGCTGGCAAGCGGCACCCTGGGCGATCACGGCGCAACCATCCTTAACCTGCGTGAAGGCTTAGGGCTGGATGGCGAGCTGACCAGCGATTGCGCGGTGCTGACGCCGTTGATTAGCCAACTGCGCGAGCTTCCCGGCGTAAAAGCCCTGCGCGACGCCACGCGCGGCGGCGTTAACGCGGTGGTACATGAGTTTGCTGCCGCCTGCGGTTACGGCATTGAGTTAAATGAACGAGATTTACCGGTAAAACCGGCGGTACGCGGGGTTTGCGAACTGCTGGGGCTGGATGCACTGAATTTTGCCAACGAAGGCAAACTGGTGATTGCCGTTCAGCGCGAAGCCGCAGAGCAGGCGCTGGCACAATTACGCGCTCACCCGTTAGGGCGCGACGCCGCCATAATTGGCGAAGTGGTCGACCGCAAAGGCGTTCGTCTGACAGGCCTTTATGGAGTGAAGCGCCTGCTGGATTTGCCCCATGCCGAGCCCTTACCACGGATTTGTTAACTTTTTATTTTTATTACTTTTTACACACCTTCAGCGTGTGTTCCTGGAAAAGCAAAATGTCGTATACACCGATGAGCGATCTCGGGCAACAAGGATTGTTTGATATAACACGGATGTTATTACAGCAACCCGATATGGCCGCGCTTTGTGAAACGTTAACCCGGTTGACCCGCCAGGCGGGTCTCGCCGATAACGCCGCGATTGTGCTGTGGCATGCCGACAGCCACCTCGCCAGCCGTTACGCCGTGCAAGGTCCCGACAACAGTGCCCGATATAACGACCAGGCGCTGCTGGCAGGCGGCCCGGTGCGGCATATCCTCTCTCACCCGCAGGCGCTGCGCTGCACCGCGCAACTCTTTAGCGAGACCTGGCCCGCCATTGCCGAAAGCCGGATCTACCCGGCATTCGCGCATTACAGCTTGCTGCCGCTCGCTGCTGAAGGGCAGATATTTGGCGGCTGCGAATTTTTTCGCACCAGCGACAGGCCATGGAGTGACAAAGAGACCGAGCGCCTGCATACGCTGACGCAAATCGTCGCCGTTGTCGCCGAGCAGTTGCAAAGCCGCGAGCACCCCACGCCAGACTACGAACTCTTGTGCCAGGAGCGCGACGATTTTCGCATTCTGGTGGCCATCACCAATGCGGTGCTCTCCCGGCTGCATATGGATGAACTGGTCAGCGAAGTGGCGAAAGAGATCCACTACTACTTCGGCATTGACGCCATCAGTCTGGTGCTGCGCGGCAGCCGCAAGGGCAAACTGACCATCTACTCGACGCATTATCTGGATGAAGCCGACCCCGCCCATGAAACGCAGGAAGTCGACGAACAGGGAACGCTGACCGAGCGGGTATTTAACAGCCAGGAGATGCTGCTGATTAATCTGCATGAGCGTGACAAACTCGCGCCCTACGAGCGGATGCTGTTTGAAACCTGGGGCAACAACATTCAGACCCTGTGCCTGCTGCCGCTGATGTCGGGGAAAAATCTGCTGGGCGTGCTGAAACTGGCGCAGTGCCAGAAAGAGGTGTTTACCCCGGCGAACCTGAAACTGCTGCGCCAGATTGCCGAACGTATCGCCATTGCCGTGGATAATGCGCTGGCCTACCAGGAGATCCACCGTCTGAAAGAGCGACTGGTGGATGAGAACCTCGCGCTTACCGAACAACTTAATAATGTCGACAGCGAGTTTGGCGAGATTATCGGGCGCAGCGATGCGATGTTCCGCGTGCTCAAGCAGGTTGAGATGGTGGCGCAGAGCAACAGCACGGTGCTGATCCTGGGCGAAACCGGCACCGGCAAAGAGCTTATCGCGCGCGCTATTCATAACCTTAGCGACCGCAACAGCCGCCGGATGGTGAAGATGAACTGCGCGGCGATGCCCGCCGGGCTGCTGGAAAGCGATCTGTTTGGTCACGAGCGCGGCGCGTTTACCGGTGCCAGCGCGCAGCGCATCGGGCGTTTTGAACTGGCGGATAAAAGCTCGCTGTTTCTTGATGAAGTGGGCGATATGCCGCTTGAGCTGCAACCCAAGCTGCTGCGCGTGTTGCAGGAGCAGGAGTTTGAGCGTCTTGGCAGCAATAAACTGATTCAGACCGATGTCAGGCTTATCGCCGCCACCAACCGGGATCTCAAACAGATGGTCGCCGATCGGGAATTTCGCAGCGATCTCTACTACCGCCTGAATGTCTTTCCTATCCACCTGCCGCCGCTGCGCGAGCGCCCGGAAGACATTCCGCTGCTGGTGAAAGCCTTCACCTTTAAAATCGCGCGCAAAATGGGGCGCAATATCGACAGCATCCCGGCGGAAACCTTGCGCGTGCTGAGTGCGATGGAGTGGCCCGGGAATGTGCGTGAGCTGGAGAACGTGATCGAGCGTGCGGTGCTGCTCACGCGCGGCAACGTGCTGCAACTCTCAATGGCGGAAATCGCCGTGCCGTCCCTCGCGCCTGAAACGCCCGCCGAAGTGGCGCGCGAAGGGGAAGATGAGTATCACCTGATTGTGCGCGTGCTGCGGGAAACCAACGGCGTAGTCGCCGGGCCAAAAGGCGCGGCGCAGCGGCTGGGGCTCAAACGCACCACGCTGCTCTCCAGAATGAAACGATTAGGTATTGATAAAGAGGCGTTATAGCCGCAGACCCGACGGGCGTTCGCACGTCGGGCATTTCATTTCACATCATTAAAATCCCACAACCCCATCCGGCAAACGCGTAAACAGCCTTCTTCCCTTGCCTTCACCGAATAAACTCCCTGCTTACTCACCCGCTATTTGCGCCGGTACTTCTCCGGCAGCTCCGGTACCGGGCGCTTATCATCAAGCAAATGGCGCACCGTCAGTATCGGGTGACGCCACAGCATGCGCGGCCCCGCCCAGCGCATAATTTGTTTCATCTCTTCGCGTTTCGCAGGCTGGTAACAGTGTACCGGGCACTGTTTGCAGGCCGGTTTCTCTTCGCCAAACATGCATTTATCCAGCCGCTTTTCCGCATAAGCGTACAAATCCGCATAGTGCGCCGCGCTGCTTACAGCATCCGGGCAGGCGCGCTGATAAAGGGCAATCATTTTGCGGATAGTCAGTTTTTCTCGCAGGATCCGGGGGCCAGCCATACACGTCACCAATAGTTAAGATGCATAAATAATACAACTTAATGGAATCGCAAAAAACCACGCCCGCCGCGTTTTTATGTAAAGGTCAGACCTCATATGCCGATACCTGTTTACCCCCTTCTGCTGACGATGACGAGATGGAGCCGTCATAACAAACGGCGCAGACCTTAAGGACACCCATGAAATCTTTTTTTCTCCCCCTGGCGCTGCTCACGCTGACGATGACCGGAGCCGCAAAAGCGCAAACGCTGACAGAAAGTCTGCTGCGTTGCGATAGCACTTTTTTCAGTGAACTCTACAAACAGCGAGCCACACTGGCGCACACCGCGCCACTGGTGACAGATAAGCAACATCACGCCTGGTTTGCCGAGCCGAAAGACGACTCCGGTATCGTCTGGTTTAGCAAGCCGCTGCGCATCAATCAGCTCACCATTTCTGGCTTTGACAGGTCTCAAGAGTCACTGGGTAAATTGGGCGATTATTACTTCTGGGGGTGGATTATCGAAGAGCCCCTCTCTGCGGTGATAGCGGCGTTGCCTGACGTTCACTGGCAAAAAGTCACTGACGGGTATTACGGCAATCCGCTGATCAAACGCGCCGGCGAGACAACATGGCGAGTCAACAAAACTGCCGTCAGCGGTATTGCCCCGGCTGCAGATAGCGTGGAAAAACTCGCCATGCTGGAAGTGAGTGAAGGCAAAACCTTTTTGCGCTGCTCAATTCAGGGTCATGTGAGCAATGAGGATTTACTGGCGGTGCGCCCGGATCTGCAAGGAAAGCAAAAATGAAAAAATCCCTGTGTCTTGTCACCGCGCTGCTGCTGATGTCCGGCTGCGCCAGCCATCCCAGGAGCACTGATGCACAAACGGCAACGCCGCCCAAACAGGTCGTTAAGTTCGTGACACTCAGCAGCGGCATCAGCTATCTGGATTTTCGTGCCATTTCCCTTTACGACGGCAATCCCTATTTGCGCCGTATTGACGTGATTCATAACTACACCGAAGGCATGCCGGTGAAAAAGGATCCGCTGATGGTGATTCGCAGCGAACGCCAGAGCCTGGTGGTGAACTGTGATACGCACCAATTCGCCCATGTGCATAAGCTCTTCTTTTCAGAGCCTTTTGCCACTGGCGACAAAATCGCCCGCATGAACACGCCCGGACAGTGGCAGGATTACCCGCCAACATCCTTAATCGGCCTGACGGCAGGCTTACTGTGTAAGCTCCCGGTGGAGCGCCTGGTCGCAGAGCCCGAACGCGATACGCAAACACCGCTGTTATACACGCTGATACAGAACGGCGCGTAGTCGCACACAATCGGGATACAGTGATCCCTTGCAATAGCGGGTGGATGGCGCAGGACGCCATCGCCCACTTTTTGCAGGAGACACTTATGTCATCGATTGAAAACCCGCAACGCCGCCTGCTGTTGCAGGCTACTGCCGCAAGCCTGGCCGCACTGGAACTGGGGCTAAACGCCCTTCCCGCCCACGCCAGCGCACCGCCCGCCGCACTCACCGCCGCACCGCGCAACCTGACGCCACTACCGCCCATTAAGCAGATTGACGCAGGCGTGCTGAATATCGGGTATATCGACACCGGACCGGTAAACGGCGAACCGGTGCTGCTTCTGCACGGCTGGCCGTATGACATCTACAGCTTTGCCGATGTGATCCCGCGCCTTACCCGCGCCGGGTTTCGCGTGCTGGTACCCTGGTTGCGCGGCTATGGCAGTACCACATTTTTATCTGCCGATACACCGCGCAACGGCCAGCAGGCGGCACTCGCCGTCGATGCTATCGCCTTTCTCGACGCGCTCGACATTAAACAGGCAGTGATTGGCGGTTTTGACTGGGGCGCGCGTACCGCCAATATTCTTGCCGCACTGTGGCCGCAGCGCTGCAAAGGGCTGGTCCCGGTAAGCGGTTATTTGATTGGCAGCCAGCAGGCGAATAAAAAACCGCTGCCGCCTGCGGCGGAGCTCGCCTGGTGGTATCAATTCTACTTTGCGACCGAGCGCGGCGAAGCAGGCTATCGGGAACATACCGATGCGTTTGCGAAACTTATCTGGCGAACCGCCTCGCCGCAGTGGCGCTTTAGCGACGCGGAATTTGCCCGCTCGGCGCAGGCATTGCACAACGCCGACCACGTCGCCATTACGTTGCATAACTATCGCTGGCGGCTGGGAATAGTCAGCGGTGAGCACCGTTTCGACGCGCTGGAACAGCAACTGGCAAAGGCGCCGGTGATTACGGTGCCGACCATTACGCTTGAGGGCGACGCTAACGGCGCGCCGCACCCGGATCCCGCCAGCTACGCCAGCAAGTTCAGCGGCCGCTACCAGCACCGTACCGCCACCGGCGGCATTGGTCATAACCTGCCGCAAGAAGCGCCCGCGTTTTTTGCGCAGGCGCTTATCGATATTGCCAGGGCTTAAACAGCGCGCGCCTTCGGCTGATTCAGCGAAGGCGCGTTTTCCCTCATGAATGGGCTTCGGCCAGCAGTTTCTGAATAAGTTGCTCCTGCTGTTGATACTCCCCTTCACCAAAGTACATCTGCCGCAGTTGCCCTTTGGCATCAAAATAGTAATGCGCGGGCCAGTACTGGTTCCCAAACGCATTCCAGATGGCGTAGTTATTATCCACCGCCACCGGGAAGCGGATATTCTCTTTTCGCACCACATTTTGCAGCGACTGAATGTTCTTCTCGAACGGGTATTCCGGGGTGTGAACACCAATCACCACCAGCCCCTGGTCGCGGTATTTTTCCGCCCACGCTTTCACGTACGGTAACGTGTGCTGGCAGTTGATACAGTCGAACGTCCAGAAATCCACCAGCACCACTTTGCCCTTCAGCGCCTGCGGGGTGAGCGGCGCCGAGTTAAGCCAGCTCACCGCCCCCGCCAGTGGCGGCATGGTATTGCGTACCACTGGTTCGCTGACCGGCTGCAGCATGACGGCTGGTTGCGGCAACGCCCGCCAACTCAGAAGCTGTTGTTCCAGCCGCGTTGTCCATGTACCCGCCCCCTGCAACGCGGAGCTCGCCCCGCTGCCAATCAGCACGACCGCCCCCAGCATAGCGACACCCGCTCCCTGGCGCAGTCGCTCGCTGAAGGGCAGGCTGGCACGCAGACGAGAAAAAAGTCTATCGCCACACAGCCAGAGCAGCGCCAGCATCGCCGCCGCACCGCTACCGTAGGCCGCCAGCACCAGCGCCGTCTGCCCGTTTGCGCCGTTTAGCATGGTGGTACTCAATACCGCGCCGAGGATCGGCCCGGCGCACGGTGCCCACAGCAGCCCGACGGATAAGCCCGCCAGCAGTGCTGAAAGCACGCCGCCCGTACGGCGACTGCGGTTATCAAGCCGCTCACCGGCGCGCACAGCAAAGTGCATTACTGTGCTGGCAATGCGCGGTGAAATCAGCGACAACGCCATCACCGCCAGCAGACCGAGCGCCAGCCAGCGCCCCCAGGCGTTGGCCTGGATTATCCACTGCTGCGTGGCGCTCGCCAGCAGCGCCACCAGCGTAAACATCGCCACCATTCCCGCCAGCAGTGCGGCAAGATGACGTTTATCCCGGCCAAAGCTTGCGAACAGCAGCGGAATCACCGGCAGCGTACAGGGGCTGAGCAGCGTCAAACAACCGCCTAAAAAAGCAATGATCACCATAACAGGCTCCTTGATTCGTTGAGGAAACAGGCGCATTACACCGCCGCTGTGTATCGCGGCGGTGTCGGTGATGGCGGGTTTTGTCAGCCGGTGTTGCAGGCCTGAGAAAAGATACGCAGAGATACAAACTTAGCGCGGCAGTAACACGCAGACATCCAGCCCCCCTTCGGGGCGGTTGCTCAGATGCAGTTGCCCACCGAGTTGCGACACCAGTTGCTGGGCAATCGCCAGCCCCAGACCGGTGCCGCCGGTGCCGCGATTACGCGAGGTTTCCAGCCGGTAGAAAGGCTCCAGCACCGCTGCCAGCGCTTCGTCAGGAATGCCAGGGCCGTTATCAAGCACATGGATCGCCAGTTGCGTATCTGGCGTAAGTACAATATCGATCTCCGCTTTGCCGGCGAATTTCAGCGCGTTATCCAGCAGATTGGTTAATATGCGCCGCAGCGCCTGCACATCAATTTGCAGCGTGATATCCGGCGGGCAACGCAGCAGCGTCACCGGTTTGCCAACGTCGACATAATCACACACCAGGCTGTCAATAAACGGGTGCAGCGCCAGCCGCTGCGGTGCGAGCGGCGGCGCATCCTGCGTGCGGGCATAAGCGATCCCTTCGCGCACCAGCCGGGACATTTCGTCCAGATCCGCCAGCAGTTTGTCGCGTAGCGCTTCATCGGCAGCCATTTCACTGCGCAACCGCATCCGGGTGATCGGCGTTTGCAGGTCGTGCGAAATCGCGGCGAGGATCTGCGCGCGCGAACTCAGGTGGTGAGCAATACGTGCCTGCATCGCGTTGAAAGCACGCACCGCGTGCTGCACCTCCGTTGGGCCGCTCTCTTCCATCACCGGCGGCGGTTCGGGCGACGGGGTGAGCGCATCAAGCGCGCGGGTAAAGCGGGTCAGCGGCTTCACCGCCAGACGTACCGCCAGCCAGCAGCAGATAAGCAACAGCAGCAGTTGTGCGGCCAGCACCGCAGGCAGCCAACGGGCGATGGGCGTCGGACGCGGGGTGATATCAATGGTCAGCGGCGCGCCATCATGCAGGCGCAAATGCGCCTGCAAATGTTCCTGCGAGCCAGAGATGGCATTGATTTTCAGGGCATATTGGCTGCCCAGCGCCTGTTCAAGCGAACGCGCGGTATCTTTCGAACGCCAGCTGGTGGGATAGCGCCCGTCTTCGCCTGCGCTCAGCAAGTAGCGATAGTTACCGCGATCGATACGCGCCAGCCACGCAGGGCGCTCACTGGCGGGCAAGCGGTCGAGGATCGCCACGCTGGTCGCCACATCGTATTCAAGATTGCCCAGCATCACCGAACGCGCGGTACTGATACGTTCATACAGCAGCAGGCTAAGGGTTAACGCGTTCGCCAGCAGCAACCCCACCAGCACAATCACCACTAAACGTGACAGCAGCGAGCGCGGCCACAGCCTCATTCCCGCGCCTCTGTAATCACTACCGGCATTGAGAAAACATAGCCTTCGCTGCGCACGGTTTTGATATAAGCCGGTTCACGCGCGTCGTCGTTCAGACGCTGGCGCAGACGGCTCACCAGCAGATCAATAGATCGTTCGAAAAGCTCCGCGTCGCGCCCCTGAGTAAGGTTCAGAAGCTGGTCGCGGTTGAGTACGCGCTGAGGGTGATCGAGAAATACGCGCATCAGGCGATACTCCGCGCCGCTCAGCGCCACTACTGTACCTTGCGCATCCACCAGATGGCGCGCCGAGGTGTCAAGCTGCCAGTCGCCAAACGCCAGGCAGCGCCCTGCTTCGGTGATTTGCAGGTTCGGCGGCAACATGCGCGTACGGCGCAAAATGGCTTTAATACGCGCCAGCAGTTCGCGGGCAACAAAGGGTTTGACCAGGTAGTCATCCGCCCCCATCTCCAGACCGACAATGCGATCGGTATCTTCGCTGCGCGCGGTCAGCATCAGCACCGGCACGTTTTTATGCGCACTGCTGCGCAGCTCGCGGCACAGCGTCAGCCCGTCCGTGCCGGGCATCATGATATCCAGCACAATCAAATCCACTGGCGTGGTTTCGAGCAACTGGCGCATCTGTTTGCCATTGGCGGCAACGCTTGCGCGCAGGCCGGATTGGGTCAGGTAATCAGCAAGTAGCGTGCGAATTTCCCGGTCATCATCAACAACCAAAATATGGTCAATATGTTCCATCCAAAAAGCCCTGGCGGCGGGTAACGGTAAAATGAGTGTATCCTGGTTACGCACGGCCCGGGTGTTGGCTTTGTATCACACTGTACAGTGCTTAATAGACATCGCGCTGATAGCGATTTTCCCGCGCCATTGCCGCCAGCCAGGCGTTGGCCTCGTCAGCGCTCATGCCGCCAAAAGTTTGCGCCACCTGTTTTAAGGCGTTTTCAACATCTTTCGCCATCTGGCTCGCATCGCCGCAAACATAAAAATGCGCCCCGGCGGCTAACCAGCGCCACAGTTCTTCGCCCTGCTCCAGCATGCGGTGCTGAACGTAGATTTTCTGCGCCTGATCGCGGGAAAACGCGCAGGTGAAACGCTGCAAAACGCCGTCGCGCTGCCAGGCCTCCAGCTCCTCACGGTAATAAAAATCCGTCGCCGCATGTTGCTCGCCAAAGAACAGCCAGTTATCCCCTCTCGCCCCTGTGGCCTCGCGCTCCTGCAGGAAACCGCGAAACGGCGCAATGCCGGTGCCAGCACCGACCATGATCGCTGCCGTGTTCGGGTCTGCTGGCAGGCGAAAATGCGGCGCGGGCTGAATAAAGATCGCCACGAGCCCGGCGCGATCCGCCAGAAAGGTCGAACAGACGCCGCCGCGTTGCTTGCTGTCGCCATAACGCACGGTGGAGATTGTCAGTTCCACGCGCTGCGGGGAGACTTTCGGGCTGGAGGAGATGGAATAGAGCCGTGGCTGCAAGCGGCGCAGCGCGGAGAGCCACTGTTCCGCCGCCAGATGTACCGGGAAGCTCTGCAACAGATCGATGATCTGCCGCCCCCACAGCCACTGCGTAAGTTCGGTACTGTTTTCACTGGCGAGCAGATTATCCAGCGTTTCGCTTTGCGCATGGTCAGCCACCAGGCGCAGTATCTCCGGGGTGATCCGCGTAATGTCGAAACAGTCGCAGAGCGCAGCCTGCAATGTCATCTCGCCCACGCCACTCACCTGCACCACGCGTTGCCCGTCCAGCGCCAGCAGATCGAGAATTTCCGCCACCCGCTGCGGGCAGTTGCGCGGCCAGACGCCGAGCGCATCGCCCACTTCGTAGTGCAGGCCGCTCCCCTGCAGATCAAACGCGAACTGACGGATCTCTTTTTCCGCCCCCGGCGCGCTCAGCAGTTGGTTGGTGACCAGCGGCACGCTAACAGGAGCGTGGCGGCTGAAACCAGGTTTTGCCATGAGTTGCGCCGCGCGTTGCGACGGCGCGCCGAGGCGCAGAATGTCAGTGTGGATCGCCGTCAGCCACTGCTGCGCCGCGTCAATATCCCCCGCGTCGCACGTCTGGCACGCCAGCAGCCGCTGTGCGCCCAGTGCGGCCAGCCGGGCATCCAGGTTGCGGCCAAAACCGCAAAACTGCGCGTAACTGGCATCGCCAAATGCCAGCACCGAAAATGCCGTCCCGCTCAGCGCAGGCGCGTTTTCGGCGCTCAACCCCGCCCACAACGCCGCGCCATTCGCGGGCGGATCGCCATCGCCAAAGGTGCTGGCGAGCAGTAACACGCGCGGCGCGGCGGCAATATCGCTCATGCTAACGTTATCCATGGCGCGCAATTTTACCGTCAGCCCGGCATGCAGAAGCTGTTCGGCGCAGCGGCGGGCAAACGCCTGCGCATTGCCGGTGGTGGAGGCCCACAGCACCAGCACTAACCCGCAGTCCTCATCCGTTGCGGGTGCCGCGGCGGGCGCGGGCTGCTGCTCGCTGCGCACCAGCGCGATGGCGCAGTGTTTCAGCTCGGGTTGCAGCGAAACCGGATCCAGCGCATCGCTGGTCAGGGCGTTAATCGCCAGATTGTCGCCAAACCGATCGTTCCAGTGAAAGGGCGCAAAACTGTTGCCGGGCCGTACACGGTCAGTCACCACCGCAGGCAGCCGCGCCATACCGCGCCGCGAGCGGATATCCACCCAGTCCCCCTCGCTTATCGCCAGGCGTTGTGCGTCCACAGGGGAGATTTCGATAAACGGGCCGGGGTTGAGCGTATTGAGCAGCGGGATTTTGCCGGTCTTGGTGAGCGTGTGCCACTGGTGCTGCACGCGCCCGGTGTTGAGCACCAGCGGGTAGTCGTCATCCGGCATTTCGGCAGGCGCGAGATCCGGGCGGGCAAAAAATTGCCCCCTGCCGCTGGCAGTGGCAAAACGCACGCGCCCGTTATCCTGCAAATAGCGAATGGGGTGACGCGTTTGATCATCATCCGGCGCACAGGGCCACTGCAACGGCGTCTGGCGCAGCCGCGCGTAGCTCGCACCGCGAATGTCGTAGCCGGTTGCCGGGTTGTAAGCGGCGCGGATTTCATCAAACACCTCAGCGGCGCTGGCGTAGCAAAAACCGTCTGCATATCCCATTTCGCACGCCACTCTGGCGATAATTTGCCAGTCGGCAAGCGCATCGCCCGGCGGGGAGACGGCCTGCTGCATCAGTGTCATGGTGCGCTCGGAGTTGACCATCACCCCTTCAGCTTCCGCCCACAACGCGCCCGGCAGCAGGATATCGGCATAACGGTTGGTTTCGGTATCCAGAAACGCATCCTGCGCAATCACCAGTTCGGCGCGTTCCAGGCCGGCAATCACTTTTTTGCGATTTGGCACAGTAGCGACCGGGTTGGTGCAGATTATCCAGCAGGCTTTGATCTCGCCCGCGCTCATCGCCTCAAACAGCGCGACCGTACCGCCGCCGACCTCGTCGCGCAGCGTACCTGGCGGGCGTTGCCACAGGTGTTCGACGAAAGCGCGGTCTTCTGCCGCCAGCACCGATCGCTGGCCCGGCAACCCGCCGCCCATGTAGCCCATTTCCCGCCCGCCCATCGCGTTTGGCTGGCCGGTAAGCGAAAACGGCCCGCTGCCGGGACGGCAAATCGCGCCAGTCGCCAGGTGCAAATTACATAACGCGTTGGTGCTCCAGGTGCCGTGCGTACTCTGGTTTAGCCCCATCGTCCAGCAGCTCATCCAGTTGCCTGACTCGCCAATCCACTGCGCCGCCTGGCGAATATCGGCTTCACGCAGCCCGGTGCGCTCCGCTACCTGCTGTGGCGTATAGTCCAGCAGGAAATCCGGCATCGTTTGCCAGCCGTCGGTGTGTTGGGCAATAAAATCGTTATCCAGTTGACCGTTTTGCACCAACAATGCCAGCAAACCGTTCAGTAAGGCGAGATCGGTGCCGGGTTTGATCTGCAAAAAGAGCGAGGCTTTCTCCGCCGTGGCGGTGCGCCGGGGATCAACGACAATCAGTTTCGCCCCGGCATTGACGCGCTCCATCATGCGCAGGAACAGGATCGGGTGGCAGTCGGCCATGTTGGCGCCAGTCACCAAAAACAGGTCGGCGTGGTCAAAGTCGTCATAAGAGCCCGGCGGCCCGTCCGCGCCGAGCGAGAGTTTGTAACCACTGGCGGCGCTGGCCATGCACAGACGCGAGTTGGACTCGATGTTGTTGGTGCCAATAAACCCTTTCGCCAGCTTGTTCGCCAGATATTGCGCTTCTAACGACATCTGGCCGGAAACATACAGCGCCAGCGCATCCGGGCCATGCTTATCGATAATGCCACGTAGTCGCCGCGCCGTTTCGCGGATGGCGTCATCCATCGCCGTACGCACCGGCTCATGCTGACGCGATGTGCGCAGCCAGGCACTCTCCAGACGGTCCGTCGCCGTTATCGCCTCCGCGCAGCTTTTACCTTTGGTACACAGCCGCCCCTGGTTGGTCGGATGGCTTTTATCGCCCTCCACACTGATGATGCGCTGGTTTTCCACCTGCATCACCAGCCCGCAGCCCACCCCGCAGTAGGGGCACACGCTTTTGATCTGCTCCATTTCGCCCCCGGGTTTGTTTAAGACGCTTCGGCAATGGCCGGGAAGGTGTTCTGCGCGGCGGGCGCACGCTGCACCCAGATTTGCCCGTGCAGGACTTTCACCGGCCAGACGCGCAGACGCAGCCCGGCATCGTCCAGGCTCTGCCCGTCGCGCAGACGAAAGCGTTTTTTATACAGCGGCGAGATAACCATCGGTTCGCCGCCCGCATCGCCCACCAGCCCGCGCGCCAGCACATTCGCCTGGCTCCCCGGCTCGTGGTTTTCGAGTGCGAAAACCTGCGGCTCACTGCCAGCCAGGTGAAACAGGGCAATCTGCTGCTGACCAAGACGCGCAGCCATCCCGGCGTTAACCGGAATATCGGCCAGTGCGGCAATCTGCTGCCACTCGCCATCCCCCGAATGCGAGTGGTTCTGCACCGGTGGTTTTTCCTGCGCGGTGGCCGGGCGGATCTGCCCACGCTCCGGCACCATCACCACCGCTTCATCGGGTTGATCGCTATTGAGGAAGCCCCGGAACAGCAGGCGGTTTTGCGGGTTATCAAGGGTGGTTTTCCACTCGCACTGATAGCTGTCGACCACCTGCTGCATGTCGCGCTCCAGTTCCGCGCCAATGTTGAGGCTGTCTTCCAGTACCACCTGTTTGAGGTAGTCCAGGCCGCCTTCCATGTTGTCCAGCCAGGTGCTGGTGCGCTGTAGCCGGTCGGCGGTGCGGATATAGAACATCAACACCCGGTCGATGGTGCGGATCAGCGTTTCGCTGTCGAGATCGCTGGCAAACAGATCCGCGTGACGTGGCTTCATGCCGCCGTTGCCGCAGACATACAGGTTCCAGCCTTTATCGGTGGCAATCACGCCAATGTCTTTGCCCTGCGCTTCGGCGCATTCACGGGTACAGCCGGAGACCGCCATCTTGATTTTGTGCGGCGAGCGCAGCCCCTTGTAACGGTTCTCCAGCGCGATAGCCATGCCGGTGGAGTCCTGCACGCCATAGCGGCACCAGGTGGAACCGACACAGGATTTCACCGTGCGCAGGGATTTGCCGTAAGCGTGGCCGGTTTCAAACCCGGCGGCGATAAGCTCCTCCCAAATGGCGGGCAACTGCTCAAGCCGCGCACCAAACAGATCCACCCGCTGCCCGCCGGTGATTTTGGAGTAGAGGTTATAGCGCTGCGCCACTTCGCCGATGGCGATAAGCCCCTGCGGGGTGATTTCGCCCGCCGGGATGCGCGGCACCACCGAGTAGGTGCCATCTTTTTGTATGTTGGCGAAGAAGCGATCGTTGGTGTCCTGCAATGGCAGGTGCTGCGGTTTAAGCAGGTAATCATTCCAGCACGAAGCGAGCATGGACCCGACCAGCGGTTTGCACACTTCGCAGCCGTGCCCCTGACCAAACTGCGCAATCAGCGCGTCAAACGTGCGGATATCGTGCAGGCGGATCAGGTGATACAGCTCCTGACGCGACCAGGCAAAATGCTCGCAGATATCTTTTTTCACCTCCACACCAAGCTGTTGCAGCTCGTGCTCCATCACCTGTTTCAGCAGCGGTACGCAACCACCGCAACCAGTGCCCGCTTTGGTGCAGCTTTTCAGTGCTCCAAGCTCGCTGCAACCACCCGCCACGGCCGCCGCGATATCGCCCTTGCTGACGTTATGACAGGAGCAGATTTGCGCGCTGGCAGCGAGCGCCGCCACGCCCAGCCCTTTTGGCGCGTCGCCGAAAAGCGCAGGCAGGATCAGCGTTTGCGGCTGAGCAGGCAGCGGCATGTCGTTAAGCATCATTTGCAGCAGCAGGCTGTAATCGGCGCTATCACCAATCAGCACTGCGCCGAGCAGCCGTTTGCCATCAGCGGAGACAACGATTTTCTTGTAGATTTCGCGCGGGCCATCGGTCCACTGGTAACTCTGGCTGCCAGCGGTTTTGCCGTGCGCGTCGCCAATAGAAGCGACCTCAACGCCAAGCAATTTCAGTTTGGTGCTCATATCCGCACCGGTAAACGGCGTGTCGCGGGCGGCAAGTTTATCCGCCACGCTACGCGCCATCTGGTAACCGGGCGCGACAAGGCCAAAAATCTGCCCGTTCCACAAGGCGCACTCGCCGATGGCGTAAATGGCCTCGTCGGAGGTCTGGCAATGATCATCAATCACAATGCCGCCGCGCGGCCCTTTTTGCAGCCCGGCGCTTTCCGCCAGTTCATCGCGCGGGCGAATACCCGCCGAAAACAGCAGCAGATCGGTTTCCAGAAAACTGCCGTCGGCAAAGCAGAGGCGGTGGCGCGCCTGCTCGCCGTCAATGATTTCCCGCGTCTCTTTGCGCGTATGTACCTGCACGCCCAGCGCTTCGATTTTGCGTTGCAGCATCATGGCGCCGCCTTCGTCGAGCTGCACCGCCATCAAACGCGGCGCAAACTCGACGACGTGGGTTTCCAGCCCCAACTGACGCAGAGCGTTGGCGGCCTCAAGCCCCAGCAAACCGCCACCAATCACCACGCCGCGTTTCGCGTTCTTCGCCTGCGCGGCAATGGCGTCCAGATCGTCGAGCGTGCGATAGACCAGGCAACCGGGGCGCGTATTGCCGCTGATCGGCGGCACAAAAGCATACGAGCCGGTAGCGAGCACCAGCGTGTCGTAATGGGTTTCCACGCCTTGCGCATCGCGCACGTAGCGTTGCTGGCTGTCGATGGCGACAATTTTGCTCGCGCAGTGCAGCGTAATGCCGTTGTCGGCAAAGAAGCCATCGCTTACCAGCGACAATGACTCGGCGCTGCGCCCGGCGAAATATTCCGAAAGATGCACGCGGTCATAAGCGGGTAGCCGTTCTTCGCCAAACACCACAATGTCGTAATGCTGGTGCAGTTCGCGCTCCACAAGCTGTTGCAAAAAGTAGTGGCTCACCATGCCGTGGCCGATCACCGCTAAAACGGGCTTTTTCATAACCTGAATCCTTAAAGGCAAAAGAGAAAGAGAGGTCAGGCCGCTTTGGGCTGTTTCTCATACAGGAAATGCAGCACTTGCTGGCGATAGCGCTGATACTGCGCGTCGTCGGCGAGTGAAACGCGCGAGCGCGGGCGCTCCAGCTCCACCGCCATCATTTCGCCAATGCTTGCCGCCGGGCCGTTGGTCATCATCAACACGCGGTCAGAGAGCAGCACCGCTTCATCCACGTCGTGGGTGATCAGCACAATGGTGGTGTGCAGACGCTGTTGGATCTCCATCACCGCATCCTGTAAATGGGCGCGGGTTAAGGCGTCGAGCGCGCCGAAAGGCTCGTCCATCAGCAGTACGCTCGGTTTCATCGCCAGTGCGCGGGCGATGCCGACACGCTGCTTCATACCGCCGGAGATCTCGTGCGGGCGCTTATTCCACGCGTGGGACATATGCACCAGATCGAGGTTGTGCATGATCCATTCATGCATCTCCGCTTTGCTCATCTCGCCGCGAAACACCTGGCGCACCGCGAGACCTACGTTGTCATACGCCGTCAGCCACGGCAGCAGCGAATGGTTCTGAAACACCACGCCGCGCTCCGGCCCCGGGCCGTCGATTTCGCGGTTGTTGCACAGCAGGCCGCCGCTGGTGGGCAGCGTCAGCCCGGCAATCAAATTCAGCAGCGTGGATTTGCCGCAGCCGGAGTGACCAATCAGGCTGAGGGTTTCGCCGGGGTGAATATCGAAGCTGACGTTGTCAAGCGCCAGAAACTCACCGCTGCTGGTGTTAAAACGCTGGCTCACCTGCTGAACCTGGATAATCGGATTGGTACGCATCAGAGCCCCCTAGCGGTTGGTGTAGTTAAAACGGTTAGCAATCCACATCAGCGCCTGCTCCAGCAACAGGCCGACCACGCCAATCACCACAATGGCGATGATGATGTGTTCCACATTCAGGTTGTTCCACTCGTTCCAGATCCAGAAACCGATGCCGATACCGCCGGTCAGCATTTCTGCGGCCACAATCACCAGCCAGGCAATGCCAATCGATAACCGCATACCGGTGAGAATGCCGGGGAGTGCGGCGGGCAGCAGGATTTTGCGCATGATGGCGAACTCGGAAAGTTTCAGAACCCGCGCGACATTCAGGTAATCCTGCGGGATCTGTCGCACACCTTCGGCGGTGTTGAGGATCATCGGCCAGATGGAGCAGATAAAAATCGTCCAGCTTGACGCCGGTTCCGCGCGCTGGAACAGCAGCAGACCAATCGGTAACCAGGCGAGCGGGCTGACCGGGCGCAGCAGGGAGATAAGCGGGTTGAGCATGTTGGCGACAAAACGAAAGCGGCCAATCAAAAAACCGGTGGGAATACCGACCAGGGCGGCGAGGCCAAAACCGGTCGCCACGCGCTCTAATGACGCCAGCACGTTCCAGCCAATGCCCTGATCGTTAGGCCCGGCGACATAAAAGGGATCGGCGAAAATCTCCAGCGCCGCCAGCCATGTTTGCCACGGCGTGGGAAAGTTTTTGCTGTTCAGCGCCGCCACCTGCCACAGGCAGAGCAGCAGACCGATACCGAGCAGCGCAGGCACCACGCGCTGCATCAGCGGGCGTAACAGCGACGGGCGACGACGCACGCGCACTTTGGCGGGCAGCGTCACGATCTCTGCCTGTTGTGGGGTTTTCGCCACCTCGTCGAGCGGAATAGGGATAACTTGCGCCTGGTTTTTCATTAGCGACCTCTCATTTTTTTACGCTAAAGCCGTTGGCGTAGGCGGCAGGGTTACTGCCGTCCCAGCGAACGCCATCCATCAACACGCTGCTGCGCATATCGCTACCCGGCAGCGGAACATTGCCCACGCTGGCGGCGGCCTGTTTGTAGATATCAATGCGGTTCACCTGGCGGGCGATGGCGAGGTAGTCCGGATCGCTGTCGAGCAGCCCCCAGCGTTTGTGCTGGGTGAGAAACCACATGCCATCGGAGAGCCACGGGTAGTTGACCGAGCCATCGTGGAAGAAGCGCATCGCGTGCTGATCTTTCCAGCTTTTGCCAATGCCGTTGTCATACTGGCCGAGCATGCGGCCAACGATGGTCTCTTCTTTGGTGTTGAGATAAGCGCGTCCGGCGATCACTTTTGCCGTTTCACGGCGGTTGTCGTCCGAGGCGTCGATCCAGCGCGAGGCCTCCAGAATCGCGGCGGTCAGCGCGCGGGCGCTGTTGGGGTTTTTCTCCACCCAATCGGCGCGCGTACCGAGCACTTTTTCCGGATGATCCGGCCAGATATCCTGGCTGGTCGCGGCGGTAAAACCGATGCCATCGCTGATAGCGCGCTGGTTCCAGGGCTCGCCAACGCAGTAGCCGACCATGTTGCCAATTTTCATGTTCATCACCATTTGCGGTGGCGGCACCACCACGCTGCGGATGTCGTTGAGCGGGTTAATACCCGCGCTCGCCAGCCAGTAGTTGAGCCACATGGCGTGAGTGCCGGTCGGGAAGGTTTGCGCAAAGGTGTACGTGCCCGCAGGGTTGGCGGCGAGATGTTTCGCCAGCGCGGGTAAATCCGTGACGCCCGCCTCGTGCAGTGCGTTTGCCAGCGTGATCCCCTGCCCGTTCTGGTTGAGAGTCATCAGCGCCGCCATATTGGTTTGCGGCCCGGAAAGCCCCATCTGCAGACCGTAAAGCTGGCCATAGAGAATGTGCGAGGCGTTCAGCTCGCCAGAAAGCAATTTGTCGCGCACCGATGCCCAGTTGGCCTCTTTGCTCGGCAAAATGGTGATGCCATATTTTTTGTCGAAACCTTTCACCGCCGCCATCACCACCGAGGCGCAATCGGTGAGCGGAATAAAGCCCACGCGGATCTCTTTAAGCTCCGGTGCGTCGGAACCGGCAGCCCAGGCGCGGTTGATGACACCCGGCACCAGCAGGCTGCCGCCCAGCGCCGCGCTGCCCAGTAAAAACTGACGGCGGGAAACCGTCATACCTTTCGTGTTGTTCTCACTCATGCCATCCTCGCGCTGCTCACCGTTGTGGGATGCAAAAAAAAAACGGCGCCCATAAGCCCGTGCAAAGCTGCACGCTTATGGACGCCGTTGTCCGCTTAACGCTAAACCGACCGCCGTTGGCCGGGTGCGCGTTGTGATTTTTTCTACCTGAGAAGGTTAAAGCAAAGGCTATGCCAGGATCGAAAACCGCAGTTTTCGCGGCATATTACCGCTAACAACTCAACGCGGCGCACTGCGGAAGGGCAGATTTTGCACAGGCAATGTGCAGCTACTCCTTAAGGGTTAGCCTGAAAAACATCGGCTACCGCCAGCATGGCGCTGGCGATTTCAATCAGCTTTTTATTCTGGTTCATCGCCATGCGGCGCAGGGTTTTATAGGCCTCCTCTTCGCTGATTTGCCGGTGCTGCATCAACATGCTTTTCGCGCGCTCAATCTGTTTGCGCTCGTTGAGCGTTTCGCGCAGCGCCGCAAGCTCAGTGTCCAGCGCCTGCAAGCGCCGCGACTGCTGCTGCACCAGCACCAGCAGTGAACGGCCAAGCTGCGGGCGAACACCGCCGCTCTCCAGCCAGCCGTGCGCATCGCTAAAGACCGAGTAACTGCTCTCTTCGCTTTCGTATGCGGGCATCAGGCTTTCGATATCGGCGAGTTGCTCATTATTCGCCTGCTCGGTGGCGGCAATGCGTGCGCGGCAGTGCGCCATCAGCGTTTGCGCCAGCGCATCTTCCAGCGTTTTCATCTCGTCAATGCGCTGCGTGGCAAGGGCAAACCAGCGCAGGCAACTGTCGGTTTCGTAGAGCTCACGCCCGGTGCAGGCAATGCGCCGCAGGCGTTCAAACTGGCTGTCGGCCGCCATCTGCTGCCAGCGCAGGCGGTGTTCATCGTCGGCGAAATCGGCGAAGGTGGCGAAACAGCGCTCCTGGCGTTCAATCAGGCTGAGCAATTTCTGCTGAGTCTCTTCGCTGAAGGTGCCAGCGGCAAAGGCCGCCGCGCCGGTCGCCCGCTCCTGGCCTGCGTACTCTTTGCCCTGCATAAAGCTGAACATGGCGATTAAGTGCCGGGAGATGGCCGGTTCGGCGGCGGTGTCAGACAGCTCAAACACCAGCGACAGCAGGTGGCGGATGATGTCATTAAAGAAGCTCATCGCCTGCGGTAAACGCAGCGTGCGCTGGCGGATTTGCTGGCGTAACGCAGGTAACACACTCAGGGCGTACACCACGCTCGCGACGTGGCTGAACAGGCGGCTGGCCTGCGGCAGCGCGGCAATTTGCTGCTCCAGCGTGTCGAGCTGCGCCATCAGCGGTGCTTGTGCCTGCGCCACCTCTTGTTCGCGCAGGATCAGCTCATCAGCAAATTGCCCCTTGCTTGAGCAGAGGAACATATTGGAGGTTCCCCGCTCGCGTTGCAGCATGTGTACCAGTTGGCTGATCTTGCCCACCAGCTCGCCGCTTTGCAGCAGATAACGCAGGCTGTTGAGCTCACACTGGCGCGAGGCGAGCAGGAAACGGATGGTGGTCGATGAATTGGCTATCATGCGTATGCTCCAGGGAAGTCCTGCTTCCCTGATGCAAGGCGCGCGCCAGGTAGAACCGCTTTAGCTGCGCGGCAGTGTCGCCCGAACCATGGCGATGATGACCGCACAAAGCTCCTCTTTCGCCTGCGACTCGCTGATAGCGCCCTGCACCGCTGCCCAGGAGAGCCCTTCGGCGGCACCCAGCATGGCCCACAGCGGCGCATCACGCAGCGGTTCGCCGCAAAATGGCGCGAACAGCGTGCGGCATTTACCAATGAAATCGACGGCGTATTCGCGGCGGATAGTCTCCAGTTCCGGCGTACCGGCGAGCGCCGCCAGTAAACTTGGCATTTCGCGCCCCTGAAACAGCACGCACTCAATATAAGCAGTGGCGATAACCGTGGCGCGCGCGGCGAGTTCCGGCGCGGTCTTTGCCAGCGCGTCATCCATTTTGCGGTTCTGGCGTTGGTCATATTCGCGATACAGCGCCGCCAGCAGCCCGGAACGGCTGGTGAAATGATCGTACACCACCGGCTTTGTGACACCGGCTAAGTCCGCCAGATGGCCGAGCGTCAGCGCTTCGGTGCCCTCTTCACGAATAATGTGCCACGCGACATCGACAAGCTGCGAATAACGCTCTTCCCGCGACAAGCGCTGACGCACACGCGTTTCCGCCATGATGTTTCTCCCTTGACAGGCTTATATACTAAAAGTAACTTACCAATGGTAGGTTACTGTTCGTATATAAGACTACGTCCGTTAACGGCGGATGGCAATCGAGGAGGTTCAGATGCATGCGTTAATCGTGGTTTCTCACCCTTTAACAAGCTCGTTAACCCATCGTGCGGCGCAGGCGGTTGCGGCGGGAATAACGGGCGAAACGCCGGAAAACAGCGTGGAGTTTGCCGATCTTGCGCAAGAAGGTTTTAATCCCCTGTTTTCTGCAGCCGATCACGCTGCTTTCAGTGAAGGCGCGCCGCTGCCTGCCGATGTGCTGGCCGAGCAGGCGCGCATTGCGAGAGCCGATGCGCTGGTACTGGTATTTCCCATTTACTGGTGGACGATGCCGGGTCTGTTAAAAGGCTGGATTGATCGGGTCTTTTCTAACGGCTGGGCCTATGAAGAGGGCGCAAACGGCAAAGTGTCCGGCAAACTCGGGCATTTGCCTGTGCATCTGCTTGCGCTCGGTGGTTCAGATATGAAAACGTTTGAAAAACATGGTTATGCGCAAGCGTGGCACACGCAAATCGCCCACGGGATTTTTGATTATTGTGGTGCGCCGGTCCGCACCAATGCCACGCTGATGCTGCCTGATTTCGGCACGCCGGAGGCGTTATTACATGAGGCACAAAAAATTGGCGAGCGGATATTTACTCACCAGCAATAAACCGCTCACTGAATGCGCGAGAACCCGCCACGCAGGCGGGTTTTTGTGCTCATTATTGTTCGCGCGGAAAACAGTAACGCCAGACATTGTTTGCATTTCACCGAACTTAAACAAAATCTCCATGCCGGTGCGCTTTAATAGCGGTTATTTCACTTTTTATCAGGCCGAACAAAGGCAGAAGAAAAGACCGGTGGCGAAACTATCGCCACCGGCAATTATTTCCGGCCATCGCTATTTTGTCGCCGCTTACTGGCCGGAAAAGTAGCGACGACGCAGGGCGCGATCGCTACCGGCGACAAAATAGCCGGATGCGGCATCAATCCACTGTGTGGTTTCGTACAGATATTTTGGCGACACCGCGCCCGCAACGATGCGCTGTTGCGAACGCGCCACCGATTCGCGAAACGCGTAGTGGGTAAAGAGGCGCATAAACTCGCCAAGATAAACGTCCGCCACGGCGGCGTTGCCCTTGATCACCAGCATGTTTTCATCATTGGTGTCGGTGGACGCGGCGGAGAAGTTTGCCGACCCAACTATCACAATCGGCTCCGGGCCAAGCGGGTCGATCAGCAAATATTTGGTGTGAATGTAAGTAACGTGCGTCTCTTCAACCGGGCTTTCGATCTCTTTCAGCCAGCGGTCAAAGGCGTTCAGCACCAGATTCTGCCCAACGGCGATGGTGACATTAGGGTGTTTGCGGATACGGTCAATTTCCGCCGCTTGTTGCTTGTACTGGCTGCCGGAACCTTTTTTCTCCAGCAGGGCGAAGCGCAACACCTCATCGGTGCGATCCCAGGCGGGAACAAACAGTTTGTTCATGCCGAAAGCGAAGGTGCCGAAAAGCGCCCGTTGCGCGCCCGCCGCCAGTTGGGCGTACCACTCCAGCGCGGTGAGCGAAGTGCGCGGCGAAAAGACGGTGCTGACTTCATCCCGCCAGGGAACCGGCGGCGCAGCGGTGATCGTTTCGACTTTTTTCGCCATTGGCGAGCGGGTTAAATCCTGCAACAGCAATTGCCAGTAGGTTTCATACTGCTCAGCCACGCGCGGATCGCGAACGATATGGGCATTATTCGAGTGACCAAAAATGCCGTTTTCGCTGAGATTAGTGGAGCCGGTCCACACCTGCTGCGATACACCGTTGCGCCGAAAAACAAAGAATTTGTTATGCATATAACGCCCGGAGTGTTTGCGGGCATGCGTCAGCGCCTCGATGCCGCTGTGCGCCAGATGTTTTTCATTGGACTCGCGCTGCGAGTCGCCATCGTAAATCACGCTCACGGTCGCGCCGCGCGCGGCAGCGCTTTTTAACGCTTCATAGATGTGGCTGTTTTTGAATTCAAAAATGGCACCGTGCAGCTCATCACCTTTATCCGCCTGGCCGATAAACCGCTCCAGCCCTTCCAGCAGGCCGCGCGACAGCCACTTCCAGGCCGCATCGCCAATCTCCGCCGGGCTGGCATTGTGAAAGCGGCGGGCATACTCCTGGGAGGCGATCGCCCCACGGTTGAAGAAGATCGCGTGCTCGCCGTTATCCACCGGCTCGGTTAATAGCGAAAGTTCCACCGCTTCGCCCGGCGTTAACGCCCCGGCAGGCCCGCGCATGGCGACAATCCTGTAGCGATATTCAGCGTTGGGCGCAACGCTGTAATCAGACCATTGAAAGGTCTGGAAAGGGTGTCTGAACGAGGAGACCGGCACGCCCGGCGCGGGCGTCGGCTCGACACTGGCGAAAGTTTTCATGCCGCTTAACCAGATAACTTCCCCGTCGCTTTTTCGCGTGCGCTGAATGGCGAAACCGAGAATATTACCGGCGAGGATGTGCTGTTCTGGCATATCCCAGCCCAGCAACACCACATAGCTGCCCGCCACCGCTAACGCCGTTAATTCGCCTTGCTGCCCGCTAACACGCATGGTTTCCCCTCCGCCGAATCAGAGATTCACATTACCGCGACAAGCCGTATGAAAGTATAAACCGGATGTATGACGTAACGGTGATGTCGCCAGCCTCAGTCGTGCTTTGCGGGAAAGGTGATTTTTTTCGAATAGAAATAGCTATTGCGGCGTTAACTCACTACTCACGCTACCGAAGGAACTTCACATGAGAACGCTCGCCCCGCTGTTGCTGTCGCTATTTTTGCTGCCTGCCGCGCAGGTTTTTGCCGCCGGAGACGATAATACCAACAGTAAAACGCCAGACTGCCCGAGCGGGCAGGTTTATGACAGCACGCTCAAACAGTGTGTGGCGGAAAAAAGCAGCCGCCTTAGTGACGACGATAAAACCCGTTATGCTTACCATCTGGCGAAAAAGGGGGAGTATCAGGCGGCGCTGAATCTGCTGGATACGCTGAAAAACGCCAATACCGCCGAAGCCTGGAACTACCGGGGTTACGCCACGCGCAAACTGGGTCGCACCGATGAAGGCATTGGCTATTATCAGCGTTCGCTGGCGCTCAACCCGCAGTATGCGAAAGTGCGTGAATATCTCGGTGAAGCGTGGCTGGTGAAAGGCCGCCCGGATCTGGCAAAAGAGCAACTGAAGACCATCGCCACGCTATGCGGCGTGCAATGCGAAGAGTATCGCGATTTGCAGGCGGCGATTAATGGTCACCCTGAATCCTGACTACCGCTGCGAGGAGCGCAAAATCACCACCAGTGACGTTCGCCAGCAACTTGCTGCACATCTGACACGCCTGTGGCGCTACGGGCTGGTTCTGTCGCGCAACCGCGAGGTTGCCGAAGAACTGGTGCAGTCGACCTGCGTTCGCGCACTCGAAAAGAGTGCGCAATTTACCCCCGGCACGCGCATAGACAGCTGGTTGTTCGCCATACTGCACTCGATCTGGATCTCTGATTTGCGCGCCCGTCGCGTGCGGATGGGGCAAGGCTTTGTGGAGAGCGACGAACTGCTGGCGGCGGATACCCACGCCCAGCATGACGCGCGGCGGCATTACGCGAAAATTATGCAGCACGTCAGCGCCCTACCGGAGGCGCAGCGCAATACCGTATTTCTGGTTTATGTCGAAGGGTTTACCTATCAGGAAGCGGCAGACACGCTCGCCGTGCCGATTGGCACCATCATGAGCCGTCTGGCGAGCGCACGCGCGACGCTGGCGAAAAAAGCCACTATGCCGGCCAAAGCCGAGGAGAAACGCTCATGAACCCCAGAACATTTACACCGCCCTACCAGGATGACGCGATTGTCGCCTGGCTCGATGGCGAGATGAGCGAAGCGGATGCGCAACAATTTGCAAGCCAGCTTGCACAAGACGACCAGCTCGCCAGCCGTACCGGGGCGCTAAAACAGGATCGGGCGGATTTCGCCGAAGCGTTCGCACCGCTGCTAAATGCTGCCCCCGAAGCGCGAATGCAGGCGCGATTAAACGCGCTGCTGGCTTCGCCCCGCCCTTCCGCGGGCGTCAGCCGCCGTTCACTGATTGCCGCATCGCTCAGTTTTTTAGTTATCGGCAGCGGATTAGGCTACTTCGCAAAACCCCTGGCGGCAGCGCGTGATGAGAGTGAGAAAATCCGCGATCTTGAAGCGCAATACATGTCGCTGTATAGCGCGGAAACGCTGCTGGATGCAGACAGCTCGCCCATTGCTTTGCAGCGCGGGCTGGCGCGCACGGCGGAGGATATTGGCTTAAACGTGAAGGTGGCGCAGCTTGCCCTGACCGGCGCAGAACTCAAAATGGTGCGCATGCTGCGCTATGACAGCACCTCGATTGCGCAAATCGCCTGGATGGATGCGGAATATGGCCCGATGGCGCTGTGTATTTCGCCTGAACGACATGCTGAAACGCGCGCCTTAACGCCTGAAAATCGCCACGATATGCACCTCGTCTGGTGGCATCAGCGCGGCTATCAATTTGTGCTGATAGGCCGAAATCCACCGCCGCAATTGTCACAGCACGCGCAGGCGCTGCAGACCGCGCTGTCATAAATCCTGCCCGCCACGGCTTACGCTGGCTGGCGGGCTTGCGCATGGATTTCAATATTTATCGTTACCGTGTCGTCCACCAGCATGGCGAACTTATCCATGTTAAATGCCGAACGGGAGATAGCGGTGGTGGCATGCAGCGAAAGTTGCCCCGAATCCTCCCTGCCCTGTTTTTGCAGCGTGGCGTCGAGGATCACCGGGCGGCGAACATTTTTTACCGCCAGCGAACCAAAAACCCGGAAATGGCCGTCGCCTAAATCCACCACCCGGCTACTGCTAAAGGCGATGGTCGGATAGCGTTCCGCATCAAAGAACAGGCTGCTTTTTAGTTGGTAGGTCAACAGGCTGTTAGAGGCGATAAGTGTCGCAACGGGGATCGTCACGCTGATGCGATCCTCCCTCTCCTGTGCCGGATTCAGCGTTACGTCGCCACTTACGCCGTCAAGATGCGCCTGTGACACGCCGCCAAAGGCGTGCCAGGAGAGCGCGACCGTGGTTGCCGGCGTGGCGATGCGGTAGCTGAGCGGCATTGCCTGTGATCCCGGCGCGCTTAAAAGGCCAATCATCATGGTCGGAATGATGCGTTTCATAAATGGATTCTCCCGATTGCAGATACCCCGTAAACGCACCAGGCGGGAATTTTATTCGTTGCAACATCTTTTGCTTACAAAATTGTCAGTTAACGGTCAGGCAATTGTTAGCGGCAACGCTTTATATTATTGGCGTCAGTTATGGGTACTCATCAGGGCCAGCGTCATGAAACTCCTTTTAATCGAAGATGAAGAGAAAATTTCGTCTTACATCAACACCGCGCTTCGCGAGCAAGGTTACAACGTCGATGTCTGCGCAGACGGGCGCGAAGGGTTATTTCTGGCAACAGAGATGGATTACGACGCCATTATCCTTGATGTCATGCTGCCATCGATGGACGGGTATACCGTTATCACCAGCCTGCGCAAGCTGAAACAGACGCCAGTGCTGATGCTTTCCGCGCGCGGTTCGCTTGATGAACGGGTAAAAGGGCTGCGGCTGGGCGCGGATGATTACCTGACCAAACCGTTTTCGCTGATTGAGCTGGTGGCCCGCATTCAGGCGCTGCTGCGCCGCCGACCAACCGATGGGCTCGATATTTCTCAGTTGCAGGTCCACAACCTGCAACTCGATCTGCTCGCGCGCAAAGTTTACCGCAACGGTATGCGCATCGACCTGACGCAAAAGGAGTTTGCCCTGTTAAGTCTGCTCGCCAGGCACCAGGGGGAAGTGCTGTCGAAAATGATGATTGCCGAGCAGGTCTGGGATATGAACTTTGAAAGCGACGCCAATATTGTCGAAGTCGCGATCAAACGTTTACGCGCCAAAATCGACTCCCCGTTTGAAGAGAAGCTGCTGCACACCGTGCGCGGAATGGGTTACATCCTTGAGTATCGCGACGACGATCCCGGCAAAATGAGTGCGTATGTTTAACCGTTCTATTTCCCGCAAACTGGCGCTAACGTTTGCGGTGGTCACCTTATGTATTGCCCTCGCCTATGCGCTTTGCCTGCGGGAGTCGCTGCGCGAATCGCTGAATAAACAGATGCATAACGAGTTGATGTTCCGCTACTCGCTGGTGGAGCCATTGATCGTTTCCAAGTTTAATCACCATGAACTGGATGAACTCAAAACCAAGCTGATGAGCCTGAGTAACTCGGAAGGCGGGCGCGTTCACTACTGGATTTTAAGCAGCGATCCGGCGCTGCAAGTCGGTGGCGAGCCGCCAAAAGAGATCGATCTTAATGCCCTTACCGATGGCTTCAGCCGCGTTAACCGGGACAAAACCGACCAGTGTCCGTTGTTTATTCTGACGAAAACCATTCGCTACCGCGATGGCGTGACGCCGTTGCATTTTGTGGTTTCTATCGACTCCACGCCGTATATGGGCACGCTGAATGAATTTACCCAGGTGCTGATTTTTATCACCACCATGGGCGTGCTGTTTGTGACCTTTTTAGGCTTTGTCATCTCCCGCCAGGGGATGCAGCCGGTGGAACTCCTCAGCCAGCAGGCGCGTGAACTGGCGCCGGGGATTGACGGTCAGCGGCTGGATGCCACCGCGCTGCCGCAGGAGTTGCAGGGCCTGGCGGAAGCCTTTAACGGCGTGCTCGCCCGCCAGCAAACCGCATGGCGACAACTGGAAAGTTTTAACGCCGATGTGGCGCACGAGTTGAGAACGCCGCTCTCAAGCATTCTCGGCCAGACGCAATTAGCCCTTTCGCGCAAGCGCAGCCATGAGGAACTCGAAGCCTGCCTCGAATCAAATCTTGAGGAGGTGAACCGCATGACGTCGATCGTCAACGACATGCTGTTCTTGTCCCATGCGCAAACCGGTAAGCATCCGGCGCAGCTTTCGGAAGTATCGCTGCGTGAGGAAGCGTTAAAAACGGCCGAATATACCGAACCGTCGTTCACCGATCGCCATTTGCAGTTGCTGATCGAAGGTGATGTTCAGATCTGCGTCGACAGGCGACTGTTTACCCGCTCACTCGCTAATTTGCTGGAAAACAGCGCCCGCTACGCCTATGAAAACAGCCAGGTTACGGTCACCTTAACCAGCAATGACCAGCATGCGACGGTGAGCGTTAAAAATTACGGCGATGCCATTGAAAGCCACCACCTGGAAAGATTGTTTGAGCGCTTTTACCGCGCCGATCACGCCAGAACGCAAAGCGATACCAACCACGGGCTTGGCCTGTCGATTGTCAAAGCGGTGGCGCAAATGCACGGTGGTGATGTCTTTGCCACCAGCCTGAACGGCGAAAATACCTTTGGCTTCACGCTGGCGCTTAAAAAATAGCGCCAGCCATTATCCCTGACAGCTTTGACAGAGTGGCGTCATTCGGCCGTCAGGGTTGCGCCAATATACTGCTCATGCCCACTCATTGGTTTTTTCTTATTCAAGGAACCGCGCATGAACAGCCACACAATTATTATCATTGCCCGTATCTTAATTACGCCGCTGTTTCTATATAGCGGCAGCGGAAAGATAATCAACTTCACCGATAACGTGTTAAAAACGCCGTTTGGCGATATGTTAATTGGCAAACTGATGATCATTTTTGCCATTGCCATTGAGCTGGGTGGCAGCATTGCATTTATTATGGGTTATCGGGTTAAAGAAATATCACTGTTGTGGATCTTCTATATTTTGCTCACCAGTATTATGTTCCATCAATTCTGGGCGGCAAGCGGCCCCCAGCAAGCCGGGCAAGTGATTCAATTCACCAAAAACATGAGTATTTGCGCCGGTCTACTCTGTTTCTACCTGCTGGCGCGCGAACAACGAAAATCATAGCCAGCAAAAAGGCGCCCTGCGCGGCGCCCTTTTCAATGTCTCAATAATTCACCCTGGTCTTTAGCGAATGAAAGACCGGGGTGAATTGCAATGCATTATTTATACAGAATCGCATTGCCATAAATATATTCATCGCCACCGGCGGAGATGATTTTATAGTATTTCGCGTTATCTTTTTCAGCCGCTTGCTGAACTTGCGCTTCGAGATCCGCGACCGTACCCGCTTTAGCAATTGAAATGGTGCCCATCGGCACCAGGCCGCTAGCGTCAGTGACGGGTTGCGCGGCAAACGCGCCGAAAGAGATGGCACTAAACAGTGTTGCAGCAAGCATAGTATTCATAATGGTTTTCATAATAAAGCTCCGCATAAAAGAGGTTTTACTCATCATGTTTCAACGTAAGCAATATTACGCAGCGCATGCTGACCAGCGGCTGACAGTTTAATAACAACTTTGTCAGACTGGCTTTATTTACAGGATTAGACATTTCTTTGAATAAAAGAAAAAATGGGCAATAATACTGGGTAAAAATATTTTTCAGCGATGGCGTGCATTAAAGAAAATAATTATCGATGTAGCAACGTGTAATAAAGTGTGAATGCGATAAGGCTTATCGCCGGAGTTTTCCGACAATCCCGGTAAAGCCAATATTCATCGCTATGCTTACTGAACGACGTTTTCATTCAGTATGGCAACGGTAATGCCGCTGATAACGCATCACCACGGAGGTTACATGAAAATAGTAATGGTGCTGACATCCCACAGCGAACTGGGTAATACCGGTAAAAAAACCGGCTTCTGGCTTGAAGAGTTCGCCGCCCCTTATTACGTGTTCAAAGACGCGGGCGCAGAGATTGTGCTCGCCTCGCCCGCCGGTGGCCAGCCACCGCTGGATCCGAAAAGCGATCTGCCGGATTTTCAAACCGAACTGACCCATCGTTTTAAAGCCGATCCGGCAGCCCAGCAGGCGCTGGCTAACACCGTTAAACTCGATAGCATACGCGCCGCGGATTTTGACGCTGTCTTTTACCCCGGTGGTCACGGCCCGCTGTGGGATCTGGCGGAATCCGACACGTCGATTGCGCTGATTGAAGCATTTGAACGTGCCGGTAAACCGGTGAGTTTTGTCTGCCACGCGCCGGGCGTGTTGCGTCATGTGAAAACCCCTTCCGGCGATCCGCTGGTAAAAGGCCGTAAAGTAACCGGCTTTACCAACGGCGAAGAAGCGGATGTTGAGCTGACCAACGTAGTGCCGTTTCTGGTGGAAGACGAATTGATAGCACTCGGCGCGAAGTATGCCAAAGGGCCAAACTGGGCACCGTTTGTCGTCGAAGACGGGAAGCTCATCACCGGGCAAAACCCGGCCAGTTCCGAAGCCGTGGCGAAAGCCTTAGTCGCCCTGCAGAGATAATGCGTGTTGCCGCCATTGCCAGCCGCGTGATGGCGGCGCCTCACCGCCTCTTTAAACGCGGCTGTGCAGCGCAATCCAGAAATAGTTGAGCCGTACTTATTCCCGCCTGACCCACCTCTTTAGCGATAAATTGCCCAAAATGTGAAGGTCCGCAAAGCACCAGGTCAACCAGAGACAATTTTGGAGCCTTATGAAATACCCGCACCGATAACCCTCCCGTATACTTGTTTCAACCGAAGAAAAAAGTCATTTAGGTTAAGCGCACCGCCAGCCGCAAGAGAGATAAACGAGTCAGGCTGGCGGATCATCGGACAATGAGGGTCGTTTTTATGGAAAAGAAACATATTTACCTGTTTTGTTCTGCGGGCATGTCGACGTCATTGCTGGTGTCGAAGATGCGCACCCAGGCGGAAAAATATGAAGTCCCGGTCATTATTGAAGCATTTCCTGAGACGCTCGCCAGCGAAAAAGGCCCGCAGGCCGATGTTGTTTTATTAGGTCCACAAATCGCCTGGATGTTACCGGATATCCAGCGTCTGCTTCCCAATAAGCCTGTCGAAGTGATTGACGCCTCGCTGTACGGCAAAGTCGATGGTTTAGGTGTTCTGAAGGCCGCCGTGGCGGCAATAAAAAAAGCCGCCGCCAATTAAACGTTTTGCGTTCGCTTATCACACAGTGATCCCACACATTCACCGCAATGTTGCATTGCGGTATTTAAGGGTATTTTTCTATGAGTAATGCCATTGCTTCACTTGAAAAGATACTGGTGCCTTTTGCGGTAAAAATCGGCAAACAGCCACATGTTAACGCCATTAAAAACGGCTTTATCCGCTTAATGCCATTGACCCTCGCCGGGGCGATGTTTGTCTTAATTAATAACGTGTTCCTGAGTTTTGGCGAAGGATCGTTTTTTTATTCGTTGGGTATTCGGCTGGATGCCTCGACCATTGACACGCTGAACAGTTTTAAAGGCATCGGCGGCAATGTGTATAACGGTACGCTGGGCATTATGTCGCTGATGGCACCTTTTTTTATCGGCATGTCGCTTGCTGAAGAGCGCAAAGTGGATGCACTGGCCGCCGGGTTGTTATCAATAGCCGCGTTTATGACCGTCACCCCGTATAGCGTCGGTGAATCTTACGCCGTTGGCGCAAACTGGTTAGGCGGGGCGAATATTATTTCCGGGATTATTATTGGCCTGGCGGTGGCGGAAATGTTCACCTTTATTGTGCGCCGCAACTGGGTGATTACCCTGCCAGACAGCGTGCCGGCGTCGGTGGCGCGTTCGTTCTCCGCGCTGATCCCCGGTTTTATTATTCTGTCGATTATGGGGATTATCGCCTGGGCGCTGAATCACTACGGCACCAATTTTCATCAAATCATCATGGACACCATCTCCACGCCGCTGGCGTCGCTGGGCAGCGTGGTAGGCTGGGCATATGTACTGTTTGTGCCGCTGCTGTGGTTTTTCGGCATCCATGGTTCGCTGGCGCTGACCGCGCTGGATAGCGGCATCATGACGCCGTGGGCGCTGGAAAATATTTCTGTCTATCAACAATATGGCTCGGTTGAGGCGGCGCTGGCTGCGGGTAAAACGTTCCATGTCTGGGCGAAACCGATGCTCGACTCCTACATCTTCCTGGGGGGCAGCGGCGCAACGCTGGGGCTGATTATTGCCATCTTCCTCGCTTCACGCCGCGCGGATTACCGCCAGGTGGCGAAACTGGGGCTGCCTTCCGGCTTGTTCCAGATTAACGAACCGATTTTGTTCGGTCTGCCGATCATCATGAACCCGGTGATGTTTATTCCTTTCATTCTGGTGCAGCCAATTCTTGCCGCCATTACGCTGCTGGCCTACTACACCGGCGTTATTCCACCGATTACCAACATTGCACCGTGGACAATGCCAACCGGCCTGGGCGCCTTCTTTAACACCAACGGCAGCATCGCCGCGCTGTTGCTCGCGCTGTTCAACTTAGGCATTGCAACGCTGGTTTACCTGCCGTTCGTGATGGTCGCCAACAAAGCGCAGAACGCCATTGAGCAGGAAGAGAGCGAAGAAGATATCGCTAATGCACTGAAATTCTGACCGAACCCGGCGGGTTTTACCCGCCGGAAACCACGTGAGGAGCAACGATGTTCGATTTCGATACCGTGCAGGAGAGCACCACCCCAGCCGATGAGCTTGAAGAAGTGGTAATGGGCTTAATCATCAACGCGGGTCACGCGCGCAGCCTGGCGTACACCGCGCTGAAGCAGGCGAAACAGGGTGATTTTGACGGCGCAAAAGCGCTGATGGAGCAATCAAAACTGGCGCTCAATGAGGCACACCTGGTGCAGACTAAACTGATTGAAAGCGATCAGGGCGAAGGCCGGATGAAAGTGAGCCTGGTGCTGGTGCATGCGCAGGATCATCTGATGACGTCAATGCTGGCGCGCGAGCTGATAACGGAACTGATTGAGCTTCACGAAAAACGGAAATAACAAGGAGTCAATAATGCAGCCTTCGATTAACACGCTGGGAATCAAAACCGTTCACGAACAGCAGTTGTTTAACGGTAAAAATTTCCATGTGTTTATCTACAACAAGACGGAGAGCGCCAGCGGGCTGCATCAGCACGACTACTACGAGTTCACGCTGGTATTAACCGGCCGCTATTACCAGGAGATTAACGGTAAGCGCGTGCTGCTTGAACGCGGCGATTTCGTTTTTATCCCGCTCGGTTCGCACCACCAAAGTTTTTATGAATTTGGCGCGACGCGTATTCTCAATGTGGGGATCAGCAAACGCTTTTTTGAACAGCATTATCTCGCCCTGCTGCCCTTTTGTTTTGTCGCCTCGCAGGCCTACCGCGCCAGCAGCGCGTTTCTGAGCTATGTGGAAACCGTTATCGCCTCACTCAATTTCCGCGAAACCGGGCTGGACGAGTTTATCGAAGCGGTGACTTTTTATGTCATTAACCGCCTGCGCCATTACCGCGAAGAGCAGGTAGTGGATGACACACCGCAGTGGTTAAAAACCACTATTGAGGCAATGCACGATAAAACGCAGTTTGGCGAAAACGCGATGGAAAATATGGTGCAGCTGGCGGCGAAATCGCAGGAGTATCTGACCCGCGCCACCCGCCGCTATTACCGTAAAACGCCGATGCAGATCATTAATGAAATTCGCATCGATTTCGCGAAAAAGCAGCTGGAAATGACCAACTATTCGGTCACCGATATTGCTTATGAGTCGGGTTACAGCAGCCCAAGCCTGTTTATTAAAACATTTAAGAAAATGACCTCATTCACCCCCAATAGCTACCGAAAAAGGTTAACGGAAATCAACCAGTAACGGCGAGCGGGCTGAACGTTTTACACCACCGTGTCTGACACGAAGGGAGAAATCATGAAGCAGAAATTAAAAGTCGTCACCATCGGCGGCGGTAGTAGCTACACCCCGGAGTTACTGGAAGGGTTTATTAAGCGCTACCACGAACTGCCGGTCACCGAATTATGGCTGGTCGATGTTGAGGACGGAAAAGAGAAGCTGGATATTATTTTCGATCTTTGCCAGCGCATGATTGATAAAGCCGGTATTCCGCTAAAACTTTTTAAAACGCTGGACCGCCGCGAAGCGCTGCACGAGGCGAACTTTGTCACCACGCAACTGCGCGTTGGCCAGTTGAAAGCCCGCGAACTGGATGAACGTATTCCGCTTAGCCACGGTTATCTGGGTCAGGAAACCAACGGCGCGGGCGGCTTGTTTAAAGGGTTGCGCACCATTCCGGTTATTTTCGACATCATCAAAGATGTGGAAGAGATCTGTCCGGATGCGTGGGTGATTAATTTCACCAACCCGGCGGGAATGGTGACAGAAGCGGTGTATCGCCATACCGGTTTTAAAAAGTTTATCGGCGTATGCAATATTCCTGTCGGCATGAAGATGTTTATTCATGACGTGTTGGGCTTAAGCAGCAGCGATGATGTTGCCATGGATCTGTTTGGCCTTAACCACATGGTGTTTATTAAAGATGTGCTGGTTAATGGTGAGTCGCGCTTTGCGGAACTGCTCGACGGTGTGGCCTCCGGCAGGCTGAAAGCCTCCTCGGTGAAGAACATTTTCGACCTGCCGTTTAGCGAAGGATTGATCCGCTCGCTTAATCTGCTGCCCTGCTCTTATCTGCTCTATTACGTTAAGCAAAAAGAGATGCTGGCAATTGAAATGGGCGAGTACTACAAAGGCGGCGCGCGGGCGCAGGTGGTACAGAAAGTCGAAAAACAGCTGTTTGAGCTGTACAAAGATCCTGAGCTGAAGGTGAAACCGAAAGAGCTTGAGCAGCGCGGCGGCGCGTACTATTCCGATGCGGCCTGCGAAGTGATTAACGCTATCTATAACGATAAGCAAACCGAGCACTATGTGAATATTCCGCATCATGGACATATCGATAATATCCCGGCGGACTGGGCGGTAGAGATGACCTGTACGCTGGGGCGCAACGGCGCGACACCGCACCCGCGAGTCACCCACTTTGATGAGAAAGTGTTGGGGCTTATCTACACCATTAAAGGCTTTGAAGTGGCAGCCAGCAAAGCGGCGCTCAGCGGCGAACTGAACGATGTCCTGCTGGCGCTAAGCCTGAGTCCGCTGATCCACTCCGATCGCGACGCGGAAATTCTGGCGCGTGAAATGCTCCTCGCTCACGAAAAGTGGCTGCCAAACTTTGCCACTACCCTTGCGCAACTGAAAGCGGAACATCACTAACCGGGGCAAGCTATGGAATGCTTACTGATTGTTAACGCGGATGATTTTGGCCTCAGCAAAGGGCAGAACTACGGCATTATCGACAGCTTTCGTCATGGTGTTGTCACCTCAACGACTGCGCTGGTCAACGGTGATGCCGTGGAACACGCCGCCGGGCTGTGCGAGCGAGAACCCTCGCTCGGTGTCGGCATGCACTTTGTACTGACGTTAGGTAAACCGCTGACGCCCATGCCAGGCCTTGCGCGTGACGGGCAACTGGGGAAATGGATCTGGCAGATGGCGCAGGAAGATACGCTGCCGCTGGAAGAGATAGCCGGTGAACTGGAAGCGCAGTATCAGCGGTTTATCGCCCTGTTTGGCCGGGAACCGACGCATCTGGATAGCCATCACCATGTGCATATGATCCCGCAGCTCCTGCCTGTCGTTGCAGCGTTCGCCACAGAGCGCGGCGTGGCGCTACGCATCGATCGTCCCGCGTTGCCGCCCGACTTCGCGCTACCCGATACCCTGCGCACACCCCAGGGTTTTAGCAGCGAGTTTTACGGCGACGCGATTTCCGAAGCGCTCTTTTTACAGGCACTGGATGCTTCGACTGCACGGGGAGAAACCTCGCTGGAGATCATGTGCCACCCGGCGTTTATCGATAATACCGTGCGCCAGAGCAGCTACTGTTACCCGCGCTTAACGGAACTGGACGTGCTGACTTCGCTGTCGTTGAAATATGCGATTGCCGAACGCGGCTACCGGCTGGGAAGCTTTCTGGATATTTAACACCGGCGTTGCGGCGCGCCTTTGCGCCGCAACCCTTAGCTATTACCACCACACTTCAGCCTGAACACCCACCGCTAACTGATCTTTTTTCTGGTCGCCAAACTGGAAATGGCTGATGCCGTTATCCTGCGCGCGCAGATACGTCGTATAAAAACGGATCTCCGGTCGCGAGGCCAGCAGACTGGTATCGACTTTCAGCGCGTGGTAGAGCGTGGTTTTATAACCCTGTTCATGGTAATTCACGCCCTGCTGTTTGTTGGTCTGCGTAAACCATCCCAGCTCAACCCCGGTCTGATTGTAGCTGTCCCAAATCCACGCCGGGCGCACCACCGCACGGAAGCTCTGATAATCCGTATGCGCGCCGGTATCGTAACTGTAAATATCGTGACCTGCCGAGTAGATCAGCGCATGCGCCATTACCACTTGTGAGAACGGGTACGCTTCGCCCTGCGAGATCAGACGAAACGCTTTGCCATAGCTGTGCTCGCCGTAGTAGTTGTCGCCATAACCATACGTTGGGCTGGGGCCAAATGGCTGAGCAAAGCCGCTGGCCAGCGAGTTATCCGCCGCCTGTACGGTAAACTCCTCAAAACCGCCCGCGCTAAGCGTCTGACGAACAACGACACCGGCCAGCCACGCGTCTTTAATGCTGTAGTAACTGCCATTATCCTCGCGGCTTTTATAGGTGTCGGATTTATTCGCCACCGAATAACGGCCAAGCAGAGCAAGCGTCGCGTTATCCCACAGGGGGATATTGTTGTAGCGCACATCGAGCGTATTGGTATTCACCTGCATCGCCTCGCTGGCGGCAGGATAGCTCACCGCATGGGCATTCAAATCCTGGCGCACCAGCGCGGCATTGATCTGCCCTACGCCGAGTTGCCAGTTTTCAATGCCCACGCCTGCGCCGCTCTCGGTGAGGTGGCTTTTCCAGTCCAGCATCTGGATTTCATATTTCGGTAAGTTGTGTTTACCAACCCAAAAATCGGCTTCCGGCGCAAAGGGAAGAAACCCTTTGGTGGTCAGGTAAATATCAGAAAATTGCAATCGGCTTTCAGCATCTTTATCAAACCAGGCGTCGCCATACTGCTCGCCCACATTGCCGTCGAACAGCACCACCGCATGGGCCGTTTTTCCGTTGTGATCATAGACGCGTTGGGTGAATTGCAGATCAAACCACGAGGAATATTCATTACCAAAACGCCCGACGGATCCCACGGCATATGGCTGTGGCGATCCATGGCTGGCAGCGCCCCAACCGGAACGAAGATAGCCGGAATAGCTAAAACCGATATCGTCTTTGACGAAATCGCTAATCTCTTTCAGCGTTGGCGCTGTTTTCCCCGCTACCGCATTGTTTGTGATTTGTTTATTAACGACAGTCGTTACAGGCTTATTGCTTTTATTTTCAGATTCGGTTTGTTGATACTTTTTTAATGCCGCTTTGGTCTGTGCAAGTTCGTTAGCATTTTCCTGTAACTGTTTTTCCAGCTGAGCCAGGCGCTGTTCAACCGTCAGGTTTTGCGACCAGGCATTACCGCAAACGGCCGAGATAAACAGTACAAGCAATGTTTTCTTCATTGAAAATTCCCTTTGTAAATAGAAAGCAAATAAGTTAGTGGCGTGCGTTACGTGAAGAAATCCGCTTCTTCATAAATAAAAACTATGAAGAAGCGGGAGAATGCTTAATAAGCAAAGTTCTAATTATTATCTCAATTATTCCCTGGAGATGACGCAGAGGCTCTACATCGACAACAATAGTCGTGCAGAGCGAATATTTGTGTCCATCAGGAATTGCCCTCTATTTGATCTATCTCGCAGAATTAATACGAAAACAGATCGATATTACATTGTTCTGTAATCTGTATTCCTAATAAAAAATAATATAATCCTAAATTTCAATTTCATTATTAACTCACCACTTTAAAGGCTCACCTAATAATATTGATAAATGCATTACGTAACGCGAAGGATTTAAAGTGTGTTTTATGAATTACCTGGAAAATATAACCAGAGTATTGGAATAAATAATAGTGATATCCGGAAAGTCGTCAGCACATCCATGCTAAAAAAATCCACGGGCCACCGTGGATTTTTCGCCAACGCTTAAATCCAGTCCTCTACCGCGCCATCGAGCGGACGCAGCGGCGGCGTAATCCGCTCAATCTCCTCTTCAATATCAAATTCCGTGAGATCCTCCGCCGTGGCTAACAAAAAAGTCTGGCCTTGCGGGGAGATCCACTCAGAGATGAAATATTGCTCCTTGCGTGACAGCTCAATTTTCTGCTGCCCTTCCCGGTCGAAAAATTGCCCGTAACGCTCATCATGCTTTGATAAGTTCAACCCCATGGCCGGGTAAACCCCGCGCCACACCTCGCCATGATGCTTGCCGCCCAGCACCAGGTACTCCTGCATAATCTTCTTGCTCATCCGCGCTCCTCACCATGCTGTTTCTTTTAAGCGTAGACAACTCTCCGCCCGTCCTTTGAAAAGCGCAGTCGCCAGGCCTCCTTGCTAAGAAAACACCACGACGACATGTGTTACCACATGTCCCAAATCACGCCTATAAACGTCATTTAAGACACTGAAGGTTTGCTTATGATTCTTCCATCGCATTCATTGCTGACCTAAGGAGTCTCGCATGACCATCGCTACACAACCTCACAAAGGCACGGCTGTTATCACCGGCGCATCAACCGGTATTGGCGCGATTTACGCCAACCGCCTGGCCAGAATGGGCTATGACCTGATTATCGTCGCCCGTAACCAAAACCGTCTGAACCAGATGGCCAGCCACATCACGGCAGATACCGCCCGCAATGTGGAAGCCGTCGCCGCCGATTTAAACGACGCCCAACAACTGCGGGCGCTGGAAGCGAAGCTGCGTGAGGATGCCAGCATCACGCTGCTGGTGAACAACGCCGGCGTCGGGACGCACACACCGCTGTTATCCAGCGATGTTGATCAAATGGAAGCGATGATTAACCTCAACGTCACTGCGCTGACTCGCCTCACATACGCCGTCGTTCCCGGTTTTGTGGCGCGCGGCGCGGGCGCCATTATCAATATCTCTTCGATTGTCGGCATCGCGCCGGAACTGCTGAATGGAGTCTATGGCGGAACAAAAGCCTTTGTGCTGGCGTTTAGCCAGTCGCTGCATCATGAACTGGCTGATAAAGGCATTCAGATCCAAGCGGTGTTACCGGGAGCAACGGCAACACCATTCTGGGACAACGGCGGCTTGCCGCTGGAACAGCTGGATAAATCCATTGTGATGAGTGCTTACGACCTGGTCGACGCCGCACTGGTTGGTTTCGCGCAAGGCGAACTCGTCACTATCCCTTCACTGCACAACGACGCGGACTGGCTGGCAATGGAACAGCGCCGACAGGCCATGCTGCCCAATCTCTCCAGTAACGTACCGGCTGAGCGCTACCGCCCGGCAACCACACACTGAACATCCATTTCAAACAGAGGGCTTTCTTTATGAAACTGACAGGCAATACGATTTTTATTACCGGCGGCACGTCAGGCATTGGCCGCGCGATGGCGGAAAAATTTCATCAGTTGGGCAATAAAGTGATCATCTCCGGGCGGCGAAAAGCGCTGCTGGATAGCGTCACAGAAGCCAACCCAGGCATGGATTCCGTGGTGCTGGACGTCACACAGGCCGCGAGCATCAAAGCGGCAGCGCAGGAGGTGCTGTCGCGCTACCCGGCGCTCAACGTGGTTATCAACAATGCGGGCATTATGCCGTTCGACAACCCCGCCGGTGAGCTTGATGACGCAATGGCCACCACGCTGTTAGATACCAATTTATTAGGCCCGGTGCGGGTAAGCGCGGCGTTTGTTGAGCACCTGAAGCAGCAGCCGGACGCGGTGCTTATCAATAACAGTTCGATTCTGGCGTTTTTACCTCTCGTCAGTAACGCGCTCTATTCGGCGACCAAAGCCGCTATCCACTCTTACACCCTGTCCCAGCGCTTTTTGCTGAAGGATTTTGGCGTCAAGGTTATCGAAATTTCGCCGCCGTGGGTGGATACCGACCTGATCTATAAAAGTGGCGACAGCCGTGCGATGCCGTTGCAGGACTTTATCCAGCAGACCTTCGACAAGCTGGGCACCGACACCATTGAAGCCATTGTCGACAGCGTACTGCCCGCGCGCGCCAACGCGGGCGCAAACGAACATGAGATGATCAACGCCTTTAACCAGGCGATGGTCGACAACCCGATCCCTGTGGCGTGATCGAACTGCGGGGCGTCGGCCCCGCTGCGGGAGTGAATGATGAAAAATCGGTTATCTCTGGCGCAACGACGCGCGCTGTGGGCGCTGAGCCTGGCCTATTTTATTCAGGCAACGGGGGCGCTATCGGTAGCGGGCAGCCTGACCGCCATCTCCCATGAATGGGGGTTGAGCGATGGTCAAAGCGCGCGTTTGCTCGCGATTTTCGGCCTGACCTTTGCCATCAGCGCACCGCTGGCGCAGGTGTTTTTGGGGCAGATGATGCGCAAATACCAGGTGCTGGCCGGGATGCTGGTGTTCGGCCTCGGGGCGTTTATTTTCGCCATCGCGCCCGGTTACACCGCGCTGGTTATCTCCCGAGTGGTGATGGGGCTTGGTGCATCGCTGATTGGCCCGGTGCTGGTGGCGCTCGGCGCGGAGCTTGTCACACAACATGAACGCGGCAGCGCCATTGCCACGATCCTGCTCGGCGTCTCCATGGCGAGCATGGTTGGCATTCCGCTGGCGGCGTGGATCGCGAATAGTTGGGGTGCAAGACCGTTGTTTGCGCTTGTCGCGCTGGTGAGTGTGCTGACCGCGCTGGCCGTCTGGTTCTCGGTGCCGAACATCGTTAAAGGGGTGGACATCCGTTTACGCCAGGTAGGACAGGTTTTAATGGATGGCAAATCGCTGGCGGCGTTTTTGGTGGTCTTTTTCATTACCTCCGGCGTGTATGACATGTATGCCTTTATATCGCCAATAATCCGCGATCGCTGGCAAGGCGATACCACCAGCGTTTCGGTGGCGCTGACGGTGATTGGTGTTGCCGGGATTTTGGGTAACTTGTTTGTTGGCCGCGCCGCACGCCGTTATAGCGCCGAACGGCTGCTGGTCGCTGGCATTACCCTGCTGGTGCTGGATATGCTGCTGCTGATGATCCTGCCCGGTACGCTGGCGCTGCTCTATTTGTTACTGGTGCTGTGGGCGTTTTCCACCGATCTTCTGTGGCCAACCCAGCAACGGCGGATCGTGGAGATCGCGTCTGAGACGACACGCGGTATCTCGCTCGCCCTGACCAGCGCGTTTATGTTTTGCGGCATTGGTTTTGGTTCGGCGGTCGCGTCATGGCTCTATCCGCTGTTCGGCTTTTATGGTGTGATGCTAAGCGCAGTCCTGTTTTTACTATTGGCGCTTAGCAGTTTGTGGATCTCTGAACGATTACGCGTCCGGAGCCGGGATTTGCAGGCCGCCAGCGCATGTTAAAGGGTGTCGCGATGCACAAAATTGGATTACTGATTTCCGACCATTTTCAGATGCTGGCGTTGTCCACATTGACGGTGTTTGAGTTCGCCAACCTTGTGGCTGGTGAGACGCTTTATCAGCCAACGGTCTACTCAGAATTTGGCGGCACCGTTTATTCCTCATCCGGCATTGGCGTCGAGTCCCGGCCGCTGGAAAGCGTCACGCAAATCGACACCTGGCTGGTGGCAGGTGTGCTGTCGCCCGTGGATGAACCGGCCAGTGCCGGCATCGTTCACTTTCTGCAAACCACGGCGTTACAGGCGCGCCGCATCGCGGGGATCTGCACCGGTGCCTTTGTGCTGGCACAAGCGGGTTTGCTGGAGAAAAAGCGCGCCACGACGCACTGGGCACACGCCCGCAGCCTGCTGCTGCAACATCCGGACGTTCAGCTTGAAGACGATCGTATTTTTATCATTGATGATCGCATCTGGACATCCGCCGGGATGACAGCCGGGCTGGATATGGCGCTCGGCATGGTGGAAAAAGATCTGGGTGCCGAGGCAGCCCGTGTTGTCGCCCACCGGCTGGTGATGAATCAACGCCGCTCCGGCGGGCAGACGCAACACTCGGAAATGCTGGCGCTGGCACCGCGCTCAGATCGGCTGCAAAGTGCGCTGGAATACGCCCGCAATAATCTGAAAAAAGCGCTGACGGTAGAGCTGCTGGCCGATGCGGTGCATGTGAGCGCCCGCCAGCTCAGCCGCCTGTTTCGCCAGGAGACGGGTAAGTCGCCAGCGAAAGCGATTGAAGGATTACGGCTGGAAGCGGCGCGGCTCATGATTGAGCAAAGCCGGCTTTCGCTGGACACGATTGCCCGTGAAGCCGGTTTTCGCGATCGTCGCCATATGCGGGAAGTGTTCGTGCGTGGTTACGGTATTCCGCCACAGTCGCTACGCACCGGCCGTTAAGGTTGCATACCGATTTTCATTCCTGCGGTGAAAGAGCTAATGGCAAAAACGGGTTTTTTGTGCTGGCAGGCGGCGTAGACTGACCTGAACTTTCTCATGAAATCAGGAGCATAAAATGAACGATACCGTAACAGTTGTTGCGACCATCACCGCCCATGCCGGTAGCCGTGAAAAAGTGGCCGGGGCGCTTAAAACCGTTGAACGCGATGTGCAGGGCGAGCCAGGTTGTCTCTCTTATCAGCTACATGTCAACCGTGAAAACGACCACCAGTTCGTGATGATTGAGCGCTGGGCATCGGCAAAAATGCTGGAGCAACACAGCCAGGCCGCGCCATTCAAAGCGTTAGTCAGCGCCATTGACGGGCTCGCCGACCTTAACGTCATGACACTGAGCAGTGGTGCTTAATCGTAGAAGGTTTTCCGCTAGCAAAACGGGCTGGTGCCAGTTACCAGCCCGTTTTTGCATTCACCATCGCTATGGCTGAGGCGTTTGCAGATGGGTTCGGCGTTTGCGGTATTGCGCGGGGCTCACACCATACAGCCGTTTAAACCCTTTCGAAAACGAGGACAGCGAAAGGAACCCGCATCGTTCGGCAACAGCGTCGATAGTTAAACCCGCTTGCGTAATGAGTAACTGCGAGGCCATCGCCATGCGCAGTTGGGAAAGCCACGCCTGCGGCGTAAGTGGATAGCTGCGGGCAAAATAGCGGGCAAAGGTCGCCCGGGACAAAAAGCAGCGTTCGGCCAGCGTTTCCAGCGTCCACGGGTGCGCAGGATCGGCGATAACGGCCAGCAACGCGGGAGCAAGCCGTTTATTGCTCATCAGCCTGAGCAGGCCAGCGGGCGGCTCATGTAATGAGAGCAGCAGGCGCAAGATCAGCGCCAGCAGCGTATCGGCCAGCCCTTTGGCAATCGTCGCATTCCCCGGCAGCGAACCGAGGCTTTCCCGCACCAGCATCATCAGCAACATTTCCAGTTCAGGACAGGCTTGCCAGTGGTTGGTTTGCAGATGAATAAGATGGTTTTCATGGGCGAACAACCAGCCGCTGTGCGGGCCAAAATCAAATTCACCGCACAGCACTTCCACCGCCGCGCCTTTTGCCGGGCTGCGGACTTCTGTCAGGATACCGTTATCATGCTTTAACGCCGGAACCATCTGCCCCCACTCGACCAGGCTCTGGAGCAGATGCGGCGTTCCGTGAGGCAACAGGAGCACATCGCCTGCGCACACATCCACATGTCGACCTTCTACCACCAGCCTCGCTTCGCCGTGCAAAACCACATGCCAGGGCACCACGCCAGGCGCAAGTTGTTGATGGTCGGCTTCCCACCGCCCGGCAAAGCGGCAATGGAGGTTCACAGCGCATGTTGGCGCCAGCATCGCAAGCAGTTGGCTGAGGCTATCCACATTTCCCTCTGAGACGATAAGACAAAAAATAGAGACGATGTATAACCGTTACCCGAACGCTTTCTCCCTACTATGAGTACATCGCCGATACGGCGGACCCCATACACTGACAGGAGATAATCATGAGCCGTTTAACATCCATTCAACCCGAAAACGCCACCGATAAAACCGCCGATCTTTTCGGTGCCATTAAGAAAGCAATGGGTAAAGTACCTAATGCCTACCAGACCATTGGCATTGCCCCGGAGATGCTTGCTCAGGCGTTACAACATAATGCCGCACTGGCAAAAAGTTCGCTGAATAAAAAAGAGCTGGAAGCGATCAACTTACTGGTCAGTGAAATTTCCGGCTGTGACTACTGCCTGGCCGCGCATACGTTAACGGGCAAAATGGCGGGTTATAGCGTGGAGCAAACGCAACAACTGCGCCGGGGTGAATTCCCTGAAGATGCGCACATTGACGCGCTGCTGAAATTCGTAAAAACCGTGGTCACCACGCACGGGACGCTGCCGGCAGAAAAAGTTGAATCACTGCGCGACGCTGGTTTCGCGGATCGCCAGATTGTCGAGATAATCAGCGCCATCAGCGCCATTCTGTTTACCAATATGATTAACCGCGTCAATGACACGGTTGTGGATTTCCCGAAAGCCGCCGCACTGTAACGCTTCGCCTGGCTTCCCGCAGGGTGGCAAGCCAGGTTTTTCCTTCCTGTTTCCCCGCTCCTCAGACTTCGTTATCATGCTGCCCTGGCAGAGTGATCGCTAACCAGAACAACAAAAGATCCACTCATACATTTCACGATAATGGACATCACTGACCGATGAGTACTATCGACAATTTCGACGCACATACGCCAATGATGCAGCAGTATCTGAAGCTGAAAGCGCAGCATCCGGATATTCTGCTGTTCTACCGTATGGGCGACTTCTACGAGCTGTTTTACGACGACGCCAAACGCGCTTCGCAGCTGATGGACATTTCGCTGACCAAACGCGGCGCGTCTGCCGGTGAGCCGATTCCGATGGCGGGTGTACCGCATCATGCGGTGGAAAACTATCTGGCGAAGCTGGTGAGCCTTGGTGAATCGGTGGCGATTTGCGAGCAGATTGGCGATCCGGCCACCAGTAAAGGGCCGGTGGAACGTAAAGTGGTGCGCATTGTCACGCCAGGCACTATCAGCGATGAAGCGCTGTTGCAGGAGCGCCAGGACAACCTGCTCGCCGCCGTCTGGCAGGACAGCAAAGGGTTTGGCTACGCAACGCTGGATATCAGTTCCGGACGTTTTCGCGTTAGCGAACCGGCGGATCGCGACACCATGGCGGCTGAGCTGCAACGCACCAATCCGGCGGAATTGCTCTATGCGGAAGATTTCGCGGAAACCGCGCTGATTGAAGGCCGTCGCGGTTTGCGCCGCCGCCCGCTGTGGGAGTTTGAAATTGACACCGCGCGCCAACAATTAAATATGCAGTTCGGCACGCGCGACCTGGTCGGTTTTGGCGTAGAGAACGCGCCGCGCGGCCTGTGCGCCGCCGGTTGCCTGCTGCAATATGTAAAAGACACGCAGCGCACCGCCCTGCCGCATATTCGCTCCATCACCATGGAGCGCCAGCAGGACACCATCATTATGGATGCCGCGACGCGCCGGAATCTGGAGATCACCCAGAACCTGGCGGGCGGCGTCGAAAACACGCTGGCATCGGTGCTCGACTGCACCGTCACGCCAATGGGCAGCCGTATGCTCAAACGCTGGCTGCATATGCCGGTGCGCGATACAAAAGTGCTGACCGAGCGTCAGCAAACCATCAGCGCGTTGCAGGAACATACCAGCGAGCTGCAACCGGTGCTGCGCCAGGTGGGCGATCTGGAGCGTATTCTGGCACGTATGGCGCTGCGCACCGCCCGTCCGCGCGATCTGGCGCGCATGCGTTACGCTTTTCAGCAATTACCGGAACTGCGCAGCCAACTGGCGGATATCGACAGCGCACCGGTACAGGCGCTGCGCGAAAAAATGGGTGAATTTGGCGAATTACGCGAACTACTGGAGCGCGCCATCATTGAAGCACCACCGGTGCTGGTGCGCGACGGCGGCGTGATTGCGCCGGGGTATAACGCCGAGCTGGATGAGTGGCGTGGGCTGGCGGATGGCGCGACCGATTATCTCGACCGCCTCGAGATCCGCGAACGTGAGCGGCTGGGGCTGGATACGCTGAAAGTGGGCTATAACGCGGTACACGGCTATTTCATTCAGATCAGCCGTGGGCAAAGCCATCTGGCACCAATTCACTATGTGCGCCGCCAGACACTGAAAAACGCTGAGCGTTACATTATTCCGGAACTGAAAGAGTACGAAGACAAAGTTCTGACCTCCAAAGGTAAAGCGCTGGCGCTGGAAAAACAGCTTTATGAGGAACTGTTTGATCTGCTGATGCCGCATCTGGCGGATTTGCAGCAGAGCGCCGCCGCGCTGGCGGAGCTGGATGTGCTGGTCAACCTGGCGGAACGTGCTTATACCCTGAATTATTGCTGCCCGACCTTTAGCGAAAAACCGGGCATCCGCATTAGCGAAGGCCGCCATCCGGTGGTGGAGCAAGTGCTGAAAGAGCCGTTTATCGCCAACCCGCTGAACCTGTCACCGCAGCGCCGGATGTTAATCATCACCGGCCCGAATATGGGCGGTAAAAGTACCTATATGCGCCAGACCGCGCTGATTGCTCTGCTGGCCTATATCGGCAGCTATGTTCCGGCGCAAAAAGTGGAGATCGGGCCTATCGATCGCATCTTTACCCGCGTCGGCGCGGCGGACGATCTGGCCAGCGGGCGCTCCACGTTTATGGTGGAGATGACCGAAACCGCCAATATTCTGCATAACGCCACGGAAAACAGCCTGGTGCTGATGGACGAAATCGGTCGCGGCACATCAACGTATGATGGCCTGTCGCTGGCGTGGGCGTGCGCGGAAAATCTGGCGAATAAGATCAAAGCGCTGACGCTGTTTGCCACCCACTATTTCGAGCTGACGCAACTGCCGGAAAAAATGGAAGGCGTGGCGAATGTGCATCTCGATGCGCTGGAGCATGGCGATACCATCGCCTTTATGCACAGCGTGCAGGATGGCGCGGCCAGTAAGAGCTACGGCCTGGCGGTCGCGGCGCTGGCGGGTGTCCCCAAAGAGGTGATCAAGCGCGCGCGCGGTAAATTGCGCGAACTGGAAAGCCTGTCGCCGAGTGCTGCAGCCACACAGATCGACGGCACACAAATGTCGCTGCTGGCGGCACCAGAAGAGACAAACCCGGCGGTTGAAGCGCTGGAAAACCTCGATCCGGATAGCCTCACGCCGCGCCAGGCGCTGGAGTGGATCTACCGTCTGAAAAACCTGCTGTAACCCCTCTTCCCTCTCCCTGAACGGGAGAGGGATTTTCATTGATGCGCCAGCCACGGAAATATCTACGACACTTACGGTGCAGAACCAAAACCTTGCGACACCATATAAAACGCGCGTCCGGAACAGCGCAGCGGTTCGTGATGACCAGCCAGAACCGCTGTTCTGGCACTTTTTACCGGGACGGGCTGATGCTCAAGCCATACATGTACTGAGGATGTTTCCCCTTTAGTGACGATGCCGGGCAGTTTTCAAACCGTTTTAAGTGTGCAGCGATGGCTTAAGCGCTACGCCAGACGAGCACGCAAAAAATCCACAAACGCGCGGACTTTGGCCGGCTGATGCTGCGCATCCGCATAGACGGCATAAACCCCCTGCTGCGCGAAGCGGTATTGGGGTAACAGATGAACAAGCCGGTGGCTGTCCAGCGCCGTTTGCACCAGCCACAGCGGTAACAACGCCACACCGCAACTAGCCAGCGCGAATGCCATTAACGCTTGCGCACTATCAGCGGATAATCGTGCAGGCGCGGTGATTTCCAGCGTTTCACTGCGCCCACTGGCATCGGTAACCTGCCAGCGCAGCGGTGCGCTTAAGCGCTCGTGAATAATCCACTCCGCCTGCGCCAGCGCTTGCAGCGAGGTCACCGGATGGGCGCTCAACCATTCGGGCGTTGCCACTGGCACAATCAGGAAGCGTGAAATCAATGCTGCGTGATAGCGCGAATCCGCCAGCGATCCTAAGCGGATCGCCACATCAAAACGCTCTGAAATCAAATCATTATGCTGCGACGATGCGACATGGCGGATGCGTAAACCGGGGTGATCTTTACCAAACGCCGCCAGCGCCGGCACCACAACCAGTGCGCCATACTCCGGTGTGCTGGTGATCCGCAGCTCACCGCATAAACCTACATGGCTCGCCCGGACCTCATCTTGCAACGTCTCTGCGGCATGAAGCAGCTCAACACCACGCTGATAAAACACACGTCCCGCATCGGTTAGCGTTAACCGCCGCGTTGAGCGCAGCAATAACGTGACGCCGAGTTCGTTTTCCAGTTGGCGGATATTAAAGCTGACCACCGCTTTGGTTTGCCCAAGTGCAACGGCAGCCGCGGTGAAACTGCCGGTATCGACCACGGCAACAAAGATAGCCATACGCGATAAATTGAGCATCGGGGTTCCATCATTGTAAAAATAATTTTGACAGTATATCGCCCGCTACGCTGTTTATCCCGCCCCATCGCCCCGCTACATTACGCCTCCACACAGGAGGGCAGAAAATGGTGTATCGCAACAAGGTCGCGGTGGTTTATCTGCTGGGCTTTTTTCTCGATCTAATCAATATGTTTATTGCCAGCGTGGCGTTTCCGGCGATGGCGGTGAGCTTGCAGGCTTCCGTTGCCACGCTGGCATGGGTCAGCAACGGCTATATCGCCGGTTTAACGCTGGCGATCCCGTTTAGTGCAAGGCTCACCAGACGTTTTGGTGCACGACGGATCTTTATCTTTTCGCTGATGGTATTCAGCGCCGCGGCAATGGCGGCAGGCTGTGCCAGCTCCGCTGGCGGTCTGATTTTCTGCCGCGTACTGCAAGGCATGGGCGGCGGGCTACTGATCCCGGTGGGCCAGGCGTTAACCTGGCAGCAATATAAACCCCATGAACGTGCCAGAGTCTCATCCGCCGTGATGCTGGTCGCGCTGCTGGCCCCCGCCTGCTCACCCGCGATCGGCGGCGTGCTGGTAGCGTCTTTTAGCTGGCGCTGGATTTTCTTCGCCACGCTGCCTGTTGCGCTGATAACGCTGCTACTCGCGATCCTCTGGCTAAAAGACGAGCCTGTGGCAAGCGGATCGTCGCGCCTGCTGCATTTGCCCTTGCTACGTAACTCGCTGTTGCGCTTCGCCATGCTGATTTATCTCTGCGTGCCGGGGATGTTCATCGGTGTGAGTGTGGTGGGCATGTTTTATTTGCAGCGCATCGCCGGGATGTCGCCGGCAATGACCGGCGCGTTGATGATCCCGTGGTCGCTGGCTTCTTTTGCCGCGATCTGTTTTAGCGGTCGCTATTTCAACCATCTTGGCCCCCGACCATTCATCATCACTGGCTGTTTATTACAGGCTGTCGGGATATTGCTGTTAACGGGCGTTTCGCCAGAGACGCCTGCCAGCATCGTTATCGTGGCATTTACGTTGATGGGCGCGGGTGGAAGTTTGTGCAGCAGCACCGCGCAAAGCAGCGCCTTTTTGACGATTACCCATCATGAGATGCCCGATGCCAGCGCGTTGTGGAATCTTAACCGGCAACTGAGCTTCTTCCTCGGGACAACGTTGCTGGCGTTCGTATTGAGCGCGTTACAGCAGCTGTTTCCCCCCATACTGGCCTGGCGCGGAACGTTTATTACCGCTGCCGCCTTTTCCTTGTTATCGCTGGTGGCCGCCCTGCGGCTGAATAACCAACAAACACTGCACTATCTGCATCAGGAGAAACCATGAAGCCCTATGTCACAGAAATTATTGACGCACATGTCGCCATCGAAAACTGGCTCAGCCGGGGTGAAGGCGAACTGGAAGCATTGATGGCGCGCTTTGCGAAAAACTTTTCCATGGTAACGCTTTCCGGCGCATCTCTGGACTACTCAGCCCTTGCCGGTTTTTTCCAGGCGCAACGCGGCAGTCGCGCGGGGTTGAAGATTGTTGTCGATAACATTGAATCGCTGGCGGAGTGGGACGGTGGCGCGGTAATAGGCTACCGGGAAACGCAGGGTGAGCATGTACGCTGGTCAACGGTGGTGTTTCAATTTCAGCAAGGGCGCGTGTTGTGGCGTCATTTGCATGAAACGGCACAGGCAGCGTAACGGTAAATTGCAGGCAAAGAAAAAGGCCGCGTCATCTGCGAGCGGCCTTTTTGTCGTGAAATGATGCTTATTCGCGGAACAGCGCTTCGATATTCAGCCCTTGCGTTTGCAGGATTTCACGCAGACGACGCAGACCTTCAACCTGAATCTGGCGAACACGTTCACGAGTGAGACCAATTTCGCGGCCCACATCTTCCAGTGTCGCAGCTTCATAACCCAGCAGACCGAAACGACGCGCCAGCACTTCACGCTGTTTGGCGTTCAGTTCGAACAGCCATTTAACGATGCTTTGTTTCATATCATCGTCTTGCGTGGTGTCTTCCGGGCCGTTGTCTTTCTCATCGGCCAGGATATCCAGCAGCGCTTTTTCAGAATCACCGCCCAGCGGTGTATCAACTGAGGTAATGCGCTCGTTGAGACGCAGCATGCGGCTGACATCATCAACAGGTCTATCCAGCTGTTCGGCAATCTCTTCCGCGCTCGGCTCGTGGTCCAGTTTATGGGACAACTCGCGCGCAGTACGCAGATAGACGTTCAGCTCTTTAACAATGTGGATTGGCAGACGAATAGTACGGGTTTGGTTCATGATTGCCCGTTCAATGGTCTGACGGATCCACCAGGTGGCATACGTTGAGAAACGGAACCCGCGTTCCGGGTCAAATTTCTCAACGGCGCGGATCAGCCCCAGATTACCCTCTTCAATCAGATCCAACAGCGCCAGACCACGATTGCTATAACGACGGGCAATTTTCACCACCAGACGCAGGTTACTTTCGATCATGCGGCGGCGAGAGGCTACGTCACCACGTAACGCACGGCGTGCGAAATAGACTTCTTCTTCGGCCGTTAAGAGCGGGGAGTACCCAATTTCCCCAAGGTACAGCTGAGTAGCGTCTAAAACACGCTGGGTAGCGCCCTGCGACAACAGCTCCTCTTCAGCCAGGTCGTTATCACTGGGTTCCTCTTCTACTAAGGCTTTCTCATCAAAAGCCTCTACTCCGTTCTCATCAAATTCCGCGTCTTCATTTAAATCATGAACTTTCAGCGTATTCTGACTCATAAGGTGGCTCCTACCCGTGATCCCTGGGCAAAGCACCTGAAGACTACTCATTTCGCCGGCTACAGCGGCATCTGCGCACGCTGCAACGACTCAAATGGGGAGTACTTCATCCACTTTGCACCGATTTATCGCTGCGGCAAATAACGCAGCGGGTTTACGGATTTCCCCTTGTAACGAATTTCAAAATGCAAGCGTGTAGAACTGGTTCCGGTGCTACCCATGGTAGCGATTTTCTGCCCCGCCTTAACTTCTTGTTGTTCCCGGACCAGCATTGTGTCGTTATGGGCGTAGGCACTCAGGTAATCATCGTTGTGTTTTATGATGATCAAATTACCGTAACCGCGCAGTGCGTTACCGGCATATACAACGCGCCCATCTGCGGTCGCGACGATAGCCTGTCCTTTACTGCCCGCAATATCGACACCTTTATTGCCACCTTCGGTCGCAGAGAAGTTGTCGATAACGTTGCCCTCAGTCGGCCAGCGCCATGAAGCAATCGGCGCGCTGGTTGATGTACTGCTGGCAGTCGGTTCGGTTGAGCTTACAGAAGGAGCCGTAACAGGCGCTGTGACGATAGTCGCAGGCTTATTATTCGGCAACATTTTGTTAGCACTTTGTTCACCTGAATCTTCAGAATACGTAATTGTCGGTTTCGAAGCAACCACTACGGTTGAATTTTGTGCAGGTTTTGAGACGATTCCTTGCGCAGAAGCATCAGCCTGAGTTATGGCGTTACCACCGGTAATTGGCGTACCGGATGCGTTGCCAACCTGTAAGGTTTGTCCGACTTCAAGACTATACGGCGCGGCAACGTGATTACGCTGCGCGAGGTCACGGAAATCGTTCCCGGTGATCCACGCGATATAAAACAGCGTATCGCCACGCTTAACGGTGTAGGTGCTGCCGCCGGTGTAGCTACCTTTAGGAATATTGCCATACTGGCGGTTATAGACGATATGGCCATTCACCGTCTGAACGGGCTGCTGTGCGACAGGCTGGATCTGCGTCGGCTGAACGGCAGGACGCTGTACCGGCTGAATTTGCGGTTGCTGCGCGGACGTGCCAAGTTTTGGCGGCGGCGTGATTAACATACCGGAACTGGAATTATTACTGCTGGCGCTCTTCATACCGCCAACGGAACTGACCGGGGCAGGAGCATTAGTGGAATTTGAACACCCTGCCAGCCAAAGTGAAACCAGCGATAATGCCGCAACACGGCTTACGGTTAATTTTGGGCTTCCCGCGCTCATTTATCCCCCAACAATATGTAAATTACCAATGACTTAAAGATAACCGCGAACGTTTACGGCAAATGTGCTCACCATACGCTGTTATTGCCTGAAAAACCCAGGAAAACTCTGTTTCTCAGGCCAGTTCGCCTTTCACCAGCGGAACAAAGCGTACGGCTTCAACGGTATCGATAATGAATTCGCTTCCCCGCCGACGAACCCGCTTTAAATGCTGGAGTTCATCGCCCACGGGCAAAACGAGAATACCGCCGTCATCAAGCTGCGACATCAGCGCAGCCGGGATTTCCGGCGGTGCAGCGGTCACGATAATGGCGTCAAACGGCGCACGAGCCTGCCACCCCTGCCAGCCATCGCCATGACGAGTAGAAACATTATGTAAATCAAGCTGCTTCAGGCGGCGACGCGCCTGCCATTGCAACCCTTTGATGCGTTCAACCGAGCAAACATGTTGCACCAGGCGCGCCAGAATGGCGGTCTGATACCCCGAACCGGTGCCAATTTCCAGCACCCGCGAGGCCGGCGTCAACTCCAGCAGCTCGGTCATTCGCGCCACCATATAGGGTTGAGAAATGGTTTGCCCTTGACCAATAGGTAACGCGACGTTATCCCACGCTTTGTGTTCAAACGCCTCGTCGATGAATTTCTCGCGCGGCACTTGTGACAACGCCTCAAGCACCTGCTCGTTTTTAATGCCCTGCGCGCGTAATTGATTGAGAAGATCCTGTACGCGTTTGCTTACCATTGCCTGTTCACCCCGGCACGATCCAACCAACCCGACACCACATCATGCGCGCTGTAAGCGGTTAAATCCACATGCAGCGGCGTCACGGAAACATAGCCTTCATCAATGGCGGCGAAATCGGTATCCGGCCCGGCATCGCATTTCTCGCCGGGCGGGCCAATCCAGTACAGCGTGTTACCGCGCGGATCTTGCTGTGGAATCACCTGATCCGCTGGATGGCGGCTGCCACAACGCGTCACGCGAATGCCTTTGATCTCATCCAGCGGCAGATCCGGGACGTTTATATTCAAAATACGTCCGGTTCGCAGAGGTTCGCGACTTAACGCGCGTAAGAGAGAACAGGTGACCGCTGCGGCGGTGTCATAATGCGTATGCCCGTTAAGCGACACCGCCAGCGCCGGGAATCCCAGGTGGCGCCCCTCCATCGCGGCGGCAACCGTACCGGAGTAGATAACATCATCGCCAAGGTTCGGCCCGGCATTAATACCAGACACCACCACATCCGGGCGCGGGCGCATCAGCGCATTCACGCCCAGGTAAACGCAATCGGTCGGCGTGCCCATCTGGACGGCGATATCGCCGTTTTCAAAGGTAAAAGTACGAAGCGAGGATTCAAGCGTCAGCGAATTAGACGCGCCGCTGCGGTTACGATCGGGAGCGACGACCTGAACGTCGGCAAACTCTCGAAGAGCCTTTGCCAGCGTCTGGATACCCGGCGCGTGGATCCCGTCATCGTTACTCAGCAATATTCGCATAATCACCCGATGTGTTAATAAGTTCCCTGACGACACTGGTAGCAAAACTGCCCGCCGGAAGCCAGAACCGTAATTCGACGGTGACGTCATCCCACCAGTTCCAGCTTAATTTTTGCGGGTAGAGCAGCATCGCGCGGCGCGCGGCTTCGACTTTCTCCCGCACCAGCAGCGCCTGTAGCTCAGGCGCATCAGCAACCGCCTGTTGTTCAAACGCCAGCGCGTCACGCTGTGTGCCCCACTCACCGCAGCCTGGCAGCGATGCGGTAATCATCAGCGTTTTCGCCTCAACGCGCGTTTGCAGTTCCGCCTGCTCTTCACGGGTTGCCACAAACCAGCTGCCGCGCCCCGCTAATTGTAGCGCATCGCCGTCAACAACTTGATTAAAGTCTGTTTTTTTCAATCGCGTGCTGACGATTTGATTAAACAACGCGCTGCGCGCTGCCGACAACCAAAAACTGCGCTTGTTACGATCGCGCACCGGTGCATCGCTCTGCGCCCAGCGAAGCGCGCCTTGCAGGTTGCTGCCGCCGATGCCAAAGCGCTGAGCGCCGAAATAATTCGGTACACCTTTCTGTGCGATGGCCTGCAAACGCGCCTCAACATCCGCACAGTCGCTGATTTCGCGCAGCACCAGCGTAAACGCATTGCCCTGCAGCGCACCGAGGCGCAGCTTGCGCTTGTGGCGGGCGTACTCCAGCACTTTGCAGCCTTCCAGCTGAAATGCGCTGAGATCGGGCATCGCATTACCCGGCACGCGGGCACACAGCCACTGCTCAGTGACAGCGTGTTTATCTTTTTGCCCGGCGAAGCTCACTTCACGCGCATGGATTTTAAGGAATTTTGCCAGCGCATCAGCCACAAAACGCGTATTGCAGCCATTTTTCAGGATGCGCACCAGAATATGTTCGCCTTCGCCATCAGGTTCAAAGCCAAGATCTTCCACCACCACGAAATCTTCCGGATTGGCTTTCAGAACGCCGCTTGCCACCGGTTTGCCGTGCAAAAATGTCAGGTTATCAAAATCTGTCATTTCGCCGCCTTCACCAGCAGCGCCACCGCTTCACAAGCGATACCTTCGCCACGGCCGGTAAAGCCGAGTTTCTCGGTGGTGGTGGCTTTGACGTTGACATCATCCATATGGCAACCGAGATCTTCAGCGATAAACACGCGCATCTGCGGAATATGTGGCAGCATTTTCGGTGCCTGGGCGATGATAGTGACATCGACGTTGCCAAGCGTGTAGCCTTTCGCCTGAATGCGCCGCCAGGCTTCACGCAGCAGCTCGCGGCTGTCTGCGCCTTTGAACGCCGGATCGGTGTCCGGGAACAATTTACCAATATCGCCCAGCGCCGCCGCGCCCAGCAGCGCGTCGGTCAACGCATGCAGCGCGACATCACCATCGGAGTGAGCCAGCAGGCCTTTTTCGAAGGGAATGCGCACACCACCAATGATAATCGGGCCAACGCCTCCAAAGGCGTGTACGTCAAAACCGTGTCCAATGCGCATTATGCTTTCTCCTGGAGGTCTGCATGGGTCAAGTAGAATTCTGCGAGTCGTAAATCTTCGGGTCGGGTGACTTTAATGTTATCCGCGCGTCCGGCGACCAGCTCCGGGTGAAAACCACAATACTCCAGCGCTGAAGCTTCATCAGTAATTACAGCGCCTTCGTTCAGCGCGCGGGTCAGGCAGTCGTGCAACAGCGGCAGCGGGAAAAACTGCGGCGTTAGCGCATGCCATAAATCGTTGCGCTCAACGGTATGAGCAATCGCGGTCTTACCGGGTTCGGCGCGCTTCATGGTGTCACGCACCGGGGCAGCAAGAATCCCGCCCACGCGGCTGGTTTCACTCAGCGCAAGCAGGCGGTTCAAATCATCCTGATGCAGACAAGGCCGCGCGGCATCATGCACCAGCACCCACTGCGCACCCGAGGCGGCCTTCAAGCCCGCCAGTACGGAATCCGCGCGCTCTGCGCCACCGTTCACCACGGTGATTTGCGGATGGCTGGCAAGGGGTAACTGCGCGAAACGTTCATCGCCTGGGCTGACCGCAATAATCACGCGGCTAACGCGCGGATGGGCGAGCAACGCGGCGACCGCGTGCTCAAGAATGGTTTTATCACCGATGGAGAGATACTGCTTAGGACATTCCGTTTGCATGCGGCGGCCAAATCCGGCGGCCGGCACCACGGCACAGACGTCCGGGATCATTGCTGACATGTCGTGAGTCCGGGATTATTTAAGGTCTGTTCTGCGTATTTTGTGTATTTTGCGCTGAGCCCGACGCGCGCTTTGAGGCGTCCGGCACCAGACGATAAAATGTTTCGCCCGGCCTGGTCATCGTTAATTCGTTGCGAGCGCGTTCCTCAATCGCTTCCTGACCGCCATTGAGATCGTCAATTTCGGCGAAAAGCTGATCGTTACGCGATTTTAATTTGGCGTTTGTCGCCTGCTGTGCCGCCACATCTTCGCTGACGCGGCCGTAATCATGCAGACCATTCTTGCCGAACCACAGCGAATACTGTAGCCAGACCAGCAAAGCCAGCAATAGCAGCGTTAGTTTACCCATCCTGCCCCCTGAAAAACGGCATCATCATCCCATAACTTTTCGTCAGACTCCACTCCAGCCGGGTGATGCCGCGCAAGCGCCAGACTTTACCATAAATGTCTGTCGATCCGTAGCCGGACACATTGCCTTAATGAGCGTTACGGTTTGACGTAGGGATTGCGTTAACCCATCAGCCACATAAACAGCACGCCGAACATCGCGATCACCGTCAACAGTGTCGCCACACTGCTGTAAAGCAGCTTGCCATCGAGGAGCGAATGCAGCGCAATGCCGACCACGACGGATACGGGCATCAGGGCGAGAAAAAAAGGCCAGGTGTAGAGAAAGAAAAACAGCGTATTGGAACCGTAAATCATGAACGGGATGCCGAGCGCCAGCAGCCATGCGACAAAGCCCACAACCGCTCCAGGGAACGACCATGTAGTGGCTTCATCGGTGGTGGTCGTCATCGACTGCGACCGTGGAATGGTGATGTTCTGACTGTTGCGCATATCTGATCCTGTTGCCTGTACGACCGGTAACGGAAATACACACCATCATTCAGGCGGCGCAGACATCAACGCCGGAAAACCTGAAGATGGCGTGTATCACCAGTACCGTCTCAGGATCTGATAATATCGCCCTGCCGGAGGAGGTCTAATAATTGGCTGACCAAATTTGTTACCAATTGTTCGCCGTCCAGATGCACTTCCGGCGATTGCGGCGCTTCGTAAACCGAATCGATGCCGGTGAAGTTGCGAAGTTCACCCGCACGCGCTTTCTTATACAACCCCTTAGGATCGCGCGCTTCACAGATAGCCAGCGGCGTATCAACAAACACCTCGATAAACCGCCCTTCTCCCAGGCGGTCGCGCACCATTTGCCGCTCGGCGCGGTGCGGCGAAATAAAGGCGGTGAGCACGACCAGCCCGGCTTCAACCATCAATTTAGCCACTTCGCCCACGCGACGGATATTCTCTTTGCGATCGGCGTCGCTAAAGCCTAAATCGCTGCACAAACCATGGCGCACATTGTCGCCATCCAGCAAATAAGTGCTAACGCCCGCACGGTGCAGCGCCTCTTCCAGCGCCCCCGCGACGGTCGATTTTCCCGAGCCGGAAAGGCCGGTAAACCACAACACAACTCCACGGTGACCGTGGAGTTGCTCGCGCGCTGCAGGCGTCACCGGGTGCGCGTGCCAGACGACATTTTCGTCATGCTGCGCCATTACTTGCCTCCCAGCAGATCGCGCGCGCCCCAGTGCGGGAAATGCTTACGAATCAGCTGATTCAGTTCCAGTTCGAATGCGCTGAACTCGGATGTGCTGGCCTGCTGCTGGATATGAACCTCACGTACCATCCCTGCGCCAACGGTCACGTTACTCAGGCGATCGATAAAGATAATGCCGCCGGTGACCGGGTTCTGTTGATAAGCATCCAGCGTCAGCGGTTCGTCAAACGTCAGATCCACCAGGCCTATGCCATTCAGCGGCAAGGTTTCGACCTGGCGTTGCGTCAGGTTATTGATGTCCACCTGATAGTGGATACCATCAACGCGGGCGCGCGTTTTTTTGCCGGCCACTTTGATGTCATAGCTCTGACCCGGTTGCAGTGGCTGTTCCGCCATCCACACGACATCGAGCGATGCGCTCTGTACGGCAGGCAGCGTCTCTTGCGCATCCAGAATCAAGTCGCCACGGCTGATATCGATCTCATCTTTCAGTACCAGCGTAATCGCTTCACCAGCCCCCGCCTCCTGTAAATCGCCATCAAATGTGACGATACGGGCAATGGACGACTCCACGCCGGACGGCAGCACTTTGATACGCTGGCCGACTTTCACCACGCCGGAGGCGAGCGTACCGGAGAAACCACGGAAATCGAGGTTTGGACGGTTAACGTACTGCACCGGGAAGCGCATTGGTTGCGTATCCACCACGCGCTGGATTTCTACGGTTTCCAGCACTTCCAGCAGTGTCGGGCCGCTATACCACGGCATTTTCTCGCTCTGGCTGGCAACGTTATCCCCTTCCAGCGCCGAAAGCGGTACAAAGCGGATATCGAGATTGCCCGGTAGTTGTCCGGCAAAGGTGAGGTAATCCTGACGAATGTTGTCGAACGTCTCTTCGCTGAAATCCACCAGGTCCATTTTGTTCACCGCCACCACCAGATGTTTGATACCCAGCAAGGTAGAGATAAAGCTGTGGCGGCGAGTCTGATCCAGCACGCCTTTGCGCGCATCGATCAACAAAATCGCCAGATCGCAGGTCGAGGCGCCGGTCGCCATATTTCGGGTGTACTGCTCATGCCCCGGCGTATCGGCGATGATAAATTTGCGCTTCTCCGTGGAGAAATAGCGGTACGCCACATCAATGGTAATGCCCTGCTCGCGCTCCGCTTGCAGGCCATCCACCAGCAGCGCCAGATCGAGCTTTTCACCCTGGGTGCCGTGACGTTTACTGTCGTTGTGCAGCGTAGAGAGCTGATCTTCGTAGATCTGACGGGTATCGTGCAGCAGACGACCAATCAGTGTACTTTTGCCGTCATCGACGCTGCCGCAGGTTAAAAAGCGCAGCAGGCTTTTATGCTGCTGGGCATGCAGATACGCTTCGACGCCGCCTTCATTGGCAATCTGTTGTGCAATCGTGGTGTTCATGGCGGCTCCTTAGAAGTATCCCTGACGTTTTTTCAGCTCCATGGAGCCGGCCTGGTCGCGGTCGATCACGCGCCCCTGACGTTCACTGGTGGTGGAAACCAGCATCTCTTCAATAATTTCCGGCAGCGTCTGTGCGCTCGACTCCACCGCGCCAGTCAACGGCCAGCAGCCAAGTGTGCGGAAACGCACCATCCGCTGCTCAATCACTTCGCCCGGCTGCAGATCGATACGGTCATCGTCGATCATCATCAGCATGCCGTCGCGCTCCAGCACCGGGCGTTCCGCCGCCAGGTAGAGCGGCACGATTTCAATATTTTCCAGGAAGATATACTGCCAGATATCCAGCTCGGTCCAGTTAGAGAGCGGGAACACGCGAATACTTTCGCCTTTGTTGATCTGGCCGTTGTAGTTATGCCACAGCTCCGGGCGCTGGTTTTTCGGATCCCAGCGGTGAAAACGGTCGCGGAAGGAGTAAATGCGCTCTTTGGCGCGCGATTTCTCTTCGTCACGGCGCGCGCCGCCAAAGGCCGCGTCAAAACCGTATTTATTCAGCGCCTGCTTCAGCCCTTCGGTTTTCATGATATCGGTGTGTTTGGCGCTGCCGTGTACGAACGGGTTAATGCCCATCGCCACCCCTTCCGGGTTTTTATGCACCAGCAGCTCACAGCCATAGGCCTTTGCAGTGCGATCACGGAATTCGTACATCTCACGGAATTTCCAGCCGGTATCCACATGCAGCAGCGGGAACGGCAGCGTACCTGGGTAGAAGGCTTTGCGTGCCAGATGCAGCATCACGCTGGAATCTTTGCCGATGGAGTACATCATCACCGGGTTGGAAAATTCGGCGGCCACTTCGCGGATAATATGGATGCTTTCCGCCTCCAGTTGTCGCAGATGAGTGAGTCGTTTTTGATCCATAACCATTCCTTAAGCCAGATTAATCACGGAGGCGTCGAACGCGTCCGTCGCTGTCGTATGCCGGAACCAGGCGAGTTCGCGATGTAGCCCAACCACCTCGCCCACCACCAGCAGGGCAGGCATCGGGGCGGCTTTCGCCAGTTCCTCAAGTTGTTCTAATGTGCCGGTAGCGACGTGCTGATCCGCACGCGTACCGCGGGAAATCACCGCCACTGGCGTGGTTTTGTCCCGCCCATGGGTAATCAGTTGTTCGCTGATTTCGGCTGCCTTCATCGTGCCCATATAAATAGCCAGCGTCTGGCGGCTCTGCGCCAGTTGCGACCAGTCAAACGGCGCGCTGTCGGCTTTATAGTGGCCAGTCACAAAGGTGACGCTCTGGGCAAAATCCCGGTGCGTCAGCGGGATGCCCGCATAGGCTGTCGCACCCGATGCTGCCGTAACGCCCGGCACCACCTGGAAAGGAATGCCCGCCTCAGCCGCCGCCTGTAGCTCTTCGCCACCGCGTCCGAAGATAAACGGATCGCCGCCTTTCAGGCGCACCACCGTTTTCCCCTCACGCGCCGCGTCCACTAACATGCGGTTGGTATCATGCTGCGCGACAGCGTGCGAACCGGCACGTTTACCGACGCAGACCTTCTCTGCATCTCGCCGCACCAGTTCCAGCACCGCATCGCTCACGAGGTGGTCATAAAACACCACGTCTGCCTGCTGGATAATCTGCAAGCCCCGCAACGTCAGCAGTCCGGCATCGCCAGGCCCGGCACCAACCAGAATGATTTCACCGCCGCTTGAGCCAGGCTGCGCCAGTTCCGCTTCCAGCGCTTTTTCCGCTGCCGGTTCGTCACCCGCCGCCATCAGGCTGGCGAAACGCCCGCGAAAAGCGTTTTCCCAAAAACGACGCCGCTCGTCGGTAGTGCGGCGAAACGCTTTGATGCGCGTCCGCCAGCGCCCGGCGACCTCTGCCATGCGCCCGAGATTGCCCGGTAGCAGCGCTTCAATCTTTTCACGCAGTAACCGCGCCAGTACCGGCGCGTTACCGCCGGAAGAGATGGCCACCAGTAACGGTGAACGATCCACAATCGACGGGAAAATAAAGGAGCATAGCGGTTGGTCATCCACCACATTCACCAGCCGATGACGCGCATTAGCGGCATCGAACACCCGGCGGTTCAGCGCCGAATCGTTGGTCGCGGCAATCACCAGAAAAACCGCGTCCAGTTGCGATTCGTCAAACTCGGTAGCCAGCCAGTGAAGCGATTGCGCATCGGCAAGTTGCTGCAACTGTGGTTCCAGCCGTTTCGCCACTACTTGCACATGCGCGCCAGCGCGACGCAAAAAGGCAATCTTGCGCGCGGCGATTTCGCCGCCGCCAATCACTAAAACGGGGCGGTCTTTTACAGCAGCAAATAACGGCAGGTAATCCACAACGCGGTAACTCACTCACAGCCAGCAATAGAGGGACTATAGGGGGCGGTTTAGAACGAATGAAATTACGAATTGGAATGAGTAGTTCCGCAAAGGAATAACGCTTGTGCAAAGCAAATATCAAAAAGTGCTTAACATCAACATTTTCGGAAGGTTAAGCAGAAATGAAATTGTGTAAAGCGGGTCACAGTTTCATACTAAGCGCGGTAAAAATTCTGCTGCTTAAAGGACTCACTATGTTTTCCGCATTGCGCCTCCGTACCGCTGCCCTGGCGCTCGGCGTATGCTTTATCCTCCCGGTTTCTGCCCGGACATCTCAACCCGGCGACTTTGCTACTGAGCAGGCCCGTCACATTGCCACCCTGTTCCCGGGACGTATGACCGGCACCCCCGCTGAAATGCTCTCTGCGGATTATGTTCAGCAACAATTTGAACAAATGGGCTACCAGAGCGATATCCGTAAATTCAAAACCCGCTACCGCTATACGGCGAAAGATAACCAGCAGAACTGGCAAAACGTTACCGGCAGCACGGTGATTGCCGCGCATGAGGGCAAACTGCCGCAACAGATCATCATTATGGCGCACCTCGACACTTATGCGCCGCGCAGCGACGCGGATGTCGACAACAACCTTGGCGGTTTAACGCTGCAGGGGATCGATGATAACGCAGCGGCTGTGGGCGTAATGCTGGAGCTGGCGCAAGCGCTGAAGCAGACGCCAACGCAATACGGTATTCGTTTCGTCGCCACCAGCGGCGAAGAGGAAGGCCAGCTTGGCGCAGAGAGCTACCTTGCGCGAATGAGCGACAAAGAGCGCAAAAACACGTTACTGGTGATCAACATGAATAACCTGATCGTCGGCGACAAGCTCTACTTTAGCAGCGGGAAAAACACACCAGCTTCTGTGCGCAAACTGACGCGGGATCGGGCACTGGCTATTGCCCGCTCGCACGGTATTCAGGCGTTAAGCGCCCCGGTCACAGCCACCAAAAGCAACCATAGCGCTAATGATGCGCAAGTGTTTGATCAGGCGTCTATTCCAGTGCTGTCGGTGGAAGCGACAAACTGGTCGCTGGGCCTGAAAGACGGCAACCAGCAGCGCGCTAAATCTAAAACCTTCCCAGAAGGCGTAAGCCACCATAATGCCCGGCTGGATAACCAGCAGTATATCGACCAGGCACTACCGGGGCGCATTGAGCGCCGTAGCCGCGACGTGGTGCGCATCATGCTGCCGCTGGTGAGCGAACTGGCGAAAACCACCAAAAATTAACGCCAGCATTGCTGGCGTTATCTTGCTGATCCCCTGAACCCGCCCTGTGTGCAAAAACCGAAACAAAAAGATTTTTGCGCACGTCCGGGTTCAGAAGAAAGTGATGAACCGGCGGCTAGCGCTCGTCGCGACGCCCGCCTACCGCAGCCCACATTCTGCGCACATGCACCGTCACTTCTTCACGGTCATGATAGAGCTGACGCGCCTGAATCTGCGCGGCGACGTTATGCTCATCCAGTTGCGCCTGGATATACGCCAGGTTGTTCGACACCTCTTCGTAACGCTTTTTCATCGGCAGCTTGAGGTTGAAAATGGTTTCCCGACACCAGCCATTGGTCAGCCACTGCGCCATCAGGGCTGCAACTTTCGCCGGTTTCTCCACCATGTCACACACCATCCATGAGATGTTATTGCGGTTCGGTCGGTAGCGGAAACCATCTTCACGCAGCCAGGTCACCTGGCCGGTATCCATCAGGCTTTGCGCCATCGGGCCGTTATCCACTGACGCTACCCACATGTTGCGTTTCACCAGCTGATAGGTCCAACCGCCCGGACACGCACCGAGATCCACCGCGTACATTCCGTTTGCCAGTCGTTCGTCCCACTCATCTGCCGGAATAAAGACGTGGAATGCCTCTTCCAGTTTCAATGTTGATCGGCTTGGCGCATCGGACGGGAACTTCAGACGCGGAATGCCCATATAAAACGGTGAGTTGTTAAAGGAGTACGAATAACCGGTATAGCAACAACCCGGCGCAATAAAGAACACGTGAACCACCGGGCGCTTCGCTGAATCACTCCGCGCCAGGATGCCCGCTTCACGCAGCGCACTGCGCAACGGAACGGTAAACTTGCGACAGAACTTCATCAGCTCTTTGCTTTCGTTGGTATCGGCCACTTCGACACGCAAATCGCCGCCTTTATCCACGACGCCCTGCAACATGCCAACGATCGGCGTAATGCGATCTTCCGGCGGTAGGTCGCGCAGCAGTTCGCCAACGACAAACATCTGGCGGGCAAAAATCAGCGAACTGAACGGCAACTCGCGCGCCAGTTTGTCAGCGTCGTCTTGCTGATAGCATTCAAACACCACATAGCCCGCGTTCTCTTTCACACGCGCGAAACCGAACACCTCAAGGCGACCGGCTTTATCGGTAATTTCTGCTGCGCACTCTTTCTCAAAACCCGGGCGGCACAGCAATACCACTTTATTCATGAACAACGCCCCTACGTTTCAGACGAATTGCGCCAACTAACATTAATGCCCAGCCGATGAGAAAACAGACACCACCGACCGGCGTAACAAACGCCCACAGGCGTAAATGTGAGAGCGCCAGGCAATAAAGGCTGCCGCTAAACAACACGGTGCCGAACGCCAAAAAAACACTGCTCCAGTAAAACCAGATGCTGATGCGGCGCTGCATCGCCACCGCCAGCCCAAGCACCGCGAGCGTGTGGAACGCCTGATATTCGAGCCCGGTCTGGATCCAGCTCATCTCCACCACGCCCAAAGATTTGCGTAACACGTGCGCGCCGAAAGCCCCCAGCGCGACAAAAACAAAACCGCTTACCGCGGCAAAAATCAGCATAAAACGGCTGGTCATGTGAGTACCCTAAAAGTCATACGCGCCGTACGCGCGCGAATTTATTGTTCGTAACGGAAACGGAACTTTTCCTGTTCGCTGGCCGCTTTTGCCAGGATCCACTGACGAAAGGCGGCTATTTTACCCAGTTCTGCCTGGCTGTCATGACAAACCAGATAAAACGCATTCTTACTGACCAGAACATCATTAAACGGACAGACCAGACGGCCTGCCTCAATTTCGGACTGTGCCATTACATTGTTGGCCAGCGCGATCCCCTGTCCGTGGATAGCTGCCTGCAGCACCATCGAGCTGTGGCTGAAAATCGGTCCCTGCTGAACATTAAGATTAAGACCTAACTGGCGCGTATAAGTTTGCCAGTCGCGACGAGAAGCATCATGCAGCAAAGTGTGATGCGCCAGATCTTCAGGCTTTTTCAATGCCTTATCACCGGTGAGTAATAATGGCGAGCAGACCGGTAGCAAGTATTCCGCGTACAATTTTTCAACACGCAGTCCAGGCCAGTTGCCTCGACCGTAAAAAATCGCCACGTCGACATCGTCTGCCAGTTTGTCCTCTTCCCGGTCAACCGCCTGGATACGCACGTCAATTCCCGGATAAGCTGAGTTAAAGCTAGAAAGCCTCGGCACTAACCATTGAATGGCAAAACTGGGTAATAAACTGACCGTGAGCGCGCCTTTTGCACTGCGTGCTTGCAGTTTGCGCGTGGCCTCATTGAGCTGGGAAAATATCTCTTTGATATCCTGAAAATAACTCTGACCTTCCTCGGTAAGCAGCAGCGAACGGTTGCGTCGACGGAACAATTTCAGGCCGAGAAAATCCTCGAGAGACTTGATTTGGTGGCTTACTGCGGCCTGTGTCACAAAAAGCTCATCGGCGGCGCGAGTAAAACTCAGATGGCGGGCAGCGGCATCAAAAACACGTAATGCATTCAGTGGTGGTAATCGCTTGGACATGGTTATCAGGCTTAGATGTAAAGGCAATTTAACAAACAGGAAACAGTGTTTAACCTATTAGTTTTTTTTATCTGAGCCATTATAAATTGTCCGTTGAGCTTCTACCAGCAAATACCTATAGTGGCGGCACTTCCTGAGCCGGAACGAGAAGCTTTTTTTGGAATGCGTGTTCTGAAGGGCTTTTGGCTTACGGTTGTGATGTTGTGTTGTTGTGTTTGCAATTTGGTCTGCGATTCAGACCCCGGTAGCGACGCTACCCCTTTTTCACTTCCTGTACATTTACCCTGTCTGTCCATAGTGATTAATGTAGCACCGCAAGATTGCGGTGCTTTTTTTTACCTGAAATCAGGGTTATTTATCCAGCGCGACCATCTCTTTGACGTCGGTACGGTTGATCTGTTGCTCATTACCGTTGGCATCTTTATAAGAGATCATGCCGGTCTGATCGTCGGTTTTCGGCTTACCTTCCGAAATAATCGTACGACCATCGTTGGTGTGTAACGCATAGTTCGGGCTGGAACAGGCGCTCAGGGCAAAAGCAAAAGCACATGCAGAAATAATTGCGGCAGCCTTTTTCATCTTCTTCTCCTTCTGGCAATTAATGCTGTGAAATACTCTTCACGGAAGAGTCTCGAACGATTAACTAACACTATTCAGCATAACCTGCTTACCGGACTCTGCCAGGACAAACAGACAATTCTGATGGTTATCAACTGCCTTGCTACGACCGAAAAATTGCGCGACGATCTGCGTAATTAGATGAGGAATCGCATGAACGCATTTAACCCAGCGCACTTTCGCGCGCAGTTTCCGGCGCTTGCCGATGCGGGCGTCTATCTCGACAGCGCCGCTACCGCCCTGAAGCCGCAGGCCGTGATTGATGCCACGCAACAGTTCTACAGCCTGAGCGCTGGCAATGTGCATCGCAGCCAGTTCGCGCAGGCGCAACAGCTCACCGCCCGCTATGAAGCGGCTCGCGAACAGGTCGCCGCCCTCCTTAACGCGCCGTCCGGGAAAAATATCGTCTGGACGCGCGGCACCACAGAAGCCATCAATATGGTCGCGCAATGCTACGCCCGCCCGCGTTTGCAAGCCGGGGATGAAATCCTCGTCAGTGAAGCGGAACACCACGCGAACCTGGTACCGTGGCTGATGGTCGCGCAGCAAACCGGCGCAAAAGTGGTGAAATTACCATTGGGAGCCAACCACTTACCGGATATCGCGCAATTACCGCAGCTCATTACCCCACGTAGCCGAATTCTGGCGCTTGGGCAGATGTCCAACGTCACCGGCGGCTGCCCGGATCTGGAACGCGCCATTACCCTGGCACATGCGGCAGGCATGGTCGTGGTAGTTGACGGCGCACAAGGCGTGGTGCATTTCCCGGCGAACGTGCAGCGTCTGGATATCGACTTCTATGCTTTCTCCGGCCACAAGCTCTATGGGCCAAACGGCATCGGCGTGCTGTACGGCAAAGCGGAACTGCTCAATGAAATGACACCGTGGCTCGGCGGCGGAAAGATGATTACCGAAGTGACATTTGATGGTTTCACCACGCAACCGGTGCCGTACAAGCTGGAAGCCGGGACACCTAACGTTGCGGGGGTGATTGGTTTAAGCGCCGCGCTCGAGTGGCTGGATACGCTGGATATTGTCCAGGCGGAGAGCTACAGCCGTGGGTTAGCCACGCTTGCGGAGGAGCAACTGGCACAGCGCCCGGGTTTCCGCTCTTTCCGCTGCCAGGATTCGAGTCTGTTGGCTTTCGATTTCGACGGCATTCACCATAGCGATATGGTGACGCTCCTTGCCGGTTACGGTATTGCGCTACGTGCCGGTCAGCACTGCGCACAGCCGTTGCTGGCGGCGCTGGGAGTCAGTGGTACGCTGCGCGCTTCATTTGCTCCTTATAATACGCAACACGATGTTGATGCGCTGATCGGTGCCGTTGATCGCGCGCTCGACATTCTGGGGGATGCATGACCAGCCCAGCTTTTGCCGGACATCCGTTCGGCACGGTGGTAACCGAAGAGACACTGCGCCAGACATTTGGCGCACTGAACCAGTGGGAAGAGAAGTATCGTCAGTTAATCCTGCTTGGTAAGCAGTTACCCGCCGCAACAGATGAACTAAAAGCGCAGGCACGGGAAATTCCCGGCTGCGAAAACCGTGTCTGGCTGGGTTCCACGCTCGGCGCGGACGGGAAAATGCACTTTTTTGGCGACAGTGAAGGCCGCATCGTGCGCGGGTTGCTGGCCATCCTGCTCACCGCGGTAGAAGGCAAGCACCCGCAAGCGCTGGTGGAAAACGATCCGCTGGCGCTGTTTGATGAGCTGGGGTTACGTGGCCAGCTTAGCGCCTCGCGTAGCCAGGGGCTGGCGGCGCTGGCCGCCGCCGTGCAGGAAGCAGCCCGTCAGGCGCTGGCCTGACGTTCGGCTTTCGCCATCAGTTTTTTCAGCGCATGGGAAACCGCGATAAAGCCAAACGTCGCGGTGACCATGGTCGCCGCGCCAAAACCAGCAGCGCAATCCATGCGTTTTGGCCCTTCCGCCGTGCTTTTCATGGCACACACAGAGCCATCCGCCTGCGGATAAACCAGCGCTTCGGTGGAAAATACACAATCCACACCCAGCTTGCCTTTGCTGTTCTTGACCACGCCAAAATCGCTTTTTAACCGCTCGCGCAGTTTCGCCGCCAGCGGATCCTGAATGGTTTTCGCCAGATCGCTCACCTGGATCTGTGTCGGATCGATCTGCCCACCCGCGCCGCCGGTCGTTACCAGTGGGATCTTATTGCGCCGGCAGTAAGCAATAAGCGCCGCTTTGGGGCGCACACTGTCAATCGCGTCAATCACATAGCTGTAGTCACGGCGCATTAACTGTGCGACGTTATCGGCAGTAACAAAATCATCAACCACGGTGACCAGGCACTCCGGGTTGATCTGGCGAATACGTTCCGCCATGACTTCGGCTTTCGCCAGCCCCACATTGTCACGCAGGGCGTGGATTTGCCGGTTGGTATTGGTCACACAGACATCATCCATATCAATCAGCGTGATAGCACCAATGCCGGTGCGCGCCAGCGCTTCCGCCGCCCACGAGCCGACACCGCCAATGCCCACCACACAAATGTGCGCGTCGGCAAACCACTGCAGCGCTTTTTCACCATACAACCGCGCGGTGCCGCCAAAGCGCTGGCGCCAGGCGTCACTGATTACTGCTGACATAAACAAACCTCAAGATGAAACGAAGGACCCTCTTCCGGAACCGGAAGAGGGTGCGAGTGTAGCACACTCAGCCGCTGAACACGCCGCCGCCCGCGCCGGTACCTGGGGCGTTTTTCAACACCCATACGCGGCCATAATGGTTGTACCATCCGGCGCGGTGCCCCGCATCCGGGCCAATGCCCTGATAAATATCGAAGTGCTGGCCTTTGATTGCGCCGCCGACATCCAGCGCCACCATCAGGCGCAGCTCATATTTGCCGTTGAATTTGCCGTTGTTATCAAGCTGCGGCACTTCCGCCAGCAGCGTAGTGCCCGGCGGAATAATCGACCGGTCGGAAGCGACAGAAGCACGGCCGATCAGCGGCACCGCGCTGGCACCTTTTACCGGCGCCCAGGATTGCGGTTTAAAGAAGACGAATGAGGCGTTCTCTTCCAGCAACGCGCGCACTTCTGCTTCACTGTGTTTTTCGCCCCATTCACGAATCGCCTGCATCGACATATCTTCGCGCTTCACTTCACCACGGTCGATCAGCACCTTACCGATGCTGCGATAAGCGTGACCGTTTTTCCCGGCATAGCTGAAGAAGTTAAGCGGGCTGCCGTCGCCAAAATCGATGTAGCCGCTGCCCTGCACATCCATAATAAAGTTATCCATCAGCGAGTTGCTGTAGGCCAGCACATAGCTGTCGCTGAGCGCGCCAGCGTAAATTTCCGCGCGTGACGGCAGACGGCCGCGTTTAGGCGGCATACGGTAGATCGGGTACTGGAACTCGCCCTGGCGTGTATGGCGCGCCTGCACAACCGGCGTGTAGTAACCGGTGAACTGCACGTTGCCATAGTTATCCGTGCCTTCCATTTGCCAGGCGTCGAGGCCAAACTGGCGCAAATTACGCGTATCGCCACCGGACATCAGCCACGACTGAATCGCGTTATAGACGCCGCTCTGGCTGCCATAGAGGCGCGGTGAGGCGCTGCGAATTTGATTAACCTGCTCGGAGAAGTCTCCGGCGTTGATTGGCGCACCTACGGCGTCAGGTTGATTGACCAGGGAAAAAGGCTGGGAAAATTTTCCGTCTTTATATTGTTGACCGCGATCGGTCGGTTTTGAAGAGCAGGCCGCGAGAATTGCCACCATTGCGCCTGTGAGTGCGAACTTAACCCAACGTCCTTTCATTATCTCTCATCTTCTGATTAACCCGGAGCGGGGTGAAGATAACAAACCCCACCCGCTAATGAAATGCGCCAGCACGACTCGGCGCTAATTTAGTGCAAAAAATAAACGGATTGTATTGTTTTTACACATAATCCCGCCAATTATGCGATCCAGGCAAAAAAAAGGTTGCATCAATACGTTTGCAGAGTATAGTGCGCATCCACGGACGCGGGGTGGAGCAGCCTGGTAGCTCGTCGGGCTCATAACCCGAAGGTCGTCGGTTCAAATCCGGCCCCCGCAACCAATTAAAATGTGAAGAAAAAAGTTTACATGACGGAAGTGTAAACAAGACGGACGCGGGGTGGAGCAGCCTGGTAGCTCGTCGGGCTCATAACCCGAAGGTCGTCGGTTCAAATCCGGCCCCCGCAACCAACACAATAAACACCTTAACGGGTGTTTTTTTGTTTCTGCGGTTCGCAAAAGAAAATGGCGCTTTTCAGCGCCATTCTGTTATCCCCTTCTCGCCAGCGTCGCGCCATCTGCGAAGTAGGCTTTAATCCCTGCCAGAATCGACTCTGCCACTTCCTGCTGGAATTTCGCCGTCTTCAGCTTACGCTCCTCTTCCACGTTACTGATAAAGGCAGTTTCTACCAGAATCGACGGAATATCCGGCGCTTTCAGCACCGCGAAGCCGGCCTGCTCAACCTGATTTTTATGCAGGTTGTTGATATTGCCAAGCTTATTGAGCACTGCTTTGCCAAACTTCAGGCTGTCGTTAATGGTTAGCGACTGCACCATATCGAACATGGTGTGATCCAGATAGCGATCGCCGCTTTTGCTCACCCCGCCGATTAAGTCCGACGCGTTCTGCGTTTCCGCCAGATATTTCGCGGCGGTACTGGTCGCCCCTTTGGTCGATAGCGCAAAGACGGAAGAACCGCTCGGCTGGCGGCTGCTGAAAGCATCAGCGTGAATCGACACAAACAGGTCAGCGCGCTGTTTTTGCGCCTTGGCAACGCGCACTTTCAACGGAATAAATACATCCTCGTTGCGCGTCATATAGGCTTTCATATTGCTCTCTTTCTCGATCAGCGCATGAAGCCGACGCGCGATTTGCAGCACCACATCTTTTTCCCGGGTGCGATATTTCCCCATCGCTCCCGGATCTTCACCGCCGTGACCGGGATCGAGCATGATCACAATCGGCCTGTCACGCCCGGCTTTCCCCGGCTTCGGGCCGCTCTCTGCGGGCGGCACCTGCTGCTCAAGATCGCCTTTGTTGTACTCTTCAAGCAGCGCCAGCAGCGGGTCCTGCACATCTTTCGCATTCGCCGGGTAGAGATCCATCACCAGTCGTTCTTTAAAACCAGCCACCGGCGCCAGCGCAAACAGCTGCGGCTTTACGTCCTGTTTCAGCTCAAACACCATGCGCACGGTCTGCGGATCGAACTGCCCTACCCGCGCGGATTTGATATAAGGATCGTCGCCACGGATCTGCGCGCCCATGCCTTTTAACACGGAGTTAAGATGCACACCTTCAAGATCCACCACCAGCCGGTCGGGGTTACTCAACGCGAACTGCTTATATTTGACGACATGGTTCGATTCCACCGTCACGCGCGTATAGCTTGACGCTGGCCAGACGCGAACCGCCACCACCTGGCTGACTGCAGCCAGACCAATTTGGCTCACGCTTAATAACCACATGGCCCCCGCGCCTTTTAAAAATCTGCGGCGACTCAGCGCTGATTGACTTCCCGACATGCTTCTCCCGAGCAATTTTTATCTACGTAATAATATTCGTCAAAATTGACCGAAAACTTTAACCAATGATGCATAAACTGTCATCTATTAAAGGGTAAACATATGTCTGACTGCGGGCTGCGGCGAGGAATATTTGTTACACGACCACAAAATTTGCACTTGCACGCGACGGCAGAAAAGAATAAAAATACACAATTTACGAATAATAATGCATTGAGGACAGGCCGTGGTAAAAGAGCGTAGAACCGAACTGGTGCAGGGATTTCGCCACTCCGTTCCCTATATTAATGCCCACCGTGGCAAGACATTTGTCATTATGCTCGGCGGTGAAGCCATTGAGCATGAAAACTTTTCCAGTATTGTCAATGACATCGGCCTGCTGCACAGCCTGGGTATCCGGCTGGTGGTGGTCTACGGCGCACGTCCGCAGATTGACGCGAATCTCGCCGAACACAACCATGAGCCGATTTACCACAAACATACCCGCGTTACCGACGCGAAAACGCTTGAACTGGTTAAGCAAGCCGCCGGGTTGTTGCAACTGGACATCACCGCGCGTTTGTCGATGAGCCTCAACAATACCCCGCTGCAAGGCGCGCATATTAATGTCGTTAGCGGCAATTTTATTATCTCTCAGCCGTTGGGCGTGGATGATGGTGTCGACTACTGCCACAGCGGCCGTATCCGTCGTATTGATGAAGAGGCGATTCACCGCCAGCTTGCCAGCGGCGCGATTGTGCTGATGGGGCCGGTGGCGGTTTCGGTCACAGGCGAAAGTTTTAACCTGACCTCAGAAGAGATCGCCACGCAGCTTGCTATCAAACTGAAAGCGGAAAAGATGATCGGCTTTTGTTCATCGCAAGGCGTGATGAACGATGAGGGCGAGATTGTTTCTGAGCTATTCCCGAATGAAGCGCAGGCGCGCGTCGAGACGCTGGAAGCGCGTGGCGATTACCACTCCGGCACCGTGCGTTTCCTGCGTGGCGCCGTCAAAGCCTGCCGCAGCGGTGTGCGCCGCAGCCATTTAATCAGCTATCAGGAAGATGGCGCGCTGTTGCAGGAACTCTTCTCGCGCGACGGTATTGGTACGCAAATTGTGATGGAGAGCGCCGAGCAGATCCGCCGCGCCACTATCAACGATATCGGCGGGATCCTGGAGCTTATCCGCCCGCTGGAACAGCAAGGGATCCTGGTGCGCCGCTCGCGCGAACAACTGGAGATGGAGATCGACAAGTTCACGATTATTGAGCGCGATAATCTGACCATCGCCTGTGCGGCGCTTTATCCCTTCCCCGAAGAGAAAATCGGTGAGATGGCCTGTGTCGCGGTTCATCCCGATTACCGCAGCTCATCGCGCGGGGAAGTACTGCTGGAGCGCATTGCGGCCCAGGCAAGACAAATGGGCCTGAGCAAACTGTTTGTGCTGACCACCCGCAGTATTCACTGGTTTCAGGAGCGCGGTTTCACGCCAGTGGATATTGATTCCCTGCCGGAAACCAAAAAAGAGATGTACAACTACCAGCGCCGGTCAAAAGTGCTGATGGCCGATCTCACCTGAGCTTTCTCCCCCGCCTTGTGCGGGGGCTTTTTACATCCAGGAACGAAAGAGTGAATCCAGCCCGCTGCGCCGTTCAGTGCGCGTAGCAATCGCCTGCCCCAGTACGCGTTCATCGGCATACACCGACAAGCGATTACGGGCGCGGGTGATCGCGGTGTAAACCAGTTCACGCGTCACCACCGGTGCAATCTGCCCCGGCAGGATCAGCGCGGCATGATCAAACTCCGAACCCTGCGATTTATGTACCGTCATCGCCCACGCGGTGTCATGCTCCGGCAAGCGGCTTGGCAACACCGGTTTGATCTCGCCGTCCGGCATCGGGAACCAGACGCGGATCCCCTGCCCTTGATCCAGCGCGATACCGATATCGCCGTTAAACAACCCCAGCGCCGAATCGTTGCGCGAAATCATCACTGGTCGCCCGTGATACCAGCGCGAATGCGCCAGCCGGGAAATCTGCCGCTGACGAACCAGCGCCAGCTCAAGCCGCTCATTCAGCCCGCTGACGCCAAACGGCCCTTCACGCAAGGCGCAGAGCAGCTGGTATTCGCCAAAGGCGGCAATCACCTCTTTCGGCCCGGCATGGTTTTGCACCAATGAGAGAAAGCGCGCATAACCCGCAAGCGCATCGTCAATCATGCCCTGGTACTCCTCAGCGCTATTCAGGGGCTTACGCTCAATATCCGTAAAGCCCTGGCTGAATACCGCCTGCATCGCGCGTTTATCGCCCCGGTTGACGGCGGCGGCGAGTTGGCCAATCCCGGAATCACTGCCAAAGCGGTAGCTTTTTTGCAGCAGGCACAGGCTGTCGCGCAAGCTGCCTGCATCGGCGATACCTTCGGGAACCTGAGTCCCCGTCAGACGCGACAATTGCGCTGCGCGTTCAGCGCTATATCCGGCATTGACCCACGCGCAGATATCACCCAGCACCGCGCCGGCTTCCACCGAGGCCAGTTGATCGCGATCGCCAAGGAAAATCACCCGGGCCCGCGACGGCAGCGCATCGATTAACCGCGACATCATGGGTAAATCAATCATGGACGCTTCATCGACGACCAGCACATCCAGATGCAACGGGTTACCAGCGTGGTGACGCATGCGCTGGCTGCCGGGCTGCGCGCCAAGCAACCGGTGCAGCGTACTGGCTTCATCCGGCAGCATCGCTTTTTGGCGTGCATCCAGCTGCAACTGGCGTAGCGCACTGCCCAGCGATTCAGTCAGGCGCGCGGCGGCTTTCCCGGTTGGCGCGGCAAGGCAAATACGGCACTTGTCGCCGTCCACCATCTGCACCAGCGCCGCGAGCAGTTTCGCCACGGTCGTGGTTTTGCCGGTTCCTGGCCCACCGGAAATCACCGAAATCCTTCGGGTAAGCGCCACGGCGGCAGCCACTTTTTGCCAGTTGATTTCACTTCCCGGCGAGGATGGAAATAGCCTCTCCAGCGTCTGTGCCATTCGCGCTTCATCAATATCCTGCAGTGGCGCTTGTGCGGCAAAAAACGCGGCAACCCGCCGCTCATGACACCACATGCGGTTCAGGTAGAGGCGAGAATCAGTGAGGATCATTGGCGTAGCGGCTTCGCTTTCGCTTACTGCGGGCGAGCTTAGTAAGACGTTACGCCAGTCATCCGGGTTACCCGCGAGCGCGAATAACTCGCTAAACAGCGGCGAGTCATTACCGTATGTCTCCGGCGTAAGACGCGCGAGCGGCAGGCATACGTGCCCTTCACCGGTGTCATGGCTGAGTAACGCTGCAGCCAGCATCACGGCAGGTTCCTGCTCTGTGGCGACCGTCAGCGCAAACTGCACATCCAGCGCGCGCAGCAACTTCTGCTCCACCGCAACCTGTAGCAAACTTTGCATACTCATGGCGCAACCTCCGGCGCAACGCCTGCGAACAGGTCGTCCATTTGTGTAATCAATTCAACATCAGGCCGGATAGTGAAAATCCCCTGCTGCGGATTTTGCGCATCCACACCACGCAGGAACAGATAAATCACGCCGCCAAAATGGTGTTCGTAATCGTAGCCGGCAATGCGATGGCGCAAAAAGCGGTGCAGCGCCAGGCTGTAAAGCTGGTACTGCAAGTCGTAGCGGTGCGACTGCATTGCCGCCGCCATGGCGGCTTGCGTGTAAGCTTCGGCGCTTTCGCCCAGCCAGTTGGATTTATAATCCAGTAGGTAATAACGCCCGTTGTGGCGAAACACCAGGTCGATAAACCCTTTCAACATGCCACGCACATCGCGAAAATCGAGCGGTGGGCAGCCAGCCGACAGCGGATCATAACGCCGGATGAGTTCATCCAGCGCCTCCGCGCTCAGCGTGGCGCTAATCGGCAGGTAAAACTCCATCTCCACCTGTTTCTCTTTGTTCGTCAGTTGGCTCAGGGAGATGCCCGTTTGCGCCAGCGGCACATGTAGCACGGTTTCCAGCCAGCGGCTTAGCACCGGCTGCCAGTGTGCTTCGTAACCGCCCGCCAGTAATTTTTCTTCAACCCAGGCGTCAGCCACCGGCTGCGTAAAATCCAGGTCCTCAAACAAGCTATGCAAAAATGTTCCCGGCGCCGCGCCGCGTGGGAACTGGTGCGGCGTTAATACCGGCTCTTGCAACGCCTCTCGCTCTCCGGCTGCGTCAATATCCAGACGCGGCAGCAGATCCTGAGCGATGCCATGAGCACGCTGCTGCAACCCGGAATAACTGGTGACACGCCAGTCATCGCTGATGCACCGCGTGATTTCACGCACGCTCAGCGTCGGTGATTCTGTTTGCGGCAGCTGCCAGCGCTCGGCGTCCGGCATGGAAGGAATACAAAGGTCGATATCGTCATTGCACAGTTGCTGCAAAACGTTACGCAACGCGGCGGCATCCAGCGCTTCGCCCTTTTGCAGAAGCCGCCCCAGCGCGCTCTGGTGAAAATCACTGGCTCCGGTTTTTTCGCCACGGCGACGAAACAGCGGCGCAACCCCTAAACTGCAATGCCAGACCGAACGCGTCAACGCCACGTACAGTAAACGCAGGTCTTCAGCCAGACGCTCCGCTTCCGCCAGCGCGACGCTCTCTTCGGCATGGCTGAGATCGAGCACGGCGGCAAAAGAGTCGCGATCGTGGTAAAAGCCCTGATCCTGAATGCGGAAATTAGCGATAAACGGCAGCCAGACCAGCGGATACTCCAGCCCTTTCGATTTGTGGATGGTGACAATCTGCACCAGGTGTTTATCGCTCTCCAGCCGCAGTTGCTCGCTTGATGCATTGGCATTCGGTTCGGCGATACGCTGCGCCAGCCAGCGGGTAAGCGCGTGTTCACTTTCCAGTTGCGTACCTGCTTCCTGCAACAACTCGCTGATGTGCAGGATATCTGTCAGCCGTCGTTCACCGCCGGGGGTTGCCAGTAAGTTTTCTGCCACGTGTCGCGCACTCATCAGCATGCGCAGCATCGCCATCACACCACGTTTTTGCCACAGCTCGCGATAGCCGGAAAACTCTTCGACGATCTCATCCCACGCCAGCTCATTCTGGTTGAGCGCATCAATATCCAGCGCGGTAAGCCCCAGCAAGGATGTCGCCAGCGCACTGCGCAGCGTACTTTCGCGCTCTGGTGCAAGCACCGCCTGCAATAGCCACAGCAACTCCTGTGCTTCCGGTGTTTCAAAAACGCTGTCGCGGTTGGAAAGGTACACAGATGGAATATTCAGTAACGTCAACGCATCGCGGATAAGCGAGGCTTCATGGCGGCTGCGCACCAGCACGGTAATATCCGACGCTTTTACCGGTCGCGCATTTTCCCCTTCATACAGCAGTGCTTCGCCCCGCAGCCCGGCGCTCAGCCAGTCGCGGATTTGTGCTGCGCATAACTGCGCCATAAAACCCTGATAATCCCCGACGCTTACACCATCACCTTCCATCAGCCACAGCTTCATCGCCGGCTGCGTTTCCCCTTGATACGCAAAGCGTAAGCCTGCGTTTTTGGCGGCGGGTTTTACCGGCAGAAACGGGATCTGACGAAACATAAAGGCATCGTCCATCCGGCTGAAGAGCTGGTTGACGCTGGCAATCATGCCAGGCGACGAGCGCCAGTTGGTATCCAGCGTATAGCGGGCGCTCACTTCATCGCGCGCTTTCATATAGGTGAAAATATCCGCGCCGCGAAACGCGTAAATGGCCTGTTTTGGATCGCCAATCAGCAATAAACCGCAATCCGGCTGTTTCAACCAGATGCGGCTAAAAATACGGTACTGTTGCGGGTCGGTATCCTGAAACTCATCGATCATCGCGACCGGGAAACGGCTGCGGATTGCCGCGGCTAACGCTTCGCCGTTCGGGCTTCTCAGGGCATCATCAAGACGGCTGAGCATATCGTCAAAGCCCAGTTCGCCGCGCCGGCGTTTCTCTTTTGCCACCGTTTCACGAATCTCACGCATTGCGCTGGTCAACACCAGATCGTTAAGCGTTAATGACTGCGCCAGTAAGTTTTCGATGGCGACAAAAAGCGGGTGTTCCGGTACCACGCCGTCGGGTTTAGTACGTTCAATAAGAAAGGACTGAGTGAATTTTTCCAGCGCGTCCGGCAACAGGTAGCTGCGGGTCTCTTCCTGCGCCCAGGTGGAGATTTTTTCGATCCACTTCGCCTGGTTGCCGCGATTGAATTTACGCCGATCAATACCGGAATTTTCGAGCAGTGGCTCGATTTCATTGACGCCAGCGCTCCACTGACGCTTCACCTCGTCAATCTGCGCAATAATTTGCTGATGGCGCGAGGCCAGCGTTTCGTCCGCCGCTGGCGGCGCTTTTATTTGCGGCGTTTCCCCTTGCAGATAACGATCGATCGCTTTCAGCAGATCCTGCGGCCCCTTCCACGAAGCATGGATGACTTCAGCAATTTCACGCGTCAGCGGGTAGCAGTGGCGACGCCAGAAATCCGCACAGGCCTGGTAACGCAACAGCGACTCATCTTCCAGCAGTTGCAGTTCAAACAGCATGCCGGATTCAAAGGCATTCAGGCTCAGCATGCGCTGGCAAAAACCGTGGATCGTAAAGATTGCCGCTTCGTCCATTTGCCGCTCGGCCAGCAACAACCAGTGCGCCGCCTGTTGCTTATCGGCAATCTCATCCAGCAGACGTGCGTACAGCGGGTTATCGGTTGTTTCGCGCAGGCAAGCAATGCGCAACTCATGGATGTTACTGCGAATGCGGCCGCGCAGCTCTTCTGTCGCGGCCTCGGTGAAAGTCACCACCAGCAGTTCTTCAACGCTGAGCGGGCGCGGGTAGGCGGCGCTACCGCCTAACCCTAATAGCAGCCGTAAATAGAGCGCGGCAATGGTAAAAGTTTTACCAGTGCCCGCCGAGGCTTCAATCAAGCGCTCGCCGGTGAGCGGCAAGCGCAGGGGATCAAGGGTCTCAGCGGTCGTTTCTCTCATCTTTCTCGGTCATCTTCGGTAAGGTTTGCTGCAAAGCGCTGGTGCTATCCCAGACCTTCCAACCCTGCGGGCGAGCATAATCTGCTTTCCCGCTCTGGCTACCGGAGATCTGCGACAGGATCGCCATACCTTGCGGCTCTACCACCGCCTGATGGAAGAAATCGGCAAGTTTTTGCGGCGTCAGCAGTTTTATCTGAGCGACTACTTTATCACGCGAATCGAAGCGCATATTGCCGCGATCGAAATCTTTGCTGAGTTTGGATGCTTCTTCACTTAATGTCTGCGGCGCTTGCGTAAGTTGCGCGATGACGCCCTGCTGAAGCTGGGCAAACTCTTCCGGCTTCATTGCCCGCAGTTTCGCCTCGGCGGTAGGGAAGAAAGCCTTGTAGCGCTCCCAGAGATAGGCGGGCTGCTTGTCGTTGCTTTGTAACAAAAATCCCATGCCCCACTGGCGACCGATGCTCATTGGGAAGGCGAACACGGCATAACCCAGCTGTTCTTCTGTGCGAAGTTGGTTATAGAACCACGGCTGCACGATTTGGCCCAACATAGCGCTATACGCCGAACTGCTGAACTCATCAAAACCGGTGGGTACAAACACTGCCGCGAGTGCGGAGTCCGTGCTGTTGCCCGCTTTTTCAAAGCTCACATTCTGCTGCTTATCCACCACGACGTTCTGGTTTCGACACCATACCGTACCGTTCGCGCCAAGCTGTTTTTGTACGTCATGAGCGAGGTCTTTCGTCTGCTGTTCGCTCAGGTTACCCACCACCAGGAATTCCGGACGCGCATTACTTTTCAACGCATCGCGGTAGTGCAAGATATCCTGCAAAGTAATAGACGGCAGCAATGCCCGGCGCTCTTCACGCTGGAAGTAAGGCACCTGTGACAACATCTGGATCGGCATGATTGCCTGATCGAACGCTTTACCTTTTTCGGCGGAGTCCATCATCTGTGCATACCAGGATTTAGCCTGGGCAAGCTGCTCTTCCGTCGGCGTATAGCTGAAATACCCCGCCAGCAGCGCCTGGAAAAGCTGCGGCAAACGCTGGGTATAACCGTTGGCGTTAAGCATCAAACCATTATTGGCATTCGTGGAAAAACTGATGCCACCAACCGCCGCCTGATTGCTGAGCTGATCAAGTGCCAGCCCCGCCAGATAATCATTAAGAGCAAATATCACCTGGTTTTTCGCGCTATCCATCGCCTGCGGGTTACGCAGCACCACGCTGACATCCGCTTTGGGTTCGCTGGCGAAATAGTGGCTTGGCATATACACCACGCGCAGCGTTGGCTCATCGACAATCAGTTCAGGGTGTTCGTACTGCTTTGTCGGTTTGATCAGCGTGAAGTCGTCCGGAATGTAGGGGTTCAACTCCGGAAATTTCAGCGCGATACGGCTCTCGCGCGTCTGCCAGTCGGCATAGGTTTCCGGCGTGATCTTATTCACCTGATAAGGAGCGTCAACGAAATAGGCCGTTTTATTGTGCGGCTCATTCGGGCTGATGTACCAGATACGCGCATTTTGCGGCGTCATCTCATCAAGACGCGCCTGAACCGCTTTGGCATCGAACCGATCGGCAATGTTCACCGAGTCCAGCGTATGGGCGACAGGCACGCGGATCATGGTATCTGCCAGCCACTCGACGTAGTCCATATCGCGGGTAATAGAGGGATAGCGGAAATCAAGATCGAGAATATGTGCCAGCTCGTCGAAGTAGCGCTTATCAACGCCATTTTCGCGCAGCAGTTTCAGGTAGCTGAAAATGGCGGCCACGACTTCATCACGATTGGCCTGGCCTTTATCGGTCAACGTTGCGGATATGGCCAGCACACCACTGTTGCCGTTCACCACCGGATCGGAATCACCGCGAATTCCCTCTACCAGCCCCTGGCTTTGCAGCCAGTCCGAGAGCGTGCCCGGGCTGCGGTTGCCAATCAAATAGGTAATAAGCTCGTCCGTTTTGCTGCGAAAAGCGGCGGTATTGTTATCAATACGAAACTCCACACGTAGCACTTTACGCGGCACCGCCGGGACATAGTGAATAATGATGCCTTTCTGCTCATCGGTCACCACGGGAACCGTGATGTCCGGCTTGTCGATATTCTTATTCGGCACTCGACCATACGTTTCGACGGCAATTTTCGCCAGATCCGCTAAAGGGCGGTTACTGTAGATCACCGCCTTCATCAGGTTGGCCGAATAATATTTATCGCGAAACGCCAGCAGCGCGGCATGAACAGGGCTGCCCGGCTTATCGCTGAGGGTCTCAAGGTTACCGCCGGAGAAGCGCGCGCCGGGGTGTGCCGGGTTGATGGTTTCCGCGCTCACCTGCGCCATGCGCATACCGTCGCGGGTGCGGGCCATTGTCAGCTCGGCATTGACCGCGTTGCGCTCACGTTCACCATATTTTTTATCCAGCATGGGTGCGGCAATGGCATCGGCTAAACGGTCAACCGCCCCTTCCAGCGCATTGTTCTCCACTTCGAGATAATAAGCGGTGCGATATGGCGCGGTGCTGGCATTGTGGCTGCCGCCATGCAGTTTAAGGAATTCAGCCAGGCTATCGGGTTGCGGATATTTTTTCGAACCCATCAGTGTCATGTGCTCAAGATAGTGAGCAAGGCCGGGGTGCGCATCCGGATCTTCAAGCGAGCCGACCGGCACCACCAGCGCGGAGAGCGATTTTACCGCCTGCGCGTCGGATACCAGCAACACGACCATACCGTTATCAAGGCGTATCGCCTGATATTGCCGGGTATCTTTGTCGCTCTTACGGATAGTTTCCTGAACAGGTTGCCAACCGTTGTCTGCCTGACTGAATGAAGCCCAGAGGGCAAAAAACAGGACGAAAGCTTTTAACCAGGTGCTGCGGGGCATTCACGAACCTCATCATTAACTTTTCCGGCTCGCCCAGGGAGAATCGAGAAAGCCGGGTAAACCTGTGCTGGCTGAGCCTGCACTCTTGTTATATCAGTCCGTGACCGTCGCGCATGATAATGGATGCAACCACTTCGCGCAATTTTTATACAATCAATCGGACTGGTTGTGTCGATAAAGCGGTAACAGAAAACGCTGCGCTTGTTCGGTAATTTCAGCGTAATACTCAGGTTCAAGGGTTCGCCACAGGCGCTGATACCAGACATCATCGCCTTCACCGCGCACCACCATATTGCCTTCGTACGCCTGCAGAAATTTACTCTGCGCTTTTTGTAACGTCTCTTCGTCCTTTACCATGGCATCATTTGCCACGTCATAACAGACTTTTATCCATGCACCGCCGCTTTCCGGCAATAGCAGGAGCGGTTTCATCATGCCTTCCCGGTAGCCTTCAATCAGCGTTGCCAGATACTCCCGCGCCTTATCAGCAGGCAACGGGGGGAAACACCATTCGCCCTCTTTGCGGACGAACAAGCGGCTGGTGCCGGTGCCACCGCTGGCACAATAGACAAGATGTTCCAGCCAAAGTTGCAAGCCTTGCGAAACGCTCAACAAGGCCGGACGCCAGCGCAGCAGTCCGTCTGGCTGCACACGCGGCAGCCAGCCGGTAAGATGAACGCCTGCACAATGCAAGTCAATTTCGAGGCTGTCAGAAGGCTGGCGATATTCAATAACGCGGTTAGCCAGCTCCTGCATCTCCTGACATTGGGTTTCCCAGATGATTTCACCAAACGCTCCATAAGGCAGTACGCCAGCCGCGCGGTAGCGGCGAAACAGCTTCTCTGCGTCCTGCTCTTCAACCAGCGTATTTACTATCTCCTGATTGAGCTGATAACGGCTCAGGCCATCAAGGATAAACGGCTCAGCATCCGGAATTTCACTCTCTTCAGGGCGGAAATTCACGCGCAGACGCATCTGGAAAAAGGCGCGCACCGGATGCGCCCAAAAACGCTGCAGCTGGTCAAACGTGAGCGTTTCGAGCGGCACCTCATCCAGCGATTGAATAAACTCGGCATGCGCCTGGCCCTGCGAACTCGCGGCAGGTAGCCAGTCGCGAACATAACTTTGCCACTCGTCAGCCGTATAGTTTGCCGGATCAAACGGCATACGCGTATGCAGATGCGTAATATGTGCCTTTACCCGCTGCTCGCTTTCATCGCAATTACGCAATGCATCGCCAGGCAAGTAGTGGCTCTGTCCAATGTAATCCACCAGCTCCTGCACCAACACCGAGGGAAAGCGCTCTTTGTTATCCTGGATAGACCGGCCGATATAGCTGATATAGAGCTGCTGTTGTGCAGAGTTAAGTGCTTCGAGGAACAAGTAGCGGTCATCATCCCGACGGCTGCGGTCACCACGCTGCGGCTTCTGACTCATCAGATCAAACCCCAGCGGAGGCAGTGCGCGTGGGTAGACGCCATCATTCATGCCCAGCAGGCAGACAACTTTAAAAGGAATAGAACGCATCGGCATAAGGGTGCAGATATTCACAGGCCCCGCGAGGAAACGCTGACTGATACGTTCCTGATCGAGGCGCTGAGCCAGCTCGTCACGCAGTAGCGAAAGCGGGATCGCTTCGTGGTAATTCGCGCCAAGTCCCTGCGCGATGATGTCCTGCCACTGCTGTTCAATCAGCGCCAGAGCGGCTTCTGTGTCCTGGTCTGGCAGGAAAAAGTCATTGAGCATGTCGCGACAAACCGGGAGCCACTCTTCCAGTGGCCGTGCCTCAGCCAGGCCGCGACGCCAGATATTAAGCTGCATCAGCAGTTCCGCCAGGTGGCCGACTAACTCCGCGATAAGCCCGCTGGATTCGTCATACGGTAAAATCGACTGCCACTCCCCCTGGCGGCTTTCCATCGCATAACCGAGCAGCATTCGCGTCAGGCCAAATTGCCAGGTGTGCTGCCCGGTCGGCGGTAATTCAAGCTCGCGAACGTTATCGTCGTCCATTCCCCAGCGAATGCCCGACTCATTGACCCATAAGCGCAGGTAACGCAGCCCCTCTTCGTTGATGTTAAAACGCGCCGCCAGCACCGGAACATCCAGCAGCGCCAGCACATCTTCACTGACAAAGCGGCTGTCAGGCAGCGAGAGCAAACTGATAAAGGCCTGCAGCGCCGGGTGAGCCTGCCGCGCGCGTCGGTCGGAAATAGCATAGGGAAGATAACGCTCACCGGTGGCGCTACCGAAAACCGCCTGAATATACGGGCTGTAACTGTCGATATCGGCGACCATAACCACGATATCGCGAGGCGTTAGTTCAGGATCCTCTTCCAGCATCGTTAGCAGCCGGTCATGCAGGATCTCGACTTCTCGTTGCGGGCTGTGGCAGATATGTACCGTTACGCTGCGATCGTTGGGATCAAGCAGCCGTTTTTTATCACTGCGGGAAAACTCTTCTGCCGTTACGCCCGCTACCGCACCATTTTGCAGTTCCAGGATATCGTACTTCAGATTTTGCAGCAGCGAGCCGGGCGTAATGTCGACGAAAGCATCCAGCTCTTCATAACGCTCCATGCCCGCCAGCAGGAAAATGTTGTCCCGCCCCAGCTTGCCCCACGAAGCCAGCAAGGGGTTGCCAACATCCTGCTCGCCATCAGCATTGAACAGCCCTTCGGCGTTTTGTGTATCACGGAACAGTGGAAACTGTCGGTTTTCCCGGTGATGTCGACGATTACGGGTGATCAGTTTCGCCAGAAACGCCGGATCTTTGATATCGCCCCAGTAGTAGCGACAGGGATTCGTAAACAAAAGATGGACATCAATGTGCTTACCCAGCGCCTGAAGCGCCTGTAGATAAATGGGCGGCAGCGCGGAGATCCCACAAATAAAGACGCGCGAAGGCAAACCGGCTGGCCGCTGCGTAGCCGATTCAAGCTTATCGATAAAACGCTGGTAGAGGTTGGCGCGGTGCCAGTGTGGCTGCCCCAGCGCGGCGGTATGTTCCACCAACGCACGCCACAGCGGTGCTTGCCAGCGCTGGGCTTCATCCAGCCCGTCGATCTGTTCACCCGCTTCCCATCGCGTCAGCCACTCCGGGCGGTAAACCAGATATTGGTCGTAGAGATCTGCCACGCGTGAAGAGAGCTGAAAGAGTTTACGCTTGTCATCGTCGTCATTCAGATAATGGCGCAGCATGGTGAAGGCTTCTTGCTCCAGCATGCCGGGCAGTAGCGACATCAGCTTCCAGCTCATGCTCTGTTTGTTAAACGCGCTCTCTTTGGGGATTCCGTCCAGTACGGTGACGAACATCTCCCAGATAAAGCTCGCGGGCAGCGGGAAGGTAATATTCGCAGCAATACTAAACTTCTGCGCGAGCGTCATTTGCAGCCATTGCGCCATGCCGGTGCTCTGCACCAGCACTACTTCGGGCTCAAAGGGATCGTCGAGCCTGTTATGCTCAACAATGAACTCCATCAATGCTTCCAGCACATCCAGACGATTGGAGTGGTAAACCCTTAACATAAGCGCTCCTGACTACTGACTGTTCGGGCAAAATAATCGTGTCATTTGCCCCTGCCTGCCCACTGGCGAACTAACGGTAACGTTGATGCTGACACATCCCCCGGTGGTTGTCTGCCCCCGCTGAACCTGCCAGCCTGGCGGTAACGATGATACTTCTGGTTGCGCCTGTTCCCAGGCGTAGCGCCATAGCTGTCGCCACTGGCTGGTGGATACAAACCCCGAGGCCAGCGCACGATGATAACCGCCAAGCGCGGTAACAACCATCACCATTAACACCATAGCCAGCAGAACTTCGGTAAGGCTAAAGCCTCGTTGTTTGTTTACGGCAAGCGGCATAGCGCTTCCTCTTTTAGGGGACAAAAATCACTCCAGCCATGAGGCAAAAAATGCACCTGCGTCCCCTCCACACGTCCCAGATGCCACAGCGATGTTTCAGCGTTCGCAACAATCAGCAGCGCGGCCCCATCGGTAAAAACGCGTAAGCAACTTCGAACATTTTGCCCGGTACTTTGCTGGCACTGCAGCGGGGGTTGTGCAGGCCAGGTTTGATGACGCGCCCACTCCATGGCTGAAGTGATTTCCGCAGCGTTACGAATCCCCTGATTTTCATTGTTCACGCGCCAGATATGACTGCTCAATTGCAGGTTTAAGCCGTGCAACATCAGGCTACCTAATAGCAATAACAACAATACCAGCGCCAGTGACGACATCCCTCGTTGCCGGTTCATAAGTTGTACCCGGTCACGCTTAAATCAGCGGTAAAAGGTTGCCCGACATTACCCGGAACACGCGCCGAGAGTGTGATCGAAAGCTGCGGTGCAAACCCCGGCGCCTGACGCTGAGCGACATGAAACCGCTCAATGCTCATTTGGGCAGGATCGGTGATTTTTTCCCAGCCCCGGCCACTGCAAGATGTTGCCCCACGCATGATTTCGAGTGCGCCACTTTGTAGCCGAAAGCCGGTTTGTTCCGGTTCGCCGCTTCCCGCTGACTCCCAGCGCCCATTGCTGTTGGCGTCCCACTGAGCAATGACGCAATCTCCACTACTACTGATAACCAGCGGCTGGCCGCTACAGCTACCATTGCAATATCCCGCTCGCTGGAGATGTTTTGCGATACCACGCAGTTGCAGCCACACATCATCTTCCACCGTCTGGATACGTGTATGCTGTGTTACCGCCAGCTGTAGCGCCGGTAAAAAACGGGCAGACGCCAGTAACAGCACGCTGCCGATTGCCATCGCCAGCACGGTTTCCAACAGTGAAAACCCTTTTTGTCTGTCTAACATAGATTCTCCGCCGATGGCTGACACATTCTGATTCTGCCCCATGCCGAAACCACCACCCGCCACTCCCCTGCACTGCTACGTAGCCGAATATTGCCCGGCCAGGCGCTGTTGCGCAGACCAAAGAACCCTAGCGAAGGTGTCACATCAACGAGCATGACGTCAGGCCAGCGGGGCTGCAGTGAGAAAACATTCTGCACAGCGCAGTTTTGCGACGGCGAATTCACCAGACACCAGCGTTCACCTTCACGAATGCCATACACCAGCTGAGAACGGTTGTGCCAGTTGGCATCATCGCGCAGACGTTCCAGCAAATGCCGCACCTGCAACGCGGTTTGCCACAGCCGCTGTTGTGCCTGCCAGCTCTGCCAGCCAGAAATGCCCGCTCCGCTCAGAATAACGATCAGCACCATTGCGACGAGGGTTTCAATCAGGGTGAAGCCATCTTCTTTTTTCATGGCGGCAGTGTGTCGTCACCAGACATTCAGGTCGAGAGGCAAACAGAGAGGTTACGAGGTCGTACGAAAGAAATACGTCATGTTGCAGTGAGTTGCAGGCGGGGTGGAAGGAGGGCCGAAGAAGCGATTATCAGATAAAAAAAACCGGTACGTTGCCGCACCGGTTATGACATGTTGTTAGCAATCAGATTGCGACAGGCGCTTTGATGGCCGGATGCGGATCGTAGCCTTCGATTTCGAAGTCTTCAAAACGGTAGTCAAACAACGAGTCAGGCTTACGCTTGATAACCAGTTTCGGCAGCGCACGCGGTTCACGGCTTAATTGCAGACGCGTTTGTTCCAGATGATTGCTGTAAAGGTGGGTGTCGCCACCGGTCCAGACAAAATCGCCCGGTTGCAAATCGCACTGTTGAGCCATCATATGCACCAGCAGCGCATAGCTGGCGATGTTGAACGGCAGACCAAGGAACACATCGCAGGAGCGTTGGTAGAGCTGGCAGGAGAGCTTGCCGTCCGCCACATAGAACTGGAAGAACGCGTGACAAGGAGCCAGCGCCATTTTGTCCAGCTCACCCACATTCCACGCGGAAACAATAATGCGGCGTGAGTCCGGGTCGTTTTTCAGCTGATTAATAACCGTCGTGATCTGGTCGATATGGCGGCCATCAGGCGTAGGCCATGCGCGCCACTGTTTGCCGTAAACCGGGCCAAGATTGCCCTCTTCGTCGGCCCATTCGTCCCAAATGGTGACTTTGTTTTCGCGAAGATAGGCAATATTGGTGTCGCCCTGCAGGAACCACAGCAACTCATGAATAATTGAACGCAAATGGCAGCGCTTGGTGGTCACCAGCGGAAAGCCGTCCTGCAGATTAAAACGCATCTGATGGCCAAAAATAGACAGCGTGCCTGTCCCTGTGCGGTCGTTTTTCGGGGTGCCTTCATTCAGCACCTTTTGCATCAACTCTAAATACTGTTTCATGGTTCCTCAGGAAACGTGTTGCGGCGAACGATGGCGGTACGCCCAAATCATCATGATGGCGCCTGCAACGATCATCGGAATGGAGAGGATCTGCCCCATACTGATGTATTGCACCCACTCGCCGGTAAACTGGGCATCAGGCTGGCGGAAGAATTCAACGATGATACGGAACGCGCCGTAGCCAATCAGGAACAAGCCGGAGACCGCGCCCGTCGGGCGAGGTTTGCGAATAAACAAGTTAAGGATGATAAACAGCACAACGCCTTCCAGCGCCAGTTCATACAGCTGTGACATATGACGCGGCAACATGCCATAGGTGTCAAAAATTGACTGCCATTCAGGGTGCGCGGGCAGCAGCGCCATATCTTCCGCGCGTGAGCCAGGGAACAGCATGGTATAGGGGAATGACGGATCAACGCGTCCCCACAGTTCACCGTTGATAAAGTTACCCAGCCGCCCTGCGCCAAGGCCAAACGGGATCAGCGGAGCAATAAAATCAGAAACCTGGAAGAAGCTGCGTTTGGTGCGTCTGGCGAAAATAATCATCACCACAATCACGCCGATCAAACCGCCATGGAAGGACATGCCTCCGTCCCATACGCGGAACAGATAAAGCGGGTCGTCCAGGAAAACCGGGAAGTTGTAGAACAGCACATAGCCGAGGCGGCCGCCAAGGAAAACACCGAGAAAGCCCGCGTAAAGCAGGTTTTCAACTTCGTTTTTTGTCCAGCCACTGCCCGGACGATTCGCCCGGCGCGTTGCCAGCCACATCGCAAAGACGAAGCCCACCAGGTACATTAATCCGTACCAGTGGAGAGAAACCGGTCCAATGGAAAAAATCACCGGATCAAAGTCCGGGAAATGCAGATAGCCACTGTTCATCTGTCACCACAACTTGTTGTTATTCCGCCGAAAGTGGACAGCGGTTCACCTACGCGACCGCAATTGCCGGTCGCTCCAAAGCTGCGAATCATAGCATAAGGCACCGCGAGCGGGTGGCGGCGAAGTTGTAAAAGTTATGTATATCCCTGAACCGGCTAAATTCCGCCGCGAATCAGGCCGCCCAAACCACGCCGTTCCATAAATGCGGCAATTTGATGACGCACTTCGGTCGCCAGTTGCGCATCCAGCGTACGTCTCGCCAGCGTTTGCGCCTCTTCACAATCAATGCGACGCAGCAAATATTTAATGCGCGCTACTGAGCGTCCATTCATGGAAAGATGGCGATAACCCAGGCCAATCAGCACGGCAACACACATCGGATCACCGGCCATTTCACCGCACAAGCGGATATCAATGCCTAACCGTTCTGCTTCATCGGCAACCATCGCCAGCGCCCGCAGTACCGCCGGGTGCAAGCTGTCGTACATATTTGCCACGCGGGTATTGTTACGATCAACCGCCAGGATGTATTGCGTCAGATCGTTGGTACCAATTGAGATAAAATCGACGCGGTTCGCCAGGTGCGACAACATAAACACCATCGACGGCACTTCCAGCATCACACCAATTCGCGGTTTAGGAATTGCGTAACCAATCATCTCTTCGACTTCGCGGCCGGCGCGCTCGATCAATCTGCGCGCTTCATCGATTTCGTCGATGCTGGTGATCATCGGCAACAGAATGCTGAGATTCCCGGTTGCCGCATTGGCGCGCAGCATGGCGCGCACCTGCACCAGAAAGATTTCCGGCTGGTCGAGCGTAATGCGAATGCCGCGCCAGCCAAGGCAAGGATTCTCTTCGCTGATGGGCATATAGGGCAATTGCTTATCCGCGCCGACATCCAGCGTACGCAGCGTCACGGGCTTGTCGTTAAACATCTGCAACATGCCCTGGTATTGCGCGACCTGCTCCTCTTCGGACGGGAAACCGCTTTGCAACATAAACGGAATTTCGGTGCGATAAAGCCCAATGCCGTCGATGCGGCTGCCAAGTTTCTCTTCATGTTCCGGGCTTAAACCCGCGTTAAGCATCACCTTCACCCGCTCGCCGCTTTTAAGCTGTGCGGCCAGGTTCACATCATCTTCAGCAAGGCGGCTGAGTTCATTCTCTTCGCTGATAAGCCGCTGATATTCCTGCAACAGCACCGGTTCAGGATCCACCAACAACTCGCCGCGATAACCGTCCACCACCAACATGCGACGTTGCAGCACGGCGGGCTGAATATCCGCCCCCATTACCGTCGGGATGCCAAGCGCACGTACCATAATTGCCGCATGCGAGTTTGACGCACCATCTCGCACCACCACCCCCGCCAGCCTGTCGTGCGGCAGCTCTGCAAGGGTGGTGGCGGAGAGTTCCTCGGCAACGAGGATAAAGCGCTCCGGCCAGCTGTTTGGCCCGGAAATAGAATCATCGAGGTGGAATAACAAACGCTGGCCCAGCGTGCGCAAATCACCTGAACGCTCTTTCAGGTAGCCATCGTTGAGCGCAGCAAACTGTTCGGCAAAACGTTCAATAACGGTTTTGACTGCCCATTCTGCCACCACGCCGCGGTCGACTTCTTCAAACAGATCACGGCGCAGGCGTGCATCGGAAAGCAGGTGCGAATAGAGATCGAAAATTGCCGCCGTCTCTTTTTGCGCCCCGGCGGCGAAACGTTTGCTGTAACGGCGAAATTCGTTGGCGGCTTCTTCAAGCGCCGCCGTTAGCCTTTCGCGCTCAAGCGAGGTATCAAGCGTCGAGGCCGGATAAACCTGCTCCATTAACGGCAGCGTTTCGTCGACCCATCCTTCAGCGATAGCAACCCCCGGCGCTGCCGGCAAGGCGCGAATTCGCGTCTGCCGATACTGGCCAAACAGCGCGTTTAATTGTGACTGGGAGAGAATGGCCGCCATCTGGGTGGCAAGCGTGACCAGAAAGGACTCTTCGCTTTCATCATACTGGCGTAGCTCGCGCTGTTGTACCACCAGCACGCCAAGCAATTGACGGCGCTGAATAATAGGTACGCCAAGAAAAGCGCGAAAGCGCTCTTCTTTAACAGAGGGAATGTATTTAAAACTGGGATGTTTTTGCGCATCCGCCAGGTTGATGGGTTCCGCCAGCCTGCCTACCAGTCCGACAATCCCCTGATCGAATGCGAGCGTGACGGTGCGACCGCGCGGCTTTTTTAAACCGCGCGTCGCCATCAGGTAATAACAACGCCGGTCGTGATCTGCGAGATAGACCGAGCAAACTTCGGTTTCCATCGCCAGACAAACGTCGGTAACCAATATTTCCAGCGCTTCGTTAAGGCGTGGCGCGCTGGCGACTTTCTCAACTATTTCTCGCAGTCGGGTGAGCATAATATGGGTGGCTTAACCTCGTTTACGTCGCCAGGCAGGCGCGCTTTGCGGCTTCGGAGGCGTTTCCTGAAGCGACATCACCGCGCTTGCAAACTCTTTCATCACCCGCCGGTAGACATCGCGTTTAAACGACACTACCTGGCGAACAGGATACCAGTAGCTCACCCAACGCCAGCCATCAAACTCGGGCGTACTACTGGTCTGCATGTTGATCTCACTGTCGTTGCCTATCAACTGCAAAAGAAACCATTTTTGTTTCTGGCCGATACAAACCGGCTTTGTGTCCCAACGCACCAAACGTTTCGGTAACTTGTAACGCAACCAGTTACGCGTAGAAGCAAGGATACGAACATCTTTACGACTTAAGCCCACTTCCTCGAACAGTTCCCGGTACATTGCTTGTTCCGGGGACTCGCCAGGGTTAATTCCCCCCTGGGGGAACTGCCATGAGTGCTGTCCAAAGCGCCTGGCCCACATGACCTGACCTTGTCGATTACAGATTACGATTCCCACATTTGGGCGGTAGCCATCGTCATCAATCACCGGACTACCTCAAAAAAAGTCTGAATAAAGCGATTGTTTCACACTCCCGGAAAACGGTAAACCACTCTATGACAGGGATACGAACGAATAACATTTGAATAACTCACAGTAATCATCAAAGTTATAAACAGAAAGCGAGGCTGACGACGGTTTTTATTCACCTTTTCTGTGGATAGAGTTGTGAAAAAGTATGGAATTACCCCGGGAAAACCCGGAACAGTCTGAATAGCCCTGTTTGATATGAAAGAAATAACATACAGTAATTCATGAAGTTAAACAGGTTTCCAACCGTTAATAGCACCAGAATGTGACGATCATCACCTTAAGGATCCAGGCGCTGATGAAAGATCGAACAGAGCCGAATTTATCCACAGATTATGCCAATAAGTTAGGCACATTTTGTGCAGAATTTCGATTTTCATCGCACGTCAAGGCTGTAAATCGAAACAGTAGTGACACTTTTCCCCAGTTATCCCACTTTTCTGTGGATAACATGGTGTAAGATCCTGTTTATTGTCAGTGACCAGATTTGGAAAACCCGACACGTAGTTGCGCAACACATCAAAATCCTCTCAAAATTATCTTATAAATCATCAAATTGCTCATACCCCGCAGAAAAAGGTACACTGCCTGGCTACGGTGCAAAACTAGCGGTTACTTTTTAGACAAAAGGTTTTTGACATGTTCGCGTTGGCCCCTTTCACTTCACCGCCTGAATCAGAAACGCAATTGCTTGCCCAGGCGCAGCGCCTGGCGGGCTATACGCTCGGAGAACTGGCCGCGCTTGCCGGCTTGCCCGTTCCGCGTGATTTAAAGCGTGATAAAGGCTGGACAGGTGTCCTGCTGGAGCTGTGGCTCGGTGCCAGCGCAGGCAGTAAACCCGAGCAGGATTTTGCCGCGCTGGGCGTTGAGCTAAAAACCATTCCGGTGGATAACCACGGACGCCCGCTGGAGACCACGTTTGTTTGCGTGGCTCCCCTTACCGGCAACAGTGGCGTCGTGTGGGAAACCAGCCATGTGCGGCATAAGCTCAAGCGCGTCTTATGGATTCCGATTGAGGGTTCACGCGAGATCCCGGTCGCGGATCGTCGCGTCGGATCGCCGTTGCTCTGGAGCCCAAATGCAGAAGAAGAGCAGCAGTTACGGCTCGACTGGGAAGAGTTGATGGACTTGATTGTGTTAGGCCAGGTTACCCGCATTACCGCTCGCCACGGTGAAGTTCTGCAACTGCGGCCGAAGGCGGCCAATAGTAAAGCGCTGACGGAAGCTATTGGTGAACATGGCGAAACCATTCTCACCTTGCCGCGCGGCTTTTACCTGAAAAAGAACTTCACCGGTGCACTGCTGGCGCGCCACTTTTTGCTCTCACCGCATTAAATTTTTGCCTAAGCCACAGCGGTGCTTATAATTAGCGCTTCTTTTTTTGGCAGGACTTTATAGAGATGTTATTTGCATGGGTAACCGATCCCAACGCCTGGCTCGCGCTCGGTACGCTGACGCTGCTGGAGATCGTTTTAGGGATCGACAATATTATCTTCCTCTCTCTGGTGGTTGCGAAGCTGCCTACCGCGCAGCGTAATCACGCACGTCGGTTAGGTCTGGCTGCGGCGATGATCATGCGGCTGTTGCTGCTGGCATCCATTGCCTGGGTAACAAGGCTGACACACCCGCTGTTCAGCGTGTTTGATCACAGCGTTTCCGCCCGCGATTTGATCTTGTTCCTCGGCGGCCTGTTCCTTATCTGGAAAGCGAGTAAAGAGATCCACGAATCAATCGAAGGGGAAGAGGAAGGACTGAAGACCAATGTGCATTCGTTCTTTGGCGCGATTGTGCAGATTATGCTGCTGGATATTATCTTCAGTCTCGACTCGGTGATCACGGCGGTGGGGCTGTCCGATCATCTGTTCATTATGATGGCGGCCGTGGTTATCGCCGTTGGCGTGATGATGTTTGCCGCGCGTCCGATTGGCGAGTTTGTTGATCGCCACCCGTCGGTCAAAATGCTGGCGCTGTCGTTTTTGATCCTCGTCGGCTTTACGCTGATTCTGGAAAGCGTCTCCATCCATGTGCCGAAAGGTTACATCTACTTCGCTATGTTCTTCTCCATCGCGGTTGAAACGCTCAACCTGATGCGAAACAAGAAGAATCCGCTGTAAACAAAACGCTTCCTCAACAGGGGGAGCGTTTTTTATCTTTGATCTGCCTTTAACGACTTTTTTCAGATTATCCTGCTTTTTCGTCTCCAGACAGCACGTTATTACTAAACTTGTTGTCAGATGCATGCCACCAGAGGATCAGAACGATGAAGAAATGGGCAGTGATTATTTCCGCAGTGGGGTTGGCTTTCGCCGTTTCCGGATGCAGCAGTGATTACGTGATGGCGACAAAAGACGGCAGGATGATCCTGACGGACGGTAAACCGGAAATTGACGATGATACCGGGCTGGTCAGCTACCGCGATCAGCAGGGTAATAAAATGCAGATTAACCGCGATGACGTATCCCAGATTATTGAACGCTAAGAAATTGCTATAAAGGTCAGTCACCTGCTGGCCTTTATTTGATTTTTCTCTTTCCCTTTTTCCTCCCCTCTGCCATGTTTATATTCCTTTGTCAGCTCAACTGACGTTGTACTTTTAAGGAAGCCGGCTATGCAGTATCACCGTATCCCCCACAGTTCGCTTGAAATAAGCACCCTGGGGCTGGGCACAATGACGTTTGGTGAACAAAACAGCGAAGCCGACGCCCATGCACAGCTCGATTACGCCGTCAGCCAGGGTATCAACCTGATTGACGTTGCAGAGATGTACCCTGTTCCGCCACGTCCGGAAACGCAGGGTTTGACGGAAACCTATGTCGGCAACTGGCTGGCGAAACGCGGCAACCGTGAAAAGCTGGTTATCGCCTCCAAAGTCAGCGGCCCAAGCCGTAATAACGACAGCGGTATTCGCCCGAACCAGGCGTTGGATCGCAAAAACATCCGCGTCGCGCTCGATGACAGCTTAAAGCGCCTGCAAACCGATTATCTGGATCTTTACCAGGTACACTGGCCGCAGCGCCCAACCAACTGCTTTGGCAAGTTGGGTTACAGTTGAGTTGATAGCGCGCCGGTCGTGACGCTGCTGGAAACGCTGGAGGCGCTGACCGAGTGCCAGCGCGCCGGGAAAATCCGCTATATCGGTGTCTCGAATGAGACCGCGTTTGGCGTCATGCGTTATTTGCAACTGGCGGAAAAACATGAATTGCCGCGCATTGTGACCATTCAGAACCCGTATAGCCTGTTAAACCGCAGCTTTGAAGTGGGTCTGGCGGAAGTGAGCCAGTATGAAGGTGTCGAGCTGTTGGCTTACTCCTGTCTGGCGTTCGGCACGCTGACCGGCAAATATCTCAACGGCGCGAAACCCGCTGGCGCACGCAATACATTGTTTAGCCGCTTTACGCGTTACAGCGGTGAGCAGGCGCAAAAAGCGGTCGCGGCGTATGTGGATATTGCGAAGCGCCACAATCTGGATCCGGCGCAAATGGCATTGGCTTTTGTGCGGCGTCAGCCCTTCGTCGCCAGCACCCTGCTGGGCGCGACGACGATGGAGCAACTCAAAACCAACGTGGAAAGTTTGCATCTCGATCTCAGCGCAGACGTTCTGGCTGAGATCGAAGCGGTGCATCAGGTTTACACCTACCCGGCACCGTAACGGTTAACGGCGGCGCTGCCAGATCCACAGCGCCGCAATTGCCAGCGCAAAAATTACCCCAAAGCCAACGCCAGTGCCAATCACCGGCACACCCGCTTTCACCGCCAGCGAGTACAGGCCCAGCATCAGCAGCATGGCCATGTTTTCGCCGAGGTTCTGCACCGCAATCGCATTCCCCGCGCCAACGGACTCTTTGCCAATAGCTTGCAACAGCGCATTCAACGGCACCACAAAGAAACCGCCCAACATGCCGATCAGCATCAGCACGCCGTACGCTGGCAGTAATGCGTGTTGCAATGAAAACAGCACCACTGCCACGCCAATGAGAATGCCAGCAGGCATACAACGCGCCACAGTTTCCAGCGTCACCAGCTTCGCCGCCAGCCCGGCACCGGCCACAATCCCGACGGCGACCATCGCGTTAAGATACGTTGGCGTCGCGTTATCCGTGATCCCGAGCGCCACCGGCACCCACAGCACCAGCAGGAAACGCAGCGTCACGCCCGCGCCCCAGAACAGGCTAGTGCCGACCAGCGAAAAGCGTGTTTCACCGTTGCGCCACAGGCTTTTACAGGCGCTGAAAAAGCTGGAGGTCATCGGGGCAAAGCGCCAGGATTGCCCCGGACGCGCCGCCGGCAATTTTGGGATCATCAGGTTCGCGCCCACCGCCCCCGCATACACCAGCGCACAAACACCAAGCGCCGCCAGCACATGCCAGTCGGCCAGCACGCCGCCCGCGACAGAGCCGAGTAAAATGGCGGCGATGGTCGACGACTCCATCAAACCGTTGGCTTTCACCAGCTTATCGCCGGTGGTGATTTCACCGAGGATGCCGTACTTCGCCGGGGAATAGGCGGCCGCGCCAATGCCGACTAACAGATAACCGACAAACGGATTGATGCCGACGCAAATACTCGCCGCGCCAATCAGTTTCAGACCGTTGGCGAACATCATCACCCGGCCTTTGGCGAAGCTGTCGGCGACCTGCCCGACAAAGGGCGCGAAAAGAATGTAAGCGCCCACAAACACCATCTGCAAAATCGGCTGGCTCCAGTCGGGATAAAACTCTGCTTTCAGCAGTGCCAGCGTGGCGAACAGCAGCGCGTTGTCGCCAAACGCCGAGAGAAACTGCGCGGCAATCACCGCCATCATCCCCCGCGACCACAGCGAGGAGTTAGTGCTTACTGACTCACGCATGCGCGGGTTCATCCTCTTCAACCATGCCTTTCAACGTCACAAAATCAGGTTTGCCGCTGCCCAGCACCGGCAACTGTTTCAGGAAGCGAATATCGCGCGGCACGGCAAGCTCCGGCACGCCCTGCGCCCGCGCCTGCTGTTGCAGCTTATCGCGCGTCAGCTCACTGTCGGTGGTGAACATCACCAGCGCTTCGCCTTTGCTGGCATCGCTCTTCACCACCGTGGCATGCAGTTTCTCCGGCGAAACCGCCAGCGCCAGTTGTTCGACAATCTCCAGCGAGATCATCTCCCCGGCGATTTTGGCAAAACGCTTCGCGCGCCCCTGAATCTGCACAAAGCCCTGTTCATCAAAACGCACGATATCGCCGGTGTCATACCAGCCCGCTTCCATGTCGCCATTGATATTTTCCGCAGCGGGCGCTTCCAGCACGCCAGGGTTTTCCACCCGCAGATAGCCGGTCATCACGTTGGGCCCTTTCAGTTGCAGGCGACCACCGTCTTCAATGCCCGGCACGGCCATTAGCCGCGCATCCATCCCCGGTAAGATCCGCCCGACGGTGCCCGGTTTCGCCGCCATCGGCACGTTGATGGATACCACTGGCGCGCACTCGGTCACGCCGTAACCTTCGAGAATGCGCAGACCAAATTTGTCCTGCCACAGCTGGCGGGTACTGTCCTGCAATTTTTCAGCACCGGCAACCACGTAACGTAAGCGGAAGAAATCATACGGGTTGGCAAAACGCGCATAATTGCCAAGGAACGTCGAGGTGCCAAACAGCACGGTGCAGTTACGGTCATACACCAGTTCAGGGACAATGCGGTAGTGCAACGGGCTCGGGTAAAGAAACACCTCCGCGCCGGTAAATAACGGCGTGAATAACCCCACCGTCAGGCCGAACGAGTGGAACAGCGGCAGCGCCGACATAAAGCGGTCGTTGGCGGTGAAATCGGCGATGGTTTTGATCTGCTCAACGTTCGCCAGCAAACTTTTGTGGCTGTGCACCACGCCCTTCGGGTTGCCTTCAGAACCAGAGGTAAAGAGGATCAGCGCCGGATCTTCCGGTTTTTGCGGCAGTTGCGCTTTTAATGGCGTCAGTAAATGGCGGAAAATCCACAGCTTGTCTTCCCAGCTGACATCGCCTTTCAGATCTTCCAGGTAAACCCAGCGCACTTGCGTGAGCTGCTCCGGCAGATGCCACAGCTTGCCTTTATCCATAAAAGTACGGGAAGTGAAGATGGTGTTGATCTGCGCCGCTGTAATGGCGCTACTCAACCCTTTCACGCCGGCGGTGTAGTTCATCATCGCCGGGATGCGCGCACGCGCAATCGCGCCGAAAATCACCGCCGCGCTGATCCCGGCGTTTGGCAACATCAGGCCGATTTTCTCGCCTGGCGCGCTGTATTTATCCAGAATACGGGCAACAAACAGCGATTTAGTCAGCAGCTTGCGATAGCTATCCGGTGTGAAATTGATGTCTTCAACACAGGGCTTATTCGCACCATAGCGATACTGCGCGGAAAGCAACGCTTCGAACAGCGTTTCGCGCGGGCGCACGGCCATGCGCGCTTCCATCATGATTTGGTGCAGCATTTCGCCCGCCAGCTTACGACGGTCACGCGCACGCGGCGCATCCGGCATCGGCAGATGTGTAGGCGGCAGAATATGCATGGTAATACGTGGGAACAGGCGCTGCTTCACCAGCCCTTTCAGGCGGCTGAAGTAGGTTAGCTCCGCGCCGTCAATGCGCAGTGGGATCACCGTCGCGCCGGATTTTGCCGCCACGAACCCTGCGCCGTCGTAAATTTTCATCAATGAGCCGGAAACCGAAATGCGTCCTTCCGGGAAAATCACCACCGGACGGCCCTGTTCCACCAGTCGCACCAGATGTTTAATCGACATCGGTTTGGTCGGATCCAGCGGCACAAAATCAATAATTGAGCTTATCCAGCGCATATACCACTGGGTGCTGATGGAGGTGTAGACCGCGAAAACCGGGCGAACAGGCAGGAATAACGCCAGTAAAATGCCATCAATAAAAGAGACGTGGTTGGGGGTAATGAGCACACGTTCACCGTGCAGCGCCTGCGTGTTGCCGGTCAGTTGTACGCGAAACAACACACGGAACAGGCCGCGGAAAAAGCCCAGTAGCATTTCAACTCCTTTTGCCAGTCAATTAAGTACGTTACCAAATTGTGGCAGATTACATGAGAAGTGCGGCGGGTTAAAACGCGGGCGAAAAAAAACCTGCGCGTCCGCGCAGGTTGGTGCAAGAAATGAGTACGAAAAGCGTACCGAATAAATCACCAATCAATACCTCTGGGACTTTGATTGTCGCGTGCGCCACCGCGCCTCACCAGCAGGAAAAAGCAAGAGAGTGAGCCGAAGTGAAACGAGGTGTGTCCATTCGCGATTACTGTTACAGACTGAAGGTAAAAAAAACCTGCGCATCTGCGCAGGTTGGTGTAATTCGAGTGTGCAACCCTGGGGGCTACGTTCACCTATCAATACCTCTGGGAGTTCTACTCTGTCACGGGGGGATACCCGCCACCAGCAGACAATCGAAACAGCCCTTCGCAAAGTGTAACTAAAGGTTGTGCCTGAATTACTCTGCAATTTCCCGCGTGTAACGCTTTCACTGATTTCCTTCGCGTCAGCTCACGTTTGCAGATACCTGCCGGGCAGCTTCCTTGATTAGGCGTCTCTTTTCCGTAACACTATGCAGCGTGTAAACGCTTACCCAAAGGAAGGTGCGTAATGGCGACTATTAAAGATGTCGCGCGGCTGGCAGGAGTTTCGGTCGCAACAGTTTCCCGCGTGATAAACGACTCGCCAAAAGCGAGCGAATCCTCGCGCCAGGCGGTGCAAAGCGCAATGGATGCGCTCAATTACCACCCGAATGCCAATGCCCGCGCGCTGGCGCAACAGTCCACCGAAACCGTAGGTCTGGTGGTGGGCGATGTTTCCGATCCCTTTTTCGGCGCCATGGTGAAAGCCGTGGAACAAGTGGCTTCGGCCACAGGCAATTTCTTATTAATTGGTAATGGCTACCATAACGAAGAGAAAGAGCGTAAAGCCATCGAGCAACTGATTCGCCACCGCTGCGCGGCGCTGGTCGTTCATGCCAAAACCCTTCCGGACGATGAACTTGCCTCGTTAATGCAACAGATGCCGGGCATGGTATTAATCAACCGTATTTTGCCGGGTTTTGAACAACGCTGTGTCGCGCTTGATGACCGTTACGGTGCCTGGCTGGCGACTCGCCATTTGATCCAGCAGGGCCACACGAAAATTGGCTATCTCTGCTCCAACCACGCGATTTCTGATGCAGAAGACCGACTACAGGGCTATTACGATGCGCTGAAAGAGAACGGTTTGCCCTGCAACGACCGGTTGGTGACGTTTGCCGAGCCGGATGAAAGCGGTGGTGAACAGGCGATGACCGAGCTGCTCGGTCGTGGGCGTAACTTTACCGCCGTCGCCTGTTATAACGATTCGATGGCCGCTGGCGCGATGGGTGTGCTGAATGACAACGGCATTGAGGTGCCGCGTGAGATTTCCCTGATTGGTTTCGATGATGTGCTGGTGTCGCGCTATGTGCGCCCGCGCTTAACCACCGTGCGCTACCCGATTGTCACCATGGCAACACAGGCCGCCGAGCTGGCGCTGGCGCTGGCGGAAAACCGTCCGCTGCCGGAAATCACGCACCTGTTTAATCCAACGCTGGTGCGTCGTCATTCGGTGATTGCGCCGCAAGAGTAGCGATAAAGGTGCACGGTCTTGTCCGGATAGTCGAGACCGTCGCCAATGTAGCGCCAGCCAAAACGTTCGTAAAAATCGCGACACGCCGAGTAAAGGTGCAGCTCCTGAAAACCCATCGCTTTCGCCTGCTCGATAACATGGCGCTGTAACTGCCCGGCCAGCCCCTGCCCGCGCGCGCTCTCTTTCACATACAGCGCCGCCAGCCACGGGAACAGATCCTGGCGGCTGATCAAATCGCAGCGCCACAGCCCAACAGTCCCCAGCAGTTGATCCTCATCCACCAGCACAAAAGTAAGCGGCAACTGCCCGGGCCGCTGGCTGTGGGCAATGATACTGGCGAAGAAATCACGCGGTAGCGAGTCGCCAAACTCACGCCATAACCAGTCCACCACCTGGTCTGCAAAGTGTGGCGCGTCGTACAGAGGAATAATCTTCATACGATCTTGCCCTGAAAAATCGGTACTGATTCAAACAGGTAGCCGTCAAAGTCAGGCGCATCCTCGTCGGAAAGCTCCAGCAGGCTCTTTTTGACATTTTCCAGATGCTGCCACATCGCCTGCCATGCGCCCATCACATCGCGGCGACGTAGCGCCGCCAGCAGGGTCTGCCGGTCGCCCAGCCATTTCAGGCGATAGGGGCGGCTGGCAATATGCACATTGAATTGTTGCCACAGCGGGCTGCTGTCCATGTGGTGCCAGATACTTTCCACCGTCGCCAGCAACATCTGGTTCTGCGAGGCGCCCGCCAGCACAAGGTGGAACATTTTGCTGTTGTCCTGCGACGTGTCGTTCATCGCGATGGCGCGCTGCTCCTGCTCAAGAATGCGCCGAAGATTATCGATATCCGCGCGTGTCGCCATTTTGGCGGCAAAGGCGGCGATATTGCTCTCCAGTAATTGACGCGCCTGTAAGATCTCAAACGGGCCTACATCGCTACTTAAAAAGCGCTCCTCTTCGTTTTCATGCTCCTGCGGAATACGCATCACATAAACGCCGGAGCCCTGGCGAATATCCACCGTGCCTTGCAATTCAAGCATCAACAGCGCTTCACGCACGATGGTACGGCTAACGCCATATTTTTCGGCGATATTGCGCTCCGGCGGCAGGCGGGAGCCCACGGGGTAATGCCCCTGGATTATCTGCTCGCGTAAATCTTCGCCAATCTCCTGGTACTGTTTTTTTTCCGGCGGGACGACGGCCTTCTCCACAATATCACCTGCAAGTCTGAGTTATCGCGCAGGCCGGGCGCCCCGGCCTGTCGGCGCTATCTTACCAAAGCCAACGCCTGATCGAGAACCTTCGCGCCGTTTAAGGTGCCGTACGCCACCGAATCGATCACATCAATCGGAATGCCATATTCGTCGGTTAATTTTTTATTTTCCGCCAGCTTAAAACGCACCTGCGGCCCCAACAGCACGGCGGTGATCTCGGCGGCATAACTTTGCAGCTCATCGCGCAGGGATTGCTCAGCAATGGCGTAGATCTTCAGCTCAAGGCCGCGCTCGGCCGCCGCTTTTTCCATTTTGGTCACCACCAGCGATGTGGACATCCCGGCAGAGCAGCACAACACAATACGTTTCATGGTGGCTCCTTATTTCCATTCGTCATCAATAGTCAGGGTCAGCTGGCGTTCGTCGCGCAGCTTGCGAAACCAGCCAGCAGACTTTTTCGGCCGGCGGTCGCGGTTGTTTTGCAGGTCAATCTCAATCAGGCCATAGCGGTTTTTAAATGCGTTCATTGGCGAGACGTTATCGGTAAACGCCCACAGCATGTACCCCTGGCAGTTCGCACCCGCTTCTCTGGCGCGTAGCGTCTGGTATAAATGCGCGGCAATAAAATCAATGCGGTAATCATCCTCAATTGTGCCCGCCGCGTTGCGAAACTGCCCTTCGTTCTCAATACCCATGCCGCTTTCAGCAACAAACCAAGGAATGTTGCCGTAGTCATTTTTGAGGCGCATCGCCATGTCGTAGATGATTTCCGGCAAGATCTCCCAGCCTCGAGATGTGTTCATTTTTCTACCCGGCAACTCAAAAGGCTCGTAGTAGTACGCCGGGTGGAAAGGCGTTTCCGTGTGCCAGGCGCGCGACGGCGCTTTTACACGGTGCGGGTAGTAAAGGTTAATGCCCAGCTCATCCACCGTGTTATCGCGGATGATCGCCAGCTCTTCCTCGTTGTAATCCCACGCGACCTGGTGTTTTTCCAGCAACCGGAACAACTCCGGCGGATAGTGGCCTTTCACCATCGGATCAAGAAACACGCGGTTATAGAACAGATCGTAGCGTTCGGCGGCCAGTACATCGTGCGGCGCGCGCGAACGCGGGTAGGTGACTTCCGGGTTGAGAATACAGCCCACGGTGCCCTGATAACCCTTCTCGCGAAACAGCTTCACCACTTTCGCGGTGGCCAGGTTTTTGTGGTGATTCCACTGCATCCAGGTGCCGGTGTTCTGCTCATAAGGCCAGCGCAGCGCGTCAAGGTAGACGCGGGTTTGCACCACAATCGGCTCGTTGAAGGTGAACCAGCGGGTCACTTTATGGTGAAAACGCGCAAACACCTTTTCGACATACAACAGGTACAGCTCAACCACTTTTTTTGACGCCCAGCCGCCATAGGTTTCCAGCAAATAACCCGGCAGTTCGTAATGCTCCAGGCAGATCATCGGCACAATGCCGTGGCGCTGCATCTCGTCAAACAGTTCGTCGTAATACGCGGCATAGCGTTCATCGACCACGCCGTTTTCATAATCGGTGAGAAAGCGCGACCAGTTGATCGAGGTGCGATAGTGGGTCAGCCCCGCCTGTTTCATCAGTTGCACATCTTCACGAAAGCGCTGGTAGAAGTTGGTCGCCACCGCCGGGCCGTAGCCGTCGTGCCAGACATGACGATCGTTTTTGTACCAGAGATCGGGCCAGGAATCCTGGCCCTCACGCTTATCTGTCCAGCCTTCGGTTTGCCAGGCTGAGGCCGCCGCGCCCAGGATAAACGACGGCGGTATCGCAATTGTTTTCGTGCTCATTCCATCCTCAGGCGTTGTTAGTGGCTTCGGCTTGCAATTGCGCTTGTTCGGCGCGACGAGAAGCAATTTTCACAAACGGCAGATAGATAATGACGGAAGTGATAATGCAGATAAGTTGCGTCACTACCGCGCCCATTGAACCGGCGGTTGACAGCCAGGCGTTGATCAACGGCGGTGTCGTCCACGGCACCATCACCACTGCTTTCCCGGCAAAACCGGTCACCGTGGCGAAATAACCGATCGAGCCGGTCACCAGCGGGGTGATGATGAACGGGATCGCGAGGATCGGGTTGAGCATGATCGGCATGCCGAAAATCACCGGTTCGTTAATGTTAAATACCCCGGGCCCAATAGAGAGTTTGGCGATCTCTTTCATCTCTTTGCGCTTGGTGGCGATCATCACCGCGATCAGCAGGCCGATGGTTAAACCCGAGCCACCGATGCTCATATAAACATCCCAGAACGGCATGGTGATGATGTTCGGCACCTCTTTGCCCTGCTCAAAGGCGCTCATATTGACGGTGATCGCGCCCAGCAGCAGCGGTTCGCGGATAGGCTTAATCATCTGGTTGCCGTGAATACCGATAACCCAGAACAGCTGCGCTACAAACATCAGCAATAAAATGCCCGGCAGGCTTTGCACCACGCGCTCCAGCGGCTGCTGCACCACCTGATAAACGGCGTCATACAGGTACATGCCGGTCACCTGGTGGAAAACAAAACCGAAGGTGGCAATCACGGTGGTGGTGATGATCGCCGGGATCAGCGCGGAAAACGAAGCCGAAACGTTAGGCGGCACGGTGTCCGGCATTTTGATCTTCAGCCCGTCGCGGTTTTCCAGCCAGCAGTAAATTTCCACCGACAAAATAGCGATAAACATGCCGAGGAACAGGCTACGGGTATCGGAAAACTGGCGCAGCAGCACGTCTTTCACCACATGCATCTGCCCGTCGACCAGCATTTCCACAGTGGTTGGCGTGACGCAGATAAAACAGATCACCGCCAGCAAACCGGGAAACAGCGTCTTAATACCGTTGATACGCCCAAGTTCAATACCGATTAAGAACACCGCGCCAATGTTGAGAAAGTTCAGCGTGGCGTAGTTAATCGCACTGGTGATCGGCTTTAACGCCGCGAGAAAGGAGAGCGACTGGAAGCTGGCGAGGCCGTTTTTCGGATCCAGCACCATGTTGGAGATCAGGACGGAAAATGCGCCGACGATGATCACCGGCATCAGGGTAATAAACGAGGCTTTGATCGCCATGATATAGCGATAGCTGTTGAACTTTGTCGCAAAACTACCCAGAGAATCGATGAGCTTTTCTTGTAGGGCCATGAGTTAACACCTCAGTAAGGGGCTTTTTATCGATGCAGGGATACAGCACAGTCCCATTTGGCATACCAAAAATAGCTATGCATGGCTGAAAGTTCTGTGACGAGCCTCCCAACCCGCTTACTGGTATTCCAAAACGAGACGGATAACGACATTGGCATACCACCTTACGCTTCGCAGGGATTTCCTGCACTTAGCGCAAACCGTAACGGCTGGCCTTAACCCGTGAAGTGAGTGTGGTAAACTGCGTTTCATTACGCGAAACGAGAACTCGTCATGGTCACAATGCTGGATGTCTCACTGCGCGCGGGCGTTTCGAAAGCAACGGTTTCCCGCGTGCTGAATGGTACGGGTCAGGTAAAAGAGAGTACCCGCAATCAGGTTTTTAAGGCGATGGAGGAGCTGGACTATCGCCCCAATTTTCTTGCCCGCTCGCTGGCAAACCGCACCAGCAACAGCATTGGCCTGGTGGTCTCCAGCTTTGATGGTTTCTATTTCGGCCGCTTATTGCAGCAAGCGTCGCGCCAGGCGGAATTGCACGGCAAACAGCTGATTGTCACCGATGGTCACGATACGCCCGAGCGCGAAGAGCTGGCGGTGCAGATGCTGGCGGACAGGCGCTGCGACGCCATTATTCTTTACACCCGGTTTATGAGTGAAAAGGCGATCTTAGCGCTGATTGACGCCACGCCAATGCCGCTGATTGTCATCAACCGCGAGTTATTCCAGGCGCACGATAAATGCGTCTTCTTCGAGCAGCAGGACGCGGCGTTCCAGGCGGTGGATTACCTGATTACACAACATCACCGGGATATCGCCTGTATTACCGCGCCAATCCACACGCCAACCGGTAAGGCGCGGCTGATGGGCTATCGCAAGGCGCTGGAAAAGCACGGCATTCGCTGGGATCCCGACAAAGTAAAATACGGTGACTCGACGATGACGCGCGGCTATGAGCTGTGCCAGCAGATGTTGCAGGAAGGGGTAAAATTCAGCGCGCTGTTCGCCTGTAACGACGATATGGCGCTGGGTGCTTCAAAGGCCATCTGGCAGGCGGGTTTGCGTATTCCGCAGGATATTTCGCTGTTCGGCTTTGATGACGCGCCGAGCGCACGCTGGCTGGAGCCGGGCCTGTCGACGGTCTATTTGCCCATCGACAACATGATCACCACCGCGATCGATCAGGCGATAAAGCTGGTGAACAACGAACAGATCGCCGCGATCCCACCGTTTACCGGCACGCTGGTGTTGCGTGAATCGGTAGCGGTGGGACCGGGCTGCAAGGCTTAGAGCCGCTCAAGACCGATCAGTTCTTCGATGGTCTGGCGGCGGCGGATCAAACGCGCGACGCCGTTATCGAATAACACTTCCGGCAGCAGCGGGCGGCTGTTGTAGTTCGATGACATTGACGCGCCATACGCTCCTGTATCATGCAGCACCAGATAATCCCCGGCTTTCACTTCCGGCAACGCGCGGGTTTCCACCTTTCCGCCCTCTTGCTGGGTAAAGACATCCCCGGATTCACACAGCGGCCCGGCAACCACAGTATCAATCAGTGGCGCATGACGAAGATCGCGGCCATCGGCGGCCAGCGCCGTAATGTGGTGGTAGCTGCCGTACATCGCCGGGCGCATCAGATCGTTAAAACCGGCGTCGATCAGCACAAAGTGGCGGCTGCCCATGTTTTTCACGCTGCGCACCTGGGAAACCAGTACGCCAGATTCCGCCACCAGGAAGCGACCCGGTTCGATCTCCAGTTTCACCGCGTGCCCGAGATGTTTAGCGATTTGCTCGCGCGCCGCGTTCCACAGCCCGTAATAATGTGCGGTATCCACCGGCTCTTCCCCTTCGTGATAGGGAATCGACAAACCACCGCCTGCGGAAATCGCCTGCAGATCCTGGCCGAAATCGACCACCTGGCGCACCATCGCGCCGCACACCTGCTCCAGATGGCCATAATCCACGCCGGAACCGATGTGCATATGAATGCCCGCCAGTTTCAACTGGTAGCGCTGCATTACCGCCAGCGCATCCGCCATGTCGCTGTACCAGATACCGTGCTTACTGTTTTCGCCGCCGGTGTTGGTTTTCTGGCTGTGGCCGTGACCAAAACCAGGGTTAACGCGTAACCAGACGCGATGGCCCGGCGAAACCGCGCCAAGCTGTTCCAGCATATCCACCGAACCGGCGTTCACTGCGATACCCAGTTCGCTCACCCGCGCGATAGTCGCCTCGTCCAGCACATCGGCGGTGAAGACGATATCGTCCGGGTGCGTGTGCGGATCGTAACCCGCCGCCAGCGCACGTTCGATCTCACCGAGCGAAACGGAATCGACCTTCACGCCCTGCTCACGCATCAGACGCAGAATATGAATATTCGAGCAGGCTTTTTGCGCAAAGCGCACCACGTCGAAGGCGCGAAGTTTAGCGATTTGCGCGCGAATGATTTGCGCGTCATAAACCCATACCGGGCAGCCAAATTCAGCAGGTAAACGCAGCAGATTAGCGGCGTTAAGATCGGTTTCAGTCTGGTGTAATGAGCGTGGCATGGTGACTCCGGGCAACAAAATTTTTAGTGATTACGCCACAGCGGGAAGAGAATAAAAAATATCGTTTTATCTGGACTCTATGCAAAAATGATATGGATAACGTGACTAAACCGGATCTCACCCATGCCCGCTGTCAATCTGCGCCATATCGAAATCTTTCACGCCGTGATGACCACCGGCAATCTGACCGAGGCCGCCGCGCTGCTGCATACCTCGCAACCGACGGTGAGCCGTGAACTGGCGCGCTTTGAAAAAGTGCTGGGGCTGAAACTGTTCGAGCGCACGCGCGGGCGTTTACAGCCCACAGTGCAAGGTTTGCGGTTATTCGAAGAGGTGCAGCGTTCCTGGTACGGGCTGGACCGGATTGTCAGCGCCGCCGAAAGCCTGCGTGAATTCCGCCAGGGCGAACTGTCCATCGCCTGTCTGCCGGTGTTCTCGCAGTCTTTTCTACCATTGCTGCTGCAACCATTTCTGGCGCGCTACCCGGATGTCAGCCTGAATATCGTGCCGCAGGAGTCGCCATTGCTTGAGGAGTGGTTGTCGGCGCAACGTCACGATCTGGGGTTAACCGAAACACTCAACACCCCGGCAGGCACCGAACGTACGCCGCTGCTCACCTGCAATGAAGTTTGCGTCATGCCGCAGGATCACCCGCTGGCGCGCAAAGCGGTGTTAACGCCAGCAGATTTTCAGGGTGAGAATTACATCAGTTTGTCGCGCTCCGACAGTTACCGGCAGTTGCTGGATGCGCTGTTTAATGAACATCATGTGAAGCGGCGCATGGTGCTGGAAACGCACAGCGCCGCCTCGGTGTGCGCGATGGTCCGCGCCGGCGTGGGTATTTCGGTGGTTAACCCGCTCACCGCGCTGGATTACGCGTCCAGCGGCGTGGCGGTGCGTCGCTTCAGTATTGATGTGCCGTTTACGGTGAGCCTGATCCGCCCCCTGCATCGTCCCGCTTCCGCGCTGGTCGAGGCCTTTACCGCCCATTTACAGACAGCCATACCGCTGGTTAGCGGGCCGCTGGCTGCCATGCTGGGCGAACACTAAGAGAGCATAAAGTCCACCGCATCAGCGGCATGCAGCGCCGCCGTATCAAACACCTTAATCGGGCAATGAGTTTCTGGCAGCAGCAGGCCGATCTCGGTACAACCGAAAATCACCCCTTCCGCGCCTTCACCTGCCAGTTTTTTGATTAAATTGACAAAATAGTAGCGTGACTCATCGGTAAACGTCCCCAGACAGAGCTCACTAAAGATGATGTCGTTAATGCGTTCGCGATCTTCCGGGCCCGGTACAGAAGTTTCGATGCCAAACTGTTTTTCCAGGCGGCCACGGTAAAAATCCTGCTCCATGGTGTAGCGCGTACCCAGCAGCGCGACATTACGCATGCCCGCGTTTTCAATCGCCCGCCCGGTGGCGTCGGCAATATGCAGGAACGGAATATGGCAGCGCTCTTCTATTTGCCCGGCGACTTTGTGCATGGTGTTGGTACACAGCACAATCGCCTGCGCGCCCGCCTGTTCCAGCCCGGCGGCAGCCTGGGCTAAGATCTCACCGGCTTTGTGCCATTGCGCGGTGGCCTGGCAGGTCTCAATTTCATGGAAATCCAGGCTGTGCAGAAGCAAGCTGGCGGAGTGCAAGCCGCCGAGACGAGCTTTCACGCCCTCATTAATCAGGCGGTAATAAGGAACGGTTGATTCCCAGCTCATACCGCCCAGCAGTCCTATCGTTTTCATCGCTTGTCTCCGTCTGGTTTAGCGCTCAGTCAATCAAAGTTGTGATCGACTTTCAACTTCTCTGGCCTCGCGTTTATTTTTATAGAACGCTGAGATAAGTTATTTTGAAACAACGTTTCATCATTTACTCTATCGTAATCACTAACGATACCTACTACAGGACACTCCGATGTTTATCTTCCATAAAGACACTCAGCTTGAAGACCTGGGCAACGGCGTTAGCCGCCGTATTCTTGCCCATGACGGCAAAATGATGGCGGTCGAAGTTATGTTCGAACAAGGCGCCATCGGCCCAATGCACAACCATCCTCATGAACAACTTACGTACGTTTTATCCGGCGAGTTCGAATTTACCATTGGTGATGAGAAACATATCGTCACCGCAGGCGATACACTTTATAAGGAACCGCACATTATGCACGGATGTGTGTGTTTAAAGGCCGGAACGCTGCTCGACACCTTTACGCCAGTACGTGAAGATTTTTTAAAACGTTGATCGCGCCCTAAATTATTTAACGCCTCCCATAATTAGGGGGGCGTTTTTATTTATAGGCCACTAAAAATAGTTCGCCGGATAATCGTTTAAATTTTCAATAATTTCATTTCACCCTATTTAACGCCTTAGGCTATTACCTAAATCGTTGCGCTTATTGGCGATAAGCCCGCTGTTTTCCGGCAAAAATGACACCCACCTCACTTTATTGAAACATCGTTTCGACTTCGATCACATTTCACGAATTAATCGAATGACGCCAATTCAAAACACAATAAAATATTTTAAAACGACGTTTCACAAACCGAGAACGCAAGTTCGCAGGATTTTAAAACCCGGAATATTGTGAGTAATTTCCGCTGGTTAAAGTTTCAAAACGCATTGATTCAATTGATTATTGTGATCAAGTGCACGCACAGAACCTGTTTTAACCCTCTGACGCCCATGCGGCGGAGGAAAAAAGTTACTCTCCGAATCCGTATTACACATTGTTCGCCAGGTAGGTATGTATGAATGAAAACAGACTACTGGGATTGGCCTGGATATCGCCCTACGTTATTGGGTTGATAGTCTTTACGGCTTTCCCATTCATCTCATCGTTCTTTCTCAGTTTTACTGAGTATGACCTGATGAGCCCGCCGGTATTTAATGGCATTGAGAATTATCGCTACATGTTTACCGAAGACACGCTCTTCTGGAAATCAATGGGCGTAACGTTCGCGTATGTATTTTTGACAATCCCGCTGAAGCTTGCTTTCGCGCTGGGGATTGCCTTTGTGCTCAACTTTAAACTTCGGGGCATCGGTTTTTTCCGTACGGCTTACTACATTCCATCCATCCTTGGTAGCTCCGTGGCGATCGCCGTACTGTGGCGCGCACTGTTCGCTATCGATGGCCTGCTGAACAGCTTTATCGGCGTGTTTGGTCTGGATCCAATTAACTGGCTCGGCGAACCGTCGCTGGCGCTGATGTCCGTCACCTTGCTGCGCGTCTGGCAGTTCGGCTCCGCGATGGTCATCTTCCTTGCCGCGCTGCAAAACGTACCGCAATCCCAGTACGAAGCAGCGATGATCGATGGCGCCAGCAAATGGCAGATGTTTATGAAAGTCACCGTGCCGCTGATTACGCCGGTTATTTTCTTCAACTTCATCATGCAGACCACCCAGGCATTCCAGGAATTTACCGGCCCGTATGTCATTACTGGCGGCGGCCCGACCTACTACACCTATCTGTTCTCGCTCTACATCTACGACACCGCCTTCAAGTATTTCGACATGGGTTACGGTGCGGCGCTGGCCTGGGTTCTGTTCCTGGTCGTGGCGGTCTTTGCCTCCATCGCCTTTAAGTCTTCGAAATACTGGGTGTTCTACTCTGCCGATAAGGGAGGCAAAAATGGCTGATATCCAACATCTCACGCCGGGCATGAAAGAAGCCGAACGTGAAGTGGCGCGCACGCTGCGCCGCGAGAAAATCAGCGCATGGATCCGCTATACGATCCTGCTCTTTGTCGGCCTGCTAATGCTCTACCCGCTGGCGTGGATGTTCTCGGCGTCGTTCAAACCGAATCACGAGATCTTCACCACGCTGGGGCTGTGGCCAAACCACGCCACCTGGGATGGCTTTATCAACGGCTGGAAAACCGGCACGGAATACACCTTCGGCCACTACATGCTGAACACGTTTAAGTATGTGATCCCGAAAGTGATCCTGACCATTATCTCTTCAACGATTGTGGCTTACGGCTTTGCCCGCTTTGAGATCCCGTGGAAGAACTTCTGGTTCGGTACGCTTATCGCCACCATGCTGCTGCCAAGCACCGTGCTGCTGATCCCGCAATACCTGATGTTCCGTGAAATGGGCATGCTCAACAGCTATATGCCGCTGTATCTGCCCACGGCGTTCGCTACCCACGGTTTCTTCGTCTTTATGCTGATTCAGTTCTTACGCGGCGTGCCGCGCGACATGGAAGAAGCGGCGCAAATCGATGGCTGTAACTCCTGGCAGGTGCTGTGGTACGTGGTGGTGCCAATCCTGAAACCGGCGATTATCTCCGTGGCGCTGTTCCAGTTCATGTGGTCAATGAACGACTTTATCGGGCCGCTGATTTATGTCTACAGCGTGGATAAATACCCGATCGCACTGGCGCTGAAAATGTCCATCGACGTCACCGAAGGTGCGCCGTGGAACGAAATTCTGGCAATGGCGAGTATCTCCATTCTGCCGTCCATCATTGTCTTCTTCCTGGCACAGCGCTACTTCGTACAGGGCGTGACCAGCAGCGGAATTAAAGGTTAAGAGGGAAGTATCATGGCTGAAGTGATTTTCAACAAACTGGAAAAGGTTTATTCCAACGGCTTCAAAGCGGTACATGGTATCGACCTGAAAATTGCCGATGGCGAATTTATGGTGATTGTCGGCCCAAGTGGCTGCGCGAAATCCACCACCCTGCGCATGCTGGCAGGCCTTGAAACCATCAGCGGCGGCGAAGTGCGCATCGGTGAGAAGATCGTCAACAATCTTGCGCCAAAATCACGCGGTATTGCGATGGTGTTCCAGAACTACGCGCTCTACCCGCACATGACGGTGCGGGAAAACCTCGCGTTCGGCCTGAAGCTCAGCAAAATGCCGAAAGAAGAGATCAACAAACAGGTCGATGAAGCGGCGAAAATCCTTGAGCTCGAAGAGCTGATGGATCGCCTGCCGCGCCAGCTTTCCGGTGGTCAGGCACAGCGCGTAGCGGTTGGCCGCGCGATTGTGAAAAAGCCGGATGTGTTCCTGTTTGACGAACCGCTGTCGAACCTGGACGCCAAACTGCGCGCCTCAATGCGTATCCGTATTTCCGACCTGCACAAGCAGTTGAAGAAATCCGGGAAACCGGCGACCACCGTCTACGTCACGCACGATCAGACCGAAGCAATGACCATGGGCGACCGCATCTGCGTGATGAAACTCGGCCATATCATGCAGGTGGATACCCCGGATAACCTCTACCACTTCCCGAAAAATATGTTCGTGGCGGGCTTTATCGGTGCGCCGGAGATGAACATCAAACCGGCGAAGATTGTGAAAAAAGCCGACCAGCTGCACATCACCGTCGGTCATGAAACGCTGGCGCTGAACGCTCGCCAGCAGGAGAAAGTCGCCGATTACGCCGATAAAGAGGTGTTCTTTGGCGTGCGTCCGGAGTTTGTCTCCGTTTCAGATGAGCCTTTTAGCGACGACTGCGGCGCCGGTGACCTGGTGCGCGTCGAGAACATGGGTCACGAGTTCTTTGTTTACCTGAAAGTTGGCGACTACGAACTGACCGCCCGAATCCCTTCTGATGAAGCTAAGCCAATGATTGCAAAGGGGCTTCACCGGAAGGTGTACTTTAAGTTTGATATGAATAAGTGTCATATTTTTGACGCGAAAACAGAACAGAACATTTCCTTATAACGACGAAATCATTCGCGATGCCCCGAGGTGGCAAGTCGGTGTATCCCGGCGCTTACAAAGCAAGTAGCCGGGAGACATCAACGCCGCCACCGAAGGGGCACCGGAAGAGTGAAATTTAAACAAACGTTGGAGTATAAAAATGAAAAAAGTGCTTACCGGCGCCATCATCTCCGCAACTCTGGGCATGTGCGCTGTACCCGCAACCGCCGCTGATAATGTTGATCTGCGTATGTCCTGGTGGGGGGGCAACGGTCGTCATCAGGTCACCTTAAAGGCGCTGGAAGAGTTTCACAAACAGCATCCTGACATTACCGTTAAATCTGAATACACCGGTTGGGACGGTCACCTCTCCCGTCTGACCACGCAAATCGCGGGCGGCACCGAGCCGGACGTGATGCAGACTAACTGGAACTGGCTGCCGATTTTCTCCAAAAACGGCGAGGGTTTTTATGACCTCAACCAGGTCAAAGACATTATTGATTTAAGCCAGTTCGATGCCAAAGAGCTGCAATCCACCACCGTTGACGGCAAGTTGAACGGCATTCCGATCTCCGTCACCGCGCGCGTGTTCTACTTCAACGACGAGCAGTGGAAAAAAGCGGGCGTCGCCTTCCCGAAAACCTGGGATGAGCTGTTAGCCGCGGGCAAAACCTTTGAAAGCAAGCTCGGCAAACAGTACTACCCGGTGGTGCTGGAGCACCAGGATACGCTGGCGCTGCTGAACTCCTACATGGTGCAGAAATACAACATTCCTGCCGTGGATGAGAAAGCGAAGAAATTCAGCTACACCAACGAGCAGTGGGTGGAATTCTTCCAGATGTATAAAAAACTGGTCGATAGCCACGTGATGCCGGACGCCAAATATTACGCGTCGTTCGGTAAGAGCAACATGTATGAAATGAAGCCGTGGATCGAAGGTGAATGGGCGGGTACTTACATGTGGAACTCCACCATCACCAAATACTCCGACAACCTGAAGCCGCCAGCTAAACTGGTGCTGGGTGACTACCCGATGCTGCCGGGCGCGAAAGACGCGGGCTTGTTCTTCAAACCTGCGCAGATGCTGTCGATTGGTAAATCCACCAAGCATCCGAAAGAGGCGGCCCAGGTGATCAACTTCCTGCTGAACAGCAAAGAGGGTGCAGAAACGCTGGGCCTGGAGCGCGGTGTGCCGCTGAGCAAAGCCGCGGTGCAAACGCTGACCGCCAATGGTGCTATCAAAGAGGGCGATCCGGCGGTTGCGGGTCTGCGTCTGGCGCAGTCTTTGCCGACCAAACTTTCGGTATCGCCTTACTTTGACGATCCGCAGATTGTTGCCCAGTTCGGTACCGCAATTCAGTACATCGACTATGGCCAGAAATCCGTTGAAGAAACCGCAGCCGACTTCCAGCGTCAGGCTGAACGTATTCTGAAACGCGCCATGCGCTAAGGTTTTACCGCAATGACATACCCTGCCCGTTTGCGGCAGGGTATTTTTTTATCTAAGGAGCAGGTAATGGCAAAGGGGAAAAACGTCTCTCTCACCTTCCGCAGCCAGAAAGACGACAAAACCGGGCATGAGGTTATCCGGCTGACGCCGCCGCATATTATTTGTCACCGTAACTACTTCTATCAGAAATGCTTTACCCGGGACGGCGGGAAACTGATTTTCGGCGGCGCGTTTGAAGGCCACTGGAATTACTACTTACTGGATCTCGCGAACCGCGAAGCGACACAGCTCACCGAAGGCGCGGGAGACAACACGTTTGGCGGTTTTTTGTCCGCCGATGACAGCGCGCTGTGGTATGTGAAAAACACCCGCGAACTGCGTCGCGTTGATCTGCACTCCCTCGAAGAGCATATCGTCTACGAGGTTGACGATGAGTGGGTGGCGTATGGCACCTGGGTCGCGAACTCCAGCTGTACCAAACTGGTCGGCATTGAAATTAAAAAAAGCGACTGGCGACCACTTACCGACTGGCAAAAATTCCGCGATTTCTACTTCACCAACCCCGAATGCCGCTTGATCCGCATTGATCTGCAAAGCGGTAAACGCGACACCCTGTTGCAGGAAAAACGCTGGCTGGGCCACCCGATTTATCGCCCCTTCGACGATCAGACCGTGGCGTTTTGCCACGAAGGCCCGCGCGATGTCATTGATGCACGCATGTGGCTGATTAATGAAGATGGCAGCAACCTGCGCAAAGTGCGCCAGCACAAGCCGGGAGAAAGTTTTACCCATGAATTCTGGGTGCCGGACGGATCCGCGCTCTATTACGTGGCGCACCAGGAAAACGATCCGCGCCGTTATCTCTACAGCGCGGATCCGAACACGCTGGAAAACCAGCAGTTGATGGCGATCCCGCCCTGCTCGCATCTGATGAGTAATCAAGACGGCAGCCTGGTGGTCGGCGACGGCGCGCCGCATCACACCGGGGATATCCACCTTAACGATCCGTTTATCTGGGTATTTAATATCAAAAGCGGCGAACAGAAGGCGATTTGCCAGCATAACAGTAGCTGGAAAGTGCTGGATGGCGACCGCCAGGTCACGCACCCGCACCCCTCTTTCTCGCCAGATAACCAGTGGGTACTCTACACTTCCGATGCCGAAGGCATGCCCGCGCTCTACCTGGCGCGGGTGTAATTCTGCCCTCTCCCGCCGGGGAGAGGGCTATTGTTACACGCCGATATTACGCAGTTTTTCACCCGCCATCAGACGGCGTTCAATATGTTCCAGCGTGACGTTTTTGGTTTCCGGGATCAGCCAGAAAGTGACACCGACAAACGCCAGATTCAGCGCGGTGTAGAGCCAGAACGTGCCTGCCGCGCCAATCGCGTCCAGCAACGTCAGGAAGGTCGCACCGATAATCATGTTCGACACCCAGTTAGTGGTGGTCGAACAGGTGATGCCGAAATCGCGGCATTTCAGTGGCTGGATCTCGGAACACAGGATCCACACCACCGGCGCGGCGCTCATCGCATACCCGGCGATACAGATCATCGTCATGCCCACCGAAAGCCAGGATAACCCGCTCGACGCGGTGCCGTTATCAAACTGCATCAGGCAGTAACCAAGGATCAACGTGCCAATTGCCATCACGCTGAAACCAATTTTCAGCGCCGGTTTGCGCCCCGCTTTATCTACCGTAAACACCGCAATAAAGGTGGCAAACATAAAGGTCAGCCCCACCACCAGCGTGGCGATCATTTGCTGTTCCGTGGTGGTAAACCCGGCCATTTTAAAAATGCGTGGCGCGTAATACATGATGATGTTCATGCCGGTAAACTGCTGCATCGCCTGCAATAACATGCCGAGGAAAACGGCGCGGCGCACATTGCGGTTAGCTTTAAACAGCTGGAAACCACCCTGTTTCAGTTTCAGGCTTTCGCGGATCTCATTCAGCTCTTCGCGCGCCTTTTCCGAGGTATCACGCAGCATACGCAGCACCTCTTCCGCTTCAATATGCCGCCCTTTTTGCGCCAGCCAGCGCGGGCTGTTGGGCAGGAATACCACCAGAACAATCAGTAATACCGCCGGCAGCGCCAGTACACCGAGCATTGCCCGCCAGTTGCCGCTATAGCTAAACGCCGTGTCCGAGAGGAACGCCAGCACAATGCCCAGCGTGACCATCAACTGGTACATGCTTATCATCTTCCCGCGCACATTTTCGCTTGCCATTTCAGAGAGATACAACGGCGCGGTATACGACGCAATGCCGACCGCAACCCCCAGCAGCACGCGGGAAAGCAGCAGCACTTCCACACTGGCGGCAAACGCGGAACCGAGCGAACCGGCGACAAATAACACCGCGCCCGCCATTAAGCTGTATTTGCGCCCAAGGCGAAAAGAGAGCCAGCCGTTAAACAGCGCCCCCAGCGCCGCGCCCAGCATCATGCTGCTCACCACCCACTCCTGCAAACGGCTGGATAAGGTGAAATGGTCGGTGATAAACGGCAGCGCACCGGAAATCACCCCAATATCGAGACCAAACAACAGCCCGGCGACCGCGGCCGACACCGAGACAAACAGATTCATACGCCGGGTATCACGCAGCGCGCGTGGTAAAGCTACGGAATCATTACTGATAGAAGTCATTTTTTCCTGCCTACACAGAATAAGACGTCCTATGAAAGTAAGTCAGCGACGGGGCAAAGCGTCAGTGCTGAAAACGCGAAGATATGGATAAATACGCTATGGCATGGTGTTTTGTGATGGAGTTTACAATTTTGAAAATATAGTTTAAGCACTAAACTAATTTTAACTTATTTATTTTTAAAGATTTTTAATCAATAGCCTGCGAATTAAGATAAAAGGATATGGATTTTTCTATTCACAAGATATGGACAATTAATACGCAGCGATAAAAAAACCTGCCCGCAGGCAGGTTTTTTATGCAGGCAATGCGAGGCGAATTAACGCGCCAGCCAGCCGCCGTCCACCGCAATGGTGTAGCCATTGATGTAATCAGAGGCTTTCGAAGACAGGAACACCACCGGCCCCATCAGATCGCTCGGCAGCCCCCAGCGGCCTGCCGGGATACGGTCGAGGATCTCGGCGCTACGCTGCTCGTCGGCACGCAACTGCTGGGTGTTGTTGGTCGCCATATAACCCGGCGCGATAGCGTTAACGTTGATGTTGTGTTTCGCCCATTCGTTCGCCAGCAGACGCGTGACGCCCATGACGCCGCTTTTGGACGCGGTGTAAGACGGTACGCGGATGCCACCCTGGAATGAGAGCATCGACGCGATGTTGATGATCTTGCCGCCATTACCCTGCGCGATGAAGTGTTTTGCCGCCGCCTGGGACATAAAGAACACGCTCTTGATGTTCAGGTTCATTACGTCGTCCCAGTCTTTCTCGCTGAAATTGATCGCGTCTTCGCGGCGGATCAAACCGGCGTTGTTCACCAGAATGTCGATTTTGCCAAACTCGGCGACCGCGCGCTCCAGCAGCGCCGGAATGCCGTCGATCTGACGCAGATCGGCCGTCAGGCTGAGAAAACGACGGCCCAGCGCGGTCACGCGCTCAATGGTTTCTGTTGGTTCAACAATGTTGATACCGACAATATCGCAGCCCGCTTCCGCCAGGCCCAGCGCCATACCCTGGCCCAGACCAGTGTCACAACCGCTGACTACCGCAACCTTACCTTGAAGAGAAAATGCATCCAGAATCATGTTTATTCCTTAATCTATTAGCGCCTGTACCGGACAGGCATGGTTTTATGCTGCCCGCTATTAGCGCAGATCTTTTACAGCGACGTGATCCATGTCATCAAAGACCTGGTTCTCACCCACCATCCCCCAGATGAAGGTATACGCACGCGTACCCACGCCTGAATGGATTGACCAGCTGGGAGAAATGACCGCCTGCTCGTTATGCATCACAATGTGACGCGTCTCCTGCGGCTGCCCCATCATATGGAATACGCAGGCGTCTTCTTCCATATTGAAATAGAAGTACACTTCCATGCGGCGCTCATGGGTATGGCACGGCATCGTGTTCCACAGGTTGCCCGGCGCAAGCTCGGTCAGCCCCATGCTTAACTGGCAGGTTTCCAGCACGTCCGGCACGAAATATTTGTTGATGGTGCGACGGTTGCTGGTCAGCGGATCGCCAAGCGTCACTGGCGCCACATCGGCTGGCGTCACTTTTTTCGTTGGGAAGGTGGTGTGTGCGGGTGCGCAGTTGTAGTAAAACTTGGCTGGTTTCGCGCTATCGATGCTGGCAAAAACCACCTCTTTGGCGCCTTTTCCGACATATAACGCATCACGATGATCAATTTCATAACATTGACCGTCAACGGTAATGGTGCCCGGGCCGCCGATATTAATCACGCCCAGTTCGCGACGCTCAAGAAAATAGGTCACGCCCAGCTGTTTACCCACTTCGCCGCCAACAGAAACGGTTTTGTTCACCGGTTTAATACCGCCGACGATAATGCGATCGATATGGCTGTACACCATGGTGTATTCGTCATCAGCGAATACTTTTTCGACTAAAAACTCATTGCGCAGGCCCTGGGTATCCAGCGTTTTCGCATGCGCACTGTGGATGCTTTGTCTGACTTCCACAATAACCTCCGAAGTAAATTTTGACCGAAACGTCACTCAGTGGAACGCAGAAACAGTGTTCCGTTTCTTCATTACGCGCATCTTATCCCGGCTAAAACATGTTTTCAATCTTGAATAAAACAACGTTTCAATTTTTCTGCCATATATTATTAAATCTGTAAGTGTGATCACGATTGTTTGGCGTTGACAGCGCATCATCACCGGTTAGCCCTGGAGAATAATTTTAAATAAATCATAGCAAACAAGAAGTTAAGTTCGTCTTTGAGTTTTGACCGCCAATCGGCAGTTTTTGTGTTTAAAATCAAAGCCCGCCAGCGCGAACGCTTTTTCACCTCGCGTTAATCCTGCTAGCAGCCGTTGTTTTCTTATAAAGTGCGTCAGCAATCACATATATTGAAACGTTGTTTTGATAAATTAACACTCTATTTTTAAACTTGTAATCATCTGTGGTCATCATTGGGGGCGCAACTTTCCCACCGGACCATCTAAAGGAGTGAAATATGGCGAAAGGCATGCGGGTAAAACTCAATTACGCAATCAGCCGCGATCCGGATACCGGCGCGGAAGTCACCCGCTTAACACCACCGGAAGTAACCTGCCACCGGAACTACTTCTATCAGAAGTGTTTTTTCAATGATGGCAGCCACCTGTTGTTTGCCGGTGAATTTGATGGCCACTGGAATTATTACCTGCTGGATATCGCGAAAGCCGAAGCCGTGCAGTTAACGGAAGGCGCGGGCGATAACACCTTTGGTGGTTTCCTCTCGCCGGATGACAGCGCTTTATATTATGTGAAGAACGATCGCACGCTGCGCGAAGTGAATTTGCAGACGCTCGCCGAGCGCGAAATTTATCGCGTACCGGATGAGTGGGTCGGCTACGGCACCTGGGTGGCGAACAGTGATTGCAGCAAACTGGTTGGGATTGAGATCGCCGCCAGCGACTGGACGCCGCTCAATGACTGGAAACTGTTCCACGATTTCTTCCATAAAGGCCCGCACTGCCGTCTGCTGCGCGTAGATCTGCAAAGCGGCGAGAGCAGCGTGATCCATGAAGAGAAGAACTGGCTGGGTCATCCGATCTATCGCCCGTTCGACGACAACACGGTGGCGTTTTGCCACGAAGGCCCACACGATCTGGTGGATGCGCGGATGTGGCTGGTCAATGAAGACGGCAGCCATGTACGCAAAGTAAAAGATCACGCCGAAGGCGAAAGCTGTACCCACGAATTCTGGGTGCCGAACGGTTCCGCGCTGGTGTACGTCTCTTACCTGAAAGGTAAACAGGGGCGCATGATTTACAGCTTCAACCCGGATACCGGCGTGAACGACGCGGTCATGCCGATGCCGGCGTGCTCTCACCTGATGAGCAACTTTGACGGCACATTGCTGGTTGGCGATGGTTCCGGCACGCCAGTAGATGTGAAAGATACCAGCGGTTACACCATTGATAACGATCCCTATTTGTATGTTTTCGATGTGGCGAAAAAAGCCTACTTCCGCGTGGCGCGCCACGATACTTCCTGGGCAACGGTTGCCAACAGCCGCCAGGTAACGCATCCGCATCCCTCGTTCACACCGGACGACAGTGCGATTCTGTTTAGTTCCGATAAAGACGGTAAGCCGGCGCTTTATATCGCGAAACTTCCTGAGCAACGCGTCATGTTGCAAGCGTAAACATTGAGTTAGTGTTTCTGTAACTGGCCTTGCCCTCCTCCTGGGGGGCTTTTTTTTGTGCCGTTCTTGCCCGTCATACTTTGAGCGACAGGTGTGTTGCCGGCCTTACTCGCCCCAGTCACTTACTTCACGGAACTCGCTGCGTTGCCGCCTTCCTGTCACTCACATTATTCAGGGCGGACCTGAGCAAATGCAAAAGCACTGTCCAAAAGTCCAAAGAAGGTAAGTAACGAACCTGTAGCTAAAAGTCTGACGGGTAGAAATATAAAAATCCCCGGCCAACGGCTCCGGGGATTTTGACTTGAGGGTAATGCAGACAATCAGAAAGAGTAAGCCACACCGAGGCGGAAACGGGTCTGGCGTTCGTCGGTATTTTTCACACCCACGTTGCCCACTTCCACATACGGGGACCAGTTTTTATCCAGTTTGTACGCCACTTTGGCGTTATATTCGTTGGAATAAGTTTTGTTGTTTTCACGAATAACATCTTCTGTGCTCTTCGCGTAAACATAGTTCAGCTCAATGCGGTAGTCGCCCATCGCCCAGCCTACCCAGGTATCAAATTTGTTGACCTTGTTATCAACGGTGCTTGAATCCGGGTTACGTGTGTATTCATAACGGTAACGGCCTGCAATATAAACACCGTTATCAAAGCTGTATTGCGCGTGAAGATACGGTTTATAGATGGAGTTGGTATCTTTACTTTCGATATTAAAGCCCGGTGTTAACGCAAAATTCTTGGTCGCAGCCCAGCGCCAGTTAATGGACTCTTCGTGGCCGTTACCCACGATTTCCGTTAACGGTTTGTCGGCCTCATCGCCGCCAGATTTCCATTTCGCTTCAACACCGAAACCCACGCCATTCTCAAAGCGGTGAGAAACCGCTACGCGATCGGCGTTGGAACCGCTGTCGATGTATTCGTGACGTAAATCCACGGTGACGGCTTGTGAAGCAAAGGAAGCGCCAAGGAGTGAAGCAAGAGCCAGAGTTTTCTTAAACATGAGATTACCTCAATAATTAAAATTATGTTCCATTTTTATGGAATTCTATTTTATTTTTTTGATAACTTTATTTTAGTGATCGCGATCGTAAATATTTGTATGGAGCGGAACTATGTATAACGGCGTGATGAATATCAATATATTTTCCCTTTACCGCCAGATTAATATGATAAAGATCACACCAATTTTCTATTAACGGTTAACTTACAAAGTTAAATACAAATAAAAAACACAAAGTAAAACAGAGATCTACAAAATAGATCAGCAAATAATAAGCAGGCTTATCGCTTACATTTCAAATTGTAACGGAGGGAATAATCGTAAATTTGACTTTTGCAGAAGTGTTTTTTAATTGCGTGGGATAATTATTAGTGCGAGGCATCGAAGTTTTAATTTAATTGAAACGATGGCTGAAGCGTTAGTCACAAACAATAAAGCCTTCCGGGTGGAAGGCTTTATTTAACTTAAAGTAAGATTAATCGCGTTCGATTGCCAGCGCCACGCCCTGGCCGCCGCCGATACATAACGTTGCCAGCCCTTTACGGGCATGACGTTTTTGCATTTCATGCACCAGCGAAACCAGAATACGGCAGCCGGACGCGCCAATCGGGTGGCCCAGCGCTATCGCCCCGCCATTGACATTCACTCGCTTCTCATCCCATTCAAGAATTTTACCAACCGACAACGCCTGCGCGGCATAGGCTTCGTTCGCTTCAATCAGATCGACATCATCAAGCTGCCAGCCCGCGCGCTCAAGGCAGCGGCGCATGGCATAAACCGGCGCAATGCCCATTAACGCCGGATCGACGCCAACACTGGCAAAGGCGCGGATACGCGCCAGCACCGGTAAATTCAGTTCCTGCGCTTTTGCTTCGCTCATTACCATCACCGCCGCTGCGCCGTCATTAATAGGTGAGGCGTTACCGGCAGTGACTGAGCCGCTTTGTTCAAACGCGGGCGCTAGTTTCGCCAGCGCTTCCGCGCTGGGATCGGTGCGCGGTTGTTCATCCGTGTCGATAACCTGCGTCTGACCTGCCGCATCCACCGCGCTTACCGGCACAATTTCATCGCGAAAACGCCCGGAATCGATAGCGACACGCGCTTTATGCTGCGAGCTTAACGCCCATTCATCCTGACGCTCGCGGCTGATGCCATATTCACGCGCCAGGTTTTCCGCCGTTACGCCCATATGATAATCGTTGAAGGCATCCCACAAACCGTCATGCACCAGGCTATCGATAAGCTGGCTGTTGCCGAGCTGCGCACCGGTGCGGCTGTCGGTCAGCACATGCGGCGCACGGCTCATGTTCTCCTGCCCACCGGCGATCACCACATCGGCTTCGCCGCACTGGATCGCCTGCGAAGCCAGGTGCAAGGCTTTCAGCCCGGAGCCGCAGACATCATTAATGGTGATCGCTGAAACCGTATTCGGCAGGCCGCCTTTGATCGCCGACTGCCGCGCAGGATTTTGCCCGGCGCCCGCTGTCAGCACCTGGCCTAAAATCACTTCGTCGATATCTTGTGGCTGCACGCCGCTACGCTCAATCAATGCGCGCACCACCTGGCTGCCCAGTTCAACGGCAGAGAGGCGTGACAACGCGCCCTGAAAACAGCCGATAGGCGTGCGAACCGCGCCGACTATCACGACATCTTTCATCTCTACCCCCGCAGTTGGTCAACCCGGCAATAGTAGTGCATTGTTAATGAGTATTAACGCGATTGTTTAAAATTGGTGAGATTAGTCACAGCGAAAATCTAAGGCGGGAAATCAACAGCGAGCTGCGCGGCCAGCAAGACCGCGCAGAAGGGGAAAATCAGTTGTTAACCGGGATCACCGCACCTTTATATTTGGTGCGGATCCAGTCCTGAATCTCTTTGGAGTGCAGCACGTTCACCAGCGCCACGATATCTTTTTTCTTCTCGTCGCCACGGTGCACGGTGATGATGTTGGCATACGGGTTGTTTTCACCGCTTTCCACCGCGATCGGATCGTGAACCGGATCCAGACCGGCATCAATCGCATAGTTGGCGTTGATCACCACCGCATCGCCTTCATCGTTGTTATACATCTGCGGCAGCAGCGCTGCTTCGACGTTCGGCAGGAACTGCAGTTTTTTCGGGTTATCGACGATGTCATCGATACGCGCCGTCACTTTGTCGATGCCTGGTTTCAGCTTGATCACGCCCTCTTTTTCGAAGATAGAGAGAATGCGCCCCTCTTCTGATACCGCGTCACGCATGATGATTTTGCCGCCCTGCGGCAGATCTTTCAGCGATTTGTATTTTTTGGAGTAAATACCAATCGGCTCAATATGGATCGCGCCTGCGCTGACGAAATCATAGGTTTTATCGCCCGCGTGATCTTTGATAACGCTGTTCAGGTACGGAATGTGCTGGAAGTAGTTGGCATCCAGTTCACGGCTGGCCAGCGCCGTGTTCGGCAGGATGTAGTCCTGGAACGGTTTAATTTCCAGATCAATACCCTGTTTCGCCAGAATTGGTTTCGCCTGCTCAAGGATTTCGGCGTGTGGCACGTTAGACGCGCCCACGGTCAGCGTATCCGCCCAGGAGGAGAAGCTCAGCACGCTGAGGGTGGCTGCGGCAATCAGTGTCAGTGTTTTTTTCATGATGTTGGTTTCCAATAATTATCGTTTATCTAACAGAGAAGTAATCACGTCGCCGCAGAACTGGATGATGAAGACGATGATAAGAATGGTCACCGTCGCCACCAGCGTGACGTCGTTATGGTTCCGCTGGAATCCTTCCAGATAAGCAAGATTGCCCAACCCGCCAGCGCCGATAACCCCGGCCATGGCGCTGTAGCTCACCAGCGCAATCAGCGTCACGGTAATACCGGACACCAGCGCGGGTGATGATTCGGGCAGTAACACCCGAAATACCAGTGTGCTCAACCGCGCGCCCATCGAACGCGTCGCCTCAATCACCCCTTTATCCACTTCGCGCAGCGCAATCTCGACCAGACGCGCATAAAACGGCGCAGCACCGACGATAAGCGCAGGCAGCGCGGCGTTCGCGCCAAGAATGGTGCCAACGAGGGTTTTGGTAAACGGGATCAGCAGCACAATCAAAATGATGAACGGAATAGAACGGAAAACGTTCACCACAATCGAAATCACGCTATACAGCGTACGGTTCTGGAACAGGCCGCCGCGAGCAGTCAAAAATAGCGCCAGACCGAGCACAATCCCCAGTACAAAAGTCGCCGCGCCCGACAGCGCTGTCATATACAGTGTCTCTTGCGTCGCCGCCCAGAGTTGCGCCCATTTCAGGTGCGGAAAAAGAGATTCAGCCATGTGTCACGACCTCGCTTTCAATATCCGTTTTGCTCAGATCAGCCAGGATATTGTTCAGTTGTTCCGGGGTCGCCTTCACGTTCACCCATAATTGTCCAAATACGCCGTGCGCGGTTTGCGACATCTTGCCGTGCAAAATGTTAAACGGCAGACCATAGCGCAGCGTCAGTTCACCGACGATCGGCTGGTGCGTGCTGTGTCCGGTAAACGTCAGCTTGATCACCGTACCGTCCAGATCGCTGTTCAGCTCCGGGTTGAACGTCTCTTCTTCTTTATACTGGCTCACCTGGCGCACAAACTGTTTGGTGATCGGCTGCTGCGGATGAGTAAAGACGCTCAGCACATCGCCCTCTTCCACCACTTTGCCGTTCTCCATCACCGCCACGCGATCGCAAATCTTGCGTACCACATGCATTTCATGGGTGATGAGCACAATGGTCAGTTTGAAACGGCGATTAATATCGAGCAGCAGATCGAGGATCTGATCGGTAGTCTGCGGATCCAGCGCCGAGGTCGCTTCATCGCACAGCAGCACATCCGGGTTATTCGCCAGCGCGCGGGCAATGCCCACACGCTGCTTCTGCCCGCCGCTCAGTTGCGACGGGTAAGCCTTTTCGCGCCCTTTCAGCCCCACCAGCTCAATCAGTTCCGCCACGCGGGCGTTAATCTGCGCTTTTGGCGCACCGGCAATTTGCATCGAAAACGCGATGTTTTCGCTTACCGTGCGCGACCACAATAAATTGAAGTGCTGAAAGACCATGCTGATCTTCAGCCGCGCCTGGCGCAGCGCTTCTCCGCGCGCGGCGGCGATGTCCTGGCCATTAATCACCACGCTGCCGGAAGTGGGTTTTTCCAGCCCGTTCAGCAAGCGAATCAGCGTACTTTTCCCGGCGCCGCTGTAGCCGATAATGCCGTAAATCTGCCCCTGCTCAACCGTCAGATTGACGCTGTCGACGGCGGTAATCGATGCCTTTCCCTGGTCGAAAATCTTGGAGATATTCCTGAGGACGATCATTCGTTGCTGTTTCCGTTTGGCAGTTTAGCGGTATGGATGTCCAGACGATAATAATCAGCCGCAGTGATAATTCAAATAACCAAATGGACATTACTTATAACTAAAAAAGCTAACGGAGGTGGAACAGGGGTTTTGACGATAAGACTTTATTTCGCAATGCATTGCCGAAAATTGCATAACTGCGGCGAACGTAAGGGGAAAAGTGCATGAAATCAGCGCAAAAACCCGCTTTTCTGGCAATCAATCCATCCGGACGACTGCATGTCTTGCCATCCTGACGGCTAAACAGCGTTTTATATTTCTATTCGTTCTAAACGCCGAATAAAGGTTCTTTAAACAGGCAAAATGACAGACCTATCATCCGCTCATTACGAATCTTTACGGGTGAATCCACAATGTCAGTCTTCCATTCAGTAACCGAATTGATCGGTCAAACACCGCTGTTACAGTTGCATAAACTGGCGAGCGGGCCGTGCGAATTATTTCTCAAACTGGAAAACCAGAACCCTGGCGGCTCGATAAAAGACCGGGTGGCGCTGTCGATGATTAACGAAGCCGAACGCCGTGGTTTGCTCGCCCCTGGCGGGACAATTATTGAAGCCACTGCCGGTAATACCGGTCTGGGATTAGCGCTGATCGCTGCGCAAAAGGGCTATTCGCTGGTGCTGGTGGTGCCGGACAAAATGAGCCGCGAGAAGATTTTCCACCTGCGCGCGCTGGGCGCAAAAGTGGTGCTCACCCGCTCAGACGTTAACAAAGGCCACCCGGCTTACTATCAGGATTACGCGCGCCGCCTGGCGCAAGAGACACCGGGCGCGTTTTACATCGACCAGTTCAATAACGAGGCCAACCCGCTGGCGCACGCCTCGACGACCGCGCCCGAACTGTTTCAACAACTGGACGGCAACATCGACGCCATCGTTGTTGGCGTGGGTTCTGGCGGCACACTTGGCGGGCTGCAAGCCTGGTTTGCTAAGCACTCGCCGCACACCGAGTTTGTTCTTGCCGATCCCGCAGGTTCGATCCTCGCCGATCAGGTTGAGCATGGCCGCTACAGCACGCCAGGTTCCTGGCTGGTTGAAGGCATTGGTGAAGATTTCATTCCACCGCTGGCGCACATCGACGGCGTGCGCAAAGCCTTTCGCGTGACCGATCGCGAAGCCTTCGCCACCGCCAGAGAACTGCTGCAACAGGAAGGAATTCTGGCGGGATCGTCCACCGGAACGCTGCTCAGCGCTGCCCTGCGTTACTGCCAGGCGCAAACCACGCCGAAACGGGTGGTGACGTTCGCCTGCGATAGCGGCAACAAATACCTGTCGAAAATGTTCAACGATGACTGGATGCGCCAGCAAGGTTTGCTCACGCGCCCTTCCAGCGGCGATCTCACCGATTTTATCGCCCTGCGCCACGACGAAGGAGCAACCGTCACTGCGGCGCCAGAGGATAGCCTCGCCGCCGTGCTGGCGCGCATGCGTCTGTACGATATTTCGCAACTGCCGGTGCTGGAAAACGGCCAGGTGGTGGGGATTGTCGACGAGTGGGATCTGATAAGCCACGTGCGCGGCGACAGTGCGCGGTTCGCGTTGCCGGTGAAAGCGGCAATGACCCGCAACGTGGAAATCCTCGATAAACACGCGCCGGAAAGCGCGCTGTACGCCATTTTCGATCGCGGCCTGGTCGCGGTGATCGCCGACAACGGCCGCTTTATCGGCCTGATAACCCGTAGCGATGTGCTAACCACCTGGCGCAACCGTCTTGAACAATAAGGGAAATAAAATGAAAACACTGGCAACGCAGAGCGTCCACAGCGGCGCATTCAACGACCAACACGGCGCGGTGATGCCGCCGATTTACGCCACCTCCACCTTCGCGCAGCCTGCGCCGGGGCAACACACCGGCTACGAATATTCGCGCAGCGGCAACCCGACACGCCACGCGCTGGAAACGGCGATTGCCGAGCTGGAAGGCGGCACGCGCGGGTACGCGTTTGCTTCCGGCCTCGCCAGTATCTCCACGGTGCTGGAACTGCTGGATAAAGACAGCCATCTGGTGGCGATTGATGATGTTTACGGCGGCACTTACCGCCTGATTGAAAATGTGCGCCGCCGCAGCGCCGGGTTACAGGTGAGCTGGGTAAAACCGGACGATCTCGCTGGCCTCGACGCCGCGATTCGCCCCGATACACGAATGATCTGGGTGGAAACGCCCACTAACCCGTTGCTGAAACTGGCAGATCTGGCGGCGATTGCCGCTATCGCCAAACGTCACAATATTCTCAGCGTGGCGGATAACACCTTCGCGTCGCCGGTTATCCACCGCCCGCTGGAGTTAGGGTTTGATATCGTGGTGCACTCCGCCACGAAATACCTGAACGGGCACTCCGATGTGGTGGCCGGTCTGGCCGTGGTCGGTGATAACCCGGCGCTGGCCGAAAAACTCGGTTATCTGCAAAACGCCGTGGGCGGCGTGCTCGATCCGTTCAGCAGTTTCCTCACGTTGCGCGGCATTCGCACGCTTTCCCTGCGCGTGGAACGCCACAGCAGCAACGCGCTGGCGCTTGCCCGCTGGCTGGAACAGCAACCGCAGGTGGAGAAAGTGTGGTTTCCGTGGCTGGAATCGCACCCGCAATATCAGCTGGCGCGCAAACAGATGGCGCTGCCGGGCGGCATGATTTCGGTGGTCATCAAAGGCGATGACGCGCGGGCAACAGAGATTATCAATAAGCTGAAACTGTTCACGCTGGCGGAAAGCCTCGGCGGTGTGGAGAGCCTGGTCAGCCAGCCGTTTAGCATGACTCATGCGTCAATTCCGCTTGAACAGCGGCTGGCAAACGGCATCACACCGCAGTTGATCCGCCTGTCGGTGGGCATTGAAGATGAACACGATCTGATTGCCGACTGGAAAAACGCGCTGGCGTAATCACATCAACCGGGGAGTCATCAGGCTCCCTGCGACGTGAACGGGCTGTCCCACGCGGATACCACCTGGTTGCGGCCCTGTTTTTTCGCGGCATACAGCGCCGTATCGGCCCGGTGAATAAGACCGCTGGCAATCATATGCAGCGGTTTATCTTCAAAGGGCACTTGTCCGCCTTGCAATGTCGCCACGCCGATACTGATGGTCAAAAAACCGGTCGGGCTGGCCGCGTGTGGCACGCTAAGCGCGTTGATATTGCCACGCACATCTTCGGCGACATTCATCGCCTGCATCAGGTTCGTTCCCGGCAGGATAATCAGAAACTCTTCGCCACCGTAACGGCTGACATTATCGCCACTGCGCAAGGGTGACGAGGTGAGCGTGCGGGCGACCAGGCGCAGACAATCGTCCCCGGCCTGATGCCCCTGGGTATCGTTGTAGTTTTTGAAATAGTCGATATCCGCCAGACACACCGACAGCGGGAAATCATCCTGCAAGGCGCGGGAAATCTCGCTCAGCAGACACTCATCCATATAGCGCCGGTTGAACAACCCGGTCAGATGATCGTGCTGCGCGTACTGTTGTAACACTTTGTTCGCGCTGGCGAGCTTGTGCTCCGCCTGGCGACGTTCGGTGATATCGACCCACGTCACCGACAACCCCACCACCATATCCATGGCGTCATGTACCGGTACGGCCTGAATATCGTAACAGCGATCGCGCCAGCCCAACTCGCGTGACGGCAGCGCCTCGCCTTTATCCGCCAGTGCGAAATCCGCCAGGAAAAAGGGCCAGTAATCGGGCATTAAACGCTGAAAGTGATCCTCTGTTTCCAGCGCCTCACCCAGCAATTTCGCCATCGCCTTGTTGGACATCACCAGACGCCCGTGGCGATCAATCATGCACAGCGCCACCGGCGTGGTTTCGTAAATGGTCTCCAGTTGCAGCACCCGCTCGCCCAGGTTGGAGATATTGCGATCAATGCCGCGATAACCGCGCAGCTCGCCCTGCTCATCAAACAGCGGGATACCACTGGTTTCCAGCACCACAATGCTGCCATCGGCACGCTGATTGCGGTTGACCAGGCCAGAAAACGCACGCTTCTCTGCCACAATGGCACCAAACGCGCCCGCCACGCGTTCCGCTTCGCCCGGCGGCATGAAATCAAAAGGGGTTTTGCCAATCACTTCGTTGGGCGGTACGCCGAGCAGTTCCGTGACGACATCGGAAGACCACGTATAGCGTCCCTGCGCGTCGACTTCCCACACCCAGTCAGAATTGTTGTGCAGCAATTCGAAGAGATGTTTCGCATCTTCTTCCCGGTGATCCAGCCGTTTTTTTTTCATTATTCATGGTTTCTGTTCCGCATGGCCCGCTACGCGCGCAACAACTTGCCTGGTCAGCGTGGTGAAGGCAAGAAATATTCACCACAAAAATACATCTATCTAATTCGCTAAGGTGCGCGCTAACCCGATGAAAGTGAATAAGATTAACGCGCATTTTGGGGCGGTTTTTTACCCACACTCTTAACTCAGAGAGCTGGTTTTGCGCCTGCTTACAAGATCTTTTATCACCAGAAGTAATAATAACCACACTGTACACGATTTCATCAGGCTTTTTCATGCGGCGTATTATTTATCTCGCGGCAGCGTGGCCAGAACGCGCGATTGATTTATGGGATACTTTATTCCATTAAAAATCATAGAGAAGGCCTGTCCAAATAAGTCAATTTACCTTAAGTGAAATTAATCCTCTTTTTGAATTTCCCGGTTAATATATTTTTACTTCGCCGATTTTCGTCATTGATATTTTTATTCGAAACAATGACTGCATATAAAGATGAATTAACGCATTCCGATTATTGTTGAATATTATTGAGCTTATTTCACCTGTAAGTTGAAAATCTATCACATAAGAGATGAATGGGACCTTCAGGATTATCTCAACAGCCTCGTCCTTTTCCATATCATCACGAGAGTGGTGCCGTGACACCTCTTTTTTATGCGCCAAATACCACGCTTTCCTTCATCTATTTGAAGGATGGAAATGCTCTGGCTTATGCTCTGATAATGACACTTTTACCCCCACTGACGCGCATGACAGGAGCCGCACCTGATGGATCCGTTTCAGCAAATATTGAAATCGACACTCGCCCGCACCGATGACGCCCCACCGGCCATCAAGCCCCAGGCATTGCTGGAAGCGGAGTTAAAACCGAGGATTGCCCACGTTGCCGTGGACGACTTCCTCTCGCTCGCCAAAGCGCGCAGAACTATTTATACCCTCGGCAAAGATTTACCCATCGCCGAAGATGAGGTGGTTGACATCATTAAAGAGGCCATCCGCCAGGCGCCGTCGGCGTTTAACTCGCAAAGTTCGCGGGCGCTGATCCTGCTCGGTAAAGAGCACGATCGTTTCTGGGAGATGGTGCGCGACCAATTGCGTAAAGTGATCCCGGCAGAAAGCTTTCACGCCACCTCCGATAAACTCGATGGTTTTGCCGCCGCTGCCGGTTCCGTGCTGTTTTTTGAAGATCAGGAAGTGGTCACTCACTTACAACGTCAGTACATCGCTTATGCCGATAATTTCCCCGTCTGGTCAGAACAGAGCAGCGGTATCGCCCAGTACGCGGTGTGGCTGGCGCTGGCAGAAAAGAGCATTGGCGCGAATCTGCAACACTACAACCCGTTAATTGATCTTGATGTTCGCGCCGCGTGGCAGATCCCGGAAAGCTGGAAGCTGCGCGCAGAGATGAATTTTGGTTCGATTGTCGCGGCCGCCGATGAAAAGAGCTATATCGACGACGATAAGCGCTTTATCGTCGCGAGATAAAGATGTTGCCCGCTGAGCGGGCAATGTAGCGGGTCAATAACGCCTTTCATTTAATTAGCCCATATGCTAATTTAACCTAAAAACATGCCATCAAGGAGGATAAGCATGTTCACGGTTATTTTTCATGATGAAGCGGAAGCAGAGTTCATCGCTCTACCTGCCCCCATTCGGGCCAAAATGTCCAGGCTGCTGCATAAGCTTGAACACAATCCTCGCATGCTAAGAGAGCCCGATAGCAAACCCTTAGGGAACGGGTTGTTTGAGATCCGAACCCAGGGGACAGACATTGCCCGCGGCTTGTGGGTATATCAAACGGGAGAGCGCATTTTTTTACTGCGTATTTTCATCAAGAAGTCGCAAAAAATACCAACCGGTGAAATGGAACTCGCAGTTCGCAGACTGGAGGAGATGAAAAATGAAATATAAATCACTTTCGCAAGTTCACGCTGAAGCGATGCGCGATCCGGCATATCAGGAAGCTTATGAATATGAAGAAGAACGCGAACGCCTTCAGCAAGCATTAAAAGAGTGGCGTACTGAAGCTGGGCTCACGTCGGCGCAGGTTGCAGAGCGCATGGGCGTTAAGCCGCCAACCGTTTCCAGAATGGAAAAAAACGCCACCAGAATGAGCTATGAAACGCTATTACGCTACGCTCACGCCTGTGGCGTTACCTTTAAATTGCATCGAATATGAAGCGTTCCGCGCCAGAGCAGGCGCGGAATAGCAAGTTTACTCGTCGAAGTACCAGTAACCCTGATTCACCAGATCGGTCAGCTCCTGGGCGAAAGCCGGGTTATCCAGCGCGTTGCCCAGCTCTTTGAGGCCGATAATGGTGTAGCGGCACAGCGCATCGGCGGCTTGCGCATCGGCCGTGTCCAGATATTCGCTATTGATAAAGACGCTGCCGTCTACGTTTAGCACACGCAAACCGCTGAGACGCGTCAGCACCTGCCCCTCTTTTAACGCATCGACAATTTCCTCAACGCGATAATCGTCTGGCTCCGGTGCGACATCCAGTTCGTGGCGCGGCGTGGAAATAAAGCTACCAAACCACTGTTTGAAATGTTCCGGCTGGCTAATCAACTCAATCATCATATTGCGCACGCGCTCCAGCTCGTACGCTTCTACCCGGCCGGGATGTTCGCGGCAGGTTAAATCCGGGTCACTGTAATGCTCGTTTCCGAGGTCGTTTTCCAGTGCGTAGTCAGCAAAACTGCTGATCAGATCGCGGCCGTTCGGCCCACGAAAACCAATTGAGTAGTTGAACGCTTCCTGGTGAGTAAAACCGTCATGCGGGAATCCTGGCGGGATATAGAGAATGTCGCCCGGCTCCAGATCTTCATCAATGATCGGCGGGAACGGATCAACATGCAGCAACGCCGGGTGCGGACAGAACTGGCGCATCGGCAGTTTATCGCCCACACGCCAGCGGCGGCTGCCCATCCCCTGAATAATAAACACATCATACTGGTCAATATGCGGGCCAACGCCGCCGCCCGGCACGGAGTAGGAGATCATCAGATCGTCAAAACGCCACTCCGGCAGCACGCGAAACGGCTTCACCAGCTCGGCAGACGGCATATGCCAGTGGTTGACCGCCTGCGCCAGCAGCGACCAGTCTTTTTCGCCTAAATGATCAAACGATTCAAACGGGCCATTCCACGCCTGCCACTGACCATTCACATGGCTGACAATGCGGCTGTCGACTTCCGGCTCCATCGCCAGCCCTGCCAGTTCGTCTGGCGTAATCGGGTCGACAAAATCCGCGAACGCGCGTTTCAGGACAACGGGTTTCTTTTGCCAGTATTTTTCAAGAAATTCCGGCCAGTTGAGGTTGAGTTGGTAAGCCATAAATCACACCAGTGAGAAGGGAAACGGGGCTGATTATAAAGAGAGTTGGCTCCCTGGCGCCTTGTCATTGGTCAAGTGCGGGTGCGGCAAGCGGCGGAGATATCTCCAGCGCGCTGAGCGCTATCAGTAACGCGTCCACCTTTGGCAACAGCTGTTTGCGGCGCGGCCACACCAGCGTGAGCGCCAGCCCGTGCGGCTGGCATTGCGGCATAATCACCTGCAACTCGCCACGCTGCACGTGCGCATGCACCAGCCAGGTCGGCATCTGCCCAACGCCTAACCCGGCGCAAAGCGCCTGTACCTGCGCATCAACATCGCCGAGTGCCATGCGATATGGCACGCTGCGCCACTCCGGGTGCCCGTCGGCGGTGGTAAATAGCCACGGTTTGGTACTGCCATCCACCCGCTCATAAAGAATGGCCCTGTGCTGCATCAGCTCCGCCTCGCTTTGTGGTATTCCGGTGCGTTGCAGGTAATCGGGCGCGGCGCAGAACACCATCCTTTCACGACCAATTTGCCTGCACCCCAGCGACGCGGGCAGATCGACGGTTTGCCCGATGCGTACAGCAACGTCGATCCCCTCATCGAACAGATCGACAAAACGATCGGAGAAAGTCAGGCTAAGATCAATTTCCGGGTGCTGCTGACAAAACGGGATCAGCAGCGGCATCACGCCCAGCCGCCCGTAGGTATTCGGCACAGCGAGGCGCAACCGCCCGGAGGGAATGGTGCGATGTGCCGCCAGCACGGATTCGGCTTCCGCCAGCTCCTCCAGGATACGAATGCAGGTCTGGTAATACGCGTTCCCGGCATCGGTGACTTCAAGGCGGCGCGTGGTGCGCTCCAGCAAACGCGAACCCAGCCGCGCTTCGAGGCGGGCGACACTTTTACTCACCGCCGAGCCGGTCAGATGCAGACGCGCCGCCGCAGCGGTAAAACTCCCCTCTTCGACGCTGGCAACAAAGGGGACGATATCTTTCAGACGTTGATCGCTCATGGCATTAGTGAATTTACGTTACGAATGGTGTGAATTAATACCAGAGATAAGAAATTAATTCTCTATTAGCCTGTGAGGTAGACATAACGTAGAGGAACATCTCGTGCAGAAAAAAGCATTAATTGTCGGCATCAGCGGCGTGATTGGGCGAGCGCTGGCAGAAAAACTGCTGGCAGAAGGCTGGCAGGTTGCAGGTTTATCACGCGGACGCGGCGCGGTTCCAGCGGGCTGTACCAGCCTGACGGCGGATTTAACCGACGCGGCGGCGGTCAACGAGGCGCTGAAAAATGAGAAACCCGATGCGCTGTTCTTTAGCGTCTGGGCGCGCCAGGAGAATGAAAAAGCCAATATTCGCGTCAATGGCGCGATGGTGAAAAACGTCATTGAGGCGCTGGGCGAGCGCCTGGCCGGGGCGCATGTCGCGTTGGTCACCGGTATGAAACACTATCTCGGCCCGTTCGAAGCCTACGGCAAAGGTAATGTGCCGGTGACGCCTTTTCGCGAAGAGCAGGGCCGCCAGGACGTGGATAACTTCTACTATGCCCAGGAAGATGAAGTGTTCGCCGGGGCGAAAAAATACGGTTATCGCTGGAGCGTACATCGCCCGCACAGCATCATCGGGTATGCGCTCGGCAATGCAATGAACATGGGCCTGACGCTGGCGGTTTATGCCACGTTGTGCCGCGAAAAAGGCTGGCCGTTTATCTTCCCCGGCTCACCGGAGCAGTGGAACGGTGTTTCCGATGTGACCGACGCCGGTTTACTGGCAGAACAACTGATCTGGGCGGCGGTGAGTGACGGCGGCGCGAACGAAGATTTTAACGCGGTAAATGGCGATGTGTTTCGCTGGAACTGGCTATGGCCACGGCTGGCGGCCTATTTCGGCATTGAAGCGGCCGCGTTCCCGGCGAGCATGATGCCGCTGGAAGGGCGCATGCAAGAAGCGCAAGCCGCGTGGACAGAGATCGCGGACAAGTATCAACTGGCAGAAGCGGACATCGGTAAGCTGGCCTCCTGGTGGCACACTGATGCCGATCTCGGTCGCCCGATGGAAGCCTTTGCCGACATGAGCAAGAGCCGCAAAGCCGGGTTTACCGGTTATCGCAGCACGCTGGACTCCTTCACCGCGCTGTTTGACCGCCTGAAAGCGGAGAATATTATCCCGCGCTAAGCCATCATTTTGCCCGGCAGTTAGCTATGCCGGGTACTCCCTCAGTTCATTTTCAACGCCGACTGCGGGCATAGTTCCGGGATTGCCCCTTGCTGCGCCTCAATATGCACCGTTTTCCCCTGCCCATTCACATACCGTATTTGGCGGCGATATTACTGTGCCGCAAAGTGACATTTTGCGCGGTCAATTCCGGCAAACCGCTGACGATCACCGCGTGGCTGGCATTGGTCGCGGTGAGATATGAAATATCGACGCCGTTGATTTTCGGTGTTAAGGCAGACGTTGCGCGAGGACTACGTGCAAAGCGCTTATTTCAGCGCGAGTGATGCATGCTGCCCACGTATTAATTGTTTTTGGCCCGAAACCGGGCAACTTTCGCCCGGTTGCCGCACAGCGCCATACTGCACCAGCGGCGGCGATGCGCTTTGGTTTTATCGTAAAACCACAGGGTGCAATCCGGGTGCTCGCACTGGCGGACATAGTCAAACTGCCCGTTTGCCAGTAACGCCGCCGCCTGCTCGGCGACCGGTGCCAGCGCTTGCTGCGGTGTATCAAGGCGATAAACGCGCTGCGTTTGCAGTGCGCCCTGCTCATCAACGTCGAGGCATAAGTGGCTTTGCGCCTGCGCCAGCCAGCCATTCAGCGCATCCAGCGACAGTTCGCGCCCGTGCTTTTTCTCTTCGACAAGCTGGCGGAGCACTGCGCGCAACTTACGCGCTTCAGTCAGCAACTCTCCCGGCTTTGCCATCGCGTTAACCTGCAAACCGATGTGCCGTAACCACTGGCACACATCGTCATCGGATTGCCAAAAGTCATGCGGCGATTTTTCCGCCATCGCCAGCGTGTTAATGAAATCCAGCGCGTGATCTTCGGCAATAAACCACGGGCCTTCCGCGCCGGGTAATGTGGCTGCTGTCATGGTTTTTCTCTCCCCTGGTTTTTAATGCGAACATTGTAACCGATAAAATAGATTTTACACAGTTACATTCTTTCGCCATACTCAGCGTCGAAGTAACCCTATAAATTAACTTTTAATGGTTTCAAAAGAGGTGACGATATGGCTGCCAACACGCATTTCCCGGTTCGCTATCAGTATGCAGACGCCGATGGCGTCAATGTGTTTTATCGTGAAGCCGGTAACCCGGAAAACCCGGTATTACTGCTGCTGCACGGTTTTCCCAGCTCTTCGCATCAGTTTCGCGAACTGATTCCCCTGCTGGCAGATAAGTTTCACCTTATCGCCCCGGATCTGCCCGGCTTCGGCTTTACTGAAGTCCCCGCTGAACGCCATTACACCTATAGCTTTGATGGGCTGGCAAACACGCTGATTGCCTTTGTCGATGCGCTGAATTTGCAACATTTCGCGATGTATGTTTTCGATTACGGCGCACCGACCGGATTGCGGCTGGCGCTGCATTATCCGCAGCGGGTGAGCGGGTTTATTTCGCAAAATGGCAATGCCTATCTGGAGGGTTTAGGCGACGCATGGGCGCCAGTTCAGGCTTACTGGCACGCGCCGACAGCGGAAAACCGCCAGGTCGTTCACGACGCGATCCTCAATCTGGAAGGGACAAAATGGCAGTATCTGCACGGCGTGCGCGACCCGGAAACTGTCGCACCGGAAGGTTATCAACTGGATACATTATTGATGGAGCGCCCCGGGAATAAAGCGATCCAGCTGGATCTGTTTCTCGATTACGCCAACAATCTGAAGCGCTACCCGGAGTTTCAGGCCTTTTTCCGCGCTCATCAGCCACCCGCCCTGATAATCTGGGGCGAGCACGATCCGTTTTTTATCCCGCCAGGCGCGCACGCTTATAAACGCGATAACCCAAATGCGGTGGTCGAGTTGCTTGATACTGGCCATTTCGCACTGGAAACCCATGTCGGCTACATTGCCCAGCGCATTCGTGATGTGATCGGTAACGCGATTGGCTAAGAAACCGGTGCGCCCCGCGTGGTGGGCGCACCAGCTTTGCTTACGCGCGCGTCTGAAACATCAGCGTGTCGGACGTAAATGAGCCATCGTCGCCAATGAGAAAGTGCGCTTTCACCTCATCCGAGCTTTGATTTTGCAGATAGCGGATCGCCGCGCGTAATACTTCCGGCGTGTTCATGCGTTCCACCCAGGCGTGATATTCCAGCGCCAGCCGATCAGAAACCATCTTCTCAACCAGCATGCCGCTTTGCTGGGTCATTTGCAGCCACTCGGCCGGGGAGTAGTTGCGTACGTGGGACGGATCGCGCAGCACTTCAATGGTTTGCAGCCAGATATCCAGCACCGGGCGGCCGGGCGAGGCAATATCCATCAGAATAAATTTCCCGCCGGGTTTCAGCACACGTTTTACTTCGCGCAGCGCGAGTGCGACATCATGCCAGTGATGTGCCGAGTAGCGGCTGATCACCACGTCAAAGGTATTGTCGGCGAAGGGCAGCTTTTCCGCCGCGCCGTGTGCGGTGGTGAGGTTATTTAACTGACGATCGCTCGCCGCCTGGCGCACGACCGCCAGCATTTTTTCCGACAAATCATACGCTGTCACTTCGCGCACCACGCCTGCGGCGGCAAAACTGGCGTGGCCGGCACCGCAGCCTAAATCCAGCAGCGAGGCATCCGCATCAGTATGCAGCCACTCGACCAGACGCACTAAATCTGCGCCTTGCGCATGCACCTGGCTGGTCAGGTACGCCTGGGCCTGATCGCCAAACTGCTTTTTTGTTAACTCATGATGATTAATCGCCATTCTCTTCTTCCTTTTTTAGCACGACAAAAAGTTGCTCTTTGGCGACTATACGACCGCCTTTATAGGGGTACAATATGTGTACTTATACTGGTATTAGTGAGTACCACCCATGCAAAGCACTTTATTTGCCGGGCCGAAAACCCTTGGCGCTTTTTTGCGATCGCAGCGGGAAAACACCGCGCCTGCGGATATTGGCTTGCCGGCTCAAGGGCGGCGGCGCACGCGCGGATTGCGGCGGGAAGAAGTGGCGCAACTTAGCGGTATCAGTACCACCTGGTATACATGGATTGAACAGGGACGGGATATTGTCGTTTCGCCGCAAACCCTGTCGAATATCGCCAGCGTGTTAAAAATGACCGCCGCAGAACGCAAGTATTTGTTTCACCTGGCATTGCAAAACGATCCGCAGGAAGAGCACGTCATCACTGTTGAATCTTCGGTGCTGGCCACGGTGAATCAGATGGCCTGCCCCTGCTATTTGTTAGATTTGACGTGGAATATGCTGGCGTGGAATAAACCCGCTGAGGCACTGTTCAGCGGCTGGCTGGATAACGACGCCCAGCCGAATATGATGAGCTTTATGTTTCGCCATCCGCTGGCGCAAACGCTGGTTGCCAACTGGGAAACGCGCGCCAGCCGGATTGTCGCCGAGTTACGCGCGGACGCGATGCACTACCCGCACGACAAAGAGCTAAACCAGTTTGTGCAAAGCTTGAGCAACGATAGCGAACTGTTTCGCGCGTTCTGGTCGCGCCAGCAAGTGGTGGTGCGTGAGGGGGGCGAGCGCGTTTTTCATCATCCGCAGCAAGGCGAGTTGCACTACCGGCAGATGACCTGGCAGCTAACCAGCAACCGGTCGATCAAAATGATTATGTTAATGGACGAGTAATTCGCGTGCGGGTTAGGTATATCGCAGAAACAAATGGCGTTAATTGCTCAACATAAAAAAAACAGGCCAGAAAACTGACCTGTTTTTTATTATTTACGGAATTCCCGTGGTGCCTGGCTGGCCTGAACAAATGCGGTGATATTATCAAATGTGATCATTGCTGATTTGCAAAAAATACATTTGGCACCTGCCGGATTTTTCTCAGTCATATCGAAACAGGAAGTTCGGTATTGCGACCCGTGGCAGCACGGGCAGCGAAAATGAATATGGTTAATAATTCTAAATCCTTAGCGCGGAATCACGTTCGCCGCAGCCGGACCTTTCGGGCCGTTCTCAATAGTAAACTCAACCTCTTGATTTTCTTCAAGAGTACGGAATGCATTGCTCTGGATAGCGGAGAAATGTACGAATACATCTTTGCTGCCATCTTTCGGAGTAATGAAACCGAAGCCTTTCTCAGCGTTGAACCATTTAACGATACCGTTCATTTTAGTAGACATGCTTGTTACCTTCTTTTTTTTCGCCGAATGCGGCAGTAATGGTCTGAGACATTATTTTTATCAGAGTGTAAAGCGAAGACCCAAAAAGAAGTAGCAAGGAGGTACTTAGAGATGAGAAAGACTTTAGTGAACTGCTGGAGATAATGATTTATCAAACCGACGACGCATTAACGCACGGTTGCTTTGGCAGCGCAAGCACTATTTTAAAAATATTTGTCAGTAAAACGTTATCAGCAGATTAACGCGCTGTTCTGTTTGCTTCTTAGGGATTCACTCCCGGCAAAGGGGTTTGTGTGAAGTGGATCGCACAAATGCGCTTACCATCCGGCTATTATCAATACTAGTATGGTAGTTAAGCAAAACGTTTAAGGGTGGTAATGAGCATGCAAATGACAATGCGCTGGTTTGGTCCAGTTGAAGACAAAATCCCGCTGGAGCACATCCGGCAAGTTCCCGGCGTCGAAGGTGTCGTTGGCGCGCTTTATGATGTTCCGGTTGGCGATGTGTGGCCAAAAGAGAAAATCCGCGCGCTTGCCGATCAGGTACATCAGGCCGGATTAAAGATGGAAGTCATTGAAAGCGTTAATATTCATGATGATATCAAAATTGGCCTGCCCAGCCGCGAGCAGCTCATTGCCAACTACCAGCAGACCATCCGCAACCTGGCGGAAGTCGGCGTGAAGGTGATTTGCTATAACTTCATGCCGGTTTTCGACTGGATGAAAACCGACATGAACTACGTTCTGCCAGACGGTTCACTCACCATGGCATTCGAGAAAAAAGGTATCGATAAAACGCTCGATGAAGTCGTAAAAGAGGTGCTGGAGAATTCCAACGGTTTCGCCCTGCCCGGCTGGGAGCCAGAACGTCTGGCAAAAGTGCAGGAGCTGTTTGCCAAATATAAAGATGTCGACGACACGAAATTGCGCGCAAACCTGGTGTATTTTCTTGAGCGCATTATTCCGGTGTGTGAAGAAGTGGGCATAAAAATGGCCATTCATCCGGACGATCCGCCATACTCTATTTTTGGCCTGCCGCGTATTGTAAAAAACCGCGACGATCTCGACTGGATTTGTAATGCCGTGGATTCGCAAGCCAATGGCATTACTTTATGCACCGGTTCCATTGCTGAAGATCCGGATAATAATGTCTACCAAATCCTCGCAGAATTTACCCGCCGCAAACGTATTCACTTTGCTCACGTAAGAAATATTAAACTCATTAAAGATAAAGATTTTTATGAGTCGGCACATTTATCCCGCTACGGCTCGCTGGATATGTTTCAGATAATGAAATCCCTCTACGATAACGGCTTTGATGGTTATATTCGCCCCGATCACGGCCGCTTTATCTGGGGCGAAACCGGGCGTCCGGGCTACGGACTTTATGACCGCGCCCTCGGTGTCACCTACCTGCACGGCCTGTGGGAAGCGCTCGAAAAACAACATTAATTAAATGTCATTCAGGCCGGTGGCTCCACCGGCTTTTATTTCAGGCAAATCCGTAAGGTATTCTCTATGTCCCCGCTGTTAGCATTATTTTGGGTGCTGGTTGGTATTGCACTCTTAGTCGTTATGAATCTTAAATATAAATTTCATAATATTTTCGCCTTACTGATCGCAGGGATATTTGTTGCGATCATGGAAGGTATTCCGCTGGATAAAATTGTTACGGTTATTCAGGACGGTCTGGGAAGTATTCTCGGCCATCTTGCGTTGATTATTATATTTGGCGCTATCATCGGAAAGTTCATGACGGAATCCGGTGCCAGCCAGAGTATTGCAGATAGCGTCATTGAACGCTGCGGTACGCGTTTTCTTTCGGTCGGGCTGATGTTTATTGGCGTTATATTTGGCATCGCCATGTTTTATGAAGTGGCATTTCTGATTGCCATGCCGCTGGTGCTGAATATCGCTAAAAAAGCCAATATCCCGTATATGAAATTAGTGGTGCCTACCGTGGTTGGCGCAACCATGGGGCACAGCCTTTTCCCGCCGCAGCCCGGCCCGGTAGCGCTCATCAGTGCGTTCAACGCCGACATCGTGCAGGTCTATCTGTACGGCATTTTAGTCATTATCCCGGCGCTGTTTTGCGCGGGCATTCTGCTGCCAAAATACCTGCCGGGCATTAACGCCATTCCGTTGAATTCGCTGCTGAAACCGGTCGAAGAGAAAACCGCTCAGGATCTGCCCCCGTTTAGCATCAGCATTCTGATCCCGCTGATCCCGGCGGTGCTGATGATTGTCGCATCGATTATCAAAGGGTTAATGCCCGCAGGTTCGGAGCTGGTAAAAGTCTGCACCTTCTTTGGCAGCGCGGAAATCAGCATGCTGTTAGCCACGCTGGCGGCAGTCTGGTTGCTGGGCATCAGGCGTGGGATGTCGGCTGAAGGCGTCACCCACTGCGCCAGCGACGCGATCGCGAAAATCGCCAATGTGCTGTTTGTCATCAGCGCCGGCGGCATTCTGAAACAGGTGATTGTGGTTTCCGGTGTGGGGAACCATATTGTGGACATTATGAGTCACGTCCCGCTGTCGCCGTTCATCGTGGCGTGGATAATCACAGCGATAATCCGCATTCTCACCGGACAGGGCGCCGTCGCCGCTATCACTTCGGCGGGTATCGTTGCGCCGATGGTCAGCGCGTTTCACCTCAACCCTGCGCTGATGTGCCTGGCCGTAGCCTGCGGCAGCAACACCATTACGCTGATGTACGACGGCGGTTTCCTGCTTTTTAAAGAGACGTTCGGCATTTCGATGAAAGACACCTTCAAAACCTGGGGGCTGCTGGAGTTAATTAACTCGGTGGTCGGCTTAGGTATGGTTCTGCTACTCAGCCTGTTTATCGCTTAACTGACGAAAACCAACGGGAACACGGATGTCCCCGCCCCTTCTCTTTCGCGAAAAGGGATGCTACGTTTATAAATCTCTGTAATTCATCAGGCTCGCCAATGTAACGACACTCTCTCTGTGAACACACTTTTGCACCGTGCGCTGTATGCCGCACGCGGTTTTCTGTTTACTTGAGAATGTCGACAATGAACACATTATTGATGGTACTGGTGCGCGCGCTGCGCCAGCACCGCTGGCTGTGCTTGTTTGGTAGTGCCTATCTTTTTTCTTCTATCGGCAATGGGTTAACGCAAACCCTGATCCTTGGCCAATTGTTACGCTGGCATGCCTCTCCGGCAACGCTCACGCTGAGCTATATGCTGGCTACGCTGCCCGGTTTTTTTGGCAGTTTATTAGGCGAATACGGCTGTCGGCGTGTCTCGCCGCTGCGTTTACTGTTGCTGTGTGAGCTTATTGGCCTCGCCGGGCTGCTTTTCCCTCTTTACGGCTTACTGGCGCACAGCATTCCCGCGCTGCTTGCTGTCCAATCACTCGAAGCATTTGCCGCCGGGTTATCCTGGCCTGCCATGAGCCTGGTTTTTAAACGAGGTTTAAGCGCAACCGAGCTGCCTGCGGCGACCAGCATGGAAACCGTGATCTTCGCCTCTCAGGTGCTGCTGGGCGCAGGTGCCGGTGTTGTTCTTTTTGACCGGGTATCGCCGGTAACGCTGCTTTCCATTGATGCCATCAGTTTCATGTTCTCTACGGTGTTGCTATGCGCCACGGCACGTTACCTTCCGCCGGTAAGCCATGAGGATCGCCCCGAAAAGAGCATGACACTGCGCTGGCTTGATTTACCGGTCATACAAAAACGCAGCCTGCTGTTGTTACCGGCCCTTGCCGCTGTTGGCGCGCCGGCAATGGCGCTGCTCCCGGCGCTGATACAACAAATGCGGCCCGCTGAAGCCACCGACCTCGCCCTGCCACTTATCTTTGCGCGCAGCCTGGGCCAGCTTTGCGGCCCGCTGCTGCTAAACGCCGATAACCTCAAGCGCTATGCCAGCCACAACCGTTATCTCGTTGGCTGTTTACTGGCCTTTCTGGCGGCGTACTGTGTGCTGCCGGGTTTAACCTCCTATCCTGAAACCGCGCTACTGATCATCTTTGCCGCTCATCTGGCGTCAAATATGGTCTTTGCCGTCGGGACATTCGGCCTGCTGCATAATTTCCATGCCGACGCCGTTCCCGCCGCCACGGCAAAAGTGTGGCGCTGGCAATCGTGCTGCGCCGCTGTGGCGACACTGATTGCCGCCTTACTGGCGGCAGAATGGGGAGCCGCGCAGGCGTTATATATGGTTTCGTTCAGCACACTGGCGCTGGTGATGATGGTGCTTTTGCGCTATCGCCGCTAAGCGCAAAGGGAGGCAACCCATGCCTCCCTTTCGCTGCTACCGTTCACGCAGCGCTTCCGCTTTGGCGCGCAGTATCGGTTTGAGCAGGTAGTGCAGAATGGTGCGCTGGCCGGTAATAATATCCACCGAGGCCACCATGCCTGGAATGATCAATAACGGTTTATCATCCGGCCCTAGATGATTTTTATCCGTGCGCAAACGGATCACGTAAAAGCTGTTGCCATCTTTGTCGGTCACCGTATCCGGGCTGATTTGCACCAGTTCGCCCGCCAGCCCGCCATAAATGGTGTAGTCATACGCGGAAAACTTCACAATCGCCTGCTGGCCGGGGTGTAAAAAAGCAATATCCTGCGGGCGAATTTTGGCTTCCACCAGCAAGCGGTCATCCAGCGGCACAATTTCCACCATATCGCTGCCGGGTTGGATCACCCCACCAATGGTGTTCACCATCAGTTGCTGCACAATCCCTCTGACCGGCGAGGTCACCATCGTACGGTTCACCCGGTCTTCAATCGCCTTACCGGTTGCTTCCGCTTTACTCAGATCAGTCCGCGCCTGGTTGAGTTGCGTCAACGCCTCGCTGCGGTTGCCATCCAGCGTTTCGTTAATTTTATTGGTGATCTCGTTCACCGCCGCGACAGCGCCGGGAACGGCGACCGTCATTGAATCCAGTTGCCCGCGCGTTTCCACCTCGGTGCGCCGTAAACGCAGCACTTCCACCCGGGAAATCGCCCCTTTGGCGATCAGCGGCTCAGAGAGGTTAATCTCCTGCTGCAAAAGCCCAAGGCTCTGTTTGTACTGCGCCGCTTTGGTTTGCAGGTCGATAAGCTCCTGCTTTTTCTGCACCAGTTGCTCATTCAGCCCGGCAACCGTGCTTTGTAACTTGCTGTTAATACTGAGGAACAGAGCCATTTCACCTTTGGCGATATCCGGTGCCTGCTGGATTATCTCCGGCGAGAGTGTCAGCGTCGTCGCCCCATTCACCTGCGCCGTTAAGCGCTCAATACGCGCCTGTAACGCCATACGGTCGGCCTGGGTTTCCCCGGCGTTGGAGCGAAAACGGGTATCGTCGAGCCGGATCAGCGGCGCGCCAGCATTCACCACTTCGCCCTCGTGAACATACACCTGGGCGACAATTCCCCCTTCCAGATTCTGAATTTTTTGCAGACGTGAAGAGGGGATCGCCCGGCCTTCTCCCCGCGTCACCTCATCAATGTCGGCAAACGACGCCCAGCCAATCATCAGGATAAAAAAGATAAAAATCGCCCACAGCGTAATACGGATCACACGCGGCGAGTCATCAAGTAACGCCTGATTCACTTCATTGATGGCCAAAGGCGACGTTTTTTTGTCACCGAACAGCCAGCTCATCAGGCGGCTAAGCAGATCAACGATTCGCATGGATTTGCCCCTTTTTCAGTGCGCTCATGACGCTCTCTTTCGGGCCATCGGCGATGATTTTGCCGTTATCGAGAATAATCAGACGCTCAACCAGTGAGAGTAACGAAGCGCGATGCGTCACCAGCAGCAACGTCTTGTCGGCGACGACCGGGATCAGCGCCTTTTTGATCAGCTCCTCGCTGGTGTTATCCATTGAGCTTGTGGGTTCATCCATCAGCAAAATCGGCGGATCAAGCAGCAACGCCCGCGCGAGCGTAACCGCCTGGCGCTGACCGCCGGAGAGGTTCATGCCCCGCTCGCCAATCCGCATGTTGTAGCCCGAAGGGTGGCGGCGGGCGAAATCGTGTACACCCGTGATGATGGCCACCCGCAGCATCGCCTCTTCGCCAACGTAACTTGCGCCATACAGCAGGTTTTCCCGCAGCGTGCCGCTAAACAGATGGATATCCTGCGGGGCGTAGCCAATGTTGTGGCGCAAATCGTGAACATCAATCTGGCGGGAGTCGATATCGTCAATCAGCACACTACCGGCATCCGGCTGATAAAACCCTACCAGCAGCTTCGCCAGCGAGCTTTTTCCGGAACCACTGCGGCCGATAATGCCGATTTTTTCGCCCGGTTTAACGGTCAGCGTAATGTTATTGAGCGAGGTGTACTGGTTGTTCGGATAACGAAACGTGACATCGCGAAACTCCAGCGCGCCGGAGAGTTTCTCGCGCCTGAGCGGCACATCCTCTTCATGAATTTCCTGCTCCAGATCCAGCATGCGATCGACGGTAGCTTTGGTCATTTTGGCCCGCTGATAACGGGTTATCAGGCTACAAAGTTGGCCCACCGGCATCATGGCGCGCCGGTGCAACAAATAGCAGGCCACCAGCCCACCCATACTGAGCGAGCCACCAATAATGATGTAAACCCCGGCGACAATGATCGCCACACCGCTCGCCTGCTGGATCCACGACGTGAAGTTCACCGCCACAAAAGAGAGCGATTTAACTTTCATCTCCAGCTTGCTGAGCTGACCGATAATCTGCTCCCACTGATACTGGCGCTCGCTCTGCGCGTTGTTCACTTTAATGGCGTCCAGCCCGGTGAGCGTTTCAACCAGCATTGCCTGGCGTTCGCTGGATAAGCGGTAAGTTTTTTGCACCTGCGACATCAGCGGGCGCTGGAGCAGCCAGTTACCGATGAGCGCAATCGGGTAAGAGATGAGCGGAATAAACACCAGCGGGCCGCCGATAACGCCAATCACCAGCACGATCAGCAGCGTAAAGGGGAAATCAATCAGCCCGGTCAGCGTCAGTGACGAGAGGAAATCCCGCACCGACTGGTACTCCTGAAAGTTCTGCGAAAAACTGCCTACGCGGCTGGGACGCAGCTTCATTTTCATCCCCAACAGGCGCTCAAACAGCGCGGCGGAGACAATCAAGTCGGTCTTTTTCCCGGCCAGATCGAGGCACATGCCACGCAGCGTTTTCAAAATAAAATCAAACAAATAGGCAATGGTAATGCCAATCGCCAGCACCCAGAGCGTGGCCGTCGCCTGGTTGGGCACCACCCGGTCATAGACATTCATCACAAACAGCGGAGCCGCCAGCGCGATGATATTGACCAGCAGACTGGCGATAATCGCATCGGCATAGAGGAACTTCGACAGCCGCAGCGTATCCTGGAACCAGTTTCGCGTGCGCGGGATCGTAGCCGTGGGCTGGGTATCAAATTCGTGTTCCCGCTGGAGAAAAATCGCCGTGCCGCTGTACCGCTCCGCCAGCGCATCGCCCGCCAGCGTGATTTCTCCGCCTTCGGTTTCACTCGGCAGCAACCGCGCCTGTTGCCCGTCCCAGCCAATCAGTACCGCGACCTGGTTATTTTCCAGCAGCACTATCGCCGGCAGCGATATTGACGAAATCGTCGCAAGCGGGCGCTGGAGCGTTCTGGCTTTCAGCCCCGCACGCTGCGCCGCACGCGGAAAAATACTCAGCGTCAGTGAATGGTTTTTTAGCGGCAACCCGGATGTCAGCGAGTAGCGTGTGGTGGCGATATTATGCAATTTGCACACGATCATCAGACAATCCAGCAGTGGATCATCGTGCGTCTGTCGGGGATCGCTTCTGGCTACCTCTTCGTTAGAGGAAACCGGTAGCGCCTGAATGTCATCATTCGTCGACGTCATAATCTGACCTTGCAGGTTCGCGGAATTCCGCGATGGCGAAGACCCCAGAGGCGTTTTTCAGCGCAGTGGACTGAAATACCCTCTGCCCTGCCTGAACCTGTTATTTGAGCTCAGGCAATTCCACTTTCGTTGTGGGTGTGTCATCCAGCGGTTGTGCAGAAGAAGGCGGCTGGATATTAAGCGCTTTCAGCAACTCGCCGGTGCGCGCGTTAATGCGATACGTCGAAAACATCTCTGTGAACTGCATCTCCACATAGCGCTGCTGCGCGGTGAAGACTTCATTTTCACTGTCCAGCATATCCAGCAACGAGCGATCTCCGAGGCTGAACTGCTCCTGATATGCGCTGCGCACCGTCACACTGCGATCGGCATAATCTTTCGCGATCGGCACCTGTTTTTGGGCGTTTTGCAACGCGTTCCAGGCCAGCCGCAGCTCTTCGTTTAACTGGCGTAACGCGTTATTTCTGACATCCTGCGCTTCGCGCATTTTGTAGGCGAAAGAGGAGAGCGTGGCGCTGTCGCTGCCGCCGTTGTAGAGGTTGTAGCGCATGCGCAACATGGCCTGCCACTCCTGGTTGTGGCCGCGCGTACCGTCAACGTTGTTATCCATGGTGCGCCCCACTTCCACACTGACGTTGGGGTAAAACCGCGACTTCGCCGCTTCATATTGCTGGCGCGTCGCTTCAACATCGGCAGCGGCTTGTTTTAATAACGGGCTGTTTTTCAACATCGACTGACGGGCCTCTTCCAGTGAAGCGGGTACCTTAAATTTCTCCGGCAGCGTGAGATCATTAGCTTCCTTCCCGGTTATGCTCTGGTAGTTCGCCAGCGAATCCTCCAGGTTGGTTTGCTCCGTCAGCAGGTTGTTTCGCGCCTGCGCCAGGCGGGCTTCCGCCTGCTCATAATCAGCCTGGCGGCCTACGCCCTGTTCGGTGCGCAGCGTAATCTGATCGAATACCCGCTGGTGGTTTTTCAGGTTCTCTTCCGCCAGCGCAACCAGTTGCCGGCGCATCAGCACATCGAGGTAATACTGAATCGCCTGCAGCGCGGTGGTTTCGCTGGTGTCCAGCACCGTCCATGCCCGGGAGTTCACCGTCGCGGTCTGGCGGGCAACTTCGTTGCGGGTGGCATAGCCGCTAAACAGATTTTGCGTCACCGTAATGCTCGATTCGCTGCGGTGTAAATTGCGCTGATGATCCCCGGCCGCACACGTGGTGCTGTTATCCGATTGCTCCCAGCCGGTGCCTGCCGTGACATCCAGCGACGGTAAATACCCGCCTTTCGCCGCCCGCAGATCCTCATCCGCCGAATAACGTCGGTTAATAGATGCGCTGACTTCGGGGTGCCAGAGAATCGCCTCCTTCACCGCCTGCTCAAGCGTCGTGGCGTGCGCGCCGCTGGCCAGCAGCAGCGGGAGGGAAATCCCCCATAACAGCGGCTTGCGAGATAACATGTTGGCCTCCTGCTGTAGTCTGGAACTTATATGGATGTCTAAACAAACCGGCTCGGTTAACCGCCTGAGTCGGCATCGGGTTTGGCAATTAAGTGATCCATATCGTCGTGCCCACCTTCGCCGCCGTGATCCTCTCCGCCATCCGGGGGTTCCACCGGCGCAGGGTGATCGTTATCCGCGTCATGATCGGCGTGCCCGGCATCCGGTGTATGGCCTTTGATAAGGCTGCTGAGATCCTGATGCGCATCGTCATCCTGAATGATGTCGCTGAAATTGACCGGTTCGTCATGGCTCAGGCTGAGCGCGGAGGCATCGCTATCTGCATGCTCTGTGTCCTGGTGATCTCCGTCGTGGCGATCGCTATCCTGATGCTCCCAACCATAATGATTTCCCTCATGATGCTCCCCGGCATGCGGGTCTGCGCCATGCGATGCGGAGCCGTGATGCGAAGCGTTACCGCTGTTTTCCGCCGATTCGCTGTCGTTCTCGTCACCCAACAAATTGTTCAGCGAGGCATCATTCTCAACAACCGTCTGTCCCTGCGCCTCGGCGCTGCCCGGATCGAGATTGCCGAGCTGGAGGCTGTTGTCCTCCACCAGCAACAGGGAATTGGCGCTCTCTTCGCCGGACGCATCAGAGGTGTGATCATCGGAGATATCCGCAGCGTGCTGCGTGCTGTCTGCGGTGTGATCGGCACTTTGCGTATCTGCGTGGGCGGAGTCATCCGTGGTCAGACTGGTCGCTTCGGTATGCGACGTATCGTCCGGGCTGTCGGCCGTATGCTCCCCGGCGCTGGACGTTTCCGAACCGCTCACCAACTGACCGCCCTCTTCGCCGTTCAAGGTAAAGTCCGTATCGTGGAGTTCGTCAGCGGTGGAGTTCACTTCAATAGAGACATCGCCAATTGCCGTTTGCCCCTCCGGCAACGTCACCGAAATCTGCCCGTCATAATGGGAGGTGTTGTCATCAAATGTGAGCGTGTAAGTGCCGTGTTCAGCGTCATAACTCACGCTGATGTGGTCGCCGCTGAACTCCGCCCCTTCGGGCAGGCCGCTTAGCGTTAATGAAGTCAGATGATCGCTGCTGTCGGAACTTTCGAGGTTAACATCCAGATTCAGCGTTACCGTTGTGGTCACATGGGTATCGCCGCCCAGCGTTGACGACGGGCCATCGCCAAAGATAACGCCCTCAATGCCGTTGGCATTCCCGAAGGGGTGCGAACCGTTTTCCGTGTTGGTGACCTGCAAATTATCGATGGAGTTATTCTGGTGGTTCGCCGGGTGATCGACGCCCGAAACGGAGTAGTTCGCGCTGTCGCCGGTGACAAAAATATAATCTTTGCCGGTCTCGCCTTCTGGCACGCCCTGATTGCCGGTGATGCCATTCACCGGTCTGAAATCATAGTGATCGTTGGACCAATCCCCTTGCTGGTAATACCCGCCGGTATGATCGCCGACCACAAAGATATCTGTGCTGCCCGCAGAACTGCCGCTGGCGTTGGCGTTGCCGTTACTGTCGTAATAGTGGATCTGATTGGGGTTACTGCATTCAGGCACATGATCGCCCTGGATCGCACCGTCCGGGCTGTCTGGCGTAAGCCAGATCTGCACGTTATCGCCAATAGCGACAATGACACCGTTCTGGATGTCATAACCGTTAGGATCGTCGCTGCCGCCATTGATGTGAAGGATATTGTCATCCGACGTCTCCGGCGTACTGGCTCCCGGCGTTAAGGTCACCGTCAAATGCACATCAGAACTTTTACCGCTGCCGGTGTCGGCATCTGAATCGGCATCGGCGTCTGATTCGTGAATATCGAGGTCCGAATCGGCATCTGCGTCTGAGTCAGCATCTGAATCCGCGTCCGCATCCGCATCTGAATCCGAGTCAGTGTCTGAATCGGAGTCTGCATCTGCATCTGCATCTGTATCTGCGTCAGTGTCGGAATCTGCGTCTGCATCAGCGTCGGCATCCGAATCCGAGTCAGTGTCGGAATCTGAATCGGCATCTGCATCAGCATCTGCGTCGGTGTCCGAATCCGCATCCGCATCTGAGTCAGTGTCCGAATCGGTGTCCGAATCTGCATCAGCGTCCGCATCCGCGTCAGTATCGGAATCGGCATCTGCGTCGGCGTCAGTGTCTGCGTCCGAGTCAGAGTCAGAGTCTGAATCCGCGTCGGCATTAGCGTCTGAATCAGCATCCGAATCGGTGTCCGAGTCTGCATCAGAGTCGGTATCTGAATCAGCATCGGCGTCTGTATCTGCGTCTGCATCAGCATCCGAATCCGCGTCTGCATCTGCGTCAGTGTCGGAATCCGCATCCGCATCTGAGTCGGTGTCGGAATCTGTATCAGCATCAGCATCAGTGTCTGAATCCGCATCCGCATCAGCGTCTGAATCAGCATCCGAATCGGTGTCCGAGTCTGCATCAGAGTCGGTATCTGAATCAGCATCGGCGTCTGTATCTGCGTCTGCATCAGCATCCGAATCCGCGTCTGCATCTGCGTCAGTGTCGGAATCCGCATCTGAGTCGGTGTCGGAATCTGTATCAGCATCAGCATCAGTGTCTGAATCCGCATCCGCATCAGCGTCTGAATCAGCATCCGAATCGGTGTCCGAGTCTGCATCAGAGTCGGTATCTGAATCAGCATCGGCGTCTGTATCTGCGTCTGCATCAGCATCCGAATCCGCGTCTGCATCTGCATCGGTATCTGAATCCGCGTCAGTATCCGAATCCGTATCTGAGTCGGTGTCGGAATCTGTATCAGCATCCGAGTCAGAGTCTGAATCTGCATCAGTGTCTGAATCAGCATCGGCGTCTGCATCAGCGTCCGCGTCAGTGTCGGAATCTGCGTCGGCATCGGCATCAGCATCAGTGTCTGAATCGGCATCTGAATCCGCATCGGCGTCCGCGTCAGTGTCTGCATCCGAATCGGTGTCCGAATCCGCATCCGAATCGGAGTCTGCGTCTGCATCAGAGTCGGTATCTGAATCAGCATCGGCGTCTGCATCAGCGTCTGCATCAGCATCCGAATCCGCGTCTGAATCAGCATCCGAATCGGTGTCCGAGTCTGCATCGGCATCTGCATCAGCGTCCGCGTCAGTGTCCGCATCCGCATCTGAGTCAGCGTCCGAATCGGTGTCCGAATCGGCATCAGCGTCCGCATCCGCGTCAGTGTCGGAATCCACATCGGCATCTGCATCAGCGTCTGAATCAGCATCCGAATCGGTGTCCGAATCTGCATCGGCATCAGCATCCGAGTCAGAGTCAGAGTCAGAGTCTGAATCTGCATCGGCGTCTGCATCTGAGTCTGAGTCTGCATCCGCATCGGTATCTGCGTCTGCATCGGTATCTGCGTCTGCGTCCGAGTCAGAGTCAGAGTCTGAATCCGCGTCGGCATCAGCGTCGGCATCAGCATCAGTGTCTGAATCGGCATCTGAATCTGAATCTGAATCTGAATCTGAATCTGAATCTGCATCGGTATCTGAGTCTGCGTCGGTGTCCGCATCCGCATCCGCGTCAGTGTCGGAATCGGCATCTGCATCCGAGTCAGAGTCTGCATCGGAATCAGTATCCGAATCTGCGTCCGCATCGGCGTCTGCGTCCGAATCAGTGTCGGAATCTGAATCCGCATCCGCGTCTGTGTCGGAATCCGCATCAGAGTCTGCATCGGAATCAGTATCCGAATCGGTGTCCGAATCTGCATCAGCGTCTGCATCGGCATCAGCATCAGCGTCTGAATCTGCATCTGCGTCGGTGTCCGCGTCCGCGTCTGAGTCAGCATCAGAATCCAACCCAGTCGGTGCGTTGTTTTCAGCGGGGGTCAGGAAAGAGGGCTCCTCACGTCGGTCATCGTCCAGGGGGTCAAGCCCGGTTGTGGGGTAACCCGCGGTGGGATCGAGGATCTCGGCGGTCAGATCAACGGTAACATTCGTGTGACCGCCGCCGCTGTCGGGGTCGCCGGGTTGGCCAGCGGTGGGTTGCTGGGGGCCCGCCGCCGGAGCTTCAAGGGTTTGCGTCGGGTCTTGCCCTGCGGCAATGGCCTGCTGTGCGGCTTCAACGTCGCTTTGCTGTGCTTCCGTCCCGGTAGTTAACGAGTAACCGGTGCTATCCCAGTGGCTGTCGCGGCCCAGATCGAGGGTTTGTCCATCAGGCAATAAAATAGAGATAGCGCCTGCAGCACCGGTGTCGATCTGATCGCCATCCTGGATGGTATCGCCTTCCACTAAAAGATGCCTGCTCCCGTCAGGAGAGGTTGCGAAGACTTGTCCTATTACCGCTTTAATTACCCCGGCAACGCCACTCATAATGTTTGCCTCTGAGAAATCGCCACCCACCCTGCCGACGGGAAGTGGCATAAAACAGCAAAAAAGAATATTTTCAATGCACTAGCAATAACGGATTAATTCATCACACAGTGGTTCGCAGAATTATAAGAACGCGCAGTGAGAAACTTCGAGGATTCGCTAAAATAAACAGTAATATATATACGGTGGGCAATATTAAATATCAGAACATTCACAATACTAAGGTTATATTTTTTATCACATTTAATTTTTTCCGCATAAAATTAAAAAATACCCTCATCTTCGTCATCAATTAAACGTTCCAGCCCGCTTAACGTCAAACGCGCCTGTGTGCGGTTTATCAGCTTGCTTTGCGCCGCCTGCGGCAGGTCGGTAATACTGATCACGCCTTTACTCATTAACACGTCGATGAGATCTTCCAGTACGCGCACCATCTCGAGATCGCTCTGCTGAAGCTGCCGGAGCGTGGCTTCGCGCATCGCCTGGACCCGCAACCACTCGGTGATCTCGTCGGTATCTTCCGCGTATTGCTCAACCATACCGGCAAAAGGCGTAGACTCAACCCGCGTAATTCGCCCTTCAGCGTCACGTTCAATGTAGTGCATAATTACCCCCCCTTTGCTATACAGGATCGCCTTAATTATTAATTCACTAAGGATGAAGGATCGCCAAAATAACGGCCCATTGCGCCATAAATTCCTATTTTATTGAGTATTGCTAATTCTTCTGAGGTTTCCACTTGTTCCGCAATAAGTGGCAAATTAATTTGTCTGGCCGCCCAATACATTGCCTCAATAAAAAAGCGCTTATCTTCTTCTTTATCAATATGGTGAATATAGCTGCCATCTATTTTTATCCACGCCAGGCCCCACTGTGGCAAATTACCAATCAGATGAAAACGCCCGCCGAAATGTTGAATACCTAACCGACACCCTACCGCGTTAAGTTTATTGACCACGACGCTGACGCGTTCCGGATCCGGCAGTTCATTTTCATCGAGCTCCAGCGTCAATTGCTTTGCCTGCTGTGGCGCATTTTTTAAAAGCTGAAGTAAAACCGCCAGGTTCTCATCGCTAGCGATACTCTCGCCACTAATACTGAGCGCCAGCGCCAGATGCGAAGTGCTCATAAACCGAAGCGTCTGTTTGAGCATTACCGCGTCCATACGCGCGCTTAACGAGAAACGCAGAAACCAGGGCATAAAGCGCCCGGCCGGGATCATCTCTCCCTCTTCGGTTTTGATACGCGCCAGAATTTTGTGATGCAATACCTGGCGTGTGCTGTCACAAGTCACTACCGGCTGCCCAAACAGAACAAAATTTTCCGCCTGCAGCACGTTTTCCAGCCGGGTAAGCCAGCGGTGGTGATCGTCATGGCTACCCGCCGCCGGGTTTACGCCGGGTTGTAACACATAATGCGCATTCGTTTCCGCCGCCGTGAGCGCCTGATCGGCCTGCGCCATAATATTTTGCAAAGTGTCACCCGGCTGGAAAGTCAGGCTGGCAAAATAGGCCAGTGGCGACCGATCGCTCATGCCGGTTTTGTAAAGTGCACTCACACGCGCCGTTAATGCGTTCATGAACACCTGGTGTTCCTGCGGCAACATGTCCGCCGTCACGATGGCGAACTCGCCGCCACGAATACGTGCAATAAATCCATCCTGATGCAGGTAAATTTGCTTAGTTTCGCGCAAAATCGTCGCCACCTCCCGCAACAGCGCATCGGTCTTTTCGCCGCCCATGCGCAGGTTAAGCCCGGCTAAATCACGCACACGCAGCAGAATCACATAGCCGAAAGCCATCTCGTCATCGCGCAAAATAGACTGTAAATGGATATCGAACGCGCGGCGGTTGTTTAATCCTGTCAGGCTGTCGTGGTAAGCGGCTTCTCGCAGCGCATCCGTGCGCTGTGCCTGTTCGCTAAACAGCATTTGCAGTTGCGAAACCATCATATTGCTGGCTTCCACCACGCGCCTGAGCTCCGGCGTTTTTGGCACATTGGGAACGTGTCGGAACTCGCGGCGGGTGATAGACGCCGCCTGCACGGCAATATGATCTAACGGTCGCAGGCTCCGGCGCAGCAGCAGCATGGCGCAGATAAGACACAGCAAGCTACAACCGGTGAGCCACAGGAAACTGGCGATCATGCTCCGCCACAGGCGCGTCAGCGCAAACATCGGGTGGCTCACCACTTCAACACGTGCCGCCTGGATCCAGCCGCGCATAATGATCGCTTCCCCGGTACCGGGTTTCAGATGCACCAGGCGTTCAAACCACTGCGGAACATTGCCGCTCTGCGGGTCGCTTTGCCGTTCGATTAATGGCTTGCCGCTGTTCATATCCACGACGCGGATACTGTAGAAATATCCGCTGTCGAAAATGGCGTTCACCATCAATTCGACCATCGCCGGGTCGTCAATATTTCCGGTTAACGAAACGCCCAACGCCGTGGCGGCATCCTGCGAGTGCGCGCTCAATTGGGCGCTGTACTGTTCACGCGAACTGTCCAGCGTAATAAAAAAATTGCCGCAAAAAAGCACGAGCGTGAACAGACAGATGCCGAGCAGTAACTGTTTATACAGAGACATGGCTGCGTCCTATTCGTTAATAACAAACCCTTCCGCACGCATGCGGGTGAGAAGATCCTGCCAGCGGGAAAGCCGCTTGCTGTCGCCAACACGTTTATTGCCGCCCGCCTGCGGTAGCCACAATCCTTCGCCGTTAAAGGCGTACACGGGCAGCAGATCGGCGCGCTGTGTCGCGGGTAAAATCACGTTTTTTAGATTATCGAGCACCAGCGGGATCGCTTCCGGCGTGGCATACCATGTCACGACCATATGCGCCTGATTTAACTGCAACGCTTTAACATAGGTAATGCGTAACTGGCTTGCCGGGATGCCTATTTCGCGCAGCGTGAAATATTTCGCCAGCGCGAAATCCTCACAATCGCCCGCGCCTTTGCGCAGAAACTCTATCGGCGTAGCCCAGTAATCTTTCTCTCCCCAGACCCGCGAGTCGTCGCGAAACGCCATGCGCTGATTAAAAAACTGATTCACACGCTCCAGCTTTTGCAAGGTGGTTCCCTGCGGCGGGTTATTCACTAACGCGACCCATTGATCGATTCTTTGCTGCGCAGCGGGGGTTGATGCGCCGTACAGTTGCCGGGTTCTGGAACCGATGGCGTTAAAATCCCACCCGGCGCCAGACCCGGGAACAATAACCAGCAACACCAGTAGCCAGCACGAAAACCACCGCTGTCGACAGAAGCCTGTGAGTGTTGCGCCAGAACGCCTGTTCATGTGTTACGGTTCCGGGAGTAGTGTGCTAACGAGTATAGTTCGGCCTCTGTTGCAGCCACGCTTTACGATAAGCGATATAGCCGGAAAGATAGTGTTCAACGTCATCGATCCGGACACGATAACTGTGATGGCGAATAAAAAAGCTGCCGACGATACGCGCCGGGTTTTTAAAAAACATCGCCAGTTCCGGCCAGAAAAAACCGTTGGTCAGATAACGGGCGCGGGTTTCCAGTGCCAGGTTAAACCGCGCCAGATCAAAACTGTCGAGCAAATCACGGTGTTCAGAGCCAGCAAGCCTTTCGATCATTTGTGCGGCCGCCATCATCAACTCCAGCAGCGTCGGGTAGGTGGTTACCCGGTTAAGTACAAAATCAAGGTGGCCGCGCACATTGTCGAGGCCAAACTGGTAATAACGCCTGCGCGGTTGATAGCGCGTCAGCTCATTAACACAGTAACCTAACCAGTGGTCATGCGCCTGCCAGTGTTGTCGGGCGATAAAGTTCTCCAGCGCACGTTCAACACACGTAAGCCAGCGCGGCTCCTGGGTGATGCTGTACAAACGCATCAGTGCAAACGCCGCTTCGCCGTCATAGTAAATAATACGCTGCTCCGCTTTCACCGAGAGATCGGCGGCATGCAGGACGTGTACAAACCCGCCGCTTTGCGCGTTCTGCATTGAGGCAATGCCGTTTGCCAGCCGGTTCATTTGCGCCATGTCGCGATCGCTGCCCGTCAGTTCATGGTATTTTGCCATCGCCAGGATACACACCGCGTTACCGCCGAGTTTGATTTCATCGCCGGTATCGACCAGGAAATCCGCCTCGCTGCCGTCCGGCAATGTGTAGCGGCGAATCAACTCGCTGCTAAGGTACGCCAGCGCGCGCTCAATAGCCTGCCACTGTTTTTCATTGCGCGTCACTTCCCACCCTTCCAGCAACGCATAGGTTGAACTGGCGTGGCGTAACGCGTTGTAAGTGGGAATCGGGCGGTCAAAACAGGGGAACCAGCCATACTCATACCGCCCGGAAGATGTGACCTGCCGCGCCAGGTAATCGGTCGCCGAGACGATCATCGGTTCCAGTTGATCCTGCCAGTGTGCAAGCTGGCGATAACCGGCATTGCGCCCGGCAGACTCGACAGGCCATGTCATCGTCCCGTCGCAAAACCAGGCGCGAGTCTTGAAACGCCAAATCGGCTGTTCCGCCGTTTGCGGCCACGCAATGCGCGCGCCAAAACGTCGGCGGGAAAAGTGCGTCAGATTGGTCGCATTCGGCGTGGCGACGCCTTGTGTACCGTCATACAACAAGGCGTTAGCGGCAATCTCCTGCTCCAGCGCAGCGTAGTGAAACGCAGCATCAAAACTCAGCCCGTAACGGAAGTAATTGCGCTTGGTCACTTTAAGTTTTTCCATCAGTTCGCCAAAGCGTAGCGCTTCAACCCGATCGACAATATCAACCCGCAGCCAGCAAGCCTTTGCCGTATGTTTTTGCTGCCAGTGTTGCAGCGCCTGCGCCCCATGTTGCCAGGCGTCATCAAAACGGGCGCCGCGCCCCTGGCAGGTGTAAGCGCGCGTCTTACCATCACAGACGCTAAAAAAGATGATCCAGCCAGGCAGCGGCGCGGAAAGCGGACTACGATCCAACTGTTCGGCAGCGTGGCGTAGCTGCAAAAGCAGATGACTGAGTGACATGTTGGCTCCTTCAGACCAGCGACATCCCGGCAGACAGATTCTCTCATCAGAATAATCGCTGATTACAGAACCGCACATTCGGTCGATCAATCCTGTGACCGTGGAGCAGGCAATGTCGGTGATATTACGCATAGGTATACTCTTTTTTTCGCTGCTGGCGCTGTTTGCCCGCGCGGATGCACCCCTGTTGTGGAATCAAAAAGCGGTGGCGGCAAATTGCCCGTCGACGCCGGATCAGCAGTGGGTGGAGTACGCTGGCGGCCAGGCATGCATGCGCTATTTTTCGGCCGGCGATCTGCAAAATGCGCCAGTCGTGGTGGTGGTTTTCAGCGGCGATCGTGAAACGTTTATCAAACGCGCGCCGCAAAACATTCCCGCGAATACCGCCACGGCACAGCGCAAACAGGCGCAAAAGCTCGCGCGAAAGACAACCCTGCCGGTGGTGATTGTCGCCCGCCCTGGCACCTACGGCTCCAGCGGTAATCACTATCGCCGACGGCAGCCGGAAGAGTTCAACGCGCTGAATGCGACGCTGGATTCACTACGCGCGCGCTACCACATGCAACAATTTATTCTGACCGGCCACAGCGGCGGCGCGACGGCAGCCTCGGCACTGCTTACGCTCGGTCGCCGCGATATTCGCTGCGCCATTCTTACGTCGGGCGCCTGGGATCTGCTTAATCGCGCCGAGGCGTTACGCCGGGCGCGCGGCGAAAAAAGCGATGCGAACAAAGATGTCACCGGGCTGACGGCACCATACGATCCGCTGTATCACCTCGACGGCATCCCGGCAGACTCGCAGCGTCTGATCGTCGTGATCGGCAATTTGCTCGATAGCAACACGCCTTTTGAACTGCAGGTGAAATTTGCGCGGGCATTACGCGAAAAAGGCCATCGCGTGATGTTGGTTGAATCCCCCGCTTATCCGCCTGAGTACCACAATCTGCAAGGCAATCCGGGGATCCGCTATGTCAACAGATGCGCAAAACAATAACAGGCGGCGCGGCTGGCGCAGCGCCGAGCTGGAAGCGTTGTTGGGCGTCAAATGGCGTGTCGCTCCGCCGCCAGGCTGGCAGGCGGAGCACATCGCGCTTACGCTCCACGATAAACAAAACGATGATGCACCGTGTTTGTTTATCGCCATGGATGAAAAGACCTGGCACCAGGGTTCAGGAAACCGGGGCATTTATGCCGGGTGGCAGGATACTCATGCGGTGTTAACGAAACACTACCGCCTTTTTTGTGGCGCGATTGTTCAGCGATACCTTCCCGATCTCCCGCCCGATTTTCCGCAACTGGTGGTGGAAAACAGTTATCACGTCTTGCCGCTGCTCGCCGATGAAGCCCGCCGCCGGATGAATGGCAAAATCATCGCTATCACCGGTACGGTGGGAAAATCCTCGACTAAAGATCTGTTGCATATGCTGCTGGCCGCAGAAGGCACAACGGTTAGCACGCAGGGTAACCACAACACACGCACAGGCACGCTGGTCAGCCTTGCCCGCTGCGTTACCGACCCGGATTATGTGGCGCTGGAAGTGGCGATTTCCGCACTCTGGATGCGCGCCGGCGGCGTGGGGCCACGCATCAAACCACATATCGTGGTGATCACCGAAATCGGCATGACACAAGTTGGCGGTGACGTGAAAACGCCGCGCGATACCGCACGTTTTAAAGTTCGGCTGTGCGACGGCATCCTGCCGGGCGGCTACGCGATAATTAACCGCGATATGGATGAGTATGCGTTCGTCCATCAGGAGGCGCTGCGCTACGGTGCGAACGTGGTGAGCTATGGGTTTCACCCGCAGGCTGATGTGCGCATTGCCGAGTATCAGCCCGCACCTGACCACACCAACCTGAGCATTCTGCTGAACGGCGCGCCCCTTCACTGCCGGCTCAATACGCCAGGCAAAGGCATGGCGGGAAACGCTGTGGCGGCACTGATTGCACTTGATTTGCTCGGCCTTGATACGCGCCAGGCTGCCCAACGGCTGGCGGATTTTCGCAATAAACCCGGCAAACTGCAGACGTCACAACTTCCGCTGCCCGATGGGGGCAGCGCGACACTCATCGATGATAACTACAACGCGACACTGATTTCGATGCGCAATGCCATTGCGGTCGCAGCACTTTACCCGCTGGCTCCCGGTCAGCGCCGCATCGCTGTGCTTGGCCGGCTGGCAACCCTTGGTGAGATAGCCAAAGAGAGCCACATCGCGCTGGCAAAACCGTTGCTCGACGCGGGGTTTGATACTGTCTGGCTGCATGGGGAGGAGATGCAGTATCTCAAAGATGTGCTGCCCGCCGGGCGGGTTGGCGGCCACTTTTCGCAGATTGATGCCCTGGCGGATGCGGTTATGGCGACCCTGAAAGCAGGTGATATCGTACTGGTGAAAGGCAGCGTCAGCGACTCCGATTTTCATCGTATTGTCGGTCTAATGAAAACCCTCGCTCAGCGCCGCGCCACAGCGTTAAAACAGGACCAAACCGCCACCCTGCTGATGAATCTCACAACCGGTGAACGCCAGGCGTTACGCCACGCTCAGGCCACGTTCGCGCCACGTAACCTCAGCCATTTATTACTGATAACGCTGCTGGCAAGCCAGTTGCAGGATAAAACCTTGCGGCTTGAAGAGATGGCAACGGTGAACGACGTTGCGAAAAACATAGTGCAAAATGGCGCGACGCTGGGGCTCAATACCGGGCAACAGGTCAGTGTGAAAACGCTGCTCCAGGGGTTACTCATCCATAATGCCAGAGATGCCGCCGTCAACCTGGCGCACCTTCTGGGCACCGATGCGGTTCACTTAAATCACCTCGCCCGAACAATCGGCCTGACGCAGACGCAGATCAACAATGTGTCGGGTCGTCTGCGCCACGGACAACACACCTCGCTGCACGATATCGCAACGCTGCTGAACCACTTCTACCAGCGTTTTCCCCATTTGCTGCACTGGTTTGCCGAAAGTGAAATGGTGCTGGCAGGACACCGCTATCGTAAAGCCAGCAATATTCAGGCCGACGGACGGGCCAGCTACAGTTATAGCGCTGGCGGCGCGCCATGCTGGGGGTTTGCGCTGCAACGCAGCAATAATCAACTCTGGCTGGCGTGCGCCGCAGGGGCGGCAGATGCTTTCCATCTCGATTATCTGTTGGATGGATTGCTGGCAAAAGCTGAGGGCGTGACGGCAGACTCAGCGCCTGAAATACCGCAGGTAAGCCTGGCGAAAACCCACGCCACGATAACCCTGCTGGGTGATACCTATTTTGGCGAGTGGTATACCAGGCGGCGGCAACGCAAAGGCATGGATGATGCTTTGCAGCGCTATGGTTATGACCACAGTTTTCAACGTCTCACCCCATTGCTGGCGGGCAGCGATTTGACCATTGCCAATATGGAAGCGGCGCTGGCACCAGCCGCGGATATCACGCTTGGCGGTCGTAAACCGTTTTGCCTGACGGGCGATCCAGCGGCAACAACGGCCGCCCTGAAACGCCACGGTATTCATGCCGTAACGCTGGCAAACAACCATGCCCTGGATGCCGGGGTAAGCGGGCTTGCGACTACGCTTGCGGCGTTTCGCCAACAGGGAATACTCACCTTCGGTGCCGGCATGAATGCGTCCCAGGCAGAGGCTCCGCTGTTACTGACGCTGGGCGGCAGGCGGTTTATGTTTTATAGCGCCTACTGGTTTCGCCGCTATATGGAGCAGGATTGCGCCTATTACGCCCTGCCACGCCGCGCCGGGGTAGCGTGTATCAGCGGTGGGCTTATCGGCCAATTGCGCCGTGAAAAAGCGCGTGAAGATCCCGCCACACTTATCGTGCTGGCGCACTGGGGGCTGGATTATCAATGGACGGTGGCTCAACAACGCCGGTTGGCCGAACAGTTAGTCCGCGCCGGTGCCGACCTGATTATCGGCGCGGGCGCGCATATGGCGGGCGATATGGAGCGCGTTGGCGAAAGCTGGGTCATTTAAAGTCTGGGAAACGCGGTGTTTAACAGCAACGGCGAATACCAGGCGCGCAACGTTCCACCCTATAGCCTGGTAGCAAGCCTGCTGCAATTAGGCGGCAAGCAGCCAACGCTGACGCTGCAACCGATATTTTCCGATAACCTGCAAACCTTCTGGCAACCCAGAGCGGTTAATGCACATGAATTCAGCGAATTTGTGGCTTTTTTACGCGAGCAAGGCATCGTTCTGGCAGAGCAACCATCAAAAGAGAATGCGTGGATAAAGCGCACAGACAACGCGCCGCAGGCCATTGTCGTTCCCCTGGATAAACGCTTTGGCGACGCCTGAATTTCGCGCTCTGGTTTACGCGGGTATGTGAATACGGGTTTGCACAAACGCCTGTACGGTCAGGAAACTGACAGCACCACCGCTGTGTAAAAGGGACATTTTCGCTTATGCCACCAGGTGCAGGGCGCGCCCATGACTAGCATGACCACCATCTTCAGCGTCATGATGCAAATCCTCTTGATATTCTATGACGACGCTTTTTGATTGCCCTGGTAATGCGCAGGAAGTGATGGCGCAATGATGCACTTAAAAATACCGGCACTGCCGGTATTTATATTTACGCCCGGATATCGTCATATTCGCGTGTAGTGTCAAATTCGTGTTTGGCAAAGGGGCACAACGGGATGATTTTACGGTTTTCCGCACGCATCTTTTCCACCACCCGTGCGACCAGTTGCTTACCTACGCCTTGTCCTTTAAGGCTTGGGTCAACGTCCGTATGTTCAATAATGCTTAAATGCTCCCCGGTGGGAACGAAGACGATTTCGGCAACCTGCGTTCCCTGGGCGTCGTTAACATAAAACTTGTTGTGGCCTTCCAGAATTTCCATGGTTTTCTCACTCAGTTGTGGCGGTACTTCAGCGCACCGCTCGGGCAGGTATCAATGACTTTCACTACCGTTGCGACATCCACTTCGTCGGGAATGATCCACGGTTTGCGTTTCAGGTTAAAAAGCTTCGCGCTGCCGCGTACGCAGTTTCCCGCGTGCTGACAGACCGCCGTATTGAAATAAACGTCAATCTTTTCACCTGTATAGACGCGGTAACCCGCGTCCAGCAGTTCTTTATCCATGACATTGCCTCTGTTCTTTTTTGTGCTGGAAAAGTAAGCATAGCCGCTCTACTTTTACGCACCCTCCGGCGATTTATCAATAACGAACGATATGGAATCCTTCTTGTTCAGTCGGTTCGACAAAGTAACGGGTAATAAGCGCAAACTGCTCGTCGGTAGCAGCAAAATCATGATCGCCGGCGGCATTTCGCTGGCGTAAACGGGCTTTGCAAAGCTCATCGCTCACCGGCAGATAGTGCAACAAATGCGGCGCGCCGGATTCGTTAATGATCGACATCATCCACTGGCGGCTGGCCAGCGTGTTAGCAGGAAAATCGAGAACTACATTGACGCCTGCACGCAGCAGCGCGATGGCGTGCGGTTTGATGGCGGCTTTTAATTTAGCCGAGTAGAAAACGTAGTCTTCAATGGTGGTCATCGCGTCCTTAAATAGCAGCGCCAGCCAGCTATCTTCGCTCAGTACCACAGTGCACGGCGTCTTTGCCAGCTCACTGGCAAGCGTCGATTTACCCGATGCGATTTTGCCGCACAGAAGATGGAGTGTTGCAGGAGAAGCGGAACCAACATTCATACAATGACCTCGCAGGTTGCTGCCAGCAAGGCCCCGCCGTGCTGGCGGGAAGAAAGGCGAACGTTATCCCACCGGTCGATTGACGGTGCGAATAATGCTCGCAATAAATAAAGGGGATGAATATTTAACAGGCATGCTGGCAACGTAGCAGCAAACCTGCTCCGTTGCCAGCGGTTTTGTCTTTGCGCGTTGTTAGCCGATCAGCAGCAGAGAAGAGAGATCGTCGCCGCCGTTGATCGCATCGATCGCGGTATCCATGCGTTGGTTGAGGGTGCTGTTATGCATGGTTTTTTCAGAAAAACTGGCGATCGTTTTCATCACCAGCGGCTGGTCTATCTCAACATGCAGCGACTGTACGCTGAGGAACGTTTTGAGATAAAAATAGTCCATAACAATGCGATAAAACTGGCGCAAGATGGTCGCCGTATTCGTGCCGGGAAAATCGCTCTCATAGAGCTTATACAGCAAGTAGTTTCGCAGCACATGCGGTTCACTCAGACAGGAATTCTTGCACAACTGTTCCCACTGCTGATCAAGAGCAGCAAATTTTTCACTCAGCGCAGGCGCTTTCGTCTCTGGTGTAATGGCCAGATAGTCAGCGATTTGCAGGTGCCCTTGTGAAATCAGCGGATCGCGCGAAGCATATTTCGCCACGAGTTTGCCCATCACGGTTAACGCATCGACCTTCATACTGGCCGCACGAGCGCTATTTTGCGCACGAAGCAGCGTTCGACCATTCTGTAATTCATCGATCAGCCCTGCATAAAAGTTTTCCACTTCAGCCAGGTTATTCTGCAGATCAAAATTGAGCATTTGCAGATAGAGAATAAACTGCGCCAGCGCCATTAAATTCTCTTCAATATTGTTGCTCTGCGCCTGAACAAGATTCCAGGCGAAAAGATGCACCAGATGGCTCACCTGGTCACGCGGCTTTTGCTGCTCCAGTAATTTTACTTTTGAGCGGGCAACCAGCGTGGTCTTCTCTTGCAGCAGCATGCTTTGCGGGTCGAAAAGCACCTGACGCACCACTTCCGGGCAGGAGAGCGTCATGCTTAAACGCACTTCATCGGCGTATTTGCGTGAACCACGCGGGTAGGTTGAGCAGGTACGGGATAAGGCTTTTTCACCTAAATCACGATGCACCATGCAAAGCCGGTTTTCATCAACAAACGGGCACTGCTTATCCTCATTTAATTTAATGACCGAATATTCATTTTTGCCGTTATGAACCGGGATTAAATTCTCTTTCGCAATGGCCGCAATAACAGGATTGGATGAGGACAGATAGCGTTGATGCGTTTTCTTATCAATATTTATTTTCCAGCTACGGCAGCAGGAAATTAAACAATCCGGGCCAACGCATTTGAATTTATCAAAGAAAACAGGAGTCACTGTTTTATGGTGTCGCATAATACATTCTTTATAAATGAAAAGCAGAAAGTTACACGACAAAAGTGAATATCTATAGTTGCATAAGCGCGCACTACATTCAGCATTTCACGACATGGATCCGCGCGCTTAAAATCCCGGAGTTAACTCCATCTGCGAAATCACATTTCCACTGTCGTTAAGATTCTGCTCAACAGCGGCAATATCGTTGCGCTCATTGCCAGACGCTTTCTCCTCTTCCCGCATTTTGCTTTTCAGCAGCGACAGCAGCGACTTGAGCTCCCGGAGCGCTTCTTTCAGCGAACGCGCGTCTTCCTGCCGTTGGCTGGATTTTTGTAACGTATTGATAACGTTATCGATAGTAGATTGTACGCCCGCGGTCTGGGCTGACTTTTCTTTTTCGGTCGGATTTTCTTCGTCGCTGACGTCAGAGTCTGGGGCGGCCTGCGCCTGCGCTTTTGCGGCAGACTCATCACTTTCCCCGGCGGCAGCCTGTGCTGCGCTGGAAGCGGCAGCATCGGCACTGTTTCCTGCGCCGGTGTTATCGCTCTGTCCAAGTTGGGAAGCGAGTTGCCCAAGCTGAGAGGAGAGCTGTTTGAGCTGTTTCATAATGTAGCCCCCGGAGCCGCCAAATAACATGGCCAGCGCTTTCAGGCGGGCGATTTCCCGTTTTAATGCCTCAAGTTTCGCGCGCGCATTCGCTTTGCTGCTCTGGGCATTTTCCTGCGTAAAGCGATTAAGCGTGTTGAGGTTTTCCTGCAAATTATCGTAATACTCTTTCGCCTGGGGGCTGAGCGTTACGATGCTGGCAGGCGTGGGATTAACGGTTTCATGGGTGCGGGGAGCCTCCTGAGTACGAGCCGTTCCGCCTTTGGCGGAAGAGGATGCGTAAAGGTCGAGAGAACCAGTAAACGTGGGGCGAAGCATGCGCAATACTCCTGAAGTCCATTGCTCATATTAACGGCAGCAGGAAATAAAACTTTATGCGTAAAACGTGATAACAGGCGTTTATGCTCTACCAGAGAACCTAACGCAACGCCTGAAATGCCTCTTCTGATGGGATTTAAAAATCGGAATTTGACGTAAGCATTATCTCTATAAAATTGAGGGTAAGTGTTTGTAGAATAATCACCCGTCAGAATGGTGAAAAAACTAAATTCAGACGAGAGAAATATCATGAAGCAATAACTGGCAATAGGCGCTTCTATGGTAGATTCATCAGCCAGTTATTTTAGCGGCACGATGAATGATTATCTGAATGTTTTTTATGAAATGAACAAGTGAGTTGCAATGCTTTTATAAATATCCCTGCTAACAAATTTCATTAAGGATGATGCTATGCCAACGGGTTATTTTCTACGTATTGGCGATAAGACAACATGCGGCGGTCATATTCTTTCAGGCTCTCCGCATCATAGTTTTGGCGGAATGGCGACCGCGAGGAATGGCGATTCCGTATCCTGTGGTAAAGATGGAAAGATCTACCACATCGCGGGTGGTATACCCGATTACTGGATTTATGGCGTTGCAGCAGCAGGGACTTTGCATAGCCGAAGCACATGCCCCTGTAGAGCAAGATTTATTTCATCATTTCCAAATGCCTCTTATTGGCTTGAAGAAGCAAAACCAGTTAAAGCTGATGCTGTTCCGCTGGCTGCAGTCACGCCTCCTCAGCCTGCAAAAATTGCAGAACCTGAACAATTTGCACAAGCGGTGAAGAAGAAAAATAAGTTTGCTGACACCTGTGAACCCGAAAATAACCCGCTATTGAACGGCGTTTATATCTGGACTGAAATCACTGAAACCGGGCACGCTTTTGTTTCCGTGCATGAAAATAATGTTGTTTACCTTTACACCTATGGCAGATACGGAAGAACTGGCGGGCCAATTGAAACGACAGGTGACGGCATTCTCGATTTTATGAAAGGCGAAGATGCGAGGGAGTACTATAGAAAGGAACTTTACGAAAATAATGCCCGCGTTTTTAACATCAATGACGCAAGCATATCGAAAACCCGCGCTTTCTTTGAAAATTTGTGGGAAAAAGGGACAAAGCCTGTGGGGATAAAGAAAAACAGTGTTACAGATCGAACAGGTCGCTCAATTGACTCCTACGATGTAACAGGAAGAAACTGCACAACCCACACAGTAGCTGGCATAAAAGCAGCGGGCTCGACGATCTTTGATACAAGCTACAACTCAAAGAGCACTCAGCTCCCTATTGAAGCAGAAGAGTATTTTGCCATACCCGTATCATTACAAAATCATCTTCTCGCTAAAAGCCGAAACCTAAAGTCTATGGCAGTTGTTGAAGTTACTGACGAGTTTAAAAAACAGTATCCGAACATAAACGGACAACATGTATCTCCAGAAGGAATCAAAGGTAAAGCTAAACGCTTCGCCGCAGAAACATTGTCTTCAATAGGCTCGATTTCCCCATACTCAGGCGCGAATGTTGGTGGAATTCTTGGAGAATAGGATGAGTAATTTAACGAAAACCATTCTTCGATGGGGCGGGATAGTCGCAGTATCACTTTGCTACTTTATTACACTGATAGCATCAACCTTCGCTTACAGTGCATTCAGTGAACGAGAAAGTGTGCAGTTTTATGGCCCAATCCCATTAAAAGAATACAAAGCATCAATAGACTCGCTCATGCAAGCCACTGATGGCGTTTTTAGTGTCGCCCTCTTTGGCTTTGCGATCTGTGTCCCGCTGATCTTACTTATATTTAAAAAGGTACGATGATGAATAAGAAGTACTGGATCAGGTGGGCGAGTATCGCGCCTATTTGCGTTGCTATTACGTTATCGTGCTTTACTTCGAGATTGTCTTCGCCGTTAACTTTTCAGAAACAGTAGGCCAGGGGTGGGATTTTACACCGTCTCAGTTGGCCAGGTTTGTTATGGGGCTATCGCAAAATCCCCAAGATGTGACGTTAGCCTTTATTGTGGGTTTCGCTGTCTGTATCTCGTTGTCCTTTCTCATCTTCAGGAAAGTGAGACTGAGATGCCCTTAATGCTTGTCGTTGAGATGACAGTTGTGTTCAAAGAACAGTATCCAAACTCGGGTCATTTGCAAACATGCCAGGAAACTTCCGGCGGTATGGTTGAACATGTTTTAGCAGATGGTGCAGCCACTGGAGATTCATTATCTCCTTATTCCGGCGGTACTGTGGGTGGTGTATTAAGGGGATCTTATGACAGTGACGAGTAGAACTAAAACCATTCTCCGGTGGGGAGGGATTTGTATTGTCTGCCTGGGTTACTTCCTTGGGTTGTTTGTCGCCTCACAAGCATTCACTATTTTCTCTGAAAATCAGACTCTTGTTTCAAACCCTGTTCCATTAAAAGAGCATTACCAGGCGATTGATTCACTTATGCATGCTACAAACGTCGTTTATAACGCCTCCTTTTTTGGCTTTGCAATCTGTGTCCCGCTGATCTTACTTATATTTAAAAAGGTACGATGATGAATAAGAAGTACCGGATCAGGTGGGCGAGTATCGCGCTTATTTGCGTTGCTTATTACGTTATCGTGCTTTATTTCGATCTTGTCTTCTCCGTTAGCTTTTCAGAAACAGTAAGCCAGGGGTGGGATTTTACACCGTCTCAGTTGGCCAGGTTTGTTATGGGGCTATCGCAAAATCCCCATGATATGGCGTTAGCCTTTATTGTGGGTTTCGCTGTCTGCATCTCGTTGTCCTTTCTCATCTTCAAGAAAGTGAGACTGAGATGTCCTCAATGCTTGTCGTTGAGATGACGTTTGAGTTAAAGAACAGTATCCAAATTCAGGTCACTTGCAATCATTCCAGGAAACTTCAGGCGGTATGGTTGAGCATGTTTTAGCAGAAGGTGCAGCCACTGGAGATTCATTATCTCCGTACTCCGGCGGTACTGTGGGTGGTGTATTAAGGGGATATTATGACAATGAAGAGTAGAACTAAAACCATTCTCCGGTGGAGCGGAATCAGCATTGTATCGTTTTGCTATTTTATTGGTTTGGCGCTGGCTACATTCTCATTTTCTGCATTCAGCGAGAGTGAAAGTATGCAGTTTTCTAATCCTGTACCATTGAATGAGCACCATGCTTCCATTGATTCTATCCTTCAAGCCACAGGCATAGTTTTTGGTGCAGCAATTTATGGCTTTGCAATCTGTGTCCCGCTTATCCTGCTCATCTTCAAGAAAGTGAGATGACCGCCAACGGCTGGAGAGATCCAGCCTTTCCCTTTCTTACTGAATTTAGACACTACAAGCTTAATGCCAGTTGGTGGTGCGTTATTCAGCCAGGGCGATCAAAAACAACTTACGCTTAGTCATTTTTTTGACAGCTAAATACATTCAAAGCAATGTTGGCGGTGTTTTGTAACAAGGAGGGAATTCTGGAGCGGGCGAAGGGAATCGAACCCTCGTATAGAGCTTGGGAAGCTCTCGTTCTACCATTGAACTACGCCCGCATTGAGATGCGACAGGCATTATAACCTCTTAGCGCGTGAGAGCAAGGCGAGTTTGTGGGTAACTGCTGGAGTTTTAAGCAATTAATCTTCACCGATGTAGCGCCCTCATTTTGTTGTGAAAATTAGGACAAAATAACCTCCCGCGTTACGTTTTCAGGCATAGCATAGCCCCGTTGTTCCCACTCATTTCAGAGAATCGCTATGAACGCTAAGCCGTTGGTTTTGGGATTGATTATTTTTGTGGGCTCGTTGAATTCTGCACTGGCGGATAGTTGCCAATCCAACATTTTTGGCGGGCAAGATTGCCGCTATGACGATGGCACAACTTCCAGCAGCCGGGCCAATATTTTCGGCGGGCAGGATACCAGGTACAGCGACGGAAGAACGACAACCAGCCGAGCCAATATCTTTGGTGGGCAAGACACAACTTCCAGTGACGGTAAATCTTCCAGCAGTAGAGCGAATATCTTTGGCGGCCAGGACACCGATTACAGCGACGGTAGTCATTCGAGCAGCCGGGCCAACATTTTCGACGGCCAGGATACGGACTACAGCAACGGCAAGTCTACAACCAGCCGCGCGAATATCTTCGGCGGCCAGGATACGCACAACAATTAGTTCCAGACTTACTCTCAAGCTAACAGGCCGGGCGACTGCCTGTTAGCTTTCTCATCAGCATTTCGGCGGGCTGCCCTGAGGCGGTAAATAACGCAGCGGATCGATAGCCGTCGCCTTATAGCGCAACTGGAAGTGTAAGCGCACGGAATCCGCGTCGCTGCTGCCCATAGTGGCGATCTTCTGACCGGCTTTCACACTCTGCCCGTTATTGACCAGCAGCGTGTCGTTGTGCGCGTAAGCGGTAATGTACTCTTCGCTGTGCTTAATCATGATCAGGTTACCGTAGCCGCGCAGCTGATTGCCGACATAGACCACCTTCCCGGCGCCGGAGGCATAAACCGGTTGGCCGCGTGTGCCGGCAATATCAATGCCTTTGTTCCCGCCATCCGACGTGGAATAGGTCATGATGACTTTCCCGGTGGTCGGCCAGCGCCAGCAGCGCTGCCCTACCGGCGGCCACGATGAGAGCGGAACCTGTGAGGAAGGCACCACTTTCGCGGTTTTTGTACCGGATTTTGTCGAGGATGAGGCGGTTTTCGACGCGCCATTCACTTTCAGTCGCTGCCCCACTTCAATGGTGTACGGCGGCGAAATACCGTTCATGCTGGCGAGATCTTTTACGCTGGTACCGGTAAGACGGGATATGCGATACAGCGTATCGCCCCGCTTCACCGTATACACGGAGCCGGAATAAGTAGCGTTATTTCCGGCGCAGCTCGCCAGCAGCAAACTGATTGCCAGGCAAATGACAATACGAAACGGGCTTTTCGTCAGGCATCCTGCGCGCAAAACAGATCCTCGAATAGAATAAATGGCGACATATCATACCAGCCACTCGCCGGTTGCTAAACCCTTCAAACGGACTTGCGCGGAATCGGATAGCCCTGCGCGATAATTTCCATTATCTCCGGCAGATAAGGAGTGGAGGGCATCTTCACCAACGCCGGGTAAAACACTTGCGGTGAGGGAAACACATCCACCATATGACAATAACTGAGTTTACGGGCGTCGACTTCCGATGAGGGCAGCAGCGTTGCGGCGGCGAGACCGGACTCCAGCTACTCCAGGATCACCCCCGGCTGGGTGATGCGCATAATCACCTTCGGGTTACCGATCGCTTTACGAAACAGACTGGCAGGCACCGCGCTCGCGGTCTTTATCCTGCATAGGATCACCCCGGATATGATGGGCGACTTCTCCTGTGCGGGCGGTTTAATCATGGTGGCGACCGGGCTGCGAATTTGTAATATCAAGCCCTTTCCGGTGGCGAACATGCTTCCCGGTCTGGTGCTGGTGATGCCCTTTTCCGCTCTCTGGGCCACTCTTTTTGCCTGAGCCTCGGATATACTAGCGTTTGCCCGGTGGCGCTGTGCCTGGCAGGTCCGTGAGATCACATTCTCCCGGTAAGTCACGCATAGCGCCACCCGGCGTTGTTAGGTTCGGGAGTCGTTATGGTTATTCAAGAACACGTTATTTTGCTTAACGACCAGGGAGAGGTTCTCGGCACGCAGGAAAAGTACGCCGCGCACACATCACATACACCGCTGCATCTGGCTTTCTCCTCCTGGCTTTTTCGTCCGACAGGCGAATGTCTGGTCACCCGCCGCGCAATGAGTAAAAAAGCCTGGCCTGGCGTCTGGACCAACTCAGTTTGCGGCCATCCGCAAATGGGTGAAACTATTGAGCAGGCGATTGTCCGCCGCTGCCGCTACGAAGTGGGTGCCGACATCACCACTATCACCGCCATCGCACCGGGTTTTCGCTATCGCGAAACCGATCCTTCGGGCATTGTCGAAAATGAGATCTGCCCGGTTTTTGCCGCAGAGATCGTATCGCCGCTTGAAATAAACAGTGATGAAGTGATGGAGTATCAGTGGGTTAAACTGGACGCGTTGTTGCACGCGCTCAACGCCGCGCCCTGGGCTTTCAGCCCGTGGATGGCGGCAGAAGCCGCAAGCGCGGCGCAGCAGTTACGGCAATTTGCCGCAGAATTAGCGCAATAAAAAAGCCCCGACGCGACAAACGCCGGGGCTTTTTTTATCGCTGAGCGATTATTTCACCGGACGCATCGCCGGGAACAGGATCACATCACGAATAGTGTGGCTGTTGGTGAACAGCATCACCATACGGTCGATACCGATACCCAGACCAGCAGTCGGCGGTAAGCCGTGTTCCAGCGCGGTTACGTAGTCTTCGTCGAAGAACATGGCTTCGTCGTCGCCCGCTGCTTTCGCATCAACCTGATCCTGGAAGCGCTGCGCCTGATCTTCTGCGTCATTCAGCTCGCTAAAGCCATTACCGATTTCACGTCCGCCAATGAAGAACTCAAAGCGATCGGTGATTTCCGGGTTCTGATCGTTGCGACGCGCCAGCGGCGAAACTTCCGCCGGGTATTCGGTAATGAAAGTCGGCTGGATCAAGTGCGCTTCAGCCACTTCTTCGAAGATCTCCGTGACGATACGGCCCAGACCCCAGCTCTTCTCAACCTTGATACCAATGCTTTCAGCAATCGCTTTCGCGCTGTCGAAGTTATCCAGATCCGCCATGTTGGTTTCCGGGCGGTATTTCTTGATCGCTTCGCGCATGGTCAGTTTTTCGAACGGCTTGCCAAAATCAAACACCTCGTCGCCGTACGGCACTTCGGTTTTGCCGAGAATATCCTGCGCCAGCGTACGGAACAGCGATTCGGTCAGCTCGATCAGATCTTTATAATCCGCGTACGCCATATAGAGTTCCATCATGGTGAACTCAGGGTTGTGACGAACGGAGATACCTTCGTTACGGAAGTTACGGTTGATTTCGAACACGCGCTCGAAACCGCCAACCACCAGACGTTTGAGGTACAGTTCCGGCGCGATACGCAGGTACATATCGAGATCCAGCGCGTTATGGTGAGTGATAAACGGACGCGCAGAGGCACCGCCCGGGATCACCTGCATCATCGGCGTTTCCACTTCCATAAAGTCGCGGCCGACCATGAACTGGCGAATACCGGCCAGGATCTGCGAACGCACTTTGAAAGTGTTGCGGGATTCATCATTCGAGATGAGATCCAGGTAACGCTGACGATAGCGCGCTTCCTGATCCTGCAAACCGTGGAATTTGTCCGGCAGCGGGCGCAGCGCTTTGGTCAGCAGACGCAGCTCGGTGCAATGGATAGAGAGTTCGCCGGTCTTGGTCTTGAACAGCTTGCCGCGCGCGCCGAGGATATCGCCGAGATCCCATTTTTTGAACTGCTCGTTGTAGATGCCTTCCGCCAGATCGTCACGAGAAACATACAACTGAATGCGCCCCCCCATGTCCTGCAGGGTTACGAAAGAGGCTTTACCCATGATGCGGCGGGTCATCATACGGCCCGCAACGGCAACTTCGATGCCCAGCGCTTCCAGCTCTTCGTTCTCTTTGGCATCGAATTGTGCGTGCAGCTTGTCAGAGGTATGGTCGCGACGGAAATCGTTCGGGAACGCCACGCCATGCTCACGCAGTTGCGCCAGCTTCTCGCGGCGAGTTTTCAGTTCATTATTAAGATCGACTGCCGCGTCAGCGCCTTGTGCTTGTTGTTCAGACATGTTGGTTCCTCATAACCCTGCTTTCAAACTTGCTTCGATAAATTGATCCAGGCTGCCGTCCAGCACCGCCTGCGTGTTACGGGTTTCAACCCCGGTGCGCAGATCTTTAATGCGGGAATCATCCAGGACATAAGAGCGGATCTGGCTGCCCCAGCCGATGTCCGACTTGGTGTCTTCCATCGCCTGTTTCTCAGCATTTTTCTTCTGCATTTCCAGTTCATAAAGCTTCGCTTTCATCTGCTTCATGGCCTGGTCTTTGTTCTTATGCTGGGAGCGGTCGTTCTGGCACTGTGTGACCAGTCCGGTTGGAATGTGGGTAATACGCACCGCGGATTCCGTACGGTTTACGTGCTGACCGCCCGCGCCGGATGCGCGATAAACGTCAATGCGCAGGTCCGCCGGGTTGATTTCGATATCAATATCGTCGTCCACTTCCGGGTAGACAAAGGCGGAGCTAAAGGAGGTGTGGCGACGGCCGCCTGAATCGAACGGGCTCTTACGCACCAGGCGATGAACGCCGGTTTCGGTGCGCAGCCAGCCGTAGGCGTAATCACCGATGATCTTAATGGTGACGGATTTAATGCCGGCAACTTCACCTTCGGACTCTTCGATGATCTCGGTTTTAAAGCCACGAGCTTCCGCCCAGCGCAGGTACATGCGCATTAACATGCTCGCCCAGTCCTGCGCTTCGGTGCCGCCGGAACCTGCCTGAATATCCAGGTAGCAGTCGGCGCTGTCGTACTCGCCAGAGAACATGCGGCGGAACTCCAGCTGCGCCAGTTTCTCTTCCAGCACATCCAGTTCAGCGACCGCTTCGTTAAAGGTCTCTTCGTCTTCGGCTTCAACCGCCAGATCCAGCAGGCCGCTGACATCTTCCAGCCCTTGGCGCATTTGATCCAGCGTATCAACGATAGCTTCGAGTGAGGAACGCTCTTTGCCCAGCGCCTGTGCGCGCTCAGGTTCGTTCCACACGTCCGGCTGTTCCAGCTCGGCGTTTACTTCTTCCAGACGCTCTTTCTTGGCGTCATAGTCAAAGATACCCCCTAAGAACGTCGGAGCGCTCCGTGAGGTCCTGAATACGATTTTTTACCGGGTTAATTTCAAACATGGTCTGATTTCTTTTAATGGACTAGTCAAAAGGCGGTGATAAGGGCGGAAGTTTACCGGATTCCCGCCCTGTTTTATAGCGAATACTGGCGCTAAAGTGGCCAGAGATGCTCGATGATCAGCTGTACGCTACGATTGCCGCGAAACTCGTTCACATCCAGTTTATAAGCAATATTTACCTGCCGCACACCGTTATCCGGCCAGCAGGTGGTATCGACGTTAAAAGCGATTCCATCAAGCAGTGGACCGCCGCCAACCGGCTCCAGCATCACCTTGAGATGACGCTCACCCACCAGCCGCTGCTGCAGCAGGCGAAACTCGCCGTCAAACAGCGGTTCCGGGAACATTTGTCCCCAGGGACCCGCTTCTCGCAGCATCTCCGCGACTTCCAGCGTCATCTCCTGCGCCGACAACGGGCCGTCAGAGACAATCTCACCTTGTAATAACGCCGGATCCAGCCATTCTGTCACCAGCTCGCCAAAACGCTGGCGGAACTCGTCAAAACGGTTTTCTTCCAGCGTCAAACCGGCCGCCATTGCGTGACCGCCGAATTTGAGCATCATGCCCGGAAACAGCATATCCAGACGCTCCAGCGCATCGCGCATATGCAGCCCCTGAATCGAACGCCCCGAACCTTTCAGCACGCCGTCTCCGGCTGGCGCAAAGGCGATCACCGGGCGGTGAAAGCGCTCTTTAATGCGCGAAGCGAGGATACCGACCACCCCCTGGTGCCACTCGGGATGGTACATCGCTAAGCCACCGGGCAGCGTTTCACCGCTGCGCTCAAGCTGCTCGCACAGCGTCAGGGCTTCGGCCTGCATCCCCTGCTCAATCTCTTTGCGCGTCTGGTTCAACGCGTCGAGATCGCTGGCTAACTGACGCGCTTCGCCAAGGTTATCGCACAGTAACAGCGCAACCCCCACCGACATATCGTCCAGCCTGCCCGCCGCGTTAAGGCGCGGCCCGAGCGCAAAACCGAGATCGCTTGCTGCCAGCTTTTGCGCATCGCGGTTGGCAATTTCCAGCAGCGCCTTGATGCCCGGACGGCAGCGCCCGGCGCGAATGCGGCTGAGCCCTTGCCAGGTCAGAATGCGGTTATTGGCATCCAGTGGCACCACGTCCGCCACCGTTCCCAGCGCCACCAAATCAAGCAGTTCCGCCAGATTTGGCATCGCCAGGCCGCGCGCCTCAAACCAGCCGCTGTCACGCAGAAAAGCGCGCAGCGCCAGCATCAGATAGAACGCAACACCAACCCCGGCCAGCGACTTCGACGGAAAATCGCAGTCGCGCAAATTAGGGTTAACAATCGCTTCGGCATCGGGCAACGTGTCACCTGGCAGGTGGTGATCGGTTACCACCACCGGGATCCCCAGTTCATGAGCCCGCGCCACGCCTGCATGTGAAGAGATGCCGTTATCCACCGTCAGGATGAGCTGCGCGCCGCGCGCATGCGCTTGATCGACCACTTCCGGGCTAAGCCCATAGCCGTCATCAAAACGGTTCGGCACCAGGTAACTGACATTTTCACAACCGAGCGCACGCAAGGCCAGCACGCTGAGGGCGGTACTGGTGGCGCCATCCGCATCGAAATCGCCCACCACAATAATGCGCAGCCCTTCACGCAAAGCGTTGTAAAGCTGCGCCACAGCTTCATCGATACCGGTAAGTTGTTGCCACGGCAGCATGCCTTTAACGCTGCGCTCCAGTTCACTGGCCGTGCGCACACCGCGGCTGGCGTATAAGCGACGCAGCAGCGGCGGCAAGTCTTCGGCCAGTTCTGCTGCGTCATCCACCTCACGGCGGCGAAGTTGTATCTGAGCTTTCACGCGAATTATTTACCGCCGGTCGCTTTTTGATGTTGGTCGAGGAAGGCTTTCATTTCGGCCGGAGCCTGATACCCCGGAACGAGGTAGCCGTCATTCAGCACGATCGCTGGCGTGCCGTTGACGCCAAACTGCACGCCCAGCGCGTAATGGTTGGCAATGTCGATATCACAGCTGGCCGGTTTCACCTCTTTACCTTCCATCGCATTATCGAAGGCTTTTTTAGGATCTTTTGCACACCAGATAGCCTTCATCTGGTTTTCAACTTCGCTTGGCACCCCCTGGCGCGGGAAGGCAAGGTAACGCACGGTGATGCCGAGCGCGTTGTAGTCTGCCATCTCGCTGTGCAGCTTCTGGCAGTAACCACATGTGATATCGGTGAACACGGTGATGACATGTTTTTCCTGCGGCGCTTTGTAGACAATCATCTCTTTTTCCAGCGCGTTCAGATGCGGTAACAGCATCTTCGTGGTGACGTTTACAGGCTGCGCGCCGCTGACATCGTACATCGGGCCCTGGATGATATGTTTGCCGTCTTCGGTCACATACAGCACGCCGCTGTTGGTCAATACGGCCTTCATTCCGGCAACCGGCGCGGGCAGCACTTCGCCACTCTGTACACCCAATTTAGCCAGCGACTGTTTAATTGCCGCGTCATCGGCATGTGCCGCGCCGCTAAACGCCGCCGCCATTAGGGTGAACATCACTAAACCTTTTTTCATAACACATCCTTAGATTGTCAGCATTCACGCCCGCGGGTGATGCTGTTGATGAAGCTTGCGCAGTCGCTCGGTAGCGACATGCGTATAAATTTGCGTGGTCGATAAATCCTGGTGGCCTAAAAGCATTTGTACCACGCGCAGATCCGCGCCATGGTTGAGCAGATGGGTGGCAAACGCATGGCGCAAAACGTGGGGCGAGAGCTTTTCACTGTCGATGCCCGCAAGCGCCGCATAGTGTTTGATGCGATGCCAGAAAGTCTGGCGCGTCATCTGCTGCGCGCGCTGGCTTGGAAACAGCACATCAATTGAAGCACCGTTGAGCAGCCAGGGGCGACCATGTTCCAGATAGTTTTCGACCCAGTACACCGCCTCTTCGCCCAGCGGCACCAGGCGCTCTTTATTGCCTTTACCAATCACTCGCACCACGCCCTGACGCAGGCTGATATCACTCATCGTCAGGCCAACCAGTTCAGAGACGCGAAGGCCGGTCGCATACAACACCTCAAGCATCGCTTTATCGCGTAACTCCAGCGGTTGGTCAACCACCGGAGCCTGCAAAAGCCTGCTCACCTGCGTTTCACTTAAGTCTTTCGGTAAACGTTGCGGCAATTTAGGTGATGCGAGCAATGCGCTGGGATCGTCGCTGCGTACTTTTTCCCGATAAAGGTACTGAAAGAAACGCCGCACGGCGCTAAGCAAGCGCGCCGAGCTGGTGGCCTTATAACCACCGCTCACCCTTTCAGCTAACAGCGCTTGTAAATCATCACCTTGCGCTTTTTCCAGACTGCTGGCGTGGTGGTGCAACCACTCCACCACACTTTTCAAATCACGGCGGTAAGCGTTTAGCGTATTTTCCGCCAGATTGTTCTCAAGCCAGAGAGCATCGAGAAACTGTTCGATACGTGCGAGATCCTGTTCCATCCAGCGTCTCCTTTACTCAAACGCTGCATTATGCCTGATTGATGTACGATTCTGGTACACTGCGTGAAAAGACACATCAAGAGTCGAGAAGTTTACGTTATGAATATCGGTCTGTTTTACGGTTCCAGCACCTGCTACACCGAAATGGCGGCAGAAAAAATCCGCGATATTATCGGCCCGGAACTGGTGACGCTGCACAACCTGAAAGATGATGCTCCCGCCCTGATGGAACAGTACGACGCGCTTATTCTGGGTATTCCAACCTGGGATTTCGGCGAGCTGCAGGAAGACTGGGAAGCGGTTTGGGATCAGCTTGATAACCTCAATCTCGACGGAAAAATCATCGCGTTGTACGGGATGGGCGATCAGCTCGGTTACGGCGAATGGTTCCTCGACGCACTCGGCATGCTCCACGACAAACTGGCCCCCAAAGGGGCGACATTCATTGGTTACTGGCCGACAGAAGGCTATGAATTTACCAGTAAAAAACCGGTCATTGCCGATGGGCAGCTCTTTGTAGGGCTGGCGCTGGATGAAACCAATCAGTACGATTTAAGCGATGAACGTATTCAAGGCTGGTGCGAGCAAATACTGACGGAAATGGCGGAACGGCTCGGCTGAGCCATCCCCGCCTTAATGTAGCCCCTGCGCCGGATTTTGGGTGATCATCCGGCGTAGATCGCGCCACTCCTGCGAATCCATACTGTCTGCCGCCAGCCATAAATGCTGGCGCCGCCCGTCTTCCGCACGGCGTAATCGCAACATCATACCGCCGCGGATCATCCAGGGTGTACCGATAATATCCCACTCCACACCTTGCCAGCGCAGGCGGGAATCCATCAGCAGTTTGATCTCTCCGTGGCAGGCGTTGATCCGCCGCTGGCTGCGCACGCAATCAAAAACCACCAGCGACAGCAGCAAAAGCCATAGCGGCGTATAGCTCAACGGCCAGGGCATAAAAAGAATGAACGCCGCCACCAGCCCGTGCAGTAATAACGAAATCCATTGTGCGCGCCATGAGACGCGTAAATCAGATTGCCACAGGACCACGATCCCGATTCCGTGTCTGAATTAACTGCACCATTCGCTGCAACTCCGCGTCCTGGGGTTTGCCATGATTCATCAACCAGTTGAATAAATCCGGATCATCACTCTCCAGCAGACGCACAAACACCTGTTTGTCGTGGTCACTGAGCGAGTCGTACTCGTGTTCAAAAAAAGGCATGATGGAGATATCGAGTTCGCGCATTCCGCGGCGACAGGCCCAATGGATACGGGCTTTATTATTAATATCCATGTTCTTCTCCCTTCATAGGCATGAGGGCCTATTGTAACGTGTTTTTAATATTCCTTTTGCGGAATATTTAGCTTCCCGGACCTGCTTCCAGAATAAATCGCATCGTCTGCAAAATTATCACAGTGCTGCGTAGCGCCTCGCAATGCTCGCACAATGGCACAAATCGCATGCTTTATCGCTTGCATTGAACAATGGCTCTTTTACCATTAAGTACCAACACAGCGTTAAGCTAATCAGGACATTATTATGGCTTTTACTCCATTTCCTCCGCGCCAGCCGACCGCATCTACCCGTCTGCCGCTGACGCTTATGACGCTCGATGACTGGGCGCTGGCAACCATTACCGGTGCGGATAGCGAGAAATACCTGCAGGGCCAGGTCACTGCTGACGTGTCGAAAATGGCAGCAGATCAGCATCTGCTGGCGGCGCATTGCGATTCTAAAGGCAAAATGTGGAGCAATATGCGGTTGTTTCACTATCAGGAAGGATTTGCCTGGATTTTGCGCCGCAGCGTGCGTGAATCGCAGCTTCGCGAACTGAAAAAGTACGCCGTATTTTCCAAAGTCACTATCGCCGCAGATGACGAACATGTGCTGCTGGGCGTTGCCGGTTTTCAGGCTCGCGCCGCGCTGGCTAATCTCTTCACAACGCTGCCGGACAGCGAAAAGCAGGTTGTGCAGGAAGGGGAAACAACTCTCCTGTGGTTTGAACATCCGGGCGAGCGTTTCCTGCTGGTTACTGATGTCGCAACGGCAGAACAGGTGACGGAAAAACTACGCGGTGAAGCGCAGCTTAACAACAGCCAACAGTGGCTGGCGCTAAATATCGAAGCCGGGTTACCCGTGATTGACGAGCCAAACAGCGCGCAATTCATTCCGCAGGCAACCAACCTGCAGGCGTTGGGCGGCATCAGCTTCAAAAAAGGGTGTTATACCGGGCAAGAAATGGTTGCTCGCGCGAAATTCCGTGGTGCCAACAAGCGTGCGCTGTGGTACCTGGCAGGCGCTGCCAGCCGCACGCCGGAAGCGGGTGAAGATCTTGAGCTAAAAATGGGTGAAAACTGGCGTCGCACCGGTACGGTGCTGGCATCCACTCAGTTAGATGACGGCCGCGTGCTGGTTCAGGTCGTGATGAATAATGACATGGAACCAAACAGCGTGTTCCGCGTACGCGACGATGCCAATACATTAAGCATCGAGCCGCTGCCCTACTCGCTGGAAGAAGAATAATCCGCGTTAAAACAACTGCCATGCTATAGCCGGGCTGGCAAAAGCCGCCCGGCACTACTGCTTAAACTTGTCCGACATACAAATAGATCGCCAGGAAGTGACACACGCTGCCACCCAGCACAAAGCCGTGCCAGATCGCGTGATTATAGGGAATACGTTTACAGACGTAGAAAATGACGCCCAACGAGTACACCAGCCCGCCGACAGCCAGCAGCGTCACGCCGCCCACCGATAACCGTGTCGCAAGCTGATAAATCACAATCAATGACAGCCAGCCCATTGTCAGGTATGTCACCAGCGACAACACCTTGAACCGGTGCGCAATGGTGAGCTTAAACAGGATCCCCAATAAGGCGAGGCTCCAGATAACAATCATCAGCCCACGCGCCAGCGGTGAATCCAGCCCGACCAGTAAAAAAGGCGTATAAGTTCCGGCAATCAGCAGATAAATGGCGCAGTGGTCAAATTTCTTTAACCATCTTTTTGCGCGCTGGTGCGGAATCGCATGGTACAGCGTGGAGGCGAGAAACAGTAGGATCATACTGCCGCCATAAAGCGAGTAGCTGGTAATCGCCGTCATACTGGCGTTGCTGTCTACCGCCTGAACCAGCAACAATACCAGGCCGACAATACCGAACACCAGCCCGATACCGTGGCTGATGCTGTTAGCAATTTCCTCTGCCAGTGTGTATCCCTGTGCGAATAAAGGTTTCTTAACCATGGTAACTCCGGGAAAACTCAAAAAAACGTCGCAACACTAGAGTAACTGAGAATGATTCCAGTGCACACCTGTACGCTAAAATAAATATCGTTGATGAATGTTTCATGACGTAGGCTGCATGCCATGAATGCGAAAGTCAGGGAAACAGTGCCGGAGTTATGGCAGCATGTGAGCACGCAAAAAGCCTGCCGGGTGGCATTGGGCTACGTTTACCGCAAGCAAAGGATATCGCCGTGACAATGTTTACTCACTCCGCCATCGCCAGCCTGAATACTCTGGAGATGTTGGTTTACAACTTTGTCATCAAAAATCGCGACAAAGTGATGTACATGACCATTCGTGAGCTGGCCGATGCGGCGGGCGTCTCCACCACGACCGTGTTGCGCTTTTGCCGCAAGCTCAACTGTGAAGGCTACTCGGAATTCCGTGTGCGTTTTAAATTATATTTAGAGCAGAATGAGCCGCCGCAAGCGAATTTCGGCGCCAGCGAAGTGATCAGTTTTTTTAAAAGCGTTAACAATGACGAGTTTGATAAGTTATTAGATAACACTGTTGATATCATATTATCTTCCGAGCGCATTATATTTGTCGGTGCTGGCACATCGGGTGCGCTGGCGAAATATGGCGCAAGATTCTTCTCAAATATCGGTAAATTCAGTAACCATATCGATGATCCTTATTTCCCGGTCACCAATGATATGGCTAAAAACGCACTGGCAATTGTCCTTTCGGTTTCAGGTGAGACGGAAGAGATCCTGCGCTTCGCCAGCCAGTTCAGCCTGCACCATTGCAAAGTACTGTCGATCACCAGCCACGAACACTCGCGACTGGCAAAACTGGCGGACTTTAATATCTCCTGGCATGTGCCGCAAATGCGCATTAGCGGCGGCTACGATATTACTACGCAAATTCCTGTTATTTATATTCTCGAATCGCTGGGACGTAAACTGGCGAAGAAAATAGCATAAAAAAACAGTGTGTTTTTTCGGTGTAACAAATTACCCCAGCGGCAATTTGTTATATCGTGACATTTAATTCGCCTTTGTTAGACTCGTTATCAGCCAATATAACGGGAATAGTAACAATGAAAAAATTGACCTTACCGAAAGACTTTTTATGGGGTGGCGCGGTTGCCGCACACCAGGTTGAAGGCGGCTGGAATAAAGGCGGCAAAGGCCCGAGCATCTGCGATGTCCTGACAGGCGGCGCGCACGGTGTTCCGCGTGAAATCACGCAGGAAGTCGTCGCGGGCAAATATTACCCGAACCACGAAGCCGTTGATTTTTATGGTCACTATAAAGAAGACATCAAGCTGTTCGCCGAAATGGGCTTCAAATGTTTTCGCACCTCCATCGCCTGGACCCGCATCTTCCCGCTGGGCGATGAGCAACAGCCGAATGAAGAAGGGCTGAAATTTTACGACGACATGTTTGATGAGTTGCTCAAATACAATATCGAGCCGGTCATCACGCTGTCCCACTTCGAAATGCCGCTGCACCTGGTGCAGGAATATGGCGGCTGGACCAACCGTAAAGTAGTCGATTTTTTTGTACGCTTCGCCGAAGTGGTTTTCGAGCGCTACAAGAATAAAGTCAAATACTGGATGACCTTTAACGAAATCAACAACCAGCGCAACTGGCGCGCGCCGCTGTTTGGTTACTGCTGTTCCGGCGTGGTCTACACCGAACATGAAAACCCCGAAGAGACCATGTATCAGGTGCTGCACCATCAGTTTGTTGCCAGTGCCATGGCGGTGAAAATCGGCCATCGTATTAACCCGGAAATGAAAATTGGCTGCATGCTGGCCATGGTGCCGCTGTACCCCTTCTCCTGTAAGCCGGACGATGTGATGTACGCGCAAGAGTCAATGCGTGAGCGTTATGTCTTTACCGATGTCCAACTGCGCGGCTACTACCCTTCTTATGTGCTGAACGAATGGGAACGCCGTGGTTTTACCATCCGCATGGAAGCCGGTGACGAGGCGATTTTGCGCGAAGGTTGCTGCGATTACCTCGGCTTTAGCTATTACATGACCAACGCGGTGAAAGCGGAGGGCGGCGCTGGCGATGCACTCTCCGGTTTCCAGGGCAGCGTCCCTAACCCGCATGTTAAAGCGTCTGACTGGGGCTGGCAGATTGATCCGGTTGGCCTGCGCTATGCGTTATGCGAGCTGTATGAACGCTACCAGAAACCGTTGTTTATCGTCGAAAACGGTTTTGGCGCGTACGACAAAGTCGAAGCCGACGGCAGCATCAATGACGATTACCGCATCGATTACCTGCGCGCGCACGTCAAAGAGATGATCAAAGCAGTGACCCACGACGGCGTGGATCTGATGGGTTACACCCCGTGGGGCTGTATCGACTGCGTCTCTTTTACCACCGGCCAGTACAGCAAACGCTACGGCTTTATCTACGTGAACAAGCACGATGACGGCACCGGCGATATGTCGCGCTCCCGTAAAAAGAGCTTTAACTGGTACAAAGAAGTGATTGCCAGCAACGGCGAAAATCTTTGACGCAGTAAACTCCTCTCCCTGACGGGAGAGGAGTGCTTATCTGCCGCCGGCTAAATCGAGAAAACTGCCGGTAACATACGACGCTTTGTCGCTCAACAGCCAGACAATGCCCTGCGCCACTTCTTCCGGTTGCCCACCGCGCCGCATCGGGATCGCGCTGCTCACCCGGTCCACACGCCCGGGCTCACCGCCGCTGGCATGCATTTCTGTGTAGATAAAACCCGGACGCACACCATTCACGCGGATACCGTTCGCCGCAACTTCCAGCGCCAGCCCGGTTGTGAGCGTATCGACGGCCCCTTTTGACGCCGCATAATCGACGTATTCGCCGGGCGAGCCGAGACGCGCCGCCGCCGAGGAAACATTAACAATCGCGCCGCCGTGCCCACCGTGTTGGGTGGACATCCGTTTTACCGCTTCGCGACAGCAGAGGAAATAGCCCGTCACGTTGGTCGCCAGCACGCGATTAATGCGTTCTGCGCTCAGTTGCTCAACCCGGCTCTGCTGAAATAGGATCCCGGCATTATTGACCAACGCGGTAAGCGGTTCCGGTTTTTCATCAAGAGACGCGAACATAGCCTGTACCTGCGCTTCATCGCTGATATCGGCCTGTACTGCGAACGCATGCCCACCCTGCGCGCTGATTTCCGCCACCACGTCGTCGGCAGCAGACTTGTTGCGGTGATAATTGACGGCAACGGTGTAGCCTTCTTGTGCCAGCAGCAGCGCGGTTGCGCGGCCAATTCCCCGGCTGCCACCGGTCACTAATGCAATCGCCATCTGGTTCTCCTGAAAAGTAAAAGGGCGCCGAAGCGCCCTTAAAAGATAGTCGAATCAGCGCATTACTGATATTCGCTCATCGGCACGCAGGAACAGAACAGGTTACGGTCGCCGTACACATCGTCCAGACGCTTCACGGTCGGCCAGTATTTGTTGGCAAAACCTGCCGGGAACACCGCCAGTTCGCGGGTGTAACCGTGATTCCACTCAGCCACCAGCTCATTCTGCGTGTGCGGTGCGTTAACCAGCGGGTTATCTTCCAGCGTCCACTCACCCTGTTTCACACGTTCGATTTCCGCACGAATCGCCAGCATGGCATCGATAAAGCGATCCAGTTCGACTTTGCTCTCCGATTCGGTCGGTTCCACCATCAACGTACCGGCCACCGGGAAAGACATGGTTGGCGCATGGAAACCGTAATCGATCAGGCGCTTAGCGATATCCAGTTCGCTGATGCCGGTCTCTTCTTTCAACGGGCGAATGTCGAGAATACACTCGTGCGCAACGCGACCATCGCGACCGGTATACAGCACCGGGAAAGCCTCTTTCAGACGGCTGGCGATATAGTTGGCATTAAGGATCGCCACCTGGCTCGCTTGTTTCAGCCCTTCCGCGCCCATCATGCGGATATACATCCAGCTGATCGGCAGAATCGACGCGCTGCCAAACGGCGCCGCAGAGACCGCGCCCTGACGGGTGAGCATCCCTTCAATCTGCACCACGCTGTGACCCGGCACAAATGGTGCAAGATGCGCTTTCACGCCAATCGGCCCCATGCCCGGACCGCCACCGCCGTGCGGAATGCAGAAGGTTTTATGCAGGTTGAGGTGCGACACATCCGCGCCGATAAAGCCCGGCGACGTGATACCCACCTGCGCATTCATGTTCGCGCCATCCAGGTAAACCTGGCCGCCAAACTGATGCACCACTTCACACACTTCGCGAATGGTCTCTTCATACACACCGTGGGTGGACGGGTACGTCACCATGATGCAGGAGAGGTTATCGCCCGCTTGCTCCGCTTTCGCGCGCAAATCGGCCAGATCGATATTGCCGTTTTTATCACAAGCAACCACCACAACCTGCATCCCCGCCATCTGTGCCGATGCCGGGTTAGTACCGTGCGCAGAACTTGGGATCAGACAGATGTCGCGGTGACCTTCGTTGCGGCTTTCATGGTAGTGACGAATCGCCAGCAAACCGGCGTATTCGCCTTGCGCGCCTGAGTTCGGCTGCATGCAGAGCGCATCATAACCGGTCAGTTTTACCAGCCAGTCAGAGAGCTGAGCGATCATCTGGTGATAACCCTCAGCCTGTTCCGGCGGGCAGAACGGGTGCAGTTCAGCGAATTCCGGCCAGGTGATTGGGATCATTTCCGCCGCCGCGTTCAGTTTCATGGTGCAGGAGCCCAGTGGGATCATCGCCTGGTTGAGCGCCAGATCTTTACGCTCCAGCGAATGCATATAACGCATCATCTCGGTTTCGCTGTGATAGCGATTAAACACCGGGTGCGTCAGGAAAGCGTCTTCACGCAGCATACTCTGCGGGATGGAACGGCTATCAAGCGCGACCTCTTTATCCAGCGCATCAATATCCAGACCATGTTTGTCGCCCAGCAGCACGTTAAACAGCACCTGCACATCTTCACGCGTGGTGGTTTCATCCAGCGTGATGCCAACGGCGTTAAGAATGTCGCTACGCAGATTAATTTCCTGCGCTTCGGCGCGAGCCAGCACGGCGGCTTTGTCCGCAACATCAACACACAGGGTGTCAAAGTAGTGCGCGTGGCGCAGTTTCAGGCCACCGCGCTGCAAACCAGCAGCAAGGATATCGGTCAGGCGATGAATACGTCCGGCAATGCGTTTCAGCCCGGCCGGACCGTGGAACACCGCGTACAAGCTGGCGATGTTGGCCAGCAGAACCTGCGAAGTACAGATGTTGGAGTTGGCTTTCTCGCGGCGAATATGCTGCTCGCGCGTCTGCATCGCCATGCGCAGCGCGGTGTTACCGGCGGCATCTTTCGACACACCGATAATGCGGCCTGGCATGGAGCGTTTGTATTCATCTTTTGCGGCAAAGAATGCCGCGTGCGGGCCACCGTAGCCCATCGGCACGCCAAAGCGTTGCGCGGAGCCAAACACAATGTCGGCCCCCTGTTTACCTGGCGCAGTCAGTTGCACCAGCGTCAACAAATCGGCGGCAACGCTGACCACGATTTTGCGGGATTTCAGTTGGTTAATCAGCGCGCTGTAATCATGCACTTCACCCGTCGTGCCGACCTGCTGGAGCAGTACGCCGAACACATCCTGGTGATCGAGAACTTTAGCCGCGTCATCAACAATCACGTCAAAACCGAAGGTTTCGGCGCGAGTGCGCACGACATCGAGCGTTTGCGGATGCACATCGGCCGCGACGAAGAAGCGGTTGGCACCTTTCAGTTTGCTGACGCGCTTCGCCATGGCCATCGCTTCAGCCGCTGCGGTGGCTTCATCCAGCAACGACGCGGAAGCGATATCCAGCCCGGTGAGATCGAGCGTAACCTGCTGGAAGTTGAGCAGCGCTTCAAGGCGGCCCTGCGACACTTCCGGCTGATACGGGGTGTAGGCGGTGTACCAGCCTGGATTTTCCAGCATGTTGCGCAGAATAACCGGCGGCAACTGCACGGCGGTGTAGCCCATGCCAATGTAAGACTTAAAGCGCTTGTTGCGGCTGGCAATCGCTTTCAGCTCGGCCAGGGCTGCGAACTCAGTGGTCGATTCCCCAACCTGCGGCGGAGTGGCAAGCTGGATGTCTTTTGGCACGATCTGGCCAATCAGTGCGTTTAACGAATCCGCGCCAACTGTGTTCAGCATCTCCTGCTGTTGCTGAGCATCCGGCCCAATGTGACGTCCAATGAAAGCGCCACGGTTTTCAAGCTGGCTTAAAGTCTGTGTCATGAGCGATGGTTCCTGAAACGTGCAGTGAATCGTATTTAGAAATTGCCTGAATATGCTAAGCCCTTCGCATTGCAGGAAGGCGGCGACGCAGCACATCCCCGGCCGCTGACATCAGTAAGCGCCCGGGAATGCGTGGAAGCCAACGCGCCTGCCACGCGAAGGATGAGGCGTATTTACTCGTCTTCGAGCAGCGCGGCGTACGCTGTCGCATCCAGCAGCGCGGCAACTTCGGCTTCGTCGCTGGCTTTAATTTTGAAAATCCAGCCTTCGCCATACGGCTCGCTGTTGACCAGCTCCGGCGAATCGGCCAGTTGATCATTAACCGCCACAATTTCACCGCTGATTGGCGCGTAGATATCAGAAGCCGCTTTTACCGATTCGGCAACGGCGCAATCATCGCCCGCGCTGACGGTCGCGCCCGCTTCCGGCAGATCGACAAACACCATATCGCCCAGCAGTTCTTGCGCATGTTCGGTGATGCCAACGGTGTAAGTGCCGTCCGCTTCTTTGCGCAGCCACTCATGTTCTTTGCTGTATTTCAGTTCGCCTGGTACGTTGCTCATTTCATTCTCTCCAGATAAAAAGATTACGCGACGGGTTTACCAGCGCGTACAAAAACAGGTTTAGTGACTTTCACCGGCATTTCGCGGTTGCGGATCTGTACAACAGCATTTTCGCCGATCCCCGCCGGAACACGTGCCAGTGCAATACTGTAGCCGAGCGTTGGCGAGAACGTACCGCTGGTGATCACGCCTTTTTGCACATTGCCTTGCGCATCGGTGAAGTGCACCGGCAGTTCATTACGCAATACGCCTTTTTCCGTCATCACCAGGCCAACCAGCTGTTCGGTGCCTTTTTCGCGTTGCAGTTCCAGCGCTTCACGACCAATAAATTCACGATCCTGCGGCTCCCAGGCGATCGTCCAGCCCATATTGGCGGCCAGCGGAGAGATACCTTCATCCATCTCCTGACCGTACAGGTTCATACCCGCTTCCAGACGCAGCGTATCGCGTGCGCCAAGGCCGCAAGGTTTCACGCCCGCATTGACCAGCGCTTGCCAGAAGCTGGCCGCTTTTTCATTGGGCAGCGCAATTTCATACCCTGCTTCGCCGGTATAACCGGTGGTCGCAATGAACAGATCACCGGTTTCCACGCCAAAGAATGGTTTCATACCTTCAACGGCGTGACGCTGCTCGTCAGTAAACAGGCTGGCGGCTTTCGCCTGCGCGTTCGGGCCTTGTACGGCGATCAGCGACAGATCATCACGTACAGTGATGTCGATGGCATAAGGTTCAGCGTGTTGGGAAATCCAGGAGAGGTCTTTTTCGCGGGTGGCGGAGTTTACAACGAGGCGGAAGAAATCTTCAGTGAAGTAGTAGACGATTAAGTCATCAATTACGCCGCCCGAGGCATTTAGCATGCCGGTGTAGAGCGCTTTACCGGGCTTCGTGAGTTTGGCGACGTCGTTTGCCAGCAAATACCGCAGAAACTCCCGGGTGCGGCTGCCTTTGAGATCGACGATGGTCATGTGCGACACATCAAACATTCCGGCATCGGTGCGCACCGCGTGGTGTTCATCGATTTGTGAGCCGTAATGCAGCGGCATCATCCAGCCATGAAAATCCACCATGCGGGCGCCGTTTAGGGTGTGTTGTTCATACAAAGGGGTCTGCTGAGCCATCTTTTCCTCGTCGAATAAGCTGAGCTATCACGTTTTTCAGCGGCGTAATTTGCGCCAAAACAACTGGTGCCGACACCGTTTTACGACGTCGACGCAAACGTTCTCTTTGGCCTGAACTTATCATCGAAAGCAGAGCTTAACCATAAAGAAAAATGGTCCATCACATTAGCTTATGACCCATCACGCACAAAATGCCATCAGAGTATTATTCTGGTGAATAACGATTCACCCTTCATTAAAAATCAGTGTTACCGACAACGGAGAAGAGATTGCAGCATTTCACTCTGCAAAAGAGAGGATTTTCCCGAAAAGAAAAAAACGCGACATGAGAAAATCTAATCCGAAAAATGAGGTGAAATTAGAATATTTCAAATGAGGAGGAGGCATCCCTTCCCGGGACCGGGAAGGGAAAGTGTGACGCAGTTAACGTAACCACTCAGGCAGATCGTTGAGCCCCATCGCCTGGCGTAACAAACGGGTTTTCACACCGGGAAGGGTATCTGCCAGTTTCAGGCCGATATCACGCAGCAGCTTTTTCGCCGGATTTGCACCCGAGAAGAGTTCGCGAAAACCCTGCATTCCGGCCAGCATCAACGCCGCGCTGTGTTTGCGGCTGCGCTCATAGCGGCGCAAATAGAGATGCTGACCAATGTCTTTACCTTCGCGGCTCAGGCGCTTCAGCTCGGTTATCAACTCCGCGACATCCATAAAGCCGAGGTTAACACCCTGCCCCGCCAGCGGGTGAATGGTGTGCGCAGCATCGCCAACCAGCGCCAGACGGTGCCCGGCAAACTGGCGCGCATAGCGTCCTGTGAGTGGATATACCTGACGTTCGCTCTCAACGCGGCACAGCCCAAGACGATTATCGAACGCCACGCACAGCGCCTGGTTGAATGCTTCCTCACTCGCTTGCTGCATGGCTTTCGCCTGCTCTGGCGGCAGCGACCAGACAATTGAGCATAAATGCGGATCGTTAAGCGGCAGAAAAGCGAGAATGCCATCGTTACCAAATACCTGGCGCGCCACCGCCTGATGCGGCTCATCGGTGCGAATGGTCGCCACAAGCGCATGATGATGGTAATCCCAGAATGTCAGCGGAATGTCGGCCTTGTTACGCAGCCAGGAGTTTGCGCCATCTGCGCCAACCACCAGCCGTGCAGTGAGCATGGTGCCATCTTTTAAAGTCAGAAACGCCTCGTTTTCGCCCCACGCCACCTGCTGCAACTCAGCCGGAGCCATGAGGGTAACATCCTTGCACTGCCGGGCTTTATCCCACAGCGCCTGGTGGATCACCGCATTTTCAATAATGTAACCAAGATGGCTGTAGCCCATGCTCTGGTCGTCAAACGCGATGCGGCCAAAACTGTCTTTGTCCCACACTTCCATGCCGTGATAACGCCCGGCACGTTGGGCAATAATGTTTGACCAGACGCCAAGGTGCGTCAGTAACTTTTCACTGGCAGCATTAATCGCTGACACGCGCAGCGCCGGAGGAGCATCTTCCGCCAGCGGTGTCGGTTCATTCTGCTCCAGCACCGCCACGCGCAACCCGCTGCCCTGTAAACCACAGGCCAGCGCCAACCCGACCATACCGCCGCCGACAATCGCAACATCAACACTCTGCACTCTTCGCTCCTTTTGTCTTTAACGGGCAACCCAACCGAGGGTACGCTGCGCCAGCGCATCGCGCGCGGGGGTAAATAATTCCATCGCCATCAGCCCGGCATTACGCCCGACGACCAACGGTATCCAGTGATTGGCAAACAGATGCACCAGCCCATCGGTAACGCCGATGGTGGCTTTTTTATCCGCATGGCGGCGATCGCGGTAGCCCGTCAACACGGGGTAGTAACCAACATCTCGCTGCGCCGCCCACGCTTCAGCCAACGTTTCCGCCAGCGTCATCACATCGCGCATGCCGAGGTTAAAACCCTGCCCGGCGATTGGATGCAGCGTTTGCGCGGCATTGCCGACCAGCACCGCGCGGTGCGAGACAGGCGAAGCGGCCGCGGTCAGCGTCAGCGGGTAAACGCTGCGTTTGCCCACATGCAGAATGCGCCCGAGCCGCCAGCCAAAGGCCTTTTGTAACTCGAGGCAGAAAAGCTCGTCAGACCAGGCGGCAACCTGCTGCTGTTTTTCCAGCGAATGACACCACACCAGCGAACAGCGACCTTGTGACATCGGTAACATTGCCAGCGGGCCATGCTCGGTAAAACGCTCAAACGCCCGCCCCTGATGCGCCACAGAGGTGGTGACGTTGGCGATAACCGCCGCCTGGTGATAAGGCGCTTGCTGCCAGTCCACACCCAGTTGCTGACCAATGCGTGAACGGGAGCCGTCTGCCGCCACCAACAATTGACCGTTAATACTTTCACCGCTTTTCAGCGTTACGCTCACCTGCTGCTCATCACGGGCAACCGCGCTAACTTTCGCCGGGCAATGCAGCGTCACGCCGGGCGCATTTTGCAATAATGTGAACAGCCGCTGCCCAACGTCGTGCAGTTCGACAACGTAGCCAAGCGCATCGAGGTGGTAATCCTGCGCATCCAGCGTGACAAAGCCTGCATGGCCGCGATCGCTGACATGAACCGTCGAAATCGGCGTGGCGCAGGCGGCAATGGCTTGCCAGATGCCGATACGCGCCAGTTGCTGGCACGTGCCTGCCGCTAACGCAATGGCGCGGGCGTCAAATCCCGGATGCGTGGACGCGCCAGGTACGCTGGCTTCTACCAGATGAACGGGTAATTTGCCCTGAGTAAGATGAGAAATAGCCAGCGCAAGCGTTGCGCCAGCCATGCCACCGCCAACGATAATCACACTCATGAACGTGATGCCGCCATCAGCGCCTCAATCTCGTCAACGTTTTTCACGGCGCTGGCGGTCAGGTTTTCGTTGCCGTCTTCAGTAATGACGATGTCATCTTCAATACGAATACCAATACCGCGATACTGTTCCGGCACATCGGCATCCGGTGCGATATAGAGGCCCGGTTCCACCGTCAGCACCATACCAGGTGCCAGTTCACGCGAGCGATCTTTGCCATAGACACCAACATCGTGCACATCCAATCCGAGCCAGTGGCTTAAGCCGTGCATGAAAAACGGGCGATGCGCGTTTTTTTCCACCAGCTCATCGACTTCACCTTTCAGAATGCCGAGCTTCACCAGCCCGGTAATCATGATGCGCACCACTTCACCGGTCACTTCCTGGATGGACGTGCCCGGACGGAAAAGCACAAGGGCTCGTTCCAGCGAGGCCAGCACGATATCGTAGATTTCGCGTTGCGCCGGGCTGAATTTGCCGTTTACCGGGAAGGTGCGAGTGATATCACCGGCATATCCCTGGTATTCACAACCGGCATCAATCAGCACCAGATCGCCATCACGCATCTGGCTCTCATTTTCCGTGTAATGCAGGATGCAGCCGTTCACGCCGGAACCCACGATGGTGTTATAGGAGGGAAAACGCGCGCCGTGGCGGTTAAATTCGTGCTGGATTTCACCTTCAAGCTGATATTCAAACATCCCCGGACGACAAACCTGCATCGCGCGGCTATGCGCCAGCGCGGAGATCTCCCCAGCGCGACGCATCACGTCTATCTCTTCGGCAGATTTTAACAGGCGCATTTCATGCACCATCGGTCGCCAGTCGGTTAACGTTGGCGGCGCAAGCAGATTCTGACGCGAGCCTTTGCGCAACTTGTCCAGCGCGGTAAACACAATGGTGTCGGCATAGTCGAATTCACCCTGCGCGTGGTACACGGCGTCGAGACCGTTAAGCAATTGATAAAGATGTTCGTTGATATCCGGAAAAGCCAGTGCGCGATCGACACCCAGCTTTTCCGGCGCGGCTTCCTGGCCAAGGCGACGACCAAACCAGATTTCGGCGGTTTTGTCGCGCACGCGGTTAAACAGCACACTGTGGTTGTGGGTGTCATCACTTTTGATCAGCACCAGCACCGCTTCCGGCTCGTTAAAACCGGTGAAATACCAGAAATCGCTATGCTGACGATACGGATATTCACTGTCTGCGCTGCGGGTGGCTTCCGGTGCAGCAAAAATTAGCGCCGCGCTGCCCGGAACCATCTGCGCCAGCAATGCCTGGCGACGACGGAGAAACTCAAGCTGTGTCATGACACCGACTCCCTACAAGGTGAATTAATGTAACGTGGGTTTACGCACTTCCGGCGCGGTAGGCTGTGGCCGCGTGAAAGTGTCGTGGCACAGCAGCGCCGCGACACGGACGTATTCGACGATCTCTTCGAGCGACATTTCCAGCTCTTCTTGATCTTCGTCTTCGTCATAACCCAGCTGCGCAATGTTGCGCAGATCGTCAATCGCTTCGCCGGTTTCACCGGTCACTTTATCAAGCTTCGGCTGAGTGACGCCCAGCCCCAGCAGGAAATGGTTCACCCAGCCCGCCAGCGCGTCAGCGCGGTCGAAAACGCTAACATCGTCGCCATCCGGCAGATAGAGCTGGAACAAGAAACCGTCGTCTTCCAGTGAGTCGCTGGTTGCTGAATGCATGCTGCGCAGCGCTTGCGCCAGTTCGTGACCGAATGCCAGACCGTCATTGGTTAAATCATGCAGCAACGGCTGCCAGGAACTATCGTTGTTACCGCCGCAGAGGATCCCCGCGATAAGCCCGTGCATTTCAGCAGGAAGTAATCCAACGCCCTGTTGGTTGAGTAGCTGGGCTACATCGTTGTAACCAGGTATTTCGTTCTGTATAGACATGCGCATTCGTCGTCGTTGGGGGGAATATTCATGATATGCTACCACTTTGGCCCCTGGTGATATACCCGTGATGCTTCACGTTCCATGCGTTTGCATGCACTCCGAATCATTAAGGTATAGACGCAAAAAGCTTGAAAGCGCGCGCCGGGGTAGCTTATAGTGTCGCCCCTTCGCAGCCCAGGGCTCGGATGCGAAGGCAGAGCGCAGTCAAACAGCAGGAAGGTGGCATGTCTGCACAACCCGTCGATATCCAAATTTTTGGCCGTTCACTGCGAGTGAATTGCCCGCCTGAACAGAGAGATGCTCTGAATCAGGCCGCGGAGGATCTGAATCAGCGGTTGCAAGATCTGAAGGTTCGCACTAGAGTCACAAATACTGAGCAGTTGGTGTTTATCGCCGCGTTGAACATTAGTTACGAGCTGACTCAGGAAAAAGCAAAGACCCGCGAATACGCCGCCAGCATGGAACAGCGTATTCGGATGTTACAGCAGACCATCGAACAGGCATTGCTTGATCAAGGTCGCATAACAGAAAGACCGGGACCAAAGTTTGAATAACGCTTCAGGGTCATTTGTGTTAGAGTGACCGTGAAGCCAAAAAATATCTCTGAGATGTTTGCAAGCGGGCCAGTCCCCTGAGCCGATATTTCATACCACAAGAATGTGGCGATCCATGGTTGGTGAGCATGCTCGGTCCGTCCGAGAAGCCTTAAAGCTATGACGACGCATTCACCTTGAACCAAGGGTTCAAGGGTTACAGCCAGCGGCGGCATCTCGGAGATTCCCTTCTTTTTTTACAACCATCATGACGCAACTTCCTGATTTTCTTTCGTCACGACAAGAAATCCGCAAAGTTATTCGCCAGCGCCGGCGTGAACTGACACCTGAACAACAAACACACTTTGCCCAGCAGGCCGCGGCACGCATGATGGCGTATGCGCCGGTGGTGATGGCACATAACGTAGCGTTGTTTCTCTCTTTTGATGGCGAGCTGGATACCCAGCCGCTCATTGAACAACTCTGGCGTAGCGGCAAACGCGTTTACTTGCCGGTGTTGCATCCCTTTAGCCCCGGCAATTTGCTGTTTCTGCATTACCACCCGCACAGCGAACTGGTGGTTAACCGTCTTAAAATTCAGGAACCGAAGCTGGATGTGCGTGATGTGTTGCCGCTGAGCCAGCTCGACGTGTTGATTACGCCGCTGGTCGCCTTTGATGAACAAGGGCAACGCCTGGGAATGGGCGGTGGTTTTTACGATCGCACGTTACAAAACTGGCGCGAATATGGCCTGAATCCGGTGGGTTACGCGCATGACTGCCAGGGTGTGGAAAAACTACCAGTGGAAGAGTGGGATATCCCGCTGCCTGCGGTGGTTACGCCATCAAGAATATGGCAGTGGTAACTTTCCCCTCCCTTGCGGGAGAGGAAAAAGCAACGTTTAGAACAACAGACGGGAACGAATGGTACCCGGAATCGCTTTCATGCTCTGCAACGCTTTCTGCGCCACATCTTCATCCGCTTCAATATCAATAACCACATAACCCATATACGGCGTGGTTTGCAGGTACTGCGCTGCAATGTTGATATTCTGGCTGGCGAAAATTTGGTTGAGCGCGGTCAGCACACCAGGACGGTTTTCATGGATGTGCAGCAAACGACGGCCACCGTGCAGCGGCAGAGAAACTTCCGGGAAATTCACCGCAGACAGCGTCGAACCGTTATCGGAGTACTTGATCAATTTTCCGGCCACTTCCAGACCGATATTTTCCTGCGCTTCCTGCGTGGAACCGCCAATGTGCGGCGTCAGCAGGACGTTGTCGAATTCACACAGCGGAGAGTCAAACGGATCGCTGTTAGTCGCCGGTTCCGTCGGGAACACGTCGATTGCCGCACCTGCCAGGTGTTTACGCTTCAGCGCATCGCACAGCGCCGGAATATCCACCACCGTACCGCGTGCGGCGTTGATCAGCAGAGCGCCCGGCTTCATCAGCGCCAGCTCTTCCGGGCCAATCATATCTTTGGTCGACGCGTTTTCCGGCACATGCAGGCTCACCACATCGCTCATATTCAACAAGTCGGAGAGATGTTGCACCTGGGTTGCATTGCCGAGAGGCAATTTGCTTTCGATATCATAGAAATAGACGTGCATCCCCAGCGATTCCGCCAGAATGCCGAGCTGCGTACCAATATGACCGTAACCGATGATACCGAGTTTTTTACCGCGCGCTTCATACGAGCCAACTGCCAGCTTGTTCCAGATACCACGGTGCGCTTTGGCGTTCGCTTCAGGAATACCGCGCATCAGCAGCAGCAGTTCGCCAATCACTAATTCTGCCACCGAACGGGTGTTGGAGAATGGCGCGTTGAATACCGGAATACCGCGCTTTGCCGCTGCATCCAGATTCACCTGGTTGGTACCGATACAGAAACAGCCGATAGCCACCAGTTTTTCCGCCGCAGCGATGATATCTTCAGTCAGTTGAGTACGGGATCGCAGGCCGATAAAGTGGGCATCACGGATGGACTCTTTCAGTTGCTCGCTATCCAGCGCGCCTTTGTGAAACTCAATGTTGGTGTAACCCGCAGCGCGAAGGCTATCCAGAGCTTTCTGGTGCACCCCTTCGACGAGCAGAAATTTAATCTTGTCTTTCTCCAGTGATACCTTTGCCATTTACCCGACCCTGTTTTTTGTCTTGACTGTGATGTTGTGCAGATTGCAATCCGCGTTAGTCAACATATCAAAAAAAACTATCGCGGCAATATGAACGTTTGCGTCGCGCATCTGAAGAAATGTCATACAGCGGGAAATGGTAGAGAAAAATGCTAAGAAATAAGAAGCTAGCGGCAGGTAACGTATGGCAATGGCAAAAACGTGACAGATATCACCAAATTTGCCCATTGCAGATTTTTTACAGGGAGGCATGCGCCTCCCTGTCAGATCATTTCACGATAGTTTTCACGCCTTCAGCGGTGCCGATCAGCGCCACATCCGCGCCACGGTTAGCAAATAACCCGACAGTCACTACGCCTGGCAGCGCATTGATGCTGTTTTCCAGTGCAATCGGGTCGATGATCTCAAGACCATAAACATCCAGGATGACGTTGCCGTTATCCGTCACCACGTTCTGCCGGTATTCCGGGCGACCGCCCAGCTTAACAAGCTCGCGAGCGACAGCGCTCCGCGCCATCGGAATCACTTCCACCGGCAGCGGGAATTTGCCGAGGATATCCACCTGCTTCGAGGCATCCGCGATACAGATGAATTTATCCGCCACCGAGGCGATAATTTTCTCACGCGTCAGCGCCGCGCCGCCGCCTTTGATCATCTGCATCTGGCCGTTAATCTCATCCGCGCCGTCCACATAAATGCCCAGGCGGTCCACCTCGTTGAGGTCGAACACGGTAATGCCAAGGCTTTTCAGTTTCTCGGTGGACGCGTCCGAGCTGGAAACCGCGCCTTCAATCTGGCCTTTCATTGTGCCCAGCGCGTCAATAAAGTGTGCCGCGGTAGAGCCAGTGCCAACCCCCACAATGGTGCCAGGTTTTACATACTTCAGCGCTGCCCAGCCCACTGCTTTTTTGAGTTCATCCTGAGTCATGGTCGTTTGCCTGTGGTGTGAAATTTCAGGCGCATTATAGACCAGCGTTACCCTAAATGTCCCTGTGACCAGTGTCACATTACGCGACGTCCAATTTCGTCTGTACCGAACAAAAATTTATGTCATAGTGCTGAGTACGATTTTTTCAGGAGAATGCCCGAGCAATGAAACGTCCGGACTACAGAACATTACAGGCGCTTGATGCGGTTATTCGTGAGCGCGGATTTGAACGTGCCGCACAAAAGCTGTGTATTACCCAGTCCGCCGTGTCGCAGCGCATTAAGCAACTGGAAAATATGTTTGGTCAGCCGCTGCTGGTGCGTACCGTGCCACCTCGTCCCACCGAGCAAGGGCAAAAACTGCTGGCGTTGCTGCGCCAGGTCGAGCTACTGGAAGAAGAGTGGCTTGGCGACGAACAAACCGGTTCCACACCGCTGCTGTTATCGCTGGCGGTCAACGCCGACAGCCTGGCGACCTGGCTGTTGCCGGCATTGGCCCCGGTACTGGCCGACTCACCGATTCGCCTGAATCTGCAGGTGGAAGACGAAACCCGTACCCAGGAGCGTTTGCGTCGCGGTGAGGTTGTTGGCGCGGTGAGTATTCAGCCGCAGGCTCTGCCCAGTTGCCTGGTCGACCAACTCGGCGCGCTGGATTATCTCTTCGTCGGTTCGAAAGCGTTCGCCGAGCGCTATTTCCCGAACGGCGTCACCCGCTCCGCATTGCTAAAAGCACCGGCGGTCGCGTTTGATCATCTCGATGATATGCATCAGGCATTTTTACAGCAGTATTTCGACTTACCGCCGGGCAGCGTGCCTTGCCATATCGTCAACTCTTCCGAAGCGTTTGTACAACTGGCGCGCCAGGGGACAACCTGCTGCATGATCCCGCATCTGCAAATCGAAAAAGAGCTGAACAGCGGCGATCTGATCGACCTGACGCCCGGTTTGTTACAGCGCCGGATGCTGTACTGGCACCGGTTTGCGCCAGAAAGCCGGATGATGCGCAACGTCACGGACGCATTGCTGGAATATGGGCATCGGGTGTTAAGGCAGGATTAATAAAACGCCCTCTTCCCGGCCGGGAGAGGGCGAAAGGGGTTACTTCGCCGGTGCCGCAGTCTGCGGCTGGCTCTGAGTCGGTTCCAGCTGGAACACGACATCTACCTGATCAGCAAACTGAATCGACGGTTGCTCATAAGTTTCCTGTGCGGAAGCGGCTTCTGGCGCATCCGCTTTCATCATGCGTACCATTGGGCTCGGCTGATAGTTGGAAACATGGTAGCGCACGCTGTAGATCGGGCCGAGTTTAGCGTTAAAGCCCGCCGCTAACTGCTGTGCCTGGTGCGTTGCATCATCGATAGCCGCTTTGCGCGCTTTATCTTTGAAAGACTCCGGTTGCGCAACGCCCAGGGATACAGAACGAATTTCGTTCAGCCCCGCTTTCAGCGCGCCATCCAGCAGTGAATTAAGTTTGTCCAGCTCTCGCAGCGTGACTTCCACAGTACGCACTGCGCGGTAGCCTTTCAGAATACTTTTGCCGTTCTGGTAGTCATAATCGGGCTGTGTGCGTAAGTTCGCGGAATTAATGTCTTTCCGGGCAATGCCGTTTTGCTCAAGAAAGCTAAGATATTGCGCAACACGGTCATCGGCCTGTTTTTTGGCTGAGGCAGCGTCTTTCGCGGCGACATTAACCTCAATCGCCAGCGTGGCGATGTCCGGGGTCGCGTCCACGCTTGCCGTACCCGAGGTGACAATATGCGGGCCGTCCGGCAATTCGCTCGCCTGTACCGCCATCGCGCTGAAACCGATCATTGCCGCCAGGGCCATCACTTTATATTTCACAGTTGCTCCTCCATGGTGCTTTTGTTACGCCCCGAATTGCAGGACGCCTGGCAGCAAGCTTAGCGGCTGAGCGTGAATTGTCCATCGGACTTACCTTAACTGAATAATCCCTGCATATGGTGCACGCCCTCTCGTGCCAGCTGGAAAGCGATAAACCACATCACCAGGCCCACCAGGGTGTTAATCACCCGCTGTGCTTGCGCCGTGCGCAAACGTGGCGCAAGCCAGGCCGCAAGTAAAGCAAGGCTGAAAAACCACAGGAAGGAGGCGCTCACCGTGCCCAGCGCAAACCAGCGTTTTGGCTCCGCATCAAGCTGACCACCCAGACTGCCGAGCACCACAAACGTGTCGAGGTAAACGTGAGGGTTCAACCAAGTAACCGCCAGCATCGTGGCGATGATACGCCAGCGCCCCTGCCGCAATGCTTCAGCACTCGCCAGTTCAATCTTGCTACCGAACGCCGTTTTCAGTGCGCCAAAGCCGTACCACAGCAGAAACGCCACGCCGCCCCACGTCACCATTGCCAACAGCCACGGCGACTGCATCAGCAATGCGCTCCCACCGAAAATGCCCGCGCAAATCAGTAATACGTCGCTGAGCGTGCAAAGCGCTGCGGTCATGATGTGGAACTGCCTGCGGATCCCCTGGTTCATGACAAAAGCATTTTGTGGTCCAAGCGGCAGGATCAACGCGGCCCCAAGCATAAGGCCTTGAAAATAATAAGATAGCACGTGGTAATTCCATCAGAGTCGTTTCAAATGCTGACTATAGCGCGGGATAATCATTAGATGAAATGGATAATACTTATCGTTAATAAGTCATGCTAATAATGAAGGATACAAATAAGGCCGGAACCCCGGCCCTGATGTTTACTGCCTGGTGGAATCTTTCACGCGTTTGAAATTCACGTCCATCTGTGGATACGGGAAACTGATACCATTTTCATCAAAACGGCGTTTGATCAGTTCCAGCACATCCCAATAAACGTTTTGCAGATCGCTGCTCTTGCTCCAGACACGTACCACAAAATTAATCGATGAAGGCCCCAATTCATTGAGGCGTACCGTCATTTCCCGATCTTTGATAATACGTTCGTCAGCCTGAATAATGTCAGTCAGGATGCGTTTCACCTCATCGATATCTGAATCATACGCCACGCCAATAATAAACTCGTTACGGCGCACGGGTTCACGAGAGAAGTTAACAATATTCCCGGCAATGATTTTGCCGTTCGGAATAACCACAATACGCCCATCGACAGTGCGCATGGTGGTGGAGAAAATCTGCACCTGCAATACCGTACCGGCCACGCCACCCAGATCAACATACTCGCCTGAGCGGAACGGGCGGAAAGTCACCAGCAACACACCAGCAGCGAGGTTAGAGAGTGAACCTTGCAGCGCCAGACCGATAGCCAGACCGGCGGCACCAAGCACCGCGATCACCGAGGCAGTTTGCACGCCAACGCGGCCCAGAGCAGCAATCAAAGTAAACGCGATAATACCGTAACGCACCAGCGCGGAAAGAAAATCCGCCACCGTAGCGTCAATGTGGCGCGCCACCATCAGGCGATTAACGGTATTCGAGACAATGCGCGCCACAATCATCCCGACAATGATGATGGCAATGGCCGCCACGATATTAACGGCATAGCTCAACAGCAGCGCCTGGTTGTTTACCAGCCACGAACCTGCATTGTTGATGCTGTCGACAACGTCAAGATCTTCCATTCGTGCTTCCTTATGTTGTTCCAAAACGGGCCCCCCCTTACAGCAAGGAGAGATCCCTAAAGGGTAAACAAAAAGCCGCCATTTCGCCAAGTTGATCACATTTTGTCTTCGCAGGCATTTTGTTGAATTCACAATAAAAAAGGCCCGCATTTTGCGGGCCTTTTCAGACAGAAACAGTACAAATTACAGAACGTCTACCGCGTTCAGCTCTTTGAAAGCCTGTTCCAGACGAGTCACCATGCTGGACTGCGCTGCACGCAGCCATACACGCGGATCGTAGTATTTTTTGTTCGGCTGGTCTGCGCCTTTCGGGTTGCCCAACTGGCCCTGCAGGTAAGCTTCGTTTTCGTTGTAGTACTTCAGAATACCTTCCCAGGTTGCCCACTGGGTGTCGGTATCGATGTTCATTTTAATAACGCCGTAGCTTACGGAGTCTTTGATTTCCTGAGCAGAAGAACCGGAACCACCGTGGAAAACGAAGTTCAGGGGGTTGTGCGGCAGATTATGTTTCTTAGAAACATGTTCCTGAGAATCGCGCAGGATAGTCGGGGTCAGTTTCACGTTACCCGGTTTGTACACGCCGTGTACGTTACCGAAGGAAGCGGCGATGGTGAAACGCGGGCTGATTTTGCTCAGCTCGGTGTAAGCGTAATCAACGTCTTCCGGCTGGGTGTACAGTGCAGACGCGTCCATATGGCTGTTGTCCACGCCGTCTTCTTCGCCACCGGTGCAACCCAGTTCGATTTCCAGAGTCATGCCCATTTTAGCCATACGCGCCAGGTATTTGGAGCTGATGGCGATGTTCTCTTCCAAAGACTCTTCAGACAGGTCAATCATGTGAGAAGAGAACAGCGGTTTACCAGTAGCCGCGAAGTGTTTTTCACCCGCGTCCAGTAGGCCGTCGATCCACGGCAGCAGTTTTTTCGCGCAGTGGTCGGTATGCAGAATAACCGGCACGCCGTAATGTTCTGCCATCTGGTGTACGTGATGCGCACCAGAGATTGCGCCGAGGATTGCCGCGCCCTGAGGAACGTCGGTTTTCACGCCTTTGCCCGCGATGAACGCAGCGCCGCCGTTAGAGAACTGAACGATAACAGGCGCTTTAACTTTCGCTGCAGCTTCCAGAACAGCGTTAATGGAGTCAGTACCCACGCAGTTAACCGCAGGCAGAGCGAAGTTGTTTTCTTTAGCTACCTGGAACACTTTCTGAACGTCATCACCAGTGATCACGCCAGGTTTTACGAAATCAAAAATTTTAGACATGTTACGTAGTCCTGTATCTTCGGCCGTTGTACACATCATCCTTCAAGCTGACTCGGCGCTGGCTGCCTTCGCTTACATCAGAGACTTATTTCAGTCAGTTCCCGATGCTTCACTCCGTTGCCGCCTTGATGCAACCTGAATGATTTTGTGTAGAGAATTAAAGCGAGCCCGAAAGCGCGCTGAAAACAGGGCAGGTTTCCCTGCCCTTGAATGTCTTACTTCTTAGCGCGCTCTTCGAGCATGGCTACTGCCGGCAGTACTTTGCCTTCCACAAATTCGAGGAACGCGCCACCGCCAGTGGAGATGTAGGAAATCTTGTCAGAGATACCAAACAGGTCAATCGCCGCCAGAGTGTCGCCGCCGCCTGCGATGGAGAACGCGTCGCTGTCTGCAATCGCGTTAGCCACAATTTCGGTACCTTTACGGAAGTTCGGGAATTCAAACACGCCAACCGGACCGTTCCACAAAATAGTTTTGGCGTTTTTCAGGATTTCAGCCAGTTTTTGTGCAGAAACGTCGCCCAGATCCAGAATTTGCTCATCATCTTTGATGTCAGAAACAGATTTCAGGGTCGCGGTGGCGGTTTCAGAGAACTCCGTCGCAACGCGAACATCCGTCGGGACCGGAATATCGCAAGTACCGAGCAGACGTTTGGCTTCATCAACCAGGTCGGCTTCGTACAGGGATTTACCAACATTGTGGCCTTGAGCAGCAACGAAGGTGTTAGCGATGCCGCCGCCTACAATCAGTTGGTCAGCGATTTTTGACAGAGAATCCAGAACGGTCAGTTTAGTGGAAACTTTAGAACCACCAACGATAGCAACCATCGGACGAGCCGGTTCTTTCAGCGCTTTACCCAGCGCGTCCAGCTCAGCAGCCAGCAGCGGGCCTGCGCAAGCAACATCAGCAAATTTACCAATACCGTGCGTAGAAGCCTGGGCGCGGTGGGCAGTACCGAATGCATCCATTACGAATACGTCGCACAGTGCGGCGTATTTTTTAGAGAGTGCTTCGTCGTCTTTCTTCTCGCCTTTGTTGAAGCGAACGTTTTCCAGAACGACCAGCTCACCCGCGGCAACGTCTACGCCGTCCAGGTAATCTTTAACCAGGCGAACCGGGTTGGACAGTTTGTCTTTCAGATAGTTAACAACCGGCAGCAGAGAGAATTCTTCGTTGTACTCGCCTTCGGTCGGGCGACCCAGGTGGGAAGTCACCATTACTTTCGCACCCTGCTTCAGTGCCAGTTCAATGGTCGGCAGAGAAGCACGGATACGCGCGTCGCTGGTCACTTTGCCATCTTTAACCGGCACGTTCAGATCAGCACGGATGAAAACGCGTTTACCAGCCAGATCCAGATCGGTCATCTTAATTACAGACATGGTGAATCCTCTCAATGATTCTTAAAGTTTTGCGAGCGCTGTTGCGCCCTACCTGAAACCAATAGCCGCCATTGCTAACGTCGTGTCGAGCATTCGGTTAGCAAAGCCCCATTCGTTATCGCACCATACCAGGGTTTTAATCAGGTGCGCACCACTGACCCGTGTCTGCGTGCCATCAACAATGGCACTGTGCGGATCGTGGTTAAAATCGGTTGAAACCAACGGTAATTCCGTATAGTCAACTATACCATGAAATGTTCCCTGCGCTGCTTTTTGCAGCAACGCATTGACTTCACAGGATTTTACCGGTTTCTTCACCGTTACACTCAGATCGATAGCGGTGACATTAATTGTCGGCACGCGCACCGCTATCGCTTCAAATCTGTCATTAAACTGCGGGAAAATTCTCGTGATGCCTGCAGCCAGTTTGGTATCCACCGGGATGATGGACTGGCTTGCCGCGCGCGTACGCCGCAAATCGGGATGGTAGGCGTCAATCACTTGCTGGTCGTGCATCGCCGAGTGAATCGTTGTCACGGTTCCTGACTCAATGCCATACGCATCGTCGAGTAGTTTTATGACCGGAATAATACAGTTCGTCGTACAGGACGCGTTAGAAACCAGCAGGTCGTCGGATCGCAGCGTGTTTTGGTTAACGCCGAAAACGATAGTTGCATCAAGGTCGTGGCTACCAGGATGGGAAAAGAGCACTTTTTTCGCCCCCGCCGCCAGATGCGCCTCGCCATCCTCACGGTTACCGTACACACCTGTACAGTCGAGCACTACATCTACGCCTAATTCGCGCCACGGCAGCGCATCGATAGTGCGCTCGTGCAGAATGCGAATAACGTCATCGCCGACAATCAGTTGTTCACGCTCCTGGCGAACATCCCATGCGAAACGCCCATGGCTGGTGTCATATTTCAACAAATGTGCCATGCCCATGGCATCGGCGAGTTCGTTGATTGCCACCACGGTGATTTCCGCCCGACGCCCGGATTCATATAAAGCACGAACCACGTTGCGCCCGATGCGACCGAAACCATTAATCGCTATGCGTACGGTCATAACTCTCCTGCAAGGCTAGCCAGCCTGAAGTGGATGACAGAGTAATCCAGCAACCACAGAAGGGGAATCCTCGCCTGCTTAAACTGCGTCTGTTTGATTATTTGTCGAACATTTAGCCGACTGAAACGCTTCAGCTAGAATAAGCGAAACCAGGAATAAAAGGAATGATTGTCCAGACGGTTTCGCCAGTAATCTGACCTGCATCACATTTTCACTGGAATAATTGGCGCGCGCGAAGGTCTTTTTGCTGGGGTTAAGAATTTACAGAAAGGGGAACAAGCGCAACAAAGCATCCCTGCGTGATGTGTTGATAAAGGAAGGTTGATTCCGGCAAACGCTTTACTGAGGATGATTAAAACCAGCTGCGTTCCGGCGTTTTTGGTTCAGTACGCTCTGTGCGTGGCATCTCAACCGGCAGCGAGGAGAGTTGCTTAGCCCACAGATCGGCTACCCACTTCACCCCTCTGGCGGTAAAACGCGCCTGAGACCAGCTACGCTTGTTTTCCCCAACGCCACCGTGGACGGTAAAGTAGCCCGCATCAATATGGTACTGCGGCGGCATCAGCGCCCCGTCGACGCGCTGCATAATGTTGCGCTCAAGCAAAAAGTTCCGGAACTGAGATTCCTTCACCCGAAGCATCTTACAAAGCTGACGGAAGCCAAGCGACTCCTCAACCCTGACATACCGGTCAAAGAACTCCGCCTTTGGGGCAGAAACGGCAAGTAGCGCTTCCGCGCGCTGACGCTTTTCGTACTGTTCGGCCCACGCGCGCGCAGCGGCTGCCGGATTAGTAAAATCGGGCAGGCTGATAAGCGACTCTTTCTCCTGCCAGCGATCGAGCATTTCTGCGGTAAAGCCCGGCGAGAGACGTGAAACCGTCAGCAATGAGTCCCGCTTATTGAGCAAGAACTCCTGTCGCATCTCACCCTCGCGCTCATACATATGCTCATTTACAGGCTGGGAGAGTCGTTGCGCAGTCTCCAGGCTTTTCACCATCCGTTTCACTTCGGTGTGCGTCAGGCCTGTCAATTTTGCGATTTCGCGGCTGCTGATCGTCGCCAGCGCATGTTGCGAATTGAAATTTTCACCAGGGATTACCATAGGTTCACTCCTTACACATACTCACCTTGGATAATTTGTAGAATTATTATACGAGTTACTGTACGAATATCCAGTATAATTTTTATACATAGCTCAACGGTGTATAAGCCGTGCGGTGAAGAGAGGACTAAATGGGTAATAAGTGGCTGAAGAAGCTAAAAAGAGGCATGGTTGCCTGAGGGATTGTTATAGGGGGATGACGCTATGTTTAGCTGGCCTGCAAACCTGTAGCCTTAAATAAAACAGAGACCCCACTGGGATGCTGGCCCGGCAGGCGTTGCGCCGCCGGGCCAGAGGATGATTACAGCAGCGCTTTCGCTTTTGCTACAACATTGTCGACGGTGAAGCCAAACTCCTCGAACAGTTGCTCTGCCGGGGCGGATTCACCAAAGGTGGTCATACCGACAATAGCGCCATTCAGGCCGACATATTTGTACCAGAAGTCAGCAATACCGGCTTCAATCGCCACGCGAGCAGAGACCGCTTTCGGCAGTACGGACTCACGGTAAGCCGCATCCTGTTTGTCGAACGTGTCGGTGGACGGCATGGAAACCACGCGAGCCTTCACACCTTCGGCAGAGAGTTTTTCCCACGCTGAAACAGCCAGCTCTACTTCTGAGCCGGTGGCAATCAGGATCAGCTGCGGCTGACCTGCGCAATCTTTCAGTACGTACGCACCGCGGGCGATATCTGCCAGTTGCTGCGCGGTACGCTCCTGCTGCGCCAGGTTCTGACGGGAGAGGATCAGCGCTGTCGGGCCGTCATGGCGCTCAACACCGTATTTCCACGCCACCGCAGATTCCACCTGGTCACACGGACGCCAGGTGCTGACATTCGGGGTAACACGCAGGGAAGCGACCTGCTCTACCGGCTGGTGAGTCGGGCCATCTTCGCCCAGACCAATTGAGTCGTGGGTGTAGACCAGCACCTGACGCTGTTTCATCAGCGCAGCCATACGCACCGCATTACGGGCGTATTCGACAAACATCAGGAAGGTGGAGGTATACGGCAGGAAACCGCCGTGCAAAGCGATACCGTTGGCAATCGCCGTCATGCCGAACTCGCGCACGCCGTAGTGAATGTAGTTACCGGCAGTGTCCTCGTTAATCGCTTTCGAACCGGACCAGATAGTCAGGTTCGAAGGTGCCAGGTCAGCGGAACCGCCGAGGAACTCCGGCAGCAGCGGGCCGAAGGCTTCGATAGCATTTTGCGAGGCTTTACGACTGGCGATTTTCGCCGGATTGGCCTGCAGTTTTTCGACAAAGGCCTGCGCTTTAGCGTCGAAGTCTGACGGCAGCTCGCCCTTCATACGGCGGGTGAATTCAGCCGCTTCCTGCGGGAAGGCTTTCGCGTAAGCCGCGAACTTGTCGTTCCACGCAGCTTCTTTTGCCTGACCTGCTTCTTTTGCATCCCACTGCGCATAGATTTCAGACGGGATTTCAAACGGTGCATATTTCCAGCCAAGCTGCTCGCGGGTCAGCGCGATTTCCGCGTCACCCAGCGGCGCACCGTGGGAGTCGTGGGTACCGGCTTTGTTCGGTGAACCGAAACCAATGATAGTTTTGCACATCAACAGAGACGGTTTATCCGTTACGCTGCGTGCTTCTTCAACGGCGCGTTTGATGGCGTCTGCGTTGTGGCCGTCAATGCCACGAACAACATGCCAGCCATAGGCTTCAAAGCGTTTCGCCGTATCGTCGGTAAACCAGCCTTCTACGTGACCATCAATCGAGATGCCGTTGTCATCATAGAACGCTACCAGTTTGCCCAGCTTCAGCGTACCGGCCAGCGAGCAGGCTTCGTGGGAGATGCCTTCCATCATGCAGCCGTCGCCCATAAAGGCGTAGGTGAAGTGGTCAACAATGTCATGACCCGGGCGGTTAAACTGCGCTGCGAGGGTTTTCTCAGCAATCGCCATACCTACCGCATTGGCAATGCCCTGGCCCAGTGGGCCGGTAGTGGTTTCAACACCTGCGGTGTAACCCACTTCCGGGTGACCCGGGGTTTTTGAGTGCAGCTGACGGAAGTTCTGCAGTTCGGACATCGGCAGATCGTAGCCGGTGAGGTGCAGCAGGCTATAAATCAGCATCGAGCCGTGGCCGTTGGACAGCACAAAGCGGTCACGGTCAGCCCAGGCCGGATTTGTCGGGTTATGGTTCAGAAAATCACGCCACAACACTTCGGCGATATCGGCCATCCCCATCGGGGCTCCCGGGTGACCGGATTTGGCTTTCTGTACCGCGTCCATGCTCAGCGCACGAATAGCATTAGCAAGCTCTTTACGTGAGGACATTTTGACTCCAGATCGGACTGTTAAGGGCTGTTCCCGTAACGACTTGACGACAGCGCGTTTTGGGCTACGCCGGAAAAAAGTGCCAACAATGTAACCCAAGCGACAAGTCATGTACATGGAGCATCCTTTTGCCGATTCAGAAATCTCTGGAAGCTGCTCGCATGTTGCGCAATCTCCTCGCCCGCCTTCTGTTCTGTTCCTTATACTTAGGCTTACCGCCGGTTCGCCTGAACCGGTGTATGAACAGAATAGCTATCCAATCATTGCGGAAGAGAACAAATGAAAATTCGCCCAGCCCTGCTTGCTCTGGGAATGACCACCCTGCTTGCCGGGTGTCAGAACATGAACTCCAACGGTTTTCTCAGCTCAGGAGCGGAAGCGTTCCAGGCCTACACGCTGAGCGACGCGCAGGTAAAAGCACTTAGCGATGACGCCTGTAAACAGATGGACAGCAAAGCGACCATCGCGCCGGCGAGCAGCCCGTACACGCAGCGTTTGAATAAAATTGCCGCCGCCCTGGGCGACAACATCAATGGCCAGCCAGTGAACTACAAAGTTTACGTGGCGAAAGACGTCAACGCCTTCGCCATGGCGAATGGCTGCATCCGTGTTTACAGTGCGCTGATGGACATGATGACCGACAACGAAGTTGAAGCGGTGATTGGCCACGAAATGGGCCACGTGGCGCTTGGACATGTGAAGAAAGGCATGCAGGTTGCGCTCGGCACCAATGCGGTGCGCGCGGCGGCGGCCTCCGCCGGCGGGATTGTGGGCAGCTTGTCGCAGTCGCAGCTTGGCGCGCTTGGTGAGCAACTGGTTAATTCGCAGTTCTCACAGCGTCAGGAAGCCGAAGCGGATGACTACTCTTATGACCTGTTGCGCAAACGCGGCATCAATCCAGCCGGGTTAGCCACCAGCTTCGAAAAACTGGCGAAGATGGAAGAAGGCCGTCAGAGTTCAATGTTTGACGATCACCCCGCCTCGGCTGAACGTGCGCAGCACATCCGTGACCGTATGGCGGCAGATGGCATTAAATAATCCAAAGGGAGGCAATCTGCCTCCCTTTTTGTTTCACCTGAAAAAGATGCACAGCGAACAAAACGCATCAATTACCAGATTGATCGCGCGGATCGCAACGCGTTGAAAAATGGCAACACCTCTATTCCACGATTCCCCGTCAGGATGTTGTCAGCGGTGAGATGGCGCGCTATCCCGCTGATATCAGCTGCCTTCAGCATGTTCTACTGATAAAAAAATCCCTTCCGCACCGCGCTGGCGAGGAAGGGATTCCGTTGGTTACCGGTCAGACACTAAAACACGTTATTCGTCTTCCAGATAGGTGTAGCCGTAAAGCCCGGCTTCGAACTCCTCGAGGAACTGCTGTTGTAGCGTCTCATCAAGCCCGGTCTGTTTCACCTGATCGCGGAACTGCGTCAGCAGCGTGTTCGGATCGAGCTGCACGTACTGCAACATATCCGCCACGGTATCGCCTTCATCAGAAAGCTCCACTTCAACGCTACCATCCGGGAAGACAAACACGTCAACCGCTTCGGTATCGCCGAACAGGTTATGCATATTACCGAGGATCTCCTGGTAAGCACCGACCATAAAGAAGCCCAGCATCGGCGGGTTCTCTGGATCGTATTCCGGCATCGGCATGGTGGTCGCAATCCCGTCACCATCCACGTAGTGATCGATAGCGCCATCGGAATCACACGTAATATCCAGCAACACTGCGCGGCGTTCCGGCGCGTGGTTCAACCCTTCCAGCGGCAGAACCGGGAACAGTTGATCGATCCCCCACGCATCCGGCATCGACTGGAACAGCGAGAAGTTGACGTACATTTTGTCCGCCATGCGCTCCTGCAACTCATCAATAATCGGGCGATGCGCGCGGTTGCTCGGATCGAGCTGTTTTTGCACTTCGTGGCACATATTCAGATAAAGCTGCTCGGCCCATGCGCGCTCTTGCAGGCTGAACGTGCCGGAAGAGTAACCGACATGGATATCATGCAGATCCATCTGGCTGTCGTGCAGCCATTCGCGCAGTGAGCGGCGCGTACCCGGCTCATGCATCTCCTGCCAGGTTTCCCACATGCTCTGTAACGCACGCGGCGCGTCGTCTGCCGGCGGCGTCGCCGGCGTGTATTCGTTACGCTCAACGCCAATAATGTTGGAAACCAGCACAGTATGGTGCGCAGTTACGGCACGGCCAGATTCAGTGATCACCGTCGGGTGCGGCAGACCGTGCTCTTCACACGCATCGCCAATCGCCCAAATGATATTGTTGGCGTATTCGTTCAGGCCATAGTTCACTGAACAATCTGACTGGGAACGCGTACCTTCATAGTCCACGCCCAGGCCGCCGCCCACGTCGAAGCACTGAATATTCACGCCAAGCTTATGCAGCTCAACATAGAAACGCGCTGATTCACGCACGCCGGTGGCGATATCGCGAATGTTCGCCATCTGCGAACCGAGGTGGAAATGCAGCAACTGGATGCTATCCAGACGCCCGCGCTCGCGCAGCATTTCTACCAGTTGCAGAACCTGGGTTGCCGCCAGACCAAATTTTGATTTCTCACCGCCGGAGGACTGCCATTTACCGGAACCCTGCGACGCCAGACGCGCACGTACGCCAAGACGCGGTATTACGTTCAGGCGTTCGGCTTCTTCTAGCACGATGGCGATTTCGGTCATCTTCTCAATCACCAGATAGACCTTATGGCCCATCTTTTCGCCAATCAGCGCGAGGCGAATGTATTCACGGTCTTTATAACCGTTACACACGATCACCGAACGGGTCATACCTGCGTGCGCCAGTACCGCCATCAGTTCCGCTTTGGAACCCGCTTCCAGACCCAGCGGTTCGCCGGAATGGATCAGTGACTCAATCACGCGGCGATGCTGGTTCACTTTGATCGGGTAAACCAGGAAATAGTCACCGTTGTAACCGTAGGATTCACGCGCACGTTTGAAAGCGGCGTTAATCGAACGCAGACGGTGTTGCAGGATCTGCGGGAAACAGAACAGCGCGGGCAGACGTTGCCCCTGCGCTTCACGCGCTTTCACCAGCTGCGCCAGGTCGACACGGGCTTCTGGAACGTCCGGATCCGGGCAAACGCTGATATGACCCAGCTCATTGACGTCGTAGTAATTATTGCCCCACCAGGCAATGTTATAAGTACGAAGCATCTTGCTGGCTTCCTGGGAGCTCATCGCAACCTCCTGCATGGAACGTAGTACACCTTGTTCGCCTGCTGACGAAGGCGAAAACGAAGACATGTCGTCAGACATAACGAACCTCAATAGATGAAAGTGTATACCCTGTGCATATCACGACGCCCAACGGCTACGGCGCGCAAATGCATAAGCGTAAAATAGTTGACTACTATCGCAGTGACACATAGCGATAACAACCCATAAACAGCCTGACTTTTCAGCGCAATATGCTGAAGCACCGACTGTGCGACCGGTTTCTTATTCATATCATTGTAAAACACGTATCGGGACTCGAGTATGACAGCCCGGCGAAACCACGAGAAAACCCCTGTGTTAACAGGAGAGCCCTTGTTCAGTTATCACAATGCCTTACCGGCCCTGGAGTCCTGAGAAGCGCCGAAATGGGTATAACATCGGCAGGTTTGCAGATTCGAAATGCAGGTTGCGGGGAATAAACGCACGTCAGAACGACGCGACAGGTCCTGTAGAAAACAGCGCTTCATTATCTCTTATCACCTCCACGCAAGCCGTTAAGACCCGCGACAAGCCAAAGCCATTAAATTCACTGCTTAACCCGGCTGGAAGTGGCGACACAGCGTTTCTGCCGTGCGCTTTTTTTAATGAGCCGCGCGCGGCGTTTTATACCGATAACGGGGTGAAAATGCAAAATAAAAAAGCTGTGTTTGCCGCATTGCCAGGAAAATTTTCCGTCACTATTTGTGACAGGATGTGGCAAGCATCAAAAAACGCTGGCAATAAGGTCAAGAGTTAACCTAGAATAGCCATCCAGATGTTAATCCGTCCATACGTGAAGAATGTATGCGCAGAACCGATTAACACGCAGACTTCATGTGTCACCTTCTGCAGTCCGCGTCCGCCAGACGCGAAGACCTCCGGACACAGAATTCGAGCTAACCGTATTACTCCAGGGTGAAAACTTACTATGGCAAAACACCTTTTTACGTCCGAGTCCGTCTCTGAAGGGCATCCTGACAAAATCGCTGACCAAATTTCCGATGCCGTGCTGGACGCAATCCTCGAGCAGGATCCGAAAGCACGCGTTGCTTGTGAAACCTATGTCAAAACCGGCATGGTGCTGGTAGGTGGCGAAATTACCACCAGCGCGTGGGTAGATATCGAAGAGATCACCCGTAACACCGTACGTGAAATCGGCTATGTGCATTCTGACATGGGCTTTGACGCCAACTCCTGCGCCGTACTGAGCGCAATTGGTAAACAGTCTCCGGATATCAACCAGGGGGTTGACCGTGCAGACCCGCTGGAACAGGGCGCTGGCGACCAGGGCCTGATGTTTGGCTATGCGACCAATGAAACCGACGTGCTGATGCCTGCGCCGATCACCTATGCTCACCGTCTGGTTGAGCGCCAGGCTGAAGTGCGTAAAAACGGCACGCTGCCGTGGCTGCGTCCGGACGCGAAAAGCCAGGTAACGTTCCAGTATGACGACGGCAAAATCGTCGGCATCGACGCGGTAGTTCTGTCTACCCAGCATGCAGAAGATATCGATCAGAAATCCCTGCAAGAAGCGGTGATGGAAGAGATCATCAAACCGATCCTGCCGACCGAATGGCTGAATGCCTCGACCAAATTCTTCATCAACCCGACTGGCCGTTTCGTGATTGGTGGACCAATGGGCGACTGCGGTCTGACCGGGCGTAAAATCATCGTTGATACCTACGGCGGTATGGCTCGCCACGGCGGCGGCGCTTTCTCTGGTAAAGATCCGTCGAAAGTTGACCGTTCCGCTGCTTATGCCGCGCGTTACGTTGCGAAAAACATCGTTGCCGCAGGCCTCGCTGACCGTTGCGAAATCCAGGTTTCTTACGCTATCGGCGTTGCTGAACCGACCTCCATCATGGTGGAAACGTTCGGTACTGAGAAAATTGCCAGCGAACAGCTGACGCTGCTGGTGCGCGAGTTCTTCGATCTGCGTCCGTACGGCTTGATTCAGATGCTGGATCTGCTGCATCCGATCTACAAACAAACCGCCGCATACGGTCACTTTGGTCGCGAAACTTTCCCATGGGAAAAAACCGACAAAGCGGCGCTGCTGCGTGAAGCCGCCGGTCTGGAATAATTCTCTAACCGCGTTGCTATTCAGGCCAGCCTTGTGCTGGCCTTTTTATTTTTTACACCTGTTCCTTTCGCCGCGATTTTTTCCAGCGCCTATACTCACTTATCCCGCACCGCATTTATCTGAAAGCGATTACACCGCTGCGCTTCGCTGATTTTTCAGACTTTTCCTTTTGAAAAACGAACACAACATAGTTGTTACATTCCGTTTCGGTTTAGTCTGAAACTCATCGCGTCCCCTCTCCTTTATCGCCCAACAATTCTATAATAATTAACACTTTTATTTACATTGACGGCCTTACTGCAATGTAACCGATTACACTCATGTGATGTAAATCACGTATTTTTACCGATGAGTGGCCTACCTTTTACATCGAAAAAACCAATGACATGAATGGAGGGCATAATGCCTGACAATAAAAAACAGGGGTATTCAAACAAGGCAATGACCTTCTTTGTTTGCTTCCTCGCTGCACTGGCAGGACTGCTTTTTGGCCTGGATATTGGGGTAATCGCGGGTGCGTTGCCCTTTATCACCAAAGATTTTCAGATTAGCGCACACACGCAGGAGTGGGTGGTCAGCTCAATGATGTTCGGTGCCGCTGTTGGCGCCGTCGGCAGCGGCTGGCTCTCCTGGCGCCTTGGGCGTAAAAAAAGCCTGATGATTGGCGCTATCTTGTTTGTCATCGGTTCGCTCTGTTCTGCGGCCGCGCCAAACGTGGAAGTGCTGATTATTTCCCGCGTACTGCTCGGTCTGGCGGTTGGTATTGCCTCTTATACTGCGCCACTCTATCTCTCTGAAATCGCGCCGGAAAAAATTCGCGGCAGCATGATTTCCATGTATCAGTTGATGATCACTATCGGTATTCTGGGCGCTTATCTCTCAGACACCGCGTTCAGCTACAGCGGCGCATGGCGCTGGATGCTGGGCGTCATCATCATTCCGGCGATTTTGTTGCTGATTGGCGTGTTCTTCCTGCCGGATAGCCCGCGCTGGTTTGCCGCCAAGCGCCGCTTCCATGATGCCGAACGGGTGCTGTTGCGCCTGCGCGATACCAGCGCCGAAGCGAAAAACGAGCTGGAAGAGATCCGCGAAAGCCTGCAGGTAAAACAGACCGGTTGGGCACTGTTCAAAGAGAACAGCAACTTCCGCCGCGCGGTGTTCCTGGGCGTATTGTTACAGGTAATGCAGCAGTTCACCGGGATGAACGTCATCATGTATTACGCGCCGAAGATCTTTGAACTGGCGGGCTACACCAATACCACCGAGCAGATGTGGGGCACGGTGATCGTGGGTCTGACTAACGTTCTGGCGACTTTTATCGCCATCGGTCTGGTGGATCGTTGGGGACGTAAGCCGACGTTGGTACTGGGCTTTTTGGTCATGGCGGCGGGCATGGGCATCCTCGGCACGATGTTGCATCTGGGTATCCATTCGCCGTCGGCACAATACTTTGCAGTCGCCATGCTGCTGATGTTTATTGTTGGCTTCGCCATGAGCGCCGGTCCGTTGATTTGGGTGCTGTGTTCCGAAATTCAGCCGCTGAAAGGCCGCGACTTTGGTATCACCTGCTCCACCGCCACCAACTGGATTGCCAACATGATTGTCGGGGCAACGTTCCTGACCATGCTCAACACGCTGGGCAACGCCAACACCTTCTGGGTTTACGGCGGCCTGAACGTCCTGTTCATCGTGCTGACGCTGTGGCTGGTGCCGGAAACCAAACATGTTTCGCTCGAGCACATTGAGCGTAACCTGATGCGTGGCCGTCCGCTGCGCGAAATTGGCTCCCACAACTAACCTTCAAGGCTTCCTCTGCGGAGGAAGCCTTTACTTTTTGCCTGTTGCACTCCTGCCCCACCCCACCTATTCTCTGCACTTATGAAAACACCCCGTCTCCCAATCGCCCTTCAGCAAGCCGTGATGCGCAGCCTGCGGGATAAACTCGCGCAAGCGAACCTGAAACTGGGACGTAATTACCCGGAACCGAAACTGGTCTATCAGCAGCGCGGCACGGCGGCAGGCACCGCCTGGCTGGCCGATTACGAAATCCGGCTGAATCCCGTTCTGCTACTCGAAAACCAGCAGGCCTTTATTGAAGAGGTGGTTCCCCACGAACTGGCGCATTTGCTGGTGTGGAAGCACTTTGGTCGTGTCGCACCGCACGGCAAAGAGTGGAAGTGGATGATGGAGAGCGTGCTCGGTGTGCCCGCTCGCCGCACTCATCAGTTCGAACTGGAATCTGTGCGATCCAATACTTTCCTATACCATTGCAAATGTCAGCAGCACCAGTTAACGGTGCGACGACACAATCGCGTGCTGCGCGGCGAGGCGGTTTACCGCTGCGTACACTGCGGCGAGCCACTGGCTGCTGGCGCGAGTAACTGAATCCATTAAGAAGTTTTCCGCGCGAACTGATTGCATCAGGCAACAGCTTCCGCTACGTTGCGAACTCGTTTTGACAGGGAGTTCGCCATGTTTCGTTTTATCTCACTCTTCTTCGCGCTGATTGCTGTTCCCGCCTTCGCAGCGGACGGCATCAACAGTTTTGCCCAGGCCAAAGCGGCGGGCGTCAAAGTTAACGCCGATGTGCCGGGCGATTTCTACTGCGGCTGTAAAATCAACTGGCAGGGTAAAAAAGGGGTTATCGACCTCGCGTCTTGCGGCTACCAGGTGCGTAAAAACGAAAACCGCGCCAGCCGGGTCGAGTGGGAACATGTCATGCCCGCCTGGCAGTTCGGCCATCTGCGCCAGTGCTGGCAGGATGGCGGGCGTAAAAACTGCGCCAAAGATCCGGTGTACCGCAAAATCGAAAGCGATATGCACAACCTGCAACCCGCTGTCGGCGAGGTAAACGGCGATCGCGGCAACTTTATGTACGGTCAATGGAACGGCGGCGAAAGCCAGTACGGTCAATGCGGCATGAAAATTGATTTCAAAGCGAAGCTCGCTGAACCGCCTGCGCGCGCGCGTGGCGCAATTGCCCGTACCTATTTCTATATGCGTGACCAGTACCAACTTAGCCTTTCACGCCAGCAAACCCAGCTTTTCACCGCCTGGGACAAGCTTTATCCGGTCACAGACTGGGAGTGCAAACGTGATGAGCGCATCGCCAACGTGCAGGGCAACCATAACCCTTACGTGCAGCGCGCTTGCATGGCGCGAAAGAGCTAACCTACACTAGCGGCATTTGTTAAAGTCCGCCCCGTCCGTCAATCCCGGCCGGGGCTGCAACCTAAGCGGATTCGAAATACCATGCGCATTCCCCGCATCCACCACCCAGAACTAATCCAGCCAGGCCACGAGATCGCCCTCAGCGACGATGCCGCCAACCATGTCGGACGCGTGCTGCGTATGGGGCCAGGCCAGGCCATTCAGCTTTTCGACGGCTCTAATCAGGTTTTTGAGGCCGAAATTGTCCGCGCCGATAAAAAAAGCGTGGTGGTGAAAATCCTTGGCAGTGAAGTGGACGATCGTGAATCGCCGCTGCATATTCACCTGGGCCAGGTGATGTCGCGTGGTGAAAAAATGGAATTCACTATCCAGAAATCGATTGAGCTTGGGGTAAGCCTCATTACGCCACTTTTTTCTGAGCGCTGCGGGGTTAAACTGGATGCTGAACGTCTGAATAAGAAGCTTCAGCAGTGGCAAAAAATCGCCATTGCCGCTTGTGAACAGTGCGGTCGCAATCGGGTGCCGGAAATTCGCCCGGCCATGGATCTCGAAGCCTGGTGCGCCGAAGAGGAAGCAGGCTTAAAGCTGAACCTGCACCCGCGCGCCAGCCAGAGCATCAATACGCTGCCGCTGCCCGTTGAACGCGTGCGCTTACTGATTGGCCCGGAGGGTGGGTTATCCGCCGACGAGATTGCGATGACCGCGCGCTATCAGTTCACCGATATTTTGTTAGGCCCCCGTGTGCTACGCACAGAGACTACGGCGCTTACCGCCATCACCGCGCTTCAGGTACGCTTCGGCGACCTGGGTTGAAAGGAGAAGCAGAATGATCAAGCTCGGCATCGTGATGGATCCCATCGCGGACATCAATATCAAAAAAGACTCCAGCTTCGCCATGCTGCTGGAAGCTCAGCGCCGCGGCTATGAGCTGCACTATATGGAGATGGCGGATCTTTATCTGATTAACGGTGAAGCTCGCGCCCGTACCCGCACCTTGTCCGTCGAACATAATTACGACAAATGGTATGAATTCGGCAGCGAACAGGATATGGCTCTCGCTGAGCTGGACACCATCCTGATGCGTAAAGATCCACCGTTCGATACCGAATATATTTATGCGACGTACATTCTTGAACGCGCGGAAGAAAAAGGCACGCTGATCGTGAACAAACCGCAGAGCCTGCGCGACTGCAACGAAAAGCTGTTCACCGCCTGGTTCCCGGAATTAACCCCGGAAACACTGGTTACACGCAACAAAGCGCAACTGAAAGCCTTCTGGCAGAAGCACACCGACATCATTCTTAAGCCGCTGGACGGCATGGGCGGCACCTCAATTTTCCGCGTTAAAGAGGGCGATCCAAACCTCTCGGTTATCGCTGAAACGCTGACCGAGCTGGGTAGCCGCTACTGCATGGCGCAGAACTACCTGCCCGCCATCAAAGATGGCGACAAACGTGTGCTGGTCGTTGATGGCGAACCGGTGCCTTACTGCCTGGCACGCATTCCACAGGGCGGTGAAACTCGAGGAAACCTCGCCGCAGGTGGACGCGGCGAACCGCGCCCGTTAAGCGAAAGCGACTGGGCTATCGCACGTAAAGTCGCACCGGTGCTGAAAGCGAAAGGGTTAATCTTTGTCGGCCTGGATATCATCGGCGATCGCCTGACCGAAATTAACGTCACCAGCCCGACTTGCATCCGCGAAATCGAAGCGGAATTCCCGATCTCTATTACCGGTATGTTGATGGACGCTATCGAAAAACGCCTCGGAAAATAACTGTCATATCAAGGGTGCGGGACGGATCCCGCCCCTCGCCAGCTTTGGCTAGTGACAGCACTCCGCTTTCCCCCCATACTAAGCTGTCGCTTTTTTGAACCAGGAAACAGAACCTCTGACAATGAATTTACAGCATCACTTTCTTATTGCCATGCCCGCTCTTCAGGATCCTCTCTTTCGTCGCTCCGTGGTTTACATTTGCGAGTACAACGATGAAGGTGCGATGGGGCTGATTATTAATAAGCCGCTGGAAAACCTGAAAGTGGAAGGTGTTCTGGAAAAACTCAAAATCCAGCCCACAGAACGCGATCCGGCAATCCGCCTGGATAAACCGGTGCTGCTTGGCGGCCCGTTGGCCGAAGATCGCGGTTTTATTCTGCACACGCCACCGGCGGCATTCTCGTCGAGCATCCGCGTGTCAGATAACACCGTCATCACCACCTCGCGCGATGTACTGGAGACCCTTGGCACGGCAGAGCAACCGAGCGAAGTTCTGGTTGCGCTGGGCTATGCCTCGTGGGAAAAAGGGCAGCTCGAGGAGGAGATCCTTGATAACGCCTGGCTCACTGCGCCTGCGGATCTCAACATTCTGTTTAAAACGCCGATAGCCGATCGCTGGCGTGACGCGGCCAAACTTATCGGTATCGATATCTCTACCATGCCTGGCGTGGCGGGACACGCCTGATGAGCGGAACCCTGTTAGCCTTTGATTTCGGCACCAAAAGCATTGGCGTTGCCATCGGGCAGCGCATCACAGGTACGGCTCGCCCACTCAGCGCGCTGAAAGCACAGGACGGCACGCCGGACTGGAAGCTTATCGAAAAGCTGTTAAAAGAGTGGCAGCCCGAGTCTGTGATAGTGGGTTTGCCGTTGAATATGGACGGCACCGAGCAACCACTTACCGCTCGTGCCCGTAACTTTGCCAACAAAGTTCATGGCCGTTTTGGCGTGCAGGTGACGCTGCATGATGAGCGCTTAAGCACCGTAGAAGCCCGCGCCGGGCTGTTCGAACGCGGCGGTTTTCGCGCGCTCGACAAGGGAAGTGTCGATTCCGCTTCCGCCGTCATCATCCTTGAGAGCTACTTCGAACAACATTTCTGAACCTGCCCCGACCAGCAGCTCTCCCCATTACTGACCCGACGAAAGCCGCGACCTGTTCGCGGCTTTCTGCCGATCGTTCTCACAGTTTCCGGCTGTGCTTTTTGCATTTCATCGCGTGTTTCTATAAAAGAAACATATTAGCGTTAGCCAGCATCAGGATTTTTCCGTCAGGCGTTCAACCAGCGCGTGAAGTGCCTGCAGCCGTGTTTCTACGACCGTGTCGTCAACGTGCCACATTCCGGCAAAGGCGAGTGCGGCGGAGTGCGCGCCAAGCGGTTTTGCCATCGAGACTTCACCGTCGTCATGGTGCCAGACCACGTGACCGTGCTCACGCTGCCGGGCGACATGCGGGCCAAGCAGCAGCCACTGCTCTTCGCTAAAGCGCTGTTGCAGGGTTTCATCACTTTCTGCCGCCAGTAACGCCATGCCGATGACGGACTGCCAGGCCGGAAGCATATGAAAACCAGCCAGCGCCTGGCTGACCTGACTACCGGGGCTGGAGTGATAGATATAGATCACCTGATCCTCCCAGAGCACCCCCATCGCCACCACGATATCTTTCGGGGCATGGCTTTCCAGTAGCGGCAGCGCCTGGGAGAAGAGTGCTGAACCACGGATGGCCTGCGCCGCCAGCGCATGGATTCCGGGACCAGGCAGATAGCGACGCTGTGCATCCTGCATCGTCAGGCCAATAGACGCCATGGTCATCAACAACCGGTTTACACGGGTTGTGTTAATGCCCATCAGGCGCGCCAGTTCGCGACAGCCAATGGCGCGATCGCTGGAAACCAGATATTGCAGGCAGCGAATGCCGTCGATCAGGCTTTGATTGGGTTGTGAAGACATTGCAGGTTCACTTTTCAGGTTGCTCGAAAAAACGATTCTACCGCCAGTAAAGAAGGAAACAAGGTTATGAAAATCTTTCCTCAAACCGATGCCAGAACATTTCCAACGCAGCAACTGCACGCCGATCTGCTAGTTGCGGGCGGCGGGCTGGCAGGGCTTTGTGCCGCGCTGGCGGCAGCGCGAGACGGCTTGCAAGTGGTGCTCGTCCAGGACAGACCAGTGCTCGGTGGTAATGCCTCCAGCGAAGTGCGTCTGTGGGCCAACGGTGCAACCTCACATATGGGCAATAATAACCGCTGGGCGCGCGAAGGCGGCATCATGGGCGAAATCATGGAAGAGAACCTCTGGCGGAACAAAGAGGGAAACCCGGTGATGTTCGACCTGGTGTTGCTGGATCTTGCCAAAAGCCAGCCTGGGCTGACATTGCTGCTCAATACCGCCGTCTTTGAGGTCGAAAAAACGGAAAATGCCCTCACTGGGGTAAAAGCCTTCAACCCGATTAACGAGACTTTTTACACCATAAGCGCCGCGCAGTTCTGCGATGCCACCGGCGACGGCGTGCTCGGTTTTCTGGCCGGTGCAGAATACCGTGAAGGCGCGGAAGAAGCTGAAGAGCTGGGCGAAAAAATGGCGCCCGGTGACAATTTTGGTCACAAACTGGGCCACTCCATCTATTTCTACACTAAGCAAACCGCCGGGCCGGTAAACTTTGTTCCCCCCTCTTTCGCCCTGCAAGATATCACCACCATTCCGCGCTACAAGCGCCTGACGTCAACGCTGAACGGCTGCGATTTGTGGTGGCTGGAGTGGGGAGGCCGCCTTGATACCGTGCACGAAAGTGAAGAGATCAAATGGGAACTGTGGAGAATTGTCTGGGGCGTCTGGGATCATATTAAAAACTCTGGCGAATTCCCTGAAGCCGCCAATATGACTATCGAATGGGTTGGTGCGATCCCCGGCAAGCGTGAAAGCCGCCGGTTCCTTGGCGATCATATGCTGTGCCAGCAGGACATTATTGAGCAACGCGATCATTACGACGCCGTGGGTTATGGCGGTTGGTCGATAGATTTGCACCCGGCTGATGGCGTTTACAGCACTCACGACGGCTGCCGACAGTTTCACAGCAAAGGCACCTACACCATTCCGTTTCGCAGCCTTTACAGCCGCTCACTCGATAACTTATTGCTTACCGGGCGGCTCATCTCCGCCTCGCATGTCGCCTTCGGCAGCGCTCGCGTAATGTGTACCTGCGGTCTATTGGGCGAAGTTGTCGGGCGCGCTGCGGCGCAATGTAAAGCCCTTAACCTGCTGCCGCGTGAACTGGCGCAGCGGGAGCATATCAGCGCTTTGCAGCAGCATTTACAGGCCACTGGCTGCTATATCCCACGTCAGTGGCTGAACGACCCGGCTGCTGGCGCCACCGTCAGCGCCAGCAGCGAATACCAACTGAGCGAGCTGAAACCCAACGGCACCTGGCAGCCGCTTTCGGAACGCATGGCGTTACTGTTACCCGTACGCGCGGGCGCGCAACTACCCGAGATGACGCTGCGTTTACGGGCATCAACACCGCAACCACTGGCGGTTTCACTGCTTGGCAGCGCACGCGCCGGGAACTTCACCCCAGACTATCAATACGACGAAAGCGTACTTCAGGTCTCCGGTGAAGCCGAGTACACCCTGGCTTTCAACTGGCAAAGCGATCGCGACCAGTACGTGTTTGTCGCTTTCGACGCGCAGGAAGGTATCGAAATTGCGCTCACGAGTACCCTCCTGCCGGGCATTATGACGGTCTTTAACAGCCTTAACGCCCGCGTGGCAAAACACACCCGCCAGGTCGCAGACGGCGATTATGGCGTCGACGAGTTCGATTTCTGGCTACCGCGCCGTCACCCGCAGCAGATCTTCCCTGCCCTGCGTTTCAGCCAGCCACTGAATGCCTGGTGTGCGCAGAATGTATTAAATGGCCGCTTGCGTCCGGAGCAGCAAATCAATGCATGGACACCCGCCGCTGACGATGTCGCGCCGGAAATCATCTGGCGCTGGGCGGAGCCGCAAACGTTGCAGCATTTAACGCTGGTACAGGACAACGACTTCGATAACGCGATGGAGTCAGTCCAGATGGGTCATCACTATGCCGTAACGCCACACTGCATCACGCACTACCGCCTTTGGGCCGACGAACGGCTTCTGGCTGACGTGGAAAACAATCACCACTCGGTGTGCCAGCATAGCCTTGCAGTGCCGCTGACGATACGCAGCGTCAGGCTGGAGATCCTGAAAACAGCAGGCGCGCTGCCTGCGGTTTACTCGCTAAACATCCGCTAAAGCCAGCCTTGCAGCACACGCTGTTGGTGGCTTTGTGCGAACGTTTGCATTCCCGCCTGTTGCCCGGTTTGCATCACGCCGGGTAACTGGTGCGTTTTGCCTTCGCGGATCAGGCTCGCCACCGCCGGAGAGTTAATCAGCAACTCGAATAACGCCACTCGCCCTCCTCGCTTGTCCGCCTCAAGTTTTTGCGCCAGTACCGCCTGCAGGCTCCCCGCCAGCTGGCTGCGCACAGGATCTTTTTCTTGCGCCGGAAAGCTATCGACCAGCCGCTCTACCGCTTGTGCCGCACCGCGCGTATGCAGCGTCGCCAGCACCAGATGCCCGGTTTCAGCGGCGGTCAGCGCCAGGCGAATGGTTTCGCTGTCGCGCAGCTCGCCGAGCAGGATCACATCCGGATCCTCACGCAGCGCCGCGCGCAGGCCGTCAGCAAATGACAGGCAATGCAGACCGACTTCCCGCTGCTGAATTAAGCAGCGATTGCTGGTGTGAACAAACTCGATCGGATCTTCCAGCGTGAGAATATGCCCATCGTTATGTTGATTCAGGTAATCCACCATGGCCGCCAGGGTGGTGGATTTGCCGCTGCCAGTTGCGCCCGTCACCAGGATCAGGCCGTTTTCCCGCCCAAGCAATTCACTCAGCGATACGGGCGCATCCAGTTCACTCAGCAATGGACAGCTTTGCGGCAGCAAGCGTAACGCCAGCGAAACGCCACCGTGACGCGTAAAGGCACCGGCCCGCAGCCTGTGTCCTGCGGCTGTCGTCAGGGCAAAATCCACCTGCCCCCGCTCTCGCCACAGACGCTGCTGAGCAGTATTCAGATGCTGTTCAATCAGCCCGGCGAGATCGGTTATTTCAAACGGCGCGGGTTCCAGCCGTCCTTGCTGCCGCCAGCGCGGCACTGAGCCACTGCACAGGTGTAGATCCGAGACATTATGCTTTACACTAAGCGCCACTATTTCTTCTATATCCATATAGCCATCCTGGAATCATGAACGATATTGCGCATAACCTGGCACAGGTCCGGGACAAAATCTCAGCCGCCGCAACACGCTGCGGCCGGGCTTCAGAAGAAGTGACGCTGCTTGCAGTGAGCAAAACCAAACCTGCGAGCGCTGTCGCAGAAGCGATCAATGCCGGGCAACATGCTTTTGGCGAAAACTATGTTCAGGAAGGGGTGGATAAAATTAACCACTTCCGACAACTGGGCGTTCAGGGTCTGCAATGGCACTTTATTGGCCCGCTACAGTCCAACAAAAGCCGTCTGGTGGCGGAGAACTTCGACTGGTGCCACACGATAGACAGGCTGCGCATTGCCAGCCGTTTAAGCGAACAGCGCCCGGCAACGTTAGCGCCGCTGAATGTGCTTATCCAAATCAACATCAGCGATGAGCAGAGCAAATCCGGGATTGCGCTCAACGAGCTGGATGCGCTGGCCGCTCAGGTGGCCGAGCTACCCGGCGTTTGTCTGCGAGGATTGATGGCGATACCCGCGCCGCAAGCAGATTACGAACGCCAGTTTGCCGTGGCACGGCAAATGGCTGTAGCATTTGAAGCGTTAAAAACACGCTATCCGACGGTGGATACCCTGTCATTGGGCATGTCCGACGATATGACCGCCGCCATTGCGGCGGGAAGCACGATGGTGCGCATTGGTACGGCCATTTTTGGTGCGCGCGATTACACGAAAAATTAAGGAAAACTGAGGAACGCCATGAAGACGTTGACTTTCCTGCTCTCGACAGTGATTGAACTCTACACAATGGTTCTGCTGTTACGTGTCTGGATGCAGTGGGCACGCTGCGATTTTTACAACCCGTTTTCGCAGTTCGTGGTTAAAGCCACGCAGCCGATTGTCGGACCGCTGCGCCGCGTGTTGCCCGCAATGGGGCCGCTGGATAGCGCTTCGCTGCTGATAGCTTTTGTTCTGTCGTTTATTAAAGCGATACTGATTTTTATGGTGATCACCTTCCAGCCGATCATCTGGATTTCCGCCCTGCTGATTTTACTGAAAACCATCGGCTTGATGATTTTCTGGGTACTGCTGGTAATGGCCATCATGAGTTGGGTGAGCCAGGGACGCAGCCCGGTGGAATATGTGCTCATGCAGCTGACCGAACCGCTGCTGCGGCCGATCCGCAGTCTGCTGCCGGCCATGGGCGGTATCGATTTTTCACCGATGATTCTGGTGCTGCTGCTGTACGTTCTGAATATGGGGATTGCGGAACTGCTGCAATCTACCGGCGATATTCTGCTGCCGGGGCTGTGGATGGCACTATGAGTGCCGTTGTTACCTGTGAAGACGGGCTGGTGTTGCGGCTGTATATTCAGCCCAAAGCCAGCCGTGACACCATTATCGGGCTGCATGGCGACGAGCTAAAAGTCGCCATCACCGCCCCGCCAGTGGACGGCCAGGCCAATGCGCACCTGGTAAAATTCCTCGCTAAGCAGTTCCGCGTGGCAAAAAACCAGGTCGTGATTGAAAAAGGCGAACTGGGCCGCCACAAACAGATTAAAATCTCACATCCGCAACAGATCCCGACGGAAGTCGCGGCGCTGATACATTAGGATCCGCTATGCAAAAAGTTGTCCTCGCTACCGGTAATGCCGGTAAAGTGCGCGAGCTGGCCTCGCTGCTGAATGATTTTGGCTTTGATGTTGTCGCACAAACTGAGTTGGGCGTGGAGTCTGCAGAAGAGACCGGCCTGACGTTTATTGAAAACGCCATCCTCAAAGCGCGCCATGCATCCCAGGTCACTGGACTTCCTGCCATTGCCGATGATTCCGGCCTCGCTGTCGATGCCCTTGGCGGCGCGCCGGGGATTTATTCCGCCCGTTATTCTGGGGTTGATGCCAGCGACCAGCAAAACCTGGAAAAGCTGCTCGACGCGCTAAAAGATGTGCCGGACGCTGAGCGCAAAGCGCAATTCCACTGCGTACTGGTCTATATGCGTCATGCGGATGACCCGACCCCACTGGTGTGCCACGGCAGCTGGTCAGGCGTGATCACGCGGCAGGCTGCGGGTAATGGCGGTTTTGGCTACGATCCGATTTTCTTTGTCCCTGCTGAGGGCAAAACCGCGGCGGAACTGACGCGCGAAGAAAAAAGCGCGATCTCCCACCGTGGACAAGCGTTGAAACTGTTACTGGAAGCACTGCGTAATGGCTGATTTGCCGCCTCTGAGCCTTTATATACATATTCCGTGGTGCGTGCAGAAATGCCCGTACTGCGATTTCAATTCCCATGCATTGAAGGGCGAAGTGCCGCACGATGACTATGTTCAGCATTTGCTTAACGATCTCGATGCTGATGTCGCCTGGGCGCAGGGACGTGAAATAAAGACCATTTTTATTGGTGGCGGTACGCCGAGCCTGCTCTCTGGCCCGGCAATGCAAACGTTGCTGGATGGCGTGCGTGCGCGTTTGCCGCTCGCGCCTGATGCGGAAATCACCATGGAGGCCAACCCCGGCACCGTAGAGGCCGACCGCTTTGTCGAGTATCAACGAGCCGGCATGAACCGCATTTCTATTGGCGTACAAAGTTTTAGCGAAACGAAGTTACAGCGCCTCGGGCGTATTCACGGTCCGCAGGAAGCCAAACGCGCAGCCAACCTGGCGAGCGGGCTGGGGCTACGCAGCTTTAACCTTGATTTAATGCACGGGTTGCCGGATCAGTCGCTGGAAGAAGCGCTGGATGACTTGCGACAGGCGATTGCGCTCAACCCGCCGCATTTGTCGTGGTACCAGCTCACCATTGAACCCAATACGCTGTTTGGCTCACGGCCTCCGGTGCTGCCAGACGACGATGCGCTCTGGGATATCTTCGAACAGGGACACCAGATCCTGACCGCCGCCGGGTATCAGCAATATGAAACCTCGGCTTACGCGAAGCCCGGTTACCAGTGCCAGCACAATCTTAATTACTGGCGTTTTGGCGACTATCTGGGGATTGGTTGTGGCGCTCACGGGAAAGTGACGTTTCCGGATGGGCGTATTCTGCGGACGGCAAAAACCCGCCATCCACGCGGTTATATGCAGGGTAATTACCGGGATAAGCTGCACGATGTGGAGGCGCAAGATAAACCGTTTGAGTTCTTTATGAACCGTTTTCGCCTGCTGGAACCCGCACCGCGAGCAGAATTTTCACGCTATACCGGGCTGGATGAACGCGCTATTCGTCCGCAAATTGAGGAAGCGCTGAAGCTGAATTATTTGACGGAAAGTGAAGAGAACTGGCAGATAACAGAACACGGTAAGTTATTTCTTAATTCCCTGCTGGAACTATTTCTTGCCGAATAATTAAGACGCTGGCTGTTCGGTTATTTGAACAGCCAGCCTGGGAACAACCTGTCATTACAGAATATTACGCTGATGCATTGCGTGGCGCAGCAGCACAATACCACACGAAATAATCCCGCCGATCATTGCCGCCAATACCAGAATTAACGCCTTGCCCGCACCATCTTTTTTCATTGGAAGGGAGGGTGTCAGCTGGTATTTGATAGGGGAAAACTCAATATCTTTGATGTTCACCTTTTCCAGCTCCGACAATGTATATTCCCGATTCTGGAATTCCGCGTTTAACTCAGTTACATCTTTGAGCGACTTTTCAATTCTCAGCTTTTCTGCGATCCCATCCGCACCCAGCGCGATAGAAAAATCAGGATCATCTTGTACGGATTGCCCATTACTGTAGACCGGGCGCTTGATTCCAGCTGCATTGGCAACTTCCAGTGAGTAATTCAGGCGCTTGATATTGGTGTCGTGTTTTGTGGTAATCCGCACCCGGTCCATTTCCAGCAGGTTTTTTTCGTAATTTTTACGTACTTCGACGTCACTACGCAGGGTATCCAGCGTCTCTTTCACCACCTGCGCTGACACATAGTCGATATAGTTTTGGAGCACCTGCTGCGCTTCCGGCGCGCTCGGTGCAGTGAAACTCAGCGACCATAAAGCGTAGGGCGAAGTGTCAACACTGCCCGGTTTGATACTATTAACGGCTTTGATTTTTTCAGACAACAACACGACGGCGCGGCGCAATTCGTGTTGATCAACATTCTGATCTTGTAATTTCCCCAAAACCAGTGGAGAGGAGGCAAGAAACTCTTCTTTCAAAGACTGAGAATTAAATTTTTTCAGGAAAAGATTAAATATCTCATTAGCATCAACAGGTACTTTTACATCAAGTACTTGCAGCGCAACCAGCGTTTTCTGTAATTCCGTCCACTGGATTTTTTCTGCCGCAGTCACCTCTGCCTGACTGGTCCATTTCTGTGGCAATAATGCGGCAATCAAAAAGCCAGCAACAGCAAACAACAGCACCGTCGCGATAATGAAAACTTTACCTTTCCATAAAATACCTGCCAAACTTAGCAGGTCAATTTCATTCGCTTTAAACGGAACAGGATGATTCTCATAAAAAGAAGGAGCTTGTTCAGGTTTGGTATTTAATGATGACATAAGATTATTTTCATAAAAATCGAGTCCATGATTTGAAGCTACGATATTAACATCAACAGGAACCTCCCGTAAGCAAATCAAACATCTATTAAGGTACAGAAATTGCCGCTATTTATCCAAAACCCACCAGGCTCTGTAGTTCCGCAGATTTTATTTTAATTGACCACCTAATTTTTTATTTATATTAAAAATTACAGTGAGTTAGAAAAAGAGACAAGGATTACCTGTCTATAATTAAGGGAAAAAGAAATAAGGATTATCTGTATATAATTAAGAAAATAATAAAGAGTAATTGAATATATATAAACACACAGCCATCCCTTAAAAGAGAAGGCTGTGTCGTGGCATTACTTCAACTGAGCGGCTAAGGCTTTACGGCTCTCTTCCAGTGTCACTACTCGCTTACAGACATCTTTCCCGAACTGCTGAAAATCCGCTTCCTGGTTTTTCCATTCGTTCTGGATAGCGGTTTGCAGACCGCCAAGGCTGCCTAAGACGTTTTGTAATGGGTTGCCGCCGCTTTTCAGCACGGCTTTCGCGCCCATTTCATTAATGCTGTCCTGCAGAATACCGCCCATCGCCTGGTTCACCAGTTGCTGGCCGTCCGCGCGGACTTGCTCAATCGCTTTATAGTGGAAGGTCAGACCATCGCTACGATGCTCAATAATGCGATTCATCTGCTCTTTTAATTGCGCATCAAGCTTGGTCAGGCGATTACGCATGCTGCTGCTTTCACCGACCTCTTTAACGATGATTTTATCCAGCGCGATGCGGTTTTTCTCCACGCGGCTGCGCGCACCATTGTCAATCCACGGCAGCGCGCTGCGCAGTTCTGCCTGGTAATCTTTCGCCTGCTCGCGCTGAGCGGCGGTAAGTGTCGGTTGTTTGCCGTTGAACATCACATTGCCATCCGGTGTGATAACCAGATTGCCGTTCTCCCCTTTCACCTGCACGGTTTGCGGGTTGATGATCACATCGTCACGCGGCGTGACGCTACATTGATAGTCGGCCTGAGCCGCGAATGCTGTAAGCGTTAGAGCCGCCGCCAGTAGCGTTTTGCGCATCATATAAACTCCTGTAGAGACAAAACGGGCCAGCAAATGCTGGCCCCTTATGCTTTAGTTAGTCCCACCAAACGTCGAAAAGTTCGCTGACGCGCACCTCGGTCACCTGGTGTTCTTCAAGCCATTTACGCACGATAGCCTGATGCTCTTCAGTACATTTGCCAATCTCTTGCAGGCAGATCAGACCATCCCACGCCAGATAACCGCTACCGTCAAACGCCAGCTTGTTCGGCTCAATCACTTCCTGAATAAAGTCATCAACCGTTTTATCAATCTGCTCTTCGCTGGTGCCTTCCGGGAAGCGCCATGCAACAGAAAAACCCAGTTCCTGAAATTCATCGATGTGCATTTTTTTACGCAAACGACGGCTGCGGTTTGTTGCCATTATTTCACCCTCTCGAACATTAAGTCCCATACACCGTGACCAAGACGATGGCCACGCTGTTCAAATTTGGTTACCGGGCGCGACGCTGGACGCGGCACAAAGTCGTTGGTCGCCGACAGGTTTTTGTAACCGTCGATGGACGTCATCACTTCCAGCATATGCTGTGCGTAGGCTTCCCAGTCTGTCGCCATATGAAACACGCCGCCCAGCTTGAGCTTGCTTTTCACCAGTTCAGCAAAGGGTACCTGAACGATGCGGCGTTTATTATGACGCGCTTTGTGCCACGGGTCAGGGAAAAAGAGCTGCACCATGTTCAAAGAATTGTCAGGAATCATCTTGTGCAACACTTCCACCGCGTCGTGGCACATTACGCGCAGGTTTTCCACGCCCTCTTCATGAGCGGAGGAGAGGCAAGCGCCAACGCCCGGCGAGTGCACTTCAATGCCGAGGAAATCCTGATCCGGTCGCGTTTTCGCCATTTCAACCAGCGACGCGCCCATACCAAAACCAATCTCCAGCGTAACCGGGGAAGTGCGGCCAAACAGCGCGGTGAAATCAAGCGGCTGTTCTGTGAACTCAACGCCCATCACCGGCCAGTAATTATCCAGCGCGTGTTGCTGCCCTTTTGTCAGGCGGCCCTGCCGACGGACAAAGCTGCGAATGCGGCGCAACGGGCGGCCGTTTTCATCAAATTCCGGTGAAATGACGTCGTTATTCATAAAGTGATCTGCTTGTGAGAGTGTTCAGGAAACGGGCATTATCCAAAGTTCATCGCCCGATGCAAGCACCGGAAAGTTCCGGTTTACAGCTCATCGCCTCTGTGCTGCAATCTTCGCCCCTGATTACGTGATTCTGGTGACCATGCAAGCGTCTCAATTTTCAGCCCAGGTGCTGGGCTGGTACGACAAATACGGGCGAAAAACCCTGCCCTGGCAAATTGAAAAAACGCCTTACAAAGTATGGCTATCGGAAGTGATGTTGCAACAAACGCAAGTGACAACCGTAATCCCCTACTTCCAGCGCTTTATGGCGCGTTTTCCAACAGTGACCGATCTGGCGAACGCGCCGCTGGATGAAGTGCTGCATTTATGGACCGGGCTGGGTTATTACGCCCGCGCCCGCAACTTACATAAAGCCGCACAGCAGGTCGCAAACCAGCACGCGGGACGTTTTCCGGAAACGTTCGAGGAAGTTGCTGCGTTGCCGGGCGTTGGCCGCTCGACCGCTGGCGCAATTCTCTCTTTGTCGCTGGGCAAACATTTTCCAATTCTTGATGGCAACGTAAAGCGCGTGCTGGCGCGTTGCTACGCGGTTGGCGGTTGGCCGGGTAAAAAAGAGGTGGAAAAGCGTTTGTGGGAGATCAGCACAGACGTCACCCCGGCTCAAGGCGTCGAGCGCTTTAACCAGGCGATGATGGATCTCGGCGCGATGGTTTGCACCCGTTCGAAACCGAAATGTGAACTCTGCCCGCTGCAAACGGGCTGTGAAGCTTATGCTTCCGGCACCTGGGCGCATTATCCGGGGAAAAAACCGAAACAGACGCTGCCAGAACGCACCGGGTATTTTCTGCTGATGCAGCACGAAGGCGAGGTGTATCTTGAGCAGCGCCCACCAAGTGGGCTGTGGGGCGGGTTATTCTGCTTCCCACAGTTCAGCGATGAGGCCAGCCTGCGGGCCTGGCTGGCGCAGAGGAAGATTAGCGCTGATAATCTCAGCCAACTTGTGGCGTTTCGCCATACATTTAGCCATTTCCATCTGGATATTGTGCCTATGTGGCTTGGCGTGTCCTCGTTCTCGTCTTGCATGGATGAGGGCGCAGGTCTTTGGTATAACTTAGCGCAACCGCCATCCGTCGGTCTGGCGGCTCCCGTGGAACGCCTGATACAGCAATTACGCGCCGAAGTCCGTTAGGCGCGCAAGCAAAGAGGATTATTTAATGAGCAGAACTATTTTTTGTACCTTCCTGCAACGCGAAGCGGAAGGACAAGACTTCCAGCTCTATCCGGGCGAACTCGGAAAACGCATTTACAACGAGATCTCGAAAGAGGCCTGGAAGCAGTGGCAGCATAAGCAAACCATGCTGATCAACGAGAAAAAACTCAACATGATGAACACCGAGCACCGTAAATTGCTGGAAGAGGAGATGGTTAATTTCCTGTTTGAAGGCAAAGATGTGCACATTGAAGGCTATACGCCGCCAGAAAAAAAATAAGCCGCTGTTTACGCGCAATCGCTGGTAATGCCGCGAAAGCATGGGAAGGCATTGCCAGTGCGCAGAGGACACCGGCGCTAACACACCAACACAATTGCATCCCGGAATGATGAAAAAATATTTAGCGCTAGCGATTATTGCGCCGTTGCTGATTTCTTGTTCCAGTTCGAATAAAACGGGCGACGACTACAACGAAGCCTGGATTAAAGACACCAACGGTTTTGACATCCTGATGGGTCAATTTGCCCATAATATTGAGAATTTATGGGGATTTAACGAGGTTCTGATCGCAGGTCCGAAGGACTACGTTAAATATACCGATCAGTACCAAACCCGCAGCCACATCAACTTCGATGAGGGGACGATCACCGTCGAGACTATCTCCGGCACCGAACCTGCGGCGCATCTGCGCCAGGCGATTATCAAAACATTGCTGATGGGCGACGATCCGGGTTCAATCGATCTTTACTCCGATGTCGACGATATTCAGATCTCGAAAGAGCCGTTCCTGTATGGCCAGGTGGTGGATAACAATGGTGAAGCCATTCGCTGGCAATGGCGTGCAGCGCAGTTTGCGGACTATTTGCTGCAAACGCGTCTGAAAAGCCGCAGCAATGGTTTACGCATGATCTACAGCGTGACGATTAACCTGGTGCCAAACCACCTGGATAAACGCGCACATAAATACGTCGGGATGGTGCGCAAAGCGTCGCATAAGTATGGCGTCGACGAATCGCTGATTCTGGCGATCATGCAAACCGAATCGTCCTTTAACCCGTACGCCGTGAGCCGTTCCGATGCGCTGGGATTAATGCAGGTTGTGCAGCACAGCGCGGGTAAAGATGTATTCCGCGCGCAGGGGAAATCTGGTACGCCCGATCGCAGTTATCTATTTGATCCGCAAAGTAACATTGATACAGGCACTGCCTACCTGGCGATGTTGAATAACATTTATCTCGCCGGTATTACTAACCCAACATCACGGCGCTATGCGGTCATTACCGCTTATAACGGCGGTGCCGGAAGCGTATTGCGCGTCTTTTCCGCCGATAAAGTGCAGGCGGCAAATATCATCAACACCATGACGCCGGGAGATGTGTATCAAACCCTCACCACGCGTCACCCCTCGGCGGAATCTCGCCGCTATCTCTACAAAGTTAACGCTGCGCAGAAAACCTACCGTCGCAACTAATCTGCTGCCTCTTTCGTCTGTCCCGACGAAAGAGGCATAAGGTATTCATGTGAGTGATGCAAACGGTTGCGCTAAAGTGTGAGATCCGTCACCATATAAAAATGCAATCAGAGGAAGTTTGCATTTTTATGTCGGGCATAACAAATTCGCCACCCCGTAGATGGTAGAATCCTGACACATAACAAACGCAATTGTGCCCATTCCAACATCTATCACTCTCCTTTGTGAGGAAATTAGCATGAATCTTAAGCTGCAGCTGAAAGTCATTATCTTTCTGCAGTTCTGCCTGTGGGGAAGCTGGCTGACTACGCTTGGCTCTTATATGTTCGTTACCCTGAAATTCCAGGGCGCGGAAATTGGCGCGGTGTATAGCTCGCTGGGTATTGCATCACTGCTGATGCCAACGCTGCTCGGTATCGTTGCGGATAAGTGGCTGAGCGCAAAATGGGTTTATGCCCTGTGTCATCTGGTTGGCGCGATTACGTTATTTATCGCCGCGGGTGTCACCACGCCAGGCGCTATGTTCGCCATCATCCTGCTTAACTCGCTGGCCTACATGCCAACGCTGGGCCTGGTAAACACCATTTCTTACTTCCGCCTGAAATCCGCAGGCCACGATATTGTGACCGATTTCCCACCGATTCGTATCTGGGGCACCATCGGCTTTATTCTGGCGATGTGGGCGGTGAGCTTCTCCGGTTTCGAACTGAGCCACATGCAGCTCTACATTGGCGCGGCGCTGTCGCTGGTGCTGAGCCTGTTCTCTCTGACGCTGCCGCATATGCCGGTTGCGAAAAGCAAAGAGAAACAGACCTGGGTGGAGATGCTGGGCCTGAACGCTTTCGCGCTGTTTAAAAACAAGCGCATGGCGATCTTCTTTATCTTCTCAATGCTGCTGGGCGCCGAGCTGCAGATCACCAACATGTTCGGCAACACCTTCCTGCACAGCTTCGACGCGAACCCGCTGTTTGCCGATAGCTTCATCGTGACCCATGCTTCGGTGATGATGTCGATTTCGCAGATTTCCGAAACCGCGTTTATTCTGGCGATCCCGTTCTTTATGAGCCGTTACGGCATCAAGAACGTCATGTTGATCAGTATCATCGCCTGGGTACTGCGTTTTGGTCTGTTTGCCTATGGCGACCCGACGCCGTTCGGTACCGTGTTGCTGGTGCTGTCGATGATCGTTTACGGTTGCGCGTTCGACTTCTTTAATATCTCCGGCTCGGTATTCGTGGAGAAAGAGGTGAATCCGGCTATCCGTGCCAGTGCGCAGGGTATGTTGCTGATGATGACCAACGGCTTCGGCTGTATTCTCGGCGGGATGGTGAGCGGCAAAGTGGTTGAGATCTACACCACGGCGGGCATCACCGACTGGAAAACCGTGTGGCTGATTTTCGCGGGTTACTCACTGGTGCTGGCCTTTGCCTTCGTAATGCTGTTTAAATACAAACACGTCCGCGAACCGGCAGGCGTCGCGCAGAAAGCCTGAGCCCCTTCACCGCCGCTTTGAAGGCGGTAAAAGAGGCAAAGACAAAACCCGGCCTGAATGCCGGGTTTTTTTATGGTCATTTTCCCCCTCTTTTAGCGGAGGTGGTTAGCCGCAGGCTTTAGCTTATTATCTTTTGAGTGAAATCGTTCAGAACAGGCAGGGACTTTTTATTAGGGTACTGATTGCGCCCTTCTGAGGTGCAACCAGTGCCATCTGCTATGAGATAGTTTTTTATAGCCAGCTTACAGCTCACCAAGAACCCAGGCCACCGCCAGCAAATCCGCGCTACCGCCGGGACTTAACCGGCGAGCCATTAACGCACTATCCATTTCGCGCAGCGCATCGCTATCCCAACCTGTTGCCAGCAATCTCGCCGCATAATCCTGGACGTAGCGCAGCCCTTCAATACCGCCGCGAGAAACCAGATTGCTGTCACGGTTCGCGGCCATCAGGCGCAGCAGCGCATTGTGTAACCGCCGCTCCCCTTGCTCCTGATGCCAGAACGGCAACACCGCGCGGCGCACGGTGATAAACCCCTGCTCCGCTTCACCGCGTGCGCCCGTCAGCCCATACTGGCGAAACTGTTTTTCACCCGCCGTTATAGCCTGTGGGCGGCCATCCAGCTCACGCGCCACTAATCCACAGCAGATTTCACTTACCTGCTGGCAAAGCGCGTCAGCGCTAACAATGCGCCCTTGTCCTTGCAAACGCCCGGCCGCAAAACAGAGCAGGCCAAGAGAAAAAATGCCGCCCTTATGTGTGTTCACACCATCTGTCGCCGTGAACATCGCTTGCTCGCAGGCAATACCCATCGGGCGCAGCAGCCGTAGCTGCTCACTGGCCGGTTTCTGCGCATGGGCTTTTCCCGCCCCGGCAAACATCGTGAACCACGGCGTAATCGCCGCAATACTTTTTAAAAACAGCGCATGATCCATATCCTGGTGCGAACCGTTATTCGCCCTGTCCACCAGCCCCGGTTTGGGGGTTAAATCCAGCTCAAGGCGCAACGCCTGTGCCGCGAGCTCAGGCACGTCAGCAATGGCGGATTTAGTCGCGAGCAAACCAGCCATCAATTAACCTCTCCACGCGAGCGACGACGTCTTCTACCGGATGGCGACGCGAGCGCGCACAGCCGTGTGCAGGTTCATCACATACCAGACAGCGACGGGTATTTAAATCCAGCGAATGCCGCCCAACCTGCCCCTCTTTCGGGCAAAACACATCAAAATCCCATAGCCTGCCAAGCGGATGAGTCTGTTCCATCTCCACGCACTGCGCTTTGATTTCTACCGCCGGGTGCTCCACGCACCACAGCGCTTCCGCGCCGGTTGGCAGCCATAACACCTGCCTGTCCAGCACGCGCCAGTGGTTTTGCCACAGCAACTGGTCGCAGGCCTGGAGTGCCACGCCCATGGTATTGCGGTAGCGAATACTGTCTTTTACCGCGCCAGGGGTGACCAGCGTCAGCGAAATAACCGGTTGTTGATAGTGAGTGAGCCAGTCAGCCTGACGCGCCGCGCGGCTATCTTTCGCCGCCAGCAGCGCCTCAAGGCTGACGCCCGCTCTCACGGGCGTCAGTGTGGTCATAGATTGTCCTCTTTAACCTGACGAACCACATCGATCACGCTGCCGTCGCGATAGCGGATCACGCCAACAATGCGGTCGGTAAACGCGATCGGTTTCGGTTCACCGGTCAGTGAAATCGCACGCTGGTAAAGCGCTTCGATATCGACGATTTTCAGCCCTGCCGCCAGTAAACGTTCGCGAATATCCGGGCGCGCCGGGTTAACCGCGATGCCGTGATCGGTGACCAGCACGTCGATGCTTTCCCCTGGTGTCAGCAACGTGGTCACGCGTTTTACAACGGTAGGAATGCGGCTACGCAGCAAGGGGGCTACGACAATGGTGAGGTTTGCCGCTGCCGCAACATCGCAGTGACCACCGGAGGCACCACGCATCACGCCATCAGAACCGGTGATGACGTTAACATTGAAGTCGACATCAATCTCCAGCGCGCTGAGGATCACCACATCCAGTTGATCGCAACTGGCCGCTTTACCGCCCGGGTTGGCATAGACGTTGGTGGAGATCTCGACATGGTTCGGGTTACGGTGCAATGACGCCGCCGCCTGGCCATCGAAACACTGCGTATCCAGCAATTTTTCAATAAGCCCTTTCTCATGCAGATCCACCAGGCTACCGGTGATGCCGCCAAGCGCGAAACGAGCTTTTACCCCGTGGCGCTCCATTTTTTCTTCCATGAAGCGCGTCGCTGCGGTCGCTGCTGCGCCGGAGCCGGTCTGCATGGAGAAACCCTCTTTGAAATAACCGGAGTGCTCGATCACATCCGCTGCGTAACGGGCGATCATCAGTTCGCGCGGATTGCTGGTGACGCGCGCCGCACCGACGCTGATTTTCGCCGGATCGCCCACGCTTTCTACCTGCACGATCAGATCAACCTGATCCTGACCAAGGCTCGCCGGCATGTTCGGGAACGGCACCAGCTCTTCGGTCAATAACACCACTTTTTTGGCGAACTGCGCGTCCACCATCGCGTAACCCAGCGAGCCACAACAGGATTTCCCCTGAGTGCCGTTGGCGTTACCGAACTCATCGCTGCACGGCACGCCGAGGAAAGCGACATCGATGTTCAGCTCGCCATCCTGCAACAGCTTCACGCGGCCGCCGTGAGAGTGAATCTGAACGGGCTCCGCCATCAGGCCGTGAGAGATCGCATCTGCCAGCTTGCCGCGCATCCCGGAGGTGTAAATACGCGAAATTACACCGTTCTGAATATGTTCGATCAGCGCATCGTTGCAGGTCATCAGCGAACTGGAAGCCAGCGTCAGGTTTTTAAAACCCAGACGCGCCAGCGTTGCCACAACGTTGTTGATCACGCGATCGCCTTCGCGAAATGCGTGGTGGAAAGAGATAGTCATACCGTCTTTCAGACCACTGCGGTCAATCGCGTCTTCCAGCGTCGCGCAGAGTTTGCGCGTGTGTTTGGTGTTGATATCCGCCAGCCACGGTGTTGCCGCGTGAGCGCTTTCAAAGGGTTTTAAATCACGCAGATGGGGAAAATTAACGTGAAGAAGCTCTGTTTGATTCATTGTTCTGTCCTTAACGACGCACGCCGGACGCAGCCGCACGTTCCAGCACCATCTGCGCGTGATTAATAATGGGGGCGTCAATCATTTTGCCGTTCAGCGAAACCACGCCGAGGCCATTGCGTTCGCCCTCTTCCGCCGCTTCGATAACCACTTTCGCGTGATCCACTTCCTGCTGGGTTGGTGCATAGGCGTTATGCAGAAGATCGATTTGACGCGGGTTGATCAGTGACTTGCCGTTGAAACCCATTTTGCGCACCAGATCGACTTCGCGCAGGAAACCGGCTTCATCATTGACGTCTGACCACACTACGTCGAACGCATCAATCCCGGCGGCGCGCGCAGCGTGCAGTACGGCGCAGCGCGCATAGAACAGTTCAGTGCCGTCGCCACGCTCGGTTTGCATATCCATCACGTAGTCAAACGCGGCGAGCGCGATGCCAATTAAGCGCTGCGAGCTACGCGCAATCGCGACGGCATTAATGACGCCAATCGCCGATTCAATCGCCGCCATCACGCGGGTGGAACCCACCTCGCGCCCGCAGGCCAGCTCGATACGCTCCAGGTGGCGTTCCAGTTCGTAGATATCTTCCGGCGTATCCGTTTTCGGTAAACGCACCACATCAACACCGGCGCGAACCACCGCTTCCAGATCAGGCAGGCCAAACGGCGTGTTCAGCGGGTTAATACGCACCACGGTTTCCATATCCTGATACATCGGATGTTGCAGTGCGTGGAACACCAGCAAACGCGCAGTGTCTTTTTCGCGCAACGCTACCGCGTCTTCCAGGTCGAACATGATCGAATCAGGACGGTAGATAAAAGCGGTGGAGAGCATGGCGGCGTTAGCGCCCGGCAGGAACAGCATGCTACGACGTAGTTTTTTCACAGCAGTTTCCCCCAGTCGATTTCGGTGCCTTCGGCGGCGCGCAGAATGGCGCTTTGCAGACGGGCACGGATTACGCAGTCCAGTGCGCCTTTATCTTCAATGATGATTAAGCCCTGGCGGACTTCCATCGCGCGCAGCGTGGTATCCACTACCTTGCGGATTTGATCGCCGAACTGCTTCATCACCTCGCTATGGATAACAATATCCAGCTCGCCTTCTGCGGGGGCGATTTTCACCATCAGGTCGCTGGACTCCATCGTCCCGGCCAGCGCCTCCCTTACAATTTTCATAATTATTTTCCTGATTTTTAAGCGACTTCCGCGCTGTAATGAGACTCAAGGTGCGCAAAAGTGGTATCCGGTACAATTTCCCGAATACGGGAAAACTGGTGTGTTTTAAGCAAACGACGCACTTCCGAGGCAGAGATGGCGGTGCCGGTCGCTTTAATGCGCGAAACTTCCACCACCTCGACCGCACCTGCCAGCAACTGATGCATAGTCTGGTTGTACTGGCGGGTGATATCGCAAAACGGCTCGCTGCCGATAAAGCGGTGTGTAACACCGAGCGCCGGAGCAATATGGTTACGGAAGATGAGCAGGTCGATTTCACTCCACGCCTGCTGCACTTTGCCGGTCTCTTTGAGGAAATAGGCCGGAAAGGTAGCGCGGGAAATAATGTACTGAGAGCCTTCGTGAACCGTGACATTGGGCAGGTGCGCCACACCCGCTTTCACCATTTTCAGCCGTGCGGAGAAAGGAAAAAACGAGGCATCTTCACGCACCACAAACAGGTGCAGCCAGTCGCAGGCCTGTGCGGCCTGCTCAACAAGATGCCGATGGCCCAGCGTGAAGGGATTGGCGTTCATCACGATGGAGCCGATGCGCTTTCCGGCAACGCGGCGCGCCTGCAAAGTGCGGCAGTAACGCTGAATGCCAGACGGTGTATTCTCCATCAATATCGCGTTGTTGCCGCTCTGGGCAATCGGCCAAAAACCGCTGTGCTGGAAACGCTCCCGATTGCAGGGGCGCGTGCACAGGAACAGATGAAAATGTCCACGCGCCAGCGCCAGGTGCTCTACTTCCGCCAGCAGCCGCGCACTGAGGTTTTCCCCACGCAACTGTTCTTCAACCGTTACACATTTGATAACGTTGGCGGCGAGACCTGCACAACCCACCAGCCGGTTTCCCGACCAGGCTTCAACGAAGGTGGTGATATCGCTGTCCATACCTAAACCACTGTCTGCGAGCAACGTGCGGATAGAGGCCAGCCGTTGAGTATTGCCGTTGACTTCCGCAACGCGGAAGTCGATGGAGGGTCGTGCTTGCATCGTATTGCCTTCGTCTCTAGTGTGCTGCCGTCAGCGCATGGTCTGGCGCTTCGATGATCACATTGCTGAGGTGACCGATATTTTCGATCTCCACTTCGATGCGATCGCCTGCTTTCATAAACAGCGGTGGATTGCGCTTTTTACCAACACCGCCCGGTGAACCGGTGATGATGACGTCGCCCGGCGTCAGACTGGTAAAGGTGCTGATGTACTCGATAAGCTCGGCGACCTTGTGGATCATGCTGGCGGTGGTGTCGTCCTGCACCATGCGACCATTCAACCACGTGCGGATAGTGAGCTGATGCGGATCGGGGATCTCATCTGCCGTCGTCATCCATGGGCCGAAAGCGCCGGTCTGCCGCCAGTTTTTACCGGCAGTGAACCAGGTATGCTGCCAGTCACGCGCAGAGCCATCCATATAGCAGCTGTAACCTGCGACATGGCTTAACGCTGTGTCACGAGAGATGTTTTCACCGCCTTTACCGATGATTACTGCCAGCTCACCTTCGTAATCGAATTCGCTGGAGTGACGCGGTTTCAGCACCGGCGCGTTATGCCCGGTTTGCGAGTCGGCGAAGCGCACAAACAGCGTCGGCGCCGGGTTATGTTGATCGAACTCTTTGCGTTTCTCGGCGTAGTTCATGCCGACACAGAGAATTTTCCCCGGGTTTTCAATAACCGGCAGAAAGTTGAGATCGTCAAAGCGCAGATCCGTCGCTTCACCGCTCAGCTGTTGTGCCTCACTCAGCGCATCGGCAGCTAGCAACGATTTCAAATCACCGTAGCGGTCGCCCAGGCGCTGGCCCAGATTGATGACGCCATCAGCCTTCACGATGCCGTAGCTACGGATCCCCTGATGGACAAAGCTTGCGAGTTTCATATCAGTTCCTGTAGTGCTTAATCAGACGAGGAAATTGCCAAGAACCAGCAGCGATACCGACACGTTGATCGCACCACCAATACGGGTCGCAATCTGTGCAAACGGCATCAGGCTCATACGGTTACCGGCAGTCAGGATGGCAACGTCCCCTGTACCGCCCTGGCCGCTCTGGCAGCAGGAAACGATGGCGACATCAATTGGATGCATGCCAATCTTTTTACCTACGAAGAAACCAGTGGCAACCAGCGCGGAAACGGTACTCACGATCACCAGCAGGTTATCGAGAGTGAAAGCGTGAACCAGCTCTTCCCACGGCGTAATGGCCACGCCCACGGCGAAGAGGATTGGGTAAGTCACAGAGGTCTGGAAGAATTTGTACACCACCTGAGAACCTTCCAGCAGGCGCGGAGAAACACCGTGCGCCAGCTTAACCAGCACGGCGGCAAACAGCATGCCGACCGGTGCAGGCAGGCCAATCAGTTTGTGGCCAAGCATACCGATCATATACAGCAACACTGCCAGCAGTGCGCCCGCCGCGATGGTGGTGACATCAGTTTTACCGGAAAACGCGGGAGCAGCCGGCGCTTGTTCATCACCATTGCTACGGTTAGGCATCAGCTGGCCTTCGCCGGTCAGATGCGGGAAGCGTTTACCCAACTGGTTCAGGCAGCCAGAAATAATGATTGCGGTCAGACCGCCCAGCATCACCATCGGCAGTACACGGCCCAGCGCGACGCCCTGATCCATGTGCAGCAGCGTGGCGTAACCAATGGAGAGCGGAATCGCGCCTTCACCTACACCACCCGCCATGATTGGCAGAATGATAAAGAAGAAGATCTGGAACGGTTCCATACCCAGCGCCAGGCCAACGCCCATACCCACCAGCATGCCAACCACTTCGCCGCAAACCATTGGGAAGAAGATACGCAGGAAGCCCTGTATCAGGGTGGTGCGGTTCATGCTCATGATACTGCCGACAATGATGCAGCAGATGTAGAGATAGAGGATGTTGGTTGATTTGTAGAACTTGGTAGTGGACTCAACCACCACGTCCGGCAACAAACCGTAATAAACCATTGCCGAAGGGATAAAGGTGGCGCAAATCGCCGCTGCGCCCAGTTTGCCGACGATCGGCAGACGTTTACCGAACTCACCGCAGGCAAAGCCGAAGAACGCCAGCGTCGCCACCATCACGACGATATCGCTCGGCAACTTGCCGCCAAGACAGTCGATAGCAATTAACGCACCGGCCAGCAGGAATAATGGCAGTGGAATAATCCCAACTTTCCATGTATCCATAATGTGCCACCACTTATCCTTCAGTGATGTTTTTTGAATCGCCAGCGATTCAGAGGTAACAGAGAATGAATCGTCAGTTGTGCTCATAATTAAGCCCCTTGGTTATTTTGTGTCTGTAGAGTAAAGGGCTAAATGCGTACTTTATGTGAGGAATAGCATATTAAAACCGGAGTTTTAATGGCTCCTATGGTTTTTAAGGTTTCTTTTATTTTGTGTGATTTACGCCTTAATTATTGCCGTGGTTTTTATGGTTTTTTTTAAATAGAAATACAAGTTAATAACATTTCCAAAAAAGAATATTTAACAGACCATTTTTCCGCTTCAGCACTGGCTGTGCAAGGGATCACAAGTTTCCAGTAAACTGCGTACGCGCGCGCAAAAAGATGCTACATTGGCGCTTTGCTGGCTGCTGTGCGAACCGTCATGAAAGTCTCGTTCCAAATCAAACTTTTTATTTCACTGGTGCTTTTTTTCTCCGGTTTGTTCGTTCTGCTTGGCGTTTATTATTACAAGGATGTCGGCCGCCAGCTATATCAGGAAATGAGCGCACGGGCAAAAATACAGGCCGAGGAAATAGCGATCATTCCGAATTTACGCAAATCGGTTGCCGATAAAGATATTCGAGCCATCGCGCAATTTATGCATAAAGTGGTGGCACATAGCGATGCAAGCTTTATTGTTATTGGCGATGACAAAGGCATCCATTTATTTCATTCAGTCCATTCTGATGTGGTCGGAAAAACATTAGTGGGTGACGATAATACCGAGGTGTTGCACGGGAAAAGCATCACCACTATCCGCAAAGGCGGGCTGGGTATTTCGTTACGCAGTAAAGCGCCGATTTTTGATGATGCCGGGCGCGTGATCGGGATTGTGTCGGTGGGGTATCTGACCAGTTATCTCGATACCATCACGCTCGGTAAAGTGATCAACATTTTTATTGCCGCTGTATTGCTGCTGGCTGCGCTGTTTATTTTTTCCTGGTTCTTTACCCGCAGCATTAAAAAACAGATCTTCTCCCTTGAACCGCGGGAGATTGGCCTGCTGGTGCGCCAACAAAAGGCGATGATGGAATCGATCTATGAAGGGGTGATAGCGATTGACAGCGAACTGCGTATTGAAGTGATCAACCAGGCAGCGCGCAAATTACTGGGATTGAGCCAGCCAACGCGTGCGCTGCGCGGGCAAAACATCGCTGAAGTGATCTCCCCGGTGCCGTTTTTTGACCGTTCGATGATGCTGGAAAACGACACGCACGATGAGATTTGCCGTTTTAATCAGTTAACGGTGATTGCCAGCCGGGTACGCATCATGCTGGAAGATAAATTGCAGGGCTGGGTGATTACCTTTCGCGATCGCAACGAAATAGACACGCTGAGCGCACAGCTAAGCCAGGTAAAACGCTATGTGGATAACCTGCGCATTATGCGCCACGAGCAACTGAATCGCATGACCACGCTCTCTGGTCTGCTGCATATGGAACGCTACGATGAAGCCGTGCGCTACATTCAGGCGCAATCAGAACACGCGCAGGAGCTGCTGGACTTTATCTCTTCGCGCTTTAGCTCGCCAACGCTATGTGGTTTGCTGCTGGGGAAAGCGGCGCGCGCCCGTGAAAAAGGGGTAGAACTGGCCTTTGATCCGCTGTGTCAGATGGACAGAGCCTGCCGGTTGTTGGGTGAAGCGGAGCTGATCTCAATCATTGGTAACCTGTTGGATAACGCGATTGAAGCAACCCAGCGCGCAACGCTGCCTCACGAACCGGTTGAAGTGCTGATTTTGCTGAACGAACGGGAGTTGATTATTGAAGTGGCGGATCGCGGTATCGGCATTGATCCGGCGATTCGCGATCATATTTTTGAACGCGGGATGACCACCAAGCGCAGTGGCGATCATGGTATCGGTCTGTACCTGATCGCCAGCTATGTAACGCAGGTGGGCGGATCGATTGAAGTCTCCGCTAACACGCCTCGCGGCACGATTTTCTCTTTGTTTATTCCTGAAACGGGTAACGTACCGCGTCCCGTGCCGACCCTGGAAGATCAGAATTATGCAACATGAACTGATAGACGTGCTGATAGTAGAAGATGAAAACACGCTTGCGCAGCTTAATGCGGAACTGGTCAGCAAACACCCGCGCCTGCGGCTGGTTGGCATTGCCTCGTCGCTTGCCGAAGCGCGCGCGTTATTGAGCAACACCCAGCCGCAGTTAGTGTTACTGGATAACTATTTACCGGATGGCAAAGGCATCACGCTTATTAACGATCCGCAGATTATTCGCGCGAACTGCTCGGTGATTTTTATTACCGCCGCCAGTGATATGGACACCTGTAGCCAGGCGATCCGCAATGGCGCGTTCGACTATATCCTCAAACCCGTATCGTGGAAGCGATTGAGCCAGTCGCTGGAGCGCTTTGTGCAATTCGCCGAGCAGCAACGCGTGTGGAAAATTGTCGACCAACAGAACGTGGACTCGCTTTACCAGTTACAGGCGAAGAATTTCCGCCAGGATAATGGCAGTAAAGGCATTGAAGAGAGCACACTGGCACTGATTCAGAAGCTTTTTGCTGATGAGATCGCGCGCTGTTTCTCCGTCGATGAAGTGGTGAGCGAAACGGGGTTGAGCAAAACCACCACCCGGCGCTATCTGGAACACTGTGTGGAAGCCGGCTATCTGGCGGTGGAGATGCAGTACGGGAAAATTGGCCACCCGAGACGCATGTACCGCCGGGTGGCCGCGTGAGATGGCCCCTCACCGTGTGGTTGAGGGGCTAAACACTACTTCAGTACATAACCGTACAGGCGTTTGATGCCGTCGGTGTCGGTCTCCGAATAAACGCCCTGTAGCTCCGGTGAAAAGCCCGGCAGCAGATTGACGCCCTCTTCCAGCGCGAGGAAATAGCGCTGCACCGCACCGCCCCACACTTCTCCCGGCACCACGCAGAGCACACCCGGCGGATAGGGTAGCGCGCCTTCGGCGGCAATGCGCCCTTCTGCCTTACTGATGCGCACCAGCTCAACATTGCCGCGAATAAACTCGCTATTGGCATCCTGCGGGTTCATTACGACCGCTGGCAGGCTGGCTTTGCGGAACATCGCTTTTTGCAGATCTTTTACGTCAAAACTCACGTACAGATCGTGCATCTCCTGGCACAGTTCACGCAGCGTGTAGTCGCGATAACGCACCGGGTATTTATTAAAGATGGTAGGCAGCACGTCGGCCAGCGGCGTGTCATCTTCAATATGTTGTTCGAACTGGGCGAGCATCGCCACCAGTTGCGCCATCTTCCCGGCACTTTCGGCCGGCGTCAGCAGGAACAAGATCGAGTTGAGATCGCACTTCTCCGGCACAATGCCATTTTCACGCAGGTAGTGCGCCAGAATGGTGGCCGGAATGCCAAACCCGGTATATTCGCCCGTTTCCACATCAATGCCCGGCGTGGTCAGCAGCAGCTTGCAGGGATCAACAAAATATTGCTCGTGCGCATAACCTTCAAAACCGTGCCATTTATCGCCCGGCTCAAAGCTGAAGAAACGCCGCTCACGGGCGATCACGTCTGTCGGGTGATCCTGCCACGGTCGCCCGGCGATTTCCGGCGGTACAAAAGGTTTGATCATCTTACAATTAGCGATAATCGCTTTGCGCGCTTCAATACCCAGTGCTACACATTCTGCCCACAGACGACGCCCGCTCTCACCCTGATGGATCTTGGCGTTAACGTCCAGCGCGGCAAACAACGGGTAAAACGGGCTGGTTGACGCATGCAGCATAAACGCGTTGTTCAGCCGTTTATGCGGACAAAAACGTGCCTGCCCGCGCAGATGGTTATCTTTTTTGTGGATCTGCGAAGTTTGTGAGAATCCAGCCTGCTGCTTGTGCACCGACTGGGTGACAAAAATGCCCGGATCGTTCTCGTTCAGCTCCAGCAGCAGCGGCGAGCAGTCGGCCATCATCGGGATAAATTGCTCGTACCCTACCCAGGCCGAATCAAACAGAATGTAGTCGCACAGGCTGCCGATCTTGTCGATCACCTGCCGTGCGTTGTAGATCGTGCCGTCGTAAGTACCAAGCTGGATCACCGCCAGACGGAACGGGCGCGGCTGATCTGCCTTTTCCGGCGCGACTTCGCGGATCAGCTCGCGCAGGTAAGTTTCATCAAAGCAGTGATCGTCAATGCCGCCAATAAATCCAAACGGGTTACGCGCGGCCTCCAGGTAGACGGGCGTTGCGCCGGCCTGGATCAAGGCGCCGTGATGGTTGGATTTGTGATTATTACGATCGAACAGCACCAGATCGCCCCGCGTTAGCAGCGCATTGGTCACCACTTTGTTGGCAGCAGAGGTGCCGTTCAATACAAAATAGGTTTTATCGGCATTGAATACCTTCGCGGCAAACTTCTGCGCGTGCTTGGCCGAACCTTCGTGGATCAGCAAATCGCCAAGCTTGACGTCGGCATTGCACATGTCGGCGCGAAACACATTCTCGCCGAAGAATTCGTAAAACTGGCGGCCCGCCGGGTGCTTTTTAAAGAACTCGCCGTGCTGATGACCGGGGCAGGCAAACGTGCTGTTATCCATTTCGACATACTGGCGCAGCGTATCGAAAAATGGCGGCAACAGATTATCTTCATAGTCACAGGCAGCGGTTTCCAGCTCCAGCCAGTCCTGATCTTTACCGCCGATCACCGCTGTCACGCCTTGTGGCGCGGTCTGCGGCTCTTGAGTGAATAAAAAAACCGGCAGGTTAAACCCCGTCCGTTTGAGTAACGCAAGAATGCCGCTGCGGCTCTCCGCTAATGTCATGACGACTGCCGCCACATCCGTAAAATCGGTACTGTCCAGCGTCACCACTTCGCGGTGGGTGGAAAGCGCGGATATCAGCTCGCGGCTGACGGCAATTTTCATTGATTTCATAAGCACGAATACCCGTTTCAGGGGAGTAAAAGACCCCGGACAAAGCAGTTGCTTCGCCCAACGAACGTGTCTGACTGGAACCAGCTCCGACCGCCAGACATCAGTAAAAGCAGACAGCTTCTGATCTTACTGTTGTCCTACAGTGAGCGTGCGTTAACCTCACCGCATGGTGAGTGAAGTATGGGGGAAAATGACACGGGCGCGAGAAAGCATGCAGGTGCAAAATGCGAGACAAACAGCAGTCATGTGCATCATCTGGCGGCTCCCGTAAGGTGGAATAAAATTCGCGCAATCATGTCACCTTTCCTAAAGAGGCGCAACCAGGCCGGACGTGGTTGCGCATAAAAATGCTATTCTACGCGGCATATTATTCAGTTATGTGAAACACAGGAGTGACTCGTGCTTACAGGTCCTTTTATTAACGCTGCCGCAGTACTGATTGGCGGCACGCTTGGCGCATTGCTCAGCCACCGCCTGCCCGAGCGTATCCGTTCCTCCATGCCTTCGATTTTCGGCCTTGCGTCGCTGGGTATCGGTATTTTGCTGGTAATTAAATGCGTGAATCTGCCGGTAATGGTGCTCGCTACGCTGGTCGGGACGCTGATTGGCGAACTCTGTTATGTCGAGCGCGGCATCAGCGGCGGTGTTAATGCGCTACGTAACCTGCTGCAAAAACGCAAAGGTGGGGATGCCAACAGCGCTCACGAGTCGTTCATTCAGAGCCTGGTGGCAATCATCATTCTGTTCTGCGCCAGCGGTACCGGGATTTTTGGCGCCATGCGTGAAGGGATGACCGGCGATCCAAGTATTCTTATCGCCAAAGCTTTTCTCGATTTCTTTACCGCCGTGATCTTCGCCACGTCTCTCGGTTTTGCTGTCGCGGTGATTTCCGTGCCGATGCTGATTATCCAGCTTACCCTCGCCACCTGCGCAACGCTGATCCTGCCGCTGACCACGCCCGCAATGATGGGCGATTTCACCGCCGTTGGCGGTATTCTGTTGCTGGCGACCGGGTTGCGCATCTGCGGTATTAAGATGTTTGCCGTGGCGAATATGCTACCTGCGCTGGTGATTGCGATGCCGATTTCTGCCCTGTGGACAGCATTTTTTGCCTGAGCGAACGTGCATTATGCGCAAAGTGGTGATAGATTGTGCAGTCCGCAACGAATTGAAGAAATTTCGTTGACGGAGCGCGGCGAATCAGGTTTAATGCGCCCCGTTGCCCGGATAGCTCAGTCGGTAGAGCAGGGGATTGAAAATCCCCGTGTCCTTGGTTCGATTCCGAGTCCGGGCACCACTTATTCAGAGAACCCGCCCAAAAGGCGGGTTTTTGCTTTTGGAGATACGGACTCTCCATCGAACTACGTTCGATTATTCGCCGCAAGCGGCTCACCCCTTCGGGGCCAGCGCGACAGGCGCGCTGTTCAACGCCTGACGGCGTTAGTCCGAGTCCGGGCACCACTTATTCAGAGAACCCGCCCAAAAGGCGGGTTTTTGCTTTTGGGGATACGGCTCTCCATCGAACTACGTTCGATTATTCGCCGCAAGCGGCTCACCCCTTCGGGGCCAGCGCCACCGGCGCGGCATCCGCCAGCATGTAATCCAGCCGTCCCGCCGGGTACGCCGGGTCCAGCGGCACATACGCGCCGCCCGCTTTCAGAATGCCCAGTATCGCCACTATTGCATCGACGCTGCGCGGCAGGCACACCGCCACCCGGTCATCCGGGCGTACCCCCAGCGCCAGCAGCCGGTGCGCCAGCCGGTTGGCCCGGCGGTTCAGCGCAGCGTAGCTGAGCCTGATATCTTCACAGACCACCGCCACCGCATCCGGCGTGCGCGCCACCTGCGCCTCAAACAGGCGGTGCAGCAGATGCTCGTGCGGTAAAGCTGCCTGGGTAGTGTTAAAACTGACCACCAGTTGCTGATACTCAGCTGAAGAGAGCATGGGCAGCGCATGCGGAGACTGGTGCTCATCGTTAGCCATCTCCGTCAGCACCTTAATAAAGTAACCAACGAGACGTTCTGCCGTTGCGTGATCAAACAGGTCGGAGGCGTATTCCAGATCGCCTGTCAGCACACCGGATGTTTCAGCGAGCGCAAGAGTCAGATCGAAATGGGCGCAATGGTGGTGTTGCTCCATAAACGAGAGGCTCACACCTGCCAGCGCTAACTGCTCAGCAGGCGTATTATTGAGCGCTAGCATCACCTGAAAGAGCGGGCTGTGGCTCAAACTGCGCGCAGGTTGCATGGCTTCGACAACTTTATCAAAGGGCAGTGTTTGATGTTCATAAGCCGCAAGCGTTTGTTGGCGAACATGAGCCAATAAGTGGCTGATTGTCGGGCAATCGGCAAGATTCACACGTAAAGCGAGCGTGTTAACAAAAAAGCCAATCACGCCTTCCAGTTGTTGGTGAGAACGGTTGGCTACCGGGCTGCCAATCACCAGGTCATGCTGACCGCTTAGCCTGCTCAGCACAATCGACCAACCTGCGAGCAGCGTCATGAAAAGCGTGGCACCATGACGCTGGCTCAATGCTTTAAGCGAGGCCACCAAGGGTTCACTAAGCCGCAATGGAACGTTATTCCCCGTAAAGCTTTGTACGTTCGGTCGCGGGCGATCCGTGGGAAGTGTCAGTAACGCTGGCGCATCCTGCAGATACTGTTTCCAGAAGGCGAGCTCTTTTGCCAGGCCGCCTTCCTGAAAATGGCGCTGCTGCCAGCTGGCGTAGTCAGCATACTGAACAGGTAAGGCGTTCAGAGGATAAGAGTGCTTGCCGCAAGCCACCTCATAAAGATGGCTCAGTTCGCGAACTAATACGCCAATCGACCAGCCATCAGAAATAATGTGATGCTGAGTGAGTAGCAGCATGTGTTCTTCATCGCCAAGTTGTAACAACGCCCCGCGAATAAGGCGGTCATTGCTCAAATCAAACGGGGTTTTCCGATCCTCTTCATGCAGCGCAGCAATGCGTTGGGAACGCGCCGTTTCACTCAGATGACGCAAGTCGTGGCGTGCTAACACAAAGCCCGTATCAGGGGGATCAATATGCTGCCGGGGTTTACCGTCCACCATAATAAAACGCGTGCGCAAACTCTCTTGCCGGGCAATAAGCTGGTTAAATGCATCAGCCAGGGCCTGATAATTAAGCGCCCCCTTGAGATGTAAGGTTGCCGGAATGTGGTATGCCAGGCTGGCGGCAGGATCAAGCTGACTTAAAAACCATAAACGCTGCTGGGCGAAGGAGAGCGGCAGCGGTGCTCGCCGATCGACCAGGGGGATTACACTTGCCTGATGAGATTCATCCGCTTTACGCGCCCGCAACAGCGCTTTGATTTTTTGTTCCAGAACGGCACGTTTTAGCGCCTCTACATTCCTTGTATTTTTCGTCATTTGTCGTGTCCTTCATTTATCATCTTCGCTAACGCTTCCGGTAACATTCCGTCAAGTTCGCGCTGTATCGCGGCTATTTCATCCTCTGCGATTGCGTCTATTTGCGCAGAAAAAATGGCTTCCGCTTGCGCCTGTAAGGTGGGTGACAGGAACAGCGTGGAAATGGATACCTCAATGAAAAACTCACGCTGAATCCGGTTGATCAGCTGCACCACCATCAGCGAATGGCCGCCGAGCTCAAAAAAGTTGTCGTGCCGCCCGATCTGCGACAGCCCCAGCAGGTCGCACCAGATGGCAGCCAGCGTTTCTTCCACGTCACCAACGGGCGCGTCATCCCCGCGGGTGACCACTGCCGCGCGATCCGGGGCGGGCAGCGCCCGGCGATCCAGCTTGCCGTTCGGCGTGAGCGGAAAGCTTTCCAGCGTGACGAACGCGGCGGGCAGCATGTACTCCGCCAGCGACTGCGCCAGCTGCTGACGCAGCCGGGCGGGCGACGGCGTCTGACCGGGCTGTGCCAGCAGGTAGGCGACCAGCCGTTTATCACCCGGTGTGTCCTCCCGCACCATCACCACCGCGTCGCGCACGCCGTCGCATTCCGTCAGGCAGGCCTCAATCTCCCCCGGCTCGATACGGAACCCGCGCAGCTTGACCTGAAAATCATTGCGCCCGAGAAACTCAAGGTTGCCGTCCGGCAGCCAGCGCCCGAGGTCGCCGGTCCGGTACATCCGCTGGCCGGGCGTGAACGGGTCCGGCAGAAAACGTTCTGCCGTCAGCTCCGGTCGGTTCAGGTAACCGCGCGCCACGCTTTCACCGGCGATATGGATCTCACCGCAGATCCCCAGCGGTACCGGCAGTCCGTGCTTATCCAGCAGATAGATCTGTGTGTTAGCGATGGGCTTGCCGATGGGAATTGACCGGTTGCGGCTCACCGCGGAATCAATGGTGTACGTGGTGACAAAGGTGGTGGTTTCTGTCGGACCGTAGCCGTTTATCAGCCGCTCCGGCTGCTGTGCCAACTGCTGCAGATGGCCGATTTTCACCGGATCAAGCACATCCCCGCCGGTCAGCAGATAGCGCAGCTGCCCGAACACCGGTTTCAGCACCTCGAGGTATTCGTTAAACAGCCCGACGGTGAGCCACATCGCACTGACTTTTTCGCGCAGCAGCGCGTCGCGCAGCTGCTGCGGATCCTGCAACGCCGATGGCGTGATAATGCACAGCCGCGCGCCGTTCAGCAGCGCCGACCAGATTTCCCAGGTCGAGGCATCAAAGGCAATGCTGGCGCAGTGCGCAATACCGTCCTGCGCACTGAGATCGGCGGCCTGGTTATTGAGGATAAACTGGCTGACATTGCGGTGCTCGACCATCACCCCCCTGGGTTTCCCGGTCGAGCCGGAGGTGTAAATCACATACGCCAGATGTGCCGGTGTCAGCCCCTGCGCCTCCGGGTTGTGTTCTGCCGCCCCCTCCTCCGGCTCCGCGTCCGTCAGTACCACCGGCAGCGCGGTGGCCGGCTTCTGCGCCAGCGCACGCTGCGTCACCAGCGCCACCGGCGCGGCATCCGTCAGCATATAATCCAGCCGTCCCGCCGGGTACGCCGGGTCCAGCGGCACATACGCGCCGCCCGCTTTCAGAATGCCCAGCATCGCCACCAGCGCATCGACGCTGCGCGGCAGGCACACCGCCACCCGGTCATCCGGGCGTACCCCCTGCGCCAGCAGCCGGTGCGCCAGCCGGTTGGCCCGGCGGTTCAGCGCAGCGTAGCTGAGCACGATATCTTCACACACCACCGCCACCGCATCCGGCGTGCGCGCCACCTGCGCCTCAAACAGGCGGTGGACCAGGCGCTCAGCCGGAAGCGCCGCCCGCGTGGCGTTAAACGCCACCAGCAGCCGGTTGCGTTCCCCTTCTGGCAGTACGGGGAGGCTCAGCACCGGACGCTGCGGCTCATGCGCCAGCGCCGCACTCAGCGACGCCAGCGTGGCCCGCAGGTAATCCGCCTGGCGCTGCGGGTCAATGCCCGCCGCCGTCTGCGCCGTCAGAATGAACCCCTCCCCGGTGTCATCCACCGAGAACACTATCGGGTAGTGGGTCCGCTCCTGCGCCTCCAGCAGCCGGATGCCCTCGCGGATAAGCCCGCTGCGCGCCGGGCTGTGACGGTAATTCAGCAGCGTGCTGAACAGCGGCTGCGGCTGCGGCACCCCGCTGCAGCGCAGCGCCAGCGACAGCGGCGCCTGTTCATGCTCAAACAGCGCCGCCAGCGCATCCCGCGTCGACAGCACGGCCTCCCGCGCACTCAGCCCGGCCAGCGACACCCGCAGCGGCAGCGTGTTGATGAACATGCCGGGGCCGGACTCACCGCTGTCACCGGCCTGCAGACGCCCCATCAGCACGGTGCCGGACACCACCTCATCCCGGCCGCACAGCTGCGCCAGCAGGCGGGCCAGCGCCGTGTGGAACAGCACCCCGGGGCTGACGCCCAGCCGCCGCGCCTGCGCACGGATGTGCCCCGCCAGCGCGCTGTCCAGCGTCTGCCGCGCTTCCCCGCCCGTCCCGTCGCTTTCCCGCGTGACGGCCGTGTCATACGGGGCGGTCGGCGTGTCGATATCCGCCAGCCGGGCGCGGAACCACGCCTCATGCTCACTCTCCGGCACCCGCAGCGTGCGGGCGATAAAGTTGCGGTAGGGCACCGGCGCCGCCAGCGCCGCCGCGTTCCCGTCCAGAATCTGCGTGATTTCGTCGCAGACCAGCGCCATGGAGATGTGGTCGCAGACCAGATGATGAAACTCAAGCGCCAGCAGCCACCGCGGCTGTGCCGGGTCGTACGCCGTCTGTGCGCGGAACAGCGGCGCGCGGCTGACGTCCATGCGCCGCGGCCGGCTGGCCTGCGCCCGCAGCTGTGCGGCGACATCCTGCCCGGCCTGCGGCACCAGTACTGTCACCGGCAGGACGGCGCGACGCCGGACCACCTGCACCGGCCGGGACACGCCCTGCCAGCACACCGCGCTGCGCAGGATGTCGTGGCGGTCAATCACCTGCTGCAGCGCCGCCAGGAATGCCTCCAGCAGCGCGCGGGTGTCGAAGGCCAGCAGGCTGCTGAGCAGGTAGGCATCCCCCTGTCCCTGCAGCAGATGGTGAAACAGAATGCCCTCCTGCAGTGGTGACAGCGGGTAAATGTCCTGCACGTTCGCCGCCCCGCCCTCCACCGTCGCCACCACCGCATCAGTCTCCGCCTGCGACAGGCTGACCAGCGGCAGCATACCGGGCGTGATGGCCCGGCAGTCAGCCGGGATACGTGGCGGCGGCACCGGCGTATCCGCCTCCCGGAGGGTGATGCGCTGTGCCATATCAGCCAGCACCGGGGCGGAGAACGCCCCGCGGATATCCAGCGTCATCCCCCGGCCGCGCAGCCGCTCCAGCAGGCTGACCACCCTCAGCGAATGGCCGCCGAGCTCGAAAAAGTTGTCGTGCCGCCCGACCTGCGACAGCCCCAGCAGGTCGCACCAGATGGCAGCCAGCGCGTTTTCCACTTCGCCAACGGGCGCGTCATCCCCGCGGGTGACCGCCGCCGTGCGATCCGGTACGGGCAGCGCCCGGCGATCCAGCTTGCCGTTCGGGGTGAGCGGAAAGCTTTCCAGCGTGACGAACGCGGCGGGCAGCATGTACTCCGCCAGCGACTGTGCCAGCTGCTGACGCAGCCGGGCGGGCGACGGCGTCTGACCGGGCTGTGCCAGCAGGTAGGCGACCAGCCGTTTATCACCCGGCGTGTCCTCCCGCACCATCACCACCGCGTCGCGCACGCCGTCGCATTCCGTCAGGCAGGCCTCAATCTCCCCCGGCTCGATACGGAACCCGCGCAGCTTGACCTGGAAATCATTGCGCCCGAGAAACTCAATGTTGCCGTCCGGCAGCCAGCGCCCGAGGTCGCCGGTCCGGTACATCCGCTGGCCGGGCGTGAACGGGTCCGGCAGAAAACGCTCTGCCGTCAGCTCCGGTCGGTTCAGGTAACCGCGCGCCACGCCGTTGCCCGCGATATAGAGTTCGCCCGTCACGCCAGACGGCACCAGTTGACGGTGATTGTCCAGGATGTAGATCCGCAAATCGGCGAGCGGGCCGCCAATCACACTGGCACCCTGCGAGGTGATATCTGAAGGCGCTATTTCATACCAGGTCGCATGTACGGTGATTTCCGTGATGCCATACATGTTAATAAGACGCGTATTACGGTTTGCTGCGTTGTGGATCCACGGCACAAGAGTGCGCATTTCAAGCGCTTCGCCGCCAAAGATGATGCAACGCAGGGTATGTGGAGTTGAGTCCTGGGCAGCAATCAACTGGCGGAATGCGCTGGGGGTTTGATTGAGCACCGTAACCTGTTCACGGCATAGCAGTGCATAAAGCGAGTCGGGTGAGCGAGCGCATGCCGTTGATACCATAATCAACCGCCCACCTGAACATAACGCGCCGAATAACTCCCAGACGGAAAAATCAAAAGAGAAAGAGTGACATAGCGACCAGGTATCGTTGTGACTAAAGCTAAAAACAGGCTGGCTGACGGTTAAAAGGCGAGTGATATTGCGGTGTTCGACCATTACGCCTTTGGGCTGGCCTGTGGAACCGGAAGTATAAATAACGTAAGCCAGATGGTGCGCCGCCAGGCCAGGAGATAATGGCACAGGGTTATTCTCATCATCTTCGTCAGCACTGGCTGGAAACGGCGCATCCATTAACACGGCAGGAATAGCGCTATTCAGCGCCTGCACAAGGCCAGAATGGGTGACCAGTGCGACGGGGGCGGAATCTTCCAGCATGTAATTGAGCCGTTCGCCCGGATAGACCGGATCCAACGGAACATAGCCCCCGCCCGCCTTGAGGATACCGAGGATGCCGATCACCATATCCAGGCCACGTTGCAGGCAAATAGCCACGCGGTCATTCGGATGAACACCCATTCTGATGAGCTGATGGGCCAGCGTGTTTGCTCTGCGGTTCAGAGCATCATAGGTTAGTGACTCCCCCTCGAAAACGACAGCGATAGCCTGTGGCGATCGACGGACTTGAGCTTCAAACATTTCGTGGATTAATAGGTCAGAAGCGTCACTTTCTATAGCGGGAGCAGGCTGTAGCAGTTTCTGGCGTTCATGTGTCGATAAAATCGGTAAGTGAGACACTGGCGTATCACTATTCTGCAGTGCGCCTTCCAGTAATACAGCAAGGCGAGATTGCATTACCTGAATATCGTCAGGGGTGAAATAGTCGAGGGAGAAATTAAATTCAACGCAGACTGACTGGCTCTGTTTATTATTGCTGGTAATAGCGTATGATTAATGGTTATCGCTAAAGGATATTGTGCCCGGTGATGAGGTTTGATGGTATGAACTGACGCCCCTTCCAGATGAATGTTAACGTCGTAAGGTTCATAAGATAGCGACATGTCAAATAAATTCGCGCTGTCGGTTTTTTGCTGATTTTTTATTCTCCGCTGAATTTCCGTAATCGGCAGCCTCTGATGTTTATAGCAAAGACGTAATTCATCGGCTGCTTTTTGCATCACATCAGAAAAAGTATCCTCATCGGTTAATCTAATGCGAACCGGGATAACAGAGGCATACATGCCCACCGCCGTTTTTTGTTGTGCATTTCTTCGATTATGGAGCGGAATACCAAAAACAATATCGTCACTGTTTTTTATTCTTTTAAAATAACAGGCAAAAAGGGCATACATAAAATGCAATATAGAGAGCCCATATAAAGAAGCCACTTGTTCAATGCGCTGAAAAAGATTTTCCTCAAGCATCCAGGTCACGGGATCAGGCAGATATGATGCCGGCGTCCGGGTTGTCGCCAACGGAGGGAATAATGGCGGCGGCAATGTCGTATATCGCTCAAGCCAAAAAGCCTGGTCTTTGTTGCACTGCTTCGCACTCAGATAAGTCGCATCACTGGCAACAAAATCGGCATAAGATAACGCAGCCCCTGCAGATAATTTCTCCCCGCGAATAAGACGACTATAATTTTCGCTCAACTCCACGTTAAGCAGGCTCAGACTCGTTCCGTCGGCGATAATATGATGGCAGCACAGTTGCCAATACCAGCGGTTATTGCCTGCATAGATTAACGAACTGCGCCATAACCTTTCTGCCAAATTAAATGGCTGAGTGAAATTTAGTTTCACATACTGTTCAGCTTCATTTATTGGGTTATCCGTTGCCGAAAAATCCTTAAATTCCATTAATGGCAAAGCGGAAGAGGCAAAATATTGTGCTGGCGACGTACCGGCAACTATCCGCAAACGAAATGCATCATGCCGCTTAATGACAGAGTCAAATGCTTTAATCATGATATCGGGAACGATATTGCCATCAATGATCATGACGCTCCCTATATTGTAGTTAGTTAATTCAGGATTCAGCGTCTGAGCGAACCAAATTGCTTGCTGATCTGAACTCAATGGAAACGGCAACGCTGGAAGCGCTGTACATTCTTTCGCCACTGATGCACTGTCTAAAAAGCTATTATTGGGAGATATGTCCATATATTCCAACCTAATGAATGAAAGCCAAAGCGTCGTAATTAATTGACAGCACAATTTTTTTCAGAAAACAGAGTGCTATCAAGTAATATTCCTGATGAATGTTTTTATCCTTTAAATGAACAACTAATTATTCACTGCAAACGCAGGAGATCTTGTCGCCAACGTTGCGAACCGAATGAGGTAAAACTCAACATGTTTTAACGATAAGCCTGTCAATTAGTGCATCCATCCATTCTCTACACCAGCTATATCCATTTTGAAAAGCAGGAAATAATACCGAGGGAAATCATTACGTCAGCGTCACATCATATAAAAAACGCGATTAATCAGCCACATCCTCTTATCTATGAAGTTATTTACTTCTCATTAAAACCCTCCGTCGCGAGTAATAACCCTTACAAATTTATAATAAATACCTTTTAAGTCTATATGGCAAGAAAATATATCACCATAACACCATCATCGTGATATTTACAGCACCATGCGTTTGATAATAAAGATGTTATTATTTTTAATTTGGTGAGAATATTTTATATTTCCATTTATCACCACAATGAAAAATTCTGAAAAGAGTTTTTAATTATTCTTTGAATTATTCATGAGGTGGATAGATAAGTGACCATATAACAGAAAACCTTAACGTTGATGAATGATAATAGTGTGATTTCCTCAAAATAATTCTCAACCACCGCGCCTTTGCGGAGAAAGAAATGCGTGATGGCTACAGCACCTGCGTTACACTGATTGCATTTACTGGCAACACGTTACCGATGAGATAACTCATTAACTTATTGATAGATAATATGTTTACTTCACAACTAAGCCATTCATCCTCTGCTTTCGTGATGCACTCGGAAACGGGGTTCATCACGCAATTCCCGGCAATGGCTTACTGCCAGGTCGCATTCGACGTAACCGCTTACCAGGATTCGCTTTTTAGCGAATATGCCATCCCTTTTCCCCCGGTGCTTGATAAAGCGGTAGCAAAACGGCGCGCGGAGTATCTCGCGGCTCGCTATGCCGCCAGGCAACTATTACAAAACGCAGGCTGCGATGGTCATGTTGATACGTCTCCCAGCCGGGAACCCGTCTGGCCCGCGGGCTGGTGCGGCAGCCTTTCTCATACCCGTGGTCACGCTATTGCGGTTATTGCCCCGCGTAGCGCAGGGCTGACGCCTGGTATTGATATTGAAATGTTCGATGCAAAAACCATGAGAGAAACGGCGGAGATGTTCACCAGCCTTGATGAACGACGGTTACTTGCCGCCTGCGGCTTAGCGTATGAAACGGCGTTGTTGATACTCTTTTCCGCCAAAGAGAGTCTGTTCAAAGCGCTCTACCCTGAGGTGCACTGTTTTTTCGGTTTTGAAGCGGCTCGGATCTGTAGCATCGATACGGCGGCACAAAGCCTTACCCTTGAGCTAACACAACCGCTGACGCCTGCACGCAAACAAGGATGCCAGTTTCATGGCCTGTATCTTATCGAGGAAAATCGGGTGATTACGCTGATCGCGTAAGGCAGTGGCGAGAGACAAAACGGGGAAGGCAGCAGCGAATTGCCACTGCCTGTGTTACAACTTACAGACCAATCATGGTGCCGGTATTGGTTAGCGCATTCGCTTCGAGATCAAGGCCGGAAAAACCGCCCAGAGCCGCGTCTTTACCGCTGTTAGTGACTTTATTCGCAGTCACTTTCGCGGTGCCATAACTCAGCATATTGAGGTAGTTATACACGTTACCGTCTGTTTTTACGGTTAATGCATAATCACTGACAATATTGCCACGGTTATTAATATCGTTTACCGCATTAATCGCAATGCTTTGCCCCAGCATATTGCTGTTGCTGTTGTTGGTAACGTGCCGTTGGGTCGTCAGGGTAAGGCTGGTTCCCGCCAGGATATCTTTAAAATTCTCGATACCATTCAGGGCACTAATCACCAGCGCATTATTAGCGGCAATGGTGTTGCGGTTATACAGCACACCTTTCAGCACGCTGAAATTCACATCACCTTTACCACTGATCCAGCCATAGTTGGTGGTGCTATTGTCCACGCTCAGGTTCAGGTTCTTATCCGACGCGATAACGCCCGTCGCCGTTCCATCCTCCAGCTTACCGTTGCTGTAGTTCTCAAGGTAAGCAGAAGTGATGTTGAGGTTACCGGCGCTATATGTCATCGCATAGTTATTATAGAAAACACCCGCCGCTTTAATGATAGCGTTGGCACCGCTCATCAGCATACTGCGGGTGTTATCAAATACGCCCCGGGACAGCACGCTAAGCGGGCCATTTTCTGCCACAATACGGCTGTTAGTGCTGTAGATATTTTGTGCGGAAAGCGAGACACCGGTTTTACCCACCATGCCGCCTACATCGCCTTCGACACCAAAATACTCGCCGTTGTAATGACTGAAGTTATTACCGTCTCTGTTTTCAATATTGCCGACAGCATTGACGGTAAGTGTTTTATTCGCGGCAATCAGCGCCGTGTTGTTATAGACACCTGATTTGGAATCAATGGTGATATTTTCACCCGCGATCAACCCGTTGTTGTTATCTACCGAGTTCGCAGCCAGCGTGATATCGCCCATTTGAGAGGTCACAGAACCTTTGTAGCTGTCGAAATTGCCTGTCAGCATCAGGTTAATATTGCTCAAACCAGCAATCTGGCCATAGTCATTGAGCAACCAGTTCCCGCTGATTCCGACATCGCCAGCAGAGGTGATCTTACCGCTATAGTTATCAACCGTGCCTTTTGCCGCCACATTTACATCGCCAGTCAGGGAACGCAGCGTGCCATGGTTATTACCCACATTGCCATTAGCGGTAATCGTCAGATCACCACCTGCTTCAATAAGGGAATTATTGTTGGTAACGTTGTTAGCAGTAATAGCGACATCACCAGCGCCCAGCATATAGAGGTAGTTATACAGATTACCTTTGGTCGTAACGTTAATATCGCCGTCGCTGACAATATTACCGCGGTTATTAATATCGTTTACCGCGTTAATCGTGATCCCGTTACCGACCATATTGCTGTTGCTGTTATTTGTCACATGACGCTGCGTATCCAGCGTCAGGCTGCCACCGGCGGAGATATCTTTAAAGTTCTCAATACCGTTCAGGGCATTGATCGCAAGCGACTTATCAGCTGCAAGGGTATTACGGTTATAAAACGCCCCTTTCGCCACATTCAGCGCCACAGCGCCTTTACCGCTGATCCAGCCGTAGTTAGTGAAATTGTTGTCCACATTCAGCGTAATATCTTTATCTGCGCTGATGAAACCTGTGGCGTTATTATCGATAAGCGTGCCGCTGCTGTAGTTTTCCAGGGAAACGGTATCGAGTGTGAGGTTGCCAGTGCTGGAAATCGTGGCGTAGTTATTGTAGAAAACCCCGCCCGTTTTGATTGCGGTATCAGCCCCGCTGACCATCAGCGCGCGCGTGTTATCAATGTTCCCTTGCGCTTGCAGGCTCATTGGCCCATTTTCGGCAATGATGCGGCTGTTGTTGTTGTAAATATTCTGCCCGGAAATCTCAACGCCACCTTTACCGATCAAGCCACCGGTCTGTTGCGGCATGCCGAAATAGAGGCCAAAGTCATTGCCAAAGCGATTACCATCGCGGTTATCAACATTCCCGCCCGCATGGATAGTCAACTTTTTATTGGCTAATACCAGCGATCTGGTGGTGTTTACGCCGGCTTTCGCGTCGATGGAAATATTTTGCCCAATCATGAAACCGCCGTGGGTATCCACCGCATTCGCACTCAGCGAGATATCACCTTCTTCCGCGCTTACAACGCCAATATAGTTACTCAGGTTGCCGTTAACCGACACCTCCACGCCCTTCTTGCCGCCGATGCCACCGTAGTCATTACGATAGGAATCGCCCTTCACAATCACTTTGTTATTGGAAAGAAGGTTGCCGGAATCGTTATTGACCAGCCCCTTGCTGTTTAGCGAAACATCGCCGTTCGATGCGATTTGACCGCCACTGTTATTGATACTGTTTGCGTTGATTTCTACACCGGTATCGGCTGCGATGCCTAAGGAGTCGGAACTGACGGTATCCGCTGTTTTGGTGCTACCGTTATTAACCGTGCCACCGGCAGTGATCTTGATATGACCGCCAGCAGAACGGATTAAGCCTTTGTTGTTATCAACGTTGCCAAGGCTGGCAATATCCATGTCGCCTGATGTTTCCAGAATACCGCTGTTGTTGTTGATCGCGCCGGTATCAAGCCCCAGGTAGCCGCCATGGATCTGACCATTACTGTTATTAAGCGTCCCGGTTTTTAAGGTGACAATACCTGCTTCGATACCGACATCGTTTCCTTTACCCGCGTTGGTAAACGTATTGTTATTGGTATCGACAGCCAGCACACCGCTGGCGGCAATTTTGCCGTTGGTGTTATCAAATGCGCCGCTATTAACGTAGATATCTGCCGTCGTCGAAATCGTACCTGAACGGGCATTAACAATAGCGTTCTTATTGGTATCGAGATAAATAGCACCAGCGGAAGTAATAAGACCGGTTGTATTATCCAGCTTGCCGTTGGTATTAATCTTTGTCGAACCCGTTGATTGAATCTGCGCATTGCTGTTCAGCAACTGGCCATTGGCATCAATGCTGATCCCACCAGCTCCACCGGCAATGACGCCCTGGTTACGCACGCCCACGCCGCTTTCGGTGCTGATAAGATTAATTTTGTTCGCGTACATGCCGCCAACTTGCGCAACGTCAACGCTATAGCTGTTACGTGAACCCGACGCCGTGACCGTTCCGGTCACCTGACCGGCAGTATTAACGTAGTTATTACCCGCAACGATATTCAGTTCATCTGCGGTTACTTTTCCGCTGAGCACTACGTTGCGCGACAAAATTTCAGTAGGGCTGGCGTTATCCAGTTTGCTGATAGTAATGGTTCCGCCGTTTACGGAATAACCCGCGAGTTTGTCATTCTGAATATCTGGCGTGCCGGTGGTCAGGGTGAGTTTATCGGTATTAATCGTACCGCCACCATTAACCGTAATGCCATTAGGGTTGGCGATGATCAACGCGGCTTTATCACCTGCCACTTCCATCATGCCATTGATCGTCGACGCGTTTTTGGAGGTAACTTCATTGAGAATAACTTTTGCCGACCCGGATGTCAGATTGCTGTTACCCTGGATGGTGCCGCCCAACACCGTATCGGATGCTGAAGCGCTGTTATTAAAAATAACGCCATTTTTATCGACGTTGAGGTTGTCCCAGACGTTATGTGACAAGCCATTGCTGTTAGGTTTATTAATATCCACGACCGGCACGCCATTCGCATTATATAGCGTGCCATTTTTCATACTTAAACCAGCGGAATGCGCAACAGCAGGTAATGCCAATATCATTGCTACCGTCAACGGGGCCAGCTGAGTTCTCACAAGACGTTGAACTTTCTTTTCCGAATTAATCACGCTTTTGCTTCCCTTTAATTAACCTTCAGAACCCATTTGAAATAAAACGTTCTCAGTCTTGTTTCCTGAACCTGGAATCGATTTTTATTCGAATAAATTTATCGGTAAATGTGACCAGGCATACCGGATAAGAATAAAAAATTGAAACCTGGAATCTCGCGAGACGGCGGATTTTTTACAAAGCCTGTTAAAGAATTAACATCAGGATTGAACATCGCAGTGCCCCGCGAGCGGGGGAATAAACCAAGACCGGGGTGAAAACTAACAGGGGTTACGTAATAGAACAATATGCCATACTTCAAAATCAGATGATTCATTTGACCTGACGAGTGGAAAACAAACACTCAAGTCACTTCATTTTCAATAGCACTTTAAAATATTAAGAAGATAGAAATATCGATACAGAATTATCTTTTAAGTTAACGTAAAAAACTCAAATATTATTAACCTTCTTAATACAATCATTCATCGATTAACTTAATAAAATAATAATACGTTACGTAAGAGAACAGACTGGGACGAATAAATAAACCCGGTAGCGCACCGGGTTTATTTTTAAGAGATAGCGAGATTAGAACAGCGGTTTACCAGAAGTGTCCTGTACGTTGGCTTTCCATGCAGCGCGAACCTGAGCGGTAACCGAATCCGGCAGCGGCGCGTAATCCAGATCGCTGGCGATGGTGTTGCCATTTTTATAAGACCAGTCGAAGAATTTCAGCACTTCGGCACCTTTCGCCGCATTATCCTGTTTTTTATACACCAGGATAAAAGTGGTGGAAGAGATAGGCCATGCATCTTTGCCTTTCTGGAAAGTCAGATCCTGCGCGAAAGATTTGCTCCAGTCCGCCCCTTTGGCACTGTTGCTGAAGCTCTGCTGCGACGGCTCAACCACTTTACCATCGGCGTCGAACAGCTTTGTCCAGGTCAGGTTGTTCTGTTTCGCGTAGGCGTATTCAACATAGCCAATGGAACCCGGCAGACGCTGTACAAACGCGGCAACACCATCGTTACCTTTACCGCCTAAGCCAACCGGCCAGTTTACCGTTGAGCCTTTACCCACTTTGCTTGCCCAGTCAGCATTCACTTTCGATAAATAACTGGTGAAAACAAAAGAAGTGCCGGAACCATCCGCGCGGCGCACGACGTTAATATTCGTATCCGGCAGTTTGACTTTCGGGTTCAGTTTGGTGATTTCCGGGTCGTTCCATTTTTTAACGGTGCCCAGATAGATATCGCCCAGCGTTTTGCCGTCCAGCGTCAGTTCACCGGATTTTACGCCAGGGATATTAACCGCCAGCACCACACCGCCAATGACGGTCGGGAACTGAAACAGGCCGTTTTTCGCCAGATCATCATCACTCATTGGAGCATCGGATGCGCCGAAATCCACGGTTTTCGCAATAATCTGTTTGATGCCGCCGGAAGAACCAATCCCCTGGTAGTTCACCTGAGATCCCGTCTGTTTCTGGTATTCAGCTGCCCATTTTGCATACACAGGCGCCGGAAAAGTACCACCAGCACCCGTCACATTCGTTGCCGCGAAAACAGTAGTCGTCGAAAGTGCAAGAGCAGCAGCCATCAGGCGAACTGACGCATTAAGCATTGCCATAGTCTCTCCGAATCGAAATAGTGATTAAATTTTTGAGTAATATTAAGAGCCAGGGCAGCATAGAGCGAATTTATGACAATTTTGTGTCAACGGTGAAAAATAAAAAATGGCAGCGCAACAAGCAAAAAAAGACCTCCGGATCGCAATCGGGAGGTCTAAGCAAACCTTAAAAAAGATGAATTAACCTAACGGTTAAAATTTGCAACTCTGCGCGCTCTGCAGGAACGCACTGAGTTACAGTAGCCACGGCTATTAAACACGAAAACCGCAGCCCTCATATGACAGTTGTGCAACATTATGTAAGTTATTTTTTCCGTCCACAAATTAAACGCACCGAGAATAATCCGCTGACGCAAAATGATATTCACTCTTCAATAAATGCTCTTGAAAAATAGCCAATCAATTTTTAAAAACATCAGCACAATATACACCGGGCGATTAATCTTATTTCGGCATATAACTTTTACTTAATCCGGCAGTTGATATCACCGTGCCATCTACTGTTGCATCAGACCAAAGCGTGTCGTAACGGTAACCTGTCAAATCTTCGACAATTTTACGCGCTTCAGGCGTCACACTCTGTTTACTTCCGTTGGCTTTCAGGCGGTCAAGTTCATCAACAAAAATGCGGTGCGTGCGCTTATTGAGATGAAAGGTCAGCGCTTGCCACAGTGCTACCAGCAAAAGCCCGGCGGTGCCGATAAACAGCAGCATTACAATGGTGGTGATTGCTTCCTGGGGCTGTTGCAGGCTGCCTTTTACAAAACCACCGCTCTGTAAGAGCAAACCGACAGCAAAGGTCGCAATGGCTACCGTGGTCTTACGTGAAAACGTCATCACGGCGGCAAATAACCCTTCACGGCGCTGACGCGTAACCATTTCGTCAATGTCCGGAATAAACGGGAACACGTTCCACGGCGTGAATTCCAGAACGCAGCGCCCAACCTGATAAAACCCGGCGAGGATCACCAGCAGCACCACTTTGTTTTCCGGAGGGAACTGGTACACCAGAAAGAAACCGCCCAGACACAGCAGCATCATGCTGTAGGCAAAAACATAAAGACGGGATGGGCCATATTTGATAATGGCGAAACCCGCGATGAGCGTTACCGGCAGCCCGACGATGCTCATCGACAGCAAGGTTCCCGCCAGGGAAGATGAGACATGCAAGCAATAGACACAGAAAAAGACAAACACCGTGTTATAAATGTCTTTCGCCGTGAAAGAAAAAAGATAAATAGCCAGATGCTTGCGAAACGCACGAATTTTCAGCGTCGAGGCATAATCTTTAAATAATTTAATCACGCCAGTGAGCGTTTGCGCCGCATTGCCCGTTTGACGTTTTTTCTCCATCTCCTGCATCATGTCTGGTGTTATTTCGCGCTCCCAGCTTACTTTCCAGGAAATAAATACGCAGACCATAAACAACACAGCAAAGACCACACCGTTAATCAAATAAGCATCGGCGTTTTTTTCGCCCAGCCAGCCAATTAGCACACCGGGGATAAAGGTCGCGAGAAACGTGCCGGAAGCAGAAAGAAACATACGACAAGTAGAAAGCTTGGTGCGATCGTTAAAATCTTTGGTCATTTCCGAGGGCAAGGTTTCCCACGGGATTAAAACCATGGCAGCAATAATTTCAAAAGCCAGGTAAACGGCAAGATAAAACAAAAAATTCATGCCATTAAGCCATAACAGAATATAAACCAGCATTAGCGGCGCGCCGATAAGTAAAAAGAAACGACGGCGGCCAAATTTCTTGCCTAAAAAATTCTTATAAAAATGATCGGTAAAACTGCCCATAAACAGGCTCACGATGGCATCAACAATCCTCGCGATCGCGACAATGGACGCCGCCTGAATCGGTGATAAACCGACAAAGGTGGTGTAATAAAACAGCAGCCAGGCACCAATTACCGTAAAAGCGCCACCGCCCATTATGTCTGTCATGCCGTAACCAATGCTGACAGGAATCGTCACTTTTCTGTTTTTACGGGTCATAGCCACCCCCCGCAATTGCTCAGCTTTATACGCATCTCAAGCTGTAACTGTTGTTTATTTATCATGGACATAAAAACTCCATAAGAGAATTATTTGTGCCAGAACGGCTCCGCTAATAACGGACGCCTGTTGCCACCGGAAAACATCACAGTCTTCACGTTATATCCCTTATGGAATTTATGTCTACTACCATACAAGTATCGTTGTCGAAAATGTGACCTCAGGCATAAGCCAGAAAAAATCACGTTCATAAATTCAAAAAAAGTGAGAAATGAGATCGAAAGAACAGTTAAAAAACGGCGGTTGTGAAGTAACAAAAACCTTGTGCAGCACAAACAAAAAACCCGCCTGATATCAGACGGGTTTTATGCTTCAGCGCACAGTTCATTCCAGTAGCTGTAGCGCATCACCAGATGAAAGCGCTCATTTTTCATCGTAAATCCATACAGAAGGATGATAATCAAGACCATAAAGCAGGCCGAACGGGATCAGCAGCGCAACATGGCGCCCCGAATCATATTCCCCCGCTTCCGTCTGTAATGGCAGCGTCGGGGTAAGGCGATTAAGCCACTGTTGCAGCAATGTCTTCATCAGCACGTTCTCCAGCAAAGGTTGACGCCCTCAGTTAAACGCAAAGCCAGCCATTACCAAAACGATCATTTTTGCGCTGGTTTGCCGAAAAACGCATATGTCTTGCACCGCGCCACTTCATGTAATATCGTAAATTACATGATTTACAGCAATCCCGGAGATAACGTGGCACAGAATACGAACGACATTTTTAACAGCGAATTCTCCCGCCAGTACGATGCTTACAACGAGCGGCTGGGCGAAATTGCCAACAATCTGCACCTGCTTATCTCTCTGTTGCTGAAAAAAATGCCGCAGCACGCGCGAATTCTCTGTGTTGGTGTCGGCACTGGCAGCGAAATTATTCGCCTTGCGCAGCACCATCCGCAATGGCGCTTTACCGGCGTTGATCCCTCGCCGGATATGCTGGCTGTCTGCCAACAAAAGCTCGACCAGGCGGGCATTGCCAACCGTTGCACATTGCATGAAGGCTACCTTAATGAGCTTCCCGCCAGCGGCGATTATGATGCAGTACTCTGCCTGCTGGTCACGCACTTTATTCAGCATCCACAGCGCGATGGCATCTATTCACAAATGGCGAACCAGTTAAGAGGCGGTGGCCGTATGATCACGGCAGAGATCGCCGGGGATATGCACAGCCCGGCATTTGATGAACAGCTTGAAGCGTGGACAACCCTGCACGAAACCGCCAGCCAGGCACCGCGCGATAAGGCTGAAATAAAAGCGCAACTGTCGCAGCGCCTGCTGCTGTTACCCGCAGAAACCACGGAAGCGCTGATTGAACAGGCTGGTTTTACCCCACCGCAGCGCTTTTTCCAGTCACTGCTGATTCACGGCTGGACGGCGCGCAAAACCTGATGTGTTACGCCTTGCGCGAACAGCAGGCAATGTAATTTAACTGGCGGCGATTGGCGCGGAAAAAGCGGAACATCCCCAGAAATCGCGTGCGGTTATCACGTGTACGCAAACCATTAACAACAATGCGCAGCGCACGCTCGAAGCCTTCATCACGAATCAGCCCAACGGGCGACATCAGCGACATTGCCCCGTGGCGCGTGTCTACTGCGGCAAAGCCATTGTCGATAAACAATGTTTTCCACGCCGCTTCTGTCATCGGGCTGACATTCGATTTCACCACCTGCTCCAGTTTTGCCTGGTTATCTGTCGGCAGCCCACTGCGCATAAACATAATGTCGTGCGTCAGTAAACGGCCGCCGGGTTTCAGCACGCGATAATACTCGCTGATAAGCTTCGCTTTCACTTTGTCCACATACATGGTCAACATCGCCTCGTTAACCACCACATCAAAGGTGTTATCGTCGAACGGCAGCTTATTCGCATTGGCTTCGCTAAGATGAATGTGGCTTTCGAGACCGGCAGAAATCACATTCTGCCGTGCCTGCGCGAGCGCGTTTTTATCCATGTCGATGGCGTCGACTATGCAGCCAAAACGCTGCACCAGTTCAATCGAGGTGGTGGCCATATTGCAGGCGACTTCCAGCACCCGGCTATGCGCATTTAGCTGCGCCTGGCTAAACAACCATTCGGTCGCTTCCACCCCGCCGGGACGCAAACGCGTTTTCCCGAGACTCGCCAGAAAGGTATGCCCTGCTTTATCACTGTCGGCCATCGGACTCTCCCCACCATAACATGCAATTCATATGCAACTTATCACAACAACATGAAGGTGAGAATGACTTTCATCAACAAAAAAGCCCCTGCGTTTTCGCAAGGGCAAGGCTGTGTCCGAGCCATAAAAATTAGTTAAAGACCATGCCGCCATCAATCAGCAATGATTGACCGGTCATATAGTCAGAATCCGGCCCCGCGAGGTAAGAGACGCAGGCGGCAACGTCTTCAGGTTCCGAAAGACGCCCAAGCGTAATGCGTTTGGCAAACTCCTGCGTACCGTACCCCAACGGTTTACCGGCCGCTTCCGAAACCTGGCGGTCAATCTCTGCCCACATCGGAGTTTTCACGATGCCAGGGCAGTAGCCATTAACGGTAATGCCAAGCGGCGCGAGATCCCGCGCGGCGGTTTGCGTGAGTCCCCGCACGGCAAACTTACTGGAACTGTACACAGCCAGCTCCGGGTTGCCGACATGCCCGGCTTGCGAACAGGCGTTGATAATTTTGCCGCCGTGTTTTTCCGCTTTGAAGGCTTTTACCGCCGCCTGGATGCCCCAAATCACGCCTTTTACGTTGATGTTATAAACCTTATCCACCACTTCCGGCGTGATGGACTCAATCGGTGTTGAAGGCGCAACCCCGGCGTTATTCACAATCACGTCAAATCCATTCAGTTTGGTTCTGGCCTCCTCTACCGCCGCAAACACTTTGTCGCGGTCAGAAACATCCACCGTCACCGCAATCGCGCTGCCATTGTTGTGATTAATTTCGTCGGCCACCGCTTTTGCCGTTGCGGCGTTGTAATCGGCAACAGCGACGGCAAAGCCATCTTTCGCCAGACGCAGCGCAATGGCTTTACCAATGCCCTGACCTGCACCGGTCACGAATGCAACTTTTTTCATCATATCTCCTTGGTTTTCAAAGAATCTGGTTAAGATTGAGCTGGCCCATCAGCAGCGGGTTATCGCTGTAATCAACCGGAATGGCGACCACCGCCGGGCCGTCCGTATCCATTGCCGCTCGCAGCGTGGGCTCCAGTTCTGCCGTGCTTTCAACAGCGAACCCTGTGGCGCCAAACGCTTCGGCATAGGCTTTAAAATCGACCGGGCCAAAATTAACGCCAGACAGGCGCTGGTATTTTTTCTCTTCCTGAATAGCCACCATGTTGTAGGCGTTATCGACCCAGATGATATGCAGCACATTCGCCCCGAGGCGCACAGCGGTTTCCAGTTCCATGCTCGATTGCAAAAAGCCACCATCGCCGGAAACCGACACCACTTTGCGCCCCGGGTTGACCAGCCACGCGCCAATCGCCCATGGCAGCGCGACGCCCATGGTTTGCTGACCGTTGGAAATCATCACCTGGCGGGCGCGGAAGCTATAGAGATAGCGCGCAATCCAGATATGGAAACTGCCCATATCAACGGTCAGCGTGACGTCGTTATTCACGATGTCCTGCATCGCCCGCACAATGCGCAGCGGGTGAATAGCGAACTGGCTAAGTTGCGCACCCTTACGGCTGAGCAGTTCCCGCTGGTTGCGGCGCTCAATCAGGATCTCGGAGGCGCGCGGAGTGAGGATCAGCGGCTTTTCGATTTTCGCTGCCAGTTTGTCGAGCGTGCTGGCAATATTACCAACCAGCTCGCAATCCGGTACATAATTGCGCTCTTCATAAGCGGGAAGCACATCGATATGAACCAGTTTCGCGTCACCGGTGTTCCACATTGCTGGCTCATATTCCACCGGGCTGTAACCAATACAGATAATCAGATCCGCCAGATGCAGCAGCCGATCCCCGGCCTGGTTATTAAATAACCCCACGCGCCCGGCAAAGCGGGTGAAATGCTGCTGATTAACCGCGCCGGCCGCCTGATACGTGCTGGTGACCGGAATATGGCTTTTTTCCAGCAACTGATGCAGTGCCGAAATATTCTCCTCACGGCTTGCCATCAGCCCGAGCAAAAACACCGGGTTTTGCGCCTGCGCGATAAGTTTCGCCACCTCGTCAATCGCCGCATCCGGCGCGGCGCCTAACTGCGGAACACCGCTGGCGGGCAGGATATTGCCGCTCGCGGGTTGGTCGGCAATATCCTGCGGCAGGCTGACAAACGCGCTGCCCGGCCGGCCCTGCTCAGCGGCGCGAAACGCATTGGATACCACTTCAGCAATCGCGTCGGATGAAGTTATCTCTACCGCGTATTTCGTGACGGGGTTGAACATCGCCACCGTGTCCATGCTCTGGTGCACCAGCTTGGCTTTATCCGCCCGTTTCACCGCGCCGCCCAGCGCCACCACCGGGTCGCCTTCGCTGTTGGCCGTCGCCATACCGGTAATCAAATTGGAACAGCCGGGGCCGGACGTAACCAGCGCGACGCCAGCCTTACCGGTGATGCGCCCGACCGCCGCGGCCATAAATGCCGCGTTCGCTTCGTGGCGCACCGGAATAGTTTGAATCGTTGAATCAAGAAGCGAATCAAACACTTTGTCGATTTTGGCACCGGGAATGCCAAACACATGTTTCACTCCCTGCGCTTCCAGTTGTCCTACCACCATATCGGCGCCATGCGCCCACTGGTGTGTGCGGCTCTCTTTACTCATCATTTACTCCTTTAAATGTTTATCAGTTCTCGACGGAACGAATGGCGGCGTCCAGATTGTCCGGGTGTAAATCGGCGTTGAGAAACGCCGCATCCGCAGGCAGGTCAATCATCAAATGGTGGATCTCACCAAACGTCAGCGTGCCGCTTTCGAGCTGGTAATCCAGCAAATGTCCGCCTCCATGGCGGTCATCCGTAATAAAGTGTTCGTGGTAGCCCGCCACGTTGATCCCCTGCATATGCTGTGGTGTGCGGAACCCAACGAGCACGCCATCGCGCCCGTTGAAACGAAACACGGGTTGGTCGTCAAGCACGTCAGTCATGGCGCGATAAGGCGGCGTCTGGCGCGGAACGGTGCGGGTGTGCGCATGGCGAAAATGGCCATCGATACGCAGGGCGCAAAAGACGTTATCGGAGGGGATCGCCTTATCGATAATGTCGTGCAGCTGTTGGCGGCTGGACGGTTTATCCAGGTAAAACTCATGTTCTGGTTTAAACCAGGTCATGACCGCGAAAGGGGTTTTTTGCTGTCGGCTGGCTTCCCGTGCGCTGCCATCAGCACGCAACTGGTACACCTCGCTGTTGAACGCAATCAACTCACCGTCCAGCTCGTTAAATGTGCCAAGTCCAAAGTCGCCGTGATTAAGTAAATCCTCAATCGTGGTATTTCCTTCGTAAACACCGCTTAACAGCGCACTCATTAGCGATGTTTGATATATCACACATTCCGGGCGGGTTTGTGAAAAGGCACGAAATGTTTCCCGCAGACTTTCCTCGCAAGAACAACCGGTTACATGACTCATTATCCATTACCTCGCTGAGCAGTCGTTTAGAAAAGCTGATAAATTATTGACTCGTTTCAGCGAGAGATTCCAATATACAAAGCATCAGGGTTTGAGATGTTTTTAATATGGAACTCCGTTATCTACGCTATTTTGTCGCCGTTGCGCAGACGCAACACTTCACCCGTGCCGCTGAAATGCTGGGCATGTCACAACCGCCGTTAAGTCAGCAAATCCGTCGTCTTGAGCAGGAAGTGGGCACTCCGCTTTTTTACCGGCAAACTCGCGGCGTTGAGCTCACCGAAGCGGGCGAAGCGTTTTATGAAGATGCCTGCCAAATCATCGCGTTGAGCGATGCAGCAATGGAAAAAGCAAAAGGGATCGCGCGGGGAATTAACGGAAAATTGTACCTTGGCGTGACCAGCTCCAATGCGTTTCACTCGCAAATTTTTTCAGCGCTTCGCCAGTTTCAACAGCGCTATCCGCAGGTGGCGCTGTATCAAAAAGAGGACAATATGGCGACGCTGATGCAGGAGCTGGAAGAGGGGTTGATTGATGTTGCCTTTGTGCGCCTGCCGTGTGAAAACAGCAAAATGTTCAACCTGAAGTTGATCGATGAAGAGCCGATGGTGCTGGCGCTACACCGCTCGCATCCGCTTGCCGCGAAAACGGATATCTCGCTGAACGAACTGCAGCAAACACCGCTGGTGATTTTCCCTCAGCAAGTCGCGCCGGGGCTATATGAACTGGTGTACAACGCCTGTCTGCGCGCGGGTATTGATATGGAAAACCAGCAACAAGCTTCGCAGTTCTCCTCATCGCTGAGTATGGTAGCCGCCGGTTTCGGTTTCGCCATCGTTCCGCAATCCATGGCCTGTTTCAGCCACCCGCAAGTGACGTTTCACCGGATGGCGGAGCAGACATTAAAAACCGATGTGGCGCTGGCGTGGCGCAAGTTCGAGCGTTCGCCTGCCGTAAAACGGTTTATTGAGAACTTTTAAAAACGCCCGCCGCAACGCGGGCATGAAATGTTAGCTGCGGTGGGTATTCACCACCTGGCCAATCCCCTTCCCTTCCAGCGCGTCGTTGGGATCGGCAAAGAAATCGATATTGAAGTAGGTGTCATCAGTTAACAGTTCAATATGGTGCCAGTATTGCGGCGGGCTGATGCCAAAATTCCCGGCCTCAATTACCACTTCCACTTCCGGCGTGGTGTCGTGCTCACTGGCAAAACCAAAATATTTCACCGCCCCCTGCATCACCGACAAACGGCCATAGACACCTTTTTTGGTGTTGTGATGAGTAAGCAGCGCCTGCGGAACCGTCTCTTTCGTCCAGAAAGGCGTTGAGCGGGTATGACGGAAATGAACAGGAATGTGATGCGCCATAATACCTCCTCGGGCAGCGTTCGGTTACCAGCCGCACACGTTAGTTTCTTCATCCGATTCATAACCCCGAACGATATTAATTAACTCTTTCACCGCATCTGCGGCATTTAGCGGATCTTTCAATTCATTAAGCGTGGAAAACGCTTTATCCACAGAAACCCCGTTATTATTGTTGGTCACCGTCAGGATAAATTCACTGGAACTTTCTTTAGGGTCAGTAAGACCCGCAATCAGTTCCGCAACCGCCTGTACAGCAACATCAGGAACATATAACGACATCGGCTTGAGAAAGATCTTTTCTTGCGTTTCATTGTTAGCACCATTAGAAACTGCTAAAGAATAACCTTTGTTTTCAGTTGTCATCAGAATTACCTCAACCTTCAATCAAAATTTTCGGGTCAACATAGAAATCGACGCTAAATATCGTATCGTCGCTTAATGCTTCAATGTTGTGCCATTTTTCCGGTGGGAAAACGCCAAATTCACCGGCATTAATCGTTAACGTTTCCACCGGTTGCGGGCTGTTTTCATCGGCGTAACCGTAATAGCGGATCGCCCCTCGCAGCACACTTAAACGCGGGTAGACGCCCTGCCGTGTTCCGGCGTCGAGATGGCGCTTCCAGATGGACGCCGGGGCGGTTTCTTTAGTCCAGAACGGCGTTGAACGGGTGTGGACATAATTCGCGGGTATCGCAATACGTTGCATGTTTCATCCTCTGGGTGTCTCAGCAAAGCGGGTTTGCCGGGAGGGGGAAAAGCATTTGTTGCATATGATATACCTGTTTTATAATTTGTGGACTACTTTTTTTAGGGGTTATTTCCGTTGAATTTTGTTACTCAGAAAGGGTTATTGATAAATACGCCACGACGGGGGAAGAATGACAGATAATTATTTATAATCAGGAATCAACGCACCATGAAAAACAAATCCAAACTCAACTCTTTTTATTATGGCTTTCCCGTTTTTTTAGTCACCACGCAAGATAAAGACGGCAACACAAATATTTCTGCGGCATCCTCGTCTATTTCCCTTGGCGAGAAACTGATTATTGGCATCAGTAAAGGCGGGAAAACCTACAATAATTTATTGGCCGGTTCAGACGCCGTGATCAATATTCCCGATCACACACTTTGGGAAAAGGTAGAGCAAATAGGCAAACTGACCGGTGGCGATAGCCTGTCGGAAAACCAGACCAAATGGGGTGTTGAAATCTGCCACGATAAATTCGCCAAAGCCGGATTACACACAGAAGCCTCTGTCGATATCGCACCACCGCGCGTCGCGGAGTGCCCAATCCAGGCGGAGTGCCGTTTAGTCTCCACCAGCGACAAAGGCCGTTTTATGCTGGCTGAATTCGATATTGTGAACTTATGGGTTGAAAACGCGCTGTTAAATGAAAATGGTATTGTTGATTCAAGCAAATGGAAACCGCTGATTTTCAATTTCCGCGAATACACGACCGTGGGCGATACGCTCGGGTTTAACGTGAAATACGGCAACTGACTCTCATCAATTGCCCCCGCTCACGGGGGCAACATCCCTTACTCGAGCACCGCTTTATCCCAGCCGCTGAAAATCGCCGCCAGATTATATTGCGCGGCATCTGCCTTGCTTAATTGATATTTCGCACCGCCTTGCCCTGCGCCCGTACCACGGTTATCAAACTCATAAAAACGGCTGTCTTCCGGATAAAACCAGATTTTCTCCCCGGCTTTATCTTTGCCGGACATTTTATCCCAGCCGTAAATATGGTCGTCGATTTCGCAGTTGATAAATGCCGCCAGACCAATGGCGTTCGGATCGGCATAACGCCCGTCGCTGAACTGTGTTGTCGGGTGCCACGGGCGACCCAGCGCGAAACTTTTCGCCGGCACGCCCGCTTCCTTACTGAGCTTGCTGTTGATGATCAGCAAGCCAAACTTCTCATCCGCCTGCGTCGCCGGCGCGGTGATGTAGCCATACGGCGGAGCGATATCATTGCGGTTACGGGCGATAATCTCGCAGCGGTCAAACACCGCAATGCCGGGGCCAAAGATAAAATCAACGTGCCCACTCACTTCACAGTCGGTGAAATAGCTGCGGCTCCCGCTCTTGCTGTAAAACGTGTCCTGGTAACCTTCAAGCCGGACATGGCGGAAACGCGCTTTATCAACGTTTTCCGAGACCATCAGCGCCACCGCTTGCGTGTCTTTCAATTTCTTCGCATCACCATCCGGCAGCGCGGCATTAGCCGGAAAGTCAAAACTATTGCGAATAGTCAGGTTCTCAATGGTCACGCCCGAGGCACGTACCTCTACCGTGCTGGTGCGCCCGGTGCCAAGCTTCTGCCCGTCACTGCCTAATGCACCGGCGGGCGTATTCGCTTCAATCTGCGTTTGCTCTCTGGATTGCCCCACCAGCGTGACCGGTTTTTCAATCACCAGCCGTTCGTTCCAGCGCCCCTCTTTGACCAGGATCCGCCACGGCGTACCGCTGTCTGGCGCGGCGGCCAGCGCCTGGCTGATAGTGGCGAACTCACCGGCTTGCGGCGCGGTGGAGACAACGGCGTTCCACTCGCTCGCCTGAGCGGAAACGCTGATACACGCCAGCAACAGCGCGGAATAGTGCAGTGAACAGTGCAGTGTTTTCATCAGTCTCTCCTTAGGGTTTTAATGTGTCAGCAAGCGAGGTCAATTCAGGTGTGGTACGGATGAGATCAGCCACCATCGATGCGACAGCTTCTGCACCTTGTTGCTGGAAATGGGTGGTATCAGGATTGCTGCGAATCCCGGAAGTTTGCGTTTTATACCAGGGGTAGCGCGGGTCACTGGCATCCACGGCCAGCCAGTAATCCATCCAGTCGCTGGCGTGCGCATTGGCGAAATCGATAGTCGCTTTTTCCAGATCGATAAGCGGCACATGGTTGCGGTGGGCGGTCTGTTTGATGGTGTCAATGTAGTTTCCGGCAAAGCGGTAACCCGGCTTTTTCACCGTGTAATGACTGCTGACGACCACATCGTCGGTGCCCTGCTGAAACGCCGTTTTCCCCGTGCGGTTTTTTACCCGCGTGGTCGGTGTCAACAGCACTGGCGTCGCGCCCGCCGCGCGCGCCAGCGTGATATAGCGCTCCAGCGAGTGCTGGAACGACAACAACGGTTCCCCCGGCGGAAACTGCGGATTGCCGCTGGCATCATTGGGATAGGTGCAGAGGTTTTTCACGTCGGCCGCGCCGCGCACCGCTTTATCGCCATCGCAGTTTTGATCGTTATGACCATGAGCGATAAAAACATAGTCGCCTGGACGTAAATCACGCGCCATTTGCTGGTACCAGCCTTCGTTGTAGAAATCCCGGCTGGAGCGCCCGGAACGCGCGCCGTTAAGCACCACCACGCCGCTATCGGCGCGAAAAGCCTGCTGGAAAACTTGTCCCCACCCCATGCGCGGTAAACGGGCGACTTCATAGGTGGCGGCAGTGGAATCGCTGACCAGCAAAATGCGCGTTTTCGCACTGCTGATCGCCTGCCGATTGCGCAGCGCACGCGGCAAATCTAACGGTTCCCACGGCCCGCTGTTCTGCAACCCGACAATCGGGCGAAAGGCGCTGTCGGTCAGCACCGTCCCGCCTGCCTCGCCGCTGTTGTTGTCATAATTGCGGTTGTGGTTAATCACCGACAAAATCCGCGCCATGCCGTTGCCGGTGCGAATGGGCGTCTGTACCGGATCGGCGGTTTTCGCATTCAGACCAGATAAACGCAACGCGTCGGCCATGCCATGACGGAAGTTAGCCAGCGGCCCGGCCAACAAACCGGCATTCAGCTTGCGGTTATCCCCCCGTTCAACCCACTGCTGTGGGCCGATATAGCCCAACTGACCGGCCACTTCGGAGACCAGCCTGTCAGTAAAAGGGGTGATGTTAGCGGTATTGCGGCGCTCTTTTTGCAGCGTAATGAGCAGAGAGGCCATGCAACGCGCACGCGGCTCATCGCTTCGCAAACACGACTGCGCGGTTCCCGTGCTCTGGAAAGTGGAAAGGGTTAACGGTGGAGTGAGCGCATCAACCGCCAGCGAATAGCGTCCATCGCTACGCGTTTTGGTGGTAAGGCGCTTGCCTGAACTGTCGGTCACCGTTACCGATGCCCCCGCCAGCGGCGCATCGGCAAAAACCGCGCCTTCCAGTATCGTTGCCGCATTCGCCATCACTGGCAGGCAACAAAACAACACACTAAGTCCCAGAGGGGATTGCATAGGTCATTCTCCTGAAACAGGTTCTCCCGGCAGGCTGCACCGGTGTCATTTCGCATTTCTGTTTCTGGAAAAAGTGGCCAAGCGTGAATGCCAGCAGGCGTTACGGATCAATAAAGGCTTTTATTTTTATGTTGATACAAAACGGAACGAAGTTTTACACATGTAAAAACATTGTTTTGAGATCGGATTCAAGAATATGACAATTGATAAATCAGCCCGCCGTTAACCGGGCTGTATATTCAGCGGGGGAATACGCGGGCGCTACCGTTAACCTGCAGATTCACGTTCATGCCGGGTCGCCAGTCCGGGCGGGTGATGGCTTGTAATGTCAGGCGTTCGCCGCTTTGCGAAAACCGCAGCGTCAACGACGAAAGATAGCCAGCAAAATCCATATCGATAATTTGTGCCTGCGGGCAGGTTTGATGCTCATCGCACGGCACCACACTCACCTGTTCCGGACGCAACATAATGCGATGCGTGCCAGAAAGCGCCGGGGTATCTACCGCCACATCGCCAAGCAGGCAGTGCGCACGCCCTTGCGCCACATCGGCAGATAAAATCAGCGCATCGCCCAAAAACAGCGCCGTCTCCTCATCAACCGGTTGCGAATAAACCGCGAACGGCGATCCCACCTGCGCAAAGCGGCCGTGGCGGATCACCACAATCTGGCTGGCGAAAGAGAGCGCTTCTTTCTGATCGTGCGTAACCAGAATTGAGGCAACGCCCGCCTCGCTCAGCAAATCCGCCGTGGCCTTACGCGTGGCGGCGCGCAAGCCGGTGTCCAGCGCTGAAAATGGTTCGTCAAGCAACATCAGCGCCGGTTTCTGCGCCAGCGCTCTGGCCAGCGCCACACGCTGCTGCTGACCACCGGAGATCTCATGCGGCCAGCGCGCCGCCAGTTTACTGTCCAGCGACACCATCGCCATTAACTCATCGACACGGCGTTGCTTCTCGTGACGCGAGCCTTTAAGCCCCCAGGCAATGTTTTCTCCCACCCTAAGGTGCGGAAACAGCGCGCCCTCTTGCGGCACAAAGCCAATGTTGCGCTGGTGGGCCGGGATAAACTGGCCGTCGCCAAACAAGGTTTTTCCCTGCAACACGATGCGTCCACTGTCCGGCACTTCAAACCCGGCGATCAAACGCAGCAACGTGGTTTTCCCTGACCCGGATGGGCCGACAATCGCCGTGCGGCTACCCGCAGGGATCACCAGATTCACATCATCCAGCACGCGCGCGGCGGCAAAGCTTTTCGAAATGGTTGCCAGTTCTAACATCTTAAAGACCCGAAATTTTTTGTGATTGCTTATACAGCAGGCCGGTCAACGGCAAGGAGATCAAAATCATCAGCAAGGCATAGGGTGCCGCCGCCACATAGTCGATCTCGCTGGTCAGCGCCCAGAACCCTGTCGCCAGCGTGCGGGTGCCAAGCGGGGAAAGCAGCAGCGTGGCGGTTAGTTCTGTACTCACACCCAGAAAGACTAATGCCGCAGCAGTAGAGGCTCCCGGCGCTGCCAGCCGCAGTGTAACGCTCACCAGCGCTCTGCCAGGCGAGGTACCAAGGCTTTGCGCCACCTGTTCAAGCTCTACCGGCGCTTGCGCAATCCCGGCGCGTAAGTTGATCAACGCTCTGGGCATAAACATCAGCAACCAGGCGAGAAACAGCGTCACTTCGGTCTGGTAAATCGGGCGCGCGTAATGAATGGTCACAGTGACCAGCGCCAGCGCCACCACAATGCCGGGCAAGGCGCTGGTGATGTAATTACAGCCTTCGAGCAAGCGAAATACGCGCCGCGGATGGCGCACCGAGAGCCACGCCGTCGGAATGGCGAACACGGTGGTGATCAGCGCCCCGCAAACGGCCAGAAAAAGAGTCTGGCGCAGTGAAAGCCAGAGATCGGCGCTATGCCAGTTATCGAATCCGCCAAGCCACAGCCAGCGGCCAAGCACGGCAATCGGCGTACCGAATGACAGCACCACTGTGCACACCGCCAGCAATAGCCCTAACCCGCTTCCCCAGCGCCCAAGCGTGCGGCGCTGTTGCTTGCGCGCTGAACCTGAGCCCACCCGCGCATAGCGCGCTTTTCCGCGCGCCGCTGTCTCCAGCAGCAGCAACGCCAGGCAGCAAAGCGCCAGCACACCGGCGAGCATATTGGCGGCCGGGCCGCTGAACGTTGACTGAAACTGATCGTAAATCGCGGTGGTGAAGGTATCGAAGCGGATCATCACAAACAGGCCATATTCCGCCAGCAAGTGCAGCGCCACCAATAACGCACCGCCACAAAGCGCCAGCCGAAGCTGGGGTAAGATCACGCGAAAGAAGATGCGCCACGGCGGGGTGCCAAGCGATGCTGCCACATCCTCAAGGCTGGGGTCGAGGCGGCGCAATACCGCCGCGACCGGCATATAAATAAACGGGAAATAGGCCAGCACGGCGATAAACACCGCCGCGGGTAGCCCGTGAAACGCGGGCAAAACGCTAACCCAGGCATAGCTTTGCACAAACGCCGGGATCGCCAGCGGCGCAACCGCCAGCACTGCCCATATGCGCCGCCCAGGCAGCGACGTCCTTTCGGTGAGCCACGCCAGCGACGTGCCAAGCGCGACGCTGGCGGGTACAGCGAGTGCAATGAGCCAGAAGGTGTTGACGAGCAACTCGCCCACACGCGGGCGAAAAATGAGCGCCTGTACCGTCGCCCAGCCGGTATCAATACCGACACCGATGACAAAACCAACGGGCAGTAAGGCAAGTACCGCGACAAAAAGGGCAAATACCACCAGCAGCCGCGAAGGGCGGTGCCGGGCGGCGTGGCTGGCCGTATTGCTTGCCGCCGGGAGACTCAAACTGGACATCAGGCACTCATTCCTGCGTGATTACAAAAGACCGGCTTCGGTCATTAACTCGCTGACTTTTTTGCTGTTAAGCGCGGAGGGTTCCACTTTCGGTGCGTCTAATTGCGCCAGCGGAACCAGTTTTTCGTTAGAAGCCGCACCAACGCCAACGGCATATTCAAACGCAGTATTGGTGCGCAGCATCTCCTGGCCCTGCTTGCCGGTTATCCACTTGATAAACGCCTGCGCCTGTTTCTGGTGTTTGCTGGAGGCTAAAACGCCGCCGCCAGAGATGCTGACAAACGCACCCGGATCCTGATGTTTAAAGTAGTGAAGCTGGGTATTTTTGCTGTTCTCGCCGGTTTTAGCCTGGTCGACAAAGTAGTAGTAGTGATAAATCACGCCGCCGTCGATTTGCCCGGCATTGACCGCTTTCATCACTGTGCTATTGCCTTTATAAGGCACAAAGTGGGTTTTCATCGCTTTCAGCCAGTCCAGCGTGGCTTTTTCGCCTTTCAGGGTCAGCATCGCGCTGACAATTGCCTGGAAGTCCGCGCCTGAAGGCGATGCCGCCCAGCGACCTTTCCATTCCGGTTTGGCTAAATCCATGATCGATGCAGGTAACTGCGAAGCGGAGAGTTTCGCCGGGTTATAGACAAAAACGGTGCTGCGCGCGGCAATGCCAATCCAGCGACCATGCGCCGGGCGGAACTGAGCCGGAACTTGTTTCAGCGTATCAGCATTAAGCGGCGCAAAAAGCCCGGCGTTGTCGACCAGCGTCATCGCCGGGGAGTTTTCCGTCAGAAACACATCCGCTGGCGAAACGTTGCCTTCCTGCACCAGCTGGTTACCCAGTTCCGTGTCGCCACCGTTACGCAGCGTGACGTTGATGCCGGTTTCTTTGGTGAATTCGTCGACCCAGGATTTTGTCAGATTTTCGTGCTGCGCGTTATAGACCACGATACCGTCGTTGTTACCAGCGGCGAACGCCGCAGGAGCAGCAAAAACTGAAGAGATGACCAGTGCAAGTGAACAGAGCGGCAAAAAGCGGTTCTTCATCATCATTCCTTTTAAATTATGTGTAATCGTCAGCACATACGAGCCGGGCTGGATTTTAATCGTAGTGGAAATGAAATGAGAATCAAAATTATTATCACACGATCGAGTTTGAAATTAAATATCATCAAAAATTAAAAAATGAATTAATCCACCATCCCGCAATTGCAAGATACGCTAAAGATTAAGACAACCTTAACATGAGGTTAAATGTTTCATATATTATCAATCCAGCGAATCAGACAACCGTGGCTATCTTTTCCGTGAATAACAAATTAACATCAGATTGAGTGGGTTTAATACCAAACATCGCAAAACAACCTGCACAGGTAAGACAAATAATTATGAAAAATAAAAAGATAGATACAATGGCAAAAGTGGCTATGCGCAGCAGGGGATTGTCTGTAAAAGAAAAGCGCGTGCGCTATCAGGGTAAGATATTTACCTTTAAATATGTTTCTGGCCATTATGAAATCTTTTTCGAAGACGAAAAAGTGGATGCCATCGCAACCGATAACATCAATCAGGCGATTGCGGACTTTAAAGAAAAACATAACAAAACGAAGCGCTAAACCCCGCTAAAATACCTTTTTATTTACCGTTCAAACTTCACGCAATAAATACCAGCAACCTTATTATACCGGGCGGTATTATTATCGAACCCGGTGCCCTCCCCGCACTTTGCCAGTTCAGTCACTCGCGCCAAAACCTTAAAAACTTCATGGAAATCACCGGGTTAATCCAACATTTTTTTACATAAAGCGTTTACTTGGTAACGATAATTCATATCATCTTGATAATCGCTATCAACAAATGGCGATACTGCTTGCGGCTCGGGAGGATCAGCGCCGCCGTACTTCTGTTAAATCAGGATCACCATAACAATGAAATCTCGTTATCTTTGGGCATTAAATCCTTGTTTATTGATGATGTTTTCCGTTAACGCCTCGGCGGAAGGTCAAAAAGAAGAGACGCTGGTGGTTGCCGCCAGCCGCGCAAACCACAGCGTTACGGATATGGCGCAAACCACCTGGGTCATTGAACAGGCTGACATTGAGCAGCAGGTTCAGGGCGGCAAAGAGTTAAAAGAGGTGCTGGCGCAGTTGATTCCCGGCATGGACGTCAGCAGCCAGGGACGCACCAATTACGGCATGAATTTGCGCGGCCGGTCAATGATGGTGATGGTCGACGGGGTACGCCTGAACTCATCCCGCAGCGACAGCCGTCAGCTTGATGCGATCGATCCGTTTAATATTGAGCGCATCGAAGTGATTTCCGGCGCGACATCACTGTACGGCGGCGGCAGCACCGGCGGTTTAATCAATATCGTCACCAAAAAAGGCCAGCCGGAAACCCAGGTTGAGTTCCAGACCGGCACAAAAAGCGGTTTTAACAGCCATAACGATCACGACGAGAACATCGCCGCGGCGGTCAGCGGCGGTAATGATAACGCTTCAGGGCGTCTTTCTGTGGCCTATCAGCGTTATGGCGGCTGGTATGACGGCAAAGGCAATGAAGTGATTATTGATAACACGCAAACCGGTTTGCAGTACTCAGACCGCCTGGATGTCATGGGCACCGGCACGCTGAATATCGACGATCATCAACAGTTGCAGCTCACTACGCAGTATTACAAAAGCCAGTCTGACGGTAAGCACGGCCTCTTCCTTGGCGAAAACTTCTCGGCAGTGCGCGGCGTCGGCAACGCGTACAACAAAAGTAACCTTGATTCCGACCGCATCCCCGGCACTGAACGCCACTTAATTAACCTGCAATACACCAACAGCGATTTCTGGGGCCAGGATTTACTGGCACAGATTTACTACCGTGACGAAAGCCTGACGTATTACCCCTTCCCGACGCTTTCCGGCGGCTCGGTGACCAGCATTGGCGCATCGCAGCAAAAAACCGATTTCTACGGCGGCAAACTGACTCTTAACAGCAAACCGCTGGAAGATCTGACATTAACCTGGGGCGTGGACGCCGAACATGAAACGTTCGATGCCAACCAGCAATTTTTCAATCTCAGCAACGCCGCCGCCAGCGGTGGGATGAAACTGGATAACGCTTATAACGTCGGGCGCTATCCCGGCTACAGCATCACGAACCTCGCGCCGTTCCTGCAAAGCAGCTATGACATTGCGGCCATCACCCTGAGCGGTGGCGTGCGCTACCAGTACACGGAAAACAGAGTCGACGACTTTGTGGGCTACGCGCAGCAGCAAGCCATCGCCACCGGCAAGGCGACCTCGGCAGATGCGGTGCCAGGCGGCAAAACGGATTACAACAATCTGCTGTTCAACGCAGGCATCCTCGGCCACCTGAGCGAACGCCAGCAATTGTGGTTTAACTTCTCGCAAGGCTTCGAAATCCCGGACCTCGCGAAATATTACGGTTCCGGCACCTACAAGCTGGAAAACGGCCACTATCGCCTGGTGAACAGCGTCAACGTTAATGATTCGAAGCTGGATGGCATTAAAGTGAATGCCTACGAGCTGGGCTGGCGTTACACCGGCGATAGCCTGCGTACGCAGATCGCCGCGTACTATTCGCTTTCGGATAAAACCATCAACATCAACAAAAGCGACATGACCATCAATATTGAAGATGATCAGCGTCGTATTTACGGTGTGGAAGGCCAGGTCGATTACTTCTTTAGCAACAGCGAATGGAGCACCGGCGCGAACTTTAACGCCATCAAGTCGCAAACCCGCGTCGATGGCAAGTGGCAGAAACTGACCGTGGATAGCGCCAGCCCGTCGAAAATGAGCGCGTGGATCAACTGGGCGCCAGGCGACTGGACGTTACGCCTGCAAAGCACCCAGACCTTTGATCTTTCTGACGCCGATGGCAAACATATTGACGGGTACAACACCGTTGACCTGCTCGGCAGTTATCTTTTGCCCGTCGGTAAGTTAAGTTTTAGCGTTGAAAACCTGCTGGACGAAGATTACACCACCGCATGGGGACAACGCGCACCGGGTTTATACAGCCCAACCTACGGCGCAGCGGGTTTATATACCTATAAAGGCCGCGGTCGTACTTTTGGCCTGAATTATTCCGTTCTGTTCTGATGAGATCTGCCGCCTGTCTATCAGGCGGCACATTCTGTTTTATTCAGCCCAATAAAAACGCCAAAAAGCCGATATCCTCAGCCACTATTTTGCTGAAAACATATCGTGTTATTTCTGCCTTAAGCCAAATAGATGACTGTGGCTATGTTATTTTCCGGTCAGCGAATGCGTAATATAAGATATATGTAATCCACAACCGCTAAATATAAGATCCAGATATAGACACTGGAGTAATACAGCTAACAATAATACCCCTGAAATAAGACAGGATTTACTTGCGTTCTTTATTGCATATCCGTCGGTTCAGAGTCGCCCGCCGTTATCGGCTCTTGCTGTACCGCCGTTTTCGCGTCCAGTTTGTGTTGCTCAGCCACACGTTTCTCTTTCTGTAACTGCGCTGCGGCTAACTCTTGTTGCGTCACTTTTTTACCTGAAAACGCGTCAACCATTTCCGTTCTGCCGTCAGGATATTTAACGATGGTCACCAGCCGTCCACCAAATTGCGGAATACCGGTCATCGCCAGTGAATAATCAATCTCATGATTTTCCACCTTTTTCTTTTCCTGAACCTGCTGCTCGGCTTTTATCTCATTGCTGTGTTTGTGTTTTTCCGCGCGGCTGGAGAGCGTCACTTTGGTGCTCTCATCATGGGAAGCGCTATTTGCCGCGCCGTTATCCGCATGAGCCGCCGATTTATGGTTTGTATTTTCTTTTGTTGTGGCAAGGTGCGGGCTTGCCTGAATCGCCTGAATCTCCTGCATCATTATCTCCGCTATCAATGACCAGATATTCCGCCAAATGACTCTGCCTGAGCCGAAAAAAAGATCCTCATAACGATTATCGACAGGCGAAAGAAACAGATTAATAACAAATAGCGCTGAAACAGGATGATTTACATACAAAAATTAAATAAGCACGCACTATTTAATAAAATAATAATTTTACTTAAATCAGTTGGATATTAAAAAATATACGTTAAGTCAGGGCATATAATTAAAAGCAGAAGCACAGCCCATTTTTATCACTAAATTTTAACAAACAGATTTCTGTGGCAGCGCGCACTGTTTTAACGCCCGTATCGGCAAAATAACGCAACCGCTTTTGTGCTTAACCGCATCGGCGGCAAAGCGCCTTTCCCCTGGCTGCGGCATGCTGCTACTCTTTGAAACGCGAAAAAATATTAAATATCAGGAGTGAAAATGAGCCAACAACCGCTACATGCCGCCCCGCTCAGTTGGGGTCACGGCCCACGCACGTTCGAGGTATTTATCGAACCTACGTGCCCTTTTTCTGTACGCGCGTTTAAGAAACTGGACGCGCTGCTGCAACACGTCGGCGAAGATAACGTCACCGTCAAAATCCGCCTGCAATCACAGCCGTGGCATCTGTTTTCCGGTGTGATTGTCCGCTGTATCCTCGCGGCATCGACGCTTGCAGACGGCAAAAACGCCGCACATAAAGTACTGCAAGCGGTTGCCGATCATCGCGAAGAGTTTGAATTTACCGACCACTGCAGCGGCCCGAATATGCACGCCACACCGCAGCAAATCATTGAGCGCATCGAACAGTACAGCGGTGTGCAGCTGGCAGAGGCTTTTGCCCGTCCGGCTCTGCAAAATGAGATCAAATGGCACTGCAAATACGCGCGCCAGAATGGCATCCATGTTTCGCCAACCTTTATGGTTAACGGCTTAGTGCAGGCCGATCTCGGTAGCGGCGACGACATCGAGGTCTGGGCGCAGCGTATTCTCGCCTGAGACGACTGCTACACTGCTTTGCAAGCGCTTAACTTCTTCAACACATCAACGAAAAGGCAGGCCAAAATGTCAGACAACTATCAGCCCCCCAAAGTCTGGACGTGGGATAAATCCGGCGGCGGCGCGTTTGCCAATATCAACCGCCCGGTTTCCGGCCCAACACATGACAAAGCATTGCCGGTCGGCAAACACCCGTTACAGCTCTATTCGCTCGGTACGCCGAACGGCCAGAAAGTGACCATTATGCTCGAAGAGTTACTGGCGAAAGGCGTCAGTGATGCCGAGTACGACGCGTGGTTGATTCGCATCGGTGAAGGCGATCAGTTCTCCAGCGGTTTTGTCGAGGTTAACCCGAACTCCAAAATCCCGGCGCTGCGCGATCACAGCACCAACCCGCCGACGCGAGTGTTCGAATCCGGCGCGATCCTGCTCTATCTGGCGGAGAAATTCGGTCACTTCCTGCCAACAGATCCGGCGAAACGCACTGAAACGCTGAACTGGCTGTTCTGGCTGCAAGGTTCCGCGCCTTTCCTCGGCGGCGGTTTTGGTCACTTCTATAACTATGCGCCGGTAAAAATCGAATACGCAATCAACCGCTTTACCATGGAAGCCAAACGTCAACTGGACGTGCTGGATAAACAACTGGCGCAGCACACGTTCGTTGCCGGGGATGAATACACTATTGCCGATATGGCCATCTGGCCGTGGTACGGCAATGTGGTGCTGGGCAATGTCTATAACGCGGCGGAATTCCTCGACGCCGGCAGCTACAAAAATGTCCAGCGCTGGGCGAAAGCGATTGCAGACCGTCCGGCGGTAAAACGCGGGCGTATGGTTAACCGCACCTTCGGCGAGCCGAGTGAGCAACTGCATGAGCGCCACGACGCCAGCGATTTCGACACGAAAACCGAAGATAAACGCAACGCCTAATCTTGCCCACCGGGCGGCATTCCGCCCGGTTTCTCGCGCCATTCACCACACCTTCTGCTCTTTTTTTCACACCATATTTACATAACCGAAATAACTCGTAAGAATGCCTTTTATTTACCCGTAGCCCGCCAAATGCCTGAAAACGCGTTAAAACAGCAGATCCAGAATCTGAAAAAGCACAACGCCCGGCTGGTGCGGATCGCGCGCGATGCGCGTAATAAACTCAGCGCCGCGCTCGACGGCACCGGGCTGTGTTTGTGGCAACTGGATGTGCCAAGCGGCAAGCTCATCATCTTTAACCGCCGCTGGGGTTCGATGCTTGGCTACCAACCCAAAGCGCTGAGCGCCCACTTTGATGTCTGGCGCGAACACCTGCATGAAGATGACCGGCAACGGGTGCTGGACGCGTTTTATGACCATTTGCATGGCAAAACCCTGTTTTACGAAGCATTACACCGCATGCAGCATAAAAACGGCACCGTGACCTGGGTGCTCGATCGCGGTCGCGTCACTGACCGGGACGCCAGCGGCGCGCCGTTGAAAGTGACCGGCACGCATATCGATATGACCAAAGAGAAGCAGTACGAAGAGCAACTGGCGCTGCTTGCAAACCACGATCCGCTGACCGGCCTTGCGAACCGCCATGCGCTGCTGCAACACTTCGCGGAACTTACGCTCGCCGGGCCGTTGTGCGTCGCGTTTATCGATCTGGATGATTTCAAAGCGGTAAACGATACGTTTGGCCACCGCAGCGGCGATGAGTTGCTGATCCAGCTCAGCCAGCGCCTGCGCGCTGCCTGTCCTGAGGGAACCGTCATCGGTCGGCTTGGCGGCGATGAGTTTGTCTTGCTGCTGCCCTTTGCGCTCAGCAGCCTGCTGATTAATAGCACCGCGCATAGCTGTTTGCGCGCCATACTCAGCCCATTTGAACTGGACAATGGCGAAGCGTCGGTAGGCGCATCAATAGGCATTGATGAAGTGCAAGGCGGGGATGATTTCGTGAATGCGCTGATGCGCGCCGATCGCGCGATGTATCACATCAAGCACACCGGTAAAAACGGCGCGGCTATCGGCAAAATCCTGATTTCGCTCTCGCCACGGCATGAGGAAACACCATGAAGCAGGCGCGCCAGCAAGCGATTCTGCAGCTTCTCACCCGCCAGCACAGCATTACCACCCAGGCGCTGGCGGCGCAGTTGAATGTCAGTATTGAAACCATTCGCCGCGATCTGAATGCGCTACAAACGGCGGGGAAAATTGTGCGTCGCCACGGTCTGGCGCGCACGCTGCATGATGGCGGAGAGCCGTTTCGCACCCGGCTAAAAAGCCACTATGCGGATAAAGCCGACATCGCCCGCCATGCACTGAACTGGATAGACGCCGGGATGACGCTGGCGCTGGATGCCAGCTCCACCTGTTTTCATCTGGCGCGGCAGTTACCGGATATCCCGCTGACGGTGCTGACCAACAGTTTACCGGTCTGCCAGGAGATGGCGCGCCGCGAACATATTGAGCTTATCTGCTCGGGTGGCCGTCTGGCGCGCACGGAGCGCTGCTATGTGAACCCGGCTCTCGCAAGCCTTCTGAAATCGCTGGAGATTGATCTGTTTATCTTCTCCTGCGAAGGCGTGGATGCACGCGGCGATATGTGGGATTCCACCCGCCACAATGCGGCGTTCAAAGCCCAGCTGTTACGCCGGGCGCAGCAATCATTGCTGTTGATTGATAAGAGTAAATTCTATCGCGCCAGCGAAGCGAAGATCGGCAATCTGGCGCAGGTCACGCAGATGGTGACAGACGCGAACATCGACGCGCCTCACCTTTGAGGGGCAAACTCGTCTATTTCCATGTTGCGCAGCGCTTCCAGCGTCGCCAGCGCTTCGTGCTCATCAATCACGCTCATGGCGAAACCAACATGCACCAGCACCCATTGTCCCAGTAATTCACGCGGTGAATCCTCGCACACCAGCGCGATATTGACGTCGCGACGCACGCCGCACACATCCACCTGCGCCAGTTGATGAAAATCGTCGCCAACGGCCACCACCTGCCCCGGTACGCCTATACACATCTTCGCTTTACTCCACTTCGATACTTTTGATCTGCACGCCGTCGCTGCGCTCAATATGCAGCGTCGGACAGTGGCAGAGCGGGCACTCATCATGCCGCTCGATTTCCACCGTCTGGCTGCAATTCCAGCACCAGGCCTGCGCCGGTTTATGCAGGATATGCAGTGTGCAGCCCTGCGCCAGCGTCTCGCGGCAGGCGATATCAAAACCAAACCGCAGCGCGCTCTCTTCCACACAGGCCAACGCGCCCACTTCCAGCCATACGCCAGTCACGCGCTTCGCGCCGTTTTGCCGCGCCTGTTGTTCAATGATTTCTACCGCGTTCTGGCACAGGGATAACTCATGCATGCGCTTTGTCCCGCAGCCCTTGCAGCAACGCGCGACGGCTTAACGCGGCATCGGTGACCGGCAACGAAAGCGCCATTTTCAGGCAGTTATCGGCAAGCGCGATCCCCGCATCAACAGACAATCCCCGATCGAGCGGCGACATCAGCGAGCAGCTCAGGTATTGCCCTGACGTCGGTAGTTCTCCGACGGTAAAGGTCATATCGCCATAGGGCAATCGCAGCCCCAGCCGCTGGCTCACCGGGCGGCGAGGCCAACGCTGCTGCGGGCCGGGGTAGATTTGCAGACTCAGCATCCACGGCGTCAGCACGCAGCCCAGCCACTGTTCTTCAAAGCGGGTGAACGGCGTGACATACACCGGCATCGTTGCATGGACAAACGGCAGACCATGCATCTCCTGCTCGGCTATCGCCGCAAAGGCCGCCTGCACTTCGCGGTGCGGCGAAACGTCGAACCCCATCACCTCATCCTGCATGTTCGACCTCCCGTAAAACAGGCTCCACACCGGATTCACGTAGCGCTTCCAGCACCGCCCGTAGCGCGGTTTCCAGGCTCGCCTCCACCAGCGGCGTCATGCCGATATGCGGCTCCAGCGAGGCGGGAATAATGCCAATCAGGGTCAGTTTTTTCGGAAACTCCCCGGTAAAACGCAACGCCGACAGCACATCCGATAGCCCCAACTGGTGCGGCGAAATTTTATTGCTGAACAGCGTAGGCACGTCGTCATCGCGCAGGCAGATAACGGCACCCGGCTCGCTTTTGCGGCTGACCACCGCATCGGCGATGATTAAATGATCGCGGTTAGCCATTGCTTCAAGTAATTCCATGCCCGCCGTGCCGCCGTCCAGCACCTCGACATGCTCCGGCAGGCGGTAACGCTGTTCAAGCGCTTCCACCACCCGCACGCCAATCGCTTCATCGGTGAGCAAAATGTTGCCCACGCCTAACACTAAAATCGACATCACAGCACCTTCACCGACACCACATCGTTGCCGTCGGCATCCACCACGTGTACCGCGCACGACATACAGGGGTCGAACGAGTGAACGGTGCGCACCACTTCCAGCGGTTTTTGCGGATCGGCAATCGGCGTACCCACCAGCGACAGTTCGTATGGCCCGGCGTCGTCGTTAAAGTTACGCGGCCCGGCGTTCCAGGTGGACGGCACTACCGCCTGGTAGTTGTCGATTTTGCCATCTTTGATAACAATCCAGTGGGAGAGCATGCCGCGCGGCGCTTCAAGGAAGCCGACACCTTTAAACTCGCCGCTGGTGGGGATCTCCGTATGGGTAATGGTTTGCACATCGCCTTTGCCGATATTGTCTATCAGTGCCTGATACTGCTGCTGCAACACCTGATGTAACTCGCAGGCATGTACCGTGCGCCCGATAATGCGCCCCAGCGTAGAGTGCAGTTGTTCCACCGCCACCGTTTTGCCGGTGAGTTTCTGATAAATGGCGGTGATATCGTGCAATTTTTCCGTCGTTGACGGGTGTTTTGCCGCCAGCTTGCAGAGCATATTGGCGAGCGGCCCCACTTCGACCGTTTTGCCGTAAAAGGTGGGCGATTTAACCCAGGAATATTTGCCCTCTTCCTGCCAGCCGGTGTACTGCGGCAGCGTAGTACCCTGCCACGGCTCCTGCGGCGCGTCGTCTTTATACCAGGCATGTTTCGCGCTCTCCTGAATACCTTTGATCAGGAAAGGATCGGTGTGGGTGTTGATTTCCCGGTAGGTCGTAAGATCGGCATTTTCGATGTATCCGCCAGCGAACAGGAAGCTGCCGTTGTTGGCATCGGTGGGGAATTCCGGCGTGCTCAGGTAGTTCACCGCGCCTTTACCCAGCGTGAGCCATTCCGGGTAAAACGCCGCAATCACCGCCGTGTCGACTTTATAAACCTGCTCGATAAACCCTTCCAGCTTGTCGATAAATGACTTGAGGTACATCAGGCGTTCAAGGTTCAGCACTTCGATGCCATCAAGGTTTATCGGGTTGGCAACCCCGCCAACCGCCAGGTTCTGAATGTGCGGCGATTTACCGCCAAGCAGCGCGACAATGCGGTTAGCGTCGCGCTGGCACTCCAGCGCTTGCAGGTAGTGCGCCACGGCAATCAGGTTCACTTCCGGCGGCAACTTCATTGCCGGATGTCCCCAGTAGCCGTTGGCAAAGATACCCAGTTGGCCGCTGGCGACCAGCGCTTTGATCTTCTCCTGCACCGCTTTGAAGTCGTTTTCGCTGTTAAGCGGCCAGTCGGAAATCCCCTGTAACAGCGCAGCGGCTTTCGCTGGATCGGCATTCAGCGCACTGGTGATATCGACCCAATCGAGCGCCGAAAGCTGATAGAAATGGACGATATGATCGTGAATCGAATGGGCGGCCAGAATGATGTTGCGGATGTACTGGGCGTTGCGCGGCACCTTCACCGCCAGCGCGCTTTCTACCGCCCGCACCGAGGCAATGGCGTGGATAGTTGTACAAACGCCGCAAATGCGCTGCATGATTATCCATGCGTCGCGCGGGTCGCGGTTTTTGACAATCTCTTCCATCCCGCGCCACATGGTTCCTGACGACCAGGCCTTTGATACAACGCCGTTTTCAATTTCGCAATCAATGCGTAAATGACCCTCAATACGGGTGACCGGATCAATGGTGATACGTTGACTCATGCTTTACTCGCCTCATGTCGCGCAGGTGTTTTTAACGGAGGAATAATCGGCAACAGACGTATCAGTAAGATGTACGCACAGACTTCAATTGCCACAAAACCGATGGAAATCAATAACTCTTCCGCTGTCGGGAAGTAGTGGTAGCCGTTGCCGGGATTAAAGGCCAACAGCGAATAAGAGAGCCGCCACAGCGCACAGCCGAGCAGCATGCTTAATGCGCCCAGGAACAAAAAGCGGGAATCACGACGCAGACGCGGCGCGCGCAGGATCAGCAGCGGCAAGGCCAGCAATGCCATTTCCAGCCAGAACGTCAGGCTGTAAAAATCACCGGCGAAAGCGTAATGCCATTTGTCGCGCCACGTGATCTCTCCCAACCGCAGCACCAGGAACAGCGCTAACAGCACACTCAGGATGTTGATCAGTTTGCAAAACAGACGTTTTTCATCCGGCCCGTTGCCGCGCAGGCTGGCCTGCATTAATGAACCTTCGAAAATCACAATCGAGAAGCCCATAATAAACGCGGTCAGCAGCGAGAAAACCGGCAGCATTTCATAGCTCTGCCATAGCGGGTAAACCTTATATCCGGCGGCAATCATCAACGAGCCCATCGACGACTGGTGCATGGTTGGCAGCAGTGCGCCAAGCGCGATGATGAAAAACATCACTTTATTGAGACGGCGCAGCGAGACTTTCCAGCCGAGCCTTTCCAGCAGCGCCGGCGCAAACTCCAGCGCCATCACGCCGATGTAAATCGTCATGCAGACCGCGGTTTCAAACAGCACTGAATTGACGTTGAAATGGCCGGGAATATAGAAGTAAGGCAGGTTCCAGTAACGCCCGACATCAATGGTGATGGACAAGCCGCCCAGCGAATAACCGAACAGGCTGCACAGCAGCGCCGGGCGCACCAGCGGGTGATAATCGCCCCGGTTAAAGACATACACCGCCCACGCCAGTGCCCAGCCGCCACAGGCAAAGCCGGTGCCAATCAGCAAGTCAAACGCGATCCAGATCCCCCACGGATAACCACCGTTCAGATCCGAGACCGATCCGAGCCCGAAGATCAAACGCTTAAGGATAAAGATCGCGCACAGCACGATCAGCGGGGCGAACAGCAGCACCGGTTTACTCAGCAGTTTGCCGCCCATCGCTTGTGGATCATGACTCATGATCGCCTCCGTCATGCTTGTCCCGCGTATTGCGGCGCACCAGTGCCGTTAACCCCGCCAGCACGGCGAGCGGCAACATCATGCCTTTGTATACCGTGTGCTGAACATGCTCGGAACGTGCGCCGGTTGCCAGGTCATCCAGCTCCGGCAAACCCAGTTCCTGATAAGGAACGCCGGTTAGCACCAGCACCTGCGTGCCGCCGCCCTCTTTTTCGCCGTACAGATGCGGGTAGTAGCTGGGCACGTTATGCAGATAGGTATCGTTGGTGTTCAATGTCTGACGCGGGTAGCGATATTCAGAGCCGGGTTTCATCGCAAGGCGTTTTTTGGCTTCAGCGAGCAGCTCTTCGCGCGTGCCGAAAATCACCGCGCCCGCCGGGCACACCTCCACACAACCGGGCAACTCGCCGTTGTCCAGACGGGCCACGTCTTTCTGGTTGCAGAGTTCGCACTTATGCAGCGCACCGAAGGGGTTGTCATAGTCATACTTCGGCACATCGAACGGACAGGCAACCATGCAGTAGCGGCAGCCGGTACAAACGCTGGCGTCGTAGTGAACGATGCCGGTTTTGGCGTCTTTTTTCAGTGCCTGCACCGGGCAGACGGAAACACAGTTGGCATCTACGCAGTGCATGCACTGTTTTTTGATATAGGCGTAGCCGTCGCGCAGCTGGTCTTTGTTTTCCCCGCTGCCGCTGCGCCAGACCTGAATTATGTTGTTGGTATAAGGCGAAAGTTTGTCGTTATTCGACCAGGTTTGCTCGCCCTGTGGATTGCGCCGGGGCGTGTTAATTTGCTGGCAGCGCGTCACACAAGCCTGACAACCGACACAGAGCGTGGAGTCGTACAACATCCCCAGCGCGCCGGGGATCGGCGGGCGGTTTTGCGCGGCGGCAAAACTCGCGGACGATCCCCCCACCAGCAGCGCCCCGCCGGACGCCACTTTGAGAAAATCACGTCTGTTCACGGCTAGTCTCCCTGTGAATCCGTGTCGTTTTTCTTCTGCTGGCGGCCCAGTTCACGCACGGTCATCACGCCGACACCCGCCACCAGGCCTACGACGCCACCCAGCAAACCGACAGCGCTTGCCGACACAGTGCCGCCCTCTTTCAGATTGACGTCGGGTTTCTCGGCGCGCGGCGTAGGGTTATCCACATGCGCAAGCTGGGAGATGCCTTTGTGAAAACCAACCCCTTCTTCGTTGCAGCCATAGCATGGGTGACCAATGGCAACCGGCCAGACACCGCCCACGTCGCAAAACTGCAACGTTGAGCAGTTGCCCCAGGTTTCCGGACCTTTGCAGCCTAAGTGGTACAAGCACCAGCCTTCGCGATGCCCCTGATCGCCGTACGCTTTCGCAAAGCGCCCGGCATCAAAATGCGGCCGACGTTCGCAGTGCTCGTGAATTAAGCGCCCGTAGGCAAAGCGGGGACGGTTTTTGGCGTCAAGCGCCGGAGGTTTGCCGAAGGTGATGATATGCGCCACCGTGGCAAGGAAGTTTTGTGGGTTCGGCGGACAACCGGGAATGTTGATAACCGTTTTGCCGGGCAGCACCTCTTGCAGACTGACTGCGCCAGTCGGGTTGACACCCGCCGCCGCCACGCCGCCCCAGGCGGCGCAGGAACCAATAGCGATAATCGCCGCCGCGTTTTCCGCCGCTTTGCGAATATGATCTACAATCGGTTCGCCTGCCACCATGCAGTAAACCCCGCCGTCTTTCATCGGAATCGAGCCATCGACCACCAACACGTACTGGCCTTTGTACTGCTCCAGCGCCCGGTGTTTATTCTCTTCAACCTGGTGACCAAAGGCGGCGGAAAGCACTTCGTGGTATTCCAGCGAAATGGTTTCCAGCACAAGGTTTTCTACGGTGGGGTGGGTCGCGCGAAGCAGTGATTCGGTACAGCCTGTGCACTCCTGCGCGCCAATCCAGATAACGGGTGGACGCTGAGGATGGCTGACCGCTTCGGCCATTTCGGCAGCGGCCTTGCCGCTTAGCCCCATGGTCGCCGCCAGTGCAGCGCACAGTTTCATAAAATCACGACGGCTCACGCCATGAGACGCAAATTGTTGGTTCTCTCCTGCCATTTATTGTTATCCCTTAGCCTGGACTAGGATTATTCTCCACCTATTTGGCAGATGAATGCTGCGATCGCCCCGACAAATAATCACATAAAAAACAAGGGTATTATGCAAAAAGCCGGAGAGTGTTGCAGTAGTCACAGAAAAATGAGGGGCTTAGGGGCACAAAACGGCAAAAAAAATGAAAGTCACCCTCGACAAAAGTGACCTTCACAAAAGAGAACGGCATTGTGAGCAAAGCTTATTTTTAGATTTCGAGACGGTAACCCGCCATAAAAAATCGGATCACAGTGCTGGAGTGGCTCTCGCGAAAGAAATCCATCACCATGTCCTTATCCAGCCCGTAGCGACGCGTAAGAATGCCTGCTTCCCACGCGCTGAGTTGACGATCGCCCGTTTTTTCAAACATACGATGCGAAAACCCGAGTACAAAACCACGCTTATAGTCCGGGCAGAAATGCGCCACGTTGCTGGCGCTGTCCGCCTGTGCCGCATTCAGCCCGGCCATCAAGCCCTTACCAAAATGGTTGTCCATCGTTATCCCCCCCACAAACGCTATGTAATAAATTATATAGCGATATTTTGTGGCGGCGATAGCATTGATTAAAACGCGACCCACTCATCCGAAGAGGCTGTCGCTTTACGCGGTGCGCCGCGTGATAAATCCGGTTTTACCAGCGCGGTGGCAGCAGGTTTCTGTTGCTCGTCACTGGAAAGGCGGAACTGCTGAACGGAACGCTGCAACTCTTCGGTCTGGCGCTCCAGCGCTGCTGCTGCTGCGGAAATCTCTTCCACCAGCGCGGCGTTCTGCTGCGTTACGCTGTCCATCTGGGTGATTGCCACGCCCACCTGAGAGATGCCTTTGCTCTGTTCATCCGTCGCAGAAGCAATCTCTTTCATAATGGTGGTTACTTCTCTCACCGCCCGCAGGATGCTTTCCATGGTGGTGCCGGTGTCATTGACCAGTTTCGCGCCTTTCTCTACGCGGGAAACGGAATCCGCGATCAGCGTTTCGATCTCTTTCGCCGCGCCGGCGCTACGGCTGGCGAGGTTGCGAACTTCACCGGCTACCACCGCAAAGCCGCGCCCTTGCTCACCCGCACGCGCGGCTTCCACGGCGGCGTTCAGCGCAAGAATGTTGGTCTGGAAGGCGATGCTGTTAATCACGTTGGTGATTTCAGCGATTTTCTTCGAGCTGTCAGAGATGCCATCCATCGTGCTGATCACTTCTTTAACCAGCGCGCCGCCTTTGCTGGCGGTGTTCGACGCCACTTGCGCCAGTTCGCTGGCCTGGTTGGCGTTATCCGCGTTCAGTTTTACCGTTGAGGTCAGCTCTTCCATGCTGGCAGCGGTTTGTTCCAGCGCCGCGGCCTGCTCTTCCGTGCGCGAAGAGAGATCGTTATTGCCGGTGGAGATCTCAGATGCCCCGCGCCAGATATTCTCGCTGCCGTGGCGAATGCTGCTCACCGCTTCACGCAGGCTATCCTGCATGGCTAACAGCAGCGGGATCACCTGCCCCACGCAGTTACGCCCCATATCTTCCAGCGGCTGGCTGAGATCGCCCTGCGCCATCAAGCGGAAGTGCGCGCGAATGCGGTTCAGCGGTTTCACCAGCATGGTAACCAGATAGCGGTCGGTAAAGAGCAGGATCAGCAGGCCAATCACCATCGCCACGATGATCGCGGCGCGCGTAGTGCTGGTGCGCCCATCGACCATCACGCGCGTCTCGTCGAGGCTGTTGCTGGCGGCTTTGTTAAAGCTTTCCGCTGCGGCGCCAAAACTGCGGCTCAGCCCCGGCGTGACGTTGTTCGCCTGCTGGCGGTACGCGTCTGGCGTGCCTTGCTGCGCAAGCTGCATCTGCGGGGCGACCCCTTGATCCAGCAGCGCCTGCCAGGTGGCAATCACTTGTTCAGAGACTTTCGGATCCATCGGGCCTGGCGATACGGCTTTAAACTCCGTCAGTTTGCGCGACATGGTATCCAGCGCCTGTTGTACCGGTGCCATATCCGGCGAGCCACCCGCAGCTTTGGCTTCCATGACACGGCTAAGACGGGTAACAAATCGGAAGTACTGATCATTGCCCTGGCTAAGAAGGGTCATTTGTGTCACGAGCTGGCGATCAACGTCATTGCCCTCCGCCACTTTTGACAGAGAAAAAACGCTATACAGGCCGACGCCAGACCACAGCGCGCCGAAGATCCCAAGGATCACCAGCATCACGGCCCGTATAGTAAAATTGCGAAGCATATTCATAATATTATCCTTGCGGTAATGGTGCTTTCTCGCCTGCGCGCGAGAGTTATCTCCATTTATCGGCAACGTTTGGAAAATATTAAATGTCTGGCTTAGAAATTTTGCGCCAAAACCATTTTTACCTTTTCATTTTTCAGGGGAATTTAAGTCACATCAGGGAAAGTTACCCTGCTAACTTATTTGCCATAAAAGCTTTTCTGGAAGACGATGAAACCCAACGAAGAAATAAAAACAATTCATTGATATTACACATATTTTTATTATGTTAATTATTTAGAAAATAAAGTTACTGTTATTACAAAACAAGACACAGATGAATAAAACGAAAGACCAATAAAATTAAAACCTGAATTAAAAGAATAAAATAACCAGCCAGAATATAACAAAAACAAGACATCACCATGCCATCCATCGGCTTATTCTCTTCACGTTTAAAAATTCCGATAAATATCATTAAACATTGACTGAAAAACCATTAAAAAACATAGTTAAGTATTATTTAAATATTTGTAAAGCGAGGTTAAAGGAGTTGGTTTTTTATGCAACAATCAGGTGTCGCCAGCCAGATACGCATAAAGGAGTAAAGGCGAGACGCCTTTGTTCATGCGGCCTGTAGCGATGCTGCCTGATACGCATTTGGCGATGGCATTCATCAGCGTGGGGGAGTCACGATCATCGCCCGGATATTTTTGTATACATTGATAAATATTATGATTAGTGCGCAATGATTACAGCCGCGGCGTTTTTATCGGCATTTTTCCAGGAATTTTCGTAGAGAAAAGTCAGCTTTTAAAGTAAATCAAAGCGACTATTTTTTCTGAAACAAGAAAAAGTAAAAACAATCACACTGCGTGACTTAACTATTTCTATCTATTTGGCCGAACAATAATTTCAATGCAACACAAACCAACAAACGATTAAATCAATAAACTCAAAAAATTCAGCATAGTGACCCATTTTGCGTTTTCGGCGTCCTTGCCCGTCTCATCACACCGGGTGCAAATAGGTTTTAAACCAGTCGAGTGTCCGTTGCCATGCCAGTTCAGCCGCCGCCTGGTCGTATCGCGGCGTCGAATCGTTGTGAAAACCGTGGTTAACGCCGGGATAAATCCACGCCTCGTACACTTTTTGCCTGGCCTTTAACGCCTGCTCGTACGCAGGCCAGCCTTCGTTGATGTTCTTGTCCAGCGCAGCGTAATGCAGCAACAGCGGCGCGTTGATTTTCGCGACGTCCGCCGCCGGAGGTTGCCGGCCATAAAAAGGCACCGCGCACGCCAGTTCCGGGTAAGCCACCGCCGCCGCGTTTGACACGCCGCCGCCATAGCAAAAACCGGTGATCCCCACTTTGCCCGTCGCCTGCGGGTGCTTTTGCATAAACTCGATGGCGGCAAAGAAATCATTCATCAGCTTTGTCGGGTCAACTTTCTGCTGCAATGCGCGACCTTCATCATCGTTACCCGGATAGCCGCCCACAGAACTTAAACCGTCCGGAGCCAGCGCAATGTAGCCTGCTTTGGCGACGCGGCGAGCCACATCTTCGATATACGGGTTCAGCCCGCGATTTTCATGCACGACCACCACTGCCGGAACTTTACCCGGTGCTTTTGTCGGTGTGACCAGGTAGCCACGCACATCGCCGTGCCCGTTCGGCGACGGGTAAGTGATATATTCCGGATGAATGTCCGGATCGGTGAATTCCACTTGCGTTGCCAGCGCGTAGTTCGGTTTCAGCAAGTTGAACAGCGCCAGCGCCGTCATGCCGCCAACGGCATATTTTCCCGCCAGCTGTAAAAATTCACGCTTATTGATCTTGCCGTGCGCGTAGTAATCGTAGTAATCGAGCAATTCCTGCGGAAAATCTTTCGCCGTTAAACGCGTCATCGGTTATCCCCTCTTTTTATGCCTCTCTAAGCAAAGCATAGCGCTCCGCTTTTCGCTCAAAAAATATCCAGACACAACCTCACCTTTTGATGTACCGAAAACAGACGTAAGATAGAAACGTTGTTTCGAATTTTCATCGATAAGATTAAAAAGAAAGGAGACATCATGCCTGGTTTCGCCAACCCGAATCGCTACGAACAGATGCAGTACCGGTACTGCGGCAAAAGCGGCCTACAACTGCCCGCGCTTTCGCTCGGTTTGTGGCACAGTTTTGGTCACGGGCACGCCCTGGACTCACAGCGCGCCTTGCTGCGCAAAGCATTTTCCCTCGGCATTACCCACTTTGATTTAGCCAATAACTATGGGCCGCCTGCCGGTAGCGCGGAGGAGAATTTTGGCCGCTTGCTGCGTGAGGATTTTGCCGCATACCGCGACGAGATCATTATCTCCACCAAAGCCGGTTACGATATGTGGCCAGGGCCGTATGGTTCCGGCGGTTCACGCAAGTACCTGCTCGCCAGCCTCGATCAGAGCCTGAAGCGGATGGGCGTTGAGTACGTTGATATCTTTTATTCGCATCGGGTTGATGAAAAAACGCCCATGGAAGAGACGGCATCCGCATTGGCGCAGGCGGTGCAGAGCGGTAAAGCGCTGTATGTCGGCATCTCTTCCTATTCCACCGAGCGCACACAGCAAATGGCGGCGCTGCTGCGCGAATGGAAAATCCCGCTGCTTATCCATCAACCCTCTTACAACTTGCTGAACCGCTGGGTGGATAAAACCGGCCTGCTGGATACGCTGGAAGATAATGGCGTGGGTTGCATTGCCTTTACCCCGCTGGCACAAGGGCTGCTGACAGGGAAATATCTGAACGGCATTCCGGAAGGTTCTCGCATGCAGCGTGAAGGCAAAAAAGTGCGAGGTCTGACGGAGAAGATGCTGACAGAGAGCAACCTCAGCAGCTTGCGCTTGCTCAATGACATGGCGCAGCGCCGTGGTCAGTCGATGGCGCAAATGGCGCTGAGCTGGCTGTTAAAAGATGCGCGAGTCACGTCGGTGCTGATTGGCGCAAGCCGTCCGGAACAGCTGGAAGAGAACGTTCAGGCATTGAACAACCTGAGTTTCAGCAGTGAGGAGTTAGCGCAGATCGACAAGCACGTTGCCGATGGCGAGCTGAATCTGTGGCAGGCATCTTCAGATAAATAAAACGGTAATGCCGGGCGGCAGAACGCGGCCCGGCAATGCACTCAGTGTTGGTGGCGGGTTAATCGGTCCAGGTAGCCCATCACAAAAGCGGAAAGCACAAACGTCAGGTGAATAATCACATACCACATCAGTTTGTTATCCGGGACGTTTTTGGCATCCATAAAGACGCGCAGCAGATGAATCGACGAAATGGCGACAATCGACGCCGCCACTTTGTTTTTCAGCGATGTGGCATCCATTTTGCCAAGCCAGTTCAACTTCTCTTTATGCTCTGCGATATCGAGTTGTGAGACAAAATTTTCATAGCCGGAAAACATCACCATCACCAGCAAACCACCCACCAGCGTCATATCCACCAGCGACAGCAGCGTCAGGATCAGATCCGCTTCCGCCAGATTGAAGATGTTGGGCAGGACGTGAAAAATCTCCTGGAAGAATTTTACCGTCAGCGCAAGCAGGGCAAGAGAGAGGCCGAAGTAAACCGGGGCGAGCAACCAGCGCGAAGCGTACATTGCGTTTTCCAGAAAGCGTTCCATGTTGCGTAAAGTCTCTTCAGATTGCTAAACCGGCGCTCAGTATATCCCAGCCAGGCAAACAATTTGCAACACTAAAGCAACACGGCGCTACACCTCTTCGGGGTTGACCCATGGACGTTGATTCTCGGGCCACACCAGTACGACCAGCGCCGGATACGCTTCCATACTGAATTCGCGAAAACACTGACGCAGGTTGAGCACATCCAGATCTGAATGCGGGACTTTTTCACCATTTACGCAGCGCTTTTTTATATTGTCGTAATACTTATACACCGCAGAATTCAGATCGCTACAGCGACGCTGCGCTTCAAATAACCCAGGCGTACTATTTAATTCCGCCATATTCATGCGCTTAATTGTCGCATGAAGAAAATCTATATATTCATGATTAACGCGCCAGTACCACACCGGAGTAATCGCATTCATTAACGCGGAGAAATGATCTTCCCCCTCCTCTTTTGACAACGGCTGTGGTGGTAAAGGCAAATTGTCAATTTCACTAAGGGGAGCTTTTTTATTGTACTCGCGCATCAATAAAAGAACGCCGCCCGTCAGCAGCAATAAAGCAATAACAGAATAAAAAATACTGTTCATGAGCAGGCTCCTTTTTTTTGATTTTAAAAGTGCGTCATGATATTGTCAACGAACCTCACGCCTGAACACCCTCTTCCCTGTTGATATTAAAGGACATTGGAAATGCTTCCCGAGAATCTTGTCCCGGCACGATTTCACATTTCTGCCGTTGAAACCAAGCCTGGAGAAGAAGGAAAAGAGCCTAATTTAACTCAGGGTAAAAGAACACTCGCTGAACATGCTAACGATATATTAGCGAATGCCAACCGTACCGGGCAGTCGAGAAATATGCTGCTGGAAGAACGCGACCGCCATATAAAAGAGCGGTTATTGCGTGTGGTAAAAATCGAGACCTTCGCACGTTTACTTAATGATTTACAAGCCGAAGGCGAGATAGATGCCCAAACATTAAGCCAAATAATTGCGGATAAAACTCAGCAAATAAATGAAGCCGGTAATGAGATTTGGCTTAATCTCATTACCCGAGAAAAAGATACGCCCATATTTTATAAGTTCGGGGATGAATAACGTGAAAGAGGTCGACAATAATAACGTCTATTTAGCTTTAGAAGAGAAAAAAAGCGATGAATTTATCTTAAAGCAAAATAAAGAAGCCCTGATATTAAGTAAAAACGAGGCTATTGAGCGAATCGCGCGTGAACTGGTTTCTATTCCTGCGGCGCTGGTGCGCCTGAAATGGCAGAATCGTCGCGAAATTTATCCCTTACAGGTGAAAGAAGAGATTTATGGTGCGGTGATCGAGGCCATCATCGCGCAGAAACCAGAGTTGCGGGACAAAATCATGGGGCGCCTGGAGGCGAACTATCAATACATTCTGAGCCGCGAAACCGCGACGTTACGCCTGAGCCGCAAACTAAGCGATGGCGAATACCGCACCTCGAATGTAACGACCGTGGCGCTGGAAGAAGACGCGGCGGCAAAACAATCCGCCAACATCAAATAGCCCTTTACCTTTCCCACGCTGATACATTTCGCCTCAAGATAATCCTGAATTAGTCTGCATTTTCAGCTCAGGCTTCTACCCTTAAGTACTCAACAACCGATATGGAGGGTACGTAATGGCGAATAACCAGACGAAAATGCAGGATCCCACCACGCAGTATTACACTGGCGAATACCCGAAGCAGCGGCAACCCACGCCAGGCGTACAGTCGAAGATGGATCCCGTTCCCGACTGCGGCGAGAACAGTTACGTCGGTAGCGGGCGGCTAAAAGATCGCAAAGCGCTGGTGACCGGCGGCGATTCCGGTATTGGCCGCGCGGCGGCTATTGCCTATGCGCGCGAAGGCGCAGATGTCGCCATCAACTATTTGCCTGCGGAAGAGGAAGACGCACAGCAGGTGAAGGCGCAAATCGAAGCCGCCGGGCGCAAAGCGGTGTTAATTCCCGGTGACCTGACCGATGAATCTTTTGCCCGTTCGCTGCCGCATAAGGCAAAAGAGCAGCTTGGCGGGCTGGATATTCTGGCGCTGGTAGCAGGCAAACAAACTGCCGTGGAAGAGATTGCCAACCTGACAACGGAGCAATTTACCCAAACCTACACCGTTAACGTGTTTGCGCTGTTCTGGATCACCCAGGAAGCCGTACCGCTGCTGCCACCGGGCGGGAGCATCATCACCACCTCGTCTATTCAGGCGTATCAACCCAGCACGCATCTGCTGGACTACGCTTCAACCAAGGCGGCAATTCTCAATTACAGCCGCGGACTGGCGAAGCAGGTCGCGGAAAAAGGCATCCGCGTTAATATCGTCGCACCAGGACCAATCTGGACGGCGCTGCAAATTGCCGGCGGTCAGCCGCAGGAGAAACTGCCGCAGTTTGGCCAGCAAACGCCAATGAAACGTGCCGGGCAGCCTGCGGAACTGGCGCCTATTTATGTCTATCTGGCGAGCCAGGAATCAAGCTACGTCACGGCCGAAGTACATGGCGTGACGGGCGGCGAACACCTCGGATAACAGGCATAAAAAAAGCTGGCATTCGCCAGCTTTTTTATTGAGTCAGTATTACTTCGCTTTCGCGACTTCTTCGCCCACCAGACCGATCTTCAGATATCCCGCCTGATGCAGCGTATCCATCACCTTCATCATCGTTTCGTAATCCACGGTTTTATCCGCGCGAAAGAAAATGGTGGTGTCTTTTTTCCCTTCGGTTAGCGTATTTAGCGCGTTAACCATCGTTTCATCGGTAACCTGATCGTTACCAATAAACATGGTGTTATCTGCTTTTACCGACAGATAAACCGGTTTTTCCGGGCGCGGTTGCGGCTGACTGGTCGATGCCGGCAGGTTAACTTTCACATCGACCGTGGCAAGCGGCGCGGCCACCATAAAGATAATCAGCAGCACTAACATCACGTCGATAAACGGCGTGACGTTGATTTCGTGCATTTCGCCGTTATCGTCCAGGTTTTCATTAAGACGCATTGCCATGGCGAATCAACCTACTCGTAATTTTTGCGCGGTGCGAACCGGCTGAGCGTTGCTGGCGGCCAGATCCAGATCGCGGCTTTGCAGCAGCAGAACCTGCGCGGCAACATCGCCAAGCGTTGCTTTGTAGCTGGCGATCATACGGGCGAAGATGTTGTAAATCACCACCGCCGGGATAGCAGCAACCAGACCGATCGCCGTGGCCAGCAGCGCTTCTGCGATGCCCGGCGCGACAACAGCGAGGTTGGTTGTTTGCGTCTGCGCAATACCGATGAAGCTGTTCATGATGCCCCAGACGGTACCAAACAGGCCAATAAACGGCGAGATCGCGCCAATCGTTGCCAGATAGCCGTTCCCGCGCCCCATATGGCGACCGGTGGCGGCAACGCGGCGTTCCAGACGAAAACCGGTGCGCTCTTTAATGCCTTCGTTATCTTCGCTGCCTGCGGATAACTCCAGTTCGTTCTGGGCTTCGTTGATCAACATTGTGCTCAGGCTACGCGCGTGGAAAGCGGATGCAATTTCACTCGCCTGATCCAAAGAGCGGGCTTCAGCCAGTTGCTGCTGCTCACGCTTGAGGCGACGTTTGTGTGAAATCATTTCAACGCTTTTGCTGAAAAAAAGCGCCCACGTGACGACAGACGCCAGAATCAGGCCGATCATCACCACCTTCACAACGATGTCGGCATGCTGGTACATGCCCCACACGGATAGATCCGTCTGCATCAAATTATTACCCACAGTGTATCTCCGAGACGCAAATCACAAAATCTGTGCGTCATGATATCAAAAAGTCGTCGAATTGATAGTAGTTCTCATTAGTATTTGCATAGTGCCTGAATTAAAAGCCATTTTCTTTGCGCTTACGCAGTAAACAAACTCCATTGAACATTTTCTGGAAAAAATTCGCTCACTGGCATAACACTGCGAGGCATCCGTCGACAATCATGGTAGTCTGGACATCCAGACGTATAAAAACAGGTTGAGCGACAATGACAGCAAAGCATCTTGATACCGCTCTGGTTAACGCAGGGCGCAGCAAAAAATACACGCAAGGGTCGGTGAATAGCGTTATCCAGCGCGCCTCTTCACTGGTCTTCGACACCGTTGAAGCCAAAAAACATGCAACGCGTAACCGCGCCAACGGCGAGCTGTTTTACGGGCGTCGCGGCACACTTACGCACTTTTCGCTGCAAGAGGCGATGTGCGAACTGGAAGGCGGCGCGGGTTGCGCGCTTTTTCCCTGTGGCGCTGCGGCGGTGGCCAACACCATTCTGGCGTTTGTTGAACAAGGCGATCATGTGTTGATGACCAACACCGCCTATGAACCCAGCCAGGATTTCAGCACCAAGATTCTCGCCAAACTGGGCGTCACCACCAGTTGGTTCGACCCGATGATCGGTTCCAGCATCGTGCGGCTGATTCAGCCAAACACCAAAGTGGTGTTCCTGGAATCGCCCGGCTCAATCACGATGGAAGTTCATGACGTTCCGGCGATTGTGCAGGCGGTGCGTAGCATTGCGCCAGAAGCCATTATCATGATCGATAACACCTGGGCGGCGGGCGTTCTGTTCAAGGCGCTGGAATTTGATATTGATATCTCGATTCAGGCGGCGACCAAATACCTGATTGGCCACTCCGACGGCATGATCGGTACAGCGGTATCCAATGCCCGTTGTTGGGAACAACTGCGCGAAAACGCCTATTTGATGGGGCAAATGGTGGATGCCGACACGGCATATATGACCAGCCGCGGTCTGCGCACGCTGGGCGTTCGTCTGCGTCAGCACCACGAAAGCAGCCTGAAAATTGCCGAATGGCTGGCCGCACATCCGCAGGTTGCGCGCGTGAATCACCCGGCGCTTCCCGGCAGCAAAGGCCACGAGTTCTGGAAACGGGATTTTACCGGCAGCAGCGGCTTGTTCTCGTTTGTGCTCAATAAGCGATTAAGCCATGAAGAATTAGCCAACTACCTCGACCATTTTTCGCTGTTCAGCATGGCGTATTCCTGGGGCGGTTACGAATCGTTGATCCTTGCCAACCAGCCAGAGCAACTGGCGGCGATTCGCCCGGACGGCGAAGTGGATTTCACCGGTACATTAATCCGGGTGCACATTGGTTTAGAGAATGTTGACGATCTGATTGAGGATTTAGTGGCGGGCTTCCAGCGCATCGTGTAAACCAGGCTTACGGGCGTAAGTATTCAGAAAATTCTCGTTTCTTGCGCCCCCGATCAAGGTGTTTCAGGCGAACTGGAGTACAATAGCCTCCTCTACGCGGTTCCACGGGAAAGTCCATGGCTGTTATTCAAGATATTATTGCTGCGCTCTGGCATCACGACTTTGCTGCGCTGGCAAATCCACATGTTGTGGGTGTTGTTTATTTAGTAATGTTTGCCACCCTCTTTTTAGAAAACGGCCTGCTTCCTGCTTCGTTTTTACCCGGTGACAGTTTACTGCTGCTGGCCGGTGCGCTGATTGCGCGCGGCTGCATGGATTTCGTCGCGACGTTAGCCATCCTCACTTCCGCCGCCAGTCTCGGTTGCTGGCTGAGCTATATCCAGGGCAAATGGCTTGGTAATACGCGCGTGGTGAAAAGCTGGCTATCGCAGTTACCGGTGAAATACCACGAGCGTGCAACCTATATGTTTGACCGTCACGGTCTGCTGGCACTGCTGGCGGGGCGTTTTCTCGCCTTTATCCGCACTCTGCTGCCGACGATGGCGGGCATCTCCGGCCTCTCTAACCGCCGTTTCCAGATATTTAACTGGCTGAGCGGGCTGCTGTGGGTCGGCGCGGTGACCTCGCTGGGCTACGCCATCAGCATGATCCCTTTCGTGAAACGCCATGAAGATCAGGTGATGACATTCCTGATGCTGCTGCCGGTGTTCCTGCTGGTTGTCGGCCTTGTTGGCGCGGTCACGGTGGTGTTGAAGAAAAAGTACTGCAACGCATAATGCGTTCCCCTCTTCGCCATGAAGAGGGGACGTTTTACATTCCCTGCATCATGCGAATTCTCGCTACATCTTCTCCCGGCGTCAGGCCAAAATAGCGCTTAAACTCACGACTAAATTGTGACGGGCTTTCATAGCCAACACGCATGGCCGCCGCCCCGGCTTTCATGCCATCGTGCACCATTAACATGCGTGCTTTATGCAGGCGGTAGGTTTTCAGGTATTGCAGCGGCGAGGTGCTGGTCACCGATTTAAAGTTATGGTGAAACGCCGAGACGCTCATATTGGCTTCCGCCGCCAGTTGGTCAACGCTGAGGTTTTCCGTGTACTGGCTTTCGATGCGTTTGAGGACGCGGCTTATCAGGCTGAAATGCGTCTGTCGGCTGACTAACGCCAGCAGCGCCCCACCGCGCGGCCCAGTCAGCACGTGGTAGAGCATTTCACGGATAATCTGTTTGCCGAGGATACGCGCATCCAGCGGGCGCTCCATCACATCCAGCAGACGCTCGGCGGCACAAAGGATCTCTTCCGACAACACCGCCGAATTAATGCCGCTTGCTGCCACATCCGGGCGAAAATGCTCATCTTCGCCGATATCCATTAACAGTTCCTGCAATTGCAGGATATCGACATTCAAACGGATACCCGCCAGTGGCACGTCCGGCGTGGCGAAGGTTTCACACTCAAACGGCAGCGGCACGGTCAGCAGCAAATATTCATTGGTGTCATAACGAAAGACTCTTTCATTGATATAACCAATTTTGTGACCGGAAAAGAGAAAAACGATGCCAGGCTGATACATCACTGGCGTACGGGTTCCCGGCTGAGTACCGTACAGCAAGCGGATATCCGGCAGCAGTGCATTGAGCCTATTTTCATTCACTTTCAATCGCTTAATCTTTTCAGTGAGCTGCAGGCAAATCTCTTCACGCTTCATTTTTCGCCACTCCGGCAGGCTATTTCGACCCGTACAGTGTGCAAACTTTTGTGCTTTTTCTCCAGTCACATGGAGAAACAGGCAAGACATCGGCAGGAATGTGCATTGAGAGCGCGGTTGCCCGCGCCCACAATGATCGCCACTGGGCAAATCACCGCCGCACTCTTTTTTTCACCTCACTAAGAAGGGAACGAGCAATGAACAATTTTAATCTGCATACCCCGACCCGCATTCTGTTCGGCAAAGGTGCCATCGCCAATCTGCGCGAGCAAATCCCGGCTGGCGCTCGTGTCTTGATCACCTACGGCGGCGGCAGCGTGAAGAAAAACGGCGTGCTCGACCAGGTTTACAGCGCGCTGCAAGGTCTGGATGTGCGTGAATTCAGCGGCATCGAACCGAACCCAACCTACGAAACGCTGATGAAAGCGGTACAGGTTGTAAAAGATGAAAACATCACCTTCCTGCTGGCGGTCGGCGGCGGTTCCGTGCTGGACGGCACCAAATTTATCGCCGCTGCGGCGCACTATGCCGAGGGCGTTGATCCGTGGCACATTCTGCAAACGCGCGGCGGCGAAATTAAAAGCGCGATCCCGATGGGTTCCGTGCTGACACTACCGGCGACCGGTTCCGAGTCCAACGCGGGCGCAGTGGTGTCACGTAAAGCGACCGGCGACAAGCAGGCGTTCCACTCCCCGTTCGTTCAGCCGGTCTTTGCGGTGCTGGATCCGGTCTATACCTACACCCTGCCGCCGCGCCAGGTGGCGAACGGCGTGGTCGATGCCTTTGTTCATACCGTTGAGCAGTACGTCACTTATCCGGTCAATGGCAAAATTCAGGATCGCTTTGCCGAAGGCATTCTGCTGACGCTGATTGAAGAAGGCCCGAAAGCGTTGCAGGAGCCGGAAAACTACGATGTACGCGCCAACGTGATGTGGGCGGCGACACAAGCGCTGAACGGCCTGATTGGTGCAGGTGTGCCGCAGGATTGGGCCACGCATATGCTGGGCCATGAACTGACAGCGATGCATGGTCTTGATCACGCACAGACGCTGGCGGTGGTTCTGCCTGCGCTGTGGAATGAGAAACGCGACACTAAACGCGAAAAACTGCTGCAATACGCCGAGCGCGTCTGGAACATTACTGAAGGTTCTGAAAGTGAGCGCATTGATGCGGCTATCGAAGCCACACGCAACTTCTTCGAACGCATGGGTGTTCCGACCCGTCTTTCCGGTTACGGCCTGGATGGCAGTTCCATTCCGGCACTGCTGGCGAAACTGGAAGAGCACGGCATGACGAAACTGGGCGAACGCCAGGATATCACGCTGGATGTGAGCCGTCGTATTTACGAAGCGGCACGCTAAGGTCGTATTGCCCCGCCTTCCGTTTTTGGTTTTTTCGACCACACTTAATGCACATCACCTTACCGGGCTCGTCCCGGTAAGCTTATTCAAAGGAGAAATGCATGACACATCCAACCGTGATTAAGCTTTCTGACGGCAACCTGATGCCGCAACTGGGTCTTGGCGTGTGGAAAGCGAGCAACGAGGAAGTGGTAACCGCCATCCAAAAGGCGCTGGAGGTGGGATATCGCTCCATTGATACCGCCGCCGCCTATCAGAACGAAGAGGGCGTTGGCAAAGCCTTAGCCAGCGCAGGCGTGCCGCGTGAAGAGTTGTTTATTACCACCAAGCTGTGGAATGACGATCATAAACATCCCGCCGAGGCGCTGAAAACCAGCCTGAAAAAGTTACAACTGGATTACGTCGATCTCTATCTGATGCACTGGCCGGTTCCGGCTATCGATCATTACGTTGAAGCCTGGCAAGGGATGATAGAGCTGCAAAAACAGGGGCTGGTAAAAAGTATCGGCGTGTGTAATTTCGAGATCCACCACCTGCAAAAGATCATTGATGAAACCAACGTGATCCCGGTTATCAACCAGATCGAACTGCACCCGTTAATGCAGCAGCGGCAACTGCATGCCTGGAATGCGACGCATAAAATCCAGACCGAGTCCTGGAGCCCGCTGGCACAAGGCGGCGAAGGGGTATTTGATCAGAAAATTATTCGCGATCTGGCGGATAAATACGGCAAAACACCTGCTCAGGTGGTGATCCGCTGGCATCTTGATAGCGGTCTGGTGGTGATCCCGAAATCGGTGACGCCGGCGCGTATCGCCGAGAACTTTAACGTCTGGGATTTCCGCCTTGATAAAGACGAGCTGGCGGAGATCGCCAAACTGGATGCCGGTAAACGACTGGGGCCAGACCCGGATCAGTTTGGGGGTTAAGTTTTTCCAGCAAGCCACAACACTGTCGTTGTCGCTTTTTTGCCTATAGAAAACAAAAATCCCGGCATCTCGCCGGGATTTTCATGTGTTTAGCGCACGCGTGAGGCTTTCTTCTTCGCGGGCGCAGCGGCAGCATTTTTACCGTTGCTGCGCTGATGCACAATCGGCGTGTGTTTGGTTAATGCCGGACGTGACTGGCGGTTCTGGCGGCGCGCTTCGCGCATTTCGTCAAGCGTAGGCGCAGGTACCAGGCATTCACGGCGTGAACCAATCAGGTGCTTTTTACCCATCGCTTCCAGCGCCTGGCGCAGCAGCGGCCAGTTGGCTGGATCGTGATAACGCAGCAGCGCTTTATGCAGGCGGCGCTGTTTATCCCCTTTCGGCACCACCACCTCTTCGCTCTTGTAATCGATCTTCGACAGCGGGTTTTTCCCGGTGTAATACATGGTCGTCGAGTTCGCCAGCGGCGACGGATAGAAGTTCTGCACCTGGTCTAAGCGGAAGCGGTGGCGCTTCAGCCACAGCGCCAGGTTCACCATATCTTCATCACGCGTGCCGGGATGCGCAGAGATAAAGTACGGGATCAGATACTGCTCTTTACCCGCCTCTTTCGAGTAGGTGTCGAACAGTTGCTTGAAGCGATCGTAACTGCCCATCCCCGGTTTCATCATCTTCGACAGCGGCCCCTCTTCGGTGTGCTCCGGGGCAATCTTCAGATAACCACCGACGTGGTGCGTCGCCAGCTCTTTCACATAACGCGGATCTTCCACCGCCAGATCGTAACGCACGCCGGAAGCGATCAGGATCTTCTTGATGCCTTTCAGATCGCGCGCGCGGCGATAGAGATCGATCGTCGGCTGGTGGTTGGTGTCCATGTGCGGACAGATATCCGGGTAAACACAGGAGAGACGACGGCAGGTCTGCTCGGCGCGCGGTGATTTACAGCGCAGCATATACATGTTGGCGGTTGGCCCGCCAAGATCGGAGATAACGCCGGTAAAACCAGGCACTGTGTCGCGAATCGCTTCGATCTCGTTGATGATCGAGTCTTCGGAACGGCTCTGGATAATGCGCCCTTCATGCTCGGTGATCGAGCAGAAAGAGCAGCCGCCAAAGCAGCCGCGCATGATGTTAATCGAGAAGCGGATCATCTCGTAAGCCGGAATTCGGCTGTTACCGTATGCCGGGTGCGGCACGCGCTTGTACGGCAGTGCAAAAACGCTGTCCATCTCTTCAGTCGACAGCGGGATCGCCGGTGGGTTGATCCAGATATAACGGTCACCATGCTTTTGCAGCAGCGCACGGGCGCAACCGGGGTTCGTTTCGTGGTGCAGAATGCGCGACGCATGCGCGTAGAGCACTTTATCGGCTTTCACCTTCTCAAAGGAAGGCAGCAGCACGTAGGTTTTCTCCCACGGTTTCGGGCGCGGTGGCTGAACGGTAACGCGTTTTGCTTCCTGCGCTTTTGGCTCAACCGGTTTGTTATCGGCGCACGGCAGATCGTCGCCGTACGGATGCGGAATCGGATCGATTTTGCCCGGCGTATCTAGCCGCGTGGAATCCACGCCGCTCCAGCCAGGCAACGCTTCTTTGACGATGATCGCGGTGTTACGCACATCGCGGATTTCACCGATCGGTTCACCGGCAGCGAGGCGGTGCGCCACTTCCACCAGCGGGCGCTCACCGTTACCGAACATCAGCATGTCGGCTTTGGCATCGATCAGCACCGATCGGCGCACGGTGTCAGACCAGTAATCGTAATGCGCTGTGCGGCGCAAGCTGGCTTCGATGCCGCCGAGGATCACCGGCACATCTTTCCACGCTTCTTTACAGCGTTGGGTATAAACCAGCGTCGCGCGATCCGGGCGTTTACCGGCAACGTTATCCGGCGTGTAGGCATCGTCATGGCGCAGCTTACGATCGGCGGTGTAGCGGTTGATCATCGAGTCCATGTTGCCGGCGGTCACGCCGAAAAACAGGTTCGGTTTACCGAGGCGCATAAAGTCGTCTTTGCTGCTCCAGTCCGGCTGGGCGATGATGCCAACGCGAAAGCCCTGTGCTTCCAGCATACGGCCGCAAATCGCCATACCGAAACTCGGGTGGTCGACGTAAGCATCACCCGTCACCAGAATGATGTCGCAGCTATCCCAGCCAAGTTGATCCATCTCTTCGCGCGACATCGGCAAAAACGGCGCGGGGCCGAAGCAGGCCGCCCAGTACTGGGGCCATGAGAAAAGGTCACGATCCGGTTGGATCAGGGATATTGCGCTCATCTTGCTTCCAAAAGTGGTAAAAAAATCATCAAAGGGCGGCGATTATACGCCGTAATCTTGCACGAAATGAAGGAGGATTTTGTCAAGGCCTGATAAGCGCGTAGCCACCAGGCCAGGTCAGTTATGGCGCGGGGTTTACCAGCAGTTGCCCCATCGAACCGCGATCGGCCATTTCCAGCGTCTGGCTGTGATACTGGAACGGGAAATGCGGCCACGAAGGCTGACCAAACCACACCAGCAACTCCACCTGCCCATCAATCCAGACCGTATCTTTCCAGCCCCGATCTTCCGGGAAAGGCATCGCGCCATTCACGTTGCGAACCAGGAACATGACGCCTTCAATATGGAACGACTGCGGCATCTCCGCACGCACCGTCCAGCGCTCCCAGGTGCCCTGCTGGGCGGTAATATCGATACGCTGCGTGTCCCACAGCTGGCCGTTAATGCCCGGATCGCTATCCAGGGTAATGTCGCGGTTGCGGGTTGGCGTACCGGCCTGAATATCGGACGGCAACAGGCGCATCGGCAGCGTGTCGGTAACCAGCGGCAGCAGGCCGGTAGGTCGCAGCGTCAACACCAGCGTGGAGATCAAAATGCTCGACGGCTCAAAGAAACCGCGCAGGCGATCCATAATGCTCGCCGCTTCACCGCAGGTGATCGACACTTCATCGCCGTTGGTCATATCCACCAGTACTTCGCGCCGCTCGCCCGGTGCCAGTGAAAGTTGCTTAACCGAGACTGGCGCAGGCAAAAAACCCTGATCGCCAGCAATCACATGCAACGCCCGGCCATCACTCATTTGCAGTTGATAACGGCGAGAGTTTGAAGCATTCAACAGGCGCAGACGCACCCAGCCGCGAGAAACTTCGACATACGGGCTTTGCGCGCCATTGACCATCAGCGTATCACCGACAAACCCACCGCTACCCGGTTCGCTGTATTCCGGCGTGCCGAAATTATCCAGCCGTTTGTCCTGAATAATGACCGGGAAATCATCCACGCCGTAGTGCTTAGGGATCGGCAGTGATTTGCTGAGATCATCTTCGACCAGCCACATTCCCGCCAGGCCGTTATACACCTGCAGTGCGGTACGGTTCGGCGTATTGGCGTGATACCACAGCGTTCCCGCGCTCTGGCGGATCGGCAGTACCGGCGCCCAGTCGTTATTGGCGGTCATCATGCGCGCCGCGCCGCCGATAAGCGGCCCCGGCACCTGCAAACCGCTCACGGTCATGGCCACGTTTTCCGCCAGCCGGTTGCTGTAAATCAGCTTAACGTCGTCGCCGTTCCAGACGCGGATCGTCGGTCCAAGATAGCGCCCGTTGATGCCGGAAACCTGCGCCCGTGTGCCGGTGGCAAACGACCAGTGCGCGCGTTGTAAGGTCATAAACAGTGGCTGACCGCGCCGGGATTCCAGCAGCGGCGGAATGGGCAGCGGCGGTTGCGGCCCGGCAGCATTTGCCCTCAGCGGCACCGCGCCTGCACAAAGCGCAACCCCGGATGCCTGAAGAAACTGACGCCGACTGAGTGACATATTTGCTCCGTGAAAAACTAACTCAATGCGCCGGAGGCTTACTCTCCTCCGGTGTTGCGAAATAAAACAGATTAAACCCGGCCGGTTGCTTCGCGTTCTGCAACTTCTTTATCGAGCTCTGCAATTTTTGCCGCCATCAGTTCGCGACAGTGCGTCGCCAGCTGGCGTACCTGATCTTTACCAAATTGCGAAACATCTACCGGCGGCAGCATCTCGACAATCACCAGCCCGTTACGCAGCCGGTTAAGGTTAACTTTGTTCGCATTGTTGGAAACACACACCGGGATGATCGGAACACCGGCGGCAATCGCCGCATGAAACGCGCCGGTTTTAAACGGCAGCAAACCGCGACCGCGGCTGCGGGTGCCTTCCGGAAACATCCAGATGGAAATATTGCGTTTCTGGATCTGTTTCACCACTTCGGCAATGGTGCCGTGCGCTTTTGCGCGGTTATCGCGATCGATGAGCAGGTTGCCGGTCAGCCAGTAAAGCTGACCGAAGAATGGCACCCACAGCAGGCTTTTCTTACCGACAGTCACCGTTGGCGGCAGCACAATGCTGGAGGCGGTCACCATATCGTAGTTGCTCTGATGATTAGCAATATAGATAGCGTTGCCGAACTTTTCCGCGCCTGGCGGCAGACGGGTTTCGACTTTCAGCCCAAAGACCGGCGCAAGGCGGCCGAACATATGACCGAAGGTAGCAACGTGTTTAGGATTACGCGGACTGAATAAACAATAGAGAGAACCGAATACGCACACCAGAATGGAGTAGATGACGACAATAATGACGCGAAAAATGAATAGCATAACAAACCTCTGAAGCCCATACCTTTGAGCATTATATGCACGCCAGAGCCCTCACGCTGAAGCTGGCTGTGTCGCCGTCGACCCGCAACGGGCCTGGGCTATTTTTTTAAAGGCCGCAGTAGGGTATGCGGCCTTTAAAAAAACGTATTGTTAATCGCAATGCACGAATTAACAACGCTTTTACGGGAAATTTTCTCAGAAAGATCTCCCCACCGGGAAGGTGGGGAGCCTTACGGCGAAGATTACTCTTCGCTGTCGCCCGCGCCCTGGCGGGAAGGCGCGTCAATCTCGACGCGATCAATTTTTTGCAGGCCGCGCATCAGCGTACCGCGACGCCCGCGCTCGCCCTGCACTTTTTGCAGCTCTTCGGGGCGCAGTTTGATTTTGCGTTTACCCACGTGGATGGTCAGCGTGCTCTGGGGCGGCAACAGATAGAGATGCGCAAGATTATCTGCGCCAGTCGCCGCATCAGCGGAAGGGATACCGATAATCTTGTTACCTTTACCTTTCGACAACTGCGGCAGCTCGCTGACCGGGAACATCAGCATGCGGCCTGCGGCGGTGATCGCCAGCAGCATATCGCTGTCGTTCTCGATCTCCAGCGGCGGCATTACTTTGGCGTTTTCCGGCAGGCTGATCAGAGTTTTACCGGCACGGTTACGCGCCACTAAATCATTGAAGGTACAAACGAAGCCATAACCCGCATCGGACGCCATCAGCAGTTTTTGATCCTCGTTGCTCATCATCATATGCTCAACGGTCGCCCCCGGCGGCAGTGTCAGCTTACCGGTTAACGGCTCGCCCTGACCGCGTGCGGAAGGCAGCGTAATCGGATCGATAGCGTAGCTGCGCCCGGTGCTATCAATAAACACCACCGGTTGGTTGCTCTTGCCTTTCACGGAAGACTTCCAGCTATCGCCCGCTTTGTAGCTCAGCCCTTGCGCGTCGATATCATGGCCTTTGGCGCTCCGCACCCAGCCCATTTGTGACAGCACAATGGTCACCGGCTCAGACGGCTGCATATCGTGCTCGTTCATCGCTTTCGCTTCTTCGCGCTCGTGCAGCGGTGAACGGCGATCGTCGCCAAATGCGTCGGCATCGGCTTGCAGCTCTTTTTTCAGCAGGTTGTTCATCTTGCGCTCGGAGGCCAGAATCGCCTGCAATTGATCGCGCTCTTTTGCAAGATCGTCCTGCTCACCGCGGATCTTCATCTCTTCCAGTCTGGCGAGATGGCGCAGTTTTAACTCAAGGATCGCTTCCGCCTGCGTTTCGCTGATGCCAAAGCGCGACATCAGCGCCGGTTTCGGCTCATCTTCCGTACGGATGATCTCGATGACTTCATCAATATTGAGAAACGCCACCAGCAAACCTTCGAGGATATGCAGGCGTTTGAGCACTTTCTCCAGCCGGTGATTCAGGCGGCGACGTACGGTGTCGCGGCGAAACGCCAGCCACTCGGTGAGGATCTCCAGCAGGTTTTTCACCGCCGGGCGACCATCCAGGCCGATCATGTTCAGGTTGATGCGGTAGCTTTTTTCCAGATCGGTGGTGGCGAACAGGTGGTTCATCACCTGTTCCATATCCACGCGGTTGGAGCGCGGCACGATCACCAGACGCGTCGGGTTTTCGTGATCCGACTCGTCACGCAGATCGTCGACCATCGGCAGCTTTTTATTGCGCATCTGGCTGGCGATTTGCTCCAGCACGCGCGCACCGGAAACCTGGTGCGGCAGCGCGGTAATAACCACTGCGCCATCCTCTTTTTTCCACACCGCGCGCATACGCACCGAACCGCGACCATTTTGGTAGATTTTGCGGATTTCTGCGCGGGAAGTGATGATTTCCGCTTCGGTTGGGTAGTCCGGCCCCTGCACGATATCCAGCAGCGCATCGAGCGTGGTTTTCGGCTGCTCAATCAGGGTTATCGCCGCGTTGGCCACTTCGCGCAGGTTATGCGGCGGAATATCCGTCGCCATACCGACTGCAATGCCGGTCGTACCGTTGAGGAGGATATTCGGCAGGCGCGCAGGCAGCATTTTCGGCTCCTGCATCGTACCGTCGAAGTTCGGCACCCAGTCAACGGTGCCTTGCCCCAGTTCGCTCAGCAGCAGCTCGGCGTATTTGGATAAACGGGATTCGGTGTAACGCATCGCCGCGAAGGACTTCGGATCGTCCGGCGCCCCCCAGTTACCCTGGCCGTCGACCAGCGGGTAACGGTAAGAGAACGGCTGCGCCATCAGCACCATCGCTTCATAGCAGGCGCTGTCGCCGTGCGGATGGTATTTACCCAACACGTCGCCCACGGTACGGGCGGATTTTTTGAACTTCGCGCTGGCGTTCAGCCCCAGTTCTGACATTGCGTAAACGATGCGACGCTGAACGGGTTTCAGGCCATCACCGATAAACGGCAACGCCCTGTCCATGATGACGTACATGGAGTAGTTCAGGTATGCGTTTTCCGTAAATTCATGCAGCGCAAGGCGCTCTGCCATATCGCTCATTAATCGTGATTCCTCAACGTATGCGCCCGCCTGTGCGGCGGCAATATTGCCGCAGATACTACCTTATCTGCGGCGAGGAGTCATAGCGATGAGCGATTTTTTCACACGCGTCTGGCGCTTACTGCGTGACTTTGCGGATCTCTTTGACATCGATTTCGACTGAATTCCAGTCTTTATCGACTTCGCCCTGGATCTCTACCGTATCTTGTGGCCCAACAGTCACGCCGTTCCAGCGCTTGTGGTTGATATCGATATTGATGGTGCCGGTCGAATCTTTAAACAGGTAGGTATCATCAGAGATGCGCTCGACAATATTACCGCGCAGCGTCACCCAGGCGTCGTCGCGCAGTGATTTCGCGCTTTCAACGGTGGCTTTGCTGCCATTCGGCCCGGTAAAACCGCCGCTTTGCGAGGTGGCACCCGGCCCGGTAAAGCCGCCAGGATTCGCCGCAAAAGCGGGGGCGGAACAGAGTGTGAGAACAGCGACAAGTGCAGCAATCTTTTTCATGTTTTATCTCCCTTACGATGGTTAACGTCCATTTAACCCGTCACTCCTTAACGACTTCTTAACGGGAAAAAAGATTATTTTCCGCTGTACATTGTCGACCAGCAGCGGTTTTACTGCCAGTAACACAGAGTGAAAGGAGGCAAAATGCGCATTTTACTGGTGGAAGATGACACGCTCATCGGCGACGGGTTAAAAGCCGGGCTGGGCAAGAAAGGTTTTAGCGTCGACTGGTTTACCGATGGCAAACAAGGCAGGGAAGCGCTGTTTAGCGCGCCTTATGATGCGGTGATCCTCGACTTAACGCTGCCAGGCATCGACGGGCTGGATATTCTGCGCGACTGGCGCGAGCAAAAGTGCGCGGAACCAGTGTTGATCCTCACCGCGCGCGATGCCATCGACCAGCGTGTTGAGGGGTTGCGCCTCGGCGCGGATGATTATCTGTGCAAACCGTTCGCGCTGGTTGAAGTGGCGGCCAGGCTCGAAGTGCTTATTCGCCGCCGCCACGGGCAGACGCAAAGCTTGCTGCGCCATGGCAATGTCACGCTCGATCCTGGCAATCTGGTCGCCACGCTTGACGGCGAAACGCTGGCGCTAAAACCGAAGGAGTTCGCCCTGCTGGAACTGCTGCTGCGCAATGCCGGGCGTGTTCTGCCGCGTAAATTAATCGAAGAGAAGCTCTATACCTGGGATGACGACGTCACCAGCAACGCGGTGGAAGTGCATGTACACCATTTACGCCGCAAGCTCGGTACAACGTTTATCCGCACCGTTCATGGCATCGGTTATACGCTGGGAGACGCATGAAACTGACCCGCCCGCTGAGTTTACGCCTGCGCCTGACACTGCTGTTTTTGCTGCTGTCGATGGTCGCCTGGCTCAGCGCCAGTCTCGTTGCCTGGCAGCAAACCCGCGATAAACTCGACAAACTTTTTGATACCCAGCAAACGCTGTTCGCCAAACGACTCAGCGTGATGGAGTTTGAGCCGCTAAAAAACACCGCGCCGGCGCTCACTAAAAAGCAGATCAAACACGGGCATCTGGATGATGATGCGCTGGCTTTCGCTATCTACTCAACCGACGGCAACATGCTGCTGCACGATGGCGAAAACGGGAAAGAGATCCCTTACAACTACCGGCGGGAAGGATTTGCTAACGGGCAGCTACGTGATGACGACGATCAATGGCGTTTTCTGTGGCTCACCGCGCCGAACGGCAAATTCCGTGTGGTGGTCGGCCAGGAGTGGGATTATCGCCACGAGATGGCGCTGGAGATTATCACCTCGCAGCTCACGCCGTGGCTCATCGCCCTGCCGCTGATGCTGGTGCTATTGATCGTGTTGCTGAGCCTTGAATTGCGGCCGCTGAAAAAACTGGCGCAGGCGCTGCGCTCACGGGCGCCGGATCGTGCCGATCCGCTCAGTAACGAGGGCGTTCCCAACGAAGTGCGCCCGTTAGTGGATGCGCTGGACCAGCTCTTTGATCGTACGCAGAATATGATGCAGCGTGAACGGCGCTTTACTTCCGATGCCGCACATGAGTTACGCAGCCCGCTGGCGGCGCTGAAAGTGCAAACCGAGGTCGCGCAGCTTTCCGATGATGATCCCGCCGCACAGCAAAAGGCTCTTGCCCAGTTGCACGTCGGAATCGATCGCGCCACGCGTCTGGTGGATCAATTACTGACACTTTCCAGGCTCGACTCCCTGAGCAACCTTGACGATGTGGAAGAGGTTTCGCTGGCTTCCCTGCTGCAATCCGCAGTGATGGAGATTTACCCTACCGCGCAGCAAGCCGGTATCGATATACGCCTGCATCTCAATGCTCCAGCGGTCAGCCGCCAGGCGCAACCGCTTTTGTTGAGTTTGCTGGTGCGTAATCTGCTGGATAATGCCATTCGCTACAGCCCGCCAGGCAGCGTGGTTGATGTGACGCTGGACGCCACCGAATTTAGCGTTCGCGATAATGGCCCCGGTATTGACGATGAAGCGCTGGCGCGCATTGGCGAACGTTTTTACCGCCCGCCGGGACAAACGCAAACCGGCAGTGGGCTGGGGTTATCGATTGTGCAGCGTATTGCCCGCCTGCATCACATGCGCGTCGCGTTTGGCAATCATCCGCAAGGCGGTTTTATCGCGCAGGTGAGCTGGTAGCGGCGTTTATTGCGGCTCAAGCAAAAGTCTTTGCACGTTTTGCCAATTTTTCCGCACCGTTGGTCCGGTTAAAATCGCGGTCAAACGCATTTAACCGAGGATCTCTCATGAGCAATATCTTAATTATCAACGGTGCGAAGAAATTCGCGCACTCTAACGGCCAGCTGAATGACACCCTGACCGAGGTCGCGGAAAGTTTTCTGCGCGACGCCGGGCATGATGTTAAAACCGTACGTACCGACGGCGATTACGACATCAAAGCGGAAGTGGATAACTTCCTGTGGGCTGACACCATTATCTGGCAGATGCCTGGCTGGTGGATGGGCGCGCCGTGGACCGTTAAAAAATATATGGACGATGTGTTTACTGAAGGCCACGGTTCACTGTACGCCAGCGATGGTCGCACACGTTCTGACGCCTCGAAAAAATACGGTTCTGGCGGTTTGATTCAGGGCAAAACCTATATGCTGTCGCTGACCTGGAACGCGCCGATGGAAGCCTTTACCGATGAAGAACAGTTCTTCCATGGGGTTGGCGTTGATGGTGTTTACCTGCCGTTCCACAAAGCGAACCAGTTCCTTGGTATGGACGCGCTGCCGACCTTTATCGTTAACGACGTGATTAAAATGCCGGACGTGCCGCGCTATATCGCAGAATATCGCAAGCATCTCAGTGAGATTTTTGCTTAACTGTGAAGCTGGACTTATAGGGAGTAGGTTAATCATGTTGACAGTAATTGCAGAAATCCGTACCCGTCCAGGACAGCATCACCGCCAGGCGGTACTCGATGAGTTCGCGAAAATTGTGCCTGTGGTATTGCAGGAAGAGGGTTGCCATGGCTACGCGCCGCTGGTCGATCACGCGGCTAATGTGAGTTTCCAGGCGACTGCACCGGACTCGATCATGATGGTGGAACAGTGGGAAAGCGTGGCGCATCTTGAAGCGCACCTGCAAACACCGCATATGAAAGCCTGGAGTGAAGCAGTAAAAGGCGACGTGCTTGAGACGCATATCCGCATCCTGGAAGCGGGTCTCTAAGCGTTTGTCCCTCTCCGTTTAAAGAGAGGGACACTGCTTTTCACCAGTAGAGTTTCCAGCTCTGCGAAAAGCGCATCAGCGCTTCCACATAGAAGTAATCCCCCCAGCTACAACACTCATCAACGCCCTTATTGCTCGCCAGGTGATACACGGAATGTTTCAGCAATCCGTTGGTCGCTTCGTTTTTACCCGCCAGATAGTGTTTATTAAGCGACGACATAATGCGCATTGCCCATTGCTGGTAGCGTTCTCTGTCCGGATCGGTCACGGGCAGATGCTTAACCAGCTCCAGCAGGCCGCATACCGCAATCGCCGCCGATGACGAATCGCGCAGCGCATCGGTTCCCACCAGCGCCAGATCCCAGTGGCACACCGCATCTTCCGGCAAGCGGTTGAGAAAGTAGTTCGCCAGCCGTTTCGACAGCGCCACCATCTCCCGATCGCCGGTGTAGATAAAGCTCAGCAGAAAACCGTAAATCCCCCACGCCTGCCCGCGCGACCAGCAGGAATCATCCGCATAGCCCTGCTGCGTATTGCCATAACGCGGCGCACCGGTGTCGATATCCATATAGTAGGTGTGAAACGTGGAGGCATCTTCGCGAATCAGGTATTTCGCCGCCTGCCGCACATGGGCTTGTGCCGCATCAGCAAAGCGCCGGTCGCCGGTCTGTTCGGTTGCCCAGTAGAGCAGCGGCAGGTTCATATTGCAGTCGATGATCATCCGACCGGCCTGTTCGGGATCGCGCAGATCGCCCCACGCCTGGATAATCTGCGCTTTGTGGTGAAAGCGCTCCAGCAGCGCTTCTGCCGCCAGCAGGGCGAAAGCGCGCGCATCGCGATTGCCAGTCAGCCGCCAGCTTGCCACGCACGAAAGCGTATATAAGAAGCCGAGATCGTGAGTGTTAGTGTCGCTGCGCCCGGCAATGCGCAGGCCGAACGAGCGCACATGGCGCTCTGCCAGCGCGCGGAACGGCTCATCACCACTCATTTCCCACGCCAGCCAAAGCTGCCCGGTCCAGAAACTGGTGGTCCACTCAACATTGTCGGTTAACGGGTAATAACCCTGCACGCAGGTTTCGGCGGGAAAATATTCTCCGAATTCCGTTAAATGACGGCGAATCAGTTCAAGGGTATGGCTACGCGCAGAAGCAATTTCATCTTTAAATACCTGCGCATCCACAGGCGCGCCGGGATAATCGCGTAACGTTTCCTCAACGATTTTACTTAACATATTTCGGTTCCTTGTTGGTGCATAATTTAAAATAGCCGTTAACGCGTTAGTTATTTCCCGCAATATCCAGGGTGCTATGCTGACGCCATTTACTCTGGCAGGCCGATAACGTAAATAGGGAAATTAATGTGAAGGTCAGCGCCACGCAGCCCATAATAATATAGGTATTTTCAAAACCAATACGGTCATACAAAATACCGGCCGGGGAAGAGACCACAACGTTACCGACATATAACATGGCCTGGTAGCCTAATAAATACATGGTGGCATTAACGCGTTTATCGAAATGCTCAGCAATATATTTAAATACCGATACCAGCAGCAGACAAATCTCAAGACCGTATAACGGTTTTAATACTGAAATAAGCAGATGCGATTCGCACAGCCCGGAAATAATCAACCGCGCGCCCACCACCAGCCCGACAATCAATAACCCGCGTTTCGCGCCGATGAAATTCACAAACAGCGGGATCACCATATACATGACGAATTCCATGCCGGACTGTACCGTGCCCAGGTAACCAAACACGGCGTTGCCCTGATGAACGTCGTCAAAGAAGGTGACGAAATAGCGGGAGAACTGCTGCTCGGCGATAAACATCATCCACGCTACACCGGCAACATAGAGACAGAAAGCCCAGAATTTGCGGTTACGCAGCAGGGCGTAGACATCTGCCGGGGCGATTTTCTCCTTGGTCAGCACCTCGCTGGCGTTGGCGGCGTTAACGTTGACTTTCAGGCTCAGCAACACCGCCAGCATAATAAGCGACGCGACCGATCCCATGATGAAGTTATACGCCGGAGAGAGGTTAAACAGCAGGCCGGAGAACGAGGACGCCACCGCCCAACCGAGCGAGCCCCACATCCTGATTTGGCCAAACTCCATGCCGTTTAAGCGGCTGTAGCGGTCGGTATAAGATTCGCAGGCGGCGACACCCGCATACCAGGCAAAACTTAAATAGATAGCCCCGACAATAATGCCCAGCAAAGTATTAGAAATTAATAACGGTTGATAAACGTAGATAAAAAAGGGCGCCATTAATGCCGACATCAGCACGACAAAATAGAGCAAATATTTGCTCATGCCGATTTTATCCAGAATATAACCGTAGATCGGTTTTAAAATAACGGAAAAGATGCCATTAATGGCAAACACCGTACCAATCACTGTGCCGCTAAGATTGGCTTTTTGTCCTAACCAGATAGCCAGCAGACCGATACTTGCCGACCAGGTAAAAAAATAGAGAAAGATAAAGCTACTGATTTTGTAATATTCGGCTTTATTATTTATGGCGATCTTTTCCATACTATCCTCGACGAAAGCATGTAGGGTTCAGAGTTCATAGCCCGGCCGTAACCGGGAATTAAAAGGCAATAACAATATTGTTTTCCTGCTCCGGTGTATTAATTACCAGCGCCTGTTCTTCGATGTGCAATTGCGGTAAGACAAAATCAAAAGCCTGCTCCGTAATAGCAGCCTGAACCGCACAGGCCAGCCACTGCCTGCCCGGCGCAATATTTCCACGCAGCACCGGGATTGACGCGCAAGGGGAAAACATAATGCTGCTGTTGGGCGGTGTAACCACGCTATCGGCTTCACGCGGCGCAGTGCCCGCTAATTCAAAGATGCCGCTAACGCCATTTTCCGCGCTAACCAGGCTACCGCCCTGCTCGTTGCGGTGCGGCGCTTTCAGCACCGCGAAACCGCCCTCCACGCTTTGCAAATGACGTGCGGAATCAATGCGATGCACGCGCAAGTGCCAGTCACCGCACGGTATAAGCCAGCTTGCGATATGCACGTCTGCCCACGGCGACCAGCGCGAGAAAATCGCCTGTTCTGTCACAACCACCTCGTCGCACTCACGGCGACCACGAAAATAGTTATCTCCTTCACTGAGCAGCAACATCGAATCGCAGGCGGCGTGTTTAATTCCGTACCGCCCGCGTTCAATGGTGAAACCAAAACGGCTGGAGTAGGCAAACTTGGTGTACTTCGCCTCGGTATTGACGTAGTTGTTCAGCTCCAGTTGTCCGGCGGTGAGCATCCAGACATGCCGCGAGCGATCGCTGTGGACAATGATCTGCCCGGCAGGCGCAATCGTACGCTGCGTGTTTAGCGCAGGCAGCGGCAGTTCTGGTGCTTGCCAGAAATCGTCTGATGACGGCAACGCCAGAATCAGGAAAACTTTCAGCGCCCAGTATGGCGAGCCCGGCGAATTGTAGTCTTCACACATCGCGAGGTTCGGGTAGGCGAAACCGAGCGTTAAAATGCCGTCGCGATCGAAAATCGGCTGCTGTAACCACCAGCGCAAATGGCGCAGGACAACCCCTTTCACCACGCCAGGTGAAAACACCGCCAGCCCGGAAAAGGCCACCGCACTCCAGAAGGCCACCATCGCGAAACGGTACGTCAGGCTGCGGCCAAAAGGCACTGATTCGCCCTGCGCCGCTGACATATAGATAAAATCTTCGGCAAAAAGCGTTGCCCGCTCGCGCAGCGTCGCCGCACGCGATGCATCGTCTTCCCCATTCAGCGTGGCGTAAATCAACCCGTAAAAATGAAACGCCATTGAGATGTAGTAATCTTTTGGTCGTCCTGGGCCATCGGAATACCAACCGTCGCCAAGGTAGTAGGCATCCATCATGCGAAAACGCCGTTCAATGGCTGCGGCATCCCAGGGTAATCCGGCGCGTTTAAAACCAAGCTGCACCATGATGGCGAAAAAATTCCAGTTGCTGTCAGGCATCTGCGCGTCGGTGATTTGGTTCAGCCACTGGTGCAGATTGCGGACATCCGCTTCGCTCAGCAACGCGGTCAATTTATCGCCCAGCAGCGCCAGCCCCAGACCATAAGCCGCCATCTCCACCAGCCGCTGATCGTAGGGCTCTGTTGTCCCCCAGTAGCCCGCGCTTTGTGGATCGACGCCGCGCTTGATCGCCGCCAGATATTTGTGGCTGAAGGGTTCTGCGTCGTCACCTGCCATTAACGGAAACAGCCCCCACAACGCGCGGGACAGCCCTTCCATTTCGGCAATCGCATCGCTGTAATGCGCGCTGGTGGCTCCCAGCGAGAAATGCGACGCCCCTTCAGGAAACTGTTTATCCAGCGCCGCCAGCATCTGCTTCAACGCGCCGACTACATCGTCACGGGATGACAATGGATTTGATGTTTTCACTTCCGCCGCCTGCATAGCGTTCTCTCCCTCATGGTGTGGCTGAAGGATAGTTAATGAACAACCGCCGGAAATGTTAGCTCTGTCACATCGGCATGCTTTTCCTGAACCCGCTGTTGAGAAAATTTAAAACCGTGGTTTATAAATGTGCCTTGCGGGGTAAAAATTGAGATGGGTTGCACTATGACGACACCATTGCAGAACGAACGTCTTGAACTGATCACGTTAAACGATGCGGTGGTATCGTTTAGCCGACTTTTCGCCAATACCGTGCGTTATCATCACTGGCACCAGTGTCTGGAAGTGCTGTATGTAGAAGAGGGTTTTGGTGTGGTGATGGTTGATAACCGCCAGTACACCATGCGCCCAGGGCGGCTCTTTTTCTTTCCGCCTTTCACCATCCATAAAGTGATGGTGGATGAGCAAGCGCAGGCCATCTATCGCCGCACCATTATTCACGTTGATCACCACGCCGTGCTGCAAAATCTACGCGCGTTCCCGCACAATCACCAGCGATTGCAGCATCTCGCTTTACGCGGTGGCCCGGCGGTGGTAATGGATGTCGCGGCTATTCACCCGCATATCGACCACCTGTTTAGCAGCTACGCGAGGCTTGCCGAAAACCACAGTCTGAATGGCGAGCAGGTCGCCTGTTTGTTGCTAAATCTGTTGAGTATGTTGCCAGAAGATAAGCAGAAATTACCGGATGAACGCAACGGCATTGCCACGCCGGTGATGTTCTGGCTGGAGGAGAATTACCGGCAGAAATTCAGCCTTGCGCGGCTGGCGCAGGAGTTGGGCAAATCCCGCAGCTATGTCTCGCGCCGTTTCCATTTTGAGACCGGCGAACCCATCCACCAGTATCTGAACACTCTGCGCTTGCGCAAAGCATGCGACTTGTTACTGCATAGCGCACTGGCCATTCACCATATCGCCAGCGAAGTGGGGTTTTCCGATGTGACTTACTTTATCAGCGCGTTTAAGAAGGGCATTGGCGAAACGCCACTGCAATACCGGAAAAGCCGGGCGGGCTGTCGGCGCAATGAGGGGGTTTAACGAAGCGGTGAATCAAATTACCGAAATATTACCGCCGTTTATTCAGCAAGAATTGATGAGCTTCCGCAGTTGAAAACTGCACTGTCAGATGGATTACACCACGGCAGTCCAGACTGCGGTCGCGCATTGGTCAACGTCTATCGCTACGAAAAAAGTGATTATCTGAAGCTGAACTGACGGGAAGGTTGGCTGCTGGTGAAGTGGCGTTTTACAGACCCGGCCTACGTAGGCCGGGTCTGTACTTTAAACAGGATCAGGCTTCAATATCCGCCATATCGCCTTTTTCTTGTAGCCAGTTGCGGCGATCTTCTGAGCGCTTTTTAGCCAGCAACATGTCCATCATCGCGTTGGTCTGCTGCTCGTCTTCGTCGTCGATCACCAGTTGCACCAGGCGGCGGGTATTCGGATCAAGCGTGGTTTCGCGCAACTGCATCGGGTTCATTTCGCCCAGCCCTTTAAAGCGCTGCACGTTCGGTTTGCCCTTTTTGCGTTTTAACTGCTCCAGCACACCGGTTTTTTCTTCTTCCGTGAGCGCGTAATACACCTCTTTGCCGAGGTCGATACGGTACAGCGGCGGCAGCGCCACATGAACGTGGCCATTTTTCACCAGCGCACGGAAGTGCTTCACAAACAATGCGCACAGCAATGTGGCGATGTGCAGTCCATCGGAATCCGCATCCGCGAGAATACAGATCTTGCCGTAACGCAGCTGGCTCAGATCGTCGCTGTCTGGATCGATACCGATCGCCACCGAAATGTCGTGCACTTCCTGCGAGGCCAGCACTTCATCGGAAGAGACTTCCCAGGTGTTCAGGATCTTGCCTTTTAGCGGCATGATCGCCTGGTATTCACGATCGCGCGCCTGTTTCGCGGAGCCGCCCGCCGAGTCACCTTCCACGAGGAACAGTTCGGTGCGGCTCAGATCCTGCGCGGTGCAATCCGCCAGCTTACCAGGCAGCGCCGGGCCGCTGGTCAGCTTTTTGCGCACCACTTTTTTGGCGGCACGCATACGACGCTGAGCACTGGAGATGGCCATCTCCGCCAGCAGTTCCGCCGTTTGAATATTCTGGTTCAGCCACAGGCTGAATGCGTCTTTCACCACGCCAGAAACAAACGCGGCGCACTGACGGGACGACAATCGTTCTTTGGTCTGCCCGGCGAACTGCGGGTCCTGCATCTTCACTGACAGCACATAAGCGCAGCGATCCCAGATATCTTCCGCCGACAGCTTCACGCCGCGCGGCAGAATATTGCGGTATTCGCAGAATTCACGCATCGCGTCCAGCAACCCCTGACGCAGACCGTTAACGTGGGTGCCGCCCTGCATGGTGGGGATCAGGTTGACGTAACTTTCCGTCAGCAGCTCGCCGCCTTCCGGCAGCCATAGCAGCGCCCAATCGACCGCTTCGGTTTCCGCGGAGAAATTGCCGATAAACGGTTTCTCCGGCAGCGTCGGCAGGCCATTTACCGCTTCGCTCAGGTAATCGTTCAGACCATCCTGGTAGCACCAGCGCTGCTCGGCGTTGTTCACCTCATCTTTAAAGGTGATCTCGACGCCCGGGCAAAGCACGGCTTTGGCTTTCAGCAGATGCGTCAAACGGGAAACGGAAAAACGCGGGCTATCAAAGAAGGATTCGTCCGGCCAGAAATGCACGCTGGTGCCGGTATTGCGTTTACCGCAGGTGCCGATCACTTGCAGATCCTGCACTTTTTCACCGTTTTCAAACGCGATGCTATAGACCTGGCCGTCACGCTTGACGGTCACTTCCACGCGGCGGGACAAGGCGTTAACCACCGAGATGCCAACGCCGTGCAAACCACCAGAGAACTGGTAGTTTTTATTGGAGAATTTACCGCCCGCGTGCAGACGACAGAGGATCAGCTCAACGGCCGGAACGCCCTCTTCCGGGTGGATATCCACCGGCATACCGCGCCCGTCATCGATCACTTCCAGCGACTGATCGGCGTGCAGGATCACGTCCACGCGCTTAGCGTGGCCGGCCAGCGCTTCATCGACGCTGTTATCAATAACTTCCTGGCCCAGGTGGTTAGGGCGCGTGGTATCGGTGTACATCCCCGGACGGCGGCGAACCGGCTCAAGCCCGGTGAGTACCTCTATGGCATCAGCGTTATAGGATTGCGTCATGGTTTGTTCGTAGATAGTGACCGCATCGTTTCCCTGATGGCTCAATGCAGCCCAAGGAAATCGATAATCTGTGTGAAATGATTCTCAAAGCCCACAAAAGCATGGTTTCCGCCCTCTTCAACTGTCTGACGGCAGGCATCGTAATAAGCCACCGCCTGGCGGTAATCCAGCACTTCGTCCCCGGTTTGTTGTAGCAGCCAGATTAAATCCGGCGCTTCGAGCGGGTCAACTTGCATCACTTTGAGCTCGTAAATATGGCGAGACTCTAGCACATATTGCTGCCCTGTGTAGGGGTTCTCGTTATGCCCGAGATAATCTGCCAGCAATTCAAACGGTCGCACCGCAGGATTCACCACCACCGCTGGCAACATGAAACATTGCGAAAGCCAGGTGGCGTAATAGCCGCCGAGCGAGGAACCGACGATCCCGAGCTGTTTTCCGCCCTGTTCCAGCACCAGAGATTCCAGCAGTTCCGCCGCTGCCGCCGGATAAGGCGGTAACTGGGGCACAATCACGTTGATCTCCGGGTGATGCTGCGCCAGCCATTGCGAAAGCTGCGTCGCCTTGGCGGAACGCGGCGAGCTGTTAAACCCGTGCAGATAAAGAAGCGTGGACATCAGTAACCTTCTGAAGCGGTGTCCGGCCTGAACCGGGTACTTTCCAGGCGGCAAACTTCGGTGTGCAAGGTTCCGTCCGGGTAGAGTTCCAGCCAGCGCCAGCCTGGCGCGATGGTATCAAGCGTAAAGTTGGCGCAGTGCGGTTTAAATTGTACGCAGGTCGATGGCGTCGCCAGCAGACGACGGCCATTCCAGTCGAGATCCAGCTCCTGGTGAATATGCCCGCACAACAGATACCGCACCTGCGGAAAACGCTGTAACACGTTATCCAGCTCACCCGCGTTACGCAGGCTGTGTTGATCGAGCCAACTGCAGCCGGAAGGGAGTGGATGATGATGAAGCAGCAATAAGGTGTGGCGCTGCGGGCTGTCGGTGAGTTTCTTCTCCAGCCAGTCGAGCTGGAACTCGCTCAATTCACCATGCGGTACGCCAAACACCTGGCTGTCCAGCAGCAGAATTTGCCAGTGCTCGCCGATAAAAACGCGTTTCGCCGGCGAGATCCCCGCATCCTGCAACGCGCTGTACATGGCGGGCTGGAAATCGTGGTTGCCCGGCAGCCAAACGCAAGGCGCGTCAAAGCTTGCGATGCCATCAGCGAAAAGCTGATAAGCCGCAGCGGTATGGTCCTGTGCCAGGTCGCCGGTGGCGACAATAAGATCGCATTCACGCTGCTGAGAGCGGATAGCTTCCAGTACCGCCTGATAGCTTTCCCAGGTATTCACCCCTAACAACGTTTCATGCTTTTCGGCAAACAGGTGAGAATCAGTTATTTGTAATACCCTCACTCTGGGCTCACCCGCCAGAGAGAGGTTTAACAGGCTTTCCAAATGGTGTCCTTAGGTTTCACGACGCTAACAAACCGGAATCGCCATTGCTCCATGTGCTAAACAGTAACGCAGCCAATCGGCCAGAAACTGGTTAATTTGATGCTTTTCGTCGCGTTGATGCAACTTTTTATTCGGATAATCATAACGCGCTTTGAAACGAAAGATCTGCTGACTCGAACACACTTCGGCCACCATCGCATCGTGATAAAGTCGCACCGTCATTGACGGCAAGCTCCAGTAACTAATCGATGGCGCGGTCTGCTCAATTTCCACAAGCGTAGTGTAGCGGGTGGACTCGACTATCGTTAACCGGTACTGCGCGTTGGTCACCTGATAGCTCACCGTTTCGCCCGCTACGTCATTACGCGGCAGCAAGCGGCGCAACTGGGCGAAATTGGTTTCGCACAGGCGCATCATTTCTGGGAAGTCAGGTGTATAACGCTTCATTTTTTCCACTCGTTTCGTAAGCTCTCATGATGCAGTTGCAGCCATTGCAGGGCAATGACAGACGCTGCGTTGTCGATTTTCCCCTCTTCTACCCACTGGTAAGCCTGTTCCCGACTCACCACATGAACACGAATATCTTCGTTTTCATCCACCAGACCATGAATACCCGAGGCCTGCGTGGCATCCACTTCGCCCACCAACACGGCGGAACGCTCGCTGGTGCCGCCAGGGCTTGCCAAATAACTCAACATTCTTTTCACACGACCAACGTGCAGACCGGCCTCTTCGATGGCTTCGCGACGCACAACATCTTCATCGCTTTCGCCTTCTTCAATCATGCCGGCCACCATTTCGAGTAACCATGGGGTTTCGCTGGTATCAAACGCCGCAATGCGGATCTGTTCGATCAGCACAACTTCGTCGCGCACTGGGTCAAAGGGTAGCAAGACTGCGGCGTGACCGCGTTCAAAAATTTCACGGCGGACTTCACCGCTCATTTCGCCATTGAATAACCGGTGGCGAAAGCGGTATAGATCGAGCGAAAAAAAACCGCTGTAGAGCGTTTCCCGTGCAATAATTTCTACATCGTTTTTTGTGAAAGTCACTGCGGATGCTACTGGCTTACTCATGGGCGGCGTCTCTTTTGAAATAATGACAAAGCAGTAGATTTCAAGCCTGTATAGCTATCGTTTCAAGTGCTATGTGATAGATTGATGCATATTTACGCCGATGGCACGTTACGCCAAGCTGAAGCGGTGCTTCTATCTGGTAGAATCGGCGATTATTTTTTCTAATTTAGACCAGCGCTAATACTGCTTCACAACAAGGAATGCAAATGAAGAAATTGCTCCCCCTCCTTATCGGCCTGAGCCTGACCGGCTTCAGCGCCATGAGCCAGGCAGAAAACCTGTTACAGGTTTATCAGCAGGCGCGTTTGAGCAACCCGGATCTGCGTAAATCCGCCGCTGACCGCGATGCTGCTTTTGAAAAGATTAACGAAGCGCGTAGCCCGTTACTGCCTCAGCTTGGTTTGGGTGCAGATTATGACTATTCCAATGGCTACCGTGACAGCAAAGGCGTCAATTCGAATGTCACCAGCGCCTCCTTGCAGTTAACGCAAACCATTTTTGATATGTCGAAATGGCGCGCTTTGACACTACAGGAAAAAACCGCAGGTATTCAGGACGTCACCTGGCAGACCGATCAGCAAACGTTGATTTTGAATACGGCCACCGCCTATTTCAACGTGCTGAGCGCCATTGATACGCTTTCCTACACCGAGGCACAGAAACAGTCGATCTACCGCCAGTTGGATCAAACGACCCAACGCTTTAACGTTGGCCTGGTCGCCATCACCGACGTGCAAAACGCCCGTTCGCAGTATGACACCGTACTGGCAAACGAAGTGACCGCGCGCAACAATCTCGATAACATGGTGGAAGCGCTACGTCAGGTCACCGGTAATTACTACCCGCAACTGGCCTCGCTGAACGTCGACAATTTCAAGACCGAGAAACCGCAAGCCGTTAATGCGCTGCTGAAGGAAGCGGAAAACCGTAACCTGACCCTGCTGCAGGCGCGTCTGAGCCAGGATCTGGCGCGCGAGCAAATTCGCCAGGCGCAAGATGGTCATTTGCCAACGCTGAATTTAACCGCCTCGACGGGTGTTTCTAACACCTCTTACAGCGGTTCCAAAAGCGCGCAAAACCCGGATGTTGACGCCGGTCAGAATAAAGTGGGCCTGAGCTTCTCCCTGCCGCTGTACCAGGGCGGTCAAGTGAGTTCGCAGGTGAAACAGGCGCAGTACAACTTTGTTGGCGCGAGCGAGCAACTGGAAAGCGCGCACCGCAACGTGGTGCAGACCGTGCGCTCTTCCTTTAATAACGTGAATGCCTCCATCAGCAGCATCAACGCCTACAAACAGGCGGTGGTTTCTGCCCAGAGCTCTCTGGATGCGATGGAAGCGGGTTACTCCGTGGGTACGCGTACTATCGTCGATGTGCTGGATGCGACCACTACGCTGTATAACGCCAAGCAGCAGCTCTCCAGCGCGCGTTACAACTACTTGATCAACCAGCTTAACATCAAATCCGCGCTGGGTTCTTTGAACGAGCAGGATTTGCTGGCGTTGAACAGCACGCTGGGTAAACCGGTCGATACCGCGCCGGAAAGCGTCGCGCCGGAAGATACGCAGCAGGCAGCAAGTGTTGATAACTTCAACGGCAACGCACAACCTGCCGCAGCACGCACCAGCGTGAAACGTTAATCAGTACTTTTCGACAACGGGGGCATCAAGCCCCCGTTTTTACGTAAGGCAACGTAAAGGCCTCCCCTCCTTGCTTTAACTTCCCCCCCGCATCCTCTATCCTGAGCGTTTACTCATGCCTTTGGGGTCCAGGAATATTACAATGAAACGGACAAAAAACATCCAACACGCAACGTTCCGCAAAAGCTGGAGCGCGCGCCATCTGACGCCTGTCGCGCTGGCGGTTACCGCTGTTTTTATGCTGGCGGGTTGTGAAAAAAGTGACGAGACAGTTTCCCTCTATCAAAACGCGGATGATTGCTCATCGGCGAACCCGGGGAAAAGCGCGGAATGTACCGCCGCGTATAACAACGCGCTGAAAGAAGCTGAGCGCACCGCGCCGAAATACGCCACGCGTGAAGATTGCGTTGCCGAGTTCGGTGAAGGTCAGTGCCAGGCCGCACCGGTACAGGCTGGCGTAGCGCCGGAAAACCAGGCGCAGGCGCAGTCCAGCGGCAGCTTCTGGATGCCGCTGATGGCTGGTTACATGATGGGCCGTATGATGGGCGGCGGCGCGGGCTTTGCACAGCAGCCGCTGTTCAGCTCGCGTAATCCGGCAAGCCCGGCTTATGGTCAGTACACCGATGCTTCCGGAAAAGGCTATGGCGCAGCGCAGCCTGGCCGTACCATCAACGTGCCGAAAACGGCGATGGCACCGAAACCGGCTACTACCACCACGGTAACGCGCGGCGGCTTTGGTGAATCTGTGGCGAAGCAGAACACCATGCAGCGTAGCGCCAGCGGTACAACCACCCGTTCAATGGGCGGCTAAGCGCCATGGAAAGAATCAGTATTACCGAGCGCCCGGACTGGCGCGAAAAAGCCACCGAGTACGGCTTCAATTTTCACACCATGTACGGCGAGCCCTACTGGTGTGAAGATGCCTATTACAAGCTGACGCTTGCGCAGGTTGAGAAGCTGGAAGAGGTGACCGCAGAATTGCACCAGATGTGCCTGAAAGTGGTAGAGAAAGTCGTCGCCAGTGATGAGCTGATGGCGAAGTTTCGCATCCCTAAGCACACCTGGAGTTTTGTGCGCCAGTCATGGGCCACGCATCAACCCTCTTTGTATTCGCGCCTCGATCTCGCCTGGGATGGCGTTGGCGAACCGAAGCTGCTGGAAAACAATGCGGATACGCCGACTTCGCTGTATGAAGCCGCCTTCTTTCAGTGGATCTGGCTGGAAGATCAACTCAATGCCGGCAACCTGCCGCAAGGCAGCGATCAGTTCAATAGTCTGCAAGAGAAGCTGATTGAGCGCTTTGCCGAGTTGCGTGAGCAGCACGGTTTTCAGCTCCTGCATTTCACCTGCTGCCGCGATACGGTCGAAGATCGCGGTACGGTGCAGTATTTGCAGGATTGTGCGGCCGAGGCAGAGCTGGCCTCCGAATTCCTTTATATCGAAGATATTGGTCTCGGGGAAAAAGGTCAGTTCACGGATTTGCAAGACCAGGTGATTGGTAACCTGTTTAAGCTCTATCCGTGGGAATATATGCTGCGCGAAATGTTCTCTACCAAGCTGGAGGACGCAGGCGTACGCTGGCTGGAACCCGCCTGGAAAAGCATTATTTCCAACAAAGCACTGTTACCGATGTTGTGGGAAATGTTCCCGGACCACCCGAACTTGCTGCCGGCTTATTTTGCCGAAGACGCGCACCCGGAGATGGAAAAATACGTTGTTAAACCTATTTTCTCCCGCGAAGGCGCCAATGTGTCGATCATTGAGAACGGCAAAACGGTCGAAGCCGTCGAAGGGCCGTACGGCGAAGAAGGCATGATCGTGCAGCAGTTCTGCCAGCTCCCTAAGTTCGGCGACAGCTATACGCTGATTGGCAGCTGGCTTATCAACGATCAACCTGCCGGGATCGGCATTCGCGAAGATCGCGCCTTGATAACGCAGGATCTCTCCCGCTTCTATCCGCACATCTTTGTGGAATAAGCGAAAACCCGGCAACTCAGGCCGGGTTTTTTATTGCCTTACAACACACCAAACAGTTTCGGCAGGAACAGCGAGATCGCCGGAATATAGGTTACCAGCATCAGCACTAAAAACAGGATCAGGTAGAACGGCAGCATCGCTTTTACTACCTGTTCGATCTTCTGTTTGCTGACCGCACTGGCGACAAACAGCACCGATCCGACAGGCGGTGTGATCAAGCCAATCCCCAGGTTTACCAGCATGATCATGCCGAAATGTACCGGATCGATGCCCAGCGCATTGGTCACTGGCAGCAGCACCGGCGTCAGGATCAAAATCAGCGGCGCCATGTCCATCAGCGTGCCGAGCAAGAGCAGCATGATGTTAATGCACATCAAAATAACGTATTTGTTATCCGAGATTTGGGTGAAGGCTTCCGTAATGCGAGCGGGTAATTGCATATAGGTCATCACCGCCCCGAACGCGGCGGCAAAGCCAATCAGGATCATCACAATCGTCACTGTTTTCACCGTGCGGTACATCAGCTTTGGCAGCTCCGACCATTTGTAATCGCGGTAAATAAACATGGTGACGAAAAAGGCCCACAGGCAGGCGATCGCCGCTGACTCTGTCGCAGTGAAAATCCCGGACAGGATGCCGCCCATGATGATCACCACCGTCATCAGCCCCCACAGCGTATCCACGAAGATCTTCAACGCCTGGCGAAACGGCACGCGCTCCCCTTTTGGATAACCGCGTTTATGAGCGAATGCCACGCACATCACCATCAGGGTAAAACTGAGCAACAAACCCGGCAGGATCCCGGCAATAAACAGCGCGGCAATAGAAACCGTACCGCCCGTCGCCAGCGAGTAGATCACCGAATTATGGCTCGGCGGCGTTAAGATCGCCTGCACCGATCCACTGGCGGTAACCGCGGCGGCAAAATCACGCGGATACCCTTTTTTGTCCATTTCCGGGATCATCACCGAACCGATCGAGGCGGTATCTGCCACGGACGATCCGGAAATCGCGCCGAAAAATGTGGAAGCGACAATATTGACTAACGACAACCCGCCGCGAATAAAGCCGACAAAAATATAGGCGAAATTGACCAACCGCCGGGCGATCCCCCCTTCGGCCATGATCGCGCCTGCGAGAATAAAAAACGGGATCGCCAGCAGCGAGAACTTGTTCACGCCGTTAGTCAGTTGGATCATCACCGCTTCCAGCGGAATATCGATATACCACGCGCCAAGCACCGCGCTGATGCCCACGGCGTAAGCCACCGGTACACCCACCGCCAGCATAATGGCCAGCGTAAAGACCAGAATAAATGCATCCATAAACGTTCCTTACGGGATGTGATCGGGGATTAGCTCGATGAACCCAGCATCACCACCGGGCGGTGATATTGCGCGCCAAAAAGCATTTTTTCGATAATAAACAAGATGGTAATGGCAGAACCGACAGGCAGTGGTAAATAGCTTTCTCCTGCGGTAAAGAGCGGGAATTCGGCGACCGGTTGTTCCCATAATTCCGCGCATAGCGCCGTGCTATACCAGAGAATAAAAACGCTGATCGCCAGCAGCATCAAATCCGCAAACACAAAGCAGACTTTGCGCAGCGGTTCACTTAAACGATCGGTAACCATACTGACCGCAATATGCGAACCCGCGCGGTAGCTCACGGCGGCGCCAATAAAGGTAAAGGTCACCATGCAGATAATCGCGACCGGCTCCGGCCACGATAACGCGCTGTTCATGACATAGCGGGCGAAAATGCCCACCGGAATAATCGCCACCATAATTAACAGCGCCAGACCAGCAATCCACATCGATATCCGGTACAGAATATCCATCAACAACGAATAGCGTTCAGCCATAGCAGTTTTCCCGGTGAAAGTTGCAAATGGGCAGGAGATAAAACAAGCCTGCCCGGCAAAAGTTATTGCACTTGTTGAATACGGGTAATCAGCTCCTGATGCGCTTTGCCGTATTTATCGCGCACCGGTTGGGTCGCTTCAAAAAACGCTTTGGTATCGATGTCATGGAATTGCACGCCGCCCGTTTTCATCGCTTCCAGCGATTTTTCGTTATAGGTTTTCCACAATTCGCGCTGCTCAGCTTGAGCCTCTTTCGCCAGTTTGAGAATTAATTCCTGATCCTCTTTTTTCAGCTTGTCCCATTTGGCTTTTGAGAACAAAAACAGCTCGGGAATAATAAAGTGCTTACTCCAGGTATAATTTTTGACGACCGGTAAATAGTTATGCGCGACGAATGTGGGCGGGTTATTTTCGGTGCCATCAATTACGCCGGTTTGCATTCCGCTGAACACTTCGCTGACCCCCATCGCCACTGAGTTAGCGCCCATCGCTTTCAGCGTATCGAGCGCAATGGGGCTGCCCTGCACGCGGATTTTCATGCCTTTAAGATCTTCCGGCTTAGTGACTGGCGCTTTGGTGATCAGGTTACGCGTTCCGGCGTCCATCCAGCCCAGGAAGATCAGCCGCGATTTACTGCTTTCCGACAGGCGATTACCAATTTCCTGGCCAATCATGCCATCCAGAACTTTATGCATATGGTCTTCATCGCGAAAAATATAAGGCAGCGTAAAGACGTTGATCTCCGGTAATATCGCCGCGACTGGCGTCATCGAGACACGAATAATATCAATGGCACCAATTTGTGCCTGTTCAATGACTTGCTTCTCGTCGCCTAATACGCCGCCTGGAAAGGTCTTAATATCCAGCCGACCATCTGTCGCCTTGCTGAGTTTTTCACCCATATGTTTTACCGCCACCACATTCGGGTAGTCGGCGGGATGAACATCGGCAGCGCGAAAGGTTTGGGCGACAGAGGCGTGGGAGATAAACAGCAGAGCGGAACTAATACAGACTTTTTGTAAGGTTTTCGCTGAGTTCATATTTCCGTGTCTCCAGAGGGTTTAATTTTTAGGCGCAAAAGACCGACCGCGAACAGAATGTTCGTGGCATTACACCGGATTGTTTTTATGGGTATGTCTGAAAACCAGACACTCTGAAGCGTAGTCACTCAGGTGGGTTATTGCGACGATGATGTTCACAAAAAGAGCCGAAATTCAGCACGGCGTTTCATTTTTGTAGCGAAGCTCTTTTTATTTTCAAAAAAACCGTATTTCAGGTGCTTTTTTTTGCGATCCTCCTCGAAGTTTTCTATTTTCAGGCGAAAAAAATGGCGCATAACGCGCCATTCATTTAGCCAACCTGGACCGAAAGCATACTGAGCGATCCCATCTCGATACCCTCGACCGGTATCGACACCGGTTCCTTGCCATCCCATGCGCCAAGCACATACAGCAGAGGCAGGAAGTGATCCGGCGTCGGGTTAGAGAGCGAACCGCCTTCATGCTCAAGATAATTGACTAACGGATGCTGCTCGGCTGGCCCCTGCCAGGTCAGGTTCTCTTTCACATAATCATTGAACGCCGTTGCCCACGGATAAGGGGTATTTTCGCCATGCCAGCGCGCGGTACGCAGGTTATGTACCACGTTACCGCTGGCAACTAGCATGATGCCTTCATCGCGAAGCACCGCCAGCTTGCGGCCCATTTCGAAGTGCCATGCCGCCGGTTTGGTGCTGTCGATACTGAGCTGCACCATCGGAATATCCGCGTTCGGGTACATTTTGATCAACACGCCCCATGAACCGTGGTCAAAACCCCAGGCTTCTTTATCCAGCGTTACTGGCACAGGCGAGAGCAACTCCACCAAACGCTGAGCCAGCTCTGGCGAGCCAGGTGCCGGATAATGCGTGTCGTACAACGCCTGCGGAAAACCGCCAAAATCATGGATAGTTTTTGGCGCTTCCATGGCGGTTACGCCGGTTCCGCGAGTAAACCAGTGCGCGGATACCACCACAATCGCTTTCGGGCGTGGCAGCGTCTCGCCCAGAGCGCGCCAGGCGCGGGTATAAACGTTATCTTCCAGCACATTCATTGGGCTGCCGTGGCCCAAAAACAGTGCGGGCATGCGAGGTGCTGACATGGTGATATCCTTACTGAGTGTGTCTATTTGATAAACGTAGATTACGCTTTTTCGGTAGGTGAAGAACTCAGATAACCGTGATGAAGATCATCAGTAATTTTGAATGTAAGGAATGCGTAAAGCCAGCCAACCCGTCTCGCTTTTCGTGCAACAAAAACGTAGATTAATGAGAATGATTATCATAAAGGAGCAACCTATGTCAGTACCTTTGATTCTGACCATCCTGGCAGGCGCGGCGACGTTTATTGGCGCGCTTCTTGGTGTTATCGGCCAGAAGCCCTCAAACCGCGTACTGGCGTTTTCGCTCGGTTTTGCCGCCGGGATCATGCTGCTTATCTCGCTGATGGAGATGTTGCCCGCCGCACTGGCAACGGAAAATATGTCGCCTATGCTCGGCTATGGCATGTTTGTCGTCGGCTTGCTGGGCTATTTCGCGCTGGATCGCATGTTACCGCACGCCCATCCGCAAGATTTAATGCAGGGCACACAGCAAACTTTTCCGCGCGGTATTCGCCGTACCGCCATTTTGCTGACGCTCGGTATCAGCCTGCATAACTTTCCGGAAGGGATCGCCACTTACGTTACCGCCAGCAATGATCTGGAGCTCGGTTTTGGCATTGCCTTCGCGGTCGCGTTACACAATATTCCTGAAGGGCTGGCGGTCGCCGGGCCGGTGTATGCGGCAACCGGGTCAAAACGCAGTGCGGTATTCTGGGCGGGCATCTCGGGTATGGCGGAAATCCTTGGCGGCGTGCTGGCGTGGCTGATTCTGGGAAGCCTGGTCTCGCCGGTAGTGATGGCGGCGATTATGGCGGCGGTTGCCGGGATCATGGTGGCGCTGTCGGTTGATGAATTAATGCCGCTGGCAAAAGAGATCGATCCGAATAACAACCCGAGCTACGGCGTACTGTGCGGCATGTCGGTGATGGGGTTAAGCCTGGTGGCGCTACAGGCAATGGGATTTGGCGGTTAAATAAGGTGATTGCGGGCAGCGGTGTTTTAATCGCCCTGCCCAACGCGCCGCAGTTTTTTCACCTCATCAAGCACGCGTAAATAACCTTTATAAATCGCTTCGCGATCGTGACGGCAGGCTTTGCAATTACGTTTAAGCACGTGGATATAGCCAACAACCAGCACAACAATAGCCACAATCCAATACCAGGAAATAAACACATTGCCTCCGTCATATATTCGGCAAAAATTGCTTCACAAATGAATCACAAAGCCACTTAATTTGAACGAGTTAGAAAAATCTCAAGTCCGTTTTAATACTCGCCGCAGCGCTTACCACTTTATAAGTAGAACAGCAGATTTTCAATGCGTGCTGACCAGAAGCGCGCCAAACTTTGACGCAGAACAGGCAAAAAAAATCCGCAGCTAAAAGCTGCGGATTTTTATGAATAAGGCGAACGATTAATTAACTGGCTTTGCGCTCATGTTCCTGGCGATAAGCCACCAGGTCTTCAATTGTCACTACTGCCATATTGTGCTGTTTCGCAAAGGCGATGCATTCCGGCGCGCGCGCCATCGAACCATCGTCATTGGTTAATTCACACAGCACACCCGCCGGTTTGAAGCCCGCCAGCGTCACTAAATCGATAGTCGCTTCTGTGTGACCACCACGAGTCAGCACGCCACCCGGCTGCGCGCGCAGCGGGAATACGTGACCAGGACGGTTCAGATCGGACGGTTTAGCGCCATCAGCAATCGCCGCACGAACGGTGGTAAGACGGTCAGCCGCCGAAACGCCGGTGGTTACGCCGTGTGCCGCTTCAATGGTCACAGTAAAACCAGTGCCAAATGCGCTGGTGTTGTTCTCTACCATCATTGGCAGATCGAGTTGTTTACGGCGTTCGTCGGTCAGGCACAGGCAAACAATGCCGCTACCGTGGCGAATGGTCAGCGCCATCTGCTCAACGGTCATGGTTTCAGCGGCGAAAATCATGTCGCCTTCGTTTTCGCGGTTCTCGTCATCGAGCACCATCACACCACGGCCTTCGCGCAGCGCGGCAAGAGCGTGTTCAATACGTTGGAAAGGCGTGCCAAAAGAAGAAAGCAGCGTCTGATTCATGGTAAAAGACCTCAATAAAGTTATGGTTACCAGAATCAGGGCAGTCTTAGGAGTGTCGCAATGCGGCAAAAAAATAACGCGAGCGGGCGTCATTGCCCGACAGATTCGTTACTCTCTCCCATCCGGACTTTAACCGTCGGCCCCGGAATTACACCGGATCTGCTGACCTTCAGGCGGTAACCTGAAGCGCTCGCGGGCTTTCAGCATGCGCTGATTTACCGCCGGTGGGGAATTTCGCCCCGCCCTGAGAATAAGCGCGATAACTATAACGCCATTGATAATCTTCGGCAATGCATAAGCTTCAAACAATTCTGGTTTATCACCTGGGGTTATCACACTACAATAACTCCATGAACCTATCCGAACAGGGACCCCAACATGATTGATCCGAAGAAAATTGAACAGATTGCGCGTCAGGTTCACGAATCCATGCCGAAAGGGATCCGTGAGTTTGGGGAAGACGTTGAGAAGAAGATCCGCCAGACGCTGCAATCGCAGTTAACCCGCCTCGATCTGGTCAGCCGCGAAGAGTTTGACGTACAGACGCAGGTTCTGCTGCGCACCCGCGAAAAGCTGGCGTTGCTGGAACAGCGCCTCAGCGAGCTGGAAAGCCGCAACAGCGGCAATGTCACTGAAGTGAAACCGGCTCCCGCTATTCCACCGGTTGATGAACAATAGTAAAAAGCCCTCGTAAAGAGGGCTTTTTCTTTTTCACCATTCACCAGCCGCGCCGTTATTGGCTATCTTTCTGGATCTTTTTGATGATGTTGGTGGTTGAGCAACCGTCTTCAAAGTTGAGCACAAGCACTTCGCCACCGTTCGCCCAGACTTCTTCGCTACCGGCGATCTGTTCGGGTTTGTAATCACCACCTTTCACCAGCAGGTCCGGCAGGATCCCGGCAATCAGGCGCTGCGGCGTATCCTCTTCAAAGGACACCACCCAGTCCACGGCTTCCAGCGCGCTCAGCACAATCATGCGCTGCTCAAGCGGGTTAACCGGGCGAGTTTCCCCTTTCAGGCGTTTGGTAGACGCGTCACTGTTAACCGCAACAATCAGGCGATCGCCCAGTTTGCGCGCATTCGCCAGATAAGAGACATGCCCGGCATGCAGAATGTCGAACACGCCGTTAGTCATCACCACTTTCTCGCCGCGCTTACGCGCCGCCGCGACGGCGACTTTCATTTCGTCTTCCGTCATCACACCAAAACCGGTTTCTGAACGACCACGCACCGCGTTTTCCAGCTCAATTGGCGACACGGTTGAGGTACCGAGTTTACCGACCACCACGCCTGCAGCAGCGTTGGCGAAATAGCATGCTTCTTCCAGTGAATTCCCGGCCGCCAGCGTCGCCGCCAGCACGCCAATCACCGTATCGCCCGCGCCAGTGACGTCATACACTTCCTGCGCCTGGGTCGGCATATGCAGTGGCGCTTTGCCCGGCTGCAGCAGCGTCATCCCCTGCTCGGAACGAGTGACTAACAGTGCAGAAAGTTCATAATCGGCAATCACTTTCATGCCGCGTTCGACGATCTCGTCTTCGCTTTTGCACTTCCCGGCTACCGCTTCAAACTCAGAAAGGTTCGGGGTCAGCAGCGTGGCGCCGCGATAGCGTTCAAAATCAGTGCCTTTCGGATCGATAAGCACCGGCACGCCCGCTTTGCGCGCCAGCGCGATCATCTGCTGAACACTTGCCAGCGCCCCTTTGGCGTAATCCGACAGCACCAGCGCGCCAATGTTGCCCAACGCCTGGCTGATGCGTTCATGCAGCGGTTGCGGATCGACCCCGTCAAAGCCCTCTTCAAAATCCAGGCGAATCAGCTGCTGGTTGCGCGACAGCACACGCAGCTTAGTGATGGTGGGGTGCGTCGGAACAGAAACGAAGTCACATTTTACGTTAACATCCGCCAGCGCTTTGCTCAGCGCGCGCGCCGCATCATCAATGCCAGTCAGGCCAACCAGACGCGCCGTTGCGCCCAGCGAGGCAATGTTCATCGCCACGTTTGCCGCACCACCCGGTCGCTCTTCAATGGTATCGACTTTAACAACCGGAACTGGCGCTTCCGGAGAAATGCGGCTGGTTGGGCCGTACCAGTAGCGATCCAGCATCACATCACCCACCACCATGACACCGGCTTGATTGAACTCTGGCAGCGTAACTTTCATTCCTGTCTCCTGAGAGATACAAAATTTGCGCGCGATGATACCACACTTACGCCGGGGCGCACGGTTCCACCAGCCACTTGTCCCAGCTGGTTTTGATAAGCGCACGCTCGGCGACAAAACAGGAGAGCGCCACATGTCCTGGCAGCTCTTGCAGCGCCAGGTGGTGCAGCTCATCACGCAACGTGGTGTACGCCAGCGTCAATGCCTGCGCTTCCTGCTCATCCATGATGCCGTTTTGCGCCAGCCCTTCGAGGATGCGCACATTATCCGACCAGCGCGTCAGTTTCGGCTTCTCATGGGCAAAGCGCAGCACCAGATACTGAGCGATAAACTCAATATCGGTAATACCGCCTTCATCGGCTTTCAGATCGAAACGGTCTTTGTGCTTGTTACCAAGATGGGCGCGCATTTTCTCACGCATTTCCCGCACTTCGGTTTGCAGGGTAGCGGCATCGCGGGAGGTCATCAGGATATCGCGGCGAATGGCGTCAAATTCGGCGGTCAGTTGCGGATCGCCGTATACCACGCGCGCACGCGCCAGCGCCTGATGCTCCCATGTCCAGGCTTCATTTTTTTGATAATCGGCGAACGCTTCCGCAGTGGTCACCAACATTCCGGCCGCGCCGGACGGGCGCAAACGCGCATCGACTTCATAAAGAATGCCGGACGACGTGCGCGTGCTGAACAGGTGCATCACGCGCTGCGCGAGGCGCAAATAGAACTGGCGGCCATCGATTTCACGCTCGCCATCGGTCATCACATCCATCGGGCAGTCGTGCAGGAACACCAGATCCAGATCGGAGCTGTAACCTAATTCCCAGCCGCCAAGTTTGCCGTAACCGACCACGGCGAAACCGCGCCCTTCGTGATCGTGCAGATGCGTCGGCTGGCCGTAACGCGCCACCATCTGGTTCCAGGCTTGCTGCACCACCGCATCGATAATCGCTTCCGCCAGCCAGGTTAAGTGATCGCTCACTTTCATGACGGGTAACGTACCGGCGATATCCGCCGCCGCCACGCGCAGCAACTGCGCCTGCTTAAACTGCCGTAGCGCCTCCAGTTGCTGCTCTTCATCCTCTTCCGGCACGCGCAACAGGTATTGTCGCAGTTCATCGCGATAGGCGTTCATCGCCGTTGGTTGATAGAGCGTGTTCGGGTCGAGCAGTTCATCGAGCAAAATCGGGTAGCGCGCCAGTTGGCTGGCCACCATCGGCGACGCGGCGCACAGGGAAATGAGGTGTTTCAGCGCACCGGGGAATTCACTCAACAGCTCAAGGTAAGTGGTGCGGGTAATAATCCCGGTTAGCAACGGCGTCAGACGCGACAGCGGCACTGGCGCATCGTCACGCGAGCATACATCGCTGAGCAGATGCGGCATTAAGTGATCGAGTACCTGTCGCCCGCGCGGACCAATGGTGCGTTTATCCAGCTCTTTGCGAAAATCGGCAATCAGCGCCACCACGCGGCGGCGATCGTCCTCGGAAAGATGCGCCAGCACGGGCGTAGAGTCCTCTTCCTGCAACGCATCCTGCCACAATTCGCGCCAGCCCTCAGAAAGCGCATCTTCCGGCGAATCCGTTTCATCATCGCCAATCAGATCGTTGAAAATCTGCCGCACCGCCGACATATGCGCTTCCAGCGTTTCGCAGAGCGCTTCCCAGCTCTCTTTGCCCATTCCCCAGGCGAGGCGCGCGCGATTCAGATCATCGGCCGGCAGCGTCTGTGTCTGTTCGTCATTAATGCTTTGCAGCAAGTTTTCCAGCCGTCGCAGCCACAAATACGCCTCGCGCAGCCGGGGGGCATCACCATCCGGCAGCAGATGCAGTTGATCAATGGCAGCAAGCGTCGGCAACAGCGAACGCGATTGCAGCGCAGGCTCGCGACCGCCGCGAATTAACTGGAAAACCTGCACGATAAACTCTATTTCGCGAATACCGCCCGCGCCGAGTTTTATGTTGTCCTTCAGGCCACGACGCCGCACTTCGCGAGCAATCATGCCTTTCATGTTGCGCAGAGACTGGATCACGCTGAAGTCGATATAGCGCCGGAAAACGAACGGGCGCAGCATGGCGCGCAACTCTCGCGCATGGTCGCCGTCGTTGTCCCCCATAATGCGCGCTTTCACCATCGCGTAACGTTCCCAGTCGCGCCCCTGCTCCTGGTAGTAATCTTCCAGCGCGGCAAAACTCAGCACCAGCGGGCCGCTGTCGCCAAAGGGACGCAAGCGCATATCGACACGGTAGACAAAGCCATCCTGCGTTGGCTGGTCGAGGACTTTAATTAGCCGTTGACCAAGGCGGGTAAAAAACTGTGCGTTATCCAGCTCACGGCGTCCGCCGCGCGTGGCGCCATTTTCCGGCCAGGCGAAAATCAAATCGATATCGGATGAGAAATTGAGTTCGCCGCCGCCAAGTTTGCCCATGCCGAGCACCAGCATCGGCTGCGCAACGCCTTGCGGATTGCACGGCGTTCCCCACTCACGGCAGCAGGCGTCATAGAGCCAGTCGCGCGCGGCGACGATCAGGGTTTCCGCCAGCACGCTGAGCTGTTGCAGGATATCCTCTTCCGCCACCAACTGTAGCGCCTGACTCCAGGCGATGCGCACCATGATGCGACGGCGAAACAGCCGCAGCGCGCGCATCAGCGAGGTTTCATCGGTGACGCCATCCAGCGCCGCTTGCAGCCATTGCGCATAGTGTTGCCACTCGTTCGCTGGCGGCGGTGCGCTTTCAAGCTCTGCCAGCCACTCAGGATGCGCGATGATGCTGTCCTGAACAAAATCACTAAAAGTGAGCACTGACTGCGCCTGCGCGCTCAATGGTTGCGCGGTGAGCGCTTCCGGCAGACGAGAAACAACCGTTTGCCAGTGCTGCGACAATCCTGCGTGGTGCGGCATGCGAAATATCCTTTCGTTAACGTTTTCCGCTGTGCAACCAGAACGGCTCCTGGGTAATGGCGGTATTACGGAAATGTTCGATTTCAACTCTCTGGCGCGTTTCAATAGCGTGCTGAAGCCCCTGCCAGTTTTCCAGCCACTCCACGGCGCGCGCGCGATCGTAATGTCCGGCCAGCAATAACGCGCTGTCGATATCACGCGCCAGCCGCGGTAACTGGTCGCGATAGCTGTCGCCCAGCGGCTGGGCAAAGGCTTTTTTCAGCTCGGCGGCGCTGCGTGACAGATGAACGTCAGCAAAGCGTTTAAAGGAGTCGGCAAACTTAGCCTGCGCTTTTTCATCAAGGAAGGTTCGCCAGCCCTGCGTCACTAACCACTCGGTGAGCACCAGTTTCGCCAGGGCTGATTGCGCACTCCACACCGCCGTATCTGCTGAAACGGCTGAAGTAATGGTCGCTTCGGACTGCGTCAACAGATCACGTAAGTGAGCGCTCGCTTTTCGAGGAACGATACCGCCAAACAGCGTCAGCGTGTGGCGCAGCAACGCAATGGCGCTCAGCACATCGGCTTTCGCTTTCTCATTGCCACGCACCCACAGCTCTTCATGGTATTGCCATTGCGACAACGCCAGTTCCAGCGCGGCGGCAAAAGCCTGCTCAATGCTGGCCTTAGCAGGGGTTTGCAGAATCGCCGTTGGGCGACGTTCGCGCACGGCATTGCCCTGCGCCAGGTGATAACCGCGCGCCGCTTTGCTCAGGCTGCCCTGACGCAACCCGGAGACATTGACTAGCTGGCGCGCCAGCTTGAGGATATCAGCCGGAGAACCGCTCAGCAGTTCCAGCTCCAGTTCGCAAATCGGCTCGGCAAATTCACCCGCTTTGACTTCACCTAAATCAAGGCCAATCTCAATGCGACTCTCGCCAACGTTAACCAGCCATTTTTCACGATAGAAGTCCGTACTAAACAGCGGCTGCACTCGCGCCTGTAAATCCGCAGGCAGTATGCCATCAGGCCATACTTCCGCCGGGAAGCGTGCAAGATCGAGTTCCGGCTGAGTAAGCGGAATATTGTATTCAGGCCGCTGATGCAAGCCGCCAATCACCCGCCCGGCGATTTTCATCGTCATCTCGTACTGACCGTCGAAACCGCGGATGCGCAGCCCCATATCGTGGCCGCGCAGCCAGTTATCCGGCGTCTCGTAATAGATGTTGAGTAACTGGCTGGACGCGATATGTTCTTCGGTCAGCGTGTGCAGATGTTGACGCAGCGTTTCCACGCTGTCGCTCTTCACGATAAACTTTAATTCGATTTCCTGAGCCATGGCCTTGCACTTATGGTTATGTCACATCAGTGAAAATTTCGGCGAACTAACGCGCCCGATGTTTGTCAGTAGATAGTATTTTGCGTCAAATTGCCATGCAATGCGCAATCTGACGGGTGCAAAAGTTCGCGTAAGTGCGCAGTTTGACCTGGAAGATTCCGATTGATGCCAGCAGCCGGGTGTCGTCAGACTGTTGCCACTGTTTATCACTCACGTTTAATGAAAATAATGACTGCCTGATGCCAAAATTACGCCTGATTGGATTGACCCTTTTTGCACTTAGCGTGTCTGTTGGTACCCACGCCGAAGAAAAACGTTACGTTTCCGATGAATTAAATACCTGGGTACGTAGCGGCCCAGGCGATAATTATCGCCTTGTCGGCACGGTGAATGCCGGCGAGGAAGTCATGCTGTTGCAGGAAAACAGTGATTACGGCCAGGTGCGCGACAGCACCGGGCGTACCGCGTGGATCCCACTGAAAGAGCTGAACAGCCAGCCAAGCCTGCGCACCCGCGTGCCAGAACTGGAAAACCAGGTAAAAACGCTGACCGATAAACTGAGCAATATCGACAATACCTGGAACCAGAAAACCGCCGAGATGCAGCAAAAAGTCGCCCAGAGCGATAGCGTCATTAGCGGTCTGAAAGATGAAAATCAAAAGCTTAAAAATGAGTTAATCGTGGCGCAGAAGAAGGTGAACGCCGCGAACCTGCAACTGGATGACAAACAGCGCACCATCATTATGCAGTGGTTTATGTATGGCGGCGGCGTGCTGGGCGCGGGCCTGATCCTCGGCCTGTTGTTACCGCATATGATCCCCACCCGTAAACGCAAAGATCGCTGGATGAACTAAGCAGATTCGCCATCTTCTCTACACTTACGTATTATCTGTCGGCAAATGTGTAGAGGAGAGTGGCGGCGTGAAGAGTTATCTGGTCGGTGGTGCAGTACGTGATACGTTGTTGGGCCTGCCGGTCAAAGACAAAGATTGGGTTGTTGTTGGCGCGACGCCGCAAGAGATGCTCGACGCGGGTTACCAGCAGGTAGGCCGCGATTTTCCTGTGTTCCTCCATCCGCAAAGCCACGAAGAGTATGCGCTGGCGCGTACCGAGCGCAAATCAGGCTCCGGCTATACCGGTTTCACCTGCTATGCCGCGCCAGACGTCACGCTGGAGCAGGATCTGCTGCGCCGTGATTTAACCGTGAACGCGCTGGCGCAAGATAGCCAGGGCGAGATTATCGATCCCTATGGCGGTCAGCAGGATTTGCGTAACCGCATTCTGCGCCACGTCTCGCCGGCGTTTGGTGAAGATCCGCTGCGCGTGTTACGCGTCGCGCGTTTTGCCGCCCGTTACGCCCACCTCAGTTTCCGTATCGCCGATGAAACGATGTCCTTAATGCACGCGATGACCGAGGCGGGCGAACTTGAGCACCTGACACCCGAACGGGTATGGAAAGAGACCGAAAGCGCGCTGCAAACCCGCAATCCTCAGGTTTATTTCCAGGTGCTACGCGATTGCGGTGCGCTGAAAGTGCTGTTCCCGGAAATCGACGCTCTGTTTGGTGTCCCGGCACCGGCGAAATGGCACCCGGAAATCGACACCGGCGTACACACGCTGATGACACTTTCGATGGCGGCAATGCTCAGCCCGCAAGTGGATGTGCGCTTCGCCACGCTGTGCCACGATTTAGGCAAAGCGCTAACGCCAAAAGCGCTCTGGCCGCGCCACCACGGGCACGGCCCGGCGGGCGTCAAACTGGTCGATGGGTTGTGCCAGCGGCTGCGCGTTCCCAACGAGATCCGCGATTTAGCCAAACTGGTGGCGGAGTTCCACGATCTGATCCACACCTTTCCTATTTTGCAGCCGAAAACCATCGTCAAATTGTTCGATTCCATCGACGCATGGCGTAAACCGCAGCGTGTTGAGCAAATCGCACTGACCAGCGAAGCGGACGTGCGTGGGCGCACTGGTTTTGAAGCCTGCGACTATTCGCAGGGGCGCTTACTGCGTGAAGCCTGGGAAGTGGCACGCGCCGTGCCGACGAAAGCCGTCATAGAGGCAGGGTTTACGGGAGCGGAAGTGCGTGAAGAGCTGACGCGTCGGCGGATTGCCGCGCTGGCGGTCTGGAAGGAACACCGTTGCCCTCAGCCAAAAGACTGAGGGCGCAAGTCTTAGAAGAAGACCAGATAAACCGCTGCTGCGACCACAAAACGGTAAATCGCAAACGGAATAAAGGAGATGTGCTTAATCAGCTCCAGGAAGGTTTTGATGGCGATAAGTGCAACGATAAACGCAGTGATAAAACCGACGGCGAACATCGGGATATCACCCACGGTGAGAAAGCCCATGCTCTTGTAGAGATCCAGCACCGTGGCGCCCAACATCATCGGCACCGCCAGCAGAAAAGAGAACTCGGACGCGGCATAGCGGCTAACGCCCATCAGCATGCCGCCAGAGATTGTCGCCCCGGAGCGGGAAAAACCCGGCCACAGCGCCAGACACTGAAAGCAACCAATCATAAACGCCTGACGATAAGTCATATCATCCACGCCCTGCGCGCGCGGGACTTTTGGCTTCAGCACTTCGGCGGCAATTAGCAAGAAACCACCGACCACCAGCGCATAAGCCACATTGAGCGGGTTAAACAGCGATTTGATGGTATCGTGGAATACCAGCCCCAACACCACCGCCGGGATCATGCCTAACAGGATATGAATCAGCGTCAGGCGGCCGGTACCCGTCCCTTCATGCGGCTGCTTACCGAAATGAATGCCAATCAGGCCAAACAAACGCCGCCAGAACATCACCACTACCGCGAGGATCGAACCTAACTGGATCACCACTTCGAACGTTTTTGCTGTATCACCTTCAAAGCCTAATAAATGCCCCACGATGATCATGTGACCAGTACTGGATACGGGCAGAAATTCTGTCAGACCTTCAACGACACCCAGAATGGCTGCTACCAGCAATGAATGCATATCGCCCATCAAATAAACCCCTAAAAAGATATAAAAAACGGCTTATCCCGCGGAGAAGCCGTGAAAGACCGAGATCTATGACCTGAATACTAGCGCTTGGTTTAACTATTATGAATTTAAATACTTTCTTTCGGATTTAAGCCACGCTCAATGGTTACGCCCACATTCAGCGCCCGCGCAACCGCGCCTGGTTTACTTAATTTGATACGCACCCAGGGCGAGTTAAAGCGCGTCAGCAACAACTCAGCGACCTCCTCAGCAACGCGTTCAACCAGCGCAAAACGCCCGCCTTCGACATGGCCGATAATCACATCGGCGATATCCGCGTAGCTCAAACAATCGTTCACATCGTCGCTTTTCGCCGCAACACGGTTATCCCAGGCCATTTCGATATCGAACACCAGCTTCTGCTCAATGGTCTGTTCCCAGTCGTAAACACCAATGGTGGTGATAACCGAAAGCTGCTCTATAAATACAATGTCCATCTCACCTCGCCTGCTATTTGCCACGCCATTGCCGCCGCCAGGCCGCATCTTTAGTGGCTACCTGTCAGATTTTGCGCAAAACCTGGATACCACTTTCCATCATTTATGCGTATTATCCATGGATGCAGAGAATAAAACGACATTTTCACAACGGAACAGCGTTATGAGTGCAATCGCGCCTGGGATGATTCTCCTTGCATACCTTTGTGGCTCTATTTCCAGCGCCATTCTGGTCTGCCGCATCGCCGGTCTGCCCGATCCGCGCGAGAGTGGCTCCGGCAATCCCGGAGCGACCAACGTATTACGCATTGGCGGCAAAGGTGCTGCGCTAACGGTCCTGATTTTTGACGTCTTAAAAGGTATGCTGCCGGTTTGGGGCGCATACGCGCTTGGCGTAACGCCGTTCTGGCTCGGCCTTATCGCGATTGCCGCCTGTCTTGGTCATATCTGGCCGGTTTTCTTTAAGTTCCAGGGCGGTAAAGGCGTAGCGACGGCATTTGGCGCTATTGCACCTATCGGCTGGGATTTAACGGGCGTGATGGCGGGAACCTGGCTGTTAACGGTACTACTGAGCGGCTATTCATCGCTGGGAGCGATTGTCAGCGCGTTGATCGCCCCCTTTTATGTCTGGTGGTTCAAACCGCAGTTCACTTTCCCGGTCGCGATGCTGTCCTGCCTGATCCTGCTACGCCATCACGACAATATTCAGCGCCTGTGGCGACACCAGGAAGGCAAAATCTGGTCGAAGCTGAAGAAGAAAAAAGAAGAGAAAGAAAAAACGTCGTAACAGTGCCCGGCGCACCTTGTGCTACCGGGCCATCACGGTTTACGCCGCAGGCAACTCCGCCAGTGGCCAGCGCGGACGCACCGTCACACCCAGCCCTGCATCATTACCCGCTTTCAGACGCACCATCCCCGCATAAGCGATCATCGCGCCGTTATCGGTGCAAAACTCCGGGCGCGCATAGAACACTTCGCCACGACGCTTGTGCATCATTTCCGCCAGTTTCGCGCGCAGCGTACGGTTGGCGCTCACACCGCCCGCCATCACCAGACGCGTAAAACCGGTTTGATCCAGCGCACGCTTGCATTTGATCATCAGCGTATCAACCACGGCATCTTCAAACGCACGCGCAATATCAGCGCGGGTTTGCTCATCGTCACCATTATTACGAATGGTGTTTGCCGCAAAGGTTTTCAGACCGGAGAAGCTAAAGTCCAGCCCCGGACGATCGGTCATCGGGCGCGGGAAAACAAAACGGCCTTCAGTGCCCTGGGCCGCCAGTTTCGATAGCATCGGCCCGCCAGGATAATCCAGCCCCAGCAGTTTGGCCGTTTTATCAAAAGCTTCCCCGGCGGCATCGTCAATCGACTCACCGAGCAGCTCGTAATGACCAATACCAGTTACGCTGATGAGCTGCGTATGCCCGCCAGAAACCAGCAGCGCAACGAAAGGAAACGCCGGTGGGTTTTCTTCCAGCATTGGCGCCAGCAAGTGTCCTTCCATATGGTGAACCGGAATAGCGGGAACGTCCCAGGCGAAGGCGAGCGAGCGGCCAACCGTCGCGCCAACCAGCAGCGCACCGACGAGACCAGGCCCTGCGGTGTAAGCCACTGCATCAATATCTTTCGCGGTTAATCCGGACTCTTTCAACGCGGCCTGAATCAGCGGCACGGTTTTACGCACGTGATCGCGCGAAGCCAGCTCTGGCACAACACCGCCATAATCGGCGTGGAGTTTTACCTGACTATACAGTTGGTTGGCCAGAAGCCCTTGTTGATCGTCATAAATTGCGATGCCGGTTTCATCGCAGGATGTTTCAATGCCCAGTATGCGCATGACTCTGTTTACCTCTTTGCAATAGCGCGCAGTGTAGGGCGAATGCGGGTCGAAGTAAAACTTTGCTCACTCATGCAGCGGAGTTCGTGTATACTCCTCACCCTTACAAAAGTCCCCTTTCAAAAAGGGCGGCGGTGCTTTACAAAGCAGCAGCACTTGCAGTAAAATTCCGCACCATTTTGAAATAAGCTGGCGTGAACGCCAGCGGCAAACCGAATTAATCAAAGGTGAGAGGCACATGCCGGTAATTAAAGTACGTGAAAACGAGCCGTTCGACGTAGCTCTGCGTCGCTTCAAACGTTCCTGCGAGAAAGCAGGTGTTCTGGCGGAAGTTCGTCGTCGTGAGTTCTATGAAAAACCGACTACCGAACGTAAACGCGCTAAAGCATCCGCAGTGAAACGTCACGCGAAGAAACTGGCTCGCGAAAACGCACGCCGTACTCGTCTGTACTAATCTGTCAGGGCAAGCGCCCTTTCGTTTAGACCGAGTTGTAGTTGTAAGGCCGTGCTTCCGAAAGGAATGCGCGGCTTATTTTCGTTTATAACCTGATATAACCTGCGGATTTCGGTCGTATATATGTTGGCCTGGAAAACAACGGCTATAAAAGATCAAAACGGGGCTTATGGCTGGACGAATCCCACGTGTCTTTATTAATGACCTGCTGGCGCGCACCGACATCGTCGATCTCATCGACGCGCGTGTAAAGCTGAAAAAGCAGGGCAAAAATTATCACGCGTGTTGTCCATTCCATAACGAGAAAACCCCCTCTTTCACCGTGAACGGTGAAAAACAGTTTTACCACTGCTTTGGCTGTGGCGCGCATGGTAACGCTCTCGACTTCCTGATGAACTACGACAAGCTCGAGTTCGTGGAAAGTGTCGAAGAACTGGCGGCGATGCACAACCTTGAAGTGCCGTTTGAAGCAGGCAGTGGACCCAGCCTGATAGAGCGCCATCAACGGCAAACGCTCTATCAATTAATGGATGGGCTAAACGCGTTTTATCAGCAATCGTTGACACAACCTGCCGCAGAGCCTGCACGCCAGTATCTGTCCAGACGCGGCCTGAGCAGCGAAATCATTGAGCGGTTCGCCATTGGTTACGCGCCCCCCGGCTGGGACAACGTATTAAAGCGTTTTGGCGGCAACAGCGAAAACCGTAAATCACTGATTGATGCGGGTATGCTGGTCACAAACGATCAGGGACGCAGTTACGATCGTTTCCGCGAACGGGTCATGTTTCCCATTCGCGACAAACGTGGCCGGGTAATTGGTTTTGGTGGGCGCGTTCTGGGTAACGATACGCCTAAATACTTGAACTCCCCGGAAACAGATATTTTCCATAAAGGCCGTCAGCTGTATGGCCTTTATGAAGCGCAGCAGGACAATGACGAGCCCCAGCGACTGTTGGTCGTTGAAGGGTATATGGACGTGGTGGCGCTGGCGCAATACGGCATCAACTACGCGGTGGCTTCGCTCGGAACGTCAACAACGGCGGATCATATTCAGTTACTTTTTCGCGTAACTAAAAATGTTATCTGTTGTTACGACGGTGACCGTGCCGGTCGTGACGCCGCATGGCGAGCGCTGGAAACCGCGCTGCCTTATATGAGCGATGGCCGTCAGCTGCGTTTTATGTTTTTACCGGATGGCGAAGATCCGGACACGCTGGTGCGTAAAGAGGGCAAAGAGGCGTTCGAAGCGCGGATGGAGCAGGCACTGCCGCTCTCCACGTTTCTGTTTAACAGCCTGTTGCCGCAAGCGGATTTAACCACGCCGGACGGTACAACGCAGCTTGCCGCATTAGCGTTACCGTTAATCAACCAGGTGCCGGGCGAAACGCTACGCATCCAGTTGCGCCAGCTGTTGGGGAATAAAATTGGCATATTCGACGATGCGCAACTTGATCGATTAATGCCAAAACAGGTGGAAAGCGCAACGACGCGCCCCGCTCCGCAGCTAAAACGCACAACCATGCGTATACTGATAGGGTTATTGATCCAGAACCCGGAACTGGCTCCGAAGGTGCCGCCGTTAGAGGGTTTGGATCACTCAAGGCTTGCCGGGCTTGGCTTATTTACAGAACTGGTCAACACTTGTTTGTCACAGCCAGGCCTGACGACTGGCCAGTTGCTTGAGCACTATCGCGGCACAAAAGAGGCCGCAACCCTTGAAAAACTGTCGATGTGGGACGATATAGCAGATAAAGACATCGCTGAAAAAACGTTCACCGACGCGCTCAATCATATGTTTGATTCGATGCTTGAACGGCGGCAAGAAGAGTTAATAGCTCGTGACCGCACACATGGTTTAAGCAGCGAAGAACGCCGGGAACTCTGGCAATTGAACCAGGAACTGGCAAAAAAGTGAATTCAACGGCTTAAGTGCCGATAACCGATCGGGAAGATCCCGACAGCCGCGATGAGGGCCAGCGGCAAAAATATAAATAAACCCTCGCGTTAAATGTTGGCGGTTTATTTCGCCGACCGACACCAACCCTCATGAATTAAGTGTGGATACCGTCTTATGGAGCAAAACCCGCAGTCACAGCTGAAGCTTCTTGTCACCCGTGGTAAGGAGCAAGGCTATCTGACCTATGCCGAGGTCAATGACCATCTGCCGGAAGATATCGTCGACTCCGATCAGATCGAAGACATCATCCAAATGATCAACGACATGGGCATCCAGGTGATGGAAGAAGCACCGGACGCCGATGATCTGTTGCTGGCCGAAAACTCCAACAACACTGACGAAGATGCGGAAGAAGCCGCCGCACAAGTGCTTTCCAGCGTTGAATCTGAAATCGGGCGAACCACTGACCCGGTGCGCATGTACATGCGCGAAATGGGCACCGTTGAGCTGCTGACCCGCGAAGGCGAAATCGACATCGCTAAACGCATCGAAGATGGCATCAACCAGGTTCAGTGCTCTGTTGCCGAATACCCGGAAGCGATCACCTATCTGCTGGAGCAGTATGATCGCGTTGAAGCTGAGCAGGCTCGCCTCTCTGATCTGATCACCGGCTTTGTCGATCCAAACGCTGAAGAAGACCTGGCGCCAACCGCGACCCACGTCGGTTCTGAACTCTCCAGCGAAGAGATGGATGATGACGAAGACGAAGAAGATGAAGAAGACGACGACAGCGATGATGACAACAGCATCGATCCTGAACTGGCGCGTGAAAAATTCGCTGAGCTACGTACCCAGTACGAACTGACTCGCGACACTATCAAAGCCAAAGGACGCAGTCACGTTGCCGCGCAGGAAGAGATCCTGAAGCTGTCTGAAGTGTTCAAACAGTTCCGTCTGGTGCCAAAACAGTTCGATTACCTGGTTAACAGCATGCGCGTCATGATGGATCGCGTACGTACCCAGGAACGCATCATCATGAAACTGTGCGTTGAACAGTGCAAAATGCCGAAGAAAAACTTCATTACGCTGTTTACCGGCAACGAAACCAACGAAACCTGGTTCAACGCTGCGCTGGCCATGAATAAACCGTGGTCGGAAAAACTGCATGAAGTGGCAGAAGAAGTTCAACGCGGCCTGATGAAGCTGCAACAGATTGAAGAAGAAACCGGCCTGACCATTGAGCAGGTAAAAGACATCAACCGTCGTATGTCTATCGGCGAAGCGAAAGCGCGTCGTGCGAAGAAAGAGATGGTGGAAGCGAACTTGCGTCTGGTTATTTCTATCGCCAAGAAATACACCAACCGCGGTCTGCAGTTCCTCGATCTGATTCAGGAAGGCAACATCGGTCTGATGAAAGCGGTTGATAAGTTCGAATACCGCCGTGGTTACAAATTCTCTACCTATGCAACCTGGTGGATCCGTCAGGCGATCACCCGTTCCATCGCGGATCAGGCGCGCACCATTCGTATTCCGGTGCATATGATTGAGACGATCAACAAGCTCAACCGTATCTCCCGCCAGATGCTGCAGGAAATGGGCCGTGAACCGACGCCGGAAGAGCTGGCTGAGCGTATGCTGATGCCGGAAGATAAGATCCGTAAGGTGCTGAAAATTGCCAAAGAGCCGATCTCCATGGAAACACCGATCGGTGATGATGAAGATTCGCATCTGGGTGATTTTATCGAGGATACCACCCTCGAGTTGCCGCTGGACTCTGCTACCACTGAAAGTCTGCGCGCCGCAACGCACGACGTTCTGGCAGGCCTGACCGCTCGTGAAGCGAAAGTCCTGCGTATGCGTTTCGGTATCGATATGAACACCGATCACACGCTGGAAGAAGTGGGTAAACAGTTTGACGTAACCCGCGAGCGTATCCGTCAGATCGAAGCGAAGGCGCTGCGTAAACTGCGTCATCCGAGCCGTTCTGAAGTGCTGCGTAGCTTCCTCGACGATTAATTCGTTATGCGTTAAAAAGCTCCCACTCGGGAGCTTTTTTTTGCCCGCAATTTGCCATCACAGGCCGCGCGTCACCAGTGCCTCATCCAGTTCACGATACGCTTCCACCAGCTTATCCAGCGTTGCGCGGTTAAGCCCGCTGGGGTTTGGCAGCACCCAAACCTGCGTCACGCCAATCGTCATATTTTGCTTGCCCCAGCTCGCACCGCGTACGCTAAACGCCTGCTCAAAGGCTTGCTTTCCTAAAACTGCCAGCGCAGCTGGCTGATAATCCTCAATTTTCCTGACCAGTTCCCTGCCCCCGCTACGCAGCTCATGCAAGCCGACTTCGGTGGCCTGTACGGTTGGACGCTCAACCAGCATGGTAATGCCACAGCGGGTGTCCAGCAGATGCCGCTCATCTTCCGGGCGCAGTTGCTGGTCGGTAAAACCGGCCTGGTGGATAACTTTCCAGAAACGATTACCCGGATGGGCAAAGTGGAAACCGGTATGGGCAGATGATTTACCCGGATTGATGCCGCAAAATACCACCCGCAGCCCCGGCGCCAGAATATCGTGGATCATGCTTAACTCCCGAATAAAAGCGATAAACTCCAGTATAAGAGATTGAAAATGCGTTGTTTATAAAAACATCAGCCAGGTGATTCATGCTGGATTGCAGGGGTAAGTTACTTTATAATTCCCCGCCACGGCCCCTTAGCTCAGTGGTTAGAGCAGGCGACTCATAATCGCTTGGTCGTTGGTTCAAACCCAACAGGGGCCACCAAATTTTAGCTTTAAAATCATCTAATTAAGCCACCTTTCACGGTGGCTTTTTTATTTTCCGATTCGCAATTGGCAGCAAAATGGCAGCAGAATTTTTCCCGATTGCAGAAAAGCCCATAAAAAAACCCGCTCAAGGCGGGTAAATTTAAAACCATAATTGGCGCTGTCCGGTCTGATTTGGGTGCGGTGGTGCAGGGTCAATTTTACCTGGCGTCACAATATAGCGCTCTATCGACTCCATCGTCACAAAGGTGCAACTGCAATTGATATTGGTGCACTGATGGTAGCGTTCTTTTGTGTTCTCACTAAGATAGCGGCTGGTACGAGCATGCGCAGCGTGCTTACACTGTGGACAATGGAACATGATTCACTCCCATTCACGAAACGTGAAAGCATCATACCCTATTATTCACAAATCGTAATCTATGTTTTCTGATTAACCGAAAAAGGATGTTCTATGTCTGTTTTGAAAAATTGCATGCTATGTTCATTGTTGCTAATACCTTCTGCAGTTATGGCAAGAACGCCTGACAATACGGTTAGGCTATTGCAAAAAAGCCTGAAACTTTGGCAGCCAACAGCCATCACGCAGGCTGAGAAAGCCTTAACAATCGTCCTGCCTGAGAAAAGTATCCCTTCCGAAGCATACGAAGCCTTAGCCACATCAGGTATATGTTCCCCTATATGGACAAAAGATGTTCCCGCGTCTTTCTTAAAAAATATCACTGAGATCAATATCGTTAATCAGTTTAAAGCAACTGGTTACACATTTGAGAACCCAGCGGCGAGTTGCAGTGAAATGGGTAAGCTGATGGACGAGCCAGCAAAAGCTTTGTTGCTGTCCAAAACCCGGTTATTTAAACCAGCCAAATAAACTGGACTGAGAAATAAACAACCCGCGCAAGGCGGGTTATTTTTAATCTTCGCTTTCGTCTGAATCATCGTCGTTATCATCGGCCTCATACTCGACGTCGGATAGTTTCACCTCCAGTTCTAAGGCCGTCGTATAGCCGTTGTTGCTGAGCGCGTGAGTCACTTTGGTAATTATCCATGCCTGCTCATCTATGACGCTTTTAAAGCCCGACACTTTAACCGGCGTTTCCGGGTACAGGTCAGCACGACCGACCGCAAGACTTATCGAGAACTCTGCCACGCCGCGCTGTAGCTTGTCCCACTTTGCTTTAGCCGCGCGCATTGCCTGGGCTTTTGTTGAATAGACCGTGGTTAGGGCGAATACGTTATCAGCCTCACCGGCCATGTATTCACCCTCGCGCGCCTCCGGGACTTTGGCCTCTTTCTTTTTCGCTTTGGCTTTCGGGTGTTGCAGGGCGCGCAGGTGCTGCTCTTTCGGCTTGCGCTTCACTTTCACTTTTTTAGGCTTCGGCTCTTTGGTATGCAGCCATTGCGCCGTTACGCCGGTGTAAGCGCCCCGGTCGGCAATCGCAAACTGGTGCCGGTCGCCATCGCTGCGGATAATGGTCACCTGCGGGATGGGTTTACCGCTGGCGCTGACCGCGTTACCCGGTTTGAGAAACAGCAGTTTTCCCGCTTTAACAGACACCTCGCCGCCGTTCCTGTCGGCCAGCCGGGTCAGGAATTTGGCGTCGGACTCCTGCGACTGGTCGATGTGCGGAATCACGATTTTTGCCAGCTCCGGCGCAATGGCCGCCGTCAGTTTGTTGCGTGTCGCGATGGTCTCGACAATCATACCGAGCGTTTTATCGTGCCATGACTCCTCGCGTCGGGAATTCAGGGAGCCACGAAAATCGGCGCTCCGTGCCCGGATGGTCACGGTATCCGGTGCGCCCCGGTGTTCAACCTCATCCACGGTGAAACTGCCCTTGCCGATAAGCGCCGAACCTTTCCACCCCAGAAACAGCGTCAGCACCGCCCCGCGCACCGGCAGGACGACACGCCCGTCGGCGTCGTTGAGCTCGATATCGAGCTGGTCGGCTTCAAACCCCCTGTTATCGGTCATGGTCAGGCTAATCAGGCGGTCGCTGATATTGCCGGTAATATCTTTGCTGTCAATTTTCAGCATAAACGCGGGGGTGAGCGAGCTCCCCGCTTCGCTATACAGTATCTCTGACATCAGAACCCCAGGCTTGATGTTAATTTCGTGGCAGCTTCTTTCGCCTTACCGACCAGGCTGTCGGCCTGTTTATTCAGGTCGCCATACACCGCCGCGAGCGACTCATCGACGCGGGTCAGTGTCATGGTGAAGGTGATTTTGCGGGGCGAGCCGTCCGCGAAAAACTCGGTGCCGGTCTCGCTGATGCTGTTGATAACGTACATCCCGTAAATCAGGCCAGTCCCTGCCAGCAACGGCCAGGCGCGCCCCTCCTCCGCCATCAGGCGCAGCGCGGTCAGCGTCAGATGTCCGCCGGTAAGTTCCGGGAACAGCTCGCCGCTGAGCGTGATTTTCTCCTCACCGACACCGAGAAACTGAAAGGCGTCACGCTTGCCGACGCGGTTGTTTGACGGCCAGCGGTATTCCGCGTCGCGCTGCATATTCTGAAACGGCAGCGTCTGACGCATAAAAACGAAAAAGCCAAGTGCAAGCATCATCTCAGTGTTTCCTTATCCGTCGGTTCGCATACTGGCGCGTTCGCGGGCGCGCTTGTCCCGGTCGGCTTTCTCAACGGCATCCTGTAACTGACGCCCGAGGTCGCCGCCCGGTGCGCCGCCGTTTTGTACCGTGATGTTGTAATGGCTCTGCCGGTTGTCGGTGTACGCTTTCCCCGCACCGGGAGCGGTAACGGGCTGATACGCCTGATAACCGCCATAAGTGCTGGTTGCAGGGATATACCCGCCATTACTGATTGACGGATTTTGCGCGGCATCGGCTTGCGCGGCACCGGCTTTTTCCGCCGTTTTATCGAGGTCGCCCGATTCCTTGTTAATGACACCAAGTTTTTCCAGCACCCACTCGATACCTGCGCGCAGCTTGTTGAACGCTTTAAGCGGAAACATCAGCGCATCAGCCAGCCCCTGCCCGAATCGCATCCCGGCATCCTTACAGGCGTTGAGTTGCTCCTGAGACGATTTCACCGGCTCAAGCAGGTTGGTAAACCAGTCCCACGCGGCTTTGAGTTTTTCCCCCAGCCAGTCAAACATCGGTTTCAGCGGTGAGAACAGTTCCCCGACCGGCGCAAACGCCGCCTTAAGCCCTTCGATCACCCCTTCAAAAAAAGCCGAAATCGGCTCCCAGTATTTGCGAATCAGCAATGCCCCGGCGACGATGGCGACGCCAATCGCGACAATCGGCCAGGTGAGCGCGCCGAGTACCGTCATGATCGCGCCACCCACGACGCTGAAGACAGTGCCGAGCACCCCGGCAATCGCAATGATGGCGTTGATACCGCTGATAACCGGGAACGCCACCAGACCGATTGCGCCGACAACCCCGATAATCCCGACTGCCACCGCCGCGATGGTGCTGATGGTCTGCGCCAGTCCCTTATTTTTCTGGATCCAGCCGTCGAGCTTAAGCACATACCCGGTCGCGGTCTGCACCAGTTTGCGAAGGGAGGAATCCTGCTGGTCAAAAAGGTCGGTGCCGACCGCCTCATAAGCTGACTGGAACTCTTTGAAGTCGCCGCCAAGGTTATCCTGCATGACTTTGACAAGTTCCTCGGTCTTGCCATCGGACGCCTTTAACGCCGCGGTCAGCGCGTCAAGTCTGCCGGATGCCGCGCCCTGCAACAGGGCGTTGGCTGATTTCAGCGCCTCCTCGCCAAAAATGGTTTTCAGGTATTCACCCTGCTGGGCGTTACCCAGCTTGTGCTTCGCAAAGCTGGCGCTGATTTCTTTCAGAATGGTGAAGACAGGCCGCATATTGCCTTTGCTGTCGGACGTCTTGATGCCAAGCTCTTTCAGGGCGGTGAAAGCCTGCCCGGTGGGAGCCTGTAAACGACTGACAACCGCCGAGCTGCCCGTCCCGGCCATTGACCCGGTGATGTTGTTATCGTGCAGAACACCGGTCATCGCTGCCGCTTCTTCGAGGCTTACCCCCGCCGCACGGGCAACGGGAGCCAGATACGTCATGGCGTCACTGAGACCCTGAAAATCGGCGGCTGATTTATTCATCGTCGCTGACAGGACATCACCGATGTGACCCACTTTGTCATTGGATAGCTGAAAGGCGCTTTTCGTCCCCAGGAGTAATTTTGCGTTCTCCTCCATCGTCTGCCGGTTGGCGAGCGACATATTGAGCGTGACGGGGGTCGCTGCCTGAATGGCAGCCGCATCGCCGCCCGCTTTGGCAATGATGATTTGCGCCCCGGCGGCATCATCAGCCGAGGCGGCAGTATTATCGCCGAGCTGGCGCGCCTGTTTACGCAGGGCGGTCATTTCTGCTGAATCTTTGGCTACGCCGAGAACCGCCTGAAGCTCGGAGTTTTTCTGCGCAAAATCGTACCCCGGCTTTAACAGCGCTGTACCGGCCAGCGTGGCGGTTGTGGCAATCCCGACACCGGCAGCGCCGACCGCCGCCGATTGACCGGCGAGCGCTTTTCCCGCCTGATAGCGCTGCTTAACCGCGCTCAGTTTGGCCTGTTGGGCACTGACGCGCGCCAGCGCCTCGCGCTGCCGGTTAAGTTGCGAGGTGGTTTCACCAATACTGGTTTTCAGGCGGCGCTCATCAGCGGCCAGCGTGCGCGTGTTGATGCCCGCCTGGCTGAGTTCCTGCCGTGTACGCTGTACCGCTTCACGCAGGCTGTTATGTTTAAGCTGGAGCGCGGCGGCATTTTTGCGCGCGGCTTCCATTGCGGCGGCCTGTGCGCGGGTCGGGTTTTCGGTCTGTTTAAACGCCACGGCCAGCGCGGCGGCTTCCTGTTTTGCTTTCGCCAGCGACTGGCTGGTCACGGCGAGCTGTGCGCTGGTCTTGCGAAACCCCTCGATTCTGGATGCCTGGCTGTTGAGTTCACGTAATGTGGTTTGCGTCGCCCGGATATCGCCGGCCAGCGTTTTGCTGGCCTTTTCGATGGATTTTAACGGGCGGGTCGCCTGGTCAACAGCCCTGAGCAATACCTGTAATTTCACATCACTCATTGGTGTTTCCGCTTCGCTGGAGCGCTTTTTCGCGCCATGTAACGAGCTCGGTCAGGCTCAGGGGAAATAACTCCGATGGCGGCCAGTGAAATATCACCGCAATATCCGCCATCAGGTCATCGACTGACAGGTCGGGCGGGAAGGTTACTGCGCCGAACCCGGCGACAAAAAACCAATCACCTTACCGGCCAGCGCCACAAGGTCAGGCAGCTCCAGCGCGGCGACTTCCTGCTCGGTCAGTGACGGCGCAGTCACGCGTGGCAGCACTTTAATCAGCGCGTCGACGTCGGAGTTTGCCACCGAGGCCAGGCTGACACCGCGAAGCGTTCCGGCGTTGGGTTTCATCAGCGTAATCTGGTCGATGACCTGCTCGCCGCGTTTGATGGGGTTTTCCAGGGTGATCACGTTTTCGTTCGTCATGGTGTTCTCGTCTTAATCGGGAATGGGGGTAACCGGCCAGCGCCGCTGACCGGGTGAAAATTACAGGCCGATATTGCGGCGGTGCTGCTCCAGCCGGTCGGTGCCGTTCACTTTCTCAATCATGTTCAGCGTGTCGATTTCAACCAGCTCTTTACCGTCCATCGTCAGTTTGAAGTACGTGCAGATAACCGAGATTTTTGACTCGCTGTCTTCGCCCTGTTTACCTTCGCCGGTGTCGATCTCTTTCTGGCGGCCACGCATGACCACCTCGACGGCGACCGTTTCGCCGGTGTCGTCGCGCTGGTAGGAGCCCGCAAAACGAATTGGCACAGCATCGACGCCGGTTGCGCCGTACAGTTCCCAGATAGCGGAATCGGGGAAGCCGCCGAGCGACCATTCCATCGACAGGGCATCATCATCGAGCCCCATATCAATCGGCGCGACGCCGTTCATCCCCGCGCCGCGATAGTTCTCCAGCTTGCGGGTCAGCTTCGGCAGGGTGATGGATTTGGCGATACCCTGATAGCTGTAGCCATTCAGGAACACATTCATGTATTTGAGCTTGCGCGGCATTGCCATTTAGTCAGGCTCCTTATTTGCTGTTGACCGAGGAAACCAGCGTCGCCAGATATTTATCAGTAATGCGCTGGCGTAAGGTCAGGTTTTCCAGTGGGGGAACCGGCGTATAGTCATAATCGATATACAGCTTTCCGGCTTTCAGGGTCTCTTTGTCGTTGGCCTCTTCGTCAAACCAGCAGGTCGCATCCACGATGTAACCATTCGTTTTGAGCTCGCGGAATTTGGCGTTGATGCCGTCGACGATATCGCGGATAAGCATCGCGGTGATGGGCTTGTCGACCGCCCACATGTGCGCGGCGGCCATCGTATCGGCAATCACCTGCGCGGTGCGGGTGTAGTTCTCAAACAGGAATAACGGGTCATCCGAACAGGTGCGGTTTCCCCAGAAGCGAAAACCATCCTTGCGAATCAGCGTCGTGACCCCCGCCTCGTTAAGCAAATCCGCATCGGTGCCGGGCTCCTGCAAATCCCAGAACACCGACGCGCTGATGCCGGTGACGCCATTGACGCCGACGTTAGACAGGGTTTTGTGCCAGCCGACCGACTGGTCGATGTAGGCGCGCAGACCGAGCGCACGGGCGGTGGCGTATGCCGTGGCGGTCGCATTTTTCACGGTATCCCAGGCGAGAAAATCCGGCCAGATAACCATCAGCTCGCGCTGGCTGAAATTGTCGCGGTACTTGATGGCATCGGATACCGTTTTGCAACCCCACGCACTGACATAACCGAACGCGCGCAGCTTCTGACAAACCGGCGCAAGCGCAGTCGCCACTTCCAGCGTGTCAAAGCCCGGCACACCGAGAATGCGCGGCTTCACGCCGGTGACGGCTTCAGCGGTCAGCAGTGCCTTAAGGCCGGTGTATTTGCCGTTCTCGTCCGTGGTGCCGATGATGTTGGAAATCGTCTGCGCAAGCGCCTCCTCTTCATCGTCGCCGGTGCCCTCCGCGACACGCACAACGACAATCACCGGTTTTGCCTGGTCAGCGATGGCCTGTAAGGACGCCGCCAGCGTTCCTTTTTTACCGGCTTTTGCAATAGCGCTTTGTACGCTGGTAATCAGTACCGGCTCGTTAAGGGGAAAGGTCGCGGCATCGGCATCGCTGGCGGTGCAGACCATGCCGACAATGGCGGTCGAGACGGTGGAAATGACGCGCGTACCGTCGTTGATTTCGACGACCTGCACGCCATGATGAAAATCACTCATCCGTTTAACTCCGTGGTGTTGGGGTGAGTGTATTTTCCAGGCTGTGCGGGCGCGGGGCTATTTATTGGCGTTGGGGCAGGGATACAACAACTATTTAAGCACTGGAGAAGGGAAGCCCCGCTTCTGGCGAAAAGAGTGGCTACCGGTATTTGAGTAAAGCGGCTCACTCACTTTAGCGCGGCAAAAATATTCACATAGAAAAACAGAGACTTATGCATGGTTTAAATCCGGCAAAAAAGAGATTATGCCTGATACCATACATCGCCGCGCTACGTGTTACGGGGAATTTCCCTGGCTGTGCTGCTGATGCGAGTTGATACAGCAGCACCCGGATGGCCTACCCGGCCAGATGCATAGTGGCTTCAGGTACAGGTGGGAAATCAGCAGCAACTGGCATCCCGTCTTCGCCCGCAATAATTTGCTGTCCTGCAAACTGTGCGGCCAGTAGTTCCAGCCACAATTCATCAGTAATTTCTACACTCTCAAGTGCTGGCCTGGTCGCATAAAACCCAGGTGGGGTTGTTCCTGCTGTGAAGAATTTAGACATTGATAATCCCCGTCACAATAAATTGAAAATCACCGTTATTCAAAGCAGAACGCGCACCCCATTTGGATATGATGACGATGCCAGTAGTGCTCAAAGAAAATATTGCGCAGCCTAAATCCTGCACCACAGCAGTGCTGGTAAGCTCTCCGCTCGCACTTGATAAAACAGCCTTCACATCACCGGAGAAAGCAACCGGGAACGTCACAGAGAAAGGCTGATTATTGGTCAGGTCTGGCGGTGTTACAGTCATAGACAAAGTTGCGAACCAGCGTACCGTTGCACCATCATAATAAGGTGACTTAAACAGCGTATAACCCGGCCCGGTCGTAAATATGGGAGAAGGAAGTTTTGCCGCGGCTCCCAGACCAAGGTATTCGAGAATCGCCTCAACGCTCTTCCCCGACAGCTCAGTCAGCGTTTTATCAAGTGGCTGTTTTTTTGCCAGCTCCCCGGAAGCCAGTGCGGCAATGGCAGCCTGAACAAACGCCGTATTCGCGAGTTGGGTGTCGTTTGATGTCTTTGCTGCCGTCGGCGCTTTCGGTATGCCGGTGAAAACCGGGCTGGCAACCGGCGCATACTGTTTGTGCGGGTTGGCGTCGGCAACATGTTGCTTCATCAGGTTGTCGGCGTAGTTTTTTACCTCGATAGCTTTGTCATCAGCATACTGACGTGTCGCCAGCACGACCGACGGGTCAATTTTCAGCGTGACGGCAGCGGTCGAGGAGACAATCAGTACCATGCGGATGGTCTGGGTGCGTCCGCTGCCCTCCTGGAGCTGCGGTTTGTACGTCTCCGGGCAGTTGGCGACCGCGATTAACACGCCGTTATCGTCATATAACCCGATTTCGCGGATCCAGAAACCGCCCTCGTTTTCGGGGATAACCTGCTCGGCAATAATCTGGCTTGAGTTGTTCGCGTCAACGCTCAGCATATTCAGCGGCGCAATGCGTCTCTGGTTAACCAGCTTCGTTTGCGTGGCGTCCGGCGTCGGCAGTGTGCCGTTGCCATCGCCGACGGCCATTTGCGTGATATTGAGCTTAGTCCCGAGCGCGGTGGCGTTTGCCAGCAGTGCCGCGCCCTGGTTGGTCAGAATGGCAAAGAATTTCGCGGTCATGCGCTTACTCTCACGTTGTCGATAAAATGAATGGCCGAGGCCGGGAAATACTCCCCGCCGCCGGTGATGTCCTCAGGCAAATACGGGTAAACGACCAGCTCGTCTCCGGCATAGCTTCCCGCGTCGACATAACACTCGCCCGATGTGCTCAGGCTGATGGCAAGCCCGGTCAGGTGGCGGCTGGCCGGTTTGGCGTCATTGATAAGCCGTTCCAGCTCCTGATACATCTCGTCGGTGATACCGCCATCAAGCACGCCGACCACCAGGCGAAACGTGCCGGGCTCCTCGTTAAGCTCCCACCACTCGCGCACCTCGATAAGAAAACCGAGCGGCTCCACCACGCGACGCAGGGCGCTGATGGTGCCCTTGTGCTGATGGACGAAAAACGAGGCTGCTATCACCCGGCGTTTCGTGGCTTCCGGCCAGTCAGCGTCCCACCGGTCGACAGACAGCGCCCACGCCAGATAGGGCAGCAGGTCAGTCGGGCAGGTCTGCGGATCCCACAGGGTGCGCAGCGGCACCGGAACGCGGGCAATCTCAGCCGCTGCGGCTGCGGCGGCCACCTCCAGCGGCGATGAGCCGACGGGTAACAGCCGGTCACTATTCATCGTTACCCCCGGCGGTGATGCTGTACCCGGTGCAGTAAGACGCCTGATGTTTGCCGAGCACGATGTCGCCTGGCGGCTCGCTCAGTTCCACACGCTGGACACCTTCAACATGCAGCGCGGCATAAATGGCTGACCGGCGTACGTCACGCCCCAGCCGGTGCTGCGCGGTGATATAGGCTTTCAGTTTCTGCTCAGCCGTGGCGCGAATGGGCTCCGCTTCGGGGCCTGGGTAAAACCAGAGTGTGGCGGCCACCTCATACGGCACAATCTCCGCCGCCTGCACCGTCACGCGGTCGCCCACCGGGCGCACGTCATCAGCGTTGAGCGCCTTTTCCACCACGGCCAGCAGGTCACCGGCAGCCGTGCCGTCACCCTCGCGGGCAAGTACGGTGATGGTCACACAGGCCGGTGTCGGACTTTCGACAGAAATATCGGCGACGCGCCCGTCGGCGCTGCGCCCGTGGTATTCATAGGCGCCGACCGGACCGGCCACGCTCAGCCCCTCAAACGCCTGTTGAGCGCGCAGACGCAAATCGGCATCGGACTCCATTACCGCCGCCACCGGCGGGATGGCGGTATCGTCTGCCGGGGTGATGGTCAGCCGTGCGGTGTTGTTGTTCGCGGCCATCACATCAAGGTCATTCCCTTCGGCGCTTGCCAGCGTCACCGCACGGGCGGCTTCGTTGACGCGCTGCCGCCAGATAACCTCCCGGTAGGCGTTCTCTTCCAGAAACTTGGTCAGCGGCTCGGACTCCAGCGCCAGCGTACGGGCTACCGCGTCCTGTTGCTCCGCCGGAAACAGCGAAACCAGTGTCGCCTTGCGCTCGGCGAGGATGCTCTCGTAATCCAGCGCCTCAACCACATCCGGCGCGGGGAGCTGGCTTAAATCAACAATCGGCATGGTGTTAGCTCACAGGGATGGTTAACGAAAGGGCGTCGCCGGTGCTGGTAATCTCGCCGGTCAGGCTGACCATCATGCGGCCATCAGACTGACGCTCGGTAGTCACCGTGCTTAAGGTGATGCGCGGCTCCCATTTCAGCACCGCGAAATAACAGGCGACCTTGATTTGCAGCTCCAGCGCCGGGGTCTGCGGCTGGTCAATCATGGAAGACAACAGCGAGCCGTAATCCCGGCGCATGATGCGCGAGCCGACCGGCGTTCGCAGGATATCGCTGAGGCTCTGGCTGATGTGTTCCGCGTCGGTGATTGTCCCGCCGGTGCTGCGGCTCAGACCGATATAACTGGCTGTCATAGTGGCGCTCCTGTCGTGCCGCCGCTATCACCGGGGTGTTTGTGGGTATGCAGCACTTTGCCGTTGGATGACAGCGCACCGCCGCTGTGCTCGATGTCGCCGCGCATCGTGCCGCCTCTCTGCACTTCCAGCGACCCGGTGATGAGCTTATTCGTGCAAACCACCTCCGGCGTATCGAGCGTGATACGTGTAGCGGCTTTAACCGTTACCAGCGGCACGGTGGCGGTGAGGGACTCAGATGCGGTGACGTCGGCTGTTTTGATGCCGCTGACGGTCAGGGCGCTGGTCTGGGGTTCGTACTGGATAACCGCACCATCGGGGAAAGCAATATGCAGGGCATCCGCCGAGGCCGACGGGGCGGGATTCTCATCGGAAAAAATACCCGGCAGCACAAACGCGGTATCGAGCTCGCCGCCGACGGCCAGAATTAACACCTGTTCGCCGACGGAAGGAGCCCACCATGTGCGGGCGCGACCGGCGCGCTGGGTCAGCCACTGGAGCCAGTCGGTAATAATGCCGCCGGTCTGCACACGGCAGCGACCGGCATCCAGATCGGTTTCGACCACGACGCCGGTGCGTACCATATTGCGGATGGCGCGGGCAAGTTCGTTAATGTTTGCTGGTATGTTCATACACCAAAGACTGCCTAAAACATTAAAGGTATGGTATTGAAAACCGTTATATGGATAACCACACATCATTTGGAGAGGGAGTTATGCCAGAGTCATTAGTTGAAAAAAAAGAAATATTAACTTACATCCTTTACATCGTTGTTTTTCTTTTTGTAATGAGCCGGGCTTATGGGATAGCCAACTTATTACGTTTTTTATTTCGCTATCTGAATATTGGCTACTCAGACAGGAAGATGAAATCGCTCGATGAGAAATGGTTTAACATTCAGCTTTTTAAAATAATAAACAGAATCAACATCACAAAAATAGAGGATGCGAGACTAATCCAAAAAGGCCTGAATGAAGGTCATTTAAAAACATCATCATTTTTCCTAACAAGCTCATGGGGAGACATAACACTCCCAATGCCTCTTCGCAGGAAAATCTTTTCATACCTGATGGGGTTCACTTTAATTATCCTTGGTTCTGTAGCATGGTATGTGCAAAAGCCTATTATTGGTGGCTATGCCAAATTTGATTATAAAGAATTTAGTTATTATATTTCAAAAGACAAATTATTTATCACCAGTTCAAATGATTACGACACTCCCCCTGATATTCGCAGTAAAGAAGATTGCAGGAATGCGTTGAAAGCTATTGATGAAACATCAATACTCGCGATAGCCTGCACTAAGTTTCTTGATGAAAGGGAATCATACCAGTGGTGGTTAGATGATAAAATCAAATCTATCAGCGAAGCCAAAAACGATTTAGCAATGCTGGCTTATGTTTATTTAACACTTGGTGTAATATGGTTATTTTCATTAGTTCAATATTTACGAGCAGGCAACAAGGTAAGGGAATATAAAGCTTCCTCTGAAAACGACTGACACACCAAAAGCCACAGCAACACTGTGGCTTTATTATTCAAAACCACGAAACATATCTATAATTATATCTTCAATATCCTTTTCATCATGATTATTCGAACCTAAAAGGACACGTTTTTCATAATGGACTTCACGGGCGTTTCGTCCGGGCTTTTCTTTAAGGCCAAATTGGTGAACCCGCGCAATACGCTGCACTTTGCCGGTAAATTCCACCACTGCTGCACTGTCATTACCGCTGGCTTTCATATAGCGGTTAGTGCGCAGCTTCGCGAACATCTCCCGCTTAATCCGGCCTTGCTTTGCGCGCAGTGGCTGGCTTTTTCGTGGTGCGTATGGCGTCCCGTCGGGCGCTTTTTGCGATTTAATCCGCTGTTGCTGGCGCTGGCGCAGCTTCTTCGCAATGTCGACGGTCAGACGCCGACGGCCAGCGGGCGACATTGCCGCTAGCAACCCCGCGAGCTTATCGTCGAATGGCTTAAATTCATTCATCCCATTTGCTCGCCAGCTCGCCATTGATATACAGCTCGACCGGGCGCGTCACCGGCTCCGGCGGCGGTGGCTCCGGGATGCATCGCACATGCAGCGCCGCGCCGACTTCCTCAACGAGCGTTCGCTCAGTCAGTAACAGGCTGATGCTGATATCGAAACTGCTGTCGTTATTGATATCAGCCTCAAAGACAAAGCCTTTTTTCTGCCCGGTGTCGGTGCTGAGGATATCGGGCTGATGTTCACGCAGCCAGGCCAGCACCGGCACGAGGATCAAATCAAAATCGCCGGTAAAATCGGTCACCACCACATTCAGTGTGTACTGTTTTTCAAACGACAACGAGGTCGCCAGCGTGGCGGCAATATTGCCGCTGTCCACATACAGGCGCAGCATATCGGGGTTAGTCGCCAGCACCGGCGCGGCATTAATCAGGGCTTTTCGCAGACTGTCGGGTTTGAGCATCGATATCATCCTGGCATTGTTTGACGGTTTCGACCTGAAGCGCACAGCTTTCCAGCGCCCGCTCAAGGTTGCGTATATCCGCGCTTAAATCGCCGTTGGTACGCGGATCACTTCCCGGCATCGGGCAAAGGCTCACTTTCGGGCAGCCGTTGTAAACAGTCACCGGCACTGGCGCAGGCGGCGCGCTTGTGCAACCGGCGCACAGCATCAGGCAAGTCAGCGCTGTACCAGCGGCGAAAGGCTTCGTTTTCATTGAGCAACCTCGTGATAGTTTGTTCCCGCCGGGCTTCCCGCTCACCGGCGGCATTCAGCTTCTGGCGTAAATCCACCTGCGCCCGTTCGTTTTTATCCGCCCGGTCACGGGCAACCATGAGCTGGTTTTTCAGCATGCCAATCGTCGTTTTCTGCTCGCTGGCGACACGGTTAGCCTTTTCCAGCGAGCGGGTCAGGTTGCCGTTTTCATGGCGCAGCCACTGCCCCCCGGCAAGCGCCAGCACGACAGCGATTAACATCATCATGAGTTTTGACACAGGCCAGCCTCCCGGATGCGCTGACAATACGAGGCGCGCACCGCCATAAATCCCGCCAGACAAGCCAGATAAAACAGCGCTAAAAAGAGATGACCGCCTGAAACAAGACAGGGAAAGGTGAATGCCAGAATCAGAACCGACCAGAATTTGCGACGGGCGGGCGACTGATGAAAGAAAATCAGACTCACAATCAGCACCGCGTAAATATTGTTGGCAACCCTGTCGCGCCGGTGCCTTAGCCAGTATTCAGACACCGCCGCGCCGGTCAGGCCGCCAGCGAAACAGGCCAGGCAGATAAACAGCGCGAGGATCACAATAAAATTCACCGCCACACTGTCCGGGTAACTTAACCCCAGCAGTAACATCAGACCGGCCAGCGCTTTGACAGCCGGTAAAATTAAACGTGTGTTCACGGGTTTACTCCTTTCATGCACCAGGCCAGTTCGCGCTTGCGGCGGTTTTCCAGCCCGGTATTTCTCACGCCATCGATATAGACCCAGCGCGGGAGCTGGTCACAGGCCTGTTGCCACTTTTTCTGGTTCAGGAAATAGACCAGCGTGGATTTACACGCCGCGCCGGTGCCGACGTTAAAGGCGAAACTGACCACGGCGTCGTAAACATGCGGCGGCATGTCGACCGGCGCACAGGCCGCAAGACGGCGCTCCGTATTCAGCACGTCAGCGACAAGATTTTTTGCCGCGTCCTGCTCCGTGATATCGCGTTTCGGCGCGACCCCGGCAGTGTGGCCGATGCCTGATGTCCATACCCCCGCGCTGCACTGGTAGGGACGCAGACGGCATCCCTCAAGGTCTGCCAGCAGGGCGAGCCCGTCCGGGGAGGTACGGAGTAAACGAAAATCAGGCAACAGTGCCGCCAGTGCCAGCACCGCGACCACACTGCAACGCTTAACGATTGATGACATTGTTAATCTCCTTACTGCTCAGGGCGTTCTGTCCGAGCTGTAGCGCTAACAGCGCATAGCTTTTGCGCCGGTAATACCAGTTCACCCCGACAGTCGCCACGACGCCCAGCGCGCCGAAATACGCGGCAAAGTCCTGCGGCGTCATGGCACCAAAGAAGGTCAGCGCGACGCTTATCCAGTAGGCGAGCGAGGAGGTGATTTTTTCCATACTCAGTCCCATAAATTCACCGTTTCCTGTACGGGCGCGGTCTGTATGTCCGGCAGCTCAATCGCCGTGCCGTAAGGCAGCACCGAGCCGAGTTCAGCCAGCCCCGGATTCGCAGCGAGCACCGCCTCGAAGACCCCCTCCGTGCGCCCGTAATGGCGGGCGCAGATGACGTCGAGCGTGTCACCCTGGTGCGCGATGACCTTCATCAGATTTGCCCCACGATGCAGCGTGGTTTGTCCTGAATGCGCGCCACTGACCAGCGCATATCCCGCCACAGCTCATCAATCGTGGTATCGATGCTGTCGGCTTTTTTGTCGCCTTTCGCGCTCGCATCCACGCCGCGATAACGCTCATACAGGGTGGCGGTTGCCATTGCACATACGGCGCGCTGGTAGTGAAAAACCCGCGTGCTCTCGCCGTCGATATCATCCGAGGGCACATCAGCAAGGCGCGCAAAGCCCGCCTTAATCTGGCTCTCGCGGTACTCGAACAGCTCCGCGTTCGTCTCGGCAATGCCGGTTTTGATGGCATGGCGCAGCCGCGCCGGGGCAATGGTCTGCTCAAGGCGCATCAGCTCACGCACACGCTTCGGCTCGATGTCGGGAAAGAAAAACGTGTTTTTAATCACCGGCTCGTCGCCCACTGGCGGCGGGATGACCACGGTGTTATCTGGCTGCGGCTCTTCGTTTTTATTAATAATCAGCGTCGTCATGACTACCTCTGAAAAGGCGGGCGGTGGACGCCGGTCGCAGATAAGGTGAAATACCCACTTTGACCGGCGTGCCGCCCTGGCGCGGGGCGCATTCTGTTAACCGGCGTTTTTGCGGGGGCGTCCCCGCCCGCGTTTCGCCGGTGTGGCTGTTTTTTTCTGTGTCGCCGCTTTCGCGGGCGCTTTCGGCGCGGGTTTTGCGACAACAGGCTTCGGATTCAGCTCGCGCGTGAGCCGCTCGATGTCCTTCCGCACTCCGGCGTTGCGGTCGAGCTGGATCGCGCGTTGCAGATGCGTCATGGCGTCACTGAGCTGACCGGCATCGCGCAGTGTCAGACCGGCGACCTTATGCAGCCGGGCGCGCACTTCATCGGGCATGTCGGCTTTCGCGGTCATGCTGATGACGTCGAGAAGGATCGCCGCACTGACCGGCTGACCGGCATCGCGGGCGCGCAGGGCAGCGAGCGCCACCTCTTCGGCCAGCATGTAAGGCGCGGTGCGCACATGGTTTTCCGGCATCGACAGGTTGTAGCGCAGCGCATAGCGCGCGATTTCCAGCGCGCCGGGAATATCACCGGCATCGAGACGCCACAGCATGACCGTCATTAAAATGGCATCCTGCGCGCCGGTGCCGTTTTCCAGCACGCCCGTCACCCACGGCAGATAAAACGGCAGCAGCTCGCGCTTTTTGTCGGCTTTACGCTCTTTCGAATGGATTTCTTTCAGCGTCCGGCGGTCTGCGGCCAGCTTAACGAGCATCTGCTCGTAAGCGGTGGCATGGCGCAGCGGGGCGTTATCCCGCTGCGCGGCCAGCATGGCCGAGACCCGCATCGCGTGACGCTGTGCGGGGCTCGCCATCGGTTACGCTCCTTCGCCGGTGGTGGCGGTTTCCGACCCGCCAGCGGGGGTGGCGTTATCAGCCATCAGGGTTTTCATGGCGTCAACGATTGCCGCTGCAAACACGGTGGCAGTGGTGCCTTCCGGGGTTTCCTCTTCTTCCGGCTCAAGAATTTCGATGTTTTCAATCAGGCAACCGGCTTCGTAATCTTCAATCACAAAGTCGACTTTCACCTGCTCGTAGTTTTCCACCTGGTCGAGCTTCGGATTCTCGATGATGTGGCGGCGGTGGCCGTCCTCGTACAGATAAATCGAGAGGTTATCCAGCGTGGTGATCAGAATGCTGTTGGCCGGGAAGAACGGCGCGCGCACCGCCTGTAACTGGCCGATGGTTTTCTGGCTGATAATCAGCTCACCGGCCAGTTGCTCGGTGTTCGGCTGGAATTTGTTGATCATCGGGAAATATTTGTCGGTAAGAATGCGACGCCCGCACACGACCACCATTTCCGGGTTTTCGCGGTGAATCTCTGCAATCAGCGTTTCATGCGCATCCATCACCAGCGCGTCGAGGTTTTTGTAATGCCCTTTCTTGCCGACCTTGATAGTCGTGGAAATGACCGCGCCGGTGTCGTCGACGACCTTATTCATGACGCGTGCCGGTGCGTCGTTGCGGTACTTCTGCAACCAGCCGACGGCCACATCCTGCAACAGCGGATTTTTCTGGCGGTCTGAGGTTGGCGCACGGCTCACGCCGTTGAAGCCGATGGTGATGTAGTCCAGTGCCTGGCGCTTGACGATGGCGTCGCGGATACGGGTCTGAAAATCCTGAAAACGCGCCCACAAATCGAGCTTGTTGTACTTCATGTGAAAATCGAAGTTCACCGGCTGACAGAAATAGCGGTAAGCGTCCATTTTCGAAAAATCGGCGGTCTTGCGCTCCACGCCGTTCGTGGTGTCGGCGGTGCTGGCAATCGTGCCGTTGACGTCGATGCCGATTTTCTCCTCGGTCAGCTCGCCGACCACCACCATGTTGATTTTTTGCAGGAACGAAGAGGACTGCTGAATCTTGTCAAACAGCGTCTGCGTCACTGACGGCTCAACGCTGAATTTCTTGCTCAGGTCGTCCACGCCGACGCCGTTCAGCTCAGCGAGGCGGGTCAGGTAGGCATTAAATTTAAAGCGGGTTTCTTTACGCATTGTGTCGTTTGTCCTGTGATGAAAAAGGGAGGCCGCTCAGCGGTCTTAGCAGTCGGTCAGCGCAGCGGTCGCGCCGTCGCCGCCGGTGCTCAGTTTGCGGCGCGGCTGCGTGTTACCCGGTGTTTTGTCCAGGGTGGCGGTGATCGCGCTGAATTGCTCAGTGGTTTTGCTCGCCTCATCAGCCACACTTTTCTTAAGTGCGGTGAGCTCGGTCTCCAGCGAGGCGAAACGCGTTTCGGCGTTGTCCTGGCTGGTCTGGACACGTTCGGCAATAGTGGTCACGGCTTCGTGAACGTCATTAAAACGGGCGTCATCAGAGGACTGGCGGCGGCTGAAAATGGCTTTCACCGAGTCAGTCAGTTTGTTCAGCAGGGTTTCGGGGGCGTCCTCGAATTCCAGCTCGGCCAGGGTGGCAACAGAGAACAGATTTTCCGGGCTGGCCTTGAAGCGCTGTAACGGGTTGTGTTTTGCGGTGCGGCAGAATTCCAGATATTCGGTGCCGAGGCTTGCCGGGTCATCGGTAACGGCGAGGCCAACCAGATAGCATTTGCCGCTGTTGGCGAAATTCGGCTGAATTTCCATGGAGGTGTAAACTTTCTGGCCTTTCGCCACCATATCGACCAGCGTGTCGAGTGGGGCAATTTTGCCGAACAGCGCCAGCTTGCCGTTAAGCGCGGAATCGTCCTCGATTTTCTCCGCTTTCAGCTCAACCACATCCCCGTAACGGGCGAAAGCGCCGTCAGGCAGAAAACCGCGCAGGTGTTCGAGGTTGATGCGGCAGCCGTAAACACGCGGGTCGAATGAATCGGCCATTTCCTGAATATCGGCCGCGCTGATAATGCGCCCGTCGCAGGTATCACCCTCGACGCCGATACGAAAGAATTTTGAGACTTTTTTTGCCATCGTCAGCAGTCCTGATTGTGTGTGAAGGAGTCACGTTGATTTCAGGGGCTAGTTTCCCGGCTCGTCCGCTGGTTCGCCATCAGTCACGGATGGCTTGCCCCCTGCACATCAGCGCCTTAGCGAATCGCCGGTCGTGCTTCAGTAGCCTTGCCCTGTATCCATGACGGCGAGGCAGGCATGACCATCACCACCGACACCACACTCTTGAACGACCCGCGACGACAGGCGGCGCTGTTGTACTGGCAGGGGTTTTCCGTGCCACAAATCGCGGAAATATTGCAGACCAAACGCCCGACGGTGCAGAGCTGGAAACAGCGCGACGGATGGGACGACACCGCCCCGTTAGACCGGGTGGGAAATACCTTAGAAGCGCGGTTAATCCAGCTTTACGCCAAACCGGAGCTGACCGCGCACGATTTCAAGGTTGCTGATTTTCTGGCGCGCCAGATGGAGCGCTTTGCGCGCATCAACCGTTACGGCCAGACCGGCAACGAGGCCGACCTGAATCCGAACGTGGCGAACCGTAATAAAGGGGAGCGCAGGAAACCGAAAAAGAATTTTTTCAGCGAGGAGGCTGTCGAAAAACTGGAGGAAATTTTCTTCGACCAGTCTTTCGCCTATCAGCTCGGCTGGCACAAGGCCGGACTGGAGCACCGCATCAGGCACATCCTTAAATCCCGCCAGATTGGCGCGACGTTTTATTTTGCCCGCGAGGCGCTGTTACGCGCCCTGCAAACCGGCCAGAACCAGATATTTTTATCTGCGTCGAAAACACAGGCGTATGTGTTCCGCAAATACATCATCGCCTTTGCCCGCCTTGTCGATGTTGACCTGTCAGGCGACCCGATTGTGATAGGCAACAACGGCGCGGAGCTGTTATTTCTCGGCACCAACTCAAACACCGCGCAGAGCCATAACGGCGACCTGTATGTCGATGAAATTTTCTGGATCCCCAACTTCCAGAAACTGCGCAAAGTGGCGTCGGGCATGGCGTCGCAAAAACACCTGCGCACCACCTATTTTTCGACGCCCTCCTCACTCGGTCACGGTGCTTACCCGTTCTGGTCGGGCGACCTGTTTAACCGGGGGCGCGCCAGTGCCAGCGAGCGGGTGGATATCGATATCAGTCACGCGGCGTTAGCGCGCGGCGTGGCGTGCGCAGACGGGCAGTGGCGGCAGATTGTCACCATTGAGGACGCGCTCGCCGGGGGCTGTACCCTGTTTGACCTGGATGCACTGCGGCGGGAAAACAGCGCGGATGACTTCCGTAACCTGTTTATGTGCGAGTTTGTCGATGACAAGGCGTCGGTGTTTCCGTTCGAGGAGCTGCAACGCTGCATGGTCGACAGTATGGAGGAATGGGAGGATTTCACGCCCTTTGCCGACCGGCCATTCGGGCATCGCGTGGTGTGGATTGGTTACGACCCGTCACACCGTGGCGACAGCGCCGGGTGCGTGGTTATCGCGCCGCCGGTGGTTGCCGGGGGCAAATTCCGCATTCTGGAGCGCCACCAGTGGAAGGGGATGGACTTCGCCACACAGGCCGAATCCATCCGCGAGCTCACGCAAAAATACAACGTGGAATACATCGGCATCGACTCAACCGGCCTCGGTCAGGGCGTGTTCCAGCTTGTACGCTCGTTTTACCCGGCAGCGCGTGACATCCGCTACACGCCGGAAATGAAAACCGCAATGGTGCTCAAGGCAAAGGACACCATCACGCGCGGCTGCCTCGAATACGACGTCAGCGCCACCGACATCACACAGTCGTTTATGTCCATCCGCAAAACCATGACCAGCAGCGGGCGCAGCGCCACCTATGAGGCCAGCCGCACCGAGGAAGCCAGCCACGCGGATCTCGCCTGGGCGACCATGCACGTACTGATTAACGAACCGCTGACCGCCGCGACCGGCCAGTCGTCCTCCTCCATTCTGGACTTCAACTGATGAGCAAAAATAAAAAGCAAAAATACACACCGAAACCGCGCCAGCACAGCGCCGCGCCCGCGCAGAGCATGGAGGCATTTACCTTCGGCGAGCCGGTGCCGGTGCTCGATAAGCGCGAAATTCTTGATTATGTGGAATGCGTCCACAACGGCCAGTGGTACGAGCCGCCAATCAGTTTTTCGGGGCTGGCAAAAAGCATGCGCGCCGCCGTACACCACAGCTCGCCGGTGTACGTTAAACGCAACATTCTGGTGTCGACGTATATCCCGCACCCGCTGTTATCACGTCAGGATTTCAGCCGCTTTGCGCTCGATTATATGGTGTTCGGTAACGCGTTTATTGAGGAGCGCCGGAGCTACACCGGCAAGCCGGTTAAATATGAAACCTCACCGGCAAAATACACCCGACGCGGCGTGGAGGAGGATACCTACTGGTATATTCAGAACTTCACAAAACCGCATCAGTTTGCGCCCGGTTCCGTGTTCCACCTGCTGGAGCCCGATATTAACCAGGAGATTTACGGGATGCCGGAATATCTCAGCGCACTTAACTCGGCTTGGCTGAATGAGTCGGCGACGTTATTCCGCCGCAAGTATTATCAGAACGGCGCGCATGCGGGTTACATCATGTATGTCACCGATGCCGCGCAAAGCAGCACGGACGTCGAGGCGCTGCGCAAGGCGATGCGGGATTCGAAAGGGCTCGGTAATTTTAAGAACCTGTTTTTCTACGCGCCGAACGGAAAAGCCGACGGCATTAAAATCGTGCCGCTGAGTGAAGTCGCTACCAAAGACGATTTTTTTAATATCAAGAAAGTCAGTGCGGGCGACCTGCTCGATGCGCACCGCATTCCGTTTCAGTTGATGGGCGGCAAACCTGAGAATGCGGGCTCAATCGGGGACGTTGAGAAGGTGGCAAAGGTGTTTGTGCGCAATGAGCTGATACCGCTGCAATCGCGGTTTCTGGAGCTGAACGAATGGGCGGGCGAGGAAATAATCCGGTTCCAGAAATACTCGCTCGACCCCGACAACGAATAGCCCACCACAGCCGCCGCAGGGCGGCTTTTTAATGCCCCTCACCAGACCGCGCCAGCGCCCGCACACGGCGCGCATTGCTCTTCCCTTCCCTGTGTTCAGCAATCGCAATTTAATGGCGGCACCGCCTCGCTGACGCGCTAAAAATAAAATAAATAACGCCCTCAGCGCGCAGTGCTTTCCCCGCCTCGCCTGCCCGCTTTTCGGGTCGGTTTTAATGCAGTTGCATTAAGGATGAGTAGTCGCGCCAGTACTAGCTTATCACCAGTAAATCAGGGCGAAGGATTACATGCAAACTCATGCAACTAAGTATTCATGTGAGCTATTAAATAATTTACATACTATGCCTTATATTTCTTGTCCAAAAACATTATCGAAACTTGGTAGCAATGGGTAGGCGCAAAGGAAGAAAACCAGCAGGCAAGCATAGGTTGTCGTTTCAGAGTAACACACCCCTGTGTACATATTACCATGCGCTAATTTATGCCTTAGAATTGGGCCACCTTTTCTGTTAAACACAAGATCGATAGTTAAAATCAACTCTTTGGTAAAAATACTTTCCAAGTCATCTTTGCATTTATCAAGTAACACCGAGATACTGGTTGATTCCTCCAACCCCTTATCAAGATAACGTGTTGCATCCTTACCGCTAAGTTCATAACCGCAACGAAGCAGCCCTTCCATTTGAGGAATTAAAATATAACTAGCACCAATGTAATCTCCCAACCACAACCTATAAAACCCCAGACAGAAAACATCTCTAAACTCGGGCTTAATTAGTGGACTATATGCAACCAGTTTACTGAATGTTGATTGAGTCAAATTATGCTCTTGAGAAACAACGTATCTGGCTGGTTCAAAAATACCATTAACAAAAATTTGATGTCCTATTTCAAAATTTCTTAAATAATTATCTATGACAGCCTCATCATCTATCCCCTTTGTAATGTCTAAAGGGGGCGCTTTATGCACCTTTCGCCCTGACTCATCGTGCACTTCCATCCCGAAGAAACTTGAAAAAAAACTTTGGCCCGCGAATCTTCGAACCTCATCCCTCATGCTATCTATATTCTCTATAGGGGTGTCGGCTATCACTTTTTTGAAGATATAGGACAAACTGCGGTTTGTTAAGCTTTCGGTTACATTTTCAATCAAATCACTAATATCAACTTCATTACTTATAGTAACGTACTCACTCGCTGCCTCTTCTCTTAAATCAGCTAATTCTGTTTTAAGTCGCTCAATTAATTGCCCATCACCACCAAATTGTCTTAATTCGCCAATAGCAGTTCTCAACCAAGAAACCTTGCCCATTTTATCCGAACGAGCATTAGCCACCTCAATTGTTATGCTCGCTGCACTCAATCTGCATCTTTTGGCACTTTCTTGATCGCCGTTTTTTTCATATATATTTGCGCTGGTAAAATACAATGCCTTAACGGCATCATAATATTTCTTCCCTCGATGAGCATTAGCCATTGCCTCAGCATTTTTGGCATATTGTAACCTGTTATCCCCTGGATAATAATTCATCATGGTATGAGTCAGATTGTTGAAGCCTTCAAATATCAACCTTTCATTCTGGAAATTATAGAGAGAATGAATTGCAGTAGTAATATTCTGATTTCCATGGGATTTTCTTGGGTAAACTCTAGAGGTTATAAATAATGACCTTGAAATATACTCCCTAATGAATATAAAGGAATTTAAGTCATTCTCTGTAACAGTCTCGTTTTTCAAGATTATCTTGTTGATTACTTCATTAATCATGCTTGCATATGAGTCTATAGCTTTAATTGCAATCGCTCTATTTTTTTTATCATTGCACCATACTACATCACATATCCTTGATAACAAGAAAGGGTTTGTTATTTTCCCTGATAAAATCAAAAGGCACTCATTTATTTTCTCATCAAAATCTTCAGGTAAGATAGTTCGTTTATTACCTAATATCATTTGAGGCTCAAAAACAGGATTGGTGCCGCTAATTTGCAAGTGAAAAATAAAAAGCAAGGATAAAAGAGAAGCGACCTTGTGTTCCTTAGGGTTCAATTTTGGGTCAACAAGCTCATCAAGGTACTTTCTTATTTCATGTTCATGGAAGGTAATTGGAACATTTAGAAAAATGTCATAGTCTATGCTATCCAGTTCTTCATGAGTAATTATGAGGTTATCACTTATCATTTTACCTCCAGTGAATGTATTACTGCTGCATGTGATTAAGAATTAACATGGCCCCACTAAACAAACATCCTCGACCAACTTATCATAGGGTGGAGTTTTAAGAGTGTGCTCTATATCAAATGATTAGAAATGCTGGATAAAACATCAACAACCGACTGATTAATATATTTTCCTATTTATGGGGTTATGGGGAAAAGAAGGAGGCACGTTCCGTCTTATCTAAAAAAGGGAATAATTCGGGTCAGTTTCAGGCTCAGCGGAGCGCCGTTTTTCTTCTGCAGCGCACGCCATTAAAAACGCTAATCCATCAGCCAGGGAGACCGGGTGATCGATACCAAATAAAAATAAACCATCCTCCGCCTTACCCAACCAGAAACCGCCGCCACACTTTTTCGGACGCTGAAAAAATCCCCCCCCACCCGGAACCCAACGTTCAAGCACCTAGCCTCTGTAAACCACCTGGAAATTCTGGTCTTTTCCGCCCATTCCTAATGCCTCGCGATGCTCGTTGTTCAATCCCGGCAACACCGAAAGCAAGTTTCAACGCCACCACGGTTAACTTAATGTAGCCAGTTATAGTCCTCCCAGACCTGTTGCAGTATTTCCATTACCCGTTTTTTATCTTCATCGAGCCGAACGCCGCTCAGTTGCAGGCCATTGGCCGATGCCTGTCTGATCCGGATTGCGGTTTTCGAGTAAATCGGCGACAGATTCCGGTAAATTTCAGCCTCCAGCGCGTCAAGAGTGGACTGGCTGATTTTTTGTTCTTTATCGATCATTATTTCAATGCGCATATCCCCTCCCTCGTTAGTTCATAACGTCCATATTCCGCCCATACTCATGGTTGCGGATTTTAGCCATCAGCTCGTCAGTAAGCTCAGAAACCCACTGAATGGCGAGCCCTTTTTCTTCCTCGCTGCAATCACTCTCAGCTACAAGCTTTATAAAAAAATCAATGCGCTGGAGCTTCAACGACTCCAAAAAGTAATCCTGCATCTATCCTCCCACCACTACATTGAACGCTAAAGATATGTATATATATCCACTGTTTATATATACAGTATAGCACCCCGAAAAAGTTGTAAACTACTTTTGCGTTTCAATGGGATGCATCTGATGTACACCTGCCCTTTGTATATTTCTGACCCTAGCCATGATCCCTTTTGCACGCTCCCGATACTCTTCATCCTTAGGCGCTGCGGCAGAGAACAGCTCACCACTTGCCGAGCCTTTAACCCATCCTCGGCCGTAATTAGCACGCCCACCGGAAATCAGGTGTAGCGCCTCACCCCGGCTTATGGTAATGCCGGTTGTAAGATATATTTCATTAATCGTCTTCACTATTGCAGCGCCTTGCTTATCCGTTCCATGAATGAACTTTTTCCGCGCAGCTGGTTTTTTCTTTCGTATCCGGTTGGCTAGATCGCGTTTTTCGCGCCGCGTTAGAGGTTTTGATAAATCGAGTTCCGGCGGATTACCTTCGCCTTCCGTACAGTTATTGACAGAACTCCGAGAGGGCGCGGTCGCGCCCTTAAGGTCAACGGCCAAATCAACGGCGCGTTTCGGGACAATCTTCCACTGAGTGAGGCGGGTCAGAACCGGCGAACCTGCGCCGACCGTAGCGTCGTATACACCACGAATGCAGACAGTCTCCTCGCCATACTGGTTAAACTCGGCGCGAGACTCATAGAGCGTGCGAACCTGTAAATCATCACGACGGACAAACGCGCCGCCTTGTGCGTTGACATAGCCCGCCCAGTCACCGGCGTCAGCGGCATCATGTACGGCAGCAAATTCCACGCTAAGACCGTGGGCGGTTTCAGTGTCAGCCAGACGACGCAATTCGCGGTATACCGTCACAGGCGCGCCACCGATAAACTGGAATTGCCGGATGTGCCAGCGAGCCGCCCAGGCTGAAACAGAGGGAGCCGTCTCTTTCAACAGCTCGCCGCTTTCGTCATCTTTCTCGCCATCGAGCGCATAACCGTCAATATTCTTGGAAATGTATTTAGCAACGTACCCCGTAGCGCTGCCTTTCTCCGGGTCGATAGCCTCAGCGTGAAAACGGGCTTTTCTGGCTTTATCGCTGCTGAGCTCGCTCTCATCTTCCTGCCACGCATAATCACGAATGACCCTGCGAACACGCTCAACATCTTCCGGCAGCATAAACATCAACATGTGCCAGTGTGGTGTGGCGTCGTGATGTGGCTCGGCGACGCGGATGCCAAAAATACGGATTTCTTCGCGGTGAAGTTTGGCGCGGATGCGCGCCCAGAGAGAGGTTAAATAATTCTGCGTATCGGACGGGCTCGCGCCGTTCCATTTGTGGTTACGGTAGCCCGCTTTAGTTGTGGCGTGATATTTCGACGGTGCGGTCAGCGTATAAAATTCACCGACATAACCAAGCTCATTACAGATATTTTCGAACCCACGAATGCGGGTCATCAGCTCGCAGCGGCGAATGGCCGGATTCGCGACCGACCCGTCGTATTTTTCTATGAGGCTGATGCGGTTTCCGTCTTCGTCTTCCAGCTCCAGACCTTTCAGAAATTCGCGGGTTCGGCGCTTTTGCTCGCGCCAGTCTGTCACGCATGATTTGCTGGCATAGGCGTGTTTTTTCTTGCTGACGTTGCCGACGGCAATTTGCAGATGTTCGCGCCATGCCGATGCAACACGACGCAACCGACCACGCCACCACGTTTCATTAAACATGCGCATTACAGCCGGTGCAATCTCATCCTGGCCGACATATTTGTTTGTAATGCGTTCCCAGTGCGGCGGAGTGACGTTGAATTGCATCGCAATCATACCGGCGCGCATGTACCAGCGATAAAGCGCCTTAAGCTCTCCGGCTTCAGCATCGTCATTATTCGCCAGCTCACCGCGAATAAAATTCGCAATGTCGGCGGCAAGGAGGTCAATGTCGGCTTTCGACATATCCGGGAGCCGGTTAAACCGCGCCACCATATTCACCAGGCGTGAGGCCAGATATTGCAACACGCCAGTATCGAAATGGCCGTTAAAAATAGCGGCAGAGACATCGCGGCTAATGCCAGTGGACTTATATTTTTTGGCGACCAGCTCAAGGCGCGGCAATGCTTTTTTGCAAAAGCTGATTAAAAAGGCATTGGCTCGCTGGCTGTCGTGATGCTGTTCCAGAGTGGCGGCGGTGCGGTACACGTCATAACGGACGCATTCAGGCTGAAGCGATAACGCTTTGCGCGCATGCAGCAACGCCGCAATCATATGATCGCGGCGATGCTGTTCTTCATAGGTTGGGTATGGGCTGGCTATTGCCTGTTTTGGAAAATTCCATACATAGGCATAATCAGTCTCATCCGTAGCCTTTGCAGAGAAGGGAGTGTCTATGACTTTATTCACTGAAGAAGATCCCACCCAACACCGCTATGTTGATTTGATTACTGAAATGACGGCTTTCGAAGCCAAAAAAGAACCAATGAAGATCATTTCCGCATCCGACATGCTGGTTGTTTGCGATGCTTTTCTTGCTGAGACTCAATGCCACATAACAGACCGGCTACCTCTTTCAGTAGCAGGTCGGCACGAGCTAGGCCGGAAAATTGAGTGGAATTGTCCACATAGCTGGAAACCACTCGAAGAATGGTCAACACATGTTCAGCACGCCTTACAAATTTTAAATCAACGTTATTTGCATACCCCAGTATCTCAACTGGATGACTGGCAGACCTGGGAAGAAGTATCGACAGATATTCATGTGTCGGCTCGCTGTACTCGCCAGGCTGTTGAATTTTATCGCTCTGGAAATCCCCGGCATTTACCGTTGGCGACGGAACTTTTTGCCGTTCCCGAAGTTTTTTCAAAGTTTGTAGCTTCGATTCTTTCGGGGGACATTCATCCAGTCTGGATGTGGCATGCTGACGCGGCCAAAACTCCGCGATGTTTTGACGGACTTTATCCAAAATACCGATACCGGATTTAGTCATTATTTGTTGTGAATTGCTCATTTATACGCCCCTGTAGTGTTTAGATTTGAGCTCAGTTACTTGCTGGCATGTAACGCACATGGTTACGCCGTGAAGTGCCATGCGACGGGCTTCCGGGATTGGTGATTCACACTCTTCGCAGAGAAAACGCGATGGCGCGCTTATACGGCTGCGTGCGTTGTTGATATGGCGCTCTCGTTCTTCCTGCTCGCGCTGCTGGATGTGATCCATTGCATCGGCCATCAGTGGAGCTCCTTAGATTCGTTTTCGTAGCGAACGGCTTCAAGGCGCAACAGTTCCGCCGCTTCTTTACCGCTCAGGCCTTTTTTAGTGATATGGATAGCCAGCGCCTCAAGACGAATGGACACGGCTAAAGCGCGGTCTCGGCGCTCTTCGTTTTTGGCTTTATTAAGCAAGCTGACCAGTACATCGTTATCAGCTTCAAAATTGCGGGTTTCGATATTTTGCATTTTGCTTTCTCCTGAATTTGGGCAAAGAAATGCCCGGCGGGTTTACGCCATTAAATTTCTGTTGGTATTAATTCGGCATGGTTAGCCGTTTGGGAAATAAGCTCACGACTGCGCGAAAATGGTTCATTGCTGAAATAAGCGCTTTTTTCTCGTCAGTAGTCAGCTCACTTAATTTGAGCCCGTGACGAGCTGCCGGTATTTTTGCCAGAAAGAAAATAGCGGCCAGTGCGCGCTCGTTGTCTTCATGCTGTGGGTCGCGTGTATCGCGCATATTCGCGACGAATTGCTCGACCTCTTTCCAGCTATCACCCCAGAAGCGCCCGCGTATTTCAGCGATATGATTCAGGCCAGCCATGCGCGCACCAGTGCTCAGCGGAACCGTTGTGGAAACAGCTTCGATAGCCATGTAGCCCCCTTGAAAGAAACAGGCTTTGCCTGAGTTTGTGAGCGCACCGGATGCCAGCGCTTACCGTTCTCGCCGACAATCCAGCCGTGTCCGTAATGCATGGCAGGGCTTTGTTTAACAAGTAATGACGCAAATGAAGGTGCGTTTTTCATCATTACCTCACATCAGGCCAAATGACGCGCCGAGGCCGCTAACGGTATCGACGACACTGGACATTGCCGGGTTAGCCTGGAGGCGCGCTTGTAGTGCCAGAGCTGTCAACGAAAGCATGCGTATACCAGAATTCACACTCTCGACCATGCTGTATTTGCGGTCGGAGGTCATACGCTCAGCCGATACAGCACCTGTTGCCAGCTCACCTAATTCACTCATGGCACGCATCACGTATATCTGTAATTTGTCTTTTGCTAACTCATTCACCGGCACACAAGGCAGACAATGAATCTGCGCCAGAAAACCATCAACGAGGGTTGAGTCTTCGGTTAGATCAGTCAGCATCCATAGCTCAGGAGGCGTGAACTGGTGAGGCTGTTCCGGGTTAAGCTTGTTACGTAACGTTTGAACATTCATACCCGCACGCCCGGCAAGCTTCGCCATGTTATGACGCAGCGCAAAAGCCCGGCACGCTTCGTCATAGTGGGGATGTTTGGAAACCTGAAAATCAAACATGAATAATGCCTCACGTTATCTCAATATGGATGCATCACGCCTGCATTGTGATTTCATAACCTGCTGCTGCTTCGATAATTAGGGCAAGCATATTGATTTCGATGAGGCCGTTAACCCCATCCTTATTCCTGATAGGTAAGCGGTTTTCGCGGTACATCTGGCGAACAGTGCCTTTCTTGTAACCCGTGCGGCGACAGAACTCCTCTACGGTAATGTACGGTTCTGAAATCACGAGATTGATTGAAGGGCGCATTGAAAGTTTACGGGTCATGATGCACTATTCCTCGGTTTAGGTATTAAATCTCACTATTAAACGCTATTCATCTCATCACAGATCGAAGAATAGGATCACAAATCGGATATGTCAACGACAGAAAACACAAATCACCATAATTCAAAACTGGTTCGTGAATCAGTTGAGAGCAACCGAGGTGGAAAAGAAGTCATCCAGCGCCTAGTTGACGCGTATGGTTTCAGCAGTCGTCAGGCGCTGTGCGCGCATCTGGGCGTTTCGCAAAGCACGCTAGCTAACCGTTCAGCGCGTGATACCTTCCCGGCTGATTGGGTAATCATCTGTCATATGGAAACAGGAGCATCAATAACCTGGCTTGCTACAGGTAAAGGTGCACGCTTTATGGAAGTAGAAGAATCTCGAGTTGTGATAACCACGCAGAAAAAAATCTCAAATGGGATATTGGAGCCAATGGAAGATTACATTCTGGATAAAAGTTCACTTCCCGAAGGCTTAAATGCACCATTTGTAATCAACGCTGACAGAAAGTCTTACTTGGTCGATACCTACAAAGGCGAGATCGTAGATGGACTGTGGCTTATCGAGATTGACAAGTTGGTGAGCATTCGCGAATTAGTGCGTTTTCCGGGTGGAAGAATACGTGTCGAGAATGGAAAGGCGTCATTTGAATGCCAATCGACTGATATCGTTGTTTTAGGCAAAGTAATTACCAGAACTGAATATCTTTAAAGACTCAACATGGCAATAAGCAAATTATCCAACGGAAAATGGCAGGTGCAGGTTTTCCCTAATGGCCGCGACGGCAAAAGGATTCGCCGCCAATTTGTCACCAAAGGCGAAGCACAATCTTATGAGAAGTTCGTAAAAGATCAGGCTCAGGACAAGCCCTGGCTGGGTGAGAAAGCGGATAAACGCCGGGTAATTGACTTGGTTGAACTCTGGTTCAACACGCACGGCATCACGTTAGCGGATGGTGAGAAGCGGCGAACCACAATGGCATTCGCCTGTGAGGCGATGGGAAATCCACTCGCTACCGAATTCAACGCGAAAATCTTTGCGGCATATCGTGAGCAGCGCTTAAGCGGGAAGATCACCCGCTCCAGTAGAGTGAAGACTGTTACGCCGCGCACGGTTAATTTAGAGTTGGCATACTTCAGGGCGATGTTTAATGAGCTGCGGCGGTTAGATGAATGGAGCGCCCCAAACCCGCTTGAAAACGTTCGCGAGTTTAAAATCAGTGAATCGGAGATGGCGTATCTCACTATTGAAGAAATCCGCACGCTACTCGCCGAATGTGAGAAAAGCCGGTCAAAGGACTTAACGGTCGTTGTTAAAATCTGTCTCGCAACTGGTGCACGGTGGAGTGAAGCGGAAGGGTTGAAGGGAAACCAAATCCGTGCTGGTCAGATCATCTATGTAAAAACTAAAGGCAAGAAAAACCGAGCGGTGCCGATAACAGAAAAATTACAGGTTGATCTGCCAATGAGCAGGAAAGCGCAGTCGCTCTTTAAACCATGCTATTCCGCCTTTAGAAAGGCCATGCAACGCGCCGGTATTGAGACACCTGCCGGGCAGTTGACGCATGTGCTACGCCACACCTTCGCCTCTCATTTTATGATGAACGGCGGCAACATCCTTGTGCTACAACGAATTTTGGGGCATACAGATATAAAGGTCACAATGCGGTATGCACACTTTGCACCAGATCATTTGTCTGAAGCAATGTCACTTAATCCATTAAATTTTATTGGTTAAACAAAATGAGAAGTCTTAATCATACTTTACTTAATCTATTTTCATTCAACATTTTTAAAAAATCACCAATGGCATTTAACTAAAATGTTGCAATAAAAATCACACAATGCAATAACCTTAAAAAAGGAATTTGTTTTGAACCTTGAAAAACTAACCTCATCAAAGATTAAAGTTTCAGTGGAATATTACAATGATAGCCACCGACAACTTCTGAATGATACAAATAGATATGACCAACATTTCATAGATAACATGAAAAAAGTAATATCTAATGGAATAGAAATTACTGGGGCTGAATACTTAATAAACTCCTTATTATATAAAAAAAACACTAACTCAAAAAAATATACTACAAGAGATGATTTGATTGACGCCATAGATTGTGCAACACAATATTTCATCGACGACCTTGAAATTTCTAACAACTCGCTGCGCGTGCAAGAAGGCGCTACCCCAGAAGCCGCGATTGTAATGAAAAGAGTTGGTGAATCTATTGGACTATCTGTGATCTCTAGAATAATTGGAGTTAATGAAGCAGACTGGGCCGTAATTCCCGAAATAGAAATGAAGGCCTTTGATTTTAGTTATGCTGTAACATCCGGAGGAGTAGTTCAGGTTGAGACGAAAGGCTCCAGTTCAATTGATATTAGTTCGAAAAGTAGCAGCATATATACTCACGCAAGCAATATAGGTAAAAAAAAGCAAGTAATGTCTTCTAATCACACTCATCCTTATCCCGGTGATTTTAATTATGGAACAATAACTTATTGTCCTGAAGGAAGGAATCAGCAATTGAAATGCTACCTACTTGACCCACCTTCAGGTTCATCTGATATTAATTTAGAAGAAGAAAAGTTATCAAAGAGACTCGGATTTTATTATAAAGTAATGAATTTCTTATCTCCTCAGTCAAAGTTACTTCATTTATTACGTGATAGGATCATAGATCTATCCGAAAACAGAGTAGATATTAAAACAGCAAATGAACTCCCTTACTATATTAAAAGCAATGAAAGTGGAAGCTTTGATAAAAGTTTCTTTTTGCACAAAACAACCATTAAGTTAGGTGAAAACAAAATATCTGGCGACTGGTTCTTCTTTAGAAAGAATTACATTTTATTTATCGGGATGAAAAATTCAATTATTAACGACATTGTTTCGCAAGATATTAATTCCTTACTGAATCTTAAGTCAGAAATCATATCAAATGATAAAGAAATAACTTTCAATATAGTGACTAAATATCAAAAACAACAATTTAAAAAGTTAAAAATAGAAAATGAAAGTATTGGTGAATCAACAAGTTTCAAATCTAAAGGGAATATAACTCTTTTGGGTAGCGGAATTGCAATAGGTATTTTGAAGTTAATAATATAATAATATCCAGCAATTTGCACATGCTGCCATATGAGGAGGATCTATGAACATTAGATTTTACGCTCACTGGTTTGGCAGCAAAGTGGCAGCAGAGCGCAACGCTATGTGCCACTTTTCATCACTATTCGGCCTAAAGAAAACATAAAAATCAGTAAGTTACTGATTTTACTCGTTTCAAATTGGGACTCATAATCGCTTGGTCGTTGGTTCAAACCCAACAGGGGCCACCAAATTTTAGCTTTAAAATCATATATCTAAGCCACTCCTGCGAGTGGCTTTTTTGTTTTGATAATCAATGTCCCCTTTTTGGTTGCCTATATCCGCTTTACGTCCTCGCAATCACTTTTACCAACCACCTCTCAGAATCTTGTCTTATGTCTGAAAACAAATTGGTTACGGGTAATTGAGGCATAGTAACAATGGAGAACTACTGGCGTCTTCCCGTTTCGACTGTATCTATCTTTAAGGCCTGACTAACAATAATTGTCTGTTATGAGCCATATATGGGCAATACTCAGGAGTGACCGGCTCCCCGTTGATTAATACACCGCGATGTCAGTAATGTATTCATCAGCAACATGAAGAAGCGTTTTTCCGACGAATAGAACATCAGTATTCTCCACGAAGCCGAGGCGGGTGTTTCCGCTCGCGATCTTTGCCGTAATGCCACGTTTTATACATGGTGTAAGAGGTTTGGCTGTATGGAGGTAGCAGAGGTGAAGCAACTAAAGACGCCTAAGGACGAGAATGCCAGGATCAGAAAGTTGCTTGCTGAGTCGATGCTGAATAAGGAGGCGCTTCAAACTGCACTGGGCCGAAAGTCCTGACGACAAACCAGAAGCGCAAAACCGTAGCATTGATGTGTGAGACGACGGGTTTGCCGCATCAGAGCACTGACCTCTTACTCCGCCAGTCTCCCTTCCATACCGATAAAAAATTACCAAATGCTTGCGAAGAGCGGCTGCCCGCAGGTGCAATCAAGACATGCCGATTAGCTTCTCGATTGCGTGAGATATCGGTAAATTTTTTTCGTTAAAAAAATTGCGAGCACACCTAGTAAAATAGATGCAAGTCCAAGAAAAATCAGTACTGACAGGAGATGACTTAACAATCCCCCAAGACTTGTAAAATCACTCAGACGTGCAAACTGCTCCGGGGTCAGGACACGAATCACGATCTCCGGAATAGTTAGGAAAAAAATAATCACTACAAAAACATAAATTATCACCTTACCGCTTTTTTTCATTATCTTCCTTGCCTCCTCTGACGATGATGATCAATTATTGATTGCTAATGTTATATCAAGGGAAATTAAAATGGCAGAAAGCTACTTAAAAATGAAGGCTCAGGCTGACAAACAGCTAGCTTTAGCGTTAACGAAAGCATTACGCGAAATACATGCGACCAATATGCGCACTATTGAAAATGTGAAGCTTGGCACGCAGCGTATGATCAACTATGGTTCATGCTTAATACCAGACGATTACTACCGAAACGCTTGTCGTGAGCTAATAAATGAAGACCGCCGTCTCGCACTGGCACTTGCCGAGATCTATAATCGAAACGATGTCGCTCTGGATATGGTCGAGATTTATTTTCGGAAAACTCTTAAAAAACTTGGTAAACAAAAGAGCACAAGTCTTGCCGAATTCCTTAAAAAGGAAATAGGCGACAAGGCTTATGAGTACGCAGAGAAATCCAGCAAACTAGCTCTGTCCATGACTATCGCAAAGCTTGTCCTCAGTAGCGGTGACTTTCACGAATCACATATCAGGATGGTTAACTCATTGTCATCAATGTATGTTAACGGTGCAATAATATATTCAAAGGCACAAATAGCGGCTCTGGCTGCTAACAAACTCAAATTTCAGGATGCAGCTTATTATCAGGCTTTGTATCAACAAAACCTTGAGATGCTTTATTTTCTTATTGAGCCGCAAATGACAAAGATAATTTACCAAATAGAATCAGGCGGAAATAATGAAGAAATAATTGGCGATGCTTTATATGAGCTTTTAAAAAGATGAAAAAAGCAATATTATGGTTTCTACAATCATATATTTATTATATTCCCTTAGTGCTTATTGTTGCAGGCGCTTATATATTCGCTCGTTTTATACCTAATTATTTCGGAATACTAACCCTTACATGGATTATTATCGTTACATATTTTTATGTTAAGTATAATAGATGGTATTAGGATAGCCGACCTATTTATAATTCATTTCTACCGCCTCATGTTGATCGATGAGATCTCTCATGTGCCTGTTTATCCAGGGCAGGATGTTACAGTGAGTTTCTCGCCGAACGTACCCTCTGGTGAAAAGGTGGCAGCTCCTGATCGTGTCAGCAAACGTATGATTCGTTTTCATAGGCCATCACGTGCGCAAAACTGGGGGATAATCATTATGTTGTGGAGTAAACGTACTCTTTTCACTGTCGCCGTGTTGTCATTCGCCAGAATTGCGCAGGCAGACGGCATACAGTGCCCGCAATTTCCGTCCGCGAACGCGAATATGAAGCAGCATGCCCTGGCGGATGCCAGCTTGTTTGTCGGTCCGCCAAATGAGCTAGTCGAACTGATGCCAGATACAGATAAAGACACGGTCTGGACATTGGCTGATTACCAGGACGAAGCCAGGGAGCATACAACATCGCTCTACATTGTATGCCGGTATAAAAATACGCGGCAAACCGTTGGGTTGATGGTTCCGGCAACGGCGCAGAAATGCGCGGTCTCGTATGACCAGTACAATAATCTGATCGCCCGTTGCCAATAATCCCGCCGCAGTAAGTGAGGAATGAAATAGTGGCGTTCAAAATGAGCTAAGCGATGATTTCTTTGGGTAATTGCCCCCACACGCCACAGCATATCGACCATGACTCATGGCCCCGAATCACTTCATCAACAAGTTCCTCATCTCTTCGCCGAGCAACTTCTGCGCTTAAAAAGTTAGCCCTTCAGCCGCGTCTGTACCCGCGGAAATGCGCTGAATTAACCCTGCCGATACAAAAAGAAAAGAGAAGTAAAAAGCCTGTCAAATTATCAACCTGCCGATTTGATATTTACTCACCCAACTCCTAATCTTCCTTCATCAGACCAATGCGCAACACATTGGGCCATGCTACCGCAGGGGCTAAAACCGCTGCACAGAGTGGGAGAATTTACCGTGAGTTTCCAGCCCAGATATGCCAGCAGTGAATCTCCCGATCCGGTCGAAGCTGTTGCCCAGTTTGCAGCCCAAATCGGTCATGAAGATGTTGAAACCATTCTTTTCTTTTGCTCTCCGGATTACGATCTGCAGGTGCTAGGCCGCGAATTAAAAAACACCTTCTCCTGCACCTGCATCGGCTGTACCTCCTCCGGTCATATTGGTACGGAAGGTTTTCAGCACTCGGGGTTGCTGGGTCTTGGGCTGAGCCGTGGTTTTCACGCCCGCGCATTTATCATTCACCCGCTGCTTGATTACACCTCGGTCATTACCGATATCGCGGAAACCATTCGCCGCGACAGCGAAGAGAGACCCAACCTGCATCGTTTTGGTCTGCTGCTGGTGGACGGTCTGTCGATGGCCGAAGAGCGGCTGGTGGCCAATCTCTATCAACAGATTGGTAATGTGCCCCTCATTGGCGGCTCCGCCGGTGACGATCTGCGTTTCGAAAAAAGCTTTATTTATGATGGGGATGGCAATTTCATATCTGACGCTGCCGTTTTCGCGGTTATCGAAACCAGTTCACCGGTCGCCACGTTTAAGATCCAACATTTCGTACCCAGCGACATCGAGCTGGTTATCACCGAGGCGGACGCGGAAAAACGGCTCATTATGGAGATCAACGGTGAACCTGCCGCGCAGATCTATGCTGAATCCCTTGGTCTTACCGTCGACGAACTGACGCCAACCGTCTTTTCCCGCAACCCGCTGGTGCTCTCCTTCGGAGATGAGCCCTACGTCCGTTCCATTCAGAAAATGAATGACGATCTCTCGCTGACCTGTTATTGCGCTATCGAAGAGGGGCTGATCGTTTCGATCGGCAAAGCGGAAGATCCGATCCAGACCTTTAGTCAGGCGTTTGAAAAAGTGCACGAGACGATCCCAAACCCTGCGGTCATCATCGGCTGCGATTGTATCCTGCGCCGTCTCCAGTTCGAAAAAGAGGGGCTGGAGCAACAGATTGGCGAAATCATGGTGCAGAACCGGGTGGTGGGTTTTTCAACCTACGGTGAGCAGTACAACGGGTTGCATGTCAACCAGACATTTACCGGTGTCGCCATTGGAGGGTAAATCTCATGTCGCTGTTTTCCGAAGCCTCTACCCCGGGTCTTACCCCTGCCGACTACGAGCGCAAACTCGCAGCCCGGGATAAAACCATTGATGTGCTGAAACGCCGCATCGCCCAGGAAGCCCGGCACAGTCACGCCACCCCTTTTGCCATTCTCGAACAAAACGTCGGGCTGGAGAAAGTGGTCGCGCGCAAGACAATGGAATTAGAAAACGAACGGCATGAGCTGGAAAAAGCGCTGGCCGAATTGCGTCTGGCGCAAACTCAGTTACTTCAGGCGCAAAAAATGGAGTCTATCGGTCAGCTCGCCGCCGGTATCGCCCACGAAATTAACACCCCGACGCAGTATGTGTCCGATAATGTCGGCTTCATAAAGGGAGCCACGGACTCGCTGCTAAAACTGCTGAATGCTGCCCTCGCGCTCGCTGACGTTGCGCGCGAAAAAATGGCCGGCGATCCGGCAATGGCAGAGTTCGATACCACATTGAAGCGCACAAAAATTGATTTTCTGCGTCGGCAAATTCCAGGCGCACTGGACGAGTCTCTGGAAGGGCTTGAACATATTGCGCGGATTGTCGCCGCGATGAAGGAATTTTCCCACCCTTCGAAGAATGTGAAGGAGCGGATAGATGTGCGCGATGTGATTAATACCACGGTCACGGTGGCCCGCAACGAATGGAAATATGTGGCGGAGCTCGAAACCAACGTCGCCGACAACTTACCGCAGCTCCCTTGCCTGCGTGACATGGTCGGCCAGGCGATTCTCAACCTGGTGGTCAATGCCGCCCACGCCATTGCGGATACCCTGCAGGAAGGGGTGAAAGAGAAAGGCCGCATCGTTATCTCAGCATTCCAAAACGGCGATTATTTAGAACTCCGTGTCCAGGATGATGGCAGCGGTATACCCGCCGCCATTCGCGATCGCATTTTCGATCCGTTCTTCACCACTAAAGCGGTGGGTAAAGGAACAGGACAGGGCTTAGCGATTGTCTATTCCACCGTGGTGGACAAACATAATGGCAAGATTCGCTGCGAGTCAGAAGAAGGCGTGGGTTCCACATTTATCCTGCAATTTCCGCTCAATTGCCGCAACGAGGATGAGCCTGCATGCAAGTGATGTTCGTTGATGACGAAAGCCGGGTGCTTTCAGGCATTGAGCGCGCCATCATGATGCAAGATACCGAATGGGAGTGCCGCTTCGCCAACAGCGGCCCTGAAGCGCTGATCATGCTGGAAGAGACGCCGGCGGATGTCGTGGTCTCCGATATGCGCATGCCCTTCATGGATGGCGCAGAGTTACTGGCGCAGGTGCGTAACCGCTGGCCAGGTACGATACGCATCATTTTATCCGGCTACTCAGAACCAGGTGCCACCCAGCGTATGCTCGAAGTCGCGCATCGATTTGTCTCTAAACCCTGCGACAATGCGAAGTTAGTAGAGATGATTGAAAGCGCGCTTTCTCTGCGCACGATGTTCAACGATCCGTTAGTGCTCGACGTGGTCGGACGAATCAATCAATTACCAGCCGCGCCGAAGGTGTTTACTGACGTTCAGCATCATCTCAATAATCCCGAGAGCGATGCCCGACAGATTGCCGAATTGCTGAGCAGCGACCCGGCGCTGAGCGCCAAAATCATGCAGCTTGCAAACTCAGTCTGGTTCAACAGAGGTTCGCCGATCCACGATATCGGTAGCGCTATTACGCTGCTCGGCATGGAGCAGGTGAAATTGCTGGTGCTGGCGTCACACTGTTTTACCGATGCGAAAAGAGATCCTTTTGTCAGCGAGTTACGCCGGCGTTCTCTTCTTGCCTCTTCACTCGCCGCCCGGATTGCGGGCCATCAGGGGCTGGAATCCACCGCCGCGCTACTCGCCAATATTGCGAAGCTGATCCCCGAAATGAGCGAGATCGGTAGCGAAACAACCACCTGTAATGATATTCCCATGCATGCAGCGGTGGGCGCTTACCTGCTGGCGGTGTGGGGATTACCGCTGGATATCGTCGACATCGTGGCGGGGCACGCTCAGCCCGCACGTTTCGCACATGGTGTATTTGGTGCGCCTGGTGTGGTGCATGTCGCTGTGGCGCTGGCCAACAACAGCCCCCCCGATCGCGATTACCTTGAAAACGCAGGCGTGCTTGACCAGCTCCCCTTATGGCAACAGATGCTCGCTAACCTACAGGACACTCTTCATGACTGATACCGCCTTGCCCAGGGTGCTGTGCGTAGATGATGAACCTAACGTGCTCGCCGCGATGGAACGAAACCTGTTTGGTGAATTTGATGTAGTCGTGGCACCGGGCGGCGAAGCCGCTCTGGACGCTGTTCGTTGGGGAGAACGTTTTGCGGTGATCATGTCCGATATGCGCATGCCCGGTATGGATGGCGCCACTTTTCTGGCGAAAGCGCGGGAGCTCTCGCCCGATAGCGTGCGGATCCTGCTTACCGGCCAGGCCGATGTGGAGTCCTCTATTGCCGCCATCAATAAAGGCGCCATTTTCCGCTATCTCTGCAAACCGTGTCCGAAAGACGAACTGGTCGCGGCGCTTAATGACGCCGTGCGCCAGTATCGTCTCGTCTGTGCAGAAAAAGAGCTGCTGGCAACCACCCTCACCGCCTCGGTCAAAACGCTGACGGAAGTGCTTGCCATGGTCGCACCGTGGGCCTTTCAGCGGGCGGCGTTCGCACAATCTTGCGTCCGCCACGCACTGCCGAAGCTGGAGTGGCCTGATGAGTGGATTTACACCATTGCCGCATCATTAAGCCAAATTGGGTGTGTCGGTATTCCTGCCGATATCGTTCAGGCTGATGCCGCTCAACGCAAACTCTCCGAGGAGGAGAAAAAGCTGTTGCTCGGGCATCCCGACGTCGCGGGAAAACTGGTAGAAAATATTCCCCGTCTTGAACTGGTCGCCGGGATCATTCGCCACCAGGCAAAAGAGCCGGCACCGAATGTACCGCTTGAGGTTTTACGCGGCGCCCATTTGCTACGCGCAGCCCTTGAGCTGGAGCGGCATGCGGCGCGGGGATGGAGTCTGGAGCGGCCATGGGAAATCTTACGGGCGGCGCACCCACCGTTACCCGAATACATTATTAAATCCCTGTCAGATTTCCGCTCCAATGTGACCGGCGTGCGCTCTGCGCGTATTCGCGAGCTGATGCCGGGTTGGGTGGTTGATGAAGATATCCGCACCACTAATGGCTTGATGGTGCTGACCAAAGGGCACGAATTGACCGACACCGCGATCTCGGCTCTGCAGCGCTTGCTCGCAGCGAACGCCATTGAGGAACCCATCCGGGTTCGCGGGCTGCCAGACAGCAGCGCATCGGTATGATCGGCAAGCGATCGGGAGAGTAATCGCGTCGTTATGCTGCAAGCGGATACACCGTGACAGGCGGGGCAAACTCCCCGCCATAAAGCAACTTTTCGCTCGTTTCGCGGCAAAAAGACGCCATAAACGCAATTTTCACAGAAAGACTAACGCATTGAAATATGTCCCATGTAATATGGCTCCGGGCTATTGCGAGATTTGCATCCATGGTCCAGATTTGATGAATTAACAACTCCCTTTAACACACTCAACGCGCTTTGACGAAACGCCATGAACAAACCTATAAAACGGCTTGAAATCATCAAATACGCCATTGAACTGGAGGATGACGGTATCATCCTCAGCCAGCTTCCTTTACTCAAAAATGAAGTTACGGACCCGGAGTTAGCGTTTATCGTTCACGCGCTTGAAGAGAAAAATTACAGCGAAGCGATGCGCGCCATCACCGTCTGGCTGCAAAACCAGCGCTCAGTGGTCAGTTGGCAGGATCCACAAGTGGCCGCCAGCAAGCTGGAGCTGAAAGCGCTGGAAGAGCAAATGCGCGAACTCATTGATAAACGCAATGCGCGTATCCAGTTGCTGGATGAGTTCAACGATCTCTATTTAACCCGCCTTGGGCCGCTGATGTCACAGATCTTGCGGCTGCGTAAAACGCTGGCTGAAGCGGCGGTACGCCGCCAGGAAGCGGAAGCGCGCCGTCGCGAGGCGGATTATCTGCGCTGCCAGAAATACCTGTCGCAAGCGGTGGAAGTCTTAGTGACATTGACGAAACGCTGGCAGAGCATGCCGCCCCACTCATTGCAGGCGGCAGAAGCACGTAAGCATCTGCAACAACAAAGCGAATTGATTGCCTCGCTGCTTGCCGAAGCGCAGGAGCTGGAACGTGGCCTCACGCGGGAAGAAGAGCCCACGCGCCAGGCGCGTGACGAAGCGCGTCAGGAGTATGAAAGCTACCAGGAGCAGCAGCACGACGCGGAAAAACGCTTTAGCTTTGAGCAGAAGATGAGCGAAGACGAGCGTCATGAGCTGAAACGCCTGTGGCGTCAGGCCAGTAAGCTTTGCCACCCGGATCTGGTGGATAACGAACTGAAAAACGATGCGCACAGCATGATGGTGCAGCTTAACCAGGCGCGCCAGCGCGGCGACCTTAGCACCATTCGCTCGATTTTGACCCGCCTGCAAAAAGGGCTGGAACCCTTAATGGCAAGCGATCGTCTCAACGATCTGCAGCGCCTGCGCCAGCGTATTCTTGAGGTCAAACAGCATATTGCCAGCCTGATTGAAGAGCTGGCAACGCTGGAAAAAGAGGAGTCCTGGCAGTTGATCTCCACGCTTGGCGACAGGGAAACCTACTTCCGCCAGCAGGAGAAAGCGCTGGCGGAGATCCGCCAGACGCTGGAACAGCAGGTCAGCGAAGCCGAGTACGACGAAGTGGCCTGAGCGCAACGAGCCCGGTAATCGCACCGGGCTTAACGCTTATTTCTTGTGCCAGTAAGCTTGCGCACGCACCAGGTGTTGATCGATGTCAGCCGATTCAAAGCGCGTCATCAACGATTTTACGACCTCCCCTTCCCCGGTCAGCCAGATAAAATAGTCGTTTTCCGGCACGCTTATCGCCACCAGCTTGTCGGCAACGGCCTGCGGGTTATGCCCCTGCACCCATTGAATATCAAAACCGTTTACATCCGCGAAATAGTCTTTATAAGCAGCATCCGCACTGCTTACCACTGCCGTCACTTGCGGGCGCACCGCCAGCAAGCTGAGTACCTCCAGGCGGCGGCGCAGCGCGGGCATGCCGGACTCGTCACAAACGTACAGTTGCCAGGCGTAATCTTCCGGCACCACCAGCGAACCGCGAGGCCCACCGATAGTCAATTGATCACCCACCTGCGCCTGCATCGCCCAACTGCTCGCTACGCCGCCGTCGTGAATATAAAAATCCAGCGCCAGTTCGTGGCGGCCGGCATCGTACAGCGGCGTATAGTCGCGGGAAGCCGGTCGCGGGCCATCGCCCCAGACGATACCTTCGTCGGTCACCACTGGCGGCACAAAGTGCGTGCCCGGTTGCGGGAAGAAAACTTTGCAGTGATCGTCAAAGCCACGGGAGGTGAAGCCATCCAGTTGCTCGCCGCCGAGCACAATGCGCTGGAAGCCCGAACCCGCACGTTCGACGCGCAAAACAGTTAACTCGCGAAAGCGCAGCTCATTGCGCACTCGCCGGGGATAGCGTTGAGGATTGGTAGTCATAATCGGCCTTCGTGAACGTGAATACGATATATCTAAATATTGCGCAAATGATAATGATTGTTGATTAGACAGAAGGCAAGATCTTTTATGATATAGCAACGCGAAAGCGCACCGGTTGCTAACAGAACAATTAAAACAATTATAAATCAAATAATTAATATAAATAATGTCGCCAACATTGTTTAAGCAGAGTATTTTAGATATAAATTAGATATATCAAATTATATGAGAAAGCAGCTATGCGCCATCATCACGGCAATGCCGATAGCGAGCACCATCACGGGCACGGAAGCGGCCGCCGCCAGCGCTTTTTTGGTCACGGTGAATTACGCCTGGTGATCCTGCATCTGCTCAGCCAGAACGCCAGCCACGGCTATGAGCTGATCAAAGCCATTGAAGCGCTGACGCAAGGCAACTACACACCCAGCCCAGGCGTGATTTACCCGACACTGGATTTCCTGCAAGAGCAGCAATTTATTACCGTTGGCGATGAAGAAAACGGGCGCAGAATGATCGCCATCACGCCGCCGGGCAGACAGTGGCTGGCGGAAAATCAGCCGTTGCTGACGCAAATTGAGGAGCGCATTAAAGCGCGCAACGTTGGCTATCAGTTACGCAAAAACCCGCAGATGAAGCGGGCGCTGGAGAACTTTAAAGCCGTGCTGGATTTACGGGTGAATCAGGGGGAAGTCAGCGCCACGCAGCTTAAACAGATAATTGGCATTATCGACCGCGCAGCGCTGGAGATTTCACAACTCGATTAAACTGCCTGTGGCACGTCGCGCAGGCGGAATACCTGTACCAGCTCGCGCAGATGCAACGCCTGATCGTTCAGAGCTGCTGCCGCCGCCACAGACTCTTCCACCAGGCTGGAGTTCTGCTGGGTAGTCGAGTCAATCAGGCCAATCGCGCTGTTAATCTGCGAAATACCATCGGTCTGCTCGCGGCTTGCCTGGCCAATTTCGCGCAGGATAACATCCATCTCTTCCACATTACTGACCATGCCGTTAATCAGCGCGCTGGCTTCTTCGACCAGCGCCATACCTTCGCGGGTCTGGCTGGTTGAGCTTTCAATCAGATGGCGAATGTCGTTGGCAGAGGAGGCACTCTTTTGCGCTAACTGGCGTACTTCACCGGCCACCACGGCAAAGCCACGACCGTGCTCACCGGCGCGCGCCGCTTCGACCGCCGCGTTGAGCGCCAGAATGTTAGTCTGGAAGGCAATCGCGTCAATCAGGTTGATGATGTCCGACATCCGGTTCGAGGTGTCGTTAATCACACGCATCTTCTCGGTAACCTGCTTCATCATTTCGCCATTGTTTTTCACCACCGTTGCGGCATCGGCGGAAAGGTGCGTCGCTTCGGCGGTGTGATCGGCGGTGTTTTTCACTGTTGCGGTGATCTGCTCCATAGACGCCGCCGTCTGCTCGACGGAACTGGCCTGCTCTTCGGTTCGGGCCGCCAGATCCTGGTTACCAGCCACAATCTGCGCCGCCGCGCTGGAGATACTCTCAGAGCCGTTTTGCACCTGGTGAACAATCTCGACAAGGCGGTTTTTCATCTCCATCAGCGCACGCAGCAACACGCCGGTTTCATCGCGATGGCGGGAATCAATGGTGCGGGTTAAATCGCCATCGGCAATCGCTTCAGCAAAAGTCACCGCTTCTCTCAACGGGCGAGTGATCATGCGTACGATATACCAGCCAATCAGGCTGCCCATGCCGATACTAACAACCGCCAGCAGGATCAGCATCAAACGGTTAGAAACGAAGTCGTTCTGCACCTGCGTGCCCGCCGTGCGCATCTGTCCATCCTGAATCGCTATCAGCGCCAGTACACGCTCTTTATACGCATTCTGGATTTTAATGGTGTTGGTCATCATCTCCTGAATCGCCCCCCCGCGATCGCCCTTTTTCACCAGATCGAGGATACGGAAGCGGGAATCAAGGTACTGCTGACGAACAGTGCGGATATCCGCGAGGATTTGCTGTGATTTGCTATCGCGCAGGTTTTTGGATAAGTCTTCCAGCAGAGCCGTAATATGGGCGCTAATCTCGGTAAGTTGCTTTTGCGACTCCCCGCTCCATTTGCCGTCGCTATCCAGCAACATCAACTGCTGAGTGCTGACAAAGGTCTGGAAATTATCAATAAGCTGATTGGCTTTTACCGTGGTTGGATAATCTTCGTATACGATCTCTTGCATTCCGTTATTCGCGCGGTTCAGGCTGAAGAGTGACAGACAGGAACTCACTACCATTAACGCAATAAAAAAGCCGAACGCCAGAAATAATTTCGTGCTGATTTTTACATCGTGTAAAAACATATATTCTCCATGGGTTTGATTATTTTATTGACGAAAGTTCCGCGCCTTCACCCAAATGGCACGCTTAAGTCCCTGGCGCAAATTAAAAGAATGCAGCCACTAGCCGTTATCGGTAACGTTAGCGCTAACTTTATGAGTTTGATCGTTTTTTTAGTTACTTAATGAATCTTCTGATAGCCAGCAACGATTAATTGTTATTTATCGATCGTTATATGTGTTCAGCTATATATATTCACAACAGATATTAATGACACTACATTAAAGTTAATTAAAATTTAAATAAACAAACGTGGAATATAATTATACTTCGCAAAATGAATTTAATTTAATAATAAATTAACAAATAATACACATCACCATCACATAAAATGATGGCGGCAGGAAAATTAATTAATAAAAAACCGCCCGTAAGGTGACGGACGGTTTTTTGTTCTTTAAAACGCGATCAGTGCAAGACGGATACAGCATCCTGCAGGCGGTCTGCGCGGTGTTTAACCATTGCCGACACCGCCGCGCTCTCCTCGACCAGGCCCGCGTTTTTCTGGGTGATGGCATCCAGCTCCGCCACCGCACGCGTCAATTCGGAAAGCCCCGTCGCCTGCTCAGAGGTCGACTGGCTAATCTGGCCAATCAGCGCGGTGACGTTTTGCACCTGATTGACAATATCTTCCATCGTCCGGCCTGCGGCATGCACCTGGTCGTAACCAGACTGCACTTTACTGGCGCTGGCGTCGATCAGCTTACGAATATCATTCGCCGCGCTGGCGCTGCGGCTCGCCAGGTGACGCACTTCCCCCGCCACCACCGCAAATCCTTTGCCCTGCTCGCCTGCTCTGGCGGCTTCTACCGCGGCATTCAGCGCCAGAATATTGGTCTGGAAAGCGATGTCATTAATCAGCTTGGTAATAGATCCAATGCGTCCGGTGCTGTCGGCAATCTCGTCCATGGTTTTCACCACCGTCTCCATTGCTTTGCCGCCGTGCGTCGCGGCGCTACTGGCGGAGCTGGAGAGCTCATCTGCCGCCGATGCCGTTTGCGAGTTGTTTTGTACCGATGCCGCCATCTGGCTCATGGTGGCAACCGTCTGCTGCACATTTACCACCGTCTGGCGCGTGCGTTCATTCAGATCTTCATTACCTTTCGCCAGCGTTTCACTGCCGCTACGCACACTGTGAACCTGAGTTGAAACGTCATTGATCAACCAACGGCACATCAGCCCCAGTTGCCCGATCGCCCGCAATGTCAGCCCCAGCTCATCGCTGCGGTTCAGCGGTTGCACGCTATTGCGCTCCCCGGTGGCGACACTCAGCGCCTGACGCGCCACATTTTCCGCCGGGCGAACAATTTGCCACTCAAATGCCAGGCAGCCCAGCAGCATCGCCAGGGTGCTCACCGCCAGCGGCAGGCCGCCTGCGCCGGTAAACCACAACCCGATAAATTGCGCAGCCCACAACAACGTCATTACGCCACGCGCACGCCAGCGTAGCGGCATGCCTGCCAGTTTCCCCCACCAGTGTTTGCTAATGACCAGGCCTTTATAGACACGTTTGTTGCAGCGCCCTTCATTTAACGCTTTGTACAACGGTTCAACAGCGGCGATCTCCTCATCTTTCGCCTCGGTGCGAATCGACATGTAGCCGGTGACTTTGCCATCGCGCACCATGGGAACGGCGTTGGCCCGCACCCAGTAATGATCGCCATTTTTACGTCGGTTTTTGACGATGCCGCTCCACGGCTCGCCCTGCTTCAGGGTGTACCACATATCGGCAAATGCCGCTTTAGGCATATCCGGGTGGCGAACAAGGTTATGGGGTTGGCCGAGCAACTCACTGTGGGAGTAGCCACTGGCATGGATAAACGCGTCGTTGGCGTGGGTAATGTAACTTTGCTGGTCCGTTGTCGACATCAGCGTGGTGTCATCCTCCAGCATAAAGCGCTGTTGGCTGACATAAGGAGGAGAAGACATGATTGCGTCCTATGCAGGTTATATTGCTGTTAAAAATTACTGCGAATGTTATTTCGGCGATAATGGGTTTATCTTTAGTTGTTAAATTTGATTTAGATCGCAATTTGCAATAAAACCCTGATTTTCGTGGGCTCGTTAACCCTATGATTTTAATAATTTCGTCATGTTATCACTGAGTTTTCCTAACACAAACGCCCTATAATCGCGCATTTATTGCACCATATGAGCGCAATGCCACTCATCTCCTCTCTGCAAGCGAACAATTTTTAATCACAAAAGATACAAAATATTAACGTAACGGCATGATTAAATTTTGCGCACCTTCATTTTCCCCTGGCAATTATCCCGATTTATGCTTCCCGCACCGAAGTGGCGTAATCCCTGCAATACTTAAATCGGTATCATGTGATACGCGAGCCCCTGGAGCCCATTTTGAACAGGTTACCTTCCAGCGCATCGGCATTAGCGTGCAGCGCTCACGCACTGAATCTCATTGAAAAGCGAACGCTCGACCATGAGGAGATGAAAGCATTAAACCGAGAGGTGGTGGATTACTTTAAAGAGCATGTCAATCCGGGGTTTTTAGAGTATCGAAAATCTGTTACCGCCGGCGGGGATTACGGAGCCGTAGAGTGGCAAGCTGGCAGTTTGAACACGCTTGTCGACACCCAGGGGCAGGAGTTTTTAGATTGCCTGGGTGGATTTGGAATTTTCAATGTGGGGCACCGTAATCCAGTTGTGGTTTCCGCCGTACAGAATCAACTCGCGAAACAACCTCTGCATAGCCAGGAATTGCTCGATCCATTACGCGCGATGCTGGCCAAAACGCTGGCGGCACTGACGCCCGGCAAACTGAAATACAGCTTCTTTAGCAATAGCGGAACAGAATCCGTCGAAGCGGCGCTGAAACTGGCCAAAGCGTACCAGTCACCGCGCGGCAAATTCACCTTTGTCGCCACCAGCGGCGCGTTCCACGGTAAGTCGCTGGGCGCATTGTCGGCAACGGCGAAATCGACCTTCCGCAAACCCTTTATGCCGCTGCTGCCGGGCTTCCGCCATGTGCCGTTTGGCGACATAGAAGCGATGCGTACGCTGCTTAGCGAATGCCGGAAAACCGGTGATGATGTCGCCGCCGTGATCCTGGAGCCGATCCAGGGTGAAGGTGGCGTGATCTTACCACCTGCCGGTTATCTGCCAGCGGTACGTAAGCTGTGTGATGAGTTTGGCGCACTGCTCATTTTTGACGAAGTGCAAACCGGCATGGGTCGTACAGGCAAAATGTTCGCCTGCGAACACGAAAACGTGCAGCCAGACATTTTGTGCCTGGCGAAAGCGCTGGGCGGCGGCGTGATGCCGATTGGTGCCACTGTCGCCACTGAAGAGGTGTTCTCGGTGCTGTTTGATAACCCCTTCCTGCACACCACCACCTTTGGCGGTAACCCGCTGGCGTGTGCGGCAGCGCTGGCAACCATCAATGTGCTGTTGGAAGAGAACCTGCCTGCTCAGGCGGAGCAGAAAGGCGACATGCTGCTGGACGGCTTCCGAGCGCTGGTACGTCAATATCCGGATCTGGTGCAGGATGCGCGCGGTCGCGGGATGCTGATGGCGATTGAGTTTGTCGATAACGAAACGGGCTACAACTTTGCCAGTGAGATGTTCCGCCAGCGGGTGCTGGTCGCCGGAACATTGAATAACGCGAAAACCATTCGTATCGAACCGCCGCTGACGCTGACCATCGAGCAGTGTGAGGAAGTGCTGAAAGCGGCAGCCAATGCGCTGGCAGCACTGCGGGTTACCGAAGAGCTGGCGTAAACAGACGCATAAAACCCTCTCCCGCCGGGAGAGGGTTTTTTATTGCTTATGGAAAATGAGTGGTTATCAATACGTTCAGCTTTTCTGCCCTATTGTGTTGAGATTTGAATCTCACGTTAAAACATCGTTTGCAGGCGCGATCAATGCCGCCAGGAAAGCGGATGGTTACTCCGGCAGTAAACCAATAAAGCTGCGTTTTTTGCGCGGTTCCGACATCAGTTCTTCCAGCTTCTCCACACACGCCAGGTAGTGCGGCGTCTCTTTATGCGCCAGCACTGCGGCTTCATCCCAATACGCTTCATAAATAAAAAAGCGGGTTTTCACTTTCGGATCCTGCAGCACATCAAAACGCAGATTCCCCGGCTCGCGGATCGCGCCTTCATGATTGGCGCGAAACACCTGTAAAAACTCATCTACCCTGTCCGGTTTAATATTGATTTCTACCAGCGTCACATTCATGGTTGCTCTCCTTGTTTCTCCTCCAGCCAGAACTGGTACGCCTCACGGGCGTGCATGTGCTCGTGTACCACTTTTTTTACCGCCTTGAGCATGGCGAGCGGCGCGCTGGACTGGAAAATATTGCGCCCCATATCCACGCCCGACGCGCCCTGATCAATCGCGCGGAAACACATCTCCAGCGCCTCCTGCTCGGGTAATTTTTTCCCACCAGCAATCACGATCGGCACCGGGCAACTGGCGGTGACTTTTTCAAACCCCTCTTCAACAAAGTAGGTTTTCACAAACTGCGCGCCCATTTCGGCGGCGATACGGCTGGCCAGCGAAAAGTAACGCGCGTCGCGCGTCATCTCTTTCCCCACGCCGGTCACCGCCATCGTCGGCATACCGTAACGGTTGCCCGCATCCACCAGCTTGATGATGTTGTTGATCGACTGGTGCTCATACTCGCTGCCAATATAAATTTGCGCCGCTACCGCGCAGACGTTCAGCCGTAGCGCATCTTCCATCGCCACCGCCACACATTCGTTAGAGAGTTCGGCGAGGATTGAGTTGCCACCGGAGGCGCGCAGCACCACCGGTTTATTGGTGGCGGGCGGCACCACACTGCGCAAAATGCCGCGCGTACACATCAGCACATCGGTTTGCGCGAACAGCGGTGCAATCGACAGATCAATACGCTCAAGCCCGGTGGTCGGCCCCTGGAAATAGCCGTGATCGAACGCCAGCATCACCGTGCGGTTACTCTGTGGGTTAAAGATCCTTGCCAGCCGCGATTGCATGCCCCAGTCCAGCGCACCGCAGCCCTTCAGCGTGAAAGGCACATTTTGCTGCGCGGTGCCCAGTCCAAAGTCTTTGCCATCTTTGATGTCATCTACATCCGCCATCCTGCCTCCCGCAAAAAGCTGTGATAGAACAAGTGATTTTGTGACTGAAGAATGTTCAAAAGCGTAGGCGCTGAACTATATTTACGACCGTACGAGGATCACAGTTTTATCTATGATGCTTGCGAGGGGGCAAAACCCATGAGTTACCTTTTAGCGTTAGATGCAGGAACTGGCAGCATTCGGGCAGTGATCTTCGACTTAAGCGGACGGCAAATTGCCGTCGGCCAGGCCGAGTGGAAACACCTCAGCGTGGAAAACGTCCCCGGCTCAATGGAGTTCGACCTCAACACCAACTGGCAACTTGCCTGCCAGTGCATCCGTCAGGCGCTGAAAAACGCCGGTCTGAGCGGCGCGGATATCCAGTCAGTCGCCTGTTGCTCCATGCGCGAAGGCATCGTGCTGTATAACGCCAATGGCGACGCCATCTGGGCGTGCGCCAATGTGGATTCCCGCGCCAGCCATGAAGTTGCCGAGTTAAAAGAGATCCATGACTGGCAGTTTGAAGCCGAAGTCTACAGCGTTTCCGGGCAGACACTGGCGCTCAGCGCCATGCCGCGTTTGCTGTGGCTGGCGCATCACCGTCCCGACATTTACCGCGATACCGCCACTATCACCATGATCAGCGACTGGCTGGCCTCGCGTCTTTCCGGCTGGTTAGCGGTGGATCCTTCCAATGCCGGAACCACCGGTATGCTCGATCTCTTTACCCGCGACTGGCGACCTGATTTGCTGGATATGGCCGGGTTACGTCCGGATCTGTTATCACCGGTGAAAGAGACCGGCAGCCTGTTGGGCGAAGTCACTCACCTGGCGGCACAAGAGTGCGGCCTGCGGGAAGGCACACCGGTAGTGATGGGCGGCGGTGATGTACAGCTCGGCAGCCTTGGGCTTGGCGTGGTTCGCGCCGGGCAAACCGCCGTGCTCGGCGGCACATTCTGGCAGCAAGTGGTGAACCTGCCGCAGGTGCGCACCGATCCGGAAATGAATATCCGCGTCAATCCGCATGTTATTCCAGGCATGGTGCAAGCCGAGTCGATAAGCTTTTTTACCGGCCTGACCATGCGCTGGTTCCGCGACGCGTTTTGCGCCGAAGAAAAGTTGATTGCCGATCGGATGGGCATTGACGCCTATACCTTACTGGAAGAGATGGCTGGCCGGGTGCCGGCGGGTTCATGGGGCGTGATGCCCATTTTCTCCGATGCCATGCACTTTAAGCAGTGGTATCACGCCGCGCCGTCGTTTATTAACCTCTCCATCGACCCGGAAAAATGCAACAAAGCCACGCTGTTCCGCGCGCTGGAAGAGAACGCCGCCATTGTTTCCGCCTGCAATCTGGCGCAGATTTCGCGCTTTTCCGGCGTACAGTTCGCAAGCCTGGTCTTCGCCGGTGGCGGTGCGAAAGGCGCGTTGTGGAGCCAGATTTTAAGTGATGTCACAGGCCTGCCGGTACGCGTGCCGGAAGTGAAGGAGGCCACCGCGCTGGGCTGCGCTATCGCCGCGGGTGTCGGCGCCGGGTTGTATGACGATATGGCCGCCACCGGCGAACGGCTGGTGCGCTGGAGTCGGGAATTTACGCCAAACCCGGAATATCGCGAGCTGTACGACACCATGATGCTGAAGTGGCAGAAAGTCTACGCCGAGCAGCTCGGGCTGGTCGACAGCGGTTTAACCACCTCTTTGTGGCAGGCACCCGGCTTAACAACCGGCGCCTGACGCGCTTTTCCCTCTCCCGCGTGGGAGAGGGATATTTGAATCCCATCACAATCATTCGCTCCGCCTTTTCCCTTTTCTGCCGCGACGGCTAAAGTAGAACTCATCCGACCACATAACAATAATTTTACATTGGAAGAGAGCATGAGCCACTACCCGTCGCTGTTCGCCCCACTCGATCTGGGCTTTACCACGTTAAAAAACCGTGTGCTGATGGGTTCAATGCACACCGGTCTGGAGGAGCGTCCGGACGGCGCAGAGCGGCTGGCGGCATTTTATGCCGAACGCGCCCGTCATGGTGTCGGGCTGATAGTCACTGGCGGTGTTGCGCCAGCCCTTTCCGGCGTCACTATGGAGGGCGGCGCGGTGCTGCATGATGTCAGCCAGCTTCCCCATCACCGGCAAATCACCGACGCAGTGCACGAGGAAGGCGGCAAAATCGCCCTGCAAATTCTGCACACCGGGCGCTACAGTTATCAGCCGCACCTGGTTGCGCCGTCGGCGTTACAGGCGCCGATCAACCGCTTTATGCCACACGCGTTGAGCCATGATGAGATTCTGACGCTGATTGATGATTTCGCCCGTTGCGCCGCGCTGGCGCAGCAGGCCGGTTACGACGGCGTTGAGGTGATGGGTTCTGAGGGCTACCTGATTAACGAATTTCTCGCCGCGCGCACCAATCATCGTGAAGATGAATGGGGCGGTGATTATGCCCGACGCATGCGCTTTGCACTGGAAGTGGTACGCGCCGTGCGCGAGCGCGTCGGCAGCGACTTTATCATTATCTATCGCCTGTCGATGCTGGATCTGGTCGAAGGCGGCGGTACGCTTGAGGAAACCATCGCGCTGGCGCAGGCAGTGGAAGCCGCAGGCGCGACGATTATTAATACCGGTATTGGCTGGCACGAAGCGCGCATCCCAACCATTGCCACACCAGTGCCGCGCGGCGCGTTTAGTTGGGTCACACGTAAGCTGAAAGGCAAAGTGAAGGTGCCGCTTATCACCACCAACCGTATTAACGATCCGCAAGTTGCCGACGAGATCCTCGCGCGCGGTGATGCCGATATGGTGTCGATGGCGCGCCCGTTTCTGGCCGATGCCGAGTTTATGTCGAAAGCGCAGACTGGCCGTGCGGATGAGATCAACACCTGCATCGGTTGTAACCAGGCCTGCCTGGATCAGATCTTCGTTGGCAACGTCACCTCCTGCCTTGTAAACCCCCGCGCCTGCCATGAAACGCTGATGCCGGTGCTTCCCGCTGTGCAAAAGAAAAATCTGGCGGTGGTCGGCGCAGGCCCCGCCGGGCTGGCGTTCGCCATTAATGCCGCCGCGCGCGGGCACAGCGTGACGCTGTTTGACGCCCAGGCGGAGATTGGCGGGCAGTTTAATGTCGCCAAACAGATCCCCGGCAAAGAGGAGTTCTACGAAACGCTGCGTTACTACCGGCGGATGATCGATCTGACCTGTGTTACGTTGCGCCTGAATCAACGCGTCGATCCGACCACCCTGCTGGGCTTTGACGAGGTGATCCTTGCCAGCGGCATTGAACCGCGAATGCCGCCGATCGACGGGATCGATCATCCGAAAGTGCTGAACTACCTCGATGTGCTGCGCGATAAAGCGCCGGTGGGCGAAAGTGTGGCCATTATTGGCTGCGGCGGGATTGGCTTTGATACCGCGATGTATTTAAGCCAGCCGGGCGAGCCAACCAGCCAGAACATCGCCGAGTTTTGTGTGGAATGGGGTATTGATACCAGCCTGAATGAAGTCGGCGGTTTGCGCCCGGAAGGGCCGCAGTTGCCGAAAAGCCCGCGGCGCATTGTGATGTTGCAGCGTAAAGCCAGTAAACCTGGTGAAGGCCTTGGGAAAACGACTGGCTGGATCCACCGTGCCACGTTGCTGTCGCGCGGGGTAAAAATGATCCCGTCGGTCAGTTATCAAAAGATCGACGATGCCGGTTTGCATCTGTTGATCGGCGGCGAACCCCAACTGTTAGCCGTCGATCATGTGGTGATCTGCGCAGGCCAGGAGCCAAAACGCGAGCTGGCGGAACCGCTGCGCGAAGCAGGTAAAACAGTGCATTTAATCGGTGGCTGCGATGTGGCGCTGGAGCTGGATGCCCGCCGGGCGATTGCGCAAGGAACAAAGCTGGCGCTGGTAATTTAAAATAACTGGCTTAAAGCTTTCCGACCCCAGCCTGGCTGGGGGGTTTCTATGGATAACAAAGTGGCCCGCAAAGCGGGCCACTTTCCGTTAGCGTTTCTTACGCACTTTCACCGCTTTAAGCACCACGAACTTGTTGTTGGTGGCGAGGGTTTCGCAGTTGCCAAATACGCGTTTTAGCTTGCGGAAATAGTCGAGATGGCGGTTGCCGACAATGCGCAGCTCGCCGCCATATTTCAGGCAGTAACGCGCATCGTTAAACATCTGCCAGGCAATATGATCGGTAATCGCGCTCTGCTGGTGGAACGGCGGGTTACACATTATCGCATCAAACCTGTCCGGCTCCACGCCGGACAGCGAGTTATTAATCATATATTCGCTGCGCTCCACCGCTTCCGGCAGGTTCGTTTCCACATTAAGCCGCGCGGAAGCTACCGCCATCGCCGACTCGTCGGTGAACAACACACGGCTGTTCGGGTTTTGCGCCAGCAGTGTTAAACCAATCACACCGTTACCACAGCCCAGATCAACCATCTCACCGTCAACGTTTTCCGGCAGATGTTGCAGGAAAAATCGCGCGCCTATATCCAGCCCGCTGCGGGAAAAGACGTTGGCATGGTTATGGATAGTCCAGTTCGTGCCATCCAGTTTCCAACTGGCGAGCATGGCACTCTCGTCAAGCGCAGGCGCGCTAAACGTACAGTTGATAAGCCGCGCTTTTTTCCATGCCAGCGTGGTGGTAGTCGGCCCAAGAATTTTTTCAAACAGCGCTAACGTCGAGTTGTGGATATCGCGCGCTTTCGCCCCGGCGATAATCCGCGTTTGCGGTGTCACCACGTTGCGCAGCGCACGCAGTTGCTGCTCAAGCAGCGCCAGCTGTTTTGGCACTTTGATAAGCACTAACGACGGGTTTGCAGGCAGCGGACGCAGGCTGTCTTGCAGCGTAACGGCGGTTTCGTCCAGATCGTTAATGCGCAAGTTATGCTGCGTCGCCAGCTCCGCGATACAGGAGTCGTTGACGGAAACAGGGCGATGCGACGCCAGCGCACAGGCCAGCGCGCCGAAGCTGTCGTTAAAAATAAGAACCGGGCCATCGACCTCATTCACCTGTTGCAGCAGATACTCATCCGCCGCGTCCCACGCCTGTAGCGACGCCTCTTCCACGCCGACAGGGAATCTGTCTAAAGTGAATGATTGTCCGTTTAACTCAACCTGGCTCATCGCCCCTCCGTAATGCTAAAATTCGCGCGTTTTATCGCTTAATTATCCGGAGATGTAAACACATTTCGCCATGAACAAGCTGACCTATCTTCAGGGCTACCCTGAATCCCTGCTGACGCAGGTTACTGCCCTGATTGAACAGAACCGGCAGGGCGAGGTGCTGAAAAAGCGCTACCCGGAAAGCCACGACATCACCACCGATAAAGCGCTTTATCACTATACGCAAGAGTTGAAAAATCAGTATCTGCGTAACGCCGCGCCGGTGAATAAAGTGATGTATGACAGTAAAATCCATGTGTTAAACAACGCGCTCGGCCTGCATACGGCGGTCTCGCGTGTGCAGGGCGGCAAGTTAAAAGCCAAAGCGGAAATCCGCGTCGCCACGGTGTTTCGCGACGCGCCAGAAGCCTTCTTGCGGATGATCGTAGTTCACGAGCTTGCGCATCTGAAAGAGAAAGAGCACAACAAAGCGTTCTACCAGTTGTGCTGCTATATGGAGCCGCAGTACCACCAGCTTGAGTTTGATACGCGGTTGTGGCTGACGCAGCTTACGCTGGATCGCAACGGGTGACATTTTGACCATGGCCTTTTGTGCTTGTGCGGGGCAGTGCACTGGTTTTGTCATCTCGTCGTGGTAGAGTGGCCAAAGATCCCTTTTACGGAGAATTAGCGCCTGTATGATACGTTTCGCTGTCATAGGTACGAACTGGATCACCCGCCAGTTTGTCGATGCCGCCCATGAAACGGGCAAATATAAACTCACCGCCGTTTTTTCCCGCAGCCTTGAACAGGCGCAAACTTTCGCCAACGACTACCCGGTCGAACATCTGTTTACCTCGCTTGAGGATATGGCGCAAAGCGATGCGATTGACGCGGTTTATATTGCCAGCCCGAATTCCCTGCACTTCCCGCAGACCCAGCTTTTTCTGCGTCACAAAAAGCATGTGATCTGCGAAAAACCGCTGGCCTCCAACCTGCGTGAAGTGGAAGCGGCTATCGCCTGCGCCAGGGAAAATCAGGTGGTGCTGTTTGAAGCGTTCAAAACCGCCAGCCTGCCGAATTTTATATTGCTGAAACAAACGCTGGCCAAAGTGGGTAAGCTCCGTAAAGCCTTTATCAACTACTGCCAGTATTCGTCGCGCTACCAGCGCTACCTGGACGGAGAAAACCCGAACACCTTCAATCCGGCGTTTTCTAACGGTTCAATTATGGATATCGGCTTTTACTGTCTGGCGTCCGCCGTGGCGCTGTGGGGCGAGCCGCACAGCGTTCAGGCCACCGCCAGCCTGCTGGAAAGCGGCGTGGATGCGCATGGCGTAGTGGTGATGGATTACGGTGATTTCAGCGTCACGCTGCAACACTCAAAAGTGAGTGATTCAGTGCTGCCGAGCGAAATTCAGGGTGAAGCCGGATCGCTGGTGATTGAGAAAATCTCTGAATGCCAGAAAGTCTCGTTCGTGCCGCGCGGCGGCAAAGCGCAGGAACTGACACAGCCGCAGCACATCAATACCATGCTGTATGAAGCGGAAACCTTTGCCCGCCTGGTGGAAGAGAACGAAGTCAACCATCCAGGGCTGGATGTCAGCCGGGTCACGGCAAAACTGCTGACGGAAATTCGCCGCCAGATTGGCGTTGTGTTCCCGGCAGATGACATTGGCGAACAGCTTCCGGCGTAAAGGTTCGTAAAGCCTGCAGGGTTTCACATTGACGGAATCAATGTGCTGACATATTTTGTTACCTGCAAAGGGGAGTAACTTCATTGCCGGTGGATCGTCATTACGATGCGTATATGCATCCGGTCGCCGGGCGTCTTTCCAGACGTAAGTGAGACCTTGCCGGAAGGCGAGGATCCATTGCACCTAAAGCAAACGGCTAACCTCTTCCGATGTTAGCCTTTTTTGTTTTCAGGTAAGGATTCACACAATGAATACTGTCGGCACACCGATGTTATGGGGCGGCTTCGCGATTGTGGTCGTGATTATGCTGGCCATCGACCTTCTGCTTCAGGGGCGTCGCGGCGTCCATACGATGACCATGAAGCAGGCGGCCGCCTGGTCTGTGGTTTGGGTCAGCCTCTCCCTGCTATTCAACGCCGCTTTCTGGTGGTATCTCACGCAAACCGAAGGACGCGCCGTTGCCGACACGCAGGCGCTGGCGTTTCTCACCGGGTATTTGATTGAAAAAGCGCTGGCGGTCGATAACGTCTTCGTCTGGCTGATGCTGTTTAGCTACTTCGCTGTACCGGCCGCGTTGCAGCGCCGGGTGCTGGTTTACGGCGTGCTCGGCGCGATTGTGCTGCGCACGATTATGATTTTCGCTGGCAGCTGGCTTATCACCCAGTTCTCGTGGCTGCTGTATGTCTTTGGTGCCTTCCTGCTCTTTACCGGGGTGAAAATGGCGCTGGCGAAAGAGGACGAAACCGGGATCGGCGACAAACCGCTGGTGCGCTGGCTGCGCAGCCATTTACGCATGACCGACACCATCGAAAATGAGCACTTTTTCGTGCGTAAAAATGGCCTGCTGTTTGCCACGCCGCTGCTGCTGGTGCTGATTCTGGTTGAGCTGAGTGATGTGATTTTCGCGGTCGACAGTATCCCGGCGATTTTTGCCGTGACCACCGATCCGTTTATCGTGCTGACTTCAAACTTGTTTGCGATTCTGGGCCTGCGTGCGATGTACTTCCTGCTGGCGGGCGTAGCGGAGCGTTTCTCGATGCTCAAATATGGTTTGTCGGTCATTCTGGTGTTTATCGGCATTAAGATGCTGATTGTCGATTTCTTCCATATTCCGATCGCCATCTCGCTTGGCGTGGTGGGCGGCATCCTTGTGCTAACCATGCTGCTCAACGCGTGGGTTAACCACCAGAACGACAAGAAAAATAGGGCGTAAGCCGTAAATGGCCGCTCTGCCAGTGTGCGGAGCGGCCATTTCATCAGCCTTGTCGCCTTTATCACAAAACGTTAACACAAAAAATCAAAAAGCCGCGCCAGGCCGGAAAAGTGCGCTGTTACCCCTTCCGTGTTGCCACAGAGTCCATATACTCCTTTCTGCAATCAAATGTTACATCCTGACAAATGCCACCCTAAAAAGGCATGCGGGATGCGACTCCACAACACGAAAGGAACATGGCATGACAACGCACCGCTCCACCGGGTTACTGCAACGCTTGATTGATGGCAGCCTGGTGAAACAAATTCTTATTGGCTTAATTCTGGGTATTTTACTGGCGTGGATCTCCACTCCCGCCGCTATTGCGACAGGTATTCTGGGCACGCTTTTCGTCAGCGCGTTAAAAGCGGTGGCACCGGTTCTGGTGTTAATGCTGGTAATGGCCTCCATCGCCAGTCATCAACAAGGGCAAAAGACGCATCTGCGCCCGGTTCTGGTGCTTTACCTGTTAGGCACGTTCACTGCCGCGCTGACCGCCGTGCTGGTCAGTTTCCTCTTCCCTTCCACGCTTCAGCTTGTGCCAGGCGCCAATGATGTCGCGCCGCCATCCGGCATCGTGGAGGTGTTGCGCGGTTTACTGACCAGCATGATCGCCAACCCGGTGACTGCGATCATGGACGCGAACTACATCGGCATTCTGGTGTGGGCCGTGGGGCTGGGCTTCGCGCTGCGCCACAGTAACGAGAGCACCAAAAATCTGGTACAGGATATGGCCGGCGCGGTGACCTTTATGGTGCGGATCGTGATCCGCTTTGCGCCGATCGGCATTTTCGGCCTCGTCTCATCTACCCTTGCGACATCCGGTTTTGGCGCACTGTTAGGCTATGCGCAACTGCTGGTGGTGCTGGTGGGCTGCATGGCGTTTGTCGCACTGGTGGTTAACCCGCTGCTGGTGTACTGGAAGATCCGCCGCAATCCTTTCCCGCTGGTCTTTACCTGCCTGCGCGAAAGCGGCGTCACCGCCTTTTTCACCCGCAGTTCAGCGGCGAATATTCCCGTGAACATGGCGCTGTGCGAGAAGCTGAATCTCGATCGCGATACCTATTCAGTTTCTATCCCGCTGGGTGCCACCATTAACATGGCGGGCGCGGCAATCACCATTACCGTGCTGGCGCTGGCGGCAGTGCATACGCTGGGCATTACGGTTGATGTGCCGACGGCGCTGTTGCTGAGCGTGGTGGCGTCGCTCTGTGCCTGTGGCGCGTCCGGTGTGGCGGGCGGCTCGCTGCTACTGATCCCGCTGGCCTGCAATATGTTTGGTATTTCCAACGATGTGGCGATGCAGGTGGTAGCGGTCGGCTTTATTATCGGCGTATTGCAGGACTCCTGCGAAACCGCGCTCAACTCCTCTACCGATGTGCTGTTTACCGCGGCGGTGTGCCAGGCGGAAGATGAGCGGCTGGTGAATAATCCTCTGCGTAACTAATCTTTTTGGCTGCCTTCACCGGGCAGCCGGTTTCTCTTGCTGCGCGGTCTCGACTTTAAACGGGTCGATGCCGCGTTTTTGCATGCGCCAGAAGCGGATAATGTTCAGGCCATTCATCACTAAAAAGCTGCCTTCGATCAGCGAACCGCCAATCGATCCGAGCCAGATATTGTGGATCACCCAGCAACCGGTTGAGCACCAAATCACGCAGCGCATCGGCAGGCCTTTAAAACGAAACAGCGCCCAGGTGCTGACGATCGTACCGGCAACAGGTAACAACTCCATGGGATGGTGAAATTTCGCCAGCCCTAAGCCACCGGTAAGCACAATAAACAGCGCCATTATCCACACGCTACGGGTACGCAAAGTAATCAGGGTGCGAATGGCGTTAAGCATGGCGCTGGAGCCGGCAGGAAATGCGCCCATCAGAAAGAAATGTACGCCGATAATGGCGCTGTAGACCGAGAGTTGTTTTTTGAAGCGCCGTTCATCACGGTTGATAAAGGTTGTAATACCAATCAGAAAGGCAATGACACCAACGCCCTGGGCAAGCCAATACGTGGTCATGAAAATTCCTTGTAGGATTTGGGATAAAGCAGCACATCACTCAATGCCTGCCGGGAGGCATTTACCAAAAGATTTCGCGCCAGCCAAAGCGGCAAGCTCACAAATCCCCGGTCGTTTACACAAGTAAGCGACCGGGGTGAATGAACGCAGCCAACTCAGGCGTGGCGCGAAAGATAATCATCAATCAGAGCGTGACGCCGCTTTTGAAAATAGCCAGTTCACGGAAATCGTTTTTCTCGTTACAGGTCTTTTTGCCGTTCGCGATATCGACGATCACATCCACGAACTCGCTCAGCAGTTGCGGCATCGCTTTGCCGTGAATCAACTGACCGGCATCATAGTCGATCCAGTGTTTTTTCTTCGCCGCCAGTTCGCTGTTAGTGGCGATTTTCACCGTCGGCACAAAACCACCGTATGGCGTACCGCGACCGGTACTGAACAGCACCATATGGCAGCCCGCGCCGGCCAACGCGCTGGTGGCAACAGCATCGTTACCGGGTGCGCTCAGCAGGTTTAAACCGTGGGTTTTCAGACGCTCACCGTAACGCAGCACGTCCACCACCTGGCTGGCACCCGCTTTTTGCGTGCAACCCAGTGATTTCTCTTCAAGCGTGGTGATCCCGCCCGCTTTATTACCCGGTGATGGGTTTTCGTAAATCGGCTGATTATGCGCGATAAAGTACTGTTTGAAGTCGTTGACCATGGTGACGGTCTTTTCAAAGGTACTTTCGTCGCGGCAGTGACTCATCAGAATGCGTTCCGCGCCGAACATCTCTGGGACTTCGGTCAGCACGGTAGTGCCACCGTTGCCGATTACGTAATCCGAGAAACGCCCCAGCATCGGGTTGGCGGTGATGCCGGAAAGGCCATCAGAGCCGCCGCATTCGAGGCCGAATTTCAGCTCACTCAGTTTGCCCGGCTCACGCTTGTCGTTGCGCATCGCCTGATACAGTTCATGCAAATGCTCAAGACCGGCTTCCACTTCGTCATCCTGGTGTTGGCAGACCATAAAGTGGACGCGTTCCGGATCGAATTCACCGAGTGTCTGACGGAAGGCGTCGACCTGGTTGTTTTCACAGCCCAGACCAATCACCAGCACCGCGCCTGCGTTCGGGTGACGCACCATGTTTTGCAGCATGGTGCGGGTATTAATGTGGTCATCCCCCAGTTGGGAACAACCGTAGGTGTGGCTGAACAGGTAAACGCCGTCGATATCTTCGGCGTCCTGCGTCTCTTTCAGGAAACGGCTCTGGATCTGACGGGCAATACCGTTCACACAGCCGACCGTCGGCAGGATCCACAACTCGTTGCGGATCCCGACTTCGCCGTTAGCGCGGCGGTAGATCTGAATGTCACGATCCGCCGCCTGTGCGCCTTCCTCCTGAAAATCAGGTTGATAGCTATACTCGTCCACATCGCTCAGATTGGTACGGGCATTATGGGAATGGATGTACTCGCCCGACGCGATATCTGCAGTCGCATGACCAATTGGCAGACCATACTTGACAACATTTTCACCTTTGGCGATAGGTTGCAGGGCAAACTTGTGCCCGCGCCCCACCGCCTGGCGCAGCCGAACGGTCTGGTTGTCGATAACGACTTCCGCGCCTTCAGCGAGATCCGCCAGTGCTACCGCAACGTTATCCAGCGAATGGATCTTGATGTATTGCATATCAACCTCAAACGGCCTTAGTTCAGTTCAATCGCGAAGTAGTCACGCGCATTGTTAAAGCAGATGTTTTTCACCATTTCGCCCAGCAGTTGAATATCCGCCGGGGCTTCGCCCGCTTCGACCCAGCGGCCAATCATCTGGCACAGGATGCGACGGAAATATTCGTGGCGGGTGTAAGACAGGAAGCTGCGGCTGTCGGTCAGCATGCCGACAAAGCGGCTCAGCAGACCCAGTTGCGCCAGCTGTGTCATCTGACGTTCCATGCCATCTTTCTGGTCGTTAAACCACCAGCCGGAACCGAACTGCATTTTGCCTGGCATACCTTCGCCCTGGAAGTTGCCGATCATGGTGCCCAGCACCTCGTTATCACGCGGGTTCAGGCAGTACAGAATAGTTTTCGGCAGCAGGTTCTCTTCATTCTGCTTGCTCAGCAGTTTAGAGAGCTCTTCCGCCAGCGGACGGTCGTTGATGGAATCGAAACCAACGTCCGGCCCCAGCAGTTTGAACTGACGCAGGTTGTTGTTACGCAGCGCGCCGATGTGGTACTGCTGCACCCAACCGCGACGGGCGTATTCCGCGCCCAGCCATACCAGTACCGCGGTTTTAAACTGCGCCACCTCTTTCTCACCAAGCGTTTCACCTGCCAGGCGACGCGCCAGGATGCTATCCAGTTCAGATTCGCTGGCTTCAGCAAACAGCACCACGTCCAGCGCGTGGTCAGAAACTTTACAGCCGTGAACCGCGAAGTGATCCAGGCGTTTGCTCAGCGCAGTTTGCAGATCGGCAAAACGGCGGATGTCGGTATCAGACACTTCGCCCAGTTTCGCCATGTAATCGTTGAACGTGGCTTGTTCAATGTTGAACGCCTTATCCGGACGCCAGCTCGGCAGCACTTTGATGTGGAAAGTGCCATCTTTGGCGATCGAAGCGTGGTGTTCCAGCGAGTCAATCGGATCGTCGGTGGTGCCGACCATTTTCACGTTCATCTGCTGCATGATGCCGCGCGCGGAGAATTTATCCTGCGCCAGCAGTTCATTACCCCGGTTCCAGATTTCGTCGGCGGTAGACGGCGACAGCACCTTACCTGTAATACCAAAGGGACGACGCAGTTCCAGATGCGTCCAGTGGTATAACGGGTTACCAATGGTGTGCGGCACGGTCGCGGCCCAGGCGTCAAACTTCTCACGATCGGAAGCGTCACCGGTACACAGGCGCTCAGGTACGCCGTTGGTACGCATGGCGCGCCATTTGTAGTGATCACCTTTCAACCAGATGTCATACAAGTTCTTAAAGCGGTAGTTGTCTGCGATCTGTTGTGGCGGCAAGTGGCAATGGTAGTCAAAAATCGGCTGGTCTTTTGCGTAGTCGTGGTACAGACGGCGAGCAAATTCGGTATCTAACAGAAAATCTTCGGTCATAAACGGGGTCATTATCGTCTTCCTCTAAACGAGTGCGTCTGATGCTTACCTTTAATGCTGACAAAGTTATCACACCAATTTCCATAGACCGAAGATATTTTCGTGAGTTGGATCAATAAAAGCAGACAAAAACTGACAATCCATGCGCCTGAATATCCCGCTAACCCGCGCCGTTTCTGGCTTATCCCGGCAAAGTTAAAGACCACACAAAGAAAAACACTTTTGTGATGTCACTCACCTTTTCAAGTTGTATGACAAGTTATCTTTCCTGCCGTCGAACACATAAGCCGACGGAATGCATTCCCGATAAAAAGTTAATCGGATTTTTTGGGTACGGATACCGACTTAAACACGCTTACTTATGGCAAGGTTTGGGCCGTACCGGGAGTTCTCCCGGTTACGTCCTCCCCGTTTCATCCTCCGAACGCGATCGCAGGATGGCCGCGCAGGCGGTAATAACATAACGATGAGGTTTACATGCGTAAAATCAAAGGATTACGTTGGTACATGATAGCACTGGTGACGGTCGGCACCGTGCTGGGCTACCTGACACGTAACACCGTAGCGGCTGCCGCTCCAACCTTGATGGAAGAGCTGCACATTACCACTCAGCAATACTCTTACATCATTGCGGCTTATTCCGCGGCTTATACTGTTATGCAGCCTGTTGCAGGCTATGTACTGGATGTTCTGGGCACCAAAATTGGTTATGCCTTCTTTGCGATCACCTGGGCGGTGTTCTGCGGCGCGACTGCGCTGGCGGGAAGCTGGGGTGGTCTGGCACTGGCGCGTGGCGCGGTGGGTGCCGCTGAAGCAGCGATGATCCCGGCGGGCCTGAAAGCGGCGTCCGAATGGTTCCCGGCGAAAGAACGTTCTATCGCGGTGGGCTACTTCAACGTCGGTTCTTCTATTGGTGCGATGATTGCGCCGCCGCTGGTGGTGTGGGCAATTGTCATGCATAGCTGGGAAATGGCGTTCATCATCTCTGGTGTGCTGAGCTTTGCTTGGGCGATGGCCTGGCTGATTTTCTATAAACACCCGCGCGATCAGAAAAAACTGAGCGAAGAAGAGCGCGAGTACATCATTGGTGGTCAGGAAGCGCAACACCAGACCAACAACGGCAAGAAAATGTCCGTCTGGCAGATTCTGGGCACCCGTCAGTTCTGGGGTATCGCGCTGCCGCGTTTCCTGGCAGAACCAGCATGGGGTACGTTTAACGCCTGGATCCCGCTGTTCATGTTCAAGGTTTACGGTTTTAACCTGAAAGAAATCGCCATGTTTGCCTGGATGCCGATGCTGTTCGCGGACCTGGGTTGCATTGTGGGTGGTTATCTGCCGCCGCTGTTCCAGCGCGTCTTCGGTGTGAACCTGATTGTTTCCCGTAAAATGGTGGTGACCATGGGCGCGGTACTGATGATTGGCCCGGGTATGATTGGCCTGTTCACCAGCCCGTATGTGGCAATCGGCCTGCTGTGTATCGGTGGTTTTGCTCACCAGTCTCTGTCCGGTGCGCTGATTACCCTCTCTTCTGACGTATTTGGTCGTAACGAAGTGGCAACCGCGAACGGTCTGACCGGTATGGCAGCATGGACAGCAAGTACCCTGTTTGCGCTGGTGGTGGGTGCGCTGGCAGATACCATCGGCTTTAGCCCGCTGTTTGCCGTGCTGGCGCTGTTCGACCTGCTGGGTGCCGTGGTTATCTGGACCGTGCTGAAAAACAAATCAGCCGAAGAGGTCGTGAAAGAGCATTCGCTTGGCGGCCCCGCCGCACAAAGCTAAACCTCAATTTTGATACTTAAAAAAGCCGCCTGGTGCGGCTTTTTTACTATCTGCGATGGTGAGAAAGCAGTAAAAGTGGTATAACAAATCTATTATTGCCCTTCTTTTTCCTGGAGCTCACATATGGAAATCTCCGAGTCACGACGTTTGTACCAGCAGCTTGCCGCGGAGCTTAAAAGCCGTATTGAGCAAGGCGTCTATCTGGTGGGAGACAAACTGCCCGCCGAGCGCTTCATCGCCGATGAAAAAAGCGTAAGCCGGACCGTGGTTCGTGAAGCCATTATCATGCTTGAAGTGGAAGGGTATGTTGAAGTTCGCAAAGGCTCCGGCATTCACGTGATCTCCAACGTGGCACGCCACACCCAGGCACCGGATGAAAACCTTGAGTTCGCCAATTACGGCCCGTTTGAACTGCTGCAGGCTCGTCAGCTTATCGAAAGTAACATTGCTGAATTCGCCGCCACCCAGGTGACGAAACAGGACATCATGAAGCTGATGGAAATTCAGGATAATGCGCGTAAAGAGAAGTGTTTTCGCGATTCTGAGTGGGATTTGCAGTTCCATGTGCAGGTTGCGCTGGCTACGCAGAACACGGCACTTGCGGCCATCGTCGAAAAAATGTGGACGCAGCGTGTGCACAACCCGTACTGGAAAAAATTGCACGATCACATTGATTTACGCACCGTGGACAATTGGTGTGACGATCATGACCAGATCCTGCGCGCGCTGATTCGCAAAGACCCGCACGCGGCGAAACTGGCGATGTGGCAACATCTGGAAAATACCAAACAGATGCTGTTTAACGAAACCAGCGATGATTTCGAATTCAACGCCGATCGCTATTTGTTTGCGGAAAACCCGGTGGTGCATCTTGATACCGCCGCAACCGGCAGTAAGTAAAAAATGTCCCACAAGGCGCACACTTACGCTGCGCCTGACCCGGTTTAAGGTAAGTAAACCGTCTAGAGTGTCAGCCTTTGTAAATAGCCTCGCCTCCCCCTGCCGCGACAAGCAAAATCATCACTGAAACTCATTTTTCTGACTGACTCATAACGTCGGCATTTGTTACAATTAGATGCATTTGTCATCATATAAGTTAGTGCTTGCTCACAACGTCTGTTACCAGAATATGCCGTATCGAGTGTGCCACGAGCGACCATAATGTATTAAAGATAATCGCCGTGCCGTTCCGGGCGTGACGTAAACCGATGTACCAGGAACACTGAATGGAACTTTTAAGCCAATTACTTCATGCCCTCTGGAGCCAGGATTTCGCGACACTCTCGCAGCCAGGCATGATCGGCATGCTTTATTTTGTTTTATTTGTCATTTTATTTCTTGAAAACGGCCTGCTTCCGGCCGCGTTTCTTCCGGGTGATAGCCTGTTGGTACTGATTGGCGTGCTGATTGCAAAAGGCGCGCTGGGATATCCGCAAACCATTTTGCTGCTGACCGTGGCGGCAAGTCTGGGTTGCTGGCTCAGTTACATTCAGGGGCGCTGGCTGGGTAATACGCGCATTGTGCAAAACTGGTTATCGCATCTTCCCGCGCATTATCACCAGCGCGCGCACCATCTTTTCCACAAACATGGCCTCTCCGCCCTGTTGATTGGTCGTTTTATTGCATTTGTTCGCACTCTGTTACCAACTATTGCCGGACTTTCTGGTCTGAGTAATGCCCGCTTCCAGTTTTTCAACTGGATGAGCGGCCTGCTGTGGGTGCTGATACTGACCACGCTGGGTTATCTGCTGGGCAAGACGCCGGTGTTTCGTAAATACGAAGATGCCCTGATGTCCTGCCTGATGTTGCTTCCGGTAGTATTACTGGTGATTGGCCTTGCTGGCTCACTGGTGGTGCTCTGGAAGAAAAAATACCGCAATCGGGGTTAAGACCATGGAATTGCAACGTCCCTTTTTACGCTGGTTACTGATGGGTGTCGCGGCGATAGCCGTTTTCAGCGTGATGTTTTTCGCCTGGACGACGCTGCAACACCGTGAATCAACGCTGGCGATCCGCCCAATTACGCAAAATGTCAGCGTGCCGGATGGTTTCTCTGTCTGGCACCACCTCGATGCCAACGGCATTCACTTTAAAAGTATTACGCCGCAGGACGACACGCTGTTAATCAAGTTTGAATCCAGTGAGCAGAGCGCGGCGGCGAAAATCGTGCTCGATCGCACCTTACCTCATGGTTACATCATTGCCGCTCAGGACGATGATAACAGCCAAACTTCCGCGTGGCTGACCCGCCTGCGCAACAGCACACATCGATTCGGTTAACCTTTCCAGGATTCTGAATCTTTTCACTCACTTTGGTGTTTAGCCGTTTACTTACTATGCTTGAGTACACGGAACCAGAGTTCGCTTTATGTCACTGGACGCTGGCGTAACCATCGTTTCGCTGGCCAACAATGGAAGGTTCTCGATTATGAAAAACCGCATCGCACTGGCGCTGGCCCTTTTTTCGCTGAGCGCATTTTCCCAGGCGGCTTCGCCCTGCCAGGAAAAGGAACATGAGATCCAGCGTGAAATCAGCTATGCCGAAAAGCATAACAATCAGAGCCGAATTGACGGTCTGAACAAGGCGCTACGAGAAGTGCGCGCCAACTGCTCTGACAGCAAGCTGCGCGCCGCCCATCACAAAAAAATCGCGGAGATGAAAGACGAGGTGGCCGAGCGCCGCCACGATCTGAATGAGGCCAGGCAAAAAGGCGATGCGGACAAAATAAGCAAACGCGAGCACAAGCTGAAAGAGGCGCAGGCGGAACTGAAAGCCCTGGAAGCGCGTGACTACTGATTTAATGGAAATAACCACTCACTCACCTGGAGAGAATTATGTCGAAAGATAATGCTGACCATTTGCGCGCTGAGTTGAAATCCCTGGCGGATACGCTGGAAGAAGTGCTGAGCAATTCCAGCGATAAGTCGAAAGAAGAGCTGAGTAAATTACGCACCAAAGCGGAACAGGCGCTGCGCGACAGCCGTCACCGTTTGGGCGAAACCGGCGATGCGCTCGCCCGCCAAACCCGTGAAGCGGCTGCGCGTACCGATGAGTATGTACGTGAAAACCCGTGGGCCAGCGTAGGTATCGGCGCCGCCGTCGGCGTGGTGCTGGGCGTACTGCTGTCGCGTCGCTAAGATGACGGATTTGCGAAACGCGCAAGGGCCGGGCAAAAGCGTACTGGGAATTGGTCAACGCATTGTGACCATTCTTGTTGAAATGGTTGAGACCCGCCTGCGGCTGGCGGTTGTCGAGCTGGAAGAAGAGAAAGCGAACTTATTCCAGCTGCTGCTTATGGTAGGGCTGACCATGCTTTTCGCCGCATTTGGCCTGATGAGTCTGATGGTGCTGATTATCTGGGCCATCGATCCGCAATATCGCCTGAACGCGATGATTGCAACCACCGTCGTGTTGCTGGTGCTGGCATTAATAGGCGGCATCTGGACATTGCGTAAAGCGCGGGCCTCGACGCTGCTGCGTCATACTCGCCAGGAGCTGGCAAACGACCGTGCCTTGCTGGAGGAGGATAAGTGAGCGGCAAAGCGGAACGTCTGAAGCGCAAAGCACGTTTGCTCAGTGAGATCCAACAACAACGTCTGGATCTCACAGCCAGCCGTCGCGAATGGCTGGAAGCAACCGGAGCCTACGATCGCGGCTGGAATACGCTGCTCAGCTTGCGTTCCTGGGCGCTGGTGGGCAGCAGCGCGATGGCGATATGGTCCGTTCGCCACCCCAATATGCTTGTGCGCTGGGCTAAACGCGGTTTAGGCGCGTGGAGCTTATGGCGGCTGGTCAAATCGACGCTCAACGCAACGCACTGAAACACAATCACAGCACGGCTTACGCGGGCGATGGTTATCCATCGCCCGTTTGCTTTTCTGTTTGCTCAGTTTTTTTGAAAAATTTCGACAGTTTTCCTTGCTAACAATCTTTTCCCGTCACGATTACTATCCTCTCCATCGACAGCAAGCACGCGGCATCCGCCCGTAATTGCAGACCTTTTACTGAAAGCCGCTATTGTGGTTCCCTGGAGAGAAAGATGAAAAAATTAGAAGATGTTGGTTTCCTGGTTGCTCGTATTCTGATGCCGATTCTGTTTATTACCGCAGGCTGGGGCAAAATCACCGGTTATGCAGGTACTCAGCAATATATGGAAGCGATGGGCGTGCCGGGGTTCTTCCTGCCACTGACCATTCTTCTTGAGTTTGGCGGCGGTCTGGCGATTCTGTTTGGTTTCCTGACCCGTACTACAGCACTGTTCACCGCAGGCTTCACGCTGCTGACCGCGTTCATCTTTCACAGCAACTTTGCGGAAGGCGTGAACTCGCTGATGTTCATGAAAAACCTGACCATCGCTGGCGGTTACCTGCTACTGGGTATTACGGGTCCGGGTGCAATCAGCATCGACCGCGTCCTGAATAAAAAATGGTAAGCGCTCTATACTGAGTGAAGAGATTAAAGCGAGGAGACCACTCCTCGCTTTTGCTATTCAGAAGGAGGAGACAAAATGGGACAACTGATAGACGGCGTCTGGCACGACACCTGGTATGACACCAAATCCACCGGCGGACGTTTCCAGCGCTCGGTATCCGCATTTCGCAACTGGCTTACCGCAGATGGCGCACCAGGTCCTTCTGGCGAAGGTGGCTTTGCCGCCGAAAAAGACCGCTATCACTTATATGTTTCACTCGCCTGCCCGTGGGCGCACCGCACACTTATTCTGCGTACGCTAAAAGGCCTTGAATCGTTTATCTCTGTTTCCGTGGTCAACCCATTGATGCTGGAGAACGGCTGGACATTTGACGATGATTTTCCGGCGGCAACTGGCGACACGCTGTACCAACACGAATTCCTCTATCAGCTTTACCTGCATGCCGACCCGCACTATACCGGGCGCGTTACGGTGCCTGTGCTGTGGGATAAAAAGAATCACACCATTGTCAGCAATGAATCGGCGGAAATCATCCGCATGTTCAATACCGCTTTTGACGGTCTGGGTGCCAAAGCGGGGGACTATTATCCGCCAGAGCTGCGCGAGCAGATCGATGACCTGAACGGCTGGATCTACGACAACGTGAATAACGGTGTCTATAAAGCCGGTTTCGCCACCAGCCAGCAGGCGTATGACGAAGCGGTAGTCAATGTTTTCAATGCGCTGGAACGCCTTGAACAGATCCTCGGTCAGCACCGCTATTTGACGGGCGATCGATTAACAGAAGCGGATATCCGCCTGTGGACAACGCTGGTACGTTTTGATCCAGTCTATGTCACGCATTTCAAGTGCGATAAACACCGCATCAGCGACTATCTGAATCTGCACGGCTTCCTGCGCGACATTTATCAGATACCGGGCATTGCGCAAACGGTCGATTTCGCGCATATCCGCAACCACTATTACCGCAGCCACAAAACCATTAACCCGACCGGAATTATCTCTATCGGGCCGTGGCAGGATCTGGATGAGCCACACGGACGCGACCTGCGTTTCTCCTGATCTTCCGGGCGCGTTTCACCGCGCCCAAATTATTTCTCGCCGGGTTTTCGCTTTGTATTTTTGCCGTCTATTCTTACAGGGATCGTTGAGAAAACAACGGATTGACCGTTGATCGAGGTGGGAAATGGACTGGTATTTTAGGGTACTGAGCAACTACGCGACATTTCACGGACGCGCGCACCGCCGCGAATTCTGGATGTTCACACTGGTCAACCTTATCCTCTTTGGCGTGCTGTATGTGGTCGACAGGATCATCGGCTGGCACCTGTTAAGCCAGATTTACGCCCTGCTGGTGCTGGTGCCAAACCTGGCGGTTCAGGTGCGCCGCCTGCATGATACCAACCGGAGCTGGCGCTGGCTGTTACTGCTGCTGTTTCCGGTGATTGGCTGGTTGATGCTGCTGGCGTTTTACAGCCAGCGCGGCACACCGGTAGAAAACCCCTTTGGCCCCGAACCGAAAGCGTTCCCCTGAAATACATTGCTCCACCAACGTGGAGCAATGGCTTATTTACCGGCAAACAGCTTGGGAATTTCCCGCAGACACCAGGCTTTCGCTTCACCCATACTGTCGCGACGCCAGGCCATAATAATATCCACCTGGCTGGTATATTCCGGGCTCACAACACGTAAGCGGCCTTCAGCGATATCCTGCTCCACCAGTGGATAAGGCATGGTCGCCACACCCAGGCCGGACAGCAGCGCCTGGCGCTTATCTTCAATCGTGCTGACCGTCAGCCTTGGCTGCTTATCCAGCAACTGCACCGTCAGCACCGGACGCTCGCGGGCGGTATCGGCAACGGCCACGCCGCGGTATTTCACGCGCGTCACTTCCGAGAGCGGTTCCGCCTCCTGATGGATCGGGTGATCCGGCGCAGCGACGTAGACATTCATCACCGAGTAGAGCTTGCGTGAGTTGATTTCCGACGAGGAGCGAAAGTGCATATCCGGCGCGACAACAATATCGGCGCGCCCCTGTTCCAGCCGCTCCCACGCCCCGGCCAGCACTTCAGTAATGAGCGATAACTGCGTATTGGCTTTTGCCGCCAGCCGGTCGACCAGCGGAAACAGCTCGACCGTCGGCACCAGCGCTTCAGTGACCAGTGTGAGATGCGTCTCCCAGCCGCGCGCCAGCGCTTCTGCATCAGTCGTCAGTTTATCGGCGGCTTCCAGCAGCACGCGACCGCGCTCCAGCAGCATGCGCCCGACATTGGTGAATTTTGTTCGGTGCCCGGAGCGGTCAAACAACACGACATCCAGCTCTTCTTCAAGTTTTTGCATGGTATAGCTGAGCGCAGAAGGCACGCGTCCCAACTCATCCGCCGCCGCGGCAAAGCTTCCACGCCGGTCAATCGCATCCATCACACGTAACGCTTCCAGCGTCAGCGCCCTTTCTTTAGCCATGAGTGTTCTCATTCAGGAAATTTGAACATACCGGGCAGAATATCTGGCTAACAATGCAGCGTCCATACCTTTAACATTGTTTTAAGTAAAGAGAGGTCAACAATTATGATTACTACGCGTACTGCGAAACAATGCGGACAAGCTGACTTCGGCTGGCTTCAGGCCCGCTACACTTTTTCTTTTGGACATTACTTCGACCCGAAATTGCTGGGCTATGCCTCCCTGCGCGTGTTGAACCAGGAAGTGCTTGCCCCAAGCGCATCGTTCCAGCCACGCACCTACCCGAAAGTGGATATTTTAAATCTGATTCTGGAAGGCGAAGCGGAATATCGCGATAGCGAGGGCAACCATGTTCAGGCGAAAGCCGGTGAAGCGTTGTTAATTGCCACCCAGCCCGGTATCAGCTACAGCGAGCATAACCTGAGCAAAGACAAATCATTAACGCGCATGCAGTTATGGCTGGATGCCTGCCCCGAGCGTGAAAACCCGCCGGTGCAAAAAATGACCATTGCCGATGTGGCGCAGCAACTGCTGGCGTCCCCTGATGGCAGCCAGGGAAGTTTGCAACTCCGCCAGCAAGTGTGGCTGCACCATATTGAACTTGCCAAAGGCGAAGAGTTGCAGATTCAACTGCATGGCCCGCGCGCCTATTTGCAATCGATTCACGGTACGGTGCACGCCGTGACACATTGCGAAGCAAAAGAAGCCCTGACCTGCGGTGATGGTGCGTTTATTCGTGACGAGGCTAACATAACACTCGTTGCCGATACGCCGCTTCGCGCTTTGCTGATAGATTTACCCGTGTGATAGTTGCGTTACGTAAGTGAGTAAATGAAATGAGCAGCACAATGAATTTTATGACAGACCCTACACAGCAAACCCCACTCCCCGCCCTGGCTGGATTCGGTTATGAAGAGATGCTGACAGAGCTGGAAGCTATTGTCGCAGAAGCCGAAATCCGCCTTGCGGAAGAAGAAGCCACCGCCTGACCCATAAGCCCCGGCGCATAAGACCGGGGCAAATCTCTCCGGAACATACTGTGGTTTTACGCGCACTTAGCGCACGCGGTTTCGCGCCTGAAACTGCCCCGGCGTGCTGCCAAAGCGCAGCTTAAATGCGGCGATAAAAGCACTGACGTTATCGTACCCGCAGCGTTCTGCCGTCTCACTCACCGACTCCCCGCGCAGCAGATGCGCCATGGATGCAAGGACCTTTGCCTGCTGTCGCCACTGACTAAAACTCAGCCCGGTTTGTTCACTGAACAAGCGGCTTAATGTTCTGACGCTCAAACCACAGCAACACGCCAGTTGCGCCTGATTTGCCGCATTGTGTGGCTCCGACAGCAGCAGTTCAGCCACCCGCTTCGCCCGGCGATCCTGCGGCAGCGTTAACTGCAACGGCGCGCCTGGCGCCACGCGAATCTCCTCCATCATCACCGCCAGAAGCGATGCCTGGCGAGCCGGGTCGCACTGCGTTATACGCTCCATCAACAGCATCATAAACGGATCGGCAGGCCACACGCCCGCGAAAGCGGGGGCATCATCATGGTTGAATTGCAGGCTATGCCCTTCCACGTCGCCCACGCTCCAGGCGCAGTGGCGCATATGCGCAGGAAACCAGCCGACTGTCGCGGGCGTTAGTGCCCATTGCGCCTGCTCCGTTTTCACAATCATCATCCCCCGCTGAATGCAAAACAGCTGGCCGGTGACGTGCTGGTGCCACTCGGTGGTGTGCTTGTTGTGATGCGTGAGCCGCTGGTTTTGTACGATCAACATGGCTGATAAACAGTATTTAATGTCCTGATACGGTTAATATACCAACGCGGTGTGGCGATATCCTCTTTATAAGCACAAATGAGGAGAACAAAGATGGATATCACCCAACGTATCGCCCTGGCATTGCGCAGTGTCGTTTGCCACCCTGACCATAACGAAGCGAAAATCCGTGAATTCTTCTCGCCGGATTATCAGCAAATTGTCGACGGACAGACGCTTGACTTCACTGGCTTTGTTGAACATATGGCCAGGCTCAAACACCTGACGCACGCCATTGATGTGACTGTGGTCGCTATTGCCGGGCAAAACAATAATGTATTGACCCACCATCGTGTGGCGGTAAGTAAGAAAGATGGCACTCAGGCACACATTGACGTGTTTGCGCATTTCACGCTGGAAAACGGGTTAATCACCCGCTGCGAGGAGTTAACCCGGCTGGTGCAGGGCACGGCGCAAGACCGTTCACTGGGCAGCGTCAGATAACAGGGTTTTGTTACGCTCGGTCACTTCCTGCACGAAACGGCGGAGGATCTCCGCCGCGCCTGGGGCGGGCAGCACGCTGGCCACTAAGCTGTCGGCATCGGTGCCCTCTTTTTCGATGTGCGCGCGGTTCAAACGCAGCAGATCGGTAGCGATTTCCGGCGTCATTTCCGGGTGGAACTGCACCGAAATGGCCCGAGGTCCGTAGCGAACAATCTGATGATTATCATGCGCGGAAGAGGCCAGTACCGTTGCACCAATGGGCAAGCGTGTCACCGTTTGTCGGTGCGTTAAATGCGCAGGGAAGCTCTCTGTCAAATGGCTTAGTAGCGGATCGTTAGCCGCCGCCACATGCAAATAAACGGTTTTTGTCCCCGCTTCACGGCCCTGCGGATGGTATTCAACATTCCCGCCCAGGGCCCAGGACATCAATTGATGACCATAGCAAACGCCAAAGAGCGACATCCCAACCGCAATGGCTTCGCGGATCCACTCTGCTGTCTTCTCGCTCCACGGCAGCCTGTCAGACACCATCGCCCATGAACCAGTAATGATCGCTGCCCGCCGCGCATCCGGGGCTGGTAGCGTTTCGCCTTCAAAGACGCGAACCACTTCCACCTCTTCAGGATCACAACCAATCGCCCGGCAAAACCAATGCGGAATATCCCCGTGGGCATCACGTAAAGGTTTCGGGGCATCCCCCATCTGAATAATGATCAATGATTTTTGTTCCATGACGGCAGCGACTCCCGCGATGTTAGTTTCAAAACCGTTTAAGAACATGTTAGTGCTTTTCGCCAGACTTCCGACGGGATATTTATTTATAAGGTTAGAAGTGCCGGTGCTTAACGGTACGGCGCACGCAAAAACAAAACGCCTGCACGTTGTCAGCTTCTGAGCGCAAAACCCCCGCAAGATTACGCCTGCGGAGGACTTGAAGAATCGAAACTGACCGCTAAGCCGCATTCCTTCATAGAAAGTGGAGTGGGCAGGCATTCATCTCGCCTGTACCAGAAAGCAAAAACCCCGCCGAAGTGAGTTTTTACGTGATAGTCGAAACTGACCGCTAAGCCGCGTTCTTTCATCGAAAGCGGAGTGGACAGTCATTCATCTCGCCTGCACCAGAAAGCAAAAACCCCGCCGAAGCGGGGTTTTATTAATAGTCGAAACTGACCGATAAGCCGGGTTCTGTCGTGGACAGTCATTCATCTAGGCCAGCAATCGCTCACTGGCTCAAGCAGCCTACCCGGGTTCAGTACGGGCCGTACCTTGTGAACCCCTATTTGGCCTTGCTCCGGGTGGAGTTTACCGTGCCGCGAACTGTTGCCAGACGCGCGGTGCGCTCTTACCGCACCCTTTCACCCTTACCTGATCCCACTTGCGCGGGCCATCGGCGGTTTGCTCTCTGTTGCACTGGTCGTAGGCTTGCGCCTCCCAGGCGTTACCTGGCACCCTGCCCTATGGAGCCCGGACTTTCCTCCCCTCCGCCCGTCTCCCCCGAAGAGGACGACGACGAAGCGGCGACTGTCTGGTCAGCTTCGGCGCGCAGTATAGAGGGTTTGCTTGCGCCTGTCACCCTTCCGTCAACATTCCCACCTGCAAGGTGGCGGCGATATTGCGCGACGCGCGATAAATATTGTCAAATGCGCCGCGAAACGCCTCTTCCAGCGTACCGATGCTGCTCAGCACGCTAAATACCGCGTCAATGCCGTACTGGTGAACCACGCCCACATCGCTGGTCAAACTCCCGGCGATACCGATCACCGGCTTGTGATATTTTTTGGCGACATGCGCCACGCCCACCGGCACTTTGCCGTGGATACTCTGGCTGTCGATGCGCCCTTCGCCGGTCACTACCAGTGTGCAATCGTGAATATGCTCTTCGAGATTGAGCGCCTGCGTCACGATCTCAATGCCGCTGCGCAATTCCGCGCCGAGAAAAGCCATCAATGCCGCGCCCATCCCGCCCGCTGCGCCGGAGCCAGGCACATTTTTCACATCCACGCGCAGTGATTTTTTAATGACATCGGCGAAATGGCTCAGGTTGCGATCCAGCTCGACAATCAACGCTTCCGTCGCCCCTTTTTGCGGGCCAAAAATGCGTGATGCGCCCTGCTCACCGATCAGCGGATTAGTGACATCGCAGGCAACACGCAGCGTACAGTGCTGCAAACGCGGATCGAGCCCGGAAATATCAATGCCGTTCAGGCTTATCAGGCTACCGCCGCCGTAGCCGATTTCCGTCCCGTTCGCATCGGTCAGTTTCGCGCCCAGCGCCTGCACCATACCCGCGCCGCCGTCGTTAGTCGCGCTACCGCCAATGCCAATAATAATCGTGGTCGCCCCCTGCTCCAGCGCGTGCAAAATAAGTTCCCCGGTGCCGCGCGAAGTGGTAATCAAAGGGTTACGTAATTCAGGTGGAACAAGCATCAGTCCGCTCGCCGCCGCCATTTCAATAAACGCGGTTTTTCCGTCGCCAGACATCCCCCAGCAGGCTTCAACATGTTTACCCAGCGGTCCAGTGACGCTCGCGGTGTGCACCGTGCCATTCGTGGCGGCAATCATGGCTTCAACCGTACCTTCGCCACCATCCGCGACCGGAACGGAAACGTATTGAGCATCCGGGAAAATTTCCCGAAATCCTTTTTCTATCGCCTGCGCTACTTCGGTAGCTGAAAGGCTTTCTTTATAAGAGTCTGGGGCGATTACGATTTTCATAGTTGTGAGCCTGATAGTGCCGCGCACTTCCCCCTTCAGGCCAACAGCGGCCTGAAGAGATGGATAAATAAGGAGTCAAGGGCGCAGCGCCGCGCCCTTTTGATTAACGAGTCACTTCGATCTTCGCCAGTTTCTCGTAGTAGCATGCCAGCGCGCTGTGGTCGGCATTGCCCAGACCGTCAGCACGCAACGCCTGCATCATCTCCATCACGGCGGCGGTCAGCGGCAACTGCGCGCCCACGCCGTGCGAGGTATCCAGTGCGTTGGAGAGATCTTTGATGTGCAGATCAATACGGAAACCCGGTTTGAAGTTGCGATCCATCACCATCGGCGCTTTCGCATCCAGCACGGTGCTGCCCGCCAGACCACCGCGAATTGCCTGGTAGACCAGATCCGGGTTCACGCCCGCTTTGGTCGCCAGCGTCAGCGCTTCGGACATCGCCGCAATGTTCAGCGCCACGATCACCTGGTTTGCCAGTTTGGTCACGTTGCCCGCACCGATGTCACCGGTGTGCACCACAGAACCCGCCATTGCTTTCAGCAGATCGTAATATTTGTCGAAAATCGCTTTGTCACCGCCCACCATCACGGACAGCGTGCCGTCGATGGCCTTCGGTTCACCGCCGCTCACCGGCGCGTCGAGCATGTCGATACCTTTCGTTTTCAGCGCGTCGCTGATTTCACGGCTGGCCAGCGGAGCAATAGAGCTCATGTCGATCAGTACCGTCCCCGGTTTCGCGCCTTCAATGATGCCGCCCTCGCCCAATGCCACCTCTTTTACGTGCGGGGAATTTGGCAGCATGGTGATGATCACATCGCACTGCTCAGCAACGGCTTTCGCGCTGGTTACGGCTTCGGCGCCTGCGGCAATCACTTCAGCCACGGCGTCCTGGTTACGGTCCACGACCACCAGTGAGTAACCGGCTTTAATGAGGTTTTTACTCATTGGTTTACCCATGATACCCAGGCCAATGAAACCAACTTTCATCGTCATAATTGCGTCTCTCTCTTTAATGGTGGTTTGATTATTTCTTAAAGGTGTCGGCCAGCTTCTGCGTGGCGGAACGGAACACACCAAGGTCGCTGCCAACGGCCACCACGGTCGCGCCCCATTCGAGGTAGCGGCGTGCGTCGGCTTCAACCGGCGCCAGAATACCGCTCGGTTTGTTGTGCGCTTTGGCGCGCGCAAAAATGTGTTGAATGGTGCGCTGCACTTCCGGGTGCGCGGCATTACCGATATAACCCAGCGTGGCAGCCAGATCGCTCGGGCCAACAAACACCCCGTCTACGCCGTCGGTCGCCAGAATGGCGTCTAGGTTATCCACGCCCGCCTGGCTTTCGATCTGTACCAGAATGGTGATGTTGGCGTTGGACTGGCGGAAGTAATCCGGCACGGTGCCAAACATATTGGCGCGGTGCGAAACAGAGACACCGCGAATGCCTTCCGGCGGATAGCGGGTCGCCGCCACGGCGTTCACCGCTTCTTCTTCGGTTTCGACGAATGGGATCAGGAAGTTATAGAAACCGATATCCAGCAGGCGCTTGATAATCACCGGATCGTTGGTCGGAACCCGTACCACCGGTGCGCTAACGCTGCCCTTTAATGCCATTAATTGCGGTACAAAAGTGAGCACGTCGTTTGGGGCGTGTTCGCCGTCCAGCAGCAGCCAGTCGAAGCCCGCCAGGCCCAGAACTTCAGTGCTGATATGACTACCCAGCGCAGACCAACAACCGATTTGAATCTGTTGGGCCGCCAGCGCGGCCTTGAATTTGTTTGGGAAGATATCGTTATTCATCTTTTGTACCTTAATGAGTTGTTGCTTATTTCTTCAGTTCCATACGTTTGATGTCACCAACCACGAACAGATAGCAGACCATCATCATCAGCGCTGAACAGCCTACGAACACCAACGCACCGTTGAAAGAATGCAACTCTTTAACCATGTATCCGATAACCAGCGGCGTCACGATAGAAGCCACGTTACCGAACACGTTGAATACACCACCGCACAAACCCACAATCTCTTTCGGCGCGACATCAGAAATAACCGGCCAGCCCAGGGCGCCAAAACCTTTCCCGAAGAACGCCAGCGCCATCAGTGCAACAACCAGTGCAGTGTTATCGGTGTAGTTACACAGAATGATGCTTGAAGCCAGTAACATGCCGACCACGATAGGGAATTTACGCGCGACGGTCAGCGAGGAACCGCGCTTAATCAGGTAATCAGAGAAAAATCCGCCCAGCACGCCACCGACAAAACCGCACAGCGCCGGAATGGAGGCAACAAACCCGACTTTCAGGATCGACATGCCTTTTTCCTGCACCAGATAAATCGGGAACCAGGTCAGGAAGAACCAGGTAATCGTGTTCAGGAAGTACTGACCAAAAAACACGCCAAGCATCATGCGGTTGCACAACAGTTGCTTGATGTAATCCATTTTCGGACCAGCATTTTTACTGTCGTCCGTTTTTTTGTGGTCCATATCCACGACCGCGCCATTTTGCTCGATGTACTCCAGCTCTTCGCGGGACATACGCGGATGGTCAGTCGGGTTGTGGACAAATTTCACCCAGGCGAAGGTCAACACAAAACCGATCGCGCCCATCACGGTAAACACATGTTCCCAGCCCCAGGCGAAGGTCAACCAGCCCAGCAGCGGTGAGAACAGCGCCAGCGAGAAATATTGCGCGGAGTTAAAAATCGCCGACGCCGTACCGCGCTCTTTTGCCGGGAACCAGGCCGCAACAATGCGGGCGTTCGCCGGAAATGAGGGCGCTTCGGAGAAGCCGAGCATAAAGCGCATGAAAAACATCGAAATCCCGGCCCAGGCGATCGGGAAAACATCAACAAAGCCTTGCAGGAAGGTGAAGAGCGACCAGAAAAAGAGGCTGTATGTGTAGACTTTTTTAGAACCGAAGCGGTCAAGCAGCCAGCCGCCAGGGATTTGCATCAGCAGGTACGCCCAACCGAATGCCGAAATAATATAGCCCATCGAGACAGAATCAAGTTGCAGCTCTTTCGCCACCTCTGTCCCGGCAATCGACAGCGTAGCGCGGTCGGCATAATTCACAGCAGTAACAATAAATATAATCAGCAAAATTAAATAACGGGTGGGTAAGCCCCGTTTTGTTTCAACGGCATGTTCAACAGTCATTTTAATTTCCTCTGGCACCGCTAACTTTAAAATATAATTATTGTGATGTTTCTTATCTGATTTTATTTAAGCACCCGAAACTAATATCAGATAATTGGCACTTCGATTTTATTAGCTCTCAGTATAATCAGCGCCATGATGTCATACACTGGAGAGTTGCTCAATTTTAACCTTTTACAAAAAGAATATTTTGAGCATATGCACATACGCCTGGGCGCTAATGCACAGATCTTGCATTAGACAGCCCCGCCAGACGGGAGATCACAATAATAAGTGATGTAGATCACATTTTATTATTTAAACTCCTGACATTCTTATTTCAGCAAATGAGATTTTTCTTTCTGATATTAATTACAGAATAAAGAATGGTTCCTCTTTTTATTGAGTAATGCATCGTACAGTTAGCTGGAGATTACTTAACAATGTCCGACATTGAAATTAGACAGCAACCGCCAGGGGCGTTTTATATTAAGGTACACGACACGGATAATGTCGCGATCATCGTTAATGACAATGGCTTAAAAGCGGGAACCCGTTTTCCGGATGGACTTGAGCTTATTGAACATATTCCGCAAGGCCATAAAGTGGCGCTGGTCGATATTCCCCAGCACGGTGAAATCGTACGTTACGGCGAAGTCATTGGTTACGCTGTACGCGACATTGCACGCGGTAGCTGGATTGATGAATCCATGGTTGAGCTGCCGAAAGCACCGCCGCTGAATACGCTGCCGCTGGCGACCAAAGTGCCAGAGCCACTGCCGCCGCTGGAAGGTTACACCTTTGAAGGCTACCGCAATGCGGACGGCAGTGTCGGCACCAAGAACCTGCTGGGCATCACCACCAGCGTGCATTGTGTGGCCGGTGTTGTCGATTATGTGGTGAAGATTATCGAACGCGACCTGCTGCCAAAATACCCGAATGTCGACGGCGTTGTGGGTCTGAACCACCTGTATGGCTGCGGCGTGGCGATTAATGCGCCGGCTGCGGTGATCCCGATTCGTACCATTCACAACCTCGCGCTGAACCCGAACTTTGGCGGTGAAGTGATGGTGATTGGTCTCGGTTGTGAAAAATTACAACCGGAGCGTCTGCTGCAGGGCACTGAAGATGTGCAGGCCATTCCGGTCGACAGCGCCAGCATCGTGCGTTTGCAGGATGAGCACCATGTCGGTTTCCGCTCCATGGTGGACGACATTCTGCAGGTGGCGGAGCGTCACCTGGTGAAGCTTAATCAGCGCAAACGTGAAACTTGCCCGGCTTCTGAACTGGTTGTCGGCATGCAGTGCGGCGGCAGCGATGCCTTCTCCGGCGTCACCGCTAACCCGGCGGTTGGCTTTGCATCTGACCTGATTATTCGCTGCGGCGGCACGGTGATGTTCTCTGAAGTGACCGAAGTTCGCGATGCGATCCACTTACTGACGCCGCGCGCCATTAACGAAGAAGTGGGCAAACGCCTGCTGGAAGAGATGGCCTGGTACGATAACTATCTTGATATGGGCAAAACCGACCGCAGCGCCAACCCATCTCCGGGAAACAAAAAAGGCGGTCTGGCGAACGTGGTCGAAAAAGCGCTGGGCTCCATCGCGAAATCCGGTAAGAGCGCCATTTCTGAAGTGCTCTCTCCAGGTCAACGCCCGACCAAACGTGGCCTGATTTACGCGGCAACCCCGGCGAGTGACTTCGTGTGTGGGACGCAACAAGTCTCTTCCGGGATTACTGTGCAGGTCTTCACCACCGGTCGCGGTACGCCTTACGGCCTGGTTGCGGTGCCGGTAATTAAGATGGCGACGCGTACCGAGCTGGCGAACCGCTGGTATGACTTAATGGATATCAACGCCGGGACGATCGCCACAGGCGAAGAGACGATTGAGGATGTGGGCTGGAAACTGTTCCACTTCATTCTGGATGTCGCCAGCGGCCGTAAGAAAACCTTCTCGGATCAATGGGGCCTGCACAACCAACTGGCGGTGTTTAACCCGGCTCCGGTGACCTGATTTTTATAAGAAAGCAGTAAACCTCAACCTTAAGCATGGCTGCGGCCATGCTTTTTTTATTGTTTCACCAGTAGCACGTCGATCCCGCTTTTCTGCAACCCGTGCAGGCTTTCCGCCGGAATGCCTTCATCCGTAATGATCATATCAATCCGTTGCGTATCAATAATTTTGTGCAAACTCAAACGGTTAAACTTGCTGGAATCAGTTACTACGACAATGCGCTCAGCGACTTCGCACATCCGTCGGTTCAGCCGCGCCTCATCTTCGTTATGCGTGCTGACACCGCGTTCAAGATCGATAGCATCGACGCCGAGAAAAAGGATGTCGAAATGGTAATTCTGTAATGATTGCTCCGCCTGATCGCCATAAAAAGACTGCGACTGACGGCGCAAGTGTCCTCCTGTCATCAGCAACTCGACCCCTTCAGCATCGAGCAATGCATTCGCGACGTTCATCCCATTCGTCATCACAATAACGTCCTGATGTTGCTTCATCATGCGCGCAATTTCATAGGTTGTGGTTCCCGAGTCGAGAATAACGCGGTGCCCTGGCTTTATCATTTCAGCCGCCGCAAGCGCAATCCCCCGCTTCAGCCCGGTATTTAACGCGCTTTTGTCTTCAACAGAAGGCTCGGTTGCTGGTGCGTTGCCATCACAAATAAGCGCCCCGCCATACGCACGCACGGCAATTCCCTGTTTTTCCAGGAAAGCGAGATCGTTACGGATGGTGACGGTGGATACACCAAAAAGAAGAGATAAATCATTAACCTGAACGCTTCCCTGCTGCCGTAGCCGCTGGATGATCTGCTCACGCCTTTCGCTCGTACCGATGGTGCGCTTTTCGGGTGAGGAACTGGTGCTGGCCATAAGTAATCCTTTAACTGAACTTTCGTTTCATTTCGATTTACTTATTAAACCTGACTTCAGAAGGAATGCAAGCGTGATATGGCAAGTTGCTTTCGGAAAGCACCGGCAAGAACCTTTCATTATGTTTGTTTTGTGAAACAGATCGGAAAAGCATTATCTTTCATTTTATTTTTAAGACAACATCGATCAGGATGAAAGGAAACAAAACGAAAGAAACAAACCTAATAACGCTAAGAGGAAGAGGAAAGTGAAACATCTTACCGCGCTGATAAAGCACCACAAAGAGGGCGACAAGAAAGGGATCTACGCCGTTTGTTCTGCCCATCCCCTGGTGTTAGAAGCCGCAATCCGCTTTGCCGCCACTCATCACCATCCCTTACTCATTGAAGCGACATCAAATCAGGTCGATCAATTTGGCGGCTACACCGGCATGACACCGGCGCAGTTTCACGCTTTCGTTTGCCAGCTTGCCGATAAGCTGAACTTCCCACGCGCGCAGTTGATTTTGGGGGGCGATCATCTTGGCCCGAATCGCTGGCAAACGTTACCCGCATCCGAAGCCATGTTGCATGCTGAAGAGCTGATTAAGCATTACGTCACGGCGGGTTTCAAAAAAATCCATCTCGATTGCAGCATGTCGTGCGCCGACGATCCCACGCCGCTTACCGATGAGATTGTAGCGACACGCGCCGCAAGGCTGGCACAAGTGGCGGAAGCGGCCTGCATCGCGCAATCGGGTGAAAGCGATTTGGTCTACGTCATCGGCACTGAAGTTCCCGTTCCTGGCGGTGCCCACGAAACGCTGGCCGAACTTGCCGTTACCTCACCCGATGCCGCGCGCGCCACGTTACAGGCACATCGCATCGCATTTGAACGCCAGGGGCTAAGCAACATCTGGCCACGCATCATCGCGCTGGTGGTCCAGCCTGGCGTTGAATTTGATAACAGCCAGGTCGTGGATTACCAGCCACACAAAGCCAGCGCCCTGAGCAAAATGGTTGAAGATCAGCCGACACTGGTGTTTGAAGCCCACTCTACGGATTACCAGACGCCTCAGGCACTGCGTCAGTTGGTTCACGATCACTTTGCTGTTTTGAAAGTTGGCCCGGCGCTCACCTTCGCCTTGCGCGAGGCGCTGTTCGCCCTGGCGGCGATCGAAGAGGAACTGCTTCCCGCCCGCGCCTGTTCCGATCTTCGTCATGTGCTGGAAAATGTCATGCTTGACCGTCCAGAGTACTGGCAAAGCCATTATCACGGTGACAGCCATGCCCGCCGCCTGGCGCGGGATTATAGTTATTCAGACCGCGTGCGTTACTACTGGCCGGATAGCCAAATTGATGAATCTTACGCACGACTGGTACGTAATCTGGCCGAGCAGATCATTCCGCTTCCGCTCATCAGCCAGTACTTGCCGCTCCAGTACGCGAGAGTGCGTGAACACAGGCTGAGCGCAACGCCCAACGCACTGATTATTGACCACATTCAGGACGTGCTGCGTCAGTACCACGCCGCCTGTCAGGGCGTTTCGTTTGATAACAATTAACAGGAAAACACTATGCCAAACATTGTGTTAAGCCGTATTGATGAGTGCTTACTCCACGGCCCGGCAGGCATGAAGTGGGCTGGGTTTGCCGGGGCGAACCCGGTACTTGTACAAGGTGTGCCGACAGAGCCCGCGCCGGATGTCTTCACCCTACTTTGAGGCACGCTTATGGAAATCAGCTTGTTGCAGTCTGCCGCGCTGGGTATTGTCGGTAAATTTGCACACCTTCTCTGAATTAAGGAGTCACGATGCTGGGAATTATTCTTTGTGGACACGGTGGTTTCGCCAGTGGAATGGCAAGAGCAATGACCCAAATTCTGGGTGAGCAATCGCAATTTATCGCTATCGATTTTCCAGAAACTTCAACGACCGCCTTGCTGACAGAACAACTGGAAGAGGCGGTCAATACGCTGAGTGGCAACGAGGGATTGGTATTTCTCACCGATCTACTGGGCGGCACGCCATTTCGTGTCGCGTCCACTTTAGCCATGCAGCAACCGAACCGTGAAGTCATTACCGGCACCAACCTGCAACTGCTGCTGGAAATGGCACTTGAACGGGATGCATTAAGTTGTGAAGCGTTTCGCTCACAAGCGCTTGAGTGCGGCCATCGTGGCCTGACAAGTCTGGCCGATGAACTGGGGCGTTGCCGCGATGAAAAACAGATCGAAGAAGGAATTTGACAGATGAGCGCGCGAGTAATGCACTAACCCGGCTCCCCTCTTGTCGTCCTTTTTCCTGTCTGTTTTATGGGCATGACGCTGTTATCACGCCATGCCTTTTCTTTCGTTTCCGCTTTCACTTTCTCAGTACTCTTTTTTTGTTTTTTTAAATTTCACTTCCTTTGCTTTAAAGATCACAGTTTTCGATTTATTGATATTTTCGCATTGATCTTTCACTTAACTTTCGTTAGGTTTCATTTAACGAGAAAATTATTTTAATGAAACGAAATGAAAGATTTCTTTCCTGCTCACTTTCGTGAGCGTGCATGACTAAGGAATACGCTATGAGTGAAATGATTTCCGGGCGAACAACAACGTCAACCTGGACCGAACGAGAAATTCGTCAACAACCGGCGTGCTGGATTGCCTCGCTTGAAAATATCGATCGCCAGCGCGATGAGATCGATGCGTTTTTGCAGCCCGTTTTATCCATACAAAATCTTAAAATTATTCTTACAGGCGCAGGGACTTCCGCCTTTATTGGCGACATTATTGGCCCCTGGCTTTCGCGCCACACCGGGAAAAATATTACCGCAGTACCGACTACCGACCTGGTTACCAATCCCATGGACTACCTGCAGGAAACGCAACCGACTCTACTGGTCTCCTTCGGGCGCTCGGGCAACAGCCCGGAAAGCGTCGCGGCCGTTAAGCTGGCAGACCAGTTCGTCAAGCAGTGCTATCACCTCGCGATTACCTGCAATGAAGCCGGTGCGCTGTACCAGAATGCTGAAACCAGCAACCACGGCAAGGCGCTGTTGATGCCTGCCGAAACGCACGATCGTGGTTTCGCCATGACCAGCAGTATCACCACCATGATGGCAAGCTGCCTTGCCCTCTTTGCCCCCGATCTCTTTAGCACAACACGTTTTCGTGATGTTGCCTCACGTTGCCAGCAAATCATCCACTCGCTCGGGGATTTCTCCACCAGCGTATTCGGGGATTTCCCCTTCAAACGTGTTGTCTATCTCGGTAGCGGCGGGTTGCAGGGTGTCGCGAGAGAGTCAGCGCTCAAAGTGCTGGAATTAACCGCCGGTAAACTGGTCGCCTTCTACGATTCCCCTGCTGGCTTTCGCCATGGTCCCAAATCACTGATTGATAACGAAACGCTGGTTGTCGTGTTTATGTCGAGCCACCCTTACACACGCCTCTACGATCGCGATCTACTGGCAGAGCTTCATCGTGAGAACCAGGCACTGCGTATTGTCTCTGTCAGTGCCTCACAAGAGCATGTTATCCCGGCAGAAGCACATATTACGCTGCCTCCCGCCCGCGAATTTCTGGATGTCGAGCAGGCATTTTGTTTCCTGATGTACGCGCAGGTCTTTGCACTTACTCAATCGATAAAAGCCGGGATCACCCCTGATACCCCGTCCCAGAGCGGGACTGTTAACCGGGTGGTACAGGGCGTCGTCATTCATCCGTGGCAGGGGGCATAATGAGTATTATCTCGACCAAATATCTTTTGCAGGACGCGCAGGCGAAAGGCTACGCCGTCCCGGCGTTCAATATCCATAATGCAGAGACCATCCAGGCCATCCTTGAAGTTTGCCAGGAGATGCGTTCACCGGTGATCCTTGCCGGAACCCCTGGCACTTATAAACACATCGCCATCGAAGAGATCTACGCGCTGTGCGAGGCCTACTCTGCCAGTTACCACATGCCTGTGGCGCTCCATCTGGACCATCATGAATCGCTGGATGATATCCGCCGGAAGGTCAATATCGGCGTGCGCAGCGCCATGATCGACGGCAGCCATCTCCCTTTCGACGAAAATGTCCGGCTGGTTAAATCCGTTGTCGATTTCTGTCATCGCCAGGATTGCAGCGTTGAAGCAGAACTTGGGCGCCTTGGCGGCGCAGAAGACGACATGGATGTTGATGAGGAAAGCGCCTTTCTGACGTCGCCACAGGATGCCCGGCGTTTCATCGATTTAACCGGCGTTGACAGCCTCGCCGTCGCTATTGGTACGGCGCACGGCCTGTATACGAAGCCGCCGAAACTCGACTTTCAGCGCCTGGCAGCAATCCGTAACGTGGTGGAAGTTCCTCTGGTGCTGCACGGTGCCAGTGATGTTCCCGACGAATTTGTCCGTCGGGCGATTGAATTAGGCATCTGTAAGGTCAACGTCGCGACGGAACTGAAAATTGCGTTCGCTGCGGCGGTGAGAAAGTGGTTTGACGAGAATCCTGACGGTAACGATCCGCGTTACTACATGCGGGTCGGTATGGATGCGATGAAAGAGGTTGTGAGAAGCAAGGTAACGGTCTGCGGTTCTGCCGACAGACTGGAGAAATAAGAAACTATTTTGGGGCACTGACACTGCCTTTACGTCATTACCATGTTGAAAGCATTACTGGAATAAATATTACAAAGGAACATATCCGTATTAATTAATGACAGGACAATAAGATGAGCTCACCGAATATTTTACTAACCCGTATCGATAACCGTCTCGTCCATGGACAGGTGGGCGTTACCTGGACGTCGGCTATCGGTGCCAATTTGCTTGTCGTCGTTGACGATGACGTCGCAAAAGATACATTGCAACAAAAGCTAATGGGGATAACAGCAGAAACCTACGGCTTTGGTATCCGCTTCTTTTCGCTGGAAAAAACGATAAATATCCTCGATAAAGCTGCGCCTCATCAAAAGATTTTTCTCATCTGCCGCACACCGGAAACGGTACGAAAACTGATTGAAGGTGGTGTGAGGCTTGGCGAAGTTAACGTCGGCAACATGCATTTTTCTGCGGGGAAAAAACAGATAAGCAGCAAAGTCTATGTCAATGAACAGGACCTGGACGATCTGCGTTTTATCAAACATCACGGGGCACATATTTTCATTCAGGATGTTCCCGGCGATACAAAAACCGATATTCCCGACTGAGCTTTTTTGTCGGCAAACGATGGTAAGCAACGCTCTCTGATGAGGCCGAAAAATGCATGAAATAACGCTAATACAGGGGTTATCCCTGGCTGCTCTGGTTTTTATCCTCGGTATTGATTTCTGGCTGGAAGCATTATTCCTGTTCAGACCCATCATTGTTTGTACCCTGACTGGCGCAATACTCGGGGACATTCATATCGGGTTAATCACCGGCGGTTTAACCGAACTCGCTTTTGCAGGCTTAACCCCGGCAGGCGGTGTACAACCGCCAAATCCGATTATGGCGGGCGTAATGACGACGGTCATCGCCTGGTCTACAGGGGTCGACGCCAAAACGGCAATCGGCCTTGGGCTGCCGTTTAGCCTGTTAATGCAGTACATCATCCTGTTCTTCTACTCCGCTTTTTCGTTATTTATGTCGAAAGCGGATAACTATGCCAGTACAGGTGATACCCGGGCCTTTGCGCGCCTTAACTGGCTCACTACGCTGATTGTCGCCTGTTCATACGCCATTATCGCGTTTCTGTGTACTTACATGGCACAGGGCGCGATGCAGGCGCTGGTGAAAGCAATGCCTGGCTGGCTGACACACGGCTTTGAAGTGGCGGGCGGTATTTTGCCAGCAGTCGGCTTCGGCTTACTCTTACGCGTCATGTTCAAAGCGCAATACATTCCTTACCTGATCGCCGGTTTTCTGTTCGTCTGTTATATCCAGGTCAGCAACCTGCTGCCGGTTGCCGTTTTAGGTGCCGGTTTCGCAGTCTATGAATTCTTCAATGCGCGGGCGAAAAACCAGTCTCAACCGCAGGTCGAAAGCAATCCCAGCGATAAAGAGGATTACAGCAATGGCATCTGAAATCAGTAAGAAAGATATTACCCGTTTAGGTTTCCGTTCGTCCGTGCTGCAAGCCAGTTTTAACTATGAAAGGATGCAGGCTGGCGGTTTTACCTGGGCGATGCTGCCGCTGCTGAAAAAGATTTATAAGGATGATAAAGACGGCTTAAGCGCGGCAATGAAAGACCATCTGGAATTTATTAACACCCACCCCAACCTGGTTGGTTTTTTGATGGGATTGCTTATCTCCATGGAAGAGAAAGGAGAAAACCGCAGCACCATTAAGGGGCTAAAAGTGGCGCTGTTTGGCCCCATTGCAGGGATTGGTGATGCCGTCTTCTGGTTTACGCTGTTACCGATTATGGCGGGTATCTGTTCCTCTTTTGCCAGCCAGGGCAACCTGCTTGGCCCGATACTTTTCTTCGCAGTCTACCTGGCTATTTTCTTTTTGCGCGTCGGCTGGACCCACGTTGGTTACTCAGTGGGTGTTAAAGCGATTGATAAAGTGCGTGAAAACTCACAAATGATCGCACGGTCGGCGACAATTCTGGGGATTACCGTTATCGGCGGTCTGATTGCCTCATATGTGCATATCAATGTGATCACCACCTTTCCCATTGATGAAACACACAGCGTCGCGCTACAAAAAGACTTTTTTGACAAGGTGTTCCCAAACATTTTGCCAATGGGTTATACGCTGCTGATGTATTACCTGCTGCGTGCGAAAAAGACTCACCCGGTAGTGCTGATTGCGGTGACATTTGTGCTGTCAATTCTTGCATCCGCACTGGGTATTCTCTGACGGAGCCGGGGCGCATAACTACTGCGCCCCGCTCGTAATGCAGCTTAGTCTTGCTGATCAAGCGCGTACTTATACAGCGCATTTTTCTTCACGCCGTGGATTTCCGCCGCCAGCGCCGCCGCTTTTTTTAGCGGCAGCTCGGTTTGCAGTAACGCCAGCGTACGCAACGCGTCGGCGGGCAGCTCCTCTTCCTGCGCTTTATGCCCTTCGACGATCAGCACCATTTCGCCTTTGCGGCGGTTCTCATCCTCTTTCACCCATGCCAGTAGCTCGCCAACTGGCGCGCCCTGAATGGTTTCCCAGGTTTTGGTCAGTTCACGCGCCAGCACCACGTAACGGGATTCGCCCCATACGGCGACCATATCTTCCAGGCTTTCCAGCAGGCGGTGAGTGGATTCATAGAAAATCAGCGTACGGCTTTCGGTTTCCAGCGCTTTGAGCGTATCGCGACGCCCTTTTGATTTAGCGGGCAGAAAACCTTCGTAACAGAAACGATCCGACGGCAACCCGGCGGCGCTTAACGCGGCGATGGCCGCGCACGGACCCGGCAATGGCACCACGCGGATACCGGCCTCGCGGCAGGTGCGCACCAGATGGTAGCCCGGATCGTTAATCAGCGGCGTTCCGGCGTCGGAGACCAGCGCAATGTTCTGCCCCTCTTTTAGCTTCGCCACCAGCGTTTCTGCTTTCTGCTGCTCGTTATGGTCGTGAAGTGCAAACAAACGGGCGTTAATGGCGAAATGCTGGAGCAGTAAACCGGTATGACGAGTGTCTTCAGCGGCAATTAAATCAACGGCTTGTAACACGTTAAGCGCGCGCTGCGTAATATCAGCCAAATTCCCGATAGGAGTAGGTACAATAAAGAGCTGACCTTGAGAATTCTCCGCCGATTCGTGTTGTTTCATTGTTTCATCCGTATTGCCGATTTAATATTGAGCATTGCGTAAAAATTATCACTGGATACAGTATGCTACCGTCAAGATTTCTACGTTCGAAAGCCACGCGCTGCCTGCCTGTGGTGCTCGCCGCCCTGCTGTTTGCAGGCTGTGGCACGCAATCGACAGACCAAAGCGCCTCGCATATGCAGGGCGAAGCCCAGGCCGATTCTGGCTATTACCTGCAGCAGATGCAGCAAAGCACAGATGATAGCAAGACCAACTGGCAATTACTCGCCATTCGTGCACTGCTAAAAGAGGGGAAAACCCAGCAGGCCGGCGAACTGTTTGCTCAGTTGCCGCAGGATCTGAGCGATAACCAGCGCAAAGAACGCACGTTGCTCGCTGCCGAAATGAAACTGGCGCAGAAGGATTTTGCCGGTGCGAAAGCGCAACTCAACGAACTCGATCCCGCTGATCTTGAGCAAAACCAGCAAGCGCGTTACTGGCAAATTGGCATTTCCGCCTCGCAGGGCAAACCGTCACTGACGCTGCTGCGTGCGTACATTGCTCAGCAACCGCTGTTGAGTAAACCGGAAGAGAAGCAGAAAAACATCGACGCCACCTGGCAAGCGCTGGCCTCCATGACGCAAGATCAGGCCAGAGCGCTGGTGATCAACGCCGATGAAGTGACGCTGCAAGGCTGGCTCGATCTGCAACGCATGTGGTTCGACAACCGCAACGACCCCAATATGCTGAAAGCGGGCATTACCGACTGGCAAACGCGCTACCCGCAAAACCCGGCGGCGAAAATGCTGCCAACCCAGCTTTCGAACCTGCAAAACTTTAAACCGGCATCGACGAATAAAATTGCCCTGCTGTTGCCGTTAAACGGCCAGGCGTCGGTCTTTAGCCGCGCTATCCAGCAAGGTTTTGAAGCGGCGAAAAACGGTATTGCCCCGGTTTCCGGCCCGGCAGTTCCACAGCAAGTTGCCCAGGCCGCCACCGCAGCCGTTGTCAGCCCGGCAGACGCTAACGTGAATGATCTGACGAACGCCCCGGCGCAGCAAAATGCGGCGGCACCGGATGCTCAGCAAGCGCAAGCGCCGGATAGCGCAGCGCAAAGTGACGCAGCAACAACGGATTCCGCCGCCGCTCAGCCGGATCCGGCGGCCACTACGCCCGTTCAGCCGACCGACGCCAATGCGACCCAACCGGTCGCCGCACCTGCTGCGACAGGCACGCCGGCGAACCCTGGCGCTGAGCTGAAAGTTTACGATACCAGCGCGCAGCCGATGGATCAGATCCTCAACCAGGTTCAACAGGACGGTGCCAGCATCGTGGTTGGCCCGCTGCTGAAAAACAACGTTGAAGAGCTGATGCGCAGCAACACATCATTGAACGTGCTGGCGCTCAACCAGCCGGAGCATGTCGAAAACCGCGCCAACATTTGTTACTTCGCCCTTTCGCCTGAGGATGAAGCCCACGATGCCGCACGCCATATCTTTGAGCAGGGCCGTCACGCGCCGCTGCTGCTGGTGCCACGTAGCGCGTTGGGTGAACGCGTGAGTACTGCGTTTGCCGATGAGTGGAAAAAACTGGGTGGTGGCGTTGTGCTGGCACAGAAATTTGGCTCCACCGCTGAATTGCGCATGGGGCTGAACGGTCGCTCTGGTATCGCCCTGACCGGCAGCCCGGTCGCCTCCAGCCTGCCGCAGCAGCAAGGCGTGACGGTTGGCGGTCTGAATATTCCGGCGCCGCCGACGGATGCGCAAATTAGCGGTAGCGGCAGCGTTGATGCGGTCTATATCGTCGCCACGCAGGATGAAATCGCGCTGATTAAACCGATGATCACCCTGCGGACCGGCAGCCAGAGCGGCGTGATGCTGTACGCCAGCTCACGCAGCGCGCAGGGCGGCGCAGGGCCGGATTTCCGCCTTGAAATGGAAGGCCTGCAATTCAACGAAATTCCGATGCTTGCCGGGGCAAACCCGTCGCTGATGCAGCAAGCGCTGAGAAGCGTGAATAACGACTATTCGCTGGCGCGTCTGTATGCCATGGGCGCGGATGCGTGGTCACTGGCGAATAACTTCTCGCAAATGCGTCAGGTGCCGGGTTTTGAGCTGAATGGCAATACCGGCGATTTAACGGCGACACAGGACTGCGTGATCAACAGGAAGTTGTCATGGCTCAAATACCAACAGGGGCAAATCGTCCCGGCGAATTAAGCCGTAAGCAGACCGGCGACGTGTGGGAAGCGAAAGCGCGTCGCCTGCTTGAAAGCAAAGGACTGCACTTTATTGCCGCCAATGTGCGCGAGCGCGGCGGCGAAATCGATCTGATAATGCGGCACGGCAAGACCACCGTGTTTATTGAAGTGCGCTATCGAAAATCGGCGCGTTTTGGCGGTGCGGCAAGCAGCGTCACCCGCGCCAAGCAAGTCAAACTGCTGCATACCGCGCGTTTATGGCTGGCCCGGCACAATGGGAGTTTTGACACTGTGGATTGCCGGTTTGATGTGGTAGCCTTCACCGAAAATGATGTTGAGTGGATAGCCAACGCCTTTAACGACCACTCATGATTGGCTCAATGATAGGGATTACCGTGCTCGAACGAATTAAAGTCTGCTTTACGGAAAGCATTCAAACCCAAATTGCGGCGGCGGAAGCGCTACCTGATGCCATTTCCCGAGCAGCCATGACGATGGTTCACTCCCTGCTAAATGGCAACAAAATCCTCTGTTGTGGCAACGGCACATCTGCCGCCAATGCACAGCATTTTGCTGCCAGCATGATCAACCGTTTTGAAACAGAACGTCCTAGTTTACCTGCCATTGCACTTAATACCGATAATGTGGTCTTAACCGCGATAGCAAATGACCGTCTGCATGATGAAATTTATGCCAAGCAGGTTCGGGCGCTCGGCCATACCGGCGATATTTTGTTGGCCATCTCAACGCGGGGTAACAGTCGCGATATCGTTAAAGCCGTCGAAGCGGCGGTGACGCGCGATATGTCGATCATTGCGTTGACGGGCTACGACGGTGGCGAGCTGGCGGGTCTGCTGGGGCCGCAGGATGTCGAAATTCGTATTCCTTCCCATCGCAGCGCGCGCATCCAGGAAATGCACATGCTGACGGTAAATTGCTTATGCGATCTGATTGATAACACGCTTTTTCCTCACCAGGATGATTAAGGAGTACACATGAAGGCATTTACGCCCCTCGCAGTCCTTATTTCCGCGCTGCTGTTACAGGGTTGTGTTGGCGCAGTGGTGGTAGGTTCCGCAGCCGTAGGCACAAAAGCCGCGACGGATCCGCGAACTGTGGGCACCCAGGTGGATGACGGCACGCTGGAACTACGCGTGAATAGCGCGCTGTCGAAAGACGAACAAATTAAGAAAGAAGCGCGTGTTAATGTCACCGCCTACCAGGGGAAAGTGCTGCTGACTGGCCAGGCGCCGAATACCGAACTCGCTTCGCGGGCAAAACAGATTGCCGTGGGTGTGGAAGGGGCAACTGAAGTTTTCAACGAGATCCGTCAGGGCCAGCCGATTGGTCTGGGTACGGCCTCTTCCGATACCTGGATCACGACCAAAGTTCGCTCGCAATTGTTGAGCAGCGACCAGGTGAAATCGTCAAACGTAAAAGTGACCACGGAAAATGGCGAAGTGTTCCTGATGGGGCTGGTCACTGAACGTGAAGGCCGGGCCGCCGCGGACATCGCCAGCCGCGTCAGCGGGGTGAAACACGTGACCACCGCCTTTACGATTCTGAAATAACCTCACCGTGACGAAAAAGCCCGGTTCTCACCGGGCTTTTTTTCGCGCAAAAACTTACCTTACAGCAAGGCGATAATGCCGGTGATCATGCCGCACAGTGCCACCAGGCCGCCGGTCAGCCACAGCGCTTTCGCCGGGAAAGACTTCCGCAGCATAACGAGCGATGGCAGGCTAACCGCCGGTAATGTAATCAGCAGCGCCAGGGCAGGCGCCATGCCCATTCCCGCCAGCATCATGGTCTGCACAATCGGAATTTCCGCCGCCGTAGGGATAACAAACAGGCAGCCGACAATCGCCATCGCGATCACCCACAGCAAGGTATTATCCACCGCGCCATCCGCATGCGGGAACAACCAGACACGCGCCGCGCCGAGCACCAGCACCGCGAGGATATAGACCGGAATGGTGCTCCAGAACAGTTGCCATAACGCCTTACCCCAGCGCGCCATAAAGCTGCCCTGCGGTTCCGGTAAGGTGATCTCAACCGCTTCTGATTGTTGCGGGCTGTCCTTCACCAGCATCTGTACCAGTGTTGCCACGCCGAGTACGGTGATCAGCCCCGCAACCAGGCGGATTGCCGCAAAATGCCAGCCAAGCACAAATCCCATAAACACCAGCGTTGCCGGGTTCAGCAGCGGGTTGCCCATCCAGAACGCCAGCGCACCGCCCATGGAAACGCGCTGACGCCGCATGCCCGCCGCCACTGGTGCAGCACAGCAGGAACACATCATGCCAGGCAGAGAAAACAACGTACCAAACAGGGTACCGCTAAAGCGCTTTTGCCCCAGCGTGCGCAGCAACCAGTCGCGCGGGATAAGCACCTGAATTAGCGAGCCGAGCAGCACGCCGAGTACCGCTGCCTTCCAGACCGCAAGAAAATAGACCATGGCATAATCAAGCGCCGCCTGAAACGGGCTGGAATCGGCCTGGGAAAGAATGGATTTACCGATGCTGTGTGTCTCGGCGGCGGTGAAGGCTTTGCCGTAATAAGGCTGCCATTTCACATACCAAAGACCAACGATAACAACAAGAAAGAACAGAGCGGGTTTCCACCATTGAACAGGTGTTGCCGCCTGAGATGAAGACTGACCAGTCATAACATTCCCCGGGGATATATTTATAAGCCCGAGAATAGTACGCCGTGATAACTATTTTGCCAATGTGCTATCTGCTGCAATCGCGCGTAGCTGCGCGGATTTCACGACACGCGTAGGCTGGCTTGCGGGCGAAAAGGCCAGTGCCAGCATGGCGCGGGCAACGTCGTGTGCGGAAATCGACTTCCAGTTGCCCGGCAACAGGCGAAAAAGCGGTGCCAGCAAAGATTCATTTACCCGTTTTTTCTGCCGATCCCCCAGCAGCATTGACGGGCGAACGATAGTCAGCGACGGCCACTGTTGCGCCATCAACGCGTTTTCCATCTCACCTTTGACGTGATTGTAGAAAAACAGCGAGCGCGCGTTTGCGCCCATTGAACTGACCACCAGCATTTGCGTGGCGCCAAGCCGCAGGCCGGTAAGCGCGGTATCCACCACCAGTGTGTAATCGGCAAGCACAAACGCCTCTTTGCTCCCCGCCTCACGCCGGGTGGTGCCGAGGCAACAAAAAACCGTATCGACGGGTTCCGTCACCAGTGCCAGCGCGTCACTCAGTTGCGGATCGTGTGGGTTTTCGACGCCTGAGACACCGGACAACGGGCGACGCGTGGGGGCAATAATGGAATCAATACGCGAGTCGCTGTTCAGCAATCGCAACAGATGCCCGCCAACCAGACCGGTGGCACCGGTGATTAATACACGCTGCATCGTTTCCCCCTTTGCAGATGAATCTGTGTTGCAATGTCAGCCTGCTGAACCAGGCTTAGTGTGCTGGTGAGTTATCAGTATGCATAACTCCCTTTCTGAAGCCAAAACAACGGAGGAAGTATGAGCAAGAAAATTGCTGTCTTGATCACCGACGAGTTTGAAGATTCAGAATTCACCTCTCCGGCACATGAATTTCGTAAGGCTGGTCATGAGGTTATCACGATTGAGAAACAGGCCGGGAAAACCATTCACGGCAAAAAGGGTGAAGCGGAAGTGGTGATTGATAAAGCCATTGATGAAGTGCGCCCGGCAGACTTTGATGCACTACTGCTGCCCGGCGGGCACTCGCCCGATTATCTGCGCGGCGATGACCGTTTTGTGACTTTCACGCGGGACTTCATCAGCACCGGGAAACCGGTCTTCGCCATTTGCCATGGGCCACAGTTGTTGATCAGCGCCGATGCAATACGCGGGCGTAAGCTCACGGCGGTGAAACCGATTGTGGTGGATGTGAAAAACGCCGGGGGTGAGTTCTACGACCAGGAAGTGGTGGTCGATAAAGATCAGCTGGTCACCAGCCGAACTCCCGATGATTTACCCGCGTTTAATCGCGAAGCGCTGCGCTTACTCGGCGCCTGAGTCGCGGATCCAGTGCAGTTTTTTACCAAAGCCCAGCGTGTTATCAGTGAACTTCAGTTCATGAAGGCGAATTTCCCACATCGGGGCGGATAACATGCGGGCAACCGGAAAACGACGATTATATTTCGCACGCAGCGTCGCGCTCTCCTCGCCGTCAAGGCGGCGGATCTCGCCGGTGAACTGCACGCCGCGAATCAGCGCCACGGTTTTTGGCTGGCCGTTTACCGTGCCCGCCACCTGCGCTTTCAGGCCCGTCATCTGTGCATGGCGGGTTTGATCCTCGCTCAGGATATAAAACGCGACCGCTTGTGGATCATAAAAATAGAACGCGTTCGCGCACCATAATTCTCCCCGATTCGCCACACACCAGGTGACAACATGCTGTTTCGCCAGCCAGCGATTAATGGCTGCAAGAGTCTCCATTTTTTCCCTTCCCCATGTTATTTTTCTTTCACATTAACATACTGAACATCGTCATGACGTCCTGGTTTCTTTATCTTATTCGCACCGCTGACAACATGCTCTACACCGGCATTACCACCGATGTCGCACGGCGTTTTATTCAGCATCAATCCGGCAAAGGCGCAAAAGCGTTGCGGGGAAAAGGCGCGCTGGCGTTGGCTTTTTCGGCCGAGGTGGGGGAAAGATCTCTGGCGCTACGGCTGGAGTATCGCATTAAGCAGTTAACCAAACGCCAGAAAGAGCGCCTCGTCGCCGGGGATGGCTCATTCGAGGCGCTGCGGGAAAGCTTGTTATCTGTGACCGTTAAAAACGATTGAAATGATCGCTGTATTCAACCCGGCCACTGACGCCATTGAACGCGTCATCCGCCAGGCGATGGACTAAAAACGCCTCGTGGCTTTCTGGCCAACGGCAGTGCAAATCATACTGCGCCGCCTTCTCAAACCCGAGACGACTATAAAACGCAGGATCACCTAAAGTGACCACCGCCGCATAGCCAAACTCGTTGAGTGAATCCAGCCCTTCATACACTAACTGACGCGCAATACCCTGCCCGCGGTACTGCTTATCAACGGCCAGCGGCGCAAGCCCGACCCATTGCAGCTCTTCACCGGCGACCGAAACCGGGCTAAACGCCACGTAGCCAATGACCTGGCCTTCGTCATCGGTCGCAACAAATCCCAGCGTGATCAGCCCGTCTTCGCGCAGATCGTGCACCAGCGTCGCTTCCGCTTCGCCGTCAAAACTACGGCGCAGCAGCGCGTCGATACCGGGAGCATCAATGGGAATTTCAACTCTAATCAGCATGGCTCACCTACAGAAGGTTGTGTCGTTGCAGGCGGCGCTTGCAGGCCAGCCTCAACAAATTCCGCCAGCTGCAGCAGCATCACCCGCAGGGGTTTTGGCATCTGCTCCAGCTCAATGGCGTCCATCAGGTTTTTCACGTACAGCCCAAGTTCCGTATCGCCTTCAATCACCAGACGGCGCTGGAAAAACAGCGTATCGGGATCCTGCTTACGCGCAGCAATCATCAGCAAATCGCTGGCGTCCGCGCTGAAGCTGACATCCGCATCGGCAGATTCACGCACAATCATCTGCCCATCTGCAACAGAGGTATACCACGTCAGGCCAATATCCCGAACCTGGATACTTAACCAGCGGCCTTCCAGAAACTCAAGTTCTCCGTCCGCCAGCGCCTGTTGGAATTGCCAACGCAGCACCTGCTCCAGCACCTGACGTTTGATGGCGAAAGGCGTCAGCTTAACCGGCACGCTCAGTAACGACGGGCCAACCTGAACAAGACGTGAGCGCAATTTATCCAACACGAGCTTTACTCCCTGAAATGATAATGACTGTTATTTTGCCACAATCGCCAAATGGCATAGCGGCACAAATCAACAATTACGAATAAACAGCCGGGGATTATTGGCGCCATCAATACGCATTTAACTGCCTCAAATCAAAAATTGTCGCTGACAGGTTAACTAAAATCCCAGTTCATTAACAACTTAGCGACCCCACGGGGTACATCCGGGCCATAACGCCCCTGATTGCAGGATACACTATGGAGTTGCTCTGCCCTGCCGGAAACCTTCCGGCGCTGAAGGCGGCCATCGAAAACGGTGCCGACGCTGTGTATATCGGCCTGAAAGATGATACCAATGCCCGCCATTTCGCCGGTCTCAATTTTACCGAGAAGAAGCTGCAGGAAGCGGTCAGCTTTGTTCACCAACATCGCCGCAAGCTGCATATCGCCATTAATACGTTTGCGCATCCTGATGGCTATCAACGCTGGGAGCGTGCCGTTGATATGGCAGCGCAGATTGGCGCTGATGCGCTGATCCTGGCAGATTTAGCGATGCTGGAATATGCAGCTGAGCGCTATCCGCATATTGAGCGCCACGTCTCCGTCCAGGCTTCTGCGACCAACGAAGAGGCGATTCGTTTTTACCATCGCCACTTTGACGTGGCGCGCGTGGTGCTGCCGCGCGTGTTATCGATTCACCAGGTTAAGCAGCTGGCGCGCGTCACGCCGGTACCGCTGGAAGTGTTCGCTTTCGGCAGCTTGTGCATTATGGCGGAAGGCCGCTGCTACCTCTCTTCTTACCTGACTGGCGAATCGCCCAATACCGTAGGCGCCTGTTCTCCGGCACGTTTTGTGCGTTGGCAGCAAACGCCGCAGGGGCTGGAATCCCGCCTCAACGACGTGCTGATTGATCGTTATCAGGATGGCGAAAACGCCGGTTATCCGACCTTATGTAAAGGCCGCTATCTGGTGGATGGCGAGCGTTATCACGCGCTGGAAGAACCCACCAGCCTCAATACACTGGAACTGCTGCCAGAGCTGCTGGCCGCCAATATTGCCTCGGTAAAAATCGAGGGGCGCCAGCGCAGCCCGGCCTATGTCAGCCAGGTAGCAAAAGTATGGCGTCAGGCAATCGACCGCTGTATGGCCTCGCCGCAAGACTTTGTGCCGCAACCGGCGTGGATGGAAACGCTGGGTTCGATGTCGGAAGGCACCCAAACCACCCTCGGCGCGTATCACCGCAAATGGCAGTAGGAAAATCATGAAATATTCATTAGGGCCGGTGCTTTATTACTGGCCAAAAGAGACGCTGGAAGATTTTTACCGCCAGGCAGCCACCAGCCACGCCGATGTGATTTACCTTGGCGAAGCCGTCTGCAGCAAGCGCCGCGCGACCAAAGTGGGCGACTGGCTGGATATGGCAAAAGCGTTGGCGGGCAGCGGCAAACAGGTTGTACTTTCCACGCTGGCGCTGGTGCAGGCCTCTTCCGAATTAAACGAACTCAAACGTTATGTTGATAACGGCGAGTTTTTACTCGAAGCCAGCGATCTGGGCGTGGTGAATATGTGTGCCGAGCGCAAACTGCCGTTTGTCGCCGGGCATGCGCTCAACTGCTATAACGCGGTGACGCTGCGTTTACTGCTCAAGCAAGGCATGGTGCGCTGGTGCATGCCGGTTGAGCTTTCGCGCGACTGGCTGAAAAACTTACTCGATCAGTGTGATTCCCTGGGTATTCGTCAGCAATTTGAAGTGGAAGTGCTGAGTTACGGTCATCTGCCGCTGGCTTACTCCGCGCGCTGCTTTACCGCCCGCTCCGAAGACAGGCCTAAAGATGAGTGCGAAACCTGCTGCATTAAATACCCGAACGGGCGCAGCATCCTTTCGCAAGAGAACCAGCAAGTCTTTGTGCTGAACGGTATCCAGACGATGAGCGGCTATGTTTACAACCTGGGTAATGAGCTGACCTCAATGGAGGGACTTGTGGATATGGTGCGTCTGTCGCCGATGGGTGACGAGACGTTTGCCATGCTCGACGCGTTTAAGGCGAATGAAACGGGTCATGCACCGCTGCCGCTGGCGTCTAATAGCGATTGTAACGGCTACTGGCGCAGGCTGCCGGGCCTGGTACTGGAGCCGTAAAAAAGCTCACTTTGTTAACAAGAATTGTCACAAGTTAATGCAGTATGAAAGTTGCAGCTTTTCTGGCCGGGCGCGGCACATTGCGCCAGGCTGGAAGAAGACCTTCAATCTGATGACAATGCTGTAGCAAAGTGAGTGTGTATGTCTGATAAAACGATCCCTTTTTCGGTGCTTGATCTCGCGCCGATCCCACAAAACTCTAACGCCCGCGAGGCGTTCACGCATTCGCTGGATTTGGCGAAACTGGCCGAACAGCGCGGTTATCATCGCTACTGGCTGGCAGAACACCACAATATGACCGGTATCGCCAGCGCGGCAACGTCCGTGTTGATTGGCTATCTGGCGGCGAATACGCAAACCTTGCATTTGGGTTCCGGCGGTGTGATGCTGCCAAACCACTCGCCGCTGGTGATTGCCGAGCAGTTCGGCACGCTCAATACCCTCTATCCGGGACGTATCGATCTTGGCCTTGGCCGCGCGCCAGGCAGTGACCAGCGCACCATGATGGCGCTGCGCCGCCATATGAGCGGTGATATCGATAATTTCCCGCGTGATGTCGCTGAACTGGTGGACTGGTTTGATGCCCGCGATCCAAATCCGCACGTACGACCGGTGCCGGGTTACGGTGAGAAAATCCCCGTCTGGCTGCTGGGCTCAAGCCTGTATAGCGCGCAACTGGCCGCGCAGCTGGGCTTGCCGTTTGCCTTTGCTTCGCACTTCGCGCCGGATATGTTGTTCCAGGCGTTGCATCTTTATCGTACGCAGTTCAAACCCTCTGAACGGCTGGAAAAACCGTACGCAATGGTGTGCATCAACATTGTCGCCGCCGACAGCAACCGCGATGCGGAATTCCTGTTTACATCAATGCAGCAGGCATTTGTGAAATTACGCCGCGGCGAAAGTGCGCAGTTGCCGCCGCCGATCCCAAATATGGATCAGTTCTGGTCGCCGGCGGAACAGTATGGCGTACAGCAGGCGCTGAGTATGTCGCTGGTGGGTGATAAAGCGAAAGTACGCCACGGGCTGGAGTCAATTCTGCGGGAAACGGATGCCGACGAAATTATGGTTAACGGACAGATTTTTGATCACCAGGCACGGCTTTACTCGTTTGAGCTGGCGATGCAGGTGAAAGAAGAACTGCTCGGTTAGCGCAGAGATCCTCCTCTCCCATATGGGAGAGGAGAGAAAATGATTACTGATAGACAGGTAACAAATTAAAGCTGGAAAGCAGATGCACCACCGCGTTGCCAATGCCGAACAGCAGAATCAGCGCAATCATCGGCTTGCCACCCCATACGCGAAACGCCGGGCTGCCAAAGCGCTTACGCGAGGCATTTGCCAGCAGCGCGGGAACAATGGCCGCCCATACTGTTGCTGCTAAGCCCGCATAACCAATCGCGTACAGAAAGCCGTTCGGCCACAGCAAGCCACCGACAATCGGCGGTAAAAAGGTCAACACTGCGGTTTTAAAGCGTCCCAGCGGGGAATCATCAAACTTGAATAAGTCCGCCAGGTAGTCAAACAGCCCCAGCGTCACACCAAGAAAGGAACTGGCGACCGCAAAGTTTGAAAAGACAACCAGCAACAGATCCAGGCTGCGGCTATTGAGCACGCCGCTCAGCGCCTGCACCAGCACATCAATATTCCCGCCTTTTGCCGCGATCTCAATAAATGCGGGACGCGAGATATTGCCCATCGTGACCAGCAACCAAATAACGTACAACCCCAGCGCCAGCAGCGTGCCGTAGACCAGGCAACGAATAATAGTGCGCGGATCTTTGCCGTAGTATTTCATCAGGCTCGGCACATTACCGTGGTAGCCAAACGAAGCCAGACAGAATGGCAGCGTCATCAACAGATAAGGCGTGTATGAAGCATCGCGCTGAGCGGCGTTAAATAAGGTCGCTGGCTCAACATGCCCCAACAGGCTGCCAAAGGTGAGAAAGAAGGTGATGACCTTCGCCCCCAGAACAATTGCCGTCATTCGGCTGACAGCGTGCGTGGAGAGCCAGACGATAAACGCCACCAGCAGCGCAAAGGCCAGCCCGGCCAGGCGCGGCGGGACATTCAGCGACATTTCCGCAAAGGTGTGATGCAAAATAGAGCCGCTTGCCGAAATATAGGCGTAAGTCAGGATATAGAGCACGAAAGCAATCGAGATACCGTTAACCAGATTCCAGCCTTTCCCCAGCAGATCTTTGGTAATGGTATCGAAGCTCGCGCCGCTACGGTAATTCAGGTTGGCTTCAAGGATCATCAGCCCGGAATGCAACATGCAAAACCAGGTAAAAACGAGCGCCAGCAATGACCAGAAAAACCACGCGCCGGACATCACCACCGGCAGTGAAAACATGCCTGCGCCAATGATCGTGCCGCCAATAATCACTACCCCGCCGAACAGCGAAGGGGAAGTTTGTGTGGTTGTCAGTGTCGACATCTGAGTGATTCTCCTGTGATGAGCAATGCCAGTAGTTCAGGCTGCTGCATTGTACCAGTACAGGAGTACATTACGGATAAAAAAAGCCCCAATCTTTTCGATCGGGGCTGTATCTATTTCTTTACAGGCTGTAACGCAGATTATGCGTCGTTACGGCGACGCGGAGCGCTGTCGTCACGATCGCGGCGCGGTGCGCGACGTTCGCCACCAAAACTACGACCTTCCTGACGCTCACCGCTGAAACGACGACCTTCACCACGACCACCTTCACGGCGTTCACTACCGAATCCGCCACGACGCTCACCGCCACCGCGGCGTTCGCTACGCTCACGCGGCTGTGCATCGCCCAGCAGTTGCATATTCATCGGCTTGTTCAGAATACGCGTGCGGGTGAAGTGCTGCAGAACTTCGCCCGGCATGCCTTTCGGCAGCTCAATGGTAGAGTGAGTACCGAACAGCTTGATGTTACCGATGTAACGGCTGCTGATGTCGCCTTCGTTGGCGATAGCACCAACGATATGACGGACTTCAACACCATCATCGCGGCCTACTTCAATACGGTACAGTTCCATTTCGCCAACATCGCGACGTTCACGACGCGGACGATCTTCGCCACCACGTTCAGAACGTTCGCCACGCGGGCCCCGATCGTTACGATCGCCACGGCGTTCGAAGCGATCATCACGTTCACGGAATTCGCGACGCGGGCGCATCGGTGCATCCGGCGGCAGGATCAGCGGACGTTCGCCCTGCGCCATTTTCAGCAGTGCAGCGGCCAGCGTTTCAATATCCATCTCTTCTTCAGCAGAAGGCTGGATTTTTGCCAGCAGCGCGCGGTACTGATCCAGATCGCTGCTTTCCAGCTGTTGCTGAACTTTAGCGGCGAATTTTTCCAGACGGCGTTTGCCCAGCAGCTCTGCGTTCGGCAGTTCTACTTCCGGAATGGTCAGTTTCATCGTACGTTCGATGTTGCGCAGCAGACGACGCTCGCGGTTCTCAACGAACAGCAGCGCACGACCAGCACGACCCGCACGACCGGTACGACCGATACGGTGAACGTAGGATTCGGAATCCATCGGGATGTCGTAGTTAACGACCAGGCTGATACGCTCAACGTCCAGACCACGTGCCGCAACGTCAGTTGCGATCAGGATATCCAGACGACCGTCTTTCAGACGCTCCAGTGTCTGCTCACGCAGTGCCTGGTTCATATCACCGTTCAGCGCAGCGCTGTTATAGCCACTGCGTTCCAGTGCTTCAGCCACTTCCAGCGTTGCGTTTTTGGTACGAACGAAGATGATCGCCGCATCAAAATCTTCTGCTTCCAGGAAGCGAACCAGTGCTTCGTTTTTACGCATGCCGTATGCAGTCCAGTAGCTCTGGCTGATATCCGGACGAGTCGTCACGCTGGATTGAATGCGCACTTCCTGCGGCTCTTTCATAAAGCGACGAGTAATGCGACGAATTGCTTCCGGCATGGTTGCAGAGAACAGAGCGGTCTGATGACCTTCCGGGATCTGTGCCATGATGGTTTCTACGTCTTCGATAAAGCCCATGCGCAGCATTTCGTCGGCTTCATCCAGCACCAGACCGCTCAGTTTAGAGAGATCCAGCGTGCCGCGTTTCAGGTGATCCAGCAGACGGCCCGGCGTACCGACGACAATCTGTGGCCCCTGGCGCAGAGCGCGTAATTGCACGTCATAACGCTGGCCACCGTACAGGGCTACCACGCTTACACCGCGCATATGTTTAGAGAAATCGGTCATGGCTTCAGCAACCTGAACCGCCAGTTCGCGGGTCGGAGCGAGCACAAGGATCTGCGGTGCACGCAGGTCCGGATCGATGTTGTTCAGCAGCGGCAGAGAAAACGCCGCGGTTTTACCGCTACCAGTCTGGGCCATGCCCAGCACGTCACGACCGTTCAGCAGGTGCGGAATGCACTCAGCCTGGATCGGAGATGGTTTTTCGTAACCGAGATCGTTAAGAGCTTCAAGGATGGGAGCCTTCAGGCCCAGATCTGCAAAAGTGGTTTCGAATTCAGCCATGTAGTACAAGTGCCTCTATGTCATTGGCGGCCAGTCTACATAACTCATCGTGAAAAAAATTAGCAATTTTCATTGAAAAGTGTGAACCGGCTCAAAGTAGGTTAATTAACGAACAATGAAGCCCTCACCCGCGAAGGTGATGGCAATCAAAAAAAGATTACGGGCTGATATGTTCGTCAGCTATTGCTGGTCCGATTCTGCCAGGTCGTCATGCTCCTGGCCCAAGAGCGCTAATTCCAACAATGCGTAACGATGCTCAACAAAATTATGGACGTTGTTGGCAACCGCTAGTTTGAACAGTGCCGTAGCGCTGTCCTTATCCCCCAGACTTAGGTAGTACTTACCTAAATAGAAGTTGGTTTCACTGAGATGCTCAGCGAGCGAGGTGTTATCCGTTGCGTCTGCCTTCAGGCGATCCATTAGCGTTGCTTCGCTAATGTCGCCGAGGTAGAACTCGACAATGTTCCATCCCCACTGTTCCTTGTCCGATTTTTCGAAGCGCTGTTTCAGTGCTTCTTTAGCCTGCTTCTCATTAAGCTTCCGCTCAACGATGTAAAGCCACAGACTCCGGAAAGGATCATTAGGATCGTCTTGATAAAACGCCAGCAGATCATCTTGCGCTAACTTGTCGCGACCGCCGTAATGCAGTGCGATCCCGCGATTCAAGTGCGCGTAGTTGTAAGTTGGATCAAGCTCAAGTACAGAATCAAACGCTTCATAGGCAGCATCAAAATTGCCTGCCTGCGTTAAATAAATGCCTAAGTAATTGAATACTTCCGGCATATCGGGTCGGATTGCCAGCGCTTGCGAGAAATCATTTCGCGCTAAGGCTCTCAAACCGAGGCTATCATACAACACTCCGCGCTCATATAAAAGCTGTGCGCGTTCGTCATCGGTTAAAGCCCGACTGGCAAGAATTTGTTCCATGCGCGCCAGAATCACTTCTTGCTGCAAAGTCGGTTGCAATGGCACCGCGAGGACTTCGCTCTTACGCCAGGCAGAGTTGCTGCATCCTGCCAGCGTTAAAGCTGTCGCAACGAAACACCAGCGCAAAAAAGGCTTCATTTCCCACTCCCGAAGACAACAATTGGATGAACGTCCTGTCCCCCGGCTGCAAACATGGCGTCCTGCCTGCTAATAAGCCCTCCGCTTTCGCGGAGGGCAAAGGCAACCTTACTCGCCCTGCTCTGCTTGCGGCGCTTCCGACGCTTCAGCAGGCTGAGTCTGCTCAGTCGCTTCTTTAATGCTCAGACGAATACGGCCCTGACGGTCAACTTCCAGAACTTTAACCGGCACTTCCTGGCCCATCTGCAGATAATCGGTCACTTTCTCAACGCGTTTGTCCGCGATCTGAGAAATATGTACCAGACCTTCTTTACCGCCGCCGATGGCAACAAACGCGCCAAAGTCAACGATGCGGGTCACTTTACCGCTATAGACACGGCCCACTTCGATCTCAGCCGTGATCTCTTCAATACGGCGAATGGCATGTTTCGCTTTATCGCCGTCAGTTGCTGCGATTTTTACGGTACCATCATCTTCGATTTCGATGGTGGTGCCGGTTTCTTCGGTCAGCGCACGAATAACGGAACCGCCTTTACCGATCACGTCTTTGATCTTATCTGGATTAATTTTGATGGTATGGATACGCGGCGCAAATTCAGAGATATCACCACGCGGCGCGTTAATCGCCTGCTCCATAACGCCCAGAATATGCAGACGAGCACCTTTCGCCTGATTCAGCGCAACCTGCATGATCTCTTTGGTGATACCTTCAATTTTGATATCCATCTGCAGCGCAGAGATACCGTCGCGGGAACCCGCTACTTTGAAGTCCATATCGCCCAGGTGGTCTTCGTCGCCCAGGATGTCAGACAGAACAACAAAGTTGTCGCCTTCTTTCACCAGACCCATTGCGATACCCGCAACGGCCGCTTTCACCGGTACGCCAGCGTCCATCAGCGCCAGAGATGCGCCACAAACGGAAGCCATAGAAGAAGAACCGTTCGATTCGGTGATTTCAGACACCACACGTACGGTGTACGGGAATTTATCTGCATCCGGCATCACTGCCAGCACACCGCGTTTTGCCAGACGGCCGTGGCCAATCTCACGACGTTTCGGCGAACCAACCATCCCGGTTTCCCCTACGGAGTACGGAGGGAAGTTGTAATGGAACAGGAAAGAGTCAGTGCGCTCGCCCATCAGTTCGTCGATGATCTGCGCGTCACGAGCGGTCCCCAGCGTTGCAGTAACCAGCGCCTGGGTTTCGCCACGGGTAAACAGCGCAGAACCGTGAGTACGCGGCAGTACACCGGTACGAACGTCCAGACCACGGATCATATCTTTTTCGCGGCCATCAATACGCGGTTCACCTGCCAGTACACGGCTACGAACAACGTTTTTCTCGATAGCGTGCAGGATTTCGCCCAGTTCGTTGGCGTCCAGGGTTTCATCTTCTGCCACCAGCGTTGCGATGGTTTCGGATTTAATCACGTCAACCTGAGCATAACGTTCTTGTTTGTCAGTGATGCGGTACGCATCGCTCAAACGTGATTCTGCCAGCGCAGCAACGCGCGCGTTCAGCGCTTCGTTTACCGCTTCCGGCTGCCAGTCCCAACGCGGTTTGCCAGCTTCTTTCACCAGGTCGTTGATGTTCTGGATAACAATCTGCTGCTGGTCATGGCCAAACACCACCGCGCCCAGCATCTGATCTTCGCTCAGCAGTTCCGCTTCGGATTCCACCATCAGAACCGCGGCTTCAGTACCGGCAACCACCAGATCCAGCTTACTTGCTTTCAGCTCTTCCTGAGTCGGGTTCAGAACGTACTGGTCATTGATATAACCAACACGCGCAGCGCCAATCGGGCCATTGAACGGAATACCAGACAGTGAAAGCGCAGCGGAAGCACCGATCATTGCCACGATATCCGGGTTAACCTGCGGGTTAACGGAAACCACGGTAGCGATAACCTGCACTTCGTTCACGAACCCTTCCGGGAACAGCGGGCGAACCGGGCGGTCAATCAGACGCGCGATCAGCGTTTCGCCTTCGCTCGGACGGCCTTCACGACGGAAGAAACCGCCAGGGATTTTACCGGCAGCGTAAGTACGCTCTTGATAGTTTACGGTCAGCGGGAAGAAATCCTGACCTGGTTTTGCTTTTTTCTGGCCAACAACGGTCACGAATACTGCGGTGTCATCCATGCTTACCATAACGGCAGCAGTCGCCTGACGCGCCATCATGCCGGTTTCCAGCGTGACGGTATGTTGACCATACTGGAATTTACGAACGATCGGATTCAGCAAAGTTCTGTCCTTTCTTAATGAAAGTCAGCACACCTTTGGCATGCTGACAATTTAACCGAATCTTCATGCATCCTCGCGACTAATGACAACCCTAACCCGCCCATTGCGGATAAAGCCTCTCATTAGCCGCGCGAACCTCTGCAGTGAAGATCATACCTGGCAACAATACATTAGTTTACTGCCAATTGCTGCCGCCTGGTTGAAAAAAGGGGCCTTGTAGGCCCCCTTCTTGAAACTCGCCAGACTTAGCGACGCAGACCCAGACGCTCGATCAGCGCGGTGTAGCGTGCAACGTCTTTACGTTTCAGATAGTCGAGCAGTTTACGACGCTGAGAAACCATACGCAGCAGACCACGACGGCTGTGGTGATCTTTTTTGTGCTCTGCAAAGTGACCCTGCAGGTGGTTGATCTGAGCAGTCAGCAGTGCAACCTGAACTTCGGTAGAACCGCTATCGTTAGAACCACGACCAAACTCGGAAACGATTTTTGCTTTAGCTTCAACGCTTAGAGACATTTTAAACTCCAGTGATAAAAAAATGAAAAGGCGCCGATCTCTAATTCAGCGGCCTCAGGATTAACGCCGGGTGATGTTAAATACATAGCCCGGCGTTAAGCGGCAATATTCTACTCGTAGTCACGGTTTCCCGCAAGGTAAGCCCGTCATTGTGCAGGATACTCGACCACCAGACGACGCGGCGCAACACGGCCTTCGTCGTCCATTTCGCCCATACCAATGAACGTCGCATCATCACCTTCTGTGACACGCACCAGCCCCGTTTTTGGCGCATCGGATGCCCGGACCGGCTGACCATTTTTGAAGTATGCCGCGACGACTGACGGAATATTAACCGCCGGGAAATCTGACGCCGGGCTATCCATTGGCATCAATAACGGATCCAGCAATTGTGCCGCCGGGATACCCTGCTGTTCGGCCTGCTCAACCCGTTCACGCAATTGCTCAAGCGTTACCATACGTTCGATAGGGTACTTGCTCACCGCCAGGCGACGCAGATAAATAACATGTGCGCCGCAGCCAAGTTTCTCACCCAAATCATCAATGATGGTGCGGATGTAAGTCCCTTTCGAGCAGTGAATTTCCAGCTCAAGTTCATTGCCTTCATGGCGGATAAATAACAGTTCGTAAACCGTAATCGGGCGGGCTTCACGCGGAACCTCAATGCCCTGACGCGCATACTCGTAGAGCTTCTTTCCCTGATATTTCAGGGCAGAGTACATCGACGGGACTTGCTGCGTATCACCGCGAAAACTGTCCAGCGCAGTCGCCAGTTGTTCGGCACTGAAGGTCAATGGACGCTCTTCAACGATTTGCCCATCCGCATCGGACGTATCGGTACGCTGCCCAAGGCGGGCAATCACCCGATAACGTTTGTCCGAATCCAGTAGATATTGGGAGAACTTTGTCGCTTCCCCCAGGCAAATCGGCAGCATGCCGGTCGCCAGCGGATCAAGCGCTCCGGTGTGTCCGGCACGGTTGGCGTTATAAAGACGCTTAACTTTTTGCAGCACATCATTGCTGGAAGCGCCCTGCTGTTTATCGAGCAGCAGAACGCCATGCACGTCGCGACCGCGACGACGAGGACGACTCATCAGTCCTCCTTGCTGTCGTCCGGGTTCACACGACGTTCGTCATCGTGTTTCACCACACTGGTCACCAGATTGGACATGCGCATCCCTTCCACCAACGAGTTATCGTAGAAGAACGTCAGTTCCGGCACGATACGCAAACGCATCGCTTTACCCAACAGGGAGCGAATAAAGCCAGAGGCATCCTGCAACGCTTTGATACCCGCTTTCACGGATGCTTCGTCTTTATCGTTAAGGAAGGTAACAAACACTTTGGCATAAGCCAGATCGCGGGAAACTTCGACACCAGAAACGGTGGTCATCATACCCAGACGCGGATCTTTAATTTCGCGCTGCAGGATAATCGCAATCTCTTTTTGCAGTTCCTGAGCCACGCGCTGCGGGCGACCAAATTCTTTCGCCATAATAATTCTCCAGACTAAAAAGGGGCCGTAGCCCCTTTTAATATTTCTTGCCGGGAGGCGCTTCGCTTACCCGGCCAGCAATGTTCATCCACTTTTCATTTCGGCTGGCAATCAGCCGAAAAGCGAAGCGAATTACTCAATAGTACGTTGGATCTCAATGATCTCGAACACTTCGATCATATCGCCGGTACGTACATCATTGTAGTTCTTAACGCCGATACCACATTCCATACCGTTACGGACTTCGTTGACGTCATCTTTGAAGCGACGCAGGGATTCCAGCTCGCCTTCATAGATAACCACGTTGTCGCGCAGAACGCGGATCGGGTTGTGACGTTTAACCACACCTTCGGTAACCATACAGCCGGCGATCGCACCGAATTTCGGCGATTTGAACACATCGCGAACTTCCGCCAGACCGATGATCTGCTGTTTCAGTTCCGGAGAGAGCATACCGCTCATCGCCGCTTTCACTTCGTCGATCAGGTTATAGATGACGGAGTAGTAACGCAGATCCAGACCTTCCGCTTCGATCACGCGACGCGCGGAAGCGTCGGCACGAACGTTAAAGCCAACCAGAATCGCGTTGGATGCCGCAGCCAGCGTCGCGTCGGTTTCGGTGATACCACCTACGCCGGAACCCACGATCTTCACTTTCACTTCGTCGGTAGACAGTTTCAGCAGAGAATCGGAGATAGCTTCGACAGAACCCTGAACGTCGGCCTTCAGAACGATGTTCACTTCGTGAACTTCGCCTTCGGTCATGTTGGCAAACATGTTTTCCAGTTTGGATTTCTGCTGACGCGCCAGTTTAACTTCGCGGAATTTGCCCTGACGGTACAGTGCCACTTCACGCGCTTTCTTCTCGTCACGCACAACCGTCGCTTCATCACCCGCAGCCGGAACACCGGACAGACCGAGGATTTCCACCGGAATGGACGGACCAGCTTCTGTTACTTCGCGACCCAGTTCGTCACGCATTGCACGCACGCGGCCATATTCGAAGCCACACAGAACGATATCGCCTTTATGCAGCGTACCTTCACGCACCAGCACGGATGCCACCGGACCACGACCTTTATCCAGGAAGGATTCGATAACCACGCCGCTCGCCATACCTTTACGTACGGCTTTCAGTTCCAGAACTTCGGCTTGCAGCAAGATCGCATCCAGCAGCTCGTCGATACCGGTACCGGCTTTCGCGGAAACGTGAACGAACTGGCTTTCGCCGCCCCACTCTTCCGGAATGATGCCGTACTGAGAGAGTTCGTTTTTAACGCGATCCGGATCGGCTTCTGGCTTATCGATCTTGTTCACGGCAACCACGACCGGCACCTGCGCCGCTTTCGCGTGCTGGATAGCTTCGATAGTTTGCGGCATCACGCCGTCATCGGCAGCAACAACCAGAACCACGATATCCGTTGCCTGAGCACCACGGGCACGCATTGCGGTAAACGCGGCGTGACCAGGGGTATCCAGGAAAGTGATCATGCCGTTGTCAGTTTCAACGTGGTAAGCACCAATGTGCTGAGTAATGCCGCCCGCTTCGCCAGAGGCCACTTTCGTTGAACGAATGTAGTCCAGCAAAGAGGTTTTACCGTGGTCAACGTGACCCATAATGGTCACAACCGGTGCGCGCGGTTCTGCCGCAGCACCTGTGTCACGGTCGCTCATTACCGCTTCTTCCAGCTCGTTTTCACGACGCAGGATAACTTTATGGCCCATCTCTTCAGCAACCAGTTGCGCAGTTTCCTGGTCAATAACCTGGTTGATGGTCGCCATTGCGCCCAGCTTCATCATCGCTTTGATGACCTGAGAGCCTTTAACCGCCATCTTGTTAGCCAGTTCGCCAACGGTCAGCGTTTCGCCGATCACGACGTCACGGTTAACCGCTTGTGCTGGCTTCTGGAAGCCCTGCTGCAGAGCAGAACCTTTACGCTGACGACCGCCTTTACCACCACGAACCGCAGCACGCGCTTCTTCACGGTCAGCTTTGCTTTCAGCGTGTTTGTTGCCTTTCTTCGGACGTGCAGCTTTCGCTGTACGGCTGCGACCACGACCGCCTTCAACTTCACGATCGTTATCATCTTCCGCCTGGCGGGCATGCTGGGAAGTGGTTACATGGTAGTCGCCAGTAGTCTCTTCTTCTTCGCTTGCCGGAGCCGCCCAGTTCGCTTCATTTTGTTCAGCCATACGACGAGCTTCTTCCGCTACGCGACGCGCATTTTCTTCCAGTTTACGACGAGCCTCTTCTTCCGCTTTGCGCTTGAGTTCTTGCGCTTCGGATTCACGGCGGGCTTTTTCCGCCTGGGCTGTCCTGGTCATTTCGTCAGATTGTTGGTTGCTCACTTTGCTATTTTCCGCAGCTTCGCGTTTTGCATTTTCAGCATTTTCGCGTTTAGCCTTTTCATCAGCTTCACGTTTCGCTCGAGCTTCAGCATCACGTTTGGCTTTGTCCTCGGCTTCGCGCTCAGCGGCTTCCTCTGCTTCACGACGGGCCTTCTCTTCCGCTTCACGCATCGCCTCTTCTTCCGCAGCGAGACGTTCAGCCTCTTGTGGATCGCGTTTTACAAAGGTGCGTTTTTTACGGACTTCGATCTGCACCGATTTACTTTTCCCACCGGTGCCCTGAATACTTAATGTACTGCGCGTCTTGCGCTGCAGAGTCAGCTTGTCAGGCGTAGAACCATGTTCACGGTTCAAATGCGCTAACAGCGTCTGCTTTTCTTGTGCCGTCACTGAGTCTTCAGCGGACTTGCGGATCCCTGCATCAGCAAATTGCTGTACCAGGCGGTCCACAGAGGTTTGAATCTCAGCGGCCAGCGTTTTTACGGTTACATCTGTCATGCTGTTCCTTCCTGCTACAGTTTATTACGCTTCGTCGCCAAACCAGCAAATATTACGTGCGGCCATGATGAGCTCACCTGCTTTCTCATCGGTTAACCCTTCGATATCGCTCAGGTCATCCACACCTTGTTCAGCGAGGTCTTCCAGCGTACAAACACCACGAGCAGCCAGTTTGAAAGCCAGTGCGCGATCCAGACCTTCCAGGTTAAGCAGGTCTTCAGCCGGTTCTTTATTACCGAGGCTTTCTTCCTGCGCCAGTGCCAGAGTGGTCAGCGCGTTTTTCGCACGATCACGCAGGGCTTCGACGGTATCTTCATCCAGACCATCGATTTCCAGCAGCTCTTTGATTGGCACATAGGCCAGTTCTTCCAGCGTAGAGAAACCTTCTTCGACCAGAACGGTGGCGAAATCTTCGTCAATGTCCAGGTAACGGGTGAAGGTATCAATCGCGGCATGAGCCTCAGCCTGATGCTTGGACTGCAGATCCTCAACGGTCATAACGTTGAGTTCCCAGCCGCTCAGCTGAGACGCGAGGCGCACGTTCTGACCATTACGGCCGATAGCCTGCGCCAGGTTGCCCGCCTCAACGGCGATATCCATGGTGTGTTTATCTTCATCCACCACGATAGAAGCAACGTCAGCCGGTGCCATTGCGTTGATAACGAACTGCGCCGGGTTATCGTCCCACAGCACGATATCAATACGCTCACCGCCAAGTTCCGTCGAAACAGCTTGCACACGCGCACCGCGCATACCCACGCAGGCACCGACCGGGTCGATACGCTTGTCGTTAGTCTTCACGGCGATTTTGGCGCGAGAACCCGGATCGCGGGCTGCGGCTTTAATCTCGATAACTTCTTCACCGATTTCCGGCACTTCAATGCGGAACAGTTCAACCAGCATTTCCGGTTTGGAACGGGTCACGAACAGTTGCGCACCGCGCGCTTCAGGGCGCACAGCGTAGAGCACACCGCGGATGCGGTCGCCCGGACGGAAGTTTTCACGCGGCAGCATATCTTCGCGCAGGATAACGGCTTCAGCGTTGTTGCCGAGATCCAGCGTGATGTTGTCGCGGTTCACTTTCTTCACCACGCCGGTGATGATTTCGCCTTCGTGCTCGCGGAACTGATCGACCACCATAGCGCGCTCAGCTTCACGTACTTTCTGTACAATGACCTGTTTTGCGGTCTGGGTGGTGATGCGGTCAAACGTGACGGATTCAATCTGATCTTCAACGTAGTCGTTGAGGTTCAGGCTCTCATCTTCGTAACGCGCTGCTTCGAGGGTGATTTCACGTGTCGGCTGCGTGACTTCTTCCACGATCAGCCAGCGACGGAACGTGTCGAAATCACCGCTTTTACGATCAATGCTTACGCGAACATCGATCTCTTGTTCATATTTTTTCTTGGTTGCTGTAGCCAGAGCACTTTCCAGCGCTTCAAAGATTTTTTCACGCGGAAGCGACTTTTCGTTAGAAACAGCTTCAACAACAGCCAAAATTTCTTTGTTCATCGGGGGCCTTTCACCTCAAATCCAGACTGTTAAAAGTGGGGGACCAGGTTCGCTTTTTGAATATTGCTCAATGCGAACACTTCATCTTTACCTTCGACCGTAACGGTGATCATCTCGCCATCGACATCTTTAATGATGCCCTGCCATTTACGACGGTTTTGAACCGCCATACGCAGAACCAGCGAGACTTCGTCGCCCTTAAAGCGCGCATAGTGCTCAGCCGTAAACAAAGGACGATCAAGACCTGGTGAGGAAACCTCCAGGTTGTAAGCCACGGTAATTGGATCTTCAACATCCAGTACCGCACTGACCTGGTGGCTGACATCAGCGCAATCATCAACATTGATGCCATCTTCACTATCAATATAGATGCGCAGTGTAGATGTGCGCCCGCGCACAAACTCGATGCCGACCAGTTCATAGCCCAGTGCTTCAACCGGCGCCGTAATCATCTCTGTTAATTTTTGCTCTAATGTGGACAAGTCCACCCCCAAGACATAAAAAAAGGGCGTATAGCCCAGTTATTTCGTACTCAGATAACAAAAAACCCCGATAAATCGGGGCTTTAAATAACTGAACCCTATAGCCGCAACTGCGGCCTGGAGAACCTTCCGTGAGTATTTTTTTCAAATCCAGCTGCGAAGGCGTTAAGTCTTCATAGTATATTTGAAAAAGAACACTTAGGGAAAGTGGTTGCGGGGGCCGGATTTGAACCGACGACCTTCGGGTTATGAGCCCGACGAGCTACCAGGCTGCTCCACCCCGCGCCTGAAACGTGGCAAATTCTACTCGCTTGAGTGCAAATTTGCAAATAATGCTGGGATTTGGTACCGAAGACGGGACGTAAAATCGGCCTGCAGTATATTGATAAACAAACCGTTCTGTCAACCGAAGTAGGTTAGCATCCTGTGCGCCCTGGCGTATGCAGTTTTGTTGCGTATGCTTTCTGAACAGGTAAACAGCACCGTTCACCACTATCGCAATGAAAATTGCACTCTTCTCTTCCGGTCATCGCCAAAAGATGATTAAATGAAAACTCATTTATTTTGCATAACCATTCACTAATTGTTCTGGTCGGATGGCACAAAGAGTATGGCGTGGCTGTTAAGTCTCTCACCATCGGTCTATCAAGCAGGGATTTTTTTATGACGACGATTCTCAAGCATCTTCCCGCAGGTCAACGTATCGGCATCGCTTTCTCCGGCGGCCTGGACACCAGCGCTGCACTGCTGTGGATGCGCCAAAAAGGCGCGGTTCCTTATGCATACACAGCGAACCTGGGTCAACCGGACGAGGATGACTATGACGCGATTCCCCGTCGTGCAAAAGAGTACGGTGCGGAAAATGCTCGCCTGATCGACTGCCGTAAACAGCTGGTCGCCGAAGGCATTGCCGCCATCCAGTGCGGCGCTTTTCATAACACGACGGGTGGTCTGACTTATTTTAACACTACGCCGCTCGGTCGCGCGGTGACCGGCACGATGCTGGTTGCGGCAATGAAAGAAGACGGTGTGAATATCTGGGGCGATGGCAGTACTTATAAAGGCAATGATATCGAACGTTTTTATCGCTACGGCCTGCTGACTAACGCCGAGCTGCAAATTTATAAACCGTGGCTGGATACCGACTTTATTGATGAGTTAGGTGGCCGTCAGGAAATGTCCGAGTTCATGGTCGCGTCCGGTTTCGATTACAAAATGTCGGCAGAAAAAGCCTACTCGACTGACTCCAACATGCTGGGCGCAACGCACGAAGCAAAAGATCTGGAGTTCCTCAACTCGAGCGTGAAGATTGTTAACCCTATCATGGGGGTTAAATTCTGGGACGAGAATGTAAAAATCCAGGCGGAAGAAGTTACCGTACGTTTTGAGCGTGGTCATCCAGTCGCGCTGAACGGTAAAACCTTCACTGATGATGTTGAACTGATGCTGGAAGCCAATCGCATCGGCGGTCGTCACGGTCTGGGCATGAGCGATCAGATTGAAAACCGTATTATCGAAGCGAAAAGCCGCGGTATTTACGAAGCCCCGGGGATGGCGCTGCTGCATATCGCTTACGAACGTCTGCTGACCGGTATCCACAATGAAGACACTATCGAGCAATATCACGCCCATGGTCGTCAGCTTGGTCGCTTACTCTATCAGGGTCGCTGGTTCGATCCGCAAGCGCTGATGCTACGTGATTCGCTGCAACGTTGGGTGGCGAGTGCTATCACTGGTGAAGTCACGCTGGAACTGCGTCGCGGCAATGATTACTCGATCCTGAATACCGTTTCCGACAATCTGACCTACAAAGCAGAACGTCTGACGATGGAAAAAGGCGAGTCCGTGTTCTCGCCGGACGATCGTATCGGGCAGTTGACGATGCGTAATCTGGATATCACTGATACCCGTGAGAAGCTGTTCAACTACGTGCAAACCGGCCTGCTTTCCACCTCTGCCGGCAACGGCCTGCCACAGGTAGAGAACCTGGAAAACGGCGAGAAGAAATAAGTCCCGCTCATCTTCGTGCCTGCTTTGCAGGCACGAACTTTTCCTTAAAAAAGGTTCGGATCAAAAATAACGGTAATCGCACCGCGATAAATATCCGGCCGGGTGGCCAGCATAGTGTCCACATCCTTCTGGCGCACCAGAAAATCTATACTACCTGCAGCATCCTGCGCATAGGATTGCGTATTAAAGACGTTGTTGCCCGTTTCTTTCCCAACACTGAGAGCTTTCCGTGTAACCGATGACCCAGTAGCACTATCAATAATATTACCGGGAAGGCTTAGTAAGGTCTTCACAGGCACTAACTGTCCTGAGTTATCACTTTTTAACGCACAATCCGTACCCACTTGCTCAGCGCAATTGAGATACACAGCAAATGCCCCGGAACTGGAGAGAGAAAAAGTACTGCGCCCAGTTAATTGTGGTGTAACCCGGGTAACCATCCACCGTTCCCAGTTGGCCTCCCCCTCATCTTCTGAACAAACTCGGCCAGTTGCACAAGGCTGTAAAGAGACTGATTGCGCCCCCGCAGCCGGAGTTAATTTCAATTCGTGATTGACAGAAAGTGAGAAATTAATCTCAAGGACACTGTCGTTTGCCTGGAAGTTAGTACCAAAATCGATATCACCGCCGGGCCCGATAGTATAAGTCACCTTCCCGACGTATTCGCCGGATGTCAGCGTTAATGGAGAAGGCGCAACCATAGTGTAACCAAAGCTTAACGTATTGACTTGTTTAACAAATTTAGCGCTACCAACAGGTCTGTCAACGCTAGAGAGACGATAGCAACCGCCAACGCCTTCAGGAATCCCCCATAACCACGCTACAGCCGTTTTTCCGATCAACCAACCAGCAGTTAGCGAATTACAGCCACCAAGAGCGGTGAGAGTAAATGCCCACCCGCTTTCCCCCCAATCATAGACACCATAATCGCTGTTGGCATCATATCGACCACTGAAGCTGCTCACGCGAAAACGGACAATAGCTCTGGTACCATTTTCAACGTTTGTTACTTCAACATCCTGGAATGATGATGGCCACTTGAAGTACAGGCTATCCTGCGGGGTATCGGTAGTCGTCAACCCTTTTTGCGGTGTTAATATCAGCCCCGTTGCGAGACTTCTTTCGCCATTGCCGCAATATGTTGGCCAGGTCGCGCAAAAACCACTCTGTGGTGTTGTATCGGTAAAAACCACATTCTCCGGGTTGGTTAATGAAGGTGAAAACGAGGCGCTGATATCCATCGTCACTGCCGATGAAAAAAAGCTTAAAAGGAGCAGGCTGATGGTCATCACCCCTGCAAGCATACGAGGAAGCTGAGGATTCATTATTTTCACGGGATCAGTAACTCAATAAATATTCGGGTCAAAAATGACGGTGACCGCACCGCGATACGTATCCGGCCGGGTGGCCAGCATGGTGTCCACATCCTTCTGGCGCACCAGAAAATCGATGCTGCCGGGTTTATCCGCGCCATAGGTTTTGGCAGTGAAGTAGTTCTGCCCCTCGGATTTGCCAATCAGCAGTGGTCTGCCGGTCACCGTTGAACCAGTCTGCGTATCAATCACGTTATCCGGCAGGTTTACCGACACACGCATCGGCACCCGCTGCCCGCTGTTATCGCTGGTAAGCGCACACTCGTCACCGACACGCTCGGCACAGTCCAGGAAAACCGTGAAGCCACCGGAACTGGAAAGGGTGAACGCGCTGCGCCCGGTCAGTTGCGGCGTCACGCGGGAAACCATCCAGCGTTCCCAGTTAGCCTCCCCTTCATCTTCCGAGCAGATTTTCCCCGCCGGGCAGGGTTGCAGGGCAACCGTCTGCGCACCGGCTGCCGGGGTGAGTTTCAGTTCGTGGTTGACAGTGAGGGTAAAGTTTAAGGTCAGGTTATTATCGCTGGCGGTGAAATTATCACCGAAATCAATATCACCACCCGGTCCCACATTCAGGGACAAGGTGCCGGTATAGATTCCGGACGCCATTTTCAGCGGATCGGGGGTGATGAGTTCATACCCGATGCTGGTTTCTTCTATCAAGTAAGGCTCGCCCGTCAGATCTTTCCGGGCTGTTTTATAGCAGGCCGCATCACTGACCGGCCATTTCCACATAAACCTATACCATGTATCGGAATAATTCCCCACTCCGGAATAACCGCAGGGCGCAGGGGCGTTAACAAAACTACTGCCATTCCATGTGTTTTGATGATCAGAAAGAACCCAGCCTGTCCGGGTTCGATACCTGGCGGCAAACGCATTAACCCGGAAGCCGAGCGTGACGGAGGAACCCGTTTGCTGGTTCACCACTGTGATATTGCGCATTGCACCTGGCATTTTAAAATACATCCCCATTCTGGGATCGGAATTCGCCGTAAACCCTGCCGTTGCAAGAGAGACGGTGATATTTCCCATGTTGATACTGACCAGCCCTGAACCTGCGCATTCCCCTGGAAAACTTACACAATATCCACTTTGCGGCGTGGTGTTGGTAAAGGTGTTGTTTTCCGGATGCGCCATTGAGGGCACAAATTCTGCCGTAATCTCCATCGTGGCTGCCGGGGAAAAGAAGCTTGTAACGAGGAGCAAGCAGGCGGTCATCATCCCAGCAACCACACGCGGACCTTGAAGATTCATTATTTTCACGGGATCGGTAACTCAATAAATATTCGGATCAAAAATAACGGTGACCGCACCGCGCCAGGTGTCCGGCCGGGTGGCCAGCATGGTGTCCACATCCTTCTGGCGCACCAGAAAATCGATGCTGCCGGGTTTATCCGCGCCATAGGTTTTGGCAGTGAAGTAGTTCTGCCCCTCGGATTTGCCAATCAGCAGTGGTCTGCCGGTGACGGTTGAACCTGTCTGCGAATCAATCACGTTATCCGGCAGGTTTAACGCCACACGCATCGGCACCCGCTGCGCGCTGTTATCACTGGTGAGCGCGCACTCATTACCGACGCGGTCAGCACAGTCCATAAACACCGTGAAACCACCGGAACTGGAAAGGGTGAACGCGCTGCGCCCGGTCAGTTGCGGCGTCACACGGGAAACCATCCAGCGTTCCCAGTTGGCCTCCCCTTCATCTTCCGAGCAGATTTTCCCCGCCGGACAGGGTTGCTGGGCAACCGTCTGCGCACCGGCTGCCGGGGTGAGTTTCAGTTCGTGGGTTACTGTCAGCGTGAAATTAATGTTCAGCATGGTATCGCTGGCTTCATACACATCGCCAAAATCGATATTGCCCCCGGGGCCAACGGTCAGTGATGCGGTGCCTTTGTACACGCCGGAGCTCATTTTCAGCGGGTCCGGCGTTTCCAGTTCGTAGGCAATACTCATGTCGTAGAAGCGGGAGGGTTCTGTCCGGTCAATAGTACTAACTTTGTAGCAGGCACCATCGGCTGGTGTGACTGCCCAAACAAATGCAGTCCATTGGGAGGTTCCCACAAGGGATCCCCCTCTCTGACAAGGTGCATTCGGGTACCCAAATGATCCCCCCAGCCAACTTTGATCATTACCTGCCAGTGAATAGGTCGCACTGAAGCCACTGACCCGAAAAGTCACTTGCGAAGTTTCGCCGGTAGTTTGATTGACAACGGGTATGCTCCTGGATTTATTACTCAGTCCGAAGTAAGGGTTATTTCTCGGGACATCATTGGCCACAATCGGCCTTTTCAAACGCAGTTCTAACGGCAGTGCAATCCCCCATACTCCTGCAGGGCAATACTGCGGCCAGGTCGCACAATATCCGGATAGCGGCGTGGTATTAGTGAATGCGCTGTTTTCCGGATTGGTTGCCGACGGGGTAAAACTGGCGGTGATATTCATTTCAGCCGCAGTTGCGCAGAAACTGATCACGCAGAATATGGCGGATAAAGCCATGCGCATTATCTGACGTTGCATAGACATATTATTTCTCGGGTGAATCAGCGCGCTGGCATTGAATGGCGCTGATAAACTGCACCTTCTTATTGGGTTCCAGCCCGGACGGAATTTCGCACAGAAGTTCAGGCTGCCCATTTTCTGCCGAAACCGTTAAATGGCGGTTCGTGGTACCGGTGTCCAGCGTTAATACGCCTTCTGCGTTGACCATGGCACCGGTGACATCGCTTTTAACATAACGGTTCCTGATGGCCTGCCCCTGTTCATCTTGCAGCATGCCGATCAAGGTAAAGGTCTTCACCGTTTTGATATTCAAATACTGAACGCTACCACGGTTCATTTGGATGCTCTGGCGTTCCGGGAAAACTTGCACACTGTCGCCACCACGGGCGCTAAACTGGATATCGCTCTTTTTCCATAATTCCGCTGGCAGAATATTTCGTCCCGGCTTCAGGCTGAGTTCACTCATGCTGCCGGTTGCCTGGATGCGGGTATTTTTATCATCCGCGTCCATATCAACAATTACCGCAGACTGCATACCGCTGTTATCACCGTTGACGGAGGCAATCTTTCCGCCGCCCATGACCAGCACCTGGCTCAGGTTAGCGCCAGCGGTACTGGTTTTGCTCCGCATACCATGTTGTGCGTAGAAATTACCGTTCACCCATGGCGTATCCACTGCACCATTGCCATTAAGAACCGTATCTCCTGCATTCCAGGAAACTCCGGCGCCCAAATTACGCAGCGTATTTTTCTCCGTCGGTTCCCATTGATATTGCAAGCTGGAAAAACTTTGATCCTGTTCCAGACCGGTGCTAAACGAAACCGAATGCTCGGCAGCCGGAGACAAAGCGATCGACACGCTAAAAGAGATACCCCTATCGCGGCGATTATTATCAAATGCCGGGCGGTCGTAGGCGCTCATTCGTAAACTGGTATCACGGTCTAAAAAACGCGTTTGCGTACTTAACGACACATCCGCTGCCGCCCCTTTGCGCCATGGCGTATCAATATATTGCGCATTGAAAATCAGCGAAGAAGCCCTCGGCAAACGTGATGACAAAGAAGCGCCCCATGTCTGGCCTGTCTGGCGGGTACGAACACGGTGCCCATAAACATCGCTAAGCGTTGAACGCCAGTAAAGACTGGCTGAACCACCGGCATACAAATTGCGGTAATAGCGAATATCCGTGTCCTGATTAGCTTGATATTGCGAGCTGCCAAGCGTGTATTGCGCAAAAAAGCGATCGTTTTGCGAAAGTGTAATATTGGTTCGCGTGCGCAAGTGCTGCTCTTTTTCAGTAATAGCGCCAGAGAACCCAACAGTAGCCCGCGGATTAACCAGTAACTCCACCCCTGCGCCGGCAGTAAAAGGATTACTATCAACAACGCTTAAATCCCCACTTCCCAGAGTGCGACGTTGCCCGCCCCATAAATTCATCCGCCAGCGTTTATCGGGATTATTCCAGCCCTGAGCCTTAAAAATTTGCGCTTCTTGTGTATCGATAACCTGACCATTTTCAATAACTTTGATCGTAATATCATAAATACCGAGAGGCAGTGGACGAGTATCCAACGCTTGTATGCCTGGCTGAAGTTGCTGGGTGCGAATCATTTGCCCATTTCGCCAGACTTCTGCAATAGACTGATTACGCCCTGTTACGTAGACGGGCCAGGCGCTCACACTGTCGGTTGTTGCCAGCAAAGCATCGGATGTTCCCCACATACCGCCAACGACAGTGTCGTTGCCAAAACCTGAGGTCTGCACGTTGCCGTTATCGCTATCGGGGGTAAACAATCCCAGACGGAAAAAGCTCCCCTTCAGCTCTTTTTGTGTGAAGAGTTGGTAAATGCTGTAGTTGTTATAATGGTATTCACCTTCGGTGCCTGTAGACTGGAACGCCACTTGTTGGCTCCAGCCCCCCAGCGAAGATGTTAAAGATGAGTTAATCCCCCAACTACGCATGGAGGCAGCTTCGGATAACGAAACGCTGTTGCTCATAATTAACCCTGCCGGTGTATCATCAGGAACTGACAGATAATTACTGACGACCTGGCTGGTTTCATAATTGGCGGTATAGAGTTTTAGCGCAGAGTTATCCAGTGAATAGTCAACCTGCATCAGCCCGGACGGACATGATAAGGTGCATTTTCCTGCCGACACGCCTTTCTGAAGAACATCAGACCAAATGGCATTTGTCGCGTGATCGCTATTCGGCTGTTCATCAATAATTCTCAGCAGTTTTATTTCCCCATTTTCACTCAGGGAAGCACTGGCATCGAAAATATAGTTGTCGTTCAGATATACCTGAACGACAACTTCAGAATTATAAAAATACCGCTTAAAATCCTCTGGCAGCCCTTTCATATTTGCAGCAAGTTGCATATCACCAGCCGAAACAATGAAAGGAACTGCGGCCAGGAATATTAATGATATTTTCATAATATATAGATGATTTTTAAATTATAAACGGGCTTAAGAAATTAAGGCGTTGTAACTGCTTCTTCAAAAATCATCGCCACCTGGCCGGTAAAATCACCTTCAACAGTAAGAGGTTGCGTATCATCCTGGCTAATACGCAGCGTAGTACGACCACCTGCACTTGCAGCGGTAGCATCGACAACGGTTTTCGCTGAATTATCCAGTTCAACGCCATTGAATTCCACTTTCAGCGGAATAGTATCTGTACCATTTGATAAGATAGCTTTGCCGTTAGCATCGGTATTCATCAGTGTTGCCTGAATGCCACCTGAAACGTTCTTATATTGGAACTGTTTTTCAAAAGCTTTTAATTTGGACGTGGTGATATCATATTCAATTTCTTGAGCCTGATTAATCCAGCCGCTTTCAACAGGTTCGATTTGGAAATCGTCGCTTGGGACATGCGCATATACGTCAATGTTATAACTTTGCTGGTTGGCTGCCATCGCCATTGAACTGCCTAATACGGACAAAGACAGCGCACCACCAAAAAGACAAGCTTTTGCAATTTTATTAGTCAACATGGTCAATCCTTTCAATTTAAAGAGTATAACTCTGCTTATTTACAACTTACTTCGTAACATTAGAAACGTAGTTTCTTTTGGTTTTCCCCTTCAATAAGGGTGAAAAGGGTTGTGCGTCCTTTGCTTTTATCAATTTCCTTCGTTTTGCCAGGAAGGATAAAAAGACGCTTCGCGCTATTACATTCCGTACCAGCGGAAGTGCAATTACGGATATTTTCCAAAACAATAGTCGCGGTGCCTTTGTTAGTTACACGAATTGCCGAAGGCGAAGATGATTCAATTTGTGTACTGAAAACAGGCTTCGTCGGTAAAACAATAACCAGCGTACCGTAACCGGATAATACATTTAGCCCGGCACTCAATGCTTTTTTACGGTAATCATCAACTTCCTTATTGCTTAAGCCAAAACCATCATCTGTTTTAGGAAGCACAGGAATAAATCTTACTCGATAATATTTTTCAACCGACCGATCACCAGGCCACATAATCCTTACGGATTGAAAACCTCCTGGTGGAATAATCATCCTTAACGGGGTGACAATCAGTCTGTCTTTTTGCAATGAATTTCCTGATAGTTCTTTTAGAGGTAATTCAACAACTTTCCCGCTTTTATCAATATTTACTTCCAGCATATCTACCCGGACAAACGCAGTAGATGTCCCGGTATTATAAATACGTTTAGCAATAGACTGTTTATCAGGCGTAAGTGTGTCATACATGCTTCCTATTCCTATTTCAGGAAGAGCGAAGGCTACGGACATTTTCAATCCGAAGAACAGAATCACAGACACAGATGTGATCTTTCTTAATAAGGAAACGCAGTACATATAAAAAATCCAGACATCGTTGAAAACGAGGCCAAGATAATCACGCATCTAAATTAAAGCAACCGAAGAGGAGCGGATTAATAAATAATTAAAAACCGAATCTTGATCAATTTTACTCCTCAGACCAGTAAATAATTTTTTGATGATGACTTATATCAATGATTTTTAAGATTAATATGAAATTAATGCGTTTTTATCTTGCTCTTTAGCCAGCCATTACTATGGGCTAGCTAGATAGCGCCTTGCGCGGGACGATTTTTTATATTAATCGTGGAATTAATAAGCACTAAAGCAATTACTTGCCGAATACATTGAAGGGCTTTGAGATTGGGGTTTGGGGATTGAGGTTGTAGGACTGGCAGAATGGGGGCTTGGGGCTTGGGGCTTGAGGTTTGAGGTTTGAGGTTTGAGGTTTGAGGTTTGAGGTTGGAGGTTGGAGGTTGGAGGTTGGAGGTTGGAGGTTGGAGGTTGGAGGTTGGAGGTTGGAGGTTGGAGGTTGAAGGTTGAAGGTTGAAGGTTGAAGGTTGAAGGTTGAAGGTTGAAGGTTGAAGGTTGAAGGTTGAAGGTTTGGCAATGTACTAACTGACAGGCAAAAAAAAGACATCTTGCGATGTCTTTTTTCCGGAATATTGGTACCGAGGACGGGACTTGAACCCGTAAGCCCAATCGGGCACTACCACCTCAAGGTAGCGTGTCTACCAATTCCACCACCTCGGCACGACTTACTTATTAATGCGGGATATCGCTGGTCGGCTGCGCCGGAGCTGCAGGCTGAGTTTGTTCACTCTTCGCCGGTGCGCTCAGATTATCCCACTCGCTTCCTTTATTGGTTTTATTGCTGTTAATGTTGCCCAGCACAAGGCTAATAATAAAGAACAGTGTTGCCAGCACAGCAGTCGTACGGGTCATGAAGTTACCAGAACCACTTGAACCGAACAGCGTACCGGACGCGCCAGCGCCAAAGGAGGCTCCCATGTCAGCGCCTTTACCTTGCTGCAGCATGATCAGGCCTACAAGAGCCAGCGCTACAATAAGGAAAATAACTAAAAGAGCTTCGTACATAATCAACCTGTTCCTTGCGGGGTTGCCGCAGCCAATGCTTCAAACCAATAAAAGTGGGATGTTTCTTGCTTTCCCACTGAAGCGGGTGTGAATACTAACCAAAGCGAATCACCTTCGCAAGGGCAATTTAAGCGCATTTTATCAAGTGCGGAAAAAAACAGCAAAATTGCGATCCCGGGCTATTAAAAAGGCCGCAACAGCCGCCTTTTTAAGCACTTATCGCACTATTTTACAGCCTTAACTGCATCAGCGATGCGATTCGCCAGCGATGTCACTTGCGCCTCGTCTTCACCTTCTACCATGACGCGAATTAACGGCTCAGTACCGGATTTACGCAGTAGCACACGACCGCGGCCAGCCAGTGTCGCTTCCACTTCTGCCGTCACCGCCTTGACCGTTTCGTCTTCCAGCGGATCGCCAATACCTGCGGTAAAACGCACATTCACCAGCACCTGCGGGAACATCTTCATGCCGCTGCACAAATCATGCAGAGACATATGGTTACGCACCATTGCGGCAACCACCTGCAAACCGGCCACAATACCGTCCCCGGTCGTCGTTTTATCGAGCAAAATTACATGACCGGAGTTTTCAGCACCGATGCGCCAGCCCTTCTCCTGCATTTTTTCCAGCACATAACGGTCGCCCACTTTCGCGCGCGCAAAGGGAATACCCAGTTGCTTAAGCGCCAGTTCAAGCCCCATATTGCTCATGAGTGTGCCAACTGCACCACCGCGCAACTGCCCCTGGCGCAACCCTTCGCGGGCAATGATATACATGATTTGATCGCCATCGACCTTGTTACCTTCGTGATCGACCATAATGACGCGATCGCCGTCACCATCAAAGGCAATGCCCAAATCGGCTTTCTCAATCAAAACGCGCTGCTGCAGTGCTGCCACGTCCGTCGCGCCACACTTTTCGTTGATGTTTACGCCATCCGGTTCACATCCAATGGCAATCACCTTCGCCCCCAGTTCGCGAAAAACACTCGGTGCAATGTGATAAGTCGCGCCATTGGCGCAATCAACCACGATTTTTAACCCATTCAGGCTCAGTTCATTCGGAAACGTCGCTTTGCAAAACTCGATATAACGCCCGGCGGCATCAACAATACGGCTGGCCTTACCCAGTTCGGCGGAGTCAACGCAAGTCAGTTCCTTTTCCATCTCGGCTTCAATCGCCTCTTCTACAGCATCCGGCAGTTTTGTACCGTCAATAGAGAAGAATTTGATGCCATTGTCATAGAAAGGGTTATGCGAAGCCGAAATTACAATTCCCGCTTCTGCGCGAAATGTGCGCGTAAGGTAGGCTACGGCCGGCGTGGGCATGGGTCCGGTAAAGGACGCGGACAGACCAGCCGCCGCAAGCCCGGCCTCGAGCGCTGATTCCAGCATATAACCTGAAATACGGGTGTCTTTACCAATGATGATCTTACGTGAACCATGACGCGCCAGTACTTTCCCGGCAGCCCAACCCAGCTTAAGCACAAAATCAGGGGTGATCGGTGCGTCACCAACGCGGCCGCGAATACCATCGGTGCCAAAATATTTACGATTACTCATAGCGTTTGTTTTCCTTCGCTGACAGCGTGGCTTCCACCACCCGCATAGCTTCTACTGTTTCTTTTACATCGTGAACACGAATAATGTGCGCGCCTTGCATTGCCGCGATCACTGCACAAGCCAGACTACCGCTTAACCGCTCGGAGGGGCCGACATTGAGTAGCTGGCCTACCATCGACTTACGCGACATTCCGACCAACAGAGGTAAGCCAAGATGGTGAAACTCAGCCAGGCGGGCAAGCAATGCATAATTGTGGGAGAGATTTTTACCGAAACCGAATCCCGGGTCGAGCAACAATTTCTCTTTTGCGATCCCAGCCTGCTCGCATCGTGCTATATGATCGATAAAAAAGCGATTCACGTCGGCAAACACATCGTCGTATTTCGGCGCTTCCTGCATGGTTTTTGGCTGACCTTGCATATGCATCAGGCACACCGGTAGCCCGGTTTGTGCGGCGGCTTCCAGCGCGCCCGGTTCTGTTAATGAACGGATATCGTTAATGATATGTGCGCCTACTCGCGCCGATTCGCGAATGACTTCAGGTTTAGATGTATCGACGGAAATCCATACCTCGAAACGCTGTGCGACGGCTTCAACAACCGGGATTACGCGTTCAAGCTCCTCTTCTACACTGACATCAGCCGCTCCAGGACGCGTCGATTCCCCACCGATATCCACAATTGTCGCCCCTGCATTGATCATCAGGTTCGCGTGCTTTACCGCCTCGATCAATGTGTTATGTGCACCGCCATCCGAAAAAGAATCCGGCGTTACATTGAGGATGCCCATTACATGGGGGTGAGACAAATCCAGTGTTGAGCCCTGAGCATGGAGTTTCATGACTAAAATCCCTGAGGTTGTGGCGGTTAGAAATTAAAAGAAAAACCCCGGAGCAAGCCCCGGGGTTTTCATTAAAAGCAGATCATCAGCGCAAAAACTTATTTGTCGCCCAGCTGTTCTGACATGGTATTGCCCGGGTTTGGCGTACGCGGTTCATCGACCGGACGCGGCGCTCGCGGCGTACCATTATTGTCAGAGTTGTTCGTTCCAGGTTCTTCCCAACCTGCAGGCGGACGAACATCGCGGCGTGACATCAGGTCATCAATCTGCGGCGCATCGATGGTCTCATATTTCATCAGAGCATCTTTCATCGCATGCAGAATATCCATATTTTCATTAAGCAGCTGACGTGCGCGATTGTAGTTACGTTCAATAAGCGATTTCACTTCCTGGTCGATGATGCGTGCAGTTTCATCGGACATATGTTTCGCTTTTGCAACGCTACGTCCCAGGAACACTTCGCCTTCCTCTTCCGCGTAAAGCAGCGGACCGAGTTTGTCAGAGAAGCCCCACTGGGTGACCATGTTACGCGCCAGGTTAGTCGCGACTTTAATATCGTTCGACGCACCGGTAGAAACATGTTCAACGCCGTAAATGATCTCTTCTGCCAGACGGCCACCGTACAGCGTTGAAATCTGGCTTTCCAGTTTCTGGCGGCTGGCGCTAATCGCATCACCTTCCGGCAGGAAGAACGTCACACCCAGCGCACGGCCGCGCGGAATAATCGTCACTTTATGTACCGGATCGTGTTCCGGCACCAGACGACCAATAATCGCATGGCCCGCTTCGTGGTATGCCGTGGACTCTTTCTGCGCTTCGGTCATCACCATGGAGCGACGTTCCGCACCCATCATGATTTTGTCTTTCGCTTTTTCAAACTCGACCATCGATACAACGCGTTTGTTACCTCGAGCGGCAAACAGCGCAGCTTCGTTGACCAGGTTCGCCAGATCGGCACCGGAGAAGCCTGGCGTCCCGCGTGCGATGATTGCAGCATCGATATCCGGCGATAGCGGCACACGGCGCATATGGACTTTCAGGATCTGCTCACGACCGCGAACATCCGGCAGACCGACAACAACCTGGCGGTCAAAACGCCCCGGGCGCAACAAAGCGGGATCGAGTACGTCCGGACGGTTAGTCGCGGCAATAACGATAATACCTTCGTTGCCTTCAAAACCATCCATTTCAACCAGCATCTGGTTTAGCGTCTGTTCACGCTCATCGTGACCACCACCCAGACCTGCGCCACGCTGGCGGCCTACGGCGTCGATTTCATCGATGAAGATAATGCACGGTGCTGCTTTCTTAGCTTGCTCGAACATGTCGCGCACACGAGATGCACCAACACCAACGAACATTTCTACGAAGTCAGAACCGGAAATAGTGAAGAACGGTACTTTCGCTTCGCCGGCGATCGCTTTCGCCAGCAGCGTTTTACCCGTACCCGGAGGACCGACCATCAGGACGCCTTTCGGGATTTTACCGCCCAGTTTCTGGAAACGGCTCGGCTCACGCAGATATTCAACCAGTTCGCCAACTTCTTCTTTTGCTTCGTCGCAACCGGCAACGTCAGCGAAAGTCGTTTTGATCTGATCTTCCGTAAGCATACGCGCCTTACTTTTGCCGAACGACATGGCGCCTTTGCCACCGCCGCCCTGCATCTGACGCATAAAGAAAATCCAGACGCCAATCAGCAGCAGCATCGGGAACCAGGAGATGAAGATCGTCGTCAGCACGCTCTGCTCTTCCGGCGGTTCACCTACAACCTTGACGTTTTTTGTCACCAGGTTGTCGAGCAGTTTCGGATCCTCGACCGGGATGTAAGTCGTGTAACGGTTACTATCTTTCTTGGTAACGTTGATCTCACGTCCGTTGATACGCGCTTCGCGAACCTGGTCCTGGTTGACCTCTTGCAGGAAGGTAGAATAGTCCACCTTACGGCTATTCGACTCGCTGGGCCCAAAGCTCTGGAATACTGACATCAGCACGACGGCAATGACCAGCCAGAGTATTAGGTTTTTCGCCATGTCACTCAAGGGATTAACCTCATATTACAACTGTGTTAAAAACAGCGTCAGGATACAACATAACCCATCTCTTTCAAACCAAAGGCCGAAATCGACGGGGTATCATTTTCGCCCGGTCGCTACAATATACACTTCACGTGAACGCGCACGTGAAGAGTCCGGTTTACGCACTTTAACCTTCGTAAACAGGGAGCGAATTTCGGTGAGATACTCATCGAATCCTTCGCCCTGGAACACCTTCACTAAAAAACTTCCGCCCGGCGCCAACACATCACGGCACATCTCCAGCGCCAGCTCCACAAGATACATGGAACGAGGGATATCAACAGCAGGCGTGCCGCTCATATTCGGCGCCATATCTGACATGACAACCTGAACTTTACTGTCGCCAACGCGATCCAGTAATGCTTTCAGAACTAATTCATCACGAAAATCGCCCTGAAGGAAGTCCACACCAACGATTGGATCCATCGGTAAAAGATCGCAAGCGATGATACGACCATTACCACCAATCTGCGTGACCGCATATTGCGACCATCCACCAGGGGCAGCACCCAAGTCGACAACCGTCATACCCGGCTTAAAAAGTTTGTCACTTTGCTGTATTTCATCAAGTTTAAACCAGGCACGGGAACGCAACCCTTTTTTCTGCGCCTGTTGAACATATTTATCGCTAAAGTGTTCCTGAAGCCAGCGACTCGAGCTGGCAGAACGCTTTTTACCTGTCATTTAACTTTCCATCCGGGTTCATCGTCGACATCGAGAAATTTCGACGCGCAATTTGGCGATACAGTGGAGATGGCGGTAGAATGACCCGTTTTCAATCCCAACGTAAGCAAAATATACGATGAATCTGAGTACTAAACAAAAACAGCACCTGAAAGGTCTGGCACATCCGCTCAAGCCGGTAGTTATGCTTGGCAATAATGGTTTGACCGAAGGGGTACTGGCCGAGATTGAACAAGCGCTAGAGCACCATGAGCTCATCAAGGTGAAGATCGCCTCTGAAGACAGAGAAACTAAGACCTTGATCGTGGAAGCTATCGTTCGCGAAACCGGCGCCTGCAACGTACAGGTCATCGGTAAAACGCTGGTGCTTTATCGCCCAACCGCGGAGCGTAAAATTTCGCTGCCACGCTAAGAATATCCTGAATTGAACACAAAATCTGTGTAAAACGAGGGGTTTCCGCCAGCAGACGTGCAAAATGCCACGCTCCCGGAATTCATAAAAGGCCGCAGCGCGGCCTTTTTCTTTTCTTTACAATTCGTCAACAATAGACGCGAATGCAGCGATCAAAGATATTCTACTTTGATAATTTCGTATTCCACTTCGCCGCCAGGCGTGCGGATCACCACCACATCGTCTTGTTCTTTACCTACCAGGCCGCGGGCAATGGGCGAATTGACTGAAATCAGGTTCTGTTTAAAGTCGGCTTCATCATCGCCAACAATGCGATACGTCTGCTCTTCATCGTTATCGAGGTTCAATACCGTAACGGTGGAACCAAAAATAACACGACCGCTTTTCGGCATTTTAGTAATGTCGATCACCTGCGCATTAGACAATTTTGCTTCGATATCTTTAATTCGCCCTTCGCAGAAACCTTGCTGCTCGCGCGCGGCGTGATATTCCGCATTCTCTTTCAGATCGCCATGTTCGCGGGCTTCCGCGATGGCGGCAATGATTTCAGGACGACGAACGGATTTCAGAAATTCCAGTTCTTCGCGCAATTTTTCGGCACCACGTAAGGTCATCGGAATAGCTTGCATTGTTATACCTCTTAAACTTTCCTGTAGGGAGCGGTAACCCACCCCATCTGATCTACCTCCCCCGTACACCGGCATATACCGTCGGGCAGGAGCAAAAGAAAACTGACCCGGGGACAAAGCCCCAGGTCAGCGCAATTTTTCAATTTGATACGTATTTTACCCGGAAGTTCACTATGGGTCATCGTTTACTTTCCGGGTCGTTGCGCCGTAGTATGACGGCTTGTTTACTGCTTCCTAGCGCGAGATTATGCGATTTTCCAGCTTTATCATCGGATTGACCACAAGTATAGCCCTGAACGTTCAGGCCGCGAATGTAGACGAGTACATAAACCAGCTGCCGGATGGTGCTAACCTGGCGCTGATGGTGCAAAAAGTCGGAGCTCAGGCACCTGAAATTGATTACCACGGTAAACAAATGGCGTTGCCAGCCAGCACACAGAAGGTCATCACCGCGCTGGCGGCATTGTTGCAGCTTGGGCCGGACTTTCGCTTTACAACCACGCTGGAAAGCAAAGGTTCTGTCGATAACGGCACGTTAAAAGGCGATTTAATTGCGCGATTTGGCGGCGATCCGACGCTAAAACGTCAGGATATTCGCAATATGGTCGCGGTGCTGAAAAAGTCGGGTGTGCAGAAAATAGAAGGTAACGTGCTGGTCGATACCTCTATTTTTGCCAGTCATGATAAAGCGCCAGGCTGGCCGTGGAACGATATGACGCAGTGCTTTAGCGCCCCCCCTGCCGCGGCAATTGTTGATCGTAACTGCTTCTCGATTTCCCTCTACAGCGCACAAAAACCGGGCGATTTGGCCTATATCCGCATCGCTAATTATTATCCGGTGAATATGTTCAGCCAGGTACGCACGATTGCGCGCGGTTCAGCAGAGACGCAATATTGCGAACTGGATGTCGTCCCGGGCGATTTAAATCGCTTTACGCTAACGGGATGCCTGCCACAACGTGCTGACCCGCTCCCGCTGGCTTTCGCCATTCAGGACGGAGCAAGCTATGCCGGTGCAATTTTGAAAGCAGAATTGAACGATGCGGGTATCACTTATACCGGTACGCTGTTGCGCCAGACGCAAGAGAACGAGCCCGGCACTGTCATTGCCAGCAAGCAGTCGGTACCGCTTCACGACCTGCTAAAGCAGATGCTGAAAAAATCAGACAATATGATCGCTGACACGGTGTTTCGTATGATTGGTCACGCGCGCTTTGGTGTACCCGGGACCTGGCGAGCAGGATCGGATGCAGTGCGGCAGATCCTGCGCCAGCAGGCTGGCGTCGATCTCGGCAATACAATCATCGCTGATGGCTCCGGCCTGTCACGACATAACCTTCTGGCACCCGCCACGATGATGCAAGTTCTGCAATACATTGCGCAGCATGACACCGAGCTCAATTTTATTTCGATGCTCCCCCTGGCGGGCTATGACGGTTCATTGCAGTATCGGGCCGGTCTGCATGAAGCGGGTGTGGATGGCAAAGTGTCGGCCAAAACAGGCTCTTTGCAAGGCGTGTATAATCTGGCCGGCTTTATCACCACCGCGAGCGGTCAGCGGATGGCTTTCGTGCAGTATCTCTCTGGTTATGCTGTCGAACCGGCGGATCAGCGTAATCGCCGCATTCCACTGGTGCGTTTTGAAAGCCGTCTTTACAAAGATATCTACCAGAACAACTAATAAAAATGCCGGGTAGCGTGTGCAGACCCGGCATTTTTTATTGACGAAACGTCCCCGTTCAGCCGGGGAAATTGCAGCGATTAACGCTTGTAGATGAACTCGACGCCTTCTTCGTCGTCTTCATCCCAGTCGTCATCCCACTCGTCGTCTTCTTCAACCACTTCCGCTTCTTCGAGCTGCTGGCGATGATAATCATCCCACATAAACTCGACTTTCTCAGGCTGCTGCTCTTCCTGCGCCTGGGTGATCGGGTTTTCGATGATAAAGGTCATCACGTCCCAGCACAGGTCTTTCACGCCCTGCTGGCTGGCCGCAGAGATAAGGTAGAATTTATCTTCCCAACCCAGTGCCTCAGCGATGGCTTTTGCTTTAGCTTCTGCTTCCGCTTTATCCATCAAATCGATTTTGTTAAATACTAACCAACGCGGTTTGGCAGCCAGTTTCTCGCTGTATTTTTCCAGTTCGCCGATGATGACACGGGCATTTTCAGCCGGATCGGAACCATCGATCGGATCGATATCAATCAGATGCAGCAGGACGCGGCAGCGCTCAAGATGTTTCAGGAAACGGATCCCAAGACCTGCGCCATCGGCAGCCCCTTCGATCAATCCTGGAATATCAGCAACTACAAAGCTCTTTTCGTTATCCATACGGACAACGCCAAGGCTCGGCACCAGCGTGGTAAACGGATAATCCGCCACTTTTGGTTTTGCAGCCGATACCGCGCGAATAAAGGTTGATTTGCCTGCGTTTGGCATACCAAGCATACCCACATCGGCCAACAACATCAGTTCGAGCTGCAGGTCGCGCTTATCGCCCGGCGTGCCCATGGTTTTCTGACGAGGCGTACGGTTAACCGAGGATTTAAAGCGCGTGTTGCCCAGACCGTGCCAGCCACCTTTCGCGACCATCAGGCGCTGACCATGTTTGGTCATATCGCCCATCGTTTCGCCGGTGCCCTGATCGATAACACGCGTACCTACCGGAACTTTCACCGTAATATCTTTTCCGCGCTTCCCGGTACAGTCACGGCTCTGGCCATTCTGTCCGCGTTCAGCACGGAAAGATTTTTCAAAACGGTAGTCAATCAGGGTATTGAGGTTTTCGTCCGCTTCCAGCCAGACATCACCGCCGTCGCCACCGTCACCGCCATCAGGGCCGCCTTTTGGGATATATTTTTCGCGGCGGAAGCTTACACAACCGTTACCGCCATCACCTGCCACGACAAGAATCGTAGCTTCATCAACAAACTTCATTTTACTCTCCGTAACTCATTCGCCTGAGCGGGGCACAGTGGCGACCACTTCGCGATTGCGCCAGCGTCCCAAAAGACGATGGCCAATAGCGGAAAACATCGCGCCCGCAACCACGACAAACGCACCGAGATAACCGATAAGGTTTAACATCGGTCTGGCGAAAACATCGGGCCAGGCCATTGATAATAAATCTGAAAAAAACAGCGTAAAGAGCGGTGTCAGCGTGATTAATGCGCTCACCTGCGCCGCCTGCCAGCGAGCCATCGCTTCCGCCAGCGCGCCGTAACCCACCAGCGTATTAAGGCCACAGAACACCAGACAAGCCAGCTGCCAGTCACTCAACTGAAGCAGCACGGCGGGTTTTGCCAGCGGCAATAATGCAATCGTACACAAAGTGTACAGCAAAAAGAGGATTTGCTGGGAGGCCAGACGCCGCAATAACACTTTTTGCGCGACGCCGTAACTCACCCACACCGTGGCTGCTCCGACACCAAAAATCACGCCCCAGGTGTAATCTGTCAGGCGGGTAAAAATCTCCACCAGGCTGGTATTAAAAAACATTACCAGACCGCAGATCAGCATCAGCGCGCCAATAACCTGGGTGCCGCGCATTCTCTCTTTGAGAATAACAACGCTGGCAATCATCATGCCCACAGGCGAAAGCTGACCGATCACCTGAGAAGCCGTCGGGCTAACGTATTGCAGGGAAGAACTGAAGAGGATGAAATTCCCGAACAGCCCACCAGTGGCAATTGCCAACAAAACTAACCAGCGTGGCTTACGAAAAAGATGCAGCGAGGGCAGCTTTTTTTTCCAGCCGAGAATCAAACCAAGGCCGATTCCTGCCATCAAGAAGCGATAAAAAACCACCGTTGGCGGCTCCATCACTTCCAGCACCTGCTTCATGGCGATGGGTAACGCACCCCAGCACATTGCGGTGGTGAGTGCCAGCGCAATACCGATGCCTGCCTGCTGTTTCATGCCCGTATTCCCTGCCAGAATTTACCGGACTTCTAATGTAAAAAGCCCCGCAACGTGTTGCGGGGCTTTTTTCCGTTACCGGGACGCGAAAAACTTATTCAGCAACGATGCTGATGAATTTGCGGTTTTTCGGGCCTTTAACTTCGAACTTAACTTTACCGTCAGTCAAAGCGAACAGAGTGTGGTCACGGCCGCAACCTACGTTAGAACCAGCGTGGAATTTGGTGCCACGTTGACGAACGATGATGCTACCTGCCAGAACTGCTTCACCGCCGAAGCGTTTAACGCCCAGACGTTTAGCTTCTGAATCGCGACCGTTACGAGTTGAGCCGCCAGCCTTTTTATGTGCCATTTAAATCTACTCCTCAGGTCTTAGGCGCTGATGCCAGTAATTTTCACATCAGTAAACCACTGACGGTGGCCCTGCTGCTTACGGTAGTGTTTACGACGACGAAACTTAACGATTTTAACTTTCTCGCCACGACCGTGAGCAACAACTTCAGCTTTGATTACGCCGCCATCAACGAAAGGAACGCCGATTTTGACTTCTTCACCGTTTGCGATCATCAGAACTTCAGCGAATTCAACAGATTCGCCAGTTGCGATGTCCAGCTTTTCCAGGCGAACGGTCTGACCTTCGCTTACTCGGTGTTGTTTACCACCACTTTGGAAAACCGCGTACATATAAAACTCCGCTTCCGCGCACATATTCTGATCAATTCAGAGTGCGCTATAAATATTCACAATAGGGCGCGAATATTACGCAAATTGCTAGCCTTTGACAAGAGTGATCGTCACTCCATGCAGAAAAAAAACACAACGCGTAAGGTAACGTTTATCTGGCGCTTTTTTTCAGTACAATCAACAATACTATTCTAACCCGTAACCCTTTGTTATCCCATTTTGCTATGTGGTAAACAGGACTGAAAGCCCGGCTTTTGCGATGAATTTAGAAAAAATCAATGAGTTAACCGCGCACGATATGGCGGGTGTAAACGCGACGATTCTGCAACAACTCAACTCGGATGTTCAGTTAATCAACCAGTTGGGTTATTACATCGTAAGCGGCGGCGGCAAACGCATCCGTCCGATGATTGCCGTGTTGGCGGCGCGAGCCGTTGGCTACGAAGGCAATTTGCACGTCACTATTGCCGCATTAATCGAATTTATCCACACCGCGACCCTACTCCATGACGATGTTGTGGACGAGTCCGACATGCGTCGCGGCAAAGCCACCGCTAACGCGGCCTTTGGCAACGCAGCGAGCGTACTGGTCGGTGATTTTATCTACACCCGCGCTTTCCAGATGATGACCAGCCTCGGCTCGCTGAAAGTGCTGGAAGTGATGTCAGAAGCCGTAAACGTGATTGCTGAAGGCGAAGTCCTGCAGTTGATGAACGTCAACGACCCAAATATCACTGAAGAAAACTATATGCGCGTCATTTATAGCAAGACCGCACGTCTGTTTGAAGCGGCGGCTCAGTGCTCCGGCTTGCTGGCTGGTTGTACAGAAGCGCAGGAAAAAGGGTTGCAGGATTACGGTCGCTATCTGGGAACGGCTTTTCAGCTCATCGACGATTTACTTGATTACAGTGCAGACGGTGAAACGCTCGGCAAAAACACCGGTGATGACCTGAATGAAGGTAAACCGACGTTACCGTTATTACATGCCATGCATAACGGCACACCAGAACAAGCACAGATGATCCGCGAAGCTATTGAGCAAGGTAATGGCCGGCACCTTCTGGAACCTGTTCTGGAAGCAATGGCGGCCTGCGGTTCACTGGAGTGGACGCGTCGTCGTGCGGAAGAAGAAGCGGATAAAGCGATTGCCGCTCTACAGGTTCTGCCGGATTCACCGTGGCGCGACGCGTTGGTTGGTCTTGCCCACATCGCCGTTCAGCGCGATCGTTAATCTTTCCAGCTTCCCGCGCATTGCCGCGGGAAAGTTCCAGTAAGTTTCTTTAAACCCCGTCAAAACCCAAAATAACCAGTAATATCAAGCCTTGTCATAATCCTAAAACGCAAAATATTACATGAGCTTTTCAGAACAAATGCTCCTGCATGCGTATAGTAAGTAGCGTTGTTGGCGTAAATAATTGACACCTATTTTCTATCAGGGAGATGTTATGGAAACAAAATTAATGGACTGGCACCAGGCTGATATCATTGCCGGGCTGCGTAAGAAAGGAACATCGCTGGCGGCGGAATCCCGTAAAAACGGGTTAAGCTCATCGACCCTCGCTAACGCGCTGACCCGCTCCTGGCCAAAAGGGGAATTGATTATTGCTCGTGCGCTGGATACCGATCCCTGGGTTATCTGGCCATCGCGTTACTATGATCCTGTCACTCATGAATTTATAGATAAGACGAAGCTGATTAGAAAGAAAAGGGAGGAGAAATAAGCGGTCATGCAAGTAGCACCTCCCCTTGCTTGCCAGAACAGGCGATAGAAAAAAAGGGAGCCGAGGCTCCCTTCTTACTGTTCAGCAGACAGGCTTATTCGCCTTTCACTCGCTCAATGTTCGCGCCAAGCGCACTGAGTTTATCTTCAATACGCTCGTAGCCACGATCGATATGATAGATACGATCAACGATGGTGGTTCCTTCCGCGATACAACCCGCCAGCACAAGGCTTGCAGAAGCGCGTAAATCGGTTGCCATGACCTGCGCACCGGAAAGCTTTTCTACACCGTGACAAATCGCTGTATTGCTTTCGATTTCGGCGTGAGCCCCCATACGGATCAGCTCAGGGATATGCATGAAACGGTTTTCGAAGATAGTCTCGGTGATCACTCCCGTACCTTCAGCCACCAGGTTCAGCAGTGTAAATTGCGCCTGCATATCGGTCGGGAATCCCGGATGCGGAGCTGTGCGCACATTCACCGCTTTCGGACGCTTACCATGCATATCAAGGCTAATCCAGTCATCGCCAACCTCAATATCCGCACCCGCATCGCGCAACTTAGCCAGCACCGCGTCCAGCGTATCCGGCTGAGCGTTACGGCAGACAATTTTACCGCCAGAGATCGCCGCCGCGACCAGGAAAGTCCCGGTTTCGATACGGTCAGGCAGGACGCGATAAACACCACCGCCCAGGCGTTTCACCCCTTCGATGGTAATGCGATCGGTTCCCATACCGGTGATTTTTGCACCGAGGGTATTGAGGAAGTTTGCCGTATCAACAATTTCCGGCTCACGGGCGGCATTTTCGATAATAGTCGTGCCTTCCGCCAGCGTCGCAGCAGACATAATGGTTACTGTCGCGCCGACGCTTACTTTATCCATCACGATATGCGCGCCTTTCAGACGCCCGTTAACGGAAGCTTTGACATAGCCCTCTTCCAGCTTGATCTCCGCGCCCAGTTGTTCCAGGCCGGTAATATGCAGATCTACCGGACGCGCGCCAATCGCGCAACCGCCAGGCAGAGAGACCTGCCCCTGACCGAAACGCGCAACCAGCGGTCCCAGCGCCCAAATAGAGGCGCGCATGGTTTTCACCAGCTCGTAAGGTGCGCAGAAAACATTGACATCGCCCGCATCGATCCACACGGATCCATTGCGTTCCACCTTGGTGCCCAACTGGCTGAGCAGCTTCATGGTGGTATCAATATCTTTCAGTTTCGGAACGTTACGGATTTCAACCGGCTCTTCCGCCAGCAACGCAGCAAAAAGAATCGGCAGCGCGGCGTTTTTCGCGCCTGAAATTGTCACTTCGCCCTGGAGACGCGTCGGCCCCTGTACACGAAACTTATCCATTCATCTGATCTCTGTTAAGAATTCACACGCGCAGTAGGTTTATCCCCTGCGCTCAAAAGCCGTTAAGTTTGCGATCCCGCGCCCACTCCGCCGGAGTGTAGGCTTTGATCGACAGGGCATGAATACGGTTGTCTGCGATGTATTCCATCAGCGGGCCATAAATGGTCTGTTGTTTCTTGACCCGGCTCATGCCGTCAAAAATCTCACCCACAGCAACAACCTGAAAGTGACTGCCGTCGCCAGTGACGTGGGCTTCCTGGAGAGAGAGTGCGTTCATTAGCACCGTCTGAATTTCATGATTTTCCATGGGTGTAAATATCATCTAATAGTGAAAACAGTCACACATCTTAGTGGAAAGTGACGTCGGCTTAAACAAGCAAAAAGCCCCATCACAATAAAGGATGGGGCTTTAATTAGTAACGTATTGAAAAAATTAGTGAGGCAATACATCCTGCGGCAAATTATAGAGCGCAGCGAGGGTGGAAACGTTCTCGCTTACCCCAGCCAGGACAACATTCACGCCCTGCTTTTTCCCCTGTGCCACAAGGTGTACCAGTAGCGCGACGCCAGCGGTATCAACGCGTGTCACATCATGTAAGTCGATGCAGGTGACGCCACTCATCGCCTCCACACGCGCATCCCACAGCGGATTTAAAATATCCTGATCAAGTTCGCCCTGGAGTTTCAGGCGTTCCCCGTCACGCGCCCAGCTCAACCGGGTTGTCATTGTTTTTTCTCATCCAGGGTAATTTTCTGGCGGGAAATAGATTGCAGTTCGGCGGTTAAACCGTCGATACCTTTGGTGCGCAGCAGATCGCTCCATTCATTCTGTTTAGTGGTGATCATGCTCACCCCTTCGGCAATCATGTCGTAAGCCTGCCAGTTGCCCGTTTGCGTGTTTTTACGCCACTGGAAATCCAGACGCACCGGCGGACGACCATTCGGATCGATGATAGTCACGCGGATCGGCACAATCGTCGCATCGCCCAGCGGCTGCTCTGGCGCAATCTGATAGGTCTGACCGTGATACATTGCCAGCGCCTGGCCGTAGGCCTGTTTCAGGTATTCGCGAAATGCAGCGAAATAGGCTTCACGCTGTGCCGGGGTCGCTTCTTTATAATAACGGCCCAGCACCAGCGCGCCGGCGTATTTCACCTGCACATAAGGCAGCAGTTCCTGATCAACTACATCGCGCAGGTAATCCGGGTTCGCACGGATTTTCGGCTGCTCATTTTTGAGGCGATCAAAGGTTTTCTGTGCCGCGTCTTTCATTGCGGCGTAAGGGTTAGCTTGATCTGCCGCCATCGCGGCACCCAGCGGTGCAATCACCAGCAGGGCAACCATTAATAGACGTTTAAACATGCGTCAATTCTCCTCGTTAATTCGTCTGGCCAGCAGACGGTGCGGCTTGAGTATTCCCTGCATCGTGGGCTGCCGCATCGCCTGAATTCTTATTGTCGCCGCCTTTACTGTTGTAAAGGAATTGTCCGATAAGATCCTCCAGCACGATGGCGGACTTGGTGTCCTGAATGGTGCTTCCTTCTTTAAGCATAGAAGTTCCCATCTCAGGATCCTCAAAGCCAACGTTCAGCGCCAGATACTGCTCACCTAACAACCCGGAAGTGCGGATCGCCAGTGAACTGGTATCCGGGATCTGGTTGTAACGCTCTTCAATATCCAGCGCGACACGCGGCAGATAGGTTTTGGGATCAAGAGAGATATCAGCAACGCGCCCGACCACCACACCGCCAATTCGTACCGGCGAATGGGCTTTCAGACCGCCAATGTTGTCAAAGGTGGCATAGACACGGTAAGTCGGCTCAGTGCGCATGGAGGCGACATCTGCCGCTTTTAAGCAGATGAAGAGTGCAGCCAGCAGCGCCAGTGCAAGGAAAACACCGACCCAAATTTCACTTTTTTTCGTTTGCATGAACTCAATTCCCAAACATCAGTGCGGTGAGCACAAAATCAAGGCCAAGCACGGCCAACGAGGAGTGCACAACGGTGCGTGTTGTCGCCCGGCTAATGCCGGCGGAAGTCGGGATCGCATCATAACCATTAAATAACGCAATCCAGGTCACAGTGATGGCAAACACCACGCTTTTAATCAGGCAGTTAACCAGATCCATCCGCCACTCAACGGCGTTTTGCATCGCGGTCCAGAAAAAGCCCGTATCGATACCTTTCCAGTTAACGCCAACCAGCGAGCCGCCCCAAATACCGACAGCGACAAAGATAATGGTCAACAGCGGTAGCGAGATGACTCCCGCCCAAAATCGCGGCGAAATCACGCGCCGCAGCGGATCAACCGCCATCATTTCAAGGCTGGAAAGCTGTTCGGTCGCGCGCATCAAACCAATCTCAGCAGTCAATGCAGAACCGGCCCGACCGGCGAACAGCAACGCGGCGACAACCGGCCCCAACTCGCGCAGCAACGACAGCGCCACCAGCATACCAAGACTGGTTTCGGCGCTGTAGGTGGTCAACACCAGGTAACCCTGCAGACCGAGCACCATACCGATAAACACGCCAGAAACAATAATAATGAGCATCGACAGTACGCCGACATTATAAAGCTGGCGAACCAGCAGCGGCGCGTGTTTGCGGAATTCGGGTTTACCCACCACCGCATTAAAGAGCATCAAACCGGCGCGCCCGAACGTCGCGATCGTTTTGATCCCGCGGTGCCCAAGCGATGCCAGTGCATTTAGCAGCATGAGCGTCTTAACTCCCTGTTTCTAATAAATCGGTCTGATAATCACCCGCCGGGTAGCGGAACGGAACCGGGCCATCGGCAATGCCATCCAGGAATTGACGCACGCGCGGATCGCTGTTCTCTTGCAGCCCTTGCGCACTACCGTGGGCGACAATTTTCCTGTCAGCCACAATATAGGCGTAATCAGCAATACTCAGCACTTCAGGAACATCGTGGGAAACAACAATACAGGTGACGCCCAGCGCGCTATTCAGCTCGGAGATCAACTTCACCAGCACGCCCATTGTGATGGGATCCTGACCTACAAAGGGTTCATCAAACATGATCAGGTCCGGCTCCAGTGCAATGGCTCTTGCCAGCGCGGCGCGGCGCGCCATACCGCCTGAGAGTTCTGATGGCATTAAGTCCGCCGCACCGCGCAGCCCCACGGCTTCCAGCTTCATCATCACCGTGCTTCGCAGCAACGGCTCGGGCAGCCGCGTGTGCTCACGCAAAGGATAAGCAACGTTGTCAAAAACGTTCATATCGGTAAACAACGCACCAGACTGAAACAGCATGCTCATTCTTTTGCGCACGGTGAACAGACGCGAACGCGTCATCTCTGGCACGTTTTCGCCATCGAATAAAATCTCACCGCTATCGGGCGGGATTTGTCCACCGATCAGACGCAACAGCGTCGTTTTGCCGATCCCTGAAGGTCCCATAATGGCGGTGATCTTACCGCGCGGTACCGTCAGTGAAATATTGTCAAAGATTGGGCGGCTGCCGCGGGAGAAGCTGACGCCACGAACATCGACCAAATTCGCCACAGTCTGGCTCATTTCCTCTTCCTTATAAGCCTCGTCGGCCACAAGCATGACGCTTGATAACATCACGAACCCAACATTTTTACAGAATATTACCTGCTGAGGTTAGCGAAAGCTGGCATTTGTTTTACTTTTGAGCCGCATAAAGTCAAAATTAGGAATCATTACGCTACGCGGAACTCCCGGTTTTACCCGGCATGGCAGCCTGCGAGCCGGCGGATTATACCTGAAGAAAGGACGTTAGATGCTTTTAGCGACGGCGCTATTGATAATTGGTTTACTCTTAGTGGTCTACAGTGCCGATCGTCTGGTGTTCGCTGCTTCGATCCTTTGCCGCACCTTCGGCGTACCGCCTTTAATCATCGGCATGACCGTTGTAAGCATCGGTACCTCACTACCGGAGATAATCACCTCCGTTGCCGCATCATTGCATGGCCAGTTGGATCTGGCTATCGGCACGGCGATCGGTTCCAACATCACGAATATCTTGTTGATCCTCGGCGTCGCCGCGCTTTTACACCCTTTTACCGTACATTCCGATATTCTGCGCCGCGAATTACCGTTAACCTTGGTAGCCGGTCTGCTGGCGGGCGTGGTGTTGTACGATGGGCACCTCAGTCGCTTTGACGGCATTATTTTACTGTTATTAGCCGTGCTATGGCTGGTGTTCATTGTTAAAATTGCCCGCCTGGCCGAGCGGCAGGGCAATGACAGTCTCACCCGAGAGCAGTTGGCGGAGCTACCGCGAGACGGCAGCCTTTCAGTCGCGTTCCTTTGGCTGGGAGTAGCATTAATTATTATGCCGATGGCAACACGTATGGTGGTGGATAACGCAACCGTGGTAGCGAACTACTTTGCTATCAGCGAGCTGACCATTGGCCTGACGGTTATTGCTATCGGTACTGGTCTGCCTGAACTGGCGACCGCGATTGCCGGTGCGCGCAAAGGTGAAGACGATATCGCCATTGGCAATATTATTGGTTCAAACATCTTTAACATTGCTCTCGTGCTGGGTTTGCCCGCGTTGATTGCGCCGGGCGATTTTAACCCGATAGCCTTTACGCGTGATTATGGCGTGATGTTGCTGGTCAGTGCCCTTTTTGCCCTGATTTGCTGGCGACGTAAGCAAATCAGCAGAGGTGTCGGGGCACTGTTGTTCGGCGGGTTTATCGTATGGCTGGCGCTGCTCTACTGGCTGTCGCCGCTTTTGACTGGATAATCGGATACGCATTATGTCGCAAATAGATTTGCAGCCGGGTTTTGACTTTCAACAAGCAGGTAAAGACGTCCTGGAAATTGAACGTGAAGGCCTCGCAGAGCTGGATCAATACATCAACGCCGACTTCACGCAGGCGTGCGAAAAAATGTTCTATTGCGCCGGGAAAGTGGTGGTGATGGGAATGGGCAAATCCGGCCATATCGGTAGAAAAATGGCTGCCACATTTGCCAGCACCGGAACCCCCTCTTTCTTTGTGCATCCGGGCGAAGCGGCCCATGGTGATCTGGGAATGGTCAGCCCGCAAGATGTGGTCATTGCGCTGTCAAACTCAGGAGAGTCAAACGAGATCCTCGCCTTAATTCCGGTTCTGAAGCGATTAAAAGTTTCGCTGATTTGCATGACCAGCCGGCCCGAAAGCAGCATGGCGCGTGCCGCAGATATTCATTTATGCGTGAAGGTGCCGAAAGAAGCCTGTCCACTGGGTCTGGCGCCAACGTCCAGCACCACGGCGGCGCTGGTGATGGGTGATGCGCTGGCAGTTGCGTTGCTGAAAGCGCGCGGTTTTACGGCGGAAGATTTCGCCTTATCGCATCCCGGCGGCGCGCTGGGTCGCAAACTGTTACTGCGCGTCAATGACATCATGCACACCGGTGACGAAATCCCCCATGTCAGCAAAAACGCCAGCCTGCGCGATGCACTGCTTGAAATCACGCGTAAAAACCTGGGTATGACGGTTATCTGCGATGATTTGATGAAAATTGAAGGCATCTTTACCGACGGCGACTTACGCCGCGTGTTCGATATGGGCGGCGATGTCCGCAGCATGGGCATTGCCGACGTCATGACGCCCGGCGGTGTTCGGGTACGTCCCAATACGCTGGCAGTGGATGCGCTGAATCTGATGCAATCCCGGCACATTACCTCCGTGTTGGTGGCCGATGGCGACCAGTTGCTCGGTGTGTTACATATGCACGATTTACTGCGCGCTGGCGTAGTGTAAAGAAGGACATAAGAATGAGTAATGCTGGCGCGTCGCTTGCAACCTGTTATGGGCCGGTAAGCACGCAAGTTATGGCGAAAGCGGAAAAAATACGCTTGTTGATTCTGGATGTGGACGGCGTGTTATCTGATGGGCTCATCTATATGGGCAACAACGGAGAAGAGCTGAAAGCATTTAATGTACGCGATGGCTACGGGATCCGCTGCGCGCTCACTTCCGATATCGAGGTTGCCATCATTACCGGGCGAAAAGCTAAACTAGTGGAAGATCGCTGCGAAACGCTAAAGATTAAGCACTTGTATCAAGGTCAGTCGGATAAACTGCTCGCTTACCGCGAGCTGCTGGCAAAACTGGCGCTTACCCCTGAGCAGGTTGCTTATGTGGGTGATGATTTGATCGACTGGCCAGTAATGGCGGAAATTGGTTTGAGCGTTGCCGTTGCCGATGCTCATCCGCTGCTACTTTCGCGCGTGGATTACGTTACGCGCATTAATGGCGGCCGAGGCGCAGTTCGTGAAGTCTGTGATTTGTTGTTGCTGGCGCAAGGCAAGCTGGATGTGGCCAAAGGGCAATCGATATGAGTAAAACCAGACGTTGGGTCATCATTCTGCTGGCGCTGGCCGCACTGATCCTGATAGGGATCAACCTGACGGCTCAGGATGAGCCGGATCCGGTCGCCACCAATACTGCCGACCCGACTTACAAAAGCCAACATACGGATACGGTGGTTTATAGCCCGGAAGGGGCGCTTAACTACCGTCTTATCGCGCAGAACGTGGAATACTTTTCTGCTGAAGGTGTGAGTTGGTTCGCGCAGCCAGTATTGACAACGTTCGACGAGAATAAGGTTCCAACCTGGTCGATAAAGTCAGACAAAGCAAAGCTGACCGATGACAAAATGCTTTATCTTTATGGACATGTTGAAGTTAATGCGCTGACGGCGGACGCCCAGCTGCGAAAAATCACCACGGATAACGCCCAGATTAACCTGGTAACGCAGGATGTTACCTCGAATGATCAGGTCACGTTGTACGGTACAACATTTAATTCCACCGGCCTGAAAATGCGCGGCAACTTACGCAGCAAAAACGCCGAGCTGATTGAAAAGGTTAGAAGCTTCTATGAAATTCAAAACAAACAAACGCAGCCTTAATCTTGTATTGGCCACCACGCTTTTGGCCGCCGCGCTTCCGGCGCTCGCCGTGACCGGGGATACCGATCAGCCTATCCATATCGACTCCGATCAGCAGTCGCTGGATATGCAGGGTAATGTCGTGACCTTCACTGGCAACGTCGTGGTAACCCAGGGAACAATTAAAATTAATGCCGACAAAGTCGTCGTTACCCGTCCGGGTGGTCAGCAAGGTAAAGAGATCATTGACGGTTACGGCAACCCGGCGACGTTTTACCAAATGCAGGACAATGGCAAACCCGTTAAGGGCCACTCCTCGCAGATGCATTACGAACTGGAAAAAGATTTCGTTGTGCTGACTGGTAACGCCTATCTGGAACAGCTGGATAGCAATATCACCGGTGACAAAATCACTTATCTGGTGAAAGAGCAGAAAATGCAGGCGTTCAGCGAAAAAGGCAAACGCGTGACCACCGTTCTGGTTCCGTCGCAGTTGCAGGATAAGAGCAACAAACAAACCCCGGCTCCAGCGCAAAAAAAGAGTAACTAATTCGTTATGGCAACATTAACTGCAAAGAATCTCGCCAAGGCTTATAAAGGCCGTCGCGTAGTTGAGGATGTCAGTCTGACCGTCAACTCTGGCGAAATCGTCGGCCTGCTTGGCCCTAACGGCGCAGGGAAAACCACCACCTTTTATATGGTGGTGGGTATTGTGTCGCGTGACGCCGGCAACATCATTATTGATGACGAAGATATCAGCCTGCTGCCGTTGCATGCGCGTGCGCGCCGCGGTATTGGTTACCTTCCGCAAGAAGCCTCGATTTTTCGCCGCCTGAGCGTCTACGATAACTTGATGGCCGTCCTGCAAATCCGTGATGACCTGACCACAGAGCAACGCGAAGATCGCGCCAATGAGCTGATGGAAGAGTTTCACATCGAACATCTGCGCGACAACATGGGCCAATCGCTCTCCGGTGGTGAACGTCGCCGTGTGGAAATCGCCCGCGCGCTGGCGGCGAACCCGAAATTTATCCTGCTGGATGAACCGTTTGCCGGCGTCGACCCGATCTCCGTTATTGATATCAAACGTATCATTGAGCACCTGCGTGACAGCGGCCTCGGCGTGCTGATTACTGACCATAACGTTCGTGAAACGCTGGCAGTGTGTGAGCGTGCTTATATCGTCAGTCAGGGGCATCTCATTGCGCATGGAACACCGCAGCAAATCCTTGAAGACGAACACGTTAAGCGCGTGTATCTTGGGGAAGACTTCAGACTCTGATAGGGTAGGGTTTATTGACGTTTTTTGTCGGAGAGTGCTGCTCTGAATATGAAGCAAGGTTTGCAACTAAGGCTTAGCCAACAGCTAGCCATGACGCCACAACTGCAACAGGCCATCCGTCTGCTGCAGTTGTCCACGTTGGAACTTCAGCAGGAACTTCAGCAAGCGCTGGAGAGTAATCCATTGCTGGAACAAACTGACCTTCACGAGGAAGTCGATAGCCAGCAGGTTCAGGAAAATGACGGTCTGGATACCGTTGACGCTCTTGAGCAAAAAGAGATGCCGGATGAGTTGCCGCTGGATGCCAGCTGGGATGAAATTTACACCGCTGGCACCCCTTCCGGCAGCAGCCACGACTACATTGACGATGAATTGCCTATCTATCAGGGCGAAACCACGCAGTCACTACAGGATTATCTGATGTGGCAGGTAGGGTTGACGCCCTTCTCTGACACCGATCGTGCTATCGCAACGTCGATTGTCGATGCCGTTGACGAAACAGGCTATCTCACCGTTTCGCTGGAAGAAGTGCTGGAAAGCATGGGCAATGACGACGTAGGGCTTGATGAAGTCGAGGCAGTGCTAAAACGCATTCAACGCTTCGATCCCGTTGGTGTTGCCGCACGAGATCTGCGCGATTGCCTGCTGATCCAGCTCTCGCAGTTCGCCAAAGAGACACCGTGGTGTGAAGAAGCCCGGCTTATCATTAGCGATCACCTGGATCTGCTCGCCAATCACGATTTCCGCACTCTGATGCGCGTGACGCGTCTGAAAGAAGAAGTACTGAAAGAGGCGGTAAATCTGATCCAGTCTCTGGATCCGCGCCCTGGTCAGTCGATCCAGACCAGCGAACCGGAATATGTGATTCCGGATGTTCTGGTGCGCAAACATAACGGCCGCTGGACGGTGGAGCTGAACTCCGACAGCATTCCACGTCTGCAAATCAACCAGCATTATGCCGCAATGGGCGGCGGCGCTCGTAACGATGCCGATAATCAGTTCATCCGCAGTAATTTGCAGGAAGCGAAGTGGTTGATCAAAAGCCTCGAGAGCCGCAACGACACGCTGTTGCGCGTTAGCCGCTGCATTGTGGAGCAGCAGCAAGCCTTTTTTGAACAAGGCGAAGAATTTATGAAACCGATGGTGCTGGCCGATATCGCCCAGGCCGTCGAGATGCACGAGTCGACGATTTCTCGTGTAACGACCCAGAAGTACCTGCACAGTCCTCGCGGCATTTTCGAGCTGAAGTATTTCTTCTCCAGCCATGTAAATACCGAAGGTGGTGGCGAAGCCTCCTCTACCGCTATTCGCGCGCTGGTGAAGAAATTGATCGCCGCAGAAAACCCTGCAAAACCGCTGAGCGACAGTAAGCTGACGACCCTGCTTTCCGATCAAGGAATCATGGTGGCGCGGCGTACCGTTGCGAAGTATCGAGAATCTTTATCCATTCCGCCGTCGAATCAGCGTAAACAGCTGGTTTGACCCAACCGATAAGGAAGACACTATGCAGCTTAACATCACAGGACAAAACGTCGAGATCACTGATGCTCTGCGTGAATTTGTGACCAATAAATTCGCCAAGCTTGAACAGTATTTCGAAAGGATTAATCAGGTCTATATTGTGTTGAAAGTGGAGAAAGTGACTCACACCTCGGATGCGACGCTCCATGTCAATGGCGGCGAGTTGCATGCCAGTGCGGAAGGGCAGGATATGTACGCTGCTATCGACGGTTTGATCGATAAACTGGCGCGGCAGCTCACGAAGCATAAAGATAAACTGAAACAGCACTAATTGTCCGAGCGTCCGTCTGGCGCGTTGCACCCTACCGCAACCCGGTAGGGTGGCTGGCTCTGGCGCCGCTCAGGTGAAATTATGATGAATAACGATTCCGCTCTTCAATTGAGCAATGTCCTTAACCAGGAATGTACCCGTAGCGGCGTTCACTGCCAGAGTAAAAAACGTGCTCTGGAAATCATCAGTGAACTGGCGGCAAAACAGTTAGGCTTACCGCCACAAGTCGTCTTTGAAGCGATTCTTACGCGCGAGAAAATGGGCAGCACCGGCATTGGAAACGGTATCGCCATTCCTCACGGTAAGCTTGAAGAAGACACGCTTCGCGCCGTTGGCGTTTTTGTGCAACTCGAAACGCCCATTGCCTTCGACGCTATCGATAATCAGCCTGTCGATCTGCTGTTTGCCCTGTTGGTGCCAGCGGATCAAACCAAAACGCATCTGCATACGCTCTCGCTGGTCGCCAAAAGGCTGGCGGACAAGACTATCTGCCGGCGCCTGCGCAGCGCGCAAAGTGATGAAGAGCTATATCAAATCATCACGCAGACGGAAGGTGAAAGCGACGATGCGTAACGGGAAGGAAACCTTTTTATCAGTTGTACTGAGGAGAAATGGTTCATGGTCCTGATGATCGTCAGTGGTCGTTCGGGTTCAGGGAAATCCGTCGCTCTGCGCGCCCTGGAAGATATGGGTTTTTATTGCGTCGACAACCTGCCGGTCGTACTACTGCCGGAGCTGGCGCAGACGCTTGCCGAGCGCCAGACTTCCGCTGCTGTCAGTATCGATGTGCGAAATATGCCGGAGTCACCGGAAATTTTTGAACAGGCGATGAGCAATCTGCCGGATGCCTTTTCACCGCAGTTATTGTTTCTCGATGCCGATCGCAACACGCTCATCCGCCGTTACAGCGATACGCGTCGCCTGCATCCACTTTCCAGTAAAAATCTGTCGCTTGAAAGCGCGATTGACGAAGAGAGCAACTTGCTGGAGCCGCTGCGTTCACGTGCGGATCTGATTGTCGATACGTCGGAAATGTCGGTGCATGAGCTGGCAGAAATGCTGCGTACGCGCCTGTTAGGTAAGCGCGAACGTGAACTGACCATGGTGTTTGAATCCTTCGGTTTCAAACATGGTATTCCTATCGATGCGGATTACGTCTTTGACGTTCGCTTCCTGCCGAACCCGCACTGGGATCCTAAATTGCGCCCGATGACCGGCCTCGACAAACCCGTTGCGGCGTTCCTCGACAGACATACGGAAGTGCACAATTTTATCTACCAGACGCGTAGTTATCTCGAGTTGTGGCTACCGATGCTGGAGACCAACAACCGTAGTTACCTGACCGTGGCCATCGGTTGTACCGGTGGTAAACATCGCTCCGTCTATGTCGCCGAACAACTGGCGGATTATTTCCGCTCGCGCGGTAAGAACGTTCAATCCCGTCACCGTACGCTGGAAAAACGCAAAACATGACCGTAAAACAAACCGTTGAGATCACCAATAAGCTGGGGATGCATGCACGCCCGGCCATGAAACTGTTTGAACTGGTACAGGGCTTCGATGCGGAAGTGCTGCTGCGCAATGATGAAGGCACCGAAGCAGAAGCCAGCAGCGTGATTGCGCTGCTGATGCTGGATTCTGCAAAAGGTCGGCAAATTGAAGTGGAGGCCAGCGGCCCGCAGGAAGAAGAAGCGCTGGCAGCGGTGATTGCACTGTTTAACGCCGGGTTTGATGAAGATTAATTTAGTACAACTTGTTGCGCGCTAAGAACGCTTCCCCACCCAGTTGCCGCATCTGCCGCAGGATCCATGCCTGACGGCTGCGTACATAGCCAGAGGGCGCGGCGGCCTGAAAACGAATCGGATTTGGCAATACGGCGGCCAGTAGCGCCGCTTCTGACATGGTTAAGCGGCTCGCCGGTTTATGAAAATAGCGCTGCGAGGCCTCCTCGACACCAAATATGCCGTCCCCGAACTCTGCGATATTCAGGTACACGGTCAGGATCCGCCGCTTGGTCCACACGGCTTCCATCCCTAGCGTCAGCCCTGCTTCCAGCCCTTTGCGCACCCAGCTTTTTCCATCCCATAGCAGCAGGTTTTTCACCGTCTGTTGTGAGATCGTCGAGGCACCGCGAATACGGTTCTCATGCCGCTCGTTATGTGAGAGCGCTTTCTCAATGGCGCTAAAATCCAGCCCCCAGTGTTCAGGAAAACGCTGATCTTCAGCGGCCACCACGGCCAGCGCCATCCACGGCGAAATATCATCCATACCGACCCAGTCGGAATGCGCGACATAGCCAAAGTCGCCGCTAAACCACGCACCCAACTGGCGTTCCACCATCACAGCGGAAAAAGGAACCGGCAGGAAACTGAACAGCACAATGCCGCCCCCCCAGAAGAGCGCCAGTACGCATAACACCCGCAGAGCAATACGCTTGAAGGTGGCTTTCAGCGGACCGCGAAACCATTTCCTCATTCGGCCAGCACCAGCACGCGCGCTACCAGCTTTTCGATACCGGAAGCAGCCTGCGCGATGTCCTCCGCCAGCATATATGCAGGCGTCGTTACTACTTTGTGTTCTTCGTCGACAACAATATCGTCGACCGGACAAGGCACATGCTCGGCCCCCATCTCTTCCAGCACTTCTGCGGTATCAATATCCGTGCCGATCGTCAGGCGTAGTGGAAAATCGAAAATTTTCGGCAACATCGCCGGTGCGATGCACATAAAACCGAGCGGTTTTCCTGCCTCATGCATCTCCAGCGCCAGCGTTTTAAGACTGCTGTCAACGGTGCATTCACTGCCGAGGCTGGCAAAGTTACTGAGGTTTTTCGCCGCGCCAAAACCACCCGGTACAATCAGCGCATCCAGATCGTTTGCAGATGCCTGCGATAACGGCTGGACATTGCCACGGGCAATACGGGCGGCTTCAATCAGTACATTACGTCGCTCAGCCAGCGTTTCGCCCGTGACGTGATTAACCACATCGCTTTGCCATTTATCGGGGGCGAAACAGACCGCCTGCGCACCATGACGGGCAATGGCTAACAGCGTAATCACCGCTTCATGAATCTCCGAGCCGTCATACACGCCTGCGCCGCTGAGAATCACGCCGACTTTTTTCATTTTGCTCATCCTTTATGCAACGTACTAACATACTGACGATAATTAAAAATTTTGATAAGGGAGCCTTGCTTCACACATTTCACTGATTGATGTAACAAATCATTTAAGATTTGCTATCTTATGTGCGTGTGGTCGAATTTTTTCAGGCTACGCCCTTGCAAAAAAACAACTCAATTACGGCGCAGCCACGATTTCCCTGGTGTTGGCGCAGTATTCGCGCACCCCGGTTAATCCGGGGTCATTTTTTTCCAGCGTCCGCTACCCAGGCTTTTAACACCGCCACATCGTTGCGCCACTCCTGCTTCATCTCTTCCACCCAGTCACCGACGTTATCCCACCACGCAGGCAGATCGGGAGACTGAATCTGCTGACCAAGCTGTTGCAAATGACGCAGCCCGACAGAACCCGCAGCGCCTTTAATTTTATGGCCCTCTTCCACAATCCCTTTTTGGTCGCGCGCGGTCAGGTTTGACTCAAGCACGCTCAAATAGCCCGGCATCATTTTTTCAAACACATCCAGCCCGTCGGTAATTAATTTCGGCCCGACCAGCTCGATATATTGCTCAAGCATGGCGGTATCAAGCAGCGTTTGTACTTTACTGTTGTCCATGGTTGTCACCGGTTCCTCCTCACTTTCACTCGCATCCCAGAACTTTTTAATCATGGCAGTTAATGCCGGGACTGCCAGCGGTTTGCTTAATACATCATCCATGCCCGCATCGAGGTATTCCTGTTTGTCTTTCAGCACGTTGGCGGTAAGCGCCACCAGCGGCGGTAACTCCTCACGCGCGTAACGGCGGGTCAACTCCCGTGAAATATCCAGCCCGGTCATATCCGGCAACTGAATGTCCAGCAACACCAAATCGTATTCACCCGGCGTGAACATCTCCAGCGCGGCAGTGCCGGTCATGGCGACATCCACGCTGCTGCCCAGTTTTTCCAGCACCGAACGTGCGACAATCACGTTCAGCTCGATATCTTCTACCAGCAGCACATGTAACGCCGGAAGCGGCATATCATCATCTTCAAACGCGTCTTCAACTTCTTCCGCCACCGCCGGTGCGTGGATGGTCAGCGTAAATATCGAACCCGCCCCCGGCTCACTGCTGACGGTAATGTCACCGCCCATGTTCTTCGCCAGACGGCGTGAAACGGCCAGGCCAATGCCGGTGCCCGTCGCCGGTTTACCGCCGTGGCTGTCTTTCACCTGGTAATACATGGCGAAAATTTTATCCTGCTCATCGCGCGGAATACCGATCCCGGAATCCTGCACTTCAAAGTGCAGCATATCGCCTTCGTCGTAACGCACGCGCACCTCCACCTGCCCTTCACGGGTAAATTTGACGGCGTTACTGATAAGGTTCCACAGGATCTGGCGCAAACGCGTACCGTCCGTAATCACCTGATGCGGCAGCGGCAACGTGGGCTCAAGGACAAAGCGCAACCCTTTCTGGTGCGCCTGCAGGGCGGAGAGGTTTTCCAGATCGGCCAGGAAGCTGGTGAAATCAAGCGGTTGGTTATCCAACTGAACTTTGCGCCGCTCCATTTTATCCATGTCGATAATATCGTTGAAAATATTGCCGAGCGTTACGGCGGAGACATGGATTGTCTTCAGGTATTTTTCCTGCTCTTGCGTTAAATCGGTGTCCAACAGGATCCGGCTTAACCCAACAATGCCATTCAGCGGCGTACGCAGTTCGTGGCTGATAGTGGAAATAAAGGTAGTCTTATCCCGGCTGGCGCGCTCAAGCGCGTCCTGGTAGCGTTTACGCTCAGTGATATCGCGACCAAAGCCCATCAGTCCGTGGCGTTTACCCACGCGATCGTAATAAGGCACTTTGCGGATCTCGAAACAGGCTTTGCGGCCGTCCGGATAATCCAGCCATTGTTCGTAGGTTAAAGAGACGTTGTGACGGAAGACTTTCTCGTCGGTCTCGATCACTTTTTCCGCCGCTTCCGGGGAATAGACATCCTGCGGTTTAAGATGAATAAGCTGTTTCTCGCTCTTACCGGTTAGCAGCTCCATCGCCCGGTTACAGCCGGAGAACTCTTTATCTTCGTTGCGATAGAACACCAGATCCGGCGAGGCGTCGAGGAAGGAACGCAGAAAAGAGGATTGCTGTTCGAGCTGGATTTGCGTCTGCTCACGCTCCTGCATCTCTATTTTTAACTGTTCAAAGGTTTCCTGGCGCTCTGCTTCCGCTTTCTCGCGGTCGCTGATCTCCTGGTTAAGCTTGGCAATATTGTCTTTCAACTGCACATTGAGCTTCAGGTCACGCTCGCGCATCTCCTCCAGTTTCTCAACCAGGCGCGACAAACGCTGGCGCGACTCTTCGAGCTGCTCAACCACTACCGATAAGAAATAGACCGCCCACGGCGTAATCAGCAGGCCAAAAAAGATGGAGCGAATAACATCAATGCTTTCCACTTGCCCCTGCAACACCATGGTAACGGCCATTTGCACCACGATGGCCAGCACCACTAGCGCCAACGCAAGCAACATGGAAAAACGCACCAGACCCAGCTTCATCATCAGGTCGACGTAATATTGCGCCAGTAAACGGATTTGCTTCATAGAGATTTCCTCGAACAATTCCGCTCAATAATACTCAATTCTGAGCAAGGCGTTGAAGCTTGTGCGAAAAATGCAGAGGTGATTAGCGTTTCGCGATGAGATCAGACGGGAAATTGCCAGCAACGGCCCAGCGCAGAACCTTGTCCACCCTGCTCTTTCAGGTAACGATCCAGCTCTACCATTCCCGTCCAGCGGTTTTCACACCACAGCGGGGCAAGCAGTGTCGGGCGGCGTGCGCTGGCGGAAACACGGTGGAAAATCACCTCCGGCGGCGTATGGCGAATCATTTCGCCGGCGATCACGGTGTACTCTTCCAGCCCTATTCCATTCAGGCGCCCCGCCTCCCATGCCTTCGCCATAATGCTGCCTTTCACAATATGTAAAGGATGGAGCTTGATGCCGTCGACGCCGGTCTCTACGACACGCTGTATCGTCTCCAGGCACTCCACTTGGCGTTCGCCGGGTAAGCCGACGATAAGATGCGCGCAGACTTTCAGGCCGCGCTCACGGGCTTGCTGTGTTGTGTGTTGATAACAGGCGAAGTCGTGCCCGCGATTGATACGATGCAGCGTTTTATCATGCGCGGTCTGCAAACCCAGCTCCAGCCACACTTCATAGCCCTGCTCGCGGTATTCGCACAGCAAATCCAGCACAGCTTCCGGTACGCAATCCGGACGTGTTCCCACGCATAAACCGACAATGTTCGCCTGGCTAACGGCCTGCTGGTACATCGAGCGCAGCACCTGCACTTCCGCCCAGGTGCTGGTGTATGCCTGGAAATAAGCGAGATAACGCCGGGCGCGATTCACCAACTGCGCCTGGTGAGCAAGCTGTGCGGCAATAGATTGATGCTGCTGCGTTTCGTCAGCAAAAGAGGCGACATTACAGAAAGTGCAACCGCCGCGACCAAGGGTGCCATCGCGATTAGGGCAGCTAAAGCCGCCATGTAAGGTCAGTTTATGGACTTTTTCGCCATAGCGGCGGGCAAGATCCCCACCAAACATATTGACTAATTTCTGTAACTGCATAATCTGAGAGGCCGCCCAAATAAAAGGGCGTAGCCTGCCACTTTTAGCTTTCGTCGGCGATGACCTGGATCAATCGCCCGGGAAGGCTTTTATTCATTGCATAATCAGTCAATATAATCGCAATTTCATTCACCCTAAAGACGATTACTTTTCCTTATGTCGCTGCGTTATTTTGCAGAAATACTATCACCCGTGAAAAACAGTGTGTTCATGCGACTCCAGGGCGCATAGCAGAATAAAAATCTGCCATTAAAACCTCACTCAGAATAGAACATCATAAACAGCGCTTTTAGATAGTGAGTCAGATCACACTATGCTGCCGCTTAGTAACGCGTTCATTGAATGTAAAAATCATTAAATAACCATAAAAATCAATTATATAAATATGTTTTAGCACTTTTTTGTATAAATAAGCTCGGCATTTGACCTGTGTACGGATTCCCGATAACTTGGGAATCCGCTGGAAGCTTTCTGGATGAGCAGTCTGCTCATCATATTTATGCAGTAATTGAGATTCCCTCTTAAGCAAGTCCTCAACACTTGTGTATCGATGCGAAAAGGAAATTAAAGAGGGCGACATGCGAGGCAATTGCCCCGTCGCCATGCTCTTTTTGTGCCTGTGCGTAACGTTCTGGAGGGCTCTCGTAGAGCCTGGGGAGGTTCACTGATATGTTGTACGATAAATCTCTTGAGAGAGATAACTGTGGTTTCGGCCTGATCGCCCACATAGAAGGCGAACCTAGCCACAAGGTAGTGCGTACCGCTATTCACGCACTGGCCCGAATGCAGCACCGTGGCGCGATCCTCGCTGACGGCAAAACCGGTGACGGTTGCGGCCTGCTGCTGCAAAAACCCGATCGTTTTTTCCGTATCGTTGCGGAAGAACGCGGCTGGCGTTTAGCCAAAAACTACGCCGTTGGTATGCTGTTCCTGAACCAGGATCCCGATAAAGCCAACGCGTCGCGCCGTATCGTAGAAGAAGAACTTCAACGTGAAACCCTGTCGATTGTCGGCTGGCGCGACGTGCCAACCAACGAAGGGGTGCTCGGTGAAATCGCCCTCTCCTCGCTGCCTCGTATTGAGCAAATTTTTGTTAACGCCCCGGCGGGCTGGCGTCCGCGCGATATGGAGCGTCGCCTGTTTATCGCCCGTCGTCGTATCGAAAAGCGCCTGCAGGAAGATAAAGAGTTCTACGTATGTAGTCTCTCGAATCTGGTGAACATCTATAAAGGTCTGTGTATGCCGGCGGATCTGCCGCGCTTCTACCTGGACCTGGCGGATCTGCGTCTGGAATCGGCCATTTGCCTGTTCCACCAGCGCTTCTCCACCAACACTGTACCGCGCTGGCCGCTGGCGCAGCCGTTCCGCTACCTGGCGCACAATGGTGAAATCAACACCATTACCGGTAACCGCCAGTGGGCACGCGCACGTACTTACAAATTCCAGACGCCGCTGATCCCGGATCTGCATGACGCCGCGCCATTCGTCAACGAAACTGGCTCCGACTCCAGCTCCATGGATAACATGCTCGAACTGCTGCTGGCTGGCGGGATGGATATTGTACGCGCCATGCGTTTGCTGGTGCCGCCAGCATGGCAGAACAACCCGGAGATGGATCCAGATCTGCGCAGCTTCTTTGACTTTAACTCCATGCATATGGAACCGTGGGACGGCCCGGCGGGCATCGTGATGTCCGATGGTCGCTTCGCCGCCTGTAACCTCGACCGTAACGGCCTGCGCCCGGCGCGCTACGTCATCACTAAAGACAAGCTCATCACCTGCGCCTCTGAAGTGGGGATTTGGGATTATCAGCCGGATGAAGTGGTCGAAAAAGGTCGCGTTGGCCCTGGCGAGCTGATGGTTATCGATACTCGCGGTGGGCGTATTCTGCACTCCGCTGAAACCGATGACGATCTGAAAAGCCGCCACCCGTACAAAGAGTGGATGGAGAAAAACGTCCGCCGTCTGGTGCCGTTCGAAGACCTGCCGGATGAAGAAGTCGGCGCCCGCGAACTGGACGACGACCTGCTGGCAAGCTACCAGAAACAGTTTAATTACAGCTTCGAAGAGCTGGATTCAGTGATTCGTGTGCTGGGTGAAAACGGCCAGGAAGCGGTCGGCTCAATGGGCGATGACACGCCGTTTGCCGTGCTCTCCAGCCAGCCGCGCATTATTTATGACTACTTCCGCCAGCAGTTCGCACAGGTCACCAACCCGCCTATCGATCCACTGCGTGAAGCGCACGTGATGTCGCTGGCGACCAGCATTGGCCGCGAGATGAACGTCTTCTGCGAAGCGGAAGGCCAGGCCCACCGTTTGAGCTTTAAATCGCCGATCCTGCTGTTCTCTGATTTCAAACAGCTGACGACGATGAAAGAGGAACACTATCGCGCCGATAAGCTGGATATCACTTTCGACGTGACGGAAACCACGCTGGAAGAGACCATCAAAGCGCTGTGCGACAAAGCCGAGCAGATGGTGCGTAACGGCACGGTTCTGCTGGTGCTCTCTGACCGTAATATCGCCAAAAACCGTCTGCCGGTTCCGGCGCCGATGGCCGTTGGCGCGATTCAGACCCGCCTGGTGGATAAGAGCCTGCGCTGCGACGCCAACATTATTGTCGAAACCGCAAGCGCCCGTGATCCGCACCACTTCGCGGTGCTGCTGGGCTTCGGCGCGACGGCAATCTACCCGTACCTGGCCTATGAGACGCTGGCGAAACTGGTGGACAGCAAAGCCATCGAAAAAGATTACCGCACGGTGATGCTGAACTACCGTAACGGCATCAACAAAGGGCTGTACAAGATCATGTCCAAAATGGGCATTTCGACTATCGCCTCTTACCGCTGTTCGAAACTGTTTGAAGCCGTCGGCCTGCACGATGACGTGTCCGGGCTGTGCTTCCAGGGTGTGGTCAGCCGTATCGGCGGCGCAGGCTTTGCCGATTTCCAGCAGGATCTGCTGAACCTTTCCAAACGTGCATGGCTGGCGCGTAAGCCGCTGGAGCAAGGTGGTTTGCTGAAATATGTCCACGGCGGCGAGTACCATGCGTACAACCCTGATGTGGTGCGTACGCTGCAACAAGCGGTACAGAGCGGCGAATACAGCGATTATCAGCAATATGCGAAGCTGGTAAACGAGCGCCCGGCGGCAACGCTGCGCGATCTGCTGGCGATTACGCCAAACGGCGAAGCGGTGAGCCTGAAAGATGTTGAACCGGCGACGGAGCTGTTTAAACGCTTCGATACCGCAGCGATGTCCATCGGCGCGCTGAGCCCGGAAGCGCACGAAGCACTGGCGGAAGCGATGAACAGCCTTGGCGGTTTTTCTAACTCCGGCGAAGGCGGCGAAGATCCGGCGCGCTACGGCACCAATAAAGTGTCGCGCATCAAACAGGTGGCCTCCGGTCGTTTTGGCGTTACGCCTGCGTATCTGGTCAACGCGGATGTTATTCAGATCAAAGTGGCTCAGGGGGCAAAACCGGGCGAAGGTGGTCAGTTACCGGGTGATAAAGTCACGCCGTACATCGCCAAACTGCGCTACTCCGTGCCTGGCGTTACGCTTATTTCCCCGCCGCCGCACCACGATATTTACTCTATCGAGGATCTGGCGCAGCTGATTTTCGACCTGAAACAGGTCAACCCGAAAGCGATGATCTCCGTCAAACTGGTTTCCGAACCGGGCGTTGGCACCATCGCGACCGGCGTGGCGAAAGCCTACGCTGACCTTATCACTATCGCCGGTTATGACGGTGGTACCGGCGCAAGCCCGCTCTCTTCGGTGAAATATGCCGGCTGTCCGTGGGAGCTTGGTCTGGTTGAAACCCAACAGGCACTGGTGGCTAACGGCCTGCGTCATAAGATCCGTTTGCAGGTGGATGGCGGTCTGAAAACCGGCCAGGACATCATCAAAGCGGCGATTCTGGGGGCGGAAAGCTTTGGTTTCGGTACCGGCCCGATGGTGGCGCTGGGCTGTAAATATCTGCGAATTTGTCACCTGAACAACTGCGCGACCGGTGTGGCAACCCAGGACGAGAAGCTGCGTAAAAACCACTATCACGGCCTGCCGTTCAAAGTGACCAACTACTTTGAATTTATCGCCCGTGAAACCCGCGAGCTGATGGCGCAACTGGGCGTGAAACGTCTGGTGGATCTGATTGGTCGCACCGACCTGCTCAAAGAGCTTGATGGCTTTACCGCCAAGCAGCAAAAACTGGATCTGTCGAAACTGCTGGAGACGGCAGAACCGCACCCAGGTAAAGCGCTGTACTGCACCGAGCACAACCCGCCGTTTGATAATGGCGTACTGAATGCGCAGTTGCTGCAACAGGCGAAACCGTTTGTCGATGAGAAGCAGAGCAAAACCTTCTGGTTCGATATTCGCAACACCGATCGTTCCGTCGGCGCGCTGTTGTCGGGTTATATCGCGCAGACGCATGGCGACCAAGGGCTGGCGGCAGATCCGATCAAGGCACACTTTAGCGGCACAGCAGGCCAGAGCTTCGGCGTATGGAACGCAGGCGGCGTGGAGCTGTATCTGACGGGCGACGCTAACGACTATGTGGGTAAAGGTATGGCTGGCGGCTTGCTGGCAGTACGTCCGCCGGTGGGTTCTGCTTTCCGCAGCCACGAAGCGAGCATTATTGGTAACACCTGCCTGTATGGCGCAACCGGCGGTCGTTTGTACGCCGCAGGCCGTGCGGGTGAGCGTTTCGCGGTCCGTAACTCTGGCGCTATCACCGTGGTGGAAGGTATCGGCGATAACGGCTGTGAATACATGACCGGCGGCATTGTCTGCGTATTGGGTCGAACCGGTGTTAACTTTGGCGCGGGGATGACGGGCGGTTTCGCCTATGTACTGGATGAAGATGGTGAATTCCGTAAACGCGTGAACCCGGAGCTGGTGGAAGTGCTGAGCGTCGATGACCTCGCCATCCACGAAGAGCACTTGCGTGGTCTTATCACCGAGCATGTGCAGCATACCGGTTCGCAGCGCGGTGAAGAGATCCTGGCGAACTGGCCAGCCTTCTCCAGCAAATTCGCGCTGGTTAAGCCGAAGTCCAGCGATGTGAAAGCACTGTTGGGTCACCGTAGTCGTAGCGCAGCAGAGCTGCGTGTGCAGGCGCAGTAAGGGGTAGCAATGAGTCAGAACGTGTACCAGTTTATCGACTTGCAGCGCGTTGATCCGCCGAAGAAAGCGCTGAAGATCCGTAAAATTGAATTTGTTGAAATCTATGAGCCGTTTTCAGAAGGCCAGGCCAAAGCACAGGCAGATCGCTGCCTCTCCTGCGGCAACCCTTACTGCGAGTGGAAATGCCCGGTCCATAACTACATCCCGAACTGGCTGAAACTGGCAAATGAGGGGCGTATTTTTGAAGCGGCTGAGCTGTCGCATCAGACCAACACCCTGCCGGAAGTATGCGGCCGCGTTTGCCCGCAAGACCGGTTGTGTGAAGGTTCCTGTACGCTGAACGACGAGTTTGGCGCGGTGACCATCGGCAACATTGAACGCTATATCAATGACAAAGCGTTCGAAATGGGCTGGCGCCCGGATTTGACCGGTGTGAAACAGACCGATAAGCGCGTGGCGATTATTGGTGCAGGCCCGGCAGGCCTGGCGTGTGCCGATGTACTGACCCGCAACGGTGTAAAAGCGGTGGTGTTCGATCGCCACCCGGAGATCGGCGGCCTGCTGACCTTCGGTATTCCGGCCTTTAAGCTGGAAAAAGAGGTAATGATCCGCCGTCGTGAAATTTTCACCGGCATGGGTATTGAGTTCAAACTCAATACCGAAGTGGGTCGCGACGTGCAGATTGACGAGCTGCTGAAAGAGTACGACGCGGTGTTCCTTGGCGTCGGGACTTATCAGTCGATGCGCGGCGGTCTGGAAAATGAAGACGCAAACGGCGTCTTCGATGCACTGCCGTTCCTCATCGCCAACACCAAGCAGATTATGGGCTTTGGCGAAACGCCGGAAGAACCGTATGTCAGCATGGAAGGCAAACGTGTTGTGGTGCTTGGCGGTGGCGATACCGCGATGGACTGTGTGCGCACTTCAGTACGCCAGGGTGCGACGCACGTTATCTGTGCCTATCGCCGTGATGAAGAGAACATGCCAGGTTCGAAACGCGAAGTGAAAAACGCGCGTGAAGAAGGCGTCGAGTTCCAGTTTAACGTGCAGCCGCTGGGCATTGAAATCAATGCTAACGGCAAAGTATGCGGCGTGAAGATGGCACGCACCGAAATGGGCGCGCCGGATGCGAAAGGCCGTCGCCGTGCGGAAATTGTTGCCGGTTCTGAACATGTGGTTCCGGCCGACGCGGTTGTTATGGCGTTTGGTTTCCGCCCGCACAGCATGGAGTGGCTGGCGAAACACAGCGTTGAGCTGGATTCGCAAGGCCGCGTGATTGCGCCGGAGGGCAGCGAAAATGCGTTCCAGACCAGCAACCCAAAAATCTTTGCTGGCGGCGACATCGTGCGTGGCTCTGACTTGGTGGTAACGGCGATTGCCGAAGGCCGTAAGGCGGCGGACGGCATCCTGAACTACCTCGAAGTGTAATATCCATGTAGCGACCCAAAAGGAGGCTTCGGCCTCCTTTTTTATACGCATTTTAAAGGTAAAAAAAAGCAGAACCGTCAGGTTCTGCTTTCCAGGTTATTTCACCACGCGCAGCGATGGACGCCCACCGCGCGGCGGCGGATCGTCATCAGGGCTGTTATCGTGATCGTCTTCGTGATCGGGTTTATCACCGTCGATAACCGACATCACCGTCTCGTTTTCCTGCGCAGAAGTATTGTCGTCATCGTTCAGGCCGACGACCTCTTCATCGTACGCGGCTTCCGGTTCAAACATCGTACCGGCACCGTTTTCACGGGCATAAACCGCCAACACGGCGGCCATTGGCACTTCAACCTGACGCGGAACGCCGCCGAAGCGCGCGTTGAAACGCACTTCGTCATTCGCCAGTTCCAGGTTGCCGACCGCGCGCGGTGCAATGTTCAACACGATCTGCCCGTCACGCGCATACTCCATCGGCACGCGTACGCCCGGCAACGTCACATCAACAACCAGATGCGGCGTAAGCTGGTTATCCAGCAGCCATTCGTAGAAGGCCCGCAGTAAATACGGACGGCGTGGAGACAGTTGTGACAAATCCATTTAGTTAACCCCGGCCCAGGCGCATTTCGCGCTCGGCTTCTGTCAGAGAGGCAAGGAAGGAATCACGCTCGAAAACGCGCGTCATATACCCTTTCAGCTCTTTCGCACCGGCACCGCTCAGTTCGATACCCAGTACCGGCAGACGCCACAGCAGCGGAGCGAGGTAGCAGTCAACCAGGCTGAACTCATCGTTCAGGAAGTAAGGTTTCTGGGTGAACAGCGGGCCAATCGCCAACAGTTCTTCACGCAGCTGTTTACGCGCCGCGTCCGCCTGTGCGCCACTGCTGTTCAGGATGGTATTCATCAGCGAATACCAGTCCTTCTCAATACGATGCATGTACAGACGGCTCTCACCGCGCGCCACCGGGTAAACCGGCATTAACGGCGGGTGCGGGAAACGTTCGTCCAGATATTCCATAATGATGCGTGATTCCCACAGGGTGAGTTCACGATCTACAAGTGTCGGTACGCTTTGATTCGGGTTGAGGTCAATCAGATCCTGAGGAGGATTATCCTTTTCCACGTGCTCAATTTCGAAGCTGACACCTTTTTCGGCCAGCACGATACGGACCTGATGGCTATAGATGTCCACAGGACCAGAAAACAGCGTCATTACCGAACGTTTGTTGGCAGCGACAGCCATGAAAACCTCCAGGTATATATTCAGAATTTACTGCTACCGGACTTAATCGACCGGTCAGATGTTGAGTTAACTACCCGCGCGTACTGTCACTCTCGTTGTAAGGCAAACAAAAAATGAACAATCCCAGCCATTTGGGCAGAAAATTGGATGATAGTTTACCAGATTTTGCGGGCTTTGTGGTGAGGGGATTCTGGAAATGCTGAAAAAGAAGAGATAATCAATGGATTGCTGTGGATAACACGATCTTTATCCATAAAAAAACCCGGTTCGCACCGGGTTTTTTCGCCAATCGTTCTGCCGAAGCAGAAACCAATTAACGTTTGGAGAACTGCGGACGACGACGTGCTTTGCGCAGACCGACTTTTTTACGTTCAACCTGACGCGCGTCACGAGTGACGAAGCCAGCTTTACGCAGTTCGGAACGCAGGGACTCGTCGTACTCCATCAGAGCGCGGGTGATACCGTGACGGATCGCACCAGCCTGACCGGAGATACCACCACCTTTAACGGTGATGTACAGGTCCAATTTTTCAACCATGTCGACCAGTTCCAGCGGCTGACGAACTACCATGCGGGCAGTTTCACGACCGAAGTACTGTTCCAGCGAACGCTGGTTGATTACGATTTTACCGTTGCCCGGTTTGATAAACACGCGAGCGGCGGAGCTTTTGCGGCGACCAGTGCCGTAGTATTGATTTTCAGCCATTGCCTATAATCCCGATTAGATGTCAAGAACTTGCGGTTGCTGTGCCGCGTGGTTGTGCTCGTTGCCAGCGTAAACTTTCAGTTTACGGTACATAGCACGACCCAGCGGGCCTTTTGGCAGCATGCCTTTAACCGCGATTTCAATCACACGCTCAGGACGGCGAGCAATCATCTCTTCAAAGGTCGCTTCTTTGATACCACCGATGTGGCCGGTGTGGTGGTAATACATTTTGTCTTCGCGCTTGTTGCCGGTTACAGCAACTTTTTCTGCGTTCAGAACGATGATGTAATCACCTGTATCAACGTGCGGAGTGTATTCCGCTTTATGCTTACCGCGCAGGCGACGAGCCAGTTCGGAAGCCAGACGGCCCAGGGTTTTACCGGTCGCGTCAACAACATACCAGTCGCGTTTTACGGTTTCTGGTTTAGCTGTAAAAGTTTTCATTAAAAGCTTACCCAAATAATTAGTTACACGTTGGTGAACACCCAAACGTTTAGTCAGTTGAGGTTCACACGACAAAGTCCGGCAAACCTACCCCTTCGAATAGCTTATGCCGACACAGAGAAAGTTTCGGGAAAAAAACCTTCTTGTAACGTGGGGTCGCAGGATTATAGAGAAGTCGGGGTCAAAGATCGACCCCTTTTCGTGATTTGACGCAGGTTTTGTCGCCCTCTGGCAAGAAAAGAAGGCAAGGCCGCATCAGGGCATATGTGCGCGTTTCAGGTATTCTTCGCTCTGCATCTCCTGCAAGCGAGATAAACAGCGCTGGAACTCAAACTTCAGCCGCTCGCCCTGGTAGATATCATGCAGCGCTGCCGCAGCGCTAACCACCAGCTTCACGTGGCGCTCGTAGAACTCATCCACCAGCGCGATAAACCGCCGCGCTTCGCTCTCCATCAGCGGCGTCATCACCGGCACATCAAACAACATCACCGTATGAAAGAGCCGTGAAAGCGCAATATAGTCATGCTGGCTGCGGGCATCCACGCAAAGGGTAGAAAACGACACCGCCAGCGTCTGGTTTTCCACACCCAGAGTTGGCAATGATCGATGGTTAATCTCTAGTTCCGGCGCGTTTTGTCGTGCCGCACCCGCCAATGCCAGCCACAGTTTATCCATCTGCTGAACTGTACTGGCATCTAACGGCGTTAACCACAGGTGCGCCTGCGTCAGTGTCCGCAGGCGATAATCGACACCCGCATCGACATTCATGACGTCGCAAAACTGTTTAATCGCGTCGATAGCGGGTAAAAACCGCGACCGCTGCAAACCGTTACGGTACAGTTCATCCGGCGGAATATTCGAGGTCGCCACCAGCGTGATACCGCGTGCGAATAGCGCTTTCATCAGCCCACCAAGCAGCATGGCGTCGGTGATATCTGAGACAAAAAATTCGTCAAAGCACAGCACATCAGTTTCGGCTTTAAAGCGATCGGCCACGATTTCCAGCGGATCGCTTTGCCCCTGCAGCGAGGTCAGCTCTTCATGGACGCGCAGCATAAAGCGGTGAAAGTGCAGACGCTGTTTACGCTCGCCGGGCAGGCTTTGATAGAACATGTCCATCAGCCAGGTTTTTCCCCGCCCGACGCCGCCCCACATATAGAGGCCACGTACAGGTGCGGCTTCTTTCCGCTCAGGTTTGCCGAGCAGCTTGCCAAGCTTCGCCATCAAACCGCCGCTTTGCAGCGCGGCGGGTTCTCTGCGGTTAATTAATGCCTGGTAAATGACATCCAGCCGCGAGACGGCTTCTTTTTGCACATCATCCGGTTGATGGCTACCCTCGTTCAGGGCATTTAAATATCGCGATGTTGGGGAAAGGCTCTGCATGGTGTTGTTGTTATTCCTTGAAAATCGATCCGCCCCCACAGGGTTGACGAAAAAAAGGCCGTTCTACACTACGCGATGCTGCGTCAGGATTCCACTTCTGCACGATTAGCGGTTATAGTGGCACAATCAGGCGCAGGCAGGAGCTTGCAGCCCACACCCTACGGAATCAAAAAACAACGGGAGAAGTTCATGACCTGGGAATATGCGCTAATTGGGTTGGTTGTCGGCATTATTATTGGTGCCGTGGGTATGCGTTTCGGAAACCGCAAATTGCGCCAACAGCAGGCCTTGCAGTACGAGCTGGAAAAAAACAAAGCGGAACTCGAAGAGTATCGCGAAGAGCTGGTAAGCCACTTTGCCCGCAGCGCTGAGCTGCTGGATAACATGGCGCACGATTACCGCCAGCTTTATCAGCATATGGCGAAAAGCTCTACCAGCCTGCTGCCGGAAATGTCCGCGGAAGAGAACCCGTTCCGCAACCGTCTGGCCGAATCCGAAGCCAGCAACGATCAGGCGCCGGTGCAGATCCCGCGCGACTATTCTGAAGGTGCTTCTGGCCTGCTGCGCGGCGGCGCCAGCCGTAAATAATCGAACACTTCTGAAATATTTACGGGCGCGCTCCTTGCGCCCGTCCCTTCTTGCGCATCGCAGCTATTATTTAGTCATTCACCTCATTGTTACGCGGTTGAAATTTCAATAACATCAAACTGTTTTGGGGCGTCATTCCTTCCACTTCAGGTTACGAGAGCCAGCATCAATGAAGAAACAAACCCAGCTGTTGAGTGCATTTGCGTTAAGTGTCGGGTTAACTCTCTCGGCACCCTTTCAGACCGTTGCGGCAATGCCGTCACAAGTCCCTGGTCAGGGCGCGTTACCAAGCCTCGCGCCCGTGCTGGAAAAAGTTCTGCCGGCGGTTGTCAGCGTGCAGGTAGAAGGCACGGCGGTACAAGGCCAGAAAGTCCCTGAAGAACTGAAAAAATATTTCGGCGAAGAGATGCCGGATCAACCCCAGCAGCAACCACAACCGTTCGAAGGCCTGGGTTCCGGGGTGATTATTGATGCCGCTAAAGGTTACGTGCTGACTAATAACCACGTGATTAACCAGGCACAAAAAATCAATGTGCAGTTGAATGACGGGCGTGAATTCGAAGCCAAATTGATTGGCGGGGACGACCAGAGCGACATCGCGCTGCTGCAATTACAAAATGCGAGCAATCTGACACAAATTGCCATCGCCGATTCCGATCAGCTGCGCGTCGGCGATTTCGTTATTGCCGTCGGCAACCCGTTCGGCCTGGGTCAAACCGCCACATCCGGGATTGTTTCTGCCCTGGGCCGCAGCGGCCTGAACCTTGAAGGGCTGGAAAACTTTATCCAGACCGATGCTTCCATTAACCGTGGCAACTCCGGCGGCGCGCTGCTCAACCTGAACGGCGAACTTATCGGCATTAACACGGCGATACTCGCACCGGGCGGAGGCAGCGTCGGCATCGGCTTTGCGATCCCCAGTAACATGGCGCAAACCCTCTCCCGCCAGTTAATCCAGTTTGGTGAAATCAAACGCGGCCTGTTGGGTATTAAAGGCACCGAAATGAGCGCGGATATCGCCAAAGCCTTTAACCTGAACGTGCAGCGCGGCGCCTTTGTCAGTGAAGTGCTGCCGAATTCGGGGTCGGCAAAAGCGGGGATCAAATCGGGTGATGTGATTGTTAGCCTGAATGGTAAACCATTGAGCAGCTTCGCCGAACTGCGTTCGCGTATTGCGACCACAGAACCGGGAGCGAAGGTGAAGTTGGGGATATTGCGCGACGGCAAACCACTGGATGTCGAAGTGACGCTTGATAAAAGCACCTCCTCTTCTGCCAGCGCCGAGCTGATCTCTCCGTCGCTGCAAGGCGCGGAACTGAGCGACGGTCAGCTGAAAGATGGCACCAAAGGCATCACCGTCGGCAATGTGGAAAAAGGCAGCGCCGCCGCGCAGGCTGGCCTGCACAAAGATGATGTGATCATTGGCGTTAACCGGGATCGCGTACAGTCGATTGCTGAAATGCGCAAAGTGCTGGAAGCGAAACCTTCCGTGATGGCGCTGCATATCGTGCGGGGCAACGACAGTATCTATCTGCTGCTGCGCTAAGTAATTCTATCGCCGGACATCACCGCCTGCGTGTGATGTCCGGATAACTCATGTTATGCTGCTGCCGTTCTCCTTTTAATGACTATCCCATCATGTATGTGAAGCTTTTACGTTCCGTGGCAATCGGTTTGGTTGTCGGTGGTCTGATCATCGTCGCCATGCCTTCGCTGCGTAAAAACATTCCGCTCGCGACGCCGCAAATCGACAGCGCCGATGAAACGCCTGCCAGCTATAACCCGGCAGTTCGTCGCGCAGCGCCTGCGGTCGTGAACGTCTATAACCGTAGCCTGAATAGCTCCACCCATGATCGTCTCGAAATTCGTACGCTCGGTTCCGGCGTCATCATGGATCAACGCGGCTATATCATCACCAACAAACACGTGATTAACGATGCGGACCAAATCATTGTCGCGCTGCAGGATGGCCGGGTGTTTGAAGCGTTACTGGTGGGCTCGGATACGTTAACCGACCTTGCGGTATTGAAGATTAATGCTAACGGCGGCTTGCCGGTGATCCCCATCAACACAAAGCGCACACCGCATATCGGCGATGTGGTACTGGCGATCGGCAACCCGTATAACCTTGGTCAGACAACGACCCAGGGGATTATCAGCGCCACGGGTCGTATTGGTTTGAATCCCAGCGGACGGCAAAACTTTTTGCAGACCGATGCTTCCATTAACCATGGTAACTCCGGCGGCGCGCTGGTGAATTCGCTGGGCGAACTGATGGGTATCAACACCCTGTCATTTGATAAAAGTAATGACGGTGAAACGCCGGAAGGTATCGGGTTCGCCATTCCTTTCCAGCTGGCGACCAAAATCATGGATAAGTTGATCCGCGATGGCCGCGTGATCCGTGGCTATATCGGCATTGGCGGCCGGGAGATCGCGCCGTTGCACACCCAGGGCGGCGGTATCGACCCGATCCAGGGGATTGTCGTTAACGAAGTCTCGCCGGATGGCCCGGCGGCGCGCGCGGGGATTCAGGTCAATGATGTGATCACCTCGGTGAACGGAAAACCGGCTGTTTCCGCCCTCGAAACCATGGATCAAGTGGCGGAAATCCGGCCAGGGTCTGAAATTCCGGTCGAGGTCATGCGCGACGACAAGAAACTCACCTTCAAGGTCACGATTCAGGAATACCCGGCGACCAACTGAGTTTCATAAAAAAACCGGAGCAACAGGCTCCGGTTTTTTCTTCCTGCGCTTGCAGGACAGCAAGGCTTAACGGTTAACGAAATCCACGCCAAGCTGAATATCTTTTTTCAGCGTATCCAGCATGCCTTCCAGCGATTGCTGCTCAAACGCGCTGAGCTTACCGATAGCATGGCGCTCCTCAATACCGTTTTTACCCAGCAGCAGCGGCTGCGAGAAGAAACGCGCGTATTCGCCGTCACCTTCCACATAAGCGCACTCAACAACGCCTTGCTCGCCCTGCAGCGCGCGCACCAGCGACAAACCAAAACGTGCGGCGGCCTGGCCCATGGAAAGCGTTGCTGAACCGCCACCCGCTTTCGCCTCCACCACTTCGGTACCGGCATTCTGAATACGTTTTGTCAGATCGGCCACTTCCTGCTCGCTGAAAGTGACACCCGGGATCTGCGACAGCAGCGGCAGGATTGTCACACCAGAGTGGCCACCGATAACCGGAACTTCGATATCTGTCGGCTGTTTGCCTTTTAACTCTGCCACGAAGGTGTTGGAACGGATGATGTCCAGCGTCGTCACGCCAAACAGCTTGTTCTTATCGTATACACCGGCTTTTTTCAGCACTTCAGCGGCAATCGCGACTGTCGTATTCACCGGGTTAGTGATGATGCCAATACAGGCTTTCGGCGCGGTTTTCGCCACCTGAGCGACCAGGTTTTTCACGATACCGGCGTTGACGTTAAACAGGTCGGAGCGATCCATACCCGGTTTACGCGCCACACCTGCGGAAATCAGCACCACATCGGCGCCTTCCAGCGCAGGCGTCGCATCATCGCCGGAGAAGCCTTTAATGGTGACAGCGGTAGGAATATGGCTGAGGTCAACGGCAACCCCAGGGGTTACAGGCGCAATATCATACAGGGAGAGTTCTGAACCTGAAGGCAGTTGTGTTTTCAGTAGTAGGGCGAGCGCTTGACCGATACCGCCGGCCGCGCCGAGGACTGCGACTTTCATCCTAAACTCCTTATTATGGTTAGCTAAATATTTTGTTACTCCGTTGCGGCGACCTTAATCCACCCTGGTAATTATGACAGTAAACGCGCCAAAATAGTGCGGCGCAGCCCACTGTTAAGATCTTATATAAGGATGGATATGACCGTCAGATCGGCAAGCTAAGCAACTAACACTCAGAGTCTATAATATAGCTGCGATATTCACCAAAATAACATCAACTTTATAACATTTAATTTACTTTTTAATCTTATTTGCGACGTAAGACACATGTGGCTGTGCTTCATCACAGGATTTGATAAACTTCGCGCCTTCTCAGCAGTTTTCAGAAATTCCCTCGCGAGAATATTTGCATAAAAATTCATCAATATGCATAATAATGTTGTTTTCACGGCCATATTACGGGTGACTTATGCGAAGCTCGGCAAAACAAGAAGAATTAGTTAAAGCGTTTAAGGCGCTTCTTAAAGAAGAGAAATTCAGTTCTCAGGGAGAAATTGTTCAGGCTCTGCAGGAAGAGGGCTTCGACAATATCAATCAGTCTAAAGTCTCTCGCATGCTGACCAAATTCGGCGCGGTGCGCACGCGCAACGCGAAAATGGAAATGGTCTACTGCCTGCCGATAGAACTCGGGGTTCCCACCACCTCCAGCCCGCTGAAAAACCTGGTGCTGGATATTGATTACAATGATGCCGTCGTGGTGATCCACACCAGTCCCGGCGCGGCGCAGCTGATTGCGCGCCTGCTGGACTCTCTGGGCAAAGCGGAAGGCATCCTTGGTACCATCGCCGGGGATGACACGATTTTCACCACACCAGCCAAAGGCTTCACGGTTAAAGACCTCTATGAAGCTATTCTGGTACTGTTCGAACAGGAACTGTAATTAGCCCCTCTCCCCCGGCTTCGCTCGCGGGGGAATGTTCGGCTTTTTGCTGCACAATTCGACTTTTCACCTGCTGCTAACTTAGCAGTTAGTGCGATTTATGGTTTCCCTTCCCTTTCCCAGCGTATACCACCGCACAAAAAATCAAATTCATCTATCCATATGATTTTCTTAACTAACGTTAACTAAATTCTTACCTGAACGCTGTTTTTTATGCCTTTCAGCAATATAAAACCGCAAATCATATTCCCATTCATCATAGTTATAATTAGCTTGGTATTAATTATTAGCGTGACTAGTGTATACTTGATTTTGTGATGAGGGTCACGAAACAAGACCTTCCGAAAAATTTAAAGAAAAGAATACGACGAGGTAATAGACATGAATATCAAATCTACCGTTGCAACACTGAGTGTCCTTTCAGCCCTGTCATTTGGCGCTTTCGCGGCGGATTCCATCAACGCGGAACAGGCGCAATCTCGCCAGTCACTGGGTACCGTTTCGATCGGTGCTGTAACCGCATCACCGATGGACATGAACGCGCAACTGAGCAAAAAAGCGGAAGAACAAGGTGCGTCAGCTTACCGCATCATTGAAGCACGTAGCGGCGACCAGTGGCACGCAACCGCAGAGCTGTACAAATAAGTTTTACCGATAACCCTATGAATTCGTCACTCAACGGCACCAGGCACAAAAATAGCTGTTCAACCCTTCTCGCCGTTGAGCCTCTCTAAAGGAGACAGACAATGAAACGTAATATCATCATCGCATCCCTTGGCCTTGCATCCCTGATCGCTTTCGGCGCGAGCGCCGCAACGTTAGTTAACAGTGAACAAGCCAGCAACCTGCAATCTATGGGCAGTGTTTCGATTTCCCAACGAGCGGGCGTCCCGATGGACATTCGCCAGGAGCTCTCTGCTAAAGCCGATCAGGCTGGCGCGAGCAGCTACCGTATTATTGAAGCGCGTACGGGTGATAGCACCCACGTTACGGCTGAACTGTATAAATAAACCCTCGTCGTCTTGTCCGACGACTTGCCCCTGCCTGTCAGGGGCTTTTTTTTGCCTTCGCTCACCGCACATTAAAACGCAACTCGCCTTCCAGCTCCTCTTCCGCTTCATCAAAGAGCAGAATCAACGCGCCAAAACGACGGCGCTGTTTTTCCGGTAGATGAATAAATTCAATTTCCAGCGGCAAAGGCAGCGCGCCATCCATCACTGTGTCCCACAGGGAATCCAGATCGTGAACTTTCTCGCGCTCAATAGCGAACTGGCGGCTAAACTCGCGGTAGAAAGCACTTTGATCGTCGATATGTTTAAAATCGAAAGTGTAGATATTCATTTTCCGCCATCAGCCCAACAGGGCGGCAAGACGCCGCCAGCATGATTACAATCCCCCAAGGTGCAGAGTTTTCACTTCCAGAAACTCTTCCAGCCCCAGCACCGAACCTTCCCGGCCAAGGCCGGACTCTTTCACCCCGCCAAACGGTCCCAGCTCCGTTGATACCGCACATTCGTTAATGCCGATCATGCCGCTTTCAATCGCCTGCGAAACGCGAAATACCCGCTGCAGGTTCTGCGTATAGAAATAGGCGGCCAGACCAAACGGTGTTGCGTTGGCGCGTTGCACCACCTCCTCTTCGCTGGTGAAACGGAAACAGGCGGCTACCGGGCCAAACGTCTCCTCCTGCGCCAGCTTCATGCCATCGCTGCAATCCCCCAGCACCGTTGGCTGCCAGAAGTTTCCGCCGAGGCTGTGTGGTTTGCCACCGGCCAATACTTTCGCTCCTTTGGAGACGGCATCGTCGACATGCTCGCGCACTTTGTCCACCGCGGCGCGTTCAATAAGCGGTCCGACAACCACGCCCTCATCCAGACCATTCCCCACTTTTAATGCATTAACAGCCTGCGTCAGTTTTTGCGTAAAGGTCTCGTAGACCGATTCATGGATATAGAAGCGGTTAACACTGACGCACACCTGCCCCGCATTACGGAATTTATTGGCGATAGCGCCCTGCACCGCCGCGTCAATGTCGGCATCCTCAAACACGATATAAGGCGCATTTCCTCCCAGCTCCATCGACACTTTTTTCATGGTTTCAGCCGCGTTGCGCACCAGCGTTTTCCCCACCGCCGTCGAGCCGGTAAACGAGATTTTGCGCACTTCATGGCTGGCCATGATCGCATCGCTGATTTCAGACGTATTTCCGGCAACGGCATTCAGCACACCGTCCGGCACACCAGCTTTTTTCGCCAGCGCCAGCAAAGCAAACGCGCTAAGCGGTGTGTTATTTGCCGGTTTAATAACGCCGGTACAGCCTGCCGCCAGCGCGGGTCCAAGCTTGCGGGTCAACATCGCCATTGGGAAATTCCACGGCGTAATCGCGGCCACTACGCCAATGGGCTCTCGCGTCGCCAGAATGCGTGAGCCGGGCTTGATGGGCGGGATAATTTCACCGTTAGCGCGTTTCGCCTGCTCAGCAAACCACTGAATAAAGCTGGCGGCATAGTCAACTTCGCCTTCCGCTTCTTTCAATGGTTTGCCCTGCTCGGTGGTCATCAATCGCCCCAGCCAACTTTTGTTTTCGATAATCAACTCATACCAGCGATACAAAATGGTCGAACGCTCTTTCGCGGTTTTCGCCCGCCATGCGGGAAAAGCGCGCGTCGCGGCAGCAATGGCTTCTTCTGTCTCTTTCTTGCCTGCTTTGGCAACTTTCGCGATAGTTTCACCCGTAGCCGGATTCAGAACGTCAAATGTGGTATCCAGCGTTTTCCAGACCCCATCAACCAGATAGCCGGTCTGAAAAAGCGCATTGTCCTGCAGTGACTGCGTTGTCATTTGTCCTCCTGATCTGCGGTTTATAAAAACTCTTAGAAAGTATAGCCATAAAAAAACCGACGCTTTTGGCGTCGGTTTGGCATTAACTGCTGGTCAGCGCATGTTGGTATTTGTGCAACATGCCGGTTAGCCGGTGTACCGGCTCGGTAACCTGCGGCGGTGCGTTCCAGTGGTGTAGCTTGTGCTGGTAGATATCCAGCTCTTCCAGCAACTGGGTGAAGTAACGTCGACGTTTCGTGTCGCTGCCCGCCGATATTACTTGTGACGCCGTACGTCGTAACTGGCGATGAAACGCCGACAGATCATCATTGATTGGCACCGGTGCATCCCGCAGGCGCTGATGCGCAATAATCAACGTCAGCGCGAGGCGGAACTTGGCGATATCACCCGGGAATTTATTCAGCAGCAAGAAAAGCTGTTGATACAGTGCGGGCAAATGGTTCTCTTTGCGACGTGCAGTATTGGTGGTCATTGCCGAAACGGCAGCGGAAACAAACTGGTTCAACAGCATGCGCCCGGTGCGCGCTTGCGAGTTATCGCGCACCAGCAAAAGCACAACCATCGCCAGAACCACGCCAACCAGTTGTCCCAGCGCGTTATCCAAAAACTGGCTGAATTTAAAGGTCATCGGGTTATCAAGCACCAGAATATTAATGGTGCCCGCCAGTGTCGCCATTGAACCCAGCCGCCGTTTTTGCACTTCAATACCGATAAAGAACGCCAGTACCGCCAGGCTAATACACAGCAGCAGCATGCTTTGTTGCGTCGATGGCAGGATAACCAGGTAATAGAACGAACCAATCGGCAGCGCCCATAACATGCCGTAGATAAAGTCTTTCGCCACCATTTTCGGGTTCGGCAGACGCATCGCCAGCGACGTGACTACCGCGATCATTACCATCGAACCGCTGCCGGAAGTCCAGCCAGTCCACAGCCAGAACAACGTGCCCAGCATGCAAGAAAGCGTGGTGCGCCAGAAGTTAACCATCGCATGGTGGCGTTCGGCTGATTCCACTTTCACCACCACTTCGCCCTGCAGAACCTCTTCTTCAACGGCGCTGATTTTCGCGTTGCCAATAACACCGCGTTTCAGCAGCAGATAGCGGGTCGCCGCACCCACCCAGCTATAAATCGTGACCGGCGTTTCCCGCTCACCGGTCCAGGCGATAACCCGACGCATTCTTTTTAACTGCTTGTGCATCTCCTGCACGTTCTCGACCGGCTCGGCAAACAACTCGCGAAACGTATCAGTGATAAGCTCCGGGCGAGTGTTCTGAATCAGGTACGTTTCACACGCCTGGGTGATCAGCGTCAGCGACAGGGTATTGATCGCTTTCAGACGGCGGTTTGCGCGCCCCCAACGGGAAGACTCAATATTCAGATTGCTGCGCATCCCTTCAAGTGCAGTGGTACGGCGCACCAGCGCAGCCCAGGCGTTGTCCACCTCTTCGCTATCGCCATGCTTAATACACAACTGCATCAGTTGATAGTGGGCCAGCAGCAGGCTATCCAGCTCGCGGTCAATTTCCTGTTTGACGGAGCGCGGAGAAAAGAGCAGATCGGCGACAATGGCGCAGAGAATGCCCACCACGATTTCACTGCACCGCTCAACGGCATATTGCGGTGCCAGCAGGGGTTCCGTCTGAATAGTGACAACAATAATCAACGCGGTATAACCCGCCAGCCCCCAGGCGTAAGAGTTTTCAACACGCACCAGCGACGAGACCCAGGTACAAAATCCGGCCCAAATACAGCACACCATTAACATCAGAAGCGGGGTGCGGATCAGCATGATGATGATGGCCAGCCCGGCAATACAGCCGATAAAGGTGCCGACAATACGCAACATTCCCCGGTAGCGAATCGCCCCGGAATAAGGCTCGCCACCGGCGGCAAAAGCGGGTCCCGCCGCGACAATCGCCGCGGTTAATACCGCCCAGCGCGGGGTTTCAAGCTGAAAGTGAAAGCCAACAAACAGTGCCAGCACCACGGCAAAGGCCAGCTTGAAAGCAAAACGCAAATGCTGGCTGGCAATGGATAACAGCCCCATAGCGATTACCCCAGCTCACGCAGGCGATGCGCCATTTTGCGAAAGAACGAATCCTGGCTTTCATCACGATCGGATTTTCCCATCACCACCACCGTCGCGGTGGTGCCCGCCGGCCACAGATTGCCTGGTTGTTTGTCGAGACGAATACGTACCGGCACACGCTGCGCCAGCCGCACCCATTCAAGGTTGGAATCGATGGTCGCCATGCCTTTGCTGTCATTACTGCTGCTGGCGTTCGTGACGCCTGCGGCGATGCTGTCCACCGTGCCTTTTAATACCAGATTGCTGCCAAGCGGGGTGATCTCCGCGCGATAACCGGGACGCACGCCTTCCAGCTTGGTCTCTTCCATATACGCCAGCACGTAGAACGTGTGTTGTTTCACCAGCGCCACCGCGGTGGAACCCCGGGTAATAAACTCACCGGCGTAGACATTCAGGTTCGTGATCCAACCATCGGCCGGCGCACGAATGATAGTGCGCTCCAGATCCAGCTTCGCCAGATCGCGGGCTGCTTGTGCTTTGGCTAATTGATGCAGCTCGGTTTGCAGGGTGTTGTTGGCCTGGTCGATCTCTTCACGCGACATGGCCTGAACACCCAGTTGATTACGACGCCCGGCTTCACGGCGTTTTTCCGCCACCAGCGCTTCGTAATAGGCAACGTCTGCTTCATCCTCAGCCAGCGCTTTTTGGTAACGCGGTTGATCGATGGTGAACAGTACCTGGCCCTCTTTCACCAGTTGGTTGTCATGCACATTGACGGCGGTGACAAGGCCAGTGACATCTGGCGCGATAGCCACGACGTCGGCACTAAAGCGCGCGTCGCGCGTCCAGGGCGATTCAGTGTAATAAACCCAGGCGCGGAAAATCGCGACGAACGCCAGGATGACCAGCACCATAGTGATAGCGGTGCGAGAGATATTTCTTGTTAGTGTTTTCACTTCTACCTCAAACAAACAGGCGCGACAGCAGGTAAAAAAGGCAGCAATACAGCGCAGTGTTAAACAGCGCCGGGTGCCAGACGAAGTCATAGATCCCGGTGGGGACCAGCACACGGCGCACCAGCCAGAAGATCGCCAGTGACAAAATTAATTCGAAAAAAATCGGTGGGAACGACAAACCGAACACCACGATGACGGGAAACAGACTCATGTTGACCTTGATTAGAGTGCGTGCAGGTGACAATTCGTTCTAACGTCACCGCAGGAGTAAGGGCAAGGAGAGCCAGGCGAGAGTGACGTGAATATTCTTAATAGATAGTATATTAACGTAACTGTTATGCTGTTATCTATATTATGTGATCTAAATCACTTTTAACTCAGAGTGAATAATGGAACGACTAAAACGCATGTCGGTGTTTGCCAAAGTGGTGGAATTAGGTTCGTTTACCGCCGCCGCCCGACAGCTACAAATGAGTGTTTCCTCCATCAGCCAGACCGTCGCCAAACTTGAAGATGAGTTGCAGGTAAAGCTGCTAAACCGCAGCACGCGCAGTCTGGGCCTCACCGAAGCGGGCAAGATTTACTACCAGGGCTGCCGCCGGATGCTGCATGAAGTACAGGACGTTCACGAGCAGCTTTACGCCTTTAACAACACCCCAATCGGTACGCTGCGCATTGGCAGTTCTTCAACCATGGCGCAAAATGTGCTGGCAAAAATGACCGCCGATATGCTCAAAGAGCATCCGGGTTTGTCGGTAAATCTCGTCACCGGGATACCGGCGCCGGATCTGATTGCTGACGGTCTGGATCTGGTGATCCGCGTTGGCGCACTGCAGGATTCCAGCCTCTTCTCCCGCCGCCTTGGCGCAATGCCAATGGTGGTTTGCGCGGCTAAAAGCTACCTCGCTCAGTACGGCATTCCTGAAAAACCAGCCGATATGGTGAACCACTCCTGGCTGGAATACAGCGTGCGTCCGGATAACGAATTTGAGCTGGTGGCACCTGAAGGGATCGCCACGCGGCTTATCCCACAAGGGCGGTTTGTCACTAACGATCCGATGACGCTCACGCGCTGGCTGACCGCCGGAGCCGGGATCGCCTTCGTGCCATTAATGTGGGTGATCGACGAGATCAACAGCGGTCAACTTGAGATCCTGCTGCCGCGCTACCAGTCCGATCCTCGCCCGGTTTACGCGCTCTATACCGAAAAAGATAAGCTGCCGCTAAAAGTGCAGGTGTGTATTAACTATCTGACGGAGTACTTTATTGAAGTGGCAAAGGTGTATCAGGGCATGCAGGGACGCAGCGTGTGAAGGAGTCACCCTCTTCTTGCGAAGAGGGTGAGAAAAGCGTTAAGCCGTACCACCGACGGTCAGGTTATCGACTTTCAGCGTCGGTTGACCGACACCCACCGGCAGGCTCTGCCCCTCTTTGCCGCATACACCAACGCCGTTATCCAGCTTCAGATCGTTACCCACCATGGAGATCTGCTGCATCGCTTCAATACCGGAGCCAATCAGCGTTGCGCCTTTTACCGCTTTAGTGACCTTCCCTTTTTCAATCAGGTACGCCTCAGAAGTGGAGAAAACAAATTTACCGGAAGTAATATCTACCTGGCCGCCGCCAAAATTCGGGGCGTAGATACCGTAGTCGACAGATTCGATAATCTCCTGCGGTGTTGATTTGCCCGCGAGCATATAGGTGTTGGTCATACGCGGCATCGGCAGATGCGCGTAAGATTCGCGACGCCCATTACCTGTCGGCTTAACGCCCATCAGACGCGCATTCAGTTTGTCCTGCATATAGCCTTTCAACACGCCATTTTCGATAAGCACGTTGTACTGGCCAGGCGTTCCTTCATCATCAATCGCCACCGAACCGCGACGATCGGCGATGGTGCCATCGTCCACAACGGTACACAGTTCTGATGCCACCAGTTGCCCCATCTGACCGCTAAATACCGATGTTCCGCGGCGATTGAAGTCGCCTTCCAGCCCATGACCAACCGCTTCGTGCAGCAGCACGCCCGGCCAGCCCGCGCCCAGCACCACCGGCAGCGTGCCCGCAGGCGCGGCAACGGCAGAAAGGTTTACCAGCGCCATGCGCACGGCTTCTTTCGCCCACGCATCCGCGCGGACGTCGCCATCCACATCCTGCAAGAACCAGTCATAACCAAAACGACCGCCGCCGCCGCTGGAACCGCGCTCGCGTTTACCATCGTCTTCAACCTGTACGCTCACGGAAAGCCGCACCAGCGGGCGAACATCCGCCGCCAGCGTGCCATCGGTCGCCGCCACCAGAATGAGTTCGTAAACGCCAGTCAGACTGGCGGTCACTTCCTGTACGCGTTTATCCGCCGCGCGCGCGGTTTTATCCACGCGACGCAGAATATCGAGCTTCTCTTCACGGCTCATGCTTTGCAGCGGATCGATGCTGGTATAAAGGCTTTGATGCTCAACCGCGCCCAGCGTTTTCACTTTGCCATCGCCCTCTTCCCGCACGATGGTACGCGCGGCTTGCGCGCTCTGTTCCAGCGCCAGCAGGCTGATTTGGTCCGCATAAGCAAAACCGGTTTTCTCGCCGCTGACGGCACGTACGCCCACGCCCTGGTCGATATTGTAAGAGCCATCTTTAATGATGCTGTCTTCTAAAACCCAGGATTCGTGATAGCTCGACTGGAAATAGAGATCGCCGTAATCAAGACGACGCGCGGTCAGTTGACCGAGAATAGCAAACAGATCCTGATGGCTCAGGCCGTTCGCTGCCAGAAGTTGTTCACTTACCAGATTAAGACTCATCATTTTTTCTCGTCGTTGCCGCCACAGCGGGCAATAAAAAGTGCGATACAAGGAGCTTGAGGCAATTCGCCGATGCCGTCAAATCATTGCTTTTTGTCCGTACGCGGCTGGCGCAGGACTTCGTTGATTTGCGGCTGATCAACCGGGCCGGTAATGCGGTAGCGCAAAATCGAGACTTTGTTCCACAGTGGCCCCAGCACTTTGCTGGCGGCAAACACCGCCGCACCGACAATCGGGTTAACGGCAAAGGCCGCCGCAACACCGACAGTCGCGGAAATTTCTGGCGCAACCACCGCTTCCATATCCAGCTCGCGGCGCACCAAATTCACCGAGCCTTTCATGGCGATATCCGCTTCCAGACCGTCCACCAGCGTATCGTCGGTATGCAGCACACCGTCTTTGATCCACGCGGTGCTGCGGATGGAATCAAACCAGAACCCCTCACTGCTGAAGGTATCGCTGAAGTCAAAACGCAATTTACGCCACAGCGAGTCGACGCTGAACAGGCGTAGCAACTGCCCGGCATGGCCGGTGCTGATATCGGTAATTTTGCCTTTGCCAAGACGCGTACGCAGGATGCCATTAAGTGACTCTTCCTGCGGTTGCCACGGTGTGCTGCGCCAGTGCAGGTCATAATTAATATCAAACGACGAATCACGCACCGGCGTCGGTATGCCAAAGAAGCCCATTGCGGAATCAATTTTCTCGCCGCGCAGCACCCCTTTCAGCGAGGTACGTTCTGCGCCTTCACGGTTAACCCATTCACCGTCGGCGGTGAGCCGCGCAGTGCCGCTGTCCACCAGGCCATTTGCCAGCGTCAACGTATCGCCCTGAATGGCGAAATCGCCATCGATGCGACCATATTTTTGCCCCCACAGCCAGCACTCCGCACAGCGCAATTGCAAATCCGGCCAGCCGGTAAAGTCCACTCGCGTCTGACCGCGCAACAGCGTTGAAGGAGAAGAGATGTCATCATCGTTCGGTGCCGTGTTCGACGGGTTGTAGTAGAGGTAGCGAATCGCGGCCTGCCACGGCGCATTATCATGGATCGTCAACGTACCGCTGATTTCACGCCCTTGCGCTTCGATGGTCGAACCTGCATCTTGCGGCTGTGAAACGATGCTGAGATTATTCCACTGCTGCCCGCCCAGCGTCAGAGCTGGCGTACGCAGCGTAATGCTCTGCGGGAAGGTGGTTGCACTGCTGACATTATTTGCCACGCCCTGTCTGAACAGGCCCAGCCACTGAGCGCCGTTCATTGCCGGCAAGTTGAGTTCAAGCCCGGCTTGCTCCGGCAGCGGCGGTAGTGTTCGGCTATCCGAAGTCCAGATCCCGCGATCGAGCGTCAGCTTATTATTCAGCAACCAGCGGCTATTGAAATGGTTGTTACCACCAGCATTCCCGGTTAACTCGAAACTGTGCAGGTTTCCTTCTACCTTCACCTTCAGCGGCAGCGCTTTGCCTGCGGGTTTATCCAGCGGCGGCGGTAACGTGCTGGCAAGGTTGCCCAGATCGCCATCAATATTAACCTTATAAGTGGTACCGCCACGGTGCGGCAACTCTACGCCGACATCGCCTTTCCATGCGATGCTGCCGCGCAGCGCATCATTAAGTTGCGGAGGTAAAACGCCGGTTTTTGCCGGTTGCCAGTTCCCGTTGAGATTCACCGCCACCTGATAAGCTTTATCTCCCTCGGTGGTGGAGAAATCGAGGTTTACCGGTTGGTTAAACCAGGTTGCCTGTAATGGTTCACTTTTCAGCGTACCGTTCTCGAAACTGAATTTGCCGCTGAGGTTCTTCAGTGTGCTGTTAAGTGGCTTGATAAACAGGCTGTTGTTGTTCAGCGCCACATCGCCTTTGGCGACGGTCTGCGCCCCGTCCAGCGGAATATCAAGATGTAAGCGAGCGCTTACATCACCATCGATTTGCAGCTCATCCAGCGCGCTGCCCAGCGTATCGTGCAGCGGTGTCTCTTTGAAATAGGGCCCTACGGCTTTGCCCGGACCGTTAATGTCGGCATCAATCAGCAGTTTCTCTTTAACGTAATCCGGGATGTTGGCAGTCAGATTGCTGGCTGTGACACCGCCCAGCGCCACTTTACTGCTTTTCATCCACAAGCCGTCGTTGAGAAAGTCGAGATCGATATCGAGGTTTTGCAGCGCTGGCCAGTCCGGCTGGAAAGCAAAGGTCGCGTTGCGCAGCGGCACCGCGACTTCAAACTGGCCTTCATTGTGCTTAAACGGGAAGAGCTTCGGATTACCGCCAAACAGCAGCGTGGCATCTTGCGTCTGCCCGCCTTTGATCGACGAGCTCAGGTACGCCACCAGCTCTTTGCCCATCAAATTTTCCGGGAAGTAGCGCCAGGCCTGGCCTGCATCCGTCACATTGATGCCAGCCAGGATACCTAACCAGGGCTCATCACCTTGCGGCTGGAGATAACGGAAATCACCGCGCGCACGCAGGGCATTCGCCTGAACGTCGATATTGCGCCCGTCCAGCTGGAAGCCGTGTTCGTTATTCTGCCAGTTCAGCGTGGCAACGCCTTTTTCAATCTCCAGCGGTTCGGGGAATACCGTCTTATACGGCATCTTCGCCTGTGCAATATCGGCAGTTAAGCGCCCATTATCCAGGCTGCCGGCAAGCGTTCCACTAAGGTGTTCAACACCGGGCAGCAATTCCCACTGTTGCCAGGCAATATCCTGCCACTGCGCGTGGAAGCGCGTTTTTTCAGTCGCCTGCAAAGGGATATCCAGCGCCAGCTGTTCCAGCTTGCCGCGAGGCTGCATGGTATGCCAGATGTCGTACAGCTCCGGGGAGATTTTCTGCGCAATCGGCAGCAGCCCCTCTAAGCCACTGAGCTCAAGGTTACTGGCACGAACGCGCAGTTCATCGCTGCGCACGCTGCTGGCACCGCCCACTTCCTGCGCCAGAACCCAGGCAAAACTCAGCGCGCCCTGCGGCCAGGGATGATCATCAATTGCGATACGCGTTACCGGTACATCAAACTGCCAGCCCTGCTGCTGACGAGAGACATGTGCGGTCAGGTTATCCACCGTCATGCGGTGCTGCGTATTATTGCCCTGCCAGCTGGCGCCGCCTTTTTTCAGCCATACGTCGCCACTTTCCACTACGCCTTTGCTTAATGTCATCCAGCCTTCAAGACTGAAGCGCGCAGAATCCAGCGCGACCTTATCCTGCATCCATTTGGCGAGCCAGGGTTTGACATCAATGTCGTCCGCCTGCAACCACACCCGCCCATTGTTCAACAGCCCATTGTCGTCACGCAGATCCATGCGCACCTGCATAATGCCGTGCTGACCGGTGAGGCTCGACAGGCTGACTTGCCCTTCCGCACGGTGACGATCGCTGCCGTTAAGCCAGGTAAGTTGCGGGATAGCCAGCTCTGCGCGTTGTCCGGAGAGCGTTAAGAAGCTGATGCGGCTGTCGCGCAGATCAAAGTGATCGAACTGGCGCAAAAACAGATCGCTGATGCGATCCGTGGTGATAGGTTCGCCGGTGTCATTGCGTTGTAGCGGGGTATTACTGTGCGCGACCAGCTGGTAAAAGGTGAGATTGCGGAACTGCCAGCGCATGTGCAGCAGGCTTTGCCAGACATCCAGCGCCAGCGTCACGCGTTTGACCGACAGGTCGCCGCCATCGGGCAGCGTCGCGCTAATGTCGCGCACATCCAGTTCAGGGCCGAAATTCTCCCAGCGCGCCTGTATCTGGCTGGCCGAGACGGGAACGCCGGTTTGCGCGGTGATTTGCGCCAGGATTTGCCCGCGCCAGCTATCCAGATGTGGCAGAACAAGGCGCAGCCCACTTACCAGCAGCGCCGCGATAACAATCAGCGTCGCGCCTGTAAGCAGCAATATCCCCGGCAGTCGCCTCACGCCTCTCTCCTTGTCATCCAAACCCAGACTCGCTCGTGTCGCAGCACGCTGCGAATTACATCATTACGACGTCAAACTGCTCCTGATTATAGAGCGGCTCGATTTGCACTTTTACCTGCTTACCAACGAAGATTTCCACCTCCGCCAGCGCGTGCGACTCTTCACCTTTCAGGGCTTCCGCCACCGCCGGGGAAGCGTAAACCAGGAAACGATCGGAATCATAGGCATGATGCACGCGAACGATCTCGCGCATGATTTCATAGCACACAGTTTCCACCGTTTTAACGGTGCCGCGGCCATGACAGGTGGGGCATTCATTGCAGAGGACATGTTCCACGCTTTCGCGCGTGCGTTTGCGCGTCATCTCGACCAGACCCAACTGGGAGAAACCGTTAATGCTGGTCTTGACCCGATCTTTGCTCAACGCTTGCTCCAGCGAGTGCAGCACGCGACGGCGGTGATCGTCATTATTCATATCGATAAAATCGATGATGATAATGCCGCCCAGATTGCGTAAGCGCAGCTGGCGGGCAATGGCCTGCGTGGCTTCAATGTTGGTGTTGAAGATGGTGTCGTCGAGATTGCGATGGCCGACAAACGCACCGGTGTTGATATCAACGGTGGTCATCGCTTCGGTTTGATCGATGATCAAATAGCCGCCGGACTTCAGCTCCACTTTGCGCTCCAGCGCGCGCTGAATTTCGTTCTCCACATCGTAAAGATCGAAAATCGGCTGGCGACCGCTGTAGTGTTCGAGCTTGCTGGTCATCTCCGGAATGTATTCCGCCGTGAACTCCAGCAGCGCTTCAAACGTCAGACGCGAGTCTACACGGATACGATCCAGGTGAGCGTCGGCGAAATCGCGCAGCACACGCTGCGCCAGCGCCAGTTCGCCGTACAGTTTGCAGCGGCTTTGTTGGCGCTTTTTACGCTCCATCACCTTCGTCCAGACGCGCTTGAGGTACGCCGCATCGGAGGCGAGATCCTCTTCGCACACGCCTTCAGCCGCAGTGCGAATGATAAAACCGCCCTGCTCGTCGCAATACGCCGCAACAACCTGTTTGAGGCGTTCGCGCTCGGCTTCACTCTCGATACGCTGGGAAACGCCGACATGCGAAGCGCCCGGCATAAAGACCAGGTAACGGGATGGCAGCGTGATATCCGTGGTAAGGCGCGCGCCTTTAGTACCCAGCGGATCTTTTACCACCTGCACCATTAAATCCTGCCCCTGACGGACCAGTTCGGAGATGTCGCGCACGGTGAAGTTTTTTTGCTCTTCCCCGGCAACGCATTCGGTGTGCGGCATAATGTCGGAGGCGTGAAGAAACGCCGCCTTTTCCAGACCAATATCTACAAAAGCCGCCTGCATGCCCGGCAGAACCCGGCTGACCCGACCTTTGTAGATATTGCCTACTATCCCGCGCCGTGCTTCGCGCTCGATGTGAATTTCTTGCAGGATGCCGCCGTCAATATAAGCGACGCGTGTTTCCGATGGAGTAACGTTGACCAACAATTCAGCCGTCATGATTATCTTTTCCCTCGCGCAGTGCGTTAAAATTGCTCAGCAATTCCCAGGTTTCCACCAGCGGTAAACCCACAACGGCATGATAACTACCGTTTATTTTTCTCACGAAACAGCCACCCAGCCCCTGAATGCCATAAGCACCGGCTTTATCCAGCGGTTCCCCGCTGGCGACGTAATCGGCGATATCCTTTTCCGATAACACTCTGAATGTCACTTCAGTTTCCACCAGACAATCGAGCACATGCTGGCTATCCGCCAGCGCAACCGCCGTCATTACCTGATGTGTTTGCCCGGAAAGCAGGCGCAACATACTGGCAGCATGCGAGGAGTCTTTTGGTTTTTCAAGCACTTCACCATTAAATATAACGATCGTGTCCGCGCCCAGCACGGGCAGATCGCTTGTGGCCATCGCCACACCGGCCTGCGCTTTTTCACGCGCGAGGCGTAACACATACTGGCGGGCGCTCTCCTGCGCCTGACGCTGTTCCTCAATACCCGGAACAATACGCGTGAAAGTGACGCCCAGTTGTGTGAGCAACTCCTGGCGACGAGGAGAACCGGAAGCAAGCCAGATATCTGTCATAAAAGCCTTATTGCACCGCAAACTGCTGACGGATCTTACGCATTAACAGGAAGAGCCACGGCCAGAGCACGCCATTCACCAGGCTGCTCCAGAAAATCTCTGGTTTAAATGAAACGTTAATCACCAGAAACTCTGCCCAGAAGACAATCACTTCTGTCGCCAGCGACAACAGCATCACCACCAGCGCCTGTTGCCAGAGCGCCAGATTACGGAACAACTGAAATTTCAGTGCGACCAGATAGGCGACGATACTTAACGACAGCGCGCGTACACCGAGGGTGGATCCGCTAATCAGATCCAGTATGGCACCCATCGCGAAACCCGTGCCAACATTTACGCGGTGCGGCAGCGCGAGGATCCAGTAAAGCAAAATGAGCAACACCCAGTTTGGCCGGTAGACGATGATCTCATCCGGCCAGGGCATGATTTGAAGCAACAGTGCAATTAAAAACGAGAGCCAGATAACCCAGCGCCCCTGGCTACGATAACTTGCCACTATTGCCCTCCCGGAGAGACTTGCGGCGGCGGCTGCGTAATGCCAGTCGCCGGAGCGGGCATTGGCGCAGGCGGCCCCATCGCATCAGGAGAAGGAAGGACTTGCGGCATCATTTGCAGCAGACGTTCGTTCGCCACACGATGCACATCTTCCGGTGTTCTTGGGTTAGTGCCGTTACGATCCGCGCCCCACAGCAGCAGCAGATAACGCAAACGTTGCAGGCCCGCGGTTGGACGCGCCTGAATCACGGTGTAAGCCCGCTGCGTATCCAGTTTTACCGACGAGACCACCGCAACCGGATATCCTTCCGGGAAACGCCCGCCCAGACCTGACGTCACCAGCACATCACCAACACGAATATCCGTATTCGCCGGTAAATGTTCGAGTTGCAGATCGTCTGTGCAGCCGTTACCGGCGGCAATCACGCGGATATCGTTACGCAGCACCTGAATCGGTAGCGCGTGTGTGGCATCGCAAATCAACAGTACGCGGCTGGTCAGTTTAGCTACCGCAACCACCTGGCCGACAACGCCTTTATCGCTGATCACCGGCTGGCCTTCATACACGCCGTTCGCGCTGCCTTTGTCGATAACCACCTGGTCGCTGTAAGGATCGTTAACCGTCGAGATCACCTGGGTCACCATTTTCTGCTCATCCTGACGCAGCGGCGAGCCCAGCAGTTCACGCAGGCGCGCATTCTCCTGCTTGTACTGCCCTAACATCAACAGCTCACTGTTTTTTAGCAGCAGTTCCTGACGCAATGCCCGGTTTTCAAGCTCAAGCTGGTCGCGCGAGGCCAACGTTTGGGAAACGTTATCTAATAATTCGCGGGGACCATTGGAAATAAAATAGAAAGGGCTGACGGCAGTATCCATGTACGTTCTGATTTGACTGAACGTACCGAGGCGGCTGTCGGCAATAATGACTCCGAGCGCCACCACAACCGCCAGGAAAAGGCGAATCTGCAGTGACGGGCCACGGCTAAAAATTGGCTTCATAGGCTTTGCGTATTCTCAGGCCAGACAGATGCGAAGCGACTATCCGCTTCGCATCTGACGCGGACTATTCTTCGCTGAACAAGTCGCCGCCGTGCATGTCGATCATTTCCAGCGCCTTGCCGCCGCCGCGCGCTACGCAAGTCAGGGGATCTTCTGCAACTACAACTGGAATACCCGTTTCTTCCATCAACAGGCGGTCAAGGTTGCGCAGCAGCGCGCCACCACCGGTCAAAACCATACCGCGCTCGGAGATATCAGAAGCCAGTTCTGGCGGGCACTGTTCCAGCGCAACCATAACGGCGCTCACGATGCCGGTCAGCGGTTCCTGCAGCGCTTCCAGAATTTCGTTAGAATTCAGCGTGAAGCCACGCGGAACACCTTCAGCCAGGTTACGGCCACGCACTTCGATTTCACGCACTTCATCGCCCGGGTAAGCAGAGCCAATTTCGTGTTTGATACGCTCAGCGGTCGCTTCACCAATCAGGGAGCCGTAGTTACGACGAACGTAATTAATGATCGCTTCATCGAAGCGGTCACCGCCGATACGAACAGAAGAGGAGTACACCACGCCGTTCAGGGAGATAACGGCAACTTCAGTGGTACCACCACCGATATCCACCACCATTGAACCGGTCGCTTCAGAAACCGGTAAGCCAGCGCCGATTGCGGCCGCCATCGGCTCTTCAATCAGGAATACTTCACGAGCACCAGCGCCCTGTGCGGATTCACGAATTGCGCGGCGTTCAACCTGAGTGGCGCCAACCGGCACACAAACCAGAACGCGCGGACTCGGACGCATAAAGCTGTTGCTGTGCACTTGTTTGATAAAGTGCTGAAGCATTTTTTCGGTCACGAAGAAGTCGGCGATGACGCCGTCTTTCATCGGGCGGATGGCCGCGATATTGCCCGGCGTACGGCCAAGCATCTGTTTCGCTTCATGACCGACTGCGGCTACACTTTTCGGTGAACCGGCACGATCCTGGCGAATGGCCACCACGGAAGGCTCATTCAGTACGATGCCTTGTCCTTTTACATAAATCAGGGTATTCGCGGTACCCAGGTCAATGGACAGGTCATTGGAAAACATGCCACGAAATTTTTTCAACATACTAAGGGATAATCCTGAAAGCTGGGGCGGAAACAAAATCCGCTTACTTTACCAACCACACGTAGCAGCGACAAGGCATAAGAATCATCTGCTACGGTGAAAATTAGTGCAGTTTGTTTCCTTTGTTGCAAAACGACATGAATCTGCCTGGAAGTAAAAAAGCCCATCTTCCAGTCTGTTGCGTTTGCAGTTTTTCATAAGGACAAACCGGCTTTGTTCACTGCGATAATCCGGCGGGCAGGCACGCACACCCCCAAACATGGCAGCGCGCGTTATTCTACGTGAAAACGACTTAAACAGCAGTTCAAACCGAGTATCTTTGCGAATATTTTTTCACATTGGTATCGAGCGGTTGGGAAGCCGCGATGAAATCGCCCTGCCCACCCGCAACACCCCGTTCCACCAGCGTCTGCCATTCGCCACGAGAGCGAACGCCGGTTGCGAAAACTCGCGTTCGCGTGCCTTTGCACGCTTCCACGAGGCTCTGCACCAGAAGCTGGTTTTCGGTGCGCTTTTCAATGTTCCTGACCAGCCCCGGATGCAGCTTTAATAGCTCAACATCCAACGCTTTAATCCAACTGGTGCTCACCAACGTCAGACCCGCCTGATTGACCACTACGCGGGCGCCTAATGCGTTGATTAAACGCACCACCGACTGTAACCGGCTGATATGTTGACAAACATCCGCCTCAGCAAGTTCAAAAATAATCCGTTTACGTTGAGATTTTTCGCACTGCATTAATATATCGCGTAGCCAGCGTTGAAAACGGGGGCGGATCAATGATTCCACGGTTATTTGCATGGCGAGGTTTTCTTCCGGCCAAAAACCCATAAAGGGAATCAGACGCGTCACCTGCAGGCGGTCATACTCTTCAGCCAGACCAAACTGCTGCACCATGGGCATATACTCTTCGGCAATCACTTCTTGTTCGCCGTCGAAAATGCGGCACATCAGCTCGCGGTGATGAACCTGGCCGTCCCGGTTAATCGCTGGTTTCTGATAAACGCGCGGCCCGCCGCGGCTCAGCATCTGCTCAATCAGCGTTCGCCAGCGCACATTTCCACGCCCTTGTTCCGGTAATGTGTCGTCGTACACTGACCAACTGTTTCCGCCCTGTAACACCGCGTTGCGCGCTGCGGCTTCGGCATGCTCCATGACTTGCACACCAGCTTGCCCGCTACGCCAGGCACAAATACCAATGTGCATAATGTCTTCGCGGGTCAGCGTTTTATTCGGGGGTAACCCGTCCACCGCTTTCAGGATCTGCCCGGCGATGCTCTCCGCTTCCTTTAATGTGCGATGCGGCAGCAGCACGGCGAAGTCGCTGCGATGGTAGCGAGCCAGTAACGCACCGGGATAACGCATAATAAAGGTAGAAAGCAGGTTAATGAGCGTAAAGAGATACTCTTCGGTGGTGGTTCCACCGCTATCCCGCAGCAGATCAAAGTCCGGCAAACGGATCATCATCACTACACCGTGCGAGCCCACTTTTTCCTGATCTTCCAGCAGCGTGGCGAGCTGATTATCAAAAAACAGGCGGTTATTCAGGCCCGTCCGCTTGTCCTGCGCGGCGTAGGAGCGAATAAGCGTATCCATGCGGCTACGTTGATCGCTGGCAAACTGGATATCGGTCAGCAACACATCCAGCGCACTACTGGTGCGGGATGGCCACTCATAGATGCTGCCGCGAACCTGTGGCCCACGCTCGCCGTTGAGGATCCGCGTCGCGCGCGTCTCCAGCAGTTCCTGCCCGGAAAGCTGTCGCCGTAACCAGCGAACGGAGAGAAAGAGGATCACGATCATAAAACCGATCGCCACCGTCAGCGGCGCGGTAGTTAACAGCGAACGAAAGTAATTCGCCATGGGATCCTGATAAACCAGCGTGAAGGTGAAACCGGGATTTTTCAGGGAGGGAATATGCAGTTCCCGATATTGATAGTTGCTGCCCGCCGGGCGATAACTTCCGTTATGCGCATAACTGAGCACTGTGCGCCGGCCTTGCTTAATCTGAATCTCGATAATGTCTACCGGCACCATCAATTCATTGAGCTGCGGCAACAGCCGGGAAACCGGCGTTGAGACCAGGCGCGTATCAATAATTGCCGCCACCGCTTCCACACGATTGGCAACCTTGTTTTGAATAGCGTTATAGAAGCTCAGTGAGCACCCAATCAGGGTGACGAAAAACGCCAACCCTGTCAGTAGCGTCACAAAAGCTGAAAATTTCGTCGTTAATCGCATCCTTGTGTTAACTCCGCTTGTATAAAGAACGAAACGATACCGCTCAGGGTTACGTCATTGAAGTAAGTACTAACTTTGATGTCTACCCGCGTCCCGGGATAGCGTGCAGGCGGCGGGGAAAACTGGCACTGCGTTTCATCCCTGCGAGTATAGCCCTCAGAAATTTTTTGCCAACAATCAATAAGCCTGAAAAATGTCTTAACCTGACTATTTACAATGTTTGGTAACACACTCGTGCTCGCGCTCACGCTGCGCTTACACCATGCTTGACGAGAGACTAACGGAGGATGTGATGAAGAAAAAACTAACCGAAGCCGATGTCACTGCGGAATCCGTTTTTATGTTACAGCGCCGCCAGGTGCTGAAAATGCTGGGAATTAGCGCCTCGGCATTGACCCTGGCACCCGGCGCGCGGGCCGATCTGTTGGACTGGTTTAAAGGCCATGACCGGCCAAAGGCGCCATCGGGAAAACCGCTCGATTTTACGCAACCTGCGCAGTGGAAAGCCTCTCTCCCGCTGACACCGGAAGAGAAAGTCACCGGCTATAACAATTTCTATGAATTTGGCCTCGATAAAGCCGATCCTGCCGCCAACGCCGGGGGAATGAAAACCGATCCCTGGACATTGACCATTGACGGTGAAGTGGCGAAACCGTTGACGCTCGATCACGCGGCGCTGACCTCGCGTTTCCCGCTGGAAGAGCGAATCTACCGGATGCGCTGCGTTGAGGCCTGGTCCATGGTGGTGCCGTGGATCGGATTCCCGCTGCATAAACTGCTGGCGCTAGTTGAACCCACCAGCAACGCCAAATATGTCGCTTTCCAGACCCTTTACGCACCGGATCAGATGCCGGGGCAAAAAGATCGCTTTATTGGCGGTGGCCTCCAGTACCCCTATGTTGAAGCGCTGCGTATAGATGAAGCGATGCACCCACTAACGCTGCTTACTGTCGGGGTGTATGGCAAAGCGCTACCGCCGCAAAACGGCGCGCCGATCCGCCTGACTGTACCGTGGAAATATGGTTTTAAAGGCATCAAATCGATAGTCAGTATCAAGCTCACCAGTAAACGGCCACCGACCACCTGGAACCTTGCCGCACCCGACGAATATGGTTTCTATGCCAATGTGAACCCGCATGTCGATCACCCTCGCTGGTCACAAGCAACGGAACGTTTTATTGGATCCGGCGGCGCGCTGGATGTAAAACGTCAGCCAACGCTGCTGTTTAATGGCTACGCTGAAGAGGTGGCTTCGCTTTATCACGGGTTAGATCTGCGGGAGAATTTCTGAGTGCGCTTAACGGCAAAACAGGTGACATGGTTAAAAGTCGCATTGCATCTGGCGGGTCTGCTGCCTTTACTGTGGCTTTTCTGGGCGGCGAACCAGGGCTATTTCAGCGCCGATCCGGCGAAAGACATCCAGCATTTTACGGGCAGAATGGCGCTAAAATTCCTGCTCGCCAGTTTGCTGATAGCACCGCTCGCACGCTACGCGAAACAACCTTTATTGATCAGAACCCGACGTTTGCTGGGGCTGTGGTGCTTTGCCTGGGCGACGCTGCACCTGACCAGCTACACCTTGCTGGAACTGGGGATCAATAATCTTTCATTATTAGGACAAGAGTTGGTAATGCGCCCTTATTTAACGCTGGGTGCGGTAAGTTGGCTGATTTTGCTGGCATTAGCGTTGACTTCAACGCAATGGGCGCAGCGCAAGCTGGGCAAACGCTGGCAACAATTACACAATTTCGTCTATCTGGTGGCGATCCTCGCGCCGATTCACTACCTTTGGTCGGTGAAAATCTTGTCACCGCAACCGATCCTGTACGCTGCTGCCGCGATTGGGCTGTTAGCGTGGCGTTATAAGAAGTTTCGCCAATGGTGGCGTTAATACGCTCATTGTGTGCAGTTCTCCGCAGATCTACTATCATTCACCGCCAGATTCCGGGCGGTGGTTGATAATCTTCCCTGATAAGACCAGTATTTAGCTGCCAATTGCTACGAAATCGTTATAATGTGCGACTTTGGTTTTCCTGACAGGGGTTTTTAGCCTCTGAAAAGGTGACAATCGCGAATCGAAGGTATATTTTGTTTTTTACCCGAGAATCGCAGGAGATAGCGGCACAATGGCTGGCAAGTTCCACATATTAGTTTTGAACGGACCGAACCTAAACATGCTTGGCACCCGTGAGCCGGATAAGTACGGCACGCTTACGCTTAGCGAGATTGTTAACGGTTTGAGCACCGAAGCGGCAGCGCTTGATGTGGAACTGGCGCATTTTCAGTCAAACGCGGAGTACGCAATCATCGACCGTATTCATCAGGCAAAAGACATTATGGACTTTATCCTGATCAATCCGGCCGCGTTTACGCACACCAGTGTTGCTATCCGCGACGCATTGTTGGCGGTCGGTATCCCGTTTATCGAGATCCACCTCACCAACGTGCATGCGCGGGAGCCATTCCGCCACCACTCGTATCTGTCAGATATCGCCGAGGGCGTTATTTGCGGGCTGGGCGCGGAAGGTTATTCATACGCTTTACAGACGGCGGTAAAACGCCTGTCACAATCACACTAAACAAGAGTACGGAACCCACTCATGGATATTCGTAAGATTAAGAAACTGATCGAGCTGGTTGAAGAATCAGGCATCTCCGAACTGGAAATTTCTGAAGGCGAAGAGTCTGTGCGCATCAGCCGCAGCGCGCCGAATGCTGGCTTCCCGGTTATGCAGCAGGCTTATGCTGCGCCGATGATGCAACAGCAGCCAGCCCTGTCTAACGCTGTCGCACCTACCGCAGCGCCGGAAGCCCCTGCAGCCGCAGCGGAAATCAGTGGTCACATCGTACGTTCCCCGATGGTCGGAACCTTCTATCGCACCCCGAGCCCGGACGCGAAAGCGTTTATCGAAATCGGCCAGAAAGTTAACGTGGGCGATACCCTGTGCATCGTTGAAGCCATGAAAATGATGAACCAGATCGAAGCCGATAAATCAGGCGTGGTGAAAGCCATTCTGGTTGAAAGTGGCCAACCGGTTGAATTTGACGAGCCGCTGGTCGTCATCGAGTAAACGAGGCGCACATGCTGGATAAAATTGTTATCGCTAACCGCGGCGAGATTGCACTGCGTATTCTTCGTGCCTGTAAAGAACTGGGCATCAAGACTGTCGCCGTGCACTCGACTGCGGATCGCGATTTAAAACACGTACTGCTGGCTGACGAGACCGTATGTATCGGTCCTGCGCCATCAGTAAAAAGCTATCTGAATATCCCGGCGATTATCTCCGCCGCCGAAATCACCGGCGCAGTGGCGATTCACCCGGGTTATGGCTTCCTCTCTGAGAATGCCAACTTTGCTGAGCAAGTTGAGCGCTCTGGCTTTATCTTCATCGGCCCGAAAGCTGACACCATCCGCCTGATGGGCGACAAAGTGTCGGCAATCACCGCCATGAAGAAAGCAGGCGTACCGACCGTTCCGGGTTCTGACGGCCCGCTGGGCGACGATATGGATGCCAACCGCGCCCATGCTAAACGCATTGGTTACCCGGTTATCATCAAAGCCTCCGGCGGCGGCGGCGGTCGCGGTATGCGCGTTGTGCGCAAAGACGCCGACCTGGCGCAGTCCATCAGCATGACGCGTGCGGAAGCGAAAGCCGCTTTCAACAACGACATGGTGTACATGGAAAAATACCTGGAAAATCCTCGCCACGTCGAGATCCAGGTGCTGGCTGATGGTCAGGGCAACGCTATCTATCTGGCAGAGCGCGACTGCTCCATGCAGCGCCGTCACCAGAAAGTGGTCGAAGAAGCACCGGCACCGGGCATCACCCCGGAACTGCGTCGCTATATCGGCGAGCGTTGTGCGAAAGCCTGTGTCGACATCGGCTATCGCGGAGCGGGTACGTTTGAGTTCCTGTTCGAAAACGGCGAGTTCTACTTCATCGAGATGAACACCCGTATTCAGGTTGAACACCCGGTTACCGAAATGATTACCGGCGTTGACCTGATCAAAGAACAGCTGCGTATCGCTGCCGGTCAGCCGCTGTCCATTAAGCAAGAAGAAGTGATGGTGAAAGGCCATGCGGTGGAATGCCGTATTAACGCCGAAGATCCGAACACCTTCCTGCCCAGCCCGGGCAAAATCACCCGCTTCCATGCCCCTGGTGGGTTTGGTGTGCGTTGGGAATCGCATATTTACGCCGGTTACACTGTACCGCCGTATTACGATTCAATGATTGGCAAGCTTATCTGCTACGGTGAGAGCCGCGATGTGGCGATTGCGCGCATGAAGAATGCGTTGCAGGAACTGATTATCGACGGTATCAAAACCAACGTTGATCTGCAGATGCGTATTATGAGCGACGAGAACTTCCAGCATGGTGGCACCAACATCCACTATCTGGAGAAAAAACTCGGTTTGCAGGAAAAATAATCTGCAATCAGCGCAAAAGGCCGGATCTTCCGGCCTTTTTTGTTTTTCTCTCCCCTCAACTTGCCCATAGGGTACAATCCCCGCTTTCTTCATTTACAAGGGACAAAAATGGACAACCGTTTTGTTCAGGCTCACAAAGAAGCCCGCTGGGCGCTGTGGCTGACCCTTCTTTATCTTGCCGCCTGGTTAGTGTGTGCTTACCTACCGGGTACAGAGCAGGGCTTCACCGGGCTGCCGCGTTGGTTTGAACTGGCCTGCCTGCTTACGCCACTGGTGTTTGTTTTACTCTGCTGGGCGATGGTGCGTTTTATCTTCCGTGATATCTCTCTGGAGGATAACGATGCAAACTGAAATTATCGCCGTACTGATAATCTACCTGATCGTCGTCTTCGGCCTCTCTTTCTATGCGATGCGCCAGCGTAGCAGCGGTACTTTCCTGAGCGAGTATTTCCTCGGTAGTCGTTCCATGGGTGGATTCGTGCTGGCGATGACGCTGACCGCCACTTATGTCAGCGCCAGTTCGTTTATTGGCGGGCCGGGAGCCGCGTACAAATTCGGCCTTGGTTGGGTACTGCTGGCGATGATCCAGGTTCCTACCATTTGGTTGTCGCTGGGCATTCTTGGCAAGAAATTCGCGATTCTGGCGCGTCGCTACAATGCGATTACCCTCAACGACATGCTGATGGCTCGCTACCAGAGCCGCGCGGTGGTGTGGATTGCCAGCGTCAGTCTGCTGGTGGCCTTTGTCGGCGCAATTGCCGTGCAGTTTATCGGCGGCGCGCGTCTGCTGGAGACGGCGGCCGGCATCAAATACGAATCTGGCCTGCTGATCTTCGGCATTACCATTGCGCTGTACACAGCGTTTGGCGGTTTTCGCGCCAGTGTGTTGAACGACACGATGCAAGGTCTGGTGATGCTGATCGGTACGCTGGTGTTGCTGGTCGGCGTGATCCATGCGGCGGGCGGTTTACATAACGCCGTTGACACCTTGCAGCATATCGATCCGAAACTGGTGAGTCCGCACGGCGCGAGCGATATTCTCTCCCCGGCGTTTATGACCTCGTTTTGGGTACTGGTCTGTTTTGGCGTTATCGGTCTGCCGCATACCGCTGTGCGCTGTATTTCGTATAAAGACAGCAAGTCGGTGCACCGTGGGATCATTATCGGCACCATCGTCATCGCACTGTTGATGCTGGGAATGCACCTGGCGGGCGCGCTGGGTCGAGCAGTGCTGCCGAATCTGTCGGTGCCGGATCAGGTCATTCCCACGCTGATGGTCGAAGTGTTGCCACCGTGGGCCGCAGGGTTGTTCCTCGCCGCACCTATGGCCGCGATCATGTCCAACGTCAACGCGCATCTGCTGCAGGCTTCCGCAACGATCATCAAAGATCTGTGGTTAAGCGCGCAGCCGACTAAAATTCGTCATGAGCCACGCTTAAAACGCATTTCCACCGTCACCACGCTGGTGCTCGGCATTTTGATGATGCTGGCCGCATGGCGTCCGCCAGAGATGATCATCTGGCTGAACCTGCTGGCGTTTGGCGGGCTGGAGGCGGTATTCCTGTGGCCGTTGGTGCTGGGTCTTTACTGGGATCGCGCTAATTCCGCCGGCGCGCTCAGCGCCATGATTGTTGGCGGCGCGCTGTATGCCGCGCTCGCCACCTTTAATATTCAGTACCTGGGCTTCCATCCGATTGTGCCCTCGCTGCTGTTAAGTTTGCTGGCCTTCGTTGTCGGGAACCGTTTCGGTCAACCCGCGCCGCAGGCCCCGACTATTTCTGTTAATGAATAAAGAGTTATGCCATGCCTTGGATCCAACTGAAACTGAACACCACCGGCGCGAATGCGGAAGATCTGAGCGATGCTCTGATGGAAGCGGGCGCGGTGTCCATTACCTTCCAGGACACGCACGACACGCCCGTGTTTGAACCGCTGCCGGGTGAAACCCGCCTGTGGGGTGATACCGACGTTATAGGCCTGTTCGATGCAGAAACCGAGATGGCGGACGTTGTTGCCCAACTCGCGCTTCACCCGCTGCTCGGCGAAGGTTTTGCCCACAAAATTGAGCAACTGGAAGATAAAGACTGGGAGCGCGAATGGATGGATAACTTCCACCCGATGCGCTTTGGCGAACGCCTGTGGATCTGCCCGAGCTGGCGCGACGTGCCGGATGCGAATGCGGTAAATGTGATGCTCGATCCGGGTCTGGCCTTCGGCACTGGCACGCACCCCACCACCTCGTTGTGCCTGCAATGGCTCGATGGTCTGGATCTTGTCGGCAAAACGGTGATCGATTTTGGCTGCGGCTCCGGGATCCTCGCGATTGCCGCGCTGAAACTGGGTGCGGCGAAAGCGATCGGGATTGATATTGATCCGCAAGCCATTCAGGCCAGCCGTGATAACGCCGAGCGCAACGGTGTTTCCGAACGTCTCGAGTTGTACTTGCCGAAAGACCAGCCAGACGCGATGAAAGCCGATGTGGTGGTCGCCAATATTCTGGCTGGCCCGTTGCGTGAACTGGCGCCGTTAATCAGCGTATTGCCCGTCGAGGGCGGTTTACTGGGGCTCTCTGGTATCCTTGCCAGCCAGGCAGAGAGCGTATGCGAAGCCTATGCCGAACTCTTTACTCTTGACCCGGTGGTCGAGAAAGAAGAGTGGTGCCGTATTACGGGACAGAAAAGGTAAAACGGAACGCGGCCTGCGGGCCACGTTTCGCGGAGCCCGCGTGCTGAACTGTCGAAAAAAGCAGCCAGAAGGTCGATCAAAAAATTGCGAGTAGCTTCGCAAAAACCGTCTTTTTTGTCTGAAAAAACAGCAGTTCAGCCGCTTATCACCGATGAAAAAACGATAACTTGTGCGAATTTATGCGTTATGTGAAATTTTTATCTTTTACATAACCCTATGAAAAACATGATTTAATAGGTTTATTGCTCTGGTGGACTGGCTATTCCTTGATCTACAACAGAGGATTGCTCAAAGTTTGGCCTTTCATCTCGTGCAAAAAATGCGTAATATACGCCGCCTTGCAGTCACAGTATGGTCATTTCTTAACTCATGCGCATCGGACATCACCAGCTCAGAAATCGCCTGATCGCAGCGCCCATGGCTGGCATTACTGACAGACCATTCCGGACGTTGTGCTACGAGATGGGAGCCGGTTTAACCGTATCCGAGATGATGTCTTCTAACCCGCAAGTGTGGGAAAGCGACAAGTCCCGACTGCGGATGGTGCACATTGATGAACCCGGTATTCGCACCGTGCAAATTGCCGGCAGCGACCCGGATGAAATGGCGGAAGCCGCACGTATTAACGTGGAAAGCGGCGCCCAAATTATTGATATCAATATGGGTTGCCCGGCTAAAAAAGTGAATCGCAAGCTTGCAGGTTCCGCCCTGCTGCAATACCCGGATCTGGTGAAGTCGATCCTGACCTCGGTAGTTAATGCAGTGGATGTTCCTGTCACTCTGAAGATTCGCACGGGTTGGGCTCCAGAACACCGTAACTGCGTAGAAATTGCCCAACTGGCTGAAGAGTGTGGTATTCAGGCTCTGACCATTCATGGACGCACCCGCGCCTGTTTGTTCAACGGAGACGCTGAGTACGACAGTATTCGGGCAGTTAAGCAGAAAGTTTCCATTCCGGTTATCGCGAATGGCGACATTACTGACCCGCTTAAAGCCAGAGCTGTGCTCGACTATACAGGGGCGGATGCCCTGATGATAGGCCGCGCAGCTCAGGGAAGACCCTGGATCTTCCGGGAAATCCAGCATTATCTGGACACTGGGGAGCTGCTGGCCCCGCTGCCTTTGGCAGAGGTTAAGCGCTTGCTTTGCGCGCACGTTCGGGAACTGCATGACTTTTACGGTCAGGCGAAAGGTTACCGAATCGCACGTAAACACGTCTCCTGGTATCTCCAGGAGCACGCTCCGAATGACCAGTTTCGGCGCACATTCAACGCCATTGAGAATGCCAGCGAACAGCTGGAGGCGTTGGAGGCATACTTCGAAAATTTTGCGTAAACAGAAATAAAGAGCTGACAGAACTATGTTCGAACAACGCGTAAATTCTGACGTACTGACCGTTTCTACCGTTAACTCTCAGGATCAGGTAACCCAAAAACCGCTCCGTGACTCGGTAAAACAGGCACTGAAGAACTATTTTGCTCAACTGAATGGTCAGGATGTTAATGACCTGTATGAGCTGGTACTGGCTGAAGTAGAACAGCCACTGTTGGACATGGTGATGCAATACACCCGTGGTAATCAGACCCGCGCGGCGCTGATGATGGGCATCAACCGCGGTACGCTGCGTAAAAAACTGAAAAAATACGGCATGAACTGATTTTTAATCAGTGAGTTGTATTGATAAAAAGGCGCTAACCGGCATGGGAAAGCGCCTTTTTTATTGTCTGAAATAGCGCTAAAAACCCCGCTTTCCCTGTCATTCCGGGGTTACGGAGTCGTGTATATTTCAACAAATGGTTGCAAGAAAGGGAGATACGGAATGTTTCGCAAGTATTGGTGGCTGGTGGCTTTCGCCCTGTCGATCCTCATGCTGGATAGCTTAATCATGTACTGGATTGAGTATATGACCACCGAGATCGATAAGTGCCGCAATATGAACTCCGTAAATCCGCTCAAACTGGTTAACTGTAATAATCTGTAAGTGATTGCTTGTAGCGAAAATTCGCGAAAATGCAGCCATCACCCTGATTAAAGCAGGGATTTAAATCATTTTGAGCCATCCCCATACGATGCTAATGTCTCAGCCCTTTTCGCCAGTCCGATCGTAGTAATGCGTAACGCCCTTAGTGAATGAGTTGATGACACCATGCTGGATAGCCAATACGACTATATCCTTGTTGTTGTTTCTTTTATCGTAGCCATTTTGGCCTCTTATACCGCCCTGAATATGGCTGGCCGTGTTTCCACCAGCAGCCAGGGATCGTCATGGGTCTGGCTTAGCGGCGGCGGCGTAGCAATGGGGATAGGCATCTGGGCGATGCACTTTATCGGCATGCTGGCGATGAACATGTCTATGAACATGCGCTACGAACCGATTCTCACTGCCCTCTCAATGGCTATCGCGATTGGCGCTTCATTGTTCGCGCTGTGGCTGGTGAGCGCCCCGCATCTGCATCTGCGCCGCCTGATCCCGGGCGCAATTGTCATGGGTCTGGGCATTGCGGCGATGCACTATACCGGCATGGCGGCGCTTCAGGTCTCGCCGGCCATCATCTGGAATCTGCATTGGGTCGCTTTATCTTTAGCAATCGCGCTAGTCGCCTCTTTCGCCGCCCTGTGGCTCACCTTCCATTTACGTCATGACGCCGCCCAGGTTGCGCTGATGCGTTTTGGTGCGGCGATTTTGATGGGCATCGCTATTGCGGGTATGCATTACACCGGCATGATGGCGGCTCAAATCCCTCCTCAACATGCCATGGGGCATAACGGTTTTAACAATAACTGGTTAGCCGTATTGGTCGGCATGATGGCCTTCTCGGTGCTGGGCATTACGCTACTGGTGTCGATGTTCGATGCGCGTCTGCAAGCGCGAACCTCGCTACTGGCAACGTCACTGGCGGCCGCGAACCGCGAACTGGCGCGGCTGGCGTTGCACGATACCTTAACGCGTCTGCCTAACCGTGTGTTGCTGGAAGACCGCCTTGAGCAGGCCATCAACAAAGCGAAACGCGAAGGCTCTTTCTTCGCGCTGATGTTTATGGATCTTGATGGTTTCAAAACCGTTAACGATGCCTGGGGCCATGATGTCGGCGATAAATTGCTGGTCGCGGTGACCGATCGCCTGACACAAAAATTAACAGGGCAATATACGCTGGCGCGCATTGGTGGTGACGAGTTTGTTCTGCTGGCTGAAGTCAGCGCGCCAGATGAAGCGGCAACGCTAGCCAGTTCGTTGGTACGGGTGATTGATAAGCCCTTCACTATCGATCCCTATGACGTGATGGTGACGTTGAGCGTCGGTATTGCGCTTTATCCGCATGATGGCAAGAACGAACGGGAATTGATGTTCAACGCCGATGCGGCGATGTATCACACCAAACATATGGGCCGTAACGGTTACCACTTTTTCCAGCCATCGATGAACACGCTGGCGCAAACGCAATTGCAACTGCTCAACGATCTCTGGATGGCACTGGAGCGCCAGGAGTTCCGGCTGGTTTACCAGCCCAAATTTAAAGCCCCTGCGGGGCCGGTTATCGGCTTTGAGGCGCTGTTGCGCTGGCATCACCCCTACCAGGGTGTACTCACACCGGATGTTTTTTTGCCACTGGCAGAGAAAACCGGCCTGATTGTGCCACTGGGTAACTGGGTAGTGGATGAAGCCTGCCGTCAGCTTGGCGAATGGCGCAAAATGGGGCTCCCTGACTGGTCAGTGGCGGTGAACCTTTCCACCCTGCAGTTTGAGCAGAGCACCCTGGTGGAAACGATTATGGAGGCGCTGAAAAAGCATGGCGTGCCGCCGCAAAAGTTAATCCTCGAAGTAACTGAAACCACAGCAATGAGCAACCCGGATGAGAGCGTGCGCGTGTTAACGGCGCTGACGGATGCGGGCGTTAAAGCCTCAATCGATGATTTTGGTACAGGCTACTCCAGCCTGCTGTATCTGAAACGCCTTCCGGCCTGCGAATTAAAGATTGATCGCGCGTTTGTTCGTGAGTTAAGCCGGGAAGGCGAAGATGCCACTATCGTCTCCGCCATCGTGGCATTAGCCAGGACGCTGAATTTAAAAGTTGTCGCGGAAGGTGTGGAAACAGAAGAACAACAAAAATTTCTTACCGAGCTGGGCTGTAATACGCTGCAGGGGTATTTATTAGGTAAACCGGTGAGTGCGGAATCCATTACTTCTTACGGAAATAAACTTCCTCCGCCCGAGGCGCTTTCCTGAAGTGGGATCCATTTAAATAAAGCGCCTGCAGGCGCTTTTGTTTTACCCGGTCAGTAAACTAGACTATTCTTATAAAAATAAAGTTATGTGCCATCTCTATTTAATCAAGCTCTTACGCATTGCAACGAATTTTTTTATTTCACTCTTCATCTTTTCTGCACTATTTAACCCGCAACACGGTTTTCTCTTCATGATTTTTACAAAGAACATAATTTGAGATTATTGCACCGGGGAATTTGCACCGGCGAATGGTAAAATATGATTTATCGGTTCTGGACAGGTATCGCAATTATTGATATCGGGAATCGTGATTATTTCGAGGTAATATTATGAAAAAATTCATTTCCGTGGCATTACTGGCGACGTTTCTGGCTGGCTGTGCCCACGATTCTCCTTGTGTACCGGTGTATGATGATCAAGGCCGTCTGGTACATACCAATACCTGTATGAAAGGCACAACACAGGATAACTGGGAAACAGCCGGAGCCATTGCTGGCGGCGCAGCGGCGATTGCCGGTCTGACGCTCGGTATCGTAGCGCTGACTAAATAGTATTAAATAGCCAAATAGTTATAAAAAGCGCGGTTTGCCGCGCTTTTGCTTTATTTAGGTGCAGTTAATTTTGCATAAGTAAATTTTCAGCCCCATTAACAGGCAGAAATAAAAAAGCAAACACGCGCTTTGTTTCATTTAAACCGACGGGTTATCACTCGCACCGTTTTTTCTCTTTTTTTGCGTGACCCATTTCACAAAGCGATGCCAATCAATATATTGCTTATATTCACGCAGGAAACTTATCTGTTAATGCCCTCTTATTGCATGCTCTTTTTGCTCTGTTTTGTGGCGCAGGTTGTATTTTTGCACCATGACGGGGCAATGGTTTTATTTTTTCCTGTCTACACTCTCAATATTGCGCCTACGGTAGCCAAATAACGCCACGCGCAAAACTGGCACTACCTTTGCTTTAAAGAGTATGGCCATCGCCACAGACAGGTTCAGGCGTTTCCCGAACGCCTTATATAACGATAAATTTTCGCCACACAGGATGCATTATGAAAAAGATGATGATCGCCAGCCTGGCCGCTGCCGGTGTACTGTTTGCTGTCGCAAATCAGGCACATGCAGGCGCAACGCTGGATGCCGTTAAAAAGAAAGGTTTCGTACAATGCGGTATCAGCGACGGTCTGCCTGGCTTTTCCTACGCGGACGCGAGCGGTAAATTCACCGGTATCGACGTGGATGTTTGCCGCGGCGTTGCCGCTGCCGTATTCGGTGACGACACGAAAGTTAAATATACCCCGCTGACTGCCAAAGAGCGTTTCACCGCTCTGCAATCTGGCGAAGTGGATATGCTCTCCCGTAATACCACCTGGACCTCTTCCCGCGATGGCGGCATGGGCCTGTCATTCACTGGCGTAACCTATTACGACGGTATCGGCTTCCTGACCCACAACAAAGCAGGCCTGAAAAGCGCTAAAGAACTGGACGGCGCAACCGTTTGTATTCAGGCGGGCACCGATACTGAGCTGAACGTGGCGGATTACTTTAAATCCAACAAAATGAAATATACGCCGGTGACCTTCGACCGTTCCGATGAATCCGCGAAAGCGCTGGAATCAGGCCGTTGCGATACGCTCGCTTCCGACCAGTCTCAGCTGTATGCATTGCGTATCAAACTGAGCAACCCGGAAGAGTGGATCGTATTGCCGGAAGTGATCTCGAAAGAGCCGCTGGGGCCGGTGGTTCGCCGTGGTGATGATGACTGGTTCTCGATTGTTCGCTGGACGCTGTTCGCCATGCTGAACGCAGAAGAGATGGGTGTTAACTCGAAAAACGTTGATGAGAAAGCCGCTAACCCAGCAACGCCGGATATGGCACACCTGTTAGGTAAAGAAGGAGACTTCGGTAAAGACCTGAAGCTGGATAACAAGTGGGCTTACAACATCATTAAGAAAGTCGGTAACTATTCAGAAATCTTTGAACGTAACGTCGGTTCTGAAAGCCCGCTGAAAATCAAACGCGGCCAGAACAACCTCTGGAATAACGGCGGTATCCAGTACGCTCCGCCAGTGCGCTAATACGTAAGTGCTGTAACGGGCGCTACGCTTGCGTGGCGCCCAGCCCAGAGTCATGGTTACTGAGGTTTTCCTATGTCCCATCGCCGCCCAACCGTGAAAGGTGCTATTTCCCTTTCTAACCCTGCGGTTCGTGCCTGGCTGTTTCAAATCCTTGCGATTGTCGCCGTGGTCGTTGTCGCAATTTATTTGATACACAACACCGTTACTAACCTGAATAACCGCGGCATCACTTCCGGTTTTGCCTTTCTGGATCGCGCCGCTGGTTTTGGTATTGTTCAGCATCTTATTGATTATGAACAAGGTGACACCTATGGTCGTGTATTTCTTGTAGGTTTACTTAATACGCTGCTGGTTTCAGCGCTGTGTATTGTGTTCGCCTCATTCCTCGGTTTTTTCCTTGGACTCGCTCGTCTGTCAGAAAACTGGCTACTGCGGAAGCTATCGACCATTTATATCGAAACGTTCCGTAATATCCCGCCGCTGTTGCAGATCTTTTTCTGGTACTTCGCGGTGCTGCGTAACCTACCCGGCCCGCGCCAGGCGGTCAACGCAATGGAACTGGTGTTTCTGAGCAACCGGGGCCTGTATATACCCTCCCCGCAAATGGGCGAGGGCATGCTGGCGTTCGTGGGTGCGATAATCGTGGCAGTGGCTATCTCCATTGGTCTGTTTCGCTTTAATAAAATGCATCAAATCAAAACCGGTCAGTTACGCCGCACATGGCCTGCCGCGCTGGGATTGATTATTCTGCTGCCGCTGGTCGCGCACTGGGTGTTTGGCGCAGCGCTGCACTGGGATGTTCCGCAACTGCGCGGCTTCAACTTCCAGGGCGGTATGGTGCTGATCCCGGAACTCGCCGCGCTCACCATTGCGCTGTCGGTCTACACCTCTGCGTTTATCGCCGAGATTATTCGTTCAGGCATTCAGTCAGTGCCCTATGGGCAGCATGAAGCTGCACGTTCTCTCGGATTGCCTAATCCGGTAACGCTGCGGCAGGTGATTATTCCGCAGGCGCTGCGCGTGATTATCCCTCCGCTGACCAGCCAGTATCTGAATATCGCCAAAAACTCCTCGCTTGCCGCGGCAATTGGTTATCCGGATATGGTGTCGCTGTTTGCCGGCACGGTGCTGAATCAGACCGGTCAGGCGATTGAAACTATCGCTATTACCATGTCGGTTTACTTGCTCATCAGCCTGTCGATTTCATTGCTGATGAATATCTATAACCGCCGCATTGCCCTGATTGAGCGCTAAGGAACCTTGATGACAAAAGCCATTCTGTCTCCCTCCACGCGCCAGACACCCGCAGGAAGCAATGGCGCGATAGTGTGGGTACGAAAAAATCTGTTCTCCAGTTGGTCTAACTCGCTGCTGACGCTTCTGTGTCTGTGGTTAATGTGGGAGTTGATTCCCCCTTTGCTGGACTGGGCGCTGTTTCAGGCGAACTGGTTTGGTTCGACGCGCGCCGATTGTACGAAAGCAGGTGCGTGCTGGGTGTTTATCCACGAGCGTTTTGGCCAGTTTATGTATGGCCTCTACCCGCATGATCAACGCTGGCGCATTAATGTGGCGCTACTTGTTGGCCTGCTCTCTATCGCGCCGATGTTCTGGAAGGCGCTGCCGCGTCGCGGGCGCTACATCGCGTGCTGGGCGGTTATTTATCCGCTTGTTGTGTGGTGGTTGTTATTTGGCGGCTTCCTGGGGCTGGAACGGGTTGAAACCCGCCAGTGGGGCGGTTTGACCCTGACATTGATCATCGCCTCTGTGGGTATTGCTGGCGCATTACCATTGGGGATTCTGCTGGCGCTTGGACGCCGTTCGAAAATGCCGGTGGTTCGCGTGTTATCGGTCATTTTCATTGAGTTCTGGCGCGGCGTTCCCTTAATCACCGTGCTGTTTATGTCCTCAGTGATGCTGCCGCTGTTTATGTCGGAAGGAACCAGTATTGATAAGCTGATCCGTGCGCTGGTCGGTGTGATCTTGTTCCAGTCCGCTTACGTGGCGGAAGTGGTGCGTGGTGGCTTACAAGCACTGCCGAAGGGGCAATATGAAGCGGCGGAATCTCTGGCGCTGGGATACTGGAAAACACAAGGGCTGGTGATTTTACCGCAGGCGCTGAAGCTGGTGATCCCTGGGCTTGTGAACACCATCATTGCTCTGTTCAAAGATACGAGTCTGGTGATCATCATCGGCTTGTTTGATCTGTTCAGCAGCGTACAGCAAGCCACGGTCGATCCTGCATGGCTTGGGATGTCCACCGAAGGCTATGTTTTTGCTGCCTTAGTTTATTGGGTTTTCTGTTTTAGCATGTCGCGCTATAGCCAGTATCTGGAGAAGCGCTTTAACACCGGGCGTACACCGCACTGAGGATCCCCATGAGTAATACAACTATGCAATCTGGCGACGCGATGATTACGCTCGAAAATGTGAATAAATGGTACGGTCAGTTCCATGTGCTGAAAGATATTAACCTCAATGTGAAACAGGGCGAGCGCATTGTGCTTTGTGGCCCGTCCGGTTCTGGAAAGTCGACAACGATCCGCTGTATTAACCATCTGGAAGAGCATCAACAAGGGCGCATTGTCGTTGACGGTATAGAGTTAAATGAAGATATCCGCAATATCGAAAAGATCCGCCAGGAAGTGGGAATGGTGTTTCAGCACTTTAATCTCTTCCCGCATCTGACCGTCCTGCAAAACTGTACGCTGGCGCCGATTTGGGTACGCAAAATGCCCCGGAAAGAGGCTGAAGCGCTGGCGATGCATTACCTTGAGCGTGTGCGCATTGCCGAGCATGCACATAAGTTTCCGGGGCAGATTTCCGGTGGCCAGCAGCAACGTGTAGCGATTGCCCGTTCATTATGTATGAAACCTAAAATCATGCTGTTTGATGAACCAACTTCAGCGCTGGATCCGGAGATGGTAAAAGAGGTGCTGGATACCATGATTGGGCTAGCGCAATCCGGCATGACGATGTTGTGTGTCACCCACGAAATGGGTTTTGCGCGCACCGTTGCCGATCGCGTGATCTTTATGGATCGGGGTGAAATCGTTGAACAGGCACCACCGGAAGAGTTCTTTGCGAATCCGAAATCAGAACGTACTCGTGCGTTTTTGTCGCAGGTTATCCATTGATCTCTATATGATTTCTTACAGGCCATTCATACGAGTGGCCTTTTTTATTGACCACGTAAAACCTCCTCGTGCAAGCATGCTTAACAAAAAGTTGGGGGCTGGCCTTATTGCTTTGGCTGCCTATCTCACTGAGCTGACCAAGTTCGATTTTTAAGAATTCAGGGACACGCCAAATATTACTGCCTTGCATGCATGTGGTTCTTTGCTTCTTATGTACTTGCTTATTTGCTCGACGTTCCCTGCTATCGCGGGGGAGACCTCACACTATTATCGGCACGACGCGTTTCACTTCTGACTTAGTGTGTTTGATGTCTGGCTGTTGTAGAGGAACGGCTTGATCACTAGCTCTCAAGGGCTGTGGTACTTAACCCTGTCCATGCTCAAAGGCTGTTGGCTATAGAGGCAAATGACTACGGTGCGACCATCAAGTTTGATGTTGCAGTAGAAAAGCAAAAGGCCCAGTCGAAAGACTGGGCCTTTTGCTTTATTTGATGCCTGGCAGTTCCCTACTCTCGCATGGGGAGACCCCACACTACCATCGGCGCTACGGCGTTTCACTTCTGAGTTCGGCATGGGGTCAGGTGGGACCACCGCGCTAGTGCCGCCAGGCAAATTCTTTTCTAAATGCCGAACTTTAACCGTTATAACTGGTGCTGATACCCAGAGTCGAACTGGGGACCTCACCCTTACCAAGGGTGCGCTCTACCAACTGAGCCATATCAGCACACTAAATTTGATGCCTGGCAGTTCCCTACTCTCGCATGGGGAGACCCCACACTACCATCGGCGCTACGGCGTTTCACTTCTGAGTTCGGCATGGGGTCAGGTGGGACCACCGCGCTAGTGCCGCCAGGCAAATTCTGTCTGTCAGAACGTTCTCACACTCTGACGTAATCTGTATCACGCTGAAAATCTTTTCTGTCTCTCACGCCAAAACACCTTCGGCGTTGTAAGGTTAAGCCTCACGGTTCATTAGTACCGGTTAGCTCAACGCATCGCTGCGCTTACACACCCGGCCTATCAACGTCGTCGTCTTCAACGTTCCTTCAGGAGCCTTAAAGGCTCAGGGAGAACTCATCTCGGGGCAAGTTTCGTGCTTAGATGCTTTCAGCACTTATCTCTTCCGCATTTAGCTACCGGGCAGTGCCATTGGCATGACAACCCGAACACCAGTGATGCGTCCACTCCGGTCCTCTCGTACTAGGAGCAGCCCCCCTCAATTCTCCAGCGCCCACGGCAGATAGGGACCGAACTGTCTCACGACGTTCTAAACCCAGCTCGCGTACCACTTTAAATGGCGAACAGCCATACCCTTGGGACCTACTTCAGCCCCAGGATGTGATGAGCCGACATCGAGGTGCCAAACACCGCCGTCGATATGAACTCTTGGGCGGTATCAGCCTGTTATCCCCGGAGTACCTTTTATCCGTTGAGCGATGGCCCTTCCATTCAGAACCACCGGATCACTATGACCTGCTTTCGCACCTGCTCGCGCCGTCACGCTCGCAGTCAAGCCAGCTTATGCCATTGCACTAACCTCCTGATGTCCGACCAGGATTAGCTGACCTTCGTGCTCCTCCGTTACGCTTTAGGAGGAGACCGCCCCAGTCAAACTACCCACCAGACACTGTCCGCAACCCGGATTACGGGTCCACGTTAGAACACCAGCCATTAAAGGGTGGTATTTCAAGGGCGGCTCCACGCAGACTGGCGTCCACGCTTCAAAGCCTCCCACCTATCCTACACATCAAGGACCAGTGTTCAGTGTCAAGCTATAGTAAAGGTTCACGGGGTCTTTCCGTCTTGCCGCGGGTACACTGCATCTTCACAGCGAGTTCAATTTCACTGAGTCTCGGGTGGAGACAGCCTGGCCATCATTACGCCATTCGTGCAGGTCGGAACTTACCCGACAAGGAATTTCGCTACCTTAGGACCGTTATAGTTACGGCCGCCGTTTACCGGGGCTTCGATCAAGAGCTTCTCCTTACGGATGACCCCATCAATTAACCTTCCGGCACCGGGCAGGCGTCACACCGTATACGTCCACTTTCGTGTTTGCACAGTGCTGTGTTTTTAATAAACAGTTGCAGCCAGCTGGTATCTTCGACTGGTTTCAGCTCCATGAGCAAGTCACTTCACCTACGCACCAGCGTGCCTTCTCCCGAAGTTACGGCACCATTTTGCCTAGTTCCTTCACCCGAGTTCTCTCAAGCGCCTTGGTATTCTCTACCTGACCACCTGTGTCGGTTTGGGGTACGATTTCGTGTTACCTGGAGCTTAGAGGCTTTTCCTGGAAGCAGGGCATTTGTTACTTCAGCACCGTAGTGCCTCGTCATCACGCCTCAGTGTTAAAGCACTCCGGATTTGCCTGGAGCACACACCTTCACGCTTAAACCGGGACAACCGTCGCCCGGCTAACATAGCCTTCTCCGTCCCCCCTTCGCAGTAACACCAAGTACAGGAATATTAACCTGTTTCCCATCGACTACGCCTTTCGGCCTCGCCTTAGGGGTCGACTCACCCTGCCCCGATTAACGTTGGACAGGAACCCTTGGTCTTCCGGCGAGCGGGCTTTTCACCCGCTTTATCGTTACTTATGTCAGCATTCGCACTTCTGATACCTCCAGCAACCCTCACAGGCCACCTTCGCAGGCTTACAGAACGCTCCCCTACCCAACAACACATAAGTGTTGCTGCCGCAGCTTCGGTGCATGGTTTAGCCCCGTTACATCTTCCGCGCAGGCCGACTCGACCAGTGAGCTATTACGCTTTCTTTAAATGATGGCTGCTTCTAAGCCAACATCCTGGCTGTCTGGGCCTTCCCACATCGTTTCCCACTTAACCATGACTTTGGGACCTTAGCTGGCGGTCTGGGTTGTTTCCCTCTTCACGACGGACGTTAGCACCCGCCGTGTGTCTCCCGTGATAACATTCTCCGGTATTCGTAGTTTGCATCGGGTTGGTAAGCCGGGATGGCCCCCTAGCCGAAACAGTGCTCTACCCCCGGAGATGAATTCACGAGGCGCTACCTAAATAGCTTTCGGGGAGAACCAGCTATCTCCCGGTTTGATTGGCCTTTCACCCCCAGCCACAGGTCATCCGCTAATTTTTCAACATTAGTCGGTTCGGTCCTCCAGTTAGTGTTACCCAACCTTCAACCTGCCCATGGCTAGATCACCGGGTTTCGGGTCTATACCCTGCAACTTAACGCCCAGTTAAGACTCGGTTTCCCTTCGGCTCCCCTATTCGGTTAACCTTGCTACAGAATATAAGTCGCTGACCCATTATACAAAAGGTACGCAGTCACACCCCGAAGGATGCTCCCACTGCTTGTACGTACACGGTTTCAGGTTCTTTTTCACTCCCCTCGCCGGGGTTCTTTTCGCCTTTCCCTCACGGTACTGGTTCACTATCGGTCAGTCAGGAGTATTTAGCCTTGGAGGATGGTCCCCCCATATTCAGACAGGATACCACGTGTCCCGCCCTACTCATCGAGCTCACAGCCTGTGTGCTTTTGTGTACGGGGCTGTCACCCTGTATCGCGCGACTTTCCAGACGCTTCCACTAACACACAAGCTGATTCAGGCTCTGGGCTCCTCCCCGTTCGCTCGCCGCTACTGGGGGAATCTCGGTTGATTTCTTTTCCTCGGGGTACTTAGATGTTTCAGTTCCCCCGGTTCGCCTCATTAACCTATGGATTCAGTTAATGATAGTGTGACGAGTCACACTGGGTTTCCCCATTCGGACATCGCCGGTTATAACGGTTCATATCACCTTACCGGCGCTTTTCGCAGATTAGCACGTCCTTCATCGCCTCTGACTGCCAGGGCATCCACCGTGTACGCTTAGTCGCTTAACCTCACAACCCGAAGATGTTTCGTGAAACATCCGCGTGTCGCAAAAATTTGAGAGACTCACAGAACAGTTCGCACTGTTCAGTGTTTCAATTTTCAGCTTGATCCAGATTTTTAAAGAGCAAAACTTCGCAGCACACACAGAATGTGTACTCTGAAGTTTTCTTGGTTTCTGCAGTAAAGATGGTGGAGCTATGCGGGATCGAACCGCAGACCTCCTGCGTGCAAAGCAGGCGCTCTCCCAGCTGAGCTATAGCCCCATCGTAGTTAAATCCCGTATACCCGTAATTCATTCTGAGACAAGGCGGGGTGACGCGAAGCATACATCAGTATGTGAGCGTTGCCACAACGCAGTATCAGCATGAATTTGGTAGGCCTGAGTGGACTTGAACCACCGACCTCACCCTTATCAGGGGTGCGCTCTAACCACCTGAGCTACAAGCCTGCAGAGATTTTTACTGCTCGTTATTTCATCAGACAATCTGTGTGGACACTGCAGAGAACGGTTCTTTAAGGTAAGGAGGTGATCCAACCGCAGGTTCCCCTACGGTTACCTTGTTACGACTTCACCCCAGTCATGAATCACAAAGTGGTAAGCGCCCTCCCGGAGGTTAAGCTACCTACTTCTTTTGCAACCCACTCCCATGGTGTGACGGGCGGTGTGTACAAGGCCCGGGAACGTATTCACCGTGGCATTCTGATCCACGATTACTAGCGATTCCGACTTCATGGAGTCGAGTTGCAGACTCCAATCCGGACTACGACGCACTTTATGAGGTCCGCTTGCTCTCGCGAGGTCGCTTCTCTTTGTATGCGCCATTGTAGCACGTGTGTAGCCCTGGTCGTAAGGGCCATGATGACTTGACGTCATCCCCACCTTCCTCCAGTTTATCACTGGCAGTCTCCTTTGAGTTCCCGGCCTAACCGCTGGCAACAAAGGATAAGGGTTGCGCTCGTTGCGGGACTTAACCCAACATTTCACAACACGAGCTGACGACAGCCATGCAGCACCTGTCTCACAGTTCCCGAAGGCACCAAGCCATCTCTGGCAAGTTCTGTGGATGTCAAGACCAGGTAAGGTTCTTCGCGTTGCATCGAATTAAACCACATGCTCCACCGCTTGTGCGGGCCCCCGTCAATTCATTTGAGTTTTAACCTTGCGGCCGTACTCCCCAGGCGGTCTATTTAACGCGTTAGCTCCGGAAGCCACGCCTCAAGGGCACAACCTCCAAATAGACATCGTTTACGGCGTGGACTACCAGGGTATCTAATCCTGTTTGCTCCCCACGCTTTCGCACCTGAGCGTCAGTCTTCGTCCAGGAGGCCGCCTTCGCCACCGGTATTCCTCCAGATCTCTACGCATTTCACCGCTACACCTGGAATTCTACCTCCCTCTACGAGACTCAAGCCTGCCAGTTTCGGATGCAGTTCCCAGGTTGAGCCCGGGGATTTCACATCCGACTTGACAGACCGCCTGCGTGCGCTTTACGCCCAGTAATTCCGATTAACGCTTGCACCCTCCGTATTACCGCGGCTGCTGGCACGGAGTTAGCCGGTGCTTCTTCTGCGGGTAACGTCAATCAACACGGTTATTAACCGTATCGCCTTCCTCCCCGCTGAAAGTACTTTACAACCCGAAGGCCTTCTTCATACACGCGGCATGGCTGCATCAGGCTTGCGCCCATTGTGCAATATTCCCCACTGCTGCCTCCCGTAGGAGTCTGGACCGTGTCTCAGTTCCAGTGTGGCTGGTCATCCTCTCAGACCAGCTAGGGATCGTCGCCTAGGTGAGCCGTTACCCCACCTACTAGCTAATCCCATCTGGGCACATCTGATGGCAAGAGGCCCGAAGGTCCCCCTCTTTGGTCTTGCGACGTTATGCGGTATTAGCTACCGTTTCCAGTAGTTATCCCCCTCCATCAGGCAGTTTCCCAGACATTACTCACCCGTCCGCCACTCGTCACCCGAGAGCAAGCTCTCTGTGCTACCGTTCGACTTGCATGTGTTAGGCCTGCCGCCAGCGTTCAATCTGAGCCATGATCAAACTCTTCAATTTAAAAGTTTGATGCTCGATGAATTAAACTTCGTAATGAATTACGTGTTCACTCACTGAGACTTGGTATTCATTTTTCGTCTTGCGACGTCAAGAATCCAGTCACCCTGAGTGCCCACACAGATTGTCTGATAAATTGTTAAAGAGCAGGTGCGACGCGCTTCAGCGCTCTGTCGCGAGGTGGCGTATATTACGCTTTCCTCTTTCAGAGTCAACCCTGATTTTCAGGATTTTTTCTCTTTCGTTTCCCCGACTATCTCGTGAAGTGATTCACGTTGTCGGGTCAACGGAGGCGCATTATAGGGATCCCAATTTTTTGCACAAGTCTTTTTGCGATCTTTTTTTCTGACTGCTGTTTTTTCATTCTTTTCGCTGTGATCCCGTACGATCTGCTCAAATAATGGTGCGTAAAAGGGTTGCAGAAGGCCTTTCTTGCGATCAAAGTCATTATCCCGGTCTGTTTTTGAAGAGGTCATTATGTCTACCGTTTTACGTCCTTATAAGGATCTGCGGCCCCAAATAGGTCAGCGGGTAATGATTGACGCCACCAGCGTGGTGATTGGTGACGTCAGAATTGCTGACGATGTGGGTATCTGGCCATTAGTCGTGATTCGCGGTGATGTGAATTATGTTGAGATTGGCGCACGCAGCAACATTCAAGATGGCAGCGTTCTCCATGTCACGCACAAATCATCTTATAACCCTGAAGGCGATCCGCTGCTCATTGGCGAAGATGTTACTGTTGGGCATAAAGTGATGTTGCATGGCTGCGTTATTGGTAACCGTGTACTTGTCGGCATGGGATCGATCTTACTTGACGGGGCTATTGTTGAAGATAATGTGATGATCGGCGCAGGAAGCCTGGTTCCCCAAAATAAACGTCTGGAAAGTGGCTACCTTTATCTGGGCAGCCCGGTAAAACAGATCCGCCCCCTGACGCAAGCGGAGCTTGAAGGGTTGAAATACTCAGCCCAAAATTACGTGAAATGGAAAGATGAATATCTGGATCAAGATAACCAGACTATTCCCTGATCATCCTCTTCTTGCTGGCGGATCAACTGTTCCGCCTCCTCTTCCAGATCCCAACGATGTTCACGAAATACCGCCAGGTAGTGTTCCGATGTTTCACCACCAAAGCGCTTTGCCAGTATCTCTCCTTTAATGGCACACGTAATTTGCATACCATTAACCAACGCAGGAAAACAGACCGCACCAGCCGCGTCATCCCACTCTTCGCGATCCGGAAACTGAATGGCCTGATTCATTTTGCCAGTTCCTGTTTCAGCAGGTTGATGACTGGTTCAACATCTGGCAATACACCATGCCATAGCAAAACCGCGTGCGCAGCCTGCCCGACCAGCATGCCTAAACCATCCGCACATTTTTTCGCACCTGAATTTTCACACCAACTCAGAAATGGCGTCGTTCCTTTCTGATAGAACATGTCATAGCAATAAAGCTCGGGATGGATAAGCGCATTCGGTAACGCGGGGATCTCCCCGCCTATACCACTGGACGTCGCGTTAATAATCAAATCGAACTCATGGCTCGCTAAATTATCCATAGCGACAGCATCAATGCTACCGGTGTGAGCAAAGAGCTTAGCCAGCGTTTGCGCCTTAGAAAAAGCGCGGTTGGTAACCGTCACGGCACAATCCAGCGACAGTAAAGGAAGAATAACGCCGCGCGCCGCCCCACCCGCCCCGATAAGCAGAATGCGAAACCCCGGGCTAATAAAAGAGAGGCGTTCGAGATCGCTCAACAAGCCAATCCCATCCGTGTTATCACCGAGCAGACGGCCACCTTCAAGGCGTTTAAGCGTGTTTACCGCCCCAGCCATCGCGGCACGTTCTGTGAGTTCGTTCGCACGAGCAAATGCTTCCTCTTTAAAAGGCACGGTAACATTCGCGCCTTTTCCACCAGCGGTAAAAAAAGCATCCAGAGTCTGCACAAAACCATCCACCGGAGCCAGAACTCGACCATAAGAATATTCAATACCCAGTTGCTGAGCAAATTGCTGATGGATAAACGGAGACTTGCTGTGAGCAATAGGGTTGCCAAAGACCGCGTAGGATTCCATACAGTTACCCCTGGCGAAAAAGCTCGCCGGTAAGAGCGTCACGAATTTCAGAAGGATTTTGCCGGCCTCCGGTCGGGGCATCAACGACCGGGAAGTCTGGACCAAATTGGTCAATAACTTCCTGCGCTGTTCTGCAAGGCGGCAAGCCCGATAAATTAGCGCTCGTTGATACCAGCGGTTTTCCGTAAGCCTCACACAGCGCAATCACCGTTTGATGGTCGGTCACGCGCACGGCCAGCGAGTCAAAGCGCCCAGTTAGCCAGCGCGGCGTGTTCGGTTTTGCCGGGAAGACAAACGTTACCGGTCCGGGCCAGCAGTCAAAAATCGTCTGGCGCTGCTCGTCGGTCAGCATGCTGTCATCAATATAAGGTTTTAGTTGTTCAAAACTGGCAGCAATAAGGATAAGGCCTTTATCAACCGGGCGTTGTTTTAGTTCAAGCAAGCGATGAACAGCAATCTCGCTGTCCGGGTCGCAGCCGACACCGAAAACAGCTTCTGTTGGATAAGCGATGACGTGTTCTTTATTCAGGATCTCTACCGCCGCAGCGATAGGATCTGTTGGCAGGTTATTCTTCACGAGTTTGTTCCGCCGTTACCGGCTGTCCACATTGTTTACTTGCGCAGAAGCGTTTCATGCCTTGCGCGGTTTTTTTCTCGATAAGTAGCGGGTAGTGGCATATAAGACATTCACCCGCTACCGGTTTGAAATTAATAACGAATTGGCAATCAGGGTAACGATCGCAGGAATAAAAGGTTTTGCCATATCGGGAGCGGCGTTGAACAAGGTGTCCGCTTCGACACTGTGGGCAAGTGATTGCGGTATCGTCGGGCTTATCAATCAGCTCGGTATGTTCGCATTCAGGATACTGGCTGCACCCAATGAACATCCCGAAGCGTCCCTGACGCAGCACTAGCGCGGCTCCGCACACAGGGCACTGTTGCCCGTCCAGAACTTTAACAATATGTCCATCCGCCTGGCTTTTCAGCGGGCGAACATAATCGCATTCCGGATAGTGAGAACATCCGAGAAACGGACCGTGTTTCCCGGAACGAATAACAAGTTCAGCCCCGCATTGTGGGCAGGGCTCGTTGTTACGCACCGAAAAGAGTGCTGATTTGGCCATAACGACTCTTGAAGCTGCAAAAATGATTAGTGCAGCATACCTTCATTCGCTTCAAAGAGTAATTCTTCCATTTGCTGGTAGGCGTTTTCACACCCAGGGATATTGAAGAGAACCATCAGAATGACCCATTTCAGATCTTCTAACTCGAACTCTGCCGTATCCAGCGCCAGCACCCGTTCAATCACCATTTCTCGCGTTTCGAGGTTTAGCACCTGAATCTGCTCCAGGAATAACAAGAATCCCCGGCAACTGGCATCCAGCCTTTCACACTCTTCAGCCGTATAAATACGAACAGAAAGCGGATCAGAAGCAAGCTGCATCGGTTCGGCGAGGCCTTCCTGATAATCAGCCAGCTTTTCCAGCCACAAAAGTGCATTGTAGATGTCTTCACGATCAAATCCGGCGTCGGTAAGATCCCGTTCCAGTTTGTCCTGATCCACACGCAATTCCGCTTCGTTATGGATGTAAGTCTCAAACAAGTACATTAGTACGTCGAACATGGCTTGCCCTCCTCAATCGGACATAGCCGCCGGGTACAGCTGCGATCCATCCTGCTAACTCCAGTTCAAGCAATTGAGCGGCGATGACTGGCACAGGTTGGCCGGCACGTTCAGCGACGACGTCAACAGGTGTTACCTCATCTCCTACGTTAGCCAGGAGCTCAGGAAATGGCAATGCCACCTCTTCTTGATCTGGAGAATAAATTGCATTTTCGCGTATGTCAGACAACCAATTCAGCCCATATTGCAAATTTTCGAGGATCTCATCAGCCGATGTTACCGGTATTGCCCCTTGCTTGATTAACCAGTGCGGTCCTTCACTGCCGGGGCTACCAATAGGACCGGGTAATGCAAAAACATCCCGACCTTGTTCTAGCGCAATCCGCGCGGTCACCAGCGAACCACTACGCAAAGCAGCTTCTACAACCAGTACTCCACGGCTGAGCCCACTGATGATGCGGTTGCGGCGTGGAAAATTACCCGGTTTCGGCGTTGCCGCGAGGGGAAATTCGGAAACTAATGCACCACCGCTTTCAATTAATTTCGCAGCAAGCGAAGCATGCTTGCGCGGATAGAGGCTGTAGAGACCATTCCCCAGTACACCAATGCTTTTTCCATTAACCTGTAAAGCAGCCCGGTGGGCCACGCTATCGATCCCCAACGCCATACCACTGGTAATCGTTAACCCCGCACGTGCAAGCGCTTCACAAAAAATCCGCCCCCACCGCTCGCCATACCATGAATGTGCGCGGCTCCCGACAACGGCCAGTTGTTGTGTTGCCAGTACCGCTGGATTGCCTTTGACAAAAATGGCGCCGGGGTAATCCGTAATAGCGCGCAAAGGAGCAGGATACGCCGGATCGCTGGCAACAATTAAATGATTTCCGGGTTGTGCAAGCCAGTTAAGGCTCTTTTCAAGCTCAGTTGCCGAAAGAGAGAAAAAGCGCTGCGTCTGCGCTTCTGTAAATCCGATGAGTCGAAGTTCAGCAACGGATGCGTTTTGGTTTTGTTCCAGCCACCGCGCTGCATTCAGCCATTGATCGCCACACAGTGTGGTCACCTGTAACAACCGCAGCCAAATCTCCGTGCTCGTCATCCTTTATCCCCTGCCATAAGCCGCTGTAGCAATCCTTGCGATTGGTCACTGATGCTGTCAATCGCGGGGGGATTTGTCTAGAATAGAGGTAATATTCTCACCAACTCCTGAACACGACTCTGGATATTTATGGCAGTTTTGCATGTGTTACATATTCCGGACGAGCGCCTTCGCAAAGTCGCCGAGCCGGTAAAAGAAGTGAATGCGGACATTCAACGTATCGTTGATGATATGTTTGAAACGATGTACGCAGAAGAAGGTATTGGCCTGGCAGCAACACAGGTTGATATTCACCAGCGCATCATCGTGATTGATGTTTCCGAAAATCGCGATGAGCAACTCGTGTTGATTAACCCTGAGCTGCTGGAAAAAAGCGGGGAAACTGGTATTGAAGAAGGTTGCCTGTCTATTCCGGAACAACGTGCGCTGGTGCCTCGTGCAGAGAAAGTAAAAATCCGCGCACTGGATCGTGACGGAAAAACGTTCGAACTGGAAGCCGACGGTCTTCTGGCAATCTGCATTCAGCATGAGATGGATCATCTGGTCGGCAAGTTGTTTATTGATTACCTGTCGCCGATGAAACGTCAGCGCATTCGCCAGAAAGTTGAAAAACTGGATCGCATGAACGCCCGCGCATAAAACGGGCTGAAAAGGATAAACGTGTCAGATTCTCTACGTATTATTTTCGCCGGCACTCCGGATTTTGCAGCGCGTCATCTTGACGCGCTGTTGTCTTCTGAGCATCAAGTTGTAGGGGTTTTTACCCAGCCCGACCGCCCTGCTGGTCGCGGTAAAAAACTGATGCCAAGCCCAGTAAAAGTGCTGGCGGAAGAAAAAGGCCTGCCAGTGTTTCAACCCGCATCGTTACGTGCAGAGGAAAACCAGCAATTGGTTGCCAATCTTAACGCCGATGTGATGGTGGTGGTGGCATACGGTCTGATCCTGCCAAAAGCAGTGCTGGCCATGCCGCGCCTGGGTTGCATTAATGTTCACGGTTCACTGCTACCACGCTGGCGCGGCGCGGCACCTATTCAGCGCTCGCTATGGGCAGGTGATACGGAAACGGGCGTCACTATCATGCAAATGGATGTGGGTCTGGATACTGGCGACATGCTGTTTAAACTCGCATGCCCGATTACCGATGAAGATACCAGCGCCACACTATATGACAAACTGGCAGAGCTCGGTCCGCAGGGGTTAATTGCGACATTGCAACAACTTGCTCAGGGCACAGCACAACCGCAGGTGCAAGACGAAACGCAGGTCACTTACGCAGAGAAGCTCAGCAAAGAAGAAGCACGCCTGGACTGGTCGCTCAGCGCCGCTCAGCTTGAACGATGCATTCGTGCTTTCAACCCCTGGCCAATGAGCTGGTTTGCGGTTGATGAGCAACCGGTGAAAGTCTGGAAAGCGTCGGTTATTCCATCTAAGCCAACAGAGAAACCCGGTACGATCGTAGAAGTGTCGAAAGCGGGTATTCAGGTTGCAACTGCTGACGGAATATTGAATCTTGAATCGCTGCAGCCTGCCGGTAAGAAAGCCATGAGCGCGCAGGATCTGCTGAATTCGCGGCGGGAATGGTTTGTCCCTGGCAACCATCTGGCCTGAGAGTATTTTTAGCCCGGCTTGCCGGGCATTTTTATCGCGATGAAAAAACAAATAAATTTACGCAGCATGGCTGCGCAGGCAGTTGAGCAGGTCATAGAACACGGGCAATCGCTCAGCAATATCCTGCCGCCGTTGCAACAAAAAGTTTCTGACAAAGATAAAGCGCTGCTGCAAGAGCTGTGCTTTGGTGTTTTGCGCGTATTGCCACAGCTCGATTGGCTCATCAATAAATTGATGTCACGCCCGATGACGGGCAAACAGCGCACGGTGCACTATCTGATCATGGTTGGTTTTTATCAGCTTTTGCATACGCGCATCCCTGCGCATGCTGCGCTGGCAGAAACCGTGGAAGGCGCGGTGGTCATTAAGCGCCCGCAGCTTAAGGGCTTGATTAACGGCGTATTGCGTCAATTCCAGCGCCAGCAGGAAGAATTACTGGCAGAGTTCGCCCAAAGCGAAAATCATTTTCTGTTCCCAAAATGGCTGTTAAACCGTGTGCAAAAAGCCTACCCACATCAATGGCAACATATTGTCGAAGCCAGCAATCAGCGACCGCCGATGTGGCTGCGTGTGAATCGTCAGCATAACTCACGCGATAGCTGGTTAACATTGCTGGAAGAGGCCGGTTTGCAAGGATTCCCGCATCCGGATTATCCCGATGCGGTGCGCCTTGCGAGCCCGGCGCCCGTCACTGCTCTGCCGGGTTTTGTCGAAGGTTGGGTTACCGTACAGGATGCTTCTGCTCAGGGTTGCATTGCTTTCCTTACGCCGAAAAACGGTGAACTCATTCTCGATCTGTGTGCAGCACCCGGTGGCAAAACCACTCATATTCTCGAGGCCGCTCCAGAGACCAACGTGTTGGCGGTAGATATCGACGACCAGCGCTTGTCGCGTGTTTACGACAACCTGAAACGGCTGGGCATGAAAGCGCAGGTAAAACAGGGCGATGGGCGTTTCCCGGAGCAATGGTGCGGTGATGAACAATTCGATCGTATCCTGCTGGATGCGCCTTGCTCAGCGACGGGTGTTATTCGACGCCATCCAGATATCAAATGGCTGCGTCGCGATCGCGATATTCCAGAGTTAGCGCAGTTACAGTCTGAAATTCTGGATGCTATCTGGCCGCATTTGAAACCAGGCGGTACGCTGGTGTATGCAACATGCTCTATCTTGCCAGAAGAGAACAGCCAGCAGGTGGCCGCCTTTCTCAAACGCACAACTGATGCGCAGCTGAGCGAAACAGGTACGCCGGAAAACCCTGGGTTGCAGAAGCTGCCTGGTGCGGAAGAAGGCGATGGTTTCTTTTACGCTAAGATAATCAAACAGTGATGAGAACAACGGGTCACAACAGATGAAAATAATTATTCTGGGTGCAGGGCAGGTTGGTGGAACGCTGGCAGAGAACCTGGTCGGAGAGAATAACGATATTACCGTTGTTGATACCAATGGCGATCGTCTGCGTAGTTTGCAGGACAAATTTGATCTCCGCGTCGTACAAGGCCACGGTTCTCATCCCCGCGTGCTACGCGAAGCTGGCGCTGACGATGCCGATATGCTGGTTGCGGTGACCAGCTCAGATGAAACCAATATGGTTGCCTGCCAGGTCGCTTATTCGCTGTTTAACACCCCGAACCGTATCGCCCGCATTCGCTCGCCAGATTACGTTCGCGACGCGGATAAGCTTTTTCACTCAGAAGCCGTTCCCATCGATCATCTGATCGCGCCAGAGCAATTGGTTATCGACAGTATCTACCGCCTCATTGAATATCCCGGCGCATTGCAGGTCGTGAATTTCGCTGAAGGTAAAGTCAGTCTGGCGGTGGTGAAAGCGTATTATGGTGGCCCGTTGGTTGGAAATGCGTTATCAACCATGCGTGAGCATATGCCGCATATCGATACGCGCGTTGCGGCTATTTTCCGCCACGACAGACCTATTCGCCCGCAAGGATCAACGATTGTTGAAGCAGGCGATGAGGTATTTTTTATTGCCGCATCGCAGCATATCCGTGCCGTTATGAGTGAACTTCAGCGGCTGGAAAAACCGTATAAACGCATTATGTTGGTTGGCGGGGGTAATATCGGCGCCGGTCTGGCTCGTCAGTTGGAAAAAGACTACAGCGTGAAGTTGATCGAGCGCGATCAACAACGAGCTGCGGAACTGGCCGAGAAGCTGCAAAATACGATCGTTTTTTATGGCGACGCCTCAGATCAAGAATTACTGGCCGAAGAGCACATCGATCAGGTGGATCTCTTTATCGCTGTTACCAATGACGACGAAGCCAACATTATGTCTGCAATGCTGGCCAAACGGATGGGCGCCAAGAAAGTGATGGTGCTCATTCAGCGTCGCGCTTATGTCGATTTAGTTCAGGGCAGTGTGATCGATATTGCCATTTCGCCGCAACAGGCGACTATTTCAGCTCTGCTTAGCCATGTGCGTAAAGCGGATATCGTTGGCGTTTCATCGTTACGTCGCGGTGTCGCAGAGGCAATTGAAGCGGTTGCGCACGGAGACGAAACGACATCCCGCGTTGTCGGCCGCGTTATTGATGATATTAAATTGCCGCCCGGCACAATCATCGGGGCTGTAGTACGTGGGAATGATGTCATGATTGCCAATGATAATTTACGTATCGAGCAAGGCGATCATGTGATTATGTTTTTAACGGACAAAAAATATATTACCGACGTCGAGCGTTTATTCCAGCCAAGCCCATTCTTCCTGTAATAACCCGGGCGCAATGATATGCGCCCGCATATTATTCCCCGCTTTTATCAGGGTTTAAGAAATCATTACAATCGCCCTGCCCAAATGGAAATTGATCGGTAATTTGTTAGACTTAATCCGACAGTCTGCACATGGAGAAGGGATATGAGTATTTTGAAAGAGTTCCGTGAATTTGCGATGCGCGGAAATGTAGTGGATTTGGCAGTTGGTGTCATCATCGGTGCAGCTTTCGGCAAAATTGTGTCGTCATTGGTTGCCGATATCATTATGCCGCCGTTGGGGCTATTAATTGGCGGGATAGATTTTAAATCGTTTGCATGGACGCTACGCGGCGCGCAAGGCGACGTTCCCGCTGTTGTCATGCACTATGGCGTGTTTATTCAGAACGTCTTTGACTTCATCATCGTCGCTTTTGCGATCTTCATCGCGATTAAGCTGATCAATAAGCTGAAGCGTAAGCAAGAAGAAGAACCGAAAGCGCCACCGGCACCGAGTAAAGAGGAACTGCTGCTGAGTGAAATTCGCGACTTGCTGAAAGAGCAAAATAATCGCAGTTAAGCAAATGCAAGAAGGCCAGTGGTAAATAAGCGATTCGCTTGCTTGCCACTGGCCTCCTGAAAGCCCTTTTTCGCGTGTTTGTTTTTGCGTAGATAACTTCCTTTCCCTTTCTTATTCTTCTCAATACGTTGACGAAATAACGGATCATGTAACAAAGCTTCAATCGCGTTATCGTTGATCTGCCCTTTCTTATGCTGATAGCGGCTCATAATTTCTCCAGATTGTGTATTAAAACGGCAAGGAGTGTAGATCTCTCGACGCAGAAGATCAACAGACCGTTGCATTTGGATTACCACTCGCTCCTTGTTCAAGCGCCTCAAGAATAGAACAATAAACGCTGCTATGCGCTGTACCACAACATGCATCGTTCAGTTTTTGCAACGAGCGACGCATGGACTGTAACTCTTCGATGCGAGCTTCAACCTCGCTCAGGCGAGCCTGTACAATACTTTTCGACTCCTGGCAGGTATGGTGTTCCGGATCAATACGGATCGACAATAGTTCGCGGATGGAATCGAGGGTAAATCCTAATTGCCGGGCATGGCGAATAAATTTGAGCCGTTGCAGATCCTTATCCGTATAAAGACGAAATCCGCCTTCCGTTCTGACCTCATGATCCATCATTTGCTGTTTTTCGTAATAACGGATCGTATCTGGCGTGACTTCTGCAAGTTTCGCTATTTCACCAATGCGGTACATGATTACTCCTCATTCATTTTTTGCTGCAGTTTGCCAGCATAATCGCCTCGCAGGAAATCGGTGCTTAATCCAGCCTGCCGCAACTTCATTTCCAGTAACGACAAACGGCGATGCAATTGCTGGAAATCTGGATGATCACGCTGCACGCTATTGAGCAGATCAACAAGCATCACGGCTTCTTTACGGTATTCCAGTTCTGGTGGCAGGCAGCCCGCATTTTTCAGCAAGCGATACCCAGCGCGGAGCTCCTCGGGGACATGAGAATCATCATCCAACAACAACGGCTCACCGCTACCGGGTAGATTATCAAATTCGCCTTTTTGCTGAGCATCAAGGATATGGCGTTCTGCCCACTGATCTAGTAACCACATAACGGCTCACGAGGGAATGAACAAAAAAGATACATATATTGTAGGGAAGAGGTAACACGACTGATATAAAAAAACCCGCCGAAGCGGGTTTCTTTACGTTACTACAGATTACTCTGCAGTAGCTTCTGCTTTCGATTCAGAGCGATCAACCAGCTCGATGTATGCCATCGGCGCGTTGTCACCAGCACGGAAGCCACACTTCAGAATACGAGTGTAACCACCGGCACGGCTCGCGAAACGCGGGCCCAGTTCGTTAAACAGTTTTGCCACGATCTCGTTATCACGAGTGCGGGCGAATGCCAGACGACGATTAGCAACGCTATCCGTCTTGGCAAGAGTAATCAGCGGCTCAACTACGCGACGCAGCTCTTTCGCTTTCGGCAGGGTCGTCTTGATGATCTCATGACGAACCAGAGAGCCTGCCATGTTACGGAACATGGCCTGGCGATGGCTGCTGTTGCGGTTCAGTTGACGACCACTCTTACGATGGCGCATGACCTTATCCTTCTCAGTAAAACCTTAACCTGTGATCCGGTTACTCGTCAGCAATGCTTGCCGGCGGCCAGTTTTCAAGGCGCATGCCCAGAGACAGACCGCGGGAGGCCAGCACGTCTTTAATCTCAGTAAGAGATTTTTTACCCAGGTTCGGCGTTTTCAGCAACTCAACCTCGGTACGCTGTACCAGATCACCGATATAGTGGATAGCTTCTGCCTTGAGGCAGTTAGCAGAGCGGACAGTCAATTCCAGATCGTCAACAGGGCGCAGCAGAATCGGATCGAATTCTGGTTTCTCTTCTTTAACTTCCGGCTGACGTACATCACGCAAATCAACGAAAGCTTCAAGTTGTTCAGCCAGAATGGTTGCCGCACGACGAATCGCCTCTTCAGGATCGATTGTGCCGTTGGTTTCCATTTCGATGACCAGCTTGTCCAGGTCGGTACGCTGTTCAACACGTGCTGCTTCAACATTGTAGGCAATACGCTCTACAGGGCTGTAGCAGGCGTCAACGAGCAGACGGCCGATTGGGCGCTCATCTTCTTCCGAATGAATTCGGGCAGATGCCGGAACATAACCACGACCGCGCTGAACTTTGATACGCATATTGATAGATGCGTTCTCATCGGTCAGGTGGCAGATCACATGCTGCGGCTTGACGATTTCGACATCACCGTCGTGGGTAATGTCGGCTGCGGTCACAGGGCCAATGCCAGATTTATTCAGAGTAAGAATAACATCATCTTTACCCTGAACTCTCACCGCCAGCCCTTTCAGGTTGAGCAGGATTTCAAGGATATCTTCCTGAACGCCTTCTTTGGTGCTGTACTCATGAAGTACACCATCAATCTCAACCTCAGTCACCGCGCAACCCGGCATCGATGAGAGCAGAATACGGCGCAGTGCGTTACCCAGAGTATGGCCAAAGCCACGCTCTAAAGGCTCAAGGGTCACCTTGGCGTGCGTCGAACTCACTTGCTCGATATCTACCAGGCGCGGTTTTAGAAACTCTGTCACAGAACCCTGCATTGTGTCCTCTCTTTGGTACTAAGCTTTACTTGGAGTAAAGCTCGACGATCAGGTGTTCGTTAATGTCCGCAGACAGATCAGAACGCTCCGGCTTACGCTTGAACGTGCCTTCCATCTTGCCAGCATCAACTTCCAGCCAGGTTGGCTTTTCACGCTGCTCAGCCAGCTCCAGAGCGGCTTTCACGCGAGACTGCTTTTTCGCTTTCTCACGAATGCTAACAACGTCATTCGGACTAACCTGATAAGAAGCGATGTTAACAACACGACCGTTTACCATGATTGCTTTGTGGCTAACCAGCTGGCGTGCTTCAGCACGAGTGGCGCCAAAGCCCATACGGTATACAACGTTGTCCAGACGACCTTCCAGCAGACCCAACAGGTTTTCACCGGTGTTGCCTTTCAGACGTGCTGCTTCTTTGTAGTAGTTACGGAACTGACGCTCCAGCACACCGTAAATACGGCGAACTTTTTGCTTTTCACGCAACTGCACACCATAGTCAGACAGACGCGGTTTACGCGCACCGTGCTGGCCAGGAGCTTGTTCAATTTTACACTTGGTATCGATCGCGCGAACGCCAGACTTAAGGAACAGGTCTGTGCCCTCACGACGGCTCAGCTTGAGCTTAGGACCCAAATATCTTGCCATTTTCTTTCTCCAACAATCCTAGAAAACGACCGCGTTATACGCGACGTTTTTTCGGCGGACGACAACCGTTGTGAGGGATCGGAGTCACATCAGTAATATTAGTGATGCGGAAACCAGCGGCGTTCAGAGCACGAATAGTAGATTCGCGGCCCGGACCCGGTCCCTTAACCATAACTTCCAGATTCTTGATACCGTATTCTTTTACGGCTTCAGCGCAACGCTCTGCTGCAACCTGAGCTGCAAACGGAGTGGATTTGCGAGAACCACGGAAACCGGAACCACCGGCTGTTGCCCAACCCAGCGCGTTACCCTGACGATCAGTAATAGTAACGATGGTGTTGTTGAAAGAAGCATGGATATGAGCCACGCCGTCAGAGACTTGTTTTCTTACACGTTTACGTGCACGAATTGGTGCCTTTGCCATTATTCAATCACCCCGATTATTTCTTGATCGGTTTGCGCGGACCCTTACGGGTACGTGCGTTGGTCTTGGTACGCTGACCGCGAACCGGGAGACCACGACGATGACGCAAACCGCGATAGCAACCAAGATCCATCAGGCGCTTGATGCTCATGCTAATTTCACGGCGCAGATCACCTTCAACGACAAATTTGGCAACTTCGTCACGCAGCGTGTCGATTTGTTCTTCAGACAGCTCACTGATCTTAACATTTTCAGCGATGCCCGCAGCAGCCAGAATGGCTTGAGAGCGGGTTTTACCGACGCCATAGATCGAAGTTAATGCGATCACAGCATGTTTCTGATCAGGAATGTTAATGCCTGCTATACGGGCCACTATGCACTCCTATAATTTTACTTGCACGCACCATGCTGAAAAGCCCGTTTTCAGGATACTCAAATGGAAACGTACAGACATACAAAAGATTGGCTGGCTAATCTAGCCAGCTCAACCCAACTTTGCAAGAAAAATATGCGAAATAATCAGCCTTGGCGCTGTTTATGCTTCGGCTCGGCACTGCAAATCACGCGGATGACACCATCACGCTTAACGATTTTGCAGTTACGGCATAATTTCTTGACGGAAGCACGAACTTTCATTTTTACTCTCCGTAACTTCTCGGGCGACCATTAACGGCCATAGCCTTTCAGGTTCGCCTTCTTCAATGCAGACTCATACTGACTGGACATCATCAGAGTTTGCACTTGAGCCATAAAGTCCATAATCACGACAACAACGATAAGCAGTGACGTACCACCGAAGTAGAACGGTACTTTCATCGCATCACGCATGAACTCCGGGATCAGGCAGATAAAAGTAATATAAAGCGCACCAACCAAAGTCAGGCGGGTCATTACTTTATCGATATACTTCGCCGTTTGCTCTCCCGGACGAATTCCTGGTACAAATGCACCGGACTTCTTCAGGTTATCTGCTGTTTCTCGCGGGTTGAAAACCAACGCCGTATAGAAGAAACAGAAGAAGATGATTGCAGACGCATAGAGTAACACATAAAGCGGTTGCCCTGGCTGCAAATACAGCGAAATTGTTGTCAGCCAGTTCCAACCAGTACCGCCCCCGAACCATGACGCGATGGTTGCAGGGAACAGAATAATACTGGAAGCGAAGATTGCCGGGATTACCCCCGCCATATTCACTTTCAGCGGTAAATGTGTGCTCTGAGCAGCATAGACACGACGACCTTGCTGGCGTTTTGCGTAGTTCACCACGATGCGGCGTTGACCACGTTCAACGAAAACAACAAAGAACGTCACTGCGAATACTAATACTGCAACCAACAGCAACAGGAGGAAGTGCAGGTCGCCTTGACGCGCTTGCTCGATAGTATGGGCAATGGCTGGCGGAAGACCCGCCACAATGCCGGCAAAGATAATGATTGAGATACCGTTGCCGATACCACGTTCAGTAATCTGTTCACCGAGCCACATCAGGAACATCGTTCCTGTAACCAGACTCACAACAGCGGTGAAGTAGAATGCAAAGCCTGGGTTCATAACCAGACCTTGCATACCAGGCATATTCGGTAAACCGGTAGCAATACCGATCGACTGAAATATCGCCAACACCAGAGTGCCGTAACGGGTGTACTGACTGATCTTACGACGGCCAGACTCCCCTTCTTTCTTCAACTCTGCCAAGGCCGGATGAACGACCGTTAACAGCTGGATGATAATTGATGCCGAAATATACGGCATGATACCCAACGCAAAGATAGAAGCACGACTAAGAGCACCACCAGAGAACATGTTAAACATCTCAATGATGGTGCCACGCTGTTGCTCAAGCAGTTTGGCAAGTACAGCGGCATCAATACCAGGGATCGGAATAAAAGAGCCAATACGGAAAACAATCAACGCACCGATAACAAACAGCAGTCTGCGTTTCAGTTCGCCAATTCCACCCTTGGCACTTTGAAAATCTAATCCCGGTTGTTTAGCCATCTGCTACTTATTCCTCAATTTTACCGCCAGCAGCTTCGATAGCAGCACGAGCGCCTTTCGTCACACGCAGGCCACGAACAGTTACCGGACGAGCTACTTCACCAGCCAGGATCACTTTCGCGAACTCGATCTGGATGCCGATAATGTTAGCCGCTTTAAGCGTGTTCAGGTCAACTACGTCGCCTTCTACTTTAGCCAGATCGGACAGACGAATCTCTGCCGTGATCATTGCTTTGCGAGAAGTGAAACCGAATTTCGGCAGACGACGATACAGTGGCATCTGACCACCCTCGAAACCGCGACGTACGCCACCGCCAGAACGAGATTTCTGACCTTTGTGACCACGACCACCGGTTTTACCGAGGCCAGAACCGATACCACGACCCAGGCGTTTACCCGCCTTTTTGGAGCCTTCGGCCGGAGACAGAGTATTTAAACGCATCTCTTACTCCTCAACTTTAACCATGAAGGAAACCGCGTTGACCATACCGCGAACCGCAGGAGTATCCTCACGTTCAACAGTATGACCAATACGACGCAGACCCAGGCCAAGCAGCGTTGCCTTGTGTTTCGGCAGACGACCGATTGCACTGCGGGTTTGAGTGATTTTAATAGTCTTTGCCATGGTCAATTACCCCAGAATTTCTTCAACGGATTTACCACGCTTGGCAGCGACCATTTCCGGGGATTTCATATTTTCCAGGCCATCAATCGTTGCACGAACCACGTTAATCGGGTTGGTGGAACCATATGCTTTAGCCAGAACGTTATGAACCCCAGCGACTTCCAGAACGGCGCGCATTGCACCACCGGCAATAATACCGGTACCTTCGGAAGCCGGCTGCATGAATACACGAGAACCCGTGTGAGTACCCTTAACCGGGTGCTGCAGGGTGCCGTGGTTCAGCGCGACGTTAATCATATTGCGACGGGCTTTTTCCATCGCTTTCTGGATCGCTGCCGGAACTTCGCGGGCTTTACCGTAACCAAAACCAACGCGACCATTACCATCGCCAACAACAGTCAGAGCTGTGAAGGAGAAAATACGACCACCTTTAACGGTTTTAGATACGCGGTTTACCGCGATCAGCTTTTCCTGCAGTTCGCCAGCTTGTTTTTCGATGTGAGCCATCTTACACCTCTACCTTAGAACTGAAGGCCAGCTTCACGGGCAGCATCTGCCAGTGCCTGGACGCGACCATGATATTGGAACCCGGAACGGTCAAAGGAAACATCTTTGATGCCTTTTTCCAGAGCGCGTTCAGCTACAGCTTTACCCACAGCTGCAGCCGCGTCTTTGTTACCGGTGTACTTCAGTTGTTCAGAGATAGCTTTTTCTACAGTAGAAGCAGCTACCAGAACTTCAGAACCATTCGATGCGATTACCTGGGCGTAGATATGACGCGGGGTACGATGTACCACCAGGCGAGTCGCACCAAGCTCTTTGAGCTTGCGGCGTGCGCGGGTCGCACGACGGATACGAGCAGATTTCTTATCCATAGTGTTACCTTACTTCTTCTTAGCCTCTTTGGTACGCACGACTTCGTCGGCGTAACGAACACCCTTGCCTTTATAAGGCTCAGGACGACGGTAGGCGCGCAGATCTGCTGCAACCTGGCCAATCACCTGCTTATCCGCGCCTTTCAGCACGATTTCAGTCTGTGACGGACATTCTGCAGTGATACCGGCCGGCAGTTGATGATCAACAGGATGAGAGAAACCCAGAGCCAGGTTTACTACATTCCCTTTGACCGCTGCGCGGTAACCTACACCAACCAGCTGCAGCTTCTTAGTGAAGCCTTCGGTAACACCGATAACCATTGAGTTCAGCAGGGCACGCGCGGTACCAGCCTGAGCCCAACCGTCCACGTAACCATCACGCGGACCGAAAGTCAGAGCATTGTCTGCCTGGTTAACTACAACAGCATCGTTGAGAGTACGAGTCAGCTCGCCGTTTTTACCTTTGATCGTGATAACCTGACCGTTGATTTTTACGTCAACGCCGGCAGGAATAACGACCGGTGCTTTAGCAACACGAGACATTTTTTCCTCCGATTAGGCTACGTAGCAGATAATTTCGCCACCAAGACCAGCCTGGCGCGCTGCACGATCAGTCATAACACCTTTAGAGGTAGAAACAACTGCGATACCCATACCACCCATAACTTTCGGCAGCTCATCTTTTTTCTTATAGATGCGCAGACCTGGGCGGCTGATACGCTGAATGCTTTCTACCACAGCTTTACCCTGGAAGTATTTAAGAGTCACTTCCAGTTCCGGCTTGGTGTCGCCTTCAATTTTGAAATCTTCAATAAAACCTTCTTCCTTCAGCACGTTGGCAATTGCCACTTTCAGCCTGGAGGAAGGCATGGTGACCGCAGCTTTGTTCGCGGCCTGACCGTTACGGATACGGGTCAGCATATCCGCGATCGGATCTTGCATGCTCATCTGTCTTTACTCCCGTGATTCAATTGGTGACAATTACCAGCTAGCCTTTTTCAGACCCGGGATTTCACCGCGCATAGCGGATTCACGGACCTTAATACGGCTCAACCCGAACTTCCGCAGGAAACCGTGCGGACGACCAGTTTGGCGGCAGCGGTTACGCTGACGAGACGGGCTGGAATCACGCGGCAGACTCTGCAGCTTGAGAACAGCGTTCCAACGATCTTCGTCGGAAGCGTTCACATCAGAAATGATCGCTTTCAGTTCAGCGCGTTTCGCGAAGTATTTTTCAGCTAAAGCTACGCGTTTAACTTCGCGTGCTTTCATAGATTGCTTAGCCATGAAGTAACCCTACCTTACTTGCGGAACGGGAAGTCAAAGGCAGCCAGCAGAGCACGGCCTTCTTCGTCAGATTTCGCAGTAGTGGTAATGGTAATATCCAAACCACGCACGCGGTCGACTTTATCGTAGTCGATTTCTGGGAAGATGATCTGCTCACGGACACCCATGCTGTAGTTACCACGACCGTCGAAAGACTTAGCGGACAAGCCACGGAAGTCACGGATACGCGGTACAGCAATAGTGATCAGGCGCTCAAAGAACTCCCACATGCGTTCGCCACGCAGAGTCACTTTACAGCCGATCGGATAGCCCTGACGGATTTTGAAGCCCGCAACAGATTTGCGCGCTTTGGTGATCAACGGTTTTTGACCGGAGATTGCTGCCAGGTCAGCTGCTGCGTTATCCAGCAGTTTCTTGTCAGCGATCGCTTCACCAACACCCATATTCAGGGTGATCTTCTCGACCCGAGGGACTTGCATGACAGAATTGTAGTTAAACTCAGTCATGAGTTTCTTAACTACTTCGTCTTTGTAGTAATCATGCAGTTTCGCCATCGTACTACTCCAAATTACTTGATAGTTTCGCTGTTAGATTTAAAGAAACGGACTTTTTTGCCGTCTTCGAATCTAAAGCCTACACGGTCGGCCTTGCCGGTTGCCGCATTGAAGATTGCAACGTTAGAAACCTGAATTGCAGCTTCTTTTTCAACGATGCCACCCGGTTGGTTCAGGGCCGGAACCGGCTTCTGATGTTTCTTAACCAGGTTGATACCTTCAACAATGATCTTGCCGGAAGACAGAACATTTTTTACTTTACCGCGCTTACCTTTATCTTTACCGGTTAACACGATAACTTCGTCATCACGACGGATTTTAGCTGCCATGATTCGCTCCTTAGAGTACTTCTGGTGCCAGAGAGATGATTTTCATAAACTTCTCAGAACGAAGTTCACGAGTAACCGGCCCAAAAATACGCGTACCGATAGGCTGCTCGCTGTTGTTGTTCAGAAGAACACAAGCATTACCATCGAAGCGAACGACAGAACCGTCAGGGCGACGAACACCCTTCTTGGTGCGCACCACTACCGCCTTCAGCACATCACCTTTTTTGACCTTACCACGCGGAATTGCTTCTTTGATGGTGATCTTGATGATGTCGCCTACGCCTGCGTAGCGACGGTGCGAGCCACCCAGAACCTTGATACACATTACGCGACGTGCACCGGAGTTGTCGGCGACGTTCAGCATAGTCTGTTCTTGGATCATTTCAGTGCTCCGCTAATGTCAACTACTACTGAAGACCCTAAAATCAGGGTCGATAAAAAGCCCCATATCGGGGGCGCAGCATTATAACACCGCTTCCTTGATATGGGTAGAAAAAATAAACGGCCCATCGCTGAGCCGTTTATTCGTTTGAGAACGCGTACTCTATTACAGAATCGCTTTCTCTACAACGCGAACCAGCGTCCAGGACTTAGTCTTGGACAGCGGACGGCATTCGCGGATTTCAACCACGTCGCCGGTACCGCATTCGTTGTTCTCGTCATGTACGTGCAGTTTAGTCGTACGTTTGATGAATTTACCGTAGATCGGGTGTTTCACGAAACGCTCGATAGCTACAACAATGGATTTCTCCATTTTGTCGCTAACAACACGACCTTGCAGAGTACGGATTTTATCGGTCATTACGCACCCGCCTTCTCAGTCAGTAAAGTCTTAACGCGTGCGACATCACGACGCACTTGCTTCAACAGGTGAGTCTGTTGCAGCTGGCCACTTGCAGCCTGCATACGCAGGTTGAACTGCTCGCGCAGCAGGTTAAGCAGCTCGGTGTTCAGCTCTTCAACGCTCTTTTCACGCAGCTCTTTTGCTTTCATTACATCACCGTCTTAGTTACAAAGGTGGTTTTAATCGGCAGTTTTGCTGCTGCCAGCTCGAAGGCTTCACGGGCCAGCTCTTCCGGAACACCGTCCATTTCGTACAGGACTTTACCCGGCTGAATCAAGGCAACCCAATACTCTACGTTACCTTTACCTTTACCCATACGAACTTCCAGCGGCTTCTCGGTGATTGGTTTGTCCGGGAATACACGGATCCAGATCTTACCCTGACGCTTAACAGCACGAGTCATAGCACGACGTGCTGCTTCGATCTGACGAGCGGTCAGACGACCACGGCCAACAGCTTTCAGACCGTAAGTGCCGAAGCTCACATCCGTGCCCTGCGCGAGACCACGGTTGCGGCCTTTGTGCACTTTACGGAATTTTGTACGCTTTGGTTGTAACATCAGCGACGCTCCTTATTTACGGCCTTTACGCTGCTGCTTTTTAGGTTGAGCAGCCGGTTTTTCCGGTTGTTCAACTGCAGCCATACCACCAAGGATCTCGCCTTTGAAGATCCACACTTTTACGCCGATTACACCGTAAGTGGTGTGCGCTTCGGAGGTGTTGTAGTCGATGTCAGCACGCAGAGTGTGCAGCGGAACGCGACCTTCACGGTACCATTCGGTACGTGCGATTTCCGCGCCGCCCAGACGGCCGCTAACTTCAACTTTGATACCTTTAGCGCCCAGACGCATTGCGTTCTGTACAGCACGCTTCATAGCACGACGGAACATTACACGACGTTCCAGCTGAGAAGTGATGCTGTCAGCAACCAGTTTTGCGTCCAGTTCAGGTTTACGAACTTCGGCGATATTGATCTGAGCAGGAACGCCAGCGATATCCGCTACGACCTTGCGCAGTTTTTCAACGTCTTCACCTTTTTTACCGATAACGATACCCGGGCGAGCAGTGTGAATGGTCACACGGATGCTCTTAGCCGGACGCTCGATAACGATACGAGATACAGACGCTTTAGCCAGTTCCTTAGTCAGGTACTGACGTACTTTAAAATCGCTGTCCAGGTTGTCAGCGAATTCTTTGGTGTTCGCAAACCAGGTTGAGTTCCATGGTTTTACAATACCCAGGCGAATACCATTAGGATGTACTTTCTGACCCATTGCTAGTCTCCAGAGTCTCAGCGATCGGACACAACCACAGTGATGTGGCTGGTGCGCTTCAGGATGCGATCTGCACGACCTTTTGCACGCGGCATAATGCGCTTCATGCTCGGGCCTTCGTCTACGAAAATTTTCGCAACTTTCAGATCGTCAATGTCAGCGCCATCGTTGTGTTCAGCGTTAGCAATGGCAGATTCCAGAACTTTCTTGACCAGTACAGCCGCTTTCTTATTGGTGTAGGTCAGAATATCCAGGGCCTGCGACACTTTCTTACCGCGAATCAGGTCAGCAACAAGGCGAACCTTCTGAGCAGAAGAACGAGCATGGCGATGTTGAGCTAAAGTTTCCATCTCTTCCTCCTACCTTATTTCTTCTTCGCTTTTTTATCAGCAGCGTGGCCGCGATAAGTACGAGTCGGTGCGAATTCACCCAGTTTGTGACCGACCATTTCGTCGGAAACAAATACCGGAACGTGCTGACGACCATTATGGACAGCGATGGTCAAACCGATCATGTTAGGAAAGATCGTTGAACGACGGGACCAAGTGCGCAGGGGCTTCTTGTCTCCGCTTTCCACCGCTTTCTCTACCTTCTTCAGCAAGTGCAGGTCAATAAAAGGACCTTTCTTGAGAGAACGTGGCATGGCTTATCCTCTAAAATTATTTGCTACGGCGACGTACGATGAATTTATCAGTACGCTTGTTGCTGCGGGTCTTCTTACCTTTGGTCTGAACGCCCCACGGAGTTACCGGGTGCTTACCAAAGTTACGACCTTCACCACCACCATGTGGGTGGTCGACTGGGTTCATCGCAGTACCGCGAACGGTAGGACGAACACCACGCCAGCGTGCAGCACCTGCTTTACCCAGAACGCGCAGCATATGCTCAGCATTGCCAACTTCGCCCAGAGTCGCGCGGCATTCTGCTTCGACTTTACGCATTTCACCAGAACGCAGACGCAGGGTGACATAAGCACCATCGCGAGCAACGATCTGAACGTAAGTACCAGCGGAACGCGCCAGCTGACCGCCTTTACCTGGTTTCATTTCTACGTTATGAACGGTAGAACCAACCGGGATATTGCGCATCGGCAGGGTGTTGCCTGCTTTGATTGCAGCATCAACGCCAGACTGAATCTGGTCGCCAGCTTTCAGGCCTTTAGGGGCCAGGATGTAACGGCGTTCGCCATCTTTGTACAGAACCAGCGCGATGTTCGCGGAACGGTTCGGATCGTACTCAAGACGTTCAACAACTGCCGGGATACCATCTTTGTTGCGTTTGAAGTCAACAATACGGTAAGCCTGCTTGTGGCCACCACCGATATGACGAGTGGTGATACGGCCATTGTTGTTACGACCACCGGATTTGCTGTTTTTTTCCAGCAACGGAGCAAAAGGTTTGCCCTTGTGCAGCTCAGGGTTAACCACTTTAACAACGTGGCGACGACCCGGAGATGTCGGTTTACATTTAACAACTGCCATTGTATTACTCCTCCGACTTACTCAGCGCCGCCAACGAAGTCCAGATTCTGGCCTTCTTTCAGGGTGACGTAAGCTTTTTTCCAGTCGCTACGACGACCGATACGCTGTCCGTGACGTTTAACTTTCCCTTTAACTACCAGGGTGTTAACGACTTCGACTTCGACTTCAAACAGTTTCTGCACAGCAGCTTTGATTTCTGCTTTGGTCGCGTCTTTAGCAACTTTGAGAACGATGGTGTTTGTTTTTTCCATCGCAGTAGACGCTTTTTCAGAAACGTGCGGTGCGCGCAGCACCTTCAGCAGACGTTCTTCACGAATCATGCCAGCATCTCCTCAACTTGCTTAACAGCATCAGCAGTCATTACGACTTTGTCGAAGGCGATCAGGCTAACCGGGTCGATACCAGTCGCGTCGCGAACATCAACCTTGTGCAGGTTGCGCGCGGCCAGGAACAGGTTCTCGTCCAGCTCACCGGTGATGATCAGCACATCTTCCAGAGCCATGTCTTTCAGTTTCTGAGCCAGCAGCTTGGTTTTCGGCGCTTCAACAGAGAACTGCTCGACAACGATCAGACGATCCTGACGTACCAGTTCGGACAGGATGCTTTTCAGCGCGCCGCGGTACATCTTTTTGTTAACTTTTTGACTGTGGTCCTGCGGACGCGCAGCGAAGGTCACGCCACCAGAACGCCAGATCGGGCTCTTGATAGAACCAGAACGAGCACGGCCGGTGCCTTTCTGGCGCCACGGTTTTTTACCGGAACCAGTTACTTCAGCACGGGTCTTCTGAGCACGAGTACCCTGACGAGCACCAGCTGCGTAAGCAACAACAACCTGGTGTACCAGCGCTTCGTTGAAGTCACGACCGAAGGTAGTTTCGGAAACAGTCAGCGCGCTCTGCGCGTCTTTCAATACTAATTCCATTGCTATCTCCTCACGCCTTCACAGCTGGTTTAACGATCAGGTCGCTACCGGTTGCACCCGGGACAGCACCTTTAACCAGCAGCAGGTTGCGCTCAGCGTCAACACGTACTACGTCCAGGCTCTGAACGGTTACGCGCTCATTACCCAGCTGACCTGCCATTTTCTTGCCCTTGAACACTTTGCCCGGAGTCTGGTTCTGACCGATAGAACCCGGAACGCGGTGAGACAGGGAGTTACCGTGGGTAGCGTCCTGGGTACGGAAGTTCCAGCGCTTAACGGTACCTGCGAAACCTTTACCTTTAGAGGTGCCAGTTACGTCAACTTTTTTAACTTCAGCAAACAGCTCAACGCTAATGTCCTGACCTACGGTGAATTCTTCGCCGTCAGCAAGACGGAATTCCCACAGACCACGGCCAGCTTCAACGCCAGCTTTAGCGAAGTGACCCGCTTCCGGTTTGGTTACACGGTTAGCTTTTTTAGCACCGGTGGTAACCTGGATTGCGCGGTAGCCATCGTTAGCCAGGTCTTTAACCTGAGTAACGCGGTTTGCTTCAACTTCGATTACGGTTACTGGGATAGATACGCCATCTTCAGTGAAGATGCGGGTCATGCCCACTTTTTTACCGACTAAACCAATCATTGTTTCAACCTCTCAATCGCTCGATGACCTGATTAACCCAGGCTGATCTGCACGTCTACACCGGCAGCCAGGTCCAGACGCATCAGAGCATCAACGGTTTTCTCGGTTGGCTCAACGATGTCAACCAGACGCTTGTGAGTGCGAATTTCGTACTGATCGCGCGCGTCTTTGTTAACGTGCGGGGAGATCAGAACGGTGAAGCGCTCTTTGCGGGTCGGCAGCGGGATCGGACCACGGACTTGCGCACCAGTGCGCTTAGCAGTCTCGACGATTTCCGCGGTTGATTGATCGATCAGACGATGATCAAACGCTTTAAGACGGATACGGATTCTTTGGTTCTGCATGAGACCAGAGCTCCAATTATTTATAGACGAAAATAATTACTCCTCACACCCATTACGATTGATGGGGGAGTGTAATCGTTCTTACGTAGCCCCCCGATTGGGAGCATTGTAACGGCTAAACAACACCGTTGTGGTTCAGATTGAACCCGCCGTCATTTACGACAAGCCCGCGCATTATACGTAAATTTGAGCCAGACGCAAGCGCAGTTTAGAAATTAAGCAGTGCTGCGCGCCTGCGCGCAGGATTTACGTAACAGCAAAAAAGCCAACGTCATTTCTCACGAGCATCTACGCAACCTCAGTAATAGTGAATTGGCTTTCACACAGCAATTTCGCACTCTGCATGTCACCCGTTACTGACATATATGGCAGGACGCCATGTTTTTTCTCGCTGTTTATCTGTTACTCAATATGATACTTGTCTGGCACGACATCCGTAACGGGTTACTGCCAGATCGTTTCACCTGCCCTCTTCTTTGGGCGGGACTAATTTGGCACTGCTTCGCAAATGCTGAATCATTGAAGCAAGCCGTTATCGGCGCGGCGGCAGGTTACATAGGGTTCGCTGTTATTTATTGGGGCTACAAAGAGTTGCGCGGCAAAGAAGGGCTTGGCTATGGTGATGTAAAATATCTTTCGGCTCTCGGGGCCTGGCATGGTTGGCAGAATTTACCCGGTCTGGTTTTTATCGCCGCCTTACTGGCCTGCTGTGTGGTGAGTATCAACGCGCTCAGATCGCAAAGTTTGCAGGCATTAAAAAACCCACTGCCTTTCGGGCCATTTCTGGCGGCAGCGGGTTTACTGACGGGATACCATTTTGTGATACCAACTACTCTTCCACTTTGATTTGCGACTGGAGATAGTTCTGAATGCCAATTTTGCTTATCAGATCCAGTTCTGTTTCCAGCCAGTCAATATGATGCTCTTCTTCGGCGAGAATATTGATCATCATATCGCGGCTAACGTAGTCATGAACGCTGTCCGCATAAGCGATGGCTTCGCGCAGATCCTTCGCGCCTTCCAGTTCCAGTCTGAGATCGGATTGCAACATCTCTTCAACGTCTTCGCCAATGCCGAGTTTCCCCAAATCCTGCAAATTAGGGATACCCTCAAGAAATAAAATACGCTCGATGTAGAGATCGGCGTGTTTCATTTCATCAATAGATTCATGGTATTCAACATCGTTGAGGCGTGTCAGCCCCCAGTTTTTAAACATTCTCGCATGGAGAAAGTATTGGTTTATTGCGACAAGCTCATTTCCCAATAATTTATTGAGATAATTTATGATTTTAACATCACCTTTCATTATGTAGTCCCTCCGCTTCCACTCATTGAAGCGTAGATGGGGCTACAAGGATGTCAAAAAAAAGATAAGGACTCAGGCAATCTCTTTATATTCCGGCATCTGGGTAAGTTCGTCTTGCATGATCTCTCTGGCTGCGCGAACACATTTACCACACTGATTTCCAACCGGAACAAATTTGCGGAGCTGCTGAAATGATTGAGGATGAAACTGGCGCACTGCCTGGCGAATTTTTTTATCACTCACACCATTACACAAACAAACGTACATGATCACTCCCGTTCAATTTCTGCGCAAAGTGTAAATGAGAATGGTTGCGATTACAATAGCGTAACTGTAAAGCTGCTCGCACGATGCAGAGCTTCATTTCGAATAAATCTTTCGACACTAAATCACGGGCAGCAAAAAGGGCGCCGAGGCGCCCTTTTTCAATTCAAAGCTAATTAATTAGCCCAGAACTTTTGCTACAACGCCCGCGCCAACGGTACGGCCGCCTTCACGGATTGCGAAACGCAGACCATCGTCCATCGCAATCGGGTGAATCAGGGTAACAACCATTTTGATGTTGTCGCCCGGCATTACCATTTCAACGCCTTCCGGCAGTTCGATGGTGCCAGTCACGTCAGTTGTACGGAAGTAGAACTGCGGACGGTAGCCTTTGAAGAACGGAGTGTGACGGCCGCCTTCATCTTTGGACAGGATATAAACTTCAGATTCGAATTTGGTGTGCGGCTTGATGGAACCCGGCTTAGCCAGTACCTGACCACGTTCGATTTCTTCACGTTTGATACCACGCAGCAGAACACCTACGTTCTCACCAGCACGACCTTCGTCCAGCAGTTTGCGGAACATTTCAACGCCGGTACAGGTGGATTTCGCGGTGTCTTTGATACCAACGATTTCAACTTCTTCACCCACTTTGATGATACCGCGCTCTACACGACCGGTAACAACGGTACCACGACCGGAGATGGAGAATACGTCTTCGATCGGCAGCAGGAACGGCTTGTCAATCGCACGCTCTGGTTCCGGAATGTAGGAATCCAGGAAGCCAGCCAGTTCGATGATTTTCGCTTCCCACTCTGCTTCGCCTTCCAGCGCTTTCAGAGCAGAACCACGAACGATCGGCGTGTCGTCGCCCGGGAAATCATACTGAGACAGCAGTTCACGAACTTCCATCTCAACCAGTTCCAGCAGCTCTTCGTCATCAACCATGTCACATTTGTTCAGGAACACGATGATGTACGGAACGCCTACCTGACGACCCAGCAGGATGTGCTCACGGGTCTGCGGCATCGGGCCGTCAGTCGCAGCAACAACCAGGATCGCGCCGTCCATCTGCGCAGCACCGGTGATCATGTTTTTAACATAGTCGGCGTGGCCCGGGCAGTCTACGTGTGCGTAGTGGCGAGTCGGGGTGTCATATTCAACGTGAGATGTGTTGATGGTGATACCACGAGCTTTTTCTTCCGGCGCGTTATCGATCTGGTCGAATGCGCGAGCAGAACCACCGTAGGTTTTTGCCAGAACGGTAGTGATTGCAGCGGTCAGAGTAGTTTTACCATGGTCAACGTGGCCGATAGTACCGACGTTAACGTGCGGTTTTGTACGTTCAAATTTTTCTTTAGACACGGCTTTATTCCTTACTATAGTGCTCTCCCTCTTTGGAGAGAGCACGGGACTTTGGTTTTAACCCTGCGGCTTATTTACCACGGGCTTCAATTACGGCCTGAGCAACGTTGTTCGGCGCATCATCATACTTCAGGAATTCCATAGTATAAGATGCACGACCTTTGGTCAGAGAACGCAGCTGAGTTGCATATCCGAACATTTCAGACAGCGGAACTTCAGCGTGGATCTTAACGCCAGTAACTTCAGATTCCTGACCGCGCAGCATACCGCGACGACGGCTAAGGTCACCGATTACGTCACCGGTGTTCTCTTCCGGAGTCTCTACTTCAACCTTCATGATCGGCTCAAGCAGAACTGGTTTCGCTTTCTTAAAGCCATCTTTAAAGGCAATAGACGCAGCCAGTTTAAACGCCAGTTCAGAGGAGTCAACGTCGTGGTAAGAACCGAAGTGCAGACGCACACCGAGATCAACTACCGGGTAACCCGCCAGCGGACCAGATTTCAGCTGTTCCTGGATACCTTTATCAACGGCCGGGATGTATTCGCCAGGAATTACACCACCTTTGATGTCGTTGATGAACTCGTAACCTTTCGGGTTAGAGCCCGGCTCCAGCGGGTACATGTCGATAACAACATGACCGTATTGGCCGCGACCACCAGACTGCTTAGCGTGTTTACCTTCGATATCGGTAACTTTCGCACGAATCGCTTCACGGTAAGCAACCTGAGGTTTACCAACGTTCGCTTCAACGTTGAATTCACGTTTCATACGGTCAACGATGATGTCGAGGTGCAGCTCACCCATACCGGCGATAATAGTCTGGTTAGATTCTTCATCAGTCCATACGCGGAATGACGGGTCTTCTTTCGCCAGACGGCCCAGAGCCAGACCCATTTTTTCCTGGTCAGCTTTGGTTTTCGGTTCTACCGCGATGGAGATTACCGGTTCCGGGAATTCCATACGTTCCAGAATGATCGGGTGATCCGGGTCACACAGGGTGTCACCAGTAGTCACGTCTTTCAGACCGATAGCAGCAGCGATGTCGCCAGCGCGAACTTCTTTGATCTCTTCACGTTTGTTAGCGTGCATCTGAACGATACGACCGAAACGCTCACGCGCAGCTTTCACGGAGTTCAGGATGGTATCGCCAGAGTTAACCACACCGGAGTACACACGGAAGAAGGTCAGGTTACCAACAAACGGGTCGGTAGCGATTTTGAACGCCAGCGCAGAGAACGGCTCTTCATCACTTGCGTGACGCTCAGCCGGAGTATCTTTACCATCGTCCAGGATACCGTTGATCGCAGGTACGTCAGTCGGGGACGGCAGGTAGTCAACTACCGCATCCAGCATCGCCTGAACACCTTTGTTCTTAAACGCAGAACCACAAGTTACCAGGATGATTTCGTTGTTCAGAACACGCTGACGCAGAGCTTTTTTGATCTCTTCTTCAGTCAGTTCTTCACCACCCAGGTATTTCTCCATCAGCTCTTCAGAAGCTTCAGCAGCGGATTCGATCAGGTTCTGGTGCCATTCGTCAGCCAGGTCCTGCATCTCAGCCGGGATATCTTCGTATTCGAAGGTAACGCCCTGGTCTGCATCGTTCCAGTTGATGGCTTTCATTTTCACCAGGTCAACAACACCGGTGAAACCTTCTTCAGCACCAATTGCCAGCTGCAGCGGAACCGGGTTCGCGCCCAGACGGGTTTTGATCTGACCAACAACTTTCAGGAAGTTAGCGCCCATACGGTCCATTTTGTTAACGAACGCGATGCGCGGAACTTTATATTTGTTTGCCTGACGCCATACGGTTTCAGACTGCGGCTGAACACCACCAACGGCGCAGTAAACCATTACCGCACCGTCAAGAACACGCATGGAACGTTCTACTTCGATGGTGAAGTCAACGTGCCCCGGGGTGTCGATGATGTTTACGCGATGCGGTTCATACTGCTTCGCCATACCAGACCAAAATGCAGTAGTCGCTGCGGAGGTAATGGTGATACCACGCTCCTGCTCCTGCTCCATCCAGTCCATGGTTGCGGCGCCGTCATGAACTTCACCGATTTTGTGGTTTACACCGGTGTAGAACAGAATACGTTCGGTAGTCGTGGTTTTACCGGCGTCGATGTGCGCACTGATACCAATGTTACGGTAGCGTGCGATGGGTGTTGTACGAGCCATTTGATTCCTCGTTTGTCTCTTTAGGCGTTCAGATTTAAGTTGCCAAACGGCGGGCTACTTACTTGAAGCGCCCGCCATGTGACTAAAACTCCGAAGGGATTACCAACGGTAGTGAGCGAACGCCTTGTTGGCTTCGGCCATACGGTGAACGTCTTCACGTTTCTTAACTGCAGTACCTTTGTTGTCTGCAGCATCGGAAAGTTCGTTCGCCAGGCGCAGAGCCATGGATTTATCACCGCGTTTACGAGCAGCTTCAACGATCCAACGCATTGCCAGAGCATTGCGACGAACCGGACGAACTTCAACCGGAACCTGATAAGTAGAACCACCAACGCGGCGAGACTTAACTTCGACAGTCGGGCGCACGTTTTCGAGAGCTACTTCGAAAGCTTCCAGTTCATTTTTACCAGAACGCTGAGCCAGGGTCTCAAGCGCGCTGTATACAATTGCTTCTGCAGTAGATTTTTTACCATCTACCATCAGGATATTGACAAATTTAGCCAGCAGTTCTGATCCGAACTTCGGATCCGGCAGAATTTTACGCTGACCAATAACACGACGACGTGGCATGGAAATACTCCGTTGTTAATTCAGGATTGTCCAAAACTCTAAGAGTTTAGTTTGACATTAAAGTTAAAACAGTTTGGCCTTACTTAACGGAGAACCATTAAGCCTTAGGACGTTTCACGCCGTATTTGGAGCGAGATTGCTTACGGTCTTTAACACCGGAGCAGTCGAGCGCGCCACGTACAGTATGGTAACGAACACCCGGGAGGTCTTTTACACGACCGCCACGGATCAGGATCACGGAGTGCTCCTGCAGGTTGTGACCTTCACCACCGATGTAGGAAGTCACTTCAAAACCGTTGGTCAAACGAACACGACATACTTTACGCAGTGCGGAGTTCGGTTTTTTCGGGGTGGTAGTATATACGCGAGTACATACACCACGTTTTTGCGGGCATGCTTCCAACGCAGGCACGTTGCTTTTTGCAACTTTGCGAGCGCGTGGTTTGCGTACCAGCTGGTTAACTGTTGCCATTAAATAGCTCCTGGTTTTAGCTTTTGCTTCGTAAACACGTAATAAAACGACCTCATATAATATGAGGACGCAGAATTTTATGGCTGTGCTTAAAAGGTGTCAAGAAATATACAGCGATCACACATTACCAATGCATCTGAACAGCGTTTTTCACCGTCAGGCTAACGAAATCAGTATAGCCAACCCTGACGACGCTGCTTGAAATTTGACCACCCAAACCACGGGCATCGATGTCGTCATTCAGCGCGTGCACTGTTATGGGGGCGTTTAGCAATAACTCAACATAACGCCCGTTTTGCAGGGCCGCCGTTACGCCATCTGAAAGCAGCAGCAGATCGTCGCCGGGGCGCAGCAAACGGAGCATCGACGCCATATCACACTGCCAGGGAGAGCGGGACAAGGTATGCAGCATAAATGCCTCAAAAGGTCAGAACGACGGTGTAATTATCCAGCTTTTCGCGTAGCGCGTCCGGCTCCAGACGCTGAGCCGGCAACACGAATGTTGTCTCCTCGCCTAACCCACGCTCACGCAGCGAAGCCGCACACAGCCAACACTGATCGATGTCATAAAGCGGCAGAACTTTAAACGTCGAGATGTAATCGCGCGCTAATACCGCATCCGGCTGCTGATTGGCCAGCAACTGGAATACACCATCACCAATAAAAAACACGCCGATATCGTCGGTGAACGCAGAAGTCGCCAGCAACGCATCCAGCCCTTCGCGACCCGAAGAGGAGCCATGCGGCGCAGAAGTAAATACAAAGGCGATACGTTTCATCAGAATTGCACCACCCGATCGCAAGAAAGTGCAGCTTCCGCCAGCGCGCCAAGACCGGTCAGTGAAAATCCGGCTTGCAGATTTGCACCAGGCAGCGCCAGCCGCTGTGCTTCGGCAGCATCAACAACACCGCGGCGCAGCGCGGCAGCAACGCAGATATGTAACTCGACCTGGTGTTCCTCATGCAGGCGTTGCCAGGCGCGAACCAAGTCAAATTCATCACTGGCGGGTGCCGTGAGCGCGTTCGCATTGCTCACCCCTTCGCGATAAAAAAAGACGCTTGCCAACGTATGTCCGGCATCCAGTAGCGCCTGCGCAAACTGGTACGCGCTGCTGGCCTGTTGCGTACCGTAGGCCGGGCCGGTGACCATCAGGGCAAAACGCATTAACGATCCTGTACGGAAAAATCGCCGCTTTTGAACTGGCGGATATAGAGATACACGGTGTGTTTTGAAATATTGAGGCGATCGGCGACCTGGTTGATAGCGTCTTTGATATCGAAAATGCCTTTCTCGTAGAGGTTCAGTACGATCTGGCGATTCTTGGCGTTGTTAGAAACGTTACGATCGGCGTTAACCTCTTCAATGGTGAACTCCAGCGTTTGCATGACCAGATCTTCCACCGAGGAAGCAAAGTTCACCGAAGAGCCAACATCTGGCGTTTCCGGCGGCACAAAGGTGCTCATGATTTGCGAGAACGGCACATCAAGATTCATGTTGATGCACAGCAGACCAATCACGCGGTGATCGCGGTTACGAATAGCGATAGTGACGGACTTCATCAGCACACCGCTTTTCGCGCGCGTGAAGTAGCACTTCGATACGCTACTGTCGGCACCGGTCATATCGTGCAGCATGCGCAGAGCGAGATCGGTGATGGGCGAGCCAATTTTACGCCCTGTGTGTTCGCCATTGGCAATACGGATTGCGGAACATTTCAAATCTTGCAGGGAGTGCAAAACGATTTCACAGTGGCTGCCAATGAGCATCGCTAACCCGTCCACCACCGCTTCATAGGATTTGAGGATATCGAAGTCGGTCTGATCGAAAGGACGTTGATCCAGCAAATCAAGTTCACTGGTTTCGTTGGTTAATAGCGACCTGGACATGAAAAAAAACACTCCTTTTCAGGAGCCTGTCGTTATGTTTTCAGGGCAGGCTCAGTATTTATATGGGGATATAAATTAATACATCGTAGGTTAAGCTTTCCAGAATTATATCCCTGCTGCAAAAAAAAACGCCGCCCGAAGGCGGCGCTATTGCAAATTTTATTTCTTACTGGTGTCTGCGGCTTTCGCATCAGCAGCTTTATCACCGGCTGCCGGAGCAGCATCTGCCGCCGGGGCGTCAGCTTTCGGTGCTGCAGCATCGGCTTTCGGCGCGGCCTTGATATCCAACAGCTCTACATCGAATACCAGCGTGGAGTTAGCCGGAATACCCGGAACGCCAGTTTTCCCGTAAGCCAGTGCCGGCGGGATAACCAGTTTGATCTTGCCGCCTTTCTTGATGTTTTTCAGGCCTTCGGTCCAGCCAGGGATAACACCGTCAAGACGGAAAGAGAGCGGCTCACCACGGGTATAAGAGTTATCGAACTCTTTACCGTCGATCAGCGTACCTTTGTAGTTCACAACAACCGTGTCGCTGTCTTTCGGTGCATCGCCAGTACCTTCTTTCTCTACTTTGTACAGCAGACCGGTATCGGAGGTTTTCACACCTTTCTCTTTAGCGAAGGTGTCACGGAAGGCTTTGCCTTTCGCTTCGTTATCAGCAGCGTCTTTTTCCATGCGATCCTGCGCGGCAGTTTTCACACGCGTTTCAAACGCTTGCAGAGTTTGCTCAATCTCCTGGTCGCTCAGTTTGCTCTTATCGGCAAACGCGTCCTGAACACCGGCGATCAGCTGAGCTTTATCCAGTTTGATGCCCAGTTTTTCCTGCTCTTTCAGCGAGTTTTCCATGTAGCGGCCCAGCGAAGCGCCCAGTGCATAGGCGGATTTCTGGTCGTCATTTTTAAATGCCGCTTTGCTGTCAGCTGCTGCAGCCGGTTCTTTCTTTGCAGCAGCATCGGCAGCGAAAGAGATCGGTGCGTGAAGGGCGACGGCCATCGTGGTCGCCAGCAGCGTGACTTTAAACAGTGATTTCATCCATTTCTCCAGGGGCCGGGGCATCTCGCCCCAGGGTTAAACAAAAAGTAAGAGACGTACTATAAAGCGTTGCGGTGGAAATCAACATAAGGACACCACCTGAATTCACCTGTTTTCTGACTATTTTTGTTTAAATAAGTTTCTGCTTTTCTTTGCCAGAGCTGTACCTGGCGGCAAAGTTCAGTAAAATTCGCCCGTTTAACGAAAATCGGGCCGGACGCAATCCAGAGGTGATGTATGCAAGAGTTAACAACAGAAGCGCGACTGGCAGAACTGGAAAGCCGGTTGGCTTTTCAGGAGATGACCATCGAGGAATTAAACCAGACGGTTGTCGCCCATGAACTGGAAATGGCGAAGCTGCGTGAACATCTGCGGTTAATGGCTGAAAAACTCAAAGCCAGCCAGCCTTCGCACATGGCATCCCCTTCAGAAGAGACGCCGCCGCCCCATTATTGAGGCGTAAAAAAAGCGGGTTTCCCCGCTTATCAATGACGCTATGAATGTCGAGTTGCAGGCAGGCGGCAAACTTGAAAATCCCCGGGAGCACAGAAAACTATGCGACCGGGGTTTGAAAGTGAAGCCAACACCCCTGCAACGCGAAAGACGACGCGTATTAGTGGCAGCCGCAACCGCCATTACCGCCGCAACCACCTTTCCCGTGGTCATGGCCGTGATCGTGACCGTGGCCGCCGCAGCAACCGTCATGATCGTGGTCATGATCGTGACCGTGCGGACCGTGAACGTGGCCATGAGCCAGTTCTTCTTCGGTTGCTTCGCGAATAGCGACAACTTCAACGTTGAATTTCAGGTTCTGGCCAGCCAGCATGTGGTTGCCGTCAACAACAACGTGGTCGTCTTCCACTTCGGTGATTTCTACCGGTACCGGGCCCTGGTCGGTTTCCGCCAGGAAACGCATGCCAACCTGCAGCTCGTCAACGCCCATAAAGACGTCTTTCGGTACGCGCTGTACCAGGTTTTCGTCGTACTGACCGTAAGCGTCGTTCGCGCCAACAGCCACATCGAATTTGTCGCCGACTTCGTGACCGTCCAGCGCGTTCTCCAGACCAGAGATCAGGGAACCGTGACCGTGCAGGTAGTCCAGCGGCGCACTCACCGGAGACTCATCAACCAATACACCGTCTTCTGTACGTACCTGATAGGCCAGGCTGACCACCAGGTCTTTTGCTACTTTCATGATATCTCCTGAGCGTGGGAAAATTACTGGCGCAGATTGTAGCGGAATTCTGCACCCGTGTACCCTTTAGCTTAAAAAAAGCTGCCCGATCTCGCTAGTCCGGATGAAAAATCCCAATCACTTGCTCATCTTTGCGAACATGCTCGCGAGCTTCTTTATCCGCTTCACGCATCTGGTGCCCACACTTAACGCACTCAACAATATCGACATTATTCTCACGCCACATTGCCATTGAGTCCTTCGCCTGGCAGGCCGGGCAAACCGCCCCGGCGATAAAACGTTTTCGTACAGCCATTCGATTCCCCTTATTCAAACTCGTCCCAACCATCCAGCTGGCGACGCTCTTGCTGCATTTCACGCTGGAAAATCTCCTCCAGCTCGCGCCGCGCTTCGCGGACACGGGAAATTTGCATCGTATCGGTATGCACCGGCATCAGTTCGCGCAGCATACGCATATCTAAACGTTTAAAGTGCAGTTGCGCACGCTGAGCCTGATGCGGATGCATCCCCAGCGAAATAAGCGTCTTGCGCCCTAACTCCAGCGCACTGGAGAACGTCTCGCGGGAAAATTGCGTCACACCGGCCTGCAGCAGTTCATGCGCTTCCACACGCCCGCGAGCACGCGCCAGGATTGCCAGGTTCGGAAAATGCTGCTGGCAAATCTCCACCAGCTTCATCGTATCCAGCGGGTCATTACAGGTGATGACGATCGATTGCGCCGCTTCCGCGCCCGCCGAACGTAGCAACTCCACCTGGGTTGCATCCCCGTAATAGACCTTATAACCATATTTACGCATCAGGTTGACGGCGCTGATATCGCGCTCCAGCACGGTAATGCGCATCTTATTTGCCATTAACAGGCGGCCAATCACCTGACCAAAACGCCCAAATCCCACCACAATAACCTGTGGTTTGTCGTCTTCCACCCATGGGGTTTCATCTTCATCTTCCGGGGTGTTAAAGCGTCGCGAGAGCAGTTTATCCACGCCGCGCATCAGCAGCGGCGTGGTCATCATCGACAACGTGACGGTCACCAGCAGCAGCGCCATTTGATCGTTCTGGAACAAGCGCTGAGAAGACGCCGAAGAAAACAAGACAAACGCGAATTCACCGCCCTGGCTTAACACACCGGCAAACTGCATCCGCTCCGAACTGCGCAAACCGTATATTCGCGCCAGCACGTACAGCACCAGTGATTTCACCGCCACCAGCACCGCAACGCTCAGCACCACCCATAACAGATGGGTATAGAGCACCCCGAGGTTCAGCGCCATGCCAACGGAAATAAAAAACAGTCCCAGCAACAGCCCCTTAAAAGGCTCGATAGCGATTTCCAGCTCGTGGCGATATTCGCTCTCCGCTAACAGCACGCCGGCGATAAAGGTTCCCAGCGCCATCGATAACCCTAGCGCATCCATAAACAGCGCCGAACCAAGCACCAACAGTAACGTCGCGGCGGTAAACACTTCACGCACGCCGGAACCGGCAATAAAGCGGAACACCGGCCGCAACAAGTAACGCCCGCCGATCAACATGCCCGCGAATGCCAGCACTTTCATGCCAACCTTCATCCAGTCGAGATGTTCATCGCCATTGCCTGCCAGCAGCGGCACCAGTGCCAGCGCCGGGATCACCGCTAAATCCTGAAACAGCAGCACCGAAAATCCCAGTTGGCCGGATTCGCTGCGGTTCATGCCTTTATCACGCATTAGTTGCAGCGCCATCGCGGTGGAGGACATCGCCAGACCGATACCGCCAATCACCGCCGCCTGCCAGGAGAATTGCGTCAACATCAGCAGCCCGGCGAGGATCGCCGCACTGAGCAGCACCTGCGCCGCGCCCACGCCAAAAATTGAGCGCCGAAGCTCCCAAAGTTTTCGCGGATTCAGCTCCAGCCCGATGATAAACATCAGGAACACCACGCCCAGCTCGGAGAAATGGAGGATTTCATCAACATCGCTGATAAACCCCAGCCCCCACGGGCCAATCGCGATACCCGCCAGCAAATAGCCGAGCACCGCGCCAATCCCTAAACGCGCGGCGAGCGGAACGGCGACAACCGCCGCAAAAAGAAACAACACACCGGCCAGTAAGAGCGCGGAACCTTCCATTAACGGCCTCCTGGAGGCAACGGCGACGCCAGCCAGTCACCATAAGCTTTCGCGTGACTCGCCAACTCCTGCGGCTGTTGCCGGCGCGCCCAGTAGACAATAATCGGGCTTAACCAGTGCATACGGCACATGGCGGCAGTCAGCTCAAACGGACGCAAAATATCATTCATGGAGTAGCGGTTAAGCCCATCGTGGCGATACGCGGCCTCCGGTTCCCCGGTCGTGACCACGCTGCGCCAATACTTTCCCGCGAGTTGGTTCCCGCCAATGCCGCTGGCAAAACCGCGGCTTAACACTCGGTCAAGCCACTCTTTGAGCAGCGCCGGGCAGCTGTAGGTATAGAGCGGATGTTGAAACACAATGACGTCATGCTCACGCAGCAACGCCTGTTCATAAGGAATATCGATAAAAAAGTCAGGGTAACGGGCATAAAGATCGTGCACCGTGACATTTTGCAGCTGCGTTGCCGGCTTAAGCAAAACCCGGTTAGCCACCGAGTCCTGTGATTCCGGATGGGCATACAGCAGCAACACTTTCGCTGTCTGCGACATCATTTCCCTCCCGGGCGTCAAACTCTGGCGAGCGGCCTGTGGACGCTGCCAGAATGATTTTGTCTATCATCTTCATTTTGGGCTACCATTGCGGCCCTGGTGCGTCTTTTGGCCGCACGCTTACATTATCATAATGACAAATTAACATAGTCTGAACATACGGCGCCTTATGATTGTTTTCTCCTCGTTACAAATTCGTCGCGGCGTGCGTGTCCTGCTGGATAACGCCACAGCCACCATTAACCCGGGCCAGAAAGTAGGCCTGGTAGGTAAAAACGGCTGCGGCAAATCAACGCTGCTGTCGCTGTTGAAAAACGAGATTAGCGCCGACGGCGGCAGCTTCACCTATCCCGGCACCTGGCAACTGGCCTGGGTGAACCAGGAAACGCCAGCGCTGAATGAAGCGGCCATAGACTATGTGATCGATGGCGATCGCGAATATCGCAAGCTTGAAGCCGAGCTAAACGCCGCCAACGAACGTAACGACGGGCACGCGATTGCCACCGTGCACGGAAAGCTCGACGCAATTGACGCGTGGACCATTCGCTCACGCGCCTCCAGCCTGCTGCACGGTCTGGGCTTTAGCAACGAACAGCTAGAGCGCCCGGTAAGCGACTTCTCCGGTGGCTGGCGTATGCGTTTAAACCTCGCGCAGGCGCTGATTTGCCGCTCGGACTTACTGCTGCTTGATGAACCGACCAACCATCTGGATCTCGACGCGGTGATCTGGCTGGAGAAGTGGCTGAAAAGTTATCAGGGAACGCTGATCCTGATTTCTCACGATCGCGATTTCCTCGATCCGGTAGTGGACAAAATTCTGCATATCGAGCAGCAAAGCCTGTTCGAATACACCGGCAACTACAGCTCGTTTGAGCGCCAGCGCGCCACGCGCCTTGCCCAGCAGCAGGCCACCTACGAAAGCCAGCAGCAGCGCGTTGCCCACCTGCAAAGCTTTATCGACCGTTTTAAAGCGAAAGCCAGTAAAGCGAAACAGGCGCAAAGCCGTATCAAAATGCTTGAACGCATGGAACTGATTGCCCCGGCGCACGTCGATAATCCGTTCCACTTCAGTTTCCGCCCGCCGGAAAGCCTGCCCAATCCGCTGTTAAAGATGGAAAAAGTGAGCGCAGGTTACGGCGATCGCACCATTCTGAACGCCATCAAGCTGAATCTGGTGCCGGGTTCGCGCATTGGCCTGCTGGGCCGCAACGGCGCGGGGAAATCCACGCTGATTAAATTGCTGGCGGGTGAACTGGCGGCGCAGAGCGGGGAAATCGGGCTGGCGAAAGGTATCAAGCTCGGTTACTTCGCCCAGCATCAACTGGAATTTTTACGCGCTGACGAATCGCCGTTGCAGCACCTGGCGCGCCTGGCGCCGCAGGAGCTGGAGCAGAAACTGCGCGATTATCTCGGCGGCTTTGGTTTCCAAGGCGATAAAGTCACAGAAATAACTGAACGCTTCTCCGGCGGCGAAAAAGCGCGTCTGGTGCTGGCGCTGATCGTCTGGCAGCGCCCGAACCTGCTGCTGCTCGATGAACCGACCAACCACCTCGATCTGGATATGCGCCAGGCGCTGACCGAAGCGCTGATTGAGTTTGAAGGCGCATTAGTGGTTGTCTCGCACGATCGCCACCTGATTCGCTCCACCACCGACGATCTCTATCTGGTTCACGATGGCAAAGTGGAGCCGTTCGAAGGCGATCTGGAAGATTACCAGCAGTGGCTGAGCGACGTGCAAAAACAGGAAAGCCAGCCTGCGGAGTCGGTAAAAGAGAGCGCCAACAGCGCCCAGGCGCGCAAAGATCAGAAGCGCCGGGAAGCGGAGCTGCGCACACAAACTCAGCCGCTGCGCAAAGAGATTGCCCGGCTGGAAAAAGAGATGGAAAAACTCAACGCGCAGCTTGCGCAGGCCGAAGAAAAACTCGGTGACAGCGGGCTTTACGATCAAAGCCGTAAAGCAGAGCTAACCACCTGTTTGCAACAGCAGGCGGCGGCAAAATCGGGCCTTGAAGAGTGCGAAATGGCCTGGCTGGAAGCGCACGAGCAACTGGAAGCCATGTTGCAGGGGGAGTAACAGGCAACAACGGCGGCGAGAGAGCTTATGAATCTGGATATCACCAACGACATTACGTTTCGCAAGCTGGCTATCTTTATGGCCTTTATGGAAAAGGGCAATATTGCGCGCGCCGCCGAAGCGCTCAATCTCAGCGGTGTCAGCGTACACCGTGCGCTGCATACGCTGGAAGAGAATGTCCGTTGCCCGCTGTTTGCCCATAAAGGCCGTAATCTCATCCCGCTGCCTGCCGCGTGGACATTGCTGGAGTATTGCCAGGAAGTGACGCAGTTGATGGAGCGCGGGCTGGATGAAGCGCGTAAAACTGCCGGCGTCGGCCAGGGGCGGTTGCGTGTCGGCACGCTCTACTCCCTGACGCTGGAAACCGTACCACGCCTGATAATGGGAATGAAATTACGGCGTCCGGATCTGGAGATGGATCTGACGATGGGCTCAAACGAAACGCTGTTGCAGATGCTTGAGGAAAGCAGACTCGACGCGATTTTGATCTCCATTTCAGAAAGCGAAATCGACCGCAACAACCTCGAAGTTCTGCCGCTGTTTCATGACGACATCTTCCTTGCCGCACCGGCGAGCGCGACGTTAAAAACCGATACGCTCGCCGATCTGCGGGATTACCGCACGCAAAAATTTGTCTCGCTGGCTGAAGGCTTCGCCACTTACGCCGGGTTTCAGGAGGCGTTTCACATTGCCGGGTTTGAGCCGGAAATTGTCACCCGCGTCAATGACATCTTCTCCATGCTAAGCCTGGTGCAGGCGGGCGTCGGATTTACGCTGATGCCGGGAAGAATGAAAAAAGTCTACGAAGGATCCGTGCAGATGTTGCGCCTCGCCGAGCCGTATCAAATGCAGCAGTTGATCGCCATTGTCTTTTCACGCAATCGCGAGCGCGATCCCAACTTGCTGGCGCTGGCGGCGGAAGGCCGCATGTACGCCCGCAGCCTGCAAGAAAACATTACGCCTGCATCCTGAGGCGATTCGCCAGATGCACCGCCACATCCACACCGTTGCGTTCCAGTGAAATGCTTTCGCCATTCCACGCGGCTTGCCTGGTCAGGCAGGTCAGCACACCGCCCGGCGGCATTTCGATCGCCAGCCGCGCATCACGTTCATTAGCGGCAACCACCGCCTCTTGCCAGCGCACGGTACGCGCCATATTCCACGCCAGATCGTCGGCGATTTTCTCCGGCTGCCATAACACGCGCCCGGTGCTGCCGCTTAAATAAGCGCACTGCGGGCGGCGGAGCGTGACATCCGCAAACGCCTGCGCCAGTTTTGCGGCGGGTTTCTCCAGTAACGCGCAGTGGGAAGGAACGCTGACTGCCAGACGCTGCGCTTTGTTCGCCCCTTTTGCTAATGCCCGTTGCGCCACTTGCGCCATCGCTTCATCGCTACCAGCGATAACAATCTGCGTTTCGGCATTGAGATTAGCGATATACGCCCCGCTACCTTCGATTAACGTTTCGACCGTGGGCAACGTCAGCCCCATAATCGCCGTCAGCCCGTAACCGTGCGGATACGCCTGTTCCATCAAATCACCCCGCAACGCCACCAGCCGCAGCGCATCCTGAAAATCGAGCGCGCCAGCAATCACCGCCGCCGGATACGCGCCAATCGACAGGCCGCTGGTGATATCCACGCGCACGCCCCGACGCTGTAATTCACGCGCCCAGGCGACACCGGCAATCAGCAGCGCCAGTTGTACCGCGCGGGTATGCTTTAGCGATTCGGCGGTATCGAGGGTGTCGATTTCCGCGCCCAACAGGTCGCGGGCTTGGTCCATTTCACTGCCGGGAAGCGCTTGTAACATTCCCGGGCGTTGTGTCCCCTGCCCCGGAAAAGTAAAGATGATCTTCATGAATCCTCCCTTTGCCAGGGGTCGCTCACCAGACGCGGCCCGTGGTTGGTTTTCAGCATCACTCGCCCGTCGCGTAGCCATTCGGCTAAGGCAAAGCCGCCGTTTGGAGTTTCTACCTGGGTATCCGCCCGGCAAAGCCCGCCGCTAAGCTGCTGTTGCCAGCGGGCCAGATCGCGGGTAGAAAGCGGTTCCGGCGCGCGGATCAGCATGTCGAGATCGCTGGTCGCATGGATAACCGGAATGCCGGTCGCCAGCGCATAACCGGTGCTGCCGGTAACACCCCACGTCCACGGCCAGGAAAACTGCGCCAGTTGCAGCGCCAGTTGTACCGGCGGCTGGGAGATATACGGCGAACGCAGCAGTTCCTGCGGTGCGACCAGCTGTTCGGGTGAGACCACACGGATAACCTGTTCAGGCTTTACCCACCCCGCAGCACGTTGGTCGCGGCGCAGGCCGCGCACGCCAACGGGGATGCGACCGTCTTGTGCAACATCACGCCGCACTACCACCGGCAAACCAGCGTGCCAGTGCTCTGCGACCCAGGGCTCGGTTACCCCTTCCAGCGCATCTTGTGCGCGAAGCCAGAGCAGATCGTGCGGGCGTAATGTTGTGGTCATAATTACATTCCTGAAGTCAGCGAGATAAACAGCGGCAACGACAGGATACAGAGCACAGAGCTCAACAGCAGTACAGCTTCTGCATCCGGCGATTGCACGCCAAAGCGGTTACCAAATACCACCCCGAAGAAACCGGCAGCCAGCGCAATCATCAGAATCGCGGTGATCGCCACCGAGCCGTGCAGACCCAGCACCAGCACAATCCCCCATGCGATCGCCGGTTGGATCAGCAGTTTGGTGATGGTGGCAGAAATCACCATGGTATTGATGGCAAGTTTACGCGCAGAGAGGATAACCCCGGTCAGGAACAGCGCCGCAGCCGTAGCGGAAAGGCCCAGCGGTTTAATCGAAGCCAGCACCAGTTCCGGCATTTTAATGCCAATAGCGGACAGCACCACACCCAGCAGCGGCCCCCAGACAATCGGTTTTTTCACCGAACGCCACATCAGCACCGGCAGCATCGCCAGCGTAGAACCGGTATTACCGCCCGCAGCGCGTGCTTTTTCACGCTCAAGGATCAGTAAGCAGAACGGGGTCATCAGTACTGAACCACAGGCGATGGAGACCGCTACTGACAACGAGGTCGACGGGCCTTCCCCCAGCACGCTGCCCAGAATCGGCAGGCCAAGCGCGGCGTAGTTCGGCAGGGCGACAGTCAGCGTCAGCACGGCGGCATCCTGCGGCGATTTTTTGAAAACCGAGGTCGCCAGGAAATAGATGGCGGCGTAGGTAATCCACATGGAGAGCACCAGCACCACAATCAGCGGAGACTGGGCGATGATCCCGCTCCACGGCGTCTGAACCGTGGCGCTAAACAGCGCAGCCGGCAGGGCAAAATCCATTACAAAGATATTCAGCAGGGAAACGTTTTTGTTATCGACCATTTTGGCCTTTCCCGCCCAGAAACCCAGCAACATGATGACGAAGATCGGTGCGAGGGCATGAACAATTACGTAAGTCATAAATCACCTGTAAGCCTTTAAAAGGAAAAGAAATAGCACTAGCGCGATGGTTATTATTTTCAGTAGCGCATGAGCGCGGCGCGCGCGCCCATGCGTTGCTATCTGGCAGGTTTCTTTTTACTTACCAGCTCGCTTTCATGCGTTCGCGCACGAGAGCGGAGCTGCGGCGGTTGTCAGCACCGAGACGGTTTTTCAACGTGGTGTCCTGACGCGCGTCGTTGATGGCCTGGTGCAACGTGCTCTGCACCTGCGCCAGATCGGCCTCTGAGGGCGCGTCCGGATTGCTGATAGAGAGCAAGTCGGCAAGCAGCCCCAGCGTCGCGTAGTTGCTGATGTCATAAGCCATCGGTGGAATGGTGGCCGCCAGTTTTTCCAGCGCTTCCACGGTACGCAAGGTAATACGCGCCGCCGATTCTTTACCCATCGCGTGGATCAGCACACCAGCATCGTTAAAGGCGATCAGACGGTTCGCCTGGTAGCCGTGGGCCAGAAACGCCCCGGACATCGCTTTACCGACGATCAAACCAATCACCGGATGGCCCGCCAGACGCGCATTGGCGTAGGCCGCCGCCGCACCGGCTAGCGCCTGGTGAATACCAAAGGCTTCTTCGCGACGACCATAGGCCTGGCTTGGCACATCAATCACCGCAATGATGGGGCGCTTCACGCTGTTGTTGGCATCGGCGGCAACGGTTTCGCTCACCACTTTCGCCAGCGTCCAGCCCTCCAGCAGGCCAACTTCACCTTTCGCCGCACGCGGATAATGGTTGTTGACATCCGGCACCACGGCGATAAAACGCACCGCTTCACCGTTAACCTTGCCATCGGCTGCCTGTACAGACGGACACAGCCCGCTCAGACGTTGCGCATTCGGCGCCAGTTTTTCCAGCCATAACGCGCCGCGGCTTACTGTCGTACTCATGCTTTCCCCTCCCCGGCAAACAACGCGCTGATCTGTTCGGCATCCGCTTGTTTGCGGGTGTCGAAGCGAGTCAGACGTTGCAGATAATCGTCGTAGTTATCGGTGCGATGTTTAGCAGGGACGCCTTTGGCAATCGCCTCGTTCATCGCCTGTTTCACCGCATGGATGCCGTCGCCGACCAGCGCATCCACCAGCCCGCTGCGATACCGCACTTCGCCGCCGGTCATGCTCCAGATAAACGGACGGTCACGGGAGTCGTACTCTTCGATCCCGGCTTCCTGTTCGATAACCTGCGGGCCGTTCAGACCAAGACGGGCTTCGCGCGTCACAATCAGGTAGCTACAGAGCGCAGCGGCGATAGACATCCCGCCGAAGCAGCCAACCGTACCGGCAACGATGCCGATAACCGGCGTGTAGCGGCGCAGGTCAACAATCGCCGCGTGAATATCAGCAATCGCCGCCAGCCCAAGGTTCGCTTCCTGCAAACGCACGCCGCCGGTTTCAAGGCACAGCACCGCCTGCGTTGGGATGCCGTTACGGTTATCTTCCGCCGCCAGCTCAAGTGCCGCCGCCATTTTCGCGCCGGAGACTTCGCCCATGCTGCCGCCCTGGAACGCGCCTTCAATCGCGACAACCACAGCAGGTTGGCCGTTGATGGTGCCTTTGGCGACCACCATGCCGTCGTCCGCCTGCGGCACAATGCCCTGCGGGCCTAACCACGGCGAAATGATGCCTTCAAACGGGTCGAGTAATTCGCGATAGCTGCCGTCATCGAGCAGCGCCTGCGCGCGTTGGCGCGCTTTGAGTTCGATAAAACTGCGATCGTCACGCATAGCTCACCTCTTCGAATACCTGTTCGATACGGATGCGCGCCACACCGGGCGTCGCGCCGAAATCGTGGATCACAAGCTGGCCCGCAGGCAGCGTGCTTACCAGACCGAGACGGTTGAACAGCGCTTCCCAACGTCCACGGCTGTTATCCACGGAGGTGGTAATTTCAATTGTCAGTGTTTGCCCCTGGTCGGCGGTGAATAACACCTCCATATCCCCGGAGCCCACAACGCCCGCCAGCGCTTTACCGCGTAATGCGCGGCCAGCAGGCACGGTTATCGTAATGTGTTCCATAACTTCCTCTTAATTCGCTAAATAAGGCGTGGTCATGCGATCGAGAAACAGTGTCGCCGCGAGTAAATCTGCCGCGCCGCCCGGCGATGCGTTAAGCGCCAGCATCCGCGCGTCCAGTTCGGCTAACGCTTGCTGGCCCGCAATTGACGCAACACCACCGGCGTGCAGCACCGCACTCGCGCCCTGGCGCATCGCCTCCAGACCCTCCAGACCCGCGCGGGAAAGCACGCAGGTATCGCTGAGCGAGGTCATGATGGCCATCAACGTATCAAGCTGCGCCTGTGCTTCGCTGCTGCCGCGCTGGCGGCTGTGCTGCAATTGCGGCAGCGCCAGCTTGATAATGTGCGGAAAGCCTTGCTGCGCCTCTTCGCGCGCGCCCGGCACCCGGTAACGGTGGGTGGCGCGCAGCCCTTTACTGAACAGCTTCGGTGCAGCGTCATCCGGCAGTTGCGCCAGCTTTGCGGCCGTGGCGACAATGGCCTGTGCCGGTGCGTTACCGCCCGACATGGCCACCGCGCTTACCAACAACCCTAATGCCCAGATCGCACCGCGATGGGTATTCACGCCACCGGTGGCCGCCATCATCTGCTGCTCACCTTCCCGACCTAATCGCCCGATGGTTTGTCTGAGCGCCACATCCGCTGGCCGCAGCCAGCTTTGTTGCGCCAGCGCCTGAAACGTGGGGGTCAGGCTATGCGCGGAACGCTCCATCAGTTCGAGCGTTAAATCGTGATGCGCGCCACTCCCCCGGCTGTCCACCAGACCGGGCTTCGGGCTTAATCGTGCTTCGTCAATCAGACACAGTGTGGCGGTTCGCGCCAACCATTCGGCACCGCCTTCAGCGTCAATCCGTGGCAGAAGTTTCATTACCAGCTCCGGAATTTCGCAGGTGGGTTGTAAAGACCGCCGGACCACTCAACCAGATCCGCGACGCTGCTGGCCGCCAGCAACGAACGGGTCGCGTCAGTGCGGCGAATGCCCATATCTTCCGGATAGACCACTTTGCCGCTCTGGCGAAGCTGGGCGACACGTTTGGCGTCAACGCCCAGACCGATATCGGTGATGCCTGCCACCGCCGCGACCATCGCCCGGCGCTCTTCAAGGCTTTCAGCGCGATAGAGGTAAGCAATCCCCTCTTCGGTCAGCACGTGCGTCACGTCATCGCCATAAATCATCACCGGCGCCAGCGGCATACCGGCGCTTTTCGCCACCTCCACCGCATCGAGTTTTTCCACGAATGTCGGTTTCGCTCCGGCCTGGAAGGTTTCCACCATCTGCACCACCAGTTTTTTACCGCGCTGCATCGGATCAGGTTCAGTGATCATGTTCAGCCAGGCCGGTGTGGCGTGGCGGCGACCGTGTGGGTCGTGACCCATATTTGGCGCGCCACCAAAGCCGGAGAGACGACCGCGCGTTACAGTCGAGGAGTTCGCCAGGCCATCGACTTGTAACGTCGAGCCGATAAACATATCGACCGCATACTGACCCGCTAACTGGCAGAACGCGCGGTTGGAACGCATGGAACCGTCGGCACCGGTAAAGAACACGTCAGGGCGGGCGCGGATGTACTCTTCCATCCCCAGTTCGCCGCCGAAGCAGTGCACACTTTCCACCCAGCCGCTTTCAATCGCCGGGATCAGCGTCGGGTGCGGGTTCAGCGTCCAGTGTTTACAAATTTTGCCTTTCAGCCCGAGCTGCTCACCATAAGTCGGCAGCAGCAGTTCAATCGCCGCGGTGTTAAAGCCGATACCGTGGTTGAGCGACTGCACCTGATGCTCGGCGTAGATGCCTTTGATCGCCATCATCGCCATCAGGATGTGTTCCTGCTTGATGAGGCGCGGGTCGCGGGTAAACAGCGGCTCGATAAAGAACGGTTTGTCAGCGACTACCACGTAATCGATCCAGGAGCCGGGAATATCAACGCGCGGCAGGTCACATTCATCATCCACCAGTTCATTGACCTGGGCGATAACGATGCCGTCGCGGAAGGCGGCGGCTTCCACCAGCGCCGGGGTATCTTCGGTACTTGGGCCGGTGTAGAGGTTGCCTTTGCGGTCCGCTTTATAACCGGCAATCAGCGCCACATTCGGGCAGAGATCCACATACAGGCGGGAGTAAAGTTCGATGTAAGTGTGGATCGCGCCGATCTCCAGCAGACCATCTTCCAGCAGTTGCGAAATGCGTAGACTCTGCGTGCCTGAGAAAGAGAAATCCAGCTTGCGGGCAATGCCCTTTTCAAAAATATCCAGATGTTCGCTGCGCCCGACGCTCGGCATAATCATATGCAGATCATGGACTTTCTGCGGGTTGACTTCGGCAAGTGTTCGCGAGAGGAAATCCGCCTGTTTTTGGTTGTTCCCTTCCAGCACCACGCGGTCGCCCGGCGCAATCAGTTTTTCCAGCATGGCGACAAGGTCGCCGGTCGGCAGTACCTTGCCCTGCACGGGAATGGACGCCAGGCGGCGCTGTTTCTCGCTGCGCCGCGTGTTCCATACCTGTGCTGGCGTTTGCCCAGATAACATTATTAACCTCCTGATTCAGCTCATCATTTTGACTTGCTTAACACTGAGCTTAGTGTGCGACGTGGTGAGAAAGGCATCAATTAAGGAGGCGGCCAAATCATTAGCCTGAGAGTAATAATCAAATGAAAGTATTTGTGATGTGCGTCAATTTCCACATCGACAGAAAGGCTTATAGCGCTGGCGGTACGGGCGTACCGCCAGTTGAGGATTAGTGCTGGTTCGCCAGGCGCTGGCGGATCTGTTCAAAATGCTCGGTCTGATAAAGTTTGCCGTCGAGGAAGCGGGTTTTCAGCTCGCCACCTTTTTCCTGCTCCCAGCTCTGTTCGTCGTGCAGTTGTAGTTCGCCCTGCGCATCGCGCTCCACACGTAATAACCCACGCGCCGAACGTTTCAGGCCGTTATCGGTTTTTGGCTCTTTGAAGATCATCCGTCCTTCACCGTTGACCGCGCCCCAGGTGGCTTTCATCGCAAAACCGAAGGTGTCCCGGGTGTTGTACTGATAGGTAAACGAGCCGACACCAAACACCACGTTAGAGCTGGCAAAACCTTTGGCTTCCAGACGGCGCAGGATCTCATTGGCACGCGCCAGGGTAATGGAGTCGCCGTAAATCAGGCCGACATGCGGATCCAGCACTTTGTAGCCCTTCTCATTGACCGTGCCGCCAAAGATTTCCCACAGTACTTCGACCGAACCTTTCTCCTCCGGGCTGCGCTCCGCACTCGTATCATCATCCGCGCCTGTACCGCACAGAATGTCCACCGGATCACCGCTGTCCGGGCGGAACACCACGCGCCCGTCACGCCCCTGGATTACCTGTTTCAGTTCACGGGTATATTCCGTCAGTACGCGCCAGTAATCCCAGGTATCGGAGACGATAGAGACAAATCCCTGCGGATAGATATCGGCGATCAGGCGGCGGAACGTTTCAATTTCATGGTCGTGTTCGCCCATGCACATTACGCTGTGCTCGGTCGCCGGAATGCTGGCACCAATGAAGTACGCTTCGCCGCCGGTGTAGTGGTCGCGGGCATACAGCAGAGAGGGAATGCTGTCGGTGCCTTTAAAGCTCAGTAAGTGCCCCGCGCCAGCCTGCGCTGTATCGTGCAGCCCAGCCATGCCACGAAACGAGAAGTCGTGGCACTGGAAATCGAGATGCGACAAATCCGTGCAGGTTTTGGCTGCCCATTGTTCGCAGATTTTGCGGTAGTGGTGCGCGATGGTCGCATTGGTGGAGGCCTTCCACAGCTCGGCAGAGAGCACTGTTTCCAGGTAGTTCACCAGCCAGAAAAACTCCTCACGGGTGTTGGTAATGGTCAGAACGGGCACTTTCATCGGCACTTTACTGCCTTCATCCAGCGACTTGATGTGCAGCGGCAGGTAGCCCAAACGGTGCAGCGCACGAATGTGATCGACCGCCACGGCATCCCTGCCGAGATAGTTATCCATTACCTGCTTGTATTCGTTAACCACTTCCTCTTCCGGGCGGGCAAAAAAGCCGTCGTTGAACAGATCGACCATAAACCACTTCAGGAAACCCTGCAGACCAAAGAACACCAGCTTGCCGTCGGCAACCGGCGACTGGAAAAAGCGGTCGCTGCGCGGTGTGAAATTGGAGTAAACCTGCGTCGTCCCCTGCGGGTACTGCACGCGATGCGAAACTTTGTAACCGTCGATAGCCAGAATTGGATTGATATTCATGATGTTGTCTCCCTCAGGCGCGGAAAATAGCGTCAATGTCGATCAGTTCAACTCGCGGATCAGTAAGCGCAGGCGAGGTGAAGGATGTGGTGGTGTAAATCGCGTCGATACCGTTATTCAGCAGGTTCTCAACCCCTTTGGAAAAGACGCCGTGCGTGACATACAGGCTGACGCTGCGGGCACCGGCATCGCGCAGCACCTGGGCTGAACCAATAAATGTGCCACCTGCATCGCAAAGGTCATCGACGATCAGCAGGTCTTTGCCCGCGACGTCTCCGGCCACCAGCGCAAAACTCGTCAGGTTTCCGGTTGCGACATCACGCTCTTTTGTGAGGATGGCGTACTCCTGCGCGCCACTGGCTTTTGCCACGTTATGAATTTTCTTCAGCGCACCGGCATCCGGCGCAACCAGCATCAGCTCGCGATTGCCAATGGCGCGACGCAGGGTTTCGCTCTGCATCAAGCAGCTTTCCTGCGCGATGACCACGCAGTTATTGATGGCTGCGGCAGCGGCGTCGCTGTGCGGGTCGAGCACAAAAACTTTGTTGAAATTGAGTGTATTGAGAAGGTTTGCGAAAACTTTCAGCGCGAAGCTGTCGCCGGGCACCATATGCCTGTCCTGACGCGCCCACGGTAACCATGCCAGTTCCAGGTGACTCACCGTGATATCGGCGGCATGACGAACGGCGTCCACCAGTTGTGCCAGCAGCATAAAGTCGTTCATATCGCGCATCGCGGCAACACGCACCCGCATCTGCCGGGCGAAGGAAGGAAGTTTGCCGGTCACTTTGAGCCAGACGGCGCCGTCCGGAAAGACGCCATGGCTCAGTGCAACCTGCTCGTTATCAATAAATAATTCGATTCTGCTCGCCATCTTTCACCTCGACTCAATGATTAGTGTCCCTTGGACATAATTAATATTGTCTATAAGACACTTATCAGGCAAGCATTTTTTTAATCATTCCGGAAATAAATGATTAACTATATGAAAATTAAGCAGATAAAAGTTAACTTGCCGCACCAGGGCAGGCTGATAAACTTGTGACGTGTAAAAAGGAGCAAGTAAGCGATGATCAGTGAAGCAGAGTATCTGAAATCTTATGATGCCAGCCGTTTCCCCTCACCGCTGGTGACGGTGGACAGCGTGCTGTTTACGGTGCATCAGCAGGTGCTTTGCGTGTTATTGGTTCAGCGAGCCAGCCAGCCGCAACAAGGACGCTGGGGATTGCCCGGCGGGTTTATCGATATGGCGCAGGATGAATCCACGCGCGCCACGGCGCTGCGCAAACTGACGGAAAAAACCGGCGTTTCCCCATCATGGCTGGAACAATTGGATACCTTTTCCGGCCCGCAGCGCGATCCGCGCGGCTGGAGCCTGACTATCGCCTGGTTTGCGCTGATTTCATGGGTCTCCTGCGCGCCGCATATTACAAGCGTTAGCGATGCGAAATGGGTGCCGGTCAGCGAGCTGGATACCATGGAGCTGGCTTTTGATCACCGGGCGATAATTCAGGCGGCACTGCATCGGCTGCGGCAGAAAACCATGTACTCGCTCCTGCCGGTTTACTGTTTGCCCGATACGTTTACCCAGGCACAATTGCAGGAAGCGACGGAGATAATCCTTGGTCAGCCTATTCAGCGTAAAAGTTTGATTCGCCGCTTTGAAGCCTCTGGCATGTTTGAAGAGACCGGCGAAAGCGTGGCGACCGGCGCGCGTAAAGCGCGTTTATGGCGGCGCAAACCGGGCGTCGACATCCATCTGTTTTCGCGGAATTTATTGGCGGATGGGTAACGCTATCGGCACCCGCAAAAATGCGGGCGCCACACGATGGTCACTTGCGGTAACCGTCGGTTTTTAGCATTTTATCCAGTGTTGAGAGCTCTGTTTTTAAATCAGTTTGATCGTTTATTAACAGCTCCTGGTGCTTCTCCTGAAAGGCAAGACCTAACGTTCTTAACGCCTCCAGTTGCTCGTTAAGCGACTGTTGCTGCTGATCTTCTTTCAACTGGTTGGAGAGTGAGAGCCCTTTAGTAACAATCGTTTCAACCATCGGTAAATAACGCTCGAGAAATAACCGTCCTGGCTGTTCATCCCGTTCATCTCTCTGCATACAAAGTTCAATTAACCGCGCGGTGTTTGTGATGACGTTCAGCTCTTTTTTTAATGCGGCAGGTAGATGACCGATGCCTTCCAGACGAGAAATCTGCCTACTCAACGCACTTTTTACTTCCTGCTCGCGCTGTTCTTCAAACTTAACCTGGGCTTGTTTGATTTTGAGCCGCTGCTGGTTACGCACTTCAATGTACTGCGCATATTTTTTTATTAAAAAGAGGGAGACGAACATCAAGCCATACAGGATCAGGAAAAGGGGAGGAACGTTGAAAACAAAAAGTTTTTGGTAGGCCAAAAACATGAGTACACCGACGAAAAGATACCACCCATGAACATTCATGAGGCTGTGTCGGCTTCGGCAAAAATGAAAAACCAGCGTTGTTATTGCCGCCCAGAAAGGCATGGCTGCCGGATCGCCAAAGAATAACCAAATTGTTCCGGCGATGATGCCCATAACCAGTGAGGAGCGATCGTAAAGAAGCCCCCTGCATAAGATGATGAACGCAAACCAGTACAGCGTACTTAATGCGCCTTTCCACTGTGCGTTCTCCAGCAAAGTAGGCTGGACGTCTGTAGGTATGGCACTAAAGAAGGAGGGAAACATCATTGCCAGAATGAAAATGAACAGATGGAAAAAAACGCGCATCCATCGGCTATCACGTATGTGATCAAAAGGGAGGAGTAATTTCTGTAACATAACTTATTCCGTTTATCTTACGGCTGTGCGGCCTTGCTGCTGGCAATATCAGCCAGGCGAGTGCGCATTTCGTTTTCCATCGTGACCAGCTCTTTTTCTACTTCTGCACGACGCTCGCGCGCATCAGAGGCAATTTTCACTGACTCTTCAAGGGTATTGAGTAGGCGTGACTGCACGTCGCGCAGGGTTTCGATATCGACAACAGAACGCTCAACTTCTCGCGCCGTTTCCAGGGTGCCGGTTTGCAGCATTTCCGCATTGCGACGCAGCAGGTCATTGGTGGTATCAGCAACGTCTTTTTGCAGTTTCGCTGCCTGACGCTGAGTCTGAAGCGACAGTGACAGCGCGATTTGGCTCTTCCAGACAGGAATGGTGGAAAGGATGCTGCTCTGGATCTTTTCCGCCAGTGATTGGCTGTTACTTTGCATCAGACGAATTTGTGGGGCGCTTTGCATAGCGATGGTGCGCGACAACATTAAATCATGCAGACGACGTTCGAAGCGCTGGATCCCCTCCATCAGGTCGCGCAGACGCTGTGCGTTCATCGGATCAGACGCCTGAGCTTGTAATGCAGGCACTTCATTCCGTTTTATCTCATCAAGTTTTTGTTTACCGGCAATGATATGCAGCGTGATTTGCTGGAAAACATCGCGGTTACGCTCAAAGAGGATCTCCAGTACCGAGATATTACGCAGCAGATCTACCATCGCCTGGTTGAGTTTTTCGGTGATGGTATCGACTTGCTTCGCCAGCGTTTGGTACTCCAGCATGGTGCGTTCAATACGGTTAAATAGCGAACCCAGCAGCGGAAGCGAGGCAAGAAAACCCGGTTTTTGCTCAAAGTGACTGATATCGACCTGTTTGATTTTCATCAGCAAGTCGGTCAATTGCGCACCGATAACCCCCGCGTCTTTAGCGCGGACTTCTTGCATCAGCGAATCAGAGAACTGAGAGATGCTGTTCATGGTTTTCGCGCCAAAAGAGAGCGAGAACACCGGGTCGTTAATATTAATCTCGTCGACAATATTTTGGATTTGCGTCTGCTCGGCAGGCGTTAAATTTTCACTGCCGGGTAAGTCGTTAATGGTTTGGCCCAGGGATGGTGACGCGGCAAGGTCACGCGAGGTATTGTCTGTCATCTAATACATCCTCAATGATTTAAAAGCAGACGGCAGTAATCCAATGAAAGTAATAGATTTCTTAGAAAGTTATCGGGCCGACTGCAAAAGCATATACGGTACAACAGCAGCAAAGTATTAAACAGCCCATTTATTAACAAGTATAATAATCGTCTATTTACTTACGTTTATTGACAAGATGGCAGATATTACACCTGCAAATTTCCTTGAAAATCAGGGAGACTCGCTTAACTTTCATCCAATGCCAGGTGCGCGCAATCCGCATCTACAAACGATGCTGCCACGCATTTTACGTCGACGCCTACAGTTTGAACCCTGGTGGCAGCGCCTTGAGCTGCCGGATGGAGACTTTGTCGATTTGGCCTGGAGCGAAGAGCCGAATCAGGCGAAACATAAACCACGGCTGGTGGTGTTTCATGGCCTGGAGGGCAGCCTGCACAGCCCGTACGCGCACGGTCTGGTGCATGCGGCGAAGCAGCGCGGCTGGCTTGGCGTGGTGATGCATTTTCGCGGCTGTAGCGGCATTCCTAACCGTTTGAACCGTATTTATCACTCCGGCGAAACCGAAGATGGCACCTGGTTTTTGCACTGGCTGCGTAAAGAGTTTGGTTCAGCACCAACCGCAGCGGTGGGTTACTCGCTCGGCGGAAATATGCTCGGCTGTTTATTGGCAAAAGCCGATGATAGTTTGCCCGTCGACGCGGCGGTGATTGTTTCCGCGCCGCTGGTGCTGGAAGCCTGTAGTTATCATATGGATAAGGGATTTTCCCGCGTTTATCAGCGCTACTTGTTGAATTTGCTGAAAGCGAACGCCGCGCGCAAATTACGCGCTTATCCAGGTTCGCTGCCAACCACGTTGCCTGCGCTGCGTAAGCTGCGCCGTATTCGCGAGTTCGACGATCTGATCACCGCGAAAATCCACGGTTTCGCCGACGCGCTGGATTACTATCGCCGCTGCAGCGCAATGCCGGTGTTGCCGGATATTCGTAAACCAACGCTGATTATCCACGCGAAAGACGATCCGTTTATGGACAACAATGTGATCCCGGATGTCGGGCAGTTGCCCGTCAATATTCAGTATCAGTTGACGGAACACGGCGGCCACGTCGGGTTTGTCGGCGGTACGCTGCGCCGCCCGGAGATGTGGCTGGAAAAACGCATTCCTGACTGGTTATCCGCTTATCTGGAAAGACGATGATTATTCCCTGGCAAGAGATTGATGCACAGACGCTGGACAATCTGATTGAGAGCTTTGTCTTGCGCGAAGGCACTGATTATGGTGAACATGAACGTTCACTTGAGCAAAAGGTCGCCGACGTTAAACGGCAACTGCAACGCGGCGAAGCCGTACTGGTGTGGTCGGAACTGCACGAGACGGTCAACATCATGCCGCGCGGGCAGTTCCACGACTGAACAATTACATGGCGGCTGGCTATACTGAAATAATCGTTAATTCAGGGAGTTGCTATGTCCGCCAAACATCCGGTTATCGCCGTTACAGGCTCCAGCGGCGCGGGAACCACCACCACCAGCCTCGCCTTTCGTAAGATCTTCGCCCAGCTCAATATGCACGCGGCAGAAGTGGAAGGTGACAGCTTCCATCGCTATACCCGCCCGGAAATGGATATGGCTATCCGTAAGGCGCGCGATCTTGGCCGACACATCAGCTATTTTGGCCCGGAAGCCAATGATTTTGGTCTGCTGGAACAGACGTTTAGCGAATATGGCCAAACCGGCAAAGGCCAGGCGCGCAAATACCTGCATACCTACGATGAAGCCGTGCCCTGGAACCAGGTGCCGGGCACGTTTACGCCGTGGCAACCGTTGCCGGAACCGACCGATGTGCTGTTTTATGAAGGGTTGCACGGCGGCGTGGTGACGCCGCAAAACGATGTCGCGCGTCATGTGGATTTGCTGGTGGGCGTGGTGCCAATTGTTAACCTGGAGTGGATCCAAAAACTTGTCCGCGATACCAGCGAGCGCGGGCATTCGCGTGAAGCAGTAATGGATTCTGTCGTGCGTTCGATGGAGGATTACATCAATTTTATTACGCCGCAATTTTCCCGTACGCACATTAACTTCCAGCGTGTCCCTACGGTGGATACGTCTAATCCGTTCGCCGCGAAAGGTATTCCCTCACTGGACGAAAGTTTTGTGGTGATCCACTTCCGTAACCTGGAAGGGATTGATTACCCGTGGTTGCTGGCGATGCTGCAAGGCTCGTTTATTTCGCATATGGATACGCTGGTGGTGCCTGGCGGAAAAATGGGGCTGGCGATGGAGTTGATTATGACGCCGCTGGTGCAACGGCTGATGGAAGGCAAAAAGATCAAATAATGCAGAAAGCCCGGTAAGCAACACGCTGCCGGGCTTTTCGCATCAGGCTTCGATAACTTCGTAAGAGTGGGTGATGTTCACCGCTTTTTCGAGCATCAACGCCACCGAGCAATACTTCTCCGCGGATAAATCCACCGCACGGGAAACCGCCGCGTCCTTCAGCGCTTTACCGGTGACGATAAAGTGCAAATTGATGTGGGTAAACAGGCGCGGCGCTTCTTCGCGACGCTCTGAAGTCAGCTTCACTTCGCAGTCGGTCACGTCATGACGCCCTTTTTGCAAAATAGAAACCACATCGATAGCGCTACATCCGCCCGCCGCCATCAACACCATTTCCATCGGGCTTGGTGCTTTGTCGCCGGAGTTACCGTCCATCAGGATTTGGTGGCCCGAGGCGGACTCACCGAGGAACGTTAACCCTTCAACCCATTTCACACGTGCCTGCATTTTCTTCACTCCGGAGTAGCAATTTTCTTTACAGATTACGCGTACATAACAAAACTCGCAACGGAAGGCGACCTGCGTCATGCTGAAGCGAGACACCAGGAGACAGGCGGTAAAAGCTATGCTAAAACACTCTGGATGCTACAGAGATAAATGGATGTTACGCATGTATGCATGACATCATACTTTAGAGACCGCAGATGACGCTGACGGTCCACTTCCCTGGATGCGGGAAGCTTAGATTGCAACCCCAGACGTAGGGGCTCATCCTGTGTCTGAGACAGCTTATAACAGAGGATAATCGCGCATGGTGCTTGGCAAACCACAAACAGACCCGACGCTTGAATGGTTCTTGTCTCATTGCCACATTCATAAGTACCCGTCGAAGAGCACGCTGATTCACCAGGGTGAAAAAGCGGAAACGCTGTACTACATCGTTAAAGGCTCAGTGGCAGTGCTGATCAAGGACGAAGAGGGTAAAGAGATGATCCTCTCCTACCTGAACCAGGGAGATTTTATCGGTGAACTGGGCCTGTTCGAAGAGGGTCAGGAGCGCAGTGCATGGGTACGCGCTAAAACGGCTTGTGAAGTGGCTGAAATCTCGTACAAAAAATTCCGTCAGTTAATCCAGGTTAACCCGGATATCCTGATGCGTCTTTCCTCGCAAATGGCGCGTCGCCTGCAGGTCACTTCAGAAAAAGTGGGTAACCTCGCCTTCCTGGACGTAACCGGCCGTATCGCGCAAACGCTGTTAAACCTGGCGAAACAGCCAGACGCAATGACCCATCCGGACGGCATGCAAATTAAAATTACTCGCCAGGAAATTGGTCAGATCGTCGGTTGTTCCCGTGAAACAGTGGGCCGCATTCTCAAAATGCTCGAAGATCAGAACCTGATCTCCGCCCATGGTAAAACCATCGTCGTATACGGAACGCGTTAATCTGTAAAACGGCGCAGCTTACACGCTGCGTCGTTTTTCTTCCCTCATGTGGCGCAGGCTGATTTATCACCCCGAAATCAACTACGCACTGCGACAAACGCTGGTGTTATGTTTGCCTGTGGCGATTGGCCTTCTCGTTGGTCACCTGCAACAAGGTCTGCTGTTTTCCCTCGTTCCCGCCTGCTGCAACATTGCCGGGCTTGATACGCCGCATAAACGTTTTTTCAAACGCCTGATCATTGGCGGAACCTTGTTTGCAGGCAGTAGCCTGATGGTGCAATTATTGCTGGCGAAAGATCTCCCGCTGCCGCTGATCCTCACCGGACTGACGCTGGTTTTAGGCGTGACCGCCGAAATCAGTGCGCTGCATGGCCGCCTGCTTCCCGCTTCACTGATTGCCGCTATTTTTACCCTCAGCCTTGCCGGCAACATGCCGGTATGGGAACCGCTGCTTATCTATGCGCTGGGCACATTGTGGTATGGGCTGTTCAACTGGTTCTGGTTCTGGATGTGGCGCGAGCAACCGCTGCGCGAATCCCTCAGCCTGCTCTACCGGCAACTGGCAGATTACTGCGAAGCGAAATACAGCCTGCTGACGCAGCACGCCGACCCGGAAAAAGCCCTGCCGCCGTTGCTTGCCCGCCAGCAAAAAGCGGTGGATATGATAAGCCAGTGCTACCAGCAACTGCATATGCTGGCAGCCAATAAACACAACGATTACAAACGGCTACTGCGGGTTTTCCAGGTGGGGCTGGATCTGCAAGAGCACATTTCGGTGAGTTTACACCAGCCGGAAGAGGTGCAGAAACTGGTGGAACAAACCCACGCCGAACAGGTGATCCGCTGGAACGCGCAAACTGTCGCCGCTCGCTTACGTGTGCTGGCAGACGACATTCTCTATCACCGCTATCCCACGCGCTTCAACATGGATAAGCAGATCGGCGCGCTGGAAAAAATCGCCCGCCAGCATCCGGATAACCCGGTCGGTCAGTTCTGCGCCTGGCATTTTAGCCGTATCGCGCGCGTCTTGCGCACTCAACGCCCGCTCTATGCTCGCGATCTGATGGCGGAAAAGCAGCGGCGCTTGCCCCTTTTCCCGGCGCTGAAAAGCTATTTATCACTGAAATCTGCGGCGCTGCGTAATGCCGCACGGATAAGCGTCATGCTCAGCATCGCCAGCCTGATGGGCAGCGCCCTGCATTTACCGAAACCCTACTGGATCATGATGACGGTGATGTTTGTTACGCAAAACGGTTATGGCGCAACGCGCGTTCGCATTGTCCACCGGGCGGCGGGCACCATTGCGGGGCTGGTGATTGCCGGAGCTACATTGCACTTTCATGTTCCCCTCGGTTTTACGCTGGCCGCAATGCTGATGATTACGCTGGTCAGTTATCTCATTATTCGGAAAAACTACGGCTGGGCGATGGTGGGTTTTACCATTACCGCCGTCTACACCTTGCAGTTGCTGACGCTAAATGGTGAGCAGTTTATTGTCGCCCGGCTTATTGATACGTTGATTGGTTGCCTGATCGCTTTCGGCGGCATGGTCTGGCTGTGGCCGCAGTGGCAAAGTGGCTTACTGCGACAGAATGCGCACGATGCGCTGGAAACAGATCAGGAAGCGATTCGCCTGATCCTGAGCGATAATCCACAGCCAACGCCGCTTGCCTGGCAGCGTATGCGCGTAAACCAGGCACATAACGCCCTGTTCAACTCGCTAAACCAGGCGATGCAGGAACCGGGATTCAATACGCGTTATCTGGAAGATATGAAACTGTGGGTAACGCACAGCCAGTTTATCGTTGAGCATATCAATGCCATGACGACACTGGCGCGCGAACATACGATGTTGACGCCGGAACTGGCGCAACGTTATTTGCAATCCTGCGAAATAGCCCTGCAGCGCTGCCAGCAGCGGCTGGAGTATGACGGGCCGGGAGGATCCGGCGATGTGAATATTCTCGAAGCCCCGGAAACATTAACGCATGGGCCAATGAGCACGCTGGAGCAGCATTTACAGCGAATCATCGGGCATCTGAACACCATGCACACCATTTCGTCGGTAGCATGGCGTCAGCGCCCGCATCACGGCATTTGGCTCAACCGCCGCCTCAACCGTTGACCACTTTCGCCACCGCATCCGCGAAGCGCTTCATCCCTTCTTCGATATCCTGCGCGTCAATAATCAGCGAAGGCACAAAACGCATGACGTCCGGGCCGGCGTTCAGCACCATGACGCCCGCACCGGCAGCGGCGTAGAGGAAATCGCGCGCGCGGCCTTTATAGTGCGGTTTAAGCTCGGCGCCAATCAGCAGCCCCATGCCGCGAATATCGCTAAACAGGTCAAATTTCTCGCCGATTTGCTGCAAATGCTTAACGAACAGCTGACGTTTTTCATTCACGCCGCTGAGCACTTCCGGCGTGTTGATAATGTCGAATGCGGTTCCGGCGACGGCGCAGGCCAGCGGGTTGCCGCCGTAGGTGGAGCCGTGTGAACCGGCGTGGAAAACACTCGCTATGTCATGCGTGGTCAGCATGGCGCTGATAGGGAAACCGCCGCCAAGCGCTTTGGCGCTGGTCAGAATATCCGGCGTCACGCCATAGTGCATATAAGCAAACAACTCTCCGCTGCGACCCATGCCGCACTGCACTTCGTCGAACACCAGCAGGGCGTTGTGCTGATCGCACAGCTCGCGCAAACCTTTCAGGAAATCCGGCGTGGCGGCAGTAACACCGCCTTCGCCCTGAATAGGCTCTACCACTACCGCGCAAGTGTGATCGTCCATCACCGCTTTCACCGCGTGCAGATCGTTAAACGGCACATGAATGATATCCGCCGGTTTCGGGCCAAAGCCATCGGAATACTTCGGCTGACCGCCCACGCTTACGGTAAACAGCGAACGCCCATGGAAGGCATTATGGAAGGCGATGATTTTTGTTTTGTAGGGGCTATGGCGTGTAGATGCATAAAAACGCGCCAGCTTGAATGCCGTTTCGTTGGCTTCAGTACCGGAGTTCATAAACACCACACGCTCGGCAAACGTGGCGTCAATCAGTTTACGCGCCAGGCGCAGAGCAGGCTCGTTGGTAAAAACATTGCTGGTGTGCCACAGCGTTTCGCCCTGCGTTTTCAGCGTCTCCACCAGCGCCGGATGGCAGTGCCCTAGCGCAGTAACCGCAATTCCACCTGCAAAATCAACGTACTCTTTACCCTGCTGATCCCACACCCGGCTGCCTTTACCCTTTACCGGGATAAACTCGGCCGGTGCGTAAATTGGCAGAATAACGTCATCGAAGTTTGCACGCGTTACCGCGTCTTGCTGAGTTGCCATGGCTTGCCCATCCCGTTTTATGTCGCATTGATTATGAAAATATAATCACGAAATATGCATAAAAAATCAATTAATGGCAACCACAAATCAGCGTTCGAGGAAGTTTTTCAGTAACTGATGTCCTTGCTCGCTCAGGATACTTTCCGGGTGAAATTGCACCCCTTCCAGATCCCACTGACGGTGGCGAATGCCCATGATCTCGCCCGTTTCACTCCAGGCGGTAACCTCAAAACACGCCGGTAACGTAGGCGGATCGATAACCAGGGAATGGTAACGGGTGACAGTTAACGGATTATTAAGCCCGCAAAATACGCCAGTGCCGTTATGGGTGATGGGCGATGTCTTACCATGCATCACTTTTGCCGCACGAACGATAGTCGCGCCAAAAACCTGCGCTATCGCCTGATGACCAAGACAAACGCCAAGAATGGGCAATGTCCCCGCGTAATGCCGGATAACCGCCAGCGAAACGCCGGACTCATCCGGCGTGCAGGGACCGGGCGAAATAACGATTTTTTCCGGTGCCAGCGTGGCAATATCCGCAAGCCCTATCTCATCGTTACGCCGCACCTCTACGCTTGCCCCCAGCTCACAAAAATATTGATACAGGTTCCAGGTAAAGGAGTCGTAATTGTCGATAAGCAGGATCATAGCGGCCTCTGGTGTCGGAAACCGCGCTAGTTTACTCGCTTTCGACCGCTTCGCTCACCACTTTGCTGAAGATGGCGCAAAGCGGCGCTAAGTCACCCATTGCGCCCGCCTGGTTTGCGTTGCGCCACTCGTCAGGATCGATGCCGCGCCAGTCGAGCGAAAAACCCGCGTGCAGCGCCAACTGCTCGAAGAAGATGCGCTGAGCGATACCGTTGCCAAGGCGGAACGGATGCAGCACGTTGATTTCACAATAGTAGTGCGCCAGCCGCTCAATAAACGCCGATTTTTCCAGCCCGCACAGCCACTCTTCATCTTCCAGTTGCTGCATCAGGGCATTGCCCTCTTTCTCGATATACTCGAAGTGGCAAAACCGGGTGTCGCCTTCGTAAATATCCACTTCACGGATCTGCCCGGCCCAGTCGAACACGTCCTGATAAAGATGGTGGTGAATGGCGCATAAATGAGGAAGACCGCGCACCATCGGTCCAAGATCGAGTGTGGCGGCGCGTAAGGCGGTGAACTGATAAGCCGCCTGCTCCAGCTTCTGCGCCTGGCGAAGCCCCAGTTCATTGCGCATCACATTCAGGCCAGGATAGAGATACGGATCGCGCCCGTCGCCGAATTTATCGCTCATAGTGCCTCCGCAGTTCTTCAAGGCGCGCATCGGCTTCCGCGCTACTTAGCGTCACCAGTTCGCTGTCGACATTTTCCAGCCGTCGGCTGGCCTGAAAATTGGCATTGCGCTGCTGTTCCCAGAGACGGGATTTTTGCCGGTCGGTGAGTTTTTTGGCCATAGCGCCTCCCTGTTTCACATGTCGGTGCCCAAATTATAAGCAGAAATCACAGGTTACGCAGGGAAGCACGGGGTGAACACCCCGTGCGGGAGAAACTTACGGCAGCACTTTCGCGGAGAGGATAACGACTGGTTTTGACGGGACATTCTGGTAAGGCCCCACATCGTGCGTCGGTACCTGGGAGATTTTGTCGGCGACATCCATGCCTTTCACCACTTTACCAAACACCGCATAACCAAAGTCGCGCTGGCCGTGATCGAGAAAGGCGTTGTCAGCAACGTTAATAAAGAACTGGCTGGTTGCGCTGTCTTTATCGGCGGTGCGCGCCATCGCAATGGTGCCACGCGTGTTACGCAAGCCATTGTCAGCTTCGTTTTTGATCGGTGGGTTAGGCTGCTTTTGCTGCATCTGCTCGTTGAAACCACCGCCCTGCACCATAAATCCCGGGATCACACGATGAAACGTGGTGTTGTTATAGAAACCGTTATTTACGTAATCAAGGAAGTTTTTCACCGACACAGGGGCTTTCTGGTTGTTCAGCTCCAGTTCAATGTTACCGGCGGAAGTGGTGAGCAGAACATGGGGATCGCCTTTTGCCGCGAAGGCAGCAGAAGAGAAAGCAGAAAGGGCAAACACAGCCGCAACAGCCGCCAGAGTCGATTTAACCATAAGGTTTCCTTAACGAAGAGCAGTAAAGAAAGCGAGTGGCTTGATTCTAAAGAGCAGTCAGCCAGCAGGCCAGCCTTTTACTTAATTTTACGTATTTAGTAACAGATGTAACGCCAGACCGCTCACAACCCGCCATCTCCAGGGCTACATACCTGAACGATAGCGGCCAAAAAGCACCGCTTCGCCGCCGTTATCCATCTGAATCCAGCTTTGTGCGGGTTGCGTGCTGGCAATGATTCGCCCTTGTCGAATCGACCAGCGTACCGGCGACTGGCAGCGCACCGCATCAAAACCACTCTCAACGGGCAAAATAACCATGTTCGCCGGGTTACCCGTTGCAATACCGTACTGCGTTAAACCAAACGTTCTGGCGCTGTTATGGGTGATAAGACGCAGCCCATCATTAATTTGCTGGTAGCCCATCAACTGGCAAACATGCAGCCCCATATGCAGCACCTGCAACATATTCCCCGTGCCGAGCGGATACCAGGGATCAAATACATCGTCATGACCAAAGCAGACATTGATCCCCGCCGCCAGCAACTCTTTCACCCGCGTAATTCCCCGGCGCTTGGGATAATCGTCAAAGCGCCCCTGCAAGTGGATATTTACTAATGGGTTAGCGACAAAGTTGATGCCGGAAAGCTTTAACAGGCGGAACAACCGCGAGGTGTACGCGCCATTGTAAGAGTGCATCGCCGTGGTATGGCTGGCGGTGACGCGCGGGCCGATGCCCATCTTCAGCGCCAGCGCGGCAACGGTTTCGACAAAGCGCGACTGCTCATCGTCAATTTCATCACAGTGAATATCCAACGGACGGTCATATTTTTGCGCCAGTGCGAAAGCAATATGCAGCGATTCAACACCATATTCGCGGGTAAATTCAAAGTGCGGGATCGCGCCAACCACATCCGCGCCAAGCTGGAGCGCCTCTTCCAGTAATGCGGCGCCGTTGGGATAGGAGAGAATGCCTTCCTGCGGGAAAGCGACGATTTGCAGATCAACCCACGGTGCGACCTCTTCTTTTACTTCCAGCATGGCTTTCAGCGCCGTCAGCCTGGGGTCGGAAACATCAACATGAGTTCGCACATGCTGCACGCCGTTCGCCATTTGCCATTTCAATGTTTGCCAGGCGCGCGCTTTGACATCTTCATGGCTCAGCAGCGCCTTACGTTCTGCCCAGCGCTCAATGCCTTCAAACAGCGTGCCGGATTGGTTCCAGTTCGGCTCTCCGGCCGTTTGCGTAGTATCGAGGTGAATATGCGGTTCGACAAACGGCGGTAGCGCCAGCCCACCGTGCGCGTTCAATACTTCCAGGCTGTCGCTGTGTGTTTCATTCATCGGGGTAATTTCACCGAAGCGACCATTCTCAATCGCGATTTGCCATAACCCTTCGCGATCGGGTAAATGCACATTCTGAACTAACCAAACCGGTGCTGCCGACATAGTGTGACTCCCTCTGTTTCCTTCAGATAATTTGTATCAGACGCGCGTGCAAAAACCCTCTTTTTTTGTACACAAATTCTGCAAACCATAAAAGCCAGTGTTATCCGCGACTTATAAAAACCAATAAAAATCAAATATCTACCCATTAAGTGGTATGTGAAGATGTATTTGATGCACATCAATAAGCCGGGTAGCTGAATCGTTAAGGTGGGTGGTAGTAGAAAAGAAATCGAGGCAAAAATGAGCAAAGTCAAACTCGCTATTATCGGTAACGGCATGGTCGGCCACCGTTTTATTGAGGATCTCCTCGATAAAGCCGACGCCAGCCAGTTCGATATTACCGTCTTCTGTGAGGAGCCGCGTAAAGCCTACGACCGCGTCCACCTCTCTTCCTATTTTTCCCATCATACGGCTGAAGAGCTGTCGCTGGTTCGCGAAGGCTTTTACGAGAAACACGGCGTAAAAGTGCTGGTCGGCGAGCGCGCTATCACCATCAACCGTCAGGAAAAAGTGATCCACTCCAGCGCCGGACGCACGGTTTATTACGACAAATTGATTATGGCTACCGGTTCCTATCCGTGGATCCCACCGATCAAAGGTTCCGAAACACAAGACTGCTTCGTTTATCGCACTATTGAAGATTTGAACGCCATTGAATCCTGTGCACGTCGTAGCCGCCGCGGGGCGGTAGTCGGTGGTGGCTTGCTCGGGCTGGAAGCGGCCGGCGCGCTGAAAAACTTAGGCGTGGAAACACACGTCATTGAGTTTGCGCCAATGCTGATGGCAGAACAGCTCGACCAGATGGGCGGCGAGCAACTGAAGCGCAAAATCGAAAGCATGGGCGTGCGCGTGCACACCAGCAAAAACACCAAAGAGATTGTGCAGGAAGGCACTGAAGCGCGTAAAACCATGCGTTTCGCCGACGGTAGCGAGCTGGAAGTCGACTTTATCGTATTCTCCACCGGTATTCGCCCGCGTGACAAACTGGCGACCCAGTGCGGCCTGGACGTAGCGCAGCGCGGCGGCATTATGATCAACGATAGCTGCCAGACCTCCGATCCTGATATCTATGCCATCGGCGAGTGCGCCAGCTGGAATAATCGCGTGTATGGTCTGGTCGCGCCGGGTTACAAAATGGCGCAGGTGGCAGTGGATCATATCCTCGGCACCACCAACGCCTTTGAAGGTGCAGACCTCAGCGCCAAACTGAAACTGCTCGGCGTCGATGTTGGTGGTATCGGCGACGCACATGGCCGCACGCCAGGCGCGCGTAGCTATGTCTATCTCGACGAAAGCAAAGAAGTCTACAAACGCCTGATTGTCAGCCCGGATAACAAAACTCTGCTCGGCGCGGTGCTGGTGGGCGATACCAGCGATTTCGGCAACCTGCTGCAACTGGTGCTGAACGCCATCGAGTTGCCGGAGAATCCGGACGCGCTGATCCTGCCGGCCCATGCGGCCGGCGGTAAACCCTCTATCGGCGTGGATAAGCTGCCGGACAGCGCGCAGATCTGCTCCTGCTTCGACGTCACCAAAGGCGACCTGATTGCCGCGATTAACAAAGGCTGTCACACCGTTGCCGCCCTGAAAGCCGAGACCAAAGCCGGCACTGGCTGTGGCGGTTGTATCCCGCTGGTGACGCAGGTGCTGAACGCTGAACTGGCGAAACAGGGCATCGAAGTAACCAATAATCTGTGTGAGCACTTTGCTTACTCTCGCCAGGAGCTGTACCACCTGATCCGCGTCGAAGGCATCAAATCTTTCGACGAACTGCTGGCAAAATATGGCAAAGGTTATGGTTGCGAAGTGTGTAAACCGACCGTCGGTTCCCTGCTGGCGTCCTGCTGGAATGAGTACATCCTGAAACCGCAGCACACGCCGTTGCAGGATACCAACGACAACTTCCTCGCCAACATCCAGAAAGATGGGACCTATTCCGTGATCCCGCGCTCCGCGGGCGGCGAAATCACCCCGGAAGGGCTGATGGAAGTGGGCCGTATCGCCCGTGAATTCAATCTCTACACCAAAATCACCGGTTCTCAGCGTATCGGCCTGTTCGGCGCGCAAAAAGACGATCTGCCGGAAATCTGGCGTCAGCTGATTAACGCGGGTTTTGAAACTGGCCATGCCTACGCCAAAGCGCTGCGTATGGCGAAAACCTGTGTCGGTTCGACCTGGTGCCGTTACGGTGTCGGCGACAGCGTGGGCTTCGGCGTTGAGCTGGAAAACCGCTACAAAGGCATCCGTACTCCGCACAAAATGAAGTTCGGCGTCTCTGGCTGTACCCGCGAATGCGCCGAAGCGCAGGGTAAAGACGTGGGGATTATCGCCACGGAAAAAGGCTGGAACCTGTATGTATGCGGTAACGGCGGCATGAAACCGCGCCACGCGGATCTGCTGGCGGCGGATCTCGATCGCGAAACCCTGCTGCACTATCTCGATCGCTTTATGATGTTCTACATCCGTACCGCCGACAAACTGACGCGTACCGCCTCCTGGCTCGACAGCATGGAAGGCGGCATCGACTACCTGAAGAGCGTGATTATCGACGACAAACTGGGCTTTGACGCGCAGCTTGAAGAAGAGATGACCCGCCTGCGTGAAGCAGTAGTCTGCGAGTGGACAGAGACGGTGAACACGCCTTCCGCGCAGCTTCGCTTCAAACACTTTATCAACAGCGACCGCCGCGATCCGAACGTGCAGGTAGTGCCAGAGCGTGCGCAACATCGCCCGGCAACGCCGTATGAACGTATCCCGGTGGTGTTAGTGGAGGAAAACGCATGAGCCAGTGGAACACAGTCTGCAACATCGATGACATCATCCCTGCGACCGGCGTATGCGCATTGGTGAAAGGTCAGCAAATCGCGATTTTTCGCCCGCGCCATGATGACCAGGTGTATGCCATCAGCAACATCGACCCGTTTTTTGAGTCCAGCGTGCTGTCTCGCGGTCTTATCGCTGAACATCAGGGCGAGTTATGGGTTGCCAGCCCGCTGAAAAAACAGCGCTTCCGCCTGCGCGACGGCGTATGCATGGAAGATGAAAGCCGCTCTGTCGCGCATTTCGATGCGCGCGTGAAAGACGGCGAAGTACAAATTAAAGCGTAATACCCCTGCGGGGGCGCAATGTCCCCGCTGTTTCGCTGTTTCACTTTTTCGTTTTCATTTTTTCCTTTTAAACATTTTCTTTTTAACTTTGGATAATCAACATTATGTTTACCGACACGATTAATAAGTGCGCGGCTAACGCTGCGCGTATCGCTCGCCTCTCTGCACAAAATCCGCTGGGTTTCTGGATAAGTTCCGCCATGGCGGGCGCTTATGTTGGCCTCGGCATTATCCTGATTTTCACGCTCGGCAACCTGCTTGATCCGGCGTTGCGCCCGCTGGTGATGGGCGCAACCTTTGGCATTGCCTTAACACTGGTGATTATCGCCGGTTCTGAGCTTTTTACCGGCCACACCATGTTTCTGACGCTGGGCGTCAAAGCGGGCACTATTCGCCACGGGCAAATGTGGTCTATTTTGCCGCAAACCTGGCTCGGTAATTTGCTCGGCTCAGTGTTTGTCGCGCTGCTTTACAACTGGGGCGGCGGCAGTTTATTACCCGTAGATACGAGCCTGGTGCACGCGGTCGCGCTAGCCAAAACCAGTGCGCCCGCAACGGTGCTGTTCTTTAAGGGCGCGCTGTGTAACTGGCTGGTATGCCTGGCTATCTGGATGGCAATCCGTACCGAAGGCGCGGCAAAATTCCTCGCTATCTGGTGGTGTCTGCTGGCGTTCATCGCCTCGGGTTACGAACACTCCATCGCCAATATGACGCTCTTTGCGCTCTCCTGGTTCGGCCATCACAGCGAGGCGTATACCCTCTCCGGGATTGGGCATAACCTGTTGTGGGTAACGCTTGGCAATACCTTCTCTGGCGCGGTATTTATGGGGTTAGGTTACTGGTATGCTACGCCAAAATCTGAGCGTCCTTCTGCGGTCACCCGCGTGGCAAGCCAGGCTACAGCGAATAACTAAAATGATGAGGTAATGTCGTGGACCATTTGCCAATTTTTTGCCAGCTACGCGATCGCCAGTGCCTGCTTGTCGGTGGTGGCGATGTCGCAGAACGTAAAGCCCGGCTGTTAATGGATGCGGGTGCACGGCTTACCGTCAACGCGCTCACCTTTGCTCCTCAGTTCACCGTGTGGGCTGCAGAAGGCATGTTGACGCTGGTTGAAGGCGAATTTAGCGAAACGCTGTTAGACGCGTGCTGGCTGGCGATTGCCGCAACGGACGACGAAGCAGTAAATCAGCGTGTCAGCGATGCGGCGGAGCAGCGCCGAATCTTCTGCAACGTTGTGGATGCGCCCAAACAGGCAAGTTTTATCATGCCGTCAATCATTGACCGCTCACCGTTGATGGTAGCAGTCTCTTCCGGTGGCACATCGCCGGTGCTGGCGCGTTTGCTGCGTGAAAAACTGGAATCATTGCTGCCGCAGCATCTTGGTCATATCGCTCATTTCGCGGGCACGTTACGCAGCCGGGTCAAAAAGCAGTTCGCCAGCATGAGCGAGCGCCGCCGTTTCTGGGAAAAATTGTTCGTCAATGACCGACTGGCGCAATCGCTGGCGAACGAGGATACAGCAGCCGTGGAAAAAATGACCGAGCAGCTGCTGGCTGAGCCGCTGGATAACCGTGGTGAAGTGGTGCTGGTTGGTGCGGGGCCTGGCGACGCCGGGCTGCTGACCTTAAAAGGTTTGCAGCAGATCCAGCAAGCCGATGTGGTGGTTTACGACCGGCTGGTTTCCGATGAGATTATGAATCTGGTGCGCCGCGACGCTGACCGGGTATTTGTTGGCAAACGCGCGGGCTATCACTGCGTGCCGCAGGAGGAGATCAACCAGATCCTGCTGCGCGAAGCGCAAAGCGGTAAACGCGTTGTCCGGCTCAAGGGCGGCGATCCGTTTATTTTCGGGCGCGGCGGTGAAGAGCTGGAAACGCTCTGCCACGCAGACATTCCTTTTTCGGTGGTGCCGGGGATTACGGCGGCATCGGGCTGTTCAGCTTACTCCGGCATTCCGCTAACCCATCGCGATTATGCGCAAAGCGTGCGGCTGGTGACGGGCCACCTGAAAACCGGTGGCGAGCTGGACTGGGCCAATCTGGCTGCGGAAAAGCAAACGCTGGTGTTCTATATGGGACTGAATCAGGCGGCAACGATTCAGGCACAACTCATAGCGCATGGAATGCAGGCGGATATGCCGGTGGCGCTGGTTGAGAACGGCACCTCGGTGCAGCAGAAAGTCGTCAGTGGCGCGTTGTCGCAGTTGGGCGAACTGGCACAGCAGGTGCAAAGCCCGGCGCTGATCATTGTTGGTCGCGTGGTGGGGCTGCGCGATAAGCTCAAATGGTTCTAAAAACAGAAAAAGGGCAGGTAAAACCTGCCCTTTTTATTGTCTAAAAACCCCAGGCTGGCTGAGGGTTTAAGACGACGTTCAGCGATAAAGCGCTTTTAAGGTCTGCGATTACGGTTTAGCGACGAAACCAATCGCTTCGTAGACTTTCTTCAGGGTTTCCGACGCACGCGCGCTGGCTTTTTCCGCGCCGTCTTTCATCACCTGCTGCAGGAAGGCTTCGTCATTGCGATAGCGATGATAACGCTCTTGCAGCTCGGTCAGCATGCCGGAGACGGCATCCGCCACTTCGCCTTTCAGATGACCGTACATTTTGCCTTCAAAGTGCTGTTCCAGCTCCGCAATGCTCTGCCCGGTTACCGCAGAGAGAATATCCAGCAGGTTAGAGACGCCCGCTTTGTTGGCGATGTCGTAACGCACTACTGGCGGCTCGTCGGAGTCGGTAACGGCGCGTTTGATTTTTTTCACCACCGATTTCGGATCTTCCAGCAGGCCGATAACGTTGTTGCGGTTATCGTCCGATTTTGACATCTTCTTGGTCGGCTCCAGCAGCGACATCACGCGCGCGCCGGATTTCGGAATGAACGGCTCAGGCACTTTGAAGATATCGCCATAGATGGCGTTGAAACGCTGGGCGATATCGCGGCTCAGCTCCAGATGCTGTTTCTGGTCTTCACCCACCGGCACCTGGTTGGTTTGGTACAGCAGAATGTCTGCCGCCATCAGCACCGGGTAATCAAACAGACCGGCGTTGATGTTTTCCGCATAGCGTGCGGATTTGTCTTTGAACTGGGTCATGCGGCTCAGTTCACCGAAATAGGTGTAGCAGTTCAGCGCCCAGCCAAGCTGCGCATGCTCTGGCACATGGGACTGAACGAAGATGGTGCTTTTTTGCGGATCGATGCCGCACGCCAGGTAAAGTGCCAGCGTGTCCAGCGTCGCCTTGCGCAGCGCTTGCGGATCCTGGCGCACGGTAATCGCGTGCTGGTCAACGATGCAGTAGATACAGTGATAGTCGTCCTGCATGTTCACCCACTGACGCAGCGCACCCATATAGTTGCCAATGGTTAATTCACCTGAGGGCTGTGCGCCACTAAAGACGATGGGCTTAGTCATTTTTCATTTCCTGATTTTCACTGTGCGAAAGCCCGAGTGCGGGCAGTAAATCTTTGAAGTGATCGAACACGTAATCCGGCTCGCTGGCGGTAATCGCTTCGCCGTAGTTATAACCGTAGGTCAGACCAACAGAAGCGCTACCTGCCGCCTTAGCGGCCAGGATGTCATTACGCGAATCACCCACGAAGAGCAACTCATGAGGTTGAATATTGAGCTTTTTGCACACCAGAAGCAACGGTTCCGGGTGCGGCTTTTTGTTCACCACGTCATCGCCGCCGACCACAAACGTGAAGTATTGCGCAATACCCAGCGCCTCCAGCAGCGGTGCCACGAACGGTGTCGGCTTATTGGTCACCAGCGCCAACGGCAAGCCTTTGGCATGCAGAGCCGTCAGCGTCTGTTCCACGTCCGGGAACAGAAAACTGCCCTCTTCCACGGTCTCTTCGTAATAACGGTTGAACAACTTACGCAGCATGCGTATCTGCTCTTCCTGCGGAATGTCGTTATCAACGTCAGGTTTGCCCTGCGCCGCGCGCTGGCTGGTGCGCTCCTGGCGAGCCCAGTTAAACGCCCGCTCCATCAACACATCCGCGCCGTTACCAATCCATGTCACTACGCGCGCTTCGCCCGCTTGCGGCAGCTCAAGGGCATACAGCGCGCTGTCCACCGCGGCGGTCAGACCCGGCGCGCTATCCACCAGCGTACCGTCGAGATCAAAAGCAATACCCTGAATCGACTGCATTTTATTCATGACTTACCTTTGCCAGTTCATTACGCATTTCATCAATAACCTGTTTGTAATCCGGTTTATCGAAAATCGCCGAACCCGCGACAAACATATCCGCGCCCGCTGCGGCGATGTCGCCGATGTTGCTCACCTTAACGCCGCCGTCGACTTCGAGACGGATATCAAAGCCTGAGGCATCAATGCGACGACGCACTTCACGCAGCTTATCCAGCGTGTGTGGAATAAAAGACTGGCCGCCAAAACCGGGGTTTACCGACATCAGCAGGATCACGTCCAGTTTGTCCATCACATAATCCAGGTAGCTGAGCGGTGTTGCCGGGTTAAACACCAGCCCCGCTTTACAGCCATGTTCTTTGATGAGCTGCAGGGAGCGATCAACGTGTTCGGACGCTTCGGGATGAAAGGTGATAATGCTGGCACCAGCGGCGGCGAAATCCGGGATCAGCCGATCAACCGGTTTCACCATCAGATGAACATCTATAGGCGCGGTGATGCCATAATTGCGCAGCGCTTTGAGCACCATCGGGCCAATGGTCAAATTCGGCACGTAATGGTTATCCATCACGTCGAAATGCACCACATCACCACCCGCAGCCAGTACGGCGGCGGTATCTTCGCCCAGGCGAGCAAAATCAGCCGACAAAATCGAGGGGGCAATCAAATACTGTTTCATCCGCATCTCCTTGAGAAAGTAGGGTTCGGCAGGCAGCGCGGTGAATGCGAATTATCGCGGAGCCGGGCGATAGAGTGCCAGCAGCTCATCCACCTTTTTACGTGTACCACCGTTACTGCTGATACTGCGCCGCACTTTTACCACGTGCAATTTTGCCTGACTGTACCACTCACGCGTTAACAGCGTGTCGTGGTTGGAAATCAATACCGGGATCCGGTTTTGCACCAGGCTTTCGGCAATTGCCGCCAAATGCGCCTGCTGCTCAAGACTGAAACTGTTGGTGTGATACGCCGTAAAATTGGCCGTCGCCGACAGCGGGGCGTAAGGCGGATCGCAGTAGACCACGGAGTTCTCGTCAGCGCGCGCCATGCTATCTGCGTAGGATTCGCAGTAAAAAAAGGCATTCTGCGCTTTTTCGGCGAAGTGGTACAACTCCGCTTCCGGGAAATAGGGTTTCTTATAACGGCCGAACGGCACGTTGAATTCACCGCGCAAATTATAGCGGCACAGGCCGTTGTAGCCATGGCGATTGAGGTATAAAAACAGCAGCGCGCGCCGGAAAGGCTCCTGGCACTGGTTAAACTCTTCGCGCAGCTGGTAATAAACCGCAGACTGATTCGTCTCAGGCGCGAACAGCGCCCGTGCCTGGCGCACATACTCGTCAGGCTGGTCTTTAACGATGTTATAGAGGCTAATCAAGTCGCTGTTGATATCAGCGAGGATATAGCGGGAGAACGACGTGTTGAGAAACACCGAACCCGCGCCGACGAACGGCTCGATAAGGCATTCCCCCTGCGGCAGATGCCTTCCGATATCGTCCAGCAGGGGGTATTTCCCCCCTGCCCATTTCAAAAAAGCGCGATTCTTTTTCATGCTGACTGATTACTTACACTCTCTCCGGCTGTGGAGAAAGCTCCGACAGCATTCTGCGCTTTATACATTACTTCAGATCGGCCTGAACCTGATGTATCGGTTTGGCCCAGGGATTTTTCGCCTGTACGTCTGCCGGCAACGCCGCGACAGCGCGTTTCGCATCGTCTTTAGATGCGTACACACCGCTCACCAGCACGTACCACGGCTGGCCGTTACGTGTTGTCTGGTACACCACGAAGTTTTTCAGATTCTCTTTCTTCGCCCACGCATTGAGGTTGTTGGAGTTCGAGGAACTGCTCAACTGCAATGTGTAGTGGTTACCCGGCGCAGATTTTAACGCTCCAACATTCCCGGTGGTGGCCCCGGCGCTTGCAGCAGGCGCGGCGCTGGCGGCTGGTGCAGTCACGGCTTTGGGCTGCGTTTGCGCAGGTGACGAGGTTACCGCAGGTGCTTTTACCGGTGCGGTAGCGGCGGTTTCAGTGCGTTTCGGCGGCTGAGCGACAGCTTTGGATTCGGCTTTTGGTTCCGCTTTCGCGACTGGCTCTTTAGCAACCGCCTTCGGCTCGATAACCATCTGTTTGCGTTCGGTACGCGGCGCAGCGGTATGGTTTTCAGTTGCAGCAGATTGTGTCTGACGCGCAGCAGCGCCGTTGCCGTTACGTACCGGCGCAACCGTTGCAGGTTCGGTTGGCAACGTCGAATTCACCGCGTTATCTATCTGCGACTGATTTTGCGGCTGAGTCAGTGCGTTATTCAGATCACCCTGCACTTCAACACGCTGCTGGCCAGCAGGCGCGGCAGGCGCTTCAGCTTGTGATGGCGTAGAAGAAATGGGCGGCAGCGAGACATCCTGTGACGCAGGCGCACTGCCTGACGTTGGTTGCTGAGCAGGTGCTGGCTGTGCGCCATTTGCCTGATCGGCGGCACCGGTATTGGCCGCGTTGTTATTGCCCGCGGAGAGATCGATGCTTTTCTCCGCCGGTGCGTTTTGTTCATTGCTCGTTGTCGGTGCGGGGGATTTCAGCGCAGAACCGATGCCGATGATTAACAGAAGCAGAACCAGAATGCCGACACCCATCATCACATACTGGCGGGAAGCGGGTTTCGCGGCGGCTGCTTTCTTACGCTTACGCGGACGACGCTCTTCGCGCTCCTCGTCAAACGCTTCTTCATCTTCTTCATAGCTCTCTTCTTCACGCTCATCGCGCGCCCGGCGGCTGCGCGAAGGGCGGCGTTCGTCCGCATCGACATCAACATCATCAAAGTTGATATGCGGTTCATCAACACGCTCGGAAGATTGGCGAGAACGACCAGTACGACGATCGCTGGGATCGGGTTTCAGCTCGTCTTCTGGTTTGAATTCATCCATTTAACACCCCACACAAAGGCGTATGCCACATCATGCATCTCGCCCGAAGTTAAACGCCACGCGATGCGTGACCAGACCTTTCTAATAGTTACGCCTGCTGGCAATCAGCAATAGCGCCAAGTACTACGTCGTGCGACACTCCGCCGCGAACTTCACTCTTCCCTATTGCCAACGGGAGCACTAAACGCATCTCTCCCGCCAACACTTTTTTATCGCGCATCATATGCGGTAGATAAGCCTGCGCGGACATCTCCTGCGGGCCTTGTACCGGTAAACCTGCGCGTTTCAGCAGCGCCTTTATACGCTGCGTGTCTGCTTTGCTGAACTGGCCAAGACGTTCCGATGCATGCGCCGCCATTACCATGCCTGCCGCGACAGCTTCACCGTGCAACCAGTTCCCGTAGCCCATTTCCGCTTCAATAGCGTGACCGAAGGTATGCCCCAGATTCAGTAAAGCACGTAAGCCTGTTTCCCGCTCATCAGCGGCAACAACTTCTGCTTTCAGCTCACAACAACGGCGAATACAGTACGCCATCGCCGGGCCATCAAGGCGCAGCAACGCATCCATGTTCTGTTCCAGCCAGTTAAAGAACTCGCCGTCGAGAATAATGCCGTATTTGATCACTTCCGCGAGGCCGGAGGACAATTCGCGGGCAGGAAGCGTTGCCAGACAATCAAGATCGACAACTACAGACGCAGGCTGATAAAACGCGCCGATCATATTTTTGCCGAGGGGGTGGTTCACCGCTGTTTTGCCGCCAACAGAGGAGTCAACCTGAGAAAGGAGCGTGGTCGGCACTTGAATAAAGCGCACGCCGCGCTGATAGCTGGCTGCCGCGAAGCCGGTCAAATCACCCACCACTCCGCCACCCAGCGCGACCAGTGTGGTATCGCGCCCATGAGGTTTTTGCAACAGTGCGGTGAAAACCGTGTCCATCACCGCAAGGCTTTTGTACTGCTCGCCATCCGGCAGAATCACGCTATCTACTTTCACGCCAGCCTGCTCAAGAACATGGTGGACTCTATCAAGATAGAGCGGAGCCAGTGTTTCATTGGTGACCAGCATAACCTGATCACCAGACTTCAGAGGCGAGAAGGAAGCTGGATCGTTAAACAAACCAGCCGCGATGGTGATAGGGTAACTACGTTCCCCGAGAGTGACTGTGATCCTCTCCATGACGCGACATCCACCTTAGTTGCTTAAACCCGCAGGCGTGTGAATTAAGCCAGAATTAGTTGCTTTCCAGCATATGAATAATCTGGTTTGCCACCACTTTAGCACTCTGATCGTCAGTGCGAATGGTCACGTCGGCAATCTCTTCATACAACGGATTACGTTCGTCGGCCAACGCTTCCAGCACTTCGCGCGGCGGCGTATCCACCTGCAAAAGCGGGCGTTTTTTGTCGCGTTGAGTACGAGCTAATTGCTTTTCGATAGTGGTTTCCAGATAAACCACTACGCCACGGGCGGAGAGACGATTACGGGTCTCGCGAGACTTCACAGAGCCACCGCCGGTCGCCAGTACGATGCCCTGTTTTTCCGTCAGCTCATTGATGATTTTTTCTTCGCGATCGCGGAAGCCTTCTTCACCTTCAACATCGAAGACCCAGCCCACATCAGCTCCGGTTCGTTTCTCAATCTCTTGATCAGAATCGTAAAATTCCATATTGAGTTGTTGAGCTAACTGACGCCCAATAGTGCTTTTGCCGGCACCCATAGGCCCAACCAGAAAGATATTGCGTTTCTCTGCCATTTTTTCGGTACTACTAAGACTATTCGTTGATGATAAACCCGCTTCGCGAAGATTCGGCGTAGCAGGACATGAACTGAAACCTCATATGCGATAGTGCGAGAGTCAGATCGAAAATTATCTCAGTACTCCGGCTTGTTTGGCAACTGAATAAACGCGCAATCCTTCATGCTGCTCATTGTTCGACGGAGACCACTGACGCTCAAATCGGTACTCCTTGTAAGCTAAATCATGTCTCACGTCAAACACATGAACCAAGTTCCATTGAAAAAGGGGGAGTTACGGCAGATTTAATGTACCGCCGCCAACCTGGGCGTAATAAACACCACCAGCTCGCGCCGCTCATTATCTTTAGCGTCCTGGCGAAATAACCTGCCGATGCCAGGAATCGAACCTAAACCCGGGACCTGCGCCCTGTCGGCGGAGTTCTTTTGTGAAAAGATCCCGCCAAGCGCCAGCGTATCGCCACTTTTTACCTCTACCTGTGTTTCAATCTCCTGCTTGTCAATCGCCATCGCCTCACCCCCAGCCTGCTGCAGCACCTGACCCGGCATATTTTGGCTAATGCGCAGCTTTAGTCGTACACGGTTATCAGGCAGTACCGTCGGTGTGACTTCCATCCCCAGCACCGCTTCTTTAAATTCCACCGCCGTGCTACCGCTATCGCCGCTGGCGACTTGATAAGGTATTTCGCTCCCCTGTTTGATACTCGCTGGCTGGCGGTGAGAAGCCAACAAGCGCGGGCTGGCGATAATTTCAAGTTGCTGTTTTTGCTCAAGGGCTGACAACTCCAGTTCCAGCAATTGGGCGTTGATACTGCCGATATTAAAGCTGACGCGCGTACTGGCATCCGGAACCGAGAGTTCGGCAGAAACGCCGCTAAGTTGTCCACGCGCTGCGGGTTTATCCTGCGCCAGTCCCCATTTCACACCCAGCTCGCGCAGGCTTTTTTCATTGATGGTGACGATATAAGCCGCCAGCTCTACCTGCTCGACCGGTAAATCCATCTGCGCGACCCATTTTTCCAGCGTTGCGAGCCCTTCTTTATTATCACGCACCAGTAACCGATTAAGCCGCGCATCAACCGTAATGGCCCCTTGCGGGCTGAGCAGTTTTTCCCCGGCTTTTGCCAGCTCCACCGCATCGGCATAACGCAATACAAAACTGCGTGTTTGCAAGGGTACGTTCTGCTTGCGCTGGCGCTGCGCGGCCTCCTGCTCCGCCTGCTTTTGCTGCCGCCATGCCGTGGTATGGACCTGCCAGATGTTGCCCTGCTGGTGTAACGTTAATCCGGCACTGGCGGCAACGGTTTGTAGCGCCTGCTGCCAGGGGACATCTTTGAGATTCAGCGACACCGTGCCGCTGACCTCAGGTGAAATCACCATGTTCTGCTTCTCCAGCGCAACCAGCGCCTGCAATACCTGGGTGACAGGCACGTCGTCGACGGTCATTGTGACGACACGTGATGTCTGCGCGCCGGCAAGCGGCAGGCTAAAGAGCATCGCGCTCGCTATCCATTTTCGCATGTTGAGTTCCTTCTCGTTGCCAGCGCCATTGCGCTGGAGTGCACTCTTTGCCAATCTCAATCAGCATTTCATCTTGCTGGATAGCGATAACACGCCATCCAGTGGGCAACGTTTCGCCAGCAATAAGGCGATACCAGCGCCCGGTGCCATCGCGCACGATCCCTATCGGCTGCTCCCCCGCCACCGCGCCGTGAAAATGCCAGTTGCCGAGCTGTGCGATTTGGCATGTATCTGGCGGTGGCTGGAAAGGATCGCGCATGCCGCACAGAAGCAGACTCAGCAACGCGGCCAGTAACAGACGTCTAGTTCGCATTATCCTGCTCCACGCGCAGCGTAAAATTCAGCGCACCTTCACCTGCCATCAATGAAAACGCAGGAACCTGCATGCCGCGCGCCGTTAGCAGTGAAAACGTCTCAGCCACGGCTTGCCAGCCGGTCTCAAGCACCAGCTCTCCACCACCCTGAGCAGGCTGCCAGCGTACAAGCTGGCGCCCCTGTGACTGAAAATCCAGCGGGCTAAATGTCAGACGCTCCGGCAAAGCCACTGAATCTGACGGTGGCACCAGCGCGTGTAACTTTTGCCACTGTGCTCGCAGCTGCGTACGTTGTTGCTGTTGTTGAGTAACCAGACGTATCTGCGTCTCTTTGATCGGGCATATCGCCAGCCACCATAAAAGTACCAGTGCGCAAAGTGCACTGAGTAGCCAACAAAACACCCGCATTCGTAATGACAAAGCAAACCACACATCAGGGTTGAGCATCATTACCCTCCCGGTTCAGTTGGTAGTGGAATTGCCAGCGCCCCTGCGCATCACGCTCTACTGTGCCTGCGGGTTGCAGCTGAAACCCTGGCGTTTTCTGCAACCTTTGCTCAAGCTCACTTAAAGCGTTAAAGGAGCTGGCCAGGCCAGCGATTTCAAGTTGGTTTTGCTGCCAGCGCAGAGCAGTAAGCCAGGCGTTGGGCGGCAGATTTTCCGCCAGGCCGAGCAATGTCTGTCGCCACGCTTGAGTGCGCTGAAGTCGTGATAGCTGCGCCTGTGCCTGCTGCCAGCGCTGGCGTCGAAGCTGCAACGGCTGCTCGGCGGCATGCAACCCTGCGAGCAAGGCGACATCAGATTGCTGCCACAGCGTAGCCTGACGCAGGTCAACCGCAGCACATGCCCGCCATAATGCGCCACCCAGCACGATCACCAACGCTGTCGCGATAAAAACCGCGCCCCAAAGACGTATGCAGCGCAACCGCTTTTGATGCCGCCAGGGGAGAAAATTCACGATGGGCTGCATCAGTATCCCCTGGCAACAGCCAGTCCCAGTGCTATCGCGTAGCGTTCTCCGGCATCGGGTAAAGGCGGCTGGCGTGAGGGGACGGCGCTCCAGCAGTCAAATCCGCCGGGCATCTCGCCACACTGTGTGATTTCGTCTGTGGGTAGCCCAAGCACGGCGGCAAGCTGAGCAACATTTTCAGCCTCTTCGCGCGCGCGTCGCCCCCAGCTCTCTCTCGTGGCCCACAGCCACTGGCGCTCATCACACCAGGCAAGGCAGCGGGCCGGTGGGGTCAGCCAGGGTAACAGTGGCTGTAGTGCACTGGCATCCGGCGTAATAGAAGAAAGATGAAGGGATAATGTCTGTGCTATTTCCAGCAATGCCGCCACATCTTTATTTTGCGCAGCAGTAACGCCGTAGGCTTTGCCGGGCTCATCTTCGGTGAAGTCGAAACAGAGATCGTTTTCCGCCATCTCCAGTTCACGCGCCATTGCCTGCGAAACCCAGCTTGTTAAAGCAGGTTCGCGCAGCGTGATTGCCGGTCGCGGCAGCTTTTTTTGCAGGGTTTGCCCGGCGGGAAATGCCATGCGTACGCAATGGCGTTGCGGTAGCGTTTGCCGCCAGGGACGCAATACATTGAGCAGTTCGTCCGGCGCTTTAATCCGCCCCTGCACCACGATGCCAGGGGAAAGTGGAAGGTGCCACCAACGGCGTAACGCCTGGCCGCGACGCCCGGCGGCAAGGGCGACAATAAAGATGCCATCTTGTTGAATATGCAAACCAATTTGCCAGTGCCTGAATGCCATAAATCCCGATCTCCTTATCGTCTCGCTGGATACGCTATATCAATGCATCAGGCTTGCCTTTATACTACCGCGCGGTTGTTTATAAACTGCCCAAATGACTCTAAATGGGAAATCTCCAGTGAAGTTCGTAAAGTATTTATTCATCCTTGCAGTATGTTGCATTCTGCTGGGAGCAGGCTCGATTTACGGTCTGTACAAATATATTGAGCCACAGCTACCTGACGTCGCCACGCTGAAAGACGTGCGGTTACAAATTCCAATGCAGGTCTATAGCGCTGATGGCGAATTGATCGCGCAATATGGCGAAAAGCGCCGTATTCCGCTGACACTGAATCAAATCCCGCCTGAAATGGTTAAAGCGTTTATCGCCACGGAAGATAGCCGTTTTTATGAACATCACGGTGTCGACCCGGTGGGGATTTTCCGCGCTGCCAGCGTGGCGATGTTTTCCGGGCGCGCGTCTCAGGGCGCAAGTACTATTACCCAACAGCTGGCACGTAACTTTTTCTTAAGCCCGGAACGCACGCTGATGCGTAAGCTTAAAGAGGTGTTCCTGGCGATCCGCATTGAACAGTTGCTGAGCAAAGATGAGATCCTTGAGCTTTATCTCAATAAGATCTACCTCGGTTACCGCGCGTACGGCGTGGGCGCTGCAGCACAGGTTTACTTTGGGAAATCGGTCGATCAGTTAACCTTAAGTGAAATGGCGGTGATTGCCGGTCTGCCAAAAGCACCGTCTACGTTTAACCCGCTCTATTCACTTGATCGCGCTACCGCGCGCCGTAATGTTGTGCTGGCACGTATGGAGAGCGAAGGCTACATCACCGAGCAGCAGTATGACCAGGCGCGCAGCGAAGCTATCGATGCCAATTACCATGCGCCGGAAATCGCTTTTTCCGCACCTTACCTTTCCGAGATGGTGCGCCAGGATTTGGTCAATCGCTATGGCGATAAAGCCTACGAAGATGGCTACCGCGTTTACACCACCATTACCCGCAAAGTGCAGCAGGCCGCGCAGGCCGCCGTGCGTAATAACGTGATGGATTACGACATGCGCCACGGTTATCGCGGCCCGTCGAATGTGTTGTGGAAAGTGGGTGAAGCGGCGTGGGACAGTAAAAAAATCACCGATTCGCTGAAAACGCTGCCGACTTACGGCCCGCTTTCGCCAGCAGTCGTGACCAGCGCCAATCCACAAGAAGCGACGGCGATGATGGCTGATGGTACATCGGTCTCTTTGCGCATGGAAGGTATGCGCTGGGCGCGTCCGTATCGTTCCGATACGCAACAAGGCGCGACGCCGCGCAAAGTCACCGACGTGGTGCAGACCGGGCAGCAGATTTGGGTTCGCCAGGTAGATGACGCGTGGTGGCTGGCGCAGGTGCCGGATGTTAACTCCGCGCTGGTTTCCATCAACCCGCGTAACGGTGCCGTGTTGGCGCTGGTGGGCGGCTTCGATTTCAACCAAAGCAAGTTTAACCGCGCGACACAGGCGCTGCGCCAGGTGGGTTCGAACATCAAGCCATTCCTTTACACCGCGGCAATGGATAAAGGTCTGACGCTGGCGAGCATTCTGAATGATGCGCCCATTTCCCGCTGGGATGCGGGTGCAGGTTCTGACTGGCGACCGAAAAACTCGCCGGACGAGTATGCCGGTCCGATTCGTTTACGCCAGGGTTTGGGGCAGTCGAAAAACGTGGTGATGGTGCGAGCAATGCGTGCAATGGGCGTGGATTACGCGGCCGAATATCTGCAGCGTTTTGGCTTCCCGGCGCAAAACATTGTGCATACCGAATCGCTGGCGCTGGGCTCTGCTTCCTTTACGCCAATGCAGGTAGCCCGTGGGTACTCGGTGATGGCGAACGGTGGCTTCCTGATCGATCCGTATTTCATTACCAAAATCGAAAACGATCAGGGCAACGTGCTGTTTGAAGTACGTCCGAAAATCGCCTGTGCCGATTGTGATATTCCGGTGATTTACGGCGATACGCCGAAATCGAACGTACTGGAAAACAAAGACATGGAAAACGTCGCCACCTCGCAAGAGCAGCAGAACGCAGCCGTACCGCAGCCGCAGCTTGAGCAAGCCAACCAGGCGCTGGTGCAAAGAAGCGGCGCCGAAGAGTACGCGCCACATGTTATTAGCACCCCGCTGTCGTTTTTGATCAAAAGCGCGCTCAACAGTAACATTTTTGGCGAGCCCGGCTGGCAGGGTACAGGCTGGCGCGCAGGTCGTGACCTCAAACGCAATGATATTGGTGGTAAAACCGGGACCACGAACAGTTCGAAAGATGCCTGGTTCTCAGGCTATGGTCCAGGTGTGGTGACTTCCGTCTGGATCGGCTTTGACGATCATCGCAGGGATTTGGGGCGTACTACCGCCTCCGGTGCGATTAAAGATCAGATTTCCGGCTATGAAGGCGGCGCGAAAAGCGCGCAACCTGCCTGGGATGCATATATGAAAGTCGTCCTGGATGGGGTTCCTGAAGAGCCATTAACGCCGCCGCCAGGCATAGTGACGGTGAATATCGACCGCAGCACCGGCCAACTGGCGAACGGGGGTAGCAGCCGCCAGGAGTACTTTATTGAAGGGACGCAGCCAACGCAGCAAGCCGTCCATGAAGTGGGCACCACGTTAATGGATAACGGTGAGTCTCACGAGCTGTTTTAACTCTGCGCCGGGCTTGTCCCGGCTGACAGTTAGCAAAAAGGGCGCGAATGCGCCCTTTTCATTTATTGTTCTGTGCGTTCAGAGCCGACCCTGACCTTTCAGCCATTCGCGAACCAAAAACAGGGCGCTGACATTGCGGGCTTCGTTGAAATCAGGATCTTCCAGCAGGTCCATCAAGTGCTTCAGCGGCCAGCGTACCTGCGGTAATGGTTCTGGTTCATCACCCGGCAGCGATTCAGGATAGAGATCTTCTGCCACGACAATGTTCATTTTGCTGGAGAAGTAAGATGGCGCCATACTGAGTTTTTTCAGAAAAGTAAGCTCTTTTGCGCCAAATCCGACTTCTTCTTTTAGTTCACGGTTCGCCGCTTCGTATATACTCTCACCTGGATCGATAAGCCCCTTGGAAAATCCCAGCTCGTAGGATTCAGTGCCAACCGCATATTCACGGATCAGGATCAGATGCTCGTCCACAATCGGCACAATCATCACGGCTTCGTGCGTAGAGGGACGCATACGTTCATAAACACGGCGCACGCCGTTACTGAATTCCAGATCCACACTTTCTACGTTAAAAAGTCGTGAAGACGCGACCGTTTCTACGTTAAGAATGGTGGGTTTTTGCAATGATTCGCTCATTATTATCGGTCTTTGCAGAGAAACTTTCGTTATTGTGCGACACTACGCACTGTTTGGGCAATGTACTTTGCCGCTAATTTACATTCTTGCAACCTCTTCGAAATCAATTCCCAATTTGACCCAAAAGTCAATAGCTTGAAATAAAACTAAGAATTTGCTGATATTCCCGTTAGGGTGGTTTTGCTATTCTCTTTGACATTGGTATGCGCTTAAAAATACTCAAGTTAATTGCTTGCTTAAAAGGCCAACCACATTAGATTGTTACGGGAAGGGTGCAACTGACTACACCTGTTAGAAAAAGTAAGATGGGGAAAGCATGAGCACCATTTTGATTTTTTTCGCTGCTATGCTGGCCTGCGCATTCCTCGCCGGATGGATTTTCAGGTTCAGGTCGCAACGTCGGTATCGACTGCCTTATTTACAGGCATTCACCGGCGCGACGACCCGTAAATTGACACCTGAAGAGCGTGAAACAGCGGAACGCTATCTGGAAACGCTCTCCCGTACGCAAAACAATCTCGCCCCGACGGGTGCGACAGCCGCTCCTGTTTCCATCAGTCTTAACGCACATAGCAACACGGTGTTGTATGTCACGCACTCGATCACCCGCTATGGCATCACTACTGACGCCCCGAATAAATGGCGCTACTACCTTGATTCCGTCGAAGTTCACTTGCCCCCTTCCTGGGAGCAATACATAACTGATGAGAACAATGTTGAACTTATCCGCACCGACTCAATGCCGCTGGTCATCTCGCTTAATGGGCACACGCTTAGCGAATATATGCATGAAGAGCGCGGAGGCGAACTTGAGCGCGTATCGCCGAGCCAATCCGCGATCCGTGGCGAAGAGAGCGAGCAAATTGAGCTGCTGAATATTCGCCGCGAAACGCCGGAAGAGTACGCATTAAGCCGCCCGGATGGCATGCGCGAGGCGCTGTTGATTTCGGTCTCGTTTCTGCTGTTTTTCTTCTGTCTGGCCTCGCCTGATGTCTTTATCCCGTGGCTGGCGGGCGGCGGCGTGATGTTGCTTGCCGCCGGGCTCTGGGGGTTATATGCGCCACCGGCTAAAAACACACTGCGGGAGATCCATTGTCTGCGTGGCACGCCAAAGCGCTGGGGGCTGTTCGGTGAGAATAATCAGGAGCAAATGAATAATATCTCGTTAGGTATTATCGACCTGATTTATCCGCGTCACTGGCAGCCCTTTGTCACCCAGGATTTGGGCCAGCAAACCGATATTGATATCTACCTTGATCGCCACGTTGTGCGCCAGGGACGTTTTCTCTCCCTGCACGATGAAGTGAAAAATTTCCCGCTGCAACACTGGGTGCGCAGCGCGGTCATTTCCACCGGTTCGCTGGTGGTGCTGGCGATGTTGTTGATTTGGGTGCCGCTGGATATGCCGATCAAATTTACGGTGTCGTGGATTAAAGGCGCGCAGACCGTTGAAGCCAGCAGCGTGAATCAGCTTGAAGCCGCCGGGTTGCGGATTGGTGACACATTGCGCATCAGCGGCACCGGCATGTGTAATATTCACATGCAAAATAACTGGACCTCGCGCCAGACGTCGCCCTTTACGCCGTTTGACTGCTCGCAAATTATCTGGAACAACGCCCCACCCCTGCCGTTGCCAGAATCCGACATTGTGAACAAAGCCACGGCGCTTGCTCAGGCGGTCAGCCGCCAGCTTCATCCCACTACTGAAGAAGATTCCCGCGTGAGCCCGGTTCTGCGCTCAGCCATTCAGAAGTCCGGCATGGTACTGCTGGATGACTTCGCCGATATCGTACTGAAAACCCAGGATTTGTGCGCCGCCGAAGATGAGTGTCTGCGGTTGAAAAATGCACTGGTCAACCTCGGAAACAGTAAAGACTGGGAGACGCTGACCAAACGCGCCAGCGACGGGAAACTCACCGGCGTGAACGTCTTGTTGCGCCCGGTAAGCGCCGAGTCGCTGGATAATTTGGTCACCACGTCCACCGCGCCATTCATTATGCGGGAAACCACCCGTGCCGCGCAGGCGCTGAACAGCCCGGCACCGGGCGGTTTTGTGATTAGCAGTGAAGAAGGTAGCGAGCTGGTTGATCAACCCTGGCCGCCGATTGCGCTGTATGACTACCCGGCGCAGGAACAATGGAATGAATTTCAGCGGCTGGCACAAATGCTGATGCAGACGCCGTTTCGCGCGGAAGGGATCATTACCAATATTTATACCGATGCAAACGGCACCAAACACATCAGCCTGCATCGCATGCCGGATGCCAGTGGTCTGTGGCGTTATGCGGGAACCACACTTTTGCTGGTCGCGATGGTGATTTGCAGCCTCTACAACGGTGCGCTGGCGCTGCGGCGTTACCAGCGTAATCGCACACGTATCGAAGAGATTCAGCAGTATTACGCAAGCTGTCTGAACCCCCAGTTTCTGCCCACCCAGGATAGCCTCAGCAGCTAACGATCTGTCGTGCGAGCTGTGTTAACCTGTCGCGCACGTTTTCTCTGGCTGGAGTTTTTAATGCACCTTGATATCGCATGGCAGGACGTCGATACCGTTTTGCTGGATATGGACGGCACGCTTCTCGATCTCGCGTTTGATAACTTCTTCTGGCAAAAACTGGTGCCGGAAACCTTTAGCGTCAAACAAGGCTTAACGCCAGAAGAAGCGCAGAACGTCCTCCGCCAGGAGTATCACGCCGTGCAGCATACGCTAAACTGGTACTGTCTGGATTACTGGAGCGAACGCCTGGGCCTGGATATTTGCGCCATGACCACCCAGCAGGGGCCGCGCGCGGTGCTGCGTGAAGATACGGTGCCATTTCTGGATGCGTTACAAAAAAGCGGTAAACGCCGCATTTTGCTGACCAATGCGCACCCGCATAATCTGGCGGTCAAACTTGAGCACACGGGGCTTGCGTCGCACCTTGATTTATTACTTTCCACCCATACATTTGGTTATCCGAAAGAGGATCAGCGCCTGTGGCAGGCTGTCGCGCATGAAACCGGGCTTAATCCTGAACGGACGTTGTTTATTGATGACAGCGAACCGATTCTAGATGCGGCGGCGAAATTTGGCATCCGCTATTGCCTGGGCGTCACCAACCCGGATTCAGAGCTGGCGGAAAAGCATTATCTGCGCCATCCAGGCACTAATGACTACCGCGGTCTGATCCCTTCACTTCTCAAGGAGATGTGATGAAACAGCAGCCTGCACAGGACGTTCGTCTCGATAAGTGGCTATGGGCCGCGCGTTTTTATAAAACCCGCGCCCTGGCCCGCGAAATGGTTGACGGCGGCAAAGTGCATTACAACGGGCAGCGCAGTAAGCCGAGTAAAATCGTCGAACTGAACGCTACGATCACGCTGCGTCAGGGAAATGATGAGCGAACCGTCATCATTAAAGGCATTACGGAGCAGCGCCGCCCGGCAAATGAAGCTGTCGGGCTGTATGAAGAGACGGCAGAAAGCATCGAGAAACGCGAGAAAATGGCGCTGGCCCGCAAACTTAACGCGCTCACCATGCCCCACCCCGATCGCCGCCCGGATAAGAAAGAACGTCGCGATCTAATAAAATTTAAATTGGGTGATAGCGAATAACGCTCACCCGCAAGAGAGATAATCATGGCCATTCAAGACCAATTACACCGCTATCTTTTTGAAAACTACGCTGTTCGCGGCGAGCTGGTGACCGTTTCCCATACCTGGAAACAGATCCTCGAAAACCATAACTATCCGCTGCCGGTAAAAACGGTGCTCGGCGAGTTGCTGGTCGCCACCAGCCTGCTGACCGCAACGCTGAAATTTGCCGGTGATATCACCGTGCAGTTGCAGGGTGATGGCCCTATGAGCCTTGCGGTGATCAACGGCAATAATCGCCAGCAAATGCGCGGTGTGGCGCGTGTTCAGGGCGATGTGCCGGAAAATGCGGATCTGAAAACGCTGGTGGGTAACGGTTATTTGGTTATCACGATTACGCCGGAAGAGGGCGAGCGTTATCAGGGCGTTGTGGGTCTTGAAGGCGATACGCTGGCGGCCTGCCTGGAAGATTACTTCCTGCGTTCAGAACAGCTGCCGACACGCTTGTTTATCCGCACCGGCGAGGTTGACGGTCAGCCCGCGGCGGGCGGTATGCTGCTGCAGGTATTACCGGCGCAGGAAACGCAGGCCGACGATTTTGAGCATCTGGCCGTGCTGACAGAAACCATCAAAGCGGAAGAGTTGCTGACGTTGGCGGCGGAAGATGTGCTGTGGCGCTTGTATCACGAAGAGGAAGTCACGCTTTACGATCCGCAAGATGTGGAATTCAAATGCACTTGTTCCCGTGAGCGTTGCGCGGGTGCGCTGAAGACGCTGCCTGACGAAGAAGTGGATAGCATCCTCGCGGAAGAGGGCGAAATCGATATGCACTGCGATTATTGCGGTAGCCACTATCTGTTTAACGCGATGGATATTGCCGAGATCCGCAACAACGCTTCTCCTGCCGATCCGCAGGTGCATTAATCCCTTCCCCTACGCCGCCTGCGGGCGGCGCTTTTGCATGACTCGTCACGTTTCCGCTAAAATCCTCAATGAAAGTGTTACGTAACTTACTTTCATGAAAGCGATTACAGTCACAAAGCCGCGGTTAAAAATGTCGTCTTACGCCATTTTTGGAACATTTACCCCATAAATGAGGCTATTTTTGCCATAATCCGTCTCGTTACGTGACCACAATCACAGTGTTTTCCGTCAGTCTGGGTTTGTCGAGTTAGGTAAATCTATGAGCCTCGTCCCGGTAAGCGGGTAAAAAACAACCCTACAATTTCAGGCAGTACATATTGGCTAAGGAGCAGTGACATGCGCGTTAAGAGCTTAACCCCGCAGGATCTCAAGGCTTATGGTATCAACGATGTTCAGGATGTCGTCTACAACCCCGATTACGATACGCTGTATCAGGAGGAGCTCCGTCCAGACCTGGAAGGATATGAGCGTGGAGTGCTGACGAATTCTGGTGCTGTCGCCGTCGACACCGGTATTTTTACCGGCCGTTCGCCGAAAGATAAGTATATTGTGCGTGATGACACCACCCGCGATACCGTGTGGTGGTCCGATAAGGGCAAAGGCAAGAACGACAACAAGCCGATCTCGACTGAGGTCTGGCAACATCTAAAAGGCCTGGTCACCAGGCAGCTTTCCGGCAAGCGACTGTTTATTATTGACGCATTTTGCGGCGCAAACCCGGACACGCGTCTCTCGGTGCGTTTTATCACCGAAGTAGCCTGGCAGGCGCACTTCGTGAAGAACATGTTCATTCGCCCGACCGAAGAAGAACTGGCAAGCTTTACGCCAGACTTTATCGTGATGAATGGCGCGAAGTGCACCAACCCGCAATGGCAAGAGCAAGGTCTCAACTCGGAAAACTTTGTCGCTTTTAATCTCACCGAACGCATCCAGCTGATTGGCGGAACCTGGTACGGTGGCGAGATGAAAAAAGGCATGTTCTCCATCATGAACTACCTGCTGCCGTTGCAGGGCATCGCCTCAATGCACTGTTCAGCAAATGTCGGTGAAAAAGGCGATGTTGCGGTGTTTTTCGGCCTGTCCGGCACCGGTAAAACCACCCTCTCTACCGACCCGAAACGCCGCTTGATTGGCGACGATGAACACGGCTGGGATGATGACGGTGTTTTCAACTTCGAAGGCGGTTGCTACGCCAAAACCATTCGGCTTTCGGAAGAGGCTGAACCGGATATCTTCCACGCCATCCGTCGCGATGCGCTACTGGAAAATGTCAGCGTCCGCGCCGACGGCAGCATTGATTATGATGATGCGTCGAAAACGGAAAACACCCGGGTGTCTTACCCGATTTACCATATTCAGAACATCGTAAAACCGGTCTCCAAAGCTGGCCACGCCACGAAAGTGATCTTCCTGACGGCAGATGCGTTCGGCGTGTTGCCGCCGGTTTCACGCCTGACCGCCAGCCAGACGCAGTACCATTTCCTTTCCGGTTTTACCGCTAAACTTGCCGGAACCGAACGCGGCGTCACCGAGCCGACACCGACCTTCTCTGCCTGTTTTGGTGCCGCGTTTTTATCGCTGCATCCAACGCAATACGCGGAAGTGCTGGTGAAAAGAATGCAGGCCGCCGGAGCACAAGCGTATCTGGTCAATACCGGCTGGAACGGCACCGGTAAACGTATCTCGATCAAGGACACGCGAGCGATTATCGACGCGATCCTTAATGGCTCGCTGGACGATGCGGAAACCTTTACCCTGCCAATGTTCAACCTGGCAATTCCAACCTCGCTGCCCGGCGTGGATACGCGCATTCTCGACCCACGCAACACCTACGCTTCTGTGGAGCAGTGGCAGGAGAAAGCCGCGCAGCTGGCAACGTTGTTTATTGAAAACTTCGAGAAGTACACCGATACCGCCGCCGGTGCCGCGTTAGTCAGCGCCGGGCCAAAAGTGTAATTTGGCTACGCAAGAGAAACAAAACCCGCCAGATGGCGGGTTTTTTATGCTTCTTTATTCTGCCCGCTCAGTCGGGCAATCGGGATCGGCAGCCAGGCGCGAATACAGAGCCCGCCCCGCTCGCTGGTGCCCAGTTCAAGTATGCCGTTATGGTTATCCACAATACGCTGCACGATCGCAAGCCCCAGGCCAGTGCCGCTGGTGCTGCGCGCGCTGTCACCGCGAACAAACGGCTGGAACAGATGTTCGCGCTGCTCCGGTTTGATGCCCGGGCCGTCATCTTCGACCTGGAACCAGGCGCGATTGTGCTCGGTGCCGCTGCTGACTTTGATCCAGCCATTGCCATAGCGCGCCGCGTTGACCACCATATTGGCAACCGCACGTTTAATAGAAAGCGGGTGCATACGCACGAAAATCTCGCTCTCTTTCAAGCCGGTATCGATTTCACGTTCGTAGCCACTTTCCGCCGCGATGACTTCGCCGAGCACCGCGTTCAGTTCGGCCACTTCCATCGGCATTTCCTGCCCGGTACGCAGATAATCAATAAACTGCTCGATAATCGCGTTGCACTCTTCAATATCTTTGTTAATTGATTCAGCGAGATAGCCATCCTCTTCCGCCATCATCTCCGTCGCTAAGCGAATACGCGTGAGCGGCGTACGCAGATCATGACTGACACCGGCCATCAATAACGTACGATCGTCGGCAAGCTGCTTAACCCCGGCTGCCATCTGGTTAAAGGCGCGGGTGACCGAGCGCACTTCCGACGCGCCATATTCACGCAGCGGCGGCGGAATATGCCCTTTCCCCACCTTCAGCGCGGCGTGTTCGAGGTCAACAAGGGGGCGGTTCTGAATACGGATAAACAGCCAGGCACCGCCTATCGCCAGCAGCATAATCGCCAGCGTGTAACGGAACAGCGGGGAGAAATCACCCTGATGGATTTCGGTCAGCGGTACGCGCACCCAGATATTGGGCGACAGCCAGGTTTTCAGCCACACCACCGGCGAGCTTTTATTCACCTCGACGCGCACTTCGGTCGGGCCGCCAAGCTGCTGCGCCATTTGCTGACTTAAGAATTCATAATGCTGCGCCCAACGCAGACCGGCGTCTTCCGCGGCCTCGTTGGAGTAAAGCGAAATGCCCAGCTCGCGGTAAATCTCGCGGCGAAACGCCGGAGGCACCACCAGCTGCGTGCCGTCCTCCAGTTGCAGCTTATCGGTCATCAACATACGCACTTCGTACGCGAGAACCTTATTAAACTGCTGGAGGCTGGGCAGAATGGCGAAGTTCAGCACCACCAGGTAGGTCGTCACCAGGCTGGCGAACAGCAAGGTGACGATGAGTAACAAAGTGCGGGCAAATGAACTTCGCGGCGAGAAACGCACTCGCATCATGCTTTAGAGCCGTCCGGCACAAACACGTAGCCCAGACCCCAAACTGTCTGAATATAACGAGGATGTGCCGGATCTTCTTCCACCATGCGGCGCAAGCGTGAGATCTGCACGTCAATAGAACGCTCCATCGCCGAATATTCACGGCCGCGCGCCAGGTTCATCAACTTATCGCGCGATAACGGCTCACGCGGATGGCTGACCAGTGCTTTCAGCACTGCGAACTCACCGCTGGTCAACGGCATCGGTTCATCTTCGCGGAACATTTCGCGCGTACCCAGGTTCAGCTTGAACTTACCAAACGCAATCACCGCTTCTTCCTGAGACGGCGCGCCCGGCAGTTCATTCGCCTGGCGGCGCAGCACAGCGCGAATACGCGCCAGCAGCTCACGCGGGTTAAACGGTTTTGGAATATAATCGTCGGCACCAATTTCCAGACCCACAATGCGGTCCACTTCTTCGCCTTTCGCCGTCACCATAATAATCGGCATCGGGTTGCTCTGGCTGCGCAAACGGCGGCAGATAGAAAGGCCATCTTCGCCTGGCAGCATCAGATCCAGCACCATCAGATGGAAAGATTCACGGGTTAACAGACGATCCATCTGTTCAGCGTTAGCCACGCTGCGAACCTGGAAGCCCTGCTCGGTAAGGTAACGCTCAAGCAATGCGCGCAGGCGCATGTCGTCATCCACGACCAGAATCTTATAATTCTCTTGCATTGTTTATACTCCCAAAGGTTCCGACAATAATGTTTCCGTATTCTAGAAAAGTGCGCGTTCACGACCAGCGAAATCTGGTATACATTCTAGTCGAAATTGTTACAAAGCATATTTAACAGCAGCTTATATGCATATGTCATCACAGAAAGCATGATTAATCTGCACCTTACACGGTCCCGTTTGTAAAGTGTGTGCAGGCAAGAACGTCACGGAAATAAGGCTCAAGAATGAAAACGCCCCTGATTACCCGCGAAGGTTATGAAAAACTGAAGCAGGAACTCGATTTTCTCTGGCGTCAGGAGCGCCCGGAAGTCACCAAAAAAGTCACCTGGGCGGCCAGCCTCGGCGACCGTAGCGAAAACGCCGATTATCAGTACAACAAAAAACGCCTGCGCGAGATAGACCGCCGCGTGCGCTATCTCACCAAATGCCTGGAAAATCTCAAAATCGTTGATTACTCGCCTCAGCAGGAAGGCAAAGTCTTTTTTGGCGCATGGGTGGAAATCGAAAACGACGACGGCGATACACTGCGTTTTCGCATCGTTGGCTATGATGAAATTTTTGGCCGCAAAGATTACATCTCTATCGATTCGCCAATGGCGCGCGCCCTGCTCAAGAAAGAGGAAGGCGACGTGGCGGTAGTGCAAACGCCCGGTGGTGAAGCGACCTGGTACGTCAATCAAATTGAATACGTGAAATAACCCCCAGAACCGTCTGAGAAGCCCTGTGCGGCTGGCATTTTGCGATGCCAGTCCGTATAACTATCCCCTGATTTTTGTTCAGAAGATGAAATGACATGATGAATGATTCGCTCTGCCGCATTATTGCGGGTGAACTTCAGGCACGAACCGAACAGGTGGAATCCGCCGTTCGCCTGCTTGATGAAGGGAATACCGTGCCGTTTATCGCACGCTATCGTAAAGAGGTCACCGGCGGTCTGGACGACACGCAATTGCGTCAGCTCGAAACCCGCCTTGGTTATCTGCGCGAGCTGGAAGAGCGCCGCCAGGCGATTCTGAAATCGATTGGCGAACAGGGCAAACTCAGCGATGAGCTGGCAAAAGCCATTAACCGTACGCTGAGCAAAACCGAGCTTGAAGATCTCTACCTGCCATATAAACCAAAGCGCCGAACGCGCGGGCAAATCGCCATCGAAGCCGGGCTGGAGCCGCTGGCAGATTCCCTCTGGAATGATCCGTCGCAAGATCCGGAAACGCTGGCCGCAACATTTGTCGATGCCGATAAAGGTGTTACCGACAGCAAAGCGGCACTGGATGGCGCGCGCTATATCCTGATGGAACGCTTCGCGGAAGATGCCGCGTTGCTGGCAAAAGTGCGTGACTATTTGTGGAAAAATGCCCATCTCGTCTCCACCGTGGTTAGCGGGAAAGAGGACGAAGGTGCCAAATTCCGCGACTATTTTGATCATCACGAACCAATTTCGACAGTCCCTTCGCACCGCGCACTGGCGATGTTTCGCGGGCGTAACGAAGGCGTGCTGCAACTGGCGCTGAACGCCGATCCGCAGTTTGATGAGCCGCCCAAAGAGAGCCACTGCGAGCAAATTATTATCGACCACCTCGGCCTGCGCCTGAATAACGCGCCAGCGGACAGCTGGCGTAAAGGCGTGGTGAGCTGGACGTGGCGAATCAAGGTATTGATGCACCTGGAAACGGAGTTGATGGGGACCGTGCGCGAACGCGCGGAAGACGAAGCCATCAATGTTTTCGCCCGTAACCTGCACGATCTGCTGATGGCAGCACCCGCCGGGCTGCGCGCCACGATGGGCCTCGATCCGGGCTTGCGTACCGGTGTGAAAGTCGCGGTGGTGGATGCCACCGGCAAACTGGTCGCCACCGACACCATCTATCCGCATACCGGGCAAGCGGCAAAAGCGGCAATGGTCGTCGCGGCATTGTGCGAAAAACACCATGTTGAGCTGGTGGCGATTGGTAACGGCACCGCATCGCGCGAAACGGAACGTTTCTACCTTGATGTGCAGAAACAGTTCCCGAACGTGACCGCGCAGAAAGTGATTGTCAGCGAAGCGGGCGCATCGGTTTATTCCGCTTCCGAGCTGGCGGCGCTCGAATTCCCGGATCTGGATGTTTCATTGCGCGGGGCGGTCTCTATCGCCCGTCGTTTACAGGATCCGCTGGCGGAGCTGGTGAAAATCGATCCGAAATCTATTGGTGTCGGCCAGTACCAGCACGATGTTAGCCAGACGCAACTGGCGCGCAAACTGGATGCAGTCGTCGAGGATTGCGTAAACGCCGTCGGCGTTGATCTGAATACTGCCTCGGTGCCGCTGCTGACCCGCGTTGCCGGTTTAACCCGTATGATGGCGCAGAACATTGTCGCCTGGCGCGATGAAAACGGTCAGTTCCAGAACCGCCAGCAGTTGCTGAAAGTGAGCCGTCTGGGGCCGAAAGCCTTTGAACAGTGCGCGGGTTTCCTGCGTATTAACCACGGCGACAACCCGCTGGACGCGTCTACTGTTCACCCGGAAACCTACCCGGTGGTGGAACGTATTCTGGCGGCAACCGAGCAGTCACTGCGCGATCTGATGGGTAACAGCACGGAGTTGCGCAAGCTGAAAGCCAGCGATTTTACCGATGCACAGTTCGGTGTACCGACAGTGACCGACATCATCAAAGAGCTGGAGAAACCGGGGCGCGACCCGCGTCCGGAGTTTAAAACCGCGACCTTTGCCGAAGGCGTGGAAACGATGAATGACCTGCTGCCGGGCATGGTGCTCGAAGGCGCGGTCACCAACGTGACTAACTTTGGCGCTTTCGTTGATATCGGCGTGCATCAGGATGGTCTGGTGCACATTTCATCGCTGGCGGACAAGTTCGTTGAAGATCCGCATACTGTGGTGAAAGCGGGCGATATCGTGAAGGTCAAGGTGCTGGAAGTGGATTTACAGCGCAAACGAATCGCGTTGACCATGCGTCTGGACGAGCAGCCAGGCGACACCAGCGCTCGTCGTGGCAACGGCAACAGCAGCAACCGCGATAACGGCAATCGTAATGCTGCGCGCCCGGCGAAAGCGCCACGCGGCCGCGACAGTCAGCCGGGCGGCAACAGTGCGATGATGGATGCACTCGCTGCGGCAATGGGTAAAAAACGTTAATCTTTACCCCTCCCTTCACCGGGAGGGGTATTTTTTGCAAACACGTTCGAAAAACTCCCAATTAAAACTGTCGATTAATGAAAGAAATGCAATTAACTCGTTATTTCGCCTGGTATTTACTCTTCAAAATTATTAACTAATCACGCCCAATATTTAATTGCGCTATTGGTATCTGCGTTATTTTTCTTACGCGGCGTATATTACAAATATGAAACAAGCATTAACTTTGTAAAATAAAAATTATCTTTTTAACTCGGCGGTAATATTTTCTGGTTTTGCGCAGGCAATACACAACCCAACAAATTTTTGAGCTACGTCAAAAGAGAATCAAATTATCAATTCTGCTCCCGGCAAACGCATTTTTATGATTGATGATAAAAACTATTCTCATTATCATTGGTTCAGTAGATTATTTCTCCACTCCTTCGATGACGAACAGTGCGCCAGACGGCGCGTGATAACTCTTGGCTCGCAGCGTAAATAAGTAGGCTCTATGCAATTCTCTCCAGACAGTGCGTGGAAAATTACCGGTTTCTCCCAAGAAATAAGCCCGGCCTGGCGGCAGAAACTCCTGTCATTAGGGATGTTGCCCGGCTCCTCTTTTAATGTGGTTCGCGTCGCCCCTTTGGGTGACCCGATTCATATAGAAACCCGCCGCGTTAATTTAGTGTTACGGAAAAAAGATCTCGCGTTCCTCGAACTGGAAGCGGTTTCTCGTTAATCAGCCAGTCGTTATAAAGAGTGCTACGTAAAAATGAAAAAATTGACCATTGGCTTAATTGGTAATCCTAATTCTGGCAAGACAACGTTATTTAATCAGCTCACCGGCGCGCGTCAGCGGGTGGGAAACTGGTCCGGCGTAACCGTTGAGCGCAAAGAGGGCCAGTTCAACACGACCAACCACCAGGTCACGCTGGTCGATCTTCCCGGAACGTACTCGCTCACCACCATTTCCGCGCAAACCTCGCTGGATGAGCAGATCGCCTGCCATTACATTTTAAGCGGTGACGCCGATCTGGTGATCAACGTTGTTGATGCATCCAATCTTGAGCGCAACCTCTACCTGACGCTGCAATTGCTGGAGCTGGGCGTGCCGTGCATTATCGCCCTCAACATGCTGGATATCGCCGAAAAGCAGAAAGTCCGCATTGATATCGACGGCCTTGCCGCACGTCTGGGCTGCCCGGTGATCCCGCTGGTTTCCACACGCGGCCGCGGGATTGAAGCGCTTAAATTGGCTGTTGACCGCCATCAACACAACGACAATGTTGAACTGGTGCATTACGCCCAGCCCCTTTCCCGCGAAGCAGACGTGCTGGCGCAGCAAATGGCCGATGATGTGCCGTTGCAGCAACGTCGCTGGATGGGTCTGCAAATGCTCGAAGGTGATATTTACAGCCGCGCCAATTCTGGCGTAAACGAACAGAGCCTGGCTGCCTCGCTCGCTCGACTGGGAACGGAAATGGACGACCCTGCGTTGCATATTGCTGATGCTCGCTACCAGTCGATTGCGGCGATTTGCGATACCGTCAGCAACACGCTCACTGCCGAGCCAAGCCAGTTCACCGCCGCACTTGACCGCATCATTATCAACCGCTTTTTGGGTTTGCCGATCTTTTTGTTCGTCATGTATTTGATGTTTCTGTTTGCCATTAACATCGGCGGCGCATTCCAGCCCATTTTCGACGCAGGCTCGGTCGCCATCTTTATTCACGGTATTCAGTGGCTGGGTTATACGCTGCACTTCCCCGAATGGCTGACCGTGTTCCTGGCGCAAGGGCTTGGCGGCGGTGTCAACACTGTGCTGCCGCTGGTGCCGCAGCTCGGCATGATGTACCTGTTTATGTCCTTTCTTGAAGATTCCGGTTATATGGCTCGCGCCGCGTTTGTGATGGATCGCTTGATGCAATCGCTGGGTCTGCCGGGCAAATCTTTCGTACCGCTGATTGTCGGTTTCGGCTGCAACGTACCGTCAGTGATGGGCGCGCGTACGTTAGACGCTCCGCGTGAACGTTTGATCACCATTATGATGGCGCCATTTATGTCCTGCGGCGCGCGTCTGGCCATCTTCGCGGTTTTCGCTGCCGCCTTTTTCGGCCAGCAAGGGGCGCTCACCGTCTTCTCGCTGTATGTGATTGGTATCGTGATGGCGATCCTGACCGGCCTGGTGCTGAAACATACGCTGCTGCGCGGCGAAGCCTCGCCATTTGTGATGGAACTGCCGGTGTACCATGTTCCGCATCTGAAAAGCCTGTTGCTGCAAACCTGGCAGCGTCTGAAAGGCTTTGTCATCCGCGCAGGGAAAGTGATTATCATCGTCAGTATTTTTCTCAGCGCGATGAACAGCTTCTCGCTGAACGGCCGTACCGTACACAAAATTGATGAATCCGCGCTGGCCTCTGTCAGTCGCGTATTTACCCCGCTGCTGGAGCCGATTGGCGTGCATGGCGATCACTGGCAAGCCACCGTGGGTCTTGTCACGGGCGCCATGGCGAAAGAGGTGGTCGTCGGTACGCTGAACTCGCTTTACACGGCGGAAAATATTGAGCAGGAAGCCTTTAACCCGGCGGAGTTCAGCCTGACAGGTGAGCTGATTGCCGCTCTGGAAGAGACGGCGAAAAGCGTGAAAGAGACGTTCAGTCTGAGCGTACTGGCTAACCCAATCGAAGCCAGCAAAGGCGACGGTGAAATGGCGACCGGCACCATGGGCGTGATGAGCGAAAAATTTGGCAGTGCGGCAGCCGCTTACAGCTACCTGATTTTTGTGCTGCTTTACGTACCGTGCATCACCGCGATGGGTGCCATCGCCCGCGAATCCAGCCGTGGCTGGATGGGTTTCTCGGTGCTGTGGGGGCTGAATATCGCTTACTCGCTCGCCACGCTCTTTTACCAGACAGCAACGTTTAGCGATCATCCGGTCTACAGCCTGACCTGCATTCTGGCTGTTCTGCTGTTTAATGTGGTGGTCATTAGCGCCCTTCGCCGCGCCAGAAGCCGGGTGGATGTCAACCTGCTGGCCACGCGTAAAACCGTTGCCAGCTGCTGCGACAGCCCGGCGGGCGATTGTCACTAAGGAGCAGCAACATGGCGTCGTTAATTGAAGTGCGTGATCTATTGGCATTGCAAGGACGGATGGAGGCTCAGCAGTTGAGCACCGCGCTGCATACGCCGCGTGCGATGATCGACGCCATGCTCGGTCGCATGGAAGCCATGGGTAAAGCGGTGCGTATTCAGGAAGAGGCTACCGGTTGCTTAACCGGTAGCTGCAAGCAGTGCCCGGAAGGGAAAAGCGCCTGCTCTCGCGAGTGGTGGGCGCTGCGTTAAACAAGCCTGGCTTTCAGCGCCAACAACGCCTCGCAGAACTCCGCAGGATGGGAAACAAACGGCGCATGTGCCGCTTTCGGGAAAATCAACGACTCACTCTGCGGCCACATATCATCCAGTAATGGCACAATTTTACGCGGTACCAGCCCGTCAAGACGGCCATACATACGTAAAAACGGTAGCGTCAGCCCGCCAAGTGCGTCGCGTAAATCCACCGTTTTTAAAATCTCCAGCCCGCCGTTCAGCACTTCCGTTGGCGGCATCGGAAGCGACAACACCGCGTTTTTAAGCTCACGCGCATCCTGCCTTGCGGTTTCGGTGCCGAGCGTCTGCAGTGCCAGGAAACGTTCAACGGTACGCTGAAAATCTTCACTCAATTGCTGCTGAAAACCAGCCAGCACTTCAGGCTTGATTCCCGCCCAATCACCCTGCGCGCTAAAACAGGGCGATGAGGCAACCGTAACCAACGCCCTCACGCGTTCAGGTGATTGCAACGCAATCTGGCTCGCCACCAGCCCGCCCAGGCTCCAGCCCAGCCATATCGCCCGTTGGGGTGCGTGAGATAATACGATATCCGCCATCTGTGACAGCCCCAGTGCGCCAAACCCTTCGCTTCTGCCATAGCCTGGCAGATCCACTACATGCAGCGTAAAGTGCGAACTCAGTTCCGGCGTAATGCAATCCCAGACCTGAGCATTCAGCCCCCATCCGTGCAGCAGCACAAGATGACAATTTCCTTCGCCTTTGGTTTGCCACCAGATGTTCTTCATCAGCTATCGTTCTCTTCTTTCACACAAGGAGGTGGCACATGCTAACAGTGCCAGGCTTATGCTGGCTATGTCGAATGCCATTGATGCTGAGCCAGTGGGGGATCTGTTCCGGCTGCACGCGCGCCATGAAAGTGCGCGAAAAAGTTTGCCCTTTGTGCGGCTTACCCGCCGCTCGCGACGACATTGCCTGCGGGCGCTGTCTGCAAAAACCGCCGCCCTGGCAGCGGCTGATTGCCGTCAGTCGTTACGCGCCACCGCTTAGCCCGCTGGTGCAGCAGTTTAAATTTTTGCCTCGCCCGGAAATTGCCCGCGCACTGGCCCGTCTGCTGCTGTTAGCGGTATTAAACGCACGCCGCTGCGGAAACTGGCAGACACCGGATATGATCTTAAGCGTACCGCTGCATGCGCGCCGCCAGTGGCGCAGAGGGTTCAATCAAAGCGATCTCCTGTGCCGGGCGCTGGCGCACTGGTTACAAACTCCATATCAGCCTGCCGCGCTGCGCCGGGTGCGGGCGACACCGGTACAGCACCAACTCAATGCCCGTTTGCGCAAGCAGAACCTGAAAAATGCCTTTCGTCTTGAATTGCCTGTTACCGGTCTCCATATCGTCGTGGTGGATGATGTCGTCACGACCGGCAGCACCGTTGCGGAAATCACCCGGCTGCTTTTACGCCGCGGCGCAGCAACTGTTCAGGTCTGGTGCCTGTGTCGAACCTTGTAGACCCTCGATGATGGGCGTATTATAACCAAGTAAAATAGTCAACTATTAGGCCATTGCTATGATCCGTATTTCCGACGCTGCCCAAGCGCACTTTGTCAAACTGCTGGCAAATCAGGAAGAAGGGACACAAATCCGCGTATTTGTGATTAACCCAGGCACGCCCAACGCTGAGTGTGGCGTCTCTTATTGCCCGCCGGACGCGGTTGAAGCCACCGACACCGCGCTGAAATTTGAACAACTGATTGCCTATGTCGATGAGCTGAGCGCGCCGTATCTGGAAGATGCGGAAATCGATTTTGTTACCGATCAGTTAGGTTCGCAGCTGACACTGAAAGCGCCGAACGCAAAAATGCGTAAAGTGTCCGACGACGCACCGCTAATGGAGCGCGTGGAGTATCTGCTGCAGTCCCAAATCAACCCGCAGCTGGCTGGCCACGGCGGCCGTGTCTCGCTGATGGAGATCACCGATGAAGGCTACGCCATTCTGCAGTTTGGCGGCGGCTGTAACGGTTGCTCGATGGTCGACGTGACGCTGAAAGAGGGTATCGAAAAGCAACTGCTGACCGAGTTCCCGGAGCTGAAAGGCGTTCGCGATCTGACCGAGCACCAGCGCGGCGAGCACTCTTACTACTAAGCCTGCTTTCTGCTGTAGATTGCCCGGCGGCGTTCTGCTTGCCGGGTCTACAGAGTTAAACTTGTGTTACCCGTATCTCTCCCCTCACATTTCCCTTTTCACAGATGGTTAGTTTCCCGGCGTTAATATGACGCACGTCTCAGATCTTACATTTAGATCGCCAGAGTGATTCTCTTTTGATGGATGTTACCCGTATCATTCTTGCCAGCACCGACAACTTAAAAAACATCCGACTACAATTTTTAGCAATGGATGTCAGCCGCAACGGTGCCGCAGCTCGCTCCTTCCTCTTTCGGGAATTTTCAGCGGTTGCCAGAAACACTGACGTTACCCATAACAATTTAAAGGCCAGGTAAATCATGCCATTAGTCATAGTCGCTATCGGTGTTGCTCTCTTACTCCTGTTAATGATCCGCTTCAAACTGAACGGATTTATCGCCCTGATCCTTGTGGCGCTCGCCGTGGGGATGATGCAGGGCATGCCGCTCGATGCCGTTATTAAATCGATTAAAAATGGTGTCGGCGGTACGCTGGGCAGCCTTGCGCTGATCATGGGCTTTGGCGCCATGCTCGGCAAACTGCTGGCAGACTGCGGCGGCGCACAGCGCATCGCCACCACACTTATCGAAAAATTTGGTCGCCAGTACATTCAGTGGGCGGTGGTGCTGACCGGTTTTACCGTCGGTTTCGCGCTGTTCTATGAAGTCGGCTTCGTACTGTTGCTGCCGCTGGTGTTCACCATCGCGGCATCCGCACGTATTCCGTTACTGTACGTTGGTGTGCCGATGGCAGCAGCGCTGTCCGTGACGCACGGCTTCCTGCCACCGCACCCCGGCCCAACGGCGATTGCGACCATTTTCCATGCCGATATGGGCAAAACGCTGCTCTACGGTACGCTGCTCGGTATCCCAACTGTTATCCTTGCTGGCCCGGTCTATGCCCGCTTCCTGAAAAGCATTGATAAACCGATCCCGGATGGCCTCTACAACGCGAAAACCTTCAGCGAAGAAGAGATGCCGGGCTTCGGCGTCAGCGTCTGGACATCGCTGGTGCCGGTGATCCTGATGGCGCTGCGCGCGGTAGCAGAAATGCTGCTGCCGAAAGGCCACGCGCTGCTGCCTTACGCCGAGTTCTTCGGCGACCCGGTCATGGCAACCATGATTGCGGTGCTGATTGCGGTATTCACCTTCGGTCTGAACCGTGGCCGTTCAATGGACGACATCAACGAAACGCTGACCAGCTCTATCAAAATCATTGCCATGATGCTGCTGATCATCGGCGGTGGCGGTGCGTTCAAACAGGTTCTGGTTGATAGCGGTGTCGATAAATACATTGCTTCAATGATGCATTCCACCAATCTCTCTCCGCTGTTTATGGCGTGGTCAATTGCCGCAGTGCTGCGCATCGCGCTGGGTTCCGCCACCGTTGCGGCAATCACGGCGGGCGGTATTGCGGCGCCGTTGATTGCCACCACCGGCGTGAGCCCGGAATTGATGGTGATTGCGGTCGGTTCCGGTAGCGTGATTTTCTCTCACGTTAACGATCCGGGTTTCTGGCTGTTCAAAGAGTATTTCAACCTGACCATCGGCGAGACCATGCGCTCCTGGTCGGCGCTGGAAACGATCATTTCGGTTTGCGGTCTGGTTGGCTGCCTGCTGTTGGGCATGGTGGTTTAATTCAGTCACTACACGTAAAAAGGCCCGGATAACCGGGCCTTTTTTATTTCCGCTTTGCCGCCGCTTTGCGACGCCGGTCGAGATCTTTTAATAACTTATTGACCTTTTCATCGGCAAACATCGCCTCCAGCGACACCGCCAGCTTCCGCCGCCAGTTTTTATACTGGTAACTGGTGCCCGGAATATTCACCGGCCCGGCCATATCCAGCCAGTCTTCCGGTTGCAACCCCAACAACGCACTGTTGCTGTCGGCGATATAGCGCTGCATTCCACGGTTGAGCACCGACGTCATTGGCGTGCGCGATGCTTTATGTCCGGCACGCTGCGGCAAACAACCGTACTGATGAAGCGCATCAAGCAACCCCTGTTTCGCCAGTTCGCGATCCTGATACAACCCGCGTAACACCACTTCATCCGGATAGAGCCCCAGCGTTTTACCGAGCGTCAAATCACCGCTTTCCCAGTAGCCGCGCAGCGTAGGAAGATCATGCGTTGTCGCCACCGCCATTGACTGTTGCGGATACGCCTGCGGCGCGCGGAACGTTTTTTCATGATCGTTTTCGAAGTAGAGCACTTTGTAAGAGTAGACGCCGCTGCTGCGCAGTTTACCGACGATCTCCACCGGCACGGTTCCCAGATCTTCACCAATCACCATGCACTGATGACGCTGGCTTTCCAGCGCGAGAATGGCGAGCAAGTCATCGACCGGGTACTGCACATACGCGCCGTGATCGGCCGTTTCACCATACGGGATCCACCACAGACGCAACATCGACATCACATGATCAATACGCAGCGCACCGCAGTTTTTCATATTGGCGCGTAGCAGATCGATAAATGGCGCATAAGCGCGGGCGTGAATCACATGCGGATCCATCGGCGGCAAACCCCAGTTTTGCCCCAGCGGGCCGAGAATATCCGGCGGCGCGCCAACGGAAGCTTTCAGGCAATACAACTCGCGATCGCACCAGGTTTCTGCGCCCCCTTCCGCCACCCCCACGGCCAGATCGCGGTACAGACCAATCGGCATCGCGTAACCCTGGCTGGTTTGCCAGCACTCGGCGAACTGGGTGTAAGCCAGCCATTGCAGCCAGAGGTAGAAATTCACCTCATCCTCATGCTCTTTGCAGAAGGCTTTCACCTGCGGGCTGCGCGTGTTCTGGTATCCTTCCGGCCACACCGGCCAGCCCCAGCGCAGCATATCTTCCTTCACCTGGTTGGCGTGAATGGCATCGAACGCTGCCTGCCAGTAAAGGCTGTCGCCTTCCTGCTGCACAAAGTGCCGGAACGCTGCTGCCTGTTCATCATCTTCTGCACGCAGACGAAAGCGCTGCCATGCCATGCGCAACGCCTCCAGTTTCAGCGCCGTGACGGTGGCGTAATCCACCCATTGTGCATCGCGCGCGGCCCGCAGTGTTTCGCGCGTCGTGGGCAGATGCCACCAGGCCTGTGCCTCTTCGCTATCGCGGAAATCGGCCACCGCATTCACATCGATATAGATAACATTCAACCAGCGGCGCGATGACGGGCTGTACGGGCTGGCGCTCTCCGGGTTCGCCGGATAGAGCGCGTGAATCGGGTTCAGGCCGATAAACGCACCGCCGCGGCTGGCCACCTCGCCAAGCATCTTTTTCAGATCGCCGAAATCGCCAATCCCCCAGTTACTCTCAGAACGCAGAGTGTAAAGCTGCACACATGCGCCCCACAGTTTCTTACCGTCGAGCAGCGCCTGCGGTTCATAACAACGCGCCGGCGCGATGATGACCCGGCACTGCCAGTGTTGATTTTTCTGCGTCACAGTCAGCGTGTGGTAACCCAGCGCCAGCCCGGTTGGCAGCGCTAAAGTAGCCCCGCCGCGCACATCGCCCTGGTACTGTTTGCCCGTTTCCGTGGTGAGTTGCCACTGGAAATCGCCTTTACCAACAACCGGCAGCACTTTTTTCTTGCCATGGATAAACACCTGCACCACAGGCACCGGCGGCGCACTGACCGCCGCCACAGGCGCGGGATGCATCGCATCCAGCAAACGCCGCTTGGTTTGCACGGTAATGGATTGCGGTTTACCGTGCGCATTGATGTAGTTTGGGCTGATCCCCGCCGCCAGCGCGGCCTGTTCCAGACGTTTACTCTCCATTACCCTTCCTTAGCGTTTCGCCTGCCAGATACGGGTTTGATAATCGCGGATCGAACGGTCGGAGCTGAACATCCCGCAGCGCGCGGTGTTCAGGATCGCCGCTCGCGTCCAGGCTTCCTGGTCACGGTAGAGCACATCGACACGTTTCTGCGCCGCCACATAATCGGCGAAATCCGCCAGCACCAGATACGGGTCACCGCCCTGTTTGCCAATGCTATGCAGCATCTGGTCGAAGGCGTGTTTATCGCCATCGCTGTATTTACCGCTTTCCAGCTCTTTCAGCACCGCATCCAGTTGCTTATCTTTTTTGCGCCACTTCAGCGGGTCGTAACCTTTTGCTTTCAGCGCTTTCACCTGCTCGACGGTGTTACCGAAGATAAAGATATTCTCCTCGCCCACCTGTTCGGCAATCTCGACGTTAGCACCGTCCAGCGTACCGACGGTTAACGCGCCGTTCAGCGCCAGCTTCATGTTGCCGGTGCCGGAGGCCTCTTTGCCCGCCGTGGAGATCTGCTCGGAAACATCCGCCGCCGGAATCAATTTTTCCGCCGCTGAAACACAGTAATCCGGCAGGAAAACGACCTTCAGTTTGTCGCCAATGCTAGCGTCGCTGTTAATCACTTCCGCCACTTTATTGATGGCATAGATAATATTTTTCGCCAGGTAGTAACCCGGCGCGGCTTTCGCACCAAACAGGAACACGCGCGGCACGCGGTCGGCTTGCGGGTTTTCGCGGATCTCTTTATACAGCGCCAGAATGTGTAACAAGCCAAGATGCTGACGTTTGTACTCATGCAAGCGCTTGATCTGAATATCAAACAGCGCATGCGGGTTAACGTCGATGCCGGTACGCGCTTTCACAAACGCCGCCAGTTGCTGTTTGTTGTGCTGTTTGATCTCGCGGTACTGTTTACGGAACGCCGCGTCGTCGGCGTATTTCTCCAGGTTAATCAACTGGTCGAGGTCGTTGGCCCACTCTTTTTTCAGCGTCTTATCAAGCAACGCAGCCAGCTGCGGGTTGCACTGTTTGATCCAGCGACGCGGGGTGATACCGTTGGTGACATTATGGAATTTGCCCGGCCATAACTGGTGGTATTCCGGGAACAGATCTTTTACCACCAGATCCGAGTGCAGCGCCGCAACGCCGTTCACCGCGAACCCACCAACCACGCACAGGTTCGCCATGCGTACCTGTTTGTGATGCACCACCGCCAGCTTCGCCCACACGGCTTTGTCGCCTGGCCAGGTTTTCTCAACCAGCACTTTAAACTTGTCGTTGATCTGCTTGATGATTTGCATATGGCGCGGCAGCAGCGCTTTCACCAGCGTTTCATCCCAGCACTCCAGCGCTTCTGGCATTAACGTATGGTTGGTATAGGCGAAAGTGCGGCTGGTGATCGCCCACGCATCGTCCCAGCTCAGTTGATGTTCATCGAGCAAAACCCGCAGCAACTCAGGAATGGCAATCGTCGGATGCGTGTCGTTCAGTTGAATAACTTCATAGTCCGGCAGTTGCGCCAGCTTGCGCCCGGCCAGATGATGGCGGCGCAGAATATCAGCCACCGAACAGGCACACTGGAAATATTGCTGCATCAGACGCAGCTTTTTGCCCGCCTGGTGGTTGTCATTCGGGTAGAGCACTTTGGTGAGTTTTTCCGCATCAATGCCGGTTTGTTCGGCACGCAGGAAATCGCCATCGTTAAATTTGGTGAGGTTAAACGGGTGCGCGTGCGTCGCCTGCCACAGGCGCAGCGGCTGGGTAATGCCGTTGCGATAGCCGATGACCGGCAGATCCCAGGCTTCGCCGATCAGCGTAAAAGCAGGCTGCCAGTGCCCCTCTTTGCTGACTTTACCGCCAATCCCCACCTGCACATCCAGCTGTTCGTTGTGGCTAAACCATGGGTAGCTGCGGCGGTGCCAGTCATCCGGCGCTTCATGCTGTTGCCCGTCAACAAAAGACTGGCGGAACAAGCCGTATTGATAATTCAGACCGTAACCGGTGGCTGACTGACCAACGGTCGCCATCGAATCCAGGAAACAGGCCGCCAGACGCCCTAAACCGCCGTTGCCGAGCGCCGGATCGATCTCCTCTTCCAGCAGATCGGTCAAATTGATGTCATGGTGCTTCAACACCTCGCCAACGCCCTCATACCAGCCCAGATTCAACAAGTTGTTGCCGGTCAGGCGACCAATCAAAAACTCCATTGAGATATAGTTGACGTGGCGCTGCTTTTTCACCACTTTCGGTGCGGGCTGCGCCGCCAGCAGTTCTGCCAGCGCACCGCTGACTGCTTGCCACCACTGGCGGGTTGTCATGTCACTCGCGGCCTGCACTCCAAAACGCTGCCACTGGCGCGTAAGAGCCGTTTCAAATTCCGCTTTATTAAACGTTGGCTTTGACATAAAGAATCCGGGTCCTGTAATGAAGTAAATCGACGTTTGCGCTAGTGTGCCTGGCTCGGTAACTGAGTTCCTCATCCTGCCAGGGATTAGCCGGGGAGGAGTAGCGGGGATGAGCGAAAAGTGTGATCGCCGCCACTTAAAAGTAGCGTCTTTTTTGAACATTTTTCAATCAATAAAACGGCAACCGGTGGTGAAAGAATCCTCGCGCGGCCGGGAAAAATGAAATGACGTTTCGGAGAGAATAAATATGGCTGGTTGGTGAAAATTTGGCGAAATAATATTTCGCTGCGCGGACGTGTTCGTTTTTTGCTATTTGTGCGTTTATGTCAGCCAATGTCTTAATATTTCTTATAAAGACCTTATAGTTGCCAGTTGTATTTAACAACCTGGCCTGCATCGCCCGCCAGTCCTGCCTCCCCCTCTTTTGCCATTATTGTGCTTTCTTTATTCACGACATAAATAGAAATGTGACATGGTGCAAATTCACAATCGCCAGATTCGGACATAACTTGCAATATTTCTTCATCTGGCCGACCTTATTACTATTAATTACGAAGCGCAAAAAAAATCGTCCCCTCCGTTTTTTCGCACAGTGAAGTGATAACTATGTTGATTCCGTCCAAATTAAGTCGCCCGGTTCGTCTCGACCACACGGTGGTGCGCGAACGGCTGCTGGCTAAACTTTCCGGCGCCAACAATTATCGGCTTGCGCTGGTCACCAGCCCTGCGGGTTACGGCAAAACCACGCTCATTTCCCAGTGGGCGGCGGGCAAGAATGATGTGGGCTGGTTTTCGCTGGATGAAGGCGACAACCAGCAGGAGCGTTTTGCCAGCTATTTTATCGCCGCCATTCAGCAGGCGACGGGCGGGCATTGCGTCAGCAGCGAAGTGATGGCGCAAAAACGCCAGTACGCCAGCCTGCCGTCGCTCTTTTCACAACTGTTTATTGAGCTGACCGAATGGCAGCGTCCGTTGTATCTGGTGATTGATGATTACCACCTCGTCACCAACCCGGTGATCCACGATGCGATGCGCTTTTTCTTACGCCATCAACCAGAAAACCTGACGCTGATTGTGCTGTCGCGCAACTTGCCGCAGTTAGGTATCGCGAATCTTCGCGTGCGCGAGCAGTTGCTGGAGATTGGCAGCCACCAGCTTGCCTTTACCCACCAGGAAGCCAAACAGTTCTTTGACTGCCGCCTGAGTTCACCGATTGAGGCGGCAGAGAGTAGCCGCCTGTGCGACGACGTAGCCGGTTGGGCAACGGCGCTCCAGCTTATCGCGCTTTCCGCCCGGCAAAACCACAGCGCACCGCACCAGTCCGCGCGTCGTCTGGCGGGCATTAACGCCAGCCATCTTTCGGATTATCTGGTTGATGAAGTGCTGGATAATGTCGATGTCGATACGCGTCATTTCCTGCTGAAAAGCGCGCTGCTGCGTTCAATGAACGATGCGCTTATTGTGCGCGTAACCGGCGAAGAGAACGGACAGATGCGGCTGGAAGAGATAGAGCGCCAGGGCCTGTTCCTGCAACGGATGGATGATTCCGGCGAATGGTTTAGCTACCACCCGCTATTTGGCAGCTTCCTGCGCCAGCGCTGCCAGTGGGAGCTGGCAACAGAGTTACCGGATATTCACCGCGCGGCAGCGGAAAGCTGGATGGCGCAAGGCTTCCCGAGCGAAGCCATTCACCATGCGCTGGCGGCGGGCGATGGCATTATGCTGCGCGATATTCTGCTGCATCACGCATGGGGGCTGTTCAACCACAGCGAGCTGAGCGTGCTGGAAGAGTCGCTAAAAGCCCTGCCGTGGGAAAGCCTGCTGGAAAACCCACGGCTGGTACTGTTACAGGCCTGGCTGATGCAAAGCCAGCACCGCTACAGCGAAGTGAACACCCTGCTGGCGCGCGCCGAACAGGAGATGACCACGCAAATGGACGCCTCGCTGCACGGCGATTTCAACGCCTTACGCGCCCAGGTGGCTATCAACGATGGTGACCCGGTGGAAGCCGAACGGCTGGCGATGGTGGCGCTCGAAGAGTTGCCGCTGGCCAATTACTACAGCCGCATCGTGGCCACCTCGGTACACGGCGAAGTGTTGCACTGCAAAGGTGAGCTGACCAATTCGCTGTCGGTGATGCAGCAAACCGAGCAGATGGCGCGTCGTCACGACGTCTGGCACTACGCGCTGTGGAGCCTTATCCAGCAAAGCGAAATTTTGTTCGCCCAGGGCTTCCTGCAAGCGGCCTGGGAGATGCAAGAGAAGGCCTTCACGCTGATCCGTGAGCAGCATCTTGAACAGTTGCCGATGCATGAATTTTTACTGCGCATCCGCGCGCAACTGCTGTGGGCATGGGCGCGGCTGGACGAGTCCGAAGCGGCGGCGCGTCAGGGTATGGAGGTGCTTTCCGCCCTGCAGCCGCAGCAGCAGTTGCAGTGCCTGGCGTTACTGGTGCAAAACTCGCTGGCGCGTGGCGATCTCGATAATGCCCGCAGCCACCTGCACCGGTTAGAAAACCTGCTCGGCAATGGTCAGTATCATAGTGACTGGGTGTCGAACGCCGACAAAGTGCGGGTGATCTACTGGCAAATGACCGGCGATAAAAAAGCGGCGGCGCAGTGGCTGCGTCAGACGCCTAAACCAGAATTTGCCAATAACCACTTCCTCCAAAGCCAGTGGCGCAATATTGCCCGCGCGCAGATCCTGCTCGGCGATTTCGACCCGGCGGAAATGGTGCTTGAGGAATTAAATGAAAACGCACGCAGCCTGCGTCTGATGAGCGATATCAACCGCAACCTGTTGCTGTTGAACCAGCTTTACTGGCAGGCCGGACGCAAAAATGACGCGCAGCGGGTGTTGCTCGAAGCATTACAATTGGCTAACCGCACCGGATTTATCAGTCATTTCGTGATTGAAGGTGAAGCGATGGCGCAGCAATTGCGTCAGTTAATTCAGCTCAACACGCTGCCGGAGCTGGATCAGCACCGCGCCCAGCGGATTTTGCGCGACATTAATCAGCATCACCGCCACAAGTTCGCGCATTTTGATGAGAATTTTGTCGAACGGCTGCTCACTCACCCGGAAGTGCCGGAACTGATCCGCACCAGCCCGTTGACCCAGCGCGAGTGGCAGGTGCTGGGGCTGATTTATTCTGGCTACAGCAATGAACAAATTGCCGGCGAGCTGGCTGTCGCGGCGACGACCATTAAAACCCATATCCGCAACCTCTATCAGAAGCTCGGCGTCGCCCATCGCCAGGATGCGGTTCAGCATGCACAACAGTTGCTGAAGATTATGGGCTACGGGGTGTAAAAACCGCCGCAAGGCGGTTTAGCACAACTCCAGTTGCACGTTGTTGCTGGTAATCACCTGCACTACGCTGGCGGGTGGCATGGTATCGGTGTAAACCGCGTCAACCATGCTAATGCTCCCCATATTGACCATCGCGTTACGACCAAACTTCGAATGATCCACCACCAGCATCACATGGCGCGAGTTTTCAATAATCGCCCGTTTGGTGCGCACTTCATGGTAATCAAACTCCAGCAGTGAGCCATCGGCATCGATGCCGCTAATGCCGAGGATGCCGAAATCAAGGCGGAATTGAGAAATAAAATCGAGCGTCGCTTCACCCACAATGCCGCCGTCGCGGCTACGGAGTTCGCCACCTGCCAGAATCACCCGAAAGTCGTCTTTCTTCATTAATGTATTGGCGACGTTCAGGTTGTTGGTGACGATGCGTAAATCGCTGTGGTTGAGCAGCGCATGAGCGACCGCTTCCGGCGTGGTGCCGATATCAATAAACAGCGTAGCGCCATTGGGAATCTGTTCCGCCACTTTGCGGGCGATACGCTCTTTTTCCGCCGTTTGCGTCGCTTTGCGATCGTGCCAGGAGGTGTTTTCCGAGCTTGATGGCAGCGCCGCGCCGCCGTGATGACGCAAAATTTTATTCTGATCCGCCAGATCGTTCAGATCGCGGCGAATCGTTTGTGGACTAACGGAAAATTGCTCGACTAACTCTTCGGTACTGACGTATCCCTGCTGTTTAACCAGTTCAATAATTGCGTCATGACGCTGTGTTTGTTTCATGAATTGTCCCTGGATAATTATGTTCGTTTTCGCACATTTTTCGTGTCGACCAGCGCCATCGCCAGCCCAATCACCATCCCCGCCGTGTGCGCGCCGTTAGCAATGGCGAAACCGGTCAAACCGAACCACTCCGCCACCATCAGCACAACAGTGAAGATAAACAATCCGTTAGGTAACGCAATCTGCGATTCCGGGTCACGTATACCGCGCAGCCAGACATAGCCAATCAGCGCGTAAACCACGCCGGATAAGCCGCCAAACCACGGGCCAGTAAGCTGGTGCTGCACAAAACCGCTCAATAAGGCGCTAATGAGGGTAATGACCACCAGTTTTCCGGTGCCCAGACGTTTTTCAACCACGCCGCCAAGATACCACCACCAGAAAAGGTTGAAGATGATATGCACCAGCGAAAAGTGCATTACCGCATGGGTGAAGTAGCGCCAGACTTCAAACTGCACGCTGGCGTCCCACGGCCAGGCAAGCCACATCATTATCGTTTGATCGCCGATAATGCTCATCATCACAAACACCACGACGCACAGCGCCGACATCAGCAGCGTTAATGGCCCGCCGCGCTCGCGCAGCGCCGCCCGCAGCGGAAAGCGGCGATAGTGCAAGCCGCTATCGATTTGGCCAGATTGCCAGCTCGCCGCCTGGTAACGCGGGTCGCCGGGGTTTTCCATAAAACGCGCCAGTTCGCTACGCACGCGCTCCGCCTGGCTTTCATCTGCCAGCCAGACATCGCTTTGCTGATGGTGTTGAAGGGTGAGGATCACACCCTGGGTCTGCATATAATCAACAAACGCCTGGGCGACGCGAGGGTTGGAAAAAGAGGTAATCATCAACATGGCAGGCGTCGTTTAGTCCCTACAAAAAAAGACAGTATACCCAAGACAAGCGCAATGCCTACAGCGCGCCGTGCATCACTTCAGACGGAAAGTGACGATGCCAGGCGTCGAAACCGCCGTCCACGCTGTAGACCTGATCGTAGCCCTGCTGCAATAAATATTGCGCAGCGCCTTTACTGCTGTTGCCGTGATAGCACATCACCATCACCGGCGTTTCGAAGTCGTTATCACGCATAAACGCGCCCAGCGTGTCGTTGGTGAGATGAAACGCGCCTGGCGTGTGCCCCATCGCAAAGCTCTGCGGATCGCGAATATCCACCAGTACAGCCTGCTGCTGGTGCAATTTTTGGTGGGCTTCTTCTACGTTAATACACTCAAAGTGATCCATGACGTTCTCTTAATTGACACAGTTAATGGCTATCCTGCCGTCAAGTGTACGTCGTGACGGCGGGTTAGCGCCATTATGTTATGCATATCACTCTAAATTGTTTTTTTGATGTTACCAAAAGCGCGTTCCTTTGCTATTATGAGCGATATCGAACATTTTTGAGCTTTAACGAAAGTGCATGAGGACAGCATGGAAACCAAAGATCTGATTGTGATAGGCGGGGGCATTAATGGTGCCGGTATCGCGGTTGACGCCGCAGGGCGTGGTTTATCCGTGCTGATGCTGGAAGCACAGGATCTCGCCTGCGCGACATCCAGCAACAGCTCTAAATTGATTCACGGCGGCCTGCGCTACCTTGAACACTACGAATTTCGCCTGGTGAGCGAAGCGCTGGCCGAGCGCGAAGTGCTGCTGAAAATGGCGCCGCACATCGCCTTCCCGATGCGTTTTCGCCTGCCGCACCGCCCGCACCTGCGCCCGGCGTGGATGATCCGCATTGGTCTGTTTATGTACGATCACCTGGGTAAACGCACCAGTTTACCCGCCTCCAAAGGGTTGCGTTTTGGCTCAGAGTCGGTGCTGAAACCGGAAATCGTGCGCGGTTTCGAATATTCCGACTGCTGGGTGGACGATGCGCGTCTGGTATTGGCCAATGCGCAGATGGTGGAACAAAAAGGCGGTAAAGTGATGACCCGCACCCGCGCAACCAGCGCACGTCGTGAAAATGGCATGTGGATTGTTGAAGCGGAAGATATCGATACCGGCGAGAAATTTAGCTGGCAGGCGCGCGGCCTGGTAAACGCCACCGGTCCGTGGGTGAAAGAATTCTTCGATGACGGTATGCATCTGCCTTCCCCGTATGGCATCCGCCTGATCAAAGGCAGCCATATTGTGGTGCCGCGCGCGCACGCGCAAAAACAGGCGTATATCCTGCAAAACGAAGATAAGCGTATTGTGTTTGTCATTCCGTGGATGGATGAGTTTTCGATTATCGGCACCACGGACGTGGAATATAAAGGCGATCCGAAGCACGTGGAGATCGACGAAAACGAGATCAACTACCTGCTGAAAGTCTATAACGGTCACTTTAAGAAACAGCTGACCCGCGAGGATATTGTCTGGACCTACTCAGGCGTGCGCCCGCTATGCGATGACGAATCCGATTCACCACAGGCGATTACGCGTGACTATACGCTGGATATCCACGACGAAAACGGCAAAGCGCCGCTGCTGTCAGTGTTTGGCGGCAAGCTGACCACTTACCGCAAGCTGGCCGAACACGCGCTGGAAAAACTGACACCGTATTACAAAGGCATTGGCCCGGCATGGACGAAAAGTTGCGTACTGCCAGGTGGAGACATTGCAGGCGATCGTGATGATTACGCCGCCAAATTGCGCCGTCGTTATCCGTTTATCAGCGAATCGCTGGCGCGCCATTATGCCCGCACTTACGGCAGCAACAGCGAGCTGATACTGGCGAATGCCACCAGCCTTGAAGAGTTAGGCGAGCATTTCGGTCACGAATTGTACGAAGCCGAACTGCGTTACCTGGTCGAACACGAATGGGTCAGACGCCTGGACGACGCTATCTGGCGTCGCACCAAACTCGGCATGTGGCTGAATGCGGAAGAGCAGTCGCGCGTGGCGCAATGGTTAACACGTCATTATAAAGCGGAACTGTCGCTGGCGTCGTAACAGGATCAGCCTCTCCCTGCGCAAGGCTGGCATCGCAAAATAAAGAAAAAACCTCTCCCAACCGGGAGAGGTTTTTTATTACAAGCGAACCGGTTTGATATGCCAGATATTCTCGGCATATTCCTGAATGGTGCGATCCGATGAGAAGTACCCCATATTGGCGATATTGCGCATCGCTTTGGTGGTCCACTCTTCCGGATGGAGATAGAGCTCATCCACTTTTTCCTGGCAGTCGATATAGCTGCGGAAATCTGCCAGTACCTGGTAATGGTCGCCAAAGTTAATCAACGAATCGACGAGATCGCGATAGCGCCCTGGTTCCTGCGGACTGAACAGGCCAGTGGCGATTTGTGTCAGCACCTGATGCAACTCTTCATCTTTCTCATAGTATTCACGCGGCTTATAGCCCTTGCGCCGCAGCGCTTCGACTTCATCCGCCGTGTTACCGAAGATAAAGATATTCTCTTCGCCGACGTGCTCCTGCATCTCAACATTCGCGCCGTCCAGCGTACCAATCGTCAGTGCGCCGTTGAGGGCAAACTTCATATTACTGGTGCCGGAAGCTTCCGTGCCCGCCAGTGAAATCTGCTCGGAAAGATCCGCCGCCGGAATAATGAGTTGTGCCAGGCTGACGCTGTAATTGGGAATAAAGACGACTTTCAGTTTGTCGCCAATCTGCGGATCGTTGTTGATCACCTGCGCGACGTCATTGATCAAGTGAATGATATGTTTCGCCATGTAGTAAGCAGACGCGGCCTTACCGGCGAAGATATTGACGCGCGGCACCCATTGCGCCGTGGGATCGGCCTTGATGCGGTTATAGCGAACAATAACGTGCAACACGTTCATCAACTGGCGCTTATATTCATGAATGCGTTTGATCTGCACATCGAAGAGCGCTTTCGGGTTCACCACCACATTCAGTTGCTGAGCAATAAACGTCGCCAGCCGCTTTTTGTTTTCCAGCTTCGCCTGGCGCACCGCCTGGTTCACCGTCGGATAATCAATATGCTGCTCCAGCTCGCTCAACTGACTGAGATCGGTACGCCATGTGCGGCCAATATTTTCATCCAGCACGTGTGAAAGCGACGGGTTCGCCAGCGCCAGCCAGCGTCGCGGCGTCACGCCGTTAGTGACGTTGAGAAAACGCATCGGGAAGATTTCTGCGAAATCGGCAAACAGCGACTGAACCATTAAATTGGAGTGCAGCTCGGAAACGCCATTCACTTTATGGCTGACCACAACCGCCAGCCAGGCCATACGTACCCGACGTCCGCTGGATTCGTCAATAATCGAGGTGCGGCTCAATAAGTCGATGTTATTCGGATGCTGCTCCTGCAAGGTCTTGAGGAAATAATCATTAATTTCAAAAATGATTTGCAGATGGCGCGGCAAAATTTTACCCAGCATATCCACCGGCCAGGTCTCCAGCGCCTCACTCATCAGTGTGTGGTTGGTGTAAGAGAAGACCTGACACGTCACCTCAAAGGCGTCATCCCAGTCGAATTTATGCTCGTCGATAAGCAGACGCATCAGCTCAGGAATCGACAGCACCGGGTGGGTGTCATTAAGGTGAATGGCGATTTTATCCGCCAGATTGCTGAAAGTCTGGTGCAGCTGATAGTGACGGCTGAGGATATCCTGCACCGTCGCGGAGACCAGGAAGTACTCCTGACGCAGGCGTAACTCGCGCCCGGAGTAGGTGGAATCATCCGGATAGAGCACACGGGAGACGTTTTCCGAATGGTTTTTATCTTCCACGGCGGCAAAGTAGTCGCCCTGGTTGAATTTGCCGAGGTTGATTTCGCTACTCGCCTGCGCATTCCACAAACGCAGCGTGTTAGTCGCATCGGTATCGTAGCCGGGGATAATCTGATCGTAGGCCACGGCGAGGATCTCTTCGGTTTCAACCCAACGGCTTTTTTTGCCTTCCTGCTGAATGCGCCCGCCAAACCGCACCTTATAGCGTGTGTTGTGACGTTTAAACTCCCACGGGTTGCCGTACTCCAGCCAGTAATCCGGCGACTCTTTCTGCCGCCCGTCGACGATGTTCTGTTTGAACATCCCGTAGTCGTAACGAATGCCGTAGCCGCGACCGGGCAATCCCAGCGTCGCCAGCGAATCCAGGAAGCAGGCCGCCAGCCGACCCAGCCCGCCGTTACCAAGGCCGGGGTCGTTCTCTTCATCAATCAGTTCTTCCAGGTCGAACCCCATTTCATCCAGCGCATTTTTCACATCGTCATAGATACCGAGTGAGAGCAAGGCGTTAGAAAGGGTGCGGCCAATCAAAAACTCCATCGACAAGTAGTAAACCTGGCGCACTTCCTGAGAGAGCTGCGCACGGGTGGAGCGCAGCCAGCGCTCCACCAGCCGATCGCGCACGGCAAACAGCGTGGCGTTCAGCCATTCGTGGCGATTGGCGACAGCCGGATCTTTACCGATGGTGAACATCAGTTTGTAGGCAATCGAATGTTTTAACGCCTCAATACTTAACGTAGGTGAAGCATAAGTAAAAGGTGCATTCATATAAGTGATTCCTGGAAAACTATTTCAACCGAAAGTAAAGATCGCGGTATGACTGCGCGGCGACCTGCCAGCTAAAATCCATCGCCATCGCCTGACGCTGTACAAAACGCCAAAGCGATGGACGGGACCACAACACGAAAGCACGCCTGATGGCCCTGAGCAGCGACCAGGCATTACTGTCTTCAAAGACAAAACCACTGGCGACGCCATCCGCCAGGTTTTCCAGCGAACTGTCGGAAACCGTATCCGCCAGCCCGCCGGTGCGGCGCACTAATGGCAGCGTGCCGTACTTCAGGCCATACAACTGTGTCAGGCCGCAGGGTTCAAAGCGGCTTGGCACCAGAATGACATCCGCCCCGCCCATAATGCGGTGCGAGAACGCTTCGTGGTAACCAATCTGCACCCCCACCTGCCCGGAGTGTTCAGCGGCGGCGGCGAGGAACCCTTCCTGCAACACCGGATCGCCCGCGCCGAGCAGCGCCAGTTGACCGCCCTGTTCCAGCAGCCCAGGCAAGGCTTCCAGCACCAGATCCAGCCCTTTCTGGCTGGTCAGACGGCTCACCACCGCAAACAACGGGACTTTGTCGTTCACTTTCAGCCCCATCGCCACTTGCAGTTGACGTTTGTTTTCTGCTTTTTCTTCCAGCGTATCGCGCGTGTAGCGCGCACCGAGCAGCAAATCGGTGGCCGGATCCCAAATTTTTTCATCGACGCCGTTCAGAATGCCGCTCAGGCGACCTTCTTGCTGGCGCTGGCGCAACAGCCCTTCCATGCCATAGGCGAACTGCGGTTCGGTGATCTCGCGCGCGTACGTCGGGCTGACAGCGGTAATATGATCCGCGTAATACAGCCCCGCCTTGAGAAACGAAATCTGTCCGTTGAACTCCAGCCCGTGCATATTAAAGAACGACAATGGCAGTTCGATGTCATTCATATGCTGTGCATAAAACATGCCCTGATAGGCAAGGTTATGCACCGTAAATACCGACTTGGCCGGATGCCCCTTCGCCGCGAGGTAAGCCGGAGCCAACCCTGCATGCCAGTCGTGCGCGTGCACCACATCCGGGCGCCAGAATGGATCAAGCCCGCTGGCCATTTCGCTGCCGACCCAACCGAGTAACGCAAAACGCAGCACGTTGTCGGTATAGGCGAACAAATTCGTGTCGTGATAGGGGCTCCCGGGCCGATCATACAGATGCGGCGCATCGATCATGTAAATCCCCACCCCGTTGAAGTGACCGAATAACAGCGAAATGTGGCCGGCAAACGTCTCACGCCGGGACACCACTTTCGCATCGCTCACACCACGACGAATATCAGGGAAAGCAGGCAACAGAACGCGAGTATCAACACCACCGGCAATTTGTGCCGCAGGCAACGCGCCAATAACGTCTGCCAGACCCCCGGTCTTCAGCAACGGAAACATCTCAGAACATACATGTAAAACCTGCATTATCGCTCCTGTTCAAAACCCGTTGGCCTTGACGCCAGAAAGGGGGAAACAGCGCGCGGACCCCTTCCGCGCAAGGTTATAATCAGATGCTTTCAGCTTTTAATTTGCGCAACATTTCACGTGTGACCAACACAATGCCTTCTTCAGAACGGTAAAAGCGACGCGCATCTTCTTCCGCATTTTCACCAATCACCGTTCCTTCCGGTATCACGCAGCCTCTGTCGATAATGCAGCGATGGAGGCGACAGGAGCGCCCCACCCACACTTCCGGCAGCAAGACCGAAGAGTCGATATTGCAGAACGAGTTGACGCGCACGCGGTAGAACAACACCGACTGCACCACAACCGATCCTGAAATAACGCACCCGCCGGAAACCAGCGAGTTCAACGTCATGCCGTGGCTGCCCGACCTGTCCTGGACGAATTTCGCCGGGGGTAAAGATTGATTATAGGTACGGATAGGCCAATTTTGATCGTACATGTCCAGTTCTGGCATCACCGAGGCTAAATCCAGGTTCGTTTTCCAGTAGGCTTCGAGCGTACCGACATCCCGCCAGTATGGGCTGGCATCAGGATCGGACTGCACGCAGGACAACGGGAAAGGGTGCGCATACGCCATGCCAGACTTCACTATCTGCGGAATGATGTCCTTGCCGAAATCATGGCTGGAATTTTCATTCTCATCGTCCTGCTCCAGCAGGTCGTACAGATACTCCGCATCAAAAATATAGATCCCCATGCTGGCCAGCGCCTTGCTGTCGTCACCTGGCATACAGGGCGGCGACGCGGGTTTCTCCACGAAGTCGATTATTTTGTCGTTCTCATCAACGGCCATCACGCCAAAAGCGGTGGCCTCATGGACGGGCACCGGCAGGCAAGCAACGGTACAGCGAGCCTCTTTTTCCACATGGTCAATCAGCATGCGCGAGTAGTCCTGCTTGTAGATATGATCGCCCGCCAGAATGACGATGTACTCCGCACGATAACGACGAATGATGTCGAGATTCTGCGTGACCGCATCCGCTGTACCGCGATACCAGTTTTCGCCATGCACGCGCTGTTGAGCCGGGAGCAGATCGACAGACTCATTCATCTCGTTGTTAAAAAACGACCAGCCGCGCTGAATATGTTGAATCAGCGTATGCGACTGGTACTGCGTGATAACGCCAATCCGGCGAATGCCGGAGTTAATGCAGTTGGACAGCGCGAAATCGATGATGCGGAACTTGCCGCCGAAGTGCACCGCGGGTTTGGCGCGTTTTTTGGTTAAATCTTTCAGACGCGTCCCCCGGCCGCCCGCCAGGATCAGGGCAACAGATTTTAGTGGCAACTGGCGCGCCAGCATTGTTGGGTCGTTCTTATCTAATCTCACCATGACTAACTCCTTTTTTATGACCGCTGAAATACGCACACTCCATGCGCGGGCCCGTGCCAGACAGAGACGATGACCGGATTGTCCTCTCCGGCAAAAGGCGGAATGGCGCACCATTCACCTGCGGGTAAAGCAATTTCTGCAACTTCTGCGGTGGCATTGAGGGTGATTAACACGCTGTCTGATAACAGGATCTGTAAGCGGCGCACCCCGTTTTGCCACGCCTGTGGCGTCAGTGGTTGCCCTTCGTCATTTAACCAGGCAACGTTGCCGTCACCCTCTTCCCACCACGCGTCACGCGTGAGGGCAGGAATCCGCTGGCGCAACTGGATAAGCGCGGCGGTAAACGTCACCAACCCGCTATCCACCTGGCTCCAGTCAAGCCAGGTTAAGGCGTTATCCTGGCAATACGCGTTGTTATTGCCGTGCTGGCTATGCCCCATTTCGTCGCCAGCCAGCAGCATCGGCGTGCCTTGCGAAAGCAGTAACGTGGTTAACAGCGCGTGCATACTTGCACGCCGTCTTTCAACCACATCAAGGCTGCCGCCTAACCCTTCTGTTCCATGGTTAAAGCTGTGATTACTGTTGGTGCCGTCGCGGTTGTCTTCGCCATTGGCTTCGTTATGTTTATGGTCAAAGGAGACACAATCCCGCAGCGTAAAACCGTCGTGGGCGGTGATCAGATTGACAGAGGCCGATGGCAGGCGACCATCACGTTTGAACACATCGCTGGAGGCGGCAAAGCGCCCGGCGAACTCCCCCAATGAGAGGGATTGTTCAAGCCAGAAACGACGCGTCGCATCACGGAAATGGTCGTTCCACTCGGCAAAAGGCGGCGGGTAGTTACCCACCTGATAACCCCCAGGGCCGATATCCCACGGCTCGGCAATCAGCTTCAGAGCGCGCAACTGCGGATCGTTTTTAATGGCGTTAAACAGCGGTGCCTGCTGGCTGAATTCCGGCGTGCGCCCCATCACCGAGGCCAGATCAAAGCGAAAACCATCCACGTGAAAGGTTTCCACCCAATAACGCAGGCAGGCGTGCGCGTAATCCACCACCTCGGCGTTGTTCAAATTGAGCGTGTTACCACAGCCGGTCCAGTTGTGGTAATCGCCATCCTCGCGAACCCAGTAATAACTCCGGTTGTCGATACCGCGCAGAGAGAAGGTCGGTCCGTCGAGATCGCTTTCCGCACTATGGTTGAGGACGATATCGAGGATCACTTCGATCCCCGCCCGATGCAGCGCTTTTACCGCATCGCGAAACTCAGTAATCGCCTGCGCCGGGTTACTGGCGTAGCGGGGTTCCAGCGCAAACAGCGCCAGCGGGTTATAGCCCCAGTAATTAGACAGCCCCAGCCGCTGCAGGCGCGGCTCGCTGGCGAAATGCGCCACAGGCAATAATTCCAGCGCGGTGATCCCCAGCTGTTTAAACCAGTTGATCATCACCGGGTGGCCCAGCGCCTTGTAGGTGCCGCGTATTTCCGGCGGGATCGCCGGATGCAGCCACGTCAATCCTTTGACATGCGCTTCGTAAATGACCGTGTTGCCCCACGAGATGCGCGGCGGCACGTCATCTTCCCAGTCGTAGGCTTCATGCACCACCACGCTGCGTAAACCGAGCGCGGCGTTATCGTGGGGATCCGGCGCGTCATAACCGCCGTGAAACAGCGGGTTGTCGCGCGTTTCTCCTTCAACACGTTGCGCACAAGGATCGAGCAGTAATTTGGCCGGGTTAAAACGATGCCCGCGAGCGGGTTCCCACGGGCCGTGCACACGGTAGCCGTAATGCAGGCCAGGCTTCGCACCCGCCAGAAAACCGTGCCAGATATCGCCGGTACGGCCAGGCAAGTCGACGCGCTGTTCATTACCTTCATCATCGAACAGGCAAAGCTCCACGCGTTCAGCATGGGCGGAAAACAGCGTAAAGTTCACGCCGTCGCTCTGCACATGTGCGCCGTGAGGCGTCGCTTTTCCGGCCGTCAGCTTGCTCATTCGCCCTCCCGCACCAGCCAGATAGTCGCCAGCGGCGGAATGGTCAACAACAAGGAGTGCTCGCGCCCGCGATTGGCGATCGCGTCGCTGTGTACCACACCGCCATTGCCGGTGTTACTGCCGTGATAATGCATGGAGTCGCTGTTCAGTTCTTCGCGCCAGCGCCCCGGCTGGTTAATGCCGATGCGGTAATCCGGGCGCGGTACGGGGGTAAAGTTACTGATGACGATAATTTCATTGCCCTGCTTATCACGGCGGACAAAGGCAAACACCGAGGCTTCATGATCATCCACCACCAGCCATTCAAACCCGTAAGGGTCAAAGTCCAGTTCGTGCAGCGCTTTGTGATGGCGGTAAACCTGGTTCAAATCGCGCACCAGGCGCTGAACGCCGTGATGCCAGTTATCACCGCCCTCCAGCAAGTGCCAGTCGAGGCTGCTATCGTGGTTCCATTCGCGGCCCTGCGCGAACTCGTTGCCCATAAACAGCAGTTTTTTACCGGGGAACGCCCACATCCAGGCGTAGTAGGCGCGCAAGTTGGCGAACTTTTGCCACGCATCGCCGGGCATGCGGTCAAGAATCGATTTCTTACCGTGCACCACTTCGTCATGGGAAAGCGGCAGAATAAAGTTTTCGGTGTAGTTATAGAGAATCCCGAAGGTCATCTTGTCGTGGTGGTACTTGCGGTACACCGGATCAAGCTTCATGTAATCCAGCGTGTCGTGCATCCAGCCGAGGTTCCATTTGTACCAGAAGCCCAGCCCGCCTAGCGACGGTGGGCGCGAGACGCCAGCGAAATCGGTAGACTCTTCTGCCATGCTAACGGCACCGGGCGCCTGCTCGCCGAGGATACGGTTGGTATTGCGTAAAAACTCAATGGCTTCCAGGTTTTCACGACCGCCGAATTCATTGGGGATCCACTCCCCCTCTTTGCGGCTGTAGTCGCGGTAGATCATGGACGCCACCGCATCCACGCGCAGGGCGTCAATGCCGAAGCGTTCAATCCAGTACAGCGCGTTGCCGACCAGATAGTTGCTCACTTCCCGGCGACCATAGTTGTAAATTAGCGTGTTCCAGTCCTGGTGATAACCTTCACGCGGATCGCTGTGCTCGTAGAGTTTGGTGCCGTCGAAATCCGCCAGACCAAAATCATCCGACGGGAAATGGCCCGGCACCCAATCGAGGATCACCCCTAAACCAGCGGCATGCGCGGTATGAATAAAGTGCAGGAAATCATCGCGGGTACCGAAACGGCGGGTTGGCGCGTACAAACCGGTAGGTTGATATCCCCAACTGCCATCGAACGGATGCTCATTCACTGGCATCAACTCAATATGGGTGAACCCCATCCATTTCGCGTAAGGCACGAGCTGGTCCGCCAGCTCGCGGTAGCTGAGCCAAAAGTTGTTGTCTGTATGGCGACGCCAGGAGCCAAGATGAACTTCATAGATACTGATTGGCGCATCAAATTCATTGGCGCGTTTGCGCTCTTCACTCTGCGTTTTCTTGCCCGGCAGGCCGCAAATCAGCGACGCGCTATCGGGCCGCATCTGCGCCTCAAACGCGTAAGGATCGGCTTTGATCCGCAGCTTACCGTGCGCATCAATCATCTCGAATTTATAGAGCTGCCCATTGAGCGCGCCGGGAATGAAAAGCTCCCAGATACCGCTTTCCCGACGCAGGCGCATCGGGTGACGGCGCCCATCCCAGTAATTAAACTGCCCCACCACCGAGACACGTTGCGCGTTTGGCGCCCAGACAGAAAATCGTGTACCGACCACGCCATCCACCGTATCGGCGTGCGCGCCCAGCGTTTCATAAGGGCGCATATGCGTACCTTCACTTAGCAGCCACGCATCCATCTCCTGGATAAGCGGGCCAAAACGGTAGGGATCATCAATCAGGTTTTGTTGGCCGTGCCAGACGACCGCAAGTTGATAATAAAAAGGGTTTTTACGGCGTTGCATCACGCCGCTGAAGAAGCCCCTGGAATCCAGGCACTCCAGTTTTCCCACTTTGCGCCCGGTTTTCGGCTCGATAACCCACACTTCGGTGGCATCAGGCAGCAGCGCGCGTACTTCCAGACCGGTTTCGGTCTGGTGCATCCCCAGCACTGAAAAAGGATCAGCAAAATGACCCGCAATAAGCGCGTTAATGACGTCTTTATCAACACGAACGGACATGGTTCTCATCCTGTTGTTGTGGCATCGCACCTTCCACCGTAGTAAGTCCGGTTGCGACACTTTTTTGACCTGAACGGCGCAGCACCAAATGTGCATCCTCTCTGCCCCGTCCCATCTTCAGGCAAGATGTTCCGACACCTTGTCTAAAGCATAGCCAACACTTTTCAACACTTGAGAAAATAAACACATCTGTGCTTCTTTCTGGCAAAAAAGCACAAAAAAAGGGCGCCGTAGCGCCCCTTGTGGTGGTGAACTCTGTTACGCCAGCTGGCGCAGCATGCGACGCAGCGGTTCGGCCGCGCCCCATAACAGCTGGTCACCAACGGTAAAGGCAGAGAGGAACTCCGGCCCCATGTTCAGTTTACGCAGACGACCAACCGGCGTGGTCAACGTGCCTGTCACCGCCGCCGGAGTCAGTTCGCGCATGCTGATCTCACGATCGTTTGGCACCACTTTCGCCCACGGGTTATGCGCCGCCAGCAGCTCTTCGACGGTCGGAATCGACACATCTTTTTTCAGCTTGATGGTGAACGCCTGGCTGTGGCAGCGCAGCGCGCCGATGCGCACGCAAAGGCCATCGACCGGAATGATATTCGCGGTGTTGAGAATTTTGTTGGTTTCCGCCTGGCCTTTCCACTCTTCGCGGCTCTGGCCATTATCCAGTTGTTTGTCGATCCACGGGATCAGGCTACCCGCCAGCGGTACACCAAAGTTATCGATCGGCAGCTCGCCGCTGCGGGTCAGCGCGGTCACTTTGCGTTCGATATCCAGGATCGCCGACGCCGGATCGGCAAGCTCGGCGGCAACATGGCTGTGCAACTGGCCCATTTGCGTCAGCAGTTCACGCATATGCCGCGCACCACCGCCGGATGCGGCCTGATAAGTGGCAACCGACACCCACTCCACCAGATCGTTGGCGAACAGCCCACCGAGCGACATCAGCATCAGGCTGACGGTGCAGTTACCGCCGACAAAGGTTTTTACGCCGTTGTTCAGGCCTTCGTTGATTACCGCCTGGTTAACCGGGTCGAGAATAATGATGGCGTCATCTTTCATGCGTAAAGAGGAAGCCGCGTCGATCCAGTAACCCTGCCAGCCGCTTTCACGAAGCTTTGGATAGATTTCGTTGGTATAATCGCCGCCCTGGCAGGTGACAATGATGTCGAGTGCCTTCAGCGCTTCCAGATTGAACGCGTCCTGAAGCGTGCCTGCTGTACTTCCGCCAAACGCGGGTGCAGCCTGCCCAAACTGGGAAGTGGAAAAGAAGACAGGGCGAATGGCGTCGAAATCGCGCTCTTCAATCATGCGCTGCATGAGAACGGAGCCGACCATTCCGCGCCAACCGATAAAACCAACATTTTTCATAGCGAAGTTCCTGCGAAGGTGTGTGCTGTGTATACGAACCAGTATCCCACTGGGAATAGCCACATTACAAAATGCAGCCAAAGTCGCAAGTGAAATTAATCAATGATCGCGAACGCATAAGAAATGCAGCTAATTACTGCCATTTTGCCGCCTGCGTCAGGGATAAGAGTGAATGACTGATATCATCTCCGCCACCGTGTTGTTGATCCTGATTATGGATCCTTTGGGCAACCTGCCCATCTTTATGTCGGTACTGAAACATACCGAGCCGAAACGCCGACGGGCGATCATGATCCGCGAGCTGCTCATTGCGCTGCTGGTGATGTTTATCTTCCTCTTCGCCGGGGAGAAAATCCTCGCCCTGCTGAATTTACGCGCAGAGACGGTTTCCATCTCTGGCGGCATCATTCTGTTCCTGATTGCCATTAAGATGATTTTCCCTAGCGAATCCGGCAGCAGCTCTGGCCTGCCCGCTGGCGAAGAGCCATTTATTGTTCCGCTGGCAATCCCGCTGGTGGCAGGCCCAACGCTGCTGGCAACGTTAATGCTGCTTTCCCATCAGTATCCGAATCAAATGAGTCATCTGGTGATTGCGTTGCTGATTGCCTGGGGCGGCACCGTGGCTATCTTGTTGCAATCGTCGCTGTTTTTGCGCCTGCTCGGCGAGAAAGGGGTTAACGCGCTGGAAAGGCTGATGGGGCTGATTCTGGTGATGCTCGCTACCCAGATGTTCCTGGATGGGATTCGGGTGTGGATGAAGGGGTAAAACAAACCCTCTCCCGGCGGGAGAGGGTGTGCAAAGTTAGCTCAACAGTGAAAACGCGATCATCCCGATAATCGCACCGGTGGTGCCAAGGATGGTTTCCATCATGGTCCAGGTTTTCAGCGTTTGCGCTTCGGTTGCGCCGGTAAAGCGGCCATACAGCCAGAAACCAGCGTCGTTGACGTGGCTTACCACAATCGAACCGCCCGCGATGCAGATAGAGAGTGCTGCCATCTGCGCGCCGTTGAAGTGCAGTTGTTCAATGACCGGCATGACCAGGCCAACCGCCGTCAGGCAGGCAACGGTAGCGGAACCCTGAATAATGCGCACCGCGGCGGCAAGCACAAAACAGGTGATCGCGATAGGCAAGCCCATGCCGGTCAGCGCTTCGCCCAGAGCCGGGCCAACGCCGGAATCCACCAGCACTTGCTTGAACACACCGCCCGCACCGATCACCAGCAGGATAATGCCCGCCGGTTGCAGCGCGTGGCCGCAAATTTCCATGACGCGATCTTTCGGCATCCCCTGGCGCATTGCCAGACCATAAATCGCCACCAGACAGGCAACCAGAATCGCGGTGAACGGGTGGCCGATAAACTCCAGCCAGTCGTACAAATTGGTGCCTTCGGTGACGAAACGCGCGGCAATGGTTTTCATCCCCACCAGTACCAGCGGGAGCAAAATCAGCGACAGGCTAAAACCAAACGATGGCATTTTGCCTTCGCCCAGATGCGGCTCGCTAACATCATCAGGAATGTGAAGCTCTACATGGCGGCTGATAAAGTTGCCCCATAGCGGACCGGCAATCAACATGCCCGGAATCGCCGCGCACAGGCCAATCAGGATCATCCAGCCGAAATCGGCATGCATCTGCGATGCCAGCAGCATCGGCGCAGGCCCTGGCAGCAGGAACGCCGCGGCTGCCGCAACGCCTGCGAACAGGGGAATGACCAGTTTCACCAGGTTGGTGCCGGTATGGCGCGCCATGGAGAACGCGACGCTAATCAGCAGCACAATCGCCACTTCAAAGAACAGCGGCAGCGCACAAATCAGCCCCGCCAGACCAATGGCGTAATGCGCACGGTTGTGGCCGAAAGAGTGGAGCATTTTGACGGCGATTTGATCCACCGCGCCGGTTTCGTGAAGAATTTTGCCGAACATCGCGCCGAGCGCGACCACAATCGCCAGAAAGCCGAGCGTACCGCCCATGCCTTTTTCCATGGTCTGCGCGATCTTAATCAACGGCATCCCGGAAAAAAGCCCTGCACCAATCGACACCACCATTAAAGCAACGAAAGCATGCATACGCGCTTTCATGACTAAAAACAGCAGCAGTAAAACGGAACCTACTGCTGTTAAAACAAGCGTTAATGTACTCACTTAGCACTGCCTTCATTGATAACTGCAATTGTGCTGGCGACAACGTCTTCCAGCGGCTGGTCAATATCGACAACCAGAACATCCGGCTCATCCGCGCCTGGTTCTTGCAGCGCTTCAAACTGAGTGACCAGCATCTGCGTTTTAAAGAAGTGCCCTTTGCGCGCTTTCAGACGGCTTTCAATGACGTCGAAATCGCCTTTCAGATAGATAAAAGAGAGGTTTGGGTTGCCGTCGCGCAGCTGATCGCGGTAGTGCTTTTTCAGCGCCGAACAGACAATTAGCGACACTTTGTTGGTGCGCTGCATGGCGAAAGCGGCGTCGTTGAGCGCCTGCAGCCACGGTTTGCGGTCATCGTCGTTCAGCGGTTCACCGGACGCCATTTTGGTGATGTTGCTGCGCGGATGGAGGAAATCGCCATCGAGAAACGCGGCATGTAACTGATGCGCCACTTCGCTGGCAACAGCAGATTTACCACTGCCTGAAACGCCCATCAGAACGTAGACGTGGTTGTCAAAGTTAGTCGTGCTCAAGGGTAGCCCCCACTGGTGCAAGAGTGAATTGTTACGGGTAACTGTTATCGGTAACATTGTCCTGCTGGGGTAACGGAGAAGCAATATCCATTCGTGCCAGAGATAAATAAGTGTGAGCTAGTTCAAATTTGTCAGACTAAATAGATCCGCCCGGTGACAAAGTGAAACCTAAATCTAACATTTTCGGCGTAACTGACTCACCACGAATGCGCGCCAGTAAGCGTTCAGCACCAAGACGCCCCATGCGTTCACGCGGCGTGAGCACGCTTGCCAGACGCGGCTCCATTACCTGGCCAATGTCGTGACCGTGGAACCCGGCGATTGCCATATCCTGCGGAATTTTCAATCCCAGACGCTGGCACTCAAACGCCGCGCCAACGGCAAGGTCATCGTTAGTACAAAAAATTCCGTCAAGCTGAGGGTACTCGCGGCGCGCCTGGCGCATCAGTTCGATACCGGCGGTGTAAGAGGAAGATTGCTCCACCATCACGCTGTACGGCGTTAAACCTGCATCCAGCATCGCCTGCTCGTAACCCTTCTGTTTGATGATAGTACGTTCATCCAGGCGTGCGCCGAGATAAGCCACCCGACGGTGACCGCGCTCGATAATCGCGGCGGTTATCTGCCGCGCCGCTTCGAAGTTATCAAAACCGACGGCGATATCGAGGCACGGCGAGCGGCTGTCCATCAGTTCGACAACGGGGATACCGGCCACTTCAATCATTTTCAGCGTGCGCGGCGTGTGGGTGCGTTCAGTGAGGATCAGGCCATCAATGTTCCAGGAAAGCATCGATTCCAGACGCTCTTCTTCCATCTCGGCTTTGTAGCCATAGTGCGCCAGCATGGTTTGATAACCGTGCGCATCGGTAACGCTTTCGATACCGCGTAAGACTTCGGCGAACACCTGGTTGGTCAGAGAAGGGAGAAGCACGCCAATCGCCCGGCTGGTGGCGTTGGAGAGAATATCGGGAGCCCTATTCGGAATGTAACCCAGTTCATCAAGTGCAGCGGCGATTTTACCCCGTAACGCGACGGAAACCTGCTCCGGGTTACGTAAAAATCGGCTAACGGTCATTTTAGTCACGCCAACGCGATCGGCCACATCCTGAAGTACGGGTCTTTTCTTTTTCATCGTCCTGACATTTTTTCTGAGTAAGAGATTTCCTCAGTTTATCACGGACAACACGCAACCTTCCGGCCAAAACCAGGAGGTTGCGTCATTTATTTAATCAACATCATACCGGCGGCAGATCGAACAGCAGAATTTCGCTGTCGCTATCCGCATGAATCGAGATAGCCTGCTCGTCCCAAATCGCCAGACCATCACTGGTGGTGGCTTTTGTCCCGTTGATGGTGACGTCGCCTTTTACTACCTGGATCCACACGCGGCGTTCGGCGGCGATCTGGTGGACAGACTGCTCATCTTTCAACAGCGCCCAACGGTAAAGCTCCATATCCTGATGCACTTTCAGCGAGCCATCGCGCGCATCCGGCGACAGCACCAGTTGTTTGCCCTGCAACGCATCAAAACGGCGCTGTTCGTAGCGCGGCGTAATGCCGGTGGTTTCTGGAATGATCCAGATTTGATACAGGCGCAGACGGTCGGTTTTGCTCGGGTTGTATTCCGAGTGACGCACCCCAGTACCGGCGCTCATAATCTGGAACTCGCCCGCAGGAACCTGCTCTTTGTTGCCCATACTGTCCTGGTGTTCCACCGCACCTTCCAGCACATACGTCAGGATTTCCATGTCTTTGTGCGGGTGAGTACCAAAGCCCTGGCCGGCATCGATAACGTCATCGTTAATCACACGCAGTGCCGAGAAGCCCATAAAATTTGGGTCGTAATAGTTGGCAAACGAGAAGGTGTGCCAGGAATCCAGCCAACCATGATTTGCATGGCCACGGTCATTTGCTTTGCGTAAGAAGATCATCTTTTTTACCCCCGTATGTTTTCGATGGAGTAAGTGTGGACGCAATTGACCAACGATCATAGAGGGTGAAAATTGACTCCTCTGTTCAAAAAAAGTGAACAAGTTATGAGGAGCCTTTTTCGGTTATTTCGCGAGGGTTATCGTGGCAGGAGAAGCCTGTTCAAAGGCGCGTTCCAGCAGCTCAAGGTTGGTGAGAACTTCAGATTCCTTGACGTAATTTGGCGCACCGGTTGTTAGCGTGTCGTACAACGCATCATAGACGCGTCCGTAGTCGCCAGTTTCCGGGGCTATCTCTTCCCGCACCGTTTCACCCGCCGCATTCACATATTCCAGAACGCCCTTGCTGTCATCGGCGGCAAAACCGGGTTCGCCCGGCATGATATTGGCTTTCAGGCTGGTTTCCTGCTGGTCGATACCGTATTTGATAAACGACCCTTTGGTGCCGTGGACGATAAATTTCGGGTAATCAATCTTCACCAGATGGCTGGTTTTGACGATGGCTTTTAAATCGCCGTAAAACAGCTGCGCTTCGAAAGTATCATCCGGGTTGGCTTTGTTGCGCAGGCTACGGATGTCATACGCGGCGTGATCCGGGCGGCCAAACAGCGAAATGATTTGATCCATCGTATGTACGCCGAGGCCGTAAAATGAGCCGTCCTGCGGCAAACCAGGCTTGGTTTCCGCAACCGGGCGGTAGTAATCAAAATGGCTTTCGATTTCCACGATGTTGCCGAGTTTGCCGCTTTCAATCGCCTTTTTGGTAGTGAGGAAGCAGGAGTCAAAACGGCGATTCTGATACGGCGTTACCGTCAGGCCCTTACTTTTCGCCAGCTCAAACAGCGTGACCGCTTCCGCCATTGTTGGGGTGAACGGTTTTTCCACCAGCACATTTTTACCCGCTTCCAGCGCACGCTTCGCGTAGTCGAAATGGCTGTCGGCGTGAGTACAAACGATCACCAGTTTGACCTGCGGATCATTAAAGATGTCATCAATATCGCTGGTGAAGTGAATATGTTGATACTGCGGATGCTGCTCTTCTGGCTTCGGGTGGCGGCGAAAAATGTGCGCCACATGCCAGCTATCTTTGCGGTGCAGAACATAAGGGAGGTGATAACGGGTGGTGCTTTTACCAAAGCCGATAAATGCGCAATGTAAAGTCATAATCTCGTCCTTATCAAGGTGACTCTCACAACCATAGCGCATCTGCAAAGGTGCTGTCCCTGCCCCTTTTCTCAAAAGACTTTTGAAAACTGGCGGTAAATTGCGGGCAAAAAAAAGCCAGCACGCGGCTGGCTAAGAAATACTGGAAGCAATGTGAGCAATGTCGTGCTTTCAGGATTACCGCAACGGTTTCCCTGAATGCATGGCAATAATAATCATTATCATTCGCACCTGTCTACTTTTTTTTGCAAAAAATGGCAGTTGACGCTTCGCCAGAAAGCCAGGAAGGTGGTCATCTACCCAACAACAAGGAGAAGCAGGATGAGTGAGATAGTGATACGCCATGCCGAAGCGCGCGATGCAGAATCGTTACGTCAGTTTTATGCGCTACCCGAGGTGTATCATAACCTGCTACAGCTACCTCATCCCCCTGCCGAACTGTGGGAAGATCGCCTGAAACCGCAACCCGGTCGCCGCCAGTTGGTCGCGTGCATTGACGATCAAATCGTGGGCAATCTGACGCTGATGGTGGAACAAAACCCGCGCCGCAGCCATGTGGCGATATTCGGCATGGCGGTTTCATCGGCGTTCCATAACCGTGGCGTTGCCAGCGCGTTGATGCGTGAGATGATTAACCTGTGCGATAACTGGCTGCGTATTGAACGCATTGAGCTAACGGTATTTGTCGATAACGCTCCGGCGCTGGCGGTGTATCGCAAGTTTGGTTTTGAAATCGAAGGTACCGCTAAGCGCTATGCGCTGCGTAACGGCGAATTTGTTGATTCGTACTTTATGGCACGCATGAAAGGCTAAAAAAATCCTCTCCCCAACGGGGAGAGGATCTGTTCAGTATCCGGCGGTTAAATCATCCACCGAACGCGGATCCGACGCGCCATACAGCGTACCGTCCGGTGCCACCATAATGCTCTGCGTACTGCCCATCGCTTCTTTCACCGCTACTTTTTGCCCTTTCTGTTCAAGCAGTTTTAGCGTGTCCGGGCTAAAGCCTTTCTCGACGCGCAGTTCATCCGGCAACCATTGATGATGAAAACGCGGCGCGTTGGTAGCTTCGGCGACATTCATCCCAAAATCGATGCTATTTACCACCATTTGCAGCACTGTTGTGATAATTCGGCTCCCGCCGGGGCTGCCGGTTACCAGCCAGGTTTTGCCATCTTTCAGCACAATGGTTGGCGACATTGAAGAGAGCGGACGTTTGCCCGGCCCAATCGCATTCGCATCGCCGCCCACCAGCCCGTAGACATTCGGCACGCCCGGCTTGGCAGAGAAATCATCCATTTCGTTATTCAGCAGAATGCCGGTATTGCCAGCGACAATCCCGGTACCAAACACCGTATTCAGCGTATAGGTGACGGCGACTGCGTTACCGTCTTTATCCACTACCGAGAAGTGCGTGGTTTGGTTACTTTCGTACGGTTCCAGCTTACCGGGGCGGATCTGGCTGGAGGGGCGCGCTTTGTTGACATCAATCTGCGCGGCAACTGATTTGGCGTACTCTTTGTTGGTTAACGCCTGCCACGGTACTTTGACAAAGTCCGGGTCGCCCAGATATTCCGAACGGTCGGCATAGGCATATTTCTCCGCCTCAGCCATCACCTGCATCGCATCCGCGCTGCCGAAACCATATTTCGCCAGATCGAAGTTTTCCAGGATATTGAGGATTTCCACGATATGAATCCCACCTGAAGAGGGCGGTGGCATGGAGTAAATCTCGTAACCGCGATAGCTGCCGCTTATCGGCGTGCGCTCCACGGCTTTGTAATTGGCTAAATCCTCTTTGGTGATAAGCCCGCCGTTTTTGCTCATCTGCAGAGCAATTTGCTCAGCAATCGCGCCTTTGTAGAAGGCGTCCGGGCCTTTTTCCGCGATCATCTCCAGGCTTTTGGCGAGATTGCTTTGCACCAGTTTGTCGCCTTTTTTCAGCGGCTCGCCATCTTTCCAGAAAATGGCTTTGCTGGTGTCGTGGTTGGGCAACACTTCGCTGCCATAGGTTTTTAAATCACCGGCCAGCGCATCATTCACCACAAAGCCCTGCTTCGCCAGCTTGATGGCTGGCTGCACCACTTTGTTCAGCGGCAGCGTACCGTATTTTTCCAGCGCCAGTGAGAAACCAGCAACAGTGCCGGGCGTGCCGGATGCCAGATGTGACGTCAGGGATTTTTTACTGTCCGGGTTGCCCTGCTCATCCAGAAACATATCGCGTGTCGCGCCAGCGGGGGCCATTTCACGAAAATCAATCGCCGTGACGTTCCCTTCTTTGTTACGGATCAGCATGAAGCCGCCACCACCGAGATTACCGGCCTGCGGGTGCGTGACTGCCAGCGCATAACCAACCGCCACCGCGGCATCCACCGCGTTACCGCCCTGCTTGAGAATATCAACACCGACGCGCGTGGCGGTTTCATCCACCGAAGCAACCATACCCTGTTTCGCCACCACCGGATGGAAGACATCGGCTTCAACCCCGTAAGATACCGGAGGCGGCGCGGTTGCCTGCCCTTCTGGCGGCGCCGCCGCAACGCCAAAACATCCTCCCGCCGTCAGCGCGGCAATCGCCAGCCAACGCGCAAACTTCTGTTTCATCATCGTCGTTCTCCCAGGTAAGGGCTACAGTCCCCGCTTAAGCCTGGTTCACAACTCTTAAAAATGCATTGTCACGAATGAAAGCGAGTAAACTGACAGAAAACCTCAATGGAGGACAGGACGATGAAACGAGTACTGATTCTGGCGGCCCTGCTGCCCTTTAGTGCCTTCGCACAGCCGTTAAACACCACCAACGATCCCCACCAGCCTGGATACGTGATCCCAAGCCAGCAGCGGATGCAGACGCAGATGCTTAACCAGCAGCAACAGCATCAAGGGATGCTGAAACAGCAGATGCAGACGCAAACCCAGCTGCAACAGCAACAGTTGCAGACGCAGATGAATAACAACACCCAACGGGTAAGGCAGGCGCAGCCGGGGGAGCTCAATCCCGGCCGCCAGCAAGTGCTACCCAACAACGGCGCCGGGATGCTCAGCGGGGGAACAACTAGCAGCGGCGTGACGCAGCAACATATGCTGCCACAGACGCAAAACGGCGACATGCTGCAAAGCACATCGCCGTCGACAACACCTTAGTACTGGAAGTGCGGCCCGATAGCATCGATTTTATCGGTGCAGATGCAGTCAACACCCCAGCGTAGCAGTTCTGCCGCCCGCGCCGGCTGGTTGACCGTATAGACCAGGATGCGCAAGCCCGCATCGCGCAGCATACGCACGCGAGCTTCATCCAGCAGTTTATGGTTCAGATGGATCGATACGCAGCCCAGCCGTTCGGTGAGCGTCTGCCAGTCATCGCGCCACTCATCGAGCAGCAGGCCGCGCGGCAGTTCCGGCGCGGCTTGTTGCGCCGCTTCCAGCGCATCAATTTCAAACGATGAAAGCAGCGGCAGTGTCATCCCGGCCCACAGCTCGCGCGCAGCCAGCGCCACCACTTTCCCGGTCAGCGGCCCGGTGCCGGTGGTCGGTTTAATCTCGATATTCGCCATCATGCCGTGCTGGCGGCAGCGCTCCGCCACTTCAGAAAGCAGCGGCAGCGGTTCGCCTTTGAATTCACCGCTAAACCAGCCACCCGCATCCACTTTAAGCAGATCGTTCCACGCCAGTTCACCCGCGACGCCCCAGCCGTTGCTGGTGCGCTCGAGATTGTCGTCATGCAGCAGGAAAATCTGCCCATCTTTCGACAGCTTGGCATCGAACTCAATCATCTTGTGCCCGTAACGCGCGCCAACATCAATGGCGGCCAGTGTGTTTTCCGGCGCCAGCTTACCGCCGCCGCGATGGGCGACAATGTGGGGATATGGCCAGTTGCTCATACTCGTTGTCCTGTTTCACCATCAAATAAGTGCAGGTGATTTTCCGGCAGATGGAGCCACAGCGTGCTGCCTGCCGTCGGGCGATCCTGATGCGATAAACGCACCACCAGTTTCTGCTCGCCCCAGCGACCATGCGCTAAGTTATCCGCGCCGAGGATCTCCAGCGTGTCCATCACCAGCGGTACACCGCCTGCGGCCTGTGAGCTTAGCGCAATATGTTCCGGGCGGATACCCAGCGTCATCTTGCGGCCTGCATACCCGCGATAGTACCCGTTGATCGGCAACTCCATGCCGCTCTCCAGCTCAAAGTGCGTACCGGCGCTGCTGATACGACCATCAAGCAGGTTCATCGCCGGGCTGCCGATAAAGCTCGCCACAAAGCGACTGGCTGGTTTTTCATACACTTCAACCGGCGTACCGATCTGCTCCGCCACGCCTTTATTCATCACCAGCACGCGCTGCGCCAGCGTCATCGCTTCCACCTGATCGTGGGTAACGTACAGCGACGTGGTGTTCAGGCGACGATGCAGCTGTTGCAATTCAAGGCGCATTTGTACGCGCAGCTTGGCATCGAGGTTGGAAAGGGGTTCGTCAAACAGAAACACGGCTGGATCACGGACAATCGCACGGCCCATCGCCACACGCTGGCGCTGACCGCCGGAAAGTTCGCGCGGGCGACGCTTCAACAGGCCATCCAGTTCGAGAATTCGCGCCGCTTCCGCCACGCGCCCGGCGATATGCTCTTTGCCCATGCCGCGAATTTTCAACCCCCACGCCATGTTCTCTTCCACGCTCATGTGCGGGTAGAGCGCATAGTTCTGGAACACCATCGCGATCCCGCGATCTTTGGGCTCCATTTCGGTGACGCGCTGGGTATCAATCCAGATATCCCCGCTGGACACGCGCTCCAGGCCTGCGACCATACGCAGCAGCGTTGATTTACCACAGCCCGACGGGCCAACCATCACAATAAACTCGCCATCGGCGACATCCAGCGTCAGCGGCTGGATCACCTGGCTTTTGCCGCTGTCCCAACTCTTGGTGACCGCTTGTAATTTTAATCCTGCCATATAAGGTTGCATCTCTTGATTGTTCGTGAACGTCGCTGGCGGCCATTTTTGCCCAAGGCAAGGCGCGAGCGGCGAAGTTTGGTGGGCCCAAATAAAACGCGAGTAACGAAGCTTTGGGCGAAAATGGCCCCAGCCCTTCGGGACGCGTGCCGAAACCGCGTACTCTGCGTTGTCGGATTTGGACATAGGCCCACTATGTCCATCATCCTCCGCCTTGATTACGCGGTTTCGGCTCAGCGTCGACGTCACGCACAATCAAGGGATACAACCTACTTCTCACTGTCGACCAGGCCACGCACAAAGGCGCGCTGCATGGCTAAAACGATAACGACCGGTGGGATCAACGTCAGCAACATAGCTGCCATAACCTGGTTCCATTGCGTGGTGCTTTCACCGCTGGCAATCATGCTTTTTACCCCCGCCACGGCGGTGCCAAGATTGACGTCGCTGATAATTAGCAGCGGCCATAAATACTGGTTCCAGCCGTAGATAAAGGTGATGACGAACAGCGCCGCGAGGTTGGTTTTTGACAGCGGCAACACGATGTCGCGGAAAAAACGCATTGGCGATGCGCCATCAATGCGCGCAGCTTCCATCAACTCGTCCGGCAGGGTCATAAAGAACTGGCGGAACAAAAACGTTGCTGTTGCAGAGGCCATCAGCGGTAGCGTCAAACCGGTATAGCTGTCGAGCATTTTCAGGTTCGCTATCACTTCCACCGTTGGGAAAATACGCACTTCAACCGGCAGCATCAGCGTGCAGAAAATCATCCAGAAGAAGAGGTTACGCAGCGGAAAGCGGAACCAGACAATGGCGAAGGCCGAGAGCATCGACACGGCGATTTTGCCGACGGTGATGACGAACGCCATGATGAAGCTGTTGGTCAGCATCAACCAGAACGGTGCGCTATTCGCGCCAATACCGTTGACCCAGATGTTGCGCAGGTTTTCCCACAAATGGGTGCCGGGGATCAGCGTCATTGGCGTGTCGTAAACGGCGTTGATATCCAGCGTCGCCGTCACAAAAGCGACATACAGTGGAAACAGCACCACCGCAATCCCGAGAATAAGCATGATATGGCTGAATAATGTCAGCCCGGGGCGATTCTCAATCATTGGTAGCGCACCTTACTTTCAACATAGCGGAACTGAACCACCGTCAGCACTATCACCAACACCATCAGCACCACCGACTGCGCCGCAGACGCGGAGAGATCCAGCCCGGCGAAACCTTCGCGGTAAATTTTATAAATCAGTGTGGTCGTCGCCTGAACCGGCCCGCCTGCTGTCGCGGCGTCGATCACCGGGAAGGTGTCGAAGAAGGCGTATACCAGGTTAACCACCAGCAGGAAGAAACTCACCGGCGCAATCAGCGGCAGCGACAATTTGAAAAAGCGGCGGATCGGCCCGGCACCGTCAATGGCGGCGGCTTCGACCAGCGAGCGCGGAATCGACTGCAAAGCGGCAAAGAAAAACAGGAAGTTGTAGCTGATCTGCTTCCATACCGAAGCAAAAACCACGAGGAACATTGCCTGGCCGCTGTTCTGCGCGTGGTTCCAGTCATAGCCAAACTGCGCCAGGAAATGGGTAAGCAAGCCACGACCGGGGTTAAAGAGAAAAATCCACAGCACAGCGGCAACCGCAGGCGCAACGGCGTAGGGCAACAGCATCAGCGTTTGATAAATACGGCTGCCACGCACCACGTTATCCACCAGCGCGGCGAAAAACAGAGAAACCAGCAAGCCACTGAATGTCACCCAGGCGCTAAAACGCATGGTGGTCCAGAAGGAGTCCAGGTAATAGCTGTCGTGAAACAGCGCGACAAAATTATCCAGCCCGACAAACTGGCTGGAGAGGCCGAACGGATCGACACTTTGTACCGAATACCACAGCGCTTCAGCCGCAGGCCAGATAAAGAAAATAAGGGTGATCGCCAGCTGCGGCGCAACCAATAAGTAAGGGAGCCAGCGCGAACGAAACACCGGACGGGATGAGGACATAAGCAACTCTATTCAGATAGGCCGGATAGCAATGGCCTACCGTTGAGTAGGCCGTATTTTGTCTGCCGGATCAGCACTGCTCCACCGGCAAAGCGCGACATCAAGACTTGGTTGACTGCTCGAAGCGGCGCAGCAGCTGGTTACCACGCTCAACGGCGGAATCCAGCGCCTGTTGCGGGGTTTTCTTGCCGGTCCATACGCTTTCCAGCTCTTCATCCACCACGGTACGAATCTGCGGCATGTTACCCAGACGCAGACCTTTGGTGAACGCCAACGGCGGCTTGTTCAGCATCTGACGCGTAGCGATATCTGCGCCCGGGTTCTTGTCATAAAAACCCTCTTTACGCGTCAGATCGTACGCTGCGGTCGTGATCGGCAGGTAGCCGGTTTTCTGGTGCCATTCCGCTGCGTTTTCCGGTTTCGCCAGGAAATCGAGGAACTGGGCAACGCCTTTGTATGTGGCATTGTCTTTACCCTGCATCACCCACAGGCTCGCACCGCCGATAATGGCGTTCTGCGGCGCACCTTTCACGGTGGCGTCATACGGCATCATCCCCACGCCATAATTGAATTTGGCGTAATGGCGAATATCTGCCAGCGAGCCAGAAGAGGCGGTGGTAATGGCGCAATCGCCGTTATAGAACTTCTCAGTGGACTCATCTTTACGGCCGAAGTAGCTGAAGTCGCCTTTTTTGTTCAGCTCTTCCAGCATGGCGATGTGTTTCACCTGCTCCGGCTTGTTGAACTCCAGCACCGCGTCAGTACCGTCAAAGCCGTTGTTTTTGGTAGCGACCGGCAGGCCATGCCAGGCGCTGAAGTTTTCAATCTGGATCCAGCCCTGCCAGCCGCTGGCGTAACCACATTTCATCCCGGCCGCTTTCAGCTTAGCGGTGTACTCGGCCAGGTCCTGCCAGGTTTTCGGCGGCTGATCCGGGTTCAGGCCCGCTTTTTTAAAGGCATCTTTGTTGTAATACAGCACGGGTGTTGAGCTGTTAAACGGCTGAGAGAGCAAATGACCCGTTTTAGAATCGGTGTAGTAACCCGCAACGGTCGGCACAAACTGGCTTTCATCAAAGTTGATACCCGCGTCTTTAAACACCTGGTAGACCGGTTTGATCGCTTTAGACGCCATCATGGTGGCCGTACCCACTTCATAAACCTGTAGAATTGCCGGCGCGTTACCGGTACGGAAGGCCGCGATACCCGCGCTCAGGCTCTGCTCGTAGTTGCCTTTATAGATCGGTACGATTTTGTAATCCGGGTGGGTGTCATTGAAACGTTGCGCCAGGGAGTCAACTTCTTTACCTAACTCCCCTTCCATTGAATGCCAGAACGGAATGGTGGTTACCGCCATGGCGTTGCCTGCAAAGACTAACCCCATCGCCAGACCCAAAGCTGTATGTCGTAACGTTGTCATTGTGCTCTCTCTTGTTATGCGGGATGCGCGATTTCACGCGTTTTTATGCTCGCGAGGTAACATGACATGCTCGAATTGCAGAAAAATAACCGTTTAATTACAAATAGATGACAACCTGGCGTCAGGAAAATGTCGCCAGGATGATGGTACGGTGAAGGAAAAATGGCGGTTAATGGGGCGGCCGTCGCGCTTTAGAAAGGAAAAAGGGCTTCCCTGTTAAACAGAGAAGCCCTTTGTAAAGGCGCTTAGAGGTATGCACATTACCGTTTCCCCTGAAAAGGCAGGGATTTCTCCCTGCCTCCAGGTTGCTACTTACCGGATTCGTAAGCCATGAAAGCCGCGACCTCGCGGAACCCATCTTTGTAACGAATTTCGCACAGCGATTTCCGTGTCAGATAAGTGAATATCAGCAGTGTGAAACACACGATAAACACGCACCAGATAAGGGTTCCTTGCGGTAGCTTCATAACCTGCGGCTCCTTGCCTTTCGGCGGGTAAGAGGCTACTCTACATGTGTCGAGCATATAGACAGGCCTCGTTGGTTAATTGAAAAATGACCTTCGGGGCTTTCTTCTTTCTGCCGCACAACTTTTTACCGTCATGAGGCAAAAAGCCTCAAGCGCCACCCGCATCATATCCCATCAAGCCGTCTGGTCGCATTGCAGGAAAACGTTTTTAAGACAAAAAAACCGGTCCTTGCGAGACCGGTTTAAATGCTATTACATCAACAAGTTACCCGCCCAGGTAAGCGCTGCGCACCGCTTCGTTCGCCAGTAACGCGTCGCCGGTATCTTCCAGCACGACATGGCCGTTTTCCAGCACATACCCACGATCGGCGAGCTTCAGCGCCTGGTTGGCGTTCTGCTCCACCAGGAAGATGGTCATCCCTTCTTTTCGCAGTTGCTCAATGGTGTCGAAAATTTGCTGAATAATGATCGGCGCAAGACCCAGCGAGGGTTCATCGAGCAGTAACAAACGCGGCTGGCTCATCAGCGCACGACCAATCGCCAGCATCTGCTGTTCGCCGCCGGACATGGTGCCAGCACGCTGGATGCGGCGCTCATGCAGGCGTGGAAACAGTTCATACACCCTTTGAATGCGCGTCTGATACTGCTCACGATCGGCGAAAAAACCACCCATCGCCAGGTTCTCTTCCACGGTCATCCGCGAAAAGACGCGGCGACCTTCCGGCACAATTGCCACGGCTTCACGCATGATCTTCGCGGTCTGCCAGTCGGTAATGTCTTTGCCATCAAACACAATACGCCCGCTGCTGGCGCGCGGGTCGCCGCACAACGTGCCGAGCAGCGTGGTTTTCCCCGCGCCATTGGCACCAATTAGCGTCACGATCTCGCCCTGGTTAATATGCAGGCTGACATCATGCAGCGCCTGGATTTTGCCGTAGTGAGCGCTAACTTTGTCAAAAGATAACATCGCGTTTTCCATCTTATGCCTCACCAAGGTATGCGCGGATCACGTCCGGGTTGTTACGAATCTCTTCCGGCGTCCCGTTCGCCAGCGGCGTGCCCTGGTTCACCACATAAATCCGGTCGGAAATGCCCATCACCAGCTTCATATCATGCTCAATCAGCAGGATGGTGGTGTTGTGATGATTACGCAGCTCGACAATCAGCTCGTCCAGCTCTTTGGTTTCTTTCGGGTTCAGACCGGCGGCCGGCTCATCAAGCATCAGGATTTCCGGCTGCGTCACCATGCAGCGCACAATCTCCAGACGGCGCTGATCGCCATAAGCGAGATTGCTGGCCTGCCGGTTAGCGTGCGCTAACAAACCAATACGATCCAGCCAGGTTGCGGCGCGGTCCAGCGCTTCACTCTGCGCGCGGCGAAACGCCGGCGTTTTGAGCAAGCCGGAGAACACCCCGGTTTTGAGTTGCTGATGTTGCCCTACCAGCAGGTTTTCAATCACCGTCATTTCGCGAAACAGACGCACATGCTGGAACGTCCGCACCACGCCCATGCGGGCGATTTGCTGTCCTGGCAGCCCTTCCAGGTGCTGGTCACGCAGCATAATGGTGCCACCCGTCGGTTTATAGAAACCGGTCAGGCAGTTAAACACGGTGGTTTTACCCGCGCCGTTCGGGCCGATCAGCGAAACGATCTCCTGCGGACGCAGTTCCAACGACACGTTGTTGACAGCCAGCAGACCGCCAAAGCGCATCATCAGGCCGTTTACTGATAACAGTGGCTGACTCATGCCTGCTCTCCTTTCGCTTGCCCGTTTTTCAATTTCAACTGCGGACGGGTCATCGGCAGCAAGCCTTGCGGACGCCAGATCATCATCAGTACCATCAAACCACCCAGCATCAACATGCTGTATTCATTAAAGTCACGCATCAACTCGCGGGAAACCACCAGCAGGATAGCCGCGAGGATCACCGCAAACTGCGACCCCATACCGCCCAGCACCACAATCGCCAGCACAAACGCTGATTCGGCGAAAGTGAACGATTCCGGGCTGACAAAGCCCTGGCGCGCAGCAAACAGCGTACCGGCAAAACCGGCGAACGCGGCGCTGATGGTAAACGCCGTCAGCTTAATGCGTGTCGGGTTCAGGCCGAGCGAGCGGCAGGCGATTTCATCTTCACGCAACGCTTCCCACGCACGCCCCAGCGGCATACGCAGCAGGCGGTTAATGACAAACAGCGTCAGCACCACCAGCAGCAGCGCCACCAGATAGAGGAACACCACGCGGTCGCTGGGATCGTATTCAACATGGAAGAAATTGCTGAACGTATCCCAGCCACCTTCACGAGCGGTACGGCTGAACTCCAGACCGAACAGGGTCGGTTTGGGGATCTGGCTGATGCCGTTCGGGCCACCGGTTATTTCGGTGTTGTTCAACAGCAAGATACGGACGATTTCGCCGAAGCCCAGCGTCACAATCGCCAGGTAATCACCGCGCAGACGCAGCACCGGGAAGCCCAACAGGAAACCGGCGGCAGCGGAAACCAGCCCCGCCAGCGGCAGGCACGTCCAGAAACCCAGGCCGTAATAGTGGTTGAGCAGCGCAAAGGTGTACGCGCCGATGGCGTAGAAACCGCCGTAACCCAGCACCAGCAAACCGGAAAGCCCGACCACCACGTTCAGACCGAGGCCGAGGATGATATAGATCATCGTCATGGTGGCGATATCCACCGTACCGCGCGAAACAACAAACGGCCACGCCACCGCAATCACCAGCAGCGCCAACAGGAACAACTTCTGTTTGAGCGTAGAACCATCAATTGCTGGCAGCACGAATTTCGGCCCGGAAACGCCCTTCAGGCTTTTCTGGAATACAGGTCGCAGCAACTGGAAGAAAAACACCACTGCGGTGCCGATAAAGATCCACTGCCAGCGAATATCAGCCGCGGTATCGACCACCAGCCTGGTGCCGTTCAGCTCCAGTTGAACGCCCATAAAGACGCTCGCCAGCACGAAAAACATCGCCGCGGAGAGCAGCGCCAGCGCAAAATGCATCGGTTTCATACTTTTTCAACCTCCGGGCGGCCGAGGATACCGGTCGGCATCACCAGCAACACCACTATCAACAGCGCGAACGACACCACATCTTTGTATTCGGTGCTCAGATACGCCGAAGAGAGGGATTCGGCGACGCCCAGAATCAGGCCGCCGATCATCGCGCCTGGAATGCTACCGATACCGCCCAGCACTGCGGCAGTAAACGCTTTCATCCCGGCCATAAAACCGATATACGGGTTGATAACGCCATAGAACTGACCAAGCAGTACGCCCGCTACCGCCGCCATCGCCGCGCCGATCACAAAGGTCAGCGCGATAACACGGTCAGTGTTGATACCCAACAGGCTGGCCATTTTCAGGTCTTCCGCACAGGCGCGACAAGCGCGCCCCATGCGGGAATAGCGGATAAACAGCGTCAGCGCCAGCATGGCAACGAAGGTCACAATCCAGATAACCAGCTGCATCGTCGTGATGCTTGCCGAAAAGTGTTCACTGCTGCCGACAACCCACTGGCCGTTAAACAGGCTTGGTAGCGCCACATCGCGCGAACCTTCTGTCAGGCTGACGTAGTTTTGCAGGAAGATAGACATGCCGATGGCGGAAATCAGCGCAATCAAGCGTTTGGAGTTACGCACCGGGCGATACGCCACTCGCTCAATACTCCAGCCGTAAGCGCTGGCAATGATAATGGCACCGACGAAACCGGCTGCGACCAGCAGCCAGCTGGAGTCGATACCCATCATCATCAGCGCGGCGATGATCATAAAGGAGACATAACTGCCGATCATGTAGACCTCGCCGTGGGCGAAGTTGATCATGCCGATAATGCCGTAAACCATGGTGTAACCAATGGCGATCAATGCATAGGTGCTTCCCAGCGTGACGCCGTTAAACATCTGCTGCAAGAAATAAAGAAACTGCTCGGACATAACGTAACCTTCTAAAATCTCTCCGAACATTGCGCCCGGAGAGAGGGATGACAGTTATTTCGCCACGGACGACGAACCATCGGCGTGCCATTGGAAGACACCGAATTCAAATCCTTTCAGATCGCCTTTTTCATCCCAGTTCAGCGGCCCAATCACGGTTTTAGCCCCGTTGGCTTTTAAATCTTTAATCAGCGCCAGCGGCTCACTGCTGCCGGTGCGCTCCAGCGCAGTGGCCAGCGATTGCACGGCGGCGTAGGTGATCCACACATACGGCCCGCTCGGATCTTTCTTCTGGGCTTTCAGCGCATCGACAATGCTCTGGTTCGCCGGATCCTGGTCATAACGCTTCGGCATCGTCACCAGCATGCCTTCTGCCGCAGACCCCGCGATATTCGACAGCGAGGCATTGCCCACGCCTTCCGGCCCCATAAACTGGGTTTTCAGACCGCTGGCGCGCGCCTGGCGCAGGATTTGCCCCATCTCCGGGTAATAACCACCGTAGTAGACAAAGTCGATATTTTCTTTTTGCAGACGCGCCACCAGCGCAGAAAAATCCTTCTCGCCAGCGGTAATACCGTCAAAGAACACTACATTCGCGCCGCCTGCTTTCAGCCCTTCCTGCACGGAGCGTGCAAGGCCTTCGCCGTACTGCTGCTTATCGTGAATGATGGCAATACGCTGCGGTTTCACGGTGTTCAGGATGTACTTCGCGGCGGTTGGTCCCTGCGAGGAGTCCAGCCCGGCGGTACGCATAATGTGTTGATAGCCGCGCTGAGTCAGCTCCGGGTTGGTCGCGCCGGGCGTGATCATCAGGATACCTTCATCTTCGTAGATGTCCGATGCGGGCTGCGTTGATGATGAGCAAAGATGGCCAATTACATATTTCACACCGTCGTTGACAATTTTGTTCGCCACGGCAACGGCTTGTTTTGGGTCACAGGCGTCGTCATATTCCACGGCGACCAGGTTGTCGCCCTTGATCCCGCCCTTAGCGTTGATATCGTGGATAGCCTGGCGCGCGCCGTTGAACTCCATATCGCCCCACTGGGCAACCGGACCGGACATCGCACCGACAACCGCTACCTTAATATCCTTCGCCATGGCCGCGTGAGACATCGCAAGTGCAACCATCCCCGCGATTAATGTCTTCGCGTTCCTTTTCATTGTTGTAAATCCCCATTCGTGATGTCGTGTTTACACTTCCTGCTTCAGGCAGCCGGAACGTTGGCTTACTGTTGCCTGAATTATTCGTGTAATAATTTTGTTTTATTATGGTTAAAAAGCATTCTGTACTTTTAATGCACAACGCTATTTTTACCAGTGCCTTTAATGGTTTAGCGCAGTTTTTTAGCAAAAACCAGACTAAATCCTCTATTTTTCAGGCGATTAAGCAGAGATAATATTCTGTATTTCTTCCGAGATAAACAAAAAAAGCCCCGACATCAGCATAAAATAACGGCATATAAAGCGGAATAAAACGCTACCAATTAGGTTAAAATCCTGCCTGTTTTTCGATCTCCAATGTTTAACACTACGCCAACCACTGCGGCAAAATTATTCACCTGTCGGATGAAAAATAAAAAACGATCGAACCCTGCCATGCGAAATTGATTACACTCACACTATGTTTTGCGTTTTGGACAAGCTGTACATGAAATTGACTATCGTCCGACTGGTGACCTTCACCGAACAGGATCATATTGATTTAGCGAAAGTCTGGCCGGAATACTCCTCTGCATCTCTTGAAGTGGATGACACTCACCGTATCTACGCCGCGCGTTTTAATGACCGTCTGTTGGCTGCCGTTCGCGTGACGCTACTTGGCGTCGAAGGGGCGCTGGATTCCCTGCGCGTGCGCGATATCACCCGCCGTCGCGGCGTGGGACAATATCTGGTGGAAGAAGTGATGCGCGATAACCCGTCGATCACCAGCTGGTGGATAGCCGATATCGGCGTCGAAGACCGGGGCGTAATGGCGGCTTTCACCCAGCGACTGGGATTTACCGCGCAGGAAAACGGCTGGGAAAAACGATAAAGCCCGCGCTGCGGATTTGCCAGCTGGCGTTACGCTTATCAGGCTTACGTCGGTCCTGGTAAAACAGCAGAAAGGCCGGATTACCCCTGGTAATCCGGCCTTTTTAATTAATGCTGACCTGGACTTTCGCATCGCAGGAAGGCGGAAAATTCGCTCATCCCCGGAAACTGACTAAAGTAAGTGACCGGGAACTGCGGCGCGAAAGACGACGATCAGCTTAGAAAATCACTTCGCGTCAGTCGCTGTACCGTTCGCATGCCAGGTAAACACACCGAACTCAAAGCCTTTCAGATCGCCCTTCTCATCCCAGGAGAGCGGCCCCATTACGGTATCCACTGAGTGGCCTTTCAGATAAGTGGCGATAGCCGCCGGATCGGCGGACTGACCCAGTCCTGCAGCCAGCGATTGCAGCGCAGCGTAAGTGGTCCATACAAACGCGCCGCTTGGATCCTGTTTCTTCGCTTTGATCGCATCCACAATCGGTTTGTTCGCCGGAACCTGGTCATAGTTTTTCGGTTTGGTAACCAGCATACCTTCTGCGGATTCACCGGCAATGTTAGACAGGGAAACGTTCGCCACGCCTTCCGGCCCCATAAACTGGGTCTTCAGACCAGCGGCGCGAGACTGACGCAGGATCTGCCCCATTTCCGGGTGGTAGCCGCCGTAGTAAACGAAGTCGATGTTCTCTTTCTTCAGGCGTGCAACCAGCGTAGAGAAGTCTTTCTCACCGGCAGTGATACCGTCAAAGAACACCACGTTCGCGCCGCCTTTTTTCAGCCCGTCCTGCACTGCACGCGCCAGACCTTCACCGTACTGCTGTTTGTCATGGATAACGGCGATGCGCTGCGGCTTCACTTTCTCCAGAATGTACTTCGCCGCAGTCGGTCCCTGGTCGGAATCCAGACCGGTGGTGCGCAGCGTCAGTTTGTAACCACGCGCGGTCAGCTCAGGCGCCGTCGCCGCAGGCGTGATCATCAGAATACCTTCGTCTTCGTAAATATCAGACGCCGGCTGGGTAGAAGAGGAGCAGAGGTGGCCGATAACGTATTTAATGCCGTCATTGACCACTTTGTTGGCGACCGCCACCGCTTGTTTCGGGTCACAGGCATCGTCATATTTTACTGCAACCAGTTTGTCGCCTTTAATCCCGCCTTTGGCATTAATATCGGCGATAGCTTGTTCCGCACCGGTAAACTCCTGGTCACCGTACTGCGCAACCGGACCGGACATCGCCCCGACAACGGCAACTTTGATATCTTTGGCGAATGCCACGTTGCTCATTGCTAACGCAATACATCCTGCCAGTAACGCTTTGCCCTTCATTTTCATCCTGAGTTTCCCCATTGTTATGGTTATTGCATTTGTTGTGATATTGTTGTGTGGCACATTATTTCGCTTATTGTCATAAGCAAAGAATATGATAGTAGTTTTTAACCGTTCTGCCCGTACCTGAGCAGCATACTCTGCTAAAACATACCCCATTTTTCGGAATATGGAATAACAATTTTGAAGGTTGTACGACAGACTGATGACAGAAAATGAGAAAGCCGCCCATCAGGCGGCTGAATAATTAATGCGTCAGCGACTGAGAGAGAATATCCAGCGCCTTGCGGAACTGAACTTCCGGAATGGTTAACGGGTAGAGGAAGCGAATCACGTTGCCGTAAACCCCGCAGCTCAGCAGCAACAGCCCGTCCGCCAGCGCTTTTTCCTGCACCTGTTTAGTAAATTCAGCCGATGGCGCGCCGGTTTGCGGATCGCTAAATTCCACCGCGACCATTGAACCCTGCGCACGGATATCAGCGATATAGGGGCATTGCGCTTTTGCACGGTTCAGCACTTCCACCAGATGCTGGCCCAGATGGTTCGCCCGTTCGCACAGGTTTTCTTCTTCAATCACGTCCAGCACCGCATGCGCCGCCGCGATAGCGAGCGGATTGCCTGCGTAAGTGCCGCCCAAACCACCCGGCGCAGGCGCATCCATCACCTCCGCCCGCCCTGCCACCGCCGAAAGCGGCAAACCACCGGCCAGGCTTTTCGCCATGGTGATTAAATCCGGTTGCACATCGTAATATTCGCTGGCAAAGAGCTTGCCGGTGCGGGCAAAACCGCTCTGCACTTCGTCAACAATCAGCAGAATACCGTGGCTATCGCACACCTTACGCAGCGCCTGCATAAAATCGTTCGGTGCGACATTAAAACCGCCCTCGCCCTGCACGGGCTCCAGCAGGATAGCAGCGACTTGATCCGGTGCGATATCCGCTTTAAAAATACGCTCCAGGCTTTTCAGCGCCTCTTCAGTGCTTACACCGTGCAGCGCGTTAGGATACTGAGCGTGGTAAATCGAACCGGGGAAGGGACCGAAACCAATTTTATACGGCGCGACTTTGCCGGTGAGCGCCATGGTCATAAAGGTGCGACCGTGGAAACCGCCGCCAAAGGTGATAATTCCGGGGCGTTTGGTATAGGCGCGGGCAATTTTAACGGCGTTTTCCACCGCTTCTGCGCCAGTGGAGAAAAACGCTGTTTTTGCCGGACCAGCAACCGGTACGCGTTCGTTAATACGCTCCGCCAGCGAGACATAGCTTTCGTAAGGAACAATCTGGTAAGCGGTATGGGTAAATGCCTGCAACTGTTTTTCTACCGCTGCCATTACTTTTGGATGCCGATGTCCGGTGTTAAGCACCGCGATCCCGGCGGCAAAGTCGATCACTTCGTTCCCTTCTACATCCCACAGCGTCGCGTTTTCCGCTTTTTCTGCGTAAAAACCGCACATCACACCAATGCCGCGCGGCGTCGCCTGTAGACGGCGCTGATTCAATTCGTTGTTCTTCACCTTGATTGCCCCCTGTCTGTGTATGCCCGCTTACCAAGTATATAGCGCCTTTGATAAAGCGATGTTTTACTCAGTCTCGCGCAAGCGCAGGGACACCGACAGGACAGCTTTCCTGCCACGTTGTGACAGAAGCTGAATGAACGCGTGATGATGTGAGAGTGGTGGTGGTGGGATAATTCAGATAATAAAAAGCCGGGTGAGGCTTGCGCCAACCCGGCTTATTCACTGCAATACACTTACGCTTCGATAGCGGCGCGCAGTTTTTTCATTGCGTTCTTTTCAAGCTGACGCACACGCTCGGCGGACACGCCGTAGCGATCGGCCAGTTCCTGCAAAGTGGTCTTGTTATCTTCGTCCAGCCAACGGGCGCGGATAATCTGCTGGCTGCGTTCGTCAAGCCCCTGCATCGCATCGGTCAGCTTGTTGGCTGCCTGCTCTTCCCAGTTGTCATCTTCGATGCCGTCGGCAAAGTTGGATGATTTATCCTGCAGATAGAGCACCGGTGCCATCGGCTGGCTGTCGTGCGCATCGTCATCGGAGGACATATCAAAGGTCATGTCCTGCGCCGCCATACGCGACTCCATTTCACGCACGTCTTTGCTGGTCACGCCCAGTTCACGAGCAACCATTTCCACTTCGTCCTGGTTAAACCAGCCAAGACGCTGTTTGGCTTTGCGCAGGTTAAAGAACAGCTTACGCTGAGCTTTGGTGGTCGCGACTTTGACAATACGCCAGTTGCGTAGCACATACTCGTGGATCTCAGCTTTGATCCAGTGCACGGCGAAAGAAACCAGGCGCACACCCACTTCCGGGTTGAAGCGACGAACGGCTTTCATCAGGCCAATGTTACCTTCCTGGATGAGATCCGCCTGCGGCAGACCATAGCCCGAATAGTTACGAGCAATATGAACAACAAAGCGCAGGTGAGACAGAATCAGCTTTTTCGCTGCTTCCAGATCGCCCTGGTAATGCAGCTTTTCAGCCAGTGCCCGCTCTTCATCAGCCGTCAACATCGGCCATGCGTTCGCAGCCCGGACATAAGATTCCAGGTTACCAACAGGGGCTAAAGCTAAAGTTTGCATTTCTTTGGTCATTCAAATCCTCTCAATTCACTTATCAGCTGGCGGCGGTCTGTCCCCATCAGGCAACAAACATGCCAGCGCTTTTGAGCAACGAGAATAGCATTCACATTTTTATCAGACAGTGATTTTATCCACAAGTTCCTTGCAGGTCTGTGAATAAATTACGCACAAAATGTGACATCAGAATGATAAACCGGAGCAAGGAACCTCAGAAGGGGTATTACGCTTCCCTGCTACGGGAATACTTCACGTGCAGGGAAGGAGTATACCAGAGATTCTTTAGTCCGGAGTAAAGTGACGTAAATGTTGAACGGTAGCAAGCCAGGCGGCAATCCAGCCAATCATCGAACACACCAGCAACAGCAGCAAGCATTCGTCAAACGACAGCCCGCTAAGCTCAAACTGCGTGCCGAACACTTTCGCCACTTCCGTCACCGCCGAGGACAAGCGCATCACCAGGATTTCCGACAGGATCAGCGATAAAAACGCGCCGGAGAAACCGAGCAACGCGCCGCCATACAGGAACGGACGCAGGATAAAACCGTCCGTCGCACCAATCAGTTTTTGCACGTTAATGGTATCGCGGCGGGCGAAAATACTCAGCCGCACGCTATTGCCGATAACCAGGAACACAGCCGCAACCATCAGCACACCAATCATGGCCGCCACGCGCCCGACCAGACCAGTCAGGGACGCCAGCCGCGCAAACCAGCTGTCATCCATGCGCACTTCATCAATTCCCTGGATGCGCGAGATGCGATCGCGCAAGGTGTTCAACGAATCCGTGCTCTGGAAATCCAGTTTCGGCACCACTACCGCCACAGCGGGCAGCGGGTTCTCTTCGAGCATATCCAGCGCGCCGCCAAACCCGGACCAGTTGCGGAACTCACCCAGGGCATCTTCACGCGACAGGTAATTGACCTTTTCCACGCCCTGTTCGGACTGGAGCTGCCCCACCACCTGCTGTGCCGCGTTGTCATCCAGCGCTTTATCGAAATAGACAGTGATCTGCGGCGACGGATAGTACTGCGACGCGGCCTGATTAACGTTTTTGTAGACCATGTAACAGACGCTGGGCAGCGTCAGGGAGATGGCAATGACCATCACCGTCAGGAATGTCGCCAGCGGTTTGCTTTTCAGATCCTGCAACGCACCGTGCCAGGCGTAGCGTACCTGCTCGTTAAAGACGTTACTCTTACGCGAAGGCGCTTTCACTGGCGCTTTGCCGCGACGCGGCGCATTGCGGTTGCTCTCGCCGGAGGAGGCGGACGATTTACGAAAACGGTCTAATTTGCTGCCAAACTGCCGAATGTGGTTTAGTGCATCGCGCTTATTCACCCGCCAGGCCTCCATGCAAATGACCGTCGCTCAGGCTCAGCATGCGGTACGAACGACGGGAAATCAGCCCGATATCGTGCGTTGCCATCAGCACCGTAACCCCGACGCGGTTAAATTCTTCAAACAGACGTAAAATCCCTTCAGACAGCGCTTCATCCAGGTTACCGGTTGGTTCATCCGCCAGCAGGACTGCCGGTTTGTTCACCACCGCGCGGGCAATCCCCACACGCTGTTGTTCACCGCCGGAGAGCTGAATCGGGAAGCTTTTCGCTTTGTCGAGCAGCCCGACTTTATCCAGCGCCGCCGAGACGCGACGGCGAATATCGTCGCCGCTGGCACCCGCGATAATCAGCGGGATCGCCACGTTATCGAACACCGTTCTGTCCATCAGCAGGTGGTGATCCTGGAAAATCATCCCAATTTGACGACGCAAAAACGGCACTTCCCGGTTTTTCAAACGGGTAATATCGTGGCCGCCAAAGAGGATTTTCCCGGCGCTTGGCCGCTCAATCCCACAAATCAGCTTCAGCAGGGTACTTTTCCCTGCCCCGGAATGCCCGGTCAGAAAGGCCATCTCGCCCTGCTGCAGGTGAAATGTCACCCCCTGCAGCGCTTGTCTCCCACCGAGATAGGCTTTGCTGACGTGTTCAAAGCGAATCATTGTTAATCCTCTCGGGCAAAAAGTGCCTCTATAAAATCGCCCGCATTAAACGGACGTAAATCCTCAATACGTTCGCCGACGCCGATGTAGCGGATAGGAATACCAAATTGATCCGCCACCGAGAAAATAACGCCACCTTTGGCGGTACCATCAAGCTTGGTCAGCGTAATACCGGTTAAACCCACAGCCTCGTGGAACAGTTTGGCCTGGCTGATGGCATTTTGCCCGGTGCTGGCATCAATCGTCAGCATCACTTCATGCGGCGCGTCTTCGTCCAGCTTCTTCATGACGCGGACAATTTTCTTCAACTCTTCCATCAGGTGCGCTTTGTTCTGCAAGCGGCCTGCGGTATCGGCAATCAGCACATCCACATGGCGCGCTTTAGCCGCCTGGATAGCATCGAAAATCACCGAAGCGGAATCCGCGCCGGTATGCTGGGCAATCACCGGGATATCGTTGCGCTGGCCCCACACCTGAAGCTGCTCAACTGCGGCGGCACGGAAGGTATCCCCCGCCGCCAGCATCACGGATTTACCCTGCTGCTCAAACTGGCGCGCCAGCTTACCGATGGTGGTGGTTTTACCCACGCCGTTAACGCCAACCATCAAAATTACAAACGGAGTTTTTCCTTCGATGTTAAGCGGTTCATCCACTTTGGCGAGGATCTCGCTCATCTCATCTTTCAGCAAACCATACAGCGCTTCCGCGTCGCGCAATTGCTTGCGGCTCGCGCCTTCCGTCAGATTGGTGATGATTTTGCGCGTGGTTTCCACGCCCACATCGGCAATCAGCAACTGCTCTTCCAGCTCTTCGAACAGATCATCGTCGATCTTTTTGCCGCGGAACAGACTGATAAATCCTGAACCGAGGTTTTCTTTTGTTTTAAGCAGACTGCGTTTCAGGCGCGCAAAGAACCCTTCTTTGGTCGGTTTTTCCTGCTCCTGGACGGATTCTTCAACCGGCACGACAACCAGCGCTTCTTCCGCCGCTTCGGCGGCCAGCGCCTGCGCGTCCAGCTCCTCGTCGCTTAGCGGAACATCGTCTTCTTCCAGCGACTCAGCTTCCGCCTGCCACTCTTCAGCGCCGATCTCCTGCTCAGCCACCTCTTCCGGCAGCGGCAGTTCTTCATGTTCGATAACCGCCGGGCTTTCTTCTATTACCGCTTCCGCTGGCGCGTCTTCGTGCGCCAGTTGCTCGCTGATGTCGACAACCTCTTCAGCGAATTTTTCATTGTCGGCAGCAGGCTCGACAACCGGGGTTTCTTCAACCGGCTGCTCAGCTACCGGTTGCTGTTCGGTTTGCGCCTCTTCAGCCTTCTCTTTCTGCCCAAGGCCAAGCCAGGAAAAAAAGCCACGTTTCTTCTCATTTGCCATTGGCGACCACACTCCTCGCTATTGTTTCATGGCGCAGCCCGTCTGCACGGCCGGGACTGAAAACATTTGTTAATTAGTCGGATAGTCTACCACTTTCCTCAACTTGCATCACGGCTTGAGGATTAGGGTTTAACGTCATTCGACAGACCGCTAGAATAGCAGGTCGAAATGATGAGCAAAGCGATAACCATGAAGAAACCTACCCGTGCCGCCACCGGCCAGATCCGCATTATTGGCGGCCAGTGGCGGGGCCGTAAATTACCGGTTCCGGATAGCCCCGGCCTGCGCCCGACCACCGATCGCGTGCGTGAAACTTTATTCAACTGGCTGGCGCCGTCAATGGTAGACGCTCACTGTCTCGATTGCTTCGCCGGCAGCGGTGCGCTGGGGCTGGAAGCGCTCTCCCGCTACGCCGCCAGCGCCACCTTGCTGGAAATGGAGCGCAGTGTCGCCCAGCAATTACAGCAAAACCTGGCCACGTTAAAAGCCGCGAACGCGAAAGTGGTCAACACCAACACGCTGACGTTTTTAGCCAGCCCCGGCACGCCACACAATATTGCGTTTATCGATCCACCGTTTCGTAAAGGGATGCTGGAAGAGACCATACGCCTGCTGGAAAACAACGGCTGGCTCGCCGATGACGCGCTGGTTTATATCGAAAGCGAAGTCGAAAATGGGTTACCGCCCGTACCCGCTCGCTGGCAACTGCATCGGGAAAAAGTCGCCGGGCAGGTCGCGTACCGTTTGTACCACCGCGAAGCACAAGGAGAGAAGCATGCCGCTGTTGATTAACCTCGGGCGTCTGTTGATGCTCTGCATCTGGGCATTTCTGATTCTGAACCTGATTAAACCCTTTCCGCGCCCGCTGAATATTTTCGTCAACGTCGCGCTTGTCTTCACCGTCTTTATGCATGCGCTACAAGCCACCATGCTGAAAACGGCGCTACCAAAAGACGGCCCGCAAATGAGCAAAGCGGAGCAGATCCGTATTTTCCTCTTCGGCGTGTTTGAGCTGCTTATCTGGCAGAAGAAATTAAAAGAGAAAAAATAGTCCCGCCGCCCGGTGGCGTCATGCTTACCGGGCTGCTTCCGGCGTAAAGTCCACAAAGCGCGAGCCCTGATAACGCAGCACACCCCGGTCGCCCACTGTCAGCGCGTGATATTGCTGCTCATCCAGACGAAAACTCATCTCCAGCCCGCCGGTTTGCGGTTTAAAACTCACTTCATAACGCATGGCGGTTCCCGCTGGCGTAACCTGTTGCTGGCGAGAACGGCGCGGGTTAAGCGGTTTTTCCCGTTTATTGCTCACCACCACACTTTTTTGCTGTTGCGGCGCGCTATCGTTTTCGGCTTTTTCGCGCCGCTGCTGCACAAAGCGAAAAGAGGCAAAAACCACAATCAATCCAATGACGATAATGAAAAAAAGCGGTGGTTTACTCATAGCGAATACCTGTCGGAAAAAGCGGAATTGAGCTTATCGCGGCGGAAATAGCGTTGTCATCCTCCTTTTCCCGCCACTACACTGAGTAAGAGAGATTTACGCAACAATAACAGATACAGGGACTTAATTATGCTGTGGTCATTTATTGCTGTCTGCCTTTCCGCCTGGTTATATGTCGACGCCTCGTATCGTGGCCCGGTCTGGCAACGCTGGGTTTTTAAACCCGTTACGCTCTTGCTCCTGCTGTTACTGGCCTGGCAAGCCCCGATGTTCGATGCCATCAGCTACCTGGTGCTGGCGGGCCTGTGTGCCTCGCTGGTCGGGGATGCGCTCACGCTGTTACCCCGGCAAAAGCTGCTCTACGCCATCGGCGCGTTTTTCCTCGCGCATTTGCTCTATACCATCTATTTCGCCAGCCAGATGACGCTCTCATTCTTCTGGCCGCTACCGGTGGTGCTGCTGATTATCGGCGCGCTGTTGATAGCGGTGATCTGGTCACGCCTCGAAGAGCTGCGTATGGCGGTGTGTACCTTTATCGCCATGACGCTGGTGATGGTATGGCTGGCAGGCGAGCTGTGGTTTTTCCGTCCGACCAGCCCGGCGCTGTCGGCTTTCGTTGGCGCGTCATTGCTGCTGCTCGGCAACGTGGTCTGGTTAGGCAGCCACTACCGCAAACGCTTTAGCGCCGATAACGCCATCGCCTCCGCCTGCTATTTTGCCGGACACTTTTTAATTGTCCGTTCGCTGTATATTTAAAAGGCTTGACTCTGGAGTCGACTCCAGAGTGCATACTCCGGTTAATGAGAAAATTATCATTCACCGGAGGATGCCATGCCAACCCCCACCTCATCGCCTGAGTTGAAAAAAGCGCCGCAATTCGCGGCGGTTAAGCTGCGGCCGATAGAAGAAAAGACGCCATCCTGCTGCACCGAAGGCCACTGCGAAGAACGCGAAACGCCAGAAATGACCGCCGAAGGCGAACGCTATAGCTGGCAGGTTGACGGTATGGATTGCGCCGCCTGCGCCCGCAAAGTGGAAAACGCCGTGCGCCAGGTCGAAGGCGTCGGCCAGGTTCAGGTCGCCTTTGCCACCGAAAAACTCATCGTCATTGCGCAAAATGATGTGCGTGATCGCGTCGAACGTGCCGTGCAACAGGCCGGGTATCAACTGCGCAGCGAAAACGCACCTGCGCCAGAAACGTCACGGCTGCGCGAAAACCTGCCGCTTATCCTGTTGATCGCAATGATGGCGCTCAGTTGGGGGCTGGAACAGATCAACCATCCTTTCGGCCAGACGGCGTTTATCGCCACCACGCTGGTCGGGCTGTGGCCGATTGCGCGCCAGGCGCTGCGCTTAATGAAAAGCGGCAGTTGGTTCGCCATTGAAACGTTAATGAGCGTGGCGGCTATCGGCGCACTCTTTATTGGCGCGACGGCGGAAGCGGCGATGGTGCTGCTGCTGTTTTTAATTGGCGAGCGCCTTGAAGGCTGGGCCGCCAGTCGTGCGCGGCGCGGTGTCAGCGCGTTGATGGCGTTAAAACCGGATACCGCCACGCGCCTGCGCAACGGTGAGCGCCAGCGTGTCGCGGCACGCGATCTGCAACCGGGCGATGTGATTGAAGTCCCGGCGGGCGGGCGTTTGCCTGCGGATGGTCGCCTGGTCTCGCCGTTTGCCAGCTTTGACGAAAGCGCCTTAACGGGCGAATCCGTGCCGGTTGAGCGCGCAGAAGGTGAAAGCGTCCCGGCAGGTGCCACCAGCGTTGACCGTCTGGTGCAGCTTGAAGTGATTTCTAAACCGGGTGAAAGTGCGATTGACCGCATTCTGAAACTGATTGAAGAAGCAGAAGAACGTCGTGCGCCGATCGAGCGTTTTATCGACCGTTTCAGCCGCATTTACACCCCAGCTATCATGGCCGTGGCGTTGCTGGTCGCCATTGTTCCACCGCTTTTATTTGCGCAACCCTGGCTTGCATGGATCTACAAAGGGCTGGCTTTGCTGCTGATTGGTTGTCCGTGCGCGCTGGTGATCTCCACACCGGCGGCGATCACTTCTGGCCTTGCGGCAGCGGCACGTCGCGGTGCGCTGATTAAAGGTGGCGCGGCATTAGAGCAACTTGGCGGCATTCGCCAGGTGGCGTTTGATAAAACCGGCACGCTGACCGTCGGCAAACCGCAGGTCGCCGCGATCACACCATTAGCCGGTACAGAAGAAGCGGAATTGCTGGCGCTCAGTGCCGCTATCGAGCAGGGGTCCACCCACCCGCTGGCGCTGGCCATTGTGCAGGAAGCGCAGCGACGGGCGCTGGTGATTCCGGAGGCGCAAGGGCAGCGCGCACTGGTAGGTAAAGGCATCGAAGCGAATATCGCTGGTCAACAGGTGCTTATCAGCGCGCCGGATAAACTGCCGCAAGGTGCGCTGTACGACACCGTGCGGGCGCAGATTGCGCAGCAGGAAAGCCGTGGGCAAACCGTGGTGGTAGTGCAGCGTAGCGGCGAGGTTATCGGTACGATCGGCTTGCAGGACACGCTGCGCGACGATGCCAAAGAAGCCGTTGCCGCTCTGCATGCGCTTGGCGTACAGGGCGTGATCCTTACCGGCGACAACCCACGCGCCGCAGCGGCGATTGCCGGTGAGCTGGGGCTGGATTTTCGCGCCGGCTTGCTGCCGGAAGATAAAGTCGATGCGGTACGCACACTCAACCAGCAAGCCCCACTGGCGATGGTCGGCGACGGCATTAACGACGCGCCCGCAATGAAAGCCGCAACCCTCGGTATCGCGATGGGGAGCGGGACAGATGTGGCGCTGGAAACCGCCGACGCCGCGCTCACGCATAACCGGCTGATGGGTCTGGGGCAGATGATTCGACTGGCGCGCGCCACGCACAGCAATATTCGCCAGAACATCGCCATAGCGCTCGGCTTGAAAGCGATTTTTCTGGTGACAACGCTGCTGGGAATGACCGGACTATGGCTGGCGGTGCTGGCCGATACGGGCGCAACGGTGCTGGTAACCGCCAACGCGCTGCGCCTGTTGCGTACTAAAGATTAATGGTTTTTACGCACGACATAGCGGTACGGCAGAGACTCGGTTTGCCCGGCGACCAGCTCATGTTCCATAAAACGGCAAAAGCCGGGAATATCGCGGGTGGTTGCCGGATCGTCGGCGATAATCAGCAATGTTTCGCCAATCTGCATATTGCGCACGGTTTTGCGCACCATCATCACCGGCTCCGGGCAGCGTAAGCCCTGAGCATCCAGCGTGTGGTCGGCGGTGGAAAACGGATCGATCATCTTCATCTCGCAAGGGAAAAAACCGCATTAGTTTACGCCGCCTTTTTTGTGACGCAAGCGAGGTTAACGATTGCGCTAAAATTAACCATTGCATCCCACTCCGATTGCAGTATCATGCGGCGGCTCTGCTCGTCAGAGCAGTAAAAGTACTGGGTTCCCTCACCCCATTTACCAAAAAGGTCACAATATGACGCACTTTTCAAACGCACAGCGCATGAAAGCGCTGTTCTGGCTTTCGCTTTTTCACCTGTTGGTGATCATCTCCAGTAACTACCTGGTGCAGCTGCCAGTTTCTATCTTTGGTTTCCATACCACCTGGGGCGCATTTAGCTTTCCGTTTATCTTCCTGGCGACAGATTTAACCGTACGCATTTTCGGCGCGCCATTAGCACGGCGAATTATCTTCGCGGTAATGGTGCCCGCGCTGCTGGCCTCTTACGTTATCTCCTCGCTGTTCTACATGGGTAGCTGGCAGGGTTTCGGCGCGCTGGCGCACTTCAATTTGTTTGTCGCCCGTATCGCCACCGCCAGCTTTATGGCTTACGCGCTGGGGCAAATCCTCGACGTGCACGTTTTTAATCGTCTGCGCCAGAACCGCCGCTGGTGGCTGGCGCCTGCCGCCTCCACCGTATTTGGTAACGCCAGCGATACCCTCGCCTTTTTCTTTATCGCTTTCTGGCGCAGCCCGGATGCGTTTATGGCGCAGCACTGGACGGAAATCGCGCTGGTGGATTACAGCTTCAAAGTGCTTATCAGCATCGCGTTCTTCCTGCCAATGTATGGTGTGTTGTTGAATATGTTGCTGAAAAGACTGGCAGACAAATCTGAAATTAGCGCGTTACCGGCGAGTTAAAGGTACGGCTTATCAGATGTGATAAGATGCGCCGATGAGCCGTTATGGCTGTTTATTGAAAGGAAGAAGTCAATGCGCAATCTGGTGAAATATGTCGGTATCGGCCTGCTGGTTGTTGGGCTGGCTGCCTGTGATAACAGCGACAGCAAAAAACCTGTTCAGGGTGCTGCCGCCGAAAGCAACACCAACGGTCAACCGGTAACCCTGCTCGACGGCAAACTCAGCTTCTCGCTGCCTGCGGATATGACCGATCAGAGTGGCAAACTGGGCACCCAGTCCAATAATATGCACGTCTATTCCGATGCCACCGGTCAGAAAGCGGTGATTGTGATTGTCGGCGACAACACGACAGAAGAGTTAAGCGCGCTGACAAAACGTCTGGAAGAGCAACAGCGTAGCCGCGACCCGCAGTTGCAGGTGGTCACAAATAAATCCATCGAACTGAAAGGGCAGAAACTGCAACAGCTCGACAGCATTATCTCCGCCAAAGGCCAGACAGCATGGTCTTCCGTGGTGCTGGGTAAAGTTGACGACAAACTGCTGACCATCCAGGTCACGCTGCCAGCGGACAACCAGCAGCAGGCGCAAACCACGGCGGAAAACATTATCAACACTATCGTAGTGAAATAAGCCCGCCCAAAACATGAAAAGGGAACCTGAAGGTTCCCTTTTTACTATTCAGCGACAGCCACCAGCTTGTGCTTCAGCCGCCAGGCCAGCAGTAAGGCAATCGCCACCAGGCCTGCGGCGGCGAAATAGATAGCCGAAACCCCTGCCCACGCCATCAGCAGCCCGGCCAGCGGCCCGGTTATCCCCAGCGATAAATCCATAAACACCGTATACGTCGCCAGCGCAGAACCCTGGTTATGCTGCGGCACCGCTTTGACCGCTACGACGCCCAGCGCCGGGAAAACCAGTGAGAAACCGGCCCCGGCAAGGAACACGCCGAGCTTCGCCATCCACGGTTCCACCGCGAGGCCAACCAGCACCAGCCCAACGGTTTCCACCAGAAAACAGAGCATCGCCACGTTTAAACCGCCAAAGCGATTAATCCCATTCGGGAACAATAGTCGCGCGCCAACAAAGGCACAGCTAAAAAGGGTGAGCGCAAAAGCCGCATCTTCCCAGCCTTTCGCATCGTAATAGAGGGTAATAAACGTGGCGATGACGCCAAAACCGGTGGACCCCAGCGCCAGCGCCATCCCGTAGAGCCAGACGCGCCCCAAAACGGCACGAAACGGCAGCGGTTTACCTTTGCTGGCTTTCACCGCCGCACGCGGCAGCGCCAGTACTATTGCCAGTAGCGCCACACCCATTATGGTCAGCGAAAGTCCATGCAGCCCGCCGTACTGATAACAGACCACACCGAGCGGCGCGCCGATGGCCATCGCGCCATAGGTGGCAATACCGTTCCACGAAATCACCCGTCCGATATGTATCGACCCGACTACACCCACGCCCCAGAGCGTCGCGCCGGTTCCGGCAAAACTCTGGCCGATGCCTAAAATAATGCGCCCCAGGCAAAGCAGTATCAGGCCTAACACGCCGACACTGCCGCCAACGCCCGCCAGCAAATAGCTCAACCCGCTGAGAAACGCGCCGCACAATCCGAAGATCACCACTTTTTTCGGCCCCAGCAGGTCGGCATAGCGCCCGGCATGCGGTCGGCTCAGCAGCGTTGCGAAGTATTGCAGGCTAATCACCAGACCGGCCCAAAACGCGCTATAGCCCATCACATCATGAACATAGCCGGGAAGCACCGCCAGCGGCAGGCCAATGGTGAGATAACTGGCGAAGTTAAACATAACGACGGACAAAATCCGCAGATTGAGGCGCAATCCGCTTAGCGCCGGTTCGGCGGCGTGTTCAGGCATGGAGTTTTACTCAGGTTTTCACAACAGTGTTTCACTATTACCACGTGATGAAACAGAAAGCAGCATTCACTTTAAGAATATCTCTGGCGAGCGAAGGTGCGGCGGAGCACTACACTTAACGGGCCGATGACAAAAGGAATTAACCATGACACATCCTCAACCCGATCGGGCGGGTTTACATATTCTGTTAAAGCTGGCTTCGCTGGTGATCATTTTGGCCGGCATTCATGCTGCGGCCGACATTATTGTGCAGCTTCTTCTGGCGCTCTTTTTCGCGATTGTTCTCAATCCGCTGGTTACCTGGTTTCTCCGGCGCGGCATTTCGCGCCCGGTGGCGATCAGTATTGTGGTGCTGGTGATGCTGGTTTTTCTCACCGCGCTTTTCGGCGTGCTTGCCGCGTCGGTCAACGACTTCATGACGTTGCTGCCCAAGTACAACCGCGAATTCACCAGGAAATTTATGCAGTTGCAGGATGCGATGCCGTTTCTTCGTTTGCATATGTCACCAGAACGGATGCTGCAACGGATGGACTCAGAGCGGCTAATGGGCTTTGCTACCACCATGGCGACCCAGCTCTCGAACGCGATGGCCAGTATTGTCCTGCTGGTGATGACCGTGGTGTTTATGCTCTTTGAAGTGCGCCATGTACCTTATAAGCTGCGCTTTGCGCTGCACAACCCGCAAATTCATATCGCCGGGCTGCACCGCGCGCTGAAAGGCGTTTCTCACTATCTGGCGCTGAAAACATTACTCAGCGTATGGACCGGGCTAATTGTCTGGGTCGGTCTGGTGGCGCTGGGTGTGCAGTTCGCGCTGATGTGGGGCGTGCTGGCATTCCTGCTCAATTATGTGCCCAATATCGGCTCGGTGATCTCCGCTATCCCGCCAATGATCCAGGCGCTGCTGTTTAACGGCACGTACGAATGTTTGCTGGTGGGTGCCCTGTTCCTTGTGGTGCATATGTTGCTTGGCAACATCCTGGAACCCCGCATGATGGGCCACCGCCTGGGGATGTCGACGCTGGTGGTGTTTTTATCCTTGTTGATTTGGGGATGGCTGCTTGGCCCGGTGGGAATGCTGCTGTCAGTGCCGCTAACCAGCGTGTGTAAAATCTGGATGGAAACCACCACCGGCGGCAGCAAACTGGCAATTTTACTGGGGCCAGGCAGACCGAAAAGCCGCCTTCCGGGATAGACTTTACGCTTTGGGCCGGTCGGGCAAAAAAATAACCAGCACGCCCGCCACAATCACCAGCACACCCAACGCGCCGCGCAGGGAAAACGGTTCGTGCCATCCGGGAAGCCAGATGGCCGCCGCCCACACCAGGATGTAGCTCAGGCTCAGCAAAGCATAAGCCTTACTCAGCGGCAAACGGTGCAGGGCAAAGTACCAGCAGCCCATGGATGCCAGATAGCCAAACAGACCAAACAGCAGCGCAAGCGTCCCTTTTTGCGGTTGCAGCAGCGCCGAGACAAAAGACCACGACAAAGTCACCGGCGGCAGCGACACCATCGCATAACGCAACATCAGTTGTGCGCCACTTACCAACAGCACACTGAGTAACGCCCAGTGCAGCCCCTTCATAGCGAGCTCCCCAGCAATACAATACCAATGATAATCAGCGCCACACCGAACGCATGGCGAAGGCTCACCGGCTCACGCCACAGAAAACGCGCCGCCAGCGTTACCCAGACAAAATTAAGGCTTAACATCGGGTACGCCACGCCAACAGGGATGCGCTGCAAAACCAGCAGCCACAACGCCATACCCGCACCAAGTGACATCAGCGCGAGCCCCAGCCACAGGCCGAGATGCTTATTGCGCCTGGCCAGCGGCACCGGACGCGTCGCCTGCTTCTGGCACAGTTGACCTGCGCAACTGAGCAGGCTTGCCAGCGCGAGCCAGAGCCAACTGGTCATTGCGGCTTACTCATCATTGTGGAAAATACTGGATAAAAACCATACGCCCCTGCACATAAACGTTGTCCGGTTTTGGTATTGGCATGCGGGTAAAATCATCTTTTTTCGACTGGTGCAGCACCAGGGAAATAACCCCTTCCTGACGATGTTGTGACAGCCAGTTGGTGAAATCGTCTTCGCGCACAAACCGCCCTTCGCCATCAGGGTACGACATACCGTAAGTTAACTCGCCGCGCGTGCCAAACAGCATGATATCTGAGCGTTTCAGCTCCCAGGCCAGACCTGCGGCAACCCCGACGTTATCGGCCAGCACGTAGCGGCTCGGCGTCAGCGGCTCGTTAACAAAGTTGAGCAAAAACTGCGGCTGCTTGGAATCCATTACCTTGTCCGGGATCACGATCCCCAGCAGCAACGCAATCGCCAGCGGGCACAGCGCCGCATATGACCACCGTTCAGCACTGGCACGCAGGGTAAACACGCCAACCAGTGCCCATGCCAGGAAAGCAAACGCCGCCAGCGCCGCTTTGTAGACCTCAATTTGCGTCCACACCGGGTGTTTCAAAAAGCCCAGCGGCGACACCACCAGCGCGGCAATCAGGCCAGCCAGACCAAAACCGATATTGATCCACGCATTGACACGCAGCACGCGACCATGGGTTTGCGCCATCTGCATGGCATAACGCGCCATTAATATCGCCAGCGGCGCGAAACAGGGCAGGATGTAAGTGGGCAGCTTCCCTTTGGCGATACTGAAAAACAGCAGCGGCATCACCACCCAACCCAGCAGATAAAACGCTTCCCGGAGGCCCTCTTTACGCGCCAGCCAGCCCGTTTTCAGCGCGCCGGGTAGCAGCGCCAGCCACGGCAAAGAACCTAAAATCAGGAACGGTATGTAATACCAGAACGGCGCTTTGTGTTGTGCGTCATCCTGCGCAAAACGTTGGATATGTTCGACCCAGAAGAAGTAACGCCAGAAATCAGGTTCGCGCGACGCAATCGCCAGCCCCCACGGCAGCACCGTCAGTACGCAGCAGATCACGGCCAGCCAGCCCCAGAGCAGCACCTCTTTCCAGCGCTTTTGCACAATGATCCACGGCAACACGCCTATCACTGGCACCGCCAGCGCGAGAAAACCTTTGGTCATCACGCCCATACCACACGCCACGCCAAGCAGGACATAGCCGCCGAACTTACCGCGCAACGTGTTCGCCTGCGCCGCCAGCCAGAAGCTGAGCATCGCCAGTGTCATCCACAGCGTGATCATCGGGTCGAGCACGGCATACGTGCCAATGCCGTACACCAGAAAAGCGGTCAGGAAGATCACCGCCGACAGCACGGCAGTGCGTTTGTCGCGCCACATTTTCCACGCCAGCGCGCCCACGAGCAGCGCCGACACGGTAATCGAGAAGACCGAGCCCAGGCGCACGGAGACGTTATTATGACCAAACAGCCACTGCGCAATGCTATTGATCCAGTAACCCGCAATGGGTTTTTCAAAATAACGCAGGCCAAGGAAATGCGGCACAACCCAGTCGCCGCTGGTGAGCATTTCACGGCTGATCTCCGCATAACGGGTCTCATCCGGCTGCCAGAGCAGGCGATATTCCAGGGGAACAACATAGTAGAGGGCGAACAGCGCAACCAGCGCCAGACCATAGTGAATGGATTTCATAACCCAGGACTCAACAGTTGTTGGCAACCCAGCCAGCCTTCCCGGCCAGCCACTTCTCCGCGTACCACTTTACCTGGCGGTAGCGTCTCCAGCGATTCCGGTAACAACTGGCTTAACGGGCAAAAAGCGATGCCTTCGCGCGCCGCCATGCTCAGCAGTTCATCAAAACCTTCCGCGCCGATAATGCCTTCCACCTCGGCGTGAATGGTATAAACCGGCGTGCCGCTATCCTGCTTCATCGCGTCAAGAATGAAACGGTTGTAGTGCTCCGCCGTCACCGAAATGCCAACGGCTTCATCCCAGGTGGGTAGCGTTACCGGGATCTGCGGAGCCGCATAGGTATTCTCTGCGATAAGCGGGCGAAACGGCTGCGTGCCACGGCAGTCGCTGTTATAGCGGAAGTTAAAATGCGATTTGGCTTTCACCACTCGCTGATCGGCACGCCACCCCGCCACGGCGGAACAGCTCACAGACCGGCCAATAATCAGCTCCAGCGCCAGTAAGCCGCGCTCAATTTCCGCTTCGAGATGAGCCTGATTCCACACGCCGCTCCAGCGCTGCCAGCGGTGGTGATCCCAGGCATGCAGCCCCACTTCGTGCGCCTGCGCGGTTTTACGGATGACCTCCGCGTTGCCTTCGCCGATAAGCCTGCCGGGCCACGCGGTGCCCGCCAGTAAAATATCCCAGCCGTAGAGCGATGCCGCGCGCGAGCGCAGCATCTTCCACAGAAATTTCGGCTTAAGCAGGCGCCAGATATGGCGCCCCATGTTGTCCGGCCCGACGCTGAAGAAAAAGCTCGCCTGAATGTTGTGCTTTTTCAGTAGCTCCAGCAGGCGCGGAACGCCGTCACGCGTGCCGCGAAAGGTATCGACATCAATACGTAAGCCGACGTATTTCATGCTTATTTCTCATCCGTCAGTTCAACGGTACGCAGGAAGAAATCCAGCGTTTCGTCAATGGTCTGGCGCATATCCACGGTCGGTTCCCAGTGCAGGCAGCGTTTGGCGTTACGGATACTCGGTTTGCGGTGTTCCACATCCTGGTAGCCTTTACCATAGTAGCTGCTGCTCTCCACTTCGCGGAAACCTGCGAACGGCGGGAAACGGTCGCGCAGCGGGTGTTTTTCAAAGCTGGCCAGCAGCATCTCCGCCAGCTCTTTAATGCTCGCTTCGTTATCCGGGTTACCAATGTTGATGATCTGCCCGTCGCAGCGCCCGTCTTTATTTTCGATAATGCGGAACAGCGCTTCGATACCATCACTGATATCCGTAAAGCAACGTTTCTGCTTACCGCCTTCGATCAGCTTGATCGGCGAACCTTCCACCAGATTGAGGATCAACTGGGTGATGGCGCGCGAGCTACCGATACGCGCGGCGTTCAGATTATCCAGCCGCGGTCCCATCCAGTTAAACGGACGGAACAGGGTGAATTTCAGGCCGTGTTTGTCGCCATACGCCCAGATCACACGGTCGAGCAACTGTTTCGATACCGAGTAAATCCAGCGCTGTTTATTGATAGGCCCAACCACCAGATTCGAGTTGTCTTCGTCGAAATTGTTGTCGGTGCACATGCCGTACACTTCCGACGTCGACGGGAAAATGATGCGTTTGTTGTACTTCACGCAGTCACGGATGATTTTCAGGTTCTCTTCGAAATCCAGCTCGAACACGCGCAGTGGGTTACGGGTGTATTCGATAGGCGTAGCAATCGCCACCAGCGGCAGCACCACGTCACATTTCTTAATGTGGTACTCGATCCACTCGGAGTGAATGCTGATATCGCCTTCAACAAAGTGGAAACGCGGATTGTCGAGGAAACGGCTGATCGCATCCGATCCAATATCAAGGCCGAAGATCTCGTAGTTATCGTCACGCAGCAGACGTTCGGTCAAATGGTTGCCGATAAAGCCGTTCACGCCGAGGATCAACACGCGGGTACGGCGTTTTACCGCCACCACCGGTTTGCTGGTCAGCAGCGCACCGGCAACCAGGCCGAGCGACTGCGCGAGTTGCGCGCCCTGCATGTAGACGCCGTTGTCCATCTGACCGGTGAGGATCTCCAGCGCGCCATCGCCACAGGCCACCAGTAGCGGCGAAACAGAGAGCACCGTGCCTGCGCGAGCGGGGGCGACATCGCTACGCACGCGGGATTTCCAGACGATAAATTTGTGTGTGCCAGCAAAGCTGTAGGCGCCTGGCCACGGGTCAGAAACCGCGCGCACCAGGTTTTGCAGCGTTTGCGCCGGTTTTTCCCAGTCCAGACGGCCATCTTCCGGCGTACGGCGACCGTAGTAGCTGGCTTTGCTGTCGTCCTGCGCCGTTTCGCTGAAGGTGTGGTTTTTAATTGTCGGCAGCACGCTAGCCAGCATGCCTTTTGCCGCTTCCGCCAGTTTACGGTGCAGCGACAGCGCTTCATCGTTCTCAGCAATGGCGACGCGCTGTTGCGCGATAATCGCGCCCGCATCCGCGCGGGAAACCATGCGGTGCAGCGTGACGCCGGTTTCGCTTTCGCCGTTCACCAGCACCCAGTTCAGCGGCGCGCGTCCGCGGTAGGCTGGCAGCAGCGAACCGTGCAGGTTAAACGCGCCGATCCGCGCGGTATTGAGAATGTTGTCGCACAGCAAGTTGCGGTAATAGAAAGAGAAAATGACATCCGGTTTCAGGTCGCGAATACGGTCAATCCACAGCGGATGGTTAACATCCTCCGGGGCATAAACCGGGATGCCGCGCTCAGCGGCGATACGCGCCACCGAACCAAAGAAGTGGTTTTCATTGGCACTGTCGGGATGGGTAAAAATCGCCGCAATCTCGAAACCTGCATCCAGTAACGCTTGTGTACCGACACATCCCATATCGTGGTAAGCAAAGACAACGGCTTTCATTGATTTTTTTCCTCTTGCGAAACGTCATTTTCCTGACGAACAACACGTTGAATAAAGTAGCGGGGACGTGCGCGAACATCGTTGTAGATGCGCCCGATATACTCCCCAAGTAGCCCCATGCCGATAAACTGCGCGCCGATAAAGGTGAAGAGAATGGCGAAGAGCATAAACACCCCTTCTCCCGCCCACTGCGGGCCAAACGCCAGACGCAGCACCACCAGCAGCACGGCGAGCGAAAAGCCCAGCACGGCGATCACGCTGCCAAACACGCTCAGCAAGCGCAGCGGCGTGGTGGTCAGACAGGTAACCAGGTCGTACATCAGGTTAATCAGGCGCATAAAGCTATATTTGGAATCGCCAAACTCGCGCTCCGCGTGCTGCACGGGGATCTCCACCGCGCGGCGGGCAAAGGTGTTGGCGAGGATTGGGATAAAGGTGCTGCGTTCGTGGCAGTGCAGCATGGCATCGACAATATGACGGCGATAGGCGCGCAACATGCAGCCGTAATCACCCATCGCTTTACCGGTGGTGCGCTGGATCAGGCGGTTGATGGTGCGTGAGGCCATTTTACGAAACAGGCTATCCTGGCGGTTTTGCCGCACCGTGCCCACCACGTCATAGCCCTCATTGGCTTTCGCCACCAGACGCGGGATCTCCTCCGGCGGGTTTTGCAAATCGGCATCCAGCGTGATGATCAAATCACCGGTGACATGGCTGAATCCGGCCATAATCGCCGAGTGCTGACCGTAGTTACGGTTCAGCAGCACCGCGACAACATGGCTGCCGGGTTGCTCTGCCGCTTCACTTAACATCCGCGCGGAGTTATCGCTACTGCCGTCATCCACCAGCAAAATTTCGTAATCAATGCCCAGTACATCGCAACTTTCCGTGGTGCGGCGAATCAACTCCGGCAAGCTCTCTTGCTCGTTGTAGACCGGGATCACCACAGATACTTTTTCTACAGGCGGTAAATTAAACATATCAGCGCCCTGCAATGTTGCGGAGCGCGTGAATGACGCGGGTTGTGTCGTCATGGGTCATATCCGGGAAAAGCGGCAGCGAACAGATACGCGCACTGTTCCACTCCGTATTGGGTAAAGAGAGGGGGAAGCGTTCGCGGTAGTACTTCTGCGTATGTGCCGCGCGAAAATGCAGGCCAGTACCAATGCCCTGCGCTTTCAGGGTTTCCATCAATGCGGCGCGGGAGATACCGCAACGTTGCTCATCAACGCGAATAATAAACAGGTGCCAGGCATGCTGGTGCGGCCATGACGGCAAGGCCAGCGGCTGAAACGGCGTATCTGCCAGTTCCTGCAAATAACGTTGCGCGATCTCCTGGCGGCGAGCATTCGCGGCGGGCAGTTTGCCCAGTTGCACCAGCGCAATCGCCGCGTTGATATCAGCGAGGTTGTATTTAAACCCTGGGGAGATCACTTCTGCCTGCGGGGCGCGGCCGTGGGTTTGCCGATCGTAAGCATCGACGCCCAGCCCGTGGAATTTCAGGCTGCGAATGCGGTTCGCCAGTTGTGCGTCGTCCGTCACCACCAGCCCACCTTCCGCGCAGGTCATATTTTTAATGGCGTGGAAGGAGAAAATAGCGGTGCCGCGTGAACCGACATGCTGGCCTTTGTAGTAGGTTCCGGCGGCGTGAGCAGCATCCTCAATTACCGGGATACCGTGCTTCTCGCCAATCGCGCGGATGGCATCAATATCCACCGGCGCACCGGCGTAATGCACCGGGATAATCGCTTTGGTACGCGGCGTGATAGCCGCTTCAATGGCCTCTGGCGTGACCATCAACGTCTCTTTATCAACATCGATCATCACGGGCGTCGCGCCGAGCAGCACAATCATATTGAGGGTGGAAACCCAGGTCAGCGACGGGGTAATCACTTCATCCCCGGCGCCAATACCAAGCGCCATCAAAGTGACGTGCATGCCGCCTGTCGCCGAGCTCACGGCGATGGCGTGGCGGTTGCCCGTCAGTGTACAAAAAGCCTCTTCAAGCGCCTGATTTTTTGGGCCTGTGGTGATCCAGCCAGATGCCAGCACTTGCTGTATGGCGGCGAACTCTTCATCCCCCATTGACGGGCGTGAGAACGGTAAAAAATCACTCATCTTTTTTCCTTGGCGTCACTGACGCATTAACGGACCGCCACAAAGACACGCTGCGGCTAGTGAGTAAAATGGCGGATGAAAGTTAAACCAAAATATAATGAATGCGCGTTTTCTGCATTTATTATGCGTTACAGTTAGTTGGGGAATACTACCAATTGAATATTAGGACAAGATTAAGGAAAGGAATTAAAGAAAAGCCAAGAAGAATTAAAATAACCTATTAAAAACAATCCATTAAAAATAAAAGCAGCAAAATCCTAACGTGATAAATGTCAAAAAACTGAAATAATTAACGCCTTTGTAAGGTATACAAAGGCGTTAGCGTAGTTATTTAAACGGTACATCAACGAATGCGAGAAAATTAATTTATTTATGCAATTAATTATTTCATTCGTTACATGATCAATATACTAAACAGCGTGAATTTTTTATGACAAATTCTGCGGGAAATTGGCCGGTAATTCACTGGCGGCGCAGTTAATCACGCTATCATTATTTTCGCCGCAATCACGCACAAACGTAATAGTCGCAAACTCATCAATCACTTCGGTGGGATAAGCCGGGCCCGCCGCGCGATACGATTCCATCAACGGAATGTGATCATTCTGGAAGCAGACGGTTTTTTCCGGGTTATTGATAACCCACCGCGGGAAGAAAATAGTACCGTGGAACAGGCGATCGCCCAGGTTAACAATCAGGCTCACATCGGTGCCGGTCGGTTCAGTCCAGGAAATTTTATAGATACTTTCACCAACGCGAACAATGTAGGCCTGCTGATCTTTCACCCAACGGTTCGCCACGATACCGCTGTGGATCCGGTAATCAAGCGTCGTGGCGTTTTTCACATAAATCTCGTAATTCCAGCCATTATCGTAGGTATAAACCAGATGTTTGCCGACGAAACCGCTCAAATCATGTTTATCAAAGGTGCTCATTTTTTTCTCTCCTCTGGTGTATGAAAGGATCGTACGCCTGCAAAAAACGAATGAATAACGCTATATTTGCATCAAATTCATTCACTTTTTAGATGGGTTATGCATAAAACGACGCTGGAACAATGGGCGCTACTGCAAAAAGTAGTCGAGTTGGGAAGCTTTGCGAAGGCGGCGGAAGAGACGCATCGCAGCCAGTCATCGGTCAGTTATAACCTGGCGCTGTTGCAGGAGCGGCTCGGCGTTGCGCTGCTGGTACAGGAAGGGCGGCGCGCGGTGTTGACGCCTGCCGGTGAGTTGCTGCTTAACCAGGTCAAACCGCTGCTGAAAGCCTTTGAATGGGTGGAAACCCGCGCGGCCACGCTGCGCAACGGTATGCGTACGCGGCTGGATTTGGTGGTTGACAGCATTTTCCCCCGCGCGCGGCTGTTTGCCATTTTACGCCAGTTTCAGCAGCGTTACCCGCAAACGCAGGTGCGGCTGACCGAAGTGCTGGAGACCGCCTCCAGCGAGTTGCCGGTGCATGCGCAAGCCGATGTGATGATACTGACCCGCCGCCAGGATATGACCGGGCGCGGCGAATGGCTGATGAACATCGATTTTGTCGCCGTGGCGCACCGCGATCACCCACTGTGCGCATCCTCGCAGGTGAGCGAAGAGATGCTCGCCGCCTGGCCGTTGATTCGCATTGCCGAAAGCGACAATCGCCACAGCCCGGTGGCGCAGGAATCGTGGACCTTCTCCACCATCGATGCCGCCGTGGAAGCCGTGCTGTACCAGGTGGGTTACGGCTGGTTACCGGAGGAGCGCATTCAGCCACTACTCGACAGCGGCGTGCTCAAAACGCTGCCACTCAGCCACGGCACGCGCCGCGCCACACCGCTGCACCTGATTGTGAAAAAAGACCTCACGCCGCTGGATGAGCAGGTTGAAATGTTGCTGCAACTGTTTAAGGGGTAGCGCGCTACCCGTTATTTTTGCAGGCGGCTTATAAACGTCACGTAATACGACTCGCGTAATGCTTACGCCAGACAAAGCGATAATCCTGACGAATAGGTTTCGGGTGCTCTGCTCACCCGCCAGCCATACCCATCACGCAAAATGCGATAAATCCCTGTTATAAACAGGGCCTTTGATCCAGAACATACTATTCGTATGATGAATTACTAAAATCGTCATACTTTTCTCGCCACCGACTTTTCGTCAGGAAACCGAACGTGTCTTTCTATCGTCAAGCTGGCGCTCTGCTTCTGCTCTGCGCATCCTTTGCCGTTTTCGCGGCACAAAACACACTCACCACCGCCTGGCCGGTGAATGTTGGCCCGCTCAACCCGCATCTTTACACGCCAAATCAGATGTTCGCGCAAAGCATGGTCTATGAACCGCTGGTGAAATACCAGGCCGACGGCAGCGTGAAACCCTGGCTGGCGACAAGCTGGACACACTCGGAGGATGGCAAAACCTGGGTCTTTACCCTGCGCGATGGGGTGACGTTCTCCAACGGCGAGCCGTTTAACGCCACCGCCGCTGCGGAAAACTTCCGCGCCGTGCTGGATAACCGCCAGCGCCACGCCTGGCTTGAGCTTGCTAACCAAATCACCGACGTCAAAGCCCTTAGCCCCAGCCAGTTACAAATCACCCTGAAAAGCGCCTACTACCCTTTCCTGCAAGAGCTCTCCCTGCCCCGCCCGTTCCGCTTTATCGCCCCGTCGCAGTTTAAAAACAACGAAACGCTGAACGGCATTAATGCGCCCATTGGCACCGGACCGTGGGTGTTGCAGGAATCGAAGCTGAACCAGTACGACGTGCTGGTACGTAATGAGCACTACTGGGGCGCGAAACCGGCACTTAGCAAAATTATCGTTAAAGTGATCCCGGACCCGACCAGCCGCGCAGTGGCGTTTGAAACCGGCGATATCGACCTGCTTTACGGCAACGAAGGGTTGCTGCCGCTGGATACGTTTGCCCGTTTCAGCCAGAACCCCGCCTGGCGCACCCAGCTTTCTGCGCCAATGGAGACGGTGATGCTGGCGCTGAACTCCGCTCATGCGCCCACCAATGAGTTAGCCGTGCGCGAAGCGCTGAACTATGCGGTGGATAAAAAAACGCTGGTCGATGGCGCGCTGTATGGCACGCAGCAGGTTGCCGATACGCTGTTCGCCCCTTCCGTGCCGTATACCAATATCGGCCTGAAGCCACGCCAGTACGATCCGGCGCAGGCGCGTGCGTTGCTGGATAAAGCGGGCTGGCAGCTTCCCGCCGGGAAAAGCATTCGCGAAAAAGCCGGGCAGCCGCTGCATATCGAACTGGCTTATATCGGCACCGATGCGCTGAGCAAATCGATGGCTGAGATTATTCAGGCCAATTTGCGTCAAATCGGCGTAGATGTCGCACTGATTGGCGAGGAAGAGAGCAGTATTTATGCCCGGCAGCGCGATGGCCGTTTCGGCATGATTTTCAACCGCACCTGGGGCGCACCGTACGATCCGCATGCGTTTATGAGTTCCATGCGTGTACCGTCGCACGCCGATTACCAGGCCCAGTCAGGACTGCCGGACAAAGCGATTATCGACAAAGAGATTGGCGAGGTGCTGACCAGCAGCGATGACAGCACGCGCCAGGCACTTTACCGGGATATTCTCACCCGTTTGCACAACGACGCGGTTTATCTGCCGATCAGTTATATCTCGATGATGGTGGTGGCAAAACCGCAACTCGGCACCATTCCGTTTGCGCCCATCGCCTCGGAGATCCCGTTTGATCAGATAACCCCGGACGCTGCGCCATGAGCCGCTTTTTACTGCACCGTCTGCTGTTATTGATCCCGATGATCGTAGCTGCCTCGGTGGTGATTTTTCTGCTGCTGCGCCTCGGTGCCGGCGATCCGGCGATGGATTATCTGCGCCTGTCTAACCTGCCGCCAACGCCGGAAATGGTAGCCGCAACCCGCATTCAACTGGGGCTGGATCAGCCGCTCGCCAGCCAATATCTCCACTGGCTGTGGCGCGCGCTGCATCTTGATTTCGGCATCTCTTATGCCACGCAGCGCCCGGTGCTTGAGGATGTGCTGCATTTTCTGCCCGCGACATTGCAACTCGCCGGCGCGGCGCTGGCGCTGATCCTGCTCACCTCCGTACCGCTTGGCATCTGGGCGGCGCGCCACCGCGATGGTTTGCCGGATTTTCTGGTACGCGCGGTGGCGTTTCTTGGCGTGTCGATGCCGAACTTCTGGCTGGCCTTCCTGCTGGTGATGTTTTTTTCCGTGCATTTGCAGTGGCTACCCGCGATGGGCTACGGCGGCTGGCAACACCTGATCCTGCCTGCGGTGTCGATTGCTTTTATGTCGCTGGCTATCAACGCCCGCCTGCTGCGCGCCAGCATGCTGGAAGCCGCCGGGCAGCGCCACGTGACGTGGGCGCGGCTGCGCGGGTTGAGCGACAAGCAGACCGAGCGGCGGCATATTCTGCGTAACGCGTCACTGCCGGTGATCACCGCGCTGGGCATGCATATTGGCGAGCTGATTGGCGGCACGATGATCATCGAAAGTATCTTCGCCTGGCCCGGAATTGGCCGCTATGCCGTGTCGGCAATCTTCAACCGCGACTACCCGGTGATCCAGTGCTTTACGCTGGTGATGGTGCTGGTTTTTGTGCTGTGCAATCTGGCAGTCGATCTCCTGAGCGCCGCGCTCGATCCGCGCATTCGCCACCATGAAGGAGCGCACTGATGCACGTTATAAAAACGGCTCGCTGGCCGGTGCGTTTCGCGCTGCTGATCCTGCTGTTACTGCTGGTGATTGCCCTGACCTGCCAGTGGTGGACGCCGTACGATCCGCAAGCCATCGATTTACCCGCGCGCCTGTTGCCGCCGGGCAGCCAGCACTGGCTCGGCACCGATCACCTGGGCCGCGATATTTTCTCTCGTTTAATGGCGGCCACGCGGGTGTCGCTGGGGTCGGTGATGATGTGTCTGCTGCTGGTGCTGGCGCTTGGTTTAAGCGCAGGCGGCTGCGCCGGGCTGCTCGGCGGGCGCGTTGATCAGGCCATCATGCGCGTGGCGGATATTTTTATGACTTTTCCCACCTCGATCCTGTCGTTTTTTATGGTCGGCGTGCTCGGGACAGGGCTGACCAATGTCATTATCGCAATCGCCCTTTCCCACTGGGCGTGGTATGCGCGTATGGTACGCAGCCTTGTTATCTCGCTACGCAGCCGTGAATACGTGCTGGCGGCGCGTTTAAGTGGCGCAAGCTATCTGCACGTGTTTCGCGATCATCTGGCGGGTGCGGTAGTACCTTCGCTACTGGTGCTGGCGACGCTGGATATCGGCCATATGATGCTGCACGTCGCCGGGATGTCATTCCTCGGGCTTGGCGTCACCGCGCCAACCCCCGAGTGGGGCGTGATGATCAATGATGCCCGGCAATATATCTGGACGCAGCCGCTGCAAATGGTGTGGCCTGGGCTGGCGCTGTTTGTTAGCGTGATGGCGTTTAACCTGCTGGGCGACGCGCTGCGTGACCATCTCGATCCCCACCTGGAAACGGAGCACGCCCACTGATGCCAGCACAACTGAGCCTGCAAAATATCAGCCTGCACGCGGAGCGACCGCTGGTGCAGGAGGTGTCGTTAACCCTGCAACGCGGGCGCGTACTGGCGCTGGTGGGCGGTAGCGGCAGCGGTAAATCATTAACCTGCGCGGCGGCGCTCGGCGTGCTGCCTGCGGGCGTGCGGCAAACGGCCGGTCAGTTGCTGGCGGATAATCAGCCCGTCACACCGCAAGCGCTGCGCGGTACGACGGTGGCCACCATTATGCAGAACCCGCGCAGCGCCTTTAACCCGCTGCGCACTATGGCCGGTCATGCACGGGAAACGTGCCTGGCGCTCGGTAAACCCGCCGATCACGCCACACTCCTCGCGGCATTGCAGGATGTCGGGCTGGAGGACGCCGAACGTGTGCTCACCCTTTACCCGTTCGAGATGAGCGGTGGCATGTTGCAACGCATGATGATCGCCATGGCGCTGCTGAGCGATGCGCCATTTATCGTCGCCGATGAACCGACGACCGATCTTGATGTGGTGGCGCAGGCGCGGATCCTTGATTTGCTGGCGCAGATTATGCGCGAGCGTCAGCCCGGCATGCTGCTGGTGACGCACGATATGGGCGTGGTGGCGCGGCTGGCGGATGATGTCGCGGTCATGGATAACGGGCGGATTATTGAACAAGGCACGGTGGAAACTCTGTTTAGTGCGCCACAACAGGACGTTACCCGTGAATTAGTCGCGGCTCACCTGGCGCTGTATGGACTGGAGCTGGCGCAATGAACCTTCTTGATGTGAGCGGTGTGTCGCACACCTACCACCAGCGAGCCGTGCTGGACAATATCTCTTTTCAGTTAAAAAGCGGGGAAACCGTGGCGCTGCTTGGGCGCAGCGGCTGCGGGAAAAGCACGCTGGCGCGGCTGCTGGTAGGGCTGGAATTGCCAGACGAAGGCGAAGTGCGCTGGCAGGGCACGCCGTTAAAGCAGCTTAACGCCCGCGCCCGCCAGGCCTTTCGCCGCGATATCCAGATGGTGTTTCAGGATCCGGTCAGCGCGGTGAACCCGCGTAAAACCGTGCGCGACATTCTGCGTGAACCGCTGCGCCATCTGTTAAAACTGCCCAACAGCGAGCAGCAGGCACGCATCAAACAGCTGCTGGAAGATGTCGAGCTGGACACCTCCCTGCTCGGTAAACGCCCCCCGCAGTTGAGCGGCGGTCAGTTACAGCGCGTGTGCCTGGCGCGTGCGCTGGCGGTGGAGCCCACACTATTGATTCTCGATGAAGCGGTTTCCAGCCTGGATCTGGTGCTGCAGGCAGGCGTTATCCGGCTCTTACAGCGGCTACAACAACGTTCCGGCGTCGCGTGCCTGTTTATCACCCATGATTTGCGGCTGGTGGAACGTTTTTGCCAGCGTGTGCTGGTGATGGAGAGCGGCGCGCTGGTCGAAACGCTCGACGTCACTTTACCGCTGCGCCTGCGTTCACCGGCAGGCCAGGCGCTGCAACAGGCGGTGCTGCCCGCCTTTCCACTCTCATTACAAAGGACGCAACCATGCAACGCGTAACCATAACGCTGGATGATGACCTGCTCGATACGCTGGACAACCTTAGCGCCCGGCGCGGCTACAATAACCGTTCGGAAGCACTGCGGGATATTTTGCGCGGCGCGCTGGCGCAGGAGTCCGTGCAAGACAATGAACAGCCGGGTTACGCGGTGCTGTCATATGTGTATGAACATGAGAAGCGCGACCTGGCGAGCCGTATTGTCGCCACGCAACACCATCATCACGACCTCTCTGTCGCCACGCTGCATGTGCATATCAGCCACGACGATTGCCTGGAGATCGCCGTGCTGAAAGGCAAGATGGGCGATGTGCAACACTTCGCCGACGACGTTATCGCCCAGCGCGGCGTGCGTCATGGTCATTTGCAGTGTCTCGCTGCCGAAGAGTAAGGTTGCCGCCGCCATACCGCGGCGGGTATTAACCCGACACGCACACTTTATGAGCAACAATTGGCAACGCGATCTGTGCCTCAACTGCTAGCCTTAATGCATTTGTGAAATCCACTGAATAAGGGGCAGACAATGAAGATCTCACTCGATGGTAAAGTCGCGCTGGTCAGCGCTTCAACGGGCGGTATTGGTTTTGCGATTGCCAAAGGGCTGGCGGAAAGCGGCGCAGAAGTGATCCTTAACGGGCGCAGCGAAGGCTCGGTGAATAAGGCGAAAGCGGCGCTGGCAAAACAGGTGCCGGGGGCGAAGCTGCGTACCGCGATTGCCGATCTCGGCACGGCGCAGGGCGTGGAAACACTGCTGAAAGCAAGCGGTGAGGTCGATATTCTGGTGAATAACGCCGGGATTTACGGCCCGCTGGATTTTTACGCCACCGACGATGAAACCTGGGAGAATTACTGGCAGACCAATGTGATGTCGGGGGTTCGCCTCTCGCGTGCGTTGCTGCCCGCAATGGTGAAAAAAGGCTGGGGACGCGTGGTGTTTATCTCTTCCGAATCGGCGCTGAATATCCCGGCAGATATGATCCACTACGGCGTGACGAAAACCGCGCAGCTTTCGCTGGCACGCGGTCTGGCGAAATTTGTCGCCGGGAGCGGCGTCACCGTCAACAGCGTACTGCCAGGGCCAACCCTGTCAGACGGTTTTGCCGGCATGATGAAAGAGGAGATGGAGAAAACGGGTAAGTCGCTGGAAACGCTGGCGAAAGAGTTTGTGATGGCGAATCGCCCGAGTTCAGTTATCCAGCGCGCCGCCACCGTGGAAGAAGTGGCGAATATGGTGGTCTATGTCTGTTCGAAACAGGCTTCAGCCACCTCTGGCGCGGCGCTGCGCGTGGACGGCGGCGTGGTGGATGATATCGTTTGACGGCTTTCCGGCTGGCCTCAGGGCCAGTTCGGATAGAAATGCGTCATCAGGATCATAAACAGCGGCGTGGTCACGGTCGACAGCAGGGTAGAAAGCAGCATGCTGGTCGCCGTCGCGCCCTGAAGCACCTGGAATTTTTGCGCCATCAGATAGACGTTAATCCCCACCGCCATTGACCCCAACAGCACCACTACCTGGCTCTCTTCACGCGGCAGATGCAGCAACCAGGCAATTAACCAAATCAAGGCCGGCATCAAAATCAGTTTCAGCAGGCAGATGGTCAAACTTTCCGGTAATCCTTTGCGGATCTGATAGCGCGACAAGCTCATACCGAGGGTAATAAGCGTTAATGGCGCGGCGACCTGCGCCACCATGCTCACCGGGCTATCGAGGAATTGCGGGAGCGGACGATGGATCAGGAAACTCCAGGCGAATCCGCTGAAGATGCCGATGATAATCGGGTTGCGCAGCACGCTCACCAGCGTTTTGCCAATTCCCCGCACCGAGAAGCTGCCGTTTTGCGCCCATTCCACCGACACGGTCACCAGTGTCCATAAAATCAGGCTGTTAAACACCAGCACCAGCGCCACCGATGAGAGGCTAGATGCACCAAGCAAAATAATGGCAACCGGAATGCCCAGCATCACGTTATTGGAGAAAATGCCCGCCAGGCCAAACACCGAGGCAGAAACCGCGTCCATACGGAACACGCTTTTCGCCGCGATGCGCCCAATCACATAGATGACAAAACAGGTGCCGAAGTAGGCAATCAGCAGCCGCATATCCACCGGCGGGCTTTCGAAAAACTTACTCATCACTTTGAACAGCATGCAGGGAATTGCCACATTAAAGCAGAAGCGGTTGAGCCCTTCGTTGACCGATTCCGGCCAGTGAGCAAAACGCCCGAGGCAATATCCCAGCGCAATCAATAAAAAGAGCGGTGCAGAGAGCAGCAGTTGTCGCGCGAGCTGCGCGAAGAATTCAGCCGTATCCATTCTTTACCCTGTAAATGTAGCGAAGCGGTTATTTTCTTTTGTTTTCCGCAGTATAGGGGAAGGTATCACTGACGTCAGCGTGCCTGACGTCGAGTGTGGGTGTTTTCGCTGAAAAACATGTCGTTTCAGCCCACGCCCGCAGCGCTGGAGTGAACGACTGATTTTCTTCTCTCTTCTGCTGCCCCCATGCGCCTGAAGGCGCTGTCGCCTGGTCAAGCAGCAGCGATTGGCAATGACGATGTAACAGCAGGGTTTGATGGCGTAGCTAATATCGGTATAAAAAACTCCGTTGATTTTCCTTAATGCTGAATTGCCTCAGACAGCATTATTAACGGAGTTTGCAACAGTGGCTTATTATTGGTTTATCCAGCCGGAATGATCGCAGACATAAATTTCATTAAGCGATAAATTATGCGGGATTTGCTCAAGGGAATCGGCAATCTCATCGTATGGCGGCGGCAGCGTAAATGAGAGACCGTAATCCTGGTCAACGATTAGCGTACCGTTCAGGATACGCAGCGCTTTGCTACGTTGAGAAAGCTCTGCCATGGTAATACCGGCATATAATTTATCTTTATATTTACCGGCATAGTTTTCATTGCAGCCGACTGAAACAATAATATCATCCGTGGTGGTGGTGATTATTAAGGTGCCATTTTGTACTGAATAGACATAGCGGATTTCACTGGATGGTGCAGGCAGAGCATATTCTTTTATTTCCACAGTATAATTATTAAATATATCTTCCAGATAAAGATCAATGGAATCCCCAAGATGAACATTCCCTAATGATATAAAGCTCACAATATCCGCGTTAAAGTCAACCATAACCATCCTTATGTAACCCTTAAACCAACTCTGATGCACGATATATAAAATTAAATAGATCCCAGATGAATCATTACTACATGCGAATAATTTCTTTTATCACATTGCTGGAAATGATGAGCCTTTCCAAGGAGTGTAGCGCATACATTACCTTTTCTTTTATAAATATTTTTTCATCGAATAGCGGCTGTTATGTCCATAAAATAATGTACGACAAATCGTATACACTATATTTTCATTATAAAAACTACGGTTATTGGTAGGTCACCCATCTTGTTCCGAACGCGTTTATCATTGGCATGCGTTTCAAGCCCGATAAGGAATTTCTGACACAGGTATATATTGCTTATGCTATCAATCACATCACATGGAAAACAGTTAGCGGCATAATTAAGATCAGCCACCTTGTCTGTTGTCAAAAAGTCTCGATGAAATTTTTTTATGCTGAATGTAATTTGTTACATTACGGGAGGTGGAATGCGGTTTGCATAATGACGTGATTATTCGAATGCTAATGTCTCTTAGGCTTCGTAATCATGCACACATCGACGCTAAGCGCTGTGATAGACTGATCCGCCATTTTGTTCACGTAGGATGAGTATAATAATTATGAAAAAAGAGCAGGCAAATGAATTAACTGCCGAAAAGCAGTTAAGAGCATTCTATAACAACGATTTTATCCGCGTTTATCAGGCTTATTCCGATGCCATTTCGGACAGCGCCCTTGCGCATGGCACCTTCGTCTCCCCGCCTTTCAGTATGACCCGTATGACATGGATAAAACCCTCTTTTCTGTGGATGATGTACCGCTCCGGCTGGGGGAAGAAAGATCCAAATCAGCACCGGATTCTGGCGGTTGATCTGAGCCATGATGGGTTTAAGTAAATTCTTAATCAGGGAGTATTAAGCCATCACCGCAACTCCGGGACAGAAGAAGCCGAATGGCAAAGCCAAATAAAAGCGTCGGATGTGGTTATCCAGTGGGATTCGGAGCGTGATATCCGTTTGAACAAACTGGATCACCGCACGATTCAGATAGGGTTGCGCAATCAGGCGGTCGCCGATTACTGCCAGAAATGGATTGTGAACATTACCGATGTTACGGAACTTGCCACGAAAATTCATGAGTTGGTAGAAAATGACCGCATCAGCGAAGCGCTTGAGTTGTTACCGGAAGAGCGGGTTTATGATATTTAATTGAAGTGGGTTTCTCATGTTTGGGATTTAATGTAATGAGTGGTATCCCTATGTCTGAAGGCTGGGGATTGTTACTTGTGGCTTACTTGTTTTCACCTATTTCCAAGATAGTGTTTTATATTTATCAAAATATATTAAAACAATATACATCCTGTATAAATTCAAGAAAAAAAATAAGCCAATAGAATCTTTAATTACATTTTTAGCTGATTGCAACTTTATAAAACCAAAGCCAAAAAATAAAAACCAAATAATATATTCATGATAGGCAATAAACTTATTAATTTCTAAACAAATTTACGCTCAGTAAGTTAGAATGCAGTATTTTCATAATTTAAAATACCCATATAATCTCTTGCACTTAAAAAAATAATAAATAAGCACTTCAGATCAACATCAGCCCGGGATAATTGTTGTATACTAAATCACTGATTTTTTAGATAGGAACTGTCATTTATAAATAGAAATCATCGTAGTATCCAAAGCAACTTTGATAAATCAAAAGACTACTTCATCATCTATGAGCCTGATAATCAAATGATTTCATAGCCCCTAATGTTATCCATAACAATAACAGACACAACTTCCGCCCATATATTACCCCCCCATCATTCAATATTAAGGCCAGCATCTTGCTGGCATTACATATTACATTGCCACTTTTCCTAAGAGCTTTTCTTTCTTTTATACATTACTTGCTCAGTGCCATTTTCATATCTATTTATGATCTCTATAAGAGTATTATCATCATTATACATGCATTGAATACTTCTTGTTTTCTCAATATTTTCTGACACACTCTTTTCTTTTATAGACACATTATCCAATAAACCATTACGATAGTTAAAGCACCAAATACCTTCACCAAAAGTGCCTTTATTAAATAATATTATGTTGTTATTCCTTTTGTAAACACGAGCGATGGACTTGAGCCTAAACGTTCCAATTTTTTGAAATGATATACGCTCTGCGAATTTCTCTGTGTAAGAATAAAAACTTCTACTTGTTACTCTATCTCCAGCTAAAACGTTTTCAGTCATAATTAAAAAACCTTGGGTGTCAAAATAATTCCTCATGATATCTTTATCTATTTCATTTGGTTTATCTACTTCAACACCCTTTTTTAAACCATACATTTCATTTTCATACGGATAAAATTCCACCAAAACATTATCCGAATATTTTATAATATCCGTTTTCCTCTCAACTTCACAAACTAACTCATCGTGCTTAGTTCTCTGTTCTTTAAGTAAATTATCATAGTACCTCTGCAATTCAGCCATCTCAATCATCGCTATCTCCTAATAATTAAATTCACCATTTAATATTAACTGCCGAATATTTTCTAAGCCATCAACAAACTCATCAGCATTTTTAGAATTTATCAATCTATCATAAACATTTTGTTTATATATATTAGTATGTATTTTACTATGTGCAGGGCTAATTGCATTTGCAAGGAGTTTATCTTGTGAGCTGGTAGGTAAAAAGACTCCATTATAAGAATGGTTAAAGTGCAAATCGAAATCATCCATTTTTGCACGAAGCGCAACCATTCGAGGATCGCTGGAGTTCGACATAACTATATGGTGGGCGGAATTTTTATATCCGGGAGTGATCATTCCATCCTCAGTCATATTTTTCCTTAAAATAGCCGCATCATTAGAACAGCTCATTAACCCCAACGGATCCACCCAAGTAAGCGGATCCACCACATACGTATACGTATTCAACCCACCCAGTAACCCTATCGGGTCCATCTGGGTGTAGCGCCCGCCGCAGGGGTCATAGTAACGGAAGGTGTTGTAGTGGAGTCCGGTTTCGCGGTCGAGGTACTGGCCCTGGAAGCGCAGGTTCTGCGGCACATCCCAATCCGCTGTGCTGTTTTCCCGCTCGCTGCGTCCCCAGGTGGTGGAAACGCCCTGCCAGACAACTTCGCCGCTGCTGTCGGTCACTTTTTCCGGCAGACCGTTCAGTTCCGTGTGATACCAGTACACCTCCGCGTGCCCGCCGCGACTGTCGACGCGGGCCAGTGGTTCGTAGCTGTTTTCCGTGTAGATATACTGCACGGCCGCGTCCGGGTTGCTGTCGCTGCACTCGCCGACCATCTGCAGTCCCGACCACGAGTATTGCGTGCGTTCCGCTTTACGGGTATGGCGTCGCCATACCTGTTTTTCCGTGCGGCGACCAAGCGCGTCATAGCGGTACTCGGCTCGGGTGAACTCTGTGTCGCCCTCAATTATCACCTGGCTGATGCGGTGTTCATCGTCATAACTGAAGCGCTGCACCGTGCCGCGATAGCTGTCGTGGCGTTCAGTCATCCGCCCGAAACCGTCATACTCCCAGCGCACACCCTCCAGGCGTTTCAGCAGGTTGTCCCACACCGGCGGTAAATCCGGCGTGGTGCGGTTGTCGGCCGCGTCATACCAGAAGCGTTCTTCACCGGTTGGCTGGATGCTTTGCGTCATGCGCCCTGCCGCGTCGTAGCCCCACAGCGACTGCCGGTATTTCTCCGCAGGCGTTGGCGGCGCGCCGTCGGTGTACATCTGGCGGATAATCTGGTCGGCGCGATCCCATTGGTAGCGGCGTTCGAAGACCAGCCGATCGCGCACATTGTCCATGCAGCGGCGCTGCGTGATGCGTCCGGCGATGTCGTACTGCGTCTCCAGCTCCAGCGCGCCCAGCGTGCGATGGGTTTCGCGGTGCAGTTTGTCGCGCTGGTAACCGGTAATGGGCAGCGTTTTGCCACCAAAGACGAGCTGCATCTCCAGCAGATGCCCGGTGCCGTAGCGCAGGTACTGCATCTGCCGCCCGTCCGGGAATGTGGTGGCGCTGAGGTTACTTAATGCGTCGTACTGATGTTCAAATTTGCCGGCATGGTTCTCTTCGCTGACCAGATCGCCAAGCTTATTGCGCTGGAAAACAATCACTTCGGCATTTTCCGGCTCGCGCATATCAATCGCCGCCTGACGCCACTCGCTGTAGACATAGCGGCACACTTCCGTTGCCAGTTCACTATAGCGGTACTCGGTGCGGTGCTGCTCGGTTTCCCGCGCGATCATGCGGCCAAGCGCGTCATATTCGTAGTTCATCACCTGCGGTGGCAGGTTGCTGCCGCTAACCGGGTGACGCACCAGCGTGGCGACCTGTTGCAGAGCGTTGTACTGGTAATCGGTTTGCCGTCCGGCGTAATCATACTGACGGGTCAGTAAACCGGTGGCGGTGTAATCAAAGCGCCATTGCTGGTTGTTGGCATTGGTCAGCGTCACCAGGCGACCCGCACGGTTAAAGCGGAAACGGGTCACATGACCGGCGGGATCGATGGCTTCTGTCACTTGCCCGCGCGCATTAAGCGTCACTTTCCGCTCGCTGACGCCATCTACGCTCTGCCCGCATAACAGCCCGGCTTTGTTGTACCTGAAAAGGGTTTCGCGGCCATCGGCGCGGATGAACGTTTTGAGGCGGCCTGCCGGGCTCCAGATATAGCGTTCGGTGTTGCCAAGCGGGTCGGTCGTCAGCACAAGCCGACCGGCATCGTCATACTGGCGGCGGCTCAGGTTACCGGAGCAATCCTCTTCGCGGATCAGTTGCCCCAGCGCGTCCCACCAGAAGCGGTGGCTGTTTTCCAGCGCGTCGATACGGCGGAGTAAATCGCCCTGGTCGTTCCACTCAAAGCGGGTTACGTCCCCTTCAGGATCGGTCAACGACACCACATCGCCCGCCAGGTTGTATTCGTAGCGCCAGCTTGCGCCGTCCGGTAACACCTCGGTCAGCGGGAAATCATAGAGCGGATGCCAGGTTTTCAGCGTCGCGCGATCGAGTGGATCGCGCTCCAGCGTCATGTTGCCGCGATCGTCCCACGCATATTCCCAGCGCCCGCCGTCCGGCTGAATCACGGCCAGCGGCTGCTCGGATTTGCCCGACCAGCTAAATTGCCAGTTGCCGCCGTGCACATCGGTGTAGTCCGTGATGCGGTACAGCGCATCCCAGTGGTGCTCACTGACCACGCCTTCATCATTGCTGACGCGAGCGTAGCGTTGGGTTTCATCGGCGTCGATACGCCAGTTTTCCAGCACCGCGCCTTGCTCGTCATGCACCTGATAGGCGCTCACGCGCCAGTGGCTGGAGTCGGCGGCGGGACGCCACTGGTAATGCACGGTTAAACCGGTCGCAAAACCGTGCCAGGCCAGCATATCGCTGGCACGATCCCAGCCGAACTGACGGGTGACGATATCATCGGCGTCGGTAACGGCAATCAGTTGTCCCTGTTCGTTATAGCGATAGGACACCAGCAGATGGCGCGCGCCACCGCAAACCTGGTAAACCGCACGCAGCCGCCCGAACGCGGCTTCGTACTCCAGTTCCACATCCAGCGCTTCGTTATCGCTGGAGATACGCGCCAGTTGACCTTGTTCGTTCCAGCTAAAATAGTGAGCGTTTTCATGGCGATCATACAGACGGTGCATGCGCCACTCGCCGGGTCGCGTTGGGTCCGGCTCATAAATCTGCTGCTCGCCGTCGCCGGTTTGAATCACCATCGCCCCGTTCGGGCTGCAAAACAGCTTCAGGCCATCTTCAGGGTAGGAGATCATATCGCCGCTGAGCACTTCGCCCAGCCCCAGCTCGCGCCCGCTCATGTCGCGGAAGATCAGCTGGTTATCGGCCAGACGCAGCAATCGCGTTTCAAACGGCAGCATCCAGCCGGTGCCGAGCATGCCGGTGGCGCGGTTGCGGCTGTGATAGATGCGCTGCCAGTAAAGCGGCATACGGTCTGGCAGCACAAAATCGAGATCCTCTTCTTTGGCGAGGACTTTTGCGCCGGTAGGAATGTTCACCGGGAAAGCGGTATTCACTGCGCTGATGGCTGCGGCGGAAACGACCTGTGAAACGGCCATGCCGCCGAGCGGGCAGATGATCTCTTTGAGCAGACCGCGAATAAGCTGGCGCTCACAGGCCATTTTGATCAGGCGCGACAGCGCGCCGATTCCCAGGCTCCCCAGCAGGTTGCCAATCAGGTAGGCGAGCTGATTTTTGCCGCTGCGGATATCGCGCACGGTAATAGTTTCGCCGCCGATGCGCACGCGCGGATCTTTTTTGACTTTGATTTCGGCTTCGCAGGTACTTTTCTCGCCGTTGCGCGCGGCTGGCTGGTTGTTGATTAAAACGGTTCTGGAGCCCTGGGCGACAAAGTTACTACTGGTGACCATGTGCCCTTTTTTACAGTCGACATTATCTTTCGGCATCGGCGTGGCATGCGGATCGGCGCTCTCCACCATCGGCTGCGTCAAATCATCCCACAGGTTGGAGCCCCACTTTTTCATGTCGTCGAGCGTGAGATGGCTGGCGCGTTCGGCAACCGCCAGCAGCGCCGCACTCGGATTCAGGGCGGTTTTCATCACCGCTGCTGCACCAGCAAGGGCTAACATGCCGATGGCTGCCCAGTCGATGCTCTCATCGGCAGGCGCAGCGGCAAGGTTTTCTAAATAGTTCCTGTCCACCGTCGCGGCGGCGCGCGCGGCGTTTTTTTTCATGATAAAGACATCGTCCGAGCCGGATACAATATGCGCATCCGGCGGTCCGGGGTCGATGAGCGAGTCCACCATTTTCCCGGCCGCATCGCCAATTTTACCCAGCGTGCCACTGACCATCAGTGCGCCAATCGCCACCGCGCCCACCACGGCGCCAATGCCCGTTCCGGCGACGAACATAATCCCCAGGACAATCGCCCCTTCTACCAGCCCACTGACCAGATCCGCCAGCGCAGAGCTATGAACCAGCGGGTCTTCAATGCGGGCCGCGATGTAATCCGTCATCCTTACGCCCTCAGATGTAAACCGGTGCGGATGGATGTCCAGAACGCGTCGGCGTCCGTATCAAACGGCATGGTACGGCTGAGCGTCAGCACCAGCAGGTGATCGTCAATGCGGGTCACGGCGAGTTTTTCATAGATCACCGCGCCCTGGTTTTCAAAACGCAGCGAGACCTCACGGGCAGGTTGACCGGCAACCGTGCTGTCCTGCGTTTCACCCGTCACCACTTTGCGCATGCTGCGTTTCACTTTCGCCAGTTGCTGGTTAAGGAAACTCTCTTCATCGCCGGGTTTGATATCCCACGCGCGGGTGATCACCAGCGTGGCGTTGTTCTCTTTGAATTTCAGCACGTTAATGCTGCGATCCTGGTAAGCATCCGGCAGCGTGAGTTCGCCTTCGGAAAGTACAAATTGCGCCGTCGCCATTATTTATCCGTCCCTTGATTAAATGCCGCTTTAACCGCCGCCTGGATCTGCGCAATGGTGGGTTGCGCATCTTCACCTTTTGTCGGTTTTGTCAGGTTTAAATCCAGCAGGCCCGCAGTGTTGATAGCGCCCGAACCGATAGCATCGATCTGAAAGTCCACGCATTTCAGCGTGACGGTGCCGTTCGCGCCCAGTGTCAGCACCGATTGCCCCGCCACCAGTTGAATACTGTTATCAGAAGCCTGTACCAGCGGGCCTTGCACCATTTGTGTAAAGCCGCCGCCGACCAGTTGTTCGTGTGAGAGCTGTGTTGCCTGGGTGTGTTTGCCTGCAACCGAACCGGTGTAATCGCGGGTGACGCTCACACTCTGTGAACCGCCGACGGTATGTGTCTCGTCGTTTTTGACGTGCGTATCCATGTTGCGTTCCGCCTGGATCCACACCTGTTCTTCGCCCGCTTTGTCTTCAAAGCGCAGGGCGTTGGCGTTATCCACCGAGCCGTCTTTTGAGCGGCTGAGGAAGCCCATCTGCGTGGCGGCAGCGGGCAGCGCCCACGGCGGCATACTGGCTTCGTTATAGACACGTCCGGTGATAATCGGCCGGTCCGGGTCGCCGTTGATAAAGTCGATCACCACTTCGTCGCCCACGCGCGGAATTTGCACACCGCCGAAGCCCTGCCCGGCCCATGCGCTGGAGACGCGCACCCAGCAGGAGCTGGTGTCATCGCCTTTTGCCAGCCGGTCCCAGTGGAATTTCACCTTTACGCGGCCATATTTATCCGTCCAGATGCTTTCCCCCTGCGGGCCAACGACGCGCGCAGTTTGCGGGCCGTACGTGCGCGGCCACGCGGTTTGCTGCGCCGGGCGGAACACCACCGATGAGGGGATAACGCTGAAATCAATGCGGTGAATGGTTTCGCTGTCGGCGCCGCTGGCATAGCGATTCTCTTCAAAAAAGTAGTTCGCCGCTGTCACCAGATATTCGCCGTTGTCGTTAAAGAACGCCGCATTGGTCAACTGGAACGTACTGCCCGGCACAATGCCAATTGCCGTCGCCGTGCCTTCAATTTGCTGATGCTCCACCTGCCAGCGTTCCTGGCGGATGCGGGCGTAAAACTCGCCGTGACCGTGTTCAACAAAACGCCCCGGCCAGTCGTAAACATCGATGGTGCCCGGCGTGGGTGAACTCGGGTTTTGCCGCGCCTGGAACAGCCACGCGTTGGGTTTACGGAAATCGTAGTCATCAAGGCTGTAAAGCCCCGGCGTGACGCTATCTTCCAGCGCCCACTGGCTAATGCCCTCTTCGTCGGTACTGCCGCCGGAAGGGGTCTGGTGATAAGGAATGGTTTCGTAACCGCTAAACGGATCATGCTGCGTCGCCGCATCCGTCAGCACCAGCGTGTGTTTGTCCGCTTCGTGGCGGAAGTGGTAAGCAATGCCTTCCAGCTCCATCAGACGACTGATGAAATCAAAGCTGCTCTCCTGGTACTGCACGCAGTAGTCCCAGGTGCGGTAGCTGCCGGTCAGTTTGTCTTCAATGTTGACCTGGTATTCGCCGAGCAGGGTTTTCACGATTTGCGGGACGGTCTGCCCCTGGAAGATGCGCAGATTGCGGTCGCGCTTCATCGGCCAGAGATCGGGTTCCACGGTGAGTTGATACACCGCGTAACGGGTGCCGGAAAGCTCAACGGCGCTCACCGCCACGCGGGTGATTTTGCCGTTAAGGTAGCGCGGCGCGCCGGTCAACGTTTGTGTCGGAATAGCGACAGTCACCGATTTACCCAGCAGCGTGCTGCGGTCCATTCGCGCGTCGGTGCCCAGCAACTGCAGGTTAAAGGTGAAGGCTTCGGACAGCGCTTCCCGTCCGGAGATTTTCCAGAAAAGCAGTCCATCGACGGGTAACTGAACAGTAATTCGATTGCTCATAAATCGGATCCTGACGTAGGGACATGCACGATTCCGGGTGCTGTCCAGAAGTTTAACGTTACGGGTTTGGAAAAAAGCTACCGCACGATTGCTGTAAACAAAAAGATCAATATTGTCTGGTTTTTCGCGACAAGAAATGCCAGGAATTATCCTAATCCGCGATTAACCTACTAAAAAAAGAGTCATTTTTTCAAAAGCAGACGCTGAATAATCGCGAAAAAATGACGCTTAGGCCAAATCTTATGCCGTTAAATTGCTATGGTGCTGTTGCGACCGTGTTATTCAAAAGCGCTAAGTTAAATTACGCAATACCTGTTTCGCGATTATTCTCCCACTTTCACGCGAAAGCGCAGACACGCCTGATGAAAAGCAGTATAAGTTTTTAAAACACCCGCCGTTATATTATTTGCGTGATTATATAAAGTCTCATAATTATATGCCGATAAAATATAGCTCTTTACGTCATTGCCATTTAACACCCATTTAATAAGAGTTAAGCAGGATTAAATTCGTAATAATCAGGAGGGGATAATGGAATTTTTTAATCAGTATGGACAGCGCATTGGTCAGGAAATCCAGGACTGGACAAAACGCCCGCTGCCAGAAAAAATTTCGCTTAAAGGCCGTTACTGCGACGTTGTACCGCTTGTCGTGGATCACGCGGAAGATCTCTTTCCGGAATGGCAAAGTATTGATGATGACCGGGACTGGACTTATCTTGAAGATCCCCGGCCGAAAGATATGACCGCATGTTATGCCTATCTCAGAAATCTCGCTTCACGCCCTGACAGAATCTATTTCGCGGTACAAGATAAAGCTGATAAGCAAATAAAAGGCATTTTCTATACCGGGAAATTCGATCAGGAAAATGGTTCTTTCGATATTGGCGACGTTAACTGGACGCCGTTAATGAAAAGAACCCGCATGAGTACCGAAAGTCTTTATCTTGTTTTGTCTTATTTTTTCGACCAGTTGAAGTACCGCAGATGTGAATGGCGCACCGGCAGTTATAACGCGGACGCCATCCATTCGGCGGAACGCATTGGTTTTGTGAAAGAAGGGGTTTTGCGCGAGAAAAAAATCCGTAAAGGACGGCTGAGCGATATTACGGTGTTTTCAATTACCGTGCGCGAATGGCCGGGGCTCTCCTCAATGATGAACGGCTGGCTGAACGAGGATAACTTTGACGGTCGTGGTCGCCAGTTGCATAAACTCTCTTCCTTCCGCCGCTACTGATAGCGCCATGCGTTGATTCCTGTTTCAACGCATGGCACTTGAGGATAACGCTTCTGCGTATTCTGCATTGCCGCCAGACGGTCTGACTAACGGTTGTACCTGAGCCAGCCGGCTCAGGTTTACGTTTAATTAGCGTGTTACCGCAACATTGGTCATTTTCACCGGTACCTCTTTGCCTTTTTCCCACTCGGTTAACGGTATAAAGACATTCAAATCTGACAGCCAGGCCCGCGTCTCTTTTATCGTGCCGCTGTCGCTTTGCGTTTCACAGGAGACTTTCCAGTAACGCCCGCTGAACGCACTGCTGATCTGGCGCGCGTCATCACTGCCGGTCACTTCGCACCGGCGATTAATCACCGTGTTCTTATCGTCTTTGTTTGATTTCGACGAAACGGTATCAAACGTAAATGTCTGCCCCTGATGCAACGGAAAACGCAGGTTGGTCTGTAATTGCTTAACCACCGTTGGCGCATAACTCATGCTGGTGCCGCCTTTGAACTGCCCAAGATTACCGAGCGTCAGGCGCTGCGCTTTGAACATTTTGTAGTTTTCCAGCAACAGCATTAACCCGTTGGGTTGCACATCCAGTTGCATGGGAACCACCTCGTTGTCACCCCATTGCATGTCCCATGTCAGCTTTTTAAAGCGCGGCGTAGCCCACGGGTTCACAATTTGTACCGCCTGTTTTTCGAGATCGGCCGGAAGCGGGAACTGGGCCATCCACTGCGGTGCATTATTGGTGAAATCCGGCAGCATCGGGCCAAGGAGGGTGGATACGCTCTTTTTCTTCGTTGACGGAACGTACACCCCTTCCCCTTTAAACGCAGTCGGCGTGCTCATGGCGCAAAGCTGTTTGAACGCAGCGTCGGTGGCCGGTGTGTTGACAAATGTGTCCGCGCGGCGCTCTGCCGGTTTACCGGTCAGGCTGTCCGAGACATAACCTTCTGGCGTGATATCCAGACCGGCCATGACCTTGTCATGCTGGGTTTGGCAATCATAGGCATGTATTTCAAGTTTCAAATCGTAGGGCGCGTCATACGGCGGATCGAACGTGATCTCGCTGTATTCAAAACCAATTTTAGCGATCAGCAACTCATTAACCCGCAATACAGAGGCCGTATCCAGCAGGATTGGCGTGTCGTATTTCGACTTTTTCTCGATATAAACCCACTCCGGGTTTTTCAGCCGGGGAGACTGGCAAAGATTTTTAGCAATATCATCCAGCGCGCTTTGGGGCTTTGGCTCCGCGTAGCGGTCGTAGCTGTCGCCGTAGAAGCGGCGAATCACCTCCTCTTTATCATCCAGCATTTCCCAGTACAGCTTTACCGCTTTGTTGGTGGTGCAATCAAAACCATCCCAGCGATTAATGTGTTGCCCGTCGCTGAAAACGAGCTGGTTGAGGGCGGAAATGCGGTCATTCACGCGCATCATCAATAATGGGTTTACGGTGTTGCTGATGATTTTTTTTCCCTGTATTTCAGGGTAATCAGCAGATTGCGCACTCATCGCGGCGGCCAGTAGTGCAGGCAGAAGTAACATGCCGGTTTTCATTCTCATTCCTTGTCAGAAGTATTTTCAGTCTTTGCGCAACAAAGGGCGTACTGACGTTATCGGCAGATGGCGATAAACATTAAAGGCGTAAAAACAGTCTGCTCGATGAAAAATTGACGCGGCTTTATTTTCATTCCGCGACCTGCATCAAGTCGGGCGGGCTATTTTGGGATTTTCCTGATGAGGGGTTAAGACAAGACAAAGTGTAAAATATGTAACGGCGTGTGAGTCTTTATATCAAATTCATCTCCTGTTCATGGCGCTAATGCATTGCGCCGTGAGGAATTTCTTAATGAAGAGCTTAACTTAGGATATATCATGTATATGACCTAACTCTATTATTATGGCTGGCATAATTTTTTAGGTTCCAGAAGAAATAATTATCACCTGGCCATCAACAACGTTTCTTATTTTAAATACCCGCAAAACACACGTAATCGCGGTTGTCACTCATATGCCCGTAATTTACTGACCACTGTCAGTAAAGCGAATTTCTTTATTTCACAACACTTACGCAGAATAGCAAATCTGCACCAGTCAACACTAAATATAACAAGAAGTTATCTTCTCTCTGCGCATACATTAAAAGGCAGCGAAATAGATAAAAATCAGCAGCGATAAGGTGACTCATCGCTTTATTTGGAATGGTGTAATAACAACATGAGGTGCCCCTGATGAAAGGCGAAGCCATTAAACAACGCGTGCGAGATAACCTCAAATCGCTGAAAAGAACGATGCGTAACCTGCATAAGAAATGGAAATATCGCAATAATTTCACTTCGCAAGTACTTTGGGTTTCATTGGGTGAGAATTGCCTTCCTGATGATATTCTCCGCCGACATAACCGAAAATCCTTCAGCTCGGTTTTTTCCTCCGGGCGTTCGAATATTGAATATATTCTGCAAATGGAAAAAGACGATTATCGCCATTTACTGGAAAAAGAGCATTTACAACATTTCCCGGATGGCGAGCATGCTGTTGTGCGCTCGACGTTTTATGAAAAATGTGTGGGGCATTACAGCGAAAGGCATATGCTGGGTTTTGAATTCACCCATCATGACCCGTTAAGAATTAAAGAAGACAGCCGCGCATTTCAACGCCGCATTTCCCGCCAGCTACAATATCGGGGCAAAAAAGATTTTGTGTTTCTCTATCATCACCGAATCACCGAGCATTCCGATCTTTCTCTTTTACGGGAACATCTCAACGAATTCCTGTCGTTGTACAACACGCAAGGTTGCGACTGTAAGATCGTGCTTTTTTATCAACACATTATTGCGGCAAATAGCGCTAAACGTATCGATTTCACGCCGCATGAGAATGGTTTGCTTGAATTTGTATGCCATACCCACGAGATATGGGGCGGAGATGATTTGGATACCTTCTGGGCGAAGAAAGATGATGCGCTTTTCGCTGAGATGTTCGAAACCGTGGACAAATACAGTCTCAGCAAGCACCACACCTTTCCTGAAAGCGCCCTCGTCTCCACTGGCTCAGGTGTGCCGCTGTAACAAAAGAGACGTTAGCGTTTCACCGGCGATAAAAAAGCCCGGACAGGGCTTTTTTATTCAGCGCAACGCGGGCTCAGGCAGAGGGCTTCGCCGCTAAGGCTTGCGCGCAGGCCCAGGCGCTCGACCACGCCCACTGGAAGTTGTACCCGCCAAGCCAACCGGTGACATCCATCACTTCACCAATAAAGTACAGCCCCGGCACATTGCGGGCTTCCATGGTGCGGGAAGACAACTCATGGGTATCGACGCCGCCAAGCGTCACTTCCGCGGTGCGATAACCTTCGGTGCCATTCGGCTGCACGCGCCAGTTCGTCAGCAGCGCAAGCAGATTCTCCTGCTCGCGGCTATTGAGCTGCTTCAATGTGACATCCGGGATCTGCCCCGTCTGTTGCAGACACTCCACCAGCCGTTTTGGCAACTGCATCGCCAGCGTATTTTTCAGGCTCTGATTCGGGTGCGCATCGCGTTGCTGATTGAGGAAGCCGTCCAGATCGACATCGGGGAGTAAGTTGATGCTGACAAATTCACCGGGTTGCCAGTAGCTGGAAATTTGCAAAATGGCCGGACCGGATAATCCCCGATGGGTGAACAGCAAGTTTTCGCGAAAAACCGTACCATCCTCAGCGGTGATCACCGATGGCACCGAAACGCCGGAAAGCGTCTGCATCTGCTCCAGCAGCGGTTTATGCAGGGTAAACGGCACTAATCCGGCGCGCGTTGGCAGCACCTTTAAACCGAACTGCTCGGCGATTTTATAACCAAACGGCGAGGCACCCAGCCCTGGCATCGACAAACCGCCGGACGCAATGACCAGATTTTTCGCCTGCACGCTGTCGCCGTTGAGTTGCAAGGTATAGCCATCGTCGTTGCGCTCAACGCTAAGCACTTCCGTTCGCAGGCGCTGGATAACGTTGCCCTTTTCGCATTCGGCCACCAGCAGATCGACAATTTGCTGCGCCGAATCATCGCAAAAAAGCTGACCCAGCGTCTTTTCATGCCAGGAGATGCCGTATTTACCGACCAGCTCGATAAAGTCCCACTGGGTGTAGCGCGCCAGTGCAGATTTGCAAAAATGCGGGTTCTGGCTCAAATATGCCGCAGGTTCGACATAAAGGTTAGTAAAGTTGCAGCGTCCACCGCCGGACATCAAAATCTTGCGGCCAGGTTTTTTGCCATTATCCAGCAATAACACCCGACGACCCGCCTGCCCGGCCAGCGCCGCACAGAACATGCCCGCCGCACCGGCGCCGATAACAATGGCATCAAACTTTTCCACAACTGCACCCTCATTAATAAATCGTGGCGGATTGTAAAGAGTTCATGCTGGTCGCACCAGCGTGAATACGCGCGAAAGGTAACAGGGTATTGAAAAATATAAATTAATTTTAAAATCGCAGTTTAATTTAAGAAATAATGTCAAAAAAAATACATAATTCACTTTGCCGACGCTGCCAATGTCCCTGATAATGCGCCGCGTTCATGTCCTCAAAATGGCTTAACGACCTATGGTACATTTGTTTGCCGGCCTGGATCTTCATACCGGGCTGTTACTCTTGCTTGCTCTGGTTTTTGTTCTGTTTTATGAAGCCATTAACGGCTTCCATGACACAGCGAACGCCGTAGCAACAGTCATTTATACACGCGCTATGCGTTCTCAGCTGGCGGTCGTGATGGCAGCGGTGTTTAACTTCTTCGGCGTTTTGCTGGGTGGGTTGAGCGTCGCGTATGCGATTGTGCATATGTTGCCCACCGATCTGCTGTTGAATGTCAGCTCTGCGCATGGTCTGGCGATGGTCTTTTCCATGCTGCTGGCCGCTATTATCTGGAACCTGGGCACCTGGTATTTGGGCCTGCCGGCTTCCAGCTCCCACACCCTGATTGGCGCGATTATCGGTATTGGTTTAACCAATGCGTTGATGACCGGCACCTCGGTGGTGGACGCGTTAAACATCCCGAAAGTGCTGAATATCTTCGCTTCGCTGATCGTTTCACCGATCGTAGGCCTGGTCTTCGCTGGCGGTTTGGTGTTTATCCTGCGTCGTTACTGGAGCAACACGAAAAAACGTGCGCGTATCCATATGACCCCTGCTGAACGCGAGAAAATCGACGGCAAGAAAAAGCCGCCGTTCTGGACGCGCATCGCGCTGATCCTCTCCGCGATTGGCGTGAGTTTCTCGCATGGTGCGAATGACGGTCAGAAAGGTATCGGCTTGATCATGCTGGTGCTAATTGGCGTTGCGCCTGCGGGCTTCGTGGTCAATATGAATGCCTCTGGTTACGACATCACTCGTACGCGTGATGCCGTCAACAACGTGGAAACGTATTTCCAGCAACATCCGGCGCTGCTGCAAAAAGTGACCGGTATCGATCCGCTCATCCCAACGCCGGAAGAAGTGGCCACCCAACCGGGTGAGTTCCACTGCCATCCGGGCCGCGCCATTATGGCGCTGGATCGCGCGAAAACGATGCTGACCAACGTTGAAAGCTACGACAAACTGCCGGTGGAACAACGCAGCCAGTTGCGTCGCATTATGCTCTGCCTGTCTGATATCACCGACCAGGTGGCGAAGCAGCCGGAAGTCAGCGCTGACGATCAGCGTCTGCTGAAGAAGCTGAAAGGCGATATGCTGAGCACCATCGAGTACGCGCCAATCTGGATAATCATGGCCGTCGCGCTGGCGTTAGGTCTGGGTACGATGATCGGCTGGCGTCGCGTGGCGACAACGATCGGCGAGAAGATCGGTAAGAAAGGCATGACGTATGCGCAGGGCATGTCCGCGCAGATGACAGCCGCCGTTTCTATTGGTCTGGCGAGTTACACCGGGATGCCGGTTTCCACTACGCACGTGCTGTCTTCTTCTGTTGCCGGGACAATGATCGTCGACGGCGGTGGCCTGCAGCGTAAAACCGTGACCAATATTCTGATGGCCTGGGTCTTCACCCTGCCAGCATCGATTATTCTGTCCGGCGTGCTGTACTGGCTGGCGCTGCATCTGATTTAACGCGTTTCGCGCGCGACAAAAACGGGCCAGCTTGCTGGCCCGTTTTTTTATGGTTTCAATTCAGTGCCAAATCAGCAGTGCAATCAGGCTCACCACCACCAGACCGCAGAGCGAACTGGTTAAAATGAACAGACGGCGTACACGTTCACAGCGGCGAATAAATTCATCATCATGATGGTCGCGATAACGCTGGGCATAGATATACCACACCAGCCGCATCTGTTTGCTCGGTTGACCGTGGGAAGTGAAAAAGCCGCCACCGTCCACGTATTGATAAAGTAGAGGGTCGCACCCGCGAAGTACCACTAACAGCGCGCGCAGCGATGAGTAATAACGCGCCATGTTAACCACACATACGACACACAAAGCCCAAAACAGCGCAACAGTGCTGATTACCATATCCCCTCCCCGGCGACCGCCCACAGAGATTCGCTCCTGGACCCTCGCTCCCGGATACCCAACCAAGCCAAACAACGAAGAGTATTACCAAACGCCGAACGGGATGACAACACAGGCGGTGTCCCGCAATTGGCTTCGCTTCCATGCGCCAGGCAACTGGGGGACACCGTCTGTTTTCCGTACGGTTTATTTATAGTGTAGGAGATCAGTTTATTTTTTTGCCACAAGCGTCAGCATCATCAATGCATCTGGCTGTAAATATTGCTTAAGTGAATCGTGATCCAGGTTGATTGACGGTGCTAAAAGAGCGTTATAAGGTACAAATATCTTCTCAAAGAGATCTTTAAGGCCGGGCGCTACGCTCACGTGAAACGCAGGATGCGGGCGCAGTGCAACAGCATCAGGGGGTTTTAACCCCGATGGTCATCGACAACTTATGGAAGGAGTAACACTATGGCTTACAAACATATTCTCGTCGCAGTTGATCTCGCTCCCGAAAGCAAAGTACTGCTTGCGAAAGCAGTATCCATGGCGCGCCCCTACAACGCGAAAGTTTCCCTGATTCATGTCGATGTGAACTATTCCGATCTTTATACAGGGCTTATCGACGTTAACCTCGGCGATATGCAAAAACGTATCTCCGACGAAACACATCAGGCGCTGACAGAGCTCTCCACCAACGCGGGCTACCCGATCACTGAAACCCTGAGCGGCAGCGGCGATCTGGGGCAAGTACTGGTAGATGCGATTAAGAAATACGATATGGATCTGGTGGTGTGCGGCCACCATCAGGATTTCTGGAGCAAACTGATGTCTTCCGCGCGTCAGCTTATTAACACCGTGCACGTCGATATGCTGATTGTTCCCCTGCGGGATGAAGAAGAAGATTGATGTTTCGCTAACGGCGTAACGTTAGGCTAAATACCGCCCGGCCCGCACAATGCGGCCGGGCTTTTTATTGCTCACGGCAAAACCCATGCGCTGAGCGTAGCCATCAACAGGTTTTGGCTCCGCGTTGTCGAGGGATTTTAAACTCATCGATGGGGCCGGTTTTTGGTTCACGCTTACAGGAAGCAACCCACGCCACCCGGATGTTTACTCTCCGGAACCGGGGTAGATATCGAAGCGATGACTCTTCGTGACGACAGCCGATTGGGTCGCGATCCCCGCCAGCGGCGGCGCGTAATCCGGGCGTTTTACCACCACGCGTTTAATCGCGAGCTGACGCGCAGGCTCCAGTAAACCATCGGCATCCAGATCCGGGCCAACCAACGACTGAAACACCCGCATCTCCTTTTTCACCAGCGCGCTTTTCTGCTTATGCGGGAACATCGGGTCGAGATAAACCACCTGCGGGCGCGGCTTAATATCCGCAAGACCGGTCAGGCTTGAGGCGTGAATCAGCTGCAACCGTTCACGCAGCCACGGGCCAATCTCTGCATCGGCATAGCCGCGATTAAGACCATTTTCCAGCAACGCGGCGACAACCGGATTACGCTCCAGCATCCGCACCCGGCAGCCCACTGACGCCAGCACAAACGCATCGCGCCCCAGCCCTGCGGTCGCATCCACCACCTCCGGCAGATAACTGCCTTTGATACCGACCGCTTTTGCCACCGCTTCACCGCGCCCGCCGCCGAACTTACGCCGGTGGGCCATGCCGCCAGCGACAAAATCGACAAAAATCCCGCCGAGCTTCGGTTCGTCACGCTTGCGTAGCTCCAGATGCGTCGGCGTGAGCACCAGCGCCATCAGGTTGTCGTTGTCCTGCTCCAGCCCAAAGCGGGCCGCAAGAACAGATAAGGCGCCGTCTCCGGCGCCTGTTTCATCCAGCAAACAGATTTTCACTGCGTTAGCCTTCGATACCGTAATGCTCAAGCATCGCATCAATTTGCGGCTCGCGGCCACGGAAGCGTTTGAACAGATCCATTGGCTCTTCCGAACCGCCACGGGTCAGGATGTTATCGAGGAACGACTGCCCGGTCTCACGGTTGAAAATCCCCTCTTCTTCGAAGCGGGAGAACGCATCCGCCGCCAGCACATCGGCCCACAGGTAGCTGTAATAACCCGCCGCGTAACCACCGGCGAAAATATGGCTGAACGCATGCGGGAAGCGCCCCCACGACGGTCCTGGCACCACCGCGACCTGGCGTTTGATTTCTGCCAGCGTTTCGAGGATTTTCGCCCCTTGTTGCGGGCTGAACTCTGCATGCAGGCGGAAATCGAACAGGCCGAATTCCAGCTGGCGCAGAATAAACATTGCCGCCTGGTAGTTTTTCGCTGCCAGCATTTTATCCAGCAGCTCCTGCGGCAGCGGTTCGCCGGTTTCGTAATGACCGGAGATAAACGCCAGCGCTTCCGGCTCCCAGCACCAGTTTTCCATAAACTGGCTCGGCAGCTCGACCGCATCCCACGGCACACCGCTGATACCCGCCACGCCGGCGGTTTCAATTCGCGTCAGCATATGGTGCAGGCCATGACCAAATTCGTGGAACAAGGTGATCACTTCATCATGGGTAAACAGCGCCGGTTTGCCATTCACCGGGCGGTTAAAGTTACAGGTGAGATAAGCCACCGGTTTTTGCAGCGAACCATCGGCTCTGCGCAACTGCCCCACGCAGTCGTCCATCCAGGCGCCGCCGCGCTTGTTTTCACGAGCATAGAGATCGAGGTAGAAGCTGCCGCGCAGCTCGTTGCTCTCGTCATACAGCTCGAAGAAGCGCACATCCGGGTGCCAGACGTCGATATCTTTACGCTCTTTGGCGGTAATGCCATAAATGCGTTTCACCACTTCGAACAAGCCGTTTACCGCACGCTCTTCCGGGAAGTACGGACGCAGTTGTTCGTCGCTGATGCTGTAAAGGTGTTGTTTTTGTTTTTCGCTGTAGTAGCCGATATCCCATGGTTGCAGCTCATCCACGCCGAACTCGGCTTTGGCGAAAGCGCGCAACTGCGCCAGCTCTTTTTCACCCTGCGGACGCGCACGTTTGGCGAGATCGGTTAAAAACTCCAGCACCTGCGACGGATTTTCCGCCATTTTGGTGGCCAGCGATTTGAACGCGTAGCTTTCAAAGCCCAGCAGTTGCGCCAGCTCGTGGCGCAGCGCGAGGATCTCCGCCATCACCGGGCTGTTGTCCCATTTCCCGGCGTTCGGACCCTGATCGGAAGCACGGGTGCTGTAAGCACGATACATCTCTTCACGCAGCGCCTGATTATCGCAGTAGGTCATCACCGGCAGATAACTCGGGATATCCAGCGTCAACAACCAGCCTTGCTGCTCTTTGGCTTCCGCTTGTGCTTTCGCCGCCGCCAGCGCGCTTTCCGGCATACCGGCCAGCTCCGCTTCATCGGTGATGAGCTTGCTCCAGCCCATGGTGGCATCCAGCACGTTGTTGCTGTAGATGTTGCCGAGCTCAGAGAGACGCGCGGCGATTTCGCCGTAACGTTGCTGTTTCTCTTTCGGCAAGCCGATGCCCGATAATTTGAAATCACGCAGTGCGTTATCCACTGATTTCTTCTCAGCGACGCTCAGCGAAGCGTAGTGTTCGCCGTCGCGCAGATCGCGATAAGCGTTGTATAACCCTTCGTTCTGTCCAACCCAGGTGCTGTATTCCGAGAGCAGCGGCAGCGTTTGTTCGTAAGCCTCGCGAAGCTCCGGACTATTTTTCACCGAGTTCAGGTGGCTGACCGGCGAGAACAGGCGGCCAAGACGGTCATCCACTTCCGCCAGCGGCTGGCAAAGATTCGCCCAGGTATACGGGCCGCCCTGCGCGACAACGCTTTCCACCGCGTTCCGGCAATCTTCCAGCGCTTTGGTCACGGCGGGAACGACATGTTCAGGAAGGATTTGAGAAAACGGCGGCAGCACGAAAGGCGTCAATAAAGGGTTGGTCATAGGCGCAGTCCTTGGAATGAGGTGAATAAGGCGCTTAGGCGCCTGGCAATGTTTTCTAGCATGGGGTTAAGTGTAGGAGATTTCAATCCCGGACGTTGCGCTTAGCGGGGTATCGCTGCAATAAGCAGCAGCGAAGAAAAAACCCGGCGACATTGCGCCAGCCGGGCGTGATCATAAGGGTACCTCAGCGCGTTTTGTGCGCCATTTCGAAGGCGGCCGACAAGTTCAAACGCTGCCAGAAATTTTGCTCATCTGTCGTGCCGGAAAGCGGGTAACCCGCCGGTAAGGCCGTTTTCACCATCAATGCTCGGCGCTGGCTCGCAGAGAGATTCGGCAGCGCCGCTTCCAGCAGCACTTCTGCACCTTGCGGTACAGTCACCGCTTTCGCGGCCCCTTTCTGGTGTGGCAAATCGTAGGTCATTGTAAAGCGGTAGAAATCGCGCATTGCCGGGTCACGATAAGGGTCGTCTTTGTCGGCGGTCTGCGCACATTGCGCCAGTGTCGTACCGCACTCTTTTTCCAGTGCAGTACGCAGCTGATCGCGGGCTTCGTTAAACATCGCACGGTAAGCCGCATCGTTCAGGTAATGCGCCACATTGCGCTGCGCCACCATGCGCGACCCCATTACATCCAGCGGGTAATGCACGCCTAACACCACGCGCGAGTAGCCGTAGCGCGCACCACGCGTTATCAGCGCGTCAAAACGTTCGGGGAGCATTTCCGCCATCAGCAGCGAATCGGTATAGCCCGTATTGGTGTGACCACTCGGGAAAGAACCTCCGTCTGCGGTGTAGGCTTTATTGTCTTTTACAACCACATCGTCCGCCACCAGGTGAATGGTGTTGCCAGCAATCAGGAACGGACGTTTGTAATCAAAGTGCTTTTTCGCCGCGCCGGTGCTGATCTCCGTAGCTTTGATCAACGCCGCAGCTTTACCCAACTCGCCTTTGTCATAGGCGGTGAGAAACGCCTTACCCAGTTTTGGTCCCAGCGCATCGGCAATAAAGTAGAGATAGTTGATGCCTTCGGCATCAGCCAGTGCCTGGTGGCGCAAACCTTTTGTCGCGTTGAGGTTAATTTCCTCGGCAGTTTGCAGGTTGGCGTCGAGTATCGTTTTTGGGAGCGAACTAAATGCGGAAAGCAGTGCAATCCCGGCTTGCTGACTGGCTTTGACCTGGAAGTCATAATTCCGGGCTTTTAGCCACGCGTTGTCCGCTTGTTGATGCTGGGCTGAGTGCTCAAGTTGATCGCGCGTCAACGAGGAGGCACTTCCCTGCAACGCCTGGCGCAACCCCGCCAGCGACTGCGCTTCCAGCGCGACATACGCCTGGCTTTCTGACGCAGGCGTCGTGGTATTCGCGATATCGCGCGCCTGCATGATGGAAATATCTTTCGCGCTCGCCTGGTGAGCCAGCAGCAGCGCGGCGGTTAAAAGCGTAAGACGGATTTTCATTTTTTATCCTTTTATTCAAACAATTACCTTGCCTGAAAGCGACGCTAGCCCCGCAGTTTGACATTTTCATGACACCGTTATGTTTTGAAACCTTTTACGCCCCACTGAAACAAGCGGGCCCGGGCTACGGTAATCCGCGCCAATCTGCGGTAAACTGTGCGAAATCTCGTTTATTTTCCGGAATCTCAGTACCCATGCTCAGTTATCGCCACAGCTTCCACGCAGGCAACCATGCCGACGTCCTTAAACACACCGTTCAGAGCCTGATCATCGAAGCGCTGAAAGAAAAAGAGAAACCGTTTCTCTATCTCGACACCCACGCAGGTGCCGGGCGCTATCAGCTTTCCGGTGAACATGCAGAACGCACCGGTGAATATCTGGAAGGCATTGCGCGTATCTGGCAGCAGGATGATCTACCGGCTGAGCTGGAGCCTTACATGAACGTGGTTCGCCATTTCAACCGTAGCGGGCAGTTACGTTATTACCCCGGTTCACCGCTGATTGCCCGTGAACTGCTGCGCGAGCAGGACAGCCTGCAACTGACTGAACTGCATCCGAGCGACTACCCGCTGCTGCGCCAGGAGTTCCAGAAAGATAGCCGTACCCGCGTCGAGCGCGCTGACGGCTATCAGCAGTTAAAAGCCAAGCTGCCGCCGGTTTCGCGCCGTGGTTTGATCCTCATCGATCCGCCCTACGAAATTAAAACCGACTACCAGGCGGTAGTGAGCGGCATCAGCGATGGGCACAAACGCTTTGCTACCGGCGTTTACGCGCTGTGGTATCCGGTGGTACTGCGCCAGCAAATCAAACGCATGCTGCGCGATCTGGAAGCCACCGGCATTCGCAACATTCTGCAAATTGAGCTTGGCGTGCGCCCGGACAGCGACCAACGCGGCATGACGGCTTCCGGCATGATTGTGATTAACCCGCCGTGGAAACTCGAAGCGCAGATGAACAATGTGCTGCCATGGCTGCACAGCAAACTGGTGCCAGCCGGTACCGGGCATACGCTGATTCACCAGGTGGTGCCGGAGTAATCGCAGCCATTGGTGGAACCTTTTCGGCTGCGCGCTACAATCGCGAATATTTTCGACTTCGTTCAGGATTAAGGAAACAACCATGAGCAAACATTACGACTACATCGCTATTGGCGGCGGCAGCGGCGGTATCGCATCGATTAACCGTGCGGCTATGTACGGTCAAAAATGCGCGCTGATCGAAGCAAAAGAACTTGGCGGCACCTGCGTGAACGTCGGTTGCGTACCCAAAAAAGTGATGTGGCACGCGGCGCAGATTTCTGAAGCGATCCATCTGTACGGCCCGGATTACGGCTTCGACACCACCGTGAACCACTTCGACTGGAGCAAGCTGGTTGCCAGCCGTAGCGCCTATATCGACCGCATTCACACCTCGTACGATAACGTGCTGGGTAAAAATAATGTCGATGTGATCCGGGGTTTCGCGCGCTTTGTCGATGCCAAAACCGTGGAAGTGAACGGCGAAACGATCACTGCCGATCATATCCTGATTGCCACCGGTGGCCGTCCAAGCCACCCGAACATTCCGGGCGTGGAATACGGTATTGATTCCGACGGTTTCTTCGCCCTGCCCGCGCTGCCAAAACGTGTGGCGGTGGTTGGCGCAGGTTATATCGCCGTGGAACTGGCAGGTGTGATCAACGGCCTGGGCGCGGAGACACACCTGTTTGTGCGTAAACATGCGCCGCTGCGCAGCTTTGATCCGTTAATTACCGAAACGCTGGTTGAAGTGATGGCGGCAGAAGGCCCAACACTGCACACGCACGCCGTGCCAAAAGAGGTGGTGAAAAACGCCGACGGCAGCCTGACGCTGACGCTGGAAGATGGTCGTTCACAAACCGTGGACAGCCTGATTTGGGCGATTGGCCGCGAACCGGCAACCGATAATTTCAACCTTGCGGTCACCGGCGTGAAAACCAACGACAAAGGGTATATCGAAGTCGATAAATTCCAGAACACCAGCGTGCCGGGCATTTACGCGGTGGGCGATAACACCGGCGCGGTAGAACTGACGCCGGTCGCCGTGGCAGCCGGTCGCCGTCTCTCCGAACGCCTGTTTAACAACAAACCGGATGAGCATCTGGACTACAGCAACATCCCGACCGTGGTGTTCAGCCATCCGCCGATTGGCACCGTTGGCCTGACCGAACCGCAGGCCCGCGAGCAGTACGGCGATGACCAGGTGAAAATCTACAAATCCTCCTTCACCGCGATGTATACCGCGGTGACCACTCACCGCCAGCCGTGTCGTATGAAGCTGGTGTGCGTTGGCCCGGAGGAGAAAATTGTCGGTATTCACGGTATCGGCTCCGGTATGGACGAAATGCTGCAAGGCTTTGCGGTGGCGCTGAAAATGGGCGCAACCAAAAAAGACTTCGACAACACGGTGGCAATTCACCCGACCGCAGCGGAAGAGTTTGTCACCATGCGCTAATTGCCACGGGTAACAGCGACACACAAAAGAAGCCCCGATCGGGGCTTCTTTTTTTACATGCCATTCCCCCCTGATTCAGGCGATATTTTCTGGCACGATAATCTGACAATTCAACAACGGAAAAGGCGTAACGGATGGGCTGGGAAATGCATATCACCCGGGCGGAATGTTGGACGGAAAGCGAAACGCAACCGATCGGCAGCGAAGAGTGGGTTCAACTGGTGAATCATGATGAAGAGCTCGCTTTTGATCGGCGAAATGGCGAATTTCACGCCATCTGGAAAGGGCAAGAAACCTGCTGGCTGGAGTGGAATGATGGAGAAATCTGCAGCAAATCGCCCACGCAGCCGCTCTACGAAAAGATGCTGGAGATTGCCACAGCTCTGAATGCGCACCTGCGCGATGATGATGATCGTCCCTATCTGCTGCCGGGGGATTTGCTCAACCCTTCGTGGGCGCGCCCTGCAACCAAAACGTCATTGTGGCAAAAGATCATCCGTTTTTTTAAGAAGTGACCATCAGGCGCGGCATTCAGCCAGTTTTTAACCCCAGCAAATGGCTGGCCACTCCCCAGCGCGCCACCTCGCAGGTGCTGTGGTTGATCTCCAGCAGCGAATAGCTGGCGTTGGGATGGTGGTAACGCGCCACATTGTCGAGGGAGTTTTCCAGCAACTGCGCTATCGCCGCCTGCATAATTTGCCCGTGCGACACCAGCGCTACCGTGTGATGTGGGCAGATGCCCGGCAAGCGGTGTAAAAAGTCGAGCAACCGCTGCGCGGCCTGCCCTGGCGATTCACCCTGCGGCGGTTGAAAAGTTTCATCCTCTGCGAACCGAGGGTATTCCCGGCGGATATCGCTCAGCAAACGGCCATCAAACTCACCGAAATCTTGCTCCTGTAACGCCTCGTCGAGGCGGATATCACACTGATATTGCACAGCAATAAGCAAAGCCATCTGCTGCGCTCGGCCGAGCGGCGATGAGAAAACAGCGTCAGGGTGGATCCCCGCATCCAGCAGCCCGCGAAGCAAAGCGTGGCTCTCTTCGTGCCCACGTGGCGTTAGCGGACTATCGAGCCGCCCCTGGATAATCCCTGCCCGGTTCCACTCGGTTTGCGGATGGCGAATTAATAGCGCTTTCATCTAAATCCTCACCGCCTTCAGTTCGTTAATCAGCCACTGCACTGCGGGCTGGTAGTCGAACAACCGATGTGTCAGCAGCAGCAAATCATACGATGGCGCGCCCTCCGGGAGTTGCATAATGCGCAGCGGCAACATTGTCGCCAGTTCCCTGGCAATGCGAAACGGCACGCACATTAAATAGCCGGTCGCCACCGCCACGCGCCCGCCAACGGCGTAACTTTGCACCACCGTCGCCAGCGGCCGATAGAGATGCTGTTCGAGCAGCCAGCTGTCAATATGATCCGCCCCGGAGCTGACCGCCGGTAAATGGATTTGCGCCTCGCTCACCAGGTGTCTGATGGTGAGCTGTTCCGGCAAATCGGTACGCTCAACAGAAGCGATAGCGACAAAGTGGTCAGAGATAAGTTTATGTTTATTAAAATAATGGGGAATGTGTTGCACGTTATCGACACCGATAAACGCATCCAGTTGCCCCTGCTCTACCCGCTCAACCTTGATGGTTTCTGAAAGAATATCGACCGAAAGCCGGACATTCGGCGCAATGGTTTTAAATCGCGCGGTCAGCACCGGCATAAACATGAACTCGAAATAGTCCACCGCGCCGATATAAAACGTGTGCGCATCACGCAACGGGTCGAAATGGCTTGGCCCGCGCGTGGCGGTATCCAGCTTGCTGAGCGCGCTCTCGATCACCGGGATCATCATCGCGGCGTAGGGTGTCGGTTCCATACCGTTGCGCGTGCGGATAAACATCTCATCGTTGAGTTGCTCACGCAGGCGATTCAGGGCATGGCTAAAGGCAGATTGCGACAGATTCGCTTTCAGCGCCGCGCGGGTCACACTCTTCTCTTTCGCCAGAATTGGCACCAGCCGCAGCAAATTCAGGTCGATCACCACTATGCATCCTGTTCATGTTTTCATGATAATAATACATTTTATGCATAACGTATTTCGTTGCTATAGTTTGCAGCAAAATAAGTGCTGACAATTTGCACTGCCTGAACCGAGAACAACGGGAGAGTTTTTTATGAGAAATGTAACCGTCGCCGCAACGCAAATGGCGTGTAGCTGGGATCTGGATAAGAACATTCAAAATGCTGAACGTCTGGTGCGTGAAGCGCACAGCAAAGGCGCACAGGTGATCCTGATTCAGGAACTGTTCGCCGCGCCTTACTTCTGCATCGATCAAAGCCCGGAACACTACGCGCTGGCGCAGGAAGTGGCGAATAGCCCATTGATCAAACACTTCTCTGCGCTGGCCAAAGAGCTGGAAGTGGTGCTGCCGCTGAGCCTGTTTGAAAAGTGCAACAACGCCTATTACAACTCGCTGGTGATGATCGATGCCGACGGCAGCGTGCTGGACACCTACCGTAAGACTCATATTCCGAACGGCCCGGCGTACCAGGAGAAACAGTTCTTTATCCCTGGCGATACCGGTTTCAAAGTGTGGAACACCCGCTATGCGAAAATCGGCGTCGGCATCTGCTGGGATCAGTGGTTCCCGGAAACCGCACGCGTGCTCGCCTTGCAGGGCGCAGAAATTATTTTCTACCCGACCGCGATCGGTTCTGAACCCGCTTACCCGGATATCGACAGCCAGCCGCACTGGACCCGCGTTCAGCAGGGCCACGCCGCCGCGAACGTCATTCCGGTGATTGCGTCTAACCGTATTGGCACCGAAACCAGTAAATACATCGAAGGCCTGGAAATGACCTTCTACGGCTCCTCCTTCATCGCCGACCAAACGGGTGAGCTGGTCGAGCAGGCAAACAAAACCGACGAAGCGGTGCTGGTGCACACCTTCGATCTCGACGCCATTGCCGCGCAGCGCGCCGCATGGGGGCTGTTCCGCGATCGCCGTCCGAATATGTACAGCGCGATTGCCACCTCCGATGGCAGCGTAAGGAGCTAAGCGATGGTACAGCTGACCACGCCCGTCAAAGACGGTTTCGCCATGCCGGCGGAGTGGGCGCCGCACCAGGCGGTGTGGATGATTTGGCCTTACCGCACCGATAACTGGCGCGCTGACGCCGCGCCGGCTCAGCAGGCTTTTTCCGCTGTCGCCAAAGCGATTTCGCGCAACACGCCGGTGATCATGGGTGTGCCTGCCGCCGAAATGGCAAAAGCGCGTGCCACTATGCCAGCGGAAGTGACGCTGGTGGAAATGGAAAGCGATGATGCCTGGATGCGCGATACGGGCCCAACCGTGGTGGTCAATAACGCGGGTGAAAAGCGTGGTATTAGCTGGACATTCAACGCCTGGGGCGGGCTGAATGGCGGCTTGTATGCAAGCTGGGATCGCGATCAACAGGTCGCCGGGCAGGTTGCGGCGTATCACCAGATGCCGTGCTATCACACCGATTTGGTGCTGGAAGGTGGCTCCATTCACGTCGACGGCGAAGGCACGTTGCTGACCACCGCCGAATGTTTGCTGAACCCGAACCGCAACCCGCATCTGAGCAAAGCGCAGATCGAGCAGCAACTGCGCGATTATTTGGCCGTGTCGCAGATTATCTGGTTGCCGGAAGGCGTGTTCAATGACGAAACCGACGGGCATATCGACAACATGTGCTGTTTCGTTCGTCCTGGCGAAGTCGCACTGCACTGGACGGATGACCAGAACGACCCACAATACGCGCGCTCCGTTGCCGCACTTGAGGTGCTGGAAAACACCAAAGATGCGCAAGGGCGCACGCTGAAAGTGTGGAAAGTGCCGTCTCCGCGGCCCATGTTCGCCAGCGCTGAAGAGACCAGCGATGTCGAAAAAGGCACGGCGATTGAGCGTCACGAAGGTAACCGCCTGGCGGGTTCCTACGTTAACTATCTGGTCAGTAACCAGCAGATTATTTACCCGCAGCTGGATCCAGCGACCGATGGCGCAGCGCAGGCGTTGTTCGAAGAGATGTTCCCGGATTTCGTTATCACTGGCGTTCCGGCGCGTGAGATTTTGCTCGGCGGTGGCAACATCCACTGCATTACGCAGCAAATCCCGCGTTAATCCTTCCCCCGGCGGCGTTCGTCGCCGGGTTTTACAATCCCCGCGACATACGAATGTACTGTACTTCTTTTTTGTAAAACGGCTCGCCTTGCGCAATAAAGCCAAAACGTGCGTAAAATGCCGCTGCCGACGTTCTGGCATCCAGTTGCACAAATTCAACGCCTGCCTGGACTAACGTTTCCAGCACGCTCTGCAACAGAAAACGACCATAACCTTGCTGCTGATGCGTTTGTAAGGTGGCGAATTTACGGATTTGGCACCGCCGTTCATCGAGCATAAAAACCGATAAACAACTGACAATTTGCCCGCTTTCAAGCACGCCAAAATGACGGGCATCGTCATCGCCTTCTACACGCGAAGCATTGCGGGCAAGATGCGGCCACAGTACCGTATGGCGGATATTGAGACATTGCTCTAACGTAATAGAGACGAGCTGCAAAGGCTTTTCCTCAGTCATTTCGGGGAGATTTACCAGCGACCACCCATAATGAGATTCTGCGGGCGATTATTCACAAATCGTTGCAAAACGAATGCTCCTAAATTGGCCGCTGCGTTAATTTTGCTTCTGTACGTTTTATACACTATTAATCAGTAGGTTGTGGGGTTTTGCGTTAATTTCACGCCGTGCTAAAACGTGATCGACCGCACACTTCGTCCTTCACGGATCGAAGCGAATGTCTACGCTTAATAGATAGCCGGGCAACACCCGTAATTTTTTACGACGACATCCGGAGGCCATAATCCTTATGTTCAACCAGAAACTACAAAGCGCAGAATCCGTCGAGTTCGTGATTGAGGAAGAGATCGTCTACGAAACCGATCCGTGCGAGTTAAAACTGGATGAAATGATCGAGGCGGAGCCGGAGCCGGAAATGATCGAAGGGTTACCGGCGTCCGACGCGCTAACCCCTGCAGATCGTTACCTTGAACTGTTTGAACACGTGCAGTCGTCGCGCATTTTTGCCGACAGCAAAACCTTTCCCGATTGCGCGCCGAAAATGGATCCGCTCGATATTCTGATTCGCTATCGCAAAATCAAACGTAAACCGGAGTTCGATCTGCGCCAATTCGTGAAAGCGCATTTCTGGATGCCGGAGGACTACTCCAAAGCGTACGTCTCCAACCCGGAGAACTCGTTAAAAGAGCATATCGACCAGTTGTGGCCGATCCTCACCCGCGAGCCGCAGGATCACATTCCGTGGTCTTCCCTGCTGGCGCTGCCGCAGGCTTACATTGTGCCCGGCGGGCGATTCCGCGAAACCTATTACTGGGATTCCTACTTCACCATGCTGGGCCTGGCGGAGAGCGGTCGCGACGATTTGCTGCGCTGTATGGCGGATAACTTCGCGTGGATGATTGAGCGTTACGGTCATATTCCGAACGGTAACCGCACGTACTACCTGAGCCGCTCGCAGCCGCCGGTTTTCGCGCTGATGGTCGAGCTGTTTGAAGAGGACGGCGTACGCGGTGCGCGGCGCTACCTTGATCATCTGTTAATGGAGTACGCGTTCTGGATGGATGGCGCGGAATCGCTGGCGCTGAACCAGGCGTACCGCCACGCGGTACGTATGCCGGACGGTTCGCTGCTCAACCGTTACTGGGACGATCGCGACACGCCGCGCGACGAGTCCTGGCTTGAGGACGTTGAAACCGCGCGTCATTCCGGGCGACCAGCAAGTGAAGTCTATCGCGATTTGCGCGCGGGTGCGGCTTCCGGCTGGGATTACTCCTCGCGCTGGCTGCGCGATGCGCAGCGGCTGGCGAGCATTCGCACCACGCAGTTTATCCCGATTGATTTGAACGCGTTCCTGTTCAAGCTGGAAAGCGCTATTGCCAACATTTCCGGGCTGAAAGGCGACAGAGAACGCGAAGCACTGTTCCGCCAGAAAGCGAGCGATCGCCGCGCGGCGGTGAACCGCTATCTGTGGGATGACGAGAATGGCTGTTATCGCGACTACGACTGGCGTCGTGAGCAGATGGCGCTGTTTTCCGCCGCCAGCATTGTCCCGCTGTATGTTGGCATGGCCACCCATGAGCAGGCAGAGCGGCTGGCAGACGCCGTAAAAGCGCGCCTGCTGACGCCTGGCGGTATTCTGGCAACAGAGTACGAAACCAGCGAACAGTGGGATAAACCCAACGGCTGGGCACCGCTGCAATGGATGGCGATTCAGGGCTTCAAAATGTACGGAAACGACTCGCTGGGCAATGAAATCGCCCATAGCTGGTTGCAGACGGTAAATCACTACTATCAGCAGCACCACAAGCTGATTGAGAAGTACCACATCGCCAGCAGTACGCCGCGTGAAGGTGGTGGGGGTGAATACCCGCTGCAGGATGGTTTTGGCTGGACAAACGGTGTGGTGCGCCGTCTTATTGGTTTGTACGGCGAACCGTAGGCTGGCGCGGCAACCGCAGATTATCCCTTGATTGGCTGTATGGGCGCATCCTGGTAAGTGCCAGGATGCGCCCATTTGCTGTTCGCAACGCGAAAGCATGCGCCTGGGAAAATTAATCAATCACATCATAAATCGCGGTCTGAATATCCGACCACTTGCGGTTTTCATCCGTTGGATCGGCTTCATAACGCAACTGTGCCTGCTCCATCTCATACCGCTGGCGATCTACCACCGGCTTAACGGTACAAAACGCGCGTAAATAGTCGCGCGTAATCGAGGTCAGCTTTTTGTTGTTCACCGCCATTTCATGGGTCAGCGTCGCGATAAAACGGCGGCAAGGGCGGTTCTCATCCATTTGCAGGCGATATCGCAATAGCAGATCCAGCACATCGTTGTAATCCGCTATCACCGCGTTTTCCGTCCAGGAGAGTTTCCAGTTCATCCCGGTGCGTAAAAACAGCGACACCACGCGCGTATCGTTGCGATCAATCGCCGCGCGGAAGTTATTTTCGTCGCGCGGCAGCCCCAGGCGACTGAGCTCCTCTTTGGGCGAGGGTCGTTCGCGATCCTCGGCAATCGGCACGGTAGCCCGGGCTTGACGCGCCACCGGTGCTGACATCCCGCTGGTAAACATCCAGAAAGCGCCAATCACCATCATCAGCACCATCACGCCGACCGCGCTCCACAGCACGCCAGAGAGCATCTGGTCGCGCTCTTCGCGGCTGCGCACCGACCGTTTTGCAGGTTTATCTATACTGTCACGCATCGGCATCGCATCACCTCCGGCAGCGCGGTCTTTTTTCCGCGTCTGCTCCCAGTAAGCGTCTAAATCCCCACCGGCCTCACGCAATATTTCAGCGGGATTGGTCTGCGTGCGCCCCTCGTCGAACGCGCGCTGAACCGGTCCGGTAATTTGCGGATAATAGCTGTTCAATAAGAGCAGCTGATTAGAGGTGAGCGGCTGTCCTGACACCACGCTTGCGCGCATCTGGCGAATATCATCCAGAAAGGTTTGCAACGTTTTACGCGGTTCCACTAGCAGGTTCAGTTCCGCGGCGTCATTAAACAGCCGGGCATAACGCTGGCTAAACTCTTTTTTATCTATCAGCAACAGCGCCAGCTCGCTAAACCGCATGCCGCTCAGTACATCGTTGTGATCGCCAAGGCGTAACCAGCGCCGCACACGATCGGCACCAAACTGGGTTTTCAGGTGATTACGCAGCTTTTCACTATCCGGCCATACCTGCATCACCAGCGATTTAATCATCGTTTCCATAGCGCGTAGCTGCTGAAGCCCTTGCCGCTGCTGCACGTCATCCGATGGCAAGGCGGTGTTGTAGCTCAGCAACTTCTGCTTATTACGCAGGTTTTCCAGCGCGCTGATAAATCGCAGCGCCGCAATAAGCTGATTCTCGGTCACATTCTGCCCGTTCTCGTAACGCGGAACGAGCTGCTGCAAGTGACGGAGCTGTAAAGTGAACTGTGTTAATTCCGCATCGTTGAGTTTAAGTCGTTTAGCCACCGCGCCCCAGCCACCCAAACTCAGGCGCGCAACATCCAGTTGTTCCAAAAACCAGCGCGGGTCTTTACCTTCATCAAAATGCACATTCAGCAGCAATAAGATTTCAACAGACGCCTCGCGAATAATAGCAATGCATTTTTCAAACTGTTCACCCGTATTCAATGGGGCAGAGAGAGTCATTATTTTCCTTTAAGTACAACTGAAGAAACAATTAACTGGCCAACCTGAGCGCTTAATTTTTTCTTTATTTATGAATAGGTAAAAGATAGCTCAGTTGACGATTATTATCAGTGATAGTGGTTTCAAGCCGAAAAAAAACAGCAGGAGATATTCACTGTGTTAATGCTTTTTACCCCAAGACTGACCTGCTCGCCAATAACAGAAGAAGCATGGCCATTCTTTCTTGCGCTGCAACAACACCCCGACGTGATGCGCTACGTTGCCGATGCCCGCAGCGAACAGGAGATCCGTGAAGCATTTGATGCCCGGCTGGCTCCCTGGTCCCCCGGCAGCCGACACTGGCTCTGCCTGCTGGTACGCGATACAGCGACAAACGAACCGCTGGGCGTCACCGGTTATATTCACCGCGAGGATGATTGCGCCGAAGTCGGCTTCCTGTTCGCGCCTGCCGCGCAGGGCAAAGGCTATGGCCAGGAGTCGCTAAAAGCGCTGTGCGACTTCGCTTTTAACGAAGGGGGCATTCGTAAACTCACCGCCACCGTAACGGCGGGTAATGGCGCATCCCGGCATTTACTGGAAAAAACAGGATTTATCCTTGAGGGTGAGCTGCGTGAGGCGTACTGGTTGGCGGGAAGCTGGCATAACGACTGGCTGTTTGGCTTACTGCGCCACGAATATGACGAAAAACGATAATTCGTCAGCATACTTCGCTATGCTCTGCCAGGCTTAAAGACGTGTTCTGGCAATATTCAGGAGAGGTTATGAAGAAAATTGTGCTCGCCGCCAGTCTGGTGGCGCTGTTCTCCATGACGGCATTCGCAGAAGATGCGCCCGGTCTGAAAGCGGACAAAGCGCCGCCACCGCCGCATAAAATGGATGACGGCTATCGCGGCATGGAAGATGCGCGTACCATGACTGTCAAACAGGCAAAAGCCCTGCATGATGGCGCGTCCGTCTCGCTGCGCGGTAACCTGGTTGAAAAAGAGAGCGGTGATCTTTACCTGTTCCGCGACAAAACCGATCAAGTTCAGGTCTATATTCCCGTGGCGATATTTGATGGTAAATCCGTGTCGCCGGATGAACTGGTCGGCATCAGCGGCTCGCTGGATAAAAAACAGCAACCGGTGCGTATCCGGGTAACGCATTTTCAGAAACAGTAACACTGCACGCCCGGTAGCGAAAACTGCCGGGCGTGACCGGTTTTACAGGAACATCCCGCCCGACACTTCCACGCGTTGCGCATTCATCCAGGCCAGATCGTCGCTCAGCAGCGCGGCAATCGCATCGCCAATATCATCCGGCAGGCCGACACGGCCCAACGCGGTTTGTGCAGCAATATGTTGATTAACCTGTTCATTATCACGCACTACGCCACCGCCGAAATCCGTTTCTATCGCTCCCGGCGCAATGATATTCACCGAAATACCCCGCGCGCCAAGCTCTTTCGCCTGGTAACGTGTCAGCACTTCCATCGCCCCTTTCATTGAGGCATAGGCGGCATAGCCCGGCTGACAAAACCGCGCCAGCCCGCTGGAGACGTTGAGAATACGCCCGCCATTTTTCAGTAGCGGCAGCAAGCTTTGCGTCAGGAAGAACGGACCTTTGAAGTGGATGTTCACCAGTTGATCAAATTGCTCGACGCTGGTTTCGGCGAAAGGCGCGTTGATACCGATGCCAGCATTGTTCAACAAATAATCAAACGTCTCGCGCTGCCAGACCGATTTCAACTGCTCGTGCATGTTACGCACAAAAACATCAAACCCGGTGATATCACCGACGTTTAACTGCAATGCCACCGCTTTCACGCCTTTTTGCTCAATTTCACGCACCACGTTCTGCGCTTCTTCGACGTTACTGTTGTAGGTCAGGATAATGTCCGTTCCCTTCGCCGCCAGCTTCAGCGCCGCGTTTTTACCCAACCCGCGGCTGCCACCGGTCACTAAAGCAATATGTTGTGTCATAAGAAACCTCGTTTTCGCTGATGTGAGACTGTGAAAAAAGCTTATTAGCTGACGAATAAACAATAAAGGTGCTAAATTACGCTTCACTGTTTCATTACAGGCAACAATCGAGCGTGATGATGGATAAAATTTACGCAATGCAACTGTTTATCCGCGTGGCGGAACTGGAGAGTTTTTCCCGCGCGGCGGATTCGATGGGACTTCCTAAGGGTAGCGTATCGCGCCAGATTCAGGCGCTGGAGACGCACCTCGGCACCCAGTTGTTGCACCGCACCACGCGTCGCGTCCAGCTCACTCAGGACGGCATGGTTTACTACGAGCGGGCAAAAGACCTGCTGGCGAATATGGATGAGCTCGACGGGATGTTCCTGCATGATCCGTCGAGCATCAGCGGCCGTTTGCGCGTCGATATGCCGGTCGGAGTGGCGAAAAATCTGGTGATCCCGCGCCTGCCCGCTTTCCTGCAACAATACCCCGGCATTGAACTGGAGCTCAGTAGCAGCGACAGGCTGGTAGATATTATTCGCGAAGGGTTCGACTGCGTCGTGCGCGTCGGCACCCTCAAAGACTCCGGGCTAATCGCCCGCCAGCTCGGTCGGCTGTCAGTCATTAACTGCGCCAGCCCCGATTATCTGGCGCGTTTTGGCTATCCGGAAACGCTCGACGATTTATCCTCCCACGCGCTGGTGCATTACGCCGTTAACCTTGGTACGCGCCCGCCGGGTTTTGAGGTCTGGCAGGATAAGCAGACGCACTGGGTGAAAACTGGCGGCATCCTGACGGTGAACAGCACCGAAACGTATCAAGCCGCCTGTCTGGCCGGATTAGGGATTATTCAGGTTCCGCGCGTGGGCGTACGCGACGCGCTGCGTGCGGGGAAGCTGGTGGAGATCCTGCCGCAATACCGCGCGGAACCGATGCCGGTTTCGCTGATTTACCCGCACCGCCGTAATCTGTCGCGCCGCGTGCATCTGTTTATGGAGTGGCTGGCGACCGTACTGAAGGATTACGTCGACCACTAGCAGCTATAATTTCAGTTACCACACATTCAGGAGAAGGAAAACAGACCTGATGACGCCGGAAAATCATGAAAAACGCCCGACGCAAGACCTCGACTACGAACCCGTCAGGAAGATGGCTGAGCAGCCCACCGAAAAGAAACATTCTGCCCCTTCAGCCGCCAGCACTACGCTGGCATCACTCACCGACATGGTGCAAAAGATCCAGCGCTGGCCTGTGGTGGCGCACCTGATCCGCGCGACTGAACGCTTTAACGACCGCATGGGGAACCAGTTTGGCGCGGCCATCACCTACTTCTCGTTTCTGTCGATGATCCCCATCATGATGGTCTCGTTTGCCGCCGCCGGTTTTGTGCTCGCCTCGCACCCGACGCTGTTGCAGGACATCTTCAATAAAATACTCATGAGCGTGAGCGATCCGACGATGGCTGCAACACTGCAAAACACCCTCAATATTGCCGTGCAGCAGCGCACGACGGTAGGGATTGTCGGGCTGGCTATCGCCCTCTATTCCGGCGTGAACTGGACCGGCAACCTGCGCGAGGCGATCCGCGCCCAGTCGCGCGATGTCTGGGAGCGTAACGCGCAGGATGAAGAAAAAATCTGGGTAAAGTATTTCCGCGATTTTATTTCGCTCATTGGCCTGTTAGTCGCGCTGATCGTGACGCTATCAATAACCTCGGTGGCGGGCTCCGCGCAGCAGTTGATTATTAACGCACTGCACCTCGATTACATCGAATGGTTGAAACCGGCCTGGCGGCTGATTGGCCTGGCCATTTCGATTTTCGCGAACTATCTGCTCTTCTTCTGGATCTTCTGGCGCTTGCCGCGCCACCGCCCGCGCAGGAAGGCGCTGATCCGCGGCACCTTTATCGCCGCGATTGGGTTTGAAGTGATCAAAATGATCATGACCTGGACGCTGCCATCGCTGGTGAAATCCCCCTCCGGCGCGGCATTTGGTTCGGTGCTAGGGCTAATGGCGTTCTTCTACTTCTTTGCTCGCCTGACGCTGTTTTGCGCGGCGTGGATCGCTACCGCGCAGTACAAAGGTGACCCGCGCATGCCGGACAAAACCCACCACTAACGATGCTATCGGGCTGAAGGAAATGGAATATTTCAGCCCGCTCGGCGATTTCAGCATGAAAATCCAGTCCGTAACTTTTATTTAACCAAAAACCAGTTTTATCATCTAATTATTAAAATCTGTGAAGCATTTCATGGAAGGTAAATCGTGAGTCTGAAAATTATTCGCTTTTTGCCTGTTTTTCGCACTAAAGCCCACTTTGTTACAGATTGAAATGTCGCTTTTGCTGTGGCTAATATGGTCGTTCGTTCGCGCAAAAATAAGAAAATTCTATGCAAGCTACAGCCACAACTTTCGACAACGAGCAGGAAAGCCCGCCGGTAAATTCACGTAATAAAGTCGTCGTTGCGTCTCTGATTGGCACCGCCATCGAGTTCTTCGATTTCTATATTTACGCCACCGCCGCGGTGATTGTGTTCCCGCATATCTTCTTCCCGCAGGGCGACCCGACGGCCGCCACGCTACAGTCGCTGGCGACCTTCGCCATTGCTTTTATTGCGCGCCCGATTGGTTCCGCTGTGTTTGGTCACTTTGGTGACCGTGTTGGCCGTAAAGTGACGCTGGTGGCCTCTCTGCTGACGATGGGGATCTCAACCGTGCTGATCGGCCTGCTGCCGGGGTACGAAACCATTGGCGTAATGGCACCGTTGCTGCTGGCGCTGGCGCGTTTTGGTCAGGGTCTGGGCTTAGGTGGCGAATGGGGCGGCGCGGCGCTGCTGGCCACGGAAAATGCCCCGCCGCGTAAACGCGCGCTGTACGGCTCTTTCCCGCAACTGGGCGCGCCGATTGGCTTCTTCTTTGCTAACGGCACCTTCCTGCTGCTCTCCTGGTTACTGACCGATGAGCAGTTTATGGCGTGGGGCTGGCGCGTGCCGTTTATCTTCTCTGCCGTGCTGGTGCTGATTGGCCTGTATGTCCGCGTTTCGCTGCATGAAACACCGGTGTTCGCCAAAGTCGCTGCCGCGAAGAAGCAGGTAAAAGTGCCGCTGGGCACACTGCTGACCAAACATGTGCGCGTTACCGTGCTGGGCACCTTTATCATGCTGGCGACCTACACGCTGTTCTACATCATGACGGTCTACTCAATGACCTTCAGCACCTCGCCGCAGGGCCTGGGTCTGCCGCGTAACGAAGTGCTGTGGATGCTGATGATGGCGGTTATCGGTTTTGGTGTGATGGTGCCGGTAGCGGGTCTGCTGGCGGACGCCTTTGGCCGGCGTAAAAGCATGATTGTCATTACATCGTTGATTATTCTGTTCGCACTGTTTGTCTTCCCGCCGTTGCTCGGTTCCGGTAGCCCGGTGCTGGTGATGGCCTACCTGCTGATTGGCCTGAGCCTGATGGGGCTGACGTTCGGTCCAATGGGCGCGCTGCTGCCGGAGCTGTTCCCGACGGAAGTGCGTTATACCGGCGCGTCGTTCTCTTACAACGTGTCGTCGATCCTCGGCGCATCGGTGGCACCGTATATCGCCACCTGGCTGCAGGCGAATTATGGTCTGATGTATGTCGGGATTTACCTGGCCGCGATGGCCACGTTAACGCTTATCGCGCTGCTGCTGACCCACGAAACCAGACACCAGTCGCTGTAACCTTTTGGCCCTCTCTTCGCTGAAGAGAGGGCCACTTCCCGTTGTGCTTCCTAGTGTTTCATCTGCGACAAAATGGCCTGGCATTGATTCTGTTCGCCTTCCGACGGCGAGATCAACGCCAGCAATGCCGCCGCCGGGGTAACTAAGGTTGCCAGCGCTGCCGCCACCGCACCGCGCGCAATCAACGGACCGGGTTTCACACCCGCCTGCGGGTTTTTAAAGCTGCCACGCACGTAGAGCGGTGAGCGCAGCGTGACGATACGCACGCCTTTACTTTCCGGATCAATGGTTAAGTCGAGCTGCTCCGACGCCATGCTGGCGGTGCCGGTAATGTTAATCAGCGCGTTTTCCGTATCAAAGGCGAAGATTTGCGGACGCGCGACACCGTTGACTAAATCGAGGTTCGCAGCAGCGCAATTTACCCGCACTTCGTCATCGCCAAACAGCTGACCGACAATATAGTTGCCGACGTTAAGGCCGAGAATTTCCATCAGGTTACGGCTGACCACACCGTCGTTCATCAACAGTTTCAGGTTGCCATTGCTGGTGCCCAGCAGTGCCGCCACGGAGTTACCCACGCCGCGAAGCTCCGCGTCACCGTTCATCTCACCGAGGGTTTTCTGCATCAGCTCCACATCAGGCATCAGCTCTTTGAGCTTCAGCCGCCGCGCCTGAATCTCCGCCTGCCCTTGCATCGGTTTTTTATCCCCTTCGAGATGGATATTCGATGAGATAGTGCCGCCGGCAAGACCAAATTTCAGCGGTTGCAGGCGCAGGTCGGCATCTTTCAGCAGAATATGGGTCGACAAATCGCTGATGGGTAGCGTGGAGCCGTGCTCAATCCGGCGGCCTTTAAAGCGCACATCGGCATCCATGACGTCCCACTTATCGGTTTCAAAGCGGTCATACGGCAGCACTTTGTCTGCCGGTTGCCCCGCTTTCTCGCCTTTCTGCTGCTCGGTGCGTTTCGACTGCTCAGCACCTTTGCCGGAATCAACGCCGATCAGTGGCCCTAAATCTGCCAGCCGTAACTGGCGCGATTCAACGTCGCCTTCCAGTTTTGGCCGTGGTTTGCCGGTGGAGTAGCGCAGCGTGCCGTGAATATCGCTTTCGCCGATATGGCCGTTAAAATCGCGGTAATCAAACACTGAGCCTTTATCATTATTGAGCTTCGCGATGAGATGACCATCGGTTTCAAACGGCGGCGTATCCGGCAGCAGCACGCCGGTTAAATCATACAGTTCGCCAAGGGAGTTACCGCCGAACTTGAGTTGCAAGTCGGCACCGCCCATGTTCATCGGGTCGTTAATGGTGCCGACAAACGCCACGCGGGTGTTACCGGAGCGGAAATCCGCCTGCACCGGAAAAGGCGTTCCTTCACTACGCAGCGCCAGCATGCCGCCGATTTTGCCATTACCGGAGAGCGGCTGGTCGTTGTAATGCCCTTTCGCCGTCAAACCAAAGACGTAATCGCCGGCGTTGACTTTGCTGTCGCTTTTGCCGGTCACTTCGCTAAACGGTAGCGGTTTGCCTAAGGGGTTGACCAGAATCTCGATATCAGCGCGGTTGAGCGCATCGTTAATCGCGATACGCCCGCGATCAAAAAGAATGTTATCCAGCCGGAATGACCAACTGGAAGGCTGCGCGTTGGCGTCTTTGTTGGTGTCGCTGGCCAGCGTGAACGTCCAGTTATTGAGCTTTTCCGAGCGACGAATCAGCCTGGCATCGGGCTGTTGCAGTTTGATCCACGGCAGGTAAACGGTTTTGGTGAGCAGCGCCAGCGGCGCGAGGGTGGCTTCAACGCGGGGTAAATGCACCATCGTCACTTCGTCGATGCCCGGCGGGTTGCCAAGGATAATATCGTCGGCGTGAACATGCGGCCACGGAACCCAACTGCGCCAGCCGGTTTCCTCTTTTTGCCGTTCCCACACCACGCCCAAATCACCGCGAATGGCGAACGGACGGTTAAGCTCCGTGGAGACTTTTTCGTTAATGGTGGGTTTGAGGCGGTTCCAGTCGAATGTGGCGATGATGATAATGGCGACCACAATCAGCAACAGCAGCGTCGCGAAGACGGCAATAATCGCTTTACTCGTTTTTGTCATCGTTCTGCCTTTCCTTTAAAGCCTTACCTGTCATAAAGATAGTAGAGGCTCGCAGAAAGGGCGGCGGTTTACAGTTCGAGTATCACGTGTTCAAGTTTGGCTAAAGGAACCGGACGGGAGAGAAAATAACCCTGTGCCGCATAAGCAGGCGAATCCTGCACATCGCGCCACTCTTCCAGCGTTTCCACGCCTTCGACAATCACGCCCTGGCAATAGCGGTTCATCAACTGCAACAGCATGGTAAACAGATTTTGCCCTTCAGGCGTTTTACGCAGCATGATGAACAGATCGCGCGCGACTTTGATGTAGTCATAACGCACTTCGCTTAACGCGGAGAAGTTCGCCATACCGGTGCCGAAGTCGTCCAGCCATAGCGGGCCTATTTCACTGATCGAGGCGAAAGTCGAATCCTGCGGTAGACGGATATGTTCCACCAGTTCAAAGCGGATCCACGGCAGCGAATTAATCAACGCCATCAGATCGCTATCCTGACGCATCGCCAGCAGTGTTGGGCCATCTACGTTTACCGAGGCCAACACATCATTGGTAACGAAAAATTCTTTTTGCTCCGCCAGCAGCGCCACTTGCTCATGCACCACATCAACACGCTGGCGCACCGCCACTTCGGAAAAGTAGCGATCCGGCGCAATGCGCGTTTCCGGCTGCGACGGATGGGTAACAATGGTTAATACTTCAACAGCCATCAGACGACCATCGGTTTTATAGATGGGCTGATAAGTATAAGCACGTTCGCACTGCAGCCAATAACGACGCTCCTGCAAGCTTTCGATGCTTGCTTCAGGAATGTTTAGCTGCTGGATGACCTGCTTTAACTTCATTTCTGCTGTCCTGTCGAAGGCGATGACCGGGAGGAATTCGTCAATGAGTTATCGGCGGGCGTGTCAATAACTTTACGCTCCGTCTGTGGGCAAATTTAAAAACCGCCGACGGGAAATCTGCCAGGAACAGGCTTTAGCTCAAAAAAATACTGGAACGTTGTTTTAATATAGTTGACCACGAATCACCCACAACGCACACTACCGTTAATTTATCTGATCCAGGTTGATGACTATGTCTAGGAAAATTGCCGTCATTGGCGAATGCATGATTGAACTGTCACAAAAAGGCACGGAAGTGAACCGTGGCTTTGGTGGCGATACGCTTAACACGTCTGTTTATATCGCCCGCCAGGTCAATCCTGCGGCGCTTTCCGTACACTATGTTACTGCGCTTGGCACCGACAATTTCAGCCAGCAGATGCTGGATGCCTGGCAAAGCGAGGACGTCGATACCAGCCTGACACAACGTATGGAAAACCGCCTGCCTGGACTCTATTACATCGAAACCGACAGCACCGGCGAGCGTACCTTCTACTACTGGCGTAACGAAGCCGCCGCCAAATTCTGGCTTGAGAGCGAGCAGTCTGCGGCGATCTGCGAACAGCTTGCGACCTTCGATTATCTCTACCTGAGCGGCATCAGCCTTGCCATTCTAAGCCCGACAAGCCGCAACAAGCTGTTGTCGCTGTTGCAGGCTTGCCGCGCGAATGGCGGCAAAGTGATTTTTGATAACAACTACCGTCCGCGCCTGTGGGCAAGCAAAGAAGAGACGCGTCAGGTTTATCAGCAAATGCTGGCTTGCACGGATATCGCGTTTCTGACGCTGGATGACGAAGACCTGCTGTGGGGCGAGAAACCGGTGGAAGAGGTTATCGAGCGCACGCAGCGCGCGGGTGTAAAAGAGGTGGTTATCAAGCGCGGCGCAGACTCCTGCCTGGTGGCGATTGCCGGTGAAGCGCTGGTGGAAGTGCCGGCGGTGAAACTGCCGAAAGAGAAAGTGATTGATACCACAGCGGCGGGGGATTCGTTCAGCGCGGGTTACCTGTCGGTACGCCTGACCGGTGGCGACGCGACAGAAGCGGCAAAACGCGGGCATTTAACCGCCAGCACGGTCATTCAGTATCGCGGCGCGATTATTCCGCGCGATGCCATGCCGCAATAACGCTGTTCACCCCTCTCCTTTAGCGGAGAGGGGCAGTTAAGTATTATTGCTGCGGGGGAATGTCCGAGACGTCAGAATGGCTTTCGTCACCACTGGCAGCAGGTGCCGCGGCGTTATCCGCTGGCGGTGCCATCACTTCATCCCACGTTGCCTGCAAATCCTTCATGTTGAACTCCGGCTCGCCTTTCGGCTGCAGCAACACCAGCGCCATATCCTGTGAAAGCTGCTGATGCAGATCCTGGTTCAGCATCTCCGGCGTCAGGTTGTTCAGGAAAGTCTGGCGCAGCTTTTGATACTGCTCCGGCGCAATATCCACCACCTGGTTTTGCAAAGAGCGCATCCGCTGGCTGATTAGAATATCGGTGCTGGCGCGCGCATAGGTGGCAAACAGTTTTTGCAGCTCAAGGTTTTTCTGCGCGATAAGCGCTTTAAATTCCTCTTCCGGCAGCCCTTTCTCGCGCACTTTCGCCAGCTCACGCGCAATCACGCCGACATTGGTGTTGAGCTTGTCATTGGGGGAATCAACGTTAATGGCGCATTGCGCCCGCTGGAACAGCACCCGGCAGTCAAAACCGAGGCCAATCTCTTTGGCGTTGTTTTTACTCAGGTTCTGCTGGATATGCCAGAACAGGGCTTCGCGCGCCAAATCCGCACGCCAGTAACGCTCAAGCGCGGCAGACTCACGAATCGGTTGCCAGGCGGAATCCCACATGATCGATAAACGATCCTGGCTGACGCCCTCGGTCATCAAGCTAACCGACTGGCGCGGCAGCGGCGACAGCGTCGCAACCGGCGCAGGCGTCTGGCGTTTCCCTTTCAGCTCGCCGAAGGTTTTACCAATCTGCTCTGCGATGGCGCGGCTATCCACGTTCCCGACCACAATTAGCGTCATGGCATCCGGCGTATACCATTTTTCGTAGAAACCTTTCAGTTGCGCCGCATCGACCGGTTCTTTCAGCGTGCCGGCGGGATCGTGTCCCAGCAGCGGCGAACCTTTCAGGCGGTAGCGCCACCAGCTGTCTTTGGTGTCACCAGGCCAGGTGGCGACCATATCGTTGCTGGCGAGTGCGTGATTAACCGTTTCCGGCGTGATGGTGAGATTTCCGGCCGCATCTGCCAGGTAAACCAACGCCTCTTTCAGCAGGTCGCTGCGGTTGTTCGGAAGGCTCAGGTTATATTGCGTGTATTCGTAGGAGACCAGCGCTGGCGGCAGCGGGCGCTTTGGGTCAATGCCTTGTTGCCACAGCGAGCGCACCTGGGAAGGTTCAAGCCGACCGCTATGGGTCAACGCAACGCGGGGAATAAAGTGGCTGAAACCGCTCTGTTGGCTGCTTTCGGCGAGCGAACCGGTATCAATAGACAGGCGAATCTCAATGCGATCGCTGGGGCGCTGAGGTGTGGCGAGAACCTGCCACTGAAAACCATTTGCCAGCGTCCCTTGTTGCCAGGCCGGGTCAGGCTGGAGCGCATCTGCCTGCACATAACCGACAGCTGCCAGCATCAGCAAACCGCCCGTTAACAGTCGAATTTTTGTGCCCTGCATGTGAACCCCTAATCAACATTCCTGGTTAAAAAGTATGCCCGCACAAAGGGGCTAAAAGCGTGTTAAAACACTTCGCTTTTAGACCGCGGAAAATGCAAAACGTCACATCGCGAAGTGAATTATCACGAAATTTCATCGGAAATTGTGACGAATCCAGGAGGTAATTATGCGCAGGTACCCGCAGCCCGACAAGGGACTGCGGTCATAAGTCACGAAATTATGAAGAAATTCCGGGGGTTTTTGCCGCGCTGGAACGGTTATCCAGCGTTTCGACCAGCTGTTTTTGATCCAGCTCTTTTACCCACTTCGCCACCACGATGGTAGCGACGCCGTTACCCACCAGGTTGGTCAGCGCACGGGCTTCGGACATAAAGCGGTCAATACCCAGAATCAGCGCCAGCCCCGCCACTGGCAAGTGCCCGACGGCGGAAAGCGTGGCGGCCAGCACAATAAACCCGCTGCCCGTCACCCCGGCGGCACCTTTTGATGACAGCAGCAGCACCACCAGCAGCGTTATCTGATGGAAAATATCCATATGGCTGTTGGTCGCCTGGGCGATAAATACCGCCGCCATCGTCAGGTAAATGGAAGTGCCATCCAGGTTAAAGGAGTAGCCGGTTGGGATAACCAGCCCGACCACCGATTTACGGCAGCCCAGGCGCTCCATCTTCTCCAGCATGCGCGGCAGCGCCGATTCAGACGAAGAGGTGCCCAGAACAATCAGCAACTCTTCGCGGATATAGCGAATGAACTTGAAGATGCTGAATCCCGTCGCCCTGGCGATAGTGCCCAGCACCACCACCACAAACAGGATACAGGTGGCATAGAAGCAGATAATCAACTGACCGAGTTGCACCAGCGTACCGACACCATATTTGCCGATGGTAAACGCCATCGCCCCGAATGCGCCAATCGGCGCCAGGCGCATGATCATATTGATGATGCCGAAGATCACCTGCGAGAAACTTTCGATAACGTTAAAAATCAGTTGGCCTTTATGGCCTAAGCGATGCAGCGCGAAGCCAAACAGCACCGCGAACAGCAGCACTTGCAGAATATTGCCGCTGGCGAAAGCGCCAATCACGCTCGCCGGTATCACATCAAGCAGGAAGGCGACAATCCCCTGCTGCTGCGCCTGTTCGGCATAAACCGCCACGGCTTTGGCATCAAGTGTTGCCGGGTCGACGTTCATTCCGGCGCCCGGTTGCACCACGTTAACGATAACCAGACCGATGATGAGCGCCAGCGTACTGACAATTTCGAAGTAGAGCAGTGCAACCGCACCGGTACGACCTACCGCCTTCATGCTTTCCATGCCGGCGATACCGGTGACAACAGTACAGAAAATCACCGGGGCAATGATCATCTTGATGAGCTTCACGAAGCCATCACCAAGCGGTTTCATCTGCGCCCCGAGTTCAGGGTAGTAATGACCAAGCAGAATACCGATGGCAATCGCGGTCAGAACCTGAAAGTAGAGACTTTTAAACAGGGAGGTTTTCATAAGGTGTCCTTGAGATTAAACCTCAGGCTTTGTAGGGTTTTCATTTAGCCTGCGGTTTAAAAATAACACCCGTCAAACATGACAGAAATAAACTTACATCAAATCTGAAACAACAATGTTAAAAACTTTGAACTGACTCGCACAAGCCCGTAACAAATTACGCGTTTTCAGGCTTATCCGATACGGCAAAAAACTGCTGTTCAAACGCCTCGGCAGACGCCGCGCGGCCAAATAAAAAGCCCTGCGCCACATCAACACCCGCATCAGCAAGCCATGCCCGTTGCGCTTCATTCTCCACGCCCTCCGCGACGATGCGCAGATCCAGACTGCGCGCCAGGTGAATAATGGCGGCCACCATGCTGTGTTCATCCGGCAAACCTTCAACAAACATTTTGTCAATTTTCAGCACATCCACCGGTAACGACTTCATGTGATGCAGCTGGCGCAACCCGGCATAACCCATGCCGAAATCATCCAGCGCAATGCGCACCCCGGCATCACGCAGCGGGCGCAAAATCGCCACTGCGGCCTGGGGATCGTCAATGTGGCGGCTTTCTGTCACTTCGAGGATCAGCGTCTGCGGCGCAATACGGTAACGCTGCAACAAATCCAGCATATCGGCCAGCATCGAGGGATGCGTCAACTGGCAGGCCGAAAGATTCACCGAGAGCGGCAGCATGATACCGCGCGCTTGCCAGCCCGCCAGCAGGCGGCAGGACTCTTCCAGCACCCAATACCCGACGTTGACCATCAATCCGCAGGATTCAATACGTTCGATAAGCCCTTCCGGTAATGCCCAGCTGCCGTCTGGCTGGCGCAAACGGAGCAACGCTTCCGCACTCACCAGTTCGCCGCTCGCCGCATCCACCTGCGGCTGCAACCAGAGCGCGAAACGCCCCTCATCAAGCGCGGTAAGTATGTCGCTCTCCTGCGCCAGCCATTGCTGCGCCAGTTCCATCTGCTCCGGATCGAAGAACTGGATCTGATTTTTCCCTTTGCGCTGCGCGCTGACGACAGCGGAAGCCGCCCGGTGGTAAAGCTGCCCGGCAGAAAGGTTGCCGTAAAACATCGCCACACCAATATTGGCATTGGGCCGCAGTTGGATGCCGTGCAGCGGCACACGCTCGTTAATTACAGTGAGCACTTGCTTACCGAGCGTCATCGCGTGCCACGGCTCACTCACACCGTGAACGATAATCGCAAAGTCATAAGCGCTCACCTGCGTCAGCACCATGTCCGGCGTCAGTATCGATTTCAGTTTCTCCACCAGCGTCAACAGCAACATCTCGCGCTGCGACTCCTGCAGCACACCGGCGGTATCACGCAGCGTGTCGCAGGCGATAACCAATAGCGCGGTCGGGTTTTGCCGGATCACCGTTTGCTCCAGCAGCGCCATCAGGAAAGCTTTATTCGGCAGTTCCGAAACCGGGAAATGTGTCGCCTGGGTGTTCAGTTCTTCTTGCTGACGCCGCAGCAATTGCTGGTTGCGGTTGTAGCTGCGCACCATAATGCCAATTTCATCATCATGATGAAGACGCGGCACGGGCAACTGATGCCCGGCAAGCTCCTGCGCCGGAAGGTCATTAAGCTCGCGGGAAATTTTTCGCAGCGGGTGAACCACCAGCCGGTTGATACACCAGGTAAGCGCCACCGTGAGCATCAACGTTAAAAGTAAGTAAGCCGTCACTAACGTTGATAAGGTACTGATGACGAACTTATAAACCCGATATGAATCCGCCTGTAGCACCAGGTAAGCCAGCGGTTGCGGGTTTGCCGGGCGCTCCAGCGAATAGATGGGCAAAGAGATCTGCACCGGCAGTTCAAACATTCGGGTGATCATCACCGGAACCGGACGTTCCGGGATAAAGCTCATGCGCAAGGCCTGAAATTGATTCGGTAGAACGACATCCGCGCGGCTGACGACACCCGCCGGTTTAATCTGTTTGATAATCGCTTCTGCTTCGGGGATGTCGGCTTTTAAAATCGCCGCTGAAAGAGGTTCGCGTACGGAACGGGCAATGCTTTCCAGTTGTGTAGCCGTGTTATAGCGATTCTGCTGTAAGAAATGAAACAGCAAAATGACGCAGAAAATAAAAACAAACACCATAGAGACAACAGCAACCATGGCCATTTGTTTAATGGTTAAAGAACGGCTGACACGCAAAATCACTCTCCAGAGACACAATGAGCGCAGAACAGAAAAAAAGGGTACTTCGCCGCCAGAGTATACTCTATCGTGCGTCACTTGAGATAAACCGCTAAGCAGAATCTCATTCAGCGGAAAACTGCGAGGAATGCAGGTGATAACCTGTTGAATCTCTGGCGGTTAACAGCGGCGCCTTTATCGCCAGATACCGTTATTTCCCGCCAGGAATACTCCTTTTTTACCAGTCGGCGTGCGGCACCAGAGGCTGGAGCGGCATATCCATATCGCCCTGCCAGCCCGCGCCGGAATAACGCACATAAATCAGCGCGTGGCTTGGGGTGTAGTCTTTGGCCTGCTGAATATCGATACCGGCTCCCACAAACCAATGGGACGTCACCCGGCGTTCAATGAGCGCGCGCGCGGTATAACCATAGCCATTACTGCTGCCGCCGGATTCGGTCTGCTCGCTTGCCAGGGTGCGGAAATCCGCAGGAATTAAGTTAAGCAGTGGGTAACGCGGCATCATTTTCGTGCGCGAGTGCGACCACGACACCGTACCGCCAAGTTCCCAGGACCAGTTCTCCGTACGCTCACGCCACAATACCGGAACCGAGAAAGAGAGGTACTCCTGCGGGCTGTAGTAACCGCCATGGCCTAAGGTGTAATAGCTCAAATCCTTGTCGTAGTGCCAGATCATATTGTTCAGGCCTACGGTCACGCGGCGGTTATTTTCGTTGATCAGTTTGTAGTAGTAACCGGTCATCCAGCGCACGCGCCAGTTGTCGTCAACGTTTTTGCCTTCCAGCGTATCCGCCCCGAGGCTCGCCCATACGCCGTTTGCTTCGCCTTTGTCATAACTGAGACTCAGCGTGCCGCCGTTCGCCCGCACACCGCCCCAGGTTTTACCGGTATTACTGCCGGGATCTTTTTGCCCACCAAAGGCCAGCAGCGAGCTGGAAATGGGGCGGCGATGTAAATCCACGGTATAACCAAACGGCCCGATATCGCTGCTGTAACTGACCCCACCCACCACATCAACGACATTAAAACCCATCGGCGTGGTGCCGATATCCATCGACCAGGTATTGTTTCGCCACCCTACTGCTACGCTGGCGCCGTTGTCAGACTGGTGGCGATTCCCGCCAACGCAGGGAACATCAACACACGTCCCAAAGCGCGGGCGATACGTGCCGTCATCACGTGTGCTGAATGTCCCGACATCCATATTCACCACATCGGTACGGAAGAACATCCGCCCGTCTGACAGTGGCGCATCCACCTGCAACATGGTGTTATGCGCTTTTAAATTCGAATACCCCCCTGTACCGCTGGAGTCCGAATACTCATGCTGCAAGGTGACATTGAGATCCTGCTGACGGTAAAGATCGGCGGCATCGCTGCGCACGCCGCGTTTCAGCCAGTCATCTTTTTCATCATTTCGCGTCAGGCGGGTAAAGGTGTCGTTATCCACCGGGCGCGTCGTCGTGATGCCGGATGCCACCATCGCATCTTTATAACTCTCCAGCGCCTGCTGCGGCTCGCCGTTTTGTACCCCGAAACGCGCCGCATCGCGCAGTACCAGCGCGCTCTCCATTGACGGCGGCTGAGACTTCGCCTGCGGGACGATGGTGGTGAAGATCCGTTTTGCGCTGGCGGTATCGCCCAACTGGGTTTGTACCAGCGCCAGCCGACGCTGGGTGTTAATTGATGGCGGCTGGGCGGGCGTCGTTGCCGGTAATTTCGCCAGCGCCGCCCGCGCGGCCATGCGATTGCCATCTGCGGCATACAGCTCCGCAAGGCCAAGCAACGCCTCTTCATTCGCGGGTTCTCTTTGCAGAACACGCTGGTAATAACGTTGTGCTTCGCCGTTGTCGCCGCGCTGCTGCGCCCAGTCGGCGAGGGTTAAATCAATGCGTGAAGACACCGGTTGCTGCGCCAGTAGCGCTACCGCCTGATCTTCATGACCGCCATCGCGCAGGCGGTTGGCGTTGTCCAGCAACTGATTGGCCTGCAGCCTGTCGGCCAGTTCCTGAATATTGCTGTTCCACTGGCTTTTCGGCAGCGCATTAAGGTGATTCAGCGCCGCCAGTGGCTGGTTATTGCCGGAAAGATAGAGGCTATAGGCGTAGACCTGTTCCGGGTCGCGCGGTTTGAGCGTGACCAGACGGTTCATCTGCGAATCGGCTTCGCCCCGCCGCCCCGCCTGGCGGAGATCGCTGGCCAGCCGGTAGGTTATCCATACGCTGCCGGGGTCGAGCGCCAGCCGTTTACGTTGCAGCTCTGCCGCCTGCGCCCATTCACCGCTGTTTTCCAGCGCTTCTGCCTGCTGCGCGAGCCGGTCATTAGTCAACCCGCGTTCAATATCATCAATGCTGCGCCGCTGGCTGGTCGAGAGCGACTGAATAAACTGTTCCGCTTTTTCCGGTGACTGCGCACGGTAAATATTCGCCAGGCCGCGCACCGCGTTACTGTTGCCGCTATCCATGCGCAGCGCCTGGCGATAGAAACCTTCGGCTGCCGCATTATCTTTGCGCGCTGCGGCGGCATCACCCAGACCCAGCACCGCGTAGCTGTCCGTGTTATCCGTGTTGCGCGCCTGCTGGTAATAACGTTCCGCCTGTTGCACATTGTTGGCTTTCAGCGCCGCATCGCCCTGCTGAATCAACAGCCAGTAGCGGTTAGTTTTCAGCAAGCTGTCCCACTTGCTGCGGTTACCGCTGGTCGGGTCCATGGCGATGGCTTTTTCCAGCTGCGCGACCGCGCGCGCGCGATCGCCGCTTTGTGAATAGGCTTGCCCCAGCGCCCCGACCGCTTCGCTGTCCGCGCGGTTAGCGTTGACCGCTTGTTGCAACGCGCTCAGCGCTTTCGCGCCCTGCCCGGCATCCACCGCCGCAAGCCCCGTCGCTTTCGCGCGAAACGCCGGGTCGGCCAGCTGTTTTTGCTGCGCGGCAAGCAGCGTACGGGCGCTGTCTACCGTGTCGCCTGAACTAAACAGCGTCAGAAAACGCTGCAGGGCTTTCACGCTGGCGTCGCTGGTCGGCATCGCCTGAATTTGTTGATACCAGATGCTCGCCGCAGCTGCGCGACCATTGCTGGTTTTCGCCATCTGTTCCAGCACCGCATACCCTTCCGCACTGCGCCCATCGGCAAACAACATCTGCGCCAGCCCGCCCTGCAGCAGATCGTTACCAGGATTAGCGGCATTCAACGCTTGCAAACGTTTCACCGCTTCCGCATGACGCGCGGGCACTTTTGCCACCAGCATCCAGTACTCCACCGCCAGCTCGCCCTGCGGCGGGCTACCTTTGAACAGGGCGTCGTAAGCAGCAAGCGCTTCCTGCGTATGGCCGGTGGTGGCCTGCAAACGCGCTTGTTGCAGCGCCTGGCGACCTTCCGGTGTGGAGAGCGCCATAGTGGTCACCGCCGATTTATAGGTGCTGGAATCGGGTGCCAGTTGTTTCATGCGATCAAGCTGCTTTTGTGCGCCCGCGTTATCGCCCTGGCGCAGCAAATAGCGTAAGCGCGCGGCGATAACTTCCGGGTCATCCGGCGCGATAAGCTCAAGGCGATAAAGCGACTGGCGCACCAGATCCTCGCGTTTGGTGCTTTCACCAAGACGCACCTGCTCAAGCAGTTGCTGCTGCGCGCCAGCATCGGCCGCATGCGTAGCGGGAGCCAGCGCCAGCGCGAGTGAGAAACAGAGTAAGCTTACTGTGAAGTTGCGCATTCCTGGCCCCAGTCAGGTTGTAACTCACCGCGAGGGGTGAAGCGAAAACGGTGCTGGTCCCACCCTTGCCCAAACAGGGTCAGAACATAGCTATAGTAGGCATCGTCGCCGGGGAAATGATCGGCGACCCATTGCCGTTGTACGGCTTGCGCATCGCGATCCTGTAAAAAGGGCAGCAGCGCAGCGGAAAAGCCCACCGGCCCATCGCCGTGAATTTGCCCGGTCGCCACATCCACTTTTTCGGGTACGCGGCCGTTTTTCGTGGTCACGCTGGCCATTGGTTTGAATTTTTCCAGCAGGCGTGCTTTTTGCGTATCCCGGTCGTGCATCATGCCGACCCACAAATAAACGCGGATGGCGTCATAACTGCCCACGAATGTTTTTTCAGCGTTAAGCTGCCAGCCGTTGCCTTTTTGAAACCGCACCCAATCTGGCGAAAAGCCTTTTGGCGCCGTTTCCAGCAACAGGCGAAGGTTGGTTTCGCGCAGCGTCGACCACGGTGCGCCAAAGCGACTGAAATAGCTCGCCAGCTGCGGTGGCAAATAGCTCGGGTTAAAACGCCAGGTTGTCGGTTCGGCAAAACCGATTTTGCCCGGCAGCAGCATCGATCCCAGCCCTGGCACCGTCACCACTTCTTCTTTGGCGATGAGGGCTAACAACGCTTTACCCAGCTGGCTGTACTCGTCGTTTTTCCATAAACGCCCCGCTTCCAGTAGCGACCAGGCAATCCACAGATCGGAGTCTGACGCCGAGTTGGTGTCGAGCACCGTCCAGCTATTTTCCTCTTTTTTGCCCCACAGCCAGGCGGGAAGATGGCTACTGAGCGAGCCTTGCGCCAGGTTGTTTTGCGTCCATTGCAGCACCCTGGCAAAGGTGTCGCGATCGTTCGCCGCCAGCGCGAAGAACAGCGCATAACTCTGCCCTTCCGAGGTGGTTATCTTGCGTTGATCGCTGGGATCAACCACCCGGCCGCCATCGCTGAGATAGGCTTGTTTGAAGTGATCCCAGGCAGGCCATGTGCAGGCGGCGCGCACATTTACCGCCGCCAGCATCAACGCCACTATCACCCACCAACGTCGCATTCTCATTTTCGTTACTCGTGATCCGGGTCGAGACGGCGACGGCTAATGATCCGCAGCAGACGCCACAGCACCCACGCCAGCAACACCACGCTGACCGCCGCCAGCACCGCCAGCAGCACAGGATGGTTAGCCAGCGCGTACCAGATGCGCTCAAACCACGGCAAGTGACCGACGTAGTAAATATCGCCCACGCGCAGGCCATTGACGCCAGATTCGCGGATAACGGTCACCGAGCCATAAATCGCCGCGCGTTTGCCGCTGTCGTTCATCGCCCCATTTAGCAATTCATACCCGCGTGGGCTATCTGCCAGCAGCGCGACCACACTGCGCTGATCGTGATACGGCGACTGGAAGCCGACAATCGCTGCCATTGGGCCATCGGAAGTGATGCCAGTTTGCGCATCAGCCTGCCGGTCGGCGGCATCCGGCACAATCGACGGGAACGGCGTCTGGCGCAGCGGCGTTTTTACCCAGCTTTGCGCCGCATTCACCAGCAGATCGATTTTCTTATCGTCTTTTAACGCCGGTGGAATGGTGCCGATGATCATGATGTCGGCATCTTTATCCTTGATTTGATTACCATCGTTAGTCAGTTGCACATTGATTGCCGGGAAGCCGGTCTGTGCGCCCACCGCACCCAGTGAATCCAGCAAGGTGCCCATTTGCGCAGGCGTGGGCTGCGGCGGCGTGACGACGATGGTTTGCGACAAATCGGCCATCCGGCTAAACGGGAAGCCAGCATTGGCGAAGGCGCGTAAGTCCGGCATCGCAATAAAGTGGTAATACTTCGAGAAGTCGATGGTGGAGTCATCGCCGATCACCACGCGGTTTGGCACCTGCTGGAAGGTTATACAGTTCTCAATGGTGCCGCCCGGCATCGGGTTCATATACTGAAAATCAAAGCGCAACTGGTTCACCGCGCCCAGCTTCAGCGCCGGAATGGAGACATCCGTTTTACTGTCCAGCAGCCCTTGTAACACCGGAAGACGCAGCAGCAGACGGTTGGTGTCCTGGTTGCTGGTCAGGTTGAAATATTGCAGGAACTGGTTATTCAGGCTGATATCCATGCGCGAGCTGTCTTTGGTCGGCGGCGCGGTGTAACGATAATTCAGGTTCATATCGATACCGGTACTGCGCAGCAGATAGAGATCCGGCGGCAGGTTCAGCGACACGTTGATAGCGGCAGGCGCAAGCCCGGTCGACTGCAACTGCTCTTCATAGGTTTTCAGCTCGCCAAACGTCACCGGACGGTCAGTACGCACCCAGTTCGGCGCATCGTACGGCTGACGCGCCAGCAGCGGTTTCACCTCATCCACCGTGACGCTATCGCCACGGAACAGCACGTTACCCTGGGCGATACCTTTCGCCGCCTGCATCAGATCTTTGTCATCACGACCAGACACCACCAGCAGTTTCACATACGGATTATTCGGGTGGTTGATCATGCTGATGGTCGGCCCTTTCACCGCCGGCGCATCACGCAGGAAATCAGGACGCTTGTCATTGGTGGCGAAGACGATCGCGTTGCGATCCGGCAACGTGTTATACGTGACCGGGAAGCTCTGGCCGCGCCAGCCGGTGCGGGAGCCAAACCAGGAGGCAATAACGGCAGCGGCTTGCTGTTGTTCAATGTCCGGTGCGCCAGCGAAAACCATCGGCAGCGTCAGCGCCCTGTTGTCACGCGGGTCGAAGAAGGGGATCGGGAAGTGGGAGAGATCGTTTTGCACCGCCAGTTTCTGGTAAGTCAAATCCAGCGAGCTGCTGCGACCGATATCCAGCCATAGCGTGCTGCTGGCCGGGTTTTCGCACACATCGCGATAGTGGCCGACAAACTCCAGCCGCACACGGTTGAAGTCGGTGATAAACAGCGGGTTAATCGGCACCTGCGCCAGCGTTTTCTTGCCGAGTTGCTCTTTGGTGACCGGCAGGACGTCCATCAGTTCATCATTCAGATAGACCTTCAATTGGGATTGTACGGGCAGTAAAGAGGGCGATGGCGTGTATTCAAGATTGAGCACCGCTTTCGATACCAGCTCATCGCTGCGCATACCAAACTCAACGCCACCGTCCGGGTTGATACCGCGCAGCACCATGCTACCCGGCGGCGGCGCGATTTGGGCGAAAGTCAGTTTCACATCGCGCGACGGCGCGTTTGCGGCGACCACTGGCGCATTCGCCCCCGGTACGCCCGGCATCACCTGTCCGACAACGTTCTGGCCGTCGGTTGGCGTGGTTGGCGTCAATGATTCCGTTTGTTCCGGCGCAGGCGTTGCCACCGGCTCAGTGGCGGGCGCAACAGCCGGAACCGTCGGGGCTGGCGCTGCATACGTCATCACCGGAGATAAAACACTCGTCCCCATAGCCACTGCACAAATCCAGGAAAGTTTTCTTTTCATCGCGTTTTCATCATTGTTGAGCCAGTCACGTCATCGGTTGCTGCACCGCCACATTCCGTTCCGGACGGCGCGGAATAAATGACACCACCCAGGACACCAGCATGGTGAATGAGCGGAAAATCATTTTGACAGACGGCGGAGCAAATTCCGCGAGATGGCGATAGCCGCGGAAACCCAGTTTCAAAATATCCATCAGACTTTCCAGAGGCTTGTCTTCCGGGAAGCTGTCCTGCCATAGCGCCCATGTGTCGGCGCGGGCAAAAGTACACTGCACAAAATCGATATGCTGTTTGGTCGTCAACGGCATCAATTGCAGGCCCACTTCATTGCCGTTCACACGCGCCACGGTGGTGGGGAACGCATACTCCTGCTGGCCGCGTTTGAGCAGCAAATTCACTTTTTGCCCTTCGAGCACCTGCGCCTGGCCGTTAATCTTGATACCCAGCCCGCCGTCGGAGAAATCATGCACGGTACAGGAGAAAAGATGACCATCTTCGCGGGCAATCACCGCAGGCATCGACATTTCAACGCGATGCGAGCGACGAACCTGTTTACTCTCGACAGAAACCGCCACCGCGCCGCCAAGAATAATCATGTTGTAGAACACCCACGCGATACTGACGAAGACGGTGAGTATTTCGTTTTCCGGGCCGTAGAAATAACGCCAAATCCCGACCAGTACGCCCGCCAGGTTGAGCAACACAAGGTAGATGTAAGGACGGGAAATCACCCAGTCCACATACTCCTCTTCCACCAGGCCGCCTTTGGCGGTGACGTTAAACTTCCCTTTGTGCGGGTTGAACAGCGCCACCAGCGTGGGCGGCGCGATATACCACGCCAGCACGGTTTCGTAGATCTCGCTCCAGAAAGAGTGACGATATTTGCCCTGAATCTTCGAGTTAGTCAGGCTGGCGTGAATCATGTGCGGCAGCACGAACAGTGCAATCATCAGCGCGGGCGCGTAAATGATGTAAGCATGCAGCAGCAAGAACGCCAGCGGCGCGGTCAGAAAGATGAGCCGCGGTATGCCCGATAAGAAATGGAACATCGCATTGACGTAACAGAGGCGCTGCGCCAGTTTGAGCCCTTTGCCCATCAGCGGGTTGTCGAGACGGAAAATCTGCACCATGCCGCGCGCCCAGCGAATACGCTGGCCAATGTGCGCAGACAGGCTCTCTGTTGCCAGCCCGGCCGCCTGCGGGATGCGCATATACGCCGACGTATGCCCCAGGCGGTGTAAACGCAGCGAGGTGTGCGCATCTTCGGTAACGGTTTCAACGGCGATACCGCCAATCTGATCCAGTGGCCCACGGCGGATCACCGCACAAGAACCGCAGAAGAAGGTCGCGTCCCACATGTCGTTGCCATCCTGCACCAGCCCGTAGAACAGCGTGCCTTCGTTCGGGGTTTTACGAAAACGGCCCAGGTTACGTTCGAACGGGTCCGGCGAGAAAAAGTGGTGTGGCGTCTGCATCATCGCCAGTTTTTTCTCTTTTAAGAACCACCCCATGGTCATTTGCAGGAACGAGCGTGTCGGTACGTGGTCGCAGTCGAAGATCGACACGAACTCGCCCTTCGCGTACTTGAGCGCGTTATTGATGTTGCCCGCTTTTGCGTGCTCATGCGTGGTTCGCGCGATGTACTCCACGCCAACGCTTTTGGCAAACTGGCGGAACTCTTCGCGCCCGCCATCATCGAGGATCCAGATCTTCAGTTTGTCTTTCGGCCAGTCGATACCCAACGAGGCGTAGATGGTGTTTTTCACCACATTCAAATCTTCGTTATAGGTCGGTACAAAAATATCGACAGAAGGCCATAACGACATATCTTTCGGCAGCGGCACCGGCTGGCGATTAAGCGGCCATACCACCTGGAAATAGCCAAGCACCAGCACAATCCACGCGTAGGTTTCCGCGAACAGCAGCACCAGGCCGCATACCAGGCTCACCGGGTCGTCCCAGTTCAGTGTCGAGGTGTAGCGCCACCAGATATAGCGGCAGGAAACGGTGAGCGAGAGCACGATCAGCATCAGAGCGGAAAAACGCCCCGGGATTCGGCGTACCAGCAGCGCCACGCCCCACAGCAACATCAGGAAGACAAACTGTGAAAGCGGGTTAAACGGCTGCGTAATACACAGAATGGCGAGGATCAGCGAGAACACCACAATGATGCCGAGAATAAAGCGGCGCACGCGCGGGCTGATATGCGCCAACTCTTTTTTATCATCCAGATGACCGGTGCGGTGCGTTACGCGCTCCGGCAGCGTATCCAGCCAGTGATACCAACGCCCGCGCAGCACACGCGCCCGGGCGAAACGTTGGCGACGGGGCGACTTTCTATCGCCCCAGGGCAGCGTGACCAGCAACCACAGGGTTTGCAGCAGGTAACGCGCCGGATCGAGCGGTCGCGGTTTATCAGGATCAATATGCGGGAACCACAAATGCTGCTGCGCACGGAGTTGCTGCCAGCGCGGGTGCTCCAGCGGAATAAACACCCATGCGAGGATCGCCCAGAAACAGCCAGAGGCTGCGCTAAACCCCGAAGCGCCGTGTTCACGGTAGCGCTGGTAGCGCTCGCTTAACCGCGCGCTCACCGGCGGGATCAGCAACCAGGCGGAAAGGCGGCTCATTGCGGGCTCCTTTCCTGCTCAGCGCTTACTTCACCCGGGTGCGCACAGTGCAGCAAGCACCAGTTCGCCAGCGTTAATATCTCTTCCGCCGCCAGCGAATCCGCCCGGTATTCGCCCAATGGCTGTTTCGATGCCTGCGATTCCGCCATCGCTTCATCGCGGTGGATAAGGGTCGGAAGTATCTGCCGCTGGCTTTGCAGCCACACTTGCCAGAGGTCGTCCTGCAACTGGCTGCCGATGCGCAGATCGTTAAGCAAAATATGTGCGCCCGCAGGTAAAAGCTGCTGGTGCAAACGGATATGGCAGTTGGTGTCGGGTTTTACCACCACAAACAGATGGTCGCACTGTGCCACAAACTGGCGTGACAGCGGTGCAACGCCGTGCGGGAGATCGATTAACACCCACTGATAACGTTGCTGCGTTTTCAGCGCCTGCAAAATAGTGGTGAGTTGGCCAAGCGGTTCATGCAATAAATGGAGGTTTTCCCACTCATTCGCCGTCAAACGGCCAAAAGGCAGGAGATCGAGCTGCGAGGTATAGCGCATGCCGGCATCGCGCCAGTCTTGTCCATCTAATACCGCGCGCGCCCAGCCGTGTTGATGTTCAAAGTCGACATTAAATGACAGGCGCAACAAGTTATCAGGGCAGGCATCAATCACCAGCACCGATTCGCCTAAAAGTTGTAATGACCAGGCCAGAGCCGCAGTGATTGATGTCGTCCCCACACCACCGCGAATCCCCTGTAATCCCAAGATGGCCATCCTGGTTATCCCTTATTGTTGACGGGCTAATTCTGCCAGCAGCGGCCAGCGCTTAAATGCCGCCGCCAATTGTTCTCGCTGGGAAATATCGGCGTAATCAATTTCAGGCAATGAAAATGCCTTACTTAATGCCAGAAAATCATTTTGGAATGTATAGCCCAGAGTTGGGTCTGACTGCGTTTTGGGTTCATTGTTATGCATTCTGGCCCGATCCCTTTGAATAGAAACATACGTACAGATGTAGCAAGGCATCGTGCCCGAGAAAATTCGTTTACATGCTAAATCTGATGTTCTTTAATTTCAATGTTAGGTTTATTTCTCGGCTTTCGCTAGTAAACTGAGATACAGACAATTTTGCATCAAGAGGGACATCGTGGAGCCCATATTTTCTATTGGCATTCAGTCATTATGGGACGAATTGCGTCATATGCCTGCGGGCGGCGTTTGGTGGATGAATACCGATCGTGAACAAGATGCAATAAGTCTGCTAAACCAAACGGTCACCGCCCAGGATAAAAACGCGCAGGTGGCGGCAATCGGTATGGGTCATGACCTGCGAAAAATCATTGAATTAGATAAAGAGCAGGGCCCTGATAGAATCAGAATTTTCACAATGCCAAATCAGAACAATGGTCTATACTTTTTCACCCGCGATTTACTTTGTTCATTTGAACCGGAAAATTATTTACTGATTCTGCTGTGCGCAAATAATGCCTGGCAGAATATATCGGTGCCAGATTTACAACAGTGGTTAGAAAGAACTCATACTTGGGCGAAATATCATAAATGTTCCTTACTGGTTATTAACCCTGGCAACAATAACGACAAACAATCATCCATTTTAATGAGTGAATATCGTTCGTTGTTTGGACTGGCGAGTTTACGCTACCGAAACGATATGCATCTTTATGATATTGCCTGGTGGTGTAATGAAAAAGGCATTAGCGCGCGCCAGCAATTAGTGCTTAATCACCATCACGGTCGCTGGCAACTCGCGCAGCAAGAAGAAACGTCGGTGCAACCCCGCAGCGATGAGAAACGAATATTAAGTAATGTCGCCGTGCTGGAAGGCGCACCGCCGCTGTCGGAACACTGGACATTATTTGACACCAACGAAGCGCTATTTGAAGAAGCGCGATCCAGCCAGGCGGCGACGTTGATTTTCACCCTTGCGCGAAACAATCAAATCGACAACATCGCACGCCAGGTGCACACCTTGCGCCGCCAGCGCGGCAGCGGGCTGAAAATTATTGTCCGTGAAAGCCAGGCCAGCCTGCGTGCTACCGACGAACGTTTGTTGCTCGGCTGTGGCGCCAATATGGTGATCCCGTGGAATGCCCCCCTTTCCCGCTGTCTGACGCTGATTGAAAGCGTACAGGGTCAGCAATTTAACCGCCTGGTGCCGGAAGATATCACCACGCTGCTTTCCATGACTCAGCCGCTAAAACTGCGCGGTTTTCAGCCGTGGAATGTGTTCTGCGACGCCGTCGCGAATATGGTTAATAACCCGCTGTTGCCCGCCGATGGCAAAGGGGTGCTGGTCGCGCTGCGCCCGGTGCCAGGCATCCGCGTTGAACAGGCGCTCACGCTGTGCCGCCCAAACCGCGTGGGCGATATTGTCAGCCTTGGTGATAATCGTCTGGTGCTGTTTTTGGCGTTCTGCCGGGTTAACGATCTCGACACGGCGCTGAACCACATTTTCCCGCTGCCAACGGCAGATATTTTCTCTAATCGCGTGGTGTGGTTTGAAGATATCCAGATTGCCGCAGAGCTGGTGCAAATGCGCACGCTGTCACCGGAGAAATGGGCGAAACCGCTGCCCGTTACCGCCACAGAGAAGAAAATCATTAACGCTGAGCACGACGGCACAAGCTGGCGTCGGATCCCGGAGCCGTTGCGGTTATTCAGTGAAGCCACGGAGCGCACATCATGATGTCAGTCAGCGATATTATTCAGCTTGTGGTGCTTTGCGCCCTGATCTTTTTCCCGCTGGGCTACCTTACACGCCACTGGATCCGCCCTATCCGCAGCGCGTTGCGCATACTTTTTACCAAACCACGCTATGTAAAACCGGCAGGCGTGCTGCGCCGGGAATCGTTCGTCAAGGCAGACCGAAAACATGACTAATCATACTATGACCACTTCAACGCCTTCGCCATTGTGGCAATACTGGCGCGGCCTTTCCGGCTGGAATTTCTATTTTCTGGTGAAATTCGGTCTGTTGTGGGCGGGCTACCTTAACTTTCACCCGCTGCTGAATCTGGTGTTTATGGCTTTTCTGCTGATGCCGTTGCCGCGCGTCAGCCTGCATCGTTTACGGCACTGGGTCGCCATTCCCATCGGTTTCGGTCTGTTCTGGCACGACACCTGGCTGCCGGGTATTGAAAGTATGCTGAGTCAGGGTTCGCAGGTCGCGGGCTTCAGCGCCGACTACCTGCTGGATCTGGTGTTGCGTTTTATCAACTGGCAGATGATTGGCGCGATTTTTGTGATGCTGGTAGCCTGGCTGTTCTTGTCGCAATGGATCCGCGTCACCGTGTTTGTCGTCGCAATTATGATCTGGTTAAACGTGCTGACGCTAACCGGGCCGGCGTTTACTCTGTGGCCCGCAGGCCAACCGACTACAACCGTCACCACCACTGGCGGCTCGGCGGCGGCAACGGTCGCAGCGGCGGGCGATACACCGGTGGTAGGCGATATCCCTGCGCAAACCGCACCGCCGACCTCAGAGAATCTGAACGCATGGCTGGCTAGCTTCTACGCCGCCGAAGAGAAACGCCAGAGCACCTTCCCGGCGCAGCTTCCGGCAGACGCTCAACCGTTCGATCTGCTGTTCATCAATATCTGTTCTCTCTCGTGGGCCGATATTGAAGCAGCCGGTCTGGCGTCGCACCCGCTGTGGTCGCACTTTGATATTGAATTCAAAAACTTCAACTCGGCGACCGCCTACAGCGGCCCGGCGGCGATTCGCCTGCTGCGCGCCAGCTGCGGCCAGCCGTCGCATAAAAACCTCTACCAGCAGGCCAATACGCAGTGCTACCTGTTTGATAACCTGGCGAAACTCGGCTTCACTCAGCAGTTGATGATGGATCACAACGGCGAGTTCGGCGGTTTCCTCAAAGAAGTGCGCGACAACGGCGGGATGCAAGCGCCGCTGATGAATCAGGCGGGTCTGCCGCCGGTGCTGCTCTCTTTTGACGGTTCGCCGATTTATGACGACACGGCGGTGCTGAACCGCTGGATGGAGTCAGATGCCTTTAAGGAGGGCAAGCGCACCGCGACTTTCTACAACCTGCTGCCGCTGCACGATGGCAACCACTTCCCTGGTAATCGCAAAACTGCCGATTACAAACTGCGCGCGCAGAAGTTGTTTGATGAGCTGGATGCGTTCTTCACGCAACTGGAGAAATCCGGGCGCAAAGTGATGGTGGTGCTGGTGCCGGAGCATGGCGGGGCGCTACAGGGCGATAAAATGCAGGTTTCCGGCCTGCGCGATATCCCAAGTCCGTCGATCACCAACGTGCCGACGGCGATTAAATTCTTTGGCATGAAATCGCCGCATCAGGGCGCGCCGATAACCATTACGCAGCCGAGCAGTTTCCTGGCCGTCTCCGAGATTGTGACCCGCGTGCTGGATGGCAAAATCTTTACCGAAGATAACGTCGACTGGCAGAAACTCACCAGCAATCTGCCGCAAACCGCGCCGGTGTCTGAAAACGCCAACGCGATTGTGTTGCAGTACCAGAATAAGCCGTATGTTCGCCTGAACGGCGGTGACTGGGTGCCTTACCCGCAGTAATTGAGTAAACCTCTCCCCATTGGGGAGAGGTTATCGGGTTAGCGCTGCTGCGCCAGCCAGACCAGCATTTTCAGGCTGGCGGAGTAGTAATCATCCTGCGCGGTGATCTGCGGTTCTGCGGGCGCAGCGCCCAACGTTAAATCCCGCACCGCCAGTAACCCGTCGTTCATGTTGTACGGCGCATTGTCGTTGGTCGCCACATCCACCCATGCGGGTGTCTGGCTGCGGCTAAAACCCTGCCACCAGTTACGCCACGGGGTTAACAGCGCGCTGTGCGGATCCTGCCAGCTCACATACAGTGGAATACGAATCGCATCGTAGCTCATGCGCGGCGGCCACTCCTTCGCCGGGTTCAGTTTGCCGTCCGCCGAGAGTGATACCCAGTCCGTCGGCAGGCGCGCTTTACCAAATGCCATATTGCCAAGCAGCGTCTGCCCGTCTTTGATCAAATCACGCCATACCACCTGATGGCTGCGCTCAGCGAAAGCCTGCCATGCCGGGAAAATAAAGTAGGACGGATTCAGGTTCACATAGGTGTTGAGGTTAAAACCGTTAGCACCCGGCAACATCACGCGGTAACCCGCAAAGCTGACTACCGCATGTTTAAGCACCGCCTGGGTAATCGCATCGGACGCCGCCAGATAATCGGCGTTATTCCAGCGCTCAGCCGCTTTCAACAGTGCCCAGGCGATCAGCACATCGCCGTCGGTGGCGTCGTTTTTATCAGCGATGGGATCGGCTTCCACCGGGTTATAACGCCAGTAAAACAGGCCATTGGCTTTGTTCTTCAGCGTCTTGTTGGTCCAGCCCCACATGCTGTCAAAGGCTGCTTTATCGTCGCTGGCGACCGCCATCAGCATGGCGAAACCCTGGCCTTCGGTGTGGGAGACGTTTTTGTTGCCAGTATCGACAATGCGACCATCCGGCATCAAAAACCGCGCTTTATAACTCTCCCAGGCGCCAGCGGCCTGGGAAACGGATGCAAATAGCAGACTCACCATCACCACCATCGCGGTGAAAACGCGCTTCAACATGGGAAAACTCACTGTGGGTTAGCGTAACGGAAGAGAACATCCGCCACAGAATAGAGCCTTTCGCGGGTAAACACGAGGCTCGCCTCGCCGCCCTGGCTGCGCAGCCAGCGCGAATAAAGCCCTTCAAGAACGGCGCAAAACGCATAGCACCAGCGGGTCTGGTAGGCCTCCTCGCGCGCCACCGGCAGCGCCTGATGGCGAAATGCCATACCGTGTTCCGTGGTTTCGATATCAATAAACCCCCAGTTGAACACCGCCAGTTGCGCATTAATATTCGCTTCCAGCTCACCGACTGTCGCCGAAGGCGGAAGCGGCACACGGTCCGCTAATGCTTCGCCCATCTGGCGCAGAAACGGCAGGCTTTCCGCTTCGCCGACGTTTCTCACCATGCCGTCAATCATCACGCTCAGCAAATCAAACCAGCCCGGCGGCGTTTGCTGTTGCTGGAAATAGCCAAGCAGCAGCGTGTTTGCAGTGTGGGTTGTCATTATTTGTCTCCCAGCATGTACCGGAGCCAAATCCCGGCGGTGCTTTCGTTGTAACTGCCGAAGGTGTCATAACCGACTTTTCCACCTACCGACATATTTTTATTCACGTTGTAATCAAGCCCGGCATGGAAGTTATAGCCAATACCATTCTGTGAACCGCCCTGGTACTGCGCCTCTTTCACAAAGCCCATATCGGCGAGTTGTTGCAGCATCTTCTGCGCTTCCGACTCGGTCGGGAAGTAATTGCTCTTGTCCTGGGTGTAAGACTGGTAGCCCACTGCGCCGCCAATGCTGAGATTCCAGTTGTCGATTTTCTGCGACAGATCAACCGGCAGCGACACGCTCACGTAGTTCTGCGGGCTGAAGTAACCGCCCTGACCGTAAGTGAAGTAACTGAGGTTTTTCGAGTAGTTCATCCAGCTAACGCTCAGCCCCGTCTGTAACTGGCGGAAATCATCGTGCCACGGGCGCAGATAAACCCCGGCATTGGCGTTCACGCTGGTGTTGCTCGCCACATCTTTACCGAGGTAGCTGTACCCGCCACCGCCAATGTAGAACCCTGCATCACCGTCGTCGTAGCTCAACTGTACGCTGCCGCCGTTTTTGGTGACCTGCCCCCAGCGCTCGCCGGAGTAAGCATCGCGCAGCCCAACATAAGAGAGCAGGCTGTCGGTCACCGCGCGACGCTCGCCGGTAAGGATAAGCGTCAGGTAATTGGTCAGTTTCGGCGACCATTTCACGCCGCCCACCAGCGAGGTTAAATCCTGCCCCAGCGGCGTGCTGCCGATATCCAGCTTATAGCTGTCGCCGCTCAGCGCCATATTCAGCTCAACGCCGCTGGCGTTTTGCGAATCGGTGGAAGACTTAATCGGATCGCTATAGTTGGTCTTATAGTTTGATTCACTCAAACTCTTCAGACGGCTCGACGACAGCAGCGAAGTGAGATTGTCATAACCCGTTTCGGTAAATGGCGACAATTTGCTGGCATCAGCATAACCGGCGAGATCGGTAAATTTATCGCTGCCGTCGGTTGCGAGAGAATTGTTGGCGTTTTTAATGGAGGTGGCGATATTGGCTACGCCATTCGCCAGCGGGTTCGCACCATAACGCCGCCATGAATCGCCTGAAGCGCTGCCGGAACTGAGCGAAACCGGCGTGGCGGTAAATTCAAAGCGTGCATCGCCAAACGGCGAACTCGACCAGGTAAGCGGCGCTTTGGCTTCCGTCAGCTTGCTGGTGCCGGTTTCCCCGTCGCGGCCACGAATTTCCACGCCGCCCTGCAACCACATGCCGGTTTTCTCGTTCATCTGCTGCATCATGTCGTCGACCTGGCGCAGCGTTCGCGTTTGTGCCGTTTCGACCGGCAAATCGGTACGCGTGGTACCCGGCAAATTACTGCCCGGTTCGTGCGCCACCTGAGCGACTTGCCACGGCAGCGTTTGGCCATACAGCGACTGCGGCGCCGCGCTTTTACTGGTGGTGGTAAACGGGTTATCCGCCAGCAGCACCCCGCCGATGGTCGGCGTTGCCGCGCTGTTGGTGGACTCCAGGCCGACCAGCTTGCCGCGCGCGCTGCGCAGGTAGGTCATTGCCTGCTGATGATTGCCTTTCGCCTCTTCCAGCCGCGCCAGCAGCAGCAAGCGATCCGGTGAATTATTGCTGTGCAGGCCGTTTGCCAGCGACTGCGCTTTGTCGACGTTATTTTCCGCCAGCGCCACATCAATGGCGCCGACGCGCGCCGCCTGATCTTCACTGTCGCGCGTCATCAGGTAGTCATACAGGACGCCCGCTTCTTTGTTCATCTTGCCGGACTGATACAAACGCCCCATCGCGAACATCAAATCCGTGTTCTGCGGGTCGTTTTGCAACGCGCGGATCAGCTTGTCATACGCGGCGGCATAGTTGCCCTGCTCGCGCAGTTGATCCGCTTCGTTGATCACATAGCCATTGCGCACCCCGGCAAGCTGGGCTGGCGTGCTGCGCGCCTGCACTTCAGGGCTGGAAACAAAGGCCTGCGCTTCCTGGTTAAGCCCCGCCTGATTCAGTACCGCAACCTGATCGGCATAATCGCCGATGTTGCCCTGTACGCCCTGTTTCATGTTTTCACGCACCAGCGCAACGGCGGTAGTGGTATCGCCCGTCTGTGCCAGCATGCGCGCCAGTTTCCCGGCATCGACCGGGCTTTTTGGCGGTGTGGCCGCCAGTGCTTTCAGGGTATTGGATGCCGCCGTCATATTGCCCTGCGCGAGGTAGCGCTCAGCGGTCGCCATTTGCAGGTTGTAATTGACCCGCTGCGCAAGGTCGCGCATCTGGCTGTTCTGGCTGGCAGGTGAAATACGTGACAGCAGCGTACTGGCCTGCTGCCAGCCGCCATTTTCACTGGCGAACAGTGCGGCAGCATACAGCGAACTGGCACCAGCTCGCGGGTTTTGCGCGGGCAGCATCACGTTCGCGGCTTCATTTTCCTGACCCGATTGTTGCAGCAAACGCGCCAAATCAAGACGCAACCACGGGTCGTCCGGCAGGCGTGCTACGCCCTGCCGCAGCACGGCAATGGCTTGCGAGGTGTTTCCGCTGGCGGCCAGTTGTTGCGCCTGCCGACGCAGCGGGTCGCCGGGCGTTCCCGTCACCACGCGCGGTTGCAGTTTTTCCTGCAAACTCGCCGGTAACGTGCGCAGCATACTTTGCGCTTCTGCCGTTTTGTTTTGATCGCGCAATACGTAGTAGAGGTTTTCCCGCGCCGGGGCATTCTGCGGTTGCTCGTTCAGAATATCGCGCAGCGCTTGTTCCGCCTGCGGGTAATCTTTGTTCTGGCGCAGCACATCGGCGCGGAACAATTTGGCAGCTGTGCCACGTTCACCGCTCTGCTGCGCCAGCGGCGCGGAAAGTGCCAGCGCCTGGCTGACATTGCCCGTTTTTAACGCTTGCTGCGCCTGCGCCAGTTGGCCATAAAACGCGGCGTCTTCCGCCTGGGCTTTACGTTCTGCTGAAGCCTCGCCCCCCTGGCTCGCCGCCCGATTCAGATACTGTGCCGCCGCCTGGTAATCACCGTTGCGCTGGGCAATATAACCCATGCCCGCCAGCGCATCGGCGTCGTCCGGGTTGGTTTGCAGTACCTGCTCAAACTGACGTTTTGCGGTATTGCTGTCGCCGCTATTTAGCGCGGTAAAACCTGCGCCTTTCGCGCTGCCACCGACATTTTTACGGTAGTACGCCTGGATCTCGCTATCCTGCGGATGGCGCTGCAACCAGGTATCGTAAAAACGCTCATCGCCCGCCTGCGGCGCAAGCCACAGCAGCGCCTGACGCAGTCCTTCATCCGCCTCTTTATTGCCGCTGGCCATCGGCTCCAGCAGCAAAATCCCGTCGCGGCGCGTTGCTTCACGCCAGGTCAACATCTTGCCCAGCGCCACGCGGGCGGCATTGTCCTGCGGATGCTGAGCGACGAAACGCTGAATTTCCGCCAGCGCCTGCGGGTAGAGCGCTTTATCGCCCGCCATCGTTAAATAGTATTCCGGCGCGAGGCTCGGCGGCGGCGTGTCGCCATTGAACAGGCTGCGCCAGGTTTCCAGCGCCGCCGGAACATTGCCGCTGCGCGCCTGCTGGCGAGCAAGCGTTAACTGCCCTTGCGGCACCTGCGCCAGCTGTTTAGCGTTATCCAGCGCCTGCAAGTTGCTGTCGTCCGGCGCGGTTTTCGCCAGTCTGGCTCGCCACTGCGCGGCGGTTTGCAAATCGCCATTTTGCTGTGCCCACAGCGCCATCAGGTACATCGCCTGGGTGTTATTGGCATCAACCATTAACACCTTTTTGAGCGACTCCATCGCCAGGTCGTCGTGGGACTTTTCGTGCCAGTAGTTGGCCTGATCAAACAGCGCCTTGAGCGCCGCGTCATTCGGCGCGGCCTGCGCCATACCGGAGGTCGCCAGCGTCAGCGCGCCGGAGAGGCAAATTGTTGTCAGCCGACGGGCGGTTTTTTTAGGCATTATTGTCACCCTTTTCACTTGCTGTTCCCCGCATCCAGACGTTTACGCTCGCGTTTTTTAAGCATGCGATACAGCATTCCCCCCACCAGCGACCCGACCAGCAGGCTCAGGATCGCCAGCAGCGCCGAGTGTTGGTTGGCGTACCAGACCACTTTCATCTGCGGCGGCATTTCGCCGCTGGGGAACTGTTCGCCGACGCGGAAGCTGCGAACGCCGTTTTCATTGGTAATGATGGCGGCGTCGCCGCGAATGCCGGCGTTGATTTTTGCCGAAGCCAAATCGTTATGCAGATGCGATAACTGCTCGTCGTTGCTGCCAAGCGCCAGCACCACCAGCCGGGCATCGTTCCATGGCGAACGGAAGCTGATAAAGCCACGCCACGCTTCATTGGAAGAGAAGTAGCGATCGGCTTCCAGCCCTTCTGCCGCCCAGTCGCCGGCAATCCAGCGCCGCACTTTCTGCCAGGCAGAAGGCTCACGCACACCCAATGTGCTGTCGTGAGTGACAAACGGTGAGTTCGCCAGCAGCGCACGGTTAAAGTCATGCTGATCCATACCGCTTACCGCCAGCACATCGCGATCCCGCAGCAGTTCCAGAAAACTGCCGCCGGTTGGCACACCGAACACCACGCGGTTATGACCGAGCGCGGTTCCGGTGGCATTGCCTGAGCGCGCCGCCATATCAAACAGCGTGGCGATCTGCGTTTCGCTGGGATTGACCGGCAGCATCAATACCGTTTCTGCGTAATCCGCCAGACGGGTAAACGGGAAAGAAGCCCCGACGAAATAGGAGAGATTCGGCAACAGCGCAAAGTGGCGGGTGTGGCTGAGATCGATCCACGAATCGTCATCAATGCGGCTTTTAATGTTGTTATTCAGCAAGGTGCTGCACGGCGCGTTCTTTTTCGGCACGATGTTGAAATAGAGCGAAAGCTGGTTGTCGCCGTAAATCATGTACGGCTCCAGCGGCATATCAAACTGCTCCTGACGCGCATCACCACCGAGCTTGTGCCACAGCGTCTCCAGCGCACCCTGCTTATTGACCGGCAGGTTGTGCAGGAACGTGTCGTTCAGGGTCATGCTCAGCCATGAACGCTGTTCGTCAATCCAGTTTTCCGTCGGGAAACGGTAACCGATATGCAGCGGGATGGTTTCCCCGTCCCACAAAAACAGATCGGGTGCCGCGCGGAACGCCACCTGCAACGGTGGGTGCCAGATGCCGGTGGCGGTCAGGCTTTGATCTTTACGGATCAGCTCCGATAACTTCACCGGACGATCGGTTGGGATCCAGCGCGGCGCATCGTACGGTTTGCTCAACGGGATCGTCTGGGCATCGACATCCACCGCCGGGGTTTGCTGCGCAAAGTTGCCACGCGTTAAACGCCAGGCTGCCGCGCGTAGTTCGCTTTCATCTTTCCCCACCACCAGCAGCAATTTGTAAACCGGGTTCGCCGGGTTATCGATAATTTTCAGCAGCGGCTGGCTGGTTTGCGGTAGCGTTAAACCGCCAATTTGCTCACCGGGGTGACCAATCAGAATGCCGTTTTTTTCCGGCAGACGGTCGTGGTAAGCCGCGAACGACACGCCGCGATAATCGGCCTGAATCCCCAGCCAAGAGGCGATCAGCGCCCCGGCGCTAATGGCGTCCGGGCTCAGTTTTGGCGCAAACGCTACGGCAATTGCCGCCGGTGACATCTGCATGCTGTCAAAGAAGGGGCGTGGAAAATGGCTCAGATCCGCGCCGATATCCAGTTGCTGCCCTTCCAGCTCAAAGCGCGAATCCGGCAAGATAGTGACACGATATTTGTCACTCAGGTCGCGCTGACACTGCATGGCATCGCCATCGTTAATCTTCACGCTGAGGCTGTTACTGGAGACCATCAGCGCTGCGGGAATATCAAGCTGGTAACGAGCCAGATCGCTGTCGGTCGCCGTCAGCGGCACAGTGCCGAGCGGCTGACCGTTGAGCATCAACTGCATGGTGGCGTTACGCGCCGCCAGCGCCGGAGAGATGCGCAGATTGAGCGCCAGCCGGGCGCTGGTTATGACCTGATCGACCGGCAGGGTAAAATCAACGCCGCCCTGGAATTGCCCGCCGCTGAGCGTGATCCCTTGCGGCTGGCCCATCTGCGCGATGCTAACGCTACTCATCACCGACGGCACAAATGTCGGTGTGACTGCCGTTATTGTTGGCGGCGGCAGATCCAGCGGCAGCAGCGATTCAACCGTCGTTTCTTCACTGTGTAACGGCGCGATAAACAGCGCACCGAGCAGTACCGCAAGCGTGGTTAGCCGTTTCATACGCTCTCCTCCTGCGCAACGTTTGCCGCCTGCTGCGCGCGTAAACGGCGGTTTTCGCGGCGAGATTTCCACGTCAGCCAGAAGAGATCAAAGACACAACGCACAATGGTCAACATGGAGCGGAACGGGTTGTCCTGCGGCTTTGGCGGGTGGATCCACGCATCGGCGCGGGAAAGTACCACGCGCACCAGTTCACGGCGGCGCGACAGCGGAATATCGTCGAACATCAGACGGATATGCTGCTCGTCACTGGCGACGGTCTGCACCGGAATACTAATCGCACCGGATTGCAGCAGCAGTTCAATCGCTTCGATTTCATCCTTCAGATGACGATCGTCCGGTGCTACGATACGGCAGCCGCCCATCGACAAATCCGCCGTCTGGCTGCGCGATGTAATCCCGCTGGCGTAATGGATAAGCACCGGGATATCGACATCAATACGGATGGTTTTGCGGGTCTGACGGGTTTCGCGCGCTACGGCAATCGCCGCCAGCAGGAAGATCAGGCTATACAATCCCCAGCCAACGTTCAGCACAATAACGCGCGGGTCAACGCCAAAGTAGTCATGCGCGCAGGCACGGACAATCCCGGCGACCACGCCTGCCGCCAGCAGCAGGGCAATGATCAAATGCGGACGCACCACGCTGAAGTCGAAATAGCCAACATCCAGCAGCCCGCCTTTATCGGTAACGTTGAACTTGCCGCGTTTGGGAAACAGCATGGTCACCATCGTCGGTAGCGCAATGTGAAACGCCATCACCAGGTCATAGATCTCGCCCCAGAAGCTGTATCGGAAGCGGCCATTCAGTCGCGAGTTCACATACACCGCCAGGAACAGGTGCGGCAGCGCATAGGCAAACACCAGGCTGGCCGACGAGTGAATAATATTCAGGTTAAACAGCAGGTAAGCCAGCGGTGCGGTGACAAAAGCGATGCGCGGCAGCGCGAACTGGTAATAGAGCATCGCGCTCAGATAACACAGGCGCTGCTGGATGGTCAGCCCACGGCCAAACAGAGGATTATCGAGACGGAAAATCTGCGTCATGCCGCGCGCCCAGCGGGTGCGCTGGATCACGTGCAACACCAGACGCTCAGTCGCCAGGCCGGCGGCCAGCGGAATATCAATAAACGCCGAACCCCAACCGAGGCGCTGCATTTTCAGGGCGGTATGCGCATCTTCGGTGACCGTTTCCACGGCAAAACCGCCAATCTCTTCCAGCGCGCTACGGCGGATCACCGCGCACGAACCGCAGAAGAAGGTGGCGTTCCAGTTATCGTTACCTCGCTGAATCGGGCCGTAAAACAGCGCCCCTTCATTGGGGATATTGCGCCCGACGGAGAGGTTACGCTCGAACGGATCGGGCGAATAGAAGTAGTGCGGCGTCTGCACCAGCGCCAGTTTCGGGTCTTTCAGGAAACCGCCGACCGTAGCCTGCAAGAAGATGCGGGTCGCTACGTGGTCGCAGTCAAACACGCAAATCAGCTCGCCGTTGGTGAGTTTCATCGCATGGTTGAGGTTACCGGCTTTGGCGTGCGCGTTATCGTTACGGGTGATGTAGCCGACGCCAGCATCGGCGGCAAACACGGCGAATTCACTGCGTTTGCCGTCGTCGAGCAGATAGATTTTCATCTTATCACGCGGGTAATCCATGCACTGCGCGGCCAGCACCGTATCGCGCACCACCTCCAGCGGTTCGTTATAGGTCGGGATATAGACATCAACCGTCGGCCACTGGTTCATGTCATCCGGCAACTGTACGAGTTCACGTTTCAATGGCCAGACCGTTTGCAGGTAGCTGAGCAGCAGCATGACCCAGACATACACTTCCGCGAGAAACAGCCCCATGCCGAGGATGGTTTCAATTTCGGAATTAAAGTGCAGGGTTTGCGTCAGGCGAAAATAGATATAGCGCGTCGAGAGCAGCACCGACATCACCACCATGATCACCGAAATACTGCGCTTTTTGCTCAAGCCCATTAAACAGAGAATACCGATGCTGATCAGGCCAAAAATGTACTGTTTTTGGCTGTCCATGGGCGTGATCACCACCAACAGGGCAACAGGCAGCACTGCCAGAACCAGCAAAAGAGAGAGAAACTTTTTCATACGTTGCCCGAAGCGTTAGAGGCCTGACATGCGTGGCGTGTTGTGTACCGTGCCGTCACCGATTTTGACGCCCAAAATTCCGGCGACCCGTTTAGCAATCAGTTCGATATCGAACGCCGCGGCGGACGCCGGGCTAAAATCAAATACCGACTGCTGCGACGCATTGGCTTCAGCGACACTTTCATCGCGGTGCAACACGCCAAGCAGCTGATTACCCAGGCGTTGTTCCATAAACGCGGTCACATCGCGGCTGATTTGCCGGCGGTTGTCGCTCTGGTTCACCACAAAGTAGTGACCCGCTTTGCGGTTCAGCACATCGCCGGTAAGACGGTTATTTTCGATATACGGCAGCAGTGAGAGCGAGGCAGTATCGGCCAGCAGCGTGACTAAATGCAGATCCGCAAGTCGCGACATCGCTTTCAGCGCCGCAGACGGTCCTGGAGGAAAGTCGGCAACGATAATCAAGCCCGGATAGTTGAGCAGCGTATTCAGGCCGCGCGTCAGAAAATGCTCGTCATTCGTTAAACGCTCATCAAAGGCGAGGCGCTGATCTTCCGTGACATCACCATACGGCAGCACGAAAATATTGCCGCCTGCGGTGAGCACAAACTGGCTCCAGTCGGAGGACTCTTCCGCGCGCGCCACATACCCGCGCCCGTCCGACAACGGCACACCAAAATGCAAACGCAGCGCGTTTTGCACGTCAAAATCGAGCGCCAGCACTTTGCTGCCTGCGCGGGCAAGGGCGTAGGCCAGGTTTGCCGTCAGTGTCGTTTTTCCGACACCGCCTTTCGGCGAACACACACAGATCAACGGCATGAAGCGATCCTTTCTAACAACGAGTGTAAGGGCTGATTTTTGTCCGCGCGGGGCTTCTCCTCCGCCGCTTTCGCCGCGAAAAGCCGGGCATAACTGACAGGAACAGACGCAGGATCCGCAGGCGCTGGCATCTGCATGACCGGTGCAACGCTTGCAGGCGCAGGCGCATAGGCCGCGGCGTTGAACGCTGGTGCCACCGCATCGAGCTGACTGGCGACGTCTTTTAGCAGAGAGGGAGTTGGCGCAGAGGCAGGTGCAGGTGCAGACGCAACGTCATCCACCGCCGACGCAGGCTCTTGCGCGGCAAAAAGCGCAGGATCGACGGATTGCGGGACAGGCAGGGACACATGACCGCCCATCGCCAGCATTGATTCATCCGTGGCGGGAGACAGCTGGTTAATGATTGCCCAATTGCTCTGGTCGTACGCGAGGTTCTGTGCGGAGAGATCCTTAAAATCGTGCTTCTGATTGCGAGTCTTATCCTTAAACCTCTGCAAATCATCGTAATGACCCATAGTTATTCTCATGATTTACAAAATAAAATTGCGTCCATCACCGTCAGGATCGGTGTCCTGATAGCATCACGTGATGGTTTTATAATTGCGGCGGTGCGGTTTTACGCGGGTACGAAGTATTGCTTCAGCGATGGTTTTCAGCCTGGTTTTACGTGCCAAAGTTTAGTAGGGCTAAAACGCTGTTTAATTTGAGCAAATATATAAAGATTGGCTATAGATGCGCCATCTTTTTTTCACGCGAAATCTATTAAAGTGTAAATGACGCCATTAAACAAAAATCACCAAATAACATTCACACCTAAGATAAATTATTTAGTTTAAATATCTTTTTACGATAAATAAAAAGACAAATACGCTAGTCAGCCTTTAATCATTGTTAATTTTTTATTACCATTTGAAATAATTAGAGATATTCACAGTTGTATTAAAACGGAGTATTTCACTGACGCATTATTCCCGCCGTAATTATTCCACCACGGTATTTCAGGCTATTTTTGGAATTTTCTAAATACAACAGGAATGTTTATCAGGGAAGGCCACCAACGATAATGCCTGATGGCACCGCGATCATCGGGCCTACAACACTGCGTAGATCCGATAAATGTGCGCCACCAGGCATAACGTGGGGATTAAACGTGCGGTTTTTCGCCGTTTTCATCCTGGTCGACGGCGAAGCAAGCCACCAGCTGCCCGCGGTAGTCTTTCAACTGCGGTTGCAACTGCGTGCAAGGGCCGAAACGACGGCTGCAACGGGCGTTAAACGCGCAGCCCGGCGGCGGGTTAAGCGGGCTTGGCAGCTCGCCGGTCAGTTTGATACGTTCGCGGCGCTCGTCCGGGTTCAGGCGCGGCGTCGCGGAAAGCAGCGCCTGGGTGTACGGATGTCGCGGGTTCGAGAAAATCTGCTCTTTGGTGCCTTTCTCTACGCAGCGGCCGAGATACATCACCATCACTTCATCGGCAATGTGCTCAACCACTGATAAGTCATGCGAAATAAAGACGTACGAAAGCCCCAAATCCTGCTGCAAATCCATCATCAGGTTCAGCACCTGTGCGCGCACGGAAACATCCAGCGCGGAAACCGGTTCATCGGCGATCACCACATCCGGATCCAACATCAGACCACGGGCGATAGCGATACGCTGGCGCTGACCACCAGAGAACATATGCGGATAGCGATCATAATGTTCGGTTTTCAGGCCGACTTTCGCCATCATCGCCAGCGCTTTTTCCCGACGCGCCTCTTTGCTGAGCGACGAGTTGATCAGCAGCGGCTCTTCGAGGATCTGCCCCACTTTTTTACGCGGGTTCAGCGAACCGTACGGGTTCTGAAAAACGATCTGGATTTTCTGCCGACGCAGCTTCTGCGCATGCGGATCGTGCTTCAGCAGATCCTGCCCCTGGTAGTAAAGTTCACCGCCGGTTGGAGTTTCAATCATCGTCAGCAAGCGACCCAGCGTGGATTTGCCACAACCGGATTCGCCCACCACCGCCAGCGTTTTGCCGCGTTCAAGGGTGAACGACACGCCGTCCAGCGCTTTTACCAGGCGTTCCGGGGCAAATAGCCCTTTCTTCACCGGGTAGTGTTTTTTCAGGTCGATAGCCTGCAACAGCGGCTGTTGCGAGGTGGCCTCGTGCGTACTCATAGTGTCGGCCTCCCGGCGTCATCGAGTGGGTAGTGACATTTGGACTGACGGCCGCCATCGACGGTGTTCAGCTCCGGCTCCTGTTCGCGGCACTTGTCCGTAGCATACGGGCAGCGCGGGTTCAGCAGGCAGCCGTTCGGGCGGTCATACTTGCCCGGCACCACGCCCGGCAACGAGGCCAGCCGCGCTTTATCCTGCGCAAACTCCGGCAGCGCACGCAGCAGCGCCTGGGTATACGGATGGCGCGGCGCGCGGAAGATATCCTTCGCTTCGCCGGTTTCCACCACCTGGCCTGCGTACATCACAATGATTTTGTGCGCCGCTTCCGCCACCAGCGCCAGATCGTGAGTGATCAGGATCAGCGCCATGTTTTCCTTCTGCTGTAATTCCAGCAAAAGCTCGATGATCTGCGCCTGGATGGTTACGTCCAGTGCGGTTGTCGGTTCGTCGGCGATCAGCAGTTTCGGCTGGCAGGCAATCGCCATCGCAATCATCACGCGCTGGCTCATACCGCCGGAAAGCTGGTGCGGGTAGACATCCAGACGCGAAGCCGGATCGGGGATACCCACCTGGTTCAGCAGGTCAATGGCCCGCTGACGGCGGGTTTTCTTATTCCCGCCCTGATGCACCTTAATAGCTTCCATAATCTGGAAACCGACCGTGTAGCACGGGTTCAGGCTGGTCATCGGATCCTGGAAAATCATCGCCACTTCGGAGCCCACCAGGCTGCGGCGCTCTTTTTCCGAAATGCGTTTCAGATCCTGGCCGTTAAACTCCAGTTTTTCCGCCATCACGCGGCCAGGGAAATCAATCAGCCCCATAATCGCCAGCGAACTGACCGATTTACCGGAGCCGGACTCACCGACGATGCCGACCACTTCGCCCTGGCTTACGCTATAGCTTACGCGGTCTACGGCGCGGAATTCGGAGCCAACGTCGCCGAAATGCACCGATAACTTATCTACATTTAATAACGCCATCTCGCGCCTCTTACTGCTTCAGTTTGGGGTCGAGCGCATCACGCAGGCCGTCACCCATCAGGTTAAATGCCAGCACCGTCAGCAGGATCGCTAGACCCGGGAAGGTCACGACCCACCAGGCACTTTGTGCGAACTGCAACACGTCGGAGAGCATGGTGCCCCACTCCGGCGTTGGCGGTTGCGCACCCATGCCAAGGAAGCCAAGGGCGGCCATATCGAGAATGGCGTTGGAAAAACCAAGCGACGCCTGAACAATCAGCGGCGCAAGGCAGTTAGGGAAAATATTGACGAACATCTGGCGCATCGCGCCGGCACCCGCCACGCGGGACGCGGTGACGTAATCGCGGTTCACTTCCACCAGCACCGCCGCGCGCGTCAAACGCACATAGTGCGGCAAGGCAACGAAGGTGAGCGCCAGCGAGGCGTTAACAATCGACGGGCCAAAAATAGCCACCAGCACCAGCGCCAGCAACAGGCTTGGCAGCGCCAGCATGATATCGACGATACGCATGATGATGTTGTCGATAATGCCGCCGAAGTAACCGGCGACCAGACCGAGGATAATCCCGGCGATCAGCGACAGCACAACCACTAAACAGCCGACCAGCAGCGACAAACGCGCGCCGAACATCAGGCGCGACAGCGTATCGCGGCCAACGTCATCAGTACCAAGAATGTGCGACCAGGTGCCGCCATCCTGCCAGACCGGCGGCGCAAGCAGCGCATCGCGGAACTGATCCGCCGGGTTGTGCGGGGCGAGGAAGTTGGCGAACACGGCGATGATCAACATGATCACCACATAAACCAGCCCGACAACCGCGCCTTTGTTACGTTTGAAATAGTGCCAGAACTCCTGCAGCGGGGTCATCGGCACCGGTGCGGAGACAACTTTATTTTCAGTGACTTGTGACATGATGGCCCCTTACTTCTTATGCCGAATACGCGGGTTCACCACGCCGTAAAGCAGGTCGACCAGCAGGTTGACGAGGATAATCATCGTCGCGACCAGCAATACCCCGCCCTGCACCACCGGATAGTCACGGCGTTGCAGTGCATCAATCAACCAGCGTCCCAGACCAGGCCAGGAGAAGATGGTTTCTGTCAGGATGGCGCCCGCCAGTAGTGTGCCGACCTGTAAGCCGATCACCGTTACCACCGGCAGCATCGCGTTGCGCAGCGCGTGCACGATGATGACGCGCATACGGGTCAACCCCTTGGCGCGCGCGGTGCGGATATAGTCTTCGCCCAACACTTCCAGCATTGACGAGCGCGTCATACGCACGATCACCGCCAGCGGAATAGTACCGAGCACAATGGCGGGCAGGATCATGTGCGCAACGGCATCGATAAAGTTCCCGTCCTCGCCCCAGATGGCGGTATCAATCAGCATAAAGCCGGTCAATGGGTTGCTGTCGTCGAGGAACACCATATCGCTGACGCGCCCGGAAACCGGGGTCAGGTTCAGTTGTACCGAGACCAGCATAATCAGCATCATGCCCCACCAGAAGATAGGCATGGAGTAACCGGTCAGCGCGAGGCTCACGGCGGTGTGATCGAAGATGGAACCGCGCTTCACAGCGGCCATTACGCCCACCGGAATGCCTACGGCCACCGCAAAAATCATGGCGCAGATGCCGAGTTCCAGCGTCGCTTTAAAACGCGGTACGAACTCGTCCCACACCGGAAGACGGCTTTTCAGCGACATGCCTAAGTCACCATGCAGCACGCCCCACACATAGTTGACGTATTGCTCCCACAGCGGCTTATCGAGACCAAGCTCGGCCAGCAACTGGGCGTGACGCTCAGGAGAGATACCACGCTCACCCGCCATGATCATTACCGGGTCGCCGGGGATCATATGGACAAAGGCAAAGGTGAGAAGGGTGATACCGATAAACGTTGGGATAACCAGCCCCAAACGTCGGAGGATGAACTGCAACATAACCCGGATTCTCAGTAGTGACGCTACGCCTGGCGACGGCGCGTCTGTATTGCTCACAAATGTAAATTCCCCCTCCCCAAAGGGGAGAGGGAAAAGGCACCGTGCTTATTATTCAACAGACACGTTTTCGAAGTGGTGTTTGCCTAATGGATCAACCACATAGCCTTTGACTTCTTTACGCACTGGCTCGTAAACGGTGGAGTGAGCGACGATCAGCGCCGGAGCCTGGTCATGCATCACAACCTGAGCCTGTTTGTAGAGTTCAACACGCTTGTTGTGGTCGTCGGTGGCGCGCGCCGGTTGAATCAGATCTTCAAACGGCTTGTAGCACCAGCGAGAGTAGTTGGAACCGTCTTTAGCCGCTGCGCAGCTGAACAGGGTGGCGAAGAAGTTATCCGGATCCCCGTTGTCGCCGGTCCAGCCCATCATTACCGCCTGGTGTTCGCCCGCTTTCGCGCGCTTCAGGTATTCACCCCACTCATAGGTAACGATTTTGGCCTGTACGCCCACTTTCGCCCAGTCAGCCTGAATCATCTCAGCCATACGGCGAGCGTTCGGGTTGTACGGACGCTGTACCGGCATTGCCCACAGCTCAACGGTAAAGCCTTTATCCTGGCCGGCTTCTTTCAGCAGCTGTTTCGCCTTCTCAGGATCGTAGGTGTAGTCTTTAACGTCGTCGTTATAGCCCCACATGGTCGGCGGGATCAAGTTTTTCGCCGCAACGCCCGCGCCCTGGTAAACCGCTTTAATGATCGCTTCTTTGTTCACCGCGTAAGTCAGCGCCTGACGCACTTTCACGTCATCAAACGGTTTCTTCTCGGTGTTGAAGGACATGTAACCGACGTTCAGGCCAGCCTGTTCCATCAGAGTAATGTTTTTGTCCTGCTTCATACGCGCGATGTCAGCCGGGTTCGGGTACGGCATAACCTGGCACTCGTTTTTCTGCAGTTTGGCATAACGTACGGACGCGTCAGGCGTGATGGAGAAGACCAGGCGATCGATTTTCGGCTTGGTGCCCCAGAAACCTTCAAACGCTTTGTACAGAATGCGGGAGTCTTTTTGGTATTGCAGCAGCTGGAACGGACCAGTACCAATCGGATCCAGGTCAACTTTCTCCGGGGTGCCCGCTTTCAGCATGTTGTCTGCGTACTCTTTGGACAGAATGGACGCGAAGTCCATCGCCAGGTCAGCCAGGAACGGTGATTCCGGACGCGTCAGCACGAACTGAACGGTGTAGTCGTCGACTTTCTTCACTTCGCTAATCAGGTCCGGCAGACCCATGCCTTCGAAGTATTCGTAGCTGCCGCCAGAAACTTTATGGTACGGGTTCTGGTCGTTTTTCTGACGATCGAAGGAGAACACAACGTCATCAGCGTTGAATTCACGCGACGGTTTGAAATCTTTGTTGTCCTGCCACTTCACGCCTTTACGCAGGTGGAAAGTGTAGGTTTTGCCATCGGCGCTGATATCCCACTTCTCAGCCAGACCCGGAATCACTTCCGTGGTGCCGGTTTTGAATTCTACCAGGCGGTTATAGATTGGCACGGAGCTGGCATCGTAAGTGGTACCAGAGGTGAAAAGCTGTGGGTTAAAGCCTTCAGGCGAGCCTTCAGAACAATAAACCAGGGTTTTAGCCTGCACGCTTGCCGCGACGGTCATGGCCACCAGGCTAAGACCGAGCTTCAGCATCCCTGACTTCTTCAAGGAAATACTCATTGATTCTGCTCCAATGTGATATGTGTTGTTACCCATGCAGTGGGTATATCCGACAGCCCTTTATTAGATTTTTACCCGGTCTGGTCGGTTGTGCCCGAAGGCGTTATGAGAGATGGGGATTCCTTTCACAAGGTTGACTGAGTTGCAGTGCAGATTCTCCTTGAAATGCCCCTCACGCCCTACAATCTGTCAACAGAATGTCAAAACGTCAATACAGGTAACCGTGATTTACAACGACGGTGAGAATCGGTAAACAAAGTTAAAAAAAACTTCAGGCGCCTGTTTTCAGCAGGGAAATTTGTGCTAGCGGCAAGATGCCAGAATAATGCGCTTATTAACTCGCCGTAATCAGTGATTAACATTCATGCAGATAATGAAAAAATTCTTGCGAAATGCTGAATATCTGAGCGATTAATGCCGCGAACGTTAAAACGCACAGGTGAAAATGCTGCCTCTATCCATAAGCAACGCGAAAAAAGATTCAAACATATATAAAAAAATACAATGGAATATCGCACAAAACAGTGAACTGGCAGCGGGAAATGGGGATAAGGGGGATTTCGGCCAATTTGCCGCCTGGCATTCTCTAGGGAAACACTGTGTTTCCCTGGCGTATACATCGCCCTGGCGAAAGCGCCACGTCGGCACAGGAGGAGAAGTTTCGTTCATCAGGCGTTATGCGGATACATCATCTCTGATGACTCGCCACTGCGTGGCTCGCCCTGCGGGCCGTTGCTGGCGCAACGTTCTCTCGCTTCGCTCGGGTCGAACCTCTGCCCCCGGAGGTTCTCATCCTCTTTCGGGTGCAGAAAGCAAAAAACCCAACCTTGCGGTTGGGCTTTTTTGAATTTGGTCGGTGATAGAGGATAACTCGCCACTGCGTGGCTCGCCTGCGGGCCGTTGCTGGCGCAACGTTCTCTCGCTTCGCTCGGGTCAAACCTCTGCCCCCGGAGGTTCTCATCCTCTTTCGGGTGCAGAAAGCAAAAAGCCCAACCTTGCGGTTGGGCTTTTTTGAATTTGGTCGGTGATAGAGGATTCGAACCTCCGACCCCTTCGTCCCGAACGAAGTGCGCTACCAGGCTGCGCCAATCACCGAATGCGGGGCGCATCTTACTGCCGCCGACATGCCCCGTCAATCCCTTCATGTAAAAAAGCTAACTGACTGGTGATAAAGCCAGCAAGCGGCTTATTTCGCCGCCTGCGACGGCAAATGGCACCAGTTGTTGTTCTCATTAATCCCGCCGTTCGGCGAGGTATAACCCAGGCATCCCATGATGGTGTCATACAGCTCAACGTGGCGGCGCGGCGTTTTAAATGCCGCCTGCTGCTTGAGCTGCGCGAACATTTGCGCTTTCTGCGGGTCCTGCAAATATTTGTCCGACATCCAGACCATCATCGGCACGCGGAACTGCTCCGGCGGTGCCATTTTGCGCGGTGTACCGTGCAGATGCTGTTTTTCGTTGATCGACTCACCATGGTCGGCGGCATAGAACACAATCGCTTTACGATCGCGCACCTTATCAATCACCGTATCGATAAAGTGATCAACGTACGTCACCGAGTTATCAAAGGAGTTAATCAGCTCTTCCTTAGTGCACTTGTCATCCACGCCAACACACTCCGGCTGCCACTTCGCAAAGCTGCGTGGGTAACGCTGCGTGTAGTTAAAGTGCGAGCCTTTGGTATGCAGAATAATCATGTGCTTACCGCCGGAACTGTTATCCAGCGAGCGCTGCATCTCATCGATAAGCAGCATGTCATCGACGTTTTTGCCACGGTTGCGCGGCTCGGCACCAATCTGCTCGCGGTACGCGATGTTGTCGGCCATGGTGTTGCTGTAGAACCACATCTCGCTCTGCATCGCGTATAAATCGCTGGAAAAACCGAGCTGTTTCAGTACCGCAAAGACATTTTGCTCTTTCAGCGTGCGCTGCGGGTTATCATCCGCCCCGCCTTCACGCACAAACATACAGCGTAGCGAGAGTTTGGTCGCGGTATCACAGGAATAACCGCGGAACGCCACCAGGTTTTTCTCCTGCGCCAGTTTCGGCGTGGTATCGCGGGAATAGCCCAGCATCCCCATATGATCCCAGCGCGTGGTCTCGCCGATGATAAACACCACCATGGTGTCATCAATGTCTTTCGGCGCGACATAGGTAAATTTTTTCGCCGGGTTAATCAGCGATTTATAGTCGGAAGATTCATCTACCTGCGCCCAGGCATACAGGCCCAGCGCTGAAAGCCAGTTCGACGGCAGATAAGAGTTTGCCACTACGCCGCCATAGCTTGGCATATCGACACCGGATGTCCGCTCCGAGTGTTTTTGCTGTAAATCGAGCAGGCGAATCGGCCCCCAGACCATTAAACCCGCCAGCAGCACAATGCTCACGCTGCGAATGCGCGCGCCCGGGGTGCTCAACTGGCGCAGCAACGTGTCGCGACAGCGGTTACTCCAGATGGAAAGCAACGGCAGTGCGCTGACCAGCACCACCCACGCGATAAGCTGCCAGCCCACCACCTCTTTGGAGAGATCGATATCCGTGGTCATCACCGAGGCAATAATGCCGTAGCCAATCACCACGTTAAGAAACGTCATGTAATAGCTGGCCGCAGCGGAGAAAATAACAACCAGCGACGCCAGCACACGCCAAACCCGGCGGCCCAGCAGGGACAAAAGGCGTAACAAAAAGAAGGTGACCAGCACCGTACCAATGAGTTCAACAACCGCAGAGAGTCCTTTCAAAACGGTGAACGCTTGCGCATAACCGTCGAATCGACGGTAGAACACAGCGCTATTCATAAACAGACCGATATATATCGCCAGCAGGAAGCTGAGCTTCTGCTGCGTCATCGCTTTGATATAAGTCATGCAAGCAACTCTGAAGGAATAAAAATCACCTGGCGAACGTTATTCGATAACGTCCGCAGGGTGGTAAGTCGCGAAGGAAGTTTGACCGGGAAACTTCTAAAGCGCGGTAAGTAGACCATAGCGGCGGGGAAAAGTGTCATTCGGAAGTGCTAACCGGCCATATATTTACAAAAAAATATGGCCGGGGTCAGAAAACCGCAAAAAAAGGGAGTATCAGGACGTGATCACATTAAGTTTTACGTCAATATTGCCGCGGGTCGCATTCGAGTACGGGCAAACAATGTGTGCTTTCTGTACCAGCGCTTCCGCTTCCTGGTGATCCATGCCCGGCAGGTGAATATCCAGCTGCGCTTCAATACCAAAACCGGTCGGCAACGGGCCAATGCCTACCTGCCCTTCAATATAGGCCTCTTGCGGCACTTTCTTTTTCTCTACCGACGCAACATGTTTCAGCGCCCCGAGAAAACAGGCGGAGTAACCTGCGGCAAAAAGCTGCTCCGGGTTGGTCACTTCACCGCCAGCGCCGCCCATCTCTTTTGGCACGCCCAGTTTGACATCCAGCACGCCATCAGATGAGGTTGCCCGGCCATCACGGCCCCCGGTTGCTTTCGCTTTCGCACGATAAACCACTTTTTCTAAAGACATTTGAGACTCCTTTAGTAGGTAGAACCTGACCAATAAGGATAGTCGCTCTGGCGGGAGTGTGCGGCAGATACAGAAAAACCGCCGACATTGCGGCGGTTTTTACACAATTTTATCGTCAGGCGTGCGCTTCTTTGTAAACGCGACGTTGTGGCTGGCGAATGGTCGTGGAGAGCGCCAGAGAGAGGATCAGCAGGGCGAAGATAACGCAGAAGGTGACATAGAAGCCGCCAAACAGCGAAGCAATAATCGACCCACAGATACTGCCAATACCGAAGCCCAGATAAATCACACCGTAGTTTTTCGCCAGGTTGTTCAGGCCGAAGAACTCGCTCACCAGCGACGGGAACACAGTGAGATTACCGCCAAAGTTAAAGGCCACGCAGGCGATAGCGGCAAAGAATGTCATAGCATTCAGCGGCGCGAACAGCAGTGCGGCCATGCCAACCAGCGAAATAATCTGCCCCAGCGTAATCACACGGATACGGGAAATTTTGTCAGACAGCACACCCAGCACCAGGCGACCGCTCAGGTTAGCAATCGCAATCACGGTCACTGCACTTGCCGCCGTCACCGCGTCCAAATGCACCATGCCCTGCGCGATATCTTTCGCCACGCCAATCACATACAGGCCGCTCATGCAGGAGGTCAGGAACATTACAGCGAGCATCCAGTACTGCGGTTTACGCATTGACTGTGCCAGCGTGAAGTCATTTTCTACTACGCCGTTTGCAGTGGTCACTTTTTGCAGCGGCGCATCGGTCATCAGCATCGCGCCAAAAACAATCATCACCAGCACAATCGCGCCCCAGATCATAAAGGTACTTTCCAGGCCGACGGTGGCTAACAGATGGCTGTCGATAAATTTAAAACCCAGGCTGCCAAGGCCGTAAGAACCGATGGAGAAGGCGGAGATCAGCCCTTTGCGCTCCGGGAACCACTTCACGCAGTTGGAAAGCGTCAGTAAGTAACCTGCGCCGTCAGCCAGACCAACCAACACACCCGCGCTCAGCCACAGCATCAGCAGGTTGCTGGAGTGCGCAGTAAGGAAGAAACCCAGCCCCAGCAGCACGCCGGAAGCGATAGTGACGCGTTTTACGCCAAAACGTTCCTGTAATTTCCCGGCGACAGAAGAGGCCAACGCCAGACCGAGGCTCAGCAGACCAAACGAGAACGCCACCTGGCTTACTGGTTCGTTCAGTTTTTCCGAAAGCGAGCTATTAAACAGGCTCCAGGTATAAACAGAACCTAAAGCAAACTGCGTAACAATGGTGCCGAACAGTGTCAGCCAGCGAGTGCGATTAGCAGATGGTGTATTCATGGCAGTCGTCCTGCAAAGAAAAGAGAAGGATTTCACTGCCGACAACAATAACGAAGCGCATTTCACGCCTGGCGAAAAAAGGCATGAAATGCGCGTCAGAAGGAATGAAATGCACCTAAGCGGGAATGAATGGCACCGGCATCACTTCATGCGCCGAATCTTAAATGTGAGTTAGTACATACTATCGCGATAAATCGCGCGGTGATTGTTTCTCAAGTGTGAAAAGTTTGTTTTAAATAGCGATCAGAATCGCGCGCTTACACCCATGCTATAAAGATAATTTTGCCCAAAGGTGGCATTTTCCGACTGCGACATTGCCGCGTAAGCCGCCAGATGTGGATTCAGCAGCATGTCCGCGCCAAGCGTCACATCCATCCAGTTACCGTATTGGTTAGCGGCGGTTAAGCGGTAAAGCCCGGACTGGCTCTTCCAGACATTCTCGCCAAATTGCTGGTTGAAACTGATTTGCGCCCACGGGCGAAGATCGCCAATGCGGCTATCCACGCGCCAGCCAAGTGAGCTCACGCTGGCGTGCCACAGCGGATCGCTGTACTGCATGGTGGTCGCACTGTCGCCAAATTCGTTATACATTGAGGTCATTGAGCCATCGTAATGCCACACCGCAACCGGGCCGGTGGTCACGCTGCTCGCCAGCGGAATATTCAGGCCAATGCTCATGGTGCTGATGGAATCCAGCGGGGTTTCATCGGGCAGATTAAACGCCACGCCGGGCAAATTTTGCGTCGAACGGATGCGCTCTTCGAGAATGTCGTTATAGCGCGGCTGCCGATCGCTATCCCAGGTGTAGCGTTCGGCGGTCACATTCATGTTGTCGCTGCCACTGTATTCTTGCTGCCAGGCCGCTGCCGTCTGGCAAAAAAGCAGACAAGCAGGCAGCAGCACCAGCGAAAGGCCACTGCGGTTTATTTTCATCAAGTTGCGACTCCAGAGAAGAGCCGAATTCGGCGTAATTGTTATCGTTGTTTGTTAGGGTCAAGACCCTTTAATAAATATTGTCTTTCCGGGGTGCGCGTCAAGACAGGCAGAGGTTTATTTTACATATCACAGACGGAGTAAGGATATGCAGCGTTGTGGTTGGGTTACTCAGGATCCGCTTTATCTCGCTTACCATGATACCGAGTGGGGTGTGGCGCAAAAGGACGGAAAAAAGCTGTTCGAGATGATCTGTCTTGAGGGGCAGCAAGCGGGGTTATCGTGGATTACCGTTTTGAAAAAAAGGGAAAACTACCGCAAAGCGTTCCACCAGTTTGAGCCTGAACGCGTCGCGGCAATGACCGCCGAAGAGGTAGAAATATTGCTGCAGGACGCCGGCATTATTCGTCATCGCGGCAAGATTGAAGCCATCATCGGCAACGCCCGCGCCTACCTGGCGATGGCACAAAATGGCGAGCCATTTTCAGAATTTGTCTGGGGTTTTGTTGATAACACCCCGCAACTCACACAGGCTGCCACGCTTGCGGAAATCCCCACCTCCACTCCGGCGTCAGATGCGTTATCAAAAGCGCTGAAAAAACGCGGCTTCAAATTTGTCGGCACCACCATTTGCTACTCATTTATGCAGGCGTGCGGGCTGGTCAACGACCATATTACCGGCTGTTTCTGTCATCCCGGGGGAAAGCATGATCCGCGCGTGGCGTAGCAAGGATCTGTCGCCGTTGCTTACGCTGTGGATGGAGAGCACAAGCTTCGCCCATCCGTTTATTGATGTGCGCTACTGGCAGGATAGCGAAGCGCTGGTGCGCGACGCGTATTTGCCGGTGGCAAAAACCTGGGTCTGGGAAGAGAACGGCGAACTGCAAGGCTTTATCAGTGTGATGGACGCGCAGTTTATCGGGGCGCTGTTTGTGCGCCCCGCCGCCATTGGTCGCGGCATTGGCAAAGCGCTGATGGATCACGCCAAACAGCGCTTTAACTGGCTAAGCCTTGAGGTGTATCAGAAAAACGTGCGGGCAGTGAATTTCTACCATGCGCAGGGCTTTCGTATCGAAGATAGCGCCTGGCAGGAAGAAACCCGCCACCCGACGTGGATCATGAACTGGCAGGCGGATCAAACGCCGTCAGCGTAAGCGCCGGCCCCTGATATTTCTCTACCCACGCCAGCGCCGTATTCCCGGCGCAACCATTGCCCAGCCGTGAGCTGGGCAGATCTTTTGTCAGCACATTCACCGCGCCGTTTTTACAGATGCCGCCCGCCGCGGGGTCAAGATCCGGCCATGCGCCTTCGTGAATGCAAATCACGCCAGGTTTAATCCCGTCGGTCACGACCGCGCCCGCCAGCACCTGCCCGCGCTGGTTCCACACGCGCACTACATCACCCGCGACAATCCCGCGCGCTTTCGCATCCGCAGGATGTAGCGTGACAGGTTCGCGACCGGCAACGGCATATGTTTCCCGCAAACGGGAATAGTTAAGCTGGCTGTGCAGGCGATGTGCCGGATGCGCAGACAGTACCTGTAACTGCTGTGGTTGCGCATTACCGTGCCATTCATCCGGCTCCAGCCACATTGGGTGCGGCGGGCAATCGGCATAACCGAAACTGTTAATCCGCTCGGAGAAAATTTCGATTTTCCCGCTCGGCGTTTTTAAGGGGTTGGCCTGCGGATCGCGACGGAAATCCGCAAAGCGAACGAAGCGCGCGTTCTGCTCGCTCTCCGGCATTTCAATAAGCTGGTTCGCCTGCCAGAACTCGGCGAACGGCGGCAGCGTCACCTGCTGGCTGGCACCGCGCTCGGCAGCGATATTGTAAAACGTCTCCAGCCATTGCAGATCGTTTTTGCCTTCGGTAAAACGCTCGCGGCCCCCCGCTTCCCAGCGTTCGCTCAGCTCGGCAAACACCTCCCAGTCATCGCGCGCTTCATATTGCGGCGCGACGACCTGCTTCATCGGCACCAGATGCTGGTTGCTGTAATCACCGGTCATCGTCAGATCGTTACGTTCAAACGAGGTGGTCGCCGGCAACACAATATCCGCGTGTTTCGCCGCCGCCGTCCAGAAACACTCGGAAATCACCACCAGCTCCGGCTTCTGCCAGGCGCGAATCAACCGGTTGGTATCCTGGTGATGGGTAAAATTAGCGCCGCCCGCCCACCAGACAAAGCGAATATCCGGGAAGTGGCGGTTCATGCCGTTGTGCTGATACGGTGCGCCGGGGTTTTCCAGCGCTTCGACAATGCGCGCAACGGGGATTTTATCCACCGCATCAATGCCGTCTTTCACCGTGCCCTGCATCGAACCCAGCACCGCTGCGCGGCGCGTCGGGTTGCCGCCGTTGGCGAAATGGTAAGAGAGACCAAAACCGCCGCCGGGCGTACCAATTTGCCCCAGCATGGCCGCCAGCGTCACCAGCATCCAGTGTTTTTGCTCGCCAAATTGCTGGCGCTGCATTCCCCAGCCGGACATCAACATGGTGGTGTTATCGTGGAAAAGTGCCGCCAGTTCGCGAATTTTGTCGGCAGGAACGCCACAAATCTCTGCGGCCCATTCGGCGTTTTTTGCCACGCCGTCACGCTCACCGGTCAGGTAGGCGGCGAACGTGTCATAACCAACAGTGCAGCGGGAGAGGAAATCTTCATCCTGCCAGCCGTTTTCCACCAGCGTATGTGCAATACCGAGCATCAGCGCGACGTCAGTTCCCATGTGCGGAGCAATCCACTCCATGCTGTCGCCAAAGAAATCAACGGTTTCCGAACGCATCGGATCGATGCAGATCACCCGCTTACCGCTTTTGCGCAGCGCATCGAAATAGGGAATGCCCTGCTCGTCGCTGGCGTTCCAGGCAATTTTCAGCGTATTGAGTGGGTTAGCGCTCCACAGCGCCACCACATCGCTATGTTCGAGGATTAACGGCCAGCTGGTCTGCTGCTGATATACTTCGTTGCCGCCAACCACATGCGGCATGATCGCCTGCGCCGCGCCGGTGGAGTAATCGCCGAGATGCCCGGTGTACCCCCCGGCAAGGCTCATGTAGCGTTGCAGCAAAGTGGCAGCCTTGTGCAGCACGCCGTTGGAGCGCCAGCCATAAGAGCCAGCGAAAATCGACGAGGGGCCATAAGTGTGGCGAATGCGCTGGTGCTGCTGATGAATCAGCGTCAGCGCCTCATCCCAGCTAACGCGCACGAACTCATCCTGGCCGCGAACGCCCTGCGGGCTGGAAGGTGAAGCGAGAAAACCTTTACGCACCATCGGGTAGCGCACGCGCGTTGGGCTGTGCACCTGATCCTGTACAACGGTTTGCAGTGAGTTGGGATGACGCGTCGGCAGCGCGCCGCGTGAAGCGAGCACGTTTTCGCCGTCGGTGTCGACCAGCATTGGCCCCCAGTGGGCAGCCGTGAGAACAGTTTTGATTGCAGAGTTTGCCAACGCGCGCTCCTCGCCAGGTTGCAGGTGTGTCGATTTTGTTTTGCGCTCTATCATCCACAGCGGCAGCGCGATAGCAAAGAATTAAACGTCATTACGCTCACACTGCGGGTGATAAGCCTCGCTTAGTGCTTGATTGCGCGCTATTTCGCGCTAAGGTGTGGGCAACCATTCACGGCGAGGGAAGCAATCATGGCGAAAACGGCGCGGCCAACCATCAGCGATGTCGCGAAAGCGGCAAAAACAGGGAAAACCAGTATTTCACGCTACCTGAATGGTGAAAAACATCTGCTTTCCGCCGCGCTGCTGGCGCGTATTGAGCAGGCGGTTGCCGATCTCGACTATCGCCCAAGCCTGATGGCGCGCGGGTTAAAGCGCGGTCGCACCCGCTTGATTGGCCTGATCATCGCCGATATCACCAACCCCTACTCCGTGCATGTGCTGAGCGGCATTGAAGCCGCCTGTCGCGAAAAAGGGTTCACGCCACTGGTGTGTAACACCAATAACGAAGTGGATCAGGAGCTGCATTACCTCGACCTGCTGCGCAGTTACCAGGTGGAAGGCATTGTGGTTAACGCCGTGGGGATGCGTGAAGAGGGGCTAAACCGCCTGCAACAATCCTCGCTGCCGATGGTGCTGATTGACCGCAAAATCCCCGATTTCGCCTGCGATGTGGTCGGGCTGGACAACACCCAGGCAGCCACCACCGCCACCGAGCATCTGATTGAACAGGGTTTCGAAGCGCTGTTGTTCCTCAGCGAACCGCTGGGTTCAGTAAATACCCGCCGCGAGCGTCTGGCCGCGTTTCGCACGACGCTCGCCCGCTACCCCGGCATGGTGGCGGAAAACGCCGAAATAGTGCTGCATGAAGCCGCGCAACTCGATAATACTCTGCGCCAGTTCCACGCCAGCCATCGGGGCATGCGCAAAGCCGTTATCTCCGCCAACGGCGCGCTCACCCTGCAAGTAGCGCGTTCGCTAAAACGCATTGGCCTGAACTGGGGCAGCGATATTGGTCTGCTCGGTTTCGATGAGCTGGAGTGGGCCGAGCTGGCAGGCGTGGGCATCACCACCCTCAAACAGCCTACCTGGCAAATCGGCTTTGCCGCCGTCGAGCAAGTCGTGCGGCGCATTGAAGGCCACAGCGACACCGTTCGCGAACAGGTTTTTTCCGGCGAACTGATCGTGCGCGGCTCTACAGCGCGTTAAATAACCTTCGTGATGACGATCATACTTCCGGCACAGTGACCTTTTCTTTGGAACCGGTTCCATCTAGCGTTAAAGACATACGAAAGCGAGAAGATCGCCCGGAGTCGAACAATGCAGAGAAAAATTATCGTCGTCACCGCCGCTTACGGCCATACGCAAATTGAGGCGCTGGGCGGGCAAATTGCCCTGCTGCCGATTATTGCCGAAGCCGGAGCCGATGGCGTTGAGATCCGCCGCGAGCTGTTAAGCGAAGAGGCGTTAACCCATCTGGCCTCGCTGGCCTTCGCCATCGACCTGCACAACCTGCAAGTTTGTTATTCCGCTCCTGAGGCGCTGTTCGAACCGGACGGCGCACTGAACCCGCGCTTACCGGCCTTGCTGGCGGAAGCGCAGACACTGAAAGCCCAGTGGTTAAAACTCTCACTCGGCCACTTCCGCCATAACGCGCCACTGGAAACGTTGCGCGACTGGCTGGCAACCAGCCCGGTGCCGCTGGTGGTGGAAAACGACCAGACCGCCTGCGGCAAACTCGCGCCAATGCTGCGATTTAAAGCTGCCTGTCACACGCTTGCCTTGCCGGTGAGCCTGACGTTCGACACCGGTAACTGGCTGTGGGTTGGCGAACATCCCGAAGACGCCGCACGTCAGTTAGCGCCAGCGGTCAGTTATATCCATGTCAAAGCTGCTGTGACGCATGGCGACAGTTTCCGTGCCGTACCGCCGGACACTGCCGATGCCCGTTGGCTGGCGCTGCTGGATAACTTACCTGCCGATGCGCCGCGCGGTATCGAATTCCCGTTGCAGGGCGAGGATCTGACCGCCGTTACCCGTCATTACGTTAATTTGTTACGCGAGGAGTCCCATCATGCATAAACCGCTGGATGTCATCACCATTGGCGAAGCGATGGCGATGTTTGTCGCCACCGAAACCGGCGATCTGGCCGATGCCGGGCAGTTTATCAAGCGGGCGGCAGGCGCGGAGTTGAATGTCGCTACCGGGCTGGCGCGCCTGGGTTTGCAGGTCGGTTGGGTAAGCCGCGTCGGCGATGACAGCTTCGGGCGCTTTATCCTCAATACGCTGCGTAAAGAAAATATCAGTACCGCTGGCGTGACGCTCGACGGGCGTTATGCCACCGGCTTTCAACTGAAATCGAAAGCCGAGAATGGAACCGATCCCATCGTGGAATATTTCCGTAAAGGCTCGGCGGCCAGCCACCTTTCGACAGAAGATTTTCACGCGGCGCTGTTTAACGACGCCCGTCATTTGCACCTTAGCGGCGTGGCGGCGGCGCTGTCCGCCTCCTCTTACGCACTGTTAGAACATGCCGCACAAAGCATGAAAGCGCAGGGCAAAACCATCTCATTTGACCCTAACCTGCGACCGGTGCTGTGGAAAAGCGAAGCGGAGATGGTGGAAAAACTCAACCGCCTCGCCTTCCAGGCTGACTGGGTTCTGCCTGGGTTGAAAGAGGGCTTCATCCTGACGGGCGAAAACACGCCGGAAGGGATTGCCGATTTCTATCTGCAACGCGGTGTAAAAGCGGTGGTGATCAAAACCGGTGCCGATGGCGCATGGTTTAAAACCGCCAGCGGAGAACAGGGCGCCGTTGCGCCAGTAAAAGTGGAGAACGTCATCGATACGGTCGGTGCCGGGGATGGCTTCGCCGTGGGTGTAATAAGCGCCCTGCTGGAAGGCAAAACCATGCCGGATGCCGTGCGCCGCGGTAACGCCATCGGCGCGCTGGCCATCCAGGTGCCGGGCGACAGCGAAGGATTGCCAACCCGTGCGGAGCTGGGCGCGCTGTAACGCACCCTGCCGCCAAAATATGATTTACCGCACTGTACCCTACAAACAGGCGGTTACCACCTCAACCACAGAGGCAACCTTATGAACGCTACAAATTCAACAAAACGCTGGCTGTATATCATGCCGATCGTGTTCATTACCTACAGCCTGGCCTACCTCGATCGCGCCAACTTTAGCTTTGCTTCCGCTGCCGGGATTAATGACGATTTAGGCATCACTAAAGGCGTGTCCTCGCTGTTAGGCGCGCTGTTCTTTCTTGGCTACTTCTTTTTCCAGATCCCAGGTGCGGTGTACGCCGAACGCCGCAGCGTACGTAAGCTGATCTTTATCTGCCTGATCCTGTGGGGCGGTTGCGCGTCGTTAACCGGCATGGTGAGTAATATCCCGATGCTGGCCGCCATCCGCTTTATCCTCGGTGTGGTGGAAGCCGCCGTGATGCCCGCGATGCTTATCTATATCAGTAACTGGTTTACCAAATCCGAACGTTCACGCGCCAATACGTTCCTGATCCTCGGTAACCCGGTGACGGTGCTGTGGATGTCGGTGGTGTCCGGTTATTTGATTCAGTCCTTTGGCTGGCGCGAAATGTTTATCATCGAGGGCGTTCCGGCGGTGATTTGGGCGTTCTGCTGGTGGGTGCTGGTAAAAGATAAACCCGCGCAGGTGAACTGGCTGTCGAACAGTGAGAAAACCGCGCTGCAAACCCAGCTCGATAAAGAGCAACAGGGCATTAAAGCGGTACGCAACTACAGCGAAGCCTTCCGCTCACGCAATGTGGTGCTGTTGTGCCTGCAATATTTCGCCTGGAGTATTGGCGTCTATGGTTTTGTTCTGTGGCTGCCGTCGATTATTCGCAGCGGCGGTGAAAACCTGGGTATGGTTGAAGTCGGCTGGCTCTCCGCCGTGCCTTACCTGGCGGCGACGCTGGCGATGATTGTCGCTTCATGGGCATCCGACAAGCTGCAAAACCGTAAACTGTTTGTCTGGCCGCTGCTGCTGATTGGCGCGTTTGCCTTTATTGGCTCGTGGGCGGTTGGCGCGAACCACTTCTGGATCTCTTATTGGCTGCTGGTGATTGCTGGCGCGGCGATGTACGCCCCTTACGGACCTTTCTTCGCCATTATTCCTGAAATGCTGCCGCGCAATGTCGCCGGTGGAGCGATGGCACTCATCAACAGCATGGGTGCGCTGGGCTCTTTCTGCGGTTCATGGGTGGTGGGTTATCTCAACGGTGCAACCGGCAGCCCGGCGGCCTCGTACATTTTCATGGGGGTGGCGCTTTTCGCCTCCGTGTGGCTTACTTTAATTGTTAAGCCTGCTAACAATAAGCAGATTCCGGCAGGCGCACCATCACAAGGGAGAACCGCATGAAGCCATCCATCATCCTGTACAAAGCCTTGCCCGATGATTTGCTGCAACGTCTGGAAACGCATTTCACCGTAACCCGCGTGGCGGACCTGAAACCGGAAACGGTGGCGCAACACGCCGATGCCTTCGCCAGCGCGCAAGGGTTGCTGGGTTCCAGCGAAAAAGTGGACAGCGAACTGCTGGCGAAAATGCCGCAGCTACGTGCCACGTCGACTGTCTCGGTAGGCTATGACAACTTTGATGTGGATGCGCTAAACGCGCGTAAAATTCTGCTGATGCACACCCCGACTGTGCTGACGGAAACGGTCGCCGATACCATTATGGCGCTGTTGCTGAGCAGCGCGCGCCGGGTGGTGGAAGTGGCTGAGCGAGTGAAAGCGGGCGAATGGACATCCGGCATTGGCGCTGACTGGTTTGGTATTGATGTGCACCATAAAACGCTGGGTATTATTGGCATGGGGCGCATCGGTCTTGCGCTGGCGCAACGCGCGCACTTAGGTTTCGGCATGCCGATCCTCTACAACGCGCGTCGTCACCACACCGAGGCGGAAGAGCGCTTTCAGGCTCGCTATTGCGATTTAGACACGCTGCTGAAAGAGTCCGATTTCGTCTGCCTGGTGCTGCCGCTGACGGACGAGACGCATCACCTGATCGGCAAGGCACAGTTTGAAATGATGAAAAAATCGGCCATCTTTATCAATGCCGGGCGCGGCCCGGTCGTTGATGAAGCGGCGCTGATCGAGGCGCTGAAAAACGGCGAGATCCACGCCGCCGGGCTGGATGTCTTTGAACAAGAACCGCTGCCGGTTGATTCGCCGTTGCTGTCGCTGCCCAATGTCGTGGCGCTGCCGCACATCGGTTCGGCAACCCATGAAACTCGCTACAACATGGCGGAGTGCGCGGTAGATAATCTGATCGACGCGCTGAACGGCAACGTTGAGAAAAACTGCGTCAACCCGCAAGTGGCGAGATAACGCAAAGCGCAATAAAAAAGAGGCGAACCTGTCGCCTCTTTTTTTTGCCTGCGCCAGATTACTGTTGCGTGGCGGTAACGGCTGCTGTCCAGGCCTGGTTGAACGCCTGATGCTGCGCCGCCAGCGGCCCAATCAGCGCGTTATACTGGCTGGCCTGCTGTGACGTCGGGAACTGAATGCCGTTGGCAACAAAGCTCACCTGCGTGCCCTGCTGAGCAATAAAATCACCCACCTGCACCAGTTGCTGGGTGAACACCTGCGCCGCCGGGATCAGCGGTTGCAACGCATTGGCCGGGTTGGTGACCACTTTGGTAAATACCTGATCATAAACCGGTTTCAGATCATCAGCCTGTTTTAACGCGGCATGCGACGCATCGGCCTGCATTTTTGCGTTTTGCAGCTGCTGGCTCAGCACGCCCAGCGAACCGTTGGCCTGGCGAAGCGGTTCACGCTGCGTCATATAATCCTGCGGCACGCGGATAGCGTTCACGCTGTCCACCACCGGGCGCAGACCGGAGTCCATCGCCTGGTTAACCTGCTGGGAATAGCCATAAATGACAGCATAATCAGAGACAAACGGGCCAAACTGTTTCTTCTGATCCGCCGTCAGCGCGGGCAGTCGTTCGCTGCTGCGCATGGCCGTATTTTGCAGGAAATCGATAAACGCCTTGCGCTGATCGCCCTCTTTGTCGAAACACCCACTCAGGCTTACTACCATTAATAACGCCGCAAGAGGCGCGAACCAGCGAGAGCAGGACTTTCCTGTCGCCATTTTGTTACTCCTTTCACCCATAAAAGCGCATACCGGCACACGCGTGCCTGACGGCTTACAAGGATAGTCCAGGTCTGCTTCGCAAGATACCCCTTCAATGCATTCTTAAACGCGCGAAAACGACCTGGCATGAAATTTTCCGCGAAATGGTACAGATAATTCTTAATCGAAAATTCTGCTGAGAGTTTACAAAAATATACTGAATAAATGCAGCCTGAGCGTAATCAATCAATTAAGCGATATTCCACTGTCAAAACGTGCATCTCAACTGCAGCAAAACGTTTCGCCGCCTAAATAATCACTGGCGCAACCACCACACCAGGAATTTTCACGACTATTCTTAATGAGCTGTATCACGATCCCGCTGTGTGATTTTACGAGGAGTTCTCGATGGAATATAAAGATCCAGAATTTGAGCTGTTGAGCAGCCTGGAACAGATTGTTTTCAAAAAAGACGTAACGCAGCCGGCAACCCTGAGCAAGAAGCAGAATTACTTTAGTGACTTTGAACAATTGCGACGTGGAACCGGGCTTAAAATTGATGACTTCGCTCGTGCCATGGGAGTCTCGGTATCGATGGTGCATGAATGGGAATCACAACGAATAAAACCCACGGCTACCGAGATGAAACTGATGCGTCTGATTCATGCGAACCCAACGCTCAGTAAGCAGTTAATTGAATAAAGCGTGATGGTAGAACCCCCGCTAACCCGGGGGTCAATGCTCACCTTACTCCGCTTCGCAGTACCAGCCCTCTTCCCGCCATACCAGACTGTGCGTAAGCGTTAATCCCTGCAGAAATGACGCATCATGAGACACCACCAGCATCGCGCCAGGAAATGTCGCCAGCGCCGCCTCAATCGCCTGCGTTGACGCCAGATCGAGGTGGTTCGTCGGCTCATCCAACAGCAGCAACTGCGTGGCATCGCGCCGCCACAGTACGCACGCCAGCGCCGCTTTTAACCGCTCGCCGCCGCTCAGCGCCGCCAGCGGTAACACCACTTTATCTGCCCCCAGTTGCAGTTGCGCCAGGCGGGTGCGCAGTATGCCCTCCTCCATCGGCGTATCGCCAGCATTGAGATGCGCCAGTACCGACAGCGAGAGATCGAGCTGCGATAAATGCTGATCAAGGTACGCGCAGGTGACCGCGCGCTGGCACAGACCGGCGCGGGGAGCCAGCGCGCCGAGGATCACTTTCAGCAGCGTCGATTTACCGCAACCATTCGGCCCGCGCACCGCCACGCGCATTGGGCCATCCATACGCCAGTTAAGCGGAGGAAGCGCCACGTGCGGCAGCAGCAGATCCTCCATGACCAGCACCTGCTTACCGTCGGGAAGGTGGCTGCCGGGCAGCGTAAACAGCACCGGCATCTCCTCTTCCACCCGCTCGCGCGCCTGGTTAACGGCAGTGTTAAGCGCGTCATTCTGCTCGCGGTGCTGTTTACGCCAGCTATCTGGCCGCTCTTTCGCCGCGTTCTTGTATTTCACTCTCTCAAACGAGGCGATATTTAACGAATCGACGGTTCGCAGCGTGTGTGCTGAGCGCCGCTGGCTGGCATCATGCTCTTTCTGCATTCTGCTGCGGGTACGTCGACGTTCGTTGGTCGCGTGCTCAAGCATTGCTCGTGCGGCTTGCTGCTCCGCATCGCGCTGGCGCTGGTAGTCGTCATAATTGCCGCCATAGCTGCGCAACCCGGCAGGCGTGAGCTCGAGAATTCGCGGCATTAGCGCCAGCAGTTCGCGATCGTGAGTCGCCACCAGCGCACCGCCGTTTCGCTGCGCCAGCTGAGCGTAAAACCACTCGCGCCCCTGCCTGTCGAGGTGGTTGGTCGGTTCATCCAGCAGTAGATAATCCGTACTGGCGATAAACGCACTGCATAACAGTGCCCGCACACGCTCGCCGCCACTCAGGCTCATGGCCGGTCTGTACGGGTCGAAGGTGGGAAGTCTGGCGTCAGAAAAAGCCGCTGTCAGGCGCTCCGGCAGATCCCAGTAGCCTTCAAGTTTGTCGAGATCGTCGGGCTGGTAAGCGCCCTGTTCGACGCGCTCGCGGGCCGCGAAAACATCGCCATAGCCAAGCAGTTGTGCAAGCGTAGTCTGCGCTGAAACCGCGTGCTGCTGCGCAACATACGTATGCGTGCCGAAGCGTTCGATATGCCCGCTGGCAGGTGTGGTTAACCCGGCGAGCAGACGGAGTAATTGCGTTTTGCCCACGCCGTTTCGCCCCACCAGGCCACACAGCGATGGTTCAAGGGAGAGATTAAGCGGGCCAAAAAGCGTCTCGCCCGTCGCAAACTGACAGGTGAGCTGATGCAAAATAAAAGCGGGGACCTGGGCGCAATGAGCCATAAGCACTCCTGAATGAAATCAATACATCCCCTGCCAACGCCTGCGCGTTTAGCAAGGATCCGAGTTCATCAGTCGTGTTTGTTCATTTTCAGAGGGCGCTCCGGTGAGACGAGAGGTTCGTCGCGGCAAAGAATAGCCGCATCGTCGCCCCTCTTCAAGGTGAAATTTTCACCATCTCGTCATAAAGAGGCTAATCATTTGCATGTTTTTGCCGATGAATAAGGTGACTTAACCAAAAGTACCAGGCCGTGCGTGTAAACCGGGAAGAGAATTTTACAAAGGAAAAAACGAAACAGCGCGTTAGGTAAAATCACAACGATGCTGAGACGTTACGCCGCATTCATCAGGGAAGAGGACCACCCCGGGCGCTGTGCATTGTCCTTTTTCAGGCAATGAATCACCAGACGAGAATGAATGATGTCGAAATATATCCTGATTGTTGATGACAGCCGCCTGTCACGCATGATTTCACGCCAGTATGTGCTCAGCCTGCACAAGGACTGGAAAATCGACGAAGCCGGAACGGGCGAAGAGGCGATCGAACTGGCATCGGCGCACCCACCTTATGCGATCTTGCTGGATGTAAACATGCCGGGTATTGGCGGCATGGAAACCGCTTCGCGTATCCGCCAGACGCACCCTGACACGCATATTATTCTGCTCACCGCCAACGTTCAGCACTCGATACAAACCGCCGCGCAAGCGCTCGGTCTTGGTTTCCTGCCCAAACCGCTGAAAGAGCCCCAACTCCACGCGGTGTTGAACAGCCTGGAGACACATCCATGAATGCATTGCCGGATATCAGCGAAATTGAAACTGACAGCCTGATGGAGATCTTCAACATTGGCGTTGGTCAGGCCGCCGCCGCGATGAGCAATATCGTCAATGAAGAAGTGCGTATGTCAGTGCCGACGCTCCGCTTTACGCCGCGCTCTGAAGCCGCTGAAGAGCTGGGAGCGGGCATAGCGTTATTCGGCATTAGCCAGCACTACCAGGGCGCCTACGCCACCGAAGCGATTTTGATGTTTCCCGAAGCCGCCAGTTTTGAAATTGTGCGCATGATGGTGGGCGACCTGATCCCTGCGCATGAGTTGGGCGAGATGGAACGTGAAGCGATGAGCGAAATCGGCAATATTGTGCTCAACGCCTGTGTCGGGACGCTGGCCAATATGTTCCAGCAAGAGCTGCAAGGTTCGCTGCCCGTCGTTCGCGTGGGCAGCAGTCAGCAGATCCTCAATCCAAATAAAGATGACAACGACCCGCTGGTGATGATGCTGCGCATCGATTTCGCGCTTGAGCGACAGCAGATTCGGGGATACCTCGCCTTTATCCTTGATATGTCCGCGCTGCGTGATTTACGTGAACAGATCCGGCGTTATATCAGCCGCTTAGAAACCGGCAGTGTTCCAGATGGAATGCATTGAAAATGAAAGATAAGTTGTTGTTTGACGCCTTTTCATCCTTAAGCCTCGGTGTGATCATTGTTGATGCGCACTACCGTATCGCCCTGTGGAACGCGTGGTTAGAAACGCACACCGGACGTGCGGCCTGCGACACGGTTGGCGAAGAGTTTTTTAGCGTATTCCCCGACCTGGCGTATCACCGTGTCGGGGATGCGATTCGTCAGGCTATTGGCCACAATTTATCTGCCCTGCTTTCGCAATCTTTGCACCGTTCACCCTTCCCGCTCTACGCCGAGCCGTCACGCCCCGGCGCGCGCCTGAGCCAGGCGGTCACCATTGTGCCGTTAGGTGATACAGAACGTTATTGCCTGATTCAGATAGTCGATGTCACCGCCGCCGTGCGCCGCGAATCCTTACTGCGTGAACAGGCGCATGAGCTTTTATCACAATCGCTGTCAGATGGGCTGACTGGTGTGGGTAACCGTCGTTATTTCGACCTTTGTATCGAGCGTGAATGGCGCGCCAGCAAGCGTAATAACAAGCCGCTGTCGCTGCTGCTGATTGATGTGGATTACTTCAAACTTTATAACGACTGCCATGGTCACCAGCGCGGTGACGAGTGCTTACAGCAAATCGCCACGGCGATGCGCGGCGCGCTGAAAAATCCTGCCGATGTCCTGTTCCGTTACGGCGGGGAAGAATTCTGCGCCCTGTTACCGGAAACCCGCTGTGCCGATGCCGTTGAACTCGCCGAGAAACTGCGCACCAGCGTCCAACTGCTGGATTTGCCCCACGCCAGTTCCCCTGGCGGTATCATCAGCGTCAGTATTGGCGTCGCGAGTCTTTGCCAGAAAAGCCACACCGAGTACGGGCAGCTTATCCAGAGCGCCGACAATGCGCTGTATGAAGCCAAGCGCGCAGGGCGTAACAACGTGCGCGTCAACGCCACGGTTACGACGTTCGTCCCTTACCCCGGCGAGCAAAACAGGTCGTAGCCCTGACGCCAGACATAAAAAAAACCCGCCGCAGCGGGTTTTTTATTGCCATGACGATTACTGCAGCAGAGAGATATCCGCCACCTGCAGGAACAGTTCACGTAGTTTAGCCAGCAGTGTCAGACGGTTGATACGCACGTCTTTGTCGTCGGCATTCACCATCACGTTCTCAAAGAACTCATCCACCGGCTCACGCAACTGCGCCAGCTCGATCAACGCTTCCTGATAACGGCCTTCGGCGAAGTACGGCTGCAGTTTATCGCGCAGAACGACCACATTGCCCGCCAGTTTGATTTCCGCCGCTTCTTTCAGCACCGAAGCGTGAACGATATCGTTCAGTGTCTCGTCGGATTTCGCCAGGATATTGGAAACGCGTTTGTTCGCTGCCGCCAGCGCCGCCGCTTCGTCGAGCGTACGGAAGTGCGAAACCGCCTTCATACGCGCATCGAAATCTGCCGGTTTGGTCGGACGACGCGCCAGCACCGCCTGAATGGTATCCACGCTGTAACCTTCGTCCTGATACCAGGCACGGAAACGGCCCAGCATAAAGTCGATCACATCATCGACCACTTTCGCGTTGGTCAGCTTGTCGCCGTACAGACGCACCGCTTCTTCGGTCAGGGTTTGCAGATCCAGCGCCAGGTTCTTCTCAACGATAATACGCAGCACGCCCAGCGCCGCGCGGCGCAGTGCGAACGGGTCTTTATCGCCTTTCGGATGCTGGCCGATACCGAAGATGCCCGCGAGGGTGTCCATCTTATCGGCAATCGCCAGTGCGCAAGCAATCGGGTTCGACGGCAGTTCATCACCGGCAAAACGCGGCTGATACTGCTCGTTCAGCGCCACAGCAACGTCTTCTGCTTCGCCGTCGTGACGCGCGTAGTGCATGCCCATCACGCCCTGGGTGTCGGTGAATTCGAACACCATATTGGTCATCAGGTCGCATTTGGAGAGCAGGCCCGCGCGCGTAGCGTGATTCACATCCGCGCCAATCTGCCCGGCAATCCAGCCCGCCAGCGCCTGAATACGATCGGTCTTGTCGCGCAGCGTACCCAGCTGTTGCTGGAACAGCACGGTTTGCAGACGCGGCAGATGATCTTCGAGGCGTTTTTTGCGGTCGGTATTGAAGAAGAACTCGGCATCCGCCAGACGCGGGCGCACCACTTTTTCGTTACCGGAGATAATCTGCTGCGGATCTTTCGATTCGATGTTAGCGACGAAGATAAAGTTCGGCAGCAATTTGCTGTCGTTGCCATATACCGGGAAGTACTTCTGGTCACCTTTCATGGTGTAAACCAGCGCTTCCGCCGGAACAGCGAGGAATTTCTCTTCAAACTTCGCGGTCAGCACCACCGGCCATTCGACCAGCGAGGTCACTTCTTCCAGCAGGCTGTCGCTCAGATCGGCATTGCCGCCAATCTTACGCGCCGCTTCTTCCGCATCCGCTTTGATTTTCGCTTTACGCGCGTCGTAATCGGCAATCACTTTGCCGCGCTCCAGCAGAATTTGCGGGTACTGATCGGCGTTATCGATGGTGAACTCCGGCTCGCCCATAAAGCGATGGCCGCGAATCACGCGATCGGACTGAATACCCAAAATGGTTGCCGGAATCACGGCATCGCCCAGCAATAGCGTGACGGTGTGAACCGGACGTACAAAGTGCACATCCGACGCGCCCCAGCGCATCAGTTTCGGGATCGGCAGCTTGCTAAGCGAGTTGGCAATCATGTTCGGCAGCAGCGTTTCCACGCTTTCGCCTTTAACATGCGCACGATAGAGCAGCCATTCACCTTTGTCGGTGGTCAGACGCTCGGCCTGATCAACGGTGATACCGCAACCACGCGCCCAGCCTTCAGCCGCTTTGCTCGGTTTGCCTTCAGCGTCAAACGCCTGGGCAATCGCCGGGCCGCGTTTTTCCACTTCGCGATCCGGCTGGGAAGCCGCCAGTTGCGCGACTTTTACCGCCAGACGGCGCGGCGCGGCGAACCACTGCACATCGCCGTGGGTGACACCCGCCGCATCCAGCTCAGCGGTAACGTTGGCAGCGAAGGACTCGGCCAGGCTGCGCAATGCTTTTGGTGGCAGCTCTTCGGTGCCGATTTCCACCAGGAAAGTTTTCTCAGACATGGCCGCCTCTTATTTATTTCTGTTACACATCGGGAAGCCAAGGGCTTCACGGGAAGCGTAATACGCTTCAGCCACTGCTTTGGTCAGCGTGCGGATGCGCAGAATGTAGCGCTGACGTTCCGTCACGGAGATGGCTTTACGCGCATCCAGCAGGTTGAAGCTATGGGCGGCCTTCAGAATGCGCTCGTAGGCAGGCAGCGGCAGCGGGTTTTCCAGCGCCAGCAGCTGCTGGGCTTCTTTTTCATACTGCTCGAAGCAGCTGAACAGGAAGTCGACATCCGCATATTCGAAGTTGTAAGTGGATTGCTCCACTTCGTTCTGATGGAACACGTCGCCGTAAGTGGTTTTACCCAGCGGGCCGTCGCTCCAGACCAGGTCGTAAACGCTGTCCACGCCCTGAATGTACATCGCCAGACGTTCCAGACCGTAGGTGATTTCACCGGTAACCGGTTTACACTCCAGACCGCCAACTTGCTGGAAGTAAGTAAACTGCGTCACTTCCATGCCGTTCAGCCACACTTCCCAGCCCAGACCCCAGGCACCCAGCGTCGGGTTTTCCCAGTTGTCTTCCACGAAACGAATATCGTGAATGGTCGGATCCATACCCAGCTCTTTCAGTGACCCGAGGTACAGCTCCTGAATGTTATCCGGAGACGGCTTAATCACCACCTGGAACTGATAATAGTGCTGTAAACGGTTCGGGTTTTCGCCATAGCGCCCATCGGTTGGACGGCGGGAAGGTTGCACATACGCGGTTGCCATCGGTTCTGGCCCCAGCGCGCGCAGGCTGGTCATCGGGTGCGATGTACCGGCGCCCACTTCCATGTCCAGAGGTTGAACAATGGTACAGCCCTGACGAGCCCAATAATCCTGTAAGGTCAGGATCAGACCCTGAAAGGTCCTGGTATCAAACTTTTGCATATTCTTTCGTGCTGGATACGTGTGGATTTAAAGGAAGCGCCCAGTATACCCGCTGGCTGCAAGATATACAGTACGAAACGGGTTTGTTTAAGGAAAATTGGGGAAAGCGCGCGCCTGCAGGCGGCAAAATAGCGGTTTAGCGCATCGAAAGGTGTAAAAATTGGCCTTCCGCGTCAAAAGTGCAGACAAACGCTTCCCGGCGTGGCGTCACGCCCCGCATTTCATAGCTGCCCTGAAATTGTTCAAAACCGGTGACATCAATTTGCTGTATGCCGGTGTTGTAACGGCGGGCGGCGTTTTGTCTGCACATGTTTTCCATATCCAGCGAATGTTCGGGGCCGGGTCTGGCTTTTTGCGCTTGCTGCGCGGGAATATCTGCAGAAGCGCTGCAGCCTGCTAATAGCAGCATCAGCGCGGGGGCAATACACTTCATTATTTTCATCACTGCCTGCTCGCGGGCTGTTATTTTTAACGGCGGGAACGCAAATTTTGCAAATCTGCGTAAAACGCACAAGCAAGAGCGGGAAAACTCAGAATTATCTAATGAAATGGGCAGATAATCTAACAGTCTGAAAGAGTTGTCTTTAACGTGAAAACAGAGGAACTGATGCAGTCGAAAATTTACTGGATAGATAATCTGCGAGGGATAGCCTGTTTAATGGTGGTGATGATCCACACCACCACCTGGTACATCACCAACCCTGCCAGCATCACCACTTTCGACTGGAATATCGCCAACATCCTCAATTCCGCTTCCCGCGTCAGCGTGCCGCTGTTTTTTATGATTTCCGGCTACCTCTTTTTTGGCGAGCGCAGCGCGCAGCCGCGCCATTTCTTGCGCATCGCACTCTGTCTGGTGTTCTACAGCCTTATCGCCCTGCTCTATATCGTGCTTTTTACGTCGATTAACAGCGAGCTGTCGTTGAAAAATCTGCTGCAAAAACCGGTGTTCTATCACCTGTGGTTTTTCTTCGCCATTATCGTCATTTACCTGGTATCGCCGCTGATTCAGGTGAAAGCGCTCAGCGGCAAAATGCTGCTGGCGTTAGTGGTGGTGATTGGCATTGTCGCCAACCCGAATACGGTGCCACAGAAAATCGGTGGTGTTGAGTGGCTGCCAGTCAATCTTTATATTGGCGGGGATACGTTTTACTACATTCTGTACGGCATGCTGGGTCGCGCCATCGGCATGATGGAGACGCAAAAACGCGCAGTAAGCTGGGCCTGCGCCGCCCTGTTTTTAGCCGCGGTAGTGATGATTTCACGCGGTACGCTTAATGAGCTGAAATGGCGCGGCAATTTCGCCGATACCTGGTATCTCTACTGCGGGCCAATGGTCTTTCTCTGCGCCATTGCGCTGTTTACGCTTATCAAAAACACGCTGAATAGCCGCACGCTGCCGGGGCTGACACTAATTTCTCACCATTCGCTGGGGATTTACGGTTTTCACGCGCTGATTATTCACGCCCTGCGCACGCGCGGCATTGAAATTCATGCTTCACCGCTGCTCGATATTGTGTGGATTTTCACCGCCACGCTGCTGGCGAGTCTGGCGCTGTCAATGCTGGTGCAACGCCTCGACAAACGCCGTTTCGTCAGTTAATCGCCCGTTGGCGCGCCCGCTGTAATTGGCGTGGTGAGGAGAATCCGGCAGCACGCGCGGCCTGCTCGGTGCCGTGTCCTTGCAACAGATACTGTTCGGCAATCGCCAGCCGCAACTGCTCCAGATAATCCCGCACGCTGATCCCGAGATGTTGCTGGAACAGGCGCGTTAAATGCCGGGGACTGACGTGCGCCCGCTCGGCAATGTCGCCCAGTTGCCAGGCTTTTTGCGGCTCCGCCGTCAGCGCATCTTGTGCGCGGTGCACCGCCGGATGCAGGTGGTTACGGTAGCGCAGCCACGGTGAAATTTGCGGATCTTCCCCGGAACGACGGAACCAGACCACCATTTCCCGCGCGACCGCCAGCGCCGTCTCTGGCCCACACAACCGGTTAATCAAATGCAGCGCCAAATCGATACCCGACGTGATGCCCGCACTGGTCCAGATGCTGCGATCCTCAATAAAAATCCGGTTCTCTTTGACCAGCGCCGCAGGCGCCACCGCGCGTAAACGAGCAATGACATCATGGTGGGTGGTGCACTGAATGCCGTTCATCAACCCGGCTTTCGCCGCCAGCACCGCGCCGGAACAGACGCACATCAACGTGATGCTCTGGCTGTGGATCAGCGGTTGCAGGCGCATCAGCCAGTGCCGCACCGCGTTCGCCTGCGGCGTGTCAAATAACCGTGAGGAATCGGATACGCCAGGCAGTACCAGCAGGCTGCCTGCTGGCAGCGACTCCGGTAGCGGCGCAATATTGCCCATCGTCAGACCTATTGACGTTGACACATCGGGCTGCGGGCCAATGTAGTGCAGGCGAAACGCATCCCCCGCCAGCGCGAAGGTTTCCGCCGGGCCAGACATATCCAGCGCCAGCACGCCGGGCAACATCACAAACCAGACATCTGTGGTCATTACAGTTCCAGAATTTCGTGGACGGTTTTAATGGCAGCGAAGCGGCCTTCCAGCACGGTTTCTGTGCGATGGCGCAGCGCGTTGCAATCCAGCGTAACCCCTTTATGCGTCATCGGGAAGGTCAGTGTCGCTTCGCTGACAAAGGTCACGCGATACCCCAGATCTGACGCGACGCGCGCGGTAGTTTCACAGCACTGTTCGGTGCGAATCCCACAAATAATCAGGTGATTGATATCGCGGCTACGCAACCAGTGATCGAGCCCGGTATCGGTAAAGGCATTGTGTACATGCTTATGAAATGTCACCGCCGCCTGGTGTTTGAGGAACGGCATCGGCGCGACAAAACCGCTCTCCAGCGCAAACGGCCCGCTGTCGGCGACATGAAAGATATCGACTACCGGCACCCCGCGTGCTTCACAGCCAGCGATAAGCGTGGAGATGGCCTGCTGAAAGGCGGCGAAGTCTGTCTCTTGCCAGTAGTCACGATGGAAAAAAGATTGCTGTGTATCGATGTTAATCAGCGCGGTGCGGGACATTTCAGGACTCCATGCTCAGTGAGGTTAACGCTATTGTGGCAAGGAGTTTTGCACCTGCTAAGACCAAAAAAGGACAACATCAGGGTAATTCCGGCCCACCTGAACAGCGGGCCGGATAAGCAGAAGAAATCAGGACATCAGCGGCAGTAGCTGCTGATAGATGCGCCGGAACGTTTCGCGACGTGGCGTGTAATGAACATGTCGGGCAGCATCCGGTGCGTGTTGTTGCTCAACGGGCAGTTGCGGCAATAGCGTCGTCAAAGGCGTTTGCGGATTGACGGCAATTTGCGCCAGCCGCGCCGCGCCCAGCGCAGGCCCTACATCGCCACCGGTACGGTAATCGAGCTGCAATCCGCTGATATCCGCCAGCATTTGCCGCCACCATGCGCTGCGCGCGCCACCACCGATAAGCGTAATGCTCTGCGGCGTGACGCCACAGGCGTGGACGACATCCATACCATCCGCCAGCGCAAATCCGACACCTTCCAGCACAGCGCGGGCAAGTTCTTCACGGCCATGCTGATGCGTCAGGCCAAAGAACACGCCTTTCGCCTGTGGGTTGTTATGCGGCGTACGTTCGCCGGAAAGGTAGGGTAAAAACCACAGATCCCCGGCGTTATCGTCCGCTTGTTGCGCGGCGTTAATCAATGCCGGAACCGACTCCAGCCCCGTTAACTTCGCCGCCCAGTCCAGACAGGAAGCCGCGCTAAGCATTACCGACATCAAATGCCAGCGGCCAGGCAGCGCGTGGCAAAAACTGTGTACCGCGCTTTCGGGTTTACTGAGGAACCCTTCGCTGACGGCAAAATAGACGCCGGATGTGCCCAGCGACAGCATCGCCTGGCCTGCATCCGCCATACCGACGCCGACAGCACCAGCGGCGTTATCTCCACCGCCCGCCACAACCGGAACCACCGGCATCGCCCAGCGCCGTGCAATCTCTGGCAACAATTCGCCGGTGATGTCGCTGCCTTCAAACAGCGCAGGCATGTGCGCACGTGAAAGCGAACAGGCCGCCAGCATCTCATCGCTCCAGTCGCGTTTCGCCACATCCAGCCACATTGTTCCAGCCGCGTCAGACATATCACTGGCGAATACGCCGGACATTTTCAGGCGCAGAAAATCTTTGGGCAGCAGCACCTTCGCCACACGAGCAAATATTTCTGGCTCGTGACGCTGCACCCACAGAAGCTTCGGCGCAGTAAAACCGGGCATCATCAGGTTGCCGGTAATCGCCCGAGAATTTTTGACTTTTTCTTCCAGCAGAGCGCACTCTTCGCCGCAGCGACCGTCATTCCACAGAATAGCCGGGCGCAGCACCTGGTTTTCTTTATCAAGTAGCGTCGCGCCGTGCATCTGCCCGGCGAGGCCCATCGCTTTTACCTGCTGTAACGAATGCGCCTCGCCCAATGCCAGAATGGCGCGGTCCGTCGCCTGCCACCATGCTTCGGGATCTTGCTCCGACCACAGCGGGTGCGGTCGCGACACGCTGAGTTTTTCCGTATGCGAGGCCAACACCTCGCCCTGCTCACCGAGCAGAATCGCCTTCACGCCAGAGGTGCCAAGATCGATCCCGATATACATAGTGACCACTCCTTTTTAGTGCGCCGCGTTATCAGCGGCGCAGAACGGTTTACTTATCAAACAGGTAGTAGTTAACCAGGTTTTCCAGTTGCTCCTGATGACCGCTCTGGTGGCGCGGCGCCAGGTTCTGCTGTTCAGCGTACTTCGCCAGCTCTGCGAGGCTAAGCTGCCCCTGCAAAATTTGCTGGCCCAGCTCACCATTCCAGCCCGCATAGCGCTTCGCCACGCGTTTATCCAGCTCGCCGTCTTGTACCATGCGAGCCGCCACTTTCAGCGCCAGCGCCATGGTGTCCATCGCGCCAATGTGGCCATAGAAAAGATCGTATTTATCGGTGCTCTGGCGACGCACTTTGGCGTCAAAGTTCAGGCCGCCGGTAGTGAAACCGCCCGCTTTGAGGATTTCATACATCACCAGCGCGTTCTCTTCGACGCTGTTCGGGAACTGGTCGGTATCCCAGCCGAGCTGCGGGTCGCCGCGGTTCGCATCCACTGAACCAAACAGCCCCAGCGCGATTGCCGTGGCGATTTCATGATGGAAGGAGTGGCCGGCAAGCGTGGCGTGGTTGGCTTCAATATTCAGTTTAATCTCTTTCTCCAGACCAAACTGTTTCAGGAAGCCATACACGGTGGCGGCGTCATAATCGTACTGGTGCTTGGTCGGTTCCTGCGGTTTCGGCTCAATAAGCAACGTACCGCGAAAACCGATTTTATGCTTGTGCTCAACCACCATGTTCATAAAGCGGCCAATCTGTTCACGCTCCTGGCGCAGATCGGTATTCAACAGGGTTTCATAGCCTTCACGGCCGCCCCACAGCACATAGTTTTCGCCGCCGAGTTTGTGGGTGGCGTTCATGGCGGTCACCACCTGCGTTGCCGCCCAACTGAACACTTCCGGGTCCGGGTTGGTCGCCGCGCCCGCACCATAGCGCGGGTTGGTAAAGCAGTTCGCCGTACCCCATAACAGCTTCACGCCGCTCTGCTGCTGTTTTTCCGCCAGCACGTCCACCATCTGCGCGAAATTGTTCAGATACTCTTTCAGCGACGCGCCTTCCGGCGAAACGTCCACATCGTGGAAGCAGTAATAGGGCACATTGAGTTTATGAAAAAACTCAAACGCGACATCGGCTTTACGCTTCGCCATCGCAATGGCTTCACCAGGCTGTTGCCATGGGCGATCGAAAGAGCCCACACCAAACATATCTGCGCCGTTCCAGCAGAAGGTGTGCCAGTAGCAGGCAGCAAAACGCAGGTGATCTTCCATGCGCTTACCGAGCACTAGCTCATCCGGATTGTAATGACGAAACGCTAAAGGATTCGTGGTTTTTGGACCTTCAAAACGAACCCGATCCAGCTGGTCGAAATAAGCTTGCATAATGAGCTCCATTGGCGAGTGTATAAATCTGACATTAATACTGGATTCTCTCTCTGACTCGCTCAATTACGTTATTTCACACTGCTATTAAGAGAATGCACAAACGTGCGCTGGCTCGCAAAATATTGATATCTGCCGCTGCGAGGTACCTTCCTCTTTTTTATGCAAAATCGGTTTTGCTTTTTTTAAAATAAGATCGCGGTCATAAATCAGCAAATAAACCAAAAAACGTAATGCCCGGATAAAAATCTGTAATTGCCAGAGAGGAATTCTGCGTTAAGAATTTGCTCGTCTATAGCAGTGCATGTTTCTTTTATCTCGCCCTTCACCCTACAAAAGGTATTACTATTATGAAGATAAAGAACCTTTGCCTTACACTCTGCGCCTCCCTGCTGCTGGCAAGCGCTTTCGGCCATGCCAAAGAGGTGAAAATCGGCATGGCGATTGACGATTTGCGCCTTGAACGCTGGCAAAAAGACCGCGATATCTTTGTGAAAAAAGCCGAGTCGCTCGGTGCTGACGTGTTTGTTCAATCCGCAAACGGAAATGAAGAAACCCAGATGTCGCAAATTGAAAATATGATCAACCGTGGTGTCGATGTGCTGGTTATTATTCCCTATAACGGCCAGGTATTAAGTAATGTAATAAAAGAAGCCAAACAGGAAGGAATTAAAGTTCTGGCTTACGATCGCATGATTAATAATGCCGACATCGATTTCTATATCTCTTTCGATAATGAAAAAGTCGGGGAATTACAGGCGCAAAGCCTGGTAAGCAAAGTCCCGCAGGGCAATTACTTTTTAATGGGCGGATCGCCGGTCGATAATAACGCCAAGTTATTCCGTGCCGGGCAAATGAAGGTATTAAAACCCTATATTGATAGCGGCAAAATTAAAATTGTCGGCGATCAATGGGTCGATGGCTGGTTACCGGAAAACGCGCTGAAGATTATGGAAAACGCCCTCACCGCCAACAATAACAAAATTGATGCCGTGGTCGCTTCCAACGATGCAACCGCTGGCGGTGCAATTCAGGCGCTGAGCGCCCAGGGTCTGGCCGGGAAAGTGGCGATTTCGGGTCAGGATGCCGACCTCGCAGGGGTGAAACGGTTGATTAACGGCAGCCAGACCATGACGGTCTATAAGCCAATCACCCAACTCGCTAATACCGCTGCGGAAATCGCCGTCGAACTGGGTAACGGCAAAACGCCAAAAGCGGACGCTTCACTGAATAACGGCCTGAAAGATGTCCCTGCCCGCCTGTTGACGCCAATCGAAGTCACCAAAGACAACATCGACGCTACTGTCATCAAAGACGGCTTCCATCAGAAAAATCAGCTCTAAAACCGTCGGCGCGCCTGCGGGCGCGTCGGCTGCCATCTCTTTCAGGCGCTGTATATCAGCGAATGACGTGGAGCAGCCATGCCTTATTTACTTGAAATGAAAAATATCACCAAAACTTTTGGTGTCGTAAAGGCGATAGATAACGTCAGCCTGCACCTTAACGCGGGTGAGGTGCTCTCGCTGTGCGGTGAGAACGGTTCGGGTAAATCTACGCTGATGAAAGTGCTGTGTGGGATTTACCCGGCAGGCAGTTACGAGGGAGAAATCATTTTTGCGGGCGAAACCCTGCAAGCCAGCCATATCCGCGATACCGAGCGCAAAGGTATCGCCATCATTCACCAGGAGCTGGCGCTGGTGAAACATTTAACCGTACTGGAAAACATTTTCCTCGGTACGGAAATCACTCGTCACGGCGTGATGGATTATGACCAGATGACCCTGCGCTGCGAGAAGTTGCTTAAACAGGTGAGCCTGTCGATTTCCCCGGATACCCGGGTGGGCGATTTAGGGCTCGGGCAACAGCAACTGGTTGAAATAGCCAAAGCGCTGAACAAACAGGTACGGCTGCTTATCCTCGATGAACCCACCGCTTCGCTGACCGAGCAGGAAACCGCCGTGCTGCTGGATATCATCCGCGACCTGCGCAATCACGATATCGCCTGCGTTTACATTTCCCACAAGCTGAATGAAGTCAAAGCGATATCGGACACCATCTGCGTTATCCGTGATGGCAAACATATCGGTACGCGTGATGCCGCTGGCATGAGCGAAGACGACATCATCACGATGATGGTCGGTCGCGAACTGACCGCGCTCTACCCCAATGAACCGCACGCGACAGGCGACGAGATCCTGCGCGTTGAACACCTTACCGCCTGGCATCCGGTAAACCGCCATATCAAACGTGTGAACGATATTTCATTCAGCCTGAAGCGCGGCGAGATCCTTGGCATCGCCGGGCTGGTCGGCGCCGGGCGAACTGAAGCGGTGCAGTGCCTGTTTGGTGTCTGGCCGGGGCGCTGGGAAGGACAAATCTTTCTTGATGGCAAGCAGGTACAGATTCACAACTGTCAGCAGGCTATCGACTTTGGCATCGCCATGGTGCCGGAAGATCGCAAAAAAGACGGCATCGTGCCGGTGATGGCGGTGGGCAAGAACATCACGCTGGCGGCGCTTAGCCAGTTTACCGGCGCGTTAAGCAGCCTGGACGACGCCGCCGAGCAGGCGTGCATTTTACAGTCACTCCAGCGGCTAAAAGTAAAAACCTCCTCACCGGAGCTGGCCATTGGCCGCCTGAGCGGAGGCAACCAGCAAAAGGCCATTCTCGCCCGCTGCCTGTTACTCAATCCGCGCATCCTGATTCTTGATGAACCCACGCGCGGCATCGATATCGGCGCGAAATACGAAATCTACAAATTGATTAACCAGTTAGTGCAGCAGGGGATCGCCGTCATCGTTATCTCATCCGAGCTTCCCGAAGTGCTGGGATTAAGCGATCGGGTGTTGGTGATGCATGAAGGCAAGCTAAAAGCCGATCTCATCAATCGTAATCTGACCCAGGAACAGGTCATGGAAGCGGCGCTGAGGAGCGAACATCATGTCGAAAAGCAACCCGTCTGAAATCAAGTTAGCCACCGCCTCACCAGGGGCTTTTTCCGGACTGAAGTCCCTTAACTTACAAGTCTTTGTGATGATCGCCGCCATTGTGGTGATTATGCTGTTTTTCACTGGCATGACCGATGGCGCGTATCTCAGCGCGCGTAATATCTCCAATCTGCTGCGCCAGACTGCGATCACCGGCATCCTGGCGGTGGGCATGGTGTTTGTCATTATCTCCGCCGAAATTGACCTTTCCGTCGGCTCCATGATGGGGTTGCTCGGCGGCGCGGCGGCGATTTTCGACGTCTGGCTGGGCTGGCCGCTGCCGCTGACCGTGGTGGTGACACTGGTGCTCGGCCTGCTGCTCGGCGCCTGGAACGGCTGGTGGGTGGCGTATCGCAAAGTCCCTTCATTTATCGTCACGCTGGCCGGAATGTTGGCTTTTCGCGGCGTGCTGATCGGCATCACCAACGGCACCACGGTTTCCCCCACCAGCGCGGCGATGTCGCAAATTGGCCAAAGCTATTTGCCAGACGGCGTAGGTTTCGGTGTGGGCCTGCTGGGGCTGGTTGCTTTTGTACTCTGGCAGTGGCGCGGACGTATGCGCCGCCAGACGCTGGGGCTGGCAACCTCTCCCTCCACGACGGCAGTCGGCCGCCAGGCAATTATCGCGGTGATCGTGCTTGGAGCCATTTGGCTGCTGAATGATTACCGTGGCGTCCCCACGCCGGTACTGCTGCTGGCATTTTTGCTGCTGGCCGGCATGTTTATGGCGACGCGCACCGCGTTTGGCCGCCGTATTTACGCGATTGGCGGCAACCTGGAAGCGGCACGGCTTTCCGGCATTAACGTCGAGCGCACCAAACTTGCGGTATTTGCGATTAACGGATTGATGGTGGCGATTGCCGGTTTGATCCTCAGCTCGCGCCTCGGCGCGGGTTCACCTTCCGCCGGGAACATCGCCGAACTGGACGCCATTGCCGCATGCGTCATTGGCGGCACCAGCCTTGCAGGCGGTATTGGTAGCGTCGCAGGCGCGGTGATGGGCGCGTTTATTATGGCGTCGCTGGATAACGGCATGAGCATGATGGATGTGCCGACGTTCTGGCAATACATCGTTAAAGGGGCCATTTTGCTGCTCGCCGTGTGGATGGACTCAGCCACCAAACGGCGGGCCTGAAAGTTGTGAATTAAGGCGCGATCACACTGCCGGATCTTTTTTATTCATCAGTTTGGTGAATATGATAATGAGATCGGATGGAAAGTCAGGAAGCAAACCAACATGTTTGAGAAGCGCCATCGCATCACATTGTTATTTAATGCCAATAAAGCCTACGACCGCCAGGTTGTCGAAGGGGTCGGCGAATATTTGCAGGCCTCGCAATCCGAGTGGGATATTTTCATTGAAGAGGATTTTCGCGCCCGTATTGAAAATATCAAAGAGTGGCTGGGCGATGGCGTGATCGCCGATTATGACGATCGGGACATTGAGCGGCTGCTGGCGGATGTCGACGTGCCGATTGTCGGCGTGGGCGGTTCTTATCACACACCGGAGCACTACCCACCGGTGCATTACATCGCGACCGACAACTACGCGCTGGTGGAGAGCGCGTTTTTGCATCTGAAAGAGAAAGGCGTGCACCGTTTTGCGTTCTACGGCCTGCCAGTCTCCAGCGGCAAACGCTGGGCGGCAGAACGTGAGCACGCCTTCTGCCAGTTAGTGGCGCAAGAGAAGTACCGCGGTGTGGTTTACCAGGGGCTGACTACCGCGCCAGAGAACTGGCAACATGCGCAGAACCGGCTGGCAGACTGGCTGCAAACGCTGCCGCCGCAGACCGGCATTATCGCCGTGACCGACGCCCGTGCGCGCCATGTTCTGCAGGTGTGTGACCATTTGCATATACCAGTGCCAGAAAAACTGTGCGTGATCGGCATCGATAACGAAGAACTCACCCGTTATCTGTCGCGCGTTGCGCTCTCTTCCGTGGCGCAGGGAACCCGACAAATGGGCTACCAGGCGGCGAAGCTGCTGCACCGTTTGCTGGATAACGAAACCATGCCGTTACAGCGGTTGCTGGTTCCACCGGTACGCGTGGTGGCGCGGCGCTCGACGGATTATCGCTCGCTGAACGACCCGGCGGTGATTCAGGCGATGCATTACATTCGCAATCACGCTTGTAAAGGCATCAAAGTGGATCAGGTGCTGGATGCCGTCGGCATCTCGCGTTCAAACCTGGAAAAGCGCTTTAAAGAAGAGGTCGGTGAGACAATTCATGCGGTAATTCATGCGGAGAAGCTGGAAAAGGCGCGTAGCCTGCTGATATCGACATCGCTCTCGATCAATGAAATCTCACAGATGTGCGGCTACCCGTCGCTGCAATATTTCTACTCGGTGTTTCGTAAAGAGTACGACAGCACACCAAAAGACTACCGCGACCGCTATAGCGAAATCCTTATCTGACACAAAGAAAAACGCCTTCCGGCTGGAAGGCGTTTACAAGGCTGACATTACATATGGGCGGCGATTAACTGCTGATTGTCCTGATACATGGCAAACAAATAGTTGTTGTAGCTCGCACCACGGGTTGAGTAACCCTTCAGCTTATGGATCATGTTGGTAGCGGTCACTTCCTGATCCGCTTTACGCAGTTGCGCACGGGATTTACGGAATGAGGCATAGGCCGTGTGCGTATTCAGGTTGGTGACGTAAGCATCCACCGATTCCTGCAGGGAGTTAAAGTGAGAGTAACCTTTCACTTTGCCAGCCCCGTTTTTACAGGCACCTTTCGCACATTTCATGCCAAACAGATTGTTGTTGGTACGCGCCAGTTTTGACGTGCCCCAACCACTTTCCGCTGCCGCCATAGTCGCAACCATACTGTCCGGGATAATGTCTACACGCTCCAGCAAGGCGTTCCAGGGAATACGGCGCGTATTCCCGTTCCAGCTGATTTTGTAGCGTTGAGTAATATCCTTCAGACGCGCGCGCTCGGCAGGCGACCATTGGCTGTTGTACTGTTTTGACAGCAACCAGTTACGCTCGGCGGTAATCGCAGAGTTTTTGCTGGTGATATAAGGCATTACCGTCCGGAGAAACGCTTTTTTCCTTGGTGTTCCGGAAGGGTATTTTCGCAAATCAGGAAGTGAACTACTTTTTACACTATTGCGAGAATACTCTTGTTTACTGCTTGCCTGTTTTTTTACGCTTGCCTTAGTGACGTGGGCTTTGTGACTCGCTGTTTCTGTGTGCGTCTTTGCCAGCACCCCACCTGAAAATATCAAGGTGGAAAACATGAGTATCGTGGCCCCAAGTCGTCGCATGGGTATCGATATCATTAGGTCTCCTGGTCGGATATGAACATTCCAACACCTTCTTTTTTGCATGATTTTGAGAGCTGAATCTCAAATCATACCAAAAATAGCCTGCAAGAGCACGTACAGAAATAATCCAATTCTGAAATCATGTCACCAGGAAACTGCACACAAAATGGACAATCTCTTATAAATGTGGCGGTTATCGCAAATCCACGTTAACGATATGCGCGCGATCGCTCACCCTGCGCCCTCCTCCCTGGCGATGACGACCAGGGAGGAGTTCCCCCGCCAGGCGGAGTGGCAAACTGGGTAAAATCGCCATCACTGGGACATCCGATGAAACACTCCGCACTGTTACTGTTGTTGCTTCCCGGCATCGCTCTTGCCGACTGGTCCGCCGCCGGTTTTCCCCCTTTAACTGACGACGGCACCGGCCTCTGGCGCAGCCAGGCCGCGCTGAAAAAAGGCGAGCATCCGCTAGCGTTGCAACAGGGTCAGCAATGTTGGCAGCCCGCCAGCGACATCAAGCTGAACCAAATGCTTTCGCTGAAGCCTTGCAGCGGCAGTGCGCCGCAGTGGCGGATATTCCGTGATGGCGATTACCAGATACAGCTAGACACTCGCTCCGGCACACCAACAGTGCTGCTCAGTGTCAAAAGTGAGGCCAGCGCAGCGCCGGTTAACGCTGCGCGCCAGTGCCCGGTGCGTGACGACAAACCGCTGACCGTGCCTGTTGGCAACACCTTCCCGGAAGGCAGCCTGGTACGCGACTTCTACAGCCAGCAAACCGCCACGGTACGCGACGGGAAAATCACCCTGCAACCCGCACCGGAAAGTGACGGTCTTCTGCTGCTGGAAAAGGCGCAAACGCAGGGCGCAGCCCCTTTTCAGTGGCATAACGCCACGGTCTATTTTGTCCTTACCGACCGCTTCGTGAATGGCAATCCCGCCAATGACAACAGCTATGGTCGACATAAAGATGGCATGCAGGAGATTGGCACCTTTCACGGCGGCGACCTGCAAGGGCTGACCAGCAAACTGGATTACTTACAGCAACTGGGCGTCAATGCGTTATGGATAAGCTCGCCGCTGGAGCAGATCCACGGCTGGGTTGGCGGTGGTACAAAAGGGGATTTCCCCCACTATGCCTACCACGGTTATTACACACAGGACTGGACGCGCCTCGACGCTAATATGGGCAACGAAGATGATCTGCGTAAGCTGGTTGATGAAGCGCACCGCCGCGGTATTCGCGTGCTGTTTGACGTAGTGATGAACCACACCGGCTATGCGACGCTGGCTGATATGCAAACCTTCCAGTTTGGCGCGCTGTATTTGAAAGAAGAAGAGCGCAAAAAGATCCTCGGCGAGCACTGGACAGACTGGCGTCCCGCCGCCGGGCAGAGCTGGCATAGCTTCAATGATTACATCAACTTTAGCGATAAAAGCGCCTGGCAAAACTGGTGGGGCAAAAACTGGATCCGCACCGATATCGGCGATTATGACAATCCCGGTTTTGACGACCTCACCATGTCGCTGGCGTTTTTGCCGGATCTGAAAACCGAATCCACCACACCTTCCGGGCTGCCGGTATTTTATCGCCACAAACCGGACACGCGCGCACGCGAAATCGCCGGGTTTACACCGCGCGATTACCTCACCCATTGGCTCAGCGCGTGGGTGCGCGAGTACGGCATTGACGGTTTTCGCGTTGATACCGCCAAACATGTCGAGCTGGCGGCCTGGCAACAATTAAAAACGCAGGCCGCGGCGGCGCTCGCCGAATGGAAAAAGGCCAATCCGCAGAAAAAAATCGATGACGCCCCTTTCTGGATGACCGGCGAATCCTGGGGTCACGGTGTGATGGAAAGTGATTATTACCGCCACGGTTTCGACGCCATGATCAATTTCGATTACCAGCAACAAGCCGCCGACGCGGTGTCATGCCTGGCGAATATGGATACCGTCTGGCAACAGATGGCCGACAAACTGCAAGGCTTTAATGTGCTGAGCTATCTCTCCTCGCACGATACCCGCTTGTTCCGCGAGGGCGGCCAGCAAGCCGCAGAGCTGCTGCTGCTCGCCCCCGGCGCGGTGCAGATCTTTTACGGTGATGAAAGCGCGCGGCCTTTTGGCCCGACAGGATCGGATCCGCTACAAGGTACGCGATCGGATATGAACTGGCAGGATCTTGGCGGTAAAAGCGCCGCCAGCCTGCGGCACTGGCAAACGTTGGGGCAGTTCCGCGCACGCCACCCGGCGCTGGGCATGGGCAAACAGACCACGCTTACGCTGCCGCAGGGCTACGGTTTTGTCCGTGAACAAGGGGAAGACAAAGTGATGGTGGTCTGGGCGGGCGCGGCTCGCCACTGAGCCATAAAGCAAATATCAGCATATTATGTCGCATAACTGTCATTAATAAGAATTAAGCGGGGAAAAGGCGCGCCGGCGGCGATTTGCACCTCGCCGTCCGGAGCGCTATGGTTAGCCACTTTGATCCGCAGCCCGACAGAGCAGTAGCGATGACATTTTCACTTTTCGGCGACAAATTTACCCGCCATGCAGGCATTACGCGCCTGATGGAGGATCTCAACGACGGTTTACGCACCCCTGGCGCTATCATGCTCGGTGGCGGTAACCCGGCACAAATCCCGGCGATGACCGATTACTTCCACAACCTGCTTGCAGACATGGTAGAAAACGGCAAAGCGACTGATGCACTGTGCAATTATGACGGCCCGCAGGGTAAAACCGAGCTACTGTCGGCGCTGGCGGCTATGCTGCGTGAAGAGTTAGGTTGGGATATTGAGCCACAGAATATTGCACTAACAAACGGCAGCCAGAGCGCGTTTTTCTACTTGTTCAATCTGTTTGCTGGCCGTCGCGCCGATGGAAGCACCAGAAAAGTACTTTTCCCGCTGGCGCCGGAGTACATCGGCTATGCCGATTCCGGGCTGGAAGAAGATCTGTTTGTCTCCGCGCGCCCCAACATTGAACTGTTGCCGGACGGGCAGTTTAAGTACCATGTCGATTTTGAACACCTGCATATTGGCGAAGAGACCGGCATGATCTGCGTCTCGCGCCCAACCAACCCGACCGGCAACGTGATCACCGACGAAGAGCTGATGAAGCTGGATGTGCTGGCGAACCAGCACAATATCCCGCTGGTAATCGATAACGCTTACGGCGTCCCTTTCCCCGGCATTATCTTTAGCGAAGCGCGGCCGCTGTGGAATCCGAACATCATTCTCTGTATGAGCCTGTCGAAGCTGGGCCTGCCGGGTAGCCGCTGCGGCATTATCATTGCCAGCGAAAAAATTATCTCCGCAATCCGTAATATGAACGGCATTATCAGCCTCGCGCCGGGCGGCATTGGCCCGGCGATGATGTGCGAAATGATTAAACGCAAAGATTTGCTGCGCCTTTCTGAAGAGGTGATCAAGCCGTTTTACTACCAGCGGGTACAGGAAACGATCGCCACGCTGCGTCGTTATTTGCCTGAAGAACGCTGCCTGATCCATAAACCGGAAGGGGCGATTTTCCTCTGGCTGTGGTTTAAAGATCTGCCGATTAGCACCGAGCTGCTGTATCAACGGCTGAAAAAACGCGGCGTGCTGATGGTGCCAGGCGACTACTTCTTCCCGGGCCTGGATAAACCCTGGCCGCACACGCATCAGTGCATGCGCATGAACTATGTGCCGGAGCCGGAGCTTATCGAAGCGGGCGTGAAAATCCTCGCCGAAGAGATTGAGAAAGCCTGGCAGGAAAACTAACGCTGAAAACTCAAAAGCCCTCGGATGAGGGCTTTTTTATCGCTCACAAAAACGGGCGCGTCAGTACCGATTCTGCTCTGCCTGCGATCCTGGGATGTTATTCGCGCTGCGCTGGCAGCGGCTTTGCGGGTTAACCACGGCTCTGTGCAACGCCAATTTGCTGGCTAGAACCGCTGGCTGTGCAGCCGGTTCTCGCGCAGTTGCGCCAGGTTTATGTCACTCAGCGCGTTGGTCGGGCAAGCGTCAACACAGGCCGGGCCGCCTTCACGATGCTGGCACAGATCGCACTTCAGCGCCTGCACCCCGTTCTCAACGCGCATCACCTGCATTGCACCAAACGGGCAGGCGATCATGCAGCTTTTACAACCGATACAGCGTGATTGCTCAACCAGCACCGCCCCGTTGGCCCGCCCGATCGCACCGACCGGACAGACATTCGCGCAGGGCGCGTCTTCACAATGATGGCAGGTGACGGCGGAGGAGAAATCGCCGGTTTTCACCACGCGGATGCGTGCGGAAAAGGTCGCGGGTTTCACACCCGAGCAGTCCTGGTTATCTTCATGCGACACCACACACGCCACTTCGCAGGTGCGACAGCCAATGCATTTGGCCGGATCAGCGATAATAAAACGATTCATTCCCCACTCCACCGGGCACGAAAACGACAAGGGTGCCAGAAAAAACCGCCGCAATGCTTTGATCGCAAGCGGGAAAGCCGCCAGTTTTTTCATTTGCCTGAACATTTCTGACAATCTGTATCACGTGCTCAGCATGCCGCTAAATGTGCGCAGGTGTTGTTCGCCAACGCGCATTGCGCCTGCCAGAGAATTCGCACCCGAGGCCGGGTTACTAGCGCTTAACCTGTAATCTTCCGTTGGGCGCGGGGGAGAGTCTGAAGGTGATGACCAGCGTTTCCTTGCGGTAAGGCGGTTTGCGAGGGATGGTGCGGCTGGCGAAAAATCGCCAGCCTGAGCGTTGATCACTCTTTGAGGAATAACGCCTTGTCGCGCAGGATGTGGTCATTGCCACGGCGACGGGTAAAACCAATGCGGTCGAAATATTCCAGGATCTGAATCGCCAGTTTGCGCCCCACATTCAGCGTATCGCGGAAATCCGCCGCGCTGGTCGAGCCGCGCGCTTCATCAAGATCGCGGATCATGCTGGCAAAGGTCACAATGCGATCGTTACGGTAATAACGATCTTTAACGATCGCTGTAATCAGCCCCTGTTGTGCCGCCTGGCGCAGCAGGCCGCGCATCACCTGTTCATCGACGCCGATTTCACGGGCTAAATCCCGCACCCACCAGGGTTCGTCGCCAAACAGCGGCGCGGTTCTTTGCCACAACGGCGCCTGCTCGTCGCTGAAACCGGCTTTATGCTCCGGCAAGTGCAGCCAGCCGTGGTGGCTGTGGATATCGCCGCTCTCCCGCATGAGTTCAATCAGCGTTAATACCAGCGCTTCATCTTCCATCGGCAGCGCCATACGCCGCAGACGTTCGCGCCCAGGCCCCGGTTCCTCGCGGTGCTGTTCATGGTAAGTCGCCAGCGTGTCCAGCAGCTTGCGCTGCCAGCGTGCCGCCACAGGCGCATTAAGCAGGTTATCACCCGCGCGGATAAAACCGGGGTTATCGAGTAACGCCGCCAGTCCGCTGCTGCTTAACTGACGCGCCCAGCCAAACGCGCGTAGATCCACCGCTCCACGCGATAAATGCACCGCCAGCGCCTGGGCATCATCTTTGGCCTGCGCCAGTTCACCAATCCACGCCAGGTAATCTGCCTTGCGTTTACCGCGACGCGGCGAGTTCAGCGTCACCACCCGCGCCCCCGCAAGCGTCGTGCGCGCGGAGATATCGCGCAGCACCAGCAGGTCGTTATCCGCCAGCCACAGCGGCGTATCAAGCACCAGTTCGGCAAGGCCATTTTCCAGCAGCGACACGCGTCCGGTAACGTGGCTGGCAGCATGGTGAATATGCAATGGCTGCCATTGCGTTAGTGGAACGTGGGTTTGCAGCGCGACAATCAGCCGCTCGGTGGGTTCGTCAGGCTGCTGCGACAACAACCAGTCACCGCGACTGAGCGCCTCTTTTTCCGCATCACCGGCAATGTTCAGCGCGATGCGTTGCCCGGCATGCGCGTGTTCAACAGGTTGATTCTGCGCATGCAACCCGCGCACGCGCATCGGTGTATTCGCCCCGGTCAGCCATAGCGTATCGCCTACGCGGACATCGCCGGAAAGCGCCGTTCCCGTCACCACCAGCCCCGCCCCTTTTACCGTGAAAGCACGATCGAGCGCCAGGCGGAAACGCTGATGTTCCGGATGCGCGCGTTCCTGCAACTGCAACAGATGTTCACGCAGCTCAGCAATGCCGCGCTGTTCCGTAGCGGCGGTAACAAACAGCGTCGCCTGCGGATAACCAAAAGCCTGGAGCGTGTTTTGTACTTCCGCGCGCACGTCGGCAATGCGCGCCTCATCCACGCGATCAGCTTTGGTTAGCGCCACTGTCAGCGCCGGGTTGCCGGTCAGTTGTAAGATCGCCAGATGCTCGCGCGTCTGCGCCATGACGCCATCGTCACACGCCACCACCAGCAGCGCATGGTCAATGCCGCCAACGCCCGCCAGCATATTAGAGAGGAATTTTTCATGCCCAGGCACATCAATAAAACCCGGTACGCGGCCATCCGGCTGCGGCCAGTAGGCATAACCGAGATCGATGGTCATGCCACGTTTTTTCTCTTCCGGCAGGCGATCGGCATTCACGCCCGTAATCGCTTCAATCAGGGTGGTTTTGCCGTGGTCGACATGCCCGGCAGTGGCAATAATCATTTCAGCAACATCTCCAGCAAGCGGGATTCATCATCAACACAGCGACAGTCCAGCCACAGGCGACCATCGTAAATACGGCCAATCACCGGCTGCGGCAGCGCCCGCCACTGCGCAGCCAGCGCTTCCAGACGACGCCCACTGCCATCGCGCGGGGTAAAGGTCAATGCCGCGCCTGGCAGCCTGTCCACGGGCAGCGAGCCGCTACCAATTTGCGACAGGCAGGCTTCGACGCGCAGCTCAAATTCGTCATAACGCGCCGTCAACGCCGCGTACAGGCGCTGCGCCTGGTCGCGAATTTCCGCCTCCGGGCGGGTTAAGTAACGCAGCGTCGGCAGACTCTGGTCGAGTTTTTCCGGGTGCAGATAGAGGCGTAACGTCGCCTCCAGCGCCGCCAGCGTCATTTTATCCGCCCGCAACGCGCGTTTCAGCGGGTGCTGCTGGATTTGCTCAATCAGCGCTTTTTTACCCACGATAATGCCCGCCTGCGGGCCGCCGAGCAGCTTATCGCCGGAGAAACTCACCAGACTCACGCCAGCGGCAATAAGCGCCTGCGGCATCGGTTCCTGCGGCAAACCGTAGCGGCTTAAATCGACCAGCGAACCGCTGCCGAGATCAACAATCACCGGTAGCGCATGCTCTTCACCCAGCGCCACCAGCTCCGCTTCATCCACCGCTTTGGTAAAGCCTTCGATATGGTAATTACTGGTGTGCACTTTCATCAGCAGCGCGGTGCTGTCGTTAATCGCCTGGCGATAATCTTTCGCATGCGTGCGGTTGGTGGTGCCGACTTCTTGCAGCACACAACCCGCCTGGCGCATCACATCCGGAATGCGAAACGCGCCGCCAATTTCCACCAGCTCACCACGCGACACCACCACTTCGCGGCCAGCCGCCGTGGCCGCCAGCATCAGTAACACCGCTGCGGCATTGTTATTGACGATGCAGGCGTCTTCCGCGCCGGTTAGCTGACAGAGTAAATCCGCCAGCGCGCGATCGCGATGACCGCGCCCTGCGCCGTCGAGATCATATTCGAGCGTCACCGGCGAACCCATCACCTGGGTAACGGCATCGATGGCGGCCTGCGACTGCACCGCTCGGCCTAAGTTGGTGTGCAGCACCGTGCCGCTCAGGTTAAAGACCGGGCGCAGCGCGCTACTGTCGCTTTGTGCCAGCCGCTGTTGCGCCGCCGCTGCCCAGTCCCGGCTCCAGTCGGGTAATGTCTGCGCGTCGCGTATCTGCGCGCGCGCCTCGTCCTGAAGCTGGCGCAACGTTTGCGCTACGCGACTGTGGCCAAAAGTGGTTAATAAAGTGGCGAACGCCTCGTCACGTAACAGGCGATCGGTTGAAGGGATCTGGCTGTAAAGAGTAGTCATGAAAAGGCCTGGCTATGGGTTGCCCCCTCCCGTCAGGGGGTTTGACGTGAGGGGATTGTACCGTGACTTGCTCAGGCGAACATCATGCTTATCAAGCCTTCGGTGGTTCGGTGCGGGCGAAACTCTCGCGCTGGAACAGATTTTCCACCAGCTTTACCAGCAGTGGGCGATCAACACACCAGCCGGGGGAAACATGGCGGAAATTGAGGTAACTAATCGCGCAGGCGATTGCCACTGTCGCCAGATTCAAGTCGTCCACCCTCAGCGTGCCGTCTTTAAGATAATTTTCCAGCGCGTCCAGACCGCGCGAAACCTTTTCCCGCTGGCGTAACAACTCGGTTTCCGATTGTTGCTCAACCGGACGCGCCAGCTCGCGAACCGAGACCAGCGCCGCATCCATAATGCCGTCAGCCAGCGCTTCCAGTTGGCGAATTTTCAGTGCCGCTTTGCGATCGGTGGGCAACATCGCCGGGGCGATATTTAGCAAATCAATGTATTCCGCGATGATCGGCGAGTCGTACCACACTTCGCCATCATCGGTTATCAGCGCCGGAACTTTGCCAAGCGGGTTGTACTGCGCCACGCTATTGACGGCGTTATAAGGCTGCTCATTGATAAATTCGAAGGTGATGCCCTTTTCCAGCAGGATCACCGAAATTTTGCGTACAAAAGGGCTGGTATAGCTGCCGATCAGTTTCATTGCCTTCTCCGTTTTCGCCAACAAAAATCTAAGTATGAACGAGCGGGCGCAGATTGTTTCATCAAGATGAAAACTTCTGCCGCTAACGTACGCATTGCCGCAGGCTGTGAAAGGAAGTTACAGGTTCTGCTGGTCGTCAAAAACACAGTTTGCTGGCGATCACATTCGGAAAAGTCCTGACGAAAATATCTTGTGATCTATATCACAAATACATAACAAACCATCGCGCATAAAATGTGAATAACATCACACTTACAGGCTCATAACGTTCAGATTTTACGCATTGTTCTTTTTTTACACTGATTTTATGTGACAAATATCACACTAAATGGTGGCATACCCCCTACGTTAGTGTGATCTGAATCACACAAAGGCGCACCATCTGGACAGCTACGCGATTCGGTGCGAGATTTCGCCTCACAGATAACCCAGGTCCGGCTACCTCTGCCGCCACGTTAACAAAAAACCTCGGGCTTCCGGCCTGTGCGATAGCAAACATAAGAAGGGGTGTTTTATGTCATCCGATATCAAGATCAAGGTGCAAAGCTTTGGTCGTTTTCTCAGCAATATGGTGATGCCGAATATCGGCGCGTTCATCGCGTGGGGGATCATCACCGCATTGTTTATTCCTACAGGGTGGTTGCCGAACGAGACGCTGGCAAAACTCGTTGGCCCAATGATTACTTATCTGCTGCCGCTGCTCATCGGTTACACCGGTGGTCGTCTGGTGGGCGGCGATCGTGGCGGCGTAGTCGGCGCGATCACCACCATGGGCGTTATCGTTGGTGCGGATATGCCGATGTTCCTCGGCGCAATGATCGCAGGCCCGCTGGGCGGCTGGGCGATTAAACACTTTGATAACTGGGTCGACGGTAAGATCAAATCCGGTTTCGAAATGCTGGTGAACAACTTCTCCGCTGGCATTATCGGTATGATCCTCGCCATCCTGGCCTTCCTCGGCATTGGCCCTGCGGTTGAAGTGCTGTCCAAAGTTCTGGCGGCGGGCGTTAACTTCATGGTTGCGCACGAAATGCTGCCGCTGGCGTCTATTTTTGTTGAACCGGCGAAAATCCTGTTCCTCAACAACGCCATCAACCACGGTATCTTCTCACCGTTGGGTATCCAGCAATCGCATGACCTTGGCAAGTCCATCTTCTTCCTGATTGAAGCGAACCCGGGTCCGGGTATGGGCGTGCTGCTGGCGTATATGTTCTTTGGTCGCGGCAGCGCTAAACAGTCTGCTGGCGGCGCGGCTATCATCCACTTCCTGGGTGGTATCCACGAAATTTACTTCCCGTATGTGCTGATGAACCCGCGTCTGCTGCTTGCCGTTATCCTCGGCGGTATGACTGGCGTGTTCACCCTGAGCGTGCTGAACGGCGGCCTGGTTTCTCCGGCTTCTCCGGGTTCCATCCTGGCGGTGCTGGCAATGACACCAAAAGGCGCGTACTTCGCGAACCTGGCGGCTATCTTCGCTGCGCTGATTGTCTCTTTCGTTATCGCTTCCATCCTGCTGAAAACCAGCAAAGTGAAAGACGACGAAGACCTGCAAGAAGCGACCCGTCGTATTCACGAAATGAAAGCTGAGTCTAAAGGCGCAACCCCGCTGGCAGCAGGCGACGTGACCAACGACCTGAGCCATGTGCGTAAAATCATCGTCGCTTGTGACGCCGGTATGGGTTCCAGCGCCATGGGCGCGGGTGTGCTGCGTAAGAAAGTGCAGGATGCGGGTCTGACCAACATCTCTGTCACTAATAGCGCCATCAACAGCTTGCCGTCTGACGTTGATCTGGTGATTACGCACCGCGATCTGACCGAGCGCGCGATGCGCCAGGCACCGCAGGCGCAACATATTTCGCTGACCAACTTCCTCGACAGTGGCCTGTACACCAACCTGACAGAACGTCTGGTTGCCGCACAGCGCCATAGCGACAATGAAGCTAAAGTCACCAGCAGCCTGCAAGATAGTTTCGATGCCCCGAACAGTAACCTGTTCAAACTGGGCGCAGAGAATATCTTCCTTGGCCGCACCGCGAGCAACAAAGAAGAAGCCATCCGCTTTGCCGGTGAACAGCTGGTCAAAGGCGGTTACGTTCAGCCGGAATACGTTGACGCGATGCTGGAACGTGAAAAACTGACCCCGACCTATCTGGGTGAGTCTATCGCGGTGCCGCACGGCACCGTGGAAGCGAAAGATCGCGTGCTGAAAACCGGCGTGGTGTTCTGCCAGTACCCGGAAGGTGTCCGCTTCGGTGAAGACGAAGATGACATCGCCCGTCTGGTGATTGGCATCGCGGCGCGTAACAATGAGCACATCCAGGTCATCACCAGCCTCACCAACGCGCTGGATGACGAGACCGTGATTCAGCGTCTGGCGCACACCACCAGCGTTGAAGAAGTGCTGGCACTGCTCGGCAAGTAATCGGTTTTCCTCCCTCTCCCCACGGGGAGAGGGCTAGGGTGAGGGGAAATATTTGCGGTTCCTCACCCCAGCCCTCTCGGGTAAAAACATTGATGAAGGTTAAGACTATGAAAGCATTGCATTTTGGCGCAGGTAATATCGGACGTGGCTTTATCGGCAAGTTGCTCGCCGACGCGGGGATTGAACTGACGTTCGCCGATGTGAACCAGGTGGTGCTCGACGCCCTTAATGCCCGTCATAGCTATCAGGTGCATGTGGTTGGTGAAAAAGAGCAGGTCGATACCGTCTCCGGCGTTAACGCCGTGAGCAGCATTGGCGACGAGGTTGTCGACCTGATTGCGAGCGTTGATCTGGTGACCACGGCGGTCGGCCCGGTGGTACTGGAACGCATCGCCCCGGCTATCGCCAAAGGTCTGGCAAAACGTAAAGCGCAGGGCATTAACACACCGCTGAATATTATCGCCTGTGAAAACATGGTGCGCGGCACCACACAGTTGAAAGGGCATGTTTTCGCGGCGCTGGCTGACGCGGATAAAACCTGGGTTGAAGAGCATGTTGGCTTCGTGGATTCCGCCGTTGACCGTATTGTTCCGCCGTCTGCATCCGCCACTAACGATCCGCTGGAAGTGACGGTGGAAACTTTCAGCGAGTGGATTGTCGACAAAACCCAGTTCAAAGGCGCGCTGCCGAACATTCCGGGTATGGAATTAACTGATAACCTGATGGCATTTGTTGAACGTAAGCTCTTCACGCTGAATACCGGGCATGCTATAACCGCGTACCTTGGAAAGCAGACCGGCCATCAAACCATTCGCGACGCCATTCTGGATGGCAGCATCCGTGCGGTGGTGAAAGGCGCAATGGAAGAGAGCGGCGCGGTGCTGATCAAACGTTATGGCTTCGATGCCGACAAGCATGCTGCGTACATTCAGAAAATCCTGGGCCGTTTTGAAAACCCCTATCTGAAAGACGATGTTGAGCGCGTAGGTCGTCAACCGCTGCGTAAACTGAGCGCGGGCGATCGCCTGATCAAACCGCTGCTCGGCACGCTGGAGTACAACCTGCCGCACGCCAACCTGGTGAAAGGCATTGCCGCTGCCATGCATTACCGCAGCGAGCAGGATCCGCAGGCGCAGGAGCTGGCTCAGCTTATCGAAGAGAAAGGCCCGCAAGCCGCGCTGGCGCAGATTTCCGGCCTGGATGCTAACAGCCCGGTCGTTAACGAAGCCGTCAGCGCCTATAACACCAGGGCATGATGCCGACGATGGCGCGGGAAGCCCCGCGCCAGTTAACGAAATTGTCAGATATGCAGGCAATAATGGAAAAAACGCAGGCTTTCGAAAACCGTGTTCTCGAGCGTCTGAATGCTGGCAAAACCGTGCGAAGCTTTTTGATTGCCGCCGTTGAGTTGCTCAACGAAGCCATCAATATTCTGGTGTTGCAGGTATTTCGCAAAGATGACTACGCGGTGAAATACGCTGTAGAGCCGCTGCTTGACGGAGATGGACCGCTGGGCAATTTGTCCGTGCGTTTAAAGCTGATTTACGGTCTGGGTGTCATCTCCCGTCCGGAATATGAAGACGCCGAGCTTTTGATGGCGCTGCGTGAAGAGCTCAACCACGATGGCACAGAGTACGCGTTTACCGATGATGAGATCCTCGGGCCATTTGGCGAGCTGCACTGTGTTGCCGCCCTGCCGCCAACGCCGGTGTTTGATACCAGTGACGCAAGGCTTTTGGCCATGCAAAAACAGCGCTACCAGCAAGTCGTGCGTTCAACCATGGTGCTCTCTCTGACCGAGCTTATTTCCCGTATCAGCTTAAAAAAAGCATTCCAGAAATAACCTTCGCCATAAATACTGTATCCTTATCGTTTTACTCCCCAACGAATTGAGCCCCATGAAAGAAGTCGAAAAAAACGAAATCAAGCGTCTGAGCGACCGCCTCGACGCGATTCGCCACCAGCAGGCGGATCTCTCCTTAGTTGACGCCGCAGAAAAATACGCTGAGCTGGAAAAAGAGAAAACCACGCTGGAAAGCGAAATTGCCCGTCTGCGTGAGCAGTACACGCAAAAGCTGAGCAAAGAAGCGCAGAAACTGATGAAAATGCCGTTTCGCCGCGCCATCACCAAAAAAGAACAGGCCGATCTCGGCAAGCTGAAAAAAAGCGTCCGTGGTCTGGTGGTCGTCCACCCGATGACCGCGCTGGGCCGCGAAATGGGTCTTGATGCAATGACCGGCTTCGCTAACAGCGAGTTCTGATCCTCTCTTTAACCGCCCTGGCCGCCCAATAGCGCCAGGGTTGTTTAATTGGCCCTACCAATTCCTGTTGTTCCTCTCCCTGGCTCACAAATCCATCAAATCCCGTCACAGATATATTGCTTGCTAGCAACATCTGGATAACCATTCGTTATCACAACCCCTACACAACCCAACTGGCAGGACCACTTTTACAAAACCTGTGACGCAGAGCTAAGCGCAGACTTGCCGCTCGCCGGTTTTGGTGTGGTTCTCAGGAGACCTGCATGAATCTCTGGCAACAGAATTACGACCCGGCTGGCAACCTTTGGCTTTCCAGCTTAATTGCCTCGCTACCGATCCTGTTTTTCTTTTTTGCGCTGATAAAGCTCAAACTGAAAGGCTATGTCGCCGCCAGTTGGACTGTCGTCATCGCCCTTGGCGTGGCGCTGCTGTTTTACCATATGCCGCTCGATCACGCGCTGGCCTCGGTGGTGTATGGCTTCTTTTACGGGTTGTGGCCAATTGCGTGGATCATTATCGCCGCCGTGTTTGTCTACAAAATCTCGGTCAAAACCGGGCAGTTCGACATCATTCGCTCTTCGATTTTGTCGATTACCCCAGACCAGCGCCTGCAAATGTTGATTGTCGGTTTCTCTTTCGGCGCGTTTCTGGAAGGGGCTGCCGGCTTTGGCGCGCCGGTAGCCATTACCGCCGCGTTGCTGGTGGGCTTAGGTTTTAACCCGCTGTATGCTGCGGGCCTGTGTCTGATCGTTAACACCGCGCCGGTCGCCTTTGGCGCAATGGGTATTCCAATTCTGGTCGCCGGGCAGGTTACCGGGCTGGACAGCTTTGAAATCGGCCAGATGGTTGGCCGCCAGTTACCGTTCCTGACCATTATCGTGCTGTTCTGGATCATGGCGATTATGGATGGCTGGCGCGGCATAAAAGAGACCTGGCCGGCGGTGATTGTCGCGGGAGGCTCGTTTGCTATCGCCCAGTATCTGAGTTCCAACTTTATCGGCCCGGAACTGCCGGACATCATCTCGTCGCTGGTTTCGCTGGTCTGCCTGACGTTGTTCCTCAAGCGCTGGCGTCCGGTGCGCATCTTCCGCTTCGGCGATATGGGCGCATCGCAGGTCGATCTCGATTTGAAACGTACCCAGTACAGCGCCGGACAAGTTCTGCGCGCCTGGTCGCCGTTCCTGTTTTTAACTGCCACCGTGACGCTGTGGAGCGTGCCGCCGTTTAAGGCGCTGTTTGCGCCTGGCGGTGCGCTGTATGACTGGGTGTTCACGGTTTCTGTACCGCATCTCGACAAGCTGGTCGCGCGGATGCCGCCGGTGGTTAGCGCCGCCACGCCTTATGCTGCGGTGTATAAATTCGACTGGTTCTCCGCCACCGGCACCGCCATTCTGTTCGCCGCCATGTTGTCGATTCTCTGGCTGCGCATGAAGCCGAAGGATGCCGTCACGACGTTTACCAGCACGCTACGTGACCTGGCGCTGCCGATTTACTCGATTGGTATGGTGCTGGCGTTCGCCTTTATCTCTAACTATTCCGGGCTGTCATCCACGCTGGCGCTGGCACTGGCGCATACCGGCAGCGCCTTCCCGTTTTTCTCGCCATTTCTCGGCTGGCTGGGCGTCTTCCTGACCGGTTCTGATACTTCATCCAACGCGCTGTTTGCCGCGCTGCAAGCAACCGCCGCGCAACAGATTGGCGTGTCAGATGTGCTGATGGTCGCTGCCAATACCACGGGCGGCGTTACCGGCAAGATGATTTCACCGCAGTCGATCGCCATTGCCTGTGCGGCGGTGGGGCTGGTGGGCAAAGAGTCCGACCTGTTCCGTTTTACTGTTAAACACAGCCTGATTTTCACCTGCATGGTGGGGGTGATCACGACACTTCAGGCCTATGTACTGACCTGGATGATCCCATGAAAGTGTTACCCAGACGCCTGACAGACGAGGTTGCCGATCGTGTGCGGGCGCTGATTACTGAACAACAACTGGAAGCGGGCATGAAATTGCCCGCAGAACGCCAGCTCGCCGTACAGCTTGGCGTGTCGCGTAACTCGTTGCGTGAAGCGTTATCGAAACTGGTCAGCGAAGGCGTGCTGCTCAGCCGTCGCGGTGGCGGCACGTTTGTGCGCTGGCAGCATGATGACTGGTCGGAGCAAAACATCGTTCAGCCGCTGAAAACGCTGCTGCATGATGATCCGGATTACAGTTTCGATATTCTTGAAGCGCGCCACGCCATTGAAGCCAGCACTGCCTGGCACGCGGCGATGCGCGCTACCGAGGCCGATAAAGAGAAAATTGTGCTGTGCTTTGAAGCCACGCAATCCGATGACCCGGATCTCGCTTCGCAGGCCGATGTGCGTTTCCATCTCGCCATCGCTGAAGCCTCGCATAACGTGGTGTTATTGCAAACCATGCGCGGGTTCTTCGACCTGCTGCAATCCTCGGTGAAACAGAGCCGCCAGCGCATGTATCTCGTTCCCCCCGTTTTTTCACAACTGACCGAACAGCATCAGGCGGTGATGAACGCCATTCTTGCCGGAGACGCCGATGGCGCGCGCCAGGCGATGATGGCGCACCTCGGCTTCGTGCATACCACGATTCGCAAATTCGATGAAGATCAAGCCCGCCAGGCACGCATCACCCGCCTGCCCGACGAGCAGCACATTCACTCCAGGGAGAAAAAAGCATGATTATTTCCGCAGCCAGCGACTATCGCGCGGCGGCTAAACGCATTTTGCCGCCGTTCTTGTTTCACTATATCGATGGCGGCGCGTATGCCGAATATACCCTGCGCCGTAACGTTGAAGACCTGTCCCAGGTGGCGCTGCGCCAGCGGGTGCTGAAAGACATGTCTGAACTGAGCCTCGAAACCACGTTGTTTAACGAAAAATTATCGATGCCGGTGGCGCTTGCCCCGGTTGGATTGTGCGGTATGTATGCCCGGCGCGGTGAAGTGCAGGCAGCAGGCGCAGCGGATGCGAAAGGCATTCCGTTTACGCTCTCGACCGTTTCTGTCTGTCCGATTGAAGAGGTCGCGCCGACGATTAAGCGCCCGATGTGGTTCCAGCTATATGTGCTGCGCGATCGCGGCTTTATGCGTAATGCGCTGGAACGGGCGAAAGCCGCCGGTTGCTCAACGCTGGTATTCACCGTGGATATGCCAACACCTGGCGCGCGCTACCGCGATGCCCACTCCGGCATGAGCGGCCCGAATGCGGCGCTGCGTCGTTACCTGCAATCGGTGCTGCATCCGCAGTGGGCGTGGGATGTCGGCGTCAACGGGCGACCGCATGATCTGGGGAATATCTCCGCCTATCTCGGCAAACCGACCGGACTTGAAGATTACATTGGCTGGCTGGCGAAGAACTTTGACCCGTCGATTTCGTGGAAAGACCTGGAGTGGATCCGCGAATTCTGGGATGGCCCGATGGTGATCAAAGGGATCCTTGACCCGGAAGATGCCCGCGATGCGGTGCGCTTTGGCGCAGACGGCATTGTGGTTTCTAACCACGGCGGGCGTCAGCTTGACGGTGTGCTCTCTTCTGCCCGCGCGCTGCCAGCGATTGCCGATGCGGTGAAAGGTGATATCACCATTCTGGCCGACAGCGGCATCCGTAACGGGCTGGATGTGGTGCGCATGCTGGCGCTTGGCGCAGATTCTGTCCTGCTGGGCCGCGCTTATCTGTATGCGCTGGCAACGCATGGTCGTAAAGGCGTGGCAAACCTGCTGGATCTGATCGAGAAAGAGATGCGTGTGGCGATGACGCTGACCAGCGCGAAATCGATTCGCGACATCAGCAAAGATTCGCTGGTACAGGGGCTGAACCAGTTGCCTGCCGCGCTCGCACCGTTGGCGCATGGCGACGCCGCCTAGAGAGTGCTATTCTGCCCCCGCTATTAAGGGGGCAGTATGTTAAACATCGTTTTATTCGAACCTGAAATCCCGCCAAATACCGGGAATATCATCCGCTTGTGCGCCAATACCGGTTTTCGTCTGCATATCATTGAACCGATGGGATTCACCTGGGACGACAAGCGTCTGCGTCGCGCAGGGCTGGATTACCATGAGTTCGCCGCGGTAAAACGCCATCACGATTACGCTGCGTTTGTCGAAGCCGAACAGCCGCAACGCTTATTTGCCCTCACCACCAAAGGCACGCCAGCACACAGCGCGGTGAGCTACCAGGACGGGGATTATTTGATGTTTGGCCCGGAAACGCGCGGCCTGCCAGCGACCATCCTTGACGCGCTGCCGCCAGAGCAAAAAATCCGCATTCCGATGATGCCGGACAGCCGCAGCATGAACCTGTCGAATGCGGTGTCGGTGGTGGTGTATGAAGCCTGGCGCCAGCTCGGTTACCCGGGCGCGGTACTGCGTAGCTGAAGGGGAATTAACGGATGACGGCAACATGTTATCCGAGCTGCGGATAGCGATGCCTGTTATTACTGACGCATTTACTCTTCTGCGCTAACGGGCGAAGGCAGTTAAATACGGGCAGCGCGGAAAACTGGCGCGAACACAACATCCAGCGGGATTCTTCGCTTCGCGCCTCCTGCGGGTGTTCAACACGCTGTCGTGTTATGCGCCCTGCCCTGGTTCAGGCTGGCGGGAAAAATCGCCTGACAATTAAATCCCGTCGCCGTACTCGAACCCGTGGTTTATGCCGTTGAAGTGCTGATCCATATCCATTGACGGTTTATCGCTTTCCGGCTTACCGACAATTCGCGCCGGAACGCCTGCTGCCGTGGTATGCGGCGGCACCGGTTGCAACACCACCGAACCCGCGCCAATCTTCGCGCCGCGCCCCACTTCGATATTGCCGAGAATTTTGGCGCCAGCGCCAATCATCACCCCTTCGCGGATTTTCGGATGGCGATCGCCGCTGGTTTTGCCGGTCCCGCCGAGCGTGACCGATTGCAGAATCGACACGTCATCTTCAATAACTGCCGTTTCGCCCACCACAATGCCAGTGGCGTGGTCGAGCATTATCCCGCGGCCAATTCGCGCCGCCGGGTGAATATCCACCTGGAAACTGACCGATACCTGGTTTTGCAGGAAAATCGCCAGCGCCTCGCGCCCCTGCGTCCACAACCAGTGCCCAATGCGGTATGCCTGTAGCGCGTGGAAACCTTTCAGATAGAGCAGCGGCGTCGAGTATTTATCCACCGCCGGGTCGCGCGTGCGCACGGCCTGAATATCACAGGCGGCGGAGGCGATCATTTCCGGGTCGGCGGCATAGGCTTCTTCGACGACTTCACGAATAGCAATCGCTGGCATAATTGGCGAGGCAAGTTTGTTCGCCAGCATATAGCTCAGTGCGCTGCCGAGGTTTTCGTGCTTGAGTAATGTTGCGTGGTAAAAACTGGCCAGCATTGGCTCGCACTCCGCCAGTTCCCGGGCTTCGGCTTTGATATTTTTCCAGACCAGATCCAGTTCTTCACACGGCATTGCTTACTCCAGACGTGATAAGACGACAGGCTGGTCTGCGCCAGCCTTATCGTGAGTTCAAAAAGAGTCCCTGCGACTAAGAGTTAGTGCTCTTCCTTGCGGGCACGACCTAATAGGGTCAATGCTGCCTCGCGCGCATTTTTTCCGCAATACAATACCTGATAAATTTCCTCGGTTATTGGCATTTCGACGCCAAACCGGTGCGCCAGCGCGCGCACTTCTTTGGTATTGCGGTAACCTTCGACCACCTGGCCAATCTTCTCCTGGGCGCTTTGCACGTCCATGCCCTGGCCAAGCATCATGCCGAAGCGGCGATTACGCGACTGGTTGTCGGTACAGGTCAGCACCAAATCGCCTAAACCCGCCATGCCCATAAAGGTGGCCGGATCGGCACCGAGCGCCGCACCGAGACGCGACATTTCGGTCAGACCACGAGTGATCAGCGCCGTACGCGCATTGGCGCCAAAGCCAATACCGTCGGACATGCCAGCGCCAATCGCAATGACGTTTTTCACCGCGCCGCCCAGTTGCACGCCGATGAAATCCGGATTGCTGTAGACACGAAAACTTTTGCCGCAGTGAAGGAGCTGCTGTAAATCCTCGGCGAACTGGGGATCAGCAGAAGCGAGGGAAATCGCCGTTGGCAGACCCGCCGCCAGTTCTTTGGCAAATGTCGGGCCGGAAATCACCGCCAGCGGAATATCCGGACCTAATATCTCGCGCGCCACCTCTTCGAGCAGACGCCCGGTTTCAGCTTCAAGCCCCTTTGTCGCCCAGACAATACGCGCGTCATCACGCATAAGCGGCTTAATTTGCGCTAACACATCGCCAAAGACGTGGCTTGGCACCACCACCAGGATATTACGGCTGGCGGAAAGCGCACGGGCAAGATCGCTCTCTAATTGCAGCGTATCGGGGAAAGGCACATCGGGGAGGAACGCGGCGTTGCAACGGTCATGTTGCAGGGTCGCGATATGTTTGGGGTCATGGCCCCACAGTACAACCGGGTGGCCATTTCTTGCCAGCGTGATGGCAAGAGCGGTGCCGTAAGAGCCGGCACCGATCACAGTCATTGCAGCATTAAGTGCGTTCATCAGGCATCCTGATGTTGTTCGGCACCTTCGCCAGTCTGCTGTTGCAGGTAGTTCATGAACAGCGCATCAAAGTTCACTGGCGCAAGGTTCAGTTGCGGGAACGTACCGCGGGAAACCAGGCTGGTAATGCACTCGCGAGCATACGGGAACAGAATGTTCGGGCAGTATGCACCCAGGCAGTGTGCCATCTGCGTTCCTTCGATACCGTCGATAGAGAAGATACCGCCCTGCTGCACTTCGCACAGGAAGCCAGTTTCTTCGCCCAGAGAAGCGGTCACGGTAACGCGCAGAACCACTTCATAAACACCTTCCGCCAGCTGAGTGGAGGCCGTGTCGAGATCCAGTTTCACTTCCGGCTGCCACTCTTTCTGGAAGATATGTGGCGCATTCGGCGCTTCGAAAGAGATATCTTTCGTGTAGATACGCTGAATCTGGAAAGTCATTTCGGTGTTGTTTTGTTCAGACATGAGTGAATAACCCTTTAGTGTTGTAGTGCTCTAAAAGCATTAACGCAACAGCGGATCCAGCCCGCCACGCGCGTCCAGCGCATATAAATCGTCGCAGCCGCCAATGTGCTGCGCATCAATAAAAATCTGCGGAACCGTCGTACGGCCACTACGTTGAATCATCTCTTCGCGTTTTACCATGTCGCCATCGATCGGCAGCTCAGCAAAAGCGACGCCTTTGCTGCTCAACAGCGCTTTTGCACGGTGGCAAAACGGGCAAGTCGCTTTCGTGTAGATCTCAATATTGGCCATATCTCTTCTCCGATGTTTACCCGTAGGTAAATTATTTACCGCGAACTAACGGCAGGTTTTCGCCCATCCAGCCAGAGATGCCGTCTTTCAGCACAAAGACCTTCTCGAAACCGGCTTTCACCAGCTCGTTCGCCGGGGTCTGGGCCTGCATGCCGGTACCATCAACAACGATAATCGGCGCGCTTTTGTGTTTTTCAAGCTCACCTACATTATTGGCTTTGATCTCGTTTGGCAGCAAATTCACCGCGCCTGCGATGTGACCTTTACGGAAATCATCACGCTGGCGTAAGTCCACTACCACGGCATCTTCTTTATTAATGAGGCGCGTAGCTTCGCCGCGAGAAATCACTTTCACTTTAGACGCAATGCCCTTGAAAGTGGTAAACAGCACAGCACCGAATAACGCAATCCAGGCGATACACAGGATTGGGTTGCGGCCAATAAATTGCATAATTTCTTGCATCTGGGGTTACAACTCCGGACTTAGTGATTAAAAACCAGCAAGGAGTATACCTGCGCAGTGGGGCAAATACAGCCAGCGAGCGCGACGGAATGCATTTTCTGCGGAGTGTTACAAAAAAAATAAAGCGTCGCCGCGCAAACAAGGGGCTGGTCAGCCGCTTTCTTTGATCTTCTGCGGCTATTTTATCGATTCAGCTGTAGTAAAATTACGCAAATTTTTTTGTCTTCTGAGCATGAGGTTGTCGCAATGTCGGTTTCTAAAAAACCTATGGTACTGGTGATTCTGGATGGCTACGGCTACCGTGAAGACCAGCAGGATAACGCTATTTTCAACGCCAAAACCCCGGTAATGGACAAACTGTGGGCAACCCGCCCGCATACGCTGATTGACGCGTCAGGTCTCGAAGTCGGCCTGCCGGATCGCCAGATGGGCAACTCCGAAGTCGGCCACGTTAACCTGGGCGCTGGACGTATTGTTTACCAGGATCTGACACGCCTGGATAAAGAGATTAAAGAGCGCACTTTCTTTAGCAACCCGGTGCTGGCCGGTGCGGTAGACAAAGCGGTTGCCGCTGGCAAAGCGGTGCACATTATGGGTCTGCTCTCTGCAGGCGGCGTGCACAGCCATGAAGACCACATTCTGGCGATGGTGGAACTGGCTGCAGAACGCGGCGCGGAAAAAATCTATCTGCACGCTTTCCTTGATGGTCGCGACACACCGCCGCGCAGCGCAGAATCTTCCCTGAAAAAATTCGAAGACAAGTTTGCCGCGCTGGGTAAAGGGCGTGTTGCGAGTATCATTGGCCGCTATTTCGCCATGGATCGCGACAACCGCTGGGATCGCGTGGAACAAGCTTACAACCTGATGACCGAAGCCAAAGGCGAGTTCACCTTTGATAGCGCCGTTGCGGGTCTGCAAGCGGCTTACGCTCGCGATGAGAACGACGAATTCGTCAAAGCCACCGTCATTCGCGCCGCAGGCCAGCCTGATGCGGCAATGGAAGATGGCGACGCGCTGATTTTCATGAACTTCCGCGCCGACCGCGCACGCGAAATTACCCGTGCGTTCGTTAACGCAGATTTCGACGGTTTCGCGCGTAAGAAAATCGTTAAGCTGGGCGATTTCGTCATGCTGACCGAATATGCCGCCGACATCAAAACCGCCGTCGCCTATCCACCGGCCTCTCTGGCGAATACGCTCGGTGAGTGGATGGCAAAACACAACAAAACCCAGTTGCGTATTTCCGAAACGGAAAAATATGCCCACGTCACGTTCTTCTTTAACGGCGGCGTAGAAGAGCCGTTCCCGGGCGAAGACCGTATTCTGATCAACTCGCCGAAAGTGGCGACTTACGATCTGCAACCGGAAATGAGCTCCGCAGAGCTGACCGAGAAACTGGTGGGTGCGATCACCAGCGGTAAATACGACACCATTATTTGTAACTATCCGAATGGCGATATGGTTGGTCACACCGGCGTGTTTGAAGCCGCTGTCGCCGCTGTAGAAGCGCTGGATCATTGCGTTGCAGAGGTGAGCAAAGCGGTGGAATCCGTTGGTGGTCAGATGCTGATCACCGCCGACCACGGTAACGCCGAGCAGATGCGTGACCCGTCAACCGGTCAGGCGCACACCGCGCATACCAACCTGCCGGTGCCGCTGATCTATGTCGGCGACAAAGCGCTGAAAGCCGTTTCCGGCGGTAAACTTTCCGACATCGCGCCGACGATGCTGGCGCTGATGGGCATGGAAATCCCGCAAGAGATGACTGGTAAGCCGCTGTTCATCGTGGAATAATCGCTCCCCATGAGGGGAAAGGCGATTTTTTCAATTACATGGGTCGGGATCCGACCCTTTCTTTGCGCCAGCGCACTCAGCGCTGGCGCATTGCTGTGCGCCGTTTCCGCCCATGCGGACGATCGCGATCAGCTCAAATCTATTCAGGCCGATATCGCTGAAAAAGAGCGCGCGGTACGCCAGCAACAACAGCAACGCGCGGGCCTTCTTGCCCAGTTAAAGGCACAGGAAGAAGCCATCTCTGCCGCCACTCGCCAGTTACGGGAAACGCAAAACACCCTCGCCCAGCTCAATAAGCAGATCGCCGAGATGAACGCCTCGATTGCCAAACTGGAACGTCAGCGCACCACGCAGGAACACAACCTCGCGGCACAGCTTGATGCGGCGTTCCGTCAGGGGCCACACACCGGGATCCAACTGATTTTAAGCGGTGAAGAGAGCCAGCGCGGCCAGCGTTTGCAGGCCTACTTTGGTTATCTCAACCAGGCGCGACAGGAAACCATCGCGCAGTTGAAACAGACGCGCGAAGAGGTCGCCACGCAAAAATCCGAGCTGGAAGAGAAGCAGAGCCAGCAACAAACGCTGCTGTATGAGCAAAAAGCGCAGCAGGCCAAACTTGAACAAGCGCGCAGTGAGCGGCAGAAAACCCTTTCTGGTCTGGAATCGTCCATTCAGGAAGGTCAACAACAGCTCAGCGAAATGCGCGCCAACGAATCTCGCTTGCGCGATCGCCTCGCCCGTGCGGAAGCGGCCGCCAAAGCCCGTGCCGAACGTGAAGCCCGCGAAGCGCAAGCGGTGCGTGACCGCCAGAATGAAGCCAGCCGTAAAGGCACCACCTATAAACCTACCGAGAGCGAACGCTCGCTGATGTCCCGCACCGGCGGTTTAGGCTCGCCGTCAGGCCAGGCCGTCTGGCCGGTTCGCGGCCCGTTGCTGCACCGTTATGGCGAACAACTGCAGGGTGAGCTACGTTGGAAAGGGATTGTTATCGGCGCGTCTGAAGGCAGCGAAGTGAAAGCCATCGCAGATGGACGTGTGATCTTAGCCGACTGGCTACAAGGCTATGGTCTGGTGGTGGTGGTTGAACACGGCAAAGGCGACATGAGCCTTTACGGTTACAACCAGAGCGCGCTGGTGAGCGTAGGCACCCAGGTTCGCGCCGGTCAGCCGATAGCCCTCGTAGGGAGCAGTGGCGGTCAGGGCCGGCCTTCACTCTATTTCGAAATTCGCCGTCAGGGTCAGGCGGTCAATCCACAACCGTGGTTGGGAAGATAAGGTTTGCTTCAATTTCGTCGTATTGTTTTGACGCTCGCCAGTGTGCTGGCGTTTTCCGCTCCGGTATTCGCCGGGAAACTGGCCATCGTCATCGACGATTTCGGCTACCGTCCACAAACTGAAAACCAGGTGCTGGCCATGCCGCAGGCGATCTCCGTCGCGGTGCTGCCCAATGCAACGCATGCGCGGGAAATGGCGACCAAAGCGCACAACAGTGGGCATGAAGTGCTGATCCATCTTCCAATGGCACCGCTGAGTAAACAGCCGCTGGAAAAAGACACGCTGCGCCCGGAGATGAGCAGCGCAGAGATTGAGCGCATCATCAGCGATGCAGTGAACAACGTGCCGTATGCCGTCGGGCTGAACAACCATATGGGCAGCGCCATGACGTCAAGCCTGTTTGGCATGCAGAAAGTGATGCAGGCGCTGGAGCGTTACAACCTCTATTTCCTCGACAGCATGACTATCGGCAATAGTCAGGCGCTGCGCGCCGCTTCCGGCACCGGGGTGAAAGTCATTAAGCGCAAGGTGTTCCTCGACGATACGCAAAACGAAGGCGATATCCGCCGTCAGTTTGACCGCGCCGTACAGTTAGCGCGCCGCAACGGTTCCGCCATTGCGATTGGTCATCCACATCCCGCTACCGTTCGCGTGTTACAGCAAACGCTCTCAAGCCTGCCTGCCGATATTACGCTGGTGCGCCCAAGCGACCTGCTCAATGAACCGCAGACAGATACCTCAACGCCCAACGCCACGCCACCAGGTGGCACTGTTCAGCCACCGCGTAATCCGTTCCGCGGCGTAAAAGTGTGCAAAGCGAAGCATAAACCGGAACCGGTATATGCCAGCCGCTTCTTTAGCGTAATCGGTGAAAGTGTTGGCGAGAGTACGCTGGTGCGTTATATGCAGAATCAGTGGCAAGGGTGGAAGTAATAAAAAACCATAAAAATAGTATGTTATGGTTGACAAAAAAACCTGCCGTCGGCAGGTTTTTCTCTATGACCGTATAAATGTCATATAAAGCCGCAGCAGGAACCACATTTTGCGACCACTGTTAACGCCTTTAAGCAAATCCCAAAAGCGAATGTGTTGACAGAACTGTGCTCTCGCGTAGGGCTTATCTTTGGTCTTTTTACGATACATACCGAAAAAATGACGGGCTTCTTCCACTGCATGAATTAGCAGCGCCCGTTTTACCTCATGGTATCGAGGCTCATTTGCCCAGCGATTCAGTTGGCTTATTACCCCAACATAACTAAGTGTGCGCGAATCAAAATATTTCTTGCTGTGAGTAATGGAATTATGATTATCGCAATAAACATAGTCGGGCTTATCGGAAATATAAAAACGGCCATTACCTAACGCCAGCTCGGTGGTCCACAGAATGTCTTTATGGCTGCTTCCCAATTGAAAAGTCAGCTGTAGCTGATTGATATATTCAGATCTGACAATTTGTAGCCATAGATAGTGCGGCCACTCACGAACGCCAACGACATGATTAATCCAACTAAAGCCTTTGATAGTTTTATTGTAGGGCTGATGATGATGGATGGTATTGCTGAAATCCCCCTCTCGCTGCTCGTTGCGCCAGCCGTTGGCGATATAGACATCTACATCGTGGAGGTTTGCTTGCCGGAAACGATCCACAATCATGTCGTCAACAAAATCGTCATCAGCATCCAATAGAATAAGCCAGTCACCGCGACGGACGGCAATACCCGCATTACGGGCAGCATACACCCCCTGATTAGTCTGATGAATTACAATAAGACGTGGATCATTAAAGGTCTGCAGGATTTCGGCGGTGTTGTCAGTGGAACCATCATTAACAACAATAACTTCCAGATTAATTCTTTTCTCACGGAGGATTTTTTCTATCATCGGGCCTAAAGCTTCACCACCGTTATAGACAGGAATAACGATGCTTACATCTATCTTCGCCGTGCTCATTTAGCAGTCCAGTTCTCACATTATTAACGTTGCGAGTATAAGATAAAGCCCTGAGCAAAAGAAGCGGGGCCGCTCAGGATGCGGCCCGCCTCATTGAGCTAATCCCAGCTCAGAATCACTTTGCCGGACTGCCCCGAGCGCATCGCGTCGAAGCCCTGCTGGAACTCATCAATGCTGAAACGGTGGGTAATGATCGGGGAAAGATCCAGACCAGACTGGATTAACGCCGCCATCTTATACCAGGTTTCAAACATCTCACGACCGTAAATCCCTTTGATAAACAGCCCCTTAAAGATGACCTTAGTCCAGTCGATAGACATATCGGACGGCGGAATACCCAGCATCGCAATACGGCCACCGTGGTTCATGGTGTCGAGCATCGTACGGAACGCAGGCGGCGCACCGGACATCTCCAGACCCACGTCGAACCCTTCGGTCATGCCCAGGTCTGCCATCACATCCGCCAGATTCTCTTTGGCGACGTTAACCGCGCGGGTCACACCCATTTTGCGCGCCAGATCGAGGCGGTACTCATTCACATCGGTGATCACCACATGACGTGCGCCAACGTGTTTTGCCACTGCCGCGGCCATAATACCAATCGGGCCTGCGCCGGAGACCAGCACATCTTCGCCGACTAAATCAAAGGAGAGCGCCGTGTGCACCGCGTTACCAAACGGATCGAAAATCGACGCCAAATCATCAGAAATATTGTCGGGGATTTTGAAAGCGTTGAACGCCGGGATCACCAGGTATTCAGCAAAACAGCCCGGACGGTTAACGCCCACACCCGTAGTGTTACGGCACAGGTGTGTACGCCCGGCGCGGCAGTTACGGCAGTGGCCGCAGGTAATGTGACCTTCACCGGAAACGCGATCGCCAATTTTAAAACCTTTCACTTCCTGGCCGATGCCCACTACTTCGCCGACATATTCATGACCGACCACCATCGGCACAGGAATGGTTTTTTGCGACCAGTCGTCCCAGTTGTAGATATGCACGTCAGTACCGCAAATCGCGGTTTTACGAATTTTAATCAGCAGATCGTTATGACCAACGTCCGGCTCCGGTACGTCGGTCATCCAGATGCCTTCTTCCGCTTTCAGTTTGGATAACGCTTTCATTTCACGCCCTCAGGCAATCACACTCAGTTGTTTACCAATGCGGGTAAAGGCAGCTACCGCACGTTCAATTTGTTCAGGCGTATGCGCCGCAGACATCTGCGTACGGATGCGCGCCTGACCTTTCGGCACCACCGGGAAGAAGAAACCGGTGACGTAAATCCCCTCTTTTTGCAGCTCGCGTGCGAAGTTCTGCGCCACTACCGCATCGCCCAGCATCACCGGGATAATCGCGTGATCGGCACCTGCCAGCGTAAAGCCTGCGGCAGTCATTTTTTCGCGGAACAGACGGGCATTTGCCCACAGGCGATCGCGCAGTTCAGCACCGGATTCCAGCATTTCCAGCACTTTAATGGACGCGGCAACAATGGCGGGTGCCAGTGAGTTGGAGAAGAGATACGGGCGGGAACGCTGACGCAGCCACTCCACTACCTCTTTACGCGCAGCGGTGTAACCGCCGGACGCGCCGCCAAGCGCTTTGCCCAGCGTGCCGGTGATGATGTCTACGCGCCCCATCACGTCGCAATATTCATGTGTGCCGCGACCATTCGCGCCAACAAAACCGACGGCGTGAGAGTCATCGACCATCACCAGCGCGTCATATTTATCCGCCAGATCGCACACCCCTTGCAGGTTAGCGATCACGCCATCCATGGAAAACACGCCATCAGTCGCAATCAGCACATGGCGCGCACCCGCTTCACGCGCCTCTTTCAGGCGGGCTTCCAGTTCCTGCATATCGTTGTTGGCGTAGCGGTAGCGCTTCGCTTTACACAAACGTACACCGTCGATGATGGAAGCATGGTTCAGCGCGTCGGAAATGATGGCGTCTTCCGCGCCGAGCAGCGTTTCAAACAGGCCGCCATTCGCGTCGAAGCAGGAGGAATAAAGAATGGAATCTTCCATGCCGAGGAAGTCGGCCAGCTTCTTCTCCAGCACTTTGTGGCTGTCCTGCGTGCCGCAGATAAAGCGCACCGACGCCATGCCGAAGCCGTGGCTGTCCATGCCGGCTTTCGCCGCAGCAATCAAATCAGGGTGGTTAGCAAGGCCAAGATAGTTATTGGCGCAGAAGTTAATGACATGTCCCGCGTTCGCCACGGTGATATCAGCCTGCTGGGCTGATGTAATAATGCGTTCTTCTTTAAACAACCCTTCCGCACGCGCGGTTTCCAGGTCGTTCGTTAACTGTTTATAAAAATCCCCACGCATCGCAATTCTCCAGACTGGGCAAATTTCGGCACATATTACCGAAAGGTATACGGTGATACGAGATGACACAGCATCCATTCTTCATTTTGTAGCATAAATCACGCATAGCCATATCGTTCACTGGGTGAATGGCTGAAGGGTCGTCAATGTGATGATATGATAAGAGACATTAGTGTCTGAGATCGTCTCAACGCTCCACTTTTCAAAGGTACAGTTATGATCATCGTGACCGGCGGCGCGGGTTTTATCGGTAGTAACATCGTTAAGGCCCTGAATGATAAAGGCATCACCGACATTCTGGTGGTGGACAACCTGAAAGACGGCACCAAATTCGTCAATCTGGTTGACCTGCACATTGCCGACTACATGGATAAAGAAGATTTCCTGATCCAGATTATGTCTGGCGAAGAGTTCGGTGATATTGAAGCGGTATTCCACGAAGGCGCATGCTCTTCCACCACCGAGTGGGATGGCAAGTATATGATGGATAACAACTATCAGTACTCCAAAGAGCTGCTGCATTACTGCCTGGAGCGTGAAATCCCGTTCCTGTACGCCTCGTCCGCCGCCACTTACGGCGGGCGTACGTCGGACTTTATTGAATCCCGCGAATATGAAAAGCCGCTCAACGTCTACGGCTACTCAAAAATGCTGTTCGACGAGTATGTGCGCGGCATCCTGCCGGAAGCGAACTCGCCGATCGTCGGTTTCCGCTACTTCAACGTGTATGGCCCGCGCGAAGGGCATAAAGGCAGCATGGCGAGCGTGGCCTTCCACCTCAATACCCAGTTGAATAACGGCGAAAGCCCGAAACTGTTCGAAGGCAGCGAAAACTTCAAACGCGATTTCGTCTACGTGGGCGATGTCGCGGCGGTCAACCTGTGGTTCTGGGAAAACGGTGTTTCCGGTATCTACAACCTGGGTACCGGTCGCGCGGAATCTTTCCAGGCCGTTGCCGATGCGACGCTGGCCTTCCACAAAAAAGGCAGCATCGAATACATTCCGTTCCCGGACAAACTGAAAGGCCGCTACCAGGCGTTTACCCAGGCGGATCTGACCAACCTGCGCGCGGCAGGTTACGACAAACCGTTTAAAACTGTCGCCGAAGGAGTAACCGAGTATATGGCCTGGCTGAACCGCGACGCGTAAGTATGAAAATTTTGGTCATTGGCCCGTCCTGGGTCGGCGATATGATGATGTCGCAGAGTCTTTATCGCACGCTTAAAGCGCGCTTTCCCCAGGCGATAATCGATGTGATGGCACCCGCGTGGTGCCGTCCACTTTTATCACGCATGCCGGAAGTCAACGAAGCGATCCCGATGCCGCTTGGTCACGGTGCGCTGGAAATTGGCGCACGCCGTAAGCTGGGCCACAGCCTGCGCGAGCGCCGTTATGACCGCGCCTACGTGCTGCCCAACTCGTTTAAATCCGCGTTAGTGCCCTTTTTCGCCAATGTGCCACACCGTACCGGCTGGCGCGGTGAAATGCGTTACGGCCTGCTCAATGACATTCGCACGCTGGATAAACAAGCCTGGCCGCTGATGGTAGAGCGCTATGTCGCGCTGGCATATGACAACGGTGTGATGCGCTCGGCGCAGGATCTGCCGCAACCGCTGCTGTGGCCGCAGTTGCAAGTTAACGACAGCGAAAAGTTACAAGTTTGCGCGACGTTTGATATTTCAGCAGAACGCCCGCTGATTGGTTTTTGCCCCGGCGCAGAGTTTGGCCCCGCGAAACGCTGGCCGCACTACCATTACGCAGAGCTGGCAAAGCAACTGATTGATGAAGGCTACCAGGTGCTGCTGTTTGGTTCGGCGAAAGATCACGAAGCGGGCAACGAGATCCTGGCTTCGCTCAGCACCGAGCAGCAAGCCTGGTGCCGCAATCTGGCCGGTGAAACGCAGCTGGAACAAGCCGTTGTGCTGATTGCCGCCTGTAAAGCGGTCGTTACCAATGATTCCGGTTTGATGCATGTCGCCGCCGCGCTTAATCGTCCGCTGGTGGCGCTTTACGGTCCAAGCAGCCCGGATTTCACCCCGCCGCTGTCGCACAAAGCGCGTGTGATCCGCCTGATTTCCGGCTACCACAAAGTGCGCAAAGGCGACGCCGCTGAAGGGTATCACCAGAGTCTGATCGATATTACCCCGCAGCGCGTGCTGGAAGAGTTGAACGCGCTGTTGCTGGACGCGGAAGGATAACCGATGCGGGTATTGATTGTTAAAACCTCGTCGATGGGCGATGTGCTGCATACGCTGCCCGCGCTCACCGATGCCGCACAGGCGATTCCCGGCATCCGCTTTGACTGGGTTGTAGAAGAGGGTTTCGCCCAGATCCCCGCCTGGCATGCCGCCGTTGAGCGCGTTATCCCGGTGGCGATCCGCCGCTGGCGCAAAGCCTGGTTTTCCGCGCCGATTGCTGCTGAGCGTAAAGCCTTTCGCGAAGCGGTGCAGGCCGGACAGTACGACGCGATTATTGATGCGCAAGGGCTGGTGAAAAGCGCCGCGCTGGTCACCCGGCTGGCGCACGGTGTGAAGCACGGTATGGACTGGAGTACCGCGCGCGAACCGCTGGCGAGCCTGTTTTATAATCGCCGTCACCACATTGCTAAACAGCAACACGCCGTTGAGCGCACCCGCGAGCTGTTCGCCAAAAGCCTCGGTTATACCAAACCACAAACGCAGGGCGATTACGCCATTGCCCGCCACTTTGCCGTCGCGGACGCAGCGCATTCGCCCTATGCCGTGTTCTTACACGCCACCACCCGCGATGATAAGCACTGGCCGGAAGCGCACTGGCGCGAGTTACTTAATTTGCTGGCAGATAGCGGTTTACGCATCAAGCTTCCGTGGGGCGCGCCGCATGAAGAAGCCCGCGCGAAACGGCTGGCGCAAGGGCTGGATTTTGTCGACGTTTTGCCGCGGATGAGCCTTGAGAATGTGGCACGAGAACTGGCAGGCGCGCGGTTTGTCGTCTCGGTCGATACCGGTTTAAGCCATCTTACCGCTGCGCTGGACAGGCCGAACATCACGCTTTATGGCCCAACGGATCCTGGTTTAATTGGCGGATATGGGCGTAATCAGGTAATCTGTCGCCCTTCTGACAGCCGGTCATTACATGACCTGCCCGGCAGCGATGTGTTCCGTCAGCTAAAAGACGCACACATAATTTAATAATGTCGAGTTAGGTACTTTCATGTCTGAATTTAAACGTATTCTTGTGACCAAACTGAGGCATCACGGCGATGTTCTACTGACGTCACCCATTTTTACCACCTTACGTCGTCATTATCCTAACGCCCAAATAGACGTTATCGTCTATGCTGAAACTGCTGATATGCTGACCCTGCACCCAGCGATTAATAACGTATTGATAATTGACCGTAAATGGAAAAAGCTTGGTGTGTGGAGACATTTTCTAAAAGAACTAGCACTTATTCGCCATATCAGAAGCCAGCACTATGATCTCCTTTTGCATTTGACAGAAAGCATGCGCGGCTTCTGGTTCGCCCAACTCGGGAAGATCCCTCATGGCGTGACCTTCTATAACGAAAACAGGAAACGGTTGTTTTTCTGGCGAAAAAAGTTCCAGAAGCAAGTCAAACGCATTCATCTTCGTCATACAGTTGAAGGCCATCTGGATACGCTTCGGGTACTGGGCTTACAGCCTACGATAGAAGAACGCAAGCTGGTGCTGGTTGCCGGAGAAGCTGCGGAGCTAGGGGTAAAAGATAAGCTATATGCTGCAGGTTGGCAGAACCAACCTTACGTTGTCGTCCACCCAACTTCACGCTGGATGTTCAAATGCTGGAACACTAAAGATGTCGCCGCAATTATGGAATATCTCAGCCGCCAAGGTAAAACCGTTGTACTGAGCGCTGCGCCGTCTAAAGAAGAAATGAAGATGGTGGAAGATCTTCGCGCCATCGTTACCACGCCATTTCTCGACCTATCCGGAACCATGTCCCTGAAGGAATTATCTGCATTAATTCAACATGCAGAAATGCTCTTCGGCGTCGATTCGGTGCCAATGCACATCGCTGCAGCGATGCAAACGCCAGTGGTAGCTTTATTTGGACCCACTGGGGACAAAGAATGGGGCCCATGGATGGTTAAAAGTGAGGTTGTAACTTCTCATAATCATCCCTGTCGTCCTTGCGGACAAGCAGGCTGCGCCAATAGTCATATCTGCGACTGCCTAGTACAACTGCCCAGAAGCCAGGTGATTGAGGCAATAAATATTATCCAGGTTAGCCAATGAAGCTTGCTATTGTCAGACAAAAATATCGACCTGATGGGGGAGCTGAGCGCTTTGTCTCCAGAGCATTAAGTGCCCTGCGCGATAAAAGCGATTTGGATATCAGCATTATCACTCGTCAATGGGAAACAGGTTCCAGCGCAGCTTATCATGTCATTACTTGTGACCCGCCGGCAAAAAATCGCTTACAGCGCGAAATAAATTTTGCGCGTGAAGCACAGAGCCATTTTGCCGCATTTGATATTGTACAGAGCCATGAACGCATTCCCGGCTGTACTATTTATCGCGCTGGTGACGGCGTACATCGTGAATGGCTGAACATTCGCTCACGCACGATGAATCCGCTACAAAAATTAGTCCAATCACTTTCCAGCTTCCACCGCTATCAGCTTCGCCAGGAAAAAGCGATGTTTGAACATCCAGCGTTGGAAAAAGTGATTTGTAATTCGGCCATGGTGAAAGCGGAGATTATCGCTCACTTTGCTATTGACCCCAATAAGATCCATGTGATTTACAACTGTATCGATACCAGTATATGGAATCCATCGCTGATTTCCATACATCGCCAGCCGATGCGTGAGCGCTACGCTATTCCTCAAGATGCAACACTGATGCTTTTTGTAGGCTCCGGCTTTGAGCGTAAGGGATTGGATGTCGCAATCAGATCGATTGCAGAGCATCCACTTGCGTGGTTATTGGTTGTAGGAAATGACCGCAAGATCACACGATATAAGAAACTGGCTCGCATTCTGGGCTGTGAATCACGACTTCTTTTTGCGGGTGTGCAGAAAGAGACTGCGCCGTTTTATGCAATGGCTGACGCTTTAATTCAGCCAACACGCTATGATCCTTTTCCTAATACGATTTTAGAAGCGATGGCCTGTGGATTACCGGTATTGACTTCTAATAAATGTGGAGGAAAAGAGTTTATAGATAATGGAATAAATGGATATGTTTTCGATGCGCTGGACTGGGCCTCTTTTTCCGGTGCTATCGGACAATTACAAAATGGATTTGACTATAATTTTGCCAGCCAGACCTCTTTTAATAAAGTGGTAAATCTGACTGCAAGCTATATTTCCGATGAGCTTTATAGTTTATATCATAATGTAATTGAGAATAAAAAGAATGGTATTTAATTCACTTTTTAATGGAAGTAAAAAAGAATCCTTTCCGCTCTATTTGGTGGGATTATTTATTGCACTTAATTTTACAGCCGAGTTGACAAAGTTTAAAAACTTGACTGTTATCTTAATGATTGCAATAGCGATATTCTTTTTATTTAAAAATTATCGCCTTGCTTTGGCACCACTAAAGAACAAACTTTTCTTTAGTGTTATCTTTTTTGTTCTCACAATATTTTATTCACTATTTATCTCCATAGATCCTCAGATCAGTTTCGACAGTATGAATAAACCCATACTAAATAGTATTTTGCTTTTCTCATTTGTACTACCTATTGTTTTACATAAAAATTCAGCGATTCAAATCGCAAAGATGATACTGATATCGATTGCTGCAGGCCTCGTGATTACCTGTGTACGAGACCTTTTAATGTATGTTGATGAATATCATCAGGGGGTTATGCCCTTTACAGAAATGACTCATCGCGACCTTTCAGATGGCTATGTTTTATGCTTTCCGGTTATTCTTAGCCTTTGGTATATTTATAAAAAGAACAGTCTACCACACTGGGCTTGTTTAATCGTCGCCACAATGATCACCATAATATTTATGCTGGGTACTTTTGCGCGTGGCTCATGGCTTGCAGCAGTGGTAATGAGCGCAATTGTCATTATTTTTAATAAAGAAAAAATGCTGGCCTTCATGGGCATAACAGCACTAATTTGCGGCGCAGTAACGCTGGTCTCTTATGATAATGCGCAGCAACACCCACTGACAAGAAAAATGGAGCAAACTTCTAGCAGCAACCGCTACGGCGGGGGTACACAAGGAACTGCACTTGAGTTAATTCTGCAAAACCCCATCAAAGGCTATGGTTTTGGTAATAGCGTGTTCCATCGCATATATAACGAGCAGGTCAAGGACCACCCTGATTGGATTTATAAGCAGTCTCTCGGGCCCCATAATGTCTTTCTGGCTATCTGGTTTGCTGCAGGTATTGTTGGCTTGCTAGCACTAATTATCCTGACGCTGAGCACTATCAACTATGCCTATAGAGCATTTATGGCAAGTAGTTCGAATACTATCACAGCACAGGCTGTGCTGTTACTGATGGTATCGTTTATCGGCTGGGTTATCGTTCGAGGAACATTTGAAAATGTCTATTTAAATGTACTTGGCATTCATTTGGGATTACTCATGGCACTTGGATTCAGGATTAAAGCTGAGAGAATACCTGAATAACTGCAGCCTTAATTAGCCGATTATGTCGCGGTAGTCGGCTACTCTACTCCTACCGTGACTCATCTGTAGCCGCTAGTGTACAATGTGAAAAAGTGTGATAGCAGGTCCGCTTATGCAGCCCCAAAAAATTCTTGTCATTAACATTGCTCGCTTTGGCGACACTTTATTAATAACACCGGTATTAAAAGCATTAAAAACAAAGTGGCCTACGGCCATACTGGATGTGTTCGCGCATAAGAAAACAGCCTCGGTGCTCGAAAATCTGCCTTGGGTGAATACTATTCGCCCCTTCTCCAAGAAAAAAGCGGTATGGATGAAATATTTCCACCGTCAGCGATACGATCTAGCACTGGTATACGGTAGTGATGATGCGCTGGTGGACTATGCCAAACGCGTTTCTATACTGACGGTTTCTTTCTCTGACAAAACAGGTAATGCCAACTGGTGCACGGTAGTCCCGCCGAAACAGTTAATGCCAGCCCAGCAGGAACGAGCGTTGCTAGCTCAAGCCGTCGGCGTTGAGGTTACCGATTGGCGCCTCTGTTATTGTGTTACGCCACAAGAACTGGACTCTGCACGCCAGTTTTTGAATAAAAACAATCTGCATAATAAGCGTTTGATCGGTTTTCAATTGCAAAGTTTTCCCGCAAAAGCCTATCGCGACTGGCCGATATCCTCTTTTAAGGAGATAGCGAACCGTTTGTTACAGGCATATCCCGACAGTCATATACTTTTATTAGGCGGGCCTGAAGGAAAAACCACCGCTGCAGCACTGGCCTCTGAACTGGGTTCCTCCGCCACATCGCTCGCAGGGAAGCTGACAATGAGACAAAACGCAGCGGTGATGAGTCAGCTTTCTCTTTATCTGGGTGTGGATACCGGCCCCACTCATCTTGCTGGTGCCCTGGGTATCCCGATGGTAGCGATGTACCATGCTTTCCATCCAGGAAAGTACCTTGCGCCGCAGCAGCACCCTGGTCTGGTTGTTATCGAACATCCTGTTGACTATTCTGACGCCAGCCGTGAAGAGCCAATGTCAAAGATTGATGTTGAAACTGTCTGGAATGCGGTCAATACGCAGCTCGCGAAACACATTGATCTAAAGGTAAGCTAATGAAAATTGGATTTGTGGATGTGACCATAACAACTTCTTATGGAGGCATCCAAACTGCAGTCTGGGAACTTGCAAAAGCTTTGGCAGACCTTGGCCATGAGATATTCCTTTATGGGGGAGAAGGGGATATTCGCCATGATGTAGCGAGTTATGCGATTACCGTACGAACATATCCTTATACACCACGAGAAAAGGTGATTAATCTGGGGCGCCGGTTCCAGCGCATCGTTGAACGCCTTTCTATGGCACGCCATGCCCGAAAAGCGGTCGTGAAAGATGATCTGGACTGGGTCATTCTTACCAAACCTTTCGATTTCTTTTGGCCACATCTGATGCCTGCGTCCAGCAAGACGCGTTTCTGCTATATGAGTGGAGGCACTAGTTTTTTCAGGTTCGATCGCCGCCTGGGTAAACGAATTGACGCCTGGGTGGCATGTAGTGAATTTAATGCATGGCAGATTCAGCATCACTTTAAGCACTTCCCGCATGTGATTTATAACGGTGTGGACATAAATAAGTTTACTCCTGCAACTGGTAGCATTCGTCATACACTGGACATTGATGATGACAAGTTTTTACTGGTCTTTGCCGGGCGGCTTGTCGGTTGGAAAGGCCTTGCTTACGTGTTGAAAGCACTGGCGCTATTGCAAGACGAGCGGGTTCGCTTTCTCATTGTTGGCAATGGTGAAGAACAGACAAAACTACAGGCGCAAGCTCGCGATCTTGGTGTGGACAAACAGGTCATTTTCCACGAGCCGGTTGCGCATTCAGCCCTGCCAGCATTTTATAGAAGTGGTGATGCGGGTATTTTCCCCAGCACTGGTGACGAAGCTTTTGGTATTACCATTGCTGAAGCGATGGCTTGCGGATTACCCGTTATAGGTAGCTATATTGGTGGAATCCCGGAAGTGATTGGAAATGAAGGCTCAGCTGGATTACTGGTTTCACCTGGCCACCCGGAAGCAATTGCCGCTGCTATCCGTAAATTGGTGGAAGGCGGCGAATACCGCCGAACAATGGGGCATAACGCACGTCAGCGTATCGAAAATCTTTATACCTGGCAGCACTCAGCTCTACGTCTACTTTCGGCGCTCGACAAATGATCAAACTTGCCTATATCGATCCCTATGCAGTGCCGGACATCCGCGTTGCATCACTGCAAATTTTGCAGAATGTGGATTCTTTTGCGCGACACGATATGCAGGTGTTTGTTGTCACGCCCTCCAGCCATACCACCGTTGAAAGTGTGCTGGGTCGTTCCGTTTCGGAAGGTGTCGTCTTCTCACCTTTAACTGACCCACGTGGAAAATGGTATTTTCCTTTTAATACTCAAAAAATATTCTTTTTGATGGTCCGACGCTGGCTGAATCGCAACCCCGTGGATGCAATTTATACTCGTAATCTGAAAATGGCCCGTTTCCTGCTCAGCCAGAAGCTGGTCATTCCGGTTATCTTTGAAAGTCACGAGATATTTGCTCAAAGTTTTAAGGAGTCTCATGACCTCAACCAAGCAAAGAATAAGCGCAAATACCAGACTCTGTTGGAAAATGAGCATTTTGTTTATCAGAATGCGGCAGCAATTGTTGTTTTGACTTCCTTCCTTGAAGAGGATATTCGCCGCCACTACAACGTCAATACTCCTTGTATCGTCAGCCCCGACGGCGTGGACAGCGTGGCAGCTAATGAGGCGCTGAAGACAGCCTCACCGTCACCATCTATACCCGTGTCAATTTTTTATCTCGGCAGCCTCCATCCCTGGAAAGGCATCCCTACAGCTATCAGTGCAATGCGTCATGTAACTGGCGCAAAGCTAACAATCGCTGGTGGTAATGCCGAACAGATCACAACACTGTCCGCGTTGGCACAGCAGGAAGGAGTAACAGCTAAAATTGATTTTATCGGTTATGTGAATCCGAGCCAGCGCTTCCACGAGATAGCCCGCCATGATATTTGCATTTTGCCACTTACCAAAACCAGCATTGCCAGCCGGTATACCTCGCCACTCAAGCTATTTGAATATATGGCAATGGGCAAAGCAATTGTGATTGCCGACCTACCGTCAATCCGTGAAGTCGTGAATGAGTCGAGCGTCTTTTTTGCCGAAAGCGAAAACAGTGAAGATCTGGGGCGCGTACTCCAGAGCGTAGTCGATGATAGAAATGAAGCGCAAAAACGCGCGAATGCAGCTCTGGCGCTGGCGAAAACATTTACCTGGGATCACCGTGCGCAACAGATTTCCCGCATTATTCATCATCTGTTACGGCAAAATTGAAAATGAAAAAAAAACTCATATTTACCGTTCCGCCAATCCATTCGATCCCACCTCGCCATGCCGCTGCGGTGGAGTGGTGGGTCTATAACGTAGCCAGCAGGTTGCACGTTTCGACAGAAATTATTTGTATCCGTAAAGGCGAAGTGCAGCAGGAAAATATTACCCCGCATTGTTCGATTTACCGTATTGGCATTGGTCGTGTCTATAAACGTATCTTCCAAAAGTGGACACGTTGGGACCCACTTTCTTATGCATGGCGAGTAATTCGCCGAGCACGTAGCCTGCGCGCTGAACGGCAAACACTGATCGTGCATAATTCTATTCATCTGTATACGGCGGCCGCGCGACATTATCCTGAACAGGACATGATTCTGCATATGCACAATATGCAGGATACCGACAAGCTCACCAGCGCGGTCAAGATTATTGTTCCCAGCCGGTTTCTGGCTCGCTGGTACAAAGAAAAGGTTCCCGGTGCAGATGTAAAAGTTGTGCCTAATGGTATTGATGTCGAACTTTACGCTGATGGCGATCGCTGGTCACGAGAACAGTTTGCCCTGACTGAAACAGATACTGTGATTCTTTATGCTGGTAGGTTGTCGCCAGAAAAGGGACCGCTGGAACTGATGCAAGCCGTACATCAAATGAATCAGTCCGGGCAACAGCTGAAACTGGTGATCATTGGTGATCCAAAAGCGAACAATAGTGGTCCGCGCGCGGAGTATCAAAAAGAAATTCGAGAGATGGCACAGACCATGGGCAGCAATTGTATTCTGGCGGGTAGCGTTGCACCGGCAGATATGCATAAGGTTTACGCAATAGGAGATCTGACCGTAGTACCTTCTCGCTTTGAAGAACCATTCTGCATGGTGGCGCTTGAATCCATGGCCTCCGGCATCCCGGTACTGGTCAGCCCTCGCGGCGGAATTTCAGAATTTGTTATCGACGGGAAAACCGGATTTGTAATGCGGGAACCACTCTCAACAACCTCGATGGCAGAAGATATTCAGGCAACGCTCAATCGGACTGACCTCCATCTGGTAGCCCAGCATGCCCGGCAAGAAACCCTTGCTGGTTATGGCTGGCAGACAGTGGCTGAGGAACTCAGCGCTGCTTTGAAGGGGTGGCGGTAAGCCATCACTCTATCAGGCTGGAAAGGTATAGCTTTAGCCGCCCTAAATGCTTAGAATTTGCCCGCCGAATCTTAAAAAAACGGATAGTCGCTTGGAATTGTTGTATACCACCCTGCTTTACTTAATTCAGCCTCTGGTGTGGTTGCGATTATTACTTCGCAGCCGCAAAGCCCCTGCTTACCGCAAACGCTGGGCTGAACGCTATGGTTTTTGTCGTAACAAAGTGAAGCCGGACGGTATTCTGCTGCATTCCGTTTCCGTGGGAGAAACGCTGGCGGCGATCCCACTGGTGCGCGCGCTGCGCCACCGTTATCCTTCGCTGCCCATCACCGTGACCACCATGACGCCAACTGGCTCAGAACGAGTGATGTCCGCGTTCGGCAAAGACGTACATCATGTTTATCTCCCGTATGATCTGCCCTGCGCCATGAACCGTTTCCTCAACAATGTTCGCCCGAAGCTGGTGATCGTGATGGAAACCGAACTGTGGCCGAACATGATTTCCGCGCTGAAAGCGCGCCAAATCCCACTGGTTATCGCTAACGCACGGCTGTCAGAACGCTCGGCAAAAGGTTACGGCAAGCTGGGCAAATTTATGCGCCGTCTGCTGAGCAAAATCACGCTAATCGCCGCGCAAAACCAGGAAGATGCCGACCGTTTTCTGCAATTAGGCTTAAAACGCAGCCAGTTGACTGTCACTGGCAGCCTGAAATTTGATATCTCCGTGACGCCGGAACTCGCCGCCCGTGCGATAACACTGCGTCGCCAGTGGGCACCACGTCGCCAGGTGTGGATTGCCACCAGCACGCACGACGGTGAAGAAGCGATTATTTTACAGGCGCACCGCAAGCTGCTGGAAACCTTCCCTGATTTACTGTTGATCCTGGTGCCTCGCCATCCGGAACGCTTCCCGGATGCGCGCAATCTGACGCAGAAAGCCGGGTTCAGCTACACCTTACGCAGCTCGGGCGAAATCCCGTCCAGCAGCACGCAGGTGGTGATTGGCGATACCATGGGCGAGCTGATGCTACTTTACGGCATTGCCGATCTGGCGTTTGTCGGCGGCAGCCTGGTTGAGCGCGGAGGCCACAACCCGCTGGAGCCTGCTGCGCACGCGATTCCCGTGCTGATGGGGCCGCATACATTTAATTTCAAAGATATCTGCTCACGCCTGCAGGAGGCGGAAGGGTTGATCACCGTCACCGATGCGGATTCACTGGTGAAAGAGGTGTCGACCCTGCTGACGGATGAAGATTACCGGTTATGGTACGGCCGCCACGCGGTGGAAGTGCTGCACCAGAACCAGGGGGCGCTCGCGCGTCTGCTGCAACTTCTGCAACCGTATTTACCTCAGCGGAGCCATTAATGTCCAAACGTTTGTCGGTGGTGATGATCGCCAAAAACGCGGCGGATCTGCTGCCCGACTGCCTGGCGTCCGTTGCCTGGGCAGATGAAATTGTGCTGCTGGATTCCGGTAGCAGCGACGACACGGTTGGCATTGCCAGCCGCGCGGGTGCCAAAGTTTTCACTCATACCGACTGGTCAGGCTATGGCGTACAGCGTCAGCTGGCACAGCGTTACGCCAGCGGCGATTACATCCTGATGCTTGATACCGACGAGCGCGTCACCCCGGAACTCGCAGAGCAAATTCGCACCACGCTCGCCGTACCGCAGCCGGGCGCCGTTTACAGCATTGCCCGACGTAACTATTTCCTTGGTCGTTTTATGCGTCACAGCGGCTGGTATCCGGATCGCGTTACCCGCCTGTACGAACGTGAGCGCTATCAGTACAACGGCAATCTGGTACATGAATCGCTGGATGCGCCGCAAGCGCCGGTCATTGCGCTCAGTGGTGATTTGCTGCATCTGACCTGCCGGGATTTCGCCAGCTTTCAGCGCAAACAGTTCAATTACGCCACGGCGTGGGCGCAGGAACGCCATCAGCGCGGTAAAAAAACGTCGCTACCGGGAATTTTCGCGCATACTTTGGGCGCATTCGCCAAAACATTGTTACTGCGCGGCGGCGTGCTGGATGGTAAACAGGGCTGGCTGCTGGCGGTGGTTAACGCGCAGTATACTTTCAATAAATACACCGAGCTGTGGGCGCTGAACCACGGTTATTCAGAGAAAGAATAAGCGATGAGTACAAAAGCGATTTATCCCGGCACCTTTGACCCCATCACCAACGGGCATATTGATATTGTGGCCCGCGCCGCCACGATGTTTGATGAGGTGGTGTTAGCGATTGCCGCCAGCCCGAGCAAAAAACCGCTGTTTGACCTGCCAGAGCGCGTGGCGCTGGCGCAAGCGGCGACGGCGCATCTGCCGAATGTGTCCGTGGTGGGGTTTAGTGATTTGATGGCCAATTTTGCCCGCGCCCAGCAGGCAAATATCCTTATTCGCGGCTTGCGGGCGGTAGCGGATTTCGAATATGAGATGCAGCTGGCGCATATGAACCGTCACCTGATGCCGGAGCTGGAAAGCGTCTTTCTTATGCCGTCGAAAGAGTGGTCGTTTATCTCTTCTACGCTGGTCAAAGAAGTGGCGCGTCATCAGGGCGATGTCACCCACTTCCTGCCGCCTGACGTTCACCAGGCGCTGTTAGAGAAGCTTAAATAAGTTTTCTGGTTCTTATTTCTGGCAGCGTCGGCAGTAAAACGTTGAACGCTGTGCATGCTTTGCGGCAACAATCGGCGTGCCGCAGACGCGACAAGGTTCCCCTTCCCGGCCATATACCTGCAACTCCTGAGCGAAATAGCCCGGTTTACCGTCGCTTTGCAAAAAGTCTTTTAGCGTGGTTCCGCCCTGTTCGATAGAGCGCAGCAGCACCGCTTTGATCACCCGCACCAGAATTTCACACTCCTGCGCCGAGAGTGACGAAGCCAGCCGATCGGGATGGATCCCGGCGGCAAACAGCGATTCGCTGGCGTAGATATTCCCCACGCCGACCACCAGTTTGTTGTCCATTAGCCAGGGTTTAATGGCGGTTTTCTTCTTCGCGCATTTCTGCCGGAAATAATCGGCATTGAAAGCGTCGCTGAGCGGTTCCGGGCCGAGATGCGCCAGTACATTGTGGCCTTCCAGCTCTTTCGTCCACAGCCACGCGCCAAAACGACGCGGATCGGTGTAGCGCAGCACTTTGCCATTGCTCATCACCAAATCGACGTGGTCATGTTTTTCCGCAGGCAACTCATGGGGAAGAATGCGCAGGCTACCGGACATGCCAAGGTGAATAATGATCCAGCCGTCGGGCAATTCGAGCAGCAAATATTTGGCGCGGCGCTGAACGCTCAGTACCGGTTTGTCGCTCAGGCTGTGGATCTCTTCGGAAACCGGCCAGCGCAATCGCCCGTTGCGCACCACCGCATGAAGAATGGTTTCGCCAACAAGGTGTGGTGCAATACCTCTGCGGCTGGTTTCGACTTCGGGTAATTCAGGCATCTCGTCTCCGGTTTATGGGTGGTCAGAAATGCAAAAACCCCGACAGAGCGGGGTTTTTGTGCAAGAAAACTAAAATTATTTGATTTTAGCTTCTTTGTACAGCACGTGCTGACGGACAACTGGATCGAATTTTTTCAGTTCCAGTTTTTCCGGCTTAGTACGTTTGTTCTTCGTGGTGGTGTAGAAGTGACCAGTACCAGCGGAAGAAACCAGCTTGATTTTCTCACGAATACCTTTAGCCATGATTTATATCCTTTAAGTACTTAGTACTTTTCGCCACGGGCACGCAGTTCAGACAGAACTGTATCGATGCCTTTCTTATCGATTACACGCATACCTTTAGCAGATACACGCAGGGTGACAAAACGCTTTTCGCTCTCAACCCAGAAACGGTGAGAGTGCAGGTTCGGCAGGAAACGGCGTTTAGTCGCGTTCAGTGCGTGGGAACGGTTGTTACCGGTCACCGGACGCTTGCCAGTAACTTGGCAGACTCGGGACATGTCTATTCTCCAAAAATCAAATTAGCTCGAGCTTCGTATGGGGTATCGGCGCCTCGTCAGGCTTTACAGCCCGGTCATCGCAGTTCTATGTGAACTCTCGATTGCCAGGCCCAAATGCCAAACCCGAGATTCTCAAAGGTGGCGTAGTATACGCTGAGTCGGCGGTGTGCTCAAGTCCCGAACAGACAAAGATCCCGATGGATCGCGCAAAGTGGTCTAAATCCAGCCACGTTCGGCAAAAGAAACGTACTCACCACGGCCAATAACCAGATGATCGAGCACCCGGATGTCCATGAACTGGCAGCATTTTATAACCCGCTCGGTGATCTGCCTGTCCGCTTTACTCGGCTCAGCGTTACCAGAGGGGTGATTATGCGCGAGGATCACGGCGGCCGCATTGACTTTTAACGCTTCACGCAAAATTTCTCGCGGATGCACCTCAACCTGGTTAATCGTACCGGTAAAAAGCCGACAATGTTTGAGTATCCGGTTCTGGTTATCCATCAGGATCACCATAAAGATCTCGCGCTCTTCGCCCGCCAGCTGACTTTGTAAAAACTCGCGCGTCATTTCCGGGCTCAGCAGTGAGTTCTCTTCCAGCAGGCGCGCATTATAATAGCGCCGCGCCAGTTCACCGATACCACGTAGTTGAGCGTATTTGGCAAGGCCAATGCCATGCACCTCCTTAAAATCATCAAGATCGGCGGAGAGCAGCGTATATAACGAACCAAACTGCTTGAGCATTTCGCGCGCCACGGTGAGTACGCTTTTTCCCTGTGTTCCGGTGCGCAAAAAAAGCGCCAGAAGTTCCACATCGGTCAGTGATTCAATACCAAACTTCAACATCTTTTCACGCGGTTTCTGGGGCGTAAAAACAATATCCATATTCATTTCTCCTTCAAACTCGCCAATGCTGCCATAGCTGCCGTTTCCCTTCGACCAGGGAGTCATATCTCTGCGTAGTGCCTCGCAAAGTGGTTTGTGGGCAACAGCACGACAACTTAAGGATTGTGATAAAATGCCCAGCTTCTGGTGAAATCCAACAGGAAAGAATCATGATCAGTCTGGCGGGTAAAAAGATTGTCCTCGGCGTGAGTGGCGGTATTGCGGCCTATAAAGCGCCCGAGCTGGTGCGCCGTCTGCGCGATCGCGGCGCGGAAGTCCGTGTCGCAATGACCGAGGCGGCCAAAGCCTTTATTACGCCGATGAGTCTGCAGGCCGTTTCCGGTTATCCGGTTTCCGATAGTCTGCTGGATCCCGCCGCCGAAGCGGCAATGGGTCATATTGAGCTGGGCAAATGGGCTGATTTAGTGATTCTCGCCCCCGCCACTGCAGATTTAATCGCCCGCGTCGCCGCCGGTATGGCAAATGACCTGGTCTCTACTATTTGCCTCGCCACACCGTCGCCTGTGGCTGTTGTCCCCGCAATGAATCAGCAGATGTACCGCGCCGCCGCCACCCAGCATAATTTGCAGGTGCTGGCCTCGCGTGGGCTGTTGCTGTGGGGCCCGGACAGTGGCAGCCAGGCTTGTGGCGATGTGGGTCCTGGAAGAATGCTCGATCCACTGACCATTGTGGATATGGCCGCCGCGCATTTCTCGCCGGTCAAAGATCTGCAACATCTGAACATCATGATTACCGCCGGTCCGACGCGTGAACCGTTAGATCCGGTGCGTTACATCACCAATCTCAGTTCCGGTAAGATGGGCTTCGCCATTGCCGCCGCCGCTGCAAGCCGTGGTGCGAATGTCACGCTGGTTTCCGGTCCTGTTTCGCTGGCTACGCCGCCGCTGGTGCAACGTGTGGATGTGACCACTGCGCTGGAGATGGAGGCCGCGGTCCAGAGCCGTGCTCAGCAGCAGCATATTTTTATCGGCTGCGCCGCCGTTGCGGATTATCGCGCCGCCAGCGTTGCTGAAGAAAAAATCAAAAAGCAAGGCGATGAAATCACGATAAAAATGGTGAAAAATCCGGATATCGTCGCTGGCGTTGCCGCACTTTCTGCTCATCGCCCTTATGTTGTTGGGTTTGCTGCCGAAACAAATAATGTGGAAGAATATGCCCGGCAAAAACGCGCCCGCAAAAACCTTGATCTGATTTGCGCCAACGATGTTTCGCAATCGAATCAGGGATTTAATAGCGACAACAACGCGTTACACCTTTTCTGGCAGGATGGCGACAAACGCTTGCCGCTGGAGCGTAAAGAACTTCTGGGACACCTATTACTGGACGAGATCGTTACCCGTTATGATGAAAAAAATCGACGTTAAGATTCTGGACCCGCGTGTTGGCAAGGAATTCCCGCTGCCGACATATGCCACCTCCGGTTCCGCCGGACTTGACCTGCGCGCCTGTCTCGACGACGCCGTAGAGTTGGCGCCGGGTGCGACCACGTTGCTGCCGACTGGCCTGGCAATCCATATTGCCGATCCCTCACTGGCTGCGGTCATTCTGCCGCGCTCTGGTCTGGGCCATAAACATGGCGTCGTGTTGGGCAACCTGGTGGGGCTGATTGACTCGGATTACCAGGGCCAATTGATGGTGTCCGTCTGGAACCGCGGCCAGGACAGCTTTACTATCGTGCCGGGTGAACGCATCGCGCAAATGGTCTTTGTGCCGGTCGTTCAGGCGGAATTTAACCTTGTAGAATCTTTCGACGCGACCGAGCGCGGCGAAGGCGGCTTCGGCCATTCCGGGCGCCAATAAGCAGCCCTATTTAACGCATCACACGGCGAAATAACGCGATAACATCACCGCAAACGCACTCCGTTTGCGGTCGCCCTGTGGTTGCTCGCCTGACAAGTGCTTATTTTCAGGGGTATTTTGGAACATGGCAGAAAAACAAACTGCGAAAAGGAATCGTCGCGAGGAAATACTTCAATCTCTGGCGCTAATGCTGGAATCCAGCGATGGAAGCCAGCGTATTACGACGGCAAAACTGGCGGCGTCCGTTGGCGTTTCTGAAGCGGCGCTGTACCGCCATTTCCCCAGTAAAACGCGCATGTTCGACAGCCTGATTGAATTTATCGAAGATAGCCTGATTACCCGTATCAATCTGATTTTAAAGGACGAAAAAGACACCACTGCACGTCTGCGTCTGATTGTGCTGCTGATTCTGGGCTTTGGTGAACGTAATCCGGGTTTGACACGCATTATGACCGGCCACGCGCTGATGTTCGAACAAGACCGCCTGCAAGGGCGCATTAGCCAGCTGTTCGAACGCATTGAAGCGCAGCTGCGCCAGGTATTGCGCGAACGCAAGATGCGTGAAGGCGAAGCCTACGCGACGGATGAAACGTTACTCGCAAGCCAGCTGCTGGCGTTTTGCGAAGGGATGCTATCGCGCTTTGTGCGCAGTGAGTTTAAATACAGTCCGACCGAAGATTTCGACGCCCGCTGGCCGCTGTTGGCCGCACAATTACAGTAATACCTCATGCAGCCCTTGTGGCTGCATTCTCATTTCTCCGCAATCTGTGAAAAAGCCCAACGTAATTCGTTAAGATGCCAGATGTCGCGGCGTCGCGGTTTCCCTACCCTCCCTCTGGCAGTATCTTTCCACTTAAGCGAAACATCCTCATAATTACCCTACAAATAAGGAGACGCTTGATGGCAACATCACGTCGGGAACTGCTTAAACTCAGCGGTATCGCCACCGCATCACTGCTTTTAAGCCAAAAGAGTATTGCCGCCTGGACACCCTCGGCCCGCTACCCCGATCCCAGCATCGTCGCGCTGGATGACAGCTTTCGCGACTATATGGTTTCCAGCGCCAAAGTAGAGCAGATCGCGACCGGCTGCCGCTGGGCAGAAGGGCCCGTCTGGTTTGGCGATACCCGCATGCTGCTGTGGAGCGATATACCCAACAACGCAGTCATGCGTTGGGATGAAACCACTGGCGCAACCAGCGTTTTTCGCCAGCCTTCCAATAACGCCAACGGGCACGCCCGCGACAGGCAAGGGCGTCTAATCAGCTGTGAGCACGATACCCGCCGCATTACACGCACAGAATACGACGGCACCATCACCGTACTGGCAGATAGCTATGACGGCAAGCCGCTGAATTCGCCGAACGATATAGCGGTGAAATCCGACGGCTCCATCTGGTTTACCGATCCGCCATTCGGCATTGCTGGTTTTTATGAAGGGCACAAAGCCACGCCGCAGTTACCGCAAAATGTTTACCGCCAGGATCCTGAAACCCACAAGCTGGAAGTGGTGCTGGGCGATGTTAAAGGTCCAAACGGCATTTGCTTCTCGCCGGATGAAAATACGCTGTTTGTGGTAGAAAGCCGCGCGACGCCTAATCGTTTAATTCTAGCGTGGGATATCGAAGGTGATCAGCTAAAAAACCGGCGAGTACATATCGACTGCGGTAACGGCACGGCAGACGGCATTGCCATCGATATGCATGGCAATCTGTGGTGCGGCTGGGGAATGGGTACTGAGGAGCTGGACGGCGTACGCGTGTTCAATCCGCAAGGCAAAGCGATTGGGATGATCCACCTGCCGGAGCGTTGCGCTAACTTGTGTTTTGGCGGCGAACAGCGCAATCGCCTGTTTATGGCCTCCAGCACCTCGGTCTATTCACTTTATGTAAACACTCAGGGCGCGAAGCTGGTATAAAACTGCCCCGGCAGTCGCCTGCCGGGAACACATTTAAACGCCGTACTGTTCGCGGTAGGCACGCACAGCAGCCAGGTGATCGGCCATCTCCGGTTTCTCTTCCAGATACGCAATCAACTCTTTGAGCGTGATAATCGAAATTACGTTGCAGCCATAATCGCGTTCCACTTCCTGAATTGCCGAAATATCACCACGACCGCGTTCCTGCCTGTCCAGTGAAATCAGCACGCCAGCAAGCGTTGCGCCATTGGCCTGGATAATCTCCATCGATTCCCGAATCGCCGTTCCGGCGGTGATCACGTCATCCACCAGCATCACGCGGCCCTGCAAGGCGCTGCCCACCAGATTGCCACCTTCGCCATGGTCTTTGGCTTCTTTACGGTTGAAACAGTAAGGTACATCGCGTTCGTGATGTTCCGCCAGCGCTACGGCCGTGGTGGTGGCGATAGGAATGCCTTTGTAAGCCGGGCCAAACAGCAGATCAAAATCGATACCGGAATCCACCAGCGCTTCGGCGTAAAAACGCCCTAACAGAGCCAGATCGCGCCCGGTATTAAACAGCCCGGCGTTGAAGAAATAGGGGCTTTTGCGCCCGGATTTCAGCGTGAACTCGCCGAACTTCAGTACCTGCTTGTTAAGCGCAAATTCAATAAACTGACGCTGATACGCTTTCATGGATCCGCTCCTCATCTCACTTTTCATTATTTACAGATTACGCAAAATACCTCGCGCGACCTCGCGCAAACCACGTAAGCCACACCAGGAACAGAGCAGGCATGACTTGCGGCAGCCGACAAAGAAGCCGCATGAAGTATAAAGCGCAAAAAAAAGGGCGACTCATCAGTCGCCCTTAAAATTAATTCTCTAGCGCCGCCTTCTGCGTCGCGATAATCGATTCGATCCCCCCTCTGGCCAGCGCCAGCAGGGTGAGTAACTCTTCGTGGGAGAATGGCTCGCCTTCCGCCGTACCCTGAACTTCAATCATGCGGCCGTCTTCCGTCATCACTACGTTCATGTCAGTTTCAGCTGCGGAGTCTTCCACATATTCAAGATCACAAACGGCTTCGCCATTAACGATGCCCACGGAGACCGCGGCAACCATGCCTTTCAGCGGGTTGGTTTTCAGCTTCCCGGCGGCGACCAGTTTGTTCAGCGCGTCCGCCAGCGCCACACACGCGCCAGTAATCGATGCGGTACGCGTACCGCCATCGGCCTGAATGACATCGCAGTCAAGCGTAATGGTGAATTCACCCAGCGCATTCAAATCCACTGCCGCACGCAACGCGCGGGCAATAAGCCGCTGGATTTCCATGGTACGCCCGCCTTGTTTGCCTTTCGCGGCTTCACGCGCGTTACGGGTATGAGTCGAGCGCGGCAGCATGCCATATTCGGCGGTGATCCAGCCCTGGCCCTGACCTTTCAGAAAGCGCGGAACGCCTTCTTCGATGGACGCAGTGCACAGCACTTTGGTATCACCAAATTCAACCAGCACGGAGCCTTCTGCGTGTTTTGTGTAATTACGGGTCAGGGTGACGGGGCGCACCTGGGTGGCGCTACGGCCTGCTGGACGCATGATAATTTCTCCGGCTTATCGAATGTGGCTGCGCATTATACTGGCTTACCAAGGTTATTCCTATCCTGATAAGGCCACGAAAGCTATAATCCCCGCATCTCTCTTTGAAAACGGGAACGTCTATGATCCGCAGTATGACCGCCTATGCCCGGCGTGAAATCAAGGGTGAATGGGGCTCTGCCTCCTGGGAACTGCGCTCGGTTAACCAGCGTTATCTGGAAACGTACTTCCGCCTGCCGGAGCAATTTCGCAGCCTTGAGCCGGTTGTGCGTGAACGTCTGCGTACCCGTCTGACGCGCGGTAAAGTGGAGTGCAATCTCCGTTTTGAGCCAGATGCCAGTGCGCAGGGCGAACTGATCCTCAATGAAAAACTGGCCAAACAGCTGGTGAATGCAGCGAACTGGGTCAAAATGCAGAGCGACGAAGGGGAAATTAACCCGGTTGATATTCTACGCTGGCCTGGCGTAATGGCTGCCCAGGAGCAGGATCTGGACGCCATCGCCGCGCAGATCCTCGCCGCACTTGACGGCGCGCTGGATGATTTTATCGTCGCCCGTGAAACCGAAGGTCAGGCGCTAAAAGGGCTGATTGAACAGCGTCTGGAAGGCGTGAGCACCGAAGTTGGCAAAGTCCGCGCCCATATGCCGGAAATCCTGCAGTGGCAGCGCGAGCGTCTGGTCGCCAAACTGGAAGAAGCGCAAGTGCAGCTTGAGAATAACCGTCTTGAGCAAGAACTGGTCCTGATGGCACAGCGCATCGATGTCGCCGAAGAGCTGGATCGCCTTGAAGCGCATGTTAAAGAAACCTACAACATTCTGAAGAAAAAAGAAGCGGTTGGCCGCCGTCTCGACTTTATGATGCAGGAGTTCAACCGTGAGTCGAACACGCTGGCATCCAAATCGATTAATGCAGAGGTTACTAACTCCGCTATCGAGCTCAAAGTGCTGATTGAGCAAATGCGCGAGCAGATCCAGAACATCGAGTAACCTCTTCGCAGCACGTTGAAAAGGCCCGGTGGGGCCTTTTCATTTATCACGCCGCCTGTAATTAACTTATGCTGAATTTTATTCATCGCTGCCATTTACCTGCCCTACGCACTTCTATTTAATTTTTAAAATCATACAGATAATCCAATACAAACTCCGAACAACACATTAGTTAAACTTATTTAAAATCACACCCCTTAGAAAATCTCAATCGCATCCCTGAGTGTTAATCGCTACCCTGCCGCTTCTGATTTACGGGGGAGCGCATGCTGTTACACATTCTCTATCTGATTGGCATCACGGCCGAGGCGATGACCGGCGCACTGGCGGCAGGCCGACGCAGAATGGATACCTTTGGCGTGATAATTATCGCCACAGCAACGGCGCTGGGCGGCGGCTCGGTACGCGATATCCTGCTGGGTCACTACCCGCTCGGCTGGGTAAAACACCCGGAATATGTCGTTATTGTTGCCGCAGCAGCAGTATTAACGACGATCTTCGCGCCGGTGATGCCGCATCTGCGCCGTCTGTTTCTGGTACTTGATGCCCTCGGTCTGGTGGTGTTTTCCATCATCGGCGCACAGATTGCCCTCGACATGGGTGAAGGCCCGGTTATCGCCGTGATTGCTGCAGTGATCACCGGCGTCTTCGGCGGTGTTTTACGGGATATGTTCTGCAAACGTATCCCGTTAGTATTTCAAAAAGAGCTGTACGCCGGGATCGCCTTCGCCTCTGCCGTACTCTATATCGTTCTGGGTCATATGGTTCCCAGCCACGATATGGTGGTAATTGCAACCTTGCTGTTTGGCTTTATTACGCGGTTACTGGCTATCCGCTGGAAGCTCGGCTTGCCCGTGTTCCACTACAAGCACAGCACTCACTGAAATGCCTTTATTCCTTGTTCACTCAACCAGGCCGAAAGTTTTTTAATTTCGGAGGCATGCATAAAGGCAACGATCTGCCGGGCTTTTTCAGCACCAATTGCCGGAAAACGCTGCCACTCCTTTTCATTACGCGTGCGCATTTGCTGCCATGTTGTATCAGCAGTGACTTTCAGCGCAGGCTGCGGCAGCGGTGCTCCCAGTGCAATTAGCCAACGAATAAGCGGTTTTTCTCGTACCAGCGAAAAGCGATGCCAGAGCTGTAAACCGCGTTCCGGCGAAATGCCAGGCGTCGACTGTAATTGCTCTTTTGTCAGCGCCAGCCATGAAAAAAGATGTTCAAAGTGATGCGCCTGATTTAAACCCCGCCAGCCGCTTTCGCCAAGCCCTTCAACTCCCAGCGCTTTTGGTGAGCTGAGCCACACCAGGCGGGCAATAAATTGCTCCTGACATTCCGCTGAGGCATAAAAACAGGTCAACGGAGTAAAACGAGGCGCAGGTGGGACGGGTTTATCGCGAACAAGTGAACGCCACGCCACGCTGTCGATGCGCGGGATCCCTTGACCTGCAAGGCTGATAGCGATTTGATCGCCAGGCGCAACATCCAGCTCTTGCCAACGTCTGACTGAACCCAAATTGACCCGCTGAACACGCTTGTCATCGAGTTGTACCGGTTCCAGCAGAGCCACCACGGAAATTTTACCGGTACGTCCAATGGCAAACTGAATATCTTTTACGGTTGCAATTTCTTCGGGTGGTTCATATTTCCATGCCACCACCCAATTGCCCTGCCCCGGTAGCCAGGTATTTCCCGCCGGTTCGGTTCCCGAACGCACCACCACGCCATCGGTGACGAAAGGTAATTCAGAGGTAAACCAACGGCTACGCAGTTTTTCCACATCTTCTACCGTACTCACTGGCACGCTATATTGCGCTTCATGACTAAATCCAGCTTTGCTGAGTTCCACCAGCTTTTGCGCCAGCGTTGCCGGGCCGTCTGGCCATGCCCAGACGAAAAACGCCAGATCATTGAGAATAGAGGACTCATCGCGACGCATCATCGCACCGGCAACTTTTGCGCGGGCGTTAAGTCCACCGGCCTGTTTCTGAATATGGTTTTCTGTGCGTAAAAACAGTTCACCCTGCAATACGCTATTTGCCAGCGCGCCACTCACCGTTTCAGGAATCGATGGGATAGCGCGTATTTTTGCCGTCCAGTCTTCGCCCGCCAGCCCATCGCCGCGACTGATCGCCTGCGCCAGTTCACCATTGCGATAGATTAACGTCACCGCGACGCCATCCACTTTTGGTTGCGCCCAAAGATCGGTTTTTCCCGCCATCCAGCGCTGTAGCGCTTGCTTACCCGCCAGTTTTTGTACACCCGTATGTGCGACAGGATGTTTCACACTGCCGCCGGGTAAGACAGGTGCTGAATTTACGGGTTCAAGTGCAAAACAGCGTTGCCAGACTGCCAGCCGTGCGCTGAGCTGGTCGTAAACCGCGTCACTGACCTCGCTTGCTCCCTGCTTCCAGTAGTGCTCATTCCATTGGGCAAGCTGCTGTTGAAGACGGCTTACTTCATCTTGCGCTCTTGAGGGCGACCAGACAGGACACACCGCCAGGCTGGACAGGCTCCATAGCAACAGACATACCGCGAATCCGGTTCTTTTCCACATCATCCCTTCTCCTTGTGATAGCGCCGCTGTTATAGCGTGGCCAACCCGGTGCTGACGACGTGGAAAGAGAGAGATTGCGAGAAGGGTTCCGGCAATTCACTGCCGCGATGAAAATTTGCAAACAAAACAGGAAAGCAGGCCGCAAAACTTCAAACTTAGCGGGAAAAAGTGTGACAAAGGCTACGTCACATAGCGCCGATGTGTATAATAGGCACGTATGTAAGTTTCCTTTCGCAATTCACATACAAAAGACTCTCATGGCTCAAGGCACGCTCTATATTGTTTCCGCCCCTAGCGGCGCGGGTAAATCAAGCCTCATCCAGGCTTTGCTAAAAACCCAACCGTTATACGACACACAAGTTTCTGTTTCGCACACCACGCGCGCTCCGCGTCCGGGGGAAGTGCACGGTGAACACTATTTCTTTGTTAACCATGACGAATTTAAGTCCATGATTAGCGACGATGCGTTTCTTGAGCATGCCGAAGTCTTTGGTAACTATTACGGCACTTCGCGCGCCGCCATTGAGCAAGTGCTGGCAACTGGCGTAGATGTATTTCTTGATATCGACTGGCAGGGTGCGCAGCAAATTCGTACCCGTATGCCGCAGGCGCGCAGCATCTTTATTCTGCCGCCGTCGAAGCTGGAGCTCGATCGCCGCTTGCGCGGGCGCGGCCAGGATAGCGAAGAGGTCATTGCGAAACGTATGGCGCAGGCAGTTGCGGAAATGAGCCATTACGCGGAATATGATTACCTGATTGTGAATGATGATTTCGATACCGCTTTAGGCGATCTGAAAACCATTATTCGCGCCGAACGTCTGCGCATGAGCCGCCAAAAGCAGCGACATGACGCTTTAATCAGCAAACTATTGGCAGACTGAGCCTGGTTTCAGTATCATGCCCAGTCATTTCTTCACCTGTGGAGCATTTTAATTATGGCACGCGTAACTGTTCAGGACGCTGTAGAGAAAGTAGGTAACCGTTTTGACCTGGTGCTGGTCGCCGCGCGTCGCGCTCGTCAGATGCAGGTTGGCGGTAAAGATCCGTTAGTCCCGGAAGAAAACGATAAAACCACCGTTATCGCGCTGCGTGAAATCGAAGAAGGTCTGATCAACAACCAGATCCTCGACGTCCGTGAGCGTCAGGAACAGCAAGAGCAGGAAGCCGCAGAACTGCAGGCCGTAACCGCCATTGCTGAAGGTCGTCGTTAATTAACCTGCAGGTCACCCTTGTATCTGTTTGAAAGCCTGAATCAGCTGATTCAACACTATCTGCCTGAAGACCAAATCAAACGTCTCAGGCAGGCGTATCTCGTTGCACGTGACGCTCACGAGGGACAGACACGTTCAAGTGGTGAACCTTATATCACGCACCCGGTCGCAGTGGCCTGTATTCTGGCCGAGATGAAACTCGACTACGAAACGCTGATGGCTGCGCTTCTGCATGACGTGATTGAAGATACCCCCGCCACCTACCAGGATATGGAGCAGCTGTTTGGCAAAAGCGTTGCCGAGCTGGTGGAAGGGGTGTCGAAGCTTGATAAGCTCAAGTTTCAGGATAAGAAAGAAGCGCAGGCTGAAAACTTTCGCAAGATGATTATGGCGATGGTGCAGGACATCCGCGTCATTCTTATCAAGCTTGCCGACCGCACTCATAACATGCGCACGCTGGGCTCTCTTCGCCCGGACAAGCGTCGCCGCATCGCCCGTGAAACCCTCGAAATCTATAGTCCGCTGGCGCACCGTTTGGGTATCCATCACATCAAAACCGAACTCGAAGAGCTGGGTTTTGAGGCGCTGTATCCAAATCGCTACCGCGTTATTAAAGAAGTGGTGAAAGCCGCGCGTGGCAACCGTAAAGAGATGATTCAAAAAATCCTCTCGGAAATCGAAGGGCGTTTACAGGAAGCGGGTATTCCTTGCCGCGTCAGCGGTCGCGAAAAGCACCTTTACTCCATTTACTGCAAAATGGTGCTGAAAGAGCAGCGTTTCCACTCGATCATGGATATCTACGCCTTCCGCGTGATTGTTCACGATCTGGATACCTGTTATCGCGTTCTGGGTCAGATGCACAGCTTGTACAAGCCGCGTCCTGGCCGTGTGAAAGACTATATCGCTATCCCCAAGGCGAACGGCTATCAGTCTCTGCACACCTCAATGATTGGCCCGCATGGCGTGCCGGTTGAGGTGCAGATCCGTACCGAAGATATGGATCAGATGGCAGAAATGGGGGTTGCCGCGCACTGGGCATATAAAGAGCATGGCGAAAGCAGTACCACCGCGCAAATCCGCGCCCAGCGCTGGATGCAAAGCCTGCTGGAGCTGCAACAGAGCGCCGGTAGTTCGTTTGAATTTATCGAGAGCGTCAAATCTGATCTCTTCCCCGATGAGATTTATGTTTTCACCCCGGAAGGCCGTATTGTCGAGCTGCCCGCTGGCGCGACGCCGGTGGATTTCGCCTATGCGGTGCATACGGATATCGGCCATGCCTGTGTTGGCGCGCGCGTTGACCGCCAGCCGTATCCGCTGTCGCAGTCGCTTTCCAGCGGTCAGACGGTAGAAATCATCACCGCACCGGGCGCACGCCCGAATGCCGCGTGGCTGAACTTTGTCGTCAGCTCGAAAGCGCGCGCCAAAATCCGCCAGATGCTGAAAAACCTCAAGCGTGACGACTCGGTGAGCCTCGGCCGCCGTCTGCTGAATCACGCGTTGGGCGGCAGCCGTAAACTGGCTGAAATCCCGCAGGAACATGTGCAGCGCGAGCTGGATCGCATGAAACTCGCTTCGCTCGACGATCTGCTGGCAGAAATCGGCCTCGGCAACGCCATGAGCGTCGTGGTAGCAAAAAACCTGCAACAAGGGGAAGCCGTACAAGCAACACAGGCCACCTCAGGCAGCGGTCATCTGCCAATTAAAGGCGCAGACGGCGTCCTGATCACCTTTGCTAAATGCTGTCGCCCGATTCCTGGCGACCCGATTGTCGCGCACGTCAGCCCCGGCAAAGGGCTGGTTATTCACCATGAGTCCTGCCGCAACATTCGTGGCTACCAGAAAGAGCCAGAGAAATTCATGGCAGTCGAGTGGGATAAAGAGACCGCGCAGGAATTTATCACCGAGATCAAAGTGGATATGTTTAACCATCAGGGCGCACTGGCGAACCTGACGGCAGCGATTAATACGGCCTCTTCGAACATTCAAAGCCTGAATACCGAAGAGAAAGACGGCCGCGTTTACAGCGCGTTCATCCGTCTGACGGCGCGCGATCGCGTTCATCTGGCGAATATTATGCGTAAAATCCGCGTGATGCCGGATGTGATAAAAGTCACCCGCAACCGAAACTAACTTTATGAATTCTCAGCGTTATGCGCGTATCCGCGAGATGCTCGCCAGGCGTCAGCCTGACCTGACGGTCTGCATGGAGCAGGTTCACAAACCTCATAACGTCTCCGCCATTATCCGCACCGCGGACGCCGTTGGCGTGCATGAAGTCCACGCCGTCTGGCCGGGTAACCGCATGCGCACCATGGCCTCGTCCGCTGCGGGCAGCAACAGTTGGGTGGAAGTGAAAACCCACCGCACCATTGCCGATGCCGTCAGCGTGCTGAAAGCGCGCGGCATGCAAATCCTCGCCACCCATCTGTCTGATAACGCCGTTGATTTTCGCGAGATCGATTACACCCGCCCGACCTGCATTCTGATGGGCCAGGAGAAAACCGGGATCACTCAGGAAGCGCTGGATCTGGCGGATCGGGACATCATCATCCCGATGACTGGCATGGTGCAGTCGCTGAATGTTTCTGTGGCATCCGCCTTGATCCTTTACGAAGCGCAGCGCCAGCGGCAAAACGCCGGTATGTATGAGCGTGAAAACAGCATGTTGCCGGATGAAGTTCAGCAACGCCTGCTGTTTGAAGGCGGCTACCCGGTGCTGGCGAGAGTCGCGAAACGCAAGGGCCTGCCTTACCCTCACGTTAATACGGAAGGCCAAATCGAAGCCGACCCGACGTGGTGGGCAACCATGCAGGCGGCAGGATAAACAATGAAAGGTAAGCTGCTCGATGCGGTGCCATTAAGTTCGCTGACGGGTGTCGGCGCGGCGCAGAGCAGCAAGCTGGCGAAAATCGGCCTGCATACCGTTCAGGATCTCCTGCTTCATCTCCCGCTACGCTACGAAGATCGCACCCAGCTTTACCCGATTGCCGACTTGCTGCCGGGCGTTTACGCCACGGTGGAAGGCGAGGTGCTGAACTGCAATATCACCTTCGGCGGCCGCCGGATGATGACCTGCCAGATTAGCGACGGTTCCGGCATCCTCACCATGCGTTTCTTCAACTTCAACGCGGCGATGAAAAACAGTCTCGCCACCGGTCGCCGTGTGCTGGCCTACGGGGAAGCGAAACGCGGGAAGTATGGCGCGGAGATGATCCATCCCGAATACCGCGTGCAGGGCGATCTCAGCACACCGGAATTGCAGGAAACCCTGACGCCGGTTTATCCAACCACCGAAGGCGTCAAACAAGCGACATTGCGCAAGCTCACCGATCAGGCGCTGGAACTGCTGGCGACCTGTGCTATCAACGAACTGCTGCCGCCGGAACTGGCGCAGGGCATGATGAGCCTGCCAGAGGCGCTGCATACGCTGCATCGCCCGCCGCCTACGCTGCGATTAAGCGATCTGGAAAGCGGGCAGCACCCGGCGCAGCGCCGTTTGATCCTTGAAGAGTTGCTGGCGCACAACCTCAGCATGCTAGCGTTGCGCGCTGGCGCGCAGCGATATCATGCGCAACCGCTCAGCGCCAAAGATGAACTGAAAAAGCGCCTGCTGGCTTCATTGCCGTTTAAACCCACTGGCGCACAAGCGCGCGTGGTCGCGGAGATCGAACGCGATATGGCGCTGGATATACCTATGATGCGCCTGGTGCAGGGCGATGTCGGTTCCGGTAAAACGCTGGTTGCCGCGCTGGCAGCGCTGCGGGCGATTGCCAATGGCAAACAAGTGGCGATGATGGCGCCTACCGAACTGCTCGCCGAGCAGCACGCCAACAATTTCCGCACCTGGTTTGCCCCGCTCGGCGTGGAAGTGGGCTGGCTGGCAGGTAAGCAAAAAGGTAAAGCACGGCAGGCGCAGCAGGAAGCGATCGCCAGCGGTCAGGTGCAAATGGTGGTGGGTACCCACGCGATTTTCCAGGAACAGGTGCAGTTTAACGGCCTTGCGCTGGTGATTATCGACGAACAGCACCGCTTTGGCGTTCACCAGCGGCTGGCGCTGTGGGAAAAAGGTCAGCAACAGGGTTTTCACCCGCATCAGTTGATCATGACCGCAACACCGATCCCGCGCACGCTGGCGATGACTGCCTACGCCGATCTCGACACCTCAGTGATCGACGAACTGCCGCCGGGCCGTACACCGGTCACTACCGTCGCCATTCCGGATACACGCCGCAACGAGATTATTGACCGCGTGCGCAGCGCCTGCACCGGTGAAGGCCGCCAGGCCTACTGGGTTTGTACCCTGATTGAAGAGTCCGACCTGCTGGAAGCGCAAGCGGCGGAAGCGACCTGGGAAGAGTTAAAACGGGCGTTGCCGGAGCTGAATGTCGGCCTGGTGCATGGCCGCATGAAACCGGCAGAAAAACAGGCGGTAATGCAGGCATTCAAACAGGGTGAGCTGCATCTGCTGGTCGCCACCACGGTAATTGAAGTGGGCGTCGATGTACCGAATTCCAGCCTGATGATTATCGAAAACCCGGAGCGGCTGGGACTTGCGCAACTCCACCAGCTACGAGGTCGCGTCGGGCGCGGCGCGGTTGCGTCGCACTGTGTACTGCTCTACAAATCCCCGCTTTCCAAAACCGCGCAAAAGCGCCTGCAAGTGCTGCGCGACAGTAACGATGGCTTTGTGATTGCGCAAAAAGATCTGGAAATTCGCGGCCCCGGCGAACTGCTTGGCACCCGCCAGACCGGCAACGCGGAGTTCAAAGTCGCCGACCTGCTGCGCGACCAGGCGATGATCCCGGAAGTGCAACGGGTAGCGCGTCATATTCATGAACGTTATCCGCAGCTTGCCGAAGCGCTGATTGACCGCTGGATGCCGGAAACAGAACGCTATTCCAACGCCTGAGTTTTAGAATCTTATCCCGTAAAAATAACACCCCTTAGAAAAGTATGTTTTTAGCAAAGCAACCGTTTGCTTTTACCAAACAGTCCGATAAAATCAGCGCTTTTCCATCAGGGGATTGCTTGAGATGTCCGTAAACACCATCGAGTCAGAAAGTGCGCAACCGGTTGCGCAGACTCAACCCAGCGAACTGATCTACCGCCTTGAAGATCGCCCGCCGCTGCCGCAGACCCTGTTTGCCGCGTTACAGCACCTGCTGGCGATGTTTGTTGGCGTTATCACGCCCGCGCTGCTCATCTGCCAGGCGCTGGGTTTACCGGCTCAGGACACTCAGCACATTATCAGCATGTCGCTGTTCGCCTCGGGCGTCGCCTCTATTATCCAGATCAAAGCCTGGGGACCGGTCGGCTCCGGGTTGCTCTCAATTCAGGGCACCAGTTTTAACTTTGTTGCGCCACTGATTATGGGTGGTACCGCGCTGAAAACCGGCGGTGCGGACGTGCCCACGATGATGGCTGCGCTGTTCGGCACCCTGATGCTGGCCAGCTGCACTGAAATGGTCGTCTCCCGCATTCTGCCGTTTGCGCGTCGCATTATTACTCCACTGGTTTCCGGCGTGGTGGTGATGATTATCGGCCTGTCGCTGATCCAGGTGGGGCTGACCTCCGTTGGCGGCGGTTTTGCCGCGATGGGCAACCACACCTTCGGCGCGCCGAAAAACCTGCTGCTGGCAGGCGTGGTTTTAGGGCTGATTATTCTGCTTAACCGCCAGCGCAATCCGTATCTGCGCATTGCATCGCTGGTGATCGCCATGGCGGTTGGCTATGTGCTGGCGATGTTTATGGGCATGCTGCCGGAATATAGCGCACCGGCAACGTCTTTTATGGTGCCAACGCCGCTTTACTACGGCCTGAGCATTGACTGGACCCTGCTGCTGCCGCTGATGCTGGTATTTATGATCACCTCGCTGGAAACCATCGGTGATATCACCGCCACTTCTGACGTTTCCGAGCAGCCCGTCGCTGGCCCGCTGTATATGAAACGCCTGAAAGGCGGCGTGCTGGCAAATGGCCTCAACTCCTTTGTTTCCGCTGTTTTCAACACCTTCCCGAACTCCTGCTTCGGCCAGAACAACGGCGTTATTCAGTTGACCGGCGTTGCCAGCCGCTATATCGGCTTCTTCATCGCGGTGATGCTGATGGTGCTCGGCCTGTTCCCGGCGGTGAGTGCGTTTGTGCAGCAACTGCCTGAGCCGGTGCTGGGCGGCGCAACGCTGGTGATGTTTGGTACTATCGCCGCATCCGGTGTGCGCATTGTTTCCCGTGAACCGCTGAACCGCCGTGCGATCCTGATTATCGCGCTGTCGCTGGCTGTGGGCCTGGGTGTTTCCCAGCAGCCGCAGATCCTGCAATTCGCGCCGGACTGGCTGAAAAATCTGCTCTCTTCCGGCATTGCCGCAGGTGGGATCACCGCGATTGTACTGAATCTGATTTTTCCGCCAGAGAAAAACTGATAAACCCTGCGGCAACGGGACGAAAACCGTTGCCGCCGTAATCTCCTTTCATCATTCCGCCCTTGAGCATTGCGCATAAATCGTGCATAACTGCCAGACTGGCAACTGGGGATGGAAGATCATGAAATTTCTTGGAAAGCTGCTCCTTTTCGTTGTTATCGCTCTGCTTGTGGCGGTCATCGCCTGCTATTTCCTGCTGCAAATGCGCTGGGGCGCAACGCAGGTCAGCAAGTGGGTGAATGATAACAGCGGCTATCACCTGACCTTTGAAGCGATGGATCACCGCTTCTCCTCCCCTTCCCATGTGTTGTTAAAAGGCGTGAATTTTGGCCGCAAAGGCCAACCCGCAACGCTGGTCGCCAAAACGGTGGATATTGGCCTGAGCAGCCGCCAGATTACCGATCCGCTGCACGCCGACACCATTTTGTTACAGGACGGCACGCTGAATTTCTCCCCGTCCGCCGCGCCGCTGCCCTTCCAGGCCGATCGCCTGCAATTGACCAATATGGCCTTTAACAGCCCGACCACCGGCTGGGATCTCAGCGCTCAACGCGTCACCGGCGGCGTTGCGCCGTGGCAGCCGGTTGCTGGCAATGTGCTGGGTAGCAAGGCGCAAATTCAGATGAGTGCCGGTTCGCTGACCTTAAACGGCGTTCCCGCCAGTAATGTGCTTATTCAGGGTAGTATCGATAAAGATGTCGTCACGCTCACCACTATTGGCGCGGATATGGCGCGCGGCTCTCTGACCGGCGATGCGCAACGCGCGGCGGATGGAAGCTGGGTAGTGAATAATTTGCGGCTGAACGATATCCGCCTGCAAAGTGATAAATCCCTGCTCGATTTCTTTAGCCCACTGACGACGTTACCCTCGCTGAAAATTGGCCGTGTCGAAGTGACAGACGCCCGTTTGCAGGGGCCGGGCTGGGCCGTCACCGATCTGGATTTAAGTTTGCGCAATCTGACGCTGACCAAAGGCGACTGGCAAAGCGAAGATGGCAGGCTGTCGATGAATGCCAGCGAATTTATTTACGGTTCGCTGCATCTGTTCGATCCGATCCTCAATGCCAACTTCTCGCCGCAGGGCATTGCACTGCAACAGTTCACTTCGCGCTGGGAAAACGGCATGGTGCGCACCTCCGGCAACTGGTATCGCGCAGGTCATGCGCTGGTGCTGGACGACACCGCTTTCGCCGGGCTGGAATACACCCTGCCGGAAAACTGGAAGCAGCTATGGATGGAGGATTTACCACCGTGGCTGAACACCGTAACGCTGAAAAAATTCAGCGCCAGCCGCAATCTGGTGATTGATATCGATCCGGCTTTTCCGTGGCAACTGACGGCGCTGGACGGCTACGGCGATAACCTGCAACTGGTGCGCGAGCGCAAATGGGGCGTATGGGGTGGCACAGCGAAGCTGAATGCCGCCGCCGCCACCTTTAACCGCGTGGATGTGCGCCGCCCGTCGCTGGCGCTGAATGCCAACAGCAGTGTCGTTAACATCACCGAACTGAGCGCTTTTACCGGCCAGGGTCTGCTGGAAGCGAAAGCCGTGGTTGCGCAAACACCGGATCGCAGCGTGAATCTCAGCCTGAACGGGCGCGGCGTGCCGGTGAATGTGTTACAGGAGTGGGGCTGGCCGGCGCTGCCGATCAGCGGCGACGGGAATTTACAGCTCACCGCCAGCGGCAGCGTACGCGCCGATGCGCCGCTTAAACCGTCGGTGAACGCCGAGCTTTCTGCCATTAACGTGCAGAAACAGCAAATCAAGCAGAGCATGCACGGCGGCGTGGTATCCGGTGGTGTGGTCACGCCGCCAGCAGAAGCCCCGTCAGCGCCATCACCTCAACCAGCCCCCTGAATATGCCATTTCCTCTCCCTCGCGGGAGAGGAATGACGCGTAGCAAAAAATTCACAGCGTAATGCGGATCTCCTCACCCTGCGGCGTAATCACCACGCCTGACTCGCTGCCAGACTGCGTAGCACCTTGTACACCGGCGATCTGCGCGATATTGCGCAGGCACAACGTCCAGTTATGACCCTCGCCTTCGCTATGCACGGTAATCACACCCGCGTTGCGTTTGGCCCGTAAACGGAAGATCACTGCGCCGCTGGCATCCGGCACGGCGCACAACGCCTCCCGTCCCTCTTCCAGCGCAAACAGCTGGAAAGCGGTGCCGTCATGCCAGGGGTAGTCCGGGCGCTGATCATTGCTGCCGAGCGCCAGCAATGTGTTATCCCGTACGTACACCGGCAGGCTCATAAAGTCATGGCGCTGTTTATACCAGCGGCTGCCGGTTAATGTGTCGTTGTGCCACAAGTGGGTCCAGCGCCCTTCCGGCAGGTAAAACTGGACGTCGCCCGCTTCGCTGAACACCGGTGCAACCAGTAATGCATCGCCAAGCATGTACTGACGATCAAGATAGTCACAGGCCGGGTCGTCCGGGAAGGAGAGCATCATGGCGCGCATCATCGGCAAACCGGATTCGTGTGCCAAAGCAGCCTGGCGGTAAAGGTATGGCATCAGGCGACATTTCAGTTGCGTGAAGTGGCGCACCACATCGCAGGACTCATCATCGTACGCCCACGGCACACGGTAAGATTTGCTGCCATGCAGACGACTGTGGCTGGAGAGCAGGCCAAAGGCACACCAGCGTTTGTAAACATGTGCAGGTGCGGTGTTTTCAAAGCCGCCAATATCATGACTCCAGAAACCAAAACCGGACAGGCCAATCGATAACCCACCGCGCAGGCTTTCCGCCATCGATTCATAATTGGCGTAGCAGTCGCCGCCCCAGTGAACCGGGAACTGTTGCGCACCGACGGACGCCGAGCGGGCAAACAGCACCGCGTCCTGCTCGCCAACGGTTTCTTTCAGCACGTTCCACACCAGCTCGTTGTAGATGTAGGCGTAATGGTTGTGCATTTTCTGCGGACACGCGCCGTTATGCCATACCACATCGGTCGGGATGCGCTCGCCAAAGTCGGTTTTGAAGCAGTCCACGCCCATCGCCACTAAGCCTTTGAGTTTATTCGCGTACCACCGGCAGGCTTCCGGGTTAGTGAAGTCGTAAATCGCCAGCCCCGGTTGCCATTTGTCCCACTGCCACAGCGAACCGTCAGCACGTTTTAGCAGATATCCCTTCTCTTTCAGTTCACGAAAAACCGGGGATTTCTGGCCGATATAAGGGTTTATCCAGACGCAGATTTTCAGCCCGCGCGCTTTCAGGCGTTTGATCATCCCGGCCGGGTCCGGGAAGGTCACCGGGTCCCACTCAAAATCGCACCACTGGAAAGCCTTCATCCAGAAACAGTCGAAGTGGAAAACGTGCAGCGGTAGCTGACGCGCCGCCATGCCGTCAATGAAACTGTTAACCGTCGCTTCGTCGTAGTTGGTGGTAAACGAGGTGGTAAGCCACAAACCGAAAGACCACGCAGGCGGCAACGCCGGGCGGCCGGTAAATTGCGTATAGCGGTTCAGCACGTCCTGCGGTGCAGGGCCGTCGATCACGAAATATTCGAGATATTCGCCCTCAACGCTGAACTGCACTTTGGAGACTTTCTCCGAACCCACTTCAAACTCCACCGCTTGCGGATGGTTTACCAGCACACCGTAGCCACGATTGGTGAGATAAAAGGGGATATTTTTGTATGACTGTTCGGTGCTGGTGCCGCCATCGCGGTTCCAGGTTTCCACCATTTGCCCGTTACGCACCAGTGCGGTAAAGCGCTCGCCGAGGCCATATACCGTTTCGCCCACACCCAAATCCAGCCGCTCAAACATATAATTGCGACAGCTGTTGCCGTCCTGCACGTAACCGTTGTTTTTTAACTGGCTACCGGTGATACGCACGCCATCGCGCAGGAAATCGAGCGCCCAGTTTTCGCCTTTCGCGATGCGCACGCTGAGCGCGCCGCTTTGCAACTCGGCAAACTCTTCGGTGTTACGCATTTCCACGTGGACGTTTTGCGCAACGTTGAGCGGGAAGTGCGGGCCGCGGTCTGGCGCACCCTGAAAATGCTCGATGCGCACACCAATAATCCCTTCCTGCGGCGAGAAAAAGTGCAGGGTGAAGAGCGGCGTATCCAGTTGCCAGGTGCGCTCGCGCACATCGCGCGGAGCGGCATAGACCACCATCTCATTATCCTGTTGTTCGACATCGAACACCTGAACCGGCTGGATCAATGTCAGACCAGGCTGGATAAGCCAGTTGCCATCACTGATTTTCATGCGTAACTCCTTACAGTAACTCTTCCCGTGGTGAAACATGACCAAACCGTGGCTGGCTACGGTGCTCGCCGCGTGCCAGCTGTTCCATGATTGTTTTGAGGAATGGTGTTTTCAGGGTGTAGTAGCGTTTGGCAATGAAGGCGCTGAGCACGTAGCAGGCTGCCGGAACCAGCGTAAACAGCGCAATGATAATGCTGATGGTGGCACTGTTCTGGCTCTGTGCCGCAGCATTGTAACCACCGCCCGCCAGCGCCCAGCCGATCAACGCGCCGCCGAAAGCGAGGCCGAGTTTCAGTACGAACAATGTCCCCGCAAAGCTGATGCCGGTGAGGCGTTTACCGTTGCACCATTCGCCGTAATCAACGGTGTCGGACATCATCACCCACTGGATCGGCGTAACCAGCTGATGCAGCACGCCGATGACGAAGATAAAGAAGAACATGGTGACGCTGGCCTGAATCGGCACGAAGAACATGGCGATGCTGAGCACGGTAAGCGCGGCGTTGGTCCACCAGAAGATAGTGACTTTGCATTTCCAGTCGGTGAGCGGCTTAGCCAGTGCGCTGCCAATCAGATTACCGACGCAGTAGGTAGTGAGAAACGCGGTGAAAATGGCGGCATCGCCCATGATCCAGGTGACGTAATACATCATCGCGCCGCCGCGAACGCAGACCGCGAGGATATTGAGAATGGTCAGCAGGCCAACGATGCGCCACTGATCGTTTTGCCAGATATCGCGCAGGTCTTCACGCATGGAAGTGGTGCTCGGCGGTGCCTGGATACGCTCTTTGGTGGTAAAGAAGCAGAACGCCAGCATCATAAAGGCAACCAGCGAGAGCACCGCGATGCCACCCTGGAAACCAAAAACTTTGTTATCACCGCCAATCAGTTTCACCAGCGGCATCATCAATACGGTAGAGAGCATACCGCCCGCCGTCGCCAGCACGAAACGCCAGGATTGCAGCGAGATGCGCTGCTGCGGGTCGTTGGTGATCACGCCGCCGAGGGCGCAGTAAGGAATGTTGACCACGGTGTAAAGCAGGGTGAGTAACGTATAAGTGACAGCGGCGTAGATCATCTTACCGCTGAGGCTGAGATCCGGCGTGCTGTAGGCCAGAATACACACAATGCCGAACGGCAACGCGCCGAAAATTATCCATGGGCGGAACTTACCCCAACGGCTGCGGGTGCGGTCGGCGAGCAGCCCCATGCACGGGTCCGAAACGGCGTCTAATGCACGCGCCAGCAGAAACATGGTGCCGACAAACCCGGCGGGGATGCCAAAGATATCGGTATAAAAGAACATCATGTACAGCATTACGTTATCAAAGACGATATGGCTGGCGGCGTCTCCCATGCCGTAGCCAATCTTTTCTTTCACAGAAATAATCTGACTGTCCATTTTTGTTTCCTTTACGCATGAAAAATACGCAGAAAGCGGTTTCAGACGTTGTAAACGATTGGATTTCAGCCGGGTATTGCGAATTCTTGTTATCTGATTACGTTTATTCTTTTCTGTGATCGCGGTTCCTTTAGCGGGTGCAAAATTGCTAAGCCTTGGAAAAGATGAGGATTTATCTTAAACAGCCGTTTGCGGCGGGAGCACAATGAGAAAATTTATGGCGGGGGTATGTGGTAAATGCCTGAAAGTAGCTATAATGCGCCCCGCCTCCATGTAGCAATGCAGGCGCGGAAGATCGTCATCTCCGGTGAGGTGGCTGGACTTCAAATCCAGTTGGGGCCGCCAGCGGTCCCGGGCAGGTTCGACTCCTGTGATCTTCCGCCAAAGTTGCTCCGCACCCATCCGAGAAAGTCTAAAAAATACTTAATTTTCAATAGATTTATCAAGTCACTCATCCGTAACAGTCCGACATGTTCTCCCTGAATCCATGAAAAATATGTATAGTGATGTGTATAGGTTTTTTATACACATTTTTGACTTATACACATGGCACTTACAGACATACAAATCAAACGAGCAAAACCCCAAGACAAGCCCTACACACTGAACGACGGGCAAGGTCTGTCATTGCTTATCAATCCCGACGGCTCGAAAGGCTGGCGTTTCCGTTTCCGCTTTGCCGGTAAAGCGCGGTTAATGTCATTTGGTAGCTACGATTTAGTTAGCCTTGCAGAAGCCCGCGAGAAGCGCGAGATAGCCCGTAAACAAGTTGCTAATGGCATTGATCCGGTTGAAGAACGGAAAGCCCAGAAACTGGCACAGCAGCTCTCCACTGAAAACTCCTTTGAAGCCATTTGCCGAGAATGGCATGCAAACAAGGCCGATCGATGGACAGTGGCATACCGTGACGAAATCATTAAGACCTTTGAGCAAGATGTTTTTCCTTTCATCGGCAAACGTCCTATCGGTGAGATCAAACCTTTGGAGTTGCTTGAGGTATTACGGCGGATAGAGAAGCGTGGTGCGCTGGAGAAAACCAGAAAAGTGCGGCAAAGATGCGGCGAGGTCTATCGCTATGCGATCATAACTGGCCGTGCTGAATATAACCCAGCACCTGATTTAGCTATCGCGCTGGCCGTTCCTAAGCAAAAACATCATCCATTTTTATCTGCTGAAGAGTTGCCTCATTTTATTCGGGATCTCGAAGCGTACACCGGGAGCATCATCACCAAAAATGCTACAAAGATAGTGATGCTTACTGGTGTTCGAACCCAAGAGATGCGTTTTGCCACATGGGGTGAAGTTGACCTTGAGAAAGGTCTCTGGGAGATCCCTGCAGAACGAATGAAAATGCGCAGACCTCATTTTGTACCACTTTCAGCACAGGTAGTTGATTTATTTCAACAGCTAAAACCCATCACTGGTCACTATCCTTACATTTTTATTGGACGGAATAACCGTAATAAGCCTATAAGTAAGGAAAGCATCAACCAAGTTATTGAGTTGTTGGGTTATAAAGGGAGAGCCACTGGACATGGTTTCAGGCACACAATGTCGACGATTCTGCATGAAGAGGGTTTCGATAGTGCATGGATCGAGACACAACTTGCTCATGTGGATAAGAACAGTATTCGTGGCGTCTATAACCATGCTCAGTATATGGATGGTAGAAATAGGATGCTTCAATTCTATGCAGACCAGCTTTATCCCCGTAAAGGTTACTAATTAATTAAGGACAATTGATATGTCTTACTTTTTAAACACAGCGGTAAACATTGAAGGTAATACAAAGCTCAGAGCGCCTCAAATTGAAGCCTATATAAAAATAAAAGAATTTTTCAGTGATGAAGAAAACAAAGAGGCGTTAGTAGTTTTGCCAACAGGTACTGGGAAAAGTGGTTTGATATCAATAGCTCCATTTGGCGTCGCTCGTAAAAGAGTCCTAATTATTACTCCAGGACTTATTACAAAAGACAGCATAAGAAAAACACAAGAGGTCCTTGCTGATAACTTTTGGGTTAATTTTGATATTGTATTTAGCAGTAAAGATATTCCTATAGTTAATGAATATTTATCTGAATTATCCGATGAACATCTGTTAAGTAGTCATATTGTTTACTCTAACATCCAAAAAATCACATCTACAAGGGGTAATGGATTAATTAACAGAGTGCCTCCAGATTTCTTTGATTTCATTATTATAGATGAAGCCCATCATGCACCCGCACAAAGTTGGCGCGATACTCTTCATTATTTTTCAAATGCAAAAATACTTCATGTTACTGGAACACCCTATAGAGGCGATAATCAGGAAATTCCAGGTGTAAAAATTCACGAAACACCTTTATCTGAGGTTATGAGAGATAAATATGTTAAGTGGCTAAGAAAAGAAACTGTTAATGCGCATGAGCTATTTTTTACAACACCGGAACAACCGGGAGTAAAACTATCTAAAGAACAGATATTAATGCTCAAAGATAAAGAGTGGATTGAAAAAAGCATTGCTCTTTCCAAAGAATGCTCTTTAGATGTTATTGACCATAGCATTACAAAACTTAAAGAGCTAAAAAATACTTCGAAAAAAGTTCCTCATAAAATTTTAGCCGTGGGTTGTAGTATAGCACACGCAGAAGACTTATTTAATTGGTACAAAGATAAGGGGATGACTTCTGTCATTGTACACAGCGAAATGGATCCAAGTGATCTTTCTGATGCTTTGATGAAAGTCGATAATCATCAATGTGATGTAGTCATTTCCGTAAATATGCTAATGGAAGGTTACGATCATAAATATCTCACTGTTCTAGCAATATTCCGACCTTATCGAAGTCTGAATGCCTTCGCCCAAGTTGTCGGGAGGATATTAAGAGCTATACCTGCATCTGAAATCACACATTTCGAAATTGATAACAATGGCTTAGTGATCTTTCATGAGGAAATTGGTCTAAATGTCATGTGGGAAACTTTCCAAAAGGAAGTGGAGAAAGCTCGCAGGGCAACAGTTCGCGAATATACGTTCACCGATAGAGATTATGTCGAAAGAGGAAACGAATTGGCAGGGGTGGTAAGTGAAAGCGTATATGTCAGTGATAAGGATTCTTACTTAGAGGATATTGATTTTAATGCATTATTCGAACAAAAACGACATGAGATAAGCGACTCAGTAAATCAGCAAATAGAAAAAATCAGGCAAGCAGGTTTAGATCTACCTGAAGATGCATTGGAAGAATTACGCCAGAAATTAGCAGAAAAGGAAGTTCAGAAAGCTGCTGAAGTCATTGATCCTGAGTTAATTGAGAAAAGACCTCACCAAGCAAGAAAATTAATGAGGGAAATTCTGAAAACCCGCACTCAGGATGCGGTTTCTAATTTACTGATTGATAATGGCATTAGTGAGAAAGGCTCAGAGCTTTATGCTCTTTTCAATCGTCACGTGCCTTATTTGAAGACAACTGATGCTAATGATGGTATATTAGTAAGATATGTGTTTATAAAACTGGCCAAAGCTTATGGCCCGGTTGATAAGCGAGATAACAAGGCCCTTCTCCAGTCGATTAATGATTTAGATAAGGTTCTCGCAGAAGTAGAGAGGATGATTAAATGACAAGCTATACTCAAATCATGAAAGAGATTAATAAAATAATTTCTTTTTGCATGGTAAAAGGGGTCCAGCCCCATGAGTTAGTTACATCGATTTTCGAACGTGAATATCAACATATCGAAACTTACAAGAAAGGCGAGTTAATTCATTTCATTTTAACTTATTCAGACATTCATGATGATGGTGTCAATTTAATTAAGATGAAATATGTTTATAACGATAAACAACAATTGTTATCTATCGCTCAAAAAATTGATTCTTCAAGCTATAAAATCCAATGGGATCGCAGTGAAAAGCTTGATGAGCTACTTAGTAAATTAGCATCGCAATTACCTCAGAACAGCTCAGTTATCAGTCGGCTTAGAGAGGCGATTCCTGATGATTATAAAACTGTTTTTTATCCAATTTTGAAAGTTGCCTGTTAATTCCTTCATATCGAAGCCGCCAGCAGGCGGCTTTTTCATATCCCACCACCATCGCGCCTCACTCTCCCACACGCGCCGTCACGACACACTCACAGACAATAATTTTTAATATTAAACACCACCGCTGGCGCGCAGTGCTTTCCCCGCCTCGCCTGCCCGCTTTGCAGGGCGGTTTAAATGCAGATGCATGACCGGGCTCAGGCCGTGCCAGGACTGGCGCGGGCGGGGTTCAGGCTGGCAGAGAAATAAATGCAGTTAAATGCACCTGATACATGCAGGGTATTTTTCGGAAAAATATCGGGATTTTTTGCGATTTTTCGGGGGGCCGAGGGCGCAGCCGGTAGCCAGTACCGGCGCATATAAATCGGGAGATTTTCGGGGAATTATTGCGGCTGAATATCTGCCCGTAAAACCGGGGTTTCCGGCATCGCCGGTCTGCGTATCACGCCATCAAGCGTCTCGGTGGTGCGGAACGTGGCCGAGCACTCAATACTGGTGCACTGGTGATAGCGCTGTTTGAGATTTTCCGTCAGATAGCGGCTGGTACGCGTGTGCGCAGGCTGTTTACAGAACGGGCAGTGAAACATGGCTCAGCCCTCCGCCTGCTTTCTCTTTTCGGCCAGTTGTGTGGCAAGCTGCGAACGCTTCAGCGGACTTTTATACAGCGCCATATCCACGCCGGTCAGCGGCGGACGGTGCATGCCGAGCTGTGAGAACACCGGCTCATTGTCCATGTCAAAGTTATAAAATTGTGCCTGCACCGCAACATGCATGTGCAGCTCCTCAGCCAGAATATCCGCCGGGCGCGTCGCACCGTTCAGCTCCAGCGCACGCAGGCGCAGACAGAACGCCCGCACCAGCGCCGGGCTGATGTCCCGCATGGCCTCTGCCCACTCTGCCTGTGCGCAGACGCTAAACGCCCGTGCATGCTCAGTGACATACGTTTTACCTGTCGTGCAGGCTTCCAGCATGGCGCGGGATTTGTCCGTCTCCAGTTCAGCAATCAGGCCGGTGAACTCCTCCGCCAGCTCACGACCGGCGATGTATCTGCTGTGTCCGGCTTTGAGCTCCGGTGTCATGGCACCGCCGAGACTGCGGAAACGTTCGCGCCAGCTCTTTTCTGCTGCGGCGCTTTCCTCGAGTGCGCTATGACGTTCCTTTTCGCTGCGCGTGATGGCTGCGCCGATGTCGTTCAGTTTTATCATGCTGCCGGTGTGGGCGGCTTTTGCCTCTGTAAAGACCTTCAGGGCACGGTTGACGGCGGCGGCGTTATCCTCTGCGGCTTTTTTATGCACGGTCTTAAGGGCACCGTCGATAACGGCGCGGGAGGCACCGGTCTGCGTGCTGCCGATGGTTTTCATGATGGAGGTCATAAGTTCAGTTTTCATGGCGGGGCTCTCTGTGTTGTCAATGTAAGCGCATTCTGCCGCGCCCTGCACAACGAGACGACCGGTTGCAGTTGTGGCCGGGATGGCACAGAAAGCCGCTGAAAAAACCGGCTCGCCAGAAAGAGGTCCCAGGAAAAGCCCTCTTTCTGTTTGTTTTTCTGTAGTTAACTCTTCACACTGTTCACTGATAAATAAAAGAATAAGTAATACAGTAAGTTAAAGGGTGAACAGTTGGTAAATTTAGTGTTCACCGACTGTTCACTACTGTTCACCGCACTTTTATGTCACGCACTCACCACTGTTATTTTTTTACTTTTTTCTTCCTGTTAATAACAGGGAATCAATAGGCAGAATAATATTTACCTGTATCATTTTTAACCTCCTGCCCACTATTCCTCTATATTGCCCTGTATTCCACAGGTGCTGTTTTTTTGAGCTGCAATTAGCTGGCTTCAGCCCATTTTTTCCCTGTTGCATTGTCCGTTTTTATTCACAAAATAGAGCGCTACCCGAAGCCGGAAAGACACAACCGGCACTGTATGGACATTATGAGGTAGCCCGATGCACACCGCTTTTTCTTCCCCGTCTTCTGCCCCTGCGGCACCGTTGATGCCGGTTTCTGATGCTGTTCAGGAGCGCTTTTTACGCCTGCCGGAAGTGATGCATTTATGCGGCCTGTCGCGCTCGACCATTTACGACCTCATCAGCCGCAATGCCTTTCCGCAGCAGGTTTCTCTCGGCGGGAAAAATGTCGCCTGGCTGCACAGTGAAATTACTGCCTGGATGACTGCGCGAATCTCCGACCGTAACCGGGGCTGTGACGCATGATGTTGCCCGGTCAGCAAAACGCCCCTTTTTCTGGCTTGCTTCCTGTCGGCGTTTCCAGGTATAGTTTTCCCGCTGTCGCAAAATCGGCAGCCGGGATTTGCAGCCCGTGTAACTTCAAGGCGACACAACACGCGCCTGGCGTGTTTTTTTATGTCGTGGCTCAGACACACCTATTTTTCGGGCTGTGGTGCTTACACCGTGGCTCCTGTCAGATAATGGTGGTCCGGGCGGGGCAGCCTTCGGGCTGGCCGGTTTCCTTGAAGGCCGGTACTGCAAACCCCGTCCGGGCTACCACCCATGAGATTTGCAGCTCCGGTGGTGGCAATAACCGTTACTTCAAGGAGGCTGCCATCATGGCTACTATCCTCACCCCGTCACACCCGCAGTTCGTCTTTGTCTTCGCTGCCGTTCGCCGTGCAGACCGGACACCCCGTATCCGTATGCTACGCACCGTGGCCGGTGATGAACACGCCGCACGCCGTTCCCTCGTTCGCGATTACGTTCTCTCCTTTGCCGCCCGTCTGCCGGTTGCGGAGGTACCTGCATGAAAGAAATGACCCTGACCATCACCCACACTGACCTCCGGCATCTTGAACACCTGCGTAATGTCGGCCAGTTCGTCGGAAATATGCTGATATCGCAGGATGTTTCCGGTGCCTGCCAGTCACCGGAACAACATTTACAGCTCGCCTCTGTCATTCACCTGATGACCGCCCGGCTTGACGATGTGGTCGAACGCTGCAACCGGCGCTGGCTCACTGAGGAGGTACACGCATGAAACAGCCATTACCGCCTGTATTACGTGCTGCACTGTACCGCCGCGCCGTCGCCTGTGCCTGGCTGACCCTGTGCACACATCAGCACCGTTACCCACACCTCACCCTCGATGCGCTGGAATCCGCCATCGCTGCCGAGCTGGAAGGGTTTTATCTGCGTCAGCACGGCGAGGAAAAAGGCCGCCAGATTGCCTGCGCGCTCCTTGAAGATTTGATGGAAGCCGGGCCGCTTAAGGCCGCCCCGTCACTGTCCTTTCTGGGGCTCGCCGTCATGGACGAACTTTGCGCCCGCCATATCAAAATGCCTGTGCTGCACTGAGGGAGAAAAAACTAATGAAAATGAACGTAACGGAAACCGTGAAACAGGCGTGCGGCCACTGGCCGCGCATTCTCCCGGCGCTGGGTGTGAAGGTCCTTAAAAACCGGCATCAGCCCTGCCCGGTGTGCGGCGGCGCTGACCGCTTCCGCTTTGATGATAAAGAGGGGCGCGGCACATGGTTCTGCAACCAGTGCGGCGCGGGTGACGGGCTGAGCCTGGTTGAAAAGGCGCTGGGCGTGACGGTCAGCGAGGCCGCCGACCGGGTGAATGCCGTGACCGGTAATCTGTCGCCGCTTGCCCCGGAGGTGATTGCTGCTGATACGGCAGAAACCGAAGCCAGTCGCAGGGCGGCCGCCGCGCTGGCGGCCAGTCTGCTGGCAAAAAGCCGCTCAGCCTCCGGTAACGCCTACCTGACCCGCAAGGGTTTTCCTGCTCTGGAATGCCTGACGCTGACAACCACGCACAAAACCGGTGGCGTGACATACCGCGCCGGGGATGTGGTTGTCCCGCTGTATGACGATAAATCAGAGCTGGTTAACCTCCAGCTCATTAACGCTGACGGCAACAAGCGCACCCTGAAAGGCGGCCAGGTGAAGGGAGCCTGTCACCTTATCAACGGTGAAAAACAGGCAGGAAAACGTCTGTGGATAGCAGAAGGTTACGCCACTGCGCTGACCGTGCATCACCTGACCGGTGAAACCGTGATGGTGGCGCTGTCGTCCGTGAACCTGCTTTCTCTGGCGAGCCTCGCCCGACAAAAGCACCCGTCCTGTCAGATTGTCCTCGCGGCTGACCGTGACCTGAACGGCGACGGCCAGACAAAAGCCGCTGCGGCCGCAAAAGCCTGCGAGGGAATTGTTGCCCTGCCGCCGGTGTTCGGTGACTGGAATGATGCCTTTACCCTGAACGGTGAGGACGCCACGCGCCGGGCGCTTTACGATGCCATTAAGCCGCCGGTCGCCAGCCCGTTCGACACCATGAGCGAAGCGGAATTTACCGCCATGAGCACCAGTGAAAAGGCGATGCGGGTGCATGAGCACTACGGCGAGGCGCTGGCGGTGGATGCTAACGGCCAGCTTCTTTCCCGCTTTGAGGCCGGAGCCTGGAAAGTGATTTCCCCGGCTGACTTCTCCCGCGATGTGGCAGCACTTTTCCAGCGTCTGCGCGCGCCGTTCTCATCAGGCAAAATTGCGTCGGTGGTGGAGACCCTGAAACTGATTGTTCCGCAACAGGGCGCTCCGGCGCGGCGTCTGATTGGCTTTCGTAACGGCGTACTTGATACCGTGAGCGGCACGTTCAGCCCGCACCACAAATCCCACTGGCTGCGCACCCTGTGTGAGGTGGATTTCACCCCGCCGGTGGCGGGCGAAACACTGGAAACCCATGCCCCGCATTTCTGGCGCTGGCTCGACCGCGCCGCCGGTGGCCGTGCCGACAAACGCGACGTGATACTCGCCGCGCTGTTTATGGTGCTGGCGAACCGCTACGACTGGCAGCTCTTTCTTGAGGTGACCGGGCCGGGTGGCAGTGGGAAAAGTGTTCTGGCCGAGATTGCGACCCTGCTCGCCGGGGAAGATAACGCCACATCAGCCGATATCGATACACTGGAAGACCCGCGCAAGCGTGCATCCCTGATTGGCTTCTCACTCATCCGTCTGCCTGACCAGGAGAAATGGAGCGGTGACGGCGCCGGGCTCAAGGCCATCACCGGCGGCGATGCCGTGTCAGTTGACCCGAAATACCGGGATGCGTATTCCACGCATATTCCGGCGGTGATTCTGGCGGTGAACAACAACCCGATGCGCTTCACCGACCGCAGCGGCGGTGTATCGCGCCGCCGGGTTATTCTGCATTTCCCGGAACAGATTGCCCCGGAAGAACGCGACCCGCACCTGAAGGATAAAATCGCCCGCGAGCTGGCGGTGATTGTGCGCCAGCTTATGCAGCGTTTCAGCGACCCGATGACCGCCCGCACGCTGCTCCAGTCGCAGCAGAACTCCGGCGAGGCGCTCAGCATCAAGCGCGACGCCGACCCGGCGTTTGATTTTTGCGGCTATCTGGAGGCATTGCCTGACGCTGACGGCATGTATATGGGTAATGCCAACATTATTCCACGCCAGCCTCGCCAGTATCTTTATCACGCCTATCTGGTCTACATGGAGGCGCACGGCTACAAAAACACCCTCAGCCTGACCTCGTTCGGCAAGGGACTGCCAACCATGCTGAAAGAGTACGGCCTGAATTACGACAAACGCAGGACAAATCAGGGGATGCAGACCAACCTCACACTGCGGGAGGAAAGCAACGCCGACTGGCTGCCAAAGTGCAATGAACCCACCTCAACATAATCTACCCGGACCGGCATTGCCGGTCTTTTTTATCTGAATATCGGTCAGAGCCAGAGTAAACAGTTTTTCCAAGAAAAAACTTTTACCCTCAAAACTTATCAGACCGCTCAGGGCCAAAAGCGGACGTTGCAACTACCTCAGTGTATTACTTCTTTCGAAATCTACAATTATGAGATAACAGTCTTACTAAATTTTGTTCAATCGGTAACAGTTATATGGTAATGTTCTTTGATTTCACGAACATTATAGCATATCACATTTGCATAAATTAAGGGTAATTAAGGCACCTATGAAAATATCAGATATATACTTAGGTACAACTGATGCGAAAAATGAGTTATTAACTAATAGCCCTGATGAGAGATTAAGATTTAAAAAACTATATGTCGTACCTCCTGCTTTAAATGTAGATAAATACATAAACCACAATAAATACTTCATTACAGGATTGAAAGGAACAGGTAAAACCGCACTATTAAGATACATATCCATTGTCTTGGATGAGCAAAAAAACACAACATCAAAATTCATACTTTTCAAATCAGAAGTTAGTGAGGAGACCAAGAAAGATTTCAGCAAAGCCTCAAGAATTGAAGAGGTGATCGAAAACAGTTCTGACTTTGAAGGAAGTGACTTCGAAAATGTTTGGCGTTGGTTTATATATAAACTCATATCTGACATGATAACCCAAAATGGCATTGATGCCTTTCAGAAAAATGAAAATCTCTCAAGATTTCATGCTTTAATGAGATCGGAGAAAGCTGAGGGAAATGAAAGAGGCTTTTTTTCAAAATTGATACCGAGCATTAGAAAAGGCAATATCGAGATCAGCAAAGACCCCAAGTTAAATCTTGATTTTGATTGGGATAACAATGGTGTGGCAAAGATTGCTTTTTATAAATTAATCCAAGAGGCTGATTCTGCATTTGAGTCACTTCTACCTTCAAAAGATGGCGTTAATATTTTCTTTGATGAGCTTGAGCTTAATTATACAACCAAAAAACAATATCAGCGTGACTCTAGGTTGTTAAGGGATTTAATTATAACGATTGAAAGAATTAACTCTATATGTAAGAGGAGCGGATTCAATCTATGCTTGTTCGCAGCTATTCGCTCTGAGGTTTTAAATTCAGTTGATTCTTTAGGGAAGGAAATAAATAAGCCGCTTACTGATTTTGGTACTGATATAGTTTGGAACCGTGCTGGCGTTGATTCAATTCAACAGCCATTACTTCATATTGTAGAGCAGAGGATAAACAACTCTCGAGAAGAATTTGGGTTAGGGGTATTACATCCAGCTGAGTTGTGGAGTACTTACTTCCCTAAGCTTATCCATAATAAAAAACCTCAAACATATCTCCTTCATAATTCTTGGTATCGTCCTCGCGATATTGTCAGGTTGTTACTTTCCGCACAAGAGAGCTATGGTGAGGAGAGTACTTTTAGCACTCAGTCTCTGGAAGCGATTAGAAAAAGGTATTCTTCTGCATGTTGGGTTGAACTGACTGAAGAACTTAAAGCAAAATACAAGTCAGAAGAAATAAATGGGATCAAGAATATCCTCTATGGGTATACTCAAATTTCAACCATTCAAGAGATTTCTACACATGCAGAGAACATTGCGCAATCCTACCCTGACACAAAAAAACTTCTTGATAAGAGCTCAATGACTGAGATATTAATAGACCTATATAGGATTGGGGTCATTGGTAATTATTCTAGTGAAAGTCAGGAAGGAAAGAAAAGGTTTCGTTTCTCCTTTCGTGGGGATGATGACATTTTACTTGGTCAGAAAATTTATATACATAATGCACTCAAAGCTCATTTATCAATAGATTGAGTTAGATGTATGCACAATAATAACTACCCCTCTGAATACTCAGGGGGTAATGCTTAACGACATCTTAACGTATAAATATAAAATATTTTTGGCGTTTTATCTTTAATGAGTTATCGATCTATCGCCTTAGAATTATCTCGTTGCCTGATAAGCCTATTACTTCTGTTCTGCTCTCTGTTGATTCGCTCAGAATGCTAATAGCAATGTCCGCAGATCGCTCATAGCGGACTCTTATCAGCAAGGCCGCTTTGTGCTAAGCGGACGTTGTCTGAGTGGGATAACAACGTATAAAGTGACGTGAAAACATAAGGTAATGAGGCTCCAAATGTTCACTACGTTTGCTCAACAAGGTAGTTTTACAGCATTAGTTTTGATGGAGTTCGCATCATTTATGGCCTTCTCGATTGCTTCTGACTGGCAAAAAGATCCTTATCGCTTGCATACACCGGGGCTTGTGCATCAATGGATTTTTATCCCTTTCGTTTTTGCCTGCATACCTCTTTCAATTTGGCTTGGAGTCTATATTGGCTGGTACGAAGGGTGGTTAGGAGGGGTAACTGGCTGGGTTTTAGTACAAATCATTAGCACCTTTGTGCTCAGAACAATTTTAATAAAATGCCGTATTCTTTACGCCCCACTGGCCGTTTTAATGATACCGGCCTGTATAGCTGGGTATTGGATCAGCATAAAAGACATCATAGGCTAGCCCCCCATGACTAGGAAGATGTCCATTTCTCGTTCAGAGCAGACTATAACGTTTGCATCTATAAGCCTGTAGCGGTGAACAGTAAAGTATTCACTGTTCACCAACCATTCACAGCATAACAATATGAATATTAAAGATAAAAATGTGTAGTGAACAGTATGAACAGTGTTTCCAAGAAAAAGTTTTTCTAGGTAAGATCGGTCACAGGTGTTTTATCTATCGATAGTTTGTCAGTGAAGCAAATGTGTATAATAATGTGTATAAAGGAGAGCTATATGATGAATAAAAAAAATTAATACAAGGACTTATGAAACATATTAGACTCCTGTGATCTTCCGCCAAAAGTTAGAGATGGGCTATAAATAAGGTGTTTGTCTATTGATTGAAACGATTTCGCCATCAATGAAAGTAAAAATACTGAGACCTTCAAAACAATCGAAAATTTCTGATAAATATCCCTCCATTGGACCGATATTACTTTCGAAATAATCACCACATCGCAATTCTTGTTTCTTCCTGACACTAATATAATTTATATTATCAATATAAATACCAATGACTTTAGGTTTGATAACGATACATTCGTTATACGGATCTGAAAATGCATATATTTCTTCTAAAATTTCTTGCGAGAGTGGCTTCGCGAATGAATTTATTTCTCCATTATTATCAGAAGTTCCAGCATCTGTTGCACAAACGCCATGAATATTAGGTAAAGCAGGTTCAATTATTACACCAACGCTACCAGGCAGACTCATCGTATGACCAGGCCAGACAATACAACATGATAATGGATTTGAAGTGGGTGATTCGATCACATTTTTAAGATCATCGGGGAATGGCTGATTCCTTGACATACTTGCAAGATTTGAAAAATGAACGATTAACGCCTTTTTTGCCTTTAGCGCTTCAGCAAATTCTTTATTATTCATGGCATACCTCAACATACATTGATATAGTAATTAAGTTTAATACATGAAATTGAAATAATCATATCACAGCTAATTTAATCAACATGTAACAATAAAAGCCCATTAATGGCTCAAGTTTTCTTCCAAAGTTAAATATCAAAACCGCCTAACAAAATTAAAAGACTAGATTTTTAATTGTTTTGCCGATTATAAAATAATAAAGTCTTTTCATTAATACAAAGGGCTTTACTCAAAAATTAGTTTGAACCGCATCAAATACAGGATAAAAGCAAAACAACAAAGATAATAATATTTGGATATCGAAGATATTACCCTTTTGGCTCTATCCCCTTAGCCCGCAAAGCCTCCCTCGCCAGTTCCTTTAACCAACTGGCGAGGCTTACCCCTTCTTCTGCCGCCACGGCATCAAGCTGTTCTTTCAACGCTGGATCTATGCGCATTTTAAACTGCGGTGACTGGCCGCCACCTTTCGGTTTTTTCTCGCGGGATATGATTGACATGGGGCCACCTATTTAACTATTCTCACCTTTATAGGAGGCCACCTAAAAGGATTCCTTCCTATCTAAACAACGCCCCGATGTGCTGGAACACAACCGGAGCGTCTAACCATCCCCAACTATCAAGGAGTTGATAATGGCTGATCCGCATTCTACCTCAGACTTCACCATCGCCGGAACCGAGCACAACGTAATTGTGCGATATCGCCCGAATCAGGGCGACGCGAGCACGCCGAGCATCACGCTTTCCGGCAAGTGGCTGCGCGATGCCGGGTTTAATACCAGGCAACATATTCTGGTGAAAGTGATGCAGGGCTGCATCGTACTGGTGAAATACAGTGATAAAGAGGGGTGGCTGGCGACGGCGCTGGATAAAACGCGCAAGCAGCTCAGGGAAGTGAAAGGGGTGATGAAAAACGCCTGGCTGCAATCACGGTCAGAGTGAATCCCGGCGCGTTTGCCGCATCTCAAACAGAGCCTGTCGCAGGCTCTGTTTGCTGGCACTGACGGAAATAAATCCAGATGGTTTCCTGCTCAGGTATAGAAAGAAAATGCGATGAAAAACGCCGCGTCAGCGAACGTCGTGGTCAGGTTAAACGACGGCATCAGCGACACATCGCCGCCTGAAAAAAGGCGTAAAAAGTCGTTCGTTTCCCTCTCTCCATCGCCACTATTAAGGCGTAAAATAAGCGCCCCGATATTCCGACAGACAACAACCGATGAAGCGTTACCTTTTTATTCTCTCCACCGCCTTTATTCTCAACACCAGCATTGCCGCCGCCCCGTTGCCGAAAGATGTGCAGGATTTTCGTAATCTTGCCGATCAATGCGAGCATTTCGCCGGCGAGCAGGATTCCGACCTCGACGAACAGCGCCAAAAAGAGCTGGATGCCAGCCTGCAAGCCACCTGTGGCAAAGCGGTGGTACAGCTCAAAGCGCTGCGGGAAAAATACAAGAATGACGCGGCATTAATGAAAGTGATTAATGCCTACGATTTCTGACGGCAGTTTGCAGCACGCAAAAACGGGGGCATTTGCCCCCGTTCGTTATTACGCTCTCTGCAATGGATAATCCAGGTAGCCTTCTGCGCCGCCGCCGAAGAATTTCTCCCTGATCGGTTCATTGAGCGGCAGGTTATGTTGCAGGCGGTACGGCAAATCCGGGTTGGCGATAAACGGTCGGCCAAAACCAATCAGATCCGCCCAGCCTTTTGCCAGCGCTTCTTCGGCGCGCTCCGGCGTGTATTTGCCAGAGTAGATCAGCGTGCCGTGAAAAATAATACGCAGCGCCTCTTTAAAAGCCGCAGGCATCACCGGCGCGTCGTCCCAGTCCGCTTCAGCGATGTGAATGTAAGCAATGCCGATCTCATTCAGTACGCTGGCCGCCGCGAGATACGTGGCTTCCGGCGTATCGTCGCGCGAACCCATCAGCGTAGTCAGCGGTGCCAGACGAATGCCGACACGCTCTTTACCAATCGCCGCCGAAACGGCTTCGACCACCTCTTTCATAAAGCGCAGACGGTTTTGCAACGAACCGCCGTATTCGTCGTCACGCAGGTTCGATTGCGAATCAATAAACTGGTTAATCAGGTAGCCGTTAGCGCCGTGCAGTTCAATACCATCAAAACCGGCGGCCATCGCGTTACGCGCCGCTTGCGCGTAATCGTTAACAATGGCGGGGATTTCTTCCACCGTTAATGCGCGCGGCATCGAGTGCTGAACCATATCACCGACGCCATTTTCCGGTCCGCGCCCTTCCACATCGACAAATACTTTTACGCCTTCGGCCTGAATCGCCGACGAGGAAACCGGTGCCGCATTACCCGGCTGCAAAACGGTGTGAGAAACGCGCCCCACATGCCACAACTGGGCAAAGATTTTGCCGCCTGCGCGATGCACTGCATCGGTCACTTTTTTCCAGCCAGCAATTTGCGCGTCGCTGTAAATACCCGGCGTCCAGGCGTAACCCTGGCCCTGCTGGCTGATTTGCGTGCCTTCGCTGATAATCAGCCCGGCACTGGCGCGTTGGGCGTAGTAATCCGCCATCATATCGGTTGCCACATCGCCAGCTCCGGCGCGGGAGCGGGTCATCGGTGGCATAACAATACGGTTAGTCAATGCGAGCGTATTCAGGGAATAGTTATCGAATAACATGGTGGCTTATCCTTTCTTGATTCGGTCACTGTGGTTGCGGTTAGCAACCCGATACGAAGCAGGATAAGCGCACAAGAATTTTGAATAAACAGCAATAAAAGCAATAAACTATTGCTATATGGTTAATAAAGAACGCTGACCAGTCCGCAGCGCGGGTATATGAGAAAAGCTGCCAGAATAAAGAGGCGAAACCACAGGTTCTGTAACGTGATTATTCCCGCGTCTTATCATCTTTAGCTCATTCGTCCCGACACGGGGAAGAAATATCGCATCGGCCATGACTTTTCCTTCGGAGCAGCAAAAACAGTCGTTCCAGTTATTATAAATATGAATAAGCTCCGCCATACTGTTTAAACCCAGTTTACGCAGTATCGCGTTTTTATAATTACTGACGATCTTTTTATCAATGCCCAGCGATTGCGAAATGGTGTCGCTGGACTGGTACTCAAGAAACCGCAACATAATTTTATATTCCGTCGCGCTAAAATGGACTTCGCGAAAGGAATATATATCCTCATGACCCTTGAGGAAATTAAGTATCTTTCTGATCTCGTGCCGTAGCAAAGATACAGATGAAGATTTATCGATTGAAATAAATCGAGTGCAAATAAATGAATTAAACCCTTTTTCTTCACTTAAAATATAAAGCAATGAATTCATACTAAAAAACAATATCTTTCCATCACCGCGATCAAAGGCAACCAGTGTATGCGTTGCATGCGGGTTAATGGCTTTAAGCAGCTTATCCATGCCCATGACAAAATAGCTATCCTGAGAGATGATATACATATCCAACCTCCGGGAAATATTATTTGCCAGCGAATTTTAGCGAAAGCGAAATTATGCTTCCGTTTAATTTGGAATGTTATATCGCGTTTGGCAACGAGATACAATTATTAACCTGGAAAATAATTAAAATGAAAAATGCTACCGCCCCTGGCTTTCGCCAAAAAAAAGATGAAACGAACACCCCAGTAGCAGCCACAAAATCCATAAAGATAGCCATTTAATCCATAACAGAAATCATGGGTGCCTGAGTTCAATTTCGCTTAGGAAAGAACGAAGTTTTAGGAAGCAATGGCCCAAAAGTATTATTTTTAACTTAAATAAAAATACAGCAATAAAAATTGATGTAATCAACAATAAGAAAAAACATTAAAAATTAATAAGTTAACAATTATAAAATAACAACAATGACACAGAGTAATAAAAAATTAGTCACTGCGGTTACATAACGCAAGGAAGCTATCAAGAGATTAGGAATTTTCATAAATATCAAAACCTATAGCTAGAATAGCCTATACCAATCAATTTATTACGAAAGCAGAAAATAGTTGAATTAGAAAAAATATATTCTCTTGAATAAATACTCTCCGCTAATAAACCGCTCCGTTCCAACGCGAGCTAAATCGACAGGTGGCGCAGGGTTAATCAATGGCAGACAACTGCGAATACGCGGCCGGCAAATTCCGCCGGGAAGCGAGTAAGGTCTGTTAAACCCGGTTGCCGTGAGGAACAGCACATTTGCAGGGAGGGTGAAGAACACTTACATTCAAAGACCCAACCTTGCTTTTCAACATGTTATTTTTCGGGAAGCGCTATGCCGTTGATTGATTTTACCGCCGCTGCGGTGGCGTGCAGGGAGTGCCGCTAATGGCGACACATGTCCCCTGGTTTCGCAACTGGTTACAGCTTATCGTCCTTTCATTGCTCTTCGTTACTGTGATGGAATTGATCCATCTGCCCGCAGCGCTTCTGTTGGGTCCGATGTTTTCCGGCATTCTTCTCGCCATCTTCAACCGGCCAGTTACCGTCAGTAAAAAATCCTTCGCCACCGCGCAAGCGGTGGTCGGCGCGATGATTGCGCATGCGATCCCGCCGTCAGTCTTTGGCCGCATCGCCGCCGACTGGCCGCTTTTTATCAGCTGTATTTTCTCCGTTATTTTCGCCAGCGCCATTCTTGGCTGGATCATGGCGAAATTGCAGGTTTTCCCCGGTTCAACAGCGATTTGGGGATCGTCGCCAGGGGCGGCGGCGGCGATGACGATTATGGCCGAGAGCTTTGGCGCGGATGTCCGTCTGGTGGCGTTTATGCAGTATCTGCGGGTGATGATCGTGGCGCTGGTCGCGGTGCTGGTGACCCGCATATGGATGGGAACGGAGAGCGCGGATCATGCGGTCGCCGCTTTCACCTTATTTAGCCCGGTGCGCTGGCTGCCATTTGCCGGGACATTACTGGTGATTGCCGCAGGTTATCTGATTGCCCGCTGCGTCAAAATCCCCTCCGGCCCAATGCTGATAACGTTAGCGCTGGGGATAATGGTTGAAGATACCGGTTTGCTGACGCTGGAGTTGCCGCCATGGCTGCTGGCGCTCTCCTACGCGATGATTGGCTGGAGTATCGGCTTGCGTTTTACACGCGAAATTGTCTGCTACGCCGCCCGCGCACTGCCGCGCGTACTGCTGTCGGTGCTGACGCTCGTCGCGGTGTGCTGCGGTTTTGCCTGGCTACTGGTGCAGTTCGCCGGAATCGACCCGCTTACCGCCTACCTTGCCACCAGCCCCGGCGGCGCGGATACGGTGGCGATTATCGCCTCGTCAAGCCATGTGGATATCTCGTTTGTGATGGCGATGCAGACCGGGCGGTTTATCCTGGTGCTGATAACCGGCCCGGCAATCTCACGGTTTGTGGCGAAACGGCTGGGGGCGCAATCATCAGGCTAATGCGAGGTCCAGTCCTGCAAGCGCAAGCCAGGTATACGAGCAAACTCGCGAGTGTTATTGCTGACAAGTACCAGTCCCAGTGAGCGAGCATGTGCGCCAATCATGGCATCATATGGCCCTACTGGCGTACCTGCTCTGGCTAACTCCGCACGCAACTGGCCTGTATGAACAGCAGCATCGACACCATATGGCAGCACTTCCAGGCGTGCTGTAAACCCTTCCACAACCCGCAAATTTTTGTCGGGGATGGCCGATTTCTCGGCACCATAAATCAGCTCCATCAAGGTGACAGAGCTGATACACATCTGCCCGCTGTGCTGATTAAAAGCCTGCCTGACGATTTCAGGTTTGTTCTTGATAGTGAAAATGCAAATATTCGTATCCAGCATAAATTTGAGCATCAAAAGTCTTCCCTGTCTTGCTCCTCTGGCTGCTCCCGTGCAGCCATAAAATCTGGTGACGCACTTTCACCATCAAACCAGCTATCCCAGGCTTCCCCGGAGGGAGTAATGATGCGTGTTCTTCCTACGGCAATGATATCAACATGTTTCACGTCCTCCGGCAGCGCAACTGCCTTTGGCAAACGCACGGCCTGACTCCGGTTGCTTTTGAAAACTGTCGTTTTTTCCACACGCGCCTCCATTGGTGAAATTTCACACTGAATGACAGCATAATTTATCAATGGGATATGTCAATGGGATATACAAAATACCTCATGCAACGGAGCAAAACGGAACGTTCAACGAGTAAGCGTCAGACTAACCGCAGTTGCTCAATCACTTCCGCCACCTGGCGGCGCGCATCGCCGGAGAGCGTCCGCAATGGCGCAGGCAGGGACGATGCGCCCGCTAAACCCAGCAGTTCTGCCGCTGTGGCCATTACCCGCAGGCTGCCGCCGTAGCGTTTAAAGATGTCCCACAACGGTTGCAATGCGTCAGAGTGGGCGCGCGCCTGTGCAAAATCACCGGCCTGCGCCGCGCGGGTAATCGCCAGCGCCGCTTGCGGGAACAGGCCGCCCAGCACTGAATACCAGACGCCGCATCCGGCGCTAAGACCGTCAACCGCGACGGCATCGCCGCTAATACCCAGCGTGATGCTCTGTGGGATTAGCGGGCGCAGGCGCGCAGCCCGCACGGGTGCGGAAATCGGTGGAATTTTGATTGAGCCGATATTGGGCAACTGCGCAATACGAAGCAGCAGCTCGTCGCTAAAGGTAAAATGGGTAGTGCCGGGGTTATCGTACACGCAGAGCGGCACGGAGAGTTCGCGCGTCACGGCGGCAAACAGGCTGAACACTTCGTCTTCAGTCAATGCGTGGTAGGAAACGGGTGCCAGCAGCACGGCGCTAACGCCCGCTTTCTGCGCATCTTCCGCCAGCCACAGCACATCGCGCGTGCGCAAGGCGCCAATTCCGGCAATCACCGGAACCGCGCCGGAATGTTCCGTCGCCAGGCGCAGCGCATTGGCTCGCTCGGTGCGGCTGAAATAGGGGTAGCACCCCGTCGAACCCAGTGCGCCAATCGAATCGACGCCGGCGACACGCAGCCGTTCAATCAACTTCACGTAAGCCGCTTCATCCAGCCGTTCATCGCGCAGCGGCGACAGCGGAAATGCGCTCAATCCTGTGAAATCCATTCTTCCCCCTTCAGAGATCAAATCCGAGCATGGTTTTTTCAACACGACAGCCCGGCATCATACGTTGCAATCCGGCTATCAGTTCGTCGCCTGCCTCACATAATGCGTCCAGCGGCATTTCCGGCAGGCTTTCGAGGATAAACCACATCTGGCTGTCGGCAGCGCTCAGGCGGGTGCGCACACCCTGGCGCCAGTTCCAGCGGCGGCACGTTACGCCTGTGTCATCGCGCCAGATAACTTCCCCCGGCTCCGGCGACTCGTGCGCCAGCTCGCCCTCTTTCATCATGTCGAACAGCTCCGTACCGTCAGCGAGCGTCAGACGCGGCGCGCCGTGATAGGCGGCAATGTTCTCACCACCCACCGGAATAGCGTAGCGCAGGCTGATGGCATTATAGAGATCCACCACCGGGTCAATTGCAGGTACCACGCCGTCGCGCTGCACACGTTTTCGCAGCGCCTGCGCCGAACAGGGCGTACGTTTTGGCTTCGCGCCGAAGCGCTTAAACACCTCATCCCATGCCGCCAGATGCGCATCCGACCAGGTCGGGCCGCCCGCCGCGACACATTCACACGCACTCGCCAGTGCCGCTTCGCCCACGTGCGGGTTCAGTAGCGGCGCGGCATCAACATACACGCTAAGCGCGCGAAAACCAGGGGCGATGGCGGCAAGACGGGCATCGATTGACGGCTGAACGGAAAGCATCGGATAATCCTTTTTAGTGACCATTTTATTGCACAGTATCGACCGATGACCAAAAAAGTCAATAAACCGACCGACTCCGGCGCAGATGTGCATCGCGTCAGTGAAGCGGTGGCAACCCGTATTAAAGCGTTTCGTAAACAACAAAAACTCTCGCTGGATGAGCTTTCCCGCCGCGCGGGCGTCAGCAAAGGCATGCTGGTAGAGATCGAAAAATGTCTCGCCAATCCGAGCATCGCCCTGCTGTGTAAAATCGCCGCCGCGATGGGGGTTTCCGTCGCAGATATTGTCGATGTCGCCAGTAAACCGACCGCGCATCTGATAGAAAAAAAAGATATTCCCACATTGTGGCAGGGCGAAAATGGTGGCACTGCGCGGTTGCTGGCAGGCACCAGCGGGCCGGATATGCTGGAGATGTGGCGCTGGGAGATGTTCCCCGGCGAACGGTTCGCCTCGCCAGGGCACCCTTCCGGCACCGTGGAACTGCTGCACGTTGAGCACGGTACGCTGCACATTCAGGTGGGGCAAACGGCGCTCGTTGTGGGTGAAGGCTGTTCCGCCGTGGCGCAAACCGACACCGCGCACCACTACGCCAATGAAAGCAGCCAACCGGTTATTTTCACCATGACGGTAAGCGAGCGCCACTCATGAATCTGGCTCATAACGTCATTATGATTTAATGGCGTTATCATTTGTGCCGCACTGATTAAGATACCGTTCCGCCTTTGTCGGCGTTCCCCTCGTGACTTAATCAGGATTTTATGAACAACAAGCTCCACGGGCCGCTATTTCTCGCGATCCTCAGCGCGCTGATGGCCTTTACCTCCCTGTCGACGGACATTTACCTGCCCGCAATGCCCCTGATGGCAAAAGAGCTTCAGGGCGATATCGAACTGACCATCACCGGGTTTTTGGTCGGCTTCGCGCTGGCGCAGCTGGTGTGGGGGCCAATCAGCGACGCGATCGGCCGCCGCATTCCGCTGTTTATCGGTATGCTGTTGTTTATCATAGGTTCTGCCGGATGCGCGCTCTCCACTGAAATCCACCAGATGGTGTTCTGGCGCGTGTTTCAGGCTTTCGGTGCCTGCACCGGCCCGATGCTGGCGCGGGTGATGATCCGCGATCTGTTTGCCCGCACCCGCGCGGCGCAAATGCTCTCCACGTTAACCATCATTATGGCGATTGCGCCGATCGTTGGGCCGCTGGCGGGCGGACAAATTATTCAAATCACCAGCTGGCATGCCATTTTTTGGCTGCTGGCAGGGATTGGCGCGCTGATGTTTCTTTCTCTCTATTTCCTGCCGGAAACCTTACCCACCGAAAAGCGCACCAAAGCCTCGCTGCCGGGCGCGTTTCGAAACTACTTCGCACTGCTGCGTAACCGCGCGTTTATGCGTTACACGCTGTGTGTGACCTTTTTCTACGTCTCCGCCTATGCCTTTATTACCGGTTCGCCGTTTGTTTACATCCGCTATTACGGCATTGATCCGCAATATTACGGCTGGCTGTTTGCCATCAATATTGTCGGTTTAATGGGAGTGAGCTTTCTGAACCGGCGGCTGGTGCAGCGCCATCCGCTGGATAAGTTACTGAAAATTGCCGTCACGATTGCCGCGCTGGCAATGGTGACCCTGGCGCTGGCGGTGAAGTTGCAGTTCGGCGGTATTGCTGCGGTGATCATTCCGGTGTTCCTGTTTTTTTCGATGAACGGCATTATCGCTGCCACCTCAACCGCCGCCGCGCTCGACGCCGTACCCGCTATCGCCGGTTCCGCCTCGGCGCTGATTGGCTCGCTGCAATATGGCAGCGGTATTATCTCGTCGCTGCTACTGACGTGGTTTCGCGACGGAACGCCGTGGACGATGGCGTGGATCATGGCGCTGTTTACCCTTGCGAGTGCCGTAATGGCGCTACGCCGCCATTAATGAGTGTTACGCATAAGATCATGCCGTTTTATCCCCATAGTGCCGGTAATCGGTGAGGATTATGATCGCCCTGTCACTTTTTCAGGCGAAGTGGATAAGGGCGCAGAAAACCGGGTTAATGACCGGTGCCAGTCGCGGTTCAGATCGCGAACGGGCGCTGCCTGCAATAATTTCTCGCCTGCCAGCTACGCTTTAAAACGTATCCAAATACGGGAGAGCAGTATGAAAATCATCCGCAGTGCATCGGTTCCCTCTGCGCAAGGGCCGCAGGACTATTTCACCGGTCGCGTACGTATCGATGCGCCCTTTAAAGCCGACGAACCCGCACGCGTTGGCGGAGCGACGGTCACGTTTGAACCCGGCGCAAGAACCGCGTGGCACACCCATCCGCTGGGCCAAACGCTGATTATTACCCACGGTAAAGGGTGGATTCAGTGCGAAGGTGAAGCCGTTCAGGAGATGAACCAGGGCGACATCGTCTGGATCCCGGAAAACGTGAAGCACTGGCACGGCGCAACAGCCACAAACGCAATGACCCACATCGCTATTGCCGAATCACTGAACGGCAGCCCGGTTACCTGGCTTGAGCATGTTAACGACGAGCAGTATCACGGCTAATCACCCGAACACCCGCCGCTTAATGGCGTATTCGCCGCGTGACCCGGTATTACTGGCCAAACAGCGTCAGATTCCCGACCAGTAAGCGTGATAAGCGCGGCGCTATCTCTGCGCCACGCCGTGGGCGTAGCGCAGGTGCAGATCCTGCTCGAACTGTTCACGCAGCGACGCCGGAGAAAGAATGCCAATATCCGGCAACCAGTAGCGCAACCAGCGGAATAGCGTGTGCGGATCGGTGATGGCGGTGGCAAGCGTTAAGCTGCCGTCATCATGCTGTTCAACAATGCGTTGTGCCGGAAACAGTGCCCGACGGGTAACATACTCGGCGGCGTGCGCTGAGACGCGCAGCAGCGCTTCGACCCGCGAGCCAAAGCGGATACCGACGCTGTTCTCCAGCTCCTCCAGCACCTCCGCGTGGGGTGCAAAATGACGCGTCGTGCTTTTCAGGTTTTCGATTCGCGCCACTTCAAACGCTTTCAGCCGCCCATTTTCCACCGCCGCCAGATACCAGAGGCCGTACTGATTAATCAGCCGGTAGGGCTGCGCACACCGGGGTTTATCGCGATAGTGGTATTCCACTTCACAATGTCCGGTAATGGCGTGATTAAGCTGGTTAAGCAGATCTTCGATTTGCCGGTTCTCCCGGCTAGTGGGCGCGTGAAACGTAATATTGTTGCGGTGCTGCATACTGTTACGCAGTGATTGACCATCATTGCGCGGAAAAAGGTGCGCCACGCCGGTAAAATCGGCGAACTCTGCCAAATGGCCGTTATGTAAAGCAGGAAGAAGATGGACGCTGAGCTTATACCGCCCCGGCGAAACCTGATCGAGAATATGCCCAAGCCGGGCCAGATCGCGATAAGCCGTACGTTCAGTGATACCGAATTTTTCGCACAACCACGCTTTATCGATGATCTTTCCCTGATACAACGCCGCGAAGATCTCGCACAGCCGCTCAATCAACGGGTCGTGTTTTCTGTCGTGACTTTCCTTCATTGTGACGGGTTCCGGAATACAAAGTCTCAGAGGACGTTAACGGTTACGGCCTGACCCTCGCGCCACGGCCCTGCTTTCAGATAAAACCTTGTTTTTTCATAGTGGTTAACGGCAGGAATGCGAAAAACTAAAATGAAATTTCCGCCCAAAGCGCAACAATTACACAATGCCATGATTTCGCTCAGGGAAAGGTAAATGATCACGGTGACAGGGCGTGTCATTCGGGGATTTTTTGTGCGTTACCGTCGCGCCCATGGCGAAAGGTATACGCGTGACAGACGACGGTTCGATGAGCAAAGGAAGGGGCAGGGTGTAAACCCGGCGTGCAAAAAAGCGCAAAACCCGCGCCGCCAAAAAGAGGGCAGATAAGTCGCGTCACCTTTCTGCTTCGCATTGTTTTTAAAGCGAGCAGGGAAATCTGGAGTGGTGCGCAGTGATAGCTCAATGTGCGCACAAGATTATGCAGCCCGGCAGCAGGCGCCGCCGGGCGAGGGCATCAGGCACCCGCTTTATTCAGCGCGGCGATTTCATCGGTGGAGAGGTTTAACGACACGGCAGTGACAAAGCTGTCGATATGCGCCAGTTTGGTGGCGCTGGCAATCGGCGCGGTCACGCCCGGTTGCTGAATCAGCCACGCGAGCGCCACTTCGGCGGGTTTCACCTGGTGGTTTGCCGCGACATTATCCAGCGCCGCAAGAATGGCGAAACCGCGCGGGTTAAGATATTTGGCAATGCCCTGTCCGCGCTGGCTTTGGCTCAAATCTTTTTCGCTGCGGTATTTGCCGGACAAGAAACCGGACGCGAGGCTGTAATAGGTCACCACGCCAATGTTTTCCCGTATCGTTAAATCCTGCAACGCGCCTTCAAAACTGGAACGATCGTAAAGGTTGTATTCCGGTTGCAGCACCTGGTAGCGCGGCAGACCTTTAGCGTCTGCCACTTTTAGCGATTCGCTCAGTTGCTCAGCATTCAGGTTAGATGCGCCAATGGCGCGGATTTTCCCGGCTTTCAGCAGTTTTTCATACGCGCCGAGTGTTTCGTCATAGGCGGTTTCACTATCCGGCCAGTGAGAAAAGTAGAGATCGATATAGTCCGTTTTCAGGCGGCGAAGCGAATCTTCCACCGCCTGGGCAATCCAGCGCGCCGAAAGCCCTTTTTTACCCGGCTCGCCCATATCGGCGCCGACCTTGGTGAACAGCGTCACTTTGTCGCGCGCGGCAGGATGCGCCGCCAGCCAGTTGCCAATAATGGTTTCCGATTCGCCGCCTTTATTGCCCGCAGCCCAGCGCGAGTAAACATCGGCGGTGTCGATAGCGGTAAAACCGCGCTCCAGCAGCGCATCCAGCAAGCTGAAGCTCTGTTTTTCATCAACCGTCCAGCCAAAAACATTGCCGCCGAAAACCAGTGTCGGGATCTGTAACCCTGTTGTGCCCAGTGAACGTAAAGCCATGTGCTTAACCTCCGTAAGAGTGCGTAATGTTCTACGCAAAGAGGTTAATCCTGGCGCGCCGTGGCGTACATTTTTTGGTCATCCGTGCGGTTTAAAGGCCGGGTGAGTATGTAATAGCGCGGTGATTGGCCGCAGATGATCACGCAGCACGCTATGCAGATGGCGAATTGCCGGAGAAAACTGCTTGCGATGCGGGCAAATCAGGTTCAGCGGCGTGGCTTCACCGGGGTGCTGCGGCAACAACACTTCCAGCCGCCCTGCCAGCACATCGGCGCTGATATCGATCCACGATTTGTAAATAACGCCCATGCCTTCCAGCGCCCAGCGGCGGGCAACATCGGCGTCGTCGCACAGCATCCGGCTTTTGACGATCAACTGGCGGCGCATGCCGTTTTCCGGAAAGCTCCATTTGTCATACACCTGGCTGTTCATGGTGAAGAGTAAACAGTGGTGATTGACCACATCATCCAGCGTTTGCGGGCGTCCGTGTTTCGCCAGATACGCCGGTGCCGCCGCCAGTACCCGGCGGTTATCTTCGGCGATCGGCAAGGCGACATAGCTGTTGTTATCCAGCACGCCGTAACGAATGGCGATATCCACCGGATCGCGAAAGACATCGCTGATTTGATCGGAAAGCGACAGCCGCAGCGACACGTTGGGGTGCTGCTCGCAAAAGCGCGTAATCAGCGGCAGCAGAACATTACGGCCAATATCGGAAGGCACCGCCACGCGCAGTTCCCCCTGAATCTCTTTATCGCCGCTGTGCAAACTCTCCGCACCAGCGGCGACGACCGCCAGCATCTCCTGCGCGAAAGGGAGATATTTTTCCCCTTCGGCGGTAAGACGCAAACTGCGCGTTGAACGGACAAACAGGCGCTTATCCAGATCGCGCTCCAGCCGGTTTACCGCTGCGCTCACCTGGCCTGGCAACAGCCCGGCTTCGCGCGCGGCGTTTGAAAAACTTCCCAGTAGCGCTGAACGGACGAACAGCGTGACATCTTCCAGCCGAATCATGGTTTCTCCGCAGGATTACTCACAGGCGAGTGGCTTCTCTGTTTTGCCAGAAATCATCGCCCTGGCAAACTCTATTTTCACTCGCCGAGTGAAAGTGCTGCCTTTTTACACCGATTTATCTTGTGCCGCTTTGTGTTTATTCTCGTCACACTCTACGGGACGGTCCGCCCCGAATTTTTCATCTATTGCGCAGGAGAACGACAATGACACTTGATGATGCTGTAATTGCCCGCCATACCGTGAAAGCCTTTGAACCCGGCAAAACGCTGCCGCAGGACAAAATCGACACATTGCTCAACGTGCTGCGAAACAGCCCCTCTTCCGTGAACTCACAACCGTGGCACTTTGTTGTCGCCTCCACGCCGGAAGGCCGCGCTGCAATGGCGAAATCCGCCACCGCGGCGTTCGTCTATAACGAGCCGAAAATCGTCAATGCTTCTCACGTTATTGCCTTGTGCATACGCAGCGATCTTGATGAGCAGCACCTGCAAAATGTGCTGGAACAAGAGCAGAAAGATGGTCGTTTTAAAGACGAAGCGGCAAAAGCGGGCCAGGATAAGGGCCGCCGTTCATACGTGGCTATGCACCGTTATGAGCAGCGCGATTTACCGCAGTGGATGGAAAAACAGGTTTATCTGGCGCTGGGCGGCCTGCTGCTGGGTGCGGCAATGCTGGGTATTGATGCCACGCCGATGGAAGGTTTCGACCAGCGCGAACTGGATCTCGCCCTCGGCCTGCGTGAAAAAGGGCTGACCAGCGTGGTGCTGGTGTCGCTCGGTGTGCGTAGCGAGAACGATTTCAACGCCGCGCTGCCAAAATCGCGCCTGCCGCGCGACGAGATTTTCACCTTTATTTAAGCACCTGCGCTGCGGTATGCCTCTCCCCGCCGGGAGAGGCATGGCACGTCTCACCAGTGTTCACGAAAAGCGACAGGTTAAATCGTCGCTTTTTCTGCATTCAGGCCCGGCACGAGGATCACTTTGCGGCAATCCTCTGCATGTTTATCAAAAATGTCATAGCCGCGCGCCGCCTCTTCCAGTGGCAGGTGGTGCGTGACGATCTCTTCCGGTTTCAAATGCCCGGACTCAATCAGCGGTAACAAATCCGGCAAATACGCATGCACATGCGTCTGACCCATTTTGAAGGTCAGCCCCTTGTCAAAGGCATCGCCAAACATGAAAGCGTGGATAAAACCGGCGTACACCCCAGGCACGCTGACAATTCCGCCGCGGCGCGTAGCGGCGATCGCTTGCCGGAGCACTTTCCCGCTACTGCCTTCGATTTTCAGCGTGCTGAGCACCGTTTCGGTGGTGCTGCCTTTCGCTTCAAATCCCACGGCATCGATCACGGCGTCCACGCCTCGGTGACCGGCGGTGTTTTCAATTATCCACGCCGCGGGGTCGTCATTTTTATCGAAGTTAATGGGGATTACGCCATAACGATCGCGGGCGAAAGCCAGCCGGTAATCGCTGTCATCAATCATAAAGATCTGCTCCGCTCCCTCCAGACGCGCGCAAGCCGCCGTAAGTAAACCGACCGGTCCGGCGCCATAAATTGCCACGCTGGAGCCGGGTTTCACTTCGGCGTTTTTCACCGCTTGCCAGGCCGTGGGCAGGATATCGGAGAGAAACAGCACTTTTTCATCGGTGAGGGTGTCCGGGACTTTAAACGGCCCGGTATTGGCTTTCGGCACGCGCACATATTCGGCCTGGCCGCCGGGAATACCGCCGTACAAATCGCTGTAACCAAAGAGCGCCGCAGGTGGCGTGATGCCTTTGCGGTTCAGCGCCGCGCCTTTGCCGGAATTGGTTTGTTCACAGGCAGAGTACTGATGAAGTTTGCAAAAGAAACACTCCCCACAAGCAATGACAAACGGGATCACTACCCGGTCGCCTTTACTGACAGCATGAACACCCGATCCGGTTTCCACCACTTCGCCCATAAATTCATGACCGAAAATATCCCCGTGATTAGTGCCCGGTATTTTCCCGTGATAAAGATGCAGGTCGGAGCCGCAAATCGCTGTTGCGGTAACGCGAAGAATAATATCGTCTGAAGATTCAATAATCGGGTCGGGGCGATTATCAACGCTAACTTTATGTGCGCCGTGATACGTCAGTGCTCTCATATATCCTGTTCCTTATAAGGTTCAGACAGAACTGATAAGCATAGAACAGACCAGAGCAGAGAAATAAAATAGGCAGTAATTCTTAATGTCAGCGAAACGGTTATTTTGGGTCACAAAAACATTGCCTGTGAAATTACCGTTTCGCTTGTTCAAAAAATAAAAAGTGAATTATTAGCAACAGCGGGAATATTATTTCCGGCGGGTTGCGTAACGCCCACCAGAAATAATAGCGCCATTGCCTGATTTGCTATTTAAACCAAATGACACGCCACATGATGCCCCGGCTCCACTTCACGCAGCGCCGGGATTTCAGCTCGGCATTGGGCGGTTGCCAGCGGGCAGCGCGACGAGAAACGGCAGCCGGAGGGCGGGCGCGACGGATCGGGAATTTCCCCCTGCACCACAGCGACGGGTTCGCTATTCGGGTCGAGCGTTGGCACCGCCGCCAGCAGCGCCTGGGTGTAAGGATGCAGCGGCCGGTTAAACAGCGTATCGCGACTGGCGGTTTCCACCAGTTGCCCGAGGTACATCACCGCGACGTCATCGCACAGGTGCTCCACCACACCCAAATCATGGGAGATAAACAGGAACGTCACGCCGCGATCGTCGCGCAGGTCGGCAAAGAGATTAATGATTTGCGCCTGAATGGAGACATCCAGCGCCGAAATCGGCTCATCGGCGATGATGAAATCCGGGTTGAGGATCAGCGCGCGGGCAATACCGATACGCTGACGCTGCCCGCCGGAAAACTCATGCGGAAAACGGTTGTAGTGCTGCGGCGCCAGCCCGCAAATTTTCATTACTTCCAGCACTTTTTCGCGCAGTTCCGCCCGGCTGCACAGCTTATGTTCGAGCATCGCTTCACCAATCGCATCGCCCACGCGAATACGCGGGTTCAGCGAACTGTACGGGTCCTGAAACACCAGCTGGATTTTCGGGCGCAGCGCACGCATCTGCTTCGCACTCAGGTCTTGCAACTCCTGACCACGATACTTCACGCTGCCTGCGGTTTTGTCGTACAGCCCAAGCAAGGTGCGGCCAACGGTGGTTTTACCGCTGCCGGACTCGCCCACCAGCCCGAAAATCGTCCCCAGGCGGATCTTAAAACTGACGCCATCTACGGCGCGTAACTCCCCGGTTTGCTGGCCAAACAGCCCGTCGCGCAGCGGGAAATGTTTTTTCAGCCCTTCCACTTCAATGACATATTGCTGGCTCATGCGGTTGGCTCCACGAGCGTACTATGAATACACGCGGCTTGACGCACCTGGCCGATAAGCGGCGGAATGCCCGCCCGGCACGCGTCGGTTGCCCGTTCGCAGCGCTCGTAAAAAGCGCAGTATGGCGGCAGCGCGGCGAGATCCGGCACCTGGCCGGGAATGGAGTAAAGCCGACGCCTGCGCTCGCCCGGAATGGGACGGGCAGCAATCAGCCCTTTGGTGTACGGATGCAGCGGGTTACGCAGCACATCGGCCGTCGGGCCTTGTTCAACAATGCGCCCGGCGTACATCACCACTACATGCTCGGCCATCTGCGCAATCACGCCCAAATCATGGGTGATCAGCATCAGCGCCATCTCATGCGCCCGCGCCTGGTCGCGCAGCAGCCGCAAGATTTGCGCCTGCACGGTAACATCCAGTGCCGTAGTCGGTTCGTCGGCGATCAACAGCTTCGGCTGGCAACTCAGCGCCATGGCAATCATGATGCGTTGCAACATGCCGCCGGAGAGCTGATGTGGGTAGCTGCTCATCAGGCTTTCCGCCCGCGCCAGACCCACATCGGTTATCAACCGGGTGGCATGCGCCCATGCCGCTTTTGGCGTTTCACCGCGATGGCGAATCAACGGTTCGCAAAGCTGCTCGCCGATGGTCAGCACCGGGTTAAGCGCCGTCATCGGCTCCTGGAAAATCATCGCTAATTGGTTGCCGCGCAGATCCGCCATTTTTGACGGCTTCAGGCGCAGCAAATCTTGCCCCTGAAAGAGGATTTGCCCGCCGTCAATGCGTGCCGCCTGCGGCGGCAGCAAGCCCATCAGCGACATGGCGGTGACGCTTTTACCGCAGCCGGATTCGCCCACCACGCCGATAGTCTGCCCGGCGTTGATGGTAAAAGAGACATCCTGCACAGCGCGCACGCGCCCCTGTTCACTCGCAAAAGAGAGAGACAATTGATTAAAGGTGACCAGCGCTTCGCTCATTTCACGCTCCGTTTCATCTTCGGATCCAGCGCATCGCGCAGGCCGTCACCCAACACGTTAATCGCAATCACGGTAATAAAAATGGCGATACCCGGCGGCATCCACAGCCACGGGCGGCGCTGAAAATCGATCAGGCTGTTGGCGGCATCCATCATGTTGCCCCACGATGGCGTGGGCGGCACCACGCCAAGCCCGAGGTAGCTCAGCGCGGACTCCATCAGAATGGCGTTCGCCACCGCCATTGTCGCCATCACCACCAGAATCGGGATGGTATTCGGCAACAAGTGGCCAAACAGACGGCGACGCGACGACAAGCCCAGCACCTGCGTCGCCAGCATAAAATCGCGCTCGCGAAGCGAAAGAATTTGCCCGCGCACCAGCCGCGCCAGCTTCGGCCACTCCAGCAAACTGAGCATGATCACCACCATATAGATGCGTGATTCAGCGGAGAAATCGAGTTCCGACAGCATCGCCCCGGCGACAATCAGCAGCGGTAAGCTCGGGATGGTCATTACCAGATCCGCCAGCCGCATAATCAGTTTGTCCGTCCAGCCGCCCGCGTAGCCCGAAACCGCGCCCAGCAGATAGCCGAGCGCCACGGAGAGCAGCATGGTCAGCAGGCCGATAATCAACGAAATGCGCCCGGCCAGCAGCAGACGGGTATAGACATCGCGGCCGAGAAAATCGGTGCCCAGCCAGTGCGCGGCACCGGGCGGTTTGTTGATCATCAGCGCGTCGGTGGCGTCGTTTTGCCACGGTGACCAGAGCGGCCCAATGACACACCAGACCGTCATCACCACCAGCAAAAAAAGGCATAACATGGCTAAATGGTTATGGCGTAGCGCTTTCCACGCTTGCCGCCACGGTGAAGGCGTGGCCTGCGCCAGCGCCGGGATTTCCGCTTTACGAAGGCGGCGATGGGTTGAAAAAAGCGAACCGAACATCACGACCTCACCCGAATACGTGGATCAGCCCACGCGTAAAGCACATCGGCAATCAGGTTACCGAGAATGGTTAACACCGCCAGGAACAGGGTAAAGCCCATCAGCACCGGGTAATCGCGCGCCGCCAGCGAATCGATATGAATATGCCCCGCGCCCGGCCAGTTAAACACTTTTTCGGTGATGATCGCGCCAGAAAACAGCCCCGGAAGCTCAAACCCAAGCAGGGTGATAATCGGCAGTAGCGCATTGCGCAGCGCGTGTTTAAAAATCACCGTCCGTTCGCGCAGCCCTTTGGCACGCGCGGTGCGGATAAAATCCATCTTCACCACATCCAGCATACTGGCGCGGAAATAGCGCGTCAGGCTGCCCGCCTGCAACATCACCAGCGCCAGCACCGGCAGCACCAGGTGCGCCGCCACCTGCATCACCCACGCCCAGCCGCCTTCGTCGCTGCCGGTGTTGGTCATGCCGCCGACCGGCAGCCAGTGCAGATCCACCGCGAACCACTTAATCAGCAACAGGCAGAGGAAAAAGGTGGGAAAGGACATGGCGGCGAACACCACCACGCTCACCAGGTGATCGAACAACGAGTTGGGTTTCAGCGCCGACGCGATGCCCACCGCCAGACCGATACCCCAGTAAAACACCAGCGCCACGCTTGCCAGCAGGAACGAGTTCCAGATGTATTGGTTCAGTAACTGGCTCACCGGGATTTGGTATTGCAACGAGAAGCCTAAATCACCGCGTAACAACTGGCCGAGCCAGTGCAAATAGCGGGTGAACAGCGGTTGATCGAGGCCGTAAATGGCTTTCAGTTCAGCGGCGCGGGCGGCGGTCAGCGTGACGTTGCCGTCGATAAAGTCGCCCGGCGTTTTGGCGAACAGCATAAAGATAATCAGCGAAGCGAGCAGCAGCATGGGTACGGTTTGCAGCAGCCGCCTCAGGATAAAATTTCGCATAGCGCTCTCATGGCAACTGCCGGGAAACCCCGGCAGTTGTGATGGTGTTACTTAACGATTTTCACATCCGGCAGGCTGCCGGTCAGGCCGTTGTAGATATCCGGTTTAAAACCGGTGACGCGGGCGCTGCTGGCCGACAAAATCTCACGGTAGCCCAGCAGGATCACCGGCGGATCGTCCGCCAGCACTTTATACAGCTGGTGGTAAATCGGTTTACGTTTTTCCACATCCAGCACCGCGTTACCGTCGTTAATCAGCTTATCGACCTGCGGATTGTTATAGCCGGACTCTTTCGCTTCCGTACTGTAGTAATCCCACACGCCATCATGCGGATCGTTTAACGTGCTGGTGCTAAAGGAGGCGAGGTCATAATTGCCGGCTTTACGCTGCGCCATCAGGGCGTTGAAATCGACAACCTGCGGTTTCAGCAGTACGCCAATCTGTTGCCAGTTCTCTTTGGCAATCGGGATCAGCGCGTCATTCAGCACTTTCTTGCTCACCAGCAGCGTCAGCTCCAGCCGTTTGCCGTCTTTGACGCGGATGCCGTCCGGCCCTGGTTTCCAGCCCGCTTCATCCAGCAGTTTTTTGGCTTGCGCCGGGTCGAATTTGTACGGGTTAACCCCGTCAGGGTTATAGGCCCAGGAGATCGGCGCAATCGGCTCAATCGCCACTTTGCCGTAACCCTGATACACCACATCAATCAGCTTCTGGCGGTCAAGGCCGTAAATCAGCGCCTGGCGCACTTTCACATCCTGCAAAGCCGGACGACGCACGTTGAATTCCACTTTGCTGTAATCGCTGGAACCGTACAGGTTGATATTGGCGAAACCGAGCATTTTCAGTTGCTCAATATCATCCGGGCGCGAGGTGAACGCGTCATAGTCCGTCTCACCGGTCTGGAACAGCTGGAAGTTGGTGGACGGGTTGGTCACGCGGTAGATAAAGCGCGGCGTTGGCGGTGTGCCACGGTAGAAATGGGTATTGGCGTGGAAACGAATCTCCTGGCCTGGAATGTATTTCTCATAGACATACGGCCCGTTACCCAGCGGTTTGCCGTGCAGCGTGCGCAGGTAATCCAGGTTGCCACGCTGATAATCTTTGCCGTAATAGGCTTTGGACAGCACCGGGCCGCCGATTTTCGCCAGCGTCGTCGCACCCGGCTGGGTGGTAGTGACTTGCAGCGTTAACGGATCGATCACTTTCAGGCCGCTGACGCTGTCCGCTTTCCCGGCTTTGTACTCCGCGCCACCGGCAATGTTGGCGAGGGTGATATCCGTGTCGCCATCATATTTCGGGTCGTAAAGCACCGTCAGGGTAAACGCCACATCTTCAGCAGTCAGCGGCGAGCCGTCGCTGAAGGTCAGGTTCGGGCGCAGCTTAATGGTGTAGACCTTGTTGTCCGGACTAACTGTCCAGCTTTCGGCCAGGCCAGGCACCAGTTTGCCGTGGCTGTCCCAGTCGATCAGACGCGAAAAGATGACATTGGTGACGTTTTCATCCCAGCCATTGACGAAGAAGTACGGGTTAAAAATTCCCTGCGGTTCCGAAATACCGGCGACCACCGTGTCTTTGCGCAGCTTCGCCGCCGCCGGGATTTGGCTGGCGTCTGTCGCCGGTGTGATGCCCTCTTTTAAGATCTCATCAGCGAACGAGGCAGAAGAGAACGCCACCACACTGCTGAGTAACGCGATTTTCAGCGCGAGGGTGAAGCGTGTGGGTTTGGTTTTGAAGCTATTCACGAAGCTGGCCAAAATTGCTCCCTCATCAAATGATTGCGTGGAATTTACAAATAATGACGAACGATAAGAGCCGCACCGCACCCTGTCTAACAACGAAAACGTATGGCTTATAGCTAAACGTCCTTAGCAAACTTATGGCTAACGATTGGCAAAATTCAGCTAAATGGCTGATAACCTGCACGGCGCGGGCGATGTAAGAGCGTGCCTTAAGCCGTTCCCGGCAGCGGTTTTTTTTTCTGCTTGAGCTAAACCTCGGGGAAACAGCACATTGTGTACGGGGTTTCGCTTAGGGGCCTTGCCACTGTAGCGCTGCCCGCAATTCAGGCGGAACCAGCGAGAATATAGACTTAATAGAATTGAGATGCTGATGATAATTCGGAGAAATATCTGCGTTGCAGTTTACAACATAATACCTCGCCTGGTGATTTTAAAACCAAATGTCATGCTCAACAACGTCGGGTATTAGCAGTGTCGGTATGAGATTATGCAGTAATTCCGCCTCAAAAAAACAGGATGTGTCCTATGGTTTTATTTCTGCACCCTGCGACTGCATATTTCTGATATAGGGTAAAGCCAGCGATAGCATTTCAATATAGATTTCATTCTTCTTCATAGGCAAGGCCATTACATTTATTTAAATATTAAATAAAAGGGAGGATGTTTTTTATATTTTCTGGCAGAAGGTCATATTTCATCGGCACTATTGGGCGTGCAACCAATATATACGCATTCTCTTTAAAATCATAACTCAACAATCCTTTACGCGACATGGCAATAAATGAGGCCAGATAACGCTGGCGCTGCTCCTCATTATCAAACTCCTCCAGATTTTCCTCAATCAACTCAATATCTGACATCGGTTGCAGCGAAGCAAAATAGTCGAAAACCAATTCATAGTTGGCAACAGAGCCACTAAATTCAACCGGAACGGGGCCAACGCCAGCAGTGGTGAAATGGGCGAGTGAACCATCCGGCGCAACGCCAAACCAATCCAGATCGCATTCCAGGAGTGATTCATCCATCGGGATAGTACCGTCGCCGCTCATTTTAGTGGCCCGCGAACATGGCTGGAAACCAGGTATGGATCGTACCGAACTCAGGCACCCAATCACTGTTTAAACTGTTCATCACTTATCCTTTCTCCTGGAGTACCGCCAGTAACGGCGCAGTATCATCTAAAGAAATCAATGACTCATATACAGATTCGGCGTACTCGCCAGCATGCAAAAGCAGTATTGCGGATACTACCCGGGCGCGGCTAAATGAGATGATAGAATCAGTCTCGCCGTTTTCTTGCTTAATGAAATAGTCGTTATCCAGCGCCTCGCCGCGCTTTCTGCAGAACGCCAACTCATGTTTAGTCAGGGTACCGTTGCGTTGCAACCCTGAGAACGCTTCACCCACATCGGCATCCTTCCAGCCCGAAACGCGTAAGGCATACTGACAGGCAGCGATGGCAAGCTGTATGTTCTCTCTCGCTTGCAACTGATCCATCTTTTGCGCCAATACGACCGAAATGGTCTTCAGTCTGTTCATCTTCCGCTCCCCACTTTCATTACGCGTTTTTACGATGTTCTGATCGATTATCGGCAGTAACAAGCACAGAGAGAGAATTGTTTGTAGTAAAAATGCGATTTACCTTAAAGCGGTTTTTTATTTAACTTAAGGACGAAAATTACAAGCGGGAAATAAAAAAGCCCCCACCCGGAGGCTTTCAAAATGGTGACTAGCGTTTACTGATATCGGGAATAATTAAATCCCCGCGCACCCGGTAAGCACCCAGCACGCTCTGCGTTTTTTCATTCAGCCAGGCGACAATACGCGCAGCCATCGCGTCCATCGAATATTCGATAGCCGGAATGGTAGGAATGCCCGGCAAATGCAGTGAACCGGCGAGGCTGAAGACCATAATGTCGCCCGGCACCGATTTATTAAACGCCTGTAATTGCGGGATCACACGCTGGGCTTCCTGCTCGTCTGCCACCAGTAACGCGTTAAAATTCAGCGTTGTGGCATTATTCAGCAGCACCTGCAACGCAACAGAAGAAGTGGTGTCATCCATAAACACCAGGTTGCGGTTAAACGGCAGGAAATTGTTTTCCAGCGCCAGCTTATAGCCGTGCAGCACTTGATCGGCGGCGGCGGTGCGCGGGTGGATCAGCGCAATCTGACGACGGCCCTGGCTTATCAGATAGTTACAGGCGGTTTCAGCGGCAAAGGCGTGATCGAATTGAATGCTGTTGGGCGTGGCGTCGGCAGATTCCACGCAATCCACCAGAATGACGTTTTCATCGTCAATTTTGAGCGGGAAACGCGCGCCGATAATCAGCACATCGTCGCACAACCCGCAGGTCAGCTCATCCAGCGCGCTCATCACTTCCGCTTTGGTATTGGCGAAGCGCAGCAGCAGATGTTTCTGGCTCTGGCTTAAATGTTTTTCCAGCGCGTAGAGGTAGCCAGTGGTTTGGTTGATGTTGTCCTGGGCGCAGATAACACCGATGCAGCCTGTCGACTGGCTGAGCAATGACTGCGCGATAACATTGGGCCGATAATTCAGCTCTTCGACCGCTTTCAGTACCGCGAGGCGGCTGGCTTCCTTAACGCCGCGCGAACCACTCAACACCCGTGAGACTGTGGCTTTCGACACCCCAGCTAAACGTGATACATCGTTGATTGTAGACATCTTTCTCCCCTGACAGGCGCACATCGCGCCCGCAAAATCTAAATACTTCAACGGCTAATATATAACCGCACGCAGTATAGCGGTTTCGCTTTTTGATGGAAACCGATTTTCCGTTTTGCGCTTTTTGTTCTCAACAGAGTGCCAAATTCCGTGACGCAAATCCAATTACGGCATCAGATAATTCACAGACATTGACAGCTATCACACTTCTGCGGCGAACAAATGGAAACCGGTTTCCATATGATATCCAATCGACCCCGCAATAACTTTTTACACTTCGAGGATGGTTAACGATGTTCAGGATTATGTTGTGCTGTTCAGCCGGTATGTCCACCAGCTTACTGGTGAGGAAAATGCTGGAAGCCGCGAAGGAACGCGATATACCGGTAGAGATCGATGCGTATGGCGTCGCGGAGTTCGACACGCAATTTCCGCGTTACCAGGTCGTGCTTCTCGGACCGCAAGTCAAATACATGTTAAACACGCTGTCAGAAAAGGCCGCCGCTCAGGGTATTCCGGTGCAACCCATCAACCCGATGGATTACGGAATGCAACGTGGCAATGAGGTACTGGACTTTGCATTGTCGCTCATAGAAGCGGCGCATTAAAAAGGTGTTCTTATGAGTTCCTTATATCAATCAATGATTACGGTTATTGAGCAAAGCATTACGCCGCTGGCCGGTCGTCTGGGACAGCAGAAGTACGTTATCGCCATCCGCGACGGCTTTACCGCCGCGCTGCCGTTTATGATCATCGGCTCGTTTATGCTGGTGTTTATCTTCCCGCCGTTTTCCGCGGATACCACCGTTGGCTTCGCCCGCGGATGGCTCGATTTTTCCGCGAAATACCGTGAACAACTGATGCTGCCGTTCAACCTCAGCATGGGGGTGATGACCTTCTTTATCTCCGTCGGGATCGGCGCGAGCCTGGGTCGCCAGTTTAACCTCGACCCGGTGATGACCGGTCTGCTGGCGTTTATGGCATTCCTGCTGGTTGCCGCACCGTATGCAGATGGCAAAATCTCTACCCAGTATCTCTCCGGGCAGGGCATTTTCACCGCGCTGCTGACCTCGATTTACTCCACCCGCGTTTACGCCTGGCTTAAACAGCACAACATCACCATTCGCCTGCCAAAAGAGGTGCCGACCGGCGTTGCCCGTTCGTTTGAAATCCTCATTCCGGTGCTGGTGATCATTGGTACGCTGCACCCGCTGAACCTGTTTATTGAAGCGCAAACCGGCATGATCCTGCCGCAGGCGATTATGCACGTGCTGGAACCGCTGGTCTCCGCGTCCGATTCCCTGCCTGCCATTCTGCTTTCCGTGCTGCTGTGCCAGATCTTCTGGTTCGCCGGTATCCACGGTTCGCTGATTGTCACCGGCATCATGAACCCGTTCTGGATGGCAAACCTCTCCGCCAACCAGGCTGCACTGGCTGCTGGCGCCGCGCTGCCGCACGTCTATCTGCAAGGTTTCTGGGATCACTACCTGCTGATTGGCGGTGTCGGTTCCACTCTGCCACTGGCGTTCCTGCTGCTGCGTAGCCGCGTCGCACATCTGCGCACCATCGGCAAAATGGGCGTCGTACCGAGCTTCTTTAACATCAACGAACCGATTCTGTTCGGTGCGCCGATCATCATGAACCCGATGCTGTTTGTGCCGTTTGTTTGCGTGCCATTGGTGAACGCCGTGCTGGCTTACACCGCCACCAAAATGGGCCTGCTAGCGCAAGTGGTCTCCCTGACACCGTGGACAACGCCTGCGCCTATCGGTGCGTCCTGGGCGGCGAACTGGGCCTTTAGCCCGGTGGTGATGTGTCTGATTTGTATGGTGATGTCCGCCCTGATGTATCTGCCGTTCCTGCGTGCTTACGAGCATTCATTAATGAAAGCAGAAGAAGAAAAAGCGCAGAACAGCGCGCCGATGACGGAAACCGTCCGCAGTAACTAAGCCGTAACGCATTAGCAGTAACGAAAAGGAGTCGGTAATGAAATACGTATTTCCCGCAAACTTCTGGTGGGGCAGCGCCAGCTCTGCGCTGCAAACCGAAGGGGAAAGCCAGCAAGGCGGTAAAAGCGCCACCACATGGGATGCCTGGTTCGCCAGCCAACCGTGGCGCTTTCACCAGCAGATTGGGCCGCAAGAGACCTCGACGTTTTATCGCCACTGGCGACAGGACATCGCGCTGTTAAAGCAGCTCAAGCACAACAGCTTTCGCACTTCTATCAGTTGGTCACGGCTGATCCCGGATGGCGATGGCGAAGTGAATCCGCAGGCGGTGACGTTTTATAACGAGGTCATCGACGAACTGCTGGCGCAGGGTATTACGCCGTTTATCACGCTGTTTCACTTCGATATGCCGATGGTGATGCAGGAAAAAGGCGGCTGGGAAAGCCGGGAAGTGGTGCAGGCTTTCAGCCGCTACGCGCAAATCTGTTTCGAGCTGTTTGGTGATCGGGTGCATCACTGGTTCACCTTTAACGAGCCGATTGTGCCGGTAGAGGGCGGATATCTGTACGATTTCCATTACCCGAACGTGGTGGATTTTAAACGTGCGGCAACGGTGGCGTACCACACGGTACTGGCGCATGCCAGCGCGGTACGAGCGTTTCGCGCCGGGTTTTACGCTGGTGAGATTGGCATTGTGTTGAACCTGACGCCGTCCTATCCACGTTCGCAGCACCCGGCGGATGTAAAAGCGGCGCACTACGCCGATTTGCTGTTCAATCGCAGTTTTCTCGACCCGGTACTGCGCGGCGAGTATCCCGCTGACCTGGTGGCGCTGCTGAAAGAGTATGACCAGTTGCCCGCCTGCCAGCCGGACGATATCGCGCTGATTGCAGAAGGGAAAATCGACCTGCTCGGCATTAATTACTACCAGCCACGGCGGGTAAAGTGCCGGGACAGTGCGGTCAATCCCGACGCGCCGTTTATGCCGGAGTGGTTGTTTGATTATTACGAAATGCCAGGGCGCAAAATGAACCCGTATCGCGGGTGGGAAATTTATGAGCCGGGCATTTACGATATTCTCACCAACTTACGCGTCAATTACGGTAACCCACGCTGTTTTATTTCCGAAAACGGTATGGGGGTCGAGAACGAACAGCGATTTATTGAAGAGGGGCAAATAAACGACAGTTATCGTATTACCTTTGTGCGCGACCATCTTATCTGGTTGCATAAAGGAATAAGCGAAGGGTGTAATTGCCTTGGCTACCATATGTGGACATTTATTGATAACTGGTCATGGTGTAATGCCTATAAAAACCGCTACGGTTTTGTGCAATTAGATCTGGCAACGCAACAACGCACCATTAAGAAAAGTGGAGAGTGGTTTGCCGCCACCGCTGAGCATAATGGTTTTACTCAGGATTAAATGACAATGATTGAACTCGAAGAAGCGGTAATGGAAATTATCGTCAACGCCGGACAGTCGCGCAGCCTGTGCTTTGAAGCGCTGCGCGCGGCAAGGGCAGGCAATCTTGACGAAGCGCGCCAGTTGCTCAAAGAGGCGGATGGCTATTCGCGCCAGGCGCATCACATGCAAACCAAATTAATCGAACAGGATGCGGGCGAAGCCCGGCAACCGATGACATTAATTATGGTACACGCGCAGGATCATTTAATGACGTCATTATTAGCGCGTGAGTTATCCGAAGAGATAATTCAGCTTCACACTTTATATCGGCAATAATTAACGGAGACTTGATTACGGTAAATCTTAATTAAGCTGTACCCGCATTAATAAAATAAAAGCAGTTCGTAATGGTGATGGCAATAATCTCTGCCCGGTCACCCGGGATGGTTATTGTCTGAGAATAACTTACTAAATTGAGATAACCATGAGAATTAATAAAAAACTTCCAGTGGCGCTGGCGGTTGCGGCCACCCTTTGCTCTGGCTCCGTCTTCGCACAAGAGTTCACGCAAGAGCAAATCGATGCCATCGTCGCCAAGGCGGTGGATAAAGCGCTGGCGGAACGCCAGGCGAAAATGGACGCCGCGGTGAATAAAAAAGCGGATGTGGTGGTGGAGCCGCAGAGCGCGGCGCAAACCCCGGATTTGGCGGTGCCTTACGGCGTGAAATTTAGCGGTTACGCCCGTTATGGCGCGCACTTCCAGTCTGGCGATCAGAAATATGTTGGCGTTGATGGCTCCTATAACGGCGCGTCGGCGATTGGTCGTCTGGGCAACGAAGGCAACGGCGGCGAATTCCAACTCTCCAAAGCCTTTAAAGGCGACAACGGCGCTATCTGGGACGTCAACGTGATGTTCGATCACTGGGGCGACGAAGTTAACCTGAAAAAAGCCTATGCCGGGGTGACCAACCTGCTTGCGTCCAACCCGAACGCCTACTTCTGGGCGGGGCGTGATTTCCACCAGCGTCCGCAACAGGGCATCAACGACTACTTCTGGATGAACCACGACGGCCAGGGCGCCGGGGTGAAAAACTTCGATATCGGTGGCGTGAAGTTTGATGTCGCGGCTGTCGGTTCGGTTGCGTCCTGTAGCCCGGAAGTGCTGGAAGATGAAGCCAACCCGTCGCGCATCACCTGTACCGGCGGCTCCAACGTCGGCGATAAAGGTAACTATGCGCTGACCTCCAAAATCCACGGCATGAAAGTCGGCCCGCTGGATCTGGAAATTTACGCTAACTACGGTTTTGACTCGAAAGCGATTGAAAGCGATGACCGTCTGAAAGCCTGGCAAGGCGGCGCGGTGCTGAGCCACACTTATGACAACGGCATTAACAAACTGATCGCGCGCTACTCTGATAACGCGGATAACAGCGTATTCAACAAAACCGACGATCTGACGGCGATTTACGCCAGCTTCGAAGGCACCTACAAATTCTCCCGCCAGACGCAGGTGGACTACCTGCTGGCGTTCCACGACTACGACAACAGCGCCAACAAAGCGGATAATCGTCGCAACTATGGCGCGATTGTTCGTCCGATGCACTGGTGGAACGACGTTCACTCCACCTGGCTGGAACTGGGCTATCAACGCGTAGATTATGATGACGGCGGCGATAACCACGGCTGGAAAGCGACGCTGTCGCAGAACATCTCTATCGCCATGGGACCGGAGTTCCGCCCGATGCTGCGCTTCTACGTGACCGGCGGCGAAGTGGATAACAAACGCACCGCACGCGTGAATGGCACCAACGACTCCACGCTCGATTCGTTCAACATCGGCGCGATGTGGGAAGCCTGGTGGTAAGGTAACAAAACCGGAGGCGGTCCCCCCTCATGCCGCCTCCGGTTAAACTCTGTACATGTGTTATGATGCGCGGCCTCACGATAAGTAATCAGCATGACAGAGTTGGGTTAGCCGATGGGTTCGAGCAAGAAAGGGATGTTTTACGTCCTCGCCGCCGCCGTTTTATGGGGCAGTTCCGGGGTTTGCGCGCAGTACATTATGCAGAAGAGCCATATCTCTTCGCCGTGGCTGACCATGACGCGGCTGCTGTTCACCGGGGTGATTCTGCTCACGCTATCATTTGTCCACAGCGACAAAATTTTCACTATCTGGAAAAACCGTAAAGACGCCGTTAGCCTGCTGATTTTCTCGCTGTTTGGCGCGCTGACTGTACAGCTCACTTTTCTGCTGACGATTGAAAAATCCAACGCCGCCACCGCGACGGTGCTGCAATTTCTCTCCCCGACGATTATCGTGGCGTGGTTCGCGCTGGTGCGCAAAGCGCGGCCAACAATGCCAGTGGCGCTGGCGATCATCACTTCGCTTATCGGTACATTTTTACTGGTGACGCACGGCAATCTGACGTCGCTGTCTATTTCGCCTGAAGCGCTGCTGTGGGGCATTGTCTCGGCCTTTGCCGCCGCGTTTTACACTACCTATCCCTCAACGCTTATCGCCCGTTACGGCACGCTACCGATTGTCGGCTGGAGTATGTTGCTGGCGGGATTGATGCTGACGCCGTTCTTTGGCGGGCAGGGGAATGATTTTGTGGTTGATGGCCGCCTGCTGATGGCCTTTTTCTACCTGGTGGTGATTGGCACCGCGCTGACCTTTAGCCTCTATCTGAAAGGCGCGCAGATGATTGGCGGGTCGAAAGCCAGCATTCTGAGTTGCGCCGAACCGCTAAGCAGCGCCCTGCTGTCGGTGGCGCTGCTCGGCGTGGCGTTTTCGCTGCCGGACTGGCTCGGCACGCTGCTGATTGTCTCGTCGGTATTGCTGATTTCCTGGGATTCGCGGCGCAAAATCCGCGCCGCCTGAACCGGGTTAGCCTTTCACCCGTACTTTCGCCGCCACCAGCAGCGCCGTTAACAGCATCAGGCTGCCGGAAAGCACCAGCGGCGAGAGCAAACCGTAATGATCCAGCGCAAAGCCGCCAATCGCCGCACCGCAGGTGTTGGCAAGCTGGATCACCGCCACCTGAATGGAACCGGCTTTTTCTGCCTGATCGGCAAGCGTGCGGGTGATCCATGTTGACCAGCCCACCGGGATCAGCGCGAAACCCAGCCCCCAGATAATGGCGATGCCCGCCGCAACCACCTTATCGCTACCCCACAGAATCAGCACCAGGGCGCTAATCGCCAGCGTTAACGGTGCCAGCGCTAACGCCAGTTTTACTGAGCGTTTCATCACCACCGACGAGAACGACGTCCCGACAAAGCTGGCGATACCGAAGCTCAACAGCACTAACGTCAGCCCGTCAACGTCGAACCTGGCGAGATTCATATAGACCGGGCGAATATAGGTAAAGAACGAGAACTGCCCGGCAAACACCATAAAAATGGCGATCATCCCGGCCAGTACGCCAGGGCGTTTGAGCAGGCCGAACATATTTTCGTGGTGCTCGGTTTTCCCCGGCAGTGACGGCAATGCCTGCCACACCCAGATGATGCAGGCCGCGCCCATCAGCGCCGCGCCGTTAAACACATTGCGCCAGCCGATAATACCGCCGAGAAAACTGCCGAGCGGGGCCGCTATCACCAGCGCAATCGACACCGCGCCAAAAATCACCGACAGCGCTTTCGGCACGACGCGCATCGGCACCAGCCGCATGGTCAGCGACGCCGACATCGCCCAGAAACCGCCTAACGCCAGACCAAGACAGGCGCGGCCCAGCAGCAGCAGGGTGAAATTGGTGGCGAACGACACCAGCAGACAGGAAAGCGTAAGCAGCACCGCGAACGCGATCACCACGTAGCGGCGGTCGGTGGCGCGAATAATTTGTGTAATAAACAGGCTGGCGAACATGGCGACAAACGCCGTCACGGTGACGGTTTGCCCGGTCAGTCCTTCCGAAATGCCCAGATCCAGCGCCATTGGCGTGAGCAGGCTGACCGGCAAAAATTCCACGGTTATCAGGCAGGCCACGCAAAACGCCACGGCGAAAACCGCCGACCAGTTCGGGCGACTTACCGCATCCGGTGAAGAGGGCGTCACAGATTGCTCACTCATTGGTTACCTGCTTAGTTTTTATTCGTGAAAGTCGCGCAGTGTAACATTCAAAATGTGTGACGCAATTAACAATTTGGCAACTCTGTGGCGGCGACGAACGCAACCGTCTGGCCGAAAGCGCATCCGCCCATGTGTATATGGCGACGCAGAATCGCGGCATAACGGCGGCGGGTGTTATGCCGCGCCACCGGTGGCGTGCGCTATTTAACTCGTGCGTTACGCGCCGCTGTCGCCAGGCCAACAATCCACTCCTGGTGAGCATTGATCATCGGGTTTGGCACCGCGCTCGCCAGTTGCTGCGCCGGAACGCCGGTTTGCGATTCCTGCGTCAGAATGCGCACGCGGTTGCCGGGTAAATCCTCAAACAACCAGGCGTGAAGCGCATCCAGCCGCGAATTTTCATCGCCCTCCACCCAGCCATACCACGCGATACGCGCGGCCTGGCCTGCAACTGGCGGAACATATTCACACACCTGCGCCTCGACCGGAAAACCAAAAGTGGTGAAACGAAAACGGGCACTGGCGCTTAATAACGGGCCGCTCTCATCGTGAAAACGGATATCTTGCGCGTTGCTGTAGTAGGTCGGCCACAGGCGGGTGTCAATGAGTTGCGCCCAGATGTCGTGTGCCGTTAGCCCGGCGACAATGATTTCGTTGGAGGCAAAATTATCGGTGGTGCCTGGCAGGTAATCTTGCGGCCAGACAATGGCGCTTTGCGTCAGGGATTGCGTCATGGTGTACCTCGTCATGGATGAACGAGGCCACTTTGCGCCGCGCGGTGTTATAAAGCTAATGACTATCTTTGATAAACATCATCACACTACGTGATATCAGTGCAGCCAGTGAACACCCTCTTCGGGCATAAACAGGGCGTTATAGCGCAGCTGGAAATTATTGAGATCGGCTCTGTCCGGTTCAAGCTCGCGCAGAAACCCTTGCGCCAGGCGGATTTGCGCATCGGTGACAGGGGTTGCCAGCCGCGCTTTTTGCAGCAACCGGTGCCAGTAAACCAGGTTTTGCTCGCTGCTGTCGACAATAGACACCTGCCAGATAAGTAACACCTGGGCGGCGTTTTGCAGATGCGCTTCGTCCGGGCGCGTCAGGTAACTTAAATAGTCGTTACCAGCGCTTTTACCCATCTGATCGATCATCGATTCCACCGGCACAGGCTGGATGTTGAGTCGGTCGGTGAGGCGGCGTATCGCGCGGCGAGAATCAGAGGTTAATACCCTGAAACCAATCACAAAAACCACCACCAGCGTTACCAACATCAACCAAATCATAACCGCTCCCGAGGCACAAAAGAGGCTCATCATACGGGGAAATTACCCGCTACGGACAGCCGTAAATGCGATAATCTTGATTATCGCTCTGGCTGGTCACCATCATGAATAACGATATCAGAAACCTCGATCTTAACCTGTTGAAAACGCTGGATGCTCTGCTGGATGAGCGCAATGTCACGCGCGCTGCCGCCCGCCTTTCGCTGACGCAACCGGCCGTGAGCGGCATGCTAACGCGCCTGCGCGATTGTTTTGCCGACCCGCTGTTTATCCGCGCCCCTCATGGCATGGTGCCCACGCCGCGAGCGCAGGCGCTGGCGGCACCGGTGAAACAGATCCTTGCCGATATCGACCGTTTACTGAAACCCACCGCCTTTGACCCGCTCAGCGCCACCTTTATCTGGACGCTGGCGGCGACGGACTACGCGCTGAAAGTGGTGATCGTGCCGTTTATTGCGGAGCTGAAAAAGCACGCGCCGGGGATCCGCATCCGCGTTGAACCCGTAGAGCCGCAGCGGCTGGTAAGCCAGCTTGAGCGTGGCGAAGTGGATGCGGCGTTAATGACGCCGCACAGCACGCCGGAAGCGCTGCACAGCCGGGCGCTGTTTGAGGAACGTTTTGTCTGCATGATGCGCGCCAACCACCCGGATGCGGCGCAAAACACGCTGACACTTGAACGCTTCTGCGCGCTGGAGCATGCGCTGGTAGCGTGGGATGGCGAACGTTTTCGCGGCGTGGCGGATAATGCGCTGGCCGCCATCGGCAAAAGTCGCCGCGTGGGCGTATCGGTGAGTAACTTCCTGATCCTGCCAGAGATTTTAACCGTCAGCGATATGATTGCCGTGGTGCCGCAACGCCTCGCCAGCCTGACGCCGGGCATGTGCATGCGTGAAGCGCCCTTGCCGATACCAGGGTTTACCAAAACCCTGGCCTGGCACGAACGCAGCCACCGCGATCCGGCGCATCAGTGGCTACGCAATCTGCTGTTCGACATCAGCCAGCGTTAAGCGCGGTGATTATTCAAAGAACAGACCGAGTTTGTTAAACACGCCAGGATCGGTCTGGTGGCGGATAATCTGCACCACATCTTCCAGTTTATCGATCTGGCTTATCATCTGCTCCAGCCGCTGGTCGTTCGCCACCTGCAGCCAGATACGGCTCTGCTCGCCGCTTTGTAGCGGTAGACACAGAATGCCTTCCACGTTGAACGCGCGGCGGGCAAACAGCCCACACACATGGGTCATCACGCCCGGATGGTTGCGCACGGTGAGTTCGAGAATGACGTTATCAGTTGTTTGCATGGCTTATTCCCCCACCATTTCTGTATTCGCCGCGCCCGGCGGCACCATCGGGTAAACTTTTTCTTGCGGGTCGATACGCACATGCACCAGCGCAGGCCCCGGACGAGAGATAACCTCCTGCAACGCAGCCTGCGGGTCAGATTCAGCGTTTAAATCGCAGGTATTCAGGCCAAACCCAGCGGCAATCTGCATAAAGTTGATCATGCCGGGATACGTAGCGGCAAACACGCCGGACTTGTAGAACAGGCTCTGTTGCTGATGCACCAGCCCCAGCGCTTCGTTATTCATCAGGATAATTTTTACATCGAGATTATTTTCAGCAGCGGTGGCCATCTCCTGGATGTTCATCATCAGGCTGCCATCACCGGAAAAGCAGATGATTTTACGCTCCGGGTTCGCCAGCGCCGCACCAATCGCCGCCGGCAGACCGAAGCCCATGGTGCCCAGCCCGCCTGAAGTCAGCCACTGGCGCGGGCGGTTCAGCGGGTAGGCTTGCGCCGTCCACATCTGATGCTGGCCGACATCGGTGGTGATAATCGCACTGTCATCCACGCAGGCCGCGACCGCATTGATCAAACCGTAATGGGTGAGCGGGTCGCCCGCTTGCGGGATCGCACCGGGAAACTCTTTTTGCAGCTGCTCCACGGTGTTGCGCCAGGCGTGGCGGGAATGGGCTTCGACTTGCGGGATCAGCGCATCAAGCACTTCGCCAACGTCACCCTGGATTGCCACGTGCGCCTGCTTCACTTTGCCCAGCTCCGCGCGGTCGATATCCACATGAATAATTTTGGCATTCGGGCAGAACTGTTCGGTTTTGCCAATCGCCCGGTCATCAAAACGCGCGCCAAGCACCACCAGCAGATCCGCTTCCTGCAATATGTAGTTGGTGCTGCGTGCGCCATGCATTCCCAGCATACCGAGCGACAGCGGATGCTGTTTCGGTAACATGCCGAGCGCCATCAGCGTCATGGTGGTGGGCATATTGGCTTTTTCCGCCAGATGACGGATTTGCTGCGGCGCGTTAATGACACCACCGCCCAGATAGAGTACCGGGCGCTCGGCGGCGTTGATCATCGCGGCGGCAGCGTGAACATCCTGGGCGTTCCAGGCGGGCGCTGGCGCTTTATGACCCGGTTCCGGCAGCTCGCTGAGGGCGATTTCCGCCGTCTGCACATCTTTAGGAATATCTATCCACACCGGACCCGGGCGACCGGACTGCGCAATGCGAAACGCATCGCAAATCACCTGCGGCAGCTCGCTGATGTCGCGAACCAGATAGTTGTGTTTTGTGATGGGGATAGAGATGCCGTAAGTGTCCACTTCCTGGAACGCATCGGTGCCAATCATCGAGGCCGGAACCTGGCCGGTGATGCAAATCAGCGGGATTGAATCGAGACGCGCGTCGGCAATGGCGGTCACCAGGTTGGTCGCCCCCGGCCCGCTACACGCCAGACAAACCGCCGGTTTGCCCTGCGTACGCGCCATGCCCTGCGCAATGAAGCCCGCGCCCTGCTCGTGACGCGCCAGCACATGGCGGATCTGTTTACTTTGGCTTAGCGCGTCGTATAACGGCAAAACGGTGCCGCCGGGAATACCGGTTACGGTGGTGATGCCCTGACGTTCCAGTAAATGAACAATCAGCTGCGCGCCTGTGTAGCGCGTGGATTGCGATGTGCTGCCCGAACTTGCCATGCTCCAGTCCTTTTATTCTGAGCCGGCTTTCCAGGAGAGGCTTAAACGAAAAACCCCGCCCGGTTTGCGCCGGCGGGGTTTTGGAATCGTGTGTTGTTCCGGACCCTACGGCGCATTGCCGACGACCACCACCACACGCACGACGACCACCGCGGCGTTATGCGCGGTTTTTAGTAGGTTCATCGGTTTGGTGGAAGCGTTCATTAGGGGCCTGTCTGTTGTGTTATTAACGAGATTTATACAAACACAGGAATCATTCGCCGACAACTGCTTTTTACGCACCCGCAGAAAACTGCGCAGCCGATCACGTTTATTTGCCTGGCACCTGAAAACAAAAAACCTCGCCGGAGCGAGGTTTTTGTCAGCATTTTTGCGGTTGGTGGCCGCAAAACACACTGCGTTACGTCAACCACGCAACTATACGACGAATCCTGCGGATGCGCAATTTTCAGGCGGTTTTTCCCGCATTGAGTATGGATCAATGTCGAAAATTCCGCCAATAAATACTGTATATATAAACAGTGTTAATGTATAATGACCTTGCGAACCAGCGTGAGGGGCCGCGTTCAACGGCGCAAGAATTCCTGGCTGAAACGGGTGGTGCCGTCAGTGCCTTAACCCCTCAAGAGCACACTGCGTTACGCCAACAACAAGGCTGGCAACAGGTAGCGGAAAGGTACGTCAGCCGGTGCTCCTTGACCAGAGGAGAAAGCGTATGGGCGGAATGGAGATGTTTATTCTGATCCTGAAACTCATTGTTGCGTTGTTGCAACTGCTTGAAGCTGTCCTGAAGTTTTTGCGGTAATTCAGGTTCAAGTCGCACCAAAGAGGGGCGGGAAACCGCCCCTCTTTTACACCTCTCACGCTGTCTCTGGCTCGCGTGTTTTCATTTGCTGGAGCTGGTTGTAAATATACGCCGTATGAGCAATCGCCTGGCGTGGAATGGCCTGCCCAGGCTCATACTGCATCAGCAGATGAACCAACTGCGGCGCGTCGATAATCGGGATATTCAACGCGCGGGCGCTGTCGAGAAGCCCGGATACCGCGTCTTTACCCTGCTGTTTAAAAAGAATATGCGGCAACGCGATGTTCTGCTGTTCATAACGCAGAAGAACCACCCGTGATGCGGCATCATTCAGCACCACATCCGCCAGCCTTAACACTTCCCCGGGCTGCGGTACGTCAACGGGCATCGGCGGCGGGCTCATCATCAGGCTTCTGCGGTACGATTTAATATGCGGATCGCCTTCGGTATCTTTGTTTTCCCGGCGTACCTCCTCAAGGCTCATCCTTTGTGTCTTGATAAACAGATATTTTTGCAGGCCGAAATCGAGCGCCGTCCAGACAGCAAGCACTATCAATATGTGGTGAAAGATGTCGCTAACCAGGTTACGCAGCACCTGCGGTAAGCGCATCAGCGGGCTTGCCGCCAGAAAGACGATTTCGTTGATATGCGGATAAACCGCGCTGTAGCTGGCATAGACGATAATTAAGAATTTCAGCAGGCTGCTCACCAGTTCTGTAAGCTCTCTGGAGGAGAACATTTGCTGAATTTTTTGTAACGGGTTTAGGCGTTCAAATTTCGGCATCGCCGATTCGGGCGCAATGAGAAAGCCAAATTGCAGCCAGTTTCCCAATAACCTTGCCGCTATCGCCACGCCCAGAACAGGCGCCAGGAAAATACTCAACTCCACTGCCAGTAACTGTGTTAACCGCTTTGCCGCCGTAATAAACGGCAGCGTCATGAAGCTCAGCGCCACGGTAAAGAGCTGTTGCAGGCGAGCGATTCCGCGCTCCATCATGATAAAAATGAATTCCATCGCCAGCGTGATCAGCAGCAGCAACGGCACACCTTCATTTTTAAAAACATTTCCTTTCTTTCGCTCATCGCGAATTTTTTTCGGTGTGGGTTGCTCGTTTTTTTCCGCCATCGCTTAATTCGCTTTCAGACTAAGCGTGGAAGAAATCATCGGGACGATGCGCTCAGGCTGCAATAATTGCTGCTCAGCAAGGTGCAGTAATGTCGGTATATAAACCACCAGGAAGGATAAACCGATAATAATTTTTAACGGGATGGTAACGGTGGTGACCTGCATTTTCGGGCTGTAAAGGCTCAGGATCGCCACGCTAAACTCGATCATTAGCATCAGCACAGCAAAAGGCGCGCTGTAAATAACAATAAACGAGAATATTTCTGCGAGAAAAGCTAACCACTGTTTAAAGGTTACCGCAGTGTCCGTGAAAAAAAGTTTATCGATTGGCCAGAAGGTATAGCTGCGCCAGAGAATATCAATAAGGTAAGCGAAACCGTGAAACTGAATAAAAATCAGCAAAAAAATACTTTTAAAGACATAACCAAAAAATGATCCACTGTTGCTTATTGCCGGGTTAATTTGCTCACCCATTTGTCCGCCACTCTGATTATCAAACAGAACCCCGACGCTTTCGAATAACCAGAAAGGCACAACCAACAGAAAGCCTAAAAAAATACCCAGCAGCGACTCTTTTATCATCATGATAATAAACATGACGCCTTTGATATTGCCAACATCGGGTTGCGCATAAAATGTAGTAGCGGGAATAAAAGTAAACACCAGGGCGATACTGTAGAGCACCGCACCTCTAATCTCCTTAAAAGAAAACGCAATAATAATCGCCATGCAGGGATAAATACGCGCACAGGCAATCACCAGTGCCATTAACGCCTCACCTAACCAGTCGAATGAGACCAGGGTCATTGCCAGGCTCTTATTTGGCTGATTAAGTCAAAACAGTTAATACTTAACTGCACTGTTTTTTGCAGCATCCAGTGGCCAACAAAAGCCAGCACGACGCCAACAGCAACCATTTTTACCGCAAAAGGTAATGTTGCGTCCTGTAATTGCATAACCGATTGCAGCAGCGCAATGATAATACCCACCACCACCGCGGTCACGACAGGAGGAACCGATATTAGCATCGCCAGCACTAATCCCTGCTTGAGCAGTTCAACAATATCCATATTTATTCTCATCGCTAAAGGTAGCTGTAAAATAACCCTTCGAGTAAACGGCTCCACCCTTCAATCAACACAAAAAGCAGTAACTTAAGCGGAATAGCAATAAACATGGGCGCCACCATTTGCATTCCCAGTGCCATTAGCACTGTCGAGACAACAAGGTCTATTACTAAAAAGGGAATATAAATTAAAAAGCCAATTTTAAACCCGGATTGTAATTCTGACAGTACAAATGCACTTAAAACCAGCGCAGGGTTATCGCGCGTTATGGGATTATTAGCCTGATCTTTCCAGAGTTTTTTTGCCGCCTCGGTTAAACGAATATGCGTTTGGGCATCAATATTGCGCTGCAAAAAGTTTTGCAGCGGCGCAATGACTGTCGGATAGTGAGTATAAATCGCGGCGACATCTATTTTGTCCGGTGAGATTTGTCGCACGCGCTGGGTCATCTCATTAAATACCGGCCCCATAATAAACAGCGTCGCGGCAAGCGAAATGCTGTAGATCACCATGTTGCCAGGCACCTGCTGTATGCCCAACGCGTTGCGTACAATCAGCAACACAACGGAAATTTTAAGAAACGAGGTGGAAATAATCATCAGCAAGGGCAACAACGTCAGCGCCGCGATAAACAGCGCCAGCGCTGCGGGATTGATCTGCTGAATATCCATCAGAAATGCTCCATGCGGGTAATTTGCAGCCCCAGCACGCCTTCCACATCCACTAATGTGCCCTGCGCCAGCGGGCGCTCGCCATAATAAATCGCCGCCTGACCGGGGGTGAAATCCGTGAATGTCAGTATCGAACCCGCTTGCAGCGACTGTAGCGCGTCGAGCGTCAACGTTAGCGTTCCTGCACGCAGCGTGACCCGCAGGGGAACAGAGGAAAGATCTGGCATTTCATGAGGTTGTGTCGGGATCTCGCCCGATAAAGGCAGCGGGGGAAGAGGCGTGTCCGGGTACGAAGATGCTGTATCAACGGGGGTAAGTTCCATTTCTAGCTCCTTATGGGAAACAATCGTAAAGCTGTGCGCCAGCGAGGCGCATTGCTGTAACGCGAAGCACCGTGTGCCAATCTGTAGTTGCCCTGATCCTGCCGGGTTAAAAAGCCGATTTTCTGGCAGCACGATATCGCCAACGCGCAGTTGCCGTAACGCGGCTGCCGCAAGCTCCGTTGAGGCCAGGATCAACGGGAAAGAGAGTAAAAATTGCTTATTTTGCGGCGGCGGGGAAAAGTGCCACGCCGAATACTGAAGCAGGCGAAGTAATGTTACCGGCGACAGGGCCATTAACCCTTTTTCGTGTTGCTCGCTGTTTTTTATTTCCATCCAACAGTAGATTTCCGGCTCATGGCTTTCCTCAGCGGGCTGTAAGTAACCCACTATGTTTTTAATTTCCTGACTGAGCGCGGCGTTATAGACATCCCAATACCACTGTGCCGGGGAACTATTATTTTCGGCTAATAGCGGACAAAGCGATAACAAGTTCAGCAAAGGCTCCGCATTATAAATACGTAATTTTCCGTACTGACTGGCAAAACACATCGGTTTATTCGGCAATCTTTCTCCCGCCAGCACCGGAAAGAGTCTTAATTGCCCTTGCTGGCCATTAAGTTGAAAATTCACTCTCGGTTGTCGATCCAGATATTGCCGGGCGATGACTTCATCTTTACTGACAGAGGGAAATAGCAGCGCAGCGTTATTCATCAATAATGGCTCGTTACCCAACATTAAATGGCATGCAGATGTTCAAGGATGAAACGAAACTTTTCCTGCCGTTTTCTTTTCTCGGTGACCAGCTGGAAATACGCGGCAACCTCATCGCACTGGCGCAGATAATCGGTTTCCTGTTGTTTAATCAGCAACACAGTATCTTGTAGCTGTTGCATCATTGCCTGTTCTTTTTCAAGCCACTTTCGCATATCCATTAACGATAATGCGCGCTGTGTATTTTGATCGCTCATCGCGGAAAAATATTCACGATTAAATTGGGCGATGTGTTGTGAATGCTTATTAAGCGCGTCGAGTTGTTGCGCCATTTTTACCCTTTCACGCTGTTGTTTTACCCACACCAACTCCGTTTTTACCGTCCGGTAATGATAAAGCGATAATAGCTGCCGCAGCAGCGTGGTTAATCGTAGCGATTCATCTGTGCTGTTTTCACTCTCTTCGTTATAAAACACCTTGCGGACCCGGCGCATTTTCCACGACCTCACGTAATCGATTTAAGGTTATTTCCGGCGCGCGCGGCGCGCGTAATGATTGTTTAAGAATATTATCCAGTGCCGGTTTAACCCCAACCGCGTAATCAGTAAAGGGATCGCTGCCGGTCTGGTATTCTCCCAGGCGAATTAACATTTCTATATCGGCATAGGCCGTCATTAATTGCCTTATATGAGTGGCAATAGCTTGCTGATCAGTTCCCGTAATCGCATTCATGACCCGGCTCAGGCTGGCAGCCACATCAATAGCCGGATAATGCCCCTGATCGGCCAGTTTGCGCGAAAGGATAATATGCCCGTCCACTAAAGAACGGACTTCGTCGGCAATCGGGTCTTGCATCGAATCTTGTTCAACCAGGACCGAATACAGCGCAGTGATGGTGCCCTGCCGGGTACGTCCACTGCGTTCAACCAGCCGCGAGAGCAAGGTGTAAACCGAAGGAGGAAAACCATTGCGCCCCGGCGGTTCACCATTGGCAAGACCGATTTCGCGCTGTGCGCGGGCAAGTCGCGTCAGCGAATCAACAATCAGCAGGGTCGACTCCCCTTGCTGGCGAAACCCTTCGGCGATGGCGGTGGCAGTAAACGCAGCGCGCACACGCTCCATGCTGCTGCGATCCGAGGTGGCACACACCAGCACGGTGCGCTGACGCAGCGCTTCATCCAGCTCCCTGTCCATAAACTCACGCAGCTCACGCCCGCGCTCACCCGTCAGGCAAAACACGATAGTATCGCACGGTATGTTGCGCGCCAGCTCCGCAAGCAGCGTTGTTTTGCCGCATCCCGCACCGGCAAAAATCCCCGCCCGTTGGCCTGCGCCCAGCGTCAGTAAACCGTCGATACTGCTTAATCCGGTGTAGAGCGGCGCCTCAATACACAGGCGATCGGTCGCCAGCGTGGCGTTATGCATCACCGGTACAGATCGCGCGGTTAAGGTATCGACAAAAGCAGCCCGGCCTAGCCCATCAAGGGCGCGACCAAACCCATCAAGCACCCCGCCTTTCAGTGCTGGCGAAACCTGAATAGTGTGGGGCAAACCTAAAGGGTAAACCTCTGCGCCAGGCTTAATTCCCTCCAGCGTATCCAGTGCGGCAAGCGAAACCTCTTGCGAATCAAAGCCAATCACTTCAGCCATAATCGGCTCGCCTGACGTGCGCGGCAAAAGGCATAAGTCGCCTAAGCGCGCGCCTGGAAGATGGCACTGTAAAACGATGCCGCTAATCCCTGTCACCGAGCCGATAACCTTTACCGGCTCTGCCTGCTCGAGCTGACGTTGTGTGGCCTGCTGCCAGCGAGCAAGTTCCTCTTGCCAGCCGCCGCTCACCAGGGTACCTCGAACCGCGTTTCGCCCTGAAAAATCAGCTTTTCTTCGTTTATGCCGAGAAGTTTAATGCCATTGATCTCGTCATTGATAAACACCCGCTGACCTTTGTCGGTCACGATATACGGGGATTCACCCTTTACAACCAGGGCAATGCGAAAAGGCAGCGGTGGCGGCGGCTGGACACTCTCCACGGAGATTTGCGCAGCGCTTTGGTAACGCTGCGCAAAATGTTGCAGTAGCGCCTGCATTTCAGCCTGCACCTTATCATCACCGACCAGATGCAAAATGACGTCGTCACTGTCGGTTATCTCCAGATCGACGCGTTGCCCTAAACCGGCCTGCTGAAGCAGTGACGCCAGGATTTCGCGGGTTTGCGCGGCGGATTCAAGGAATGTTTTCTGCGGCTTCGGCTCCGGCATTGAAATAGCCGTTGGCCGCTCGTCGTTGCCGGAAAAACCGCCCAACCCGAACGCGCCTATCGCGAGGATAAGACAAACCGCAGCCACGGCTTTATTCAGCCGACGACGCGGTTTTTCAGCCGCTGGCGCATGTGAACTCGCCTGGCTATCTGCCTGCACCGCGGGAGCGTGTTCCGTTTCCCACGGCGCGTCTGACGGCGCGACGCATAACCAAATTCCCGCCAGCGAGAATGGCGTACCGGATTCGAGGTTATCGATGTGTTCAACCCGACGCCCCTCATTCGTCAGCACCGCGCCTTGCAGGGCTGCCACCTGCCAGCCGTTATCCGTCGCGCGTAGCTGGCAATGGTTTTGCGCAATCGCCGCGTCGTATAACACCATGTCCGCATCAGGTGCTGATCCAATTAACCACTGTGTACCGGTCAAGGGTAACAGTGCGCCGCTATTCAGGCCGCTAAGCACTCTCAGTTCATAGAGCATGATATTTTCCCTCAATCTGCTGCAGGTTCTGCGAGTTCGTGGGTTTCTGCGTCAAGATCGATACGCCCCTCAATCTGCACGTTTATCGATGGAATAAGCTCCGAAAAGGCGAGCACCGGAACAGGCGTGGACGACTCCCGTAGCAGACCGGAAAGCGGGGCACGCAACTCAGGTTCGACGAGCAGCACACAAGGGGTCTCTTCATCGGTGGGAAAACACTGCGCTAAGCGGGACAGTAACGCCTCATGCATCACCGAAGAGAGTGTCATCGGCTGCGCGCCCGCCGCGTTCACTGCCTGGCGGAACACCGCTTCCGTGGCCGGGGCCAGTAACCAGCTATTCAGCGTTTCATTTTGGCTGTACTGGTAACAAATCTGCTCTCTCAGCGCGTGACGAACCTGCTCGGTTAATACCATCAGGTTGGATTCATGACGGCTATGTTTAATCAATGTTTCGGCAATCAGGCGCAGTGGTCGCAGGGTGACATGTTCCGCGGCCAGCCGCTGCAAAACGGCAGAAAACCACGCGATGGGTAAACATCTTTCGAGTTCATCGGCCAGTTCAGGCTGCTCGCTTCGTAGCCAGTCAATCAGCGCTTTGCTCTCCTGTAAGCCGACAAATTTCCATCCCGTTGACAGGATGGTCCGCTGCATCCTCGCGAGGATCAGATCGCCTGATGTGCGCTTTTCGTCCTCGTACTGAGATAAGCGCTGATCGTCCACAGCAAACCAACGCAAACCTTGCTCATCACGCGCTGCAAGTCCCGGTGTACCGTCACCTTCAGCAACCAGCCCGGCATTAACGGCGCGTTTGTCCGGGTCAAACGTTGCGCGAATAACCGGCACTTCATAGACGCAGAAACGAAATTCATCGGGCGCCAGCTGCTCATTGCCCTCAAGCTCGAAAGAGGGCAGCGTAAGGCCATATTCAAAAACAGTGTCGTTGCGTAAGGCATACATGCGCTGGAGCAGGTGTTCAAACTCCGGCTGTTGCTGATGCTGTGGGTGGAATTGCATCAGGTAGGGGCGCAGCGGGAAAAAGCGGCGAACATTTTCATAGCCCATTAATTCGGCTGAATGAGCTTGCTCAGTGCCAACAGTAGCGGGAGCAGGCTGTCCGGCCATTTCCAGCCTGTGCTTTTCCTGCCGGGTAAGCAGGAAGGCTAAGGTCAGACACAGCAAACTCAAGGTGGTGAAAAGCATCGCTGGCATGCCTGGCACCACCGCAAACAGCGCCATAATGATTCCGCAATAGATCCAGGCTTTGGGATGACGCGTTAATTGCCAGATAATCTCACCGCCAATATTGACGCTGGAGGCCGCGTTATCGGAATTGACGCGCGTAATAATAATGCCCGCCGCGAGCGAGATTAGCAGCGCCGGGATCTGCGCCACCAGGCCATCACCAATGCTTAAAATCGAGTAGATATGCATGGCGTCGGCGGCGGGCATGCCGTACTGCAAAATGCCAACGGAAAAACCGCCGATCAAGTTAATAAAAACGATGATAATCCCGGAAATAGCGTCACCTTTGACGAATTTCATCGCGCCGTCCATGGCACCAAAAAGCTGGCTCTCTTTCGTCAGTTGCTCGCGGCGAACCCTCGCATCCGCCGTATCAATCAGCCCCGAGCGCAAATCGCTATCAATGGCCATCTGCTTACCTGGCATCGCATCCAGATTAAAACGCGCGGAAACCTCCGCAACGCGTTCCGCGCCTTTCGTAATGACCAGAAAGTTAACAAGGGTCAGGATCAAAAAGATGACCAACCCCACAGCGAGGTTGCCGCCTGCGACAAAGTTGCCAAACGTTTCAACAACATGACCGGCATCATGCTGCAATAAAATCATGCGCGTCGTGGCGACGGAAAGCGCGAGACGGAACATGGTGGTCAGCAGTAAAACTGCCGGGAACGTCGAAAATGCCAGCGGGTGTGACATAAATAACGCCTGAATGGCCAGCAACGTGGCGATACAGATATTCAGTGACAAAGCCGTATCAATAATAAAAACCGGCAACGGTAAAACCATCATAAAGACAATCGTCATAACGATAACCGCGCCAATGAGTTCAGTCTGGTTAACCATTCGAACGGCCAGTTTCGTGAAAAACATTCTCATGAACACCACGTATATTGATAGTTATTGGGCAGGCACACGTTATTTTCATCCTCTCTCTTATTTGGCTACCGCCCCGGAAAGCGCTTTTTCAAAGTAAATGTCGAGATGTGTTTATTAGTGAGCACAAAGGTTAAATATGTGCAAAAGAAAATGCCTAAAAAAGCACGCTACTTGTTATCAACAAAATAAACCATAGCCGCAGGCGGCATTCAGATTAAGCACCCTTCCACCTGCCCGGGCATATTTCGCACATTCTTCTCATTAACCAGGCAGATTTGCATTTTATTGCCACTCATAAATGAACAAGGAATACATCGATAAGAGAAAGGGATTTTTTATGGGGAAGTTACCCATCAGTGTTAATACTGAATCAGTGCGTAAAAGTGCATTCGATATAGATGAGTTAGTCGCAAACACCACGACCAGACTCAGAAAATTTATCAGCCGTCGTGTTTACAATCAAAGTGATGTAGATGACCTTGTACAAATGACTTACCTTGAAGCGTTTCGCAATCAGCATAAGTTTATTGGCGCGTCCAGTAAAGAAACCTGGTTATTTGGTATTGCTTCTAACTTAGTGCGCAATCATTTTAAAAAGACATTTAGTAAACCTGAGATGGTGGCGCTGGAGGATGTCAATTTTTTAATTTCCGATCAGATATTCAACCCTGATTATATCAACGAACATAAAATACAGCTTTCTGAAACCATTGCCATGGTCGATAAATTGCCGCTCAAAATGCAAAGCGTCATTTATCATATTATGGATTCAGACACCAGTTATCACGACGCCGCCGAGCAATTAGGTATTCCCATTGGAACAATACGATCCAGGCTCTCCAGAGTGCGAAAAATACTGAAAAATAATCAGGAAGAAGGGTAACTAATGGAAATGAAATTAAATGAGCGAATCTTAAAACGACTGCCTCGTGGGCTCAGGGTTGCGCAAAAAAGCGATATTGAAGCCATGACCATGATTTTTAATGAGACAGCGAATACCGGCGCGAATTCTCCCGTAACAAGGCCGATCACTGTTAAAGAACTGGGGTTTTATATCGAGCTGTATCAACAAGACAAATTGCCGGTATATGTGCTGGAACGCGAAGGGGAAATTATCGCGTGGTTATCAGTTAACCGCTTTAGCTGGGGAACGTTAGCTTGCCGGCAGACCGGGGAAATCGCTTTATATGTGCGCGCGGATCGCTGCGGCAGCGGCCTTGGCGTTCATCTAGGGCTGGCGGCGCTGTTGCTCGGCCGTGAATATGGCTTTGAAACCCTGGTCGCCTGGATTATGGCTTCTAACCTTGCCAGCCAACGAATTGCCAAATATCTCGGCGGAGAGCAGTGGGCTTTTTTACCCAGAATTGCCCGTTTCGGTGAACAACGCGCCAGCGTCATGCTGTTTGGTTTCAGGCCGGATCTGCGTCTTTATAAATAAACCAGGGATAATTGAAATGCTAAAAATGGATTCTGTGCGTAGTCAGTTAGACAGTAAATTTAAACAAGCCAGCAGTGATTTTCAGACCGCTGCAAAAAATATGAATGGCATGTCAATGGGCGACTGGCTGATGTTTCACCAGCATATGAAACAATATTCTTCAGCCACCTGGGCGGCAAACCAGGAAGTGACGCTCAATCACAATCTGGCTCGATCAATTATTAACGATGGCCGATAAACTAACAGGTGACATGTATGAAATTATACTGGCGTATTTTTTATTCGCCTGTTTCGCATTGCGCCAGATTATCTAAACGATGCGCAACGTTAGCCCTGATATTATTAACAGCTTTTATACATCAACACGCCGTGGCGGCTGTGCCCGCCCTATTAAACAGTGGTGAATTCTCTTACCAAAACACACCTGCACCGCTAAATAAAGTGCTGGAAGATTTTGCTCATGCCTTTTCGCTACGTTTGGTTATAGACCCAAAAATTGCGGCAGAGGTAAAAAATAAACTACGCGCGACGACGGCGCAGCAGTTTCTTGAACGCCTGGCGCTTGAATATAATCTTCAGTGGTTTGTTTTCGAGGATAAATTATACGTCAGCAGTAAAACGGATCAGCAATCGTTAAAGATTAAAGTGTCTGATGAGTCAATTGATAGCCTTAAAAAGGCCTTAACGGATATTGGCCTGCTGGATAAGCGATTTGGCTGGGGAGAATTGCCGGAGAGTGCTGAAATATTGGTAAGCGGGCCAAACGAATATGTCAACCTGATAAAAATGTTTGCCGAGCAGCCTGATACCAGTAAAAACAAAGAGGGCGCTTTTGAAACTATGTTCTTTCCTTTGCGTTTCGCGGAGGCGGCCGATATCCGGGTTGAATATCAAAATGAACAGATCACCATTCCGGGCGTCGGAACAATATTATCGGAGCTATTAGATGCAAACAAATCCTCGCCCCAGCTTCAGCGCTACAATTACCCGGCTGCGCTTGAGGCAGGTGAAAGCAAAAACCCATTTAATAACCGCTTAAGCGCTTCATTTTCAGCGCTGGCTGACCGCATTTCACTGGCACCTGCACTGCCTGCACCCAGCGATGACAAGCCGAAAATCGTGGTCAGTACTCGCAGCAATGCCATCCTCATTCAGGATAACCCGGCCAAAAGGAGTGAATATGCGCAGCTTATTGAGAAGCTCGATGTTCCACTGAGATCGGTGGCCATCGACACCCTGGTTATCGACATGGATAACCGCCAGATCCTCAATACCGGCATGCCGGAAAAACGGTTAAGCCGCAGAGGCAGCGTTTACGACGCGGTTATTAACGGCAACAAATCTGTGCTTAACGCACAGGAGATGAAAAAATTTCAGGCTGAAATTCAAAAGATTGTCGAACAAGGCGGCGCGTCTTTAACCGCTCGTCCCTCACTGACCACGATGGAGAATTTTCCCGCAGTCTTTAATTTTAGCCATCAAAATCGGCAAGCGACAAAAGATGAGCCGCTCTCTACTGCGTCCAACGGTACGGTATTGCAAATTACGCCCCGCGTTATCGCCAGCGACAAACAGGAAGCGTTACAGATTAAAGTTAATATGTATAACAAAGGGACAACGCCAGCGCCGGAAGATAACAATAAGATGGGTAATCTCAGCACGCTGGTCACGGTCGATGAGGGTGATTCTTTAATTATTGGCGGTTTATCTGTACATGAAAAAAAACATACCGGCGTTAACTTGCGGGAAAGTGACAATCGGCAGCGGTTTATTATCATCACGCCGAAAATCATCCAAAAAGAGGCCAACAAAGAAAAAAGCAGGGTAATAAAAACCGCCTCAGAATATGGCAGTTCGTTTTCTAAAAAAATGTATAAGCAGATCTTCGAGGATATCACCAGGCTATCCAGCGGCACGATTTCACCCGGTTCATCGCCCGCTATCGATGATATAACCATCGAGGACGTCTGCGATATTAACTGGCCACTTACCGTTCTGGCTGGAAACGTTAAATCACTGGCAACGCAGGAATATACCCTCTCTTCATCATTAATAAAAAACGCGGGGCAGCAGCCGGTTGTATTTCATGATGCCGATTGTGATAACGATGAAAATCTCATGATCGTTCCTTACCCCAACGCGCCTATATCACCCGGCGCTTATATCGAAGTTTATATAGCCAGAAAGACCGAAACAGAGAAATAAACGCGTTTAAAGATCGTGAAGGAGCCCTGCAATGAAAATTACTCCATCAACCCCAGCTATTATTAATACATCAGTAGAAAACGGACAAAATCCGGTAATTGAGAAAAGAAATCGCCGTGAAATTCCTACCGGCTCTTTATATACCGGACCGCAAAATAATAACGACGATCGCCCTGTCCGCCCGGATGCCCGCTCGCTGGTGTTTACTCCCGACCCGCGTGGCGAAGGTTATCCCGCTGTTGAGAAACAGATTGCCGGGCAGATGATCCGCCTGTGCGAAGGGCAGACCAGCGAATCCGGCTTTACCGCCTCCTACGGCGCGCCTTACGAGGCGCGAAAATCCCTCCTCGCTTACGGCCTTGCGGCGGCGGGCATTCACGATCCGGCTGACCTGCCCGCCGACTGGTACAAACAGCCCCGGGTACTGGCGGATTTGCAGGATAGCGTTCGCGGGCAGTATGCCGCCAGCGCCAGGACGCATTTTGATGCACAGGGCAACGCGCGGGAACCGACGCTGCTGGTGGCGGCGGCGCGGGATTTTTTCGACCAGCAAATCAACACCGGCGCGCAGTACAAAACCAACACCCAGGACGATGTTCCGGGGCTCGAAGGCAAGGCGCTGGCGCAGTACAGCGATCGCGATAAAGTGCAGTCACTGCGCCATTTTGCCGGGCAACCGCTGCGCACCGAGCAGAATGAACCCACCAACGCTGAGCTGGTGATGAAAGATATCGGCGCGCTGCTGGTGCTTGACGGCATTGCCGCAGAAGCGGGGGCGATGGCGGAGTTTTTCACTGAAAAAGCGGTGACCACGGAAGGCTGGAGCGCGCTGGCTACGCTGCGCAACACTTCTGAACAGGCAACAGCCGACGTAACAATGGCTGGAGCAACCAGCACAGCGGCAGAGGTGGCGATGACCGGCGAAGCCAGGGGAGTAATGGCAGGGGAAACCACGGCGGCAACAGCCGAGGGTGCAGTGGCCGGGGAAACCGGATCGGCAGCGGCAGTAAACCGGCTGCGTCCGTCGCTGGCGGGCGATATCAGCCAGTACGCCGTGAAGGATGGCGAGGCGCTACTGAAGGAGAGCCGCGCCAGCGTCGGGGGGATTCATCAGGTGAAGGACGCGGCCGGAAATGACCGTTGGCTGCTGCGCTACCGCGAGGGAACTGGTGAAAGCAAGGTGTACGAAGTCGGGCAGGATTTTCGGCCAGGCGAAGGCCGGGCGCGCATTATCGACCCGCAGACCCGCCAGCCGGTACTGACGGTGCAGTCGGGCAATGGCGAGTGGCAGCGCAGCGCATTGCCCGGTGGGGTCAAACTGCATACCAACACCGCCACCCAAACCAGCCTTGCTGCGTCAGCCGGAACCTCCGGCGCCAGTGCGCTTTCCTCTGCTCGCCCGGAAAAATTTTCACCGGTCAGCGAAGAGCTTCGCGAGTTATATATGAGGCCTGATGAGGGGCAATTCCGGGCCAGGACGCCAAAAGAGAAAGCGGCCGATGAAAAAACGCTTCTGCATTTGAATTCGGTAAAAAACAGGCAAGAGTCAAGTATTCTTGCGGAATATATTGAAGGAGGCGATGGAACTTATCGCACGATAAATAATCATCTGCGGCATATTAGCCCCTCCGCCGAAGGGGAAACACTGGCAACGGAATTAAAAACAGCCGTAGCAAAATTGAATGATTATGACGCACCGGCATATCGGGCGGCGACCGTTCCCGCAGGTACGTACGGTAATAAAATAAAAGTCAACGATGTGGTGACGGACGCAGGATTTATGTCCGCGTCCGCATTACCACAGAATTCAATAAACTGGCTTGAAACCTGGACTGGACAATTTGAAAAGCAATCTACCGACAAAGTACTTTTTATTTTAGACCGCACAACGCCAAAAAAAATGGCGGCCGGCGGCATGCTGCCCGACCATATTTTAGTTAACCCCAACACGCCTTTAAAAGTTAAAGAAATTCACGCCCTCGAAGGTAATGCATCACGTGATCCCATAACCATTGTCAGATTGAAAGATGCAGAACACCCTTTCAGGCATGATATTAAGAATATTTTTTCCGGAAATATTGAGTTACCCGCCGTCGACGTGCCATTCCTGAAAAAATTAGGTATGCGTCATTAATTTGACGACCTGTAGTACGACATCTTTTTTATTTGTGCAAAAGAGGTGGTTATGAAAATCGATCCTGTATCAATTCCTGTTTTTCCCCAGCCAATAATCCGCGAGGAAACTTCCGCCAAAAACAAACGCGAAATCCCCACCGGCTCGTTATATACCGGGCCAGGAAATAATAATGATGACCGTGTCGTGCGCCCTGATGTTCGCACCCTGCGTTTTACCGCCGATGCACGCGGTGAGGGTTACCCGACGCTGGAAAAACAGATTGCCGGGCAGATGATCCGCCAGCGCGAAGGCCAGAGCAGTGAATCCGGTTTTACCGCCTCCTATGGCGCGCCTTACGAGGCGCGAAAATCCCTCCTCGCTTACGGCCTTGCGGCGGCGGGCATTCACGATCCGGCTGATCTGCCCGCCGACTGGTACAAACAGCCCCGGGCACTGGCGGATTTGCAGGATAGCGTTCGCGGGCAGTATGCCGCCAGCGCCAGGACGCATTTTGATGCGCAGGGCAACGCGCGGGAACCGACATTGCTGGTGGCGGCGGCGCGGGATTTTTTCGACCAGCAAATCAATACCGGCGCGCAGTACAAGACCAATACCCAGGACGCTGTTCCGGGTCTGGAAGGCAAGGCGCTGGCGCACTACAGCGACCAGGATAAGGTGCAGGCGCTGCGCCATTTTGCCGGGCAGCCGCTGCGTACCGAACAGAATGAGCCGTCGAATGCTGAGCTGTTTATGAAGGATATCGGCACGCTGCTGGTGCTGGACGGTCTGGCCGCCGACGCCGGTGCGATGGCGGAACTCTTCAGCGAGGAAGCTCTGGCCAGCGAAGGCGCGGCGCTTGCCGGAATGCGCAGCGCCCCGGAAGAGGTTCTGACGGAAGAAGCCGGGACGGAAGCGGGTATCGGGGCGGAGGTGAACCGCCTGCGCCCTTCGCTGGCGGGTGATATTCGCCAGTACGCGTTGCAGGATGGCGAGGCGCTGCTGAAAGAGAGCCGGGCTGGCGCGGGCGGGATTCACCAGGTGAAAGACGCCGCCGGGAATGACCGCTGGTTGCTGCGTTACCGTGGCGCAGAAGGGGAAAGCCAGGTGTACGAAGTCAGCCCGGATTTCCGCGCAGCCGAAGGCCGGGCGCGCATTATCGATCCAGCGACACGCAAACCGGTGCTCACGGTGGAATCCGCCGGCGGCGAGTGGCAGCGCAGCGGGTTGCCGGGCGGGATCAACCCCCAATTTTTAAACGCGCCTGCTCAGCAAATGTATGGCAACCCGCGCGCCGGGCTGGCTGAAGCACGACGTGATGTCGCGCTTTCCCGCCCGACGCCGATGGATGTCGATTCGCAACCCGGCTCCTCAACGTCCGGCAGCGTATCGCCAGCCGATCGCCCGCTTGATTTAAGCCTGCCGCGATCGCTGCCGGATTCGCGCGCCTCCTCCCCGGTGACACTGGAAAGCAGCCTGCCGCCAACGCCCGCGACACCGGTATTCGATGCGACGGCAAGCCGTTCAGCATCATCGGCGTCGCCCTTCTCACCCGCGCTTTCAGAAGAGGTGTCCACAACCGGCCTCCCCCGCACGCCCGGCGCTTCACTGTTTGGGGAGGAGAGCAAAAGCCCCTCTCTTGCCGGCGCTTCGCCTGCGCGAAGCACTGAGTCCCCCATTTCGGGTTTGAGTTCACGAAGCAGCTCCCCCGCGTCGGTGGTGACGTCCGGCGCAGAACACTCTCCTTATGCCGATAACGGGATTACAGTTAACCCATGGGCACCGACTATCCAGTTGCCTTCGGGAAGCTATCTCAATGACCGGGGTTACATTGAGCGAGCTGATTTTACAAAGTTGTACCGGGTGGAGAAGAATGATCGCGTGGCGCGGCGCGGCGATCCGCAAGAGATTGGTTTTCGTGACGGGAATTATTTTGCCGGGGTAGAGAAAATGATGTCCGGCCCGGTGGTGTTTGTTGCGCGCACGCGGGAAGGCGCGGAGCGCTTCGGCCGGGGCGAGTTTGGCGGCGTTTTCCACCTTTATGAAATTGACGCCAAAGGGATTCCCGGTGTCTCACTGCGGGAAAACGTTGAGCATAATGAGCACTATATGGAGCTGGCGAATACCACGCCGCCCGGCTATATCGCCGGGCTGCGTGAAAAGAACCGTCTGGAAAGATTTGGCGATTACGCCTGGTCATTCGATGAGGTTCATCTGGCCAATAACCTGGTGACGCCGGATAAAATCACCAAAATTTACTAACGTTGATGTGCCAGGCAGAGCCATTACTCGTGCGGTAATGGCTCTTTTATTTCATAGCGTTATCTATCTGCGGATCGTCTGGCGGCATACTCGCGTTGATAGCCGCGATAAAACTCTCACTGAATGTCTGCCAACTCAGGGTAAAACTGCCGTGAGTGCTTTTCAGACACACCTCATCTTTGGCCTGCTGGCTATCGCTTACCAGCGACCAACGCAGATCGGTATGTTGTGCTAAATAGTCCGCAGCTTGCGCATATTGCCGGGGATTAACGAGTAACCGTGCTGCGCTGCTTGTTTCTGTGTGCTTTTTCAGTTGGTTAAGTAAGGCTTCGAGGCGTGCTCTGGCAGGCTTTTTGGCAAACGCGAGTTCCAGTGCCTGCGCCAGCAACGCTTTTGCAGCGTCGACGATACACCGGCGCATCTCTTCACGTTCTTTTTCCCAGTCATCAAGGATAACCCGCGCCTGCGCCCACAACGCTGTCGATACCTCTTCATAGGCCTGCTGACGAAGCTGTTCTGCGGCGAGTTGCGCCTGTTTTATTACCTCCCTGGCGCGAAGATGCGCGTTATCCATTACCGCGTCGGACAAGCAAAAGTTGGCGACATCCTCTTTGCGGATCACCGGTTGTCGCACCAGCGAAATACCGGCGAGCGGGCTGATTTTATGCATTGTCAGCATGGCTATTTTCCCGTTAGCGTTCGCGCTGCATCCAGGCGATAACCGCCATCCACAGCGCGGAAAGTTTTTGTGGCGCAAGGGTGATAGCGGCCTGGTGTTCGACCACTTCAACGTTCTCTTTTGGCAAAGAAAAGCGCATTCGCGACCAGACAGGCTCGCCAACCCAGCCACGAAGCAAGATGATTCCGGTAATTTCCGGATCGGAGGAGAGAGGTGGCATCCATAGCCCTGGTTTTAACCCCATAGCCAACCGGCGACACCATTGCTGAGCATCTGGAGACAAAAAATGATAGACCGATGATGGACCAGCCACGCAGACACAAAAAAGGGCTTCAAATAATAAAACGCGCTGGTGTTGTAATAGCTCAATGACGTTAATAAACGCCTCTGTGGGTTCAGGAATCGCCGTAGGTTTGACACCAAAAAGGTTATCAATCCAGAGCCTTTGGTGTGTTTCAGCATAAGTGATAACCGCGTGGATAAGGTGCAACTCTTCCGGCAATGGCCAACTGTGATGACGTTTATGGCGCCAGCCATCGCGCCACCAGTGAATCCATCGCAGCATGAAAATCCCTTTAATGAAATTGATGTCATTTTTTCTGTATAAAGAAATAAAGCGACGCAAGTAAGCAGAGACCACCCAGAAAATACAATATCATGGTGTTTGGCTTTCTATTTTCCGGCGCAATACCTTGCGCTTTATATTCCTCTGTGGGGATAAAAGAAATAGACAATTTTTTATCATCGGCATCCACCATTCCCGGAATACTGCTGAGCGCCATTCGCCTGATAACGGGCTGTAATTTTTCCACACGAACATCCCGGTTATATTTAATAAATACCGCCGCTGAGGCGGGTTGTATTGGCTCGCCCGCTGAGATACGTTCCGGCAGAACAATATGAACCCTTGCCATAATAACGCCATCGATTTGCGATAACGTAAACTCGAGTTCCTGAGATAAGGCATAAATATAACGCACGCGTTCTTCAAGCGGTGACGAAATCATCCCTTCCTTACGAAAAACATCTCCCAGGCTAACATAGCTCTGGGAGGGCAATCCTGCGGAATGTAATATTTTCACAGCTTCAGGAAGATCGGACATGGCTATCGAAACGGAATAACCCGTTTTATCCGAACGCTTTGCGGCCTCAATACCTTTGTCCTTGAGTTCTGCAACGATGGCGTTAGCCGCTGGCTCAGCAAGCCCCTGATATAACGCCAGTTCACCCTGGCACCCGGAGAGGAAGGTGACCAGTAATAACAAGGTGATGGCGTTAATTGCTCTTATTAACATAATGGGTTTTATCGTTATTGCAGGTTGGTCATTCGCTCCACGCTGCTGGTCATTTTACTGATCATTTTCGAGACAAACTGGTTATTTAAATAATAGTTCGACATCGACCGGTTGGCTTTCAGTACATCAAAAGGATCATTGCTCCCGGAAGCCGCTTTTAAATCCCGCCCCGCCTGCCTGGAGAGCTTTTCTAACATATCAGATAACTGGCGCAGGATAGATTTCGTATCGGTAATGCAATCATTTCGGTCATTGCCCGGCCGGTGGTGATTATTTGAACCGGAACAGCTATTCCCGTTATTGCCTGGTCGATTGCAACTATTCCAGTTATTATCAGGGCGGTTGCAACCATCCCAGTTATTATTTGGCTTATGGCAGTTGTTGCTGGGTTTATTGCAGTTATTCCAGTCATTGTTTGGCTTGTTGCAATGATTCCAGTCGTTATCGGGTTTATGACAGTTTTTGCCATCGTCTGGTTTACAGCAGGTATTATTATTTTCTGGCGGTTTAGGGGTGGAACCGCAGCGCGTTAACACATTATTGTTTTGCTGAAAAACAACCTGTGGGTTGCTTACCATATTTAAAGCTGCTCTGGTAATAAAACACATAGAATACTCCTTTATCGCACAGTGCTATTTTATTAACGCCATTCAATATTGAATGGCTTTACCCGCCTGCTGCATTGAGTTTTGCGCTTTTGTCGACGAATCGATTAACGAACTGGTAATACCGTTAACGGTATCGGTGATCATTTTGGCTGACTGCGCCTGGGCGTTCATCATGGTTGTCGCGGCGGAAACCATATCCAGTTGTCCCATGGACGCTAAAGACGCGCCCATTGAAGCTCCTCCGGCCATAACGTTTTCTCCTTATTGATGAGTAGTGACTTGGGGTTGCTACGATCTATTGGTGGCGCTTTTTTATAAAACCGTTCACTTTTCGCGAGACGTTTTTAAATGCTTAGCGCGCCATTTGCGCGGGTCTGGTTAACTGGCTTCCTTTGCGCTCATCATGTTACATTTTGGTGACATTCCACCCACTTCTGCCACCATGACCATTTCCGTATTTTGTATTCTGCTGTTCGCCGCGCTGCTGCATGCCAGCTGGAACGCGATTGTGAAAGCGGGCAGCGACAAGCTCTATTCGGCCATTGCCGTCAGTGGTTCCGCCGCATTAATCGCGCTGATTTTACTGCCTTTTTCTCCCCAACCGACGCTCGCCAGCGCGCCTTATCTCATTGCCAGTTGCGCTTTGCAGGTGATCTACACGGTGCTGGTCGCCAAAACCTACCAGGTGGCGGATATGAGCCAGACCTACCCGCTGATGCGCGGCACCGCGCCGCTGCTGGTAGCGATAATCAGCGTGTTGTGGCTTGGCGATTCGCTCTCAAGCATGGCCTGGGGCGGGATTGCGGTGATCTGTCTGTCGATTCTCGGTATGGCGTTCAATGGTCGCAGCCAGTCGCGTAAAGGCATCTGGCTGGCGTTACTCAACTCCTGCTTTATCGCCGGTTATACGCTGGTGGATGGCACCGGCGTGCGCCTTGCTGGTTCGGCGCTCGGCTACACATTGTGGACATTCTTTATGAATGGCTTCTGCCTGCTGGTGTGGGCGATGCTGGCGCGTCGACAAGAAGTGACACGCTATCTGGTGGCAAACTGGAAAAAAGGGTTGCCCGGCGGTATCGGCACGATGGGCTCCTATGGACTGGCGTTGTGGGCAATGACACAAGCGCCGCTGGCGGTGGTGGCGGCACTGCGTGAAACCTCGATTCTTTTCGGCGCGCTACTGGCTTTTTTGTTGCTGAAGGAGAAGGTCGCCGGGCTGCGTATCGTCGCAGCCTGCGGTATTGCCGTCGGGGCAATTTTACTGCGTCTTGCATAAGACAAACTGGCAACAAAAGTTGCCGAAAATCGTTTACAAAACCTGCCTGGCGCAGCATTGCCATTGCTGTGCCGCATAGTGGTTCTGTCATCTGACTGTGCTAGATTTCTCCCGCATAAAGGCTGAATTGCAGCCATATATTCTTTAATTCCTCAATTTCTTAAAGTAATCATCGAGATGAAAAGGCAAAGAAACGTCAATTTGCTGTTGATGCTGGTGCTTCTGGTCGCCGTCGGACAAATGGCGCAAACCATTTATATTCCGGCTATTGCCGATATGGCGCGCGATTTAAACGTGCGCGAAGGCGCGGTGCAGAGCGTGATGGCGGCTTATCTGCTGACTTATGGCGTCTCGCAGCTGTTTTATGGCCCGCTGGCGGACAGAATTGGGCGCAGGCCGGTGATCCTCGCCGGGATGACCATTTTTATGCTGGCGACGCTGATGGCTATCTCCACGCACAGCCTGACGGTGTTAATTCTGGCCAGTGCTTTACAGGGCATTGGTACCGGCGTCGGTGGCGTGATGGCGCGAACCCTGCCGCGTGATCTTTACGCGGGAACGGAACTGCGTCATGCCAATAGCCTGTTAAATATGGGGATTCTGGTCAGCCCGTTACTGGCGCCGCTGATTGGCGGCGTGCTGAACACGCTGGTGAACTGGCGCGCCTGTTTTATCTTCCTGCTGGCGCTTTGCGCAATTGTCACCTTCAGTATGGCGCGCTGGATGCCGGAAACCCGCCCAACGGACGCGCCGCGCATCCGGCTTATCGCCAGCTATAAAACGCTGTTCGGCAGCGGCGCATTTAACTGCTATCTGCTGATGTTAATTGGCGGTCTGGCGGGGATTGCGGTGTTTGAAGCCTGTTCCGGCGTGCTGATGGGCGGCGTTCTTGGCCTCAACAGCATGACCGTCAGTGTACTGTTTATCCTGCCGATTCCGGCAGCGTTTTTTGGTGCATGGTTTGCCGGGCGGCAGAATAAGCGCTTCACCACGCTGATGTGGCAGTCAGTGATTAGCTGCCTGGCGGCCGGTATTCTGATGTGGATCCCCGGTTTGCTGGGCGTGATGAACATCTGGACGCTGGTGGTTCCCGCCGCGCTGTTCTTCTTCGGCGCCGGGATGCTGTTTCCGCTGGCAACCAGCGGCGCGATGGAGCCGTTCCCGTTTCTCGCCGGAACGGCGGGGGCGCTGGTCGGTGGTTTACAGAATATCGGCTCCGGCGGTCTGGCGTGGCTTTCGTCACAACTGCCGCAGACCAGCCAGTTTAGCCTTGGGATGCTGATGACGCTGGCCGGGCTTTTGATCCTGCTGTGCTGGCTGCCGCTGGCGTCGCGTTTTGCTCGCCACGAACCGGCGATTTAACCTCATGATGGCCCGACTTCGCGTCGGGCTTGCAGCAATCTGGCGCGATCATCACCTTCAGTAACGGCTCCGGCGCGGGTCGCCATGCACCCTCTTCACCGTCATAAAATTGCGTATCGGTGTTGATCGCGTAAGGGATTTTCACCTTGTTCAGCTCGCAAGCCATAAAACGGGCAAACGCCAGTTGCGATTCGGTTGGCGTGCTTTTCATTGATTCCCCAACGGCCCAACCGCCAACCCAACTGCTATGCCCTGTTTTCTGCTGCCAGCGCACGGCGGTGTTGATTCGTGCGCGAATGGCGGCTTTTTCCGCCGTTGTGCCGGAGGTCCATGGGTATTTACCGTTCGCTTTTAGCGGCCCCCAGGGAAAGATGTGCCATTCGGCGAGCAGGAAATTCTGGCTATGCGGCGGCAACTTCAGCGAGGGCAGATCTTCAGGGGCGGCACGCATCCGTGGTGCGATAAAAATCATGCGTTGCGGATCAATATCATGCAGCGTTCTGACAACGTTTTCATAGGCGCGATTTAACGCAGACAGGTCGTGGTTAAGTTTATCGGCCGGTTCATAAATCACGTCAAAACCGAGCGTCGGGTGGTCGGTGCCAAAAAAGGTGCCGACGGTTTTCCACCACACCACCAGTTGCGCTTCGTTTTTCGCGTCGGGATCGGCTTTGAAGCTATCCGCCTGGTAAGCGATAATCGGGATCACGCCATACTTTTCGCAGGCTTCCACCAGTTTACGCAAATGGATCAGGCGTGCTTCGGTCATGTTATCGGCAACGCGAATACGCACATGGCGGATGCCCGCATCGTAGAAATCACGCACCACCAGCGGGTCAAACTCACGAATTCCCCGGTCGGTACGCGCCCAGTCGACATCCATCCCCACGCCCAACTGCTGCGCGTAATGCGCCGCTGTCAGCGGAGTATCAGCGGCAAACGCAGAGGTTCCCGCCAGCAGCATAGCAACAGCAATCAGTGGCTTTAACACAGTTAACCTTGTGAAAATTGGGGGCGAATACATGTATTTAGCATGCTTTACGCCACAACGTGTAGCGGCAAAACGTAATAAATTCTCACCACGTCTGCACACTTGCACCGACGGCGTATTCCTGTTTTCTTTAACCATCCGCTTTCGATGATGAAGAACCGATGAAAAACGCCGACCTCCAGAAACTCATCCAACACGACACGCTAGTACAAAGGCTTATCGACCTGCAAGAAACGCGCTGGTTTAACCCTAATACTACCTCGGTTGCCGAGGCTTTGCCGCATGTTGGCCTGACACCGCAAAATGTTAGCGATGCGCATGCCCGCCTGGCGCGCTTTGCGCCTTTTATTGCGAAGGCATTTCCGGAAACCGCGGCCAGCGGCGGCATCATCGAATCCGACGTGGTACCGATCCCGTCAATGCAGCGTCGTCTGGGACAAACCATCACTGGTGAGCTGTGGCTGAAAAAAGACAGCCACTTGCCGATTTCCGGTTCAATTAAAGCGCGCGGCGGCATTTATGAAGTGCTGACCCACGCGGAAAAACTGGCCTTCGCCGCCGGGCTGTTGACGCCGCAAGACGATTACAGCCGCTTGCTCTCGCCAGAATTCACCCGTTTTTTTAGCCAGTACAGTATCGCCGTCGGTTCGACCGGTAATCTCGGGTTGTCGATTGGCATTATCAGTGCGCGCCTCGGTTTTCGCGTAACGGTACATATGTCTGCCGATGCCCGCGCCTGGAAAAAAGCGCTGCTGCGCAGCCACGGAGTGAACGTGGTGGAGTATGCCGAAGATTACGGTGTCGCCGTTGAGCAAGGGCGCCGCGCGGCGCAAGCGGACGCGAACTGCTTTTTTATTGATGATGAAAACTCACGCACGCTGTTCCTCGGGTATGCCGTCGCCGGGCAGCGGCTAAAAGATCAGTTTGCCCGCATCGGCAAAGTGGTCGATAAAGACCATCCGCTGTTTGTCTATCTTCCCTGCGGCGTTGGCGGCGGCCCTGGCGGCGTGGCGTTCGGCCTGAAGCTGGCGTTTGGTGATGATGTGCATTGTATTTTTGCCGAACCGACGCATTCGCCGTGCATGCTGCTTGGCGTGTACACCGGTCTGCATGATGGCATTGCGGTGCAGGATTTAGGCATCGATAACCAGACCGCCGCCGATGGGCTGGCCGTTGGTCGCGCGTCGGGTTTTGTTGGCCGCGCGATGGAACGCCTGCTGGACGGCTTTTACACCGTCGATGACCAGACGCTTTATCACCTGCTGGGATTACTGGCGCAGGAAGAGAACATTTTGCTGGAACCGTCGGCGCTGGCAGGCATGTCGGGACCGAAACAGATCAGTGAAGCGCGCGATTACCATCAGCTTCACGGCTTTAGCCAGGCACAACTGGCCCAGGCCACCCATCTGGTGTGGGCGACGGGTGGCGGTATGGTTCCGGCAGAAGAGATGGCGCAGTACCTGGCGAACGCGCGCTGATTCAGCGATGGTTGCGCATAAAAGACATCAACTCCATCGGCGAACGCCGCTGTTTAAGCAGGTCACGCATAACACGCATATGCGGCGCGGTATGGCTGAAAAAGTGCTGGTAGCCGTGGCATAACGCGCTTTTTCCCTGTACAAAGCGGTGCTTCGGGCAGTCGCCCTGGCAAAAGCGCAGCACATCGCAACGGCGACAGTCATCGGGCAGAGTACTCTTTTTGCCCTGCCCAAAAGCGATAGCCTCATGGCTGAGATTCATCTCTTCGCTCGCAATGGGGTGCAAGTTGCCAGGCTGGCAGGCCGGGTAAGCGTAGTGATCGCACTGGTATCGATCGCCGTTCGCGTCCAGCGCAAAGGCGTAACCGCAGGTTTCGCCGAAGGGACACATTTGCGACGGGTCACCACGCCAGACGCCGAGCGTTGAATCAAATAGCTGGACATAAACCCGGCCAATATCCTCGCGCACCCAGCCATCAAAAACAGCGGTCAGGAAACGACCCCACGCCTCGCCGCTTACAGATTCCGCCGTTAAATTTCCTTGCCGATCCTGCTCCACCAGCGGGATAAACTGCAAAAACGGCGTACCGAGCGAGCGCAGGTACTGGTACAAGCGCTGCGGCTGCTGGCTGTTGAGGTTGTTAACGATACAGAGCAGCTTGTATTCCATGCCGTGTTTCGCCAGTCGTTGAATCGCGTTGATGACGTTATGGTGTGACGGCGTGCCGCTACGGTTAACGCGGTAAGCATCATGCATCTCTGCCGGACCATCAACGGAGATAGCGACCACCCAGCCGTGCTCACGAAAGAAGCGACACCAGGCATCGTTCAGCAAAATCCCGTTAGTTTGACAGACATTTTCTATTCGTTTGCCATTGGCGAACTGCGCCTGGAACGCGGCAACCCGACGAAAAAAATCCAGCCCGCTTAGGGCGAGTTCACCACCTTGCCAGGCAAACGGCACAACACTGCCCGGCTGGGCGTCGATCTGCTGACGAATAAACGCCTGCAGCGTGGCATCATCCATGACCTTTTGTTGCTGCTTTTCAATGTAACAGCAGTAGCGGCAGTGAAGAGTGCAGCAAGAACTGGCGGGCTTGGCCATAACGTGGCAGCCTGGCATGCGGTGTTCCTCAGAAAATCAGGAGTAATTGACGGATATGCGTTACAGCAAACAGTAATGCGAGGGAGAGCACCGCGAGAGAGATCAACAATTTGTCACGAACCGCGCCAGATAAGACGAAATCACTTTTATTCACATCCATTAAGATTCGTTCATGTGTGTAACGCCAAAGCAGAAGCGCCACGCACAGCAACACGCCGAGTGAGATCCAAAACGGCAGCCCCGAATGCTGCCAGTTATGTCTGACCGCCAGCGCCATCAGCGCGCCGTAACCGAACAATGTGCGCAGCCACGCCAGCGACGTGCGTTCCGGCTGCAAACCCGGGTCTTTTTCGCGGCATGCTTTGCGATTATCCACCATAGAAAACCAGCACCATCACCACCAGCGCAACCGCCAGCAAAATAACGCTTATCACCAGCAGCGCGCGGGTGTAGGGCAAATCTTCTTTCAGGCGCATCGCTTTTTCATTCGCCAACCAGCGCAAATAGCCATACAACGCCAGCCCGCCAGAGAAGAGACACAGCAGCAGCGCCAGCACTTCGCGGATCAGCGGCGTGGCAAATTCCGGCGCTAACTGATCCAGACCAACGCCGGCCGCCAGAAAACCAAGCGCCGTGCGGATCCATGCAAGGAAAGTGCGTTCATTCGCCAGCGAAAAGCGGTAGTCCGGCGCTTCGCCGACGCGGGAGATTTTCATGGAGGCTCCTTGTTGCTCTACTGGTCAACAAAGTAGCGGATACGGTGAATTTTTTCGACACGTTTCACAGTAAGGACCGGCATCCTGACGATGCCGGTCGCGGGGATTAATGCAACTCAGGCCAGAAATCTTTATTAGCTTCGACTAAATCATCCAGAATGGCTTTGGCGACAGAAGCGCTCGGAACCGTTTTGGACAAGGTTATCGCCTGCCATAACTTCTGATAAGAGCGTTGCTCCCAGGCATCCACCACCAGTTTTTCCACGGCGACTTGCTGACTCATCAACCCTTTCTGGAAATGCGGAATATCGCCAACTGTGAGCGGTTGCGGGCCGTTTTTACCCACCAGGCAGGGGATCTCTACCATCGCGTCAGCGTCAAAGTTATGGATCGCGCCATTGTTCGGCACAATCAGCAGCATGCGCTCCTGAGTATTGAAGGCGATGGCGGTTGCCAGATCGACGATGTACGACGCATGTTCGTCGATTTCCAGCTCACCTGCCGAAGATTTCCCCGCTTCAATAATGGCGCGACAGGAGCCAAACACCTGTTTTTCACGGTGATCCATCACTTCATTGGCGCGGGTTCGCTCAGGATTGGAATGCGCCACTACATAATCCGGGAACAAGTAATACTTCAGATAGGTGTTCGGCATGGTATCCGGGTCAAGCGCCTGCACATCTTTCGCTTTAGCGAAGGTATCGTTCCAGCTTGCTTCGGTGTGCTCATCTTTCGCCGGAGGTACATAGCCATTTTTCGCTACATATTCGCGTAATTTCGGCATTAAATCGTTGCCGTTTAAATCTTCAATCGATGTCCACCAGCCGAAGTGGTTCAGCCCGTAATAGCGCACCCGCATCTGTTTGCGATCTTGCAGACCCACAATCTGCGCCATGCGCCCTTCTATCCCGATAGGCATATCGCAGATATTGAGGATTTTAGCCTGCGGACGCAGGCGGCGCGTCGCTTCCGCCACGATAGCGGCCGGGTTGGAGTAGTTCAGCATCCAGGCGTTCGGGGAATATTTTTCCATATAGTCCACCAGCTCCAGCACGCCGCCAATGGAGCGCATACCGTACGCAATGCCGCCTGGGCCACAGGTTTCCTGGCCGACAACGCCGTGGCGCAACGGGATTTTTTCATCCTGTTCGCGCATTGGATATTTGCCGACGCGGATGTGCGCCATCACAAAGTCGACATCGGTAAAGGCCGCCTGCGGATCGGTGGTGTAGCTGAATTCAATATCAGGTGCCTGCTCCCGCAGGATGATTTTGCAGGCCTCGGCGATAGTTTCCTGGCGCGCGCCGTCATTGTCATAGAACTTTAGCTTCCGCAGCGGAAAACGTTCGCGATTAGCCAGTAACATCAACACTATACCCGGCGTAAAGGTGCTGCCGCCACCGGCAATAACAACGGAGAATTTTTTCATGATACAGCCTCTGTCATGGTAGATGGTTCGGGGGATAAAGGGGTTTTCATCAGAGATTCAAGCTGGTCGCGTACTTGCGGAACATGCAGACCGACAATCACCTGAATAGCGTTGCCGCGACGTACCACACCGTGCGCACCCAGTGCTTTAAAGACGTCATCACTTTGCGTTTTCGCCATATCGACCAGCGCGATACGCAGCCGGGTGGCGCAGTTATTCACACTTTCAATATTTGCGCTGCCACCCAGCGCCTGCAGGAAACCGGCCGCCTGTCCGAGTTGGGTATTCGCGGCCGCCGCCGTGGTTTGCCCGCGCGCAGCTTTGTAGTCGGCTTTGCTGTAGAGTTTGATTTCGCTCTCTTCCCGGCCCGGGGTTTTCAGGTTAAAGCGCACAATCAATGTGCGGAAAACCACGAAGTAGAGCGCGGTAAAGCACAGGCCAATAGCGATTTGGGTGAACACCATCGCCGCATGGTTATGGAACATCGGGATCCAGTTTTGTGGCAGGAACTGGTCGAGCAACCCACCGCCCATATTGCCGACCACACCGAAGCTGTACATCACCGTCGCCATGGACGCGGCGAGTACCGCGTGAACAGCGAACAGCAGCGGCGAGATAAACAGGAAGGTAAATTCCAGCGGTTCGGTAATGCCCACCAGTACAGCAGTGAGCGTGGCGGGGATCAGCAGGCCAGCAACTTTGACGCGGTTTTCCGGCGCGGCGGTGTACCACAATGCCAGCGCGATACCGACAGAACCGAAGACTTTCGAGTTACCGTGCAGCGCAAAGCCGCCTTCCGGGAACAAAGCTTTCAGCGGCTCGGTGCTCAGGCTGAATTCCTGTAAGTGCTGCGCCCAGTAAACCTGGATCCCGCCTTCCACCGCCGCCGGACCGAAAATAAACGGACCATAGACAAAATGGTGCAACCCGGTCGGGATCAGAATGCGTTCCAGGAAGGTATACACCCACACGCCCAGCGCACCGGCAGAGCGTAAAAAAGCCTGTAAAGATTCAATACCCAACTGCACTTTCGGCCAACCAAGCAGGGTTAACCACGCGCAGGGGATCATCACCAGAAAGGCGATAATCACTACAAACGACGTCCCCTGGAAAATCCCCAGGAAGACCGGCAACGGCTTTTCGAAAAAGCGGTTATGAATGGCGGTGACAATCCCGGAAATCACGATCGCGCCAATAATGCTGGTATCGAGCGTTTTAATTCCGGCGATCAGCGTAAGACCGCTGCCTGCAGTCGGTTCTGCGGAGAAATCCACGCCAAAGAAGTGACCCCAGGTCATCCCCATGGCGTTGATAAAGTAGTTCCAGGTTAAAAAGCTAATCAGCACCGCGAGGCAAGCGCGGCCCTGCGCTTGTTTTGCCAGGCCAATCGGTAAGCCAACGGCGAACAGCAGCGGCATATTGCGAAACACGGTCCAGCCGCCCTCTTCGATAATATGCACAATCTGCGCGAAGAGGTTATCGGGCGCGGTTAAGGCTTCGCCGACGAACAGCGGGTTGCGCAGCATAATGGCGATACCCACCACCATGCCCGCGAAGGGAAAAAGCAGCACCGGGGTAAACATTGCGCCGCCGAAACGTTGTATTTGACTGAGCATTTTTAAATCCTCATGAAACAACCTGTAGGGGAGAGGCCTTGTTATGTTTTGGTGGCCTGAAGTGAGCATATGAATTCACCTGCCAGCCGGCTGGAGACGCCGCTGCGTTCCGTGATCCCTTTCATGGTTTTATTTCGCCCCTTCAGGTCTACTTTTTGCGTTAAAAATGGACATCTTTGATGAGGCGATTCCCCTTATGAGGCGTAAAGAGGTCTACAGGTGATCTATAAATCGATTGCTGAGCGGCTGCGTCTGCGGCTGAATTCATCGGATTACAATGTTGGTAGCCCCTTGCCGGGTGAAAAAACGCTGGCGCAGGAATTTGGCGTAGCGCGAATGACTATCCGAAAAGCGGTTGATCTGCTGGTGGTGTGGGGGCTGGTGGTGCGCCGTCACGGCAGCGGCACCTTTGTCGCACGCAAGGATGTGCACCACGAAACCACTAATCTTACCGGGCTGGTGGAGGTGCTGCGCCAGCAGGGCAAAGAGGTGTACAGCAAAGTGCTGCTGTTTGAAGTGATGCCTGCGCCACCGGCGATTGCCAGCCAGTTACGTATCCAGATTAATGAGCGCATCTACTTTTCACGCCGGGTTCGCTATGTCGAGGGCAAACCGCTGATGCTGGAAGATAGCTATATGCCGGTGAAACTGTTCCGCACGCTCTCATTGGCGCATCTTGAAGGGTCAAAGTTTGATTACATCGAAAAAGAGTGCGGCATAACGATTAGCGGCAACTACGAAAGCCTGACGCCGGTGCTGGCGGATAAGCAACTGGCGCAAACATTGAACATCCAGGAGCAAACGCCGCTGCTGCGCATTACCTCTCTTTCCTACAGCGACAGCGGCGAGTTTCTTAACTACTCAGTGATGTTTCGTAACACTCGCGATTACCAGGTGGATTACCATTTGCGGCGTATCCACCCGGAAACGCCGTTAGCCCATACCCCAGAAGATCACCGCCAGTAATTGCGGCGTGATAATGCGCAGAAACATTACCAGCGGGTAAACCGTGGCATAGGAGAGTGCCGCTGCGCCGCTGGTCGGGTGAAGCGCATTAGCGAAGGCCAGCGCGGGCGGATCGGTCATTGACCCGGCCAGCATGCCGCACAAAGTCAGGTAGTTCATCTTCGCCAGCATCCGCGCCAGCAAACCGACAGTTACCAGCGGAACGGCGGTAATGAAAATGCCGTACCACATCCATTTAACCCCATCGCCGTGGGTCAGCGTGGCGATAAAATCCCCGCCGGATTTCAGCCCGACCACCGCCAGAAACAGCACAATACCCAGTTCCCGCAGCGCCAGGTTGGCGCTGGGCGGCATAAACCAGTACAGCTTGCCGATACTGCCGATACGCCCAAGGATCAGCGCCATAATCAGCGGCCCACCGGCCAGCCCCAATTTTAACGCCGCAGGAAAACCGGGAATAAACACCGGCACCGATCCCAATAACACGCCGAGGCCAATACCGATAAACACCGGCAGCATCTGTACTTGTTGCAGTTTATGCTGCGCATTACCGACCTCATTGGCGACGGCGTCAATCGCCGCTGGCCGTCCTACGAGGTTGAGAATATCGCCGAACTGCAGGCTGGCGTCGCTGCTGGCCACCAACTCTACCCCGGCGCGGTTAAGGCGCGAGATCACCACGTCGTAGCGCTCTTTAAAGTGCAGATCGCGGATTTTTTTCCCCAGCACCTTTTCGTTGGTGACCACCACGCGCTCTACCCGCAAATCTGTACCGCGCGTAGACAACGAGACATCGACTTCCTGACCGATGACCACTTGAGCGTTATGCAGATCTTTCGGTAAACCGACCAAATGCAACAAGTCTCCGGCTTCAATCAGCGTGCCCGGCGAAGGCACCATCAACAACTCACCGCGTTTTAAGCGTGAGCAGATGATTTTATCGCTGTTGAGGATGGGCACGTCCTGAATCGCCATCTTGTTGAGGTTCGGGTTTTCGACACGAATATTGATGGTACGAATTAGCGATGTTCCGTTACTGAGAGTGGCGTCGTGCTTGCGCGCTTCCTCATCCACATTGACGCGAAACAGCACGCGCAGTAACCACATGCTGAGCAAAATGCCGCAGATCCCGAACGGATAGGCCATCGCGTAGCTCATCCCCATTTGATCCAGAACCGGGCCTGCAATGCCCAAATCACGCAGGATTTGTTGCCCCGCGCCGAGCGCCGGGGTGTTGGTTACCGCGCCGGAGAAAATCCCCAGCACTACCGGCAGCGGAATAGCGAACAACTTATACAGAATGGCAGTGACCAGCCCGCCGAGAAGGACTATCAGAATAGCGAACAGATTCAGCCGCAGGCCGGAGACGCGTAGTGAGGCGAAGAAGCCCGGCCCGACCTGAATGCCAATGGTATAAACAAACAGGATCAGGCCGAACTCCTGCACAAATAACAGCATTGGGCTGCTTAACGGAATGCCCAGTTGATCAACAAAGTGGCCGACGATTATCCCACCGAACAGCACACCACCGATGCCAAACCCGATGCCGCGAATCTTCAGATTACCTATCCATAACCCGACGACAGCAACGAGTGCCAGAACGCTTACGGTTAACGCGATATCACTCATGATCGTTTCCCTGTACATGATGACTACAGGAATATTGGCAGAAGCGGTAATAACTGTATGGGTGATGCTGCACAAAGTGCAGGGATTTTCTCTGCTTCGTGATGTGGCGAAAATTGCACCAGCAAACGACGCCTGCCCCGAATCAAAGCAGCGTTGTCCGCCTGTCTCTCCGCGTCAGGATGGGGTCAAACCCTATGCTTGCTAAGCATCTGCGTAACTCCAGCCGCAACAACAGGTTATGGCATGGTTAATGCAAAAGACCACTTTTGTTAACAACAGGGTGGCAGAATGACAAATACAACATTGACCAATGTGGTGGTAGCAAGCCCGAAAAAGTGGATGCAACTGGCGCTGGGCCTGTTGTGCATGGTTTCCATTTCCAGCCCGCAGTATGTCTGGGCGCTGCTGACGCGACCGTTTATGGAAAAACTGCACGTGCCGCTGGCCGAAATCCAGCTCACCTTTTCGTTGCTGATTATTCTGCAAACCTTCTTCTCCCCTTTTCAGGGACGGTTAATTGATAAGTTTGGCCCACGGCGGCTGATTGCCATCGGCACGGTGCTGAGCGGCGTAAGCTGGATGCTGACCGCCACCATCAGCAGCCTGCCGGAACTCTATCTCTATTACGGCGTACTGGGCGGCCTTGGCACCGGCATTGTTTATATCGGCGTGGTTGGCCTGATGGTGCGATGGTTCCCGGAAAAACGCGGATTTGCCACAGGGATGGTGGCGGCGGGCTACGGTATGGGCGCGATACTGACGACCTTTCCGGTGACGCAATCGCTGGCCGCCAAAGGGCTGGAGAATACGCTGTGGCAATTTGGCCTGCTGATGGCGGTAATCGGGTTTATCGCCAGTCAGGGGCTGCGGGCGCCGCACAGCATCCCTACAGAGGAGGTCACCAGCAACCTGAAGATGAGCGATAAAAGCCTCGCGCCGAAAGAGATGCTGCGAAAACCGCTCTTTTGGCTGATGTTTGCGATGATGACCATGATGTCTACCTCGGGACTGATGGTGACGTCGCAGATGGCTATTTTCGCTGAGGATTTCGGCATCACCGCCGTCACGGTAATGGGCATGGCGGCGCTGCCGCTGGCAATGACCATCGACCGTTTTATGAATGGCTTAACGCGCCCGGTGTGCGGGTATATTTCGGATCGGATTGGCCGGGAAAACATGATGTTTATCGCTTTTGGCCTGGAAGGCTGCGCCATGGCGCTGTGGTTACTATGCAAAGACGATCCGCTGCTGTTTGTTCTGCTTTCCGGGGTGGTCTTTTTCGGTTGGGGCGAGATTTTCTCCCTGTTTCCCGCCACGCTCACCGACACCTTCGGTACGCAGCATGCCACTGCGAATTACGGCTGGCTCTATATTTCTCAGGGGATTGGTTCGATTTTCGGCGGCCCGCTGGCGGCACTGCTATACCAACAAACCGGCAGCTGGAAGCTGGTGTTTGGCTGCGCCATTACGCTGGATATCCTCTGCGCGTTGCTGGCCTTCTTTGTGCTGAAACCCTGGCGTCACCGCTTCTTGCAGAGCGTGCGGGCATAAACAAAAAAGGCTCCGCGTGCGGAGCCTTTTCGTTATTGACCGTTAGCTGTTTAACGCCGGGCGATTGCTGATGGCAATGCGCTGTGGCGCGGCGCTTTCCGGCACGTTACGCAGTAGATCGATATGCAGCAGGCCGTTGGTGAACGTCGCGCCGGAGACCTCCATATAGTCGGCGAGCGTAAAGCTCAGGCTAAACGGCTGGATCACCAGTCCCTGATGCAGCCACTTCGGCTCGTTGGCCGGTTTTTCCGGAGTACCTTTTACGGTTAAACGCCCATTTTCCAACTGGATATCCAGCTCTTCCTGGCGGAAACCAGCCAGCGCGAGGGTAATGCGGTAGTGGTTATCATCGCCCTTTTCAATGTTGTAGGGCGGAAATGCTTGCTGCTCACTGGTGCTTTGCAGCGCGTTGGCCAGTTTGTCGAAGCCGATCCATTGACGCAGCAGTGGGGATAAATCGTAGTTACGCATTGTGTTTCTCCTTCTAAGAAGCGAGTGAATACCTGCGAGCGCGTAAGCTCACATATGCTCCCTGTCGGCGAGCATGTTTGGGATGGGCCGCAAGCGGCGACCCTGGATAATTAGTTAATTTCGATACGACGCGGTTTTTTCTCTTCCGGGATCACGCGTTCTAAATCGATATACAGCAGGCCGTTGACCAGATTGGCACCTTTAACATGGATATTTTCCGCCAACTGGAATTTGCGCTCGAAGTTGCGTTCGGCGATGCCCTGATAGAGGTAAGTACGCTCTTTTTGTTCGTCGGTATGGGAACCTTTCACCACCAGCAGGTTGTCCTGGGCGGTGATTTCCAGCTCGCTTTCAGCGAAACCGGCCACAGCAATAGCGATGCGATAGTGGTTTTCATCCACTAACTCGACGTTGTACGGAGGGTAACCGCCATTGCTCTGGTTCTGGTTGTTTTCCAGCAGGTTAAACAGACGGTCAAAACCAATGGCTGAACGATAAAGCGGGGAAAGATCGAAGTTACGCATAGTTAAAGCTCCTGAAATCAGCGAGATTTTTATGCCTTCCACCATGGACAGGCAACGAAAGTAGCCGAACACCCTTCCGGCATGTTCCCGGGCTACATTCCTAAAATGTGGCTGAAGGCGAGCTTTTCAAGCCCGGAATTCGGACTTTTTTTTGCACTTTCTGGCACAACGCATAGACTGGGGTGACAGCACAAATGGTTAAAGTGCGAATGCCGCCACAGAGCGGAGCTCGAATGCTGTCGCTTTCTCGTTCGGGAGGCTATAACCCCCTGGATAGCATTCAAACGATAAACAACGATGACAAATCGAAAATGAAAACGATTCTGATAGTTTCTGCATTGCTGAGCGGGATGGTGTTGTCGGGATGTTCAAGCGTGATGTCGCATACGGGCGGCAAAGAGGGGACGTATCCCGGCACCCGCGCCAGTTCGGCGATGCTGTCTGATGATGACACCGGCATAGGCACGAAATCACTGGTAGTACTGGATATGCCCTTTACCGCCATTCTGGATACGTTGCTGCTACCGTGGGATCTTTTCCGCCGCGATAGCTCTCTCAAATCACGGGTGGAGCAGAGCGAGAAAGCCACGCTTGCGACCGATTCGGTGATCCCTCCCGCTCCCATGCCGGTGCATTAAATTACCAGCCGGTTTCCGTCATCCACAGCTGGCGGAAGCCGTCTACATCTTCCATCCAGGCAATCTGCTTACCGTCTGGTGAAAACACCACTGCATCTGCCGACGGCGGGTTTGCATGATCGGCGCTCAAAAAGGTGATATCGCCATGCTGCGCATCGCACAGGGCGAGACGATTTTCCAGCACAAACCCCAGCGCCTCGCCGGAAGGATGCCAGTTAAAAGCTGACTGAATTCCATGTGCCGTATGCGTTAACTGGCGCGGTTCGCCGCCTTCCGGGCTTATCAGCCACAATTGCACAATGCCATCATCGTCGCGCATCAGAAAGGCGATTGCCGTAGCCTGCGGATTGCTGCGCACCCAGTGACGTGGCACATTCACCAATCCTGGATAGCGGCGGTGATGAGTAAAAGTCAGGCGTTTTTGCCTCACGCCTTTTGGCGGCGCGGGCAGAGTTTGTTCGCTACCCGCCAGCGGCGCATCACCCGGTGTTTTCCAGCCCTGTTCATCGCCGGGAAGCGCAACAATAAACAGCTCCGGCACTTTTTCACCGCTGTGCGACAAGGTATCGCCGATAAACGCCAGGCGCTGGTTGCCCACCCACCCCTCTTCATACGCGCGGTTGATCTCATCGCTACCCGGTTGCGGCGTCGGCGTCGTGCGGCTGACCAAAACACTCCAGTGGCTTCCGCCATATTCGCGTGGATGCGTACAAGGCGGGGTCACCGGGCCAAACGGTGCCGCAACGCCGACATTGCGTAAATCCAGAGCCGGATCGCGCTCGTGCAATACATGGTCGTTATAGGTGAAGCTCACGAATTCGCCATTCGGACTGAACACATGTACATGGGTACCGCCGCGCAACGCACCGGGCGTGTAAGGCGCGGTAATGTCCAGCGCATCAAGATTACGGGCGATACCGTTTGCCGACACCACGCCGCGCCGATGGTGAAAATCATACTGCCAGCTGGCGTCCGGGTTTTCCGGACCGTGGATAAAAACATACTCTTGCGCTGTTGGGTTGACCGTCACGACGCCGACATGCGCACCGTTTGTGGCGGTATACAGCACCTCAACCTCACCGTTGCGCACATTGACCCGCTCAATGGTTTTGCCGGTAAACGATGCGCCAGAAGGGCGAACATCAAAAACCAGCCACTGGCTGTCCGCAGTCCAGGTGTTGATATTGGTAAGTTGATGATTGCGCGGAGCAAAGGTGAGCTGTTTCATGAAAAGACCCTGCAGTCATAATGTCGCTTCAGGGTATAGCAATGCGCGGGATTCGCCTACTCTGCACTTCATGGTCACTTCACAGACACGGTTTAGCCTTCCTCGCTCAATACAGGAGGAAATGATGCAGCATTTTGATGTGGCAATAATCGGTCTGGGGCCAGCAGGCGCGGCGCTGGCGAGACAATTAGCAGGAAACCTGAGCGTTATCGCGCTGGATAAAAAGCAGCAGCAAGGTACGCGCGGCGTTAAGAAACCTTGCGGTGGGTTGCTGGCGCCCGATGCGCAGCGGGCGTTTATTCGTGCAGGCATCACGCTGCCCGTGCAAGTGATGGCCGATCCACAGATTTTTAGCGTGCGTACGGTCGATGTGCAAAGTGGCATTACGCGAAACTATCAGCGCTGCTACCTGAATATCGATCGCCATGCGTTTGATTTGTGGATGAAGTCCTTGATCCCAGCGTCGGTTAACGTTCATCACGATGCTTTGTGTCGCAAAATCTGGCGTGAAAACGATCTCTGGCACCTGACCTTTTGCGCCGAAGGTGTGGAGTCTACGGTGACGTGTCGTTATCTGGTGGGCGCAGACGGCGCAAATTCGATGGTGCGGCGGGTGCTCTACCCGGCGCATGACATTCGTAAATATGTCGCGCTGCAACAGTGGTTTAAAGACCAGCACCCGCAGCCGTTCTACTCCTGCGTTTTTGATAACGCGACCACCGATTGTTACGCGTGGAGCATCAGCAAAGAGGGTTACTTTATTTTTGGCGGCGCGTTTGCGTTGAAAAACAGCCGTGAAAATTTTGAGGCGCTGAAAAGGCAGCTGGAAGCGTTCGACTTTCGCTTCGGCGAAGTGGTGAAAAGTGAGAAATGCACCGTTCTGTGCCCGTCGCGCTGGGGCGATTTTGTCTGTGGGGAAGAGAATGCGTTTTTGATTGGTGAAGCGGCCGGTTTTATCAGCGCCAGCTCGCTTGAAGGCATCAGCTATGCGCTGGATAGCGCCGAAATACTCAGCGGCGTGCTTCGTAATACGCCGGATAATGCGAATAAGGTCTATCGCCGCAAAACGCGGGGATTACGCGTAAAACTGCTGGGAAAAATCATTAAAAATCGCGTTCTGACCACACCCTGGTTACGTAATGTGATCATGCATAGCGGCGTTGCACATATCCCGCTGACCGCGGAAAAACCAACAACAACGGCAAGGGCGTAGCGCCCTTGCCCATGTTACGGCTTAGATCAGCGCAAATTTCTCGATCGCGTAGGCAACGCCGTCTTCCAGGTTCGATTTGGTGACGAAATTCGCCGCCTCTTTCACCGCCAGGATGGCGTTATCCATCGCCACGCCAACGCCCGCGTATTCAATCATCGCGATGTCGTTTTCCTGATCGCCAATCGCCATGATCTCCTCTTGTTTGATATTCAGCGCATCGGCCAGCGATTTAACGCCGGTGCCTTTGTTTACGCGTTTATCCAGGATTTCGAGGAAGTACGGCGCGCTTTTCAGCACGGTATATTTCTCTTTCACTTCCTGGGGAATACGGGCAATGGCCTGATCAAGAATGGTTGGCTCATCAATCATCATCACTTTCAGCAACTGGATTGCCGGATCCATTTTCTCCGCTTCGCAGAACACCAGCGGAATGGTGGCGACATAAGATTCATGCACGGTGTAGTAGCTGATGTCGCGGTTAGCAGTGTAGAGCGTGTTGCGATCCAGCGCGTGAAAGTGGGAACCCACTTCGCGGGAGAGTTTTTCCAGATAGCGATAATCATCATAGCTCAGCGCAGTTTGCGCGACAGTGCTGCCATCGCTGGCATTCTGTACCAGTGCGCCGTTATAGGTAATGCAATAATCCCCTTCCCGTTCCATATGCAGCTCTTTCATGTAGCTGTGTACGCCCGCGTAAGGCCGGCCGGTGGTCAGCACCACGTTAATACCGCGTTCGCGCGCAGCGGCGATCGCGTTTTTAACCGCGGGAGAGATGGTGTGGTCCGGCAGCAGCAGCGTGCCGTCCATATCGATTGCAATAAGTTTGATAGCCATGAGATCCCCAGATGAGATATTTCCAGGCTCATGCTAACGCGATTCCGCTCAAAAAACAGCACGGAGATGGCGGGAAAAGGGGGATAGAAACGGGGCGGGAAGTGCCTCTTTTAAATTTTCCCCTCTCCGGATGGAGAGGGGAAACAGCGGATCAGATATCGATATTCGCCGCTTTGAGGGCGTTTTCTTCGATAAAGGCGCGGCGCGGTTCAACCGCATCGCCCATCAGCGTGGTGAACAGCTGGTCCGCGGCAATCGCGTCTTTGACGGTCACGCGCAACATACGGCGGCTGTCCGGATCCATAGTGGTTTCCCACAGCTGATCCGGGTTCATTTCGCCCAGACCTTTATAACGCTGGATAGCGAGACCACGGCGGGACTCTTTCACCAGCCAGTCCAGCGCCTGCTCGAAGCTGGCAACCGGCTGACGGCGCTCGCCGCGTTCAATAAAGGCGTCTTCTTCAATCAGACCACGCAGTTTTTCACCCAACGCGCAGAGACGACGGTATTCGCCACCGATAACAAACTCGTTATCCAGCGGATAATCCGTGTCGACGCCATGCGTACGCACGCGAATAATCGGCTCGAAGTGGTTCAGCTCGCTATTAACACGCACATCGTACTTCCACTGGCTACCGTGCTGCTCTTTTTCGTTGAGCTCGGTGACCAGGGCATTAACCCAGCGCGTCACTTTCTGTTCGTCGGAAAGGTCGGCTTCGGCCAGTGTCGGTTGATACACCAGCTCTTTCAGTAGCGCGCGCGGGAAACGGCGCTCCATGCGACCAATCATTTTCTGCACCGCGTTGTACTCAGCGACCAGTTTTTCCAGCGGCTCACCGGCTAACGCAGGCGCGCTGGCGTTGGTATGCAGGGTGGCACCATCAAGCGCGATTGCGATCTGGTACTGATCCATCGCTTCATCATCTTTGATGTACTGCTCCTGCTTGCCTTTTTTCACTTTGTACAGCGGCGGCTGCGCAATGTAGACATGGCCGCGCTCAACGATTTCCGGCATCTGACGATAGAAGAAGGTCAGCAGCAGCGTACGGATGTGCGAACCATCGACGTCCGCATCGGTCATGATAATGATGCTGTGGTAACGCAGTTTATCCGGGTTGTACTCATCGCGTCCGATGCCGCAGCCCAGCGCCGTGATAAGCGTCGCCACTTCCTGCGAAGAGAGCATCTTGTCGAAACGCGCTTTCTCAACGTTCAGGATTTTACCTTTCAGCGGCAGAATCGCCTGGTTTTTACGGTTACGCCCCTGCTTCGCAGAACCGCCCGCGGAGTCCCCTTCCACCAGGTAGAGTTCGGACAGCGCCGGGTCGCGCTCCTGGCAATCCGCCAGTTTGCCTGGCAGGCCAGCAAGATCCAGCGCGCCTTTACGGCGGGTCATTTCACGTGCTTTACGCGCCGCTTCACGCGCACGCGCCGCGTCGATAATTTTGCCCACCACGATTTTCGCGTCGGACGGGTTTTCCAGCAGATATTCACTGAGCAGTTCGTTCATCTGCTGTTCTACCGCCGATTTCACCTCAGAAGAGACCAGTTTATCTTTGGTCTGCGAGGAGAATTTCGGATCCGGTACTTTCACAGAGACGACCGCAATCAGGCCTTCACGGGCATCATCGCCGGTGGCGCTGACTTTGGCTTTCTTGCTGTAGCCCTCTTTATCCATGTAGGCATTCAGCGTACGGGTCATCGCCGCGCGGAAACCTGCAAGGTGAGTACCACCATCGCGTTGCGGAATGTTGTTAGTAAAGCAGTAGATGTTTTCCTGGAAACCATCATTCCACTGCAGCGCAACTTCAACGCCAATACCGTCTTTTTCGGTGGAGAAGTAGAAGATGTTCGGGTGGATCGGCGTTTTGTTCTTGTTGAGATATTCAACAAACGCCTTGATGCCGCCTTCATAGTGGAAGTGATCTTCTTTGCCGTCGCGCTTATCACGCAGGCGGATAGACACCCCAGAGTTCAGGAATGACAGCTCACGCAGGCGCTTCGCCAGAATCTCATATTCGAATTCAGTCACGTTGGTGAAGGTTTCATAGCTCGGCCAGAAACGCACCATCGTCCCGGTTTTTTCGGTGTCACCGGTAACTGCCAGCGGTGCCTGCGGAACGCCGTGCTCATAAATCTGGCGGTGAACTTTGTTATCGCGCTGGATAACCAGTTCCAGCTTCTGCGACAGGGCGTTAACCACGGAAACACCCACGCCGTGCAGGCCGCCGGAAACTTTATAGGAGTTATCGTCAAACTTACCGCCTGCGTGCAGAACGGTCATGATCACTTCCGCAGCGGAAACCCCCTCTTCCGGGTGAATACCGGTCGGAATACCACGGCCATCATCCTGTACGGAGACAGAGTTATCGCTGTGGATGGTGACGATAATGTCTTTGCAGTACCCTGCGAGCGCTTCGTCGATAGCGTTATCTACCACCTCGAATACCATGTGGTGCAGACCGGTGCCGTCATCCGTATCGCCGATATACATACCCGGGCGCTTACGCACCGCATCCAGCCCTTTCAGGACTTTGATACTGGAGGAGTCATAAGAATTCGACATCAACGTTTCTCGCTCATTTAATCTTGGGTTAATCCGTTATTTTACCCTTTTCCACGGTGAACATCTTCGAATTTTTGTCCGACATGTCCATCACGTGATCAGCGCTGATAGCGCTGACGAAAACCTGCGACTGCGTAGCTTTTAAGCGGCTGGCTAACAGCCCGCGCTTCGCGTCATCCAGTTCTGAGGCAAAATCATCTATCAGGTATAAACAGCGTCGTCCGCTCTCGCGCGTTAAAAACTCGCCCTGCGCCAGACGCAGCGCACACATCAGGAGTTTTAGCTGCCCGCGCGACAGCGTATCTTCTACCGGCGCGCCGTCCGCACGAATGCGGAAATCCGCCTTGTGCGGGCCGTGCGCGGTGTAGGTCAGCATGCGGTCGCGCTCAAAATTGCGCTCCAGCACGTCGCCGTAGTCCGTCTCCTTCTCCCAGCCGCGCTGAAAAGAGAACGTCAGGGAAAACTCCGGCAAAAATTGTTGGCAGGTATCCGCCATATCTTCAGCGATAGCGGTGCTGTATTCCGCACGCCAGCGGCTGATTTGCTCGGCCAACGGGATAAGTTCTTTGTCCCACGGACGAAGCTGCGCGTAGTGGCTCACCTGGCGCAACGCGGCGTTACGCTGTTTCAGCAGACGCTTGAGATTGCTCCAGGCGGTGAAAAAACCGGTTTCGTTATGAAAGCATCCCCAGTCAAGGAACGCGCGTCTGTATTTGGGGCCGCCGTTGAGTAAAGTAAACCCCTCCGGCGTTATCAGCTGCATTGGCATCAGCAGCGCCAGCTCCGCGACTTTGTGACCGTCGGTGCCGTCAATGCGCACCTTGCTGTCGCCGAGCTTATCTTTGGTCAGGCCAATCGCCGTTTCCCGCTCTTCGCCCTGTAAACGCCCGTGCAGAACAAAAGACTCCTGCTCATGACGGATCACACGGCCGATTTGCAAACTGCGAAACGCCCGCCCATGGCCGAGCGTATAGATCGCTTCCAGAACGCTGGTTTTGCCGCTGCCGTTGGCACCGACCAGAAAATTAAAGCCAGGGGAGAGCGCGAGATCCGCATTCTCGATATTACGAAAATCTTTAATAAGAAGGCGGGTCAGTGACATAGTTCAGAGCATCAGTCCAGGGGCGTGAGTGTCGCAGCAAGTTCGTCTACCGCCAGCGCACAAAAAGCGGAGCGTACACGAAGTACGTGAGCATTTCGAGCACTGCCGGAAGGCGAAATGGCAAGTAAACCAGCCCCTTTTTATCACTACAAACGCATGGGCATGACAACATAGGCTGCGCTTTGACTCGCCGCATCCTCAATCTGCACACTGGAAACCGAATCCGTCAGCAGAATGCGCACATTTTCACATTTCAGCGCATTCAGTACGTCCAGCACATAGCTGACGTTAAAGCCGATTTCCATTTCGCTCCCGCCATAGGTGACGTCGAGAAACTCTTCCGCTTCTTCCTGCTCCGGGTTGTTGGCAGTGATTTTGATTTGGTTCTCACTGACATACAGACGCACACCGCGGAATTTCTCGTTAGAGAGGATCGCCGCGCGGGCAAATGCCTGTTTCAGCGAATCACAGCCCGCTTCGAGGGTTTTGTCCGGGTTTTTCGGCAATACGCGGCGATAATCCGGGAAACGGCCATCAACCAGCTTGGAGGTAAAAATAAAATCGCCAACGTGCGCACGGATGTTATTGCTGCCGATCTGCACGCGCAGCGGCGTATCACCGCCGTCGAGCATACGCATCAACTCGATAACCCCTTTACGCGGCACGATCACCGAATGGTTCGGCAGCGCCTGACCAATCGGCATTGAACAGACCGCCAGCCGGTGGCCATCGGTCGCAACGGTACGCAACTCTTCACCTTCGGTTTCAAACAGCATGCCGTTTAAGTAGTAACGCACATCCTGATGCGCCATCGAAAACTGTGTCGCTTCAATCAGTCGTTTCATGGTGGCCTGCGGCAGCGTGAACTCCACTTCGCTTTGCCAGTCGTCCAGATTCGGGAAATCCGCAGCAGGCAGAGTAGAAAGCGAGAAACGGCTGCGCCCGGAACGGATCAGCATACGCTCGCCTTCCAGCTGCACGGCAATTTCTGCGCCTTCCGGCAGACCGCGACAGATGTCGAAGAATTTACGCGCCGGTACGGTGGTCGCCCCCTGTTCATGCGGCTGGACTAACGCCAGGCGCGCCACCATCTCCATTTCGAGATCGGTGCCGGTCAGCGACAACGCGCCTTCAGTCACCTGCAGCAGCAGATTACCAAGAATAGGCAACGTCGGACGTCCGCCCAGCGGGCCGCTTACCTGTTGCAGCGGCTTTAATAAGTGTTCACGTTCAACGGTAAATTTCATAGCGTCACGAAGATAATGTTCTGATTAAATTGGAAAAATCTTCTTTGATATCATGGCTTTCTTCACGCAACTGCTCAATCTTACGGCAGGCGTGCAGCACGGTAGTATGGTCGCGACCACCAAATGCATCGCCGATTTCCGGCAAGCTGTGGTTGGTCAACTCCTTTGCCAGCGCCATCGCCATCTGACGCGGGCGGGCTACCGAACGGGATCGACGCTTCGACAGCAGATCCGCTACCTTGATCTTGTAATACTCCGCCACCGTCTTTTGAATATTGTCGATGGTGACCAGTTTTTCCTGCAACGCCAGCAAATCGCGCAGCGCCTCACGGACAAAATCGATAGTAATCGCACGACCAGTAAAATTGGCGTTGGCGATAACGCGGTTCAGCGCCCCTTCCAGCTCACGCACGTTAGAGCGCAGGCGCTTAGCAATAAAGAAGGCGACTTCACCCGGCAGACGAATATCGTTTTCGTCGGCCTTTTTCATCAGGATCGCTACGCGTGTTTCCAGCTCCGGCGGCTCGATCGCCACCGTTAACCCCCAACCGAAGCGGGATTTCAGACGATCCTCAACCCCGTTGATCTCTTTTGGATAACGATCCGACGTCAAAATGATCTGCTGATTGCCTTCAAGCAAGGCATTGAAGGTGTGGAAAAACTCTTCCTGGGATCGTTCTTTATTGGCAAAGAATTGAATATCGTCGATCAGCAGGGCGTCAACAGAGCGGTAGTAGCGTTTAAACTCTTCGATCGCATTGTTTTGCAGGGCTTTTACCATGTCCTGGACAAAACGCTCGGAGTGCATATACACCACTTTAGCGTTGGGCTTGCGCGCCACAATGCCGTTACCCACAGCATGCAACAAGTGCGTTTTACCAAGACCGGTTCCGCCATATAAAAACAACGGGTTATACGCACCACCGGGGTTATCCGCTACCTGGCGAGCCGCCGCGCGAGCCAGCTGGTTAGACTTACCTTCCACGAAGTTATCAAAGGTATGTTTCACGTTAACGTTTGAGCGGTAGGTCGGTTCCGCCGGAGCCGGGACATTATCCCAACCAGAGCGAGCTGCAGGTGCCGCACGCTGCACAACCACTTGCGCCGCCTGCGCGGGCGCAGCGACAACGGCAGGTTCTTTCAGGGTCTGATTAACCGGGCGGGTACCCACTTCAAAACGCAGTTGCGGAACATCCGTACCGCAGAAATCGTTCAGCAGCCCATTGATATTATTAAGGTATTTGTCCCTAACCCAGTCGAGGACAAAACGGTTTGGCGCATACAAAGCCAGCGTGTTATCGCTCAGTTCCGCCTGCAATGGGCGTATCCACATACTGAATTCTGTGGCTGGTAACTCATCCTGCAATCGGGCAAGACACTGCTGCCAAAGCGAAAGTGACACGGCGGACTCCACTCGAACGAAAATCGATAAATAGTAAAGACAGAAACATTAATGTTTTTTGACACACGTCGATAAGACCCAACCGGGTGACGTGCGAACCGCTATTTACGGTTTTTTGCCCTGCTCACGATCCTGGATCGCGATCGGGACCGCGGATCATAGCGTAAACCGCAGCAGAGATCTTGTGTTTCTCACAGATTCTTCACTATTTATCCACAGGGCGATTCAGAATCGGGTAAGTGTAAACGATCCAACCGGACGTGCGAGACGATTTACGCCGCATATTGGAAAATTTAATGAGTAACGCCGATTTATTGCTTAAACGATCTAATGAAGATCCTAGAGGATCCTTGCGCTTTGCTGTTGGCTCCGTATAATTCTGCCCCCGGCGCGTCTTGCTCTTCTTCGGGCGTCGAATGCTGCTTATTTTTTGCGCGGATCTGTGCAAAAATAGGAGCGCAATAAGGAAAGAGAATTGACTCCGGAGTGTACAATTATTACAATCCGGCCTCTTTAATTACCCATGGCTTGCGCGCCAGTCGTTCGATATCCGTTCAGGCATACGCAAAAGTCAGTGAATTTATTCAAGTTTAGGTAGAAACCGCCATGAAACGCACTTTTCAACCGTCTGTACTGAAGCGCAACCGTTCTCACGGCTTCCGTGCTCGTATGGCTACTAAAAATGGTCGCCAGGTTCTGGCTCGTCGTCGCGCTAAAGGCCGCGCACGTCTGACCGTTTCCAAGTAATAAAGCTAACCCCTGAGTGGTTAAGCTCGCTTTTCCCAGGGAGTTACGTTTGTTAACTCCCACTCATTTCACTTTCGTCTTCCAGCAGCCACAACGGGCTGGCACGCCGCAAATCACCATCCTCGGCCGCCTGAATTCGCTGGGGCATCCCCGTATCGGTCTTACCGTCGCCAAAAAAAACGTCAAACGCGCCCATGAACGCAATCGGATTAAACGTCTGACGCGTGAAAGTTTCCGTTTACGCCAGCATGAACTGCCGGCAATGGATTTTGTGGTGGTGGCGAAGAAAGGGGTTGCCGACCTCGATAACCGTGCTCTCTCGGAAGCGTTGGAAAAATTATGGCGCCGCCATTGTCGCCTGGCTCAAGGGTCCTGATAGCCCTCATTCGGGTCTATCAACGCCTGATTAGTCCGCTACTCGGGCCGCACTGTCGTTTCACTCCAACTTGCTCTCACTATGGAATTGAGGCATTGCGCAGGTTTGGAGTGATAAAAGGCAGTTGGTTGACAGTGAAACGCGTATTAAAATGCCACCCTTTACACCCGGGTGGAGACGATCCCGTCCCGCCAGGACCTTCTAAAACCAGAGAACACTAACGATGGATTCGCAACGCAATCTTTTTATCATCGCTTTGTTGTTCGTGTCTTTCATGATCTGGCAAACGTGGGAGAAGGATAAAAATCCTCCTCCGGCGCAGCAGCAGACCACGCAGACTACGACCACCGCAGCGGGTAACGCAGCCGACCAGGGCGTTCCGGCCAGTGGCCAGGGGAAACTGATTACGGTTAAAACCGATGTGCTCGAGCTGACCATCAACACCCGTGGTGGTGATGTTGAGCAGGCACTGCTTCCGGCTTACCCGAAAGAGCTGGGTTCCAGCGAGCCGTTCCAGCTGTTGGAAACCACCCCGCAGTTTATCTATCAGGCGCAGAGCGGCCTGACAGGCCGTGATGGCCCGGATAACCCGGCGAATGGCCCACGTCCGCTGTATAACGTGGAAAAAGATGCGTTTGTACTGGCTGATGGCCAGAACGAGCTGGCTATCCCGCTGACCTATACCGATGCGGCTGGCAACACCTTTACCAAAGTCTTCACCCTGAAACGCGGTGAATACACGGTGAACGTCGGCTATAACGTGCAGAACGCCAGCGAAAAACCGCTGGAAGTTGCTCCATTCGGTCAACTGAAGCAATCCATCAATCTGCCGTCTCATCGTGATACCGGCAGCAGCAACTTTGCACTGCATACCTTCCGCGGCGCGGCCTACTCCACGCCTGACGCGAAGTATGAGAAATACAAATTCGACACCATCGCCGATAACGAAAACCTGAACGTCAGCTCCAATGGCGGCTGGGTTGCGATGCTGCAACAGTATTTCGCTACGGCGTGGATCCCGAGCAGCAACAGTGCCAATAACTTCTACACCAGCAATCTGGGTAATGGCGTGGCCGCTATCGGCTACAAATCCCAGCCGGTTATTGTTCAGCCTGGCCAGACTACCGCACTAAACAGCACCCTGTGGGTAGGCCCGGAGATTCAGGACAAAATGGCTGCTGCGGCACCGCACCTGGACCTGACCGTGGATTACGGCTGGTTGTGGTTCATCTCTCAGCCGCTGTTCAAGCTGCTGAAATGGATCCATAGCTTCCTCGGTAACTGGGGCTTCGCCATCATCGCCATCACCTTTATCGTACGTGGCATCATGTACCCGCTGACTAAAGCGCAGTACACCTCCATGGCGAAAATGCGCATGCTGCAGCCGAAAATTCAGGCGATGCGTGAGCGTTTAGGCGATGACAAGCAGCGTATGAGCCAGGAAATGATGGCGATGTACAAAGCGGAAAAAGTGAACCCGCTGGGTGGCTGTTTCCCGCTGCTGATTCAGATGCCAATCTTCCTCGCGCTGTACTACATGCTGATGGGTTCCGTTGAGCTGCGCCACGCGCCGTTCGCCCTGTGGATCCATGACTTGTCAGCGCAAGACCCGTACTACATCCTGCCGATTCTGATGGGCGTAACGATGTTCTTCATTCAGAAGATGTCGCCGACCACCGTGACCGACCCGATGCAGCAGAAGATCATGACCTTTATGCCGGTCATCTTCACGGTGTTCTTCCTGTGGTTCCCGTCAGGTCTGGTGCTGTACTATATCGTCAGCAACCTGGTGACCATCATTCAGCAGCAGCTGATTTACCGTGGTCTGGAGAAACGTGGTTTGCATAGCCGCGAGAAGAAAAGCTCCTGACAGTAAGTCATAGCTCTACGGAAGGCGGTCAACTGACCGCCTTTCTTATTTTGAGATTTCGGAAAATAAACCATGAACCACAACGACACGATTGTCGCCCAGGCAACCCCACCGGGACGCGGTGGTGTAGGCATCCTGCGTATTTCAGGCAGCAAAGCACGCGATGTCGCGCAAGCGGTGCTGGGCAAGCTCCCGAAACCGCGTTATGCCGACTATCTGCCGTTTATGGATGTCGACGGCACCGCGCTGGACCAGGGCATTGCGCTGTGGTTCCCCGGCCCGAATTCTTTCACCGGGGAAGACGTACTGGAGCTGCATGGCCATGGTGGCCCGGTGATCCTCGATCTGCTGTTAAAACGCATCCTGACGTTGCCAGGGCTGCGTATCGCCAACCCTGGCGAGTTCTCTGAGCGCGCATTCCTTAATGACAAACTCGACCTGGCGCAGGCTGAGGCAATTGCCGACCTGATTGATGCTAGTTCTGAGCAAGCGGCACGTTCGGCGGTTAACTCATTGCAGGGCGCGTTTTCCGCCCGTGTGAATCACCTGGTGGAAGCACTTACTCACCTGCGCATTTACGTCGAAGCGGCGATTGATTTTCCGGATGAGGAGATCGATTTCCTCTCCGATGGCAAAATCGAAGCGCAACTGAATAACGTTATCGCCGATCTGGACGCCGTACGCGCCGAAGCGCGTCAGGGTAGCCTGTTGCGCGAAGGGATGAAGGTCGTTATTGCCGGGCGCCCCAATGCCGGGAAATCGAGCCTGCTGAACGCGCTGGCCGGGCGCGAAGCGGCAATCGTCACCGATATTGCCGGTACCACCCGCGACGTGCTGCGCGAACATATTCATATCGATGGCATGCCGCTGCATATCATTGATACCGCCGGATTGCGCGAAGCCAGTGACGAAGTGGAACGCATTGGCATCGAACGCGCCTGGCAGGAGATTGAGCAAGCCGATCGCGTGCTGTTTATGGTGGATGGCACCACTACTGATGCCGTTGACCCGGCGGCGATCTGGCCTGATTTTATTGCCCGCTTGCCAGCAAAACTACCGATTACCGTGGTGCGCAATAAAGCGGATGTGACTGGCGAACCGCTGGGTATGAGTGAAGTGAATAGTCACTCACTTGTTCGTCTGTCGGCACGAACGGGTGAAGGCGTGGATGTATTACGTCAGCATCTTAAACAGAGCATGGGCTTTGACACCAGCATGGAGGGTGGCTTCCTCGCGCGTCGTCGTCATTTACAAGCGCTGGAAACGGCCGCAGAACATCTGCAACAAGGCAAAGCGCAGCTGTTAGGTGCATGGGCGGGTGAATTGCTTGCCGAAGAGCTACGCCTGGCACAACAGAACTTAAGTGAAATCACCGGCGAGTTTACCTCTGACGATTTGCTGGGGCGTATTTTCTCAAGTTTCTGTATTGGTAAGTAATGACATGGCGGCCGTTTTAACGGCCGTTTATGTTACTACGGTGGATTTTCCTAAAGTGTTTCGAATCAGCGAAAGAAAGTGTAAATATCCCCATTAGGACTTTTCAGATGCGAATTTCCGCATTAAAACCTATGCAGTATGGGCGATAATATTGATTATCGATTCGATCAACTCAGACCATTATCACGGAGAGAAAAATGGCGACGCACTTTGCAAGAGGGATTCTGTCAGAAGGGCATCTCATCTCTACCCGGTTACCGCTAGCCTGCCACGATACGGCGCGTCAGCTTCCTGAACACCGCCGCTCACGCTTTCTCGCTTCCCGCGCGTTACTCGCCGAAATGCTGTTTATGCTGTACGGCGCGAGTGAACTACCGGAAATAGAAGTTGAGCCAAGCGGAAGACCGAGGTTTGTCGACAGCAGCCTGCCGCACTTCTCACTGGCGTATGCCGGAAACATGGTTGGTGTGGCTATCACCACCGAAGGCGAATGCGGGCTGGATATGGAGTTACAGCGCGCAACGCGGAGTTTTCATAGCCCGCACGGGCATAAACACACGTTCACCAATAATGAGCAGCTGTGGATCAACAACCAAAACGATGCTAACGAAGCGCAAACCCAGCTTTTGACCATTCGCCAGAGTGTAATGAAATTGCTGCATCAGATGCAGGATGAGCCGGGACAGTTACAGTTATTGCCTGGCTCCGGGCGTCTTCGCACTGCGCAATTGTCGCAGGTGGAAGTAATGTGTGACGCGGAGGATGTATTGATTTGGTCGGTCGCCGTGAGTCCGGCAATCGAAAGCCTGAAGATCTGGGAATTCGACAGTCAAAAAGGGTGGCGTTATCTTTCTGATGTGCAAACGCGCGCTAACGATCCCGCGTCCCGCTTAATGCGATTCACCAGCCTGCCTGCGGAAAAAGCGCTGATCCTTAATTGATCCCTACACAGGAGTCATTATGTCTGCTGAACTCAAGGTTGTGACACTTCTCGGGAGCCTGCGCAAAGGCTCCTTTAATGCCATGGTTGCACGCACGTTACCGAAACTCGCTCCGGCAGGAATGGACGTGACGCCGCTGCCGTCTATTGCCGATATCCCATTGTATGACGCGGATATTCAGCAAGAAGAAGGTTTCCCGCAAAACGTGGAAGCGATCGCGGCACAAATCCGCGCCGCAGACGGCGTAGTCATTGTAACGCCTGAGTATAACTACTCCGTGCCAGGCGGCCTGAAGAACGCCATCGACTGGCTATCGCGTCTGCCTGAGCAACCGCTGGCCGGAAAACCGGTTTTGATCCAGACCAGTTCAATGGGCGCGATTGGCGGCGCACGCTGCCAGTATCACTTACGCCAGATCCTGGTGTTCCTCGATGCGATGGTGATGAACAAGCCGGAGTTTATGGGTGGCGTGATCCAGAGCAAGGTGGATCAGCAAACGGGAGAGGTGGTCGATCAAAGCACCCTCGACCATTTGACCGGGCAGCTAACGGCTTTTGCTGATTATATTCAGCGCGTTAAGCGGTAGTGGAAAAACCCTCTCCCTTGCGGGAGAGGGAAAAAGATTAATGCGCGTCGATAAAGATGATTTTCAGCAGGAACAGCACCGCAACCACCAGCACACACGGGCTCAGATCGCGCAGACGGCCAGTGCCAATCTTCATCACACAGTAAGAGATAAAGCCGAGCGCGATACCTTCGGTAATCGAGAAGCTAAACGGCATCATCACTGCGGTGATAAACGCAGGTACGGCTTCTGTCAGATCGTCCCACTTCACGCGCGCGAGGCTGGATGTCATCAGCACACCAACGTAGATCAGCGCACCAGCCGCCGCATACGCCGGAACCATACCCGCCAGCGGCGACAGGAAGATAACCAGCAAGAACAGCAGACCAACCACCACAGCGGTCAGACCGGTACGCCCGCCGACAGACACACCAGAAGACGATTCGATATACGCCGTCACGGAAGAGGTGCCGATAAACGAACCGGCGACCGAAGAGATGCTGTCAACGTACAGCGCCTGCTTCATGCGCGGGAATTTGCCGCTCTCATCCACCAGCCCGGCTTTATCCGTCACGCCAATCAGCGTACCGGAAGAATCGAACAGGTTAACCAGCATAAACGAGAAGATCACGCCCGCCAGACCGATGTTAAACGAACCGGCGAGATCAACGTTGCCGACAACGGAGGCAACGCTCGGCGGCGCGGAAACGATGCCGTGGTACTGCACATCACCCATCAACCAGCCCAGCAGCGTCGTCACAACAATAGAGATCAGCACCGCGGCATGAATGTTGCGCGACGCCAGAATCGCGATGATAAAGAAACCGAGCACGCCCAGCAGAACACTGTGAGACGTCAGATTGCCAATGCTCACCAGCGTCTCTTTGTTGGCGACGATAACACCGGCATTTTTCAGCCCCATCATGCCAATAAACAAACCGATACCGCTGGTAATACCAACACGCAGGCTCACCGGGATATTGGCAATCATCCAGTAACGGACGCGGAAAATGGTCAGCAGCAGCAGGCCGACCGCGCCCCAGAAAATCGCGCCCATGCCAATCTGCCAGGAGAGGCCCATCGCGCCAACCACCACGAACGCAAAGAAAGCATTCAGGCCCATGGCCGGAGCCAGTGCGACCGGCAAATTCGCCACCAGCCCCATCAAAATGCTGCCAAAAGCGGCAATCAGGCAGGTTGTCACAAATACTGCGCTGGTATCCATTCCGGCGACGCCCAGAATCTGGGGGTTAACAAAAACGATATACACCATCGTCAAAAACGTCGTGAAACCGGCGATCACTTCGGTGCGTGCCGAAGTACCGTGCTCGCGCAGTTTAAACACGCGGTCAAGCAACCCCTGGTTTGAGGCCTGGGTAGTGTGTTGTTGGCTCATTATCAATTTCCGGAATAGGAGGGAAAATTCGTCGCTATCCTATACCAAAATGAGACAATGTTGACGGTTATCACACACTTTTTTTCATTGAATTTGCTTATACGGCAACGATTGCGTCCCGTAATCTGCGTTAAGTAAACGTTAAACTTGCAATAAAACAGGAAACGGCATGTCCCACATTGAAGCGGTATTTTTCGACTGTGACGGCACCCTGGTCGACAGTGAAGTAATTTGTTCCCGCGCATACGTGCATATGTTTGAAGCGTTTGGTATTTCGCTCGATCTCGACGAGGTTTTTAAACGATTTAAAGGCATGAAACTGTATGAAATCATCGATGTTATCGGCGAAGAGTACGGTAAACCGCTGGATAAAAGCGCGCTGGAGCCGGTGTACCGCGCGGAAGTGGCGCGCCTGTTTGACAGCGAGCTGGAAGTGATTGCCGGTGCGAATGCATTGCTGGACGCGGTAGCGATTCCGATGTGCGTTGTTTCTAATGGCCCCGTCAGCAAAATGCAACACTCTTTGGGCAAACTTGGAATGCTACATCACTTTCCTGAAAAACTGTTTAGCGGCTATGACATCCAACGCTGGAAGCCCGATCCGGCGATAATGTACCATGCAGCTAAAGCGCTTAATGTCGATCCGGCAAACTGTATTCTCGTGGATGATTCCACCGCCGGGGCGCAATCTGGTATCGCGGCAGGGATGGAAGTATTTTACTTCTGCGCCGATCCGCATAACAAACCCATCGACCACCCAAAAGTGACTACGTTCACTGATTTGGCGCAGTTGCCAGAACTGTGGCGCGCTCGCGGGTGGCATGTTACGCGTTAATCTAAACCACTAAACAGGATGTTTTTATGGCCCAGACACATCGCCCTCTACCGGTATTTAAATATCACCCGCAACCTCTGGAAACCGGGGTGTTCTCTGAAGACAAAACGGTCACCTGCGCCTGCTGTCAGCAGCCGACCAATGTCTACTACACCAATCCGTTCTATACCCAGCAAGATGTCGATTATCTCTGCCCATGGTGTATTGCAGACGGTGCAGCTGCAGAGAAATTTGGCGGTAGCTTTCAGGATGAATCCTCTCTGGAGGGGATAGAAAGCGAGTTCGACGACGAAGGCGAATTTACCGGCTTTAAAAATCCCTGGCCGGAAGCCAGCGTGATTGAATTGACCGAAAGAACGCCGGGATATTGTGGCTGGCAGCAGGAGTTCTGGCTGGCACACTGTAATGATTTTTGCGCCTTCGAAGGTTACGTTGGCTGGAAAGAGATTGCCGACAAGCTGGATCAGTTTGCTGATTTGCGGGCCGACTGCGATGCTTTCGGCATTGATTACGAGAAGCTACCCGAATACCTGCTCGACGGCGGCGATTGCCAGGGTTATCTCTTCCGCTGTCTGCATTGTGGGAAATTGCGGCTGTGGGCCGATCTCTCCTGACGGAGAGCGACAGGAGCACAACAGATGTCTGAATTACTTGCACGTTATCAGGGTTGCCTGCTTGGGCTGGCCGCAGGTGATGCGGTTGGTACCACGGTGGAGTTCCGCGCGAAGGACTCCTTTCCACCTGTGACGGGGATGGAAGGCGGCGGCCCGTTTCATTTACAGGCCGGGCAGTGGACTGATGATACCTCAATGGCGCTGTGCCTTGCGGAAAGCCTGGTCACCTGTAACGGATTTGACGCAAAGGATCAGATGAACCGTTATCTGAACTGGTGGAAGTGGGGCTATTTAAGCTCTACGGGTCACTGTTTTGATATCGGCATGACCGTTGCCAGCGCGCTGCAAAAGTTCGCCAATGATGGCGAACCGTTTGCCGGTTCCAGCAATCCGCGAACAGCGGGCAACGGCTCACTGATGCGACTGGCGCCTGTGGTGCTATGGTTCTTTCCGGATCAAGCGCAAGTGCTGGAATATGCACAAGCCTCTTCACGCACGACGCACGCCGCGCCGGAAGCGCTCGCCAGCTGCCGTCTGTTCGCGCAACAGCTTATGAATGCCTTACAGGGCAAAAGTAAGCAGGAAACGCTGACCGATATCGCGCAGTTGCCGGAGCAGGAAAACCTGCGCCATATCGCTGAAGGTCGCTATCTGCAAAAAACGCGGGCGGAGATTTTTGGTACTGGTTACTGCGTGCAGAGCCTGGAAGCTGCGCTGTGGTGTTTCGCCAAAGGGAATGATTTTGAAGAAACCATCCTGCTGGCAACCAACCTCGGCGATGATGCGGATACCACCGCCGCCATTGCCGGGCAACTGGCCGGCGCGTTTTACGGGATAAACGGCATTCCGCAAACGTGGCGTGACAAACTCTGGCAGTACGAGGATATCGATACGCTGGCAAGAAAGCTGCTGGCAAAATCGGCCTGAAAAAAACCCCCTCGTCGCTGAGGGGGTTTTCACATCACTCTTTAGGATCTTTTCCGGCGAGCAGCTTATCCAGTTCATCGCCACCCACGTGACGGAAATCCTGGCCTTTCACGAAGTAGAAGATGTATTCACAGATATTCTGGCAACGGTCGCCGATACGCTCAATAGAGCGCGCACAGAATAGCGCGGTCAGTACACTCGGGATCGTGCGGGGATCTTCCATCATGTAGGTCATTAACTGACGCACAATGCCTTCATATTCCTGATCCACTTTTTTATCTTCGCGGTAGATACGCACCGCTTCATCCAGATCCATACGGGCGAAAGCGTCCAGCACGTCGTGCAGCATCTGCACGGTGTGGCGGCCAAGCGACTCCAGGCTTACCAGCAGCGGCTGGTGCTGCTGAGAGAACTTCTCCAGTGCGGTACGGCAGATTTTATCCGCCACGTCGCCAATACGTTCCAGCTCAGCGATGGTTTTAATGATCGCCATAACCAGACGCAAATCGCTCGCCGTCGGCTGACGCTTGGCGATAATGCGCACACAAGCTTCATCGATGGCGACTTCCATCATATTGACCTGTTTGTCGCCCTCAACAACGCGCTTAGCCAGCTCGCTGTCCTGGTTGTGCATGGCGGTGATCGCATCAGAAAGCTGCTGCTCCACCATTCCACCCATGGTCATTACCTGAGTGCGAATGCTTTCCAGCTCAGCGTTGAACTGCCCGGAAATGTGTTTGTTAAGGTTGAGATTGTCCATGGTGCACTCCAAATGCCCGACAGATTTCACGTTGTAACAGGGTTGCTGAGACCTTTACGGTTCGGCAAATCAACCATAGCGCCCGGTAATGTAGTCTTCCGTTTGCTTCTTCTTCGGCTTCGTGAACAGATCATCTGTATTGCTGAACTCAATCAACTCACCGAGGTACATAAATGCCGTGTGATCGGAACAGCGCGCCGCCTGCTGCATGTTGTGCGTTACGATAACAACGGTGTAATCCTGTTTCAGTTCCGTAATCAGCTCTTCGATACGACCCGTGGAGATCGGATCGAGCGCTGAACAAGGTTCGTCAAGCAGCAGCACTTCCGGGCGGATCGCGATGCCGCGGGCGATGCACAGACGCTGTTGCTGACCACCGGAGAGAGAGTACCCGCTCTGGTGCAGTTTATCCTTGGTTTCGTTCCATAATGCGGCCTTAGTCAAAGCCCACTGCACGCGCTCGTCCATATCCGGGCGTGAAAGTTTCTCAAACAGGCGCACACCGAAAGCGATATTGTCATAAATCGACATTGGGAACGGCGTTGGCTTCTGAAACACCATCCCTACTTTCGCGCGCAGCAACGCAATATCCTGCGTGTTCGTCAGAATGTTGTCGCCATCCAGCAGAATTTCGCCTTCGGCACGTTGCTCCGGATAAAGCTCAAACATTTTATTAAACGTACGCAGCAGCGTGGACTTACCACAGCCCGACGGCCCGATAAACGCCGTTACCTGATTTTTGGCAATATCCAGGCTGATGTTTTTCAGTGCATGGAATTTGCCGTAATAGAAGTTCAAATCGCGAACCTGAATTTTGCCCGGCGTCGTTTCAACCATACTCATTTATCTCTTTCCTCAACTCGACGCCGCTTTCGCCGCGTCGCAAAAATTAACCGTGTTTACTCTTCGCGAAAATGACGCGCGCCAGAATATTTAACAACAGTACGCAGAGAGTGATGATCAGCACCCCGGCCCAGGCCAGTTGCTGCCACTCGGCAAACGGGCTCATAGCGAATTTGAAAATTGTCACCGGCAAGTTAGCGATAGGCTGCATCATATCGGTGCTCCAGAACTGATTGGAGAGCGCGGTAAACAGCAGCGGTGCCGTTTCACCCGCAATGCGCGCAACAGCCAGCAGCACGCCAGTCATAATCCCGGAAACCGAGGCTTTCAGGGTAATCGCCGAAATCATCTTCCACTTCGGCGTTCCCAACGCGTAAGCCGCTTCACGCAGGCTGTCCGGCACCAGTTTCAGCATGTTTTCCGTGGTACGGATGACAATCGGCACCTGCAACAGCGCCAGCGCAATCACACCGGCCCAACCGGAGAAGTGCTGCATCTGCGCGACAACAATGGTGTAAACGAACAGGCCGACCACAATTGAAGGCGCTGAAAGCAGAATGTCGTTGATAAACCGAATAATTTCAGCCAACAGTGATTTACGGCCATATTCCGCCAGATAAATCCCGGCCATAATGCCCAGCGGCGTACCGACAACCGTTGCCCAGAGAATTAATAGTCCGCTGCCCGCCAAGGCGTTAGCCAGGCCACCGCCCGCCGTATTGGGTGGCGGCGTCATTTCGGTAAACATCGCCAGCGACATACCATCAAAACCGCGTGTAACCGTCGACAGCAGGATCCAAATCAACCAGAACAGACCAAAGGCCATGGTCGCCATTGACAATGTCAGGGCTATGCGGTTTTTCAGACGGCGGCGCGCCTGCATTTTGCGACGCGATTCAGCCAGTTGAGCGGTGCTTTGCATTTCAAGCGTAGCCATTAGCGTGCCCCCTCGTTTTTCGCCAGGCGCATGATCATGAATTTTGAAATGGCCAACACGATAAAGGTGATCACGAACAGGATAAGCCCCAGTTCCATCAATGCTGCGACATGCAAGCCCGATTCAGCTTCGGCGAACTCGTTCGCCAGCGCAGAGGTAATACTGTTGCCAGGCATAAACAGCGAAGCACTGTCGAGCTGGTAGGTGTTACCGATGATAAAGGTCACCGCCATGGTTTCACCCAGTGCGCGCCCCAGCCCCAGCATCACGCCGCCAATCACCCCGTTTTTGGTAAATGGCAGTACGATACGCCAGATAACCTCCCAGGTCGTGCAGCCAATGCCGTAGGCCGACTCTTTCATCATCACCGGCGTTTGTTCGAATACATCGCGCATTACCGCCGCAATGTACGGAATGATCATAATGGCGAGGATCACCCCGGCAGCCAGAATACCGATACCAAATGCGGGGCCGGAAAACAGCGCGCCGACAAAAGGAATGTTGGAAAGGACATTGCCCACCGGTTCCTGGAAATAAGTTGCGAACAGCGGAGCAAAAATAAACAGCCCCCACATGCCGTAAACAATACTCGGGATCGCCGCCAGCAGCTCAATAGCAATACCCAGCGGGCGTTTCAGCCAGTTTGGCGACAGCTCCGTCAGAAACAGTGCGATACCAAAACTCACCGGAACAGCGATAAGCAACGCGATGACCGAGGTAACAATGGTGCCATAAATCGGTACCAGCGCCCCGTAGACGTCATTCGGCGCATCCCACTCTTTGGTCCACAGGAAAGAAAAACCAAACTTCTGAATGCTTGGCCATGAGGAGAAAATCAGGGACACGATAATGCCGCTGAGCAGCAATAACACAATCAGCGCAGCCAGTCTTACCAGTGCGCTGAATAACATGTCGCCTTTTTTACCCGGGGGATTAAATGCCGGCTTGGTTGCAGCCATAAATTACTCTTCAGTTTAACGTCTTACGAATTTGCCCGCAGGCACTTGCGCTTGCCGGCCTACAGAAGATCTGTAAGGCGGATGGTGTAAGCGCCATCCGCCATGTTCTTCAAAAACGAGTGCTTAGTACAGTGCTTTACCGCTGCTGTCTTTCACGTTGGCTTTCCAGGCAGCGCGAACTTGTTCAACAACGCTATCCGGCAGGGTTGCGTAGTCGAGGTCGTTAGCTTGTTTGCCGCCTTTTTTGTAGGCCCAGTCAAAGAACTTCAGCACTTCGGCACCCTGCTCAGGTTTAGCCTGCTCTTTGTGCACCAGAATGAACGTGGTGGAGGTGATTGGCCACACATCCGCACCTTTCTGGTTAGTCAGGTCCTGCGCGAAAGATTTGCTCCAGTCGATATCTTTAGCCGCGTTGGAGAAACTGGTTTCCGTCGGGCTAACCGCTTTACCATCGGCAGAGAGCAGCTTGGTGTAGGTCAGGTTGTTCTGCTTAGCGTAAGCATATTCAACGTAACCGATAGAGCCCGGCAGGCGCTGAACGAACGCGGCGATACCGTCGTTACCTTTACCGCCCAAGCCGGTCGGCCAGTTAACGGTAGAACCAGAACCGACTTTAGATTTCCACTCTTCGTTCACTTTCGCCAGGTAGCTGGTGAAAACGAAGGAGGTACCGGAACCATCAGCGCGGCGAACCACAGCGATGTTCTGCGAAGGCAGTTTCAGGCCTGGGTTGAGTTTGGCGATAGCCGCGTCATCCCATTTTTTGATATTACCCAGGTAGATATCACCGAGGGTTTTGCCGTCCAGTACCAGCTCGCCGGATTTAACACCCGGGACGTTGATTGCCAGCACGATACCGCCGATCACGGTCGGGAACTGGAACAGGCCTTCCTGAGCCAGTTTGTCGTCAGACAGCGGAGCATCGGACGCACCGAAATCAACAGTTTTAGCCGTAATTTGTTTAACGCCACCCGAAGAACCGATGCCCTGATAGTTAATCTTGTTACCTGTTTCTTTCTGATAGGTATCAGCCCACTTGGCATACACCGGAGCCGGGAAAGTTGCGCCCGCGCCTGTCAGGCTGGCAGCTGCGTTTACAGCAAATGCACTCAGAGAAAAGGTCGCGGCGACAACAGTTGCGACAGTGGTACGCATAACGTTCATAATGTCTCCTGCAAGAATCGTAAATCGTTGTTTAGTGGCTACGATGAGCAAAATAGGACACTTTGATGACAGTTATATGCAATGATTGTTACTGTTTTATGACAGCAACGGATTACGGTTTGATTCAGTGAATATTGAATGCGTTATCAGCGAGATAAAACGCTTAATGACAATGATATTTCAGTATGATTTTAATTTTATGACACTAAAAACGTAGTTGAATCTGACAAGAAGTCCTAACCAACCGCGAGAAAAAAGCCACCGCGTATTAATTTATTTACGCTTCGGTTGCGTTAGCGCATCACGGCGGAATTGCATGATTTTCAGTGACACACGCCACTGCATCAATTTCGTCAGTTCTGGCCCATTCATCACCTGCCGCGCCAGCCACCAGAGAAAAAAACCGCTTCCCCAACAAGCCAGAGATAACCAGCTAAATGGCGCAAACATTAGCCATCCTGCCACCAGCACATTGCAAACAGATAACAGAAACCAGACTGCCAAAAACAGTTTCAGGGATAATGTTTTACCTTTCTCAACGCCTGTTAACGCGACGATCAGCAGAACGAACACGCCTATCCCGGCAATAATCCCCAGACCGCTAATCACCGATTTCGCTGCAATAGCCAAGCAAACATAGCTCAGCAGTAACGCATAAAATACTACCGTTGCGCTGCCATAAAATGTCATCCCGCCTCTGCCTGCAGGATAGGCCTTTGGCATCTCTGTAAATGCCTCCGCAGCCAGCTTCAACTCTGCCAGCTTGCGACCCGCTATTCCCGCATCAACGCCCCGGCAATAATTGATGAGTGCAAGCAACCTCGCACCTGCCATTTTTTCCAACAAACTCATGGCTATCCTTAAAAAAAGAGGCTGCCATCAGGCAACCTCTCTCTACATTATGAGAAGCTTAAGACCTTATTCCACAGTAACCGATTTCGCCAGGTTACGCGGCTGATCCACGTCGGTGCCTTTGATCAGCGCAACATGGTAAGCCAGCAGTTGCAGCGGCACGGTATAGAAGATTGGCGCGATCATTTCTTCTACATGCGGCATATCGATAATGTGCATATTGTCGTTGCTGGTGAAACCGGCATCCTGATCGGCAAAGACATACAGCACGCCGCCACGGGCGCGAACTTCTTCGATGTTGGATTTCAGTTTTTCCAGCAGTTCATTGTTTGGCGCAACAACAATCACTGGCATATCGGCATCAATCAGCGCCAACGGACCATGTTTCAGTTCACCTGCGGCATAGGCTTCGGCGTGAATATAGGAGATCTCTTTCAGCTTCAGCGCGCCTTCCAGTGCAATCGGATACTGATCGCCACGGCCAAGGAACAGCGCATGATGCTTGTCGGAGAAATCTTCTGCCAGCGCTTCAATGCGTTTATCCTGCGACAGCATCTGCTCAATGCGGCTCGGCAGCGCCTGCAAACCGTGAACGATATCGTGCTCAATGGCCGCATCAAGCCCTTTCAGGCGGCTCAGTTTCGCCACCAGCATCAGCAACACTGTGAGCTGAGTAGTGAACGCTTTGGTTGATGCAACGCCGATTTCCGTACCGGCTTTGGTCATCATCGCCAGATCGGATTCACGCACCAGCGAGGAACCTGGCACGTTACAAATCGCCAACGACCCCAGATATCCCAGCTCTTTTGACAAGCGCAGCGCCGCCAGCGTATCCGCCGTTTCACCAGACTGCGACAGCGTGATCATCAGGCTATTGCGACGCACCGCTGATTTGCGATAGCGGAATTCAGAAGCGATTTCGACATCGCACGGAACCCCCGCCAGCGCTTCAAACCAGTAGCGGGAAACCATACCGGAGTTGTAAGACGTACCGCAGGCAACAATTTGAATATGCTCAACTTTCGACAGCAGTTCGTTGGCATTCGGCCCCAGTTCGCTCAGATCAACTTCACCATGGCTGATACGGCCAGTCAGGGTATTTTTGATGGCGTTCGGCTGTTCGTAGATCTCTTTCTGCATGTAGTGGCGGTAAATACCTTTATCGCCCGCATCGTATTGCAGATTAGATTCGATATCAGGGCGTTTAACCTGCGCACCGGATTTATCGAAAACCGTCACGCTACGGCGAGTCACTTCCGCAATATCGCCCTCTTCAAGGAAGATAAAGCGGCGGGTAACCGGCAGGAGTGCCAGTTGATCGGATGCAATAAAGTTTTCGCCCATGCCAAGACCGATAACCAGCGGGCTGCCAGAGCGCGCTGCCAGCAGCGTGTTGGGATCGCGGGTATCCATAATGACCGTGCCATATGCACCGCGTAATTGAGGGATAGTACGCAGTACGGCTTCACGCAGCGTACCGCCCTGCTCCAGTTCCCAATGCACCAGGTGCGCGATAACTTCGGTATCTGTTTCAGAAACAAACACATAACCACGCGCTTTTAACTCTTCACGCAGCGGCTCGTGGTTTTCGATAATACCGTTATGCACCACAACAATATGATCAGAAACATGCGGATGCGCATTGCCTTCCGACGGTTCACCGTGTGTTGCCCAGCGAGTGTGGGCAATACCGGTCCCACCGTGCAGAGGGTGTTCTTCCGCCGTCTGAGAGAGCATCTGCACTTTACCGAGACGACGCAGCCGGGTCATGTGACCTTGCGCATCAACCACTGCCAGACCGGCAGAGTCATAACCACGGTATTCAAGACGACGAAGGCCTTCGAGAAGGATTTCAGCTACATCACGTTGCGCGACTGCGCCAACAATTCCACACATATTTTTTGATTCCGATTTTGGCATTATGCCTTTTGTTGTCGGTCAACCTGTTTACACGCCATGCTTCGACGCTGCCTGTGTACAACGCGAATTAGTGGGTGTAAGTGTCCGATTACCGGACTCCCCGAGCCTTGTAGAGAGTGGGGTTATTTTTATAGGTACTGCACGCGGGCGGGGGATTATCTTTCCCCTCATCCCTGAAATTGTTACTTCTTCTTCACCGGACGCTGCCAGCCCTGTTTTTGGACCTGCGGCACGCGGCTTAAAACCAGTTCATTTTCGTTAACGTTGCGCGTCACCGTGGTACCGGCGGCAATAGTTGCGCCTTTACCGACTGTGACAGGTGCCACCAGTTGCGTATCAGAACCAACAAACACATCATCACCAATGATGGTTTTATGCTTGTTCGCGCCGTCATAGTTACAGGTGATAACCCCTGCGCCGACATTCACGTTGTCACCAATTTCCGCGTCACCAAGATAGGTCAGATGGCCCGCTTTAGAACCTTTACCCAGCCGCGCTTTTTTCATTTCCACAAAGTTGCCGACATGCGCGCCAGCCAGCAATTCAGCACCCGGGCGCAAACGTGCAAAAGGCCCGATGGTACATGCCGCTTCCAGACGAGCATCTTCCACAACGCTGTAAGGACTGATTTCGCAATCGTCACCTATTTCGCTGTTTTTCAGGACACAACCGGCCCCGATCTTCACGCGATGGCCGAGCTTAACGTGACCTTCAATGATGACGTTAGCATCGATCTCGACATCCCGCCCGTGCTCCAGCGTACCGCGCAGATCGAAACGTGCAGGATCGCGCAGCATAACGCCTGCCAGCAGCAGTTTCTCCGCTTGTTCAGACTGGTAAGCGCGCTCCAGACTCGACAACTGAAGACGATTGTTAACGCCTTCCACTTCGCTCAGGCGCTGCGGGTGAACGGCGGTGATTTCACGCCCTTCCTGGTATGCCAGCGCAATGATATCGGTAATGTAGTATTCACCCTGGGCATTGTTGTTGGTGAGTTTGCTAAGCCAGCGTTTCATATCGCCGCCATTGGCGATCAAAATACCGGTATTGATTTCATTAATCTTACGCTGCTCTTCACTGGCATCTTTCTGCTCAACAATGCCGGTTACGACGCCGTTTTCGCGCGTGATGCGGCCATAGCCAGTAGGATCATGCAGAACCACCGTTAACAAACCGATCCCACCTTGCGGTTTTGCCGCACGCAGACGTTCCAGTGTTTCCACCGAAATCAGCGGCACATCACCGTAGAGCATGAGGATATCTTCGTCATCAGCGAAGAACGGTGCAGCCTGCTGCATCGCATGGCCAGTGCCCAGTTGTTCAGCTTGTAAAACCCAATTGAGTTTATCGTCAGAAAGGCGTTGTTTGAGCAGATCGCCGCCGTGTCCATACACCAGATGAACGTGGTTCGCGCCAAGAACAGTCGCAGTATCAATGACATGCTGAACCATCGCTTTCCCTGCAAGCGTATGCAGCACTTTGGGAAGATCGGAATACATGCGTGTACCTTTGCCCGCAGCAAGGATCACCACACTCATTTTTGTGTTCAACATATGCGTCCTGACTCTATTTTGGGAAAGAAGTAAACCTCTTTCACGTTGAAAATTCTACATATTTTGTAGCATGAAATGGATTGCCGACGAAACGCTCAAGTTCGGCGATTACAGGCCATTTGAAGGCTAGTTGGTGCGCAGAGTAAATCAGTTTACCGCTGAAAAATAGCGCCATTTCCTGCTGGTGCTAATTCATACAATGGGTTAGCCATTTTTTTCATCCTGAATAAAGATCGCACAAAAACAAAACGGCGTTTTAATCATCTAAGAGTGTGACGCACAAAAAAGAAACAGCGTTTCATCTTGATGATAATGGCAGGCAATTATCAATCAGGAGAAGATAATGAATTATAAAATACCTCTGGCCCTCACCGTTTGTAGCTCGCTTATTTCCGTTCCTGCGTTGGCTGCAGCAGCCCCTGTCTGGAAAGCGATTGCTTTTGGGCAATCTACCGACATGAATTTCTCATCAAATGTGTTACCGGAAAAAATAGGGGTCAATGATGTCACCATTGCCGGTAAAAAGCTCTCTGTCACGGATGAGGCAACATTAACAAATCCGATCACCATTGAAAGCCGTGGCGGCAAAATTGCTAATTCCCACGACGGGCTAACGTTTTTTTATACCCAGCTTCCCGGTAACGAAAATTTTGTCTTACAGGCGACGATTACTGTTGAGCAGTTCGGTCCGGAAAACGGTGCAAAACCCGCCGCGCAGGAAGGTGCCGGTTTGCTGGTACGAGACGTGATAGGTACTCCGCGCCAGCAGCCGCTAAAAGAGGGTTATGAAGAGTTTCCAGCGGCATCAAACATGGTGATGAACGCCATTATGACGCAGGATAAAAAAGATAATTTTCGCGTGAAGATGCAAGCGATTACTCGCGAGGGGATCAGCCAGCCGTGGGGTAACGCCGGTGCCACGATCTCGAAACAGAGTTACCAGGAAGAGATTGATCTTCGCCAGACGCCAACCTTTCGCCTGAAATTAGAACGTACCAACGACGGCTTTATCAGCGCATGGGCGCCGCATGGCAGTGATAAATGGGTCAGTCACAGTGTACCGCGCACCGATTTAATTTCAGTGCAAAACAAGGACCACTATTACGTGGGTTTTTTTGCCTCACGTAACGCCAAAATCGTGGTCAGCGATGCCACATTGACTACCAGCAAAGCCCAGACCATCAACTCGAAGCCCTGGCAGGCTAAGCCGTTGCCGGTTGTCGTACAAATAGCCTCTCCTACACAAAGCATTGGCGAAGCCTACACGGTACAGGCTCGCGCTAATTATGATGGCTTGTTCAGCGTTCGGCAGAACGAAGTGGTGATCGGTAATGAAAAACCGGTGAAAGCGGGTGAAATGTATACTCTGCCAACCCACCTTTCGGCAGAGAACACCTTTGCACTGACCTTTACGCCAACAAGCGGCAATGAGACTACGCCCATTTCGCAGACGTTCACTGTCGAAAGGGTTGCCGGAACGATGACTTCTACTCTGTATGCCGCAGCCGATGGTAAAGCAGATGGAGAAGGCACTGCTGCGTCGCCACTGGATTTGCCGACTGCAATATCTCTGTTGCCGCCAGGCGGGACGATTAACCTGAAAGCCGGAGATTATGCCCGGGCAGAGATCCCGCTCACCGCCAGCGGCTTGCGTGATAAACCAAAAACGCTGCAAGCCGATGGCAAAGCAGTGGTTCACGGTTTACTGGTTGATGCCAGCTACTGGCATATCAAAGGCATTGAAGTTACCGGCAAGAGCCTGCGTGTGCAGGGTAGCCATAACGTGATCGAAAAAGTGGTTGCCTGGCGTAATGACGATACCGGCATTCAAATATCTTCGCCGGAAAACATTGGTCGCGCATTGTGGGCGAGCCATAATCGCGTGATCGATGCTGAATCCTGGGGGAATGAAGATCCGGGAAAAATTAACGCTGACGGTTTCGCGGTAAAGATGCGCGTCGGTGACGGTAACCGTCTGGAGAGATGCCACTCCCATGACAACATCGATGACGGCTTTGATTTGTTTAATAAGATTGAGGATGGTGGCAACGGTGTTGTGGTGATCGAGAATTCTATTGCCAGCAACAATACCAGCAACGGTTTCAAACTGGGGGGAGAAGGGCAGCCAGTCGCACATCAGGTGCGAAACAGCAAAGCGATTGGTAACCATCTGGACGGTTTCACCGACAACTTTAACCCTGGCGCACTGGTGGTAGAGAACAATATCGCTGCGGATAATCAACGCTTTAACTTTATTTTTCGTCCAAGCCCCTACGGTGATGCCTCTACTCAGGGGAAATTCATCAATAATAAATCGGTGCGCAGTGCGCCGGGTCGCTATGACGATGCGGTGGTCGGAAATATTGATGATACGAATTATTTTATTGAGAAAGGGCAGAGCGTGAACAACAAGGGGAAGGTGCTGGATAGCGGAGCAGTGCTGGCGGAACTGGAAATGTAGCCAGATGGCGCTCGCTTATCACACAACGGTAAGCGTGGCGCCACTCGGCATATCAGCAATTAATGATTGAACGTACCGAAAGAGATGTTCATGTTGCTGAAGAGAGCGATGATTTTGTTGATCAGTTTCATAATGGTTTCCCGCTTTGACTGAAGGTTATTTTCTGTGATGAACTTCACAAAAAAGAGTCTACTCCGCATTTTTTAACCGATCAATATTTTTGTGATGTGTATCACAAAATAATAAAACACCCTTTCAGTTTCATGTTTTCTGGAACGCATCCATAAAAAAAGCCAGCCTGGAAACCAGACTGGCTTTTTAACGTTCAAGCCGGTGTTACATCGCTTTTTTGGTCAACTCGATAACACGCAGTTTCGCGATGGCTTTCGCCAGCTCCGCAGACGCCTGAGCGTAATCCACGTCACCGTGAGAGCTCTTAATGTGCTCTTCTGCTTTACGCTTCGATTCCAGGGCTCGCGCTTCGTCGAGATCCTGGCCACGAATAGCGGTATCAGCCAGAACGGTCACGCTGCTCGGTTGCACTTCAAGAATGCCGCCGGACAGATAGATAAACTCTTCATGACCGAACTGTTTAACGATGCGGATCATACCAGGCTTAATGGCGGTGAGCAGCGGTGCGTGACCCGGGAAAATACCCAGTTCACCTTCACTGCCCGTTACCTGGATTTTTTCGACCAGACCAGAGAACATTTGTTGCTCTGCGCTGACGACGTCCAGGTGGTAAGTCATTGCCATATCACCCTCCGATTAAGGCGTTAAAGTTTTTTGGCTTTTTCCACTGCTTCTTCGATGGAACCAACCATGTAGAACGCCTGCTCCGGCAGGTGATCGTATTCGCCTTCCATGATGCCTTTAAAGCCACGGATGGTGTCTTTCAGGGAGACGTATTTACCCGGAGAACCGGTAAATACTTCCGCAACGAAGAACGGCTGGGACAGGAAGCGCTGGATCTTACGTGCGCGAGCTACCACCAGTTTGTCTTCTTCAGACAGCTCATCCATACCCAGGATGGCGATGATGTCTTTCAGTTCCTGATAACGTTGCAGCAGAGACTGTACGCCACGCGCGGTGTCGTAGTGTTCCTGACCCACAACCAGCGGATCCAACTGACGGCTGGTGGAATCCAGCGGGTCAACGGCCGGGTAGATACCCAGAGACGCGATCTGACGGCTCAGTACCACGGTTGCGTCAAGGTGCGCAAAGGTGGTGGCTGGTGACGGGTCAGTCAAGTCATCCGCAGGTACGTATACCGCCTGAACAGAAGTGATAGAACCGGTTTTGGTGGAGGTGATACGTTCCTGCAGAACGCCCATCTCTTCCGCCAGCGTCGGCTGGTAACCTACCGCTGAAGGCATACGCCCCAGCAGTGCGGATACTTCAGTACCGGCGAGGGTATAACGGTAGATGTTGTCGACGAACAACAGAACGTCACGACCTTCGTCACGGAACTTCTCAGCCATGGTCAGACCGGTCAGCGCAACGCGCAGACGGTTTCCCGGCGGCTCGTTCATCTGACCGTAAACCAGGGATACTTTATCCAGAACGTTGGAGTCGGTCATTTCGTGGTAGAAGTCGTTACCCTCACGAGTACGTTCACCCACGCCCGCAAACACAGAGTAACCGGAGTGCTCGATCGCGATGTTACGGATCAGCTCCATCATGTTTACGGTTTTACCTACGCCCGCACCACCGAACAGACCAACTTTACCGCCCTTGGCGAACGGACACATCAGGTCGATAACTTTGATGCCGGTTTCCAGCAGTTCCTGAGAGCTGGAGAGCTCTTCATAGGAAGGTGCCGCGCGGTGAATAGCCCAACGCTCTTCTTCACCGATGTCGCCTTTCATGTCGATCGGCTGACCGAGCACGTTCATGATACGACCCAGTGTAGCTTTACCTACCGGGACTTCGATCGGGTGCGCAAGGTCATTAACTTCCAGACCACGACGCAGACCGTCAGAAGAACCCATGGCGATGGTACGTACGATACCGCCGCCGAGCTGCTGCTGAACTTCCAGCACCAGCGTCTCGTTACCATTTTTAACCTCAAGAGCATCGTACACGCGCGGTACGGCATCCTGAGGGAATTCGACGTCAACTACGGCGCCGATTACCTGGACAATTTTTCCAGTAGCCATCATGAATCCTCTACGAATTAACCTGGTTATACCGCGGATGCACCACCGACAATTTCGGTGAGTTCCTGAGTAATGCTGGCCTGACGAGCTTTGTTGTATACCAACTGCAGCTCTTTAATCAGGCTGCCGCCATTGTCGGTCGCGGCTTTCATCGCCACCATACGTGCGGCCTGCTCGCTGGCCAGGTTTTCCACAACACCCTGGTAAACCTGAGATTCAACATAACGACGCAGGAGCGTATCCAGCAACGCTTTTGGATCAGGTTCATACAGATAATCCCAGGATTTACGCTTCAACTCTTCATCTTCTGCAGCCGGTAACGGCAGCAACTGAGTGATGGTCGGAACCTGAGACATGGTGTTGATAAATTTGTTGCTAACAATATAAAGCTTGTCGAGACGACCTTCGTCGTAGGCTTGCAACATCACTTTTACCGGGCCGATCAGTTCTGACAAGGACGGGTTATCACCCATGCCTGTCACCTGAGCGACAACGTTGCCACCTACGGAATTAAAGAAAGAGACGCCCTTAGAGCCGATCATCGCGAGTTCGCTCTGAACGCCTTTATCGGACCATGCTTTCATATCCGCCAGCAGTTTTTTGAACAGGTTAATGTTCAAACCACCGCACAGACCACGGTCGGTCGACACCACCAGGTAGCCCACGCGTTTAACGTCGCGTTCTTCCAGATAGGGGTGCTTATATTCCAGATTACCGTTTGCAAGGTGACCAATCACTTTGCGCATGGTATCTGCATAAGGACGGCTGGACGCCATGCGATCCTGCGATTTACGCATTTTGGAAGCGGCGACCATCTCCATCGCTTTAGTGATCTTCTGCGTGTTCTGGACGCTTGCGATCTTACTACGTATCTCTTTTGCGCCGGCCATGAGCTTCTCCTCAATGCCTTGCGGCCTGCCCTAAGACAAGCCGCCAGACGTTACCAGGATTGGGTTGCTTTGAAGGAATCGAGGAGGCCTTTCAGCTTGCCTTCGATTTCGTCGTTATAGCCACCGGACTGGTTGATCTCTTGCATCAGCGGAGCGTGATCACGGTCAGCGAAAGCCAACAGAGCGGCTTCGAAGCTACCGATTTTCGCCAGTTCCACATCTTCGAGGTAACCGCGCTCAGCCGCGAACAGCACCAGACCCTGTTGTGCAACAGACATAGGGGCATACTGTTTCTGTTTTAGCAGCTCGGTCACTTTCTGACCGTGGCTCAGCTGTTTACGGGTCGCTTCATCAAGATCGGAAGCGAACTGAGAGAACGCCGCCAGTTCACGATACTGCGCCAGCGCGGTACGAATACCACCGGACAGTTTCTTGATGATCTTGGTCTGAGCTGCACCACCCACACGAGATACGGAGATACCCGGGTTAACCGCCGGACGAATACCGGAGTTAAACAGGTTGGTTTCCAGGAAGATCTGACCATCGGTAATAGAAATTACGTTGGTCGGAACGAACGCAGAAACGTCACCCGCCTGGGTTTCGATGATCGGCAGCGCGGTCAGAGAACCGGTTTTACCTTTCACTTCACCTTTGGTGAAGTTTTCAACGTATTCAGCATTAACGCGGGATGCGCGCTCCAGCAGACGAGAGTGGAGATAGAATACGTCGCCCGGGAATGCTTCACGTCCTGGCGGACGACGGAGCAGCAGGGAAACCTGACGGTAAGCGACTGCCTGTTTGGACAGGTCATCGTATACGATCAGCGCATCTTCACCGCGGTCACGGAAGTATTCGCCCATTGCGCAACCGGCATACGGCGCCAGGTATTGCAGTGCAGCAGATTCAGAAGCGGTTGCCACAACAACGATGGTGTTGGACAGTGCGCCGTGCTCTTCCAGTTTACGAACCACGTTAGCAATGGTGGACGCTTTCTGGCCGATAGCCACGTACACACATTTGATGCCGGAATCGCGCTGGTTGATGATAGCGTCGATAGCCATCGCCGTTTTACCGGTCTGACGGTCACCGATGATCAGCTCACGCTGACCACGACCGATTGGGATCATGGCGTCAACGGATTTATAACCTGTCTGAACCGGCTGATCGACGGACTGACGATCGATAACGCCCGGTGCGATAACTTCGATCGGCGAGAAGCCATCGTTATCAACCGGACCTTTACCGTCGATCGGCGCGCCCAGGGTGTTGACCACACGACCAAGCAGGCCACGGCCAACCGGAACTTCCAGAATACGGCCAGTACACTTCACCTTCATGCCTTCGGCGAGGTCAGCGTACGGACCCATCACAACGGCACCTACGGAGTCGCGCTCCAGGTTCAGTGCGATAGCGTAACGGTTACCCGGCAGAGAAATCATCTCGCCCTGCATACAGTCGGCCAGGCCGTGGATGCGGATAACACCGTCACTTACAGAAACAATAGTACCTTCGTTGTGAGCTTCGCTCACAACACTGAACTGAGCAATGCGCTGCTTGATCAGTTCGCTGATTTCGGTGGAATTCAGTTGCATGCTCCAGTCCCCTTAAGACTGCAAGACGTCTGCAAGGCGTTCAAGACGGCCGCGTACGCTGCCATCAATGACCATATCACCCGCACGGATGATTACGCCTGCCATTACAGACTTATCGATATTGCAATTCAGCTTCACTTTGCGTGACAGACGTTTTTCCATCGCGGCGCGGATCTTCGAAAGCTGTTCTTCACTCAGTGCGGTCGCGGAAGTCACTTCGACTTCGGCAATAGCCTCGCTGGCTGCGCGTAACTGAATAAACTGCTCAAGAACATCAGGAAGCACTTTGATTCGACCATTTTCCGCCATCACCCGGATCAGGTTCTGACCTTTGTCGTCAAGTTGCTCCCCACAAACTGCGATAAATGACTTAGCGAGCGTTTCCGGTGCTAACGCGCCGGAGATAAGCTCTGCCATGTCTTCATTTTTCGTCACCTCGGCGGCGAACGCCAGCATATCCTGCCAGCGGTCAACGCTCTGAGTTTCGACGGCAAAGTCAAAAGCTGCTTTGGCGTAGGGGCGAGCTACCGTTACAAATTCAGACATCAGCCCCTCCTCCTTACAGTTCAGCGACCAGTTTATTCACGATGTCGCTGTTAGCAGCTTCATCCACGGAACGCTCGATGATTTTCTCGGCGCCGGCTACTGCCAGCAGAGCCACTTGCTTACGCAGCTCTTCGCGGGCGCGTTTGCGTTCGGCGTCAATTTCCGCCTGCGCCTGCGCCACGATTTTGGTACGTTCCTGCTCGGCTTCTGCTTTCGCCTCGTCCAGGATCTGAGAACGACGTTTGTTCGCCTGTTCAATGATTACCTGAGCTTCAGCTTTCGCTTTTTTCAGCTGGTCGGTCGCATTGGCCTGTGCAAGGTCAAGGTCCTTTTTAGCTCGTTCTGCGGAAGCAAGACCGTCAGCAATTTCTTTCTGACGTTTTTCGATGGCTGCCATTAACGGCGGCCATACGTACTTCATGCAGAACAGAACGAACAGGACAAACGCGATGGCCTGGCCGAGGATTGTTGCGTTTAGATTCACAGCACAATGCCTCTTATCTGGTTAACGTTCTAAACAATTGCTTGAAAAGCAACCCTTACTACGCGACAGCAAACATCACGTACAGACCCAGACCCACAGCGATCATCGGGATAGCATCCACCAGACCCATTACGATAAAGAACTGAGTACGCAGCAGAGGAATCAGATCCGGCTGACGCGCAGCGCCTTCCAGGAATTTACCCCCGAGGATGCCGATACCGATCGCAGCACCGATTGCCGCCAGACCCATCATCACAGCGGCAGCCAAGTACAGCAGATCCATATTCAGGTTTTCCATGACAGTCTCCAGTTTGTTTCAGTTAAAACGTAGTAGTGTTGTTAAAAATCAGTGCTCTTCGGATGCCATCGACAGATAGACAATCGTCAGAACCATGAAGATAAAGGCTTGCAGCGTAATGATCAGGATGTGGAAAATGGCCCATGGCACATTCAGAACCCACTGTGACCACCACGGCAGAAGACCCGCGATCAGAATGAAAATCAACTCACCCGCGTACATGTTGCCGAACAGTCGCAGACCGAGTGAAACCGGTTTGGACAGCAGGCTCACGCCCTCAAGGATAAGGTTTACCGGAATAAATACCGGATGGTTGAACGGCTGGAGAGTCAGCTCTTTAGCGAAACCGCCAATACCCTTCATTTTGATGCTGTAGAACAGAATCAGGATAAATACGCCCAGCGCCATCGACAGGGTGATGTTGACGTCAGCAGACGGCACCACGCGCAGTGCAGGCAGACCCAGGACGTGCTCGCCAATCCACGGAAGGAAGTCGATAGGCAAAAGATCCATCAGGTTCATCAGGAATACCCAGACGAAAATCGTCAGGGCCAGTGGCGCGATAAGCTTGCTTTTGCCGTGGTACATGTCTTTGACGCTACCATGAACAAAACCAATCACCAGCTCAATCGCCGTCTGGAATTTCCCTGGGACACCGCTGGTGGCTTTTTTCGCTACACTACGGAACATCACCAGGAACAACAGACCCAGAACCACTGAGAAAAACATGGAGTCGATATTCAGCGTCCAGAAAGTGGCCGGGGGGTTATGCGGATCCACCAGTGAGAAGGTACGCAGGTCAATCTGAAGGTTATTCAGATGGTGACCGATGTACTCCTGCGGTGTTGAGTATTCTCCTGCAGACATGATGCCTCTTACCCTTTGTTGTTAATTACAGCAGGTGCCAGTATCTGAACTACCAGCACCGAAACCCACGTGACTATCAGCGGCAAAAAAGCCACCTTGAAAACCGCCAGCGCCACCATCAGTAACACGAATGTCATCAACACCTTGAGCGCTTCACCGAAGGCGAAGGTCCAGGCCACGCGGCCTTTAGCGGGTGTATGCGCCTGATGACGCCAGGCAAAAATCATAAACAACATATTCGGCAGCAAGACTGCCATACCTCCGCACACGGCGGAAATGCCCCAGAAGGGGTCTTTGAGGCTAAACAGCAATCCACTTGCCATTACTGCCAGAAACTGAATAAGCAGAAGCCTGCGAGCAACGTTTCGACTATAGAGCGACACAGACATTGCGTTTCTTAACTCCTGCTCCCTTTGAGGTATGCCGCGTGTCGTATAAAACGTTCTTTGAGGCCCGGAGTCAAGCATCAAAAAGCGGTCAAATTATACGGTGCGGCCTCGTGATTTCAAACAATAAGTAGCGAAAAGGTGAATAAATGTTTAAATATTTTTCCCAAGGGCTATTTTTAAACTTTTGCAGAAACTGTGAACCTTCGGGCAAAAGTGCAAATAACGCGAAATTCCTGATGGTAAAGCGTGCACTCGGTCACAAAATAAACATTTATGCACCCACCCTATTTATCGCAGCAGGAATTTGATACTTTTCATCTTTCTGATATTTAAGCCGATTTATCACAACTCTTTTTAAAACACTCACATCTACTATAAAAACGATTTATTGACATTTTTAATAATTATTTAACATGAATATTTCGTTATCGAGGCCGATTTTTAGCGGACTGATATTTTCACAGTTGATTATTTTACGCGGTAATAAAATTCTCATCGTTAAATGTCAGAAAAATCCTGGTAAAAATACGGTTAAATGTAACCGAACGTATCATCGTTTTTAATGTCGTTTTTTAACATCGCAGCAACCGCACGAATGATACATTTTTTGATAAAAATTAAACTTTATTTGCTTTAACGACGACCAAATGACGCTCACCATCGAGGTGCGGAACATGCAGTTTAATAATAGTTTCTACACACAAATCAGCAGGTAACAGCGCGATTTCCTCTTCCGGCACTAAACCTTTTAACGCATAGAAACGCCCTTCTTCGCCAGGTAAATGTCGGCACCAGCTCACCATGTCGTTCAGCGAAGCAAAAGCGCGGCTAATAACGCCGTCAAATGGCGGTTCTGCCGGGAAATCTTCGACACGACTCTGCACCGGTTCGATATTGCTCAGTTTCAATTCATGCTGAACCTGGCGTAAAAACCGTATCCGTTTGCCAAGGCTGTCGAGCAAAGTGAAGTGCGATTCAGGACGTACGATAGACAACGGAATGCCCGGCAATCCGGGGCCGGTCCCGACGTCAATAAAGCGTGAACCTTGCAGGTAAGGCGCAACCACAACGCTGTCGAGGATATGGCGGATCAACATCTCGTTGGGATCGCGCACGGAAGTCAGGTTGTACGCTTTGTTCCATTTGTGCAGCAGTTCGACGTAAGCCACCAGTTGTTGTTGCTGGTGATCGGACAACGAAATACCTGCTTCATCGAGCAGACGAGAGAGTTTGTTAAGCACGGTGGTTACCTGTGGAATTAAAATGCCCGGTAAGAACCGGGCAGATAAGTGAAATTAGGCGCTACGGCGCAGCATACCTTGTTTTTTCAGCCACACCAGCAGAATGGAGATCGCCGCCGGGGTGATCCCGGAGATACGCGATGCCTGGCCAATAGACGACGGTTTGTGATCGTTAAGTTTGGCGATCACTTCATTGGACAAACCGTTCACTTGCCGATAATCCAGCGTTGCTGGCAGGAGCGTGTTCTCATTGCGCTGCTGTTTTTCGATCTCATCCTGCTGACGCGCGATGTACCCCTCGTATTTCACCTGGATTTCCACCTGCTCGGCAGCTTGTTGATCGTCCAGGCCCGGTGCGAACGGCGCCAACTGAACCAGTTGCTCGTAGGTCATCTCAGGACGACGCAGCAGATCTTCGCCGCTGGCTTCGCGCGACAACGGTGCGGTCAGATGTTCGTTGACCGCAGGCGCATGTTCAGAGGCTGGTGATACCCATTGAGATTTCAGGCGCTGACGCTCACGCTCGATAGTCTCCAGTTTTTCGTTAAAGCGCGCCCAACGTTCGTCATCCACCAGACCCAGTTCACGCCCCGCTTCCGTCAGGCGCAGATCGGCGTTGTCTTCGCGCAGCATCAGGCGATATTCCGCACGGGAGGTAAACATGCGGTACGGTTCTTTCGTACCCAGGGTACAGAGATCGTCCACCAGTACGCCGAGGTAAGCCTGATCGCGGCGCGGCGCCCAGCCCTCTTTTTCGGCAGAGAAGCGCGCAGCGTTAAGCCCCGCCAGCAGCCCCTGGGCCGCAGCTTCTTCATACCCGGTGGTGCCGTTAATCTGGCCGGCAAAGAACAGACCCTGAATAAATTTGCTTTCAAGCGTAGGTTTCAGGTCGCGCGGATCGAAGAAGTCGTACTCAATGGCGTAGCCAGGGCGAACAATCTTCGCGTTTTCCATCCCCTGCATGGAGCGAACAATTTGCATCTGCACATCGAACGGCAGGCTGGTGGAGATACCGTTCGGGTAAATTTCGTTTGAAGTCAGTCCTTCCGGTTCAAGAAAGATCTGGTGCTGGTTGCGATCGGCAAAGCGCATCACTTTATCTTCGATCGACGGGCAGTAGCGCGGACCGATCCCTTCGATAACCCCGGCGTACATCGGGCTGCGATCAAGGTTGTTGCGGATCACATCGTGGGTTTTTTCATTGGTATGCGTGACGTAGCACGGCACCTGACGCGGGTGCTGCGCAGCGTTGCCCATAAACGAGAACACCGGCATCGGGTTATCGCCATGCTGCTGGGCCAGGACGCTGAAATCGATGGTGCGTGCGTCAATACGCGGCGGTGTCCCGGTTTTCAGGCGGCTGACGCGCAGCGGCAGTTCGCGCAGACGACGCGACAGCGGAATCGATGGCGGATCGCCCGCACGACCACCGCTGTAGTTATCAAGACCAATATGGATTTTGCCGTCGAGGAATGTCCCCACGGTCAGCACCACCGCTTTCGCACGGAATTTGAGCCCCATCTGGGTCACGGCGCCAACTACGCGATCGTTTTCGACAATCAGATCTTCAACCGCCTGCTGGAAGATCATCAGGTTCGGTTGGTTTTCAAGCGCTGTGCGCACTGCCTGACGGTAAAGCACGCGGTCTGCCTGTGCACGTGTCGCGCGCACTGCCGGACCTTTGCTGGCGTTTAGTATCCTAAACTGAATACCTGCCTGATCGATCGCCTTTGCCATCAGCCCGCCAAGCGCATCCACTTCTTTTACCAGGTGTCCTTTCCCAATACCGCCGATCGCCGGGTTGCAGCTCATCTGCCCCAGCGTGTCGATATTGTGTGTCAAAAGCAGGGTCTGCTGACCCATACGCGCTGCGGCCATTGCGGCCTCAGTGCCTGCATGACCCCCGCCAATGATAATGACGTCAAAAGGATCCGGATAAAACATGGTGGTATGCCTCGCCTGAGCGGTTAGAAATTGGATTGAAGCCTGGGCCGTGGATTCTACTCAACTTTAGTCCAGTGAGAAAGGATCGGATCCCGGCTATTAAAAAGAAGATCTTTTATATGTAGAGATCTGTTCTATTGTGATCTCTTATTAGGATCGACAGGTACTGTGGATAACCCGGATCATCACTTTAAGATCAATTCATTAGGCAGGATCATTAGCTGTGAATGATCGGTGATCCTGAACCGTATAAGCTGGGATCAGAATGGCTAGTTATACACAAGTCAAAAACTGAACTGCAGTTGTTAATGGGATAACTACCGGTTGATCAGTGCTTTTAAGCATAGTTATCCACATCTGA